>NZ_CP142422.1:0-5234367 GCF_035974275.1 Chryseobacterium sp. MYb264
ATGGATGAAAATTTAATGTTGATATGGCAGAAGTGTCTGCAGTTTATGCGTGATAATTTAAACGCGGCTGAGGATAATTCTGATTTAAAAAAGCTTGAAAAATCTTTCGACCTTCTGTTTGATAAAGTTCAGCCAATTTCTTTGGTTCAGAACAATCTTACCTTGATGGTTCCGAGCGATTTTTACAAGGAATATATTGAGGATAATTATCTATCCTTACTTTCAGCTGCCCTGAAGAAAAATATTGGAAAAGGAGTAAAATTATGGTATTCTGTAATGGAAAACAAGCCTAGCGGTTTGGAAAAACCAGTTACAATGAATATGAAGGGGAAAACAGTTCCTCCTCCAAAAATGCAGGAAACGATGCCTCAAGGGTTTTCGTCGAACATCGTTAATCCGTTTGTGGTTCCGGGAATCAGAAAAGTAAATATTGATTCCAACTTAAAGCCAGATTTCTCTTTTGATAATTATATAGAAGGAGAAAGCAACAAATTTGCTGCTACGGTAGCAAGATCTATCGCTAAAAGACCGGGGGCAACCGCTTTTAACCCATTATTTTTATATGGAGGTTATGGAGTTGGTAAAACGCACTTAGGACAGGCTGTAGGTTTAGAAGTGAAAAGTCAGTTTCCGGATAAAGTAGTTTTGTATTTGTCTTCTGAGAAATTCATCCAGCAGTTTATTTCAGCTGCAAAAGCTCATAAGCAGACAGAATTTGCGAATTTCTATCAGATGGTTGATGTTTTGATTATCGATGATATTCAGTTCCTTTCAGGGAAATCGGCAACTCAGGATAGCTTCTTCCACATTTTTGATTATTTACATCAGAATGGAAAACAGATCATCTTGACATCGGATAAAGCTCCGGCGGATATTATGGATATTCAGGACAGGATTGTTTCCCGTTTCAAGTGGGGACTTTCTGCGGAAATTAAATCACCGGATTTGCCGACACGTAGGCAAATTATCGTTGACAGATTAAGCCGTGACGGAATCGTTCTTCCGGATGACGTGCTTGATTTCTTGGCTACCGAAACAAAGACAAATGTAAGAGAACTTATTGGGGTAATTAACTCAGTAATTGCTTATTCTACCATATATAAGAAAGATCTGAGCCTTGAATTATTGAAAGATACGATCAATAAAATTGCTGCGAATCAGAAGAAGATTGTTAATATTCCTTATATTCAGGAGGTTGTTTGCGATTATTTCGGAATCAAAAAAGAGCAGCTTTTATCTAAAACAAGAAAAAGAGAAATTGCACTTCCAAGACAATTGGCGATGTATTTTTCAAAAGAATATACCAACTCCACATTCAGCAAAATTGGTGAAGAAATGGGAGGAAAAGATCACTCTACAGTAATGTATGCCTGCGATACGATCAAAGATGTTTCTAAAATTGATAAAGAGATCAAGAAGTACGTGAAAGACTTAACTGAGAAGATCAAACAATAGAAATAATTTAATTAAAAATATATAAAATGGAGAATAGAATTTATTCTTCATTTTTTGTTTAATACAATAATTTTTTAATCATTAAATCTTTTAATTTTTAAATAAAGTAGTATGAAAATAGTAATGGTTTGTCTGGGAAATATTTACAGAAGTCCTTTAGCGGAAGGGATTATGAAAGCAAAAGTTCCTTCTCATTTTATGATTGATTCTGCGGGAACGATTTCCATGCATGAAGGTAAACATCCTGATAAAAGATCGATAAAAACAGCGGCAAATCATCAGATTGATATTTCAAAACAAAGATCAAGACCCATTAACAATGCAGATTTTGATATATTTGATAAAATTTACTGCATGGATATTGATGTGATGGCAGATGTGATCTCAAAGGCTAAAAATGAAGAGCAAAGACAAAAAGTTTCTTTATTTTTGGAGTCTTTAGGAGATCATGAAAATGCAGAAGTTCCCGATCCTTACTGGGGAGATATGAAGGAATTTGAAGAGGTATTTCAGCTTATTAATCGAGGATGTGATGCCATTGTACAACAACTTAACAGTAACAACTAAAACGAAATTATGCTTTTTTTATTACCTGCTTACCTTTCCGAAAATACTTCTATCACTCATTTTTCACCTGTGATTAAAGAGTATATTATGCAAACGGATTACTTCTTTGTTGAAAATGAAAAAACGGCCAGAAAGGTGGTGAAATTCTTCGCTCCTGAGAAAAAACAGGCAGATTTAAAGCTTTTCTTGCTGGATAAATATACCGAAAATGCTGACATTAAAGAAGCCCAGGACAGAATGCTGAATGGTCAGGATTTCGGACTGCTTTCCGAAGCCGGACTTCCGTGTATCGCTGATCCCGGAAATTTAATGGTAAAATGGTGCCACGAAAAAAATATTCAAGTAGTGCCTATCTCAGGGCCTTCATCCATTATTTTAGCCTTGATCTCAAGCGGTTTTAACGGTCAGGAATTTACTTTTAACGGCTATCTTCCGATTGATAAAAGTGAGAAGAAAAAACAGATTTTGCAGTTAGAAAGTCTGGTTCAGAAAACGGGCTATTCTCAGATTTTCATGGAAACACCGTATAGAAATAATGCGCTTTTTGAAGATCTTACTAAATTTTTATCACCCAATACCAAGCTCTGTATCGCTGCCAATATCAACGATCCTGAACTGGAATTCATTAAAACAAAAACGATAAAAGAATGGCAGAAACAAAAACCGGAATTGCATAAAATTCCAGCTGTTTTTGTGTTGGGAAAATAGCCATTGTGAGGAATGAGATAATATTTTTATAATTTCTCGCAGATATAGCAGAATACGCAGATTATAATTTATACAGTTTATAAAAAAGATTTGTGTAATCTGCTATATCTGCGAGGGAAATAATTAACATTACTTTCTCTTCCTGTTTCTCCACTTTTTCCAAAGATAAACAATAGCAGGAATCAGCAGAAAGAAAGGCCATAGCGAAGTTAATCCGAGAAAGAAAGCAATAAAACTATTCCAGCCCTCTGTGAAAGAATCTCCAAAGCGGCTTCCAAAACCGATTTTTGAAGTCGTTGAACTTCTTACTTTTTCTTTGTGTAGAGTTAGATTTAATGTACTGTAATTCACGCGGTCATCGATAAACCGAAGCCTGCCTTCCGAGACATCAATTTCATCTTCTAATTCTCGGATATTTTCCTGAATTTCCAGCATATCTTTCGTAGTAGCCGCACTTTTCAGCATATCGCGATATTTTTCAAGATAGATTTTCTTGTTCGCGAGTTTGATGGTAACATCAGTGTATTCTTCCGTAACGTCGTTTGATGAAATGTTTTTAGATAAAACAGAACCCATTCCGTCTGAAAACGAATTGATTAACGAGTCAAAATTCTTGTGCGGAACTCTTATTATTAAGTTAAGATTTTCATCGGTATCTGTATTTCGAAACTCTTCTTTCTGAATGTAGCCATTACTCTTTTTTACGATTTCATTCACTTGATTCTGAGCTTTTTTAGTGTCGCCAACCTGAATCGTCATTTCACCATTTTTAATGATTTTTTTAGAAATTGTATCATTTGTATTCAAATACTGATTTTTATTTAGTCATTCCTTAAAAACCAAGTAATATTTTGATTATCAGTTTTATGCACTTATATTTCGTAAAAAATCGTTGTAAAAAATTGCAATAAATTGTATTTTTAGGATATAAAAAGTGGCAAAATGTTAGGCAAAATAAGAGAGGATTTACAGCAGAATTTATTCAAGACCAGGCTTACGGAGCTTATTAATATGGAGCATCCGGTGGTAAAATTAGCTGGGGAGATTTCCTGGGATAAAATGGAGTCAGAGTTTGAGAAATTATTTTCAGAAAACGGAAGACCTTCTATTGCTATCCGTAAAATAGCAGGAATGCTTTTGCTCAAGGAAATGTTTAAAGAAAGTGATGAAAGTGTAATAGAGAGATGGATTGAGAATGCGTATTGGCAATATTTTACCGGAGAAACCTTTTTCCAGACAGAGCAGCCTTTCGATCCGAGCAATTTTGTACACTTCAGAAAAAGAATTGGAGATAAGGGTTTGGAATTTCTTTTGGGACAAAGCGTTTCTCTCCATCCCAAAGCCAAAACAGAAGATGAAGTTCAGGTAGATACGACGGTTCAGGAGAAGAACATTACCTTTCCTACCGATGCCAAATTAGCAAAAAAAGTAATCGACAATTGTAGAAAAATAGCAGAAAAAGAGAGCGTTGTACAAAGACAAAGCTACAGAAGAGTGAGCAAACAATTATTGCGGGACGCTTTTTTTGGACATCATCCCAGAAGACAGAAGAAGGCAAAAATGGCGAGGAAAAAGCTCAGGACGATTGGTAAAAGAGTTCTTCGGGAATTGGAAAGAAAACTTCCTAAAGATGTTTTGAAAGGCTACGAAGACGTTTTTAAAATTTACCTTAAAGCACTCACCCAAGAACGTACCACGAAAGATAAAATTTACAGTCTTCACGAGCCACAAGTTGCGTGTATTGCGAAAGGAAAATCGGGAAAAGCATACGAGTTTGGGACAAAAGTAGCAGTAGTAAGAGGTCGGAAAACAGGGATCATCAGCTCGGTAAAGAGATTTTCTGGCAATCCTCACGATAGTAAAACTCTTGAAGAATCATTGGCACAGAGTGAGAGGGTAAGAAAATCCGTTGGCGGAACAAGACCTACGAAAGCCACTACAGACAGAGGATTTAAAGGAATCAAAGAAGTGGAAGGAACAGCAATTTTGCTTCCCGCAAAAAAAGAAAAAACAAAATATGGGCAACAAGTAGCCAGATTAAGATTCCGGGCAAGAGCAGCCATAGAACCTTGTATCTCTCATTTAAAAAGAAACCACTCCTTAGGATTAAACTTCCTGAAAGGAGTGGCTGGAGATATTAATAATGCATTATTAGCAGGGATTGGATACAATTTGAAGATGAGATTGAATCAAATCAAACAACAAATTCTTCTTTGGCTCGAACTTGTTCTCCGAATCTTTTTAGGCAAATATAATTTTCAAAGTCAAAAAACAGCTTTTTAAGGAGCGACTATTTACACTGGCTGATTTTTCTGAAATGGCAGCAGGTGAATAATTTGCTACTTTATCTTCCTGAACAACATCCACTAAACTGGCATGTAAAGCCTGTGTTTCATTCTTTTTGCAATGGATAAGTAGAATACAAAATGAAAGTGATACTAATGATTTTTTCATAATTTATTTCTTTTGGGTACTTTCAAAAGTAGGGGTAAAAACTGAAAAAGATTAAATTTTTAAAGAACATTTGAATTTTAGGGGAATGAATTTATAAATCTATTCTTTAAATTGATCTAACCATGGGATACTTGAATTTATTTTATATTTTTATTGAATGAAAAAGAGTCTTTTAGCCATCCTATTTTTACCGTTTTCGATGTTTGCTCAGGAAGTTCCGAAACTGACGGATGAAATGGCAATCAAATTATCCGAAAAACCACTTCACTGCATCAATCAGGAATATCCGAACAAAACGGCGCATATTATTAATAATGCGGATGAAGTTCCGTTAACACCGAAAGATCTACATCCCAGTTTTTATGGCTGTTTCGATTGGCATAGCTCTGTTCATGGACATTGGATGTTGGTTCGTTTACTAAAAACAAAGCCGAACTTGTCGATTGCAAGAGACATAGAAAATATTCTGGATAATTCATTTAAAAAAGAAAATCTTCAGACAGAAGCAGATTATTTTACCAAATATCAACTGACAGGAACTTTTGAAAGAACCTACGGCTGGGCTTGGCTATTGAAACTGGATGAAGAATTAGCAACTTGGGACCATCCAAAAGCGAAAGTTTGGCATCAGAATCTGAAACCTTTGACGGATAAAATTTTAGCTTCCTGGAAGAGTTTTTTACCAAAACAAACGTATCCAAACAGAACGGGAGTGCATCCTAATACAGCCTTCGCAATGGTTTTTGCATTAGATTGGGCAAGAGCGACAGGTGATAAAGCGTTTGAGAATCAATTGATTGAAAAGGCTAAATATTTTTATTTAAATAATACAAAAACGCCTGCTTATCTTGAGCCGGACGGTTCAGATTTCTTTTCGCCGAGTTTAGAAATTGCAGATTTAATGAGAAGAGTTTTACCTCAAAAAGAATTTGTTTCCTGGTTAAATAATTTCTACGAAAAACGAAGTCTGGAGAATATCGAGAAAATTCCTGTTGTGAGTGATTTGTCTGATTATCAAACTGTTCATTTGGTTGGTTTATCCTTCACAAAAGCTTGGTGTATGAAAGGAATTGCAAAATCTCTTCCCAATGATCATCCATTAAAAAAAGAATTCCAGAAAACGGCAACTGTATTTTTAAACAACGGACTTCCCTTATTATTCCAAGGGAATTACGGTGGTGATCACTGGTTGGCGAGTTTTGCAGTGTACGCTTTAGAAGATTAATTGGGCTGGAAACTTGAAGCTGGAAGAGGGAAGTTGATGAGTTGTATAGAGCAACTTCCAGCCTCCATCTTCCAACTTCCTAACCTAATATTTAATTCCCAATTTTTTAAGAATAAAACTTAATAGCCAGATCGGTCCTACTAAAAGAAACTGTACATCTTTTAGGAAAGATGGTTTTTTGCCTTCAATTTTATGTCCTACGAATTGTAAAATCCATGTGATGATGAAAACAGCGAGGTAAACAATCCAGGAATTTTCTTTGAATCGAATATTGATTCCGTAAGCGAAACTTTCCATTAAAGTCATCACAATAATCATGAGTAAACCTACCAAAAAGGAAAGCCGCATATAAAAAATAGTGACCAAAGCCATTGCGACGAGGCTTATATAACTAATTTCACCAATATAAATAAAACCAATTGATTTGGACGGAATGAGTGAAATAAATCCTAAAATCGTCCAGAAAATCAAGGGAACACAGAGCCAGTGAATCAGTTTGTTGGTCGAATTTCTGTGACTTTCACCGTATTCAGCAAATAGTAAATCAATCTTTCTCATAATAGGAATTTGGAAAATACTAAAATAATAAATTTTTGTAATCGCTCAAGAGATTGCTTACATTTGTGTTATGTCTGCCTTAGAAAAATTTGGGGTTGAGATCTTTACTCAACATAATATTTTCCAGAGAATCGCTGTCGATAAGCCTTTTCGACCGGATAATCCTGCATTTATATTCATTAAAAGCGGGACCATAAAGCTTAAACAACACTTCCGCGATCTCGAACTTTCTGCCAATATGTTTATGGTAACCGATCCGCAGACGATCTATGAAATGGTGTCCGTAAGTGACGATTTTCAGTCGAGAATGGTTTCTTATAAACGTGAATTTATTTCAACGTTGTCACTGAAATTCAATAGGTTAATTACGTATCGTTACTTTAGGCAACAGATGAATATCGGCGTTCCTTTTCATCAGGATGAAATGGATGTGGTTTGGAAAAGTGTGAATTTTCTTAAATATATTTTAGATTCAGAAACGGAAATGACCTATAAAAAAGAGATCGTTGAGCATCTTTTTTCTGTTTTTTGTTATCAGATGGCAGGGATTATTGCTCAGGAAGACAGCAATTCTATGAGCCAGATGTCGAGACAGGAGGAAATTGTTTTTGTTTTTCTGAACGACCTTGCCGAACATCATCTTACCGAGCGTGGAGTAGAGTTCTATGCCGAGCGGCAGTCAATTACAACCAGACATCTTTCTTCTGTTATTAAAGAGATTACCGGCAAGTCGGCAAGTCAAATCATTGCTTTAATAGTAATCAATGAGGCTAAAGTGCTATTAAATGCTTCCAGTAAACCTATATCAGAGATTTCATCAATTCTTGGATTTAGCGATCAATACTCATTTTCACATTTTTTTAAGAAACATTTAGGCGAAAGTCCATCACAATACAGAAATCAGTTCGAAAATTAAAATCCTACGTTTGAACATCTTTTTCCAATTCTCAAACATTTGTTTGAGTTTGTATTCACCCTAACTTTGTACTCGTAAAACAAGGTAAAATGGTAAAGAATATAAAAACAGCACTATCATTAATGATAGCGGTCTTTCCTGCGCTGTTTTTTTCACAGGAAATAAAACAGATGACAGCGAATGAGGTGGCCGAACTCGCCGTACAAAATCATCAGCAGTTGAAGGTTTCGGCGCAGAATATCGACATCGCAAAACAAAATACGAGCGTTACTAAACTTCAAAAATTGCCGACAATTACGGCTTCTACCAGTCAATTCTATTTAGGAAACGTATTAGCAATTGATAAGGATTTTTCAAATTCTACGGCTATCCCGATGCCTCATTACGGAAGTTCTTACGCGGTTCAGGCGACTCAACTCATCTTCAAAGGAGGATTGGTCAATAAGTCGATTGAATTGGCAGGGCTTCGTGAGCAACTTTCAGAATTAGATTTAGAAAAGAATAAGCAGGATGTGAAATTTTTGGTTATTTCCAATTATTTGGATATTTATAAAATCATTAATCAACAGGAAGTTTTTCAAAATAACAAAAAACTGGCTCAGGAGAGGCTGAAAAATATTCAGAAGTTTTATCAGCAGGGAATGGTGACGAGAAATGAGGTGATTCGTGGTGAGCTGGCCATCAAAAACTTAGATCAGGGAATTTTAACATTAGTGAATAATAAAAAGATTCTTAATTATAATTTAAGCATCGCTTTGGGTTTGCCTTCTGATACTGAGATTGTTCCTGTTGAAAATGTTGAGAGCAAAGATGCCGGAATTGGTATGGATTATTACGTAAATCTTGCCCACGACAGCAATCCTTTAATGAAATCTGCTAAAACAAATATTGATGTTGCAGATAAAAATATTGAGATTATAAAAACTGATAAAATGCCTACCATTGCAGGTTTCGGTGGATATACCTTACAAAGACCGATCACGACGAGAAATCCTGTGTTGGATATGTATTCGGGAGGTTGGCAAACAGGTGTTTCATTAAGCTATAATATTGATAATCTGTATAAAACGAAGGAAAGAGTGAAGTTGGGTGAGATTCAGAAAAATCAGGCGAATGATGCGATGACGTTGACTCAGCAAAATATTGATATGGCGGTGAATGCGGCTTATGTTAAATATCAGGAGTCGATTCAACAGGCTGATATTCTGAATGATGCTAAAAGTTTAGCGGAAGAAAATTATAAGATTACAGAAGCTAAGTATCTGAATCAGTTGGCGGTACAGGCAGAAATGATTGATGCACAAAATCAAAAACTGCAATCAGAATTAGATTATGCCAATGCAGAAATCAATGTGTTGTATCAATATTACAATCTTTTGAAATCTACGGGAACGCTGTAAATAAATTCTCTGAGGTCTTTTTTAAGTGAAACGCCTTTGAGAGCTTAAAAACATTTAGTAGTCAAAAAATCTTAGCGCCCTTTGCGTTTAAAATAAATAACACAAGGAAAAAAATTTAAAACTGAAAATCAAAACAATGGAAAACAAGGAACAAAATACTCAAAATACCGCGCCGGCACCCGTACAATCTAGTGCTGTGGCGAAAAAGAAAGAAAATAAAAAGAATAAAATCAGAGCCATTATCTCTAACATTATCGTGTTTTTGGTGATTGGCTTCGGGTTATTCTGGCTGGTACGTGAATATTTTCACGTGGGCGACAAAACATATACGGAAGCGGCTCAGGTTGAGGAGTTTATTAATCCGATCAATACGAGAGTTTCAGCATATATCAAAGAAATTAAGTTCATTGAACATCAGCAGGTTAAAAAAGGAGATACATTAGTGATCCTTGACGACCGCGAGATTTTAACACAATTAGGTCAGGCAGAAGCGGCTTATCAGAATGCTTTAGCTCAGAAAACAGCAACAAGTTCATCGGTAAATACCGTTTCCAACAACGTTAGCGTAATGGAATCCAATATTGCGGGAGCAAAAGCCAGACTTTGGAACGCGGAACAAAATTTAACCAGATATAAAAATCTGTTGGCTTCAGAAGCAGTAACAAGACAGCAGTACGATCAGGTAAAAACCGAATATGATGCACAGAAAGCGGCGTATGAAACATTGGTAAATCAAAAGCAATCTGCGAATCTATCGACAACGGAGGTAAGAAGCAAATTAGGGATTAAAGATGCCGAAATTAAAAGAACAAAGTCAGCATTGGATATGGCAAAAATTAATCTGTCTTACACCGTGATCACCGCGCCTTATGACGGAGTAATGGGAAGAAGAACGATTTCTGAAGGACAATTGATTCAACCCGGACAACAAGTGGCAACAATCGTTCTAAATGGACAAAAATGGGTAACCGCCAATTTCCTGGAAAGTCAGATGCCAAATATCAAAATTGGTGAAAAAATGATGATGACAGCCGATGCGTTAGGCGGACAAAAATTTGAAGGAATTGTAACGGCCATTTCAGCGGCAACGGGTTCAAGATATTCAAGTGTTCCGACGGATAACTCTACCGGAAACTTCATCAAAGTTCAGCAGAGAATTCCTGTGAGAATAGAGTTTACAGCTTCTAATAAAAAAGAAGATCTGGCTAAACTGAGTGCGGGAATGAACGTGAATGTGAACATTAATTCAAAAGATTAATACATATAAGATGTCAGATTACAGACCTTGAAGAGGAATTAATGCAGAAAGCTGTAAGTCAGATGTCTATTATCTGAAATCTTATTATCTAACAAAAAATCATGTACAATAAAGGATTATACAACGACTGGGTTCCGAAACCCGTGCAGCTTTTGCTGATCGTATTGCTTCTTGCGGTGGTGATGCCATTGGGAGGCGTGTATACGGGAAACATCAGCTATGTGGTGAGCGGAACCGGGGCGATGACAGAATATTTCATGTGGGCGAATTATGCGACTACCATTGGGATGGGCGCATGTATGCCGATTGTGATGAGAATGAAAATGAGATACAAAGTTCGTGATAAAATGACACTTTTATTGGTACTTTTAGGTTTGCTGAGTTATTTGAATTCAACGACTTTTGAGCCGATGATCTTTGTATTTTCCGCTTTACTGATCGGGTTTTTAAAAATGATGGTAACAATTGAATTATTCTTACCGTTAATGGCCATGATCGGGAACAGAGGAATGTTCTACGGCGGATTTTATACCTTCGTTTTAGCCATGAATCAGGTTTCTGCTTATTATGCGGTGGAAGTTTCTATTCAATACAACTGGCAGCATTTTTATGTGATTATGGCAGTAGGATGCTTCATTTTGGCTTTGCTGCATTGGGTTTTTATGCACGATAAATATTTTGCATTAAAAGTTCCGTTGCATTATATCGATTGGTTGAGTATTCTACTTTTCGTTTCCACGTTTATGTTTTCGGCGTATGTTTTTTCGTTTGGAAAACAGCAGGATTGGCTCAATTCAAGAAATATTATCAATGCGAGTATCGCAGCTTTTGTGAGTTTTGCTTTGTTGGCGATTCGTCAGTTTACGTTGAAAAGACCTTATATATCATTTAAAATCTTCACTAAAAACAATGTTCAGCACGGGTTATTTATGCTTTTCATGCTCGGAATGTTTTTAGGAACAACCTCTATTCAGAACACTTTTGCAGTCGGCGTTTTGGGATATGACCAATTAACCAATGCAAGATTGAATTTATTAATGATTCCCGGACTGGTTTTAGCCGGAGTTGTTGCTATTATTTGGTTTAAAAAAGAAATTCCATTGAAGATGTTTATTTTTTCAGGATTTTCAGCAATGGTGGGCTATGCTATGGTGATGTACTTTTCTATGGTGCTCGAATTCAGTTATGACAATTGGTATTTACCGATGTTCTTAAAAGGTTACGGAATGGGCGCCTTATTCATTTCGGTTTGGTTTTATACGCTTGATAAGCTGGAATTGGATGAAATGCTCGCAGCTATCGGATTGGTATTAGTTTGGAGAACGTTTTTATCGGTTGGAGTTTTCTCTGCAATTTACGCTTGGTTTCAATATCATTTTCAGGTTGTTGCGATTGGAGATCTCGCTGTTTATATGGATGGAATGACGATAACTCCACAAAGTGTATCTGCCAATATGAAGACTATTCAGTTGAATGCCATTATTATAGCTAATAAAAAAATATTCGGATATATTATTTTGATGGGCTTGGGAGTGTTGGTTTATGTTTTCACGCATCACTTCGGAAAAGAACGTTTCGAATACGCTAGATTTGTTAAAATATTAAACGGAAAATCTGCATTGGCGAGAAAAAGACTTCGCGAAAGAAAAAGATTAGTGAACGAAATAAAAGACGCAGCAGGTCCTGCTATATAAAGATACCTTGTTTTTCATTTGCAAAACTCCATTTTCATTGTCAAGTGGGGTTTTGCTTTTTTTAGGAGCTGTTTCCCGCTTTCCACTGTATCTTTTTTGTTACGGGCTCCGCTTCGCTGCGCCCGCAACAAAAAAGGATGCCGTTTCAATCGGGGCTAAAAAAGTTTGTAGGCTCAGAAAAAGCTTTCTGAGCCAATAAGGTTAAGTTTAAAAATGGGCAAACCTCACAGGTTTCGAAAACCTGTGAGGTTTAGAATAATCGCGCAATTTGGAAATGTTTTAAAGTTTAAAGCAAAAAAAACGCGGATCTAAAATCCGCGTTATCATTTTATGGTATATTTATTTTTTAATTCCTAAAAAGCTGTCTCACATCTGCAGAATCAAAAGTAAAAGTAGCCTGATTTTCAGACTTGTCTAACTTTTTGCTAATCGTTAATGCCCATAAAACCAATTCTTTGCAGAAGTTTTTGTCTTCTGGGCTAAATTCAGCTGCATTTTCTTCTACTAAGGTATTAAGAGGTTCTACCGCACTTAGTTTTTTGTAAAACTCTTCGTCTGTATCAGCATAATTTAATTCCAGCTGATTTTTATTGAACCATTGAATTAAATCAGTGTATGGCGTTTTGATGCCTTCTTTTTCCAGTTTTGAAACTCTTGGGAAAATACTTTCGAACTGTAACATCACGGCCTTATCGATCAATATTTTAGCCACATAATCTGCACCTTCCTGTTCGCCTTCATACACCAATTCAATTTTTCCGGTAATGGAAGGAATAATCGACATAAAATCAAGCAAACGAACCGTTGTTTTTTCAGCACCAGTTTCTATTAAACGCAACTTTGCGGCTGCAAAAAGATTTTCCATAGCGCTGATCGTTAATCTTGCACTTACCCCGCTTTTCGCATCTACATATTCACTGTCCCGCGCTTCGAAAGCCACTTCTTCCAACAAATCTTTCGCAAGTCCCGGAATTTGTATCTGAGATCTGTCTTCGCTTGAGATCGCTGCTTCCTGTTCGGTAATTTGTCTTGCCAACGCAATGGTTGTAGGATAATGCGTAAAGATCTGCGAACCGATTCTGTCTTTCAACGGGGTTACAATACTTCCTCTGTTGGTGTAATCTTCCGGATTGGCCGTAAACACAAACTGAATATCCAAAGGCATTCTCAATTGAAATCCACGGATCTGAATATCACCTTCCTGTAAAATATTAAACAATGAAACCTGAATTCTCGCCTGTAAATCGGGCAATTCATTCAATACAAATATCGAACGGTTAGCACGCGGAATCATTCCGTAATGTAGAACACGCTCGTCGGAATACGGAAGTTTCAAAGTAGCTGCTTTAATGGGATCAATGTCACCAATTAAATCGGCAACATTCACATCCGGTGTTGCCAGTTTTTCAAAGAAACGATCGGACCGGTGAACCCACGAGATCGGAGTTTCATCACCTAGCTCTTCAAGAAGGTCTTTCGCAAATTTTGAAATCGGCTGAAACGGACTGTCATTAATCTCAGAACCTTTTACAATCGGCATATATTCATCCAAAAGATTGACCATGCTTCGGGCAATTCTCGTTTTTGCCTGTCCGCGCAATCCCAAAAGGTTGATGTGATGTCCTGCCAGAATTGCCTTTTTTAATTGAGGAACTACCGTGTCTTCATATCCCCAAAGTCCTTCAAAAACCGGCTCTTTTGCTTTAATTTTTGCAATTAAATTAGCCTGAATTTCCTGATTGATGGTTTTATCTGTATATCCTGAATTTTTTAATTCCTTAAATGTAATATCGTTTTTCATTTGTTGTAATAATCTGATTATTTTTTTATTGAATTCGATTTGAAATATTTTTAACGTAAAATTACTTTTGCCCTTTTACTTTTAACTTTTTCCTTGCCCCTTTTAAATCCTTTTAATCCTATTTTTCTCGTAATCTTCAAAAATCATCTGTCCTAATCCGGAAAGACCTGTTAAGAAAGCTTTTCCTTTATTCTGAGCTGTAAATTCCTTCACAAACTGTCGCAAATAAGGATCTTGTGCGATCATAAAAGTCGTGATTGGGATTTTCAGTTTTCTGGCTTGTGCTGCTTTGTTGAGACATTGTGAAACAATCATTTCATCCAGACCGACGCTGTTTTTGTAAAATTCACCGTTGGGAAGTCGAAGACAGCTTGGTTTTCCATCGGTAATCATAAAGATCTGTTTATTGGTATTTCTTTTTCGGCGGAGAATATCCATCGCCAGTTCCAGTCCGGCAACCGTATTCGTGTGGAAAGGTCCGACCTGTAAATAAGGGAGATCTTTCACTTTAATCGGCCAGGCTTCATTTCCAAAAACGATAATATCGATCGAGTCTTTCGGATATTTTCTCTTGATTAATTCAACCAAAGCCATCGCCACTTTTTTGGCCGGAGTGATTCGGTCTTCTCCATATAAAATCATGGAATGGCTGATGTCGATCATTAAAACCGTGCTCATCTGCGCTTTATGTTTCGTTTCCTCCACAATCAGGTCGTCTTCCGTCATGCGAAGGTCTGAAATTCCATTATTGATCTGGGCATTTTTCAGACTTTCAGTCATATTAACTAATGAAAGATCATCACCATATTGAAACGAACGGTTCTCACCATCTTTTTCATCGCCAACGCCTGTTTTAGTCGTTCTGTGATTACCGATTCCTGTTTTTTTAAGCTTACCAAAAATCTGGTCCAAAGCAAATTCGCGCAAGGCAGCTTCCAGTTTTGGAGTCAGGATATTTTTACCTTTTCCTGTTCCCGAATTTCCGTCTTCAGGATCTTCTTCTTTTATATAACCTCTCTTTTTAAGGTCTTCTTCAAAGTCTTCCAAAGAATATTCATCATTAAAAATATCATATTCCTTGTCCAGCATATCCAGCCACTCGAAGGCTTCTTCAATATCCCCGGAAGTGTGCGTCAAAAGGTCTTTGAAAACATCAAAAACCCTGTCAAAATGCGAAATTTCCTCCGGAATATGTTTGCTGAAAGTGAAGCCTTTATGAAAATTAAATTCTTTATTTGTCATAAAATAATGATGCTATATTTTCTTTTCTTCGATTTTTAAATTAGACAAGTTAGGAAATAATTGCAAGAATAAAGCCGATTAAAAAATAGAAAATGTTAATCGTGATGATGGTAATATTATTTGGATGAAAAATTTAATGCTTAATTTCTTCATCAGGTACCCTCGGAATATTATCTTTGTGAACAATAAAAAATTAGATGATGAAAAAAGTAATCTTGTTGGCTTCGACTGTTTTGGTATTAAATTCCTGTGTAGTTTCTACAGCTGCAAAAGTGGTAAAAGGTGCAGTGAACGTAAGCTATAAGGCGGTGAAAGGAACGGTAAACGGCATCAGCTGGGCAGTTCGGAAGGCTAATGGAAAAATAGATGAAGACCGTTTAGACGGAACCTGGAAAATCGTTGGCGTGTATCGCGGTTCTTTTGAAGATTTTACGAAAGATCAAAATCCTGAAAGTTCTTTTACTTCGGAATGTGGAGATAGCTTTGAGCAGATTATTTTTAAGGCTAAAAGATCAAAATTTCAGCCGGTACACTGCAGTTCGGAAAAAGAAGACTGGGTGAAATATTCTCTGGAATTCGGTAAAAATCCTGTAACGAAAGAAAAGGAAAATTATATTGAATACAATTCCAATAATTATATTTCGGTGATTGATGTCAATAATAAAACAATGGTTCTGGAAGGAAATGTGATGCCCAAATTAGCTTTTTCAGGGGCAAAACTTTATCTTTTAGAAAAAGTAAAATAGTGCGTATTCAATATGAAAAAAAATAGCTTTTTATCTGCAAAGGGAGTTTTATTTGCAGCGGTTCTGTCTTTTAATACGGTAGTTTATGCTCAAAAAACAGCCGATATTTCCACGATTTCTGAGAAAACATTAAGTACTATTCTCGAAAAAAACAGAGCGTATTATTCACAAGGTAAAGTGGCCGATTATATTCCTGAATTAGGGAAAATGGACGCGAAATCGATTGCCTTTTCGGTGGTAGGAAAAGATGGCAAAGTGTTGAATACCGGAGATGTGAAGCAGAAATTTACGATGCAGAGCATTTCGAAAATTATTTCGTTGATGGTAGCGGTGACTGAAAGGGGAGAAGCCAATGTTTTTGATAAGATGGGCTATTTTGGATCTGATAAACCGTTTAATCATTTTTCGAATCTTGAAACTACAGGAAAACCTCTTAATCCGATGATGAATGCAGGGGCGATTTTAACCACTTCTCTGATTTCGGGTGATGGTGAAAAGCCGTTCCTGAAAATTTTGGATATGGTAAGATATATTACCAAAAATCCTTCGATTGAGTACAGCAAATCGGTATATGAATCTGAAAAATCAACCGGACACCGTAACCGCGGAATGTTTTATCTGATGAAAAATAACGGATTGATTTCCGGAAATGAAGATCAGCTGGATAATTATTTTAAGCAATGTTCTATTGAATTAACGACAGAAGATCTTGCCAAAATAGGTTATTTCTTCGCCAATGAATGTGTTCGTTTTGATGGAGATTCTAAATACAAAAATAAAGACATCGCCAGATTGGTAGAATCTCAGATGCTGACGGCGGGAATGTATGAATTCAGCGGTGAATATTCCAGAACGGTTGGTTTACCGAGTAAATCGGGAGTTGGAGGCGGAATTACGGTAAGTGTTCCGGGGAAAATAGGAATTGGGGTTTTCAGTCCGGCATTGGACGGGCATGGAAATTCTTTAGCGGGTTATCACATGATTTTAGACTTGGTAAAACAATATGATTTAAGTGTATTCTAAATTTTTTGAAGTTTGTTCTCTTGTGGAGATTTAGGATCAGAAATCTTTTATATTGAGTGTTGATTATAGTTTTAAGGGATGACAAACTAAGTATATATTTTAGTCTTTGAATTAAAGACTGAATTCCTAGCCGCGATTGAGCGGTATGTTTGAGCTCTTTTCTAGACTTGGCTCGGCGGCGAAGCCGCCGAGCCAAGTCTAGAAAAAGCGAGTAGCGAAAGCGGGAAATAGCTCCTAGAAAAAATAATTACAGGAAGTCAAAAAATAAAAAAGCTCGTTTATTTTCAATATCCAAAACCTTATCTTTGCGGCTTTAAAATAAGATATGAAAGATTTAATGGGCAAAGCGATTTGGGATTTCTATCATGATGAAAATCCTGAAGATCTGCAGACTGAAACTTCAATTTCTGAGCTGGATGAGCTTCCGGTGGATTATCTTTTCCGCGATTTTGAAGATATGAATGATATTGAACAAAAAGCTTTGGAACTATCTCAAGGAAAAACACTGGATATCGGAGCGGGAGCGGGTTCACATTCTTTGTATCTCCAAAATGAAAGGAATTTGGATGTTACTGCATTGGATATTTCACCAAAATCAATTGAAGTTTGTCAACTGCGCGGAATCAAACAAGCTGTTTCTCAAAATATGCTTGAATTTTCAGGAGAAACTTTCGACACCATTTTATTATTAATGAACGGAACCGGAATTTTCGAAAGTCTTGGAAGTATTGATATCTATCTTGAAAAGCTTCATTCTTTATTAAATAAAAACGGACAAATCCTTATTGACAGCACAGATATTCTGTATATGTTTGATAAAGATTACGATGGTGGAGTGTATATTCCCGCTGGCGGATATTATGGTGAATTAGATTATATTGTGCATTACAAAGGTGAATCGGAAGAGCCGATCAAATGGCTATATCTTGACTTTTATACATTGAAAAATGCTGCGGAAAATAATGGTTTCAATATTGAAAAAGTTTTGCAGGATGAGGATTCTTATTTGGCAAGATTGACTAAGAAATAATTGGTTTAGAAATGCTTCGACAGGTTCAGCATGACATTTCTAATACTAACTGTTTTTATTAGCGATTCATTTTTAGCGTTGTCATGCTGAGCGGAGTCGAAGCATTTGTTAAAGTATAAAAAAATCCACATGAAGCTCATGTGGATTTTTTGTTTTATAGTGTAAGGAATTTCTTAATTAGTCGCTCCTTAAAAAGCTGTTTTTTGACTTTGAAAATTATATTTGCCTAAAAAGATTCGGAGAACAAGTTCGAGCCAAAGAAGAATTTGTTGTTTGATTTGATTCAATCTCATCTTCAAATTGTATCCAATCCCTGCTAATAATGCATTATTAATATCTCCAGCCACTCCTTTCAGGAAGTTTAATCCTAAGGAGTGGTTTCTTTTTAAATGAGAGATACAAGGTTCTATGGCTGCTCTTGCCCGGAATCTTAATCTGGCTACTTGTTGCCCATATTTTGTTTTTTCTTTTTTTGCGGGAAGCAAAATTGCTGTTCCTTCCACTTCTTTGATTCCTTTAAATCCTCTGTCTGTAGTGGCTTTCGTAGGTCTTGTTCCGCCAACGGATTTTCTTACCCTCTCACTCTGTGCCAATGATTCTTCAAGAGTTTTACTATCGTGAGGATTGCCAGAAAATCTCTTTACCGAGCTGATGATCCCTGTTTTCCGACCTTTACTACTACTGCTACTTTTGTCCCAAACTCGTATGCTTTTCCCGATTTTCCTTTCGCAATACACGCAACTTGTGGCTCGTGAAGACTGTAAATTTTATCTTTCGTGGTACGTTCTTGGGTGAGTGCTTTAAGGTAAATTTTAAAAACGTCTTCGTAGCCTTTCAAAACATCTTTAGGAAGTTTTCTTTCCAATTCCCGAAGAACTCTTTTACCAATCGTCCTGAGCTTTTTCCTCGCCATTTTTGCCTTCTTCTGTCTTCTGGGATGATGTCCAAAAAAAGCGTCCCGCAATAATTGTTTGCTCACTCTTCTGTAGCTTTGTCTTTGTACAACGCTCTCTTTTTCTGCTATTTTTCTACAATTGTCGATTACTTTTTTTGCTATTTGGCATCGGTAGGAAAGGTAATGTTCTTCTCCTGAACCGTCGTATCTACCTGAACTTCATCTTCTGTTTTGGCTTTGGGATGGAGAGAAACGCTTTGTCCCAAAAGAAAATTCCAAACCCTTATCTCCAATTCTTTTTCTGAAGTGTACAAAATTGCTCGGATCGAAAGGCTGCTCTGTCTGGAAAAAGGTTTCTCCGGTAAAATATTGCCAATACGCATTCTCAATCCATCTCTCTATTACACTTTCATCACTTTCTTTAAACATTTCCTTGAGCAAAAGCATTCCTGCTATTTTACGGATAGCAATAGAAGGTCTTCCGTTTTCTGAAAATAATTTCTCAAACTCTGACTCCATTTTATCCCAGGAAATCTCCCCAGCTAATTTTACCACCGGATGCTCCATATTAATAAGCTCCGTAAGCCTGGTCTTGAATAAATTCTGCTGTAAATCCTCTCTTATTTTGCCTAACATTTTGCCACTTTTTATATCCTAAAAATACAATTTATTGCAATTTTTCACAACGATTTTTTACGAAATATAAGTACATAAAACTGATAATCAAAATATTACTTGGTTTTTAAGGAATGACTAATTAACTAAAATTATCTTTATTATACTAAAAGTCCTTGGAATCAGATAATTTGAAAAAAGCCCTTGTTCATCAAAATACATTAAAGCAAGCATAACCATGGCTAAAATGATAGGAAAGATAAATGAGGCTGATTTATAAATGAGTTTTTTTGGTAAAACGGCTACAGAAATAATCATCAGACTAATGCTTCCCAAACCAATTATCAAAATTCTTGGATCATATCTTGAACGGTCTTGAGGAAGGTCAAGAGCGGATATTACATAATTTTGAATGAAAAAATATAAAATTCCAAAGGCTAAAGTAAGAATAGCCGGAATATATTTTTTTATTTTGATGAAATTTAAAAAAAGCAATATACTTCCGGGAATTGTTCCAAATAAAAAACTAATCACTAAAATTGTACTTCTCGAATAAAGAGCAACAGCAGCCGGATCATCTGTCAAGTGTTCCTGCCAAAGTTCCTGTTCTTCTTGTAATTTTGTTTGTTCAACGTTCTTTCTGTTTTGAATAATTTCCGCAATATCTTTCTTTTCCTGTTGGGAAAAAATATTTCCTCTCTCCTGAAGAATTTCGAAGGCTATTTGAATGGCTTCCGGAGTAAATTGACTGTCTTTTTGTATATATTTTTGTAATTCCCTGTCGGAAAGTTTATCTAAAACACTTTTCTTAACCATAATTCAGAAAAAAAGAGCATTGAAAAATGCTCTTTTCGTATTGTTATTGATTTCAAAAATTACCCAATCTCAATACCATTCTCAACATTACTGTCGTCTGGTGTTACGAAAGATAATTTTCCGTCTGGTTTTGTTGTTAATAATAACATTCCCTGAGATTCAATTCCTCTGATTTTTCTTGGTGCAAGATTTAATAAAATCATTACTTGTTTTCCAATAACTTCTTCAGGAGTGAAGCTTTCAGCGATCCCTGAAACTACAGTTCTCACATCAACTCCTGTATCGACAGTCAGTTTTAGTAATTTATCTGCTTTTTCAACTTTTTCAGCTTCTGTAATAGTCGCTGTTCTTAAGTCAATTTTCGTAAAATCATCAAAAGTGATTTCGTCTTTCATAGGGTTTGCGTTAGGGTTTGTTTTTTTATTGTTTTGTTTCGTGTCTTCCAGCTTTTGGATTTGAGCTTCGATGACGTCGTCCGCGATTTGAGAGAATAATAAAGGAGCAACATTTATTTTATGCCCACCTTTAATTAAAACTTTTGAAGTTTCAACATCTTCCCAATTCATCTGTTCAACATTGAAAATATCGTAAATCTTCTGTGCTGTAAAAGGTAAGAATGGCTCTGCTAAATTCCCTAATGCAACAGCAATTTGAGATCCAATAAACAAAATTTCTTTTGTCTTTTCTAAATCTGTTTTAACTGTTTTCCAAGGTTCTTCATCAGCTAAATATTTATTTCCAAATCTTGCTAAATTCATGAAAGCTGTTAATGCATTTCTGAACTCATATTTTTCAAGATAGTTTCTAATTTCTTTTGCTTTTTCTCCAATTTCAGCAAGTTCTGGAGCATCAATATTACCTTCAGGAATAATTCCGTCAAAGTTCTTATTAATTAAAACAGCAACTCTATTGATAAAGTTTCCGAAAATTCCAACTAATTCAGAATTATTTTTCGTCTGAAAATCCTTCCAGGTAAAATTATTATCTTTTGTTTCCGGAGCTGATGACAGAAGAGCGTATCTCAATACATCTTCCTGTCCAGGGAAATCTTCAACATATTCATGTGCCCAAACTGCCCAGTTTCTTGAGGTTGAAATTTTATCGTTTTCAAGATTCAGGAATTCAAAAGCAGGAACATTGGTCGGCATAATATAATCGCCATGAGCCTTCATCATCGAAGGGAAGATAATACAGTGGAATACAATATTATCTTTTCCGATAAAGTGAACTAAATCAGAATCTTCGCTTTGCCAATAATCTTTCCAGTCTTTTCCGTTTTTCTCTGCCCATTCTTTGGTGAAAGAAATATATCCGATCGGCGCATCAAACCATACATACAATACTTTTCCTTCTGCACCCGGAAGTGGAACAGGAACACCCCAGTTCAAATCTCTGGTCATCGCACGAGGTTTCAACCCGTCATTTAACCAAGATTTAACCTGTCCGTAAACGTTAGGTTTCCAGTCGTCTTTATGACCTTCAATAATCCATTCGTTAAGGAAATCTTCGTATTCATTTAATGGTAAATACCAGTTTTTTGTTTCTTTTAAAATAGGAACATTTCCGCTTAACATTGATTTTGGGTTAATCAACTCAGATGGTGAAAGGGTAGAACCACATTTTTCACACTGATCTCCGTAAGCATTTTCGTTTCCACAATTCGGACAAGTTCCAACGATGTATCTATCAGCTAAAAATTCTCCGGCTTGTTCGTCGAAGTACTGCTCAGACATTTCTTCCGTGAATTTCCCTTTTTCATACAAAACCTTAAAGAAATCCTGACTGGTTTCGTAATGGTTTTTAGAAGTTGTTCTCGAATATTCATCAAATGAAATCCCTAAATCTGAAAAAGATTTTTTAATGATCTCATGGTATTTGTCGACGATATCCTGAGGGGTTACTCCTTCTTTTTTAGCTCTGATGGTGATAGGAATCCCATGCTCATCTGAACCACAGATAAACGCTACATCTTTTCCTAATCTTCGCTGAAATCTTGCGTAAACATCCGCAGGAATATACACACCTGCCAAATGTCCTATATGAACCGGTCCGTTTGCATAAGGCAAAGCTGCCGTAATCATCTTTCTGTTTGACATTTATAGTTAAATTTTGATTGCAAAGATACGCATTCTCTGTGAAAATTGTAGGAATTACCCTTTTTAAAAGCTTTTATCAGGATATGGCAGGGTGAAATGTTACATTTAGTTAAACAAATGTTTAACTTTTTGTTAAAATTAAATTAATATTATGTTTTGCATATTTCAATGTAAATGAATGAAAAACAGATTTTTAGCTTAAAAACATGCTATAATCTACATGATTTTAACCAAAATTTTAATAAAATTAACATAATTATATTTTTTTTTTAAATTGCGAGACTGAGATTCAGTCTTTATTCTTAAAAAAAAACGAAACTATATAAAAATAATATTGTGAGAAATTTTACAACGGTATTAAAAATAGCGCCCGCATTTCTATTGGCAAGTTCAATGATGCATGCGCAAACCAAAGACTCCATCACCAAGGAGAAAAAAATCGAGGAGGTGGTATTGATTGGGTATGGAGCGAAGAAAAAGTCGGATCTTACGGGATCTGTGACTGCTATTTCTGCAAAAGATTTCAATGAAGGGAGTATCAATTCACCCGAACAATTAATTCAAGGTAAAGCTTCGGGAATCCAGATTACCAATAATGGTGGTGCTCCGGGTGCGGGATCTACAATAAGAATTCGGGGAGGTGCTTCTCTGAATGCCAGCAATGATCCTTTGATTGTTATCGATGGGGTTCCTGTAGACGCTGTGGGTATTAATGGTGCTGCAAACCCTCTTGCATTAATCAATCCTAATGATATTGAAAGTTTTAATATTCTGAAAGATGCATCTGCAACAGCTATTTATGGTAGTAGAGCGTCTAATGGGGTTATTATTATTACAACAAAAAAAGGAACTTCGGGTAAATTAAAGTTGAATTATACCACAACTACTTCTGTTTATGAGAAAATGGGAAACATTAAAATGTTATCTACTAATCAATTCAGAGATGTAGTAATGAACAATGCAGAACCTGCATTTCAACAATTATTAGGAAATTCCAGTACCAATTGGCAAAATGAAATTTATCAGACTGCATTAGGATTTGATAATTCAGTATCTCTTGCAGGAGGAATCAAAAACCTTCCTTATCGTTTGTCATTAGGATATTTAAACCAAGATGGTATTATCAAGACAAATAATATTGAAAGAACTACAGTTTCATTAAATCTAAATCCTAAGTTTTTTGATAAACATCTTGAAATTAATTTTAATGTAAAGGGAACTTATGCTGAAAATAGATTTAAAGATGATGGCTCAATAGGTGCTGCTGTAGTGTTTGACCCTACAAAACCAGTTTATGATCCTAGTTTTACAAAGTATGGCGGATATTGGGAGTGGCTTCAGGCGAACGGTGATCCTAATACAAATGCTACAAAAAATCCAGTTTCAATGTTGGAGCAAAGATGGGATCTTTCTTATGTAAGGAGAGTATTAGGAAATGTTCAGTTTGATTATAAGTTTCATTTTTTGCCTGAACTAAGAGCTAACTTGAATTTAGGGTATGATTATAGTGATTCTAATGGAAGTCAGAGGGTTCTTCCATCTGCTGCCATGAATTATTATGAGAAAGGCACTTATAGAAGATATACGCAGGAGAAGAAAAATAAACTTCTGGATTTTTATTTGAATTATCTTAAAACAGTGGAATCTATTAAGTCTACTTTTGATTTAACATTGGGGTATTCTTATCAGGATTGGCAGAGATCAGAACCTTTTGCACCAACCATCTACGGAACGGGATTAAGTAATCCAAAAAGCGGAAGGGATCTTTTTACTCAAAATACACTTCTTTCTTACTTTGGACGTTTTAATTATACTTTCAATAATAAATATCTTTTAACTGCAACTTTGAGAAGAGATGCTTCTTCCAGATTTAGTGAGGATAACAGAGTGGGATATTTCCCATCGGTAGCTTTGGCATGGAAAATAGATCAGGAAAATTTTCTTAAAGATTCTAAAGTTCTCTCCAGTTTAAAACTGAGATTGGGTTGGGGACAAACAGGGCAGCAAGATATTCAAAATAATGATTATCCATACCTAGCCAGATATATTATTTCAGATGCAGGAGCAGCTTATCAAATTGGTGATGATTTTTATAATACCTTAAGAGCACAGGGTTATGATAAAAATATTAAGTGGGAAACAACAACGACTAAAAATATAGGATTAGATTTTGGATTCTTAAAAGACAGAATTAATGGTTCTATCGAGGTTTATGAAAAAGAATCTAAAGACCTGTTAAGTATTGTACCTGTTCCTGCTGGAGCCAATCTTACCAACTTACTTCTTACTAATATTGGTGATATGAGAAACAGGGGGATTGAGGCAAATGTTAATGTAAGAGCTATTGAAAAAGATAATTTTAGTTGGGAATTTAATGTAAATGCTACACACTACAAATCTGAAATTACGAATCTTGCTTCAACAGAGGTTCTTACAGGTGGAATAAGTGGTGGTACAGGTACCATGATTCAGGTGCATTCTCAAGGATATCAACCCAATGCTTTTTATGTTTATCAGCAAATCTATGATACTGCCGGAAAACCTATTGAAGGTGCCTATGTAGACAGGAATGGAGACGGAGTGATCAATAATTCTGATTTATATAAATACAAATCTCCAGCACCGGATGTTTTAATAGGTTTTTCTACAAAGTTTACCTATAAGAACTTGGATGTAGGATTTACCATGAGAGCTAGTATTGGAAATTATGTATACAACAATGTGGCTTCCCAATATGGAAATTTACAGGGAATAAAGAATAACGGATACCTTCAAAATATTCATACCAGCTACTTTGATACAGGTTTTAACAGAGCTGAATATCAGTCAGATTACTATGTGGAAAACGCATCATTTATCAGAATGGATAATATCAATTTAGGGTATAATTTCCCTAGTTTTATTAGTAATAGTTCTAAAATAAGAGTTTTTGGATCTGTTCAAAATGCATTTGTTATCACTAAATACAGTGGTTTAGATCCGGAAGTTTTTAATGGTATTGATAATAATTTATACCAAAGACCAAGAATTTATTCTCTAGGACTTAATTTTCAATTTTAATTAGAATATCATGACATTTAGATATATTAATAAAACAATATTTACTGCAGGAATTGCTGCAGTTTTATTCCTTACTTCTTGTGAAAGTGATTTGAACAGAATGCCTGAATCAGAAGTAACATCAGCATCTGTATACGCAGATTTTGCAAATTATAAATTGGTTTTAGCTAAAATATATGCCGGTTTGGCTGTCAGCGGACAAAATGGTGGCGATGGCGAACCTGATATTGGTGGTATTGATGGTGGAACTTCCAATTATCTTAGACAATATTTTCAGTTGCAGGAGCTTCCAACGGATGAAGCAGTTGTAGCATGGAATGATCCTTCTTTACCAGATCTTCATAATATGAATTGGTCTGCCAGTAATGACTTTATTCGTGCTTTATATTACAGAATCTATTATCAGATTGCTGTTTCAAATGAATTTATAAGAGAAACCTCAGATGATAAATTAGCTTCAAGAAATATTACGGGAGTAAATGCAGAAGAATCAAAATTATTCAGAAACGAAGCAAGATTTATGAGGGCTCTGAGTTATTTTCATGCAATAGACTTGTTTGGAAATGGACCTTTTGTGACAGAAGCTACGGAAGTAGGAATTGCACCACCACCAAGAATTGAGAGAGCAGCTCTTTTTACTTATATAGAAACTGAATTGAAAGATTTAGAAAATCTTTTAAAAGACCCAAGAACAAACGAATATGGTCGTGCTGATAAGGCTGCAGTTTGGATGCTTTTATCAAAACTATATCTTAATGCTGAAGTGTATACAGGTCAGGCAAGATATTCTGATGCGCGAGTATATGCTGAAAAAGTGATTAATGCAGGTTATTCTTTAAAAACCAATTATGACGAGTTATTCTTAGCAGATAATAATGTTGCTAATAATGAAGTTATCTTCTCGGTAAATTTTGATGGAATAAATACACGAACATATGGAGGAACAACATATATTATTCATGCTGGTGTTGGTGGAAGTATGCCTCCTGAGCAGTTTGGCATTAATAGTGGATGGGGTGGACTGCGTTCAACGAAAAATATTGTCAATCTTTTTCCAGATACTAATGGCTCTCTTGATAAAAGAGGAAGATTTTATACAGACGGACAAAATCTTGAAATTAACAGCCAGGTAGTGTTTACGGATGGTTATCCTTTAATTAAATTTAAAAATTTAAAGAAAGATGGAACTAAAGGTTCTGATGATACCGGATTATATGTAGATACAGATTTTCCACTTTTCAGGCTTGGGGAAGCTTATTTAATTTATGCTGAAGCTGTTTTAAGAGGCGGAGGCGGCTCCAATGCGACTGCAGTGCAATATATAAACTTATTAAGACAGCGTGCATATGGAAATAATGCAGGAAATGTAACGTCTATTAATTTAGATTTTATTTTAGATGAAAGAGCCCGAGAGCTTACCTGGGAAGCAACAAGAAGAACAGATTTGATTAGATTTGATAAGTTTACTTCAGGATCTTATTTATGGCCATTCAAAGGAGGAGTTAAAGACGGAAAAGCGGTTGAAGATTTCAGAAAACTTTATCCGATTCCAAATACAGATTTGACAGCAAATCCTAATTTACAGCAAAATCCTGGTTATTAATTCTAAAAGTATTCAAAATGAAACAAATTTTAAACATATTTGCTTTTGCACTTTTATCTTTCATGATTATTTCGTGTGAAAAAGATGAAGATCAGGCAGTTATTCATGAAACAACTCAAGGGAAGATTTCTTCAGATAAGACATCAATCGTTCTTGATAAAGATAATCCTGGAGATCAGGCTTTAAGCTTAGCTTGGACAAAATCGACATTTGATCTTTCTGTAGTTTACACTCAACAAGTACAATTTGCCATCAAAGGAAAATCATTCGAAGGGGCAACGAGTATAGATGCAGTGAGTTCTCCAATCAATTATACCAATAAAGAACTAAATGCAATTGCGTTAGGTCTAGGAGCTGCGCCGGATGTGGCTGTGGAAATTGAAGTAAGATTAAAAACATTAGTAGGACAGGGGGCTTTTTACTCAAATGTACTAACTCTGAATGTGAAACCTTATTTCTTAGGACCAGTATACAATTTTACAGATTTATATTTAATTGGTAATGCAACAGCTGCAGGATGGACGAATGAGGTTACAAATACTAAATTTCTTCCTTTACAAAAGTCAGCTACAGCTGGTGTGTACAGTTATTCAGGATATTTTGCTGAAGGTGAATTTAAAATAATTAAAACTCCAGGAAGCTGGGATGTTCAATATGGTTTAGGGGCTTCTGCTGGAACTTTAAGTACAGATGGTGGATCAGGAAATATTAATGTGGCTACAGCAGGATATTATAAACTGACCATCAATACAACTGCTTTAACGTATTCTTTAGTTCCTATAACGCCTCCTACAAGTGCTTTTACATCTGTTTCTATGATAGGATCTGCATCTGGAGATTGGACTACTGATGTTGATTTACAAAAAAACACATTTGATGCGCACATTTGGGTGAAGAAAAATGTAGAGCTTAAAGCTGGAGAGTTTAAGTTTAGAGCCAACCACGATTGGGGAACCAACTGGGGAACGGCTCAGGAGTTTTTCGGAGTAGGTGATATTGGAGGAGGAAATATTCCTGTAAGTACACAATTCAATTATGATGTCTATTTTAATGATATCACAGGAGAATTCTCCTTTATTCCTTTATTCTAAATCTCTGAAAAAATTAACCTTAATTTAATCTGAACAACATAGCAAAGTGCTGCTTTACAACAGCACTTTCTTTATTTTTAAAGTTTATATAAATAGTCATTATGAAGAAAATTACAGTTGGAGCGTTTTTGCTCTCAATGATGTTTGCGGGTGTTAATGCACAGTCTTTAAAATCGCCGGACGGAAAATTCGAAATGGATTTCCAGTTGAAAGCAGGCGTTCCTTACTACAACCTTAAATACAACGGTAAAACAGTTGTTGAGGATTCTAAATTGGGATTGAGATTATTTAAAGATACTTCTATAAAATTTGCGTCAGAAATCGCGAAGCCGGAAGATGCGAAATTCGATCTGAACAGCGGTTTCACTAAAACAGACGAAAAAAGAGATTCTAAAAATGAAACCTGGCAGCCGGTTTTAGGTGAAAAGAAAAACTATATCAACAATTACAACGAATTGGCAGTTACGCTGAATCAGGCAACTACTGAAAGAAGTATTGTTGTAAAATTCAGATTGTTCAATGATGGTTTAGGTTTCAGATATGAATTTCCTCAACAGAAAAATCTGAACTATTTCGTGATCAGAGAAGAAGATTCTGAATTCGATTTCCCTACAGATATGAAATCTTGGTGGATTGTGGCAGATTACGATTCTCAGGAGTACCAATATCAGGAAACAAAAGTTTCTGAAATTCCTGCAAGATGGCCAAAAGCAGCAGATGCTAATGCATCTCAAACATTGATCAAAAATGCAGTTCAGTCTCCTTTAATGCTTAAAAAAGAAGGAAAAGAGCCTTTATATATCAATGTTGCGGAAGCGGCTGTTTTAGATTACCCGGCCTCTCATCTTGAAGTAGATGCTACGAATTTTAAGCTTAAAACTCACCTTACTGCCGACAGACAGGGAGCAAAAGGATATATCCAGACACCTTCTGTGACACCTTGGAGAACGATTATCGTTGCACCAAAAGCAGAAGATGTAATGGATTCTAAGATGATCTTCAACCTCAACGAGCCTACGAAATATACAGATACTTCTTATATTCACCCAACAAAATACATGGGCGTTTGGTGGGAAATGATTATCGGAAAATCTCAGTGGGCATACGGTCAGCCGGAATCTAATGTGCGTCTTGGCGTAACCGATTTCTCTAAATTAACACCTAACGGAAAACACGCTGCCAACAATACAAAAGTTAAGGAATATATCGATTTCGCATCTGAAAACGGTTTCCAGGGATTATTGATTGAAGGTTGGAATGTGGGTTGGGAAGACTGGTTCGGTCACTCAAAAGAATATGTATTCGATTTTATCACGCCATATCCAGATTTCGACATTAAAATGTTAAATGAATATGCGCATTCAAAAGGAATTAAATTAATCATGCACCACGAAACTTCAGGTTCGGCTACGAATTATGAAAGATGGTCTGATAAAGCATTCCAGTTGATGAATAAATACGGCTATGATGCCGTGAAAACGGGTTATGTTGGAGACATCATTCCACGAGGAGAGCACCATTATTCTCAATGGACGATCAACCATTTCTACCGAATTGCTGAGAAAGCCAATGAGTATAAAATTATGGTAAATTCTCACGAATCGGTACGTCCGACAGGAGAAAGCCGTACGTATCCAAACTACATCTCTGCTGAAGCAGCTCGTGGAACGGAATACGAAGCTTTCGGAGGTAACAATCCGGATCACCAGACTATTCTTCCTTTTACAAGATGGATGGGAGGTTCTATGGACTATACACCGGGAATTTTCCAGACCAAATTAGATTATTATTTCCCTGGAGACACCCGTTTCGTGAAAACAACGTTGGCTAAGCAGTTGGCTCTTTATGTAACGATGTATATGCCACTTCAGATGGCAGCCGATCTTCCTGAAAACTACAAAAAGCATATGGATGCTTTCCAGTTTATTAAAGATGTGGCAGCAGATTGGGATGATACGAAGATTTTATCTGCAGAACCGGGAGATTATGTGGTAACAGCTAGAAAAGCAAAAGGTACCGATAACTGGTTTGTAGGAGGAATTACTGATGAAAATAAACGTGAGTACACGGTAGATTTCTCTTTCCTGGATAAAGGGCAGAAGTATGAAGCAACAATCTATGAAGATGGAAAAGATGCAGATTACATCAACAATCCTCAAAGCTATAATATCTATAAAAAGCAGATTACGAGCAAATCTAAGATCAACTTTAAAATGGTAAGAAGTGGAGGGTTTGCGATAACGATTAAGAAAATTAATAAGTAAATTTTTAATTAAGAATGTTTTTTCTTGTGAATTTATTTATCTATATTTGGTGAGATAAGTAGATTGATAACCCATTTAACTCATCTTTATGAAAAAGAAATTCAAAATCACAAGCAATCTTGAGCAAAAAGAAATTCTTAAGAAATCAATTCAAAATTCTGAAAATGAAAATGTAGATCTTTACAAGTCTATTTTCGGGGGAATCAATAATTTAGGCATTACTCCAGGAATAGGTGGTGGTGGCGGAGTTATCATTGCGCCTCCGGGAGATAGTTGCGATGTAGTATCTATTTCAGGTGCATCTGCTGCATATGATAGACATGAAACATTTTTAAGAGCTTAATTTGCTGATTTTTTAAAACTTTAGTTCTTCGCTAGTTAAATAGCGAAGAACTTTATTTATTGATAGAGATATGGTTACTTCATTTGTTCTGAAGGTTGCAAGCAGATGCAACCTCAACTGTTCGTATTGTTACATGTATAATTTAGGGGATAAGACTTATCTGAAACAGCCTAAATTCATGTCAATGGATACAATGACAATATTCGCAGAAAAACTATCACGTTACAGTGATGAACATGGCCTGAAATCCTTCCAGATTGTTTTTCACGGTGGTGAGCCCTTATTATATCCAAAAGAATTTTACAGGGAAAGCATAAAAATATTCAGAAAAAAACTCAATGATTCTTATTTTGACTTTGTTCTTCAAACTAACGGCGTAGGCCTGGATGAAGATTGGTACAGTCTTTTTAATGAATTAAATATTCGAGTGGGAGTGAGCATAGACGGCCCCAAAGAATACCACGATAAATACCGCGTTTTTCATAACGGGAAGGGATCTTATGATGAAGTCCGGACTGCCATACAGCTCGGCTTGGATAAAGGAATGCATGGTGTACTATCCGTTGCCAACCTTAATATCAGCCCGCAGGAACTCTATCAGGAATTTAAAGATCTCAACGTTCTAAGTTTTAATCTTCTACTGCCTGACGGACATTTCGACAAATTGCCCGATGGTATTATCAAGGAAAAAGTTAATACCAATGATTATACACCGTATGCCGATTGGCTGATCGAACTCTTTGCCATCTGGAAAAATGATCCAGACCGCCCAAATATGAGATTCTTTAAAACATTGATCCAGCTTATCGCAGGTGAAGAGGTCGGAGATCAAGCGCTCGGACTCAGAAAAAACGGGGTAGCTATCCTGGAGACCAACGGAAATCTGGAAGTGGCAGATTCTATAAGAGCATGCTACGAAGGAATCACCAGAAATGATATTAACATCCATACCCACGAAATAGATTCTGTACTGGAAGATCCCTTATTTGACATCTACCTCAATTCTCACCAGATGGTTAACGAAAAATGCCTTAACTGCCCAATCTACGAAATATGTGGCGGTGGCTTCCTTCTCAACAGGTATTCGAACGAAAATGGATTTGATAATCCTACAATCTATTGTCACGATATGATAAAACTGGTAAGTTATATCCAGAATGATTTGATAAACAGTCTGTCTGATGAAGTTTGTAAAGAAATGGATCTTACAAGAGTTTCATATCATGAAATTGTTGAAGAACTCGAAAATAAAGGAGCTGTTTCTATTCAGAAAGACATTAAAGATAAACTATTAGCCTACAGTTTAGCATGAGTTTAAGAAAAGGAATTAAAGTATATCATCGCGATATTCAGGACATCAAAGATCAGATCAGTATCAATTCGGGAGTAAGTTCTGTTAAAAATACAAATGCTGAAATCGAATATTACAACAATGCTTATCTGCCTAATATGGATTGGCGCAGTCTTACAGATTCTGAATATAGGAAGATTTCTACAGCTGATGTCGACAGTAAAATATTTAATACGCTAGGTGTTGGTGTCATTCCGGAAGAGTTACAGGATTTATTTAAAAAATTAGATCTCAATGAGTGTGAATCTCTTTTTGATGTTCCGAAGAAATTTCAGGAAAATGAAACACTCACTAAACAGATTAATGAGTTAACAAATGTTTTTCTGGATGAGAAATCTTTACAAAGAAATTATAAGTTTCACCGGATTGCCAGGTCTCTTCCCGATATGCAGAGCACAACCTTCCATCATTTGGGTCATAATACCTTTAAGTATACAGGTCTGCACATTGATAAAAGCAGTTTTTTTACCCCTCATACTGCCTATAAGTCTGGAAACAGGATTTCGATCAATATCAGTAAAGAATCCAGATATCTGTATTTCGTTAACTTAACGCTTAGGCAGATTTATGGTGAGGTGCAGAAAAAATATTCTGAGAAAATAACGTCTGACAATATTGTTGAACAGTTTTTTAATCACTATCCCGGATACCCCGTTCTGAGACTGGAAATAAAACCTTACCAATACTATATTGCTCCTACAGATAATTTTATCCATGATGGTACCACGCTCGGAAATAAAGACTTTGATGTCACCATGGTCTACGTAGGAATATTTGACAAATACTGAATCTCATGAAAAAACTAAAATCCGGAATTAAAATATATTCAGATCATAATGGCGGAACTCTTCAGATCAATTCAGGAGTTATTCATCATACCCAACAGATGCCCAACGAATTTATTTTCAGAGGTGAAAAGTTTTTACAGCAGTACGAGCCTGAAGCCCATCTGCCAAAACGAGACTGGCGTACACTCAATCCGCAGGAATATAAAATCATCAACGGAGATCATAAAAACAAGAAAGATTACAATTCTGTATTTACAGGGGAACTGCCTGAAAATATCCGTCGCCTTTTTAATGAGCTGGATCTTGGAACAGCAACTTCTGAAGAAGAAGTGTTTGATAAATTCAGGCAGAATAAGGAAATGGTAGACGAGATTAATATCAGTGTCAATGAGTTTTTACAGCATATTTCACTCGCTCCATTCAGGTTTATGAGTCTTGCTACCAACTTTGCCAATAGCGAAATCGTATCCTTGGACAGAAGAAAATTGTCTGAAGGACAATCTATTGCCGATCTTCAATTTATAGGAGTTCATAAAGATAGTTCAAAAGATATGACCCTGCACACCGCCCATAGATTTGGGAACAGAATAACATTTAATTTAGGAAAAGAATCACGTTATTTACTGGTCATGAATCTTTCGATGCGGCAAGCCTATAATATGATAAGAAAAGAAATAGATCTGAAAGAAAATGAGGTGACTAACAAAAACATAACCTCATATTTCCTGAAGCTTTTTCCGGATTATCCTATGCTGAAGATAGAGCATAAACCTCATCATTTTTATATTGCGCCAACCGATAACTGCTTCCATGACGGATCAACTCTTGGAAGCCGATCCCTGGATATTGTCATGATTTATCTCGGTAAGTTTCTCATTTAATATTATTTTCCTATGAAATACACTTTCACGTTTTTATTTTTAACTATATGCTACCTCCAGATTATGGCTCAACAAAAGCTGCCTGTGGTAAAGGCTAATTCGTCTAAAGCAATCTTTCTTGAAGAAGATAATGGTCTGAAAACAGACTGGAATATTGATCCGTCTATAAAACCGGATATTTATACAGTTTCCAAAATAAGTAAAGGGTCTAAAACGGTAAAGATAAAAACAGATATTGATTCCATTAGAATTACCGTGAAAAAAGGAGAGAAAAAAGATTTTATTATTCTTCTCAAGGATAAAGATTCATGTCTAACAAGAATCGAAAGTGCTGTCCCTAAAGATTTCAGTACTGTACGTCCTGCTTTTCATGACAGTATTCGTCTAGCGATCAATGAGCAGAATACCATGTTTGTAAAAACACTCCTAAATAAAACAGATTCTCTTGTTCTTAATTTTGATACTGGAAGCAACAATCTCTCCCTGACAACGGAAACACTGAAGGATAAAATTAAAGAACAACTGAAAGGAAGAGTGAATGTTTTATCCATAGGAAACAGAAAATATGATGGCTTCAGAATTTATCAGGTTGAGCTATCCGGACACGGAACTGACGGAAGATTCGGCTGGGACCTGTTTGACGGAATGGTAGTAGAGTTGAACTATGACCAAGGAATAATGGTCGTGCACTCAGAATTACCAGCGTCTGTAAAAAAAGATAAGGCCTATCAACCATTGAATATCATCTATTTTGACAAACTTTTTTTCGTTGAAACGACTATAAAACAGGGAACAAAAACTCTGAAAGATTGGTTTTTGTTTGATACCGGATATCAGAGAACTGTCATGCTGGATGGTCCTCTGCTGAAGGAACAGCAATTTCCGACCGATCAGATGAAAATAATAAAAAAAGTCATTATGAAAGGTGGTCAGGGAAATGAAATTCCGGTTATTACTGCCAATCTGGAATCTCTTAGTCTGGGGAAGTATCAGCTTAAAAATATTCCTTCTCAGCTTCTTTCCGAGAGCAGACCAATCATTGATAAAAAGATGAATATTTTAGGTAATGAAATTTTGAAAAGATTTAATGTCTTTCTGGATTTTCAGAATAATATAGTCTATATAAAACCTAATAAACTCTTCAATGATGAGTATGTTGAAAAAAAGTAAGACTGACTGTAAAATAAATATTTCTTAACTTTAGAATCCTTAAAGACAGAAACTTTAAGGATTTTTTATTTTTAAAACAATTTTACTTTACCTAATGGCGTTGACGGCTAAAATTTTTAACAAGCAGAACCTATTTCTTCTCCTGTTAATCGTAATGGTCTTTATGGCAAAACTGATCCCTTTTAAGGCATCTTATAATGAATTTTTCAATCTTTCGGCTTTTATAGATTGGGGAATTGCGGGGATCTTCCTTTTTTACGGATTAAAACTTAATTTAAAAGAAGTAGTAAAAGATATTTCCAATTGGAAGCTGCATTTAATCATCCAGTCCGGAACTTTCATTCTTTTTCCGCTGCTGGTTTTACTGTTTTACCCATGGGTAAAAAGCTCAGAATTTGAAAACATCTGGCTTTCTATATTTTTTCTCGCCTGTTTGCCTTCAACGGTTTCATCATCTGTGGTCATGGTTTCCATTGCCAAAGGAAATGTGACTTCCGCGATATTCAACGCGTCTATGTCAGGGTTAATCGGAATTATCATGACGCCGTTATTGATGAGCTTTTTTCTTGAGCCCGCTTCCGGTTCCGAAAATCATGGCGAAGTTATTCAGCAGCTATTAATTAAAGTTTTATTACCCATTATTTTAGGAATTTTACTAAATCCTGTGTTCAAAAAATGGATAACCAAATATTCAACGATCATCGCAGAATTCGACAGGCTGATTATTTTATTAATTGTGTATGAAAGTTTCTCCACTGCATTTATTGAAAATATTTTCGGCTCAGTCCCTCCAATTGTATTTTTAATTCTGGCATTCAGTGTGTTTTTTTTATTTTTTATGGTTTACCATATTTTACAATTCATTGCCAAAAAGATGAAGTTCAATGCTCAGGATATCATTACAGTGTCGTTTTGTGGATCAAAGAAATCTTTGGTACACGGAAGTCTCTTTCTTTTGGTATTGGGGGTTACTGATGATCAGAAGGTTTTATTTCTGCTTCCGGTGATGGTTTATCATAGTTTTCAGCTGTTCTATGTGAGTTGGCTGGCGAGTAAAATAGCACAAAGAAAATCAGTCGTTTAAAAATTATTTGATTATCTTTAATTCTATGAAAATTATGAAGAAAGCGACATTGTTATCATTAGCAATAATGAGTTCATGGGGTAATGCACAAAAGATTAGTCAAATCCTCGAACAAAAAGGTTCATTTAGAAAAGATACCGTTTTTAGTATTAAAAGTGAGGCAAAAGAAACTTATCTTCCCGTTTCTATTATTAAAGGGAAGGGAAAAGGACCGGTTTTCAGCATCGTGGCAGGAATTCACGGGTATGAATATCCGCCGATTGTTGCCGTTCAGGAAATATTGAAGGAAATAGATCCCAATCAGATCAAAGGAACGATTATTATTGTTCCGATTGCTAATGTTGAATCTTTTCAAAAAAGAACGCCTTTCATCAATCCTTTAGATCAAAAAAATTTAAACAATGCTTTTCCGGGTTCTGCAAATGGAACGCCGACAGATCAAATTGCAAATATTATCACCAAAGAAATTATTTCAAATTCTACAATATTTCTAGATATTCACGGAGGTGATGCCAACGAAGATTTGCTACCATTTGTATGCTATTACAACAGAAAAGATACTCCCGAAAATACAAAGTTTGCTCACGATTTATCAGTTCAGTCGCAAATTGATCACATTGTTTCATATCCATATAATCTAACATCAACAGAACCCGCAAAATACGCTTTCAAACAAGCAACCCAACAAGGAATTACTGCGTTAAGTATCGAAGCTGGAAAATTAGGAACTGTTCAGAAAGAAAATGTTGACCTGATTAAAACGGCGGTGTATAATATGCTTGAATATTCCGGAAATTATGTAAGAAGAAAATCGAAATTCATCAACAAAAAAACAGCAACTCTGTTCAACCAGCAAGACTACATCAAAGTTCCCGAAAACGGAATTTTCTACAGCGATTTGAAAAGCGGAGATCAGGTAAAAAAGAACCAAATTTTAGGCTATATCGCCGATGAATTCGGAAATAAAAAACAGGATATTCTTTCCAATTCTGAAGGAATTATTTTATACAAAGTCGGAACGCCACCTGTCAACAAAGGCGAAACCTTATTTTGCATCGGCTATACCGAAAAAGATAAAATTTAAAACAATATCAAAAACACAGTTATCATTCGCTGAGTGAAACGCCTTTGCGAACGAAAAAAGTATAATAGTCAAAAAAACTTAGCGTCCTTTGCGTTAAAAAAATAGTTTAAAATATTAAAAATGAAAAAAATATACACCATCATTGCTTTATCAACAGCAGTCATTGCTTTTTCACAAAAACCATTAGACAAAGTAGAACCAGCATTTTGGTGGAAAGGAATGAAAAATCCCGAACTTCAGATCATGGTCTACGGAAAAGACATTGCTAATAGCGAAATTGAGCTGTCAAATGGTGTTCAGGCAAAAGATATTCAGAAAACTGAAAATCCAAACTATGTTTTCATAACGGTAAATACCAATGAGATCAATGTCCCTAAGTTTAACATCAATATTAAAAAAGGTAAAAAAAATATAGGGTCTTATCCGTATGAGTTAAAGGAAAGGAAGCCAAATTCAGCAGAAAGAGAATCATTTACCTCAAAAGATGTAATGTATCTTATTATGCCGGATCGTTTTGCCAACGGTGATGAAAAAAATGATTCTCAACCATACTTAACCGAAAGAGCAAACAGAAGTCTTCCCAACGGACGTCATGGTGGAGATTTGCGGGGAATCATCAATAATTTAGATTATATTCAAAATCTGGGTGCCACGGCGGTTTGGCTAACTCCTGTGAATGAAGACAACGAAAAAGTATATTCGTATCACGGCTACGCACAGACTGATTTATACAAAATCGACGGTCGCTACGGAACCAATGAAGAATACAAAGAACTTTCCCAAAAATTAAACAAAAGGAAAATGATGCTGGTGATGGATTATGTCACCAATCATTGGGGAATTTCGCATTGGATGATCAAAGATTTACCTACCAAAGATTGGATCCACTGGTTCAATGATGGCGAAAATGGTTTCAAACGTTCAAATTACAAAACGACAACTCAGTTTGATACAAACGCTTCTGAAGTTGATAAAAAGCTGGCGTTAGACGGCTGGTTTGATACTACAATGCCGGATATTAATCAGAAAAATCCTTTGGTTTTAAAATATTTAACGCAAAATGCAATTTGGTGGATAGAATACGCTGAATTAGGTGGTTTTCGTGTAGATACCTATCCTTACAATGATAAGGAAGCAATGGCGAAATGGGCAAAAGCGATTACCGATGAATATCCGAAATTCAATATTGTCGGAGAAACCTGGCTGAATACGGCTGGTCATATTTCTGCGTGGCAAAAGGATTCTAAAACGGGAGAGGCAGCGAATTATAATTCTAATCTTCCATCTGTGATGGATTTTATGCTGTACGGAGATTTGCCGAAAGCGTTGAAGGAAAAAGAAGGCTGGGAAAGCGGAATGAACCGTATTTACAACAGTTTGTCGAGTGATTTCCTGTATCCGGATATCAATAATGTAATGGTGTTCTTCGAAAATCACGATACCGAAAGATGGAATGAGATTTTTAATGATGATCCGAAAGCATATAAATTAGGATTGACTTTAATTTCAACCGTTCGTGGAATTCCGCAGATTTATTATGGCTCCGAAGTTGGAATGCGTGGCGACAAAAACAAGGGCGGTGATGCCGATATCCGGAGAGATTTTCCGGGTGGCTGGAAATCGGATAAGGTGAATGCTTTCCATCCATCAAATCAAACACCTGATCAGAAGGGATTTTACCAGTTTACACAGAAATTACTGAACTGGAGAAAAGGAAAAGAAGTGATCCACACCGGAAAAACTAAAAATTTCGTTCCTCAGAATAATGTTTTTGTGTATTTTAGATATAACGAAAAAGAAAGTGTCATGGTCGTTTTGAATAACAATGAAAAAGACGAAGCTTTGGATCTGAAACATTTTGCAGAATCTTTAAACGGATTTACAAAAGGGAAAGACATCCTTTCCGACAAAGAAGTTTCATTACAAAACAACTTAACAATACCTGCGAAAACTTCGATGGTTATTGAATTGAATTAAATACGAATAGCACTAATAATAGCAGAAATCTCACAATTAAAATCCTTTTGATCTTAGTTAAGTGAAATGCCTTTGCAAACTTAGAAGCAGTTAGTAGTTATAAGAAAAACTTTGTAACCTTCGTCAAAAATAGGGTTAAAAAAACAGAAAATAATCTCAAACCTCACAGGTTTTAAAAACCTGTGAGGTTTATTGAAAAAAATATTTAGAAAATATATATATTAAACATGAAAAAAATAACAATATTCTTCACATTCATCCTGTTTGTATTGAGTTTTACAACCCTTTCAGCTCAGTCAAAATTTGATAAAGACAAAAAAGAAATCGGGATTATGCTCGATGACTTTAACCTAGCCGCTGCAAAAGCTGATTTCATAACCTATTTCAATTATTTTGCCGCCGAATCGACATTTATAGGAACCGACGCCACCGAAGTCTGGGATAAAAAAGCATTCATGGTGTGGGCAAAACCCTATTTCGACAAAAAGACAACCTGGAATTTCACTTCCTTGAAAAGAAATATTTATTTCAGCAAAGATGGAAAACTGGCTTGGTTTGACGAATTGCTGAATACTCAAATGAAAATCTGCCGTGGTTCAGGAGTGGTCGAAAAAATCAACGGACAGTGGAAAGTGAAGCAGTATGTACTTTCTGTGACAGTTCCAAACGAGATTGTCGATAAAATAGTGGCAGAAAAAGCACCGATTGAGGATGTTTTAATTCAACAGTTAAAAACGAAATAAGTCGATGGCAAAAAAAATAAAACCGAATTTATCCATGCTCCAAATCATCAATATGAGCATGGGATTTTTGGGAATTCAGATGGCCTTTGGCTTACAAAACGGAAATGCAAGTAGAATTTTGGCCAACTTTGGGGCAGATGTTCATGAATTGTCCTGGTTTTGGCTGGTTGCACCGGTTACAGGATTAATTGTACAGCCGATTATCGGGCACATGGGAGACAATACCTGGAGTCCTTTGGGAAGAAGAAAGCCTTACTTTTTAATTGGAGCGATTCTTTGTGCAATCGGCTTGGTCATGCTTCCAAATGCAGCATCAGCAACGCAAATGATGGCGGCAAATGTTTTGTTATTGGCTGTTATTTTCTTAGCAATGATGGATGCTTCCATCAACGTGGCGATGGAACCTTTCCGAGCGTTGGTAGGAGATATGTTGCCAAAACATCAGGGAACGGTAGGGTTTTCTGTTCAGACAATTTTAATTGGAATTGGCGCTGTGATTGGGTCTTACTTACCCGACTGGCTTACAAAATTAGGCGTGTCAAATGTCGCAGAGGCAGGATTTGTAGCGAATAACGTAATTTATTCCTTTTATGTAGGTGCAGGATTTTTGATACTAACAATTTTATATACTATTATTACCACCAAAGAATATTCGCCGCAGGAATTTGCTGAGTTTGACGGTGGCAAGGAAGTGATTGAAGAGCCTTCAAAATTTACAGATATTTTCAAAGATTTCTCAAATATTCCTTCGCAGATGAAAAGACTGGGAATTGTTCAGTTCTTCTCTTGGTTTGCTCTGTTTACGATGTGGGTTTTTACAACAAGTGCATTGGCGACCCATCATTTCGGACTTTCGCCTGATGATACGCATTCTAAAGCATTCAACGATGCCGGAGATTTAACAGGAAAATTATTCGGAATGTACAACCTTTGGGCGATTCCGTTCGCGTTTTTATTAACTCCAATTGCAAAATGGATTGGCAAGAAACAAACCCACGCATTAGCCTTAGCTTTTGGCGGAGTAGGTTTAATTTTAATGTATTTCATCAAAGATGTTAATCTTCTTTGGATCTCAATGGTCGGTTTAGGATTTGCTTGGGCGAGTATTTTAGCCATGCCATATGCGATGTTAATTGAGGTGATTCCACAAAAGAAAATGGGCGTTTACATGGGGATTTTCAACTTTTTTATTGTTATTCCGCAAATTATTAATGGGATTTTCGGAGGTCCGATTGTAAGTGGTGTTTTCGGAAAGCAAGCCATTGATTATGTTATCGTTGGCGGCGTTTGTATGTTGTTGGGAGCAGTTTTAACCTTGTTTTTCATTAAATCAGAAGATGAAACGCCAAAAGAAATTGAAGAAGAAATTCAACAGGTACATTTTTAAAATAAAATTTTAATAATGATAAAACGGACTTCGGTTCGTTTTTATATTTTTAAGTTTGTTTAAACTAATTTTAAATTTAACCGCAAAAGAAGCAAAAGATCTTATTGGATTTATTTAAAGTATTTCAAAAGTCTGCAAAAAGAAAAAATCTTTGATTTTTTAACTTATGTGATCTTTTTTTTATTTAGGTGTTAAACTTAAAATAACTAAAGTGTTAAAATCTTTTGTTTCTTTTGTGGTAAAAAAGTTTAAACAAATTTTTATTTAAAAGTTAAGCATCAAAATAACCAAAATACACTTTATTTATGAGCATGATAGGAAATTTACTTCGGGTAACTAAAACGGAACTTGAAGAATATCTAAATGACAGTTCTTTATTGGAGGCCAGATTGTACGATGAGAATGAAGAGCCTGATTATCTGAACCCTGATGATATTGATAAGGCCTGGGAAGGAATTTTGTTTTTATTGACGGGAAATGGTATTTCTGCAATGGATCATCCACTGACAAAAGTGTTGTTCAGCGGGCAGCTGATTGATGAAAATCAGGATTTGGGATATGGCCCGGCTCATTATTTAACACCGGAAGAGGTTGTTGATTTGAATAATCAGATTGCTGAAATTACAATTACTGATCTTAAAGCGAAATTCAATCCTGAAAAAATGACTGAATTAGGAATTTATCCCGAAATCTGGGCAGAAGGCGACGATGCTTTTGATTATCTGGCGGATAATTTTTTGGCCATTCAAAAAATGTACACTGAAGCAGTGAGAAATGGAGAAGGAATGATCACTTATTTAAATTGATGATTCAAAAAAAAGGATATTAATGACTGGATGCTATTTTGATTAAATAAGGTTGAATCTTTTATTGAAACATAATTAACATTAGACTTATAAGTTCAATATAAAAACAAGAACTTACACTACATCATACAACAGTAATCCATCTATAAACATACCTTGATTATTGGAAAATTATGCCAATAAAGTCGAATGCTGTACTGTATAACCAACAGAACTTCCAACCTCCATCATCCTGCTTCCAACCTAAAAACCCTTTCTTACCTTACATCAACATTTTCCCGATTTGCACGCCGTACATTTGTACCATAAATAGTCATTCCTTAAAAACCAAGTAATATTTTGATTATCAGTTTTTATGCACTTATATTTCGTAAAAAATCGTTGTAAAAAATTGCAATAAATTGTATTTTTAGGATATAAAAAGTGGCAAAATGTTAGGCAAAATAAGAGAGGATTTACAGCAGAATTTATTCAAGACCAGGCTTACGGAGCTTATTAATATGGAGCATCCGGTGGTAAAATTAGCTGGGGAGATTTCCTGGGATAAAATGGAGTCAGAGTTTGAGAAATTATTTTCAGAAAACGGAAGACCTTCTATTGCTATCCGTAAAATAGCAGGAATGCTTTTGCTCAAGGAAATGTTTAAAGAAAGTGATGAAAGTGTAATAGAGAGATGGATTGAGAATGCGTATTGGCAATATTTTACCGGAGAAACCTTTTTCCAGACAGAGCAGCCTTTCGATCCGAGCAATTTTGTACACTTCAGAAAAAGAATTGGAGATAAGGGTTTGGAATTTCTTTTGGGACAAAGCGTTTCTCTCCATCCCAAAGCCAAAACAGAAGATGAAGTTCAGGTAGATACGACGGTTCAGGAGAAGAACATTACCTTTCCTACCGATGCCAAATTAGCAAAAAAAGTAATCGACAATTGTAGAAAAATAGCAGAAAAAGAGAGCGTTGTACAAAGACAAAGCTACAGAAGAGTGAGCAAACAATTATTGCGGGACGCTTTTTTTGGACATCATCCCAGAAGACAGAAGAAGGCAAAAATGGCGAGGAAAAAGCTCAGGACGATTGGTAAAAGAGTTCTTCGGGAATTGGAAAGAAAACTTCCTAAAGATGTTTTGAAAGGCTACGAAGACGTTTTTAAAATTTACCTTAAAGCACTCACCCAAGAACGTACCACGAAAGATAAAATTTACAGTCTTCACGAGCCACAAGTTGCGTGTATTGCGAAAGGAAAATCGGGAAAAGCATACGAGTTTGGGACAAAAGTAGCAGTAGTAAGAGGTCGGAAAACAGGGATCATCAGCTCGGTAAAGAGATTTTCTGGCAATCCTCACGATAGTAAAACTCTTGAAGAATCATTGGCACAGAGTGAGAGGGTAAGAAAATCCGTTGGCGGAACAAGACCTACGAAAGCCACTACAGACAGAGGATTTAAAGGAATCAAAGAAGTGGAAGGAACAGCAATTTTGCTTCCCGCAAAAAAAGAAAAAACAAAATATGGGCAACAAGTAGCCAGATTAAGATTCCGGGCAAGAGCAGCCATAGAACCTTGTATCTCTCATTTAAAAAGAAACCACTCCTTAGGATTAAACTTCCTGAAAGGAGTGGCTGGAGATATTAATAATGCATTATTAGCAGGGATTGGATACAATTTGAAGATGAGATTGAATCAAATCAAACAACAAATTCTTCTTTGGCTCGAACTTGTTCTCCGAATCTTTTTAGGCAAATATAATTTTCAAAGTCAAAAAACAGCTTTTTAAGGAGCGACTAAATAATCACAATATGAAGACAGTATATCATAAAGCAGATTCAAGAGGCCACGCCAATCATGGTTGGTTAAATTCTTATCATACATTCAGTTTTGCCAATTATCAAAACAACGACAGAACACATTTCGGAGTTTTGAGAGTGTTAAATGATGACACCGTTTCAGAAGGAATGGGCTTCGGAACGCATCCGCACAGAAACATGGAAATCATTTCGATCCCTTTGGAAGGCGATTTGGAACATAAAGATTCGATGGGAACAACAGCAGTGATCAAAAAAGGAGAAATTCAGGTGATGAGTGCCGGAACAGGAGTTCAGCACAGCGAATACAACAAAAATAAAGATGAAGCGGTAAAATTTCTTCAGATTTGGGTTTTCCCCAGAGAAGAGGATGTTGAACCAAGATATGATCAAAAAAGTATTAAAGAAGGCGAAAAAATCAATGGTTTTCAACAGATTTTATCACCGAATAAAAATGATGACGGAGTTTGGATTCATCAGGATGCATGGTTTAATTTAGCTAATTTCACAAAAGGAAACGGCAAAAATTATATGTTAAATAAAAAAGGAAACGGCGTTTATGCTTTTGTATTGAAAGGAAGTGCAAAAGTAGGCGACAGAATTCTGAACGAAAGAGACGGTTTAGGAATCTGGGATACTCAAAGTTTCAACATCGAAGCCGAAGAAGACACAGAAATCCTATTAATGGAAGTTCCAATGGAATTACCATCATATTTAAAATAATTAAAACAAGATATTTTCGCATAGTAAAAATTCCCCTCCTTTGGAGGGGTGGCGAAAATTCAAAGAATTTTTGACGGGGTGGTTTTAAAACACGACCTTTGCGTCACAATAAAAAAATAACTTTACTTTAAAACAGATAAAAATATAATGAAAATTTTAGCAATAGCTGGAAGTAATTCCGAGACGTCAATCAATAAATTATTAGTTTCTTACGCAACTTCATTAGTTGGAAATGCAGAAGTGGAAATTGTAGATATGAACGATTTTGAAATGCCAATCTACAAACACCAAAGAGAAGTAGAAAGCGGAGTTCCACAACAGGCGGTAGATTTTGCTGCAAAAATAGATGCTGCGGATTTACTTTTGGTTTCTTTGTCTGAGCATAACGGAACATACTCAACAGCATTCAAAAATGTGTTCGACTGGACTTCAAGAATTAAAAACAGAGCGGTTTGGAATGAAGTTCCAATGTTGCTAATGGCTACAGCTCCTGGTGGAAGAGGTGGTTTAGGTGTTTTAGAGGCGGCAGCAAAACGTTTTCCATTACACGGAGGAAATGTTGTAGATACGTTCACGCTTCCTTTCTTTAATGATAATTTTGATAAAGAAGCGAATAAGATTTCTAACGAAGAGAAAGACAGTGAGTTAAAAGAGAAAATTCAGAAAATTTCGGCTATTGAATCTATCCTTGAAAAATAGATTTGAAAATTAATATAAAATTAATATCTTTGCAAAAAGAAAAAGTAATGAAAATTCAGACCACTTTTAAAGAATATTCCTCCAAGAAAGGGAATATTGTGGGCTCTGAAATTCTCAGATAAAATAACGGCCGATAATCTACTAAGATTGTCGGCTTTTTTATTTAGCTTATGAGTATGAAATTTAACTATAATTTAAATCTTGATGATTATTTGAATTACCAGTTGTTTAATGCATCACAAACTAAAAGTATTATTAAGAAAAGGAAGAGAAATCGGTTTATTCCAGCAATTTTTTTTGTTGTTTTAGGAATCGTACCAAGATTTGACTTTACGGAAACTTTTACTCTTATTTATATCTTTATAGGTATTTTATGGATATTTGTTTATCCAATTTGGGATAAAAGATGGTATTTTAATTATTATAAAAAGTATATTAAAGAAAATTACGTATATAATTTTGATAAAGATACTGAAGTCATCATAACAATGGATGAAATTTTGATGAAGAATGAAAATTCAGAATCAAGAATTAGTTTGGCTGAATTGAAAGAAATTAATGAAATTCCGCTAGCTTTTTATCTTAAATTAAAATCTTCACAATCAATTATTTTACCTAAAAATAAAATGAGTGATTTAAAAGAATTTAGAGAAATTTTAGATACAATAAAAAATAAATATTCAATTAATTATAATGAATTTCCTCAATGGAAATGGCAATAATTTAAATTAAAAATAAAAAGTGTTTTAGTTATTTAAATAATCAAATTATTGCTGGATTGTTAAACTGATACACTGTTACATTAAATACTATGAGCAACACGTACAAATCTGCAGGAGTAGACAAAGAGGAGGGATACAAAACCGTTGATAAAATTAAAAAAGCGGTGGGCGAAACTCACAATTCCAATGTATTGAATCATTTGGGAAGTTTTGGAGCTTTCTACGAAATCGGAGGCTACAAAAATCCTGTATTGGTTTCAGGAACTGATGGGGTCGGAACGAAGCTTAAAGTAGCTTTAGACTCCAAAAAATACGATTCTATCGGGGTAGACTGTTTTGCCATGTGTGCCAATGATATCCTTTGTCACGGTGCAAAACCGCTATTTTTCCTTGATTATTTAGCGTGCGGAAAACTGGATTCAGAAATCGCTGCTGAAATCGTTTTAGGAATGGTAGAAGCTTGTAAAGATAACAACTGTGCATTAATTGGTGGTGAAACTGCTGAAATGCCGGGAATGTATCAGCCTGGAGATTATGATGTTGCAGGATTCTGCGTAGGAATCGTGGAGAAAGACCAGATTATTGACGGATCTAAAATCAAAACAGGTGATAAAATCATTGCTCTTCCAAGTTCAGGTTTCCATTCAAACGGATTCTCTTTGGTAAGAAAAGTGTTCCCTGATTTCAACGAAGAATTTGAAGGGAAACCTTTGTACGAGACCCTTTTGGTTCCTACAAGATTATATTATAAAGATATTCACAAAGTTATTGCTGATGTTGAAGTGGCAGGTATTGCTCACATCACGGGTGGTGGTTTATACGAAAACATCCCGAGAATTATCGGTGACGGATTGTGTGCTTCTATCGATGCTTCAAAAATTCAGATTCCAAGCATTATGCTGGAGCTTGAAAAAAGAGGGGGCGTAGCTCGTGAAGAAATGTTCGGAACATTCAATATGGGAGTTGGGATGATCATCGTGGTAGATGCTGAAAAAGCTGAAAAAGTTCTAAGTCTTCTTGATGATGCATACGAAATCGGAGAGATTACTGAAGAAAACGAGAAAATTAATTTATCATTTTAATGTACCAATATAACAATGTAAAAGTGTACCAGTTTTAGGCATTGCTACATTGATAAACTGATACATTGTTACATTAATTTATGAAAAATATTGTCATTTTAGTTTCAGGTTCGGGAACCAATCTTCAGAGAATCATTGATACCATTGATAGTGGAGAAATCCGCAATGCAAAAGTATCTTTAGTGATTGCCGATAGAGAATGCTACGGACTGGAAAGAGCTAAAAATCATAACATAGAAAACGTTCTGATTCCGAGAGGAAAAAACTTCAGCAGCGAATTGAGTAAAGTCATTCCTGAAAATACAGACTTAATCGTATTGGCAGGATTCTTATCCATTCTAAAACCTGAGTTTTGTGAGAATTGGGTGGGAAAAATTATCAATATTCATCCGGCATTGCTTCCGAAATTCGGAGGGAAAGGAATGTGGGGACATCACGTTCATAACGCGGTGATTGAAGCAAAAGAAAAGGAAAGCGGGGCAACCGTTCATTTTGTAACTCCGGGAATTGACGAAGGAGAAGCTATTCTTCAGAAATCATTCGAAGTCACAGAAAACGATACTCCAGAAACGGTTGCAGAAAAAGTTCATTTAATTGAATATGAAATTTTTCCAATCGCAATTGATAAAGTATTGAATAATAATTAAACACTAATTATTAACAATACAGAAAATTCCCCTTCCTCGGAGGGGTGTCAAAAATTCTTTGAATTTTTGACGGGGTGGTTAAAGACGCTCAATCTTTACTGAATCACACGCCTTTACGGCCGGAAAATATTCAGCAAAAGATTAGATAAAGAAGAATCTAAGTAAAAGTAAATAATACAGGAGGTGAAAGAACCTGTATGACAGTTTGAAATAGCTGTAAAAAGTAAAAATTGAAAGTAAGAAGTCCCGAAGGGACGATTTGAACAAGCATAGGATAAAATCCTATGGAAAAAATCGAAAGTAAAATGAGCAAAAAAAGAGTTTTAATCAGTGTTTCTGACAAGAGCGGATTGATCGAATTCGCACAGTTTTTGGAAGCCCAAAATTATGAATTGATTTCTACAGGAGGGACGTTCAAACATTTGAAAGACGCTGGTTTAAATCCAATTCAGATTGATGAGGTTACCAATTTCCCTGAGATGTTGGACGGAAGAGTGAAAACATTACACCCGAAAGTTCATGGTGGATTGTTGGCGGTTCGTTCAAACGAAGAGCACATGAAAACAGTTCAGGAGCACGGAATTGACCTGATTGACATGGTGATCGTAAATCTTTACCCTTTCTTCGAAAATGTAAACAAAGACATTTCTCTTCACGAAAAGGTAGAATTCATCGATATCGGAGGACCTTCAATGCTTCGTTCTGCTGCCAAAAACTTTGATTCTGTAACGGTAATTACGGATGTTGAAGATTATTCAACCGTAAAAATCGAAATGGAGCAAAACGGAGATACATATATTGAAACTCGTAAAAAGTTAGCAGGAAAAGTATTCAACCTGACTTCTGCTTATGATGCAGCGATTTCAAGAATGCTTTTAGATGAAGAATATCCTACATATTTAAGTGCTTCTTACAAAAAAGTAGCGGATCTTAGATATGGTGAAAACCCTCATCAGACAGCAGCTTATTACGCTTCAACTTTCGAAAACGGAGCGATGAAAGATTTCGAACAATTGGGAGGTAAGGAATTGTCTTTCAATAATCTTCGTGATATGGATCTTTGCTGGAAAGTGGTTACTGAATTCAAGGAAGAAATGGCTTGTTGTGCGGTAAAACACTCTACCCCTTGTGGAGTTGCAATCGGAACTTCTGCTTTGGAGACTTATGCAAAAACTTTCGAGTGTGATCCTGTTTCTATCTTTGGTGGAATTGTTGCAATGAACTACAAAATCGACGCGGCAACAGCGGAAGAATTAAACAAAACATTCCTTGAAATTGTAATGGCTCCTGAATTTGATGTGGAAGCTTTAGAAATTTTAAGAAAGAAAAAGAATTTAAGAATTATAAAAATCGTAAACCCTGTTTCTGATAAACAGACTTGGGTGAAGGTTGATGGCGGAATATTAGTTCAGGACAACGACAGTATCTTCTCGGATGATATCAAAGTAGTAACTGAAACTCAGCCTACAGAAGAGCAGAAAAAAGCATTATTATTCTCTCAAAGAGTAGTAAAATATGTAAAATCTAATGCAATTGTAGTTTCTAACGGAATTCAGGCTTTCGGAATCGGAGGTGGACAGGTGAACAGAATCTGGGCAACTCAACAGGCGATCGAAAGAGCAAAAGAAAAATTTACAGGAGATTTAGTATTGGCTTCTGACGCATTTTTCCCTTTCCGAGATGTGGTAGATTTCTGCGCTCAGGAAGGTATCACAGCGATTATTCAGCCTGGAGGAAGTGTAAAAGACCAGGACAGCATCGAGGCGGCAAATGAGCATGGCATTCCGATGATGTTCACTGGCGTTAGACATTTTTTCCATTAATTAAAATAGAATTAAATTATATATTGTGATTGTATTTATACCATCCAAAATTATATATTTGTAATATTATAGACGAGTAATTAAATAAAGTATGAGAATATTAATCATAGGTGAAGGTGGAAGAGAATCTGCTTTAGCATCAAAACTACAGAATGACCCAAGAATTTCTAAGATGTTCTTTGCTAACGGAAATGCGACTACCGATGTTATTGGAAAAAATGTTCATTTATCAGAGATTAAAGAACTTAGAGATTTTGCTATTAAAGAAAAAGTAGATCTTACGATCGTAGGTCCGGAAGCACCGCTTGTGGCTGGTTTGAAGGATGAATTTAAAAAGCATGATCTTAAAGTTTTTGGTCCTAATCAAAAAGTAGCAAGCTTAGAAGGAAGTAAGGCTTTCTCTAAAAAGTTTATGCAGACCTATGATATCAAAACGGCAAAAGCAGTAGTTTTTGATGCTTATAATGATGCAAAAGAATACATCCAGACTCAGGAATATCCTTTAGTGATTAAAGCTAGCGGACTTGCTGGTGGAAAAGGGGTGGTTATTTGCGAAACATTAGAAGAGGCAGAAGCGACGGTTCACGATTTTATGATCAGAAGAATCTTTGGTGATGCAGGAATCCGTATCGTAGTAGAGGAATATTTAGAAGGTTTTGAAGCTTCAATTATTGCTTTCTCAAACGGTGAAAAATTATTCCCATGTATTGCAGCTAAGGATTATAAAAAAGCTGGAAACGGAGATACTGGTCCCAACACAGGTGGTATGGGTACGGTAGCACCAAGTCCTGAATTTACTGCTGAACATTATGCTGATTTTGAAAAAAATATTCTTGAAACTACTTTAAAAGGTCTTAAAGCAGAAGGTTTCAGCTTTAAAGGAATTATTTTCTTCGGATTAATGATTACTAAAAAAGGAACTTACCTTCTTGAATATAACATGAGATTCGGAGATCCTGAAACTCAGGTACTAATGGCGTTAATGGAGAATAATCTTCTTGACGTTATTCAGGACTGTATGGATGGAAAAGAGATCGAATTGAAGTTTAAAGACGAAAAAGCAGTTTGTCTGGTAATGTGTTCAGGAGGATATCCAAGAAACATCGAAACTGGTTTTGAGATCACTGGTGAAGATAAAGTTCAGCACAGTAGCCTTTTCTATGCAGGAGCAATCAGACAGGCAGACAAAGTGGTTTCCAACGGTGGTAGAGTTCTAAACATCGTAGCTACGGGAGCAACGTATGACGATGCCCGCAAGAAAGTTTACGAAGACGCAAGTCATGTACATTTCGATTATGGTTTCTACAGAGACGACATCGGAAAGTTTTAAAATAAAATCATGAAAAAAGATTTGGAGCAATCCAGGTCTTTTTTTGTAAAGAAGTTGAAATTTAGATTTCAGATATAAGATTTCAGATATGAGGCTAAAAGTCTGATGTCTGATATCTAGAATCTGATGTCATTCAAAACAAATTAATTATAAAAATGAATAACGGTATTATCATATTAGATTTCGGATCACAGTACAACCAGCTTATCGGAAGAAGAATCCGTGAGATGGGTGTATATTCTGAAATTTTGCCTTTCAATACACCATTAGAAACTATTTTAGAAAAACAGCCGAGAGGGATTATCCTTTCCGGAGGACCAAGTTCTGTAAACGCAGAAAATGCGCATTTAGTTCAGAAAGAACTTTATGAGCAGGGAATTCCTGTTTTAGGAATTTGCTACGGAATGCAGTTAACGGCACACCTTTTAGGCGGAAAAGTTCATAAAGGAGTAAAAGGTGAATACGGAAAAGCACATTTGGAAATCGTAAAAGAATCTTCTTTATTGAAAGGGGTTACCAACAATTCTGTTGTTTGGATGAGCCACTTTGATGAAGTTGGAGATTTACCTGCAGGTTTTGAATTAAATGCAAAATCCGGTGTTATTGCTTCAATTTCAAATGAAGAGAAGAAAATTTTCTGTGTACAGTTCCACCCGGAAGTTTCTCACACTGAGGAAGGAGGGAAAATGTTAGAAAATTTCGTTTTTGCAATCTGTGATGCAGAGAAAAACTGGAAACTGACCAATTATATCGATAAAACAGTAGAAGAAATTCGTGAAAGAGTAGGTGATCAGAAAGTGATCCTTGGACTTTCAGGAGGTGTAGATTCTTCTGTTGCAGCAGTTTTGATCCATAAAGCAATCGGTGATCAATTGACTTGTATCTTCGTAGATACAGGATTATTGAGAAAAGACGAAGGCAAAAAAGTAATGGATAACTATGGTGAGCATTTCCACATGAATATCAAATTGGTAGATGCTAAAGAAAGATTCCTTTCAAAGCTTGCCGGAGTTGATGATCCAGAAGCGAAAAGAAAAATCATCGGAAACGAATTTATTCATGTTTTTGATGAAGAATCTCATAAAATTGAAGGTGCTAAATTCTTAGCTCAAGGAACAATTTATCCAGATGTGATTGAAAGTCAGTCGGTAAATGGTCCTTCGGCGGTTATCAAGTCTCACCACAATGTTGGTGGACTTCCTGAAGATATGGAGTTTGAATTGCTGGAGCCTTTGAGAGAATTATTCAAGGATGAAGTAAGAAAAGTGGGTGAAGAATTGGGAATTCCTCATCATTTGGTTCACAGACATCCTTTCCCTGGTCCTGGTTTGGGAATCAGAATTTTAGGTGCTGTTGACGAAGAAAAAGTAAGAATTTTACAAGAAGCTGATGATATTTTCATAGAAGAATTGTATAAAAACGATTTGTATGAGAAAGTTTCTCAGGCTTTCGTGGTACTTCTTCCGGTAAAATCTGTTGGAGTTATGGGTGATGAAAGAACGTATGAATACACTGCTGTAGTTCGTTCTGCAAATACCATCGACTTTATGACGGCAACGTGGAGCAGACTTCCTTACGAGTTCTTAGATACTGTTTCAAGCAGAATTATCAACGAAGTAAGAGGAATCAACAGAGTAGCTTATGATATTTCAAGCAAACCACCTGCAACCATCGAGTGGGAATAATTTTTGACTTGAATTTTACATATAAATCCTGCCTTTGGGCGGGATTTTTTTGTTTGTAAATTAATTTTTTTGAAGCTGTTTCCTGCTTTCCGCTGTATCTTTTTGGTTACGGTTTCCGCTTCGCTCCAACCGCAACCAAAAAGGATGTCGCTTCAATCAGGGCTATGGTTTTTGTCGTAGTTCAATATTTGAAAAATATTTGCAACGTTTGTCATTCCGTAGGAATCTAAACTCTCATTTATTATTCTTAGATTGATGAATTTCTTCCAAAAATAGTAATGCTTCTTTTCCTAATTCGGTTCTTTCCAAGCAAGAACGATGAACTGCCTCATCATTAAATATATAAAACTTATTATTTTCATCTGAAGTAAAGGCAGGAAATAAAACAAACTTTTGTCCTTCGTTTAAAGTTTTTTTACAAACAGTACATTCACTTTGATTCAGAAATAGTATTGCCATTTCTAAATGATATTTTGGTTAATGTTTTGTATAGTAATTGTCTATTAAAACAAATTTTCACTAAATTTAAGTAAAAATACATCAAATGCAAATAGAAACAAGACCGCTCTCCGTTCAGGATTATGATGAATTGGTAATCACAATGAAACGCGCTTATCCTCAAATGTCGGAGTCGATATGGTCAAAAAGAAGCATAGAAAAACTCACCAAAATGTTCCCGAAAGGGCAAATTTGTATCACGGTTGACGGTAAATTGGCGGCTGTAGCCCTTTCCATTATCGTGAATTATGAAGAATTTGGTGATGATCATACCTACAGCGATATCACGGGGAATTATACTTTCAACACGCATTCAGACACAGGAAACGTTCTTTACGGAATCGAGGTTTTTGTAGATCCCGAATTCCGCGAACTTCGTTTGGGAAGAAGGTTGTATGATGCCAGAAAAGAACTTTGTGAATTGTTAAATTTAAAATCTATTGTCTTAGGCGGAAGAATTCCCAACTACCATAAACATAGCGATGAACTCTCTCCAAGAGAGTATATCAGAAGGGTGAGAGATAAGGAAATCTATGATCCTGTGCTGTCTTTTCAGCTTTCCAATAATTTTCTGCCGATTAGGGTTATGAAAAAATATCTGCCTGAGGATGAATCTTCCAAAGAAAATGCCGTGCTTCTTCAATGGAATAACATCTATTACAGCAAAAAACCAAACACGATGCAGGACAGCATTATCCGCTTGGGATTGGTGCAGTGGCAGATGAGGCATTTTAAAGATATTCATGCTTTTTATGAGCAGGTAGAATTTTTCGTGAACGTAATGGGAGATTATAAATCTGATTTTGTTCTGTTCCCGGAATTGTTCAATACGCCATTATTAGCGCCTTTCAACAAGCTTTCTGAACGCGATAGTATGATTGAACTCGCTAAACTAACAGAAGAAATCAAAGATAAGATTTCAAGTCTGGCGATCAGTTATAACGTCAATATTATTTCCGGAAGTATGCCTGTTTTTGAAAATAACGAACTGTATAATGTAAGTTATCTTCTTCATCGTGACGGTAGGATTGATGAATACCGAAAAATTCACATCACTCCAAATGAAAGAAAATACTACGGAATGAAAGGCGGAAACGAGATCAGAGTTTTTGATACCGATTGCGGAAAAATCGGATTGGTGATCTGTTACGATGTCGAATTCCCTGAACTGCCAAGGATTTTAGCCGATCAGGGCATGAAAATTTTATTCGTTCCTTATTTAACGGATACTCAAAATGCTTATATGAGGGTTCGCCATTGCGCCGCTGCAAGAGCTATTGAAAACGAATGTTATGTTGCGATTGCCGGTTGTGTAGGAAATCTTCCGGGAGTTAATAATATGGATATCCAGTTTGGTCAGGCTGCGGTTTTCACTCCATCAGATTTTGCGTTTCCATCCAATGCAGTGAAAGGGGAGGCCACTCCAAATACGGAAATGACACTTATTGTAGATGTCGATTTGAATTTACTGAAAGATCTTCATTACAATGGCTCGGTTCAGGTAATGAAAGACCGAAGAAAGGACCTTTACGAAACCTATCTCAGATAAAACAAAAACCGGAATCAACTTGTATTCCGGTTTTTTTATTTTATTTCAGTTTGAATTAAACTTGCGGACAAAGAACATCCAGACAATAAATTCCCGGACAGGTTGGTTTGCCGTCATCAGGGCAACAAAAGTTAGAACAGTTAGGCACGATTACACTTCCTGTTATTTTTTTAAGATCTTCTCTTGAAATTGATTTTTTGTTTGAGTTTTTCATGGTTTAGTTAATTTGTTGGTTAAAGGTAATTGTTTTTCACGAAAATTTGAATTAAATTTCGTTTTTAGATTTTTCCTAATTTTTTGAAGCTATTTCCCGCTTTTCGTTACAATTCCTCATTACGCGGCTCCACTTCGTTCCGCCGCTTCACTGCGGGATTTTCACTGCAATAGGGGCTAGGATTTCGGTTATAAATTTAAATATTGGTAAAGAATCTTCCACTTTTGTCATGCCGTAGGAATGTAAGTTCTAATATTTCTATTAAAGTGTTAAATATTATGTTTAGATTCCTACGGAATGACAAATTAAACGGAAAAAATATCGAAAATATAGCTTTTCAAAATATAAAATTAAAATCTTCAAAAGGAATAATTTTTGGAGTAATTTGCATTCACATTTATAGAGTATGTTTGATAAGCAACAAAGAAAGCTGAAAAGGTCTGCCAGATTGATTTCCGTATTGAGCAAATATGGTTTTAAAGATATGCTGGCGAGAATGAACGGCGGAAATAAGCAGGAACAGATGGTTTCCGAAAATTCTGATGAAATTGTTTCTAAAGGAACGGTTTATGAACGCATCAGATTGGTTTTGGAAGAACTCGGACCTACTTTTGTAAAGCTCGGTCAGACATTTAGCAACAGGGAAGATTTACTTCCTGCAGAGCTTATTCAGGAGTTACAAAAACTTCAGGATAAGGTAGAAACCGTTGATATGAATGTAGAAGAAATTCTCGAAAATGAATTAAACATTTCGGTGAAAGAACATTTTGCAGAAATTCAGGCAAAACCTTTGGCAACTGCTTCTATCGCTCAGGTTTATAAAGGAACTTTGCTTGATGGAAGCGAAGTGATTCTGAAATTAAAAAAACCTGATGTTCAGTCAGTCATTGAAGATGATTTGTTGCTGATCAAGGATTTGGAAAAGCTGGTTTCTTCCTATTCCGAAATAGGCGAAAAGCTGAACCTGAAACAGGCCATTTCTACTTTTGAAAGATCTTTGTTGGAAGAAGTTTCATTAATTAATGAAAAGGAAAATATTCTTCAGTTTAAACGAAATTTTAAAAATAATAAAGAAACGTACGTTCCGAAAGTATACGAAGAATTTTCTAACAATAATGTTCTTTGTATGGAATTTATTGATGGAATAAAAGTAACGGATAAATCGGTTCTTTTAGCCAATAATATTGATCCTGTGAAAGTTTCTGAAGTTGGATTACGACTTTTTGTAACCCAAATCATGGATTTTGGTTTCTTTCATGCCGATCCTCACGCCGGAAATATTTTAGTTAAAAAAGATGGGAAGGTTGTTTTTATAGATTTTGGTGCGGTAGGAAAAATTCCGCCAAATGATAAGGATGTGCTGGAAAATCTTATAGTAAGTTTCGTAGCTAAAAATCCGCATAAAATTGTTCGGTATTTGAAAAAAATGTCCATAAGCTATGAAATTCCGGACGAAAGAAGGTTTGAAAATGATGTGGAAGATATTCTGAATTTCGTTCACAGTACGTCTTTAAAAGAGATCAATGCCCAGGAGATCATTAATAAAATGAAAGATGTTCTTACGGATAACCGACTTCAGATGCCTGATTATTTCTATCTTTTATTTAAAGGAATTACTTTAATAGAGGGAGTTGGACGAAATATAAATCCGGATTTGGATGTGGTAAAAAGTTTAAGTCCGTTCACTAAAAAAATCTTTGCACGAAAGATCAGTCCGCAGAATCTTTTTAAAACGGGAGTCGACAGGGTAATGAATTTTACAGATAATGTAGATGAAATTCCCAGAGAGCTCCGTTCTGTTCTGCAGAAATTAGACGAAAATAAATTCACCGTTTCCAGCGAAATAAAGAATATTGAAAAAACGAATCAATTGATAAAATCAAGTATTGTTAATTTGATTTTAGCGATGATTTTAGGAGCTAATATTATTGCGACAGCCATCGTTTTTGTTTCAGAAACGGGGCCGAGAATCGGAGAGATGTCGCTTGTGGCAGTTCTTGGTTTTGTTTTTTCAGTTTTGTTGGTGATAATTATTTTATTAAGAATTACGAGGAAATAGATTTACAAAAATAACCTTATGAAAGTACTTATTTTATCCATATTTGCATTTTGTTCTTCCTTATTATCTGCTCAGTCTGAAAAATCAGATGGCCTCTCGGGAGACTTCAATGGCGACGGAAAAAAAGAATTTGCTTACGTAAAAGTGAGTGATTGTAATGATGATTGCGACGGAGTTTGCGAAACAACGATTTATTTCAGTGATAAAAGTATTCCGTCATTCAAAATTTCGCCTGCCAACAGCGGAACTTTATACGCTGTGGGAGACTTAAATAATGACGGCAAAGACGAAATTGCTTTTTATCCCGGCTGGTGCACAAGCTGCTGGCATCCGTTGTATGTGTATACCTATAAAAAGAATGCATGGGAACCTTTAGTTTCACCAATTTCCACGCATTGTTCTCAATGGGAAGAAGATAAATTTCCGATTAAAAAAGATCCTAAGAAGAAAGGATACGTAATTATAACGTCAAGTGTGTGGAAAGATGATGATATTAAAATTATTAGCAAAAGTGTGAAAATTAATTAAAAATATTTGAAATGCTTTCATTCGTCAAGCTCAAGATAAACTCTAGCCTCAGCATGACAACGCTAGTACTAATCGCTATTTTATATTGTATGATTTACATTAATTTGTATATATAAATAATATGAAATATACTCTGCTGAAGGTTGTCGAAGCATTTTATTTTCAAACATAAAAGCTTCCATTATCCATCTTCAAAATTCCTGTTAAAGTTTAAAAAATTAATTACCTATCTTTGCAAAATGGAAAAACTCACTTTTGCAGATTTTGACCTTCCGGTTAAAATTCTTGATGTTTTAGCGGATCTTAATTTGTTTGAACCAACACCCATTCAGGAAAAAAGTATCAAACCGATACTTTCAGGAAGAGATGTGATGGGAATTGCACAAACAGGAACCGGAAAAACATTAGCTTATCTTTTACCTGTTTTAAAGACGTGGAAATATAATAAAACCGGAAATCCAACGGTTTTGGTATTGGTTCCTACGAGAGAATTGGTAGTGCAGGTAACGGAAATTGTTGAGAAATTAACTGAAAATATTACTGCAAGAGTTATCGGAATTTATGGTGGAAAAAATATCAATACACAGAAATTGTTATTTAACGATGGCTGTGATATTTTGGTAGGAACACCAGGAAGGGTGATGGATTTGGCGATTGATAATGCGATCTCTTTAAAAGAAGTTCAGAAATTGATTATTGATGAGTTTGATGAAATGCTGAACTTAGGTTTCAGACCGCAATTAACGCACATCTTCGAAATGATGAAGGAGAAGAGACAAAATATTTTGTTCTCTGCAACCATGACGGAAGCGGTAGATGATATGCTGGATGAATATTTCGCGGCTCCGGTGGAAATTTCTTTGGCAAAATCTGGAACTCCACTTGAAAAGATTGAGCAAACCGCTTATAAAGTAGAAAATTTTAATACTAAAATTAATTTACTTGAAAATTTATTGAAGAACAATGAGGATATGTCCAAAGTATTGATCTTCAATAATAATAAAAAGCATGCTGATCTTTTGTTTACCAAAATTGATGAGCTTTTTCCTGAACAGTTTGATGTAATCCACTCGAATAAATCTCAAAACTACAGATTAAAAGCAATGAAAAGCTTTGAAAATGAAGAACTAAGAGGTTTAATTACAACCGATGTAATGGCGAGAGGTTTGGATATTTCTAATATTACGCACGTAATCAACTTTGAAACTCCTGATATTCCTGAGCAATATATCCACAGAATCGGTAGAACGGGTAGAGCAGATAAAGATGGAAAGGCGATTACTTTTGTAACCAAAAAAGAAGAACCTTTGGTTCTTGATATTGAGGTATTGATGGATAAAGATTTAAAATTCATCGATTTCCCTGAAGAAGTGAAAATTAATCCTAAAAAGATTGCCTCTGAAGAAGATCAGGTGGTGATGAAAAATCCTGCACAGGTGAAGTTGAATGATGGTGGAGGTGCTTTCCACGAAAAGAAAGCAAAGAACACCAAAGAAAACTGGGGTGGACCGTCAAAAAGAAAAGCTCCGAAAAAGTTTGGAGCCAACAGAGCGCAACAAAAAGCAATTTCGAAATCGAAAAAAAAGAAATAAAAAAATCCCTCAATTTGAGGGATTTTTTGCTATAGGTCAGTATTATTCTTCATTTTCTTCTTCATCCAGAAAATTCAGTTCATCATCCCGCTGAACATAATCCGGTGCTATTCCGGGAGGATTAAATAGTCATTCCTTAAAAACCAAGTAATATTTTGATTATCAGTTTTTATGCACTTATATTTCGTAAAAAATCGTTGTAAAAAATTGCAATAAATTGTATTTTTAGGATATAAAAAGTGGCAAAATGTTAGGCAAAATAAGAGAGGATTTACAGCAGAATTTATTCAAGACCAGGCTTACGGAGCTTATTAATATGGAGCATCCGGTGGTAAAATTAGCTGGGGAGATTTCCTGGGATAAAATGGAGTCAGAGTTTGAGAAATTATTTTCAGAAAACGGAAGACCTTCTATTGCTATCCGTAAAATAGCAGGAATGCTTTTGCTCAAGGAAATGTTTAAAGAAAGTGATGAAAGTGTAATAGAGAGATGGATTGAGAATGCGTATTGGCAATATTTTACCGGAGAAACCTTTTTCCAGACAGAGCAGCCTTTCGATCCGAGCAATTTTGTACACTTCAGAAAAAGAATTGGAGATAAGGGTTTGGAATTTCTTTTGGGACAAAGCGTTTCTCTCCATCCCAAAGCCAAAACAGAAGATGAAGTTCAGGTAGATACGACGGTTCAGGAGAAGAACATTACCTTTCCTACCGATGCCAAATTAGCAAAAAAAGTAATCGACAATTGTAGAAAAATAGCAGAAAAAGAGAGCGTTGTACAAAGACAAAGCTACAGAAGAGTGAGCAAACAATTATTGCGGGACGCTTTTTTTGGACATCATCCCAGAAGACAGAAGAAGGCAAAAATGGCGAGGAAAAAGCTCAGGACGATTGGTAAAAGAGTTCTTCGGGAATTGGAAAGAAAACTTCCTAAAGATGTTTTGAAAGGCTACGAAGACGTTTTTAAAATTTACCTTAAAGCACTCACCCAAGAACGTACCACGAAAGATAAAATTTACAGTCTTCACGAGCCACAAGTTGCGTGTATTGCGAAAGGAAAATCGGGAAAAGCATACGAGTTTGGGACAAAAGTAGCAGTAGTAAGAGGTCGGAAAACAGGGATCATCAGCTCGGTAAAGAGATTTTCTGGCAATCCTCACGATAGTAAAACTCTTGAAGAATCATTGGCACAGAGTGAGAGGGTAAGAAAATCCGTTGGCGGAACAAGACCTACGAAAGCCACTACAGACAGAGGATTTAAAGGAATCAAAGAAGTGGAAGGAACAGCAATTTTGCTTCCCGCAAAAAAAGAAAAAACAAAATATGGGCAACAAGTAGCCAGATTAAGATTCCGGGCAAGAGCAGCCATAGAACCTTGTATCTCTCATTTAAAAAGAAACCACTCCTTAGGATTAAACTTCCTGAAAGGAGTGGCTGGAGATATTAATAATGCATTATTAGCAGGGATTGGATACAATTTGAAGATGAGATTGAATCAAATCAAACAACAAATTCTTCTTTGGCTCGAACTTGTTCTCCGAATCTTTTTAGGCAAATATAATTTTCAAAGTCAAAAAACAGCTTTTTAAGGAGCGACTAAATAATCCCCAATTATCCGTAATAAAATGTCTCGGATTAAAGGCAGCGACCCATTTTATGAATAAAAGACGGAAATCTTCGATCTGATTTCTGATGAGTTTGTAATATGCGGCATCAGAAAAGCCAAACATCTCAAGAACATTTCCCCCCACCATAATGTCGCGGGCAGCTTTTCGGATAATTGCTGCATTTTCCATCTTAATGTCATACAGTTTTACCGCTTCTGCACCTGAAATCTTGGACTGAATAACCATGATATCTTCCAGAAGATGGCGTTTTATGCTTTGCAGATATTCGTTATCTTCCGGAAAAAGATCAGTGATGGTTCTTAAAGTATTATCAATTTCTTCAGCTTTCTGAAAAAGTGGGAGGTCTTCAGCAAATCGTCTCATATTCTATTATTTAATCTGGTTTAATCTAATAAGTAAGAGCCTGTCTAAAATTTAAATATTTCAATAAAATTTTAAACAGACTCTACGTCTTTTTTTTAACTTATTTTAAATGTAAACGCAAAAAAGAGATATTAACTTTATTGGATGTATTTACGGGAGTGTAAAGTCCGCTAAAATTAAAAATTCTCGATTTTTTTTACCTTTCTGCTCTTTTTTGCATTAAAAAGGTGACTTCCCGCTTTTCATAAATCTTGTTATTTCATATAAGGCTTCATAGCATTAGCCCAAATTTCATATCCTGCCGGAGTCATATGAAGCATATCTTCCACAAAAAGATCCTTTCTCACATTTCCGTTAGCATCTTCCATTCCTTTAGTGATATCAATATATCCAGATTTTGGTTGCTTTTTCATGAAGGCGGCGATTTGCTTATTTGCTTCTTTCATTTGAGGCCAAAGCTTTTCGCGGCTCGGAGAAAATTTGATAGAGATATAATCTACTTCAATATTCGGGAATTTTGTACGGATTTTTTTATAAAATGTTTTGAAACGGTCTACTACTACTTTTGCTTTTAATTTTTCATTGTCTGCAAAATCGTTGTCACCACAATAAATAATGATTTGTTTTGGCTGATAATTTAAAAGATCATCTGCATAATAATTAAGATCAATTAATCTTGATCCTCCAAAACCTCTGTTAATAATCGTCTTGTCGGGAAAATAACTGGCTACATCTGTCCATTTGGTAAAAGATGAGCTTCCTATTAAAAGGATGGCATCTTTTGGTGGTACCGTTTCCTGATCTAATTTTTTAAACTCCTGAATGTCTTGCCAGTACATCGGTTTTTTTTCCTGTGAAAAGAAAAGGGCAAAAGTCAGCAGTAAAAATGCTGAAAGAATCTTCTTCATTGTTAATATATTAAATTAATACGTTCTCATAAAAAACTCCCGAAAGCTTCGGGAGTTTTATTTGTTATCTTATATAATCTACATAGATATAATCGGGAGTTCCGTCTCCATCATAATCTTGCATATCGTCTTTATCTTGCAATTCCATCATTCTTAGCTCTTTGCTTGTAAGAACGGTAACTCTGTATTTGTCATCTCCTTCATTCTTGAATTTCAATGTCAAATCTTTTGTTTCTTCATTATAAGTATATGTACCTTCGCTGGTTGCATTTACCTGGCAATCTGCTCCGGTTCCTGTGTAGGCAGTATATTTTGTATAAAAATCTGTTCTGAAAGTAATAAAACTTTTAGCCTCACATCCTGTAGGTACATCTGTATTAATTACTGTTTTATTGTCTTTTCCTGAAACATACTCTATTTTGCTTACCTTCCAGTCGCCTTTCATGATGTCTAGTTCATAAGCTTTAGTATCATCATCTTCACAAGAAGTAAGCGCTAGCGCTGAAAAGGCAAATAAAAGTAGTTGTTTTTTCATTTTTACAAATTTAAGAATATGCTAAAATATAAATAAATTTGAAATATCTATAATGAAATTCAGGTTTTTTAAACGAATGTTTGTAAAAAATATAATCTGGGTAGCAGGTTTTAGGATTTAGGTTTTAAAAAAATCTCTAAAGCAGCATGATTTCTCATTTATTCGAAAAATATAACAGTCTATTTTTTTTAACTAAATCCTAAGTCCTAATATCTACTACCTGAATATTAATAACTCATTTCCACAATCTTATAAGCATCTTGTGGCGTAAGGTTTTTATGTTCTCCTAGACCTAACCAGTTTCTTTCTGTAAATGCTTTTTCCACTCGTTCAGCTGTTCCGTTGAAGTCTTCAGTATATTCTGAAAGTTTGGTCTGGATATGCAGGCTGTGGAAAAATTCTTCTAATTTTTGAATTCCCAATTCTGCTTTTTCTTCCACTGAACCTTCTTTAATACCCCAAACTCTTTCCGCGTATTGCGCTAATTTTCCTTTTTTAGCTTCAAAATTATAACGGTAATGAGAAGGGGCAATGATTGCCAATGTTCTTGCGTGATCGATTCCGAAATAAGCCGTCAATTCGTGTCCCATTGCGTGAACTGCCCAGTCGGTAATCACACCTTTCTGAATCAGTCCGTTCAGAGCCATTGTGCAGCACCACATAAAGTTTCCTGCCGCATCATAATTAAAATCATCTGCCAATACTTTGGGAGCAGTTTCCTGTAAGCTGATCAAAATGCTTTCAGCAATTCTCTCCTGAAGATCTGCCGAAGAAGGAGCTGTCATGTACTGTTCCAAAACGTGAGTATACGCATCTGTAAGTCCGTTTACCACTTGGTTTTTAGGAATAGTTCTTACCACTTCAGGATCTAACACAGAAAATTCAGGGAAAAGTCCCGGACCACCCGAAGATAGTTTTTCATTAGTTTCTCTTCTTGAAATTACATATCCCGAATTCATTTCAGAACCCGTTGCTGGCAATGTTAAAATACTTCCGAAAGGCATTCCTTCACCTTCAAAAGTACGTACGGGTTTTGTAAGGATTTCCCAAGGTTCACCATTGTAATTGGCAGCTGCAGAAAGAAATTTCGTTCCGTCGATCACAGAACCGCCACCTACAGCCAGAAGATAGGTAATATTATTTTCTTTAATGAAGTTTAAAGCATTAATCAATACTTCATATTCAGGATTGGCAGGAACTCCGCCGAATTCATATAGAGTGTGATCTTTCAAAGCTTCTTTTACCTGATCGTAAACACCATTATTTTTGATACTTCCGCCACCGTAGATCATTAAAATTCTTGCATCTTGAGGGATTTCTTTTGAAATTTTAGCAATTTCACCTTTCCCGAAAAGTATTTTTGTTGGATTTTTAAATTCGAAATTAAGCATTGTTCTTAAATTTATAATAATTCAAATTTACGGAAAGCATCGTGAAATTTAAGTTAAGAAAGTTTTAAAATTAAAGTTACTATGATCGACTTTAAGAATGAAAGACGTGAAAGTATTTTAGATTAAATTTTGTATAAAAAATAACCACAAAAGAGAGACAAAATATCACTTCTTTTGTGGTTATTGAATTATAAAATGAGCTCTTATTTTTTTGGAAGTAAATATTGAACAGCTTCAGGACCTTTGATATAAGCATAAATACTGAGTCCGATTACTATAAGAATAAGCATGATGAAATAAGCAACGACGATCAACCCAAAAATTCCAATTACCCTTAGAATAATTGTTTTCCATGATCGCTCACTGTAAAATCCTTTATAGAACCAGATGAGCATAAAGAAACTGCCGACAAAAAGGACGAGCGTCGTGAAAATGGCAAAAAGCTGAATGTCATCCCGGATAAAATAGAGGATAGGATATACAAAAATAATATTGAGAATATTATAATAAGAAAGGACGAAAGCATTCATTACCACATGTTCATAGTAATTCTGCCCCCATTTCATAAATACTGTTTTCGATAATAAGGCAAAAAACGGAACCAACAAAAGCATAAAAATAGAATTGTAGCTGTTCATTGTCGCCATCAAGTCTGTTAATATCGATGAATTGGGAGTATATTTTTCGTAAAATAGCTTAAGAACCTTTTCAAAATGAATGACTTTGTAAGAAAGAAAAGCGGAAATACCACTTAACAAAAACGCAAGCAGAATAGGTTTATAATGATTGACCCTGTTGCCGTCAATAAAATCTTTCGCTGTTTTGCCAGGGTTTTTAAGAATTTTTTTTACCGAATACAGGAAACCTTTATTGGTGTGAAGAAAAGTATACTGAACTTCATCAATCACATATTTTCTGTTGATTCTTTTGTATTTTTTCTGCCCGCAGTTTCCGCAGAAATTAGCCGTAATTATTTCATTACAGTTGAGACAAATGTTTTCCATCGTTAATTGTTTTTTTGTGAAATTATTTTGAATCTCTGCTTTTTATTTCGTCTTTTATCTGCTTTAAAACAGCAAGACTCGGTAATAACGATCCGAAGCATGCAACGGAAATAGCCGCCAATGCAGGTTTTTTAGAGGTAATGGAAACATACAGAAGAATGCAGCAGGTGAGAACCATAAAACTTCCCAAAACAATAACGATTATTTGACTGTTTTTCTCTTTTGCTTTAAGTTCATCTAAACTCAGTTCGTTTAATTTTTTAGTTTTCATAGTTTTCGAAGGTTATTGAAAACGAAACTACAAAAAAATCCTTAAAGTATAAACTTATATGATCTGATTGGATAATTTGTAACTCTAAATTCATAAATTGTAGTATAATTTACCTTTTTACGATGAATTTTTCATTTTTGCAATCCAGGATCAGGGTTGAATGAAGAAAAATTTTATTTCCAAGCATTCCTTTCATTCCCGAACTTTTCATCAGGAAGTTTTGCATTTTCGATGTTCCTTCAATATGAGTGACCTCGGATAGTGGCAAAAAGGAATTCGCAATCTTCAGTTTTTGACGGGCAAAAGATGTTTTTATGGTTAATGAATTTCCCCACGAATTTCCTTTTTCATATTTTGTTTTACTGTTGGGGGAACCTGTATTTTGCATACTGCTCAGCATGGGTAATCAATTCATATCCGCTGGTTCCGGAATCATACATCAGTTTTAAATGCTCATTTCCGATGGTAGCCGGAATTAAAATTTTTCGCTTTTTAAATTCAAAATTGCAAAATCCTTTTTCATCAATTGTTTTAATGAACGAACAAAGATGATGCTTAAAATTTAAGACAATAATTCTCTTCTCAAGCAAATCGCTTCCAATAGTTCCAATGATAGAAATAGCTTTTGGATTGTTAAAATTAATTTCATTTCCATAGGGAATGAATGAGAAATAGGGAGAAGAAACTTGCATTTGATCTATATTAAAACTTAAAATCAACTCTTTAAAATTTCCTTTGGGAAGAAACTTTTTTTGAATAGACTTTAAAGGGTTTTGATAAAATGTAGTGGTTGGGGACCCGGTATCAAGCTGCATATAAAATGTCTGATTGATATTTTTTAATCTGACGGGAAGCAAAAGGGCAGAATGAAGATTGTCTCCGTCTGCGATCCATGTTATCTTACTATTTTCCGAAATGCCAGAGATGATAAGCCGATTAGGCGGTGGCGTAAATTTTTGGTTAAAATAAATATAGCCTACAATCAATAACAGGCTGAAAATAATAAATGTACCTACTGCAATTTTCTTGAAAGTTTTCATTTTCGTTTTTTCTGCAAGATTCGCATTTCTAAAATCAAATTCCTGCAAAAATGATATGACAATTTTACGACAATTGAATGACTGTTTTTATAAGAAGTTGATTTTTAGATTTCTATATAAATCGTTTTTCTTGTTTAAACTTAATCCATTCATAATGATAATGATCAGTTTTAAAACTAAAAATAAAAGTAAAGGGATGAGAAAGACGGGAAATCTCAGCGAAAATAGTTTTTGAATAAACGGAGTGACAATCATTACAACAGAAGTAATAAGCGCCAAAATAATCTGAATACTTACTATATTTTTACCCAATTCTTTGTTATCATGATCTTTCGTTTTGTAAGTCAAAATCATTGGAAAAATAATACCCCCAAAGGGAATAATGAGTCCGGCTAATGCGGAGAGATTAATCAGTTTTGCTCTGGAAAGATCAATAATTTTTTCTTTCACAGAAAGATTTTCAGAATCTGTATTCAAAGCGTTGGCTAAAGCCTTTAAAGTATATCCTTTTGGGATGTTTCCGGCTTCAATCCTTTGAACGGTTCTTAAAGAAATTTCTGCTTTTTCCGCAAGCTCAGTTTGAGTTAAGTTTTTACTTTCTCTCAATAATTGAACTTGGTTTTTCATGGCAAAAATTATCAGTGGTTAAAAGACAAAAATAGTGAATGAAGTGGAAATTTTCAGGTCTAATCTAAATCTTCAATTTAAATTTTTTTGGAGCTTCCATAATCAAACGTCAGCTCGAGTGATTTTTCGTAACAAAGTGAAGAAAAATTGTATCGAGAGCTTTTAGTAATTTATGGATTTAAACAATCTTCACTTTTAAAATAAACCCCATTGCTTTTACTTTCAAGTTTGCCTGTTTTTCTGTTGATTTTAATGAAAAAAGATTCTTTAGTCTGAGGACAGTTTTTGGTCTTTGACAAATACAGAGAAATATTTTGATTGTCCATTTTATAAGAACCTCCCGTTTTATCACCGGAATCAAAAGTAAAACCATACGTTTTCGCAATCAGAAGTGCTTCCGGAAGATTATCAATCGAGCCAATAAATGTTCTCAGCTGTTGTTCATCAGAAAAATATCTTGACTGGCTGTTTTCACAGGCAATGATATAGGAAAAACATCTGTTGCCCACGCATTCCTGAAAGAAACCTTTTTCAGGTGCCGGATCATTGATCGTCATCAGCATAGGCATCTGACTTTCATAAATGATAGATTTATCGGGATCCGGATCGCTGTCGTTACGAAGAACCGACCAATAATCGAATTTTTTGTCAGGCACAATAAAAGGGTAGAGCAGATCTGTATTGTCGAGAATTTCCGGAATTTTTTTGAAATCAGAAGGAACCGTTTTCTGGCTGAAAACGAAACCGGATAATAACAAGGCCATCGGAAAAAATAATTTCATTCTGTAGTTTTTGCAAATTTAGGAATGTCAAATCTTATTCCAATATAATTTTATAATGTCCTTTTTCGTCTTTTACATCAATGCCTACGCCGGTAAATGTTAATTTATCAATTTGATAGCCGTCACAACCGCCTTTAAATTCAGAAGATTGGATGGAAAATTTAAAAACTTTCAAAGAAGAATAAAAAGTATAATTTTTTGTTCCGTTATAAGCACCCACATTTTCTAAAACAACTTTATCATCGGATGTTGTCGTTAATGGTACACTCACATTATTCTCGTCCTGAATAGAATAAGGTTTCAATGTTCCATTCGTGATCAGATTTTCATTATTGGAATCCACGAATTCAAAAACAATTGGGAAAGGTGCATTGTAGCAAGTTTCGCCACAAGCGGTGAAGAGGAATGTGAGAGTAAAAAGTAGGAATATTTTTTTCATGGAATTGTAGATTAATTAAATAAAATTAATCATTAAACCTTAGGTAAGCAAAATTATAATATATTTGAATTATAACGAGTTCTGAATATTTTTAAAGCCTGAGCAAGTTGACGATCTGTAATATCAAAATCATCTATATTGAGCTCTATTTTATCTTTATCGTGAAAGAAGTACAGATAATTAGTCATTCCTTAAAAACCAAGTAATATTTTGATTATCAGTTTTATGCACTTATATTTCGTAAAAAATCGTTGTAAAAAATTGCAATAAATTGTATTTTTAGGATATAAAAAGTGGCAAAATGTTAGGCAAAATAAGAGAGGATTTACAGCAGAATTTATTCAAGACCAGGCTTACGGAGCTTATTAATATGGAGCATCCGGTGGTAAAATTAGCTGGGGAGATTTCCTGGGATAAAATGGAGTCAGAGTTTGAGAAATTATTTTCAGAAAACGGAAGACCTTCTATTGCTATCCGTAAAATAGCAGGAATGCTTTTGCTCAAGGAAATGTTTAAAGAAAGTGATGAAAGTGTAATAGAGAGATGGATTGAGAATGCGTATTGGCAATATTTTACCGGAGAAACCTTTTTCCAGACAGAGCAGCCTTTCGATCCGAGCAATTTTGTACACTTCAGAAAAAGAATTGGAGATAAGGGTTTGGAATTTCTTTTGGGACAAAGCGTTTCTCTCCATCCCAAAGCCAAAACAGAAGATGAAGTTCAGGTAGATACGACGGTTCAGGAGAAGAACATTACCTTTCCTACCGATGCCAAATTAGCAAAAAAAGTAATCGACAATTGTAGAAAAATAGCAGAAAAAGAGAGCGTTGTACAAAGACAAAGCTACAGAAGAGTGAGCAAACAATTATTGCGGGACGCTTTTTTTGGACATCATCCCAGAAGACAGAAGAAGGCAAAAATGGCGAGGAAAAAGCTCAGGACGATTGGTAAAAGAGTTCTTCGGGAATTGGAAAGAAAACTTCCTAAAGATGTTTTGAAAGGCTACGAAGACGTTTTTAAAATTTACCTTAAAGCACTCACCCAAGAACGTACCACGAAAGATAAAATTTACAGTCTTCACGAGCCACAAGTTGCGTGTATTGCGAAAGGAAAATCGGGAAAAGCATACGAGTTTGGGACAAAAGTAGCAGTAGTAAGAGGTCGGAAAACAGGGATCATCAGCTCGGTAAAGAGATTTTCTGGCAATCCTCACGATAGTAAAACTCTTGAAGAATCATTGGCACAGAGTGAGAGGGTAAGAAAATCCGTTGGCGGAACAAGACCTACGAAAGCCACTACAGACAGAGGATTTAAAGGAATCAAAGAAGTGGAAGGAACAGCAATTTTGCTTCCCGCAAAAAAAGAAAAAACAAAATATGGGCAACAAGTAGCCAGATTAAGATTCCGGGCAAGAGCAGCCATAGAACCTTGTATCTCTCATTTAAAAAGAAACCACTCCTTAGGATTAAACTTCCTGAAAGGAGTGGCTGGAGATATTAATAATGCATTATTAGCAGGGATTGGATACAATTTGAAGATGAGATTGAATCAAATCAAACAACAAATTCTTCTTTGGCTCGAACTTGTTCTCCGAATCTTTTTAGGCAAATATAATTTTCAAAGTCAAAAAACAGCTTTTTAAGGAGCGACTAATTAATTTCCGGTCGGTAATCATTTTTTGACTCTCGACTCACAAGATGCTTTACAATAATTTTTTCCAGTTGTATTTCATTCCATAAATATTTTGGTCGATTTTCTATTTGAATTCCTTTGCCATCAATGGAAATCATGATTTTGGATATTTTTTTAATCTCCAAAATGATTTTAAAAACAAAATAACCAATAAATCCGGTTAGTACAAGTAATATAAATATCACAGTACCATTAAATTGGAATTTAAAAACTGAAAGAAAAAATAATCCTAAAATAACGAAAATACTATAAGCCGCAATTGCGATGATTCGTCCTGATTGAGAATACTTAACGATCACTTCATCAGGAATAGTTTTTTCATCATATTCAATAGCATCTTTTTTATGAATATTATATTCTTTATGAATAAAAACTCCATTAATAAAGGCTCCTATAAAAAAGATTATTGAAAGAATGAAAAAATATTGAAGTAAATAAATACCTGTGAAGAGTGCTAAAAGCCCTAATACAGCATAAAAAATAATTCCGAATTTCATGGATTGTTAATGTTTTTTACTAAGATACAGCTTTCACTTAACTCGCATTGATTTTAAGAGAATATTTTTTACGTTTAATTGATTATATCCTGCAAAAATATTGATAAATTTTCATTATTTTTAAACTTAAGTTCATTTGAATTCAAAATAAAATCTCCTACATTTGTTATATGATACACGACCAACGCGCAGAAAAATTCAGGCAGATTGTGGAAAATAAGTTCCAAATCTACAATTCATTATTTATGAGCCTGCCTTATGATAAAATGACGAATATAGGGATGCTTCTCCCGTTTCTTTGTGAGGAAAGTAAACTCGGTTACGATGCTGGAAAAACGCCCGAAGAAATCGTAGAAGAATTCTTTAAAAACCATACCGATTTGCAGACTGAAGAGCAGAAACTCGAACTGCTTTTTAAAATTATACAATATATTGAAAGACAGGTTGTTTTGTTCGATAGTATTGAAGATGCTGCATTTCCAAACCTTCATTCTGAAAGTGATAACGGAACGGTGACCAATCTTTTCGAGCGCTCACAGCAGGATCATAAGATTGAAAAAGTTCGTGAAAAGCTGAAAGATTTTGCCATCAAGATTGTTTTCACGGCGCACCCGACTCAGTTTTATCCGAATTCTGTACAGAGAATTCTTCATGATCTGAGAAATGCGATTACCACAGATTCCATCACAAATATTGATACGCTGTTGCAGCAATTGGGAAAAACACCGTTTGTGAACAAAGAAAAACCGACTCCGATTGATGAAGCGTTGAGCATCATTTATTATTTGAGATATGTGTATTATGATACGATTGGCGAATTGTTTACCAAAATAAAAACAACGTTTGGAAACGACCATTTTCATTTGCATGAAGATGTCATCCAGCTGGGCTTCTGGCCGGGAGGTGACCGCGACGGGAATCCTTTTGTAACGGCAGATGTTACGAAAAGGGTTGCCGAAGAACTGCATTCTGCGATTTTAAAAGCCTATTACAACAATCTGAAAACGGTAAGAAGAAGATTGAGTTTCAGAGGGGTTTCTGATGTTTTGAAAAAGCTCAGCGACGAATTGTATGGCGCTATTTTCAGAAGTGAAAGAATTACGGCGGAAGAGATCATTAAAAGAATTGATGAAGCAGAAAAAATTCTTGTGGAAGAGCACAATTCTTTGTTCATCGATACATTGGTCAATTTCAGAGATCGTGTGAAGATCTTCGGAACCCATTTTGCGACATTGGATGTTCGTCAGGACAGCAGAATTCATCAGAAAGTGATTGATGATGTTTTTGCTAAAGTTTATGGAAATATTGAAGCTACTAACGAAGAAAAGTTTAATCAATTAATTCAAATCTCAGAAAAAGTAAATGCTGATGATTTTGAAGATATTGTAAAAGATACTTTATTAACGGTTTCTCAAATCACCGAAATCCAGCAATTGAACGGATTAAGAGGTATGAACCGTTATATTATTTCCAATTCGGATGCCGTAAAAGATGTGATGAATGTGTATGCTTTTTTCAAAGTTTGTGGCTATCAGGATGAAGAAATTAATATGGATATTGTTCCGCTTTTCGAGACGATGGAAGGTCTTGCCAACGCCGAAAATGTGATGAATGAACTGTATCAGAACCCTATTTACAAAAAACATCTGGAGAAAAGAGGAAATCAGCAGACGATCATGCTTGGTTTCTCGGACGGAACCAAAGACGGAGGTTACCTGAAAGCCAACTGGGAAATTTATAAAGCAAAAGAAGTATTAACTCAACTTTCAGAGCAAAACGGAATTAAAGTCGTATTCTTCGACGGAAGAGGCGGACCTCCAGCAAGAGGAGGCGGTAAAACCCACGATTTCTACGCTTCTCAGGGGAAAACAATTGCCAATAATAAGATTGAATTAACGATTCAGGGGCAAACGATCACCAGTATTTTCGGAAATAAAGAACAGGCAAAACATAACTTTGAACAGTTGTTGACCGCAGGAGTGGAGAATGATGTGTTCAAAAATGCCAAAAAAGATTTAACGGAAAAAGAAAGAGCTTTAATTATTGAACTGGCAGAAATCAGTTATCAGAAATATTCAGATTTAAAGGCGCATCCAATGTTTGTTCCTTACCTTCAGGAAATGAGCACGCTGGAATATTATGGAAAAACAAATATCGGAAGCCGGCCATCAAAAAGAGGAGGCGACAGCGAATTGAAATTTGAAGATCTGAGAGCCATTCCGTTTGTGGGTTCCTGGGCGCAGCTGAAGCAGAACGTTCCCGGATTTTTTGGCTTCGGATATGCGATGGAACAGCTGAAAGCTCAGGGAAGATTTGAGGAAGTGAGAGAATTATACAAAGGTTCAGATTTCTTCAAAACTTTGGTGTTGAACTCTATGATGAGTATGAATAAAACATATTTCCCTTTAACTTATTACATTAAAAATAACCCTAAATTCGGCGAATTCTGGAATGTTTTGTTCGATGAATATACACTTTCAAAGAATATTATGCTTGAACTGACAGGCTTTAAAATGCTTCAGGAAGAAGATGCACTTTCCCGAAAATCGGTGAAAATTCGTGAAAAGATTGTATTGCCACTGTTGAGTATTCAGCAATATGCTTTAATGAAAATTCAGAAAGGGGAAGGCGATCTGGAGGCGTATGGAAAATTGGTGACACGTTCGCTGTTTGGAAATATTAATGCGAGTAGGAATTCGGCATAAAATAAATTGTAAAGATGAAAAATTTATCATTAATTATAACATTAATTTTACGTTTTCAATAAACGCACAAAAATTAAAGCTAAAAAACTTTATTCTTACTGATTATGAAATAGAACAAAATGATAATATTTATATTAAATCATTTTCTATTATAGATCAAAAAGGTAATTTAAAAGTATATTCTGATAGTTATGATGGGAAAAATTATTTTGAATATAAATTGTCAACTGCTGAAATTGAAGAAATAAACTTATTAGCAAAACAAAGTTTAGAAAGCTGGATTAAACAAAAGCAACTAAAGAAAAATCAATTTTTTGCAGGGAGCAGAAGAATGATTCGATTCGAAAACAACAGAAAATTAGAATCTTTATGTTTTATTGAGCCTTTTATGAGTGAAGAGTTCATGAATATTTTAAAAATATTAAATGATAAAATTTACAAGCATGATTCATTAGCTAAAATTGAAAGCTTTACAGTTGATTTTGAAAAAATAAAAAAAGAAATCTTGAAAAGAAATAAAATTGATAGCTATCTTCCAGATAAAGCAGTTATTACACAAGTTAGATAAAAAAAACCTCTCGGCTCGAGAGGTTTTTTTCATTTATTCTTTGATAAATTTTTCATAATAAACTTTATCCTTAGTCTGAACTTTTAGATAATACACTCCATTTTGGAAATAGTCAACTTTAATCGATTTTTCGTTTTTACTTTTCTTAACTAATCTTCCCAAGTTATCGTAAATTTCAAGAGAAATGATATCACCTTCTGAAGCAATATTTAGCATATTTTTAACAGGATTCGGGAATAGAGTTAATTTATCCTTTTTAACCAATTCAGAAGTATTTAAAACGGCATTGTAAAAATTACCGAAATTGAGGATTCCGTATCCCATCTGATCGGTATGATTAGGGTAAAGCGATGAGGTCTCATGGAGTCTGTTTCTCATCTGGTCTCTGTTCATCGAAGAAAAAGCCTGAATCAGGCAGGCAACGCCACCAGTGGCAATAGGTGAAGCGATGGAAGTTCCGCTTACTGATGCCTGACTGTTATTATTGACGGTAGCTGCCGCAGAACCTCTCACACTTCCGTCAGGTTTTATCACACCCAAGGAATTAGGTCCGAAAGAGGAAAAGTTAGAAGAATTCCCGCTTGAATCTACAGAACCGATTGAAAAAACTTTCATATTATCGGCAGGCGTATTGATATAATGCCAAGGCTGAGCGCCTGAGTTTCCGGCAGCAACTAGGACGAAAATTCCTTTATTAACCGCAATTTCGGCAGCTCTGGCGATGAAAGATTTTGTACCATTCATATCCGAATAGGTATAATCATATCTCGAATCGTCGAAAGTAGTGTAGCCTAAAGAAGTATTGATCACATCAACTCCTTTTCTATCAGCTTCTTCTGCCGCTTCAATCCAGTATAATTCCTCTTCAGGGATTTCAACCGCGGCATTTTCGCTTCGGTAAAGGTAAAAATCAGCATCTGGTGCAGAGCCCACAAAGGAATTTTCAATATATCCGCCAATGGCTCCTAAGACCACGGTTCCGTGATCAAGTAACGAAGGATTATAAATATCTGTTGATTTCGCAACAAAATCATAGCCTCCTTTTATCTGATTGTTATTTCTGATCCTTGCAAATGCGGAACCTGTATTTACGGTAGGAAAACCCGCATCAATCACTGCAATGGAAACACCTGTTCCTGTGTAACCCGCCAGATGGAGTGGTCGCAAATTGATCTGATCGATCTGTGCAGAGCCGTTTCCGTAATCAAAAAGAGTTTGTGTTTTATTTGTATTTGAGGTCTCCTGCCATTTATTGTGATGTGCAATTTTAGTTCCGGTATTGGAGTTTTTAGCAAAACTTTCAACACTCTGAACGTAAGGCTGAGACTGAAGCGTTATTATTTGATTAGGATTTGCATTGACAGCAACTCCGTTTAGCCATTTAGAATAATCGGTTACGGTAAATCCCAGATTCTGAATGTTCTGAATGTAGGATTGTTCGATAGGAGCGTCCTGATCATTCAGTGAAATTCCCAATGCAGAACGTCTGTTGAGAGATTTTTGAGACAGTTCGGAAAGCGGGTTGGCATAGAACGCAGCCTTGTTGGGTTTATCATTAAAATAAACGAAAACCAGCTGTGTCTGTGCAAAAGAAGTGGAATAACCTGCTAAAAGACAAAAGAGTAAAAGTTTTTTCATATTTTTCTTTTGTATAAAGATAAAACAAAATCAATAAAATTTTTAAAAGGATTTTAAATTCCCTATTTTTACACAAATATTTATTTATGAAAAAAATTCAGATGGTTGACTTACAAAGTCAGTATTACAAAATAAAGAATGATGTAGATAATGCAGTTTTAAATGTAATGGATTCAGCGGCTTTTATCAACGGCCCTGAAGTAAAGTCTTTCCAGAATGAATTGGAGTCTTATTTAGACGTAAAGCACGTTATTCCTTGCGCGAACGGTACAGATGCGCTTCAAATTGCCTTGATGGCATTGGATCTGCAGGAAGGTGATGAGGTAATTACCGCAGATTTTACTTTTGCTGCAACAGTAGAAGTTATTCATTTACTGAAGCTTAAATCCGTTTTGGTGGATGTAGATTATGATACCTTTACAATTTCCACAGAGGCTATTAAAAAAGCAATTACTCCAAAAACAAAGGCAATTATTCCTGTTCATATCTTCGGACAATGTGCGAATATGGAGGAAATATTAAAAATTGCTGAAGAAAATAATCTGTATGTAATTGAAGATAACGCACAGGCCATTGGGGCTGATTATACTTTCGCAGACGGAACAGTGAAAAAATCTGGAACAATGTCTACGGTAGGAACTACGTCGTTCTTTCCTTCTAAAAACTTAGGTTGTTACGGAGATGGTGGTGCGATTTTTACAAATAATGATGAGCTTGCTCACCGTTTGAGAGGAATTGTAAATCACGGAATGTATGAAAGATATTATCATGATGAAGTGGGGGTCAATTCTCGTTTGGACAGTGTTCAGGCGGCGGTTTTAAGAAAGAAACTTCCACATTTGGATACCTATAACGAATCGAGAGGAAAGGCTGCTGATTTTTATGATGAAGCTTTTGCTAATCATCCGGATATTTTAACACCAAAAAGAGATGAAAATTCATCGCACGTTTTTCACCAGTACACCTTGAGAATTGTGAATGGAAAACGCAATGAGTTACAAAAGTTCTTAGCTGAAAAAGATATTCCTGCAATGATTTACTATCCGGTGGCATTGAGAAAGCAAAAAGCCTATTATCAGGAAAGCAATGATGCCGATTTTGTGAATACAGATAAGCTTTTAGGAGAGGTAATTTCTCTTCCGATGCATACTGAGCTTGATGAAGAGCAGTTGAAGTATATTACGGATGCTGTATTGGAGTTTATGGGGTAAACCCGAATACTTTGTCAAAGTTGAAAATCTTTGACAAAGTTTATATATAAAAAAACACACATGAAGATAAGAGAAAGTAATTTAGAGGTAGATCAGTTTTACCATATTTTCAATCGGGGAGTTAATTCCAAATTGGTTTTTTTGAATAATGAAAATTATAAATATTTTCTTCAGAAAATCAAATTGTTCATGATCCCTTATTTTGATATATATATGCTTATTGCTTAATGCCGAATCACTTTCATTTTCTTCTTAAAACTAAACCGAAAGTTGAGAGCTCTTCACATTTTAAAAAGGAAGGATTGCATTCCAAAGATTGTTTTTTTTAGTAAAGCAATTGCAAAATTGATGAGTAGCTACACTCAGTCTTTTAATAAGGTATATCAGCGAAGCGGACCTCTTTTCGAATCACCTTTTAAAAGAATACTGGTTGAATCGGATGATTATTTGAAAAATTTGATCATCTATATACATCAGAATCCTGAGGGCTTTCAGAACTATCGGTTTTCATCTTATTCGGCAGTCATTTCCGGAGCAGAAACAAATGTGAGGCGTGATTTTGTGCTGGATTTATTTGATGGTCGTGAAAATTTTATTAAATCACATCAAAAAGAAGTGAATATCAACTTTGTCAAAGACTTAAAGCTTTGACAAAGTCCTAAAAAAACATAAAAATGGCAATATTAGTCACAGGAGGACTTGGATATATTGGTTCTCACACAGTTGTAGAACTTTTGAATAACAATTTTGAAGTTGTTATTGTAGATGATTTATCGAATTCAGAAAAATTCATCTTAAAAAATGTTGAGGAAGTTACAGGAAAAAAACCAGCTTTTTATCCTTTTGATTTAAAGAGAAGAGATTTACTGACTCAGGTTTTTGATGCTTATGAAATTGAAGGTTGTATTAATTTTGCGGCTTCAAAAGCAGTGGGAGAGAGCCAGATAAAGCCGGTAGATTATTATGAGAATAATTTATTTTCACTGATTAATATTCTTCAGGAATTTAAAGAAAGAAATATTTCTAACTTTATTTTCAGTTCATCTTGTACGGTTTACGGGCAGGCAGATACAATGCCTATCGACGAAAATACACCGCTGAAAATGCCGGAAAGTGTTTATGGTAAAACAAAACAGATGGGCGAAGAGATTTTAATTGATTTTGCTAAAGCGTATCAACGTAAAATTTCGTTATTAAGATATTTTAATCCTATTGGTGCGCATCCTTCTGCAAAATTAGGGGAATTACCGATCGGAATTCCAAATAATTTAGTACCTTACGTTATGCAAACTGCGGCGGGCATCAGAGAAAAGCTAAGTATTTGGGGTGATGATTACCCGACTGTGGATGGAACTGCAGTTCGTGATTATATTTATGTGGTTGATTTGGCTAAAGCGCACGTTGCCGCTTTAAAAAGATTAATGGACGATAGATCTGAAGAAGAAACCATTGATATTTACAACTTGGGAACAGGAAAAGGTTCTTCTGTTTTGGAAGTTGTAAAAGCTTTTGAAGTAGCGAATAATGTTGATGTTCCTTATCAGATTTGTCCGAGAAGAGAAGGTGATATTACAGTAGCTTACGCCAATGCAGACAAGGCGGCAAAAGAACTGAACTGGAAATCTGAAACGAGCTTAGAAAATGCTTTAAAGACTACTTGGGAGTGGCAAAAGTATTTGGAATCGAGAAATGCTTAAATTATTAAAGCTTCGGATAAGATTAGCTTCAGAAAAACTAGAATTGTTACACTAAGATTTTTGAAGTGATAACAGAAAAAATTAATACATTTATAAAAACAAATTAAAAATATTTTTCCCCTAATCGCTGTTTTATTAGATTGAAATAATATTAATATCGGCGAAATTTTAAAAATACTTATATGAAAACAGAAAGAATAGGCATTACGTTTTCCTCGTTCGATTTATTACACGCAGGGCACATTAAGATGTTGGAAGAAGCAAAAACGATATGTGATTATCTGATTGTAGGTCTTCAGATAGATCCTTCTCATGACCGCCCGACAAAAAATAAACCGACTCAGACTATTGTTGAGAGATATATTCAGTTGAAAGCGGTAAATGCGGTAGACGAGATTATTCCTTATTATACGGAAGAGGATTTAGAGGATATTTTGAAGTCTTTTGTGATTGATGTAAGAATCATTGGAGATGATTATTTAGACAGAGATTTTACAGGTAAAAAATACTGTGAAGAGAAAGGTATCGAGATCTATTATAACAAAAGAGATCATAGGTTTTCTTCAAGCGACCTGAGAAAAAGAATTTTTGAAGCAGAAAGCAGAAAATTATCTCAGGAGTCTGTAAAGTAAGCTTTAAAGCATAAAAAAAATCCCGAAACACATATTTCGGGATTTTTTGTTTTATTACATTGGGCCTCCTTGCTGATCGTCTCCTGTAGCATTGGAGTTGATGTCTTTCTTTCTTTTTGGCTGATCAATCTTTTCTCCCTGCTTAAATCGATAAGTAAGAGAAACCGAAAACTGTCTTGGTTGCCATTGCATATAAGAGTCTCTCACACTGTTTTCAGTGTACGTTGTAGATCTCATAGCTCTTGTATTAAATATATCCTGAACATTGAAAGCAATGGTTCCGTCTCCTTTCCAGATTGTTTTAGATGCTCCGAAGTTCACCGCATACATATCTTTTCTTTCCTGATATGCTGTTTTCTGACCTCCTCTATAGAATCCCTGAAGCTGGAAACTAAATGTTTTGTCTACTTTAATGGTAGAAGAAAGTCTGGCTCTCGTAGAGAAACCTTTACCATTGAAGTTGGCTGTAGCTTGGATAGGGTTTTTGTCTTTATCAAATGTATCATACAAAGTACTTCCTTTTGTGTTATATCCGAATAAATCTACATTTCCTAAGAATTTTAACCAGCTTGTTGCGTCCCAGTTAAAGTTTAAATCTAAACCAAAACGGTCATCTGTTCCTAAATTAATAGGTTTTGTGTGAGATTCAATACGTTTAGGATCTACAAAGGTACCATCAGTATTGGTTGCTAATTTATTATAAACCAGCATTTTTGTATCATCAGTTTGATGTCTGTAATACAATGTCGGGTTGATCGTAAATTTCTTTTTAGCAATACTGTAACCGAATTCATATGAATCAACATAAGAAGGGTTAAGGTTAATGTTTCCGTCAAAGATATTCTGGTTATCATTATAATTCGGATTAGGAATCATAAAGAACGATCTTGGGCGGTCTATTCTTCTGGTATAATTTACCAATAGCTGATTGTCTTTGGCAAACTCATAGCTTAAATAAACACTAGGGAATAGATTGTTATAATTTTTGGTTGTTATAAGTTTATCTACATTAGGATTCAGACTTTGATAATTGATATCTACATTGGACAATTCATCCCTTACACCTACTTGGTATCCTAACTTTCCTATTTTACTTTTAAACTGTAAATAAAAAGCATTGAACGTTTCTTTATAAGTTGCGTCATAAGTGTAGGGTGTAAGAAAATCTAAAACAGGCTTTGTAGAAGTACTTTCTTTAACATCATTGCTGTAGTCATTAGAGTTTATGTCAACTCTGTATCCTGCTTCTAATTTTGAATTTTCACCGATTGGCAATTCATAATCAATTTTACCGATTACAGATTTGTTGATGGTATTTTGATTAATAACATTTTTTAAATCATCAATAGTATCATCAATATTCGTGTCATTGTAAGATCGGCTTCTTTGTAAGCTTAATGATAATGATAAATTTTGCCCTTTATCGTCAAACTTATGATCTAACCCAAAGTCACCCTGAAAAGCAAGATTATTATTGCTACCTAGCGTACGTCTGTTCGATGTATAAAAAGGATCTGTTAAAGGAGTATAATTATAAGCGATATTGCCAATATTTTCACTGTCAAAAGTTCTTACAGTACCCGATGCATTTACCGATGTTTTTTCATTAATGTCGTATACTATTCCAGCAGAAGCATTATAGTTATTATTTTTATTTTTAGTTTCAGAATTAGTATTTCTTTGAACTAAATCGTCCGGTAATGAAGCATTGTTAAAATAGTCATTATTCCTATTGGTGTTTTTAGATTCTCTGTAGCCACCGCCACCATTTAAAAACCAAGTGAAATTTCCTTTTCTCCAGTTCAGGTTTGCATTTAAATTAGTCTGAGGAAGATATCCTAAAGTACCAATAACACTGCCGTTAAAACCTGTTTTCTTGCTTTTCTTTAAAATAATATTTAAAATACCCGCAGTTCCCGAAGCTTCAAATTTTGAAGAAGGATTGGTAATTACTTCAATCCTCTCAATCTGATCAGCAGGAATACTTTGTAACGCATTCGCACCATCATCAATTCCCAATAAAGCAGAAGGTTTTCCGTTGATTAAAAATCTTACATTGCTGCTTCCTCTCATCGAAACAGTACCATCTGTATCCACAGAAACCGATGGAACGTTTGTTAAAACATCCTGAAGATTTCCTCCTTTACTTACAATATCTTGAGACGGATCGTATGTTTTTTTATCGAGCTCTACTTTATAAGGCTTCGTTGCCTGAACCGTAATGGTAACTCCCTGGATGTCCTGAGTTTTTACATTAGTGGCACCGCTTGCCTCAGGTTCAATAGATAGAGCACCGATGTTTCCTGCAGCCGTAATTTGTTTGTTGATGAGGCTTTTCTTGTAATCGATTGCTTCTACTGTAATATCATAATTGCCTGGTGCAAGATCCAGTTTATATTGTCCCTTTTCGTCGGTTAGCGTAGCATCACTGAAAAGCTTGTTTTCTTTATTGCTGAATGTCACAGATGCGTAAGGCACAGGCTGGTTGCTCTTATTGACAACCGATCCCGATACACCCACTTTCTCCTGACCAAAAGCAAATGCCGCCGCCGATAGAACAAAGGTAAGCCCGAGAGTTTTCTTTGTAAAAAGGTTAATAATTTCCGTCTGATTCATAGATTTGTTTTTGTGTAAAATCGTGAAAGTAATATTCCTAGTATTGTGAATTTAATAAATGCTTAAATTTTAAAATACTAGGGTAGTTTATGTATTTGTAATGTATATGTCGTCTTTTAGGACTAAATGTTAATTATTATATTGTTAAATTAAAGTTAATTTTTTCTTCTATTTAATATTTTTTGAATTCAGCCAGTCCTGATACGCTTTTGCATTAATAGCATGCTGTTCGGCACTTGCCGTAAATTTGTGATAACCGAATCTCGCTGGATCAGCACACATAAAAATGTAATCGTTGCTTTCTGCATTCAAAACAGCATCTACAGAGTTTTTATCAACGATGCAGATTGGCCCCGGGGGAATTCCTTTATTAGCATACGTATTATAAGGCGACGGAGTAGACAGATGCTTATAAAAAACTCTTTTTATCGATTCTTTAAAATTCGTTTGCTGGTTGATTGCATAAATTACCGTTGGGTCAGACTGAAGTTTCATGCCTTTTCTGTAACGGTTTAAATATAATCCCGCAATAGTTCTCATTTCATCCTTCTTTCCTCCCGATTCTTTATAAACGATGGATGCCAAAGCATAAACCTGATCTCTCGTTAAACCTGATTGTTGCTCTTTCGCTTTTCTTTCGCTGTTCCAAAAATCATTGTACTGATCTTCGAATTTTTTGAAAAACTCTTTCGGAGTAACCGTCCAGAAAAAATTATAGGTATCGATGAAGAAATATTTTTTCAGATCTTCAGCATTTTTATAGCCTTTTTCGGTGGCGATACTGTTCAGATTATCTACAAATTTTAAAGAATCCAGCTCTGTTTTTTTGGTTACTTTACCCACCATCTGGTAGATGTCTCCAAAATCACCAATTCTAAAACTGTTCTCGCTTTGGTTTCCGGCTTTGATCATATTCACCAAATTGGTATTCCCCAATCCTTTCTGAAAATGATAACGTCCCGGTTTGAAACTTTGTTCCAGCCCTTTCATTTTAGCAACGGTTTCGAAAGATTCTTTGTCTTTTACATATTTTCCGACCGAGTCTAATATTTGTTTAAAGCTCGCCTGATGCGGAATCAAAACATAACCGTCATTTTCTACATTGTTGCCGTAATATTTATTATAAAATCTCAAACCAAAAAATCCACCTACTACCACAACAAGTAGGATAATGATGAAAATTGCTTTTTTCATAAATGTTGATTAAAAGTTGACTGAATTTTTATAAAAGGTCTACCTTTCCTTTAAAAACCTGCTTTGCCGGGCCTTCAAGCCAAATATTCTGGAAATAATCTCCGTTTTTTTCGGCATATACTTTAAGATTTCCGCCCAGCGTTTTAACTTTTACAGAAATTAGATTGTTATTTTGCAGAAAAGTTAAAGCCGAAGCCGTAACTCCCGTTCCGCAACTGAAGGTTTCGTCCTCAACGCCTCGTTCATAGGTTCTTACAAAAATCTCTTCTTCAGAAATTTTTTCAACAAAGTTCACGTTAATCCCTTTTTCTTTATAATTTTCAGAATTTCTGATTCCGTTCCCATGGGCAAAGACGTTGTAATTCACAATATCTTCAACATATTTTACATAATGGGGCGATCCGGTGTCCATCACTGTATCGTCACCGTCATTTGAAATCAGATCCACATCTTTCATTTTAAGTTTAATAATTCCGTTATGAATTTCCGCATCATGCTCACCATCGATGGCGATAAACTTACATTTACCTTCAAAAATATCTAAGAAAAAAGCAAACGCCACCGAACAACGCGCTCCGTTTCCACAGAAACTTTTAGAACCGTCAGAATTATAGTAATCCACTTCGAAATCATAGCCTTCCGCATGATTTATTTTGATAAGTCCGTCCGCGCCAATTCCGAAACGGCGGTCGCAGAGTTTCTGGATATTTTCTATTGATAAATCATTCCACTCTCCGGAACGATTATCAAGCATTACAAAATCGTTGCCTGTCCCCTGATATTTATAAAATTCCATATTTTTTCTCTTATTTGTCTAAAGAATTAACTTACAAAATTACTAAATATTTAAAACAAAAACGAACAGTGTTAGCTGCTCGTTTTCTTATTTAGAATGATTATATTATCTTCTGAAACCTCCTGATCCTGATGAGGAAGAAGAGCTGTTCTGCTGTGTAGTTGGCGAACTGTTTCTAAATCCTCCTGAATTTGAATTATTCTGCTGCTGTTGCGGCTGAGGAGTTGTATTTCTGAAACCGCCACTGTTGTTATTCTGTTGTGGCTGTGTATTATACTGCTGCTGATTCCTGAAACCGCTGTTGTTCTGTCTCTGGCTGTTGTTTTGCTGCTGGTTTCTGAATCCTCCCTGATTACTGTTCGAGTTTGAATTTCTGAAACCCCCACTGTTGTTATTCCCCTGAGAATTAGAATTTCTGAATCCTCCTGAATTATTTCTTCCGCTGTTATTGTTAGAGTTGGAGTTTCCGAAACTTCCCTGATACGTATTCTGTCCCTGACCGCTGGATCTTCTTTCTACATATACTTTTCTTCTTGAATTATTATAATTGTAGTAATAGTAAGGAGCGCCGTTATCATAGTAATAATTAACATCATTTCTGTAATAATATCCATCGTTACCCCAATATCCTCCGTTTCCATAATATCCTGAAGGTGCATAGTAATACCCATTATTGTAATAAGGATCACCATATCCTCCTGTACTCGCATAGCCGTCTGAATAGGCGATACAAGATGATAAGCTGGCTATAGCGAAAATACTTAATGTTATTTTTAATAAATTTTTCATGACTTTACTGTACTTTTTTTGCTTTAAAACTTTTTTCCCAATTGACGTATCCTGAGATCGCCATTATAGTAAATACCAAATATTGCACCGAAGTGATGCCGAGACCTTTATAAATCATCATAGGAATGCAAATGATATCTCCGATGATCCAGAAAATCCAACTGTCTATGCGTCTTTTCGCCATCAGCCACATGCCGAGTAAAAAGGTGGAAGTGGTGACTACATCCAGCCAGTTGGCCCAATCCAGATGGTAAAGACCAAGATTTACCTTTTCCATTGAAAATTGATTGTCGATATAGGGTTTAAAATAATATACTATAGTTACTAAGATTAAACTTATAATGAAAAGTAAAATCCCATATATCCATTCTTTTTTTTCTGCCCATTTTACATCTACATGAATATTATCCTCTGAATTTTTAGACCATAAGATCCAGCCATAGATGCTGATGGCGGTATAATATACATTAATCATGCAATCACCAAGCAACCCGAAATTGAAAAGAATGTAAACGTAAATCAGGGTAGAAATGATTCCCGTGGGATAAACCCAGATATTTTTTTTAATTGAAAAATATACGCTTAGAATTCCGAAAAAAGCAGCTGAGCCTTCAAGGAATATATCTAAATAACTGTAGGCTTTGTAAGGGCTTACGAAAAGATCGTATAAATTCATGTGTTCAAAAATACGCAAAAAACAGCAGGTTTTAAAATAATTTAAATAATATGCAATTTTAGTTTTTAACCATTTGTATCTAAATTAATTAATGAAAGTTTATCAATAAACCTTATGATTTCCAAAATTTTTATATTTTCGTAAATCTTTAATAAATAAAAAATATGTCTAAAATTTGGATTAAGAAGCCGCTAAGTGCCTATGAGGCAGATATGCAAAAGAGCGAGCTGAAAAAAGTCCTTGGTAAATGGAGTTTAACCGCAATTGGAGTAGGAGCGATTATTGGTGGAGGAATTTTTGTACTTACCGGTACAGGTGCTTATTATCACGCGGGGCCGGCATTGGCAATCTCTTTCATCGTTGCTGGTATTGCCTGTGTTTTTGCTGCTTTATGTTATGCTGAATTTGCGTCCATTATTCCGGTAGAGGGGTCGGCTTATGCATACGCTTACGGTACAGTAGGTGAAATTTTTGCCTGGGCAATGGGCTGGTGTCTCATTTTAGAATACGCAATGGCCAGTATGGCGGTATCGGTGAGCTGGTCCGGATATTTTACGAAATTTCTCAAGATCTTTGGTGTTCATCTCCCGTCTTATCTGACTTCCGATCCGGCAAGTTATACCGGAGAAGGATTTTCAATGAATTTACCGGCTTTTATTTTGGTGCTTTTGATTACCGGACTGTTGGTAAAAGGGACAAAGGAAGCTGCAGGAGCCAATAATTTAATTGTACTGCTAAAAACAACAGCAGTGGTGTTTGTGGTGATTGCAGGAGCCTCTATCATATTTTCAAGCCCGGAAATGTATACCGCAGCGGAAGGTGTGAAAAATTGGAATCCTTTTATTCCGGATCAGACTTTGATTAAAAATTCTGAAGGTGAAATGGTTTCAGCGTATGGTATCAAAGGAATTATTTCAGGAGCAGCGGCAATTTTCTTTGCCTATATCGGTTTTGATGCGGTGTCCACGCAGGCTGGAGAAGCGATTAATCCTAAGAAGGACGTTCCTTTCGCGATCATCACTTCATTATTGATCTGTACTGCTTTATATATTTGTGTATCTCTTGTTTTAACAGGAATGATGCACTATACAGACTTTAATCCTGAAGGTAAATTTCCTGATGCGATTAAGGCGCCTGTGGCTTATGCTTTCGAAATTGCAGGGAAACACTGGGCAAGTAATATTGTAACGATTGCAGCTACCGTAGGTTTAATTTCTGTGGTAATGGTCATGATGATGGGACAGTCCAGAATTTTCATCGGAATGGCGAAAGACGGCTTGATTCCTAAATTCTTCGGGGAACTTCACCCAAAAACAAGAACGCCTTACAAAGGAATTATCCTGTTGGGAGTTGTAGTTGCATTTATCGCAGCATTTACTCCAATTTCCACATTGGCTGATATGACGAGTTTCGGAACCCTGTTTGCATTTACACTGGTATGTGTCGCGGTTTGGGTCATGAGAAAAAGACAGCCAGATCTTGTAAGACCTTTCAAAGTGCCTGCTTACAAAATAGTGGTAGCATTAGGAGTAATCATCAATGTATATTTGATTTTCAACCTAAGTGCTCATGCATTGGAGCTTTCTGCATGTTGGTTATTCCTTGGAGGTTTGGTATACTTCCTGTACGGAAAATCGCACAGTAAGCTAAACAATCCGGAAAAATATAAGAATATTGACTAATATACTCACCCGCTTCGGCGGGTTTTTTTATTTTTGTTATCTATGAAAAAATTACTTTTAGTTTTATTTGCCTTTGTGGGAATATTTGCCTTTTCTCAACAAGTTGAAAGTTTTATCACTATTTTTAATGATAAAATAAGCATCCGTGCCATTGAGTTATATGACAATAAAGTCTGGTACAGCGGAACAGATTCTAAATTTGGCTTTGTAGACTTAAAAAATCCGAACAATCAAAAACAGATTCAGCTTTCAAAAAAGAATCTTCAATTCAGAACGTTGGCTCAGGATAAAAAATACTTTTACACCATTAATGTAGAAAGTCCTGCAGAGTTTTTTAAAATCGAAAAAAAAAGCTTAAAATCCGAAGTGATATTTAAGGATACCGCGAAAGCTGCTTTTTATGATGCATTAATCTCTCATAAACGAAAATTCTACACCTATAGTGATCCTGATAAGAATCTTAAACTTAAATTTATTAAATTTGATTACAATAAAAAACAATTTAGTTCTGAATTGTATGATAAACTTCTCTTAAGAAAAGGGGAAGGTGCTTTTGCGGGAAGTAATACCAATATTAGTGCTTTTGAAAATTGGATTTGGATTGCTACCTCATGGAAAATTTTAAAATTAAATACAAAAGACAATACAATTGAGCAGTTTTACACGGGTATGGAAACCGGATTTTCAACCGGCATTTTTTCAATTGATTTTTCAGATGAAAACTTTGGTGTTGCTGTAGGCGGAAATTATATGGCTCCTGAAGATAACGAAAACAACATTGCCACAACCAATAACGGTGGTAAAGATTGGAAAATACAAGCTTCCGGTAAGAATGGAGGTTATAAATCTTGCGTAAAAATTAGACCTCACAGTAATGGAAAAGATATGATTACGATTGGATCGAAAAATATTGAATTTTCCAGCGACTACGGCAAGACTTGGACAAAAATATCCGAAGAAAAGAGTCTTTTTACATGCGAATGGGTTGATGAGAGTACAGTCGTTGTAGCAGGAAAAGATAGAATTTCTATTTTGAAATTAAAGTTTTAATTCTTTATTTGAATTTAAAGATGCGCTCCGTCAGTTCGAGTGTTTTTCGCAGCAAAGCGAAGAAAAATGTATCGAGAACTTTATTTTAAGATTAAATAAAAAGCATTTCATCAAACAGTTCTCGATATGCTGCGCTACTCGAACTGACGGAATTCTCGTTTAATAGTCAAGAAATAAAGATTCTTCTTAAATTAATTTTCACTAAATTTTCCCCATGAAAAACTTAAAAATATTCTTTCTTTTATTAATTCCTACTTTATATTATTCTCAAAAAGTTAGGGTTTTTATTTTGGCGGGTCAATCGAATATGAACGGTTTTGGCTATAATAAAGACCTTCCGAATGATTTAAAAACCTTTAAAGATGTTTATATTTTTCAGGGAAATTCCGTTCCGGATGGTGAAACGAATGGCGGAGTCGGAAAATGGGATGTTCTCAAGCCCGGACACGGAACGGGTTTTAAGTCCGATGGAAAAACAAATTCGCTTTCAGACCGATTCGGGCTGGAATTGTCTTTCGCTAAAAAAATGAAAGAACTTTTCCCCAATGATAAAATTGCCCTGATAAAATATGCCAGAGAAGGCACTTCTATTGATAGTTTGGCTGCCGCGGGTTTTGGTTGCTGGGATGCCGATTTTAACGGAAAAAACGGAATCAATCAATATGATAACTTTTTAAAAACCGTAAAAAATGCTTTAGCTGAAACGGATATTGACGGAAATGGCAAAAAAGACGAGATTATTCCTTCCGGTATTCTGTGGATGCAGGGAGAAGGGGATGCGAGCTATAATGAAGAAATAGCCAATCGTTATTATGAACATGTAAAAGTGTTGATGAATCAGATGAGAGCTACTTTATTGGCTGATGATTTGCCGGTGGTGATTGGGAAAATTTCAGATTCAGGGAAAAATGAAGCCGGAAAAGTATGGCCGATGGGAGAACTGGTGCAATACGCTCAGGAAAAGTTTGTTAAAAATGATAAAAAAGCAGCGATCGTCCGTTCAACAAAGAAATACAATTACGGAAACGATCCCTGGCATTATGATAGCGCAGGATATATCGATTTGGGTAAAAATTTTGCGGAAGAGGTATTTAGATTGATTATAAAATAAACATGATAGATAAAGCCTAATATATTTCATGATTTAAAATTGGGAAGTTATAGTTAATTTTGCATGGTGAAATTCACTTTAGGATTTCCCTGAAAATTTAAAATTGTAATGAATTCTTTAATCGATAAATATAATATTCCGGGACCTCGTTACACGTCTTATCCTACCGTTCCTTACTGGGACGAAAGTAGTTTTTCTCCTGAAAGATGGAAAGAAAGCGTGATCAGGTCTTTTAATGAAAGTAATGCAGAAGAAGGAATTTCTATTTATATTCACTTACCTTTCTGTGAGGCATTGTGTACATTTTGTGCCTGCCACAAGCGTATTACAAAACAGCATAGCGTTGAAATACCTTATCTGGAGAGCGTTTTGAAAGAATGGCAATTGTATCTTCAGCTTTTTGAGGAAAAACCAAAGTTGAAAGAACTGCATTTAGGAGGCGGAACACCCACGTTTTTCTCTCCTGAAAATCTTAAAAAAATGCTGTCGGGTATTTTTGAAACGGTTGAGATTGCCGAACATCCGGAATTTTCTTTTGAAGGTCACCCGAATAATACAACAAGAGAGCATCTTGAGACTTTGTATGATCTTGGTTTCAGAAGAGTGAGCTTTGGTGTTCAGGATTATGACCCGAAAGTTCAGAAAGCCATCAACAGAATTCAGCCTTTTGAAAATGTACAAAGAGTGACGGAATGGGCGAAAGAGATTGGTTACAGAGGAATCAGCCATGATCTTGTTTTCGGGCTTCCGCATCAGACTTGGGAAGCAATGGAATATACCATTCGTAAAACAATGGAATTGAAACCGGACAGATTAGCCTTTTATTCTTACGCTCACGTACCTTGGGTAAAAGGGGTTGGGCAAAGAGGTTTTGATGAAAATGACCTTCCGAGTGGTGAAGAGAAACGGCGTCTGTATGAAGATGGTAAAAAATTACTGGAAGATTTAGGATATATTGAAGTTGGAATGGATCATTTTTCTCTGGAACATGATGATCTGTATCAATCTTTAATTCAAAAAAAACTCCACCGAAATTTCATGGGGTATACTTCAAGCAATACTCAGTTGATGGTTGGTTTGGGAATGTCAGCAATTTCAGATTCTTGGTATGCTTTTGCGCAAAACGTAAAAACGGTAGAAGAATATCAGAAAATGGTAGAAGAAGGTGAAATTCCGGTGGTGAAAGGTCATATTCTGAATAATGAAGATTTAACGGTGAGAAGACATATCTTAAATTTAATGTGTCAGCTTGAAACCTCTTTTGAGGTAGAAAATTCTTTCCCTGAGCTTGAAAATGCATTTGAAATGCTTCAGGAAATGGAAAAAGATGAATTGGTAGAAATAAACGGTCACCAAATAAAAATTACAGAAAAAGGAAGAGCGTTTACGAGAAACGTAGCCATGGTTTTTGATTTGAGAATGTTGAGAAATAAGCCTGAAACAAGGATTTTCTCCATGACGATATAAAAGAAAAGCGATTCAATGTTGAATCGCTTTTTATTTAACGTAAATTCCATGAACAAAACAGCCTCTCTCTTCCAGCCTAAAATGTATTACTTAACAATCAACTTTTGGCTATAAGAATTCATTTCACCTGATTTCAGATTGATATAGTAAACACCCGCAGGGACATCCGTAATATCCACACTCTGCCCATCTTTTACCTTATCATTTTCCCAAACTTTCCTGCCTTCAGTAGTGTAAATTTCTGCGGTTACTTTTTTATTTGGAATTCCATCAATAAAAATTTCCTCAGAAGCAGGATTCGGATAAATTCTGATATTCCCCAAATTATTAACGTCCTGAGTTCCCAACGTACTTGTCGTGATTTTGTAAATTTTTCCATTATTCACGGCAGCAACATATAATTCTTTCTGAAAATCCTGTCCAAAGGTTGAAAAATTATTTCCGGAATAGGCAGGTGTCCATACCACAGAATTGTCAGTACTCATGATTCCTATTTGGGTAGAACAGTAATCGGCAAAGAAATATTTTCCGACTAAATCCGGATTTTGCGTCCCCCTATAAACATAACCTCCTGTTACGGAGCATTTCCCTCCCGAATGATCATAGACTGCGACAGGAAAAGTCATCGTAGACTGAGCCGCGCAATCCGTTGTATTATAATCGCTGTTTCCTTCGTAGCATCGCCATCCGTAATTAATTCCGCCTTGGGTAAGCGGCATTCTGTTGATTTCTTCAATTTGCCCTTGTCCAACATCGGCAATCATCGCATTGCCTGTTGTTAGGTCAAACGACCATTTCCAGGCATTTCGAAGTCCATATGCCCAAACTTCATCTGCGCCGTCGGTTCCTACAAAAGGATTGCCTGTAGGAATATTATAAGGTGCAGTTTCTGTATTCACATCAATTCTCAACATTTTTCCGAGCAGAGAATTTTTGTTTTGAGCATTGTTATTCGGATCTCCGCCGCTTCCACCATCACCGGTAACTATCCAGAGATTGCCGTCCGGAGCAAAATGAATGCTTCCGCCGTTGTGATTGTCAAAAGGTTTGGGAATGTTCAGCAAGATCTTTTCAGAATTGGGATCCGCCACATTCGGATCGGTTCCGCTTACCGTGTATCTTGCCACAATAATATTTCCTGCGGTATTGTTATAATACACAAAAAAATACCCATTGGTAGAGTATTGCGGATGAAACGTCAGTCCTAAAAGTCCTCTTTCACCTCCATAGGTGATTTTAGAACTGATATTTAAAAAATTAGCGGAATTAATCGATCCGTCGGGCTGAATAATTTTGATCATTCCATTCTGTTGTACAACAAACAATCGGCTGTCGTTGGCGTTCGTGATTTCAACGGGTGCGGTAAGCCCGGTAGCAAATTCTTCCAAATTAATGCTTTGTGCATTAACGATAAAAGAAGAAAAAATACCTACGCAAAAAAGTAGTTTTTTCATAATATTTTGATAGTTAGTGGGTTGAATTTACTAATGAAAATTTTATACCAATCCCTATTGAATTATTAATTAAAATTTATAACAATCGTTAGTAAATGTTTAATGTAAATGAGAGAGCCGATATATCTGAAAATAAACGATTTCTGTTGTTAATAATTCATAAAATTCAATAAAATGATTATATTTGCCGACTTAATTTAACGTAGTTATAACAAAATGCAAGGAAAAGGACTTATTACAATTGTTGCTATTGTACTAGGGTTAATTTGCTTAAATGAGCTATTACCAACATGGTACGCCAGCAAAATTGAAAAGCAGGCGACTGCTATTGCAGGAGACAATCCGGAGAAGTACCAGAAAGAAATCTTAAAGCTTTCTAAGGATACTTTGAATTTAGGATTTACTAAACTTTATTACTCTAAAGCCAAAGACAAGGAAATGAAACTTGGTTTGGACTTGAAAGGGGGAATCAACGTTCTTTTGGAGATCAACCAGAGAGACTTGGTGAATGATTTAACAAATTATTCTACCAACCCGATCTTGATCGAAGCTTTGAACAAGACCGATGAAGTTCAGAAAAATTCTACAAAATCTTACATCGATAATTTCTTTGATCAATTCGATGCGATCAACAAAGCGAAAGGTACCAACCTGAAACTTGCTGATCCTGAGCTTTTCGGAAACACAAATCTTTCAGAGATCAAGTATAATACTTCAGACGAGCAGGTAAAAAGCATCGTAAAAAGAAGAATTGATCTTTCTGTAGGTACAGCTTTCGAGGTGATCAGAACGAGAATCGATAAAATGGGGGCGGTGCAGCCAAACGTTCAGAGAGTACCGGGTACTGCAAGAATTTCTGTGGAAATGCCGGGTATGAAAGATATCGATAAAGTGAAAAAAATGCTTCAGACTTCCGCAAAACTTCAGTTCTGGGAAGTACAGCAGGTTCCTGAAATCGCTCCTTATTTCCAGTCATTAACTACAATGGTTTCTGCAAAAGGTGATTCTATGGGAGTTGCGAAGAATACAAACTTCATGAATCTTCTACACCTTGACAAATTAAGAACAAGCGGTGTTGCCAACGTAAAATTATCTGATACAGCTGCTGTTAACAAAATCTTGAACAGCAAAATTGCTCAGTCTTTGCGTCCTGCAAACATTAAATATACCCAGTTTATGTGGGGTTACAAGCCTGAGTCTACAGATACTGAAAGTTTGGTATTGTACGCAATCAGAGGTAACATTAACCAAAAAGCTCCTGTAGATGGTTCTGTAGAAACTGCAAACATCAGCTATGATGAGTTGAGCAGAGTAGTGGTAGACATGCAGATGGACTCTAAAGGTGCTAAAGAGTGGAAAACATTAACGGAGAAAAACGTTGGAAAACCAGTGGCTGTAACACTTGATAACAGAGTGTACACAGCACCAAACGTTGTGGGGGCCATCCCTAACGGTAGAACTCAGATCTCTGGTAACTTCTCTCAGGAAGAAGCTAAAGAATTAGTAGACGTTTTAGGAGCTGGTAAATTACCTGCAGGTGCAAAAGTAGTTCAGGCTACGCAGGTAGGTCCGTCATTAGGACAGGAATCTATTGATGCGGGTATGCTTTCATTCGGCATTGCATTCTTAATTATTATTGTTTATATCATTTTCTATTACGGTGGTGCAGGGGTGTACGCTGTAATTGCAATGATCATCAACTTATTCTATATTTTCGGAATCATGGATTCCGGAGACTTTACATTGACACTTCCAGGTATCGCTGGTATCGTTCTTACAATGGCTATGGCGGTCGATACAAACGTAATTATCTACGAGAGAACCAAGGAAGAGCTATTTGCAGGAAAGAGTATTTTAGAGGCCTATAAAGATGGTTTCAAACATGCATTGAGTGCAATTGTTGACGGTCACTTAACAACATTATTAACATCCGGTGTACTTTTCCTATTCGGAACAGGTCCTATCAAAGGATTCGCTTTGACTTTAGGAATCGGTATCCTGATGACATTCTTTACTTCGGTATTGCTTTCAAGAGTAATGATCTTCCACAGACTTGGAAAAGGAAAAGGGCTTTCTGTTTGGACGGCTCCAACAAAAAACCTATTCAGAAATACGTGGATCGATTTTATCGGGAAAAGAAAATATGCATATATCATTTCTGCAGTTCTTACAGTGGTATGTATTGCGTCAATTGCTATTCATGGATTCAAATATGGGATCGATTTTACAGGAGGTAGAAACTACGTAGTAAGATTTGATAAACCGGTAAATGCTGAAGACGTTGAAACTAATTTGGTTAAAATGTTCCAGACTGCTGATGGTAAAAACTCATCTGTTGAAGCCAAAACTTTCGGAAACGACCAGCAGCTGAAGATCTCTACGGATTACCTTATTGATGATGAATCTTTAAAAGCGGATCAAACTGTTGAACAAAAACTATTTGATGGTTTAAAATCTCATTTACCGGCAGGCATCACAATGCATGATTTCAAATCTGCAGATAAAGAGCATGCAGGAATTATCTCTTCTGAAAAAGTAGGTCCTACCGTTGCTGATGACATCCAATTGCACGGTACCTTGGCAGTAGTTGCTGCCTTGGCAGGTATCTTTATCTATATTTTGGTGAGATTTAGAAAATGGCAGTTCTCTCTTGGTGCGGTTGCGGCATTGTTCCACGATGCGGTAATCATTTTGGGAGCATATTCACTGCTTCACAAGTATATGCCATTCAATATGGAGATCAACCAAGATTTCATCGCGGCAATCCTTACCGTATTAGGATATTCAATCAACGATACGGTAATTATCTTCGACAGAATTAGAGAATATTTGAGAGAGAAAAAATCATTAACATTAGCTGGTTTATTCGATGACTCTATTTCAAGTACACTAGGTAGAACATTCAACACTTCATTTACTACGATTTTAGTAATTTTGGCGATCTTCATTTTTGGTGGAGATAACCTGAGAGGATTTATGTTTGCTCTATTGGTAGGTATCGGTTTCGGTACATATTCATCCATCTTCATTGCATCGGCAATTGCCTATGACTTCCTGAAGACCGGAAAAGAGGACGAAGTTCACGGTAAAACAACTTCAAACAAAGAAGTACTTGCTTCAAAATAATTTATACTACAATAAATAAGAAAAAGCCTTTCAATTTGAAAGGCTTTTTTCGTGCGTAAAAGTTGTTAACTTCTGGTTTGATAGTTGATAAAGTTTATGGTAATAGAAAGATATGTTTTTAGAAGCTATTTCCAGCTTTCCGCTCATACTCCTCACCCCGAAGCTTGCCAACGCTCTCCACCCCTAAAACCCTCCTTCTCTAAAACGCTCCACTCAGTTCCGGGGTAACCGCTGCAATCTGGGCTAGGGGAGTTGTCATTCATTTAAAAAATTGAAAAAAAAATAGTTTCAACCTAATACCGTTTTCTTTTTGAATTAACCTTAATAAACCCCGAAAGGGGTAAATATCAGTAGCGTCGGATGAAATCCGATGAACTAGTATTTAATGATGGTATAACCCCGCAGGGGTTGAATAATGTACAGGAAATTTCAAAGATAAAATGGTAAAACAAAAATCCTTCGACTGCTTCGCGCTCAGGATGACAGTGTCTAAAAATAAAAGTCTGAATTAAAGAAATTTTATACACATCAATCAATCTATAAACTAAAAACAAGAAACCATCAACCATCAACTAAAAACTAAAACTAATTTAGAATCATTATTTTTCCCGATTTGATTATTTTTGCAGCATTATGGAAAACTCGAAGAAGAAAGCTGCGATGAGCTTCATTTTTATTACGTTACTGATTGACATTACGGGATGGGGAATCATCATTCCGGTGGTTCCGAAACTTATTGAGGAATTGATTCATGCGGACATAAGTGAAGCTGCAAAATATGGCGGCTGGCTGGGATTTGCCTATGCATTTACACAGTTTATCTTCTCTCCTGTAGTTGGGAACCTGAGCGATAAATACGGACGAAGACCCATTATTCTGATCTCACTGTTCGGTTTTGCCATTGATTATATTTTGCTTGCACTGGCGCCCACTATTCTTTGGCTGTTTCTAGGGAGAGTTATTGCCGGAATTACAGGGGCAAGTGTTACCACAGCGAGTGCTTATATTGCTGATATTTCCACGGATGAAGATCGTGCAAAGAATTTTGGTCTTATCGGAGCAGCGTTCGGGTTGGGATTTATAATAGGCCCTGTTTTAGGTGGCATTTTAGGACACTACGGCGCGCGGGTACCTTTTTATGCGGCAGCAGTTTTATGCTTATTAAATTTCCTGTACGGATATTTTATCCTGCCTGAAAGTTTAGATAAAGATAAAAGAAGAGAATTCAACTGGAAAAGAGCCAATCCCATCGGTTCTTTTAAGTTTTTAGGAAAGCACCCTGAAATTTCAGGCCTTATCGTTTCATTAATATTAATCTACATTGCGGGACACGCCGTTCAAAGCAACTGGAGCTTTTTTACCATGTACGAGTTCAAATGGGATGAAAGAATGGTCGGAATTTCACTAGGAGTGGTAGGTTTACTCGTCGGTCTGGTGCAAGGTGGATTAATTCGTTGGACAACTCCGAAATTCGGGGAAGAAAAAAGTATTTATTACGGGTTGACCTTATACGCCATCGGGATGTTATTATTCGCTTTTGCGACCCAGGGCTGGATGATGTTTGCTTTCCTTATTCCTTACTGCCTGGGGGGAATTTGTGGTCCCGCACTTCAGTCGGTGATCACGAAAAGTGTACCTTCGAATGAACAGGGAGAGCTACAGGGGGCATTAACGAGTTTAATGAGTGCTACCTCCATTATCGGGCCTCCGATGATGACAAATTTATTTTACTTTTTCACCCATGATGAAGCACCGTTCAAATTCTCTGGAGCACCGTTCTTCCTTGCATTTATCTTGATGGCAGTAAGTGTTGTGATTACTTACCTGGCTTTTCAGAAAAAAGCAATTAAAAAGCAGCAGAAAAATTAATGAGTCTGCTGGGGTTGACATATTAATAACCTGATTTCGATTAAAATTAATAATTTAAAATATTAATTTTCTAAAGATTCTTAGAGTAAGTCTAGACATATTCTCCTGATGGTCATATACTGAAAATGGGAGTGCTTCATCCATGAAATTGGTGAGTCTTCTTTTTTCTCTTAGAAAACACACTTTTAGGATACATCCTGATAGGGATTCGCGAGACACCGCATATACACAGAAATTGGAATAAAGTTCCTGAAAAATAGCTGGCCAACAGCAATCAACCAATAACAAGAAACCGGCTCCCTCTCTTCACATATCTTAAAATTTGTTTAAAATATCCCCGTTGTGTAATATATATGTATAATGTTTCGTAATTTTACGGCATGGAATTAAGTATTGGAGAAATGGCACTGATTGCTGTGGCAATTGTTGTATTATTCGGACCGGATAAGCTTCCGCAGATTGCACGTGACCTAGGAGCAGGTGTGAGAAAAATGCGTGGTGCCGTAGAAGATATTAAAACGGAAATTATGAAGGAAACGGATAATCCTGTTTCTGAGATAAAACGTGAAATCGAGAAGGTTAAAGATGCTGCAAAAGATTTCAATCCGATGAAAGATATCCAAAAAGATATTCTTACAGAGCCACAACAGACTTCTAATGAACCTCCGAAACCAAAACCTGAAGACGATGATTCGTATGAAGGCCCTGTAAGCAGATAAGATGGAGGAAATTATTCAGGAAGATAAAAAGGTCTTTTTGTTTCTCAACAATTTGGGGGACTCTTCATTCGACCAGTTTTGGATGCTTATTTCAAGTACCTGGATCTGGGTTCCGTTATACATTATCTTCTGTTATTTTTTATTTAAAAATTATAAACTAAGATCACTGGTATTTATCCTGATCTTCATAGGAATTGGTGTTGCTGTTTCGGATCAGCTTTCTGGTGTTTTCAAATACGGAGTGGCAAGATTAAGGCCCTGCCATGATCCCACATTGGAACATCGGATGAGGATTGTAAAATGTGGCGGCCAATACGGTTTTTATTCTGCACATGCATCCAATACATTTTTACTCGCAACCTATTTAACTATTTTATTGAGAAAAAAGCTCAGATGGTTTCCTTATGCTGTATTTGCCTGGGCTACGATGGTGGCGTACAGCCGCATCTATTTAGGGGTTCATTTTCCAATTGATATTTTGGTAGGAGCGTTTGCAGGAATTTTGATCGGACTGATCTTTGGAGCACTTGCCAAGAAAGTCATCCGGAAGCAGGAAGAGAAAAATCCTCAGAATACAATCAATTAGAAAAAATAAGATGCTGAATATTGTTTTGGTAGAACCCGAAATTCCCAATAATACTGGAAATATCGGCAGACTCTGTGTCGGAACAGAAAGTAAATTACATCTGGTTCATCCTTTTGGTTTTGTCATTAATGATAAAAATTTAAAACGTTCAGGACTCGATTACTGGGTGCATCTTGACGTGACGGAATATGCTAATGTTGAGGAATGGATTCACCAGATTCCTGATCTCTCCAGGGTTTTTCTAATGAGTTCGCATGCGGAAAAATCTTACCTCGAAACAGAATTCAGAGATGGTGACTGGCTTGTGTTCGGAAAAGAAAGCATGGGATTGAGTAAAGAGGTTTTAGATCGATTCGAGAATCATTTAACCATTCCGATGTCAAAATTAATACGGAGTTTTAATATTGCCAATTCTGTTGCTTTTGTGGTGGGCGAGGCGAAAAGACAGATTGGGCTGAGCGCCGGAAAACTGTAAACAAGCTCCTGAAGTCATTCAATAAAAAAATAAACCAATGTTAGGACTAAATCTGCGGATTTCATTGCATCCGCTTTTAGTCGTTATGGTATGGTTTTCCCTGTAAAATCTGGTCAGCACGATACAATTGCTCAACAATAAACAACCGAATCATCTGATGGGTAAAAGTCATTTTAGACAGCGACATTTTTTCATTAGCCCTGAGATAAATTTCTTCTGAAAATCCATAAGCGCCACCAATCAGGATATGAATTTTTTTTACTGAGGAATTCATCCACGTATCTATTTTCTGTGAAAATTCTCGGCTGGTGAATTGCTTACCTTTTTCATCCAAAATAACAACCCAGTCGTTTTTATCAATATGGTTGGAAAATAATTTGGCCTCCTCTTTCTTGAGCAGCTCTGCGGTATAGTTCTTCGCATTTTTTACATCAGGAATTTCCACGATATCAAAATTCCAGTGCTTGGGAAGTCTTTTCAAATAGTAACCGATTAACGATGTGATTTCCTTATCATCCGTTTTACCGATACAAAGCAAGTTAATCTGCATATTGATGCTTTAAAATAAATTCGGACCCAAAGGTATTCATAAAGTGATAAACTCGATCATATATTCGGTAAAATTTTATAGCAAGCTCTATTTATCTGATAATTTAAAAAAAATACCGAAATTTAAAAATTTCAGTACTTTTGTAGTCAGCACCAATCGGATGAATACAAAATTACTTTCCATCATATTTATAATTTTTTCAATATGGTCTTACAGTCAGGACATTGTTCGCGATTCGGTGACCGTTAAGAAATACGTGGAAGATGATAAAAATAAAATTTCCTTGATCGCAGGACTAAGCTATATTGATGATTCATTTGGGCTTTTGTATGAGGATAAAGTATTTCGGCTGAGGCCTAATGATGCCTTCTATACAGAGTTTTTTTTGCGCTATCGCTGGATTGATATTACCTTTTCCTTTGCTCCGAAGCTGACCAAAATTAACAGAGACGATGCTGAAAAAGGGAAAACCAAATATTTTAATCTCGGATTTTCTTTTTTTGTGGCTCCAAAAGTGAGACAATTTCTTTATTACAGTGAAGTCAGAGGATTGTACTTTCAGGATACCCAGGATTTCATGAGGCTTCTCAACGGACCTGATTATAGCGGAGAAGGGTATCTGCAGTTTCCAGACGCCAAATACCGTTCCTATAGAGGAGAGACAAGCTATCTTTGGCTGGGAAATAAAGTGGACTACAGAAGTTTCACCAATATGACCTATAAACCACTGAAAGATGTATTTGTGTTAAGTACTGGATTGTTTTATCAGTATAATATACTCAGTGATACCAACCGAACGATTTATCAGGGAGAAGATTTTACCGATTCAGAAGATATTGACTCTAAGCTTAAAGACTTTCGGATAGCGGTGAGGACGGGTGGTGGTGTCCAGAAAACGTTTAAAGACAAATGGTACATTATTGCAGAGGCTTATCCCGAAGTGTATTACTCAAAACTCGTGGATGAGGATAATCTTCATGAGTTTAATATCGGTTTTTATTCTAATGCAAGGATAGGCTATGATAACGGAAACTGGTTTTTTGGCGGGGGCGCTCAGCTCAATTGGGTAAACAGTACCAATGATAACTTCTATTCAAGTAAACAATGGCTTTTTAGAATTGGGTTGGGTTTCCGATGGGGTGCTCCCAAATTTGTGAACAAAAATTTTAATAAATTAGATAAAGCTTTAAATTTTTAAAAGAATAAGTATGCGCATAAAAATACCGGGTTTTGTCAGAAAAATTCAGCAATTCTTTGATGATATTCATATTCCGGTTCTGGGAATATCACTTTGGCAAATGTTTCAGATCTATGTCTCCGGAATTTTCAAAGGAAAAATAGGACGAAAAGCGGGGAGTATCTCGTGGAGCTTCACGCTGAGCTTATTTCCCTTCTTACTGTTTTTGCTTTCTGTGTTGCCCTATATGCCGCATTATGATAAACTTCAGTTCTATATTTTTGAAGTTCTCATCCACAATGTTTTTCCTGCTAATATGGAAACCGAAGTCAGGGGATATATTCAGAATAATATTATTCCTAATATGAAGGGAATCAGTAATCTGACTATTCTTATTGCCCTCGTATTTGCTACTAACGGAACATTTTCTTTAATCAATGGGTTTAATGAAAACTCTGAAGAGAAATTAAGTGATGTTAAAGAATTTATTCTTTCTTTTTTTATTACCATCGGATTTATTACCATTGTTTTTTTAGCCCTTTTCGGAGTCTATTATTCGGAAGTCGTACTAAAGCTTTTTACACCGAATTATAATATTACCTGGCTGGTAAATAACCTTTCAAAAATTATTGGATTTGTCTCTTTCCCACTGTTTTATTTTATACTTTTAACCCTCTTTTACTGGCTTGGAACCGTAAAGATCATAAGATTCAGACAAGCAATTCCGGGGGCTATTCTTACTACCGTATTATTTGTGGTCACAACATACGGCTTTGCTATTTATGTGAAAAATATTGCCAGATACAACGTATTATACGGTTCTATAGGAAGTATGATCCTGCTTATGGTCTGGGTGAATGTAAATGTATATCTGCTTCTCTTTGGAAATGAGCTGAACATGGCGATCAGGAAACTAAGAATCGAAAAGCTCTTATCTGACGAGATTGAAAAAGCAGAGTCGGAGGAGAGCTCAGATCCTGTTGTTGATCACTAAAAATTAACGGATCATGAGAAAGGTTGGTAAACTATCGACTCCAAGCTCAGCATATTCTTAATCCAGATCGAACTCCTGAAACCTCAAACCTTCAACTTATTTTATATTTTTACTGACGAATATTGGGAATGGTGGCCACCTTACTTATCCGCAATAAGAGATTTCCGGTTCAGACTATCCAACGGGGCTAATCGCTATTAACGTCATTTTTTACAATATCTGATTTTTTAGTGCTTATCCGAAGGATGAAATAACCTGATAGCGCAGCAATGAAAGATGCAATTAAGATCGCAAATTTTGCTTCATCCTGTATTTCATGCCGACCTTTAAAAGAAAGTAAAGCGATGAAAATAGACATCGTAAAACCTATACCGGCAAGTAAACCTACCCCGATCATTTGAAACCAGGAGCTGTTTTGAGGCAGTGAACTGATTTTTAATCGTATCGCGATCAACGAAAACAGATTAATCCCTACCAGCTTGCCAACAACAAGACCCAGGATTATCCCTAGACCTAATGTACTCGTAAGCCCTTCAGCCATAGAGCTGTTAAAGGTAATATTGGTATTGGCCAGAGCAAAAATTGGCATTATCAGAAAGCTCACCGGGAAATGAAGACTATGCTCAAGCTTCTCCAGTGGTGATATTTCTACGGTCGAGGCATTGGTTGGTATAGAGAGGGCAAGTAATACCCCCGCAATGGTTGCGTGAATTCCGGAATGATGAAGAAAATACCACAGAAAAAGGCCGGGAATTATATAAAAAACAAGACTTGTCACCTTGAGGACATTCAATAAAAATAAAAATAGAGTAATTCCCAAAGCGAGAAGCAAATACATCCAGTGAATCTGTTCTGTATAAAAAATTGCAATGACTAAAATCGCTCCAAGGTCGTCTACAATGGCCAGGGCAGCGAGAAAAATCTTGACAGAACTCGGAACTTTTGATCCCACCATGGCGATGATTGCTAAAGAAAAAGCAATATCGGTGGCCATTGGGATACCCCAGCCGTGACTATACTCAGTACCCGAGTTAAAAACAGTGAAAACAGCGGCCGGAACAAGCATTCCTCCCACAGCTGCAAAGATGGGAAGCGAGGCATTTTTAAATGAAGAAAGCTCTCCTTCTAATAGTTCTCTTTTGATCTCAAGTCCCACCAACAGAAAGAAAATAGCCATTAACCCGTCATTGATCCATATACTTACAGGGTAATTAAGCCCAAAAAGGCGGGTGCCGACCTCCCGATCCAGCAGGCTCTGGTACGATTCCCCAACCGAAGAGTTGGCGACTAAAAGTGAAATGAGAACGCAAATTATTAAAATAACCCCCGATGATTGGCTGTTATTAAAAAAATTCTTAAAATAAATCGTTAATTTCATATTGTGCTTTCTTTTACTATACTCGCCTTACTCTTGATACGCCGTTTATTTCTTTTAATTTTTTAAATGTCTGCTCAAGCTGACTTTTATTTTTTACCTCCAAATTGATATTTCCGGTAAAAACTCCGTTATTGGACTCGATGGACATACTTTTCATATCCATTCCCATAGCTCCACTGATAACGGTGGTGATATCATTAATCATTCCCATTCTGTCAAGCCCTTCAATCTCTATTTTCACACGGTTTTTAAAGCTTTCAGCATTTACCCATTTTGCGGGAATCACACGGTAGTCATATTGTGCACGAAGATTAATCGCATTCGGACAGTTATCACTGTGGACTTTAATACCTTCAGAAATGGTGATAAATCCAAAAATTTTGTCTCCCGGAATTACATTACAGCATTTCGCGAAAGTATAATTGAGTTTTTCTTCATCTTTACCGAAAACAATCATGTCTAAATTCTGATGTTTTGGTTCATCAAAAACACCAGTGCTGTTTTTTGACGGAGATTTTCGGAATCTGGAAAGTAAATTATTGAAAACGTTTTTACTTTCAATATATTTTCTCAGGCTACTTGCATCCAGTTCGTTAGTTTGGAATTTTAAGAAGAGTTCCTGAGAGGTTTTCAGATTAAAGAACTTCTGAAGCTTGTTGACTTCATCTTCGCTGAATGTAATTTTAGCATGGCGAAGTTTTCGCTGAAGGATTTCTTTTCCTTCTTCAACAATCTGATTTTTTTGTGAGTTTAGGTAGCTCTTAATCTTCGATTTGGCTTTTGAGGTAACCACAAATTCCAGCCAGTCGGATTTCGGCTTTTGATTTTGGGAAGAGAGAATATCAACCTGATCTCCGTTTTGGAGAACATAAGAAATAGGAACCAGTTTACCGTTGATCTTGGCACCCAGGCATTTCATGCCTAAGTCAGAGTGAACGGAAAATGCAAAATCTAAAGCAGTAGCATTCGTTGGCAAAATTTTAATCTCTCCCTTTGGTGTAAATACAAAAACTTCTTTCGAATAAAGATTAAGTTTAATATTATCCAAAAGTTCAGAGGTAGATAAATTCTGTTGCTGCTCTAACACTTCACGGATTTCTGTCACCCATCTTTCAAAATTTCGGTCATCGGAGCTCTGTTTATAACCTTCTTTATATTTATAATGGGCAGCAACCCCTTTTTCGGCGATTTCGTCCATTCTCTCAGAGCGAATCTGAACTTCGATCCATTTTTTATCAGGACCAAGAACTGTTAAGTGTAAACTTTCATACCCCGTAGAACGTGGCTGAGTAATCCAGTCCCGCATTCGGGAAGGATTGCTGTGGTACACATCAGTGACAATAGAATAGATCTTCCAGGCGAGAAATTTTTCGTTTTTAGCATCCGATTTATAAATAATTCTGATGGCGTAATTATCAAATACTTCTTCAAAAGAAACGCCTTGTTTCAGCATTTTTCTGTAAATAGAAGAAATAGCCTTCGCCCGACCTTTTATCGTGAAATTTAGACCTTCTTCTTTAATTCTCTCTGAAACTTCATTTTTAAACTCCTCTATATAACGCTCCCTGCTTTCTTTCTCCAACTCCAGCTTCTCGGTAATCTCCGTATAAACTTCTGGATTATTGTATTTTAAAGAAAGGTCTTCCAACTCAGATTTAATATTGTATAAACCTAAGCGGTGCGCCAATGGAGCATAAATATAAACTGTTTCCGAAGCAATTTTTTTCTGCTTATCCGGCGTCATGCTTTCCAGTGTCCGCATATTATGGAGACGGTCCGCAATTTTTATTAAAATAACCCTAAAATCTTCAGATAGCGTAAGCAGTAACTTTCTGTAGTTTTCAGACTGAACTGAAATATTCTGATGATTCATGATCGAAATCTTTGTCAAGCCATTGACAATGTTGGCGATTTTTTCCCCGAAGATCTTTTTAAGATCCTCGTAGGTATAATCAGAATCTTCAATTACATCGTGTAAAAGGGCACAGGCAATAGAAGTCGCACCCAAACCGATTTCTGTCGCTACAATTTTTGCAACGGCAATGGGATGGTAGATGTAGGGTTCGCCCGTTTTTCTTCTCTGGTCTTTATGGGCATCCAGCGCAATATCGAAAGCCTTTCGGATAAGTTTATTATTTTCCTCATCCAATGTTCTGTAGGTATTCGAAATCAGATCCTTATATCTTGCAAGGATCTCCTTGTTCTCTAGTTCTAAGTCGTAACTCATTTGTGTAAAAAGCCTATATTGAACGAAAATACGAATTTTTTTCCGTTTTTCAAATACAAAAAATCCGCAGAAGGGTACTCTGCGGATTTCCGGTTATTAATTTTGTAGCTTTAAAATTTTACTTCAGAATCCATCCCATTCGTTGAACCTTTAATTCTTACGTCTGGTGAATTATGAATGTCTGCTCTGTTTCTGGCGTCAATTAATTTTTTGATGTTTTGATAATCAGCCTGATCGATACTGATATTGTCAAAAGAATAGGTTTTAAGTACCTTATTCTGACTGAAAACACCATGAGCTCTATCACCCTGATCGCTGTCTTTTACAGCAACACTTGCGAGATATTTGGAACTGCTGTGGGAATCGTCAATGTAGATAATATACTCTGAGTCTGCAAAACCGCTATTTTCGAGATCTGCTTCAAGCTTTTTGTAATCGTTATTGGAATCAAATAGTCCGGCTAATATTTTTGACATGATACTGTGTTTTAAAATTATACACTAAAGATAGTAAATAATTCAAAACAGATTGTTAATTATTTAATTAAGTTTGTTATTAGTTATTTTATCTATAAAAATAATGGGTGTTTAATGCGTGTATCTATTGAACGGGTGTTTAATTATTGTCAATAAAAAAGCGGGACTATTTAAGCCCCGCTTCCCTGATTACTCAGTCTTCATATAGTTTAATTAATTCGTTCATTTTTAATTTCCTCCACTATTTCAGGATTTAATAAAGTAGAAATATCACCAAAATTACTGAAATCACCTTCTGCAATTTTTCTCAGAATTCTACGCATAATTTTCCCTGAACGCGTTTTCGGAAGTCCGGAAACAAACTGAATTTTATCCAGCTTAGCAATAGGGCCTATCTGATCTGAAATTAACTGATTAATCTCTTTTACAAGATTTTCCTGCTTTCTGTCCGCTCCCGTATCTTTTAAAATAACGAAACCGTAGAGAGCACTGCCTTTAATGTCGTGAGGGAAACCTACGATCGCAGATTCTGCTACTGCAGGATGCTCATTAATACTGTCCTCTATAGGGGCAGTACCCAGGTTGTGACCCGAAACAATAACGACATCATCCACGCGGCCCGTAATTCGATAATAGCCGACTTCATCCCGCAGTGCGCCGTCCCCTGTGAAATATTTGCCCGGAAAAGCTGAAAAATAGGTCTCTTTATATCGTTGATGATCGCCCCATATCGTTCTTGCAATGCCTGGCCATGGAAAACGGATACATAGGTTCCCTGTCACCTGGTTTCCCGAAATTTCATTCCTTTTATCATCCATCAGAACAGGCTGAATTCCAGGTAACGGAAGAGTAGCATATGTTGGTTTCGTTGGGGTTACGAATGGAAGTGGTGAGATCATAATTCCTCCTGTTTCCGTCTGCCACCATGTATCAACAATCGGGCATTTTTTCTTTCCGACATGATCATTGAACCAGTGCCATGCTTCATCATTGATCGGCTCACCAACCGAACCAATTACTTTTAATGAACTTAAATCATGCTTATCTACCCATTCGGTACTTTCTTTAGCCAAAGAACGAATCGCGGTCGGAGCGGTATAGAATTGCGTTACTTTATGTTTTTCAATAACTTCCCAGAATCTGTCCGGTTCAGGATACGTCGGAACACCTTCAAAAATTACGGTAGTTGCTCCATTTAAAAGCGGTCCGTAAAGAATATATGAATGTCCGGTAATCCATCCAATATCGGCGGTACACCAATATATATCGTTTTCTTTATAATTGAATACGTTTTTGAAGGTATAAGCCGTATACACCATATACCCGGCGGACGTGTGAAGCATTCCTTTAGGTTTTCCTGTAGATCCGGAAGTGTACAAAATGAAAAGCGGATCTTCTGCATCCATAATAATAGTTACAAAGTCAGCGGATGCTTTTTCATACAGATCAGCCATCCAGTGATCTCTTCCATCTTTCATTTTGATCTGGTTGTGCGTTCTTTTCACGACCAAAACAGATTCTACGGTCGGTGTTTTCTCTAAAGCCTCATCAACGATACTTTTCAGATCTAAAACTTTACTTCCGCGATAACTTCCGTCTGAGGTAATCACCATTTTAGCACCACAGTCATTCACTCTGGAAGAAACGGCAGAAGCGGAGAATCCTGCGAAAATAACGGAATGAACAGCCCCTAATTTAGCACAGGCCAACATGGTAACCGCCAGTTCAGGGATCATCGGAAGATAGATGCAGACTCTATCGCCTTTTTCGATGCCCATATCTTTTAAAACATTCGCTGTCTTGTTCACCCTCGTATATAGTTCGTGATAAGAAATATGCTGTGCCTCCTCTTTCGGATCGTTCGGTTCCCAAATGATTGCCGTTTTATCTCCTCTTATAGAAAGGTGCCTGTCTAAACAGTTTTTTGTGATATTAAGTTTGGCATTTTTAAACCATGTGATCTTCGCCTCATTCATATCATATTTTACAACCTTGCTCCATCTTTGATACCATACAAAGTTCTGATCGGCAATCTTATCCCAGAATTTTTTAGGGTTTTTAATTGATTTTTTATACTCTTCAAAATAATGTGGTAAATCTTCTATCAGGTAATTTCTCATATCCCTTTCTTTTTTTGAAATTTGAATTTTTGTTATTTAAATTTATGTTTAATTTCTCGGTTAAGCTCTATATTCCACGATTTTTTCCTGAATTTCTTCAATGATTTTTTCATCATCAATCGTTGATGGAATCTGAAATTCTTTTCCGTCTAATAAAGTTCGTATTAATTTTCTTAAAATTTTTCCTGAACGTGTTTTTGGTAATCGTTTAACGATCATCACATTTTTAAGACAGGCAACGGCTCCTATTTTTTCACGAACAGTTTTTACAATTTCTTTTTCAACATTTTCTTCAGAGATTGTTGAACCATTTTTTAAAACAACAGAAGCAAAGGGAATCTGACCTTTGAGCTCATCATCGATTCCCACAACGGCACATTCTGCAACGTCTGGATGCGACGAGACAACTTCCTCCATTTCCGAAGTCGAAAGTCGGTGTCCGGCAACATTGATGACATCATCAACTCTTCCTGTAATGAAAATATAGCCGTCCTCATCTCTTATTGCGCCGTCTCCGGAGAAATAATAGTCTTTGTATTGTGATAAATAACTGTCTTGAAAACGATCGTTGTCATTCCAAATTCCCAGTAAAGCACCTGGCGGAAGCGGAAGTTTGATAATTAAATATCCTTCCTGATGCGCATCCAGTTCATAACCATTTTCATCAAAAATTTTAATATCATAACCGGGGATTGGTTTTCCGGCAGAAGCTCTTTTAATTTTATATTGATCATTAAAAGTCATTAATCCCAACATTGGCCATCCGGACTCCGTTTGCCACCAATGGTCGATCGCAGGAACTCCGATGTGCTCTGCAAACCAGTCTAACGTCGACACATCGCATCTTTCACCAGCCAGAAATTGTTTTTTGAAGTGGCTTAAATCATACTTTTTCACCAAATCCCCATTCGGATCTTCTTTTTTAATCGCCCGAATCGCTGTGGGAGCGGTAAACATCACCGAAACTTTATATTCAGAAATAATTCTCCAAAATGTACCTGCATCGGGGGTCATAATGGGTTTTCCTTCAAAAATTATCGTTGTGTTTCTGTTGATTAAAGGTCCGTAAACTGAAAAGCTATGACCAACCGCCCAGCCAAAATCGGAAGCCGCCCAATAGGTTTCCTCCTGTTCAACGCCATAAATGTATTTCATTGAAAATTTTAAAGCAGTCGCATAACCACCTGTATCACGCGTGATACCTTTGGGTTTTCCGGTCGTTCCTGAAGTGTACAATAAATAGAGTGGGTGAGTGGATTTCACCGAAATGCAGTCCGCAGGCTCTGATTTTTGAACCAGTTCTTGATAATCAATCAATCCCTCAAACATTTCATGTTGATTATTTACTAATTTTCTATTGTAAACAATAATGTTTTCCACTTTATCCTGCGCCAATTCAATTGCTTTTTCAACCAGAGGTAAATACGGAATTCTCTTGGCTATTTCCACTCCCGCTGTGGCCGTAATTAATGCTTTGGGTTTGCAGTCATCAATTCTCACGACTAATTCATTTGGGGCAAAACCTCCAAAAACAACGTTATGAATTACCCCGATTCTCGCACATGCCAACATCGCAAATAAAGTCTGCGGAATCATCGGCATATAAATAACGGCTGTATCTCCTTTTTTTAATCCCAGAGAAACCAAACCGCCCGCCAGTTTTGAAATTTCCTCCTTCGCCTGGCTGTAAGTATATTTCCTCTTTTGATTTGTAACCGGAGAATCGTAAACTATCGCTATCTGCTCTCCAAAACCATCCTCAATATGCTTGTCGATACACAAATAGCACATATTAAGCTCTCCATCGGAAAACCATTGGGCATATTCATTTTCGTCTTTTGAAAGAATCTTGTTTGGAAATTCAAACCAGTCGATTTCCTGGGCCCTTTCTTTCCAGAAATTCTCTTTGTCTTCAATGCTTTGTTTAAATAAATCGTCTGTGTTCATATTAATTTTTGTGTGTTGAGCCATTGCGAGGAGCGAAGCTTTAAAGCGATCTTTTTTTATTATGCTTGAGATTGTTTCACTTCGTTCAAAATGACGGTGCGTAAAAGTCTATTGTCTTTTCTCTATTATCTCAAAGTCTATAAAAACATTTCTTCAATCTGCTGCATCAGTTTTTTAATCGAATAAGGTTTTGTTACGTACGCATCAGCTCCCATTTCTAACCCTTTTTCAATATCTTTCGAGTTGTTTTTCGCGCTCAGAAAAATGACCTTGGTGTCTTTTAATTTTTCGTCTTGCTTAATGATTTCCAATGTGCTGTAACCGTCCAGATTCGGCATCATAATATCCAACAAAATCACATCTGGAACCATTGTTTTTAAAAATTCCAACACTTCAGTTCCGTCTCTGGCTATAAAAACATCATATCCGTTTTTCTTGAAACTGTATTCTAATGACATTAATATTTTGTGTTCGTCATCGGCGATAATTATTTTTTTCATTGTGTATTTTTTGCTGTGTTCAACTTCATTGTTTTTAGTTATTTTTAGAGAATCCGTAGGATTCAATTTTAATAGCCGTAGGTGAAACCTATGGACATAATGATTATTCGCATCAAGCCAACCCGTAAGGGTTGAATTTAATTAAATTAATTTTTATTCCGGTTCGATTCCGTGTTCTGCTAAAAGCCTTTTAAATTCATCTTCAAATGTCTCCTTTTTATGATGTTCTTTTTGATTTTTTATATAATTTATTATTCTTTCCTTCTCTTTTATTGAATTGGTGAATGCTCCATAACCTTCCTGCCATTCTGAAAATTCAGGAAATAATCCTGATTCTTTCATCCATAAATTTGTTGCAATTTTAATATCTTTTACCAAATTACTGAGATTTATGTTTGGATGCAGATCACAAAAAATATGAATGTGATCAGGCATTCCGCTAATTCTATGTAGTTTACATTTTTTATTTTTTTAAATACCCCAGATGTATTTGTATAACTCTGCTTCGTTCTTTTCATTTATCGTGGGTTTTCGATATTTTGTTCCGAAGATAATATGATAAAATATTTGTCTGTAGGTTCCCATTTTTCATTTGTGTTTTATTGAACCCTATCGGGTTCGGGGGTTGTGTTTATCTTCTGCTTTCCATAGGTTTCACCTACGGTTACTGTTGTTGGACCCTATCGGGTTCGGATTGGTCTTTGTATTTTTTTTCATAGGTTTCACTTTTGGTCACTTTCTGCTGAACCTTGTCGGTTTCTTTATATTTTGTGTTTTGCATTAGTAATAACTATTTTTTCATTGTTTATTTCTTTGTCACTCAACAGTATTTTTTTTATAGGTATTTAAAATCCGTAGGATTCAATTTTAATAGCCGTAGGTGAAACCTATGGACATAATGATTATTCGCATCAAGCCAACCCGTAAGGGTTGAATTCAACCAATATAAATTTTATTGAGCCCTATCGGGTTCGGATCGTTTTTTTTTCATAGGTTTCACCTACGATTGCTGTTATTGATCCCTGTCGGGTTACCCATCATTAATAATATGTGCTCTTGGTAGCATAATCGTAAAAGTCACGCCCAGTCCGCTATTTTCTGCTTTTATGATCCCGCCTTGCGCCTGAACGATTTTTTTGCAGATCGCCAGTCCAAGTCCGCTTCCGGTCGGTTTTAAAATATTCTGATTTTTCGACTGATAAAATTTATCGAAAATCATTTCAAGATCTTCTTCAGGGATTGTTTTTCCGGTATTGAAAATTTTAATGACCAATTGATCGTCCTTTTCAGATAATTTAGCCTGAATAGTTCCTTGCTCATCGGTAAATTTTAAAGCATTTCCTAAAATATTCTGAAATAATTGAATCATTCTCGCTTCATCATAATCAAACAAAAATTGATTCAGAAGATTTACTTCACTTAAATGAATATTTTTCTGCTGAATTAAGTGTAGAAGCGGATTTAATGCTTTTTTATAGGTTTCAATAATATTGTTTTCCTGAATATTTAAAACAATTTCACCGTGTTGAAGTTTATCGAGATACAGAATATCATTGATGATTTCGCTTAATCGGTCTGATTCTGTGATAATATTATTTAAAAATTCTCTTTTGATATCTAAAGGGATATCGTCGTCATCCGCTAAAATCTCTCCCGCCGAACGAATCGCGGTAATCGGAGTTCTTAATTCGTGGGCAACTGAATCTAGAAAGTCATCTTTCTGATGGTCTTTGATGATTAAACTTTCATTGGCTTTTCGTAGATCATCGGACAGTTTTTGAAGCTCTTCAGATTGTTCCGTCAGTTTTTTATTGAGTGTAATATTTTCTTTAGATTCTTCTAAAATGTTTAAAACTTCCTTTAAGGATATTTTATCTTCTTTGGTGACGCCTTCAATTAAAATCTTTGCAGAAGCTGTTCCAATTCGCCCTGCTAGAAGATTTTCTGAAAATTTGATGAATCTGGAATCGGCAGTTTCGGTTTGAGAATCAATATTATATTTTAAATTGAAGATTCTTAAAGCCTGTTCTGTTTTATTTTTACCTAAAAATCTTTCCAAAATATTCTTAATATCCGAAACATAAGCTGTTCCTCGCCAGATAAAGGCATTTTCGTGATTTTGAATGTATTTGTCAATGTCGACATACAGTTCAGCGAAATTTCTTTCGCGGTAATTTCCTTTTACACTTACGGAAATGATGCTGAAAAAAGCTGTGTTTACCAAAATCGACCAAAAGAAAATCTGCGGAATTCTGCCTAAAAAAGATATTTTAAAGAAATCAAAAGCATTGTACATATCTCTCAAGGCTCCTTTAAGTTCTTGATTGTAGGAAAAATAGTATTGAGGAATTATTAATCCGAAATAGCAAATCGCTAATCCCGCTAACAGGCCAATGACAGCGCCTTTATAAGTTCCTCTTCGCCAGAAAATAGCTCCGAAAAAGGCCGGAGCCAATTGGGCAATGACAACAAACGAAATCAAACCAACCGAATCGAGCGATGTTTTTAGAATAAAATATTTATAAAAGGCAAATGCCATGATGATCAGAGCGAAAATGCTGAATTTTCTGATGTTGGTAATGCTTCTTGTGTTCTGAATTTCGTTTTCAGATTTAAATTTTCCCAACAAACCATACGGGATAATTAAGTTGTTGGAAAGCATGATGGATAAGGTGATCGCCGAGATAATAATCATCGAAATACATGAACTTAGCCCTCCCAGAAAAACAAAAACTGTAATTAAGGTATTGTCAAAATGCTGGGGAATCAAAATAGAGTAGAACTCAGGATTTACGTTTTGTCCTTGGAAAATCAGTCTTCCGGCCCAAGCAATCGGGAATATAAATACCGTGAAAATCAATAAATAAAGCGGGAAAAACCAAATGGCTGTTTTGATGTGTTTTTCCTGTCGATTTTCTACGATAGCCGTGTGAAACTGTCTCGGAAGAATGCAGATCGCAGTTCCTGAAATTAGACAGAGAACCATCCAGTTCATTGCACCTTCAACACCATTAAATGTATTTTTTGCCTTAAAATCTTTAAACTGACTCGCCTTCTGGTAGATGTCTGAAAATCCGTCAAATACAAAATAAATAACAAAAAATCCTAAAATAATGATGAAGAATAATTTAAGAAAACTTTCCAACGCAATTGCTGAAATAATTCCCAGACGTTTTTCTGAGGCGTCCACATATTTGGTTCCGTAATAAGATGAAAACAAGGCAATTAAAATCACCACAAATGTTGCGTTATCTGTTAAAATATTTTTCGACATCGGCGTTTCTGTCACCAGATGAAAAGTTTCAGAAATCGCTTTTATCTGTAATCCGATATAGGGGACAATTGCCAAAAGACAGACAATTGTAATGATGGCACTAAAACTTCTGCTGTTTCCGTACCTTAATGAAATAAAATCTGCTAAACTGCTGATTTTATTGACTCTTGAAATCCTTACTATTCGGGTGTTAATGTAGATCCATGCCGGAATGACCATAATGGGGCCAATATAAATGGGAAGGTAATTGAGTCCGCTTGTTGCCGCAACTCCGATGCTTCCGTAATACGTCCAAGCCGTGCAGTACACTGCCAGAGAAAGCGCGTAGATATAAGGATTGTTGATCCAAAGCTTACTCTTTTTCTTCTCCGCCAAATGGGCGACTAAGAACAAAAGCGCCAGATAAAACAAAACCACGGTAAACAACGCGAAACTACTCATCATACTTTTTTACGATTACAAAAGAAATAATGATGGAAACCATCCAGACAGCGAAAATATAAATCAACATCATTGGATACCCAAAAACTTCACTATCACTGTTGAATAACAATGAAACAGGAATGCTGAAGGCAATCAGAAGTCCGATGCTCAGGATGATTAGCTTTTGTTCGTGTCTTTTTTTCATACATAATAATTGATAAAAGATAATTGATGAATAGATGCAGAATCATTCATCAATTATCATTCATCGTTTATAAATTAAACTTTATCGTCAGAGTATTCTCCTGTCAGCGAATAGTATCCGAAAATCGCCATTCCGCCTGATATAATTGGCATTAAAACAAAGAGAATAATGATTCCGAAAACCAGATCTTCCTGTTTTCCTGATGATATTTTAGGGATTCCCATTACGGTAATTCCGAAATATCCCACCACCAGCGCGATGGCTATCCAAAGTATACCTAATATTTTTTTTAGTCCGTTCATTTTCGTAGTTTTAAAATTAATAAAAAATTAAGTGATTTCGTGCTTAATCATGAATATTATTGTTCTTATTTTTAAGATAAAATAATCCGATCAATAAGCAGACGGCGGCAACTCCAATCGGGTACCAAAGTCCTTCCAGATACCATGTTGCGTGTCCTGCTTCTTTTCCCGTTGTTACCAAATAAGTAGCAACTGCCGGAAGTAATCCTCCAAATACCCCATTTCCAATATGATAAGGTAGAGACATGGAGGTATAACGAATTCTCACCGGGAACATTTCCACTAAAAATGCCGCTATCGGGCCGTAAACCATTGTCACAAAAATCACCTGAATGAAGACTAAAAATACGAGATACCATTTTGTATCGTCCGCTAATTTTACTGTTTGAGAAACTTTTGCTTCTTCAGCTTTTCCGTCTTTCATTATTGGACCTGCTGCAGACCAATGAATAATACTGTCTTTTTTAATCAAAGTTCCGTCGGTGAAAAGGGTTTCTTTATGGAATGTTACCAAGCTGTCGGTTGCAATGTCTTTATGGATTTTGGCTGTTCTTTTTTCTGTAATTCCGTTGGCGGCAACGGTTTTGGTTTCGAGGTTGACACTTTTAAACATGGCATCATAAATCGGTCGGTACGCTAAAATTGCCACCAGCATTCCGGTCATCATGATGGCTTTTCGCCCGATTTTATCAGAAAGCCATCCGAAAAATACGAAGAATGGAGTTCCTAGAAGTAAAGCCGTTGCCATTAATGAGTCAACTTGTGCGGATTCTACATTCATTACTTTTTGAAGGAAGCTCATCGCGTAGAATTGCCCTGTATACCAGATAACTCCTTGTCCCATCGCGGCTCCGAATAATGCCAATAAGACAAATTTGAAATTGAATTTATTTCCGAAACTTTCTTTTAAAGGATTTTTGGATGTTTTTCCTTCGCTTTTAGCCTTGGCAAAAAGCGGTGATTCTTTCATGTTTTTTCTAATGACATAAGAAACTCCCACCATTAAAATCGAGATCCAAAACGGAACTCTCCATCCCCAACCGTCAAATTCTTCGGCAGAAAGTGTGTTTTTTGTAATTAAGATCACAATTAATGAAATGAAAAGCCCAGCGGTTGCTGTTGTCTGAATCCATGATGTCCAGTAACCTCTTCTGTGTGGCTGTGCGTATTCGGCAACATAGGTCGCAGCCCCTCCGTATTCACCTCCTAAAGCCAATCCTTGTAGTAGTCTTAAAATTAAAACTAAAACCGGCGCCATAAATCCTATGGTTTCATAACTTGGAATACATCCGATCAGGAATGTTGAGAATCCCATGATTAATAAAGTAACCAAAAAGGTATATTTTCTTCCGATGATATCTCCCAATCTTCCGAAAAATAAGGCTCCGAAAGGTCTTACCACAAATCCTGCTGCAAAAGTAGCAAGCGTAGATAAAAATGCTGCGGTCGGGTTATCTGCCGGGAAAAATTTCGTTGCTAAAACAATAGCCAAACTTCCGAAAATGTAGAAGTCATACCATTCTATCAATGTGCCGAGTGATGATGCAGTAATAACGCTCCATATCGTGCGGTTTTTCTGCTTATCGGTCATATTTTCGTAGGCGTCGTGATGATTTTCGCTCATATTGTTGGATTTAATGTTAGTTTAAATTGATATTGAGTTTTTTTGAATATTATAAAAAATAATTTTGTTGTTGGTTCTCGCAAAGGCGCAAGAGAGGTTTTATCTGATTTAATTTATAAGGCGCAAAGATTTTATCTTCGATAAAATTTGAACGTTATATTTTTTTTATATTCTCCTTTCACACTGAGCTTGTCGAAGTGTTTTTAAATTTGAAAATTTTTACGTGTAAAAAAATGTCTTGTTATTATGAAAATTTAGTTGAATAATGTTTTTATAAATAAATATGGAACTGCACAATAAATTCTCCTTTAGATTTCGGACTTTCCGTCGGGCTTGTATAAACCGGTCTTGTGGAATATTGTGTTGTAATTTTTGCGTGATGTCCATCTATGAGCCAGTTAGCGCCAACGTCAAATTGTGATGAAGATTTATCAAACGCTTCAAAGCTTTTATGCGTATACGCTGCAAATGGCTGAATTCTGATTTTCGGTTTCTCAGATTGACTTGGTAACAGTAAACCCGCCTGTGCATAGATAATATTACCTGTTCCTATCATAGGTTGTAGGTTTCCGGGGCCTGCAATAGCTTTATCGCCAATAAAATTAGGATCTGAAGAGGCAATATTCATGGTGCCTAGATTTCTCATATAATTCGGACCGAATTGATAGTTGTAATAACCTGCATACGCCGAAACCGCCATTTTGTTTTTAGCATTTCCCAAAGGAATATCTGCAAAAGCATCCACTGCAACGAGTGTAATGTCGTGTTTTTCAATATTAGAGTTTACAGAGGTTCTCGTTCCATCTTTTTGATGATAAAAACCTGCACCAACATTGAAAACTTTTTTCGTTCCTAAATAAGAACCTACTTTGAAAGGCAATAGATTAGATTCTTCATCCAAAAATTGATATTCAATATATCCTGCTTTTGAAAAATTGGGATTTCCGTTATTATCAACGGCTACGGCTTTCGATGGATCGGTAACGTTTGCAGGCGTTAAATCTGTTGCAAATGGTTTGTTTAAGCTAAAACGATATTCAAATTTACCATATTTTCCTTTCGCGAACATTCCTAATTGTCTTGCGAACTGATCGGAATTGTCAATCAAAGGCCATGAAAAAATAGGAGAATCAAGAGTCAGGAAATTCAGTGTTGAAGCCATGGTCATTCGGGAAAGTCCCATGTAGTAATGCAATCCGGCTCCTAAGGTTAAACTGAATTTGCCAGCTTCTCCGGGCATAATAACCGCATATTCATTCCAGGCATCGTGAAAAAACAGTTGTGTTTTTTTACCGTTTCCGTTTCCTCCTGTTCCGGTAGTTCCTGGTGCGCCGCCATTGATAAAGGTTTGATTATTGATCCCGAAATGTCCCAAAATCATATATCTTTTGGTGATTTGGGCGTAGGCTAAAAGACGTAATCTGCGGTTTCCTAAGCTCCATGAATTGTCAGTTGCTTCACCGCCAACCATACTTCCGGGGTTCATTTGGGTGTTTCTCAACCAAAACTGATCCCATAAAATAAATCTGACGTATTTATCGCCCTCTTGGTTGAGGTTAATTTTTAAGCCGCTACCATAATCAGGAGAACCTTGAGCATATAAAGAATTACTGATTAAAGCTAATCCAATAAAAGTGAGTAGTTTCTTCATAAATTATCAATTTTTGGCGTTGTTTTTTATGAAAGCCAAATTGTAATTAATAATTTAGTTACAGAAATTTAATATATATTAATGGTAATAGTATACGTAGTTTTGGATTTAATATTTTTTTGTTCAATATTTACAGTTTTGAGATTTTATTTAAAAATTATACAATATGCTTATTTGTAGGTGTTTGTGTTAATTATTTTTTAAATCGTTCCCATTTTATCAACATATATTTATCAGCAAATTGGGTGATAATTAATCCTGAATTTTTAATATTTTCCTCCTTGCTCATGTATTCGATGAGTTCGTTTTGCTTTAAAATTTTATATACCGGATGAAACTCAGAATGGGGTGGTCTTGTGATATTGTATTTCTTAATCCATGAGCTGATAGTAACGTGAGAAACGCCGATAATTCTTTCAATTTCCCGAAAGCTTAAGCCTTCAAGATATAGCTGTAAAGCCTTTGTTACGTAATAATCATCAATTTGCTTTCCTAATTTTTTAACGGTAAAATAGTACTTGCAGTCTTTGCAAAGGAAGCGTTGTTTTTCATTAACGATTCCGCTTTTTACCACTTTGGTACTGTTGCATTTCGGACATTGATTTTCCATATCTATACCTTTTTAGCAAATATATAATAATTTAGCAAAATATTAAATTAACTTAAAGATAATTTTACCTGTGTATTTATTTTAAACAAAAATATTATCTTTTTTATTTGGTTATTAAAGTTATTATGTTTTAAATTTGCCAAAAAATTCAGATAAATAAATGGAAATAGAAATTTCCTCATCCATACATCTAATGTATGTGAGTGAAATACAGCAGGAAATGTACGATTCTGCACAGCGTAGAGGAACGGGTATAGCCAAACGTTCTATAGAATATTTAAGTAAAAAGATTTCAGATGGGAATGCTGTGGTTGCTACTGAAAATGGAGAGTGGGTAGGTTTCTGTTATATAGAAACCTGGTCGCATGGTCAGTTTGTGGCTAACTCGGGGTTGATTGTTTCGCCAAAATATAGGGAAAGAGGAGCAGCAACTTTAATTAAGCATAAAGTTTTCCAATTATCTAGAGATAAATATCCGAATGCGAAGGTTTTCGGACTTACCACGGGACTTGCCGTGATGAAGATTAACAGTGATTTAGGCTATAAGCCAGTTATTTATTCTGAACTGACTCAGGATGAAGAATTTTGGAACGGCTGTAAGAACTGTGTGAACTACGAAATTTTAATGAAAAAAGAACGTAAAAACTGCCTTTGTACGGCTATGCTTTTCGTTCCTGAAAATATAACAAAAAACGGAGCTGCCCATACGCAGCCGGAAATTAAATATAGCAATGAAATGAGCCAAACCGATATTGAGTATTCTGTACAAAATTCTCTTGGCGAATTCCAGATGACCATTAAAAACAATAAAAAGAGTCCAGATGAAAAAGAAAGTCATCTTAGCGTTTAGCGGAGGTTTGGATACCTCTTACTGTGCTAAATATCTTAGTGAAACATTAGGATATGATGTATATGCAGTTACTGTAAATACCGGAGGTTTTTCTAAAGAAGAAGAAAAAGAGCTGGAGAAAAAAGCCTTCAATCTTGGGGTAAAAGAGTACAGGTGCGTAGATGCTCAGGAAGATTATTACAATTCTTGCGTGAAGTATTTGATTTTTGGAAATGTACTGAAAAACAATACCTATCCATTATCTGTAAGTGCGGAACGTACGATTCAGGCTCAGGAAATTGCAAAATTTGCGATTGAAGTTGGAGCTGATGCGATCGCTCACGGAAGTACGGGAGCTGGGAATGATCAAGTTCGTTTTGATTTGATTTTTCAGGTGATGTGCCCGAATGTAGAAATCATTACGCCGATTCGAGATATGGCTTTGTCCCGTGAAGAAGAAATCGAGTTTTTGAAAAGTCATGGTTACGAAATGGAATTCCATAAAGCACAATATTCTGTAAATAAAGGACTTTGGGGAACTTCAGTGGGTGGGAAAGAAACTTTGACTTCAAGAAATTATCTTCCCGAAGAAGCTTTTCCTTCCCAAATTAAAGAAACTCAGCCTTCCGAACTGGAAATTGAGTTTAAAAATGGAGAAGTTGTAGCGGTAAATGGTGAAAATTTTGAACATTCCGTTTATGCGATTCAAAAAATTGAAGAATTAGCTTCTGCTTATGGAATCGGTAGAGATATTCACGTTGGAGATACGATTGTTGGGATTAAGGGAAGAGTTGGTTTTGAAGCGGCGGCGGCATCTGTGATTATCAAAGCGCACCATTTATTGGAAAAACATACGCTTTCAAAATATCAGCAGATGATGAAGTCTCAATTGTCAGATTGGTATGGAAACTGGCTTCATGAAGCGCTTTTCTTAGATCCTGTGATGAGAAATATCGAGTCTTTCTTGGTTGATTCTCAAAAAACGGTCAGCGGAAAAGTTTTTGTAACCCTACATCCTTACCGATTTATTTTGAATGGAATTGAATCTCAACATGATTTAATGTCTGATAAATTCGGAAGCTACGGCGAAGCTAATAGAGCATGGACTGGTGATGACGTGAAAGGTTACACGAAAATTGTAAGTAATTCTTTAAATATATATCATCAGATTAATCAAAATATAAACTAAAATGAAGTCCTGATGGGACGACTTAATTCAGGATAGGATGAAAATCCTATTAAATTCAGAAATAATAAAAATGATTAATCAACAAGAAATAAAAACAGCAGGAATTATCGGAGCCAACGGTTATACGGGAAGCGAACTGGTTCGTCTGCTGGCTTTTCATCCTCATGTGTCTTTGAGTTTTTTATATAGTCGTTCGAATTCGGGTATAAAAAATTCAGATTTATACCCGGATTTAGCGACAGTTTGTGAGATGGTTTTAACGGATCAGCCTGAAGAAGTCGATATTTTATTTTTATGTCTTCCTCACAAAGAAAGCCAGAATTGGCTGACTCAAAATCCTGTAAAAGATTCAACGCTGGTCATTGATTTAGGAAATGATTTTCGTTTAGACGGCAATTTAGGAGAAAGAAATTTCATCTACGGTTTGCCTGAAATCAACAAAAAACAACTTTCAGGAGCAAAAAGTATTGCTAATCCGGGATGTTTTGCAACAGCAATTCAACTGGCTTTGCTTCCTTTAGCTCAAAAAGGTTTGTTGAATGAAGTGTATACAACGGGAATTACGGGATCAACAGGTGCTGGACAGTCTTTACAAGCGACAACGCATTTTACCTGGAGGAATGATAATATTTCGGCGTATAAAACTTTGACACATCAGCATGTGGATGAGATTTTACAGCAATTAATTTCTTTTAATCATAATGAAATCAGTCTCAATTTTGTTCCATGGAGAGGGGATTTTGCGAGAGGAATTTTTACGAGTTCCACGGTGAAAACAGATGTAGGAATTTCAGATATTGAGCAATTGTTTAAGGATTTTTATGCAGGTGAGCCTTTTGTAAAGGTAAGCGACAAAGCAATTGATATGAAGCAGGTTGTCAACACGAATCGCTGCGTGATTCATATAGAAAAGAGTGGAAATGTTGCGGTTATTCACTCAGCGATTGACAATTTGTTGAAAGGAGCTTCCGGACAGGCGGTTCAAAATATGAATATCGCCATGAACTGGGAAGAAAATTCAGGATTAAACTTAAAACCGATCGCTTTTTAAACGTGAATGGCCAATAAGTTAATAGTAAATTTTTAATGGGAGTTTCCAAGTCTTGAACTTTTGTTTCTTTTGTTTGACTGCTTCGAATCTTCGATTTCAAGACACAAAGAAATTAATAAAAGATAGTTATTAGAAAAACCAACAACTATCAACCAAAAACAATCAACTAAGATGAATTTATTCAACGTATATCCATTATTCAACATAAATCCGGTAAAAGCTCAGGGGTCATTTCTTTGGGACAATAAAGGAGAAAAATATCTTGATTTTTACGGAGGTCACGCTGTGATTTCTATTGGGCACAACCATCCGCATTATCAGACTCAATTAAAAAACCAGTTAGATAAAATATCTTTCTATTCCAACTCGGTTCAGAATGAATTGCAAACTGAATTGGCTGAGAAATTAGGAAAACTTTCAGGATTGGAAGATTATAATCTGTTTTTATGTAATTCAGGAGCTGAAGCGAACGAAAATGCTTTAAAACTGGCTTCTTTCCATAACGGAAAAAATAAAGTGCTGTATTTTTCAGGTTCATTCCACGGAAGAACTTCAGCGGCAGTTTCGGTGACGGATAATCCTAAAATTGTAGCTCCGGTAAATTATGATGAAAGATTTATTAAATCTGAATGGAATAATATCGAACAGCTTGAAGAAGTTTTTGAAAAACAAGGAAGTGAAATTTCATCCGTTATTATTGAAGGGATTCAGGGCGTTGGCGGAATTATGATTCCGACCATTGAATTTTTAACTAAAATCAAAGAATTGTGTGAAAAACATGATGTCGTTTTGATTTTGGATGAAGTTCAGTCAGGCTACGGAAGAAGCGGTTATTTCTTTGCTCATCAGGAATTCGGAATTGAAGCTGATATCATCACAACGGCAAAAGGAATGGGAAATGGCTTCCCGATTGGTGGCGTTTTGATTCATCCGAAATTTCAGGCAAGTAACGGTTTGTTAGGAACAACTTTTGGCGGAAATCACTTAGCTTGTGTTGCGGCGATTGCGGTGCTGGACGTGATGAAAGATGAAAATCTCATCGAAAATGCTCAGGAAATGGGAGCTTATATTGAAAATGAATTGAAAGATTTTCCACATATTAAAACGATCCGAAGGAAAGGATTGATGATTGGGATCGAACTCGACAGGGATTGCTCAGAAGTGAGGAACAGCCTGTTGTACAATCATCATATTTTCACGGGAAATTCTAATGATAAGGCTGTGTTGAGGATTCTTCCGGCGCTTAACATTAAAAAAGAAGAAACTGATTTGTTCATCAGTGCTTTAAAAACTGTTTTAGAAAATCTTTAAAATCAATTCAAAATGAAAAAATTCACCTCTGTAAGTGATGTTGAAAACTTACAGGATATTATAAAGAAAGCGTTACAAATTAAAGAAAATCCTCTTTCGGAAACCGAGAAAGGAAAAGGAAAAACGATCGGACTTGTATTTTTAAATTCAAGTTTGAGAACCCGTTTAAGCAGTCAGATTGCAGCGCAAAATTTAGGCTTAAATGTTTTAACATTAAATGCCGCTCAGGAAGCATGGAATTTAGAATTTGCAGACGGTGCGGTGATGAACGGCGATACAGTTGAGCATATCAAAGATGCGATTGAGGTATTAAATCAATATTGTGACATCATTGCGGTTCGTTGTTTTGCAGGAATGAAAAGTAAGGAAGATGATGTGAACGAAAGCATTTTAAGCCAGTTCGAGCAACATGCAAAAGTTCCGGTTATTTCCTTGGAATCTGCAACGCGCCACCCTTTACAGAGTTTGGCAGATTGCATTACGATCACTGAAAATTGGAAAGAAGAACGTAAACCTAAAGTGGTTTTAACCTGGGCGCCTCACATCAAACCAATCGCTCATGCGGTTGGAAATTCTTTTGCAGAATGGATGCAGGAAATGGATGTTGAGTTGGTAATTACTAATCCTGAAGGTTATGATTTGGATAAAAACTTTACAAAAGACGTACAAGTAATCCATGATCAGGATGAAGCGTTAAAAGATGCCGATTTTATCTATGTTAAAAACTGGTCGTCTTTTGATGATTATGCAGCGATGCCAGAAGTAAAAGAAAGCTGGATGTTGACGAATGAAAAACTGGAAAATACCAATCAGGCAAAGGTAATGCACTGTCTTCCGGTTCGTCGAAATGTAGAATTGAGCGATGAGGTGATGGATGGTGAAAATTCGATCATTTATCAGCAGGCAAAAAACCGAATTTTCTCCGCACAAGCTGTTTTCTCTGAAATCTTGGACGAATTGAATTCTTAACAATTAAAGATCACGCAAACCTTGTCAAGGTTTTAAACCTTGACAAGGTTCTCACAAAATTGAAGATTCTCAAAAAAGGTTTGTATGAAAGAAAAATTATACATCATAAAAATTGGCGGAGCATTAATTGATGACGAAGAGTTATTAGAGCAATTCTTAGAGCAGTTTGCAGAAATTCAGGACAAGAAAATTCTTGTTCATGGTGGTGGAAAATTGGCGACAACTTTAGCAGATAAACTAGGGGTTGAACAGAAAATGATCAATGGACGAAGAATCACCGATAAAGAGACTCTGGATATTGTGGCGATGGTGTATGCAGGAGGGATTAATAAAAATATTGTCGCGAAGCTTCAGTATAAAAAATGCAAGGCAATGGGTTTTTCCGGAGCAGATGCGAATTTAATTAAAGCTAAAAAAAGAGAACACGCAGAAATCGATTTCGGATTTGTGGGAGATATTACTGAAAAAAGCGTCAATAAAAAGCTGATTTCAAAATTGTTAAAACTGGAACTGGTTCCCGTATTTTCAGCAATTACCCACGATAAAAAAGGACATCTTTTTAATACAAACGCAGATACGATTGCGTCGGTTATCGCTCAGTCTTTGTCGGAGAAGTATGATGTTGAATTGTTGTATTGTTTCGATAAAGAAGGCGTTTTGGAAGATGTAAACGATCCTGAATCTGTTATAAAAAATATTTCCGAAGAAGAATTTTCAACCTTAAAAGAGGAAGGGAAACTTCATAAAGGAATTCTTCCCAAGTTAGAAAACGCTTTGGGGGCAGTGAAAAATAATGTAAATAAGGTATTCTTAATTAAAGAAACCGAACTAAAAAACCATATAGAGTATCATCATGCAGGAACTGAAATCTGTTTATAGTAAAGAAGAATTACTGAATAATGCAGTAGAATTGTTGAAAAAACTGATTGAAATTCCGTCATTCAGCAAAGATGAATTTAATACGTCCGTGGAGATTGAAAATTTTTTCAAAAAACATCAGATTCCGACAAAACGTTTTAAAAATAACATCTGGGCAGTGAATAAAAATTTTGATGTTTTCAAACCATCGATTTTACTGAACACCCATCACGACACTGTAAAACCGAATAAGGCTTACACGTTGGATCCGTTTTTACCTATTGAGAAAGATGGTAAATTATTCGGATTGGGAAGTAACGATGCTGGCGCTTCTTTGGTTTCGATGGCGCAGGTTTTTTTACATTTTTTTGATAAAGAAGATTTAAAATATAATTTAGTTATTGCTTTGACGGCCGAGGAGGAGATTTCAGGGTTTGACGGGATCGAAGCTTTATTTCCGCAGCTTCCGAATGTGGAGCTCGCCATTGTAGGAGAACCCACGCAGATGAATCTGGCGATTGCGGAAAAGGGACTTTTGGTCATTGACGGGGAAATGAAAGGTACTCCTTCTCACGCCGCTCATCCGAATAACGATAACTCGATTATCAAATGTATGGAAGATCTTCAGAATATTCTGAACTTCAAATTTCCTAAAATTTCAGATTATTTGGGTGAAGTTAAAGTTACGCTATCAGGAATTCATGCCGGAGTTCAGCATAATGTGGTTCCGGAATCTTGTGCTTTTACTTTAGATGTAAGAGTTACGGACGAATATTCTAATAAAGAAGCTTTCGAAATCATCCAATCTCAGATGAAATCAACTTTGACGGCAAGATCGTTCAGATTAAATTCTTCAAAAATTGAAATGGATCACCCTTTTGTTCAGGCCGGTCTGGAAATCGGAAGGTCAACTTATGGTTCACCAACATCCTCAGATCAGGCGATTATTCCTTGTACTTCTGTAAAGCTTGGACCTGGCGATAGTAGGCGCTCTCACACAGCGGATGAATTTATTGTCATCGAGGAAATTGCGGAAGGAATTGAGATTTACATCAAGATTTTAGAGAAAGTTTTATAGGCTGGAAGCGGGGAGATGGATGATGGAAGTCTATGAAGTGTAAAGGTATTGACCTAGGAAAATGGAGCGTTAAGAAAAATAATTTTATAAGCGTTAATAAAATCCCACTTTTTGAGTGCGACATAAATTTAGAATCGAAGAACCAGTATTCAATTCGCACGAGTTTTGGGATTTTTAGAGAATAAAAATATTTTTTAGTGGAAGTTTCCAGTCTTGAAATAACATTCGCCGACTTTACGGAGGCAATTTTTGTTTCTTTTGTTTGACTACGTCGAATCTTCGATTTTAAGACAAAAGAAATTTATAAAAAAATAATTAATTTTTTACTGTTTTGACCGTACTCAGCAGGCGATGAAGTTGGGCTGTTTTTAATAGGGATTTATGCAAAAATTAAAATTAAAAATGAAAGGCTTTACCATGTGGAAATGTTTATTGCTTGTACAAAATAATAAGGGAGTTCTGCTGAGTTGTCAAAACAAACAAAATTTTTAAAGAAAAAAATATGAAAAAGATATGGCAGAAAGATGATAATGCCACCAATATATTAGTTAATAAGTTCACGGTCGGAAAGGATCTTGATTTTGATGAGCGTTTGGCAAAATACGATGTCAAAGGTTCCATGGCGCACTGTAAAATGTTGGCAGAAGTTGGAATTATTACCCACGAAGAATCAAAGCAGATGTTATCTGTTTTAGCAGAAATTTTAGAAGATATCGAAAACGGAACGTTTGAGATTGATAAAAATGCGGAAGATATTCATTCGCAGGTTGAATCTATTTTAATTGAAAAATTAGGAGATACCGGAAAGAAAATTCATACGGCGCGTTCAAGAAATGATCAGGTTTTACTGGATATCAAATTATATTTGGTTGATGAAATTCGTGAAATTACCGCTTTAACAGACGAATTCTTTCAAATATTAATCCAATTGGCAGAGCAGCATAAAAACGTGTTGCTTCCAGGATATACGCATTTGCAGATTGCGATGCCTTCGTCCTTCGGATTATGGTTTGGAGCGTACGCAGAAGCTTTGTTGGATGATGTTGAAATGTTATTTTCAGTGAAAAATATCATTAATAAAAATCCGCTAGGTTCGGCGGCGGGCTATGGTTCGTCTTTCCCGATTGATCGTGAGAGTACGACCTATAATTTAGGCTTTCAGTCGATGAATTATAATTCTGTTTATGCTCAAATGACGCGTGGAAAATCGGAGAAAATGTTATCGATGGCAATGGCGACTTTGGCAGGAACTTTAGGTAAGTTTTCTTATGATGTTTGCCTGTATTTAAGTCAGAATTTTGATTTTATCAGTTTCCCTAAAGAGTTTACGACGGGAAGCAGTATCATGCCACATAAAAAAAATCCGGATATTTTCGAATTGGTTCGGGCGCGTTGCAACAGAATTCAATCGTTGCCAAATGAGTTTATTTTGTTGACGAATAATCTTCCTTCGGGTTATCACAGAGATATGCAGCTGACGAAAGAAATCCTTTTCCCTGCAATAGATTCATTAAAAGAATGTCTGGAAATTTTAAATTATACATTACCAAATATTCAGGTGAAAGATGGGATTCTGGAAGATGAAAAGTATAAATATCTTTTCAGCGTTGAGAAAATCAATGAAGAAGTAAAAAATGGAAGTTCATTCCGGGATGCGTATGTAAAAGTAGGGCAGGAAATTGAAAATAATGAGTTTGATTTTGAAATCGGAAATCTAAACCATACCCATCAGGGAAGCATCGGAAATCTTTGTCTCGATAAGATAGAATATCAGTTTAATAAGCTGAAAAATAAATTATTGGGTTGATCGTTTTAAACGAAAAACTTTAGGTGCTCCGGCACGCTCAGCATGACATCTCTAATACAAACTGCTTTATTAGCGATTTATTTGAAGCGTTGTCATGATGAGCGAAGTCGAAGCATCTTTAATTTATTAAGAAGATGATTGGATACAATTTAAATTTTAATCCAGATCAATTTTAAATTTAGTTGATTTTTTAACCTCGTGAAGTACAATAGAACTGTGATATTGTCCTATGTTAGGAATGTTTGAAATGATATTCACGGCAAATTCATTATAAGAGTTAATATCTTTTGCAATGATTTTCAACATATAATCATATTCTCCGGAAAGACTGATGATTTCCTGAACTTCATCGTGTTTTCCAATGTTTTTCTCGAATGTTTCCAAAACTTTTTGGGATTGTTCTTTCAGACGAACATTACAGTAGACAACAATATTCAGACCGAGTTTTTCACGATTCAAAAGACCTACATATTTCTCAATAATTCCGTTTTTTTCCAGTTGTTTGATACGTTCATAGGTGGGAGTAAAGGTAAGTCCTATTTTTTCAGAAATTTCTTTCACCGAATAGGTTGAGTCTTCCTGAATTATACTGAGAATCATTCTGTCTTTTAAATCCATATCATAAGGTTGAGTGGTAACAAAAATAATATTTATAAATGAAAATAACGAGAGATTAAGTTTTTTTAATCCAAATCAAAATTTGATTTTGGTGGTTTGTGAAATTTTTGTATCTTTGCACCTAATGAATAACACAGTATTTATATCATTAGAATTACCGGGCGTAGACGCCCTTTACGATATTTATTTATAGTAAGCGAAGATATTTTCTTCGCTTTTTTTTTGTAAAAAATTTAAGATATTATGTTTACAATTACAGAACTAAGCACCGAGAGAATCAATAGTATAGTAGAAGAAGCACTGGCTTTTGCCAATGGGAAAACCGCTAAAATAGAAGGAGAAGTTTTTTGTTCCAATCTTTTCTTTGAAGACAGTACGAGAACGAAAACAAGTTTTGATATTGCCGAAAGAAAATTAGGATTACAGGTGGTTCCCTTTGATGCCTCTCACAGTTCGGTAAACAAAGGTGAAAGTCTATATGACACGGTAAAAACAATTGAGAGTGTTGGGGTCAACCTTGTTGTAATCAGAGATAAGAAAGACCGATATTTTGAAGAATTAAAAAATATAAAGATTCCTGTGATCAACGGAGGAGACGGAACGGGGAACCACCCATCTCAATGTATGCTGGATCTAATGACGATCTATCAGGAATTCGGAAAGTTTGAAGGTTTAAAAATAGGAATCGTTGGAGATGTAAAACACAGCCGAGTTGCCAATTCAAATGCTGAAGCTTTAAGAAGATTAGGAGCTAAAGTATACTTCTCAGGACCGGAACAATGGTTTGATGAAGGCGCTTTAATCAACGGAACATATTTAAGTGTTGATGAGTTAATCGCTGAAGTGGATGTTTTAATGTTATTAAGAATCCAACATGAAAGGCACGATTCACAAATGAGTTTCTCGGCTTCAGATTACCACAGAAAATATGGGTTGACGAAAGAAAGAGAAAAAGCAATGAAAAAGGAAGCGATCATCATGCATCCAGCTCCAATCAACAGAGGAGTAGAAATTGATACAGATTTGGTAGAATGCGAACGTTCAAGAGTTTTCAAACAAATGCAGAACGGTGTTTTCGCAAGAATGGCGATTTTAAAAGAAGCCTTAGAAAAAGAAGGATATACTTTTAAGTAAGAATCAAGGAAAAAGTAAAACACTCACAATTCCCCTCCTCTGGAGGGGTGTCAAAAATTCAAAGAATTTTTGACGGGGTGGTTAAAAGAAAAATAGAAAGTAAAAAAGAAAATCTAAATAAAGAAAATGAAGAAAAAGTTAATACTGGAGTCCGGTGAAGTGTTTCATGGAGAAGGTTTCGGAGCAGAATTGGAAACTGCAGGAGAAGTGGTTTTCAATACCGGAATGACAGGGTATCAGGAACTGATTTCTGACCCATCTTATTGCGGTCAGATTGTGTGTATGACCTATCCATTAATCGGAAACTATGGGATTAATAGAGATGATTATGAGAGTATAGAACCGGCAATTAAAGGTCTTATCGTAAAAGAACTTTGTGATTTACCATCGAATTTCCGTACTCAGATTACTTTAGATGAATTATTTAAAAAGAAAAACCTTTCAGGAATTTCAGGAATCGACACCAGAAGACTGACAAGAATTCTTCGTAACTACGGAGTGGTAAAAGGGAAGATTGTAAACGCTGATGCTGATGAAAATACAGTCGTTTCAGAATTAAAATCAACAAACTTTCCAACCAACCAAGTGGAAATGGTTTCTACAAAAACGCCTTACGCAAATCCGGGAAGAGGTTTGAAAGTAGTATTGGTAGATTTTGGTTCTAAATTAGGGATTATCAGAGAATTATCTCAAAGAAACTGCGATATCACAGTGGTTTCTCAGGATGTAACCGCAGAAGAAATTTTGTTGATGAATCCGGACGGAGTAATGTTGTCAAACGGTCCTGGAGATCCTGAAGATAACCAGCAAGCTCTTGAAATGATTAACGGAATCTTAGGAAAAGTTCCAATTTTCGGAATCTGTTTAGGTCACCAATTGATCGGTTTGGCTTGTGGCGCAAAAACTTTCAAATTAAAATTCGGACACAGAGGAGGAAATCACCCGGTGTTGGATTTAGAGAAAAATACGGTAGCGATCACTTCTCAAAACCACGGTTATGCCGTCGATCAGGAAAGTTTGAAAAATACAGATTTAATTGAAACACACATCGCATTGAACGACAGAACAAACGAAGGTCTGAAACACAAAATTCACCCTTGTTTCTCAGTTCAGTATCACCCGGAAGCAAGTCCAGGTCCAGAAGATGCGAACTACTTATTTGATGAGTTCATTGAATTAATGGAAAACTTCAAAAAGTAATACGGTAAGTTTGTCATTCTGAACGAAATGAAAGCGAAGTGAAGAATCTTTACAAATAAAGTTTAGATTCCTACGGAATGACAATGTGTGAAAAAATTAAGTCAAATCAAAAACGCTGGAAAGTCTGAAATCTGACATCTGGCATCTCATATCTAAAATAAAAAATGGCAAAACGTACAGATATAAAAACAATTTTAGTAATCGGTTCAGGCCCAATCATCATCGGTCAGGCGGCGGAATTTGATTACGCAGGAACGCAGGCTTGTCTGTCTTTGAAGGAAGAAGGCTACAAGGTAATTTTGATCAACTCAAACCCTGCAACGATTATGACGGATGTTGAAATCGCAGATAAAGTATACATCGAGCCGATTTCACTACAGTTTGTAAGTCATATCATCAGAAAAGAGCGTCCAGATGCGCTTTTACCAACTTTGGGAGGACAAACAGGTCTTAACATGGCGGTAGAATTAGAAAAATCAGGAATTCTTGAAGAATGTAAAGTTGAGGTTTTAGGAACAAAACTTTCAGCGATCAACAGAGCGGAAGACAGAGATTTGTTCCGTGAATTGATGAGAGAATTGAACGAGCCTGTTCCAGAATCAGACATCGTAAATACGGTAGAAGGAGCATTAAATTTTGCTGATAATATCGGGTATCCTGTAATTGTTCGTCCAGCCTTCACCATGGGTGGAACAGGAGGTGGTATCGCTTCCAACGAGGTTGAATTGAAAGAAATCGCTGAATTAGGATTGAAACATAGCCCGGTAACTCAGTGTCTGATTGAAAAATCAATCGCAGGTTTCAAAGAAATTGAATATGAAGTAATGCGTGATGCAAACGACAACGCGATTGTGGTTTGTAACATGGAAAATATAGATCCTGTTGGAGTTCACACAGGAGATTCAATCGTTGTGGCGCCTTCTCAGACACTTTCAGACAGAGAGTATCAGTTGTTGAGAAACGCTTCACTAAAAATCATCAGAGCTTTAGGAATAGAAGGAGGATGTAACGTACAGTTGGCGTTAGACCCACATTCATTCGACTATTATATCATCGAAGTTAACCCAAGAGTTTCCCGTTCATCAGCTTTAGCATCAAAAGCAACAGGGTACCCGATTGCTAAGATCGCTGCCAAAATCGCAGTAGGATTAACTTTAGATGAAATCATGAATCCGGTTACAGGTAAGACTTATGCTTGTTTCGAACCGGCTTTGGATTATGTGGTAACTAAATTCCCAAGATTCCCATTCGATAAGTTTGAAACTGCGGACAGAAGACTTTCTACCCAAATGAAAGCTACAGGAGAAGTAATGGCTATCGGAAGAAACCTTGAAGAATCTTTACAGAAAGCCATCCGTTCATTAGAAACAGGGATCAAGCATTTAGGATTAAAAACTAAACAGGCTGCAGCTTTAACAGCAGAAGAAATCGAAAGAAGAATCAGAGTTTGTGATGACGAAAGATTGTTCATCATCGGTGATGCTTTAAGAAGAGGTTACGATTGGGAACAAATTGTAGAATGGAGCAAAATAGATAAATTTTTCATTTGGAAATTAAAGAAATTAGTTGATTTCGAGAAAGTTATCGCTGAAAATAAATTTGACAAAGAAACTTTAATTGAAGCTAAAAGATTAGGTTTTGCAGATGTAAATATCGCTGTTCTTTGGGATGTAACAGAGCGTGAAGTTTTCAATTTCAGAAAAGAAAACGGAGTAATGCCGGTTTACAAAATGGTAGATACTTGCGCCGCAGAATTCGAGTCTGAAACGCCATATTTCTATGGAACTTACGAAGAAGAAAACGAAAGCGTTGTTTCGGATAAAGAAAAAATCATCGTTTTAGGTTCAGGACCCATCAGAATCGGACAGGGAGTTGAGTTTGATTACGCAACCGTTCACTCGGTTTGGGCGATCAAAGAAATGGGTTACGAAGCGATTATCATCAACAATAACCCTGAAACGGTTTCTACAGACTTCTCGATTTCAGATAAATTATACTTCGAGCCTTTAACGGAAGAAGATGTAATGAACATCATCGAACTGGAAAAACCAAAAGGTGTTGTAGTACAATTCGGAGGTCAGACAGCGATCAACTTAGCTGATAAATTGGCTTCTCATGGAGTTCAAATTTTAGGAACTTCTCTGGAAGACTTAGACAGAGCTGAAAACAGAGATAAATTCGAAAAAGCCCTTCAGGAAATGGGAATTCCGCAACCCTTAGGAAAAACTTCAACTTCGAAAGAGGAAGCGATAAAAATTGCCAACGAAATCGGTTATCCGGTATTGGTTCGTCCAAGTTATGTTTTGGGAGGTAGAGCAATGGAAATTGTGTACACAGAATCAGAATTAGCTCACTATATGGAATTTGCGGTAGAAGCAAGCCCGGATCAGCCAATCTTGGTTGATAAATATATGGTCGGAAAAGAAGTGGAAGTGGATGCAATTTGCGATGGCGAAACGGTGGTAATTCCTGGAATTATGGAGCATATCGAAAGAGCGGGAGTTCACTCCGGAGACTCAATTGCGGTGTATCCTCCACAAAATATTTCACAAAGTGAGATCGATACTTTGGTTGATTATACCAAAAGATTGGCAAAAGGATTAAACGTAATCGGATTAATGAACATCCAATACGTTCTTTTCGATGGAAATGTATATGTAATCGAGGTAAATCCACGTTCATCGAGAACGGTTCCTTTCTTGTCAAAAATCACGGAAGTGCCGATGGCAAATTTGGCTACAAAAGCAATTTTAGGTAAGAAACTGAAAGATCTAGGCTACGAAAGCGGATTGGTTCCGAATAAAGAAGGTGTTTATGTAAAAGTTCCTGTGTTCTCTTTCTCAAAACTTACGAAAGTTGACATCTCTTTAGGCCCAGAAATGAAGTCTACAGGAGAGGTTATGGGGAAAGATACAACGCTGGAAAAAGCGCTTTACAAAGGTTTGGTTGCTGCAGGAATGAAACTTCCTACTCACGGTTCGATCTTGTTTACAGTTGCAGATAAGCACAAGCAGGAAGCAGCTGATTTGGCAGCAAGATTCCATGAAGTTGGTTTCAGAATCTGGGCAACGGAAGGAACTGCTAAATTCTTCGAAGAAAAAGGAATTCCTTGTAAAATCGGATATAAAATTGATGAGGATAACGTAAATCTTATCGATTTGATTCAGAAAGGAAAAGTTCAATACGTTGTAAACACGACTACGAAAGGGAAGCAAGCCGAAAGAGATGGTTTCCAGATCAGAAGAATGAGTGTTGAAAACGGTGTTCCATGTTTAACATCAATGGATACAGTTGAAGCAATTCTTAAAGTTCTTGAAAGCATGAGCTTTAAAATGGAAACGATGTAGTTTTCAGTTTAAGATAAAATAAAAGCGGGAGATTTTTTCTTCCGCTTTTTTTATAGATATTTATCAGGATTTTGTGAGGTATGAAAAACACGGTAAATTCTGATAATATTTTCTTCTTTTTCCACTTTGTAAATGATGAGATAAGGAAAAATTTTAAGTGGTAACCGATGAAAATCGGTGTGCGTTTTCTGGAAATATGGTGTTTTTACTAAAATTTTTTCTGCATTGATCAGATTTTTATAAAAAGACTTTGCAATTTTACGGGATGCAATCTCATGATAATAGTCGATCGCATTGATGATATCGTTTTCAGCTTGAGAAGTGTATTCAATCTTAAAAACCATATTTTTCTTCTATTTTTCTATGAAGTTCTTCCAACGGCATAAAATCATCATCCGTTAAATTCTCCATCGCATCCAGTTCACGTTTTTGTTGTTCTGTTAACTGGTAATTCATATTATGCTCATACCAGTCTTTTTCAGGATTTTTTTCAAGAATTCCATCTAAATAACCCAAAACCTGTTTAAGGATTTCTTCGGGTTTATCTTTTAATTTTTGGTTGATGATATGTAATGTATTAGAATTCATTGCCTTTATTTTTATCAAAGTTAGTAAATTTAAACATTAGATAAAGTTTAAAATCTTCAAATTAGTCATCAGTGATAATTCCAAATAGTAAATATTTGTTGCATAAATGAGAAAAATTCTTCCCAAACTTCTGATCAATGCACATAAAGCCGCGCCGTATTAATAAGTTGTTCTATTTTAGTGAAAATTTTACTTTTTACGTTAATGCATTCTTTTTCGAAAGTTTCGAAATAAATATATGATCTTTTGTAATTTTAAGGATGTTTTTCAGGATTTTGTGAAGTATGAAACCCCCTTACAATAACAATTATCATCGCATTTTTATCTACAGTATAAAATAGTAAAAATGGGAGTTTTTTTCATAAGTTTTCCATGAAAATCTTCAAACCAAATTTTAAAATATGGATTTCTGGAAATTTTTCCTAAAGTGAATCTGAAATCTTTGAAAAATTGATCGGCGACTTTTTTATTGACTTTAGTTTTGTAATAAAGATAAGAATGCTCAATATCTGCTTTTACTTCATCAGAAATGATAATTTTAAATACCGTACTTGGAATTCATTTCATTAAGAAAAGTATCAATTTCAGTATGTTGCTCGTAAGATCTTTCTTTTATTTTTTGAAGACTTTCTTTTTGCTCTTCCGAAAGTTTAAAATTGGTGCTTTCGTCTTCTAAAATACCTTCAATATAGCCCAAAACTCTTTCCAAAATAACTTCTTCTCGAGCATCTTTTAGGATATTGTTGATGTTTTTTAAAGTAGCAGATTCCATCTTTTTGTTTTAGACAAATTTATAAATTTATTTTAACTTAATAAAATCCAGCTTATTACCCCAAACTCCTGTCCAAATGTACATATCCACCATCTACATGAATCAACTGTCCCGTGGTATGCGATGATTTTTCAGATAACAGAAACGCTGCCATATTCGCAATTTCTTCCGAGGTTGTCATTCTGTTTTCCAAAGGAATTTTTGAGGTAATACTTTTCAATTTTTCTTCTGGATTTTCAAACGTAGAAATCCAGGATTGGTAAAGTGGGGTCCAGGCTTCGGCAACAATAATGGCATTTACACGGATGCTGTAGGGTAAAAGTTCAACTGCCCATTCTCTTGTCAGCGCATTTCTGGCTCCGTTCGCAGCGGCATAACCAGAAGTTCCGCCTTGTCCGGTTTCTGCGGTTTTACTTCCGATATTTAGAATTGAACCTTTGCTTTCCTTGAGATAGGGAAGTGCATGATGTACCAAAAGATAATAATGCACCACATTTTTATGATAAGATTCTAAGAATTTTTCATAGGAACCGTTTTCTAAACCAACGCCATCATTTACCCCAGCATTATTGACGATACCATCAATCTTTCCATATTTTTTTACGACTTCATCAATGGCTTTTTTACATTCTTCAGGTTGAGAAAGTTCGGCCGTCACAAAGTCGGCTTTTCCACCGTTATCTATGATTTCCTGAACGGCTTTTTTATTATCATTTTCGTTTCTCCCAATGATGATGGGGAATGCTTTTTCTTCAGCTAAGGTTTTTGCAATGGCATTTCCGATGCCTTTGGCACCGCCACTGATAATGATTATTTTATGATCTAAATTTAAATTCATGATTGATTATTTTATTTTTAACGCAAGGCACGCAAAGTTTTTTTATTTTGCTCTGCATATTTTCTGTTCGCAAAACGAAGTTTCGCTGATTCTAATGAGTTAACTATTAAATTATTGAAGCAAAGGCGTTTGATTTCTTCGAATCTTCGATTTCACTCAGCAAAGGTTAGTTTTTTAGATTAATCATATTTCCACAATAAAAATCTTTGATTTTTAAAACTTACATGCTCTCAATATTCTCAAAGCATTCTACTAAAATCTTTTGTGACTTTTGTGGTTAAAATTTTAGTTATAATCTGTAATACTTCACAGCATTTCCGCAGAAAAAAAGTTCCTGCTCTTCTTTTGAAAACTGACTGACATATTTTGAAATTAATTTCAACCACAAAGCATAATTTCCTCCCAATAACATTACCGGCCAATCACTTCCAAAAACCACACGCTTGATTCCGAAATTTAGGAAGATAAAATCCAAAATTTCAAAAATTGATTTTTCATCAATGGAATTCCAATCTCCTTGGGTTAAAAGCCCGGAAACTTTACAATAAATATTCGGATTTTTGGCAAGTTCTTCAATGTTTGATTTCCAGTCTTTTACATTATTTGTTTTTAAATCCGGCTTTCCGCAATGATCTAAAATAAAACGTTGATTTGGCAACTTCTCTGAAAGTTTTACCGCATCCGAAAGTTGATGCTGTCTTAATAAAATATCAAAAGTATAATTGTATTGATGAAGTTTAGAGATTCCGTTCCATACATTTTCTTTAAGTAAAAATCCCATTTTTTCGCCTTCTGCAATGTGCCGAAAACCTTTAATTAATTTTTCTGATCGATAATTTTGAAGTTTTTCATCAAGCTTTTCAGAAGTCAGATCAATCCAGCCGACAATGCCTTTGATGAATGAATTTTCTGTAGCCAGATCAACCAAAAAAGCAGTTTCTTCATCACTTTGATCGGCCTGAACGGCAATGCAACCATTAACTTGATTTTTATTTAGATATAATGAAAAATCCTCCGGAAGAAAATCTCTCCGGATGGCCATCATATTTTCCGTAATCCAAGCATCCCGAACCGGATCAAATTTCCAAAAATGGACGTGAGAATCTATAATCATCTGATTAATTTTTGCTGAATATATTGACCGCAAAAGAACCAAAAGATTTCTGATGTTTTAGAAAGTTAAAAGTTGAGAAACAACTGATAAATAATTTGTTACATTTTGTTAGCTTTTGAACTTCTATCTTCTCAACTATGATCTTTTCAATCTTTTGCGGTTTAAAAAATAAATTACAATGAAAATACCTTATCCATCAACTGCCACTTTTCTCCGGGTTTAGAATGGGGCAGCTGCTGTTGGAATTTCCACATCAACTCTTCCCATTCACGAACCTTCGGGTTGTTTTTATCGGCTTTATTTTTAGCGTCAAAAGAAAAACTTTCCTCAGCTTCAATCATCATAAAAAGCCGATTTTGAACCCGATAAATTTCCATGCTCTTAATTCCTGAATCTAAAATGCTTTGCTTGATTTCAGGCCAGATATTTTCATGATACTTTTCGTATTCAGCAATCAATTCAGATTCGTCAATCAAGTCAAGCGCGAGGCAGAATTTTTTCATGCTCCGTAAGCTTTTACATGTTGCTTGCTGCTTCCCAAACCATCGATTCCCAATTCAACCACATCGCCCGGTTTCAGATACCACGGCTCCGGTTTTTGTCCCAAACCAACGCCGGCAGGCGTTCCCGTACTGATAATATCTCCCGGAAGCAGGGTCATGAACTGACTGATATAGCTTATCATAAAAGGAACATCAAAAATCAGATTAGAAGTGCTCCCATCCTGCAATATTTCTCCATTTACTTTCAGCCATAAACGAAGGTTATGAACGTCTTCAATTTCGTCAGGCGTTGCAATAAAAGGTCCAATTGGGGCAAATGTATCGCAACTTTTTCCTTTTACCCATTGCCCGTTTCTTTCCAGCTGAAATTCTCTTTCGCTGTAATCGTTATGCAAAACGTAACCCGCAACATGGTCGAGCGCATTTTCTTCGGAAACATAGCTCGCTTTTTTACCGATCACAATCGCTAATTCTACTTCCCAGTCCGTTTTTACGCTATTTTTCGGGATTGTCAGATCATCATTCGGACCAACAATTGCGGTCGTTGCTTTAAAAAACAGAATAGGCTCCGTAGGAATTGGCGCATTGGTTTCTGCTGCGTGATCTTTATAATTTAATCCGACACAGATAATTTTAGATGGTCTCGCCAAAGGAGATCCTAATCTTTCATCCTGAGAAATTTCGGGAAGATTGTGGGTATTTATTTCAGATTTTAATCTCTCTATAGCATCGCCGGAAAAGAAGTTTTCATCATAATCTTTTACCAGATGAGAGACGTCGTATCTTTTATCATTAATGATAATCCCCGGTTTTTCCTGTCCCGGTTTTCCGAATTTTATTAATTTCATTTTTAATTTTTATTATTTTAATTTTTTTTAGGAGCTTAATCCCGCTATCCACTCTATCTTTTGGGTTACGGCTTCCGCTTTGCTCCAGCCGCAACCCAAAAGGATGCCGCTTCTATCGGGGCTAGGGGAGTCGTAATCTAATCAGAAGGGATGATTTATTTACAAAATTTTAATTATTTAAAGTCGTGAAACCACCATCAATAGGATAATCTACTCCCGTTATGAATGAAGCTTCGTCGCTGCATAAATAAAGCGCCAAAGAAGCCACTTCCTGAGGTTGTGCCATTCTTCCTATCGGCTGGGTTTTCGATAATTTATCAAACATTTCATCGATATTATCAGGATAATTTTTCTGTAAAAATCCATCAACGAAAGGCGTATGAACACGCGCCGGAGAAATAGAATTACATCTGATATTTTCATTGATATAATCCTTCGCAACGCTCATCGTCATTGCTTTTACGGCTCCTTTTGCAGTACTGTACGCAAAACGATCAGGAATTCCGACCAAAGCGGCAATTGAAGCCATATTAATAATCACACCGCCCCCTGATTTTCTGATTTGAGGAATTCCGGCAAACAAACAGTTGTAAACGCCTTTAATATTCACGTTGTAAATCTTGTCAAAATCTTCCTCCGAAGTCGTGTCTGCTTTGCCGATGTGAGCGATTCCGGCATTATTGACGAGGATATTAATCGCTCCAATCTGCTCAAAAACAGCCACCACATCTTTCTGTTTTGAAACATCGCAGGCATAAACCTTCCCATTTCCGCCAGAAAACTGTATTTTTTCAAGTGTTTCCTGTCCGTTTTGTTCGGTAATTTCAAGGATATGAACTTCTGCGCCATTGGTGGCAAGCTGAACAGCAATGGCTTGTCCGATTCCGCTTCCTCCGCCTGTTATAACAGCTTTTTTATTTTTTAATGAAAACATTTTATATTTAATTAAAAGATTAAAAGATTAAAAGATTAAAAGATTAAAAGATTAAAAGATTAAAAGATTAACTTTTTAAAGACTTACACCTCTTTTCCAAGGGATAAAATCATCCTGATTCAATGCGACTGCTTTTGGAATAATATTTCCACTGGCTACTTCGATGCAGAAATCCAAAATATCTTCGCCCATTTCCTGAATGGTTTTTTCACCACGAACAATCGCACCTGTATCAATATCAATAATATCAGACATTTTTGTTGCTAAAGCCGTATTGGTTGCTACTTTTATGACCGGACAAACCGGATTTCCAGTCGGTGTTCCCAAACCTGTTGTGAACAAAATTAAAGTGGCTCCGGAAGCGGCTTTTCCCGTGGTAGCTTCCACATCATTTCCCGGAGTACAAACTAAGCTTAAACCTGGTTTTGTGGCTGGTTCTGTATAATCTAATACATCAACGACTGGAGAAGAACCTCCTTTCTTCGCGGCTCCGGCAGATTTTATTGCATCGGTGATTAGTCCGTCCTTAATATTTCCTGGAGATGGATTCATAAAGAAACCTGAACCGACGGCATGCGCCAATTCATCATATTCTGTCATGAGTTTAATGAACTTTTCAGCAGTTTCTTTATTGATAGATCGGTCGATTAATTCCTGCTCAGCTCCGCATAATTCGGGAAATTCAGCAAGCAAAACTTTCGCACCTAGAACTGAAAGGATGTCCGCGAGATGTCCTACTGACGGATTAGCCGAAATTCCGCTGAAACCGTCGCTTCCGCCACATTTTACGCCTACACAGAGTTTGCTTAAAGGGGCCTCTTCACGTTCTATTTTATTGATTTCCAAAAGTCCTTTCAAGGTTTCAAATAGGGCTTTTTTAATCATAATTTCTTCACTTTCCGCTTTTTGCTGTTCAAAAACGAGTAAGGGTTTATTGAAATCAGGGTTTCGGTTATAGAGATCTTTTTTGAAATTGTCGATTTGAAGATGTTGGCAACCTAAACTTAACAAAGTAACTCCCGCAACATTGGGATGATCTGCATAAGAAGCCAACAGTTTGCTGAGTGTATCGGCATCCTGTCTCGTTCCGCCGCAACCACCGGTATGATTCAGAAATTTGATTCCATCAACATTTTTAAAAACTCTTTCTTTATTAGGAATATTGGAAGGCGAAAAATCAATATCATCCAGATTTTTTCCTTTGGAAATGGCTTCTACCAATTGATGGGTGTAATTTTTATACTTTGCATCAACGGCATATCCCAATTCATTGTAAAGCGATTCTTTAATAATATCCAGATTACGGTTTTCACAAAAAACGGTCGGGATAAAAAGCCAGTAATTAGCCGTTCCCACATCGCCATTGGAGCGATGATATCCTTTAAATGTTTTATGTAAAAATTTTGAGACATCAGGTTTTGTCCATTGATAATCAACTTCGCGGTAATAATAGGGATCTGCAGCGTGTTTTGTATTTTCTGTCGTCATTCTCGTTCCTGAAGCCAGATCGTACTGAACTTTCCCTACCAAAACTCCGTACATGAAGATCTCGTCGCCCTGCTTCATGTCGTTCATGAAGAATTTATGTTTGGCAGGAATTGCTTCTAAAGATGTATAAGTTACTCCTTCAAAAATAATTTCAGTTTCTGCAGGAATGTCTTGCAAAGCGACTAAAACATTGTCTTTTTGATTTATTTTTAAAATTAAATTGCTCATTTTTACTTTTTTGGTTCTTTTTTGAACACAAAGGGCATTAAGATTTTTTTACTACTGATTGTTTTTAAGTTCGCAAAGGCGTTTGACTACGTCGAAATATTATTCATCGACTGAAAGGAGATAGTCTTCGATTTCACTTGACAAAGACTAAAAACCTTTTATTTATAGTAATTCAATTACGTCGAGAGTTTTTTATTTCTAAATCTTAATGAAAATAAAAATACAACGATGAAACATATTAAAGGAACAATGTATGAAAAATGGATATTTCCTGAAATATCTGTGATTTTACTAGCAATCGGTGGAATTATTGCACCTCCTACAATTGACATAATCAATAAGCTTGAAGCCGATTTTGTTTCGGAACCGGCTCCTTCAATTCCCAAAGCGAAAATCGTCGGAAACATGATGGACATGAAAAATGTTAGGACAACAAGTGCATATAACGTTGAAATCCCAGATCCGACGATCACCCAAATACTAAGAATGACACTGATAATACTGTAGATTCTCAACAGTTTTTGTGGAGAAACAAATCTCATGAAAAAAGTTCCTGCGAATCGTCCGATCATAAATAAAAATCCAGCTAAACCTGCGTAATATTTTGCTTCTTGTCCAGCCATATTAATTGCATCTTCTGCAAAAACCAATAGAAAACTGAAAATGTAAATTTGTGCTCCGATGTAAAAGAACTGTGCTAATACGCCCCAACCCACATTTTTCACGCTTAAAACCTGTAGAAAATTTTTGGTTGATTTTTCTTTGCTTTCAGTTACTTCAGGTAATTTTATAAATAAAAATAAGATCATAACCAAAAGCAAAATCAATCCTAAAACGATATAAGGTCCTTTTACCAAAGAGGTTTCGGCTTGAATGTAAGCTAATTTTGCGGCTTCACTTAAAGTCGCAAGTTCTTCCTGAGATTTCGGTTCTTCTCCTAAAATGAAAATTCCACCAATGATTGGAGCAATGGAAGCCGCTAACCCGTTGAAAGACTGTGCGAAATTTAATCGTTGCGTTGCTTTTTCCGGATCACCTAAAATCGTGATATAAGGATTTGCTGCGGTTTCCAAAATGGCAAGACCACATGACAAAACAAAAAGAGCCGCAAGAAAAAAGGGATAGCTAACCGTATTCGCAGCCGGTACAAAGAGGAAACAGCCCGCCGCGAAAAAAAATAAACCCGCCAGAATTCCAGTTTTATATCCGTATTTCTGAATAATCATTCCTGCCGGGATGGCCAATAAAAAATAGGCTGCAAAAACCGCGGAATCCACCAGTGAGGCCTGAAAATGATTCAGCTGAAAAGCACTTCTTAAATGTTTAATCAAAATGGGATCCAGATTATGGATAAATCCCCAAAAGAAAAACAAACTCGTGATAAGAATCAGAGGAAGTCCGTAATTTCTCTTTTTTGATGTAGAAGAAATCGAACTTTCGGAATACGCATTATTCATGGATCTGGTTGATATTATAAATTACTATCTGTTCTTTAATTAAATTGAAAAGATAAACCCGATTACTTCATGAATATTTTTAGATCAATCTGCTTCTGATTTTCCTTTAAAACTTAGCTATTTCTGATTTTTTAAATGTATAAAAAAATTATAAAATAAAAATTGATAGAGCAGGATAGTACAAGATAGTTTAATTATTATTAAATTTTTGTGAGAATTTATTATTGTATTTTTCTATTTTTAAGAATGCTCACAAATTGATTTTAAGAATATTTGAAAAATTTTCTAATTCATTTTATAGTAAGGAGCATTAAAATACATGCTTTTCTGATATACACTTTCCTTCGGTCTGCATCAAAGATCCAATTGAATCTCCGCATCACATCTGCAGCAATATAATTGGTTTTCTGATTTTTGATTTCTCCTGTGAAAAATGCTGCGGTTACATCTTTTAAAACAAAATTTCCAATTTTGAAAAAAGGCAGAATTCCCTGTTTGGTATATAAAACTTTCCCAGAAGAATTGGTCACTTTTTTCTCACCGATAATTTTTAAATTTTCATTTAAATGATGATCTTCCGCAAATTGATCGCTGTACAATAAACCTCCGGAATATCCCGACTGTAATAGGAAATACGCTTCCTGTTGCTTGTCTTTAATGATATTGTCGGCGCCCACAAAAAACTGTCCGTTCTCGAATAGAAGGTCTATTTCTTCATAATCTTTGAGATCAGGCTTTTGATTATAAACAACAAACTGGCTGTTATCATAATCGATCTTGAAATACTGATCTTTAAAAATCCCTGTTCCTATTTTTCCGTCAGATTCATGTCCTGTAAATTCGTTGTCGAAAAATCTGATATTTTTATATTCTTTGGTTCCAATTTTTACTGTATTCCCATCGCTTATTTCATTTTTAAAAACAATATGATCGGTTTTTCTGGTTCTTTCGGGTGAAACGGAACATTCTTCCATAGCAATCTGGAACATAAGATGCAATGAATCTTTCTGATTAACCAGCGTTTTTACAATGATGTTATTATGTTTGGTCAGGCGAAACGGGATGGTTTCCTGCGCCTTTAAAACGGTAGATAAAAGGAGTAGAAATGATAAAAGGATGAATTTCTTGAACATTTTATAGTGGCGTATTAGTTTATGAAATTTAAATATAAAAAATTATCATCTATTTTTTAATTAATTTTAACGATCCATGATCAGAAATATGATTGAAATATTATTGAATAGCGGTATTTTTTCCGAAGAAAGAAAACTGAAGAGGAATGAATATCTGAAAATTTCAGGAAGCATTGATACCCAAATCTATTTTATAAAAAATGGAAGTGTCAGGATTTTTATTACAGATCAAAATGAAGAACGCATTATCAGATTCGGATATAGCGGAAATATTGTTGTTTCTCTCGATTCTTTTTTGTCGGGTAAACCATCAGAGTTTTTTATTCAAGCAATAAAGAAGACAGATGTTTTGGTGGCTTCAAAAAAAGATTTTTACCGATTTATTAAGTCAAATGATGAGAATTTAAAGTTATGGACTCTTATTTTAGAAGATTTGGTATTGCAACAAATTGAGAGAGAAAAAGATTTATTGATGAATTCACCAAAAGAGCGTTTGGAGAGGGTTTTGAAAAGAAGTCCGGGGCTATTTCAGGAAATCCCCAGTAAATATATCGCCAATTACCTGAGAATGTCACCGGAAACTTTATCCAGATTGCAAAAATCTTGAGTTGAATCAATGTTTGGTAAAAATCAGATAAGGACATTTGCAAAAAAACAGTAATGAAAATTTCTTCTTCTCAACTTTTATCGGAATTAAAAAGTATCACATCAGATAATATTGTATTTGTCGAAGAGCTCTTACCCAGATCTGAAGGTGATTTAAATTATAGAATATCTGATGATAGTTGGAGTATTATGGAATGTATTGAGCATCTCAATAGGTATGGAAATTTCTATATCCCTGAAATTAATCAAAGGATTTTATTGTCTCGTAGCATTTCAGATTCTGTTTTTATTTCTGGTCTATTGGGTAATTATTTTGCAAAGAGTATGTATCCGAAAATAAAAGTGAATAAGATGAAGACTTTTAAAAATATGAATCCCATTCACAGCCGTCTTAATAAAGATGTTTTGACGGAATTCATTAAACAACAAAATCATCTCTTCAAATTATTAGATCATGCTCAAAATGTAAGTTTAAATAAAATAAAAACCAGCATTAGCATTTCAACACTTATAAAATTACGCTTGGGGGATACTTTTCGGTTTGTCATTTACCATAATTTGAGGCATATTGAACAGGCAAAAAGAGTTTTAAATAGCATTAATGGAATTTAAAACCTAAGCATATTTCGGGCTAAAGTTTTAATAATCAAACATGAATTGTTCTGAAAAATACTTGTCCATTTTTCGGTTGTATAAAGAGACCTTATCAACTAGTTTTGTCAAAAAAGAAATATGACAAATGTTCAGGCTTTCAGAGAGCTTCATCAAAATGACGAGCCATTGGTATTGGGAAATGTGTGGAATCCGCAAAGTGCTAAAGTGTATGAGAAATTAGGCTATGAAGCGTTGGCTACCTCGAGTTCGGCAGTGGCGCATAGTTTAGGATACGAAGACGGTGAAAATATGACCTTTAGTGAGTATCTTTATATTGTTGATCGAATTTTAAAAACCATATCAATTCCGTTAACGGTAGATTTGGAAGGCGGTTACGGAAAAAATACGGATGAAATAGTTTTAAATATTTCAAAACTCGCTGAGATCGGAGTGGTAGGAATTAATATTGAAGACAGCTTTGTAGTTGATGGAATCAGACAAATTGAAGATAAGGAAGTTTTTACCGAAAAGCTAAAATCAATTATTTTAGAATTAAGAGAAAAGGATATTGATATTTTCATCAATCTTAGAACAGATCCATTTTTATTAGGTTTGGAAAATCCTGTGGAAGAGACGTTAGAAAGAATTAAATTATTTGAAGAAACTGGAATCGACGGTATTTTCGTACCATGTATCACCGCTGAAAATGATATTGAAATCATCGTAAAATCAACGAAACTTCCGGTGAATGTTATGGCGATGCCAGAACTTCCAGATTTCAATATTTTGAGAAATTTAGACGTAAAAAGAATTTCTTCAGGTAACTTTGCCAATGGATATATTTATCAGAAATTAGAAGAAAAAGGTAAAGAAATTATCAATAGTAAAAGTTTTTCAACCCTATTTGTATCGTAATGAAACTGACAGAGGACAGAATGTATCAGGCATCGCTCGACAAAGATTCTTCGTTTGAAGGCATCTATTGGATGGCGGTAAAAACGACAGGGATTTTTTGTCGGCCAACCTGTACTGCCCGAAAGCCTAAAAAAGAAAATGTAGAATTTTTTTTAAGCACTGAAGAAGCCATGGAGAATGGATACCGTGCGTGTAAAGTATGTCGGCCTCTGAAAAAATTAAATGAAACGCCTCAATATATTCAGGAATTATTGAGTGAATTAGCACAAAATGTGTCATTAAAAATAAAGGATGCAGAGCTGTTGGAAAGAAAGATTGATCCTGTGACGCTTCGCCGTTGGTTTTTAAAAAATCATGGGATGACGTTTCAGGCTTTTCAGAGAGCATTTCGGATGAATATAGCTTTTAAGAAAATCAAAAATGGTGAAAGCATTATGGAAACAGCTTTAGATGCAGGCTACGAAAGTCTGAGCGGATTTAATGAAAGCTTTAAAAATATTCTCGGAATTTTACCCAAAAATAGTAGAATACAAATGATTATTGATCTTAAAAGAATTGAAACTCCGCTGGGAACCATGTACGCCTGTGCCATTGATGAGGGAGTTTGTCTGCTTGAATTTACAGATCGTAAAAATATAGAGAAACAATTCACTTCATTATCCAAAGCGTTGAATGCAGAAATTGTACAGGGTGAAAACAAGCATTTCCAACAGCTGGAAGATGAGTTAAAAGAATACTTTGACGGAAGCAGAACAACGTTTGATGTTCCTTTATATATTATCGGCACAGAATTCCAGAAGAGTGTTTGGCAGTTATTAAGAGAGATTCCAATCGGAGAGGTGAGAACGTATAAGCAACAATCTGAATTTTTAGGAAATCCAAAAGCAATCCGTGCTGTCGGAACCGCCAACGGAATCAATAAAATAGCGATTTTAATTCCCTGCCACCGCGTGATTGGCTCAAACGGAGAACTGGTGGGCTACGCCGGAGGAATCTGGAGGAAACAAAAATTATTGGAATTGGAGAAGGCTATTTTGTTTTGATTTCGTAATTTTAGGCAAAAATTTACACGTGAAAAAGTTACTATTTGCAGTTTGCCTATCAGCTTCAGTTTTCAGTTTTGCTCAGGATTATTCGGTGCCGGCAGCGAGTCCGCGTCAAAAAGTTGAGCAGCAGTTTTCAATGTCTAAAGTCTCCGTCGACTACGGAAGACCTGGCGTAAAAGGGCGTAAGATCTTCGGAGAACTGGTTCCTTACGGACAGGTTTGGAGAGCAGGAGCGAACTCATCTACAAAAATCACTTTCGGACAGTCTGTTAATTTCGGTGGAAAAGTGGTTCCTGCAGGAACTTACGGTTTATTCATCGTTCCGACAGAGAAAGAATGGAAGGTGATCTTAAATAAAGATTTCCAGCAGTGGGGAGCGTATACTTATGATCCAAAGCAGGATGTAGTAGACGTTACTGTGCCTGTGAATACATTAGCAGATAAGCAGGAGTGGTTTGAAATCACATTGAACCCAACTGGTGAAAATACAGGAAATTTAGTGATCAAATGGGATATGGCTCAGGCTGAGGTGGCTTTAAAACCATCAAGCCCGGATGCTGTAACCAAAATTGCAGATAAATTGAAGGAAATCAAGAAAATTGAGTCCGACGCTGCAAAATCAAAAGGCTAAGCAATGAATTTTTCTATTCAAACGATTTTAGAAAATCAGGAATATCAATTAATCCCCTTACAGCAAGGGGATTTTGAGTCTTTGTATGAAGTGGCTTCCGATCCTAAAGTCTGGGAACAGCACCCGAATAAAGACCGCTATCAGCGAGAGGTTTTTGAAAACTTTTTTAAAGGCGCTATTGAAAGCCAAGGTGCTTTTAAAATTGTTGACAAAGCGACCGGTGATATTTTAGGAAGCACCCGTTTTTATGATTTTGATGAAAATAAAAACAGTATTTTCATAGGATATACGTTTTACGGAACAAAATCCTGGGGAAAAGGAATTAATCCTCAGGTTAAAAAAATAATGCTTGACTATATTTTCCAATTTGTAGATACGGTTCATTTCCATATTGGAAAAGAGAATTTCCGTTCTCAAACCGCTTTGGAAAGATTAGGCGGAAAAAAAATTGCGGAAGAAGAGGTTGCTTATTTCGGTGAGCCTTCGAGAACGAATTTTGTCTACGAAATCAAGAAGGAAGATCATTGAAAATATCTCGCAGATTATTCTGATTTTGCAGATTTAAAAATTAATTCATCATAATTAAAAAACTTGAGAGCTTTTATAAGTGAAACGTCTTTGTGAAACTAAAGGGAGTTAACAGTTAAAAAAATTCCGTGAACTTTGTGTTCAAAAAAATCATTAATATGAAAAAATATAAAATCCAGACCTCTCCATTCGTAGTTCCAACAACAGATGGGAAATTAATCGAAGAGCATTGGGGAAACTCAACCGGAAATTCTAATGTCTCAATTGCGCACATGATAGCTCCGCCAGATTGGAGCGAACCACACCAGACCCCCGAATTTGATGAATTTACATTAATAATTTCGGGAAAAAAGCAGTTTGAGATTGATGGGGAAATAGTGACTTTAGAGCAAGGTCAGAGTATTTTAATAGAAAAAGGAGCGAGGGTTCGTTACAGCAATCCGTTTTCGGAAGCATGCCGCTATGTGGCGATCTGTCTTCCTGCGTTTTCTATGGAATTGGTGAATAGAGAAGAATAAATAATTTAAATATGGCGTTACAAATTTGCCCCAAGTGCAAAGACAGTTCATTTACCTGGTTTATGAACGGGAAATCTCCTTTAACAAGCTGGAGTTGTTTTAATTGTGATTATGAAGCTAAGGAAAATGAAAATGACAGATCTACCTGTGAAAGCTGTGAGGAAAGTACAAAGACCAAGTTGAAAGATAAAGAAGGAGAATATTGGTGGTGTTCTAACTGTAATGAGAGCAATCCGATCGAAATGTAATTTATAAGTGTTGGGAGACGGATAGAGGATAGACAGATAGATAATAGACAGATAGATAATAGACGGATAGAAAATAGACGGGAAGAAGATAAAAATCCATCGTATCTCCATCTATTATCTGTTAGTCTATCCTCTATTCGTCTATCCTCTATCTGTCTTTCTTCCTATAACCCAATAGTCTATCCTCTATCCATCTATTATCTTTTCATCTCTTACCGCCCTAAACAGGTATTTCCTAAGTTTCCAAATCGGCAGATACGTAAAGAGTACAGAAAGCAATCCGGCCAATACGCCTACCAAGATAGCCATTGCCGTGGCATCCAGTTTATAATATTTAGATAAGTTAAATTGCCCTAAGATCAGCATAGAAAAGACAAGTAGTCCTGTAACGACGCCATGAAGAATACTCAGCTTGGTCATTAATTTTTTTATATTCAGTTGGTCATCCACTTTAAATTCAATGGCTTCCTGACCAGCGGCATCAGCGACTCTTTTGATGATATCAATGGTGAGAACAACGGGTAAAAATATAGCCATTGGTAAGGTTAGGCGTGCTAAACTTTGGGTACAGGCAAAGAAATGGGTGTATCCTAATTCACTGAAACTCGCATAGGCAATAATGAAATTGAAAATTATATTCGGAAGCGCATAAATGATCATCCGTTTTCTCAGAAAGCGGCTCAGGGTTGTTTTTTTCAGCAGTTTCGGTTGAGCTTTTTTTATTTTAAATTTCATGAAATCAACAGCTCAATAGCTTTATCTTTTATTTTTTTTGCCTCTTCTTTCGGAAGAAAATTTTCATTAGACATGAAGGTAAAATCCATTTGTTGGTTGTATGTGGTGGTGAGCAGGGTGTTTGAATTTAACCATGGAAATGCAACGGTAGGACTGAAAATAGTTTCCAGCTTAAAGTTTTTATACTCAGCCGGAATATCAATTTTCCCCATATTCGACAGGGTAATGTCGTGGCTTCCTTTACTGAGTTTTAATAATGAAATCATTCGGTCTACCACAGGATGCATATTTTCACCCATCCAAAGCAACTCTCTGGCTTTTGTTTTTTCTATTTTTTCAAGGAGATCTTTTTTTATATGTTTCGCATTTTCTAATAAATTCAGGTCTTTTTTTATTGATAATTCAACAGTGGGGGCAAATGCAAAAATATGATCCTGCTTAATTTCCGGGATAAAATGACGAACATCCACCGGGCTGATTACCTTACCTCTGGCTTTTTTACCCTGCGTTTCCCGGAAAGCTTGCATGAATGCCGAACAGAGTAAAGCATGAACGGAGATTCCGTGGGTCTTACATGTAGTCACTATCTTTTTTGAAATATCCGCGTCGAGTTTGCGATGAAGGGCGTAGTTGTTGCCAAGGTTTCTGTTTTTACTTTTGAGCTGGGTAAAAAAGAAAAGTTTAGCCATGACTAAGTAAAGGCGGGCTTTCCTTTTCTGCTTTTTAAGATTGAAATCATCAGGTAGAAACTCATCAACGGATCTAAATGCATCATAGGTATCCATTTCCAGCAAAGGATTATCCAGCAAAGTAATGAGTTCACGAATCAAAGTAATGCCTGTTGTTCCGTCACATAGGCAATGGGGCATTACCCAAAGGATTTCAGACACCGTTTCGCCTTTTACCCAGACAAGCTGGGCCATTGGTTTTTTTTGGTCTTCAAAAATTCTGTACCATTCATTTTCAGATTCAGCCAACCAGTCATCATCAGTTCTTCTTTCAACAACACGCAAAGGAATCTGTGAGATTTCTTTTTCTTCTGTAAAAAAGGGAAATTTTGCACTTTTATGATCGATGGAGACCCTCAATAAAGGGTGCTTACGCTGAATTTTATCTAACGCAATTCTCAGATGATCTTCGGAAATAGTACCGTTTATTCTTGCGGTATAAATAACATTTAAAGGGGTTTGAGAATCAACATACATGATTCTTTCCACCATCATTAGTTTTCGTTTAATCATCATACTGCCAGAGATTTCAGTTGTTGTGTTACAATGTTTACCATTTCGTCACGGATAGCCAAAGCTTCGGATTGTTTTAAATAGCCTTCGCTGCCCATAAATGCAAAATCCATTTCTCCTCGGAAAGTAGAGGTTACCATCGTTGTTGTATTTCCTAAAGGTCCGATTACAGACGGACTGAAAACATTTTCTAAAGTAAATTCTTTATATTCAGAAGCTATGGGAATACGTCCAAGATTCGAAAACATGCAGTCATTGGATGATTTTCCGTTTTTCAATAATTTAGTGAAATTCGTCAAGGCATCATGCGCAGATTCCATCACCATCATTGTGATATAGGGATTCAGTTTGGATGTTTTTTTCTCAACGGCGGCTTGCATTAGTTTTAAATTTTCTTCAAAACCGAATTTTTTATTCAGCGAAACCACGATCATTAATCCAAAAGCAAAAATATGATCTGTCTTAATCTGATGGGCAAAACGTCTGATATCCACCGGGCACGAAACTTTGTTGAAGGCTTTTTCTTTTCTGATCTTTTGAAAGGCTTCTAAAAGCGCAGCACAAAGTAGAGTATTTACGGTTACCTTTTGAGATTTACAATAGGAGATCAGTTCCTTACTCGTTTCTTTGTCGAACCTCCAATTGATCAAATAATCGCTTTGTCGGTCTGTATTTTTTTTATTGACAGGAATATATTTAATCGCTGTTGCTGCCAGCCTTCCGATCATTTTAGCCTTGAATTTCTGGCCACGGCTGTTAAGAATTTCTCCCGGAACAACGTCGTGAATTCCCCGGATCGGGTTTTCGGTTCCGATATCACTTTTCGGATTATCCAATAATTTTAAAAACTCCTCCAAAACCGCCATGGCAGAACCTCCGTCACATAGGCAATGATGAAATACAAACATCATTTCCGAAGTTTCTTCACCTTTTATCCAGACAAAACGCATCAAAGGCTGCTCTTTATAATTGAATAATTTATACCATTCTTTTTTCGATTCTTCCAGCCAGTCATTTTCTCCTTTTTGGGCTAAAATTCGGATTGGGATTTTTGCTTTTTCCGAAACTTCAAACCACGGAACATTTTTTTCATCGTATTTGATGACAGCCTTTAACCATGGATGTTTTTCCTGAAGTTTTTCAAAAGCATACTGAATATCCTTCAATATAAATGTTCCCTTTAATCTAAAAGGAATGACCGTATTGAAAGGCTCTGTACCGTCTCCCAACAGCATTCTTTCGCCAAATAATAATCTTCTTTTCATCAGTAATTGTTTATTTTTTTTTAAAGGTCAGATGGAATCGCCTTTCATTATTAGTCATTATTTGTATAATAATCGATTGCGATTTCATCGGCTAAATCTCAACCAATGATTCCTGTTGAACAAAATTTTCAAGCAATTCTACAGCGCGATCGTTTCCGCCAGCGTTCAATAAACTTGACTGAACTTCTTTGGCTGCATTTCTGTATGTTGGATTTTCAAGCAATTCAAAAACTGTCTGTCGAAGCGCATCAACACGTAATCTTTTATATCTGATACTGATTCCGCAACCTGCCTTTTCGATAAGTTTAGCTATATGAAAATGATCGTAAGCAATTGGCGTAATCAACATAGGTAAGCCGTTAGTAAACGTATCGTTTACCGTATTAAAACCACCATGACAAATCACTGCATCCATGTGAGGCATCAAAGCCGATTGAGGAACGAAGCTGCTCACAATAAAATTGGACGGCCATTCTTCAAAAATTTCGGGTGGAGTAGCCGCAATAACTGTTACAGGCTGATCTGCAAATGCCGCAATTACTTTTTCAAAAAATGCTTTTCGGATATCCACTAAAAGCGTTCCCAGTGAAACAAAAATCTTCGGTGTTGTCGAAGCGTCTAATTTGTCCCAATTAAAAGGTGCAGGATTCGGTCGACCTTTTACAGGACCAACAAATTCCATGTGAGAAGGAACGGTTTCAAAATCAGCGAATTTTTGAGAAGTAAATACCAAATTCAAATCATGAGAATGAATGAAAATTCCATCTTCCTCGATGCCGACTTCTTTTTGAAGGTCTTTAATTAAATTTTGCTGCCATTCAAAAATTTTCGGTGCGCTGTTGGCGGTATCACCCATTACATCGGGGGGAACAGGTGTTGTCGTTACGCAAGGGATATTATTTTTGTGAGCAAAAAGGGCTCCACCGAAAGTAATACAATCATTTACGATAACATCAGGTTGCCATTCTTTGGTCAATGTTTCCAAACCTGGCATCATCATTTTAGCGAAAGGAACATAGGTTTCTTCCAATGCGAGCTTCATCACTTCAGGACCAGAACAAGCGGGGCCATCATCCTGTCTTTTTAAAATTCTTGCAATTTCATCCTGATATGGAATTAAATCCTGTTCAGGATAAAAATAACTTCCTCCTTCCGGAATATGTTTTTGATCTAAAGGCGTAATTCCAAACCATTTTACTTCATGACCACGGGCAATTAAGCTCGCACCAACGCTCAAAGTCGGACTGATATGTCCGAAAAACGGAGGAATAACGAATAGAAATTTAGATTTTGGATTTTCCATATTTGAAATGGGATTTATAGCATTTTCCAACAAATTGGCTGCGGTTGAACTTCCACCAGCTTTAGCAAAAGATTGCTGAACAACTTCTGCAGCATCACGATAACTTGGATGGGTTAAAATTGTTTTTACGGCTTCATTTAAATGGATGGCTTTGAATCGATTAAAATTCAAACGTTCACCTGCTCCGGTACGCACAACGCGACCAGCAACGTGCGATTGATCATACGCAATCGGAATCACCACCAAAGGCAATCCGTTGGAAAGCGCTTCTGAAACCGTATTGTGACCGCCATGAGAAACAACGCCATCGAGATGTGGCAGTAAATCCAACTGTGGAACCTGCTGATACACCATGAAATTCTCCGGCCATTCCTCAAAAAGCTGAGGATCTGAAACCACAACAACCGTCAAATCTTCCTCTTTAAAAGCATCAATCACTTTTTGGAAGAATGCTTTTTTATGATCGTGATCGAAGGTTGTTCCGATGCTGACCAGAATTTTTTTCTTTGAACTTTGATGAAATTTTTCCCAATCAAATTCGCAGGAAATACGACGCTCGGTGAGAACAGGACCCGTAAACTTGAAATGGGTCGGAAGATCCATTTCGCCAAAAAAATATCTTGAAGTAAGGACCAAAGTCAGTAAATCTGAGCAATCTAATGCTTTATCGCCATCAACACCTAATTCTTTTTGAAGAGCGACGATTTGTTTTTCTTCCCATTCGTGAACTTTTGGCAATTCATCCATAATTTTAATGGCAGCCGGAGCCGTCACTGTTGTAGAATAGGGAAGTCCCAGATTTTTTGCAGCGACAGCCGCAGCAAACAACTGATGATCACCGATCACCATATCGGGTTGGTAAAGCTCAAGTAATTTTACAATACCGTTATAGCAATGTCTGTTGAGAGGAATCAAGACTTCTTCGTAAAGAAATTTGATGCTGTCGATTCCGTAGACTACTTTTTTAGAAATAATATCGAGATAGTTTTCGCTTTCTCTTTTTTCCTCGTCGGTTTGATCGTATTCAATCAACAATAATTCTCCTCCGACAGGAAGTTTTGCACTTAAATTTTTGTCAAGGCTGATCCAGGCTACTTCATGCCCTCTTTCCAGAAGAGTAGCACCGATGCTTAACGTGGGATTGACGTGACCCGTCAAAGGTGGAACAACAAATACAAATTTAGCCATGGTTTTGTGTCAAATTTTCTGTTAAGGTTTTAGATAAAAAATCAACAATCGTTTCTGCGATCAAAGCTGGTTCCTGAATCGGGATGTTATGATCCCCTGAAATTAATTCCAATTGAGAATCAGGAATTTGATCATTCAACGATTCTCCTGTTGGTCTGCAATTGGAATCTGAACCGTACAATAATAAAGTTGGGATATTTAATTCAGACAAATTAACCTCACTCAGAAAATCTTTTTCCCTGATCATATCCGCTTTGATGCTGGTTTTATTGAAAAGAAACTCATACATACGATGGTTTTTTTCCATCTGTCTTTTGCCCATCTGTACTTTCGTGGTGTCCGTAAAATTAGCCACATAATGCTCCAGAAATTCCTTACTGTACTGCTCGATAATTCCTCTGGCTTTTTCGTCCTGCGGATCGGGAGCTTCCATCACAACTAGTTGATTGATGCGGTTTTGATAGTCTAAAGCTGTTTTTAAAGCAATTAACCCCCCGAAACTGTAGCCTACAAGATGTACTTTTTCAAGCTGTAATCCATTCATCAAAGCGATGAGATCGGAAGACATATTTCCCAAATCATAACCGTCTTCAAAACGTTCGCTCATGCCGTGGCTTTTCAGATCGTACATCACGACATGGAATTTTTTTGCTAAAACCGGAGCAATATTAAAATAATAAATGGACAGGTTGCTGAACATTCCGTGGATCAAAACCACGGTTTGTTCAGCACCTTTATTGAGTTCCTGAATATGAACTTTTTTATGATTGATTTCGATTATTGGCATTCGTAGATATAATTGATGATCATACTTAAATCAAGGTTGATCAGTTCGTCAAGATCCATTGAAGACAACCATCCCGTAAAATCGATCTGGTCACCAAAATACGCCTTGATTTTCTCTGAAAAAGACACAATTTCGATACTGTCCATTTCAAGATCTTTTGTGAATGAACTTTCAGGGCTAATATCCATTTCTTCCGCGAATTCTTCACCGATAACTTCAGTGATAAATCCTTTTAAAAGCGTGAATAATTCTTCGTGATTTAATTTTTCTGTTGTATTTAAAGTGTCCATCCTATGATATAATTTTTATGTTTAATGGTTTTGATTTCTGTTTGATTGATCCATAAAGAATCCTCTGTTATTTTCTCGACTTCGAACCGTTTCGGGTTTCCTTTCAGTCCGGTTCCCAAAAACTTTCCGTAGGCTTCTTTGGCTACCCAGAATTTGGTCGTCCATTCTGCCTGATCTTTGTCTTTTAATAAGGTTAATTCGTGATCTGTAAAGACTAAATCGTAAAATCCGGAGCTTCGTTCTTCAATAATTTCCATATCGATTCCGACCTGCTTTCCGTTTTTTGCAATTCCGACGGCATCTTTTCCTTTATGAGCTAAAGAAATATGAATATTTTCCGTGGAGTCACCAATCAGATAAGGTTTTCCGACGTCATCTTTCCCTATTTCAAAAGTAATCGGATAACAAGGGTGATTTTTTTCCTTTTTAAGAAGATTTCGAACGGCATCTTTCACCGCAACGCGGCTTACCATCCAGCTTTTTCTCTTGTTGGGTAAAAGTGTTTGGTGATGCTTTTTTTCGGTTTGATTAAAATATCTTTTCAGGATAAAATCCCAAGACGCAACTCTCGAATAGGCCTGATGGAAGAAAAATACTTCGGGCGCAATTTCTTCTGAAAGACGGTTGTGCAAAGGCGACATCGAAACGTTCCACAACGCGGCATCGATTTCCAGACGGCGGTTTTGCCATCCTGAGATCATGCACCATACTTTTCCGTCTTTTTTAAGAACAATATCTCCAATCGCAAATTCATCGTTCATTTCAGTCAGGCTGCAGGTACATTCAAAAATGCCATCCTGATCTTGAAGATCTCCGAAGAATTCAATGTCTTTGATTTTTACAGGAAATGCGATTCTGTCTTTCGTTAAAGTTAATTGAAGCCAAAGTCCGAACAATTGTCCTGCGTTATCCAGCAAAGAGCCTTTTCCACCGTTTCCTTTGATTTTTCCGACAATTCCTTTCGTTCCAACCTTTGAAACTTCCGTAATTCCCTGATATTTTTCTCCGTGAAACATATGCATTTCGTAGATTTCTTCAGGCGTCCTTTCAATCGGCAATACATCTCCAACTGAAAGATTGATGTTTGGAATCTGGCGATCCGTTGAGGTTAATAAAACTTCTGCATTCACGAAATTTTCAATATCTAAATAGGCGTGATTCGTTGATCTCCATTCGCCTTTTACGGTTTTTTCGAAAGGTTTTGCCACATTCATCCATTGGAAAACACTTACATTCATTATTTTATGAACTTTACTTCCAGCGATTTCTGCCTGAGCAATTTCCGCCAGTTGTTCAAAGATCATCGTCATCGGAATTACCGGTTCCATATCAGCCACTGTCGACCAACCTTTTGGCTGTCTCAATAAACTGTGATCGATTAAGTAAGGATGATTTTCCAGGTCAACATACAACGTTTTTGAAAAATCTTTACTTCTCGGAACTGTTATTTGAGGAACAATTGGCGTAGCTTTGGAAGCTTTAATTTCCGGACGGTTCTGGAATAATGTTAATACTTCTTCCTGCATGCTGATCATTTCAGCCATATTTTCCTGAAACGCCTGAACAAGCGGATGCCCCGTTTTTGCCACCGAAATATTTTTCTGCTTCGGAACTTCAACGCTTTTAGCTAAATTTTTAATTGCTGCAAAATCACGGATAATTGGCGAACCTAATTCTAGTTTAATACCTTTTCCTGATGCTGTTTTTGAAGAACTTTGAATATCTAAAAAGTCTAAAGCAATTGTTTTTCCTTCCACGAATAAAGCAGCAACCACACGTTGTAACTGCGCCAATGCAGATCGAACGGGCGTGCTTGAAGCAATCGTGCTGAATGCTTTTCCTTTCAATGTATCATCAATAAATCCGATCAATCCTCCGGTTCCGACCTGAATAAAAAATCTTGCGCCTTCTTCGTACAGTTTATCTGTTAATTCACGGAAACGTACAGGTTCTACAAGATGTTCCGCACTCAGTTTTCGGATAGATTCCTGATCTGCAGGATACGGCTCTAAAGTCGTTGCCGACCATAATGGAATTTTCGTCTTTTGAAACTGTGCTTTTTCCATTCCGGCTAAGATCACATCTAATTTATCAGCGATAAAAGGCGAGTGAAATCCTGATTGAAACGGTAGAATCTGATGAAAAATCTGTTTTGATTTTAAGATCGGAACCAATTCATCCAAAGCAGCGTTACTTCCACAAAGAATCACCTGATTTGGGCAATTGTCATTGGAAATATACACGTTCGGAATTTCTTCAATAATTGGTTTTATCGTTTCAATTCCGGATCCGATTGCGATGAATTTTGAATCTTTTAATTCAAAAGTTTCAGGATTTAAAACATCAATTAATGCTTTTACGGAATTTACTTCCGCTAATTCTGAAGAGTACCCTGCAAGCCATTCTCCCAAGCTGTGTCCCGCATTCATATCGGGAATAATTCCTAGTTTTTTAAGGGAATTATCTAAGATGCTGCAGTTGTTGAAAATATTCAACGCATCATTTAATAAACCTTCACCCTCAGTTTCTATCGGAGCGGTGAGGTTAAAATAACGGCTTACACTTTCAATTTCGCCTTTCGCCAACCCGTCTAATCCGGGAAATACGAAGGCTACTTTTTCTCCGTTTTGAAGCAAAGGCGTATTGGTATACCAAATATCCTGTTTGTTTCGCCACGGATTATTTTTAGCAACAATTTTCGTCGCTTTTTCTATTCTTTCTTTGGTGGGTTCAAAAACCGCAACACGGAAATTTCCTTCACCAATCGTTGTTTCATTATTTTGTAAAGCCGAAAGCAATTCTTCATGCGTAGATCTTGCCAGAATTAAAACTTTGTCTTTTTTAGGCATATCGTATCCTTCCAAAACCACATGCGCATTAATTCCTCCAAATCCGAAAGCATTCACTGCAGCTACTTTTGGCAATCCTGTTTTTGACCAGCTTTTCGCTTCCTGAACGGGTTCGAATCTGGTATTCTGCATATCCGAAGTCGGGGTTTCACAATATAAAGTCGGTGGCAAAATATCGTGATGCAAAGCCAGACACGTTTTAATCAGCCCTGCAATTCCCGCAGCGGGCATCGCATGACCTATATTTGATTTCACAGAACCGATTCCTGCCATTTTAGCATCTTCTTCTTTTCCGAAAAACTGAGCTAAGGTTTGCAATTCGGTTTTATCTCCAAGCGGAGTTCCTGTTCCGTGAGCTTCGATATAACCAATTTGTTTTTCATCCAAATCTGCGTTTGTCCAGGCTTGTTGTAACGCTTTCAACTGACCTTTTACAGACGGACTCATCACGCTCGTTCCGTTTCCGTCACTGCTGATTCCGACGCCTTTAATCACGGCATAGATTTTATCCTGATCTTTAACAGCGTCTTCCAATCTTTTCAACACGACAAATCCGCAACCTTCACCAATCAATAATCCATCGGCATCATTGCTGAAAGGTTTGATCTGCTGTTGTTTTGAAAGAGCTCCCAATTGAGAGAAAATACTCCAGAACGCAGCGTTTTGTCCGGTATGAACACCACCTGCGATCATAATATCGGAGCGACCTCTTTGAAGTTCCTGAACGGCATGATCAACCGCCAGTAAAGCACTTGCACAAGCGGCATCAACGGTGAACGCAACACCTCCCAAATTGAACCGGTTGGCAACCAAAGAAGCAACCAAATTAGGAATTAATCCCATTGCAGTATCGGCTGCAAAACGTCCTTTTTTTTCCTGAAAAGCATGTTTTACTTTTTCAATATCGGCGGAAGAAACTTCGGGTAACAATTCTTTTAATAAAGAAGAAATTTGTTCGCCCGTTCTTACTATTTCGATGGCTCTTGTTGCGCCGGGACCTGTATAATTTCCTTTTCCGATGATGATTCCGGTTTTTTCTAAGGAAATATTTTTCTTGAAAATTCCGGCATCGTCTAAAGCTTTTTGAACCAAATCCAAGGTTAATAAATGATCAGGTTCCGTTCCTTCAACGGCCAACGGTAAAATACCGAAAGCGGTTGGGTCGAACTCATAATCAGGGATAAATCCACCACGTTGGCAATAAAAACGGTCGACCGAACCTGAATAATCACTGAAGTGAACAGGATCAATACGATCAGCTGGAGCCAATTGGGTAGAATCTACTTTATTGACAATATTCTGCCAAAAAGTTTGGGCATCCTGCGCCCCCGGAAAGACGCAGGATAAACCAACTATTGCAACATCTGTTTTTTTCATACATTTAATTTAAAACAGAGATTACCAGTTATTTCCGGACATGATCAATACCTGACTTTCTGTTCCGTATTTTATTTCATTCATGAAAATTTCCTTTCCTTGATCTAATGGAATGAGAGATATTCCTCTTCTTTCGTATTCAGATTCCAAAGAGGATGAAACCATTCCTGCGCCTTTCCACGGACCCCAGTTGATGGAAATTACTTTTCCTTTTAATTTTTTATTTAAAGCATTGGCGTAATCATCCAAAACGCTGTTGGCTGCGGCATAATCCGTTTGTCCTTTATTTCCGTATACCGAAGCAATACTTGAAAATAATACCACAAACTGACAATCGGTACGAAGTTTTTCAGCCAAAACACGAAGTGGTTTTACTTTGGTATCGAAAACACGTCCGAAAGAAGTGGTTGTTTTTTGTTTGAATAATTTATCTTCCAACAATCCGGCTCCGTGAATCACACCGTCTAAACGGTTGTATTTTTCGTAGATATTATTAATTAAATCTGATAATCCATCCTCATCGCAAAGGTCTAAAGATTGGTAAACAATGGTATTACCCAACTTTTCCATATCACGAATCGTAGCTAAAATCTGATTGTTTTTAAACGTTCTTACCGTTTCTTTTTCAATATCAGAAGGCGAAGTGAATTTTCCTGTTTTAATAAGGAAAGCTCTGATTTCTTCCTTCGTTTTCAGCATTTCAAGCTCTTTAAATTCAGAAACTTCATTTCTCGGATCTTTTGAACGACCTACCAAAATATAGTTACATGGATAAGCGTGTGACATGTGTTTCGTTAATTCCGATGTAATTCCCTGAGCGCCACCTAAAACCAGCACCACAGATTCTTTATCTAAATTAATATGTGCCTCCTGAAGACTGTTCGATAATGGCGACGGAATAATGTCTATCTTATGCCTTTTGTTATTTTTATAAATGATCTCAGCGGGTTTGTCGGTTGATAAAATTTCCTTTAAAACAATATCAGTGATCTGATCTGTTTCCTGCGGAGTGCTCAAGCTGATTAACCGACAAGTTGTCTTTTCAAATTCGCGGGCAAGACTTTTGAAAAGTCCCGGGTGACCTTTGTAATGACGCAATAGAGTAGTGTCCGTCAATTCCTGAATATGAGCCGGAATATCTGAAATTAAATAGACCCATTTTGCCTTATCAAGATCCATTTTTTTAATCAAATCGACATGATCGATAATGCTTTGTTTTTCCGCTGAAGAGAATAAATCAAGGATGATTAATCCATCAAAATTGGTTAAATCTTTATCTGTTTCTACCAATTCTGCAATCGCGCCGTGCTTTTCAAGTTCAGCTTTAATGGCAGCGGTTTGTACGTTGTTATCCTGAGTGATGGCGAAACGTTTTCCCTGTAAAATATCTGTGTTTTGAGGCAGGGAAATTTCAGTTGGCGTTAAGTCAAAACGAAGACGTGATAAATTATTCGCTGCAACATTCACAACAGTTTCAGGAGTGCTTGCGCCGCTCATTTCGTGAATCCAGCTTGCCAATCCGTTCAGTGTTTTGATGGCTGCTAATTTTTCCATTAAATCATCAGCCTGTTCCAAGTCCTGACCGAAACCTATTTTTGATTTTAAATCACCGATAATTTCCATTCTTTTGATGGAATCGATGCTTAAATCTGCTTCCATATCAAGATCCAATCCTAACATTTCTTTTGGATAGCCTGTTTTTTCACTTACAATATTTAAAATTGCCGTTTGAAGCTCTTCTAATGAAAATGAATGGGACTGATTTTGAGTTATTTGAGTTGAGGTTTCTGTTGATGCTTTCGCTTCTGATGCAACAGAATTTCCGCTGTATTCTGTTAACCAAGAAACCAATCCGCTTAATGTTTTAATCGAAGCTAATTGTTCCATAATCGTGTCTTCGTTCACGTTATTTCCTGAGAATGAACCCAATTCGCTTTTCAATGTTCCTATAATCTCCACTCTTTTGATGGAATCGATACTTAAATCGGCTTCAAGATCCATTTCCATACCTAACATTTCGTGAGGATAGCCTGTTTTTTCGCTGACAACATTTAATAATAATGTTTTAATATCTTTTACAGGAGCCTGTTTTGTGGCAACGATCACCGCTTTTTCAGCACCATCATTGATTGGTGAAGAAATAGCAGGAGCCTGAGTATTGACAGGAATCTGAACGGGTTGGGTATAAATTGGCGCCTGATTTACCTGTGGATTTTGTCCCAAAAAGGAAAGCATTACATCACGTTGCGCCTGAATCATCATTTTCATACTGTTTAAATATTCCTGAAGCATACGTTCTGCAGCAGGTTGATTTTCAACAGGAGTCGGGTTATTGGTAAAGTTGTTCATTTGAAGTGGATTTATAATTGGTAAAGCCCCGTTAGCCGGAAGATTGCCCGTCGTAGGATGAGCGGTTTGTCCGTTTACACGCCAGATGGCAGGGTTTTTCTTATAAAGATCGGGTTGATCGAGTTGGATGATTTGTGTATGACGACCTTCGAAAAGTTTTTCAATATTAAAATTGCGTCCAGTTCCCAGATATTGCGCCAACATACAAAGCAGGTGCGTGATTTTGTTGCGGTTGCTGTCTTCTGCGAAAAGGGTTAGTTGATCTTTGTCTAAACAAGAATTCGTTAATCCGGTCAGTACTTTTCCGGGACCAACTTCGATGAAAATTCTAGCTCCGTCATTATACATTGCCTGAATTTCTTCAACATATTTTACAGGCTGAACCAAATGATCGGTTAATCTTTCTTTTATTTCTGAAGCTTTTGTAGGATAAATTTCAGCTGTCGTATTCGACCAAACCGGAACCTGCATTTCCTCAAAAGTCACATCTTCTAAAACTTCACGATAAAGATCTTTCGATTTTGCTACCAACGGACTGTGGAATGCGCAGGCAACTTCAAGCTTTTTAGCAGAAATTCCGTTTTGTTTCAGAACCTCCATTAGTTTAGTGATCGCTTCAGTGCTTCCTGCTACCACACATTGAGTTGGTGCATTGTAATTTACTGGATAACAACCTTCTACCTGAGTTAAAATAGGTTGTATTCTTTCAAAATTTCCGCTTACGGCAACCATGGTTCCCGGATCTCCGTTTTCAACAGAATCCAAGATAGAATGGGCTCTTTTGATACTTAAATCAACCAGTTTTTCTTCCTCAAAAACGCCTGCAAAACAAAGCGCCGGTAATTCTCCGTAGCTGTGCCCCGCCAACATATCAGGGTTGATGCCGATTGACTGTAAAAATTTAGCCAAAGCAAGATCAACAATTCCTAATAAAGGTTGTGCCAACCGGGTATCTTTGATGGTTTCTTTTTGTTGTTTTAGATCTTTTTCGTTAAAAGTTGCGGAAGGGAAAACCACTTTTTCAAGTTCAGGATAATTTTTCAGAAGCTTTCTCATTTCAGGGAAAACCACGAAAAGATCACGAGCCATATTGATTCTCTGGCTGCCTTGTCCAGGGAATAAAAACGCTACTTTTCCGTCTTTTTTATTTACGGTGAAAGTATCTTTTGTTTCAATTCCTACAAGAACCAATTCAATTTTATTAATTAAATCTTCCGTAGAATCGGCAACGATGCTTACCTGAACCTGTTTTTCTGAATGAATAGCTAAACTGTAAGCAATATCTTTTAATGCAATCGTATCATTTATTTCAAGTAAAGATTTAATCTGATTGATTTGATTTTTCGCTTCATCATACGTATCTCCACGGAACACAAATAATTCCGACGGCCACGACTGCATTGCCGCTACAGATTCGTCCTGTTGAGGGTGATTTGCAATAACCGTGTGGAAATTTGTTCCACCAAAACCAAACGCACTGATTCCTGCATAACGGTTTTTCTCACTCCATAAGCCACTTTCCGCATAAAAAGCAAACGGACTGGTTTGAGAATTATAATAAGCATTCGGTTGTTTTAAGTGAAGGGTAGGAGGTTTTACACCATGAAAAACTGCCAGAGAAGCTTTAATCAATCCAGCCAATCCAGCTGCACATTTGGTGTGCCCGATCTGAGTTTTTACCGAACCTAAATGCGTTTGTCCCGGCAAAGCTCCCGAACGACTGAATAAATTCGTCAAAGCGCTCAGTTCCGTCTTGTCACCAACGACCGTTCCGGTTCCGTGAGCTTCAACCAATCCAACCGATGCAGGACTGATTCCGGCTTGTGTATACGCACGTTCCAAAGCACGAACCTGACCGATTTTTCGAGGTGCGGTAAGACCTAAAGCTTTACCATCACTCGATCCTCCAACTCCTTTAATGACAGAGTAGATACGATCGCCGTCACGAACAGCGTCTTCATATCTTTTTAATACCAAAATAGCGATTCCTTCGCCAAGGGCAATTCCGTCGGCGTCACTGTCGAAAGTTGCGCATCTTCCTTTTCTGGAAAGCGCGTGTGTGCTCGAAAACATCAGATAATCATTAACTCCGTTATGCAAATCTGCACCTCCGGCAAGTACCATATCTGATTTTCCTAAAGCGAGTTCCTGACAAGCCAGATCAATTGCCGCCAAAGACGAAGCACAAGCTGCATCTACGGTGAAATTTCTTCCGCCTAAATCCAGACGGTTGGTGATTCTTCCTGCGATAACATTCGCTAAAATCCCTGGGAAAGAATCTTCTGTTGTATGTGGGAAGGCTTCTTTTACTTCTTCATGAAGTTCTCCGAAAACCTGTTTGTAAAATCCTCTGAAGCTGTAACTGTTCGCCAAATCATTACCGCCTTCCGCTCCGATAATGACGGAAATATTTTCTCTGTTAACGTGTTTTTCGGCATAACCGGCATCGTCCATTGCGCGTTTTGCTACCAATAAAGTCAATAACTGAGTGGGTTCAATAGCAGCAAGAGATTGTGGCGGAATTCCGAATGCTAAAGGATCGAAATCAATTTTAGGGATAAATCCGCCCCATTTTGAGTGGGAAACATCGGCTTCATTGGAATCCGGTTTGTAATACAAATCTTTATTCCATCTTTCGTCCGGAACTTCTGTTACGCTGTCTTTTCCTAAAATAATATTTTTCCAATATTCCTCTAAATTTTTTGCGCCCGGGAAAATACATTCCATCCCGATAATGGCAACATCAAGAGGTTTTTCTGTGGAAACCGGTTCTTCCGGTAAGCTAGCATTTTGAATATAATTAAAATTTTCAACGGCAACATTTTTATGAAGATCAGCCATTGAAATCACCTTGTCATGCATTGTAGCAACCTGTCCGATCATATACATTCCTAAATCCAACTGATCTTCTTTAGGAATCGTAACTAAATGATCACCTTGACGTTCCACGCCTTTTGCGGCAATTCTTAAACGACCGACATTTAATTTTTCAAGCTTTTCCCAAACTTCTTTTTTATCGGTTCCTGCTTCTAATAATTTTGCTTTTTCATTATTAAAATGTTGAGCAAAAGCAGTATCTAAACAACGTGTTTCGTGTCCGGGAGCCGTTTCCAGCAACACCGTTTCTTTTGCCTGCATCGCCTGTAACTGGAATTCTTTCTGAATAGCTCCGCATTCTACAGCTTCCTGAGTGTACAAATAGGCTGTTCCCATCAAAACTCCGACTTTCACGCCTCTTGCAGCTAATGGAGCCGCCATGATGGAAACAAATGCCGTAGAAAAATCATTATGAATTCCACCTGCGAAAAATACGCTGATGTTTTCAGGATGGTCTTCTTTTAAAATTCTTTCAATTTGTTTTTCCCAAAGAACCATGCTCGACAGCGGGCCCACATGACCGCCACATTCGCGTCCTTCGAAGATGAAATTTTTAGCACCTTCTTTCAGGAAAATATCCAAAAGAGCGGGAGACGGCACGTGTAAAAACGTGGTGATTCCGGCTTTTTCGAAGATTTTTGCCTGAGCAGGTCTTCCTCCGGCGATTAATACAACGGGAGGTTTTGCTTCTAAAATATAAGAGGTTTGTTCTTCTCTTAATTCCTGTGGTGCGAATCCTAAAATACCGACACCCCAAGGTTTGTTTTTGGCAAGTTTTTTGGTATCCATTACCAAAGATTTTGCCTGTTGCCCTTTTAACAGAGATAGAGCAACGAAAGGCAATGCTCCGGCTTCTGCAACAGAATTAGCAAAGGAAGGTACATCGCTTACACGGGTCATCGGGCCTTGTGCAATAGGATATTTTAATCCCAGTTCTTTCGCTAAAATATTTTCCTGATCAATTACCTGAAGAGCTTTTGCCTGCTTCAGGTGACCGTACATGGCTTCTTTAAAACCAAAGATCAATTTTTTTAAGGTTTTGAAATCTTCATACAAATCAATCGCTAAAGAAATATCTTGTCCCATAGGGATATAGCTGCTAACGATATCAAGAGTCGTAAAGTATGTTTTGAGCTCTTTTGCGGTTATATTTTCGGGTAGAGCAGGAGAGTTTGGTCTTACCAGTACACGGTGGCTGGCAATAATTTTGGTTTCTGTTCCGTTTAATTTTGAACAGAGATCTTTTAATTCTTTTGGAACGGAGCTTTCCGGGAATAAAGCCAGTTGGCTGTCCAGGATAATTCCTGCTGCCCCTAAACCGGTTGCAGCAGCAGCTGTATGAAGCCCGATTCCACCCTGAATCCAGACAGGAATGGATTGTATTTCTTTAATAATCCTTTGAAATAATATAAAGGTTGACTCGTATCCTACGTATCCCCCGGATTCGTTTCCTTTTATGATGATGCCCGCGGCTCCTGATTGTTCCGCTTGTAAAGCGTCTTCAAAGCTGGTTATCTGGTAGATAATCGGTAAGTTTTCCGGAGTGGCCATAGAAAAACCAAACGGTGCAATCGCGAACTGTACTTTTTTAGAGATCTGAACTGAAGCCAGACTTTCACAGGTAAGGGAGATACCATAAGAAGGGATGTCGGTCTGATCAAGTTGACTCAGTGCTTCCTGTGCAATTTTTAATTCATGTCCTAAGCTTAAGACCGGAAAGGCTCCTGCCTTATGCAATTTTTGAGTTAGATCAACATCTGTTTTTTCAAACGGAGTTAACCCGATAATGGTCAAGTTTTTCATTACATTTGATATTGAAAATGTTAGTAAAATATCATAACAACACACGGCAGTGATTACTCATGCCAATGGTCTGAAATCAGAATAAAAATAATTATTTTACATAATTTAAATTCATAAATAATATTTTGTAATGATTATTTAATAAATATTATTTATTGTTAAAATAGTGTTAAAATAAAAAGCTTATTTTTTATTCCTGAAAAAAAAGCGGGTACAATCTCGGTAATTATAATTATAAAGGATTATAATTAATTAATGTTAAGCAAATATATAAATAAAAATAAAATACTTCAATGATAAGAGGTTTATTTTTCAATATTACAAAAATATAATATTTCAATAACAAGGGGTGTTTGTTGTAAATAAAACATTATCAGTGTGATAAAAAACATTAACACATTTTAAGACTTTAAATAAAATTTTTAATTTTAATTCAATATAAAGTGAGGTATGGTTTTTGCTGTGTTATTTCACAGTGAAGTAGAGATAAAAATGGCTTCAGATGGGGTCAGTTTCAAAACTTGGGGAGAAATTGTTTAGATGTATTTTTTGCCACGAATGCACGAATATTCTTATTTCTCACAGATTTCTCATATTTAGAGCCCATCGTTAGAAAATCAAAGATTTTCAAAGACTTAGGTGCACTTCTATGAGGCTTAACATTAAGCTTAAATAACTAAAGTGTTAAAAAAAACTTTTGTGGTTAAATTTTTGTCACGAATGCGCGAATATTTTTATTTCCCACAGATCGCAAAGATTTTCACAGATGATATCGTTGATTTTCTTTGTTTAATTTATGAGTAGAACGGTTTGGAGAGACTTAAAGCGGGAGTTGTCAAAAAAAATGGGTTGGCTTTGTGTTCAATATGTAAAGTGTAAGGAAAAGAATCTGCATGATTTGAAAAATCTACGAGAGCAAAAAATTTCACCTTACATGATCTAAACTTTTTTGCTTAGTCCCCAACTTTTGTATTTGATCCGTGATGGTATGCTTTTGCAGTTCATATGTTATCACGAAAGATAAAGAAAGGGTACCGGCCGAATGTCCATTACAATAAAATAAAAGAGTGAACCCCATACAGATTCACTCTTTTGCTCCTTCATTAAAATCCAACGATTTTTTAAGACTGGATAAATTCCAGGATATCTTTATTAATTGTTGCTGCTTCCGTAGTCGGCATTCCGTGTGGAAAACCAGGATAGGTGATTAGTTTTCCGTTTTTCAATAATTTAGCAGATTTTACACCAGCATTTTCGTAAGGAACAATCTGGTCATCTTCACCGTGCAACACCAATACAGGAATATCAACTGCCTGTAGATCTTCTCTGAAATCAGTCTCAGAAAATGCTTTAATTCCTTCATAATGAGCCACGATTCCACCCATCATTCCCTGTCTCCACCAGTTTCTCTGGATGCCTTCTTTTACGTTCGCACCTTCTCTGTTATACCCATAGAAAGGAAAAGTAAGGTCAATATAAAACTGCTGTCTGTTGTTTAACGTCTGATCTCTGATGTTGTCGAAAACTTCAATTGGAACTCCATCAGGATTGCTTTCATTTTTTACCATAATCGGCGGAACTGCGCTGATTAAAACTGCTTTTTTAGCTCTGCCTTTAGAATATTTGTTTACATAGCGAATCACTTCTCCACCTCCTGTTGAGTGACCGATGTGAATAACATCTTTCAGATCAAGAAATTCTACCAATTCTGCTGCATCAGAAGCATATTGCTCGATGTTGTGACCATAAATATTCTGGCTGGATCTCCCGTGACCTCTTCTGTCATGGGTGATCACTCTGTAACCTTTCTGTAAAAAGAAAATTACCTGTGCATCCCAATCGTCAGATGATAAAGGCCATCCGTGGTGAAACATCAATACTGGTCCTTCTCCTTGATCTTTGTAGAAAATTTCTGTTCCGTCTTTTAATGTAAGTGTACTCATTGCTGTAAATTTTTAATGTTTGTGATTAATTTATTTTAATAATGTTTTTCGTTGTCTTAATTCTTTAGCAAATGTAGGAAGGTTTAGTATACCAGAAATTAATCTAGTTTAATTTCCATTCATATTGATAAAAAAATATATAATTTATTTTAGGGGCAGCTTTTTCCGTCTTCCACTCCCGCTTTTTTATCTTCCTTTTCAAGTCAGATAAAAAGAGCTCCGTTCAAGCCGGGCTGCAAGTAGTTGTTATCTTTAGAATATCAGTTTTAATTACTTCTTCACCCAGCATTTTCGCTTACCAGTTGAAGTAAATCGGTTGCACTGCCGTTGAAATGATTACCGTTGATATAAAAAGTAGGCGTCCCATTTACTCCGCTCAATACTCCGCTTTGGAAATCTGAATCTATTTTATCCGATAATTCTGGGTTTTGAATATCTTTTTTAAATTGAAGCATATCTAAATTTAATTGTTCCGCCAATTCATAAAGGAAATTTTCATTTAAATATTCCTGATTCTCATAAATAGCATCGTGCATTTCCCAGAATTTTCCCTGTAAAGCCGCGGCTTCTGCTGCCAAAGCGGCAGGTCTGGCGTATTGATGCATTTCAGAAAGCGGAAAATTTCTGAAAACAAATCGGATCTGTGTTCCGAATGTTCTCATCATCTCTTTTAATATAGGATAGGCCGCTCCACAGTAAGGACATTGATAATCCCCGTATTCCACAATGGTAAGATCCGCATCGGGATTGCCCTGAATATGGTCAGTTGAACTGACAGATGGTTTTAGTGACATATTATTTGTTTTTTTAGTGTTGATTTAAAGTATAATCTTTGAATTTTTAATCCATACCGCGCTGATAAGCAGTAATGAAGCAGGAAATATCAAAATCCAGTTTCCAAAAGGAGATATTACGATCGTCAGTACAATAGCTCCGGACACAAAACCTGTCCATAAAAGCAATAAATGAATGGCATTGTCTCTATATACTTTTCTTTCTTCTTTATCGTTGCTCATGCTGAATAAAGCTGCATTTTTTGCTAAACTGTTAAGCGTTCCGGTTACAAAATCGGTATTCACTTTTAGATTGCCGACGGAGGTCACGATCGTATTCATGATTCCCATAGAAAACCCCATGATGCCGATAGAAAGCAGGCTGGTAATTTCATAAAAATAAGAACCGACTGAATAAACCATCAAGATACCTGCAACAATAAAAAAAGATAAAGTTTTAATCCGGATTTTTTTCCATAACGCTAAACAGGTTCCGGAATAAATTCCCAATAAAAAACAACTGATGACCGTTGCTGAAGTTATTATAATTCCCCATTTTTCCGAATAAATCGATGTGCCCAACTGCGTCGTATTTCCGCTCATAAAAGACACATACGTTTTCCATTTTATAATTCCTGTGGCATCCATATATCCCGCCACGAAGGCGAGTAGGATAGCCAGTCTTTCATGCAGCTCAATTTGCTCAGGCGACATGGAAGCCTTTGTTTCGGGAGACAAAACCCTTATTTTTTAGGTTGAATAAATACTTTCTGACTAGGGAATTTCTCAATTTCCCCTTCTTTAAGTGCAAAATTGGTTTCCACCACATCTTTTGGATTTCCTGCTAACCACTCGCTTAGATCAATAGATTCATAATGTCCGCTGTTAAAGCCAATTAAGACTTTACAAACGCTATCTCCCGTATTTTTAATATAATGTCCGGCTCCCATCGGCACGTATCCGACATCTCCCGCATTGAATTGCTCTGTAACTACCGTTCCTTCTGCTAAAAATACCGACATTTCAGCCTGTCCGGAGATAAAATACTGCCATTCGTCGGCGTTGGGATGCCAGTGCATTTCTCTTAATGCTCCGGGTTGCAGTTCTAAAACAGAACCCGCCATTGTGGTGCTGATCGGAAATTCTTTACTCGTTACCAGTCTTTGCAAACCTCCTCCGGGAATAATTCTCGGTTGTTGAGAATGAAGCGGATAACGGTGAAGGCTTGTCAGCTCAATATCAGATTCTTCAGGACGTGCTGTTGCTAAAGAAGATAATTCGTCTGGAACCGGGCCGGCGGCGAAATAGGCTTCTTTTTGAGGTAAAGCAGCTACTTCTTCAAGGCTTAATCCTAAATTCTGGGCAACAATTTCAGGAGGCATACACGAAACAAAATCCGTCACGCTGAAGGTATGATCTTCTGAAAAATTACCATTGTCAAAAATTAAAATGAAGTGGCATTCTTCCGTCCCTGTAGCCTGAATAGAGTGCCCATATCCTTTTGGAAAATACCACACATCTCCCGGTTCAAAATTATCAGTATAGCTGTGTCCGTCTGGATGGATGATCGTTGTACGTACCGTTCCGGAAATTACATACGCCCATTCTGCAGCGTTGGCATGCCAGTGCAATTCTCTCATGCTTCCCGGCTGCAATCTCATAGATACTCCTGCAATGCCTATTGATGCTGGAAAATCTTTTACAGAGGCTCCTCTTGTGGTTCCGCCATCATTGGTACGCGGTTCTTTTTTCTCTAACTCGTATCTGAAGCTTAATTTTTCGGTGTTCATAATAATATTTTTTAGTGATGATTAATTTGTTGTTGTTTTTAATTTCTATTGTAAAACTACACAAGATAATAGCAGGTTGCCAGTGTATTTCGATGAACAGGCAAAATGACTCGGTGAGATTTGAAATTTATTAGATGTTGGTCTTTTAAGGGGTGAAATATTAAGCAAAGAAGCTTTTAGACGAATGTTTTTAAGGATGGGTTAAATATGATTTTTTAGGGACACGGATGCGTGAATATTTTTTATTTCCCACAGAATACGCAGATTTGCCAGATTATACCGTAGATTTTTTTATTGCTTACTATTTGTGGTCTCTCATAAGTAGAACGGCTTGGCGAGACTTAAAGCGGATCGTTATCGAAAAATTTAGTGAGCTTTTGTGTTCTATATTTAGAGTTTAAGGAAAAAAAATCTGTATCATTTGAAAAATCTGCGAGAATCTAAAAAATATCAAAATTCTCCTTCGGATTAGTTGGAATTTTGTTTTAAAATCAATCTAATATTGTCGGATATTTCCATTGCGACTAAAATAAAGAAAGCAATAAAAAAATCCGTCTCACTTTACGAGAGACGGATAAATAGATAGATGAAATTTATAATGATAAATACTGAATTTACTATTTATAGAGCCATTTTTTGATGAGTTGGGTATAATTTGGCATAACGAGATAAATCATCAGGAAGACAAGGCAGCCGGTGCTCACTAGGCCATCAAAATAACGGTTGACCGGTATGCTGAACATTCTTAAAACCGGGAGCACCATCATCGGCATAAGTAAAGATAAAGGATAAATAGCCGACCATGTGGCGAGATACTGTTTCCATCGAACAGGGACTTTAGTTTCTTTTTCGCCGTAAAAAAGAAAATCGAGACCTGTTTTTATCTGATAATTGTCTTCTTTGGTAAACAGAGGATGTGCTTTATCGATGAGCTTTTTACGGTCAGAAGATTCCATCCAGTTTCTAAGATGATCAATGGTATCAAAACGGATAATCACCGTATAGGAAAAAGTGAGCGTAGGAATCGGACGTACAATCTGAAGGTCTATAAAACCTGTTGCGCCTTTGGAAAGTGGCAGAATTTCGTTCAGCCATTGTTCGTATTCTTTCTGTTTGCCATCTACCACGTGATGGGTAATAACCACAGATGCACCCTGATTTTCCATAACTGATATTTTTAACTGAATTAAAAAGCTCTCTTATACTGCCACGGAATCTCTGTTTCCAGACCGAGTTTTTTCGCCGCATGAATGGCGAAATAGGGATCCCTTAAATGTTCTCTGGCGATGAGTACCAGATCTGCGTGCCCGTTTTCTATAATTTCATTGGCCTGACTGGCTTCTGTGATCAAACCTACCGCTCCGGTTAAAATTCCAATCTGCTTTTTTATCGCTTCTGCAAAAGGGACCTGGTAGCCGGGATGTACCTTATCTTTGCTCACGTTGGTAAATCCGCCACCGGAAGCGGTGATAAAATCTACACCATTATCTTTTAAAATTTTTGAAAGGGCGATGCTGTCTTCAAGTTTCCAGGCTTCTTCAGAATCAATATAATCAACTGCCGAAATCCTTACCAATAAAGGCATTCCTTCGGGAATTACTTTTCGGACTTCCTGAACGGTTTCTACCAGAAATCGTATTCTGTTGTCGAAGCTTCCGCCATATTCATCTTCACGTTTATTAATGACTGATGAATAAAACTGATGAAACAGATAACCGTGCCCTGCATGGAGTTCGATCGTATCAAAACCCGCATCTACAGCACGAAGAGCGGCATCCGTAAATTTTACTTTTAATTCCTGAATTTCAGCAATCGTCAGTTCTTCAGGAGTAACGCCATTTATTTCTGTTGCAGAAGATGATTTTACTTTCCATGCACCTTCTTCGTCGGTTAAGGGTTTCATGCGTTCGTTAGGATGTTTAAGGCTTCCTTTTGCTCCCGAATGCCACAGTTGAATTCCGATTTTAGTGTCCTGTTCGTGAACGAAATCAACAATATTTTTCCATGCTATTTTTTGTTCGTCATTCCAGATTCCGGTATCGTGCAAAGTGGCTAAACCTTCAGGAGAGACTGCTGTACATTCGGTAAGAATAAGTCCGGCACCACCCACGGCACGGCTTCCAAGATGTACCATGTGCCAGTTTCCGGGAACTCCCTTTGTAGCGCTGTATTGCTGCATGGGAGAGAGCGCAATCCTGTTTTTTAATGTGAGATTGCGTAGTTGTATGGGGGTAAATAAGTTCATATTTTTATTTTTTAGTAAGTGATTTAGAAAATATCTCAGCTTCAGACAGTGCTGACTGAATGATGCTTTTCACATCGTTTATGTATTGTTCTGTCAAAGGGTTTTCTTCGGTGGTTGTTTCCAACAGATTCAGTTTTTCCTGTAATAGAGGGAGAAGTCCCATGATGGCAACACTGGATTTTAAATCGTGTGCTCTTAATTTTACGATGGTAAAATCTTTTTTCTGATAGGCTGATGTCAGCTGATCAAGATGCTGGGGAATGTTATCAATAAACTGTTGGGTGATAATTTGTTCAAATTCCTGATCGCCTCCGCTGATCGATTTCATATAAGAAAGATCAATGTATTGAAATACAGGTTCTTTTTCTTCTTGTATATCTGATGCAATGGAACTGTTTAACCCAAAACTGGAAATCAGTTTAAATAATTCTTCTTCTTTAATGGGTTTAGAGATATATTCATTCATTCCACGGCTCAGGCATCGTTCTCTTTCTCCGGCAAGTGCGTGGGCCGTCATTGCGATAATCGGGATATCCAGTTGTAAAACTTCACGGATTTCCTGTGTCGCAGCATAGCCGTCCATTTGTGGCATCTGGATGTCCATTAATACAAGATCTGAACTTTTTTCTTTAAGATAACTGACTGCCTCCAAACCATTGGAAACAATATCAAAATCAATATTCCACTGCAAAAGCAAATGTTTCATTAAACTTTGGTTGATGACATTATCATCTACCACAAGCGCACGCAATGGGGTATTTGATTTATCTTTAAAATAATGGGTGTCCACAACAGGAATTGTATTTAATTGCTCTTTGGAAATACCGTAAGGAATATAGAAATGAAAAGTCGTTCCTTTTCCCTGTTCGCTGGTCACTTCAATATCTCCGTTTTGCAACAGGATCAGTTTCTGAACGATGGATAAGCCGAGCCCTGTTCCCCCATAATTACGGGTTGTAGAGTCTTCACCCTGATTAAATCTTTCAAACACTTCATTCAGTTTATCTTTATCGATTCCAATTCCGGTATCCGAAATTTTAAAACCGACAACCACTTCGTTTTCGGATAATTGTTTATTATAAATCTCAATGCTGATGCTTCCCTGATGGGTAAATTTGATGGCATTTCCAATTAAATTAACCAAAATCTGTGTCAGTCGGGTAGCATCACCAATTAACGTATCAGGAATGGTAGCATCTACTTTGCTGGAAATAGCCAGTTTTTTTTCTTTTGCTCTTTCCAGAAAAAGTGTTTCCACAGAATTTACCAATCCATTGATGCTAAAGGTTCCCGGAGTAATCCGCATCATTCCGGCTTCAATTTTTGAGAGATCTAAAATATCATTAATGATCGTCATTAAATTCTCTCCCGAACTTTGAATAGAAGATACAAATTCCGAAGAAGTCTGATCTAATGGTCTTTTTTGCAGCAAATTGGTAAATCCCAAAATTCCGCTTAAAGGGGTTCTGATCTCATGACTCATATTCGCCAGAAAGTTTTCTTTGGTTTGAGCCGCCACGGATGCTTTTTTCTCTGCAATATCCAGTTCATTAATCAATAAACGTTGTCTCTTGAACTGACGAAGAATGTGAAATCCTACAAATGACCCGCTTAAAATCAATAATACAAGCAAAGAGATATCGTATATTCTGGCTTTTCTGCCCATTTCCTCGCTGTGTTTGCTGAGTTCCACCATGTGCTTTTGTCGGCTTTCATAGATTTTTGCAGTGATCGTGGTGATTTCGTTTGAGATCTCCCTTGCTCTCGGATTGGCGATGGAGGTGTTGTCGTCCATATTTCCTAATCTCAGGTAACGGTTCAGAAGAGTTTCCTTTGTCGTTTTCTTCTCCATGGCAAGAATACTGAGCCTGTGGATCAGTCGCTCTTCTTCAGCATCAGAATTGTCTTTAGATAAAGAGTCCAGAAAGTTTTCGATCTGATTGATCTTTTGGTTAATTCCTTCCAGATGCGTGGTGTCATTCGTGGCAATCGAAGCTCGTATTCTGCTTTCCACACCCAGAATATCGCGGTCTATTTCGCGTAAATGATTGCTGGAACGAAGTTCGTTCAGTAAAGTATTATTATTATGAATCAGTTCCTTCGTATTTCTGGCTGAATTGATCTGAACAGCGATCAGCAATAGAGTCCCTACAATAAATGTAAGAATGATGAAATAACTAAACCGTTTGTTTCCCATGACAGAAATATTTAGCATAAATAATGATAAAATTGATGATTGCTCTTACCTCAATCCGTTAAACAGTAATAAAGTTTTAAAAAAAATCAATGAAAGTAAAGAATTGAATGATTTAAAAAACATTCATTCTTGTATTCAGAACTTTTCTGTAGGCATCGGCGATCGGAATGAATTTTCCGTTGATCATAATGCCTCCGTCCTGTAGGGTATCAATTTTATTTAGTGAGATAATGTAAGAACGGTGCACGCGGATAAAATCTTCTTTGGGCAAACGTTCTTCTGCGGCTTTCATCGTTCCGTGGATGACGAAATTTTTTTCTTTTGTATAAAATTTTACATAATCGCCCATGGCCTCTGCATAATAGATATCATCCATTTTCAGACGTCTCGTGATATTGGAATCCCGAACGAATAAAAATTCTTCTTTACTCACCTGAATGTTTTCTTTACGGCTTTCCGCAATGGCCTGCGCCTTGCTCATAGCCTGTAGAAACCTTGCTGGCGTCACCGGCTTGAGTAGATAATCCGCAATATTGAGCTCAAATGCTTCCAGCGCGTATTCCGGTTTGGATGAGGTAAAGACGATGATGATATCTCGTCCTGAAAGGTTTCTCGTTAATTCAATTCCGGTCATTTCCGGCATTTCAATATCAAGAAAGATAAGATCTATCTGCTCCTTCAGCAAATGATGATAGGCTTCTATGGCATTGGAATATTGGCTGATAATGGTAAGACCCGGGATTTGCTTTGCCAGATGGGCCAGCGTGGTTCTTGCAATTTCATTATCATCAACGATTAAGGCTTTCATGGTGGGTATATTTACGAATTTATACAAATATACTTATTACTTTTCTTTTTTTTATTTCAAACCTGCCTGTTATCTGAAGTAAGAACGGATCATCCATGCCATTTCTTCGTGTGTTTCCATCAATCCTGTGATGTAGTCACTCGTTCCGAAATCTTTATATTGTTCTGCAAACGGAGTGATATTTTCACGTAAAAAATCAATGATGCTTTCATGATCGCTTAGCAAATCTTTCATATATCCCAAACCATCGTTGGTTCGGTCGCTGTATTCTGTAAGGTGGGTCAGTTCAAGATAAATTTTCATAGTGGCGGGGGCAAAATGTCCTATTTTACGCATACGTTCAGCAACGCTGTCTATCATTTCATCCAGTTGTTTGTACTGGTTTTCAAAAAAGATGTGCATGGCGTGGAAATTATCCCCTGTTACGTTCCAGTGTGCATTTCTTGTTTTGGTGTACAATAAAAATTCGTCTGCTAATAATTTAGCCAATTGATCTGCTACTGCTTGAGTATTTGCTTCTGTAATACCGATTTTTGCTTTCATGATATTGATGATTTAATTGTTTTAAACAGTTGTTTTCTCTGTTTTTCTGATGTAAAGTTCGTAGGAAACATTGGGGAATGGTCACAAATTTCGATGAACGGGCAAAATGAATCGGTGAAATAATAGGGAAGGATCGTTGAAAATTTATTTACTGACTGGAAAATGTAGAAAAAGTAATAAATCAATAATGAAATTTTAGCGTAACCTGCTTATCATATTTTATATAATATCCGTAATAGCTTCATAAAAATACGGTATTTCGTAAAATTTATCTTGTGGTATTTTTCTTTAAGTGTTTGAGGTTGAGTGTTTCTACTGTTTTGGGTCATTTTTTGGCATTATGGTAATGAATTCAATTATTAATTTAAACTAAAATATATTGCAACAATGAGCACTTTAACATTAAAAGACGGAACAGAAATTTTCTACAAAGACCAAGGAGAAGGACCAGTATTAATGTTCCACCACGGATGGCCATTATCTTCCGATGATTGGGATGCACAGGTAATTTTCTTCTTACAGAAAGGATATAGAGTAATCGCTCACGACAGAAGAGGACACGGAAGATCTAGCCAAAATGTTTATGGTCATAATATCGAACAATATGCTTCTGACGCAGCGGAATTGGTAGAATTTCTTGATTTGAAAGATGTTATCCATATCGGTCACTCAACAGGAGGTGGAGAAGTAATTCGCTATGTAAACAAATATTCTAAAGGCAGAGCTAAAAAAGCAGTTTTAATCAGCGCAGTTCCGCCGATTATGGTAAAAAATGAAAGCAATCCTGATGGAGTTCCAATTGAAGTTTTCGACAATATCAGAGATCAGACGTTAAACAACAGACAGCAGTTTTATATTGATTTAACGATCCCTTTCTACGGATATAACAGAGAAGGAGCGGTAATTAAAGAAGGGGTACAGAGAAACTGGTGGAGACAGGGAATGATGGGTGGAATCGTGGCTCATTATGAAGGAATTAAAGCATTTTCTGAGACTGATTTTAGAGAAGATTTGCAAGCTGTTGAAATTCCTGTTTTATTGTTACACGGAGAGGACGACCAGATTGTTCCTATTGAAAATGCAGCCATCAAAGCCGCAAAATTATTGAAGAACGGAACATTGATTACATATCCAGGCTTCCCTCACGGAATGCCGACTACAGAGCATGAAACAATCAATAATGACATTCTGAAATTCATCACAGAATAATCATAATAATGTTAAGGAATGAATACGATGCAGCCAGCTTTTGATACGCTTACCGAAGCTGTTCAATGGCTTACTCAAAACGGATATACAGAAGATTTTAACCTTGAAAATGATTGCGTCAGGCTTAATAATTTTCTGGATGTATCTCCTGAAGATTTCAAAATAAAATATACGTTTCGTTTTGAAGGGGATACCGATCAGGGAGATGAAGATGTCGTCTACGGAATTGCTTCTGATAAATATTCCGTCAAAGGAATTCTCACCAGTGCCTACGGAATTTACGCTGATGAAACAAGCACAGAACTGATTAAAAAACTGTCTGTAAACTAATTGATTTTTTGATGAGAAAACCCTCGTCAGTTCGAGTGTTTTTCGAAATGAAATGAAGAAAAATGTATCGAGAACTTTAATTATAACAAAAACTTCTCGATACGATTTTTTCTCAAAAATCTACTCCAAGTGACGGAGCGGAGCTTATAAAGAAACTCAATCAAATCAAAAAATAAAAGGTTCAGAATTTTATCACAGATGAAATCCCTGCGCCTTAAAAACAAAACAATTTTAAAATCATTTTGCGATCAACCAACAAAGCCAATCAATTAAAATTAACAAACAACTAAAATAAATTTATGAAACCATCATCAAAACTACTTTCCCCGGAAAATCACGCTTTAGTATTAATCGATTTTGAAGGTCAGATGGCATTTGCCACGAAAAGTATCTCTATGAATGAACTGCGTAACAATGTTGCGGTAGTTTGTGGAGCCTCAAAAATCTTCAATGTTCCGACCATCGTTACAACGGTTGCTGAAGAAAGCTTTGCAGGCCCTGTTTTCCCGGAAATTGAAGAAGCATATCCAATGGCAACTTCGGGATATATCGACAGAACCAGCATGAACACTTGGGAAGATGAAGCGGCTTACAAAGCCATCACCGGAACTCAGAAACAAAAATTGGTTTTTGCAGGATTGTGGACTGGTGTTTGCATCGTGGGACCAGCTTTGTCGGCGCTTGAGGAAGGATATGATGTCTATGTAATCACGGATGCTTGCGGAGATATTACCGATGAAGCTCACGAAAGAGCGGTGCAGAGAATGATCCACGCGGGAGTGAAGCCTGTGACTTCAGTTCAGTATGCTCTTGAATTACAGAGAGACTGGGCACGTCAGGAAACGTATGTTGCCGTAACAGATTTGATGAAAAAGTACGGCGGTTCTTATGGGCTGGGAGTTCATTATGCTCACAATATGCTGAAACATTAATATGTATACACCATTTTCAATGTTGAAATCCACTTCCATATCGTTTTTTAAAATAACCATTGTTTTGATTCTTTTGTGTTCAGAAACACTGTCGGCTCAAAGCTTTAAGCTCCTGCGCTACGATGAGAATTATGAATATTTAAAAGACTCAGCAGATAGTTTTTATAATAAGGTTAAATTTCTTCCGCTCAATGAAAAGAAGGATATCTATCTGTCTTTCGGTGGCGAAGCACGGTATGAGTATGTAGATTTCAACAACGAAGATTGGGGCAGGCTGAATATTGGGCACAACAACTTTTTTCTGCAACGGTATGATCTTCACGCAGATTTGCATCTCGGAAAAAATATCAGAATATTTTCACAAGTCCGAAGCGCTTTACAGAACGGAAGAAAAAATGGTTCCAGAGGAATTGATGAAGATCAGTTAAGTATTCAGAATCTATTTATTGATGCTGATTTGATTCATAAAAATAATCATAAACTAACATTCAGAGTGGGGCGACAGGAACTGGATTACGGTTCGGGAAGATTAATTTCCGTAAGAGAAGGTCCCAATGCAAGACTTTCTTTTACCGGAGCTAAAGTGATGTATTCCCACAAAAATGTTTCTGTAGATGCATTTGCGATGATGGCAGACAGCATCAACACAGGAGTTTTTGATAATAAAGTCTCAAAACAGCTCAATCTTTGGGGTACTTATTCGAAAATCATTATTCCGAAAGCCGGAAACCTCGATCTGTACTATATCGGAATTCGAAGAGACGAATCTGTTTTTGAAGTAGGAACAGCCAAAGAAAAACGCCATACCATTGGCGGAAGATTTTGGAAATATGGCGGCGGATTCATTTATAATCTGGAAGCAGCGTATCAGTTCGGAACTTTTGGAAACGAAGATATCAGCGCGTGGACGGGCTCTGTCGACATCGGATATCTCTTTGAAAATGTAAAATTCAAACCAAGCATCAACTTGCGAAACGATTATATTTCCGGTGATAAATCCAAAGAAGACGGAAAGCTGAATACGTTCAATCCTCTCTATCCAAAAGGCGGTTATTTTGGCTTCAGTCCGCAGGTTGGGCCGGTCAATTTAATTGATATTCATCCGTATGCGACATTGGATTTAACGTCAAAGCTAAAAATGCAGGTCGATATCGTTTTTAACTGGCGATATTCCCTGAACGACGGGGTTTACCGACCAAGCGGAGTCTTGAATCGTCCTGGAAGCAGCTCAGACAAAAGATATATCGGAACAGCTTATTTAACCAATTTCACCTACAGTTTTAATAGATATTTTTCTTTGGTGAGCGGACTTCAGTATTTTCAGAAAGGATCTTTTATCGAAGATATTATTCCGAATGCGAAGAGCGGTATCTTCTACAATATTCGCGTAGGATTCAAATTTTAATGATAAAAAATCAACTCTAAAACCCTAAAACACTCTTACTCTAAAACTTTTTAAGAAGCTTAATCCCGCTTTCCACTGTATCTTTTTCGCCAGCGCTTTTTTTCAAAGCCCATTCAGAAAAAGGATGCCGTTGCAATCGGGGCTAGGGTTGTAGTCAGTGAATTTAAAACATAAAAATAACCACAAAGTTTGCCATCCGTAGTAAAAAAACCTCATAGGTTTTTAAAACCTATGAGGTTTACATCCGAAAATAAAAAAATTATCACAGATAAAAGCCTTGCGCCTTAAAAACGCAGCGAATGTAAAATCATTTTGCGTCTTTGCGAATTTCCAACATATAAACAATTTAATTATGCAAAAAACAATTTCAAAATACATCAGCTGGTCTAAAACAATGTTCACCGCATTGATTTTAACCACTTCAACAACAACATTCATTTCAGCACAAACTGCTGAAACAAAAACAGCCATCGGAACCTCCAAAATTTGGGGAACCGTCGACGGAGTTTCCGTTGTCGGTCTTGTTCAGGGACCTTCAGCAGCAGTCGCAGACTTGCAGATTGCCTGCGTTTTCGAATACACGGACGGTGATATTTTCAATCCGCCTGCGCTTCCAAAAGAACTTAACGGAATAGTTCATTTGGATGAAGCGCTAAAAGGAGCCGTTACCGAAGTCAGAAAAACCGGAAAATTCAAAGGTCATGCGCTAGAAACCCTGCTTATTGCGCCGCCAAAAGGAAGCTTGTCTTCTAAAAAATTATTACTGATCGGTTTAGGAAACAGAAACTCTTTCGATGCCGAATTAATGAAAGAAATCGGAAGTGTAGCAATGAGAGAAGCGTTAAAATTACAGGTGAAAACTGTTTCTTTCGCCAGCGACATCAAAGATGCGGGTATCGATTCTCCAACAGCTCTGGTGGCAGAAAATGTCGTTTTGGGAGCTTTTGATGCGTACAGAACGCAGACGTATTTAAATACTCAGCATTTATCAGATAAAATTAAGTTGCAGAAGCTGATCTTACTGGCCGGACCATCATTTTTTACCGTTGCCGGAGGAGGAATTCAGGAAGCTATTTCAAAATTAAACACCAAATAAAAGAAGATGAAAGCAGACCTAATTTTATACAACGGAAAAGTCCACAGTTTTAATAAAGAAACCCCTGAAATTTCCGCAGTAGCCATTAAAGAAGGTAAAATTATTGCCGTGGGAAAAGACAATTTAGTAGACCAGTTTGCAGATGATTCTACGAAAATTGTTGATCTGAAAAAGAAAAGAGTCGTTCCCGGAATTAATGATTCCCACATTCACCTGATTCGTGGCGGATTAAATTACAACCTTGAACTAAGATGGGATGGCGTTCCTTCTCTAGCCGATGCCTTGAGAATGCTGAAAGATCAGGTCGACCGTACACCTTCTCCGCAATGGGTTCGTGTGGTTGGTGGCTGGTCAGAATTTCAGTTTGCAGAAAGAAGAATGCCGACTTTGGAGGAAATCAACGCGATTGCTCCCGAAACTCCGGTTTTTATTCTGCATTTGTACGACAGAGCTTTGATGAACAGAGCGGCTTTGAAAGCAGTTGGATTCAACAAAAATACACCGGCTCCGGCGGGCGGACAGATCGAAAGAGATGCGAACGGTGAACCGACAGGATTGATTATCGCAACACCAAACGCCATGATTCTATATTCCACACTAGCGCAGGGTCCGAAATTATCTTATGAACATCAATTGAATTCAACGAGACATTTTATGACGGAATTAAACCGTTTCGGAATTACGAGTGTCATTGATGCAGGAGGAGGTTTTCAGAATTTCCCGGATGATTATCAGGTCGTGAATGAACTGAACGAAAAAAAGCAGTTAACAGTAAGGATTGCTTATAATTTATTCACCCAAAAGCCTAAGCACGAATTTGAAGATTTCAGCGATTGGATCGATACGGTAAAATTGTATCAGGGTGATGATATGTACCGTCACAACGGGGCAGGAGAGATGTTGGTATTTTCGGCGGCAGATTTTGAAGATTTTCTTCAGCCAAGACCCGATTTGCCGGAAAACATGGAAGCCGATCTTGAAAAAGTGGTTCGTTTACTGGTAGAAAACCGCTGGCCTTTCAGACTTCATGCTACATACAATGAGAGTATTACTAGATTTTTAAATGTTTTTGAAAAAGTAAATCAGGACATTCCTTTCAACGGATTGCCATGGATTTTTGATCATGCTGAAACCATAGACGAAAAAAATATCGAAAGAGTAAAAATGTTAGGCGGAGGAATCGCAATCCAAAGCAGAATGGCTTACCAAGGTGAATATTTTACCGATCAATATGGTTCTGCTGCTGCGGAAAGTACGCCTCCAATTAAAAAAATGCTGGAAATGGAAGTTCCCGTCGGCGGTGGTTCGGATGCAACGAGAGTGAGCAGTTATAATCCTTGGGTTTCTATGTATTGGTTAACGGTTGGGAAAACGGTTGGCGGACTTCAATTGTATCATGAAACGAGGTTAGAACGAGCAACCGCATTGGAGTTATACACCAAAGGAAGCGCGTGGTTTTCTCAGGAACAGCAGAAGAAAGGGGATATTCAGGTAGGAATGTTTGCTGATTTGGCCATTTTAGATAAAGATTATTTTACGGTTGACGACGAAGAAATTAAAAATATAGAATCTGAAATGACGATCGTAGACGGAAAAATTGTCTACGCAAAAGGAGAGTTTTCAAGCTTTGCACCGCCGTCAATTCCAATTCTGCCGGATTGGTCACCAACAAAAATATACAACGGATATTATTCTGAAGATCAGAGCCGTCAGATGGAAATCGTTAAAAATGCGAAAAAAGAGTCAAAACCATTGTTAAGCTCACAGATTCACAGTTGTGCAGGAAGTTGTGATGTACACAATCACAATCATGACCATGCGAGAATGAGTAATCTTCCGGTTAATAATTATCACGCATTTTGGGGCGCTTTAGGGTGTTCATGCTTTGCTTTTTAAATTTAAAAATATGGAAATTTTAAAACAGATCCTTAGCTCAGATTTAGGATCGTCATTTAATGATATCGCTTTTCTTGTTTTCCGTGTGCTTCTGGCAATTCAGCTGTTTAGAGTTCATGGTTTAAAGAAATTCAGACTGGAAAACGGACAGAAAGAAATTATTCCGAATCCGCTTGGGCTTCCTGATAAAATGAATGCTCTGGTGGCCTCATTTGCCGATTTGGTGGTTCCTTTTTTAATTATTTTAGGATTAGGAACGAGATTAGCCGTTTTGCCAACCATTGGCGTAACTGCAATCGGATATTTCGTGGTTCACCGAAAAGATTCTCTGGAAGTTCGAGATGTTCCGTTTATGTACACTTTATCCTTATTACTCATTCTTGCCTTGGGAGCAGGAAAATATTCACTCGATTATTACTTATTAAATATACTTTAGAATGAAAACATCAATTGGAATTAAAGAAGAAAATTTAGCAAAAGTTGCTGAAATATTGGTTGAAACGTTAGCCGACGAATTTGTATTGTATACCAAAACAAAAAAAGCCCACTGGAACGTAGAAGGACAGGATTTTTATAATAAACATCTGTTTTTTGAAGCGCAATATGAGCAATTAGATGAGATCATCGATAATCTTGCCGAAAGAATCAGAACATTAGGGCATTACGCACCGGCAACGTTGAGAGAATATCTGGCTTTAACGCATCTGTCAGAGCATCATTTAGAAGCCAATGACAGCTTAACATACATCAAAGAATTGCTTTCTGATCACGAAAGTATTTTAATTCATCTTCGTGAAAATATAGAAAATTTTGCTGTTGAATTCCGTGATGCCGGAACAAGTGATTATATCACCGGATTATTAGAAACTCACGAAAAAATGGCGTGGATGCTGCGCTCACATTTAAAATAAAAATATGGAAATTAAACATAATATTGGTTTTGTAACCTTACTTCTGGCGTTGATTGCGGGCTATTGTGATACGGTAACTTTCGTGGCGGCAGATTCTATCTTTTCGGCGCACGTTACGGGTAACTTTATCGTTTTTGCTTACCAGTTTGTGAAAGGTTCAGATATTCATGCCTGGGTAAAATTATTAACGTTTCCTGTGTTTATTTTAGCAGTTATCGCTGGAGGAAGAATTGCGGGAAAAGTGCTTAATCATTATACCATTTTATTCTGGGAAGGATTTTTACTCTTACTCGCGGGAATTATCGTTGCTGTTCTCAATTATAACGGGCTTTTTGATGACGTGATGATGTATACCGTAGTGATGATCACGGTTTTTGCCATGGGACTTCAGAACGCTTTTGGAAAATTATATGCTAAAGAAACGCACGGGCCAACAACGATGATGACGGGAAATGTAACCCAAGCCTCATTGGATTTCGGAACGTTGATCAAAAATGGTTTTAAAGATGCAGATGCTTTGATAAGTCTAAAGAAACAGCTGGTGACTATTTTAGGATTTTTGGTCGGGTGTTTTTTAGGCGCTTTTGCAGGGAAGCAATTGGGGTTGGTAACCTTGGTTTTCCCAGGATTGGCAATGATTATCTGCTATCTCTATCACCGCGAAAAATAGTTGATAAAACGGGAAAATAACAGGAGAATAGATTATCTTTAAAAAATGAATAAGAGCCCTTATTTTATTACTGTAAATCCACTAAAGATATATTGTTTTTCATTGGTTTTGATGTTTTTAAGTATATCATTAAAAGCTCAGACCAAAGAAAATCCTGCACTGTTGAGAAAACAAATTGCCGCTTCTAAAGAAAGTCCTCAGAAAATTGCTTTACTGCAAAAGCTGAGCGATTTTTATATTAACAAAAGAGGCGAGGCAAAAAAGGATCTCGACAGTGCAGTGATTTTAAACAACGAAGCAATGAAGCTTAGCCTGAAAATCAAAGACGATTTAGGCAGAGGGAAATCGATGCTTTTGGATGCAAAAATAAATAAGGAAAGAGGGAATAAAGAGGCTGCATTTTCCAAGGTGAAAAATTCCATTACTTATTTTGAAAATCATAAAATGACGGAGCAAACCGGAGAAGGATACGAAGAACTTTCCTTCCTATACGATAATGATCCTAAGAATTTCGATGCTAAAATAAAGCTTAAAGAAAAGGCATTGGCATTGTTTAAAAGTTCGGGATCGAAGCTGAAACAGGCCTCTGTTTTAAAGGATTTGGGCGAACTTTATATGATAAAAGGAGATTCTGATAAATCCATAGAAATGCTGAAACAGTCGCTGGCAATTTATCAGTCGCTAAAGTATCAGGAAACGCAGGGTGTTTATAATTTCCTCACACAGGCTGAAATTCAGAAAGCCAATTACGAAGAAGCTTTAAAATACGGAATTGCAGCAGAGAAAGCGGCAATAAATACCAACGACAATACTTTGCAGCTAAGTTCAATTTACAGCAATGTCGGAATGGTATACTATTACCTTCGTCAGAACGATGACGCCATGAGATATTGGGAAAAAGCGCTGGATGTTGCCAAAAAAAATAAAGATAACGGTTATGTAAGAACGGTTGCCAATAATATGTCTACAATGCTCATCAGACAAAGGAAATTTGATCAGGCTATTGCAATGATTAAAGAATATAAAGCCAAATATCCTATTGATGACAAGCAGTTTGAGATGACGGAAGATTATATTCTTTTCAGCACTTATACGATCAAGAAGCAATTCAGGAATGCTGAGATTTATTATAAAAAACTGGTCAGTTATTATGGTGAAAATGCAGAAAGACATAATAATCAGACTTCGTTGTTGAGGAGCTTTGTTTTTTACCATTATCAGACGAAAAACTATCCTGCCATGTATCGGGAAGCCACTTTGTTTGATTCTTTGGCGAAGAAAAACGGGAATGATATGTTACGCTCTGAAAATCACTTGATTTGGTTTAAAGCAGATTCTACACAAGGGAAATATTTAGACGCAATAGAACATTATCAGTTGTATAAAAAGTTTTCGGATTCTGTTTTTAATGGAGAAAAAAGCAAACAGATCAGCAGCCTGAAAATTCAGTTTGAAACCGATCAGAAAGATAAAAACATTGAATTGCTCACCCAAAAAGGTAAACTTCAGGAAATACAGATCACCAATGATACGTTTATTAAATATGTTTTTATAGGAAGTATTGTTGTTTTGATTTTATTTATCTTATTGATTTACAATCGTTCGAGGCTTAAAACCAACGCCAATAAAAAATTAGAACTAAAACGTAAGCAGATCGATGAGCAAAATGATCAACTTAAAAAACTTCTTGCCGAAAAAGAATGGCTGGTAAAGGAAATTCACCATCGTGTAAAGAATAATTTACAGATTGTCATTAGTTTACTGAATACACAATCGGCTTATCTCGATAATGAAGATGCGTTAATGGCCATTCAGAACAGTCAGCACAGAATGCATGCGATGTCATTGATTCACCAGAAATTATATCAGACTGATAATCTTTCGACAATCGATATGTCCTGGTATATTTATGAATTGGTGAATTATATCAGAGAATGTTATTCATCAGAAAATAAAATTAAGTTCACGGTACGGGCTGAAAAAGTTTTTCTGGATGTAGCTCAGGCGGTTCCGATGGGGCTTATCATCAATGAAGCAGTGATTAATACAACAAAATATGCTTTTCCTGATGATAAAATAGGAGAAGTTGTGATTTCCTTTAAAAATATTGGAAATGGTGATTATGAATTAATGGTTTCCGACAATGGAGTAGGTCTTCCTGATGATTTTGATATTGAAGAAACAGAATCTTTGGGAATGAATTTGATGCGTGGATTAACCGATCAGCTTGATGGAAATTTTTCTCTCGAAAATAAAAACGGATTGAAAATTACCATTATATTTAGAAAAAATACAGAAATTGAAGCCCACGAAAAGTAAGCGGATCACATAAAAAAAATGAAAGAAAAAATCTTAATTGTAGAAGATGAATTTATTGTAGCCAACGACCTCAAAATCATTTTGATTAAGGCGGGTTATCAGGTTACGGGAATTGCTTCTTCGGTTGTTCAGGCAAGAAAATCGATTGAAGAAAAAAAGCCCGACTGGGTACTGTTGGATATTATGCTGAAAGGCGACTTAACGGGTATTGATCTTGCGTGGGAACTGCGTGAGATCAATTTGCCGTTTCTCTATATTTCTGCCAATACCAACCAGACTACGTTGGAAGCAGTGAAGGAAACCCAGCCTTACGGATTTATGGTTAAACCTTTTCGTGAGCGCGATTTAATCGTGATGTTAGACATCGCTAAATATCGTTTTGATGTCGAAAGAGGTTGCGATTTTATTAAAAATACAGATAATGACGTTATTGAAGGCATTGTCGGGAAAAGCAAAGTTCTTAAGGATGTTGTTGAAAAAGTAAGGATTGTTGCCCCAACCGATACTTCCGTTCTGGTGATCGGTGAAAGTGGAACCGGAAAAGAAAAGGTAGCACATTCCGTGCATGAACTTTCAGATCGAAAAGATAAACCGATTGTGGTTGTAAACTGCGCTGCTTTGCCTCATTCTTTAATTGAATCTGAACTTTTTGGTCATGAAAAAGGAAGCTTTACAGGGGCGAATACTTTGAGGATCGGAAAATTTGAACAGGCAGATGGCGGAACAATATTTTTGGATGAAATAGGAGAATTACCTTTGGATTCCCAGGTGAAATTACTCCGTGTTTTACAGGAAAAAGAAATCGAAAGATTAGGCGGAAATAAAACACTAAAAGTGAATGTAAGAATTGTCGCAGCAACCAATCGATCTCTGGAAAAAGAAGTGGCAGAAGGCAGATTCAGGCTTGATTTATATTACCGACTGAATGTTTTCCCAATCGAATTGCCACCGTTGAGAGAAAGAAAAGAAGACATCGAGCTGCTGGCTAATTTTTTCTTAAATAAATATTCTACAGCCTCAAGAAGAAATATAACTTTGATCAGTAAAGATGCTTTAGAACAATTATTAAACTACCGTTGGCCCGGAAATATTCGTGAATTGGAACATTTGATGGAAAGAAGTGTTCTTTTAGCAAAAAACACTGAAATCGAAAATTTTGAACTTCCGAAATCAGTTGAACAACCTTCGGAACCATCTCACGGACAGTTAAAATCAATGGAAGAAATGGAAAGAGATCACATTATGAATGCGCTGCAAAGCTGCAACGGAAAAGTTTCCGGAATCGGTGGAGCGGCAGAATTATTGAAAATCCAGCCTCAGACTTTATATTCCAAAATGAAGAAACTGGGCATTGATAAAGGGTATAAATAGAAACTTTTATTCAACAAAAATCCATTCAATAGAGGCGGACTTTAGTCCGCTTTCAAAAAAATAAAATAAAGGCTTTAGCCAAAATTTATTAAAATTTTAAAATCACTTATTAGATTAAGTGAAAGCATTTGTTTTTTCGTAAACAATCCGTCAGTTCGAGTGATTTTTTGAAACAAAGTGGAGAAAAATTGTATCGAGAACATATTGAAATCATCGTATACAGCTTTATATTAAAATAAATTCTCGATATAAAATTCTTTCAGAATTTCACTCGAATTGACGCTAACAATCTCAATAATAAAAAAATCATGGAAAAAGAAACTGGCCGTATAGAAGGCTTCAGCGACGGCGTTTTTGCCATTGCAATCACCCTTTTGGTACTCGATCTTCACGTACCTGAAGCAGACAGCATCAGGAACGGAAACGATATATTAATTTTTATGAAAAACCAATGGCCAACGTTTTTAGCGTTTATCCTTTCGTTTTTCAGTATTTTCATCATGTGGGTCAATCACCACAAAATTTTCAAACAAATTTATAGTCGAAATTCAGGAATTATGTTTGCTAATGGATTGATTCTCTTTCTCGTTTCGGCAGTTTCCTATCCAACGGCTTTGTTGGCTAAATATTTCAACGGAGAAGCGGCTTCTGTGGTCGTGGCCATCTATACGGGAATTTTTGTACTGATTAATCTGGCGTATAATCTACTGTGGTATCTGGCGAGTAAAAACAAAAAATTACTGCGTCCGGGAATTACCGATCTGGCGATTAAAAAAATACACAATAATTACCTTTACGGACTTCCTATTTATATTATTGCGCTGACTTTTTCCTTCTGGATTCCTGTTGTTTCATTGATTATTATTCTGGGATTGTGGATCTTTTGGGCGCTTTCGTCAGGAAAAATTGAAATGAGTATGAAATAATTTTATCCGCAAAAGAGGCAAAAGTTATTTTAAAAGCTTTGAGTTAAAGTATATCAAAGCAAACAAAAAATCAAAGATTTTTAAAAGCTAATGTGGTTTTTTGTAAGTAAAAATTTAAGCTTAAAATTATTAAGTGCTAAAAACTTTTGTGACTTTTGTGGTTGAAATTCGCCCAAAAAGATATCTTTCAATGTGCTATTCACCCGTTTTAAAGTGATGTTCTTTCTTTATTCCCAGCTTTTGCATTTTAGAAATCAACGTAGTAGAAGGTAATCCCAGCAAAACAGCAGCCCCATTTTTACCGGAAATTCTGCCATTACATTTTTCCACGACTTTTAAAATATATTCTTTTTCAAATTCATGAAGAGTCTTGATTTGAAAGTGGTTTTCTGTATGTTCAGGATTGATAATTTTCGGAAATTCCATTTCTGTAATAGTCGCTGTTTTGGTGGTTAGAATACTCCTTTCCACCATGTTTTCAAGCTCACGAATATTGCCGGGCCATGAATTTTCAATCATGGAATCTATTACTTTTTTAGAAAAACCTTTAACTTTCCGGCCTGCTTTTTCAGAATGTTTTTCAAGAAAATAAAGAGCTAATAACTCAATGTCCTCTTTTCTTTCTCGCAGAGCCGGAAGATAAATTGGAAAAACATTCAGTCGGTAAAAAAGATCACTTCTGAAATCACCTTTTTCAACTTCTTTGGCCAAATTTCTGTTGGTTGCCGCAATCACTCTCGCATTCACCTTTATCCTTTGAGTTCCACCAATTCTTTCCACTTCTTTTTCCTGCAAAACTCTCAATAAACGACCTTGAAGTTCCAACGGCAATTCTCCAATTTCATCTAAAAAAATCGTGCTGTTATGCGCTTGTTCAAATTTTCCTTTGCGTTGCTCAGTGGCTCCGGTAAAGCTTCCTTTTTCATGACCAAAAAGTTCAGATTCAATAAGATTCGCGGGAATTGCTGCACAATTAATTCTGATCATTTGTTGATTTGAAGCCTCTGAAAGTTCATGGATAGCCTGCGCAATCAGCTCTTTTCCCGTTCCTGTTTCTCCATAAATAATGACATTAGACAGGGAAGGAGCAACCTGTGAAATCTGTTCATATATTTCCTGCATTAAATTGCTGTCGCCAATAATTCCGTGAAATCCTTTTTTAGCTTGCTGTTTTTCAGTATTGATTTCCGTTGCAGAAAAAATTTGATTGTTCTGAAGAAATTTTAATTGTTCCTGAATAGAAATATTCCTAATCGTAATTGAAAGTTGAGTCGAAATGCCTTCTAAAATTCTTTCGCGAATATCGTCTGCTGAAATGAAACTCTTATAAAATAAAAAAACGACATGTTGACTTTCCTGAATGACAGGCAATGAAAAACCTACAGCTATTCGTATTCCCGAATTTTTTGCTGTTAAGAAATAAGATGGAGTGGTGTTTTTCTTTTCCGAAAGTTCTTTTAAATTAAATAAAACAGGCTCGGCAGAATCAAGGCACTGTTCAAAATAAGGATCTGTTGGTTTTTCATTATCTTCTCCATTTGAAAAACTGCTGTAAAAAGTTTGAACAACAGCATTATCAGCTTTAAGAATAATCATTTCATTAAACTTCAATTCCTGTTTCGCATTTTGATTCAAAATAAAATGAAGCTCTTTTTTGTCTAAAACTTTGGCGAATGAAGTGTTTAAAGCAGATATCGTCAGTTGTTCTCTTTGCATTTCCTGAAGCCGTTTCATGAGAAGAAGGTGCTGATCTGACTGTTTATCCATAATTGATTAAAAGAAAGTTTAAAGGTAATCAATCAAAACGAGTTTTTGCAATTAGAGCTTTTTAATTTTCTGAGTTTATATTTTATCGGAATTTTTGATGTTAATTTTTACTTATTAATAAAATTCTAACGCTAAGTATAAAAATTGGGTAAAATAATTTCTTTAATTCTGATCATTTTATACTAAAATTGATGTTTTTTACGATTATTTTGAAAAAAATATTAAAATATTTTAGGTTTTTTCTTATCATAAATTTAATGAAAAGAATAATTTTTTTTTAATTTGCTTTTTTTTGAGTTAAAGTTTTATTTTTTAATCAATTATAAAAATTATATCATAATTTTTACGATAACCTTATCATTAAATTGATGGTATAGTTATCATCGAAAATCGATATGTAAATTATTGATAAACAGTAGATAGTTTGTAAATTATTTTTTTTATTCAACTGAATTTTTATATTTGTCATGTTACGTAAATGTTAACATCTCCATGAGCCCAAATTTTATACATACCTATGTTTCTGTTGACTGTGTCGTTTTTGGATTCGACCACGAAAACCGATTGAATATCTTATTGGTGGAACGTCATCTCGATGCCGAAAAGCAAATTAAGCTTCCCGGAAGTTTGATTTTAAGCGATGAAGATGTTGACGATGCTGCCGAAAGAGTACTTCATGAACTGACAGGAATTAAGAAGATGGTTTTGAAGCAGTTTAAATGTTTCGCAGATCCGCAACGTGCAAGCAGTCAGGATGATATTCAATGGATGGGGATAGAATATAAGCATCATATAGACCGGATTATTACGGTGGCGTATCTTTCGTTGTGCAAGATCGATCATAAGATCAACAGTTCAAAATATGATACGGTAGACTGGCATCCGGTGGATAAAGTTCCGTCTTTGCCTTTTGATCATAATAAAATCATCAGTGAGTCTTTGGTAGAGATCAGAAAATGGATAGAATCTGACTTTTCAATTATTTTTGAATTGTTGCCCAAAAGATTTACGATCAGGCAGTTGTATCAATTGTACAGTGCATTGAGTGAAAAGCATATAGATATTAAAAATTTTCACAAAAAGATTTCGTCATTCAGTTATATTGTACCACTGGATGAGATTGAAACCAATGTTTCGCATCGTGCAGCAAGGTATTATAAATTTGATGCCAAGATTTACAAGAAAAACCATACTAAACTTATAAAATAAGAACATTTTTAGCTTTTAAAGCGCTGAAATGTAAACCATCAACTAAAAAACGATCAACAATTTATGTATTTACTAGGCTATGATATCGGCAGTTCTTCTGTAAAAGTTTGTCTCATCGAGGCATCCAGCGGAAAAGTGATCGCTTCTGAATTTTCTCCTAAAAAAGAAATGAAAATCACGGCGATTCATCCCGGTTGGGCAGAACAGAATCCTGCAGATTGGTGGACGAATCTGAAGTTGGCGCATGAAGCGGTAATGCACGAATCAGGCATTAATGCTGAGGATATCAAAGGTATTGGAATCACATGGCAGATGCATGGTTTGATTTTGGTGGATAAAGATCAGCATTTATTGAGACCTTCAATTATCTGGTGCGACAGCCGTGCAGTGCCTTATGGTGAAAAGGCTTTCAAGGAAATTGGAGAAGAGAAATGTCTATCTCATTTATTGAATTCTCCGGGAAATTTTACGGCTTCAAAATTAGCTTGGGTGAAAGAACATGAACCGGAAATTTTCGAAAAAATAGATAAAATAATGCTTCCGGGAGATTATATTGCCATGAGACTTTCGGGCGAAATAGGAATGACGATTGAAGGTTTGTCTGAAGGAATTTTCTGGGATTTTAAAAATAACTGTATCTCGGAAGATGTGATTAATTATTACGGAATTCCAAAAAGTTTTTTCCCTGAAATTATCCCGACTTTCGGAATTCAGGCAACGGTTTCTGCATCCGCAGCTCAGGAATTAGGTTTAAAAGAAGGAACACCGATTTCTTACAGAGCAGGAGATCAGCCGAATAATGCCTTGTCTTTAAACGTTTTCAACCCGGGAGAAATTGCTTCCACAGCAGGAACTTCAGGTGTAGTTTACGGTGTTTTAGATAAGCTGGAATATGATAAGTTATCAAGAGTAAATACTTTTGCCCATGTCAATTATACTCAGGAATTAACGAGATTAGGCGTTTTGCTTTGCATCAACGGAACCGGAATTTTAAACTCATGGTTAAAGCACAATTTCGCCACTTCATTATCTTCTTATGGAGATATGAATGATCTGGCTTCACTTTCACCGATAGGTTCTAAAGGGTTAAGTATTATTCCGTTTGGAAACGGTGCTGAAAGAGTGTTGGAAAATAAAGATACAAGCTGTTCGATCCACGGAATTAATTTTAACATCCATTCAAAAGGAGATATTTTGCGTGCGGCGCAGGAGGGAATTGTGTTTTCCTACGAATATGGAATGAATATCATGCGAAATATCGGGATGGATATTCAGGTGGTTCGTGCGGGAAATGCTAATATGTTTTTAAGTTCAATTTTTCGCCAGTCGCTTGCGAGCGTGAGCAATGCGGTGATCGAACTTTACGATACAGACGGAGCAGTAGGTGCTGCGAGAGCTGCAGGAATGGGAATCGGCTTTTATGCAGATTCTAAGGAAGCTTTTTCATCACTTGAAAAAATAGCGGTGATAGAGCCTGAACATGAGAAACGCGAACAATACTTAGAAGCCTATGAGAGATGGAAAAATCATCTTAGCGAAATAATCTAAACCCACCTTACAACGGAAATTTTCCATTGCACTTATTGACTCTTTCGAATCAATGAGCAGGAAATTTCTACGCCAAATTTTAAAATTTAACTAAAAAATTAAAACAGAATATATGAACACTTTAACAGGTACAAAAGAGTTTTTTACAGGAATCGATACCATTAAATTCGAAGGAAAAGAGAGCAGAAATCCTTTGGCATTCAGATATTATGATGCGGAAAGGATCGTCATGGGAAAACCGATGAAAGACTGGACGAAATTTGCCATGGCTTGGTGGCATACTTTATGTGCAAACGGAAGCGATCCATTCGGAGGAGCAACGATTCACCATCCTTGGGATTCTTCTAGGGACGCGGTAACGAGAGCCAAGCATAAAATGGATGCCGGTTTCGAATTTATGTCTAAAATGGGTTTCAATTATTACTGTTTCCACGATATCGATTTGGTAGATCCGGCAGATAACTGGAGAGATTATGAAAAAAATCTTCAGACAGTGGTAGAATATGCCAAAGAAAAGCAGGCTGAAACGGGAATTAAGCTTTTATGGGGAACCGCCAACGTTTTCACGCACGAAAGATACATGAACGGAGCCTCTACCAACCCGAATTTTGACGTAGTTGCCTGTGCAGGAACTCAGGTTAAAAATTCTATTGATGCGACAATTGCTTTAGGCGGAGATAATTACGTTTTCTGGGGCGGAAGAGAAGGATATATGAGCCTTCTGAATACCGATATGAAGCGCGAAAAAGACCATTTGGCACAGTTCCTTTCGATGTCGAGAGATTATGCGCGTCAACAAGGTTTTAAAGGAACGTTCCTGATTGAGCCTAAACCGATGGAGCCTACAAAACATCAGTACGACTACGATTCTGAAACGGTAATCGGATTTTTAAGACATTACGGATTAGATAAAGATTTTAAACTAAATATCGAAGTCAACCACGCGACTTTAGCAGGTCATACTTTTGAACATGAACTTCAGGCTGCTGTTGATGCCGGACTTTTAGGAAGCATTGATGCCAACAGAGGAGATTATCAGAATGGCTGGGATACCGATCAGTTCCCGGTAGATTATCATGATCTGGCTCAGGCTTGGTTGGTTCTTTTGCAGGCGGGAGGCTTAGGAAATGGTGGAATTAATTTCGATGCGAAGATCAGAAGAAATTCTATTGATGCCGAAGATCTGTTTATTTCTCATGTTTCGGGGATGGATGTTTTTGCTAAAGGCTTGCTGGTTGCAGCAGATATTCTTGAAAATTCAGATTATACGAAACTTCGTACAGAAAGATATTCTTCATTCGATGCCGGAAACGGAAAAGCGTTTGAAAACGGAACACTTACTTTAGAAGACCTTCAGAGAATTGCTCACGAAATTGGCGAACCACAGCCAAAAAGCGGAAAACAGGAGTTGTTTGAAGCTATCGTGAACATGTACATCTAAAAAATAGAAGAGACTGTTAAACACTAAGGATTTACGAATGTCAATTTTTTAACAGTCTTTTTTCTCAACCCAATATTTAAATTAAAACTTATGAACCGATTTTATTTTGGCGGTAATAAGGCAGCATTATTCTTTGCTATGGCCTTGTTACCATCAGGAATGGTATATTCCCAGGTTAAAAAAGATACTGTTGAAAAAGAGAAGAAGATAGATGAGGTTGTTATAATTGGATACGGAAAACAAAGAAAAGAAGCTGTAACAGGTTCGGTGGTTTCTGTAAAAGGTGATGTAGTGAGAGAAGTGCCTTCTGCGAATGTGAGTCAGGCATTACAAGGAAGGGTAGCCGGTGTGGATATCGCACAGACTTCCAGTAAACCCGGAGCTCCGATGCAGATCAGGATCAGGGGAACACGGTCGTTAACGGCTGAAAATGATCCATTGATCGTATTGGACGGTATTCCTTTCCCGGGATCACTGGCTGATATAAGCCCCAATGATATTCAGAGCATGGATATCCTGAAAGATGCTTCTGCAACGGCAATTTATGGTTCGAGAGGAGCGAATGGAGTTATTCTCATCACCTCAAAAACAGGTAGGAAACGTCAGAAAGCTACGTTTACTTATAATACGTATACCGGGATTACGAGCATATTTTCAAAATATCCCATGATGAGTGCTGAAAAGTTTATCAAACTGAGGGACGATGCAGGGCTTTTTACCCAATACGGAGCAGACGAGTCCAGAGAGGTCAATACAGACTGGCAGGATCTGATGTATAAAAACGGAATTCTCACCAATCACGATGTAGGTATTACGGGAGGGACAGAAAAAGGATCGTATAACTTTGGATTCAGTTACTATAATGAGCAGTCAGTTCTTCCGGGGCAGAACTTTGAAAGATTCAATGTCAGAGGAAGTCTGGATCAGGAACTTGGGAAATATTTCAGAATCGGACTTACAACCAATAATGCTTATACCGTGAATAACGGAAGCAATTTGGGATTGTATAATACGCTGAGCAATACTCCGGTTGCGAATCCTTATAATGCGGACGGAAGCTGGAAAGAAAGGGTAGTGATGTCGGCTGATACTCAATATGTTTATTCGAGAGATGTCATCAATAATCTTGGAGATGCATGGGTGGATAAAGCTCTTGCATTCAGTTCTTATAATAATTTCTTTGGAGAATTTAAATTGCCCTGGATTGACGGTTTAACCTTCAGAACCAATGTCGGATTAAATTTTAAAACCACCAATACGGGAAGTTATACCGGAGAAGGAGTGTTCAGCTCGGAGCCCAACAATTTATCAACTGCAGCTATCGGAAACTCTTTATTAACCCATTGGGTAAATGAAAATATTTTAACCTATGATAAGACTTTTGCAGGAAAACATAAAGTAAATGTAGTGGCTTTACAGTCTCAGGAACAGAGAAAATTCAACAGTTCTTACATTTCAGCAAGAGATATTCCGGCGGACGCTTTCCAGTTTTATAATTTGGGACAGGCTCAGGGAGAGATTACCATTAATCCTGATAATCAGGGATATTATAAAAGAGGGCTAAGATCCTGGATGGGGCGTGTAATGTACGAATATGACGGACGTTATATGTTTACAGCTACCATCAGAGGAGATGGTTCTTCGGTATTGGCTCCGGGACATCAGTGGAATATTTACAATGCCTTCTCTGTTGGATGGAATATTTCAAAAGAAAAATTCCTGAGAGATTCTAAGGTGATTAATAACTTAAAGCTGCGTTTCGGATATGGTGAAACTTCCAATCAGGCGGTACAGCCGTATTCTACATTAGGGCTTTTATCTACCTCGCCATATAATTTCGGAAACGCTAATGCCATCGGGTATTATGTTTCACGTTCGCCAAACCCTACTTTGGGATGGGAGTTTTCGGAAACACTGAATTATGGTTTAGATTTCGGATTATTTAATAACAGATTAACGGGTACTGTAGAATATTATACCACGAATACAAAAAATTTATTATTAGATGTGACACTGCCTGCAACTTCCGGAGTGAATGTATTTACAGGGAATGTAGGTTCTACAACCAATAAAGGGATTGAGGTTTCTTTAAATGGTTCAATTATCAATAATCAGGATTTCTCCTGGGATTTGGGCGTGAATTTTTATGCGAATAGAAATAAAATTACATCATTGGCTTCCGGTGAAACAAGAAATGCTTCCAACTGGTGGTTTGTTGGGCATTCTATCAATTCGATCTACGATTATCAGTATGTAGGATTGTGGCAGCCGGGAGATCCTTATATGAGTATTCTTGAACCTGGAGATCCAAAACTGATCGAAGGATCCATTAAAGTTTTATATACAGGAGGATATAATGCAGACGGCAGTCCCGTACGAGCTATTAATGCAGATGACAGACAAATTATGAATGCAGATCCTGATTTTCAGGGAGGTTTCAATACCCGACTGGCATATAAAAACTTTGATTTAAGTATTGTCGGCGCATTTAAAAGCGGAGGAATTTTGATCAGTACCTTATACGGAACCACCGGATATCTGAACATGATGAACGGAAGACGTAATAACGTGGATGTAGACTACTGGACTACCGAAAATACGGATGCTTATTATCCTAGGCCGGGAAGTATTCAGAGTAATAATAATCCTAAATACGGAAATACACTGGGATATTTCGATGCTTCATATCTGAAGATCAGAACCATCACCGTTGGATACAATTTTAACCAGGGTGTTTTCAAAAAAGCAGGCATCAATAAAATGAGACTGTATGCTACCGTGACCAACCCTTTTGTCTTTTTCTCACCTTATCATAAAGCATCAGGAATGGATCCGGAAACCAACTCGTTCGGAAATCAAAATCAGGCTGTTTCCGATGTGTACCCGTCCAGATTTTTAACTATCGGAACCAATACGCCTTCGCTTAGAAATTATATGATTGGTTTAAACTTAACATTCTAAAATTGAGTCATATGAAAAAGTTCAGAATAAATACAGCAGCCAAAATTTTACTGTGCACCGTAGTACTGTCAAGTTGTTCAGACTTACTGGAAGAGGAGCCACGCGGCATCTATACACCGGAATACTTTGAGACTGAAGCCGGAGTTTTAGGAGGAATCACATCCATGTATGCTCATTTACGATATATATATGGCAACGGGTATTGGCTTAATGCCTGCGAAACAGGAACAGATGAATATACCTATGGTCATGCCGGAGATGGGAATTTCAAGGATATGGATATGTCCGGAGCCGGAAATCTTACCCCTTCATCAAGCCGAGCCGATGTTCTTTGGAATAACGCGTTCAGAAATATCAACACCGCTAACGGAGTGATTCAAAAGGGTTCTGGAGTAGGTGTTTCAGAAGCCATTATTGCAGAAGCAAGATTCTTCAGGGCATTTGATTATTTTATGCTGGCGCAGACTTTCGGAGGAGTTCCTTTGGATCTGGGTTCAGGGGAATTGCAGTTTAATATCAGTACTTCAAGATTTTCAAAAAGAAATACAGTTCCTGAAGTTTATACGAAAGTCATTTTTCCTGATTTGATTAAAGCAATTGCAGATTTACCCGCTGCTCCACGTGTTACCGGAGGAGTGACGAAAAATGTAGCTCGTCTTTATCTGGCAAAAGCCTATTTAACTTTCGGTTGGTGGCTTCAGAACCCGAACGGCATTCCAACCTATCCTCAGGCGGATAGAGTAGATCCGAACGGTCAGAATGCACAGTGGTATTTTCAGCAGGCTTACAACCTTGCTTTAGACGGAATTACCAACCCCGGAAATTATGGTTTACAGGCCACTTTTTATGATGTTAATTTAGCACAAAACGACAGAAATAAAGAAATGATGCTGTATGCAGATCATACGGAATCCAGTGAATATTATGACGGATCTAGCCATTCGTATAATACAGGTTCTTCTCCTGGCAATTTTGCGGTATGGATGACGACCTGGGATTATACTTTCCTTGAAAGTTCTGCTACTCCTTCGTGGACGGGAACTCCCATAAGATCTGTTCAGAGAGAGGCTGCACAGGCATATGGCCGTCCGTGGAAAACCATGGCACCAACGATTGATGTCGTAAAAAATACTTTTGCCAATAAAATACAGGATTCCAGATACGATGGAACTTTTGTGACCACTTTCAGAGGAAACTGGAACAAAGCGGGAATTTCAAATGCAACTTTATATAATGCGAATGGTTTAGCAGTGCAGCCGGGAAGTGCCATTCTAACTTTCCTGAATGATGATCCTGCTCAGACCATCGATTATTCAAATACTGTTTACAAAAGCAACGTGGGGGCGGGAGTGCTTCCTGGAAGAGCAGATTACGTAATTGCTCCAAGCGGAATCAGCAGATATGCCTACCCGAATCTTTGGAAAATAGGAACTTACAGAACCGATAACGGTACAGGTTTGGGGCAGCCCAACGGAGGAATTACCCGTCCGTTTCCTGTAGCCAAGTTCTCTGAATTCTATTTTGTTGCAGCAGAAGCGGCAGTAAAAGGAGCTTCAGGAACCATGACGGCAAGAGATTTAATCAATGTGATAAGAGCCAGAGCCGGAAAATGGCGTTGGGATAATAATGGAAATGTAGCTAAAACTGAAGATAACAGCGCGGCTATGATCGCTGCAACACCTGCTGCGATCACTATAGATTATATTTTAGCAGAAAGATCCCGCGAATATTACGGTGAAGGATACAGATGGCATGACTTGGTAAGAACTCAAAAATGGGGTGATCTTGCTAAAACCTATACGATTGGAGGAACCGCTGTTGGAGATCATACCCCACAGACGTTCACCCGAAATATTCCGAACTATTTATATTTAAGACCTATTCCACAGTCGCAGATGGATGCCATGTCGGAAAATGCGGGTTACCAAAATCCGGGATATTAGTTTAATTAAAAATTTCTACATTCATATTATTAAAAACAAAGTGGGAGATTTGCCCCTCCTGCTTTGTTTAATGAAATTTAAAATCAAAAGAATTATGGAAAAAACATGGCGTTGGTTTGGCAAAAAAGATAAGATTCAATTAAATATGCTTCGTCAGATTGGTGTGGAAGGCATTGTTTCTGCCCTTCACGACATTTCGAATGGGGAGATTTGGCCTTTGGAGGCTATTAACGAGTATAAAGGGTATATCGAAAGTTTCGGACTTCGCTGGTCGGTTGTAGAAAGTCTTCCGGTAAGTGAAGCCATCAAATATGGTGGTGGAAACCGAGATCATTTAATTGAAAATTATATTAAAAGTCTCGAAAATTTAGGAAAGGCAGGCATTACAACGGTCTGTTATAATTTCATGCCTGTGCTGGATTGGGCGAGAACGGATCTGTATTTTCAATGGGCAGACGGTTCTTCATCTTTATATTTTGATAAAGCTAAATTTGCCTATTTTGAAATCCATATTTTGGAAAGAAAGGGTGCTGAAAGCGATTATACTCCTGAAGTTTTAGCTAAAGTTGATGAACTAAAAAAGACGATCACCGAAGAAGAGAAAAATGATTTAATTGATTCTATTATCGTTAAAACACAGGGCTTTGTGAATGGAAACATCAAAGAAGACGATCAAAATCCTGTTTCTATTTTCAAAAGCCTGTTGGCTTTGTATGATGGAATTGATAAACATCAGCTTCGTCAGAATATGAAATATTTCCTCGAACAAATAATACCTGTTTGCGAAGAATATGGCATTCAGATGTGTGTTCACCCAGATGATCCGCCGTTTTCATTATTAGGCTTGCCGAGAATTGTGACGAACGAAGAGGATATTGACTGGTTTTTAAATGAAGTCGATAACCCGCATAACGGATTGACATTCTGTACAGGTTCTCTAAGTGCAGGATTACAGAATGATGTTCCCAAGCTGGCTCAAAAATATGCCCACCGAACCAAATTCGTTCATTTAAGAAGCACCAATGTGTTTGAAAACGGAGATTTTATCGAAGCACATCATTTGGAAGGCCGCGGAAAATTAATAGAGGTGATTCGCATTTTTGAAAAGGAGAACCCAAGTTTACCCATGCGAATTGACCACGGAAGATTACTGACCGATGATATCGATAAAGGCTACAATCCCGGATATTCCTTTTTAGGAAGAATGCTCGCTTTAGGACAAATCGAAGGCGTTATCGCAACCGTCCAAAATGAATTATCCAACAAATAATTCAATCATTTTAAATAAATATTAAAAAGAATATGGAAGTCCCGAAGGGACGACTTAAATCAGGATAGGATGCAATCCTATCAAATTTACCATCAACCATCAAGCAGTAAATAAAATGAACGAAATATTCAGCATAAAAGATAAAGTAGCCGTCATTACAGGTGCATCCGGCGTTTTAGGCGGAAGTTTAGCCAAAAGTTTCATCGAAGCAGGCGCAAAAGTGGTGGCATTGGGAAGAAACCAGCAGATATTAGATGCCCGTGTAAAAGAACTTACGAAATCTGGCGGCGATGCATTTGCTGTGGAAGCCAATGTTATGAATGTCGAAAGTCTGGAATCTGCTTCTGAAAAGATCATTGAAAAATATGGTAAAATTGATATTTTGCTCAATATCGCGGGTGGAAATATACCTACGGCAACGCTCTCTCCTGAGCAGTCATTTCTCGATATGAATTTGGATGGATGGGATGAGGTGACGAATCTCAACATCAATGGAACTGTTTATCCAAGTTATGTTTTCGGAAAAGTGATGGCAGAGCAGGGAAGCGGAAGCATTGTTAATATTTCCTCCATGGCAGCTTACTCAGCGATCACAAGAGTGGCGGGATATTCGGCGGCGAAATCTGCGATTACAAACTTTACGCAATGGCTGGCGTCGGATTTAGCCTTAAAATATGGAGATAAAATTCGTGTTAATGCGATTGCTCCCGGATTTTTTATCGGAGATCAAAACCGGGCGATCTTATTAAATCCGGATGGTTCATTGACCGACAGAAGCAAAAAAGTAATTGCCAAAACCCCCATGGGGAGGTTCGGAGATGCAGAAGAACTCAACGGAGCCGTACAGTTCCTCTGTTCGGAAGCAGCAAGTTTTATTACAGGTGCTTTACTTCCTATTGATGGAGGTTTCAGCGCATTTAGTGGAGTGTAAAAAGATACAATCAGTTTTATATAGTTAGCAAACAGGGTCTTTCATTTTTATGTTTGACGAGACCTTGTTTTTTTAATGATTATTGTAATCTGCAAATATTTACTGATTATACTCTATGAAATAAGGAGAAAACGTTCTATAAGATAGGTTTAAATGGCACTCTTTATTTACAGGGAAACCATTTGAATCTATTTTTAATCTTCTGAACGACAATAGAAGAAATAAAAAATTACAGAATATGAATCAATCATTGAGCATCAGGAAATTTATTTCACTGGCTGTCATGGCTTTATTTTTTTTTGAAAGCCTTCATGCACAGGTTTTTTCAGATTTCACCTACAAAGGAAATGATAAGATCTACGCAGAAAACCGTTTAGAAGAAGATGAATTTTATTCACCCATTTTGCAGGGTTGCTATCCTGATCCGAGCATTACAAGAAAAGGAAACGATTATTATTTGGTGAATTCCTCTTTTGCGATGTTTCCCGGTGTGCCGATTTTTCATTCCAATGATCTGGTGAATTGGACACAAATCGGTCATGTTCTCGACAGGCCTTCTCAGCTAAAATTAGAAAATGCAGGATTTTCGGAGGGAATTTATGCTCCCGATATTCAATACAATAGATTCAACGATACTTTTTACATGGTGACGACGCAGATTGCAGGCGGAATCGGAAATATGGTGGTGAAAACCAAAGATCCTAAAAAAGGTTGGGGAGAAGTTCAGAAATTGAATTTCGACGGTATCGATCCGTCTATTTTCTTTGATGATAACGGTAAAGCATACATCGTTCACAATGACGCTCCTCCCAAAGGAACCGAACAATACAGCGGTCATCGCGTGATTAAAATCTGGGATTACGATCTCGAAAAAGATCAGGTGATTGCCGGAACAGATAAAATCATCGTCAATGGAGGTGTTGATATTACCCAAAAACCGATTTGGATTGAAGGTCCCCATTTGTATAAGAAAAACGAAAAATATTTTCTGATGTGTGCGGAAGGCGGAACAGGTGGTAATCATAGTGAAGTTATTTTCATTGCTGATTCTCCGAAAGGACCATTTATTCCGGCGGGAAATAACCCAATTTTAACCCAGAGATATTTTCCTAAAGACCGAAAAGATAAGGTGGATTGGGCTGGGCACGCCGATTTGGTGGAAACATCTGACGGAAATTATTACGGGGTATTTCTGGCGGTTCGTCCGAATGAGAAAAACCGCGTGAATACAGGTCGTGAAACCTTTATTCTTCCCGTTGACTGGAGCGGAACGTATCCTGTTTTTCAAAACGGACTGGTTCCGATGAAAACCAAAGTAAAGATGCCGAAAGGAATTAAAAATCAGACAGGACAAAACGGATTTTTTCCCAATGGAAATTTTATGTTTAATGATGATTTGAAGAGTGTTAAACTCGATGATCGTTGGATCGCGATGCGTGGAGCCCGTGAAAAATTTACCGTTCAGACAAAAAACGGGGTTAAAATTAATCCGTTCAATGTCAACAGTAAAGCAAAAGCTCCGGTTTCGGCTTTATTTCACAGACAGCAGCATGCGAGTTTTGAAGCCACCGTTTCTTTAGATTTTAAGCCGAAATCAGAAAAAGAATTGGCAGGAATTACCTGTTATCAAAGCGAAAACTCACAGTATGTTTTCGGAGTTACAAAGAAAGAGAAAGATTTTTACATTGTTTTGGAAAGAACAGAAAAGGGAAATTCAACTACCATCTCAAGTGAAAAAATTTCACTTTCAAAAAATATAAAGCTTCAGGTGATTGCAGAGGGAGATGATTACCAGTTTAATTATTCCCTTGATGAAAAAAAATATAAAAATTTAGGCGGAAAAGTGTCCGGAGATATTTTGTCCACGGACGTCGCCGGCGGATTTACTGGAAGTTTGATTGGCTTATACAGCACTTTTGCGAATGATATTAAATTGTAAATAAATTGAAAATGAATTTCCTTTTTAAATCGATTGTTGTGATCATTTTTACCTTCAGCTTTGGACTCAAGGGGCAATCTGTACAGCCATTTATCACGACTGAAAATAGTTCTGATGTCTTGATGATTAAAGAGAAATCAGAAAAACTATCATTGTTTACAGATCAATCGATGGATAAAGGGATTTTAAGAGCAGTCATTAATCTTCAGTCTGATTTTCAGAAAGTAACGGGTGATATTCCGAATCTCTTACATACCATTTCAAATAACGGATCTCCATTAATAATCATCGGAACAATCGGCACAAATTCGGTCATTGATGATCTAATTAAACAGAAAAAAATTAACGAAAAAGACTTAAAAGGTAAAAAAGAAAAATTTATCATTCAGAATGTAAAAGAATACAACGGTATTGCTGAAGCTATTGTTATCGCAGGAAGTGATAAACGCGGAACGATCTACGGAATTTATGAGTTTTCGAAACAGATGGGTATCTCGCCCTGGTATTATTGGGCAGATGTTCCTGTTCAGAAAAAAGAAAATCTCTACTTCAAAAAAGGAATGTATACCGATAACGAACCGGCTGTCGAATACAGGGGAATTTTCCTGAATGATGAAGAACCTTCTTTGGGAAGCTGGGCAAGAGCGACTTTTGGAGGAATTAATTCTCAGTTTTACGAAAAAGTATTTGAATTGATTCTTCGTTTGAAGGGTAATTATATCTGGCCTGCGATGTGGGGAAAAGCTTTCTATGACGACGATCCTCAAAATGGAGTATTGGCAGATGAAATGGGAATTATCATGGGAACCTCTCATCATGAACCTATGGCTTTGGCACAAACCGATTGGCATCGATATATTAAAAAGAATAATTTACCGAATATTTGGGATTACACTAAAAATGCTAAAGTCTTGCAGCAATTCTGGAAATCCGGGATAGAAAGAAGTAAAAACTGGGAAAAGCTTGTGACAGTCGGGATGCGTGGCGATGGAGATGAAGCGATGGGTGAAAAAACCAATATTGCTTTGCTGGAAAATATAGTGAAAGATCAGCGAAAAATTATAAAGGAAGTTTCAGGTAAAAAGGCGGAGAAAACACCGCAAATCTGGGCTTTGTATAAAGAAGTTCAGGATTATTATGACGAAGGAATGCAGGTTCCTGATGATGTCATTCTGCTGTTCTGTGATGACAATTGGGGCAATGTCCGCAAGCTTCCGGATTTGTCTAAACCTGTTCACAAAGGAGGTTACGGAATGTACTATCATTTCGATTATGTGGGCGGACCGCGGAATTCAAAATGGATCAATATCAGTCCGATCCAGAGGATTTGGGAACAGATGAATCTGACCTATGAACATGGTGTTGATAAAGTGTGGGTTGTGAATGTCGGTGATCTCAAGCCTATGGAATTTCCTATTAGTTTTTTCATGGAAATGGCATGGAATCCGAAACAATTTAATGCTAATAATTTATTAAGCTACACAGAAAAATGGGCTGCGGCACAATTTGGTTTAAAATATTCAAAGGAAATCGCGAGGATGATCAACCTGTATGCAAAATATAATCGTAGAGTCACTCCGGAAACGCTGAACAGTAAAACCTACAGTTTAGAAAACTACAACGAATTTGAAACCGTTAGTAATGATTACCAAAAGTTAGCACTCGATGCCAACAGGCTTTACAACGAAATTCCTAAGGAATATAAGGATGCATATTTCCAGTTGGTTTTGTACCCGATCGATGCATGCAGTAATTTGTATGAAATGTATTTTAATATAGCTAAAAATCAACAGTCAGCTGCTAAAAAAGATATAAAGGCCAACGGTTTTGCCGATAAAGCTAAGCAAAATTTTGAATATGATGCTTTGTTGCAAAATAGATACAATAATGAAATTTCGGGCGGAAAGTGGAAGCACATGATGGATCAGACGAGAATAGGCTACGATAACTGGCAGCAGCCGGAAAAAAATACAATGCCTGAACTGATCTATATCTCAAAAGAGGAAAGTGTAAAAAATAAAGTATTTAAGGAAAAAGACGGATATATTTCCATTGAGGCAGAACATTTTTCACGTCAGAATAATTCGGATAGAATTCACTGGCAGATTATTCCCGATTTTGGTAGAACGTTATCAGGATTAACTACTTTTCCTCAAAATATTTCACCTCTGAAAAATGAAAATATCTCTGTTGAATATGATGTTGAATTGACTTCAACAGGTGAGTTTGACGTTCAGTTATTACTGGCTCCAACCCTGAACTTCAATTCAAATAAAGGGTTGCGATATGAAATTTATTTTGATGATGAAAAGCCGCAGATGGTGAATTTTAACGGTAACTATCGCGGAGAATTAGGGCAGTGGCAATCCGAGCATATGATAAAATCAATAACAAAGCATAGGATGTCAACGGCAGGAAAACATACGCTGCACTTCCGAATTTTAGATGCAGGAATTGTATTGGAAAAAATTCTGATCGATACTGGCAGACTAAAGCCCTCGTATTTGGGAGCGCCGAAAAGTGATTTTTAAAATAAATTTACCCTTATATTTAATTATAATTAAAGATATTCTAAGGCAAATGGGAGGTATTCAGATTTCAGATTTCGGAGTGACGAAAGATGGTGACAATATTAAAAAATATACGCTGAGCAATGCCAACGGGATGATGATCGAAATTATCAACTACGGTGGAATTGTAACGTCCCTGACGGCTCCGGACAGAAATGGAAATTATGAAGATGTGGTCTTGGGATTTGCAAACAAAGAAAATTATTTTAATGCAAATACTTCATTTTATGGAGCCATCATCGGAAGATATGCCAATAGAATTGCGGATGGAAAATTTACTCTTAACGGGAAAGAATTTTATGTGAATAAAAATAATGGTGAAAATAATTTACATGGTGGTGATGGTGGCTTTCACACAAAAGTATGGACTGCTGAGCCTTCAGAAAACAGTCAGACACTTAAGTTGTCTTACACAAGTAAAGACGGCGACGAAGGTTTTCCTGCAGAGGTTTTGGTGAATGTATTCTATACATTAACAGATGAAAATGCATTAGAAATACAATATGAAGCGACAGCAGATCAGGATACGATTATCAACTTGAGTCAACATTCGTATTTTAATCTGTCAGGTGATTTTAATGAAAAAATTACAGATCATGAGTTACAGCTGAATGCTACACAATTTATTCCGATCGATCATCGGTCGATTCCGCTGGGGAATCTCGAAAATGTGGAAAATACGCCATTTGATTTCAGGGTTTCAAAGCAGTTGGGAAGGGATATTGATAACGATCATGAACAGTTAAAAATTGCCCAGGGATATGATCACTGCATGGTTCCGGAGGGAGAAGGATTACGATTTATCGGAGAATTATATCACCCAAAAAGTGGCAGAAATATGGAAGTCATTACCGATCAGGTGGGCGTTCAGTTGTATACAGGTAATTTTTTAGATGCACAGTCTGAAGGAAAATCGGGTGGGAAAAATCATCCGCGAACAGGAATTTGTCTGGAAACCCAGCATTTTCCGGATTCACCAAACCGGAAAAATTTTCCGTCGGTTGTTTTAAAAGCGGGAGAAAAATATTCAACAAAAACGATTTATAAGTTTACTGATAAATAAGATAAATCATCAGTTAACACGAATATTGATTATCATTTAATTTAAACTGAAAAATAACAAAATCAAATAACCTCATTATGAATATACATAAAGTTTGGCTTCTACCAGGACTATTCTTCTCACTTGGGATTCAGGCGCAGGAAATTTCTCGCTTACAGAAAAAAGGAACGGCAACGCAGCTTATAGTTGACAGCCAGCCGTTTTTGATTTTGGGTGGTGAGCTGGGCAACTCTTCAGCGTCGTCTTTTCAGGATATTGAAAGGGATTTTCCGAAGCTTGAGCAAATGAAACTGAATACAGTTTTGGTACCAGCTTATTGGGACTTAATAGAATCTGAAGAGGGTAGATTTGATTTCAGCTTAATTGATAAAAGTATTGATCAGGCCAGAAAAAATAATCTGAAAGTGGTGTTTTTATGGTTTGGAGCATGGAAAAATTCAATGACCTGCTATGCACCGCTTTGGTTTAAAAAAGACTATAAAAAATATCCGAGAGCCTATTCAAAAGCAGGAAAACCTTTAGAAATTGCGAGTTCGTTTTCTGAAAATGTGCTGCATGCTGATAATAAAGCGTTTAATGAGTTCATGAAACATATTGCTGCCGTGGATAAAGCACAGGGAACCGTTATTATGGTTCAGGTTGAAAATGAAATCGGAATGCTGGAAGGGGCTCGGGATTATTCTAAAGAAGCTGACAAAGTATTTAATTCGCAGGTTTCGGATCATTTAATAAAATTTTTAACTAAGAATAAAAAGGAACTCCATCCTTCACTTGCTGAAAAATGGGGAAAGCAAGGCTTTAAAACAAAGGGAAACTGGCAGGAAATTTTCGGAAATGATCTCTATACGGATGAATTGTTTACTGCTTATTCCTACGCTCAGTATGTTGAAAAACTGGCGAAGACGGCGCGTTCCATTCATAATATTCCTTTATATGTCAATGCGGCAATGAACAGCAGAAACCGACAGCCTGGAGAATATCCGGCGGGTGGACCTTTGGCGCATCTGATCGATATCTGGCATGCGGGAGCTCCAAGCATCGATATGTTGTCACCGGATTTGTATGACGGGGATTTTATAAGCTGGTCGGCGAAATACAGGCTCCATAACAATCCGTTGTTTGTTCCTGAAATAAAAATGACTCAGAATAACGGGGTGCAGGCTTTTTATGCTTTCGGGGAGCATGATGCGATCGGTTACAGTCCGTTTTCTATTGAAAATAATTCTGAAACAGGAAGTAAAAGGTTAGCGGATGCCTATTCAAAATTGAAGCAGCTGATGCCTGTTTTAACGAAGTATCAAGGGCAAAACCAGTCAAAAGGCTTGTTATTTGACCAGAAAAATACGGAAAGAATCATCAGTTTCGATGATCTGAAAATTACCGCAAGGCATTTCTTTTCGTTGCCTTGGGATCCCCGGGCAAAAGATGGCAGCGTTTGGCCTGAGGGTGGCGGATTGATCTTACGTTTAGCAAAAAACGAATACATTATTGCAGGAAGCGGAATTGTTGTAGAGTTTGAAAAGGAAAATGAGAAGAAAGAAGTTCTTGCAAAAGATTTGGGGGAAGATGGTTTTGCTGCTCAGGGAGGAAATTCGCAGGCTCAGAATACGTGGAACGGCGGGATGAGAGCAGGAATTGGTCCTGTGGATGAAATAAATATTGATGAAAAGGGAAAATTCATTTATGTAAGAAGATTAAACGGAGATCAGACCCATCAGGGAAGACACGTTCGAATTGGGGTTGATGACTTCCAGATTCTCCATGTTAAATTGTATGAATATCAATAAGAATAGGATAAAATCCTATTAAAAATATAAAGCAATGAATAGAATTAAATTGTTTACCGTCCTATTATTTTTCATCAGTATATCCTTTATTAATGCAAAAATTAAGCTTCCCCGTCTGGTTTCAGACGGAATGGTTTTGCAGCGCGATCAGAAAATAAAAATCTGGGGAACTGCTGATCGTGGAGAAAAAATCGAACTTCAGTTTCAGGATAAAAAATATAAAACAGTTGCCGACAATTCCGGGAATTGGAAAATTGATCTTCCTAAAATGAATGCAGGCGGACCTTTTACGATGACTGTTAATGAAATTACCTTAAAAAATATTATGATTGGTGATGTGTATGTCTGTTCAGGACAGTCGAATATGGAGCTTCCCATGCGCAGGGTTAAAACGCTTTATTCTGATGAGCTGAAAACTGCTGATAATAGTAATATCCGATTTTTTACCGTTCGTCAGAAATATAATTTTAAAGAAATTAAGAACGATTTTGATGCGGGTTATTGGGAGGAAACCAATCCTCAGACGATATCCAATTTTTCTGCGGTAGCATACTTTTTTGCCAAAGAAATGTATCAGTATAATAAAATTCCGGTGGGAATTCTTCATGCGAGTTTGGGCGGTTCACCGATTCAGGCCTGGATGGATGAAAATTCACTTAAAAAATTCCCCGAATATATTACCGAAGCTCACAAATGGCGAAATGATGAATTAATTTCAAAAACTGAGTCTTCGGATAATGCTCTGAACAGTGCGTGGTATTCAGAGTTGGATAAATTGGATAAAGGAATTGAAAGTCATTGGGAAAAGTTTGATTTAAATGACGCTGACTGGAAAAAAATGAATATTCCAGGTTCCTGGGAAGATATAGAAAAACCATTTGACGGAAGTATCTGGTTCAGAAAAGAAATTTTTCTTCCCAAAGGAGCTGAAAAAAATACAGCATTTCTCAATTTAGGAAGAATAAAAGACGCTGATGTAACCTATATCAATGGACAAAAAGTAGGAAATACCACTTATGAATATCCTCCGCGCTGGTATGATATTCCGGCTGGAATTTTAAAAGAAGGCAAAAATGTCATTGCGGTCAGAATCACCAATGGAAGCGGAAAAGGTGAGTTTATCAAGGATAAAGACTATTTTCTGCAAATCGGTTCTGATAAAATAGATTTAAAAGGAGAGTGGAAATATAAGATCGGAGGAATGATGAATCGACCTGTTCCAGGGCAAAAATTCATCCGATGGCAGCCAACAGGTTTGTACAATGCCATGCTCAATCCTCTGACTCAATATCCTGTAAAAGCGATCCTTTGGTATCAAGGCGAAAGCAATACGGCAAAACCTAAAGAATATCAGGAATTACTATCGACTATGATCCTGGATTGGCGAAATAAATGGAACCGAAAAGACCTGCCGTTTTTTATTGTTCAGCTGGCGAATTTCATGGAATCAAAACCGCAGCCTGTGGAAAGCAATTGGGCACAATTGAGAGACCAGGAGAGAAAAGTTTCCGAAACGATTCCCAATACCGGACTTGCCGTAACCATAGACGTTGGCGAATGGAATGACATTCACCCTTTAAATAAAAAAGAAGTCGGAAAAAGGCTGTCGCTACAGGTCGAAAAAATGCTTTTCGATAAAAATATTCAGGCGGACGGACCTGTTTATCAATCCATGAAAACGCAGGGAAATAAAATCATTCTTTCATTTAAAAAAGGAACTGATGATTTTGCCAACGTTTCAGAATTAAAAGGTTTTGCCATTAAAGGAAAAGACGGCATTTTTAAATGGGCGAAAGCAAAAGTTGAAGGAAATAAGATTCTGGTCTGGAATGACGAAATACAAGATCCGATTGCCGTTCGTTATGCATGGGCAGATAATCCCGAAGGAGCCAATCTAAAAAGCAAAAACGGAATTCCCGCATCACCATTCACCACAGAATAATCATGTAAGTAAAATATAAACCAAAGAGAAATGAACTATAATCTATCATCTATCCGTCTATTCTCTATCCGTCTATTCTCAATTTACCCATTATCCGCAATCCATCACAATTAAAAATTAAAAACTATATGAATACTCAAAAAATATCAGTCGTTGAAAAAGTAGGCTACAGCTTGGGAGATCTTGCTGCGAACCTTGTTTTTCAGACTTTGGTTACCTATCTGTCGTATTTTTATACGGATATTTACGGACTAAAAGCGGAGGATGCTTCTCTCATTACGCTGATTGTCGGTTTGATTGCCGGTTTCGGTTTCAATCCATTATTGGGAGCGTTGGCAGACCGTACCAATACGAAGTGGGGAAAATTCCGTCCGTGGATCCTGTTTACGGCTGTTCCTTTGGGCGTAGCGGCTTTGCTGGCGTTTAGTACACCCGATTTTTCGTATAAAGGAAAGGTGATTTATGCTGCAATAACCTATTCATTTTTACTATTGCTGTATGCTTCTAATAATCTGCCTTATTCTGCATTAAGTGGCGTGATTACAGGTGATATGGGCGAAAGAAACAGTATTTCGTCTTATCGGTTTGTAGCCGTGATGTTCTCGCAGTTTTTCGTTCAGGTTTTTATGTTACCGATTATTTTATCCGTTGGAAACGGCGATAAAGCGGTAGGAATTGAAATCGTAATGACCTGGCTTGCCATCATCGGTTCTGTCATGTTGCTGATTACTTTTTTCACGACTAAAGAAAGAATTATCTCAAAACCTGATCAGCAATCGAGTGTAAAGGATGATCTGAAAGATTTGTTTAAAAATAAACCCTGGGTCATTATGCTTTCGGTGACAGCTTTGATTTTCATTACTTTAGCCATGAAGGGTGGTTCCTATGTTTATTATTTTAACAATTATGTGGATGAAGCATCTTTAAAAAGCTTTATTTCTCCGATTACCGCTTTTTTTGATTCCATCGGAATGAATTTCTTTGGTCAGGATGCTAAATCTGCAGGTTTCGGATTGTTCAATGCAGGAGGAATTATTATGATGATCATCGGAATTACTTTTTCTAAAAGATTTGCCGATCGGTACGGAAAAAGAGACGTGTTCATGACCTCCCTTTTCATCTCAACCTTATTTATCATTCTGTTTATTTTCTATCCTCCGAAATCGGTGGGGTTGATGTTTTTATCTCAGATCTGTCACGGCTTTTTCTATGGAATCAGTACCCCGATTTTATGGGCAATGATTGCTGATGTTGCTGATTATTCCGAATGGAAGAATAACCGTAGAGCGACGGCTATTATTTTCTCAGCGATGATGGTCGGTTTAAAGGTTGGATTAAGTATCGGAAGTGCTTTGGTGGCGTGGATTATCGGTAAATACGGATATATCTCTTCGGGTGAAATTCAAAATGCCGTTCAGCCGGAAACCGTGTCGACAGGAGCAAAGATGCTTGTGAGTATTTTTCCTGCCATTCCGTTTATTGTCGCGTGCGGATTGCTGTATTTCTATGAAATCAATAAAAAAATGGAAGTGCAGATTGAGAGTGATCTTGCGGAAAGAAGAAAATAAGCGAATCTGAAGCTCATAGGTTTTCAAAACCTATGAGTTTTAAATAATAACACAAAAAGTAAAAATTCAATGAAACATATTTTATTTGGTTTAATGATTTTAGCGGTTTCAAACATAAACGCTCAAAACTCTGATCATTCTTTAAAACAGGCTTTTCAGGATAAATTTTATATAGGAACAGCCATGAATTTAGAACAGATTCACGGAAAAGATAAAAAGTCGGTGGATATTATAAAAAAACAATTTAGTTCTGTTGTAGCGGAAAACTGTATGAAATCGATGTATCTCCAACCTAAAGAAGGTCAGTTTTTCTTTGACGATGCCGATCGGTTTGTTGATTTTGGGGAGAAAAATAAAATGTTCATTATCGGGCATACTTTAATCTGGCATTCTCAGGCCCCCGATTGGTTTTTTATTGATAAAAATGGAAAAAATGTTTCGTCTGAAGTCTTAAAACAGAGAATGAAAGATCACATCACCACTGTGGTTTCAAGGTATAAAGGCAGAGTAAAAGGCTGGGATGTGGTGAATGAAGCGATTATGGAAGACGGAACGTACCGTAAGTCTAAATTTTATGAAATTCTAGGTGAAGAATTTTTGACTCTGGCCTTTCAATATGCTCAGGAAGCAGATCCAAATGCGGAATTATACTATAATGATTATAATGAATGGCATCCCGGAAAAGTAAAAGCGGTGACGGAACTGGTGAAAAAGTTGAAAGCAAAAGGAATCAGGATCGATGGAATTGGAATGCAGGCGCACGTTGGGTTGGAAACCCCTTCTATTGACGAATATGAAAAAGCGATCATCGCGTATGTTGAAAGTGGAGTTAAAGTAAATATCACGGAGTTGGAAATCTCTGCACTTCCTTCGCCTTGGGGAACTTCCGCCAATATTTCGGATAAAATTGAATATGCCGAAAAAATGAATCCTTATAAAAAAGGGTTGCCGAAAAAGGTTCAAACCCAATGGGAAAACCGGTATCAGGATTTCTTTCAACTGTTTTTAAAACATCAGGCTCATGTTAAAAGAGTCACTTTATGGGGCGTTACCGACAATCAATCCTGGAAAAACGACTTTCCGATCAAAGGAAGAACCGATTATCCGTTATTGTTTGACCGCCAGTTTAAAGCAAAACCGATTGTAGGAAAACTCATTAAACTCGCTGAAACAAAATAAAAAAACTTATCGCTGTTGGCATTAAAAAATTCTCGCCGATTTTGCAGATGACGCAGATTTTTAACCTCAATCATCTGCAAAATCGGCTCAATCTGCGAGAGATAAAAAAATTAATAAATTAAAAATATACTATAATGAACAAATCAAAATATCTATTTCCAAAAGACTTTATGGCAGATCCATCGGTTCATGTTTTTGAAGGTAAACTGTACATCTATCCGTCTCATGACCGAGAAAGTGGCATCGAGGAAAACGATAACGGTGACCATTTCGATATGAACGATTATCATGTTTTTTCTTTGGGTGATGTTGAAAACGGAGAAATTACAGATCATGGGGTTGTTCTTTCTGTAAAAGATATTCCGTGGTCGGGAAGGCAGCTTTGGGATTGTGATGTAGCCCATAAAAACGGGAAGTATTATATGTATTTTCCTTTGAAAGATAAAAATGATATTTTCAGAATCGGGGTGGCGGTGAGCGAGAAACCTTACGGGCCTTTTATTCCAGAAAAACATCCGATGATGGGAAGTTACAGCATCGATCCCTGTATTTTCGAGGAAAACGGAAAACATTATATGTACTTTGGCGGAATTTGGGGCGGACAATTACAACGTTACAGAAACAATAAAGCGTTGGAATCAGCGGTTATTCCGGAAAATAATGAATCTGCAATTCCTTCAAAAGTAGTCCTGCTAAGCGATGATATGTTAGAATTTGCTGAGGAGCCAAAAGATGTCCTGATTCTTGATGAAAATGGAACTCCTTTGCTTCATGGCGATGAACACCGGTTTTTTGAAGCTTCTTGGATGCATACCTACAATGGCAAATACTATTTCTCTTATTCCACAGGTGATACCCATCTTTTATGTTATGCGATCGGCGATAATCCTTACGGACCGTTCACTTACCAAGGGGTGATTTTGACTCCGGTCGTGGGATGGACAACCCATCACAGTATTGTTGAATTTAAAGGAAAATGGTATTTATTTTTCCATGATTCTGTTCCAAGTGACGGAAAAACATGGCTTCGAAGTATGAAAGTGGTTGAGCTAGAATATAATGAGGACGGCACTTTCAAAACAATTGAAGGCTTAGATAGAGAATAAGAAAGAGTCCTGAAAGGACGATTTAAAGCAGGATAGGATGAAAATCCTATCAGCCTGTGGAATACATATCAATTAACGTAGAAAAAAATGTTCAAATGCGAAATTTCCGAGTTTATATTCTGATATTTTTATTAATGCCATTCATCATTTTCGCAGAAGATGGAAGCAAGCTTTGGCTTCGATTTCCTAATGTGAAAAATGGAATATCATCAGAAAAAATTATTTCAAAAGGTAAAAATCCGACTCTTGAAATTGCCAAAAAGGAGCTGATGAGTTATTGGCAAGGTCAGACAATTGAATTGCGGACAGATAAATCATTGAAAAATTTAAAAGACGGCTATGTCATCAAGTCGAATTCAGGTAAGATCATTATTTCTGCGGCAAAGGAAAGCGGTCTGCTGTATGGGGTGTATCATATTTTAAGGCTGCAGCAAACGAAATCTGACTTTAGCCATTTAAACATAACCGAAAAACCTTCTTACGATATCCGGATCCTGAATCATTGGGATAATCTGGATGGAACGATTGAAAGAGGCTATGCAGGACATTCTCTGTGGAAGTGGGAAGATTTGCCGAATAAAATTTCGCCGAGATATGAAGAATATGCGCGTGTCAATGCTTCCATCGGAATTAATTCTGTGGTATTAAATAATGTCAATGCTTCGCCGAATATGCTCAGAACAGATTATCTTCAAAAGGTAAAAGTGCTGGCGGATGTATTCAGAGCCTATGGAATTAAAGTCTATTTATCGGTTAATTTTTCATCTCCAAAAGTGATTGGCGGACTCGAAAATTCGGATCCTTTACATAAAAATGTTCAGCAATGGTGGAAGGAGAAAGCTTCGGAAATTTATAATCTTATTCCTGATTTTGGAGGATTTTTGGTTAAAGCCAATTCGGAAGGGCAGCCGGGACCTCAGGATTATGGAAGAACCCATGCAGATGGAGCCAATATGATGGCAGATATATTGAAACCCCATGGCGGAATCGTGATGTGGCGCGCCTTTGTATACAGCCCTAGCAAGGAAGACCGAGCCAAACAGGCACATTTGGAATTTGTTCCTCTGGATGGAAAATTCAGGGATAATGTGATCATCCAGATTAAAAACGGGCCTGTTGATTTTCAGCCTCGTGAAGCATTTAATCCATTGTTTGGAGCTTTGAAAAAGACTTCGGAAATGGTAGAATTTCAGATTACTCAGGAATACTTAGGTTTTTCTAATCATTTGGTGTATCTGGCGCCTTTATTCAAAGAGACTTTGGACAGTGACACGTACTCGGATGGAAAAGGTTCTACCATTGCAAAAATTACGGATGGCACTTTACGACCTGCTCAACTGACTGCCATTTCTGCGGTAGCCAATATTGGTGAAGATACTAACTGGACGGGCCATCATTTTGCACAAGCGAATTGGTATGCCTTTGGGAGGTTAGCGTGGAATCATGAATTGAGCGCTGAAAATATTGCTGATGAATGGATTAAAATGACCTTTACCGATAAAGCAGCATTTGTAAATCCTGTCAAAAAGATCATGCTTTCTTCACGCGAAACGGCGGTTGATTATATGATGCCTTTAGGGTTACACCATATTTTTGCATCGGGACATCATTACGGACCTGAACCTTGGGGAGATTATAAAGGCGGAAGACCCGACTGGTCGCCGGTTTATTATCATCAGGCTAATGCTCAGGGAATTGGTTTTGACCGTACAAAAACCGGAAGTGATGCGGTATCTCAATACTTTTCTCCTTTAAATACAATCTATGGTGATATCGAAACCTGTCCGGAAAATCTTATTTTATGGTTTCATCATGTGCCATGGAATTATAAAATGAAAGATGGAAAAACGCTGTGGGAAGAACTGGCTTTCAAATATGATTCCGGTGTTCAGAATGTCCGTGAGTACCAGAAAGTGTGGGATCAGATGGAAGCGTATGTAGACCCTGAAAGGTTTACTCAAGTTCAGTCAAAATTGAAAATTCAGGCGAAGGATGCTGTATGGTGGAAAGATGCCTGTCTATTATATTTTCAGACGTTTTCAAAGATGCCGATTCCTTATGATATTGAAAGACCTGTTCATGAATTGGAGGACTTGAAAAAGATTAAGTTGGATCTTAAGCATCATAATTAAGTAGCTCTTAGCAATTAACGTTTTGCTATAGGCTTTATAATCATAATTATGAGTTTTTAATAATTGATTAATCAATTATTTCAAAAACTTGATATTTAAATTTTTCACAGTTTTTTAGATTTTACGGTTTATTTTTAAACTCTCGCAGATTTAGCGGATTAAGCGGATTGATTTTGAGGAGAAATAAAAAAATATTGAACTTTCGTGGCTTATTTTTAACGCTATCGAGCGCTAGGTCTATTATTTTATGATGTCGAAAATTTTTCGATCGCAAGGGCGTTCTACTCAGCAAATGATAGCAACGCATGATATGAACTTATAAATTGAACACCAAGGTCTCGAAGATTTTATATTACTAAATGTTTTAAGTTTCACAAAGCCGTTCTACTTATAAAAGCTCACCAAGATGTATCAAAGGCAAAGGCTTATCAAAAAAATTAACGGCATCATCTGCGAAAATCTGGCAATCTGCGGGAAATAAAATTCGTGCATTCGTGGCCACAATATGCAGCCCTCAATTTTATCAAAGATAAAATCCTTGCGTCTTAAAAACATCAGGCATTAAAAATATCTTTGCGGCCTTTGCGATCAACCAACATACAAAGGATTATCTGTAAAAATCTATGTGAAATAAAAAATTCGGGCATTCGTGGCAATATCATAAAAAAAATTAAGGCAACTCATTCTTCGTGATTTAAAGAAAGAAGAGTTGCCTCAATACTAACTGTACGTAAAATTTTAGTTCCGATATAAATACGGAAATATATGAATCTCTTAATTTTAGTTAAGAGTAACTATTTTGTTAAAAACATTCCCCATTTCTTCGACGCTGATGATGTATTTGTCGGCAGTTTTAGGGTTCAGATCAAAACTCATTTCCAACTCGCCTTTTTCCGGAGTCTTTGTTGCGTTGTAATAAGAGTTTCCTGCAAAATCATATATTGAAATCGTAGCCTTGTTTTTCAGATTGGAAAGGTGAAGTTTGGCTACATTTCCTGAAACCGTATATTCCGGTTTATTAATTTCTGAAAAAGGAGTCTTTTCTATTTCCAGCGTATTGTTATTGCTGATTTTTATTTTATATTTTTCAATTTTCTGATCAGATTCTGCTACCAGATAATACGTTCCGGTATTCAGGTCTTTCAGATCATAAGATTTGGCAACATGATTTTCAGTTTCTACTTTTTCAGAAAATAATTCTCCATATGTATCGTTATATACAACCAGGGAAATATTTTTTGCATTAAGTACTTCAAAGTTTACCGTTTTTTCATTTGCCGTTCCGAAAGAAAGAGAAAAATCTTTGTCTTTGCTCATGGCACTTGCTGAGATGCTTAAAAATCCTATAAGGAAAGCTGATTTTACTATTTTATTCATAATGACAATTTTTATTTGTTATTGATACTGCAAATTTAGACCAGCCAATAATGGTAGGCTACAATACAATTTTCATATTTATGTTCTATTTTACCCTAACAGTTGTTTTATTTTGAATTAATTGTTAATTTTGTGCATGAATTTATTTCTTTAGTTATGAAACATTCCAATCCGGCCTTTGAAGCGATAAAACCTAATATCGGAAGCAGTTTCACCAGTCTGAAATTTCTTAAAAATGACAATATAAAATCTCACGTCTGGCATTATCATCCGGAAGTGGAACTTATTTTCGTATGCGGAGGTTCGGGAAAAAGGCAAATCGGGAGTAATATTTCCTATTTTACGGAAGGCGATCTGGTGATGATGGGAAGCAACCTCCCACATTGCGGAATGACGAATGAAAATACCAATAACGATTACGAAATGGTGATCCAGTTCAAACCTGATTTTTTAGGTGAAGGTATTTGGGAACTTCCTGAAATGCACAGAATTGCCAATTTGTTGGAAAAAGCAAAAGCGGGAATTGTTTTCAGTGAAAACATCAAAAAATCTATCGGAAAAAAAATCGTAGAAATGCACGAATCTTCCTCGTTGGACCGACTCGTGAAATTTATTGAAATACTTGATGCATTAGCTACCACACAGGATTATAGAATTCTAAATGCCGGAAAATATTATCTCCAAACGCAGGTGGAAGATAATGACAGGATTAACCTGATCTTTAATTATGTTAAAGACCATTTTAAAGAGCAGATCACACTGGATGAGGTGGCAGATCTGGCGAATATGAAAGTGCCGTCTTTTTGTCGGTATTTCAAAAAGATCACCAATAAAACGTTCACTCAGTTCGTCAATGAATACCGTATCACGCACTCCCTGAAACTCCTTGCTGAAAAGCCTTTGAGCATCACCGAGGTCAGTTTTGAATCCGGGTTTAATAATTTCAGTTATTTCAATAAAACATTTAAGGAATACATGAAGAAAAGCCCTTCGCAGTACAGAAAAGAGTTTAATTTTTTCATTGAATAACTTTTTTAAGCATAAGGCGTAAAGGAACCTATATGGATAGCATAACTAATTCTTTTTTCAGCGGGTATTTTGTTTACGATTTCAAATCCCTTTTTATTGATGCTTTGTGATTTATTCTCCTGGCAGTTAATTAATAAAACTATTAAGAGTAAATAAAATCTATTTTTTCTCATAGGTGTTTTTTGAAGATTACTTTCTGATGATTTCAAAATCTTTAGAACCCTTTGGTTTGTGGATTTTTATACCCCAAGCACTCATCTTTCCTTTATCATTTTTACTCATTAAAGCTGACCATCTTCGATATTTTCCATCAGGTATTTCTAAAGAAACCAATCTACCATAAGCGTATAATACCATTTCAAAATTTTCTAAGGGTAACATATGATCTTTTGCTCTTAATAAATTATCTTTTCTTTCTTGAGACGTATAATATTCTAAATCTTCACCATAGGTAGCAACAATTACTTCTTCATCTTTTTTTAGTCCTAATTTTAGATAATCATCAACTTTTCCTTCATTCAATAAATTTCTCTGTTGTTCGAAAAAAGCAACAACCTCTTTTTTTAATTTATCTTTATCCTTTTTAGATAAATCTTCACTTTCACTCCATCCTTTTAATTTATACGGTAAATCTTTTATGTCTAATTCCCATTCCTGTTCCCAATAAGGAACTTGTGAAGGTGGTGGGATGATTTTAAGTTCACTGCCTCCATAATCGATTTCATTAGTATATCCCAAAGGAACATTTGGATCTTTATTTAATTTTACAAAAAAAACATGCCAGCGACTGTCTTCCCTTGTATAGATATCTCTTGGATCTAGCAACCCTTTTTTAGAAAAAATATCATCTACAGTAGGCAGATATCTTATTTTCAGTTTGTGCTTTCCATTTTCTAAGAGATAAGGATTAAGCTCTGTTGTATTATTCATATTATCCTCATAAAAGAAATCGATCAATATATCATCTAAATAAAGTTCATATGGGGTTAGTGCATTTACATGCACTGCGTAGCTGATTCTTTTTTCAGCGGGTATTTTGTTTACGATTTCAAATGCCTTTTTATTGACACTTTGTGATTTATTCTCCTGACAGTTAATTAATAAAACTAATAAGAGTAAATAAAATCTAATTTTTCTCATTGGTGTTTTTTGAAGATTACTTTCTGATGATTTCAAAATCTTTAGAACCTTTTGGTTTGTGAAGTTTTATTGGCCAATCACTCATTCCTCCTTTATCACTTTTACTCATTAAAGCTGACCATCTTCGATATTTTCCATCAGGTATTTCTAAAGAAACCAATCTACCATCAGCGTATAATACCATTTCAAAATTTTCTAAGGGTAACATATGATCTTTTGCTCTTAATAAGTTATCTTTTCTTTCTTGAGACGTATAATATTCTAAATCTTCACCATAGGTAGCAACAATTATTTCTTCATCTTTTTTTAGTCCTAATTTTAGATAATCATCAACTTTTCCTTCATTCAATAAATTTCTCTGTTGTTCGAAAAAAGCAACAACCTCTTTTTTTAATTGATCTTTATCCATTTTAGATAAATCTTCACTTTCGCTCCATCCTTTTAATTTATAAGGTAAATCTTTTATTTCTAAATCCCACTCTTGTTCCCAGTATGGAACTTGTGAGGGGGGAGGGACAATTTTTAACTCACTGCTTCCATAATCAATTTCATTAGTGTAACCCAAAGGAACATTTGGATCTTTATTTAATTTTACAAAAAAAACATGCCAGCGACTGTCTTCCCTTGTGTAAATATCTCTTGGATCTAATAGTCCTTTCTTAGAAAACATATCTTTTACTGTAGGCAGATATCTTATTTTCAGTTTGTGTTTTCCGTTTTCTAACAGATAAGGATTAAGCTCTGTTGTATTGTTCATATTATCCTCATAAAAAAAATCGATCAATATATCATCTAAATAAAGTTCATAAGGCGTTAAGGCATTTACATGTACTGCGTAACTGATTCTTTTTTCAGCGGGTATTTTGTTTACTATTTCCATTGCTTTTGTGTTTTTCGTTTGTTCTTTTTCTTGACAATTAACTAATGAAGCGAACAGTAATAAATAATATGTAATCTTTCTCATAAGTATTTTTTGAAGATTACTTTCTGATGATTTCAAAATCTTTAGAACCTTTTGGTTTGTGGAGTTTTATACCCCAACCACTCATTCCTCCCTTATCACTTTTACTCATTAAAGCTGACCAGCTTCGATACTTTCCGTCAGAAATTTCTAAAGAAACCAATTTTCCATTTGCGTACAATGACACTTTATACTTTTCTAAGGGCAACATATGATCTTTTGCTCTTAATAAATTATCTTTTCTTTTTTGAGATGTATAGTATTCTAAATCTTCACCATAGGTAGCAACAATTACTTCTTCATCTTTTTTTAGTCCTAATTTTAGATAATCATCAACTTTTCCTTCATTCAATAAATTTCTCTGTTGTTCGAAAAAAGCAACAACCTCTTTTTTTAATTGATCTTTATCCATTTTAGATAAATCTTCACTTTCGCTCCATCCTTTTAATTTATAAGGTAAATCTTTTATTTCTAAATCCCACTCTTGTTCCCAGTATGGAACTTGTGAGGGGGGAGGGACAATTTTTAACTCACTGCTTCCATAATCAATTTCATTAGTGTAACCCAAAGGAACATTTGGATCTTTATTTAATTTTACAAAAAAAAACATGCCAGCGACTGTCTTCCCTTGTGTAAATATCTCTTGGATCAAGCAAGCCTTTCTTAGAGAACATATCTTTTACCGTAGGCAAATATCTTATTTTCAGTTTGTGTTTTCCGTTTTCTAAGAGATAAGGATTAAGCTCTGTTGTATTGTTCATATTATCCTCATAAAAAAAATCGATCAATATATCATCTAAATAAAGTTCATAAGGGGTTAGTGCATTTACATGTACAGCGTAACTAATTCTTTTTTCAGCGGGTATTTTGTTTACGATTTCAAATGCCTTTTTATTGACACTTTGTGATTTATTCTCCTGGCAGTTAATTAATAAAACTAATAAGAGTAAATAAAATCTATTTTTTCTCATAGGTGTTTTTTGAAGATTACTTTCTGATGATTTCAAAATCTTTAGAACCTTTGGGTTTATGGAGTAAAATACGGTAGTAATTTTTTCTACCTTTTGGGGTTATACTCATTAAAGCTGACCAATTTTTTAATTTTCCACTTGGGATTAGCAAAGTAACTAGTTTACCATTAGCAAACAATCTCATTTCATAATTATTAATTGGTTGCATGTTATTGGGACAAAGTTTTGACATAAGCTCTATATTTTCTTGATAATCAATTTTAGATTGTTCAGCAGTTATATATGTACAGATATCCAACTCTTCATTTTTAGTTTTAGTGAGATTAAGATATTCTTCAATTTTATCGGTATTTAGTAAATTTCTTTGCTGTTCGAAAAAAGCAACCACCTCCTTTTTTAATTGATCTTTATCCACTTTAGATAAATCTTCGCTTTCACTCCATCCTTTTAATTTATACGGTAAATCTTTTATGTCTAATTCCCATTCCTGTTCCCAATAAGGAACTTGTGAAGGTGGTGGGATGATTTTAAGTTCACTACCTCCATAATCAATTTCATTAGTATATCCCAAAACAGCATTTGGATCTTTATTTAATTTTACAAAAAATACGTGCCAACGACTGTCTTCTCTTGTGTAAATATCTCTTGGATCTAATAGTCCTTTCTTAGAAAACATATCTTTTACTGTAGGCAGATATCTTATTTTAAGCTTATGTTTTCCATTTTCTAAGAGATAAGGATTAAGCTCTGTTGTATTATTCATATTATCCTCATAAAAAAAATCGATCAATATATCATCTAAATAAAGTTCATAAGGGGTTAGTGCATTTACATGTACAGCGTAACTAATTCTTTTTTCAGCGGGTATTTTGTTTACGATTTCAAATGCCTTTTTATTGACACTTTGTGATTTATTCTCCTGGCAGTTAATTAATAAAACTAATAAGAGTAAATAAAATCTATTTTTTCTCATAGGTGTTTTTTGAAGATTACTTTCTGATGATTTCAAAATCTTTAGAACCCTTTGGTTTGTGTAACTTTATTGACCACTCATTTACTCTTCCTTTTGGAGTTTTACTCATTAAGGCAGACCAACTTTTATATTTTCCATTAGGAATTTCTAACGATACTAACTTGCCATTTGCATATAATTTCATTGTATAATTATCCATCGGCTGCATATTATTAGGACAGAGTTTTGACATTAGCTCTACATTCTCATCATAATCAATTCGAGATTGTTCGGGAGTTGTATAAGTACAAATATCAAGTTCTTCATCTTGCTTACTACTTAATTTTAGAAATTCATTAATACTTCCATTATTTAATAAATTTCTTTGTTTTTCATAATAGGCAACAACCTCTTTTTTTAATTGATCTTTATCCATTTTAGATAAATCTTCGCTTTCACTCCAACCTTTTAGCTTATAGGGCAAATCTTTTATATCAAGTTCCCATTCCTGTTCCCAATAAGGAACTTGTGAAGGGGGAGGGATAATTTTTAACTCACTGCTTCCATAATCAATTTCATTAGTGTAACCCAAAGGTACATTAGGATCTTTATTCAGTTTAACAAAAAACACATGCCAGCGACTGTCTTCCCTTGTGTAAATATCTCTTGGATCAAGCAACCCTTTCTTAGAAAACATATCTTTTACTGTAGGCAGATATCTTATTTTCAGTTTGTGTTTTCCGTTTTCTAAGAGATAAGGATTAAGCTCTGTTGTATTGTTCATATTATCCTCATAAAAAAAATCGATCAATATATCATCTAAATAAAGTTCATAAGGGGTTAGTGCATTTACATGTACAGCGTAACTAATTCTTTTTTCAGCGGGTATTTTGTTTACGATTTCAAATGCCTTTTTATTGACACTTTGTGATTTATTCTCCTGGCAGTTAATTAATAAAACTAATAAGAGTAAATAAAATCTATTTTTTCTCATAGGTGTTTTTTGAAGATTAATTTATACAAGTTCATATACTCATTAATTTTTCCATCATTAATTAAATTATGAACAGTTTTATATTTTTCTACTATTTCTTCTAAAAGAATATATTTGATCTTCCTGAGATAAATTTTTTACATTGGCAAGAGTATTTAGCTCAAAAGGTACCTCTGCTTCAAATGTTCAAGTATATACTAAGGAATCCGTAGGTCGATTAATTGCAGGAAATGAACACCTCATAACCTTATGAACAGGAGCTGGCTCACCATTATCTGTATAAACAATATCGATATAATAATTTTTAACTTCATCAGGTGGGATTTTTCCCGATAAAGGTTTTAAAATCAGTGATATTGATTGTTTTCCGTATTTTTCGATGAATGGATTTAGATATTCTAGCCCATTAGAAACTCCCATACTTTTATTTCTTTTGAGAGAAAGACCGTTAAATATAATTTCAAAATCACCTTTGAAATTGAAATCAGCATAATAGGTTTTCTTCATCCCTGATTTATACTTATACTTTTCAAATCGTAATGTTTCTGTTTTGTTTTGTGCACAAGTAGATAAAAACATTACACTTAAGCCTATGAAAATTATCTGTTTAATCATTTTTCTAATTGAGTAAATGAACAGTTGTATCTGAAAATTTCAAACTTATCTGAACCTATTGGTTTATGTAAAATAATATAATTTATATTCATTGTGTGATTTGGAATATCCTCAGATGAAAGTATACCAAGACCTTGCATTTTTCCTGTTTTATATTCTAACGCGACAGCTCTACCATTACCCATAATCTTAATGTTAAAGTTTGTAATTGGATTCATTGTTCCTTTATGAGAATCAAAATGTTTCTCAAGATTATTTTTATATTCTGCTTGTTCATTCTCAGGCATATATTCGGTTTTAAAAATGACTTTTATTGGCTTTTCCATTTCATTTATAAAGGCTTTTCCATTTCCACTATTTAATAATGTTCTAAGTTGTTCATATTTTGCGAGAACTTCTTTTTGAAATTTTTCTTTATCAATTTTCGTTAGATCTTGAGAATTATCTAAATTATTTATGCCGTCTACCGCTTGTGCATCAAAATTCCATTCTTGCTCAACATAAGATCTTGTATCATTTAATATTGAAAAATTAATTTCTTTTATAATTGATATATTGTCGAAATTTTCATTTTCAAGTAATGAGATAAAAGTTTTACCTTTTAAATTTTCAATATCTTTATCTGATAGATGTTTTTTTTCCAGTTCTGCTGGAGCAGATAATTGAATGCGTATTTTTTGACTTCCTGATGAGAAAATGTAAGGATTAATTTCATACGGACCAGGTACACCATTACCTTTATTGGAATTACCAACTAATATGTCATTTACATATATTTCATAATTTAGATTTCCAAATTTGTGATTTAAGTAATACTCTTTGCTTGTAGATTTCATATTCTTGTTTTTTTTAATTTCATCATTTTTTTTATTATAACAACCTGTTAGTATTAAAAAAATTAAAAGACCTATATAAATAATTGTTTTCATAATAATTAAATTAAGTTTAAATTTATTTTATTTCAAATTTTCCTTTTAATACATCTATTGTTGCATCAATTTTTGGTATAATTTGTAATGGTTCTGGCTGCTTTTTTTCAATTCCCGCATTAAAAATTACCTTTAATGTAAATCCACTAAAGTAAAAATCTGAATCCCAGTTATCTTCTTCACCAAAGTTTTTTCCAATACTTAAAGTCACAAAGGATTTACCTTCTACACTTAATCCAAATTTTGCTGCTTTTTTTTTGTCCTCTTCATTTGAATATTGTGCTTCAAAACTTCTTCTATTTTTCTTTTTAACATAAATTTCTAAACTAATACTTGCTACAAAATCTCCTTCCAAAATGCCCTGTAAGGCTATATCTCCCTCATACTTCTTATCAGCAAAATTATAAGTGATATTGGCCGGCTTTGTTTCTCCATCCTTAGTACCTGTTCCTACTAGATTTATTTGAGCAGATAACTGAAAATAAAGATCATATTTCAATTCTACATCACCTCCGCTTATTACATTAGTAAGCCACGAGGCTATATTCAAGGCATCTATAATTGCTCCCCATGGTTTAAATTTACTTCCTAAAGCAAGAATATCAATTCTCACCTCTGCACCAATCAAAGGATCTGCAATTAGCCTTCCATCTAATTCGTAAGTAATAGTTCCATTTTTTGAACTTGCATATCCTATTCCGAGGCCTACTCCTAAACTCGGAGACTTCAGCTCAAAACTCCAAGGATATTTATTTAATCTTTCTAAAAAACCTCTGCTTGTTGATGGTGCTATCCTCTGATTATTTCGCTCAGTACGCGCCTCTGTAACTCCAAGTGCTCCGTCTAAAAAATTAATTACACGAAAAAAAGGCGATAACATCTGTCTGTATTTCTCGGCAAAATCTTTTCCAATATTGATTACATCATCTTGTCCGCTTACTTCACATTCTACTGAAAGTCCAAAGCTTGTCAGTCTTCCGGTATTTCGTTGTAGCATATTGGTGATATTGCTGTCGATAATTTCACCTCTTCTTGTACTGTTAGCTGTAACGATGGGGCGTTCATTTCCATCCGCATCACGAATAGTACCTTCATTATAACCGCTGTAGTAAGTTTCTAATGCCGTTGAAGCTTTGTAATAAATAGGAGTATCAATATTATAATTAAAGTTAAGCACCCATTTCATATCCGGAAATACTCGGATTTTTGCCATTTGATTGGGATATCTGCAGGTCGTCACAGGGACAAAATACGTCTGTTCCAATGGTTCACTTTTTACCCAACTTAGCAAATATCGTACGACCCAAAGGTTTTTAATATTGTCATTAAGAATACCTCCGGAAAGATAATTTTGTTCTTTTAAAAGATAACGTGCTATTTCGTTACTGTACGATTTATTATAATTATATTTTAAATTTAGGGTAATACTGTCCGAAGCTTCGTCAATTGTATAGTCAGCCGGGGTCAGTTTTTGTACTTGCGCCACTGTTACGGTTTCATATTTTTTTATTCCTAATTTTAGGTAATCATCAACTTTTCCTTCATTCAATAAATTTCTTTGTTGTTCAAAAAAGGTAACCACCTCTTTTTTTAATTGATCTTTATCCATTTTAGATAAATCTTCGCTTTCACTCCAACCTTTTAGCTTATAGGGCAAATCTTTTATATCAAGTTCCCATTCCTGTTCCCAATAAGGAACTTGTGAAGGGGGAGGGATAATTTTTAACTCACTGCTTCCATAATCAATTTCATTAGTGTAACCCAAAGGTACATTAGGATCTTTATTCAGTTTAACAAAAAACACATGCCAGCGACTGTCTTCCCTTGTGTAAATATCTCTTGGATCAAGCAACCCTTTCTTAGAAAACATATCTTTTAATGTAGGCAGATATCTTATTTTCAGTTTGTGTTTTCCGTTTTCTAACAGATAAGGATTAAGCTCTGTTGTATTGTTCATATTATCCTCATAAAAGTAATCGATCAATATATCATCCAGATATAATTCATAAGGCGTTAAGGCATTTACATGCACTGCGTAAGTAACTCTCTTTTCGGCGGGTATGTTGCTGACTATTCCAAATGCTTTTTTATTGATAATTTGTGATTTATTCTCCTGGTAGTTAATTAGTAAAACTATTAAGAGTAAATAAAATCTATTTTTTCTCATAGGTGTTTTTTGAAGATTACTTTCTAATGATTTCAAAATCTTTAGAACCTTTTGGTTTGTGGAGCTTTACTCCCCAACTTGTCACCCTTCCTTTTGGGGTTTTACTCATTAATGCAGACCAGCTTTTGTATTTTCCATCAGGAATTTCCAAAGAAACTAATCTTCCGTTTGCATACAATTTCATTACATAATTGTTAAACGGCTGCATATTATTAACACATAATTTTGACATCTTTGATTTATTTTCTTCGTAGTCAGTTTGAGATTGTTCAGCCGTTGTATATGTACAAATATCCAGTTCATAGTTTTTATTTTTGCCAAGATTTAAGTATTCGTCAATCTTTCCTTCATTTAACATCTTGCTGAATTCATTATATTTCGTTAAAACTTCTTTTTCTAAATTCTTTTTATCCATTTTAGATAAATCTTCGCTTTCACTCCATCCTTTTAATTTATACGGTAAATCTTTTATGTCTAATTCCCATTCCTGTTCCCAATAAGGAACTTGTGAAGGTGGTGGGATGATTTTAAGTTCACTGCCTCCATAATCGATTTCATTAGTATATCCCAAAGGAACATTTGGATCTTTATTTAATTTTACAAAAAAAACATGCCAGCGACTGTCTTCTCTTGTATAAATATCTCTTGGATCTAGCAACCCTTTTTTAGAAAAAATATCGTCTACTGTAGGCAGATATCTTATTTTCAGTTTGTGTTTTCCGTTTTCTAACAGATAAGGATTAAGCTCTGTTGTATTGTTCATATTATCCTCATAAAAGTAATCGATCAATATATCATCTAAATAAAGTTCATAGGGGGTTAATGCATTTACATGCACTGCGTAAGTAATTCTTTTTTCAGCAGGTATTTTCTTTACGATTTCAAATGCTTTTTTATTGATACTTTGTGATTTATTCTCCTGGTAGTTAATTAGTAAAACTATTAAGAGTAAATAAAATCTAATTTTTCTCATCAGTGTTTTTTGAAGATTATTTTCTGATGATTTCAAAATCTTTAGAGCCTTTTGGTTTGTGTAATTTTACTCCCCAAGCACTCATTCTTCCTTTATCACTTTTACTCATTAAAGCTGACCATCTTCGATATTTTCCATTAGGTACTTCTAAAGAAACCAATTTATCGCCAGCGTATAATACCATTTCATAATTTTCTAAGGGAAGCATATGACCTTTTGCTCTTAATAAATTATCTTTTCTTTCTTGAGATGTATAATATTCTAAATCTTCACCATACGTAGCAACAATTACTTCTTCATCTTTTTTTATTCCTAATTTTAGGTAATCATTAACTTTTCCTTCATTCAATAAATTTCTTTGTTGTTCAAAAAAGGTAACCACCTCTTTTCTTAATTGATCTTTATCCATTTTAGATAAATCTTCGCTTTCACTCCAACCTTTCAATTTATAAGGCAAATCTTTTATGTCTAATTCCCATTCCTGTTCCCAATATGGAACTTGTGAAGGTGGTGGGATGATTTTAAGTTCACTGCCTCCATAATCGATTTCATTAGTATATCCCAAAACAGCATTTGGATCTTTATTCAGTTTTACAAAAAATATATGCCAGCGACTGTCTTCTCTTGTATAAATATCTCTTGGATCCAATAATCCTTTCTTAGAAAACATATCGTTTACTGTAGGCAAATATCTTATTTTAAGCTTGTGTTTTCCGTTTTCTAAGAGATAAGGGTTCAGCTCTGTTGTATTGTTCATATTATCCTCATAAAATCGATCAATAAGAATATCATCTAAATAAAGTTCATAAGGGGTTAGTGCATTCACATGAACTGCGTAAGTAATTCTCTTTTCGGAGGGTATTTTGTTTACTATTTCCATTGCTTTTGTGTTGTTTGCTTGTTCTTTTTTTTGACAATTGATTAATGAAGTTATCAAGAGTAAATAAAATGTTATATTTTTCATATTCTAATTATCTTTGTTAAAAATATTTATTTCCCATGGATCTTTCGGATCTATAATTGAACGTATATAATCTGGTTCTTCATCTGGTTCTGAAGATTCTTCATCTGAATTATTTGTCGAAGCTTTCAATTTTACCCAAATTTTTGCACTCAATCCATTAAATTTAAGGAGTGCCGGACCTTTATTTTCTCTCTTATCATAGGTTATTCTGGATTCAAGCTTCATTTCGCCTTCTATTTTACCTTCTGCTTTACCACTACCGACCCCTTGTATGCTTACATTGATGTCAATTCCCGACCTGATATATATAGTTATTGGCAGATCAACCTGAATTTCACCGCCATCCCAACCGTCTATACTGTGATATTCTAATGCCTTTAATTCTACATTCACATCAACTGTAAATCCTATGTATATAAAATAATCAATTCGCACAGCGCCCAAAGTCAGATAATTTACTTTTTTTACGACTTGGGAAATTCTATGCATTGCCTGCCCAATCGGTCCTATAAATTGTGCATAATACAACAGATCCAACTCCCCTTTAACAGCAAATAATGGTTTCGCGGCAAATGCCAAGTTATAAAACGAGCCAATATTGTTTGGCATTTTTTTGCTTTGGGTAAACTTTCCATAAATTCCCCCGCTAAAACTAGGCATAGAAAGTTCGACTCTGAATGGGAGATTTTTTGCTTTTCTTTGTCTCCATCTTTGGGTCATTCTTCTCTCAGGTTCCCTTCCGTCAGATGCCCTTTCGGTACCAATGCCAATACTTTGTTCTGTATCTTCTGCTTCATCAGCAAATGAAAGGGCTCTCACTAATTCGTAAGTTTTCAGAAAAAAACTAATGGCTTGAAAAAGAGGAAAGCCATCACCTAGAGAAAGAGAATGTTCCTCTCCATTCAATTTGTACCCAGCATCAATCCCCAATTCATATTTCTTATCCCGAAGTTTCCAGTTTTTACTATGTTCGCTACGCCTTGCACCTTCTACTCTTTGATTTTGATTTCTCTCTGTAGTAAAAAGTCTTTTTTGATAATTAGTTGCTTGTGCTACTGCGAGAGGAGAATCTGTTTCGTACTTCACATTAATCCACCATTCAAAGTCCGGATACACCTCAATTTTTGCAATTTGATTGGGATAGCGGCAAGTAGAAATTGGAACAAAATAAGATTGTTTATGCGCCTCCTTCATAAAGATATATCTGGCGACCCAAGCAGTAGACTGCATATTCATATATGCTGTTGAATGTATGGCATCTACAGTATATCCTAAAATTTTTTGTAAAGCACTTTCATAAGTTTTATTATAAAAATAATGAAGCATTAATTTTAATCTATGATCACTTTCAAATTCGTAATCAATTCCTTCCGTCCATTTTTGAGCTTGTGACGGGTTATAAGATTGATCAGTTTTTATGACATCATAATCATTTTCATTTTTTCTGGAGTCAGAATATAGACCTGCATTTTTGAGTTGCTCTTGGTGCGTATTATCTTTTTCAGTATAATATCCATTTTTACCTCTTTTAGCAGCAAAAACTTTATCTACCTGAAAGACATTTTTCTTATCATCATGCTTTTGACCATCCTCTAATAGTAAGCCCTGACAAAAGACTCCTTTTGTCTTAAGATTATATAAAACAATAGTAATGTTTCTTGTTTTATCTCCCGCAATTATAGCAAATACATTATCAGTTTTATCTATTATTTTATCGGTTGCATCTTCATTAAAAAGAATAAATTTATCGCGTTCTTCATCATCATCCTGTATGGTTATCTTAGAATATCCACAAGGATCATTTTCTTTATGAAGATATTTAATATCCCCAATATACTGTATCATATTGGTTTTCTCAATTTCAATTCTTCGATAGATCATCTCCATGGTATCAAACCTTACCTCAATAAAAGGCTGCATTGGCAGATCTTCCCATTGTCCTGTCTGGGCATTGAACATTCTCCACTGCTGAAAATCGGTGTAGGTATTGTACGTTCCGGAAACGAGCATATCCTTTAATCGGGTTTCATAGTCGACGGGATTATTAAGTTCAGGATTTTGCGCTACTGAAAAATCGCGATTGGTGATATAGGCCTGTAGTTTGATATAATATTTCTGAGACTGGTTAGGCTTTTGGTGTGTTCCCAGGTCTCTCCATTCCGGATTAATAAAGAGATCAAATTCCTTGTATGAATTGTAAGATGTGGCATCGATCGTCTCCATAAAGGAGTCGAGAACCACCTCTTCGTTATCTTCGTTCATAAAAAATACTTCTCCCCGTATATTGCAGGTTTTGGTACTGTCGATGGCCTGTTTCCTGAAATCCGGCAATAAATGATTGCTGATATTCACCTTAGCGGACATCCCGTACAGATGCAGCTTACTATTATAGCCCGGCGGAAAATCAGCCTCATTCGCTGAAGGCGGTTTGATATACGCATATCTGATGTGCGGAGCTTTGATATACACCAGTTGTAGGTTCTGACTGGCAAATTTTCTTTCCGGATAATAGGTGTAGGGCATCAGCAGATAAATGTTTCCTGCGGTAAGCTCATTTGAAATCATATCAAGGTTGAAGTGTACGGTATTCCCCGAAAAAGAGAAGAGGATGTAAGGCTGGATCTTCGAAAATATATCCTCATTGCCGTAGGTGTTGGTTTTATTTTCTTTATTATACTCCGCTACCATTTTATTCCAGATAATTTCTTCTACCACAATCCATTTTACGGCAGGGAAATTTCCTTGATAATCTACCGCTTCACGGCTCATGCATTCCTTGTCGATATAAGCTTCTATATCGGTATTGATATTTGAGATTTCAATATACGCATCACGAATCGTGTACGATTTGGATGGCTTTAGTTTAATATTAAGAATTCCTCTGGGCATTGTAATTTATATTTCGGATTTGTTTTGTGGCTTTTTCTCAAAATTTTTCATATTAACAACAGGAAGAATATGCTGCAGCAGTTCTTCATCTGCATTATTGAAATTCTGTTTGCTAGGTTCTGCCGTCTGCCCTGATCTCAGAATACTGATGCAGTCTTTACCTCCGATGGGGCAGGTCGCTTTACTGTCCTCGGTTAAAATATATCCCTTGGGCGGATCATAAAGCACCTTTTCGTAGTAGTTACTCCATGAGGTTACAGATGCAGTGCAGGGATTATTATTCATCTTTGAGCAGTTTCCGAATGAATTTTTTTCAAAGGTGGTGCCTATATCTTTGTGGGTGGCGGCCAGCTTGCTTTTTCCCTGATGATCGTTGAGGTAGTATTTATTGTGGGTAAGCACCTTCAGCCGATCGGTCGTTTTACCGAACATGCAGCTGCAGATGGCGCCCTGTACGATTTTTTCTTTCAATGCCATTGTATATTGTGTTTTAATTTGTTATAAGTTGAGTCGGATCAATATGATAGTTTGCAAAAGCATTTTCTATATAATTTGAAAAATAATCTAGTGCTTTCCTGTAGACCCCTTCCTTGGTGGTCATAAAAAAATGATAAGTATCATTTTCCTCATTATAGCGCATTTCTCCTTTATTAAGGGTAAAAGATTCATGTTCAGATTCATTAATGATAACAAAAGAGGCATTTCCATGCTCAGTATGCATCCAGGAGTTTCCGGAGTCGTCAGTAAAGTTGATATAACTTCCCAAGCTGTAATTTTCGATAAGGCTCGCTTTGGTTTCCTTATTTCTCATCTTGAAACAATAGTCTAAAAAATTATTTCCGGCCTCCGCATGTTGTACTATAATAGGAGATCTGTACCTTAAATGAGCTAAAGGGCTGAACAGTTCAATAGGGAATGACGGATAGATTTCGTTGTAAGGATTGGTAAAGATATTGACCTTATTTTTTATAAATCGTGAAAAATATCTTGCGGCAATATTAAAAATTTCTTCAGCCGTCTGGGTATGTTTAATATGAAAACCATTGTCATAAAGCGTAGCTCCAGAAAGGAAAACTATTTTATAATGATATTGTTCACACTCATATTCGGTGTCATCTTTTCCGGTATATATCCATTTGTTTCCGTAGGGATCCATGAATACTAATGTATTTTCAGCCCTATTAAAATGAAGACAAAATCCTTCAAAGGTATGATACAGCTCAAAAGAATCGAAATAAGTAATTCTTCTGATACAATCCTCATAATCGTATGAATAAAAGTCACATAGGTTTTGTAAATAATATTTTGCGATCATCTGTGTCTGTTTTTATGATTAATTTTTTTGTTGATGTGGTTTATCCGAAGAAATCCCAAAATCCTTTTTTCTTCTTCTTTTCCATATAGATTTTATATTGTGCATTCTCGAAATCTATCCATTGTTGGCGGGTATAGTTCACCCCGTCGTAGGTTTTATAGATTTCCTCATCCTCGTCTTCGTCCTCATCATATACCAGAAAAGGACTTCTTTTTTCGGCGGGAGCGGTTTTGTTTTTTTCAGTATTCTGCTGGTATTGTGTAAATTCAATTCGCCTGACAGGAGTTTCTTTGCCCTCAGAATCTTTTGTGTATACCTCAAAATAGGCTCTGATATGCATTGGGAAAAGATGGAAAACATCCAGATCGAAGAAAACGTGCACTTTCATAAAGAAATCGTCTGTCTTCATGCCCGAATTTTTTGGTATAAAATATTCTGCTGCTTTAATTTTAAAAGATTTGAATTGAATTTGTACCGAGTGATAGCGGGTAATTTCCGGGTTAATTTCTTGTATCCCTTTGAATTTTACCGGGTTTTTATAGGGAACAACGGCCAGTGAAAGTTCAGTTTCTACCTTGTGAAGCGAACTGTAGTTAACGTAAAGGGGATGAAAGAATAAATTCCAGAACCAGTCATATTCCATACTCTTTTCAAAGGTTTTTCGGTCTTCAAGATTCCGTTCAAACGCTTCGTAAAAAGACTTTGCAATAGGCGTGGTATATTTTTGGGTGGCAGAAAATTTATTTCAGTGCCATCGGCCGTTCGTGATTTCATTGAAATTGGTAATCCCGGAATAATTTCCTTTTTCATCTGTTCCTACCTGAACAGGATGAATCGTTTTAGCCAGATCTTCGGCAATACGCTCATTGATTAAATCGGGCTGATGCCTGTTAAACCAAAAATGCTTTTTATCAATATTCAACAGATATCTGTTTTCTTTGGAAGTCAAAAGGATATTAATCGTATAGTCTATTCTTTTGGAAACTGAGGTGTTTGCTGCATCAAAATATTTTATTGTGGTAGCATAATTACGGGATCTGAGCCCTCTGAAATTGGGGGAAAGAATATGATCCTTGAGAGGTATGGTTTTGTTTGTCATCATGTTGTGTGTTTTTATCGAAGATTAATTGAGATCGGAAAATCAATTATCTTCTTACAATGTTACAAATTATTTCTCAAATTAATGATATCTAAATAAATAAAAATTTTGTTTAAAAATAATTCCTGTTGGAATCGTTTACAGAAGATTTCTAAGTGATTTTGAGTTTGTTTTTCTTAGTATGGTGATGGAATGGTAAGCAAATTTTGTACTTCAAATAAAGCTCTTTCATGATAAAATTTTATGTTTAAACGTAAAAATTAAACCTAAAAAATTCATAAAACACTTTCAAAAGACACAATTTTAAAAATGAATTAAGTAGTTTTACCTTAAATTTCAATTTATTTTCACTGAACAGCATTATGAAAGATATTAAAATGATTGTAACGGATATGGATGGCACTTTTCTGAACTCTTCCCACGAAGTAAGTCCGGAATTTCCTGAAATCTATGAAGAACTGAAAAAAAGAAATATCCTCTTTGTTCCTGCGAGTGGCAGACAAATGTTGGGCATCACTAAATATTTCGGGGCTATTGAGAACGAAATGGCTTTCATTGCTGAAAATGGGGGATATGTTATTTATAAAAATGAGGAGCTTTTCGCGGATCAGCTGGATCAGCAGTATATTGCTGAAATTATCAGAGCTATCCGTCATATTCCGGGGGCAACGGCTGTTTTGTCCGGGAAGAAAAAAGCGTATGTGGAAACGGATAATCAGGATTTTATCGATTATATTTCCCAGTTTTACACCGATAATGAAAGAAGAGAAGACCTGACAGAGCCTGTAGACGACAGCATCTTTAAAATTGCAATTTACCATCCTGAAGGTTCGGAAGACAATGTATATCCCGTTGCCAGAGCATTTGAAAAATACGATCTGGAGGTCGTTGTTTCCGGACAGTACTGGCTGGATATTATGAATAAAAATATCAATAAAGGTATTGCGTTAGAGAAACTTCAGAAATCCCTGAACATTACCCCTGAGGAGACCATGGCTTTTGGTGATTATATGAATGATATTCAGATGCTTGAAAACTCAAAATATTCGTATGCAATGAAGAATGCGCATCCTTCCGTGAAGAAAGCTGCCCAATTTGAAGCTTGCTCGAATGACAATTTTGGGGTGCTGGAAACAATTAAAGAATATCTGAAAAGTAATTAGTCATTCCTTAAAAACCAAGTAATATTTTGATTATCAGTTTTATGCACTTATATTTCGTAAAAAATCGTTGTAAAAAATTGCAATAAATTGTATTTTTAGGATATAAAAAGTGGCAAAATGTTAGGCAAAATAAGAGAGGATTTACAGCAGAATTTATTCAAGACCAGGCTTACGGAGCTTATTAATATGGAGCATCCGGTGGTAAAATTAGCTGGGGAGATTTCCTGGGATAAAATGGAGTCAGAGTTTGAGAAATTATTTTCAGAAAACGGAAGACCTTCTATTGCTATCCGTAAAATAGCAGGAATGCTTTTGCTCAAGGAAATGTTTAAAGAAAGTGATGAAAGTGTAATAGAGAGATGGATTGAGAATGCGTATTGGCAATATTTTACCGGAGAAACCTTTTCCCAGACAGAGCAGCCTTTCGATCCGAGCAATTTTGTACACTTCAGAAAAAGAATTGGAGATAAGGGTTTGGAATTTCTTTTGGGACAAAGCGTTTCTCTCCATCCCAAAGCCAAAACAGAAGATGAAGTTCAGGTAGATACGACGGTTCAGGAGAAGAACATTACCTTTCCTACCGATGCCAAATTAGCAAAAAAAGTAATCGACAATTGTAGAAAAATAGCAGAAAAAGAGAGCGTTGTACAAAGACAAAGCTACAGAAGAGTGAGCAAACAATTATTGCGGGACGCTTTTTTTGGACATCATCCCAGAAGACAGAAGAAGGCAAAAATGGCGAGGAAAAAGCTCAGGACGATTGGTAAAAGAGTTCTTCGGGAATTGGAAAGAAAACTTCCTAAAGATGTTTTGAAAGGCTACGAAGACGTTTTTAAAATTTACCTTAAAGCACTCACCCAAGAACGTACCACGAAAGATAAAATTTTACAGTCTTCACGAGCCACAAGTTGCGTGTATTGCGAAAGGAAAATCGGGAAAAGCATACGAGTTTGGGACAAAAGTAGCAGTAGTAAGAGGTCGGAAAACAGGGATCATCAGCTCGGTAAAGAGATTTTCTGGCAATCCTCACGATAGTAAAACTCTTGAAGAATCATTGGCACAGAGTGAGAGGGTAAGAAAATCCGTTGGCGGAACAAGACCTACGAAAGCCACTACAGACAGAGGATTTAAAGGAATCAAAGAAGTGGAAGGAACAGCAATTTTGCTTCCCGCAAAAAAAGAAAAAACAAAATATGGGCAACAAGTAGCCAGATTAAGATTCCGGGCAAGAGCAGCCATAGAACCTTGTATATCTCTCATTAAAAAGAAACCACTCCTTAGGATTAAACTTCCTGAAAGGAGTGGCTGGAGATATTAATAATGCATTATTAGCAGGGATTGGATACAATTTGAAGATGAGATTGAATCAAATCAAACAACAAATTCTTCTTTGGCTCGAACTTGTTCTCCGAATCTTTTTAGGCAAATATAATTTTCAAAGTCAAAAAACAGCTTTTTAAGGAGCGACTAATTAAATTTTAGCCACGAATGCACGAATTTTATTTCCCACAGATTGATAGGATTTTCGTGGGTGGGGCTGTTTCTGTTGGCTTTTCGCAAAGTCGCAAAGGTATTTTTTAATGCTTTATGTTTTTAAGTCGCAAGGATTTTATCAAAGATAAAATTGAGGGCTGCATATTATCGCCACGAATGCACGAATTTTTTATTTTCCACAGATTGATAGGATTTTCTTGGGTGGGGCTGTTTCTGTTGGCTTTTCGCAAAGTCGCAAAGGTATTTTTTAATGCTTTATGTTTTTAAGGCGCAAGGATTTTATCTTTGATAAAATTGAGGGCTGCATATTATCGCCACGAATGCACGAATTTTTTATTTCCCACAGATTGATAGGATTTTCGTGGGTGGGGCTGTTTCTGTTGGCTTTTCGCAAAGCCGCAAAGATTTTTTTAATACTTTATGTTTTTAAGTCGCAAGGATTTTATCAAAGATAAAATTGAGGGCTGCATATTATCGCCACGAATGCACGAATTTTTTATTTTCCACAGATTGATAGGATTTTCTTGGGTGGGGCTGTTTCTGTTGGCTTTTCGCAAAGTCGCAAAGGTATTTTTTAATGCTTTATGTTTTTAAGGCGCAAGGATTTTATCTTTGATAAAATGGAGGGCTGCATATTATCGCCACGAATGCACGAATTTTTTATTTCCCACAGATTGATAGGATTTTCGTGGGTGGGGCTGTTTCTGTTGGCTTTTCGCAAAGCCGCAAAGATTTTTTTAATACTTTATGTTTTTAAGGCGCAAGGATTTTATCTTTGATAAAATTGAGGGCTGCATATTGTGGCCACGAATGCACGAGTTTTATTTCCCGCAGATCACAGATTTTCGCAGATGATACCGTTAATTTTTTTGATAAACTTTTGACACATCTTGGTGAGCTTTTATAAGTAGAACGGCTTTGTGAAACTTAAGACATTTAGTAATAAAAATCTTCGAGACCTTAGTGTTCAATTTATAAGTTCATATCATAAGTTGCTATCATTTGCTGAGTAGAACGCCCTTGCGATCGAAGAATTTTCGACATCATAAAATAATAAACTTAGCGTTCGATAGCATTAAAAATCTGCTACGAATGCACGGATTTTTTCCCATAGATGATATAGAACAAAAAAGGCTACTTCATATAGAAATAGCCTTTGATATTTTTACTGTATTACGGTGCTTCTTGTTCGAACTGTATGGGCTGAGAAATAGCCTAATGCACCATTGCTGATATTGCTTGGCGGATTAGTTGGAGTCACACCTCCGCCAGGTCCACCTCCCGAAAGTTGCAGCAGAGCAGAGTAGTAGGTGTATACACTTTGGTCGATACACTGCATTTCCACATGAATGGTGTCGCCCACAACTACTTTGATGTCATCTACTTCCTTATCGTCGTTTGGAAGAATCAGAGGTCTCTGATTCGGCATTCCGTTGTTGACGTTATCAGAAAATTCAGAAAAAAACTTTTTAGGATTGTTATTGACGGTATAACTGAACAGATAACGGTTTCCTAAAGCCGGAGGATCTGTAAAAATGGGTAAAAGTGTATAGCTCGTTTCGCCGCCGACTGCAAAAGAATCCTGTTCAAGATCTTCAAAATCTACAGCATCAGGCATTGTACTTTGTGCCGTGTATTGCTGTCCTTCCGCAGTGATTTTTAAAGTATAAATTTTTCCGGACTGTCCCACAAAAGTTGAGGTTTGATAGGTTCCGTTCCCAACATATTGTAAAGTTTCGGTTTGTCCTGAATTGTCACTTAAAACTACCTCAGCATCAGCAATGACAGGATACTGATTAGCATTAGTAAATGCTACAGACTTAGTGATTTTCACAAAATAAGGTCCTGCCTGGTCAGTTACATTTCCTTCGATAACAATTTGTCCGCTCTGATCTTTAAGGTCGAGATCGATTTCCTTTTCACAAGAGGTCAATAAAAAAAGTGATAATATGATTAAGAATATATTTTTCATGAATTAAAATTTGAAATTATAAGTGATGTTCGGTACCCAACGGAATAGGGAAGTCTGCATGGCGCGGGTCGTTCCCGGCTTGTCAGGATTATCTTCAAAGGTAATGGTGTAGGCATTTTCTCTTCCGTACACATTGTAAATACCGAACGACCAAGATCCTTTAAAACGTTTGTTGGAACCTACACTCGGTTCGTAGGTGGCACTCAGATCCATTCTGTGATAAGCTGGCATACGGTCAGCATTTCTGTTGCTGTACTGGAAAACGGTTTGCCCGTTCAGTTCGTATTTTCCGGTTGGGAAAGTCACGGCATTTCCTGTGCTGTAAAGGAATAATCCTGAGAAAGACCATTTTGGATTCAGTTGATAGGTGGCCACAATAGAAAGGTCGTGGGTTTTGTCCTGTCTGGCATTGTACCAGTCGTTATCATTGATGCCGTCGATTTTTCTTTCGGTTTTAGATAAAGTATATGAAATCCATCCTGTCAGCTTGCCACTTTTCTTTTTAGCGATCAATTCGAGACCGTAGGCTCTTCCTTTTCCGAAAAGCAGTTCACTTTCCACATCGGCTGCTGTATCAAATGAAATCTGGGCTCCGTTTTTAAAATCAATTTGATTTTGCATGGATTTATAATACACTTCAGCATTCAATTCATAATTATTATTGCTGAAGTTTCTGCTGTAACCAACACTTACCTGGTCTGCAATTTCAGGCTTTACGCTGTAGCTGCTCCCAATCCACTGGTCGGTAGGGTTTCCGCTACCACTGTTGCTCAATAAATGAAGATTTTGTGTGTTTCTGGAATAGCCTCCTTTTACGCTGCTTACTTCATTTATTCTGTAATTGGCACTAATTCTCGGTTCTAAATTCACATACGTTTTCCCGAATTTCCCTTTTTCCAAAAACTCAGAGCCGATCAGATTACCATTTTCATACGTGTTGAAGGTATCGCCACCCAAAACACTGAACATGGAAAGCCTTAATCCATAATTAACGGTCAGCTTTTCTGTCGCTTTAAAATCATCATTCATATAAAGCGCATTTTCCCATGAATATCTCGGGTTTCTCGGAAAACTGCTGACGCTGGTTCCTGAAGCACTGCTCGGTGTTATGGTATGATAAATAGACTGCAAACCAAAACGAACCGAATGCTTATTTCCCGCAAACCACGTGAAATCCTGTTTTAAATTCCAGTCTTCGATCTGAGAATCCAGCCCAAACGTGTTATCATTGCTGGTTAAACTCACATTATAGTTGTAATTGCTGTAAATAAATGAGGTGTTTGAGAATAATTTACTGTTGATGATGCTATTCCAACGAAGCGTTGCCGTCGTATTTCCCCAATCGGTTGAAAAAGTATCGCCTAATCCCAAAACATCTCTTCCGAAATATCCTGATAAATAAAGGCGGTTGTTATCATTGATCTGATAATTGGCCTTTAAATTTAAATCATAAAAGTAAAGCTTGCTGTCTTTGAAATCGTCCGTCGATTTTAAAAATAAATCGGCATACGTTCTCCTTCCTGAAACGATGAAAGATGATTTTTCCTTTTGAATAGGACCTTCTACGCTCAATCGGCTGCTGATTAAACCAATTCCTCCATTGACGTTATAATCTTTATTGTTTCCGTCCTTCATTTTAACGTCCATCACGGACGAAAGCCGTCCTCCGTATTGTGCCGGGCTGTTTCCTTTGATGATACTCGCATCTTTCAAAGCATCACTGTTGAAGGTGCTGAAGAATCCCAATAAGTGTGATGCATTATAAACAGGAGCTTCATCAAGCAATATTAAATTTTGGTCGGATGCACCTCCTCTTACACTGAAACCGCTGCTTCCTTCGCCGTTACTTTTAATTCCCGGCAATAATTGAATGGTTTTCATAACATCTTTTTCACCAAACAAAACGGGTAGTTTTTCGATGTTTTTGATGCTTAATGTTTCCGTTCCCATTTGTGCGGAGGTCAGGTTTTTATCTTTTTTAACGCCGGAAATCACAACTTCATCAATTTTTCCTGTTCTTTCCTCTACTTTTTGTTCGGTTTCTTCCTCGCCGGAATTCAGTTCGAGGTTTTGCTTAATATTATCTTCAACATAGATGCTTTGTTGAAAATCTTTGTAACCCGGATTGGAAACAATCAGCGTGTATGTTCCTTTTGGTACTGATAAGGAGTAGAAACCATACTCATTGGCAACCACGGAGATCGTGGGATCTTCAGCGACTCTTATGGTGACGCCAATGAGTAATTCTCCATTTTTTTTATCTTTTACAGTGCCGCTTACCGAGTACTTTTGTTGCGCAAAAACGATTGTGCTAAAACAAATTGCTGCCGCGGAAGTGGCAATTTTCAAGGATAATGTCTGCATTTATAGGTGTTTAATGTGATGAAAATCTGAAAATATTAAATTTAATTTTCTTTAGACCAATTTACATGAACACAAAGTGAATTTTTGCTGTTCAGCCTTATATTTTTAAGGGTAATTAGAGTAAACTGGTTAAAGTTTTTAATGTGGTACAGTATATTATCGTAGGTTGAAGCAAAATATTGTTTACAGAAGAAAAAAAGTCTTTAAACATTACGTTTAAAGACTTTTTTGTGGTTGGGAGTCTGAAGCTGGAGGATGTAAGTTTAGGAAAGTTCTGAATTAAGGGAAGGTTTGTCTCTTATCACGATCATCACTTCCTGGCTTCCATCCTCCATCCTCATCAATCTCTATTCTTCATCAAAATCCAACCTGTAAATTTGATCTGAGGTTTATCTTTTGACGGTTCATCCCAGGTTAAATGGTACCAGTACGTTTGGGTAGGTACTTTTCTTCCCTGAATAGTTCCGTCCCAAGTGTAATTATTAAAAGAAGTTCCTTCAAAAATTTTATTTCCATATCGGTCATAGATAGTGAATGATAAATTTTTCTTGTATCCTAATTCTGAATAATTGATGGTATCATTGTATCCGTCGCCGTTTGGAGTGATTACATTCACTAAATTCGGAACCGTAACAGTCACCACTACAGGATCACAGTTGTAGAAATCTTTTACGTAAAATGTATTTTCACCTCTTATTAAGTTGGAGAAGACATTCGATTCCTGCCATTTAATTCCATCTAATGAATACTGGTAAGGTGCTCTTCCGCCTTTCACTTCAACTGCAGCTGTATTTCCTTCCAAGTGTATTTCTTTAATAACAGGAGATTCCGAAGGGATCACTTTTACTTCCTGTCTCAAAATACAGTCTCCGGTTTTAAGATCCACCCAATAGGTTCCTACGCCAATATTGGTGATGCTCTGCGTGGTCGCTCCGGTACTCCATAAATAAGAGGTAAATCCACTTCCTGCGTCCAAAGTTGTTGTATTTTCAATACAGATAATCTGATCTTTCAGGATGGTGGAGTAGACTGGCGGAATGACGTTGAGTGTTACCTTAGCGATACTTCCGCATCCATTGCTGTTGATTACTTTGATATAAGCAGCTCCGTTGGCAGAAATATAAGCCAGAGGATTGGTAATTTCATTGATTTCTGCAAGTGCATCATTGTAATTCGTGAAGTATTTCTTGGTAATCCCTGTTTCCGTAGTTACTGCCGCAACGGTAAGATTAAAAGTTCCTGTAGAAACATTATTCATATTGAAACAGGTTCTGATCGTCACATCATTGACAGTCGGAACCGGATAGTGTTTCAATGTAATTTTAGCAATCGCTGTACAGCCTGTAGACGTATTTATTTTAACATAGACCTCTCCTTCCACAGATGAAAAGGTGGCCGGATTGGTAATTTCATTGGTTCCTGCATTTAAATCTGCAAGTGTTCTGTAATATTGTTTGGTAACGTTGGTCTGGGTCGTCACATTGGCCTGTGTAAGATCAAAAACAGCCTGGCCATTCATCGGACAGCTGAATAAGGTCACATCGGTCTTATTCACAGGTTGAGGTGTCAAAATAATCTTCGCATCAGGGTTGTCACAAAATGTTCCGCTGTTGTCTTTTACAATCACATTCACGGTAGTGTTTGCCGAAAACTGATAATTAGCCGGATTGGTAACCGGAGTTCCGTTCACCACATAGGCAAAGGTGTAATTTGCTGGATTATTGACAAACTGAGACGTAAATGAGGTTAAATCTGTTGTCACAACACCTGTCAGTGCATTGGGACAAGTCTCTGAAGGCGTCACCGTTTCCTGAAGCAAAGGAACTTTATCAACATATACTTTTACATTCTTAATGGAATGTCTCGCACTTGCCGCCCCTGTAGAAGCTGAAAATCCGAAATATCCTTGTGTCATTGTCGCTGCTCCGCCGGAAGGGGCAAAAGATTGATTAACAACTGTATTATTATCAATTTTAATAGTAATGATCCAATTCGCAATATTATTAGGATCCACTTCTCCGTTTACCTCAACATGCCTGTAGGTGCTTCCGACAAAAGGAATCGTCGAAATAAGATCGGGAGTGTGAAAGCTGCTGTTGGGAGTATTATTGTATTCAATATTATTATTTCCGGCTGGAAGATTATTGGTTCCGTACAATACATGGACTTTGCTCATCTGGCCTTCCGAACTGTTGTTGAATATGTCGAATGCTACCATCAGCCCACTCGCATTGCTCGGAATTCCCAAGCCTCCACCCTGAACATACGATGCCGGCGGATTGGCCAGATACCAGAATGCAAAACCGTCGCCTCGTCCGTAGCTGGTGGTTCCGTTTCCGTCTATTCGGAAATCAAACTCTACTTTCCATTTATCGCAGTATTTAAGATTTATAGGATCATCAAGCTTAATTCCTCCTACCTGACTGATCTGGTCTGCCGTAAGCTGTATAAAATCTGTATTTACCGTAGCAGAAGGAACTAAGCTCCAGCCTGCGGTATTCACCGGATTTCCGGAAAGCTGATAAGACTGAGCTTGTACGTGATGACAAAGAGCCAGAAGCGCAACAAAACCTGTAACTAAAAACTTCTTCATGATATAAATGTTTAAACGCAAAACAAAAGGCTCTTTAAAAAAAGCCCTTTGTTTTATAATCAAGTGTATAGAATATTAATTTTTGATAATTTTTTTAGTGATCGTGTTTCCACTTTTTAGTTTAATTTCTACAATATACAATCCTTTTGGAGCAGATTCCAGATTAACCTGATTGTTGCTGAAGGATACATTTAATTTTTGTCCTGTTACATTGTAAACATTTACACTATCAACTAAAGTATCTGCTTTAATGTAAAGGATGCCTTTGGTTGGGTTAGGGTAGATTCCGACGTTTGCTTTTGACTTAATAATATCCGAAGTTCCAAGTGCCGCAGCTTCTTTGATACATCTTACAGACTGTCCGCCGTCTCTCCCCATGCTGTTGGTCATTGCTATATTTGCACTTACATATAAATGCTGTCCGGAACCCGTATAAGGAGATGAGCTACCCGTCCACAGATAAAGAAGTCCTCCTGGAGAATAAATTCCGCTATAATCTTTATATCCGGCAGCAACAAACTTTAAATTGCTTGCAAATGCTGAAGTTAAATCAGAAATATTTTCAGTAGTAAGAATATTTTGAACCTCATCTACTATAGGTAATCTCCAGTTGGTTCCGATAGCTTTACAAGGATCAACTCCCGTTGTGCTGCTTGCTGCAGATACTGTTTCTCCATCCCATTTGTCAGTGGTCTCGCCATCTTTCCACCAGTTTGAGGCTGAATTGTAACCCGCTGAATAGAAAGAAGGGCTTCCGTTGGCAATTCCCTCTGGGTTATTGGGTGATGGTGCCGTTCCTGTTAATGGTGAATTTCTTTTTTGATGTCCGTCTGCCCATCTTCCCCACTGGAAGAAGTCTCCGTACGCATTCTCATCGGTAAGACTCTCCGCTACTTTGGTACTTCCTAAGTTTTGCTGTAACCAAACTTTTCCGTCATTACCTCTCACTGTGTTGTATGTAACCGATTGCCCTGCGTACTGAAAAGTAACACAGCCAATATCTCCAGGGTTATTCCCGGGATCTGCGTTATTGCAGGCTTGTGAATTATCTGCCGGTAAAGCAATTCTTTTCACGATGGTATTATCTTCAGAATAGGCTAAAACAAGGTAATTATTCGTATTATCTACTGCCAGATCGTTGTAGGTAGCTTCTCCGTCAGAAATAAAATCACCACCGAAAGTTTCCCAGTTTTGAGTTGTGGTGTCTAGTTTGTAAGCTGTATTTCTTAAAAAGTTATCATCTTCCCATCGGCTGGCTACCACGTAAGGTACTCCTGCTGCTGTTACCGCCAGGGCTACATACTGCGTTTTCCCGTTTGAGAAATCAGCATTTCCAACTTGTGTCCAGGAAGTTCCGTCGAATTTCTTTACATTCACTTTTTTTGCTACAGAAGTCGTAGAAACATACGCCACGTAAAGATTATTATTAGCATCAATTGCTAAGTCAGATGAATAGTTCTCTCCCGACGAAGCGCCGTCAACAATACTTCCGCCTACTAAAGTCCAGGCGTCTGAAGATGTTGCATTTACACTGTTTTGATAAACGCGGAGGCCTCCCGAAACATTCGCTGTATACACCGTATTATTAGTCCCGATTACCATTTCTGCAAATTCGGCTCCGCTGGAAAATCCAGCATTTCCTACCTGCTCCCAAGCTCCGTTTACATAACGTTTTACCGTGCCGCTGCCGTAGCTTCCGTAAGCAAATAATACATTGGAAGGAGAAACTGCTGATGCCTGATAATTGGTTGTACTGGTGCTTACTTTGGGAAGTACTGTCCAGGAAGATCCGTCGAAATGTCTTGCCTCAAAACCTGTACCTTGATTGGTATAATATAAATTTGCTCCCGAATTATCGATGGATAAAGAGTTGTAAGTCGCGTAGCTCGTTGTAATTCCTGCGCTTCCTCCAACATAAGACCATGACGTTCCGTTAAATTTCTGAACCGAACCTTTTTCAGCTGCCACGTCGTAATAAGACAGGTAATAATTTCCGACATTATCAATAACCAGGTTATTGAAACTGCTTCCACCCGCCGAAACGGTAGAAACTCCTCCGACATTTTCCCATTGTTGAGCATGTAAATTACCCAAAACAAGTAATCCGAATCCGATTCCCAATTTTTTTAATAAGGGATGTGCAATCGTATACATAATTTTTATTTTTAATTATTCTAAATAACTTTGCAAAATTATGGGGTAGATCCATATTTTTATTATCATTTCCGAATATCTTGTTATCTGGGATTATCAATTTTAATTGAAAATGTGATTTATAGTAAAAAAATAAAGTCAGCGAACGTATATATTCACTGACTTTATTGATAACATTAATAAAAATTGTCAGGCTTTTGCGCATTACTTTTCGGTAAGCCATTGATTAAGATCTGACAGCATGGAAGAGTTAATAGTATGATCTTCATTGTATTTGTGAAACTGCGGCTGTACATGTTTCGACTGTAAAAAATCAAAAGCATCTACAGCATATTGAAATTTCAGAACCGAATCGTGGGTTCCGTGTGATATAAATATCTTAAGCTTCTGCAATTCGCTATCTTTGGCAATGAGAGGTTTTACTTCAGGAAGAAGTCGCCCACTCATTACAGCAATTCCTTTTATTTTTTCAGGTGCGGTCAGAGATACGCTGTAGCTCATAATTCCGCCCTGACTGAAACCAGCGAGATAGACATTATTTTCATCAAACTGTTCTACCTTCTTTAAATCATCAATAAATCGGATGATTTCTATTCGTGAATTTTCTGCCTGTTGCGCATTGATAACAGAACCTTCTGGGATAAACTGTACCTGAAACCAGGCATAACTGTTTTCCCTCAATGTTATCGGACCTCTTACCGAAACGATCAAAAAATCATCAGGTAAAGATTCTGTATAGGAAAACATATTTTTTTCATTGCTTCCGACACCGTGCAAAAGAATGATAAGCGGTGGGTTGAGTGAAGATGTTTTTGGTTTTCTCACCAAATACTGTAAATGGGGGGATGGGGAAGTTGTTGTCATTTTAAAACTGAAAAAAAATAATAATAAGGTAACTAAAGAAGCAGATAAAAACTGATGTTTTGTTTTTATCATGCTTTATCAATTTTCACGGACATCATATTGAGTGAACCGGCCACCAGTTCATCATTGAAAATCGTTACTTTTTCATCTTTTTCCTGAAGCCCTAAAATATAAAGCAAAGGAAGATAATGCTCAGGAGTAGGTATAGACAGCTGAACCTCTTTTCCCAGTTTATCATACTGAATTAGAGATTTATGGTCACCGTCCGTAATCAGCTGCTTTAATTTTTCGTTGGCGGCAATCGCCCAGTCATAACCAAAACCGGGAGTCATCATTTTGTCCCATGCTGCCATTCTGAGGTTGTGTACGGTATTTCCGCTTCCGATAATAAGGATGCCTTTTCTTCGTAATGCGGCCAGTTCTTTACCTAAAGCATAATGAAACTCCGGACCTTTTGTATAATCGATGCTCATTTCAATGATCGGAATGTCGGCATTGGGAAAGAGGAATTTTACAACCGTCCAGCATCCGTGATCCAAGCCCCATTCTTCGGTAAGACCTATATCGACAGATGAGATGAGTTTTTTTGTTTCAAAGGCCAGATCAGGGCTGCCGGGAGCAGGATACTGCACATCAAATAAAGCCTTAGGAAATCCTCCGAAATCGTGAATGGTTTCCGGATGTTCCATAGCGGTGACAAAGGTTCCTTTGGTTTCCCAATGTGCCGAAATACATAATATTGCTCTTGGTTTCGGAAGTTTTTGGGCAACTGCCTGAAATCCCTGGGTGAAAGTATTATCTTCCAGCGCATTCATCGGATTGCCGTGTCCCAGAAATAAAACGGGCATTCGTTCCGTAGGCGCCAGGTTATCTGTTAAGCTGTGGAGGGTATTCAGCTTCATTGCTGCCGCTCCGAGAGGTAAAAGTGCCATCGCTTTTAAAAAATCTTTTCGTTTCATACATTTTTAGAGACAGATTATGATCTGTTTAAAATTATGATACAAATTTCATCAATTTCAGTTGGCAGGAGGTAACACTTTTGGGAAGAAAAGTTGTGATTTTAAGAAATAATTTTGGCCATTTCTTTCTTGTACTCGGTAGGAGTGAAACCTGTTTTTTTCTTAAAAGCATGAGTGAAATAGGTTTTTTCTCTGAAACCCAATTCGTAGCCAATCTCAGCAACTGTTTTATCTGTACTGATTAAAAGACTTTTAGCTTCTGTAAGTTTGCGGATTTCTATAATCTCTGAAACACTCTGATGAAAAATATCCTGACAGATCAGATTTAGATTTCTGGTCGTCATGAATAGTTTTTCTGCATAAAAGTTAACATCTTTAGCTTCTCTGTAATGCTCTTCGAGGAGTTTTAAAAAATTTCTGAAAGTCAGACTCTGAATTTTTGTCGATTCATCATTATTGAGACTCAGTTTTTTCCGGTCGGACTCGATGATGGTGAAAAGGCTGCTCAGTAATTGACGGATAATGGAGAGATCTGGGCTTGGCTGAAGATATTCCTGCTCCATAATTTTACAGATACTGTCTAATCTCCCGAAACAGTCATCGGTTTTCAGGCTGATATTGGCTTTTTCATGGTAAGAAGAATACAGCTGAAAAACGGTTTCTGCAATAAATTCCCTTTTAAAACGGATAGCCCAGATATCGCATTTTCCGTCTTTCGGAAGTGGTTTTACGCGATGGGTTTTCCCCTGCGCAATGAAGCTTACAAAGGGGGCTTCTATCAATTGGGATTTGAAGTCTATAAAATGTTCCAGATACCCGGATTTTCCGATAAGAAGTTCTTCGAAATCATGATGATGAGGTTCATTTTCCATTTGGCTGATTTTTGCAGCTTCTTCTACATCGATGGTAAACATTTTAAATAACTCAGTCATGAGCATAAATGTAAAAAAAATTAGATTAAAATTGATGTTTTAATGTCAAAAAATGAATTAATGATAACAATACAATCCGGCTAGAGTGAGTTGAGAAAGTGTAGAAAAACCTCAAATAAATACATCAAGACAAAACCTAAAAAAGAAAATTTGTAAGTAAAAATTTTAAATCTTTTACTACTTTTATATGCATTAAATTCAAATTACGACGTATGAATATTGATCTGACTTCAAAAAAAGCTTTGGTAGGCGCTGCCACACAGGGAATCGGGGCGGGAATTGCCACCGAACTGGCCAGAAGCGGTGCCCATGTAACGGTGATGGCTCGCAATGAAGAAAAGCTGAAAAGTTTTGTTGCTTCACTTCCCATCGTAAATGCTCATCAGAAACATCATTATCTGGTGGCAGATTTTGGTAATTTCGAGCAATATAGAAAGATAATTACTCAGTTTTTCCAGCATCATTCTATTGATATTCTGGTGAATAATACAAATGGCCCTGAGCCGGGGATTGCTTTAGACAAAATTGTGGATGATTATCAGAAGGCCTTTGATCTGGTTTTTAAAGTGGTTTGTGAAACCACCACTTTGGCATTGCCTTATATGATTAAGCAAAAGCATGGCCGCATTATTAATGTTTCTTCTCTGTCGGTAAAAGAGCCGATTCCTAATCTGGTTTTATCAAACTCTATCCGTTCTGCGACGGCGGCGTGGGCAAAAACTTTGGCGAATGAAGTGGCACAGTATAATGTAACGGTCAATAATATTCTGACCGGATTTTTTGATACAGACCGTATTAAAAAATTGATCGATCACGAGGCTGAGCAAACCAGTAAGTCTGTTGAAGAAATAAAAAAAGGAAGGGAAAATAAAATTCCAATGAAAAGGTTGGGAAAAACAGAAGAGTATGGACATTTGGTGACTTTTTTAGCTTCGGATTATGCTGCTTATCATACAGGAACAAGTATTCCTCTGGATGGCGGACTGAATAATTCTTATTAAAAATTAATTTTTGTATAATATCAGCCTTTAATCCTTTGGGTTAAAGGTTTTTTATGCTTCATTATGAAACAAAAGATGATTTTTAACACTTTTTAATTCAATAAAAATACCTAGATTTGCAATTATTTTTATTGATTCTAATTAAGGTTTTCATGAGGACGGTTTTTCAACATTATTATTTTATTTCTTTTTATACTTTTAAAAGTCAATCTTTTAACAACTGCTTTAGTTCTGAAAATCATCAATATTCTTTTATTTTAAATTAATCTTATTCAGCTGTAATGAATAAATCTGTCGCAAGCATTTTGATGATTTGTGGTGCCATTTACATCAATGCCCAAACTTCATCAAACTTAAAAAATGATTCGTTAAAAGTGCAATCGATTGAAGAAGTGATTGTAACTTCATCTTATGGAACTAAAAAACTGAAAGAAGAAGTTGTTGGTTCTATCGTTACCCTTACAGAAAAAGATATCCAGACTTCACAACCGTATGAAAGTATTGATAAAATGATTGCCGGGCAGGCGCCGGGTGTTCAGATTGTGAATAATACGGAGTTGGGGAAGCCTGTGAGTATTAATATCAGAGGGCTTGGTTCTTTAGTTCCAATTTCAGGCATGATAGGAACTTCTACACAGCCATTAATTATTGTAGATGGTGTTATTATGCGTGAAGATAATCCGTTTGACCAAAATTTTTTCGACGGAACCGGGCAGCATTCAGAGATGAATATCAATCCGCTGGCGAGATTTAATACTGATAATATTGAAAGCATTAATATTCTTAAAGATGCAGCTGCAGTAGCACTTTATGGTGCTGAATCTGCGAACGGAGTAATATTAATAACCACTAAAAAAGGAAAAAAGGGAAAACCCACTTATTCATTTACCACACAGTATGGGGTTTCTCAAAGTATTAATAAGATAAAGTATCTCAGCGGAGAGCAATATTATAAGCTGTATACAGACTATACCAAAAATAACGGATCAAAGGATTTAAAGCCATGGAATGGAGTAGACGTCAATTGGTTTGATGCCATGAATGGAAACGGAGATTTTTACAAAACCAATTTTACAACCAGCGGTGGCGGAAAATACATTACGTATCGTGTAGGATTAGACTATTCTAAAAATAATGAATCTAAAATTTTCAATTCGCTGGAGAAAAAAGGGATCGATGCAAGCATTGCTTTTGATTATAAAAAGCTTAAAATAAATCTCTACGCGGCTTATAATAATTTTGTTAAAGATCAGCCTAATACTTATTTTAATTTTATTCTAGCGCCTGATAATGAGATTTATAATCCAGACGGCAGTTTTGCAGATACTGATTTTAATCTAACTCCCAACCCGTTAGCGGCAGCCACACAAAATATCAGTAATGTAAAGAATAACTCTTTAATCTCCAGTTTAAATGTGAGTTATGAATTAGCAAAGGGACTGAAAGTAAGCAGTTTATTTGGATTAGACCTTTCTGATAAAAAAAATACAGACTGGAAATCAGGACTTAACGCCAGCGGAATCACGGGTAAGAATTACGGAAGGAGCAGAATAAGCACTTCCGACAGTAAGAAATGGAACTGGAGCACACATCTGTACTACGAAAAAAACTTTTTAGAAAAACATCATGCCGATATTTTAATAGGAATGGAACTTCGCCATAATAAAGATTTTAAAGAAATCAATATGGGGGTTAATTTCGAGAATTTTGATACCTTCCAACTTCCCCAGTCTACCATTGGTACTTTTACTTACAGATCCTTGACGAATGAAGACAGCGGGAGAAGTTTCTTTTCACAGTTGAATTATGATTTCAGTAAAAAATACTTCCTATCTGCTACTATAAGAAGAGATGAAAGTTCTGCATTCGGAAAGGATGTAAATGCTTCTATTAATGGAGGAATTGGTGCTTCCTGGGTAATCTCCAATGAAAATTTTTTGAAAAACAGTTCTGTTTTGAGTTTCTTACGACTTCGTACTTCTTGGGGAATGACGGGGAACTCCAGAATAGGAAGTTACCGTTCTTCAGGTTTGTATAATATAGGTTATAATGGATTTATATATGAATCTGAATATGCTACTACAGACGGTTCTGCACCACCAAACAGAACATTGAGCTGGGAAAAAAATGAAAAATTGAACCTTGGCTTAGATTTTAATCTTTTTAGCAAGATTGACTTTACCGTGGAAGTTTTCAGAAATAACATTTCTGATATGATTGTAAACCGGGATGTACCCGTAGAAACAGGATATAGCACTGCGGAAATAAACGGAGCAGATATGTATAATCAGGGGATCGAATTTTCTGTACGTGGAAATTGGTTTAAAAAGAAAAATTTCACATGGAATACAAGTTTTAACCTGGCAAGTGTAAAAAATAAAGTCACCAGCCTTTTCGGGCTTGAAGAGAAGTATTCTTCAGCAGCAATAGCAAGAGGGCAGAAAGTAGGGGTGCCCACTTCTGCTATTTGGGGATATCAATGGCTGGGAGTAAATCCCGCCAATGGTCTCGATACCTATATGATAAATGGTGAAATAAAAGATGCCGGACAGTTTACCGCAAGCAATACTTCACAATATACCGTGATTGGTAATTCTCAACCGGATTTTACCGGTGGTTTAAGCAATCGGATTAGCTATAAAAATGTAAGTCTTTCATTTCTCATCAATTTTGAATGGGGAGGAGATGTTTTGGTTGGATCAGAGCTTATTGACAAGTACAATAATCTAATTAATAGAAATATGAGTGTAAATGCTCTGGATTATTGGACAGCACCAGGAGATATCGCTGAAAATAGGAAGCCTACCAGTAAGACGACCATTGCGAATTCAAGTAAATATATTTATGATAACAGTTATATTAAACTTCAGAATATCAATTTAAATTATCAGCTTCCATTGCGGAAAATAAAAAATAATTTTATTAAAAGTGCAAGCATTTTTATAGACTGTACCAACGTTTTGTACTGGTATAAAGAAAAATCTCCAGCGGGTAAAAATGGAATTCGTGAGTTCAGATATCTGTATCCTGAAATGAGAACTTTCAGTTTTGGTTTCAGAGCTAATTTTTAATACTAAAAAAATGAAAAAAATAATCATCCTGTCGTTTGTATTATTATCTGCTGTTTCCTGTAGTGATTTTTTGGAACATGAACCAGTGGAATCCATCTCTATCAATACTCAGCTTTCTACAAAAAAAGGAATGCTGCAAGCATTAAATGGAGTGTATTATGAGATAAGAGCTACTTATTTTTCAGAAGTTAATTATACATACGGAGATCTTTTAGGAGGTAATTTAAAATTTTCTCCCAGATCTTCAGGGTCAATATCTATCGCTGCAAATGTTCAGAATATCTATCAGTTTGATGATGATACTTCGGATAGTGATTTATCGGGATTTTATGGAAATTGTTATGATGTTATTAGTAATATTAATCTCATTATTCAATATGTAGATGATCTTCCGGATGCCACAACAGTTGAAATTAACGAGATAAAAGCTGAAGCATTAGCGTTGCGAGCTTTTACACATTTTCAATTATATAAGTATTATGCTCAGAATTATACTTATACTTCAGACGCTTCTCACTTAGGAATTGTTTATAATACTGCACCTCTGAAAGTAGGAACAGATTATCCATCAAGAAAAACAGTCGCCGAGACTTTTGTCTTACTGGAGGATGACATAAATAAGGCATTGGCTTTTGTTCAGCCTGACCAAGCAATTACTTCGGGAGAGACCGTAAACTTCATTAATCCTACTGCTGTAAAAACAATTGCTGCTGAAATTGCATTATGGAAAAACGACTGGCAGAAAGCTTATGATTACAGTAATGATATTATTAAAAATTCAGGAATAAGCTTGACTCCTAAAAATGAACTTGTGTCCAATTGGGCTACATCGGAAAGAATTTGGGAAATTGGAAAAACAGTGAATGCATCTCCTCTTCAAAGTCTCTACAATATTGGTTTAACAACTTATGCCAATTATGTTGCTTCTGATGATATTTATACTATATACACTTCCGATGATCTCAGAAAAAATCTTTTTGAAGCTAAAAGTATAAAGACGGGTACCACAATGGTTCCTTACAACTTTACAAAAAAATATACAGGAACTACGAGTAATCTGGTGTATCGATTAAGTTTACTTTATTTCATCCGTGCAGAGGCTGCTTTACATCTAGGAAATACTTCTCAGGCTTTAGCAGATATCAATACTGTTAGAAATCGTGCAGGATTAGCAGCTTTAAATTCAATTTCGATTGATGTTTTACTGGAAGAAAAAAGAAAAGAATTTGTCTTTGAAAATCAATACTTCTTTGATTTAATGAGAAATCATAAAAATATTATAAGAAACAACGGATGTATTTCCAATAATTGCAATCCGACTTATCCAAGCAATAAATTTGTGGCTCCGATTCCTTATAAATCACTGAATATAAACAGCAACATGCAGCAAAACCCAGGATATTAGCAGAGTATTAATATATTTTAATGTAAACCTTCTGATGCTTTTGTTTCAGGAGGTTTTTTTATTTTAAATTTATCCTGAACGGATTAAAGAACAGGTTGCACATTAAAAAGAACTAAGTAATCTATCGGTAGTGTAGAAATCAAGCGAGGCTGAGAAACTAAAGCTTTTATGTGAATGTCAGTTCGGTAGACTATTATTAATTCTCCAAAAGTAGATAGTATTTTGTGGATGTAAGTTGTTTGAAAGAATTAGAAGTTTAATTCATATCATTCCAATTATTTCTTATTATAAAAAATGATTGAAATTAATAGAAGTGATATTTGTCATGTCATTCTTTGCCAATCGTTTCTATATAGTCCTGAAAGCTAATTTTTATTATTTATTAAATTTTTTTTTAAATGAAGTTTTGATAAATTATATTTATTTCTAATATTTGTGAATAATAAAATATTTGCTAAATATGGCAAACTAATAACAAAAAATAATAAAATATGAAAAAGTTTTGGACTATTGGGCTATTATCTGCCCTTACAGTTTTTAACAGTTGCAGCAATAATGAGAACATTGCTCAGGAAAATGATTTTGAAAAAGTTGAACAACTTTTAAAAATGAAAAAACCTTTCTCACAAAATCAAAGAAACAAACTTATTGTAAAGTACGGAAGTGCTGAGAATTTCTATAACGAAATAATAAAAAGAAAATCATTTATCGCTGATACCAAAATCAAGAAAACCCAAAGTAAATTAACTCCTTATGTCTTCAAGGTTAAGCTAATTATGCCTGATGGTGATCACACGATTGATTGTGATGAAAGTACTTATATTTATGATCAGGCAAATATTTCAGGAATTGATTTACCAATTTGTGACAGAGCTGGGTCTAGTAGTTCTTGCGTAGCAAAGCTTGTAGAAGGTGATGTTGATAATACCTTAAATAATTTCTTATCAGATGGACAGTTACAATTAGGATACAGATTACTATGTGTAGCATATGCATTAAGTGATTGTACATTAGAAACGCATAAAGAAGAAACATTACCTGATGTTTAATTATAAAAAAATGAAATTATCCCTAACAGTTTTAGGGGTAATTTTATTATCAGCATGTTCACAGAAAAAAGAGATTTTTACACAAAAAGAAAATAATGATGTATTTACAGACTCTATTATCTCATCTGTAGTAAAGGAAAACAAACAAATAAAAGTTGATAGTTTAATACAAATTGATTATTTAGCATATTCTTTTAAATATTTAAATAAAGATTTCAAGATTTTAATAGATAATAATTCCTTCAACAAATCTCTGAAGGAAAATCATTATATAGAAGAAAGAATAAAAAATTATTCAGACTCATTGGGAGTAGTTTTAATGTATGAATTAAATGATTGGGATGCCACAAGAATTGCTAAACAACAAATAACATTTTCTTGGAAAAGGCTTGGTTATTATTTACATAGAAGTGACAGAGATTTAAAAAACTTAAACATTAAGTATGAATATAAACATCCTTATTTGATGTTTAGACATTTTAAAAGTAATGATGAAGAATCTGAGTTTAAAAAAGCTGAAATTAATAGAATCAAAAATATTTTAGTAACTGATTTTAAACAAGATTATAATATGATTACTAAATTGTCTAATGAAGAAATACTGAATAAATCTTTTGAATTAAATCCTGAAATTATAAGAATGAGAAATGAAGCGGCGAAAGAACACCAAAAATTGCACCAGCATTAATCTTATTTAGTCATTCCTTAAAAACCAAGTAATATTTTGATTATCAGTTTTTATGCACTTATATTTCGTAAAAAATCGTTGTAAAAAATTGCAATAAATTGTATTTTTAGGATATAAAAAGTGGCAAAATGTTAGGCAAAATAAGAGAGGATTTACAGCAGAATTTATTCAAGACCAGGCTTACGGAGCTTATTAATATGGAGCATCCGGTGGTAAAATTAGCTGGGGAGATTTCCTGGGATAAAATGGAGTCAGAGTTTGAGAAATTATTTTCAGAAAACGGAAGACCTTCTATTGCTATCCGTAAAATAGCAGGAATGCTTTTGCTCAAGGAAATGTTTAAAGAAAGTGATGAAAGTGTAATAGAGAGATGGATTGAGAATGCGTATTGGCAATATTTTACCGGAGAAACCTTTTTCCAGACAGAGCAGCCTTTCGATCCGAGCAATTTTGTACACTTCAGAAAAAGAATTGGAGATAAGGGTTTGGAATTTCTTTTGGGACAAAGCGTTTCTCTCCATCCCAAAGCCAAAACAGAAGATGAAGTTCAGGTAGATACGACGGTTCAGGAGAAGAACATTACCTTTCCTACCGATGCCAAATTAGCAAAAAAAGTAATCGACAATTGTAGAAAAATAGCAGAAAAAGAGAGCGTTGTACAAAGACAAAGCTACAGAAGAGTGAGCAAACAATTATTGCGGGACGCTTTTTTTGGACATCATCCCAGAAGACAGAAGAAGGCAAAAATGGCGAGGAAAAAGCTCAGGACGATTGGTAAAAGAGTTCTTCGGGAATTGGAAAGAAAACTTCCTAAAGATGTTTTGAAAGGCTACGAAGACGTTTTTAAAATTTACCTTAAAGCACTCACCCAAGAACGTACCACGAAAGATAAAATTTACAGTCTTCACGAGCCACAAGTTGCGTGTATTGCGAAAGGAAAATCGGGAAAAGCATACGAGTTTGGGACAAAAGTAGCAGTAGTAAGAGGTCGGAAAACAGGGATCATCAGCTCGGTAAAGAGATTTTCTGGCAATCCTCACGATAGTAAAACTCTTGAAGAATCATTGGCACAGAGTGAGAGGGTAAGAAAATCCGTTGGCGGAACAAGACCTACGAAAGCCACTACAGACAGAGGATTTAAAGGAATCAAAGAAGTGGAAGGAACAGCAATTTTGCTTCCCGCAAAAAAAGAAAAAACAAAATATGGGCAACAAGTAGCCAGATTAAGATTCCGGGCAAGAGCAGCCATAGAACCTTGTATCTCTCATTTAAAAAGAAACCACTCCTTAGGATTAAACTTCCTGAAAGGAGTGGCTGGAGATATTAATAATGCATTATTAGCAGGGATTGGATACAATTTGAAGATGAGATTGAATCAAATCAAACAACAAATTCTTCTTTGGCTCGAACTTGTTCTCCGAATCTTTTTAGGCAAATATAATTTTCAAAGTCAAAAAACAGCTTTTTAAGGAGCGACTATTTATATTTTTAATTGAATCACTTTTGTCTGAATCAATAAAAATAATTTAAGAATACCTATTTTTGCCAAAATTTTAAGGATCAATGAAGAATGTCATAAGCTGGATAGTCGTTTTATTTTTAACCGTTTCTCTTTTAAACAATTGCCTGAGCAATAAAGTAAATAAAGAGATCAACGAAAAAGCCTCGTTTATGGCAAAACTGAGAAAACTCTATTCTTCAGGAGATTCTTCCAACTGGCCAAAAGCATTGCTTGATCCTGAGGCTGTTCCTCATTTTTCAGAAATTGGACATTTGCCGGAAGTTCAATATCCGCAAGACAATCCGTATTCTGCGGAAAAAGCTCTTTTGGGTAAAACACTTTTTTATGATCCACGACTTTCAGGTTCTAATCAGATTGCGTGCGCTTCATGCCATGATCCTGAATTGGGCTGGTGTGACAACAGAACATTTTCTTTCGGTCACGACAGGCAGTTAGGAAGCAGAAATGCGATGAGTATCCTCAATGTTGCCTATGCAGCAACATTATTCTGGGATGGCCGTGCTGCTTCTCTGGAAGATCAGTCTCAGATGCCGATTCAGGATAAAAAAGAAATGAGCGAACATATTGATATTGCTGCCGGAAAAATTGCCAAGATCAAAGGATATGAAGCTTTATTTGAAAAAGCTTTTGGTGATAAAATGGTCACTAAAGATAAAATCGCCAAAGCCATTGCCACTTTTGAACGTACCATTAAAAGTCCGCCAAGTAAATTTGATCAGTTTATTGATGGGAAAGAAGATGCTTTTACCGATAATGAATTGATGGGACTTCATTTGTTCAGAACCAAAGCGCAATGTATCAATTGTCATAATTCAGGATATTTTTCCAATAATCGTTTTGAAAATACAGGAACTTCTTTATTAGGATCGAAACAGGAAGATCTGGGAAGATATTTAGTAACCAAAAACCCTGAAGATGCCGGAAAATTCAGAGTAACTTCGCTTCGTGAAATTACCAGAACCGGTCCTTGGATGCATAACGGAGCATTTATGACGATGGTAGATGTTATTCAATTTTACAGCAAAGGAAATCCCGAGCCTCCTAAAAAACGCTCAACGGTTTATGAAGGTGTAACTTTACATTCTGAAAAATCGCAAATGCTGAGGTTGTTGGAACTTACAGACGAAGAAGTTGCCCAGTTAGAAGCTTTTTTAGGTACTTTATCTACAAAAACTCAAAGAATAACGCCGCCGCAATTGCCTCAGTAGTTTTCAATAGGTTCTGTTTTTAAAAAGCATCAAAAAGGGTGGGGTTCATTACTTCGCTGCCGATCTGATCTGGAATTTACCATATAAACACCCGTAAAATACGGTTAAAATTTTTTGTCGAATCTGCCTTCAACGATATTTATGATTTCTTCACCTGCATAACGGTTTAGTTTTAATTCAAATGTTCCGGAAACTATTTGGTTTTCAAGATCAAGACGGGTGATTTTAAGTTTACAATCGTATTTGTTATTATAAAAAATATCATCAAAACTTCGCGAAAAATAAATGGTATTATCGCTTTCTCCATTATTGGGAGTGATGGTGTATGTTTTATTTAATTCAAAATGATCAACCTGATAATTGATGTATATGCTATTGTTATCCTTAATTCCTTTTAAATAAATTCTTATATAAGTTCTATCTTTAATTTTCTCACAATAGGTGTGAATTCCAGGACCGTCATTGGTGTAGTTTTTTGTAGCAACCCATACTTTTCCGTCAATAATAGCACCTCCGGTTCTCGCTCCGGTCTGCGTTGCGGCAGGTAAAGTATCTGTATCTACATTTTTATCGTAATCACGATGACAAGAAGTGAAAATTGAAAATATAACGAGTAATATATAGATATTTTTCATATTGATTTCAGTTCAAATGGTTTTTATATAGTTTGTTTTTCAAAGATATAAAAAAGAGCAAAACTTCATTTTATTTGAAATTAAATTTTAATGAATTCTCTATTTTCCAGTGAAATAATTAATTTTGTTGTAGTTTATGCGAAAAGAAAATTCTACCAATTCGATGAATGAAAAAGCACTGCAAAATTTTTGCAATGCTTCTAAAACGTTAATGATGATCAGCGGTCGCTGGAAACTTTCGATTTTATTTAAATTGCTTGATGAAAATATCAATTATTCTGAATTTAAAGTTCTTTTACCGGAAATTAGTGACAGAACACTTTCTAAACAGCTGAATGAAATGATTCAGGATGAATTGATTTCCAAAGAGAAAGATAAAACCTCTTCCATTTATTCACTCACGGAAAAAGGGAGAAAATTACAACTTGTTTTGTCTTCATTATCAGATTTTCAGAAGTAAAATTTTAGCCAAAATTCACATTTTCTAAAAATTCAATCACTTCGCCATTCGGGCTGTAGACCAAACTGTTTTTTACATTTACTGATTTGTTTTTATTGATCAGATCCAATTGAAATACACCTTCGCTAAGATCTTTTGCTCCGTATTCCAGCGCTTTTGTTCTTGCAGATTCGGCATCTTTCACCATAAAACAGATGTGAAGTAAAGCATTTTCAGTATATTCTTCATTTTCCAGCCGCCTTCTTCCCTGTGTTGGCATTTCTGCATTTTTATCACATATTTCCAAATAATAATTGATTTTTTGATGATGAAGCATAGCACATTTTTCAAGATTAAATTCCGGTAGCGACCAGCCATGAACAACTTCAAATCCTAATTTTATGTAAAAACCAATCGTTTCTTCAAAATTCTGAGCTTTGATGGATACATGGTGAAAGGCGGTAATATTGTCTGATAATTCCATTTTTATATTTAAATTTTTATCAAAGGTAAAAAGCGAAATATTCTGATGAAAGGACTTACAAAATTGTTAGTTCTCGGTTTGTTAATTTCGAAAAGGAAAGAATTTCATCTTAATTATAAAAAATAAGTAAATTGTACATGAATCTTTATAAAATGATCTTACGAAAAATTACAATTGCAACATTCTCTGTATTAAGTATTTCCTTTTTTGCTCAAACTAAAAAAGAGATGTCAAAGCTTATTCAAAGTGAATTTGAATGGGCTGATAAGCAGTATAAATATTTAATGAAAACCGTTCCCGAAGATAAGATGCCTCAGTCTTTTAAAGACGGAAAGCTGATTACTAAAGATATTTCGTGGTGGTGTTCAGGATTTTATCCGGGCTCACTTTGGATGATCTACGAGCAGACGAAAGATCCGGAAATCCGAAAAGAAGCGGAAAAAAGGCTAAAAATGATTGAGCCTAATAAAACATTTACCCGCGATCATGATTTAGGCTTTATGATGTTCTGCAGCTTCGGAAATGCGTATAGAATTACAAAAAATCCTGAATATAAAAATATTATTCTTACCTCTGCCGAGTCCCTTTCAACAAGATTTCGCCCGAATATGCAAGCGATTTTATCGTGGGATAAAATGGCTGATTTCAAAGGCCCTGTGATTATCGATAACATGATGAATCTTGAAATGCTGATGTGGGCGTCCCAAAATGGAGGCTCTAAAAAGCTGGAAGAGGTGGCCGTTACACATGCCAATACAACGATTAAAAATCATTTCCGTCGGGATTTCAGTTCGTATCATGTCATTGATTACGATGTGAATACGGGAGATGTTTTAAACAAAAAAACATTTCAGGGATATGCCGATTCTTCGGCTTGGGCGCGCGGACAGGGTTGGGCTTTATATGGCTACACCATGATGTATCGGTTGACGAAAGATAAAAAATATGTAATGCAGGCTCAGAATATAGCGAAATTTATTCTTAATCATCCTTCGATGCCTGAAGATAAGATTCCGTACTGGGATTTTGATGATCCTAAAATTCCGAATGTTCCGAGAGATGCTTCAGCAGCAGCAATTATTGCTTCTGCGTTGCTTGAGCTTGGGCAATATTCAAATGGAGAAGAAAAGCAACATTATATTGATACCGCAAAGCAAATTATTGTGAGTTTATCCGGTGAAAAATATCAGGCAAAACTGAATGAAAATGGTGGATTTTTATTGATGCACAGCACAGGAGGATTGCCATTAAATTCAGAGATTGATGTTCCGCTGATTTATGCAGATTATTATTTTCTGGAAGCTCTAAAAAGATATAAAGATTGGTATTTATAGAGGTTTCGGGCAAACCGAAGATTTGCCCGAAACTCATTTTCAATTAATCTCCAGGCTTATGAACATGAGGTTTTAATTTTGGATGCTTAGGTCGAGTTTCTGGATTTACTCTTGACCTTTCATCAGGTGTTCCATCTTTTTTCTTTGGTTTGGGGCCTGTTTTGATTGCTTCAATTGTATTCATAAATTAAAATTTTGTATTACAATCAAAAATATTTAAACCATTTGTTTGCACCTTACGGAAAACCATAATCTATTTATATTACCATTCGTTCAGTGAAATAACTTCCGCCTGTTTCGGGAAAACTTTTTCCATTAAAACCTGATGAACTTCCGAATCGCTATCAGTGCAACAATCAGAGATTACAGTTAATTCAAAATCTTTGTCTGCCGCTTCTCTCACGGTTGAGAGCACAATCCCACTTGTTGCGATACCGGTTAAAACCAAATGCTGAATATTCATGCCTCGAAGAACAACTTCAAGATCGCTTCCGCTGAAAGCGCTCACACGGCGTTTGGTAACGATAATATCATCTTTTTCCACCTTTAAATCGGGATGAATCGTAGACCAGTCGCTCATATCAACATTTGCCAAATGTTTTTTGAATTCTGAGAAAATCTTATTATTCTCATTCACTTCAGGAATTCGGTTTCTGAATCCCAACACCACAAAAATAACCGGAATACCTTCTTCGCGGGCTTTTTTAATAGCTTTTGCTACATTGTTTACAAGGTTTGAAGAATCTTCTACGCGGTTTAAGATAGATAACTGCATATCCATTACCAGCAATGCTTTGTTCATAGTTCTATTTTTTAGATTATATTTTATTGATAAATTCTTCTTCGGATTGATCTAATAATCCCTGATCTACAGGTTTTGCTTTTGCTTTTTTAAATAATAAATTCCTGAAAAACAAGGCAATTAAAATTCCGAAAATTCCTTCAATTAACAATGTTTTTTGTGCTCCGATTCTTTCAGAAACAAAACCTGTCAGCAAACTTCCCAATGGAAGCATACCAAATATCGCGGTAAGCAGGATGCTGATGGCACGCGAACGCATTTCAGGAATCACCTCAGATTGTACGATAATATTACAGGTTGTAAACTGTGCTACTGCCCCGAACCCTGTAACTGCTGCGAAAAACATGGAAACATAAAAATTGGTAGTGTAAGAAAAACAAATCAGTCCAATGCTGAGGATAATCGAGCTCAGAATCAGAATATTTCTCATGGAAGTTCCTTTTTTTAATGAAGCTAAAATCACTGTTGCCAATACAGCTCCGGCTCCGATAAAGCTCGAAATATAACCGAAAGTCTGGGCATCTCCATTAAAAATTTCCTTTGCATACACGGGAATCAGCGTGTCATAAGGTAAAATGAAAAGTCCGGTAATACACAGCATCACAATCACCCACATAATAGAGGGTTGCTGCTTAATATATTTAAAACCTTCTGCCAATTCGGTAAAAGTTCCTTTTTTTATTGATTTTTTAGGAATGGTTTTAATTTTCATAAAATAAATAGAAGCCATAACAGCGGCAAAGCTTCCTGCATTGATCAGGAAGCAGGTTCCGGCTCCGAATTTCTGTAAAATAATTCCCGAAAGAGCAGGACCTAATAATTTTGCAAGACTTGCCATCGCAGCGCTGAGGGAAAGAGCACTTTGTAAATCGTCATCATCTTCGACGACTTCATTGATCATCGATTGGCGGGCAGGAACATCATAAGCATTAATAATTCCGAGGAAAACACTTAAGATTAAAAAGCTCCAGATATTCTGATGGCCTGTCATCACTAAAAAAGCCAATATTGAAGCCTGAATTAATGATAAGATCTGAGTGATCTGAACAATTTTGTAACGATTGTAACGGTCGGCTGCAACACCTCCGAATGCAGAAAATATAAACGATGGAAACTGTTCTGCAAAAATAGTCAATCCCAACATAAACGCAGAATGGGTCATGCTGTAAATCACCCAAACCACAGCAGTTCGTTGCATCCAGGTTCCAAACTGGGAAACGGAACGTCCGAAAAAGTAAAGGGTATAATTTGTACTTCTAAATGCCTGAAATGTACTGATATTAGAAATTTTGCTCATAATAAAAAGATGATTTGACAAATAATGTAAAAGTGTCAAATTTTAATTAAATTTTTTTAACTAATATGTTTAATAACCATTGAAGTTAAAGTATTTACGGTATCCTGCAGATTTTCAAAATTATTTTTCAAACCCATTTCACGCCTTATTCCGCGGATGCTGCTCAATAAAATAAAAATAATAGTTTCCTGTTCTTTCATTGAAACCTCCGGAATATTTTGAGTATTGATACTTTCTGAAAATGCTTTGAACAAAAGATTTCCTTCCGCCGTCATCAGTCGTTGATGAACTTCTCTGATAACTTCCGTGTGTCGCGATTTTTCTTCCGCATTCATTCCTGCTTCAATTGCGATGAAAAATGAGGTTCTTTCCTCAGAGGTTTTAATTTTAGTCATACAAAAAGCCTGAACTTTCTCTTCAAAAGTCTGCTTTTTATTCATATTAAAATCAATTTCAGAAATCACTTCTTTCACTAAATTATCCAAAACAGCCTGAAAAACTTCTTCGCGGTTTTTGAAATAGTAATAAATGGAAGTTCTGCTTTTGCCGATGGCTTTGGAAATATCATCCATGGTCACTTTTTTCATTCCAAACTTCAGATACAGCGCTGAAGCTGTTTTCAGAATTTGTGTTGAAAGCTGATCTTGTTCTGTGCCGGATGACATTTATTATAATTTGAATGCAAAATTATAAAATATTTGACAAAAATACAAATAATGTCAAATTGTTTTTAGTTAAAATTTTATGGCATGATAATAGGTTGATTTTACATACACAATCACCAAAATTAGTATAATATGAAATCAAAAGAAGCTTTTAGAGAAAGTCTTATAGGAAAAACCGTCGTGATAACAGGAGGAACCAGTGGAGTAGGACGTGCTACTGCTGAAGCCTTTGCATTGGAAGGTTGTAATATTATTATTGCCGCAAGAGGGCAGGAAGCACTTGACGAGACCGTTGCCTTATGCAGAGGCTTAGGAGTGGGCGCGAAAGGAATTCCGACTGATGTTTCTATTGCTTCCGATGTTCAGAATCTGGCGAATAAAGCTTTGCAATTTAACGGAAGAATAGACATCTGGGTGAATAATGCAGGCGTAATGTCGAGCGGGAGATTTGAAGAAATACCCATGGACATCAATGAGCAGGTGATCAAAACCAATCTTTTTGGGTATATGCACGGAGCCTATAGCGTATTGCCGATTTTCAAAAAGCAAGAAGACGGAATTCTGATCAATAATGTTTCTATTGGCGGATTTATGCCTGCTCCCTACAGTGCAGTTTATTCGGCTACAAAATTTGGAATCCGCGGGATGATGGAGTGTCTTCATGGTGAAATTTCAGATTTTAAAAATATTCATATCTGTAATTTGTATCCACAGATTCAACGTTCCACAGGAAATATGCACTCAGCGAAATTTTCTGGATTAGATTTTAAAATTCCTCCATTTGCAGCAGATCCAAGAGATACCGCTGCGAAAATTGTGGAACTGGCGAAAAATCCAAGAAAAGATCTGTTTCCGGATTTTACGTCACTGATGCTTAAAAATATATACGGATTATTTCCAAAACCGATTATCAATACAGCATCCGCGGGAATGCGACTGATGATGAAAGTGAAAAATGCACCACCGGATTCAGGAAATGTGTTGGAGCCTTCTTCAGAACCTCACCGAATTTATGGAGAGACCATTTTGCCCGTTCCTTCTAAAAATACAAAGATTGCCATGTTAGCAGGACTTGGGTTAGGTTTGGCGTATATGTTTTTGAAAGTGAAGACTTCGAAGAAATAGGAATATGTAAGACTTTTAGACAATAGACGGATAGATAATAGACGGATAGACAATAGACGGATAGATGATAGACGGATAGATAATAGACCATACATATTTTGTCTATAATCTATCCGTCTATCATCTTTCTGTCAAATAAAAATATTTTGCAATATTCCCTCCAGCTACTTGGCTCTTATTACTTTTGCCTTTTTACTTTTAAGGATTAAGGATTAGATTTCACAGCATCATACATCATTGAGTCCTTTTGCTGATCGGTATAATCGTATTTGTAATTATAAAAAGAAGATTCCCAGTCACCATATCCTACATTTGGAATAATGATGAATTTTTTTCCGAAATCATTAGCTGAATTTTTTACAGCCGATGATCTTTCTGCTTCTGTTTTCTTATCAAAAATATTCGAGAAATCTGCAAGGTTATCGCCTAAAAGTAAAACGATATTATAATTTTTAGCAATATCATTTCGTCTGCTTTCTTTACTGCTTTCTTTAGAACGTACAATTAGATTGTTTTCATTCTGAAGTGGGAAATTGTATTTTTTCAGATTCTTTAAAGTTCCGGTACGTTCATTTTCTGTACGGTTGGTTACATAATATACCTGAACACCTTTGCTGGCCGCATATTGGTAAAACTCCTGAGAACCGGTCAACGGAGTGGCTGCACCTTTCGCAGTCCATTCTTCCCAAGTTTTTTGGTCATAACTTTTACCCATTTTTGCTCTTTCAACAGCATAATAGGAATTATCAAGAAAAGTCTCATCAATATCTGAAACAATGGCTAAAGGTTTATCCGATTTTTGTGCTAAAGCCTCATCCAGACGCAATTTTGCAATATTATAAGCCTGCAGACAAAGGGCTTCATATTCGGCAGCCCTCTGCTGATAAAAAGCGGCATATATTTTCCCGTCACGATTAAGATTTTCGTAAGGCGTATGTTGAGCTGAAGTTTCTGGTGATGCTGTTTTACAAGATGTCATTAAAGCCAGCGCACAGCTTCCGATAATCAGACTGAAATTTTTCATTGAAATAAATTAGAGAGAAACAAAGCTATGACAATTTGATTTTTGTCACAACTTTTTTCCTGATTTCTGATGATTTCAAATCTTTATCAACTGATTTTCGGAGAATTATAATGTTGATTTTAAGCTAATCTAAATTTGACTTATTTAATTAAAATTTATAAACAATAGCATTAATATTCATTCCCGCCCCCACTGAAGCAAAAAGTACAATATCTCCTTTTTCTATTTGATGAAGGTCTAATTCATCCTTCAGAATCATCGATAATAAAGAAGGAATAGTTGCTACACTGCTGTTTCCTAGCTTTTCAATAACCATCGGCATTACATTTTCCGGAACTTGCTTGTCGTAAAGTTGGTAAAATCTTTCAACAATTGCTTCATCCATCTTTTCATTAGCCTGATGAATAATAATTTTGTTCAGCTGATCGATAGAATATCCGCTTTTATCAAGACATTGTTTCATCGCATCCGGAACCTTTACCAAGGCAAATTCATAGATCTTTCTGCCATCCATTTTAATGTATTTGGTATCCTGGCAAGCATCATTATTATATGATTTTCCAAAGTATAAATAATCTTTTTCTTTGAAAGTAAAGGAAGCCGAAAGATGAGATTTTAGCCCCGATTCATCGCTACTTGTTTCTAAAACCACAGCTCCTGCGCCATCGGCATAGATCATACTGTCTCTGTCGTGAATATCAACTACTCGGGAAAGTGTTTCCGCACCGATTACCAAACATTTTTTAGCAATACCTGATCTGATAAAAGCATTGGCTTGAATCACACCTTCAATCCAGCCCGGACAACCGAACAGAACATCATAGGCAACACAGAAATTATTTTTTATCTGAAGTAAATGTTTCACTCGCGCCGCAAGACAAGGCACGGCATCCGATTGCACAGTTCCGAATTTTACATCACCAAAATTATGAGCAAATATAATATAATCAAGCGTTTCCGGATCTATTCCTGAATCTTCGATGGCCTTTTGAGCGGCTATTAATCCCAAGTCAGAAGTTACCTGATCGGCACTCGCATACCGCCTTTCTTCAATTCCTGTGATTTTTTTGAGTTTTGAGGTTATGGTTGCATTGTTCTCCTTTAGAGCGCTACCATCCTGACTTAAAAATAGGTGGTTATCGAAAAATAAATTAGTAATCGTTTCTGAAGGGATATAGTTTCCCACTCCGATAATCTTGCTTGTCATTTATACTTTGATATTCAGTATTTTAAATGTTAGAGGCCTGAATAAGTGCGTAAATATAATGATTAAATAGTAGAATTTGAATTTATTAGTAAAAGTTAATATAATTTAATAGAGTTTAGCATAATAACCGTTCTCCTTTTGAGTGTGATTTAATGAAAAATGAAATTTAATGAAAATGTGTCAATTTAGATTGTTTCAAAATAAAAAACCACTACCAATCAGTGCGATGGCAATGGTTTTTGAAATTTGTTAGTACGAATATTATTTTTAAACTACTTCATATTGGCTTTAATTTTTTCTTCTACATTTCTCCAGTCATAGATATGAAAAACTCGCCCGTTGCTCATCGCTACGAAGATGCCTTTCGGATATTTTGGACCTAAATTCACATGGGTTACCTCTGAACCATCACTTTCTTTTGTGGAGACAGGTATCTCGGCAATAATCCCTTTCGACGGATTTTCTCTTAAATAGACATTAAAAGTATCTTTCTGCTGATTGGAAACCAGAATATAACCCGTATTCGATGAAGTAGGGTAGATGGAAATTCCTTCTACATCAGATTTAAAATCTCCTTTTCCAAAAACGGCTAATTCTTCATTTCCTTTTGCCGGATCAGCGTAATATTGGTGAACGCCAAACTGCTCATCGGAATAATAGATATAACCCATTTCATCATCAACAGCAATACTTTCAATTTCCTTTAAGCCGCTGTATTTTCCGAATTTTCTTACAACTTCACCTGTAATCTTTCCGCCTTTTTCAACTAATTTATATTGCCAAAGATAGCCGTCACTTGGTCCCGATTTTCTTCCGGCAATCACAAAAATTTCTTCAGTCTGAGGATTTTTGTAGATTGAAATTCCCATCGGTCCGCGTTCAGTTTCTCCGTCAAAAACAGAGAATTCTCCCACTTCTTTTAAATCAGGAAGAGAATATAATTTCACTTTATTGGTTTCCCGTTCGGTAACGGCAGCAACATCGATTCTGTTTCCATTTAAAGTAAATCCGTATTCAAGATCCACATTGTTCGGACGTTTTAATCCGACTACTTTATTGATGATCTTTCCGTCCAGATCAAAAGCGTACAAACCACCGTCGGTATCTTTGTCTGTGCCAATGATGATGCTTTTTGATGCATCCTGAGGATTGATCCAGATCGCGGGATCATCCGTATCATGAACCACTGTTTCAGTGATTACACTTGGTTTTAATTTTTTTCCTAACTGGCTTTGTCCGGTACAGCTTAAGACAAACGGTAATACGGATAGCGCGATAATATAATTGACTCTTTTCATTTAAATTTTTCTAATTAAGACCTGATATTTTACACTGATTTAAATTTGATTTTATTAAAAATCAAATTTTACCCCCATTGTAAATCTTGGTCTGTAATATTCTGCCTGTGCGGTTCTGCTTTGGACTCCCTGGTAATATCTTAACGGCTGATTGGTTAAATTATTGGCTTCGGCAAATATCCGTAGCTTACTTGTGATTTTATAAGAGGCATTGGCGTCAAGGAAAATCTGTTTGTCATAATAACGGTCCTCAAAAGCATTTCCGCCCAATTCATCGATATAATGAGACGCATAGTTCATAGAAACTCTTGCTGAAAAACGTTTGTTTTCCCATGAAAGCGACCCGTTGAACATGTGGGGAGCAGCACCCGGAAGTCCAACGTCTGTTCTTTCATCACCATCTTCGTTGGTAATTCCTTTGGCTTTAGATTTTGTGTAGGTATAATTTACATATACTCCCAAACCTTTCCAAAATGCTCCGGGAATAAAGTCTAACTGTCTTTGTAATGCGACTTCAAATCCATAAATATCAACATTGTCTCCATTTCTCTGCTGGGTAAATCTCCAGTTGTTCTGCCCGGCAGGAATAGGGTTGGACTGCCCTGCAAAATCATTCGCAAAATCGTTTGCAGAATAGTTTCTTTTCGTATAAGTATAGATGAAATTGTTCAAATTTTTATAGAAAAGACCTCCCGAAAGAATGCCGACTGATTTGAAATATTTCTCCGCCATAAAATCAAAGTTATAAGCGTAGGTCGCTTTCAGGTTCGGGTTTCCGGCTGCAATGGTTTCATCCCCTGAAATAACATTTAAATAAGGAACCAATGAGTAGTAGTTAGGTCTTGCCAAAGCCGTTGTAAAAGCAGCGCGAAGCACTAAATCCTGCATTGGAACATATTTGAAAGACAGGTTAGGAAGTACATTGGTATAGGTATTTGTATTGGAGATTTTTCCTACCAAATCTTCTTCGTCCATCACATAATTTCCGGTATAATCAATTTTTGTGGTTTCAATACGTGCTCCCACAATCATGGATAATTGATCATTAAAATCCTGATCCCATCGGATGTATCCTGCGTAGATATTTTCCTTTGCGCTGTAATTGCTGGAAAGGAATTCTTCAGGTTTTGATTCGCCATTGAATAAACCAGGATTAAATAAATCCAAACCTCCCATATAAGAAGGGTTTACAAAAGTTCCCGGAACATAATTTCCTGCCTGAAAATTGTTTCCGTTTAAATTAACGGTCGGTACAGAAAGTAAGCTTCCCATATCATTGATTGGCTCAAAAGCATAATAATCATTTACCCTTTCTTTGTTCTTTAAACGAAGTCTTCCTCCCACACGAATTCTCCCTTTCTGATCCTGAATCACGGAAAAAGGAAAACGCAAATTCACTTTAGCTCCAAATTCTTTTTCCTGGGTGAAATCGTTTGCATCAGAAAGATCACTTAACGAATAATTTCCGAGATTTTCCGCTCCAATTGTTGAGATCATCGGTCTGTAAGAATCGCTGAAATCAGTGTTAAATTTCAAACCGTCGCTTTCAAATTCAATATAACGCTGATGCGGTTTTTTCTCGCTTGCCATGGCGTAGTTCATCGACCAGTCCAAATCTATTTTTGAACCTAAAACGTGCTCTCCGCGTAACGCGTAATTCTGAACTTTCTGTCTTTCAAGACGGGCATTGTCATTATTGAAATCTCCGCCTTTATTTTGTCTCGTCATGCTTCCTTTCCAACCTGTAATTTCCGTTTCGTCATCGTTGTAAACAGGTTTAATTTTATAGCCTAAAGCATAACGGTTTTCTCTGTCGGTTCTGAAATTATACATCGCCGAAGCATAGATCTTGTTTTTAGAATTGAATTCATAATCAAGATTAAGGTCAAAACTGTGTCTGATACGCTGAACATCATAATAACGGATTCCCATTTTGCTCACATAAGCCGTTTGTGCGGCATCATTCGCAAGGCTCCATGTTGGTTCAATATTATCAGATCCGAAATTGTTATTGTTATAAGAAAAACTGAAAACTGCACCCAATTTTTTATTTAAAAAACGGTCTCCATACACCAATCCGGCAGTATAATTTCCTTTTTCACGAATCGGGTTATACCCTCCGGCTAAAGTTGCAGAAATTCTCTGTCCGTTCGGAGAAGCCCTTGTAATAAGGTTTACAGAACCTCCGATCGCATCAGCATCCATATCGGGAGTTAAGGTTTTATTCACTTCAATGGTAGAAATCATATCAGAAGGAATCAAATCCATCTGAACATTTCTGTTGTCGCCTTCTGCAGACGGAATTCTGTCTCCGTTCAGCGTTACAGAATTTAAATTAGGCGCCAAACCTCTGATAATTAAATTTCTAGCTTCCCCCTGGTCGTTCTGGATGGTAATTCCGGGAACACGCTTCAAAGCATCACCAATATTGGCATCCGGAAAACGACCGACTTGGTCAGAAGAAATTACATTCGTAATGTTAGCGTTGTTTTTCTGTTTGTTTAAAGCTCTTGCCTGGTTTTTCAGCGTTCCGCCGCTTACCACAACTTCCTGAATGGTGGTCTCTTTTTTAGCAAAAACAATATTCTGTTTTGTATTTTTATCAGATTCTACAGTTACGTTGTATTCATGCGCTCCGTAGCCTAAATAATCCACTTTCATGGTATAAGTTCCGGCAGGAACGTTCAGGAAAATAAAATTTCCGTGTTCGTCTGATGTGGTGTAAATATTCCCCGGTGTCAGGGCAATTTTGGCTCCGGGTAATGCGATTTTAGAATCATCATTAATATTTCCCGAAACTGTACCACTCTGTGCATAAAAATAAATAGAAGCACACAATAAAACAGAAGTTAAAATTTTCTTCACTTTTCTTTCTTTAGATTTAAATTCTGGCAAAATTAAACGGTAGTTTAGAAAATCCTTTGAATATAAGATTAAGGTTGTTTTAACGAATTGTTAATAGAATTAATGGTTTTGAAAGATCTGGCGGATGATTTTTCACCTGATTTATAGAAATATTTTTATTATTTAATGCATAATTGATTTAAATCCAATACTTTTGCGACAGTGAATTAGTTGATGGGAATTTAGAGGTAAATAATTGATTTAATTAATATAAAAATGATCAAAAAACCTTTGCACAATTTCCATATTCCCGTAATGGGATTGGCGTATACGATAGATAGTCCTATTCGTGTGGCGCAATACGGAATATCTTCCGTAATTTCTATAATTGATGATGAGATTATAGAAAAAATGAAAAATTTTTACAGTAAGAAGCTTAATCTGAATTACTTAAGTGTTTCAACAAAGATAGACGACTACCGCGCCAGGAGAATTACAGATTATCTTGATATGGTAGATGATATCGTGAATGAAAAATTTGAGGCATTCAAAGATGAGATTTCTAAAAACAAAACGGCTCTGAAAAGCTTTATGGAAATGCTTCCAAATACTTCAGAGCTGAAAGACGGTTTGCAGAATTTTCTGAACAGGAACGAACTGGCTTCTACCATTAAAAATTTCATTGAAACCCATCTTTCTCCCGGAAGTATTGATGTTAATATCATGACGAAGGTGGATAAGGATAATTTTAAAGATAAGCAGCAATTGCCTGTGATTTATAATGATGCCCATGCTTCTTTACGCGGTTTTGCAAAAAGTAAATTATCTTCTTCGATGGTGCTTTCGGCAGGAATGAATCCAAGATTATACAGCTATATCGAAGAATTTAATGATTTTTTTCCGAATGAAAGCGGTCAGTTAAAGAAGAAAATTATTCTTAAAGTTAGTGATTTTCGTTCAGCGATGATTCAGGGGAATTTTTTAGCAAAAAAAGGACTTTGGGTTTCCGAATACAGAATTGAATCTGGCTTAAATTGTGGCGGACATGCTTTTGCTACAGAGGGGCTGCTTTTAGGACCGATTATGGAAGAGTTTAAGCAAAAAAAACGGCAACTGATCGACTCTGCACATCAATTGATGATAAAAGCTTTGGAGCAAAAAGGAAAGTTTGTAGTTCCCGAACCTTTGGAAATGAAGATTACCGTTCAGGGCGGAGTCGGCACTTCAGAAGAACATGATTTTCTTTTACAGCAGTATGATGTTGATAGTATCGGTTGGGGATCCCCGTTTTTACTTGTTCCGGAAGCGACTTCGGTGGATTCTGAAACGCGAAATTTGCTTTTACAATCTAAAGAAAAAGATTTTTATCTGAGCAACCTTTCGCCGCTGGGAGTTCCTTTTAATACCGTAAAAGGCACATCGAATGAAAGAATTAGACAGGAAAAAGAAAAGAAAAATCGATACGGAAGTTCTTGCCCGAAAAAATTGTTGGCGCTGAGTAAAGAATATTCTTTGGAAGGAATTTGCACCGCTTCTAAAAAGTTTCAGGATATTAAATTTGCCGAATTGGAAGCGGAAAAGCAGCAGCTGAATGATATTGAATATCAAAACAGAAAAGAAAATATAGCTGAAAAAGCCTGTCTTTGTGTTGGCTTGGTTAATTCTGCCTATCTTGAAAGTAATCTTGAAATAAAAGGTGAAAAACAGGGCGTAGTGATTTGTCCGGGACCCAATCTTGCTTTTTTTGATCAGGAAGTTTCGCTTTCAAAAATGGTACAGCATATTTACGGAAATGATGATATTTTAGGTGATAAAAACCGCCCGAATATGTTCATTAATGAGCTTAAAATGTATGTTGAACATTTGAAGAAGGAACTCAATGGTTTCACCGAAAATATAACCAATGCCCAAATAAAAAAATGGAATACTTTTAAGCAAAACCTTTTGCTGGGCGTAGAATATTATGAAAATTTGTTTAAAGAATCTGGTTTTTTCAGGAAGGATATTTATTTAATGAATCAGCTTTCTGAGTATAAACTGGAGATTTTGGAAGTTGAGATTCCTAAAATTTAAATGATAAATGTTATAATCCTTGTCAATGTTCAAAACCTTGACAAGGATTTTTCAAATTAAATTTAAACTAAAATAATTTTTTCAGAATCTTAAAAACAGATCCTCCGTTTACTCTCGTTCCGGAAGAACTGAAATTCACACTTGCACCACGTTTGCCAATAGTTGTAGAAACTCCTTTTTTACTGATATTTAAGTGAACTCCGGGGATTATTTTGATTCTTTTTCTGTAGCTCCAGCCCATGATATTTTTTTGTTTTATAATGACAAAATTATTAGAGTTGGATTGTAACTCATTACGGTTTCACGTAAAGAATAGAAATGATTTTTAACTAATATTGCTCATCAATTTAAAGTTTAAAACTATTTAGATTATACCATGGAAATATTACTCATTGTTATTTTGATTGGCGTTGTTTTCTTTTTTGTTGCCAAATCAAATAAATTAAAGAAAGAATTGCTTCAAAAAGATGCTCAGATCACCAGTTTAAATGTTGAAATCGGGCAACTCAGAACCGAAATTTTTAGATTTGAATCTGATACAAGATCATTGAATGATAAAAATAAAAGTTTAAAAACCGAAGTAGCGAATCTTCAGGTTGAAAGAAGAAATTTAGATGCTAAAATTAGACAGATTCAAACGACTAACGATACTTTAGAAGCTGATAAAGATTTACTTCATGAAAAAAATCAAAGTTTAAAAACGGAAGTGACAAATCTTAAAATTGAAAGAAGGGATTTAGATATTAAGATTTTAAAAGTTCAAGCTAATAATGACGCTTTAAAGAAATATCAGGATATCATTGATGTAAAAGTGGAGTGTGACTATCTTTTACAGAAAGCAGAAAAAGACAGTCGAAAATTAATCGAAAGAACACGGCAGGATCTTGTGGATGCCCAAAATGAAGCGAAAGAATCCCGAAAAGCAACCAAAGAATACAACGAAAAGAAGAATCGCGAAATCGCCTTATTGTTTGAAAATGCAGTAAACGAAGCGAAACGCATTGTTGAAACTGCGGAGTTAAAAGCCGAATCTATTGGTGGCGATGCGTATCGAAGTTTGAGAGAAGCTGACCAGATTGAAAACAGGATTCAGGCTATGAAAAATGTGATCAAAGGGTATGGAAACGAATATTTGGTTCCTACATATACTTTATTGGACGATTTAGCTCGTGATTACAGTCATAAAGAAGCGGGTGAAACATTGAAAAAACTGCGTGAGAATAATAAGCAGATGATCATTTCCCGACAAGCCGGAATCTGCGAATATATGGATGAAGAAAGAAGAAATACTGCTATCGATTTTGTGATTGATGCTTACAACGGAAAGGTAGATTCAATTATGGCATCGGTGAAAAAGGATAATTTCGGAATTTTAAAACAGAAAATAAATGATGCTTTTGAATTGGTGAATTTTAACGGACTCGCATTTAGAAAAGCAAGAATTTCGGAGATATACCATCATGCAAGGCTTGAAGAACTGAAATGGGCTTCGGTTATTCAGGAATTAAAATCTCAGGAACAAGAAGAGCAGCGACAGATTCGTGAGCAAATGCGAGAAGAGGAGAGGGCTCGACGTGATTATGAAAAGGCAATGAAAGAAGCGGAAAAAGAAGAATTAACACTTAAAAAACTGATTGAAAAAGCAGAATCTCAAGTGGCGAGGGCAAATGAAGAACAAAAATTGCTTTTCCAACAAAAACTTGATGAATTGCAGCAGAAATTAGAAGTGGCGGAAGAGAAAAACCAAAGGGCGATTTCTATGGCGCAGCAAACCCGGACAGGAAATGTGTATATTATTTCGAATATTGGCTCTTTTGGCGAAGATGTTTATAAAATCGGGATGACGAGAAGGCTGGAACCGATGGATCGTGTTCGCGAATTGGGTGATGCGAGTGTACCGTTTGAGTTTGATGTTCACGCGATGATCTATTCGGAAGATGCTCCGGCACTTGAAAAACAGCTGCACCGAAAGTTTCTTAAAAGTCAGTTGAATAAAATTAACCCAAGAAAGGAATTCTTCAGATTAAGCATCAATGATATTAAAAATTATGTTGAATCTATTGGTGTGGCTTGTAAATGGACATTAGCTGCAGAGGCAAAACAGTTCCGCGAAACAAAAAAACTGGAAGATGAGATGAAAAATAACCGCCAGTTGGAAGCCGATTGGGAACATTATCAGGAAGAAATTAATCCTGTAATTTATGAAGAAGCCGAAATAGAGGAGGTGGAAATATAATTCACAGAAAAATATATTAATTTTATTCTGCTGAATTTTAGAATTATAACAAGTTTTCCTAATGTTTATCGGGAAAATATTTTGCTGGTATTAAAAATGTTTCTATATTTGCACCACTGAAAACAACGATATAATCGGAGTTTCAAAGGAGAGTTGGCAGAGTGGTCGATTGCGGCAGTCTTGAAAACTGTTGACTGTAACAGGTCCGGGGGTTCGAATCCCTCACTCTCCGCCAGTTGGGAAACCAAAATAAGCTAAAACGCTGTAAATATCAATGTTTACAGCGTTTTTTGTTTTGTACAAGTATCAAAGAAAATCAAAAAAGGCCATATTAAAAGGGATCTAAAATGGATCAGGCGCAAAATTTGGGGACAAGGCAAAAGAGTTTAGATACTATAAGGTGAGATTTTTTGCTCTCGCAGATTTTGCAGATGATGCAGATTCTTTTCCTTACACTTTACATATTGAACACGAAGCCCCGCCAAGTTTTTGACAACTCCCGTTTTAAGTCTCACCAAACCTTTCTACCTATAAAAGACCGCAAAGGTTAAAACAAAAACAAAAATCAACGATACCATCTGTGGAAAATCTATGCGATCTGTAGAAAAATAAAAATATTCGAGTATCCGTGGCGATAATATGCAGCCCTCAATTTTATCTTTGATAAAATTCTTGCGACTTAAAAACATAAAGCATTAAAAAATATCTTTGCTGCTTTGCGAAAAAAACCAACAAATAGAGCAGCATCTGTTAAAATCTGCACCATCTGTGGGGAAAAAAAAATATTCGAGTATCCGTGGCGATAATATACTGCCCTCAAATTTTATCTTTGATAAAATCCTTGCGACTTAAAAACATAAAAACATAAAAACACCCCCCAAAAAAATATCTTTGCGGCTTTGCGAAAAAAAACCAACAAATAGAGCAGCATCTTTGAAAATCTGCACGATCTCTGTAGGAAATAAAAATATTCGAGTATCCGTGGCGATAATATGCAGCCCTCAATTTTATCTTTGATAAAATCCTTGCGTCTTAAAAAACATAAAGTATTAAAAAATATCTTTGCGGCTTTGCAAAAAAACCAACAAATAGAGCAGGATCCCCTGTGGGGAATAAAAATATTCGTGCATTCGTGACAAAAAATACATCTTCCCCCCCCCCCACCCCCCACTAAAACAATTTCTCCCCAAGTTTTGAAACTGATCCAAAATTGGTAGGAAAAGAGTTTGCAAAAGGAACTTTAACTCGTTGAAGTCATTTAAAACTTTTTTGTGTTATAAAACTTTCTTAGTGCAATGACCATAAATGCTAGATAATTAGTCATTCCTTAAAAACCAAGTAATATTTTGATTATCAGTTTTATGCACTTATATTTCGTAAAAAATCGTTGTAAAAAATTGCAATAAATTGTATTTTTAATATAAAAAGTGGCAAAATGTTAGGCAAAATAAGAGAGGATTTACAGCAGAATTTATTCAAGACCAGGCTTACGGAGCTTATTAATATGGAGCATCCGGTGGTAAAATTAGCTGGGGAGATTTCCTGGGATAAAATGGAGTCAGAGTTTGAGAAAATTATTTTCAGAAAACGGAAGACCTTCTACCCCCCCCCACCACACTATCCGTAAAAATAGCAGGAATGCTTTTGCTCAAGGAAATGTTTAAAGAAAGTGATGAAAGTGTAATAGAGAGATGGATTGAGAATGCGTATTGGCAATATTTTACCGGAGAAACCTTTTTCCAGACAGAGCAGCCTTTCGATCCGAGCAATTTTGTACACTTCAGAAAAAAGAATTGGAGATAAGGGTTTGGAATTTTCTTTTGGGACAAAGCGTTTCTCTCCATCCCAAAGCCAAAACAGAAGATGAAGTTCAGGTAGATACGACGGTTCAGGAGAAGAACATTACCTTTCCTACCGATGCCAAATTAGCAAAAAAAGTAATCGACAATTGTAGAAAAATAGCAGAAAAAGAGAGCGTTGTACAAAGACAAAGCTACAGAAGAGTGAGCAAACAATTATTGCGGGACGCTTTTTTTTTTGGACATCATCCCAGAAGACAGAAGAAGGCAAAAATGGCGAGGAAAAAGCTCAGGACGATTGGTAAAAGAGTTTCTTCGGGAATTGGAAAAAAAACTTCCTAAAGATGTTTTGAAAGGCTACGAAGACGTTTTTAAAATTTACCTTAAAGCACTCACCCAAGAACGTACCACGAAAGATAAAAATTTACAGTCTTCACGAGCCACAAGTTGCGTGTATTGCGAAAGGAAAATCGGGAAAAGCATACGAGTTTGGGACAAAAGTAGCAGCAGTAAAAGAGGTCGGAAAACAGGGATCATCAGCTCGGTAAAGAGATTTTCTGGCAATCCTCACGATAGTAAAACTCTTGAAGAATCATTGGCACAGAGTGAGACCCCCCCCACCCCAAAAGAAAATCCGTTGGCGGAACAAGACCTACGAAAGCCACTACAGACAGAGGATTTAAAGGAATCAAAGAAGTGGGAAGGAACAGCAATTTTGCTTCCCGCAAAAAAAGAAAAACAAAATATGGGCAACAAGTAGCCAGATTAAGATTCCGGGCAAGAGCAGCCATAGAACCTTGTATCTCTCATTTAAAAAGAAACCACTCCTTAGGATTAAACTTCCTGAAAGGAGTGGCTGGAGATATTAATAATGCATTATTAGCAGGGATTGGATACAATTTGAAGATGAGATTGAATCAAATCAAACAACAAATTCTTCTTTGGCTCGAACTTGTTCTCCGAATCTTTTTAGGCAAATATAATTTTCAAAGTCAAAAAACAGCTTTTTAAGGAGCGACCCCCCCCAAAAAAGATTTCCAACTAGACCACAGTAGTATCAAACCTATTGAGCAATGATCTAAAAGCTGTCTAACCAAGCATTTGTTCTTTCCTATAGTATATCTTTGATGGGTATAAAAGCTCATCAAAATAAATCTCGTCTGTATCTGAGCCATTACGCTTATTGAAAGCAATATTTGCTATGATATCTTTATTTTCACAATACTTTCTGAAGTTTTGAGCATCAAAACCCTGCATCAGCATTCATAAATAATCCCTTTACAACAATATCTGCCTTTTCTAATGTTTGAGTGATCTGATCAAAATAGATTTCAATATGATACAGATCATTATGATTTCCTGCAATAGGGTCTGACATTGCTAAACCCCCCCCCCCTGTCTATCTGCAAAATAAAGCGAAGTAGTGGTCTTTTCTCTTTTTACAAACCACCCCTTGATAAGCGACCTCTTCTCCTCCCCGTAATGCTGATGTATGACTCCCGTCTAAATCTGCACTGGGATAAATCTAATTTCGATTTATTTTTTGATAATAGCTTTATCCAGCAATCTTGCCAAATATTTTTTACACACCATTTACGAAAATGATAGAAAACACTTTGATAGGTCAAAACATTCTCTGCAAAAAGACTTTTTACAGGTAAATAAGCCCATTGAACCCCTGTTTTCAGTTTGTATAATATGCAATTTACTATTTCAGCAAGAGGGGCTTTGGGAAAAAATCCTCGTTTTGGCTTAGGAAGATTAGGTACTATTTCATTTTCTATTATATCTTTGTCTAGTACTTGGTACATCATCGGCTTGATTTGTTTTTTATGTTTCGCAACACAAAAATAAACAAGCCGTTTTTTTTTATATTAAAAGTTTAAATGACTTCATAATTATCAGATTCTAATAGTGATAATAAATTTTCATCTATTGTTTCAAGTCCGACATTATACAATTTATGCAAAGTATCATAGTGATTATTGTCTAAAAAAGAAACTTCAGAATTAACAATATCAATTAAAGCTGTTCTTTTATACCCTTTACAGGGTATTATGTCAGCTCTCAGGAAATACTTCATTACAGATCAATTATTTGAGAGATATTTTTATAATAGTTCAGTGGAACAATCGATTGACCGCCGTATTTTTTAACAGAAATTTTTTCCGGTTTGATAGGTGTTTTTTCTGATTTTTCTTTATTCTTTATAGTGTTATACTTTCTAACTGTTGCAAACAATAGATTTTTCTCTTTCATAAATAAATTCAAATATTTTGTTGTAAACATCAAAGTCTCCTAAAACCTCTATAATGTCGTATTGGCCATGCGGATTAACTTCTAAAAAATAATAATTACCTAAATCATCAATTAATAGATCTATTGATCCAAATCTCAGATCCAGCTTCTTCATGAGTTCAATTATTTTTGTTTTAATAGAGGCATCCAGCGCAAACGGCATATCAACATCGTAGCTCTTCTTGTGTTTAGCTACAGAGAAAATATGCTCATCAATGTATACACTACGAACTTCAATGATATAACTTACAAATTCTTGAGATGTTGAAGGCAGTAACGTTTCTTGAAATTTATCAAGATCTGTACAGCTCATGATAACAGTTTCATGTTGAAAATATTCCCCCTTTCGAGTTTCTCCTGATAAAAAATCGTTTATGCGCTTAGCAACAAATATATTTTGAGATCTTTCGGAAAAATATCTTTTAATATCTTTTTTACCGGTTGTAATTATGGAGTTTGGTATTTCAAAACCAAGACTTTTTGCTATTTCATTTGTCTTTAGCTTGTTTTCATTATCGTATGGTATTGAAAGATTGGGTGTTTTTTGTAATATAAAAGCTATAAACTCATTTAATTTACGCCACTCTGAATTTAAAAATAATAAAATCTCTTTGTCGAATTCTTCAAAATCAGATTCAATAAATTCAATACATAAATTCAGATTTGAGGATGACGAGAATATACAGCTAATTGATTCTAGTATGATATGTTTTTGGTTTATTACCAAAACAGTAGAAGTATCATTATTTTGCTCAACTGAAATCGAATAAATTTTTGTTGGATCGATTACTTCAAAATCAATACTTTTAGCTATTAATAAGTCGAAAAGTTTATAATTAGTAAAATTATTTTCAGGATTAAAAATAAGAACCATTTCATTTGTGTTTAAATTTGTGGACGATAGCTGTTAGTCCAGCTCTAAATCTTCACCGATCATACATATTTTTTCTCGTCTTTCATTTAGTTTATCAGGATCAATGACTGGAGGATAAATTGTTTTACGGTCATCACTTTTATAAATGCCATAAAACTGTTTAGAAATAATACCCGGCAATTGTTGTTTTGTATTTCCAAGTAATTCTTTCGGATTCTTTTTAATTGCTTCTAGTGACTCATATCCGGTTTTTTTAATATAATAATAATCAAATATTCTTGCAAAATGATATGGGCTTAGATCTTGGTTTTTTATTGCTTCTTTCAAGTAAGGTAATAAAGTTTCAATTTGATTAGGCTTAAAATGTAACAGAGCCTGTGTAAAGTCGTAAGATATATCAACATGATATATGTTCAAGTCTTGACCACTTACAGAAATTCCCGGCCATTTTCTTATCTGATTAATAATCCCAATAAGTTTAGTATAATTTTTATTATTTCTCTCTTCTCTTTTTTTATTTCCTACAAGTACAGACTGAGATTTCTTATCATCTTCATGTATTTCATTAAGTAATTTTGCGATTTCATTATTTTTAGCTGAAGATGTAGTATTCTTAAGATTTTCTTTTATAATACTTTTGTCTATACAAGAGGGAGCTTCATTAAGTATTGTATTAATACTAACTCCATTGGATATTAACATTTTAGAAACAGATACAAAACGATCTTCCTTACAGTTTTTTGCATAAACTTTTAATGAAAAAAAGAGGTCAACAGACAATGGCTTGCTGTTTGATGACAGAGCTTTTTGGATCAAAGAATCCAAAACTACAAAGTCTGTTGACCCTTGATTATATTTTAGTTTAGCGCTGTTGAAATTCCCATAATAAGGAGAGCAAGTAAAATCTTCAAAATTATTTTTTTGAGCATACAAGAACCCTATATTAAGGGTACAGAAAAATAATATTATTTTTTTCATTGCAACAGCATTTTTTAGCACTCCTGTACTTTTATCTTACGAAGAGAACCATCGTTATTGTCAATATAAGTAATAGTAATACAAGTACCATCATTAGCGCTACCTTGTACCACGTCTTTAGTTCTAGCACCCATCACTTTGGACATTGCTAATGAATTAAGTTGATTTTGTTTTAATTTTTCCATTATTAAATATTTTTTTAATTACCGTTACTTTCTACGTATCTAACTTTTACAACAACAGTTCCGTTATTTCTATCAATTGTAGTTACTTCTGCGCAATTTGGTCCTCCCATATCAAGCATTTGAACACTTTTTGATCTTGAACCAAGAACCTGAGCATACTGATTTTTAGTTAGCTCATGTCCCATGAACTTTTCTAATTTGTTTGTCATTTTTTTGAATTATGAATTTAATAAAATATTTTTGTCATACAATCCCTGACATGGGCTTTGCTGATCAGCATTTTATATTCATACTTTTGTACTGTACACATACAAAAATAAAATATTTGTGTTTTTACCTGAAGCAAAGATGCAGCAAGATCGAATGACTATGCAAGTGATTGATTCCTAAATTCATGAATTTACGCATATAAATTCATGAATTTATGGTATATAAAGTATTGTAAAAAAGCTATTTACGTTATTTTTAAAGTATTAAACCATAATCTTTTCAATTTCTTTTAAATATATAGAAAGTGGTGTTCCTGTTAGTCGTGGTCGGAAGATTATTATTTATTTCCCTGTGCCGCCCCCCCCCCCCCCCCCCCCCCCCCCCCCCCCCCCCCCCCACTACACTTTATGTTGCTCTCTTTTATTATATAATAAATAATTCTTTTCTTTTAGATATAGTTAGATCTTATTCCAATTTTGTGCTACAAAACTGTTGAGCTGATCTCTCATGACAATGTGGCTTGCCTGTGGCAGACGAATTATTTTTTCAACTTTCTGAAAGCTCTCTTTTGTTTTTGGTACATGGTAAGCTTTTACGAAGGCATTACAGAAATAAATAACTTCGTACGTTTCTTTTTTATTGACCTTTTGCCTATTCCGGACATCGGTAAACTTAGAATTGACTCCTTTAGTAACTGTCCTTTGATAATCATTGTTGACCAGGTCATTTTCATTAAATTCTCCCATAAATATTTTGTTTTGTGTTCTTTAAAGATAATAATTTTTATATTCTTACTTTTCTATTTATGGTAAATTATACAAATTTCAGAAAACGAAAATATTACAAATAGTCAAATCAATGTGATTACACAGAGTAAATTATCCTGGACTATCCAGAAAATCTTCCAGCCTAATATCTTTTCCCAAACCAAACTTTTGCTTAAGCCTGTATTTAAAAATTCTAGCACTATGAGGTTCCACCGAAAGAGTTTGTGCAATCTGATTAGTAGACATCTTAAAGTAAATAAAAGTACAGTATTTCAAATCTAAAGGATTGAGATTTTGTATTTTCTTCTTATTAAGTTTGTTGAAAAAATCAGGATGAATATCCTGCAACTGTTTTCTTGTGTGTTCAAAATCTGCGTTAGAAAGCATTTCCTCTTTTATCAGTTTTTTTAAGTCAAAACTTGTACTCTCACCTTGATCAATTTCATGACTGATTTTTTGCAGCATTTTATTCTTATGTTCTATAATTACTGAGTTTGCCAAAGCCTCCTTTTCTAACTGATTTTTTTTAAGTTCCAGCAATTCCTGTTCGGCTTTTAACCTAGCTTGTTCCTCTTTTTCTATTTTAATCTGGAGTACACTTTTTTCAAGCACATCATTTTTATCGGATTGTAGTTTTTTCTCTCTTTCTACTGAATAGCGTAGTTTGAAATAATAGGAAATGCATATAAATACTAAGCCAATATAATTGCTACAAAAAGACCTGCATAAAGCTAGTCATGGTCGGAAGAAAAATCTTCCGACTTTTTTGTTTTATCACCATCTTTCGGCTACTACTAAAGTGGATCATTACAGTAAGGTTTTGCACGGCAAAAAAATGTTCTATCTTCTCTTGTTCTGCATCTTTGATAACGAAAAACTAAGTCAGAGAACTTTGGAAGATACATTTAACAGCAGCGGGTTCAAAGCACTTTTTGTTTTGGGGGAAGCAGAGAAAATTCGAAGAAGCTCAATCTCAGAGAGACTTTCCAGAATCGATTCTAATTATTTCAAAGAGATCTATGAGCATATGTACACAAGATTTTCGGAACTTTATTCTAAGACCGAAATCGAAAAATACAACTTAATCAGAGTAGACAGCACTATTGTTGCAGATACCTGTAATAAGCTCAAAGAAGGAATCGATCAGAAAGTAGGAAAAAGCTGGTGAAATTCAGTTTTTCGTTTGATGGAATTTTACCTTCGGCAGTAGAGGTTTTTACGGGACAAAAATATTCGGCAGAAGACAATGCACTTGCCGAAGCTGTTTTGAAACAGATAAAAAAAGAAGAACATCACCATAATATTTATACCATAGACAGGGGATTGCAATCCACCAGAACAATGAAAGAGTTTGAAGAGAAGTGCATGAAATTTATTATTCGCTCCAAAGAAAACAGAAAATTTGAAGAGATTGAATCTTTTCTTGAAACAGAAAATATTCTAAAATGGAATGACTGGAAAGTCATCAAAGACAGTAAAGTAAAACTTTATACCGGAAAACCTATTCAAAACAAGCGTGGAAACATCCATCATCGGGAAGAAAAAGTAGAGACCTGTTTTCGCTTGCTGGTCATCAAAAATGAAAAAACAAACAAAGAATTTTGGTTTCTAACCAATGAGTTTGAGCTCTCTGCAAGAGAAATATCGGACTACTACCGTAAAAGATGGGATATTGAAGTGTTTTTCAGGTTTATGAAACAGGAGCTTAATTTAATTCATCTTATTTCACTCAATAAAAACGGAATTGAAGTAATGGTTTATATGACAATGATTGCTTCTATGTTGTTATTAATCTATAAAAAAGCAAACAGTTTAGGTTATAAAACCGCAAAAAGGCGCATCACAATGGAACTTCGAGATATGATTACCGCGATTTTAATCGTCTTCGCAGGTGGTGATCCTGCTAAAGTATTTAAAACATAAAAATGGTCGGAATTTCTTCCGACCACGACTAGGCTTACAGGGCATTCTATGGGCGGTTATGAAACCAATTTTATTGCAACAAAATCAAACCGTTTTGCGGCATATCTATCAGGAGCTTCTGTAAATAATATTGTAAAGTTTTACTTTTCTTATAATACTCATTTTAATCTTTTCGACTTTTCAAGATTTGAAAATGGGCAACACGAAATGAATGTTCCTTTTTCAGAGAATAAGGAAAAGTATTTTAAGAATAATCCGATTCATGAGGTGGAAAAAGTAAATGCCCCGATGCTCTTATGGGCAGGTTTAAAAGATGAAAATGTGACTCCGGATCAGACAATGGCTTTTTACACAGGGCTTCTAAGAAACCGAAAACCTGCGATTGCTTTATTGTATAAGGAAAAAGGGCATGATTTGGGAATAGGAAGCAGGGAAAGTAAAGATTTAAACCTGAAAACTTTGGAATGGTGGGGGTATTTTTTGAAGGATGAAAAAATGTACCGTGGATTGAGAAGGAGATGGTAAAATAACATTAGTTTTTCACAAAAAAACAAGTAATTTAAGCATAAAAGATCAATTTTTTATAACCAAGGCCTTACTTTTTACTATTGCCAATTTAGGAAAGTATCATTCACATGAAAAAATCTTTTTGGGTATCTCAAAAAAATCTTTCCGCTAGGCTCCAATAATTTTTTCAGACACTCCTGAATCCTGCGGACAAAAAGATTTCAAGCCGAATCCTCCAATTTTGGAGGATTCGGTTTTACGTGCCTGCTCCTGTTCTCGGTCAAAGGCAAAGAAAAAGTCGGAACCTCAGTTATACGAATCAATTCAATCAAAATTACTCTAAACTCATCAATAGTAAAGATCAATTCTGTTTTACAATTGTAAAGGAAAAGAAAAAAGTCGAGTGTCCTCGAAACCAAATCAATTCATTGGAAGTGTTACAGTCCACAAAATACAACTAAATATCGTCGAATGAAATGTCAAAAACGAAAAAGTCGACACGATTGTGTTTTCTAAAGTATTAAGATTATTGTTACATTAAACTAAATATTCAATTTTCTGATTTGTAAAATGATGTTAACTGACTTTCTTTTCCTAATTTTAGAAAGTAGGAAGTTTAAAATTTCAATTGTAAATAATGTTTATCAATCTATTATTATAAAGGAAGTGAAAACAATTATAACCCAAAATCGAGTAGAAATTAGTATCTAAGTGTAATTTTCAAGTTTTTAATGAAAGATAATCTTAACAAGCAAATTGATATGTTTCGTTCCTTATTCCAAGGCAGGGAAGACGTGTTTGCAATTCGTTGGGAGAAATCTGGAAAGTCCGGCTATATGCCTCCCTATCAGTATGACCCGTATCATTATCGGGTACATAAAATGAATGGTGGAACTTTTGCAAATTATCCACACAAAACCTATTTACCACTTACCGATAACGAAATTCAAAAACATTTAAACGGTATCCAACAAATTGGAATTTATCCTTTATTAATGGATAATACTTCGTGGTTTTTAGTTGCAGATTTTGACAAACAAAATTGGCAAAAGGAAGCTGTAAATTTCTTAAAATCCTGCAAAGAGAAGAATATCCCTGCATATTTGGAGCGTTCCCGTTCCGGAAATGGAGGACACATCTGGATATTTTTTGACAAACCTTATCCGGCTATCCGAAGCCGCAAGATTTTTATTTCTATTTTGGAAGAGTCGGGAGCTTTTTCAATGTTTGACAAAGGTTCAAGTTTCGATAGATTATTTCCTAATCAGGATTTTCTTTCGGGAAAAGGTTTGGGTAATTTGATAGCCCTGCCATTTTTTAAACCTGCAATGGAAAATGGAAATAGTTGTTTTATCAATCCTGAAACATTTGAACCTTATCCCGATCAATGGCAGTTTTTGAATGAAATAGAAAGGATTCCGGTTGACATATTGGAGGATTTCTATCAGGAAGTTTCTCCAATACAAAATCTACAAATTCCTAAAAGCAAAAACGGCAGGCTTACCATTACACTTCAACAAAATATCCGTATTCAAAGAGATGGATTGGCGACTTCACTTATCAATTTTCTGAAAGAAGAATTGAATCTTGCTAATTCAGAATTCTTTATCAAGAAAAAATCGGGTAAAACTACTTTTGGAACAGAGCGCTATTTTAAACTGATTGAAGAGACAGAAAACGAAATTATTATTCCACGAGGTTTTATTGGAAAATTGCTTCGATTTTGTAAAGAACAAAACTTGGATTTTGATTTTCAAGACCATCGAAAACAAAAAGAAAAAGTTGGATTTTCATTTAATACAACATTAAAAGAACATCAGGATAAGGTCATTGATGGTATTTCAAAAAAGGATTTTGGAGTAATCGTTGCTCCACCCGGTTCTGGTAAAACAATAATGGGCTTAAAAATTATTGCAGATAAGAAACAACCAGCTTTAATCGTTGTTCATCGCAAACAATTACTAGAACAATGGCAGGAAAGAGTGCAAGCATTTATAGGAATTCCTAAACATGAAATTGGTATTATTGGGCAAGGAAAAGCAAAAATTGGAAAACAGATTACAATTGCTACCATTCAGAGTTTACCAAAGCAAATTGAGCAGATCCAGAATCAATTCGGAACCATTCTCGTTGACGAATGTCATCACATTCCTGCCAAAACTTTCCGTGATACGATTGAAAAGTTGGAAACATTTTACCTATATGGACTAACAGCGACACCATTCAGGAAATACAATGATCATAAATTGATTTTTGCTTTTCTCGGAGAAGTAATCTCAGAAATTACAAGCAACGAAATTGAAAATTTTAAACACGCTCAAATTATTGTCAGAAACACTAAACTGGATATTCCGTTCAATTCAAAAACAGATAATTTTGAAACCCTTTCAAAAATTTTAATTCACGATTCGGAAAGAAACAAGTTTATTCTGGATAACATAAAAACAGAGCTTTCCAAAGGAAAGCGAATTGCAATTATCACGGAAAGGAAAGAACATATTGATACACTTTACCTTTTCCTGAAGCAATCTTATGAAGTGATTACACTGAGTGGCGATGATTCTGAAAGTAATAGAAAATTAAAATGGCAAATTTTACAACAAGATAACTTTCAGATATTTATAACCACCGGACAGTATTTTGGAGAAGGTTCGGATTTATCAAATATCAGTTCTTTGTTTCTGGTATATCCGTTTTCATTCAAAGGCAAGTTGATTCAATACATTGGTCGCGTACAACGGTCTGAAATCAGCCCAACGATCTATGATTATCGGGACAGCAAAATTGATTACCTGAACAAACTGTTTTTAAAACGAAATACCTATTACCGTCAAATAGCAAGACAGGCAAGTTTGTTTGATGAACCAACAGAGGGTACTCCTGAAAGACAAAGTTTGGTCATAGAGAAACAAATTAAAATAGCTATAGAAGATTTAGATTTCAGATATGGGAATGTTGGTTTTAAATACATAAACAAAGAAAACGATCAACAATTAGATTTTGAAATAGAAAATGAGGAATTTAGACCGGAGTTTGAAGTTTTGAAACCTTATTTTATCAAGGTTTTGAGATCAAAATATGTTAAAATTGATATTTATGCTGAAATAGAAAATGGTGTTATTTTATCACAATTAGCTACATCCTCTGATCTGGAAAACATCAATAAAGAAATAATAGGAAGTGTAAAATTTCAATTTCTCAATAAAAATTTTATCAGTCAGATTCCGACATTGAAACAAAACATTCTTACAACCGATGAACTACCAAAAAATCAAAATATTTATACCGATGCGCAGAGTATTTTGGAAAATTTATTAAATGGAAAACAGTATAAACATTCCAACCATATTCAGTATTTGGCAGATAAGCATGAACGACATGTTATGAAACTAAGGTTTGTTTTACAGCCGTTTTCCTTTGTGTTTTTAATTGCCGGAGAGCAAAGTTATCACATTGTTTTAGAAACCTTAGATACAGAAGAAGCCACCTACATTTGGCATACAGACAAAAATAAATCAGTACTAATGGAGACTGTAAAGCAAATAGACAAAGAACTCAATATTATCCGAGACAAAGGACGGCAAGCCTATTTAGAAACCAATCCGCAGAACTTTTCAAGAGTTATGCACGATTATTCTAATGATAATAAAGGTTTTATAGTGTGGAAGGGGCAATTAGAAGAACGATTAGTTTAAGCATATAGAAACTACTAACTACATCTTTTGTCAGATAATGATTGCATGCTAATATAGTTATTGAATTTAAGTCAGTTAAATTTCGAGAAACTTGTTAAGAAGATGGCACAGTCAACATCCAAGTTTGCATAAAAATTATCATATTTTTTCTAGGTGAGTAGTATTTACTCATCCAGCCTGTCTAAACTTTTTTTTACAATGTCATAGCGAACCACCAGGTCAGCTACGATCTCTTTCAAACGTGCGTTTTCCTTCTTCAGGTCTGATACTTCATCACTCGTAGCCTCGCGAGCGACATCTCCATTTAAGCGCTTCTTTCCTGCTTCCATAAACTCCTTGTTCCAGGAATAAAACTGCGACTGTGCAATATTATGGTTCCTGCAAAGTTCGGCTACGGAGGTCTCCGCTCGAAGACCTTCCATCACGATTAAAATCTTTTGCTCTGCGGTAAATATTCTGCGGGTGTTTTGCCGAATATCTTTTACAAATTTTTCGGTCGGTTTCTTTTTCGGTGCTGCCATAATTAAAATTACTCTTTTTATGAAAACACTCCTTAACTTTTCAATATCTAATGTCTACTTTTTGCTGACGATTTACATAAGAACCAAACCTACTTTGCTTTCGGATATGTTAGATATTTCAATATTTATCTGTATAGCATATAAATAAGAGATAACCATAAAGTGGTAAGTCAGATGCAAAAAGCACTGAACGAAATTAAATTTACAATTGATAAACAAGGGAATTTACTGAGAGTTGAGAATTTAGATCAGATCAAAGATCGTTGGCAAAGTGTTAAATCTGAAGCTATAGAATATAACCGTAGTAATACTTCTTTAGTTGAACTGTTTAAGATTCAGGACGAAGCTTTTGAGAACAAGGGTGGTGTAGAGGCAATGGTAAGAGCTATGGAATTTTTTGATATTTATATCAATAATCTTTATGGCAGAGATTTTTTTTCAAGAGTAAAAAAATCAATTCCTAATCTTTTCAGATCTGGTACAATTCCGTTCGTTCTTAAATATGACAGCAACAAAAATAAAGATTTTGAAAACGTGAGTAATGTAATTCTTTAACCTCAAAATGTCAAATGACGTGTCCTATTGGAGGAACAATTACTTATGCACCTGGGATAACAAGTACTTGGCAAGCTCTAATTTACACTGCACGAAATACAGGTTGGGTATGTCTTGAAGGTGCCATGCTTGGAAAGCTTGGTTCTGCAGGGTTTGGTGCTTTTGCGGGAACAGCAACACCTGCAATGTCTACAGCTTTGATGAACTTTGCATTTTTAAATGTTTCTGCGAGAGCTTTAGCAGCAGGTGATCAGGTTGTATTTGAGGGAATGTTGCGTAATGGAAAAGATTTTAGCGAAACAGGTGATGAAGCAATTTCAGGTTTGACTATATTTGAACAGCCTTTTATCCAAATTTGGAAAAAGGCCACAGGGGAAAGTGCTCAGTCTTTGAACTGGCAGGATTTCTATTATGCGGGATTATCTCTTGTAGGTACCAGAGCAATGTATGAGAGTGCCAGAACAAATCCTAATATAGCAGCCGGGATTTACAGACAAGGAGCTCAGCTAGGTAATGCCTTAAAAAACGGTAAACTTTTTGAGCGGGTAACTTTAGAAGGTCGATTTGGTCTTGAATCTATCCATGATAATCCCGTGTGGAGAGCATTGTGGGAGCAGGCTAAAGAGAATAAAAGAAATACAGGAAATGAAAACCCTCTGACCAGATATGAAAATGGGCTGCGTGGACGGATCCCTAATCGAAGAAAAAATGTATCATATGAACGAGAAGCTTTTAGTTATATTGAACAAGAATTTAGAAAGCTTGCAGCAGAACGAGGGGTTGAAGTTCCATCTGGACAAGTACATCATAACAATTGGCCTATTGAAAAATATTCAGATAATGCACTGGATCCCAAAAATCTTTATCCTACCGAACCCAGAACCGCAACGGAAAATCAACATAGAGATATCCATAGAGCTACAAGTACAGGACCACATCCATATAACACACCAATAAGCCCTAAGCATGAAAAACCATTGTATGAATATAATCCACGCCCTTTTGATGATAATGATAACGATTAAGTTATGAATGAAATTATAAATGAAATTTACCCGGATTCTCGAATAATTGATATTTCAATAGGAATCATAAAGCCATTTAATGAATATAGTGGATGGGAATATTATGGAACTACATCAAAAAATGAAAAAAGTGATTTTCCTTTTCCTCCTTTATTTATTCCCATCGTCATAGATTATAATTCAACCCCTGTTGCAGAGGGAATTATTAAACATTGGTTTTTGGATAGAACCCCCTCATTTGGATACATGGATTTCGGAAGTGGTTTTCAAATCGGAGAGTCAGCAAAGAATTCGGAACAGTTCATTAAAGGAATTTTATTCGAACAGTTTTTAAATGAGTATAATTCGGTAATCACCGATGAACTTCTAAATTTAGCTCATGAATTGAATATTTCAAACGAAGAGTTATCTGTGTTTAATGAAATTAGTAGGAGAGAAATTAACAACACAGAATGTTTTCTTCCTTCTTTCATCAAAAACCAACCATTGAACTGCGTCTATAATGAATACGATTATAGAGGCGGTTACCCAAGCAATGAAAATATAATTATTGATAAAAATATAGATCAGGCTTCCTTTTTTGAAATTTTTCATAAAGAATGGATAGGATATAATGCAGAGAAAAAAGGTTTTTCATTATTTCGAAAGGAACCCAAATATAAGCCAATTGAAAATATTCCGGAATGGCTAAAACCCAATGTAGATAAGAAGGATTTGTTTGAGAATTATATAGATAAGGAAGAGCTTGGCATGGCTTGGCTTACATTAAATGGTCCTGGTTTTAATCCTACTGAAGTTGGTGAAAGATTACAACGGCTGAAAGAGTTTTCCAATGAAAAAGGGTTTCATCTTTGGGTTGACTTCTGGTGTGCAAAATATGGGAATAGTAATAGCTTCGTATTTATTTAAAAGTATCTTGAACGAATAATGCAAATATGGAGGAGATCTTATTGGAGCTAAAGATATCAAATGAATTAATTTCCCTATATAAAGGAAACATACCTATTATTGATGAATATAGTATGTATAAATTTTATCTAAATGAGGATAAATCTAGTTCTTTTCCGCATCCCCCCTTCATTATTCCTTTTATGTATAGTTATGATGCTGATCACTATCATATAGGAATAGTTAAGCACTGGTTTAATGATAGGCCATTGACTTTTGGTGATATGACTGATGGAAGTGCTTTTGCAACAACGGAAATTGCAAAAACAGAAAAACAACTTTTTAATCGCTTATTATTTAATGAGTTTGTAAACAATGAAGACTGCAAAGTTACTGATAGATTAGTACAATGTAAGCAACTTATGGGGTTACATGATTTGAATTTTGGCGATTTAGAAAAAATAAACAGCATTCACTTTGATAATGCAGAATGTTATGTCGATGCTTTAATTGAAAACCCACCCTTATCATGCATAGCTGACGAAGAAAGATATAAGGGTGATTTTCCTGCAAATGAAAGTATTGTTATTTCTTCAAATCTTGCTAATGCATGTTATTTTGAAATTTTTCATAAAGAGTGGATAGGATATAATACGGAAAAAAAAGGGTTTTCATTATTTCGAAAAGAATCCAAATATAAGCCACTAGAAAACATTCCGGAATGGTTAAGACCAGATGTAGATAAGAAAGAATTATTTGAAAATTATATGGAAAAAAGAGATTTTGGCAAGGCTTGGCTTACGATAAATGGTCCTGGTTTTAATCCTATCGAAGTGGGTGAAAGATTACAACGGCTGAAAGAGTTTTCCAATGAAAAAGGGTTTCATCTTTGGGTTGACTTCTGGTGTGAGAAATATGGGAAGAAGGAGAGCTTTATATTTATTTAACTTAAAATTGAAATGTATCTATGATTATGTTCACAGGGCAACATAGTGAATTAGCAAATAATCGTTACAACGGACTTTCGTGGACTTCAAGTGTAGACTACCTAAAGACCTTTTTGAAATAAGGTTTATCTCTTAAAAATATTTCTATGATTTTTAACACTGACCAGGGATGTCAATTTACGAGTGAGGTATTCATTAAAACATTGAAATCAAACAAAATAGAAATATCAATGGACGGCAAAGGAAGAGCTTTGGACAATATTTTTATCGAAAGATTATGAAAAAGCGTAAAATATGAGCATGTATATTTACATGTATGCGAAGATGGAATATCCGTGTATAAAGGCCTTGCAAAGTATTTTGAGTTTTATAACGAAAGAAGGTTGCACCAATCTTTGAGTTACAAAACTCCCAACCAAATTTATGAGCAGAAAGTTGCTTAGGAAAATAGAAAAAAAATATCTTAATATTTGCCTAATTCTGTCCTAAGGATGGGGAGTATTATACTTTTAAATTTAATCTAAGCAGTAAAAAAATATCCCATTAAAGCAGAAATCTAATTTAATGGGATATTTTGAGAATCATTGGTATGCGTTATTAGAACGCTTGAATTACCAATTATTAATATTAGCGGATTTTTCAAGGATGGATTTGATCAAATCATTAAAGTACGAGTTTACAATTTGATGGTTTTTCTCTCCTCTAGGCTCACCATTGCTCTTGAAATAAAACTTTTTCACATTCATTTTATTCACAGTACCGTTGTAGTTCATGGTTTCTGCACTAAAAGTAGGACCATTGATTCTTATCTTTCCATCTTTAAACAAAAAAGATAAGGTATAATCTACATCATAATAAATACCAGAGATACCACCGGATGTCTTAAGGCCTCTATTTTTATAAGCTGCTAAAGTAATAGCCTGCCCAGGAACCAATGTCAAGCCATTTTTAGGATTGGAATACAGACTATTGATCGACTTTAATACATTGTCATAAAGTTCCTGCTGTTTAGCACCAGGAACTTCCACTACAGTATAATCCAAATTCTCTTTAGACACGAACCCTGTTGGTGCTAGGGTAAAATATTGTGAAAATGCGGAATTTGTAAATAATAGCAAAAATATTCCGGTCAAGATGTAATTTTTCATATTTAATTGTTTTAGGAGAAGCAACTCAGCCAAATTTACAAACTAAGTCGTTAGATGATCATTTTTTTTGTAATATACATCTTTTTGAAGGAAAATCAAAAATGAGAAGGTTAGTGATTTCCTTTCGTGACCGTGTTGTTTAAATACTTTTTAAAAACGATGTTTTTAATCTTCCCTCATACAATATTTTAAACATTATTATCAGAAAAGAGTCGTGGAAATCACCCTTTATTTTTTCTTCTTTTCCTTAATTTCATTTTTATTTGAGATTCAAAAGTGATGTACTAATTTAGTAATCTGTATACCCTATTGCTCAGCCATAAACTCCTGCATGGGCATTTGGGTTCGGAGGTGAGAAGGGCGGCAGAAAATGAAGTGCTGTACATGGGGTGTTTCTTTTTGTTTTCTTTCCACTGAATTGTCTTTTCTATAGGGTAAGGTCTTGATTAGTAGAATTACTACAATTTGTTAAATTTATCATAATTCATTTTGCCGTGATCCTGTAATGTCTTAAATTGCTGTACCAAAATCATCGAAATTATGAAAAATAATATGTACCGAACCCAAGGAATGTTGTTTCCTGACCTTTGAAATAAGGGTTTTCAAACTATAGATTTTACCCCGCCTGTTACTCAGCCCAATTAAAATATAACCTTGTATACTGATTTATTTTAAGTTTGATCTTGTTCTGAGATATAGTCAATAGTCAATATTGAATGTCTAAAAAAATATACAGCGAAAAAATACCATCATGTTTCAAGAACAAAACAATCTACCTGAAAAGACATCGGGTTCAGAAAAAATAGATGCTAAAAAAAAGGCAAAGTCCGGCCGTACGGAGGAAGCTCTTTCCTATACAGCCAACAACACTGTTGAAATGCCACAAATGCTTAATCAATCTGTAATTCCTACCGAGGCAGCTGTCGTAAGGGAGAGGATATGGCCTAAGCAGCCGACTTCAAAAATCCACAATTCCTCCGCCATCGCAGAAAATGAAGTTGCAGGAATAAACAGGGTTGTTCGCCTGGATATTCACATTGAGGGTACTCCCATTAAGTATTTCAAGCACTTTAAATTAACGCAAAGTGCGGTGAGGCATCATGGATTTGATTTAACGCTGGCGCACGATGCCCTGGGAACTACGGAAAACCATAATCTGGAATCTGTGCAGAGTTTTCTCGGGAAGAGAATAACAGTGGTATTTAAATACAAAGATGTTGAAGAGGGACCTGAAAGAAATTTTATAGGAGTAATCACTGAAGTTGGATTCAGTCAGGAAAAAGGAAGTCTTGGAAACCTCGTTCTATCCGGTTACAGTCCTACAGTTCTGATGGATGCGGCTCCTCATATTCAGAGCTTTGGTGGTAAGCAGTCTATTAGCCTTAACAGTATTGCAACCAGCGTTATAGAGGATGCTTTAGATAAGAATAAATATGATTTTAGGGTCGATGCAAATTTCGGTAACCTGCCATATAGTTCACAGTATGAGGAGACTCACTATAATTATCTTGCCCGTATTGCAGAAGCCTACGGAGAGCAGTTTTTCTATGATGGGGAAGTATTGCATTTCGGGAAACTGCCGCCACAGGAAAAGCCTATAGTTCTTACTTACGGGAGCAATTTAACAGATGTTAAAATCAAAATGAAGGTGCAGCATGTTAATCCATCTTTTTATGGATATAACAGCAGCAAAAATGAAAGGTTTTCCGGTGGCAGCTCAGCCATACATCATACTTCTGATATTGCTAAACGGGCATATGACATATCTCAGAATACTTTCCGGACGAAATCTTTACGCGTGGCACCTATTAAGGCTACCTCTTTTATGGATATTGATGCCTCCCAAAAGGGAACCGCAGGAAGTAAAGCAGCAGAGGTTTTTATTACTTCAGGCAACACAACAGTCCCTTTTCTGTATCCGGGGTGTATTGCAGATATAGAGATGAGAAAAACAGACAGTAATGAAACGGCGTACTTTACAAAGCTGATGCTGCTTGAGGTCTATCACGAAGTTGATGCCCGGGGATATTATACAGGAAGTTTTCAGGCTATTGCATCTGATACGGGATATTTGCCAAGGCCAGAATTTATTCTCCCAACTGCAGAACCTCAATTTGGCAAAGTCGTTTCTAATACAGATCCGTTAAACCAGGGGAGAGTACAGGTACAGTTTGACTGGCAGACAGGGCAGGACTGCACAGAATTTATTCGTGTAATGTCTCCCGATGCAGGTAGCAGTGATAAGGTGAACAAAAACAGAGGATTTATGTCAGTCCCCGAAATTGGTGATCAGGTTATCATAAATTTTGTGCATTCTCATCCTGACAGGCCTTTTGTGATGGGGGGGATGTTTCACGGAGGTATCGGTTCAGGTGGCGGTAAAGGAAATAATATCATGAGTTTCAGTGGCCGAAGCGGTGCTGAGCTGAAATATGATAATGGAGCCGGCTCCATGAATCTTAAAGATCAGGGGGGAGCAAGCATGCATTTCGACGGAACAGGAAATGCAGTGGTTCAGGCCAACACAGATCACACGACAAATACCGGAAATAACAATACCATTAATGCAGGGAGCACCACTACGATTAATGTCGGAGCGAAAGAAGGAACACCGGCACAATCGGTGTTTAAAATGGATGCCGGCGGAAATGTTGTTATTGATGCCAAAACTTCTATCACTTTAAAAGTGGGTGATAACCTTCTGTCTATTGATAAAAAAGGACTTATCAAACTGAACGGAAAGAATCTCGAGCAAAAAGCAGACAATAATTTTGAACTGAATGCAAAACGGGTGAACCAGACTGCAAAGGGATCTAATTTTAAGATCAACAGCGATCAAAATGTAATTGTTACCGGAGGTAATGAAGTTAAAATGAAATAATTAAGCCATGCAATATCTAAAAAATAACGCTATCCTAAGATGTGACAAGGGATTAATTCCCTCCATTCTTAATGTAACGAGCAACAGTAAAATCAAAAACAGGGATGGTCTGTTTGCTACGGATAAGGACAACACTGCAGGAGTGAATATTACTCATTTTACATTATGCAGTGTGGCGGGCATCTGTCGTCTTAATCTAAATCTGGCTGGTCAGAAGCTTAACTGGATCAATACAGTACCTAAAGTTAAGATCAAAGATACGAAGGCTCTGTTTGAAGCGTCGAAGTGTATCTGTCCGCTTGGCGGAATTATAACAAGTATGAACTCAGGACAAATATAAATACTATGCCAGCATTAGCATTGGGAGCAGGACTGGCCGCATTGGCTGTGGCCATTATAGAAGCTTTGATACTTGCGATAATTATTGTCGCACTGATACTTATTGTTGCCTATATTGTTGTTAAAATTGTAGAGCTCGTCCAGGGCTGGAGCAATCCGACAGCTGATGATGTGTGGGATGATACAGCACCACCTGTTGCGCCACCAATCCCCGTACCTGAAACCAAACCCCTTGATATTCCTATTCCCATCCCATTAGCCGTTCCTATTGATAAAGATGTACCTTCTGAATCAGGACCGTTTAATGTATATGATGTACATGTGAATGTTCCGGGAGATTACGGAGATTATCAGAGGGGAGTTGCGGATCCCGATTCGATTTTCATGGGGGCAGGTGAGATCTATAAATATGGGATTACAAAATATGGATCCGTCCTTAGAAGATATGAAGCTTTTTCATGGACAAGCCCAAAAGAAGCAATGATTTTACGAAATCTAAGAAGTGGTTTTTTCGGACCTTATGAATGGTACGCTTTCCGCCGAAGTTACGCTTATGCAAGGTTTATAGAAAACGGACTGATAGCGGCTTATTTTGCCATCCGGGGAAAACTGCCCCCGGGGAATACAGGATATTATTAAATTTAGATCATAAAGATTAAAAAATGAACGAAAAAGAAGTTAAGAAATACCTTTCAGATGCCAGGAAGCATCGGAGTAATGGAGAATTTGCCGAATCTCTGGCTTTATTACATCAGGTGAACAACGAGTTTCCGGAAAATGTGACGTATCGTTACCTGCTGGCCTCTACTTATTTCGAGAGCATGAGTACAGAACCGGCTAAAAAATATGTACAGGAAGCTATTGCTCTGGATGCTGGTTTTAAGGAGAATTACGAGCTGCTAGGTGATATTTACCAGAAAGAAGGAGATGTTGAGTTAGCGAGAACAAATTATGAAAAAGCTTATGATCTCGATTCTCATTATATCAGTGTGAATGAAAAGCTTATACAGATATATCTCAAAATTAAAAATTACGAAGGTGTGATCAAAGTTTGTGATCATCTCATGAGTATAATTCCGGTGGATACTTCTTCTGCGAAAGCAAGAGCCTTAACTTCTATTTATCTGGGTTGCCTGCTGTACAGAAGCTGGGCTTTGGTTTACCTTAAAGATTATGAATCTGCAGTGAAACAAATTGAAGATATAAAGACAATGGACAAGGAAACAGGGGTTCCGTCTTATCCGGGTATGTATAAAAATGAAGATGAATCACTTTTCAAGTTATATTACCGACTGAAAAATACAGAAAAAGCCGAACATTACAGGAACTTATTAAGAGAAGAGTACGGCTATGGTGAAGAGGCCATCAGAAAACTGGAGACTGAAGCAGACCAGGATATTATGCTGTTCAGACAGCGTCCTGAAATAATGGTACATTTAGGATTGAGCTAGTGAAAGCCAATCTGTAACAGGAGATTAGTTTGGATAACCATAGTGGGAATTTAAAAAATGTGAAGCAATGACAAATGATCTGAGTGAAATTAACCGTATCGAAAGTCTTACACAGGAATATTTTAATAAGGGAGAAATCCGTTTAGGGCTGAAGACATATCGGACCCTACTGGAGATGTGTCCTGAAGAAAAGATCTACTACCTCAATTATATTGGTTTTCTTTTGGATGAATTTGTCATTGTTGAGCTGTTGTGGTCTTCCTATGAAGAAGCCATTGCGTGTTGCAATCGGGCTTTAAGAGAGGTGAAGAATCCTGATAAAGAAGGCTTTTATGCAAAAAAAACAGAGATTTATCTCTTGATGATCGGTGTAAATCCCGAGTGGTATCGCGAAAATAGAACAGAAATTGAAAGTTTTATCGAATCTTCACTTGAAAAGTACCCCGAAAATACGCTTATTCTAAAATGTGCGTTGTCACTTTTCAGTATAAACGGTACAACTGAAAAGTATGATGCTGTTTTAGATCAATTATTAGTAATTCATCCGGACGATTTTATGTTGATTATTCAGAAGGTTGTGAGACTGGAAGAGCAAAGCAGAATAGAAGATGCTGTTTCCCTCCTTGAAAACTGGATTAGTATCAACCCAGGCTCGGGATACCTGAGCACTGCGTACACTAAAATTATCTCGTTGTCCAAACTTGCAGAAGATTTCGAAAAGGCAGAGCACTATCAAGATGTATTAGATAATCTATAAATATGGTATTAAAAGTTAAAGAAGAGTCCAAAGAACTTTATCGGTCGGAGTACAGGAAAAGTACTGTTTATAAAAATAATACCCTGTCCAGTCTTAGCTCTTTAAACAGTTTTTCCCAAAGTATTCGAAAGAAAGATGTTCTTGAATTTGAATTTGTGAATAAGGATGTTTCAGATGATAAAGCAAATATTCTCATTTTTTCTCCTGTGCAATTTCAGCTGGATCAGCACAAGAATATTTTCCGGATTATCAACAAAAAACAGCTGAAAGTACAATGGAATAAGTACAAGGAGAAAAATCGGAGTAGTAAGAATAATACATTTTTATTCTTGTACGAAAGACTTTATTTTAAAATAGATCTCGGGATGGAGTATGATCTGATATCCAACAGCTCACATATTTCTTTTTTTGTCGATGTTTATCATAAAGATATGGAGGTGGGATCTTCTCTGGACGGCATGTCCTGGGTACATACCCCTCTGGCACTTCCGCTGAAGATTGAATACATTATACGGGAAATTACTGATCAGGAATTGGTTTTGGATGGAACTGTTTCTCTTGATGAAGATAAACTGAGCCAGCTGATAACAGATAAGCAATTTCAGCAACGGGCAAAACCTTATCATTTTACAAAAGATTTCACAATTATTTCCGAGATCAGATCAGTATTCGATATGAATACAGGTTATTTAAAACATGGAAATTTTTTATTGAAAATATACAGTAAGCAGGAGGAAATTGCTGAGGAGGTCGATTCAAAAGTTACATTTTTATAGTTTTTATTTTTTCGTAACCGATATGCTTGTAATGATGATTTTTTTGCCCGTAAATATTCAAATACGAAGCAAAAGTCTATCTTAAAACAGCATTAAAATAATACCGATCAATTAAAGGTTTTAAGGCAGATGATCTACAAAAATCTGTTCCGGACCGCTGAAATTTATTGTATCCGTAAAAAATATAAAATCATAAGTCCTGAAGATTTTTCAGTCAAAATAAATTCAGTTTTGGAATTGTTACCAGTTCATACAGAGGTATCAGTAGCATGGGTTATGAACAATGAGACGGGATATTTTGGTGTGAGAAAAGATGAAAAACAGATTTCCGGTCTGGATAACAGAGCATCAGCATTCGAGATAGGTTCTGTTACTAAAGCACTGACAGGTAGAGTACTGTCACAGATGATGTCAGACGGTAAAGTTAGTCTTGAAGATCCATATGGAAATGATCGAACCATTATGCTCGGAGGCCGTTCAATAACAGGAACTGCGAATTAAGACAGCGAAATCACGATTTTTAATACCATTATATCTTTTAAATTCCCTTTACATTATTCAACCCCTGATGGGTTATACCATCATTAAACACTTGTTCATCGGGTTTCACCCGACGCTATTTATATTTAAGGTAAATTCAAAAAGAAAACAGTATAAGGTTCTCTATGAGCCGTTTTCTGCTATTTCTGTTCAAATGATCTTAAGGTTCCGTCTTCATTAAAGTCGATGCTGTAAACAGAGCGTTCGTTTTGTATAGCGTTGGGAAACCATTCCACTTTCTTTCTGCCCACTCCGGAGTAGATTGTAAACGTAACATCTTTACTGCCGATTTCCCTTTTCTTTTGCTCGACAATTTTAAAAACCCGATTGGCATTAATGAAAGGCACTTTGTCCAGACTGACGATATCATCTTTCACAACGGTATATTTTGATAATGCAACGGGTTTAGGTTTTTGCCATTGTCCTTCGTCGAATGTGTATTGATCTACATATTTGGGATTTCCGGGATTTTGTATCTTAACGATAATTTGTCCGTTGCCGTAGAAATAAATAAATTCGTAGATATTTATTGCATGGCCTTTAAACTCCGGAAGAGCACGCAGTTTTTTTTCGGCATCTTCGAGAAGCCCAGGATCTGAGGCTATTGAAATGGGCAGCTCATCCTTATATTCAGGTAATTCAAGGTGCTCTTTAGTCGCGGCCACAGATTTCGAAGATGTACTTAAAGTATCCTCTTTTTGAGACACCTTCGCAGGATCTCCTGGATCTGAGAGGGTATCGGCAATACTCTTTTTAAAGTCTTTACAACCTGTTAACAATAACAGAACTATGAAAGAATATGGGATCGATTTTTTCATATTTAATAATTGAGGTCATCTGAAAAAGTAAAATTTTTAGGATCATCGGGCATATAAAATACCTCTCGGTGCCTGAGAGATGAGATACGTCCGATATCCATCAATGAAACAACTTCTTTTTTAGAGGTTTGATATATCTTACCATTCTTATCCCTAAATTCCAGATCATATTTTACCTGAGGCTGTTCATTAATATAGGTTCCCGTTTGTTTTACCTGAGTTACTTTCGCGACCGCGAGCTGTCCCCAGAACTTTAATTTAAGTTTTTTTCTTGGATTGCCTGCAAATACTTTAATGATAAAATAAAAGATCACACTGAAGAAAATCAGTGCAGCCGGACTGACGAGTAAAGGATGGAATAATTCAAGAAAACGCCATCCGTTTCCGCCATTTTCATGGGCATAGGCATATGTATAATAATATACAACCCCCAAAAGAAACAGAAACCATACGATATACGGTATATAATTTATTTTTGCCTGAGATCCGGCAATAAATACAAAAGGGTAGCGTTTAAAGTCGGGATCTACAATCAATTGTACCTTTTTCCCTGTTTCGTAGCGTTTCTCTTTAGGCTCAGTATCATTCACTGCAATGGTATGCTTTATTCTTTCGTGAGAAAAATTATTGGCTTCAAGAGTGATTTCCTTAGCTTCTGAATGATCATTATTCTTTTTCACTTTTTTTACCTCTCGAATGATGCCGGAAATTGCTCTTCCTGACGCTTCCATCCGGCGCATATTGATTTTTGCACCGATTCCGCTTTTAAAAAGAATATACAGTGCGTAGCCGAATACCCATCCCCATAGGAGAAAGCTTAAAGCAAGATAGAAAAGGGCTGCTTTTCCATTGGGTGTATTTAAGCTGGTGGGTTCCCCATTATAATAAATGATCGCCGGATGTATAAAAACGAAATACGGAACCATTAAAGCAATTGGAAGGAAAGGAAGAAATTTTAAAATATTTTTCATATCCTGAGACTTGATGTGCAGCTCAAACATAATAATTTTAAACAGAATAGCCAAGTTTAACCCAATAAATGTCGGCTTGTTAAAGATTTATTATTAAAAAAGATGATAATTTGGAATCCCTATTGACCACTGCTCCTAAAATTTTGACCTAAAAAGTTTGATGGCTGTTGCGTCTGATGTTTAGAGTAGCCATCAGTTTTTTTGATGAGTGCCTTTTGAGGATATATTACCTTGGTTACACCTCCCAAAGCAATCTGAGAATTCTTAAATTTGTTTATTAAAATCAGGAATAATTGTATTACTGTGGAGGTGGGGGAGTATTATATCTGTCTCATATCCGGAAATAAAAACGACAATATTATGCAATAATTGTTTCAAAAAAGCAAATCCTGTATTAAGAAATCACAATATGAGAATTAACGTTAGTTTAATACATAGGTGGGTGAATTATAATTACTTTTGAAAAATCAAAATCAGGTGATATATATAATTTTTATAAAAAATATGAAGAGAGCAAAATTTTCATTACAAAAAAAAGATGAATCTCAGCTTTTGATAAATTAAAATTATGAATCATATTTTCAAATGATCCTCATAATTTTAAAAGCATAACTAAAACTAACAGCCACCGTAAATGAACTCAATCTATCAGGATTTCTCAATTTTCAATTTAAAACTTACTTTACCGGATATCACTTCGGAGACATTTGATAACAACTGTTTACAGTTATTATTTCAGGATCAGATGAGGTGAGTCTATCTATTTTTTCCCTTACACACGGGCACAGCACTTTGATAACAATTTTTATACAGCGCAGGTACTTTCCTCATTCACTCAACAGGACTAGAGACGGTAAACCGAGAAGATGAATTCCTAAAGGTAAAATGAGGGTGACCGTGACTGATAATTAAAGTAAAGAATACTATGCTAAATAGCTTTCTCTATCAGATGGAGTCAGTTTTTTTAAGGACTTTCCTGTAACATCAGGGAGTTATCCTGCTGTATAAAAATGTCGAAGTTTCTGCATGACCGCGAATAATGAATTTTTAACCTTAAAGGCAGATAATCAGAGGGATTGACTGCAAAAATATTGAATAAATAAATTTCTGTTCTAAAAAACTATGACCATGGACAATGAACCAAATATTACCGGAACTCAGTATAAAGATATTGCTGGCCGTATACCGCAGCGATATCCGTTCCTATTTGTTGACCGGATTATTGAAGTAAGCAAAGATAAGGCGGTATGCTTGAAAAATGTAAGTCTCACAGATCCATATCTTGTCGGGCATTTTCCGGATGAACCTGTATTTCCAGGAGTATTACTCGTGGAGGCCTGTGCTCAGGTGGGAGGTATTATGATCGCGGAACATGAAGACTATAGCCGGAAAGGATATATTGCCATGCTTGATCAATTTAAATTTATAGATTTCATTATACCGGGAGACACGGTGTATATAACCTGCCATTTGATCAGCCTTTTCGGTAAATTCGTAAAAACTTCTGTAGAGGCCAGGGTGAATAATAAGATCGTGGGTAAAGGGACGATTACTTATAATTTTAAAAAATAATAGTATGAGTACCAGAGATAATAAAGTGGTGGTCACTGCGATGGGAGTTTGTTCTCCGTTAGGCAATTCTGTAGAAAAATTTATAGAAAATTATAAAAAATATAATGCTGAAATTTCATTTAAAATAAATGACCATCTCCTGGAGGAAGAGTTGTCGGCATTCAAAAAAGTCAACCAAAGGAGAATGGATCGTGTTACCAGGATAGCCATGCTGGCCGCTGCCTCTTGTTTAAGGGATTCCGGATTGGAGATTGATGGATCCAACATTCATGACGTTGGGGGTATCTTTTCAACAGAATACGGTCCTATCGCCAGTGCGCGCGATTTTATCAATTCCGGCTTTGAATTGGGTCTTAATTCGGCGAGTCCCTTATTATTCCCTTATACCGTAGGGAACGCGGCGCCCGGGGCTATAACGATACTGATGGGTGCCCGGGGATTCAATACAACGCTTTCGGGGCATAATCCGGTGGCCTATACCTATGATGTAATCTCCAGTGGCAAAGCTAAAGCTATTTTGGCAGGCGGTTTTGAAGAGCTTGTCCCTGAAATAGAGGAATCTTATTCAAAAAGAACAATTTCAAAGCAAGGGATCAGGGAGGCAGCACCCATTCGCAGACTTTCAGAGGGAAGTGCGATGTTGTTTCTGGAGTCGGAGGCTTTTGCCAGATCAAGAAAGGCAGAAGTCCTTTTCGAGGTATGTGGCTACGGAGTCAGTTCAAATCTGCAAAAGGATGAGGTTTCTATTGATAATTTTGGATATGTGGCTCCTCATATTATTGTTAATACCATGGCTTCTGCCCTGAAAAGAAGCGGAGTCGATGCCGGTCAGATATCATTAATTGTTTCCTTGTCGCGGGATGACAGTCATCAGGTTAATTCTGAGGAGACTGCCGTAAAAAGCATCTGGAATGAAGACAGCCCTCATATTCATTATATCAAACAAAAGTTAGGTGAAACTTTTGGGTCTTCAGGCTGTTTTGCCACAATTGTAGGATATCTTATCGGACTGGATTTCAAAACATCTTCAGATTCAAAAAAATGGGTGATGATCAACAGCTACCATATCGGAGGTAACTGTGTCAGTGTAATCATTGCTATTTAATTATTAATAAAAAAAATGAAAGATATCATCGATCTAAAAAATAAGGTGGTTTTAGTGACCGGAGCTACAGGAGGCCTGGGTCAGGAGATATGTCTCAGGCTCGCTCAGTGCGGAGCAATACCGGTCGTGCACTACAACTCCAATTCCGTGGAAGCGGAAAACCTGGTGAAAAAAATACAGGCCTTAGGTATTGAAACATTTAGTTGTAAAGCAGATATCCGCATAGAGGCGGAGGTTAAAATGCTGACCAAAACAATCATGGAAAAAATGGGTCGTATTGACTGTCTGGTTAATAACGCAGGTATTCTTCTGAGAGGGTTTCTTGCCATGCAGTCTCTTGAAAAATACAGGGACGCTGTCGACATTAATTTGATGGGAAACTTTTTGGTAAGCAAATATGTTACACAAATCATGATCAGTCAAAAATACGGTTCCATCGTGAATGTTAGCTCTGCTGCAGGGATGGGAGGATTAAAAGGGCAGGGGGTATACAGTTCCACGAAAGGCGCTTTGAACTCTCTCACTATTGTGATGGCGAAAGAAATGGCGGACTTCAATGTCAGGGTGAATGCTGTTGCTCCTGGGTTTATTGCTTCCGGAATGTTGGAAAAGGCGACCAAGCAGGATGAAAAATATAAGGAAATAATCCCCCTTAAAAGATTTGGGGAAGCATCAGAAGTCTCTTCGGTTGTTTTATTTCTTTTATCTGACGCGGCCAGTTATATGACCGGACAGGTGCTGGTGATAGATGGCGGCCTCTTAATATCTTAAAAAAACAAACATTTAAAAACCTATAAAATGAACTCACAAGAAAGAAAACAGATCATTAAAGATTTAATTGTAAACAGATTAAACCTAAAAATTAAGGCATCAGAAATTCAGGATGACGCCATGTTGTTTGCTCCCGAAGAAGAAAACGGGATCGGGCTGGACTCGGTAGACGCATTAGAGCTTGCGGTATCGATCAATAATACATTTGATGTCACCATCAGCGATGATGATATGTCGATTTTTAATTCTGTTGATTCCATCAATGATTTTGTTGAAAAACAGCTACAGCCTGAATTGTAAGCACAGTATAGACCTTTATTCCTATTCAATACAACATGGTAATTGGTACAGATATTATTAAAATTTCCAGAATTAAAAGACTGATCGAAAGAAAAGAAGGAAATGCTCTGGAATTCATTCTTACGGCCAATGAAAGAGCGTTAAAAAAGAGCCCCCATTCCGTAGCGGGAATCTTCGCTGCAAAGGAGGCTCTTCTTAAAGCCTTCGGAATCGGTTTTTCCAGAGGACTCGGTCGGTTGCTCGAAATTGAAGTGAAATACGATCCCTATGGTAAACCTTTCCTCATTACGTCGGGAATTGTAAAGGAGATCCAGGACACCAAAGAAATCAGGAATGTAGAACTCAGTATTTCTCATGATGGAGATTACTGTGTGGCATTTGTAGTCTGTATATAATAGGAGGTTTACTGTTAATGAAGTTGTTTAAATTTTATTGCTGCGGCACCATACTTCCGAGCAATGAATTTAAACAGCTTTTGTAAAAAAGAACAAAGTTTTTAAAATGAGCACCAAAAAAAATAAATATGATGTGGTTATTATTGGTTCCGGACTGGGTTCCATAGCCTGTGCTAGTTTCATTGCGAAGATGTATAAACTCAAGGTTCTCGTTGTTGAACAGAATAAAAAGGCCGGCGGATTGTCTCAATCTATTGTAACGGATCATGATGTGGAACTTGAAATCGGTATTCATCAGGTTGGAGAACTGGGGTCGGAAACTCTGTTTTCTAAGCTAATGTCTTATATCAGTGATGGAAAAAGCAGCTGGCAAAAATTACCGGATCCGTTTATTAAATTCCATTTTCCCGATTTTGTGTATGAAGTAACATCGGGAGAGTTGAATCATATTTCCGGGCTTTCCAGGTTATTTCCTTCAGAAGAAGCAAATATTCATCAGTATTACAGGGATATAGAGCAGGTCACAAAATGGTACAGGAACTTTACAACAGAATCATTGAATAATAACAGGCTCAGGTTACAGAAGTTACTGGATTTAGAGCCTGGAAAAATGGCGATGATGACGACCGGTGACTATCTGGATCACCGTTTTACAAATGAAAAATTAAAAAGTTTAATAGCAAGTCATTGGACAGATTATGGATTACCCCCACACACGAGTGCTTTTTTAAAACATGCCCTATTGGTTAATAATCATAAGGACGGGGTGTATTATCCTCAATTCGGATCAACCCAATTTATTGACTCAATTGTGGATACTGTGGTGAGGAACGATGGTGAATTTATTTTTAATTCGCGGGTACAAGAAATTAAATACGAGGGAAAAAGGGCTCACTCCGTTGCGGTCATCAATGAAGAAACCGGTGAAAAAACTGTTGTACAAGCCTCTGTTGTCATATCGGGAATAGGCCTGTACAATACGTATGGGAAGTTATTGGACAAAAATCTGGCTCCGGAGAAGCTCAGTGCTATTGAAAGCTTTAAGAAACATGGAGTAAGCTTCATCAAATTATTTGCCACATTAAAGCATGATCCCCGATCTGTAGGAGCGGATGCCACTCTGTCGTGGGTCTATCCAGGGTATGATCACGACCAAAATTTTAAAGAGAGAAAAACGCTTCCCGGGGAGTATATCTCACAATTTTCTCTGTCATTCCCCTCTCTGAAGAAGAACGGAAATCCTATCCATAGTATGAAGATTAATACTTTAGTCGATTATGATGCTTTTACGCGATGGCTGGGAGATCAGGCATCCGGGGAAGACTATGAAAGAATAAAGCTGGAAATAGGGGAATCACTTCTGGATGCTGCTGAAAAACTTCATCCGGGGTTAAGAGACTTAATCGATCATTGGGATCTGTATACTCCGGCATCTGCAAAAAGGGATACAGGACATTATAAAGGCAATATTTTCGGAATACCCGATATACCGGAGCGTTATAAGAATCTGGATCTTAACTGTTTTACCCCTTTAGAAAATGTCTTTGTTACAGGGGCAGATATCACCACATCTGGTGTTTATGGTGCTGTTTTAAGCGGTGCGCTTACGGCATCTGCTGCTTTTAAAGATAAACAGTTCTTCCTGAAAATTATTCAGAATACATCCCTGGACAAAATGAAAAATAATATTTAAATGAGGCCGTTTTCCTACCTAATTTTACTTCTGGTTATCTTACCTGCATCCTGGGGTGCCCAGGTCACTGTAGCCGGGAAAATAGTTGACAGAGAAGGTGCTCCGGTTTCTTCAGCTGCGGTCTATCTGAAAGACAGTTATGACGGAACCAGCTCTTCGGCTGACGGGACATTTAGCTTTAAAACAGACCTGGACGGAAAACAGGTGATTACTGTAGAATTATCTGGTTTTAAATCCATAGAAGCCCCTCTGGAGCTTACTACGGATCTCCTGAACCTGAACTATGTCCTGTATAAAGATGAGAAAATAAAAACCATAGAAACTGTCTCAATTGTAGCAGGCTCTTTTGATGCCAGCGATGCAAAAAAATCTATTGCCTTGAAACCCATGGATATTGTTACGACTCCCAGTGCGGGAGGAGATATTTACGGAGCATTGTCTACTTTGCCAGGAACACAAACTGTCGGAGAAACAGGTAAACTCTTTGTTCGCGGGGGAGAAGATTATGAAGCAAGAACATTCATTGACGGGATCCAGGTAGAATCTCCCTATCAGCAAAGACCGGGAGGAATTCCCACCAAGGGGAGGTTTTCTCCTTTACTTTTTTCCGGTACTCTTTTCAGTACGGGAGGCTATTCTGCGGAATATGGACAGGCGCTATCATCCGTGGTTTTATTAAAAACAGATGCCGCACCGGCCAGTGATAAGCTTAATATAAATCTATATTCGTTGGGGCTTGGAGTATCGGGGACCAAAAAGATGGAAAAGTCCGCTTATATAGCAGCTTTTGATTATACCGATCTGGGACCTTATTTCAAGGTGGTTCCACAAACCACAGACTGGCAGAAAGCTCCTAAAACAATATCAGGCTCGTTAAATATCATCAATAATACAGGAAAGGGAGGGCTGAGCAAAACACTGATCTCCTATAATGACGACCGGTCATCAATGTATTATCCTTATTATGGATATAGCAAACCGAATGTATTACTATCCCTTACCAACCGAAATCTTTTTATTAAAAATTCATTCCGTACAAGGTTAAGTGAAAAAACAGTACTCAACACAGGAATCGGATTCGGAATAGATAAAAATGACCTGGAGCTCGACAGCCTGGCTATTAAAGATGAGCTTTTTTCAGGGCAGGTTAAAATTAATCTTGCTCACACAATTTCTCAAAAAATAAAGCTGAATTACGGAGGAGATTTTTTCGTGAAAAACTTTAATGAGCGTATTATAATTGACGGGACTCTGCAAAATTTAAAGTTTAATGATTTGCAGACCGCCTTTTTTACCGAAACAGAATATAATATTTCTGAAAAATGGGCTCTTAGATTAGGATTGAGGGGTGAAAATACAACCATTGGAGATCATTTCAGGCTAATGCCCAGAGCTTCTGCCGCTTATCGTCTCTCAGAATACAGCCAGCTTTCAGCGGCCTATGGAATCTTTTATCAGAACCCACAGTTTCAGTATCTTAAATTTACAGATCAGCTTATTCCGGAAAAAGCCTCTCATTTTATTTTGAACTATCAGTATAAGAATAAAGGCCGATTGCTGAGGCTGGAAGCATTCTATAAAGAGTATAAAAATCTTATTACCTATAAAGTGGAAAATTTTCCGGATCCTTCTAACTATGAAAATAACGGTTATGGCTACGCTAAAGGTATTGACTTTTTTTATCGTGACAGTGAATCGATAAAGGACGGTGACTTTTGGTTCAGCTATTCCTATTTGGATACTAAAAAACTTTACCGTGATTATATACTGTATACAACGCCTATATTCTTTTCAAAACACAATTTCAGTTTTGTTTATAAACAATGGATCTCCCAGATAAAAAGTTTTCTGGGAATGTCATATACCTACGCCAGCGGGAGACCTTATTTTGATCCCAATCAACCGGCAGACCGTTTTCTTTCTGACAGAACAAAACCCTATCACAATGTAAGTATCAACTATTCATACGATATGTCGGCCATCACAAAAATCCCCGTAACCGTATATGCTTCAGTGAGCAATATCTTTGGAAGTCAGAATGTTTTCGGGTATAATAATGCATATAATACCACGACCAAAAAGTATGATTTAATTCCGATTGTATCCCAGGCAAATATATTCTATCTCCTGGCTCTATTCATCAATTTATAAATTTTTATCCTATGAAAAAAAGAATCGTATTACTTGTACTGGCATTTTTTCTTGTCCCGTTCGGCTCGAAAGCACAAACCAGATATGAGAAAGAAATGACAACTGCGCTGGAAGCACTATACAAAGCGAATGATCTCACTACTTATAAGACACTTGCCAATAAGTTTGAGGCAATTTCAAGAGTGGAAAAAGACCAGTGGCTTCCGAAATATTATGTAAGTTATGTCTATACCGTACTGGCACATTTTGAGAAGGAAACTGACCGTAAAGACCAATCTCTGGAGACCGCTCAGAATTATTTTGATAAGTCCAAAGCCCAATCGGGAAATAAAGAAGAGCTCGCTATTCTGCAGGCTTATATTCACCAGTCATCTTTCTTTGTATCTCCTATGGCACGTTTGAATGACTTCGGAACCAACAGTACTGAAATTGAAGGATTATTAAAAACCTATCCGAATAATCCGCGCATTAATTTACTTCAGGGAATACAGCTGTTCAATAAACCGGGATTCCTGGGGGGAGGAGCCGCAAAAGCAAAACCTTTTTTTCAGAAAGCAGAGGCTATTTACAATAAATCTCAGAATGTAAATTCTTTAAATCCAAATTGGGGCAGAACACTGAATACCATTTATCTAAAAAAAAGTGAATAAAATATATGAATACATCTGAAGTAAAAGAAAAAATTGTCATATCCGGGTTGGGCGTTTACTGTTCAATCGGCAAAAATGTGGATGAATTGGTTGAGTCTCTATCAGAATCCAAGCTCGGATTCGATTATGTAGATGAATTTCATACCGAGGGCTACAGAAATACCCATGCAGGAGTGATTAAAGATATTGAAAATATAGATTCTCTCACGGGGCTTCGCTCTTCCCTTATTCTGAAGCCTTCTGTATACCAGGCTATTGAAGATTCCGGGATATTTGATACAGAAGTTGACCGTTCGAGAATATCCATTTCAGTAGGCACTTCCCTTACCGGATACGGAGGTTTTGTGACCTGCTTATTTGAGCGTCATTATGAGGAAAAAAATGAAAGATATGAATCCTCACTAAATGAGCATATGAAAGTCAACTACCTGGAGTCGATCAATAATATCCCGGGCACTCTCCTGGCTACAGAAATTGCACTGGAGTATGATATATCCGGAATGTTGTCATCTTCCATCACCGCGTGTAGCGCAAGCGGCAATGCGATGGCTATCGCGGTTGACACCATTAGAAACGGACTGGCGGATGTTGTGATTGTGGGAGCTGTTGATCCGCTGTCTGAGCTTACCTATATGGGATTCCATACCTTAAGAGCGATGTCTCCCGGTCAGCCTAAACCACTGGATAAAAACAGGGAGGGACTCCTTATCGGCGAAGGTTCGGGCTGTATTATTATTGAAAGTGAATCACATGCCAGGGCACGGGGTGCAAAAATATATGCGGAAATAGCGGGTTACGGATTAAGCAATGATGCCTACCATGCAACCCAGCCTCATCCTGAAGGAGAAGGGGGAGTGCTGGCAATGAAAATCGCTTTGGATGAAGCTGATCTCAGCTCAGGCGAAATTCAGTACATCAATATGCACGGAACAGGAACAAAACATAATGACCAGGCTGAATTAAAGGCTGTTGAGCGCGTATTTGGAGACCGGTTAAAACAGATACCGATAAGCTCTTCAAAATCAATGATCGGCCATACGCTTGGTGCTGCAGGGTGTATAGAAGCTGTAATCTGCATTCTTGCCTTACATCATAATTTCCTACCCCCAAGTTTAAATTTTGAAACCCCTATTGATCATTTTGATTATCAGGTGGTGACAGCTGCAAAGAGCCGGGAGCTGAATGTTGTCATGAACAATTCATTTGGCTTCGGAGGAAATGGGGCATCCTTTATTTTCAAAAAGTAATTTGCTCATCTGTTATGGATACCAAAGAATTTAGGACAAAACTGTTAATTGAAAAGCTATCAAAAATATATCCCGATCGTTTTTCTCAGAATCTGGTTGACATGAGATCGGCTGAATATCGGAAGATATTAATCATAGCACCACATGCTGATGATGAGGTGATTGGATGTGGTGCTGCAATTGATCATTTTATCGGTCAGGGAGCCCATATCACCGTTCTGATTGTTACCCAGGAAAGCAGCCGGTCAATCGCCAGATACTACGATTACACCCCTCAGCAGAGAATGGAGGAAAGTTACGAGGCGCAATCGGTGTTGGGATATCATGAACTGGAATATTTCAATTTTCCCGAGCTTATGCTGCGGAGTGATGCTCTTTTACAGAAAAGCTTTTGTCTGGAGCTTCATGACTTTATCGTTAAGCATCAGCCAGATTGTGTTTTTATTCCCAATAAAGAAGAAATGCATCCTGATCATCAGATAATTGGAGAGCTCTCGGAGGGTGTTTTAGCAAAAGGTGTAAAAAGCAAAAGTTTTACACAGCTTCAGGCGGCCATTGTTTATGAAATCTGGGGACCGGTGGTGATGAATTCGTTTCTTGAAATTTCTGATACGGCATATGCCAAAAAAATACAGGGAATCCGCTGTTACAGATCTCAGTTATCATCAGTGGATTACGAAAAAATCATTGAGTTTATCGGATGGTCCCGAGGCAAAGACCTTGCGAATACAGGAGCTCAATCTCCTGAACTTAAATTTAAAATAGCAGAAGGCTACAGGCTTTGTAATTATAAAGAAAATTGAATGTTGGAAACTATGTTTAGTGTTGTCATATGCAGTTTCAATAAATCCGGCTCATTGACTGCTGTTTTAACCAATATGAATCGGCTGGTTAAAGAAAATACGGAGTGCCCCTTTGAGGTTATCGTGGTGGTTGACGGCTCAACCGATAATACGTTGGAAGCCATCGGGAAACTCACTGTAAAATATCCGATTCGCGTATTTTATATTGAAAACTCGGGATTATCCAATGCCAGAAATTTCGGGCTGGATCAAAGCCTTGGCCGCTATATCGTTTTTTGTGATGATGATGTTGTTTTTCATCCCGATTATTTCATCCATCTCCAAATGTCGATCCAGAGGTATCCTGATCATGTTCATATCGGAAATCTTATCAATATTGATAAAGAATACTCCGCAGGTATTGTTCGCAGCCTTTTAAATAATGAGGATGTTAATTATAATACATTAGGGGAGAAGAAAAAAGATCACGTTTTCTTTGAAGCTGCAAAACAGCTCTTTTTTTACAGGAATGAGAATGACGATTTTACGACAGCTATATGGTGGGCAGTAGTGACAGGGGGAAATTTATGCATCCCGAAATACTATTTTGAAACATGCGGTGTGTTCGATCATCATATAAAAGGATGGGGCCCTGAAGATGCTGACCTTTGTTACCGGTTTTTTCTTAAAGGAGTAAAAGCTACTTATAATGATTCCTGTCTGCTTTATCATCTGGATCATCCGAGAGACCTGAAGGCGATTTATGATACAATGACTACAAATGCAGTGTATTTTATAAAAAAATATGAAAAACCGAAGGAACTGTATGCCTATTTAAATTTTACTAATGGCAAAATCTCTCTGAATGATTTTAATGAGCTATGCTGTGATATATTCGGAATGGAAAAAGTCAATATTCCAGCATTTTCAATGAGTATGAAAGATTACTCTGGCAGAGAACAGTTTTTAAAACATCAACCATGACATTAACCGAATTATATAAACAAAATTATCTGCCGGGCTTTGACTGCAGAATGGCAACATTCAGGAATAACCTGGCTTATTATGGGCATTATCTTTCAAATGGCATGATGCTCGGACTTTCAGGATGCTTATCCTTTATTTATTCTGAGCCTGAGCAAAGCAGGATTCCCTATTATACGATCTTAGGAATTACAGACCAGACTCTGGAAGGGCTGTCATCTGTTTTTGACAGTTACCTGAGTTATGAAGCCTGTCCTTTTGATAGGGACGAGGTATTGCTCCTGCTTAAAAAAAAACTTGATCAGAAAATATTGGTCAACGCCGCTGTTAACCGTCCGCTGCTTCAACACTTAAGGGCGGGTAATTTTGTAGAGGATTTTGTTTTTAACTCTGCCTACACAGGGTTTCATTTTGTAACCATAACCGACATAAGCGAAGGTATGATTACTTTTTTTGAAACAGATTATTCCAAACCATTACAATATGATGTTGATACCTTTATGCATTTATGGTTTTATGATACTATACACAAAAGAAAGCTTCACGATTCGAGCCAGGCTTGTAACGGAAGATATTATACGATTGATCCTCCGAAATTTTCTCCCCATCACAATAAACATGCCTTGCTGTTTTTAATCGAAAAAGTCACCAACAATTTTTTCGCGGAGGGAATGAGGTACCGGAATGGCTTACAGGCATTACAGGCATTCTTTGATGGTCTTAAAACCTGGAGCTCCCAAATGGATAAAACCTGTGCTGTTAAAAGTATATTCTATATGAAAATTCTGGAAATGAACCTAAGTGGCGGAGGATTTGGAAGGAGATTGTACAGCTCATTTCTGGCAGAAGTTGCACAGATCGTAGAGGATGAAAATCTGCCGGCCATTGCAGGCGAGTTCAGAGAGACCTCCAAACTATGGGCCAACTTTATGAATGCCATTTCTTCTGACGAAACTATAAAAAGTCTCATGGCAGATGATTTTGAGGCACTCAGGGCTATCACAGAAACTTATTCAGCGAATATTATTGCTGCAGAAATCAAACAATTTACCCTTTTAAATAACTGGATAAAACTAAAAAAATAGTTACAATGATCTCTAAAACACTTGAATTGAACGAAATAGTAATTAAACCGAGATTTTGTGAAATAGATTCTCTTTTAATTGTTCACCATTCCAGATTTATACCTTGGGTGGAAGAGGCCAACTTTAATTTCGTGGAGCAGGTCCTGAATATTTCCCGCAAGCAATTATTTGAAATAGACCTCTATAACCCCATCCATAAGTTAGAGTTTTTGTATAAAAATAATGTAAGATGGGACGATGAGCTGATTGTAAGTACCATCATGGAGTATAATCAATTTGCCCTGTTTACCATGCACAATACCATTCGTTGCAGGAAAAATCCATCGAAAATTTTTGCTACTGCGAAGATCTCACTTCTGATTGCAAATAAAGAGCTTAAATTAAAACTTCTGATGCCGGATTTCTATCTTTCCAAAATTAAGCAGGCCGAAAAAGTATATCCACAATATTTTATACAATCTGACCATGTACACCATTCCAAATGATATAGGATACTGCCTCTCTACGGTTTTAAAAGATTATTCCGTGGAGATGGACGCAGAGATCTGTCTGATACTTTGCAGCCCTTTGTGGTTAGGCTTACATATTTCTTCGGAACATCATTACTTTCCTATCAGAAGAAATGAAATCTCATATGTAAACCCTTTGTTTCTTGAGAACTTCTCTGTTAACTCCAATTGTTTATTTATCCCCAGCAGAGCCAATTCTAAGGAAAGTTTCGACTATCTTAAATACAGAAACGGAAATCGTAAAAAGACCCTGGTTAAAGTTGCTGAGAATATTGCATACACTGCCGATAACGGAGATGTTAATAGGGCATATGAAGAAGCTCACAGACCTGTACTGGCCATTATTGATCAAATTTCAGATGTTAATGATGCGACCGTCAGTACAGCAGTATCTCTTATTTTCTCAAAAGAAAACCAGATCACAATACCGAAAAGACATTTTATGGATCATTGGTCCTGTGAATCCAGTCATATTTATACAGATCTGTTTAGAATCATTCCATCAAAAAATACCTTTTCTGAGGAGCTTACTACAATAAAAATTAAATCGGCTCTTGAAAAGCAACATCTGAATTTAAGATCAAATAATAAATCACTTCTTACGGGAAATGCAGTATTGGAATTTTTAAAGGAGGGATTAGAAAAAAAGCTTGAAAACTATGCCTCCCCAAAACAACATAGGGATTTATGGCGAAATAAGCACGGGATCATTCAGCTCAGGGAAGATTATGCTAAGGCGCTGGACAAATTACATTTTATGGATGAATGGGGAGACATACAGGCTATAAAAGAAAGTGTCTTAAAATCGAAAGAAGCTTGGCGTTTATTTTTTGAAATCTTTAATGATGATGCACTTGCAGCACAAACACTTGTCCGGTGTTATGAAGCTCTTATAGATGTTGAAAGTGAATGTATTGACAATTTTAATAAAATGTTATAAATGGAACATGCCCCCGTAATAATAAGCGATTATAAGCATAAACCAGGCGGATCCTGTATCGTAACTGCTTTAAGTGGAATTTACAGACATAAAGGATTGGATTTCGGTCCCGAACAGATTATTGGCCTGGGTTCAGGGCTTCAGTTTGCCTATGGCTACAATCCCTTTGAAAAGAACTACAGAATTGAATTTATTTCTTCACAGCTTTTCTACTCTCTCTTATCCAATACAGGGACATATGGTGAAGAATTTGAATTTTCAGATCAGGAAAAATCGCTGGCAAGAGTCTTAGAATTGATCGACAATAATATGCCCGTTCCGGTAATGATGGATCCCTTATACTGTGAAGGGCTGATGAAACGTACGCCGCAGGAATTCATCAGGCATATTCCATCCCATATGATGGTGGTATATGGTTATGATCTTTCTCTTGGTCAGATATTCCTGTATGACAGCCCTCAGTTTAACCCTGTCAGTATGAAAATAGATGATTTTGTAAAAGCAAGATGTTCCGGTCCCACTTTGCCGGCCAATAAACATGTGGAATTTTATTTTCCGGAAACCATTTATCCCTATGACAGATCTGTGAAACTGGCCATCCGTAAAGTCATCAGTGTATATAAATATTCAGAAAAACATCTTGCTCACAAATCGGGGTTTCAGGCGATAGACAGATTTACGGCGAATGTGAAGAACTGGAGGCAAATATTTAATGATGCTGAAATTACAGAGAATGCGAGATTATTTATGATGGGCGTAACCAATGGACATGCCACTAAAGGTGCATTCAGAACCCAATATTCTGTTTTTCTGGATCAGGCATCTGAAAGAATGAGAGGTAACGGTTTTTATCAGTCCTCAAAAATCTATTATGATTTGGGTAAATTATGGATAGAGTTTCAAAAGGCCCTGAATATACTTATTAAAGATCCCGGAGCCCATGACATATGGAAAGACAAATCATCTTTCTCCCAATTGCTGGATGAGATTAATGATAAAGAAAAGATGGCCATTAATATTTTAGAAAAAGAACTAACACGTATTTAAATGGAGAAGCCTGTTGTTATACAAGTTAAAAACCTTAGCAAGAGTTACAGTGGCATCCGGATTCTGGATGATATTTCATTTAACATCTACCACGGAGAAGTCGTTGGCCTTGCCGGAATTAACGGTGCCGGTAAAAGTACTTTAATCGAAAGTATTGAAGGATTGAGGAAGATAGAAAATGGCTCAGTCCATGTGTTGGGCAAATCAATAGATAAACATTATAAAAGTATTCAGAAGGAAATAGGAATCCAGCTGCAGAGAACGAGCCTTATCGGAAATATTACTTTAGATGAGACCCTGACTCTCTTTAAAACCCTCTATAATGTAAAAACGGATAATGAAACTCTGCTGCGAAGAGTGAGTCTTCAGGAGGCAGCAAAAAAAAAAGTAAAACATTTATCAGGAGGGCAGTACCAAAGATTTAATTTGTGTCTTGCCATACTTAATGATCCCAAGATCCTTTTTCTGGATGAACCCACTACAGGGCTGGATCCCATTGCAAGAAGAGAGCTTTGGTCCATCATTAAAGGGTTAAAAATAAAGGGGGTGACCATTCTTGTGACGACCCATTACTTAGATGAAGCACAGGAAATCTGTGATAAAATCCTCATTCTCGGCAATCAAAAAATCTTGGCTTACGATACTCCTTTCAATTTGATCAAAAAGCTCGAAAATGAGAAAACAATCATAGTAAGCGGTATTGAAGTGCTGAGCAGGGCGGATCTGGAGGTGCTGGAAAAGAAATTTAAATTACAATATACTGAAGAAAAAATGTTTATTTATACCTACGATATCGGAAAGACCCTCAATGAGTTTTTTGAATGGACTAAGCTTAACCATAAGAGTATAACAGATGTCAGTGTGAGGTCTTCAAATTTAGAAGATGTTTTTATGACGTATACAACAGCATCGGTAATGAACAAAAAAAATAAAACTGTATGAGAAATAGTATCGTAGTATCCAGAATATTTATTCTTATTTTTCTTAGGGATAAGCTTAACCTTTTCTTCAGTTTTTTCTTTAATGCTTTTTTAATGGTTATGCTTGGCTTTTATGTCAGTAATCGTTTTGACGTCGGAACCATAGGGGTTTATGATGACCTCAGATCCGGCTTTTCTAATCAGTTTATAAAAGCTCTCAGTAACGATCCTGCGGTAAAAATCAGGAAGTTTAATGATACCCTTTCTCTTTTTAAAGCAGTAGAAAAAGGGGAGATTGTCGCCGGGATAAAAATTAACAGATCTTTTGAAGGATTACAAGATCCTGTAGGGGATCCTCTGTCTCATGACAAGCAATTACAGATCTATGGAAGCTCCGAAAACATGATGTGGGTAAAAATGCTTGAACCGGGTATTAAGATTGCGGTACTTAATACCAATAATACGTCAAAAAAAATGATCTCTAAAATAGATATGGGAACTGAGACCCTTAAATCTAAAAACATCAACTATTTTAGATCCATTTTTCCTGGAGTGCTTGTTTTTTCTGTTATGGGCTTATCATTTACAGGTGCAATGTCGTTGTTATATTTCAGAAAATCGGATGTTTTAAAACGTCTGAAGATCACTCCCCTTAAAAAATATGAATTTCTGACCGGCTTTATTGCGGCCTATTTTATATTGTTGCTGTTACAGGCCGTCTTATATATTTTTATTGCCTGGTTGGTATTTGGATATGTATTTACAGGGAACTATCTGCAAATTGGTTTACTCATTATGTGTTGTGGTCTTCTGTTTATATTGCTTGGAATTACAGTGGCCAATATTGTTCCCAGTGTAGACTCTGGAAACAATATTATAAGATTTTTAAATTTTCCGGCTTCCTTCTTATGCGGGGTATTTATTCCGATTGAAACATTGCCTAAAATTTTGCAGTATGTATCTGTTATCCATCCGCTTACCTATTTTACGGCGGCAATGCGTAATGCTGTGAATTACAATGCGGCATTCACCGGTAACGCTTCAAATTATATGATCATTTTCATATTAATAACGGTTCTCGCTGTTGTATCTGTAAAAACCTTCAAATGGGAGGCTCAATCTTAAAAGTCAAATAAGCATGAAAAAATTACTGGTAATAGAAACTGATGGGATTTCTGAAATAAAAAAAGAATGTGATCTACTGGGATGGCATCCTGTTTTTATCAGAACCAATCAATACGCAAGCTGGCTTCCTCAGGAAAGAACAGAAGACGAGTTTGATATCCGCTCGACAGCCGATTTATCGTATTTTGATATCATTAAGCTTGCATTGGATGAACAGGTGGCAGGAATTCTGCCGATATCTCTGTTGGAGCCGGAAGGAGTCAGGGACAGTCTGGTCAGGGATTATATTGTCAACCATCAGATTCCCATTCGTATGGTGGCTAATTCACCTGCTACCATGGAAAGTACATTTGACAAGTGGCTAACGAAATCCATTCTTGGTTATTTTAATATTCCGGTTACCCCGGATAGACCCATTAACAGGATTGAAGATCTCGGTGATATTGTAAAAGAATTTGGCTTTCCTCTAATTGTTAAAGAGCGTAAAAGCTATACGGGTATGGGCGTAAGGATCATAAATGCTGAGGAAGAACTGGTTAGGTATATAACCAAAAATAGTAAAAAGGAACTCTTCGCCGAGCCTTTTCTCTCAGGATCAGAAATCAGTATGGAAGTTATAGTCTGGAACGACAAAATATTTTTTCAACCTTTAGTATATAAAGGAGAGACAAGACTCAATATTATTGAACATCCCGCCTATAGACCCCGAATTTCACCTTACCAATCTGGGTCGGCTCTGGAACGTAAGATGATAACGATCGTATCAAAGGCTGTTGAACATCTTCAGCTAAACGGTGCAGCGGAATTTGAGTTTCTTATTGTTGACGGCGAACCTCTTATCATGGAGATTAATCCAAGAATATCAGGCGTAACGAGATTGTGCAATGCGGCCGGAGGAGCAAATGTATACCGGGAGCTTACCTACCTTTGTACCCAGGATACCCTTCGTAAAGACCTGGCAATACATCCGAATAACTATGCGATCCAATTTCCACTGAACATCAATCCTGAAGGTGATCTTCTGAAAGAGATGCAGCAGGACCCGCATATAAGTTATATTAAACCGGTTACCTGGATGCCGATTCTGCCTATCAGAAGCAATGTCATCATGAGCTATGATACTCCGGATGGCTTGCTAAAGGGAATCAGAGCTCTGGAACATCTTACTGATCCACGATATATAAACGAAGCCTTACAATCATTTGATTTTTTTTAAAGGCAGATTATTTTATTGCATAATGAACATTTAGTATTTTGAGAATGAACGATTATTCATTTTTACATCAGACCAATATTATCCTTCATATTGTAGCGGGATCCTTGGCTCTTATTGCGGGGCTGATCGCTATCGTAACAACAAAAGGAGGGAAGAGTCATCGTAAGTCCGGAATCGTATTTCTTATCTTTCTTATGATGGTGATCATTACGGGACTGGTTGGTGTTTTTGTATTCGGACGGAATATATTCCTCTTGATCATTACCATGTTAAGTGGCTATCTGGGTTTTTCAGGCTATCGCGTACTAAAGTCCAGATCAAATAAGATTTATATGGCGGATGTTGTCATCGCCCTGATTGTATTGACTGCTACCGGCTACTTTTTATACTATTTGAAATCAATAGGTTTTATATGGTCGCCAATTATTGTTTACAGCACGGTGGGGTATTTGGTAGGTATGATCACGTATGATTTTATCCGCTATTTAATTCCTGCAGGTAGATACCGGAATCTGTGGTTATATGAGCATATCGTAAAAATGATAAGTGCCTTTAGCGGAATACTTTCGGCATTTACAGGAACCGTTCTTCCGCAGTATCATCCTTACAGTCAGTTTTTACCTTCTGTATTGGGAACTGTAGTGGCGGTTGGTTTTATGGTATATGTATACAATAGGAAAACGAAAAATAGGTTTATCCGGAAATAGTAAAAAACAGCTCATTCTTCAGTTTTAGATTTCACTTAATAATAATGATTTTAATACTATATGAAACAACAAGAGGCAGTCGGAAGTTTTAATGCTACAGCGGTAGTACAGGATGTTTATAATCATCACAATACACAGAGTCCTTTTCCTGATCAGTGTACTTTGGCAGATCTTTTTTTTGAGCAGGTAAAATCGGTTCCACAGAATATTGCCATCATAGAAAAAGATAAACAGTATACCTATTTGGAATTAGGAACAGAAGTAAACAGATTGATCCGTATTCTCCGAAATAAGGAGCTCGAAAAAGGAAGTGCCATTGTAATCCTGCTGGAGCCAGGATTTCATCTGCTGGCAACGATGCTGGCAGTACAGAAATCAGGACATTATTATATACCCATTGATATCCGGTCATCCGGTACCCATGTTCACTATATGGTATCAGACTGTAATCCAGGTTTGATTATGACGAGCAGTACGGTCTCTGCCACCTATTCTTTTCATCACAGGATAGCTGTTTGTCTGGTCGATGTGCCGTCGATAAGTGATAGCAGCAGTGTGAATGAGAGAGACCGGATTCAGGTGGAGGATACGGCGTATGTTATGTATACTTCGGGAACCTCAGGAAGACCTAAAAGAGTAGCCGTATCCCACCGGTCACTGGTCAATTATTGTTTTTGGGCCATGCACGAATACCGTACAGAAGATCGTTGTGTTTTTCCTTTAATAACCTCTGTTTCCTTTGATCTCACGATTACCTCTCTTTTTGTGCCACTCATCTGTGGCGGATCAATTGTTGTTACGGTGGGTAATGAAGAAGAGACTCCTGTATTGACGGCGATAAGGGAAAATAAAGTGAATATAATTAAGTTAACACCCTCACAATTGCTTTTGATTGCAAATAATGCCGTTTCCGAGCAGCAGTATTGTAACAGTAGTGTTCGTGTGTTTGTGGTTGGTGGAGAAGATTTAAGTGCAAAATTATGTCACAAAATTACGGCCTTATTCGGAGGGAATATAAAAATATATAATGAATACGGACCTACCGAGGCTACTGTAGGCTGTATGATCTATGAATTTGATCCAAAGAATAACACAACAGGCCTTATTCCTGTCGGTAAACCGATTAGTAACTCCCGTATTTATCTGTTAGATAGATTGTTGATGCCTGTTGGGGAAGGGGAGGTTGGTGAGATTTATATTGCAGGAGCAGGGCTGGCAAAAGAATATATGAACAATCCAAAAATGAATACCGAAAGGTTTATTCCTGATCCTTTTGTTAAAAACGAGAAGATGTATAAATCCGGTGACTTAGGACGTTGGAACGCCTTTGGGGAATTGGAATGTCTGGGGCGTTTGGAAAGGCGGGTTGTAATAGAGGGACAAATTATTCTGTTAAGCGAAATAGAAAATACCGTCACAAATCATGAGTCGGTTCTTTCCTCCTTTGCTGCCATTCGGAGCAAGGATGATGGTGGCAGTATGCTTTGTGTGTATGTTATACCATGCGAAAAAGGTTCGGGGAAAGATGAAATAGATCGTCTGAAAGATGAACTTATACCCCTGACGAAGGAAGTTTTAACCGTTGATATCTGGACTGAAATCATTGTCGTGGACAGTTTCCCCTTAAATTTGAATGATAAAATGGCTGCGGACAGATTATGATATTTTTATGAACAGCATTTTATAATAGAATCTTTAAATTTTACAGGTTCTAAGTAAACGGCTATATTCCCTATCGGTGGTATGCTGATGCAATATTCCGTGAGCAATCCGATACGGGATGCTCTTCTATCGGCTTTTCTACTCTTCCCTCAACAACCAAATCTGTTAAGCAGAAATTAGGAGGAGGGATGCTTTAAGACCGTCTCTTTTTTTAAGTTGCCGACTGCACAGGACAAAATATGGATGAGCTGCCGTTTCCACCAATAATTCAAACGAATAGAGGATTAATTGTCAAAAAGTAAATGCAAAAAGTATAATTAAATGTATTATATTTAAGCTGAATTCAGGACATCTGTGAACTGGAAGAGAGAAGTCGAGTTTTTTTATCTCCTGATCAGACCTGAAAGAAGATTTACATTATAAAGGTTTTTATTCTGGTATGTTTTTTTATGGAATATTGGAAGATGAAACAGATCTAAAATAGAAAAACTATAGGGTAATACTGTTTTCTTTTTGAATGGCACCTTAATAAACCCCAAAGGAGCTAAATATCAGTAGTGTGGGGTGAAACCCGATGAACAGGTATTTAATGATGCTATAACCCCTCAGAGGTTGAATAATGTAAAAGAAATTTCAAAGATAAAATGGTATAAGCTACGTCAATAGATTGATACAGGTTTCATTCTGTGTAACACTTGTACCTAAAATAAAAGAAACCGGTATAAAAAATAAAAGACATGAATAGAATCAATAAAATTTTTTGTCGGTGCTGTATATTCATCTTAATGTCAGTTTACCTGAATGTATTTTCTCAAAGTGGCGGAAATAAGGATGCCTATACTTACACAGTCAGAGAGGAGTATGGGGATCTGAATCATGACGGTAAAATGGATAAACTAATCGTGAAAATGGATACAGTGGGGACAACGAGACCCTTGAAACTGGAGATTTTTCTGTCTCAGCCTAACGGAAAATATGCTTTGGAGGTCTCTTCAGATCAAATTATTGAGCCTCAATATCCTGCCGAAAAACAGGGACGGTATAATGGTTTCCAGATTCCCGATTTTATCATTGAAAAAGGAATTTTAAAAATGTGGAGCGAAATGGAAGGGGGGAATATCACTTATCATTTCAAATACAACAAAGGAAATTTTGAATTAATTTACGTTGAAAAGCTCACAAACGATGCAACCCAACCTTATATTGATGAAAATACAGTATTCACAGAGACTACATTTGACCTGGTAACAGGCATCAGAATAGAAACTGATGAAAGATCAGGTTCTGCTGGAACACTAAAGGTGAGAAAGAAAAAAGTTTTCATACGCCCCCTGCCTAAAATACAGGATTTTAAATTTTCTGATAAAGAGCTTTATTAGCTGGCTTCTGTAAACAGTCCGCAGGTCCCATCGCCTGACAGGGTTTAAAAATCAGTAGATTGGGTTAGCGGCTTCCATTGTTGGTAATCTGAACGGAGTAATTCTAATTTACTCATGGCACGGGAATAAGCATCACTTCCTAAAAGTAAATATAAAGGAGGCTGATCCATCTCCGTAATTTCCATCATTACTTTGGCTGCTTTTTCAGGATCGCCTGCCTGGGTTCCACCTGCCGCGGCAAAACGATGGTTAAGAGTGTGGAGATGGCCATATGCATCAATAGTATTTTCAGCTAAAACGAGAGAGTCGGGGTTGTTAAAGTTAGTGCGGAAAGAACCGGGAGCGATCAGTGTTACCTGGATGCCAAGAGATTTCACGTCCTCTGCCAGCACTTCTGTAAGACCAATGACTGCATGTTTTGCGGCAGCATATACAGACCAGCCCGCTGATGGTGCAATCCCTGCAATAGAGGAAATATTGATAATGTGACCGGATGACTGACTACGCATAATGGGTAACACATGCCTGATCACATTCATGGTTCCGAATACGTTAATATCAAAGCTGTCACGTGTTTCTTTGTCGCTAAGCTCTTCTATACTTCCACCAATTCCGTATCCTGCATTATTGACAACAACGTCTATTTTTCCAAATCTTTGCCGGGTCTTCAGGATTGCCGATACAACACTTTGCTCATTGGCTAATTCTACCTGCAACGGGAGAAAATCAGCGGTGTTTTCGTGACCCAGCTCATTCACAAGAACCTCCGTATGACGGGAAGTGGCTGCCACTTTACTGCCTTCTGCCAGCAATTGTCTTATTAATGCTAATCCCAGGCCTTTGGAGGCTCCGGTGATAAACCATACTTTTTGTTTTTTCATAGGTCTGATTATTTATAAGGCAAAGTTAGACCTTCCTTGCTGCCCTTCTTTACCTAAATCAAACAAGTGCTGTCAAAATTCAAACACTACGGACGGAGGTAGGAGTAACCTTCGTTTGTTTTTTGAAAAAATAAGCAAAATGGGAAGGGTTCGAAAACCCAAGTCTATCACTGATTTCAGATATATTCCAGTCACTATGTTTCAAGAGGGCTGTTGCTTCCGCTGCAATTCGTTGGGAGATGTGTTCCGTGGTGGTTTTTCCTGTGGTCTTTTTTACTGCCCGGTTGAGGTGGTTAACATGTACTGAGAGCTTTTCCGCAAAATCAATTGCCGAACGCAGCTCAAGAAATTGATCCGTAGATTCTATCGGAAACTGCCTTTCAAGCATTTCAGTAAAAATAGAGGTGAGGCGTGCGTTTGTATCAGGATGGTGGTAGAGCGTTTCTCCAGGTTGTATTTTCATCGCAAAATGAAGAAGCTCGAATACATGATTTCTTAAAAGATCATATTTAAAACGATAATCTGACTGTCGTTCATGAAGCATTTTTTCAAAAAAAGACTCCACTTCTTTATCCTGATCTTCACTGAGGGGAAATTCATGTCTGCCGTCCCTTTTAAACATATCGATGTCCTGAATACCATTTCTGAGATGATCAATATAAAAAAGATCTTTGAAAACACAGAAGAAGCCCGTTGATTCTTTATCCAGACGTTCAAACCGATAAGGCATCGCGGGATTGAAAAACAGAAGCGTGCTTCCGTTGATCTCGATACTTTTATGGGCATAATGACAGCGGTGCCTGCCTCGAATCAGCATGATCTTGTAAAAATCATAACGCGCATAGGGGGCAGGGGAGGCTCCTTCATTAAGTTTTGTCAGGCGAAAAACATTAAAGCCTCCTGCCTCATAGGGCGGAAGTAATGGTGTTTCACTGAACTTATGGGCATAAAATGAGTCTAAACTTGTTTTCTCCGGCATCATACAAAATTACAAATTATGGTCTTAATGATGATAATACATCGTAGACCCGCCTTTTCCCTGCTGCTTTTTCTTCTTTATTTCGTAAATGAAAATTTTAAGAACTCCTTTAAAATGTAAACATGCTCTTAAATTTCAGTATTTCTGTAAAGGGCTTATCAAAGCTTTTATCATCCATCAAAAATATCGCTGATAATGGGGATTTTTTTATCCTCTCATAGTTTTTAATATTGAATATTGAAATGTATACTATATCAGCATATGAAAACGACAATAATAGGCATCTTTTTTATCATGAACTTTTTCATGGCCTGCTCACAACAGGATAAGTATTATATTCCGGCACTTTCTTCCCGCCCTGAGGACATCCAGATTGTTCCTTTCCTAACAAAGGAGAACGATTTTATATATGTGAATAAGTTGAGCCTGAAGCCTGCTTTCGGTCATACATTCAAGACAGCATCTATTTATACTTCCACCGGTTTTGCCGTTGTGACCAATAAAGCAGATGAATATGCCGTCATAAACGATACGGGGAAAATAGTCCTTGATTTCTCACCTAAGGAAATTAACCTGAACTGCGTGAATGGAATTACATTTTACAAAAGAGAAATCGAATATAAAAAGAAAATGCCGGTTTGGAAATGGGACTGGAATATCATGGGCAGCGGCATTCAAAAAAAACAAACTTATCACGATATAGAAGTAGGTATTCTTGAAACCGGGCAGGTATTGATTAGAAAAGATCTGCCTTATCTGGAAGATGATGTTGATCTCAATATGATATCTATCGATGAGAAACACCTTTTTTGGAATGGTAGCATCTATGAAATGAACAAGAATCGTCTGAATAAAAGTGAGCAGAATATTGCTGATATGCTTAATGATAAACGCTATATCAAAATATCCGACGGGAATTTTTCACTCTATAATCTTAATCAGAAAAAAGCAGTTCACAGCAATCTGGAAGGAACTGAAATGCTTTCTGTTGTATATGGTAAGGAAACCATAACCCTGACTGAGGTCAACAAAGAACGGTACAAACCCGAGGTGCCAAAACTTCTGGAAGACAGGAAATCCAATAATCTATATGCTTTTCCTCTTTATGAAAAGCCTTTTCCGAAAGAAATTACAAAGGCAACAGCTTCTCAGATTGATTTTATCCGCAAAACATCTTTGGTGTATTCTATGGAGGGTTCTCCTTATTTTCTATTGGGCGTTTTCAACTATGACGAAGCTGTCTGGGCCTATGACTGGTTGTATATTGATACGAATGGCGTAGTCTTTGAGCAACCGGAGATGACCGTCCATTTTAAAGTCCTCGATCAGATTGGAAATCTGGTTTGGCCCGACAGAAAGATGATTTTTCCGGATATACTCAATACTGAAAAGTGGAAGTTTGGAAAAATTAGTTCCTACACCGGTATGGAAGACCTGTATATTATCGCAGTTGAAAATCGAAAGCAGGAAAGGAATATGGGATTATGGAACAGCCGTACCCAATCCTGGGATATCCCCCCGGAATACCATCATATCAATGTTTTGGATACAGAAAAACAAATTTATGCACTTCAGAAAAACGATGATGGCTTATACAGACTTTACCATCTTAAAGACAGGAAAATGATAGGTGAGAAAGGCTATGACTCTGTTAATTCCGAGGGGTTAGTTTCCGTTAAAAACGGTTCTGACCTCATCGTTTATTATTATATCGATATTAACTCCGGAAGAGAATACCGTGAAAAGTAAGAGATAAAGCTCATCCTCTTTTCTTTTTGAATTTCCCTTAAAACCCCCGAAGAGCTTAAATGTGAATGGCGTCGGGTGAAACCCGATGGATATGTGTTCAATGATGTAATAACCTGAAAGGATTAAATAATCTAATGGAAATTTCAAAGATAAAATGGTATGAAAGTGACAGTCAAAATTCTTAAACAGCAAGAAAACAGTAAAATGAAGATCAAGATAAAAAAACGGAGACTTCCATCTGGTGGCTTTACGTTGCTTCTTATTCTCCTGACTCTCAGCTGCCGGAAAGCTGACGAAAAAAAAACAGGTTTTCAGAATGATCTTAAAAATACCCGGTGGATTGTTGATTCCGGCGGGATTATCGGCGCCGGCGGGGATTCAGTCTATTATCTCTCCAGACGAATAGATTCTCTCCAATTATTCAACTTTCATGCGATTGATTTTTTGGACGAGGAGAAGTTCACCAGCTATGACAGTTGGGAGTGCGGGAATGATTGTTTTACCCGGGCATTCGGAAGATATTATTTCACCGGAAATCAGAAGGTAATAATGGAAATAGACAGCATAAGCACGATCGGAACCTGCATGGCTCCGACACGGATTTTTGAACCATCAGAAACAAGAATTTTCGATCTGTCAAGAGAAGGAAAAGGGCTCATATTTAGAGAAAATAAAAGTAAGATCTCCCAAGAGAAATAACTGTTCTTTTAAGGTGTTTTTTACATCAAAAAGGCTTCTCGATATGTCCGGAGATATGAAATTCACTGCAGGAAAGGAAGCTTCCGATGTCCCGATGATTCATTTAGTTTCTTATCTGGCTGAAAGCAGGGATTGTATCGGATACCGGTTTTTCACAATTTTGCAGGACAGTATTTTAGAAATACAAGGCGTGTTATTAAACATCTGTGTTAATGATGAGGCACCGGACATAATGACTCATAAAACGCTAATATCTGTTATATTTTAATACATGGTTAAAGGAAAATTAAAGAATATTGAAAATGAAAAAAATGATTATATCTGCCATAGCAGCATGGCTTATGAATATAAGCATCACTGCACAGGAAAAAATCTATTTCGATGAAAACTGGGAAGTCACGACAAAGGACAAAATGGTTTATTACCGCGAAACGGAAACTAAAGACAAACGAATCCTGATCCGGGATTATTATACGGACGGAACACTCCAGATGGAAGGCCCTGCAGTCGATACAACAGCCGGAAGTGAAATTTTTGACGGAACAGTAACCTGGTATAGTCCTGAAGGAAAAATGGTGATTCAAAAATCTTTTGTAAACGGAAGTGAGATAGGTCCTTCAAGGTCATTTGATGAAAAAGGAAGACCTATTCAGGAATTTTTTTACAAAAAAGACGGTACTTTTACCGGTAAAATTTATAACTATAAAGACCCTGAGGGTTCCTCTTCCTATAATGCCGTTTCGTTCTACGACAGTCCGTACTCGTACAAAACAATCGTGTATGATGAGGATATAAAAGGTATACGATATGAAGCTGAAAGTAGCGACGCATTGGAATACTTTACCAAATACTACGGAGAAAATGGTAAATATATAGGTAAAAGTTCCCTGGGGGATGATAAAGATTACTGGGATGTTGAATACTACTACAATCCGATGGTAGTTTCGAGAGTGCAGAAGAAAAATAAAAACGGGGAGCTTATCGAAGGGGTGATCTACGATAGAAATGGTAAAATTCTACAGGAAGAAAAGAAAAATAAAAAAGGAGGTTTCAAAAAAACGTATGATCACAACGGAAAGCTGATCGGAAATCTCAGCTATAAGTACGATAAGGAAAGTGAATCTTTAGTTCCGCAGGATGGCGATGATTATTGGTTTAATTCTACATTTTCGGGCTATATTTCCATCGATTCCTATAAAAATGGAGCGGCAGTATCCGTCAAATATTTTGATGAAGATGCCCGGTTAGCTTCAGAAAAATTCGTCGAAGGGTTTGATACTGTTAAAATAAACTATTACAGCCCTGACGGGACGATAAAAGGAGTCCTAAACTACCGAGAAGGGCAACCTTACAACGGTATTTTATATGACGAGCTCGCAGAACAGCAATACCAAAACGGAACGGTCATCCTTTCCAAAACCTTCACGGATAAGGAACAGTTGAAATCAGAATCAAAAATCAATACTGAAAATACCCTTTATCACACCTCAGTGTATGATCACAAAGGAAAGGTTATCTATACCTACAGCAAACCCGCAGAGGAATCCGAGTTTTTTACAGCGAAGATCACCCAGTATGTGAACGGAAAACAAGTCAGCAAAGCTGTTATAAAAGATGGGGTTATTGAAAGCGGAAAAATCAGTTACAAAGTTGACGGAGGATCAAAAGAATTGGCACGCCAGGGAGACCGTATCCTGTTAAAATTCTATAATAAGGACGGAAAACTGATTCAGAATACTGAATTATTCGAGGAAAATGACCGTATTGATGAATGGGGTGGACTGAATAAAATAACAACGGAGGCAGATTTGCTTCGTGAAGAATCTGAGCCCATAGATTAAGGGGCTTCTATGACCGCCACCTTGGGTAATCAGGATATTCCGGAGGGATCCTGATTACCCAAGGTTATGTAAGATCCCGCTGCCAAAGATTTCGGATGACAGATGAGGCTGTTTTCTATTATTTTTCCGTTCTGTTTAACAGCGACTTTTAGTGACTGGGTGAAGGTCACGCAGAAAAACGGAGAAAACAGAAGGGACAATTTAATTTTTTTCAGCATAAATTTTTAAATTATAAAATTAAGGCTGCGTATAGACACCCGCTTATTTAAGAGGAGAAATTCCTGTTTTGTAAAAAAAATCGAAAAATACAGGAAAATCTCCTTTAGTGTCTGCATGACATGTAAGTAAGCTCTTAAAATAAACTGATTTTCAGCTGGATTTTAATATAGGACGCTTTTTGCTTTTTATTTTTTGCCGGGGTGGATGTGGTAGGATAAACCTCGGCATAAAAGGTATCGTGATTCATCCAGAAGCCCTTTTTTTCGTCCGAGAATTTAAATCCTGTAAAATTAACATAGAGCTGATTGATCTGTTTCTTTGTTTCAGGAAAATACTGAGCCATCATAAAATCCGATCCTGTATCATTATTATTGCTTATTGAAGAAATCCTGTTGATAGAAGGAATGGTATGAGGATAGCCGGAGGTGAACAGATCCATAGAAAATCCCTCTTTCGGGTTATAAAAGGTATAAAAGGCATTATTGGCATCCTGGTTGTCTTCCCTAAAGACCTCAAGACCCAGAAAAGGAGAGTATCCGATGTATTGATAAGACAGAAGGCCATCTTCTGTAGGCAGGTTTTCATATTGCTGGATTTTTATTTCCCGTCCGTCTTTGTCACTGATCCAGTTGTTGCCTTTTAGTATAATATGAGGATTTTTAATTAAAACTTCATCTGCTTTTGATTTCAGAGCCTCATGATATTCTGCGGCCGTTACTTCTTCCACACTGCCATATTGGGTGAATGATTTGTTGTTGAAATCAGTTTGCTCCCTATAGGTGCTGCTTCTAATCTCATTAAGGTTAATCCCCTTTAATGTGAGATCAAATGAGGCCGTAAATTCAGATTTCAGAACGAAGGCTTCTATGCTGTTGGAAATGGTATTGTTAATGCTGAAATGAATGGAGTAAAAATCATCAAATTCTTCAAATCCATAATAGTTATCAAGCTTTTGGTAAGGAACTTTAAGATAAGCCGAATCTTTATTTGGAGCCACATAAAAGCGAACGGAATCAAGCTTCGTAAACAATTGAAAAGGAACTTCCTGAATATTGTCTACGCCTTTTATTTTTTTGAAATCCGCAAATGTGATAACGCTGTCGTGATGTGCTGCTTTGGCTTTATTGCTTTCCTTTTTTTTGTCCTGAGGGTTACATGCCAGAGTACTCACTAAAAGAGAAGAAATCAGAAATGGATATGTAATTTTCATTGCTTACTTTTTGCTGTAAAAGTAGAATTAATACGATGAGCCTCCAACAAAATGCTCTTTTACCACTGAAAAATGGCTGATATCAGGGATAAATTGCCAACTGTTTTTTAAACAATTTTGTGACTCGTAAATGGAGTTGTATTCCTTAATTTTATACCTATGAAAAATATAATATGTAGCCTTTCACTTCTGACTTTTTCACTGAACGCCTGTAATTCGGGAACCGAAAAAAAAACGGAATCTAAGGATCCCATCATGATAAAGTCCGGTTCCAAGGGGGAAATCTCTCGAAAAGAAGACGTGAAAACATCGGAAATTCCGAAAGAGCTTAATGAATTAATTCCTGTTGATATACTGGATGGCAAAAGTAAAAATGTTTATGAAAAATATGGGATTGAATTCTCAGGAAATTGTTATGCCTGCGATTTGGCAAACCTTTCTGTTACGAAAAACAAAATAGTTTGGACCAACGTCTGTGATGAAAAAGATACTTTTGAGATCAATACTTTTACATCTGCTACAGAAGGAAATACAACGGTTATCAAAACCGCGCAAAGCACTTATATCTTAACGAAGATTGATGAAGCGCCGGTTTACAAATTGGTAACGGAAGGGGAAAAACCGAATCCTAAAAATAAAAGATTATCAGGGTATTTTACCACAAAACAGGCATTACCCCTTTTCAGGGAGCACGACTGTGGTGATTTTGAGGGCTAAAATATTCCGTCATTTTTCTGATATTGCTGCATAAGGGAGGATGGGAATTTTGACAACTCCCGTTTTAAGTCTCACTAAACCGTTCTACTGATAAAAGATCTAAAAGGTTAAGCAAAGAAAATCAACGATATCATCTGTGGAAAATCTGAGGCAATCTGTGGGAAATAAAAAATTCGTGCATTCGTGGCCAAAATATGCAGCCCTCCATTTTATCAAAGATAAAATCCTTGCGCCTTAAAAACATAAAGTATTAAAAAATACCTTTGCGACTTTGCGAAAAGCCAACAGAAACAGCCCCACCCACGAAAATCCTATCAATCTGTGGGAAATAAAAAATTCGTGCATTCGTGGCGATAATATGCAGCCCTCCATTTTATCAAAGATAAAATCCTTGCGCCTTAAAAAACATAAAGCATTAAAAAATACCTTTACGACTTTGCGAAAAACCAACAGAAACAGCCTACCCACGAAAATCCTATCAATCTGTGGGAAATAAAAAATTCGTGCATTCGTGGCCAAAATATGCAGCCCTCCATTTTATCAAAGATAAAATCCTTGCGCCTTAAAAACATAAAGTATTAAAAAATACCTTTGCGACTTTGCGAAAAGCCAACAGAAATAGCCCCACCCAAGAAAATCCTATCAATCTGTGGGAAATAAAAAATTCGTGCATTCGTGGCGATAATATGCAGCCCTCCATTTTATCAAAGATAAAATCCTTGCGCGCCTTAAAAACATAAAGCATTAAAAAATACCTTTGCGACTTTGCGAAAAGCCAACAGAAACAGCCCCACCCACGAAAATCCTATCAATCTGTGGGAAATAAAAAATTCGTGCATTCGTGGCGATAATATGCAGCCCTCCATTTTATCAAAGATAAAATCCTTGCGCCTTAAAAACATAAAAGCATTAAAAAAATACCTTTGCGACTTTGCGAAAAGCCAACAGAAACAGCCTACCCACGAAAATCCTATCAATCTGTGGGAAATAAAAAATTCGTGCATTTGTGGCAAAAAATACATCTAAACAATTTCTCCCCAAGTTTTGAAATTGATCCCATACCAGTCTTAACTCCTATACCTTTATTCAGCAGTATAATAAGCCTTCTTGAGATCAATTTTTACTCGTTCAGCCTTCTTACATTATAAATTTCATGAAAAAGGGGTATATTTGCTCCACGCTTTAGGGGTATTCTGAAAAGAATTGAGAGAGTCCCTTTGAACCTGATACGGCTCACACCGACGTAGGGAAAGGCAGGAATTCATCTTTTGATGTTTTCTTTTTATTTATTTTCCTAAAGCGCTATAAAGTAAAACGTATATGGAAAATAACTTTTGGAGTTCTATTCAATCGGTCAGAAATCAATCACCGCTTATCCATAACATGACCAATTTACGTGGTTATGAATACGACTGCCAATGCTTTGCTGGCGGTCGGCGCTTCCCCCATTATGGCGCACGCAAAATCTGAAGTCATAGAGATGGTCAATATTTCAGGTGCTTTAGTAGTCAACATCGGGACGCTTGATGAATATTGGAGTGAATCTATGCTGATTGCCGCAGAGGAAGCTTCCCGAATTCAGAAAACATGGGTTTTAGATCCGGTTGGAGCGGGAGCTACGGCTTTTAGAAATGATGTTTTAGCAAAGCTTTTAGAATTCAAGCCAACAATTATACGCGGGAATGCTTCAGAGATTATTGCTCTTGCAAGAAAAATACAGCGATAACAAAAGGAGTAGACAGTACGGCCGAAAGTAATGAGGCGATATCTGCTGCAAAATATCTGATTGAAAAATATCAGTCTGTTGTTTGTATTTCGGGGGCAACAGATATTATTATGAATGGCAATGAAACTTATTTTGTCGATAACGGACATCCGATGATGACCAAAGTAACGGGATTAGGTTGCTCGGCATCAGCGATTGTCGGGGCTTGTGCTGCTGTTTCGGAAAATAAAACAGAAGCCACCATAGCAGCAATGTCACTGTTGGGAATGGCCGGAGAACTGGCAGAGAAGATTTCAAACGGACCGGGGAGTCTTCAGGTCAATATTTTAGATAAACTCTGGAATATTTCTGAACAGGAGTTTTTTGAAAATGTAAATATTTCTAAAAAATGAGTCTAATACGTTCTTTTCCCTATCAATTATATCTTGTGATTTCAGAAAAAGACTGTAAGGGTCGAAATCTTCTGGAGGTTGCTGAACAGGCGATTTTAGGCGGTGTAGACATCATCCAGTTGCGTGAAAAATGGGCTTCCGATGAGGATTTTCTCACCATTGCGCTTCGTCTTAAAGAAATAACCGATAAATATCAAATTCCTTTGTCATTAATGATAATACTTTTGTCGTCCCAAAGAGGCTGACGCTTTTGGAATTCATGTGGGAAATAATGATGTTCAGCCTTCCGTTTTACGTGAAACTTCATTTGAAAACAAAGTGATAGGATACTCCATAGAATATCTGAGCCAGCTTGAAAGCCAGGAGACTGTACTTTCTGATTATTTGGGAGTGAGCCCGATTTTTAAAACAGACACCAAAAAAGATACCGTTACCGAATGGGGACTTGAAGGGCTTTCTAAAATAAGAATGCTTACGGATAAGCCGCTGGTGGCCATTGGTAATATCCATCTGAAGAATGCAAAAGCAGTCATGGAAGCCGGAGCAGATTGTATTGCCGTTGTATCGGAGATTTGTGGTGCAGAAAATCCTCAAAAGGCTGCCTTTAAACTAAAAAATGAAATCCTTTTATGAATAAATATACATATCCTTCCGTTCTTACGATTGCAGGTTTTGACGGAAGCGGCGGTGTGCCGGTATTCAGGCGGATATCAAAACCATTTCCGCTTTGGGCTGTTATGCCACTTCAGTGTTAACGGCTCTGCCAGTACAGAATACACAAGGTGTAAGAAGTATTTTTCCAATTCCTGTGGAAGCAGTCTCGCAGCAGATCAAAGCCATTTTGGACGATATATTTCCTGATGCCATAAAAATAGGCATGGTTCATACTCCTGAGCTGGTTGATGTCATTACGGAAACTTTAGCCCAATACAAAAAGGTTCCCATTGTATTTGATCCGGTGATGGGTGGCAACCAGCGGACATCGGCTGATAGAGGAAAAAACAATTGAGGTTATTATTAAGAAACTTTTTCCGATTGCTGAGATCATTACTCCCAATATGGATGAAGCGGCCATTTTAGCAGAGATGGAAGTCTGGACTTTAGCGGATATGAAATTGGCGGGCGAACGAATCAGGGAACTGGGTTGCAGAAATATATTGCTGAAAGGCGGTCATCTGGAAACAGAGAATATTACCTCCTTATTTTACAGTGGTGAAAATAACTGTGAGAACATTGAGTCGCTGAAAACAGAAACTAAAAATACCCATGGTTCGGGATGTACGCTTTCCTCGGCGATTGCCTCTTTTATTGCGCAAGGAAGGAGTCTTGATACAGCGGTTGTTCTGTCACAGCAGTATGTATCCGATGCCATTCTCAACGGTCGGGATGTACAGACCGGAAAAGGAAATGGCCCTTTGAATCACTTTTTTAACCCTCAAAAGCTTATTAAAAATGAATTGGTCTGAAACTGCATGGCGATCTATAGAAAAGATTTATCAGGATATTATAGAAATGCCTTTTATAGAAGAATTGTCACAGGGAACCTTGGAAAAACAGAAGTTCCAGTTTTATATCGCTCAGGATTCTTTGTATCTGGAGCATTTCGGAAGAACATTGGCATTGATTGGAAGCAAAGCCTATGATACCCAAGATGCCTTATCCTTTATGCGTTTTGCCGAAAATGCGATTGTGGTTGAGAATGCACTGCATGAATCTTATTTTAAAGAATTTGACATTTCGGATAAAGGAATTTTGCAGCCCGTATGTCATCATTATATTCATTTTTTAAGAAGTACTGCTGCTTTTGAGTCTGTAGAGGTTGCTATGGCAGCTACTTTACCATGCTTTTGGATCTATAAAAGGGTAGGAGACCATATTATTCATCAAACGGAAAAGGAAGATCATCCTTTTGAGAGCTGGATTGAAACATACGGTGGCGAAGAGTTTGGAATGGCCGTAGAAAAGGCGATCTCAATCTGTAATAAAGCGGCGGAAAATACAACTCCTGAAATCAGAAACAGAATGAAAGAAGCTTTTATAACCGCTTCCCGTTTAGAGTTCCTGTTTTGGCAGGCCGCTTATGATTTGAATGTTTGGTTATAAAAAGTGAGGCATAACGATTGTTGTAAATTACTATACTGACTATAGTTTTTGATTCTGTAGTTTCCGCTTTGAGACACTGGGATAGGGACTGCTCAGAGCCGTGTACAAAAATTTTCTCTTTTTTTTTTAAAAAAAACCGTTTATAATGTTCTGATTATTAAATATTTCATTCTTTTTGTTGAATGAAAATCAGTGTAATCCCCTTTATTTAAAAGAAAAAATTGGAATTTAAAAAAATAGTTGTATATTTGCATCACAATATCGCGGGATGGAGCAGTAGGTAGCTCGTCGGGCTCATAACCCGAAGGTCATCGGTTCGAGTCCGGTTCCCGCTACTAGGTAAAGAATCATACAAAACGTATGATTCTTTTTTTTTTTTTTATCAAATTTTTTCGAAAAAGTGGATCAAGTACAAAAGTTGGGGACAAGGCAAAAGAGTTTAGATACTATAAGGTGAGATTTTTTGCTCTCGCAGATTTTGCAGATGATGCAGATTCTTTTCCTTACACTTTACATATTGAACACGAAGCCCCGCCAAGTTTTTTGACAACTCCCGTTTTAAGTCTCACCAAACCTTTCTATAAAAGACTGCAAAGGTTAAACAAAGAAAATCAACGATACCATCTGTGGAAAATCTATGCGATCTGTGGGAAATAAAAATATTCGAGTATCCGTGGCGATAATATGCAGCCCTCAATTTTATCTTTGATAAAATCCTTGCGTCTTAAAAACATAAAGTATTAAAAAAAATATCTTTGCGGCTTTGCGAAAAACCAACAAAATAGAGCAAGATCTGTGGGGAATAAAAATATTCGAGTATCTGTGGCGATAATATGCAGCCCTCAATTTTATCTTTGATAAAATCCTTGCGTCTTAAAAACATAAAGTATTAAAAAATATCTTTGCGGCTTTGCGAAAAACCAACAAATAGAGCCGGATCTGTGGGGAATAAAAATATTCGAGTATCTGTGGCGATAATATGCAGCCCTCAATTTTATCTTTGATAAAATCCTTGCGCCTTAAAAACATAAAGCATTAAAAAAATATCTTTGCGGTTTTGCGAAAAACCAACAAATAGAGCAGCATCTTTGAAAATCTGCACGATCTGTGGGGAATAAAAATATTCGAGTATCCGTGGCGATAATATACTGCCCTCAATTTTATCTTTGATAAAATCCTTGCGCCTTAAAAACATCAAGTATTAAAAAAAAATCTTTGCGTCTCTGCGAAAAACCAACAGAAACAGCAGCATCTGAAAATCTGCGATCTGTGGGAAATAAAAAATTCGAGTATCCGTGGCGATAATATGCAGCCCTCAATTTTATCTTTGATAAAATCCTTGCGCCTTAAAAACATCAAGTATTAAAAAAAAATCTTTACGTCTTTGTGAAAAACCAACGGAAACAGCCTTACCCGTGAAAATCCTAGCATCTGTGGGAAATAAAAATATTCGTGCATTCATGGCCATACGATGCAGCCCTCCAAGTTAATTATCAATTTAAAAATTTATTTGCAGATAGTGTAACGATTGAATTATGGGGCTTTCGTCAATATAAAAAGAAATATGGATTTAAAAATTTGAAACTGGAAAATTTTTCTACCCATCTTATCGATTCATTACAGTTGGCTAATGATCATATCAATTAGATTAAAAAATAGACTAACTCCCACTCAATAGTGAAAATTTAAGTACGCGTTTGATTATTAGGTGAAGCATAATAAAAAAGGCAAAAATATTTTCTTAATTATCATAGTAAATGTTCTATATTTGTGGAAACACAAAAATACATATGAGAAAAATCTTTATTCTGTTCATTATTCTGTCATTTTATTTTTCAAACTGTGCTTCAGCACATATTGTAAGCATAACAGACTCCGTTAGATTTAATAAAGGATTAAATACCAGAAAGGAAAACGGACATCTATTTTTATCATCCACTACAGATCGTTTTTTAAAATCGGAAAGTAATGATCCTGATACCGATGCCGAAATTGGTAAAGCCATAGGATCATTTAACAAACTTGAAAGCAGTGGGAATTTTACCAATACGATCAATCCCAGTGATCTTACCGAACTTCCGATAGGAATACGCGAAAATATCTCCAATGTGGAGTATGGCATTGTGGTCACTAAAGCCAAATTTACCCCAGAGTATGCGCTCATTAATGTATATGCCCGTGTTGTGACCCCACAGCAAGGGATTGAAGGGGGTAAGAAAACCCTTTTTTTTGGTGCTGAAGATATAAAGCTTTCTTATAACGGGAAAATTATTGGTGATGCCAAGTTATCCTTATTGGGTGATATCAATATGCCTTTCAATCAAAATCAATGGATGCTTACTCTTGAAGGAGGGCGTATCAATAAACTCAATGGTGGGAGTGTAAATGACAATACTTATGTGATTATCGATTGTGATGGCATCAAAGAACTTTCACTAAAAGGAAATGTCCAGATCTCAAGAAATGTATTGGTTCCGCTGGATCAGAACGGAGCCGTTTTACCGGAAATTGGAAACAATGGACAAACCAACAGAGTTCGCGGAGATTTTGCTTTTAAAGCTACGGACTGGAATGATATTCTGGTGAAAGTGAGCATCTCACCTTTTGCAATTACATCTCAAATTAAAAATCAGGATAAAGGATATTTTTCATTCTTTGTGAATAATGCTGTTTTGGATTTGAGTGACTTGCGGACTGATCCAAGTGTTGTATTTCCCCAATACTATGATACTCATGGCTATTTGATTGGAGGGGCAGAATCCTGGCGGGGGTTATACGTCCAGACTTTAAATATAGGACTTCCCCAGGAATTTAAAACAGAAGACCATATCGACAGCAGGGTTTCTTTTGAAGCGAATAATCTTCTGATCGATTCTTATGGTGTATCAGGAAGTTTTGCGGCTAATAATCTATTTCCGATTGACAGAGGAGTAACCAATAAAGAAAATGCATGGAGATATTCTCTGGATAAAATTGGAGTTGATTTAGCTGCCTCTAAAATTGTAGGAGCCAACCTGGAAGGAACAGTTCAGCTTCCTATTCAAAAAAATAATGACAGTCAAAATAATGGTATCCCTAAGTATTTGGGATACCGTGGTATGATAACGGAAGAAGAGTATTTAATTTCTGTTACCACTTTTGATCAGATTAAATTTGATATCTGGAGTGCAAAAGCAATGATTGACGCAGGATCAACTATTGAGATGAGGGTGAAAAATCGCGAATTTTTACCCAAAGCTATTCTTAACGGCAGTCTGGATATTGGAGCCAATGCAAAATACGCAGAAAGTAGTGATCCTAATGAAAAGAAAGATGCTGATTTTAAAGGGGTAAAGTTTCAGGGTTTGACCCTTCAAACAAAAGCACCTTACATCACAGCACAATATTTTGGGGTTAAAGGCGAACAGAAATTAGCAGGCTTTCCTGCGAGCATTAAAGATATCGTAATTATTGCCGATGGTTCTCAGGTAAGCTTAGGATTTGACGTAAGCGTAAGCCTACAGGAAGATCGTTTTTCTGCTACAGGGGGAATGATGATCAGGGGGCTTATTGCTAACGAAAATAATAAACAACGGTGGAGATACGATGGTTTTAATTTAACAAAATTAGGGCTTAGAAAGGTTGATATTGGAGTAGCAATTGTCACGGGAGAATTTCAGATCATGCGTAATGATCCCCTTTATGGCAATGGATTTACTGCACATCTTAATGCTGAAATAAAAGGGATAAAAGGAGTTACTGTTGATGTGAATGCAGCTTATGGTTTCAGCACTTTCAGGTATTGGGGCTTTGAAGGCTCAGTAAAAGGGCTCAAGATCCAGGCAACAGCACTTACGATTACAGGGTTTACAGGCGGGGCGTTTTATCATATGATTCCGGACAGGGATATGACCATAAATCCAGCCTACGCAGACAAGGCATTGGTCTTAAAGCCTGATAATACAGTAGGCTTAGCTCTAAGAGCCGGAATTTACGGTTCGATTGCCGACGAAAAAGCAGTCAGTATTATGGCTGGATTTAATATTTCCACCAATCCCAATGGCGGTTTAGCCAATATCGGATTTTTAGGAGAGGCTGTTGTGATGGCTGATTTATCTAAACTGGTGCCGGGAGATCCTTTAGCAGGAGTAAAAGATAAGTTCAAAGAAATGACCGGAAAACCCGGCTTCCTGAATGATATTAAAAAGAGTGGTGTAGGAAAGACCTTTTTAGATACAAAAATGGTTGATGAGCAATATCCGGTCACTGAAAAAGTAGAGGGGTCCATTTATGCAAAGCTGGCTATGAATTACGATTTCAATAATAGCGTTTTTCATGCAAGCCTTGATGTTTTTGTAGATATTGCTCACGGAATTATTAAAGGTATCGGTCCTAATGGAAGGGCAGGATGGGCGGTTGTCCACATTGCACCGGATGAATGGTATATGCACATTGGAACCCCGACAGATATGATCGGGTTAAAAGTTGGCCTGGGAAGTTTCTATCTTCAGTCCGGAAGCTACTTTATGGTAGGAACCCGTATTCCGGGTAGCCCGCCGCCACCGCCTGAAGTGGCAGAGATTTTAGGGCTTGAGGCTAATGATCTTGACTATATGAGCAGCCTGAATGCATTAGGTGAAGGAAAAGGTTTTGCATTCGGAACCCACCTGAAGTTTGATACAGGAGATATGACCGCTTTGTTCCTTTACGCCCGTTTCCAGGCAGGTTTAGGAACAGATATTATGCTGAAAAACTATGGTGAAGCAAAATGTTCCAACCGTGGCGGAGATCAGATCGGTATCAACGGATGGTATGCCAACGGACAGGCTTATGTTTATTTGCAGGGTGAGCTTGGAATTAAAATAAAACTGTGGTTCATCAAAAAGAAAATTCCTATTATCAAAGCCGGTGTTGCTTCTTTATTACAGGCAAAAGGACCTAATCCCTATTGGGTGAGAGGATACCTTGGTGGGTATTATAACCTGCTTGGAGGGATGATCAAAGGAAGATTCAGATTCAAGATGGAATTCGGAGAAGAATGCGTACTGGAAAACTCCTCTGTTCTTGGAGGCATGAAGATTATTTCTGACCTTACTCCCAAAAAAGATGAAACCGATGTAGACGTATTTGCAATTCCGCAGGCAACTTTCGCTGTTCGCGTGAATGACCCGATTGTAATTCCTGAAGATGACGGAGACCATACTTACAAAGTTGTGGTAGATAAAATGACCATTATCGATGATCAGGGTAAAGAAATTAAAGGAGTTATAGAATATGCCAATTCTAAAGATGTAGCCAACTTTGTTTCTGAAGATATTCTTCCTCCGAATAAAACATTAAAAGCGATCGCTCAGGTAAGTTTCATGGAGAAAAAGAACGGAATGTATGAAGTGGTAATGGCTGACGGACAAAAAGCAATTGAAATAGAAGAAAGAACGTTTACAACAGGATCAGCTCCTACCGTTATCCCTTTGAGTAATATTAAATATGCCTATCCGGTTCCTGAGCAGGAAAATTATTATACAGGAGAAGCCAATACAGGGTATATACAGCTGAAGCGCGGACAGGATTATTTATTTGATGATCCCAACTGGAACACGGTATCCGCGTTTGCTGCTGAATCACCTGCTGAAAGTAATTTCTCTTATAACACCAATGATAATGTGGTCAATTTCAATGTACCTCATCTTGGGAAACAAAAGGATTACACCTTTGCATTAATTGCAAAAAATAAAAATGGAAATAGCAGTTCCACAGAAAATAGCACGGTTGAAGAGACGGTAAAAACAGAGACGAGTACAGATGATTCTGCCGTTTCGGTAACTACTGAGGTTAAAAAAGCGCAGAGTCTTTCTAAAAACGGGGAGATTGAAAGATTGGCATTTACCTTCAGAACCAGTAAGTATAATACATTCGAAAACAAGCTATCTTCATTGAACTTTAATCCTTTGTGGATCAAATTAAGCTCCGATGTGGTTACCCTTCAGAATAATATGAATGCTGATGAATATTTTGATGCCACTGAAATTTCAGGCTCAAAATATACAGACAATAAACCTTTGATTGATCTTACGGCATTGATGGATGATTCCTTTGCGGGTAAATTTAAGGGATTGATTTATAATAATTATCCAATTGATGAATTAACATTAAACAGAGCAGAAAGTGAAGATGATTTTGCGGGGATTCCACCCACAAAAGCATTCCCTGTCTTTACATCCTATCTCCAATATTTAGGAAACGATAAAGGAAATGGGTTCTTAAAACAAACCTTCCCGTTCAAGTATGATCTTTTCAGTTATTATAAATCCGACTGGTATGAGCTGATCTCAAAAGCCGCTTCAAAATATGTAGGTTCTCCGGCGAATGTAAGACCACAGGCAATTAATGCTTTACTGGAATCTACCTATGGAATTATCCCTGAAGCTAAGTATAAAGTGAGAGCAAAATATACCCTTCCGGGAAATAAACAGGGGACAGAAAAACAAATCAATTATGAATTTAAATAGGCTGTAAGCAAAAAACATAAAAATGATGAACATGAAAATGTATTTTCAACGATATAAAAAAAATCAGCAGAGATGGGCTTCTTATTATTCGAAGCTCATCACCCTGCTTTTGCTTACAGCGTATAGCGTATTGCCGACAGCGAAAGCCCAGCAGTATCCTGTTAAGCTGGTTCCTGTTGTTATTCCTCCCTACAGTTTAAAAATTGGAGACTATTCAACAAGTAGCGATAACAAGCTTCAGCTGCAGGTTTTAATGACAGATTTACTGGAGCCTCAACACCAGACAGGAATTAAATTTTCCCTGGAGGCGGGGTTAAATGCTGTGCCACTGGCGAGATCCAATGATTTTATTGTCGGCATGAATCCTTTTATGCTCTATCCGGGTAACAGTATTACATTAACGAATGTTGACCTTAGATCATTATTTGAACTGCAAAATCTGTCGGGAATCAATGCGCTTCAGTATTCCAAACCCCTGTCGGATGGTGTGTATCAATTCTGTTTTCAGGCGTATGATTTTTATACCAAAAATAATCTTTCATCTAAAACCTGTGCTACGGTATTTTTGGTTCAGTATGATCCACCCATGCTTACCCTGCCGCAAAATGCAGAAAAAGTGCAGGCACTTTCGCCATATGGCGGAGGACCGGGGGTTGTATTCCAATGGATGCCGAGACAGATTGCTCCCAACACGAAATATATTTTTACTTTAAAAGAGCTTTGGGATCAGGGGCAAAGTCCAATTTCAGGTTTTCTCTCATCACCCGCCCTTTGGACAGAAGAAACCTATGCGCCTACTTTGTATTACGGGATAGACAAAACGCAGCTCATGCCGGGAAAAAGATACGCCTGGCAGGTACAGGCGAAATCGGGTAATCCGGTTTTAGGGGCTAATCCGACAGATGATAACGGAGTCTATAAAAACAACGGATTATCTGAGATTTTTTATTTTGATTATGTAGAAAACTGTGCGGTTCCTACTTTATTGATGGCTAAAAATGTAGGCAGGGGAAGGGTAGAACTTCAATGGAGCATTGCGGGACAGCCGGCAGGTCTGTACAACGTACAGTACCGTAAAAAAGGAAGCACTGCAGATTGGGTAACCCAGCAAAGTTATCAGGCTTCCGCAATCATTACAGGACTGGAAGATAAAACAGAATATGAATACCGTATTGGTTCAGTTTGCGGAAATGTACAGACTTTTAACAATAACAATCCTTTTGAAAACGGAAATTCGGGAGGTAATGCCTATTCGTATAGCAGCGTGCAGTATTTTACAACAGATGCTGACGATAAAGATAATAACTACCAGTGCGGGATTATGCCTGCTATTGATATCGCCAATAAAACTCCATTAAATACTCAATTAGGAAACAATGAAGTCTTTACAGCGGGAGATTTCCCTGTTACGGTATTATCAGCACAGGGAAGTGGAGTATATACAGGGACAGGATATATTGAAGTTCCGTATTTAGCCAATACTAAGTTAAAAGTCACCTTCAACAACATTAAGCTAAATACTGATAAAAAGCTAATTGAGGGCGTTGTAGAAACCACCTATGATCCTACGGAAAGTAACGTGTATGATGGTGGTATCTTTGACATGCTAGATCAGGCGGTTAGAGATAGCGAAATAAGAACTAATGAGGCGATCAATCAAACTTTCTTCTACCAGAATAGCTTTGATGTGGTAATGAATAACCAAACTGTTATTAATAATATTATAACGCCATATATTACCAATCTTACCAATTTAGGTTTAATAAATACCAGCCTGAAAGATCAGATTCTTGCTGAGCAACAGAAGCAAAAAGACATACTAAATGGGTTAGATTGTCCTAAAAAAGAAGGCAGCAAAGATGAAGAAGATAAGGGTAAAAATAAAGAAGAAAACAAAGAGCAGACGAATAAGCCAAAAGGTAGTGATGATGACGTTCGAATAATAGAAACCGAGTGTGATAAAAAGCTGAAAGATTATCAGCAATCTCAAATAAAGCTTCTTGCGCTAATGAAGCAGGCACAACAACAAGCGGCAGATAAAATTACAAGCGGGCAGGCATTTCCTCCAAAATATACTGATATTGGAAGTGCAGAACCTCCAAAACCAATTACAGCATCTCGTCTGCGTGAGATACAATCACATTGTGAAGATGGGGCCTTGGGATATTGGGAAGCGAAAGGCTTTGTAAAAGTAGAAAATAATGGTAATCCTTTCTACTATTGCAGGTTAGGAGATGAGGTATTTTATCATTACAAACAACCTGGTGATACATATGGCTATGAAAATTATTGGTTTGTAGATGGAAACTGGTATATGGAAGGTACCACACAACAGTGTGCGGGAGAGGCGTTTAACTGTTTTGTAGTGTATGATGCGGTTTCCAAAAAATATGTGTTAGCCAATCTGGAAACCGGAGAAAGTAGTGGAGAGCAGGCAGCAGACTTTATTACCTGGCTATTTGTACGGGATATGCCGTTGATGATTGTGGGAGGAAGCAGCGGAAGCATTTATGAGATATTGGTAAACGGTCTTGGTGATCCGTTAATAAGTGCTTTAAATGCTACGGATAAAATAACTGATGAAGAAGCTTTAGCGGCACAAGTGACACTGGCTTTGTCTGGAAATGTAAAGCACCTTACGCCTGAAAATCTTAGCAAAATAAAGACGGTACTTACGGCTAAGTTTAAAACTATAACTAAGAGATCTGGAAAGAATGCAAAAGTAATTGCAGAGGAATTAAAAGAGGAGATAGTAGAAATTGTAGGAAAGAGCAGTGAAATTGATGTTTCAAAATTAAAGCTGCGAAATATAATGGAAGGTGCTGATGATTGGGTTATGGTTTTTTATGATGATGTTAATTTGGGTGATGTTATTCTCTCTAATGGAGTTACATTAGAATTAGATATTGTTGTACCAAAAGCTTTACAAGGAAAAGGTATCTTAAAAGAAATTTTTAATCAAGCAATTCAAAAATTTAATCCATTAGAGATTAAATCTACTTGGAAGTATGATCCTGTAAAGTATAAAGAATTTGGTGGATTATCAGATAATTTAAAGGTTTTTTTAGAAAAAGAAAGTAATTTAGGAGAAGTTGGAGCAGCGTTTGAAACACCGTCAGGAAAAGTAGCAAAATATTTTGGCTTTACAAATGCCACGGTTAAAAAATCAGCAGATGGTAAAATAGTTGAGGTATATTTTATAAAATAAATAATATGAAAATAGTAATAATTTATAAAGATATTATTGTACCTGAAAGAGTTGTTATTGATTCTTACAAAAAAGATACAAATTTTTTTAATTTTCGGAAGATTATTAAAAATAATATTGAGCAGAAAAAACTCAATTTTAATAGTGAAACCTTATTAGATGATAATCAGGTGATAGATTTAATTTTTTCTGAAATTATATTATCGGATTGTGAAGAGAATGTGTTGTTTGGTAACCATTTGAATATCAGGCAAATACATCTTATTGTTGAAAAACTTAAGGGTACAGCATATAAAAAATTATGTTTCAGATATTTTTATGTAAGTGAACAAAATCTGAGTTATGAATTAGTAAATAAGTTTTATATCAAAAATTATAATGTATCATTAACTATAGAAAAGTATGAAGATATTGTAAGTCAGATACATAAAATGTTAAAAAAAATTAAAGAAATAAAAAAGATTAATAGTTCATCAATTTTTTTAGAATGGGAAGAAATAGAATATAAAATATAAAACTAATCTGGATTAAAAAGGCATTTTGCCAGCGAAGAAGTTCATTGAAATAGAGAAAAAGAGATTTTCCGGTTACGGTATTATCAGCACAGGGTAGCGGAGTATATACGGGAACGGGATGGATTGAAGTGCCTTATTTAGCCGATACTAAAATTAAAGTAAGCTTTACCAATATTAAGCTTAATACCGATAAAAAACTGATTGAGGGTGTTCTTGAAACAACTTATGATCCTACAGAAAGTAATGTCATAAGTATTGGGGATATATTAAATGACTTAGGCAATGTATTTACAGAGATTATAGGTGCTATAGACGATGCTATACATAATGGAGGAATGACTCAGGCAGAGTTTGATGCGCTGTATGCTGATATTAATACTTACACAGGACAAGGTGGAAGCACCGTTACAGATTTATATAATCAAGGGCTTGTAGACCCAGATTTGAAAGATCAAATAGATGATAAAGAACAGGAAATAAAAAATCTTCTACAAAACCTAAATTGTACTAAAGAAGAAACTAAGGCTAAAGGAAGTAATGAAGATTTCAAGTTTGATGAGGATTGTGTACAGAGACTTAAGGATTTGAAAGCACAACTTCAGGCACTGAAAGATTTAGTGAATAATGCTACTAAAAATGCTTGTATTTGGAATGTCGGTGAACATGAGGGATTAAAAGGTAAAACATTCTATTTTCAGAAGAAAGTAGAAGATAAGATTTCATACAAACTGAAATCAGGTGATTTCCCATTATCATTTAATAGGTTTGGGAATGTTTATTCATTCAGCAGTAATGGACAAGTTTATTATCCTGAAGCTGGTACAGGCAAGTTTACTACAAAAGATGTTGTTAAATATTATGATTTTGAAAGCGCGGGTACTCTTTTATCAGTAAACGTAACTGAAAGTGTAGAAGATAGAATTATCATAGACGACAAGGAAATCATTGCCATGAAAGATTGCGACCTGCAAGGTGACAAAGGCAAAGGACTTGGAAAAGGAACGCTATATACTAAAAACGTAGAAGGTAAATATAAAATCACTGTAACAGAAAACAACGGTAAAATTTCTTCTAAGTTTGAACTTACAGGACAAGGTGATTCTAAAACGGCGTCTCAAAAACAAAAAATAGAACAGCAGGTACAGACCCTGATGGATGAGAAGCTGAAAGAGCTTGAAGGTCTTACCAACAAAACTTCACAAGCTGTGAATACTTCAACAGAAGATGGAGGTGAGTTTTTTGTAAAACAGATGAACGGCAAAGAATGGCTCGAAACATTAGCCGACTTAGGGGATAATGTATGGGAAAATGCCACCATGCCTGAAAGCTATTGGAATAAGGATACAAATTACAGTAAATCTAATATCCATATTCCGCCTACCTTTGCAGGAGTTGGTGATGGAGTAATTGGAGAGGTTACAGATTACCCTCAATTAATTAAATTAGGATATGATGTTTCTACAAAGCAAGAAGTAAGAGATGGACTTTGGAAAGCAGTAAAAAATATTAATTTAGAAAGTATTAAAACTGCGGCTACAGGAGTTATTAAAACCAAGTGGGATGCCTATGCCAATAGCCCGGGACATATTACTTACCATGAAATGGGTAAAGATGGCGTTACCGTTGTATCGATGGCTATGGGAGCAGGATTCTTTAAAAAAGGAGCAGATGGTTTAAAGGATGGGATTGAGGATACTGGAGAAAAATTTATTAAAAAGGAAGCTGGTAATATTGCTGAGAGTTTTAATGAATTATTAAAAAATCCTAAATTTAAACAGATTTATGAGCCATTAGAGAATGGCAATATTGGTAGAAAATACATCACCCATAATGTAACTTCAGCTGAAGAAGCATCTTTAAAATTATTTACGCAAGATGATTATTATAATAATTTTAATAAAGCATTAACTGGAGAGATTCCTATGACAACTGAATACACAGAAATGAAAAAGCTAATGGAATCTGCACAATCTAAATTACCTAAGTATAATGGTGTTGGATTTAGAGGTGCTGGTATTGCGGAATCAGCATTTGCTAAAAAACTTTCTGTTGGACAAGAGTTTGGTTTGGGAGGTAAATTTGTTTCTTCTTCTACCGAAAAGCATATTGCTGGTCAATTTGCAGCTGGAAGCAAAGGAGATGTTATTTGGGAAATAACCTCTAAAACAGGGACTGATTTAAGCGCGATTAATCCTAGTGAAGCAGAGGTATTATTTAAACCTTCTACAAAGTTTAAAGTTGTTGAAATTGTACAACATGATGAAATTCCAAGTATGACTAAATATAAAATAATTGAACTATGAGTTTTTTAGAAGAAATATCGAATATTTATAGATATAAAGATGATTATATATTAATTGATAGAGAAGAATCTTCAAATATTGCGGACGAAAATCAAATATTATATGATTTAAAACGACAATTAGATTGGCAAGTGTTGAGTTTTGAGGAAAAGCATGAAAGACGTTTTCATCTATTGAGAAAATTAAAAATGAGACTTACAGAAGATAATAAGGATATTTTTAAGCTTGAAGAATTAATTATTGAAATTCATAATACAATAGATAAAATCTTTCATCAGCTTTCGCTTTTGCCAAGAAATATTTTTATTAGTTCAAAAACTACCAGATTAAAAGCAATGCTTTTTGTTGAAAAATATTTAATAAATGAAGTTGAAGAAGCTAAGAAGACAAGAAATTTTAATTTCACTCTTTTAATGGAAATATTATTAGAATGTTCAAATGATTTGGAATATAAGGAAATTGACTTATATATTATGATTGATCTACTTCAAAAGAAACAGAATTATCTTATAAATAATTAACTTTTTTTTTATAAAAATAAAACATACGAAAATGAAAGGCAGTTTTGCCAGCGAAGAAGTTCATTGAAATATTTGTTCATTTAAAAATAACTGACATTATTTGAAAATACAATCTTTTATGAAACAAATTATTATAAAACAGATGTGTTATCAAGTTCATTTATAGGTACAACCTTTATAAGATGTAATTTTATTTATTTTGACATTTCAAGTAATACTTTAAAAAATTGTCGAATTATTGATTGTAATACAGAGGGATTAATATTTTCTCCTAATACTTTTATCAAGAGCAATTTTATATTAGATTAAAATAATGAGAAAATTTTCAAAAGAATAAAATCGGGAAAAATATGATACTCTTAGAAAGGTTGGTAGATGGGAATTTAAATTTTCAACATCAAGACAAACGGGACAATTACCACCACTTATTCATGCACAACCAAAAAAGATTATGTTATGGTAGAAATAGAAATAAAAATAAAAATGCCATTCAATTTAAGTATAAACATTACGGAAATAGATGATTATTTGCCATCATTTAAAGTGAAAATGATTTATGAAAGTGAAGGGAATAATTTTAAATTTAATAATGAAATTGAATTCTGGATTGAGTGTAAACAATGGGATATTTTTCTTAATCAATTGAATAAAAAAGAAAAGGATATTGAATTAATTGACATAAATAATATTACCAGATTTAAATTTCAATCAATTGACAAAGATTATTTGATAACAATCAACAGCTCTATAAGGACAATGGAAATCAATAATATGATTAATATTTTTGAGTATAAGGTTGAGGATGAACTTTTTGAACAAATAATTAATGGCTTTAAAAAATTTCCTAAATGGTGGTAAGGGTATGAAAAATAATTTTTAATTATCAAATTATTTCATGAAAATAATAAATTTTTTATTGTTTATGTAGCATTGAAACAAACTTGATTAACAAAATCTGATGTAATTTATAAATAATGAAGAAGAATATATTTATAGAATATTATCCCTCGCAGGATAGAAAAAGGTTGTGTGAAATAGTAGGAAATGAGATAAAAGATATTATAAAGATATCATATGAGTCATATGATGAGTTTTTAAATGATTGGGATGATTATCATGAATATCAGAATAAATTTTCTTTTTTTAAATATTCATATGGATGTGTTTTATTACGATTTTCGAATGAACTAGAATATTTATTTTATTCTGCAGATGAACAAAATTCTGTTATGCTTTTATGTCAGAGAGATGCAATGAACGTTAATCCTTACTATGTTTTAAATAAAGAAGTTAATTCAGAAATCAAAATGATTTTTTCTGTTAAGGAAGATAGAGATTTATACTTTAATCGCTTTATTAATAGAAAAATAAAAAAAATTAACATTTTAACTAAAAATAACCTTAATTCAAAAGAAGAAGACCTTCCGAGCAATATGGGAATAGAGTTACTTTTTGAGAATATGAATGAAAGTTTAATATTAAGTCATCATTTGGATGAAAATAAGAGTTTCGTTTTTAGTATTTTAGAGGGAAATGATATAAAAGATGATAAACAAATATTTGTAAAAGATGAAATAGAATAATAATTATGAGCAGAACTGCATCAATTGAAATATTTTACAATAACAATATTGATTTTGTTTGCTTTATAGATAAGCTAATTTCCTCTGAATGGAGTTGTAACGATTATGGAAAAATTAGATATATAATTGGCGAGGATTTTGAGTGGGAAAGTGACATTTTAGAAAATTTCAAAGATGTTATTAATAAGATGGAAGCTGAATATTTCAAAGATAAAATAGTGGCTATTAATTTTTTATATAAAAATAGTATAGGTGGTAATTTCATTTTTTTTAATAGAAATGAAGTTGTTTTGAACTTAAATATTAATCGCAAAACTTTAATTAATGGAGTGAATACAGATTTTTCATTTTACATAAAAGCTTTAAATAATATATTAACAACTGATTGTTATATAAATTGTATTGAAATACCATAATTGAAGACTTCACCTTTGAATAAAGCATTGCAGCTACTATACCTATAACAGCAGAATATAATGAAATAAAGAAATTAATGAAATCCGTACAATCTAAATTATCAAAATATAATTGTTGAATATAACCAAAGATATAGCTATTGAAATCAAAATTATAGTAATACATTATAAATATTTTGCTACATAAAATTAAGTACTCTAACTATTAATTAATGGAATAAAATATTATAGACTAATATTTTTAATCGAAAAATTACAAAAAACAAAAAACAAAAAAAATGAAAAAAAGTTTAGTTGCACTACTGCTGAATATTGTTATATTTGGTTTTGCACAAAAGAAAAAGAGCACTCCGAAAATCAACTCTAATACTACAAATGTTTCATCTTCAATACCAACAACAAAAGAAGATGATTACTTACCTGTAAAATTTCTGCAAACCTTTCCCACAAAACCTATTGATGCAAAATTACTGGCTGATTTGCGATCAAGAAACTTTGACCTTACAGTTAATGAACAAATTCCCATGGATGAAAATAATACTGGTTTTCAATATGACTATTTGATCAATTATAGAAATAAAAAAAAGATATTAATCTCACCCGATGGTAAAGAAGAGGAATTTCCAGACAATATAAATTTAATAGATGTATTTAAGGATGGTTCAAAAATAATTTCTGATAAATGTATTGAAAAATCAGAAGTTTCTCATTGCCAAAATGTAAGAATACTATCAAAAGACGGAGCCATGAAACCTATTCCTTTCGAGTATAGTTATTTAGTTAACATGGGGGTTAATCACAAAAATCTAAATGAAAAATCCTTTACAATATTATTTAATAATGCGACAAGCAATAAAAATATTATAGATGAAAAAGGAACAATACTATTGGCTAACGATGCAATAAATATAAATCTATTATTCCCGCCATACGCCTCTATAGAAATATCAAGTGGTGTTAGTAAAATATTTAATCTTCTTGATAAAAAATTTGTTGACTTTGAAAACTTAAAATTCGATAAAGACTTACCTACGCACAAATTATTCGTCATGACTAGAGCTTCCGATCGCAAATATATTCTTCTCGATCCAGTGACAAAAAAAATACTTTTTGAGGCAGAAGGAAATATAATGGAGATTGGTGAAAAAGAAGTTGCAAAAGATTTTTTTATGGTCTTAAAAGATGAAAATAAAAAGATAATAAACCGAAAAGGAGAAGTTGTTTTTGGAGACAATGTCTCTAACGTGAGATTAATGGAAAACGGGAATATATTAGCTACTGACAATGGTTTTAAACAAAATATTTATGATATTTTACAAAAAAAATATTTATATCCGCAGTTTTACAAAGAAATGGGAAAAATTGGAAATTTTTCATACGTGAAATTTGATAAGTTCTTTGAAATTTCAAACTTTTCCAATGGAGAAATAGTTTATACTGAAAAAGACAGAGTAGATCAGTATGGAAATTTAGGAAATTTAATTTATTTTAATAGAACAGTAGAAGGCGGATCTATGGCTGGAGTCTATGATATTTATAATAAAGATAATATATTAATAGTAAAGGATAAAAAAGGTTTTAATAGAATGTCTGATGGTAATGACAATTATTTTACTGTTAGAAATATTAATGATTACAGCATTATAGATAGAGATGGGAAAATACTAATTTCTAATATGAATATACCAAACTATATACGATACAACAATAGTAAAAATATGTTTGAATTAACTAAAAAACGAGAAGGATCGGCATATGAATGCTATAACCTTACAGGAAATAAAGTAGATTGTAAATAAAGTGGATATTGAACAAAAAATAAGGAGATTTAAATTTTTACTATTTAGTTCTTCGAACTAATTTTGCCCGCTGCGCAAAGTCTCCGGACTTTGAGCAACAATGAAAAAAAATAATAAATGAAAGAAGGCTATACAGTAAAAGACCAGGAAAAACCACACTTTATAACTAAAATATCTTCCTGTTTTATTTGAAAAGCGGGAGTATTTAGATATAAAAACTGAATAACCGAAACACATATGAAACTAAAAACACAACCTATTTTGAATAAATATTTATTAACACTGATCCTGTTTTCCTCTACCTTTTTATGGGGACAGCAGAAGGATAAAGACAAAACCATCATCCCTCATATACGTCTGAAAGTAGACAGCAAGAAAGACCGTATTTCTTTGCGATGGGCAGTAGATGAGCCAATAGCCTGGCAAAAAGCCAATACCATTGGATTTTCATTAAAAAGATTTACCCTTTCCCGCGACGGAAAAGTACTTCCAAAAGCAGAAGAAAAAGACTTAGGAATCTTCAAACCGGCTTCCGAAAACGAATGGAAGAAGATTGTTGAGAAAAATGACAATGCCGCCATTGTTGCGCAATCCCTTTTCGGAGACAGCTTTGAGGTGGAAATGGGCGAGAAGCAGGGGAAGCTGGAAGGTGTGGTCAACAAATCCCAGGAAGTCGAGCAGCGGTTTGCCTATGCATTAATAGCTGCTGATCTTGATTTTGAGATTGCAAAACTGGCAGGCTGGGCGTATACAGATACCAATGTAAAATCCAATGAAAGATACCTTTATACCGTAAGCATTAATCCTGACGGAGGCTCATTATTGGTACAAAAAGGGGATGCTTTGGCAACGGTTTCATCAACCCATGATCTTCCCAAACCATTAGATTTTATCGGGATTTTTAAAGATAAAACAGTTACGCTTTCGTGGGAATATTTGCAGCTAAGAGATACATATACCGCTTATTATGTTGAGAAAGCACAGGATGGAAGCAGTTTTAAGCCTTTAGGAGATTTGCCGGTGATGAATATGAATGACAATGATGGAAGACAAACTCAGGGAATGACCTTTGTGGATTCTTTAGCTCAGAATAGTGCTAAATTCAGCTACCGTATTCGTGGAAAAACAATCTTCGGAGATTATGGTCCTTATTCTGATGTGGTTTCAGGAGCAGGTAAAAAAAGCCTGGAAGCTACCCCCAGAATCTCAGATCTCTTCATTGATGAAAAAGAAAACATAAAATTGGATTGGGAGTTTCCACAGGAAGACGAAAAAAATATTGCTTCATTTGAATTGCTTCATTCCGAAACTGATCTGCAGAACACTTATAAAGTGATTAAAAACAAGATTCCGGTTAGCAGCAGAAGCATAATTACTAAAAGTTTAGCACCGTCTAATTATTATAAAATACAGGCCATCGGTAAAGCCGGTGATAAAAGAGAATCTTTTTCGGTTCTTGCCCAGCCTAATGATACAACACCGCCGGAAACACCACTACAGTTTGAAGGGAAAATAGATTCACTGGGGATTGTCCATCTAAAATGGAAAGCCAATACTGAAAAAGATCTGGAAGGCTACCATATTTTCAGAGGAATTCAAAAAGGAGACGAATTGGTTCGTGTTACACCTCAGGCGATTACCGAAAATCATTTTGAAGATAAGGTGGTTTTAGAAAACCTGAACTCGAAGGTGTATTATTATGTAACGGCAACAGACAGAAGAAAAAATCAATCCAATCCATCCATTATTCTTGAACTGGAAAAGCCCGATAAAGTGAGGCCTCAAACCCCGGTTTTCACAGAGTACAAGCTGGAAGATGACGGTAAAATCACCATCAACTGGATGAGAAGCCATAGTGATGATGTTGAAGTTCATCAGTTGTACCGTAAAGGAAAAGATGATGCAGACAAAAGCTGGAAAATGATTTATGAAACCAAGGAAATTAAACCGGACTATACGTACACAGATAAAGAGGTAGAAGCAGGAAAAAGCTACACGTATTATCTGCTGGCCATTGATAAGAGCAAACTGAAATCTGATAAGTCTCAGGAAATGACTTTGCGAAGTAACAGAATTGAGGCTTTGTCTATCCTTACCAATCTTTCCGGTGCAGCAGACAGAAACAAAAAACAGATTGAACTTAATTGGAAAATTACGGGAAAAGAGGTTGGAGAAATTCTGGTATACCGTCAAAAGGGAACTGATAAACCCACCCTCTGGGGAACGCTCAATGGAGCTCAGAATTTTCTTGAAGATCAATCGGTTCAGGTAGGTAATTCCTATACATATCTGATCAAGCCGATGCTCAAAAGCAATCAACTTGCTAAAACTGAAAAAATAACAATAGAATATTAAAAACACAAATTACTATGAAAAAAATTTTATCACTGCTATTCATCATTACCAATATATTTCTTTGGGGACAAGGTGTTTTGGGTAAATATGTTATTGAGTCTCACGTCAAAATTAAACCTAATAATGGGAGTTACGGGGATGGCTGTCAGAATATGGTGGCAATTGATGTTGTTTTTAATAATACAACAAAAAGAATATTAGATGAAGATTTGAATAATATACCAAGTAATTCATATAGTGATTATGGAGTTCGTTATGATCATGTTGATGCCAATGCATCACCTGTAAAAATGAGATCTACGGCATCCAGACAGTGGAGAAGATTGATTGGTGGATGTGGTGGAAATGGAAGTTTTACAAATTCTGTCAGAGAAAAATCTATTACTTACTGTTCAAACTCGTACGTTAATAATGATGCTGTTAACTGGTGGAATCATGATATTTCCATAAAAATTTATCCAAAGCTCACTATTCAGAACGATACTAATACTTTCTTACCAGATGTAGATAAAATTACGATTAATTCACATACAGGTTTCAGACCTCAGGAATATAATTGGCAGTATTCATTTGATAGTGTAAACTGGATTGATCTTCCACAATTTAATGGTCAATCTTCTCTTACTATCAATGCCACAGATATCAATGTACAAAACCATATTGGTGAAAATATATACTTCAGACAGCAATACGCTACCTGCGATACTAATGCTGTTTCTAATATTGTTTTTTATACGATATTGAAATCCTCACCGCATATTTCTTCAAGTTCAATAACGCCTACAAAATGTTTTGATACTACAGATGGTACTGCAACACTTAATTTTGACAGAACATTGATTTCCGGGGAAACTTTAAAATTATCTCTTGTAAATACAGTTACGGGTGCGGCCGTCCTCAATCAGGATATTACTGCCGAATTGCAGGCTGGTACATCTTACACTTTACAAAACCTTCCACCGGGAACCTATAAATTAGATTTATTAGGAACCTATAACGGAAATGCAACCTATACTGATGGTACGAATCAAACCATTGATTTTGAAATAACCAAACCCACTCCTGTCTCATTTTCTCTGGTTTCCCAAACAAATGTATATTGTTTTGAAGGAAGCGATGGTGTAATTTCTTTAACAGCCGGAGGAGGGCAGAACCAATATCAATATTATAGTACTAAAAACGGGCAATTATTTCTGGATTGGACAAATTTTAATAATGGAAATAATGCGCAGCTTCAAAATTTAGGAGCGGGTACATATAAAATAAAAGTAAGAGATTCCAATCTTTGTATCGCTAAAGACAATGGAAATGAAAAAGAAATTACAGTAATTATTACTCAACCCTCTCAGGCGATAGCAATTCCCACCGCTGAGGTTGAAGTTTCGCAACCTACAGGCTATGGGTTGAGTAATGGCTATATTTCTGTAAGAGTAATCGGAGGAACACCTAATACAGACGGTTCTTATAATTTTGAATGGAGAAAAGACAGCTCTGCCGGCACTGTAATCAATACTGGAATTACAACGGATGCTATTAATAATCCTTTTACAATAAAGGTAGATGGACTTCCCGCTGGAAATTACTATCTGACCGTAAAAGATAAAAATTATGCAAATGCATCGAGCCAGTTAGGTAATTGCGGAATTATTTCAAAAGAATTTATTGTAAGCCAGCCTGATCCGCTTGCCGTGAATATTCAGGTTGAAAAGCAAATTTCCTGTAATATCGCTAACAATTATCAGTTTAAACCTGATTTGAATAATAATGGCGTTCCGGATGAAGCGGAAGACGGAATGCTAAAAGCTACTGCTACAGGCGGTGTCGGAGCCTATTCTTATCAATGGCAGAAATTAAACGGAGGGTTATTCCAAAATTTACCCGGAGCTATACAGTCTACATTGGGAGACCTTACGACAGGAACTTATAAAGTCCTAATCAAAGATGCTAATAATAATACCGCAGAGACTCAATACGTTTTCGTATTCCCTGCCGAACTAGCCATCACACTTTTTGCGAATACCATTGCGTGTTATAGTCAAAGCAGCGGTCAGGTTTCTGTGGCGGCTTCCGGAGGAACAGGAGGGTATACTTATCAGTGGAACACCAATGATACCACACCTACGGTTACAGGTTTATCAGCGGGAAATTATTTTGTATTGGTTAATGATACTAAAAATTGCAAAGTAAGCGGAAGTATATCTATTCAAGGTCCGGATCAACTTATTATTGATGATATATCCGTTCAGAATCCAATTTGTTTTGGCGCCGGTAATGGTGAGATAAAAGTCAATATTTCAGGAGGTAAAGCTCCTTATATCATCCATTGGTCAAACGGAGTTACAGGGGAGAATAATACAAACATTCCTGCGGGAATGTATACTGTTACGGTAACAGATGCTAACGGATGCAGTATTTTCAGAAATTATACCCTGACAGATCCCGCAGAGCTCACCGTAGACTTAGGTCCGGATAGAACGCTGTGTCTTGGTGATACCCAAGTTTATGATGTCACCATCAGTGATCCCGGAGCAACCTATCAATGGAAAGATAGCACAGGAAATATTATTTCTACAAGCCCGTCTGTTACCATTTCAGCAGCGGGAACCTATACTGTATTAATTACCGATTCAAAAGGATGTACGGCAACAGATTCTGTTGTTATAAAAAATTCTTCTGAAGTTTTAAATCCGCAGTTTATGTTAACAACCCATGCTTACAGAGAGGCAACAGTGGTATTGGTGAATACTTCTCCTAAAGCGCCGGAAACAGTGGAGTGGATTATTCCTGATACTCCGGACATTCAGGTATTGAATAAAACTAATGAATTTTTGGAGTTAAAATTTTCTCAATTGGGAGCTTATGAAATCGGATTGAAAGGAACTCAAGGGGCTTGTGAAAAAACATTCTATAAAAAAGTAATCGTTGAAGAAAATACATCAGGCGTGGTGCTGAATCCTGCCAAAGCCTCCAATATCAGAGAGTTTACCATCCTGCCGAACCCCAATAACGGAGTCTTCCAGGTATTGGTAGGTCTTGATAAGGCATCAATTATCAATGTAAGAATTATCGATATGATTTCGCATGAAGCCTATCCACCTGTAAAAATGACACCATCCACGTATTTTACCATTCCATACAATACTTCTCTCCCGGCTGGATCCTATCTGATTATTTTGGAGACGGGAAGCGAGTCGCTGGTGAAAAAAATGCTTGTAAAATAACCATAAACACAAACGGAAAAATGAAATTACTGAAGATTTTAAAATTGAATTATCGTATTCTGATAGCGCTGTTGGTGTTTACTTTTAATGCCTGTGCGGTTGAAGAAAGTATTCCTGTAAAGGCGGACTTCAGCATTAAAGTTGTAGACAATGATTATTCAGTTCCTGTAAAAGTGGAAATTACCAATAAGTCTACCGGAGCAGAAACCTATGAATGGTCTTTTGAAGGGGCTACCTTAGAGAGTTCTACAGAGAAAAACCCGCTGCCGGTGACCTATGCTCATCCCGGAGCTTATAAAATCAAATTAAAAGCATCCAATAAAGACGGAAATACAGATTCAAAAATAGTTGAGGTAAAAGCTGATGCCGCCATGTTGGTGGATTTTGAATGGCAGATGCAGGGAAGCGATATTTCCCCTGTTACGTTGAAAATGATCGATAAATCGCTGGGTGCAACTCAGTATTTGTGGGAGTTTGAAGGAGGAAATCCTTCCACGTCAACGGCTCAGAATCCTGATGTTATTTTTACCACACCGGGTGATCATGTTATTAAACTGACTATTTCAAATGGATTGGAAACCTATTCCACACAAAAAACGATAACCGTAAAACCTGCGATGACCATCGATTTTAACTGGAGTGTAGATCCTATTGATAACGATTATCAGGCACCTGTGTTACTGCATCTGAATAATCTTTCAACCAATGCTTTCTCTTATGAATGGACGATAGTAGGAGCCAATCCGGCTGTGTCAACAACTGCCAGTCCGGATATAAATTTACCTGCAGCCGGGACTTACACGATTGTTTTAAAAGCAGCCAACGATAAGGAAACTAAAACACTGCAAAAGCAGGTCACCGTTTTACCGGATGCCAACTTACTATCTTTTTCTGATGTGAAACTGGGAATCAACAGCGCGAGTTCTACAATAGGATGTTTCTTCTCATCACAATTGGGAACGGTCATTAAACAAAATGAAGTCAACTCAGCCAATGGCTCAGCAATAGATTTTGCTTTCTTTGGTCTGAATTCTTCTTTTATTTATAATCAGTTTCTATCTCCGGATGAAGTTCAGAACAGTGGTTTTTTAGCAATCCCCAATGCTGTCCATTCTAAAATAATCAACTCCCAGGAAATGGTGGGAACACAGCTTTCTTCTTCAGGTTTTGACGCATTAAGCTCCGGAAATGATTTTTCAGCGATCAATATTACGGAAACCAATGCCGGAAAATCACCATTCAGCAATGCTGTGGTGCCCCGTGTTATTTTGTTTCAGACTTCTGACGGCAGAAAAGGAGCTGTCAGAATCAAAGCATTCATTGCCAATGGGTCAGATTCCTATATTCTTACCGATATTAAAGTTCAAAAACAACCCTAAAAAACAGATGATATAATGAAAAACTATGTAAGAAATAGTGCTTTCTTATTTTTTATGTCAGCATTTGCAATAGGGCATGCCCAGGAAGTTGATTTAGAGAACATTGGGAAAAGAACGATGGATGAGTTGAAGAAAAATCCATTTAAGATAAGCGGAGGAGTGTCTGCCAATTCGGTTTTCTACAGCTCGAATGTATACAGCGGAAGAGCTCCGTTTACCTATTTTTTGAATGGGAATCTTAATGTAGGACTTTACCGGTGGTCGATGCCTATTTCGTATAGCTTTACGAATCAGGGAAGTCAGCTGGGATATCAGGTGCCGTTTAAATTTAACAGAATCAGCATTGCTCCAAAATATAAATGGATAAAAGCGTATATAGGAGATGCCAATATGACCTTCTCGCCTTATACCTTTAATGGGCTGCTGTTTACTGGTGCCGGTGTTGAATTGACGCCAAATATGCCTTTAAAGATAGCGGTAATGACCGGAAGGCTGAACAAAGCCGTGGAAGATGACGGAAATCCCAATACCATCCCCGCTTACAGAAGAATGGGGTATGGAGCTCATCTAAAATGGGAAAAAGAAAAATATAAATTGGGGGTCATTGGTTTTTACGCTAAAGATGATCTGGGCTCACTGTCTGCAGCTCCGGATGCCAAAGGGGTATTGCCCCAGGAAAATCTGGTATTGTCTATGCAGGGAAGCTTTATGATCGATAAAAATCTCGAAGTATTTGGTGAATATGCTAATACAGCTTTAGTCCATGATTTAAGAGCAACACAAAATGGAGGACAAAAAAAAGGGGTTGCCGCAAAATTCCTTTCGCCAAACTCTACAATGGAAAGCTATTCAGCGTATAACGGCGGTGTCAATTTAAAATTGAAAAAAGGAATGATAGGCGTAAGATATGAAAGAATAGATCCGGGATACAGAACATTAGGAGCTTATTTTTTTAATAATGATTTAGAAAATATTACTCTTAATTCTTCTTTTACCCTGTTAAAAGACAGATTAGCGGTTTCTGCCAATGTGGGAAGACAAAGAGATAATCTGGATAATCAGAAGTTTAAGCAGACAAGCCGTTGGGTGGGGGCTGTGAATGCAAGTTTAAAAGCTTCGGATAAGCTGATGGTTACCGCGAGCTATTCCAATTTTACCATGTTTACCAATAAGCAGCTTAATCAGTTTAATACGATCAACAATAATCCTTTAATGATCCAGCAGCCGAAGGATTCAATTGACTATAAACAGATTTCACAGAACACCAATATTAATGTGAATTACAGCATTTCCAGTTCTAAAGAAAAAGTTCAGAATATTAATATCAACTATTCATTAAATGAAATGGTTAACAGGGAAAATGGTATTGTAAGAAAAGGAGGGCTGTCAAGGTTTCACAATGCAAATGTCAACTACAGTTTAGGCTTTCCGGAAAAGAAGATGAATATTGCTACATCGGTTAATTTTACCCATATGTATACGTCATCTCAGGTGTCAAGTATTTGGGGACCTGCGGTGACTTTTACTAAGTCTTTCCTTAAAGAAGATAAGCTAAAAACAAGTATTGGAGCATCCTATAATCATTCAGGAAGTTCAACGGCAAATATTAATGTCATGAACTTCAGATTGGGGGGTAATTATATGCCGTGGAAGAAACATAGCTTTGATCTTGCTTTTATTCAGATGTTCAGAAATACAGATCAGGCGGTTGAAAACCCCAATCTAAATGAAATGACCTGTACGGTGGGGTATAATTATAGTTTTTAAAATAATAGAATGCGCTGGATAAGATTTGCGGAATCTGATGATAGTAAGATTCTGCAAATTTTTATATGAACTCTTATAAAATTAATTTGTTCTAAATTTTTCATACATCTTCATATTTACACAAAAATTTTACTAATAAAAATGTTTTATTTGTAAAATTAATTTTTATTTAATCTAAATAAATTTTACTTTTGTGCCGTTTTTGAGATACCACTCCTGGTATCCGAATATGAATTGTTGCTTTACACCAACTGATCATAACATGTAAAATTCGATAAAATTTAGTATGAAAAGGACAGCTATTGTAGTAAGTGCCCTAAGCACTTTGTTTTCGTTAAACGTTTCAGCACAAGAAACTACTCAGAATATTTCGCCACCCATTGCAAAAGATACAGCATCTACACGCCAAAAAACCATAGAAACGGTGGAGATTACTGGAAGAAGGGAAAAAGGATATAAAAACAGCAGTACGTTTAGCGGAACCAAAACAAATACAGATTTAATGGACATTCCTCAATCCATTAATTATGTTACCAAAGAAACACTTGATGACCAGGCAGCTTTTAAAACGAGTGATGCTGTGAAGAACATCAGTGGAGTCAATCAGGCTTCCTATAATAATAATGATTTTGTACTGAGAGGTTTCAGAGCTTCCAATACATTAGTGAACGGACAAAGAATTTCTACACGAGGTTGGGCGCAGAATCTTACGCCTTATGTAGAAAGGATAGAAGTGATTAAAGGTCCGGCTTCTGCCTTATTTGCGAATACGGATCCGGGAGGGACAATCAACACTGTGACTAAAAAACCCTTGAGAGACAGCCGGAATTCCATTAATTTTTCCACAGGAAGCTTTAAGACGGTTAGAATAACCGGCGATTTTACAGGACCCATGAATGAAAAAAAGAGCCTGCTCTACCGTTTGAATCTGGCCTATCAGGATACCGAATCTTTCCGTATTCTTCAGGATCAGAAGGCATTGGTGATCGCCCCTTCGTTTTCCTTTATTCCGAATGATAAAACAAGTGTTAATTTTGATTTCGTTTATCAGCATACCAATGGAAGGCTGGATCGCGGACAGCCCATATTCGGAGCGAGTCAGGGAACCGATCTGTATTCTGTGCCCATTTCATTTGCTATCGGAAAGAGAAACGATTACCAGAAAGAAGCCAATATTTTTACCACCATATCCTTACAGCATAAATTTAATGACCATATCTCCTTTAATGCTTCTTATCTGAGATCAATGTATGATGAAGATCTTTTGGAACACCGTACTTCAAACAGTTTTGCAGTGGATGTTAGTGGAAATCAGATCCCCACTTTAATGGGCATGCAGACGATAAGAAGGCTTCGTAAAAACTATATCGATAATATCTCCGCTTATTTTACTTTTGACTATAAAACGGGTGAGTTCACCCATAAAACTTTGGTAGGATATGATCACATTCAGGAAACATTCCCTGAAGGAAATTCAACCTATAATGCTTCAGGTTTTTTATCGGCAGACGGAAAATCGGTACTTTCGAAATATGATCCCGCTCATCCTGAAAAATATATGATTGCTAACGGAATGCCGGTTCCGAATGTCCCGTATTTTAATTTGGAAAATCCTGATTATTCGATTTCTGAAATTTCAAACTATATCAACGTTAGCCGTGCAGAAACGCCTTCGCGATATTTTTTACACGGGGTATATGTTCAGCAGCAGATTTCATGGCGAAAGTGGAAGGCATTACTGGGATTGAGACAGGAGTTTTATACCGACGTTCAGGGCTTTACAACAAATAATGAAAAGAATATTCAGCAGAAAGCATTTACCCCAAGAATAGGAATTGTTTTTGAACCGACCCAGCAAATCAGTTTATACGGAACTTATAATCAGGGTTATCAGCCACAAAGTGCAGGAACAATTGGTAGTCCGGAAACCTTTGGAGGTCCATTTGATCCTTTGAAAAGTAAAATGGTGGAAGTAGGAGCCAAGTTTGAATTTTTCCGCAAGTTGCTTTCTGTGACCACAGCCGCTTATTATATCGAACAAAATAATATTTTAATTAATGCGCTCGATCCTTCCAATCCTGATTTACTAAGACAGGTCGGTCAGCAACAGGCAAAAGGAATAGAACTGGATATTAACGGGAGAATTCTTCCGAATCTGAGTATGACTGCTGCATTTTCTTACAATCTTGCAAAAATTACAGAAAGTGATAACCCGGCAGAAATCGGAAGTATCATGCCGAATGCCCCTAAAAATCAGGGAAATGTCTGGATAAAGTATAACTTTAAAAACGATACGGCTTTAAAAGGAATCGGTATTGCGGCAGGAGCCAACTACGCAAGTAAAAGATTCACCAACGAAACCATTCTTGAATTGCCAGCGTATACCGTTGCCAATGCAGGAATATATTACAACTTCGATCATTTCAGAATGGCTCTGAATGTTAACAACGTTTTTGATAAAATATATTGGGTCGGCGGCTTCAGCTATTCGAGATTATTTCCGGGAGCACCGCGTAACTATATGGTTTCTGTCGGATATAGCTTTTAATGGCTGATGGTTCTTAGTGAACTTTGAAAAAAAATTAAACATTGGGTAGAATTGATTCAAATTGCACCCCTTTAGGGATGGGAAAACAATTTGGATCAATTTTTAAACAGGCAGTAAATCCACAATCATTAAAAAAATGATTAAAAATTCAAATTATTACAATTTAATACCTATATTTGCCCAGCAAAAAAAGAAAATGATAGTATCTAACTTAAAAAAGGCAAAGAAACAGTACTTACGTCGAACGTCGTGAGTCATTTTCCTTTGGTTAGAATCGAAATAAATCAGGAGCTTGTCATCACGACAGGCTCCTTTTTTTGTTTGGAATTTAATTAATATTATAATCTAATTTATGAAAGTATTGAAATTTGGAGGAACTTCAGTGGGAAGTCCGGAGAGAATCGAACAACTGTTGCCCATTATTAAATCTCAGACGGCGGATAAACATTTGGTAGTTTTGTCAGCGGTTTCCGGAACAACAAATGATCTGGTAATCTTATCTGAACTGTATGCCGGCAAAGACATTGAAGGAGCATACCGACATATTGATGCGTTGTATGAAAAATACAAGGTTTTTGTCAGCCAGTTATTTAAAACGGAAGAAGGAGTGTCAGAAGCTTCACTTTTTATTGATAAGATTTTTGATCTTTTTTATCAGTTTAAAAATAAGAATTTTACTTCAGATGCAGAACGTATTATTTTAGCTCAGGGCGAAATCATCTCTACCACCTTATTTCATTTACATTTAAAAGAAATTGAAATTCCTTCCACATTGTTATCAGCACTTGATTTTATGCTGGTGGATGAAGAGCACGAACCGGATGTTGATTTTATCAGAGAACAGGCCGGTCTTGAAATGGCAAAATATCCAGAGGAAACACTTTTTATCACACAAGGATACATTTGTAGAAATGCCCAGGGAGAAATTGACAACCTGAGAAGAGGAGGGTCTGATTATACTGCGTCATTGCTTGGCGCAGCGTTACAGGCTGAAGAAATCCAGATCTGGACGGATATTGACGGTTTCCACAACAACGATCCACGTTATGTTCCCAACACAAAACCTATTGCCCAATTAAATTTCGATGAAGCGGCCGAACTTTCCTATTTCGGAGCTAAAATTCTTCATCCGCAAAGCGTTTTTCCGGCAAGAAAATACAATGTACCTGTGAGATTGCTGGATACAATGAATTTAAGTGCATCGGGAACTTTGATCTCAGGCGAAACAACGAATCAAAATCAAATTGTGGCCATTGCTGCAAAAGACGGAATTACAGCAATTCGTATTCAATCTTCAAGAATGTTGATGGCTTATGGATTTTTAAGAAAAGTTTTTGAAGTTTTCGAACGTTTCAAAACACCAATCGATATGATCACAACCTCGGAAGTGGCAGTTTCCCTGACGATTGACCAAACCGAATATCTTTCTGAAATTATAAAAGAGTTAGAGGTATTTTCGGCAGTTGAGATCGACAGCGACCAGTCTATCATCTGTATTGTAGGGGATTTCAGAGAAAATAACCATGGTCATGCAACCATTGTTTCAGAAGCGGTAAAGCATGTTGCGATCAGGATGATCTCTTACGGTGGAAGTGAAAATAATATTTCCTTGCTGGTGCCATCAGCTTTTAAAGTTGAGACCCTAAGATCGCTGCATAACCGACTGTTTTAACAGCTTTAAGGGTAAGCAGACAAAAAATGATGCTGTTTCACAATAAGTAGAAAAAGAGAAGGCTGTCCAGCAAGGGCAGCCTTTTATCTGTTCATATTACAGGCAGCGAATAGTGCCGCCATCTACCCGGAGCACGGAACCACTGATATAATCGGCAAGCCGGCTGCATAGATAGGCCACTGCCCCTGCGATTTCCTCAGGATTTCCGAACCTTCCTGTATCATTAGGGATCAGTTCTCGGACTGCTTTATATTGTATTTCCACAGGGTCGGTTCCCCAATTGAATTTGGGCGCGGCATTCATCAGCCATTGTTCAACCATCGGATTAATAATGGCTCCCGGAGAAACAACATTGGAAGTGATTCCGGTTTCCTTTAATAATCTTGCCAGCGATACAGATAAATTATGCCTTGCCGCAAGAGTGGCATTGTAATGGGGCTGCTCTTTAATAGGCTGTATTCCTAATCCTCCCCCGATATGTACCACACGTCCCCAGCCTAATGGCTTCATTTGGGGAGCAATCCTCTGAATCATCCGAACGTAAGAGACGACATTGGTATTATAGAGCTCAAGCCAATCTTTTGCGCTGGCTTCGTTTCATGATTGGTGAGAAGTCGCTCCCGCATTATTCACCAGAATGTCAATGGGGCCTCCTTTCAGCGAAACTTCAGCAACAGAATCTGCTCCTTCATCGGTGGAAAGGTCTCCAGTGACAACTTCTGCCATTCCTCCCTTTCTGACTATGGACTGGGCTACTTTTTCCGCCCGCTCCCGATTTCTGCCGTGTATGATTACCTTGGCTCCTTCATCGGCAAGCATTTTGGCGATCGCTTCTCCTAAGCCCGAACCGGATCCTGTGATCAGGGCTCTCTTATCTTTTAACTGTAGATCCATATGTATTCTATTTTTTAATTGATCTGTATTTTTGTTTCTTCAGATTTTCTTAGACAAAAGTACAGATCGATCCCGGTTCATCGTTTTGTTTAAAAGCTCAAAATACTTTGCTGAAAAGCGCAATCCGTGATCCCGTATATTCTGTGGTCTTATTTTTAGGAGAAGTTCATTTTTTTATTCCGTATTTAACGATTAGCCGGACTACCGTTACCATAAGATTGATATATCCTGGCAAGGACTGATATTATGAAATTTTAATATAGATGAAAAGTGTTTGTTAATCAGCTTTTTAATTTTATTTTTTTTAAATGAACTAAATAAATACGGGTACTTATTTGCTCTTAGTCTCCAGTTTATTTACCTTTGTCTATACAATTATGCTAGAGAGGTTTTATCAATATTTATACAGTTTATCATTTGTTTTACTTACCGTCCTGGGTTTGTACTACGGGCAGATGCAACAGTATATCTCAACAGATATTCCTTCCGATCTCGATTTCAGCACAGATGTTCTCATTAGAGAGGCGGAAAATGCGGTTCACCCTTTAGCGTTTCTAAAAGATAAAAACGATCCCTCTCTGTATGGTCTCAGCCGTCCTGCATACAATAAAATCCGTGCTGTTCCTGAGAACGACAGTGAGAATGACGAAAATCCCGAAACTTCAGACACCTCTGATTTTATCCTATTTTTAAAGGAAGACTTTTGGAGTCTGATGACAGGCTTCGTCCGTTCCTTTCATAACAGGCAAATTGCCGTTTCATTAGCTTATTCTCAACACTTAAAACTTCAGTATGATGACCTGTATATTCATTACAGGGTCATCCGCCTGTGATTTTATACTATTTTTTTCGAAAAAATTAAAGCTTTCAATCTTTATTTGAAAGCTTAGAACTCTATTTTTCAATTTAAAAAATTTTATAAATTATTATCATGGTCAAGAAAAGTCTCATGTATATAAGCCTGTGCCTTATTCTGTTATGTGTAAGCTGTAACTCTGAGAAAAAAGAAAAAGCAGAAGAAGCTTCATTCAAAGTAACAAGTCCCCTTGTAAAAGATACCTTAATCGATAAAGATTATGTTGCACAAATTCGTTCCATCAACCATATTGAGCTTCGTGCACAGGAAAAAGGATATATACAGTCTATTTATGTTGATGAAGGACAGTTTGTTCAAAAAGGGCAGCTGCTGTTCAAAATCATGCCTAATTTGTACGAATCCGACGTAAACCGTGCGAAAGCAGAAGTGAAGTATGCGGAGATTGAATATCAGAATACCAAAAGCTTATCTGATAAAGATATTGTAGCACCACAGGAAATGGCCATGGCTAAGGCAAGATATGAAAAAGCCAAAGCCGAACTGGCTTCAACAAATACTCATCTGGGCTTCACAGAGATCAGAGCTCCTTTTACCGGAATTGTAGGAAGACTGCATGTGAGAAAAGGGAGTCTGGTAGATGATGGAGAATTGATTACTGAACTTTCCGACAACAGCAAGATGTGGGTTTATTTCAATGTTCCTGAAGCTGAATATCTGAATCAGATGAGTGACAGAACAACAAATGATCCTTTGCACGTACGCCTGAGAATGGCCAATGGTAAGGAGTTTTCTCAGGATGGTGTGGTTGAAACTATTGAGTCGGATTTCGATAATGAAACAGGAAATATTGCTTACAGAGCTACATTCCCCAACCCTAAAGGGCTTTTAAGATTCGGAGAAACCGGAAATATCGTTATCACCTCTCCCTTTGCCAACGCGATGATGATTCCTCAGAAAGCAACTTTTGAGGTTTTAGAGAAGAAGTACGTCTATGTAGTAGACAAAAATAATATTGCAAGAGCTCGCGAAATAAAAGTCGCTGGAGAATTACCACATATTTACATTGTTTCTTCAGGGTTGAAGCAAGATGACAGAATAGTATTGGAAGGACTTCGTAAGGTACAGGATAATCAGAAGATCAAGAACACCTATCTTCAGCCTCAGCAGGTGATGTCCAATTTAGATTTGTACTCAGAATAATTAAAATTGCATCAATTATGTTCAAGAAAATAATTCACAGACCGGTTTTTGCAATTGTAATTTCCGTTATCATCCTGTTTGTGGGAGGCCTGGCCATTAAGCAGCTACCCACTGAGCAGTTTCCGCAAATCGCACCTACAACGGTCGCTGTAAGTATTGCTTATCCGGGATCCAGTGCCGATGTATTGGTAAAATCTTCCCTTATCACCATTGAAAATGCAGTGAATGGGGTACAGGGAATGAGGTATATGTCAACAGATGCCACCAGTGCCGGAGAAGCGACTGTAAATGTAGTTTTCGATCCGGGAACGGATCCTAATATTGCTACCGTTCTGGTAAAAACAAGAATCGATCAGGTAATGCCATTATTACCTGAGCTTGTACAGAAAGAAGGGGTTATCGTAAATCCTGTACAGCCGAGTATGCTGATGTACGTGAACCTTTACAGTAAGGATAAAAATATGGATGAAAAATTTCTGTATAATTACTCTACGGTGAATGTTATTCCGGAAATCAACCGTATTCCGGGGATCGCAAGATCACAGATTTTAGGAAGCCGAAGATATGCGATGCGTATCTGGCTGAATCCTGAAAGAATGAGAGCTTACGACATCTCCGTAGATGAGGTGATGAAGGCGATTGGAGAGCAGAGTATTATCGGGCGTCCGGGAAGAATCGGACAGAGTTCAGGGATTGCTGCACAAACGCTGGAATATGTACTGACGTATAAAGGACAGTACAATAAACCCGAAGAATATGAAAATATTATTGTAAGAGCCAATTCTGAAGGAGAAAATGTAAAACTAAAGGATGTTGGTAAGGTAGAATTAGGAAGCGAATTCTTTGATATCTATTCGAATCTGGACGGGCATCCGTCTGCTTCTATCGTATTGAAGCAAAATTACGGAAGTAATGCCAGCGACGTCATCAAGGGTATCAAATCTAAAATGGAGGAGCTGAAAAAGAATTTTCCCCCGGGAGTAGATTATAAGATCAGTTATGATGTATCTAAATTCTTAGATGCTTCTATTGAACAGGTGATCGATACTTTAAGAGATGCCTTTATACTGGTTGCTATCGTGGTTTTCATATTCTTAGGAGACTGGCGCTCCACGTTAATTCCTATTATTGCGGTTCCGGTTTCCTTAATTGGTGCTTTCTTCGTGATGCAACTTTTTGGGTTAACCATTAACCTCGTTACATTGTTCGCATTGGTACTGGCCATCGGTATTGTGGTGGATGATGCGATTGTGGTGGTAGAAGCGGTTCACGCTAAAATGGAGGAGAAAAACCAGAGCCCGTTCAAAGCCGTTCAGGAGGTAATGGGGGAGATCTCAGGGGCTATTATTGCGATCACCGCGGTGATGGTATCGGTATTCCTTCCGATCTCTTTTATGTCCGGTCCGGTGGGTACTTTCTTCAGACAGTTTTCCATTACCATGGCAAGCTCCATTGTGATTTCAGCATTAATCGCCCTTACTTTAACTCCTGTATTGTGTGCGATGTTGTTGAAAAATAATCATGGTCATCATAAAAAGGCTAATCTTTTTACCAAATTTATTGATGCTTTCAACAGATTGTTTGATAAATTAACAGGAAGATATGCTGCATTACTCAGAAGAATTGTAACCAGAAGAACATTGACATGGACAGTACTGGCGGTTTTCAGTGCCGGAATTTTCTTTGTTAATAAAAATTTACCCGGCGGATTCATCCCGACTGAAGATCAGGGGACTATTTATGCGATCATTCAGACGCCTCCCGGATCTACATTAGAGCAGACCAATAAAGTTTCCAGAGAATTACAGGGAATCGCGGAAAAAGTGGATGGGGTTGAATCTGTTTCTTCTTTGGCAGGGTACGAGATCATGACGGAAGGTAGAGGTTCTAATGCCGGTACTTGTTTAATTAACCTTAAACCTTGGAACGACAGAGCCCATTCTGTGAAAGAAGTCATGGAAGAACTGGAAGAGAAATCAAAAGATCTGGGCGCAACCATCGAGTTCTTTGAACCGCCGGCAGTTCCGGGATTTGGATCTTCAGGAGGTTTTTCAATGAGATTACTGGATATCAACAGAGATACCAATTATCAGGAATTCGATAAAGTGAATAAAGACTTCATGGTCGAGCTGAAGAAACGTAAAGAACTTACCGGTGTATTTACTTTCTTTGCAGCCAATTATCCGCAGTACGAACTGGTTTTTGATAATAATGCCGCGATGCAAAAAGGGGTTTCCATTGGTAAAGCCATGGATAATTTAAATATTCTGATTGGTAGTACCTATGAACAAGGGTTTATCCGTTTTGGACAGTTCTTTAAAGTATATGTTCAGTCCGGACCGGAATTCAGAAGGCTGCCTACTGATATTTTGAATCTTTATGTTAAAAATGACCGAGATGAAATGGTACCTTATTCTGCATTTATGACGATGAAGAAAACGCAGGGACCGAATGAAATCACACGTTACAACATGTACAATTCTGCCGCTATCAGAGGGCTTCCGGCTGCGGGATATACCACTGCAGATGCGATAAAAGCGATCAATGAAACTGCCGCCAAAACCTTACCTCACGGATATAAAGTGGCCTGGGAAGGGCTATCTTATGATGAAGCCAACCGTGGTAATGAAGCCATTTATGTATTTCTGGTGGTTTTAATATTCGTTTATCTCGTTTTAGCAGCTCAGTATGAAAGTCTGATATTGCCTTTGGCTGTTATTACTTCCTTGCCTGTAGGTCTTTTCGGGTCCTTCTTTTTATTAAAGGCGATGGGATTGCAGAATGATATTTATGCGCAGGTGGGGCTTATCATGCTCGTTGGTTTACTGGGTAAAAATGCCGTGTTGATTGTAGAGTTTGCCGTGCAGAAACGTCTGGAAGGGATGTCCATTGCAGATGCTGCGATTGAAGGCGCGAAAGTTCGTTTCAGACCCATCTTAATGACTTCTTTTGCATTTATAGCTGGTATGATTCCTTTGGTATTAGCCCACGGAGCCGGAGCAATTGGTAATCACACCATTGGCGCATCGGCAATGGGAGGGATGATATTCGGGACCGTTTTCGGGGTGGTGATCATTCCGGGGCTCTATTACATATTTGCAAAATGGGCAGACGGAAGAAAAATGATCAAAGAAGAACACGAATCACCATTTAGCGAAGACATGATCCATTATGAATAAGAATAAAATATATCAATATGCGGGGACAGCATTCTTTTTATTAAGTCTTGCTGCCTGCAAACCTATAGACATCCAGCAGCGTGCTGAAAATAAAACCGTACCTGACACTTATGCGTCAGCAGAAAATGATACCATCAACACCGGAAAACAAAAATGGAATGAATATTTCAGCGATCCCAATCTTCAGAACCTGATCAATCAGGCTTTACAGAATAATCAGGAATTAAATATCGTTCTCCAGGAAATTGAAATTTCTAAAAATGAAATTAAGGCCAAAAAAGGAGAGTATTTACCTTCCGTAGGTCTGAAAGCAGGAGTAGGGGTGGATAAAGTGAGTCGTTATACCAATATAGGAGCGATGGAAGCCAATACCGAAATGGAGCCCGGAAAAGAAATGCCCGATCCTTTATTTGATTTTGGTGCAGGCATTCAGGCGAAATGGGAAACCGATATCTGGGGTAAGCTTCACAATGCGAAACGCGCTCAGATCCAGAGATACCTGGCGAGTGTGGAAGGAAAAAACTTCATGATCACGAACCTGATCTCAGAGATTGCAGACTCCTATTATGAGTTGCTTGCCCTGGATAATGAACTGATTATTTTAAATCAGAATATCAAAATTCAGGAAAATGCCCTGAATATTATTAAAGATCTGAAAAAATTTGCCCGTTCCAATGAACTCGCCGTGAAGAGATTCCAGGCGCAGGTGCTGAAAACACAGGGAATGCAGTATGATATTCATCAGAAGATCGTAGAAACAGAGAATAAAATCAACTTTTTAGTGGGAAGATTTCCTCAACCCGTAGAAAGAAGTCATGATTTTGATTCTGTGGTTCCGCAGACCGTAATGGCAGGAATTCCTTCAGAATTATTGGAAAACCGTCCGGATATCAAACAGGCGGAGTATGAGCTGGCTGCTTCAAAACTGGATATTAAATCAGCAAAAGCAAGATTTTATCCTTCCTTGGACATCGGTGCAGGCTTTGGATTACAGGCTTTTAATCCGGCTTATTTGATTAAACCTGAATCGTTCCTGTTTTCCTTAGCAGGCGAACTGACGGCTCCTTTGATTAACAGAGCGGCGATAAAAGCAGCGTATTATAATGCCAATGCCAAACAGGTGCAGGCAGTTTATCATTACGAGCAAACTGTTTTGGGGGCTTATATTGAAGTATCGAATCAGTTATCTAAAATTAAAAACTTAGAAAATAGTCTGGATATTAAGACAAAGGAAGTGGATGCTTTGACAAAATCCATCGATATTTCCAATGATTTGTTTAAATATGCCCGCGCCGATTATATGGAAGTTTTGCTGACACAGCGTGATGCCCTGGAGTCGCGGTTTGAGCTGGTTGAAAAGAAAGTCAATCAGTTAAAAGCAAGTGTTGCGGTATACCGCGCGCTTGGTGGCGGTTGGGATCAGAATCCTGTGGTTTCACCGGAGCCGGTTAAAAAATAAATTTCATAACACTCAATTTTTCTTAAAGAAGCTTATCGGAAGGTAAGCTTCTTTTTTTTGTCATCATGCAATTAGTGGAATTTCTTGTAGATGTTTATCAAATCTGAAATATTATCAATATTTAGTTTTTCAAAAATTCTTTTTTTGTGAGTGCTCACGGTTGAAGATTGTAATTGTAATTTATTCATAATTTCAAGGTTGCCATCTCCTTCCGCCATTAATTCAAATATCTGAATTTCTCTTTTAGAAAGTTTTCCAATGGGGTTTTCGTGGGTTGACAGCTTACTGATGATTTCTGAAGGATAAAAATATCCGTATTTAAAAATATAGGAAACAGCATTTGTAATGTCTTTTTCAGAAGCACTTTTATTGAGATAACCGTGGGCACCGTTTTTTATATACTGCATGGCAACATCTTCGTCATAAGCCGTATACATTAAAATTTTAATATCATTCTGTATCTCTTTAATATCATTAATCATAGATCTATGCGTGCTTCCAGGCATATTAATATCGAGCAAAACCAGATCATACATATTTTTGCCGAGCTTACTGATAAGACTTTTGTAATTGGCTGCCTGATCTATGATTAATTCTTTATCATTGGATAATAAAATAAATTTGGTTCCTGTTCGCACAACAGGATGATCATCAGCTATTATAATCTTCCTGTTCATCTGTATTTCTTAAAACTAATTTTACAATGGTTCCTTTGGGTTGATTTTTTTCAAAATTAATGTTTAAATTAATTTTTTTTGAAACTTGCGAAACCAAATATAATCCCAGACTGCTTTTGTATTTTGGATCTGAAAGTTTACCATTAATATTGAATAAATTATTGTAATAGGTATTATCTGCATCACTCATTCCAATTCCTGTATCTTTTATTTCAATGGTCACTTCCTGATCTGAATTTGAAGATCCAAAAATCGTAATATAACCATCAAAAGTATTTTTCACCGCATTATCCATAAGATTATGAAGAATCATATTCATAAAGCTTTTCTTAATGTTGATTGTGATATTGCTGTCTATTTTATTGATAATGATGGTGTTGTTGTGTAAAGCGATCTCGTGAAAAAGAAGTCGTTTTTCATTCACAAAATCTGCTAAAGAATAATATTCATCCTCATAATGTTTATCTTCTTTATAGATTTGAGTATAATCTTTAAGGTTCAGTGTATATTTATGTAACTGTTCTGAAGAAGCATGCAGACTTTCAAAATATTCTTTCTGTGTTTCAGGATCGGTAGCATCGCTTAACTGTTGAGAAATGAGTGCAATAAATCTTACAGGAGTGGTAATATCATGAATAATATTTTCTATAATTTTCTTTTCGTATTCTGAACGGTCAGAAAGTTGTTTTTGGTTTTCGTGTAAATTTTTCAGGCTTTCATCCAGTTCTTTAGCCTTTTTAATAACTGTTTTCTTAAGAATTTCATTTTTTGATTTTAAACGTTTGGTTCTTGAGTATACAATGAATAAAATCAGTAAAATAAGACATGAAATGATCAAAAATCGAAACCAGATTGTTTGATGAAATTTCGGTTCTACTTCAATCGTTATTTTTTTCGAAGTAAAATTTCCATTGTCTGAGATCAGCATTCTTACTGCCAAATCATGCGAACCGTGAGAAAGTCCGGCGAGGTTTATGGCTTTACCATTTACTTTTTTCCAGTCATTATCATCAATTTTATATTCAAGATTAATGTTTTCCAAATTCCCGTAATAAGGAACATCTACAAGAATTTCTGAATTTTTATAATCGGACGGTAAAAGCAGTTTGTTTTTAAATTCAACAATTTTATTTTCAGATCTTGCTCTTTCCAGATAAAGATCTTTTGAGGAAGGATAATTAGAGGGTACATCATTAGGTTTGAAAAATACAAACCCTTCCATCGAAGGAAATACAAATTCTCCGCTTTCCAACATATTGGCGCAGGGAAAAGAAGTTCCGTTGAATTCGTTATTTATTAATCCGTCTTCCTTTGTATAGCTATAATAAAAAAGATCTTTGCGTTTGTTTTCTACAAATTCCAGAATGTTTTTTTTACGGATTTTAAAAAGTCCGTTATTAGAAGAGATCCAAAAATTACCATTAGGATCTTCGAGTGCAAAATGAGCGGTAGATAAATTTTTCTTAGCATCAAGCGGAAGTTTTATCAGCTTTTTATTTTTTAAAATGTAAAGTCCGTTTTTAAAGGTGGTGAGCAGATACAGATCTTTCCCAAGTTTCATAATCTGCTTTAAGCATATATTGAATGATAAAGTTAAAGTTATCTGTTTTTTTGCAATAGAAAACCAAAATAAATTTTTAGAGTTAGCCAGTAAATAAAACCCAGGATCAAATTTTTCAATTGTAGCTGGTGATTCATCAATATTCATTTTCATTTCAAATTCTTTTTTGCCATTTTCGTCATAAATGCAGAAAAAATTTGTTTTAAGATCATGATAATGTGCTGCAACAATTTTATTACCAATAATATTCGATACGGTTAAAACTCTATTTATACTAATAGAGTCATGCTTTTGGTAATTTGTAGATTTTAAATGTCTGATTATTGCTGAATAATTAGAGTAAACAATATTGAAATTACTATGATATGTTATAAATCTTTTGTAAGGTTTTTTGTGAAATTTTTTATATCCTACGACCCCAAATTTATCATAGATTTTGCCTCCTTCGGTTATGACACTGTTTTTTCCAAATGGAAGAGAAGCGTAATATACATTATCTGCATATTTAGAATGGTCTAAAGAGGTATAAAAACGGTCTACGGAAAGTATTTTTAATCCTTTGGTTGAGCTTCCGAGGTATAATTTTTTGTACTGTTCATCATAGAAAATAGAAACAATCTGATCGGTATCAAAAGTGTCGTATTGAGTAACAAATTGTGTCTCAATAACATTATTTTTATAAAAAACGCGATAGATTTTATTATTAAGAATAACAAATGTTTGATTTGTAGATTGTTGCCAATATAATTTAGAATTTTTATCATAAATAAGAGATGAACCATTTTTTGATTGTGAAACGTTCCCTTTATATAAATCTATAATTTTTTTTTCTTTTTTATTAATAACGAAAAGATGCTCGTTATAGCCAAACATATGGGACATGGCTTTTAAATGATCAAATTCAGAGGGCATTTTAACCTCTTTTTGTTTATCATCCTGAAATGAAACTGTTATTTTATTTGAACTGAAATAGTATTTTGAATGCTTAAAATGAATTCCATAATTTTGAATATAAGAAGGGGTACCATTAAAAAAATAATTTTTATTGATAATGCCATATCCGGAATTGCTAAAATAAAAAGGTGCACGAATAGCTTTACTGTAAGAAATTTTCGCCTGTCTTTTTTTTATTAAAATAGGATGAATATCACTAGCATTGAAAAGAATAAGACTATCATTTTGAGCATTTCCTCGAAAGTATTCAAAGTTTAAATTTTTAAGTGGGAAATTATTATAAACTTCAAATTTATTTCCATCATATTTTACAATTCCGTTTTCTGTAGAAAGCCACATGATGCCGTATTTATCTTTTATAATATCTTTTACACTATTTTGTGGCAGGCCATTATCCATAGTATACCACTTAGAATCTGTAGATTGAGATAGAAGACCTTGGCTCATAAACATCAGAAAAAATACGATTCTAAATGAAATCTTTTTTAGTGTGGCAATTTTTTCGTGCATATAATAAATTAGAAATTACTGGTAGGAGGCAATTTTATTTGGTTTAAAAAAGGATATTTAATGGCAAAATTAACAAAATCACCTTGAACATTCTTATACAGTAGTTTAATTTACTCGAAATGTTTTTATGTGATTTTTAATTTTTATAGAAAAATCTCTATATATACCTAGAGAAATGTTTGAAAAAATCAAAGTATAAAATTGTTTCGCTGTAATATATTTGTAAAAAAATAAGGAATAAAGTAATATCATTATGACAACTGTATTTTTACTATTTAAAGAGGAAATATAGAATTAGATTTTAAAATTATCGAATTAAAAACTTATTGACAGGTATTTTTCTTACAATTAAATCTTTAGCTTAAATATTAAAATACACATAGAAATAATGTTAGATAGAGCTTTATTACTTGTTTTTTACCATTTGTTAAAATAATGTATACTATGAAAAAAGTTTATTTATTATTGTCATTAGTACCGGTAATGTATTTTGCGCAGATAGGTGTAAATACTGGTAATCCGCGACAGGAATTCCATATTGATGCGGGGAGAGACAATCCTGTTTTAGGTAATCCATCTGTTAATCAGGCAAGTAATGATTTTGTGGTTACTGCTACAGGTAATACGGGAATAGGTACGGTGAGCCCAACTGCAAAACTTGAGCTTAATTCGGGAACGGTTAACTCTTCCGGTCTTAAGTTTAGTAACCTTTCCTCTTCATCCCCTGTGTCAAGCGGAGCTACATTAGGAATTGATGATACAGGAAATGTAGTAACTGTCCAAGGATCTTCATTTAGTCCGGCATTTGGAAGAGTGGTATTAAGCGGTGCCAATATTCTTATACCAGCAGGAACAGCTAATTATAATTTAATAGAATTTACACTACCTTCAGCCGGAACCTATCTTATTACATTTTCAACAAGAGCTCAGGTAAATAATACTGCAGGGCAAACAGGGCAGGGGTTTGCAACGGCTTTTCTTAGTACTGCTGCATCTGCAGGAAGTATAGTTCCCAATACGGAAATTTTAATATATAACGTTACCAATACAATGGATGGAGGAACAGGTACAGGTACCCTGGTGACGACTATAACGGCTCCTACTGTATATTATCTTGGAGCAAGAAGTTCAACCCGAGATACAACAATTAATAATAATACCAACGGTAGAACATCAGTAAGTTTTGTAAAGGTAACTCCTTAAATCAATGTTGTTGTAGGTTTTTAAAAAGACAAATACATAAGCGTTTGTAGACGTGAAATAAAGTGTTTTAAGTCTTTATGGAAAGTCTTTAAAATATAAAATTTATTATCTTTTTGTTCCTTTCAAGCGTAAACCTCTCCCTGTGAGAGGTTTCTTTATTGGGTGAGGGCTGCGTTATTTTTATTTAAGGTTGATTATCTGTTTTTTGTAGAAAGCTTTCTCTCCATTCCTGTTCTTTCTGATGTTCAGAAGCATTATTAATTGTTATGGAGTCTGTTAATTGCCATTTATTATTCTTCAGCGTAAATAATTGTTCCTTATATTTTTCATTTTGATAATAAACAGGATCTCCCTGAGGATTATAATTCAAATCATCTTTTGGAATTAAATAAATATAAATATCAAAGTCTTTTTTGACCTGTTCAATGCTTAATAGGTTTACTTTCTCTACTTCTGAATCGATTTGATCATCTGAAATCGTCAGTTTATTTTTTGGAAATAAGTAAATAATAAGGTTTCCAAAGGTATTTCCTTCTTTTGGATTGTAAATGCATCCGTAATCGGCTGTGAGAAAATAGTTTTCATCGTAAGCATAATCGCTGCATTTTAATACCGCATCAAAGTTTGGAACGTTTTGAATCTGACTTTTTCCTACGCTGTCTTTTCCTTCCTGAGTTTTATTACACTGAAAGAATAATACAATAACCGAGAAGAAAAGTATATTGACTTTGAATAATTTATTTGATCCTGTCATAAACTCTCTGAGGGATTTTATTTACACTTTTATTTTGCTTTTTCATCAGCGAAAGGTAAAAATTATAATGTTTTTTCGCTTCATCTTGACTGTTGATTTTCCATTCGACATCGGCCAGATTTAAATAGGCAACCACCCGTTCAGGATATTGGGCGATGATGTGTTGAAGTAAAAGCTCAGATTCTTTATTGGCATCTTTCTGTTCTAATAAAAATGCTAAATTGTTTGCAGATTCAGCATCCGTTATGGCAATCTTATTTTGTGAAATTTCAGGATAATTGATGAAAATGTCTTCATTCGTTTCGTTTAAAGTATTTTTTGCAAATATTTTGTTATTTGTATCGAAATAATTAATAGCCGCATTATTTTGTGAAAATATTTCCTCCAGTTGATCTCCCAATGACTGAATATTTTCAAAGCTTTTACCTTTCATATCAATCGGTTCAAAATAGATGCGGTTACCCATAAGACCGCCTTTTCCGAATTTTAAAACTTCTTTATAAACAAGGAAAATACCTCTGTCGGAATAGATAAAATTATACTTTTCTTTCATTTTAGTAGCAGAAGCATTCAATTCATACATCAAATAAAATTCGTTGTTCTCACCTTTAATAAAATCCGTTGAAATGGACATTTCATCGACAATCAAACCTTCATAAATTGTCTTTTTTCCGTTACAAAGCAAAATGATATTTTTTTCTTCCCGCTGGACGGTGCACTCCGAAGCAGAATACGACTTTTCATGAGGTACAAAAGGCTTATTTTCTTTTATCTGCTTTGCTGATTCTTTACTGCATGAAAGAATAAAAAATGAGAGTAGAAGTATAATGAATGGTTTTTCCATGATAAGAATCTGATTTATTGATTAATAACACTTTTTTAGAACAATGTCTTTTTCTTGACTTTCCTGGTTGAAATTAGATTCTGTAAAATCCCTTGCCTTTATTTTATCATTGTAAAAGCCGTACCAGTAAAAATGTAATGTTTTATCATCAATAACTTTTACATAAGCAATGGTTTTATCATTTAAATAATCTTTCCAGGGTAACTTAATCCCAAAATTACCTAAATCTTCAGGAATATTTTTGAGTTTATAGGCAATACCTTTCTCAGAATCATATCTTTTGGTCTCCACAAGTTGAATATAAATCTGATTAGACATGACCACTAAAGAGGCTTGCTTCCCTTTAATAGTCATACTTCCGATTCCTTCGGTACAATTCGTTTGCCATGTACCGTCTGCGGAATAAGATATTGTACTGACTGATTTATCCAATGATTGCTGAGACTCGTTAGGTTTATCTAAAATAGAGTTATGATGACCTGGTTTCTTTACCTCTTTTGATTGATTACACTGTAAGAATAAAAGGGCAGGAATTAATAAAAACAAAAATTTAATTTTTTTCATCGATTCAATTATTAAAAAAAATCATTTAACAATTAGTTCTTCAGTATTTTACCGTTTTTATCAATCTTATATTTTTCAAAAGCTTTCGCATCCCCTGTGTTTCCGTGATATTTTTCAATAGAAAAGTCTGAAAATATTTTAAATGTAACCGGATTTTCATCTCCAATAGCTCCAATATCTTTATAATCAATTATTTTATTGTTTCCGGAGGTTATCAGGATGAAATATTCTGAATCACCACGAGACATACTCGTCACTAAATATTCAAACTCTTTATCCGAACGAATGAGAAAGCCTTTGTAAGTTTCCCCATCATAGTTTTTGCTTTTTAAGAAGTCGATTAAATTTTGATTTAATTCATATGATGGATATTTAGTTTCAGAATATTCATCTTTAAAATATTGGTAGAAACTAAAGGGAAGCTCAACTTTAGCTGAATTTTTCTGAATAAGTAAATGCTTTTCTTCTACCGCTTTTTTTTCAGAATCTTTTGGAATTGGATCTGTTGAAGAAGTTTTACTGCATGAAATACTGACAGACAATAAAATCCCCAAAACTATTCTGTAAGTATAAACTGTCCGAATCATAAATGGTCTTTGCTTATTTTAAATCCTTTTGCCTCTGGTTTTGTAATGATATCGGAATCAATCCATTCAGATTGTACATAATAAATTCCGTGATCTTCTATTAAAATGAACTCAGGATTCATTTTTTCACCAAGCGTATATCCTTGTCTGTTTTCTTTATGTTTTAATATCAATCTATTTCCTTCTGCTATAGCTCTCAATTCATCTATGAAACCGATTTGATATCCATTTCCAGATGCAATAGTTTGATCATTAGTGATTTTAATTTCCAGATCCCATCCGGCATTGATACCTCCTATTTGTCCATATGCAAAGCGCGCGGTGTAAGTACCGAGCCATTTTTTATCGATGTTATTTTTCTCTTGCTTGTTCTTATTCTGTGTGTCAATAGTGGAGGTGACTGTTGTAATTGAAGAGTGGTTAATTTCAGATTCAATCTTTTTGTTTTTTGAACTTGGAGTCTTATTATCCTTACACGAAAGTACAATGAATACTAAGCAAACCAAATGTATTATAATTTTGTGTTGATATAATCTCATATTTTTTATTTGAATATAGGTAGTAATAATAACAATATCCCAGAGTATTATTTTAAATTATCTATAAATTCATAAGTCGTGCGGCAGAAATCTACGGATCCAAAATTATTTTCACTCCACGTTTTTAAAGGCATATCCTTGTTCGCTTTTGCATCAAAGGTTTCCTGGCTGAACTTGTATAAAATAAAATTATTATCCCTCAAGATTCTGCTCCCACTTTCCAGCAATTTTTCTTAGATCATTAAAAGACTATAGCTTTTTTATTTTTTTACTTTCTAAATTGATTTGGAAATTTTCTACCTTCTGCATTTTTGCTGAAGTAGCATTTTTCCCACTGCTATATTTTAAATTAATTTTTAAATCTTTTTCAATTGTAAAATCGATATAATAAGAAAATGGATGCAAAAAACGTCATCATTATAATAAAAAAATTCATTTTGATAATATTACTTTTTAAATTCATTATCGGACAAGAATGATTTAAATAATCTTTCCAGGGTAACTTAATCCCAAAATTACCTAAATCTTCAGGAATATTTTTGAGTTTATAGGCAATACCTTTCTCAGAATCATATCTTTTGGTCTCCACAAGTTGAATATAAATCTGATTAGACATGACCACTAAAGAGGCTTGCTTCCCTTTAATAGTCATACTTCCGATTCCTTCGGTACAATTCGTTTGCCATGTACCGTCTGCGGAATAAGATATTCCCTAACCATATTAATGGCGTAAATTTTAAAATATAATGAACCATTTACATAACTGATGAAAACCTGTTCAGTATCAATAGCAATACAGAAATAGGCTTCGTTTATTTCTTGTTCAATTCATGTTGTTCTGAAGAAGTTTCCCACCGTCCATTAGAGTTAAGTTTATATTGGTTTAAGTTAATGTGGCAACATCCAACAATGCTCTGTACTGTAATTGTTTTATTAGCCTTACTTATATCTTCTGCTAATATTCCATGTTGTAAAGGAAAAGAATCTGCAGGAGAAAAATTTCCATTTTTATCTTGAAAATAATACTCATATAATTTCCCCGAGCTACCCCCATTATCCCAAACAAATGCAAAATCTTCTAATCCATCAAAATTAAAGTCTTTAATAATTAAATCATTACAAGGCAAATCGCTGTATACTGACCATGAATTTGGTTCAAAATAAATCTCTTGCGATTTTTTATTTTTTAGATTTGTTACTGTAATCCATGCGGATACTGGATACTTTTGTTCTTTGTCATTTCGGTATTCTCCTGCTTCTAAGATAAATTTATATTTATTGAAGACGTCGCTGATATTACAAGATTTACTTTTTTGCTGACAAGACTTATTTTCAATAGTATTTAATTTTTTCTCTATAATAAATAGATTTGTATCATAATCATTCAATTTACATGATATAATACCTTGTTCTCTATCTATCCAATTTAAAATGTAGTAAGATGATTCTTGTTTATCTAAATACAGATAGGTCTCATTTCCTTCATTTCTCACATGGTTAATACTAAAATTAGAATTTTCCATAGGTGTATGATCATAGATTGTATTTTTACCTACTTCAATAAATTTATTAGAGTCTGTACAATAATAATATTTTTCGTTGTTTTTGTCTATTGGTAACCATTTTCCTATGTATGAATTGTTATCAGTCTCTACTTGTTTATTGTCGATTGGATTTTTTTCATCTTTTGTTTGACATGATGATAACATCGAAAAAAACAACCATAAATATGATATTTGACTTAATTTTTTCATTATTTTTTAGTTTTTTCTTATTTGAGTTACTGTATATAAATGACCATTATAAACTGTAGTTCCTTTTAAGGAATAATTTGTTTTATCGAAATATAATCTATTGTTATCACTTGCTCCTTTCTCTATATGACTCGTACCTACATCATAAAAGAGATAATAACATTTTTCTCCATCACATTTCCGTCCAATTATAACTACGAAGTGATCAGTAGAATGATCAGCATTATTATTAATTTTGTATCCTATCCCATGATCAACACCGACTTGCACCGGATGTCCCTTCTCTAATTCGCTATCTAAATAAGCAATGGCTTCCTTTGAAATCTCAGTATTGATTATCAATTTGGTATGTTTATCGTCTTCAATTGCTGTCTGATATAATTTTAATAAAGATGTAGCTTTAAGTCCGTTATTTATTAATATATCATCACAAGTTTTTTTACAAGCAACCATTTGTCTGTCACGTGCTCCCCATTTTGGGTCAAATTGTGTTTGCCATTTTATTTTATCTCTCAAATCAATTTCTGATTTTCCACATAGCGATTTTTCCAGCCCTAATTTTTGTGAATTTTCTCCGCAACAACTTTTACCAAATTCTTTAAGAAATCCTTTTTTTAAATGTAATGGGCTTCTCCCTGCAAGTTCTTCTTTATAAAATTGGTTATATAATTCTAATGCTTTTTCCATTGTTTCAATAGGCTGACCGTATTGACCAGGTGGTAAACTTGCCCATTCAAAACTCCCATATTTTTCTGTCGCACCTTTTATATCACCTTTTATTATTAAATCTAACATACCTGCTCTTTTGTGTTCGAACAAAATTACACAAAACTTGTCTTGTCCTTCTGCTGAGAAATCTATCACACTGTAAGCTTTTCTCTTATTAATCATATCTCTATCATTCCAATTATATCCCATTACCTGATATGCGCCAGCAGCAGAACTATATACTTTTTCTCCATTTTTCTTCGTATACCAATATACTGGTATTTGAGGATGACTATTCATATCCTTATTATGAGGCGATTTTGTAAAATTATCTCCACCAAATAATTTGGTATACCCAGCTTCGAAATCATTTGATATATAAACAATTTCGTTCTTTTTTGTTTCTTTATTATATTTTGACGATTTTATTAATTCTCCAGTACCTTCTCCTACACGAAGCATTCTCATATATGCTCTCACTTTAGCTTCGCATTCACATACACCGTTTTCATTTTCACCTTTTTTACTTAACGTCTCTCTTCCCACTTTCACAGCCCCTTTATTTTCCACCATATCGGGAAGCTTCGCGGTCGCATATAAAATGGCAAGATCTGCTTTCTCCAGATAAGCTGCTTTTTCTTTTGCCTCTTTTCCTTCGCCTTCGGTTATTTTTACAACGGCAGCGATTTTAAAATAATTTTTAGGTTTTCCTAATTTTGAAGGATCAACTTTCACGATAAGTTCCCCTTTTTTATTGATGGTTCCTTCCACTTTATGGAAGAATGTCTCTTTAGAAAACTTGTCCTGAACGTCTTTCCAGTCTTTCCATTGTTTGGCACTCCACGCAAATCCGAAATAAGGATCCGACTGGGTCATAAAATGAATCTCCACTTTTTTATCCACCATATTAATGGCGTATAATTTAAAGTATAAAGGTTTATCGATAGGAGAGTTGTACAGTTTTTCGGTATCTCCGGCATCACAGAAATAGCCATCCACAATCTTGGGAACGTTGGAAACATTTAAATATTCACCTAAAGATTTATCCCCATTAAGAACTTGTAATAAAGGATCTTTAGGGACTAATTTCATAGGTCTTTCCCCACTTGGGAGCCAGAGCCAGGGCACAGGGAAGATACCCTCCAGATGATGGTTTCAGAGTACATTTCCCGAAAGTAGCGGCAGGTGGATTAAAGGTTTTATCCTCTTCTGTGGCAGCCAGTTTTCCCTGCTCATCGTTCAGAACAATAATGGAGTGAGTGGTCACCTGAAGATTAGCAGTCTGCTTTGGGTTTTCAGCTTTATCACAGACACATTTTGCATCGTGGACCACAAAATATTTTCCGTCATGATCACTTTTAGAAGCCTGCTCACTTTTCTTTTCCTCATCCTCTTTTTTCTTTTCCTGATCCTGCTTTTGCTCGGCATTTTTCTGCTCTTCAGCGGGATCGGGTGGAGGAGTCTCCCCGTTCATAGTGTAGATCTCGTCCTGAGAGGGCGTCATCAGTTTAAAACCTGCGTAAGGTGTCGTCGATGTTTTCTGATCAGAACTTACCTGATCATTATGATACTGCTGAAGTTTTGTCCAGTCTTTGATACCCAGTTTGCTGGCGATATCCTGAAGCGTTTCTCCGCTTTGCACGGTATAGGGGATGGAGGCTGACATACTTTACTTTGTTTCAATGGTGATGGTGTGTTGGTAATAAAATTTTTTCTCTGCTTCTACGCAGACATACGTTTCCGCTTTTTCTATCCTTCCGGTTTTTCCGGTATAGCTGATGTTGTTCTGAAAATCGGCATAGAGTGGGAGAGTCTCTTCCTCAAAACCCACCGGATAATCATATCGATGGATATATCTGATGATCCTGTTCATAAGCTCTTGCGCGTTATCGATTTTAGGCTCAAAGGATAAGGTATTTTTTTCTTTTTGATACTGGGTGTTGCCTTTCCATTCGGTGATGCCTATGGGAAGGACTTTCCAGGAAGTTTCATATTGGTGGTTCGGGTTAAATTTCTGTAAACCGTATTCCAGCATTTTCATAAAATGCAGCTGCCCGATAAAATGTTTTAGCTTGTCATCCGTCTGAATAGCCGCAAAAAACTGCGTCTGAATATGATCAATACCCTCGCCGCTGTAGATTTCGTGCACGGCAACATCCGTCTTTTGAATCCGTTTTCTTATTTCGCTGATGTTTTCAATACTAAGTTGGTATTTGCTTATTTTACAAAGGATTGGAAATAAAGCTTCCATATAATCATTAGCCACACCAAGGAATTTAGTATCTATCTTTTGACCATTTACCTTAAAATTGGTTCGGTTGATTGACATTTGGTCAGTTTCCTTTTGATCCGGTTCTATATACAGCGTGTAGGAGAGCTTGGCCTCGTACTCTTCTGTACCAATTCTCACCAGACACTCATCATTGACAGTGTAGGTGGAAGTGGGAAATATTTCGGAAACTGGCGTGGTCATATTTAGCTTTTTGGTGGGTTTATGATTGGGTTTGTATTAATTTTTACGGATTATACTATCATTTTTTATCAATTTATAATTTAAGAGTTCCTTCTCATGATCATTTTTCTTGCCGCAAAAAATACGATAACAGCGATAATAAAACTGAAAACAAAAGATTTCAGAATATTACTGGTAGGCATATATCGATGTCCGTCCATTGTCACCGGAGGATTTATATACGCAACAAACTGATAAATTGCCAAACCTGACAATATCATTGAGATCAATGCGATGATAAACGATATAATTCCTGTCTTCATACTTGTTTAATTATTTAATCAATAGCTTTGATTGCCTGAGCATTATTTATCATTAATAAAGCAAAAACAGAAACAATACTGAGTAGATATAAAAATGCCAATACCATAAAACTCTTTATTCTCTGATGTCCCTTTTTTTCTTTTACACTAATGATCAGCTGGATCGCAAACAAAACGGGATATATAAAATCAAACACGATAAAAAAATAAATAAGTAAGTCATCAACAATGAAAAAATACTCTGAAAATTATAGTTCTGTATTGATTTATTAAAGTATTGATGAGCATCCTGATCCCAGTAATAAATGAATGTCAAAACAATAAATGTGATGAAGAGAATAAGCTGAGCGTTAAATAGTATATTCCATTTTTTTAGCATATTCGTTTACTGCTTTATTACTCTAAATCAATTTTTATAATATTGTCACCTCCTATTTCCTGAGGTTCACCATTTATCGTATAGAAAATATTACTTCCTTGATTTTTTTTGGTTTCTCTAAAATCCTCGATCTTGTACATAGAATTATTAATTTTCAATTCATAGCTTTTATCCATTTGAAACTGTTTAGCATCCTTAAATACTAATGATAAATAAGGGATTTTATTCAGGCTGTCATATCTTTCTTTAATTTCTGTTTTTTTATATATTTTAATTTTGTGACCGTTGCTTATTTCTGTGATGGATACATCTTTCACAGAACTTATATTGCTCGGTTGGTAAATGTGAATCTCATTTTTAAGCTTTCTTTCCCGAGAGCAACTTAAAAACAGGAGAGATATAAATAATGAAATGGCCAATTTATGTTTCATATCATTTTATATTAGTTTTTGTCCACATCAATCAATACAGCATTGTTTTTTATCGGTTTACTATTAACATTATATTCCTGAACTGCACATACATCCTCTTGTTTGTAATTTGTTCCTACTTTGGTGGGAGCTACTTTAAAATGATCAAGAATATACTCTTTATTATCAATCAGAACTTTAAACTTATCACCGAAAGTGTACGTTTTTTTCAACTCCACTGAATAATCTGATCCATCTTTTGAAAACAGGTAATCTGTTTTATCCTTTTTCTCTGCATTAAAAGTCATACTGTCTTTTAAAACATTATTCTTATACTGATAAACCTTTATGTTCTGTATCAATATTTCAGAATGAATATTTATAAAAGATACCGACATATTGGGATCGCACTTTTCATTTTTTTCTCACTGCAGTTAATGAATGATGTCATTGACTGCAGGATAATCAGTAAAAATTTATTTTGCCTGAACATATTCTTACTTTACTCAATTAATTTCTGTTAATTCAAGTCAACAATATAATCCTCATTCCATTTACCATTGATAAAAGCACCTTTGTAATGACATTCCGGTCCTTTTTTTTCATTGATAACAACTGTGTGATATTTAAAACCATACATCTTATATACTTTACTATTTTTAATAATCATTAGGGTATCACTTATTGAAAATCCACCGTCATATTTAAATTCATGGTCTTTATTTTTGTTTAATACTTTATTTAATATCGTTTGGCTCTGTTTATTTTTTAAATGAACATTTATCTGATGAGCTTCATCTTTAGGATCAACAACAAAAGAAAGAGTGGTATGAATACTTGGATTATTTTCACATTCTGTTTTAAATTGGTTGTCTTTATTTTTTTGTGAAATCCAGCCAATCATCATATATCCAATGATAATACAAAGTATGAAAATGAGTAAATATACCTTCTTCTTCATTCGTCAGATTCTGTTCTTTGTTTTATAACTTCTTTGCCAATGCGAAAGGAAGCTGTATGGTTTTATTTTCATGGATCTTATATTCCTTAAATTCCATTGGTTTTTCATTTACAGTTGCCTTCATATTTTTATAGAGATAAAGATCATTGCCTATGATATTCGGTTTTTTAAATGTGTCATATCGAATAGCAATATCTTTAAATTGATAATAAAAATTCTCATTTACTATAAATTCCATATCTTCATTAATAGGTTGGCTATTATCAAAATCGAATTTAATATTTAATACTTTAGAAGGAGTAACTTCAAAAGAAAAATCGTCATATTCACTTATTTTTTCCTTAAAATTAGACCCTTTTTTATACAAAATCAATCTTGCATTTTTTGTATTTTCTTTATTCAGTGGATAATCTGTAATTTCTATATAGCTGAAATTTTGATCATCGATCTCTTTAACATTGTCATTAAAACATGAGGTAAAGAGAATACAAATTAAGAAAGTACTAATTGGCTTCAATATATAATTCATAGATCTTAAATACCAAAAAAAATACAATAGCGTTATTTCGACATCCTCCCTTTTATAACTTTTCTTGAGATAAAAAAGATAATTATAGATAGTAATAAACTATAAAACACAGATTTCAGAACATTACTTGTAGGCATATATCTATGACCATCAATCGTTATTGGTGGGGTGATATAATCGACCATCTGATATATTACAAAAACGAGTAGTATCATTGATACAATGCTTATTGATAAAGAAATTAAATTTATTTTCATATTATTTTGCTTTTATATATCCATAATAATTTGTTCTAAAAATATCATAACTAATATTATAAGTTTTAAGAGTTGGATTTTTACCCCAAGTATATATATTAAATTCTACAAAACCAGGTGCACCATGTTTGATAGATTCTAAAACAATCCAATGTTCTGCTGTGGAGAATAAAGATTTGGAAATACTATTATTAAGTAAATCAATACTTACTAATAAAAACACTTCATATCCTTCACTTTTTGTATTTATAAGTTCTGCTACGTCTTCAAGAGTTGCTCCCCAAACCCATCCGGTTTTATTGAAATATAAATTCGTATTATCTTTCACATCTGTTAATCCCAATAGTTTTTCATTCAGCATTTTCATTCTTGAGGGAACAGTTATAGCAGAAAAAGTTTCCTTTGTATTTCCTTCAAAATCAAAGAAAATATTTTCATCATCTGTAATGCAGGTATTAGGAATCCAGTCACAAGAGGCCATTGCTGTCGGGAAATTTTCTTTTGTTTTAGGATTGGTATCTGCAATATCTTTCAAATCCCCGTCACTGCTGATGTCGATTTTATAATTATTAAATTGAGTAATGCCTTTTCTATGAAGATCAGCAATAAATTTTGCATAATTTTCTTTATCTCTTTTAGCAAAAGAATACATAATGGCACTGGGACCACACGTATTGGTATCATCTTGGTTGATGCGCCAAGGTTCGGTTTTTCTTGCTTCTAATTCATTTATTAATTTAATTCTGTCAAAAAAACGAAATCTGTTATGTTTAAATTGAGTAAGCTTACCCTCATTATCAGCATCATTAATATATGCAATGATATTTAAATCATTCCCACATCCATTAGAATCGTTAAATGTAATACTGATTTCATCTCCTGTAAAGGTATCCTTCAGTACGTTTTTATAAAACTTTCCTGTTTCTTTATCGGTATAGCTTACTGCCCATTTTACAAGATTTACATCTTTAGGCTCTTCATTGGTATAGGATTCTACTTTGAAAGTATAGGTTTTCCCAAAAATCAATCCGCTTTTTTCTTTGATTGTTCCGTTTCCATCATTAGCCGCTCCGTCATCCAGATCAGAAACAAGCTTTATACTCTTCACCTGTGTCGGCTCTATTCCTTTTCGTGAAATAGGAGTTTTGCTGTCGAATATTACGCCCGGACCTGCCATTTTTCTGTATTTTTATTGTTCAAACTCAAAGCTTTCTGCCTTGTTGGAAACAGCATCATAGACTACATTTCCTTTTTCGGTAATGTAGAAAATATCTCTTGCACCATCTGTATATCTCACATAGGCGATGAGGTCTTCATTATGACCGTCCAGCCCTTGTTTTCCTCCTTTATATGATTTATTAATGGAATTGGTTTCCTTATAAATATACACGGAATACAGATGATACTCTTTGATGTTCACCGATGCCGTTTTCTCATCAATTTTCTTTTTCAGTTTTTCATATTCTGAATCGTTATATGAAAAATGACCGTCTGCATAAAAATAATCAATCCTATTTTTATGTTCTCCGGCTTTAAACTCGTACGTAACGGGTGATAAAGCCATTAGCTGAAAGTCTTCCGACTTGTTTTGAATACACGCCACAAATAATGTCAATAAAATTATTAAGTTTTTCATAGTAGATTAGTCTCTATCAGAGTTGCCGCTTAACGTTACATTTCTTTCCATTTCGGTAATGAATGGTCTTGCACTTCTATAATGCTGCAGAATATACCATGCCTTAAAGAAATCTCCGGTATGATATTGCGGAATTCTGTCTCCTCCGTGCTTCACAATATCATCCCAGTCCAGTCCAAAATGATCATAAAACGTATATTTCAGTTTTCCGTTCCACATTTTGGTACATTTATTATAAGAATAGTCCAGAATTTCAGCCTTGGCACTCCAAACCTGATGGATGGTAATTCCCAACCCTGAAACTTTATCCCAAAAAGAAGAGAAATTCAAGAGTTTCATAGAAATTAGTTCCATCGCATTCGGGTCGTAGTTGCTTTTTTTCAGGACTTATTTAAATTCAGTAAGAAAGGCATTGTGATACGTTGTAAAAGCTGAATTATTGGCGATTTCTTTATTCAGAATATCACTTTTATAGGTTCCTCCGGTTCCATTTTTAAAACGGGCAGACATTTCCAGTGCCACGGTTTCCATATCACCGATGGATAGGGAAGTCATGAGCTGATCGAGATAAGCACCTAAAGTAGCGTCACTTAATTTAAAAACAGGATCATTTTTTATCGAAGCCGATGAGGCCGGACTGTCGGCAAAGTAGGTGTCCTCGGCTTTTGTTCCGTCAAAATTAAATCCGGGTTCTCCTTTGGCTTTTCCAATCAATTTTTTACTTACTTTGATTACGCCTTCCTTGCATCCGTCATTGCCAACGCCGTCTTTTCCAAAACCCTGCAGTATTGCCCGTTTCTGACTGGACAGCTCCAAATTCTGCTTGGTTGCCTCAATAATCACCTCACCGGATTCCTCATGAGAAACCTTACTGAGAGAAGTGTAATTGTTAGCAACCTGTATATTGATATTGCTTGCTTTTTTTACTATCGCCATGATCGTATTATTTTTATTTAAATCAAATTTTTCAGGATTGATTTAAAATTTTAAAACAAGTTGAAATTTACTATTAATGAGAATTTCCCTGTTCTCCACTTTGAGATTTTACCGTTTTTTCACTTTGTAACACCATATTTTCTTTGGTGCTTACTACGGTTACTTTTTCGGCATAGGAATCACTTTTCTTCGCCTGGATATTTCTTTCATTTTCAGAAACTTCGGTTCTCATATCAGAAGATTCGTGAATGTTTCCTGTCGCAGTCTGCATCAAATCTCTTCCCGCGGTGTCGATCATATTTACTCCCGCATTGGAAACGATATTCACATTTGCGGTGGCAAACATGCTGTTTCCGGCAATCGAGGTAATATCTTTTCCTGCAGTCATTCTGATGTTATTTCCTGCGGTAAAGGTCATATCATTAGGTGCATTTACGGCAATGTTTCCCTTTCCGTCCATGAAATAGGTATTCCCGCTTGGATCTTCAATAAAAATACTGCCTTCTTCATCATTAAAAATCACCTTATTTCCGCTTCTGGTCTGGATGGATTTAATATGATTATTCACGCCACCACCGAGACCTACCGCACCATGGAACATTCCTCCCATTGCAAAGGGAAAGTCGGGATGATGATACTCAAAACCTACCATGACCTGATCGCCTACTTCCGGAACGGCTACAAAACCTCTGTTTTGGGTAATCATGTCGGTTCCTCCCGCATCAGGGCTCATCATTCTGATAAAATGAGTGGTATCATTCAGTTGCCAGTCGAATTGAACCTGTATTCTTCCCTGGTTTAAAGGATCGGTATTGGAAATAACGGTAGCGATCTGTGGCTCAGCATTTGGTTGGGTAAAATCCGGCTGTGGAATATAGCCTGTTCCTTCTGCAATAGCTTCAAACGAACCGTTGTAAAAACCTTTTGTATTCACTTCATGAGACACTTCTGTGATCATCAGCTTGGTAAAATAGGAGGTCTGGTTGCTGTTCGGTTTTCTCATTTCCACATCCGCAAGACATCCGGGATGTAGAAAAGGAACAGTTGTATTTCCTGAAACGGTAAAAACTTCCACCGCTGCACTTCCTGCCGCACTTTTTTGTACGTCATCTACATTCAGAGACATATTGGCATTGATAGGCGAGGGGTTTAATGATCTTGTTTTAAAAATATCATTATTGATTTCATACGCTTTGAAGGCCAACTGACCGATATGTTTAATATCTGTTTTTGAGCTTAGCAGTTTTTCGTGCTTTGTACTGTTGTATCCAAAGAATTCGGGCTTAGTGTGAACGGCTTTTAATTCAATGGAAATATCGCTTACATTGCTTCCGTAGGTTAGTTTTACTGGTTGTTCTCCGGCTGGTAATTTTCCAAAATACAGCACTTCGCCGTCATAATAAAACTGTTCGCCATAGGTTTCTGCCAGTCTTGAAAGATAGTTATAATGGGTTTCTTTATACTGGGCGCTGTAATTGATGTAGCTTTTATTATTCGGGTCTACTTTATAGTCATATTTTCCCGAATCCAGTGTTTCTTTGAGAATTCTGGTCGCAATAATGGAGGTATTCACCGGCTGATCTCCACCGAAACTCTGCGTATGAGGAGCAGCATCCATTAGAATGGTCGGACTTTTACCTTTAAGAACAATATTTCCGAGACTTGTTTTTTCCTGACTGAAAGCCACCTGCGTAATGAAGCCCACAAACGTTCTTTCCGGACCTCCGTTTTCAGCATCTTTATATCTAAAAACGATCGTGAGGCGCTTGCCCAGAAACTGTTGTGCTTGCTCTAAATTATGATCCTGAAGGTCTCCTAACGTATCGTGAGCCAGCGTAAGTTCAAAATTGTGATGGGTACGAATGCTTTGTTGCAAACGAAAATGCTTGAAGTGCCTGATAATCCGGCCTTCAATGACGATCTCCAGCTTAACCATACGGTTAATCCCTGAAATTTCATTTTCTGAAATTTTCTCTGAATTCGAGATATTCTTTTTCACAATATGATGTGTATTTGGTTTTAATTCATTGAAATTAGATATATTAATTTAATTCAATGAGTTTTTTAGTTTAAATTTTTAAAATTGTAGTAAAAGTACGATTGGATTATTTGTGAGAAATATGAGTTTTTTATTCTGATAAATAAAGTAAATGTAGTATTTACTATTCATACGATAATAGTAAAACATAAATTGGTAAGGATAGGTAAATTATAAAGAACCGCGAAAATCCTTTATTGATGTTGTATGATTATGCATTTACAATTTTTTTATATTTTTTAGGGTTAAATAATTTAAAAAAAAGAAGAATGGTTTACAGGAAGTAACAGACAAAAACCTGTAAACAAAAGACCTGCAAAATGATGAACACAAATACTGAAATAAGACTACAGAAAAAGCTGGAAAAGTTTGAGAAATCTCGACATTATCTAAGTCCCCGAATGTCACTTGCCCTCCTATCAACCCTTTTGAAAACCAATGGTAAATATCTTTCTTATATTATCAACAACCACAGGAGTAAGCATTTCAACAGTTATATTAACGGGCTCAGAATACAGTATATCCTGATGAAGCTTGAAGATGACCCTCAGTATCGCAAATATAAAATTGCTGCTTTGTCCAAAGAATGCGGGTTTTCATCTCCCGCAAAATTCGCTACCGTTTTCAAAAAAATAACCCTGTATTCACCTTCAGATTTTATCGAAAACCTAAGCCGTAACTAAAGGCTGAAATCTATCTGTTGGTGATGGTTTTGTGTATTTTAAATGAGTTTCCGAATTCACGAAAACAGAAAGCTTTTTATTTGCTGTTGCCGGAAGATCCTCTTATTTTTACCGCACACACTAAAAAAACACATTTCAATACATCGGCCGGACTGCTTTCACATAGGAAGTATGGATCCGGTTTGTTTGATTGAACGATTAACAATTTTAATTTTTAATGTTATACGAATGAAAAAGAATTTTTTAGCAATCACTTTATTGTGTGCCGGCATTAAGGTGTTTTCACAGATTGGTATAAACACCGTTCAGCCCAAAGCAACTCTTGATGTTAAAGCCCGCAGTACGGATGGGAGCACAGCCGAAGGAATTATTGCCCCAAAGCTGACGGGAGACCAGATCAGGCTGGCAGACAGTCGGTATGGAGCGGATCAAAAGGGTACGATTATCTATGCTACGGCTCCCGTTTCAACCTCTTCTGCGAAGACAGCTGCCATCAACTCTGAAGGATACTATTATTTTGATGGGAATATCTGGATCAGCATGAGAGAAGCAGATACCAGTATTTATAAAAATAATGGCACCCTCACCTCGGACCGAACCGTTGCCATGGGAGATAAAATCCTGGAATTCTCTTCTTCCTCTAATACAGGAACGAGCCACTTCAAGGTCGACGGAAATACATTAAGCATCGATGCAGCCCATCACAGAGTCGGTATAGGAACCCTGCAGCCTGATACTCTTCTGCATATTGAAGGCGATGGCACCAACTCACCACTGAAAATAGATTATCTGCCTTCTGAGCCTCCCAACAGAGCATTTCACGGACTTTCTATTGCGAATGATGGGACAGTGTATAAAAATCCGAGGTCTTCTGTTCCTTTCTACTACCAGAGGTATACGATTAATAATGTGAATTTTGACTGGATAAATAATTTTGACACAAAAATAGAAAGTTCCAAATACACCCTGGTGGTGGTAGGGAATGCTTTTAATCACCTGCTTTCGGTTCCTAATTCGAATAATAACGGAAGAAACCTTTCTGCGCCCGCCAATGTAAATGCCTTTAGATCAGGCAACACATGGAGACTTCGGGCGGACTACTCAGGAGCTTCAACTTATCAGCAGTCAACAGGAACAAGCCCAAACGGAACATGGGTACTGTATACGCTTATTATAGATAATTCCCAGATTAATTCATTACCGGATCTCGAATTTAATTTGGGCGGAAGCTCTAACGGAGCAGCAGCAGTATCGCCGGTTCCTTAGCAGAATCAATTGGCAGCGGCAGCGGATCGCAAAAAAAAAACAGGAAAATCAGCAGGAGTACGTATTAAAGTGTTTGCTTCATTTCCTGCTCATCCTCCTGCTCTCTTTTGATGCATGTATTTAAGTTCAATTTGACTTCATAAGAGATGATTAAAAATCATCAGGTCTTATGATCAATCCGCAATCAGTATTTCCATAACATCAGACCTGCCTGATATCCTGCTCCCAGGGTCCATATGAGTACATAATCTCCCTGCTGAAGCTTTGCGACATTTCTCTGATAAAGATCCAATGCTGCCAGTGGGCTTGACGAACCGGTATAGGCAATCTCCCTTCCATAAAAAGGTGCCTTGTCTGCTGGAATTTCATAATGGTTGATGATCGTCTGAATATTTTTCGCGGAAAGCTGAGAAAATAAGAAGAGTTGAATATCTTTAATGGTGAGATGGTTGCGTTTCAGAAAATCATCAATCATATTGAGCGCAAAGTTGACACTGCCACTGCCATCAAAACCTGTATCCCAAAAGATCTCGTCTTCATAACGGTAGCAGGAATGTCCATTAGGAGGGTAGACGATGGTATCTGTGAAGGTGCTGTCTGTATGATACAGTACATCAATCAACCCGGAGTCCGTGTCATCTTTCTCAATAATATAGGCCAGCGCAGAATCCGAAAAGCAAAATCGGATGATCGGGTTTTCTTTTCCCGATTTGTCGGAGAAACGCTCGGAGCAGATAACCAGTGCTTTATGTCTGTTTTTAGAGCCCGCCAGATATTTTGAAACCTGATCTAAAGCCACAAAACCTCCGATACAGTTGGAATTCATATCATAACATAAGGTCTCGTGTTTAGCTCCCAACGCACGGTGTATTTTAATGGCATTGGTGGGCATATGATATTCGGGAGTTGCCGACACAAAAATAATCATATCAATGTCAGCGATGTTGATATGGCTTTGTTCGAGCACTTTCTTAGCCGCGTCTACGGACATGGTGAAGGTGTTTTCTGTCGATTTTTCAGGAATCAGAAACCGAGTGGATCGGCCGAGGGCATTCTGTATCTTCTGCATAGAGATCCCTCTCTGCTCAAATTCTTGAATGACGGCCTCATTATTTTCGGTTACCGAGGGAACATACAGATAAGAATGACTGATTTTCATAATAATAGATGTTTTGGAGGTTATTGTTTTATATGTCCAAGGTACGATTCATTTAGCGAATAAACAACCGTTGAATATGAATTATATCATATTTTAGTGAAATATAATATTGTGTTAATATCATGTATCTTGTTGATGTTTAAATGGTTATTGATTGATGGTGAGGTTTTGAGATTTATACATGCTGAATGTGGTATAGACTTAGTGATTCATGAACAGTCTATAAGTACGGTTCTGCGCTGTATTTTTTATCTACTGAGAAAGTAGTATGGGCAACAACATTTTTTAGGGTATATTTTGAAAAGTAATGCCTGAATATAATTGCTTAATGGACAATTACATCCATTTTCTTCTTTATCATAAAGAAAATAAATGCAGGTTTATTTGAATTTATTTTATAATAAACCTATCTTTCAGGCATTAAATCAAAAATACTGAATGAAAGAAAATTTTAAATATATAGCCACACTTTCTGCTGTTGCTATTTCCAGTTTTTTAAAAATCAATTTATTAGGTGCTTTTTCAACTGTTTTTCTTGTTGTTGTGGAATTTATTCTTTTAACCAGGAACATTGATGCCGGACATTCCGGCCATGCGGGGGCGGCACCATTTCTCGTTATGGTATTTCTGGCGAGGCCGGTAGGCTCTATTCTCTGGCTGATTACCTGCTTTGCGAGCCCTTTCTTATTTTTTACGTTGGGAAACCAATATATTATATCAAAGCTTGCGAACCGGTTAATCCTTGATAAATCCGAAAGCATTATCAGTCCGGTTCTGGATAAAATACTGTCTGTTATTCAGAAGAAACAGCCTCAGGTGATGAGGAATACTGGAGATTTTACGTTGAATAAATTAAAGGTTATCAATGCGATTAGAAATGATAAATCTGAAAATAAATGGTTAAAGAAAATCATCATTTTCGGAATGCAAAAAATTAAAATGGATGATATCGATTTCAATCAGGAGAATCTCAATTTTTATGAGATTATTAAAATCAAAACCATCCAAAGCCTGAATGAATTGTCTGAGCCAAGCCGAAATTTAATATGGCTTACCCTGGGAATTCAATGGCTGATATTTCTCTTTATCTGGCTTGTAAAATAGGAATGAAATAGAAAAAACTAAGGAATTGTAAACACAAAACTTTCAATAGATAAACCAACTGATTACGGGAAACCGTAATTTTTTTTTGTTCATTGGTCGTAGTTTCGGGCATTATAAAATTATTGATTTTGTAAATAAAGGTTTATAAAAATAATTAAATGTCTTATGAATAAAAAAACTACACCATCAGATCTCTTTTTGGGAGTCCTTGCATTACTTCTTATCAGTGTCAGCTTTTACCAGACCTGGTTGGGGCTACAGCAAATTTTCGGGCCGGCATCATTCGTTATTGCGCTGGTCCTGTCTCTATTACTTCTTTTTCTTTGCTGGCTGCTGCGAAGTGCCAAATTGGAAGGCAAACCCACGGGAAGCCTTGTCGGAATCTACATCTTCATCGCTTCATTCTGCTTTATCGCCAATTTCAATGCCCTGTATACAAGGTTTATGAAGACCGATATTTATACAGATGAACTCAGAACCATCAATAAAAGTTTTACCGATCTGGAAGGTAATATTGAATCTAAACTGAATTACAAGTACAATAAAGCGACGACTCAGAATATCGAAATTAAGAAAAAACAACTGATGGAGCAGATTAAAGATCCCGGAAATAAGGGCATCGGAAGCCGTGCGCTTTCCCTGATTGCGGATATTGAGAAACTAACCGGTCAGAAAGTGGATCTCTTAACACCGGTGGGGAACGATTATGCAGACCTTTCCGAAAGAATGGGGAACCAGATAGATAATATGGTTTCTGATTTATCTACCGAAGAACGTGTGCTGAAAACAGATATTAATCTTGCTGCTGCCAAATGGAATAAGAATATCCAGGAATTGCTGCTTTTATCTAAAAATGAGAAAGATAAACTCTCTCAGGGGATTGTAGACGAATCACTTGTTGAATATAATAAATTGGGAAGCCGCGCAGAAAACGTATTGGGAAAAGATAAAATCAGCTTTGAACCGTTGGTTTCCCAAACGCAGGAAGTGGGCAAAATAGGTTTTGCATTTGAACATGCCATTAAACATTTCGGAATGTACCAGTTTGTGGTATTGGCGGGATGCATCTTACTGGATTTTGTGATCGTAATTATCATTTTATTAGTCACAAATCCTGACAATAACAGAAACAACCGTGGAAGTGTTTTTAATAATAAAAGAAGCGGAAGAACTTTAATACCTAATAATTAAGCAATGGATAATCATGATCATTTTAAACCGTTGTCTTTTGACAGCGAAGCTGAGGAAATGCTAAAACCGCTCTCTTTTGAAACAAATAATAACACTCGGGAAGACTTCGTTCCGATTGCAAGAACTATTTCAAACGATATTAAAAATAAAGACAGCAATTTTGTATTTTTCTTTGGTACAGCAGAATCCGGAAAATCGGTGATTCTTTCTTCCATGCTGTACTATCTGCGTTCTCATGCCGGGGTTTTACGTCCCAAATTAGGAACGCCTAACTCTAAGGAGGCGAATGTGCTTCTGTCTGATTTCTTTGAAAACATACGGCAAGGTGTTTTACCCAACAGAACAACCAGAGATCAGGTGACGCGTCTGGATCTGGTTTTTGAACCTAATAATAAGTCTAAAAGAGTAGTCCCTGTTGATCTTACTTTTTTGGAAACGTCCGGCGAAAATCACAACGAGATCCGAAGGGGCGGAAGCTATCACAGCAGCATTGAGTCTTTTCTGAATGCAAACATACCGCTTACTTTTATCATTGTAACAAGCTATGAAGCGGCACACAGGGACGATAGCCTGATCAATGAATTTCTTGATGAATTGGAAAGAAAAGGTAAAAATCTGAAATCCGTGAATGCCATTCTGATTGTTTCAAAATGGGATAAATCAGGAAGAATGGATGTGGAAAGTCCGGAAGAACTGGATGGCTTTGTATCTGAGCGGTTACCCATGACCGCGCAACGGATTGATACGTATGGATTAAGCAAAACCTATTATACCATCGGAAGTGTGCAGAATGCGGTGGGACAGGAGAAGGTCAGTTTATTGAATCTTTCGACTGCTGAAGTTTTGTCGAAATGGCTTTACCGAAGCATCGTAGGCTATGATCTGGATTATGAAGGAACTTTTTGGGAACGTTTAAAATTTAGTTTTACCAGTTGATGAGCAGTTCATATTTTTTTTGTGCGTTTGGAACTTTTGGAAATCCAAACGGCTTCAGGCAATCTTTGCTGGGAGGAAATGCAGAGTTATCAAAACAGATCAAAACATTTGATCTCAAAACAGATGCGATCAAATTATTTCCCAAAACAAAATTATACGGAATCCGAAAGGAATCTGCGGCGGGACAGAACATTATTTCATATTCCCTGTATACTTTTGCGAAAGAGCAACACTCTGAAAGGGGAGGAACCTTCATCGGATCGAGTTTAATCTTTCTGAATACCTCGGCCAATGAAAATCTTATTATTAGTGTCCTGAATGAGTTTCATCAAAATCTGGAAGAAAAAAATGTTCAGGATGATACCTTTACGGTAAATCATTCCAAAGATTTTTTGGCCTCCAAACCCAAGGATTTTGATAAGATCAGGCTCAATGAAAAGCCTTTGGAAGATCTTAATTTTTCAGGAGGTACAGGAAATTATCTTGTTGTCTATTGCAAAACAGAACCTGCCCAACTGCAGGAGCTTTTTAAGAGGACAACAGGACTTCTGAATGGATATGATATGGTTTATTTTACGGATGCTAAAGAGATTGCAGAGTTCGTTAATCAGAAAGGGATTTTTAAAATCGTTGAAATTCAGGGCTTGAATCACGAAATAAAAAGAATGGAGGATGAACAAAAGAGTTTACTTGAAAAGACCATTCATTCCTATGAAAATGAAAAGGGTAAATTAAACGAAGAAAAGAAATTATTGATCGGCGAGCTTGAAAATAAAATTCACCAAAATGAAAAAAAGCATTCAGAGAATGCTTTTAAAATAGAAGAATCCAAGGAAAAAGTTAAGGCCGTTACCAAGACTTTTGAAGAATATGAACTGACACTCGATGAAACCATCCGTCGTCTGAAGTCAGGAGAGAAAATGGATCCCGTAAAGCAGTCTCATCACGAAAATAAAAAACGGTTCACCGAAAAAATCAATCAAAATAAAGGCATTGAAAGTCTATCCTCTTTATCCTCTTCACCCTCGGTCTTCAGACAAAGATCTCCATCCCTGGTCGTGGGGTCGTCTTCTGATGAGGAATTTTCCGGGTTTAGCCAACGTTCTCGCAAAAGTAAAGAAGCCTCACCGGTCTTCATCATCATGTCTTTGATATTAGGACTGTGTGTAATCGGTATGTTGGTGTTTTATTTTATGTTCTCTAAAGAAGGTAAGTCTCTGATATCTTCTTCTGCTGAAGAAAATAATGCCGGAGCTCCTGTTGAGGACTTTAACAAGCTGAAAGTTATGGAGCCGCAAGCTGAAGAGTTCACAGAAATGACCCCGCTTACATCCGATTCCGAATGATATTCTGAGGGAAAATGATGCCGACTTAACGAGGAGAAAACTGAATAATGAAATATCTATCGACAGTGTTATGAAGCTTATTTATAATGAAAACCCTTCGACAGTCTGGCATTTTTATAAGCATCAAAAAAGAATTATTCCGAATATTTATTTAATCAAAATCGTGATAATTTTGAAATTTGAAATGAAAAAGATACGGTATTGGTTAATACAAAGCTTTCTATTCCCAATTATAATCAGTAACCGGAGTACGGAGTGAGAAATGGACTGGAGGCAGGAAGTTGATGATATGATACCGTTTTCTTTTTGAATTTACCTTAATAAACCCTGAACGGGGTAAATAATGTAAAGGAAATTTCAAAGATAAAACGGTAGTATCATTGTATTGTGCTGATAGCGTCAAAAAAGAGCGGGATACTGTCTTTTGGCATAACCAGCCTCCAGCCTCTATCTTTCTTCACCTATTGATAATGAACCTAGATGACAAACCACATTTCAAAGCAACTTCCTTCCTCCAGATTTTGATAATTAAGATATCCTTTGTGAGCTTCCATAATACTTTTTGAAAGCGTTAAACCAATTCCGGAACCGCTATTTCGGGTGGTAAAAAAAGGAAGAAATATTTTATCCTTTATTTCATCGGTTATTCCGCAACCATTGTCGGAAATACTCAGTATCAAACGATTGTTTTTTAATTGAATATCAGTTCTGATTATTTTTTCCTCTTTTCCGTTCACTGCATAAATAGCGTTAAGGAAAAGATTTATAAGGCAACGTTCAATCATTTTCTGATCTGCATACACAAATTGTTCTTCTAAATCAGCAATAACCGTAATGGTATTTTTATCAAATTCCTGTTTAAGAAAAGCAATGGCGGTCTCCGTTATTTTTTTTAGAGAAACATTGGCCATTAAGGGCTTGGGAAGCTCTGCAACCTGTCGGTAGTTGTCTACAAAATTCAGAAGTTGCCTCGATTTTGAATTTATGATGGCCAGACTTTCCTTCATTTCCTGCTGATCCTCTTTATCCACCACCTCCTGATTGCTGATATATTCCAAATTCTGAATCAGGCTGTTGACGGGAGTCAGGGTATTGAGTAATTCATGGGAAATTACTTTCATCAGGTTGTTCCACGCCAATTTTTCCTTTTGCTCGATGATTTTTTGAACCGATTCTAATGTAATAATATAAAAGCTATCCTGAACATTTTGAACCTGTTTCGTTCTTAAGGAGAAAGACTGTTTGGCATTATGACGAATAGAAATATCAAAAAACTCCTGAGAACTTTCATACTGAGTCTGCTCTATAATATTAAAAAATTCAGGAATTTTATTCGCGTACAAATTCCATGAATTGTATTTCGGAACCTGTAAAATATTTAGAAATACAGGGTTTACATAGAATACTTCCCAATCAGATTCTTTTTTAGATAAGATCATTAATCCAATATCCAGCCTGTCTAAAATACTTTCATAAAGCAGTTTATAGGAAGATAATGAGAAATGTTCATTTTTGCTTTGATAATAGAGCCTTACGCTGCTATCCGTTAATTCTGTCCCATCTTCTGAGGGAAATAATGAAAAATCTTTCCTTACAATAGAAAGTATAATTTTCTCCGCTGCTGCAGTCTGACTCAATAGTGAAGCGTTGACGAGAGAGAGCAGCACAACGATAACCAAGGCAAACAGGATCACATTGATCCATTTTCCTTCAAGAAAAAAATGATAACAAAACATTCCGCTCACAATGGAAAGCACAATATAAATCAGTCGGATATAATTTTTTTTATTCATTTCACTTCAAAGTTTAAGCTCGGCTATAAACCGAATTTTTCCATTCTTCGATACAGAGCAGCCCTCGAAAGTCCCAGATCTTCAGCGGCTAAAGAAATGTTTCCTCGATGCTTTTTCAACGCTTTCTTAATTAAAACTTCCTCCATTTCTTCAATATTTAAATTTATGATTGTACTTTCCTGTTCTTCAGGTTGTGGCATAAGTAATTGAAGATAAGTTTGATTTGATAGGATCACACTTCTTTCTAAACAATGGTCAAGCTCACGGATATTTCCCGGCCATGGATATTTTTTTAGCAGGGTTAATAAGTTTTCGTCTAATTTTAAATCAGGTTTATGGTATTTTTGTCTGTACCGGTCTAAAAAATACTGAGAAAGGAGATCAATATCTTCCGTTCTCTCTCTTAACGCAGGAATCTGAATTTCAACCGTATTGATCCTGTAATATAAATCCTGTCGAAAACGGTTTTCTCCCACTGCTTTCTTTAAATTTTCATTGGTCGCAAAAATAAACCGTACATCCAGTTGCCGCTCTTTCGTTTCTCCGATTCTCGAAAGCTTTTTATTCTGAATTAAGCTTAAAAGTTTAGTCTGAAGCTGAAGGGGAAGGTTTCCTATTTCATCCAGAAATACCGTTCCGTTCTGTGCATTTTCAATTTTTCCGGCATAATCCTGATGAGCATCGGTGAATGCCCCTTTTTTATATCCAAACAGCTCGGCTTCGAAAAGATTTTCCGAAATACTTCCTAAATCAATATGTACAAAAGGCTCATTTTTTCTTTCCGATTGCTCGTGAATAGATTCTGCCATCACATATTTTCCGGTGCCGTTTTCACCCAAAAGAAGCACATTGGCATCCGTAGGAGAGACTTTTTGAAGTCGCTCCAGGACTTCCTTCATTTTCGCAGATTGTGTTTCCAGCTTATACTGATTGGTTTTTTGATGAATATTTTCCCACTGACTCAGCTTTTTATTTTTTCGAGAAATGTCAACCGCCAAATTAACAGAAGCGTATAATTTTTCGTTATTCCAAGGTTTTAAGATAAAATCTGAAGCTCCGTTTTTTAAAGCTTCTACGGCTAGTTCTACCTCGCCATAAGCGGTCATCAAAATGATAGGAAGCTGTGGTTCAATGGTTTTTATTTCATTCATCCAATACAGTCCGTCTTGTCCGTTTTCGAATCCTTTCCGGAAATTCATATCCAGAACAACGGCATCGATCTGGTTTTCAGAAAGAAATTTGAGAATTTTTGAGGGCTGACTGAGACAGCTGATCTGAGAGAAGAATTTTTTTAACCAGACTCTGGCGGAAAATAAAATATCTTCATCATCATCCACTATTAAAATATGGGCTTCCTTTTTACGCATTCGTTATTTTTATTTATAATTAAATTAAACTCAATCAAAAATTAAGGCTAAAATGTCCGTTTTCGTACAGAAAGTGTCCGGAAATGAACAGTTTTAAAATAAATTAAAATGCCTTAATTCAGATTTTCAACTACTTACAGCTTAATATTTCTTTGGTCTTGGTATTGTGTAATTAATTGTAAGCAAACGAGTTATCTTTAATATGGATACGAAAATAGTAAAAAAGAAATCTAAATTAAAATTTGTTTTAGGAGGAACTGTTCTTGTGGCAGGATTATCTCTTTTCAGTATATATTTTGCTCAGCAGAAAAAAACGTACAATGTTTCGGTGGAAGATATTCAGACTGATGAAGTTACGCAAGGGAAGTTTGAAGATATGCTGATGGTGACAGCACAAACGCAGTCATTACATTCTTCGCTGGTCAATGTTCTGGAGGGCGGAGCCATCAAAGAACTTTTTGCGGAAGACGGACAAATACTAACAAAGGGACAGCCTATCGCACAGGTTTATAATCCGAATACAGAATTTAATTATTTGAATCAGGAAACCGGTATTATGCAGCAAATCAGCCAGATGAGAAACTCTCTTTTGGAATTGAAAAATCAGGAATTTGCCCAGGATAAAGAATTGTTACAGACTCAGAATGATTATAATACTGCTTTACAAACCTTTAATCTGCAAAAACGCCTTTATGAAGCCGAAATAGGTAAAAAGACAGATTATGATATAAGCCTCCAAAATCTTAATTATCAAAAGCAAAGAAAATTAATTGTTGAAAATGGTGCTGCCAACGAAAAAAAATCCAGAGCTTCTCAGGTGTCAGCGATCAATTCTTCTATTGCTCAAATGGAAAAAAGCAGAGATATACTGCGTTCCAATAAAAATAATTTCCTGATTATGGCACCTGCTTCGGGAAGACTTTCTTCTTTTAATGTTTCGATTGGCGAAAATCTTACAACCGGACAAAGCATAGGAAAAATTGATTTGATGAATGGATACAAACTGGTTGCAAAAGTAGATGAGTATTATATTAATAAGCTTCAAAACGGAATTAAAGGCAGTTTGGAAAATAACGGAAAACAGTATGATGTGATTGTGACCAAGATTCTTCCGGAAGTGAAAGACGGACAGTTTTCGGTAGAACTGAACTTCACCGATGCAAAAGCTGACAATCTGAAAATAGGGATGACCTTCGGCGTAAAGCTGAAACTATCGGCTGATACTCAGAGTCTGATGGTTTCTAAAGGAAATTTTTATAAAGATACGGGAGGAAAGTGGATCTTTGTGGTAAAAGGAAACAAAGCAGAAAAAAGAACAGTCGCGCTCGGAAGGGAAAACCCGCTGTCATATGAGGTGGTCTCCGGATTGAAAGCGGGAGAAACAGTGATTACGTCAGATTATTCCGAATTGAAGAAATACGAAATTCTGGATATTAAAAATTAAATAAATCCATAAAAACTCAGAGTATATGATCAAGTATACGAGCCTATTGATTCTGATTCTATTCTTAATGGCGGCGGATATGAAATCGCAGTCGGCACGAGTGGACGTGGAATTCAGTCCCAATATTGCGACGTATTCTATTGTTGAATATCTCGTGGCACGGCATCAGGGAAAGCTTTTTTATATCGACGGCAAAACGGATATAGGCTATCTCCCGCTGGCTGACTGGGCAAATAGGGAGATGGAAAAATATGATAACTCAGGGATTATAAAAGATATGCAGGATTACCTGAAGGTGGCCGGTCAGCAGCAGGATCTCTCTTATCAGACCTTATTGAAGCATCATGTTTTTCCTGACGAAGGCTATGCTTTCGCAATTGAGGAAAGCGATGTTGCTAAAAGGCTTGCCGTAGAAAAGTTTGCCGAGCAGTTAAGGCTGTTTTATATCGAAAGAAACTTGGGGACATTCTTCAGAGATCATCGTGAATTTATAGAAGGAGCAAAAAAGGAGGTCAGAAAAAATATACCTGATGATTATATGATGAAGATGGAGACCTATTATGGTGAAAGATTTCTTGCTTATAAATTTTATATTAATCCTTTTGATGTATTGCCATACAGCGAAGTCTTCTGGCACGGCAACGGCCCGATGTTTAAGTCTGAAAAAGGAAAGATCGCGAATATGATCAGCAGTGCCTATATCCCGTTGAAAAAGAAAAAAAACTCTGATAATTACAGAGAATTTGGGTTCAATCATCCTCAGACGATCCATTTCCTGATCACTCACGAGTTTGGACATTCATTTGTGAATCAGTATTTGGGGGAGTATGAGAGTAAAATAAATAAAACCGACAACCTGATGGCCGAAGCATTGATTGGGAAGATGGATGGACAAGGGTATTCTTACTGGCCTTCCTGTGTGGGAGAGCATATCGTAAGAACAGGTGAAATACGGATCGCTCTTGCAGACGGAAACAAAAAACTGGCCGAGCATATAAGAGAACAGTATGTTAAAGATCTTTCTTTTGTTCTTATTCCTGAATTTGAAGATAAAATAATGGGCTATGAACATAACAGAGAAAAATACAAGACCTTTAAAGATTTTGTTCCTCAATTACTTACAGTGCTGGATGAGACATGTGTTGAAAAAGTACGTGAAAAGCTTAAATTGCCCAACGAAAAATATGACATTACAGTAATGCTTACCGTGCCAGAAAATAGTAGTGATGTTTATATCACAGGCAATCAGTCGGACATCGGAAACTGGGATCCGCAGAAAGTAAAACTCGAGAAAACCGGTAAAACCATGAGGCAGATTACTTTTAAGACATTTCCGGACCTGCGGTTTAAGATTACCGGAGGGAGCTGGCAGACGGAAGCGATAATAGAAGGGGTTGAGGTAGGTAAGGATGTCGTTTTAAATATTCATGAAAATAAAATCTTACACTACCATCTCCAATCGGAGAAATAGTAATAATAAACTAAAAACCGGCAGAGCGTGCAGAAATTACGATTATTAAAAGCCATTATTGTCATTCTTTTTATTTCAGGAAGAGCAAATGGACAGAGCTTTCATTTTAAGTGGGAAAAAGATTCCATCAACGGGAAACTGATTGAAAAAATTGCAATGAGCGTCCCCTTTACGATTGAGAAAAAAACATATCTCTTTCAGTTTGATCTGGGAGCTAATACCACTTTAATATATGACCGCTGTTTTCAGAGCAGTGAATTCATCAAACATAAGAAAACAGACGGAAAGATGGAAGCCGCAGGACATTCTGTTTTTACTGTGGAGGATCAGAATTTCAGTATCGGAAAATTTCATGTAAAAAATTATAAACTTCACGGTCTTTTGAACTTTGATCAGGAAGAAGTTTGCGGCGTGCTAGGGGCGGATGTATTTCAGAATAAATACTTAATTATTGACTTTCCCAATAGGAAAGCGATGGTAAGTGAAGAGCTGAAGTCGGCAGGGGAAATTGATTTTGTAGACATGAAAATTATTAATAACAAACCCGTTATACCGGTGAAGATAGATGGTAAACTCTATCATTTTCAATATGATAACGGAGCAAGCATCTTCCCGGTGGTTTCTTATCGTAAAAATTTTCAGACTCTCATTGATACATCGGTAATGAAGGAAAGTTTTAATATCAGGAATTTTAATAATCCTTTAATCGTAAAAGCGATAGAGGCTCATAAGAAAATTATCATCGGAAAGTCAGTATTTACAACAAAAGAGCTATGGTTTACAGATGATGATTATTTTTCTTTGGAGCAACAGGGTATTGACGGGATTATTGGAAATGTATTTTTCCTGGATAAAACTATTGTCATTGACTTTAAAAATAAAAAATTCGGAATTAAATAGCCTGACAATCAAAATGATGATTTCAAAAATAGACTTATAAATTATTTCAGAAACTTAATATAAAATAAAAATGATCAATATTCAAAATCTTTCGAAAATCTATAAAACAGAAGACGTACAGACCAATGCCTTACACAATGTGAGCCTTCATATAAAAAAAGGTGAATTTGTCGCCATCATGGGACCGTCAGGATGCGGAAAATCCACTTTCCTTAATATTTTGGGATTGCTGGATGATGCTTCCGCAGGCTCTTACAAATTTGCTGATGTAGAAACCCTCAATGTGGGTGAAAAGAAAAAATCGGTGATCAGAAAACAAAATATAGGATTTATATTTCAGAATTTTAACCTGATCGATGAGTTAACGGTCTATGAAAATATAGAATTACCACTAATCTATAACGGAATTTCTTCTTCCGAAAGGAAAAAAAGGGTGGAGGAAATCATGGAACAAATTAACATCAGCCATCGTGCAAAACATTATCCACAACAACTTTCGGGCGGTCAGCAACAGAGAGCAGCTGTAGCAAGAGCTTTGGTCACGAAACCAAAATTAATTCTGGCCGATGAACCTACAGGAAATCTTGACAGTTCCAACGGAAATGAAGTGATGAACCTTCTGGCAGAGCTTCACAGGGAGGGAGCCACAATTGTGATGGTGACCCACTCTTCTTATGATGCCGGTTTTGCTTCCAGAATTGTGAATATGAAAGACGGGGAGATTTTTAATGAAGAGCATGCTACGCATAGAAGAGATGTCTTTGAAAAAGCCGAAATACAGGAGTTTCAAAGCGGAAAAAATTATTAACTAAATTATCGTAAAAACTAATAACCCTGAAAACTCATCTTGTTAAAATATAACCTAAAAACGGGTTAACGGTAAGTTTCATACCTCATACTATTAGAATTATGCTGAATAACTGGCTTAAAATAGCTTTCATTAATTATAAAAAGAACTGGCTTTCCACGGTCATCAATCTGTTCGGTCTTACGATTGGACTTACCGGATTTATGCTGATCCTTATGCATTGGAACGACGAAGAATCCTACGAAAGCTGGAATCCCAAAAAGGATGATATTTATTTTTTTCAGACCCAAAATACGAAAGATAAATCTTATGGGTCGTCTATTTCGTATCCTTTAGCGATTAATGCGAAGGAAAGAATTCCCGAAATAGAAGATTTTGCTTTGCTGACCAATACGGGGATCTCTTTTAAAATGACCACAGAAGTGAAAACAGCCTTTCAGAAAAACGGTTTTTATGTAACAGATCATTTTTTTGAGCTTTTCCCTTTCAGATTAGTTTCAGGAAGCTATAAAAATGCACTTAAAAATGAATCTGATCTTGCAATATCCAGCGAGGCTGCCAAAAATCTTTTCGGAAGAACCAATGTTGCGGGGGAGTCTGTAAAATTTGATAATAAAAATTTTGTCATCACGGCTGTCTACGAATTGCCTAAAGGGAATAGCGATATTAAGCCCGACTTTGTCATCCAACCCGCACAGCAGATTAAAAATGATAAAGAGCAATGGGGAAATTTCAATTACGCCTGTTTTTTTAAATTGAAAAAAGGGGCCGATCCGGATGCTTTCCCTCCTAAATTTTTTGAGATTCTGATGATGAGAGCTAATAGGGATGCTAAAAATGCAGGAATGACCCCAACGGAGTTTATAGATGCTTATGGACCGCAAAGTGCTTTGTTAACACCACTTGATCAAATGAAACTGCATGCAAAATCGACTTGGTTTGGCGGTCCGGATCTTAAAACCATTGTCATATTATTCGCTCTTTCTGTACTTATTGTCGTTTTATCAGCCATTAATTTCATTAACCTGAAAACAGCACAGGCCTCTCAGAGAGCTAAGGAAATAGGGGTCAGAAAAGCGATTGGTAGCACTAGGACCAATTTGGTTTTTCAGTTTTTGCTGGAGACATTTTTAATTTGTATCGCTGCCTATGTTTTGTCTTTAGCTTTAACAGAATTGTTGTTACCAGTTTTCAATAAGTTTTTTGATAAAGAAATTGTGATGAATGACGGGCATATTTACTTCTATTCATTCGCAATGGTTATTGTGGTTACCCTTGTTTCCGGGTTGATTCCGGCTTTATATTTATCAAATTTCAAAGCCATAGAAACATTGAAAGGAAATTTTTCAAGAAGCAGACACGGAATCTGGCTGAGAAACGGGATTTTAACCTTGCAACTTATTATTTCATCCTTTTTCATCATTGGTGGATTAATCATTAATTCCCAGGTGAAATATATGATGAACAAAGATCTTGGTTTTAATGGCAATCAGATTTTCCAAATCACTTTTAATGATCCGGGCAAAAAGCCCTGGATGAAATATGAAAGAGTAAAGGCGGAAATATCCAAAATACAGGGCGTTGAAAGTGTGAGTTATGGAGAGGCTTACCCGGGAACCAGTAATTTCAGCAGTTCTAATTTTGATTATATGAAGCAAAGCCTGAACGCACAACATGGAACGATGGATTATGATTATCTTCAGTTTATTGGCGTTAAGCTGCTTAAAGGGCGGTGGCTGGATCCGAATTTAGCATCCGATACCATTAATACTCTATTGGTAAATGAAGCTCTGGTTAGGAAATTTGGCTGGAAAGATGAGGAAGCTATAGGACGGGAAGTAAGACCCGGATTTGATATTAAATCCTATAAAATAATAGGGGTCGTAAAAGATTTCAATATCAGAAGCTTAAAAAGTGAAGTTGAGCCCGTTATGTTTTTCCATTATAAAGAAACAGAGTGGAAACGATACACGATGAACAATATTCTGATAAAATTAAAGGCAGATGATATCAACGCCACGCTAAAAAGGCTCAAAAATTATTGGATGAAAGAGGTAGAACCGGGTTATCCTTACGAGTCAGTTTTTATTGATAAAAATTTTGCAAAAACCTTTGAAACGTATCAAAAGCAAAAAACGTTGTTCACGATCTTAAATGCCATGGTATTAATGGTTGCCTTACTGGGATTATTCGCATTGTCTTCTTTAATGATCGAACAAAAACTGAAAGATGTGGCGATCAGAAAAACATTGGGAGCTTCTGACGGAATATTAGTTTTAGGATTAACAAAACAATTCCTTTGGATTACATTTATCGCTGTTCTCATCAGCATGCCAATCAGTTATTATCTGATAAATGAATGGCTGAAAGATTTTGCCTACAGAATTGATATGCCAATTTGGCCATTCATGGTAAGTTTATTTGTTTTACTTGTCTTGACATTTGTCGTTGTGAGCGTTAAAGCTTACCAGGCAACAAAGGTAAAACTGATTAAATATTTGAAGTATGAGTAATGAGTTGATGGTTGATTGTTTTTAGTTGATAGAGATATTAACCAAAAACCAACAACCAACAACCAAAAACCAACAACCAAAACCTATGTTAAAAAACTGGTTTAAAATAGCATTGATCAATTACAGAAAAAACTGGCTTTCCACCATTATCAATGTATTGGGATTGAGTGTGGGGCTGTGCATTTTTCTTCTGGTACTGATCCATTGGATGGATGAGCGGTCATACGAAAGTCAAAACCCGCATAAAGACCTTATTTATCTTGTTGAAAATAAAAACTCTTTCGGGTTTATTTCTACCTCCAGTTATCCCGCATTATCGGTTTCAAAAGAAAAGTTCAGTGAAATTGAAGATTTTTCGATTGCCAACTCTTGGGATTTTTATAAAATGAGACTTATTGCTGGAGATCGCTCGGTGTATGCAAGTGCAACCTGGGCAACAGATTCTTATTTTGACTTTTTTCAGATGGAAAGAATGGCCGGAAATCTTAAAAATGCCATTAGTGATCAAAGTAAAATAGCCATCTCGGAAGAAACTGCCAAAGCGCTTTTTGGTGATGAATATAAAGACTGTGTCGGAAAGGTTATTAAAACAGATGGGCAGAACGATAAGCAGTATGTGGTTTCTGCCGTCTATAGATTTCCATCATCCCACACGGTATTTACTCCAGGATTTGTACTCAGAAATAAGGATGTCGACCGGAAGGATCTGCAGTGGACAAATTACAGCTATGTGGGTTATTTTAAATTAAAACCCGGGACCGATGTGAAAGACCTTGAGAAAAAATTGTCGGCTCAGCTCAATGAACAGGAAAAAATATTGATGGTGAAATGGAATGGGAAATATGATGAGAAAGACAGAACCGAGGTTTTTCTTACACCTATCAGCTCTATGAAATTAGAGGCTAAAGGCTTAGGGATCCAAAAAGCAGATAAAAGGTCTATTCTTATTTTATTAGGACTTTCGGGTTTGATTTTACTGCTTTCAGCGATTAATTTAATTAACCTGAAAACAGCTCAGTCATCTCAAAGAGCAAAAGAAGTGGGCGTAAGAAAGGCCATCGGTAGTTCGGCAGGCCAGATCATTATCCAGTTTTTACTGGAAAACCTGATGATCTGTTTTATTTCCTATTTAATTGCATTTGCTTTATTGGAGCTGCTTTTGCCGTCTTACAACAAGTTTTTGAATAAGGAAATGAAAATGAATGATCCGCAGATTTTTCTTTACTCAGGTATTTTACTTATGATATTCGCTTTTATTTCAGGAATTATTCCGGCATGGTATTTATCTCACTTTAAACCTGTTCATACCTTAAAGGGAAATTTTTCCCGAAGCAGAAACGGAATCTGGCTGCGAAACTCCATTTTAACTTTGCAATTAGCCGTTTCTTCGTTCTTCATCATCTGTTCACTGATCATTTATTTTCAGGTGAATTATATGATGAATAAAGATCTTGGTTTTAAAGGGGATCAGGTTGTTCAGATCGATTTTAAAAAGACGGATTGGGAGAATGACTATACCTATAAGAAATACATGAGATTAAAAGCCGAAATTTCTAAAATTCACGGTGTGGAAGCCGTTACAGGATCCATCAATACGATGGGAAATGGTATTGCGAATGCTGCCTCGGTAAAAGATGTGCAGGATACTACAAAATCGGTTAGTGGAACGGCATTAGGTGGTATAGACTATAACTATTTCAGATTTTACAGGATGAAGTTCGTTTCGGGGAGAGATCTCGATGTTCGGAAAGCTTCAGATACGATGTTCGGAGCGGTTGCAAATGAGGCGTTCATCAGGAAAATGGGCTGGAACAAAAAGGAAGCATTGGGCAAAGAAGTGTATCCGGGTTGGGATTCTCATAAAAAATATAAAATTTTAGGCGTTCTCAAAGATTTTAATATGAATGGGGTAGAAGGACCCGTGGAGCCTATATTATTCTTTAATTATGACCGCAGCTGGGCTAAAAATAATATGCAGAATATTCAGATCAGGCTGTCTAAAGAAGATATTGAGCATACCGTTGAAAGAATTAAAGAATTCTGGACCACGAAGGCCGAGCCGGGTTATCCTTTTGACTATGAATTTGTAGATAAAAAATTCGCCAGAACCTTCGAGAAATTCCAGAAACAGCGCACTTTATTTTCTATTCTGAACATCATTGTGTTAATGGTTGCCTTGTTGGGGCTTTTTGCATTATCATCACTGCTTATCGATCAGAAATTAAAAGACGTGGCGATTAAAAAAACGCTGGGCGCTGATGAAAAGACAATCGTCTGGGATTTAACGAAAAAGTTCTTGGTCATTTGTATATTGGCCGTCGTGATAAGCTTTCCGTTTGGATATTACGCAATGAACGAATGGCTGAAAGATTTCGCTTACCGAATTGAAATGCCTTGGTGGCCTTATTTTCTAAGCCTGATTTTGTTATTACTATTAACCTTTTCAGTTGTCAGCATCAAAGCCTATAAAGCCACAAAACTGAACCTTGTCAAACACCTGAAATACGAATAAATGATTTTTTTCATTCTTCATCTGTTTTTAACCATTCTTCAATCTTATTTTTTACGATGAAAAACTTTCTTTTCATACTGATCATGGGAATTTATCCTGCACAGCAATCCTGGAATCTCCAACAGTGCCTGGATTATGCTTCCACCAATCACCCTCTCATCAAGCAGGCAACGGTGAATATTAAAAAAAACGAACACCAGATCTCAGCTTCAAAAGGAATGCTATTGCCCTCTGTGGACGCTGCAGTAAACCACAGTTACAGCTTCGGTTCATCGATCAATCAGTCTAATAACCAGCGGGAAGCGTTGAATACGCAATATGATCAGTTCATTGCGCAGGCGAATTTGGAGCTTTTCAATTGGCGAAATTATCTCAATATTTCTTTTTCAAAGCTAAATAAAGAAACCAATAATTTCAGACTGAAGCAGGCACAAAATGAAGTAAAACTCAATGTTGTTCGAACCTTTTTTGTCTATCAGAACAGTAAAAGCTGGCTGGATGTGCTGGAAACCCAAATTTCAGGAATCGAGGAGCAGATCAAAAGAACGGAAAAAGAAGTGGAGATTGGAAGTCGCTCAAAAAGTGATGTTTATGATATCAGAGCTAACTTAGGAACTTTACAGGAGCAATGGGTTTCTGCTAAAAATCAAAGGGATACTGCGAAAATTAATCTTCTGAACGCATTGGCGCTTACTGAGGAATCTGTTGATTTTGTGATGGATAATGGTGATGTTTTATCTTTAAATAATTTTGACAATTCTGATTTTACAAAGAGTTTATTAGAAAAAAATCCTGCTTATCAAACAGTTATGGCAGAGATTAATGCGCAGGAAAAATCGGTGAATGTGGCGAGGGCGGCTTATTTACCCACACTCAATGCAAGTTATAGTTGGTCAACTTTTTATAACAGATCGTTAGGGAAAAATGACGTTGCCATCAATTTCTCAGATCAGTTTACGCAAAATAAAAATCAGTCTTTATTTTTTGGATTGAATATTCCGATATTTAACAAGTTTCAGGTTAAAAACAATGTAGAAATTGCCAAATTGAATGTTATTTATTCAAATTATGATAAAGAATTAGTGATTAATAATCTCACGCAAAGTATTAATTTCATTAAAGCTCAGTTTTTAAATGCTCAGGAAAAATATCAGCTGTTGGAAGCTAATTTTGAGAATCAAAAACTGTCTTTTCAAAAATCTGAAGAAAAATACAAAGAAGGATTGATGGATGCCTATACTTTTTTTGTTGTTCGAAATAACTGGCTTCAGGCGAATTACAATCTCATCAACAGTAAAAATGAGGTGATTCAGCAAACAGAGCTCTTGAAAATTTTAGAATTAGGGTTGAATTGAAGTAAAAAGTAAGAAGTAAGAAGTAAAAAGTAAAAGAGTAAAGTGAGGGAATTCATCATTATCACTAGATCTTTTCATTTTAAATCAAAAAAAATCGATCAGCAATTTGTAACCATTACCCATATTTCACCGAAAATATGTATTAGAATATGATTTAATTGAATTTTAAATAATTGATTATCAGTACGGTGTTTTTTAATGATAAACGTCATATTATTTATTTTCAATTTGATGTAACAAATATTCGTTTCAGGGTGTCTTATGTATGAAAAACTTCTCATTGAATGAAAACCAAATTAACTTCGATTGCCTTATTAGCAGGCGCTGTTGCTTTTGCACAGACTAAAAGTGACACCATAAAATCGCAGGAAAAAGAAATTGAAGCCGTGACCGTGACTGTGCGGAAACCAACCGTAGAATCTAAAGTCGACAGAACGGTTTTTAACGTGGCCAACAGCTCTATTCTTGCCGGAAATACCACCTGGGATGTATTACGAATGACTCCGCTGGTGAGCATTGACAATAATGACGCAATAAAGGCGGAAGGAGAATCTGTTACCGTGTATATTAATGACAGAAAATCTGTTTTCACAGGCAAGGAGCTGAAGGAATATCTGAAAACGATTCCGGCGGATAATCTGATGAAGGTGGAGGTGATCACAAGCCCGTCTTCAAGATATGAAGCTACAGGATCTGTCATCAATATCGTGTTGAAAAAGCGCGATGATGAAGGACTGAAAGGGAGTGTTACGCTGAATAACCGACAGAATACCAAAAATTCACAATACACCAATTTAAACCTAAATTATCATAAAAAAAGCTTTACCCAAACTTTAATTGGAAGCTATAGCGATAATGTGAATGTTCAGAGAAATTCAAGTGCCTACGCTACTTATGCGAATAATTCTCTGTTGGAAATGAACTCAAGAAGCGAAGGAAGATACAAAAGTCCTTCGGTATCATCCACTTCAGAATACGCTTTGAATGATAAAAATACGGTAGGCCTCATCCTTGAATATTATCAGAGTAATTCCCGTTCTTTTTCGGAGGCAGACGGCGCAAATTATCGTAATAATGAAAAGATAAGCAGCATTCAGCAAAACCAGACAGCAACAGGGCTGAATCGTAATTTAGGAACTAATCTTTTCTATAAATATTACGATAAAGAAAAAAACAGGATTTTGGATGTTAACTTAGGTACGAACTATTACGGAGAGGCTGGTGACAGTTATTTTTTAAGAAATATCAGCGGTAATCTGCCTTCTGTGAACGAAATTGGCGTACTTTCTGACATTGAAAACCGAAATTATTATATTAAAATAGATTATACCCAGCCTTTAGGCAAATCGGGGGGCACCTTTGAGGTAGGAGGTAAAATGAATTTTAATAATAATGTAATTCCAAACAGCTTATATGGAAACCAGCTACAGGGACTGAGCCCTAGGGATGCCTTCCATTATGAGGACAATATCAATTCCATCTACGCAAATTATAGTAAAACGTTCTTCAAAAAACTGGAAACCAGAATAGGTTTACGTTATGAAACCACAGACTACAAAATGCGTCAGGAGGTTTCGGGAGCTTCAAGAAAGGATTCATATGGAACTTTCTTACCTAATTTATTGGTGAAATATTCCTTTTCAGATAAATATGATTTAAGTTTAACCTATAACCGTAACATCTGGAGACCGTGGTATTCTGAATTTAACCCATTCATGATTCCCAATGATGATGGAATCTATAGTCGCGGAAATATGGAGTTAAATCCAAATCCTAGTGATAGATTATACATGAAATTCGGGATTTTAAAGAAATATTTTATCTCTGCAAGATATTCGTTTACCGATCAGGATTACTGGACAGATTATATTCCGGGAACCATTATCGATGCCAACGGAAACCCGCAGCAGGTAACGATTACCCAGGAATCTAACTTTAATGGTAAAGTGCATAAATATTACCTGTATGCTAATACCAACCAAACCTTCTTCAAGAATAAATTTACGGTGAACGTGGGATTGGGATGGTATTATATCGATAACAGCGATTTTAATGCTAAAAACCAGATTAATAATAACTTCTACATCAGTTATCTGAGTGGAACAGCGAATCTTTCTTACACAAATCTTTTTAACAAAAACATTAATTTAAGTGCCTGGGTGGAAGTAGGAAATCAAAGCAACGGAAATTCTTATACCAACAAGCCAAACGTATTTCATAATTTTTCGGCAACAAAAATATTCCCGAAAACACAGATGGAGGTCAGCTTACAATTAATGAATATCTTTAAAAGGCCTAATTACGACGCAACCAGCTATAACCAATCCGGATTTACCAGAAGTTCTTCAAAATGGGATTGGTACGGAGCTTCCATTTCATTTGTAAAACGATTTGGAAACCAGAAAGTAAAAGAAAATACCAAAACCGATGTTGAGAAAAGCGGCGGTGGCGGAAAGTAAATTTTTTTAATGTTAAATTTAGAAACGGGCAGTGGAATGATTTCATTGTCCGTTTTTTTACCACAAAAGTCACAAAAGACTTGGACACTTTAAGTTTATCTATTTTTCACATAGAAGAACACCTAAGTTTTTTTAATTGATAATTTTCGGTGGTTGGTGAAAGCGATTTGTTTGGTTTGCTTTTGTCGGTCTTCAGTGTAAAGCTTTTAAATTCCTTTTGCATCTTTTGCGGTAAAAAAACAAACCAACCGTAATTTACATACAACCTTCTTGGTTTTGCATACATCAACTTCATGATTTCTGCTCAATTTTGTATCAATAAAAATAAAAAGTATGAGCGTAGAGCAAATTAAATTAGGAAGTCAGGGATTAGTAATTCCGAAATTAGGATTAGGATGCATGGGTATGACCGGTTTTCAGGACGGAAATATGTATGGAGAAGCCGATGAAAATGAAGCCATTGCCACTATTCATCGTTCGTTTGAATTGGGAGGAAATTTTTTAGATACTGCCGATCTTTACGGTCCGTTAAAAAATGAGCAACTTATTGCAAAAGCAGTCGTAAACAACAGACATCAGTATACGATTGCGACAAAATTCGGTTGGGAAATTGATGATAATGATACGATAACCTGGGCGATCAACGGTAAGAAAGATTATGTAAAAAAAGCAGTTGAAAGATCGCTTAAAAATTTAAAAACAGACTATATCGATCTGTATTATATGCACCGTTTAGACAAAAATACGCCGATTGAGGAAACGGTAGGTGCGATGAGCGATTTGGTAAAAGAAGGTAAAATAAAGTATATCGGTCTTTCTGAGGTATCTTCGGAAACGGTAAAAAGAGCGCACGCGGTGCATCCGATTACAGCAGTTCAGAGCGAATATTCTTTGTTTGAAAGAACAGTGGAAGAAAAAGGTGTTTTAGAAACATTAGAAGAATTGGGAGTTGGTTTTGTAGCATATTCACCGCTGGGAAGAGGGTTTTTATCCGGACAGATTCGTTCGATAAACGATTTACCTGAAAATGATTTCAGAAGAGCAATTCCACGTTTTCAGGAGCAGTATTTCCACAAGAATATCGAATTGGTAGAAGCGGTGGAAAATATGGCAAAAGAAAAAAATGTCACTTCTTCACAATTGGCGCTGGCCTGGATTATGAGCAAAGGAATTGTGCCGATTCCCGGAACAAAACGCAGAAAATATGTAGAACAGAATATTGCATCTGCCGACATTCAACTTTCTGAAAATGAACTTCAAAAACTGGAAAGTATCGTACCATTGGGAACAGATACGGGAGCACCTTATGACGAGTTCAGCATGGGGCTTTTAGATTATTAAAATTATATTTGCATGATGAATACCATTGCGTCTATTTCAGCTTTTCACCGCCTTTTATCACTTCCTCAGCCGAAGCATCCGCTGGTGAGCGTGATTAATTTATCCGAAAGTATTTTCATTGAAGATAACGTTTGGAATGGCTTTACCAATAGATTTTATTGTGTCGCTTTAAAACGTGAAGCCACCGGAAAAATAAGGTATGGGCAGCAGCATTATGATTATGATAAAGGGGTTTTAAGCTTTACCGCGCCCAATCAGATTCAGTATGTAGATGTAAAAACAATAGATTGTGACGGAAAAGGATATTTGTTGATTTTTCATGAAGATTTTCTGTTGAAACATCCTTTGGCGCAAACTATTTCTGGCTTCGGATTCTTCTCGTATGCCGTGAATGAAGCTCTGCATTTATCTGAAGATGAAGAAAATGACTTGCTTGAAATTTTATATAAAATTGATAAAGAATGTCAGCATATCGATCATCATACGCAGGAAATTATTCTTTCTCAAATTGATTTATTGTTAAATTATTCCAACCGGTTTTATGAAAGACAGTTTATCACCAGAAAAAACGGAAATCATCAGTTATTGGCGAAATTTGAGCAATATTTAAATGAATATTTTGATCAGGAACAGTCTGCTCAGAAAGGATTGTTAACCGTGCATCAAATTGCCGAAGCTATGAATTTGTCACCTAATTACTTAAGTGATCTTTTGAAAATTCATACAGGGCAGAATACGCAGCAGCATATTCACGAAAAACTGATTGCCAAAGCCAAAGAAAAGCTTTCTGCCACTCAGTTATCGGTAAGTGAAATAGCCTATATTTTAGGATTTGAACATTCGCAGTCGTTCAGTACATTATTTAAAAAGAAAACGAATATGGCGCCCATGGAATTCAGGGCTAAATTTAAGTTTAATTGATAGGAAAGGAAGATAGGAGAGGGAAGTTGGAGGTTTTTGATGGTTAGAAAATAATAAAAATGATCAACTTCCAGCCTCCCTCTTCCCGGCTTCCTACTTTTTACTGTTTACGGATTCTATATAATCTTCCGCCATCAGTCACTGCGTAGAGCGCGTCATCAAGCCCCTGCGTAATATCTCTGAATCTTTGATTCTCTGCTTCCAAAAGCTTCTCTTCACCCACAACTTTATTATTTTCAATCACCAATCTGGCAATATGCATTCCGCTTAATGAGGCTAAGAAAAGGTTGTTTTGCCATTCCGGAATGGTGTTGCCTTTATAGAATGTAATTCCGCTCGGTGAAATCACGGGATCCCAATAATAGACCGGTTGCTCTAATCCTGCTTTCTGCTGAATACCATCTCCGATAGTTTCTCCCGAATATTCAATGCCATATGTAATCGTTGGCCAGCCATAGTTTTTTCCGGCCTCTACTCTGTTAATTTCATCACCGCCTCTGGGGCCGTGTTCACTTTGCCAAAGGTCTCCCGTGATCGGATGAATAGCCATTCCCTGTGGGTTTCTGTGTCCGATGCTATACAATTCAGGTAAAGCTCCCGAGCCTGTAAATGTAGGATTTCCCGGAGCGGGCTGACCGCTTGTGGTAATTCTTACAATTTTTCCTACAGCGGCTGTTACCGATTGGGCTAATGGTCGAGTCGATAAATCGGAACGTTCGCCTGTGCTTACAAAAAGATTTCCGCTGCCATCGAACAAAATACGGCCTCCGTAATGCAGGTTCCCAACATTTGCAGATGGCGTAGCTCTGTAAATAACGGTTGGGCTCTCTATAGTGGCTTCATCATTGGAAAGTCTTCCTTTTGCCACTGAGGTTATATTTCCCCCTGCCACATTTTCTGAAAATACCCAGTATACCATTCTGTTGGATGCAAACTGAGGGTCTACGCACAATCCCAGTAATCCGCCCTGACCTCCTGAATTTACGGCAGGAAGTCCTGTGATAGGGTTGCTTACCGTTCCCGTAGAACTTACAATACGCATGGTTCCTGTTTTTTGGGTAATCAGTAATCTGCCATCCGGTAAGCTGGTAATGCCCCATGGTGAAGTGAGAGCCGATGTTACCACTTCACTCACATAATGAGTCGTAGTCCTCACTCCGTTCGCCCGGGTCTGCCCGGCGAAGGCCGGCGGATAATTGGTATTTCCCGGATTTGTTTCTACTGGGGGAAGGGGAGAGCCGGGCTGCTCTTCATTATTATCATTGCAACTTGCAAAAAGTAATGATGAAGCAATCATTACGTAATAAGCTTTCATTTTCATAATTAAATATTTTGGTGATTTTGATCATTAAAAACATTTTTTTTGCAACAAAATACTTGCCGTAATTCACTTTTGTGTGTTTTTTAATGAAATTAATTCAATCGATTACATTTATTTTATGAGAAAATTTAATTGAAATAAAAAACAAACCCTTAATAATCAATATCAAGGGTTATAATTAGTCGCTCCTTAAAAAGCTGTTTTTTGACTTTGAAAATTATATTTGCCTAAAAAGATTCGGAGAACAAGTTCGAGCCAAAGAAGAATTTGTTGTTTGATTTGATTCAATCTCATCTTCAAATTGTATCCAATCCCTGCTAATAATGCATTATTAATATCTCCAGCCACTCCTTTCAGGAAGTTTAATCCTAAGGAGTGGTTTCTTTTTAAATGAGAGATACAAGGTTCTATGGCTGCTCTTGCCCGGAATCTTAATCTGGCTACTTGTTGCCCATATTTTGTTTTTTCTTTTTTTGCGGGAAGCAAAATTGCTGTTCCTTCCACTTCTTTGATTCCTTTAAATCCTCTGTCTGTAGTGGCTTTCGTAGGTCTTGTTCCGCCAACGGATTTTCTTACCCTCTCACTCTGTGCCAATGATTCTTCAAGAGTTTTACTATCGTGAGGATTGCCAGAAAATCTCTTTACCGAGCTGATGATCCCTGTTTTCCGACCTCTTACTACTGCTACTTTTGTCCCAAACTCGTATGCTTTTCCCGATTTTCCTTTCGCAATACACGCAACTTGTGGCTCGTGAAGACTGTAAATTTTATCTTTCGTGGTACGTTCTTGGGTGAGTGCTTTAAGGTAAATTTTAAAAACGTCTTCGTAGCCTTTCAAAACATCTTTAGGAAGTTTTCTTTCCAATTCCCGAAGAACTCTTTTACCAATCGTCCTGAGCTTTTTCCTCGCCATTTTTGCCTTCTTCTGTCTTCTGGGATGATGTCCAAAAAAAGCGTCCCGCAATAATTGTTTGCTCACTCTTCTGTAGCTTTGTCTTTGTACAACGCTCTCTTTTTCTGCTATTTTTCTACAATTGTCGATTACTTTTTTTGCTAATTTGGCATCGGTAGGAAAGGTAATGTTCTTCTCCTGAACCGTCGTATCTACCTGAACTTCATCTTCTGTTTTGGCTTTGGGATGGAGAGAAACGCTTTGTCCCAAAAGAAATTCCAAACCCTTATCTCCAATTCTTTTTCTGAAGTGTACAAAATTGCTCGGATCGAAAGGCTGCTCTGTCTGGAAAAAGGTTTCTCCGGTAAAATATTGCCAATACGCATTCTCAATCCATCTCTCTATTACACTTTCATCACTTTCTTTAAACATTTCCTTGAGCAAAAGCATTCCTGCTATTTTACGGATAGCAATAGAAGGTCTTCCGTTTTCTGAAAATAATTTCTCAAACTCTGACTCCATTTTATCCCAGGAAATCTCCCCAGCTAATTTTACCACCGGATGCTCCATATTAATAAGCTCCGTAAGCCTGGTCTTGAATAAATTCTGCTGTAAATCCTCTCTTATTTTGCCTAACATTTTGCCACTTTTTATATCCTAAAAATACAATTTATTGCAATTTTTTACAACGATTTTTTACGAAATATAAGTGCATAAAACTGATAATCAAAATATTACTTGGTTTTTAAGGAATGACTAATTATAAAATAAACTTATTTCAAAAATTCAGATGCTTTGGCCACAAATGCGCTATGATTTTGGAAAAAGGACGCATGACCGGAATCCGGAAAAATAAGTAATTCAGAATGCTCTAGATTATCGTGCATATTATATGCATTTTGAACTGAAACCGGAAGATCATTTTCACCATGAACAATGAGAACAGGACTTTTTATTTCTTTAATTTCTTCGAGAGATGTACTGCTTGGCTGAGCCCAATCTAAAACTGCTGTTAATTGTGAAAGAGAAGTCGCATCATTTAACACTAGATCTCGATCATTAGTACGAAGTTGTATCCTGTTATACGCCGCCTTTCCTGCCACAATGCTTTCTGTAGAATTTGTAAAGCTAAATTTTAAGAAAGCTTCTTCTGGGCCTAATCCTGCTGATCCTGCTATAATATTTGGTAAATTTGCCAATCCTAGTGCTCCTTTTGGGCCGGTTCCTGTTAAAATAACTTTATTGATTAAAGAAGGTTTCGTTAAAACTACTCTTTGTGCGATAAATCCTCCCATTGAAAAGCCCATAATATTGATTTTATTCAGTTGTAAAGCCTCCACAAAATCTATTGCATCATTCGCCATAGATTGAATATTATTCGGTGTTATACCTTTAGAAGCGGCAACACCTTTATTATCGAAAATGATAACTTTGTACTTCTTCGCCAATCCATCGGTAATTGCCGGGTCCCAATCATCCATAGAACCTCCCAAACCTGGTAAAAGTACCAAAGGTATTCCGGCATCATTTCCCAAAATACGATATGCGAACGGAGTACCTTTTACATCAATAAATCTGGTCTTAGCATTTTGATGATTTTCAGCCTGTATCTCCTGAACTGTTATTTCATTTTCCTCTCTGCAAGACATGGATAGTGTAGTGAAAAGTGTAAGACATAATGCACTGGTAACGGAGATTTTTCTAATTGTTTTCATTGTTGTTTATTTTTGTTTGATTATGATGCAAACTTAAAACGGAAAGAAAAGTAAAACATTTAGAAAGACGCTAAAGTAGACAATTTTAAAACTAAGCTAGACGTACAAGAAGTTAAAATAATTAATGAAATGTAATTTTAACTCAAAAAAAAGCAATGATGGCATAAATATTATTGTATTTATATAAAGCACCAAAGATGGAGCGTATCAAAGAAAATAAAGAATTAATCACCAGATACTTTACGTTAAGTGTAAAACATCATTTCGGAGTTAATATGGATTTGAACGGGGAATATACTTTTGCTGAGAATCTGGTTTCAAAAAAAATGATTATTGCAGCTACTTTTACAGAAAAAGTTAAGTCGAACCCCGAAATAAAAATGTTTTTATCATCATTAATCCATGAGCTGAACAATGAGAAATGCAGTATTGATTTTGTAAAAGAAAGACTCGATCATCTTAGAGAATCGGATTCTCAGGAAATGGAAAGGATCGTGTAAAAGTAAAATCCCCACAACAATTGCAGGGATTTTTCTATTTGTAATGAAACGTAGGTTTATACTTTTTCCTGCAGATATTTTGCAACCATATCTTCCAAATCTTCAAGATTGAAAGGTTTTGCCACATAATCATCTGCCTGGGCCTGTTGTGCCAAAGCCACGATATCGTTATTTGCTGTTACATAAATCACCGGAATGTTTTTGAATTCCTCGTGATTCTTCAAAAGCCTCGTTGCTTCTACGCCACCGATTTTCGGAATCCAGTTGTCCATCAGAATAACATCCGGCTGGTATTGAGCCACTTTTTCCAAAATATCATGTGAAGTTTCTGAAATTTCGACCTGATAACCATTCTCTTCAAAAATGATGGTGATCACTTCCAGAATTGTTGTATCATCATCAAAAATCAAAATTTTCTTTTTACTCATTTTAGGTATATTTAACTTCGTTAGGTTTCTTTATTTTTTATAATTGATTGATAAAATTCGCCAGATTTCCTGGTTTAATGATCAAATCATAATCAATCTCATCTATCGCATGTTTCGGCATATAATCTACTTCTGCCGTTTCAGGATCCTGGATCCATACTTTGCCGCTGTTTTTTTTAATATAGCTTAAACCTTCCACACCATCGGCATTGGCACCGGAAAGCAAAACCCCGATCATATTTTCACCATAAATCTCTCCTGCAGATTTAAAAGTGACATCAATCGACGGTCTTGAATAATTCATCTTCTCGGAACTATCCAGCGACATCGTTTTTTTATCTTCAAATAACAAATGATAATCCGCAGGCGTGATATATAATTTATTATTCTGAATCTCCGTTTTATCTTCTATTTCAATAACTTCCATCGCCGAAAATTGCTGAAGCAAGGTCTGTAAAATATTGGTAGAATGCGCCTTGCGATGCACGACCAATACGATCGGGAAATGAAGATTTTCATCTAAATTTTTTATCATTTCCAGGATCACCTGCAGGCTTCCTGCCGAACCTCCGATGATGATTAATTCTATATTTGTGTTTTTTGTTTCCATGGGTAATCATTCTTAGCTATGATCTACTTTCTTCCAGATTTTCTGATCATCTATTTGATTGTAATTTTTATCTAATTTAGAAAATCTTAGTGTTTCTTTCGCTCCTAAAGCTAAAAAACCTAAATTTTCTAAACTATTATCAAATAAATTGAAAACTCTTTCCTGCAAATCACGATCAAAATAGATCAACACATTTCGACAGATAATCAACTGAAAACTGTTGAAAGAACTGTCTGAAACCAGATTATGAGTCGATAAAATTAACTTTTCCTGCAAAGCTTTATCGAATCGTACGCTATCGTAATTCGCTGTATAATAATCTGAAAAATCTTTTTTCCCTCCCGATGCCATATAGTTTTCAGAATACAGTTTCATTTGCTGCAAAGGGAAAACTCCGGCTCTCGCGGTTTCCAAAACAGAAGGGTTCAAATCTGTACCATAGATCAAAGATTTATGATAAAGATTGGCTTCTTTCAGCAAAATCGCCATCGAATAAGCTTCTTCACCGGTAGAACAGCCAGCCACCCAAATTCTAATCAAAGGATAGGTTCCCAACTGCGGTAAAACTTTTTCTCTTAATGCTTTAAAAAAGTGCGGATCACGGAACATTTCTGTCACATTAACCGTAATTTCTTCTATAAACCGTTTTAAATATTCAGGATCATTAAGTATGGTGTATCTTAATTCTGCAAAGCTGGTGAATCTGTCTATCAGACAGATACGGTTTACCCTGCGCTTGAAAGAAGCACGGCTGTATTCGGAAAAATCGTAGCCATACATTTCATAAACATCTTTAATCAAGTATTCTACTTCCTCGTCTTTTACGATACTTGGTTCCAGCATTTACAGTAATTTTTCGATAGCAGTTATCAATATATCCACATCTATCGGTTTTGAAACATAGTCCTGCGCGCCTGCATCCAGACATTTCTGGCGGTCTTCCGGCATTGCCTGAGCGGTAACCGCAATCACAGGAATCTGACTGATAGATGGAGTTTCACTCATAATTTTAATCGCCTGATAGCCGTCCATTTCCGGCATCATCATATCCATCAGCACGACCGTAAAATCATTATTATTTTTCAATACCTCAATGGCTTCCTGAGCCATCGTACAGCTTTCAATCTGAAATCCGCGTGCTTTTAATGTTAATTTTAACGCAAATATATTTCGTGGATCATCGTCCACAATTAAAATTTTCTTATTCATCAGAACTTTTGCTGTTTAACTTTCATATAACCAAACCCTAAGCAGAGACAACAACTGATCGATATCCACAGGTTTTGAGATATAATCTGAAGCACCCGCCGTGATGCATTTTTCACGCTCACCAATCATCGATTTTGCAGTAATAGCAATGATCGGAAGTCTTGTATATTTTGGCATTTTTCTAATTTCCTTAATAGATTCATAGCCATCCATTTCCGGCATCATCATATCCATCAAAATGACGTCTATATCAGGATTTTCTTTTAATTGTTGAAGCGCATGTTTTCCGTCCATGGCCACCACAACTTCAACTTTATATTTTTCTAAAGCTTTTGTTAAAGAGAAAATATTACGAACATCATCATCAGTAATTAAGATTTTTTTACCGCTTAAAACTTCCGTTAATGAACCTAATACTTTATTTCTCACATTCTCAATCGAGCTGTTTTTTTCTTCAACCAAATGTAAAAACAAACCAACTTCATCTAAAATTCTCTGATAAGAATGTGCCGTCTTAACAACAATAGAGTCAGCGTATTGCTTGATTTTCAATTCTTCAGATTTCGATAAATTATGCTCTGTAAAAATGATGATCGGAAGATTTTCCAGTCCTTCATTACTCTTTATAGATTCAATGATTTGATACTCGTTTCCTTTTGAAGCTCCAATGTCCAAAATTACGCAATCTACATGATCTGTCGTTAATGCTTTTACACTGTCTTCAACATTATTTTCTACCGATAAAGAAATATTAAAATTGCTCAGAAAGTAGGAAAGGGCGCTCGCATGTTTCGCATTTTCTTCTACAATTAATACTTTTTGTGGTCCTTTTTTCAAGGCTTCTTCAATTTTTCTGAAAACATCAGTCATTTGATCCAAAGCCACAGGTTTGTTGATGAAATCAATCGCTCCTTTCATCAGACTTTCCTTCTTAACGTGCAAAACAGACATCATGTGAACCGGAATATGCTTGGTTTCAGGATTAGATTTTAATTCATCCATCACTTGCCAACCGTCTTTCACAGGTAGTTGAACATCAAGCAAAATCGCATGCGGGCGATACTGTAAAGCCGCAGAAAGCCCGTGATCGCCTCTTACTTCCACCACCGCTTTATAGTTCTGTAAATGAGCGTATTTCAGTAAGGCTTTAGCGAAATTGGTATCGTCTTCAATAATCAGAATAACTTTATCGTCTTTCTTGATATTATTTCGGTCATCTTCCACATTTTCAGGAATTTCAAGCATATTGATCGGTTCTGAAACTTCTACTTCCTGATCTCCCAGCATATGTTGGATTTCTTCCACATCTTCGCGAATGGTTTTTACCAAATCTTTATCTGTTTCAATTGCTTCAATTTCAGAAACTGCTTTGATCGGAATGATTAAACTGAATTCACTTCCTTCATTTACTTTACTTGTAAGGATGAGTTCTCCGCCTAATAATCTTGCAATTTCGCGGCTTATCGATAATCCTAAACCGGTTCCTCCGAATTTTCTTCTCGTTGAACCATCAGCCTGTTGGAAAGCTTCAAAAATAATTTTCTGTTTGTCTTCTGCAATTCCGATTCCTGTATCTTTTACCGAAAAAATGATGAAATCATTCTTTTTAGCATCTTTTTTAATATGTAAATTAATGCTTCCTTTTGTGGTAAATTTCAACGCATTCGACAATAAGTTTCTCAATACCTGATCTACTCTTAAACGGTCGGTCTCAATTACTTTTTTAACGTCTTCTTCAATGTTGATATTGAATTGAAGCTTTTTCTCCTGAAACACCGGATTGAATAAATTTTTCAAGTCTTTCACTACTTCATCAATCGCAACATTCTGATATTCCAAAGTCATTTTACCAGATTCGATTTTAGCCAAATCTAAAATTTCATCAATTAATGTCAATAAACTACTTCCCGAACTTTGGATGACTTTTGCTGATTCAATCTGATCTTCATTTAAATTTTCATCAGGATTTTCTGCCATCAATCTTGAAAGAAGAAGGATAGAATTTAAAGGTGTTCGCAATTCATGAGACATATTTGCCAGGAATTCCGACTTATATTTGGTGCTTAACGCTAATTCTTCTACTTTTTTCTGAATCTCATTATTACGCTCAGCAATCATATGATTTCTTTCTTCCAGTAATCTCGAACGCTCTTCAAGCTCTGAATTTGCCTGCATTAATTCTTCCTGCTGAACTTTCAATTCTTCCTCAGAAGCCTGCAACTTTTGAGTTTGCGCCTCTAATTCAGTATTTAAATTCTCCAATTCCGAATGCTGAACCTGAAGTTCTTCAGATTGAGCCTGAGTTTCTTCTAACAATTGCTGCTCTTTTTCACGACCTTTTGCTGCGCTCAACGCACTACCGATATTTCTGCTGCATTCAACAAAATAATCAATTCTGTCATCTTCGAAATTCGAGGTAGAACCTAGCTCCAATACACCGATAATATGCCCATCTGCAAAAACAGGAAGAAGCAAAATACCGTAAATTTTTATAATACTGCTGGCAAAAGTCACAACAAAATCATCCTCATGAAGATTGTTGTATACCTGAGTTTTTTCATTAATAAATGCCTGACCAACCATACCTTCTCCCGGTTCGAAAGAACGTTTCATATTTCCTTCCAGACCAAAAGCTGTTGTTAATCTTAAAATGCCTTCATCATAAAGGTATAAAGCTCCGTTAATGCAGGTTCCGTAAGCAATTAATTGTTCAAGAGATTTTTCAGAAACTTCTTTTACTGATTTATTTCCGACTAAAGATTCATTTAAAATAGCAAGACCTTTTTGGCGCCAATCGCTTTTATTGATGGTATCAAAAGATTTCTTTAACGAGTCGGTCATATTGTTTAAAGACTCAACCAGATCGCCAAGATCATCCTGAGAATTGTCAACTGCTTTTTGGCTGTAATCACCATTCGCAACACGATTGGCAATTTGCTGAATGGCGCTTACGCGTCTTGACATTTCAAGATCTTTTGCCTTCAGCGCTTTCTCTAATTTATCACGACGAATAAGGTCGGCACGTAGTTTAACATAGAAAAATGCCGTAACAACCACTGCTGCAATCGCCGAAAAAAGAATAAATAAAACAGTTGTATTTGATGATCTGTTTAATTCTTTCGTTTTGATAGCAAGCTGGCTTTCTTCATATTGCGAAAAATCTTTCACGATTTGCCGGCATCTGTCCATATACGACTTGCTTTCAACGATTTGCTGCTGCGTCATCATTTGTCCTTTTCGACGGTTTTGTACGAAAAGTTTCATGTTAGACAAATTAGCATCTACATTTTTTTCAAGCAAATCCAACAGTTTTTGTTGGTGCGGATCTGAAACATCCAGGCTTTTTACATATTCAAATGTTTTTGAATATTCGGCAAGGCTTCGGTTGTAAGGCTCCAAAAAGCTCTCTCTTCCCGTAAGCTGATAGCCTCGGTTTCCGGTTTCGGCATCTAAAAGAGCAACCAAAACGTCTTTCACGGCAGTTACCGCACGTCTGCTTTTGCCGACACTTTCACGATGGCTCATCTGATTTTGAATGCTCAAATAGGAAGCTAATGAACTCGCAATAAGAATCAGCAAAGATAATCCGACTCCAAATTGAAGATTTCGTATGATTTTTTTCGGCATGAAAATTAATTTAATGGTAATGTGAAATAGAATGTTGAACCTTCGTCAACAATACTGGAAACCCCGATGTGGCCGTGGTGCTGCTTGATGATCTCAGAGCAGATGAAAAGTCCGATTCCCATTCCCTGAAACTGTACGGAAGACTCTTCAACACGGTAAAATTTATTGAAAACGGCTTCCTGTTTAAAATCCGGAATTCCGATTCCGAAGTCGGTAACATTTACTTTTACTTCCTGTTCTTCTTCGTCCACAAAAGTGGTTACGATAACTTGATTGTTCTGAGGAGAATATTTGATGGCATTCGTAAGGAAATTAATGAGAACCTGCTCAATTCTGATCTCATCAAAAGGAATCAAAATATCAGGAATAATGCCGTCTCGCTTTATTTTTACTTTATTTTCATCATGCGTCTGCAAAATGGTTTCAATAGCATTGCTGATGACGTTTTCAAGGCTCGCTGGCTTTTTGTTGATCTTCAGTTTTCCATTTTCAATTTTAGAAACATCCAAAAGGTCGGTAATCAAAGTATTAAGCTTTTCAATCTGATCATGAACTTTAACCATAAATCCTGCTTCAGCACTTTCTTTTTCCAGTTTTAGTTTTCTGTCTAAAAGCTGAACGTAAGCTTTAATACTCGTTAAAGGAGTTTTAAGCTCATGGCTAGCAATGCTCAGAAATTCATCTTTTTCCTTTTCCACTTTTTTCTGATCGTCAATATCAGTAAAAGTTCCAACCCAGTTTTTAATACTGTTTTCTTCGTGCACCGGAGTTACTCTCAAAAGATGATAACGGTAATCTCCCGATTCTATATTTTTGATCCTGATTTCCAGTTCCAGAGATTTCCCCTTTTTCTTACAACGCTCAAATTCTTCTTTGATGTCGAGGTCGTCGGGATGGGTTTCCGGAAATTGCTGTTCTGAAGTTGAATAATCAAACCATTTACAATTAACAAAATCTACAATGCCTTCTTCGTTTAGGGTAAAAGCAATTTGTGGCAGGGATTCTAACATCAGATGGAAATGATCGATCTGAGATTTCATAATTCCCTGAGATTCTCGTCTTCCTTTCACCTCAAGTTCCAGACTTTGCTGGTTTTTTTTCATCGCCAGGCTTTGTTCCTGAAGATTATAGAATGTTTTTACCTTCAACATAAGGATTTCCGGATCGACAGGTTTGGTAACATAGTCTTTTCCTCCTGAGGCATATCCTTTAGTAATAAATCTCTTCTCGGTATTAACGGCCGATAAAAATATAATCGGGACTTCTTTCGTTTTGCTATATCCTGCAAGGGTTTCCGCGACCTCAAATCCGTCCATATCCGGCATCTGAACATCCAGAATAATTAAGGCATAATTGTTTTTTAAAGCTTTTCCTAAGGCTTCTTCGCCCGAATCTGCTGTGTCAACTTGAAAATCTTTAGATTCCAGTAATTTTTTTAATGAATAAAGGTTGCTATGGTTATCGTCAACGATTAAAATCATGAGTAGGTTGTCAAATATTATTTAGGTGTACTTATTGTTCAAAAATACTCACAATTATCGGATAAATAGTTATTTTTTCCTCTAATTGTCGCGAGATACCACATTCATAAACTTTTATTTGGATTTTTAAAGAATTTTTTACGTTAAAAATTTTTCATTTAATTTAAAAATATATTTTATACAGGTATTCAATTGTTTAGATATAAAACATCAATAAATATCAAAAAAAATATTAAAAAAATTATCAAATATCCCTATTCACGGCATAATCTTTGAATAGGGAGTAGCAACACTTTTTTCACTTAAACATATATTTTTAAATTAAAACCTCCCATTTATGCGGAGGTTTATTTTATTATTTATACCTTTGCAGTGATTCTCATGTTTAATTTGAGTTTTCATGGTTATTAGTTTTTATCCCCGTCGCAAGTCGGGGATTTTGTTTTTTATAACCTGAAGGTTTTAATAGATTGATTTATAGGTTTTTTGACATTAAAATTTAAAATCGCTCAGTTGATAAAACTCCGATTGATCATAAATTTCCGTTATTTTTCCCTTTTTTAAAATTGCAATCTTGTCACACGTATTGAAAAGTGTTTCTATGATGTGAGAACTGATGATAACCGTCTTTTTATTTTCTTTAAGCTCTTTAATGATTTCATATAATATGTGAACACCTTCAAAATCAACACCGTTGAACGGTTCGTCTAAAATATTGATAGGCTGATCGAGCAATAAAAGACCAATAAGAGCCAATTTCTTTTTCATCCCACTGGAATAATATTGCGCAAACTTATTCAACGGAAGCTGAAATTTTTCCGTTAATTCATTCTTTATTGTTGAATTTTTTCCTGTGAAGTAATCAAGATATTCTTTGCCTGTGATGTAAGGGTAAAAATAGTTGTCGGTTTCAAGGTAGGAAATATCATCTCGTTTTATTTTTCTTCCTTTCCATAAAACTTCGCCGTTGTATTTTACGTTTTGGTAAAGAGATTCAAATAAAGTCGTTTTTCCGGCGCCGTTTTGCCCCAATAATCCTAAAACAGAGCCTTCTTCAATAGTTAAACTGAGTTGCTCTAGTACTTTCTTATCTTTAAAGTTGACTGAAATGTTCCTGATCTCCAACATATTTTGAAATGTTTTCCTGTGCTTGTTTAAAATTTTGTCTGATAATGATGAGTGCCGGAATGACGGTTATGCTGTAAAATGAGTATTCCAAATGCACGATGATGCTGAATGAATTGGTTTTGTCTTTGTAATCATAAAGCTTATATTTTCTTGATACAATCAGTAAAAAATATAAATTAACAAAAAGCATATAGAAAAGAATATATCCGCTTTCGGCATAATTGAATATTAAATATCCTATGTAAACGGGTAATAGTAAGATATTAAAAAGTACCGCATTTTTTCTCAATTTTTGATTAAAACTATTTTTCCTGAAGAAAGTGATCAGCATTTCCTTGTTTTCATTGTGTTCATAGATGTGAGAAAGATAATCGGTTAAAAATACCGCGCCCAAAAACAAAGATAGGGTGTGATATGCCGAGCAAAGCAGAATAAGATAACCGACAATAAAAAGCCAGCTGTATTGCCTTACAAAGCTTTTCCATTCAAAGAAATAATCAGGGATAAAATTCCATTGTAAGCCAATATCAAAATTGACTTTCGGATTCCAACAAATCAATGGTATTAAGCCGATAGCAGCGATAAGTCCATAAAGATCCACTTTATAATTAATATTGCTCAGTAAGCATAAAGAGTAAATAATCAGCAATTCAATGAAAATAATCAACGGCCATTTTTTTGAAAATACTTTTTGAATAAAAGGAATGTCTTTTCTTGAAATATGAAAAACAAATGCTAAAGCCAAAGGCAAAATAGGATAAAGTACCTCGTAAGGAAGCTTTACAAAAATAATGGCAATCAGAATAAAGACAATAGGAATACTTTTTTTAGGATTTTGATTGCAAATTCTGAAGGTTTGAGCGGTTCTGAATTTTAAATGATAAAATAGTCTATTCAATGGTTATTCTATACTTTTAAATTATCTTACATAAGATGAATGCTCGATAAACAGGATTAGTTTGAGCCCAAAAATAAGTAAATTGATATAAATACCAATGATTTTACGTCAATTTATTGTTCTGCTGAACCACTATTTTTTCAGCGTACTCGGAATCATTCCGTATTTTCTTTTAAAGGCGGCAGAAAAATGGCGCGGATTTTTATAACCTACCATATCAGAAACCTCACTCACATTCATGTTTCCATTCATAAGCATTTTCTTTGCCTGAGCCATTTTAGCATCGTTCCAAAAATTAAAGACAGTGGTTCCGAAAAGCTCTTTGAATCCTTTTTTTAGCGTAAACTCATTGGTTCCCACCTGATGCGCCAGTTCTATGAGAGAATGGTTTTTATCTAAATTATTCGTGATAAATTCTCTGACAGCATATATTTTTTCTTCATCTTTTTTTATCAGAGATGATTTTGAGTTTTCCTGATAAAAAAGCTGTTCGAGCTGTAACAGAAGGAGTTCACTTATTTTAGCTTCCAGATATATTTTCTTAAAGATTCCCTTGCGGTTACAATACATAATGTCGTTCAGAAGCTGGTACATTTCCAGGCTTATACGGCTGTGATCGGGATTGATGAGACAGGAATGCTGTCTTTCAATCGCCATTCTGAATGTATTGAAGAGATTAGAGTCTTCAGGAAGAAACTTTTTGAAGAAATCCGGAGCCAGGTTTATTTCCAGAAAGTTCATGTCGTGGGCATCAAATTCCATTTTACCGCGCATTTCATGGGCATAAATGATGTTATGCTGGTAGCTGTCGAATTGTACCTTCTTCTGAAAATTTTCTGAAGTGGCAGTCGTTTTACCTTTGAGAGCAAAATGCAGCTCTACCGTATCATAGTCGCTTTCGAAATAAAGGCACAGGTTATCCGAAAGAAAAACATCTCCAAAGCCAATATGAACATTTTCAAAGCAAATTTCATGGTAAAAACCTTTGCCATAAGGATGTTGCAGCGTAGTAGTACACTCCTGAATATCACCGTCACGGATGAAATAGGTGTTCGGATATTGCTTTTCCAGAAGGATGTCCTGAATATTGTTATCGTACAATCTTAATGTCATTGCTTTATATTTTACCGGTAAGGTTTTCCTTTTCGCGGACTTTTTACTCCTTTTCGCGTACCCTTCGTACCATAGGAACTTACTAGATTTGCACAAAGGTAATGATTATTTAGAATCGTTCTTAATAACTGAATTTAATTTTAATGAAAGACCCGAAAAAAAAGAAAAACGGAATCTATAGGCTGCTGGAAATCGCAGGAAGAAAGAAAATATTGTTATTTTTTTCAGGATTACTGGCTGTGGCTCATGCTTTTTTAAGTCTGGTGCCTTATGTTCTGGTGTTCTATATTATCCGCGAACTGACTCAGAAGAATGTCAATTTTCCTTTGGCTAAAACGTATATTATCTACGCCATGATCGCAGCAGTGGCGAGTATGCTGCTGTTTTTTATATCAGGAATCTTATCACATATTGCAGCGTATAATATCCTGTTTGAGTTGCGGAGGTTTATTGTTGATAAGGTTGGAAAGCTGCCGATGGGATATCTTAATAACAGAAATTCGGGAGCGTTAAAGAAAATATTATCCGATGATGTGGAGAGAATTGAAAACTTCATCGCCCATCAGATTCCGGATTTTGTAAAAGGAGTGGCTCTGCCGGTGGTAACGATTATCTTCCTTTTTTCTCAGGATTGGCGTCTGGCGTTGATCAGCTTTGTGCCTTTGGTTGTTCTTGGAATTTGGCTACCTATTATGTTCGGAAGCAAAAAAAATACGGCTCTTATGAAGAGCTATCATCAGTCTTTGGAAGATATGAATGCGGGAATTGTAGAATATGTGAGAGCGATGCCTGTGATGAAGATTTTCGGACAGTCTGCGGAAACATTTGATAAATACGGAAATACGGTAAAGCGTTTCAATGGCTTTGTGGGAGAATGGGTAAAAACAAGTACTCCAGCATTTGCCGTGTTCATGAGTTTTATAAGCAATGCCATGCTGCCAGTTCTCGCACTCGGATTGTATCTCTATTTTCAGAATGGAGTCACTTTAGCGACATTGCTTCTGTTTCTTATTCTTGGAACAGGATATATTAAACCTTTGTTTGCCCTGAGCAATATGGGAATGCAGATTTCTGTGATCAACCGTGGAGTAGGACAAATCGATGAACTGCTGTATCAGAATGATCTGGAACAGAGAACTGAACTTCAGAAACCTGAAAATCTGGGAATTAATTTTAATAATGTAAGCTTCGCTTATGATGGAGAACATCATGTACTGGAAGATATTTATTTTGAGGTTAAAGAAAAGTCCATTACCGCTTTGGTCGGACCTTCGGGAGCAGGAAAAAGTACGGTGGGACAGCTCTTAGCCAGATTTTGGGATGCAACGGAAGGGAGCATTACAGTCGGAGGAATTGATATCAGAAATTATCCGCCGGATCAATTGATGGAGATGGTTTCCTTTGTTTTTCAGGACAGTTTTATGTTTCAGCAAACGATGTTTGAAAATATCCAGATGGGAATGGATAAAACCCGTGAAGAGATAGAAAATGCGGCAAAAGCAGCACAGATTCATGAGTTAATCATCGGTCTCCCCAATGGTTATGATACTCTTTTTGGTCACTCTGGTGTTCATTTAAGTGGAGGAGAGCAGCAGCGTTTTCAGCTGGCCAGAGCCATTCTTAAAAATGCACCGATCCTGATTCTTGATGAAGCCACTGCTTTTGCAGATCCGGAAAATGAATATAAGATTCAACAGGCTTTCAGTAAGTTAATTAAAAATAAAACAGTTTTTGTGATTGCTCATCGGCTGAGCACGATTACCGATGCAGATCAGATTCTTGTTTTTGATAAAGGAAAATTGGTGAACAAAGGGAAGCATGATACTTTGCTTAATGAAAGCGAGCTGTATCAAAGAATGTGGCAGGCCCACACAAGAGCGAAGGAGTTTGTCATGTAGAAGATTAGATAAAAAATAATAGTTAGAGGAATGAAAAATTTTAAAACAATTCAGGTTGAATTATCGGTGAGTAGAAAAAAATACATTACACCTCATTATATCAGAGTATTTCTTACAGGAGAACAGGTTTCTATGCTGGAAAATACAACGGTTGGAGTTAACAATAAAATATTAATACCGCCGAAAGGGTTAAATAAAATCTATTTTCCTGAATTTGATTATGAAAAAATGCAGTGGATTCCACAGCCTGATGAAATTCGTCCTATCGTAAGAACTTACACACATCGAGGAATTGATTTGGAAAAGAATGAAGTCTGGATCGATTTTGTGGCACATGGAGATGAAGGTCCTGCCTCTGCATGGGCGATCAATGCTGAAAAAGGCGATGTTTTAGGGATTTTAATGAAAGACGGAAAAACAGAGCTTTACGGAAAGGCAGACCATTATTTATTGATTGGAGATGCAACGGCTATTCCTGTGATTTCTGCGATTCTTGAAGACTTACCTTCAACGGCAAAAGGAACCTGTATCCTTGAAGTTGACAGTAAAATTGACGAGCAGAATCTTGAAACTCTAGCAGATATTGAATTTATCTGGCTTCACAATGAGCATCCTCAAGAGGGAAGTCAGCTTGTAGATACGGTGAAAAAACTGAACTTACCCGAAAGTTCACGTTCAGGCTATGTAGCTGCAGAATTTTCTTCTGTAAAAGAGATCCGAAGATATTTACGAAAAGAAAAACACTGGAAACAAGAGGAATTGTACGCTTATTCTTATTGGAAATCCGGTGTGGCAGAAGATAAATCGGCGATGGAAAGGCATGAAGAAAATGCAGAAGTTGAAGCCAAATAATCTACAGCTGAGCCATGTTCTGTATCAGGTGAAAGATCTTCATTCTTCTGTAAAAAAGCTTCAGGATGCGGGTTTCATTGTGCAATACGGAACAGAAAAATCAAAAGCTTACAATGCTTTGATTTGGTTTGAAAAAGGAGTTTTTGTAGAAATTTATCAAAATTCCGGACTTCCTTTCTATGTAAAATGGATGATGAAAATTTTTGGATATCAGCCGGTTTTAAACCGATTAGAGAAATGGAAGAATGTTGGGGAAGGCTGGTGTGAATGGTCTTTAGAGTCTGTTGCCAATGATTTAAATACTGAAAAACAGTTTTTTATGAATGAAAATATCAAGTTTAAATTTCATAAAGCAACACGAAAAGATATTCATAAGCAAAAATTGAAATGGGAGCTTCTGATGCCGAATAATATTGATTTTCCTTTTTTAATGTCTGCGTATGTTCCGAATCCGCGGCCAAAAGAAATTAATCATCCCAACGGAATAAAAGGCGTAAAAAATATTATTGTCGGAACAGAAAAATTAGACATTAACTTATTAAATAGATTATTGCCAGACCAAACAGGTTTGAAATTGGTTGAAGGAGATAATTTGCAAACAGTTGAATTCTATGATTCTGAACTGAAGATCGAAAATGTTTTAAAAGATCTCAGTTTTTAGCATCAGGAATTAATTAAAAATTAAATAGAAAAATATGAAATATTCAAATAAGATAAATTGGTCATTCGCAGCAGGGATTATCGTTTCGATATGTTGGCTGATTGGCGATATTTTCGTTGCCGGTTTTGATCCCAATCCTGCCGATTACCCAATTTTTTCAAAAACATATGCCGATCAGGTAGATGTTACTTTTGCTACATTAATGTTGGAAGGTTCAACGGCCAGATTGATGTTTGGTACATTGATAGGGGCTTTGACAGGTCCTTTATTACTTCCCGCAACATGGTTGGTTTACCAGTTTTTTAAAGACAGAACAAAAGGGTATGCAGTTGCTATCTATTGGATTTTGCTTGTCGGGGCAGTTTTATCTCCTTTAGGGCACGCCGGTTTCTTTTATGTCGGCGAAATTTATAAAGCAGTTTATCATACTGATGCAACTTCACATCCATATCTTTTGAAAACAGGAAGAGGTTTTATGAAAATGCTGAATATTGCGTGGGGAGCTGCCATTGGTGTGTTGGCGATTGGTTGGGTTTCTTTTGCAGTTTGTATTGTTTTAAATAAAACTTTACTTCCTAGATGGATGGCGATCCTTACTCCTTTTGCGCTAACATTGCTTATTATCCCTTTGAAAAACATATTACCTTTACCTTATTCAGGATGGGTAGGCGGAGCAATTTTTAATATTGCTTATCTGATATTTTTCAGTTCTTTATTATTTCTGTTCAGAAAAAGGCTTTTGAAAAGAGAAGAATCATTAAACTAAATAAAAATGATCAGAAACTTAAAATATGTAACCTCTTTCAACCCAAAAGGAACTCGAAAAGTAGCTGTTCTGGAAATTATTCACAGTCTTTTTATTGCTTCCCCTTCAGGAATTTTATTGGTGGTTGTTTGGGAGCTATTTTCAGAAAATCCAGATAGAACAAGAGTCTGGACGGTAGTCGGTGTAATGTTTACCATGCTGATTATACAATTCTTTATTGCTTCCAAAACGATGCTTGCCTCTCATCTTTGGGTTTACGATCTGTCGACACAACTGAGAATTAAACTGGGAAATCATATTCAGAAATTTTCTTTAGGCTTTTTTAAAAAGAAAGATCCGGGAGAGATTGCTTCGGTGGTTTTGCAGGATGTTGCAAGTTTCGAAGGAATTTTCGGGCACAGTGTCGGCAATATTGCTGCTGCCGCATTCGGAACGGTTTTGCTGTCTGTTTTCCTGTTTATTTATGATTGGAGGCTTGCTTTATGTCTGTTGCTCGCCCTTCCTTTAATTTATCCATTTTTAAGGATTGCTAATTATTTCATAAGCCGTTTAGGAAGAAAACAAATTGAAGCCAGAAATACTGTTGGAGCAAAATTTTTAGAATATGTTCAGGGAATCAGGCATTTAAAATCCTATGGATTGACAGGTGAAAAACACAAAGGTCTGGAAGAATCCTTTGAAGACCTGAGAAGAAAATGTATCCGTATGGAAGCCGTTCCGGGACCTTTCATTGTTACAGCATCGATTGTTTTTGAAATCGGGTTTATTGTGATGGTTGCGCTCGGGTTGTATTACCTTTCTCATCAGTCGATCACCATTCCGGTACTCATTACGTTTTTGATTATGGGTTATAATTTGTATACGCCATTGAAAGTGGTGATGGTTGATTATCTAACACTGAGATACATGAATGAAAGCCTGAACCGGATTATTGATGTGCTTGAAGAGCCTACCATGGAAACTGAAAAAGATGAAATACCTGAAAGTTTTGACATTGCTTTTAATCAGGTAAGCTTTGGATATCAGGATAAACTCACAGTTCAGAATCTGGATTTTACAATTCCGGAAAAGTCCATGTTGGCTTTGGTTGGACATTCCGGTTCGGGAAAAACAACGATTGCTTCGCTCATCGCAAGATTCTGGGATGTAAGTTCGGGAAGCATCACTTTCGGTAACACGGATATCCGCAATATTAATCAGGGTCAATTTTATAAATTCATCAGTGAGGTCTTTCAGGAGGTATATCTGTTTGATGATACGCTTTTTAATAATGTTAAAATTGGTCATCCTGAAGCTTCAGCAGAACAAATTTATAATGCCATGGAACTGGCACAGTGTCTTGAATTCATCAATGATTTGCCGGAAGGAGTTCACACCAAAGTAGGAGAAGGAGGAAGTAAACTTTCGGGAGGCCAAAAGCAGAGAATAAGCATTGCCAGAGCGCTTTTGAAGGATGCTCCTATTGTTTTGCTGGATGAAGCGACAGCCAGTTTAGATCCTGAAAATGAAATTTATATTCAAAAGGCTATTCAGGAATTGGTGAGATCAAAAACAGTGGTGGTCATCGCCCACAAATTATCTACCATTCAGAATGCAGATCAGATTCTGGTTTTGAATGAAGGTCAAATTGCAGAAAAAGGAAAACACCATGAATTACTTGAACACAACGGGATCTACCGTAAAATGTGGGATATTCAGCAACGATCAAGTGGCTGGAAGGTAAATTAATTTTTTTTTAATCTTTTATTTAGAGTCAGCTGTCTCAATGATGACTCGTGGTGAGCAGGAATATAATGTTCCTGCTTTCTTCGTATCCTATTTGAATGAGATAAGCTTTAAGTCTGTTTAAACTAATTTTAAATTTAACCGCAAAAGAGACAAAAGGCTTTATTGTATTTGTTTAAAGGAATTCAAAAGTCTGCAAAAAGAAAAGATCTTTGATTTTATTTACTTACGTATTTTTTTGAGTTTCACTACTACACTTAAAATAACTAAAGTGTAAAAATATTTTGCTTCTTTTGTGGTAAAAAATTTAAACAAGTTTCTTATTAAAAATTATTTTACCAGAACCCAGATCAGAGCGGCAATACCGGCATACACTGTAACTGTAATGATATCAGCAATAGGCTGTGAAAAACGTTTTTCAGCAATTCTTTCCGAATTGATCTGATTTTTATGAAACTTAAGAATTTTTTTAGGATTGTGAACGGGATGCGCCACCAGACTGTCGCTTTCCCAACGGTCAACAATAACTTTATACGTTTTACCGTCAACATCAATTCTGACATTTTTATTAGCCGAAAGCTTCTCCTGAATATTCACTGCAACGGGCGCAGGGGCAAGCTGGGGATTCACCTTTTGAGCTTGGGCTTCTGCTTGTGTACCTTTCGTCGGCATAGGCATATTGGAAGCCTGATCAGCATTCCTTTTAACGTCCTGATTCTTGTCATTAGCAGGATCTGGTTGCTTTTTAACCTGATAGGTATAACAGCTTACAAGGAAAAATGATATGATGATGAGATAAAAATTCTTTTGCATTGACCAAATTTAAGAATTAAATAGAATATTCAGTATTTTCTCGGCATAAAGCATGAAATTATTTTTCAGAAAATGCCAGCCTTCATCCAATAAAGTAGTTTAAGCTATTTAAAGAGTATTCATTTTCTCATATTAATGCTCTCATGGTCATTTTTTTCCTGTCTTTAACTTGATTGCCCCATCTTTAAATGCGAAATTAAAAATCACCTCATAAAATAAAAAAAGTTCAGCTTATTTTCATTCTTCGGGTTCAGGATTATTTTATCTCAGCGATTCGGATATGAGGTTGTAAAAGTTTGGGATTAACCGTTTAAACCTTAAATTTCAGTGTTTTGTAAGTTAAATATAAAACATCCAAAAGAATTATTCATTATATTTAATATTCTATTACCAAAAAAATATTAAACGATGAACTTATTCTTTTTAGTACCTGTTTTTGGGGTGATTGCTCTGCTCTACACATTATTTCAAAGTAATTGGGTAAATAAGCAGAATGCCGGAAATGAAAAAATGAAACTGATCAGCGGGTATATTGCTGACGGAGCCATGGCCTTTCTCAAGGCCGAATACAAGGTTTTGATGTACTTTGTCATCTGTGTAGGAATTCTTCTGGCCGTGATGGGTATGAGCAATGAACATTCCCATTGGAGCATCGGGATTGCTTTCGGAGTCGGAGCACTGTTTTCTGCACTGGCCGGATTTATCGGAATGAAAATCGCCACCAAAGCTAATGTAAGAACGGCTGAAGCCGCGAGAACATCTTTGTCCAAGGCACTTAAGGTATCTTTTACAGGAGGCTCCGTGATGGGGATGGGGGTAGCCGGCCTTGCAGTTCTCGGTTTGGGAGCTTTATTTTTAATTGTTAAACAGATTTTTGCTCCGGATGCGAGCGTAAATTCTCTTGAAATGGAGAGAACCATTGAAATTCTTACAGGATTTTCCCTGGGGGCAGAGTCTATCGCTCTTTTTGCAAGAGTAGGAGGTGGCATATATACCAAAGCTGCCGATGTAGGTGCCGATCTCGTAGGGAAAGTAGAAGCCGGAATTCCTGAGGACGATCCCCGGAATCCAGCAACCATTGCAGATAATGTAGGGGATAATGTAGGCGATGTTGCCGGAATGGGGGCAGACCTTTTTGGCTCTTATGTTGCGACAGTTTTAGCCACAATGGTATTGGGACGGGAAACGGTTTCCGTGGATTCATTCGGTGGCTTTGCTCCTATTCTTTTACCAATGATGATCGCCGGAACCGGAATTGTTTTTTCTATAGCAGGAACTCTCCTGGTTAGAATTAATGATAACGATGATACTTCAGCATCAAGCGTTCAGAATGCCTTGAATCTCGGAAACTGGGGAAGTATTGTCATCACGGCCATTGCATCGTATTTTCTTGTTAATTATATTTTACCCGAATCCATGATCCTGAGAGGGCATGAGTTTACGAAAATGGGCGTTTTCGGTGCAATTATGGTCGGCCTCGTGGTCGGCACTTTAATGAGTATCATTACCGAATATTATACCGCGATGGGTAAAAGACCTGTCTCAAGTATCGTCAGACAGTCATCTACAGGCCATGCCACCAATATTATCGGAGGGCTGTCAGTAGGAATGGAGTCTACTTTACTTCCCATCATTGTGCTGGCAGGCGGAATCTATGGTTCATATCTTTGTGCTGAATTATACGGAGTGGCGATTGCTGCGGCGGGAATGATGGCAACCACGGCCATGCAGCTTGCTATTGATGCTTTCGGTCCCATTGCTGACAATGCAGGAGGTATTGCTGAAATGAGCGAGCTGCCAAAGGAAGTTCGTGAAAAAACTGATATTCTGGACGCGGTGGGAAACACAACGGCTGCTACGGGAAAAGGTTTTGCAATTGCTTCTGCCGCTTTAACAGCTCTGGCGTTATTTGCTGCGTTTGTAGGCATTGCAGGAATTGACGGTATTGATATTTACAGGGCAGATGTCTTAGCCGGACTTTTTGTTGGCGGAATGATTCCCTTTATCTTTTCTTCACTTGCGATCAAGGCAGTAGGAAAGGCAGCCATGGCCATGGTGGAGGAAGTTCGCAGGCAGTTTCGTGAAATCCCCGGAATCCTCGAAGGAAAAGCGCAGCCGGAATATGAAAAATGTGTCGCCATTTCTACGGATGCCTCTATCAGAAAAATGATGCTCCCGGGAGCTATTGCTATTGTTTCTCCTTTGCTGGTTGGGTTTATTTTCGGACCGGAAGTGCTGGGGGGATTTTTAGCCGGTGCAACCGTATGCGGCGTATTGATGGGGATGTTCCAGAACAATGCCGGGGGCGCCTGGGATAATGCCAAAAAATCTTTTGAAAAAGGGGTAGACATCAACGGAGAGACTTACTACAAGGGTTCAGAACCACATAAGGCATCGGTAACAGGTGATACCGTGGGAGATCCGTTTAAAGATACATCAGGACCTTCAATGAATATTCTTATAAAATTAATGTCCATTGTTTCCCTGGTCATAGCCCCCACATTAGCGATCTTACATAAGGATAAAATTAATGCCGACAGAATGGCCAAAATTGAAAGCCTGACAAGAAATACTGAAATGTCCGTGAACCTAAAAAGCGGGAAAGCAGGAATCGCGACATCACATATCCCGAGAGAGTCTGCTAAAGGTCACCTTAATGAAAATGGAGATTTTATGTATGACACCGGAAAAGAAGAGAAAATAAAGTTAAATAACGGAAAAACTCTGGTATTGGGAAACTCTGGTCAGCTGTATGCATTATATCTCATGGTGAAGAAAAAAGATCGGTCTCTGTTGGAGCCTGATCGTTGGTTTACCATCGAAAATCTTTATTTTGAACGAGGTTACGGCGATCTGGAGACGGGGGCAGTGGTGCAGCTGGTCAATCTTGCAGAAATGATGACAGCCTATCCCGAAATGAAAATCAAATTGGGCGGTTATACCGATGATACAGGAAATGAAGCGAGCAACCAGTCTTTATCTAATTTGAGGGTTCAAACCGCAAAATTAAAACTTCTGGAACTTGGAATCTCCGGTGACAGAATTGAAGCAGAAGGGTATGGCTCAAAACATCCGATATGTCCTGCCAACGATACAGAGGAGTGCAGGGCGAGAAACAGGCGGATTGATATAAGGGTGCTGGCTCTTTAATCGGATTCAAAACATAAAATCGGGACTTTAATGTAATGATAAATTTCCTGAAGAGAGACCAGAGAATGTCTTTGAGATCTTCCTTCTGCCGGAATCAGATTGCATAAAATATATAAAAGCGTAAAGGCACCTCAGTAGGGTGCCTTTATGCTTTATACAAAATTTTTTAAAGGCTGTTATTGTAAAACCTCTTTCAGAAAAAGAAGGGTATGATTCCAGGCTCTTTTTGCCATCACTGCATTATAATCCGGTGATTTGGGATCGGTAAACGTATGTTTTGAATGAGCATACGTAATGATCTGCCAATCTGCATTTCCATCGTTCATTTCCTTGATCAGATTATTGTAATCTTCAGGCGACACACTTTTGTCATCTGCCGGATTTTCAACCAAAATCTTTGTAGCAATTGGTCCGTTTGCTCTCGACTGATCTTTCCCAATGCTTCCGTGAATCGAAACAACACCCACCACAGGCAGGCTTCCTCGCGCAGATTCCAAAGCACCTGTTCCTCCGAAGCAATAGCCGATTACTGCAATTTTATCAGCAACGGCACCGTTTTTCTTCAATTGATCGAGCGCCAGCGTAATTCTCTTTTGGTAAGCTTCGTAATTTTTTTTGTAGAATCCTGAGTTTTTCGCCGCAGTATCCATATTGGTTGGGATATTCCCCTCACCATAAATATCGGCAATAAAAGCTACATAACCTTGTTTTTCCAGTTCTAAAGCCGCATTTTTTGCTTCATCATCAATTCCTTTCCAAGCTGGTAAAATCAAAACTCCCGGAAGTTTTTTTCCTGCATTCGAAGTTACCAAACCATTCAGTTTTTGTGAACCATCCTGATAAGAAACCGTTTTAAGATTTTGACTAAAAATAGTTCCCGAACTCATTAAAAATGCCGCGAATAATATTGAACGTATCATAATTTTAAATTAAATTTTTTCTTTAAAGCTATTTCCCGCTTTTCATTGCAATCTTTTTTTTCAAAAAAGGATTTTCATTGCAATCGGGGCTAGGGATTTTGTCAGATTTTCAATATTTTACATGAATTCAATAGCCTGTCTGTCAGCTGGTAGGGAACTAATCTCGAGTCTTATTAAGAGTATTGTTTAGATTGTTTAGAATGACAAAAGCATATTAGAAAGTGTAATAATTAAAAATCCTTCATCTAAATTAATAAAATAACTCAGAAAAAGGATTAATAAATTGTTATTAAGTGACTAAAAACTACAAAATAGCACCAGCATATTGATATTCTGATATTTCATTGATTGCTTTATTCAGAGCAAGTTCCTGCAATCCCGGAATAGCTGTTCCTTCCGCACGAAAAACAGTAACATCTGTAATCCCGATAAACGAAAGAAAATGTTTCACATAGGGAATGGCAAAATCGTAAGACTGATTGATTCCGGAACTGAAAACTCCCGCTGTGCTCGCTGCAATAAAGGCTTTTTTATTATTTAGAAGACCTTCCGAACCATTCTCTGTATATCGAAAAGTAACTTTGGCTCGGGCAATATGATCAAAGTAAGCTTTCAGGCTAGAAGTTATTCCGAAATTATACATGGGAACTCCAATAACTATATAATCAGCATCCTGTATTTGGACAACTGCTTCATCTGATTTTTTAATTATTTGATTTAATTCAGGAGTTCTATGTTCAGGTGGTGTAAAGAAAGAATTGATGTGTTCCTGGGTTAAATGTGGAAAGTTTTCATTCGAAAGATCAAGAATTTCGACGATAATATCATCGTCATTTTCTCTGATTTTTTCGATAACAGCATTTCCTAATATATTGGTAAACGATTCGTTGCCTCTTGTGCTTGAAATAATATACAATACTTTTTTTGACATTTTTATTTATTTTAAAATTTTATGATACAAATTTATATTACATTTGATATAGAATAAATAGCAATATACTTTTGTATAGTAGTATACCGAATGATAGTATTTAATAAATCAAATAGTTATGGGAAAGATTTCTGAGCTTGAAAATTGGAAAGAATGTTCGTCAACGTATATATTAGCCGTAAATGATACGATTAACGTAATTAATGGAAAATGGAAAGCCGCCATTATTTCATCCTTGTTTTTTGGAAAGAAACGCTTTGGAGAAATAGAAAAAGATATTCCTAAAATCACACCCAGAATGCTTTCTAAAGAGCTGAGAGATTAGGAAGCCAACGGAATTATAACAAGATCAGTCTATAATACAATTCCGGTTACGGTAGAATATGAACTAACCGCTTCTGGATACGAATTCAGAAAAGTATTGGATGTAATGCTCGATTGGGGGTTACAACATCGCGAAAATATAATTGGAAAGGATAAAAGCTGATTTATTTTTTATAAAACTGATACTGCTCATTTTCATAATACGCATTAATATGCTGTAAACCATTCGTCAGAATAATTTCTTTTGCACCGATTATTGAGTTATATCTTGCTGTTTGCTCAAAAGTTTTCTCCGTTAATTTAATCTGCGGAGCCTTACATTCAATTAAAATAATAGGTTCTGTTTTTTCAGTAACTAAAAGGTCAATCCTCTTCGTTAAACCGTTGAGAACGATCTTTTTTTCAGTAATTAAAGCCGAAGTAGAGTAGGATTTTACCGTCAGATAATAATGCACCCAATGTTGGCGCACCCATTCTTCGGGAGTGAGCAAAAGGTAAGTTTTACGAACCAAGTCATAAATAAAAAACTTATCTTTGTCTTTCTTGAATTTAAAATCAAAAGTTTCCTGAAAATTCAGTTTTGGAAGTTCCATTTATAAGATGAAAGAATTAGATTTAATCCTCAAAAATATTAAAAATAAAGAAGTTTTACCTATTTATTTTTTCCACGGAGAAGAACCTCACTTTATAGATCTTGCGGTAAAAGCCCTTGAACATGACTTTTTAACCGAAGACGAAAAAGCTTTTAACCAAACAGTAGTTTACGGAAAAGACACAACGTATCAGGAAATTCTTTCTTTGGCGCGACAGTTTCCGATGATGGGCGATAAGCAGGTAATCATTGTAAAAGAAGCTCAGGATTTAAAGCTAAATGAACCCGAAACTAAAGCCTTGGAAACGTATGTTGAAAATCCGGTTCCGTCGACGGTTTTGGTTTTCGCACACAAACACAAGAAATTAGACAGCCGAAAAAAGGTTGCGAAATCTTTAGATAAAATCAATGCCTTATTTTTAAGCGAATCGATAAAGGAAAATAATCTTCCAAAATGGATTTCCGACGAATGTATTTCACTTGGGATAAAAACAGCCCCCAACATTTCTCATTTACTGGCAGAATATCTTGGAAATGACCTTTCAAGAATCGCAAATGAGTTGAATAAATTAAAAATCATCCTGAAACCGGGAGAGGTTTTAGACGGAAAAATTATCGAAGACCATATCGGTATCAGCAAAGAATACAACGTTTTCGAATTACAGAAAGCTTTAGGAACAAAAAATGCCAACGCGGCATTTAAAATTGCTCATTTTATGGGTAAAAATCCTAAAAACAATCCTTTTGTAATGATGTTGGCGAGTTTGTATAATTATTTTTCCAATGTTATTATCTATCATACGATGGCGGGGCAGCCTCAGCCGACTATTGCCTCTCAAATGGGTGTTCACCCTTATTTTCTTAAAGATTACGCGGAATCCGCAAGATTATATCCTTTAAAACATGCCACAAGAGTGATCTCTATTTTAAGAGAATTTGATATGAAAGGAAAAGGATTAGGTGCTGTCAACATGAGCGAAGCGGAACTGATTAAAGAATTGGTTTACAAAATCATCAATGTCGATAAAATTAAGATGAAAGTGTGATTTAGTTGATGGTTTATAGTTGTTAGTTGATGGAGTTAAAAGCTATCAACCAAAAACAATCAACTATCAACCATTGAAATTCGACATATTAGATATTGACAACTATCATTAAAATAAGTTTAAATAAATATTAAAAATTACGAACTTAGCAGACGTAAATTTTAAATCTTTTGAAAAGCAAATTATGGAGCAAAACATTTTAGATTGTGTGATCGTTGGATCTGGGCCTTCTGGTTTTACAGCAGCTATTTATGCGGCAAGAGCAGACTTGAAACCTGAATTGTATACAGGTTTGGAGCCGGGCGGGCAATTAACAACAACTACGGAAGTAGATAACTTCCCTGGATATCCGGCGGGAATTACAGGTCCTGAAATGATGATGGATTTGCAGAAGCAAGCAGAAAGATTCGACACCAAAGTGCATTATGAAATGATCACCAAGGTTGAGTTTTCTACGGAAGTGGGAGGGGTTCACAAATTGTACGCAGGAAACAAAGAAATTTTCGCTAAAACAGTGATTATTTCTACGGGAGCTACGGCAAAGTATTTAGGTCTTGATGACGAAAAAAAATACAATGGAGGAGGAGTTTCTGCATGTGCAACGTGCGACGGTTTCTTCTACAGAGGAAAAGATGTTGTGGTGGTTGGAGCTGGTGATACAGCAGCAGAAGAGGCTACTTACCTTGCAAAATTGGTGAACAAAGTAACGATGTTAGTGAGAAAAGACGAATTCCGCGCATCTAAGGCAATGATTCACAGAGTTCAGAATACACCAAACATCGAAGTAAAGTTTCACCATGAATTAATTGGTATCGAAGGTGAAAATAATTTGGTAGAAAGAGCGGTTGTTATCAATAACCAGACTCAGGAAAAATCCACTGTTGATGTCCACGGAATATTTATCGCCATCGGTCACAAACCAAATACAGATATTTTCAAAGGTCAGATCGATCTGGATGAAAACGGATATATAGATACCGAAAAAGGATCTTCAAGAACAAATCTTCCGGGAGTTTTTGCAGCGGGCGACGTTCAGGATCACATCTACAGACAAGCGATTACAGCAGCCGGAAGCGGATGTATGGCTGCAATGGATGCTGAAAAATACCTGGCAGAATTACATTAAAATAGTGAGAAAACATTTTTTACATATGAAGCGCATCTGTTGGGATGCGCTTTTTCTTTCGTGTAATGGATACTATGATAACAGGATTATCATGAATGCACTTTCCATCTTTTACGAATACAATACATAATAAAGGAACTTTCCCAAACTTTTACCTGCCAGGAAAACGAAAGCAGTAGACACAGAAATTGTTGTAAAAGCATATAATAATTGAGTCTGCTTACTTGATAATGCTTCCATCAACAGGACATCGGCAAATTGGTTCAGGAAATTTTTCATATTTTTTTGTTTTTGAATTTCTTAAAAATACAATGAATATTATCAATATTCCCCTTTTTGAAAAAATAATTTCTCTGATTTCTAGTTGATTATTAATTTTTGTTGAAATTTTCATGTCAAATATTTTGGAGATAATTAAAAACGTCCTATATTTGCACCACTGAAAACAACGATACTGTCGGAGTTTAAGGAGAGTTGGCAGAGTGGTCGATTGCGGCAGTCTTGAAAACTGTTGACTGTAACAGGTCCGGGGGTTCGAATCCCTCACTCTCCGCAGAGAAAGCTTACTAAAAATTAGTAAGCTTTTTTTTATTTATACCGTAATTTATATTTTAAAAAATGCCTAAGTTTGATGAGATAAGGTTTTTTAATGATGATGAAGTAAATAATGCTTTGCTAAGTATTATCAAGCATCCGATGATGAAAGCACTGATGCATTTTACTTTTCCAGATTATAATGAAGAACTTTGGAATGATAAGTTTAAAAATATCAATTCAATCAGTGATTTTCAGCATGAATGTATTGCGAACACAATTCGTCAGATTTTAAAACAGAGTTCTGATGGGTTAACGACCTCGGGATTTGATGAATTGAGTAAGAATAAGGCTTACCTGTTCATTTCAAATCACAGAGATATTGTTCTGGATACCTCGCTTCTTAATTTGGTTTTACTGGATGGCGGATTTATCATGACGGCTTCGGCAATCGGTGATAATCTTGTTAAAAAGAAATTTCTGCATATTTTAGCAAAACTGAACCGTAATTTTTTAGTTCAAAGAGGATTATCCATCCGTGAGCAGCTGGAAAGTTCAAAAGTAATGTCTCAATATATTTACAGTTTATTGAAAAACGACAATCGTTCGGTATGGATTGCCCAACGTGAGGGCCGTACAAAAGACGGAAATGATGTTACTCAGCAGGGAGTTCTGAAAATGTTGGCGATGGCTTCTGAAAATCAATCATTAACCGATTTCTTTAAAAACCTTAAAATTGTTCCGTTATCGATTTCTTATGAATATGATCCTACGGACGTTCTGAAAATGCCTCAATTGATGGCAAAATCAAGAAATGAGGTATATGTAAAAAGTCAGGACGAAGATTTTACCAATATTTTAAGCGGAATTTTAGGGCAGAAAAAACGAATTCACCTTCATGCAGGACAAGTACTTGATATTGAATTTGATGAAATTGCTCAAACTATCGATAATAAGAACAAGCAGCTACAGGCAATCGCACAGATTATTGATGATTCTATTATCAAGAATTATAAGTTGTGGCCAACCAATTTTATTGCGTACGATCTTTTACATTCAACAAACAAATATTCAGAGCATTACACAGAAAATGAGAAGATGGTGTTTGAACGAAGAATGGATATGCGTATCGGTTGTGCAGATCAGACTTTGAGAGAAAGTTTTTTGGCCATGTATGCAACTCCTGTGGTTAATAAATTCAAGCATCCGTAGATTATTTCAATATCACATCCATGTTTTTTTATAGAAATGGGATGATGATTCTACGATTATTGATGAGGGATCATGAAGGTTAAGTGGTAAAAATCTGTGGGAAATAAAAAATTCCTGCATTCGTGGCGATAATGTTCACCCCTCCATTTTATCATAGATAAAATCCTTGCGCCTTAAAAACATAAAGCATTAAAAAGGATCTTTGCGGCCTTGCGAAAAACCAACAGAAACAGAGGTATCTGAAAAAATCTGCGGGAAATAAAAAATTCGTGCATTTGTAGCTAAAATTTAACCACAAATCGAAGATTATCTCCTTTCAGTCGATGAATGATATTTCGACGTAGTCAAAAGTCACAAAAGTTTTTTAACACTTTAGTTATTTAAGATTAATGTTAAACTGCATAGAAGTACATCTAAGTCTTTGAAAATCTTTTATTTTCCACTGAAATGTTCTAAATCTGGCGATCTGCGGGAAATAAAATTCGTGCATTCGTGGCCACAATATGCAGCCCTCAATTTTATCTTTGATAAAATCCTTGCGCCTTAAAAACATAAAGTATTAAAAAATATCTTTGCGACTTTGTGAAAAACCAACAGAAACAACAGCATCTGTGAAAACCTTTACGATCTGCGGGAAATAAAAAATTCGTGCATTTGTAGCTAATTTTAAAACAGAAACTAAAATCAACGTTCCTGATAATACAAATTTTTAAACAACTGAATTCATCCCCAAGTTTTATCCCTAATCAAAAAAAACAGCATTATCAAATCCTGATAATGCTGTTTTTGGTAGAGTGTGGTAACGATTAACCTTTTGCCTTTTCATCCGTAAAAAAACGGAAACCTTCGTTACGTTCTATTAATTGTAAAGGATAGAGCTTCGGATTGTATTCACCGTTAAGCACTTCGTTCAATGCGTGTTTTTTGGATTCACCAAAAGCAATGACCAGGATATTTTCAGCTTTGTTAATAATAGGCGCTGTTAACGTAATCCTGAACATTTCCTGAGGCTTTAGATAATAAGCGTCTACCCATTTTTGTTTTTCATCCAAAACAGCCTCTCCAGGAAAGAGTGAGGCAGTATGCCCGTCATCTCCCATTCCCAGCAGGATGAAATCAAAAATACCGTTGTCACCAAGAATAGCTCGGATTTGTGCTTCATACTCTTCAGCGTATTTCTGAGGTTCCACGCCATCTTTATACATCGGGAATATATGACTTTTATTAACAGGAACTTTGTCTAACAATGTTTCGATCGTCATTTTGGCGTTACTCTTGTCATCATTTAAAGCTACCCAGCGTTCATCTACCCAAAAAAAATACACGTTAGCCCAATCAATTTGGGAAGCATATGCCTCAGTGGCTAAAAGCTTGAAGATGTTTTTGGGCGAAGAGCCTCCGCTCAGAGCGACCGAAAAGTGCCCCTGCTTTTTAATTGCTTTTTGCGAGAGATCTACGAATAGATCTGCTGATTTTTTATAGAGTGTATCTAAGTCATCAAATACAGTAATACTCATTTTTCTTTAATTTATTTTGTTTAAACCCATTTATGTCCCTGTCTTTCAACAAGGGTAAAGCTGTCTTCGGGACCCCAGCTTCCGGCTTCATAATTTGGAAAAGAAGTATCTTTTGTGCTTTCCCAGGCTTCCTGTATGGTTTTTACAACGTCCCATGCTTCTTCTACCTGATCAGAACGCATGAATAAAGTAAGATCTCCCAAAAGAGCATCCAATAAAAGGGTTTCATAGGCTTCAGGAGTATTTTCCTGGCATGCAAAATAATCAAAAATCATTTCGACAGGCTTGAGATCCAGTGAAAGCCCCGGCATTTTAGTCATAAACTGAAGTCTGATATCCATAAGGGGTTGTATGTTTATGATAAGCCTGTTAGCGGATAGTAGCTGTGAACTTTCCGAGAAAGTGGAATGGGGAAGGGGTTTGAACTGGATGGTAATATACGAGTGTTTTTCGTGCATTTTTTTCCCTGTCCGAACATAGAAAGGAACATCCTGCCATCGCTCGTTATCCAGATAGAATTTTACTGCGGCAAAAGTTTCCGTATTTGAATCGGCAGCAATTCCTTCTTCCTGACGATATCCTTTGACTTTAACTTTATTGACAGTTCCTTTTCCATACTGACCTCTTACAGCATAATGATCTACTTTGTCGGGAGAAATTCTCCGGATAGATTTCAGTACGTCCACTTTCCGATCCCTGATTTCTCCGGATTCCAATGACGCGGGTGGCTCCATGGCTACCATGCAAAGGATTTGCAAGAGATGGTTTTGGATCATGTCTCTGAGTGCTCCCGTCTGTTCATAAAAGCTCCCTCTTGTTTCAACGCCTACTTCCTCTGCAACGGTGATCTGAACAGATTCTATATGCTCGCGATCCCACAGAGGTTCAAAAATGGAGTTTCCAAATCTGAAGGCAAGGATATTTTGTACCGTTTCTTTTCCTAAGTAATGGTCAATCCTGTAGATCTGCTCTTCCTCAAAAGTCTCAGCCAGTAAGCTGTTCAGTTCAATGGCCGACTGCTTATTATGGCCGAATGGTTTTTCGATAATAATACGGTCTTTCTGAGGATCAGAGGCTAGTGCCGTATTTTTAATATGGTTAGAAATTGTGGAGACAAAGTTCGGACCGATGGATAGATAAAACAAGCGGTTTCCTCTGGTTCCGTAGACGGTGTCAAATTTTTCCAGTTTCTCACTTAGGCTTTTGTAAGAGTCTTCCTCATCCAACTGGTGCTGAAAATAGGTGATATGAGCCTGAAAACCTGCCCATTCCTCTGAAGTTACTTTTTTTCTGGAGAAACTTTCAAGATTCTCTCTGATATAGTTTTTAAAATACTCATCGCTGTTATCCGCCCTTCCAAGGGCTATAATGTTGAAGCCTTTTGGCATTCTGCCATCGATATATAAATTATAAAACGCCGGAAAAAGTTTTCTTTTTGCCAGATCTCCTGTTGCCCCAAAAATAATAATCGTGGTTGGCTTCAAGACTATATTATCGCTCATTTTTCCGAATTTTAATGATTTAGGTTTTGCCACGAGGTGTGAAAAACACCTTCTCGGTCATTTCTCTGATAGGTATGTGCACCGAAATAATCACGCTGTGCCTGTAGTAAGTTGACAGGAAGAGATTCCGTTGTGTAGGCTTCAAAGTACCCCAATGCGGTCTGCATTCCCAGATTGGCGATGCCGTGAGAAGCGGCAAATGCTGCTGTTTTTCTCAGTGATTTGATTTTTGATTTTACGATCTCTGAAATTTCTTGATCAAGGAGAATATTGGATAAATGAGGGTCTTGGATATACGCTGAATAGAATTTCTCTAAAAGAACAGAGCGGATGATACATCCTCCTCTCCAGATTTTTACAACATCTTTTAAAGGAATATCAAAATCGTATTCTTCAGACGCCTTAACAAGTAATGCAAGACCTTGTGCATAGCTGATCAGGGTTGCCAGATACAATGCATCACCTACTTCCTTGATAAAAGCTTCCGTGTTTTCAGGTGTAGAGATTTCTTCTTTTCCATACAGCTCTGAAGCTTTTACACGTTCTTCCTTGTAAGCAGATAAAATTCTTGAAGTTACCGCAATGTCTATAGTCGGAATAGAAACACCAATTTCCATCGCCTGCTCGGAAGTCCATTTTCCGGTACCCTTCGCGCCTGCTTTATCTAAAATCCTGTCTACCAGATACCCTTCTGTAAGATCATCTTTTTGCTGAAAAATATCTCGGGTAATTTCGATTAGGAATGAGTTCATTTCTCCGTTATTCCATTCTTTGAATACCTCATAAAGCTGATCGTTATTTAGATTGGCTGCTTTTTTAAGAAGATCATATGCTTCAGTAATGAGCTGCATAATCGCGTATTCAATACCATTATGAACCATTTTAACATAATTTCCGGCAGAGCTTTTCCCCATATAGGCGGTACATGCTTCTCCGTCAACTTTTGCAGCAATAGATTCCAGCATTGGCTTAAGAAGGTTGAATGCTTCCTGGTCTCCACCAGGCATAATACTCGGGCCTCTTCTTGCTCCGCTTTCACCTCCGGAAACTCCCATTCCCATAAAGTGCAGGTTTTTTGAAGCCAGATCAGCAATACGTCTTTCGGTATCTTTAAAATAAGAATTTCCTGCGTCGATTACGATATCTCCCTCGCTTAAAAGAGGGGTAAGGTTCTCAAGAACGGAATCCACAGGTTTTCCGGCAGGAACCATTAAAATAATCTTTCTCGGTGTCTCCAGGACTGATACAAAATTTTCTAAAGAACCTGTGCCCTGTACTTTCATTTCCGGAGCAGCTTCGTCTCCAAGTTCTTTTACTTTTCCCTCATCAAGATCAAATCCTGCGACTGAAAAACCATGGTCGGCAATGTTGTAAAGAAGATTTCTTCCCATTACGCCCAGACCTACCATTCCGTAATTATATCTTTCCATTTTACTTACTTTTATATGAATTCTATTATACGGAGTATAAAATTACGCAAATGAAAATTAGTAAAAAAATAAATGGTGAAAAAAAATCATGCTTCTCTGCATATCCGGTTCATTTTTAATAAAATAGCTTCAAATAATATTTGTAATAAAATTCAGAATTATTGATCATCCGGGTGTGAAATTCAGAAAACAGGATCAGAAAGAGAAATGCTGTACTGCTTATGATAAGGTGGTTATCTGGACCAGTTTTCTTACAGGGATGATGGCCACCCAATATCAGTCTCTGCTATACTTTTTTAATGGGCTTATTAATGATGAAAGCACTGTTAATGTGATAAAAAAAGGAGCCTAAGAGGTTGTTTTTCTATGAATTGATTAACGGAAGAGCATTAATCATATAACAATCTGTAAATTTACCGTGATATTTGGCATAATAAGTCTTATATTTACCAAAATTTTAAGTAAATGAATTATAAGCTCGAGCTCAACACGCAGGAGCCTAACTCTAAGATAGTTTTTAACAATATTTTGTTCGATGCTTTCAAAGTGAACGTGATTGAGAGATACACGGGAGATATGAGAAAGAATCCTATTTTGTGTGAAGTTTTGTTTAAGGTAAGAACTCTAGGTGATGATCTTATTGAAAAAAGGGATGGTAATGTAAGGGTAAAAATTAAAGGGGACGACTTTGAAGTCTATCAGAGATTAGCTAAGACTTTTAAATCCTATGAGTTTAAAAATAAACTGATGAACAGAAAGGATGTGGAGCAGGAATATGTTCACTTCATTCTGAGTCTGGTAATTGCCAATTATCAGTTGAATTAAAATTAAACGGATCTTTTCTGAATACAATAAAAATAGACTGCCTCCTGGAGGCAGTCTTTTACATATCCTGTACATTCTTTATCTTGCCATACTTCTGATCAGAGGATTGACAATGGATTGACATCCGTTAATGTTTACGGGGATATACTGAGTTTCTCCGGCCATACAGTTGCCTCTGTAGACCTCGGTCTTTAAATATAAATTATTTACCGTACTGTACTGTTTGTACATTTTGGTCAACTTAAAATTGATAAAGTCTTGCACAGCACTTCCTGTGGCAGTCTGTATCGCAGACCCCGGGATATCTTTCCACGCGGTGATATTTCCGGCGGCATCTTTTTCTGCATAAGCGAATGAAAGGTGATAAGCCGTGCATGGTTCAAGTACATTCACAGAAAGGGGAGATGACAGACACAGCGATTGCTCATCCTGTACCACATCGAAATAAGGGATTACAGAAACATCATAGACATAGGTTTTATTACCCAGCAGATTGGCAGAAACCACATTGTTAAGACGCAATTCCACGCGGTCAAATGTTGCTCCGATTCCATCGAGTATTACTGCTGTCTTCTGAGCTGCCTGATTGGCGATGAGTTTAAGCAGATCCAGCTTAATGATCTGCGAGTCTGAAGCGCGGATTTCGTCCCCTACAGGTACATTTCCCAAATATCGCTGAATGGTGAATCCTCCCAATACATTAACATCAAGAATGGAGATTCCTTCCGAACTCATGACAATTCTCACTTTATCTCCGGGTCTTGCCACATCTTTAAACTTAACGGTCAGCACCTGCTTATTCAGTACGCTTACGGAGGTATTAAAGATAGCTGCGGTGTCATAATTCGGCGTTCCGTGTAGAGGGGAGGAACTGTTATTAACGGCATCTGCTGCCAAATAAGGGTATAAAACACCTGAAAGAGAAGTGGCAACACCGAGTCCCGCATCCTGAACTCCGTAAAGCACATCTTTGGCCGAATGATTCAGAAGAACTGGTGCGCTTGCGTTTCCTGGAATTTCAGCACTACTCACTGAAAGATTGGCCTCACAAGCCTGTGCCTGTGTCAGAGGAATTCTGTCATCGATATACATTCCATATATCCTTGCAGAGTTAAAAAGCCCTAAAACACTTCCTATTAATACTCTTACCCCACCATATTCGATCGCATTTCCTGAAGCGTCTCTAGGGATAAATGAAACATCGATGGTATTGCTTCCTACCAATAAATTCAGAAGATCGAGTTCGCCGATAGATCGTACCGGACCCACGGGGGTTCCGTTTTTATCAAGCGTCTGAAGGGTAATGCCTCCAAGCAGCTGTAAAACCCCGTAATCCTGACCTAATTTAATCGTCATGGGAGTCCCGGCCGGAATCGGACTTGTTAAAGCTCCCGCAAAGCCGAGATCAAGCCATGAATTTCCTATTCCTGCCAGAGAAAGAGCATTAAAAATTGTTCCGTAGGTAGATAGATCATTATCTATTGCTTTTTCCGTATTGGTACTTCCTCCGGTTAAGACAGCACCGGCACTTTTCAGGTTAGCCATACGCTGAACGTATCGGTACTCACATTCTTGTTTATCATATACGTATACCGTAATTCTCTTGACAATGTCACAGTTTCCTGCAGAATTTACTGCTTTGGCGTAATAATTATAGGTCCCTATTTTGGGAAAATGAACGGTCTGTCCGGTTACGTCAAGATTGGTCAGCTCGTCATAAATCCTTACTGCGGTACTTCCCGGTAGCTGGCTCAGATAATGAGAGGCACTGAATACAGTGGATGCATCTGCAATGCCATCAAAATTAGCATCCAGAGGCATGCTTATGCTTGCTGCTCCGGTGATCTGATACTGCTTATCTTCCACAGCCATAAATGCAATGTATTCTCCGGAACAATAATTGGGGTCGCTGATTCCTTTTATATAATAGGTGCCAAGCGGCTGCCATCTGTTAGCTTGCTTTTCAGCGGCTGTTTTGAATGGAATTTCCTTCTGGTTGCTGTCTACGATAATATATCCGTCAGATGCAGCATTATAATTCGGGATCAACTGTGTAATGTCAAATTTTCTTGTTCTGATGTTATTGTTTAAAAACTCCAGAGAGCATACCTTTCTCTGATCAGGAGCGTCGTCCACAAAGGCTACATCATATACCCTGATGTCCTCCGCATTGACCAGATTAACAGAAAGAGGTTTGAAAATACGGATGCCCACCTTGTCAAAAGGGAGTATTTTTCCGTTGGCATCCCTTGGGGCAGCAAGAAAACTGAAATCTGCATTGTTCTGATTCAAAAGCCCAAGAAGATCAAGACCCAGAACACTGGAGTCCAGCTTCACTGATGAAACTTCTGCTCCGTCTTTATAAAAAACAATGGAAGACTGGCTGGCCACATCCAGCTTTAAAAGACCTGAAGGCATGCGTAGCTTAAACCGTACTGCTTTTTCCTGTGAAGCTTTGGGTAAGTGGAAAAGCTGTTCCACCGTACCTGAAGCATTTAAATTCAGCAGTGAAGTTATTCCAATCCTTGAATAGGTGGTGAGATCATTGTCTATGGCCAAGTGAGAATTGGAAACCGGCTCAGAATTGATAAGACTCAAAAGTCCTCCTGCTGCAGTATAGGAGGTAAGCAGAGAAACATTGCAGTCTGATAGATTATCTTTAAAATAATAAGAATCATAAACTTTGAAATTATTAACCCCTCCGAACAAGAGTGAAAAAGTAGTTTTGTCATTTACTTCAATGGTTTTCACAGCCTGCTTAGGATAGAAGACGGCATAATAATTCTGGGATGCATCTTTAGCAATGGTAATTTTATCCTGATTGACATTTGAGTTTGTCGTGGATACAGCGATTACATTACCTCCGGCCTCGTTTTTCAGCGTGAAAGAAGTCACGTGTTCGCCCCCGATAACAACACCCAGTACTCCTTTGAGCAGATTTCCCAAACTTCCTCCAAGTAGTGCGTCAAGAAGTCCGGTTTCATTGGAATTTACTTTTAAATAAAACTTGGAATTGGCAGGTATATAATCACTGCTGTTGCTGTATCCCATTGTTAAAGTTCCTGAATAACCCAACAGTCCAAGCGCTGTACCTCCGTAACTGTTGACCTGTGCAAAGGTGTTTACATCCGTATCATTGGCATTGCCGGGAGCCGTTACATTAGGTCCTGACGAGGTGTTGGGACGTATCTTAACCGCTGTTGTCTGGCTAAATAGCGCATTGGCCGAAAACAGACAGGTGAAGAGAAGAAGTCCTCTTTTTATTGTATTTCTCATATTCTTATGTTGCATCCGTTACTTCATCACAAAAACAATGTTCACAAAAGAATAATCGGTTCCGTTGCCGATAACATCGTAGGTAAGAATACCATTTTCATCAATACTTAAATTAGCCATTGAGGTCGTGTCATAATCCGTTACATAGTAATACAGCTGGTTGGCATTCGGAATCACGGTAATGGTTTCGGGAGCGTTGGTGCTTTTTACAAAAGTCGTTCTGGGCTCCGTCCCGATGCTACCTCCTGTGGTAGAATTGCTGACAAATTTTTTATTGGTAAACTGAGCCCTGTATTCCGCATAAAGATTTCTTTTCAAACCTGTCCCCGTGGCGGAAGTATTGAATACGATCGAAGGCATATAAAAAAAACGTATAGGACTGTCCAGACTTGTCTGTACTTTCACCCATTTCCCATTAGTATCCAGTGAGGGTTCAAAATAGTAATACCCCGGAGACTTGATATCTGCAGTCTTACCTTCTGCAGCGGAGGTAACGCCTGATGTAATATAAACCAGAGTAGCCAGCTGATTATTTGTATACACCTGATCTTTTGCTTTCAGTTCATCACCTGTCAATCTTGGCGGGATAACCCCGTCGACTTTAGTAGATACGCCTGATTCTTTCACGTGAAGAGTGGCTTGAGGATTGGGTGTATTAATCCCTACTTGAGCTGTCAAAGCGGCGGAAGTAAGTAATCCAACGAATACAAAATACGTTTTGTTCATAACTTTATTGATTTTTAAAAATAATTTCAATGGTTTACAAACGACAGTTTCCATGATCTCCAACTTTTTCAATAAATTAACAATTAATAAATCTCATTGCAGTGATAAAAATACAGCTGTTTTGCGTGTTGTTTTATCGTTCTGTCAAATTTTTTGATTTAATAATTGGAATAGCATATGCCGCACGGAAGAGTTCACAGCATAAAATAGCGGGACGATTTTCTTGTTTGAACAAAAAATATCAGAACTCATCTTAAGTCGTTTCATGGTATTCTGTTAGTTTTCGGCGCTAAGATAAGGATTTTTATGAAAAAAAATGTGTTTTATCCATTTTTTATAGGAAATTTTTAACTTTTTTAATAGATTTTGTGATTTAAGTATATGAAGTCATTTAAACTTTTAATATAAAACGGCTTCTTTATTTTTGTGTTGCGAAACATAAAAAACAAATCAAGCCGATGTTGTACCAAGTACTAGACAAAGATATAATAGAAAATGAAGTAGTACTTAATCTTCCCAAGCCAAAACGAGGATTTTTTCCCAAAGCCCCCTCTTGCTGAAATCGTAAATTGCATATTATGGATCCGTTTCAAAACTTGGGGAGAAATTGTTTAGATGTATTTTTAGCTACAAATGCACGAATATTTTTATTTCCCGCAGATTGCAGAGATTTTCACAGATGCTGCTGTCTTTGTTGGTTGTTCGCAAGGACGCAAAGATATTTTTTAATACTCTATGTTTTTAAGTCGCAAGGATTTTATCAAAGATAAAATTGAGGGCTGCATATTATCGCCACGAATGCACGAATTTTATTCCCCGCAGATCACAGATTCAGAACACGTCAGTGAAAAATCAAAGATTTTCCACAGATGATATCGTTGATTTTCTTTGCATCACCTTTCCTTCAGGTTTTTTATCAATAGAACGGCCTGGTGAGACTTAAAACGGGAGTTGTCAAAAAACTTGGTGGGGCTTCGTGTTCAATATGTAAAGTGTAAGGAAAAGAATCCGCTTCATTTGCAAAATCTGCGAGAGCAAAAAATTTCATCTTACATGATCTAAACTTTTTTGCCTGGCCCCCAACTTTTGTACTTGATTGCATATTATACAAACTGAAAACAGTTGTCCAATGGGCTTATTTACCTGTAAAAAGTCTTTTTGAAGAGACTGTTTTGAGCTATCAAAGTGTTTTCTGTCATTTTCGTAAATGGTGTGTAAAAAATATTTGGCAAGATTGCTGGATACAGCTATTATCAAAAAATAAATCGAAATTAGATTTATCCAGTGCAGATTTAGACGGGAGTCATACATCGGCATTACGGGGAGGAGAAGAGCTCGCTTATCAAGGGCGAAAAAATAGAAAGACCAGTACTTCGCTTTATTTTACGGATAGAGAGGGACTTTCTTTAGCCATGTCAGCCCCTATTGCAGGAAATCATAATGATCTGTATCATATTGAAATTTATTTTGATCAAATCACTTAAACATTAGAAAAGGCAGATATTGCTGTACAGGAATTATTTATGAATGCTGACGCAGGATTTGATGCTCAAAACTTCAGAAAGCATTGTGAAAATAAAGATATTATAGCTAATATTGCTTTCAATAAGCGTAATGGCGCAGATACAGACGAGATTTATTTTGATGAGCTTTTATACCATCAAAGATATACTATAGAAAGAACAAATGCTTGGTTAGACAGCTTTAGATCATTGCTCAATAGGTTTGATACTACTGTATCTAGTTGGAAATCTTTTAATTATTTAGCATTTATGGTCATTGCACTAAGAAAGTTTTATAGCACAAAAAAGTTTAAATGACTTCTATTATTGTTTATTAAGCGGTATCACTATACGTTGAATGGGTTGGGGGTAAAGTGCTGGAAGCAGAATGTTTTTTCCGGTTGATAAGAGGGAAGCGGTTTATTTATGACACTGTAAAAAGAAACTCCGGATTAAGAATCATGATTTCCTGACAGCCTCTTTTGACACACATACTTCCACTAAACTTAATCCATTGAAACAAAATACCACTAACCTGAGTTCGATCCATAAAATATTTTACCAGATCAATAGGGACGGGCTTCAGCCCGTCTAAAAAAGATGAGATTCCTAGAGGCCTTAGCCGAAATTTATATTCAATTTGTACCAAAGCCCCTATTTGATTTGGGATTTTATCATTGGGCTGAAGTTACGCTATTGGCGTGTGTTAATGGTCTTGAAATCACTGTTTTAAATCATTTATTTTAATCTAACTCAGGTTAGGACTCATTGGGGAGTAATAAAAAGCCCCGTGAAACCATTCGGTCACAGAGCTTATAAGGAGTATACCCGTTTTTATCAAGGCTGTTAATTTTCGTTCATTTTGGCACTAAACTTTTCAACCGCTTCTTTTGAAACAGGAGTAAAGAAATTAATAAGATTTCCATCGGGATCTCTGAAAAGCATTGATTTATTCCCCCATGGCATAACCGTAGGTTCCTGAACCACGGAACTTGAAAGATAATCTTTCAGCCTCTTAAATTCCAGATCTACATCATGGACCAAAAACTCAGTAATTGTACTTTGGTTAGAGGCGGCCCGCGCAATATGATCTCCACCAAAAAGTGCTAGGGTTGCAGTGCTCCCGATCGCAATGGAGCTGTTCGCGGTTTGAAGCTCTGCAAAATCCGGTGTATATCGAGTAGCCTTAAAACCTGTAATTTTTTCGTAAAAGACGATCAGGGTATCGACCTTAGTCGTAATAATTCTTGTGGATACAATAGTCATTTTAAAAATTTTTAACAGAACAAAGGTAATCCGGTATCAGGACAACAGTCTGTCAGTAGTATTGAAAATGTTTTCTTTGCTATTTTATTTTTACAAAAGACATGAGGTAACATGGGAGCGAGAAAGGTTCAGCTGTCGTGTCCTGTAGTATCTCAAAACCTGACTTTTCAAAAAAAGCAACCAGAGGATCATGTTTTAAAATGTTAATCCATATCATATCTGTAAAAGAAGAAGCCTGAATGGTCTTTTTTAAAAGGGACTCCGCTACTTCAGAGGAACGGTATTCCGGAAGAACGGCAAAAGAGATCTGTGTTGCCCTCTTTTCGGGATGTAAAGGATGTACAGAGCCACTTTTCAGGATGCTGTAACCCAAAGGCTTTTCGTTTTCATAAGCGATAATAAGCTGAGTGGAAAGATCGTTTAAGTCGTTAATTTTCTGGCGGTGATCAAAATGGTCTTCCATATACCGCTCAAGAACTTCTGCTGTGGCGAATTCCTGATGAAGGGCGATAAAGGAAGGTTCTTCCACTGCAAAATAATCATTAACACCTTGATCTGAACCTACCGTAAATTTTGAGATGATTTCCATGAATTTTTTTTTCAAAGCTAAGCCGATTCAGTGATTAAATAACGGTACAGTTTGAAAATATTAATCAGTACAGATTTGTATTTTGTACATTTGGAGAATACAGCCAGTAAGCCATGCAGCAATACAGATATGAAATATTCACTTCGGTGATTGAAAAACAAATTAAAAGCGGGATTTTGAAATATGGTGACCGCCTGCCATCTGTTCGGGAGATGAAAGAAAAGTACGGATTGAGTAGAACTTCAGTTCAGAGCGGATATGAATATCTTATCATGAAAGGATGGGTTCACAGCAGCCCGCGTTCCGGCTATTTCGTGGCCTATAGAAATGATAGGATGTTACCTTCTGATCAGCGTACTGCGATTGTCAAAGATCCGGTGTTCACTGAAAATATGATATTGACTTCAGCAAGAAATAAACCTTCAGCTTTTTCTTCATTTAATAATACGGCGCCGGGAGATCCCCTCATTCCTCAAAAGCTTATCCTCAAAACTATGCAGCAGGTAATCCGGAAAAAAGGTGCCTCACTTCTGCGGTATTATCCGGTTGCCGGCTCAGAGGAACTCCGTCATTTAATTGCAGAACGTATGACCGGCTATGGTACACCTATGAGCCGGGATGAACTGATTATTACAGACGGTGCCCTGCAGTCCTTATTTATTGCCTTACATGCGGTCGTTAAAGAAGGTGATTGTATTGCCGTTGAGAGCCCTTGTGTTTTTTCTGTGCTCGAAGTTATTACCAGCCTGAAATGTAAGGTTATTGAAATTCCGGTTCATTTCAGCAGAGGCTTTGATCTTGAATCTTTTCGGAAACTCTGTGAAGTTCATTATATAAGATGTCTGGTTGTAACGGCAAACTTTCATAACCCCACGGGAACTTTGATGTCGGATGAGGTCAAAGAAGCCTTGGCCGACCTTGCGGGAGATCTTAGAATTCCGGTTATAGAAAATGATATCTATGGAGATATTTTTTTTTCTGATACGAGACCACGCTGTATAAAATCCTTTGACAAAAAGGGTTTCGTGATGACTGTCTCTTCATTTTCAAAAACCCTGAGCCCCGGAATCCGGTTAGGCTGGCTGAATACAGGCAGATTTTATGCCAAGGTTGAAATGTCACGATTTTCACTGGGACGTACCGTTGCCCCCATTTACCAGGAGCTAATGATTGAACTGTTGAAAAAAAATAGCTACGACCGACATTTAAGGTCTTTCAGAAAAAATATTCATCAGCAGTCAGTGCTTATAATAAATGCCTTAAGAAGCGCTTTCCCCCAATCTTCATGTTTTCATCAGCCGGAAGGGGGATACAGTATCTGGGCAGAGATGCCTGAGAATCTGGATATGGACAGGTTTTATAATTATTGTGAGGAACACCGGATTTTATTTACGCCCGGAGCTACTTTTTCTTTAACCAGAAATTATCAAAAATGTTTCAGAATCGTTTTTGCCGAATATATGACTCCGGAAAGTATTAACCTGATAGAAAAAGCCGGAAGAAAGGCCGTAGAGCTGCTCACTGAGCACTTTAACCGTAAACAGATATAAAAGTAATACACTCATTCATCCTGCAGAACAGGCCGGTCTTTGCACGGAATTTACGGTGGAAAGCGATGGGTTTCTTTTGAATTGTCCTATGTCCAATAAAATGAGACGCAAAATAAATCCAAGAGAAAAAATACCTAACTAACTGTATCGCCCCAGATTTTTGCGTCTCAAAAAACAACTGTATAAAAATGTTGCTTTTGTGATAGCCGATAAAAAAAAACGGTTATTCACGAAGCAACTATATAATTGAAGAAATTATATCTATTGTAAAGTGAACTTCGCCTTTTTTACATCCTGACTGTTCGTTCCGATCATCACATCGAAGTCTCCGGGCTCTGTCACAAATTCCAAATCGTAGTTGTAGAATTTTAAAAGTTCAGGAGTGATTTTGAAAGTTACGGTTTTTGTTTCACCTGGTTTTAAAGCAATTTTTTCAAAACCTTTCAATTCTTTTACAGGGCGAGTAATGCTTCCTACAGTATCACGAATGTATAATTGAACGACTTCCTGACCTTGTAAAGAACCTTTGTTGGTTACGTCAATACTTGCGGTAATTGTTCCGTTTTGATCGATTTTATTGGAACTTAATTTAATATTTCCATATTCAAATTTCGTATAACTCAAACCATAACCGAAAGGATAAAGCGGATCGTTGCTCACATCAATATAATTCGATCTGAATTTCTCAAACCATTTTCCGTCAGCTAATGGTCTTCCGGTATTTTTATGATTATAATAAATCGGGATTTGTCCGACATTCTGAGGAAAGGTCATCGGTAATTTTCCGCTTGGGTTTACGTCTCCAAACAAAACATCTGCAATCGCTGGACCGGCTTCGGAACCTCCAAACCAAACATTCAGAATCGCCGGAACATTTTTTTGCTCCCAGTTTAAAGTTAAAGGTCTTCCGTCAAATACCACCAAAACAACAGGCTTTCCTGTTTTTACTAATTCGGCTAACAATTTCTGCTGAACCTCAGGAATATTAAGATCTGTTCTGCTGCTGGATTCCCCGCTAAATTCCGAAGATTCTCCCAAAGCAGCCACGATAACATCTGATTTTGAAGCGATGTCAAGTGCTTCTTTAATCATCTCTTCATCACTGCGCTTTTCATTTTCTCTTCCCAAACCACGTTCAAACATCGTTGCTCTTTTTTCAAGATCAGCATCAGCAGTCAAATGACTTCCTTTTGCATAAAGAACTTTCACGTTTTTCCCTGCAACCGACTGAATTCCTTCAACCAAAGTCGATGGTTTTTTCAAATCTACAGAAACGCTCCATGTTCCTGGCATATTGGATCGTGTATTAGCCAATGGACCGACAACTGCTATGGTTCCTTGTTTTTTTAATGGAAGAACATTGTCATTTTTCAGCAAAACGAAACTTTCTGCAGCAATTTTTCTAGCAAATTCTCTGTTTTCAGGCGTGTAAATGTCTTTTGCGGGTCGTTTTGTATCAATATATTTATAAGGATTGCTGAATAATCCCATTTTATATTTCGCTTCCAGAATGTAACGGCACGATTTATCGATGTCGGCTGTACTTACTTTTCCTTCGTCAAAAGATTTTTTTAAAGTGGCTAAATAACTTTCGCTTACCATATCCAGATCAACTCCCGCTTTCAGAGCTCTAGCAGAAACAGTTTGCAAATCTCCGATTCCGTGATCTACCATTTCACTCACTCCGGTATAATCGGTCATAATAAAGCCTGTGAAGCCCCACTGTTTTCTCAATACATCATCCAGAAGCCATTTGTTGGCAGAAGCAGGAATTCCATCAATATCATTAAATGAAGTCATTACACTTCCTACCCCCGCATCAACCGCCGCTTTGTATGGATACATATATTCATTGAACATTCTCTGGCGGCTCATATCCACCGTATTATAATCTCTTCCCGCCTCACTGGCACCATATAAAGCGTAATGCTTCACATTCGCCATAATCTGGGAGTTGGTTTTATACGTGTTGTCGCCCTGATAACCTTTTACTAACGCTTTGGCAATTTCACCGCCTAAAAACGGATCTTCACCATTTCCTTCAGAAACTCGTCCCCAACGTGGATCTCTCGAAACATCAACCATCGGACTGAAAGTTAAGCTAATTCCGTCTGCGCTTACTTCTTTTGCTGCGATTCTAGCAGACTGTTCGATCGCTTTTGGATTCCACGTTGCTGCCAATCCTAAAGGTATCGGGAAGCCTGTTTCGTAACCGTGAATAACATCCAGCGCAAAAAACAACGGAATTTTCAAACGGCTTTCTTCCACCGCCACTTTCTGGATTTCCTTAATTTTTTCAACACCTTTCAGATTAAGAATAGCCCCTACATTTCCTTTTCTTACCTTATCTGCAATGTTGCTGTTTTTAGCCTGTCCCGTCGTTACATCTCCGCCGCCCGGAAAATTAAGCTGACCAATTTTCTCTTCAATCGTCATTTTACTCATCAGTTCGGTGATGAATTTATCCATTTTTACCTTTTCAGATGGAGCAATAGTCTGAGCATCTACTTTGAATATACTTGCCGCAATACAAGCCGCGATAACAACCCTTTTCATTATTAAAAAAATATAAATTAAATGTTAAGTGAACCGTTCAGGGCAAAACTAAAATTTATAACAAACGAAATCGGGATGGAAAGCTAAAAAGTAGTGGTTTTAAAATTTAAATATTTGAAAATTAATTAGTTGTTTAAATTTATAAGATTGAAAATGTAGCGGTTTTATAAAAAAACAGATTGAATTGAAGTCATTTTTTCGATGATTTTATCTCTTTTTTGAACCAATTTTCTGACTGAGTTCCTAAATTTTCACTAAAATGGAAAGCCCGGTTATTTTTTCAAAAAAGCGATAGCATCCACTTCGATCATCATTCCGTCCAAAGCCAATCTTGGAACAGGAATTAATGTGCTTGCCGGGAAATTATTATTTTTCCAGGTATTGCGCATTTCTTCAGACCAGATTTTTAGTTTTTCCTGATCGTGGTCAACGATTAAAATCGTGATCTTAAGAACGTCTTTTACGCCAAGTCCATATTCTTTAAGGACAGCTTCGAGATTTTTTAACGAATATTTTACCTGCGTTCTGAAATCGGAGGAAAGATGATGATCCAGATCTTCACCACCGCTTTGCCCGGAAATGAAAACATATTGACCTTCCGTATTATTTGTAGTAGAATGCGAAAAAGCAAAAGGGGTAGGATCAAAAAGAGCAGTCGGATTTTTATTAGAAATTGAACTCGTTTTTGCAGTTTTATTTTTTTGTGAAAAAGCAAGAATTCCCAGGCAGAGAAATGATAATTGGAATAGTTTGTTCATTGTCTTATGTAAATATAAGCGCAAATGTAGGTGGGTATTATTTTGAAAAAATATACATATGTTGAGAGATTTTATTTTTATCAATGCTATATTTCCCGAATTCTATCATCTCATTTGAATTTTTATGAGTCAAATTATTTAGAAGCGATTTCTCCAATATTAGAAACCTCATTTTCAAACTGATCTCGCGATACCGCCGCCTTATTTCTGGTTTTGGTTCTGTAATTGTAAATCGTACTTAATGAATATCTGAGGAAAGCCGCGATTTTTACACTGTCGGTAATCCCTAATCGGATAAGCGCGAAAATCCTGAGTTCGGTATTTAAAAGTTCACCTTTTTTCAGAATAATTTTTTCTTCAGGAACGAGCAAAGAATTAAAATCATTAACAAAACTAGGATAAAGATTCAGGAAAATCTGATCGAAGTTTCTATACAGTTCTTCCAGTTCGTTTTCGATAATTGTATTCGATTTTAATGCTTTAAAAAGATCATCTAACTGGTTTTCTTTTGCTTTTTTATTTAAATTTTTACGATAATCTTCAATTTTATTGATGTAAGTGGAGCAGGTATCGAAAAAATACGCAATATATTCTTCTTTAATATGATTAGACTCTGACAATTGCTGATTCAGTTGCTGCAACTGATTATTGGTGTTGGTAATTTCAGCATTGGAAAGTGCTAGTTGATCGGTCGTTTCGGAGAGTTGTTCTTTGATCTTCGTTACTTTTTTCATCTGTCGGTAAATATAAACGATCAAAAAAGCAAGAATCAGAGTCAATAAACTGATCAGAATAAGATAGAGTTTCAACTGACTTTTAGACTCCGTTTCCTTGTCAACATATGCCTTATTGATGATGGAGTACATTTCCGAAATATTCAGCGTTCTGAATTTTACATTACAAAAAATAGCATCCTCAATAGCAGATTTTGTGAGGCGATAAGCGTTGTCGATATCTCCATTGTGATAAAAAATTAGGGCTAAGTTTTGATAAGAAGCATTGTCTTTTATCGCATTTTGAGTATCGGTAATGGCTGAAATAAGATAATATTTTAATTCATCATCCTGTTTGTTGTTCAGTTTGTAAACGTCACCTAAAAGATAAGCCGACATGGCGTAATCCAGGTTTTTTTTCTTGGATTCATTGATTAAATTATGAAGGGTTTTTTCAGCATCATCTAATTTTCCTTCATGAATAAATTTTTGAGAAAGATTGATTTTATACTGAACAGAAGACTTTGGAAGTACCATCAAAAGTGAATCGCGATACAATTCAATATTTTTTATTCCGTTAACATCATGAATATTGGTAGTATAATGCTCGAAAAATTTACTGTAAGTATCGTAATAATTTGCCTCCGTACTTTTATCTAATTTTTTTTTATTGATGCTTTTCAACAGATTTTCAGACTCTTTGTATTTTCCTAAAGTAGAGTAGAGATGAGCGAGCTGAAGACTCGATTCTGCTTTCATTTTAGAATTGTCAAGCTGTTCTGAAAGATCTATGTTTTTTTTAACATAATGGACCGCGGAATCAATTTGATATTGCTTGTACAGCTTATAAATATTCTCATTATTACGATACTGCTGTTCTGCATTCTGAAAATTATTTCTTTTTAGCCGGTCAATGGCTTCCTCTTTTTTTTTACTGTAGACTTCTTTCCTGCTGATTTCCAGATCGAGGGTTTTCAAAAGTTCCTGATTGGTTTGAGAAAAAACGGCAGTATAAGTGACGAAGCAAAGAAAAATTGAAATAACTTTCATGAAGATAAGATTTACACTGGTTTTGACATCAGCAACTGCAAAATTAGCTATTATTTTGGAAATGAAAAGATAGAGCTTTGATGAAGAAGAGGTGTGAGGTGAAACGGAAAATGACAATGGATACAGAATTATTGTAAAATGCTGGGAAGAATCTCTGTTGTTGGTTTGCTGGCGAAAGGTTGGCAGTCAGTATTTTAACTCTGATTGTGCATAAGAGCTCATTGAAATGTTTTCACAGTACATTTCGTAAATGTTCAAGTGCGCGGATGATCATCTCATCCTTACGGGCAAAGCTAAATCTCAGGTAGTCAGAATTAGTGGCTCCTTTGTAGAAAGCAGAAAGAGGAAGGCAGGCTACCTTTTTTTCGGTGGTGAGCCATCTTGAAAATTCAATATCAGATTTTATTTTGGATACAGCTCTGAAGTTAACGACCTGAAAGATACTACCCTCGGAGGTCTGTTCCACAAACAGAGGGGTATCTTTAAGCATCTGGTTAAAAATATCTCTTTTTTTCTGCATTAATTTCTGATTTTCAGAGGGATCAAATATTTCCAGGTATTTGGCAACAGCATATTGTCCGGGGGTATTGGCACCATAGGAAATATATTGCTGGTAGCATCTGAATCTCTGCGTCAATTCTTCTGAGGCTAACAAATAACTTACTTTCCAGCCGGTGGTATGAAACATTTTTCCAAATGAAAAAATACAGAATGTCCTTTTTCGTAGCTCAGGGTGAAGAAACGAACTATAATGCGAAGCCCCGTCGAAACAATAAATATCATAAATTTCCTCCGAAATAAGATAGATTTCCCGATCCTTAATTAATTCATACAATTTTTCCCAATCTTGTTTTGTCCATATTTTTCCTGTCGGATTTTGAGGTGAATTGACGATAATGGCTTTCGTTTTTTCAGATAGACAATTTTCAAGAAGATCCCAGTGCACGGTAAAATCACTTTCGAGATTATAATAAACAGGAGTGCCGCCATTCATCACGATGCAGGGTGCATAGGTATAGTAAGAAGGCTGGATGATAATAACTTCATCTCCTTGATTTAAAATGCATTTAAGTGAGGTATGTAAAGCAAAAGTAGAACATGGCAGAATCGTGATTTCATTTTCTTGAATGGATAAGCTGTTTTTTCTTTTAATATTATATTCAATAATATTTGTAACCAGGAGAGGATTTCCTGCGAGTGGTTCGTAATGGTGATGGTTTAGAGCAGCGGCTTCCTTAAGATATTCTTTCAAACGGTCATCAATGTCAAAATCGGGAAGACCTAACGAGAGATCAAAACTTTGGTGTTTAAATGCCAGTTCCGACATTTCGGTGAAAAACGTATATTGATTAAACTGATTCATATTTTCCATATCTCCTGCAATTATTTCAAATATAATAAAAATTGACATTCCATGTTTTTTTAAAAAATTTATATCATTTGTTTAATGATATTCGGTGGAATGGACTGGAATTTTGTTGAAATGTTAAATGGATCGTGTGTCCCTGAAAAAAATATTATGTACCACATTTTAATTTTCAGCCCCGGACTGGTATGCTTTTCGTTAGGATATTTTTAAGTTTTATTAAATAAACCTTAAATAGATTCACCATACAATCACCAAAATATTATATTATGAAAGTATCTACACCCTCAGAAAACATCACTTCGTATTTCAATAGGGAAATCGAGCGTCAGAAGGCAATTAAGGCATTGGAAAAGGCTAAAACAATCAAACGGAAAGTCGTTTTCCTGCCGATGGGAGCCACCGGAAATTTAAATATCAGAGAAGTCTTTTAGTTCGTTATTATCTCGTAAAATAAGCTGCTTTCGGGCAGCTTATTTTCATGTAGTCATGTTACTAAGTTTTAATATCTTTATACCGTCAATCATTAATACGATATTATGAAAATTAAACCGGCTAGGATGTTGTTAATTGCAAGTTTTCAATTATTAAGTATTTCTGTTTTCTCACAGAATAATGCCAATTTAAGCACTTTACTGGATAAAAATTCAGAATTTATTTTACCACAAACACAGGAAAATATTTCAAAAGTTTTAAAAATAAAACCTGAAATTTCTGTAGATGCCAATGAGGAAAAGTATGCTTCCTGGCGTACAAAATCAGGCCTCGAACTGTACAGCAGTTTAGGAAACGGTAAGATAAACGAAATATTTTTTGATATTCCTGATGATCAATTTATTATTGTAAGTGGGTTGCCATACCAACTGACCATCAATAAAACAACTGCTCAGGAGGTCAAGGCTACGTTTGCCAAATACAATCCTAAAAGTGAAAAATTGGGTGAGGACAGTTCGTTTTCGGGAGGTTCAAAATTAACGGTAAAAAAAGGAAAAAATTATCTGACCTTGCTTTTTGACCGTAAAAATCTTTTAAAATCTCTCAGCATCACGGAAAGCATTATTGATCCGGCAGCAAATTAATCGATCATGCGGAAAGATCCGTTAACTATCCCTCAATGTGATCTTTCTAAAATTGTTACTTTTAAATAAAATTTAATTAATAATGAAAAAAATACTCATACCACTATTTTCGGTTGCTGTGATGGTAAGTTGCGGAACTGCAAATGTTTCAAACGACGGAAATACCTCACAAAATTCTACTTCAACAAAAGTTCAAGGTGATAAAGCATTTCTATCTGCATATAAGGAGATTAAGGCTGATGACTTAAAGAAGAATTTATATGTAATTGCTTCGGATGAAATGGAAGGTAGAGATACGGGAAGTCCGGGACAGAAGAAGGCTGGTGAGTATATGATTAATTATTATAAAAACTTGGGAATTTCTTATCCGAAAGCCTTGGGATCGTATTATCAGAAGGTTCCTGCTGATTTTATGAAGAAAAGAGGTGGCGGAAATTTACCAGACTCTGAAAATATTTTAGCTTTTATTGAAGGAAGCGAAAAACCTAACGAAATTGTTGTTGTATCTGCGCATTACGATCACGTAGGAACTAAAAACGGAGTGGTTTATAATGGAGCAGACGACGATGGAAGCGGAACGGTTGCTGTGATGGAAATTGCCAAAGCTTTTCAAAGTGCTAAAAAAGCTGGGAAAGGTCCGAAAAGATCAATTCTTTTTCTTCACGTGACGGGAGAGGAGCATGGCTTATTCGGTTCTGAGTTTTATACCGATAATCCGGTTTTTCCGCTTGCCAATACAGTTGTTGATTTGAATATCGATATGATTGGTCGTGATGATCCTGAGAATAGAGGGAAACAGTATGTGTATGTTATTGGTTCTGAAATGTTAAGCTCTGAATTGAAGGTGATTAACGAAGCTGCCAATAAAAAAACAAACAATCTTGAACTGAATTATAAATACGACGATCCTAAGGATCCTGAGCAATTGTATTATCGTTCAGATCACTATAATTTTGCTAAAAATAATGTGCCTGTAGCATTTTTCTTTGACGGAATTCACGAAGATTACCACAAGCCAACGGATGATGTAGAGAAGATTGATTATCCGTTATTGCAAAAGAGAACACAATTGGTTTTCGCGACTGCTTGGGAAATTGCCAACAGAGAAGCCCGAATTGTTGTTGATAAAAAATAAAGGAATGAAAATGTTTAAGATTTAAACACGCTCTAAAATATAATAATAAAGCCCATGAGGGAATATCTTCTGTGCTTTTAATACAATCAGACAGCATGCAAAATGTAAAATCAATCCGTCCTTTCATCGGTTCACAAAACTTTGAAGAAAGCCGGAATTTTTATAAAGATCTCGGTTTTGAAGAAATTATTTTAGAACCAAAACTATCATTATTTACATGGCAAAGTATCAATTTTTATCTTCAGGATGCCTACGTGCAAGATTGGGTAGATAATACGATGCTTTTTATTGAAGTAGAAAATACAGACGATTTTTGGGAACATCTTTTAAGTTTAAATCTTACCGAAAAATATAAAAATGTAAAGCTAACTCCCGCTCGTACAATGCCTTGGGGAAAAGAATGTTTCGTTCACGATCCTGCGGGAATTTTGTGGCATTTTGGAGAGTTTTTCAAACAATAATTAAAATTTTACAAACTAATAACTATCACTATAATCTACAATGATTTACGCTTTCGACACTTACTATTACGATGATTACGCCAATACAATCTGTATTGCTTTTAAAGACTGGAATTCTGAACAGGAAACAGAAATTTTCACTGAAAAAACGCCCATCACTTCTGATTATGAAAGTGGTGCTTTTTACAAGCGAGAATTGCCTTGCATTTTAAGTTTATTAAATAAAATCAATCTTGAAAGTAATGACATTATCATCGTTGATGGATACGTTACTTTGAATGATGAAGGTAAAATAGGATTGGGAGGTTATCTTTATGAAGCTTTAGAACAAAAGTATCCAATTGTGGGGATTGCCAAAAATGGTTTTGCATCACCTGATGCCCAGAGAAGGGAAATTTTTCGTGGAGAAAGTAAAACCCCCTTATTCCTTACAGCTAAAGGAGCTGATGTTGATGAAATCAAACCTAAAGTAGAGCAGATGGACGGTGATTTCCGTATTCCGACCTTGTTAAAAAAGCTTGATCAGTTAACAAGGCTGTAATTTAATATTCTTACAAAGGATTTATTATCGCTTAAAAGCATCAATTCGATGAAATATGGATTACAGTTTCATCGAATTTATTTTATAACATTCTCATAAACAGATCTATTCTTTTAAATGTTATTTTACTGATAAATATCATAAGTTTCTTATTTTTATTAATTCTAAATAAATATAAATTTGTCATCAGTAAAAACAAAGTATTCATGAAGGAATTATCTCTACTGTTTTCATTGGGCTTTTGTGTGGCGATGCATGCACAAGGTCAGTATTGCCAGCCAACCTTTCAGTATGGTTCGGATAGCAATATGATAACTCAGGTTACATTTGGATCTATCAGTAAAACCTCTCCGTTTCAGTCGGGAAGTACGCCGGTATATGAAGATTTTACCAGTCTTTCGGCAGATGTAGTGACAGGAAATAGTTATGAGATTGCTGTTAAAGGACCTTCGAGCAGTTTTCCAAGTGACGTGACGGTTTTTATAGACTTTAATCAGAACGGAAGCTTCGATGATGCCGGTGAAAGCTTTTATATAGGGCGTTTAGCATCTGCTAATCCTGCGAATGCATTTACGGTAACTGGGCAGATTGCAATTCCTGCGGATGCTGTGGCGGGAACCACGAGAATGAGAGTTCTTAAGAATTCAAATGTCGCAGCGTATTCAGATGCCAATGCAGCCAGTACAATCACCAGTGCGTGTCAGAGTTTAAGATCGGGGCAGGCGGAAGATTATACCATAAACATTGCATTAGGGGCACTGTCAACTGTTGAAACTCAAAGGAACAGTGGTCTGAAAATATATCCTAATCCAACAAAGGATATTGTGTATATTCAGACCTCAGAAAGACCGGAGAGATACGAGGTATACAATTTGGCAGGTCAAAAAATTTCGGAAGGAAAAGATCATTGGATCGACATGAATAATTTTTCAGCAGGAACTTATTTAATTAAAATTCAGACTAAAAACCATAAAATCATTACAGAAAAAGTGATCAAAAAGTAAAAACACATATCTAATCATATCCATATCAATTTTTGTTTTTTTCAAACCGGCGAGCCATATTCGCCGGTTTATTTTTATGTTTAAATCTAGATATTACAATACAATTTTTTCTCCCTGAACCGGAAAAATATAGTTTGCATTTGGGTTTTTCTGATCTTTTAATTGCTGTTTCATTTTTTCAATATTATCATCCACAGGTTTCATGTGAGTGATGATGACAGGTACCTGCTTCAACTTTTCGGGCTTACAGAAAGTATTTAACGTATTTAATTCTTCTTGCAGTAATTTTGGAGTTAAATGACCAAACAAAGCTTTTTCAGGCTGTTCATTCGGAAATGAAACTTCGATTAAAATTCCTTTCAACTGATTAGAATTGATAAGCGGAGCCACCTGTTTCCACAAATTTTGAAGTTTGTCGCTTTGCTCTACGCGGTCACTGCCTGTATCTCCAAGATAAAGCAAATACTCTTTTCCGTGACGAAGCAGAAAGGCGGTGCTTTCATAAGGTTTTACATGACTTAAAGGAAAAGCTGTAACCTCCATTTCTGTATTGGTAACAGGTATTTCTGTCCCTGATGTAAGGGTAACCAAACTGTATTTATTAAGACGGGGAGCGTCTCCGGCATTGGTGAAATTCGCCCAGGTTCTCCACGAAAAATGATCCTCTGCCAAAATTTTAGCAACCGGCGGTAATGCATAAATATATTTCTTAGAATCATCCGGACTGTTGATAACCATTCCGCTTACATGATCGAGATGCCCGTGAGAGATCATATATCCTTTAATATTATTTTGAAGGACTTCTGCAGCCGTTTTGCCGGAAAAATTTCCTTTTTCGATAGCTTTCTGAATTCCTGCACGTAAAGTTCCGGCATCTAACGCGACATAATTTTCAGAATTTAACGGTGCCGCCATATAGCTGGAAAGATTACTTTCGTCACCGCCTCCGTAAGTACCTAAAGGGATGATTTTAAAACTGTTTTGTGCTGAATAAAGAGCGGCCGACATAAGCATTGCCAGACCAAATACTTTTTTTATCATAGAATGATCGATATGTATTGTATGAATTTTCAAAAAAAGATAAACCATACAATGAATGTAACTTAAAAAAACTTCTGCAAAATTAGGAATTTACATTGGTTCGGCTTAGGAAAGCATATCATTTTAATGTTAAAATTACATTCCCGGCCAATACAGCACATTAAATTTATGATGGTCAGGATCGGAGAAGCCAAAGGTATAACCTTCACCAATCTCATAAGGTTCAGCGAATACTTTTCCACCAGCTTGTATTACTTGTTCTTTCCATGCATTAACTTCTTTTTTACTGTCAGCAGAAATACTGAATATAATTTCGTTATCGGATTGTAAATCTGAAAATTTTAACTTGGCATTGCTTTCAATAATATGCTTCAGGAAAAAATTAATGATAAAATTATTTTCACCGAAAGAAAAACTTACGAGTTCTTTGGATTCCTCGGAACCACTGACTGTAAAGCCTAATGTGGTATAGAAATCTCTTGTTCTTTTTAAGTCTGAAACGGCAAGATTTGCCCATATTCGTTTCGTTTTCATAAGGTTTGAATTTAAATTAATTGATAAACAAAGAATGAAATTTTTAGACCAATTCATTTTGGCTACATCATCATCCGTTTTGGCAACTTTAATGTTTTCGTAAGTGCAGACCTTTGTCATGTAAAATTTAAACAATAAAAAAATGAAAACAATTTTCATCACAGGAGCCTCAACAGGTTTAGGAAAAACAACAGCAAAATTATTTCAAAGCAGAGGATGGAACGTGATTGCAACCATGAGAAATCCGGATGCTGAAACAGAGCTTACTCAATTGGAAAACGTGACACTTCTTCCGTTAGACGTTACGAATCTGGAACAAATAAAATCTACGATACACAAAGCGCTGGAGATTACGGATATTGATTTGGTCTTTAACAATGCAGGATACGGCTTGATCGGTCCATTAGAATCTTTAAGCGATGACCAGATTATCCGTCAACTGGATACGAATTTATTAGGCGTCATTCGTGTGACCAAAGAATTTATCCCTTATTTCAGAGAAAGAAAAAGAGGAATGTTTATTACCACAACATCTATTGGCGGATTGGTTACTTTCCCTATTTCATCAACTTATCATGCAACAAAATGGGCACTGGAAGGATGGAGCGAAAGTCTTGCCTTTGAATTGAATACTTTTGGAATTGATGTAAAAACCGTTTCTCCGGGAGGAATTAAAACCGATTTTATTACAAGATCTTTGGATATGGGAACCCACCCGGAATATCAGGGAATGATTGATAAAATGATGTCGGGAACGGATGCTATGATGGAAACTGCTTCTGAGCCGGAAGTAATCGCTGAAGTGGTATATGAGGCGGCTACAGATGGTAAAAAACAGTTGAGATATCAGGCTGGGGAAGATGCAAAAGCTTTATTTGCACAGCGTATAGAGTTGGGAGCTGAAGCTTTCAGAGAAGAATTTGGAAAACAGTTTATTTAAAAAATAATGTGAAAGTAGAGTGTGTTAGGGTATTAGAGTATTAGTGTCAGAGGGTTTAAGTATATTTAAAAGATGTCTACTACTAAAACGCTAATACTCTCAAACACTCAAACACTCAAACTCAAAAACTCTCCCACATAATTCATACCTTTATATTATGGAAAAAAAAGATCATTCTCCATTGAAAATTTCGGCGATTGCTGAATTACACACGATTTTACAGCTTCCGAAGCCGCTTCATCCGCTAATCAGTTTGGTGAACAATACAGAAATGGAAGTCGATAAATGTTATCTCGACCGCAGTTTTACCTTAGGTTTTTATAAAGTTTCCTATAAATTTTCTGAAAACGGGAAAATGGGCTACGGACAGGGCTATTATGATTTTAATGAAGGCGGAATGATGTTTACCGCTCCGAATCAGGTGCTGGCAACGGATGAAAATGCGAAGTATTTCGGATATACTTTATTTATTCATCCTGATTTTTTAAGAAATTATCCTTTAGCGAAAAATATCAGGAATTACGGTTTCTTTTCTTATGATACGAATGAAGCCCTGCATTTATCTGACAAGGAAAAAACATTGATTGTCGGGCTACTTGAAAATATTAATGATGAACTGAATACAGCTATTGATGAAGTAAGTCAGGATGTAATCATTTCTTATATTGAGGTTTTATTGAATTACAGCAACCGTTTTTATAAAAGACAGTTTATCACAAGAAAAGTGGTAAACCATAATGTTTTAACCCAAATGGATGACCTTCTGAATGATTATTTTAATCAACAGGAAACACTGAATAAAGGTTTGCCGACCGTAGAATTTTTGGCTTCAGCATTAAATTTATCGCCTCATTATTTAAGTGATATGCTTAGAAACCTGACAGGTCAAAATGCCCAGAAACACATCCACGAAAAACTCATTGAGAAAGCCAAAGAATACCTTACAACAACGAATTTTTCGGTATCGGAAGTCGCCTATCAGTTAGGATTTGAGCATTCGCAGTCTTTCAATAAATTATTTAAAAAGAAAACAAATACCACTCCCTTAAGCTATAAACAGTCTTTTAATTAATCCAATGGCCTTCCATAAGGATAGTGCAGCCATTCATTAACGAAATAATACACTTTCTCGCGGTCTTCAGGCATTGAAATCAGCTGTTTAATGATTTCCGTGGTTTCACTTTTAGGATTTTCTTTGATGAAACGATGGTATTCCTGAAGATTTTCAGGTGTAAATCCTCCTTCATCATTTTGTGTTGAACTGTTATCGGAGCCTAAAAGATAAGCATATCTATACCTCTGAAGTTCTTCATGAACCTTGGTTTTAAGTTGGGAAGCCGGAAATTCCTGAAGAAATTTTTCGCGAACTTCAACACGTTTCGCCACATCTTTCCAAGGAATGGATATAGCAGCATCCGACTGGAATAAGACCTTATCTTCCTCAGTGATCATATTCAGGTAATTCTGATAATCCGCCGTCAGTTTACCGTTAAAAATAGCATAATAAAAATCGGGAAACATCCGAAGCTCGGTATACGCTTCTCCTACATCCCAGAACTCAATTCCTGTCTGTGTATAGCGGTTTACCAGTTTTTTATACTTTTCCGGAACCTTCAGGGTGGTTGTCTCTGTATCCGGATTATATTGATTAAACTGAAAAAAATCATCCAGAAGATTGGTTCTTTTCAGCGTTAATAAGGCCAAAGCAGAATCATTTTCCTTTTTATAATGCTCATAGATGAGGTCATTCTTTTGTGGTGACGAACCATTCAGAATACTGATAATTTCACTCTTCCGATGTTGAATATGATCTAAAATTTCATCTTCCGATTTTGAAGCATCCAAAAAAACAGGAGGCAAGGGAAAGCTGGTTTGAGTATTGTTGACCTTTATTTCTTCTTCGGGTTTCCCTGCTACTTTTTCTTCTTTTTTACAGGAATGAAACAGAGAGATTAATGCAACGCTTACTATAATTTTTTTCATGGATTTAATTGTAGATATTTAAAATTTGTGCTTAACAGTCATGCATTTCATACTGTACGTTATCGTATTTTTCTTCGTAAGGTTTTATGGTTTTGCTGTTGGTCGGCACTTTTTTCAGATTAACATTTAATTTCTTATTGCCGTCAGGAGATATCCAAGAAGCCTTTTAATGTTTCACCCACTTTTTTTACGCTTATGATTCCGGTAATGCCACCTTCTACCATAACCAGGCGGTTTTCTTCATCATCCGAAATGTCCAGATACAGCCAGTTGCTTACCTTATCATATTTATACATTCCTGAATAATTTGTTGTCGGACAGCCGGAAACTTCCTCCACAAGATACAGCGTCACAGGAAATTGATCAATTGTTCCTTTAAAAAGATGTTTCTTGATTTCCTGAGCTGATATTTTGCTAAAGCAGAATAAAGCAGCTGCGATTAATAAAGTTTTTATTTTCATAATTAAATATTTTTTATTTCCACCATTGTCTTTTTTCCATTTTTTTGCCGAGTTCGTAGTCTTTTTCAGTCTCTCCGGCAAGATTTAAAATATAATATTTCCAGCCTTTGTCCCAATATTTCGGATCCGGTGAAAATTCGCCGGCACCCATGTCCAGATTTCCGCTGTCAGGAATTCTAAAATCTCCGAATCTTACTTTTTTGGACTGATGGGTTTTAAAGCTTGTCCATGTTCCTTTAAACTGATTATTATGGAAGCTGTCGGCATAAGAGGACAGGGAATTATATTCTATACCTTTCTTTTGATCCCATATAAATTTAACCTTCAGTTCCCCTTTAAATACTCCGGTAGCTGAAAGCTTGGAATCTTCTTTAAATTCAGCTTTGCATAAGGCATAACCTTCCCATACATTCGGCAAGTCAATATTTTTGAAAATTTCTGATTGAGTGACAGATAAAGTCCCTTTAAAACTTCGGATGTTATTTTTTACCATTGTTTTTCCTTCAATAGTATACTCGTAAGGATTTTTTACACTTCTTTCAATTTTGGTAAAATGAATATAAAATCTCTGATAATCCTCTCCAATATATCCTATAGGTTCAGGGCGCTGAATGATTACTTCCGGTTCTTCATAATTGGAAAAGGAAGCTGCATTAATGATTTTTGAAATATCATAGTTTCCGATTTCAGAATAAAAATTTTTATTGGTGTTCTGAGCATGGGTAAAACAGATGCTTAGAAATAAAAAAAGAGTCGATAATTGAATATTCATGTGTTGGTGTTTTTGTAAGTAGAATTTTATTTTTTATTAAAAATGATTTTACTGAGGTCAATTTCATAGGAAGAATCATCTTCATAAGTGATTTTCAAAGTGTGTTCGGTCACAAGTTCTATATTTTTATTACAAAAATGGGCGCAACTTTCGACAATAACCGGGAAGTAGAGCTTTTTCTTTTTATCGTAAGCTAAAAGATCTCCCCGAAAGTAGGTTCCTATAATATAACGGTCGTTTTCAATACTATTTTCAGGTGTTCCCAAAATTGAAAACAGATCTTCTTTGTAATAGGTAGAATAGATCCTGTCCAATTCCCCGATATTTCCAGCGCCAAAATGAGTCTCCTGACCATTATCTTTCGCCCATTTCTCCTGATAGTTTTTATAATTATTCGGATTTTTCTCGCTTAAGGTGGGATGATAAATAAGTTTCGATTCTTTTGCCAGTTGATAAAGAAGACTCCGGATCGGTTTATTATTTTTTATTTTCTGATCTTCAGTAAAATCACCTTTTATACATTCATCACAAGAAGAAGTGGGATAGCCTGAATACATGAGTTCAGCATAATCGTCTGTATTATTTTTATTGATTGCCCAAAACTGAACCATTTGATCAGGTATCGCTTTTCCCATATTTTCTGTATGGGCTGAAAGAAGAAGATAATGGGCATCATTCAACTGGTGGGATGAAATACTGGCGCTGTCAATGCTGAAGTATGACCATTCTATTGCAGCCAGGTCTCTGCTTTTTATTTTCTTAAAATGATTATTTTCAAAACGGAATTGCTCTACCTTAAGGATATTTAGTGTATCTGCGTATAGATATTTTCCTCGGGGCTCTTTGCTTTGAACCCAAATTCTAAAAATACCATCTTTATTCTTTTCTATAAAAATGCTATTTCTGGATAAACTGTCAGGTATTTGAAAATTTTCAACCAAATTTTTATCGACAACTTCCGTTCGAGTTGATTTTTCCTTTGTACAGGAAATTAATACAGAAGCAATAAGAATAAGTATAACTTTTTTCATGTGTTCTTTGGATATTGCTAAGATAAGATATTTTCCAAAATAAACGGAATACTGTCTGTATTGATGTTTCTAAGCTTTTGTGATCTCATCAGGGATCGAACCTGAATCTAAAGTTTAGGAAACTTTCGTTCTATCCATTGAACTATGAGACCTCACCGCTTAAAATTACAATTTTTTGTCGAAAAAGTTTACTCTAAAATCCATTTTGAAGCAGACAAAATATCTGCATCCGTATTACTTTCTTTGATAGATTCAACGGGATAATCGGGTTGTATTTTTTCGGTATATTCCTTTCCGTTTCTATCCATTTCAAATGAAGCGGCCAAGTGGAACGTTTTGCCATCACTTAATTGATAATCTTGGTTGGCACTTGTATAACCCGCGGAAGGCTGTCCGAAAGTTTTAACATTGCTTTTTCCGATAAATGAAATCGCAGTGGCTTCTCCGCTACTGGCTGTTCTGGGACCAATTAAAACGGCAATTTTCTGGTTAGGATTTTTAATGCTGTAAGGATTTGGAACTTTAATGTCGTATGATTTACCATCCTGATATTTCCAAGATTTCTTTTTGCTGCCATCGGTAAAATATCCTAAAATTCCATTTCCAATCAACGGACCGAGACCTACAATCATCGGGTACATATTTCCTCCGGTATTGGTTCTTAAATCTACGATCCAGCCTTTTACCGAATTTTCAGAATCCAGCTTTTTGATCATCTGCTGAATTTTTTCAGCAAAAGCATTGCCTACCTCTTTATTTACCGAAGAATAAGCCGGAACCATGACGTAGCCAATATTCTGATCGATCAATTTACTTTCAGGCTCTTTTCCAATAAAATTAGATGTTCTTTTTTGCTCTGCCTTTTCTTTATTATCAATGAAAGAGTGGTTATCTCCGACATTTTTTAATGCCTTCAGAATATATTGCAAAGCTGGTGTAGTATCTTCAGCAGTCTGCATATTCATAGAGATTTTCTGAAGATTTGCATCAAGAAGTTTCCAATCTATTTTTTCTTTATAGATTGAATTTTTCTTAACGATATTTTTAAACTCATTAATATAGTCCAACGCAATTTTAGAGGAAGGAATAGTTGAAAAAGGAACTTCTGTAACGGCAAAATCATCAAACCATACTTTACCGCTTCCCGACAGCAAACCTCCCATCACAAAATATTGGGTATCGTCATCTACTGTAAATTCTAAAGTATACTTTTTCCAATCGGTATTCACCATAATTTTATTCTGCATGGAGGAATTAGCAAAGTCGATCATTGTTTTTTCATCTTTCCTAACCTGATTCCAGAATATAATATCACCGTTTATATTTTCAGATTTTATATAAGTGCTGAGTTCAATGTTTCTCAAGCCTTTTCCGGGAACAGAAACCCGTTGGGAAAAAGTCTGTACCTGATCCGAGGTTGCATTTTCTGCTGATATCGTCAAAGATCGCGATCCCGAGTGGCTAGTGGAAGAGTCTGCTTTTATCTGGTAAGGATTGCCTGCTTTGTATTTCCAGCCTGAGGCAATTCCGTTTTCTATTGATTCAAATCCTGGGTTTGTTATCTGAGCCTGCATCGATAATCCGCCAAAGACAGCGAAGATGCTTAGAATAATATATTTCATTAGTTTTTTAAAACTTAAAAATAAAATATTGTCATGAAATACGGGAGTATTTATGAAAATTTAACTTGAATTCAATACTGAATTTATCGCCACGAATTCGCGAATATTTTTTATTTCCACGGATCGCTCAGATTTTCACACGTACTGCTGTCTTTGTTGGTTTTTCGCAAAGACGCAAAGATATTTTTTAATACTCAATGTTTTTAAGGCGCAAGGATTTTATCAAAGATAAAATTGAGGACAGTATATTATGGCTACGAATTCGCGAATATTTTTATTTCCCACGGATAGCACAGATTTTCACACGTACTGCTGTCTTTGTTGGTTTTTCGCAGAGACGCAAAGATTTTTTTTAATACTTGATGTTTTTAAGGCGCAAGGATTTTATCAAAGATAAAATTGAGGGCAGTATATTATCGCCACGGATACTCGAATATTTTTATTCCCCACAGATCGTGCAGATTTTCAAAGATGCTGCTCTATTTGTTGGTTTTTCGCAAAGCCGCAAAGATATTTTTTAATACTCAATGTTTTTAAGGCGCAAGGATTTTATCAAAGATAAAATTGAGGGCAGTATATTATGGCTACGAATACGCGAATATTTTTATTTCCCACCGATCGCTCAGATTTTCACATGTACTGCTGTCTTTGTTGGTTTTTCGCAGAGACGCAAAGATTTTTTTTAATACTTGATGTTTTTAAGGCGCAAGGATTTTATCAAAGATAAAATTGAGGGCAGTATATTATCGCCACGGATACTCGAATATTTTTATTCCCCACAGATCGTGCAGATTTTCAAAGATGCTGCTCTATTTGTTGGTTTTTCGCAAAGCCGCAAAGATATTTTTTAATGCTTTATGTTTTTAAGTCGCAAGGATTTTATCAAAGATAAAATTGAGGGCTGCATATTATCGCCACAGATACTCGAATATTTTTATTCCCCACAGATCCGGCTCTATTTGTTGGTTTTTCGCAAAGCCGCAAAGATATTTTTTAATGCTTTATGTTTTTAAGTCGCAAGAATTTTATCAAAGATAAAATTGAGAGCTGCATATTATCGCCACGGATGCTCGAATATTTTTATTTCCCACAGATCGCCTTTAGATTTTCCACAGATGGTATCGTTGATTTTCTTTGTTTAACCTTTGCGGTCTTTTATAGGTAGAAAGGTTTGGTGAGACTTAAAACGGGAGTTGTCAAAAAACTTGGCGGGGCTTCGTGTTCAATATGTAAAGTGTAAGGAAAAGAATCTGCATCATCTGCAAAATCTGCGAGAGCAAAAAATCTCACCTTATAGTATCTAAACTCTTTTGCCTGGTCCCCAACTTTTGTACTTGATCCCCCAAAGTTCTGATACTGGTCTGTAACTTTAGAATCAAATATCAAGTAATAAAAAGAACCCGCTCTTTAGAAGCGGATTCAGTAGATAAAACATCTCATTTTTTTAATTAGACAACAATAAAAAAGCACAGCCGACAATGCTGTGCTTAAATTTTTATAAATTTAATTGCAATTTCAAAGCTGAAAAAAGCAAAAATTGAGTTCATTTCAGATTTATTACATAGTAAATGTAGTGAATATTTTAATTGCTTTTATGAATTTAATGTTAAAGTTTTTTAGGTGCTTGTTATTTTAATTTTCATGCAAATATTTCAAAATACAACCAGTTAGTGTTTTTCTTTCTTCTTCAGAAGCTTTATCATCCATATGACCGTGATTGATGTTCGTTGTCTGAATGGTCATTTTAAACTTTTTAGCTTCTTCTTCATTTGGTAAAACTCCTTCATCTGCTGGATAATCATTGGATCGTAAAGAGTATATTTTGGGTTTTGAAGTTCGTGGAAGATACATTCTGCGGTTATCCATTGCAATGATTTTATATACTTTTTGAGGATATTTATCTGCAAAGAGTGCGACCATATCTGCTCCGTTTGAATGCCCAATTAATGTGAGGTGAGCATAATCAAGCTCAGGTTTAGATTTTTTTAATTCAGTGATAATGAATGAGATATTTTCGGCTCCTCTTTCCCAGAAGGGCATTCTTACAACTTGCAGATTTCCTTCGAGTGGTAGTAGTTCATCGCTTGGCAATTCATGTTGAATACTTACTACAAAATAACCATTTGAGGCAAGATAATTCGTTAAATATGAATAGATGAGATAATCGCCTCCTTTATTCTGGCCATATCCATGATTAAAAATAATAACCTGCTGCTTTGAGTTTTTCTTATTCTGTTTAGAATGGAAATAGGCTACAGGAATTTTACGGTTCCTATTGTTGTCTACTAAGGTTAATGTATCAACTTTTACATCGTTACTATTATTGATGCTTTTCTGATTAAAACAATTGATTAATAAAAAGATAAGGGAAATAAAAAGCGAAAATTTGTATTTCATAAAAGTCATTTGTTAAAAGGAAAATAAATTTAAACAAAAAAGAGAGTCAAAACGACTCTCTTTCTATTTTAATTCTCCAGCTTTTCTTTAATATACTTCGCTGTGTGAGATTTTTTACTTTTTGCTAACTCTTCCGGTGTTCCGGTGAAAACTACTTCTCCGCCGTGTTTTCCGGCTTCCGGACCAATGTCGATGATATAATCTGCTGATTTAATAATATCCGGTTGATGTTCAATAACAATCACAGAATGCCCTAAATCAATCAAAGCCTGCAAAGACTTCAACAACTTCTGAATATCATGGAAATGAAGACCTGTAGAAGGTTCATCGAAAATAAACAACGTTTTATCTGTCGTTACCCCTTTTACCAGGAAGGAAGCCAATTTCACACGCTGCGCTTCACCTCCGGAAAGGGTAGAAGAGCTCTGTCCCAACTGCAAGTAGCCCAAACCAACGTCCTGCAAAGGCTTCAATTTGGTTGCAATTTTGTCTTCATGGTTATCTCTGAAAAATTCTAACGCTTCGTCAACGGTCATGTGAAGGATGTCCGAAATGTTTTTTTCGTCGTACTTCACTTCCAGAATTTCGTTTTTGAAACGGGTTCCTTTACAAACCTCGCATTCAAGCTCGATATCTGCCATGAACTGCATCGAAACATTGATCACACCTTCACCTTTACATTCATCGCATCTTCCTCCATCAACGTTGAAAGAGAAATGTTTAGGCTTATAACCCATCATTTTTGAAACCTTTTGTTTCGCGAAAAGATCTCTGATGTCATCATAAGCTTTTAAATATGTTACAGGATTAGAACGAGACGATTTTCCGATCGGGTTTTGGTCGATCAATTCAATATGCTGGATCAGTTTTTTCGGAAATTCCACAGAATCATAATCTCCTTTTTTTCCGCCCATTCCTAACTGAATCTGAATATCATTCGTTAAAATTTCCTTCATCAAAGTAGATTTTCCACTTCCTGAAACTCCGGAAATTACAGCAAGGCTTTCCAAAGGAACATCAACGTCAATATTCTTTAAATTATTTTGTCGAGCACCTTTTATATGAATCCATTCTTTTGCTTTTCTTCGCTTTTTCGGAACTTCAATTTCTAATCTTCCGGTTAAATATTTCGAAGTTAAAGTATCCGCATCTTTCAGTTCTTTATAATCTCCGGCAAAAACCAGTTCGCCTCCAAGATAACCTGCTTCAGGACCAATATCAATGATATAATCGGCCGCTTTCATCACGTCTTCATCGTGTTCTACAACGATTACGGTATTTCCAAGATCACGAAGATTCTGCAAAACTTCAATTAAATTTTCAGTGTCTCGCGAGTGAAGTCCAATCGAAGGTTCATCCAAGATATAAATAGATCCCACCAAAGAACTTCCCAAACTTGTCGCTAAGTTAATTCTCTGACTTTCACCTCCGGAAAGCGTGTTTGATGTTCTGTTTAACGTTAAATATCCTAAGCCAACTTTTAATAAAAATTCAAGTCTGGTGGTAATTTCGTATAATAATCTTTTCGCAACTTCCTGATCGTGTTGCGATAGTTTTAAACTGTTAATTAAAGGGAAAAGTTCATCCAAAGGAAGCTCGATCATCGATTGGATATTATGTCCGTCGATTTTTACCCAGCTCGTTTCTTCACGCAATCTCAACCCTTCACAAGTCGGACAAAGCGTTTTGCCGCGATAACGGGAAAGCATTACACGATATTGGATCTTATATAAATTTTCCTCCAACATTTTGAAGAAATTATCAATCGAAGGAAAGCTGCTTTTTCCGTCTCCTTTCCAGAGATATTTTTTCTGGTCTTTGGATAATTGATGGTAAGGCTTATGAATAGGAAAATCTTTTGCTTTTTTAATGAAATCTTTTTTCCATTCGCTCATACTTTCGCCTTTCCAGGAAGCAACCGCATCTTCAAAAATCGATAACGTTTTATTTGGAATAACTAAATCTTCATCAATTCCAATCACTTTTCCGTAACCTTCACAAGTCGGACAAGCGCCGTAAGGATTATTAAAGCTGAAAAAATGAACATTCGGCTCTAAAAATTCAATTCCGTCAAGTTCAAATTTATTTGAAAATTCCTTGATTTTTCCGGTATCCGTATTTTTTAGTGAACAATAGCCACGACCCTCATAAAAAGCCATTTGGATAGAATCTGCCAAACGCTGAAGGAAACTTTCGTCTTCTTCATACGAAAAACGATCGATCACCAAATTGATTTCCATTCCTTTTTCGGGAGTAAAACCAAAACTTTCTAAATCTTCGATTCCTGCTACATTTCCATTGATTTCTAATCTTGTGAAACCTGCCAGCTTTAAGACATTTAAATTTTCATTAAAGTTCGCAGCGTCATATTCATAAGGTGCAGTCAGTAAAAAAGAAACGTCTTTTTTGGAAGATTTAATAAAATCTACAACGTCCGTCACCGAATCTTTTTTCACTTCTTCACCTGAAACCGGAGAAAATGTTTTCCCGATTCTTGCGAAAAGAAGTTTCATATAATCATAAATTTCCGTAGAAGTTCCCACTGTAGATCGGGGATTCGAAGAAATTACCTTTTGCTGGATTGCGATCGAAGGTGCCAAACCTTTAATATCGTCAACTTTCGGTTTTTCTAATTTTCCCAAAAACTGACGGGCGTAAGAGCTTAAACTCTCAACATATCTTCTCTGTCCTTCAGCATAAATGGTATCAAAAGCCAATGAAGATTTTCCGCTTCCGGAAACTCCTGTAATGACAATTAATTTATTTTTCGGGATGAGAACATCTATGTGTTTCAGATTGTTAAGGTGTGCATTCTTAACTAAAATCTGCTTTTTAATATCTATATCTGTTGTATTAGCCATAGTAAAATTAAGACTAACAAAAATACGAATTTTTAGCGGATTTTTTATGATTTGATTCAATTGATTTTTAATATGAATCAAAGATAAATTGCACTCGCTGTTTTAGAATTTACAGTAACATTTACATTTAAATAATAAGAATTTTCACAGTGAAACTATTAGATCTTGTTTGTAAAATGTTAAAGTTGAAAAATATATTTAATGATTAAGAATGGCAGGTTAATTCAAAATACATTAGACAGAGAAATATTATAAAATTAAAAAATTCATAACGATAAGGTTTTTAAAAGGTTGAATATTTGAAATATTTCAATCAAAAGAGAGATTTTATTGCAAATTGTTGATAGTCAATGTTAAATTTTATGATATTTATTACTTTTTATGATTGTGGTATTGTTTGGTATTTTAAAATTTGTTAAAATTGTATTCATAAATATGTAATATATAAATGAGAAAGTTATTCAGAGATCTTGTTACACATTTAATGAGAAAAAGATAAAGAAATTTACAATTACTTCCCAAGATGCAGTGTCGTACTGCATCTTTTTTTATGACAATTATCATTTTCTTGTTTTACAGAACTCCAGTACTTTTGGGGTTTGCAAAAAAGAAACTAATCTGCAATAAACTATTTGGGTATGATCAAAAAACTAGGAAGTATTTTTTTCGTTGGTTCTGCACTTTTCATGAATGCTCAGGAAAAGAGTTCAGACATCGAAACGATTGAAATTCAGGGGAAATTTATTTCTACACCTTATAAATCCGCTAATCAGAATATTACGGTTATTACAAAGGAAGAGATTGCCAATTCTCCTGCAAAAAGTATCGACGAAATGCTTCAGCAAGTTGCCGGAATGGATATCAGAAGGAGAGGAGCCAATGGGGTTCAGAGTGATGTGGCTTTCCGGGGAAGTTCTTTTGAACAGGTTTTACTTTTGATCAACGGAATCAGGATGAATGATTCTCAAACCGGACATAATTCCTTAAATATTCCTGTAGATTTAGAAGATGTTGAAAGAATTGAGGTAATAAAAGGTCCTGCTGCAAGAAGATTCGGGCAAAATGCCTATGCGGGAGCCATTAATATTATCACGAAGATCGATCAGGGTAAAAAAGTAAAGATTAGTGCCGAAGCAGGTGATTATGAGACCTATGGTTTTGGAATGAATGCCAATTTGGGAGGTGAAAAATTTTCTAATTCATTAAATATAAATTCCAACAGTTCGCAGGGATATATGCATAATACGGATTATGAGATTCGTAATGCTTTTTATCAGAGTCAGCTGAAAATCAAGGATGGAGATTTGAGATTGCAGGCTGGTTTTTCAGAGAAGAAATTTGGGGCCAACGGTTTTTATTCTTCTCCAAAGGCGACGGAGCAATATGAAGAAATGCAGGCTTCCATCATCAGTTTAGCCCACAGGCAGAGTTTTGGAAAGCTTAAATTAAACTCAAATGTATATTGGCGAAGAGGGCAGGATATGTATTTGTATATTCGTGATAAACCTGACGTGTACCGAAATATGCACATTGGAAATAATGTTGGTGGAGAGGTAAATTCCAGCTATAATTGGGCTTTGGGAACTACCGGTTTGGGTGTTGAATTAAGAAAAGAATTTCTTGCAAGTAATAATTTAGGCAACAGAGATCGTTTTGTATCACAGGTTTTCTTTGAACATTATTTTTCTTTCTTTGATAAAAAACTGAATATTTCTCCGGGAATTTCTTGGGCGAATTATTCTAATGAAGGTAATTTTTTCTATCCCGGTTTAGATGTTGGGTATAACTTTAATGAAAACAATAAGGTATACGGAAATGTTTCTAAAGTTCATCGCGTTCCTACGTTTACCGATCTTTATTACTCAAGCAATACAGAAAAAGGGAATGAGTCATTAGTTCCTGAAAATGCCGTGTATGCGGAAGTTGGTTATCAATATCAAACCAAGAACCTTTTAGCAAAAGTAAGCGGATTTTTAAGAAGCTCTAATAATTCTATCGACTGGATGAAAATGACGATCGATGATCCTATTTGGTATGCTCAAAACGTTGGCGATATCGAGACGAAAGGAGTCGAAGTAGAGGTGAATCATCAGTTGATGAGCTGGTTGAAATATTCATTAGGATATACTTATTTAGATAATGATTTTAAGCAACCTAAAGATTTTGTTTCAAGATATACTTTAGATAATTTGAAACATCAGATTGTAGCAAAATTGCAGACGACTTTCCTGAAACATTTTACCAATGAAGTGGTTTATCGATATAATGACAGACTGAACCAATCGAGTTATAATCTGGTGGATGAAAAGCTGACTTTCAATCAAAAAGATTTTTCGGTTTACGTTTTAATTAACAATTTAACGAATACAAAATATTCCGAAGCGTTTGGTGTGAAAATGCCGCAAAGGTGGTTTCATATTGGCTTTACGTACAATATTCAATATTAAATTAATGTTAATTGAGAATGAATTAAAGTTAATATTACGAAATTGTTAATTCAATTACATTTGCAAAAATTTTTTAATGAAACTGTTTGTAAGTCTTGGTTTACTTTTAAGTGTTACATTTTTTAAAGCTCAGGAACATATTTCCAGCTTCAATGCCCTGACGGTTACTTACAAATTTCATCCAAAATTTTTCCTTTTCGCAGAAGGTCAGATGAGAGGAATTGAAGAATATTCTTACCCTGATTATTACGAAATAAAAGGAGGTTTAGGATATAATCTTACCAAAAATCACAAACCGTTCGTTGGTTTGGGAAGATATGCAACTTATAAAGATCACGCTATCAATAAAGAAGAATTTCGAGTTTGGCTTCAGGATGTGATTGATTTCAAAAAAGGAATTGTAAAGTTTGAAAACAGATTTCGTGTTGAAAAATCATGGTTTTATGAACCTCAGACCGATAAAAGTTCTGAGAGAATGCGTTACCGTTATCGTTTGAATATTTCGGTTCCTTTAAATTCCAAGAAAATCGGGCCGGGAACTCTTTTTGCCAATGCGTATGACGAAATGTTTGTGGTAACACCTACAAAACCAGCATTCGCAAGAAATAGGGTTTATGGAGGTTTAGGGTATCAAATCGATGAAAACTTCGGTATTTTAGGCGGTTATCTTTGGCAAAGAGAATTTGAGGCAAAAGGCAATAAAAACGTACATTTTGTATACCTTGCTTTAAACATCAATATTGACGATACAAATCCTCCTGCCAAAACCTACCATTTCCCTGGAGCAGATTAATATTTGTCAATCAAATAATGATAAGCTTTCAGGTATTTGTTGAATCTTTTAATGTCCTTGGGAATCAGTTCTCCGGTCACTCTTCGAAGATCCATATTGTCACGAAGGTCATTTAACTTTACGGCAACGGCCAGAGGTGATCTTTCGGTCCTTCTGACAAACTCATCGTAGCTTTCATCTGGGTCAAATTTTGTTAAACAGCTGATTGCGAAAACAATATACTCCGGAAAACCTTCGTTTCTCAGAAAATCCAGACTGAATTCAACAGGATGATCTTCCACCACATCATGCAAAACCCCGACAATTTTTTCGTCCATCGTTTTACCATATTCCATAACTCTCATTACGTGAGCAATATATGGCGCATGGTATTTGTCTTTCTGACCTTTATGTGCCTTATCGGCAATTTTTATAGCTTTATTTAGTAATTCTTCTTTTGTCATCCCATTTTGGAAATAGAGTACAAAAATAAAAAATGCCACAACATTTTGAAGATTTTTTTCACGAATTATTTTACATAATATTCATGTTTTGTTTCATCTTGCTTCTCAAGCATTTTAAATGATATTTTTAAGTTTTTTTTAATGAATAAAATAAATTTCAATTATATCAAAAGAAAAAGCCCCAAAATTTGAGGCTGTATTTATCAATTAATTATTTGTTTCATCTTCTACATAAGCATTTGGAGCATTATTTTTTACTGAATCAATGCCGTTTTCCATTCCATTATCAGATTCGTACATTTGGCTGGTTCCGATAATTTGCCCGTTAGATGCTTTTAAGCTGAAGAAACAACGGTTATCTTTTGCTTTATTTCTTTCAAATTTTGAGTCGTCCTGTGAATTTTTCTTTACAGACTCAATTCCTTTCTGACATGATACTTTCGTACTGTAGCCCTGACTGGTAAGAATGACCTGGCCGTTGCCTGCTTTCAGATTAAATTGATAATCGTCGTTGGTTCTTTTGGAGATAATAAATTTTCCCATGGTTCGTATATGAGATTTTATGATTTAGTTTTCCATAAAAATAATAAATTTTATTTTAAGTTTCCTACAGGTTCGGCTTTTAGTCAAAAGAAATCAACTGTTTTATAATTCGGCGCTTAGAGATTTCTTTTAAGATTTTCGGGAAATAAAGTGTTCGTGTGAAAATAAACAAAGGAGTGTCTGGTTTCTTATCATGTTTTCTTTTTGAATCTACCTTGAAAACTTCTAAGTGTCTAAATATCAGTATGTCGGGAAAGCCCCGATGCATAAGTATTCAGTGATGCTATAGCTCTGAAAGGGCTAAATAATTTAAAGAAAATTTCAAAGATAAAATGGTAGTCATACTCCATATAATTTTCTGACTTAAAGAGGACTGAAAATCAAAAACGCCCCAAAAATTGAGACGTTTTGAAATCAAATTTATTTAATGAGCTTAATATGCTCCTTTTTCAATATAATGCGCAGCCACTTTTTCAGTTAAAGCCACAACATTCGGGTTGTTTGTATATTTTGTAAATCTTCTTAAACCTGAAAGCATCATTCTTTGCTCATCACCTTCAGCGAAAGAAACAATTCCTTCTTTTGCAGAAGTAATGATTTTTTCAACTGCTTTATAAAGATTTAACTGAGCCATTGCCGCTTCCACAGAATCCGCAGAGAAGTGTTTTTCTGCTCTTAAAACTGCTGATTCTGCCATGTAGATCTGATTAAGAATTTCAGAAGCATTCAGTAATAAATGTTGCTGTTTCTCAATGTCCATCATATATTTTTGAAGTGCAGCACCTGAAACCATTAAGAAAACTTTCTTAAGATTGGCGATTATTGCTTTTTCTTCACTCATCAATTCAGAATAATCAGGAACTTCAAATGATGGAATTCCCATTAGTTCTTTGCTGATCGCCATTGCCGGAGATAATAAATCTAATTCTCCCTTCATGGCTCTTTTAATCAGCATTCCAACCGCAAGAAGTCTGTTGATTTCATTGGTTCCTTCATAGATTCTACCGATTCTGGCATCTCTCCAAGCAGATTCCATCGGTGTATCTTCTGAGAATCCCATTCCACCATAAATCTGGATTCCTTCATCAGCGGTATTTTGCGTAAGATCTGAAACGAAAACTTTAAGAATTGAAGCTTCTACAGCGAACTCTTCAACACCTTTTAATTCGGCTTGTTGATGATCCATTCCGCCTGCAACCAATTCTGCAATTTTATCTTCAACATTTTTTGCTAAACGGTAAGATCCAGCTTCACTTACGAAAACTCCGGTTGACATTTCAGCAATTTTCTTTCTGATGGCTCCGAAAGTTGAAATTGAAACTCCAAATTGCTTTCTTTCGTTTGAATATTGAATAGAATGGTTTAAAATTCTTCTTTGTCCGTCAAGGTTTGCAGCAGCTAATTTGATTCTTCCGACATTTAAAGCATTCAAAGCGATTTTGAAACCGTTGTTTCTTTCGCCCAGCATATTTTCAACAGGAATTTTCATATCATTGAAGAAAACCTGACGCGTAGAAGACGAACGAATTCCCAATTTATGCTCTTCTTCACCAAATGATAAGCTGTTCGGATCTTCTAATTCAGAACGGTTGATCACAAAACCTGTGATGTTTTTGTCATCATCGATTTTTGCAAACAAAGTAAATGTATCCGCAAAACCTGCATTGGAAATCCACATTTTCTGTCCGTTGATGATGTAATGTTTTCCGTCTTCAGATAGTTTTGCTCTTGTTTTTCCTGAATTAGCATCAGAACCTGCATCCGGTTCAGTCAAACAATAAGCCCCAAATTTTGTTCCTGCCGCTAAATCCGGAAGGTATTTCTTTTTTAATTCTTCACTTCCATAAAGTAGAGTGGGAAGCGTTCCGATTCCTGTATGTGCTCCATAAGCGGTTGCTAAAGATCCGTTTCCTCCTGAAACATAATCACAAGCCAGCATTGTGCTCACGAATCCCATTCCAAGACCTCCATATTCTTCTGGAACTGTGATTCCTAATAACCCCATTTCGCCAAGCTGACGCATTTTTTCTTCCGTTAACGCATAATCTTTTTTCTCAAAACGATCGTGCTGCGGAATAACTTCTCTATCTATAAATTCTTTCGCAGAATCGCGAAGCATTCTTTGTTCTTCACTCAGTTCTTCCAAACTGAAAATTTCGTTTGCAGGAATTTCTTTGATTAAAAATTCTCCACCTTTTACTATATTTCCCATTTAATATTTGATTTTTTTTTCTTATTTTTTTTTAGACTATTTAGATAATAGACGGATTGAGGATAGACTTTTTAGTTCCCTATAAAAATCAATGGATCGTCTATTTTCTATCAATCTATTATCTATTTATCTGGTTTGTTAAGCATATTTTGAAATACCATTGTTGCCCTTTGAAATTCTTCAATTTTAATTTCAAAGAATTCACATTTTTCATCAGATAAATATTTTCTATGATTTGCTAACAATATTTGTGTTTGCAATTCAAACGATGAACCTAAAGAAATATCTAAAAAATGACTAAAAGACTTATTTGTTCTACTTGAACCTTCGGCTATATTTGAAGGAATGGAGATTGAGCATCGATCTATTTGACTTTTCAAACCATACTTTTCATAAGTTGGAAATGTATCGGTAAGGTCTAACGTGTGCCTTGATATTTCCATACCCATTTGCCAAATTTTAAGCTTTTTAAAATTGTGTCTTTTAAAATCATTCATCATTTCCTGTATGTTTCTAATCTATAATCTATCTGTCTATTCTCTTTTCGTCTTTAAAGCAATTCAAATATACTCGCTGCTCCCTGTCCTGTTCCAACACACATAGAAACCATTCCGTATTTGTTTCCGCGTTTTCTCATTTCGTCAAGAAGCTGAACGGTTAATTTTGTTCCGGTACATCCAAGTGGGTGACCAAGAGCGATTGCTCCTCCGTTTACATTTAAAATATCAGGATTTAATCCTAATTCTTTTTTAATAGCAACAGATTGAGAAGCAAAAGCTTCGTTTAATTCGATTAATTCAATATCTTTTAATTCTAATCCGGCTTGTTTCAACGCTTTTGGAATCGCATAAATCGGTCCCATTCCCATGATTCTTGGTTCAAGTCCTGCAGCTGCATAAGCGACTAATCTTGCTTCAGGTTGCAATCCTAATTCTTTTACCATTTCTTCGCTCATGACCATCACGAAAGCTGCTCCGTCACTCATCTGAGAAGAGTTTCCGGCTGTTACACTTCCTCCGTTAGCGAAAACCGGTCTTAATTTAGCCAAACCAGCCAAAGATGTATCTGCTCTTGGGCCTTCATCAACAGAGAAATCAAACTTTTTAGTCTGCATTTTCTGATTTTCATCCAAGAAATTATATTCAACAGGAATCGGAACAATCTGATTCGCAAATTTACCTTCCTGATTCGCTTTTAAAGCTTTCATGTGAGATTCAAAAGCAAACTGATCCTGTTCTTCTCTGGTAATATTGTATTGTTTTGCAACTTCTTCTGCCGTGTAACCCATTCCCCAATAATAATCAGGGTTTGTTTTGGCGATATCTGTTTCCGGAACCGGTTTGTAACCACCCATCGGAATATAAGACATTGATTCTGTACCTCCTGCAATAATACAATCAGCCATTCCTGCCTGAATTTTTGCAGAAGCAATCGCAATCGCCTCACTTCCTGATGCACAATATCTGTTAACAGTAACTCCGGGAACTTTGTCTGTATTTAAACCCATCAGGGAAATCAAACGAGCCACATTTAAGCCTTGTTCAGCTTCCGGCATTGCGTTTCCTACGATAAGGTCATCGATTCTGTTTTTGTCTAATTGCGGAAGTTCAGCCATTAATTTTTCAATTACGGTTGCCGCCATTACATCGGGTCTTGTAAATCTTAAACTCCCTTTTGGAGCTTTTCCAACGGCAGTTCTGAAACCCTTTACTATATATGCTGTTTTCATTTAGTTGTATTAATGTATTTACGTAAAATGTATTTATGATTAAAATGTTTAAGTATTAAATTTCTGCTTCAATTTTGCCAACATATTTTGTATATGCTTTATTTCAGAATAAATAATATTAAAATCATCATTTTTAAAGAATCCCAAATCGTTAGCAATTAAGATTTGAGTTTCAAATTCGAATGAAGAGCCTAATGCAATATTCAGAAAATGTGAAAATTGAGCGTTTGTATCTCGTCCTGCACCTTCAGAAATATTAGAAGGGATTGAATATAGACTCCTTCTTGATTGTGAAGTCAATCCAAACATTTCATCTTTTGGAAAATTATTAGAAGCCAAGTAAAATATTTTACAAAGTTTCATCGATTTTGTCCAAACTTCTAAATCTCTAAAGTTGTGCATCGTTAATACATTAATACTTTTTACATTTTACAGAAAAATCTAGTTTCTTAGTGGTTTACCATTCTGTAACATATACTGAATTCTCTCCAACGTTTTTCTCTCCCCACAAAGCTGTAAGAAAGTTTCTCTTTCAAGATTCAATAAATATTGTTCAGTTACAACAGTTGGTTCAGAAAGATTTCCTCCGACCATAACGTTGGCTAATTTATCTGCGATTTTTTTGTCATGCTCAGAGATATAATTTCCGGTTAACATTTGGTCGGTTCCTACGTAGAACATTCCTAATGCATCTTTACCTAAAACTTTTACTTTTTGCTCGATAGGTTGAGTATAGCCTTGTTCAGCCAATAATTTTGCTACTTTTTTAGCTTCTGCAATCTGTCTGTTTTTGCTTACGGAAACGATATCTTTTCCCTTTTCAAGAATTCCCATATCGTAGGCTTCGTAAGCGGAAGTTGCTACTTTACCCATAGCGATATTCATGAAAGCCTCACGAAGTCTGTTGTTTTTAACATCGTCGTTGTGGAATTCTCTTGAAGTTCTCAAAGTCAATTCTTTCGTTCCACCACCACCGGGAATTACACCAACTCCGGTTTCAACCAGTCCGATGTATGTTTCTGCGGCTGCAACCACTCTGTCAGCGTGCATGGTCATTTCGCAACCGCCCCCAAGCGTCATTCCGTGAGGGGCAACGACAACAGGAATAGAGGAGTAGCGAACTCTCATCATGGATTTTTGGAAATAGGCAATGGCCATATTCAAATCATCCCAATCCTGTTCGATTGCCATCATTAAAATCATCGCTAAATTCGCTCCCACAGAGAAATTTGTCCCTTGATTTCCGACAACTAAACCGTCGTATTCTTTTTCAGCTAAATCAATCGCTCTGTTCAAGCCATCCAAAACTTCGCCTCCCAGAGAGTTCATTTTAGAACGAATCTCAAAATTGATAATTCCATCGCCTAAATCTTCGATGGCAGCACCTGAATTGCTCCAAAGCGTTTTATTTTTTCTGATATTATCTAAAATAATGAAAGCATCCTGTCCCGGAATTTTATTATATTCTCCTGAATTTTTATCAACATAAATGCTTTGTCCTTCATCATTAACTTTATAGAAAGTCTCAACATTTCTTACCCAGTCTGAAACCTGATAACCTGCTTCTGTCGCTAATTCAATACCTTTTTGAACGCCAACAGCATCCCAGATTTCAAACGGTCCGTTTTCCCAACCGAAACCTGCTCTCATGGCATCATCGATTTTGTAAACTTCATCAGAAATTTCAGGAACTTTATGCGACACATAAGCGAATAATGCTCCTAAAGATTTTCTGTAAAGCTCTCCTGCTTTGTCTTTTCCACCAATTAATACTTTAAATCTGTCAATTGGCTTATCAATATTTTTAGTTAATTCTAAAGTAGGGAAAGAAGATTTTCCTTGAAGTTCGTATTCCAACGTATCAAGATTTAACCCGTGAATTTCAGATTTTCCTTCTGCGTTTTTCACTTTTTTATAGAAACCTTGTTCAGTTTTAGAACCTAACCATTTATTATCAACCATTTTCTGGATATAATCAGGAAGGGCAAAAACATTATTGAAATCGTTGGCTTCAACACCGCTTTGACGAACACCGTTTGCAACCATCACTAAAGTATCTAAACCAACAACATCTGCAGTTCTGAACGTCGCAGATTTTGGACGACCGATTACCGGACCTGTCAATTTATCAACTTCAGAAACCGTTAAACCTAATTTCTGAACATTATGAAGCAAATCCATCATCGAGAAAACCCCGATTCTGTTCGCAATAAATGCCGGAGTATCTTTGGCTAAAACAGTTGTTTTTCCTAAGAATTTTGCTCCGTAGTTCATATAGAAATCAATGATTTCCGGATTGGTGTCGTTTGTTGGAATAATCTCTAAAAGAGGAAGATATCTCACAGGGTTAAAAAAGTGTGTTCCCGCAAAATAATGCTTGAAATCATCACTTCTCCCTTCCACCAACATATTAATCGGAATTCCGGAAGTGTTTGAAGAAACTAAAGTTCCGGGTTTTCTGAACTGTTCGATTTTTTCGTAGACTGATTTTTTAATGTCGAGTCTTTCAACCACCACTTCAATAATCCAGTCTGTATTTTTTATTTTAGGTAAATCATCGTCAAAGTTTCCAACCTTAATTCTATCCGCAAATTTTGGAGAATAGAGTAGTGCCGGACTCGATTTCTTCAGTTTCTCAAAGTTTTCTGAAGCGATTCTGTTTCTTACCGCTTTATCATCTTTGGTCAAACCTTTTTTCTGCTCTGCTTCAGTCAGTTCAAAAGGAACGATATCCAAGAGCGAAACTTCTACACCAATGTTGGCAAAGTGCGCCGCAATACCGCTTCCCATAATTCCTGAACCAAGAACTGTAACGTGTTTGATTCTTCTTTTCATTTGATTTATTATTTGTAATTGTATTAATTCTTTTATCATTCTGAATAAAATGAATAGATTTTTCCTTCATCAGAATAATTGACTTTAGATTCTATTTTCTGTTGTTTAAATCCGTTGCAATCTTCATGATTTCGGTCATTACTTCCTTAAAAGTTTCCAGTTTTTCGGGAGCAATTTTCTCCATGATTCTCTTGTTGAAATTTACAACAACTTCTTTAGACATGTTTCTGGAATTTAAACCTTTATCTGTAAGTTTAATGATCACTTCACGTTTATCGGTTGTTGTTTTTTCCTTATAAATATATCCGTTGTCCTCGAGAAGTTTAATGATTCTTGTAAGGGAAGTTGGTTCGATAGCCATTTTTGGACCTAAATTCGTACTTCTTGTTCCTTCTTTCGGGTCGATTTTAAGAAGAGTAAGGGCTTGAACAGCCGTAGAATCGTGCTCCTGTGCCAATTCTGTGTACATTTTTGAAACAGCTAACCAAGTCTGCTTCAAAATTAGATCTACATTTTCTATTTTATCCTTGTTATTATCCATCAAAATTTTGTTGAAATGGTTATATTCAAATGTAGTAAATATTATGCATGCATAGTATTTATTAACGTTAAAATTTGTTAATAATCTGATAATAAATAGATTAAATTATATGATTAGCATAATACTATGCATGCATAGTATGTGGATTAAATAAATAAAACCGCGTATTAGTAAATGGTTTTCACGAAATTAATGATTTCCTCAAAGGATTCGCATTGTTGTTTTGAAGAATCGTTGGAAATTAACCAAAAGTTGTTTTGAAATTCAAAATGTAGAGAAGAAAGATCTTTTTGAAAATTTTTTTGAAGCAAAGAATACAACATTTCTTTATAAAAATCCGGTGCGATGATTTTTGGCGCTACAAAATTGTCATTCATTTGAAACAAAGAAGCATTCGTTAATTCTTCATGTTGAAGCAAAATATCTTCTACAATTCCGGAATACAAGTGATTGTCTTTTACATACCAAATCTTGTCTGCAAATTCCTTTGCCAAACGCCAATCGTGAGAAGAAAAAAGGATTAACTTGTTTTGTTCCTGAGCTAATTTTCGAAGCGTTTTTAAAATGATTATTTTATTTTTTTCATCTAAATGCGTCGTTGGTTCATCAAGAATAATGATAGGAGAGTTTTGTGTTAAAGCTCTTCCAATAAAAGCTTTTTGAAGATTTCCATCCGAAAGGTTTTTAAGTAACGTAGTTTTGTATTGAACCAAATCCAGTTCTTCTATAATATGTGAAACTTCCTCTCGATCTTCTTTTTTAAGTTCAAAATAAAAAGGATAATAGATGTATTTTCCCAACGAAATCAAATCTTCAACCGTATAATTTTGCGGAATAATAGACTTTGAAAAAACAACCGCAATATGTTCTGCAATTTCTTTAACAGAAAGATTTTTAACATTTTTATTATCAATAGAAATTTCTCCGCCCAAAATCGGAATCTGATGTAAAATAGATTTTATTAAAGTTGTTTTTCCGACACCGTTGTTACCAATCAACAAGCATACTTCTCCTAAATTCAAATAGGCATTTGCATTTGAAATTAAAGTTTTGTTGTAGCCGATGTTTGCTTGGTTGATTTGTAGGTGCATTTAATTCTTTTTAATAAAAGTGTTAAAAATGAGTATCAATAAAAATATGAAAATTGGCATAATACTAAAGAATAGATATAAGAATTTATTCTTTTTAGATTTGCTTAAGCTATGGTATCCTAAAATAACTGATCCAATCATCGAAAATGGAAAACCTATAAATAAATGAAATAGTTGTGAAGAACTATAAATCCAATGTAATGAGTGGTTTAATCTAAATTGATTTCCCAACTGAAGTAATAGAAAACTAGACACAAACAAAAGTATATTTGTAATAATTAATTGTTTCTGTGTTATTCTGATTCTCATTTTGTTGGTTTATCGCAAAGGAGCAAAGTTTCTTTTACAAAAATAATGTTTTAAGACACAAAGAATTTGACTTTGTCAAATTTTAATGCTGGCTATTTATACAAAGTTGATAATTCGCGTTACTCCATTTTTGAAAAGATCACTTTGAAAATTCATTAATAATCCTAATTTACAATCTGTCATTTTCAGATAAGTTAAAAGTTGGGCTTTATGAGTTGTATTGATATAATCAACTGTTTTTATTTCTAAAATTAATTTGTTCTCAACAATCATGTCTAATCTGAAAGCATTTTCAATTTTTAATTCTTCATAGATAATTGGAAATAGTTTTTGTTTTTCAACGAAAAGTCCGGCTTTTGTTAATTCATAAAACAGACATTCCTCATAAACATGTTCAAATAATCCAGCTCCAAGTTTCTTGTGTATTTTTAGTCCTGTCTCAAAAACTACTTTTGATAATTCATTTTCTGTCATTTGTGTTGCGTTTTATTTTACACTAATTTGAATAATACAAATATGCAGTTTCAAATTTTATCAAAGATAAAATCCTTGCGTCTTAAAACGAAAGATTATAAAAATAACTTTGCGTCTTTGCGATAAACCAACAAAAATTAAACTTTATTTTGTTTCAAAAGCATCATTAAAATGACAGGAATTCCAAAAACAGAGCTTATCACATTCAACGGAATCTGCGTTTTTTCTGCGATAATTGAGAAAAGAAGCATAATCAACATTCCTAAAAACATATTCAAAATCCATTGTTGCCAAAGTTTAGAGGGATTATAAACCAATCTGCAAAAATGCGGAACAATAATTCCGATGAATAAGATAGGTCCTAGAAATGCTGTAATAGAAGCCGAAAGCAGGGAAGAGGCGGCAATGATAAAAATTTTTAATTGATTCAGATTCACACCCAAACTTTGTGCGTAAGATGTTCCCAGAGAATTTCCAATCAATGGTTTTATGGTTTTAAAACAAATAAATAATCCGATTAAAACTAAAATCGACAAAACATAAATCTGATTCCTCGTTACCATATTATTTGCTCCGAAAGACCATAAAATATAGTTTTTCAGACTTTGATTTTCGGCGTAAAATTGCAACAACGAAACAATTGCTCCCGCAAAAGCTGAAACTAAAAAACCAAAAATAATCAGATAAGATTTATCCTGAAATTTATTCGACATGGAAAGCAAAACCAACATCAATAATAAACTTCCTGCAATCGCAGCCAAACTTAAAAAGCTGTTTTGAAGAAATTCTGGAATCAGAATATCGTGCGAGAAAAAAATATAAAAAGCAACCGATAAGCTGGCGATAGAAGTAATTCCCAAAATGTCAGGTCCTGCAAGCGGATTCTGAAAATATTCCTGCATTAAAAACCCTGATGTCGGAATGGAAATTCCTGCCAAAATTATCACTAAAACACGGTTTACCCGTATTTCCGCAATCTGACTATTGGAAGATTCTGAAAAAAAATCCTGAATATTTAAACTTAAAAATCCTGTGTTTAAATTAATAACTGCCATGAAAACAATTGCGATCATTAAAAGCAAACACAGGATTCTGAATTGAGTTGACATTATAATAAAGTCAAATTTATTGTAAGAAAGAATTGATTTTTTTATCCAATTCACCTTCTGTCATCATTCCTAGAAATTCTTCCGTTTTATCACCTTTTCTGAAATAAGTGAAAGGAATAGATCTTCCGTCCCATTGTTTGAAGTTTTTCGGGAAGAAATTTTCATCAAGTTTTTCTCCGTCAAGCAAAACAATGTTTTGCGCCAATCCGTTTTCATTAGCAAACCTTTTAACAGCACTGTTCCATTCTTTCTTTTCATCCAAATTAACGAAAGTGAATTTTACAGGTTTTCCTTTTAATTCCTGAATCTTATTCTTAAAATGAGGAATTTCTCTCATGCATGGTCCGCACCATGTCGCAAAGAAATTAGTTACGTACAGTGTATCATTATTTTTTGCTAAATAATCACTGATCTTTTCGGGAGCAATTTCTGGAGAGGTGAATGCACTGCCTGTGGCATCAGTATTTTCTGCTACAGAAAGAGAATCTTCAGCGGTGGGATTATCATTTTTCGTACTTTCTTTTTTACAACTTGCCACGGCAAACAGAACGAGGGTGGATAAAATTATCTTCTTCATAAATTATTTTTTATCTATTTTTGAATTGAAGTATGGAACAACAAATCTATAAAGGGAAACTTACGCAGTTTCATTGGCTAAAAATAACGAAAAAGGAAGAACTGACCAAAAATACTTTTTCTTTGGAGTTTGAAATTCCTGAGCATTTGAAGGAAAATTTTGAATTTGATGCAGGACAGTTTGTAAGTCTTAAATTTCAGTCTCATGGTGAAGAAATCATTAATGATTATTCAATGACCTCAGCGCCTTATGAGAAAAAAATAGCGTTGGGAATAAAAGTAAATTCACCTGAAGGAGCAACTTCTGAACTGTTCAAAAATTACAATGTTGGAGACGAATTGCAGGTTAGTGAGCCGAGTGGAAGATTTACTTTAATTTCAAAGCCAAGCGAATTTCGGACAATTGTTGGGTTTGCCGCAGGAATTGGAATCACACCTATTTTAAGTCATTTTAAAAATATTCTTCATAATGAACCTCGAACACGATTGTTTTTATTTTATGGAAATAAAAGTTCAGAGGATTTAATTTATAGAGAAACTTTGGATAATCTTGCAAGAACTTGCGGAGACAGACTGCAGATTTTTTATTTTTATTCAAGAGAGAAAACGGAGAATAATTTCTTTTACGGAAGGCTTGATGAGAAAAAATTAGCTTTAATTATTAATCAAATTCTGCATTTAGACGATACTGATGAAGAATCTACTATTTGGGATGCAGTAGACGATGTTTTGATCTGCGGAAAGGGAGAAATGATTAAATCGCTTGCCAATGCATGCTATCATCATGGAATTCCGAAGAAAAATATTCACTTTGAGCTTTTCCAGGAATTTAATGATGATATTTATCCGTTAGAAAAAGAGTTTCCATTAATTAAAAATGTAGAAATAGAGTTTAAAATGCTCGGGAAGGAATATCATACCGAACTTCCAAACAATGAAGAGAGGATTCTACAGCAATTGCTGGTTCAGAAATTTGAAGTTCCTTACTCATGTAAATCAGGAATATGCGGAAGTTGCGAATGTGTTTTGGAAGAAGGGGAAGTCGAGTTGCTGGAAAATGAATATTTAACAGAGAAAGAAGCCGAAAAAGGTCATATCTTAGCATGTATGTCGATAGCGAAAACTAAAAAAATAAAGCTTAACTTTGATCTGACTTGAGAATCATAAGAAACATATTTAATTTAGGTCGTATATCAATAGAAATTGGTATCCTCATCATATGTCTTGCCAATGCGTGGGTATTTGCGTTAACAGACGGAAGAACCTATACTAAAATTTCTAAAATCCCACCACGGGAAGTGGCTTTGGTTTTGGGTACTTCTCCAAAAATGAAATCCGGTGTTTCGAATCCCTATTTTACGAAAAGAATGGATGCCACTGCTTTATTATATCATCACGGTAAAATAAAAAAAATCATTGTAAGCGGTGAAAAAAGCAAAGGCTATAATGAACCGGCTGCCATGAAAAACTATTTGGTCTATCAGGAGGGGGTTCCTGAAGATATTATTGTTGAAGACCCTAAAGGTTTTAATACTTATAAAAGTATTTTACGCTGCAAAGATGTTTATAAGGAAAAAAATGTAATTATCGTTTCGCAGGGATTTCATAATCTGAGAGCTCTTCTTTTTGCCAGAAATAACAATATGAATGCCTTAGGTTTTGATGCCCAGGATGTCACAAAGCCCGAAAGCTACTACAGAAACCAGTTTCGTGAGATACTCGCCAGAACGGTTGCTGTAGTATATTTCGCATTGGGGATTTCGCCGGATTAGAATTAGAAAGGGTATCCGAATGCGATATTCAGTGTTGGTTTGAACGGATTGAAATTACTGAATCTCCATTTTTCACCACTCGGTTTGTTGGGATCATAAATTTTATAGGCCAAATCAACCCTCAGGGTGATATAAGCAACATTTACTCTTAAGCCAAATCCGCTGCCGACTCCCATTTGCCCAAGGAATTTATTGAATTTAAATTCACCTCCATAGCCGTCGTTGTAGCTTTTCAGGCTCCAGGTATTCCCAATATCAGTGAACAGTGCTCCTTCGTACATATCGGTGAAAGGCACTCGTAATTCTATATTGGTTGTCAGTTTAATATTATCAGTCATGTAGGTACGTACTCTTTCATCAACCTGGGAATCTGCAGGTCCCAGACCGCCAAAAGCGACCCATGCACGGATGTCATTGGATCCACCATTAAAATAAGATCTTACAATCGGCATATCTTTAGAATTTCCGTAAGGAATACCCACCCCTACAAACTGGCGTAATACCAATGTGTTTCTGTTGAACTTAAAATATTTTCTCGTATCGATATCAAATTTAACAAACTGCGCATAAGGGATGCCGAAAATGGTTCGCTGCGGACTGGTAACAATCCCACCGCCATCATTTCTTTTCTGATTGAAAATACTTAAGGCATTTCCTGCAAGTTCAACTTTTCCGTTAAAATAAAAGGCATTCGGATAGTCTTTTTTACCAATTTCATTGTATACAAAATTATAGATGAAGGAGGAAATAAGAACATCCTGAGTTTGCCGGTCTTTATTAACCAGTGTTCCTCTGAAGGCAGTATAAAGATCCTGACCGTCTGCATCGAGTGTTCCCTGATAGGTTTTGTCTTCTGTAATTTTTTGGGATACTTCATCACGGGTAAGTAGACCTGCTTTAAAATCATCCCTTACCACCGGATCATAAGCGAAGTAATCCTGAAAAATTTCTTCTCTTACCGCATTGTCATTGACAAAGTAGTCGTAGTAAGCAGATTTATTTTTTGTTAAACTCAACTGGGTATTAAATATGGTCAGTTTATGATAAACCTGGTCATTTACATTCGCCTGATAGTTGAGTCCCGTGTTGAAATTAACCCTCCCAAGGCCAATATTATTCTGGATGGAGGCACCGAGAACAATGGATGATGTCGGCGTATATCTTTTCGGGATGAATTTATAATAGTCAAAGGGAAGAAGAAGTCTCGGAAAGTTCAGTGAAGCCTGTGCTGAAAGTTCGTATGCGAGCACTCTTTTATTAATATCCTGTGTACTTCTTATTGATCCAAATGTTCCTGAAAGGCTTGTTGAAAGGTTCTCCATACCTCTGAATACATTCCTTGTTGTTAAATCAATTGAAGGAGATACCCCAAGATTCAGAAGTTGGGAATAGTTGACATCGGTTCCTACCTTAAGTTCATATTTAGGAAGTGGTTTCAGTAAATAAAGAACATCTACAATACTGTCGTTAGGAGAGGTTCCTCCGCCATGTCTCAGGGAATCTCTGGCTTTCAGAATGCTGAAGTTGTTCATGGTCAGGAAATTTCTCTTGGTGACATCGAGTTTTTTCTGATCATAGATCTGCTTGCTGTCGATGATAATAGCACGCCACAGCGACGAACTTTTATAGTTGTTGTTCATTTTGTGAAAACGAACTCTTCTTAAGCTGTCTTTTTTTGTATTGTTTGGAAAATCGCCGGCTTCATTCACAACAGCGACATCAATATTTCCAATGGTTGCTACTTTATAGGGGGTATCCAGAGAATCTTTGTGAATTTCAAGAGTCAGTGGAACCTGTTTTCTGCTTTTCAGTGAATCTGCCACGAAATACACTTCTTCATTGGAATTGTTGAATCTGTAATATCCATTCTTACGCATTAATTCATTAATCCGGGTTACTTCTTTTTCAAGGACGGTCTGATCCAAAATCTGGCCAGCCTTTATATTGGTTTCCCACATCGATTGCTTATAGACTTCCTTGATTTTTGGATCCGGAATATTAAAGTAATAATCTTTTATATAGGTGGCATCATTATGTTTAACGAAATATTTTACGGCTGCTTTTTTTGCTGTAGAGTCAATATTATGTTTAAATTTAACTTCAGAATCCCAAAAACCTCTATAAGTTAATCTTTTTTCGATAGATTCAGCACTTTTTTCAGTTCTGGTCTGATCCAAAATTACGGGCGGACTTCCCCAATTATGGTATAATCTGTCCATCAATAAACTTTTCCCTACACTACTTTTCATATTATATTTAATGAAAAGGGAATCTCTTAATTTTTGATTTCGCATTTCATTAGGATATGTCATGTATTCGTTAAGAAGGGTGTCATACTTGGGATTGGCAGCATTGTAAAATAATAAGCCTAATGGCATGAACAGCAATTGTTTTTTATTGGGTTTCTGCTGTACATAATTTTTAAGCTCTTCATCAAAACTTTCTTTTTTATCTTCAAACTCAAAACTGTTCTTGGTCAGCAGATATTCACCATCAGGAACTTTCTTCGTCGTACTACAAGCATACAGGAGACCAACAAATGTTGCAAATGAAATAATTTTATAATACTTTTGAGGAGAATTCTTATAATGCTTACAGCTCATACAATAAAAATTTTACAGTCTTTAGATAAAAAGAAGTTCAGACAAAAATACAATTTGTTTTTGGTTGAAGGTAATAAAATCATTTGTGAACTTTTTAATTCTAACTTTAAAATTAAAGAAATATTATCTACCGATCCGCAAAAATTGGACCGTACAGATGTGCCTATTACTCATATCTCTGAAAATGAGTTGAAAAAAATTAGTTTCCTGCAACACCCAAAAGATTCTGTAGCGGTTTGCTATCTGAATGAAGAGGAAAAACAGGAAGATAAAAATATTCAATTGGTTTTGGATGGTATTCAGGATCCGGGAAATTTAGGAACAATTATCCGTTTGGCAGATTGGTTTGGAATCGAACAGATCATTTGCAGCGAAGATACTGTAGATCTTTATAATCCGAAAGTAATCATGGCAAGTATGGGTTCTTTTACCAGAGTAAATGTGGTCTACACGAATTTGGCAGAATATCTTTCCACAACCGAAAATACAAATATAGGAACCGATATGGAAGGTGAGAATATTTACACATTTGAGAAACCCGAGAAGATTAATCTGATATTAGGAAATGAAGGGCAAGGAATGCGTCCCGAGACTGAAAGACTTCTTCAACAGCGTATTTCGATTCCAAGATTTGGAAAATCCCGGTCTACAGAAAGTCTTAATGTTTCTATGGCTGCCGGAATTATTTTGGGACAGCTCTTTCGATAGAGAAAATAGAGTTTTAGAGTTATAGGGTGGGAGTGTTTGAGTTTAGAAAAAATAAAAATCTAAAATCCTCCAACTCTATAACTCTAAAAACATTATATAAGTTGTTCTAAGCTGGATACACTTTTATTTTTCTGATAGCTTTCCAGTTGTTTTCTCACATATTTTAAAGCAATTGGAGCAAGATAAATCATGGCAGCTCCCAGAAGTTTTTTCTTCCAGTTAGAGCTTTTCATATTCTTTTTGGCATAATTTCCTACCAAAGCGGTTACGCCAAGCCTTACAACGCTATCTAAAGCATTTCCTGTAAAAGCTGAACCTGCAATGCCTATGGCTGTATTTTTGTTCAGTAAAATGTCTTTTACTTCTGAGGTAACCTGTTTGGCTATAACATCTTTTCGGATCACCACTTTCTCTTCACCGTTTTCGTCTACCTTTTCCTGAAGATACTGATCTGTCATCCCATTGGTAAAGGCGCTTAAACTCTCTTTTGTGTTTTTAAATGTCAAAAGATTTTCAAGATCATCAATCTCACCTTTCAACAACTTCTTCTTTATTCTTAATTCATTTAAATTTTCGTAATTTCTCCCCATAGTTTAGTGGTTTAAAAATTTAATAACACCGTCTGCGACACTATTTACAATCCTATTTTTAAAGATAACGATAAAAATCATGATTACAAAATAAAAAGCAGCCACAATCAGAAAGCCGAAAGAAGTATTATTCAGTGCTTTACCGATAAGAAATGCTATTCCAAAATTGAAAAGAACAATAAAAAAGGCAAAAGCAACAAGCAGTACTACGAAATAGGCAATCATTCCAGCAGAAAGGGAAGACTTTTCAGTGGCCTCTATTTTTAAGAGGTCAATTCTTTTTGATGCGTATTCTTTAATAGTCTCTATCATTGTTTTTTTTTAAAGTTACAAAAAAAGGAACTTTAATTGTCAAAGCTCCTTTTACTAATTTAATCAGGGATTAAATTATTTATTTTTTAAGATCGTTTAATTCTGCCTCAACATCTTTAACCACATTGGTTGTCTGAGACACAATTTGATCTTTATACTTATCGTAACCATCTTTTACCGTGTGCGCAACACTGTTAGCTGTTTCCTTGAAAGTAGAAGAAATATTGTTATACTGATCTTTTACCTTTTCTGAAACCTCTCCATATTTGTCCTTCGCCTGATCTTTTAGATCGTTGGCTTTAGTTTTAATTTTTTTTCTTGTTTCTTTTCCTTCTTCGGGAGCGTAAAGCATTCCTAAAATTACACCTGCTGCAGCACCTGCAAGAAGTCCCGCTAATATACCTGCTGTATTGTTTCCTTTTCTAGACATTTTTCGTTTTTTTAATAGTTAATAAAGATTAGTTTCTATATGCTTAAAGTCTACAATTAATATACCAAAGGAGGTCGATGTCGCAATAAATGTTGTTAAATCGTTTGAATGTGAGATAAAATTGCGTCTATGGTTTCTCTTTTGGTAAGATTGGTATTGTCGATGACAATGGCATCATCTGCCTGCCTTAATGGCGCAATTTCTCTTTCGCTGTCAATTTTGTCACGTTCGATCAGGTTATGTTTCACCTGTTGTTCATCTGCCTCAATACCAAGGCTCAGGAGTTCCAGATATCTTCTTTTGGTTCTTTCATCGATGCTTGCTGTAAGGAAAAATTTGAATTCGGCATTAGGCAGAACCACAGTTCCGATATCTCTTCCATCCATAATGATTCCTCCTTTTTCCGCTAAGTTACGTTGAGACTGCAGTAGAAAATCTCTTACCTCCTTCTGCTTGGCCACCAGACTTACATTATCGGACACTTCGTTGGTTCTGATTTGTTTTGAAATATCTATGTGATTAAGAAAAAGAATTAATTCTCCTTTATTGTTTTTAAATTCAAGATCGATTTGTTCTAAACTTGAGAAAAGTTTTGCTAAATCTATAGAGCCCGATTCGTTTGTGCAGTTTTGTAATGCAAACCACGTAACCCCCCGGTAAAGAGCGCCCGTATCCAGATGAATAAGTCCTAATTTATCGGCAATAACTTTTGAGATTGAACTTTTTCCGGTAGACGAGTACCCATCGATAGCAATTACAGGTTTTTTCATTCCGCAAATTTCAAGAATTTTTCTTAAAAACCAAGAAAACCTTAAGAAAATCTCTTAAGGTTTTTGTTTTATATTGTTTTACAATGTTATCTGAATTAATATCCTGCGTGGCTGCTTAAATCAACTGAGACTCCTATCTGGTTGACATTAGATGCGTTATGGTAACGGATGTGCGCGTAGTCCAAACGGAATCTCGCAATCTTAATTCCAAAACCACCCGAAAGTCCGGAGAAGTTTCTTTGATCTGCCACTGCCAGTTCGTTTCCTCTTTTTACATTATATCCCAATCGGATATTGAAATTTTTCTCAGGAAAGAGTTCTGCACCTACAGAAAAGTGATCGGCAATTTTTCTTCCTACATTCACTTCCTGCCCGTTTACATTATAATCTGAGGAAATATCAAACTCCTGTAAATCGTGGGCGGTAATCGTAATAGCCAAAGGAATTGCTTTCAGGGTTCTTGTATATCCAAGATCTATTCTGAAAGGAAGATTTTCTCTGGTTCCGTTAAAAGATTTAAACTGATATCCGAAATTTCTAAGAACCAAAGAGGCAACTTCTTTACTTTTCTTGTTATGATAGGTAATTCCGGCAGTTCCCGCAATGGCAGAAGAAGTATAATTATCTATTTTTGATGTGATAAAATTCAGCCCTCCGCCAATAGTCCAGTCTTCCTCGAACTGATAGGCATATCCCGCTCCGATGGCAACATCAGAGGCAGAAAATGTTCCGTTTTCGTAACCGCTTTCGTCTGTTCTAGGGATATTTCCGTAGCTCATATACCGTGCATTTACGGTGGCCATATGACCGTTATCAAAGTCTCTGGCGTATGCTATGGTTCCGTATTTAGAATCTGCCAGATAAGCAGCTCCGTTAACAGACAGCTGTTTATCAGAATCTCTATTTAACAACGCCGGGTTTGCAATCGCAAAGGAAGCATCATAATCTCGTATGGTAATTGCATCTCCACCCAAGGCAGCCTGTCTTGCAGACACAGGAATGTTTAAGAAAGGATAAACATTTGCTCCCGTTTGTGCATAAGAAACAATTCCTGACAGAAATAATGAAAAAATGACAATTTTCTTCAATTCAGTTTATTATTAATGCAAAAATAATCCTTTTTCGTACTTTTCAAAATATTTATGACATTATTTATACGTAAATATTTAAGTTTTGTGAAAATTGTGGTTTTTTGTCAACATCATTCCATTTATTTTGAATACTAGAGGGATTTAAACAAATTTAAAATTAATTATGGCTTAGCATAAAAAAAAATGGAGTTTCAATTAAGCAAGATTTATTATCAAATAAGAAATAGAAGAGGCTTTATTTAAAGTAAATTCAAATTATTTATCATTAAAAAGCCTTTGTTGGAGGTGTAAAATGGTACTTTTAAAATTTATAATCTATAATATAGAATCAACCTTATTAATGATTATATTTGCAAAGTCAAATTTTGACGCATTCTAACGAAAAAAAGTTATTTAAAATAAAGATGAAATATAAAAGAATCCTTCTTAAGCTAAGTGGTGAGGCCTTAATGGGTAACAGACAGTATGGTATTGATACTGACAGGCTGCAGGAATATGCTGCTGAAATAAAAAAAGTGGTAGAAAAAGGCTGTGAAGTTGCCATTGTAATTGGAGGAGGAAATATTTTCCGTGGAGTAGCGGGTGCTGCAAAAGGGATGGACAGAGTGCAGGGAGATTATATGGGAATGCTTGCAACGGTAATCAACGGGATGGCGCTACAAGGTGCTTTGGAAGATGCAGGCGTGAAAACAAGACTTCAATCTGCTATCGAAATGGACAAAGTAGCGGAACCTTTCATCAAAAGAAGAGCAGTAAGACATCTTGAAAAAGGTAGAGTGGTAATTTTCGGAGCCGGAACGGGTAACCCTTATTTTACAACAGATACGGCAGCAACGCTTAGAGCAATCGAAATTGGTGCTGATGTTATTTTGAAAGGAACGAGAGTAGACGGTATCTACGACAGCGATCCTGAAAAAAATGCTGACGCGGTAAAATATAATTCTTTATCTTTCGACGAAGTTTATGCTAAAAATCTTAAAGTAATGGATATGACGGCATTTACTTTAAGCCACGAAAATAAATTGCCAATTATTGTTTTTGATATGAATAAAGACGGTAATTTAGAAAAAATTGTAGACGGAGATAATGTTGGTACTTTAGTTGACTTATAAGTTAATAACCAAGTAAAAAGTAAAAAGAGCCAAGTGGAATGAAAACTACAAAGTTTATAAGTAAATGAACTTTTTACTTTTAACCTGTTTCTTTTTACTTGAATCATTTATAAATGTGTAATTTATCAAATTTTTATTATATAATGGAAGAATTAGATCTTATAGTAGAATCTGTACAGCAGGACATGGAAGCAGCTATTAAGCACTTGGATCATGCATTTCAAAGAATCAGAGCGGGGCGTGCGTCTACAAGTATGGTTCAGGATGTGATGGTAGAGTATTACGGGGCTCCGACTCCGCTTAATCAGGTTGCCAACGTTTCTGTACCGGATGCCATGACAATCTCTATTCAACCTTGGGACAGAACAGCGATTAACGCTATTGAAAAGGCAATTATTAATTCTAACTTAGGTTTTGCACCTTCTAACAACGGGGAAAATATTATCCTTAATGTACCGCCTTTAACAGAAGAAAGAAGACGCGAACTGGCAAAACAGGCTAAGGGAGAAACTGAAGATACAAAAATCGTTGTAAGAAACGCAAGACAAAACGGTTTGAAAGAACTTAAAAAGCTAGACGGTGTTTCTGAAGATCTTGTTAAAGGTATTGAAGCAACTATCCAAGAGCTTACAGATAAATATGTGAAAGCTTGTGATGATCATCTTAAAGTAAAAGATGCTGAAATTATGAAAGTATAATTTTCAGTCTTGAAAATAAAAAAGAGGTTTCCGTTTTGGGAACCTCTTTTTGTTTTATAAGCAAAGTACTTTGTCTTTTTTATCTTTATTTTTCAGGATGGTTTGGTAGGTTTTCATTAATTCTTTCACATCACATTTGCCTTCTTTATTCGGAACCGTTTCAGGGTCTATATTTTTACCGACAGATCTTATGATAAAGTTTTTCTCTAAACATTGGATCGGGTTATCGTTTTGCAGATAAATTCTTTGTTGATTGATGCTGTCTTTGGTAATCGGTTTTTCAGGAGTTCCGCCATCAAACTGCCATAAGGTATCTTCTTTAAATATAAAAAATACCTTGTCGTTTTTTATATAATACTTTGCTACCGAAGAATAATGACTGTCTGATATGAAATGTTTGACCATTCTCAGTTTTTGCTGATCATAATAGAAATGCACTTCGCCTTCTAGTTCCTCACAGTGGTAGTCAAAGCCTGTTGAATCTAATTTTTTAGCCAGCAGCTGTTCATTGAGAACAGTAAATTCCTGTTTGATCTGGTCTGTGGTTTCCGGGGATTTACCGGATGACAAAGTGCCTGCCTGGGCTACCGTGCTGTCCTTTGGTGATCCGTGTGGAACATCAGGATTATTTTCTTTTTTACATGAAACGAGCAATGCCAAGCAAAGACCGGAGATAAAAATTTTCATATTATTAATTTGGATGGTCAATAATACAAAAAATAGAAGGAATAACAGGTCACCATGGGGAAAAATATAAGTCAAAAATTTTTCATCAAAAGGAGATAAAATTGTCCTCCATAAAAAAAGACCCGTTATGTCGGGTCTTTTGTATTGTTTTTTATTGATATCTTTTATGTTCTTCGCTTTTCACAAATAGTTTTCTGATAGGCTTGAAGAATGCTTTGTATTTTTCAGCATCAAACAACTGAGAGTCGGTGAGTGCTTTGAAGGTCATCCATATTCCAAAAGGAAATAAAATCATATTCGGAAGCCATGCTGCGAGATAAGGATCCATTTTTCCACCCCATGCGATATTTTCGATCCCAAGGTTCATAACATAAAAAATAATGAATATGACAATGGCAATAATAACAGGAACTCCCATCCCTCCTTTTCTGATAATAGATCCCAAACTGGCTCCAATTAAAAAGAAAATAATACAGGTTACTGAATAGGATATTATTCTTTGCTGATAGATAATTACTTTGCTGAAATATTTTACATTTTGGTTAATTTCTGTTGTTTTTCCCTCTACTGTATTTTTAAGGTTGTCCAGACGACTGTGTGCAGAATAAATCATTTCCAGCTTTTTAGCCTCTTTTACGGTATCCAGCTTTACCTGTTGTTTAGGTTTGGCTTTTGACTTATTCTGATCCATATAACCAATAACCGGATTGGCCTGGTTAATGGCATCACTGCTTACTGTCGTAAAAAATGTCTGGTTATCTTTTTTTATTTTTGAAATGGTCGTATTGAGTTCATTGTAGGTGTTAAAACGATAGTCATCCGTAATTTGCTCTTTTTCAATAGCCTGATCAATAAGTTCACTAATATCGAAGTGGGAAACGAGTGTATCAAATTTTATAGCCTGATCGGGTTGCTTTTGCCTTGCATCGCCACCTTTGATATTATCTTCGTAGATATACCCATTGTATAACACCAGTTTTAAAAAGTTTTTATTCACTGCCGGAGCAAATTTTCCTTTTTCAGCAACAATGGTCTGTTGATTTTCGTAGGTACTTGCTTTTTTATGAACGAATACACCTTCAATATTTTCTCCGTTTTCACCATAGATCTTATCAAATTTTACCATATATCCCGGAAGCTGATCCAGAAACTGTCCCGGCGTAAAGTTAAGCGCGGGTTTGGTTTGGGCGATATTGAAAAGCATATTCTTGGCTTTCTTCTGAAAATCAGGAATGATATTATTGGAAAAGAAATAGAGGAGGATAGCCAAAACGGTAGTCACACCCAGTAGTGGAAGCATCACCCGGGTCAGCGATATCCCGGCTGCCTTCATGGCAGCAAGTTCATAACGCTCTCCAAATTCTCCGAAAGACATGATACTGGCCAGAAGAATGGTAAGGGGCAGTACCAGACTGACAACGCTGACTCCCAGATAAAAGAGAAGTTTTAGGATTTGCCAGTAGCTTAATCCCTTTCCCATAAATTGCCCCAATTGAACCCAGATAATGTTTACAATAAAAATGAAAAACAAAACACTGAATATAAAGAAAAACGGTCCAAAGAAGGTTTTTATGATATATCGATCGAGTATTTTTAACATGCGCCAAAATTAATGAAAAAGCCACAAAGTTTTCTTTGTGGCTCTTATATTTTATGAAATTTTTATGAAAGCAAATGACCTTTTCTCGAATTCACTGTCGGATATCATCTGCCACAGAGTTTTATAATTCTGTAATCACGTAATTTTTAAATTTATTCTTGTCAAATACGAACATATTGGGATCCAGATCCTGGTTTTCCTTGTATTCTTTAATGGCGATTACGGCAACATCCTTATTGTTTCCGTGCTGTTCAAGTTTTACCATCTGGTTTTTCGAAGAGTCTACGAAGAGATAGACATATTTTAATCCGTTGGCTTTTACCGGAGTCAGTTTGATGAAATCAGCATTAACGCCATTGACATTCTTTTTGCCTCCATAGCTTACGTTATAATCATTTCTGTAGGTTGTCAGATAATTGATAGGGGAGAACATGCTGCTGCTGCCATTGGGTTTTGCTATTGTCACCTCCATGTCTTCGGCGTTGATATTATAGATTTTACTGCCATCAAAGATCTGTTCAGTGTCCATGATCTTCAGTTTGTATTTGTTGCCTGCCGAGTAATAAATACCGGGTTCTGTTTTGGCAACCTGACCGTTCACGCCTGTCCCGAATGAAAATTTAAAATAGGAGTTTTTTTTAGAATTATAATTGGCGGTAATATCATCTAGTATTTTTTTTGCTTTGGCATCTATTTTCTGTGCATTCGAAAAACCAACAGCTCCTGCAACGAAGCTTCCCAATATAATTTTTGAAATAATACTTTTCATTTTTTCTTAATCTTTAATTTTAGATTTTTAAAAGTCTTAAAAGTTAAACATAAATCCTTTGTTCAGGCTTAACTGCGCAGATCTTCCAAAAATTGTTCCAAAGAGTGAAGGTCGCTTATAATAACTTCCCGAGCCTTAGCTCCGTTGAAACCACCTACAATTCCGCTTGCTTCCAGCTGATCCATAATTCTTCCCGCCCTGTTGTATCCTAACTTCAACTGTCTCTGAAGCATTGAGGTAGAGCCTTGCTGTGTTGAAACAATAATTCTTGCTGCTTCTTCAAATAACGCATCTTTTTCATTAGGGTCAAAGGCTCCAACTGAACTTGTCGCTTCTTCAGAAACGTATTCCGGAAGAATAAATGCCGAAGGATATCCTTTCTGTTCCCCGATAAATTCTGCTAATCTTTCAACTTCCGGCGTATCTACGAAAGCACACTGAAGTCTTAAAATTTCGTTTCCATTAAAGTAAAGCATATCTCCTTTACCAATTAATTGGTCTGCTCCCGGAGAATCCAGAATCGTTCTGGAATCTACACTTGAAATTACTCTAAATGCCGCTCTTGCAGGGAAATTCGCTTTAATCATACCTGTAATTACGTTTACAGACGGTCTTTGTGTTGCAACAATTAAGTGAATTCCAACCGCTCTCGCAAGCTGTGCTAATCTGGCAATTGGTAATTCTACTTCTTTTCCGGCTGTCATAATCAAATCTGCAAACTCATCCACCACCAAAACGATGTAGGGTAAATAACGGTGACCGTTTTCAGGATTTAATTTTCTTTCCGTGAATTTTTTGTTGTATTCTTTTAAGTTTTTACAGAAAGCGTTTTTAAGCAAATCATACCTCGTATCCATTTCGATACAAAGAGAGTTCAGCGTGTTGATTACTTTATTGGTGTCTGTAATAATCGCTTCTTCCGCATCCGGAAGTTTTGCCAGATAATGTCTTTCTATTTTAGAATATAAAGAAAGTTCCACTTTTTTAGGGTCTACCATCACGAATTTCAGCTCGCTTGGATGTTTCTTATAAAGAAGGGAAGTCAAAATAGCATTAATCCCAACTGATTTACCTTGTCCCGTGGCCCCGGCCATCAGTAAGTGAGGCATTTTTGAAAGGTCGGCCATGAAAATTTCATTCGAAATCGTTTTACCAAAAACAACAGGCAAATCCATATCTGTATTTTGGAATTTCTGAGAAGCAATCACCGAACGCATTGAAACCATCGTAGGATTTTTTCTCGGAACCTCAATACCAATTGTTCCTTTTCCAGGCATCGGAGCAATAATTCTGATTCCTAAAGCAGAAAGATTTAACGCAATATCATCCTGCAGTTTTTTAATGGCTGCCACACGGATTCCCGCTTCCGGTACAATTTCATATAATGTAACCGTTGGCCCGATCGTCGCTTTAATTTCCGAAATTCCTACATTAAAGTTTTTCAGCAATCCAACGATTTTGTTTTTATTTTCTTCTAATTCATCTTTGTTAATAGAAATTTCTTCGTTTCCGTAATCTTTCAACAATTCGATAGGGGGCATCTGGAATTTAGCCAAATCAAGCTTATGATCGTAAAGGCCATGCTGATCTACTAAATCCTGAGATTTTCTGTCTGCATCATCCAAAATATCTATAACCGGAGCTACCTCAACATTAAATTTAATTTCCTCTTTTACTGCCGTAGAAACTGCTGCCACAGGAGTTGGAGTAGGTGTAGGTGAAAGATCAAAAGCCTGTTCCGGAGTTGAAGTCGGGAAGTTAGGTTTAGTATTTACGTTTAAATTAATCGAGTTTGAAAAATCATTTTTGTTGTCTTCTTCAAAGGAAGTATGATTTGGCGTAACGATCGTATCTAAATTGGCAGAAACCGGAACTTCAGGAAATCCTTTCGGAACGCTCACTGGCTCTGGTTCTGTAAATTTCGGAGCCGGTTTTTGAACAACTTCTGTTACGGTAACTTTTGGTGTTTCTATTTTTACCTCTTCGATTTCTTCTGGCGTTTCAATTTCTTCGATCAATTCTTCATCTGCTTCAAAGTTTTCTTCAGAACTTGGCATCATTGATTTTACTTTTCCAATCGTGTTTTCGTTGATTTCGTTGAATTTATTTTTAATCGAACTTGGTCTTAAATTAAATTCCAGTACGAAATACAGAATAATGCTCGATGCCAGCACCAGCCAAAGACCGTACGTCCCGATAATGGCGTTCAGGGAATCCATGATCTGGTACCCGTAGACTCCACTTAAAACACCCTGGCCTTTAGTAATGGCTCCGAATAAGATGGGTAGCCAGCATATGAAAAATAGAGAATGTCCTACGGTTTTCCATGGCTTAAAGATTTTCTTCTTCAGAATAAGGGTTCCGAAAACCAAAAATAAAAAAGCGATAATAAAGGAAGCTACTCCAATACTCTCAAAAATAAAAATATTTCCAAGCCAGTCGCCTAATTTTCCGAAAATGTTTGAAGATTTTATGCTTTTATCCAGCATAGTTCCTGCCTGACTTTGATCGGCTTTCCAGTTTGTTAAATAGGAAACAAATGAAAAAGTAAGAACTATGGAAAAAAGGATAAAGGTGAGCCCTGAAAATACTCTGGGCTTTGATAGGAGTTTGCCTTTGTCAGGCGATTCTTTCTGCGTATTCTGTGTCTTTTTATCCATAATATGTGGGCAAATTTAGTGCTTTTTTTTCAGGATTAAACGGAATTTTTTCTGAAAAGATTCTTAAATATACGGAAAGATTTTATTTGTTTAATACAGGCATATTGCAGATGTGAAAAATTGTGTATGCTTTTATTTTCTATTCATTTTTAGCTGTTGATCTACTACAATTATGCTCCTTTTAGTATGGTAAATTGTTGTATTTCAAATTTTTATAAAGTTGCTGTTAATATGTAGTATAGGTACCTGGGCAGCCCTCTGTTATTTTTGTTTTTATTAATATCTGCTACACGTTGAGATTTTTATGGGGTATCTGAAGGCTGTTGTCTCTGGAAATCAACAGGATATTGAATCTTACTGGTTTAGGCAGATAAAATTTTAAAGTTATAGTGACCCAATATTCTCTTATTAAGTGTATTTAATGATGAAAAAAAAACTACTTGTATTTATTGCTCTTTTAACATGCTGTAAAATATATACACAAATTGTTACAAGATATCACGAATCGATAAAAGGGGGAGTAGCCATGATAGGAAATTCATGGTATTACAGTACTTCCCCTACCGGTTCCCGCCTGATACCGGATATAGACAATGATTCTTCTACGAATTGGTCTACTTCAGCAGATCTTATTTTACCGGCAGGATCTACGGTTGAGAAGGCATATTTGTCTGTAGAAAATGATCTTTCGGCTTTCAATTCCGTGCGTTTTAAAGCTCCGGGCAGTAATTATACAACTTTAAATCAGAGTTCAAGTGTGGTCAACCGAACATCTACGGGATATTCTCAACGGATATGGGATGTAACTGCTCTTATTCCCACTAACGGTTATGTAAGCGTGGCCGCAGGTGGTGCAGGCGGAAGATATTATCTGGCAAATCCCTCACCAGTGCCTTCTAGGATGGGTGGCTGGTCGATAATAGTAGTTTATAAAAATGCAGGTTCCAAGTACAGAAATATAACGATTGCCGATAACTGGAGATATTTCGTTAATTCTTCGGTGACAACAAATATTACAGGAATAAAAGTTCCTGCGAACGGTAGTGTAAAAGCCGTTGTTGGGGTTACCGGAACTTACGGTGACCGTGGATATACTGATCTGCTGAATTTTGGGAGAACAGGGACTGCTCTCACTGCACTGGCAGACCCTATGACTCATTCCAAGACTGATGTTCTTAATTCATCTATTGCATGGGCACCTGTGAACAATGTTACTGCCGATGGGGGGCCTGCTATTTCCGGGAATTATACGGCAAGAAATCCGATAAGTAAGGGGCACCTCTATGGAGCTGCCGAAGCTTATGACTTTGATGCAGATATTTTCGATGCCTCCGGAATCTTACAAGGGTCTCCTAATCCGGTTGATATTACGCTTGAACAGCGAGGGTTGGGGGGAGATGTCTTGGTTAGCGGTTCCTATTTTATTTCTGTCGATCTTGCTGAAGCTCCGGTTCTTACAAAGAATTTATCTCCTACGGTAATTAACGATGGGGAGACGGCTACTTATACATGGACAGTTACCAATACAAAATCTGATGCAGTTGTACAGACCATTGCTTTTACAGATACTCTTCCCGCGAATATAAAAGTAGCTGCAGTTCCTAATGCTTCCGTGAGCGGAGGCAGTGGCGGGACTGTTGCTGCAGTGGCGGGCTCAGGTACTGTTACAGTCAGTAATCTTGTTCTTAATCCCGGGGAATCAGCCACTATAAAAGTGGATATTACCAATGTTCCGGGACAGCTCAATGCCAGCTGTACCGGAAATCCATCTCCTTTTACCAATAGCTCTGCAAATATAAGCTTTCCCTCGGGGATTAGTCTGGATACGACATTGATGCTTCCTCAGTGTTTGATTGTTAATGATTGTGCTTCTGTACAAGACAGTAGTCTTAGCGTATGTTCAGAGACTTCATCTGCTGATTTCGATCTTACTGCGGCTGAAGGGGCGATTTCTCCTGGACCCGGACTAAGTTTTCAGTATTATGAAAATCTTTCCGATGCTACTGCAGGCAACCTGAATATTATTCAGAATCCATTGGCTTATCATTCAGATACAAAGACGGTATATGTACGTGTAGGGAAAGGGTCGTGTTTTAAAGTAGCTGAACTACATTTGAATGTAAGCATAAAACCCCAATTTCAGAATGCGGGCTTAAGTGTATGTTCCGATACGCCAACAGGGGTCTTTAATCTGAATGCTGCAGAAGGAAATATATCGGTTGATCCCGGTGTTGTGTTTTCGTATTATGAAAATGCGGCAGACGCGGATCTAGGTAATGGAAATATCATCACAACTCCATCAGCCTATTCTTCGGCAAGTAATATTATTTACGTCAGACTTACGAAAGGACTTTGTTTCAGTGTGGCAGAATTAAAGCTTACAGTTAATGTAAAGCCTGTTGTCTCAATTATCGCTCCCGATACGGTGATTTGTCATAATAATCCGGTTACGCTGACTTCGAGTCTTGCTTCCGGAAATCTCTGGTCTACGGGAGAAACTACGCAAAGTATTGTGGTTAACAACGGAGGGGTGTACACACTGTCAAATAACGATGGGGTATGTGAAAGTGATCCTGTAGCTGTTACCATTTATAAAGATGAAGATCCTGATCTACAAATCAGCGGACCTGCTTCTACCTGTGGAGAAACAGTTGTTCTTACGGCTGTGGCGAAGGGTACAGGCAATATTTTCAGCTGGTCGACAGGCGATTCAGGTGATACAGTCAATGTGAATAATCCGGGAACCTATTCAGTAACTGTGAAAACTCCTTTGGGTTGTGAGTATCAGAAATCATTTACGGTAAGTATAGGATCATCACCTTCTGTTCATAATTCTGTAATAAGCCTCTGTTCTGATACACCGAATGCAATTTTTAATCTGAATACTGAGGAAGGGAATATATCAGTGGATCCCGGTGTTGTTTTTTCATATTATGAAAATGCAACAGATGCAAATGCGGGTAACGGAAATATTATCGCATCACCTTCTGCCTACTCTTCGGGAAGTCAGATTATTTACGTCAGAGTGGCGAAAGGAATTTGTTTCAGTGTGGCAGAATTAAAGCTTACAGTTAATGTAAAGCCTGTTGTCTTAATTATCGCTCCCGATACGGTGATTTGTCATAATAATCCGGTTACGCTGACTTCGAGTCTTACTTCCGGAAATCTCTGGTCAACAGGAGAAACTACGCAAAGTATTGTGGTTAGCAATGGAGGGGTATACACACTGTCAAATAACAATGGGCTATGTCAAAGTGATCCTGTAGACGTTACCGTTTATAAAGATGAAGATCCGGATGTACAGATCCTGGGAAATCTGATTTTTTGTGAGGGAGATTCTACCATACTAACCGCTTCGGCAAACGGTACAGGGAATACTTTTCTTTGGTCCAATGGTGTTGCCGGCCCTGTCAATACGGTAACCTCGCCAGGATTATATACGGTAAAAGTAACAACTCCTTTAGGCTGTATATATGAAAGGACAGTCACTGTTGAAATGGATCCTTTGATTATTATCAATATCAATCCTCCCACAGAAAACATTACCTGCAATGTTCAGGATATTATGTTGGATGGTTCAGGTTCTGTTTATCAGCCGGGCTCTGTATTTTTATGGACAGCGACCGGGGGTGGAAATATCGTTTCCGGTGCCGATACGCTTACTCCCGTTGTTAATAAAGGCGGTACGTATACCCTTACCCTTACCAGCCCTGCTTCTGGTGGTTGCGTAAAGCAGTCTTCAGTGAATGTATTGGAAGATACGGTACCTCCACCGGTCACATTAACTGCTTCCAGCTTAATTATCTGTAAAGGAGATTCTGTAACATTAAACGCTCTGGGAGCAGTTTCTTATGAATGGACGGGGATTCCCGGAAATGCTGCGTCCCAGGTAGTATCTCCGGAAACCACCACTGTTTATACTGTAACAGGAACAGGTAATAATGGTTGTAAAACAAGTGTTTCCGTCACTGTTGCGGTGGTTCCGGCAATTGTTTCCTCCCTTCATGATATTCAGATCTGTGAGGGGCAGAAGGGAATGCTGGATGCAGGGGCAGGTCCGGATTATACTTATCAGTGGAATACAGGAGAAAGTACTCAAACCATTGAGGTAAATCTGAACGGAGTATACACTGTAACCATTGATAATGGTGTTTGTTCCAAAGTCTACACCGCCGAAGTGCATTATACAAAAGTTCCCGATATTATTGATATCGCATACAAAGATAACATCCTTACCATAAAAGTTCAGAATAATGAAAATATTGCTCTGCAGTATTCTATTGATAACGGGGTATCCTGGCAGGATTCTAACATATTTTACAATGTGCTGAAGAATACAGAATATACGATCAGGGTAAGGAATATACGGACGCTGTGTGATGCATCTGTTCTGTATTATACCTTTATGCTCCCCAATGTTATTACGCCGGAAGGGGATGGGCACAACGATGACTTCAGCTTTGAGGGGATTTCAAAATTCAAAAACTTTTCAGCAACCATTTTTGATCGGTATGGGCAGCAACTTTTCAAGGCTACTCCACAGAAGCCCGTTTGGGACGGCAAGTATCTGGGAAGGGTAATTCCCACTGCTACGTATTGGTATATTGCATCCTGGGAAGATCGCCTTAGCGGAAAGCTCTTTAAAATTTCCGGGTGGATATTGCTTAAAAACAGAAACAATTATGATAGGCGATGAAATAATGTAATACACTAAAGGAGCCGGAAGTTAGCCATATCCTTTTGTGTTTATCAGTAGATTCCCCATATATTAAGGTTTGCTTCTTTCTGCTTCCGTTTTTACTTAGCTCCTGTTTAAAATTTTAAGCAGGAGCTACACTTTACTGATGATATTTTTTATTTTTCCATGTCTGTTATGTTTTGGTGAATATTTGACTATGAAATAAAATCTATGTCGAAAAGAACGATGAAATTTCATCAATGAAATCTAAATGGGGTTTTATACTATTTTATCTTTGAAATTCCCTTTCAATTATTTACCATTTTCAGCGTTATAATAGCATTGAATTCATATACATCGGGTTTCACCCGACGCTACTGATATTTAACCCCTTCTGGGTTTTTGAGGTGAATTCAAGAAGAAAACAGTATTACACTTATTGTATTATTGAAAATCTGTATTTCAACGGTTTTTTATAACGATTCTTCGCACTGTTATGTTCCTGTTCTCGATCTGTGAGGTTCTGTTCTTCTTTTTTGAACTAGTTCAAAGGAAATGGGTTTTCGGCGCGATAACTTTGCCAAAGTAAAATTAATACAAAAATATAATTCTTATGAAAAATGCACTTTTAATTATTGATATTCAGAATGATTATTTCCCAGGTGGAAGTCATACGCTTGATCAGCCGGAAAATGCAGGGGAGAATGCAGGGAAATTACTTGAAAATGCCCGTAAAATTGGTATGGAAATTATCCATATTCAGCATATTGCCGTGAATGATGGCGCAGATTTCTTTCTACCCGATACATACGGAGCTGAGATTCATGAATGTGTAAAACCTGTGGGAAATGAAAAAATAATTAAAAAGAATTATCCTAACAGTTTCAGAGAAACTGAGCTTCTTACTTATTTACAAGCAGGGCAGATCGAAAATATTGTGGTGTGCGGAATGATGACAGATGTCTGTGTAGATGCAACTGTAAGAGCGGCAATGGATTTAGGTTTTTCCACCACGCTCATTGGTGATGCCTGCGCTACGGAAAGTAGAACACTGTATGGTGAAGTCATAGAAGCTCGCGGTATTCATTCCGGTTATCTTGCCGGGCTTACAGCATTAGGCGGGCTTTATGCCAACGTGATAACTACCGAAGACTATCTTAAATAAGACCGAAAACAATTTATAATAATTAACTAAAATTAAAACGAATAATGAAATTTCTTTTGAAAAGCTGTACGGTCGCATTTGTCCTGCTTATTTCTTTTTTCCAAAATGTACATGCACAAAATGCAAATATTGATAACAGTGCACTCCTTATTATTGATGTTCAGAACGATTATTTTCCTGGGGGAAAAATGACTCTTGTTAACGCTACAGAAGCAGGCGTGAAAACACAGGAGCTTCTAAAGATCTACCGGGCAAAAGGACGACCGGTGATCCATATCAAACATATCGCGACCAATGCGGGAGCTACTTTCTTCCTACCCAATACTCCGGGTGCGGAGATTAATGAACTGGTAACTCCCAAGGCTGATGAAAAAGTGATTGTTAAACACTATCCCAACAGTTTTCGGGAAACAGACCTGTTGCAATATCTTAAAAGTATAGGAGTCAAAAACCTTGTGATAACCGGGATGATGACCGATGTCTGCGTAGTTTCTACCACAAGAGCGGCTTTCGATTTCGGCTTTGGCAATACAGTTATAAGTGATGCTACGGCTACAAGAGACCGTAACCTTAACGGAAAAACAATCCCCGCAGCCAATGTACAGAAATCTTACCTGGCAGGGCTAAATGCTTTGGGGAGTTTGTACGCGAAAGTAAAGACCACGTCGCAGTTTGTTAACGGGCAGTAAATAAAATAAAAACAAAAGTTACAATTTAATTCAATAAAAAAACATGAAAAAATTATTTTTAGGGGTATTATCTTTAATGCTGATTGTACTTACAGCGTGCCACGATTCGGACGCTGTTAAAAATAGCCAGTCGGATACAGCGTTACTTATTATCGATGTGCAGAATGATTATTTCCCTGGAGGAAATATGGAACTTGTAGGAGCGAATGAGGCGGGAGAAAATGCCCGGAAAATGCTGGAGTACTTTAGGGTTAACAATCTTCCTGTTATTCATATTCGGCATATTGCTAACAATGAAGGAGCCACTTTTTTCCTGCCTAACACGCCGGGAGCCGAAATCAACGCTGTGGTGGCACCTAAAAAAGGAGAAAAAGTAATCGTTAAACACTATCCTAATAGTTTTCGTGATACCGACCTGCAGGAGTATTTGCAGTCTAAAGGAATCAAGAATCTTGTGATTACTGGAATGATGACAGATGTCTGCGTAGAGTCTACAACAAGAGCGGCTTTTGATCTGGGTTATAAAAATACCATTATCGGAGATGCATGTGCCACGAGAAACCGAGAGCTTAACGGTGAGATGATACCTGCAGGTATTGTTCATGAGTCTTTTCTGGCGGGAGTTTCGGCGCTTGATAATCTTTACGCCATAATTGTTAATACACAAGACTATATCAGAGGAAAATAGCAGTCATAAAAAAATAATATGATGATAAATAAAGATACCAGTATTATTGGTATCTTTATTTGTAAAAAATAGAGAATGTTTGAGAAGCTTTATCAAAATATAAGTCTCAGGGTCCGCTTTTCTGAAGAAGAGTTTAAACATTTTTCGGCTCCGTTTGAGCATAAAAAGTTTAAGAAAAGGGAAGTCGTTCTCAGTGAAGGAGAGTACTGTCTGTTTGAAGGTTTTGTTATCAGCGGATGTTTTAAGGTGTATTTTCTGAATGAAGAAGGGTTTGAACAGACGCTGTATTTTGCGGTTGAAAATTGGTGGATCGTAGATCTTGACAGTCTTATTAATAATGTTCCGAGTACTTTGAATATTGAGGCTCTGGAAGATAGTGAGGTTTTGATGATCTCCAAAAAAGAGAAAAACAGATTGTATGAGACTATGCCTCAGGTAGAAAAGCTGTTCAGAATAATGAATCAGCAGACCTCTATTTCTTTGCAGAGAAGAATTTTATCGCTTATGAATAAAACGGCAGATAGGAGATATCTGGAATTTTTAGAAAAATATCCGACCCTTGAACAGCGCTTAACTCAGCAGCAGGTGGCTTCCTATCTGGGTATTTCCCATGAGTTTTTGAGCAAAATCAGAAAAAGGATTGTTCTGGGGAGATCATGAATTTCCATAAAGATTTGCCTAAACAGCTATTTACACTCATATCACCTCATTTTTGGTGTCTTTTGAGGCTCTTTTAAACATTATTTATCATTTTTACGTGAATAGGAATCCGTTAGATCTTCGGATGATCAGTAAATTTTTATCTCAAAACAAAAGTGAAATAATAAATTCATGAAATTCAGTAGGTTATTGGTTGATTGCGGAGGGGATTTTAATAGCCACCTGCCGTAGGAATAGAATTACTCAATCAGATGAATAGCTATTTTTAATCTCATTTTATTTTAACTTTCATTTTAAATTTTTCCTAATAAAATACATCTTATTAAGAATGATTCAAAATAGCGCTAACAGGGGCTAAAGTGATAAAAAACAGCTTTTTTTAACGTCTTTATGGTTTATCATGCTTATTTTTGCATGTCAAGTATATAAATCATGAAGAAGCTCCAAGATATTCTTATCTCAACCAGGACAATGGCAGTGTTGTTGCTGGTTTACGCGTTCGCGATGGCTTATGCAACGTTCCTTGAAAATGATTATGGAACGCCTACAGCAAAAGCCTTAATTTATGAAGCAAAATGGTTTGAACTCATCATGCTGTTGCTCATTCTCAACTTTATCGGAAATATCGGAAGATATAGACTTTGGAAAAGAGAAAAATGGCCGATTTTGGTTTTCCACTTAGCATTTGTATTGATCTTCGTTGGAGGTGCTATCACAAGATACATCAGTTTTGAAGGAACAATGCATATTCGTGAAGGGGAAACATCCAACGAAATTGTGACCGACAAAAATTTCTTTAAAATTAAAATTGAAGAAAAAGGAGATGCCCTGGATTATCAGGATATTCCATATATGATGTCGCCGTTGCACAAAGATTTTAATGCCACTTACGATTTCCGCGGGAAACAAATCAAAATTGAAACTAAAGATTATATTCAGAGAAAAAAAGACAGCTTAATTGCTGATCCTAATGGTGCTGAATATCTTCATTTGGTATCCACAGGAAATACAGGAAGACAAAATATCTACATTAAACCGGGAGAAACCAAATCGATCAACGGAACTTTGGTGACGTTTAACAGAGCGATTGATGGCGCTGTTGAGTTTAGAAATGATGGTGGAAAATTATTCATCAAAACTCCTGTAGATGCAACGTATATGACGATGGCAACACAGGCAACGGGAAATACAGCGAAAGACGAATTTCAGCCGTTGGCTATGAGAAGCTTATATACAATTAATGAATTGAAATTAGTTGTACCTGAGGGACTTAAAAAAGGAAAGTTACTGGCTTATGAAGGCGACAGAAAAAAGGATCTGAACGTTCCTGATATGTTGAAAGTTGAAATTCAGGGTCCTAAAACAAAACAATTGGTTGAATTATCAGTTGAGAAAGGAAATCCAAATGGTTTCAAACAAATCACCATGGATGGTTTAAATATTATGTTAGGTTTCGGACCTAAAGTGTATAACACTCCTTTTGCACTTAAATTAGATGATTTCGTGATGGAAACCTATCCGGGAAGTTCATCGCCAAGTGCATATGAAAGTCATATTAAAATTATTGATGAAGGAAAGGAAACTCCTTTTAAAATTTATATGAACCACGTTTTGAATCATAAAGGATATCGCTTCTTTCAGTCTAGTTTCGATCCGGACAGAATGGGGACTGTACTTTCTGTAAACCACGATTATTGGGGAACATTGATTTCTTATATCGGATATACATTTTTATTCGGGGGAATGTTCTTTATGTTCTTCTGGAAAGGAACACATTTCTGGAAATTAAATAAAATGCTGAAAGATGTAAACAAAAAGAAAACAGCTGCTGTTGTTTTATTACTTTTAAGCTTCGGTTTAAATGCTCAGAAAATTGAAACCCACGGAACAACCGACGGAAGCAGGGAACATATTCATGTAGAAGGTGATGGTCATACGCATGATACGAACGCTGAAACCATTCGCCCTCAGGGGGCGCAGCCTTTCGGTAAAATGAAAGTGGTTTCTGCAGATGAAATTATTGCCAGAAACAAAATCAGCGCAGAACATGCCGATAAATTCGGACATCTTTTAGTGCAGAACTTTGAGGGAAGAATTGTTCCCATCAATACGGAAGCACTTGATGTATTAAGAAAACTGTATAAAAAAGATGAATTCAAAGGAACTGACGGCAAATCCCTTACTGCAGACCAGTGGTTTTTATCAGTAAATACAGATACGCCGAGTTGGACAATGGTTCCTATGATTAAAATAGGATCAAAAGGAGGTGATGCATTAAAGCAAAAAACAAAAGCTAATGATGATGATTATACATCATTAATGAATCTTTTTCCGGCAGATAAAAACGGAAACCTAACGTATATTCTTGAAGGTGATTATAATGCAGCTTTCCGTAAAAAACCGTCTGAACAAACGAATTATGATAAAGAAGTCATTGCTGTCAATGAAAGAGTTCAGATTTTTAATGAATTTTTCAGCGGACAGTTTATGAGAATCGTTCCTGTAAAAAATGATGCCAATCACACATGGCATTCCTGGCTGGATCAGAAATTCGAACCGGATACGGAATCTCAGCAGGTTATGGGACCTTATTTTGCTGAGGTTTTACAGGCTCAGCAATCCGGAAATTGGTCTAAGGCAGATACTGAATTAGCAAAGCTTTCAGAGTATCAGCAAAAATGGGGTAAAGCGGTTGTTCCTGCAAAATCTAAAGTAGATCTTGAGGTTTTCATGAATAAGGTTAATATCAATTTTAAGTTGTTGATCTTCTATACCATTGTTGGAGGTCTGCTTCTCATTCTCGGTTTTGTTGAATTATTTAAGAAAAATAAAGTTTTAAATAAAGCGATTAAAGTAATTATCGTACTTGGGATTATTGGCTATGCTTTCCATTTCTTAGGATTGGTGGCGAGATGGTATATTTCAGGTCACGCACCTTGGAGTAACGGTTACGAAGCTATTATCTTTATCTCTTGGGTAGGTATTACTGCTGGTTTAATTTTATATAGAAATTCAAACGCTTTGATTCCTGCAGCTGGATTTATGGTGGCGGTTATTATGATGGGATTTGCACACGGCGGTTCAGCGCTTGATCCGCAGATTACACCGCTTGTGCCTGTATTAAAATCATATTGGTTGATCGTTCACGTAGCGATTATTACTTCAAGTTATGGTTTCTTCGCCTTGTCGATGATCATCGCTGTAATTTCACTGGTATTCTATATTATTTCAAATAAAGAAACGTATAAAATTCACCATGATACCACATTGAAGGAATTAGTAATTGTCTCTGAAATGTCTTTAACGATTGGTTTGTTTGCGTTAACCGTAGGAAACTTCTTAGGAGGAATCTGGGCCAACGAATCCTGGGGAAGATATTGGAGCTGGGACCCGAAAGAAACCTGGGCATTCATCTCAATCATGGTGTACGCATTTGTATTACACATGAGATTGGTTCCGGGATTAAGAAGCAAATGGGCATTCCACGTAGCGACAATGTTTGCATTCTGTTCAATGGTAATGACGTATTTCGGAGTTAATTATTACCTAAGCGGATTACACTCTTATGCGGCAGGAGATCCGGTTCCGGTTCCGGCTTGGGTCTATATCGGATTGGCCTCAATGGCACTTTTATCAGCTGTTTCTTTCTTTAAATTTAAAGCGTTAAACAAGAAGTAAATTCCATTTATAAATAAAAAAGAATCCCTGAAATTAATTTTCAGGGATTTTTTTTATGCAATTTTAGCAACTTAGGAAACTGAAACGTTAAGAAAATTAAAAATTAATCCGTTAAAAATTCCCACTGTTCGAAGTGCGACACAAATGTTCAATCCAAGAACCAATCCTGAAATCGCGTAAGTTTTGGGGATTTTAGTATTAAATTTTAATTTTTAGCGGAAGTTTCCAAGTCTTGAACTTTTGTTTCAAGACAAAAGAAATTATTACTATCTTTATGATATCAAAATAATATCAAATTTAAAAAATAATATTTATGGAAAAAATCTTAAAACCAATTTCAGGTTACCTTACATTAGTCATTTGTTTAGGCTTATTTATTGTATCGGCATACCTTTTTATTACGGCTGTTGAAACTAATATTTTGCTGGTGGGTGTGGCATTGATCTGTTTTCTTCTTTCATGCTTTTTACTGAAAGGTTTAATGATCATTCAGCCCAACCATTCAAGAGTGCTGAATTTTTTCGGGAAATATGTAGGTACCGTCAAGGATAATGGTTTGTTCTTTATCAACCCTCTTTATTCATCCCAAAAGATCAGTCTCCGTTCTGAAAATTTACAAGGTCAGACTCTTAAGGTAAATGACAAAATGGGAAATCCCATTGAGATCGCAGTAGTCATCGTGTGGAAAGTGGGAGATACCTATAAAGCAGCATTTGATGTAGAACGATATTCAGATTTTGTGAGAATGCAGAGTGAAGCTGCGGTACGTCATCTGGCGATGAGCTTTCCTTATGATAATCTTGAAGATGATCATGCGCCGATTACCTTAAGAGAGGGTGGCGATAAAATTAATGCAATTTTAGAACAGGAACTTACGGACCGGCTTTCAAAAGCGGGAATTACGATTCAGGAAGCAAGAATTTCACACCTGGCCTATGCCTCAGAAATTGCAGGGGCAATGCTGCAAAGACAGCAGGCTACGGCCATAGTTGCAGCGAGAACTAAAATAGTTGAAGGTGCTGTGGGAATGGTCGATTTAGCCTTGAAAAAACTTTCGGAAGAGAATATTGTTGAATTGGATGATGAGAGAAAGGCAGCGATGGTAAGCAATTTAATGGTCGTTCTTTGTGGAGAAAAAGCAGCAACCCCAATTTTGAATGCAGGAACGCTTTATAATTAATCGGGAAGGATTAATAATTAAATTTTGCTTTGTAAAGTTTGCAATAAAGAGTTCTCGCACTGTCAGTCTGAGCGTAGTCGAAGATTTTGATAGTCTATCATGGCCTTTGCGACCTTAAATAAAGTAATTAAAAGAAAATCCTTGCGACCTTTATGTTAAAAATCAAGGGAGAAATTAGAAAAAAATCAAAAATGAAATCAGAAAAAGCTCAAAATCCTTCCGAAAACAAAGGCAAAAAATCTTTCGTCTTAAGGATCGATGAGTCCACATACAAGCTTTTGGAGAAATGGGCGAATGATGAATTCCGAAGTGTAAACGGGCAGATTGAGTATTTGCTGCATCAAAGTTTAACAAATTCGGGAAGAAAAAAGAAAGAATAGTAGGTGCCTCCCAGGTGCTTATTTAGAATTTGTATTCGAGATGTGAGTCCTAAAGAATTCGGAGACCTCCTAAAAAAAGCAGAGAAAATATCTCTGCTTTTTGTGTTTTTTTATTTCAATTAAATTAATCAAATATTCCTGTAAAATACCCTGCAATCACACTCCATGCATTTTTTCCGAGAAAATAAATAAGTGTAGAGGAAATGATTCCTTTTACGGTAAAAAATATAATCCCACCGATTCCAAATTTCTTCACCAGGCTTTTCCATTTCGATGGTTTCTTTTCTTCTGCAGCCGGCTCGTTGATCGTCTTATTATTTTCCATTTCTGAAATTCAAATGATTACCTTACAAAGATAAGCATGTTTATAATTAGTCCAAATAAAAAACAACTTAAAAAATTAAAATTTTGCGGTTCGCATAATATTTTTAACTTTAGGCAAAACGAAAAGTAATATTTATGTCTAAAAAAGTAAAGGATTTTGGAATCGAGAAAACACTCAAAAACTTAGGAATTAAAGAAGAGAATAAAGGAACTTCAGTAGGCGGAAAATATTTTGCATCAGGAAAGACAATAGAAAGCTATTCTCCCGTAGATGGCAACTTAATTGCTAAAATAAAGACTTCCGGAGCATCAGATTATGATAAGGTAATCGAAACTGCTGAAAAGGCTTTTAAAGAGTTCAGACTCATTCCGGCTCCTAAAAGAGGGGAAATGGTAAGACAACTTGGTCAGAAATTAAGACAATATAAGGACGATTTAGGAAAACTTGTTTCTTATGAAATGGGTAAATCTCTGCAGGAAGGGCTGGGTGAAGTTCAGGAAATGATCGACATCTGCGACTTTGCGGTGGGAGTTTCAAGACAGCTTCATGGCTACACAATGCACTCCGAAAGACCAGGACACAGAATGTACGAGCAGTATCATCCACTAGGAATTGTAGGAATTATTACCGCATTCAACTTTCCGGTAGCAGTTTGGGCTTGGAACACGGCATTAGCGTGGATCTGCGGTAACGTAACGATCTGGAAACCGTCTGAAAAAACTCCGTTCTGTGCAATTGCTTGTCAAAACATTATGAATGAAGTTTTAAAGGAGAATAATCTTTCTGACGGAATTTCAAGTGTATTGGTGGCAGATCACGAGATCGGACAAAAATTGGTAGATGATAAGAGAGTGGCTTTGGTTTCTTTCACAGGTTCTACAAGAGTGGGAAGAATGGTTTCTACTAATGTGGCTCAGAGATTTGGGAAGTCTATTCTTGAATTGGGAGGAAACAATGCAATTATTATTTCTAAAGATGCCGACATCAATATGTCGATTATCGGTGCGGTTTTCGGAGCTGTTGGAACGGCTGGGCAGAGATGTACCTCTACAAGACGACTGATTATTCATGAAAGCGTTTACGATGAAGTGAAAAACAGACTGGTAAAAGCTTACGGACAATTAAAGATAGGAAATCCTTTGGATGAAACTAATCACGTAGGTCCGCTTATCGATACTGATGCGGTAAATATGTATCAGGAAGCGATTAAAAAAGGTAAAAAAGAAGGTGCTAAATTCATCGTTGAAGGCGAGGTTTTAAAAGGAAAAGGTTACGAATCCGGTTGCTATGTAAAGCCGTGTATTGCTGAAGTGAAGAATTCTTATGAGATCGTTCAGCACGAAACTTTTGCTCCGATTTTATATTTAATTAAATACAAAACGTTAGACGAGGCTATTGCAATTCAGAATGATGTTCCTCAGGGATTATCATCTGCGATTATGACGCAAAACCTTAGAGAAGCGGAATTATTCCTTTCTCATGCAGGTTCAGACTGCGGAATTGCCAATGTAAATATCGGAACTTCCGGTGCTGAAATTGGCGGAGCATTCGGTGGAGAAAAAGAAACCGGAGGTGGAAGAGAGTCGGGATCAGACGTTTGGAAATACTATATGAGACGTCAAACCAATACTATAAATTACACGACTAATCTTCCTTTAGCACAAGGGATTAAGTTTGATATATAAAAGCATCACTTTAATAATTTAAAAATTAAAAGATTAAATAATTAAGAGATTCTGGAATGTCTAATTTTTCAATTTTTTAATCTTTTACTAAATTTTCAATTCACATCAAATATGGAACAGACAACAATTGATATACAGGCAAATAAAGTAAAGGAAACTATAAGCAAACACGTATTGGCAGATGGTTTTGATTTCGTAATGGATATTGAAAGATCTCATGGGTCATGGCTTTATGACAGGCTTACTAACAGAGAATATCTGGATATGTTTTCGATGTTCGCATCCGCATCCATAGGATATAACCACCCTTATCTTGTCGAAAAATCGGCTTGGTTAGGGAAAATGGCGGTGAACAAACCGACGTTGGCAGATGTTTACACTGAGGAATATGCAAACTTTTTAGAAGTTTTTGAGAGGGTTGTGATTCCTGAAGAATTGCAGTATGCTTTTTTCATAGAAGGCGGAACAATGGGCGTTGAAAATGCTATGAAAGCTTGCTTCGACTGGAAAACGCGTAAGAATTTTGCGAAAGGTCTTGACACCGAAGCCGGAATTTGCATCCACTTCAGACAGGCATTTCACGGAAGAAGTGGCTATACGTTAAGCTTAACAAATACTTCAGATCCAAGAAAATATCAGTATTTTCCGATGTTTGAATGGCCTAGAATCCTGAATCCTAAACTGACGTTCCCGATTACGGAAGAAAATCTTGAGGAAACGGTTAAAAATGAAAATCTGGCTTTAATTCAGATCGAAGAAGCTATTCTGATGAACCCTGATAAAGTCGCGTGCATCATCATTGAGCCTATTCAGGCTGAAGGAGGTGACAACCATTTCAGAGATGAATTTTTACTGGGATTGAGAAGAATTTGTGATAATCATGATATTTTACTGATTTTTGATGAAGTGCAGACAGGTATCGGAATTACCGGTAAAATGTGGGCATTCCAGCATTTTACGGCGAAACCCGATATTATTTCTTTCGGTAAAAAAGCACAGGTTTGCGGAGTGTTGGCGAATAAAGAGAAATTTGATGAAGTACCTGATAATGTGTTCAGAGAGAGTTCCAGAATCAACTCTACGTTTGGAGGTAATTTTATCGATATGCTTCGTTTCCAATTGACGATGGAGGTGATTGAGAAAGAAAATTTGGTGGAAAATGCGAGAGTGGTGGGAGATTATTTATTGGAAGAGCTTACATTATTAGCAGAAAAATATCCTGAAAAAATTTCAAATGCAAGAGGCCGAGGATTGATGTGTGCCATAGATCTGCCGACTGCCGGGCAAAGAAATAGGCTTCGTGAAGAGCTTTGGAACGACGGTTTGATTATCTTACCTTGTGGAGATCAGTCGATTCGTTTCCGTCCCCATTTGAATGTGACGAAAGACGAAATCAAGCTTGCTTTAGACAAAATAGAAAATAACATTAATAAAATTTAAAACTGTTAATTTGTAATTGTGAAAAAAATGTTCTATATTTAGATACTCAAACGGAAAAGAATATGGAAAGAAGTACAAGAGTATCAGTTTTTGAAAGCGATAAGCAGGCAGAAATACAATTAATCAAATCCAAGTTGGACGATGCGCAGATTAAAAATGCGGTTGAAAACAACTATCTTACTTTTACGACCACGCCCACGGCAACATCGTTGAAAGTTATGGTAAAATTGGAAGATGAGAAGAAAGCATTTGAAGTAATCGACGGCTATCTTCAGCAAAGTGAAAATCAATAAAAAAACAATTTCATAATTTTAAATTTTACTACTTCGAACCGAAAATTAATTTTAATTAGTTTTCGGTTTTTTTTGGTTAATAGAAGAAATTGATCAGTTAATTCTGAAGTTTACATTTAATTATAAATAAAGATTTAACGTTTAAGCTTTATTTTATTTTTAATATCTTTAAAGTAATTCTTAAAAATATTAATTATGATAGAACAAATCATCGGATACTCAGGAGCGCTTATTTCATCGATATCATTCTTACCACAGGTGATCAAATTGTGGAAGACGAAATCAGGGCATGACCTCTCTATGGTTACCTTATTTTTTCTAACACTGAATGCTATACTGTGGGTTATTTACGGATTGATGAAAGATGCAAAACCACTTTGGATCACCAATATTCTGATGTTAACAATGCTGATTGTTATGATTATCCTTAAGATCCTGTACCGAAATAATGTATCGATTTCTAAAAAATGAATAGGAAGGATGTCGTAATCATCTTTATGTAAACAAAATTTAATCAATTTATTTTGAATTAAATCATTAATATTCAGGGGTTAAATAATTTTTAAAGATACAAACATAAATTCTGTTTTAACTTATGCTCATAAAAACTATCAATGAATATAGTTTCCATGAGCTTTTTAACATAAAAATACATGATAAACTATACTTTTAAATTATTCAATTTATTATCAACATGGAGCAAGAAATTAAACTAAGAAAGGCGGAAATTGATGACAGAGATATTATCTGGGATATTTTGCAGCAGGCCATTGAAAGAAGAAGAATAGACGGAAGCACGCAATGGCAGCAAGGATATCCCAATCTTGGAACTGTGGAAAGTGACATTGAAAAAGGTTTCGGATTTGTGATGACCGTGGATGGGGAAATAGCGGTATATGTTGCACTGATTCTAAATGACGAACCCGCTTACAGCTCAATCGAAGGAGCCTGGCTGAGCGACGGAGAATTTGTGGTGGTACATCGTGTGGCGGTTGATGAAAAATTTGCCGGACAGGGAATGGTTAAAAAATTATTTGATCATATTGAAGATTTCACAAGATCTCATGACATCCAAAGTGTTAAAGTAGATACCAATTTCGACAATGTAGCAATGTTGAAAATCCTTGAAGCTAAAGGATATTCATACTGCGGAGAGGTTTTTCTGGCTGGCGGAATGAGGAAGGCTTATGAGAAGATTATCATTTGATGCAAAAGTTAAATCTAATTTCATTGAATTTTTAAAAGACCCAATATTTATAAACTCTATTGAGTTTGTTCGTTTGGTTCAGAACTAATTTCTACATTTGTTCAAATTTTATATACAATGCATAATAGTATAGAGATTGATGAAAAAATTTTTCAGGATGCCGTAAGATTTTATGGTGCCATTTTCAACATACCTCCTTTAGCGTCAAAAATATACGCCTACCTGCTGTTTGATCACGAACGGGTTGGGATTACTTTTGATGAGTTCGTGGAAGTACTTTCTGCAAGTAAAAGCTCGGTTTCAACGAGTCTTTCTCTTTTATTGAACGCAGAACTGATTGTGGATCACAATAAAATGGATGAGAGAAAAAGGTATTTTTTTCTCAACGATGAATACAAAAAAATAAGATTTGAAAAAATAGTGCAGAAAATGCAAGACGAATTAAAACTACTGGATGACCTTAACAATTTTAAAAAAAATCAGGACGATGAATACAATGAAAGAATTGAAGCTTATAAGGCACTTTTAAATAAAAACATAATAAATATTCAAGAATCTCTTAATAAACTATAATAATGAACAACAAGCTAGTTATACTTTCTGTTGCAGTGCTTTCACTTACTGCCTGCAACAAAGAAGCTCCGAAGCAGGATGGTGCAAAACCTTATCCTGTGATTAATGTGGAGACAAAAAATATAGTGGGCTATCAGACGTTTCCGGCTACCATTCAGGGTAGAGTAAACAATGATGTTCGCGCGAAAATACAAGGATATATTACTCAGGTTTTAGTAGATGAAGGGCAGTACGTTACCAAAGGACAACCACTTTTCCGTCTTGAAACGAATATCCTGAATGAAAGTGCGGCGGCTTCCAAAGCGGGAATCGGTGCAGCTGAATCTACCATTGCGGCAGCTCAGGCAGCTGTAAGTGCAGCGAATGTGGAAGTGAATAAACTTAAACCACTGGTTCAGAAAAATATCATCAGTAATGTTCAGCTACAAACGGCTCAGGCAAATTTAGCGCAGGCTCAGGCTCAGTTAAAACAGGCTCAGGCTTCTAAAAGTCAAGCGGTTGCGAATTATAAAGGTGTAGAAGCGAATATCGAATATTCCATTATTCGTGCGCCTATATCCGGAGTGGTGGGAAGACTTCCTCTAAAAGTGGGAAGTTTAGTTGGTCCTACGGATCAGACGGCTTTAACAACAGTTTCGGATACATCTCAGATCTACGCGTATTTTGCAATGAATGAAAAAGAATATTTCGATTTCCTTGAAAAATCTCCGGGAGCTTCAATGCCTGAAAAGATCAAAAACCTTCCGATGGTTGAGTTACAATTGGCCAACGGAAGTCTTTATCCTGAAAAAGGTAGAATTGAAGCGATTACAGGGCAAATTGATCCTACAACAGGTACCATTCAGTTCAGAGTTGGATTTACCAATGCACAAAAATTATTAAGTAACGGTAATAGCGGAACGATCAGATTCCCACAAACGTACGACAATGTTTTGGTGGTTCCGGAAAGTGCTACTTACGAGCAACAGGGTATCGTTTACGTTTATAAAGTGGAAAAAGATACAGCTAAAAATGTGGTGGTGAATGTAATCGACAGAATCGACAATATGGCTTTAATTAAAACGGGGGTAAACAAGGGTGAAATGATTGTGGCTGCAGGAATCGGAGGTTTGAAATCCGGAACTGCCGTGAAGCCTAAGCCTGTGAAAATGGATAGCCTTGTTCAATCTATAAAACCGAAATTCTAAGATGATTAAAAATTTTATAAACAGACCGGTCTTATCCACCGTAATCTCAATCTTGATTGTGATTCTCGGGGTGCTAGGGCTGATCTCGCTGCCGGTTACCCAGTATCCGGACATTGCGCCGCCTACGGTGAGTGTAAGTACAACCTACACCGGAGCCAATGCCGAGACTGTAATGAAAAGTGTGGTAGTACCTTTGGAAGAGCAGATCAATGGGGTGGAAGGTATGGATTATATTACTTCTACTGCCGGAAATGATGGTTCTGCGCAGATTCAGGTATTCTTTAAACAAGGGATAGACCCGGATATTGCTGCGGTAAACGTACAAAACCGTGTATCGAGAGCTACTCCGCTTCTTCCAAGTGAGGTTACTCGTTCCGGGGTCGTTACGCAGAAACAGCAGACGAGTGCCCTGATGTATATGTCTTTCTATTCTGAAAATAAAGATCTTAATGATGTGTACCTTCAGAACTTTTTGAATATCAATGTAATCCCCAATCTTAAAAGAATTAATGGGGTAGGTGATGCCAATGTTTTCGGAGGTAAAAACTACTCGATGAGAATTTGGCTTGATCCTGCTAAAATGGCGGCTTACAGCGTAACGCCTACTGATGTTACCAATGCCATCAACGAGCAGAGTCGAGAAGCGGCGGCTGGTTCTATCGGACAAAACAGCGGTAGCTCTTTCGAATATATTATTAAATATGTTGGTAAATTCAACGATAAAGAACAATACGATAATATTATCATTAAATCTCTTGCAGACGGACAAAACCTGATGCTGAAAGATGTTGCCAAAGTAGAATTGGCAGGTCAGTCATACACAGGAATCGGGGAAAACGGAAATTATCCGTCGATCAGTATGGGGATCTTCCAGACACCGGGATCTAATGCTCAGGAGATTATTGCTAATATCAAAACGTATCTGAAATCAGCGGAAGGAAGCTTCCCTCAGGGAATTAAATATACGTACAACTTCGATACTAACGAATTCTTGGATGCATCCATTGAAAAGGTAATTCATACCTTGATTGAAGCATTTATTTTGGTATTCATCGTGGTATATATCTTCCTTCAGGATTTTAGATCTACATTAATTCCGGCTATTGCGGTTCCGGTTTCTATTGTGGGAGCATTCTTCTTCCTGAATTTATTCGGCTATTCATTAAACTTATTAACGTTATTCGCTTTAGTACTTGCCATTGGTATTGTTGTGGATGACGCGATTGTCGTCGTGGAAGCCGTTCACGCCAAGATGGAGCACGGTATTCCTGATGCTAAAAAAGCGACGGTAGCAGCAATGGACGAGATCACGGGCGCGATTATTTCAATCACCCTGGTAATGGCATCAGTATTCGTTCCGGTAACGTTTATCACTGGTCCTACAGGGGTTTTCTATCAGCAGTTCGGTATCACACTAATTGTGGCCATCGTAATTTCTGCGGTAAACGCCTTGACGTTGAGTCCGGTTTTATGTTCATTATTCTTAAAACCACACGATGCTCACCATGCAGAATATAAAAATTTAAATTTCCTTCAGAAGTTTTTCTATAAGTTCAATATTGCTTTTAAAACAACAACAGACCGTTACGGAAGAGGATTTGTATTCTTATTGAGACATAAATGGGTAACCTTACTTATCTTCGCTATTACAGGTGGAATTTTATATTGGGCGAGTACAACCATGAAGAAAGGTTTCGTACCAACGGAAGATAGAGGGATCATCTTTACCGATGTTCAGTTGCCTCCGGGAGCTTCTATGGAAAGAACATACAACGCTTTGAAAACGCTTCAGGCTAATGCATTGAAAGTGCCGGGTGTTCAGAACGTAACGATTTCTACAGGTAGAGGTTTCTTATCTGGGAATGGTAGTAATAATGGTTTGGCTTTCATTAAATTAGCGCCATTTGAAGACCGTAAAAAAGACGGACAGACTTCTGAAGATATCACGAAAAAATTATTCGGTATTTCGGGTAAAGTTCCTGATGCTAAAGTTGTATTCTTCCAGCCGCCAAGTGTACCAGGTTTTGGTAACAGTGCCGGTTTTGAGATGGTACTATTGGATAAAGCAGGTGGTGAATATGCAGATTTGGATAATACGACCAATGAATTCATCGGAAAACTAATGCAAAGACCTGAGATTGAATTTGCGCAGACTTCATTCAATACAAAATATCCTCAGTATGAAATGCAGGTAAACGTTCCTCTTGCGAAAAAAGTAGGAGTTTCGGTAAGTGATATCTTATCAACTATGCAGGGATATATCGGAGGTATTTATACTGCTGACTTTACGAAATATGGTAAGCAGTTCAGAGTAATGGTGCAGGCTCTTCCTGAAAACAGACAAAACATTGAGAATCTTAATGAATTGTATGTGAAAACAGGTTCAGGCGTGATGTCTCCGATTTCACAGTTTGTAACAATGAAAAAAGCATACGGACCACAGTCGGTAAGTCGTTACAACTTGTTTACTTCTGTGAAGATTACAGGTTCAAACTCGGGTGGATATAGTTCCGGAGATGCGATTGCTGCAGTACAGCAGGTGGCTAAGGAAAGCCTGAATCAGAATTATGATGTAGAGTTTACAGGATTGACGAGAGAGGAATTAAACTCAGGTTCTCAAACCGTTCTGATCTTCGGGTTAAGTTTAATTTTTGTGTATTTCATCCTTTCGGCTCAGTATGAAAGTTATATTCTTCCTTTGGTAGTGGTAATTTCTCTTCCTCTTGGGGTAATGGGAGCGTACTTTGGGCAAAAAGTGATGGGCTTGGAAAACAATATTTACTTCCAGATCGCCCTGATCATGTTGGTCGGGTTGCTCGCGAAGAATGCGATTTTGATCATTGAGTTTGCTGTCCAGAGAAGGAATCATGGCGAAACCATCGTTATGGCTGCTATTAATGCTGCAAAAGCGAGATTAAGACCGATTCTGATGACGTCATTTGCCTTCATCTTTGGTTTATTACCATTGGTTTTAGCAAGCGGAATTGGTGCGGTTGGTAACAGATCTATTGCAACAGGTGCGGCCATCGGGTTATTAATAGGTACTATTTTAGGACTTTTCGTAATTCCGGTGTTGTTCGTTATTTTCCAGACATTACAGGAGAAAGTAAAACCTATCAAGCACGAAGAAATCAATTTAGCAGAATAAATTAAGTTAGTTTAAGGTTTTGGGTTTAAAGTTTAATAACTAAAAAACCGAAGACCTTAAACCTTAAATTTAAAACTTTAAAGAATGAAGAGTTTATTAAACATCATAAAAGGAATCACTTTTTCAGTCGCTATTCTTGCTGCCGTATCATCTTGTATGGCAAGAAAAGAATATGAAAGGCCGAAAAATGTGGTAGACGAAAAGCTTTTCCGTACAGATATGCTTCCTTCCGACAGTACAAACGTCGCGAATGTTTCCTGGAAAGAAATTTTCACAGATCCTATACTTCAAGGGCACATCAACAAAGCTTTAGATAATAATTTAGATATAAGAATTGCTTTACAAAGCATTAATTCGGCGGAAGCTTATTTAAAGCAAAGTAAAGCAGCCTATCAGCCGACATTGTCAGTTGGTCCGAACTATACTTTCCAAACACAGTCAATCAATACACAGTTTGGACAGATCATCGGATCTAGACGATATGTAAACCAGTTTGATATTACAGCAAGTCTTGCTTGGGAAGCGGATGTTTGGGGTAAATTGAAAGCTCAGCAAAAAGCTCAGTTGGCAACTTATCTGGGGACTGTTGCTGCTCATAAAGCAGTAAAAAGTGACTTGGTGGCATCTATTGCTTCTGCATACTATCAATTGTTGACGTATGACGAGCAGAAAAAAATCATCACAGAAACGATTAAAGTTCGTGAGCAGAATTTAGAAACAACAAAAGCGTTAAAAGAATCAGGAACATTAACGGAAGTTGCTGTTCAGCAAAGTGAAGCGCTTGTTTTTAATGCTAAATCTTTATTAATTGATATTGATACACAGATTCAGTTATTGGAAAACACGATGAGCCTTTTAATGGGAGAGCCTTCTCATGCGATTGAAAGATCTACATTAACGAGCCAAAAAGTTCCGATTGATCTGAAATTAGGATATCCGGCTCAATTATTGGCCAACAGACCAGACGTAATGCAGGCTGAATTTAGCTTGATGAATGCTTTTGAATTAACAAATTCAGCAAAAGCTCAGTTTTATCCAACGTTGAAGCTTACCGGAAGTGGAGGTTTCCAATCAGTAGATATTGATCATTTGTTCAGTGTAAACTCTTTATTTGCAACGGTAGTCGCTGGTTTGGCACAACCAATTTTGAATAAAAGAGCGATTCAGACCAATTACGATGTCAGTTTGGCGAACAAAGAAACGGCTTATCTGAATTTCAGAAAAACGGTTCTTACCGCTGGAAAAGAAGTATCAGATGCGATCAGAGTTTTCTCGGTTCAGGATCAGTATATCGATTTGAAGCAAAAAGAATTGGATGCCTACAAAAAATCAGTTGACTTTTCTCAGGAATTGGTAAACTACGGTATGGCAAATTATCTTGAGGTATTAAATGCAAGCGTAAATTCATTAAACGCAGAATTGAATATTTCAAATGCAGAATATAGTAAAATGAAGGCTGCTGTTGAGCTTTATCAGGCTCTTGGCGGTGGCTGGAAATAATCATTACTAGATATTTTTCTTGGAAACGTATGTTATTGTATAGCATACGTTTTTTTGTTTAATTAATTTAGAAAACATGAAGACGTTTATACATTATGATAGTAAAAAGATAAAAGTAAAAAGAGCCAAGTGGATGAAGTCTTTGAGGATAAACATATGTAAATAGTAGACATAAAGGTTTTATTAATACGGTTAGTACAATCGCTTCATCAAATCAACTTGTTGATTCCTCTTTGCTCACTTAAATTTAAATATTCAATGAGTTAAAAAAAAGACTTTGCGTCAAAAGAATATTTGAAAAATCTTTCTTAATTCCCTAATTCAGTTGAATTTCATATCCATCTCAAATTTAAATGTCAGAAAAAGTGATTGTTAATTAGTGAATTACAAAACCTATTCAATAAAATTTAATAAACTGTTTGTATATGTGGTTTAAATGATTACTTTTGTACCGCTTTAAGGGCAAAATGGGGGATTGGCGCAGTTGGCTAGCGCGTTTGACTGGCAGTCAAAAGGTCACGGGTTCGAATCCCGTATTCTCCACATTGATAATCACAGAGTTGCAAATTTTAAAATTTGTAACTCTTTTTTATTTGTATAAGATTTGCACAAACATAATTACTTTTTAGGGATCAAGTACAAAATTTGGGGACTAGGCAAAAGAGTTTAGATACTATAAGGTGAGATTTTTTGCTCTCGCAGATTTTGCAGATGATGCAGATTCTTTTCCTTACACTTTACATATTTAACACGAAGCCCCGCCAAGTTTTTTGACAACTCCCGTTTTAAGTCTCACCAAACCTTTCTACCTATAAAAGACCGCAAAGGTTAAACAAAGAAAATCAACGATACCATCTGTGGAAAATCTATGCGATCTGTAGGAAATAAAAATATTCGAGTATCCGTGGCGATAATATGCAGCCCTCAATTTTATCTTTGATAAAATCCTTGCGTCTTAAAAACATAAAGTATTAAAAAATATCTTTGCGGCTTTGCGAAAAACCAACAAATAGAGCAGGATCTGTGGGGAATAAAAATATTCGTGCATTCGTGACAAAAAATACATCTAAACAATTTCTCCCCAAGTTTTGAAACTGATCCAAAAAAGTTTAGATCATGTAAGGTGAGATTTTTTGCTCTCGCAGATTTTGCAGATGATGCAGATTCTTTTCCTTACACTTTACATATTTAACACGAAGCCCCGCCAAGTTTTTTGACAACTCCCGTTTTAAGTCTCACCAAACCTTTCTACCTATAAAAGACCGCAAAGGTTAAACAAAGAAAATCAACGATACCATCTGTGGAAAATCTATGCGATCTGTAGGAAATAAAAATATTCGAGTATCCGTGGCGATAATATGCAGCCCTCAATTTTATCTTTGATAAAATCCTTGCGTCTTAAAAACATAAAGTATTAAAAAATATCTTTGCGGCTTTGCGAAAAACCAACAAATAGAGCAGGATCTGTCGGGAATAAAAATATTCGTGCATTCGTGACAAAAAATACATCTAAACAATTTCTCCCCAAGTTTTGAAACTGATCCAAAAAAGTTTAGATCATGTAAGGTGAAATTTTTTGCTCTCGCAGATTTTGCAAATGATGCAGATTCTTTTCCTTACACTTTAAATATTGAACACGAAGCCCCGCCAAGTTTTTTGACAACTCCCGTTTTAAGTCTCACCAAACCTTTCTACCTATAAAAGACCGCAAAGGTTAAACAAAGAAAATCAACGATACCATCTGTGGAAAATCTATGCGATCTGTAGGAAATAAAAATATTCGAGTATCCGTGGCGATAATATGCAGCCCTCAATTTTATCTTTGATAAAATCCTTGCGTCTTAAAAACATAAAGTATTAAAAAATATCTTTGCGGCTTTGCGAAAAACCAACAAATAGAGCAGGATCTGTCGGGAATAAAAATATTCGTGCATTCGTGACAAAAAATACATCTAAACAATTTCTCCCCAAGTTTTGAAACTGATCCAAAAAAGTTTAGATCATGTAAGGTGAAATTTTTTGCTCTCGCAGATTTTGCAAATGATGCAGATTCTTTTCCTTACACTTTAAATATTGAACACGAAGCCCCACCAAGTTTTTTACTGCTTACCGCTTTAAGGCTTACCAAGCCGTTCTATTGATAAAAAATCACGAAGATTAAGCAAAAATAGATCAGCAGCATCATCTGTGTATTCTAAGACATCTGTGGGAAATAAAAATATTCGTGCATTCGTGGCGATTATTTTTCAGCCTTCAATTTTATCTTTGATAAAATCCTTGCGCCTTAAAAACATAGCGTATTAAAAAAAATCTTTGCATCCCTTTAGAAAAACCAACAAAGACATCGATAAAAAATAAAATTTATTATATAAAACTAAAAACTTTATACCATTGATAGTATTTATTGAAAATTATTGTATTTTTACCCCGAAATACTGGATTTGTAATGATTATGATGATTTTAAATTCATCTGATTCTCTACAGAGGTAAATTTTAAATATACTAGAAGCTATTATTAAAAAACTATGAAGAAACTTTTTTTACTTTTATTTACAATGCTTTTGTTTGTGGGATGTAGTACGGATGATGACACCATTTATGATTATATCGGAACCTGGTCCGGAACCTACGAAGGAGCTGACAAAGGAACCTGGAATATCGTGGTAGCCAGTGACGGAAAAGTAACGGGAACTATGCATTCTGAAGATAATAATGAGAATTATTATATTTCCGGCCGTCTTTCTGAAACTGGTGATTTGAATGCAGTGGTGGGTACTCCTGAAGACGGAGAGTTCAGAGGAACCCTGAATAGAAAAGATAAAAACGGAAGCGGAAACTGGAGAAATTCAATTCCTACACCGATCAGAACCGGAACCTGGAAAGGAGAAAAAAGTAAACAGAAATAATATAATTTCAATATATATCATGAAAGCCTGTAATTTTTACAGGCTTTTCTGTTGCCTAAAGATTATTTTTAACATTTCTTTAAGTATGAAGAATGCGTATTCTATCGTTAATATTAATGTATATTTGTATATATTGACTTGCTTTAATGAAAATCAGATGCGTATGACAGCCAGATTACTTTCAAATACTACCAGGTGGAACAAGATTTTTATACTGCTGATCGCCTCATCCGTTGCTGTATCTTGTGGAAGTTCAAAAGGTGTGGCTTCTAAAAATAAATCGGGGAATAAAACGGTTGCGAAGTCGGAAAATCTACGAAATCTGGATTCAAAATTTGACGGGAAAGTTTCAAAATCCATCAGCAGTATTCTTAAAGATGCCGAAAAATATATCGGAACGCCCTATAAATTTGGCGGAAATACCTCTTCAGGCTTTGATTGCTCGGGATTTACGGTGAAGGTATTCGACGAAAACGACTATCAGTTACCCAGAAGATCCTCTGATCAGGCCGAAGCGGGCAATAAAATAGATATCAGGGATGTGAAACCGGGCGATCTTTTATTTTTTGCGACAGCAGGTGGCAGTCGCGTTTCCCATGTTGGTATTGTTCATGATATCGGAGGTGATGGGGAAGTGAAATTTATTCATGCTTCTACTTCAAAGGGCGTCATTATTTCTTCATTAAATGAAAAATACTGGAATAAAGCGTATCTGCATGCAAGAAGAGTTTTATAATTTGCAATAGCATTGCATTCTTATAAAAAGGACATTTGTTGAAAATTATTAATTATGACAGATTTCCTGAGATTATTTATTCCTTTATATTTTATCCTGTTTTTTGCAGTTGCCTTTTTCGGAGCAAGCTTTGTTGTGGCCAGAAGAATCGGTAAAAATCCAAACGTACTTCCCAAAGACGATTCTGCGTATGGATTAATCGGTCAGTATTTTAAGCTTTGTCTTTTCGGACTTTTCGCCTATACTGTGCTGCTATTTTGTTTTGCTCATTTTCTCTTTCGTCTTTATTTAATTCCTTTTTTAGATGTTCATTATTTGAAATATATCGGAATTTTTTTGATGATTTTGAGCTTTACTTGGGTGGTTATTGCTCAAATTCAAATGAAAAATTCATGGCGAATCGGAATTGATGAAGATTTAAAAACAGAGCTGATTACAGTTGGACTTTTCAACTATTCCCGAAATCCCATTTTTCTAGGGATGATTTTCAGCTTAATCGGATTTTTTCTTACGCTGCCTACGATGTTTTCATTACTATTTATGATTCTGGGAATTATTTTAATTCAGATTCAGATCAGGCTGGAAGAAGAGTTTCTTTTAAGACAGCATGGTGAAAGTTATTTACATTATGAAAGTAGGGTGAGACGTTTATTGTAGATTGATAGAAATCATTCACGCATTATCGATTTTCAAAATTATTTGCTTGATCTTTTTTGTATCTTTGGCGACGTATAATTTTTTAATTTAAATTAAATAAGAGACATGTCGTTACAACAAACTATTGAAAATATCTGGGACAACAGAGATTTATTGCAGAATGAGGACAGCCAAAAGGCGATCAGAGAGGTTATTTCTTTGGTGGACAAAGGGGAACTTCGTACCGCTGAGCCTACAGAAAACGGATGGCAGGTAAATGAATGGGTGAAAAAAGCAGTGGTTATGTACTTCCCGATCCAGAAAATGGAAACAATTGAAGTAGGTCCGTTTGAATTTCATGACAAAATGCCTTTGAAGAGAAATTATGCTGAAAAAGGAGTAAGAGTTGTACCGCATGCCGTGGCGAGAGAAGGTGCTTATATCGCTCCGGGAGTGATCATGATGCCGTCTTATGTAAACATCGGGGCTTATGTTGATTCGGGAACCATGGTCGATACATGGGCAACGGTAGGAAGCTGTGCACAGATCGGTAAAAATGTTCACCTGAGTGGTGGTGTAGGTATCGGTGGTGTGTTGGAACCACTTCAGGCTGCTCCGGTAATTATTGAAGATGACTGTTTCATCGGTTCAAGATGTATCGTGGTGGAAGGTGTTCATGTAGAAAAAGAAGCTGTTTTGGGAGCTAATGTTGTTTTAACGGCATCTACAAAAATTATTGATGTTACAGGACCGGAGCCTATTGAGATCAAAGGAAGAGTTCCTGCCCGTTCAGTGGTAATTCCTGGAAGTTATACCAAGCAATATCCGGCTGGAGAATATCAGGTTCCTTGTGCATTGATCATCGGTCAGAGAAAAGAGTCTACAGATAAGAAGACTTCTCTTAATGATGCATTGAGAGATAATAATGTAGCTGTATAAGCTTGTTTAAAAACTAATACGCACAATCTTGAAAGATAAATTTCTTACAATACTTTTAAACCCTAAATATATATTTGGGGTTTATCTTATTATAGCTGTGGTGACTGCGCTATCTAAATTTTCCAGAGGGTATCAGGCCATTAATAACTATATGATTTTCAAAAATGTATTTTTCAATACCATTGATGAAAAAAATCTGTACCTGCAGTATCCCGAGCGTTATTTTGATATGAATCATTATGGCGTTTTTTTTAGTTTGCTAATTGCTCCTTTTGCCTTAATGCCGGATTGGTTAGGAATTTCTCTTTGGAATATTGCCAATACAGCTGTTTTTCTTTACGCTATTCATAAACTTCCGTTTTCAGATCCAAAGAAGGCTATTTTTGCGCTTCTCTGTTTACAGGAATATATCACAGCGGCCATAAGTTTACAGTTTAATATTGCATTGGTAGGGCTTCTCATGTTGTCAGCAACTTACATTTACGAGAGAAAAGAAGTAAAGTCTGCATCAGCTATTGTGGTAGGTATTTTTGTGAAGCTTTACGGAATCGTTGGCTTATCCCAATTCTTTTTCATTAAGAACAAGATGAAATTCATTCTTTCCGGAGTGGTGATCGCTATTCTCTGTCTTATAATTCCAATGGCGTATTCAACGCCTCAGTTTGTTATTCAGAGCTATGCAGACTGGTCTCATTCTCTTATTTCAAAAAACAATGATAATCAGGTTTTAGGGAATATGCAGGATATTTCATTAATGGGCTTTGTAAGAAGAATTTTAGGAGATGCTTCTATTTCAAATCTTACTTTTCTGGCTTTTGGAGTTCCTCTATTTGCACTGCCTTATATCAGAATCAAGCAGTATAAGCATTATGCATTTCAGCTGATGATTTTAGCTTCCACTTTACTTTTTTTAGTGTTATTTAGCTCAGGATCAGAGTCTCCAACTTATATTATTGCCGTAGCAGGGGTTATGATCTGGTTTACGCTTCAGAAGGAAAAAACTCCTTTTATTTTAGCATTATTGATATTTGTAATTATTTTAACCTGTTTTTCTCCGTCAGATTTGTTTCCGAAATTTATTAAGAAAAATTATATTATAAAATATTCTTTAAAAGCAGTACCTTGTATTATCGTTTGGTTAAGAGTTATTTATGAACTTCTGACAAAGGACTTTGATAAAGATTATACTTTGAATTAGTTTTATGAAGAAAATTTCAATTGTCATTCCTGCCTATAATGAAGGAGGTAATGTTGCCCTGATCCATGAAAAAATTAAAGAAGTTTTTACAGGGTTAAAGAATTATGATTTCGAAATAATCTTTGTAAACGACGGCAGCAGAGACGATACCCAACAGAGGCTGGAGGAATTATCTCAGCAGTTTGAAGAAGTGAAATTTATTGAATTTTCAAGAAATTTTGGACATCAGCCTGCTGTAAAGGCGGGTATGGACAATGCCCACGGAAATGCAGTCATTTCGATGGATGGTGATCTTCAGCATCCTCCCGAACTTATTCCTCAAATGATAAAAAAATGGGAAGAAGGCTATGACGTTGTCTTCACCATTAGAACATATCCCAAACAGATTTCATGGTTTAAAAGAAAAACTTCGGATTTTTTCTATAAACTTTTATCAAGCCTCTCTGACGTCAATCTTACAAAAGGAGGAGGTTCAGATTTCCGGTTACTAGATGCCAATGCGGTTCAGGTCATGAGAGATTTTAAAGAGGATGACTTATTCTTAAGAGGACTGACAAGCTGGATGGGGTTTAAACAGACAGGAATTGATTTCGTTGCCGCTGAAAGAATAGCAGGAGAAAGCAGTTATAATATTAGAAAAATGCTCACTTTTGCCTTTACAGGGATTACGGCATTTAGTGTAAAACCTCTCTATATAGCGGCTTACTTAGGTTTTTTATTCTCAGGATTATCGGTTTTAGGGTATATAGGGTATGTAATTTATGCCTTCGCGGCTCATACCGAAATTTCCGGTTGGGCATCCTTAATTATGACCATTGTATTTTTTGGAGGACTTCAGCTGATTATTATGGGCATCATCGGTATTTATTTAGGGAAGATTTTCAAACAGGTTAAGGAAAGACCCAACTATATTGTAAAAAATAAAAATTTTTAAATGGTTTTATTAAGTTTTGATATCGAGGAATTTGATATGCCTTTGGAGTATAAAGGTGAAATTTCCTTTGATCAACAAATCTCCATATCTCAGCGGGGGCTTGAAAATATTTTAAATATTTTAAAAAAGCATCAGGTAAAAGCTACCTTTTTCTCTACAGTCATTTTCGCTGAAAACAGCAAAGATTTAATTAGAAGATTAATTAATGAAGGTCATGAGCTGGCTTCTCATACATGGTTTCATTCCGAATTTGAGGAAAAACATTTGAAGGAATCCAGAGAACGTCTGGAAGAATTATTTTCTGTAAAAGTGACGGGATTAAGAATGCCCCGAATGATGCCTGTGGACGAAAAAGCGGTGGAAAATGCAGGATATTCATATAATTCGTCTGTCAATCCTACTTTTTTACCGGGAAGATACAACAATCTGAAAGTTTCCAGAACATATTTTAAAGAAGGTAATGTGATGCAGGTTCCTGCTTCGGTTTCGCCTAATTTCAGAATTCCTTTATTTTGGCTGAGTTTTCATAATTTTCCTCTGTCTTTCTACAAAAAATTGTCTTCAGATACCTTAAAGAAAGATAATTATCTCAATATTTACTTTCATCCCTGGGAATTTTCGGAGATAAAAGATCAGGCGTTTAAATTGCCTGGTTTTACAGTAAAAAACTCAGGAAAGGATATGGTCAGAAGATTTGATGAATTTGTGGGTTGGCTTAAAAGTAAAAACTATATCTTTGGAACCTTTCAGGAATTTCAAAAACAGATAACATTATGAAAATTGCATTTGATGCAAAGCGTTTTTTTCACAACACTTCAGGCTTAGGCAACTATTCAAGGGATTTGGTTAGAATACTTTCTCAGTTTTATCCTGAAAATGACTATGTTTTGCTGAATAAAAATAAATCCGAGAGAGGGAAAGATATTCTTGAAAAAAAGAATGTCCATTTCATTGAAACCTCCAAAGGAAAACTTTCCCGACAGCTGAAAATGGGAAAAGATGCCCAAAAACAAAACGCTGATGTATTTCACGGATTATCAGGTGAATTGCCCTTAAAATGGGATTCTAAACCCATCAAAAAAATAGTGACGGTTCATGATTTGATTTTCGTAAGATATCCACAGTATTATTCTTTTTTCGACCGGAAAATTCATCTTTGGAAATTTAAAAAAGCCACGTCGATGGCTGACGAAGTGATTGCTATTTCTGAACAGACGAAGCAGGATATAATGGACTTTTTAAAAGTTCCGGAAAGTAAAATTACCGTCATTTATCAGGGCTGTCATAATGCTTTTAAAGAAGAGCAGTCAGAAGAATTAATTAAGGCTGTAAAGGCCAAATTTCAGCTTCCCGAAAGGTTTATTCTGAATGTAGGAACCATTGAGGACAGAAAAAATCTTTTGAGTGTTGTGAAAGCAATAAAAGATACCGGTATTCCGTTGGTTGTTGTCGGGAAAAAAGCAAAATATTTCAGGAAAATCGAAGATTTTATTCAGAAAAATAAGATGGAAAAGCAGGTTCATTTCCTCGAAGGTGTATCGATGGATGAGCTGGCAGTAATCTACAAACTGGCTGATATTTTCGTCTATCCGAGCTTTTTCGAAGGCTTTGGAATTCCTGTGATTGAGGCTCTCTTTTCAAAAACGGTGACTATTACGAGCAATACCAGCTGTCTTCCTGAGGCAGGCGGACCGGATTCTGTTTACATCGATCCTGAAAATTATTTAGATCTTCAGTCTAAAATTAAATTTTTATGGGACAATGAGTCGGAACGTAAACGCCGTGCTGATAAGGGGTTTGACTTTGTTCAGAAGTTTAATGATGAAGCCATTGCAAAAGAACTCATGACGCTTTATCAAAAAAATAAATAGAAAAAATCTTGCAGGTTTAAAAATAAGTCCTACATTTGTAGCACAAATTTCAACAATGAAACCGAATTTTTTAACAGTACATCATTATCATCATCATCTCTGCTAAGACGGAATTGATTGATATATTACTATGTTAAAAATCAAAATAATTAAAAACCGTCTGAGTAAATTAGGCGGTTTTTTTGTTTTCTAATATTTCAGGAAAATACTTAAAGTATCACTTTATTTGCTCAGATTCAACGACAAAGAAATGAGTAAATTAAAAATTGCAATTCAAAAAAGCGGCCGGTTATACGAAGAGTCTTTACAGCTATTGAAAGATTGCGGGATATTCGTGAATAACGGCAAGGATCAACTCAAAGTTTCTGTAGATAATTTTCCGATGGAGATCATGTATCTGCGCAATTCCGACATTCCTCAATATCTGGAAGATGGAGTCGTAGATATCGCTATTGTAGGGGAAAATCTGTTGGTCGAGAAACAGAAAAATATTGAGATTATCCAGCAATTGGGATTCTCAAAATGCAGAGTTTCTTTGGCAGTTCCGAAAGAAGTAGAAACGGATGATCTCAATTATTTCCAAGGTAAAAAAATTGCTACCTCTTATCCAAATACCCTTAGAAAATTCTTAGAATCGAATAATATCTCTGCCGATATTCATATCATTTCAGGTTCCGTAGAAATTGCTCCGAATATTGGTCTGGCAGACGGGATTTGCGATATTGTAAGTTCCGGAAGTACGTTGTTTAAAAACGGATTGAGAGAAACCGTAGTGTTATTAAAATCGGAGGCTGTCCTGGCCCAAACTTCTCTTTTAGATGCTGGAAAAGTGAAAATCCTTGATAAATTTTTGTTTAGAATTAAATCGGTCTTAAAGGCAAAAAATTCAAAATATATTCTGATGAATGTTCCGAATGATAAGATCCAGGATATTTCAAATGTTCTTCCTGTATTGAAAAGTCCGACCGTGATTCCTTTGGCCGAGGAAGGGTGGAGCAGTATTCATTCAGTGATTGATGAACTGAGGTTCTGGGATGTCATCGATGAATTGAAGGAGAATGGCGCACAGGATATTTTAATCATTCCAATTGATAAAATGGTGATCTGATATGAAAATAAATACATACCCAAAGAGAGAAATCTGGCAGGAATTGGTAAAACGACCGATTATTGAAAGAAATGAAATCTCAAAAATTATAGAAAATATTTTCACGGAAGTAGAAAATAAGGGAGATGAAGCAATGTTCAGTTTTAATAAACAGTTTGATAAGGTTGAAATTGAAAGTCTTAAAGTTTCGGAAAATGAATTAAATGACGCTGGAAATTCGATCAGCGAAGATCTGAAGGCTGCTATTCAGCAGGCAAAGGAAAATATCACAAAGTTTCATGCTTCTCAAATTGCTGATATTGAAAAGATTGAAACCACAAAAGGCGTGGTTTGCTGGCGAGAAATTCGTGCGATTGAAAAAGTGGGAATTTATATTCCCGGAGGTACGGCACCGCTTTTTTCAACGGTTTTAATGCTTGCGGTTCCGGCGCAGCTGGCCGGCTGTAAGGAGATTATTCTTTGTTCACCAGCTGATAAAAACGGGAATATCAACCCTGCGATTTTGTATACGGCACAGTTGTGTGGAGTAAGTCAGGTTTTTAAAATAGGTGGTGCTCAGGCAATCGCAGGATTAACATTCGGTACAGAATCGATTCCCCAGGTGTATAAAATTTTCGGACCCGGAAATCAGTTTGTGGTTGCGGCCAAAGAATATGCTCAGAAGTTTGGGGTCGCGATCGATATGCCTGCAGGACCGAGTGAGGTTTTGGTCATTGCTGATCAACAGGCAGATCCTGGGTTTTGTGCAGCCGATTTACTTTCACAAGCTGAACACGGAAGCGACAGTCAGGTGATTTTTATTTCCGATAATGAGAAAATTATTAACCAAACTATCGAAGAGATAGAAAAACAAATCAAACTGCTTCCGCGAAATGAGTTGGCTCAAAATTCTCTGAATAACAGTCATTTTATCTTGCTGGAGAATATCGAACAAGCTCTTGAATTTAGTAATTTATATGCTCCCGAACATCTTATTCTGGCCATTGAAAATTTTGAAAACTATATTCCGAAGATTCAGAATGCGGGTTCTGTTTTTCTGGGAAATTACTCATGTGAAAGTGCCGGAGATTATGCGAGCGGAACCAACCATACTTTACCAACCAACGGATTCGCAAGGAACTACAGTGGTGTTTCGCTCGACAGTTTTTTGAAGAAAATCACTTTTCAGAATATTTCAAAACAAGGAATACAGAATTTAGGAAAAACGATAGAGTTGATGGCCGAAGCAGAAGGTTTGTCAGCTCACAAAAATGCAGTTTCCATCCGATTAAAACAAGTAGAAAATGACAACAATTAATATCAATTCATTCGTTCGAAAGAACATTCTCAACTTACAACCCTATATAAGTTTCAGAGATCATAACGAATTTAAGGCTCCTGTGCTATTGGATGCCAACGAAAATCCTTTTGGTGAGTGTAATCGTTATCCGGATTCTACTCAGAAAAAATTAAAGCAAAAGCTGTCTCAGGTTAAAAATATTCCGGCTAATCAAATAGCAATTGGAAATGGAAGCGATGAACTTATTGATCTGATTATTAAAGTGTTTTGCGAACCGAAAACAGATTCAGTTTTAATGATGAATCCTTCTTTCGCGATGTATGGTTTTTATGCAGCGATTAATGAAAACAAAGTCGTAAAGCTTAATTTAAATGATGATTTTGATATTGATAAAGAGTTTTTTTTAAATATAATTAATGCAAATCAATTAAAAATATTCTTTTTATGTTCACCCAATAATCCGACAGGAAACAGCATTGAGGATATTGAGTTTTATATTAAAAATTTCAATGGAATTGTGGTTGTCGATGAAGCTTATATCGAATTTTCTCAACAGAAATCTGCGTTAGCTTTATTGGGTAAATATCCTAATCTTATTGTACTGCAAACCTTTTCAAAGGCTTGGGGAAAAGCCGGCGCGAGGGTTGGGGTTGCGTACGCTTCAGAAGAAATTATCAATTTTATCAATTTGGTAAAGGCGCCGTATAATGTCAATTCTTTAAGTCAGGACTTAATTATGAAGACTCTTGAAAATACAACTGAATTTAATCAAAGTGTTAAAAATATACTGACTGAAAGAGAATGGCTTCGTGAAGAATTTGAAAATTTAAAGTGTATCAATAAAGTATATCCCACAGATGCTAACTTCTTTTTAGTTGATTTTGAAGATATTGAAAAGGTTTATGAAAATCTTACTTCAGGTGAAATTCTGACCAGTAAAAGAGCACCTGCCATCCCCAATTGCATCCGAATTAATATCGGGACGCGAGCTGAAAATGAAAAACTGATTAATATCCTAAAAAACTGTTGATTGTATGAAAAAAGTATTGTTTATAGATCGTGATGGCACTTTGATCCTGGAGCCGCCTGTTAATTTTCAGGTCGATTCTTTGGAAAAGCTGGAATTTTATCCGGGTGTATTTCAAAACTTAGCCAAAATTGCAAAAGAGTTGGATTTTGAGCTGGTGATGATTACCAATCAGGATGGTTTGGGAACAGAGAGTTTTCCGTATCAGGATTTTATTAAACCTCAGGAAAAAATGATTCAGGCTTTTCAGAATGAAGGGATTATTTTTAATGATATTCTGATCGATAAAAGTTTTGAACATGAAAATCTGCCTACAAGAAAGCCTGGAACGGGGATGTTGGGTTCATACATCTATGGAGATTATGATCTCGAAAATTCTTTTGTAATCGGTGACCGGATCACGGATATTCAGCTGGCAAAAAATTTAGGAACGAAAGCTATTTTTATTAATAAAATTCAGAATAAAGATGCCGATCTTACAACAGAAAGCTGGAGTGAAATTTATTCTTATTTAAAACTGATTCCACGAAAGGCAAAAGTTTCAAGAAAAACAAATGAAACCGATATTGAAATAGAGATTAATCTCGATGGAAAGGGTGATTCTGAGATCTCCACCGGTTTATATTTTTTTGATCACATGCTCGAACAGATCTCAAAGCACGGAAATTTAGATTTAAAAATTAAAGTGAATGGCGATTTACAGGTTGATGAGCATCACACGATAGAAGATACGGGAATTGTCTTAGGGGAGTCTGTTGTAAAAGCTTTAGGCAAGAAAAAAGGAATTGAAAGATATGGCTTCCTGCTTCCTATGGATGATTGCCTGTCGCAGGTAGCGCTGGATTTTGGAGGAAGACCCTGGCTGGTTTGGGATGCCGATTTTAAAAGAGAAAAAATTGGAGATGTACCTACGGAAATGTTCTTTCACTTCTTTAAATCTTTCACCGATTCTGCTAAATGTAATGTAAATATTAAATCTGAAGGTGAAAATGAACACCACAAAATAGAATCGATCTTTAAAGCCTTTGCAAAAGCAATAAAAATGGCTGTAAAACAAACAGATACTAATTTTAATTTACCTTCCACAAAAGGAAGTTTATAATATGATTGCCATTATAAAATACAACGGAGGAAATGTAAATTCTGTACAGAATGCGCTGGATAGACTGAATGTGAAATCAATAGTTACCGATGATTTTGACCTGATCCAAGGTGCGGATAAAGTAATATTTCCGGGAGTCGGTGAAGCTTCGTCGACCATGAAAATTTTAACGCAAAAAGGATTGGATGAGTTAATTCCAACTCTGAAGCAGCCCGTTTTAGGGATTTGCCTCGGAATGCAGTTGATGTGTGGAGATAATGAGGAAGGAAATACAACGGGAATGGGAATTTTTGATGTTAAGGTTAAAAAATTTCCACCACAGGATTTGGTTCCTCACATGGGGTGGAATACCATTTCTGATTTTAAATCAACACTTTTTTCGGGAATTTCAGAAAGTGACGATCTGTATTTTGTTCATAGTTTTTATTGTGAGCTTTCAGAAAATACAACCTCTGTCTGTGATTATATTTTACCTTTCAGCGCTTCGCTGCAAAAAGATAATTTTTATGCCATGCAGTTTCACCCTGAAAAATCGGGAAGCATCGGAAGTGAACTATTAAATAACTTTTTAAAGCTGTAAAAAATGAAAATTATTCCTGCAATTGACATTATTGACGGAAAATGTGTACGTCTGTCAAAAGGTGATTATAATACAAAGAAGATTTATAATGAAAATCCTGTAGAAGTCGCGAAAGAGTTCGAAAGTTTTGGGATACAATATCTTCATTTGGTGGATCTTGACGGGGCAAAGTCAAAGCATATTGTGAATCAAAAGGTATTGGAAAATATTGCGAATAAGACTTCCTTACAAATTGATTTTGGGGGCGGACTGAAAACTGAGGGAGATATTGAAACAGCCTTTAGTGCTGGGGCAAAGCAAATTACTGTGGGCAGTATAGCGGTTCAAGATCCTGAGTTTTGTTTTGGTTTAATTCAAAAATATGGAACTGAGAAAATTATTCTGGGTGCCGATTGTGATGCTAGAAAAATAAAAACGTCAGGATGGTTGGAGGAAAGTGATCTGGATGTGATTGATTTTATTATTAAATATCAACAAAAGGGGTTAAAAAATGTGATCTGTACTGATATTTCAAAAGACGGAATGTTACAGGGACCTTCAACAGAATTGTATACAGAAATTTTAAATAAAACGGATATTCAACTGGTCGCCAGTGGTGGTATTTCAGGAATGGAAGATGTGTATCAAATGAAAGAAATTGGTTGTGCCGGAACGATTATCGGAAAAGCAATTTATGAAGGAAAAATAAGTCTGAAAGAAATTAAAAATTTTATTGAAAATGCTTAAAAAAAGAATTATTCCATGTCTCGATATAAAAGACGGAACTACGGTAAAAGGGATTAACTTTGAAGGGCTTAGAAATGCCGGAGATCCTATAGAACTGGCAAAAAAATATGAAATTGATGGTGCGGATGAATTGGTATTTCTCGATATTACGGCCACGATTGAAGAGCGAAAAACTTTCATTGATCTCGTGCAAAAAATAGGAAAAGAGTTAAGCATTCCTTTCACGGTGGGGGGGGGAATTTCGACGGTTGAGGATGTCCGTAAATTGCTTGATGCCGGAGCGGACAAAATTAGTGTCAATTCTTCAGCGGTAAAAAATCCTGAACTTATTTCGAATCTTGCCAAAGAATTTGGCAGCCAGTGCATTGTGGTGGCTATTGATACGAAATGTGTAGACGGTGATGACTGGGTTCACATTAAAGGAGGAAGAGAAAAAACAGATCTTAAAACACTGGATTGGGCTCAAAAAGCAGAAGAATTGGGGGCTGGTGAAATTCTTCTGACTTCAATGGATGGAGATGGCACAAAAAGTGGCTTTGATTTGAGAATTACTCAACTTATTTCAGAAAATATCAATATTCCCGTTATTGCCTCAGGAGGTGCTGGAAATGTTAAAGATTTCGAAGATGTTTTTACCTGCACTTCGGCGACAGGTGGTTTGGCAGCCAGCATTTTTCATTTTGAAGAAATTAATATATCAAATTTAAAGAAAGAATTGAAAACTAAAAAAATTGACATACGATGAAAATTAATTTTGATAAAAGTAACGGATTGGTTCCTGTTGTCATTCAGGATGGCAGAACGTTGCAGGTTCTAATGCTGGGATATATGAATCAGGAAGCTTTCGAAAAAACTCAGACTGAAAAAATAGTCACTTTTTTCAGTCGGTCCAAAAACAGATTATGGACAAAAGGAGAGGAATCCGGAAATTTTTTAGCTGTAAAAAGTATTGCTGTTGATTGTGATCAGGATACGATATTAATTAAAGTAAAACCTACGAATACCGTCTGTCATACGGGAAGTTTTAGTTGTTTTGGCGAAAAAGACTCTAAAGGTTTTGTATATGAGTTGGAAGAAAAAATTTCGCAGAGAATTGATGATCAGGTTGAAAACTCCTATACATATTCTTTATTTCAAAAGGGAATTAATAAAGTGGCTCAAAAAGTAGGCGAGGAGGCCGTAGAGGTCGTGATTGAAGCGAAGGATAATAATGATGATCTGTTTAAAAATGAAGCGGCAGATCTGTTGTATCACTACTTAATTTTGTTGAAAGCGAAGAATTTTACTTTACAGGATATTGAAAATGTTTTAATGTCACGTGATCAATAAATTGTAATTTTATCCAGATCCAAAACAAATCATCATGCAGGAAAAAGAAGAATCAGAAAAAGAAAAACCACCGGTACCGACAAAAGTAAGGGAAAAAACCAAAATTCCCTCAGAAACGGCAAAAAGCGGAACCCGGGGAGGGTAAAGTAAAAATAAGCTGGCATTTGTATAGGAAGTGGGTCTGGTATTGAAGATTTACAATTAAATAATGGTAAATCAATATTATGTGTGTTTTGATGGAATTGAGATGATAAGATCCAAGAAATTTTTGAAAGCTTAAGCCAGGAAGAATGAATGAAAAAGACTGTTCAAGAGAAGAGGGCACTGAAAAACCCCGTTCATATAGAATTACCAATTGATTTGGATTTAGAATTAAGAGTTTATTACGAAAATTAAACCTTCGTAATAAGCTTTTTTTCTTTTTTTCAGTATCAAATTTTTGAGGTTTAACGGGATTGATATTGCGCCACGCCTGCGATGTTTATAAAAGACGGAGTATAGATCGATTTCTCTATATTAATTTCAGGATTCTCTTCAAATTGACAGTGAAAATAGCCATTGCACCCTGCATTTGCATATTTTCAATACCATTTGCAATCGCCCTGTCGTAGCCGTGTACGTTTTTAAGCTCGCTGTTTTTGGCTTCGATTTTATAGCGGTGTTTCGATTTTTCTTTGTAATAATCGCTTTCCTGAAAAATCATTTGCTCCTTATGTAAGTCTGATTTTATGGAAACCGAATAAGTTTTAGATTTTGCTCCTTCTTTATAACATCCTTCTTTTAATGGGCAAACCTTGCATTTTTCAATATCAAAATAATAGGTATCCACTTGATTTCCGCCTACGTGTTTCTTCCCGCCACGAGCTTTGCGAATCGCCAAATGCCCTGCAGGACACACAAAACGGTCGGCATCTTTATTGTAATCAAAACGGTCTTCATCTTTTCGAAAACCCTGGGTGATGGAAGGATTAAGTCTGGCTACTATTTTAATATTTTGTTCGCCCGCAATTTTCAGATTTTCTTTTCCGCTGTAAGCAGCGTCACCAATGATGGCATCTACCTCCATCCCGTTGTCCTGGCTCATCTGCAGTAATTTTGGCAGTTCCGGGCCGTCGCCTTTTTCTCCCGAAGTTACCACGGCCGCCGTAATAATCCGCTCTTCGCTCATCGCCAAGTGCGTTTTGTATCCGAAAAAAGAACTGTCAGCCGATTTGTGACCCGTTTTAGCGTCGGCATCTTTTGAAAAAACCATCTGCTCCCCGGTGTCTCTCACTGTTTCCTTCAAAAGATTCAGCTTCTCCTTTACAGCAGGAATCTCCCTGATAGAAGCTTCGTTTTCAATGCGTTTTTCGAGTTCTCTGCAATAATCCAATTCTTTGTTTAAATCATTTTCAATATTTTTTGAGGGCATTTTAGTTTTAAATTCTTCATCAAACTGATAAACGGTCTTGCGAAGCAGTTTTGAGCGCTCCCGCAATACTTCTATCGTTGAAAAAGGATTGCTCATCGACAAGGTGTGAGTGGCATCTACAATGATGGATCTGGATTTGATGATGCCTTTTTCAATCGCAATACTCACGGTTTTACCAATGAGCAAGCTTAAAAGATCACTATCTTTCAAACGCAGTTTTCTGAATTTTGTAAGGGAACTGGGATTGATTACATCTTCTTCCGGAGTCATATCCAAGAAATATTTAAAGGACATATCATACCGGGAACGCTCTACCACATCTACATCAGAAACTGTATAAATACTTTTTAAAAGCAGGTATTTAAACATCCGTACCGGACTTTCAGCATTGCGACCATTGTTTAAGCAGTATTTGCTCAAAAGCTCATCATAGATGAAAGAAAAATCAATCAGCTCATTAATTTTTCTAAGAAGGTTTTCCTTCGGTACAATTAAATCATACAAACCGGAATAGGCACTCAACGGAAGTTTTTCTTGCTGTATTAACATTTGCTTTGCTATTGAAATTTACATTGAAGATAAAAAAATAACCAAAACTTTTAAAGTTTTGCTTATTTTTTTTAATGAAGTTTACTTTTTCAGTGCCCTCCAAGAGAATAGTCTTTTTTTGTGGCTAAAATTTTTTTTTGTTTAAAGGTTTAATACTGTCATCTTTTTGAATTTACCTTAATAAACCCCGAAGGGGTTAAATATCAGTAGCATCAGGTAATACATATTCGAAGATGTTATAATGCTGAAGGGGTTGAATAATGTAAAGGAAATTTCAAAGATAAAATGGTATAAGCGTGTGTTTAGAATGTAAAGATGCTCTTACAATACACCATATTTTTCAACACAGGAGTGAATTATTTTATTTTCGTTAAAAAATTTCCTTTTCACTGTGTTTTGATTAATGTTATTTCTTTAAAAGGTTAAATTATATATCGTTGTTAATCAGTTGACTACTATCTATTGTGTGGTGTTTTACGAATACAATATATTTACCAGGGTGGAGCATGGAAAAAAACAGGCAGGAATTTTAACTGCGAAAATAATAAGAGTTTGGGATTATTTGTATCCTGATAACTTGTTGCTTTGCGGATAGAATGACACGTGGGTTTAAGAAAACCAATGATTTTCTTCTGATGGTTGAAGGAGGCTGTTTGGTGATCGATTGTTCAGCCTGAGTATAAAGCATTTATAACTTTTATCTCTTTTGGGGTAAAAGTACAAAGGAATAAAAAAACATACATCAATTTTAAAAACATAAACATCAATGAAAAAACTTTATGCGAGCGCCCTTACAATAGCGGCATTTCTGGGTGTATCGGCTCAGGAAATTCTCTGGCAGAAAGAGATAACCTCCTCGACTCAGGATTTTCTAAGCCAGATTACAACAACTATAGATGGTCAGTACCTGATCTCGGGAAGCATTATTCAGCCTGATCGTCAGCTGAAAACGGAAAATCGGGCATCTTCGGGATACGATATCCGCCTGATGAAACTGAGTCCTCAGGGTGAAAAAAAATGGGAGAAATTTTTTTCCGGAAACGGACATGATTATGTGGCTTCCACAATAGCGACCCGAGAAGGTGGTTTTTTGGTGGCTGCAACCTCTTTCAGCGGTAAGGGAATGGATAAAAAAGAGGATTCCGGCGGAACTTCCCAAATCTGGCTGATCCGCCTGAATGAGGAGGGTGATGAACTGTGGCAGAAAAGCATTGGCGGAAGTTCGAATGAAGAGGCCAGAGCAGTTGTGCAGACGGCGGATCTTGGCTTTGTGGTCGCTGGAAATATCACTCAGGCTTCAGAGGGATATGGATTGAGGGATATTCTGATGGTAAAACTCGACAAAGAAGGGAAAGAAGTATCACGATCGGTTCTGAAGGGCAGCGGAAATCATGTTGTTGAAAAAATGATTCCCACCCGGGATGGAGGTGTATTGCTAGGGATATATTCGAGAGAATCCGGATTTCAGAACGAAGCCCGGAAATCTGAATCAGGAGACCGGAGAATGGCAATTCACTCATTAAAAACGGCTACCCATTATGGCGAAGGCGACTTTCAGTTGATAAAACTATCCAAAGAAGGGCATCCCGAATGGCAAAAAACGTATGGAGGGACAGGGGATGACCATCTTCGAACGTTGGCGTTGACCTCCTATGGATATTTAATCTGTGGGGAAAGCCGGTCAAAAATTTCCGGTTCGAAGACGGTAGACATTCAAGAGGGTACCGATATATGGCTTGTGGCAGTTAACGAAAGAGGAGAGGAGGTCTTTCAGAAGTCTTACTCATTTGGTAACCGCGATGTGGCAATGGGACTTAGTGTTTTAAACGGTTCGGACAATACAACAAAAAAAGTGATCATCGGAGGCTACACGCAGACAGAAGGCAGAATGGAAACTGGAGAAGAGACGTTCTGGCTGCTCTGTCTTAACGGGGAGGGAAATGAAGAATTCCGGAAATACGTGAAAGGGGAATCAGGCAGCCGGGAAGAAAGACTATCCGATATTCAGCTGAACAAAGACGGCTCTATCCTCTTAGCTGGAACCAGCGCCCACAATGGATTGGGCTCTGAAAACTGGAAAGTTGTGAAACTGGGAGACAAACAAATCGATCAGATGATTGAAAGACAGGATATTAAAATTTATCCGAATCCTGTTGCTGATTATGCGTATGTAGAAATCGGATATGATTTCAAAGAGGCTGAAATTAATGTATTTGATATGAGCGGAAGGCAGTTACAAGGTCTGAAAACGAAGAATAAAGTGACGAAGATCAATACGCAGGCTCTTATCCAGGGAGCGTATTTGGTGACCATAAAAACGGATGAGAATAAAACCGCGAATGCAAAATTGATTAAAAAATAAATACAGATGAGAAAAATACAACTACTGCTTATATGCTTTATAATACAGGGTATCATGTATGGGCAAAGTAAGAATACAGGTGTTGAGAGACCTGTTCCCACTATATCATCATTAGGAAATTATACCAATATGCCTGTTTCTATCCAAACGGGAATACCTAATATTTCATATAATTTAATTCATGTACCTACGAATAACAAATCATTGAGTATAGATTTAAGTCTGAATTATCATGTAGGGAATGTAACGGAAGATACCTGGTTGGGAGATTTAGGTTCCGGGTGGTCATTATTAGGGCAAGGCGTAATATCAAGGGAGATCTACAATGATCCGGATGAATCATTTGACGACAAAACAAAACCGGGTTATTTTAAAAATGGTTTTGATGATGTTTATAATTATCAAATTCCGGGAGAGTCCGGTAAGTTTAAATTTATAAGGGATACTGCTAATAATGCGAACAATTTCAGACTTGTTCATCTGACTGCTACCAGTTCTAAAATCGAATATCATAGAAATAACAATCTATCTACATTAATATTGGATTCTTTTACCATTATCAGTGACAAAGGAATTAAATATAAGTTTGATACGTATAATTTTTCTACAGCAACGACTTGGACATGGGGGTATATTAATGGTCCGGTGATGTATAGAAAACTTAAATACAGAAGTGCCTTTTTCTTGACATCTATAGAAGACGAGAATGGTCAACAATTGGTTAAATATAACTATTTCAGGAGTTTGGTCTATCCCATTGGAATGGGACAGGCAGCGACAGAAGCAGAATACAATAAGCTCACGAGTATCGAGATCAAAGACAGGGGATTAATTGATATACAGTATACTGAGAAAGCTCTGCCTAATAACAAAGAAGATAAATACAACCTTAAAAGTGTACTTCTTAAAGATAAAAATAATCAGTTTATATCAAAACACTCATTTGAAATAGAGGGTCATCTTAAATCTTTCAGTAAAATAGATAAGAACGAAAATACAATACAAAAAACGAGTTTTGGATATGAGGTTGTTAATTTGGCTATTATCTATCCTCCTTCAGTGCCGGGTGGAGAGAGCTCATATGGTAAAGCATTACTAAATAAAGTATATTTGCCTACAGGAGGTATTGTAGAATATAATTTTGAATTTTCTCCTTACGGAAATTATTATGTGGATGTAACCGGACCTGCTCCCTCAGAAAAAATAGGTGAGGTTTTATTTAATAAGTTTGCGAATAATGTAAGAAAAGCTTTTTTTACCTTGACGGAGGAAAAAGAAGTGGTTATTAGCACACCTAACGGTACACTTTCTAATTTCCTGTGGTCGCTTGTTTTTTATCGAAAAGTAGGAAATACATACCAGTATACACCTTACTCTTTAGGAAATGCGGTGCTTGAAGATCCGAGTAATTATGCTGAACGTCATCATATCGTTTTTGCTCCCGGAGATTATTATGTGGCATTAAGTGCACTGCCACCTGGAGGCAATATCCCTGAGATTTCTTTTACCGCAGAAAAAATTACCGGTCCCCCTGTTATTCATCAAGAATTAAGATCTTCAACACGGGCTGGTGGCGTGGTTAAGAGCGTTAAGTATTATGATGCATCGGCGATCAACAATTCTTCAGTTCCATCAAAGATTGAAGAATATCAGTATGGCCTTTTCAATGATCCTACTAAATCGAGCGCAGTTTATATTGGGGAACGATCTGATGATGGAAAAGAGTATACTAATCCTTTATTAGTGTATGTAAATGTCAGAGTTTCGGCCGGAACAGAAGGGTATACAGATTATTATTTTAAAACCACAAAAGATTACCATTCTTATTTGGAGTCTTCATCCGATCCGAAAATAAACAATGACGGAAGCCCTTATTATTTCATTCTCAAAGATGGATTACTTTCTAAAAAAGAAACCTATAATATTTCGAATCAAAAAGTATCTGAAGATATTTTTGATTATCGGTTGGAAGAAAGCGGAGAATCCTTTCCTATTTCTTTTAGAGACCAAACACTTACCAAAACATCTTGGATCAAAGAAAGCAAAATCACTTCCCGCAACTACTTTAGCTCAGGTGTTGCCGAGACCAAAAAAGAAGTCTTCAACAATACCAACAATTATCTTCCGAATTTAGAACGAGTGACTTCATTCGACGGCAGCATTCAGGAAACGAGCTACAAATACGCTTTAGACTTGAATAATCAAAAATTGATTAATGCTAATATGACGGGTATTCCTTTGGAAACCACTTCTGTGATTAAGAAAAATATTTCCGATGCGGGAAAAACCATCGTCAAAGCAGAAACGAAATATGAAAATTCGGCAAATCGGCTTCCTTCCTCTGCCCTGTCTTTTGACTCTCAAAATATGAAGGCTTCGTCTGTAACCTTCAATCAGTATGATGCTAAGGGAAATCTGGAACAATACACGACCCAAGATGGAATTCCTGTATCGGTGATCTGGGGGTATCATAAAACCCAGCCTATTGCGAAGATTGAGGGTGCAACCTACAGTCAGGTGGCTCCTTATGTTAGCGATATTGTCAATAAATCGAATGCTGATATCAATGATGCTACCGAGAAGAGCTTTCAACAGTCCCTGGATACTTTCAGAAACAATGGCCAACTTAAAAATTATCAGATCACTACGTATGTATACGATGCTTTGGTGGGGATGAAGAGCATGACGCCTCCTTCGGGAATTCGGGAAATCTATCTATATGATACTGCAGGAAGACTGCTTCGCGTGCAGGATGAAAACGGAAAACTACTGAAAAAATACGGATACAATTATAAGCAGTGATTGTACGGAGGCAGCAGCGAACAGAGATTAGGGATTCATGTTGGAAATCATTTGATACCATCTCCATCTTCTATCTACCATAAGCCAACTCCGGCTTTTAATAAAAAAAAATAAAGATGAAAAAAATACTCTCATTATTCAGTTTCATGTTTGTTGCAGGATTGTCGCATGCGCAAACAAGCTCAGAAAATTATATCTCGAGCACCACCTGTCTTAACGAGGACTGTACCAAAAAAATAGAGCGGGTACAATACTTTGATCTCTTGGGGAGACCCAAGCAGTTGGTAGATGTAAAAGCTACCCCGCAGGGGAAAGATATCGTCACCCCAATGGTGTATGATGAATTGGGAAGACAGACCAGAAATTACCTTCCCGTTCCTCAAAGTTCGAGCGCCAACGGAAATATTTATCCCCAAGCTTCGGGAATGGTGGCTTATCCGATTGCAGATGTGACGAATATCTACGGAGGCGAAAAGATCTTTACGGAAAAAATACTGGAAAAATCTCCTTTGGAAAGGGTACTCAGCCAAAAGCAGATCGGGAATGCCTGGAATACCAAATCCACGACGTTTGGTTACGATCTGAACACGGCAGCCGACCGTGTGAAAAAATACGGGATGGTGACCACTTGGAATTCTGCCGAAAAAATATATAAAAATACGCTTCAGTATACCGCAACGGAATATGCAAAAGGTCAGTTGGTTAAAAATACGGTAACCGATGAAGACGGAAATACCGTGGTAGAATTTAAGGATGGCTCGGGACAGACGGTTCTGATCAGAAAAGTGATCAGTGCCTCCGAAAATGCCGACACGTATTATCTGTACAATGATTATAAGCAGCAGGTGTATGTAATTCCGCCACTGGCTTCTGCCTCAGCACTGAATGCCACGGCGGTTGAGACGCTTTGCTATCAGTATAACTATGATAGCAAAAACAGGCCCGTAGAGAAAAAACTGCCCGGAAAAGGCTGGGAGTACATGGTGTATGATAAGGCTGATCGGCTTGTGATGACCCAGGATGCGGTCATGAAGTCTCAAAGCAAATGGTTGATGACCAAGTATGATCAGTTCGGAAGAGTGGTATATACCGCAATGCTTTCGGGAGGTGAGCGATCTGGTATGCAAGCCCAGGCAAATGATCATGTGATTGTTGAAAGCAGACAGAGCGATGGCTTTACTCAAGATGGAATGCAGATATTTTATACGAATAATTATTTTCACGTTCTGGAAAAAGTATTAACAGTCAATTATTACGATACTTATCCTTCATATGGTTTTAACCCACCTTTCCCTTCTTCTATTATGGGAAAAACGGTACTATCGGATAACTCCACGGCTCAAGCAATCAGTACCAAGAGCCTTCCGGTAATGAGTTTGGTAAAAAATATCGAAAATGACAACTGGACCAAGAGCTATTCCTATTACGATACCAAAGGAAGAGTGATCGGAACCCACGCTATCAATCATCTTGGAGGATACAGCAAAACCGAAATCGATCTTGATTTTACCGGGCTGATTCAGAAAAGCAAAGTTTACCATAAAAGGCTGAATTCGGATCCCGAAAAGGTGATCACTCAATATTATGAATATGACAGTAAAAACAGAATGCTCGTTCATAAGCATCAGATAGACAGCAATCCCGTGGAGATTTTAACGCAGAACGAATACAACGAACTGTCCCAGCTCAAGACCAAAAAAGTAGGCGGAACGAATGCGGCATCCCCGCTTCAGAGCATTGATTATGCCTATAATATTCAGGGGAGACTAACAAAAATCAATGATCCTAAGAATCTGAACGGCAAGCTATTCGGATATGAGCTAAAATATGAAGATCCAGGATACAGCCATATGGGAACAAGCAAGCACAATGGATTAATATCAGAAGTAGACTGGAGAAATGCAAACGAGGATGTCATGAAAAGATATATCTATATTTATGATGGATTGAAAAGGCTGCAGCATGCCCTATATACAGAGCCTTATTCTACCACTCCTTATAAAAGGCATTTTGATGAAATGATAAACTATGATCTCAACGGAAATATAAAGACACTCAAAAGAAGGGCTTTTCCTGTTAACGGAAATACGGCAACTCTGGCTGATGATCTGGTATATGAATACACAGGAAACCGATTGGACAAGATCACTGAAAACTCTTCAAATAATGCCGGCTACGAAGGCGGAAACAATACCATTTCCTATGATCTTAATGGAAATATGAAGGATATGCTGGACAAAGGAATCCGAAGAATTGATTATAACTATCTCAATTTGGCAAACGGGCTCGCCATAGTACAACCCCAATCTATTGGTCTGGCTCGTAATACAACAATTAATTATTTGTACAGGGCAGACGGTACAAAGCTTAGAAAAACCAATACGACCTCCGGAGGCAGAGGCTCGTCCCAAACTACGGTAACCGTAGATTATCTAGATGGTTTTCAATATGAGAACTTCACCGGAGGAAGAGGTTGCCCGACATGTAAAACCGAGGTTGCCTTTGAACAGCAGGCATATACGCCAAGTGAAAGACCAATAGGACCTATAGCCCCTGTTTGGGTTTTAGATTTTGTAGGTACTTCAGAAGGATTTTACAGTTTTATAGAAAACCGTTATATTTACAATTACAGAGATCATTTGGGAAATGTGAGGGTAAGCTTTGCAAAAAATGACCAGGGAATTGCTCAGATCAGAAATACCAATAATTATTATCCTTTAGGATTAAACCATATTGGAGGGGCTAATGCTTCAAGTTTTGGAGGTCTGCATTCCTATAAATACAATGGGAAGGAGCTTCAGGAGACGGGGTTTTATGACTACGGCTGGCGACAGTATATACCGGATCTGGGAAGATGGAACGGAATCGATCAGCTGGCTGAAATGTACCTCTCCACCAGTACCTATGGCTATGTTGCGGGAAATCCTGTTTCGTATGCGGATGTAGACGGAAGATGGTTTAATTCTGACGGCTCTATTGACACCTCGGGATATACGCCTCGGTTTACCTCTTCAAGACAGATGCGTAACTCGTTTTTAGGAATAAGCCCGAATGATGGCAGCGGCAGTGGTATATATAACCATAGCTCACAGGCACTGATTGACAGGGCTTTTAATTTAGGAGGAGATTGGTATAATACAGGTACCGGATTTAGCAGCTCTGAAGGGATAGGATTAGGATATGACGGAAGCTATACGAGCCTTAATAGCGGATTTTATAATGGAGGAATTGGAGAGTCCATTATAGATATTCCAGGAGTAACCGTAACAAAAAAAGCGGGGTGGGGAAATTCGCTGCAGAATCATTTTAATTCTTATATGAATAATTGGTATAATACAGGCGGCAAGGCAAATTGGTTTGTATCAGCAGCTGGCTCCGGTGTCGGTGCTTTTGCAAACAGATTTTATATTGGTACAGCCAGACCCAATGCTCCCATTAGCTTTTTTGGCAGAAATTATTATGGTAATGGCAGAACCTTTATTAAATCGGCACCTATGGCAGGGGTTATAGGGAAATTTTCGTTTGGTCTTGGATTAGCGATGGATTTTAGAGGAGTGATAAATTATTATCGTAATCCAAATTCACCTAATAAAGTTTTTCCAGGAAAAGCAGTAATTAATGGTTCCATGGGGGCATTGGGCACTTGGGGAGGCACCGCGGGAGCTATTTACAGTCTTTTTTATTTTGGAGTAGATGCATTTTATGGAAATGGTACAGGATGGGATGGTGTAATGAATGACATAGAGTCGGCAGAGCAAAAAGGAAATTATAATATTGATTGGGGAACAATGGCACCGAATGGAGCATAAAAATTAATGTCATGATAAAAAAAGCATATCACTATTTTTACTACAAAATATACAAATCCATCGAGTTTACTTCAAATGAAATTGGGGGAAGTTTTTTGATTGATTGGAAAGCCTCTTTGGTAGTAGATGCTCTCATTTATTCTATAATTTGTACATTATTCATTTATTACACTATTTTTTTTGACAGGTACATTCATCTAAGCGAAAGTAACATTGATGTATTAATAATTGTTATTCCTGTTTTTTTGCTTAATTATTTCGTTTTTCATCATCAAAATAAGTGGAAAAATATTATTATTTCTTTTGATCAATTACCTAAAAAAAAGAATATCATTGGAGGGTGGATTGTGTTTATCATTATTGTCTTCATCATAGGTAATCTGATCTATTCATTTTACCTAATGAGCCTGATCGATTGGAGCAAGTACCCATAATATTATGTGTAGTAAAAAGCAGATTATTTTTAGTCATTCCAACATCGAAAAGCTAAAGAAAATGGATGGAGAGTATAAAAATGGGAAATAATCAGCTGCTTTTTTCATATTTAAAGTAAATAAATTCAGCACCATTTTATAAAGCCTTATGAATTAGGGCATTTACACAATGCCCTAATTTTGATTTAATCATGATGAAAGGATATTCGGCAATATATCCTTATGGATCTCAAAAATTTTAAATTATGAAAAAAGCTTATTATTACTTTTTCTATAAGTTATACAAAATAATGTTGTGGACATCGTCGCCTTTTGAAAATTTCTATAGTAAGTTTAGAGCCAGCCTGGCTTTGATCGCTCTGGAGCTTTGGGTTATTTTCACAATTCGAAATTATTATCACATTGTGAATAATAGTAACCCAAAGCTGAGTTCTAATTTACTACTGTACGTAATAACAGCTCTTATTATAATTTCAAATTATATATCAATTGATTATTATAATTATGTATGGGAAAAATACAAAACTGAGTTTGATAAATTACCGAAGAAAAAAAATACTTTAGGAGGAATTATTGTATGGGGAATCATTTTATTTATAACCGTGAATTTTCTTTTATCAATACATTATTTATATCAAAAATTTTATGGTATATTAAAATAGTAAAGATGAAAATTGGTCAAGATTTATATTATTCAGAATATATAGGAATATTTCAAACAACAGAGACCGATTTTTCAGATAGCTATAGTGTATTTTATCTTATAAACCATCAAAGAATCACCCGATTTAAAATCATGGGATTGTATTATAGTAATATAGATGACATAGTAAAAAAAATACCTTTAACCTAGATTAAAAATACCTTGTCGATGAAAAAATATTTGTATTTATTATTTACAGGGAAAATAAGAATCGAAAAATGATAATTCTGCGATAAGAGTTTTAGTCTTATTTAACAGAATCATGCGAAGAGGATAAAGATGGTAAATAATTAATTATATTTTTAATACTTAGAGAAAACAATATATTAGGTAATCAATAATACCTTAATTTTGATCTAATCAGTATGATAAAATGTACATAGATTCAGCCGGGATCGATGTTTAATTATTTTGCCAATGGAGGAAGCGTAGATGGTCTTTCTTTTAATAAAGGATATGCCATATGGTCTACCATGGATGATGCTAAAAGCAATATGTATTATGACGGAGATCAGATGTTATCGGGAGATACGGGAGGTATTAGCTTTCATAGAGCAAAATTTAGTAGCGATTTTAGTCAAACTATGTCAAACATCTCATGGCTAGCAAATACGTTAATTGGAGCTGGTGCTACTGCCAATATCCCTGGAACTGGTGCATTTAGGCACAATGAGATTTGGCACGTTACTAAAACTAAAGGAACGTCTTTTGTGTGGCAAGATAGATGGCGTAACCCAGGAGCCAAATATTGGAGAGGGCAACAGGTAAGAGCTTATGAGCCCGCAAAACGGTTAGGAAATAAATTAACGAAAGCCAGAGGAGTACTTTTAGCCGCAGATATTGCAATGTCGGGGGAAGTAAAACCATCACATGCAATTAATGCCTTTATGCTAGGTATTTCAAGAACAGGAATTGGGTCAATAGTTGCAGGCGCTTGGTTTGTTGCCGATATGGGAACAGGGGGCAGTCAATTATTTAAACGGTAATGGTTTTAATACACTGTCTGATGTTATTGACAAATCAGTTGCAAATGAATATGGTAAACTTGAACTATATGATGGACTTTATTAAAAAAATAGGATCATGAAAAGCAAATTTAATACATCGCGTTTCCTTAATGTTTTATTGGTATTATTTGGTTTTATTGTTTTATTAATTTTTACAATTAAAATTTTAAATAAAATGTATATAAAAGGTGTTAGTACAAATGATTATATATTTCTCACTTTCTTTATTACACTCATTATATTCGCTATAAAACATCTAAATGATATTAAATATATTGTAGTACAGAAAGAGAAAATACGCTTTTTTTCAATTCTAAGACCCTTTGGTAAAGATTTATATTATTCAGAATATATAGGAATATTCCAAACAACAGAGACCGGTTTTTCAGGTAGCTATAGTGTATTTTACCTTATAAATCATCAAAGAATCACCCGATTTAAAATCATGGGATTATACTACAGTAATATAGATGAAATAATAAAAAAAATACCTTTAACCAATATCAAAAACACCTTGTCAATGAAAAAATATTTGTATTTATTATTTACAGGGAAAATAAGAATCGAAAAATGATAATTCTGCGATAAGAGTTTTAGTCTTATTTAACAGAATCATGCGAAGAGGATAAAGATGGTAAATAATGAATTATATTTTTAATACTTAGAGAAACAATATATTAGGTAATCAATAATACCTTAATTTTGATCTAATAAGTATGATAAAATGTACATAGATTCAGCCGGGATCGATGTTTAATTATTTTGACAATGGAGGTAGCGTAGATGGTCTTTCTTTTAATAAAGGATATGCCATGTGGTCTACCATGGATGATGCTAAAAGTAATATGTATTATGACGGAGACAATATGTTAACAGGAAATTCTGGAGGAATGACTTTTCATAGAGCAAAATTTGGGTCGGTTATGAATAACTGGTATGATATAGGCAGCAAAGCAAACTGGTTTGTATCAGCAGCGGGCTCCGGCATTGGTACTTTTGCAGATAGATTTTATATTGGTACAGCAAGACCCAATGCTCCCATTAGCTTTTTTGGCAGAAATTATTATGGTAATGGAAGAACTTTTATTAAAGCGGCGCCTGTAGCTGGTGCAATAGGTAAAATTTCTTTTTGGGGAGGCCTCATTATGGATGCTAAAGGAGTCATGAATTATGCAGAAGATCCGAATTCTCCTAATGCTGTTCATCCAGGAAAAGCAGGAATAAATACGGTTATGGGAATAATAGGTTATAAAGGAGGAGCATATGGGGCAGTAATTAGTACATTATATTTTGGAGTAGACGCTTTCTATCCTAGAGGATGGATTGGAGCTTCTGAGACTGCCGCAAGAACGGAAGCTTATGAGCAACAAATGACGGGTCATCCATTTTTCAGTAATTCAGCATTAAAATTTTAAAATTATGAGAAAAATAAACAAAATTTATGACTATTTTTTTTATAAAATGTATAAATGGGTAGAATATACATCAGAATTGGGAGGTGGAAGATTTTGGAATGATTGGAAAGCAAGCTTATCAATGGATATGTTACTATATTTTATTATAATGTCCATATTCATTTATTATAAGCTATTTTTTGGACATTATATTTATATGATTACTTATAATAAAAATGTGTATATTCTAGTAATTCCCATATTCTTATTTAATTATTTTGTTTTTAATCACAATGACCGATGGAAGTATATAATACAAAAATTTGATCATTTACCTAAAAAAAAGAATATCATTGGCGGATGGAAAGTATTTATCATCGTATTACTAATAATAAGTAATCTTATATTTTCATTTTATTTATTATCTCAACAGGCAAAACAAAATCAAACAGGACCTTATGCTCCGGAAGTTGTAAAAAAAGAAAGAAAAGAAGACTCTTTACAGAAAACTCAGCAAATTGAAAAGCTAAAGAAGATATATGGTGAGGATAAAAATGATAAGTAATCAATTATATTTTAGTAATTACAAGACAATAATTTTTAAAACAATAGAAATCATGGCGTTAGCGCAATGTTCTGGTTTTGGTTTAATCAGGATAGAACCATTGATATCTCTGGAAGAACGCCTTATTTTACTTCCGGTAGGCAGATGCATAATTCATTCTTGGGGATAAACCCCGGAGAGGGCGGCGGTGGCGGCGGATATTCCTTCAGCGGAAATTCAGCCGGGATCGATGTTTAATTATTTTGACAATGGAGGTAGCGTAGATGGTCTTTCTTTTAATAAAGGATATGCCATGTGGTCTACCATGGATGATGCTAAAAGTAATATGTATTATGACGGAGACAATATGTTAACAGGAAATTCTGGAGGAATGACTTTTCATAGAGCAAAATTTGGGTCGGTTATGAATAACTGGTATGATACAGGCAGCAAGGCAAACTGGTTTGTATCAGCAGCAGGCTCTGGCGTTAGTAGTTTTGCAAACAGATTTTATATTGGTACAGCCAGACCCAATGCTCCTATTAGCTTTTTTGGCAGAAATTATTATGGCAATGGCAGAACTTTTATTAAAGCGGCGCCTGTGGCAAGAAGTATTGGAAAGTTTTCGTTTGTTGTAGGGGTGGGTATGGATACAATAGGTACTTTAAATTATTTGGATAATCCTAGTTCCCAAAATTCTGTTCATCCTGGAAAAGCAGGATTAAATACCGTAATGGGAATAATTGGTTATGAAGGAGGAATACCCGGATCAATTATCAGCGCTTTATATTTTGGAATTGATGCATTTTATCCAGGAGGATGGGTTGGAGCATCACAAACAGCCGATAGAACTGAAAAATATGAGCAACAAATGACTGGACATCCATTTTTTAGTAATTCAGCATTAAAATTTTAGTCTATGGAAAGAATAAAAAAAGGTTATTATTATTTGTTTTATAAACTCTATAATCATTATGAAAATAGTTCGACACCTTGGTGGAGTGATTTTAAAGCAAGTACTTCAATCGCAGCTTTAGAAATATGGCTAATAATATCTATAGTAAATTATTTTTTATTGATTACGGGAAAAACGACTGGAAACCTAAATATTCGAGATCCTTATGTTTTAATTCCACTTATATTGCTTTTTTTAATCCATTACTTTGCTTTTATTAATACTGATATCTGGAAAAAATATAATAATGATTTTGATAAATTATCTAAAAAAAAGAATAATACATATGGTATTATTACTTGGTGTACTATAATATTTATAATCATTAATATGATATTTTCATTTTATTTATTATTTCAACGAGCAAAACATAATCAAACAGGACCTTATGCTCCGGAATTTGTAAAAAAAGATTCTTTACAAAAGGCTCAGCAAATTGAAAAATTAAAGAAGATATACGGCGAGGATAAAAAAGATAAGTAATCAATTATATTTTTTGTACTTAAAAAACCACATTTTATAAAACTCAAAAAATTAGGATATTCATACAATACCCTAATTTTGGTTTAATCATGATGACGAATGATATTCAATGGTCACAGGATATTATATATCCAGTACATCTCAAAAATTTTAAATATGAAAAGAGCTTATTATTACTTTTTCTATAATTTATACAAAATAATGTTGTGGACATCGTCGCCTTTTGAAAATTTCTATAGTAAGTTTAGAGCCAGCCTGGCTTTGATCGCTCTGGAGCTTTGGGTTATTTTCACAATTCAAAATTGTTACGAAATAGTTAAAGTGACTGATTCAAAATCAAACTCCAATTTATTTATATATATAATGGGTTTAGCTATTATAATCTCAAATTATGTATTATTTGATTATTATGACCATGTTTGGAAAAAATATAAAGGTGAATTTGATAAATGGTCTAAAAGAAAAAATAAAATTGGGGGAATTATTGTATGGATAATAATTTTATGTATAACGGTAAGTTTTTTCTTTTCGACATTTTATTTACATAAAATTAATTTTGGAACATATTAATAGAAATTATCTCTGTTGTCGTGAATTTATAACAAAATAGATTTGATTGTGAGCATCATAAACAGCCGATAGAACTGAAAAATATGAGCAACAAATGACGGGTCATCCATTTTTCAGTAATTCAGCATTAAAATTTTAAAATTATGAGAAAAATAAACAAAATTTATGACTATTTTTTTTATAAAATGTATAAATGGGTAGAATATATATCAGAATTGGGAGGTGGAAGATTTTGGAGTGATTGGAAAGCAAGTTTATCAATGGATGGAATTATATACTTTATCATTATTTCATTATTTATATATTGTAAAGTGATTTTCGGATACACTATAGATATAAATTTTGATAATAGATATGTATTAATATTGGTTATTCCTGTAGCTCTATTTAATTATTTTGTATTTAATCACAATGACAGATGGAGACGAATAATAAGTACTTTTGATGAACTACCAAGCAAAAAAAATGTAATTGGTGGTTGGATAGTGTTAGGAATTATTTTAATGATAATAAGTAATTTAATATTTTCATATTATTTATTATTTTCTCAAGCTAAAACGAATCAAGTTGGACCTTATGCTCCGGAAGTTGTAAAAAAAGAGAGAAGAGAAGATTCTTTACAGAAGGCTCAGCAAATTGAAAAATTAAAGAAGATATACGGCGAGGATAAAAAAGGGAAATAATCAGTTGCTTTTTTCATATTTAAAGTAAATAAATTCAACACTATTTTATAGAGCCTTATGAATTAGGGTATTTACACAATACCTTAATTTTCATTTAATTAAGATACTAATAGGAATTATTTCTAATGTCACGGATATCGGAAACGAAAATAAAGAATATTTATTACAGTTTGATTTAGAAGATACTTTTAAAATTGAAATTCCTGAAGGGGATTTTTATACGATAAAGAATTTAGGTGATGGGAATTATTTAGCTTTAAATAAAAAAGGAGAAGTTTATGAACTTATACACGAACCCTACTCTGTAAAAAAAATTGCTGATTCTATTGTAAATCTTAATATCTAATCCCGCTGCGCAAAGTCTCTCGTCTTTTAACAACAACGGAAAAGAGCTTCAGGAGACGGGTTTTTATGATTACGGCTGGCGCCAGTATATGCCTGATCTGGGACGATGGAACGGGATCGATCAGCTGGCGGAAATGTACCTCTCCACCAGTACCTACGCCTATGTTGCAGGAAATCCGGTCTCGTATGCGGATGTAGACGGAAGATGGTTTAATTCTGACGGCTCTATTGACACCTCGGGATATACGCCTCGGTTTACCTCTTCAAGACAGATGCGTAACTCGTTTTTAGGAATAAGCCCGAATGATGGCGGCGGTGGCGGCTACTCCTTTACTGGAAATGCCGCGGGATCCATGTATAACTATTTTGCGAATGGAGGAACCATAGACGGTCTTTCTTTTAATAAAGGGTTTGCCATGTGGTCTACCATGGATGATGCTAAAAATAGCATGTACTATGATGGAGATAATATGTTAACAGGAAATTCTGGAGGAGTGACTTTTCATAGAGCAAAATTTGGGTCAGATATGAATAACTGGTATGATACAGGCGGCAAGGCAAATTGGTTTGTATCAGCAGCAGGCTCTGGCGTTAGTAGTTTTGCAAACAGATTTTATATTGGTACAGCCAGACCCAATGCTCCTATTAGCTTTTTTGGCAGAAATTATTATGGCAATGGCAGAACTTTTATTAAAGCGGCGCCTGTGGCAAGAAGTATTGGTAAATTCTCGTTTGGTCTTGATGTAGTAATGGATCTTAAAGGTATGCAAATTTATGAAATTGATAAAACATCACCTAATGCAGTACATCCAAGTAAAGCACTATTAAATACTGTAATGGGTCTAATAGGAACAGAAGGTGGAACTTATGGTGCAATAATTAGCGCTTTATATTTTGGAGTTGATGCTTTTTATCCAGGAGGTTGGATTGGAGCTTCAGAAACTGCAGCTGAGACTGAAGCATATGAACAGCGAATGACTGGACATCCATTTTTTAGTAATTCAGCGTTAAAATTTTAGTTTATGGAAAGAATAAAAAACGGGTATTATTTTATGTTTTATACATTATACAGTAGAGGAAAGAAGTCAGCCACAATTTTTCCTTATGATTTTATAGCAAGTTTATATATCATTATTCTTGAAATATTAATTATAGTATCTCTCACAAATTATTATAATATTATCTTTAAAACAGATTCTGGTATATTATCAAATGAAATATGGATCTTGATTGTTATAACATTGACTCTAATTGATTATTTTTTACTTTATAGTAAAAATCAATTCAAATTTATTGTTAGAAAATTTGATTATTTTTCAAATGAAAAAAATAAAAGAAATAAACAAGTAGTTTATGCAATTATAATTTTGATAATTATGAATTTAATTTTCTCGTTTTATTTGTTGTCCCAACTTGCAAAACAGAATCAAACAGGTTCTTATGCTCCGGAAGTTATAAAAAAAGAAAGAAAAGAAGACTCTTTACAAAAAACTCAGCAAATTGAAAAGCTAAAGAAGATATATGGTGAGGATAAAAATGATAATTAATCAATTATATTTTAGTAATTACAAAATAATAATTTTTAAAACAATAGAAATCAAGGCGTTAGCGAAATGTTCTGGTTTTGGTTTAATCAGGATGGAACCATTGATACCTCTGGAAGAACGCCTTATTTTACTTCCGGTAGGAACATGCATAATTCATTCTTGGGGATAAACCCCGGAGAGGGCGGCGGTGGCGGCGGATATTCCTTCAGCGGAAATTCAGCCGGATTGATGTTTAATTATTTTGCCAATGGAGGAAGCGTAGATGGTCTTTCTTTTAATAAAGGATATGCCATATGGTCTACCATGGATGATGCTAAAAGCAATATGTATTATGACGGAGATCAGATGTTATCGGGAGATACGGGAGGTATTAGCTTTCATAGAGCAAAATTTAGTAGCGATTTTAGTCAAACTATGTCAAACATCTCATGGCTAGCAAATACGTTAATTGGAGCTGGTGCTACTGCCAATATCCCTGGAACTGGTGCATTTAGGCACAATGAGATTTGGCACGTTACTAAAACTAAAGGAACGTCTTTTGTGTGGCAAGATAGATGGCGTAACCCAGGAGCCAAATATTGGAGAGGGCAACAGGTAAGAGCTTATGAGCCCGCAAAACGGTTAGGAAATAAATTAACGAAAGCCGGAGGAGTACTTTTAGCTGCAGATATTGCAATGTCGGGACAGATAAGACCTTCTCATTGGATAAATGCAGCAATGTTAGGTGCGTCTACAACGGGAGTAGGATCAATAGTCGCAGGAGCATGGTTTGTAACAGATATGGGAGTTGGTGCGATTAATTATATGAGCGGAAGTGGCTTTACTACTTTATCAGACGTTATTGACCAAAGTGATTGGGGGCAAAGGAAGACCATAGAAATGTATAATGGATTATATTAAAATTTAAAAAAAATGATAAAAAGTAAAATTCATCTTAACTGGTACTTATGGTTTTTATTTTTGATTTTTTTATTTGTTTTTGGTTTTATTATGTATATTATAAAACCTATTATATCTTTAATAGAAGGTGAGGATAATTTTTCATATATCACATTTACTCTCCTCTTCTTTTTTTTTGAACTCTTTTTAATAGTTGTCATTAAAGATTTTAAATATTTGGTTATAGATCGGAAAAAGAATAATCTCAAATATTATTCTATTCTCGGTCCTCTTGGGAAAACTTTAGATTTAGATTCTTTTGACAATAAAATTATAACATCAGAAATAAGTATTCGAGGGCAGTATGACGTTATTCATCTGATAAAGAATGGATATACTGTTTTCAAAATAAATGGATTGTTCTATGATAACTTTAAAGAAATAAATTCTTCCATACCATTAAAAAGAGTCTACAACTATAAGTTTAACTTGAAATTATACCTGAAGCTTTTGTTTACGGGGAAAATAAAAATTGAAAAGGAGTAATTAAGATTACGATATTTAACAAAAAAGCACATGGAGAAGAAAGGAATAAAGTTGAGTAATAAGAAGTTTTTATTGTCTATGAAAGAAGTTTAATGTTTTTAATTGCATGTATTTTAATAATTTTTATTCCTGAAGTATTTATCAGAGTTTTAATGAAAAATACTTTAATTATAGACTTTATGAACAGGCAAAACGTTTAGGAAGTAGATTAACAAAAGCCGGAGGAGTACTTTTAGCCGCAGATATTGCAATGTCGGGGGAAGTAAAAGCTTCACACTACATTAATGGTGGTATGTTAATTCTTTCGGGAACAGGAGTTGGGTCAATAGTTGCTGGTGCCTGGTTTGTTGCAGATATGGGCACAGGGGCAGTCAATTATTTAAATGGTAATGGTTTTAAAACTCTTTCTGATGTTATTGATGAAAGTAGCTTTGGACAAAAAATAAGTTTCGAAATGTATGATGGATTATACTAAAAGTAAATTTTCAGGAGATACTTTCTTTTGGGGTATTTTTTCTATGGTTTGGTTAATCTTTGGAAGTATAATGATTGGTAAACTTTTAAGAAATTATTCTTTAAAAGTCAGTGATAGCTTAGTTTTATTATTACTAATTGCCCTATTTTATCTTTTGATAAATTTTCTAAAACATATCAAAATCATTAAGATAAAAGGAAATGAGTTGCGATATTATTCTATACTAAAACCTTTTGGTAAGTTGGTTTGTCTTTCAGATTACACAGGCAAAATAGTCCTTACAGAATCGGGAAGCCGGGGAAGTTATAGAGTAGTTTATTTAATTGATAAACAAAATAAAACTGCATTTAAAATAATGGAGCTCCATTACAAGAATTTTGATGAAATAAATAGAGCTTTAAATATAAATATTATAAAGTTTTATCCATCTATTGGCCAATACTTTAAGCTTTTGTTTTTTGAAAGAATAGCAATTAACAATACTGATCTTACAAATAATAATATAATCAATATTATTATTCGATTTTTTACTTTAATAAGTATTTTAGGAACAATATTATTTACATTATCAATTTTAATAAAAAGATTTTGATTATGATAAAAAGTAAAATTTCATAGAGCAAAATTTGGGTCGGTTATGAATAACTGGTATGATACAGGCAGCAAGGCAAATTGGTTTGTATCAGCAGCAGGCTCTGGCGTTAGTAGTTTTGCAAACAGATTTTATATTGGTACAGCCAGACCCAATGCTCCTATTAGCTTTTTTGGCAGAAATTATTATGGCAATGGCAGAACTTTTATTAAAGCGGCGCCTGTGGCAAGAAGTATTGGAAAGTTTTCGTTTGTTGTAGGGGTGGGTATGGATACAATAGGTACTTTAAATTATTTGGATAATCCTAGTTCCCAAAATTCTGTTCATCCTGGAAAAGCAGGATTAAATACCGTAATGGGAATAATTGGTTATGAAGGAGGAATACCCGGATCAATTATCAGCGCTTTATATTTTGGAATTGATGCATTTTATCCAGGAGGATGGGTTGGAGCATCACAAACAGCCGATAGAACTGAAAAATATGAGCAACAAATGACTGGACATCCATTTTTTAGTAATTCAGCATTAAAATTTTAAAATTATGAGAAAAATAAACAAAATTTATGACTATTTTTTTTATAAAATGTATAAATGGGTAGAATATACATCAGAATTGGGAGGTGGAAGATTTTGGAGTGATTGGAAAGCAAGTTTATCAATGGATGGAATTATATACTTTATCATTATTTCATTATTTATATATTGTAAAGTGATTTTCGGATACACTATAGATATAAATTTTGATAATAGATATGTATTAATATTGGTTATTCCTGTAGCTCTATTTAATTATTTTGTATTTAATCACAATGACAGATGGAGACGAATAATAAGTACTTTTGATGAACTACCAAGCAAAAAAAATGTAATTGGTGGTTGGATAGTGTTAGGAATTATTTTAATGATAATAAGTAATTTAATATTTTCATATTATTTATTATTTTCTCAAGCTAAAACGAATCAAGTTGGACCTTATGCTCCGGAAGTTGTAAAAAAAGAGAGAAGAGAAGATTCTTTACAGAAGGCTCAGCAAATTGAAAAATTAAAGAAGATATACGGCGAGGATAAAAAAGGGAAATAATCAGTTGCTTTTTTCATATTTAAAGTAAATAAATTCAACACTATTTTATAGAGCCTTATGAATTAGGGTATTTACACAATACCTTAATTTTCATTTAATTAAGATACTAATAGGAATTATTTCTAATGTCACGGATTTATAACCTAAGAGAACCGAGCAAGATTTGCTCCAAAATGGGTAAAAGAAGTGTATAATTTAACTTTTAAATAATATGTTTAGATTATTTAAAAAAAATAAAGAGAATAAATTTGGAGATGATGAATTGAAATTTTTTCAAAATATCATCAATATTTTACCTAGTCCATATTCGTATTTACGAAAATCAGTAACAAAAGATTTTATTTTAGGATGGAAGGCAAATGAATTAGGTTATTCAGATGCATATACTTTTTTATTAAATGCAAATCTTGAAAAAGAATTTAAGAATAAGAAATTACCACGTTTTTTCATTTTAAAAAATATTGGGATATGGGAAGCGTCTATGAAAAAATACATTCATGTTGAGTTAGATATTTTTACTGGATTTTTAGGTGGTTTTAAATCTGAAAGTATAAACTTTAAAAATTTTGATTTTACAAAAGTTGACTTGTCAGCATTTACCGAAAAGCATTTTAGCGAAGGATCTATTGGTGCATCTGTTGGAGTTATTTATTTTGGAGTAGATAATTTTTATGATGATCAAAATGGAAATAAAGGTTGGTCAGGATTCTTTAATAATGCAAACGCAACACAAAGTATGATAGATAATGGTTTTAACCAAGCAGGGCCTTATCGATATAGCATCATGGGAGCTCATGAACCTAAATAATTAATATTTATGGAAAAAATTAAAAGAGCATATTACTATTTTTTTTATAAAATTTATAAATCAATTGAATGTACTTCCGGATTAGTAGGAGGAGCATTCTGGACAGATTTTAAAGCTGGTATAGCTTTAGGAGTGTTGGAAATTTGGCTTTTGAGTTCATTATTAACTTACTATTCCTTATTAACTAATATAAAATTAAATTTAAGTATTACTAACCCAATAATTTTAATACCATTAACAACTCTTTTTATAATAAATTATTTTGCTTTCATTCATAAAAATATTTGGAAAGATTATAATAGAGAATTCGATAAGTTATCTGAGAGACAAAATAAAAAAGGAAGTATTATTGTCTGGATCATTGTTATATTTATTGCAGCTAATTTTTTTGGATCCGCATATTTATTACAAAAATATGTTTACAAAATATATTAAAAGAGTGAATATTTGCTATTTTCTTTAGAGAAAAACAAGTAACTCTGGAGATCTAAAACGCTCACAGCTTTATTCTTTTTAGGATCAAACACGTTAGCAGCTCTAACGTCTCAGCTGCGTAGAGTTTCCAAAGGGAAGGAGCTTCAGGAGACGGGTTTTTATGATTACGGCTTGCGCCAGTATATGCCTGATCTGGGACGATGGAACGGGATCGATCAGCTGGCGGAAATGTACCTCTCCACTAGTACCTACGCCTATGTTGCAGGAAATCCGGTCTCGTATGCAGATGTAGATGGCAGATGGTTTAATGCCGATGGAACCATTGATACCTCTGGAAGAACGCCTTATTTTACTTCCGGTAGGCAGATGCATAATTCATTCTTGGGGATAAACCCCGGAGAGGGCGGCGGTGGTGGCGGATATTCCTTCAGCGGAAATTCAGCCGGATTGATGTTTAATTATTTTGCCAATGGAGGAAGCGTAGATGGTCTTTCTTTTAATAAAGGATATGCCATATGGTCTACCATGGATGATGCTAAAAATAGCATGTACTATGACGGAGATAATATGTTGACTGGGAATTCTGGGGGAATGACTTTTCATAGAGCAAAATTTGGTTCGGTTATGAATAATTGGTATGATGTAGGCGGCAAGGCAAATTGGTTTGTATCAGCAGCGGGCTCCGGCGTTGGTACTTTTGCAGAAAGATTTTATATTGGTACTGCCAGACCCAATGCTCCCATTAGCTTTTTTGGCAGAAATTATTATGGTAATGGCAGAACTTTTATTAAAGCGGCGCCTGTGGCTAGAGCTATTGGTAGATTTTCTTTTGGTATAGCTGTTTTAATGGATTATGGAGCTCTTGAAAGAGGGGAAATATCTGAAAATAAATTTTATTTTAATACAGCGATGGGAGCTTATGGCTTAACCCCTGTAGGAGCTATACCAGCAATGCTGTACTTCGGTGTAGATGCTTTCTATCCAGGTGGATGGACAGGTAACGCAAAGTATCCCGGAGCAATAAAAGATACTGAAAGAAGGCAAGGACAATTTGACAGTATTATTAATGCAAATTCCGGAATGCCAAGACAGTATGTTTTTCCTTATGGATCACAAAAATTTTAAATATGAAAAGAGCTTATTATTACTTTTTCTATAAGTTATACAAAATAATGTTGTGGACATCGTCGCCTTTTGAAAATTTCTATAGTAAGTTTAGAGCCAGCCTGGCTTTGATCGCTCTGGAGCTTTGGGTTATTTTCACAATTCGAAATTATTATCACATTGTGAATAATAGTAACCCAAAGCTGAGTTCTAATTTACTACTGTACGTAATAACAGCTCTTATTATAATTTCAAATTATATATCAATTGATTATTATAATTATGTATGGGAAAAATACAAAACTGAGTTTGATAAATTACCGAAGAAAAAAAATACTTTAGGAGGAATTATTGTATGGGGAATCATTTTATTTATAACCGTGAATTTTCTTTTATCAATACATTATTTATATCAAAAATTTTATGGTATATTAAAATAGTAAAGATGAAAATTGGTCAAGATTTATATTATTCAGAATATATAGGAATATTTCAAACAACAGAGACCGATTTTTCAGATAGCTATAGTGTATTTTATCTTATAAACCATCAAAGAATCACCCGATTTAAAATCATGGGATTGTATTATAGTAATATAGATGACATAGTAAAAAAAATACCTTTAACCTAGATTAAAAATACCTTGTCGATGAAAAAATATTTGTATTTATTATTTACAGGGAAAATAAGAATCGAAAAATGATAATTCTGCGATAAGAGTTTTAGTCTTATTTAACAGAATCATGCGAAGAGGATAAAGATGGTAAATAATCAATTATATTTTTAATACTTAGAGAAAACAATATATTAGGTAATCAATAATACCTTAATTTTGATCTAATAAGTATGATAAAATGTACATAGATTCAGCCGGGATCGATGTTTAATTATTTTGACAATGGAGGTAGCGTAGATGGTCTTTCTTTTAATAAAGGATATGCCATGTGGTCTACCATGGATGATGCTAAAAGTAATATGTATTATGACGGAGACAATATGTTAACAGGAAATTCTGGAGGAATGACTTTTCATAGAGCAAAATTTGGGTCGGTTATGAATAACTGGTATGATATAGGCAGCAAAGCAAACTGGTTTGTATCAGCAGCGGGCTCCGGCATTGGTACTTTTGCAGATAGATTTTATATTGGTACAGCAAGACCCAATGCTCCCATTAGCTTTTTTGGCAGAAATTATTATGGCAATGGCAGAACTTTTATTAAAGCGGCGCCTGTAGCAAGAAGTATTGGACAGTTTTCGTTTGTTGTTGGTGTTGGCATGGACATAAGTGGAGTGGTAAATTATTATCGTAATCCAAATTCACCTAATAAAGTTTTTCCAGGAAAAGCAGCAATTAATGTTTCAATGGGTGCATTGGGCACTTGGGGAGGAACCGCGGGAGCTATTTACAGTCTTTTTTATTTTGGTGTAGACTCATTCTATGGCAATGGTACAGGATGGGATGGTGTAATGAATGACATAAAGTCGGCAGAGCAAAAAGGAAATTATAATATTGATTGGGGAACCATGGCCCCGAATGGTGCATAAAAATTAATGTCATGATAAAAAAAGCATATCACTATTTTTACTACAAAATATACAAATCCATCGAGTTTACTTCAAATGAAATTGGGGGAAGTTTTTTGATTGATTGGAAAGCCACTTTGGTAGTAGATGTTCTCATTTATTTTATAGTATCTGCATCATTGATTTATTATACTATTTTTTTTGATAGGAATATTCATTTAAACCAAAGTAATACTGATGTATTTATCATTGCAATTCCCATTTTTTTGCTTAATTATTTCGTTTTTCATCATCAAAATAAGTGGAAAAATATTATTATTTCTTTTGATCAATTACCCCAAAAAAAGAATGTCATTGGAGGATGGATTGTGTTTATCATTATTGTGTTCATCATAGGTAATCTGATCTATTCATTTTACCTAATGAGCCTGATCGATTGGAGCAAGTACCCATAATATTATGTGTAGTAAAAAGCAGATTATTTTTAGTCATTCCAACATCGAAAAGCTAAAGAAAATTGATGGAGAGTATAAAAAAGGGAAATAATCAGTTGCTTTTTTCATATTTAAAGTAAATAAATTCAACACTATTTTATAGAGCCTTATGAATTAGGGTATTTACACAATACCTTAATTTTCATTTAATTAAGATACTAATAGGAATTATTTCTAATGTCACGGATATCGGAAACGAAAATAAAGAATATTTATTACAGTTTGATTTAGAAGATACTTTTAAAATTGAAATTCCTGAAGGGGATTTTTATACGATAAAGAATTTAGGTGATGGGAATTATTTAGCTTTAAATAAAAAAGGAGAAGTTTATGAACTTATACACGAACTGGTTTGTTGCAGATATGGGCACAGGGGCAGTCAATTATTTAAATGGTAATGGTTTTAAAACTCTTTCTGATGTTATTGATAAGTCAGTTGCAAATGAATATGGCAAACTTGAATTATATGATGGGCTTTATTAAAAAATAGTATTATTGAAAAGTAAATTTAATACATCACGTTTCTTTAATGTTTTATTGGTGTTATTTGGTTTTATTGTTTTATTAATTTTTACAATTAAAATTTTAAATAAGATGTATATAAAAGGTGTTAGTACAAATGATTATATATTTCTCAGGGGAACAATGGTACCCAATGGTGCTTAAAAATTTATGATATGATAAAAAAAGCATACTATTATTTTTTCTATAAGATTTATAAATCAATAGAATATACATCAAAAGAATTTGGCGGAAAATTCATGACAACTTTTAAGGCAAGTTTAGTATTAATTGTATTGCAAATATGGTTTCTTTTCTCATTAGGCATTTATTATGCTATATGGAGTAAAAAAAGTATTGAATTATCTTTAAATATGCCAGTCATATATATTCCTCTGTTAATTATTGTATTTTCAAATTACTATGCTATAGATTATTTAAAAATTTGGAAAGAGTATAATAGTAATTTTGATAAGTTACCTAAAGAAAAAAATAAAATCGGAGGTTGGATAGTATTTGGAATTATCTTATTGATTATTTTAAATTTAATATACTCTTTTTATTTAATGAGCCAAATAGACTGGAGCCAATATCGATAAATAATTTAATGCTAATTATTATTTTCTGAAGAAATTATAATAAATGGCGCAACCCAGGAGCCAAATATTGGAGAGGGCAACAGGTAAGAGCTTATGAGCCCGCAAAACGGTTAGGAAATAAATTAACGAAAGCCAGAGGAGTACTTTTAGCCGCAGATATTGCAATGTCGGGGGAAGTAAAACCATCACATGCAATTAATGCCTTTATGCTAGGTATTTCAAGAACAGGAATTGGGTCAATAGTTGCAGGCGTTTGGTTTGTTGCCGATATGGGAACAGGAGCAGTCAATTATTTAAATGGTAATGGTTTTACTACTTAAAAGATCACAGAATTTGTGACAAATTCTCCTATGCCGATAATCAGAGGCAGAACCTAATTTTGACTACCACCGAAAAGTATATTCTTAAGTGGTAGCCAGGTATTAGGCCTTTCGCTCGTAATCCCTTTGATAAAAAGTTTAATTTATTTTGGTCGAAAATTCATGGATGGGTAAACGGGCTTTTGGAACTGCAGCCAGATAGTCATTTTCCGGATCCCTGTAACCTAACGAAATAATAACTGAGGCATGAAGCCCCTTTTCTGATAAGCCCAAAACGTCGTCAAATAATTGAGGATCAAATCCCTCCATAGGAGTGGCATCCACTTTAAGTTCTGCCGCAGCAATCAACGCTGTACCCAGTCCTATATATGCCTGTTTGCTCGCCCAGAGTGCATGTTGTGCCGGCGTTTGAGTAGAGAAATGATTTATTAAAGTCGTTGTAAAGTCATTAAGTGCCCCTTTTTCTAAATTACGCTGATCTTCCATCATTTCAACATAGTCTGTAATATAATGAGGTGTGATTTCATTGAATCCGGCAAAAACTACTAAATGTGAAGAAACGTGGATCTGCCCGTTAAAAGATCCTTTTCCTAATTTTTTTCTCACTTCAGGATTGGTGATGACGAACAGTCGATAAGGCTGTATTCCGCAGGAAGAAGCGGTAAGATTCACAGCCTCGATAATCTGGTCTATTTTCTCTTCGCTCACGATCTCATCTGAATATTTTTTAACCGCATATCGCCATTGTAAATTTTTAATTAAATCCATTTTTGTTATTTATAAATTAGATGGACAAAGTTATTGCTTCAAAGTGTATATTTGTAACTAAGTGACAAAAAGATATAGTGACAAACGGGTAACCAAGTGAACGGTATGGAACAGAATTTTGATTTAGTAAAAGATTGCAGCCAAAAAATATTGGCCATTAGCGATACAATGGAAATTTTAAATGGAAAATGGAAGATGTCTATTATAGCATGTTTGTGTTATAAGCCAATGCGGTACTCCGAACTGCTGAAAGAGGTTAAGGGGATTTCCGGTAAAATGCTCAGCCGTGAGCTGAAGGATCTGGAGATCAATGAATTGATTGAACGCCATGTCATGAGCACAACACCTGTTGCCGTGGAATATAGTATAACCGATTACGGAAAGTCGCTTAAAAATTTAACCAATACCATTGCAGAGTGGGGATCCATCCACAGGCAACGCATTATTGCCGGAATGAAGGCAACAAACTGACTTCAATTAAAGAAGCCGGATAAATGAATGGTAGAAAGGTTTAATCAATCAAAACCTTTCTTACCACTTTTTCGTTATTTACCTTCAAAATGCCTAAATAAGCACCCTTTGATAAAGATGAAACATCAATTTTTGTTTCGTTATTCCTTTGTAAAATTACCCGTCCTGAAAGATCAGTGATTTCAAACCGGAAATCTTTGATCTTAGAATCTGGAATTTCAATGTTGAGAATATCTTTTGCGGGATTGGGATAAATTTTTAATGCTTCCAGTTTATTTATAGAATTTTCTTTTGTTCCTAAAACTGATGTGGAAGCCACGGCAAAATGTTGAAGAGCTCCCAAAGAAGCCTTTCCTACATTGAAAATATAGGTTGGATCTGTGTTGGCAAAAGTATCATTTACAGTGTGAGGATAGTTGCTTCTGATTTTTTCAAAATAACCTGTTATCGTATAACCTTTCGCTTCAAACGGCATATAATCGGTATCTTCGGCTTCATCAATATCCGTTAAAAGAGGAGAGTATAATTGAGTGCAAGCAATCAATTCCTGAGTAGCAGCAACCGAAGCAGCTGTATTACTAGAATTTCCGCCCATATCTTCGTCACAATAAATGGTATTGTTGTTATTACCCATTTTACCACCCACCTGATCTAGATTGAAAACCAATTTGATATCTAAAACACGATTATTTCCGTTATAAGCAACGGTATTTGCGTAATGTGTACTGCCTCTCAAGCCTTGTTCTTCGCCAGAAAAGTGAATAAATTTAATAGAATATTCGGTAGGCACATCTTTCATAATTCTTGCCGCCTCTAAAATAATCGAGGTGCCGCTGCCGTTATCGTTTACTCCCGGACCATTTATACTATCGAAATGCCCGCAAATGATCACATATTGATTAGGATAAAGCGTTCCTGTTTTTGTAATAACCAAATTTTTAGAACTTGTATTTCCATAAGTAAATGGATCTTCTTCGATTTGGCTTGCTTCATATCCATACGAAATATATTTGTTTTTAAGCCAAATCAGGGCAGTTGCGTTGGCTGGTGAACCTGTAGTTTTTATACCTAAATTGCTGAATTCCTGTAAATTGGTTGTAATATTGGTTTGTGAAACCATATTTGCCCGATCTTTATAGGCCTGTACTAAGGTCTGTCCGTTTAAACCTAAAATAGATAAAGAAACAAATAATGAAGTAATGATCTTTTTCACTTTATATTTTTATTGAATTTTCAATAATTCCGCAAATGTAATCATAAAAAAGTCCCAAGCAAATACTTAGGATTTTAATTTGTTAGATTATTTATGAAATAGTCGATTATTTTTCAATAATAACTTTCTTGGTAACGCTGGAATTTTCTGTTTTGATTGTCGCCAGATAAGTTCCTGTAGATAATCCTGAAACAGCTACTTTCGTTTGATTTTCTGATTGTAAAAGAGAACGACCGGACATATCTGTTAATTCAAAACTAAATTTATTTATATAATCAGGTAGATCAATAGTAATAACATCTTTTGCTGGATTTGGGTAAATTTTTACAGATTCTAATGATTTTAAAGCTGTTTCATTAACGCCTAAAAGGTTTGTAGTTGCTACGGCAAAATGTTGTAAGGCGCCAACAGCAGCTTTACCTACATTATAAACATAGGTTGGATCTACATTTGCAAAAGTATCGTTTACTGTGTGCTCGGTATGACTTTCTGTATTTTCATAAAATCCGGTAATGATATCACCATTTTCTTCAAAAGGCATATAATCTGATGAATATGCATTAGACATCACAGTTTGAAGCGGTGAATATAAAGCAGTGCAGGCGGCAAGCTGCTGTGTAAAAGCAAGAGAAGCGGCATTATTGGACGACTGACCACCCTGGTCGCTTTCACATTTTACTTTGTCATTAATATTACCAATTTTTCCACCAACCTGATCGATATTAAATACCAATCGAATGTCCATTACACGGTTTCCATTTTGAAAAGCAACATTATCAGCATAATGATAGCTTCCATACAATCCTTGCTCTTCTCCTGAAAAGTGGATGAATTTAACAGAATATTCTGTTGGAATGTCTTTTAAAATTCTGGCTGCTTCCAAAAGGATAGAAGTTCCGCTTCCATTATCATTTACACCGCGCCCTGTAATGGTATCATAGTGTGCACAAATAATAACATACGTATTTGGATAAACAGTTCCTTGTTTAGTAATAACTAAATTTTTTGAACTCAGAGTTTGATTCACATAATTAAAGCTAAAAGGATCTTCCTGCATCTGATTGGCAGAATATCCCATTGCTGTATATTTTTCTTTTAACCAGTTTAAAGCATTGGTATTGGCCGTAGAACCAGTGGTTTTTACTCCAAAATCTCCAAAAGTCTGAAGATTATTGGTGATGTTTGCTTGTGAAACCTGATTGGCTCTGTTTTGATAAGCCGGAACAAGAGATTGTGCCTCTAAGCCATAATTTATTAATGAAAAGAGTAGAAGAGTAGTTAATTTTTTCACTTTTAAAGAAAGTTTTATATATCCGATAATTTTAGCAAATGTAGATAATAAAAAAATCCCGGGCAAAAAACCCGGGACTATATTGATAACAAAAATTCTACATTATTTTACTTGATCTACAACAGCTTTGAAAGCTTCAGGGTGATTCATTGCTAAATCCGCTAAAACTTTTCTGTTAAGTTCGATGTTGTTCTTTTTAAGAGCTCCCATAAATTGAGAGTAAGACATTCCGTGTACTCTGGCTCCCGCGTTGATACGAGTGATCCAAAGTGATCTGAAGTTTCTTTTCTTCTCTTTTCTACCACGGTAAGCATATTGCATTGCTTTTTCTACCGCGTTTTTAGCTACAGTCCAAACGTTCTTTCTTCTACCGAAAAAACCTTTAGCTTGCTTTAAAACTTTTTTTCTGCGAGCTCTTGAAGCTACGGAGTTTACTGATCTTGGCATAATTTAAATTGTTTTTTTGAAATGTGCGGTACCTGTTTCAGTACTCTTAGTGGCTCCATTTCAGGGTTAAATTGTTGAATTTGTTTTGAATTCTTATAAACCGAATATAGATTTATAAAAACTACTTAATGGCTAATTGACGTTGAACGCTTTTCTCATCCACTTTAGCTACATAAGAAGTGCTAGTAAGATTTCTCTTCTGCTTAGTTTCTTTTTTAGTTAAGATGTGGCTTTTGTAAGCATTTTTTCTTTTGATCTTACCTGTTCCAGTAAGAGCAAAACGCTTTTTAGCACCTGATTTCGTTTTTAATTTTGGCATTGTTTTGCTTTTTATGTTTTGTTATCAATATCTGTATTGGCTTCCTTACACGAATGTTTAGGAATAATAGTCTGCAAAATTACAAAAAAATATTGATACATGAAAGGAATTTTTGGGATAGAAAAAGAGTGGTGTAGCTTATTTTTTTGCCACGAATGCACGAATTTTCTATTTCCACAGATCGCACAGATTTTCACAGATGATGCCGTTGATTTTTTTATTGCTTCATCTTTCTGGTCTTTTATCAATAGAACGGCTTGGTGAGACTTAAAACGATTAGTAGTAAAGGACCTTAGAGAAATCTTTGTGTTCAAATAATAAAAGTATACGACAGGATTATCATTGGCTGAGTAGAACGCCGTTGCGAACGGAAAATCAGCAGTATCATTTAAAAATATCCTGGCGAACTTAGCGTTAGAAATAATGATTTGCCACGAATGCACGAATTTTCTATTTCCACAGATGCCACAGATTTTCCTTTATGCTGCTCATATTTTTATTGCTTCATCTTTCCAGTCTTTTATCGATAAAACGGTTTGGTGAGACTTAAAACGAGAGTTGTCAAAAAACTTGGCATGGCTTTGTGTTCAATATGTAAAGTGTAAAGAAAAGAATCTGCCTTATTTGCAAAATCTGCGAGAGCAAAAAAATTCATTTTACATGATCTAAACTTTTTTGCTTAGTCCCCAACTTTTGTACTTGATCTGTTTTGTATTGAATCCCTGTCTTCACCGCACTAAAAAACAAAAAACCTCAAAGTAATTTGAGGTTTGATATCGTAAATGAGACGGAATCCCGTCATAATACTTATTTAGCTGGTTTTTTAGGACTCATCATCATAATCATTCTTTTTCCTTCAAGCTTAGGAAGCTGATCTACTTTTCCAACGTGCTCTAGTTCCTGAGCTAGTTTTAGAAGCAAGATTTCTCCCTGATCTTTAAAGATAATCGAACGCCCTTTAAAAAATACGTAGGTCTTTAATTTTGAACCTTCTTCAAGGAATTTCTCAGCATGCTTTTTCTTGAATTCATAATCGTGGTCGTCTGTTTGAGGACCGAAACGAATTTCTTTTACAACTACTTTTACCTGCTTAGCTTTTAATTCCTTCTGCTTTTTCTTTTGCTCATACAAGAATTTTTTATATTCAAGTACTCTTGCAATAAACGGTTCAGCCTTATCTGAAATTACTACCAAATCCAACTCTTGTTCCGCAGCAATTTGTCTTGCTTTGTCGATTGGGTAGATTCCAGGCTCTACGTTATCGCCCACCAAACGAAGCTCTCTCACACGAATTTTATCGTTGATCAAGTGTAAGTCCTCCTGTACCGGACGTCTCTGTGGGCCCCTGTTGTTAAATCTTTGTGCTATTGTCTTAAATTTTATTGGTTAACTTTCTAATTTTTTTGAAATTAAAAGAGTAAAATATTAAAGATTGAAAAATTACGAAAGCGTAAATTAATCTTTTAATTATTGAATTTTTAATCTTTTAATTTCATTTTATATTGCTGCTTCTTTCTTGAAGTACGCTACGAAATCTTCTATGCTCATTGCTCCAAGATCTCCTTCACCACGTCTTCTTACAGAAATTGTGCCATCTTTTTCTTCATTTTCTCCTACGACAAGCATGAACGGAATTTTCTTCAATTCAGCATCGCGGATCTTCTTACCTGTCTTTTCGTTTCTGTCATCAATCAGACCGCTAATATCGTGATTTTCTAACAATTGTGAAACTTTTTTAGCATAATCCACATACTTTTCACTGATTGGAAGAATGGTAAACTGATCCGGACTCAACCATAATGGGAAGTCTCCGGCAGTGTTTTCAAGCAAAATTGCAATGAAACGCTCCATTGATCCGAAAGGTGCTCTGTGGATCATTACCGGTCTGTGTTTTTCATTATCGTTTCCGATATAATGAAGATCAAATCTTTCCGGTAAGTTATAATCTACCTGAATAGTTCCCAACTGCCATTTTCTGCCTAAAGCATCTTTCACCATGAAATCCAGTTTAGGACCATAGAATGCTGCTTCACCATACTCAACCACAGTTTTTAAACCTTTCTTTTGAGCTGCATTGATGATTGCATTTTCTGCTTTTTCCCAATTCTCGTCAGTTCCGATATATTTTTCTCTGTTTTCAGGATCTCTCAATGAAACCTGAGTCACGAAATCTTCAAAACCTAATGATTTGAAAACATAAAGAGTTAAATCAATTACTTTCTCAAACTCTTCAGAAAGCTGATCCGGAGTACAGAAAAGGTGAGCATCATCCTGAGTAAATCCACGAACTCTTGTTAAGCCGTGAAGCTCTCCACTTTGCTCATATCTGTAAACAGTTCCGAATTCTGCATATCTTTTCGGTAAATCTCTGTAGCTCCATTGTGAAGTTTTGTATATTTCACAGTGGTGAGGGCAGTTCATCGGCTTTAATAAAAACTCTTCCCCTTCGTTTGGAGTTTTAATCGGCTGGAAGCTATCTGCTCCATATTTATCCCAGTGGCCAGAAGTTACATACAATTCTTTAGCCCCAATATGTGGTGACATTACGAATTCATAACCTCCTTTTTTCTGAGCATCAGAAAGGAAATTTTCTAATTTTCTTCTCAAAGCAGTTCCTTTTGGTAACCATAATGGTAAACCGGCACCTACTTTTTCAGAGAACGCAAAAATCCCTAATTCTTTACCTAATTTTCTGTGGTCTCTTCTTTTAGCTTCTTCTAATCTTTCAAGATATTCTGTTAATTCTTTCTGTTTTGGGAAAGAAATACCATAAACTCTTGTTAACTGAGGATTTTTTTCATTTCCTCTCCAATACGCTCCGGCAGCATTTAAAATCTTCATTGCTTTTACGATATTGGTATTCGGAATATGCCCTCCACGACAAAGATCTGTGAAATCATCGTGTGTTACAAAAGTAATTTCTCCGTCATTAAGATTAGAGATCAATTCTACTTTATAAGGATTATCTGCATAAGTCTTTAACGCCTCTTCTTTAGAAACAGGATATAATGAGAATGTTGATCCTTTTTTAGCATTTTCCAATACTTTTTTCTCAATTTTCTCAAAGTCTTTTTCAGATAAACTTTCGTCACCGAAATCTACATCATAATAGAATCCGCTTTCGATTGCAGGACCGATGGTTAACTTAGCATTAGGATAAAACTCAAGGATAGCCTGCGCCAAAAGGTGGGCTGAAGAATGCCAAAAAGCCTTTTTTCCAAGATCATCGTTCCAGGTCAACAATTGTACCGTAGAATCCGTGGTTATAGGTGTGGTCGTCTCTACTTGTTTGTCGTTTACAACTGCGGAAATGGTGTTTCTAGCCAATCCCTCGCTTATAGATTTTGCCACATCTAGCGGAGTAACTCCCGCCTCGAATTCTTTGACACTACTGTCTGGAAGTGTAATTTTTATCATTGTTTACTAAGAAATTTTAAGTTGCAAAAATACGGAATTTTTATTTAAAATACTACATTCATGTGTATTTGAAGCGATATTTAATACTAAAAACTCCAGAAAATCGTTTTTATTAATTGTGAAATATTCAATGTTCTAATTATGAATAAGTTAAAAAACAGGTTAATGTTTTCTTTTATATCGAACTTTCTCTTTGATAATTTCAATCACATCTACATTTCTTACTTTAGAAAGCACCCAACCATGGATATCAATATAAAATAAGGAACGTCTGTAGTATTCATTTTCAGCGAAAACTTCTAATTTTTTGTCAAATTCTTTAAATGCTTCAAGCTGTTTATTTGGAAGAAGATTATTTAAATTCTTAAAAAACTGAATGCTTTCGTAATGAAATTCATCTGGTTTTTTCATCTTTTTGGTGAATTTTAAAGTTGCTTTTATAAATTCATCATAATCTTCATCATTTCCGGATTCGTGTTTTGCCATCAAAATCAAAATGCGGGTATGAAATAATAGATCTTCCTGAACATTTCCTTTAGATTCAATGACTTTTAAAGAATACTTAATAGATGTTTCAAACTTCTTGCTTCCGAAAAACATCGCCGCCATTTTCAGGTATAAAATCATGAAATGATGCTCGTCAATTTTATCTCGAAATTTCTCCATCTTAAGTTCAATTTCAGGAATTAATTTTGAACCTGTAAAGAATTCGCCCTTCACGAAGTGAATATTCATTAAAGTGTTGTAATACGTCATGAAAACAAGAAGTTGTGTATTTTCATTTTGAGTAAAACTTGAAGAGTGAACCGTTTTGTTAAATCGCTGAAAACTCTCTTCAAGAATATCGATATTTCCGTAGAGAAAAAGTATTTTTAATAGGTACGTATTTCCTTTGATATACCAAACGGGATGACTTACTATCATATCCGGATTTTTATGAAAAAGATCCACCCATTGGAAAGCATATTTCAAAGTATATTTATATTCCTGAAGCAATTGATTTTTCCAGACATGAGCTTTAAAATACCATAATTTTTCCGTAAAATTCAATTTTTCAAAAGCAATTTTTTGAATCTGAGTATTAAAAATTTCCATGATTTCAGCTCGGTCTTCATCATTTTTTACATAACCGTGTGTCAGCATTTCACTGTATAATTTCAGCGAAAGATTAGACAATTCTGTAGCATAATGATTCTGTTTACTGATTTCCGTAGATTGTTTCATCAATTCATCAGCGCGTCCTTCAATACTTCGTGTAATAAATTGAGATTCAATTACTTTTTCTAAATCAATGATTTCCGAAGCGATACTTTTTTCATCAAGTTCTAAAGCGGTTTGTTTTGTTTTATCTAAAATTTTTAAAGCCTGCTTGTAAAGTCCTTTTTGATATAAAATATTCGCGAAATCAAGTTGTTCGCGCAATTGTATTCTGTAATTCTGATGACTCGGGTTCATTCTTAAACTCACCAGAATCTGTTTGTATAAATGAGCTTTAAGATTAGATAATTGCTGTTTTGTAGAGATTTTTTTATTGATAATTATATTTTCATCATATTCCGTCATCTTATCCATTTCTGAAAAAAGAAGCAAAAATTTGGCATCTACATTAATCCCGAGACGATTGACATATAATTTAAACTGACGCTTTTCGGACGTCGTTAATGATTTTATCAGGACAAATAAAAAATCTTTGTGCAATTCTGCCATTGTAAATTTAAGGGATTTAAAATTTTGATTATCAAATAAATATATTTAAAATTCAATATTTTGAGTATTGTAATTTTTAAAGAGATCGAAAGTTAAAAAACAAATCAACTTTCTAGTTTTGGGTCAAAATTAAGTAAAAAACTTCATTATGAATTCCGAAAAAATTGAAATTTTTGATACCACATTGCGTGATGGAGAGCAAGTGCCGGGTTGTAAATTGAATACCGAACAGAAGTTGGTAATAGCAGAGCAACTGGACGAGCTCGGGGTGGATGTTATAGAGGCTGGTTTCCCAATTTCAAGTCCGGGAGATTTTCATTCCGTTTCGGAGATTTCTAAATTGGTGAGAAATGCCAGGGTTTGCGGATTAACAAGAGCGAACCAAAAAGATATTGATACAGCAGCAGAAGCTTTAAAGTTTGCTAAAAGACCAAGAATTCACACAGGAATCGGAACTTCTGATTCTCATATTAAATTTAAATTCAATTCGAATAGAGAAGATATTATTGAAAGAGCGGTTCAGGCGGTAAAATATGCTAAAACTTACGTTGAAGATGTTGAATTTTACGCTGAAGATGCCGGAAGAACGGATAATGATTATTTGGCAAGAGTTTGCGAAGCTGTCATAAAAGCCGGAGCTACCGTTTTAAATATCCCGGATACAACAGGTTACTGCTTGCCCGAAGAATACGGCGCAAAAATAAAATATTTGAGAGAAAATGTAACTGGCATTGACAAGGCGATTTTGTCTTGTCACTGTCACAACGATTTGGGATTGGCAACGGCGAATTCAATTTCGGGAGCGATCAACGGGGCAAGACAGATCGAATGTACCATCAATGGGCTTGGTGAAAGAGCTGGTAATACGGCTTTGGAGGAAGTGGTGATGGTTATTAAGCAACACAATCATTTAAAATTACATACTGATATCAACTCCAAAATGCTCAACCAAATGAGCGTTTTGGTTTCTGATCTGATGGGAATGGCGGTTCAGCCAAACAAGGCGATTGTTGGAGCCAATGCTTTCGCGCACAGCTCTGGAATTCATCAGGATGGCGTTATCAAAAACAGAGAAACGTATGAAATCATCGATCCTGCTGAAGTGGGTGTAAATGCTTCATCGATCATTCTTACAGCAAGAAGCGGACGCTCTGCGCTGGCTTACCGATTCAAACATATTGGTTTTGATGTAACTAAAAATGAACTTGATTTCTTATATCAGGAATTTTTGAAAGTTGCCGACGATAAGAAAGAGGTGAATAATGATGATTTAAGCATGATCATCGAAAACGTGACAAGAAAAATAGGATAATATTTCCTTGCAATTTAGATTAAACTATAATGAACAACGATAAAAAAACACTTTTTGATAAAGTCTGGGACGCTCATGTTGTAGAAACGATTCCTGACGGACCTCAAATTATATACATTGACAAACATTTGATTCACGAAGTGACAAGTCCACAGGCTTTTGCGGAATTGGAATCAAGAAATCTGGAGATTTTCAGACCGACCCAAATTGTGGCAACAGCCGATCATAATGTTCCGACGTTGGATCAGGATCAGCCGATTCGTGATGAGTCTTCCAGAAATCAAATAGAACAATTAACGCAGAATTGCCGTAAAAATAATATTGAATTGTATGGTCTTGGTCATCAATACCAGGGGATTGTTCATATCATCGCTCCCGAGTTGGGTGTTACTCAGCCGGGAATGAGCATTGTTTGCGGAGACAGTCATACTTCAACGCACGGCGCTTTTGGTTCGATTGCTTTTGGAATTGGGACGAGTCAGGTGGCACAGGTTTTTGCGAGCCAGTGTTTGTTGCTGAATAAGCCAAAGTCAATGCGTGTAAATGTGAATGGTAAACTGAATAAAGATGTTCAGCCAAAAGATGTGATTCTGTATGTGATCTCGAAAATCGGAACCGATGGCGGAACAGGATATTTCTGTGAATATGCCGGAAATGTTTTCGAAGAAATGTCGATGGAAGGGAGAATGACAGTTTGCAATATGAGTATCGAAATGGGTGCCCGCGGCGGAATGATAGCTCCTGATGAAACCACTTTTAACTATGTGAAAGGAAGAACTTTTGCGCCAAAAGGTGAAGAATGGGAAGAAAAAGTGGAGTATTGGAAAACGTTGAAAACGGATGATGAAGCGACTTTTGATGCTGAATTTTCTTTCGATGCTGCAGATATTTATCCGATGATTACCTACGGAACCAATCCGGGAATGGGAATTTCAATCAATCAAAATATTCCGACGCCACAAAATGAGTCTGAGGAAAAAGCCTTGAAATACATGGGTTTACATGCAGGGCAGTCTGTTTCGGATATTAAAGTCAATTTTGTGTTTATCGGAAGTTGTACGAATGCCAGAATTGAGGATTTCCGTTCTGCGGCTAATTATATCAAAGGGAAAAGCAAATCGGAACATGTTCAGGCTTTGATTGTTCCTGGTTCTCAACAGGTGGTAAAGCAGATTTTTGAGGAAGGTTTAGATAAAATCTTCAACGAAGCTGGTTTTCAGATCAGGCAGCCGGGATGTTCGGCGTGTCTGGCGATGAATGACGATAAAATTCCGGAAGGTGAATATTGTGTTTCTACTTCTAACCGAAATTTTGAAGGAAGGCAAGGACAGGGCGCAAGAACAATTCTCGCAAGTCCGTTAACGGCTGCAAAGGTGGCTATTGAAGGTAGAATTGCTGTTCTTGAAAATTATAACTGAAACCCTAGCCCCGATTGAAACGGCATCCTTTTGTGTAGCGAAGCGTAACAAAAGATATAGTGGAAAGCGGGATTCAGCTTCTGAAAATTAAAAAATAATTAAAACTATTTTGATCTAAAAAATGCAAAAATTAGTTATCCTAAAATCCCGCGCAATTCCGTTGCCGGTTGAAAATATAGACACCGACCAGATTATTCCGGCTCGTTTTTTAAAAAGTATTGATAAAAGCGGTTTTGGAAACAATCTGTTCCGTGATTGGCGATATAATGTTCACACGAACGAAGAAAATCCTGATTTTGTTTTAAATAATAAAAAATATTCAGGTGAAATTTTAGTGGCGGGAAATAATTTCGGTTGTGGAAGCAGTCGTGAGCACGCGGCTTGGTCGCTTACCGATTATGGTTTTAAAGTGGTTGTTTCAAGTTTCTTTGCAGATATTTTTAAAGGAAATGCTTTAAATAACGGATTGCTTCCTGTAAAAGTTTCTGAAGAATTTTTAAAGGAAATCTTAAATGATATTACCGAAAATCCGGAAAATGAAATTACTGTTGATGTAGAAAAACAAACGATCACTTTTAAAGATAAAACCGAAAATTTTGAACTGGATTCTTACAAAAAGATCTGTTTAATGAACGGTTATGACGATATTGATTTTTTAATCAGCAAAAAACAGGCGATCCAGGAATTTGAACTAAAAACACAGAAAGTATATGAAAACTGATTTTAAAATTGCAGTATTGGCCGGAGATGGAATTGGTCCGGAAGTCGTTGGAGAAAGCATCAAAATTTTAGATGCTATTGCGGAAGCTTTTCATTATAAATTCGATTTTAAATTCGGATTAACGGGAGCTGAAGCGATTTACAAAACAGGAAATCCTTTGCCGGATGAAACGCTGGAAATCTGTAAAGAATCTGATGCCGTGCTTTTCGGAGCGATTGGAGATCCAGCATTTGACAATAATCCTGATGCAAAAGTGCGTCCTGAACAAGGATTACTAAAACTTCGTAAAGAACTTGGGCTTTTTGCGAATATCAGACCTTTGAAAACTTATTCTTCTTTAATTGAGAAAAGCCCGTTGAAGCAGGAAATTATTGAAGGAACGGATATTCAGATCTTTAGAGAATTGGTGAGCGGAATTTATTTTGGTGAAAAATTTACAGATGAAGAAGCTGGTTATGCTTATGATATTTGTAAATACAGCAAAGATGATATTGCTCCGATTGTTCATATGGCTTTTCAGGAAGCGCAAAAAAGAAGAAAAAAATTAACTTTAATTGATAAAGCTAACGTTTTGGATACTTCCAGATTATGGCGAAAAATATTCAAGGAAATTGCTGCAGGATATCCGGATGTAGAATTGGATTTTATGTTTGTGGATAACGCTGCAATGCAATTGATTCTTAATCCGAAACAGTTTGATGTGATCGTTACTGAGAATATGTTTGGAGACATTATTTCCGACGAAGCGAGTGTGATTGGAGGTTCGATTGGGTTGCTCCCGTCCGCTTCGATTGGGAATGGAAACGCGATGTTTGAGCCTATTCACGGTTCTTATCCGCAGGCAAAAGGAAAGGGGATTGCCAATCCTATTGCTTCAATTTTAAGTACAGCGATGATGCTTGATTATTTAAAATTAGACCATGCTGCAGAAAAATTAAGAGAATCTGTAGAGCATGCCATTGAAAATAAATATGTTACAGTAGATCTTAATTCTCAACAACCTTATTCTACAAGTGAAGTGGGAAGTTTTATTGCCGATTATATTAAATATTCCGAGAAGTCATATTACAATTTTGAAAATGTGAAGATCGGAAAGTCAACCATTGTTTAAGGTGGGCTGTGAATTTTTGCTTCGTGCGTCTCCTCAATTTTTTTAAGTCCATAAAAATTTGCAAGCGAAGCGAAATTCACAGATCACTTTCAACTGAAGTGTTTGATTTTATTTGTGTATTTTTTTCTAGAAAAAGGTTCCGTCTCGTTGGAGACAGAACCTTTTTTATTTTTCCGTATTATCTGTTTTTCCTGATTTATTTTTCGAAGATTTCTGAACTTCTTCCTTCTTTACATCAGGAGGATTGCTCTTTTCCGATGAAGACGGAATATTCTGGAAATCCTGATTTTGCTTCTTCGTTTCTGCGCTGTTGGCAGATTCTTTCTTTTTGTCATTTCCTTTGGTGTCCATAACTTTAAATTTTATAATTAATAATATTCAAAGTGTTTGCCAAAGAGAAAATTTTTAAAGACCTAAGATTCCAATTTTTCCTGTCTGATCTTCAATTTTATAATTTAAGGCTTTTGCTAAAACGAAAATATTATTAAGGTTTTCCAATAATTGTTTATGTCCTTCATCTCTCAACTTATTTTGATCGATAGAATTAATTGCAGTAATTTTTGCTTTCTGCGTAACATTTTTAATGTCTTTCTCCGAAATTCTGTTAATGAACGAGTCGTCCATCGACTGAATTTCAACGCTTGGCGTAATTCTTATATCTGCATTGGGCAATTCTGTGATAACGAGTTTTTTATTAATAGAATCTACCTCGATCTTCATTTTATTTAAATCATAAGAAACCTGAGCATTAGTTTTTGTGTAGGTAATAATACTGTTGCTGGAAACCTCTTTACCAAAAAACTCAATACCAAGTTTTGTTTTTTGCATAGAAGACGTGTTCTGCTCTATAACCACCAATTTGTTCATTTTGGCAATCTGATTGGTGAGGATATAATAATCGGATTTTTCAGTTTTTCCACCTGTATTCAGGCAGGATCTGAAGCCGAAAAATAAAAGCAATACAAGCAGGGCTCCTGCCAAAAAGGATCCTATGATTTTATAATTTCTCAAGCTCTACAGTTTAAAAATTTCTTTAATTACAGAGGAATCATCCTTTTTCATAATTTCAACCAAATCTCTTTCAATATATCCGCTCTTAGGCATTTCAATAATTCTGCCTATTTCTTTATTGTATCTCTTTACAATAATCGTGGGGACTTTCTGTATATTGTACAAGCCTTCCTCTCCGGATGGAGATTCTTTTTTGCGATTTACCGCAATAATGGTTAATTTACTTTCCGGGTATTTAAGCTCATCCAGAATTCTCATCAGCCTTGGAAAGTCTCTATGGCTGTCTTCGCACCACGTGCCCATGAAAACCACAAGGTCATAGCTTGTAAACTTGGCCTTTCTGAGTTCTCCGATGGCTTTTTGATCCAGTGTATATTCACTGTATTCTTTTGTGTACCAGTCTGCATATGGCTCCCTGGAAAACTGTGATCTCAGCTGATTGCCCAAAAGCATCTTTCCGTCATTGGTAGTTTCCACCTCACGGTTTACCACTACTTTTTGAGCACTCAGTTGTTGGGTTGCCAGGAACAAAGCCGAAACGGCAAGAGTATTTGTAATAAATTTTTTCATATTATTTTTCGATAATCGTTTTCAGATCGGCAGGAGAGTAGTATTTGTTTTTTAATACTTTATGATCTGCAGTTCTGTAAACATTAAATTTTTCACCAGATTTTTCATAAAAAGATTCTACCTCTTTTGCTTTATAAAATTCAACGGTTTCCTGTGCCTGTTCCTCATTATCGCAAGCTTTAGACATATTCGAACGCTGAACTTCGTTGAACAACTCTACAAATTTGTTGCCAAGTCCGAATTCTAGTGTCGCACCACTCAAAACATACTGTAAATCACATAGTGCATCGGCAATTTCTACGATATTATTGTCAGCGATAGCTTGTTTTAATTCGTTTAATTCTTCCTGTAAAAGTTCAACTCTAAGGTTGCATCTTTCCGGAGAAGGAATTTGTGGAGTATCTAAAATAGGGGCTTTAAAGGTTGTGTGGAATTCTGCTACTTGGTTCAGACTATCAATTTTATCCATGAATATTTTTAATTTAACGCAAATATAATGATTGGGTTTTAGATTTTAGGAATTAGGACTTGGGTTTTTGCTGAATTATTTTAGTCAATTATAATATTAAAATAGATTTTTGCTTCGTTAAAAAGAGAATGGTATTGGTGGTTTTTCTACTACGAATTCACGAATTTTTAACAATAATAAAGGCTGTTTATATTTAAAATAAGTGAAAAAAATATAAGATATTCATCATCAAAAATATTGCTCATTACCTATTGCTTATTACTCATAAAAAAGGCCGTCCGTTTCCGAACAGTCTTTTGATCTCAACATTGAATAGAGCGGTTACTTAGTTTTTAATGAATCTCTTAGAGATTTCTCCAATTTGGATCATGTAAGCGCCTTTTGGAAGGTTGGCTACATTTACAGAACCTCTGTCAAGTTTTCCTGAGTTGATTAGTTTTCCACCCATTTCGAAGATTCTATAATCTTCATTCGTTGTATTGGAAATGTTTAAAATGTCTTTTACCGGATTCGGATATAATTTAATTTCAGTCAATAAATCTTTTGTGCTAGGTAAATCTCCTCTTCCTGAAGAGATAATATTTAATGTGTAATCTTCAACCTGTCCGTACGTGTAAGATGCACAAGGAGATGAAGGGATGGAGCTGTACTGCATCATTACTCTCATTCTTGTGTTTCCAAGTGTTGCAGTTGAAGGAATTGTGATTGTTCCCGTAACCGGACTTACCGTTGACCCTGTTCTTGTCCAAGCTAATTCTCCACTGTCTGTAAAGTCGCCGTCGCCGTTGTAATCAATATATACTGCGTAAGCTTCATTATATTTAGTAGAAGTCCAAACCGGAGTTACGGAAATTGTGTAGGAACTTCCTCTCGTAACATTTGTTGAAAGAGACGTGAAGTTTTCGTATCCTGCAGTTCCTGTTGAAGTATTGTTAATCGATCCGAAAGTTACATTGCCAATTCTTTCATCCGCCGTATTTGTAGAAGTTGCAGAACAATAAGAAACTGTACTTCCTGCAAGGGTTGTTACACTTACTGAATTACTGGAAACGGAAGTGTTTCCTGCTGCATCTTTTGCTCTTACAGTGAAATTATAAGTGGTTGAAGGGCTTAAGCTGGTTACGGTGTAAGATGTTGATGCTGTTGATCCAATTAATGATGAACCTTGGTATACGTCATAACCTGTAACGGCAACATTATCTGTTGCGCCAGACCATGAAAGATTAGTGCTTGTAGCAGTCGTTCCAGAAGCGGCAAGAGTAGGTGCTGTAGGAGCAACGGTGTCGGATGTTCCGGAACCTGCATTTACGGTAATGTTAGCATTATTTACATCAAAGAAAATATGGTTCGAACCTTTTACCATAATTCTTCCCGTTGTTGTAGAAGTATTTGGAATGGTTACGGCTTGGGATCCGTCATTTGGAGTTCCTGCTAATAAGGTAGTCCATGTTGTACCTGAATTCGTTGACCAAAGAATATCTACGTTCGCTGCATTGACGCCGTTTGTAGTAGTGCCTGCCACGTTCCATGTTACGGTTTGTGAACTTCCTCCTGCGTAAGTTGTTGCTGAATTTTGGGAACTTACAGAGAACGGGCCAGCGGTTCCGTTTACTGTAATAAGTGCATCATCTGAATTGTTTCCAGAACCGCCAGCTCGGTTATCGCGAACTGTAAATCTAAAGTTATATGACCTTGCTACATTTGATAAAGCTTCTACGGTGATTTCAGAACCTGCCGTTGTGGTTGCGCCTGCTAAAATAGAAGCCATTCTTGGGAAATATCTTACCGGTGTTGTCTGTGGAGTCCATGATCTGAAAGTGGGTCCAGATGCTTTTGTGGCACTGGCTGCAGAGCTTGCTCCCGTTTGAGAGGAAGATGCGTTATCCATTTGCTCCCAGATATAGGTTAAAGAATCTCCATTGGCGTCGGTTCCAGTTCCGGTTAGCATAAATGGAGTTCCTTTCGGAATTGTGTAATCTAAACCTGCATTTGCTGTCGGAATAGAATTTCCTGTATTGGTGCTTACAGGGCAGGTTTTAGCTTTAATATTATTAGTAATTTGCTGAATACTTACTGCGTGGAAGAAAGAATCTGAATGCGCCTGAATATCCTGACTCGTGATTCCTGCATAGCCCATGATCGTAGATCCTGAACCAGGTTCCATATTTACGCCTGTACCTTCGTTGCCATGAGAGAACGTATGGTTTCCTCCGAATTGATGTCCCATTTCGTGAGCAACATAATCGATATCAAAATTATCACCAGATGGAATCGCATCTGCCGGAGAGGTATATCCACTTCCTTTTGATCCGTTTGTGCAAACACAACCGATGCAGCCTGCATTTCCACCGCCGCCTGAAGCGCCGAATAAGTGACCGATGTCGTAATTTGCTTCACCAATCACTGAAGTTAAGGTGGATTGTAACTGGGAATTCCAACTACTCATTCCCGAAGCTGCAGAATAAGGGTCTGTTGAAGCATTTGTATAAATTACCGCGTCGTTATTGGCAATTAAAACCATTCTTGCAGAGAAATCTTTTTCGAAAACTCCGTTTACTCGGGTCATGGTGTTATTCATTGCGGCTAAAGCGTTGGCTTTCGTTCCTCCAAAATAGGCTGTATATTCTCCTGTGCTTGAAAGAGCCAGTCTGAATGTTCTCAGTTTGGCATCATCTGCATTGGGTCTTGCGGCAATATTGCTTGTATTTGCCACGCCTTTTTGCGCAACATCAATTACGGTACATTCAAATTTATTAAGATCATCTTTTTTGTCTGATTTTTTATAAACCACATAGCTCGAAAGATCTTTTGTATAGGGCTCAATGAAAACCGCAGATTTGTCGCCGTAAATTTCCATTGAAGATAAACCTAATGGAGAAACACTAAAATAAACCGTAGAATTTGGATCGTCTAAACCTTCACCAACATATGATTTGATATCTGGAAATTTAGCCGCCAGTTGAGGGTCAAAATTAGAATTTTCTTTTACCTTAAAGTTTTCCATTTTCCCTTCGGAATTCGGGAAAGAAATGATGATTTCAGATTTTTCACCTGCCGCGAGTCTTTTAGGAGCTCTTGATAAGGCATTTTTTAAACCAATAATATCAAGGTTATAAACTTTAGGATTGTTGATGCTCATCTTGTTTTCAAAGATTTCTGAAGGTGATTTTCTGTTTCCTTCAGTCCAGAGCCGGTCTGTCTGCGCGAAAGAGATGCCGGTTATCAAAAGCATCCCAATCATCGATAATTGTTTTTTCATATAAAAATATTATTTGATTATGGTAGATCAAAGCTAAACAATTTTAATTACGAAAAACAAAATTTTTTAAGAAAATTTTGGATAATTTATTTAAATAATTATGTAATACATTGAATTAATATTATGTGTAAATATTTTATGTAAAAAAAATAACACCCGCAAAATACGAGTGTTATTCAGTTTTAATAATATAATTCTAAATTTTTCTTTCGATAAATTATTTAGTAATATCTCTTCCGATGACCAATCTTTGGATCTCAGAAGTACCTTCACCGATTGTACAAAGTTTTGAATCTCTGTAGAATTTTTCAGCAGGGAAGTCCTTTGTGTATCCGTATCCTCCGAAGATCTGAACCGCGTTGTTTGAAATTCTTACACAAGCTTCAGAAGCGTATAGTTTTGCCATAGCACCTTCTTTTGTCATTTTTTGCTTAGAATTTTTCAATGTTGCTGCTCTCTGGATCAATAATTCAGAAGCATCGATTTCTGTTGCCATATCTGCCAACATAAAGTTGATTGCCTGAAATTCTGAAATAGATTTTCCGAACTGGTGTCTTTCTTTAGCGTATTTTAAAGCTGCTTTGTAAGCACCTCTTGCTGTTCCCAAACTTAAAGCTGCGATAGAAATTCTACCACCATCTAAAATTTTCATAGCTTGTTTGAAACCTTCTCCAACTTCTCCTAGTCTGTTGGCATCAGAAACACGAACGTTATCGAAAATTAATTCTGCCGTTTCAGAAGCTCTCATTCCAAGCTTGTTTTCTTTTTTACCTGAAGAAAATCCTGCCATTCCTTTTTCCAACACAAAAGCGGTTGAATTGTTTTTTGCACCAATTTCTCCCGTTCTTGTCATTACAACAGCAATGTCACCAGAAATAGCGTGAGTGATGAAGTTTTTAGCTCCATTGATGATCCATTCATCTCCGTCTTTTACCGCAGTAGTAGACATTCCTCCTGAATCTGAACCTGTATTGTGCTCTGTTAATCCCCAAGCTCCGATTACTTTTCCGGAAGCCAGCTGAGGAAGCCATCTGTGTCTTTGCTCTTCGTTTCCAAACTCATAAATATGGTTGGTGCAAAGTGAATTGTGTGCGGCAACCGAAAGGCCGATGGAAGGATCTACCTGAGAGATCTCATCAAGAATGGTAACGTATTCATGGTATCCAAGACCGGAACCTCCATATTGTTCGGGAATTACAATTCCCATGAAACCCATTTCTCCTAACTGATGAAACAGATCTTTTGGAAACGTCTGACTTTCGTCCCACTCCATAATATTAGGTCTAATATTTTTCTCAGCAAACTCTTTTGCTGTTTCTGCGATCATTTTGATATTGTCAATGGTCTCTGTATTCATATAGATAATAGTTAGTTCCCAAAGATAAATAAATTGGTGGAACGTCCAAAAAAATTATAATATCCGCGTAATTTATTTCACAAAAGTTTAATTTTCAAATTTTTATAAAGTGAGAATTAATGATTTTTTAATCCGTGATACAGCAGGTGGAGGAGAAGTATTTACTATTTTAGTGTCCCAATTTTTAAAATATGAGAAAACTTCTACTGCCAATAATCCTTTTTTCATCCTGTTTTTCAGCTCAGGTACCTGCGGGATACTATGATGGAACGACAGGTTTGACGGGATATGCATTAAAGTCAAAAATCCGCGATATTATTTCTGTGAAAAATACCAACTGGAATTATTCGGATCTTCCGAATTTTTACAGCCAGACAGATCTTGACAGGTATTATGACCATGACGCCAGCAATACCACGATTTTATTGGATATTTATTCTGAAAAACCTCTGGAAGCAGACGCGTATGAGTATACTGCTGCCAATCTTATCAGCTCTTCAAGTGGAGAAGGTTCAGGGTACAACAGAGAACATGCGGTTCCTCAAAGTACCTTTAACAGTAATTATCCCATGTTTTCAGATTTACACTTTGTAATTCCTACAGATGCGAAAATTAATCAGTTAAGGAGCAATTACCCCTACGGAATAGGGAATTCTACCGTTCATCATACTTTTACCAACTCTTCAAGGATCGCCAACAGTGCAATTCCGAATTATGCTTATACCAACAGGGTGTATGAACCTATTGATGAGTTTAAAGGAGATATTGCCAGAATGTTGCTGTATTTTGCGGTGAGATATGAAGGTAAATTACCCTCATTTAATCATTCTACGAATTCCAATCCTGCATCTGACCGTTCTGCGTTAGACGGTACGGCAGAAAGAGCTTTTGAACCTGCATATCTTGCCATGCTGCTTCAGTGGCATAATCAGGATCCTGTCTCTCAAAGGGAAATCGACAGAAATAATGCCGTCTATACCATTCAGAACAACAGGAATCCGTTTGTAGATCATCCAGAATGGGTAAGTGAAATCTGGATTCAGAATCCTGATACGGCGGCACCGGACTCGCCGTCCAATTTAACTTCAGGACAGTCGGGGGCGTATTACACAACGCTGTCATGGTCTCCAAGCACAAGCTCTGATGTTTTAGGGTATTATATTTATCAAAACGGAACCCTGTTAACCTCTACAAAATCGACCTCACTGGTTATCGATCATTTAACTCCCTCCACGTCGTATTCTTTTACTGTAAAAGCCTACGATCAGGGGTATTTGCAATCCTCAGACAGTAATACCGCGGTGGTTTCTACTTTAGCCTCCGACACCAACGCTAAAGATCTTCTTATTGTTAAATATATTGAGGGAACAGCGAATAATAAAGCATTGGAGATTTTGAATCGTACCGGACATGAAGTAGATTTAAACAACTATACTGTAAGAGTACAATTTTATAATAGTACCTACAGTTCTTACTACTACGGAAACAGCTACGAACTGGAAGGTAAAATTGCGAATAACGAGAGTTTCGTCATTCTTAATCCTAAATCTACGCTGTCCTGTTATACAAATAATGATGCTCAGTTCCTTACGGCTGGCGATGCATTGTCGTTCTCAGGAACGCAATATATTGATTTAGCTTATAAATCAGCAACAGTTGATGCCGTAGGTTTTAAAGGGATCGCCAATACCAATGGAGATGTTTCTCTCTACAGAAAAAGCAGCGTTTCACAACCCAGTACCTTATTTACAAGCAGTGAATGGGATTCCCATAACGTTGACTACTGTCAGGATTTAGGGGTGCTTTCCACTTCTGATGTAATTCTGGCTGGAAATAATGAGATTAAAATTTATCCAAACCCTGCAGGCGAAAATATTTTTGCAAGCGGAGTAATAAGAGATGTAAAAATAGCCAGGATTTTGGACTATTCAGGAAGAATGATCTACTCCGAAAATCAACCTTTTAAACATAAAAATATGATTTCTGTACAAAATCTGAAATCGGGATCATACTTACTGCAGCTTGATGATAAAACATATCCGTTTATTAAAAAATAGCTCATTTCAACATGATTAGAAAAGCGGAATCATTAAGGGTTCCGCTTTTGTTTTTCTAAGTATCCGTTGCTCTTAATCCACGTTGTAAAAAGATCAAACCATGAACTGACAGGAGAGCCTGATTTCCCCACTCCCCATCCGTGACCGCCTGTTTGATAAATATGTATTTCGACAGGAAGCTGAAGGTTTCTAAGGGCAGCGGCCATCAGAAAGCTATTATCAACAGGAGAAATAGGGTCATCCGCAGCTTGTGCGAGAAAGGTGGGCGGAGTGCCGGTATTAACCTGCTTGTCTACGGAAAATCTTACTTCATCTGCTTCGGAGGGAGATTCTCCGATTATTTTTTTTCGAGATTGCGTCTTGTTGTTCGGCGGAAGCATAGAAATTACAGGATAAATGAGTCCCGAAAAGTCAGGCCTGGATGAAACGGAATCTTTTGCATCGACAGGAGAATAAAAAGGTACTTCATAAAGAGAAGAGCTGATGCCAGCCAAATGTCCGCCTGCCGAAAACCCCAGAACCCCAATTTTATCAGGGTCTATATTGTACTTTTGAGCATCGTGCCGAATAATTCTGAGGGCTCTCTGAGCATCTTCAAAAGGAACGGTCTTACTTTTCCAGCCTTCACCGGGTAATCTGTAGATGAGCTCAAATGCCGTTATGCCTTCTTTTTGAAGTCTTCTGGAGGCCGGAGTCCCCTCTTTGCCCGACTCAATATGAGCATAACCGCCACCACTGATGACTAAAATAGCTGTACCGTTGGGCTGTGCGGGACGATACACTATCATTCTGGGTTCGGATACCTGTGTTATTGAGCCTTTTTCATTTCTTATTTCCGGCCCTCTGCTGCCTCCCTGGTCGGGAAGTACAGAGGGCCAAAGTTTTACTTCCTCATTTTTAACCTGGGCAGGCACAAGAAATGGTGGGAAAAGAAAAAGCAGGGCTGGTATCAAAAAGGTCTTCATAGGATTCGTATTTTATTCCGAATACATGCAAAAAGGATGCGGCTCTTTTTTAAGCCTTTTAACATCTGCCTTTTTGTGAAAACATTCTTAAGAGTTCCTCAGAAATTTTTTTCAGATTTTACAAAGTTTATTTCACAAAATAAAAAGCCTTTTGTGATAAAAATACAAACCCTATTTTTCGTGCTGACGGGTCTTATAATAATCCTTATTTTAGGGATTTACGGAAGCTGCTAAATAACTTATTCATTATGAATTTGTTAATTATCAAAACTTATTGCTAAATATTTCATTTAAAATCACTATTTTTGCACCCGTAAAAATCCTATATGCAAAACATTAGAAATATTGCGATTATCGCACACGTTGACCACGGGAAGACGACTTTGGTTGACAAGATCATTCACGCTACCAATATTTTCAGAGAAAATCAGGAGAGTGGAGAATTAATTATGGATAACAATGATCTTGAAAGAGAAAGAGGGATCACCATCTTATCCAAGAATATTTCTGTTACTTATAAAGACACTAAAATTAACGTAATTGATACTCCTGGTCACGCCGATTTTGGTGGGGAAGTAGAGAGAGTATTGAAAATGGCTGATGGAGTTATTTTGTTGGTGGATGCGTTCGAAGGACCAATGCCACAAACAAGATTCGTACTTCAGAAAGCTTTGGAATTAGGTTTAAGACCATTGGTTGTAATCAACAAAGTAGATAAACCAAACTGTCGTCCGGACGAAGTTCACGATCAGGTATTTGATTTATTCTTCAACCTTGAAGCTACTGAAGAACAATTGGATTTCCCAACGTTCTACGGTTCTTCTAAGCAAGGATGGTTCAACACTTCATTAGAGCAAACTGATAATATTATGCCATTATTGGATGGTATTTTACAATATGTTCCTGAGCCTAAAGTAACTGAAGGTAACCTTCAGATGCAGATTACTTCTCTTGATTTCTCTTCTTTCTTAGGAAGAATTGCTATCGGAAAAGTAACAAGAGGTGAACTTAAAGAATCTCAATGGATCGGTCTTGCACAGGCAGACGGTAAAGTTGTGAAAGGAAAAGTAAAGGAACTTTACGTTTTCGAAGGTTTAGGGAAGAAAAAAGTAACTGAAGTAGGTGCTGGAGATATCTGTGCTGTAGTAGGTTTCGATGCTTTCCAGATCGGAGATTCTTTCGTAGATCTTGAAAACCCTGAGCCATTGGAAAGAACTGCAATTGATGAGCCTACGTTGAACATGACGTTCTCTATCAACAATTCACCTTTCTTCGGTAAAGATGGTAAATATGTAACTTCAAACCACCTTAAAGAAAGACTTTACAAAGAATTAGAGAAAAACTTGGCATTGAGAGTTCAACAAACTGATGATGCAAACACTTTCTTGGTATTCGGTAGAGGTATTCTTCACTTGTCAGTTTTAATTGAAACAATGAGAAGAGAAGGGTATGAGATGACAATTGGTCAGCCACAAGTTATCTTAAGAGAAGGTGAAAATGGTGAGAAGTTGGAGCCGTATGAATCTTTAGTTGTTGACGTTCCTGAAGAGTATGCTTCAAGAGTTATCGACTTGGCAACGCAGAGAAAAGGTGATCTTCACATTATGGAAACTAAAGGGGAGATGCAGCACATGGAATTCGAAATTCCTTCAAGAGGTTTGATCGGATTGCGTTCTCAAATGTTGACAGCTACTGCAGGTGAAGCTATTATGGCACACCGTTTCACAGAATATAAGCCTTTCAAAGGTGCTATTCCTGGAAGAAGTAACGGGGTATTGATTTCTAAAACTCAAGGTCCTGCAACTGAATATTCAATTGCTAAACTACAAGATAGAGGTAAGTTCTATGTTGATCCGGGTGAGGAGATCTATGCAGGTATGGTTATCGGTGAGCAAAACAAGCCGGGTGACTTGGTTGTAAACATCGTAGAAGCAAAACAGTTGAACAACATGAGAGCTTCAGGTAAAGATAAAGATACTGGTGTAGCGCCAAAAATCTTATTCTCTCTTGAAGAATGTATGGAATATATCCAAGCTGATGAAGCGATTGAGGTGACTCCAAACTTCATCCGTATGAGAAAGAAATTACTTTCTGAAGAAGAAAGAAAAAGAGTGGAAAGAGGAGCAAAAGCATAATCTCATTCTTATCAATATACAAAAGCCCCGAATTTCGGGGCTTTTTTATTGTTTTTACATTGAATGGGCATTGACTTAGGAACTAGAAGCCTTAAGAAAATTGAGATTTATCTTTTAATTATTCGGTCAAACTTTTTATTCATAATTAATAATATCCAGATAGTATTAGCGATGTCATGCTGAGCGCAGTCGAAGCATTTTTAATGCTTTTAAATCTATACTTATTAAATCCATTTAACTAAAAATAATAATTGCCATTCCTTTTTGGGGCTTCTAAAACCCCATTTCCTTATAAAAAACATCAATTGAGATGATTTTTATCATTAAATTTCAAAAAAATTGCTAAGTTAATATATATAGATTTTAAAAATATCATATATGTTTGATTAATTCATAAAGTGTAAGATTCCAGTAAGTTTTAGTCTTTTTATTTAGTAATTATAATTGAAAGTTTGAGTTATTGTTAATTATTTAATAAAATAGTTTTTCTTTTTAAAAACTAACTAGCATTTGTTAGTGTCGCAAATAATTGTATGTTTGAAAGCGAAGCATTGAGAAAAACAAAAATTAAATACTAATGGATAAAAAGATAACGCAATTATTGGTGGGTGTGGGCTTGCTGTCGACTTTACAGATTGCGGCTCAGCAGAATCCCGGTCAGAAACTTCCATCTGATTCGCTTTCGATCATTCAGTCTAAAACTTCAGAACTTAAAAAAGAACCAGCTGTTAAAGTCAGTTTTTATGGATTTATCAGACATGATGCGTTTTACGATACCAGACAGAATATTGGTGCAGGAGAAAACATTGTTCCGTTATATCCGAGAGATAGAGCATTAGACATCAATGGAGTTGATATTAATGACGCTCCGAAATTTCACATGCTTTCTGTAGTTTCCCGTGCAGGAATTAATGTTAAAGGTCCTGAAGTTTTAGGAGCAAAAACAAACGGTATATTAGAAGCTGAATTTTTTGGTGCGACAGAAGGAGGAATCAATGAATTAAGGCTTCGTCATGCGTACGTTACTTTAGACTGGGAAAAAACACAGTTGGGAATCGGGCAGTATTGGCATCCGATGGTGATTCTCGATTGTCTTCCGAACGTGGTAAACTACAGTACAGGTTCGCCGATTTTTGCTTTAAATAGAAATCCACAGATCCGTTTAACCCAAAAGCTGAATGACAATTTTAAAGTGATCGCAGCAATCAATTCGCAACGTGATTTTACTCCGAATACCGCACCCTATCGAGATAGTGGAGTTCCTTCTTCGCATTTGCAGTTTCAGTATAAATCATCAAAATTTGTAGCGGGTATTGCCGGACAGTATGAAGTGCTAAGACCTCAGTTGTCATCAGGAAATCCACCGATTGTTAATAATGAAACGGTGAAAAGCTTTACAGCTTTAGCTTATGCAAGAGTTATCACAAAACCTCTAATGATAAGTGCTTCTGCGATGATGGCGCAAAATGCAGCCTCACTGGTGATGCTTGGCGGTTTTATCGGCTACTCGGCACCGGGAACCTATGATCTGTACCGGACTATGAATACCAGAAGTGCCTGGATTGACTTTCAGCAGACAACCGATAAAAAAGTAGCTTTCGGATTATATGCCGGAATTGTTAAAAATAGGGGAGCAGATGATCCGGTGGAGGGAAGGACTGCGACAACGTATGGGGTGACTTCCTCATGGGGAGCCGTTTCTGCAACGCCGGGCGGACGAAGTGTCGATCAGCTTTGGCGTGTGGTTCCGAGAGTCGACTGGTCTTTAAGCAAAACCATTAAACTGAGATTTGAGGTTGAAAATACCGTTGCAAAATGGGGTGATGCACAAAGCAACGGACGAGGAATAGGAAATGAATTTAATGCCAGAAACAACCGCTTCCATTTGGCGACCTTCTTTATGTTCTAAAATGATCTTTAAATAAAAACGAAAAACTACTATGGATATTACTACACAAACTCCTCCTAAAAATAACATCCTGACGGTGATTATTGCGTCCTCCGCAGGCACACTTATCGAATGGTATGATATGTTTTTGGCTATTATTCTGGCAGGTTCTCTGTCGGTGAATTTATTTCCGTCCGAAGGCTCTCATTTCTTGGAAACATTGGCTGTTGTGGCTTCGTCATTCATGTTTCGTCCGATTGGTTCGCTTATTTTCGGAAACATCGGAGATAAGATCGGGAGAAAATATTCTTTTCTTTTATCCTTGATTTTAATGGGTGCTTCCACGTTTTTAATTGGCTGTATTCCTAATTTTGGAAGTATCGGCTGGGCGGCCCCGATTTTACTTTTACTCTGCAGATTAATGCAGGGATTAGCAATCAGCGGTGAATATGCAGGAGCCGTGATCTATGTTGCCGAGCATGCTCCGGCGAATAAAAGAGGTTTTTACACCGGATTTATTCAGGCAACGGTTCCTATTGGGCTGTTGGTTTGTCTAAGCGTGATCTTTATAACAAGAAGTGTAATGACAGAAGCCGATTTCAACAGCTTTGGATGGAGAATTCCGTTTTTATTAAGCTCGGTGCTGGTGTTGCTAAGTTATTTCGCAAGAAAAAAACTTCATGAAAGTCCGGTTTTTGAAGAATTAAAGAAAGCAGGAAAAACGAGTAAATCTCCTGTGAAAGAAGCATTTACCACAAAAGGGAACGTAAAGTTAATGCTCAAAGCTATTTTCGGTGGAAATGCTGCGCAAAGTTCTGTGATGCAGACCAGTTTATTCGTGACACTTTTCTTCATGCAGCGTGCCGTGAAAATTGATGATACAACAGTATTGTTGATTACAGGGGTTGTTACCTTATTCAGTGCTTATTTTTACCAGTACTTTGGAGCTTTGAGTGATAAGGTAGGACGTAAAAAAGTACTGATCAGCGGATTGGTTGCTAGTTTAATCTTAATTCCTGTTTCATTTTATCTTTTCATGAAAATAGGAAATCCGGACGGTCTTAAAGAAGTTCATTCCATTAGTATAGCCGCGACCTTGAAAATTATGGGAATCAGCTTTTTGCTTTCTGTAGCGGGAGCAGCAACGTATGGTCCGCTGGGAGCTTTCATGCTGGAGATTTTCCCTACTAAAATTCGTTATACAAGTATGGGATTTGCTCAGAATATGGGAAATGGGTTCATCGGAGGAGCCACAACTTTTGTGACTGAATTTATCAAAACATCATTTGTGGTAAGTGCTGCATTGACCCCTTTTATCGGTTTGGTTTATCCCATGTTGCTCGTGGTAATTGCCATCGTTGTCAATGTTTTATTTATTCCTGAAACTTACAGGACAGATCTTACAGAGCAAGATGTTAATCCCTGAAAAATAGAAAAAAAGCTGTGGAATCTTGTTGACAGTTGTGAACAGAAAGCGAGATGCGACCGCTTCCCTGAGGATTTCCGGAATTTTATTTAAAATAAAGGTCATGCTAATGATGGGCGTGACCTTTATTCTTTAGTTAAAGATAGTATTCATTTCTGTTAGAATAAAGGGTTTACCGTCTGTTACAATGAGGGTATGTTCATGCTGAGCCATATATCCTCCCTTATTTCCTACCATAGTCCAGCCGTCATTTAATTCTATGGCCAGAGTAGATGTTGTAGAGATAAAGGTTTCAATGGCTACTACGGAGTTTTTTCTGAATCTCCGGGAATCATAACGGTTTCTGTAATTAAGTAGTTCATCGGGTTCCTCATGAAGACTTCGCCCAACACCATGCCCGCCAAGGTTTTTAATTACTTTTAAACCTTTCTTTCGGGCTTCTGTTTCCATGAGATGGCCTATGTCGGCGATCTTTACGCCCCCTTTTATATGATTAATAGCTTTTTGTAAAATTTCTTTAGAAGCGTTTACCAATTTCTGATGCTGGTGAATATCCTTTCCTATCACAAAAGAATTTCCATTGTCTGCCCAAAAACCATTCAGCTCCGCTGAAACATCGATATTAATTAAATCTCCATCCTTCAAAATCCTTGAATGGGTAGGTATGCCGTGACAAAACTCGTCATCCACACTAATGCAGGTACATCCCGGAAATCCGTAAGTGAGATGAGGGGCAGATTGCGCACCGAATTCTGAAAGGATCCCGGCTCCATAGTCATCAAGTTCCTTGGTCGTCATCCCCGGCTTCGCATAACGTGTCATTTCACGAAGGGTATAAGCTACCGCCTCACTCACTTTTTGCATACCGATCAATTCGGTTTCATTAGTAATGGACATATATAGATTGATTTTATTTTTTGCTGATATTGTATTGTCTGACTTTCAGAACATATTTAAAGCTGTTCATTGTCTAAATTTCTGTAAAAATCTAAAGATTTCTGAATATTCTGTTGGCTGCACTGATGATCAAAATTACAAGATCCTACATCCGTAAGCAGAGAAAAATTGATCTTGCTGTCGGCATTCTTTTTATCATTTAATAATAAACTGAAAATATCTTCGTCTTTAAAATCGCTGATGTCAAGATATGGATAATATTTTTGAATGTTTTCAATAATCATTTCTGAATCTTCTTTGGAAATCAAACCTTCGAGATAGGAAAGATGGGTTTCCGAAATCATTCCCATGGCTACTGCTTCTCCGTGAAGAATAGGGTTTCCCTGGCTCAGGCATAAACTTTCAACAGCGTGACCAATGGTGTGTCCGAAATTAAGTGTTTTACGGATGTTCTTTTCATGAAAATCAAGATCCACTACGTTTTGTTTAATACTCATTGAGGTCTGGATATGGGGAGTTATCCCTTCAGTATCTAATTTGTGAATTTTAATTAAACTGTCCCAGTGGGATCTGTCGGCAATTAATCCGTGTTTCAGCATTTCCGCAAATCCGCTTCTCACTTCTTTAAAAGGAAGGGTTTCTAAAAATTGAGGATATACAAATATTTTTTCGGGAAAGGTAAAGGTTCCGACCATATTTTTATAATGCATCAGGTCGATTCCGGTTTTTCCTCCAATGGAAGCATCACACATCGACAGAAGGGTTGTCGGAATATTAATGAACTGAATACCTCGTTTGTAAGTAGAAGCAACAAAACCGCCCATATCTGTAATGACGCCACCCCCAAGGTTAATGACCAGTGCTTTACGGTCCGCCCGCATTTCTGTAAGAATTTCCCAAAGCTGATTGGCAGTCTGAATATTTTTCATTTCTTCCCCGGCCTCAATCTCCAGAATTTCAAATCCAAGATCCGTTTCCATATTTCCCAAAAGGATAGGAAGACAATATTCATGAGTGTTTTCATCAACTAAAATAAAAATTTTGCTGAAGGATTTTTCGTGAAGAAAGCCGTTTAACTGAGAGAAATTATCGTCTACAATTGTTATCATTTTTGGATTTTATATCAGGTTAAAAAATAAACTATCCTGCAAAGTTATGATTCTTAATTTTTAACTCGTAACTAAATTACTATCTTTGCAAAAATATTTTATAATGAGCAGAGATAATAATTCAGGAAAACCCAAAAGACCAAGAACTTCAACAAGAAATAATTCTGATGATTCTCGTGCTTCTAGATCTGGAAATTCTTCAGGATCAAAATCTTTTAAAAAGCCTTTCCCGAAAGCCGGTGAAAGAAATTCAGAACATAAAGGGTCTAACTCTAGATTTGAAAAGAAACCTTTCGCCAGAGGTGAAAGAGATTCTGATACTACTTCTTATTCCGGGAGAGGTGACAACAGTTACCAGGCCCGTATGGATAAGAAATATGGAAAAACTGAACAAGAACCATTCATTACGAATTCAGGGGAAGGAAAAAAATCTTTCGGAAAGCCAGCTCCAAAAAGAGGAGGCAGCAGAAATACTTTCGACACCAGAGATAAGTATGAAAGAGGCAGTTTAAAATATGGAAAAAGACCTTCTGGTAGTGAAGAAAGAGATGATAAAGCAAAATCTTTCGTACAGAAAAGAAGATTAAATAAGATTGATAAGGATGTACATAAGGATACCATCCGTCTTAATAAATTTATTGCTAATTCAGGAATTTGCAGCAGAAGAGAAGCTGATGAACTTATCACCCAAGGATTGGTAGAAGTCAACGGGAAGGTAGTAACAGAGATGGGGTATCAGGTTCAGAAAACAGATAAAGTGGTTTTTGACGGACAGAGCATAACTCCGGAAAAGCCCGTATATGTATTGTTAAATAAGCCCAAAGGCTATATTTCTACCACAAAGGATGATAAGGCGAGAAAGACTGTAATGGATCTGGTAGCGAATGCTTCTCCTTACCGTGTTTTTCCTGTAGGAAGGCTGGATCGTTCTACCACAGGGGTTATCTTATTGACCAATGACGGGCATATGACTAAAAAGTTAACACACCCTTCTTTTGACGCAAAGAAGATTTATCATGTGACCCTGGATAAAAAATTAACCCATGAAGACATGAAGCTGATTGCTGAAGGTATCCGTCTGGATGAAGGGGTAGCAGTGGTTGATCAGATTTCTTTCATTGAAGGTAAGCCTAAAACTGAAGTGGGAATTGAGATCCATATCGGATGGAACCGTGTAATCAGAAGAATTTTCCAACGTTTAGGATACGAGGTGGAAGCTCTGGATCGAGTGATGTTCGCTGGATTGACAAAGAAAAATATCAAACGAGGACACTGGAGAATTCTTACAGATCAGGAAGTTAATAATCTTAAGATGCTTTAGGAAAGGTATGTTTACGGAAGATAAAGCTTCTTTCATAATAAACATGATATCATAAAAAAACGGGCAGCTGTCATCTCAGCGCCCGTTTTCTGTTACCGGAATGCCGGTTCCTTATCTTTTTCTATATAAATATATCTGCTTTTGATACCTTTCTGAAGCATTCCTTTTTTACGGTTAAGTTCCTCAATACTTTCGATGGTTTCATTTTTAAAAGAAGGCTTTTCTCCTTTTTTTATTCCTTCCGCAAGATCTTTAGTAGGATTAGCATAAAAATCTTCTATAAAAGTATTGAATTGAGCATTCGTAGTTGCTAAAGCTGGCTTTCCGTAATGAGTTTCAACAAAATTTGTACTATCATAAGTTTGTGCCAGTTTTGTATTATGGATGAGCTTATAAATAAAGTTTTTGTCGGTATCTTCTACAATAAATATCAATCCGGGAAGTCCGCGGAACTTGTAAGGACCTTCTTTAATATTGATATCATTTGAGAACCATGCAATCCAGCTTCTGCCACCAAAATCGGCAGTTGCTTTTTGTAATTTATAACCATTGTATTCCTGAGTTTCAGAAGATAAATTCCATTTGATATCATCATCGGTTTTTATCACGAAATATTCAAAGAAATCGCGATACTGACTGTTTTTTGAAGAATTCAGCTTTCGGCTGAGAACCTGATCGGTCTTTGTACTGTACCTCGAGACAGCCTGTTGATGACTTGTGTTGACTGAATCGTACTCCGCGAATTTTTTATCATAAAATTTTACAGATTCCGGATTGATGTCGAGATTCATTAATTCTTTTCGGTATTCCTCAGAAGCTTCTCTTCTGTATTGTAGCTCATAAGTGAATCTATTGGTTTGCGATTGGTAAAAAGAGGCAATACACAACCCTAAAAGAAGCATTGTTTTTCTCATTCTTTGATTTCTGATTTTAATAGTTTTAAGGGATACAAAGATAGATAATATTCTTATTTGATGGATTGTTTGAAAGATTTGATAAATAAAAAAAAGCGATCCCAAAAGACCGCTTTATATATTATGCATTCTGCTTTACTCTTTTCGCAGACATATTTAAAAATCGTTTGACGAGCATTACTGCAGATACCGTTAATCCTAATCCTAACGCAATCCACATTCCGAAAGCTCCCATTTTCAAGGTTACACAAAGGAAATAACCTAATGGAATCGTAATTACCCAATACGCGATAAAGGTATAAATAGAAGGAATTTTCACATCCTGCAAACCTCTCAGCATACCCAAAGCTGTTACCTGAATTCCGTCTGAAAGCTGGAATAAAGCAGCGATGATCATCAATTTTGAAGCTAATGTAATTACTTCTACTTCCTCTTTTTTAGTAAAGAAAGTCGGAAGGATATTTCTTCCTAAAATAAATACAATACCACAAATACACATGAAAATGAATGCTATTTTCAAGTTGTTGATTCCTATTTGTCTTAGTTCGATGAAGTTTTGTTCGCCTAGTTTTCTTCCGATCATTACAGTTGATGCCACACTGAAACCAATACATAAATTAAAGGTGAATGAAGCCATACTCAATGCGATCTGGTGAGAAGCAATATCGTGCGCGGAAATCAAACCACAGATAAAAGCAGCTCCTGCAAAAGCGGTTACTTCGAAGAACATCTGTAAAGCGGTTGGTAACCCCAATCTCAGCATTTTATCAAACATTTTTTTGGAGAAAACCTCCATTTTTAAAGAAAAATCCTTGATGTATTGCTTTGTTTTCTTTTCATTTAATAAAACAAAATACAGGAATATCACCATGAAAACTCTGGAAATCAAACTCGCCAAAGCAGAACCTTTTACACCCATTTCAGGGAAGATCCAAAGTCCTTTGATGAAAACATAGTTTAAAACAATGTTGATGACATTCGCAATAATGGTTGCTTTTGTAACTCCGATGGTATAAGATAATCCTTCGGAAACCTCTCTCAATGTCTGAAATGCCATGAAAGGCACAATGCTGATCAGCATAATGGTAAGGAAATCTACCGTATCTGGTATGATCTTCGCCGGCTGCCCGGAATGATAGAGTAGTGGCATTGCCAATAGCAATAAACCCATCAGTAAAATCCCAACCGACATATTGATGATAAACCCGTGACTGAAAACAGAGTTGATCGTTTTATGATCATTCTGAGAATGCGCCTGAGAAACCAATGGCGGAATGGCAAAAGAGAATCCCAATGCCAATACAAACACGGAGAAAAACACCGCATTTCCCAATGAAACAGACGCCAGTGCATCTGCTCCTAATAACTGCCCGACAATAATATTGTCGAATAAATTCACCGAGACTTGCCCCACCTGCGTCAACATCACAGGAAGAGCCAAAGTAAGGCATTCTTTTGTATATTTTTTATTTAAAAAGTTCATAATAGTTTATTCATATATAGTTTAGATCAAAAAAAAAATTTGCAGTAATGTTACTGCAAATTTTTATAATTTATTTTAAATAATAATTAAATTATTTCCTTACAAAACTTGCAACGTCTTCGGCGGATACAGTACTTCCTCCTAAAATAATTAACCTTTCTACAACGTTTCTCAATTCCCTGATGTTTCCAGTCCATGACAATGCTTTTAACGCATCAATAGCCTTATCGTCGAATTTTTTCGATGCATTACCGTGCTCATCAGCGATCATTCCAGAAAAATGCTCTACCAATAACTGGATATCTTCTTTTCTGTCATCCAATGGCGGAACGTAGATTTCGATTACAGAAAGTCTGTGATAAAGGTCTTCTCTGAATCTTCCTGCTTCAATTTCTTTCTGCATATTCTTGTTGGTTGCTGCAAGTACTCTTACATCAACTTTTATTTCTTTATCGCTTCCTACAGGAGAAACTTTGCTTTCCTGTAATGCTCTCAAAACCTTTGCCTGAGCGATTAAGCTCATATCTCCGATTTCATCTAAGAAAATAGTACCTCCGTTAGCCTGCTCAAATTTTCCTTGCTTATCCTTGATTGCTCCTGTAAAAGATCCTTTTACGTGGCCGAAAAGTTCAGACTCAATAAGTTCAGACGGAATAGCGGCACAGTTTACCTCTACCATTGGGCCTCTTGCTCTTTCACTTTGATTGTGAATCGCATGTGCAACCAGTTCTTTTCCGGCTCCGTTAGGACCCGTGATTAAAACTCTGGCATCAGAAACTGCTACCTTTTCAATCATATCCTGAATTTTTTGTAATTCAGCGGACTGACCGATCATCTGGTATTTTTTGTTGACTTTTTTCTTTAATGTTTTGTTTTCAGTCTGAAGATTTTTGTTTTCTTTCTTCAGAGTTTCCTTTGCTAAAGCATTTTTTACGCTGGTAATCAATCGGTTGATGTCAATCGGCTTGGAAATGAAATCATACGCACCTTCTTTAAGACAAGAAACTGCAGAATCGATATCTGCGTGTCCTGAAATCATGATAAAAGTGGTTTCAGGTTTTAAAGCCATGCTTTGCTTTAAAAGTTCGGTACCCGAAAGTTTAGGCATTTTGATATCGGAAATTACTAACGCGAAGTCTTCTTTTTCGATATGTTTGTAACCTTCCAGGCCGTCCTCGGCGATAACAAATTCATAGTCAGTTAGTTCATCAGAAAGAATACTGTGAAGTACTCCTGAGATTGCTTTTTCGTCTTCTACAATAAGGATTTTTTGCATAGGTGCAAATTTAGATTTTTTGATTGAATTATTAGCAAAAACTATACCTAAATCAAAGAGTTTGAATAATCTCTTCTCCCAAAAATTGCCGAACCTACACGCACCGAATTAGCACCCGCTTCAATGGCAATCGGGAAATCATCACTCATTCCCATTGATAATGTTTGTAAAGATTTTAGTTGATTTAATTCATCAAAAATTCTTTTTAGCGTTAAAAATTCCTTTTTAACCTGGTTTTTATCGTCTGTAAAGGTTGCCATTCCCATCAAACCGGTGATTTCTACATTCGGAAATTCTCCGTTGAGGTACTTTTGAAACAAATTTTTCGCTTCTTCAACCTCCAAACCGAATTTTGTATCTTCTGCTGCAATTTTCACCTGAAGCAATACTTTAATCGTTCGGCTATGTTTTCCGGCTTCTTTATTGATTTCCAACAGCAATTTCTCAGAATCTACACTTTGGATGGTGTCTACAAACTCAGCAATATATTTTACTTTATTGGTTTGTAAATGTCCGATCAGATGCCACTGAATGTCTTTGGGAAGAAGCGGATATTTCTCCACAACTTCCTGAACTTTATTTTCACCAAAAACTCTTTGTCCAAGATCATACACTTCCTGAATCGCCGAAACCGGATGTGTTTTTGAAACCGCAACCAACTGAACATCGGAAGGAAGCTGGCTTTTTATATCATTGTAATTTTCCTGAATACTCATAATTGCAAATTTCTGAATTTTAAAAGCAAAAAACGAATGAAATGTGAATTTAGTTGATGGCTTATGGTTCTTAGTTATTGGATTGTGATTTAACCTTAAACTTTTTACCACAAAAGATGCAAAAGATTTTAATACTTAGATCCTGTTTAAAAATTAATCAAAATGAATTTTAGGTTGTTTTTTTGCAAAGGGACAAAGTTATTTAGCCTGTAGCGTGCTTTAAGACACAAGGATTTTATCTACGATTAAATTGATCATCACCATTACAAAAGAAAATCTTTGATTTTTATCTTTGTAGACTTTTGACATACTTTAAATAAATCCAATAAGGTCTTTTGTTTCTTTTGCGGTTAAATTTAAAATGAGTTTAAACAAATTTCTTAAAAGTTCAATGATAAAAAAGCTTCGACAAAGCTCAGCATGACATTCCTAATAATTTTCAGCAATGTCGTGCTTGTCTTGTCGAGGCATTTATATTTTCAGTGAAGAAATTAATTTAAAATTTCATTAATCTCAGGATATTTTGAAATTTTTCTAAATACAAAACGGTTGGTTTTTTGTAGTTTTTCAATAAACATGTCTAATTCATTAATAGAATCAGCATCGGTTAAATATTGATCGTGTGTAAGAAAAACAAGATGTCTTGATGTTTTTTCCAGATCATTGAAAAATATACTGTCAACCTTTTTTAACATCGCTTCATGACTTCCTTTTAAAGCCATTTTATTGGTGGGTCTCCATTCCAAATCCCAACCCACGACTTTGTAGCCAGCTTGTTTTAATCTGTTGGCAGCCTGTGTTGAACTTTTAATATCGGTAACGTTAATATTTTTCAGCCTCCAGATATTTCTTCCGGGCGTTCTTGCAATTTTATTATACAATTTTAAGCTGTCTCTTGCTGCATCAAAATCTCGGACAACAGCTTCATAATTTTTGTAAAAATCACTGTATTTGTTGTGCGCGTGGGTAAAGCTGTGATTAGCAAGTTCGATAAGCGGATCTTTCTTTAAAAGTTCCATATCATCTTTTTGCTTTTTGCTGCCATACGCGTGCTGCCCGACTACAAAAGCAGTGGCAACAACATTTCTTTTATTAAGGATTTTGAGAAGGTTTTCTGTTCCCTGGTTTGGGCCGTCATCAAATGTCAGGTAAATCACTCTTTTATCAGTAACTACACTTTCATCATCAACTTTGGGGACAATTTTTGCGTCGGGATAATTATTTGAAATCAGGCTTTCTGAATCTTTTTTGTCGATTTGTCGGTTACAACCGTTAAGTATAATTGAAGTTGCACTCATCAATGCAATCATCCCCAGAAAAGTCTTGTTTCTAGACTTTCCCGCAAAAGTTTTTCTCATAAAATTTGAAAGGAATTTGTGTTGTTAAAATATGTTAAATTTCCCACCGAATTTTGAGCAAATTATGTGCCATATTTTCATCAGTTTTCACTTTTTAAGGATATTTTAATAACTTTATTTTGAGTAGTTTTTACTCTAAAAATGATTGTGATTTTACATAAATGTTTTATGATTGAAAATCGGTAAAAATACCTTTAATAAAATGTTAAAAAAAATCAAAATTTCAATTTATGATATTGATTTGTAAAGAACTTTTATTTTAAAATTTTAATTTCTTTACTTCATCTAAAGTAGTTTGATTCGTATATTTGATACATTAGAAAATATTCAGATCCTGATGAGTGCAGAACTGCGAAAACATTTTGAGGAAATAGTACCTCTAACCGATGAAGAATTTGAATATGTAAATTCTTTTTTCAAGTTTAAAAAGCTTAAAAAACATCAATATCTAATACAGGAAAATGAACAGGTAACCCATATTTATTTTGTTATCAAAGGTTTATTGAAAGCTTCTTTCATCGATCAGGAAGGTAAAGAACATATTGCTCAGTTTGCGATGGAGAATTGGTGGGTTTCAGATTTTAATTCATTTTACAATAATATGCCGTCTGTAATGACGATTGATTGTCTGGAAGATGTGGAATTGGTTTATATTTCAAAAGAAAATTTAGAAAAAATATGTGCTGAAAATCATAAAATAGAGCATTTTTTCAGATTAAAGAATAGTTTTGGCTATGTCGCATTGCAGCAAAGAATTTTATCATTGCTTACCACAAATGCTAAAGAACGGTTTGAGCAGTTTTCCCATCAGTATCCGCAGCTTCTGCAGAGAATTTCTAAAACTATTATTGCTTCGTATTTGGGCGTTTCAAGAGAAACTTTAAGCAGAATTTCAAACAAATTGTGACATTCATCACAGAAAATATGTGACTTTTGTCCTGTTTTAAATTCACGAATAGCACCAACTTTGTACTATTAATTAATAAAAATAGTAAAATGAACAAAAAAGTTTTATTTGTGCTTACGAGCCACGACGAATTAGGAAATACAGGATTAAAAACAGGATTTTGGACGGAAGAACTTGCCGCTCCTTATTATGCTTTATCAGACAAAGGCGTAGAAATTACGATTGCTTCTCCAAAAGGAGGTCTGCCGCCTATCGATCCTAAAAGTGAAGATCCGGCTTCTCAGACAGATGCTACGCGAAGAATGGATAATGATGCCGTTTTGAAGAATAAATTAGAAAATACACTTGTGCTTTCCAGCATTGACAGTAAAGATTACGATGCTGTATTTTATCCCGGAGGTCACGGGCCGCTATGGGATTTGGCAGAAGATCAGTTTTCTCAACAGTTAATCGTAGATTTTTATACGAGTGATAAACCTGTTGGATTTGTATGTCACGCTCCGGGTGTTCTAAAAGATGTGAAAATCAATGGAGAGTATTTGGTGAAAGGTAAAAATGTAACCGGGTTTACCAATACAGAAGAAGATGCTGTTCAATTGACGGATATTGTTCCTTTTTTGGTGGAAGATATGCTGAAAAATAATGGTGGAAATTATAGTAAAATCGCGGACTGGAATCCTTATGCTGTAGTAGACGGAACATTGGTGACCGGACAAAATCCTGCTTCTTCAGAGAAGGTTGCAGAAGAATTATTAAAGCTTTTGTAATAGCAAGAGCATATTAAAAAAATTCCCCGAAAATTATCTTTCGGGGAATTTTTTATATTTAATTTTTCACATTTAAATCGACAGAATTGAGTCGTAAAGAATTTAAAATCACAGATAAAGAACTACAACTCATCGCTGCAGCCGCAATCATTGGTGATAAAAGAATTCCGAAGAAAGGATATAATAATCCAGCTGCAATCGGAACGCCCAATACATTATAAATAAAAGCAAAAAACAGATTTTCCTTTATATTTTTCAGAAGCTTTTCGCTTAGTAACTTCGCTTTCGCAACGCCTAAAATATCGCCTTTTAATAAAGTGATTTCGGCACTTTCAATAGCAACATCGGTTCCTGTTCCCATCGCGATTCCGATATTGGCTTGCGCAAGGGCAGGAGAGTCGTTGATTCCGTCGCCGGTCATTGCTACGATTTTTCCTTGTTGTTGCAGTTTTTTAACTTCATTTAATTTATCCTCAGGATGACAATTGGCTTTAAAATGCTTGATTCCCAATTCGTCTGCCACGGCTTTTGCGGTATGTTCATTATCACCAGTCATCATGATCACATCGATGCCTTCGCTTAACAATTGCTGAACTGCTTTTTTAGAACTTTCCTTAATTTTATCCGTAAAACTAATGAATCCCAACACTTCATTTTCCTGAGCAACATAAGAAATCGTATGTGCTTTTTCTTGAATTTTAATCGCCTTTTGTTTTAAATTTTCTGGAATGGTAATTTGATTTGAAGTCAGTAAGCTTTCGTTTCCAAGATAAATAGTTTTTCCATGAATATTTCCTTTTATCCCTTTTCCAGAAATATTTTCAAATTGCTCAACTTTTTCTGCAGAAATCTTCTCGTCTTTTGCTTTTTTAATCACCGCATTCGACAACGGATGTTCGGAATTTTGATTTAAAGAATAGGCTAATTTCAGAATTGAATTTTGGTCACTATTAATCGTTTCAATATGTTCTAAAGACGGTTTTCCTTCTGTTAAAGTTCCTGTTTTATCGGTGATCAGAACATTTACTTTGTTCATTTGTTCGAGAGCTTCAGCATTTTTAATTAAAATACCATTTTTTGCTCCTTTACCAATTCCGACCATCAAAGACATCGGTGTTGCCAAACCTAAAGCACACGGACAAGCAACAATTAAAACTGCAACAGCATTGATAAATGCAAATAATGTTTTTTGACCTTCGGGACCGAAAAACTGCCATAAAATAAAAGTAAGAACCGCAATTAAAATGACAGTCGGAACAAAAACTTTTGCCACTTTATCTGTTAGTTTCTGAATCGGCGCTTTGCTTCGGCTGGCTTCGTTTACCATTTTTATGATTTGAGAAAGCAAGGTTTCATCGCCAACTTTTTCAGCTTTCATAATGAAAACCTGATTTCCATTGATGGTTCCGGAAGAAACTTTATCGTCAATACTTTTTTCCACCGGAATGGGCTCACCTGTAATCATACTTTCATCAACATAGGAATTCCCTTCCATGATTTTTCCGTCAACAGGAATTTTTTCACCGGGTTTTACTTTTAATAAATCACCGATTTTCACCTGAGAAAGCAATACTTTTTTTTCTTCGCCGTTAATGATAAGATTAGCTTCATCAGGCGATAAATTCATCAGTTCACGAATAGCATTACCTGTTTTTTTATGCGCCGCAGCTTCCATCAACTGACCTAAAATAACCAACGTTAAAATCACGCAAACGGCTTCAAAATATAATGGGATTTCATGATTATGACCGCGAATTTCATGCGGAATAATATCTGGAAAAGCCAAAGCAACAATGCTGAAAATGAAAGCGGCAGCAACTCCTAAAACAATTAGACTGAACATGTTTAAGTTCCATGTTTTGAAGGAAATCCAGCCTCTTTTCATCAAAAACCACCCTGAATAAAATAAAACAGGAAGTGTTAAAATCAATTCAAAAATTCCCTGAATCTGATGCGAAAAAGGAAAGTTAATAAACATTCCGCCCATCGAAAGAATGAAAACTGGAATGGTAAAACCTAAAGAAATGAAGAATTTTTTCTTTAAAATATTGTATGTTTCGTCCTCTTCATCGTCCTTGTCAGGCATTCTGACTAAATCCATCCCACAAATCGGACAATCGCCCGGTTCATCCTGAATAATTTCCGGATGCATTGGGCAGGTGTATTTTGCGACTTTCTTCTCAGGATATTTCACCAAATCCATTCCGCAAACTGGGCATCCGACATTGGTGTCGTACACTTTGTCGCCTTCACAATACATCGGGCAGTAATATTTCCCTGCCATTTCATCCGTCACTTTTGGAGCTTCATGATGATGATGATGACTGTAATCATGAGAATGATTGTGTGAATGAGATTCTGCATTTTTAACCAAACCTTCGGTTATTTCCTCTAAATGCATATGACAAACGGGGCAACCCACATTGCCGTCGTAAACTTTATCGCTTTCACAAAACATCGGACAGTAATATTTTCCAATATTATCTTTAAAATTTTCCGGAAGATTTGTTTTGGAAAAAGTAGGTTTAAAGTTAGGATCTTTGGCTAATTTTTCCTCAATCGGAACCAAAAACATATTACAGGTAGGACATCTTTTTCCTTGTTGAAAATACACTTTATCACCTTCACATTCCATCGGACAATAATAAACCGAAGAAGGCGAAACCCTGTCTTGTGGCTTGATGAAAGCTTTTTCGGGATTATTCGGATCTTCTAATTTATAATTTCCGATTTCTTCTAAAGCTTTATTTAAAGTACTTAATTCAAATTCTTGCTCGGAAGAAATGGTTGCGGTGTTGTTTTCTAAATTAACATCCGCTTTTATATCTTCGATGCTGTTCAGTTTTTCAGAAATCTTTTTCTGACAACCGGAACAGGTCATTCCGAGGATTTTATATTGTTTTTCCATGATCCTTTTAATTTACTCTACAAATTTCCAAAATGCAAATGGAAACGTGTTATAAATATAAGGAATATGTTTACAGAATTCTGTCAGTTGGGGTGTAGGGTATTAGAGTTTGAGTGTAGGAGAGTGTGTTAAATTTCTCTCATAGATTTAACAGATCGCGCAGATCTTTGCGCATACCTTTACTATTTAAATTTAAAAAAAATCTGCCAAAGCCGCGAGATCTTAAACTCAAAAAACTCAAACGCTAACACCCTCCGACACTCAAACTCAACTAAACTTGGTCAAGTGGTTTTCTGTTGTGGATTTTCAATTTTTTAAACTCAGTAGGGGTGAAGCCTGTGCTGTTTCTGAACTGGGAAGATAAATGCTGAACGCTTTTGTAGCCCAGTTTTCCTGCAATTTCTGTTAAAGTAAATTCATTATAAAGAAGCAGCTCTTTTACCTTTTCAATTTTTTGAAGGATGAAAAACTGCTCTAAAGTAATGTTTTCGTTTTGTGAAAATGTTTTGGAAAGCGAACTGTAGTCTTTGTGAAGTTTTGACGTTAAAAATTCTGATAAAAGAAAGTTTTCATCAATATCCAATTCGCTGATTTTTACAATAATCAGGTTTTTAATTTTCTCGATCAGTTGATGAGCAGAGTCTTTTATTCTTTCAAAACCCGTCTTTTGTAAGTATTTTTCTAATGCTTGCAAGTTCGTTTCTGAAATTTCTGACGCTGTTTCAACTTCACCAAGATTAATATTTTTAACCTTAATATTAATATCATTAAAAATATTTTCAACAGCAGAAATACATCTGCCACAGACCATATTTTTTATAAAGATTTTCATATCGAATCTTTGTTGCTTAATCGGTCTTTCACAAATTCTACTTGTGTTTTCCCATGGGCAGCCGGATTTCCGTCCTGATCAAGATTTACCATTACAATTCTGTCGACCGTAATAATAGTCTGATGGGTCATCTTATTTCGTACTTCACAAGCCAAAGTAAGCGATGTGGAACCGAATTTTGTCACTTCAATTCCGATTTCGATAATGTCGCCTTGTTTTGCTGAACTTACAAAGTTGATCTCTGAAATAAATTTAGTTACCACTTTTTTATTTTCAAGCTGAATCACGGCATATAAAGCTGCTTCTTCATCGATCCATTGTAATAATCTTCCTCCAAAAAGTGATTGATTGGGATTTAAATCCTCGGGTTTAACCCATTTTCTTGTATGATAGTTCATATTTGAATTTTTCTGATGCAAATTTAGCTTTAAAAACCGGCTTTATCAAAGGATTTATATTTAGTTCTTAAAAGAAGACGATTTATTTTCTCAATCATTATTGCCTGCACCATAAAATTTCGTCAATAAAGAGCAGAAAAACGACCTTCGGTTTCTCTTGAACTTAAAATAATTAAGAGTTAATAGTGAAATCTGACGGTATGAAAATAGAGGCTTCGAGCCCCAGATTATTATAATTATATGCTAAATATTGATTTTTTAACAAATATTCATAAATATTTAGTGATAAATTAATACTATTTAACCAAATAAAAAATAAGCTGAAAATTATATTGAAATAATTTTCAAAAATGTTTTGATTTGAAATTAATAATTGTATCTTGCAGCTGTTTATATTTGGAATCAATATTTGTTCATTAATTTATGTTGCTTTTCTTTTATATACCAAATTATTATTAATTATTTAATTTATTTTTAAAATGAACATTTTTGTTTCAAACATCAATTACGCAACAAAAGAATATGAGTTGCACGATTTATTTGCAGAATTTGGCGATGTAGCATCTGCTAAAATAGTATTAGACAGAGAAACTGGTCGCTCAAGAGGATTTGGTTTTGTTGAGATGGGTGATGAAGAAGGAGCACAAGCTATCGAAGCTCTTAACCAGAAAGAATTTAACGGAAAAACACTTAACGTATCTGAGGCTAAGCCAAGAGAAGAGAAGCCAAGAAGAAGTTTCGATAACAACAGAGGTGGTGGTTATGGAAACAACAGAGGCGGAAACGGAGGTGGAAGTTATGGTGGTGGAAACCGTGGCGGAAACAACGGCGGAGGAAAACGTTGGTAAAAAATATAAGCGGTCTTTTTGAGATCGCTTTTTATTGAATAAGAAGCTGTGAATTTTTGCAGCTTCTTTTTTTTGTTAGCAGTGTGAAAAATATAATTGTGCTCGAAATCATTTGATTAATAAATAATCGTTTTGTGGTACCTGTTTTGGCATACTTTTAGAAAACTTTTTCTATATGTAAAAATTTATTAAAATGAGAAAATATATATTTACCGCTTTTATTATGTCTTGTGGGCTTTTTCTAAATGCGCAAAGTATTTATAGAGGGCAAAATATTGCTCAAAATAGAAAATATTGGGCTGATGATAAAAGATCTTACCTGATTTTTCAGAATGATGGTAATTTAGTTTTTTATAACAGGCAAGGAAAATCAATTTGGGATTCAAAAACTACAAATAGAGGAGCGAAGGCAGTTTTTCAAGATGATGGTAATTTAGTAGTTTATACTAATAGAAATGGTGTAGCATTTTCATCGAATACTGGTGGAAGAAATGCCGATAGATTGGCGATACAGAATGATGGTAATCTTGTGATTTATAATAGAAATAATCCGTTATGGGCTTCCAATACCAATCGGAATAATAGTCAAAACGGTAATAATGGAAATGGCTGGGGGTTTAGAGGGAGAAGTGGTAGTGTAAATCCAGGATATGAATTTAGAAGAAATAATAAAGTTTATTCCTCTAATGGTAATTTCTATTTAGTATTTCAAAATGATGGTAACTTAGTTTTATCAAGGAATAATGGAGAAGCCATTTGGTCAACCGGAACAACTAATAAGGCGAGTAGAGCAGAATTTCAAGATGATGGAAATTTAGTGGTTTATGATTCTTACAATAAAGCAGTCTGGAGCTCAAATTCATCAAGAAGAGGAGATACAAAATTATATGTTCAAAATGATGGAAATTTGGTAATTTATCAGAATTCTTCACCTATTTGGAGCTCAGGAACAGGGAGGTAATATATAACTAAAAAACGCATTACAAAAAGTAATGCGTTTTTTTATTTCAAATCTTTTTTCTTCTTTTTCTTTTTTTCTTTATCTTTTTCCTTCTTTTTATCTTTTTTAGGATTTAAGATTTCATTGGCGTATTCAAACTCAGGTTCTTTTAATTTGGTAGGTTTTATTTCTATTTTAAGATCAAAATATGCTTTAAGATCATCCTGAGAAATCATTTTTTCATTAAATAAAAATTCCAAGATCTCTTTTCCTGAATCGTTGAAAAAATGATGGGAAAGTTCCTTAATCAAAAATTTTTTATAATCGTCAAAAGGTACAACCACAGAATATTTGAAGATTCTTCCTTGTTTTTCAGTTGATAAATACCCTTTTTCAACCAATATTTTTACATAGGTGGAAACGGTATTCTGGTGCGGTTTCGGCTCCGGATGTTGCTCCATAACGTCCTTTAAATAAAAGGAGTCCAACTTCCAAAGCAATTTCATTAAGTTTTCTTCCGCCGCTGTTAGATGATTTATTTTCATGTTAAATTCTTAATGTTGAAACTGTATATTGCAATAAAGGTAAAGAAAAGATACCATAAAAGCAATTGCAGCGCCCATAAATACTTCTTTCGGGGTGTGTCTCTTTAAAATTATTCTTGTAATTCCTACTAAAGCAGCGATGCCTAGCCAAAGAAATCCGAATGTTGTATTTAATGAAAAAAATAAGGCTGCAACAAAAACATTAAATGCTGTATGCATGGAGCTTTTGATGAAATAATTACTGATCTGTAACGCTAAAAGAAGTATTAAAATAAATAACATGACTAGATCAATCAGTCCGTTTTTAAAATAATTATAGCCAATGTAAGCAATAACACAAATTCCTATAAAGATATACAGTGTTTTTCTTTGAACCCGATTAGAAACATCCATATTGGTGTATCTTCCGGTTTTTACATTCCACACCAACCAAATAATTACCGGGATAATAATCATTAATAAAATAGGAAGGAAATAGGTGAGAGAATTGTGAAATGATGAATTTCTAAGACTTGTATACAAGAAAAATATAAACAAAGAAACCAAAGGATTGAAAAAATCTGAAATGATTTTTGAAATTTTATCTACTACTGAAGGCCTTTTTTCTTCCATATTTAAGTTTGATGATGTAAATATAACATTATAACTAAAAAAACAATGGCTAGGTATACAATAAAAACAAAGTTTTTTTTATAATTTTGCTCTACTATTTCATAATAAATAAGCAAGAGCTCAACACATGAAAGAATTTTCTAAAGAGGTATACCTGAAGTGGTATGAAGATATGACAATGTGGAGAAGGTTTGAAGACAAATGCCGTTCTCTTTATCTAAAGCAAAAAATCAGAGGTTTTTTACATTTGTATAACGGTCAGGAGGCTATACCTGCTGGTTTCGCGCATGCAATGGATTTAACTAAAGACAGTATGATTACTGCTTACCGATGCCACATTCACCCAATGGCAATGGGAGTAGATCCTAAAAGAATCATGGCAGAACTTTGTGGCAAGGCTACAGGTACGTCAGGAGGTATGGGTGGATCTATGCACATTTTCAGCAAGGAGCACCGTTTTTACGGAGGTCATGGTATCGTAGGAGGTCAGATTCCTTTGGGGGCTGGTATTGCTTTCGCAGATAAGTTTTTTGACAGAAAAGCAGTAAATATCTGTTACTTCGGTGATGGAGCTGCGAGACAGGGGTCATTACATGAAACGTTTAACATGGCGATGAACTGGAAGCTTCCAGTAGTTTTCGTTGTAGAAAACAACCAGTACGCTATGGGAACTTCTGTAAAGAGAACAGCTAACCACGAAGATATCTATAAACTAGGACTTGGGTACGAAATGCCTTGTCTTGCCGTAGATGCTATGGATCCTGAAAAAGTGGCTGAAGCTGCTTATGAAGCGATCGAAAGAGCTAGAAGAGGAGACGGGCCAACTTTCATCGAGGCTAGAACATACCGTTACAGAGGTCACTCTATGTCGGATGCTGAGCCATACAGATCTAAGGAAGAAGTGGCAATCCACAAAAATGATGACCCAATTGAATTGATCAAACAAAGAATTTTATCAAACGGATGGGCTACAGAAGAGGAATTGGAAGCTACAGAAAATAAATCAAGAGATTTTGTTGAAGAGTGCGTAGAATTTATGGAAAATTCTCCATACCCTGATGCAGATAAGGTTTATGAGTATGTTTATGCTCAGGAAGACTATCCATTCTTAGATAAATTAGAAAACTAAAAAATAATTTGCTGATACGATGATATGATAGGTTACCATAATCTTTCACTTTTCTTATCATCACATCATCCACATTAACAAATTAATACATATTAAATTATGGCAGAAGTTATTACAATGCCACGTCTTTCCGATACAATGACGGAAGGAAAAGTGGCTAAATGGCATAAAAAAGTAGGAGACAAGGTAAAAGAAGGAGACATTTTAGCTGAAATTGAAACGGATAAAGCGGTTCAGGACTTTGAATCTGAAGTTGAAGGTACTCTCTTGTACGTAGGTGTAGAAGAGGGGAATGCAGCGGTTGTAGATTCAGTTTTAGCGATTATTGGTAAAGAAGGAGAAGATATTTCAGGATTAACAGGTGGGGCTGCCGCTCCCAGTACTTCTGAAGATAAAAAAGAAGAGCCTAAAGCAGAAGCTGCTGCTGCTCAGGAAGCTTCTACTGAAGTTCCTGCAGGAGTAGAAGTTATTACTATGCCAAGACTTTCTGATACAATGACAGAAGGTAAAGTGGCTAAATGGCACAAAAATGTAGGAGATACAGTAAAAGAAGGAGATCTTCTTGCTGAGATCGAAACAGATAAAGCGGTTCAGGATTTTGAATCTGAATTCAATGGAGTATTATTAAAACAAGGTGTTGAAGAAGGAGGTGCTGCTCCCGTGGATTCAGTATTGGCGATTATCGGCCCTGCAGGAACAGATGTTTCTGGTGTAGGTGCTGCAAAACCGGCTGCTGCTTCATCAGAAAAGCCTGCTGAACAAAAAACGGAGGCTAAAACAGAAGAAAAAGCTGCTCCGGTTGCTAATGCATCATCTTCAGACAGAGTTGCCATTTCTCCGTTAGCTAAGAAAATGGCTCAGGACAAAGGGGTTGATATCAATGCTGTACAAGGTTCAGGAGAAAATGGAAGAATTGTTAAAAAAGATATTGAAAATTATCAGCCATCTGCGAAACCAGCGTCTTCAGCTCCGGCTGCAAGTGGTGCTGCTCAGGTTGCGTTAAGCTTCGTTCAGGGTGAGGATACAGAATCTCAGAACTCACAGGTAAGAAATATTATCGCTAAGCGTCTTTCTGAAAGTAAATTCTCTGCGCCTCACTATTATCTGATGGTTGAAATTAACATGGATAAAGCAATCGAGGCTAGAAAAGAAATCAATTCTTTACCGGATACTAAAATTTCTTTCAATGATATGATCATTAAAGCAACTGCTGTTGCCTTGAGAAAACACCCGCAGGTAAATTCAAGCTGGGCAGGGGATAAGATCATTCACAGAGGAAACATCAATATCGGGGTAGCGGTTGCCATTCCTGACGGATTGGTTGTGCCGGTTCTTAAGAATACAGACCAAATGACGTATACTCAGATTTCAGCTGCTGTAAAAGATATGGCTGGAAGAGCTAAGAACAAAGGCCTTAAAGCTAATGAAATGGAAGGTTCTACCTTCTCCATCTCAAACTTGGGTATGTTCGGAATTGAAACGTTTACAAGTATCATTAACCAACCAAACGCTGCAATCCTTTCAGTAGGAGCAATTATTGAGAAGCCTGTTGTGAAAAACGGACAAATCGTGGTTGGAAATATCATGAAGCTTTCATTAGCTTGTGATCACAGAGTGGTAGACGGTGCTACTGGTGCTCAGTTCTTACAGACTTTAAAAACATATTTAGAAAGTCCATTAACTTTGTTACTGTAATTTCTAAAGTTTTGAATATTAAGAGGCTGTCCAAAAAGTTTTGGCAGCCTCTTTTTTTTGTCGATTTTCTTCGTACCCCTATAGAGAAGGTCTATGCAAATATTAAATTCTCAAAAGGGATGTTTGACTTTTAGGACAGCCTCTTTTATATTCAAACTTTTATGGTATCCTTTGGTTGCAGCTATTGATGTATCCATTGAAAAACTGGAGATGAAAGCAATACGATTACTGTATGCATGGCAAAAACAGTTTCTTATGTATTCCCAATTAAAATCTTTGCGTACTAAAAACATAGAGTATTAAAAATACCTTTGCAGCTTTGCGAAAAACCAACAGAGACGGTATCAGTTCAATCTGTGGCAAAAATTTAACCACAAATCGAAGATTAGACGGAGTCAAAAGTCACAAAAGCTTTTTAACACTTTAGATAAGTAAAGCTTAAAATTAAACTGGATAGAAGTACACTTAAGTTTTTGAAAATCTAAGATTTTCTACTGAAGAGTTCTAAATCTGAGCCATCTGTGGGAAATAATACCATTTTATCTTTGAAATTTTCTTTACATTATTCAACCCCTACGGTGTTATAGCATCATTAAATACTTGTTCGTCGGGCTTCACCCGACGCTACTGATATATAACCCCTCCAGGGTTTATTAAGATAAGTTCAGAAAGAAAAGAGTATAAAATTCGTGAATTCGTCGCCGTTATATGCAGTCCTCAATTTTATCTTTGATAAAATCCTTGCGCCTTAAAAACATAAAGCATTAAAAAAATCTTTGCGGCTTTGCGAAAAACCAACAGAGACACTATTGGTGCATTCGTGGCAAATCATTATTTCTAACGCTAAGTTCGTCAGGATATTTTTAAATGATACTGCTGGTTTTCCGTTCGCAACGTCGTTCTACTTGTCGTATACTTTTGTTATTTGAACACAATGTTCTCTGAGTTTTTTTAAGGCTCCCCAAGCCGTTCTACTTATAAAAGACCGAAAAGGTTAAGCAAAAAAAATATCAGCAGCATAAAGGAAGATCTGCGGGAAATAAAAAAAATCGTGCATTCCTGGCGATAAGGTGCACCCCTCAATTAAAAATCCACGAAAACTAAATTTTCATGGATTTTATTCGACTATGATAGAATGGTCGGATATGAACTAAATTTTCAAGAGTTCGATGGTCCTTTCAGGGTTTTCCGACGAGAAAACAGCATTTCCCGCTACCAAAACATCTGCTCCCGCTTCAAATAATTTTGCTGCATTGTCAATATTTACCCCGCCATCAACTTCAATCAGAGCAGTGGAATTGTTGCTTAAGATCAAATCTTTAGTTTCGGCAATTTTTTTATAAGTATTTTCAATGAATTTCTGTCCTCCGAATCCTGGATTTACACTCATTAATAATACTAAATCAACATCTGCAATTATATCTTCCAACAGGAGTACTGGAGTGGAAGGATTCAGAACAACGCCGGCTTTTGCTCCTTTGCTCTGAATTAAATGGATCGTTCGGTGAAGATGCGTGCAGGCTTCATAATGAACGGAAACCAGATCTGCACCATGATCGATAAATTCTTCAACATATTTTTCCGGTTCTACAATCATCAAATGTACATCAACAAATTTTTTAGCGTGTTGCTGTACAGTTTTCATGACGGGAAATCCAAATGAAATGTTCGGAACAAATCTTCCGTCCATTACATCCACATGGAGCCAGTCGGCCTGAGAATTGTTCAGCATTTCAATGTCTCTTTGCAGATTCCCAAAGTCTGCGGATAAAAGGGAAGGTGCAATAAGCTTCGTTTTCATTTTTACTTTTATATTTTACCAGAATTTCTGTCTTAAAAAGGATTAACAACAAGAAAGTAATAAGTGAAGAAACTTCCCAATATAACAGCTTCTGTAATTGCTAATTTAATATGGTTGATTTTAGTAACTAAAAGCCTGTCTAACATATATAATCCTAGGGGCACAATACTTACAATAATAAGTGTTTCAAGAATCATATTGTAGGCAGAGCCACTTTTTGGAGGGCTAAACTGCTTGTAAACGATTAAAAATAAGATACTTAAAATTGATATGACGGTTGGTTTTCGGATTAAATAATTAAAGAAGCTTTTCATCCTAATGATATTTTAACTTCATTTCCGGCTTTATCCTCTGAAGGGTTTCGTAAATTAGTTTAATTACATTTCCTACGTCTTCTTTAGAAACCATTTCAACGGTGGTATGCATATACCGCAAAGGAAGGGAAATTAAGGCACTCGGAACGCCGCCGTTAGAGTGTGCGAAAGCATCAGTATCCGTTCCTGTCGCTCTGCTGGCTGCTGCTCTCTGGAAAGGGATTTCTTTCTTTTTAGCTGTATCAATGATTAACTCTCTGATAGTGTGATGAATGCTAGGTGCAAAGAAAACAACCGGTCCGTCACCACATTTCTGATCACCTTCTTTCTTCTTTTCAATCATCGGCGTGGTGGTGTCGTGGGTTACATCTGTGACAATAGCGATGTTGGGTTTGATAGTGTCTGCAATCATATCCGCTCCATAAAGACCTACCTCTTCCTGAACAGAATTGATAATATATAATCCGAATGGAAGTGATTTCTTGTTCTCCTTTAATAATCTCGCTACTTCAGCGATCATAAAACCTCCGATTCTGTTGTCTAAGGCTCGGCAAACGAAATATCTGTCGTTCATTTCAAAGAATTCGTCAGGATAGGTGATCATGCAGCCAACATAGATGCCCAGTTCTTCCACTTCCTTTTTTGATGTTGCTCCACAATCAATGAAAATATTTTCAATCTTAGGAGTCGGCTCATTCTGATTACCTCTTGTATGAATGGCCGGCCATCCGAAAACACCTTTTACGATCCCTTTTTCACCGTGAATATGAACTACTTTTGAAGGAGCAATGGTTTGATCGGAACCTCCGTTTCTAATTACGTAGATCAATCCGTCATCTGTGATATAATTAACATACCATGATATTTCATCGGCGTGAGCTTCGATTACGACTTTAAATTCCGCTTCAGGATTAATAATTCCGTAGCAGGTTCCATAATGATCTACCTCAATTTTATCGACATAGGGTCTGATATAATCCATCCAGACTTCTTGTCCCTTATGCTCATAACCTGTAGGAGAGGAGGTATTCAGATATTTTTCTAAAAATTTTAAAGATTTCTTTTCAAATTTCATAAAAAGGAATGATTTTTGCGTTCAATTTTTGTTCTAATACGTGTAAAAATAATGAATTTTACTAAGATTGTTTGTCTTTTTTTGTTCTTTTTTGGAGTCAGTATCTTTGGTCAGACAGATTCGGTGATTGCCAAACCGTTGAGCCAATATCCTCCCGAGCTTTTGAAAGTGGATGAATTTGGTAAAAAGTATTATTATGATGAAAGGCAAAAAATGAGGGTGTATGATATTAACGGGGAAACTGTTGTTGTCATGGACGAGCTTGTTCTGGTAAACAGACCTAAGTTTAATAATCAACTGGACAGAAACTATTATTATTTCCTTAATAAAAAGCTGTACAGGGTATATCCTCTTTTTGTAACTGCTTTGCAGCAGTATCGGGATATTCAGAAAGATATGACGGATCTCGACAGCAAGGCAAAAAGAAAATATGTTCGTGAAAGACAGAATATGCTTGCGGAGCAATATGAAAAGCAATTAAGAGATCTTACTACGACTGAAGGACAGGTATTTGCCAAATTGATGAACAGGGCTACAGGAAAAAATGTCTATGAAATTATTCGTGAGCTGAGAGGTGGATTTAGTGCTTTTTGGTGGAATTTAAAAGGAAAAATGGCGGATATTAATCTTAAAGATGAATATAATCCTCATAAAAACAGAACCGACGAATTTCTGGAATCACTTTTACAATCGAACTGGAATTCAGGATATCTGCAGCCTTATCCGGGAGCCAATCAATTTAGAGTATCAAGATAAGAGTTGGTCATAAAAAACAAAATTCCTGTATATTTTACAGGAATTTTTCTTTTAATTTATCGAAAACTATCTTGTCTACAGGAAGTACGAAAGGATTATCAGGTCTGTCAATCTCAATCCATTCTGTATTTTCGATGCAAGGATCTAAAATCAGAAAATCACCTTCATTGACAATATTAACAAGATAATATACGGTGAGCAGCTGTTCGTTTTCTTTGAACCTTGAAACCAGAAAATGATCCTGCGTATAAAGATGTTCCACAATATGTATTTTTACATTCAGTTCCTCATCGAATTCCCGATGCAAGCATTCCAGAAGTCCTTCTCCGAATTCTAAGCCGCCTCCGGGAAATTTCATTAAAGCTTCTCCTGCATATTCTTCAAATAGTGTAAGCACTTTTCGATCTTTTACTGCACAAGCATAGACTCTGATGTTTATCTTATCTATCATATATTATAATTTGCAAAGCTAATGTAGGAATTTTTTGCTGGATGAGGGAGGTCTGAAACAGGAAGTTTTACTTCTAGCAGCTTTTTATCATTAATTTTTTTACGATTCGTGTCCTTATATATGTATAGCATTATATTAAGGACATAAATTGAAAGTCTCCCAAACTATCAGTGGTTAGTAGCGAAGCCTACGTCAGCCATTTGTTAGCTTCCATTTTATAATTTCACCGCATTAATCATTTCCCTTTTTCCCGGAGGTCCCTGCTTCTTTTCCACTTTGAAATTCAGTTCCTGAAGGATTCTTCTGACGCTTCCTTTTGATGAATAGGTTGTTAATAATCCATTAACTGCCATTTTGTCGGAAACCATCTCGAATAAAGGCTTTTCCCAAAGATCTGGCTGTACGCGGGCACCAAAACAATCGAAATAAACAAGGTTGATTTTAGGTAAATCTATCTTGTTTAGGTCAAAAAAGTCACATTTTATCTTTTTAATGCTGAAATTATTAACAATTTCTACTGACTTTTCCCAATCTGCCAGATGAATTTTTTGATAAATATTTTTAAATTCAGGATGATCAAAATGCTCAAAATAGGCCAAATTGTTCATTTCGGATTCATTTATCGGATATTTTTCGAGGGTAAAATAGTTAATGACATGATTTTTGTCAGTTTTTAAATGTTCATTAATTGTCACTAAAACATTTAAACCTGTTCCAAAACCCAGCTCTAAAATGTTGATTTCGTAATCATTTATTGAATTTAGTCCATTTTTGATAAACACGTGTTCAGCTTCCTGTAGAGCCCCGTGATGGGAATGGTAGTTTTCATTTAAATCACTGATAAATAGTGTTTTACTGCCGTCGTTTGTGGTTTTTATTTCTCTTTTCAAGCTATTTTTTTACAAATTTACTTCAAAATTTTTATATTTAGAAAATTATGTTAAATTTGTGGAACATCATAAAAAATTTTAGAAATGATAATTCAAAAAACTGAAAACTCCAGAATTTCTACATTCGACCCAAACAATTTTTCATTTGGAAATACTTTTATTGATCATATGGTGATCTGTGAGTATGAAAATGGAAAGTGGGGTGATGTGAAATTAGTTCCTTATGGTCCTATCCCTTTTACTCCTGCTATGATGGGGGTAAACTACGGACAAGCTTGTTTTGAGGGTATGAAAGCCTATAAAGACAAAGACGGGCAGGTTTTCCTTTTCAGGCCTGAAAAGAATTTTGAACGTATCAATAAGTCTGCAAAGCGTCTTGCGATGCCTGAAGTGACGGAAGAAATGTTTTTGGAAGGTTTAAAAGCATTGGTGGATATTGACAGAGACTGGATTCCTCAGGGAGAGGGGATGTCTTTATATATCAGACCATTGATCTTCGCTACAGAAGAAGCGTTGAAAGCCAGGGTATCTGAAAAATACATGTTTGCTATTGTAGCAACACCTGCAAAGATGTATTACACAGAACCGGTATCTGTAAAGATTTCTGACCATTACTCAAGAGCGGCAAGCGGTGGTGTAGGTTCTGCAAAAGCAGCCGGAAACTATGCGGCGTCTTTCTACCCGACTCAGTTGGCTATTGAAGAGGGCTATGAGCAGATTATCTGGACTGATGATGCTACTCACGAGTATTTCGAGGAAAGTGGTACAATGAATGTATTTGTAAGAATCAACGATACAATCTTTACGCCACCTACTTCTGAAAAAATCCTTGACGGTGTTACAAGAGACAGCTTCATTCAATTGGCTAAGAAAAGAGGTATTGAAGTGAAAGTAGAGCCTATTAAGGTAGCTGATGTGGTAGAGGCACAGAAAAGCGGTGCTTTGAAAGAAGTTTGGGGAGTAGGAACGGCTGTGGTAACAACAGTGTTTCAGGCTTTAGGCCATAACGGTGAAAAACTGGAGTTGCCTAAACTTTCTGACGAGGAAAGCTACGCAGTGATCCTTAAAAATGACCTAGTAGATTTGCAGACTAATCTTTCTGAAGATTCATTCGGATGGAGAGTATTGGTAGACCACGTTTTGGAAACGGTGTAATTAAAACTTAAAACTATATGAACAGGAGCCGGAGTTTTTCCGGCTTTTTATATTTACACCACTCTGTCCTGCTTGAGGATCCTTATCGGGATTCGTAAATCAGAGGGTTACTCACCTTGGTATATTCATCTTTCTTGATAACTTTTCTGTTTAAGAAGGAAAGACCGATTTTGTTTTAGTAACTTTGCAGCTCGTAAAATAATTTTTATGCATAAAGCAGGATTTGTAAATATAGTTGGAAAGCCAAATGCGGGAAAATCTACACTTCTGAACCAATTAATGGGAGAGAAGCTGGCGATTGTAACCCAGAAAGCACAAACAACAAGACATAGAATTTTTGGAATTTATAATGAAGAAGACCTTCAGATTGTGTTTTCAGATACGCCGGGAGTACTGGATCCAAAGTACGGTCTGCAGGAAAAAATGATGGATTTTGTGAAGGATTCTTTGCAGGATGCAGATGTTTTTCTTTTCATTGTGGATGTCACAGACAAAGCGGAGCCTTCAGAGTTTTTAATTGATAAGCTGAATAAAATTCCGGTACCGGTTTTATTATTGTTAAATAAAGTGGATCAGACAAACCAGGAAGGACTTGAAAAATTAGTCAATGACTGGCATAACAGGATTCCCAAGGCCGAAATACTTCCAATATCTGCGCTGAACGCATTCAATACCGAGATTATTTTACCTAAATTGAAATCTCTATTGCCGGAAAGCCCGGCTTATTATGACAAAGATATGTATACGGATAAGCCCGAGAGATTTTTCGTCAATGAAGCCATTCGTGAGAAAATTCTTTTAAATTATGATAAAGAAATTCCGTATTCGGTAGAAGTTGTTACAGAACAATTTAAAGAGAAAGAAGGCATAATTTTCATTGATTCTATTATTTATGTGGAAAGAGACACTCAAAAAGGTATTTTGATAGGTCATAAAGGAGAAGCGATTAAAAAAGTAGGAACAGAATCACGGATCGATCTGGAAAAGTTTTTTGCGAAAAAAATTCACTTAAACTTATTTGTAAAAGTAAAAAAAGACTGGCGAAAAAACGACAGAGATTTAAAGAATTTCGGATATAGGTAGACTAAAAAGTCAATATTCATCGTTGTATTAAAAGATTTTTATTATCTTTAAATTTAAATTATACAAGAAATGAACTATTCAAATTCAAAATCCAGCCCGGTTTATATAGATATCATTTTATTTATTGTAAGATTATTTATCGGGTTTGCGATGATTTCACATGGGTTTGCAAAATTGCAGATGCTGTTTAATCCGGGGGAAATTCAATTTTTCGATTTCATGGGTTTAGGTCCTAAAATTACATTGATTCTCGCTGTTTTTGGTGAATTTGTTTGTTCCATATTTCTTATTTTAGGATTGTTCTCAAGATTTGCTCTTGGCTTTCTAATCTTTACTATGGTCATTGCCGGGTTTGTTGTACATGGAGCAGATCCTTTTGAAAAGAGAGAATTAAGTTTAATCTACCTGTCTGTTTATGTATTGCTAATGACTTTCGGAGCAGGGAAATTTTCTGTAGATGATATGATCGAAAAACGTAAAAGAGCTAACGATTGGTAAGGAATAAAAATATAAACGTACAAAAGAGACTGTTACAAACGGTCTCTTTTTTTATGGATTGAAAATGCTTATTTTCGTAAAAAAAATGAAATATTATGAAGATAAAGCTGACTATTTGCCTTCTTGCGTTTCTTAATTTTTATGAAGCCCAGGAAAATATTGCCTACCAAAAACCATCTGCCGAAATTCTGAAATTGGCGGATTATGAAAGACCTCCAAGTGTTCTGATGAACAGTAAAAAAGACTGGATTGTGTTTACATACCGTCCCACCTATAAAACGTTGGAAGACCTTAGCCAGCAGGAAATGAAATTAGGAGGACTAAGGATCAATCCGGTAACCAATATTTCAAGCACGGTCACTTATCTTAATAATCTGAAGATTAGAAAAATAAGTGACAAAAATGAAGTTCAGGTAAAAAACCTGCCTGTAAATCCTAAAATCACCTATACTTCATTCTCTCCGGATGAGAAAAAACTGGCTTTTACTCATACTACAGGTAAAGGAGTTGAGCTTTGGATCGTGGATCTGGAAACGGCTACGGCAAAAAAAGTAACAGCGGATAATCTGAATGCCAATTTGGGGGTTCCCTATGTCTGGGCGAAAGATTCTCAAAGTTTTTTAGTTAAAACACTTCCTCAAAACAGAGAGTCTCTGATTGATGCAAGCAAAGATTTACCTACAGGCCCCATTGTTTCGACGGCTGACGGAAAAGTATCTCAAAACAGAACCTATCAGGATTTATTAAAAAATCCTCAGGATGAAAAGAATTTTGAAATTCTTACGTCTTCTGATATTTATAAAGTTGATTTTAACGGAGGTTTAACCAAAGTAAAAGATAAAGATCTTTACTCAGGAGTAAACTTTTCTCCAGATGGAAATTATCTGATGGCAACAACGATTAAGAAACCGTTTTCATACATTGTTCCTTTGTATAGGTTCCCGATGACGACGACTGTTTATGATGCTAAGGGAAGCATAGTGAAAGTGGTGAATGAAGTTCCGCTTAACGAAATTATGCCGAAGGGTTTTTCGTCTGTAAGACAGGGGAAAAGAGATTTGGGATGGAGAAGTGATATGCCTGCAACACTGGTATATGCTGAAGCTTTGGATGGGGGAGATCAGTCTAAAACGGCTGATTTCAGAGATGAAATCTTTACTTGGGAAGCCCCTTTCGATAATGCTCCGAAATCATTCTTTAAGACAAAGCAGAGATATGAGGATGTTAGCTGGACGAACGATCATTATGCAATTGTTTCAGAAAGCTGGTATGATACAAGGAATGTAAAATCTTTCCTGGTAGATCTTAATAACGGAGAATCTAAGATCATTGACGATAGAAATTATCAGGACGTTTACAGTGATCCAGGGAATTTTAATACCACTAAAAATCACTACGGAAGATACGTTGTGGATATTAAAGACGGTAAATCCTACCTTATTGGGGATGGTTTCACAAAAGATGGTCAGCATCCTTTCATCGATGAAATAGATATGAAGACGTTGAAGAAAAAGCGGTTGTATACTTCAAACGTAAAGAATATGAAGGAAGAAATTATTGATATTCTAAATCCTTCAAAAGGAGAGATTTTAACGACACAACAATCGGCAAGTCAGTATCCAAACTATTTCAAGAAAAATATTAAATCAAATAAAGCAGAAGCGGTAACCCATTTTGCCAATCCTTTTGAAAGTATTAAAGATGTATACAAAGAGGTCATCACATATAAAAGGAATGACGGAGTTACCTTAACAGGAACTCTCTATCTTCCGGCAAACTATGATAGAAAAGCAAAAACGGAAAAATTACCTTTGCTGATCTGGGCGTATCCAACGGAGTATAAAGATAAAAATACAGCCGGACAGAATACCCAGAACCCGAACGACTTTACCTTCCCATATTACGGATCTTTTGTGTACTGGACTACGAAAGGATATGCCGTCCTTGATGATGCTTCTTTCCCAATTATCGGAGAAGGAAAAACGGAACCAAATGATACTTTTATTACGCAATTGGTTGCCAACGGAAGGGCGGCCATTGATGCGGTGGATCAGCTAGGCTATATTGACAGAACCAAAGTTGCGGTAGGAGGTCACTCGTATGGTGCATTTATGACGGCTAACCTTTTAACGCACTCTAAAGATTATGCCTGCGGAATTGCAAGAAGTGGTGCTTATAACAGAACGTTGACGCCTTTCGGATTTCAAAGTGAGCAGAGAAATTACTGGGATGTTCCGGAAATCTATAACACGATGTCTCCGTTTATGAATGCAGATAAAATGAAAACTCCAATGTTATTGGTTCACGGTGATGCCGACAATAACCCGGGAACATTTACACTACAGACGGAAAGATACTTCCAGGCATTGAAAAATCTTGGAGCTCCTGTGAAAATGGTACTTTTACCAAAAGAAGCTCACGGATATTCCGCTAAAGAAAATATTCTGCATTTGCTTTGGGAACAGGATCAGTTCTTGGAGAAATGTTTAAAGAAATAAACTGTAAAACTCGTTCAATAAGAATGAGTTTTTTTGGGGCTATCGATCGCTAAAGTTTTACCTGTCTTTTTATAATTGAGAAAAAACTGCTCCACTGATAAAAAAAGATAGAAAGTTGATCTATTTTCTCCCCAAGTTTTTGGCTTGATCCCTTATTGCCCAATATCCAAATAGAGAAAGATTCTTTATTTCCGTGGTTAGGCAACTTCTGGGAGACAACTTGTTACGGTAAATAGTTTTCACGGAAGTCTTCAACATGACGACTCCGCTTCCTGAAAATAGGGCTCATTGATCCAGAGTGTGTCATCTGTATCAAAAGCAATGGTTGTTATTGAATTGTTCATATTCTGTTCACTTTAGTTTTTGTAATTTTCTGCCGGCAAAATTCATAAAAAATACTAACCAGAAAGGACATTGGTCCAAAAAAAATATGTTAAGAACCAATCAAACATTTTTAGATTATTTAGAAACGCTTTATGTTCATCAGGAACATAAAAACGATATCATCATGAGATCTTATGAAAAAGGAGAAAAGATCCTGACACAAAATGAGGTTTCAACAAGAATAATGCTCGTAAAGAGTGGTATCACCAAGTGCTTTTTCGTTGAAGAAAATGATAAGGAATATATTGTGGAATTTTTGGGAAAAGGAGAGATTATTGGTGAAATTGAAATGTTAAAGAATGTTTCATGCCTTTGCAGTATTGAGGCCATTACCGAGGTCACTGTATATTCTATGAGGATTCCTTATTTTAGATCTCTGATCCAAAATGATCTCACTCTTAATAATTTACTGTTGGATGTCTTTGCAGAACGTATTGTTAATACATCAAGCAGAGCATCTTACCAGCAGCTGCACACCACAGAGCATACCTTGTCTCAGCTTTTAGAGGTAAAATCCAAGGAAATGGAGATTTCGAAGGAAGATATGGCTGCTTATCTGGGAATTACAGTGAGAAGTTTGGATCGTGCTTTGAAGGAGCTTCAGGAAAATGAAGAAGAAGAAGAATCCATTGCCAGAGAAAGAAAATCTTCATGTATCTTTGCAGAAATAGGCTTTGATAATAAATGGAAGAACTTATATTCAGGAATGCAGAACCCGGGGATTTGAAGAAAATCGTTGAAATTTATAATTCCACCATAGAATCGCGAATGGTGACAGCAGATACCGAAGCAGTATCTGTTGAAAGCAGAAAACAATGGTTTAATGATCATAATCCCGAAAAAAGACCACTTTGGATGATCGAAGATTCTGAAAAAAATAAGATAGGATGGGTCAGTTTTACCTCTTTTTATGGTCGCCCGGCTTATGACGGTACGGTAGAAATCAGCATCTATATGGATGAAAATTTCCGGAGAAAAGGGTATGGTAAAAAAACCTTAGAGTATTGTATAGAGCACGCCGGAAAATTTGGAGTAAAAACTCTGCTGGGCTTTATATTTCTTCACAATGAACCGAGTATAAAACTCTTCCGGTATTTTGGGTTTGAAGATTGGGGGGTACTCCCTAATGTTGCCGTTATGGACGGGATAGAAAGAACACTTAAAATCTTAGGAAAAAGAATTGACTTATAAAAAAAATCTTTGCAAACGGTATAAAAAAGGCTTTGAAGTATAACTATCAAAGCCTTTTTTATATTGATAAAAAAATCGCTGATTAGTGAGATGGTTAGCCCAAAACAGTAACCCCTTTCTGGATCATTTCATAGATCGCATCTCTGCCATTATCAGGTTTTACGTTTACCGCGCGTGTTCCGTTGAAGTGAAGACAGGTTACATATCCGTTAGCAACCGCATCCGTACAGGTGAATTTCACACAATAATCCATCGCTAAACCTACGATTTCAACCAATTGAATTTCGTGATATTTTAAAAAATCATCCAACCCTGTTTTCATAAAATGATTATTGTCCTGAAAACCGCTGTACGCATCAATTTCAGTGTTTTTTCCCTTTTGAACGATATGCGTTACTTTATCTTTATTTAAATCTTTATGGAAATCTGCTCCAAAAGTATCCTGAATACAGTGATCCGGCCACATAAACTGAGGGACACCATTCAGGATAATGCTTTCGCCAACCTTCCTGCCATTATTGCTGGCAAAACTTTTATGATTAGCGGGATGCCAGTCTTGGGTTAAAACAATTTGATCATATTCATTTTCCTCCATCAGAAGATTGATGTAAGGAATCACTTCATTTGCTCCCGGAACGGCTAGCGCGCCTCCTTCACAAAAATCATTCTGTACATCGACTATTATTAATGCTTTTTTCATATTTATAATCCTTGAATTTTTTTGATAAATTTACAAAAATCTACTGCTCAAAAAACTTTCCAACTTTTATTTATCGGACAAATCGGCATTTTATTAATAAAAATTAAAATAAGAGCTAAAAATAATTGCAACAGAAGTCGGTTTCAATCGGTAAAGAGCTGCCAATAGCTTACCTTTGCAGGAAATAAGTTTTTTTATGTCATTTGAATCTTTAGGATTATCACACAATATCATTCGATCAGTCAATAAATTAGGTTATCTGAAGCCATTTCCTATTCAGGAGCAGGCAGTTCCTGTTATTTTGCAGGGCAAAGACCTGATGGGAATTGCACAGACAGGTTCCGGAAAAACGGCTTGCTTCGTCATGCCTATTTTAGAGAAACTGCAAAATGCTGAAGTTAAAAAAGATCGTAATGTAGAAGTTTTGATATTGGTTCCTACAAGAGAATTGGCGATTCAGATCGATGAGGTTTTCAGAGCTTTTACAGATACTTTAAAGCGTGAAATCCGTACCATGGCGGTTTATGGCGGAGTTTCCATCAATCCGCAGATGAAAGGAATGTTTGGAGTAGAAGTTATTATCGCAACGCCGGGCCGTTTGTTGGATTTGATTGAACATAAAGCAGTAAGCATCTCAAGAATCAAACATTTGGTGATTGATGAAGCAGATAAAATGTTTCAATTAGGTTTTGGTGAAGAAATGAATAAACTTTTTGCCATGATGCCTGTCGCTAAACAAACGACTTTATTTTCGGCAACTTTAAATGACAAAGTTTCAGAAATGAAAGAACGTTTATCAATCAATCCTGTCATGATCGAGATCAAAAGAGAGGAAGTTGAAATTGATAATATTGAACAACTGGCTTACCACGTTTCTCCGGAAAATAAAGGTCCGTTTTTGAGATATTTAATTAAAGAAAAAAATATTGAAAAAGCTTTGATATTTGTCTCTTCTACAAGATCTGCGGATAATTTGGTTGAAAAATTAAAGAAGAATAAAATTAAAGCGGTTGCGATTCACAGTCAGAAATCGCAGGGTGCAAGAAGAAATAATCTGGAAGAATTTAAATCAAGCGGAGCTCAGATTTTGGTGGCAACAGACTTGATTGGTCGGGGTATTCATATTGAATCTTTGCCTTATGTCATTAATTACGAATTGCCGAGATCGCCGTTAGATTATATTCACAGAATCGGTAGAACGGGGCGTGCGAATGAAAAAGGAACCGCAATAAACATTCTAACAGATGATGAATTGCAGCATTTCAGAGTGATTCAGAAGAAAATGGGGAAAAAGGTGACTTTGCAGAGGACTGAGGATGTTAATTTGCACGGTTATTAATTAAAATATAGAGCTTCAATTTTATAATTGAGGCTTTTTTATTTAAAAAACTTCGACAGAGTTTGTCATTCCGTAGGAATCTCAACATAATAGTAAAGGTTATAATTTAAGTTTAAATAAATGGCAAGTAATCAATAGTTTTAAACAGTTAAAACCTATCAACGAAAATTTTCAATAATTGAAATTTAAAATAATAAATTTACCTTTTAAAGTAATAAGATTAACAGAAATGAGCAACTTAGAACAAAAGAAATTTCCGATCGGTCAGTTTCAGCAACCCGAACATATTAGCGATACAGATATATCAGATTATATTAAGGTAATCGAAGATTTTCCTAAAAGAATAAAACTTGTTATCGCTGATTGGTCCGACGAGCAGCTAGATACTCCCTATCGAGAAGGCGGCTGGACCGTGAGATAGCTTGTGAATCACTTGGCAGACAGCCATATCAATAGTTTTACCCGTTTTAAATTGGCTTTAACAGAGGATAATCCAAATATTAAACCTTACGATGAGGCAAAATGGGCAGAGCTTCCAGACAGTCTTTCAATGCCGATAAAACCTGCTTTAAGAATGCTGAAAGGAACTCACCAAAGATGGACGGCTTTATTGAAACAGCTTTCTTATGAGCAGTTTTTGAGAACTTTTCATCATCCGGAGCAAAACGTAGATTATGATCTAAGAAACTGCCTGGCGATGTATGTTTGGCACTGTAATCATCATTTTGCGCATATCAATAATCTTAAGAATGAAAAAGGTTGGTAAAGAAAAGTCTTCACAATCGGATTTACTTTAACGAAATTATAGAGAGAATTTCAAATCTTAGCGAAAATTCTCAACGAAAATGGGGAACTATGGATGTTTCTCAAATGCTTTGCCATTGCCATTTGGTGTTGCAAATTCCGCTTCAGAAAATTGAAATTCCGGAGATTAATCCCTTTTTTAAAGCCATCGGAATTTTAACTAAAAAAGAAATGCAGATTTTCAATAACGGAATTCCCCGAAATATGCCAACTTTTCAAAAACTAATCGTTAATTTTGAATGTAATTTCGATGAAGGCAGAAAAAACCTGTTAAAGACGCTGGATGAATACTGGGAAGTGTATCAAAAAGATAATTTACCAAGTAGTCATCGGCTTTTCGGAGAAATGAAAGAGAAAGATTGGGGATTTTTGGAGTACAAACACCTCGATCATCATTTAAAACAGTTTAACGTATGAGTTTTTTTGATAAAATATTTGGCGGAAAAAGTGAGGCTTCGGAACAGAAGTCTTTCTGGAAAAAGATAGAAGATGAAGCAGATTTAAAAGCGGCGATTGAAAATTCTAATACTCACAAAATCGGAATTTTCAAACATTCTACAAGTTGTTTTATCAGCAAAACAGTCTTGAGAAATTTTGAAAAAGAAGTCGAAAACCAAGATGAAAAAGTAGAATTATATTATCTTGATCTGTTGGCTCACAGACCTTTGTCTAATAAAATTGCTGAAGACCTGGGAATTCGTCATGAAAGCCCTCAATTTATCGTCATAGAAAATGGAAAAGCAGTTAACAATGCTTCTCATCAGGATATATCTCTAAGTCAGCTTCTGTAAACACATGAAAAATATTAATAATTATCTGGCAAAAGTATTAAATGTTCCCTTAGAAAAAGTGAACATGTGCAGTCTGCACTACGAAGTAAAAAAAGTCTCTAAAAACCAGTTCCTTCTGCAATATGGCGAGGTTTGCAGACATATTTATTTCGTGGAAAAAGGATTGCTGAAAATGTATTCTATCGATAAAAACGGGAAAGAACATATTATTCAGTTTGCTCCTGAAAGCTGGCTGACCTCCGACCGAAGCAGTCTGTATTTCAACGAAAAATCAATTTATTATATAGAAGCGGTTGAAGATTCTGAAGTCCTTCTGCTGCATCCCGATTTCATTAGCAAATTGGTTGGAGAATTCCCCAACAGCCTTGAAAAAAGTGATATTTTGGTGCAGAAGCATATTAAAAGTCTTCAGGACAGAATCAACTCTTTATTAGGTGAAACCGCCGAAGAACGGTATATGAAATTTATTAAAATGTACCCTGATTTGTTGCTGAGAGTTCCACAATGGATGATTGCTTCTTATTTAGGAATCACGCCTGAAAGTCTTAGTCGCGTGAGAAAAGAACTGGCGCGAAAAAATTTCGTTACGGATAATAAATAGCTTAAAAATATTCAAGGCTAGTGAGCAATCTGCTGATTAGCCTTTTTTATTGAATCAATTTTGCGAGTTTTCCGACTTTTATTAAGCTTGATTCTGTATTTTCATTCCACGGAAGTCCAATGCAAAGGCGCATACAATGATTAAACTGCTCCTGAAGCGTAAACATTCTTCCCGGCGCAATGCTGATATTTTGCTTGATCGCTAAATCGTACAATTCATTGGTTTTAATTTTCTTATCAAATTCCAACCAAAGTGAAAGTCCGCCCTGTGGACGGCTGGTTTTTGTACCGTCAGGAAAATGTTCAGCAATGGTCTGTGCGTAATTCTGATAATTATTCTGCAATGTTCTGCGGAGCTGATGCAGATGTTTTTCATATTTTCCGGATTTTAAAAAATTGGCAACCGCTTCATTAACGATGGTGATCGATGAGGTAGCATGAAGTAACTTCATTTTCAGGATTTTATCTTTGTATTTTCCGGGTGCGATCCAGCCCACACGATATCCCGGAGCCAGTGTTTTGGAAATCGAACTGCAATAGAGAACGTTTCCTTCCTTATCAAAAGATTTGCAGCATTTAGGACGATTTGAACCAAAATAAAGATCTCCATATACGTCATCTTCAATCAATGGAATATTGTTTTCAGATAACAGTTTTACGACTTCCTTTTTATTTTCATCCGACATTAAACTTCCCAACGGTGCATTGTAATTCGGAATTAAAAGACACAGATCTATTTTGGGAATTACTTTTTTCAATGCATCAATTTCAATTCCGGTAATGGGGTGCGTGGGCAATTCTAAAACTTTCAAGCCTAAACCATTCGCCAGCTGTAAAATTCCTGGATAACAAGGGCTTTCAATCGCAATCGTGTCACCGGGTTTTCCTAAAGCCATCAGGCAAAAAGATAAGGCATTCATTCCGCCATTGGTGGTTACAAGATCATTTTCGCTTAAGTTTCCTCCCCATGTCAGCGAGCGGACCGCGATCATTCTTCGAAGTTTTAAGTTGCCCTGAAGTTCTTCAAATTCAGTTCCGCCTTCTTTGAGTTCTCTCGTTGCGGTGATAATCTCCTTTTTAAGTTTAGCCTGAGGAAGCAGATCTCCTGAGGGAATCCCGATGGAAAAAATGGTCATGTCTTTTTTACCGATATTTTCGTAGACTTTACTGATGAGTTCATCAGGTTCTACATTATTGGCAATTAAAGATGGGCGGCTGATTTCCGGAAGCGGAAGTTTTACCGACAATAATTTGCTGACAAAATATCCCGATTGAGGTTTAGATTCGATTAAAGATTGTGATTCCAGTTCGAGAAAAACACGCTTGGCAGTGTTCATACTGATTTGATGTTCCTGGCAAAGCGTTCGTACAGAAGGTAATTTATCTCCTGATTTTAAAACTCCGTTTCTGATTTGCGAAGCAATACCTCCAGCAATTTCTGTGTATAAAAATTCTTTATTCATATTAAACTGTGCTCATGCAAATATACAAAACTGAGACTGTGTTTATTTGTTTTTCCTTTTTAATTTTGAACCAATAATAAATTAGATTTCAAATGTTAGCCAATACAATATCAAAAGACCAAAGCATCAATGGATGGATCAACGGTTTTATCGGAGTCGTGATCTTCAGTGGCGGAATGCCAGCAACAAAATTAGCTGTGATGGAAATGAGTCCGCTTTTTGTAACGATTGCAAGAGCGGGAATTGCAGGAGTTTTAGCACTTTCTGTTATTTTAATTAATAAAGAAAAACGTCCGGCAAAAGATCAGTTTTTCTCATTATTACTGGTTTCTATCGGTTGTGTGATCGGGTTTCCTTTGCTGTCGGCTTTAGCGGTGCAATATATTACTTCAGCTCATTCGATTGTGTTTTTAGGAATGTTACCGATGATGACGGCTATTTTCGGAGTGATGCGTGGCGGAGAAAGGCCTCATCCTATATTCTGGCTTTTTTCGATTATAGGAAGTGCTTTGGTGGTTGGTTTTGCGGTGTTTCAAGGGATTTCGGCAAATCCGATGGGAGATATTTTAATGTTTGCTGCAGTTGTTTTATGCGGTTTAGGATATGCGGAAGGTGCTAAATTATCAAAAACATTAGGCGGATGGCAGGTGATTTCTTGGGCGTTGATCTTAGCTTTACCCATTATGATTCCTTTGTTTTTCATTTATTTTCCTCAAAATGTAAAGGAAATCAGCTTTAGCGGTTGGTTTGGCTTAGGGTATATTTCAATATTCAGTATGTTTATTGGTTTTATCTTTTGGTACAAAGGGCTCGCGCAAGGGGGAATCGCCACGGTGGGGCAGTTACAGCTTTTACAGCCGTTTTTCGGGTTGGGGTTGGCTGCTTATTTTCTTCACGAGCAGGTAAGCATGGGAATGCTCGGAATTACCGTTGGGGTGATCCTTTGTGTTGCCGGAACGAAAAAATTTGCGAAATAGATTATTTCTCTACAGTATGACTCAAGTCATAAAATACTATTAAAATGTTTGTCTACTTTTGGAGTACACCAAAAAATAAATATTATGAAATCTATTGTAGCATTCGCTTTAGTCGCGGGATTTTTAGTAGTAAGCTGTAAAAAAGAAACAACTTCTACTACAACAAATACAGATACTGTAATGTCTGACACAGTGGTAGAAACTATGCCAACAGATACCACAACAGTAATGGCTCCCGTAGACAGCGCTTCCACAGGCACTACTAACTCCAAAAATATGGATACTGTAACGACCAGAAAATAATTAATTTCAGGATGTTACAATCCGAACTTTAAATCATCATTTAGATTTAACGAATTACCCACCTTGAAAATGGATAGTTTTTTATTCATTTTATGAGGCGGGTAATTTTGTTTTCTTAATTAATAAGTTTTGATTTGTAAAGATTAAATTTTAAAAACAATTTAATTAAAACTGAATATCATTTAAAATAATTTAAAAATTAACGTTGTTTAACTAAAAAACACCGATTGTGGCTTGGCTTTTGATGTATATAAATACCAATGATATTTTACGACTGATGATTATAAAGAAACATTAAAAACAAACAATTATGGTTATTGATGAAGATATATTGTACTCTATGGGTGCAATTATCAAAGCCTACAGGCCTTCAGAAAGTATTTTCAACGAAGGCGATTTACCAAATTATTATTATCAGGTCATTAACGGAGATGTAAAGCTTAATAATTATAACGAAGAGGGAAAAGAAATTATCCAAGGGCTGATGGGTAAAGGGCAAAGCATCGGCGAGTCTCTTCTTTTTATGGATAAACCTTATCCTATCAACGCTGTGGCCATTACATCTTGTAATATTCTAAGAATTTCAAAGTGTACTTTTCTGAATATTTTAAAGCAATATCCCGAAATATGTTTAGGTTTATTCGAATATATTTCACAAAGACTTTATTTTAAACTCATAATGGCACAGAATCTGTGTACACAAAATCCTACACACAAATTGATTTCATTGATGGATTATCTTAAAAGCTCGGAAGAAGAGCAAAGTCCATATTCATTTCAGGTTCCTCTTACGAGGCAACAAATGGCGAGTATTACAGGGTTGTGTGTAGAAACTGTAATTCGGTCTCTTAAAAAAATGGAAAAAGATAATATGGTACAAATTGAAAACAGAAAAATATTATATTAAACAAATTTACCCACACTTAAACACCAATTAAATAGTATGAAAACCGTAAGCTGTATGAAAATTGACGAGAAAGTCTTACACTCTTTTGACGCAGAAATTATAGATTATCGGGCTAAAGAATTCATTTTCCATGACGGAGATTTGCCATTGTATTATTTTCAGATACAAAAAGGAACGGTAAAGCTGAATCATTATGATGAAAACGGAAAAGAATTTATTCATAATATACTCAGTGACGAGCAGAGTTTCGGAGATTCTTTATTGTTTCTTAAAAAAGCCTATCCGATGAATGCGATCACGCTTACTCCATGCACCATTATCAAGCTACCTAAGAAAAGTTTTTTCCGACTTTTAAATGAAAATCCGGAACTGAATCGTGAGCTAAATTCATGTTTTTCGCAGCAATTGTATTTTAATCTGCTGATGATGCAGAGCTTGTCATCTACCAATCCTACCGCAAGAATTTTAGGTTTGATGGATTATCTTAAAAGTTTCGATCAAGCAGAAGATCTTTATTCTTTTCATGTTCAGCTAACCAGACAGCAGATTGCCGATCTTACAGGGCTTCGCGTAGAAACAGTGATCAGAACGTTGAAAAAAATGTCGGAAAATAATTCTATAAAAGTAGAAAATAAACGAATTTTCTACTAATATGTGATTCAAATCATAAGATACTTTAAATATATCCTTTATATTTGATATATATTAATTCATTATTTCAAAGACTTTTATATAAGTCAATTTAAGGAAAGATTTAAGCCTTTATTTTTTAGATTTTAAACTTATAAGCAAAACCAAAATGTTGTTGCCCTATACTAGTCATGGGCAATGATGTCATCACTAAATATTAATACACAAAACAAAACAGTTATGAACACTAGAAAATCAAACAATCGTAGTTCGAGAGGAAACTCGAATTCATCATCCAATCTTGAGGAAATTTATCAGCTAGGTTACGATCATGGGTATAAAGATGCCCAAAACGAAGAAGATTATGATGATGATTTCTCAGAATATGAAGATTATTTTGATGAAGATTATGACGACGACGATGACTATGAAAATAGTTATGATGACGACAACTACGATGATGATGATTATGACAGCGATTACGATGATGAAGACGACGATGACAACAGCGGTCGTGGAAGAGGACGAAGCCGAGGAAATAGCGTAAACGGAAACCAGCAAAGAGACAACCAGGGAAGATTTACTTCAGGAAGCGGCGGAAATAGAGGAAGATCAAATTCAAACTCATCGAGCAGATCCAACTCTAATTCAAGCTCCAGATCTTCAAGAAGTTCATTAGACAACGATAATTACGATCACAGACATGATAATCCGGGAAGACCAAAAGGCAGCAGAAATAGTAGTGGAAGGTCAGGATCTAATTCTAATTCCGGTTCAAGATCTTCAAACTCAAACTCAGGAAGATCAAATTCTAATAATAGCGGAAATTCAAGAAGTACGAATTCTGGTAACAGATCAAACAGCAACAGCAGTTCAGGTCGTCGTTCCAATTCAGGATCAGGCTCATCAGGAAGAGGTTTTGCATCTATGAGCAAAGAAGAACGTACGAGAATCGCTCGTATGGGCGGGCAGGCTTCTCATGGAGGCGGAAGATCTTCGGGCAGATCAGGCTTTGGAGGCAGACGTAATAATTCATAATTCTTTTTCCATTGATTGCCTCTTTATGTAGTTAAAGGGGTAATCTTTTACCAAATTTTATTTAAACACCAAATCAATCATGGCAACAAAAACAGCACAAGCAACCACAAATACAAGTTCAAAAACAGAAACTGCTACCGCAGAAAAAATGAAGGTAGACAATGCTACTGTAAAGAAAGACGAAATGAAGAATGCCCCTTTGCACAAATTCTTTATAGACGCTCTTAAAGATATCTATTTTGCCGAAAATGCAATTATAGACGCTTTAGACAAAATGCAGGAAGCAGCAACCACGGAAGAGCTGAAAGAAGCTTTTGAAGACCATCAGCTTCAGACCAAAAAGCATGTAAGCCGCCTTGAAAAAGTTTTCAAATTACTGGATGAGGAACCTCAGAAAAAAGAGTGTGAAGCCATTAAAGGAATTATAAAAGAAGGCGAAGAAATCATCAAAACAACAAAAGAAGGTTCTATGACGCGTGATGCAGCCTTAATTATTGCAGCACAAAAGGTAGAACATTACGAAATTGCAACGTACGGCGGTCTTGCCCAATTGGCTATTACCATGGGACACGACAAAGTGGCCGATTTGCTGGAAAAGACACTTCAGGAAGAAGAAGATACAGATTACGACCTAACCGAAATTGCAGAGACTTACATCAATTTCGATGCAGAGCAGGAAGGGTAGTTCATTTTTGCTACTAAGCCATATGGTGCATCTGTATGGCTTTTTCAACCCAAGATATTCAAATATATGATGGATCATCAAACGGTAATACGATCGTTAAAGTCTAAAAGCTTTACGAAGATTATCAACAAAGGAGAATGGTTTGAAAACGGCGCGACGATCTATGCTAAAGAAATAAAAGACGACATCTACCTAATTTTTGTAATGCTAAAAGATGTTGAATTTGAAAATATTAAAGCGCTGATTGCCCATTTTGAATGTTTCAGTAACATTGGGATAAAAAAGCCCAACCAAATCATGTTTTATCTTTCCATTCAAGAAAAAGAGGATTTACATTATTTCAAAAAATATTTAAGACAACAGATTAAAGTTTAGATATTTAAGAAATAAAACAACAAAAAACACATTTCGGGAAAAATTATTTCACAAAATCAGTTAATCACCAATTACCCAATTTTATTATGAAAAAGAATGAACCAAGCAACCAGAAATTAGAACAACTGGAACTGCACAGTACTTCAAATGAAGAACAAAAACTCACGACCAATCAAGGACTTAAAGTAAACAATAATCAGGATTCTCTGAAAGTTGGAGACCGCGGACCAACTTTATTGGAAGATTTTATTTTAAGAGAAAAAATTACGCATTTCGATCATGAAAGAATTCCGGAGAGAATTGTTCATGCACGAGGTTCGGGCGCTCACGGCATTTTTACCTTAAATAAAAGCCTTTCAAAATACACCAAAGCTAAATTTTTAACTGAAAAAGGCAAAGAAACTCCCATTTTTGTTCGTTTCTCAACGGTTGCAGGAAGCAAAGGAAGTACAGATCTGGCGAGAGACGTAAGAGGTTTTGCCATTAAATTTTATACCGAAGAAGGAAATTATGATCTGGTAGGAAACAATATGCCTGTATTTTTTATTCAGGATGCAATGAAGTTTCCGGATTTGGTACATGCCGTAAAACCTGAACCGGACAACGAAATTCCGCAGGCGGCTTCTGCTCACGATACTTTTTGGGATTTTATTTCATTGATGCCGGAAAGTATGCATATGATCATGTGGCTGATGAGCGACAGAGCGATTCCGAGAAGTTTAAGAATGATGGAAGGCTTCGGCGTTCATTCGTTTAAACTAATTAATGAAGAAGGGAAAAGTCACTTTGTGAAGTTTCATTTTAAACCTAAATTGGGCGTTCATTCCGTGGCTTGGGACGAAGCGCAGAGAATTTCTGGTGTAGATCCCGATTTCCATAAAAGAGACCTTTGGGAATCTATTGAAAGCGGTGCGTTTCCTGAGTGGGATTTTGGCGTACAGTTGATTCCTGAAGAAGATGAACACAAGTTTGATTTTGATCTTTTAGATCCTACAAAGTTGGTTCCTGAAGAATTGGTTCCCGTTGAAATCATCGGAAGTTTTACATTAAATAAAAATCCGGACAACTTTTTTGCTGAAACAGAGCAGGTGGCATTTCACCCAGGGCATTTGGTTCCCGGTATCGATTTCAGTAATGATCCGCTGCTGCAGGGAAGATTGTTTTCTTATACCGATACTCAGTTGTCAAGATTAGGTTCTCCTAATTTCCATGAAATCCCTATTAACAGATCCGTAAACGAAGTTCATAACAACCAACGCGACGGTCACATGAGACAACAAATTGTGAAAGGAAAAGTAAGTTATGAGCCTAATTCTATGGGCGGTGGTTGTCCGTTTCAGGCGATGATGAAAGATGGCGGTTTTACGTCTCATCAGGAGAGAGTTTCGGGAACAAAAATCAGAGAGCGAAGCAAAAGTTTCGTTGATCATTATTCTCAGGCAAAAATGTTTTATAACAGCCAGTCGAATCCAGAAAAAACGCATCTTCAGAAAGCTTTGGTTTTCGAATTATCAAAAGTGACGATTCCTGAAATCCGAGAAAGAGTAGTTGGACAGTTGAATTTCATCAATAAAGATTTAGCGCAAAAAGTAGCTTCTAAAATTGGCGTTGAGGTAAAACCTTTAGATGTTCCGAATCAAAGTTTGCCTGCCGATAGCAATCCGGATGATCTTCAAAGTGAAGAAAGAGAACCGAAAACAAAAAGTTCAGAGGCTTTAAGTATGGCCGAGACAGTAAAAGATACCATTAAAAGCAGAAAAATTGGGTTTATCATCGGAAACGGTTTTAATGCAAAAGCGATTAATTCATTAAAAACAAAACTGGAAAGTGAAGATGCGGTGGTAGAAATTATTGCTCCGACCTTGGCTCCGGTAAAAGGCGATGATGATTCTGTTATTACTCCTAAACATTCTTTAACGAGTATCGCCAGCGTTTGTTTTGATGCTTTGTTTATTGGAGATGGAGAAAATTCGGCAAAAGAACTTTTAGCATCAGAAAATAAACATTTGACCTTGCATTTCGTAAATGAAGCCTACAAACATTGTAAGGCAATTTATTTCGGGTCAGGAACAGAAAATATTTATAATAAAAGTAATGTTTCGGATAAAGAGCATGAAGATCCTGCGATTGTAGTTTCAGACGATCAAAAGCCGGAAAAGAAATTTATGGATGCCATTGCTCAGCACAGAGTTTGGGATCTGGAAGAAGAAAGAAATGCTTAATAAAAATACACCTTTACACACACTTATATATCACTTCAAAATGTAATGCTATGGAATTTCAAAAAAACCTTCTAGAATATATCAGTCAGATGCTTATCACCACAGGAGAAACTATTTCGGTAGTGGAAAGCGTAACTTCAGGATGCCTGCAACTGGCTTTTTCACAAATGCCGAATGCTTCATTTTTTTATAAAGGCGGAATGACGGCTTACACGCTGCCCGAAAAGGTAAGACTCCTGAATGTAGATCAAAAAGAAGCAGAAGACTGCGACTGTGTTTCAGAGAATATTGCTGAGACCATGGCATTACAAATTGCGAAGCTTTATGATTCAGACTGGTCGATTTCCACTACAGGATATTGCACACCCATCCGAAATTCGGCGTATCGAATATTTGCGTATTTTTCTTTTGCGTATAAAGGAGAAATTATTCTTACTAAAAAATTAGAATTACATCCTAAAACGCAGGCTTTAAATGCTCAATTATATTATACGGAATTTATTTTGGGCTGTTTTAAAAGCGAGATCGGTAAACTGGTAACGGTAAAATAAAACGAAACACGATGAATTTAAAATTAATTAATAAATCAGTTCTTATCACCGGTGCAGACAGCGGAATAGGAAAGGCTACCGCTTTACTTTTTGCAAAAGAAGGAGCAGATATTGCCATTATTTATCATGAAGATGACGAAAGCGCTGAGAAGACAAAAAATGAAATTCTTTTGTTGGGCCGAAAGTGTATTATTTTCGCTGGAGATATTAATGATTATGAATTTTGTGAACAAACCGCGGAAAAAGTGGCAGATCAATTTGGCGGAATTGATATTTTAATCAATAATGCGGGAACACAGTTTCCTTCAGACAATATTGAAAATCTGGAAGAAGAAAACATCAGAAAAACCTTTGATTCTAATATCATCGGAATGATTTTACTGACGAAAGTTGTTTTTCCTTATTTAAAACAGGGCGGAAGCATCATTAATACCACTTCAGCCACCGCTTATCAGGGACATCCCGAATTGCTGGATTATTCAGCGACAAAAGGGGCCATTGTTTCTTTTACACGCTCACTGGCTCTTCAGGCAAAACCTAAAGGAATTCGTGTAAATGCTGTGGCTCCGGGACCTGTAGCTACGCCACTAACCGAAGATACTTTTGGTGAAGAAAAAGATGATCCCAATAAACCGCCATTTGAAAGAAATGCCACTCCGGAAGAAATAGCAACCAGCTTTTTATTTCTCGCGAGTGACGATGCAGCGCAGATTACAGGGCAGGTGCTGCATCCCAATGGCGGATTGATTATTAACGGTTAAAAACATAGAATAAGGCATAGCAATATGCCTTATTTTTTTGGATCAGTTAATTATAAAAATTTAATGATTCATCTTTGCTCATTTGAATATTTAAATTAAAACTTTACATTAAAAAAAATCAAGCTTTCATAATATTCTGTAATTTTAATTCAAAATTTCTTCAAAATTGAATCTTTAAATTAGCTGAATGAAAATTCTGATCATAGAAGACGAACCCGAGCTGGCAAAAAGCATTGCAGAATATCTTTCTGAGGAAAATTATCTTTGCGAGTTTGCAACAACCTTTCATGAGGCTTTTGACAAGATCAAAAGCTTTACCTATGACTGTATTTTACTCGATATTTCTTTGCCCGACGGAAACGGAATGAAGATTCTGGAAGAGCTAAAGAAAGAAAATAAACAGGATGGGGTGATTATTATTTCTGCTAAAAATGCCTTGGATGATAAAATCAGAGGACTTCAGATCGGGGCGGATGATTATTTAACCAAACCTTTTCATTTATCTGAACTTTCTGCGAGGATTTATTCCGTGATCAGGAGAAAACAATTCAGCAGCACGAATGTTATTATTCAGAATGAATTACAAGTTGATCTTCTTTCAAAGACTGTTTTGGTGAAAAATAGTCCTGTTATTCTGACCAAAAAAGAATTCGATCTTCTTTTATATTTTCTCGGAAACAAAAATAAAGTGATCTCTAAAAGCGCACTGGCAGAACATCTTTCAGGAGATTTTGCAGATATGTTGGATAATCATGATTTTGTATACGCTCATATTAAAAATTTAAAGAAAAAACTGAGCGATGCAGGATATGATAATTATTTGAAAACAGTGTACGGAACGGGCTATAAATGGGTTTCAAATTAATGATATGAAGAATCTTTTAACCAAAACCACCAAACCGTTTCTTATTTATGTGCTTATTGTTTTTGCCGTAAGTATTCCCGTGTATTACGTGGTAGTTGATACTATTTGGTTGAGTGAATTGGATGAACATAACGAATTAATTGCCGAGAAATCTGCTTTTGAATTAAATAAATTAAGTTCTTCCGATATCGAACTGGAAAAAAGTATTGCCCTTTGGAACAAAATTCAACATGGAACAGATATTCAGAAAATTCCTTTTAATACGTTAAAATCCGACAAAAAATACACCGTTGAAAGAAAAATAAATGTTAATGATAAAGAGCCGGAACGGTTTAGATGTCTGAAAACGGTAGTTTACATTCATAAACAGCCTTATCTTTTCACGATAGAGACGAATGTAGAAGAGACTAAAGAAACAGTGATCAGTCTGGCGATTACCACCATATTTTTATTTCTGATCATGGTTGTTGGTTTGTTGGCTTTAAACAGAAGATTGTCGAATACAGTCTGGCAGCCGTTTAATGATACGCTGAATAAATTAAAATCATTTAATCTTAACGATCAGGCGAATATTTCTTTTGATAAAACAGATATTAAAGAATTTGAAGAACTTAATCTTGCTTTGTCTAAACTGATCGATCATAATATTTCGGTATATAAAACCCAGAAAGAATTCACAGAAAATGCCTCTCATGAATTGCAGACGCCGTTGGCTATTCTTCAGAACAAGCTGGATCTACTTCTTCAGGATGAGGATATTACGGAAAGGCAATATAAAATTATTGAAGAACTGAATAAAACGTTAACCAGAAGCTCCAGAATTAATAAAAACCTTCTCTTATTAGCTAAAATTGAAAATCAGCAATTTGCTCAGGATGAGAATCTTTTTCTCAATGAAATGTTGAGCCAAAGTATTGATGTTTTCAAAGAACATTTTGAGCAGAAAGATATGAGTCTTCAACAAAATATTCAGGATGAGGTGAAAGTGTTCGGAAATAAAAATTTAACGGAAACTCTTCTTAACAATCTGTTTGTAAATACCATTCGTCATACTCCGATAAGTGGTGAAGTGCATATAAAGCTGACCAAAAATAGGTTAGAAATTTCCAATTCAGGAAAATCTTCCTTGTCCGGCGAAAACCTTTTTAAACGTTTCTCCAAATCTTCTACAGACAGCAATGGAAGCGGTTTGGGATTGGCCATTATCAAAGAAATCTGTAATCGACAACACTGGAAAATAAGTTATCATTTCGAAAATAATCTTCATTTTTTTACTATCACCTTCTAAAATTCAAAATTTCTTCAAAATTGAGTCTGAATTTTGTGTCAGTAATTAATATAAAAGAGACAGAATTCACTTATGAAAGGTTTATTTCTAAGCTTGACACTGATTGTTGTTGGCTTTCAAAAAAATTATGCTCAAGATAGCTTGACAGTTGATAGTATTCAACAGGAACCGGTTGTTGCAGCAATACATTCGGAAGACAAATCCCATCAGTTTAATTATAAAAAACTGATTGTTCCTGCTGCTTTTATCACATATGGAGCGGCGAGTTTAAGTATAAACAGCCTTAAAGAGCTTAATTTTTCCACAAGAACCGAAATCAACGAGCATCGGCCAGATCATATTAAACTGGATAATTATACACAGTTCGCACCGGCAGCTTTGGTTTATGGACTGAATGCATTAGGTGTTGAAGGAAAACATAATTTCCGTGATCGAACGATTATCTACGGAACATCCATGTTAATCACTTCAGCTATCGTCGTTCCGTTGAAGCATATGGCGAAAGAGGAAAGACCGGATCAGTCTGACAATCTGTCTTTTCCTTCCGGGCATACCGCCATTGCCTTTGCGTCTGCACAGTTTATGTTCAGGGAATATAAAGACACTAATTTTCTTCTTGGAATTTCAGGATATTCATTTGCTGTTTTCACAGGAATTTACAGAATGTTAAATGACAAACACTGGTTTGGTGATGTAGTTGGTGGCGCTGGCTTCGGAATTCTATCAACCGAACTTGCTTATTGGCTTTATCCTAAAATAAACACGCTTCTGGGCGGTAAAAAACAAAAATCTCAAACCATGCTTATGCCTTACTATCAAAAAGGAAACGCAGGAATTGGGTTTGTGAAAAAATTTTAAATAAAACATCATGGCATTCAATATCATCATACTTTTCTTAGGAACCATTTTCGCCTTTTGGATCAGCGCGATCTGCGGAGGCGGTGCGAGCCTTATTTTAATCCCTATTTTAAATTTACTGCTTCCGGGTTCGGTAGTTCCTTTTTCCTTAACAATAGGAACCTTTACGAGCTCTGTTTCCCGAATTGCAGTTTTCAAAAAACATATCAAGTGGCAAATTTTCTTTTGGTTTGTTCCTTTTTCTATTCCGGCGGTTTTATTGGGAGCTTGGCTGATTAAATTTGTCAATCCCAATTACCTTCAGCTGATTGTCGGCTTTTTCCTTATCGCCAATGTTCCTGAATTATTTAAATCTAAAAAGAAAGAACCCGACGATCAAAAACCTTATCCTAAATTTTTATTGATTATCATAGGATTTTGCGCTGGATTTATTTCAGGTATTACAGGTGCAATCGGTTTGCTGTTTAATCGTTTTTATTTAAGATTTGGCTTAAAGAAAGAAGAAATTGTGGCGACAAGAGCCATTAATGAAGTGTTTTTACATTTAATTAAACTCATTATTTATATTTCGCTGGGACTTTACTCAAAACCAGCGCTTTGGTTGGGATTAGCGATTGCAGTGGCAACGATTATTTCTTCATATACCGTAAAATATATCCTTCCGTATTTAAGTGAATTTTTGTTTAAAAAAATAGGGTATGGCGCGATGGTAATTTCCGGAATTATGCTTTTGGTAGGAACTTCCGATAAAATTATTCAGCAGGATAAAATTTCATTTTCAACCACTCATCAAAGCAGCGAATCAGAATCTGTTATTTCATGGCGAAACACCGATTTTGTGATAGAATTTGCCTTCGATGACGGTTTTGAAGTGGAAAGACCAATACAACCGGATGAGCTGCCTTCCCGTCTTAAACAGAAATATGATTCTTTACAACCTTTGTACGATAAAATTCATCTGGAAAAGGTTTTCACGCTTCAGAATGATCCTGCGTATGAATTTTATTGCTATAAAAATGGAGAGCTGACCAAATTTGAGATTTAATTATTGGTAGAGCGATTTTCTGTATTCAATGCCCCATTTTGCAATTTCATCGATGATAGGTTCCAGCGTTTTTCCGTATTCTGTGATTTCATATTCCACCGTTACAGGTTTGGTATTCAAAACAGTTCGTGAAATCAGATGATTCATTTCCATATCCTGAAGCTCTTTGGAAAGCATTTTTGAGGCAATGCCATCTACCTCGCGAATAAGATCCATAAAACGCATCTTTCCGCCTTGCATCAACGTTCCAAGAATATGGAATTTCCATTTTCCGGAAAGTATTTCCATCGCATCTTTAATGGCATTAATTCTCGCTTTGCAAAGCATGGTAGAATTATAAAGGGGTTCTTTTTTCATGGGTTTTAAAACTTGTTCAAAAATACAAAATCAGACTTTGGTTTCCAACTGGAAAGTAGTTTCCCGAAAGAAACTGATGGTGATTTTCTTAATTTACAGCTTTATTTTTGCTAAAGAATTTTAAATCTAAAAATGAGTGTATTTAAATTGATTTTCAGTTTAATAGTTCTGATGACAGCCATTCAAAATTGTGATGGACAAACAAAAAAAGAGAAAGTAATGACAGACAAATTAAAAACGACCAATCCGCTTTTATGCGATGTTGAAACAGGAATGTGCGAAATGCCTGAAGTGGAAAATGCAGAAAATATAGCGATTGATATAGCGAGCGAGAAAGTGAAAATTATTTACTTTACTGATCCTATTTGTTCATCATGTTGGGGAATTGAGCCTCAATTAAGAAAATTAAAACTTGAATATTCAAAAGATGTTGAAATTGAATATCATATGGGCGGACTTCTTCCGGATTGGAGCTATAACAGTGGAGGAATCAGCAAACCTTCTGATGTGGCGCATCATTGGGATGAGGTGAGCGAATATTATGATATGCCGATTGATGGCGATGTATGGTTGGAAGATCCGTTGAATTCTTCTTATCCTTCATCGATTGCGTTCAAAGCGGCACAATTGCAGGACAAAGCAAAAGCGATGGTTTTTTTACGTGAATTAAGAGAATTGCTATTTTTAAAGAAGAAAAATATTGCGAAATGGGAATATATTTCAGAGGCTGCCGAAAGAGCAAATTTAAATATCGATCAATTAAAAAATGATTTTGAAGGCAAGGCAAAACAATTATTCGAGGAAGATCTGCAGCTGGCAAGGGAATATGGTGTCAGAGGTTTTCCTACGTTATTTTTTGTTCAAAACGGAGAAATAAAAGATAAAATCTACGGAACAAAGCCTTATGATTTGTATGAAAGCACTATTAAAAAGATTGATAATAACCTTGTTAAATACGAATATCCAAAAAGCTGGGAATCCTTATTTTCAAAATATAAATCTTTAACAGCAAGAGAATTTTCAGAATTATCGGGAACCGAAAGATCCGAAAGTGAGAAAGTTTTAAATGAACTTTTTTCTCAGGGAAAATTGGATAAAATTAAAACTAAGAATGGTTCTTTATGGTTTTTAAAATAGAAAAATTGTAATTCAAAAATATTATTAAAGTCTGGTATAATCTATCAGGCTTTTTGTTTTTTATTAATCTTCGGCTTAGATTTCATGATTCCATAATAAGATGAGGTGAAAGCAGATAAGCTTTGGTAACCAACAGAATATGCTATCTGACTTAAAGTGAATTGTTTCGTATCAATTAGTTCGATACTTTTTAAAATTCTGACCAATTGATGATATTTCTGAAGCGTAATTCCGGTCTCATTTTTAAAAATTCGTTGTAAACTTCTTACCGACATTTGCGCTTTTTCAGCTAAAGAATCAACATCTAAATTGTATTTAAAATGCGTATTGATCTCATTACAAACGGGAATTAATCTTTCATCTTTCGGAACCGGAATTTCAAGATTATTGCTTTCCTTACAGAAATTAGGCAAACTCTTTAAAATGGCTTTAAAAAATAAATCCTGTTCTTCATCTTCAATTAAAGATTGGGTCCATTTTGAAGCGTACAGCAACATTTCTTTCAAAACTGACGGAACCGCAAAAACATGAACCTGCTGATAAAAATCTTCATCAAAAACCGTTTTAAATAGAAAAACCATAAGATTTACCGTTTGCGCTTCCGAAGTAATTCGGTGTGATTTTCCTGATGGAATCCAGATTACATGATTTTGCGGAACCAAATATATTTTCTGATCGATATGAAAATACTGATAGCCTTCTTCTACAAAAGTAAGTTGCGAACGATTGTGTGAATGCTCATAATCATCATGTTTCCAGTTTTTTTCATACCAAACATAAGCCTCTTTTTCGATCATATCGATATATTGGCTGTTTGTTTTTTCGATTAATCCGCATTTTACTTTGTCGTTTTGCATAGCATTTTTGGCAAATTTAATAAAAACGTCATTACTAATTTTGTAAAATAAATTTTATACTTCATCGAAATGAGAAAACTATTTCCACTTTTTATCTTAATTTTATTATTAAATAACACTAACGTTATGGCACAAAATAAAGCTAAAGTATTGGTTCTTATCCATTCAGATAACGGAGGAACCTACGAAATGGCAAAAGAAATTGCCAAAGGAATTGAAAGCGAAAATAAGGCAACTGCTGTTGTAAAGCTTGTAAAAGAATCTCAAAATCAAAAACTTAAAAATATTCCGGTGGCGAATGTGAATGAATTATCTTATTATGACGGAATTGCATTCGGCTCGCCGGTATATTTCGGAAATATCAGTACCGGAATGAGTGAATTTTTATCTAAAACAGTTGATCTTTGGACGAATCATTCTTTAGAAGGAATGCCTGCAACGGTTTTCATGTCAGCGGGAAGCGGCGCAGGAAAAGAATTGGCATTACAGTCTTTCTGGAATAGTCTAGCCGTTCACGGAATGGTGTTGGTTTCCAATGGAATTCGTGGTAATGAAGGCATTAATAAATCTATTCCGCAAGGAAATACGGTGTTGGGAACAACGACGATGGCTTCTTTAAAAGATGTTGAAAGACCAACAAAAGACGAACGAAATTTAGCTCAACTTCAGGGAAAAAATTTCGCTAAAGTAGCATTGGTATTAAAAGGAACTTTTGCAAAAAAAGAAGTCGCAATAATTGAAAAACCTGCGGATTTTAATCAAATTTTAAAAGAAAAAAACATTGTTTTGCCGCAAGTTCCAAAACCTGCGGGAAATTACAAACCTTTTGTACGTTCAGGAAATCTTATTTTTATTAACCAAGTTGCATTAAAAGACGGAAAAATTTTCAACGGTGGAAAATTAGGTGTAGATGTGAATGAACAACAGGTAAAAGATGCTACAAAATTGACGATGTTAAATGTTTTAGCGGTTTTAAACGATGCCGTTAACGGAGATTTAAGTAAAGTAAAGCAGTGCGTTCAACTGACAGGAATTTTCAATACAAAAGACGATTATACCAATCATGCAGGATTGATGAACAGTGCTTCAGATTTGGTGGTGGATGTTTTTGGTGAGAAAGGAAAACATGCCAGAGGAACGCTGGGAGCATCTTCTATTCCTGTGAATTCTTCTGTGGAAATCCAGGCAATTTTTGAAGTGGAATAACACCTTGCTCTCAATATCAGACTTCAAGATGATAGACGGATAGAGAATAGATAAGTAAAATAAAAGTCTATGATCTATTCGTCTATTTTCTAAAAGTCTTACACATCATTTTTGTTCATCATATTCTTCTTTTTAAACTCCGTTGGCGTTTCTCCCACAAGATTTTTAAACAGTTTATTGAAGTAAGAAATGCTTTCAAAACCAACATTGTAAGCAATTTCTGCGACGCTTACATCGCACAGTAACAAGGTTTTTGCCTGATTGATTCTGTATTGATTCACAAAATCGGTAAACGTCATATTCGTCTGCTTTTTAAAATAACGACAAAAGGCAGACGTACTGAGGTGAACCATCTCTGCTACACTATTTACATCAGGATTTTTATCATAATTTTCATGAATATAATTATAAACGGTTCCCATTCGTACTTTATCATTCAGGAAAAATTTTACTCTTGTATCTTCATTATTTAATTGTTCAAATTCATTCGAATCGGCGAGAATATTTAAAATATCAATCAATCCTAGTAATCGATCGAAAGATTTCATTTCCTGTATTGCTTTGAGTTTTTCAACGGCTTTTTCCTTTGTTTTTCCGTGAAATGAAAACCCAAGATGGGCGCGCTCCAGCAAATTTTTAATATTTTCAAACTCAGGAGTGGAAACGATCGTATTTTCAGGGAAATTTTCATGAAGCTGAACAACGATTTGTTTATATTCAGTTTCAATTCCGTAATCAAAATTAAGGTGAGGAATATTGGGACCAATTAATACCAAATAACTTCCCACAAAGCCTGAAATATGTTTCCCGACATGGCTGATTCCGTTGATCGCTTCCACATAAACCAACTCGATTTCAGGGTGATAATGCCAGAAAAAATAATTCCGGAAACAGGGGGTATGAATTTTAAACGATTGTCCTTTATCAAAAGGAATTTGTTCTTTTTCAATTTTCATCTTGTTGTGTGTTTTTCATTTTAAGAACAAATTAACTAAAAAAAAGTCAATGGAGAGCAAGAATTTAGCATTTACGATAAATTCACCCAAAAGTTTATTGCACAACTTTGCTTCATTAACAAATTAAAATACAGAGATCATGGAAAAAACAGTAGAAACAGCACCAATGATGAATATGATGGGAGGGAAACAGGCAGACCCGGGAAATCCCTCAACTTTAACGAAGAATAATCCTCAGCTTTTTAAAAGAAAAAATAACGAACCGCTGAGAGTTTTGTCGGAAGAAGACTGGAAATTCTGGATTGAAAACGGATATATCGTCATTAAAAATGCAATCTCAAAAGAGCAGGCTGCAAAAAGTGCAGAATTTTTATGGGATTACGAAGGTAAAAAGGCAAATGATAAAGAAACCTGGTATACAACACCTCAAACGGCCCATAAAATGAAAGAGCTGAATAATGCCGGAATGGTGGAAGTTTACAATACTCCGATTTTATGGGAAAACCGTCAGGCGCCCAGAGTTCATCAGGCTTTTGCAGATATTTGGGGAACCGAAAATCTTTGGGTAAGTATCGACAGAGCTAATCTGAACTTCCCGATTCGTCCGGGATTTGAGTATAAAGGTTTTATCCATTGGGATTACGATCCCGAGACGAAACCTCAATATGTACAGGGTGTTTTGGCGTTGGCAGATCAGACGGATGAAAACATGGGTGGTTTCCAATGTATTCCTGAGCTTTTCAGAGAATATGATACCTGGAAATTGTCGCAGCCAGAAGATAGAAACAGATTTATTCCTGATACCACAGGTTTTACACCAACAAAAGTGAAAATGGAAGCCGGCGATTTATTGATTTTCAACAGTTCAGAACCTCACGGAATTCGGGCAAATAATAGCGATAAAGTGAGAGTTGCTCAATATATTTCAATGGTTCCGGCGGATGAAGATAATGATGAGCTTCGCCAATGGAGGCTGAATTCCTGGCATGACAGAATTTGTCCGGATGGTGACGGATTTCCGGGAGATCCTTTACAGCGAGAGAAAAATTACCCGATTGCAGAGCTTTCGGAATTGGGGAAAAAGTTACTTGGACTTAATAAATGGTAATTTGACAACAGCAGTGAAAATTTTTCACTGCTTTTTTATTTCTTTTTTAGAGGTTATTTAAAATTATAACGCAAAGATTTTATGGCTTTCTTTTGATTTTTAGAATACAAAAGCAAATGAATTTGCCTCGCGAAGCTTGGAAATATAATACGCTTTTTCAAATCAACTTGTTGATTCTTCTTTGCTCACTTGAATATTTGTTATATCTAAATTAAAACTTTGCATCAAAAAAAATTAGCTTAATTCAAATTTCTGTTCTGAAATATTTTCAAAACTATTCTTTTGATGTTCTTTTATCAAACCTTTATAATATTCAGAAGGAGTTTTACCGATAATTTCTTTAAAATACCGATTAAAAGAGGATTTAGACTTAAAACCCGCTTCGTAAGCAAAAGATAAAAAATTAATATTTTCATTCTTTTCAATGGCTTTTTCTACCATTTTTTTGAAATATTCGATACGATATTCGTTGATGTAGCGATAAAATGGTTTATGTTTGTAACCGTTCAGCATTTCGCTGATTTGATATTTATTGATGGATGTTTTCAAAGCCAGCTCATCCAAAGTAAGATCACAATTTCTGAAAAGTTCTTCTTTTTGTACAGAATCATCCATTTTCAACCATAAATCATTGAATTTTACTTCATAATCGATGGTATTTAAAACTGAAGATTCTTTAGCAATATCAATTTGATGATCAAGATTTGAATCAATTGGTTCTAAATGATTTACTTCCGTTGAGAAACTTTTTCTAATAATTAATAAGCAGATAATCAATAAAATAAAATAGGCAAGACATCTCATTGAAACATTGATGATCTGTAAATGTTCGGGATAAATCTGAAGTAAAACTTTAGAAACAACTACCATTAATTCCATAAAAAGAATACAATAAGAAATTCTTGTAATGACGTCGTATTCTGATAATTCTAAATTATTGATTCTGTTTTTGTTAGAAATTAAAATAGCTTTTAAAGGATAATATAAATTAACGGTAAAAATAGAATACAGACTGAAATTATTGTAAATATCAAGCAATCTTTGATCCACCCGATTAAGAACCATAAAAACACAGGAAACCGTAAAATAAGCAATCATTAATACAAAAAGCGGAATAAAAAGAAACCATTTTTTCGCCAGAGAAAATTTTTTTTTTGTTTTGCTTAAAGTGTATAAATAGATCAACGGACCGTAACAGATAGAAATAAACGTATTCATTTGCTGTCTGATACTTTCATCAGGTATAAAATTGAAGATCACAAACTTTATAATCAGATGCACAGCAATCGCCGAAAGCAGAAACATGAAAAGGTAATTTGAAGTGGCTTTTTTCTCTCTGACCTGCAAAAGCCAAAGCGCAACAATTGCCTGAAAAGCCCCAATAATAACGATATATTGCATTTTCCCTTAGGTTTATACAAAATAAATACAAAACCATCACTTATACCTTCTCAATCTTATTATATATCTATTAAAAATTTAATAATGAAATTAATATTTGGTTAATAGATAAATAATAAATAGTTAAAATGGTTTAATTTGTTAATAATCAATTATTTGAAGGTATCAAACCAACGAGTGACACGTTTGGATTTATGATTTTTTTCACAGGACGAATTGAAGTGCGGATCTGCCCAATTTTACCATAAAAAAAATTCCTATGAATAATTCTATTGGTTTTTCAAATCAGAAGTCGAGGATTATACAGATATCTGCTTTTTTTCTGTTGGCTTCTTTTGGAACCATTCATGCACAAACCATCAAAGGAACTGTGGTTGGAAAAACAAACGGAGCGCTTCCTGGAGCTAATATTTCGATTGTAGATGCTGATGCGAAATCTGTTTCGTCTTTAGATGGAGATTTTAATTTATTATCTCCAAAGTTAGGCGAGATTAATGTAAAAGTTGAATATATCGGCTATGAGACGAAAATTTTCCCTGTAACCATTAAAGAAGGAACGAATGATCTGGGCTACCTCACAATAAATCCTGAAGACAAAAAAGTAAAAGATAAGGTAAGCGATATTCAGGAGGTTGTGATTGCGCGACCTAATGCACTAACTCAGGCGAAAGCGTACGAAATCAAGAAAAATAATAACGCGATTATGGAAGTTATCGCCGCCGATGCGATTGGTAAACTTCCGGATAGAAACGCCGCAGAAGCTGTACAGAGAGTTCAGGGTGTTGCGGTGGCAAGGTATCATGGGGAAGCAGATCAGGCAACGGTGCGAGGAACTCCTTTTGCATGGACTTCCGCTTTATTCAACGGAAACCGACTTCCTAGTGCCAACGTTTTAGGAAACAGATCTTTCGTTTTGGATGTTGTTCCTTCTGAATTGATTCAGTTTGTACAGGTTTCAAAAGCGGTAACGCCTGATATGGATGGCGATGCGATTGGCGGAAGCATCAATTTCATCACAAGAACGGCGCCGGCAAAGAAAACATTAAGCGTAAGTGGAGCAGGAGGGTATAATAATTTCTCTCATAATGCGACGTACAACGGTTCTATCGTATATGGCGATCGCTTTTTCAAAAATAAATTAGGCGTTATCTTATCGGGTGCGATTTGGGACAGACAATGGGGCGCAGATGCTTTTGATGTGACGTATAATACAGGTGCTGAAAATGATGTTCAGAAGAAATCGATCAACTCGGTGATGATGAAAAGGTATATGGGAACGAGACGAACAATTGGTCTGAATGGCGGTCTGGAATATAAATTAAATGCCAATAACAAGTTCTATTTCAGAGGAATGTTTAATAAATTTGATGATATTCGTCCAGTTTACGAATCGTATGTAGATTATACCAACAATCGTTATCAGTACAATTTCAGATATTCTCATTATCAAACGGAATTATACGGAATGGAGTTAGGCGGGGAACACAGCATCACTCCAAAACTGAATATTGATTGGATGTTAAGCGATTATCAGGCAAAATATTTCCTGGATACGCCGCCAACTAATGAAATAAAAGGGCTTCCAATAGCGACTTTCAGACAAAAAATAACAGGCGGATTTACCAATCTTTCCAATGATGGAAAACGCTATTGGGGATTTGATTCACCAAACGGAATTGGCGGAGAATATATGGATTATACCTCCGATACAGCCAATCCGAACGAAGTAATGAGCGCAGATAAGTTATTGCTTTCTCAATTGGTCATTGCAAAATTGGATAATAATGAAAGGGATAAAATCGCAAGAGTTAATTTAAAATATGATGTTAATTCAAATATTACATTGAAAATTGGCGCAAAATACAGAGAAAAAGACAGAAATAGCACTTATGGTTACAATGCTGTTTTTATTCCCACGACTTCATCATTGTTAAATCTTTCTCAGCTTTCAACTTCTGAACCACCGAAAGGAACAGCATTTTTAGGCGGAATGAATGGTAATTTTGATCAATATGTGATGAATCCGCCAACGAAGGATCAATTATTCCAGATGTTTTCTCCTGCGTTTCTTCAGGAAAATGGTTTTAAAGATTATTCAAGTGCTGAAGCCAATGCCACAAGTGTTTACACAGGTGAAGAATCGGTTTTTGCAACTTATGCAATGGCAGAAATTAAAGCCAGCGATAAATTTAAAATCGTAGGAGGTTTTAGAAATGAAACGACGAGACTAACACTAAAAGGAGCAAAATCTACCAAAGAAGGAAGCTCAAGCGTCATTACGCCGTCTGTGGTCGAAAGTAACTACAACGCTTTTCTTCCGATGTTGCATTTGCGTTATAATTTTTCGCCAAAAGCGAGCGTGAGATTTGCCTATACAAAATCATTCATTAGACCGAATTTCGGAGATATGTCGCCGGGTTCTACGATAGATAATACCACAAACCCGATGAGAATTACAAGAGGAAATCCTGATCTGAAGCCTACTTTCAGCCATAATTTAGATTTGATGGGAGAGTATTACTTCAATAATATCGGAATTCTTTCTGGTGGAGTTTTCTACAAAAAAATCTCAGATATTGTATTTTCAGACACTTCGATGATGAATGTGGGCGGAACAGATTATATGGTTTCTCAGCCTAAAAATCTTCAGGATTCTAAATTATTCGGTTTTGAAATAGGAATTAATAAAAGACTAGATTTCTTGCCAGGCTTCTGGAACGGTTTCGGAGTTGAATTTAATTATACATTCATCGATTCAAAAGTGGAAGTTCCGAGAACGGATAAAAATGGAGTTATTCATTTTGATAAAACAGCGCTTCCGAATCAATCCAGAAATTTATTCAATGCGATTCTGTATTACGAAAGCAACAAAGTGATGATTCGTCTGGCCGGAAATTATCGTGGAAAATCGGTGGAAACCATCAACCAAAGTTTAGGTCCGGATTATTATATCTGGTCTGACAAAAATTTCACCATCGATTTCTCCGCAAGCTATGACATCAGCAAAAAAGTGAAATTATTTATTGAATTAAACAACTTAAGCAACGAAAGTCTGAGACTGTATATGGGTGATAACAAACAGAGGATCACTTCTAATGAATGGTACGGCAGCAGAGGACAAATGGGCGTTCGTTGGCAAATATTTTAAAATGTAAACATGAAAAAATTAGTATTAACAGCAGCAATTATTGCTTTTGGAGCAACAGCAAATGCGCAAATTAAAGACAGTATTCGCAGAGTGGTAAAAATGGAAGGAGCCTACAATTTCAGAGATACGGGAGGCTATAAAACAGCAGACGGCAAAGAAGTAATGTTGGGGAAGGTTTTCAGAAGTGACGCTATTGATAAGCTTTCTGATAAGGATTTAAAAACTTTTCAGGATAAGAAAATCACGACGGTGGTAGATTTCAGGGGAATTGAAGAAGCGAAAAAAGCTCCGGACAGATTGCCGCAAAATACAAACTATCTTCTATGCCCGGCGGGAAGCAACAATCTTCCGAATGCTCAGGATATGGTGAAATTTTTGAAGGATAAAAATTTCCTTTTTGATATGTATGGCGAAGGTGGATTGCCTTATTTCGGTGAAAGATACAGACCTTTATTTGTGAAATTACTGACAATGCAACCCAACGAAGCGCTTTTATATCATTGCACGGGAGGTCGCGACAGAACAGGAATGGCTTCAGCATTATTCTTAAAAATATTAGGCGTTCCGCAGGATGTGATTGAAAATGATTATGTGGCTTCCAACTATTATTTAGCTAAAAATCCAACGATGAAAAATATGTATTCGGGATTGTCTAAAATGGCTGGAATGAGTGAAGCAGAAATTAAACAACAAATGGAATTACGTCCGGAACTGATCAGAAATTTCTTCGCTGCGATCAATAAAAAATACGGAAGTGTAGAAAATTTCTTTCAGGTTGAAATAGGAATGGGACCGAATGAAATTGCTATTTTAAAACAGAAATATTTGAAATAAAGAATGGTGAATTAACAATTCATTTGCTTTAGCAAAATTCACAATTCACCAATAAAATACTAGATTTAAATTTGAAAAAGCCGTCTCAATAGCTGAGGCGACTTTTTCTTATATAATAAATAAACTTGCTGTTAAACGGTGGCGTTTCCTTCCACGCCATCCGAATTATCGGTCTTTTTACCGGTAATCGCGGCAGCCACAAAACTGAATAAACTTACTAGTTTTCCGGCTTTTGTATCCCAATAATAGGTTTCCTTCGGTTCCACACGAATAATAGAAACATTGGGGTCATCTTTTCCATCAAACCATGCATTGGCCATTGGCGACCATTTGTCTTCAATGGTAGATTTATCCTTATAAATAGAGGCATCTCCATACACCGAAAGGTATTGAGAATCGCTGTTGTTCATAAAGAAAAGCTGAACTCTTTTGTCTTCTTTTATTTCAAAATTTTTGTTGCTGGCTTCACTGCTGATAAACCAAAGATTTCCTTCATCATCAGTTTCCTGTAAGCCCATCGGACGCGAGTTGACCGGAATTGTATCGAGCTCTGTACAAAACATACAGATTTTTGCTTTTTCCGATAATTCTTTAATTTTTTGAATCGCTTCAACGTGATTAAGATTTTCTGTTGACATAATATTATATTTTAAGTTATTTGGTGTAAGAAATTATTTAAAATCAAAATTTTGATTTCTAATTACCATTCAAATATGTGACCAAAAGAAAATTTTAAAGTGTTAAAAAAATAAATAAGTGATCTTTTATTTAAAGCTTATTTAAACTTTTTTACCACAAAAGAACCAAAATATTTTTGCACTCTAGTTATTTTAAGTTGGGTAGCTAAGTATAAAAAAGAGCATATAAGTAAAAAGAAATCAAATATTTTTGTTTTGCAGACTTTTGAAATGCTTTTAAAAAACCGAATAAAGTCTTTTGCTTCTTTTGCGGTTAAATTCAAAGTTAGTTTAAACAGGTTTTAAACTTAAAAAAGTGTATCTTCTTCATTATAATTGATTAAAATGTCTTCATTTATACAAGTATTGTCAGCATTTTAACTATTATTCAGCTATGAAAAATCTTATTTTTGTATTATAGTAAATATTGTATGCGCTTATTATTTTCACTTGTTGCTACGGCGGTTTTTAGTTTTCATTCTTTTGCTCAGAATCGGGAAGCTGCTTTTCAGAAAATCATGGATTCTGCCTATAAAGTCAATCCTGAAACGCTTGGGATGATTGTTCATATAGAATCGCCAGCTCAGAAAATTTCCTGGAGCTATGCAGTTGGTCACAACGGAAACAATAATTCTTCAAAGATCGATCCGCAACAACCACTTTTGATAGCCAGTAATACAAAACCTTACATTTCATCAACCATTCTTCAGTTAATTGAACAAAATAAACTGAATATAGATGAACCTGTTAAAAATTTACTAAGCGAAAAAACAGTCAAAGCACTTTCTGGGAACGGTTATAATTTGGATAAAATTAATCTGAAACATCTTTTATCTCATACTTCGGGTATCAATGATTACGTAACGGAGGATTATTTTAAATTTATTGATGAACATAAAAAGTATAATTGGACAAGAGATGAGCAGATTGCTTTGGCTTCAAAACAGCCGAAAGTAGGAGAACCGGGAACGGTTTTCAGATATGCTGATATCAATTATGTTGTGCTTTCTGAAATTATTGAGATAAAAACAGGAAAACCTTTCTATAAAGCTGTTCGCGAACTTTTAGATTATAAAAAATTAGGTTTGAAAAACACTTGGTTTGTTCAGTTGGAAAATAAGCCGAAAAATAGTTTGCCTTTGGTGAATCAGTTTTGGAGCGGCCACCATTGGGAAATTAAAGATTTAAACCCTTCCTGGGATTTGTATGGCGGCGGCGGAATGGCTTCTAATGTTGATGAAATGGCAAAATATTTTCAATTATTATTCAACGGAAAAGTGATTAAAAATCCTGAAATTTTAAAACTAATATACACCGATGTTCCACCCAATCTTGAGATCAATTACTGTTTGGGAATCCGAAAAATAAAAGTAGGAGATATGATGGCGTATAATCACGGCGGTGGTTTGGGAACAGATGTCATTTACCTTCCGGAGCTTGATTCAACAATTTCCATCGCTTCATTAGATGCCGAAAAACGACCGGTTGTTGTGGGAGCGGAGAAACTTTTAGCTAAGAAATTAAAGACTTTCTATAAAAAGTAATCAATGAAGAATTTTAACTAATTTAAAAATAATTACAAATTATTTTCATCATCCAAATTCACATTACTATCTAAATCTTCCATCGATTTATTTAATGAAACTTAATCTGAAAATCTTAATATTTATAGTAATTTCGTCGTTCAATTAAAACTTTCAGGTATACATGCAGATTGATTCTACCCCTCGTATTTCACGTACCGTTATTTGGCTTATGTCGATTATTTCCGGATTGGTTGTGGCCAATAATTATTATAACCAGCCTTTGCTAGGACTTATTTCTAAAGATTTAGCTATCACCGAAAGCGCTGCAGGAAAAATTTCAGTTTTAACCCAGTTGGGATATGCCGCCGGATTATTGCTGATTGTACCTTTGGGAGATAAGTTTCTCCGTAAAAAACTGATTCTTATTGATTTATTGCTAGTTTTTGGTTCATTATTGTGGATGACTTTCGCTACCGAATTGTGGATGCTCTATGTTGCCAGTCTGCTGATTGGGACGACCTCTGTTATTCCGCAGTTATTTGTTCCTATTGCGGCCGAACTTTCATCGGATGAAGAAAGATCTGGAAATATAGGACTGGTAATGTCAGGATTGTTGCTGGGGATTCTTTTGTCCCGTTTCGTGGGCGGAATTGTAGGCGAAATTTGGGGATGGAGAGCCATGTTTGGAATTGCTGCCGGATTAATGATCGTTGTCTGGCTTGCCGTTTATAAGATGTTGCCTGAAATTCATCCTAATTTTAAAGGAACTTATAAAGAATTGATGCGTTCTGTAGCAAATTTAGCGAGAACTCAGCCCGTTTTACAATTGGCTTCTTTCCGAGGTGCAATGGCTTTCGGATCAATGTGCGCTTTGTTCACCACCTTGGTATTTCATATGGAAAAACCTCCTTTCAATGCGGGAGCTTCCGTAGTTGGCAGTTTCGGATTGGCAGGAGCTGTTGGAGCATTAGCTGCTGCAAAAGTGGGCAAACTTCAGAAATATTTTGATATCAACCGAATTATTTTTTATTCTTTACTGATCGTTTTGGGAAGCTGGGCATTTACCTATTTTGCCGGAGAAACCTATTGGGGGCTGATTGTTGGGGTTGTTCTTGTCGATTTAGGCGTACAATCCAGCCATATTATGAATCAGACAAATTATTTCATGATTAAATCCAATGCTGTAAACCGATTGAACACCGTGTATATGGTTTCGTATTTCATCGGTGGATCCTTGGGAACCTGGACGGCCTCTTTGGCATGGCAACAGGCACAATGGGCGGGCGTTTGTACAGTAGGCGCTACGATGGGTGTTTTAGCCTTAATTGCCCATTTATTATTCTGCAAAAAAGTAAATGCTGCTCAATAATATTTTTAATTTTTAACCACAAAAGTTTACTTAAAATAATTAATGTATAAATGCTTTTGTGGTTAAAAATCATTATTTCCTTAGTCTTCAACAAGACTTTCTTCCTGAACTAAACTTCTGTGTTTATTTCCCCATTTGCTCAATTGTTTCCATATTGGGATCAGTTCATTAGCAATTTCTGTCATTTCATAATGGACTCTTGGCGGAACTTCTGCATAAACGGTTCTTTTTACCAGCCCTTCCTTTTCTAATTCACGAAGTTGAAGCGTAAGCATTCTTTCTGTAATTCCGTTGATACATTTTCGAAGTTCACTGAAACGCAGTTTTCCATATTCTAATTTACACAATATCAATAGTTTCCATCTTCCTCCGATTTTGCAAACGGCATAGGTAAGATCGCACTCTGTAATATATTGTTCATTAATGCTATTCGTCGAATTTTCCTTTCTTTTTCCCATTACTTACAAATTTGTTCGTACCATACAATTAGCTGCGTACTGTGCAAATGTAAGACTTCTATTTAATTTTGCATCAAACTTTAAAGACTCCATGAAAAAACTCGTCGGAATAATGCTCCTGTCAGGATTGATTTCCTGCAATACGATAAATAATAAAAAAATGAATACAATTCAGTTAAATCCAGAAATAGCCAAAATTCTTGAAAACCTACAGCAAATCCATGTTTTTGATGGTAAAGATATTTTAGATATGAGCCGAAAAGGCTATGAAACGATGGCTGTTCAGCTTGGTGGAAAAAAAGAAGCGGTAAGAATGATCGAAGAATTTAATATTCCTCAAAACGACCACGAAATTCCTATCCGAATTTACAGACCTAACGAAATTGAAAGTGAAAAATCATCAGCCATCGTTTATCTTCATGGCGGTTGGTTTATTTCCGGAAGTTTTGAAACTCATGATGCTATCGTTCGTCAATTGGCAAATGCAACAGGTTCTGCTGTCATTTTTGTTGATTATCGTCTGGCTCCTGAATATCCTTTTCCTGCAGGTTTTAATGATGCTCAATTGGCCACGGAATGGATCATTAATAATGCAGAACAACTTCATTTAGACAAAAATAAGATCGGAATCATTGGCGACAGTGCCGGAGGAGCTTTAGCGACAGGAGTTTCAACTCAATTAGGTGAAAAACTGAAATTTCAGGTACTGATTTATCCCGCAGCAGACAATACATTTCAAACAGCATCATGGAAAGACTATGAAAATGGACCGATTATCAATAAAGAAGAGGGAATAAGAGCCTGGAATTGGTATCTGGACAACACTTCCTATCATCAAAATCCATTAGCCGTTCCCTTATTAATTAAAGATTTTAAAAATACGCCGCCAACTTTTGTTTTATTGGCTGAACATGATCCGTTACGGGATGAAAGTCAGCAATTGGCAGAGCAGATGAAAGCTTCCGGAATTCAGGTGAAGACGGTTGTTTATAAAGAAATGGTTCATGGCTTTATGCACATGGGCGCTGTCTTAAAAGAAGCAAAAGAGGCTGCTCAGGAAATTGCGGCATTTACGAAAGAAAATTTAAAATAATCGAAGAGAATTTTTACATGAAAAAATATGCATACGTTGGCTTTTTAGGCTTTTTAGCCGTTATTACCACCGAATTTGGAGTGATTGGGATTTTACCGCAAATCGCTGAACACTATAAAATCAGTATTGATAAAGCAGGCTATTTATTAAGTGCTTTTGCTTTAATTATCGCACTTACAGGACCATTCATGACCTTATTGACCTCAGGTTTTGATCGTAAAAAGATCATGTTCACCTCCATCGCGATATTTCTTTTTACAGGTTTTGTATCCTCATTTTCGCCGCCATTTTGGGCTTTGATTCTGGTCAGGATTCTTCCTGCTTTTTTACAGCCCGTTTATATCGCGACCGCTTTATCCGTTGCAATCTCGAATGCTGAAGATGATAAGAAAAATGAATTGATGAGCATTGTTTTCAGTGGAGTGACTGTTGCTATGGTTACTACAGTTCCTTTTGCAACTTGGATTTCCAGCCTTTGGTCGTGGGAATATTCATTCATGATTCAAACCGTTGTCAGTTTTATTGCTTTGGTTATCATTTATTTTACGCTTCCTTCCATGCCGGTAAAAGAGAAAAAATCGTACGGAACACAACTTAAAATCCTTACTCAGCCTACTTTTGTGCTAAGTACAGCAGCCAATTTTTTCATGATTACGGCATGGTTTTCTACCTACAGCTATTTTGCTGATTATCTGAATAAAGCAAAAGGAATGAATGAAACTATGGTAAGTTATATGTTGTTCGTATTCGGGATTATCGGTGTTTTATCAACCTGGATGGCCGGAAAAATGCTTAATAAAAATGTAACGAAAACAACTGCATTTTTTCTTTCCGGAACATTGATAATTCCTGTTTTATTGTACTTTTCAAATGGAAATTTATTGTCAACTATTGTGGTGATAGGGATTTGGGGCTTCATGTACTCGCCAAGTTTTCTGAATGCTTCAACCTATATGATCTCATCAGCTCCCGATTCTTTAGAATTTGCGAACAGTTTAGCAACCTCATTCGGGAATCTTGGGGTAACGCTCGGAACGACTTTGGGCGGTTGGATGATCGTAACGAAAGGAGTGGAATATAATCCGTGGATTGGTTTTGTATTTGGTATAATGGCTTTTCTGATGATGATTTTAAGGAGTTTTTACGAGAAAAAAGACAGCAGATTATTGATTTGCAAAGAATAAAATTGATGATGAAATGATTATCTTTGAAAGCAAATATCAGCAGCCATGTTGATGAGAAATGTAATGTTAATCATATGATAATTATAAACGAAGGACAACAGTTTGAAATTTCAGAAACACTTTTTGTTTTTGCCCTGGATTCAGAAGCCGGAAAGGTTTTTAATGATAAAAATAAATTAATTACAGGCATCGGAAAAGTAAATGCCGCGATGGAATTAACGAAAGAAATTCATCGAAAAAAGCCAAAATTAATTATTAATCTGGGGTCGGCAGGAAGTAAAAATTTTCATAAAGGAGACGTAGTTTGCTGTACAAAATTCATTCAGCGGGATATGGATGTAAGAGGTTTGGGATTCAGTTTATATGAAACTCCGCTTTCAGGAATTCCTCCCGTTTTAGAATATGGTTTGCAAAAAGAAAACCTGCCCGAAGGTATTTGTGGAAGTGGTGACAGTTTTGAAATGAATCATTCGGAAACGGCTTATAATATTGTTGATATGGAAGCTTATCCATTGGCTTTAATTGCGATGAAAGAAGAGATTCCGTTTCTGTGCCTGAAATACATTTCGGATGATGCAGGAAGTGATGCAGCGGACGATTGGGCGGTTCAGGTTCATCTTGCTTCGGAAGCTTTTAATAAAATTTTATTTTCATAAACTTATAAAATCTGGAGAATTTTCTTCAGATTTTGTTTTTATTATTGTTTTCCCGCGATTTAAACATTTAGCAAAATTTAATTTTTAAAATGAAAGTCAATTTCTACAAGCCTCACAATCATATCCTTGCAAAATATATTGAAGGATATTATTTTATGCTTAAGGATGATACCGATAGCTTGGATTATCTTACTTTTCCGGATAATTATTTCATCATTTCTGCTTGTCAGAATGTGTCTTTTTCTCGTGAAAATAATAGAATAGGAATTGACCGGTCAAAAGAAGAAAATGTTGTAATTGACTTTGTTTCGCGTTGCAATTCACCTGTGGAAGTTCATTATACGAAATCGATTAATGAAGTCACAATTTACTTTAAACCATTAGGAATTTATCATTTTTTTAATTCCTATGAATGTAAGCTCTTACAAAACGAAATTATTTCCTCTGAATTTAAAGATTTCATGAAAATTATTTTAAGCGAAACAGATCAGAACATTCAAATTGAAGAACTGGAAAATTATTGGCTTTCAAAATTCAATGAAAAAGATTTAAATAAAATTGAAGAAATTTTTCAGGATTTTGATTCTGATTTAAAAATTGAAGAAATAGCAGAAAAACATTTGATTTCAAGACAATATTTAAATAAAATTTGTACAAAATATTTGGGAAAACCAGCTTCAGAGTTTAGAAAAATACAGCGTTTCAGAAATTCTGTAATTCAGAATAAAAACGTGAAAAATTTAACTGAGCTTTCTTATGAAAATTTGTTCTATGATCAATCCCATTTCATTAAAGATTTTAAGGATTTAACAAAAATTCAACCTAAAAAATTTTTCGAAAATGTAAATACTGAACAGAAAAACATTTGGTTTTTTATATAAAATTTGTTTTACATTTTTATGACGCAAAGTTTTACTTTATAGATGTAAATATTTGAGTGAGCAAAGAGTAATCAACAAATTGATTTATTGAAGCGTTTTTTTAAGCTTCGCGAAGCAAATTTTATTTGCCTTTGCCATTTGAAAATAAGCTGTATCTAACAAAATCTTTGCGTTAAATAATATACATATCAAGAAAAAAAACTTGAGTTTCCATTTTTACAATTTTAACGATTTCATTTGAAATAATTTTGCTTAAAAATAAATGTCATTTCAATGAAAAAAATAAGCTTTCTGATTCTGATAGTTTTCTATTCATCAACATTTGCGCAAACGGATCGAACAGAAGTATTAACAGAAATTTCAGCAAAAATCAAACAAAATTATATTAATGAAGATGTTTTACAAAGTGTAGATTCATTATTTCAAAGTGAAATTAAATCTAAAGATTTCAATGCTTTACATGAAAAGGAATTTACAATAACACTGACTCAAAAATTAAGAACGGTAGCGAAAGACAAACATTTTTTCATTAAATATTTAGAAAAATATACACCTCAAAAAAAGATCAACGAAAAAGAGCAACAAAAACAAGATAACTTCCATAACAGCCTTGAAAATTTCGGTTTTGAAAAAGCAGAACGACTGGAAGGAAACATCGGATACATTAATTATAAAGGATTTGCAGAATTAAATTCAAGCAAAAAAGCTGCAGAAGCTGCTATGAATTTTGTGTCAAATACCAATTCGTTAATCATCGATTTAAGAGAAAATGGAGGCGGAGATAATGACATGTTGGTTTATTTCTGTAGTTATTTTTTTAAAGATAAAACCAATTTATATCAAACCTTTTTCCGAAATTCAGGGAAAACAGTTAACAATAAAATACAATCAAAAGTTTTAGGTAAAAAGTATCTTGATAAAAATATTTACTTCTTAACAAGCGAAAAAACATTCTCTGCTGGGGAAGCTTTGGCGTATTTTTTACAGGAAAGAAAAATGGCAAAAGTGATTGGCGAAAAAACGGGTGGAGCGGCAAATCCTGTTGATCCCTTTTTTATACAAAATAAATATCTTTTGTTGGTTCCGACAGGGAAAATTACTTCCATTTACTCAGGGAAAAACTGGGAGCATATCGGGGTTATTCCTGATCAAGAAGTAAAAGTTGAAAATGCTCTGAAAGTCGCTTACACATTAGCTTTAAAGGAAATTTTAAAAAATAAAACAAAAACAGAACTTTCTGAAACAGAAATAAAAAATCTTATCACTAAATTAGAAGAATAATTCAAGAAATAATGACGTCGATTACAATAAAAAAAGCTTCCATAGAAGATTTGGAAACCATTCAAAATATAGGAAGAGAGACCTTTTACGAGACTTTTGCGGAACATAATTCCGAAGAACAAATTCAACAATACCTTACCGAAAGTTTTGCTTCGGAAAAAGTTATTAATGAGTTAAACGATCCTGATTCTCAATTTTTTATTGCGTATGAAGCAGAAGATCCGATAGGATATTTAAAAGTTAATTCGGGAAAAGCACAAACCGAACTTCAGGATGAAACTTCTTTAGAAATTGAAAGAATTTATGTAAAAAGCTCACATCACGGAAAAAAAATTGGTCAGCTTTTATACGATAAAGCTTTAGAAATTGCTTTGCAGGAAAAGAAAAAATATCTTTGGTTAGGTGTTTGGGAAGAAAATTTGAGAGCGGTTAATTTTTATAAAAAGAACGGATTTATAGAATTTGCTCAACATATTTTCAGACTTGGAAATGATGAACAAACTGATCTGATGATGAAAAAAGTCTTAGCATAAATCTCAAATTTCATAAATCTCAGCATCGGTAAAAACATAAAATCTTCCTTTTTTAGGGAGATTTTTCGTATCCAATCCGGTAAATTCACTGAAAGCAGGAAGTAATAACTGGTCATCTGTAATAACAAAACAAGGTAATTTTATTTTTTTAACGGGAGAATTAATAACAAATCCAGGATGAATATGACCCGTAATTTGAAATTTTGGTTGATTTTTTTCAAAATCATGGATGAAAATAAAATCATCTATTTCTAGCGTTTCATCTTTAAAATTTAAACATAATTTTGATTCTAATTTTTTGGAAATTTTATCATGATTTCCTTCAATTAAATAAAATCGTAAATCAGGATATTGATTTCTCCAAATACAAAAATCATCAACATCTGAATTGTCACCGGCATGAAGTAGATCGCCGACAACAATAAATTTTTCAGGTTGAAAGTATTCTATTAAAATAGATAATCGTTCCAAATCATTTTTCATAATTTGATTGGCTAAAGCGATTCCGTTTTTACGAAAATGAGCTGTCTTGCCAATGTGTAAATCAGACAAAATCAATGCTTTTTCTTTTTTCCAAAAAACTGCACGCTGATTGGTTAATGTGAAAATTTCGTTTTGGATTTTTATATTTTTCGTTGATATATTCATTTAACTTAAAAACATTTAGATTTTAAAATTGACAATTAATTTATTGACCATTCATAAGCTTATTTCACTTTTTTCGCTTGCTGAATGAGTTTCTGGATTCTCGCGTCCAATCCTTCACTGGAAAGCGTTTGCCGCAAACTATCCACTTTAATAGGAAAGCTTAACGGGGTGAAAGTATTGGCAAATTTCAAAATAATTTTTGATTTTTCGATTCGCTTAAAGGCTTCAACTAAACGTTGCTCCTGCAATTGTGCATTGAAAACCTCAGTGTAAGACTGCCGAACAAGAAAATGATTAGGATCGTAATCCTCCAAAACTTTAAAAATCAATCCTGCAGAACTTTGCAGAGATTTATTCGAACGTTGTTTTCCTGCATAATTCTGAATCACCATTCCAGAAATTACCGCAATGTCGCGGAATTTTCGGCGAGCCATTTCCGCAGAATTAATACTCGAAATAACATCGGTCATCAGATTTTCTCTGGTTAAAATTTTATGCAGATTTTCTTCATTTAACGGAATTTCTTTATCGCTGAATAATTCAAAACCATAGTCATTCATCGCCATAGAAAAGGAAATAGGAGCCAGTTTTGAAATTCGGTAAGCAATTAAAGCGGACATTACTTCATGCACTAATCGACCTTCAAACGGATACATAAATAAATGATACCCTTCGCGGTTTTTAATCAGTTCCACCAAAAATTCATCTTCTTTTGGAATATGTGAACGTTCTTCTTGATTTATCAGTAATGGATGTAAGAATTTCAGTTCCTTTTCCGAAGCTTTTGGATTTAAGGCTCCTGATAATTTTTCTCTTAAAAAATGTCCCAAATTGGAACTCAATGGTAATCTTCCACCAAGATAGCTTGGTGCAAATGCTTTTCCTTTTGCCGCGCGAACATACACCGTCATATCTTTGATCATGGCGACTTCCAATACTCTTCCGGCTAATATAAATTTTTCTTCTTTTTTTAATTTTGAAATAAAATATTCCTCAACCATTCCGATATAGCCTCCTGAAATAAATTTCACTTTCAGCATCGCATCACTTACAATGACACCCATATTCATGCGGTGAAGCATGGCAATTTTTCTTGAAGTAACTTTATACAAACCGTCTTCCATAATGACGATTTTATGGAATTCTTCATAACTTTTTAGAACACTTCCACCAATGGTAAGAAAATCGAGAATATTTTTCCATTCTTGATCGGTCATTTCCTGAAAAGCATATACTTTTTTAATTCTTTCATGCAATTCATCAGGATAAAATCCATCACCAATCGCTAAAGTCATTAAAAATTGAACCAAAACATCAAAACACAAAACTTGTGGCTCGCGCGGTTCTATTACTTTTTGTTTTACCGCTTCCTTCAGAGCTGCTACTTCAATAAGTTCCAGAGAATGAGTGGGAACGCAATAGATTTTCGAAGTTTCAAAAGGGGAGTGACCACTTCTTCCGGCACGTTGCAAAAATCTCGCAACACCTTTTGCAGAACCGATTTGAATAATCGTATCCACAGGTTTAAAATCAATTCCCAAATCCAGAGACGAAGTAGAAACTACCGCTTTTAATTTTCCAGAACTTAAATTTTCTTCAATCCAGATTCGTAAATGAGCATCGATCGAACTGTGATGAATAGCGATTTGTCCCGCAAAATCAGGGTAAGCATTCAACAATAATTGATACCACATCTCGCTCTGACTACGGGTATTTGTAAAAACAATCGTAGATTTAGACTCTAAAATAATTGGAACTACTTTATCTGCTAACTTTTGTCCAAGATGCCCAGCCCACGGTAAAATTTCAACTTCATCTGGAAAAACAGGAAGAATTTCTATCTTTTTCTGTTCTTTGGCTGTAATTTTTGTTTTCTTAATGTCATAAGGGATTAAAACTTCCATAGCTTCATCAAGATTTCCAATGGTTGCTGTAATTCCCCAGATCTTAAGTTTAGGAACATATTTCGTCAGTTGAGAAATTCCCAATTCTACCATGACACCGCGTTTTGAGCCTAATAATTCATGCCATTCGTCTACCGCAATGCATTTCATTTCTTTGAAAAAACGTTCATGATTTTTTTGTCCCAAAAGCAAATGCAGACTTTCAGGAGTAACCACCAAAATTTCGGGCATATTTCTAACCTGTTGCTGACGAACTTTCGGGTCGGTATCGCCATTTCGAACTCCAACCATCCAATCCAGACCAATTTCATCAATGGCTTCCTGCATCGCTTTTGCAATATCTTTTGAAAGGGAACGAAGCGGAGTAATCCAAATCATTTTCAAGCCCTTTTTATACTTTTCGGGATTGTTTAAAAAATTCGTTAATAAAGCTAAAAAAACGGAAAATGTTTTTCCAAAACCTGTCGGTGCAACGACCATTCCACTGTAGCCATTTTCAAATTTTTGCCAGGTATCCAACTGGAATTTAAAAGGAGAATTACCTTTATCAGCCATCCATTGTTGAATGACCTTGAATCCGTTGGTATTTTCAAAATTGCTCAAATAATTGGTTTTATAATTTAAGAGTCTTCGACTTCGCTCAGACTGACATCTCTAAAAATTAATCATTTAGTATTAGAATTGTTACATTGGGCGCAGTCCAAACGTATATTTATTTTATCAATTTCTTAATCTCTTCAATATCATCAATTTCATCCACTGTTTTGTCTTTTCGCCATCGTTCAATCCTTGGAAAACGTAGTGCCACACCGCTTTTATGTCGGTTACTGAAACCAATTCCTTCAAATGCAATTTCAAAAACAAGTTCGGCTTTTACAGTTCGAACGGGACCGAATTTTTCGATCGCATTTTTATTGACAAACTTGCTGACTTCCATAATTTCTTTATCCGTTAATCCGGAATATGCCTTCGCAATCGTGACTAATTTATCTTCACTTTTCACAGCAAAAGTGTAATCGGTATAATATGCACTTCTTCTTCCGCTTCCTTTCTGAGCGTAAATAAGAACGGCATCAATGGTTAACGGATTGATTTTCCATTTCCACCAATCGCCTTTTTTTCTTCCGGAATGATAAGGAGAATTTTTCTGTTTTAGCATCAAACCTTCACTGTTGATCTCTCTTGAATTTTCTCGGATTGGGTTTAATTTTTCCCATTGATCAAACTCGATGGCTTGAGAAATTTTTATGTTTTCTGGATTTTCATTTAACAATAATTCTTCCAACATCGCTCGTCTTGCAGAAATCGGTTTGTCGCGTAAATCGTTGTTTTCAAGTTCCAATAAATCATAAGCAAACACTTCAATCGGAATTTCGGAAAGCATTTTTTTAGTTAAAGTTTTCCTGTTTAACCTTTTTTGTAATTCGTTAAAATTTAAAACTTTACCATCCTTTACCGCAAGTATTTCTCCATCTAAAACAAAGTTACCTTTCATGTGCTGTACCACTTCTTTAATCTCAGGAAATTGTTCTGTAATGAGTTCTTCACCTCTCGACCAAATGAAAACTTCATCGTTTCTGCGAATAATCTGTCCGCGAATGCCATCCCATTTATATTCAATCAGCCATTCCTCAGGACTTCCAAGTTCCTGCAATTCTTTTTCTAAAGGATAGGCTAAACAGAAAGGATAAGGTTTTGAATTGTCGGGGTTAATTTTTTCAGCCGAAATCAACTCTTTGAATGAAATTTCATCAGGCTGCCATTTTCCCATTAAACTGTGTGTTAAAGCACTTGATTCTTGTTCTGAGAACTTAGTTAAAGCATTAATCAATGTTTTATCGGAAACTCCAATCCTGAAGCTTCCGCCTAATAATTTGTTGAAAATCAGTCGTTCTGTATAATCTAAACCATTCCAGGAATTCAGAACAAATTCTTTTTTCTCAATATCTGTTTTATTTTTTAAATCAATAATAGCATTCATCCATTCGGATAAGGATTGCTCAATTTTTTTCGTCGGAGTAGGCAAAATCAACGAAAGAGTTTCACCGAGATCTCCAACCGAAGAATAGCTTTCCTGAAACAGCCAAAACGGTAAATGCGTAATTTCCAAAGCCCATTCTTTCATATAATTTGTATTTACGTTTCGTTTCGGTCTTTTTCCCGTAAACAAAGCGATAAACCATACTTTATCTTCATCTGGTGCACGTTCCAGATAATCAATAATCGCATCAATTTTGGCATTGGTTTTATTGGTGCTTTCCAAAGCGTTGATTAAATCTGCAAAATGTTTCATCTGGAAATTTTTATATTTTCCAGGGTCAGCTGCAACGCCACAAATATTTTTGTGATAAAGTGTATTTTGTATAAGCGTTTCATACCTCTGGATTTTCTATGGTTTCTTTTTCCGTTACTTCCTCGTCATCATCGCCATAAAGCGTTTCTACCACATCAGATTTTATTCCGATTTCGTTTAAATATTTAGAAAAAACTTCTGTTTGTCCGTGCGTTACATGAACAATTTCAGCTTCAGTGGCTTTTATGGCTTGTAATAATCCTTTCCAGTCGGCATGATCACTCATCGGAAAACCCGCGTCGGCACTTCGCCATCTTCTGGCACCGCGAACCTGCATCCAGCCTGAGCAAAGGGCAGTTGCCGCGTTGGGAATTTTTTTAATTACATTAGAATCCAGCAAAGAAGGGGGAATAATCACGATTTCATCTTGTAAATGTTTTACACTTTCTCTAAAATCAGGAATTTCATAATCGGGAAGTTTAATTCCAACGTTTTCAAACGCTTCATTCAGTTTTCCGATGGAGTAGTGAACATGAATTTTTCCTAACCCTTCAACGGCTTTCATAATTCTTTGAGCCTTTCCTAAAGAGTAGCCGATAAACACAGACGTTTTTTGATTTTCTTTATTTCTTAAAACCCAGTTTTGAAGTCTTTTATTAAGATCATCCACTTCCAGCCAATTGTAAATCGGAAGTCCGAAAGTACTTTCCGTGACAAATTCATTGCATTTCACCAATTCAAAAGGGGTACTTAAGCCGTCGTTCTGAACTTTATAATCTCCGGAAACAACGCTCACATATCCTTTATATTCCATTCGAATTTGCGCAGAACCAATGATATGACCTGCAGGATGAAGCGAAACTTTTACGCCATTAATATTGATAACTTCACCATATTCCACGCTTTGACATTCAATATCTTCACTGATTCTTTTATGCAAAATAGGTTTGGTAAAATGGTGACAGAGGTATTTTTTCATTCCCCAGCGTGCGTGATCGGCGTGACCATGCGTGATCACCGCCAAATCAACAGGCCGCCAGGGATCGATGTAGAATTTCCCTTGCGGACAATAGATACCTTTGTTTGTAAATGTAATAAGTTTCAAGTGATGTGGTGTTATAGATACTTTTATTATTCAAAAACCTAACCAATTCTATAACTTATAGTAAATTTGTTCATTCAACATCAGAAATAATAGAAAAAATGTCGCAATCTTCCGCAGAACCTTTGCTTACTTACTTTAATGAGCTTATTCCTTTGAAAAGTGAAGAAAAAAAGCTGGTGTCTGAACTTTTTAAACCAAGATTATACAGAAAAAGACAATATGTTTTGCAGGAAGGAGATGTTTGTCATCATTTTAACTTTGTGGTAAGTAGCTGTTTACGAATGTATAAAGTGGATGAAAAGGGAAATACTCATATTATTCAGTTTGCTTCTGAAAATTGGTGGATGATCGATATCGGAAGCTTTCATCATAAAAAACCTTCGGCGCTTAATATCGATGCGTTAGAAAATACGACCGTTTTACAGATCAGTTATGAAGATTTAATTTCATTGTATATTAATTATCCAAAATTTGATAAAATTTTCAGAGTGCTGATTGAGAATAGCTTTGTAACGCTTCAAAACCGCCTGCTTCAGAATATCAGTTCTACGGCGGAAGAGCGCTATCTTTCTTTTCTTGAAACCTATCCGCATCTTTCCAATCGATTGCCGCAGACTCAAATTGCTTCATTTTTAGGGTTGACTCCTGAGTTTTTGAGTAAGCTTAAAAGCAAGCTTCTCCGATCAAAATCTTAATCTGGATTAAGACTATTTCTTAATGTAGTTCATTGTTATCAAGCCGCTTTTCTTCTGAAATTTGCCTTATAATTTTAAAAGAAAAATAAAATGACAACATTAAAAACAGCCGTTATCGGTTTAGGAAATATCGGGCAGGCTATCGCAGGAAATTTAGCAAAATCAACAAGAGATTTTATTGTCGCCGACAGAAATTTTGATAGAGCAAAAGAACTTTCTGAAAAATGGGGAAATCATGTTCAAGCTGATGATATTGCTCATGCCGTGAAAAACGCAGATCTTATTATTCCGGCGATTCCGTTTGGAGCTATCGAAGAATTTTTAAAGCAATATGCTTCCGATCTTGAAGGGAAAATCATCATCGATCCGTCCAACGCCATTGCTCCGGATGAAAACGGAGGTTTTAAAAAGATCATCGGAGCAGAAGAATCTGCGGGCGAAATCAATGCTCAGTTTTTACCTGAAAATGCAAAATTGGTAAAAGCTTTGGGAACTTTAGGAGTTGCTTCTTTGGCTGAAAAAGCCTATCAAAATCCGAAGCAGACCCTTTTTTATGCTTCTGATGATGCAGATATTGATGGTGAAATCGAAGAATTGATCCGTGATAATGGGTTTGATGCTCTGAAAATTGGTGGTTTAAATGAATCAGCTAGAATTGAAGTGTTTGGAGATATCCACGAATTCGGAGCATTGGGAAAAACGGTAACCTTGGATGAAGCTCAGCAAAAACTGTAAGATGTTGAAAAGAATTTTAATTTTATTGGCAGTCTCTTTTTCTATTGCGAATTTATCTTCACAAACCATTCGTTTTGATAATCAGGAATTTGAAACGGTAAATGTAAACGCGTCTATTGTTAATTTCAATGGAGAAAAAGTATTAAAAGCTGAAAGAGATTTGGATAAAGTTCCGTTTGACATCAATCGATTAGAAGAAACTGTAGACGAACCTACATTTCTGAAGCTGAAAAATGTAAATCTTAAAAACGGAATCATTGAAATGAAAGTGTTGGCTCAAATACAAAATCCTTCGCCATTCGAGGCTTCGCGCGGATTTATAGGAATTGCTTACAGAATTAATGAAGATAATTCGCAATTTAAATCCATTTATCTTCGTCCCAAAAACGGGCGTTCAGACAATCAGATCCAAAGAAATCATTCGATTCAATATTTCTCTTATCCGAATTTTAAGTTTGAAAAATTACGTGATCCAAAATATTCCGGGCAGTATGAAACGTATGCAGATATGGGTTTGAATGAATGGATTACGATGAAAATTGAAGTCAAAGATCAACGGGCAACGCTGTATCTGAATGACCAAAAATATCCGTCTTTTATCGTAGACCGAATGTTGGGAACTCTTAAAAACGGAAGCATTGGTTTGAGAGTTGACATTGGAACGATTGGCTATTTTAAGGACATAAAAATTACAAAGTATTGAAAAATAGTTTGTATAATTTCTAATTTGTTGTTATTCCGAAAGAAAAGTCTTTCGGAATTTTTATTTTAAATCTAAACTCTTCTGCAAATCGCTCCATGCTCCACCATTATGAACATGCTTAAAGCCTTTTTCCTTTAAAATATGCTCAACTTTTACACTTCGAAGACCGTGGGAACAAACGGTAATATAGGTTTTGTTTCGGTCAAGTTCCGTATATCGCTCACGAATGGTTCCCAAAGAAATATTGATGGAACCATTGATATGATCCGTTTCATACTCTTTTTCCGTTCGCACATCTAGAATAACAGCTCCTTTTTTTATCAAAGTATCTAAACCTTCATCAAGCGTTTGGTATCTGTATATTCTGTAAATGATATAGATGGTAAGTACAATTCCGCAAAAAATCAATGTATTTTTCATAATTTGCTTAAAATTTTTTTGTCAATATAAAAAGTTCCAAACGGAATAATACACGCCAAAAGTACTTTCCAGGTCGTTTCTTTAAACTTCCATTGTTGCTCGATCCCAACACTTAATGTATTGAATAAAAAAAGCAGAAATAAGGTTCCGTGGATCGGCCCCATCATTTTAACGAGCGAAGGATTTTCGAATCCATATTTCAACGGAACTGCGATGAATACTAAGGTTAATAATGAAATTCCTTCCAGAATGGCAATTATTCTTAATCTTCCGATTTTTGTTTTAAATAAATCTGTCATAATTATCTGAAATAAGGTCTGTTAGCAAGAGGTGAAAAAGGCCACGGAATAGCCATGAAAATAATGATGAGTGCTATTGTAAAATAAATCAGCATTATTTTAAACTTCTCTTTATCAGTTGATTTTCTTTTGGAAATTGCCGATCCGATGGTGATTAAAACAATAGAAAAAAGCATGAAGAAAATATGAATCAATCCGAAAAACAACAGATCTAAAGATTGTTTTGCTTCACCGAAATTCTTCCAAAAATATTTAATGATCGGACTTTGAGAATATAAGAGTATTCCCAAAACGAGTTGGATGTGAGCAATAGTTGCCGTCCAATGTCTTACGGAATCATCAGTTTCTGAAAACTCCTTGTCTGCAAAATATCCTTTACACGCTCTAAAAATAGCATATAAAATACTCAGCAACACGAGCCAGCGAAAAGTAGAATGAAGAAAAGTAATGCTTTGGTACATCATCAAATTTTTAAGATATAGCAAAGGTAAAGTAAAAACATACTAATTAGTATGTTTTTTGATAAAAAAATTATTGCAAAGTTTTAAAATAAGATTTAAGTTGCTGTAAATAAATTAGATAAATTGATTTGTTGCTTTCTAATTTTCCTAAATTTCGTATTCCCCAATAACCCGAAAGTACAAATACAGCAATTCCTTTTGCATTTAAGCCTTCTTTTATTTTACCATTTTCCATTCCTTTTTCAATCGATTGAATCATTGTATTTTCCCATTGCTGAGACAATTCATTCAATGCTTTTGTAAACTCAACATTCCAAGGAGCCATTTCCTGAGTAAAATTAGAAGCCGGACAACCGTATTCAACTTTTAAAAATTCATTATCAATCAGCAAATGATACATCATCTGATAAATGTTTTCTAAAGGATTTTCGTCATTTTGTAAAGGTTGAATAAAATTATTCGTAAAATTGGGAATCATCAGCTCGTTAATAATCGCCAGACCCATGTCATCTTTCGTTTTGAAATGATAATAAAAAGCTCCTTTTGTCACCTGAGTGGTCGCAATAATCTCATCGACACTGGTCGTCTGATAACCTTTGGTATAGATCAGTTCAAATGCTTTCTGAAGAATATTGAGTCGGGTAGCTTCGGACTTTTTCATGATGATATTAATAGGTATTTTTTACAAAGGAACGATATTTTAGATAAAGAAAAAAGGAGCTGTGTCAACAACTCCTTTATGGTGAAAATTCTACGGAATTAGCTTTTCCACTTTTAATTTTTCAAACAGATCGATGAAAGATCTTGCTGTATTTTGATATTCTGTAAAGCCTAAAGTTCTGCTGTTTGCCATATCAGTCATTACTTCTAAAGGTCTTCCCAAATCAAGATCGGTATGCCATGCCGAAGATAATTTATTTAGGTTTTCTTCTTTTAAATGATGTTTTTTCGCTATTTCCTTCCAAATTTCAGCATAATTTTCCATTTCTTTTTCTAAAGGTTTAATAGAATCTTCAAAACCTACTGCTTCAATTTCAAACCAGTCTGCCAATCTTTTCCAAAGCCATTTCCAACGGAAAACATCACCATTTGCAATATTAAAAGCCTGATTTTTTGCTGAATCAGTTGATGAAGCCCAAACTAATTGTTTAGCTAAAATGCGTGCATCCGTCACATCTGAAATTCCGTTCCATTGTTCGGAAGATCCGGGCCAGATGAATTTTTTTCCGGTTTCTTTACAGATGCTTGCATACACTGCTAAAGTCGTTCCCATGTTCATCAGATTTCCGACTGCATACCCGATTACGGTGTGCGGTCTGTGGATGCTCCATGTAAATCCGTCTCTTTCTGAGGCTTTATACACTTCATCTTCCTGAGCGTAATAGAAATTGGGAAGTGGCAAGCGTGGATGCTCTTCTCTCACAGGAGTTTCCGGCAAAGTTCCTTCTTTTGCATAGGCTTCAAACGGTCCTAAATAATGTTTTAAACCCGTCACCAATGCGACATGCTGTACAGATTTTTTTGATGAAAGAACATCTAATAAATTTCTTACCAAAGCACTGTTTATACGAATATTTTCCTCTTCCGTATCATTACGCATCCAAGTAGTGAAGTAAATATGGGTAGGCGAGATATTTTCCAATGCTTTTTCAAGACTTTCAACATTCAGAAGATCGGCTTGTATGGGAATCAAACCTTCAGTAGAATGATTGGTATTTCTTGATAATCCGTAGGTTGTCCAACCTTGAGCGATCAGTTCCTGAGCGAGATTACTCCCTGTAATTCCTGTAGCACCCACCACAAGTGCACTATTTTTATTTTCCATAACTGTAAAATTATTTCACAAAATTATGGGAGATAAAGATCAAAAAAATTGATCTGTGTCAGAGGTTTTTATTGATCCAGATCAAGTATTATTTAAAAGAAATCTTTTTGCGAATTCGGCTTACCGTTTCGGGAGCCAAACCAAGATAGGACGCAATAAGATTATGAGGAATTCTTTGAATGATATCAGCATTTTTCTGTGCAAACTGCGTATATTTTTCTTCTGCAGTAAATGAATTGGAAACAATTAACCGATAGTCTTTTGTAACAAGACTGTTTTGGTATAAAATTCTAAAATAACGATCCATTAAAGGAATTTTTACCATCAGATTTTCATAATCTTCACGAGTGATCATCAGTAATTCTGTTTCTTCAATCGCATCGATGTTCAGGACTGCTTTTTCCTGATTAATAAAACTGTTAAAATCTGAGATCCACCAACCTTCAAAAGCAAACATATTGATATGTTCGCTTCCTTTTTCGTCCAAAATATAAGATTTTAACAATCCTTTACTGACAAAAGAAAGGTATTTGCAAACTTCACCTTCCTGAAGTAAATATTGTTTTTTGCGAAGCTTTTTATAAGTGAAAAATTGCTGGAGTTCACTTTTATCCTTTTCAGTGATCTCAATTTTATTTTTAATATGGGAAAGAAGAATCTCTAGCATGGGAATGATTTTATCAATCTGAAAGTCTTTTCAATAGTAAACACCTTCTAAAGTACAAATATCTTTTATAAATAAATGAAAAAAAAGAAAACCAGGTTTTCCATTTACGTGGAACCTGATTTACGGTTCTTCCGTTCTGAATTTTTCATAAAATATAAACAACGCGAAAAAATAGAATGCATGGAGCAGCTGAGCTTCTATGGCAGCCCAGTTTTCAATGGTACAGCTTCCGAATATTAAAATACTCATAAGGATCAGTGAGGCATATATACTGTTTCTGAATTGCCACCCAATGAGTAAAATAATTCCCAAAGCGATTTCAATAAATGGCAGAGCATAGCTGAACGGGATAATAATAAGCTGTGGAATCATTGACTTCCCCATAGTGGTTACCATCCAGTCGCTGAAAACAGAAAGCTTGGGTATTCTTACCAGGCCATGTCCCAATAGTGAAATAGCTATAGGAAGTCTCAGCAGGAAAAATGCGGTTTTAAAATCTTTCATAGTATTTCGTTTTTATTTCCAAATTTGGATTAAGCCTTTTTTTGTACCTAAGAGAGGATCTGATGAAGGAATTTTTACTTTTTCAATGGTGTGCACGGAGGTTGTGTATTTTGACTTGTCCTCACGTACCAGGTCTGGTTCCATACCATCAGGATAGGCGCCAACCACGGTAAAGTCATCTGAATGGGAGAGGCATTGATGCCCCACACCGGCAGGAATAATTATAATATCCCCTGCTGAAATTTTCATTTTTTTTCCTTTCGGACCACCGGTCATGATCTCGGCAGAACCTTGAAAAATACCCAAAACTTCATGTGTATTGCTATGGTAATGGTGAAAAGGATAAATTCCGTATCGCCATGAATTGTACCAGTTATTGGCTTTAAATTTACTTTCAAGCCATTCCGCTCCAGAATTTCCTCTTTCTGAAAAAGCATTTCTATACACCAAAAGAGGATATTTGCTGTTCGGAATGACTCCGTCGTTCTCAAAAAAATAAGTTTCGGGGATAAGATCTGAAATCAGCATTGCATTTATTTTTGTGAACGGAAAAAATGCCAAAGCCCATGCTGAAGTTTTTACAAATGTTTTCCTGTTCATATTACAAATTTTTTATCGTAAAACTGATGAAATCCTGAACTTCTTCCGGAGAAATAGAATGGGACATTCCTGTATACGTATGCAGTTCAGATTCAAAATGATGTTGGTCAAGCCAATTTTTGGAGTGTACTGCTTCGGTATATGGAATTCGGTCATCTAAATTTCCATGTCCTATAAAGATTTTAAGTGAGGATGCTTTGTCCTTTTCATGCTCTTTCTGCAGTGAGCTGAAGATTGTTCCGCTCAACACGCCGATGCCTTTACATAAAGAAGGATCCTTTAGCCCCAGATGATAACTCATATTTGCCCCCTGACTAAAACCTCCGATAAAAGTCCTTGAAGCTGAAACTTTATATTGGTTCTGAAGATCTTTCACCAAAGTTTCCACTTTTTGAATACTTGAGCTCAGTTCATCTGTTTTTGCACCAAAACCACCATCCTTATCCTTTTCACCAGTATACCACTGATAATTCTGCTGCCCGATTTTATAAGGAGCCTGCGGTGTAACCACAATATAATTTTCTGGGAAATATTGGGCTATGGGCTGCAAATCATCTTCATTGGCACCGTAGCCATGCAGTAAAATAACCAAGACAGGTTTCTCACCGCCTTGGGCTTCACGGACTTTGTAAAGTAAAGTTTCAGACTGAGAATTTCGTGCATGCTCTGTAGTTGGGTTCAAATTTTTATCAGTTTCCTTTGCTTCACAGGAAGTTAAAAAGGATAAACAAAATCCAATGTTGACAATTTTTCTGATCATCTTATACTTTTTTCAATAAAGAGACTTCCATAGGGCTATCAAGTAAATCATCAGATTTTCCTTTCCAGTTGATGAAATGATCTGTGGCAAGATGAGCATCTAAATGCGCATTGCTTTCCCAGATTTCCGTGAAAAAGAATAATGCCGGATTGGAATGATCCTGCAAAAGATCATACTGGATGCACCCATTTTCCTTACGGGTTGGTTCAATTAAAGCTTCCAAAGCATTTTTTGTTTCTTCAATTTTATCTTTTTTAGCAATACTTTTCGCGATTACGTGTAGCATTTTTTTATTTTTTTAGATAATTAATAATTCCGATCACGTCGTCTTTTCCAAATCCCTCGTTATGAGCGGACTGATACGTTTCAATTAAAGTTTGAGACAAAGGATAATCTGCACCTGCATCTTTAGCCAGTAAGATATCTTTCAGCATCAGATCTAGGGCAAAAGCGGGTTCGTAATTATTTTCCACTAACAAAGGGGTTTTTACCTTCGTGGCACCGCTTCCGCTGGCACTTTCATTGATGATTTCAAGCATATCCTGACGCTCAATGCCTAGTTTGTCTGAAAACAGAATGGTTTCCGCCAAACCCTGATAAAGAGTTGAAATGAAATAATTAACCGATAGTTTGGCGGCAATTCCTTTTCCGTTTTCACCTAAATGTTTAATGTTTTTTCCCAGTTTCTGAAGGAACGGTTCGGCGCGCTGAACATCTTTTTCTTCGCCACCAACCATAATAATTAACGTTCCATCTGCTGCAGGCTTTGTGCTTCCAGCAACTGGTGCATCAATGAATGAACCTTCTTTTATTTTTATTGCCGACGAAATTTCGTTACTTTTTTCGGGGGAAATCGTACTCATGTCGATGAATAGTTTTCCGGTGATATCCAAGGCTAGAACCTCTTCATACACTGCTTTTACGGCTGCATCGTTTGTAAGCATCGTGAAAATGATATCATTGTTTTTTACCAGCTCCGAAACATTCTCAAAGACTGTTGACTTTTCTTTAAATTCTTCAGCTTTTTCAATTGTTCTATTGTAAACGGATAATGAAAATCCGGCTTTTTCTAAATTTTTTGCCATCGGATGTCCCATATTTCCGAGACCGATGAATCCTATTTTTTCTGTACTCATTGTTTTTATTTTGTTCATTAAAATTCGTGAAAGAATATTTAAATATCAAATTAATGACCAATATTTTTATGTTTGACTGATTTGCAGCCCGGCTTGAACGGAGCTCTTTTTGTGTAGCGAAGCGGAACAAAAAAGCGGGAGTGGAAGACGGATAAAGCTGCCCTAAAGTATATTAACTACAAAAGAGACGAAAAAAACGTTAGAAATTTTTGTCTCTTTTGCGGTTAGAAAATTATTTCAGATGACTGTAAAAATCCGGTGTCGGATTCAGACTTTTATTCTGCCACTGATGCCAATACGGATAAATAGGAGGGACTTCACTGGCTTTATCCAGTTTTTCAACCTGCTCTCGCGTAAGATTCCAGCCTACTGATTCCAGATTTTGCTTTAACTGCTCCTCATTTCTCGCTCCGATAATGATACTGGAAACGGTAGGACGCTGCAACAGCCAGTTCAAAGCCACCTGAGCAACATTTTTACCGACTTCGGCTGCCACTTCTTCCAATGCATCGATGGTGTTGTAGAAAATCTCTTCCTGAACCACGGCTTCAGGAACAGGGCTGCCGCCTTGCGCGATTCTGCCTTCCTGAGGAATTGGTTTATTCCTGCCGTATTTACCGCTCAAACGCCCTGAAGAAAGGGGAGACCACACGATAGCTCCAACGTTTTGATCTAATCCTAAAGGCATCAGTTCCCATTCATACTCGCGGTTGGCTAAGGAATAATAAACTTGATGCGCAATGTATTTGCTCCAGCCATATTTTTCTGAAATCCCGATCGATTTCATTAAATTCCAGCCTGAAAAATTGGATGCGGCAATATAGCGTACTTTCCCGCTGGTAACGAGTTCGTCCAAAACTTTCAAGGTTTCATCAACAGGCGTGTTGCCATCGAAGCCGTGCATATGATAAATATCGATATAATCGGTACCCAGACGTTTTAAACTTCCTTCTACCTGCTTTAAGATATGAAGCCGGGAAGAACCCTGATTGTTGGCGCCGTCACCAAAAGTAAACGTTGATTTAGTCGATAAAAGCAGCTGATCGCGGGAAATTCCTTCAATAGCCTTTCCTAAGACTTCCTCCGATTTGCCATCTGAATAAATATCGGCAGTATCAAACAGATTGACGCCTGCTTCCAGGCAGATATTCACGAGCTTCTTAGCTTCTTCCACCTGAGTATTTCCCCAAGCTTTAAAGAAATCGCCTTCCCCGCCGAATGTGGCAGTTCCAAAGCTTAATACAGGAACTTTTAATCCTGATTTTCCTAAAAATCTATATTCCATTTCTTATTTTTTTTAATTGAATTGTTTTCAGTATGAACTCTTGTTTAGTTGAGTTTACTGACTTTTAAGCTTTTTCATGAATTCCATAATGGCCGGACGAAGCTCCTCAAACAAAGGATGCTGCTTATTCTTCAGCATCACTTCGGTGAACAGTTTTAAACCTAAAGCAAATTCCTGTGCTGTTTGCTCGTCTTCAAATATCTTTTTCGAGTTGATGAGCTCGAAGATCTGGAAGAGATTATCATGATTGTCGAAATCAAATTCTACTATTTTATCACCTTCAGACCCATCTTTTAGGGTTAACTCTTTAAGTGTAAGCTGGTAAGTATTGTTTCTTTTTTCCATTATTTTCAAATGAGATTATTTAAACTGATTGACCAACTCATTAATTGCCGTTAATTCCTCTTTGCTTAAATCGATATCAATGGCTTTCGCATTCTGAACGGCCTGTTCTGCATTTCTTGCTCCTGCTAAAGCGATGGTAATTCCTGCTCTTTCGATCGTCCAACGAATAACCAATTGTCCTAAACTCGCGTTATGTTCTTCAGCAATAGGTTTAATTTTATCTAAAAGCTGATTGGTTTTTTCAATGAATTCCGGTTGGAAATGCTTGTGTCCGGCTCTGTGATCACCTTCCTGAAATTGGTAGCCGCTATGAATTTTACCTGTAAGCAAACCTCTTTCCAACGGACTGTAGGCTAAAATAGATTTTCCGTTTTCAATACAATAAGGTACGGTTTCCTCTTCAATTCCGCGATTGACCATACTGAACGGAATCTGATTGGATACCAAATTCAGCGTTTTTTCAGCTTCGGCCATTTGCTGGGCATTATAATTACAAACCCCTGCATGACGGACTTTCCCCTGCTCAATTAATCTTGAAACCGCTTCAAAAGTTTCATCAATAGGCGTTGTGGAATCCGGCCAGTGAATCTGGTATAAATCGATATAATCTGTTCCCAGTCTCTTCAGACTCTGTTCGCATTCGTAGATAATGCTGTCTTTTCCTGCAAATTTATAGACATCGATCGCATTTCCGCTGTTGTCTTTGCTGTGCATGGCAAAATCTCCTTTTGCCAGATCCCAACGCATTCCAAACTTTGTTAAGATCTGAACTTTATCACGGGAAATCCCTTTAATGCCTTCTCCAACGATCTCTTCACTGGTTCCCTGTCCATAAATAGGAGCGGTATCGATAGAAGTTACGCCGACATCATAAGATGCTTTGATGGCCTCGATGGCCTCATTTCGGTCTGTGCTTCCCCACATCCATCCTCCGGCAGCCCAGGCTCCAAAAGTGATCGCAGAAACTTTTAATTCGCTATTTCCTAATTTTCTGTATTCCATTTTTATAATTTAAATATCTGTTTTATTCGCTTTTTATTTTCACCACTAAATAGGGTGGCTTTCTAAGATCTTTTCCGTTGTTAAACCCCGGGAGACGATTCCATTGACCTAATGTGACATAAACGTACCCGTTTCTGTAGGCCAACCCGTCCGGCCACACATAATTTTCCTGATCATGAGAGAGTAATTCATATTTTCCGTCTGCTTTTCTTTTGACAATCGACTGTTGCTCAAATGCTCCGAAATAAATACTCCCGTTTTCATCTTCAGCCAATCCATCGCAGGCAGGCCTTTCGCCTTCGAACTTTACCGCCTTTTCAATCTCCTGTTCAGAAGTATTAAAGTTACTGATAACTTCGGTAGAAATGCTGTATAATTTTCTTCCTGTAATGGCAGTCCAGTATAATTTTTTCTGATCCGGACTTAACGCAATTCCATCTGCGCCACCACTGGGAAAAGTTTGTTTTTTAAAATCATAAACGAGGGGTTTTCCTTCAAGAAATCCCATAAATCCGGGCTCGGGAGAAGTTGTAGGATGATTTAACAAGATTTCTCTCGATTTTCCGGTAGCTACATCCAATATCACCAGAGAATAGCGCTCTCCAAATCCGGAATTGGCAATATATACTGTTCCCTTCTCACCATGAGAAAGATCCACACGAAGATCGTTATAATGAGAGTCATCCGATAAAACAGGCTTCGGAATAATGACCGAATGCAGAATTTTTTTAGTCTTGATGTCAATGGCGACAACTTTAGCAGCCCCCAAAGGAATTTCTTTAATTCCCGATCTTTTACCATCGTCCAAAACCCATAGAATATCATTTTTATCCATATAGATTCCATGTGGAGAAACCAGCCAATCCTGATAAGGTTTTGTACTTGGATACACAAAATCTTTATTGGGGAAAGGAATTAACTTGTTATCCACTAATTCTGCTAACGCAAATTCTTTGTGATTGTCTGCGTGGCGGGGAAATCCTAAGAAAACTCTGTTTTTTGAACTCACAGCGATTCCGGAAGGATCGGGATTGGGAGGGTATATTTTAGAGATCACTTCAGCCTTAGACTGTGCATATACACTCATGAAGCTGGCTACAAAAACTAAACTGACAAGAATTTTCTTCATGATTTACTTATTTAAGACGCTTTTGGAAACTTCTTTTCCGGCTTTATACACTGAAACTATTTTTCGGGTGTCCTGAATATTTTTCGCAGGATTTCCTTCAACAATCATAAAATCTGCTGTTTTTCCTTGTTCAATAGTTCCAAAATTGTTATCTATTTTTAATGCTTTTGCTGAATTTTTTGTCGCAACCGTTAATGCCTGTAAGGGAGTCAATCCCGCTTCAGTCATCAGCTGTAATTCTAAATGTTCTGAAAAACCCTGTGCACGAAGTGGCATGGCTCCGCTGTCTGTACCCATTGCCACTAAAATTCCGGCATCGTAAACTTTTTTAAGATTTTGTTTTGCCGTTTCAAACGCTTTCCTATTTGTTGTATAGGAAGGTGAATTTTTTAAATCATTTTTATATTTTTCAGAAGTTATCATTTCATAAACTCCCGGTTCCAGTGATTTTTTGAAAAATTCTTCATCAATCCATTCCGGTTTTTCAGCATAGGCAAATGAGTACTTATCCAAAGAAAGTGTAGGAATATATACGACGCCTTTAGCTTTCATTTGTGCTAAAGTTGTCGGATCAATCACTTCACTTCTGATGCTGTGACCAATTATATCAATCCCGTCAGCAAGCAGTTTCTTAAGGTCTGCAAGATAATACACGTGAGCCGCCACTCTCAAATTTCTTTTGTGAGCCTCTGTAATAATCGCTTTGTAAATCTCAGGACTTACTTTTGCTTTAAATTTTCCGTTAAAATCATCAACCCAAATTTTAACTAATTCAGCATTGATTTTTTTCAGACTGTCTAACTCTGCTGGAATTTCTTTTACTGAAGTTGGACGATAGACTTTATCCATTGCAAAATCAAGCGGTGGTGCACCATTGGGAGCACCAAAACCATATCCGGCAGAATGTATTCTCGCACCGTCAATTTCGCCATTCACTGATTTATCTCTCAAACCGCTTTCGAACAGAAAAGGGCGATCAGTTCCCATCGACATCACATTCAGTATTCCATAATCCTGATATTTTTTAAGTTGGGAAAGAATATTTTCTTCGGTATAATTTTCAGGTTTTGTGGTAGTTCCTTTCAATGTTCCGATATGAGAATGTGCAGAAATAAGCGCAGGAATAATTGTTTTTCCTTTCAAGTCAATAACCTGAGCTTCTTTATCGGAAATATCATTACCAATTTGAGCAATTTTTCCGTCTTTAATCAAAACTTTTGTGTTTTCAACAGGATTTCCGCCGTTTCCGTCGATTAAGCGAACATTTTCAAGTAGCAATGTTTCGTTTGAAGCTGTAGAATTTTCTTTATTTTTTTGATTACACGATAGAAGCAAAAGACTTCCCAATACAATTCCTGAAATTTTTTTTAGAACCTTCATAGTTAAAATTTTGTCGATTAATTTAAAATGCAAGAGGAATAAGGATAAAACGACCTTGAAGATCATTTCCCCAAATTCTTCAAGATCTATACAAATTTTGTTAAAAAAAATGATTTTTAGGTTGTAAAAATCGTTTAACAAATTGTAATTTTAAGACATGAAAAGAAAACAGTTTGAACCTTTAGAAATTGATACATTTGAAGTTGCTGTTTATCCGTTTCCCAAACACAGCCATACCTATTATGAAATGATATATATTTTCAAAGGTTGTGGCGATCACCATATTAACGGAATTATCATTCCCTATAAAGCAGGAGATTTTTATCTTATTTCTCCAGATGATGAACATTTTTTTTGCATCAAAAAACTGACCAGGTTTTGTTTTATAAAATTTAATGACAGTTATTTTGATCAGAATAAACATCTTTCACCGGATAATCTTGCGACGGCTTCTCCCACAGATATTATGCGAAATCCTTTGTTGAAAGAAGAAAAACTCATCTTTGATGAACCTTGTAAAACCATTTTAAAAAAGACAATTGAAAATATTATTGATTACAATACATTCAATAAAGTTTCCGATTCGCCGATTATGTTTTTTCAGGTTTTGTCGTTATTTGGTTTAATTCGTGAAGCTTCTGCGAAATTTTTACATGTTAAAGTTGATCACGGAGCACCTAAAAAAGATGATTTGATTTCCTATATTCATCAAAATATTTATAAACCTGAACTTATCAGAATTTCTGCAATTGCCAAGCATTTTAATATTTCTGACACCTATTTCGGAGCCTATTTTAAACGAAATTTTGAAATTTCTTACCGAAAATATATCACAGATTATAAGTTAAAATTAATTGAAAGAAGAATCCAATCCGGTCAAATGACGATGAAGCAAATCGCTTTTGAGTTTGGTTTTACTGATGAAAGTCATTTAACCAACTATTTTAAAAAATTAATGAAAGTAAATCCTTCTGATTATAAATTTCAACAGGCATTATAGTTTTGATTAAAATTAAAACCTTACGTTTAAATTTCATATTCCAAAAGTTTTTAAAACGGTAAATCTTACGGAAATTTGCAAAAAATTAAATTTAATGAAGGTAATAGATTTAGAAAACTGGAACAGAAAGGAGCATTTTGAATTTTTCTCTAAAATGAAAAGTCCTTATTTCGGTTTTACAACGGAGGTGGACTGCACAATAGCGTATGAAAAAGCAAAAGAAAGCGGTAAGTCGTTTTTTGCCTATTATCTTCACAAATCAATGATCGCGATAAATTCTGTGGAAGAATTGAGATTGAGAATGGTTGACGATCAAATTATTTTGTTTGATGAAGTGCATTGCGGAAGTACGATTGGAAGGGAAGACGGCACTTTTGGCTTTTCTTTTTTTCATTATTCGGAAAATTTTGAAACTTTTAATGAAGGATTACAAAATCAGATAAAAATTGTGCAAAATTCAACAGGTTTGGGAATTAGCAATGATGTTTTACCTATTAATCATATCAGACACACGACCATTCCCTGGAGTTCGTTTACCACAGTTTTACATCCAACTAATTTTGATCCTAAAGAATGTATTCCGAAAATTGCATTTGGGAAATTCACGGTTAAAGATGGTAAAAAGATGATGCCGGTTTCCATTGAAGCACATCACGGTTTGGCAGATGGATTACATTTGGCGAAATATTTTGAAGCTTTTCAGAGAGAATTAGATAAATAATTCAATTTACGGGAAGCCGTAACGAATATTTTTTGTTAATGAATAAATTTGAGTAATTATATTGTTATATTAGATCTTTGAATTGATTTCAAATAGAACTAATAACCCATTACTCAATTTTATTTTAAGATGACTACTTTCGAAAATTCGGATTTACAGATCGTTACTACTAAAGCAAGGGCAGATAAGGCCATTAATTCTTTAAAAGGTCTTTTGTTAGGGATTATTTCAGATGATATTATTGATGCTAAAGAAATGCGTGAGCTCAGATTATGGGCTCAGGAGCATTATGATCTGGTCAATAGAAATCCGTTTCGTGAATTTATGCTTTTAATCGAAAATACGGCTTCAAATGAAATCCCTACAAAAGAAGCGGTAGAAGATTTATATTGGCTTTGTCAGAAATATGAGCATGATAGCATTTATTATAACGGGATTACCTCTGATTTACAACTTTTACAGGGTATTTTCCATGGAATTCTGGCGGACGGTATTTTAAGTGACGAAGAAATTTTTAAACTTGATGCGTGGCTTTCTGAGAATAAACATCTAAGTTCATATTATCCCTACGATGAAATACGAAGCTTGGTTTCGTCCGTTGTAGAAGACGGAATTATTACAGAAGAAGAAAGGGCAGTTCTCACTGCTTTTATTAAACAGTTTGTTGAAATAAAGAACAAGGAAGTTGCCGATAAAATTGAAAGAGATACAATTAATATCAATATTTCAGGTATTTGTGCTCAAAATCGAGAAATTATTTTTACAAATAAAACGTTCTGTATCACTGGTATTTTAAACAGAGGTTCACGAACAGAACTTCAGAAAGCCATACAGGATCAGGGAGGAATTTCTGTAAATTCTATTTCAAAAAAGACCGATTATTTGATCATAGGCTCGACTAATAATGCTTGTTGGACCTATTCCTGTTATGGGAGAAAAGTTGAAAAAGCTTTAGAATTAAGAAAATCGGGACACACGATTATCTTGATCCATGAGTCTGATATTTTTAATAATCTTGACGGAAATCATGATATAAAAAATTCATTTCAACAGAAAAATGACATTCCGGTACAGAGCAGCTTGTCCGTAACGATGCATAATGATTCAGTTACTGATGTATCAGGTCATGAAGATATTGCCATTAATTTTTGTTCTGATTTTTCAAAAAATGAATCTGTTTCAGCAGATAATAAGGAGAGTAATATAGTACCTCTCCAAGAGGCTAAAATCGGAAAGAGATATTCCCGGAAATTAAATCTCAATGAAAATCAGGAGGAGCTTCTGAACCAACTTTCGTTTGATAATAATGCCTTTAATGAAATTGATTATTGTAAAGTTCAAATTTTAAAGCAATTTTTAAGGTCTATAGAATTTCTGAATACTCATTGTATTCCGGTCAATAAATCGTATTCTTCGGTTATTGATGAATTATCTGAAATTATTATCTATCTGCAGTACAATTATAAACCGGAAAGTCTTAATTATAAATATACTTACGATTCTATTCGGGCTGAAATTTTAAATCATATCATAAAATTATGCGAAAATAACGTCCGCGAATTTTATGGCATTAAAAGAAAAATCAGCGAAGATTTCACATATAGTCATCCCGATATTCTTATTAAATACAATAAAAAAATAATTTCAAAACTTCAGGATTTTTTAGTAGACCATCAACATCAGATTTTAGATGCAGATTACAAAACAAATATTATTCTGAATGAAAACAATACCAATCGCTGGAAAACGAAATTTGAAATCATTAAAGAAGATTATTCCAATTCTTTAGCTTTTGAACGTGAAATTTTCAGGCTAACGGATGTGAATATTAAAAATCCTTCTGTTGATAATATCTTTTTTGAAGCATCAAAATTTATTGCTGGATATGATAAAACCTGTGCATTGCGACTTTATATTCATTATTTGGATAAAGATTTAAATTCTCAAACATTTGATAAAAAACAGCTTACTAAAACGATTCAGAAAAGTTTGTTTTCAACCTCTGAGCAATTTAATGATTTCGAAAAAATAGTAAGTGATTTTGTTGTTAGTAGAGATATCGAAACAGCCATCGGGAAAGTTAATTTATTATATACGCCCAAAAGAAAAAAAATATTTATTGACACAAACGCCGTTGAAAATGTTCAGCGGCTGGATTCAGAAATTGCTAAGAAACTAGGAGATATTCTTAATGAAGAGTATGAAGACGAAAATACTTCTGCTAAGACAGAAGAAGCTTTACATAAAGAAGAGTTAACCATTAGCATAACAAATAAAGATTCTGAACCCGAAATTTCAAAATATCTTGAAGAATTAAATTTTACAGAAATTCAATGTGAAATTTTAACGAGGTTCGAAAAACACAGTTTTACCATTTTTCAAAATGATCTTAAAGATTTTATTCAATCTAAAAATCTTTTCATGGGTTCAGCAATAGATTCAATAAACGAGGTTTGTTACGAAATTCTTGACGATGTTTTGATTGAAGAAGAAGATGAATATTTTACCATTAATACAGATTATTATAAAAAACTTTTAAACAATGATTGACAATATTAAACCTAAGGAAGCCACATCTATTATCAATTCTCTTGTGAGCGGAGTTGTTCCTAAAATTGGTGTTCAGCATATCACCGTAGGCCGGTCGGAAGAAGTAAATGCTTCTATTTCAGCTTTGGAAGATGTGAAAAACGGGCATAGTTTAGTGAAATTCTGGATCGGAGATTTCGGAAGCGGAAAATCATTTATGCTTCATTTATTAAATACGGTGGCTTTAAAACAAAAATTTGTTGTTGCGAACGCAGATTTCACACCGGACAACAGATTGTATTCAAACGACGGAAAGGCGGTGATTCTGTATACTGCAATCATGGATAATATCGCAATCCAGACCAAACCGGAAGGTGGTGCTTTGCAGACTTTGCTCGAAAAATGGATTGAACAGGTGATTGCAAAAACTGCAGAAGCGAATACTATTTCGCTGGCTGATATCAGGAATGAACAGTATTTGGAAATTATTCAAAACTCAATCATGAAAACAGTTAATGAAATCACAGAAGTTGGCGGATTTGACTTTGGTTCTGTGATTGTAAAATATTATGAGGGATATATTAAAAATGATGAGTTATTACGGAGAAATGCTCTGAAATGGCTAAAAGGAGAATATACTACAAAAACAGAAGCAAGGCAGGATCTGGGAGTTCGTGAGATCATTAACGATTCAAATTATTATGATATGCTGAAGAATTTCTGTAAGTTTTTCGTGAGTATGGGATATAGCGGTTTCATGATCAATCTGGATGAAGCAATCAATCTTTATAAGATTTCAACGGCTGCGGCACGCGAAAAAAACTATGAAAAAATACTTTCTATTTATAATGACTGTTTTCAGGGGAAAATTTCAAATCTCTTTATCAATTTTGCAGGAACAGAAGAGTTTTTAGAGAACGAAAGAAGAGGATTATTCAGTTATCAGGCTCTAAAATCGAGATTGGAAACAAATAAATTTGAAACACTTGAAATCAGAGATTTTGCCCAACCGGTCATCAAATTAACGCCTTTAAATCATAATGAGATCTTTGTCTTACTTAAAAAACTGAAATTTATTTTTGATTGTAATTATAAAACGGATCTTGATATTTCAGATGAAGAAATCTCGTCTTTCATGGAGGAAATCTTTAATAAACCGGGAGCTTCAGAGTTTTTAACTCCTAGGGAAGTGATTCGTGACTTCCTGAATATTCTAAATATTATCAGACAGAATCCGGATGTTGATAAAAAAAGACTGTTCGGCGAAATTGAAATTGAGGATGAAAGACCGAATGATGCTGCCTTCATTAATACGATTGAAGAAATATGATACAGCAGTCATTTGATATGCTCTCACCACCGATCAGGAAATATATTTATGAGAAGGGTTGGGGGAGTTTAAGACCCATTCAGGATGCGGCGATAAAAAGAATTATCCCCACAGACAATAACTACGTTTTAATATCAAGAACAGCTTCAGGCAAAACTGAGGCTGCTTTCTTGCCTATTTTATCAAAAGTGAATTTTAAAGAGCAAGGGGTAAAAGTTCTTTATATTTCACCTTTAATTGCATTGATTAATGATCAGTTTTTAAGGGTTGAAAAGCTTTGTGAATATTTAGATGTTCCGGTTACCAAATGGCACGGAGAAGCTTCGAAAGGAGCAAAAGACAGACTAGTAAAAAATCCTGAAGGCATTGTTCTCATTACTCCCGAATCCATAGAGGCGATGTTCGTGAACAAACCCTATTATATTCGCCATCTGTTCTCAAATTTAGAATATATTGTTATTGACGAAATTCATTCTTTTTTAGGTTCGGATCGTGGAATTCAATTACAATCTTTATTAAACCGTTTACAGAGAATCAATAATAAAAAATTCAGTATTGTGGGTTTATCTGCTACAGTAAGTGATGTAAACCAATATGTTGAGCTAAAAGAGTTTTTAGGGAATTCTGAAAATACTAAAATTATTCGTGATACTACACCCAAGCCAATCAATGCTGTTTTTAAGTATTTCGAGACGAGTACAAGTGAATTACCTTCTCTGTTATTAGACGATATATACAGCCGAACTAGAGACCGTAAAACCTTAATTTTTCCTAATGCCAGAGGTCGCGTGGAAGAAGTTGCTGTAAAGCTTAAAAAAACAGCGAATAGACTGGGCGGGCATACGAATTATTTTTCGCATCATTCGTCCGTTGATAAGGAAGTTCGCGAATATGTGGAACTTTTTGCTAAAAACAGTACTGGTCAAAACTTCTGCATTTCCTGTACTTCCACTTTAGAGCTGGGAATTGATATAGGAAACGTAGACGAAGTAGTTCAGATTGATGCAACGCACAGTATTGCTTCGTTAATTCAAAGAGTGGGGCGAAGTGGTCGGCGTGAGGGGAAATCCAGCAATCTTTTTCTGTATGCAACAGATCCTTGGAGTCTGCTACAATCGTTGGCATGCTGGCTATTATATAAAGAGCAATATATTGAGCCTATTTCTGTGAATAAAAAACCATATGATATTTTGGTTCATCAGATTTTATCAGTTGTTAAAGGGAGTTCCGGTATATCATTGAGTGAGCTTACAGAGCAATTTACTTCAAATTCTACATTTTCAGATATTGAATATGAAGTGATAATTGAAATTATCAACCATCTGACTGCAATTGATTTCTTAGAAAAACTAGGAAATGAATATATTGTTGGAATTGAAGGCGAAAAACTGGTAAATACCAAAGATTTTTATATTCTTTTCAAAACAGAAATACTATTTAAAGTTTCTAATCAAGGGGTGAAAATAGGCGAGTTGCCTTTGTCTCCTAAAATTGATATTGATGAAAATATTTACCTTTCTGCTAAAATATGGAAAATTAAAAATATTGACTTTGATACAAAAAAGATTGAAGTAATTCCTGCTTATGATGGGGATAAGCCTCTTTTTGATAGTGAGGGTGGTTTAGTTTCTTCTAAAATAAAAGAGAAGATGCTTGAGATTCTGACTTCTGATGAAAAATATGATTTATTGGACAGCAATGGACAATTATGTATTTCTGATTTACAAAGTGATTTCGTTGGTTTCAGTATAGTAGATAGTATGACAGACAGGCCTTTACGGTCAAGTAATGAGAATCTATTTTTTTATCCTTTTATCGGTTCTAAAATTGTTGAGACATTAAAATTTGTATTTGAGAAAGCAAATATCTCTTTTGATTATTATCCACTTAATGATGAATTTAAAATGAAAATGTTGAGTTCTGAATTTATTGCACGAGTTAAAAATATTGATTTTAAAATCCTAGATACTAATGAATATTTGCATCAGTTAATAAAAACGAGTCCTGAAATTCTTGATTTTTCAAAATGGGGGAAATTCCTTCCCATACAATATCAGATAGAACTACTCAAAAACAATTATTACGATTTTGAAGGCTGTCAGCATTTTCTTCAAAATTTAAATTTTATTGAAAATTAATTATAATTAGAAGATTGCTTTATCGGCTGGGATAAAGCAATTTTTATATTTAAACTACCAGTTGCTCAATCCGTTCTCAAGTGCTTTAGCATAATTATCTTCATCAAATGAATACAGATCCGGAGCTTTATGCGCGCCACCGGTTCTTCTTTCATCCAGCTTTTTTAAAATTCCTAGATTTTTAATTTTTCTATAAAAATTTCCTCTGTTAAGCTCTTTTCCGAGAATAACTTCGTATAATTTTTGCAGCTCAGAAAGGGTAAATTTTTCGGGTAATAAATTAAATCCGATAGGTTTATGCGAGATTTTCTCTCTTAAAGTTAATAGAGCTTTTTCGATGATTTCACGGTGATCCATTGCCAATTCGATGTTGGGCAACTCACTTAAATAGATCCATTCACAGCTTTCACTGAATTCATCACGAATCAGATTAAAGCGATCAGGATTGTAAAGAGCATAAAATCCAATGGTTACAAATCTTTGTTTATGGAAAAGAGTTTCATCAAAATCTTCGAAATAAAATTCACTTCTATTTTTCTTCCCGAACACCGCAAATTGCTCAAGATATACTTCCGTCACTCCGGCGCGGTCTTTTAGAATTCTCATAACGGCATCATCGAGGTCTTCATCCTTTCTGACATATCCGCCAGGCAGAAACCACTGCTTTCTGTAATTCATTTTCAGCAGTAAAACTTTTAGTTCGTTTTGATCAAAACCAAAAATAACAGGATCGGCTGACAGGTGAGGAATAAAAATTTCCTTTGCCTCAATTGATTTTTTTAAAAATTGCTCTTTAGAATCCATTATTAGAAATCAAAAATGTGTATTTACAAATTTAGTGATAAAAAAATGGAGTAAAGACGAAAAAGAAGGTCTTGAGGTACTTTTTGGGGAAATTTTAACGTGATATTAATCATTGTTTCAATAAGAATCAATGGTTATTTTTTTTAATTTGCAAAAAATATAAATCTGTAATACAGTTTGTTATATTAAATATTAAGAAAATTTAATATTTTTTTTGGTGAATTCATTGAAACAATGTAGTATTGTATTGCTTCGCATGGAAGCAATGAAAACGAACACTTTTTTGAACGAAATTTATTCGAAATGACTCTTTCCAAAGAGTAGGTTTTAGTTGAAAATGGAGATGAACCATTTAATTAAAATAAAAAATAGGGTTTGAAAATGAGATGAAACGTTTCGCCCATTTAAACCTCGTTCCGATATGCTGATGAATAGCCGGTTTTGGAAAGCAACCCAATCCGGTGTTGATGAAAAATAAAGTCCATCCAATATGTTTTGGATGCAGGATATTCCTGTGTCTTTATGTAAAAATTGCTAAACAACAACGTAAGAAGAAATTATACTAACTAACTGTACGATGAGAAAATCAACTTTAAAAATTTCAGCATTGGGGCTGATGTTTTCCTTTGCCGTAGCTTTTGGGCAGGAGACGGACAGCCTTGCGGTGAAAAGCGCTTTGAAAGAGGCTTCTAAAACCGAAGAAGGCGTAAAGACCGTTACCACTTCCTCCAAAGAAGATAACAACAGGAATGTGATGCTTAATGCGGCTAACAACACCAGCCCAAGGGACGTAAACATCGGTTTACCGGCAACGGTTGGAGGAATTACCATCCTTGAAAATGATTTGCCTGCCGTTTACTTTTTCTGGCCGGAACTTCCCAACAAAACATGGAGACAAAGTGTAGGTTTAGAGAGAACCGGACTTTTAAAAATGGATCAATTGGCCAATACCATGGGGGATCTTGGTTTCGCGGTGAATTCTTATTCTCAAACGGGAACGAAAGAACTTAAAGTAAAAGGAAAGTTTACGACGAGTACTTTTGGATGGCTACAGGGTGATGTGAATGTTTCAGGACCGATTTCTAAAAACGGATGGACATATACTGCCGGAGCTTTTGTTAACTATGATCCGAGTACTTTCAAACTAGGTTTTGCCAGAAATGTGGATGAAACAAAGATCTTCAGAGTGGGTGCTACGAAATATTTTAAAGATAATAAAGGTCAGATCTCATTTTTGTACAAATATTCAGATTCTTATAACGTAGGAAATTACGCGGTTTTCCAATATGGTGAAAACGGTAAAGTGACGGAGCTTGATAATTTTAAGATTGGTAGAGATTCTTACGTGGTGAATGACGGACAGATCAGAATGAAAGATATTCTGACCGGACGTGACTTCTGGGCAAGCATGAGCGGCAGTGATAACAGTTCAAAGGCTCATAATATTGATATTTTAGGTAATTATCTGTTGAATAACGGCTGGAATTTCAAATTCTCCACAAGAGCTCACTTTGCGGATGTGAAGATGGCGAATATTATCCCTTTGAGTATTTTCAATGCAGATTCTTCGGCGGGTTATACGCTGGCTTCTAATGGCCAGGCTTACTCTGGTCCTGTGGGAACGCAATTGGCGATGTATACTCCTAAAACACCGATTACGAATATTGCAGGGCGTTTCTCTTTAAACAAGCAAATCGGAGATCACAATGTGACCGTTGGGATCTTGGAACAGTATTATAATATTGATAAATTCACGTCCAACAGATCGTTCTTCTTCCAGACGGTGGGGGCACAGCCGGAAAGATTAATCGGTCCTTCAACCGATTCCAATGGTTTCTACAATTATAATGTTGGCGGAGAATTCCACAGCGGAACTGAAAATAAATTATCAGTATATGCTGCAGATGACTGGAAAGTATCTGATAATTTTAACCTAAGCTATGGGCTTCATTTAAGAAATCATATGATCGATGGTGAATTTTCTATGACGCCGAGATCGCCTAATTTTGTTTTTGCAGCGAATGATTTCCAAAACATTAAAGAAAGTTGGTTTCATGTGGGAGGAAGTGTAAATGCTACTTATAATATCAGCAAAAATTTCGGTGTTTTGGCAAATTTCCTTTATACAGAAGAAAACAGAAGATTAGAGAGTTATTCTCAGCCATTTACTCCTGATATGAAGAAAATCAGAAGTCCTTTGGGAGCGATCGGAGTTTTCTGGAATACAGATTATATCCAATTGATTTCTCAGGCTACCTGGTTAACGAAAAACGGATATTTAGGAAGATACAACCTTGTAAACCCGAACAACAGCACTCAGGTTGAAGTGGCGAGTGTAGATTACAGCATCCAGACTTTGGGCTGGACAACCGATTTCGTTTTGAAGCCTTTCAAAGGATTTAACTTCCATTATTTAATTACATTCCAAAATCCGGTGTATAAAGATTTCGCATTCAGTGCTTTTGGCGAAAATTATAATTATGCTGATAAAAATGTATTGGGTGTTTCTAAAGTTTTAATGGAAATCGATCCTAGTTATACCATTGATAAATGGAGATTCTGGGCAAGTTTCAGATATTTCTCAAAACAATACGCGAATCTTACCAACGCCTTGTATTTCGCACCAAGATGGGAAACTTTTGGTGGGGTAAGCTATACAGTTAATAAAAATATCAATGTGGGAGCAACTGTAATTAACTTCTTAAACCAAAGAGGAGCCAGCGGAACCATCAACGGTGCTGAATTGATTACTGATGCAACGCCTTTCTATGGGAAGTTGTTGACGGGAACGTACATTATGCCATTGACAGGTCAGTTCTCAGTAAGCTTTAATTTCTAAAATATAAACAATGAAAAGAACAGTTTTAAATGTAGCCGCTTTATTTTTTGGAATAACAGCATTTTCGCAAAACATTCAGACGGTAACCAATTCAAAAGGTCCTGCATTGGGATATTCCGCAGAGTCTGGGGTAAAAATCCTTACGGTTGGCGGAAATAAGTTTAAAGATCTCAACAGAAACGGAAAGCTTGATAAGTATGAAGACTGGAGACTTCCGGTTGATGAAAGAGCGAAAGATTTAGCTTCAAAAATGAGCATTGAACAGATCGCAGGTTTGATGCTGTATAGTGGCCATCAATCGGTTCCTGCTCCTGCAGATGGTTTCAGAGCAGGAAAATATAACGGAATGTTATACAAAGAAAGCGGTGCAAAAGCTTCTGATTTAACAGATCAGCAAAAGAAATTTCTAAAAGACGATAATCTTCGCCACGTTTTGGTAACAACGGTTGAATCTCCGGAAGTTGCAGCACAGTGGAGCAATAATATTCAGGCATATATCGAAGGCTTAGGATTGGGAATCCCCGCCAATAACAGTACAGACCCGAGACATTCGGCAACGGTGACTGCAGAATTCAATGAAGGCGCGGGTGGACAAATTTCTCTTTGGCCAGATGGTTTGGCAATGGGTGCCACTTTCGACCCCGAATTGGTTAGAAAATTCGGAAATATCGCAGCTCAGGAATATCGTGCGTTAGGAATTTCAACAGCTTTATCGCCTCAAATCGATTTAGGAACAGAACCTCGTTGGTACAGAATTGCTTATGTTTTCTCTGAAAGTCCGGAATTGACGGCTGATTTAGGAAGAGGATATATTGACGGATTCCAAACAACAGTTGGCAATAAAAACGGTTGGGGAAACAAAAGTGTAAATGCTATGGTAAAACACTGGCCTGGAGGCGGACCTGAAGAAGGCGGTCGCGACGGTCACTGGGCGATGGGGAAATATGCGGTTTATCCTGGAAATAACTTCCAGAATCACGTGAAACCTTTTACAGAAGGCGCTTTCAAATTAGCTGGAGGAACCAAAGAAGCTTCTGCGGTAATGCCTTACTATACGATCAGCTTTAATCAGGACACGAAAAACGGAGAAAATGTTGGAAATGGATATAGTAAATATTTAATAACTGATTTACTTCGTGGAAAATATAAATACGACGGGGTCGTTTGTACTGATTGGCTAATTACTGCTGATGAACCAAAATCTCCTGGCGGATTTGCCGGAAAACCTTGGGGCGCAGAAAAATTATCCATCGCTGAACGTCATTACAAAGTTTTGGAAGCTGGCGTTGACCAGTTCGGAGGAAATAATGATAAAGGACCCGTTTTGGAAGCCTATCAGATGGGGGTAAAAGAGCATGGAGAAAAAGCATACCGCGCCAAATTTGAGCAGTCTGCTGTTCGTTTGTTAAGAAATTTCTTCAGAACCGGATTGTTTGAAAATCCTTATGTAAATGTTGAAGAAACCAAGAAAATCGTCGGAAATCCTGAATTCATGAAAGCAGGTTACGAAGCTCAGGTAAAATCTATCGTGATGCTGAAAAACAAAGCGAATGTTCTTCCGATTAAAGAAAGAAAAACGGTGTATATTCCAAAGAGATATTCTCCCGCAACATTCAACTGGTGGGGAATTTACACGGCTCCGTCTCTGGAATACCCAGTTGATATTGAGAAAATTAAAAAACATTATAACGTAACAGAAGATCCTGCAAAAGCTGATTTTGCATTGGTTTTTGTAAAAAGTCCGCACAGTGAGGAAGGCGGTTACAGCGATATCGATGCTAAAGAAGGCGGAAATGGGTATTTGCCAATTTCTCTTCAGTACCAGACATACACAGCGACAGAAGCTCGTGACAAAAGTATTGCAGCGGGCGACCCGGTTGTTGCGCCAAATGTACACGACAGAACATTCAAAAATAAAACGTCAACGGTTACCAATTTCACAGATTTGTTGACGATTGAAAATACGTACAAAGCAATGAACGGAAAACCTGTCATTGTTTCTATAACAGCCTCAAAACCGATGATTTTTAACGAATTTGAAGGTCATGCAGATGCAATTTTGATGAATTTCAATGTATCCAATCAGGCGGTGGTAGACATCGTAACCGGAAAATATGAGCCTTCAGGTTTGCTTCCTTTACAAATGCCTGCGAATATGGTAACGGTTGAAAAACAGAAAGAAGACGTGCCTTACGATATGGAAACGCACAAAGATTCCGAAGGTCACAACTACGATTTCGGATACGGAATGAACTGGTCTGGTGTAATCAAAGATGCAAGAACAGAGAAATATAAAAAGTAATTGAAAAGATTCTGAGTCTGTAGTTTACGGGCTCAGAATTTTATTTTTTGAATTAAAACTGATTTTTAACCACAAAAGTTACAAAAGCTTTAAGTCTAAAATAATAATTCTAAAAGTTCACAAAATCGAAAATCAAAGATTGTCAAAACTAATGTATTCTAAGATTTTCAGCTTTTTAAACTTAAAGCGTGTGTCAAAACAAAAACTTTTGTGCCTTTTGACTACGTTGAAATATCATTCATCGCCTGAAAGGAGATAATCTTCGATTTGTGGTTAAGATTTACAGTTGTCAAACTAAAAGAAAAACAATGAAAATTAATTTCAAACCTTATAAAAAAGTTCAGAAGTTAGCTGTTGGTTTCCTGATAATGGGTTCTTTTTTTGGACAGGCTCAAACGGCTTCTCATCCTGAAAGACCGAGAATTATCATCACAGCCGACCCGGAATTGGATGATAGCAATTCGATGATTCGTTTTTTGTTGTACAGTTCAGATTTGGATATTGATGGATTGATTTATGCAAGCAGCGCATTTCACTGGAAAGGCGATGGAAAAGGTACAAAATGGTTTGTTCCGAGCAGAGAATATTCAAGATTTGGAACCGGAATTTGCCCTTGTGAATCATGGCGTTGGGGCGAAGATGAAAAATTCATTCACGATGCGGTAGATGCTTATGCTAAATCGTATTCCAATTTAAAAGTTCACAATCCGAATTATCCTTCTCCTGAAGTTTTACAATCAAAAATAAAATATGGAAATATTGAATTTGATGGTGATATTTCTAAAGATTCAGAAGGTTCAAATTTAATTAAAGCTGCGATTCTCGATAACAAGCCAGGAAAATTATACGTCACAGCCTGGGGCGGATTAAGTACAATTGCAAGAGCTTTAAAATCGATTCAGGAAGAGTTTGAAAATACGACAGATTGGGAGAAAATTCAAACTAAAGTGGCCAGAAAACTAGTCATTTTACCTTCAGGTGACCAAGACGATACGTATGCCTCTTACATCAAACCGAATTGGCCAAAACTGGATTACAGAGAATTTGTAGACGGTCCAAATTATGGCTACACGGCTCCTCTGAAAGCAAGTCCGGAAAATGTAAAATACTTCTCCGCCGATTGGATGAAAAAAAATATCTCCAATAAAGGTGCTTTTGGCGAATTGTACAGAGTTTGGGGCGACGGAAAGCAGATGGTGAAAAATGACATTGTAGATTTCTTCGGATTTTCAGGTGTAACCGCCGAAGAACTGAAAAAGCAAGGTTACAAAGTCTGGATGCCATTACAGCCAAAAGGTTCTTTCTTAAGCGAAGGCGACAATTTTACCTTTATGAATATGCTCGGAAACGGATTGCGTTCTTACGAATCTGGTTCTTACGGAGGTTGGGGCGGAATTGAACCTGCTTCTAAAGCCAATTCCAATATGTTTTTCGATAATGCAGCCGACGGAAATAACAGTGCAGAAGCAATGGCAAATTCGATGGCTTCAAAAGAAAAATCGGATAAAGAATTGGCTTTCCCTAACTTTTTATCACAGGCTATGAATGATTTTGCGGCAAGATTAACTTGGTCTATTACACCTACTTTTTCCAAAGTGAATCACGAACCGGTTGTGAAAATTTCAGGTCCGATAAACATTCGTTCTTCCGCAGGTGAAAAAGTTCCTTTATATGGTTCTGTAATCGACCCAGACGGAAATAAAGTTACTGTAAAATGGTGGCAATTCAAACAAGCCGGAACGTATAATGGCGACATTGAGATTTCAAAATCTGACAGCTTAAATCCTGAAATTTTGGTTCCTAAAACAGCAAAAAGTGGACAAACTATGCATTTGATTTTAGAAGCGACAGACAACGGAACTCCTGCATTGACGAGATATCAGCGTGTTATCATCACAGTCAGATAATTTAAAATGATTCATAATTGATAGTAATGAATGTCTTAAAACAGGACATTTTTCGTCTGGTTTTTTAAGATTAAAAATAATCACAGAAAAAGATTAAGAATGAAAATCAAATACACAATCTATTCATTAATGCTTGGTCCATTAATGTTTGCTCAGGAAAGTCTTGATTTCAGCGGAAAGAAAAATTTAATATCTCCGGAAATCAATGGAAAAAAGATTACATTTCGTTTGCTGGCACCGAATGCGAACAGCGTAAAACTTCAGGGAAACTGGTTTCCGTCACAGGGAATGGAAGCGGGTTCTGCTGATTTGCAGAAAGATAAAGACGGTGTTTGGTCGTTTACCAAAAATGATTTCAACCCAGATTTATATACTTATTCATTCATCGTTGATGGTGTAAAAGCCAACGACCCGAACAATTCTTATCAGGTTCGAGATGTTTCGTCGGTGATGAGTATGTTTTTGGTAGACGGAAAGCAGTCGGAAAATTATAAAGTTCAGAATGTTCCCCACGGAACAGTTTCCAAAAGATGGTATAAGTCAATCGGAATGCAGGAAGACCGAAGGATAACAGTTTACACTCCTCCTGGTTATGAAAATTCCAAAGAGAAATTTCCGGTTTTGTACCTATTGCACGGAATGGGTGGCGACGAAGATGCATGGATGACTTTAGGAAGAGCATCGCAGATTTTGGACAACCTGATTGCTCAGGGAAAGGCAAAACCGATGATTGTCGTAATGCCAAACGGTCACACCAGTAATTCCGCGGCTCCGGGTGAATCTTCGAAAGGTTTTTATAAAATCGATATGAGAACGCCGGATATTTTCTCAGGCGATATGGAAACGTATTTCAAAGAAATTATGGATTTCACAGAGTCCAATTACCGAACAAAAGCCGATGCCAAAAACCGTGCGGTTGCCGGACTTTCAATGGGCGGTTTCCATTCGTTGTACATCTCTGCCAATCAGCCGAAAACCTTCGATTATGTTGGCCTTTTTTCTCCCGCAATTCTCCCGCCAGATGAAAAGAAAAGTCCGATTTACCAAAATTTAGATTCAAAACTGAAAACTCAGCAGACCAATAGCTATAAATTATATTGGATTGCCATAGGAAAGACCGATTTTTTATATAAAAATGTAACAGAATACCGTCAGAAACTCGATAAAATGAATTTCAAGTATCAGTATATAGAATCTGAAGGCGGGCATACCTGGAGCAACTGGAGAACGTATTTAAATGATTTTGTACCGCAATTATTCAAATAAAATTTAAATCAAAATGAAAAAATTACTATTTGGAATCCTAACCACGGTAAGTCTTACTGCAACAGCACAAAATATGCAGGTTTCAGAATGGATAAGTTCTACAGAAACAAAACCTTGGCAGACAAAAAAACTGAATAAAGAGAAATCTTCTCAAAAAGCAGTCGAAGTTTTTACCAACAAATCTTTACAGAAAATAGAAGGTTTCGGTTCTTGTTTCAATGAGTTGGGGTGGACTTCATTAAATCAACTCAATTCTGTTGATAAAGAAACAATTTTCAAAGAGCTTTTCACAAAGGAAGGAGCGAACTTTACCATTTCCAGAATGCCGATTGGAGCAAATGATTTCTCAAGAGATTGGTATTCCTACGATGAAACAGATGGAGATTTTGAAATGAAAAATTTCTCTATTAAAAACGATTATGAAACGCTAATTCCTTTCATTAAATCTGCTCAGAAATATAATTCTTCATTGAAATTATGGGCTTCACCTTGGAGTCCGCCAACTTGGATGAAGTATAATAAGCATTATGCACTCAACAAAGCGCCATCTGTCATGCAGCAGGTTGATAACGGAATTAATGATAATCAACTCGTAAAAGAAGGAACGGACAATTTTATTCAGGAAGACCGATATTTTAAGGCATATGCTTTATACTTTAAAAAGTTTGTAGAGGCCTATAAAAAGGAAAATATTAAGATTTCTATGGTTATGCCTCAGAATGAATTCAATTCTGCTCAATGGTATCCGAGTAATACCTGGACGCCAAAGGGATTATCAAAATTCATCTCGTTTTTAGGTCCTGAAATGAAAAAATCCGGAGTGGATATTTTCTTCGGAACTTTAGAAAGAGGAAATCCTGCGTTATTTTCTGAAGTTTATAAAAACCCTGAATCCGGAAAATATATTAAAGGACTAGGTGTACAATGGGCAGGGAAAGAAGCAGTATCACAGATTCATAAAGAATATCCAAACCTTACGATTTATCAAAGCGAACACGAATGTGGAAATGGTAAAAACGACTGGGCGTATGCAGAATACAGCTGGGATCTGATGAAACACTATTTCCTTAACGGCACTTCTTCTTATTTATACTGGAATACTTCGCTTCTGAAAGGTGGGGTTAGCCGTTGGGGATGGACACAGAATTCTTTGGTAACGGTTGATTCTCAAAACAAAACCTATCACTGGAATCCTGAGTTTTATCTGATGAAGCATTTCAGCCATTATGTTCAGCCGGGAGCTGTTTTGCTGGAAACTTCAAGTGCTTCTGTTGAAAAACACAGAAATGATGTTTTAGGTTGGTGGGAAGGAAATTTGAGCAGTAACGCAGATAATATTTTAGCCTTTAAAAATCCGGATAATTCTATTGCCATTATTACTTACAATGATGAAGCCATCTCAAAACAGCTTCATCTGAAAGTCAACAATCTGGATTTAAATCCTATTCTGGAAGCTAAATCATTCAATACAATTTTAATTAAATAAAAATGAAAAAAGTCATCATAGCAGGTTTATTCCTTTTTGGTTTAAACAGCATCAACGCTCAGAAATCAATTCCATTATATCAGGGAAAAGCGCCTGGAACAGAAAACTGGACACAGAAAGAAGCACAGCAATTTAATGAACTGTTCAAAACAGAGGTTGTTTTCAATGTCGCTCAGCCTTCTATGTTGTTATTTGAAGCTGATAAAAAGAAAGCCAACGGAACGGTAATCGTTGTGGCTCCCGGCGGTGGTTTTCAAAGCTTATCCATCAACCGTGAAGGAATTGATATGGCGAAAAAACTGGCAGAAAACGGAATTACAGCAGTTGTTTTAAAATATAGATTATTGGAAACACAATCGAATGACCCGGCTAAGGAAATGATGGAAAACCTTAAAGACAGAAAAGCTTTTGATGCGAAAACAGCACCGATAAAAGTAATGGCGGGTGACGATATTAAAACGGCAATTTCTTACATCAGAACCCACGCCAAAGAATTGAATATCAATCCTGAAAAATTAGGAGTGATCGGATTTTCTGCGGGAGCAAGTGTAATCCTTGAAAGTGTTCTTCACAGCAAAGATGCGTCTACATTACCCAATTTTGCAGCATCCATTTACGGCGGACCAAGTCAGGAAATTTTAGATACCGAAATTCCGAAATCTCCGCTTCCGTTATTTATTTGCGCGGCAAGTGACGACCAATTGAAATTGGCTCCAAAATCAGTTCTACTGTACAACAAATGGTTGGAAGCAGGACAGCCAACCGAGCTTCATATCTATGAAAAAGGGGGGCACGGTTTCGGAATGGGAAAACAGAATCTTCCTGTTGACAAGTGGTCGGATGTCTATCTGGATTGGTTAAGATTCCACAAATTTTTATAAATATTTAAATCAAAAATATTAACCACAAATCGAAGATTCGAGGAAGTCAAAAGTCACAAAAGCGTCTAGTTTTTAAAAAGATTAATAAAATCAATTGTATAGGTTAAATCAACAGGTCGCTCCGATAGAGCTTTGCTTTGGTGCTAGATTTTTCTATTAACAGTAAGCCCTGATGGGGCTAAATGTAACTCCATTAGGAGTCAACAGATAATAGAAAGTAATTTTTATTTGTAATTAAAGCTCCAGAGGAGCGATCTGTTAATTGTATTTTAATTTTTATCGGACAACTATTTAAAATTAATGTGACAAAAACTTTTGTGCCTTTTGTGGTTAAAAAATAAACAATGAAATCAATTTTTAATATAGTTTCTTTTTTTACGGCAATGGCTGTGTCCGCACAGTCTACTGCCGTGATTTCGGAAATGGATAAATATGTAAAACCACGTTATCGCGTCATCGTCGACAATGATTTCGGTGGCGATCCGGATGGACTTTTTCAGTTGGTTCATCAGATCTTATCACCTTCCACGGAAATTCGTGGGATTATCGGTTCGCATTTAAAGCCCGGAGATCCGTTTGATTCATCAAAAATTACCGCTGAAAATGCAGTGAAAAAAGTGAACGAAACATTGGAAGTGATGAATCTTAAAAATAAGTTTAATGTTTTTCAAGGTTCAAATGATCAGTTGAAAGATCTCAAAACTCCAAATATTTCCGAAGGTGCAAAAGCAATCGTTGCCGAAGCAATGAAAGCTGATGAAAAAAATCCTCTGTTTATAGTTTGTGGTGCCAGTTTAACAGAAGTGGCAAGCGCTTATATGATGGAACCCAAAATTGCCGACAAAATCGTTGTGGTTTGGATTGGCGGTCCCGAATATTCAGATTTAGCAACACCGCCGCCTGGTTATACGCCTTTGGAATATAATTTAGGAATCGATATAAAAGCAGCTCAGGTGGTTTTTAATCAATCTAATTTAAATATTTGGCAGGTTCCGAGAAATGCGTATCGACAGACTTTGATGTCTTATGCTGAATTACTGAGTAAAGTGAAACCTGAAGGAAAAACGGGAGCTTATTTAACGCAAAAAATTGAAGATTTGATGCTTAAAACGCAAAAATTCAATTTACTGGTGGGCGAAACCTATATTATGGGCGACAGTCCGTTGGTTTTATTAACGGCGCTTCAGTCTTCTTTTGAAGCAGACCCATCATCAAGCAGTTATGTCTTAAAAAATGCTCCGAAAATTAATGATAATGGAGCTTACGAATACAATTCCAACGGTAGAAATATAAGAGTGTACACCCATCTTGATACCAGATTGATGTTCGAAGATTTCTATGCCAAATTAAAAATGTTTAATTCTAAAAAATAAAATATGAAGAAGAATGTATCCACATTAATCAAGCTTTCTCAGAAGGCAAAATATTCAGGTTTATTCTTGGCTTTGTTGGCGGCATCGCCATTGGCAAAAGCTCAGAATACACCCACGCTGAATGTTGACGGAAAAACGTTTAAAGATTTAAACAAAAACGGAAAATTAGACACTTGGGAAGATACGCGTCTTTCGGTTGATAAAAGAATTGATGCGATCATCAAGCAAATGACCAACGCTGAAAAGGTTGATTTACTGATCGGAACAGGGATGCCGGGAATCGAAGTCCTGACAGGACCTGTTGGTGATTCAAAACAAGGATTGGTTCCGGGAGCAGCTGGAGGAACGGCCAATTTTGAGCGATTCGGAATTCCTGCGACAGTCGTGGCGGATGGGCCTGCAGGTCTGAGAATTGCACCAACGAGAGAAAATGATACCAAAACGTATTATGCAACGGCATTTCCGGTAGGAACAGCTTTGGCTTCAACTTGGAACAAAACATTGTTAGAACAGGTTGGAAAAGCCATGGGAAATGAGGTGAAAGAATATGGAGTAGACGTTTTATTGGCTCCTGCTTTGAACATCAATAGAAATCCTTTAAACGGAAGAAATTTTGAATATTATTCGGAAGATCCTTTAATCTCAGGAAAAACTGCTGCGGCAATTGTGAACGGAATCCAGTCGCAGGGTGTGGGAACTTCAATCAAGCATTTTGCTGCGAATAATGAAGAAACCAATCGTCTGACGATCAATGCGCATGTTTCTGAGCGGGCAATGAGAGAATTGTATTTGAGAAATTTTGAAATTACAGTAAAAGAATCCCAGCCTTGGACGGTGATGTCTTCTTACAATAAATTAAATGGCGTTTATACTTCAGATTCTAAAGATCTGTTAACTCAGGTTTTAAGAAAAGAATGGGGGTTCAAAGGAATTGTAATGACCGACTGGTTCGGAGGTTTTCCTGGATTTGAATCAATCAGAGACGGTGGAATTTCCGATGTTGTAAAACAGATGAATGCCGGAAATGATCTTTTGATGCCGGGAATTCCTGCTCAGAAAAAAGTGTTGTTAGCAGCATTAGATTCAGGGAAATTATCTCAGGAAGTGGCTAATTTGAATGTAAAGAGAATTTTAGAATATATCTTCAAAACACCGACTTTTGCCCAATATAAATACAGCGATCAGCCTGATTTGGCCCAACACGCGCAGGTAACGAGAAATGCAGCGGCTGAAGGGATGATTTTGCTTAAAAATGATGGGAATGCATTGCCTTTTGCAAACAAACAAAAAGAAGTTTCGCTATTTGGGGTAACATCTTATGCATGGATCACAGGAGGGACTGGAAGCGGAAGTGTGAACAATAAGCACACTGTATCTCTTTTAGAAGGTCTGAATGCGGCCGGATACAAGCTGGACAAAGAACTGGTGGATCTTTATAAACCTCACGCCGAAAAAGAAGCTGCTGCAGAATTAGTTGAAAGAAAGAAAAAAGGAATTTTAGGGCTGCCGGGAAGATTATCCGAAATGAAAATGGATGACGCCTTCTATGCTAAAAAGGCTGAAACTTCTGAAATAGCCTTTGTGACATTAGGAAGAAATTCCGGAGAAGGAGGAGATAGAGTAGTGAATGAAGATTTTGATCTGGCCGCGGAAGAAATCGAAATGCTGGATAAGATCTCGAAAGCTTTCCACACGAAAGGTAAAAAAGTGGTGGTGATTCTGAACATCGGTGGTGTTATTGAAACCGCATCATGGAAAGATAAAGTGGATGCTGTTTTACTAGCTTGGCAACCGGGACAGGAAGGCGGGCACTCCGTTGCAGACGTGGTTTCAGGAAAGATCAATCCTTCAGGAAAACTGACGATGACTTTCCCGGTGAAATATTCAGATACACCTTCAGCAAAGAATTTCCCAGGAGTTCCTGTGGAAAATCCAAAAGAGGTAACGTATGAAGAAGGAGTTTATGTGGGATACCGTTATTTTGATACATTTAATGTAAAACCATCTTATGAATTCGGTTTTGGTAAATCCTACACGAATTTTGATTATTCCAATATAAAGATCAGTTCACCAACATTCAATAACAAAATTGAGGTAAGCATTGATGTGAAAAATACAGGAAAAGTAGCCGGAAAGGAAGTTGTTCAGCTGTATTTATCGGCTCCTCATGAGTCTATTGACAAACCAAATGCTGAATTGAAAGCCTACGCCAAAACAAAAGAATTGCATCCAAACGAAAGTCAGACGATTACTTTAAGTTTAAGTCCGAAAGATCTCGCTTCATTTGTTACCGCAAAATCTGCGTGGATCGCTGAGTCCGGGAAATATAAAGTTTCAGTCGGAGCATCTTCACAGGATATTAAACAAACCACATCCTTTGCTCTTCCAAAAGAGCTGGTAGTGGAAAAAGTACAGCATGTTTTTCCTGCGGATAAACAGTTTACAGATTTAAAACCGTAAATAATTGAATCATGAGAGGTTGCTTAGGCAGCCTCTTTTTTTATGATACAGATAGTTTTCACCTATCATTTTATGTTCATTATATAAAGAGAAAGGATTAATTTTGAATCGTAAAATTTAAACAATGAAAATAGAAATTTGGTCGGATGTGATGTGTCCGTTTTGCTATATCGGGAAACATAATTTTGAACAGGCGCTTGAAAAACTACCTTTTAAAGATAAGGTTGAAGTAGAGTGGAAGAGCTTTCAGCTGGATCCTACATTGGAATCGGGGAAGGCCATCAGTACAGCCCAGTATTTTAAAGAAAAAAAAGGCTTTCAGGAATCTCAGTCGCAACAGATGATGAGTCATGTCGCAGAAGCCGGAAGGGCGGCGGGATTGGAGTTTAACTTTGCTAAGGCGTTAATCACCAACACCTTTTCTGCACATAAAATTCTTCATTTAGCTAAGAAATACGGTAAAGGCAATGAAATGGAAGAACTTTTGTTCAAAGCGCACTTTACAGATGGCAAAGATGTTTCGGATGCCGGTGTTTTAGCTTCTTTAGCTTCAGAATTGGGAGTAAATGAGGAAGAAACCCAAAAAGTACTGAACTCAGATGAATTTGATTATGAGGTGAGTCAGGATATTGTAGAAGCCAAAAACAATGGAATCAGCAGTGTGTTCCTTTCTTTGTATTGAACGGAAAATATGCCGTTTCAGGCGCACAACCCGTGAATGTTTTTGAAGATGCCCTGACACAAACCTACAAGGAAACTGTATCTCCTTTCACGAATTTATCAGAGGGAGGTAACTCTTGCGATGAAAATGGCTGTGAGATTTAAGAAAGGAAAAAATCATCTTCTTTTCTTCTGAAGTAAAGGATTCTGGATGATAAAGGGTGAAGAAGAAATTCACCCTTATTTATGACTTCAGCATCGTTAAGGTGCCCTGTCCATGATGAATTGTTTTCATCTTCAATAATTACATTCAAATCGAAAACGGGTCCGGCTAAAGTACTTTGAATATTTCCCGAAATGCTGGCCTCGGATTTTTGAGTGTCCATTTTTATATTAAAGTATTTTTGTGAGCCTGGAGTTTTAAAACGTATGAGAGGTCCTTTAATCATCACCACACCAAATATTTGTGCCGTTTCTATTTGCTGGCTGACTACAAAATCGGTTAATGCTTCCCTAAGGTTGGCGTGATCTTTAATGCTGATCAGGTAACTGCTTTCAATTTTTCTCGCTGACCAAAAATTACCGCTAAGGTACTCTGTATCCATTCTTAAAAAAATTTATTATACAAGTACAAGTGGCATCAATAAAGCCTGCCGCTATACAGCATTCTTTGTGCCATCTCGTTCGGATTATGATGGATAAAGTCCAAAACCTGGGGATTTGGCAAAAAGTGTAGATCGTTTGAAAATTAAAATAGGAGTTTGATTTTTATTTCCCAGAGGATAATGTTGATTTAATGTCAGGTATTTAAAGGGGGCGTTATTGTAAAAACCTTGGTAAAGTATTCTGAGTTTAATCTCAAATTAATGGTCTTAGATTACTGCCAGAACGACAAAAGGGAAAGTAAACAGAATTTGAAAATTCAGCAAAATTAATCCCTATCTGGTAATTCGTGACTCTAAGAAAGTATTTCATCGGTGAAAATCTATGCGATCTGCGTGAAAATAATATATTTTAAATCTCGAAATGTCACCCCGGCTTTTGTATCTGATCCATTATGAGTAATTGCTGATATTAATAACCAAGCCTAAAAGATGTAATGCAACACTTGTCTGTTATTATATTGTTAGGATTTTAGTCTTTTAAAAGCGATAGAAAAATATACCACAAATGTATCATGTTGTGAAATATTTTACGTCATTAATGCCTTTTTGTGGTTAAGTTTTAACAATTGTTGAAAGCTTGATTGTAATCATGAAAAGGGTAGATTCTAAACCTCTACATTTGAAAAATCAATCAGAATAAATAAGCTGTGGTAAAAAGCGAGGAAAAAATGAAAAATAATACCCTAATAGCACAAAACGTGGTATGTATGTGGTATTTTAATTTTGTGAAATTTTAATCATTTTTTCTTTCTTTGCTCTTACCAAAAAATTATGACATGAAGGTTATGTTTATAATTTTAATCAAAATTAGTGTTTTAATGAAAAATATACATTAATATACAATGGACAGGTTGTTTTTTTGAAAGTTAAAGTTTTAATAAAAAAAGAGTGGATTAATACCGGTGCTTGTTAAGAGTATCGGAAATGAATAGAGATGAGAAAAAATAATATGAAAAACGAAAAATCTGAAACAAATTTTGAAGATCTAAATCAAAAAATTTTGGCACAGGACGAAATTACAGTATTGGCCAAGGAAAATTCGCCACGTCTTTTGAATAAGTTTAGGTTAGTTTATCCTGATTTTTTTAACAAAATATTCGCTATACAGCCAAATCTGAAGAATTCTGAGCTAATTTTTTGTATTTATCTTAAACTCAATTTATCAACAAAAGAGATTGCCACCTATACTTTTGTAACCCCGAAGGCGATCCAGAATCGAAAAAACCGTCTCCGGAAGAAACTGAATATTGCTTCTGACACCGATATCTATAAGTGGTTCAATCAACTTTAAATACTACAATTGTATCACGGTCTTCTCAAGGTCGTGATACAAAAGTACTTTCCAGTGCTCCTTCTGCCCTTGAGCCTGCCATTGTTGTCTCAAACGCATTGCTTTTTTTCCGTCGAAATCGCTTTTATAGGCAACATGATACTTAAGATAGGATTCCTGTGGAAGATTGTCTGCCCCATAAAATACGGTATAATTATTTTCTTTAATCCAGAATACCTGCATAAAAGGCGTATGCCCTCCGACTACCTGATAGGAAACAGCCCTGCTGATATTCCCATCATCGCTATGCATCCAGACGATATTGGGCAACTGAACCATTTTTTCCAATGTATCAAAATCAAATGAATAATTTCCTGGATTTGATCTGGCAAAATCAAGCTCTCTTTTTTGAATGAAAATTTCGGCGTTGGGGAAATTAGGCTCGAAGCCTGATTCCGTTTTGTTGATAATGCCCTCAATATGATCTTTGTGCAAATGAGAAAGTAAGATCTTAGTGATCTGATGCGGATAAATATTTTCTTTTTCAAGAGTCTGAAGAATGATGGGTTGCCCCTTTTCATTTTTCCAGCCAATGCCTCCGTCCAAAAGGATATAATCTTCTTCTGTAATAATTAAGAAAGGTTGTACAGACATTTTAATTCCGCTTAGCTGATTCCAATTTTCATTGGTAAGCAATGTAAATTCTTTAGTATTATTGGTGAAAAAATCACCTTCTTTTAATGGAATTACTTTCATAGTATACTCTGAAATACTTTATAACAGCAAAGGTCTTTAATTTTTTTATATTTAAAAAACGCTTTTTTTCGATACTAATTATCGCTGAAACCGATTGAAATTAACAGATGAACGCTATCTCATATTCCCATAGCGCTTCATACAAATGCTTCTTCATAATAGATTGGCAGTTACAAAAGTTGGAGAGAAATGGTTCCAGGCATATTTCTGGCAACGGATGAAAGAATATGTCTACGTCCCGTCGATCGTATTTCACAGATCACATTCATCTTTAGATACTGAGTAATACTGTTTTCTTTTTGAATTTACCTTAAGAGGTTAAATATGAGTAGCGTCGGGTAAAACCCGATGAATACGTATTCAATGATGTTATAACCCCGCAGGGGTTGATTAATGTAAAGGAAATTTCAAAGATAAAATGGTATAAACAGGTTTGAAATGTAAAAATAAAAAAGCCCCTATAAAGATAGAGGCCTAAAAAAACACAAATGATGAAAAAAAATTATTTCGTGCTTCAAATATAATGAATTTATCATTATTCTAATAATTTTTTTATAAAAAATATATTTTAACTAAAAAAATATTCACTTCCTGTGAAATATTCTGATGTTTTTCCTATTGCCTTTGCTTTGGCAGGAATGGGTTTTTTATTGCAGAATTCTGCTTAATATATCACTGCAGAGGTCAGGTAACAGATAGCTTTTTAAAATAGGGCTTTATGAGCAAAATAAGAGTGGCTAAAGCGGCTGTAATCTCAATTAATGCACTTCCCCAGTAGATGCTTTTAACTCCAAAATAATAGGGGAGGATTATCATTAAAGGAATATACAGGACGAATTGCCTCAGAATCACTAAAAAACCTGCTTTTTTAGCGTGGTTTATCGCTGGATAATAGGAGAGAGCCAAAACGGTGACCGGCAATACAGGAAGCACTGAGAAGAATAATCTGAAATCATGGATTTGTCCGGATCCGGCAATATGACCAGGCAGCATTATTCCCAGTAATTCTTTGGGAAATAATAAGGTAACAAAGAAAAAAGGAAATAAAACCGCAATACCCGCCAGGATATATGTCCTTAGAAATGCTTTGGCTCTTACTCGATTTCCGGCTCCGAAATTAATTCCTACAACAGGTTGTAAACCCCGCATAAGCCCAAAAAGAGGAGTCAAAAGAAATAAAAAAAACCGATTTAAAACGGTGAAAAATGACAGGTCACTTTCTGTTCCGTATCGAACAATAGCATTAAGGATGATGATGCTCTGGACTACTCCTATTACGGATAATATCATTTCGGGAAGTCCCAAGCCAATCATTTTTTTTCCGATCTCAGTATGATACATCATGGATCTCCAGTTTGTTTTAAATGAACTTTTTCCTCTTGCGTAATACAAGAGACCGAGGAGTGAATAGATTATCATCCCGCAATTGGTTGCCCAGGCTGCCCCTGCAACCCCCATGTCTAAAGTCGAAATAAAAACAGGCTTCAGGATGATGTCAATAATAAGACCTGCAGCGATCATTGCAGCGGCAGTTTTCATTTTTCCTTCTGCACGAATCAGCATATTAATTGCCAAACCGTAAATCCAGAATATTGTTCCTACTAGTGTTGCTCGGAAATACGCAACGGCTATGGTTTGCAGATCTCCCTTGCCACCCATCACGGCCAGAAGCTGATGAGCGAAAATATAGGCCGGAACGGCACAAATTAGAGAGAACAAAATACATAGAATATTAAAACTACCGAATAACCGGTAGAGTTTGGCCTTTTCGTTTTTTCCGATCCACAGGCTGACAGCTGCTCCGGCTCCCGTACCTACCAACCTTCCGAAGCCCAATATAATCTGAGAGAGAGGATATGCCATTCCCACTGCTGCCAGAGCTTTTGTATTGATCAGATAGCCCACAAAAATAGCATCCAAAAAATTATTGATGCCATAGAGAACAATCGCTGCGACCGCAGGCCACGAAGTTTCCCACATGACCTTTGTCAAACCACCGGTTAAGATGAATGTTTTGCGGTCCATACTTTTGATGTATTAAATTGCTGAAAGGCTATTCGTTTTTCTACTTTATAAATTTCTCTTCCGGCGATGGAGTTGATAATTACCGAATTCCGATAAGCCCCCATACCAAGGTCTGGCGTTACAAAGCCATGGGTATGAAGTTCGGCATTCTGAACAAAAACAGTAGCCCGCAGGTCAATGGTATAATTACGACTGACATTCAACTGGCCTTCCTCCGTTCTTTGAATTAAATTTTCAATGCCTTTCAGGAATTCGGGTTCTTTATATTGATAACCCGTGGCCAAAATAATAAAGTCTGAGATATGTGAAAATGATGCCCCGTCCTGAACATGAGTGAAGTTAAGCAGATGGGTATTTCCCTCGGGATGTATGCTGTCGAGCTGAGAACTGGGTCTTAGTTCTGCGTATAGGGATTTATTTCCTACACTCATTTCATACAGCATATCAAAAATTTCATTAATGAGATCAAAATTAATCCCTTTATAAAGAGGCGGCTGTCTTGAGAGAATATTTTTACGCATTTCCGGAGGCATCTGATAAAAATGATCAACGTATTCTGGGGAGGTTAATTCCAATGTTAACTTGGAATACTCCATCGGAAAAAAACGATCCGGTCTGGTAAACCAATGCATCTTAAATGAAGGGTCTGTTTCCGGGAGTAGATCCCTGAAGATTTCTGCAGCGCTTTGCCCTGAGCCGATAATCGAGACCGAGTCGGATTCCAAAATATCCTTTTTACGATCAAGGTACTCCGAGGTATGAAGAACATTAGCGTAATTTTTTCCTTGCATAAATTGGGGGAGATTGGGCTGAGTTCCTGTACCCAAAGCCAGTTTTCGGGTATGGTATTTCGTTACATCATTATTTCTTAAATCTAAAACGTGAACGATATAGATTTCCCGGATTTCATCATATATGATATTTTCTACTTTCTTTTCGAAAAGGCAGTTGGTGAGTTGATGGCAAACCCATTGACAATACAGGTTATATTCTTTTCTTAAAATGTAAAAACTTTCCCGGATATAAAATTTGTATAAACGGTCTGTCTCCTTTAAAAAATGAAGAAAACTGAATGGACTGGCCGGGTTTGCCATGGTGACTAAATCTGCCATAAAAGGGACCTGAAGAGTCGCTTGGTCAAGCATGAGCCCCGGATGCCAGTCGAAACCTTCGGCCTGATCCAGAAAAAGAGAGTTGATAGATGCTACAGGCTGCAGAAGGGCTGCCAAGCCAAGGTTGAAAGGGCCGATTCCTATCCCGATGATATCGTATACTTTGTTATTTTTCACTGTTTTTATTTTAGACTGTTTTTATTATTCAAACCTTATAGAATGTTAAGGCCTATAAGGTTTAGGAAGTTGATGCCATGTCGCAGGCTAAAATTCCGTTATCTGCTTTTTCGCATTCAATCGGCTTGCAGGGCATTTTTCCCAGTATGCTTCGCGGGTACAGAAAGTAAGATAAGCCGTCTTGTGAGGCATCTCAATTATTCCCTCACGGATATATCCTAGCTTTGTGATGATTCTGTCGGTGGGCACCGCATCTACGGATGCCTCACCAATGCATTTTCCCACTTCAGGAAGCATAAAAATATAGTCCAGAGCCACCTGAAAAGACTGGAAAGAAAATTTCCTGTCTTTTTGTGTCTCAGCCACAAAAAAATGAGTGCCATAGTCGGTGGGAACTGCGTTGTAATATCCTCCCACAACATCTCTTACAGGCCAGTAAGGTTCAAAGCTGAATTGTGGAATATCATTAACATATCCGATAAAACTATGCTGTTCATCGCTCGGAAGAATTGTTCTGAACCAGAGTTCAAGATCTTTTCTAGGACCATCCATTTTCCAATAAGGCTTTGCATGCTCTCTATTGAACCATTCATGAACCATTTCGAAATCTTTTTCGATGTCAAAAGGCCGGATGCTGATGTTGATATCGTCTTCTTCAAAGTATCTTGAGTAAACAATTTCTTTAGTTTCAGGTTTAATTAATGGGTTTGAAAAGAAATATTTATGTAAAGGATTGGGGGTCTCCAGAAAAACTGCGGGATATTCTAAATCTTCATCTGTTTCATTGATGTTTTGAAGGCTGGTGATTAAATTTCCTTTTGTAGACCAGCTTTTTTTATTGATGATATAGTTTATCCATCCCGTTTCGTCCTCGTGTTCAAGTGCCTTAAATGCTTTGTAAACGAGATTAATTAATTTTCTTTCGTTCGCCAGTTGATGACACCCTAGGGCATTGACGATCCCCAGGATATTATTGGTCAACAGATAGTAGGTGTATTTCGGAGCCAGCGATTCTTCATCGATAATAGAACCGCTTTCATCTGCAATCCCCGGAAGCGCATCAGAAATCATTTCCTTTCGGGCTTCTCTGAAGAAGAATCCCTGATTATCCCTGAAATAGATTTTCGCGGGAAAGCCTTTGCTGTCAAGTTCCAGCATAACGTTTTGCTGATGAAATTCACAGGCCAGTCCGTAGGTATTTAAAATTCCGACCATAGGTCTTATGCAAATATGAAGATATTGTTTAAACCAATCTAGAGCGACCTGTTCAACAGATAAATCCTGACTTCTTGCTGCACTGGCAATGATGTTCTGAAGTCTTGAAGGCTGTCCTAAAATCCCGTCCTGACAAAGGGCGGCGAGAAGTGTAACATTTTTATGCTTATTATCACCATAGAAAGGATTTCTTCGGATGCTGATATTGAACCCGTTAATAATTTTATCGTTGAATTTTACTGCTATAAAAGCAGGATCTACCATAAAATCAATCTCCGGGAAATCATTTTGTACATTTTTTCCCCAGTCTGTTTTCAATAACCGGCTGATGTCATACCCACGGTGCAATTCAGGATACAAATTGATTCTCTCTGAATTTGTGATTTTTACATGCAGGGAAAATTTAAACATCCATTTATTTTCCTCATTATAAACTGTTCTTACCGAAGAAGTAGGAGTGAAATATTCTCCGTAATGTCCTAAAGCAAAGAGAATTCCCATTTCCTGCATAATCTGAACTTCTTCCTGAGTCAACAAATATTCTGCTTCCCAGGGATGCATCGGAACGATCTGATAATCTGGAAATTCATCCCACAATTTCTTATGTTCAGCATCTAATAATGGATAGATTTTTTCTCCCAATTTCTTAGAAACAGCTTCTCCGTCTGCATTTTTTTCAATAATATTTTCAGGATTAATCAAGAAATAAAACAATTGAAACTGTCCTGAAGTTTCGGGAGAATACGTGATTAAATCTTCTTTATTAAAACCTTGTTTCGACTTCGGAACCGGATGTAAAATGTGTCCTAAAATCAACGATTGTTCAGCTTCAATGAATGACATTTCCAAATCATTGACAGACTTATTATTTTCAACCAAATAGTTAAGATATGTAGAAAGATTTTCAATGCTGTTATTCAGCCTTTTCATCATGGTCGAAACATCAATTCCGCCATAGATACTTTTGGAATATTCTGCTGTTAAAGCCATAAATCCGTAAATATCAACCTCGGAAACTTCATCTGTTTCTAAAATTCTTCTTAAAACCGGAAAATCAAAAAGATGTCTTCCGCTTTCAGAAAAATAGCTGACAGGAACATAAACGTCACAACCAATCGAAGAAAAATCAATTCTAATATGAAGATCAGTTGGTGTTTTTCTTAAATTTTTAGCAATAGCAATATCATATTTTGGAATTCCAAGATAACGGCTCCAGTTGGTAAATTCCTTCATATAGCAGTTGATCACTGCGGTGAAATTTACTTTTTCTGCATATTGTCTTGTATTAATTGATGTCAATGTATTCATTTCCGTAATGTTTAATGGTGTTTAAAATAGTTTGGATATCTTCGATGGTCGTTAAAGGATTCAAAATCGTGAACTTCAGATAAAACTGTCCGTTCAGCTTTGTGCCTGCAACCAAGGCATTTCCTTGTCTATAAAGTTGAGCCCGGATATATGTGTTGATTCCGTTTAAATCAAAAGTCCTGAATGGATCTGCTGAATATCTGAATACTAAAGCCGAAATATCAGAACGGTTCAAAATTTCAAAATGAGGGTCATTTTCAAGCAGAAAAGCAGCTTCACGAGCGGTTTTAATGATTCTTTCAATATAACTTCCCAAACCTTTTTTTCCGATAATTCTTAAAGTAAACCAAAGTTTTAAGGCATCAAATCTTCTTGTCGTCTGAATTGATTTATTTACCTGATTCGGAATTTCATTTTCATTATGATCTTTTGGGTTTAAATAATCCGCATAATGCGTAATTAAAGTGAAATAGTTTCTGTCTTTCACCAAAAATCCGCTACTGCTTACAGGCTGAAAAAAAGATTTATGATAATCAACCGTCACAGAATCTGCATCTTCAATTCCATTAATTAAATGGCGATATTTTTCTGTTAAAAGCAATGCGCAACCATAGGCTGCATCAACGTGAAACCACATTTTATATTTCTTCGCAATCGTTGAAATATTGGTTAAAGGATCGATATTTCCAAAATCCGTTGTTCCGGCTGTCGCAACCACTGCAATCGGAATATTTCCGTTTTCGATTTCTTTTTGAATGGCGTCTTCCAATAAAATGCTGTTCATTTTGAAAGAATGATCGGTTTTCACTTTCACGACTGCCTGCTCTCCCAGCCCTAAAATTGAAGCACTTTTCTGAATGCTGAAATGCGCTGCTTCAGAAGCAAAAATCCTGAAACGATGAGCATTTTCCGGCAAACCATTTTTTTTGATATGATGATTAAAATGTTTAATAGAATAATGATCTCTCGCCAAAAGCATTCCCATTAAGTTGCTCTGAGAACCACCACTCGTAAAAATTCCGTCTGAATTTTTTCCGTAGCCTATTTCGTTGCAAGTCCATTCAATTAGTTTTTGCTCCATCAAAGTTCCACCTGTGCTTTGATCCCAAGTGTCTAATGATGAATTAATTGAGCTAATTAACATTTCTGCTGCAACTGCCGGAATGACAACCGGACAATTGAGATGGGCTACATATTTAGGATGATGGAAAGCGACGGCGTGCTGGGTATAAAGAGTTCTGACTTCTTCGAAAACGTCGGCGTAATTTTTCGGCGCATCATTAAGGTCAATATTTTCAAACTGTTTTCTCAGCGTTTCCGGAGTGATTCCACTGAAAGGCTTGTTATTTTCTTCCAGAAATGCAACTACTGTTTCCTTTGCTTTCTGCATGACATTCAGATATTCGTGAATAGTGAGTTCACAGAATAAATTCTCTGGATTTGGGAAAAGCGGTTCCCTTTCCGAAAAGGTGTGTTTGGTAATATTCGATTTCATAAAATACCGGGGGGAGTGTGTTTTTAAATTTTTACTTAGAATGAGAAGCCTGGTAAGGCAAAGACGAATATCTGCTTTACCTGTACTCTCAGGCTGTTAATAATTTATTGTGTATCCTACGGAAAATGTACTGCCTCGCCCCTGGTAGGCAAAGGCTTTTTGAGGGGCTCCGTAGAAAAATTCGGAACGCTGTCCCCAAATGGTCGTGTACTGTCTGTTAAAGATATTTTGAATACCAAAATTAAGGGTACCTCTATTTAATTTGACATCTCCAACGATATCGAATAGAGTATACCCTGAAATTTTCATACCTACTAAATCGGTATAATTTAGTGAGTTTTGCATTTGGAGTCTTAATGAAAACTGTTTGGCGTTCCATCCGGTGTAGATCATGAATTTAGACGGATTGGTGGTATAAACCGATTGGTTCTGCCACCCTTTGTCAATGGTTTTCGTTTCAGATTTCATCAACAATACATTTCCCCCAAATTCCAGTCCCTGAGAAAATCGATAACCTAAAGCTCCTTCAAAACCGAAGTTTCTCAGTTTTTGATCGAGCAGAGAGATGGTAAAGGCGGCATTGTCGATTTTTAATGTTTTATTGGATACAGCATAAAAAACTGATCCCTGTGCAAAAAGTCCTGCTTCAGAAGTTCTGTTATGTCTGAAACCCAATTCCATTTGATCGGTTTTGATTCCGCTTAAAGGCTGTTCAGCAATATTCATACTGTTCAATAAATTCCAGTGATTATTTTCCAGCTGATATTTTCCGAAACCATATGATTTTGCGGCATCAGGGACGGCAAATCCCTGGGAAAAATTTAACCATGTTTGCCAAGATGGGTTTAATTTATATAATAAACTCGAATTCAGTAAGGTAACATCGTAATTGTTTTTGCCACCTTTAACAGCATCTGCAGAATTTCCATAACCAAAATTCATGTAAACTTGTTCTTTAAATCCAACAAAATCATCCAATTTTACATTGATAAACTGTTGGCGAACACCTCCCGAAAGTGTCAATTGATCTGTAATATTCCAATCTGCCTGAATAAATCCGGACAATGTAGAAATTTTTGTATCAGGATATCTTCCCACAAAAGTATCTGTACGATTAACCAAACCTCCCGACTGAGCACTTATTTGAGGATTAAAAATCGCCTGATCCCCGGTAAAACTTTCGTAATCACCATCGACTCCGTAAGTGAAATTAAAGGATTTCCATTTTTTATTTAAAACCAATTTTACCCCATAAACATTAGTGTTTCCTCGTGCTGAAGAAAGAAAAACCGGAAGCGTAATTCCCGCCGGAGGTTTCGGAACTTCCGCAAACGAAGCCCCAAAATCGACTTCTTCACGACGTCCGTAAGCCTGCAGAATTAAGTTTTGTCCGCCCCAAATATTTCTTGCATTGTACTGTAAATTCGCCATAAAACGCTCGGTTCTCGGAACAATATCAGAATCTGCGCCGTCCGAAACATTGATTAAATCCGGATTTTTCGTTGTAAATCCAACAAAATTTTCTCCGAAAGACAGCCATCTTTTATTTCTGACTTTTGAATTATAATATTGTAAATCAACATTTAAATCTTGGTTTGGAGCTATTTTTGCACTGATTCCACCTAATAAATCAATTGATCTATTGTATTGAAAATCTGCCTGCTTCACATCGGTGATGATCTGGTTTCCTTTGGCATCAAATGCTCCTTCATTTTGTGTGAACGCCGCTCCCAGTCTGAATTTAACTCTATCTGTTCCGCCTTCGATGGATTGGGCAATTCTTTTGTCCAGATCATCTTTATGAAATCCTGATTTTAACCCTACGGAGGTTTCAAAAGCTAATTGATCTCTAACAGGCTTTTTAGTGATTATATTAATTATTCCTCCTGTGGAATCTCCACCGTAAATGGAAGAAGCACCGGAAAGAACCTCTATAACTTCTATATTGAAAGGATCAATCGCATCAAATTGCCTGCTTGTTGCTCTGGTACTGTTCAGGGAAATCCCGTTAATCATCACCAGAACATTTCTTCCCCGCATATTTTGAGCATAATTCGTACGCCCCTGATTGCCAAAATCAAATCCGGGGATCATATTTCCCAGTACTTCTTTTAGTCCGGCACCGCCTCTGATCTGTGCCTGAAGCTCTTTATCGCTGATCACCCATACGGTTCCGGGAATATCACTGATTTGTTTTGGAGATCGTGAAGATACCATAATCACCTCATGAATGTTATGAGTTATTATGCTGTCCATCTTTCCTGTCTGTCCGGAAACCTTTGTGGTTATAACAGTCAGCAGAAGAATTGAAAATGAATATCGCTTTTTCATCTATTTGGAATAATTAAAAATAACGATGTAAATATATAGTAATATCCAAACAAAATGCCTCCTGATTTTTGTCATACAATTCAATCCGATGTGAAAATATAGTAAGTAAACCTAGTATTTACCGCTGTGTGCAAACGATTGATTAATCTTGTGTGATGAATTGAGACCGTCTCGGATTGAGAAAATACGCTTAGCAGAATGGACGTATTTTTAACAAAAATTTAATTTTTTTTATGCGTTTTTAGTGTTAAAATACTCTGATATTTTCAAAATAAAATCCCCAAAAACTTCCCTTAAGTTATTTTTTTTGCAGTATCTGAAAAAATAGTGACTGATTTTTCCATTTCTTCAAAATTTAAGTTTCCAAATCCCAAGCGCATGGCTGTAAGATCCTTATTTTGATAGAGTAGGGTTTTAGGAATGAATAGGTTGTTTTTAGCGCACTCACGGCTTAGCTGCATGAGATTAATGTTGATTTTCCACTCCGTCCATATGGCCAGTCCTCCGGAAGGTTTCTGAAAGGTAAGCAATTGGCCTAAACTTTCTTGGAGTAAATCAGCAAAATGATCCCGGCGTTCCCGGTAAATTTTCAGCGATTTTTTTAAATAACGGTTTATTTCTCCTTCGGAAATCATTTCACCCAAAACATGTTCCATTAAAATATCTCCTTGTCGATCAATGATTCCAAGGTATTTTCGCATTTCAATCATGAGGTTTTCGGGAGCTACAATAAAGCCTGTCCGGAAGCCAGGAGCCAGAGATTTTCCGAAAGATCCTATATAAATTACCATTCCGTTGGTATCTGCACTGGCTAAAGGAAGAATGGGGCTTTTATCATAATGGAAATCATAGTCATAATCATCTTCTAGAATGATAAATCCGAATTCACTGGCGAGATTTAATAATTCCAGCCGACGTTGGGCGCTTAAGGTTACCGTAGTGGGGTAATGATGATGTGGCGTTAGGTAGAGCATCCTGATTTTCTTTTTCTGGCAGATTTTTCTAACCTCATCTACATTAATTCCCTCATGATCAATTGCAATAGGAACTACCTGTACTCCTGTTTTTAGAAAAATCATATTTACAGAAAAATAACTTAAGGAGCCCACTAAAACAGTGTCACCTGCTGAAAGTAAAATTTCTGAAACAATGTAAATGCTCATTTCCGTACTTCTTGTAATGAGTACATTATCATTTGAAATCGGTAATCCTCGTGATGAATTTAAATATTGAGAAAGATTCTTCTTGAAAAATTCACTCCCATCCTGATTATAATGACCGATTTTATGCCCTCTTCTTTTTAATGTTGAACTGTAAATCCTGGACTGTTGGTCTATTTGTGTTAACCGGATATCCGGAGAACCGTCATCAAAAACAAATTCACAACTGGAATGCTCAAATGGATTATCCAGAATGTGGGACATTTTAAAACTGAAACCCGTGGTTTTTGGATAATTTTTTAGGTTTATTCTGCTAATTCCATGAGAATTGCTTGGTTTTTCTTGATTTTTTCCAATAATGAAGGTTCCTTTATTAGGTAGGCTTTCTACCCAGCCTTGAGCAAAAAGTTCGTCATAAACGGAAACAACCGTATTTCTGTGAACTCCTAAAATAAGACTTAAAGCTCTGGTTCCGGGCAGTTTGGTTCCAAATGCTAAAAAGCCTCTTTGAATGGCATTAATCAGCTGATTCGTGATCTGCATATAAATGCTAATCTCAGAATTTCTGTCGATTTTGATAAAACTTGTATAGGGAATTTTAACCGGACTATTCATAATATAAAAACTGGTACCATAGAACCATCCGGCAATATACTACTTTTGAACCAAAACAAAAGAAAATGGAATTTTACAATCTTTTAGACAAAATAGTTCAGCACGATGAGACTCATGCAAAATGGCTGAACACACTTTCATTCATGGAAAATGCGGGAGCAAGAAAAATTTCCGCTTGCGAACATTCAACAAAAGTAGATTTAATTCAATTAAAGCATGCGGCAGAAGAGCATCGTCATGCTTATTATTTGAAAAAACAAATTCTGAAAATTAATCCGAATTTTTGTAAAACCTACGAAAAAAATGAAGTTTTAGCATCGATTGCAACTAAACAATATCTTCATTCTTTAGACATCAAAGCGTGTAAATATCTTCAACAAGTTTTCAAACTATCAAAAGAAGAATTGAAATATGCTGCTTATCTATTTGTTACTTATGCCATTGAAGTTCGTGCCGATGAATTATATCCGGTTTATCAGGAAATTCTGACAAAAACTTCGTCAAAAATTATGGTTAAGTCTATCATTTTGGAAGAAGAAGGACATTTGGAGGAAATGATCAATCAGCTTAATAAATTCTCAGACGATTGGAAGACGCATGCAGAAGTGATTTTAAAAATTGAAAAAGCGCTTTACGAAGAATGGATTCATGCAATCTCTAGCGACATTTTAGGCAGGAAGTATGCGTAATCATTTTGATTATTTTGAAGAAACCTTAATTCAAAGAAAAGAAAGCGGGACCTTGAGGGTTTTAAAAGAAAAACCGGAAGGGATCGATTTTTATTCTAATGATTATTTAGGGCTGGCAAGAAATTATGAATTTAACCAATTATTGTTAAAAACGGTAGCTGAAAATCCGGAACTGCTTTGCGGAAGCTCCGGTTCAAGATTAATAAGCGGAAACAGTTTTGTCGTTACAGAAGTCGAAGACTATATTGCTCATGAACACCAGTATGAATCGGCTTTAGTTTTTCCCTCCGGATATAATGCCAATCTGGCTCTGTTTTCAACGCTTCCGACCCGCCATGATACAATTATCTTAGATGAGCAGATTCACCGTTCGGTTCATGATGCGTGCAGAATGTCGTATGCTAAAAAACTGAAGTTTAAACACAATGATCCCGAGCATTTAGAAAATATTCTGAAAAGAAACAACGAAGGCTGCTATGTCGCTATAGAAAGTCTGTATTCGATGGATGGAGATATTGCCCCGATTCAGGAAATTTTTGAAATCACAGAAAAATATAAAGCTTATTTGATCGTGGATGAAGCGCATGCTTTTGGTGTTTTTGGCTATGGTTTGATTGATCAATTTAACTTGCAGGAAAAAGTTTCAGCCACGGTCATTACTTATGGAAAAGCTTTGGGAACGCACGGCGCCGCTATCTTAACGAAAGATCTGCTTAAATCTTATCTCATCAATTTCGCATCACCTTTTATCTACACCACTTCGGCGCATGATTTTCTATGGATGAGCATTTTGAAAGGATATGAGTTTATAAAAGCAAACAGTCAATTATCAATTGATTTACAAAAAAATATTAAAATTTTTCGTGAACAAAATTTAGAAAGTCCATCTTCTGAAAACAGCCCAATTCAGGCAATTATAATTCCGGACAATCATCAATTGAGAAGTCTAAAAGAAACTTTATTGGAGAATGGATTCTTAACGTATGCAGTTTTTAGTCCTACGGTGAAAGAAGGAGCGGAAAGGTTGAGAATCTGTCCGCATAGTTTTAATACAGAGGAAGAAATAGTGGAATTAACAAGAATTATTAAAGAGTTTATTTAAACGTAAAATAATCACATCATTTGTCATTCCGCAGGAATGACAAACTGGATGGATAAAAATATGAAAATAGAAATACAAAGTAAAAAACAAAAAATCCTATTCGTCACAGGCATCGGAACCGAAGTAGGAAAAACCGTCTGTTCGGCAGTTTTAACGAAATGTTTTAATGCAGATTATTGGAAACCAGTACAATCAGGAGATTTAGATTGTTCGGACAGTATGAAAATTAAGAATTGGGTTGGAGAAAATACAATTTGTCATCCCGAAACTTATCGCTTTCAATTGGCTGCGTCACCACATCAATCGGCTAAGGAAGAGAGAATTATGATTGATTTAGATGAATTTAAACTTCCTGACACTCAAAATAATTTAATTATAGAAGGAGCAGGAGGATTGATGGTTCCTTTAAATAATAGAGATTTTATGATTGATTTAATTGAGAAATTAAACATTCCTGTCGTTTTGGTTGTCCGAAATTATTTAGGATGCATCAATCACACTTTACTATCCATTTTAGTTTTAAAACAAAAAAATATAAAACTGGAATATATCATTATTAACGGAAATTTTCCTTTTGAAACCGAAAGAATTATCTGTGAAAATATTAACCCTGAAACGAAAATTATAAGAATTCCAGACATCGAAAATTTAACAAAAGAAAACATAGAAAGTATTACAAAACAATTAGAAAATAGATGAGAGATAAAACAAAATTGAGAAATGATTGGACAAAGCAAGAAATCGAGGGAATTTACAATCTTCCGCTCCTCGAATTGATCTATAAAGCAGCAACCGTTCACCGTGAATGGCACAATCCTGAAGAGGTTCAGATGTCGACTTTGCTTTCTATAAAGACGGGTGGCTGTCCTGAAGACTGTTCCTATTGCGGACAAGCGGCTCGTTATCATACGAATATAAAGGTTCAGGCGTTACTTCCGACGGAGCAGGTTATTGCACATGCTCAAAAGGCAAAAGATAATGGTTCGTCCCGTTTTTGCATGGCTGCAGCATGGCGTGAAGTTCGTAACAACCGGGATTTTGACCGAGTTATCGATATGGTAAAAGGGGTGAATGAATTAGGCATGGAAGTTTGCTGTACCCTGGGAATGTTAACAGAAGAACAGGCAATTCGCCTTCAGGAAGCTGGTTTGTATGCTTATAACCATAATCTTGATACTTCGGAACAATATTATGAAGAAATTATTTCGACAAGAACTTTTGACAATAGAATTAATACCATTAATAATGTAAGAAAAGCGGGAATTACTGTTTGTTCAGGCGGAATTATCGGCCTTGGAGAAACAAATGCAGACCGAATTTCAATGCTTTTAACATTATCAACCATGCCAAAACATCCCGAATCTGTTCCGATTAATGCATTGGCGAGAGTAGAAGGAACTCCGTTGCAGGACAACGAAAAAACGAACACGTGGGAAATGGTGAGAATGATTGCTACGGCGAGGATTATCATGCCTTCATCGATGGTTCGATTGAGCGCCGGAAGAATTGAAATGACAGAATTTGAGCAAGGTTGGTGTTTTATGGCAGGCGCAAATTCCATCTTCACGGGAGAAAGGGAAACACTTTTGGTAACACCCAATCCCGGAGTTTCTGAAGATATGCAAATGTTACAAACTTTAGGATTGAAACCGATGAAACGAGCGTCAGAAAAAATAATGGAGCAGTTTGAAACCTGGAGTGCTAACGTTTAATATAATAACATATGAATTTACAGGAACGTGACAGAGCCGTCAACTGGCATCCCTATACGCAAATGAAAACTGCCGGAAATGCGATTCCCATTGTGAAAGGGAAGGGTGTTTATCTTTTTGATGAAAAAGGAAAACCGTTTATTGATGCCGTTTCTTCGTGGTGGGTGACGTTGCATGGTCATGCAAATCCGTATATTGCGCAACGGGTTTTTGAACAATTAAATACTTTAGAGCAAGTTATTTTTGCAGGATTTACCCATGAACCTGCCATTCAGCTTTCTGAAAATCTGTTGAAATTGTTGCCTGAAAATCAGGAAAAAGTTTTCTATTCGGATAACGGATCGACAGCGGTGGAAGTAGCTTTGAAGATGTGTATTCAGTATTCTCATAATCAAGGAAAGGAGAAAAAGAAAATTCTGGCTTTTAAAAATGCGTATCACGGCGATACTTTCGGGGCAATGTCTGTGAGCGGAAGAAGTGTCTGGACAAAGCCTTTCGGAGAGATGCTTTTTGAAGTTATTTTTATTGATACGCCGACTTCTGAAAATTTGAAAAGTTTAAAAAATCAAGTTGAAAATGTAGCTGATGAAGTTGCCTGTTTTATCTACGAGCCTTTAATTCAGGGCGCTGCGGGAATGTTGATGCATAATCAGGAAGACTTATCAGAATTAATGAAATTTTGCAAAGAGCAGGATATTCTCCTGATTCAGGATGAAGTTTTTACAGGATTCGGAAGAACAGGAAAATGGTTTGCCGCCAATTATCTTACAGAACAACCTGATATTATGTGTTTTTCAAAAGGGTTGACAGGAGGAACGATGCCTATGGGAATCACGACTTCTTCCAATGAAATCTTCAATGCTTTTTTGTCTGATGATAAATATAAAACCTTATTTCACGGGCATTCTTTTACAGCAAATCCGTTGGCTTGTACGGCGGCTTTGGCGAGTATGGAACTTTTATTGAAAGAAGAAACGTTGACTCAAATTAATCTAATTAGTGAAAAACATTTACAATTTTCCAAGATTCTAAAACAACAGCAAATGGTTGAAAATGTTCGCCAAATCGGGACAATTTTAGCATGGGACTTCAAAACAGAAACAGGAACTTCTTATTTTAATGATATAGGAAAACGTCTTTATGAAGAATTTTTAGAGCGTGGAATTATCATGCGACCTTTGGGAAATGTGATGTATCTCGTTCCACCTTACTGCATTACTTCAGATGAACTGGATTTTATTTATCGAAATATTTTGAAAGTTCTTGCGAATTTAAAGTTTGATGAATAATCATATTTTTATTTTGAATTAAATTAAAATTATGCAGCTTTAAAAAGAAAAAGATTTCAAGGAAAGTCTCTTTTGGGTTGATAATTTAATTTATACTGTATTTCAATAAGAATTGATAAAAAAATAAACCGTCTCGTGTGAGACGGTTTTTCTCTATTTTTTAGTCTTCTACGAATTTATTTCCGGCGGCTTTTATTCCAAAATAAAACATGACGATTACGGCAAATAATAGAAAGTAAAAGGAACTTTTCCACGATAGATCCCAATCGTGAAGTTTTCCGAAAATAGGCGGTCCGCATGCGGCGATTAAATAACCGACCGACTGCGCCATCCCTGAAATTTTGATAGCATTGGCACCGGATCGGGTTCTTAACGAGAAAAATAAAATAGCCAGACTGAAAGATAATCCGTTGGAAAGTCCCATTAAAGCGGCACAAAAGAAGATCCATTGTGATTCTAAAAAAGCAAGCATTAAGGTACTTATTAACATCAGGACACAAATAAAAATGATCATTACTTTCTGGTTTTTCATTTTATTGGCAATGATAGGAGCTCCAAAAGTCACGGGCAACATCGTAATCTGGATCACGAATAATACCCATCCCGTATCTTCCGAATTCATGTGATGATCGGTAAGAAATGCCGGCAGCCAAGCCATAATACAGTAATAAAATAAAGACTGCAACCCCATGAAAATACTGATATTCCACGCTTGGGAAGATTTAAACATATTAAAATCTGAATGGCTGACCGATGATTTTGCTTGTTGAGTTTTGTTTTTATTAAAAATCATTTCAATACTTATCACGACAATCGCCAAAAGAGAAATAATCAGCCAAATTCCCAACGAGCCACGCCATCCGAAGCCAGTCCATTTTCCGATATTGACACTGAAGCCTGACGCCAATGCCGCACTGATATTCATGGAAACTGCAAAAATTCCTGTCATTAATCCAATCTGTTTCGGGAAGTTATTTTTAACATAACCTGGTGTTACCACATTTCCAATGCAAATTCCCAGTCCGATAAAAACAGAACCCAAAAATAAAGCCCAAAGTGAGCCTGTCACCCTTAAGAATAATCCAAAGCTTAAAATGAGTAATGAATAAAGCAAAAATCGATTAATACTGAATTTATGAGAAAATCTGCTCACCAAAACCGAACAGGTCGCGAACATAAAAAGTGGAATAGAGGTGAGCATACTGATCTGGAAACTATCAAGTTGAAGAGCTGATTTTACATCACCCAAAACAGGAGATACCGAAATAATTGGCGAACGTAAGTTGCTGGAGACGAGCACTACAACCAAAACATTTACTAAAAGCAAAAAGTAGGATACTGTATTTTTTGTTTCGTTCTTTATCATAATTAAAATTTCTATCACAAAATTACTTGTGTTATTTTATTTAATTTTGTCAAAATATTAACCTAAAACGACATGGTTATGAATAACGATAATATTATTGATGACTTAAAAAAGCCTTATTTTGTTTGGTTTGAAGATAATTGGAAACATGACGATGTTCTTCATTCTCACAAAAAAGGTCAGCTGGTGTATGTGGAAAGCGGATTTCAATATCTGACGATTGAAGAGAAAATTTATCTGCTTCCACAGAATCATGCCGCGTGGATTCCGCCTAATGCAGTGCATAAAACGAATTCTCATTCGGAAAAAATAAAATTAATGATCATGTTTTCGGATATCGACAGCCATGAAGATTTTTATCATCAGGAAAAAGTATTCTCTGTACCGCCCGTCTTGAAAGAGATGATCAGGTATTCTGAAAAGTGGTCTAAAAATTTAGAAAATAATCCTGCTGAATCTATTTTCTTGAAAGCTCTTTTTAGTGAATTACCTCATTTTGTGGTCGATTCCTTACAACTTCATCTTACTTTGCCAAAGGACAAGCGGTTGTCTAAAGTCATGGAATATCTTCACAATCATTATAACCAAGATTTTAAAATTGAAGAACTTAGCGACCTGGCAATGCTCTCATTGAGAACATTAGAACGTATTTTTAAAGCAGAAACCGGAATTACACTGAATAAATACCAACAAATTCTACGAATTATCAAAAGTTTAGAATTATTAAGCTCCATTGATCTTACAGTTTCTCAGGTTGCCTTTGAAGTGGGCTATAAAAGTCTACAGGCCTATACCAGAAGTTTTCTATCGGTAATGCATTGCAGACCGAGTGATTTTGCGAAAATTATTCACTAAACTTCAATTGAAAAAATAATTATCTTTAAAGTATGGAAAAATTGTGGTTTTGGATAAGAAAAAATGCTTTAAATATCATTTTATTTCTCTTTTTTATCCTATTTCTCGTAAACAAGGATGTTAAAACATGGGTAATGAAACAGATTGTTTCAACAGGATTATTGAATTCAAAAATTGAAGATAAAGGAGAGTCAGCTGCTGCTAACTTTATTGTTAGTGACATACAAGGAAAAAGTATTTCTACAAAGGATCTGAGAGGTAAAGTAGTCTTTATTAATTTTTGGGCATCATGGTGTCCGCCATGCAGAGCGGAATTTCCGTCTATTCAGAAAATGTATGAAAAATATAAAGATAACCAGAATGTAGAATTCTTAACTATAAATCTTGATGATGACATAAATGCCGGAAAAAAATTCTTAGAAAAGAATAATTATACCATTCCTTTTTTGGTTTCGAATGGAAATATTCCTCAAGAAATTTACAACGGTTCGCTTCCAACGACTGTGGTTCTTGATAAAAATGGTAAAATTAGACTGAAACATACCGGAATGGCAGATTATAGCAAAGACTCTTTTTATCAGCAACTTGAAGAATTAATTAAGGAATAAAATCATATTTAATGGCAATTTAACAATAGATTTTTCTTTCAAAAAAAATTTAAGCCCTATCTTTGCGGCCATGTTGAGATGGTTTTCCATAGTATGTTCGATGATTTATGTGCTTGCAACAACCAATGTTGGTGAAGTGTTGAAAGTGCCTTTATTTGTAGAACATTTAATGGAATATCAAGGAAGTGTCTCCGAATTTTTGGTTGAACATTACGATAATCACAAGAAAGATGCAGATTGGGATACCGATCAAAAGCTTCCTTTTATCAATCCGCCGGTTGTCTTGATGGTTCACGCTCAGCTTCCTGAATCTATTTTCCACATCGAAAAAATAAAAGAGATCATTATCTCTCAAAAACCAACTGTTTATCAGGAAAAAGACTTTTCCAGCAGTTATCTTTCCCGTATTTTTCAGCCGCCGCGCTTTTGTTAATTGATTTTTAATTTAAATATCAATGTTTTAGATTTTTATCTGAAGCAGTTGATTTCTATTTAATTCAATTAATACATTTTTATGTTAAATAAAATTATTGAGTTTTCTGTAAAGAATAAACTCATTGTCGGTCTTTTTACCATAGGGCTGATTCTTTTTGGAATTTATGAAACCACCAAACTTCCCATCGATGCACAGCCGGATATCACGAGTACTCAGGTTCAGGTCATTACGGTTGCGCCTTCGTACGGAGCTGCAGATATCGAACGTCTGGTAACTTTTCCTATCGAGCAGGCAACCAGCAACGTCAGCGGAATTACTCAAATCCGTAGTTTTTCACGTTTTGGTTTGTCTTTGATTACGATTGTTTTTGATGATGATACAGATGTGTATTGGGCGCGTCAACAAGTTCAGGAACGTTTACAATTGGTTCAGGAAAATATTCCTGTAGGCATCGGAAAACCTGAATTAGGACCGATTTCATCAGGTTTGGGTGAAATTTTTCAATATGTAGTAAGACCCAAAAAAGGTTATGAACACGTTTATGACGAAACCGAACTAAGAACCATTCAGGACTGGGTGATTCGCCGTCAGTTATTGGGAACGAAAGGTATTGCTGATGTCAGCAGTTTCGGAGGTAAATTAAAACAATACGAAATTGCCATCAACCCTAATCAATTACAGGCATTTAACATCAATATTAATGATGTTTTTGATGCGTTGGAGAACAACAATCAAAATACCGGAGGTGCTTATATCGAAAAAAGAGAAACCGTTTTATTTATTCGTAGTGAAGGGCTTTTAGGAAGCCTTGAAGACATCGGAAATATTCAGGTTTCAAATACAAAAGAAGGCATTCCGGTTCATATTAAAGATGTTGCGCAGGTCAAATTTGGTTCTGCAACACGATATGGAGCCATGACGTATAACGATAAAGGCGAAGTTTCCGGAGCAATTGTAATGATGCTGAAAGATGAAAATGCCAATGAAGTCGTCGGAAATATCAAGAAAACTTTAGACAAAATTCAGGAATCTTTACCGGAAGGCGTTGTGATTGAACCGTTTTTGGACAGGGCTAAAATGGTTAATAATACGATCAGCACGGTAAAAACAAATTTAATGGAAGGTGCATTAATCGTCGTCTTCATCCTGGTTTTATTCCTCGGGAATTTCAGAGCCGGATTATTGGTGGCTTCTGTAATTCCTTTGGCAATGCTTTTTGCCATTATTATGATGAATATTTTCGGAGTCGGAGGAAACTTAATGAGTCTCGGCGCATTAGACTTCGGATTGATTGTCGATGGTGCTGTTATTATCGTGGAAGCCGTTCTGCATCAATTAGCTCATAAAAAACATTTCGGAAAAAACAATATGCTTTCCAAAGCTGAAATGGATGGACAGGTTTCCAGTTCAGCAACGAAAATGGTAAACAGTGCCGTTTTCGGGCAGATTATTATTTTAATTGTTTACTTACCGATTTTTACACTTCAGGGAATTGAAGGAAAAATGTTCAAACCAATGGCACAAACCGTTGCTTTTGCTTTGGTGGGTGCCTTTTTATTGTCATTAACTTATATTCCGATGATGAGTTCTTTGGTGTTGAGTCGAAAGAAAAAAACGAAAGACAATGTTTCTGACAAGGTGATGTCAAAAATGGAAATAGGTCATCAGAAACTATTGATTAAAGCTTTAAAATTCAGAAAAACAATTATTGCAACGGTTATCATTTTGTTTGCAGGAGCGGTTTTCGTGCTTTCAAAAATGGGTGGAGAATTTATTCCGTCTCTGGAAGAAGGCGATTTTGCGGTGGAAATGAGAATTCTTCAGGGAAGCAATATCGAGGAAACTAAAAAAGCGACAACTCAGGCTGCTAAAATTTTGCTAAAACAATTTCCGGAAGTTCAGAAAGTCGTGATGAAAATCGGAAGTGGAGAAATCCCGACCGACCCGATGCCGATGGACGGAGGCGATATGATTGTCGTTTTAAAACCGAAAAAAGAATGGACTTCAGCACATTCATTTCCTGAACTTTCAGATAAAATGAATAAAGCATTGGAAGTAATTCCTGGGCTTACCGCAAGTTTTCAGTTTCCGGTTCAGATGCGTTTTAATGAACTGATGACGGGAGCAAAACAGGATGTGGTTTGTAAAATTTATGGCGAAGATTTAGACAGTTTGGCAACGTATGCTAAAAAATTAGGTGGAATTATTTCAACCGTTAATGGAGCTCAGGATTTGTATTTAGAGCCTGTTGTCGGAGCTCCGCAGGTTGTGATTGATTATAATCGGGCTGAACTTTCACGCTACAATATTTCCGTTGCCGAAATCAACAGAGTCATCAATATGGCTTTTGCAGGGCAAACTGCGGGTGCTTTGTATGAAGGCGAAAGAAAATTCGATGTGGTGGTAAGAATGGATCAAGAGCATAAAAAAGACATTTCAAGCATTCAAAATCTATTGGTTCCTACTCCGAATGGCGAACAAATTCCGTTGTCTCAATTGGCAAAAGTGGAATTGAAAAATAGCCCTAATCAGATTCAGAGAGAAAATACAAAACGTAGAATTGTCATTGGTTTCAACGTTCGTGGAAGAGACGTTCAAAGTATCGTGGAAGAGCTTCAGCAGAAGGTTAACAAAGATTTGAAATTATCTGCAGGCTATGCGATTTCGTACGGCGGTGCTTTTGAAAATTTAAATGAAGCCAAAGCCAGATTAGGAATTGCCGTTCCAATTTCTTTGGTAATGATTTTCTTATTGCTGTTCTTCGCTTTCGGTTCTGTAAAACATAGTTTATTGATTTACACAGCGATTCCGTTATCTGCAATCGGTGGGATTTACTTTTTAGCATTGCGAGGAATGCCTTTCAGCATTAGTGCGGGAGTTGGCTTTATAGCTCTTTTCGGTGTTGCAGTTCTAAACGGAATTGTATTAATTTCAGAATTCAACCGACTGAAAAAAGATGGTGTTACCAATTTAAGCCGAATTGTTTTAATGGGAACAAGAATCCGTCTTCGTCCGGTTTTGATGACGGCTTTTGTGGCTTCATTAGGATTTTTACCAATGGCCATCAGCAACGGAGCCGGCGCGGAAGTTCAGCGACCTTTGGCAACCGTTGTTATCGGAGGTTTGATGCTGGCAACGCTTTTAACCTTGTTTGTTTTGCCGATTCTTTACGTCCTATTTGAACGAATCAGTAAAAAGAAAAAGTTTAATAGAAACTAGATCTTAGCTTAGTGTAACGCCTTTGCGAACGAAAAAATCAAAAGTCTCAATTAAAAAAATCTTAGCGCTCATTGCGTTAAAAATAAATACAATGAAATTTTCAAACAATCATAAAAAAATGACTGCATTATTATTTCTGATTTCTTTCGGAATGATGAATGCGCAGGAAAATATTACCTACGAACAAGCCTTAGAAAAAGCTTTTCAGCAAAACGGAACTTTAAAAAACTCAAGATTAATTTCTGAATATCAGGAGAAATTAAAAGCAAGTTATCTCGATATTCCGCAAACGGAAGTCAGTGCACAGATCGGACAAATCAATGGGATTGAAACCGATAATTCTTTCTCGATTTCTCAGCGTTTCAGCTTTCCGACGGTTTATACCAAAAGAAAACAGATGCTGGATGCGGAATGGAATGCGAGTGTCATCAATCAAAATCTGACGAAAGCACAATTAACAAAAGAAGTTTCCGATGTTTTTTACAGGATTCTGACGCTTCAGGAAAAGAAAAAAGTGATTGAATATATCAGCGGATTGTACAGCATTTTTGCAGATAAAGCAAGTCTGAGACTGAAAAAAGGAGAAGCCAATATTATGGAAGAATCCACGGCGGAAATTCAGAAAGAGCAGGCAAAAACGCAACTGAATATGCTTGAAAATGATTTGAATATTGCCAAACTTCAGCTTCAGTTATTGCTTCAGTCAGATTCACAATATCAACCGATTTCTGACAAACCGACGATGAATATTAACCTTCAGGTTTCAGAAGAAATGATTCAACAACATCCCGAATTACAATATTTAAATCAGCAAATAAAAGTCAATGAAGCAGAAGCTCAGCTTGAAAAATCGAAGTTATTGCCGGATTTATTGATTGGCTACACGAATCAAAGTATGAAAAACCTGAATAACAATCGTTTTAATGCCGTTCAAGTTGGTGTCGGAATTCCTTTGTTTACGAAAGGTCAGCGACAATTGGCAAAAGCAACGAAAGCGAAAGTGGCGATTTCTGAAAATCAATATCAGTTAAAAGAAATTGAATTAAAAAACAGGTTTGGGCAACAAGTCAATAATTATACGAATCAATTAAAAATCGTTGAAAATTATGAACAAAAACAGCTTCCTAAGTCTGAAACGATTTTAAAAACAGCTCAAAAACAAATGGAAGTTGGTGAAATCGATTATCTAAACTGGGTCATTCTGACGAATCAGGCAGTGAAAACGAAGGTTGATTACATCGACAATCTCGAAAGGCTCAACCAAATCGGTGCGGAACTTAATTTCTTACTATCAAAATAACAGCGAAATGTATCTTAAAAATATATCAATCTTCAGTTTAAGTTTAATCTTGGTTTTAGCTTCCTGTTCAGAAAAAAAAGAGGAAGAAAAAACAGTGTACGAAAACACAAAATTCAAGGAAAAAGATCAGAATACAGTTCAATTAACTGATAAACAAATGCAATCGGTTGGTTTAACGACAACAACGGTTCAGGAAAAAACGATGCAAAAATTGATTCGTCTGAATGGTAAAGTTGAAATTGCGCCGTCTCATATCAGTTCGATTTCCAGTATTATGGGCGGTCATATCAAGTCGATAAATGTGATGAACGGAAGTCATTTCAGTAAAGGACAGGTTTTGGCTGTGGTGGAAGACCCGCAGTTTATCCAGTTGCAACAGGATTATCTGGTAACCAAAGCACAATTGGAATCGGCAAGGTTGAATTTAACCCGTCAAAAAGATTTAAATATAACCAAAGCAACCAGCGATAAAACTTTACAAACGGCTCAGGCAGATTATTCTACATTGAATGCAACGTTGAGAGGTTTGGAGGAAAAGTTAAGAATCATCGGAATTAATGCTAAAGGTTTAAATTCATCAAATATCAGAAGCAGAATTAATGTTTATGCGCCTTTCAGTGGTTTTGTAAGCAAAATTCTGGTAAATAACGGACAGTATATTAACCCTTCGGATACTTTATTTGAATTGATAAATCCTACCGGTTTATTGCTTGAATTAAAAGTATTTGAAAATGATGTGAACGACGTAAAAATTGGACAGGAAATTTTAGTTTATAACAATCAAAGTCCTGATAAAAAATCGAGCGCAAAAATTGTAAGCATTGTTCCAAGTATTGAAAATGGCGGATCATCAATTGCAGTGGCGAAACTTTCAAGTCCGAATCCTGAATTCATCAGAGGAATGTATATCAACGGCGAAGTTTCGATTAATAGCCGTTTTACAATTGGTTTACCGAATGAATCGGTAGTTTCTTTTGAAAATAAAAATTATATTTTTGAAGATTCAGGAAATAAAAAATACAAGATGATTCCTGTAAATACGGGGATTTCGGATGAAAATTTTACAGAAATTTTGAAAGCAGACAATTTAAAGGATAAAAAAATCGTTCAGAAAGGAGCGTACAGTGTTTTAATGCTACTGAAGAATAAGGCCGATTAAGGCTGTCTTTGTTGGTTTTTCGCAAAGCCGCAAAGATTTTTTTAATACTTTATGTTTTTAAGGCGCAAGGATTTTATCTTTGATAAAATTGAGGGCTGCATATTGTGGCCACGAATGCACGAATTTTATTTCCCGCAGATCGCAGATAGTTTCTGTTGGTTTTTCGCGAAGCCGCAAAGATTTTTTTAATACTTTATGTTTTTAAGGCGCAAGGATTTTATCAAAGATAAAATTGAGGGCTGTATATTTTGGCCACGAATGCACGAATTTTATTTCCCGCAGATCGCAGATAGTTTCTGTTGGTTTTTCGCAAAGCCCGCAAAGATTTTTTAATACTTTATGTTTTTAAGGCGCAAAGATTTTATCGAAGATAAAATGGAGGGATGCATATTATGGCCACGAATGCACGAATTTTATTTCCCGCAGATCGCCTTTAGATTTTCCAGATGATATCGTTGATTTTCTTTGCGTACTTCTCAAGTTTTGTATCGGATCCGTGACTTACCGGTTCAGCGACCAGATATCCTATTAGAAAAACCCGTTTTCTGAAAAACGGGTTTTTTAGTAAAATTAAATAGACTTAGGAGTGCCTGTCAAGTCTCTTTTTTATCTGCATCGGATGATTAGTTTCTCTAAGAGAGCTTACGAAGAGAAGGCTAAAGCCTATATATGCTCCGAAAGCAATTAAATATATAATCAGATTGCTGACATTTATTTTCGATAGATACACCATAACAGAAAGCAGGGCAAAGCCTACTAAAAGGATGATGCTCCATATAAACATCGTTGCGGAAACTTCATGAGTTTTCAGTCTTTCAAAATACTTCATCATAATTAAACTTTTTTAAGGTTGTTAAACATTTTTGTTTCCGGAAATTCCGGAGAGAATAACAGTAAGTAATTTGCTCTTCTATTATTCATTGTGGTGACTACATCATGGTAAAAAGTATACTCTTTTACAGGGCTAAGATCAGGATGTAGCCTACGGAAGATATATTAAATGTGATATTCCTTCCCTAAAGAATATCATAGGTAACGGTCGTATAGCTGAAAAATCAAGTATTCTTATGAATTCCTGTTGATCTGTATCTACTGAAAAAAAATCTCAGTACTACCTAAACACGATAATAGCTAAATTAAGCGCAGTAAAATCCCGTGAATCCGGAAGATCTTTCTTTTCATCAGACTCAATGTGTTTTTAATTTTTTCTGTCATCTTAACAGCTATTATCATGCCAAACTAATCTTTTTAATGTTAATTATGAAACAGTTATGTAGAGACCTGGTAAGATTGTCTCGGTCTATTTGTATTAAAATCACACTTCAGTCTGGCTTCTTTATAAAGTCTTTCAGGCATTTCTCACAATCTTTTCCTTATCTGGCGGACGGAAACTTGATTTTTTGTTAAAAAAAAGATCACTGATGCGTAAAATGAATTAATTTATTAAAAAATAGCATTTTTCTGCATTAGTATTCCTTCTAATTTTGCTATCATGAAAAAGAAATATTTATTAAAATCGTTTGAAGAATTGCTTAACAATGAACTTTATGAGATTTTAAAGCTGAGAAATGAGGTTTTTATTGTCGAGCAAAACTGTATTTATCAGGATATTGACGATAAAGATGAGCACAGCCTTCATTTAACAGTTTGGATTGACGGAAATTTAGCGGGGTATACGCGGTTACTTCCTTCGGGGCTTTCTTATGATGATATTTCTATAGGAAGAGTCATTACTTCTCCAAAATACCGGGGTGTAGGTCTAGGAAAAGAATTAATTGACAAATCCATCGGCTACTGCCGAAGCCGATGGGGAAATGCGTTGATCAGAATCAGTGCTCAATCGTATTTGCTGAAGTTCTACGAATCATCAGGTTTTAGAGCAATAGGGGAAGAATATGAAGAAGACGGTATCCCTCACATTGAAATGATAAAACCTCCGTCAGATTAATTTCAGCAGGTTATTTACAATAGGATTGGGGTCATTTTTGCGCCAAATGACAAATAAATTGGTTTCAAACGGTAAATCGATAAATTTAACACCCGTATTTCCATTTTTAGCGTAGGATTTGGGTAAGATCGAAATTCCGAGTCCTTTTTTTACCAAAGAGATTATTGTAGAGCCAAATTCACTCATTATATAAGATTTCTGTGAAATATTATAAAAAGAAAAAACTTCACGGATATGCCTATTATAACTGCTTTCATAATCATTTACCGTTAAAATAAATCTTTCATTTTCAATGCTTTGGCTACTAATGTCTTCAGGGGAGCTCAAGGGATGATCCCAGGGAACCACAAGCGTAAGCTTTTCGGAAGAAATTAACCTGCTGTTAATTGAAAGTGAATGATTTATATCTCTTGTAAATGCGAAATCAATCTTATAATTTAAGAGGTATTCATCCTGATTTTCATAGGGGAGTTGTATAAGTTCAAGCTCCAGGTGAGGATAGTGATCTAAAACTTTCTCAAGAAAGTCGGGTAGGATAGAAGACGAGATCGAGTCGGGGTGTGCCATTCTAATTTTACCATATGCTCCCAGATGAATTTGTTTCGCCATCTGGTGAACTGATTCCAGCTGATTAATCTCTAAAGCCCATTGCTCCTGTAAGAATTTGCCTGCAGGAGTTAGTTTAACGTTCCTTTTATCACGATAAAACAATTGTACATCCAATTCATTCTCCAATGCTTGTATCTGCCTGCTAAGAGCCGATTGCGTGATATTCATTTTAGCAGCCGTATTCCAAAAGTGCAGTTCTTTGGCTAAAGCGAGAAAATATTTTAACTGATGTAAATCCATACATACAAAAATATAAGAAAAATGCGAAAGAAAACGGTTTATTTATCCATGTTAATTCTTGGGACAGCATGTTGGGGCATCTCTTTAGAATTGACCAGAAATATTATTACAGTTACCGGATTGATAGTTTTATTCGATATTATTTGTAAGCGACTCTTTTCATTAAAAAAAGATTCAGAACATTCCGCAACGTCAGCACTACTGTGTTGTTGCGGGTTATTAATTCTATCTATATATGAACCCCATACAACTGGATTAAGGGTACAGATCGTGACATCTGAACTTTTTATGATGTCTTCTGTATTATTTCCCACTCGTCTGCCGACCCAAAAATCTATACGCTTTAATGATTACAGCGAATTTGACTGAACCGGTATGAATGCATGTGTATATTTTTTCTGATCATGAAATTCAGTAAAACTACGGATTATAAATTTTATAAAGATCTGTAATTTTAACATTTACATATTTTAGATATTGTAAAAAGAAATGAAACTCATCATTGAAATATTTAAAACGATAAAACCATGTATTCAACTATTAAAAAAATTGACAATGAGTCCACCACAATAAGAATCAGAAAACTTATTGGGTTTTTAGCATTTTTCTTACCTACAATATTACTGATTTTACCGTTATTCGGCTCGCCCTCTTGTTGGCAAACTTCTATCAGTCATAATTACTACACTTCATATAGGGAGATTTTTACGGGAATTTTAATGGGAATAGGGCTGTTTATGATCTGTTATAAAACGATAAAAGATGATGGAGAAGATGATAAAAAAAACAATCTTAAATTCTATGTGGAAAAATATGGATCCGTGCTTTCGGGAATCATGGCTATACTTGTTGCAATATTTCCTACGGCTCCGGCTAAAGCTAAGCAGGCCAGCGCTTGTTTTACAAAATATAAAGAGGAGATTGATCTTCTGCAATATACATTGAATGAAAATCCGAATGATATCAATCGCATAGTACATACGGGCTCTGCAATGATACTTTTCATAATGCTCTCAGTTTTTTCTCTTTACGTTTTTCCTTCCAAGAAATATGAATTTAAAAGTAATTTATTATTTAAATCGATGGGAGTCATTATAATTTTCGGTATTTTAATTTGTGTTATAACAAATTCGATACTAAGTTTTCCTTATGGAACATTTTTCGGAGAAGCCATTGCATTATATGCATTTGGTATTTCATGGCTTTATAAAGGATATATAGAATCTGCTAATTAACTCACCGAAAAAAAACTGAGAGCATTAAAGTAAAAATAATTGTTTCATTGATCCGTGCAAAATATGAGATATCAATGAAACAATTTTATGCTTAAAATAATCTCAGTTTCTGTACATTGTAATTGTTTGGCAAATCTTAAAACATACTCTATTTAACATAATATAAATTATAAGACTTTTTATAACCCGTGAATATCAAAAAATCGACTGTATCAAAATACAGCCGATTACGAATAAAATAATGTTAATATGAAGTTTATAAAATTACGGTCTGTATAGAATGTGCCGGAGTCGATAGTTTGGCAGACATACCTTCGATCCAAAGATTGGTTTCAATATCATTTTCAGTATCGTTCATGATAACGGTTACCAATTGTCCGTTTTCGTTCATGAAAGTTGTGGATGTTAAAGCCGCTCTGTTAGACGAACTTCCGATTCTTTGCGCGTTAGGCTTAATAAATTTGGATACGTGACCTACATAATAATATTCATAAGTGTAATAAACTTCTCCGGTTTTTGTATCCGCAATGATGGGTGCAAAGCAAAAATTCCCTACGTGATTTGGTCCACCTGTTTCGTCAAGAAGTACATTCCAGTCTGTCCATAATGCGGTTCCTTTATTGAAGTCATTGATCATGTTTCTTCCATACAATTCGCCCAAGCTTACATCGTAGATTTTAGACATATCAAACTGCTCTTTACAGCCTTCTGTAAAAGCCAGAAATTTATCAGGAAAAGCTCTTTGTGTCTCAATTAAATTATCAAAAAGCTGAGTTTTATTATTCCACGTTTCATACCAGTGATAGCCAATTCCTGAGGCATATTTTGAAGTTTCAGGATCGCTCAGAGTTGTTGTGGCTCTTTGATAAATTAAATCACGGTTATGATCCCAAATCATCACTTTTTTATCCTTAAATCCGTTTTTCCATAACGTCGGTCCCAAGTTATTTTTAAGGAACTCACCTTCTTCCTCAGCTGTATATATGCAGGATTCCCAGGTCTGTGTCGCCATCGGCTCGTTCTGAACCGTCAGCCCCCAAATATTAATCCCTCTTTTTTCGTATTCTCTAATGAATTTAACATAATAATCTGCCCATGTCTGGTAGAAAGCATTTTCAAGCCTCCCTCCTTTCAGCATACTTTTATTAGACTTCATCCAGGCAGGCGGACTCCATGGTGAAAAATAAAAGGTAAATTCTTTCCCTATCGCTTTCTGCGCAGCCTTAATCATAGGAATTTTATACTTTTCGTCATGGGCTACATTAAAAGATTTCAGCGCATTATCATTTTCCTGAACGTATGTATAAGAATCACTGGAAAAGTCACACGAATTCATATTGGTACGAACCACCGTGTACCCTAATCCATTTTTACCATAATACGCTTCAAGAATTTCCTGCTGCTTATTTTTAGGTAATTTATAAAAAGTTTCGGCAGCGGCATCTGTAATCGCACCCCCGATTCCGATCAACTTTTGATATTTAAAATCCGGATCTACAAAAATACAGGCATCTGTTTCCTTAGGCTGTCCGAATTTTTCAAATTTTACAGAACCCTTATCCATCATTTTCTCATTGGTTTTGGAATTGGTAAGAAAAACTTTTGCGGTTTTTCCTGCATTTTTTTTCCAGTAATTCTGTGCATGGGCATTAAAAGCCATCCCCATCACCAAACAGCTTACTACTAATTTCTTCATTTCTTTCTATTTTTTAATATTGAAACCTTCATTCATAAATTCCTGCGAATTTAAGGAAGTACTTTATTTATTTTTATACACCCTTACATAATCTATCTCATATTTTTGAGGAAAAATACTGTCATCAATTCCTTCTTTTCCGCCCCAAAATCCGCCAACGGCCAAATTTAAAATGATAAAGTAAGGCTGGTCAAAAGGCCAGGATTCGTACGTTTTTTCTTTGTTTTCATAAGTGAAAAACTTTTGGTCATCAATATAAACATCAATTTTCTCCGGTGTCCAGTCTGCTTTATACACATGGAATTTCTCACTCAAGTCTTTTACCATCAGTGTATCCGTTTTCTGAGTTCCGATTTTGTGATTGTATTTTTTGGTATGCACCGAAGCATGAACATATCCCTGATTAAATCCAACGTGTTCCATGATATCCAACTCCCCGTCATCCGGCCACTTTTTCATATTTTCGCTCATCATCCAGATCGCAGGCCAGGTTCCCCGACCTTTCGGAAGTTTTGCCCGGACTTCTACCGTTCCGTATTGAAATGAGAATTTTCCTTTTGTTAAAAGCCTTGCAGAGGTATATTTATTCTTTTCCCAATTTTCTTTTCTGGCTTCAATTACCAAATTTCCATTTTCAATTCTTGCATTTTCCAAACGGTTTTTAGTATAAAACTGAGCTTCCTCATTGCCATAACCACCACCTCCGACATCATAATTCCATTTTGAGGAATCGGGTAATCCTTTCTCATTAAATTCATCATTCCAGATTAATTTTCTACTTGAATCGGGCTTGTTTGAAGCGCAATTTGAGACAGAGAAAAGTAATGCTCCGCTGGCTAAAATGGGGATGATACTGGTGATTTTCATGTTTGGAGTTTTTGAGCTTGATGATTTTTTTAAAGCAAAGTTTTATTTAAAATTTCTGTTGATTTTTAAGGAGCAAAGAGTTGCGACAAGTCGCTTATTAAGCTAGCTTCATCAAATCAATTGTATTGATTCATTCTTTGCTCCTTAAAATTTTGAGTTATAATATTTAAATCTTTGCGTTAAAAAATTTAGATTAAGATTATTTCTAAAGTTTGTCATACTGGAAGCATCTCTACAAAGATTATTTAGATTCTTTCAGAATGACAAATGCGACGTTTAAATTCATTAAAACGTTTAGTCTTCTACCACCAAAAGCGGGTATTATCCCGCTCGTAGTTATAAAAACTTATATTTATTTTGACCAATTAATCCGTTTTGTCTGTACATTCTGAGAATCGGTTCCGACCATGATGTCGAATTCTCCCGCTTCCCAATCGAAGTTCAATTGATCGTCGTAAAATTTCAGATTTTCCGGAGTTAAAGTGAAATTGATCGTTTTACTTTCTCCTTTTTTAATGAAAACTTTTTGGAAGCCTTTTAATTCTTTTACAGGTCTTACCACTTTTCCGAAAAGATCTCTGATGTACAGCTGCACCACTTCTTCCCCATCGTAATTTCCGGTATTAGAAACATTTACACTAATATTTAAATTTTGATTTCCTTTAAGATTTGTTGAACTTAAATTCATATCAGAATATTTAAACTGAGTATAACTTAAACCAAAACCAAACGGGAATTTCGGGTCGTTATCCAAATCGATATACGCTGAAACATAATTTCTGTCGGTGTTATTTTTCGCTGGTCTTCCCGTGTTGTAATGATTATAATAAACAGGAATTTGTCCTTCCGTTCTTGGGAAAGTCATCGGAAGTTTTCCGGCAGGATTTACCTTTCCGAAAAGAACGTCTGCAATAGAATTTCCAGCTTCTGTTCCCAACCACCAAGTGTACATGATCGTCGGAATATTGTCTGCTGACCAATCAAAAACCAAAGGTCTTCCTGCATTAATCATTAAGACAATCGGTTTTCCCGTTTTAGCAATTTCTTTCAAAAGATCTTCCTGAACACCAGTAAAATGCAGATTACTTCTACTTTTCGCTTCACCGCTCATCGCTGCACCTTCACCTAAAGTCATAATCACAACGTCTGCTTTTTTCGCTGTTTCAACGGCCTCTGCAAACATCGATTTGTCCTGATCATCAACATTAGCGCCTTTTGCATACAATAATGTTGAGTTTTTATCTAATTGATTTTTAATTCCGTCAAATTGAGTGATGATTCTTTGGTTATCATCTTTAAATGCAATCGACCAAAATCCGTGATTTGCCGAAGTTTCTTTTCCGAAAGGTCCAATTAAAGCAACCGTTTTTGTTGATTTTGAAAGTGGTAAAATATTCTTCTGATTTTTAAGCAAAACAATACTTTTTGAACCAAATTCTCTTCCGAATTTTCTGTTTTCCTGATTATTTAATTGCTCTTTTTGTCTTTTTTCATTGCTGAATCGGTAAGGATCATCGAATAATCCCATTTCAAATTTTTTAACTAAAATTCTTCTTGCCGCATCATCAATAAACTTAGGGTCAACTTTTCCTTCCTGAACCAATTTTGGAAGTTCAGCCATATAAGCTCGGCTTTCCATATCCATATCGCTTCCTGCAAGAATCGCTTTTTCCGCAGCTTCCTTATTGTCTTTTGCATAGCCGTGAGGAACCATTTCGCCAATACTTCCCCAATCAGAAACTACAAAACCCTGGTAGTTCCATTTTCCTTTTAATAAATCTCTTAAAATGTATTTGTTTGCCGTCGCCGGAATCCCATTAATATCGTTAAAAGAGTTCATAAAAGTCGCAACTCCAGCTTCTGCAGCCGCTTTGAAAGGAGGAAGATAGGTTTCGTTCAATTGTCTTAAACTCATGTCAACGGAATTATAATCTCTTCCGCCAACTGCCGCTCCGTACGCTGCAAAATGCTTTGCACAAGCCATAATCGCATCCAGATTTCCAAGACCTTTTCCCTGAAAACCTTTGATTCTTGCCAAACCAATCTGCGTTCCCAAGTACGTATCTTCACCCGAACCTTCCATTACTCTTCCCCATCTCGGATCTCTTGCAACATCGACCATCGGCGCAAAAGTCCAGTGAATTCCGTAAGCTGAAGCTTCTGTTGCGGCAATTCTTTCGGATTTTTCAATGAGTTTTAAATCCCAGCTTGCGGCCTGACCCAAATTCACAGGAAATGTTGTTCTGTACCCATGAATCACGTCCTGACCGAACAATAATGGAATTCTCAATCTTGATTTTAAAGCTAATTCCTGAAATTTTCTCGTTTCTTCTGCTCCCGCTACATTCAGCATGGAACCGACTTTGCCTTGTTTTATTTCATTTAAAACCGTTGCAGAGTTGGAATTCTGAGGACCTGTTGCATATTCAAATCCTGAATACTGAACCAACTGCCCTACTTTTTCTTCTAACGTCATTTTCGACAACAATTCAGAAACTCTCTGATCGATTGTCTTTTGTCCGAATGCATTCATCCCAAATGCTGTTATGGCTAGTAAGAAATAAACTCTTTTCATTTTTACTTTAATAATTTGTTTAGCTAATTAATTTTAACGCAAAGTCCACAAAGTTTTTTTAAAATATTTTGTTGATTTTAAGTTCGCAAAGGCGTTTCACTTAACAAAGAACACAATGCTTTTAATGTTTACAAATTTTAGATAATTCATTATAAAATTAAAATACGTATGTCGCAGTAGAACTTCCTGAAATTGTCACAGGAGCCGTTTTTTGATTATATTTAATATTAAATGACTTGTCTGTAGTATTGCTGTTCTGAACGATTAAAACCGTTTTTCCTTCGGGAGTTTTGAAAGCTACTGTTGAAAGGTTACCGCCTTGTGTAGAAGCAATTCTCAGAGAATTTACAGGAACGAATTTTGAAGCATGAGCGATAATATAATACGCAACATTTTTGTCATAACCCGAAACTCCGTTCACAGTGATTGCACCTTTACATTGTGTACAACCGCCTGGTGTGTGGGGTCCGAAGGATGCGTTGTTTGCAACATTCCATTCTAATGCTGTTTTGCTCCAGTTTCTCATAGATCCGATGATAACATTTTTAACATGCCAATCTAAATCTCCGGAGAAACCACCTGTAGAGCTTGTCCACTGTTCTGTAAAGTATACATTTTTAGATGGAAATAAATTATGAACCGTACTTAAGGCCGAAATATCTCCCGCGTATAAGTGGAAAGCCGATCCGTCAACATAAGGATTTGCCGCAGGATCATTTAAAATAGCCAAAGGATACGCCGGATCATCACAATTGTGATCGTAAGCAATAATTTTAGCGGTGATATTTGCTGCCTGAAAAGCGGGACCCAAATTATTCTTAATAAAAGTCGCCTGATTGCCGGAAGTCATATACATACTTGGATTATTTCCGGGATGTAAGGGCTCATTTTGTGGTGTAATGGCATCAATTTTAATCCCTTGTGCTTTCATCGCCTGAATATATTTTACGAAATACTGAGCGTACACTCCATAATATTCAGGTTTCAGGCTTCCTCCTTTCGTATTTCCGTTGTCTTTCATCCAAACCGGTGCAGACCAAGGGGTTGCTAAGATTTTAATATTAGGATTAATTACTAAAATATCCTTTAACATTTGAATCAGAGCCTGATCTTTAGTTAAACTAAATTGTGCAAGCGTAGGATCTGTTTGCCCCGTCGGAATATCATCATAAGAAAAAACTTCGCTGTTTAAATCTGAGGCACCAATGCTTATTCTTATATAATTAACTCCGATTCCTGAACTGCTAAACAGATCATTCAGTAATTCCTGTTTTTTGGCAGCACTTAATTGGTTGATCACTTCCACGCTGCCGCCCGTTAAGGTATATCCGAAACCATCGATTGTTTGGAAAACCTGTGAAGGATCAATTTCGATAGTTGAATAATTATTGACAGCCGATGAAAAATAGACTGTATTCTGTTGTTGTAGTTTTATCGACTGATCTCCTTTTGTAAGCCAGACAAGTACCGGATCGCCTGTAGAATTTCCGTTTCCGGAATTATCATTATTGGCAAGATCTGAAGACGTACTGCTGCAGTTTAAAAAAGAAAGAAGCGCTACACCGCAAAGTGCAGCACTTCTAAGTACGAAACTATATGAATGTGAAATCATATCATTTTGTTTGTAGAGGATTAGGTAGTTTTTCTTAGTTCAACTTTGTCTACGCTAAGGCTGTTCACCTTTTTTCCTCCACATTTAATAGCTAAATAAACAGTGCCTGTTGCTGTTGCAGTGTAAACTCCTCCATTTTTAGCACCGTTACAACCTATCGTAGAAACTTTACCTCCGAAAGCTGTTTTACCACAACCATCCCAAGTATTGATATTTCTATAAACAGTACCAGTAATATCACCTCCTGGTGCTGGTAAACTGTTTAGCATATATACTTCAAACCAGGTATCTTCCAAAGCAGTTTCTGAAGAAACAACCATGTCTATTGCATATTTTTGTCCTGCTTCTACTTGTACCGCCTGATAAAAAGCCTGCTGATTGCTGTTTGACGCAACAATTGTCGCTTTTCCGTTTGCGAAAACCCATTGTGCACCACTGGCACTGATCGGAAAGATAGTCCATTTTGCTACTTCTTCAGGAGTATCAAATCTTCCGCCCTGAATCATATTTCCGGCGACAGGATCTGAAGTTGGAACAACAATTGTCTCACTGGCGGTACCGGCTACCTGTCCTCCAATACCTACCGTATTACGCTGAATAACATATGTACCTGCGTCCGGAAGGAAAATATCTATTTCATTTTTACCGTTATTGAAACCATCATAATCGATGTTCCACTGAGAATTGATATAGTTGATATTATTAGTGGTTACAGCCTTTAGGTGATACCTGTTTTCACTCGTCTTTGCTACCGTAAAAGAAGCATCTGCGGCAACCGTCTGATTCAGACCGTGTCCTTCATCATCCACTGTATCCGGAGAACAGCTTGCAAGAAAAAACACTGCAGCACTTAATAATAAGCTCTTGTTTATATATTTAGTTATCATGTTAAAATTTTAATTGATTAGTAATTAGGATTTTGTTTAAGCGCTGTATTTGTTAACTCATTAAAAGGAATTGGTAAAATTTCATTTTTACCGGATGTAAATCCTCTTGACCCTAATTTAGCCGGAGCATCCCCCCATCTTACCAAGTCGAACCATCTGTGACCTTCGCCTGCCAATTCTCTTCTTCTTTCGTCTTTAATTGCCTGCATAGAAACCGTAACTGAAGCCAATCCTACTCTAGCTCTTACTGCATCTAACAATGCCTGAGCTCTTGCACCTGAACCTCCCAATGCTTCTGCTTCCATTAAATAGGTATCAGCCAATCTGATCGCAATATAATTTTGACGGAAATTTAATTCTACCGCTCCCGGTAAAGTCGTTTCGTCTGTAGTTAGTGGTAAATACTTATTTAAGAAATATCCGGTATCTCTGAATCCAGGAGAATACGTCACTTTTCCTTCCTGAACCAATGCTTTAGCATTGAAAATCGTTGCATTTAAACGGGGATCTCCCTGCATAAAATTAAATAAATCGTTGGTTACAGGATTGAATCCCCAACCTTTATGGATACTGGGTGCATCATTAACCACATTATTTGGCAGGGTTACTTTACCATAAGAAATAATAGCGACCATTTGGTTAATAGAGTTTCCTTCATCTTTTCCTGTTCCCCAGAAGCCCCAATCAGCATTACTAGCGTTGGTATGCATTACTTCCAATATAGATTCTGCACTGAACTTTGTATCTACTTTCCACAGATCTGCAAAATTATCCAATAAATGATATCCGTACTGGCTGGTTCCTCCCGGAGTTCCGTTAACCATCTGTAACTGCTCTGCTGCCTGGCTGTATTTTTTATCATATAAATAAATTTTACCTAAAATGGCTCTTGCCGAACCTTGGGTAAGTCTTCCGATCTGCGCTTTATTGCCTGCATCAATTGTCAGCGGAAGATCGGCAATAGAAGCAAGGATGTCACCTTCTATCTGAGTGTACACATCTTCAGGTTTAGCCTGTGGAATATTATAATAGTCATCATTATATTTAATAGGCTTTAAAATTAAAGGTATATTTCTGAAAACCCTTAACAATTCAAAATAATACAATGCTCTTAGAACTTTAGCTTCAGCGATGAACCTGTTTCTCGTTTGATCGTTCATCGTAGCAGCAGGAATTTTTTCAAGTAAAATATTCGCTTTGGCGATTCCCTGATAATAATCTTTCCAGTAGCTCGCCGGCATAATCACCGGATTGATGCTGTAGTTTGAAAATCCCTGAATTCCTGCACCATCAGAAGAGTTTCCGCCTCCTGAATAGAAATCATCAGAAGCTCCGTTGAAAAAAGTCACCATATTTTCGAAACCTCCGGAATATTTTCTTAACATATCATACGTCGCTACCAAACCTGAAAATGACTGCTCTTCATTCTGAAAATACGTACTTTCGTCAAACGTTCCCGTATTCTGAACATCTTCAAGGTTACTGTTGCTACAAGAAACTGCCCCAAAACCAACTCCGGCAAGCATTAAAACAGCAACACTTTTATATATAAATCTATTATTTTTCATTTTTCTTTTAATTAAAATTGAACATTAGCACCAAAAAGGAAAGTTCTTGCCTGAGGATAGAAAGCTCTGTCGATACCAAAAGTATCAGATCCTGCAATTTCAGGATCATATCCTGTATATTTGGTAAATGTGAAAAGGTTTTCTCCTGTAACATAGAATCTGATCTTAGAAGCTCCGATTGTCTTCGCTACATCCTTAGAAAGTGTATATCCCACCTGAACTAACTTAATACGTAAGTAATCTCCTTTCTGAAGATAATAATCAGACATTCTTGTGTAGTTCTGATTTGGATCGTCCTTTGTTACTCTTGCCATTGTGTTGGTACTTCCTTCTCCTGTCCAACGGTTAAGGATGGCTGTCTGATAGTTGGCTTCAGGAATATCCAGTCTTCTTAACCCCTGGAAAATTTTGTTTCCGGCCTGCCCTTGAGCAAATACCATCAAATCAAAATTCTTATAATTCATGTTTAGAGTAAATCCGAATGTATATTTCGGTACAGAATTACCTAAATTGATATAATCGTTCTCATCAATTTTGCCATCTCCGTTCGCATCAAGACGTTTGAAATCTCCTGGCTTTGCATTCGGTTGAATTAAAGCCCCGTTTGAATTTTTATACGCATCGATTTCCGCCTGATTCTGGAATACGCCTAAATTCTGGAAACCGTAGAATGAACCGTAAGACTGGCCAACCTGTAATCTTGAAACCGTACCTAAAGTCTGGAATGAAGCAAAGTTTACATATTCTTTATCTGCTTCCAGACGGGTGATCTCATTTTTCAGATATCCGAAGTTTCCGTTTGCAGAGATCCCAAAATCTCCCCAGTTCTTTTTGTATCCAAGACTTACTTCAATACCGTCGTTATTCATATCTCCGATATTTCTCCAAGGATCATTAATTAACCCTAAGTAACCAGGCAATGCAATTCTTCTGAGGATGTCAGTACTTTTCTTTCTGTACACATCCACGCTCAGATCAAAATTTTTGAAGATTTTCAAATCTGCCGCAATGTTCAGCTGTGAAGTTCTTTCCCATTTAAGATCCGGATTTTCCAATGTACTTGGGGCATATCCTACTCTTACGATATTATCTGCGAACGTATAGTTGCTACCTGCAACAAAGAAATTCGCGTACTGGAAATCATCAATAGCATCATTCCCTAAAACACCATATCCTCCTCTTAGCTTAAAGCTGTTAACGACATTATTTTCCGGCCAGAAGCTTTCATTGGATACATTCCATCCCAATGACATCGCCGGGAACGTTCCCCAATGGTTTGCCGGAGCAAATTTTGAAGTTCCGTCTCTACGAACTGTCCCTGTGAAAAGGTATCTGTTGTCATAATCATACACCACTCTCCCAAAGTAAGAGGCCTTATGAGTCTCCTTTCCGTCCCAAGCATTGGAAGATTTATCCGTTGCTGCGATGTCAAAGTTGAATGAAGCATCTCTCCAGTCGTTGGTAGGAAGGTTTTTATATGTAGTATTTTGTCCGTAAGAGATATTATACTCGTAATACCCCTGACCTAATAAAACACTTAAATTATGTTTACCAAATCTGTTCTGGTACGTAAGCGTATTTTCTGTATTCCATTCAAACTTTCTCTGGATTTCACGAAATAAACTGTTGATATTGTTGGAGTTTGCGGAACTTAAATAAGACTGGGGCGTAAATGCCTGATTTCCCCAATAAGACAATTTACCGTTTACTGTTGATTTAAAATTTAAATGTTTATTGATTTTTAAATCACCAAAAACATTGGCAACAATATCATCAGACCATCTGTATCTTCCTCTTTGTGTTTCCTGAAAAGCCAGAGGGTTGCTCATTTCTTTACTTACCCAGTGAGAAATTCCGTAAGGGTTTCCGTTAGGATCTCTGATAATATTAGCATTGTTCGTATAATCACTCGGAAAAGGCTGGCTTGCAATATCCGTTACTCTCAAAGGTGTTGTCGGATCCAGGTTAATGGCAGAACTTAAAGGTCCTCCAAATTCATTATTGTCATTAATTCCCTGTGCCTTTACGTGCGTGTAGGCAAAAGTTTGCCCGATTGTTAAAAAGTCAAAAACTTTATGGGTTGAATTAAGTCTTGCATTAATTCTCTTATAATTTGAAATATCTCTCAGTACGATACCCTGCTGATCGTAATAACCGAATGAAGAATAGAAGGTAGATTTATCATTTCCTCCATTGATGCTGAATTCATGAGATTCACGCTGTGCACTGTTGAAGATCTGATCTTGCCAGTTGGTACCCGTTCCTAAAGAAGCCGGATTAGCAAACGTTGGAGCATGACCGTCATTGATATTGGCTTCATTCATGATCGTTGCATACTGCGTTGCGTTCAGAAGATCAAGTTTTTTAGAAGCATTTCCTACTCCGAAAAATCCGTTGTATGAAATGTTCATTCTTCCTTTTGCTCCTTTTTTGGTTGTGATCAGGATTACCCCTTTTGCAGCAGAGACCCCGTAAATAGCAGCAGAAGCACCATCTTTAAGAATTTCCATTCCTTCGATGTCCGATTGGTTCAGCCATCCGATGTTATCCACCACAATTCCGTCTACTACCCAAAGCGGATCATTACTTCCGGCACCAAAACTGGTAATACCACGAACACGTACTGTCGGCGCAGCTCCCGGCTGCCCTGAGTTGGAAACTACGGAGACACCGGCAGCCCTTCCCTGAAGAACCTGTTCCGGTCTACCCGCCACAGGAGAGTTTTCAATATCGGAAGCTTTCACACTCGAAATAGCTCCGGTTACATTACTCTTCTTTTGGGTACCGTAACCAATCATTACTACTTCCTCAATTTTTTGTTCTTTCGGAAGCGTGTCATTGGCAGTTTTCTGGGCATTGAAATTGGCTGTAAAATAGAGCACAGCAACAAGCCCCAAACTTCTAGATATTCTTACATTCATATACAGTTAGTTTTTTAATTCTCAAATTGAGACAATAAAAATATATTTTTTTTCAAATAATTAACATTATATTAATAAATATTTTACTTTTTCGTTTATTTTTGGGGGTTTAAAGGCATAAATTTGTTGCCATAATTCGTTAAAAAACGTAAAAATCCAATAAAATATTCCCCCAAAATGAAGAGCAAGCTGACCAAAATATCCCTTCCGCTTAAGTTAACCTTCCTGATTTTCTCGATGGTGCTAAACTGCATGGGCATTATCATTCTTCAACTTTCAGAGGCAAAAATCACCTATGAAAAGTTGGGTTTTTTGGAATCTTTTAAAGACTTACCGATTGCATTTATTTCACTTTTTGCAGTTAATTTTATCAGCAAAATCGGGACAAAAAAAGCATTGATTTTAGCTTTAACAGTTGTTGGGATTTGTTCATGTATTTTACCTTTTGTGGAAGTTTTTTGGTTTTACAAATTATGGTTTGCGATTATCGGGACGTGTTTCGCTCTTGGAAAAATTTGTGTTTTCGGAATCATCAGAAACAATATTTTAGACGAAAAATCTTTGGCAAAAACGATGAATAATGTGGAAGCTTCCTTTATGATCGGGATTTTTGTGGTTAATACAGGATTTGGCTGGCTAATTTCCAGTCAATATTCAGAATACTGGAAGTTTGGGTTTTTAGCCATTTCAGTTATTTCCTTCATTACCATTATTTTATTTTCACGATTACCGATTTCGGAACCTCAAAAAACAGAAAATCAAGGAATTATTTCAGATTTATTAAAAGTGGTTAACAAAACGGTTCTGTTATTTCTAGCAGTTATATTTTGTATTGTTTTTGTTGAACAAAGTTTCAATTCATGGTTGCCGTCATTTTATAAAAATCACTTAAAGGTTAATTCTTTCTTTGCACTTCAGGCTACCTCATTTTTAGCGTTATTTTCTTATACCGGAAGAACAATCACAGCAAATATCATTCATAAATTTTCCTTATCAAGATATTATAAGATCTGTTTATCATTGATTTTCATTATTCTTGCGGTGATTTTAGGAATACAGTTCTTGCACTCAAAAGATTCGGGAATCTTACTATTTTTATTTCCAATTATCGGTTTATTTTTATCACCACTCTATCCAGTGGTCAATTCAAAAATGATTGCTGTCGTAGATAAGGAGAAAATCAATATTTTCACTTCTCTGATTGTTATTTTTTCTTCACTGGGCAGTTCTGTCAGTTCAATTATTATGTCTCTTTTATTCGGAAAAGGGCTTCTGGACTACTATTCACTGTACATCTTCATCGCTGTCACTCTGCTTTTTACAATTAGTTTGATATATTTTAACACTGTTAAGAAAAATATATAGAAAATAATTTTATTTTTACTCCCATGAAAATCAAGAACGAAAAAAACAAAGAAACACTTCAGGAACTTATTGATACAAAAGATTTTGTAGCACATGTATCTGTGGACTGCACCATATTTGGTTTTCATGATAATATTTTAAAGATTTTATTGCTGAAATATCATGATCTCAACCTATGGTCGCTTCCGGGAGGCTTTGTATTTAATGATGAAGATTTGAGAGAAGCTGCTGAACGTGTTTTGTATGAAAGAACTCATTTGAAGGATATTTTCCTGAAACAGTTCCATACTTTCGGAAGAATTGACAGAACGGAGAATAATGTGCATCAGATCTTATTAAACAACAAAGGAATTGAAGTTCCTAAAGATCACTGGATCTTCCAGAGATTTATTACCGTTGGCTATTGCAGTCTAATCGACTTCTCTTTGACCAACACCTTTCCCGATGATTTCAACGAAACTTGCGACTGGTTTGAAGTAGATAATCTCCCCCAAATGGCTTTCGATCATGACCGAATTATCAAAGATGGTCTTGAATACCTCAGAATGAACATTAATACGGAGGTTGCCGCGAGTAATCTTCTTCCAGAAAAGTTTACCATGAAAGATCTTCAATGCCTGTACGAAACCATTTTAGGGCAGAAATTCAGAAGAAACAATTTCCAGCGAAAAATTTTAAGCTTAAATATTTTGGACCGATTGGAAAAACTATACGATGGTTCCGCCAACAAAGCACCTTATCTGTATAAGTTTAAAAATAAAGTGCATAATTCCACAAGTCAGTACCCGATCTCGAATGATGAGGAAGCGTCTTAGCTGTTCTTAGATGATAATTAACTTTAAAATAATCTGACTATCAACAGACAAAATCATTTCAAAAAAAAATTCGAAAACATCGCGAAAAGTAGTACTTTTAGTCAAATCAAAAAAATCATGTCATATTATCCTCTTACAAGCATCCCCGATTATTACGGAATTGATGCTTTACTTACAGAAGAACACAAGCTTATCCGCCAATCGATCAGAGAATGGGTAGAAAGTTTTGTCATGCCACAGATTGATCAGGCCGCGCAAGATCATACTGATATTCCAAATTTGATGAGAGAATTGGGGAAAGCTGGAGCGCTTGGTCCTTACATTCCGGTAGAGTACGGAGGTTCCGGGCTGGATCAGATCTCTTACGGTTTGATCATGCAGGAGCTGGAAAGAGGTGATTCTGCGGTACGTTCTGCAGCTTCTGTACAGAGTTCTTTGGTGATGTTTCCTATTAATGAATTCGGTTCTGAGGAACAGAAGAAAAAATATTTACCACAATTGGCTTCCGGTGAGATGATTGGTTCATTCGGATTAACAGAGCCTAATCACGGTTCAGATCCGGGATCTATGGAAACCTATTTCAAAGATATGGGCGATCATTATCTATTGAATGGTGCTAAAATGTGGATCACCAATTCGCCGCTTTGCCACATTGCGGTAGTTTGGGCTAAAAATGAGGAAGGAAAAGTTCAGGGATTAATCGTTGAAAGAGGAATGGAAGGCTTCACAACACCTGAAACACATAATAAATGGAGTTTAAGAGCTTCAAAAACAGGAGAATTGGTGTTTAATGACGTAAAAGTTCCCAAAGAAAACCTTCTTCCGGGTGTTACGGGATTAAAAGGGCCTTTATCTTGTTTAAATTCAGCCCGATATGGAATTTCCTGGGGTGTTATTGGAGCTGCTATTGATTGTTACTGTACTGCTGTTCAGTATTCTAAAGAGAGAAAACAGTTTGGAAAACCTATCGGTTCTTATCAGTTGCAACAGAAAAAATTAGCAGAATTTTTAACTGAAATTACTAAAGCTCAGCTTCTTTGCTTACAGTTAGGAAATCTTAAAAATGCTCATACCGCAACGCCTGCACAAATTTCTATGGCGAAAAGAAACAACGTAAAAATGGCGATCGATATCGCAAGAGAATCACGCCAAATTCTTGGAGGAATGGGTATTATGGGAGAATTCCCGATGATGCGTCATGCAGCCAATCTAGAATCTGTAATCACTTACGAAGGAACGCACGATGTACATTTATTGATCACAGGAATGGATATTACAGGCATCAACGCTTTTTAATTTTAAAACGAAAATATTTATATAGAAGAAAGTCTGGTCGTATTGATCAGGCTTTTTTTACGAGCATAAATTGCATGAAAAATTTAAGTTCTTATTGAAAATAATTAAATTAAAGTTGGAATTCAATCACTTGGCTCTTTTTACCTTCAACTTTTTACTTTAACTTAATGAGAAAAAGTTTTCATATTTTCTATAAAATTCATCTCTGGGTTCAAAATTTCCAAAATGAGATTTTTAACAGACTCCATTGCATTATCAATGGTTCCTTTTTCGAATTGCAGAGAGACTACCCCTTTTCGGGCTTCGGCAAAACTCCAGATTCCTGTTTCTACAGGCAATCCCCAAAATTCAGGTAAGCTTTGAATGACATATTGGTAAATGCACAACTGTAAAGCCTGCTTTCTGTCCCCATTGTGAAAATAGTCTGCTTCGTTTTCCGCATCGATTTTAACGATTAGATTTTTAATTTTCGCTGTTTTGTAGTCGATAATTCTGACGGTTCCGTTAAGCTTATCAATTCTGTCTATATATCCTAAAAAGGAAACTTTGTCTTTCGTTGCTTCATCCAAGTAAAAATCTACATTTTCAAACTTTCTTTCAATATCAACAATCTCTAATTTATTACCGCTTTTCACCAGTTCAAGATCATGATTAAGAATGTTTTCTATCACCTTTTTGGCGATGGCCTTATGAATGAAATTCATTCCTTTTTCATAGAATTCTGGCTGATGTTTCAACTTTTCTATCGCAATATCAATGTACTTGTCAATGGCTTTAATTGATTCTTTTAAATCACTTTCTTTTAAAACCTTACCTTTTAAAGCATCATAGATTTCCTGAAGTGAGTAATGAACGAGGTTTCCATAGTTCCTTACCGATAATTCTTCTTCGATTTCATCGGTTTCTGAAGTTTTTAGGATCTTGGAAAGATAAAAATCTATCGGATTATAAAGATAACTTGTAAGATGGGATGCCGACACCTTTTCTTTCCATCGGATTAACTGCTGAAGAACGATATCAGTCTTCGAAATCTCAATAGGTTCTGTAATAATAGGCTCTGAAGAATTTTCAATGATTAAATGTTCAATCTTATGAGCGCTTTCCATCTCAATCTGGGTGATAAATCTGCTTCTCTCCCCTGTATTTACTCCGGAACTTAAAGCATTGAACAGGAGATGAACATTCTCCGCATCCTGAATCAACCGATAAAAATGGTAGGCATAAATCCCGTCATTTTCCAAAAATGTATGAAGGTTAAAAAACCTGCGGATATCAAAGGGAATATAGGTATTCTGTGAATTTCCCAAAGGCAGTTTACCCTCATTAACAGAAAGTAAAATTACATTTTCAAAATTCAGAAGACGGGTCTCCAGCAGCCCCATAATTTGAAGACCTCTGAGGGGCTCTCCCTGAAAATCAATACTCTCAGAATTGATATGTTGGTTGATCAGAACTTCCAGTGTTTCCATCTTTATCTCAAAACGATAGGGCGAAAGCTGATTTTTAATGATTCTGAAAGCATTCTCGAAATGCGAAATATTTTCATACTGAATATCATCGATATCAAACCATTTGATCTTTTGACAGTAATCGATCAGCTGATCCAGATATTCACTTACAGAAAAAGCATTTTGTAATAATCCGTAATATGACAATTCTCCCAATAGCTCCTGCAGGAGTTTTCTGGAAATGTAGACGATATTTCTTTCCTCAATTTTTGTTTTGAAACCTGCAATAATGATTTCATCTTCAGCAGACTTTGGCAGCTCCTCAAGAATCGGAAACAAATCTCTGTAATAGTAAGACGATTTATTTTTCTCTAACTGCTTCTGAAGATAAAACAGTTGCTTTACCGCATTGGAGAAAGAAAGGTTTTTCAATGGAAAACCCATGGTAATATTCAAATTTTCGACCGCATGCATCACATCAAGACTTGCGGGAAGTAAATTTTCATCCAGTAAAACCAGCGCTGTATTCGAAAAAGTTTTATTTTCTATTTGTTTAAATATTTCCGGTAAAATTTTAGTTTGCGTGATATTTCCGGAAACTTCATATATCTTGATATTTTTAGGTTGATTGAAATCATCTTCAATCCAGTTAAATTCACGGTCTTCGGTAAATTCTTTCCATGTTTTATGATTTCTCAAAAACTTACCGGCTTCCTGTCTTTCGTCATCAAAATAATAACGGTCCGCCTGAAAAAAACACTGCCCTTTATTATACTGCAGGAGGCTTCTTACCAGCTTTTCCTCAACAGGAGTAAATGCATTAAATCCACAGAAAACAAATTGCTCAGACGTATTTTTAGCAAAAAGATCAATACCGGCCTTTGCCGTTTCATGAATCATTCCTGAAGTCGCCCAGTTCTTTTCACTCAGCTTCTGTTTTAAAGTAGGCAGGAAAATGTTCATGTTTTTCCAGAAATTAAGAAATTTTTTTCTCGGCAATTCATCGTCATCACCTAAATCCTGAGCCCATTCTTTAATACGTTCCTCATCAAACATATATTGAAGAACTGCCTGGTCGCTGTCTGAAAATTTTAAAATATCATCCCAGTCCTTTTGTAAAGTAGGGAACCATTTTAGAAAATCGGCAAAATCATCATTCGGAATAAGGTTAAGACTTCTGTAAACGTCAAAGGCAAAAAGCCACAAAGAAATTCCCTGAATAGGCTGTTTATCAGCTATTTTATCAATCAGTTCCTCTACAGTGACAAAGTTAGGCAAAAAGCCGGAATACTTATTTTCTTCCAGAATCTGACGAATAAAAACAATGGGTCTTTTTCCGGGTAAAACGATGTTGAACGCGGAGAGATCTGTATTTTGTGCGAGTAATTCGCGGATGATTTTATTGAGGAATTTCAAGAGGTTTTAAAGCTGTTTAAATTTTCTAATTCGTCTGAAATGATTTGGTTGTATTGAGCCTGTTTTTCTTTATTTACTCCGTGTTGGGTTTCCTTATCGTAAAGAATCTGAAAATTCTGGTAATCTTTTAATGTTTTGATATAAATTGCCTGAAAATATTTATTGAATTCTCCAGAGGTTCTCACCTTTTCCGAAACTTGTTTTCTTAATTTTCTGGCAAAAATTTCAGCGATATCAAAGTGTTTTTGTTCATGAACCAAAACATAATCTGTAATACGCTTCGTATCTTTCCACGATTTATCTTCATTAAAAACAGATTGTATCGTTAATTTTACAGGCACTTTGGGATCTGAAGACTTTACAACTTCGTATTGAATTCCACAGTTGGTATAGGCAACCACATTTGCTCCGCCACGACGGTTAACCGTACTTTTAAAATTATCCCAAACCAGTTTTTTATTTTCATTCCAGGGGATCTTCTGACAAAAAAGAGAAGTTGAGAGAAGTAAAAATGCTAAAAACTTCAATATTAAAGAGGTTTAACGATAATCGTTCTCGTAATCCAGTTATCTCCACCTGCCCAAAACTTGAACGTATACGTTCCCGCTTCCTGAGGACTGAAATTAATCTGCCCCGATGCAGCATGGTTATTTGTCCCGCAGATTCCGGTGGTAATATATTTATAAGAAGTTACCGTTCTCGTTAAATTTTCACCATTTACATAATCGTATCCGTAAAATCCCTCACACATGGAACCGTAGGTTGAAAAGGTCTTGATAGCCTGAACCCCCAGAACATCCATGGTATCTTTAGGAATATTCACACTGTCAATTTTTATTTTTTCCACTGCTTTCACCGTTTCATAATTTTCATCATCATCATTACAGGATGCAGCTATAAAACCTAAAATCAGCGCAGAAAATCCAATATTGAGAAACTTTTTCATAATACAAATATTTTAAATCTCTTATACTTATTTTTAACAAAACTAATTCTTAATTTATGCTAAATTAAGAATTAAAATTGCCTTTTGATAAATAAACCACTTTTTTGGTGTCATAAAATTCTTCATCAAAATAGCTTTTCAGGTTAAAGATTTCACATTTCAGTCCGGCAAGCTCTTCAGCTAAATCTCCGCCTTTTAAGTATAAAATACCATTGTGCTTCGGGTTAAACTGCTCTTTTTCAAACTTGCCTTTTAGCCATCTTAAAAATTCCGGCATCTGCGTTACGGCACGGCTTACTACAAAATGGAATTTTTCCTTTAATTTTTCCGCTCTTCCGTGAATGGCCGTTACGTTTGTTAATCCCACTCCTTCGGCCACTGCATTCACAACTGTAATTTTCTTTCCAATAGAATCAATTAAAGTAAATTGTACTTCCGGAAATAAAATCGCCAAAGGAATTCCCGGAAATCCACCGCCCGTTCCAATGTCCAATACTTTTGTTCCCGGCGCAAATTCCATCACTTTTGCAACTCCAAGAGAATGCAAAATATGTTTTTCGTACAGAGATTCCATATCTTTTCTGGAAATCACATTAATCTTTTCATTCCATTCATTGTATAAAGTTTCCAGTTTTGAAAACTGTTCAAGCTGGTTTTCGGTAAGATTCGGAAAGTATTTTAATAGTAACGTTGTAGACATCTGAATTATTATAAAACGCAAAAATAAGTTTTTATTCGCTTTATTCAAACTGGAAAGCCGTAAATAAAAAAGACTGTCCGAAGACAGCCGTATGATTTATTGAATATCCTTCTCAATCGGATTGTTTGTTCTCTGTAATTTTTTGGACAGTGCTGCATCGAAATCTTTCGATTTTTTTAATTCATTCATGTTGAACGTCCCGATAAATCCGTCTTTCAGATGAATTCCAATCGTGTCGTCCTTCGAATTCATATTCAGAGATTCTATATCGTCATTGATATTTCCCGAATCGTTGGCAAGATATTTTTTATAATCTTTATAAGTCAGCAACTTGGTATTTTTAGGTACGAAAGAAAATATATTTTTCACTTTTTTAATCTGAATCAAATTAAATTCATGATCAGAATTTGTATCTTTCATTTTAACAATCAGCCCCGGAAGGCCTGTAAACTTATAAGGTCCGTCACTAATCGGATAGTCTTTGCTAAACCATGCTTCCCAGTTTCTTCCTTTATAAAAAGTGGTTGCTTTTTGGCAATTTAGAGTATTTATGGTAGAAAATTCCTTTTTTATTTCCCATTTCGGAATATCAGAATCAGGAATCATAAGTTGGACATTTTTATATTTATCATAAAAATTCATCCTCTTTTTAGCATAATCTTTCTCAATAATATAGCCCAGATTCCTGTCATATTTTTTCGACGTTAATAACTGACCGTAATTCTGATCTGCACGATACGTAGAATCCCGCTCATATTTCACTGCATTATAAAAAAACGATTGTTTTCCGTCTGAATCAAGATTCATAAAGTCGGTAATCAGAGAATCATTTTTACTGATATCAGGTTTCATTTTGTATTCGTAGACAAAGCGATAATTCTGAGCAGAGAAAAAAGAGGCCAAAAGAAAGAATAAAAGTCTGTACATGTTTTTTAGTCATTATTAGTTCTTTTCAAAAATAACAATAAGATATTTCTCAGCAATACAGAATTAAGCTTTAGATTATATTAAAATTGATATTTTTTTATTATATATTTGTTCGAAAAGCAAAAAAAGACGATATATAATGAATAAACTTTCAGACAGAGTCAACAGACTGGGGTACTCTCAAACTTTCGTGATGTCTAACAAAGCCAGAGAAATGAAGGCTAACGGAATCAATGTCATCAGCTTAACACTTGGAGAACCTGATTTTGACGTTCCCGATAATATTAAAAAGGCCGCCTTTGATGCCATTAACGAAAACTACAGTCACTACTCTCCTGTTCCGGGATTTTTAGAACTTCGCCAGGCAATTGTCAACAAACTTAAAAGAGATAATAATTTAGAATACAAGCCTTCTCAAATCTGTGTTGCGAACGGTGCTAAACAGTCTATTATTAATGTCTTGGCAGCCCTTGTGAATGATGGTGATGAAGTCATTCTTCCAAATCCTTATTGGGTAAGTTACGATGAAATGGTGAAAATGATGGGTGGAAATTCTGTAATGCTTCCTACATCTTACGTCACTGATTTTAAAATAACAGCGGAACAGCTGGAAGAAGCTATTACCGATAAAACAAAAGCGGTCCTTTTCAGCTCGCCATGCAATCCTTCAGGCGGATATTATACCTATGATGAGTTGCAGTCAATCGCTAAAGTAGTGGCGAAGTATCCTCACGTAACAATAATTTCAGACGAGATCTACGAGTATATTAACTACGAGACCAAAACAACTTCTATTGCGCAATTTCCTGAAGTATACGAGCAAACTGCGGTCATCAACGGAATGTCTAAAGCATTTGCCATGACAGGATGGAGAATTGGATATTCAGCATGCCCGCAGTGGTTGGCTGAAGCGTGTGAAAAAGTTCAGGGACAAATGACCAGCGGCGCAAATACCGTTGCACAAAGAGCTTCTATTGTTGCTTTAAATACAGATCCTTCAGAGTATAAATACATGATCGACGCTTTCAAAGTAAGAAGAGATCTTGTGTATGATCTGATGAAAGAAATTCCGGGGTTTAAAGTGCTTTTACCAAAAGCTGCTTTCTATTTCTTCCCTGATATTTCTCATTATATCGGTAAAACATTAGACGGAACAGAAATTAAAGATTCTGATGATTTCGCGATGTTCCTTCTTGAGCATGCTCATGTAGGCTGCGTAGGAGGTGTCTCTTTCGGAAGCCCGGAATGTATCCGATTTTCCTATGCAGCTTCAGAAGAGGAATTGAGAGAAGCGATGAGAAGAATTAAAGAGTTATTGGATAAATTTAACTAGACGAAACAATCAAAACTTAACATGAATTAAAGAATGAACTTTTTAAAGAAACTCACCATTGCTACAAGCATTGCTGCAGCAAGCTATTGCGGATATGCTTACGGGCAGGATTTCCAGTGGAAAGAAGCACAATCCAACGGTTATACTTATAAATATGTTACCAATGACCCCACTTCAGCGAGATATTATACACTGAAAAACGGTTTAACGGTTATTTTAAGTCCGACAAAAAAAGAACCTAGGATTCAGACTTTTATTGCTACAAAAGCAGGAAGTAAGACCGATCCGGCAGATCACACCGGTTTGGCGCATTATCTTGAGCATATGCTCTTCAAAGGGACTGATAAATTCGGTTCCAAGGACTGGTCTAAAGAAAAGCCTCTTTTAGATAAGATCGATGGTCTTTACGAGAAATATAACTCCACCAAAGACGAAGCGAAAAGAAAGGAAATCTATAAGGAAATCGATAAAGTTTCAGGAGAAGCTGCAAAATATGCCATCGCCAATGAGTACGACAAAATGCTGACAGGAATGGGGGCAGACGGCACGAATGCTTTTACTTCATTCGAACAGACCGTTTATACCGAAGATATCCCGGCAAATGCTACCGATAAGTTTTTAGCTGTTCAGGCAGAAAGATTCAGACAGCCGATTTTAAGACTTTTCCATACCGAACTGGAAGCTGTTTATGAAGAAAAAAACAGAGGTCTGGATAACGATGGAAGCAAAGTAATAGAATCTATGTTTGCCGCGATGTTCCCTAATAACAATTATGGAAAGCAGACGACCATCGGGACGATTGAACATTTAAAAAATCCTTCGTTAAAGGCAATCAGAGAATATTTTAATAATTATTATGTTCCCAACAACATGGGAATTATTATGTCGGGAGATTTTAATCCTGATGAAATGATTGCAAAAATCGACAAGGATTTTGCTTACATGAAAAGTAAACCTGTCCCTGAATACAGGCCGGGTCAGGAAAGTGCGATCTCCTCTCCTATTATAAGAGAAGTTTCGGGGCCAACTCCTGAAAACATCATGATTGGCTTCAGATTTCCGGGAGCCTCCACAAAAGATGCAAGATTGCTGAACTTTGTTGGAAGCATGCTTACGAACGGACAGGCCGGATTAATTGATCTTGATCTGGTTAAAAAGCAAAAATTACTAAGTGCCTATGCGTTCCCCTACGCCTTGAAGGACTACTCGGTACTTTTATTACAGGGTAATCCTACGGAAGGGCAATCTCTGGATGAAGTAAAAACATTATTGCTTCAGGAAATCGATAAATTAAGAAAAGGTGAATTTTCAGATGAGTTGATTCAGTCGATTGTTAATAACGAAAAGAAAAACGTCATTCAGAAGTATGAAAAATATACTTCCAGAGCCGAATCTTTAATGGATGAATTTACTTCTGAAGTCGATCACAAGACCCAGCTGGAATACATTGAGGAAATTTCAAAATTGACCAAGAAAGATATTATAGATTTTGCTTCAAAATATCTTAAAGACAACAATTATGTAGCTGTTTACAAGAGAAAGGGAGAAGATAAAAATATTGTTAAAGTAGACAAACCAGCCATCACACCAGTTTCTGTAAACAGAGACGACCAGTCTCCTTTCCTGAAAAAAATCGATGCTATGCCTGAAGCTCCTAATGCTCCGGTTTGGCTGAATTACGATCAGGATATTGCTAAAAATAAATTATCCGGTGTAGACGTTCTTTCTGTAAAAAATACAGACAATGAACTTTTCAGAATGTATTATCATTTTGATTCCGGAAAATGGAATAATAAAATACTTCCTTTAGCTGCAGAATATTTACAATATTTAGGAACAAAGAGTAAATCCTCAGAAGACATCAGTAAAGAGTTTTACAAACTGGCTTCAAGCTTTAATGTAAGTGCTGGCAATGAAGAAACCTATGTAAGCATAGAAGGACTGAATGAAAACTTCGATAAAACGGCGGCACTGTTTGAAGATTTAATTAAAAACTGTGTTGCAGATCAAAATGCTTTAGATTCTTACAAAGCAAGATTAAAAAAAGCAAGAGCTAACGCAAAACAGAATAAAAGCGCAATCATGAGCGGATTGAGAAGTTATGCACAGTATGGCCCTCAAAACCCATTTAATAATGTTTTAAGCGACGCTGAACTGGATGCGTTGAAAGCTGAAGATTTAATTAATGTACTTCATGATTTGTTTAATTTTAAACATAAAGTCCTTTACTACGGTCCAAAATCAGGAAATGAACTTACAGCGGCACTAACACCAATTCATAAGGTTTCAAATTCACTGAAAGAAATGCCGAAGTCTAAAACCTTTGCACAGATTCCAACGGACAAGAATAAGGTTTTGTTTGCGCATTATGACATGGTACAGGCCGAGGTATTCTGGGTAAGAAACAGTGATCCTTATAATGCGAGCATAACGCCTACGGTTAATTTGTTCAATAATTATTTCGGTGGCGGAATGGGTTCTGTTGTTTTCCAGACGATCAGGGAATCGAAAGCTTTAGCCTATTCTACATATTCTTATTTTTCACTTCCAAGCAAAAAAGATGATAAGGATATGATTACAGCGTACGTTGGAACTCAGGCTGATAAATTCAATGAGTCTACAACGGCAATGAACGAGCTATTAACAACCCTTCCAAAGTCTGATCAGCTGTTTGCAACTGCGAAAAGCGGGTTGAGAAAATCAATTGCAGCGGAAAGAATTACTCAGGACGGTATCATCTTTAGCTATTTAAGAGCTCAAAAGCTTGGAAATAATTATGACATCAGAAAAAACACCTATGAGCAGGCTCCGAAATTAACATTTACAGACATTAATAACTTCCATGATAAAGAGATGAAAGGTAAAAATTACACCTATTGTCTAGTAGCCTCTCAAGATAAGGTAGAAGAAGCCGATATGCAGAAGCTTGGAGAAGTAAAAAAACTTAATTTATCCGAAATTTTCGGGTATTAACATGAAGATCAATTTCTAAAGACTGTCCTAAAAAGACGAGGGCACTGAAAAACCCCGTTCATATAGAATTACCAATTGATTTGGATTTAGAATTAAGAGTTTATTACGAAAATTAAACCTTCGTAATAAGCTTTTTTTCTTTTTTTCAGTATCAAATTTTTGAGGTTTAACGGGATTGATATTGCGCCACGCCTGCGATGTTTATAAAAGACGGAGTATAGATCGATTTCTCTATATTAATTTCAGGATTCTCTTCAAATTGACAGTGAAAATAGCCATTGCACCCTGCATTTGCATATTTTCAATACCATTTGCAATCGCCCTGTCGTAGCCGTGTACGTTTTTAAGCTCGCTGTTTTTGGCTTCGATTTTATAGCGGTGTTTCGATTTTTCTTTGTAATAATCGCTTTCCTGAAAAATCATTTGCTCCTTATGTAAGTCTGATTTTATGGAAACCGAATAAGTTTTAGATTTTGCTCCTTCTTTATAACATCCTTCTTTTAATGGGCAAACCTTGCATTTTTCAATATCAAAATAATAGGTATCCACTTGATTTCCGCCTACGTGTTTCTTCCCGCCACGAGCTTTGCGAATCGCCAAATGCCCTGCAGGACACACAAAACGGTCGGCATCTTTATTGTAATCAAAACGGTCTTCATCTTTTCGAAAACCCTGGGTGATGGAAGGATTAAGTCTGGCTACTATTTTAATATTTTGTTCGCCCGCAATTTTCAGATTTTCTTTTCCGCTGTAAGCAGCGTCACCAATGATGGCATCTACCTCCATCCCGTTGTCCTGGCTCATCTGCAGTAATTTTGGCAGTTCCGGGCCGTCGCCTTTTTCTCCCGAAGTTACCACGGCCGCCGTAATAATCCGCTCTTCGCTCATCGCCAAGTGCGTTTTGTATCCGAAAAAAGAACTGTCAGCCGATTTGTGACCCGTTTTAGCGTCGGCATCTTTTGAAAAAACCATCTGCTCCCCGGTGTCTCTCACTGTTTCCTTCAAAAGATTCAGCTTCTCCTTTACAGCAGGAATCTCCCTGATAGAAGCTTCGTTTTCAATGCGTTTTTCGAGTTCTCTGCAATAATCCAATTCTTTGTTTAAATCATTTTCAATATTTTTTGAGGGCATTTTAGTTTTAAATTCTTCATCAAACTGATAAACGGTCTTGCGAAGCAGTTTTGAGCGCTCCCGCAATACTTCTATCGTTGAAAAAGGATTGCTCATCGACAAGGTGTGAGTGGCATCTACAATGATGGATCTGGATTTGATGATGCCTTTTTCAATCGCAATACTCACGGTTTTACCAATGAGCAAGCTTAAAAGATCACTATCTTTCAAACGCAGTTTTCTGAATTTTGTAAGGGAACTGGGATTGATTACATCTTCTTCCGGAGTCATATCCAAGAAATATTTAAAGGACATATCATACCGGGAACGCTCTACCACATCTACATCAGAAACTGTATAAATACTTTTTAAAAGCAGGTATTTAAACATCCGTACCGGACTTTCAGCATTGCGACCATTGTTTAAGCAGTATTTGCTCAAAAGCTCATCATAGATGAAAGAAAAATCAATCAGCTCATTAATTTTTCTAAGAAGGTTTTCCTTCGGTACAATTAAATCATACAAACCGGAATAGGCACTCAACGGAAGTTTTTCTTGCTGTATTAACATTTGCTTTGCTATTGAAATTTACATTGAAGATAAAAAAATAAGCAAAACTTTTAAAGTTTTGCTTATTTTTTTTAATGAAGTTTACTTTTTCAGTGCCCTCAAAAAGACAGTCTTTTTTTTTAGTAGATCTGAGCCCAACTCTATACCTGTATTGAGATTTAATAAAAACTTCTGAAAAAATGAAAAATAAAAACAAATGAAAGGTGAAAAAAAATTACTTACAGTTCCTTACCGTTTATTTCAGAAAACATATTTTTAAATGATCATCGCGTATAAAATCCTTTTACCGAAGGTCAATACTTTATTTTAGAAGGATTAAAATAAAGCCTAAATTTTAATTGAGGCTTTCTTATTTTAACATCATAGATATAAACTTAAATATTAAAATAAGAATGACCTGTTAATATAAAGAAAAGCACCATTTTAAAGACATCTTATTCCATTTTTAATCAAAAACAATTATAGATTTTATTAATCAAAATTCATTTGTTTGATAGATAAAATGTTTCTATATTTGTATCAGAAATTTAAATATAAAAACGAGAAAATTATGTCTTTAGTAGGAAAAAAATTCCCGAATGTAACGGTAGACGCAATGTCTGAAATGGGTGACGATTTAAGAATCAACATCTTTGAAGAAGCAACAACCAACCAGCAAAAGGTTATTTTGTTCTGGTATCCAAAAGACTTTACTTTTGTATGCCCGACTGAGCTTCATGCTTTTCAAGAAGCTTTAGGTGAATTCGAAAAAAGAAACACGAAAGTAATCGGTGCTTCTTGCGATACGAACGAAGTGCACTTCGCATGGTTGAACGTTTCAAAAGATAACGGAGGTATTGAAGGAGTTACTTACCCACTTTTAGCTGATACACACAGACAATTAGCTAACCTTTTAGGAATTGTAGATCAGGATTTCGAATACAACGAAGAAGGTGAAGAAGTTTTCACTGGTTCTAACGTAACATACAGAGCAACCTATCTGATCGACGAAACGGGGAAAATCTTCCACGAATCTGTAAACGATATGCCTCTTGGTAGAAACGTAAAAGAATATTTAAGATTAATCGATGCTTATACGCACGTTCAGAAGCATGGTGAAGTTTGCCCTGCAAACTGGGAAGAAGGTAAAGAAGCAATGAAAGCTGACAGAACTTCTACTGCTGAGTATTTAGCAAAAAATTAATCAAATTAATATAACAATGTAACAATCTAGCAATGTAACAATAATGTAGCAGGAAATGATATTGGTAAACTGTTGCATTGTTATATTGGTACATTGTTAAATTTTATTCTAAAATTTAACTTATGTATACAGAATTAACAGAAGATACTCTTCAAAATATAGTAAGCGATAACGAAAAAGTAGTTGTACAATACGGTGCTACATGGTGCGGAAACTGCAGAATCATGAAGCCTAAATTCAAAAAATTAGCATCTGAAAACGACAGTATTCCTTTCCTTTATGTGGATGCAGAAAAATTACCGGAAAGCAGAAAACTGGCTAAAGTGGACAACTTACCTACTTTTGCGATCTTTAAAAATGGTGAATTGGTGAATCAGGTTCAGTCTAACCAGGCGGAAAGTTTAATTAATTTATTTAACGAATTATAAGATGAAGTTACCCGTAATCAGACAGTTTTTCCAGAACCAGACTCCTGAAAACCTTGAAAAGACGTTAGAAGTTTTGGAAAGCTTTACAGAGTTCAGAGGAACAACAGAAGAGGATATGAATGTGGCCGGAGAGTTAATCACCAATATCTGCGGAGCTCTTGAAGTTCATGCCAACGTACAAAACGGAATGAGCGAGAAGGATGCTTTAAACTCATTTGCTCAAAAGGTTCTTGGATCAATTGATAAATAAATTTTTGATTAAAAAATTAAAAGATTTAATAATTAAAAATTTTTTACCCCATATAAAAAATAAAATCCCGATGAAAAGACATCAGGATTTTTTGGGTTTATAAAAATGAATGATAAAATTCTTCATTTTTCATTATTAATTCTTCATTAATAAAATTAGCTTCTTCTGCTCATTAAAATTCTTAAAATATACCAGAACAGCAACATAATAGAGGCAAAAAGTTGTAAAGAAGCTCCAACATACTGATCTGTTGTATAAGCATCTTTCAATTTGCTTGTTTGATATAAAATGGTTGCAGACGCTAAAATGACCATTCCTACAGAAAACCAAAGTCCAAGGTTGAATCCAAAGATTGCTCCTCCCACAATTAATCCCAACGCAATAAAACCGCCAATTACGATGATATTTCTAAGGAATGAAAAATCTTTTTTAGAGGTAAAAGCTACCACAGAAATCCCAGCAAACATTGCAATCGTTAACATAGCCGCCTGATAGATCACTACTCCGCCAGCTTGTGCAATAGCAATATAAATCAGAGGAAGGAAAATAATAGCTTCAATGAAAACATAGGCTCCTAACCCTAAATACTGAGTCGATCTACTTTGTGATAAAGACCATTTATTTGCCAGAATAGACGCCAGCCAAAAAGCCCCGATGATCAATAACCAAGTGTATTTTTGAGCAAACATCAATCCTATAATTTCAGCGGGTACAGTATTTATTAAAACTGTTTCCACCGCAATAAATGCAAGAATTGCTAAAGCAACATGCAAATAGGTTTTCTTGTAAAAATCCGCCTTTTCAACATCTTTGGCGTGCGCGACCAAAATATTTGTCATCATAGTTTATTGTTTTTTAATTATTTTACTTTATTCGTTTTTGCAGGTTTTATTCCTAATATTTTTCCGTCTTCTTCAAAAACTGCCGTAACAATTTCACTCGGTGTTTCCTCTTTATCATCAGCATATTTATACTGAATCATTGGATAGGTGCTTCCGTCTTTTAAAATCTTATAGCCTGACTTATAAATTTCAAGCTTTTTGTTAAATTTTATATCTGCCAAAAGCTTTTTATAGACGTTATCTGTCACAACCATTCTTGCTTTTTCAGATAATAATGCATCAGAAGCTTTTCTGTCTGCAACTTTTAAAGCTGTGATAAATTTTGAAAAATTAGCATCAAAAGAAGCGATTTTCTCTTTGCTTAATGCGTCAAATTTCATTTCTTTAGTTTCTCCGCTTTCAATTTTAATGCTTTTCACAGTTTGTGAGAATGCCCATTCAGCAATGAAAACGCTTAGAATCAGAAATAATTTTTTCATATGATTTTAGTGATTTGGTGAAATATTTTGTTGAAGATACAAAGAATTAAATAATTGCTAAAAATTTCATGGTATCGACATTGTCTGCATAAGTATCCAATCCCGGATTTTGTGCTTCGCCTAATTCGACAGACTTCAGACCTAATTCATTTTTAGCCACAATACACTGAATATTTTCTTCATTTTCGATAATAAAACTCTTCACTTCATCCAAAGAAGAATATCTGCTGAAATTAATTACCGAAAGCGGACTGAAAAGTTTATCATCTTCCTTCAGCATAACAAAATTATTATCCCAGAATTTTTCCTGATTTAAAAGGTAAACGGCTCGGTTATAATCATAATTGTTAGCATATTTATTATGATTGATGATCTCCTTAAAATCTAAAAAGTTTTCAAACAACCTGTCAATTACAAAATCTTCAGGAATAAATAATCTGGTTACATTTCTGCAACCCAGACCATAATACAGGAAAATATCTTTTGCTAACAATCTTAATTCTTCATCAGATTCATCACCTTTTAAAACGGCAACAGAAGTTCTGTTTTTTCTGATGATATTTAAACGGTCTTTAAAATAATATTCAAGGTAACGTGCTGTATTATTGCTGCCTGTAGCGATTACGGCATCAAAGTTTTCCAGTTTTTCAACAAATTCAAACTTAACATTTCCTTCAGAAAATTCGTTCCATTTTCTCAATAAAAACGGAATCATATAGCGATCTTTTGAGGACGACTTAATAACCGGAATATGATTGCTCAATACCACAGAAATAACGTCATGAAGACCTACCAGCGGAATATTTCCCGCCAAAATCAACCCTACTCTTTTAGAAATTTTAGAGATTGAGTAATTCGAGATCCAGTTTTTAATACGTTCTTCTGTTAAAAGATCTGCCCACTGCTGTAAAGCAAATCTTTGACTTTCAATAGTAAACCATTGATTTTCCACTTTAGACTTTTGTAAAAGAAGTTCAAAATCAACATCATCCTGATTATAATCGGCTTCATTTTTCGCTAAAAAGTCCTTGATATAATTGCTAAGCCTTGTAAGTCCTAAAACTTGATTTTCAATATTCATAATTACTTTTAAATTGGGGAATATTTTGTAATTTTGTGCAAATTTAAAAAAAATTAGCGATGGCTATTAAAATAACTGATGAATGCATTAATTGCGGAGCCTGTGAACCGGAATGCCCAAACAATGCAATTTATGAAGGAGCGGTAGATTGGAAAGCTTCAGAAGGTACCGAACTTTCAGGTACTGTAACATTGCCTTCAGGCCTTACAGTGGATGCGGATGCACCACAGGAGCCGGTGAGTGATGATGTTTATTTTATTGTAACAGATAAATGTACAGAATGTAAAGGCTTTCATGAAGAGCCACAGTGTGCGGCCGTTTGCCCGGTAGACTGCTGTGTTCCGGATGAAGACCATGTAGAATCTGATGAAGCGCTGCTAAATAAAAAAGCATTCTTGCACGGAGAATAAAAAACTGCCGTCTCATACATTATGAGGCGGTTTTTTGTATATAAAAAGTCATAAATTTCAAATAAGAATCTAAAAATGAAGCTGTAAGGGCAAAATGTTTTTACAGAAAATCCAAAAATTAAAAATATGAGCAAAAAGCACAACTTTAGCGCGGGACCATGTATTTTACCTCAGGAAGTATTCGAAAAATCGGCTGAGGCGATCTTAAATTTCAACGGAATCGGTTTATCTCTTCTTGAAATTTCCCACAGAAGCAAGGATTTTGTAGCAGTAATGGACGAAGCACGCGCGATTGTGAAAAGATTGATGAATCTGGGCGATGATTACGAAGTTTTATATTTAGGAGGTGGTGCTAGCCTGCAGTTTGCGATGGTTCCTTACAATTTGATGAAAGTTGGTGGGAAAGCAGCTTATCTTGATACAGGAACCTGGGCTGCCGGAGCGATTAAAGAAGCTAAAAAAGTAGGAACGGTAGATGTTGTAGGCTCTTCAAAAGAAGAAAATTATTCTTTTGTTCCAAAGGATTATACGGTAGGTGCAGAATACGATTATTTCCACTGTACGTCAAATAATACGATCTACGGAACTCAAATGAAATCTTTCCCAGAAGTTGATACTTTGATGGTTTGTGACATGAGTTCTGATATTTTCTCAAGACAATTGGATTTCTCTAAATTTGATCTAATCTACGCCGGAGCTCAGAAAAACATGGGGCCTGCAGGGGTGACTTTAGTCGTTATCAAAAAAGAAATTCTAGGTAAAACAGGAAGAGAAAATATGTTCTCAATCTTAGATTATTCTCAGCATATTGCTAAAGAATCGATGTACAATACGCCACCGGTTTTCCCTGTTTATGCGTCTTTACTGACTCTTCAAAACTTAGAGAACAACGGGGGAATTGCTGCTGCTGAAGCCAGAAATGAAGCAAAAGCAAAACTTTTATACGATGAGATTGACAGCAATCCTTTATTTGAAACATTCTGTGTTGAAGAAGATCGTTCGTTAATGAATGTTTCTTTCAAATTGACTGACGAAAGTAAAAAAGAGGCTTTCGACAATGCGTGGAAAGCTGCTAATATAAGTGGTTTGAACGGCCACAGAAGTTTAGGAGGATATAGAGCGAGCTTATATAACGCGCTGCCTATCGAAAGCGTACAGGTTTTGGTGGATGTAATGAAATCAATAAAATAATTAAATATATAATAATCAATTGTTTAACTATTATTGAGTATTAGTTTAATTTTTCTTAATTTGCGCAACTATTTAATTTTTTAATCAATTCACTTTTTAAAAAATTTAAATTAAATAAAAAACGATGAAAGTTTTAGCTAACGACGGAATTTCTAAAGCAGGAGAACAGGCATTAAAAGATGCGGGAATTGAAGTTCTGGACAACAGGGTTGCTCAGGATCATGTCATCAATTTCATCAACGAAAACAATGTAGATGTTCTTTTGGTAAGAAGTGCTACGAAAGTAAAGCAAAACCTGATTGATGCCTGCCCCGGTCTTAAAATCATAGGAAGAGGCGGTATCGGAATGGATAATATAGACGTTGAATATGCTATTGATAAAGGAAAATATGTAATCAATACGCCGACTGCTTCCTCAAAATCGGTTGCAGAATTGGTTTTCGGACATTTCTTTTCTCTGGCTAGATTTCTTCACGAATCAAACAGATTAATGCCTTTGGAAGGGGAAACTCATTTCAATGCCATGAAGAAATCGTTCAGCAACGCGTATGAACTTTCAGGGAAAACCTTAGGAGTTATTGGCTTTGGAAGTATTGGGCAGGAGGTAATCAAAATAGGAATTTCTTTGGGAATGAAGGTTAAGGTATTAACCAGAAAACCCAGAACAGAAGTCCTTACACTAAGTTTCTTCGACGGACAGTCGCTGAACTTTGAAATTACTTCTACCAACGATACCGATGCATTTTTAAAAGATGTAGATTTTATAAGCATTAATACTCCTGAGACGAATGAATATGTAATAGACACGCCCCAGTTTGAAAAAATGAAAGACGGAGTCTACCTCGTAAATACTGCAAGAGGCGGTGTGATGAACGAAGTTGCTCTGATTGATTTTATTGAGTCAGGAAAAGTAGCGGGAGCCGCTCTGGATGTTTTTGAAAACGAGCCGAATCCGGAGCTTCCATTGCTAATGAACCCTGCGCTGTCGCTTTCTCCGCACATTGGAGGAAATACAGTAGATGCTCAGGACAAAATCGGAGTTGAACTTGCAGAACAAATTATTAAGTTAAAAGAAACTATAAACTAAAATATGCCTGTTTTTAAACCTTTTCGTGGAATAAGACCTCATAAAGATCATGAGAGCACCTTCCCTACTCACCCTTTGGATAATTTTACCCAAGAGCAGATAGCGGAGAAAGCTCAAGTGGAAAATACTTACATCAATATGATAAAGCCTTATGTTGTAAGTAAATCTAAAGATATTGATAGGAATTTAAGAAAAATCCGTTCTACATTTGAAGAATTAATGGAAGAGAAAAAACTCGTCCAGGACAGTTCTGCCTATTATCTATATGAGCAAATATACCCGAACAAACAGGTTTTCAGAGGGCTTCTTGGGTTAGCAAGCATTGAAGATTTCTGGAATGGGAAGATCAAGAGACACGAAAGTACCATTCCTCAGAAAAAGGAAAAACTGGCACATTATCTTGAAAAGGTAAACCTTCAGGCAGATCCTGTGTTACTTACCTACCCTTCCAATTCTAAGATCGAATTGCTGATGAACCATGAGGAGAAAAACGTTCCTATTTTCAATCATGTAGACAGCATCGGAATCAGACATAAAATCTGGAGAATTGATAACCGTCTGAAACTTCAGCAGTTTAAGGAAGTGATAGACCAGATCGATTCTTTCTACATTGCCGATGGACACCACAGAATTGGTTCTACCGCATTGAATGCCAAACATCAGAAAGACAAAAATAAGAGACATAACGGAACGGAACTTTACAATTTTGTATATAGTTTTATCGTTTCCAACCAATCGATTAAAATTCACGATTATAACAGAATTGTGAGTGATATCAACGGGTTGTCGACTGAAGAATTTTTGAAGGAATTGGAACAGTATTTCCTAATTCACGAAAAAGATCAGAGCGCTTATTATCCATCTCAGAAGTTTCACATTTCGATGTATCTGGATGGGAAATTCTACTCGCTTCACGTGAAGCACGACCTTCGTTCGGCGGAAATGTCTTTGGATAATGTAGATCATCACCTTTTGGATAAATATATCTTTAAGAATATTTTAAAAATTGAAGATTCCGACAGTTCAGATAAAATTTCTTATGTAAAAGGAACTTCAAATATTGAAGGGATCAACATTTTGAAAGAAAAAGTAGACGCAGGAGAAGGAAAAGTAGGATTCGGAATTTATCCGGTAAGTTTTAACGATATGATTAAAATTTCAGATCTAAAACTAAGCATGCCTCCAAAATGCACATTCATTGAGCCTAAATTGGTTACAGCATTGTTAATGTACGATATGAAACCTTAAAATATTCCTTTATTTTCGCTATTTTTATCAGCGAAAAAAGAAAAGGTTATAAAAAATGAAAAAAGTCTTCATTATAATTCCACTCTTTTTGGGTGGAATTTTATTTTCTCAAAAAAAACCTCAGAAAAAAAATCCTATCAGAAAAACGACCGTTGTAAAATTCAACTATCATGATGAGTTTAAAAAAATCTCAGACGAGATCATGACCAACGGAATAGCATACGATAATTTGGGAGAACTCACAAAAGGCGTGGGTCCACGTTTCAGCGGAACTTCCGGATACGAAAAAGCGGCACAATGGGCAGAAAAAAAGCTGAAAGATATTGGTATTGAAATGATCTGGAGACAGGAAGCCAGAGTTCCTGTTTGGGTACGTGGACGAGAATCTTTACAGATAAAAACTGCCAATGGAGACTGGAAAAATATAAAAATGCTCTCTTTCGGAAATTCTGAAGGAACCGGCGGAAAAGATCTTACCGGAGAAATTGTTCTTATTAATTCAACCGCTGAGCTTAATGCACTATCGATTGGAAAGTTGAAAGACAAAATTGTTTTTGTGAATGTTCCTATGGATCCGAAAATAATTAATACGAGTGATTCTTATTTAAGTACGGCAAAATCAAAATTAATTTCAGCTTCTGTCATTGCCAAAACGGGAGCAAAAGCTTTAATTATAAGATCATTAACAACCGCTAATGACGACATTCCTCATGCTAAAATGATTTATTATGAGGCAGATGATAAAGTGAAAATTCCAGCTTTATCTATTGGTGTCCGTTCAGCAGATGAGCTTGAAAATTTATTAAAAAAGCAAAAAGTAACGGCTAAGATTAGTATGTCTGCCGAATCTAAAGGCGAAACCACAAACCCGAATATCATCGCTGAAATTGGCGGTAAAAAAGATTCTAAAGTTATTGTTTTAGGCGCTCAGCTGGATTCCTGGGATTTTGCTGAAGGCGCACATGATGACGGAACCGGAGTGGTACAGTGCATTGAAGTATTAAGAACTTTGAAAGCACTTGGCTTTGAAAATAATCATACGATAAGAGTGGTATTGTACGCCAACAGTGAAAATGGCGGACAAGGAAGAGAAACCTATGCCGCTTATGTGAAAAAGAAAGAAGAAAAACACGTTTTTGCATTAGGAACCGATGCCGGAGGATATTCCCCGAGAGGATTTTCTTTAGATATGCCACCGCAAAGAAGAAGACAGGTTTTTGAATGGAAAAATTATTTCCTTCCGTATGGTGTGTATGATTTTGATCAAACAGATGCCATTCAGGATATTTCTCCGCTGAAAAAACTGGATATTCCGTTGGCAGAATTGGTGGTAGATACCCAACGATATTTTGATTATCACCATTCCGAGCAAGATACTTTTGATAAAGTAAATAAAAGGGAACTTCTTCTGGGAGCAGTTGCCATGACACAAATGATCCTTATGATTGATAAAAATTGGTAAAATGAAAAAGATATTAGGAACTTCATTATTGCTTCTCAGCTTAGCCGTTTTCGGGCAGGCGAAAGAAGATTCAATACAGTTCAGCAAAATTTCAATTGAAATATTAAATAAAGGAAAAGCATACACCGAATTAAGAGATTTAACGAAAAACATTGGTCACCGTTTGAGCGGTTCTGCGGCTTATGAAAAATCGGTGCAATGGGCCGCTCAGAAACTTCGTGACGCGGGAGCAGATAAGGTTTGGCTTCAGGAAGTAATGATTCCGGTTTGGGAAAGAGGAAGAGAATCCTTAGAGATAAAAACGGCCAACGGAAAATGGAAAAGCCTGAAAATGCTTTCTCTAGGAAACTCTGAAGGAACTGGCGGTAAAGATGTTTCCGGAGAGATCATCATGGTAAAATCGATGGAAGAATACGAAAAACTTCCTGCCGAAAAAGTAAAAGGCAAAATTGTTTTCTTCAACTACCCTTTCAGTCAGTCTTTTGTTCAGACTTTTAACGGATATGGCGATGCGGCAAAATACAGAGTAAATGCTGCGGCATTAACGGCTAAAAAAGGCGGGAAATTCGCGATTATCCGCTCGCTTTCTTCGGCTTTTGATGATGTACCACACACGGGTGGCATGCGTTATGAAGAAAAAGTAGATAAAATTCCTGCCGTTGCCATCGGAAATACCACTGCTGATGATTTGGAAAATGCTTTACAGAAGCAAACGATCACGGCTAAATTAAATTCTAACTGCGGCATGAAGGGTGAGAAACTCTCCCACTCCGTAATTGGTGAACTGACAGGTAAAAAAGATCAAAGCGTCATCGTTGTTGGCGGACATTTGGATTCCTGGGATGTTGGTGAAGGTGCACATGATGACGGAGCCGGAATTGTGCAGAGCATTGAGGTTTTGAGAACATTTAAAAACTTAGGTATTCCGAATAATCATACGATACGTGTTGTTTGTTTTGCGAATGAGGAAAACGGCGTGAAAGGTGGTATCGAGTACGGAAAAGTAGCCAAAGAAAATAAAGAAAGACATCTTTTTGCGATAGAATCTGATGCCGGAGGTTTTTCTCCGCGAGGTGTTGCATTGAATATGGAAGATTTAAGAAGAAAGGAAATCCAAAGTTGGAAGCATCTTTTTATTCCGTATGGAGCATATGATTTTGATGAAAAATATTCGGGAACAGATATTTATCCGCTTCATGATATGGGCGTTCCGACTGCCGAACTGATGCCGGATTCTCAGCGATATTTTGATATTCATCACACCGAAGAAGATACTTTTGAAAAGGTGAACCGAAGAGAATTATTGCTCGGTGCAACTGTAATGACCCAGCTTATTTATATGATTGATAAGAATTGGTAAGCCATAAAGAAACCGCCTTTGTAAGGGCGGTTTTTTGTTTATCTTTTAAACTTATTTCTATTTTTAAAGTTATGAATCAATTCTTTTAAATAATGATCTAAACTTCCTGATTCCCAATTCACATTGATCTTTTTAAAATCATTCCGATAGATTGGCAGAGGTAATTTGGAATGCAACATCGGAGAATTATCTTTTACCGTTTGTAAAAAATCGACATCGAGATTTGATTTTTTAAAATACCGAATGTCTACAATCGTACTTTTCTTTTTAGATTTAAAAATATATAAATTAACATCATATAAATCGGAAAATTCATCTCTTAAAAACTTAATCGCTTTTTCAAAGTCAATGGGAATCTTTTTGCTATTAATTCGATTTTGTAATCTTCTTTTTTCACTTCCTGAAAGCTCTTCTTTCATTTCACTACTATCTGAAAGAATATACTGAATATTGAGAGAAACTTTATTCCAGCAGTAAAGTTCTGCCAATCGGAGCAGATTTAAAATTGCCTCTCGGAATTTCAATGGTATTTCTTCTCTTTCCATAATCGATCTAAAATAGCATGTCTAGATCTTCAATTCTCAATAAGTAAAAGAGGGTAAGAAGATAAAACTAAGTTATTATTCATAAAAAGCAAAAGTAAAATTTTATGCTGAGTTTCATATAAAAAACTTACCGGTGTCTGATATTTTTAAAGGCAGAGACTGGAAATAGAAACATATTATAATCCTGCTTATCCTTTTTTCAAAATAGATATAATGATCCTATTTACTTATAACGCGTTTCAATTTTAAACATTTTATGTTAACCTCCGAATTTTACGACTTAAAAATCTTCTTTATTTAGGATAGTTTATGACTGAAGATGGGGCGAATATTTTAAACAATTCGTATTTTAGCGTTTCTAATTTTTACGAATGTCAATTTTTTCAGATAATATAAGGTTGCTGCGGGCTAAACAAGGGAAAACTCAACGCGAAACTGCCGATCATTTAGAAATTTCCCGCTCAAGATATATTTCCTACGAAAATGCAAGATCCAAACCCCCAATTGATGTAATGGTCAGAATGTCAAAACATTTTCATGTGAGCATTGATCTTTTATTATCTGTAGATATAACGAAATATCCCCTTGAGGATATGCTTAAGCTTCCTGATAACAGAATTGTCTTACCTGTAGTAGTGGATCATGCAGGAAATGAGACCATTGAAATTGTTCCTCAGAAGGCATCTATGGGATATTTAAGCGGTTACAGCGATCCAGGGTATATAGAAAGTTTACAGAGAATTTCTCTTCCTTTTCTGAATAACGGAAAATTCAGAGCTTTTCCGGCCGATGGAGATTCGATGCCTCCGTTTAAAGACGGTTCTTTCATCGTGGGCAAATATGTGGAAAGTCTTACCGAACTGAAAGAAAATAAAACATATATATTTGTGACGGCTAATGACGGGATTACCTACAAGAGATGTAAGGCCAAAAACAGTAATTCTATTACAGTCGCTGCGGACAATTCGTTCTATGATCCGTATGATATCGCCTTTGAAGATATTCTGGAGGTATGGCAATATGCTTCCGGCATCTTTCCTGAGGACTTCTGACAGAGCATTCAGCAAGAAACCGCCCACAGGTAGAGACAGATTCCTGACATAACACATTAAAATGGAACCAAGATCAAATCAGTCTAAGGATCTATTGGTAAATAATTGATAAGAAGGATTTATTATCTAATTTGCATGTGCTTTGTAAGGTCTTTTTCTGCCTGTTTCTAATTTCAGGACAATAATTGTTTTTTAGTGATGATTTTAGCGTTATTTGGCTTTATTATTGAAGCATCAACCCCACACTCTAATATCATTCAATATGAAAAAACATATCGTGATCGTAGGCGGCGGTTTTGCAGGAATTAATCTCATAAAATCTCTCGTAAACGATAAAAGATTCAAAATAACACTTGTTGATAAGAATAACTATCATTTTTTCCCGCCTCTGATCTATCAGGTGGCTACCTCTTTTATTGAGGCATCCAATATCAGTTATCCTTTCAGAAAATTTCTGTCACCTTATAAGCATGTGAAGTTTCATATGGGTGGGCTTACGAATGTTTTGCCTGAATCTAAAACCATTCAAACGGAAACGGGAGAAATCGCCTATGATTATCTTGTGTTGGCATTGGGTACAGAATCTAATTTTTTTGGAATGCAAAATGTCCAAAAATATGCATTACCGATGAAAACAATTGATGAAGCATTATATTTACGAAATTATATGCTTTTAACCCTCGAAGAAGCCGCCCGAAATAAAGACCTTAAAGAAGCACAAAAATTACAAAATATCGTAATTGCAGGCGGCGGACCAACAGGTGTGGAATTAGCTGGGATGATTGCCGAAATGGGAAGTTATATTGCTAAAAAAGAATACCCCGAAATAAAATCTTCATTATCTAATATTTATTTGATAGATGCACTGCCTTCTCTCCTTTCGCCCATGAGTAAAATGGCTCAGCAGGCAGCTTATGATAAACTTACCCGTTTGGGGGTTAAAATTATCCTTAATACGGCAGTTAAAGATTATGCGGATGGTAAAGTCATTCTCGCAGACGGAAAATCTATCGAAACCGAAACCCTGATCTGGACATCAGGAGTGATTGGGCGTGAAGTAAAAGGTCTCCCTGACGAAAGTATCGGCAAAGGACGAAGAATTCTCGTGGATGCCTATAATAAAGTAAACGGAACCGAAAATATTTATGCGTTGGGAGATATTTGTCTTCAATTTTCTGATGAAAAATTTCCGAAAGGTCATCCACAATTAGCACAGGTTGCGATTCAACAAGGTAAGAATCTTGGACAAAATTTCAAAAGAATTGAAGACGAAAAAGTGCTTCATACTTTTGAATATAATGATAAAGGAAGCATGGCGATCATTTCAAAATTCAATGCAGTGGTCGATTTGCCAAAGTTTTCTTTTAAAGGTTTTACAGCATGGCTTACCTGGCTTTTTATCCATATTATTCCTTTGGTTAGTTTTGGAAGCAAAGTCCGTCTGGCCATGGACTGGCTGAGATTATTCATCACCAATAATCCTTCCATCAGATTGATTCTTCGCCCAAAACGAAGCACCTGAAAAGAATCTGAGTTTGAGTATTCCTGATATATTATGTAAATTTACAGATCTATAACAATTCGGTTATGAAATAAAATCTTTATTTACGTGAAAATTCATAATAGAAGAAAATTTCTCAGCTTTCTGAAGTTTAAGAGAGATTTTCAAAAATATGGGCTTGAAAAAGCAAGAAGTTACGAGCTCATCATTCATTGGCTCAACAACAGGTTGAGCAGGAATCAGTTTTTAGTACTTTCGGGAATTATCGTAGGATGTTCTGCTGGTTTGGCAGGTGTTATTTTAAAAACACTGGTTCACTCCATCCATCATTTTATCACCACGAAAGTTCATTTTGAATATCAAATTCTCTTTTATGTAATTTTTCCGTTTTTAGGAATTGTTTTAACGACGAGTATTGTTTTAACGATTTTTAAAGGACAAGACAGAAAAGGAATTGGTGCCATTTTATACGAAATTGCACAGAATTCCAGTATAGTTTCTTCTGTTAAAATGTACTCTCAGATCGTTCAGAGTGCCGTGACTGTAGGGCTTGGTGGTTCCGCAGGCCTGGAAAGTCCGATTGCGGTAACGGGTTCTGCCATTGGTTCTAATTTTGCCCAAACCTATCGATTGAGTTATAAAGAACGTACACTTTTACTGGCTGCGGGTGCCACGGCGGGGATTGCTTCCGCTTTTAACGCTCCGATTGCCGGAATTATGTTTGCCTTTGAAATTTTATTAACGGGAGTTGTCTTTACAGATTTCATTCCTTTAGTCGTAGCAGCAGTTTGCGGAAGTTTACTTTCAAGAGTTTTATTACAGGAAGATGTACTTTTCAGATTTTATACAAGAGAAGCTTTTAATTATAGAAATCTTCCTTATTATCTGATTTTAGGAATTGTAACAGGCTTATACGCAAGATATTTCGTGGTAATTTCTCAAAAAGTAGAACATTTTATCAAAGGGCTGAAAATGTCGCGTTTAAGAAAAGCAATGTTTGGTGGCGCTGTTTTATCTTTGTTATGCGTTCTCTTTCCGCCTTTATTCGGTGAAGGTTATGAAACCGTGAAAGCATTTACCAACGGAGATACCCATTTAATTATAGAAAACAGCCTTTTTAGGTATTTTGAAATTAAAGAGATTACGATCATTATTTTCCTGATTCTGGTTTTATTATTAAAGGCTTTTGCCACTTCTTTTACTATTTTTAGCGGCGGAAACGGCGGTAATTTTGCACCTTCACTTTTTGCCGGAGGAACTGTTGGTTATCTATTCGCTATTGTTTGTCAACAAATTGGTTTTACGGAAGTTCCTGTTACGAATTTAGTTTTGGTAGGAATGGCAGGAGCAATGAGTGGTGTTATGTATGCCCCATTAACAGCTATTTTCCTGATTGCAGAGTCAAGTTTTGGATATGATCTTTTTATTCCTTTAATGATTGTTTCCATTATGTCTTATTTAATTGCAAAATGGTTCTCTCCTATTTCTCCTGAACTTAAATCATTGGCAGATCAGGGAAAAATTTTCACTAATAAGCACGATAAGAATTTATTGTTTTCATTAAAAACTGAAGATTTCATTGACAGCTATTCTCAGGCAGTTAACGAAAATGCTCCGATTACAGAATTATTTGAATTAATTAAAAACGGAAATAAAAATATTTTCGCTGTAATTGATGAAAATAAATCATTAAAAGGAATTGTAACCATAGATGATATAAGACCTTATCTTTTTTCAAATGAGGAAATTTCAACAACGATTACTAAAATTATGAAAGTTCCGCCAGCTATTATTCATCCTGAAGATCAGCCGCTCGATATTCTTCAGACCTTTGATGATACCGGAGTTTGGAATTTGCCAGTTGTAAATAAAGAAAATCAGTTTATCGGTTTTATTTCTAAATCAAAAATTTTAACGAGTTACAGACAATTGTTAAAAGAATATTCAGATTAAAATCAATTTTATAAAAAATCAGTTTAAAGTAATTTTAAATTTAACCGCAAAAGAAACAATAGACTTTATCGGAGTAATTTAAAGTATTTCAAAAGTTTGCAAAAAGAAAAAAATCTTTGATTTTTTTGACTTATGTACTCTTTTTTGCATTTAACTATTAAACTTAAAGTAATTAAAGTATAAAAATCTTTTGCCTCTTTTGTGGTAAAAAAGTTAAACAAGTTTAAAATCAAAAAGCCGTTCAATATTGTATTGAGCGGCTTTTATCTATCTAAAAAAATAATTAAGTCAATTTTAAAGGCTTACTTTGTTTAAAAGTTCCACATCATCACTGCTTAATTGGATATTGGGGGCAGCAAACAAGGTTTCCAACTGCGATTTACTTGTTGCACTTACAATTGGTGCAGTAATTAAAGGATTTGCCAATAACCAAGCCAATGCTACGGCGCCTTGTGTTGTTTCATGTTTAGAACTGATTTCATCCAATGCTTTCAAAACTTCCAAACCTTTAGGATTTAGATATTTTCTTACGCCCTCACCTCTTGGACTTTTTGATAAATCGGCTTCATCACGGTATTTTCCAGTTAAAAATCCTGCAGCTAAAGACCAATAAGGAAATACGCTTAAACCAAATTGCTCAACCAAAGGAGCATAATTAGATTCAAAACCTTCTCTTTCCAGTAAATTATAATGAGGCTGCAGCGCAACATATTTCGGGAAATTATTTTTCTCGGCCACTTCAAAAGATTCTTTCAGCCTTTCCGGAGAAACATTAGAAGCTGCAATATAGCGCACTTTTCCTGCTTTTACAATTTCATCATATGCCGACAAAGTTTCTTCTACCGGTGTTTTATTGTCGTCAAAATGCGTGTAATAAATATCGATATAATCGGTCTGAAGTCTTTGCAAGGATTCATCCACAGATTTTAAAATATGTTTTTTACTGATATCGAAGCCGTGTTCTTTTGTTTCAGAACCTACTTTTGTAGCGATCACCAAGCCGTGTCTGTTGGCGCGTTCTTTCATCCATTTTCCGATGATTTCTTCGGATTGACCACCTTTTCCGTTCACCCACCAAGAGTACGTATCTGCTGTGTCTATAAAATTGAAACCTCCCGCAATGAACTGATCTAAAATATCAAAAGACTGTTTTTCATCGAGCGTCCATCCGAAAACATTTCCTCCAAAATTAATTGGCGCGATTGACAGATCGGTATTTTTTATTTTTCTTTTTTCCATGAGAATGATTAAGATTAAAGAATTATTTATTGAATAGCTTAAAGATAGCGAATAATATTTTTGATTAATGGTTTAATCTCTCTATACAACTCATTTTTTTTGTCAATGAAAAAAGACCAACTTTTTTAGCTTGTCTTTATATTCTATAAAAGATTTTATGATTAAATCTCTCCCATCACGTACATATTTTTCATGGTTGGGATCGTACTTCCGCCTTGCTTTTCTAAAGTAATTGCAAAGGCCTGAGCATTAGAAATATTCGCTAAAGCAATTTCGCTGTCTTTTTCAAGCGTGTACATTCCTGCATTTACAGGTTTGCCATCTTCAATGGCCCAAAGCTGATAGTGTATACCATCAGGTGCTTTTGGAAGACTTTCGGCGGTAAGATAAACATCTTTCGTATTTTTATTCCAGAAAACCATGGCTTTGGAATCGGTATGCTTTTCAACACCTTTTAGCATCACCACTTCCATATTCGGATCGGTTGTCATATCCATCTTAGGGTTCATTTTCTGCATCGCAAGATCCTGATATTTTTTATGATTGTTCATATCCGCAATCTCGGTCTTCAATTGATTATAAATTTCGGCTAAAGCCTTTAGAAGTCTCATCTTTTTGTCCTATTGATCTGGTAGAATATCTTATAGATCGAACTCACGTTAGGAATAAAATGACAAAAAAAGAGGCTGCCAACTATTGGGACAACCTCTTATTATCTTTTCTTTTCAGATTGATTATTTCACTTTTACCAGCTCAACATCAAAGATTAACCATGCATTTGGCGGGATCACTCCTCCGGCTCCTCTTTCTCCATAACCCATCGCTGGCGGAATCAGTAAGGTCGCAGTTTCACCTTCTTTCAGCAAAACAATTCCTTCGTCCCAACCTTTGATTACCCTTCCCATTCCAATTGGGATCTCAATAGGCTCATTTCTGTCGAATGACGAGTCGAATTTCGTCCCGTCAACTAATTTTCCTGCATAATGAACAGATACATTATCTCCTGCCTTTGCAGCTTTCCCATCCGTTGTTTTAGTGATTTTATAGTAAAGACCGGATTCTGTTACCTGCATCCCCGCTTTCAGGTCTTCCACCATTTTCAACTGGTTCGCTTTGAATTCTTCTTCTTTTTTCTTCTTTTCAGCCTCTTCTTTAGCAATAAAAGCTTTATTATTTTCAGCTATTTTAGCTTTTCCTTCATTAAAGGTTTTTGCCGCATCGTAGTTTTTATACTCATCACCTTTGCTGAAAATTCCTACTTTTTCAAGAACAATATCCGTTTTAGGCTTGTCCTGAGCTCCTTTTTCAACATTGGCAATGGCATCGATCACATCCTCTCCCTTTACTACTTTTCCGAAGATGGTATGTCTTCCGTCCAACCAAGGGGTAGCTACTTCGGTGATGAAAAACTGAGAACCATTAGTATTCGGTCCTGAATTAGCCATCGAAAGTATACCTTTCCCTGTGTGTTTTAGATCATTTTTCTCGTCTTCGAACTTATATCCGGGATCTCCCATTCCTGTTCCCTGGGGATCTCCTCCCTGGATCATAAAATCTTTGATCACTCTGTGGAAGATGGTTCCGTCGTAATAAGGAACTCCTTTTGCTTTTGCTTTGTTATCAATTTTACCTTCAGCAAGACCAATAAAATTAGCCACTGTTACTGGTGCCTTTTTGTCTTCAAACTGTACAATTAAGTTCCCTTTTGTCGTCTGAATATTAGCGTAAAGTCCGTCTTTAAGCCCTTCGTAAGTTTCTTTGTCTACGTTCATTTTTTTATAAATTGGTGTACAACTCATCAGCGAAACACTTGCCGCTGCCAGAATTATATTCTTGTTAAACAATCTCATTGGGTTATAATGCTTTTAATTTTATGATTAATGGTACATCGTTATCGATCTTCTTTTCATCTCCATAGGTCCCGTAGGCCAGAGAAGATGGAACAAGAAGTGTAACTTTTTCACCCTCACGTATAAAACGTAAGGCATCCTCTACCGCATTTATTTCATCAAAATGGCCGAATTTGGCATCTCTTCTTTCAGTCGGGTGATCATAAATTTTAGTTTGATCAAAATCATAGATATCATAAGAATAGGAAATCAGGGTGTTGTCCTGCCTTTTTTCTCTCTGACTATAGTTTTCTATGCTGACCCAATAGTTCAACGGCATCTGATAATACCTGACAGATTGCCCTTCGATCCAGTGTGCTATGTGAATTCTTTCAACATCATTGAGATTCCTCATTCTCTGTTTCGAAACATCCAGATCTTTTTGACTTAAGACACCCCCCACCGGAGGATGCGCAGTTTGAGTATTTCTATTGCAGCCCAGCAACCCCAATACCGATATGAAGAGTATTTTTTTCATAAACTTTTGCGAAAATACGGATTTCAGGAATTACTTACAAACTTGAAGGACTAATTAAGGAGCACAGTTCATTGTTTGAAACAAAAGTGCCCTATATCATCATAAGACAAAAGAAGCAGCATTCGGTTGGCCTCTCATTATAAAAAAGAGGTAAACAATTATCTGTTTGAGAATGAGGGGAATGATATACATAACAAAAAAACCGGGATTATTGTATAATCATAAACAATAATCCCGGTTTCCGAAATATTCTTTATAGCGATTTACGCATGAAATCCAAACTTCGTTTTGCCAGTTCTTCAGCTTCATAAGGTGATTTTTGCCATAGTGAAACCATCTGCTGCATTCCGGGAATGGAGGAAGAAAAATTTTCCAGAACGAGATTTCCTTCAAAATCTATTTCTTTTAATGCCCTAAATAATTCGTCCCAGCAGACAGTTCCTTCTCCCAGCATTCCCCGGTGCGACTCTGTCATGTGAAGATGCTTTAATTTTTTGCCTGCAAAAATAATAGGATCATAAAAATTACGCTCTTCAATATTCATATGGAAGGTATCTAAATGGACAAAAAGGCTATCTTTCTCTGTTTTTGAAATGAGCTCTAATACATTCTGAGCGGTATTGCAGACATAGCTTTCATATCGGTTAATGGGTTCAATGGCGATATTTACTCCTTTTTCTTTTGCATAATCTGCCACAGTACTCCAGACATCGACAATAATTTCCGCTTCCGTTTCCGTTAAAGGATTTCCTGAAAAAGCACCTATTCCTCCGTGAAGTACTCCTCCAAGAAGATCTGTTTCAAGTTCTGCTGTTTTATCAATTGCCTTTTTGATCAATTCTTCGGCCACCTTCGGATAAAAAGCAATATGCGCGTCTTTTGGTAAGTTTAAAGAACAAACGACCCCTAAATCATGAGTTTTCAATTGTTTTTTAACTTCACGCGAATTAACTTCCATGGATGGCGGAAGGAGAATTTCAATAAGATCAAATCCTGACTGTGCTGTTTTTTCAATAGCATATTTTCCGGCTTCAGGTGTCCAGACAGGTGTAATCCATGAAAGAAGGGATGCCCCAAATTTTATATTCATTGTAAATTTTATCTGTTGTATTAAATTAAAATATCCACCATTCCGTTCTAACTCCCAAATAGGTTCCGAATCGTTTAGCACCGGACTGTTGGAGAAATGGAGAATAAAGTAAATTCATTGCCTGGTCATTATATCTTGAAACTTCGGCAATCAATCTGATATGCGGTCTTGCCCAAACGCTTCTTTCGGCTGTAGGAACAATTGTAGGGGCTAATACCAGTTTCATCATAGATGCAGGATTTTGTGTTCCGTCTTTTCGTACTGCATAATGCAGTTCAGATAAAATATGAAACCAGTTATTGAAATAATACGTTGCTCTAACCCCTGTATTAAACTCTGATTTTTTGTTAAATATATCTCTTTTATAATAATCCACGGCCTTATTATTACTGTCGGAACCTCCTTTACTTTGGGTATAAACAGCATACGCGTTCAATGACCATCGGTTTGAAAGATTTAACAAAATATGCTCCACAGCGGTTAGGGAATACGCTCCGTTATATTTTCCTGTCTGTTCATCAGGTGCTCCATAGGTTCTCCAGGTCTGGGTATTTCCTGCATCTCCGCCATTGGCGATACCAGTTCCATAACGCAGTGAAATCTGATTGAAAGAACCCGGAAGCTTTGTTTTAAGATCTGTATTCAATTTTACACCCAATACCCAACCATGATCGGAAGGATATTGTTCTACCGAATTTTTGCCTGATCGGTCAACGTTATGAAACTCGGCCAGAAATTTCAGATTATTATTTTTAAAAGGCAGGATATGCTCCAGAATGAAGACTTCCCGTTGTCTGTAAATTAAATTCTTGGTCCCGCTGATGATGTTGGTATAGGAATAAGGTGTAGAGTTGCTGGCTGCAGTATCAATAACCGCAGGAAAAAACATAGAAAATCTTGTATTTTTATGCCTGATTCCCCAGCCTGTTGCTGAATGATCATCAAAATAAAAATAGTCCGCGATATGCACATCATCATATCTCAACCATCGTGATCCTGCCCATACATCCCAATCGCTTCCCATGATATTTCTGGCTTCCACAAATGCTTCCGGCAAAGCGATAATCATTCCTCTGTTAGATTTTGTATCTACATTTCCCAAAAATGTGCCTCCCGAATAAAAGCTTAGTCTGGTCTGGAGATCTATTTTTGTAGCTTTTGTACTGTCACCCCCGACAACCGGCGTAAAATGAAAGGTTGGTAAGAAGTCCACGTAATCCCCCTGATCCATCCTTCCACCCAACGAACCCTGGTTATCAAGGTTCAGTTGCCTACCTGTACGCCCGTCTGCGTTGGGTGAATACCCAACACCAATTCTCCCGGTGGTCCCAAATGAAAACTTCTTATTCGTAATTTGAATCTGGGCATAGTTTAACTGGCTGATCAGAAATATGATTAGAAAATAGCTTTTCAAAAGTTTCTTTTTCATCGCTTAACGGGAAGTTTTAGGTTTATAAAACTTTAAAGCAAATAAAACAATGATAACATAACATATAATAGGCAAAAGAAAAGAATGGGCTACATCTTTTTCAGCAATGATTCCCATGATGGGCGTGAAAAATGCTCCTCCGAACATCGCCATAACTAAAAATGAAGAAGCCTGCGCTACTTTTCCGCCTAATTTTTTCAATCCTAAACTGAAAATGGTGGGATACATTACACTTAAGAAAAAGTTTAACAGAATTAAACTAATGAAGGAAACCCATCCGAAGCTTTGAGAAATTATTAAACAAAGTACAATATTGCAGGACGTAAAAATGGCCAATACTTTGTTGGGTGCAATATATTTCATTAAGAAGGTCCCGATAAATCGTCCAATCATCATCATCGCCATACTTAAGGAGAAGTAATATGAAGCCTCTGTTTCCTGAAGATGCATTTTCTCTACTCCATAGTTAATGAAGAATGCCCATGTGCCGCCTTGTGCTGCGACATTAAAAAACTGAGCGACCACAGCCCATAAAAAATGTTTCTGCTTCCAAAGCGGAGCACCGGAATCAACCGCGGCTTCTTCATTTTCACCGGCGGCATGCTCTGCCAGTTCAATCTCTTCAGCATGAGGATCCTTAAGTTCCGGAACTTTAATAAAGAAAAAAATGATGGCCAAAACCAATACAATAATTCCAATCCATGTGTATAGACTTTTAACCGAGTCCAGCGAATGGTCGTCTCCCGAACCTCCGAAAATAAAGATTCCGCCAAGTAGAGGCCCCATAATAGCTCCCAGCCCGTTGAATGACTGGGCGAAATTGACTCTCTGATCGCTCGTGCGTTCATCACCCAAAGCTGCCACAAAAGGGTGCGCTACTGTTTCTAGTGTTGCCATTCCCAGTGCCAGAATAAAAAGGGCAATTCTGAAAAATGTGAAAGAGGAATTATCCGCGGCCGGCACAAATAAAAAAGCTCCGCCGGCAAATAATGTCAGCCCTAAAATAACTCCTTTTTTATACCCGAATTTTTTCATGAATAATCCGGCAGGAATTCCCATCAGTGCGTAAGCTCCGAAAATAGAAAGCTGTACCAGTCCGGATTTGGCTTTTGAGATATGTAAAACATTCTGAAAATGCTTATTAAGTACATCCCCCATTGTTAAAGCAACCGCCCAGAAAAAGAACAGAGAGGTAACGAAAGAAAGTATGATCACATACTTTCTTTCAGTGAATTTTACTGACTTCATAGGTGTTTTTTTTAAATTTTATATAATTAAATTTCATTGTTAACTTTAAATTTTTGAAATTCCTCCTTAGTATAATCGGGGCATGCTCCGGCTTTTGAAGTAATAAATGCTCCCAGAGAAATAGCTTCTGTCATAATCTCTTCAGGACTTTTATTCTGAATTCTTTTGGAAATAAACCCTGCAAGAAAAGAATCTCCACTGCCCACCGTATCCACAATGGTAATAGGTACTGCCGTGAAGCCGTAATTATGATTCTCCACAAAATACCTCGCTCCCTTGCTTCCTTTTGTGAGAACAATCTCCTTAATATTAAAGTGGTTCTGAATATAGGCTGCACTTTCGTCCTCACTTTTATATTCTTCGCTTAAAAATTGCATAATCTGCTTCATCTCTGCTTTGTTCATTTTTACAATGTCGGCTTTATGAAGAAGCTCTTTAATTAAATTAATATCAATAAATGGCGGACGGAAATTCACATCAAATATTTTAAGTCTGGCCAATTCAAGCAATTTGAAAAGGGTTTCTCTCGTTTTTTCGTTTCTGGCCGACAAACTTCCGAATACAAAAGCTTCTGCATTAGAGATTAATGATTCGTGCTCAGGTAAAAACTCTATATAATCCCAGGCGACATGATTAATGATGTCGTAGGTTGCTTCGTTATGCTCATCAATTTTTGCAACCACAGTGCTAGTCGGTTTTTCCTCATCAATCTGGATATATTCTGTTGTAAGCCCCCACCCTTCTATCTGCTTCAATAATTTACTTCCGAGTTCGTCGTTTCCGACTCTGCTCAACATTTTTACATCGGTTCCGGATTTGTAAATATTATAGGCAGCATTGAAAGGCGCCCCTCCTGCTTTTGAACCCTGAGGGAAAATATCCCAAAGAACTTCCCCAAAACATACTACATATGGATTTTCATTTATCATAGGTTAAACGTTTAAATAATTAACTAAATTTTTTATTTTACTGAATTTTTTCTTATTAATTTCGCTGAAAAAGAAACTTTTTTTCCATTAGGGATATATTTATTAATCTGAGCGTCAAGTAGTTTTACAGATTCCTGAGCCATTTCTGCCAAAGGCTGCTGAACATAATCAATTTCTGTGGGAAAAAGTTTGTAGGCTTCTGTTTCATCAAATGCAATCACCGATATGTCCTGAGGAACGCGGATGTTATTTTTGTTCAAATAGCTAAGTCCTGCCACGGCAAGCTTGTTACTGGAAAAATAAATCGCGGTGCTGCGGGAGATTTTTTTAAGACTTTTTGCAAGCTCTGTGTCAATATCTTTAGCGATATTATGGATACCTATTAAAACTTTTTTATGATGAATCGTGGAGGATGCAATCTGCCGGTCAAATCCTTCCTGTCTGTCTAATAAGTGTTGAAGTTTAGTATCATAGCCGACATAGATAATTTCTTCAAAATTTTTCTCAATTAAAAACTCGCAAATGTATTCTGAAATCTCAGCATTATTGATCATAACCCCGGGGATGGCCACATTTTTCAAATACCGGTCAACGGTGATAATCGGGTATTCTTCCTTAATCAGTTTTCTGATGGCATCATCAGAATCTACCACAGGAGCCACTATCATTCCGTCTACCTGCTGTTCCGAAAAAAGTTCGGTTAGTTTTCTAAATTTTTCCGGATTCTCATCTGAACTTCCTATCAGAAGCGTATAGCCCAGTTTCATTGCTTCATCTTCTATATTTCTTGCGATATGAGAATAAAAGTCGTTGGAGATATCTGCAACAATAAGCCCGATCAGTTTACTTTTATTGGTCTTAAGACTTTTGGCGATCTTATTGGGGATATAGTTAATCGTTTCAGCCACGTCCAGTATTTTTTTCTTGGTGGCTTCACTGATGCGGCTTCCTTCTTTTCTGTTGAGCACATAAGAAACCGTTGCTACGGATACTCCGGCAATTTTTGCGATATCTTTAATGGAAGCTCTTTTCATAGAAAATGATTTACTGTACAAAAGTATTTCATAAAATAGGTACAATACAATACCCTATTTTTTTTGGCTATTTAAAAAAATATTGTACTTTCGCGGATTTTTGAATTGAAACTCTTTTTATATTTAATTTGCTGTTTACTAATTTGTTATAGTGGTGACTGATTCTTTTGTATTAATTTTATGTTAAATAAATATGAACCATAGCGATGATTTATGCTAAATTAGGTTAAACGTTTATCCTTATAAAAAGTAAAAAATAGTAAAATTTATCCTTATTTTACGCTTTAAAGTCTCTGAAAACTATTAATTGCCTGAGGTCAATCAATAAAATGTTCCACTGGATCAACAGGGACGCTCTTCAGTCCGTCTAAAAAAGATGAAACTCCTAGAGGTTTTAACCAACATGGATGATCAATTTCGGCTAAGGCCTCCATTCGATGTGAAATTTTTTCATCCGGCTGAAGCCTAACGTTATTGATGCACATATTAATAATCATAAAATCAATATTCTAAATTGTTATTGTTGCTTTTAATCGGAATCATATTATTTATAATTAAAAGTTGGATTAAGAGTCTGTTTATATTTTATTTATATTGCATTTATTGATTGAGCGAAGGTTTTTACCTAATGCTTTTTTTTGACGCAAAGTTTTAGCTGAAAAGCACAGTTATATTTTAGTGAGCAAAGCAGAATCAACAAGTCGATTTGATGAAGCTGTATTTTCAAGCTTCGCGAAGCAAATTCATTTGTCTTTGCCTTCTAAAAAAAGCAGAAAGCCATAAAATCTTTGCGTTTTAAAAAAACGCATTAATCAAAATTTTAAACGGGCTCTAAGTCTTATCGAAATATTTATTGTAGATTTTACTTTATCTTTGGTTTCTCTTTTAAGCGTATTTTTCACTTCCTGTTCTCGTTTTGGCTCGCCAGGTCTTCACATATACGAAGTAAAAAATACATCATAAAATAATATATAATAGAAAGCTAGTACAATTTAACCACGCTATAAAATTAATGGACATAAACGAAATTCTTGATTCGATTTATAAACTGCCGGAGTCTTCAAAGGAAAATTTGCAACAGTATATTACCGAAGTTTCCTTCCCTAAGTCCTTTGGTCTCATGGAAGCGGATAAAGTGATTCCTTATATTTATTTTATTAAAAAAGGAATGGTACGTGCCTATGCTTCAAGGGAAGGAAATGATATCACTTTCTGGTTTGGACATGAGGGCGAAACAGTTGTTTCGATGAAAAGTTATGTGGAAGACAAACCCGGTTACGAAAATATCGAACTTCTTGAAGATTGTGAACTTTATAAGCTGGAAACTCAAACTTTAAGAAAATTATTCAATGAAGATATTCATATTGCCAATTGGGGAAGAAAATTTGCGGAACGTGAACTGGTAAAAACAGAAGAGCTTATCATCTCAAGACAATTCAAAACCTCTTTGGAACGGTACAAAGATCTGATGCGCGATAAACCAAGTCTTTTAAGGAGAGTTCAGCTGGGACATATTGCCTCTTATTTAGGAATTACGCAGGTGAGTTTGAGTAGAATTCGGGCGGAGATTAAGTGAGGGGTTGGGTTATAGTGTTGGAGAGTTTGAGGGTCTTAGAGTTTGAGGGTCTTAGAGTTTGGGAGTCTGAGTGTAAAGAGGTTTAGAGTATATATTGCTTTTTGATGTTTTTGCATTACTAAAAATAAATTCATTTTTTAACAATTGTAAAATTTTCTACGCTTCTAAATTCGGAACTTTGCGCGAGAAAATTATAAAAAATGAATTGGATTATCTTAATTATCGCAGGATTATTTGAAGTCGCATTTGCGTCATGTTTGGGAAAAGTAAAGGAAACTTCCGGAAACATCATGTATTTATGGTTTGCGGGATTTCTTATTTCTTTAACGGTAAGTATGCTTTTACTCATTAAAGCGACTCAAACTTTACCCATTGGAACCGCATATGCAGTCTGGACGGGTATTGGAGCGATAGGAACCGTCTTAATGGGCATTTTTTTCTTTAAAGATCCTGTTAGTTTCTGGAGAATATTTTTCATCATAACATTGGTGGGGTCTGTGATCGGATTAAAATTTGTTTCTCACTAAGTAAAGAATTATATTTTTTTCATATCTTAGTGAAAATTTTTAAGTTATGAAAAAAGCTTTATTCTTATTATTAGCAGGCGGTTTGTTATCTGCACAAACCTCGGAGTTGATCTCTTACGACTGGTACATGACTAAAATGGTGACCAACAGCGGACAAACGACAGATGTTCCAACAAAAGACGGTGGCATTCAGGCATCCAATTTTGTAGCAAACGGTGGCACGAGTTTCACTTTTAGTTCAAAGTACTTTAACACCGCTACATTAGGATTCAATACCATGCCGGGAAGTACGTACATCACTAAATCTTCAGGAAGCTGTACCTCAGCGGTCTATAATGGAACTAATGCAACAGCAGTAGCAGATTATGATCAGAAAAACTGTAATCTTTACACAAATTCAACTCCACAATCATTCTATCATTATGAAATTCAAACAAGTGGTAACACAAAAACATTGATTATGACGGCTCCGCTTGGAGATAAGTTCTATTATAATGGTGTGCCATCGGCTGTATTGGGAACGAGTGAAACCGGAGTGAAGAGCAAAACATTCTCTGCTTATCCAAATCCAGTAAGAGAAACATTAACGATTGACCATGTGGCTAAAAATGTTCCTGTAAAAATCTATGATCTGTCAGGAAAACTATTGATTGAAACAAAAACAACGGATAGTAAAACAACGATCAATACTAATGATTTACCGAAAGGACAATATATTTTGTCTGTAGAAAATTATAAAGGTCAGGCCTTTATCAAAAACTAAAACTTCAATCAAATTAATAAAAAAAACACGTCTTCTAATCGGAGACGTGTTTTTGTTTTATTTCTTAAAAACTACAGGAAGAATCTCATTCGTTCTTAACCCATATTTTTTGATTTCCTCTGCTGAGAATTTTTGTGAATAGAAATTAGGTTCTGTTTCAAAACCAACCTTTCTTAAGCGGTCGAAATAATCCATTCCGTACCAGCGAACGTGGTCATATTGTCCAAAATGCTTCTGTCTTTCTTTCGGATCTTTTATGGTAAAATCTTCATAGGTCTTCTCCAATGAATTTTTCATCGGAACCTGAAGAATTCCCCATCCTCCCGGACGTAAGACACGATAAAGCTCACTCATTGCTTTTGCATCGTCTTCAATATGCTCCAATACGTGGTTGCAGAAAATAATATCAAAACTTTCATCTGCAAACGGGAGATCCAGAATATCTGCTTTTACATCAACAATCGGAGAGAATAAATCCGCGGAAATATAATCCAGATTTTTCATCCGTTTAAACTTTCTCAAAAACTCCTGTTCGGGAGCAATGTGAAGAACTTTATAGTTTTTAATGAAAAAATCGGTTTCGTTTTGAAGATACAGCCACATCTGGCGGTGTCTTTCCAAACTCAACGTTCCCGGGGAAAGTGCATTTTCACGCTGTTTTCCGTATCCATACGGAAGGAATTTACGATAATATCTTCCGTCTATAGGATCCTGAAACTGATCACCTTTAAAAAACTGATAAATAAGAGGTCGCGCCCAGATACTCATCTTAATAAGCATCGGACGTGGAATTTTATTTAATAAAAGTTTAGTGACTTTTTTCATTAAAAATCCAATTGGAAAGCTTTTTCTTCATCACTTACGATTCCCAACGCTTCGTATACATAGTCGAATGTAGAAAGCAATACCGGCTTACCGTTGATTACCGCTACATCATGTTCGAAGTGTGCAGAAGGCTTATTGTCTAAAGTAGTGACCGTCCAGCCATCTTCATGGAATTTCACTTTTTCAGTTCCAAGGTTGATCATAGGTTCGATTGCAATAGCTAAACCGTCTTTGATCACCTTACCACTTCCCTGTTTTCCATAGTTCGGAACTTGGGGATCTTCATGCATTTTTTTACCTAAACCATGTCCCACCAGTTCTCTTACAACACCGTAACCTTCTTTTTCGCAATGTGCCTGAATAGCATGAGAAATATCTCCTATCCTTTTGCCTCTAATACATTGTTCAATCCCTTTGTAAAGAGATTCTTTGGCAACCTTCAGTAATTTTTTAGTTTCTGGAGTCACTTCACCAATTTCAAAAGTGTATGCGTGATCTCCTACGTATCCGTTTAAGATAACTCCACAATCCACAGAAAGTACATCACCTTCCTTCACGATATCCTTATTCGGAAAACCATGAACCACCTGGTCATTTGGAGAAATACATAAGGAATTAGGGAAACCTCCATATCCTAAAAATGCAGGTTCGGCGCCGTGATCTTTAATGAAATCGTATGCTAATTTATCTAAATATAAAGTGGTAATTCCCGGTTTGATCTCTTTTGCCAACATTCCTAATGTTTTTGAAACCAAACGGGCACTTTCCTTCATAAGACGTAATTCGTCTATTGTTTTTAATTGAATCATGCTCTAATTTATAAATGTAACAGTATAACAGTGTATCAGTGTAACAACAATTGCCTTCCTGATTAGTAAATGGTTATATTGGTAAATTGCTACATAGGATATTCTACCAGAATAGTCCTTTTTTCTTTTCTTTTTTAAGCTTCGAATATGCCAAAACTTCTTTACCCTCTACACGGAATTCTATTCTTTCCTGAATGATATTGTAGATTTCACCCCAACCTGGGAACCCTCCCAAATTTCTATCATCAATAAACCAATCTGCATCTAATTTTCTTGATTGATTGGCCGAATCAAAAACTTCCCCCTCAAAGCTTGAATTCACTGCATAGAATTCAATTCCGTTTTGTTTGCAGAATTCTACTGCTTCGTCTAATGTTTTTCCATGTCTGTAGGTCCAGAGAATTAATCTGAAGCCCTCCGCCTGAAGTCTTCTTAATGTTTCGAAGGCAAAAATTTTCGCTTTGCCAATTGCCGGATAAGCATCATCTACAATTGTTCCGTCAAAATCAACAGCAATTTTCTTGTTATTTAACATTTTGTCTTTTTTTAGCTTTGCAAAGATAAGAAATAAAAAGAGTGCCAAAAAACTCCAGCACTCCTCTTTTATAATTTAATGATAATATGGATTAACTTTTCACCCAATTGAACTGGAACTGAAGATCCGGTGTGGAAATTCTGTCTGTGATTTTTTGTAATCGTCCGGGTAGTTTCATAAGATATTCCTGCGCTTTTTCAGCCTTTTCTGTAAGACCTTTCACATGTTCAATTTTCCATTCGTCTAACAGATCTTTTAAAATATTGATATAATCCTGACCGGTGTACACCATACATCTTTGTGCTGCATCTGAGAAATGCCCCCAAAGTTCACCTGCTGCCTGACCGGACTGTCTCATCATGTGAGCCGGCATTACAATCTTTTTACGCATCATGTCCTCGAATGCCAGGATCATTTCTGAAGGATCTATTTCTAAAATTTTTGCTACGAAATATTTGTATGCTTTGGCGTGTCTTGCCTCGTCTGCTGCAATTACCCCACACATTTTAGCCAGTTTTGTATTTCCTGATTGTTTTGCCAGGGTTCCTACTCTTCTGTGAGAGATATTGGTTGCTGTCTCCTGAAAACTTGTATAAACAAAATTTCGGTAAGGATCCATACTTGTTCCCAGGTCGAATCCGTCATTGATTAAATATTGAGTTGTAATTTCAACTTCTCTCATATTTACTCTTCCACACAGATAAAGATACTTATTCAAAAGATCTCCGTGTCTGTTTTCTTCAGCTGTCCAGGCTCTTACCCAGTTTGCCCAGCCAATTTCAGGTTTTTCCTGATCTACGCCTTCAACTCCCATCAGCCATGATTCGTATGATGGCAATGCTTCTTCCGTAATACAGTCTCCGATTAAGGTCACAAATAAATCGTAAGGCATTTCACGGGCAAAGGTCTGAATTTCTTCAAGATCGTGCTTAAATTCTGTGCTTGATGGATCAGGAAGATAATCTGAAGGCTGCCAGATCTTCTCGATTGGCGTTAAAAATTTATCCAGAAAAGAACCTACCTCCTTTTCCAATATTCCCATTACTTCTTTCCTAACAAGCTTCTGATACATCGTATAATTTTGATTTCAATTTGCAAATTTAAAATTTTATTTATTATTTATGCCATAATATTATGTTAATTCTTTCTGATATTAATCATAAAAAAATGCCGCTATATAAATTATAACGGCAAATTTTCTTTAATATTATTCAATTTTAGCTAACTAAAATATCTCCAGTCATTATTTCCGGAATTTCTACTCCCATCACATTTAGAATGGTTGGAGCAACGTCTCCTAATTTTCCAGGTTTCAGATTCCAGGTGTGCTCTTTATCCATCACAATAAAAGGAACCAAATTGGTTGAATGCTGGGTGTTTGGTGTTCCGTCAGGATTAATCATTACGTCTGAGTTTCCGTGGTCTGCCAAGATGAAAACCGCATACCCATTTTCATAAGCTGCTGTTGCTACTTTTTCGATGCAACTGTCAACAACTTCTGCCGCTTTTACTGCTGCTGAAAAAACACCTGTGTGCCCAACCATATCGGTATTGGCGAAATTTAAACATACAAAATCTGCCGTTCCGTTTTCCAGTTCAGGAACGATAGCGTTGGTGATATCGTAAGCTGACATTTCAGGCTTCAGATCGTAAGTCGGAACGTCTTTCGGGCTCGGACAAAGCAATCTTTTCTCTCCATTAAATTCTTCTTCTCTACCTCCGGAAAAGAAAAACGTTACGTGAGGATATTTTTCTGTTTCAGCAATTCTGATTTGAGTTTTGTTGTGTCTTTCCAACACCTCTCCCATTGTTTCTTCCAATACATTTTCGTCAAAAACAACGTGTACATTCTGGAATGTTTTATCGTAATTCGTTAATGTAATATAATAAAGGTTAAGTTTTCTCATGAAATAATCAGGGAAATCCTGCTGAGAAAGTACTTCTGTAATTTCACGACCTCTGTCTGTACGGAAATTGAAGCTTATTACCACGTCATTATCAACAATTTTAGCCACAGGAACCACGTTTCCTGTTTCTGTTGTGTTCACTAAAATGATTGGTTTTAAGAACTCATCTGTCACATTTTGATCGTAAGACGATTTAATAGCAGCCAACGCATCTGTAGTTTCAGCACCAACGCCTTCTACCATCGCATCATACGCCAATTTTACACGCTCCCATCTCTTGTCTCTGTCCATCGCGTAGTAGCGACCAATAACGGTAGCTAGTTTTCCGACAGATTTTTCCATGTGGTTCTGAAGATCTTCGATGAAACCTAATCCTGAGTGCGGATCACAGTCGCGGCCGTCTGTAAAAGCATGAACGAAAACATTTTCATCCAAGCCAGACTCGTGAGCAGCCGTTAAAAGACCTTTTAAATGGTTGATATGTGAATGCACTCCTCCGTTTGAAACCAAACCGATAAAGTGTACTTTTTTGTTTTCTCTTTTAGCATATTCAAAGGCATCCTGGATAACTTTTTCCTGCCCCAGAGTTCCGTTATCTACGGCCATATTCAATTTTACCAGGTTTTGGTAAACCACTCTTCCAGCGCCAAGATTCATGTGTCCCACTTCAGAATTTCCCATTTGTCCGGCAGGAAGACCTACCGCCAAACCACTTGCTTCAAGCGTTGTGTGCGGAAAATTTTTAAGACAGCTATCTATAAAAGGTGTGTTTGCTTTATCTAGTGCAGAAACGTCCGGATTCATACCCAATCCCCATCCGTCAAGGATCGCTAATATTGCTTTTTTCGACATTATATAAACTTTTGTACTACAAATTTATTTAATTTATTATGAAATTAGTAATCTGAAACGTTTAAATTTTTATTAACAGCGGATATTGCAGTGATTTTATATTTTTGATTTAATCGTTTATGGAGTTTATCATTTCCTAAGAAATTTATATGTCGCATTAAAAAAATTCTTACTTGGATCTTTACAGGATGACAAGCTTTGAGCATATTTTTAAATATAAAATGTATTTAAACCTCACAGGTTTTTAAAAACCTGTGAGGTTTAAAGTTTGTATTTTGAAAAGAAGATAGCTTTTGAATATTTGTAATTACTTGAATTACAAACTGCATTCCTAGCCGCGATTGAGCGGCATGTTTGAGCTCTTTTCTAGTTTCGGCTCGGCGGAGCCGAAACTAGAAAAAGCGAGTAGCGAAAGCGGGAAATAGCTCCTGATAAGTTTGAGAATGCTCATGTGTTTTGAGTTTGATAGTTTTATCAGGTATTTCATTAAGGCTGACGTCAAAAATTCAATATTCTTTTGCTTTTTTACCAGCCAAATAATTATTATTTTTGCTTTATGGATTTAAGAGACCAACTAAAAAACCTTTTTCCTGAGCATGAAGAGCAGGATTTTGAGATGCCTGAAGAGCAATTCAAGCAGAAAGAGCCTTTGGTATGCAAGTTTGAGAAAAAAGGAAGAAACGGAAAGCCTGTAACGATTGTTGAAGGTTGGGAAGGAAGTGAGGAAGAACTGAAAAATATCTCAAAAAAAATAAAAACCACCTTAGGAATCGGCGGTTCTGAAAAGGATGGAACGATTATTATTCAAGGGGATAATCGTGATAAAATAATGAATATCCTTAAGGAAATGGGGTATAAAACGAAGAGAGTCGGAGGATAAGAGAGTACGACCTCAACGTATTTGTTTTATTTTTAGAAGTAAAAGGGCAAAAGTAAAAAGAGCCAAGTGGTGGAAGTTCAATTTAATTTAGATCCATCAAATATAGGTTGATTTAGAAATAAATTTTCGTGTCGGGCATCATTGCTTTTAATTTTTCAATAGTGGATTTAGCCATTGGATTTCCCGTTAATATTAATGTTTTAAGATTTTTCAATTGTGAAAATTCGGTTGGAAGATCTTTTAAATCATTATTTGCTAGATTCATACTTACAACTCCTTTCAAGCCTTTTATTTTTGTTGAAATCTTTTTGATGTTGTTATTACTTACATTTAAATATTCAAGATTTTTAACATCGAAAAGACCGTCTGGAAGTTTAGCAATTGAATTTTGTTGTAATTCCAGATATTTTATTTGTTTAGGAAAAGATAAATCGCCCAAATCATTGATCTGATTGGCCGAAAGATTTAATGATTTCAGATTTTTAATATCATCTAAATGATTTGAAATAAAACTGATCTGATTTCCCTGAAGATTAATTTCTTCCAAAGATGAAATTTTTGTAAGCGCTTCCGGAAAAACATTCAGATTATTGGCATCCAGATGAATGAATTTTAATTTTTGAAGTTTAGCAAGATTAGAGTTGATGCTCGTTAAGCTATTCAAACTCATCGAAAAACTTTCCAGTTTTTGAAGTTCGCCAATTTCATCAGGAATAAATTTAATGCTGTTTTCACTTAAATTTAAAATCGTCAGTTCTTTAAGATCAAATACTTCCTGATCTATTTTTTCGAACTTGTTTGCCATTAAATTCAGGAAAAAGATAGAATTAAGCTGCTTGATCTGCGGTGGAATATTAAACAACCCTTTTTCTCTGAAACTCATACTGTAAATGGTTTGATTACTTTTTAAAGCATCCTCGATATTGGTGTAGGTTGGATATTTTACAGGATCAATCTGTGCTTTTGCTGAGAAAAGTGATAAAACGGCTGCGAATACTAAAAGTTTTTTCATAAAAAAGAAAAATTGACCACCGATAACAATTACCGGCAGCCAAAAAATTATTAATAACTATTTCTTTACAAGTTTTACGGTTTTCTGGAAACCTCCTTCTGCTTCGATACTTAATACTAAAATACGAGAAGCTTCTAGCTGAGATGTGAAATCCAGATCTAAAACTTTATTTGTTCCTGAGAATTTTTTCGTGAAGACAATTTTACCGTCCATGCTGTAAGCAGTTACCGAAATGTCCTTCAATCCTTTTGCAGAATTGATTTTCACCAATCCAGAAGTTGGATTCGGAGCAACTGTTACTGTATTTTCAGTAGCGTGGCTATCAATTGTTCCTAATGCTCCTTCAGTTCCTAAATTATTTTTCAGAGCAATTACCATTGTTGCAGATTTTCCTTTGTAATCAATGGTATTTCCTGTAGCGTCAATATCTGTAGAGATCGTCGAGTTTGGATGCTGAACAGAGAAGAATCCGAATTTATGATCTGGCGTGAACGTTAAACCTGTTGGCTCAGAACCTGCTGGCATAGAAGCGAACAATTTCACTTTAGGATTTGCCGCTGTATGATCGGGAGCAATTACCCAGATGTAGTTTTTACCGCCATCCTGTAATACCCAAAGGTTTCCAAGCTCATCAAATGTAAGGTTATCGTTTCCGTCGCCCCAAGCTTCCGTTTTTACTCCCTGAGCGGTGTCGAAAGAATACGTTGTAGAAGCTCCTCCTACGAAAGTTTCAACCTGAGAAGCAGTAGCTCCGTTGTCTTGTAAACGATAAACTCTGTCTAAACCTTTTGCTGTGAAATAAATCTTCCCGTCGATCGGGCTGATATCAACATCTTCTACTCCATTAAATCTTGTTCCGCCTACCGTTTGAGCTGCTGAAGCTGTATTATTTTGATCGGCTTTAAGTTTATTAGGAACCTGAACCCAAGTTGCCGTAGTTCCCACAGGATCTCCCGCAGTTGTTAATCCCTGATCTAATTTTAATACATAAAGATCTCCTGAGGAAAGGTCATTAGGTGTATCTGCAACAAATTTATAAATCATGTGCGTTCCACCGTCTTCACCATAATAAGCAGTTGTTCCTGCATTATTGATTACCACATTTTCGTGGTTCATGATTCCCATTTGCCAAAGTTTACCTTTAGTTCCGTCTGCATTTTTAGAAATAACCTGAGCTGTGGCAGGATCAATTTCTACCAACCAACCGTAATCTTTCATTCCATCTCCGTTTACATCGGCTGAAGTTGTTTGTTCTTCAGCTGTAATGATTGTTCCCCAAGGTGTAATACCTCCTGAACAGTTTCTGATGGTTTGAACCAAACTAGGATCTGAGAAACTTACCGCTCTCGATCTCGATAATTGCCAAAATTTTGAAGTAGGATTATAATTAATCTCAGCCATTGTTACACCACCAGGGTTGGTTTCATGGTTTACAGAAAGATAACCGTTGGTACTGCTTCCGTTTTTAGCAACATATGCTGTAAAGTCGTTTTGTCCGCCTACTAAACCTCCGCCTTCTGTATAATTATCACCTTCTTTCAGGATCATCTGATACTTGTGTTCAGCAGGAATAATTAATTTTCCGGTTTGCGTTGTTGGAACGATGGAGGTAAAACAGCTGATGTGAGCCGCATTACACGTTGAAGGATTTACAACAACAGGTCCCGTTGTTTTAAGATAAGCATCGATTCTTAAATCCGAACTTCCTGCTCCTCTGTTGTGTAATTCGATAGAAATTCTGTTGGTTCCGTTTACAAATTTAGCCTTTGGAATGGTAAAAAGATTGTATGCGTTTTCTGCAGCACCATCTATTGTTGTGCTAGACCAGGTATTGAAATCGATAACTCCCGTCGGCATATTATCTCTGATGATTTCTTCACCGTTAAGATAAACCACGATACCATCATCTCTCATGATACCCATTTCCATATTATCGCTAAGATCAGCAAGATTTACCGTAATATCTTTTGCAAAATAAGCTGTGATAAGTCCCGTTGCAGTTTGTGTAGTCACAGGATCGCCGTATCCTAACGGTCCGTTTCCTGAAGACCAAGTAGAAATATCATACGTTTTGTCTTTCCACTGAGAAGGCTGTGCCTGATTGTTGTCTTTGTAGCTCCAGTTAGAATTTTTGTTGAAGATGAAAGTCTGCGCCTGAAACACAGAGCTCGTCATCACAGCCAGCGCTGCAATCGTCAATAGTTTTCTGTTCATTTTTTACTTAATTTTATTAGACGATGCAAAACTATTTTTTTAGTCTGAGCCCTCTATTAATAGGATTTTAAATAAAATATCGGAAATATTAATTAATCAATAAGCCAATGTTAAGGGAGTTAAATAATTGTTAAGGATTTTATTAGTGATAAATTATAAGTTTTCAAATAGAACACTTTTGGGTATGTAAAATTGATTCCATATCACCACTCACCTGGCTCTTTTTACTTTTGCCTTCTATTTTCTACTAACATCCGTCAGAGAATTCAGGAAAGCGATAATCTGTTTCATTTCTGTTTCATTTAAATCTAATTTATCCGGCGGCAACGTTTGATTTTTCATTTGTAAGCCTAAACCTTCTCCTCCACCTTCATTATAGAAATCCAAAACTTCTTCCAGCGTGTTGAATGCTCCGTTGTGGAAATACGGTTTCGTTAAAGCAATATTTCTTACCGTTACTGTTTTAAAAGAATTTTCATAGATCCAAGAATTCTCTTTTTTCACCGGACTTTTAAATCTTCCTTTATCATCATCCAGCTCAATCGGCAATTGCTTGATTGGTTTTTTCGTTACGCCCAACACTTCAGATTCATTTTCATTAAAAAACGGCGGAACCAATCCTGAAAAATGTGGTGCAAAATGGCAAGTCGCACAATTCGCTTTTCCCATAAATAAATTGAATCCTTTTTTTGCATCATCAGAAATTTCCTTTTCATTTCTCATGAATTTATCAAAATCACTTTCAAAAGAATACAATGACGCAACATAAGAACTCAACGCCTTTGAGAAATTCTCTTTACTTACTTTTCCGTCTTTGAAGGCTTTGGCAAATGCTTTTTTATATTCAGGTTTTGTTTTTAATTTTTTGATGATGCTTTCGTAGCTTGTATTAAACTCATCTTCGTTATAAATTACGTGTTCTGCCTGTTGTTCCAGATAAAAAGCTCTCAAATCATAGAAGAATCTCTTGGCAAAAACTGCATTATACAACGATGGAGAATTTCTAAGAACAGTTTTTCCTTCGACATTGCTTTGAGATTTCGTTTTCAAATCTGTAAAAGCATTTTCAGGTAAATGGCAGGTTGCACAGCTCATTTTTCCGTTGTCACTTAACTTTTGATCGTAGAAAATATCTTTTCCTAAATTTCTCAAATCAACATTATCTTCCGAAGATTTCAGTAAAGTATAAAAATAGGGATCCAGAAAATCGCTTCCGAAAAAGTTTTTGCTGTTGACATTCCAACCTGAAAATTCTTTCAGATCATCTGTTCTTCCGTCCCATTTTCCAAATTCTTCGTATAAAGGCTGAATACATTTTTTGTAGAATTCAATTCTATCAAACTTTTCAAAATCTGTATTTTTTGAAAGATAATCGACAGCACCAGTTAAAATCGTATTCGCCCGCTGAACATTATAATTTTTAAAATAAGGATCGTCATTAATGTATTTTTTGATTCCCAACATCGCGTGAGAAGCTTCTTCAGAAATATTTAAAGATCCTGGTGTGTCAAAACCTGTTACACCTAACGTATAAATTCTGATTAGTTCAATTCTAAGCGGAAGCGTTTTATTATTTCCTTTGCTTAAACCATTTTTCGCCGAACTTAAATAAAAACTGACATAACTGTTATACAAAAAATCGGTAATCGTTTTAATTTCTTCTTTATTCTCCGCTGCTTCATCAGAAAAAATCAATTCGTCTAAAACCTGAAGACCTTCCGGAGGCAACGTATAAGCTGAAGTTCCCGCTGCTTCAATATGAAATAACGGCGCGGCGTTCAAATGTGTTTTTGTGAATTCAGGATAATGATAAGCGATGTAGAATTCTATTTCTTTGAACGAATTTCTCGTATTTCTCAATGATTCCTGAAGTTTTTCTAATGAAATTTTATCTTCAGAAAAATCATAAGCATCTGATTTTAAATGGTTCAACTTAGTTTTAAAATCATTTAATCCTTTATTAACTACGGTATTTTCACTTTCGACTCCTTTGTACGTCGGATTAAAAGACATTACGGCAAAGCCGATCAGCAGGGCAATAATAGCTAAAGGATAGGATCTCATTAATTTTTTTGCGCAAAACTATTGTTTGAAGCCGATGAACACTTTAACTGTACATTAAATAATGATTACATTTTATGGAAGAAAATAATTATTTTTACAGGAAACATCAAGACTATTTTAATCACGAAAATGTATTCTCAATGAAAACGACCTCCTCATTTTTTACTTTGCTGATGATAGGCATGATGTCTGTTGCAGTCCTTATCTCCGGATTCGGTGTGGTGTACAGTATCGTTAAATGTGTAAAAAGTATTCAACTGACCACTTCAGGACTTCAGAAACAGGGAAAAATTGTGGATTATGCAGTAAGCATTTCCAAAGATTCTGACTCAGGAGAATCTAAAGAGATGTATACGCCCATTATTGAATTTAATGATAACTTTGGAAAAAAGCATATCATTCGCGGCAACTACAGCAGTGGCGGCAAGGAGTCTTCCGATAGGATTACCGTATATTATACGAAAGATCATCCCGAAGATGCCGTCATCGGAAACTTTTTCAGTCTTTGGGGAATTCCATTAATTACCTTCCTGTTTTCATCGGTTTGTCTGCTGGTTGCTTTAAAACCATTATGCAGCAACATAAAAAAGCTTTAAAATCAAAATTTAATATCATTAGTATCAATAAAAATTTAATGATTAATGCATATTAATCAGGTTTACGATTGAGGTAAAGGAATTTTTATTAATTTTAAACCCCGAAACTAATTCATTAAAAAGGCAAAGAATTCTAGCAATGCCTGTTTTAAAATAATGATGAAGAACTATTGGGGAGGATTTTAAAATTGAACTAATCAAACTAAAATATTGGTATGAAAACAAAACTATTACTGGCTTTTGTAGGAAGTCTTTTTTCCGTTTTTTCATTGGCACAAGGCAAAAAAGAAATGGCGGTATACGCTGAAAAAAGAGGCGATGATTATTATCTGCTGCGACTTCCGAAGGGCAAAGACATTCCTAATGTATATGTGTATTCAAAAGGAGTTACAAAACCCTACAAAAACTACAGCTCACTGCTTCAGGTAGCCACGGATTTCCCTAAAATGATGGAAGCCAACACCACTTCTACTAAAGAAGAACTGGTTTCTGTATTGAAAAAAGACGATCATTTTTTTGAAATAACCCAACAGAGAAAAAATCCCAAAAACTTCGAGAAAACAACCTTTACCGTGTATGAAGTGTATAACGGACAAAAAAGAATTGTAGAAGAATATGGCTCTATTCTTGAGTTTTTACCGACTCCCTATAAAGCAGCCATCTTTATCGATTAATAATTAAAACTAAAAATATAAGTATGCTAAACAAACTTGCAGCTTCAGAGCTGGTGCTGAACAATGACGGAAGTGTATATCACTTGAACCTTTTGCCCGAAGATATTGCCGAAAAGATTATCCTTGTGGGAGATCCTGACCGTGTGGCGAAGGTTTCCGCCTATTTTGACAAAGTAGAGATCAAAAAAAATAAAAGAGAATTTTACACGCATACCGGAACGCTTCGTGGTGAAAGAATTACCGTAATGTCTACCGGAATTGGTACCGAAAACATCGATATCGTAATGAACGAATTGGATGCTTTGGTAAATATCGATCTTAAAAATAAAGAATTTAAGACAGAACATAAAGCGTTAGAACTTTTCAGAATGGGAACTTGCGGAAGTGTAAATCCTGATGTTCAGGTTGATAATATGTTGGTGACTCAAAATGTTGTTGGTCTTGACGGATTGATGCATTTCTACCAGGATTACAGCTTTGAGAATGAGTTTTCTAAGAACTTTTTAGAAAAATTCCCTTATGCAAATATCAAACCGATGCTTTATTTCGCAGATTGGGCTGAAGAAATGGCTGATTATTACAAAGATGCAAAATACCACGGAAACACGGCGACATTCCCGGGATTCTATGCTCCACAGGGAAGACAGCTTCGTCTAAAGGCTTTGGATGATAAATTCCTTGAAACATTGAACGAACTTGGCGTGACGAATTTCGAAATGGAAACTTCTGCTATTTATGCTCTTTCAAAACTATTAGGTCACAAAGCAATTACCGTAAATAATGTGATCGCCAACAGAAGACGTGGAGAATTCTCTGCAGATCACCATGCTTCTGAGAAAAACCTGATTAATTGGGTGCTGGATAGAATTATTAAATAAGAAATGCCTCAGGAAATTCTTAGTATCATAATTCCGCAGGAAATTAAGCTTGATAAAAGTATTGTTCATTTTTATGAAAATGGACTTACTTTTATTCCAATTGATTTTTGCTATTTAAATCCATTTGTTAAAGGAGCCCACGATTTTGAACTTTTGTCTGAATATTTTGAACATATAAGAACAGAAGCGATTCTATTCTTATGAAGATTCAAAAAAAGAATATCTAAAATAATAAAAAGCCCGAATTTCAATGTTGAAACTCGGGCTTTTTTTGAAGATTATTTAACACAATTAAAACAAAAAGGATCTCAGGAATTCTGAAATCCTTCTAACCAAATTAAATCAATATATATAAATTCTATATTTAAAATTCATTCACTGTTACATAAAAATGACTTGCATAGAGGCTTGCTGCACTTTCTGAAATATTACTTAAATTAATGGTAATATTCGAATTGGAAATCATTCTCGGGTTGGAGATGGCAAAAGTTGTATTTCCTTCAAAATCACTTGCCGGAGTCACGGTGATGGTAGCTCTTGTAGAAGCTGTCTGTAATGCCGCAGGGATAGCAATATTCAACGTTGTTGATTTTCCTGTTGGCAGATTATTGATGGAAACGCTTGGCCAAACTTCAAAACTTACCTGGTTTTTCTGAATCGTTCCTTTATCTCCTAGTTTATACTGTCCGTTCACGTCTAATTTCGCAGAAGTATTCGGTGTAGAGGTTCCAATGCCGACATTAGCATTGTTATCACCAATCACAATAGCATTGGCCTGTGCTGTTGAAGCATTATACCCTACTGCTGTTGAAAAATGACCTGTCGCTGAAGCACCTGATCCTAACGCAGTAGAATTTTCATTATTCGTCACAGAGTTATATCCTAAAGCCGTTTCACTGTTGTTATTGGTTTTAGCATTAAAACCTAGTGCAATCGATTGAAATCCCCTGCCTGAGAGTTATTACCGATAGCTGTTGACTCATTCTTTGTTGTTTTAGAATTGAAACCGATTGCTGTAGACTGAAATCCTGAAGCAGTAGCATTATTCCCAACAGCTGTTGCTTCGTTAACCGTTACACTCGCATTATATCCAACCGCTGTCGCTTTGAAACCTGAAATATTCGTATTTTCACCCACAGCAACCGACTGATTTTGCGTCACCTTTGCATTTGTTCCGATCGCAATCCCCTGATAAGAACTGCTAGAATTTCCCAGTGCAATTCCGTTTTGTGAAGCATTGGCTCCATTACCAAAACTCACGGAGTTATAAACTCCTAATCTTCCCATTACCGTAGAGTTCACTTTAAAAACAAGATCATCCAAAGTATTGGTTCCCAACGATAATGTGGTATTCTCTCCCGCGTAGCTACCACTGTTATTGCCCGCTGTACTCCATCCGGAACCTCCTGAACCACCGTTATTGATCCCATTACCACTTCCTCCTGTATTTACTGAAAGCATATTCCACTTCGCCTGACTCCAGTAATAAAAACCTGTTTGTGTAAGGCCTCCTGTTCCGTTATTCCAAACCATCAAACCTTCTGTAGGTGTTGGAACTGTCGTATTATCTGTTAATGAAGTTAGAGAAATGCTTGGTAAAAGTACTCCTTTATTTTTTGAACTGATTTGCAACATTGCAGAAGCATCAGGATTGGGTATACCTATCCCTATTTGTGCGTATGAAAAAGTATTATACAAAAAAATGATAAGAGCAGATTGAAGGATTGATTTTTTTTTCATTATTAAATTCCTAATTGTTTATTACTTGACGGTGCAAATATAGTAATTTTCAATAAAATAGGTAGTTTTTTGAATATCTTTCAATAAAAACACTTTTTAGTGACAAAAGCGTTGTTTAATAACTGTTTAAGGAATGTAATTGCTATGTGAACGGTATGTTAAATAGGCCTTGCATGCACTTTTAAGCTTGTTTTTAATTCTTTGTAAAGTGGAATACTATTGATAAATAATTAAAAAAGGTCACAAAAATTTGAATAAAATTAAATTTATCACTTTATATTGATCTCATTTATGCCAAATTTCTTTTTCATTTTGGCCAGTAAAAATTCCTATCATGACTTTTATTTTTTAAAAAAGTGGAATTATTATAAAAACTGAACATATAGAGTGTTGATAACGAATATTTAATAGAGTGGTCTTACAGGGTATGAAGTTGAATGGTATTTAGACTTAATTTGAATCGTTCGGTCGAGTTGGCCGAATAAGAGCTGGTCATAAATGGATAGATTGAATTTTTTGGAATGGTTCTTGTTTTATACTGGACATCACAATAAAATATTTAATATTATGAACAATTCTGAATACAACAAAGCAGAAAATGCAGTGGACAACACGAAAAACTCTTTAAAAGATGCAGCCAACAATGCCAAGTGGAAAATTGAAGAACTTGCTGATAAAGCAAAGGACTATATCAATGAAAAAAGAGCCAATGATGAGGAAGCCCAGCAGGAAGATTGGTTTGACAGAGTGAAAAATAATGCTTCAGATGCATGGGACGATATTAAGGATAAAGCGAACGATGCATGGGAGAAAACCAAAGATGCAGCAGAAGATGTAAAGGCTGAATGGAACAAAAAAACAAATTAAAATTTCAGTTACATAAATATTTTCAAAAAAACGGAGTCTTTTTACAGAAGGCTCCGTTTTTTATTATGCTCTAAACACAAATTATTCCTACATTTGTACTATTAATAAACATTAAAAAATTATGTCATACGGTTTACTTAAAGGCAAAAAGGGAATTATTTTTGGTGCCCTTAATGAACAATCAATCGCGTGGAAGGTTGCGGAAAGATGTCATGAGGAAGGTGCAGAATTTATTTTGTCTAATGCTCCTATCGCTTTAAGAATGGGAGAACTTAATGGTTTAGCCGAAAAAACAGGTTCAGAGGTTATTGGTGCAGACGCTACTTCCATTGAAGATCTGGAAAAGCTTTTTGATGCGGCTGTTGCCAAATTTGGAAAAATTGATTTCATCCTTCACTCGATCGGGATGTCTATCAACGTAAGAAAGGGAAAACATTATACAGAAATGAATTACGACTGGTTGGAAAAAGGCTGGGATATTTCTGCAGTTTCTTTCCACAAGGTAATGCGTGTGGCGTATGAAAAAGACTGTATGAATGAATGGGGAAGCATTTTGGCGCTTACTTATATTGCCGCTCAGAGAACATTCCCAGATTATAATGATATGTCTGATAACAAAGCTTATCTGGAAAGTATCGCAAGAACTTTTGGGAATTACTGGGGAGAGAGAAAAGTACGTGTTAATACGGTATCCCAATCTCCAACACCTACAACAGCCGGTAGTGGCGTAAAAGGTTTCGGAGGTTTCCTGGGCTATGCTGAAGATATGTCACCTCTAGGTAATGCAACTGCTCTTGAATGTGCTGACTATTGCGTTACTTTATTCTCAGATCTTACTAAAAAAGTTACCATGCAGAACCTTTTCCACGATGGAGGATTCAGCAGTTCTGGTGTAACTCAGAAGGTTATTAGTAAATATGATGCTGAGTAATCATTAAATTATTCTCACAAATAATAAAAAAGCCGAAACTATTTTTTAGTTTCGGCTTTTACTATTGTAGGCAAAGCTTGGGGCAATCGAATTTCAGTATCAAAACTTGGGGACTGAGTTAAAAGGTTAAAGAATCCGAGCTGAAATTTCAATGTTATTTTTTTGCTCTCGCAGATTTTGCGGATGACGCAGATTGATTTTTCTTAAGCTGAAAATGTTGAACACTAAGAGCCTGTTTAAAATTTTACCGTTTTATTTATTATCATTAATGAAGTTGATCTTTGCTCAATTTTGATGCTCTTTTGAGCGTATTTTTCACTTCCTATTTTTGATTTAGCCCGCTAAATCTGCAAACACGAAGCAAAAAATCCATCTCAAAATACCTATAAAAATTTTTGGCAATAAAATTTAAACAGCCTCTAAGTCCGCTAAGTTTTTTTGACAACTATTTGCTAAAAATCTCACCAAGCCGTTCTATTGATAAAAAGATTACGAAGATTAAGCAAAAAAATACCAGCATCACCATCTCTGGCGATCTGTGGGAAATAAAAATATTCGTGCATTTGTGGCTAAAATTTAACCACAAATCTTTCAGTCGATGAATGATATTTCGACGTAGTCAAAAGTTACAAAAGCTTTTTAACACTTTAGTTATTTAAGCTTAATGTTAAGCTGCATAGAAGTACACCTAAGTTTTTGAAAATCTTTGATTTTCTAATGATGGGCTCTAAATATGAGAAACCTACGGGAAATAAAATTAGTGCATTCGTGGCGATATTAAGACCCCTCCATTTTATCTTTGATAAAATCCTTGCGGCTTAAAAAATATTTTTGCGGCTTTGCGTAAAACCAACAGAAACAGCAGCATCTGTGAAAATATGCGATCTGTGGGAAATCAATACAATTAAAACAGACTCCGGAAAATACCGACAAACCACTTTTTTTATCAAAATTAATTCCATATTTTAGCCTCTAATTAAATAAATATGAACCACGTAAGCTGTTTGCCTCCTCCGGTACTTTAATATTTTCAGATGCAATTTGAAACAGATTTCGTTGATAAAAAATTATCAGCTTGTTTCGTAATGCTTTACATTAAAATATTTAATTACTTAATTTTTCAAACAGTTCTTTTTTTCAAATGAAAAAATCATATTTATTATTACATCTGGCTGTAATTTTGGCCGGATTTACAGGTGTTTTCGGAAAACTTATTTCTCTTAATGAAGGTCTTTTAGTCTGGTACCGACTTTTATTTTCATCAATTATCTTATTCGTTATTTTAAAACTGCTAAGAATTTCATCAAAGATTCCAACTCAGGAAAAAATCCGTATTTCAAAAGTGGGATTATTAATTACAATGCATTGGATCTTTTTTTATGCCAGCATCAAGTATTCAAATATTTCTATCGGTGTTGTTTGTTATTGTCTAACCAGTTTTTTCACAGCAATATTTAAACCTTTAATTGATAAAGAAAAATTTAAAATTTCAGAATTATTTCTCAGCACTTTGACGCTTTTAGGAATCAGCCTGATTTTCCATTTTGATACATCTTATCAATTAGGAATTGGCTTAGGCGTCATTTCATCGGCATTGGGAGCTCTTTATACAATTTATAATAACCGTCTTGTTCAGCATTTTGACTCTAAGGTCATTAATTATTATCAAATGATAGCCGGAACAGTCGTTCTTGGGCTTTTCATGCCGGTTTATCTGTACTTCTTCCCTGTTCCGACTCTTATTCCAAGCTTAAAAGATATTGGATATCTGGTTTTTCTGTCATCATTTTGCACCGTTGGTTTATATGTTGCTTTCGCTGAAGTTTTGAAAAAAATTCCAGCTTTTACCGTGAATTTAACTTTCAATCTAGAGCCAATTTACGCGATCATTATGGCTTTTTTATTCTTTGATGAAAGCAAACAAGTAAACATTTCATTTTATGCAGGTCTATCATTTATAATTACTTCTGTTATTTTACAGACTTTGATTTCAATTAGAAAGAAATAAAAAATTCCACAGATTCTTACAAATTTTGAATCTGTGGAAACTTTTATATGATGAAAATTATTAAATTTACTCCTAAGCATAATGCACAAACTTATATGAAAAATAAACTGACTTCAGAACAAGCCGAAGAACTTTTAAAAGTTTTAAAAACCCGTTTTGAGAAAAACATGAATCGTCACAAAGACTTAAACTGGGAAAAAATTCAAATAAAATTAGAGAAAAGTCCTGAAAAACTTTGGACCTTAAATGAAATGGAAATAACTGAAGGTGAACCAGATGTGATTAGCTATGATCAAAAAAAAGATGAGTATTTCTTCTTCGACTGTTCTCCGGAAAGTCCGAAACGCAGAAGTTTATGTTACGACTACCCTGCCTGGAATGCCCGAAAAGCCAATAAACCGGAAAGCAATGCCATCGATAAAGCTTCAGAAATGGGCATCGAATTATTGACAGAACAACAATATCGACAACTTCAGGAATTAGGAAAATTTGATTTAAAAACGTCTAGTTGGATAAAAACTCCCACTAATATTAGAGAATTGGGCGGTGCTATTTTCTGCGATCGTCGTTACAATACCGTTTTCACTTACCACAACGGCGCTGATTCTTATTACGCAGCGAGAGGTTTTCGTGGGTGTTTGAAAGTTTAATTTTTATCGCAGATTTAACGGATTACACCTATTTCTTTAGAACTTTTTTAAACTTTTTTAGAAGCTTAATCCCGCTTTCCGCTATATCTTTTTCATTACGGCTTCCGCTTTGCTCCAGCCGCAACAAAAAAGGATGCCGCTGCAATCGGGGCTATCATTGTTGTCGCCTAAGTATCGGGAAATATTTACATAGTTTGTCATTCCGTAGGTAGGAATCTAAGCAAAGTATTAGAAAAGATTCGAGTCTAAATTCCTAAGAAATGACAAACTTTGAAATTAAAAAGTTTAAAGAGATTTGTGAAAGAATCTATAAACCGTTAAATCAGAGATATATAATTTATTTAAAGCCTTACATTATTTAGTGTTTTTCAACCAAGGCGATTCCACACTCCAAAATATGATATTAACTCCAAGATAGTTTTCAGCATAATTCACAAATTCCTCTTTTGTGAAAGGCTTTTTCGTTTTCGGATTTTTATAAGTTAATGTAGGTTCCTGAACGGCCATTGCCACCAAAGATAGTTTTCCTTTGTATTGATTAAAGAACGGATAAGAATTTTTCATCTGTGCATTTTTATTTGGAACAATATCGGGTCCTCCTAATCCAATATTATTTTTATTCGCAAAATCAAATAATCTCGACATATATTTATGGTCATTTTCCCATTCACACGGAAAAAAATTCACATATTGTAAAACATAAGATTTTTTAAAAGCATTTCTTGCGAACTTCAAATTATCAAGTTCCGCCTGAAAATATTTATCACAGCTAAAACCTGTTTTATCTCGCTTCATATCAATATCAATCGCAGTTTCCGGTAAATTAATTCCCTGGATTTTTCCGTCAAACTTTTTTGCCAACTCTCCTATTAACTTTTGATATCTCTGTTGTACAGCAGGATTCCATTGCTGTGTTACCCAGCCATTTCCAATAGGTTTATTTTCTCCGGGATTATCATATTGCGCAACCAGTCCTCCTCCATACTCTTTGTCATTTAATATATAATCAGGAACATACCTTGCTTTGGGTTCAAAAAAGCGATCCTGAAGCTGAATGAATAATTTTTTATTAAGCTTTGTTAAATATTCCAGATCTTTTTCAATTCTGGAAAAATCATATACATCTTTCGCTGTTTCCAATGCTCGCCAATTGTAAACGATTTGAACTCCACCTATATCTTTTCTGGTAATCAGTTTTTCAATTTTTTGCAAATCTCCGGATGAAGTATAAATGTAATTTTGTGGAGTTTGTGCTTTAGAAAAATTTAATCCTAAAATTAGAAGGATGAAAACACAAATTTTCAATACTCTTTTCATAATTGATCTTTTTACTACTTAACATCATTTTTCATGCCCATTTTATTTTTCTGCTGTACGGGAAAATATTCGGAATAATTTTTTTTAAGCGATTCTCAGCGATTAGAATATTTTTTAAAAAAACAAGCTTTTTCTTTAAAATTTAAAGTCATAATTTATTTTAATTTAAAGATTATTTTTTATTTGCATTAATTTATTTTCTGATCTCGATACAATTGCTATTTTAGCAGATGAAATATGATGTAACATAATAATTAGAATATGAAAAAATTAGTCTTATTAAGTTCTTTTTCAGTTTTATTGCTTAATTGCAACAAAAAGCCTGAAGCTCCTGTCCCTGAAACAGTATCAGAAGACACTGTTGCCACGACAGAAAAAGTAGTCGATACCTTAGGTGCTAAATCTTTCTGTTATATGGGAATAACAGGAAAAGACACTGTTTTTGTGAGTATTGACGATAATTTGGGGACTATTACCGGTAAAATGGCGACAAAAAACAGCGAAAAAGACAGTAATAAAGGGGAATTATCCGGATTTAAATCGGGTGATACGCTTAAATTGATTTACGAATTTGCCGCAGAAGGAACTACAGGAAATAAAAATGATATTTATTTTCTTCAGACAAAAGATGGCTTAGTCGAAGGAATCGGACAAAGAGATGCTGAAACCGGAACGAAATATATAAATGAGAAAAAGATAAGATATGCCGGAGGAAACAATTTAAAATCAGCTGATTGTAAAATAGTTGCAAAATCACTGAAATAAAATTAAAATTATTCTCTAAATATAGATATATTTTGCACGATATTTGCAGAAATAGGTTTCCACACTTATCAATAACAAATAGTATTAATAACGATGCAAACTTTAAATTTTAAACCATTTTCAAAGAATGAGTTTATCGAAGAACTAAGGAAAACATTTCCACAGTATAAAATTCAAACAAGCTTTGGCGCGCTTCAGGTTCGTACTAGCGGATTTACACTGACTGGAAATGTAAAATTAAATACCGTTCCCGAAATTGGCAACGTGAGCACAGAGACCGCTCTGAACTCTGCCATGCTTTATCTCATCTTTTGTTTTCCCGTTGGACTTTATATGTATATGAAGAAGGAAAAAATAAAGAAATTTGAAAATGAAGTGATTGAAGGAATTAAGAAAATTCTTCAGGAAAATTAAAATATTTAAAAAGAAAAACAGCCTAAAAGTAGGCTGTTTTTTGATTTATTATAATTCTTTTTTAATAATTTCAATAAAATCATTAACAGGTTCATCCCCTGTATTCCAAGAAGTTATTAAACGAATTGACGAAAATTTCGTATCTATCTTTTTCCAAACATAAAATTCAAATTTTTCGGATAATTTTTGAATTAAATCATTACTTAAAATCGGAAAAATCTGATTGGTATAAGTATCAGAAAGGAATTGAATTCCTTTTTCCTTCATTGCATTTTTAATTTTCATGGCCTGCTGATTCGCATGTTTTGCCAAATCAAAGTAAAGATCATTTTTCATCAATTCTAAAAATTGAATTCCTAACAACCTTCCTTTTGCTAAAAGTGCTCCCTTCTGTTTGATATTAAAAGCAAAATCCTGCTGAAGTTCCTGATTATTAATGATAATAGCTTCCCCGATCAAGGCTCCGTTTTTAGTTCCGCCCAAATAGAAAACATCCGTAAGTTTAGCTACTTTTTCTAAAGTAAGGTCGCTGATTTCTGCAGTTAAACCATGCCCTAATCTCGCGCCATCCATGAATAAATACAACTTATTTTCCTTACAAAAAGCAGAAAGTTCTTCTAATTCTTTCAAAGTATAAATCGTTCCCAACTCCGTAGAATTAGAAATATAAACCAATTTAGGCATTACCTGATGAGGAACATTTCGATGATTTTCCAAGACGGGAATAATATCTGCAGGAGCTAGCTTTCCGTCTTCCTTATCTATACCTAAAATTTTATGTCCGGTTGCTTCAATGGCTCCGGTCTCATTATTCAAAATATGTCCGGTAGCCGCAGAAACTGCACATTGATAAGGTCTTAATATCGAAGAAATTACAATTAAATTAGCCTGAGTTCCGCCTGAAACAAAATAAATTTCAGAATGAGGATTTTTCATTTTTTCTCTGATCAAATCTTTAGCCTTTAGAGAATATTCATCTTCTCCGTAACCTGCCTGCTGATGAAGATTATACTGTAAAAGTGCCTGTAAAATATAAGGATGGCAACCTTCTGAATAGTCGTTTTTGAATGAAAATTTCATAATGTAAAATTAAAAAAACTTAAAATAACAAGTGCAGATTATTCATATTATTTTGTTAGATTTGTAATGAAAATCATCTAACATTTTGAAAACAACATTAACAGAAGAAAACTATCTTAAGGCTCTGTTTCATTTGGTAGACAATGAAAGTAAGGTAACGATTAATGAACTCAGCAAATTTTTATCCGTAAAAATGCCGAGCGTTAATAATATGATGAAGAAATTTGCAGACAAAGGCTGGGTGGTTTACGAGACGTACAAGCCACTGATTGTTACCGAAAAAGGAAGAAGGGAAGCCGCTCTTGTCGTAAGAAAACACCGGTTAACCGAAATGTTTTTGGTAAAAAAAATGAATTTCGGCTGGGAAAATGTACATGAAATTGCGGAACAACTGGAACACGTACACTCCACTATTTTCTTTGATAAGATGGATGAAATTCTTGATCATCCGAAATTTGACCCTCATGGCGAACCTATTCCTGATAAAGATGGAAATATTATCGCCCAGGATCTTCAAAAATTGAGTGCTTGTGAGTTGAATGAAACCGTTATCTTTGCTTCTGTTACGCTTTCTGACGATGCTTTTTTAAATTATTTAACAGAAAGAAATTTACTGTTGAATAAGAAAATTACAATCGTTAAAATAGAAAACTTTGACAAATCCATTACGGTGGAAGTTGATGGAAAACAGGAAGTTTTGAGCAAAAAAGCGACAGAAAAAATATTAGTTAAAAAATAAATTTCACTAAATTTCTTCAACAACTTCTTTTACTTTCTTTGCTTTTTTACTCAATAAAAATACGGTCGAAATAATGAAAATACTTCCGATCCAATCGATTGTTGTGAAAGAAACATTGAGCCAAAGAACCGCCAAAATCGTTGCAGATAAAGGTTCTAACGAAGCCAAAAGACTTGTTTTTTGTCCGCCAATGATCTGAACTGCCTGAAGGTAAGCATAAAAAGGCACGAGAGTTCCAAAGATCACAATAAATATGGTGTACCAATAGGTTTGCACGTCCCAAATTCCATCAACAACCCATGGAGCTTTCACAAAACTGAAGGCAAAACCGCCGCAGAACATTCCCCATCCTATAATGAGTGAAGGTTTGTATTTTGATAATAATTTCACGGGTTGTAAAGTATAAATTGCCAATGCCACCGCTGAAGCAATCCCAAATAATAATGCGGTAAGTGAGATTGAAAGACTGCTAAGATTTCCGTGGGTAACCAATAAAACTGTACCTGCAACGGCTAAAATTATGGCAATCATTTCTAAAAATACGGGCAATTTTTTATTTTTAAAAGCTAAATAAATAGCAATTATCACCGGTCCTGAGTATTGCAAAACCGTTGCTGTAGCGGCATTTGAATGTTTTATTGCTGCAAAATACGTATACTGAACCGCAAGCATTCCCGCGATACTGAAAATAATTAACTGCATTGCATTTTTTTTATTTTTCCAGATTTCAAATAAATTTTGCTTTTCACCAAATTTCGCAAATAGTAATAAGCAAAATCCAGAAATCAGCATTCGCATGGTGATCAGCCATTCAATATTTATTCCCCTCTGTTGAAATAAAAACTGTCCGAATGTTCCGGAAACTCCCCAAAGTAAAGCGGCTAAAACAGCCAATAAGAAACCTTTTAAAATATTCGTCTGCATAAACTTGATAATTATTTTGCAAAAATGCATCAAAAATAGGTTGCTTTTTAATGAAATTTGGGTAATAATTTGCAATTTTGTTTCATTATTAAACATAATTGCGAATGAAAAATGTAGATCACTTTGATGTTTTGATTCTTGAAATCCTTCAGAAAGACAATATGACTCCGCAAAGAGATATTGGAGACAAGATCGGATTATCTGCTGCTGCTGTTCAAAGACGAATTAAAAAAATGCGGGAAACCGGAATTATTAAAGCCGATGTTTCAGTTGTTGATACCGAAAAAATTAAATATTCTGTAACCCTTTTGGTTGAAATTTTTCTTGATAGTGATAAGATTGATCTGATTGACCAGGCAAGACAGGTTTTCAATGCTACACCTGAAGTTCAGCAATGTTATTACGTAACAGGAGAATCTGATTTTATGTTGGTGATTATTGTTCCTTCAATGAAAGATTATGAGCAGCTCACCCGCAAAATATTTTACAGCAATGAAAATATTAAGCATTTCAGGACATTGGTTTCTATGGATACGATAAAATCAAATTTAGAAATTCCGTTGCATATTCTATCTCAGTTAGAATAAATCAAACCATTAAGATAAAATTACATTAATGGTTTGATTCAAAAAATTATTTTAAACTGTTTTTCAAAACTTCGGAAACTTTTTCAATCTCTTCTGATGTATTGAAATAATGTGGCGATAATCTTACAATTCCATTGATATTTTTATTTGTAAAATCAATTAACGCTGAATTTTTATAAGTTACTGAAAAGAATATATTATTTTCTTTCAACACCTTTTGTATGTTTTCTAAATCTCCATCAGGACCAGAAAAAGTGATAATACTGCTTAAATGATTACCCTGATCCCAAATCTGGAAACCGCTTTCCTGAAGGTTACTTCTTAATGTTTCCGACAGATTTTTATTATAATTTTCAATTTGATCTAAACCAACTTGGTTTGCATACTTTATTGCCTGTGTAAAACCGAATAAGGAAGCATAAGAAATTTCCCAATGTTCAAATCTTTTGGCTGTTTTAAACAATTCATAATCATCAAATTCTGACCAATGAGCACCCCTCATATCCAATAATAAAGGGGCATAATTCTGTTCTAATACTTTGTCTGAAACATATAAAAATCCGGTTCCTCGGGGACCTCGCATGAACTTTCTGCCAGTTGCCGTAAGGAAATCACAACCTATCTTTTCGACATCAACCACCATCTGACCAACAGATTGACAGGCATCAACCAAATATAAAATATCATATTGCTTACAGATTTTTCCGACCGCTTCCACATTCTGAATCAATCCGGAATTGGTAGGAATATGAGTAACAGCAACCAATTTCGGCTGATGTTTTTTAATTAAATTTTCAAGATCTTCCAAATCCAGTTCGTTATCTGAAAGATTTTTCGTTCTGATAATTTTTACATTTAATTTTTTCTGAAGCGAAATAAATGTAATCTGGTTAGAAATATAATCGTCAACCGTCGTGATAATGACGTCTCCTTCTTTAAAAATAATACTCGACAAAGCCTTTGCATATGCTTCTGTGGCACTTGTTGCAAAAGCAATATTAGACGATTTAGCATTAATCAGTCTGGCAGTTTCCTCATAAAATTCTTCTAAAAATGCTTCATTTTTTGCGGCAACAATATATCCTCCCGTTTGCTCTTCCTGCTGTACATATTCAATCATTGAATCAACAACAACTTTCGGCATTAATGAAGACCCCGCATTGTTTAGAAATATTTTCCCATCTTTCAAACCTCTGATGTCCTGTCTTATTTTATCTATGTTCATTTTTATTTTAAAATTTAATCAAACAATTTTATACAAAAAATCCCGAATATCAGGTATCGGGATTTATATTTTTCAAAAGTTATTTTTTTAGTCTAAAACACTCCAACCTCTTTTTGGATTGTTATTGTTAGATACTTCCTGTTCATTAACGATAATATTTTCTTTTCGCTGACCGATATAATCCAGTTCACTCAGTTTAGAGAAAATGATTTCCAAACTTCGCAGCATTTGCTGAATGTATAGAAGTGGTTCTCCACAGTTATGATGGTCATAGTTGGTCTCAGCAACAATAGAAAGCTGGTTTAATAAAGTATGCGGCGCAATTTCACTCCATTCGAGGCTGTAATTCAACATTTCTTCCAGTTCTGCAGGAACCAGCACCTGGGTGGCATTATATAATCGGAGTGCCAGTTTGGCAAAAGATTCTATCAAAAATACCGGTGGCTGATAAGGGGTAATATTTCTAAACTGGAAATACATATCTCCAAAAGTATTCACTAAGGTACTGCATAAAAATTTTACATTTTGTGCCAGCGCTGTATTTTGATTTTTATGAGATGCCTTTTGGATGATCTTAAAGGCGTATTGCTGAAGATTTCCGATCGATTTAGCAAAACTATTGTAATAGTCGAGCAATGCAGGGTGACTTTGAATCGAGGTGCACGGAGGAATAAAATTGGAATCCACCTGAGCGATATTCCCTTTCAGGTCCACCTTTCCGATAATCAGGTAATTACCCCCGGAATAACTACTGTTCAGAGATGTTACAGGAAGCAGTTCAATATGATGATTGGGCTGGGCATTCGGATGACGTGGCGGGATTTCTTCGGGATCGATATCTCCGAAAGGGACTTTGTCAAACGGATTGACTGAGATTAAAATATAATACTCTCCGTCGGCCTGCTCTTCATGCATTGATTTTGCCAGGGACTTGACGCTCACTCTCCTATCATTCAGTTCAATTCTGTAGCCTGCCAGGGTAACTGCACTGCAATGTTTAATAACTAACTGAACATCATTGGTAGCTGTGTTGTGAACATCAAATATAGTCCGATCCGTAAATTCTTTGGAGATCGGCAAAAGTCCGTAATTGTATATATTGATTCCCAAAGAGTTAGAATCTCTAATGGTGTCAATTAAAAAATTATCCTGATCATTGAGGTGTCGCTGGGAAACCTTCATCCCGTCTACCCAATTGATGGCGAAATGTTTAATGGGCTGTATCATAGTAAATATCTTTTTGGTGTGATGTTAGGGTTTTCTGAGTCCTTCTTCTTCGTGACGGATCACTCTTTTACAAATTACCACTTCATTTTCCGAAATGCTGTTTGTTGAAATGTCCTGGTCAAAATCTATATATTTTCTGAAGCTGAAAAATGATTTTTTAGTATAAAAAATCCAGTAATAAGGTTCTTTTTCCTGATCTGACAAATGAATTACAGAATTAGGATTTTTATGATTATAATCGTCTACTACCCTGTAGAACCAATCTCCAAACGTAATTCCTGTGGGTAATGTTTTGGCTTTAATTCTGAATCGGTTGGAATCTTCAAGGTTTTTGCTCAATTCAACATTTAAAACCATTAAACGGTCGAAATCCGCGCCTTCAAAATCAGGTAATTTCTGATCCGGAGAATATCTCCATGTTTTATAAATATCAAAAGGGATACTGATAAACTGGATATAGCAATAATAAAAAAACATGGGAACAAGGAAAATAATCAAACTTGTTGCAGCCATCAGCGGATTGCCCATTCCTCTGCTCATCCATTCAAAAATAAGATAAAAAAGATAGCCTCCGAAAGCAATACAGGTAATGGAAAGGATAGATTCGAACAAGATACTCATTGCCTGGGAATCGATATGTTTTCTGAAAAACCGATGTAATAAATTTACATGAATAATTCCCAAAATAAGATAAATAATCTGCGAAATCAGATACCAGTAAGGATTGAAAAGGTTACCGGCAAACCCAAAGATTCCCGGAATGGCCAAACACAAGCTGCAAAGCAGAAAATATATAATAATGGTCTTGATCTTAATGGCAGGTTTATTCCGTCTGATGACTCCTAAGATAACCATCATGATCACTGCAAATAAAGGCATTAAAATATACCTAAAAAAGATTCCTTTTACTGAAGAAATTTCCATTTGTTTTTATTCAAATTAATATTTTGTTGGTAATTGTAAATATAGTAAAATATTTTACAGAAATGTAGAGTATCCAAGGCGGTTTGCATTTCTATCGTCATCTTGTAAGGCGAATGAATATTCTTGTTTTTCGGTGATAAAATTCTCTTTAATATCAATATTAACCGGCAAAAAATAATCATACAATGTTTGCAAAACCTTTCTAAAGGGATTTCCGTGAATGTATTTTTTCATTTCCTGATATGGAATAGGACCGATATTTACCACCCAGTTTCTCTGTCCGTCCATATGTCTTCCGCTTGGAATATACGTTACTCCCAATCTTGAATTCCCCAGTAGCATGGAGTCATCTTCCTCTTCCATATTATCAATCACGTTCGGTGCAAAAGTAATTTCTACGGGAACCTGCAAAAAAGCGGTCATACATCTTTCAAACCATTTTTTATCCCCTCTTATCTGATGAAAGAAGGGTAAGATATGAATAAAAATATACGCATTCTGTTTATCCAGCATATCAACCAGAGGCCAAAGTTCGCTAACGGTATCTAATAAAGCGTCGGTATCGCTTGATACATCAAAATCAAATTCTTTGAGTAACGCACTGATCTCGGTAAAAAATACCTCAAGTTCAAAAGGTTTGAAAAATTTTCTTGCGTCTTCTTCTACTCTTTTTTGCTTACGGATTTCGCGGACAACGGTTTCCACATTTTTTCTGGACGTTCCTAAAGAAGGCGGATGAAAAAGACCTTCCGGGAGATAATCATAAATCCCCTCCCTATAGGTTTCTATGATAAAGACCTCTTCTTCAAACCCCAGATAATTACTGGAAATACTTTTTATATCTTTTAAATAAGCACGGTCATTAATACCGATTCTTTCAATGAATATATTGCTTACTGCGCGATGGTACTTTAAAAGGTTTACGGCTACAGATTCCGCTTTGAAGTCGGTCTGCAGCTTATTGTAATGCATGTCTACAATATTATTCTCATACATAGTGTCTGCTGTGATTTTGGGCTTGTAAAAATAATATATCTCAACTGATTGAAAAAATATTTTTTCAATTAATTTTATTCTAAAAATACTAATTTATCAGCAATAAAAATAATAATCATCATCAATATACGGAAAAATGGGTAGAAATTTCGGGTTAAAATACATGAAATGATTTGTTTAAATCTAATTTTAAGAATTAGTTAAATTTATAAATCGTTATTTTGATATGAATCTAAACTTTAAATTAACCGTATCTTTGCAACCAGAAAATGTTATTTTAAAATGAAAAGTATTTATTCTAAAATTCTGGTTTTAGCATTTATGGCATCTTCGCTTTATTCTTATGCGTGGGGATTAACGGGGCACAGAGTTATTGCAGAAATTGCAGAAAATCATCTTTCCGGAAAGGCAAGAAGAGAGATCAAGAAAATTATGGGGAAAGAGCGTCTTGCTTATTGGGCAAACTGGCCAGATTTCATTAAGTCTGATACCACGGGCGTTTGGAAGCAGGCTTCCGCCTGGCATTATGTAAATATTGATCCTCAGACAGATTTCAAAGCTTTTGAGAAAAATTTGGAAGCTCAGGCTGGTCCGAGTTTGTATACCCAGGTTAAGACTTTGTCTAGCCAGATTAAAGATCCTAAGACGTCTGAAAAGGACAGAAAAATCGCGTTGATTTTCCTTATTCACATTATGGGAGATTTGTCTCAGCCTTTACATGTTGGAAGATCTGAAGATTTAGGCGGAAACAAAATCAATGTTACTTATTTTGGAGATAAGACCAATTTACACTCAGTTTGGGATGGGAAATTGGTAGATTCTCAAAAATACAGCTATACAGAATATGCTAAATTACTGGATATTAAATCTGATCATGAAGTAAAACAGATTCAGACAGGAACTGTTGAGGATTGGTTATATGATTCTCATAAAATCGCCAATAAAATCTATGCACAGACTCCTGACGGATCTAAATTATCTTATGATTATCAATACAAATTCAATGATACCGTTGAAAGACAGCTTCTTTACGGAGGTTTGAGACTGGCGAAATTATTGAATGATTTGTTTTAGAATGGTTGATGGTTGACAGTTTTTAGTTGATTGTTAATTATATCTTATAATACAAGCGGAGCCTTTGGGTTTCGCTTTTTTTGTTTCTGAAACTTAAATTGTTTTTAATATTGTAATGGTACAAACCTCATAGGTTTCAAAAACCTATGAGGTTTATTTTTTAAACAGTCGCAAATTATTAGCCCCGATTGCAACGGCATCCTTTTGGGTTGCGGCTGGAGCGAAGCGGAAGCCGTAACCCAAAAGATATAGTGAAAAGCGGGAAAAAGCTCCTAAAAAATAAAATATAGGTTAGAAATATCTGATAAAATTTTCAACGAAAAGACTTTTTAAATAGGATTTTTTATAAAATCTTATAAATTAATGAAAACAAAAAATCCCCCTCTATGTCGTAGGAGCCATAATTTACAACTAATTTTTCAATTTTAATTTAAATAAATAAAAATTAATTGCAATATGTGTAACCTTTTTAGTTCGTCATACGTATATATAGATGTAAACTCTTTTTTGAGGAAAAAATAGATGAGACAATTAAAAATCACTAAGCAGGTAACCAACAGGGAAACTGCATCATTAGACAAGTATTTGCAGGAAATTGGTAAAGTTGAACTAATTACGGCAGACGAAGAAGTAGATTTGGCACAGAGAATACGTGCGGGCGACAGAGCAGCACTGGAGAAATTAATAAAAGCCAACCTTCGTTTCGTAGTTTCAGTATCTAAACAATACCAAAATCAGGGTCTTTCTTTACCGGATTTAATTAATGAAGGGAATTTAGGACTGATGAAAGCGGCAAAAAGGTATGATGAAACAAGAGGTTTCAAATTTATCTCTTACGCGGTATGGTGGATTCGTCAATCAATTTTACAGGCTTTGGCAGAACAGTCAAGAATTGTAAGATTACCATTGAACAAAATTGGTTCCATCAACAAAATCAACAAAGCTTATGCTCACCTTGAGCAGGAAAATGAAAGACCACCTTCTCCTGAAGAATTGGCTGAAGTTCTTGACATGAGCGAGGAAGATATTAAGGAATCAATGAAAAACTCCGGTAGACACCTGTCTATGGATGCACCTTTGGTAGAAGGTGAAGATTCTAATCTTTATGACGTATTGCGTTCCGGAGAATCTCCAAGCCCGGATAAAGATTTGATGCTTGAATCTCTTCAGATTGAGATTGAAAGAGCATTGAATACTTTAACTCCAAGAGAGGCGGATTTGGTAAGATTATACTTCGGGTTAAACGGAAAACATCCGATGACTTTGGAAGAAATCGGTGAAACTTTTGATCTTACAAGAGAAAGAGTTCGTCAGATCAAAGAAAAAGCGATCAAGAGATTGAAGCACAATACCAGAAGTAAGATTTTGAAATCGTATTTGGGTAAATAATTTTAACGATACAAACAACACGCGGAGCTTGATTTTCAGGTTCCGCTTTTTTTATCCCGGATTTTGAATTATCTTCAACTCATTAATAGGATCAGGCGCAAAAGTTGGGGGCTAAGCAAAAAGTTTGGTTAATCTGAATATAAAGAAGTTTCTATCTTTAACTCCTCTGAGTTGCATTCTGAAGTTTTTTGGATCAAATACAAAAGTTGGGGACTAGGCAAAAAAGTTTAGATTATGTAAGGTGAAATTTTTTGCTCTCGCAGATTTTGCAAATGATGCAGATTCTTTTCCTTACACTTTAAATATTCAACACCAAAGTTTAAGCAATAAAAAATCGGCATCATCATCTGTTAAAATCTGGCGATCTGCGGGAAATAAAAAATTCGTGCATTCGTGGCCATAATATGCATCCCTCCATTTTATCAAAGATAAAATCCTTGCGCCTTAAAAACATAAAGCATTAAAAAATATCTTTGCGACTTTGCGAAAAACCAACAGAAACAGCCCCACCCACGAAAACCCTATCAATCTATGGGAAATAAAAAATTCGTGCATCCGTGGCAAAAAATACACCTGAACAGTTTCTCCCCAAGTTTTGAAACTGATCCCATTAATAATATATTGACGATTCCATATGTCATTCAGAACTATGCGACAGTATAGTGAGAAATCTAAAAATTAGGTGTAAATTTCTCCTGTCGCCGAAAGGATAATAGTACTTAATTTAATGTAAACCATGAAAAAAATACTTTTTACATCTGCTCTGTTTTTATTAATCGTTTCCTGTGGAGAAAGCAGCCCGGAAAATAACCCCCTTGTAGAAAATGCCGTTGATAACACGGATTCTTCTTTAAAAGGTTCTTTTGAAAGTGATCGTTATGATGATAATATGATTGATAAAATTTATTCGGAACTCATTAAAAATGATAAAAAATTATCTGCCCTCGATGATAGGCTGGAAAAAACGTATAAACATTCGATAAAGGTGATTGATCAATATGGTAAGGTTTTGAATAAATCCGAAGCTTTCTATAGAGATGCTAATTTTTCGGCAGAAAGCATTCATGATTCAATTCTAAAACATAAGCTAAAAAGTGAAGTCAAAGCAAGTACTGAAAAATATCAGGAAAAAACTAAAAATGTAAGAAGTTTAATTTCGCAACTCAATGAGAATACTGAAAATATGACTGATTTGTATAAGGCTTTCAAAATCAGAAAAACCCTTCCTGAAATCGGAAAATATCAAAATGCACATCCTTTGAAAATGGATAGTCTTGAACATTTCATCAGCAAGCAGAATCAATTGCTGAACGAATTGAAAAATTTAAAATAAATTTCTGCTACTAATTTTTACGAATGTCTTCAAAAATAAATAAACTCATGTTCTTGAGACTTTTAAATAATTATTTATGAATCAAATTTCAATCATCGGAGCTGGAATCGGCGGTTTGACGCTTGGAAATATTTTAAAACAACATAATTTAGATTTTACCATATACGAATCTGCACCGGAAATCAAACCTATCGGTTCCGGAATTATGATGGCCATTAATGCGATGCAGATTTTTGATCAATTAGGATTAAAAGAGAAAATCGAAAATGCAGGAAATAAAATTCACGGAATTTCCATAACTGATGAAAATTTAAAACTCATTTCAAAAACCAATGTTCTTGCGCTTGAAAAGAAGTATAATTCCTTCAATGTAGCCATTCACAGAGCAGATCTACAAAGGATTTTAGCTGAAAATATAGGTTTTGAAAATATTCAATTGAATCATGCTTTGCATTCAGTTCAAAAGAAACAAAACTATAGTCTCAGCTTTGAAAACGGAAATGAAATAGAAAGTAAAATCGTTTTTGGAGCTGATGGAATTCATTCTAAAATAAGAAATCAGGTTTTTAAAAAAGGAACTATTAGAAATACAAAACAAATTTGCTGGCGTGGTTTGGCAGAATTTGATTTGCCTGAAGAATTTCAACAGGAAGCCATTGAAGCCTGGGGAAAAGGCAAACGTTTTGGCTTTGTAAAAATGTCTGAGAAAAAAATCTATTGGTATGCTGTAATTAATCAAAGCAAACATAACAGATATCACAGCTTAGAAGAAAGTTTTAATGGCTTTCATCCTTTAATTTTAAAAATTATTGAAGCAACATCTCAAGAAAACATTATTCAAAATGATATTATCGACTTATCTCCTATTCCAAAATGGCATGTGGAAAACCTTTGCCTAATCGGTGATGCCGCTCATGCAACTACTCCGAATTTGGGACAAGGTGCTTGTCAGGCCATTGAAGATTCTTATGTCATTGGAAAACTGTTGGAAAACAGTAAAAATTTCAATCAAATTTTTGAAGAATTTCAGAAAATAAGGAGAAAAAAAGTTAATTATGTTGTGAATACAAGCTGGAAAATCGGACAAATTTCTCAATGGGAAAAAGGAACTTTATTACGAAATTTTATGTTTAGGTTGGTTCCTGAAAGTTTTAATCAAAAATTAGTTGAAAAAACTATTCGATTGGAAATTTAATTTTTTTATTTCCCCGCAGATTTTCACAGATGATTGAGCCTATTTTTTGCGGCAAAAGCAAGAAATTAAAGCATAAACATCTGCAAAATCTGTCGGAAAACAAAAATCCTCCAAAATGAAGGATTTAATATTAAGATTTATAATAACTTTAATAAGTCAAAGTAATTCCAGCTCCCCAGCCCATTTCGTTATCATAATTTCCGGATACAGAAATGTATTGTTGTACAATATACCGCAATCCGGTGCTGAATTCACCATCAGAATTAACGGTAAAATTTCCTCTCAATCTTCTCGAAAGCGGAATGTCTTCCCGACTTAATTCCAATAAAATTTTTCCGTTTTGGTCAATGCTTACATCACCAATCACCAGCATTGGAAGTACATATTGCATACCGACCACGAAAGCAGCTTTTGTTTTTGACGCTTTTTGCTGTCCAAACCAGGTTTTCCTTCCGTGGAAGTTCATTCCCATATCTTCAGCCATTTGTCTTTCCATAATTTCATGATTTTTCTGAATTCTGAAACCTGCATACGGCAATGCCCACTGAAATTTCCCCAAAAATCTTCCCACTTTAAAATTGCCGTCAAAATGGTTAAAATCCCAATTTGAATGAAATTCATTTAGATTAGCCCATCTCGGACCGAACATCGTCATCGTTTCTGCATGCAATTTATTACTCTGAAGATCAAGCATCGCCATTGAACTAACCATTCTATTGTCTTTCAAAAAGTCCTTCCAGGCTAATTTTCGATTTGGAAGCTGAGGGTTGGGTCTTGAATTTTCGTAGCTGAAGATCCTTCCCATTCCCGCCATCATGTGGTATAAAATATGACAGTGAAAAAACCAGTCACCATCCTGATTGGCAGCAAATTCTATAGTATTGGTTTCCATGGGCATAATATCGACTACATTTTTCATGGGCGAATATTCTCCTTTTGAGTTAATTAATCTGAAATCATGACCGTGAAGGTGCATTGGATGGCGCATCATTGAATTATTATACATTGTAATTCTCAGCACTTCTCCCTTTTTTACCAGAATCTTATCCGTTTCGGTCACCGTCTTATTATCCAAAGTCCACAGATAATGATTCATATTTCCTTCCAGATTAAACTTCAATTCACGTACATTTTCTGTTGGAAGAATGGTTTTTTCCGGAGATTTCAAGATATTGTAAGACAATCTTTTAATCGGTTTTTCCTCCCCCATATTCATCCCCGAATGTTGTGAATGATCCTCTTCTTTTTCATTTGTCTTGATTCCCATCATCTCATTCATATGCTTCATCGTCATTTTTCTTTGGCTTTCAGAAAGTTCGGGATACATTACCTCGTTCATATCCATCATCTGATTGCTCATCGTCATGTTCATAGGCTTCATATTTCCGCTCATTTCCATCATTCCGTTCATCATCTTCATACCTTCAAAGAGCTTTAATCTGGGTAAATCCGGGGCTTCCACTTTCTGCCCTGATCCAAGCCAAAGCGAAGCATGACCAATTCTGTCTTCAGAAGTGGCCCGAAATTCAAAGCTTTTATTTTCGGGAATTGTGACTTCAATATCATACGTTTCAGAAACTCCGACAATCAAACGATCTACTTCTACAGGAACAACATCGTTTCCGTCATTTCCGATCACTTTTATTTTTCCACCTCCGAAATTCAACCAGAAATAAGTGGACGAACCACCATTTGCGATTCTTAGCCGAACTTTATCTCCAACTTTTAAATTAGAATATTCAGAACTTGGCTGCCCGTTAATGAGAAATTTATCGTAAAAAACATCACTCACGTCCATCGCTTCCATTCTTTTCCATTCATTCAGTGCTTTTGTTCCGAAATTTCCAGATTTTATTGCTTCCCAATAACTTTGAACTGCATTTTTCTTGATCGCATACCAATCCGTATTCGCCATGTGAAGTCTTCTTGCAATCTGCATCGGATCATCGTCGCTCCAATCTCCTAATAATACAGGAATTTCTTTGGTGTAATTCACCTTTGGATCACCTTCTCTTTTGTTGAAAACCAGAATTCCGTTCATTCCGATCTGCTCCTGTAAGCCTTCATGAGAATGATACCAATAGGTTCCGTTCTGGGAGACTTTAAACTTGTATAAATGCGTCTCGCCAGGTTTTACAGGTTTTGTCGTTAAATACGGAACTCCGTCATGTTTGTTGGGCAAAATAACGCCATGCCAATGAAAACCAGTGTTTTCTTTAAGCATATTATGAAGGTAAATTTCCGCGGTATCCCCTTCCGTAAAATATAAGGTCGGAGCCTGTAATTTCCCGTTAACCGCAATCGCACGACGGTTTTTTCCTGTAAAATTGACGATCGTATCTTTTACATATAAATCATAACGGACTGTTTTCCCTCCAAAACTTATTTTTCCGTTTTCTGAATCTCTTTTTAAAACAGAATTCTGAGCTTCAGGTTCTGCTTTTGGCTGAGACCTATTTTCTACTTCAACGAGATCCATTCCACATTTGGGGCACTTTCCGGGTTGATTAGATATCAGTTCAGGATGCATCGGACAAGTGTATTTTTGAGATATAGTGGGAGGTTGTGATTGAGACTTTGATTCTGTACTATTTTTATTATAATTTTGAATAACTTTATTTGTAACATTCGTTTTCAGTACTTTTTTAGCATCAACCTTCTTCTCAATCTTTGCCTTCGTCTTATTTTCTGATTTTATTTCCGTTTCTGTGAATGGTTTTGCAACAACTTTCGGTTTTAAAACGACTGTTTTTTTCCTCAAAGTCATTCCGCATTTGGGGCAGTCTCCGGGTTTTTGGGAGACAACTTCAGGATCCATCGGACAGACATAAAATGTTTTTGTTGTTTGTGCAAATGAGAAAACGGAAAATAAAAGCATGAGAAATAGTATCAACTTTTTCATGATATTTTGAGCTTTTATTAAAGGTGTATGGCTTGAACTGGATTTTTTTTGCTTAAGTTTTTAACGCAAAGAGCGCAAAGATTTTTTTACTACTATGCTTTTCTAACTTCACAAAGGCGTTTCACTTAACGAAGACCGCAGAGATTTTAATCAGTAAATTAGCTAAAGTAAATTCTAATCCAAGCTATACAGCTTATTAATTTAAAATAAAATAGGATTATTATTTAATCGTTGACTTTACATTTCCGCAAGAAAGCATTGATTTTCCGTAATAAGGATTTACGATTTTAGATTCATCGCTCAACCAGCTTCCGTCAGCCATTGGGCAATACTGAACGTAAACCGGATTTTCCGAAACTTTAAATTCCTTTGCTAAAGCGATCATATTGTCCGAAAGATTCATAAAAGTTTCTCTCTGCGTGTTGATGGTTCTTGCTTCCGATATTTTGGATGCATCTTTTTTCAGAATACTTAAATTACCTTCTGATACTGTTTTTACATCCATCGCTGAAGCTGTTTTAATGAATTCTGTAGCTGCTTTTGATGTTTTATCCGCATCATCTGAAGCTAGAGCAGACTTTATTGCAATATAATTCTGATACAGCTTGGTTACCTGTGCATCTTTTTTAGATTGTGCTGAAATTGAAATAATTGAGAATAAAGAGAATACTGCGGTGATGATATATTTTTTCATTGTTTTAAATTTTAGAATTAATTTTTTAAGATAGAACTGTTAAATACATCGCATAAAGCGACAAGCCATGTCGTTAATAATCATTTAAAAACCAAACGACTGATGCATTCTAAATTCTAAAATTACAATGATAAATGAAGATGGGAGCCGACCGGTTTTCAGGCGGCGCATTAATTTGAATCTGAGTAAATTTCGTAGCTGAAAAAGAGTGGTCTATAAAGAAAAAATCATGACTTTGAACTTCTGAAATTTGTTTTAAAAAGTCAATTTTTAAAAAATCTGATTTCTGAGAATCATCAACCTTTACCAGTTTGATCTCTGTTTTACAACAGTCTTTTTTTGTTTTAACACCGCATTTACTGCAAATATCCTCTACTTTCTGACTGACTGAGGCGAATTCATTCATGCAATAGTGAACACTGAAAACCGCTCCGGAAGAAAATCCGAAGTAGAAAACAGAGAATAATATCGCAAGAATCTTTTTCATTGACACAAAGTTAAAAATATCTTTGATACGGATGTTATAGAATTCTGTATTGTTGTTATAAAATTTGGGAAAAGAAAAACCTCCTGAAATTTTCAGAAGGTTTTATTCTATTTTTATTTCCCGCAGATTTCACAGATTTTCGCAGATGATTGAGAATATTTTTAAACTATAACCCTTTATCCTGCTACCTGTAACCTACTTTATTTAATTCTAAATTCGAGCTTCACATTGAAGAAACGCCCTGTCAGACGAACGGGAACTGGATAGGCCATATTCGTAGACGAATCGGAAATCCATTGGTTAGCAACGGTATTTCTGATATTAAAGGCATTGAAAACCTGTACACCTAAGGTTAATTCCTCAAAATTCCCCCAAAAGCCATAGGCTGACTTCTTTTCTTTAGGCTCGATAAAAGCGTAAGAAAGCCCTAAATCTACTCTTTTATAAGCAGGTAAAGTTTTTTGATACATGTAAGGATCTGTAAGAACAGGTGCTCCCGTTGGCAGTCCCATGGCGTAAGTCAATGTTAAATTGACTTTCATTTTCGGAAACTGGGGCATATAGTCCTGATAGAACATGGCAAATCTGAATCTCTGATCGGTTGGTCTCGGGATATCTCCCCTTCCGTCAATATTTTCGTATACCCGTGCGTAACTTGCCGACAACCAGGAATCTACCCCGGGAACGAATTCTCCGTACAAACGGGTATCAATCCCGTAAGCATACCCTTTTGCATTATTCTGTCCTGAATAACGGATTCTCACATTATCCATATAATATGGAATCAGGTTATCCATTTTTTTATAATAAGCCTCAGTAGTTAGTTTGAAAGGTCTGTCATACATATAAAACTCATAATCGTTGGCCAAAATAGCCTGAATAGATCTTTGAGACTTTATATTGCTGTTAAAATTGCCATCCAGGTCTTTAATTTCCTTATAAAAAGGAGACTGATAGTAAACTCCTCCCGAAAGTTTAAACAACATATCTGAATCCCAATCCGGCTTGATAGCAAACTGAACCCTTGGCGAGAAAATAGTTTCTTTATTAAAGCTCCAGTTAGAAACTCTTGCCCCCGCATTAACAAAAACCTTACTCGCCCCCCAGAAAAACTTCTGAGAATATTGTACATAGGCAGACATTCTGGTAGGTTCAATATGGTTATTTCCGGCAATTCTGTAAGCCAGTTCAAGATCAGAGTAATCACCAATTCTAGGATCATCAATAGGTCTTGGCATGCTGTACCCTGCGGAGTCTATCAGTTTCCATTCGTTAGTAAGATCTTTAAGATTTTCTTTTTCATATTTAAATCCAACCTCGAAATCGGTATTTACATTCGGTGAAAAACGGGCTCTGAATTGTGTTCCGTAGGTTCTTACAAACAAATCATTTCTGGCATGCTCAATCTGTCCACCGGCATCATACGAAGTAACAGGATCCCCAGTCACCGGATCGAATGTCTGTAAGATATAAGAAGAGCCAATAGAGTAATACTCTCTTTCTCTGTTTTGATAGGAAAATGCATCTAAGGTAAATTTCCACTTATCCGACGGCTTATAGTTGGCTGAAACCGTACCCATCATATTTTTATACTTATCGTCTTCCCTTCCGTTGTAGAAGACCGTAAGATTCATTGGTCGCTGTAAACTTCCGAAATCTACACTTCTTTCTCTGGGAATCATTTCATAATCATTTTTTGAATAATATCCTATAAATGATAATGATAATTTAGGAGTGATATGATAGTTCATATACGTCTGAAAATCCATATAAACAGGATTGAAATCTGTATCTTCCTTTAATGTATTAAGGATAAGATTCATATTTCGGTATCTTCCTGAAAACAAAGCGGTAAATTTTTTATTTCCGTCCTCATCCTTTTTCCCGGAAGCAAAACCGGCAGTTAATCTCCCCCCCATTAAACTTCCCTCACCGGACAATTCAAACTTTTGAGGTTCACGATAATAAATGTTTAAGGCAGAAGACATTTTATCTCCATATCTTGCTTCAAAACCACCTGCCGAAAAGTTGACCGTAGAGACCATATCGGGATTGATCATACTTAAACCTTCCTGTTGAGAATTCCTGATCAGAAAAGGTCTGTAGATCTCAATATCATTAATATAAATAAGGTTTTCGTCATAGTTTCCTCCACGAACCATATACTGTGAAGAAAGCTCTGTATTGGAATTTACAGAAGGTAATGTTTTGATAATCCCTTCAATACCTCCCGAAATACTGGCTACATTTTTGGCATCTTTTGCCGAAATTTTCACATTGGTAATATCTTTCGTACTTCCTGCTACTTTTTTCTGGAAAACAACTTCCTCAATATCTGTGGTTTTCATCGTATCCTTCTTCTTGGTCTGCGAGAATACTAAGACAGGAACCATAAGGCTCAGCGGTAAAACTAGTTTTTTCAAAAGAAATGTTTTAAAATTTCAAACGTGAATATATACATTTTATTTTAACTTATTTAAACTTTTCTTAACATTTATTAAAATCATCCCAGTAATCTCGGCCTGATTTTATATCATTACTATGTAAATGGCTTAAAGCTTCAACAAGCTCAAACTAATAATACTTATGAACAAAATATATCATAAAATTATCAGACCGAGCTTGCTGAAATATTTTCCGTATCACAAATAATTGGGATGAATAAGTTCAAACAGGTATTATTTGTATTAAATGATTATAAAATAGCCTCTCTTACTCTTGTCAGTTTCTGTAAAAGATCTTCCAGTAAATCCAGCCTTAACATATTTGCGCCGTCCGATAAAGCTGTTTCAGGAGTAGGGTGCGTTTCAATGAAAATACCATCTGCGCCTACTGCAATTCCTGCTTTTGCGACCGTTTCGATAAGATCCGGTCTTCCTCCTGTCACGCCCGAACTTTGGTTAGGCTGCTGTAAAGAATGGGTAACATCCAGAATTACAGGTGCATATTGCTGCATCGTAGGGATTCCTCTGTAATCAACAATTAAATCTGTATATCCGAAAGAATTACCTCTTTCGATAATGGCTACTTTTTCATTTTTAGAATCAGTGATTTTCTGAACGGCAAATTTCATCGATTCAGGAGAAAGGAACTGTCCTTTTTTCAAAGTCACACATTTTCCCGTTTCAGCCGCAGCTACTAAAAGATCAGTCTGACGCACCAGAAATGCTGGAATCTGAAGAACATCAACATATTGAGCTGCCAAAGCTGCATGTTCGTTCTCGTGAATATCGGTTGTTGTCGGAATGTTGAATGTTTCTCCTACTTTTTTAAGAATTTCAAGAGACTTTTCCTCACCAATTGTCGTGAAAGAGTCTACCCTGCTTCTGTTCGCTTTTTTAAAGCTTCCTTTAAAGATGTAAGGAATATTATATTTATTGGTAAGTTCAATTACTTTTTCAGCAATTCTCAGTGCCATATCTTCACCTTCAATGATGCATGGGCCTGCAATTAGGAAAAAGTTTTTGGAATCTTTGTGCTGGATATTATCTAAATACTGAATCATTTTATTTTAATTAAAAAGTTCTGTAAAAATAACGATAAAGTTCGGGAATCGGAAATTATTTAATGTGAACTCGAAGCATGGGCCGGGACAATGTAGGATCAGGCCTAAAACTTGGGGAGAAATTGTTTAGATTTTTTTTGCCACGAGTACACGAATTTTTTATTTCCAAAAGATCGTGCAGATTTTTACAGATGCTGCTCTCTTTGTTGGTTTTTCGCAAAGTCGCAAAGATATTTTTTAATATTTTATGTTTTTAAGTCGCAAGGATTTTATCAAAGATAAAATTGAGGGCTGCATATTATCGCCGCGAATGCACGATTTTTTTTATTTCCCACAGATCGCAAAGATTTTCACAGATGATGCTGCTGGTATTTTTTTGCTTAATCTTCGTGATCTTTTTATCAGTAGAACGGCTTGGTGAGACTTAAAACGGGAGTTTTCAAAAAACTTGGTAGGGCTTCGTGTTCAATATGTAAAGTGTAAGGAAAAGAACCCGCTTCATTTGCAAAATCTGCGAGAGCAAAAAATTTCATCCTACATGATCTAAACTTTTTTGCCTTGCCCCAACTTTTGATACTGGTCGACAATGTCTGGATATGAGTTATCTTGCTAATGCAATTCGATGAATGACTGTCCCCCATATCAAATGATAGTCTTTTTGTTTGTTGATAAGCGTGCCCCTCGTTTATTTGGCTATTTTTACATTAAAGATTATCTTGTTAATGTAAAGATAATCTTTAATGATTGATTATTTTGAGTAAGCAAGGAGGAATCAGCGATTTGATTGGATGAAGCTTTATATACGCTTAAAGCCTATCTTCCACTTCTTTTATTTATGTTTATTCTAAAGCGGGAGCATTTTCTATGATGGTCTGCAGGGATTCGGGAATGTAAGGCCTTCCTCCCGTAGCAGGAACACAGGTGCCTGTAAAAACCCCCTTGGTTACCACTTTCTTATTGAGAATAATAGATTGTTTAAAATGAAGCCTTGGCAATCCCTCCTTATCACGGTATAATTCACAGGTAACGCTAATATGGTCGTCTTTCTTCAAAGATCTTAAAAAGTTAATTTTATACTCGGATAAAACCATGTTGACACCTTTATGAGCTTCCTCTTCAAGATTGAAGCCCAAAACTTCATCAATAAAAGTATGCCTGCAATATTCCATGTAAAACGGATAGTAAAGTCCGTCCATAATGCCCTGAACATCGATATGTTCATCTTTTACCGTATATTCTTTTGAATAGATCATTAATAATAATTTTTATAACAGAAAGCGAATTTAAAAAGAAAAAAGCTGTTACTGCGATAATTTTTATAAAAAAAAGCCCTTAAAAAAGGGCTTAGTTCATTTTCTTTACAATTTTTTCAAATGTATTGATGTTTCGGCTGGTGAATTGATCTTTCAGACTTTTCTTTCCCAACACCTTACCAAATGAGGAATCTAAGGTATTTCCTTTCGAAACCTGCCAGTAGAGAATACGATTCACAATTTTTGCGTCTTCGTATTCTGTTTTTGCAGCAGATTCGAATTCACTCATTAAAACATTCTCAATTCCGTCGATTCCTACGAAAGCATATGTATGAAAAGCCTCATTCTTTTGAAACGGATTTCCGTTCCAGAAATGTTCTGTTTCTTCATGAGATTTAATGAATAAAAAAGCTTCGTAAGAGAAACGTTCAGACATGGCTTTTTCAAGGATGATCTTTAAGTCTCCTGCTTTTTTGTCTGACGAAAAAATAATATTTCCGGAAGCTAAAATAGAAATAACATCGTTCATTCCGGCTTCTTTAAAAACCTGACAAACATCTGCCATTTTCATATTCGTTCCTTTTACATTGACACCACGAAGAAAAGCACAATATTTCATAATTTCAGTTTTTACCAGTAATAATTTCCTATTAATTGCATTCCGAACGTTTGCAATAAGCATAATACATAAAGAATGTTTAGTTTTTCCTGTCTCAAATCTTTTAAGAATAAAACAAAAAATGGCACCATATACAGGCATGCTCTTGCCGTTTCACCTGTACCGTAAGCTCCTGTTAAAAGCATTAATCCCAAGGCAATTAAACCTGAAAAAGAAAAAGTATTAACCTGTCTGTCTTTGAAAAGGTAAAAATTTCTGTTTTTAAAGCTAAAAAAATAGGCAACATAAGCGAACGAAAGGAAAATAAGAACCTCTGCAATATCTTCAAGTCTTGTGAAGAAATAAATAACCGGAGAATGCAACAGCATGAATCCTTTTGGATTTTCAGAATGACTTGCCTCAAAAAAAGTTGTCAAATGATTGCTACCGGTATATTCAAAGCTCAGATAAAAAAATACAATAGTGATCACGAAGCTGATGGTGGCGGCAAAGAAAACGGCAAAGTTCTTTTTATACAGAGTGATCAAAGATAAAATACCCACAAAGGCGATCAAAAATAACCCTGAGAATGTAAGCATATTCGTAATGATCAATCCGGCAGAAGCCATTAAAACGCCTGCAAAACTTAGTTTATTATGAACATAAATATGCGAAATTCCGCAAAGGAAAAGTAATGTTGATGTAAGGATGACCGCATCTATAGAGACTAAAAGATAGATATTAACCGAAGGAATTACTGCAAAAAATAACAACAATACTTTTCTTCTTCGGGCATCAATATTAAAGTTTTTCATTAATAAATTCATTAAAGGAAAACTAAAAATTGAAATGGCAAAAAAACCTAAGCTCATCCCTAAAATGCTTCCATTGAAAAGCTGCATGAACGCATAATGCAGTAAAGTTGCGTACGGTGGATGTGTTTTGGTGTGAAGCTGGAAAGCCTCGAGATTATGATTAAAATTCTGGATCCATAATCTCCAATCGGTAATATTTAAAGCATCGGTATGGTATTGTCTGCCTTTATAGTAAAAAGGCCGGAGAAAAGCGATATCTACATTCCCCTGCCCCATGTTTCCTAAAATAATTAACAAAATACAGATCAGGATGATCCAAAGGAAATTCAGTTTTTCAAAATAGTTATACGCCAATAGGCCTGTGCCTAAAAAAAGTAGGCAGAATAAACTGCCTACTATTAGAAATGAGGATGGATAGATAACCGAGAATGGAAATAAAAGACTATTCCCGGTAAATACCACATATTTATTAAGTAAAAAAATACTTACTGCTAAAAATATCCATATACCTATGGCTATTGAAAAAACTTTTAAAGGGAAATTAGTTTTTCCTATATATTTCATCATTTTAAAAAAGATTTTTGGTTATTGAGTAGCTTTAATGATTGATGTTGTGATCTGTTCTTCTTTTTCCTTAGAATAGGTAGAATCAAACGGCTCCATCACATCAAATAAATACTGATAAAACGGTGTTATTTTCTGTACGTTTTCAGATTCTTTTATTGCTTTTTCTTTACCCATTTCTTTAAGGTTTCCAACGAAAGTATTGAATTTTTTATCAATAGGCTCAATAGATCTTACTAAATAATCATAAGCTTTGTTCTTCTGACCGGTTTGAGTATAAGCATCCGTTACCGCTTTTACGACCATAGAATATTCCATAGGTTTAACTCCCATCGCTCTTCTTAAATATCGTTGCTCAGAAGGCGTAAGACTCGCATAATAGTCATATTCCTCGAAGATTCCTTTTTTAAGAACTTCCGCAAGTTCCAACCCTTTTTTCTCCTGTCCCGCTACGATGTATCCGTAAACCATTGAACTTAAAGAACGAGGATCGTTGTATTTCTGAGCCGGAATTTCTTTTGATGCCAAATCTAACAATTCTGCAGCTTTTGCTTTTTGTCCACTCAATGCTAATGCAGCCGCTGCTCTGCTCGCTGAACTTCTATAGCTGATAATGTTTGAGGTTGCAGTTTCATCAAAGTGATTGTTCAGATTTTTGAAATTCCCCCATCTGAAGTTTTTTACGGTATTGTAAAGAGAATTTGCATCTACTCTTCCCATTTCGCCATCAGGAGTCTGCGGCGTGTGAATAGGAATTAACCTGTAACTGAACCCGTCATACTGAAGATATTCATCCATATAGAAGATATTTTCACTGTCGTATACCCCACCTGAAGAGAAGTTAATCGGTCTTTTCCAGTCGAAGTTGGCAAGAATATCGAACATCATCAGGTTATTTTTATATAATGTATTCGATTTATATTTAATCATAATCTGATTTACCGTATTCGGAAGATCAGCCTGATTAATAATTCCCGCTTTTAAAGCATTATCTTTATTTACGGGTAAAATAAATTTGTTTACCGGTAAGAAGTTATACTTTTCATATTTTTCCTCTCCAAAAATCATTTTAAGGATTTCATCTTTTTCAGGAGACTTTTGCTTGATGAAGTTGACAGCTTCTTTCAAGGTCATTGAATCCTGAACCAAATATTTCCTGAATGTCTGAAGTTCTGTTTCGGGAGCGCCTTGTTCTTTTAAAGAAGCAAAAATTCCCTCCCAGTCATTTTTCTTCATCAGGTAGATCTGGTCGTTAGACCCGTCTCTGTAATCATCGTGTGTCAGGACGCTAGGAATGGCATCCGCATTATATGTTTTTCTTCTTACCTGGTCTATATTCCATGGAGTTGAAAGAAGTGTGAAATTGACTACTTTCACATCATCTCTGAACTGCTCAGTTTCCTGAATAGCCCAAACCGGATACGTATCATTATCCCCATAAACAAATAAGATGTCGTTTTTAGGTAGAGTTTTCAGGATAGAATATCCGTAGTCGTACGCTGTAAAACGATCACTTCTGTTGTGAACATTATAGTTCTGGAAGCCCATCATAAAAGGAACTCCCAATAAAACAACACCTAAACCAATATTGGCAGCATTTGATTTTACTTTTGACTGTAAAAACCAAAGAATAGCTCCTGCTCCAAGCCCTATCCAGATGGCAAAGGCGTAGAACGAACCTACCATGGCATAGTCTCTTTCTCTAGGTTCGAAAGGTTTTACTCCTGTGTAGAAAATAATTCCGACACTGGTAATGATGAACAAAGAAAGAATTGCATAGAATCTGCCAAAATCTTTGTTCATCTGGAAGAAAAATCCTATTAACCCCAGTAACAGAGGTAAGAAAAAGAATTTTACTGTACTTTCATTTTTGAATTTTGAAGGCATTTTATCAGCATTCCCCCATAATGCATTGTCAATGAAAGGAATTCCGGAAATCCAGTTCCCTTTTGTGCTTTCCATGTTCCCTTCAAGGTCGTTCTGTCTTCCTACAAAGTTCCACATCAGGTATCTTACAAAGTAATATCCGTTCTGGAAAGTAAAGAAATAATCTAAATTCTGTCCGAAACTCGGTCTCTGAACATTAATAAGGTTATAAGGTTTTACTTTTAAATAATCTGAAACGGTGATGGATTTATCTTCGTATTTTTTTCTCAATTCGTCAAAAACCTGTTTAGCTTCCGGGTTGTCGGCTACATCTTCATTGGCATAATTAAAGGTAAAGTCCGGCGCTCCGTACATCGAAATGTAGTTGGCCATCACATCTTTATCTTCATTGAACATTCTTGGCATAAAACTCACCTGAGACTTGTTGAATACGTAATTGAAGCGGTCTCCTGTTTTTCTGTATGTTCCCGTCTTCTCGTCCTTTTCGTAGATCTCTCCGGTTTTTTGGGTTTTAAAACTTCCGTCTTCGTTTTTCTCGATACCGTTAGCATCAAGAAATGCCGTATAGTTTTGACCATAAGACGTTGGCCAGTCGCCATACTGTACCCTGTTGTAATAATCTAGCATACCGATCGCGTTATCCGGATCGTTAAGATTCATCGGAGGATTGGCGTTGGCTCTGATAGGAATTACCATCCAGCAAGAAAATCCAATCATCATATAAACCACTGATAAAGCAATGGTCTGAAAAATATTTTTCTTTGTTCTCCTCGCATATTTGATGATGAAATAGCAAATGGCAACCGTCAACACAAACCCGGCAATTGTCCCTGAGTGGTAAGGAAGTCCCAAACCGTTCACAAAGAAGATTTCAAGTTTTCCGAACATCGTCATGATGAAAGGGAAAATTCCTTTAAATACAATAGCTAAAATAATCAGTGTAATAAAGTTTGCCCACACGAAGTTCTTCCATGTAAACTTATAATTTCTTGCATAATAAACAAAACAAACCGCAGGAATGGCCAGCATACACATCATGTGAACCCCTACTGAAAGTCCTAAGATGAAGAAAATAAGGATGATCCATCTGTCACTGTCCGCTGCCTGATATTCGTTTTCCCATTTGGTGATCAACCAGACTAAAAGCGCGATAAACATAGAAGCCATCGAGTATACTTCTCCTTCTACAGCAGAAAACCAGAAGGTATCTGAAAAGGTAAAGCATAAGGCGCCCACTAATCCTGCAAAAAGGATAGAAATTTCCTGATGTTTCGTTACTTCCTCAAAGTCTTTGTTGAGAAGCCTTCTTACGAAATGCGTAATGGTCCAGAAAAGGAACAAAATCGTAAAAGCACTAAACAATGCCGACATCGCGTTGATCACGATAGAATAATTCTCGCCCTTCCCTAAAGCAAAAATGGCTGCCACGGCACCCACAATCTGGAATAAAGCAGCCCCCGGGGCGTGCGTTACTTCTAGTTTTACTGCTGAGGAAATGTACTCTCCACAATCCCAGAAACTGAAATTGGGCTCTATGGTGGACAAGTACGTGAAAAATGCAATGACGAAAACCACCCATCCGAGGACGGTGTTCCATTGCCTAAAAGTCCAATTTTTCATAGTATTAAATCAATTACGCGAAAATAAGGCTTTTATATGATTTAAGACTGTTTTTAACAAAATTTAAAGATTTTGGCGCGTTTTTTGAAAACTTTCATCGTCGGATTGCAGAAAAAAAAATAAATTTTAGCGTTGTGTCGCTCAGAAATCAAACAAAAGTTTAGTAATTATTTATTTTTTTGTATTTTTGCGGTCAGATTTTTATTGAAAAATAACGAACTAATGAGTAATGTTTACGATAATATACTTGGCCTTATAGGAAATACTCCTATGGTGAAACTAAATACTGTTACAAAAGATATTCCTGCCACCGTTTATGCTAAGTTAGAGTCATATAATCCTGGACATTCCACTAAAGATAGAATTGCACTTCATATTATAGAAAACGCTGAAGAAAAAGGTTTATTAAAGGAAGACTCTGTAGTTGTAGAAACTACATCCGGGAACACCGGATTCTCTATTGCAATGGTTTGCATCATTAAGGGATATAAATGTATTCTTGCCGTGAGTGACAAGACGAAACCGGAAAAGATAGCTTACCTTAAAGCTTTGGGGGCTACCGTGTATATTTGCCCCGCCAATGTACCTGCTGATGATCCAAGATCTTATTATGAGGTCGCAAAAAGAATTGCTGCGGAAACGCCCAATTCAATCTACATCAATCAATATTTCAACGAATTGAATATTGATGCCCACTACAAAACGACAGGCCCTGAAATTTGGGAGCAGACGGAGGGAAAGATCACTCACCTTTTTGCATGTACCGGAACAGGCGGAACTTTATCCGGATCAGCAAAATTTTTAAAGGAAAAGAATCCGGATATCAAGATTATTGGTGTAGATGCTGATGGGTCTATCCTTAAAAGTTTCCACGAAACAGGGGAAATTCACAAAGAAGATGTACATCCTTATCAGATCGAGGGAATGGGGAAAAATTTAATCCCTGCTGCTCTTCTTTTTGACAAAGTAGATGAATTTGTAAGAGTTAACGACGAGATGTCTGCCTACAGAACCCGCGAGATCGCTTTGAAAGAAGCCATTATGGGTGGCTACACAACAGGAGCTGTTACTCAGGGATTGATGCAGTATGCTCAGTCTCACGAATTAACAGAAGATGATGTGATTGTTTTAATTTATCCTGATCACGGCTCAAGATATATCACCAAAGTATACAGTGATAAATGGATGGCAGAGCAAGGATTTGTAAACAACTGCGTTCATAACTATGATGAAGTTTTCAAAACGGAATTCATTAAATAGAATAAAAAAAATAACGATACAAATAAAGCCTTTTTTATAGACTACAAAAGGCTTTTTTCTTAAAAGTACTATATAAAATGTTGGATATTTTTGAAAGAATAAAAGAAAATCCAGGACCTCTTGGACAATTTGCAGATTACGGTGAAGGTTATTTTATTTTTCCGAGATTGGAAGGCCCTATTGGTCCGAGAATGCAATTTCAGGGAAGAGAAGTAATTTTCTGGAGTGCTAACGATTATTTGGGAATGTGTAACCATCCTGAAGTAATAGAAGCAGATGCAAAAGCTGCTGCCGAATTCGGAATGTTTTATCCGATGGGAGCAAGAGCAATGTCTGGAGAAACGGAACAGCACCTGCAGTTGGAAAGAGAATTGGCTGATTTTGTTCAGAAAGAATCTGCATATTTATTAAATTTCGGTTATCAGGGGATGGTTTCTACCATTGATGCCCTGGTAGGAAGAAATGACGTAATTGTTTATGATATGGATTCTCATGCCTGTATCGTAGACGGAGTGAGACTTCACGCAGGGAAAAGATTTACCTACAAACATAATAATATTGAAAGCCTTGAAAAAAATCTTCAGAGAGCAACAAAAGTAGCTGAAGAAACAGGAGGCGGTATTTTAGTAATTACTGAAGGGGTTTTCGGAATGAGAGGACAACAAGGTAAACTGAAAGAAATTTGCGAATTAAAATCTAAATATCAGTTCAGATTATTAGTAGATGACGCTCACGGGTTCGGAACACTTGGTGAAACAGGTGCCGGAGCTGGTGAAGAGCAGGGATGTCAGGATCAGATCGATGTTTATTTCTCAACTTTCGCGAAATCGATGGCCGGTTTTGGAGCTTTCATCGCTGGAGATAAAGAAATTATCAGATATCTGAAATTCAACTTAAGATCTCAAATCTTTGCAAAATCTTTAACAATGCCAATGGTAATCGGAGGTTTAAAAAGATTGGAGTTGTTGAGAACAAAACCTGAGATCAAAGCTAAACTTTGGGAAAACACTCACAAACTGCAAAACGGTCTTAAAGAAAGAGGGTTCAACATTGGAGATACCAATACTTGTGTAACCCCTGTAATGATGCAGGGAACTCCGGTAGAAGCCACTCTTTTGGTAAAAGACCTAAGAGAGATCTACGGAATCTTCACTTCGGTTGTTGTTTATCCGGTAATTCCAAAGGGAATGATTCTATTAAGATTAATTCCGACAGCATCTCACACGGATGCGGAAATTACAGAAACTCTTGCCGCGTTTGAAGCTATTCACGACAAATTAGTAAGTGGTTACTATAAAGAACAGGAGCAAAAATTATTACAGGAACAAGGTTTAAGTTTTAAACCAATTTAATAATACAACTTGAAAAACCACTGAAACTGATTCAGTGGTTTTTTATGAATTGTCTATAAAAATTTTAGTTTCAAAGAAAAGATGAAATTTAAAGGTTATGCGTTGGGCATTACATCAGCCGTATCTTACGGATTACTGCCCATTTTTATTTTGCCTATTAAGCACGCGCATTTCTCACTGGATGTTACTTTATTTTATAGGTTTCTATTTTCTGCCTTAATGGTTGGAGGATATCTACTCTATTCTAAAGAAAGTTTTTCTATCAACAGAAAAGAATTATTACTATTTGCAATACTCGGAATGTGCTATGCACTCTCCTCAGAATTTTTATTTTTAGGCTACGATTATCTCACGCCCGGTATTGCTTCCACGGTTTTATTCATCTACCCCGTTATTGTGGCGTTAGTTATGTTTTTCTTTTTTAAAGAGAAACTGACAAAGCTTTCCGTTTCATCCTTGCTTTTGGCTTTTGCAGGCGTTATCATCCTTTGTTTAAAAGGAAACAGCTTACAAATTAATTATAGTGGATTAGGAATTGTTATGCTCAGCTCGCTGTTTTATGCACTTTATATCATCATTGTTAATAAAGCCAATTTAAAAGTTTCAGGATTCAAGCTTTCCTTTTATTCAATGCTTTTTACGGCAGGATTTTTTATGATCAAAGCGATGGTTGGGCATCATTCATTTGCCATCCCTTCCACTTCTACTTTCTTTAATTTTTTAATATTTGCTTTTCTTACAACAGTCATTTCCAGCTTATGTTTAGTGTATGCCATTAAAGAGATTGGATCTACAGCTGCAGCAATTTTAGGTGCTTTAAAACCCGTAATTGCCGTAATGATCAGTGTTTTAATTTTTCATGAAAAGTTTACGCTAAATCTCTTCTGGGGAATTACATTAATTTTGATCGGTGTCATTTTAAATGTTATTGCCGACAGTAGAAAATTAAGACAAATCCAAAGTTTATAGCATAAATTTGTTTAAACTAATTTTAAATTTAACAGCAAAAGAAGCAAAAGACCTTATTGGATTTATTTAAAGTATTTCAAAAGTCTATAAAGAGAAAAAATAAAAGATTTTTTAAACTTATGTGATCTTTTTTTATTTAAGTATTAAACTTAAAATAACTAAAGTGTTAATATCTTTTGTTTCTTTTGTGGTAAAAAAAGTTTAAACAAGTTTCATATTATAAAAATACCAATTCACAAAAATTTAAATTATTTAAAATAAATTTGTAAAAATTTTTCTATTGAAAGATCTGCTTCTTATCACACCGCCTTTTACCCAGCTGAATACTCCTTATCCCGCAACAGCTTATATTAAAGGATTTTTAAATACCAAAAATATTTCAAGCTATCAAATCGATTTAGGAATTGAAGTAATTTTAGAATTATTTTCAAAAAACGGACTTCAAAAGGTCTTTGATAAAGAAATTGATCTTCCTGCTATTTCAGAAAATTCACAAAGAATTTTTGCCTTGCGTGAAGAATATCTGAAGACCATTGATCAGGTTATTTCTTTTCTTCAGGGTAAAAATCCTACACTGGCAAGACAGATTTGCTCTATGAATTTTCTTCCGGAAGCTTCCCGATTCAACCAGTTGGATGATATGGAATTTGCGTTCGGTAACATGGGATTGCAGGATAAAGCGAAACACTTGGCGACTTTATACTTAGAAGATCTTTCAGATTATATCGTTGAAAATGTAGATTCTGATTTCGGATTCAGCAGATATGCGGAGCGATTGGGAAAAAGTGCCAATTCATTTGACGAATTACACACAAAATTATCCGATGAACAGACTTTTATTGATGATTTTACCTTAAAAATTCTTCAAGAAACTCTAGAAAAAGTTCAGCCGAAGCTGGTTTGCTTTTCCGTTCCTTTTCCCGGAAATTTATATTCGGGATTTCGCTGTGCGCAATTCATTAAAGAACATTATCCGCACATTAAAACTGCGATGGGCGGAGGATTTCCTAATACGGAACTTCGTTCTATAAAAGACAAAAGAGTTTTTGATTTTTTTGATTTTATCACGTTAGACGACGGAGAAGTTCCTCTTGAACTGTTGTGTGAGAATGTCTGCAACCCCAATTCTGCTGAAGAACTTCAATTTAAAAGGACATTCCTTGTTGAAAATCAAGAAGTTGTTTATAAAAACAATGCTAAAAAGCACGATTATAAGCAAGCCGATATCGGAACTCCCGATTATACGGATTTACAGCTTGACAAATATGTATCCGTGATTGAAATTGCCAATCCGATGCATAGTTTGTGGAGCGACGGAAGGTGGAATAAACTGACCATGGCGCACGGCTGCTACTGGGGAAAATGTACTTTTTGCGATATTTCTTTAGACTATATTAAAATTTATGAACCCGTTTCAGCCAGAATTCTGGTAGACCGAATGGAAGAATTGATCCAAACAACGGGAGAAACGGGTTTCCATTTTGTGGATGAAGCAGCACCACCTGCTTTGATGAGGGAAGTTGCATTAGAGATTTTAAGAAGAAACCTAGTTGTAACCTGGTGGACGAATATTCGTTTTGAAAAAAGTTTTACGCGAGATCTTTGTTTTTTATTAAAACTTTCAGGCTGTGTCGCAGTTTCCGGAGGATTAGAAGTTGCAAGCGACCGATTATTAAAACTTATCGACAAAGGCGTTTCTGTAGATCAGGTGGCGAAAGTAACCCGAAATTTTACAGAAGCTGGAATTATGGTTCACGCCTATTTGATGTACGGCTACCCTACTCAAACCGTTCAGGAAACGGTGGATTCCTTGGAAATGGTTCGTCAATTATTTGAAATGGGAATTCTGCAAAGTGGTTTCTGGCATCAGTTTGCCATGACTGCTCATTCGCCTGTGGGGATGGCGCCTGAAGAATTTGGCGTAACGCCCGTTAAACAAGATATTTTATTCGCCAATAACGATATTGATTTTACGGACAGAACAGGGATTGATCATGGAAAATTCAGCTTTGGATTAAAAAAATCCTTGTTCAATTATATGCACGGAATTAATTTTGAACTTCCGCTTCAGGAATGGTTTGATTTTAAAGTTCCGAGAACAACTATCCATCCTGATTATATTCATGACTGTTTATTGGATGACGATAATTTTACGTTTAAGGGCAATTCCAAGATTGTATTTTTAACTAAAAATGTAATCGCTGAGAATCGTGTAAAAACTAAGAAGAAAGCAACTTATCCGTATACCCGACTTACTTTTCATTTAAAGACCAATATTGTTTCTATAGATTTAGATCAGGAACAAGCAGAATGGTTGGTTAAAATGCTGGAAGAGAATTCAACAGAAAATGCTAAAAAAATTACACTTCAACAGTTGAAAACCAGTTTTGAAGAACATTTTGATAATTTTGAATTATTCTGGTTTTCAAAACCGATGCAGCAGCTTAAAGAAAATGGCGTGATCTTGAGTTTGTAATTTTAATGAAGCAGTGTTTAGAGACAAACTAAGTGAAGAATTTATATTGAAATAAAAATAACAAAAAATCTCCTGAAAATAATTTCAGGAGATTTTTTGATTACAAGCTTTGGCTAAAGCCAATTAAATATCTTTATTCTTTGTAAACGGTCTAAAGCCTGTTTCTATTGATCGTTTTATTTTTGAACACCATCTTTTACCACTTCTCCAACAATAACTTTTTCCTGGATTTTAATAAAATTAGGATCCATAATTGCCATTCTTTCTGCAATGGCTTTATACGTTGGAAACTTTAAAATAGAAGCTCTTCCCGACATTTCCCTGAATAGCGTAAAAGACTTTCCTCCGGCTGTTTTTATCTGTTTGGTTGTTGTTATATATTTTCCGATAAATTTGCTTTTAGCATCGTAAATTTCAATGTCTACAAAGGTTTTATCACTCACTGTATCTTCAGATCCGAAGCTTACCGGTAAATTAGTAAAATATCCAACAGGAATACCATTGCTTAATATTTCGCCGACATTATTGACGGTAATATTCAGTTTATCAATTTTAGTTTTTGTGGTATACGCTTCTTTGGTTTTGGTATCCAATTTTCGTTTAGGTATATCTTTAAAAAGATCATCTAAATTTTTAACATTAATTCCTCTTTCATCAATGATCTTTAAACCTTTGATACAGGTATAAACCGCCGATTTTTCATCTCCCGAAAATGCTGACGGAGAGATATAATCCAAATCAAGTGTTTTCTCCTGATTATAGATCCTGTTGAGTTTTATATAGCTGTCTCTTACCGAATCTACCACGCTTTTATCAATAAATTCGATGGTATAAATGGGCGTTTCTTTCAAATCCATAAAGGTATAAATACTACCTTTATTAGAGACTTTTGCCACATGAATTCCTTCAAGACTTACAATTCCTCTTTTGGTTTTGATGAGCTGAGCGTTGAAGATAACTCCTAAAATTGTAAATAAAATGATTAAACTTTTCTTCATAAAATCAGATTTCTACATTGCATAAAAAAAGTGTAACCAAAGTTACACTTTCTTGAAAATATATTTAGCTTTTCATTTAATTATTCACAAAGGATGATTCCTTTATTATTATTAAATTCTACAACACCGCTTTTGATAATATATGAAAAAATAGAATCCTGGTTGTTTTCGCCTTCTTTAGTAAGGTTTTTAGCATACGCCTCACCTACAGACTGAGCAAATAATTTTACTTTACCGCCTACCAAAGAAGAAACAATTCCTGCGTGGTTTTTCATGATGTGAAATTCACCATTTTTTCCAGGCAAAAGAACAGAGTCTACCTCTCCTTCAAAAACTACGTATTCTGGTGTTAAAATTTTTATATTCATTTTAATTGCTTTTGGCTTTTTGGCTAATAGCTATTGGCTATCAGCAATTAGCATTATTATGCGTTATCAGCTAACATTTTTTGTCCAGCTTCGATAGCCTCCTCGATGGTTCCTTTCAAGTTGAAAGCAGCTTCTGGTAAGTGATCTAATTCACCATCCATAATCATTGTAAATCCTTTGATAGTATCTTTGATATCTACCAAAGATCCCGGGATACCTGTAAACTGTTCTGCAACGTGGAAAGGCTGAGAAAGGAATCTCTGAACTTTTCTAGCACGGTAAACTACTGATTTATCTTCTTCAGAAAGTTCTTCCATACCTAAGATTGCGATGATATCCTGAAGCGCTTTGTATCTCTGAAGAATTTCTTTTACTCTCTGAGCACAGTTATAATGTTCTTCACCGATAATTTCCGGAGCCAAGATTCTTGACGTAGAAGCCAATGGATCTACCGCTGGATAGATACCTAATGAAGCAATCTTTCTGTCTAGTACCGTAGTTGCATCCAAGTGAGCAAACGTAGTTGCAGGAGCTGGGTCAGTTAAGTCATCCGCAGGTACGTAAACCGCCTGTACTGATGTAATTGAACCATTTTTAGTTGAAGTAATTCTTTCCTGCATCGCACCCATTTCAGAAGCAAGCGTCGGTTGGTAACCTACAGCAGAAGGCATACGACCCAAAAGTGCAGATACCTCAGAACCAGCCTGTGTAAAACGGAAGATGTTGTCTACGAAGAAAAGTACGTCTCTACCTTGTCCGCTTTCACCTCCATCTCTGTAATACTCAGCTAATGTAAGACCAGAAAGTGCTACTCTCGCTCTTGCACCAGGAGGCTCATTCATCTGTCCGAAAACGAATGCAGCTTTAGATTCTTTCATAGCCTCTAGGTCTACTTTAGAAAGATCCCAACCTCCGTTTTCCATAGAGTGCATAAAATCATCACCATACTTGATGATACCTGATTCTAGCATCTCTCTCAAAAGGTCATTTCCTTCTCTCGTTCTTTCACCTACTCCGGCAAAAACTGAAAGACCTCCGTGTCCTTTTGCAATATTGTTAATCAACTCCTGAATCAATACTGTTTTACCTACACCGGCACCACCGAACAAACCAATTTTACCTCCTTTTGCGTAAGGCTCAACTAAGTCGATTACTTTAATACCTGTAAATAAAACTTCTGCAGAAGTTGAAAGTTGATCAAATTTTGGAGCTGGTCTGTGAATTGGAAGACCACCTTCCTTAGAAATTTCCTGAATTCCGTCGATAGCATCCCCAACAACGTTGAAAAGTCTTCCGTTTACAGCTTCACCAATCGGCATTACAATAGGATTTCCGTATCCGATTACATCCTGACCTCTTTTAAGACCATCAGTTGCATCCATTGCGATACATCTTACAGTATCTTCACCAATATGTTGTTCTACCTCTAAGACTACTTTTTCACCGTTTTCTTTCGTAATCTCCAACGCGTCATAAATGCTTGGAACTGCCTCCACATCATTAAAAACTACGTCGATTACCGGACCAATAATTTGAGAAATTTTTCCTTTAATTTGGTTTGCCATTGCTAAATTTTTTCTTGGTGCAAATATAATGATTCTTCATAAACCCGCAATTGGTAAAAAAAAGATTTTTATCATGCTTTTTTTTCTTACAAAAGGATTATGAATTTAAATGTAATCAAAATAATAAAATAAAGATAATTTACATTCTGATTTAAATATGTGATAATTTACCGCTCAATTAAAATATTTAATGATTAAAATTTAATTTAAATATTTTTTAGTTAAGATAAAAATTCATGAAAATCCTGTTAAATTTCGCAAAAATGTGTTTTTAAATCGAGAAGCAGACAGCAATATTACATGTTGAAATTGGAGAAACAATCATTTTTTTAAACAATTAAAATTTTCCTTTATAACAGGCAATTTTCACTTACTTTAGTATGAAAATATTCTTCAAATTTTATTGATTACTTAAAATCAAAAACAAATTGAATCAATCCTATTGAAAATAACTCTTATTATATAATACCAGATAATTTTAAAGGCTTTATATTTGCAATCAAATTTTTTTCCGTTTTGAAAGCTTTCAGGAATTTTACAGATTACTCTTCTCAGAAGCCTTTAGCATTGTCTTTAGGAATGTTCGACGGGGTGCATCTTGGGCATAAAAGTATTATAGATGAATTATTAAACATTGGTTCTGAAAACCATTTGGAGACTGCTGTGCTTACTTTTTGGCCACATCCGAGATTTGTTTTCAATCCCAATGAAAATCTGAAACTTCTTAATACGCTGGAAGAGAAGAAATTCCTGATGGAAAAATATGGCATCGACAATTTGTTCTTAAAAGAGTTTGATGAAGAATTCAGAAATCTTACCGGAGAAGAATTTGTTCGCCAGATTTTAATTGATAAGCTAAATGTTAAATATTTAATTATCGGTTATGACCATTCTTTCGGAAAAAACAAAAGCGGAAACTTTGAATTGCTTCAAAAACTTTCAAAAGAATTAGATTTTGAAGTTGAACAAATGGAAGCCATCAATATTCATGAAAATAATATCAGTTCTACCAAAGTTCGTAATGCCCTTTTAGCGGGAAATATTAAAGAGGCCAACGAAATGCTGGGCTACTCCTACTCTGTTTCCGGAACGGTTGTTCACGGCAAAAAAATCGGACGAACAATTGGTTATCCTACCGCCAATATCGAAACAGAATCAATTAAACTTTTACCTAAAAAAGGTGCTTATATTGTTGAAGTTTTCGTTAAAGATCAGCAATATAAAGGAATGTTAAGCGTCGGTACAAACCCAACGGTAAACGGAGAAAAACTAACTGTCGAAGTATATATCCTGGATTTTAACGGAGATATTTACGATGAAAACATTACCGTAAAATTCAGAGATTTCCTTCATGACGAAATAAAATTCGAAGGGCTGGAAAAATTAATCGAAAGACTGGATGAAGATAAAAGATTAACTGAAGAGTTTCAGTTCTAAGATGGTTCAAGGCTGGAAGATGGATGTTATAACAGAACCTATTAAAAACACCCATCTTCCAGCCAAGTATAACTTATTTCAATATTTTTAAATAAATTTTCTGAGATTCTCCGTTTAATTTCACATTAGGAAATTCTTTGTCGTGGTCGATATAAATATCCCTTTTTTCACCCGCTTTTCCATTGCCATCTGAATCCCATTCAATTGAAACATAATATTTTATCCTATCTTTAATTTTAGGATCTATTTTACTGTCAGCATCCTTAGGTACAGGCATATTAATGGTAAACGGAATTGAAGTTTCTTCATATTCCTGCTCAGTGATCAAAGTAGCCGGAGCATCTGCTAAAAGCGGATCATGAGCATATAAACTTACTTTAAGCTTAGGATTTTTAATGCTAAATTTTTCCGAACCTGTAAATTCCAGTTTTAAGTTTTCAGAATTGTTGGCACTATCTGTAGAAATTGGCTTTTCTGTGTTCGCCTGAGTATTTTCAGCCGCAGCTTTTTTATCGTGTGTATTACAGCTCAATAATATCACACCTGAGGTCATCAGTAATAAAAGATTCTTTTTCATTTGTTTTTGAATTTATATTAAAATTATTTTTGAGAATCAATTAACAAAATTAATGCCTAAGATTATACAGCATCATTAATTTCACTTTGTGCTTTTTTCGTTAATGACTTAAAAACCAATTCATACGACTGATCTATTAATTTAAATATCAAATCTCTTTTTAAACCGTCTGCCATTACCGAATTCCAGTGTGTTTTATTCATGTGGAAAGCACCTGTAATTTGCGGATATTGCTCACGAAGCTCTGCACTCCATTCAGGATCAGTCTTTACATTAATTGATAAAGGCTGTTTTTCCAGAGCCATTAATAAAAACATTTTCGTTCCGACTTTCATCACAAGCGTTTCGTTATCAAAAGGAAAACTTTCTGTAACTCCTTTTTTTGAAAGACAATAATCTAAAATTTCGTTGGCATCCATATCTTAAATAGGTCTGAGTAATTGGTAATACGTAATATTTTTTACTTTACTTCAAATTTAGTAAATTTAAGAAGGAAAATACCATCACCATAAATTAATAAAAGTATGAAAGCTCTCGTCATCGGTGCTACAGGCGCTACAGGAAAAGATTTGGTCAATCAGTTACTTCACGATAAAGATTTTGAAGAAGTTCATATTTTTGTGCGAAAACCTGTTGATATTCAAAATGATAAATTGAAAACTCATATCGTAAGTTTTGAAAATCCTGACGAGTGGAAAAATAAAGTAAAAGGTGATGTCGCTTTTTCATGCCTCGGAACAACATTAAAAACTGCAGGAAGTAAGGAAGCTCAAAGAAAGGTTGATTACGATTATCAATACGAATTTGCAAAAGCTGCCAAAGCAAATGAAGTGGAAGATTATATTTTGGTCTCTGCTTATGGAGCAGATCCGAAGTCAAGAATTTTTTATTCTAAAATGAAAGGTGAGCTGGAAGAGGCTGTAAAACAGTTACATTTTAACAAAATTACCATTTTTAAACCTGGAATGCTGGAAAGAAAAGACTCTGACAGAACCGGAGAAGTTTTAGGAAGCCGAATTATAAAATTCGCGAATAAATTAGGCTTACTGGAAAGTCAAAAGCCTTTACCAACCGATGTTTTAGCCAAAGCAATGATTAATTCTTCAAAAATTAAAAGTAATGGATATTCCAGTATTAAGTTGGGAAATATTTTTTGTTTTGCAGAGAAAAGCAGTGAGTTAATGTAATAATGTAGCAATGTAATAATGTAGCAATGTAACAATGTAGCAATCGAACAATTATTAGACTGGTAAATTGTTACACTGATACATTATTACATTATTAGTTATTATTTAAAGTACTTAGTGATAGAGTCGCTCGTAGGCTTCGTTGTGCTTACAAAAGAATCGATTAATTTTCCGTTTTCATCAACTAAGAATTTTGTAAAATTCCATAGAATGGTTGTATTTTTTACTCCATTTAGATCTTTTTCAGTTAAATATTTAAAGATTGGGGCAGTATCATCGCCTTTCACGGAAACTTTAGCCGCTAAAGGGAAAGTTACTCCATAATTTTTTTGGCAAAAAGCACCGATTTCAGTATTTGTTCCCGGCTCCTGTCCGCCAAAATTATTGGCAGGAAAACCTACGACAACCACTTTATCTTTATATTCTTCAGAAACCTTTTCAAGATCAGCATATTGCGGAGTAAATCCACATTCTGAAGCCGTGTTTACAATAAGGATTTTCTTTCCTTTAAAATCTGCAAAGTCAATTTCCTTTCCGTCAAGGCTTTCCACTTTGAAATCGTATATTGATTTTCCCATAAGTTCGTTGGTTTTAGCTTTAGAAACTTCACTTTTCTGATTCATGCAACTTTGTAAAAATGCTACAAAAGAAAGCATCAGTAAAAAAATCTTTTTCATTTTTTAAGATTATTTAGAAGCAGATTTTCTGCAATTATTTAATTAAAATTTAAAAATATTCGTTGGAAAAACTTTGTTGATATCTACTTTATTCAAAAGCATAACGTAATCTCCGTCTTTTTTAGGATTTGAAGATTCGATTCTGAAAGGCATCAGTAAATTTCCTACTTTTTTATAATCGTAATATACTAAGGTTTCATCTTTTTTAACTTCCTTCAAAAGCATATACGTTTTTGTATCAAAATAGTACATGTTTTTGTTTACATTTTTCGTTAATTCAACTTTATGACAGTAAATATCTCCTACCTTCTCTTTCCCTAAATACTGGGCATCAAAACCTTTATTTTCCCAATCGATAAAATCATTATCAAAACTTTCCGGTATATATTCAGCATATTCCTGAAGTTTATTGGTTGCATAATTCATGGCATATCCTTTCGTACCATCATACCCTTCAATAGCCGTATCTTTTCCGCTGATGGTAATAACAGTTTTTGTAAGATTCGGGCGCTGCTGATAGATTTTAATAGGATATTCATCTTTAACTCCCAAAATAACTTTTCCCTGCAGCAATACTGAATTCAACAACTTCCAATTGGTTAATCCTCCTGATAATTCGATGTTTTTATCTATGATTTCTTTTGCTGTCTGCGCAAAAATTGTTTGTGAAAATATCAGGACGAAAACTAAAAGTAACTTCTTCATTAATTTTATTTATAAATTCAAATATAAGGCTTTATTTATATACCAATGTACCAGTTTACTAATGTATCAATGGAACAATAACCAAATTCTCATTATTAGTACATTGTTAGATTGATATATTGGTAGACTAAATTAATTTCCTTGCTTTTTCTAAATCTTCAGGCGTATCAATTCCTACTCCGATGAAATTGGTTTCTATGAGCTTGATTTTCATACCATATTCCAGATAACGGATGCACTCAATTTTTTCTGAAATTTCCAAAGGTTTCATTTCCAATTTAGAAAACTGAATTAAAGCATGTTTTCTGAAAGCGTATACACCAATGTGCTTAAAATATTCGACATCAAAAGAAATTTCTCTGTGAAAAGGAATTACAGAACGGCTGAAATACAAGGCAAAACCGTTGTTATCCGTGATTACTTTTACATTGTTTGGATTTTCAATCTGCTCTTTTTCAGTCAGTTTTATTTTTAATGAAGCTAAAGAAATTTCCTGATTTTCATCGTTATGGAAAACTTCAATAAGCTGTTTTAAAGGTTCTAATTTTAGAAAAGGTTCGTCACCCTGAACGTTTATAACAATGTCACAGTCAATATTTTGTACCGCTTCTGCAATTCTGTCACTTCCTGTTTCGTGTTGACCCGTCATCACTGCTTTTCCGCCGTTTCGAACAATTTCATCGAAAATAATTCCTGAATCAGTTGCTACAAACACTTCATCGAATAAACCTGTTTCCAAAACATTCTGATAGGTCGTTGTAATAACGGTTTTTTCGCCTAACATCTGCATTAATTTTGCAGGAAAGCGGCTTGCTTCGTAACGTGCGGGAATAACTGCGATAATTTTCATTGAAAAATAATAATTATAGTTTTTTATACTTCACGTAAGAAAACATGAAGTTATTTAAGTAAATCAAAAGTAATAAAAAGGTTTCTAAACATCACTATTGATAATTTTAAATTCGTTTTTATTTCCTAATCGTCTTAAAAAATATGAACCGTTTACAGCCCGACTTGAACGGAGCTCTTTTTGTCGTAACGTAGTGTAGACAAAAAAGCGGGAGTGGAAGGCGGAAATAGCTGCAAAAAAATAACCGAGATAAATCGAGGGCACTGAAAAACCCCGTTCATATAGAATTACCAATTGATTTGGAGTTAGAATTAAGAGTTTATTACGAAAATTAAACCTTCGTAATAAGCTTTTTTTCTTTTTTTCAGTATCAAATTTTTGAGGTTTAACGGGATTGATATTGCGCCACGCCTGCGATGTTTATAAAAGACGGAGTATAGATCGATTTCTCTATATTAATTTCAGGATTCTCTTCAAATTGACAGTGAAAATAGCCATTGCACCCTGCATTTGCATATTTTCAATACCATTTGCAATCGCCCTGTCGTAGCCGTGTACGTTTTTAAGCTCGCTGTTTTTGGCTTCGATTTTATAGCGGTGTTTCGATTTTTCTTTGTAATAATCGCTTTCCTGAAAAATCATTTGCTCCTTATGTAAGTCTGATTTTATGGAAACCGAATAAGTTTTAGATTTTGCTCCTTCTTTATAACATCCTTCTTTTAATGGGCAAACCTTGCATTTTTCAATATCAAAATAATAGGTATCCACTTGATTTCCGCCTACGTGTTTCTTCCCGCCACGAGCTTTGCGAATCGCCAAATGCCCTGCAGGACACACAAAACGGTCGGCATCTTTATTGTAATCAAAACGGTCTTCATCTTTTCGAAAACCCTGGGTGATGGAAGGATTAAGTCTGGCTACTATTTTAATATTTTGTTCGCCCGCAATTTTCAGATTTTCTTTTCCGCTGTAAGCAGCGTCACCAATGATGGCATCTACCTCCATCCCGTTGTCCTGGCTCATCTGCAGTAATTTTGGCAGTTCCGGGCCGTCGCCTTTTTCTCCCGAAGTTACCACGGCCGCCGTAATAATCCGCTCTTCGCTCATCGCCAAGTGCGTTTTGTATCCGAAAAAAGAACTGTCAGCCGATTTGTGACCCGTTTTAGCGTCGGCATCTTTTGAAAAAACCATCTGCTCCCCGGTGTCTCTCACTGTTTCCTTCAAAAGATTCAGCTTCTCCTTTACAGCAGGAATCTCCCTGATAGAAGCTTCGTTTTCAATGCGTTTTTCGAGTTCTCTGCAATAATCCAATTCTTTGTTTAAATCATTTTCAATATTTTTTGAGGGCATTTTAGTTTTAAATTCTTCATCAAACTGATAAACGGTCTTGCGAAGCAGTTTTGAGCGCTCCCGCAATACTTCTATCGTTGAAAAAGGATTGCTCATCGACAAGGTGTGAGTGGCATCTACAATGATGGATCTGGATTTGATGATGCCTTTTTCAATCGCAATACTCACGGTTTTACCAATGAGCAAGCTTAAAAGATCACTATCTTTCAAACGCAGTTTTCTGAATTTTGTAAGGGAACTGGGATTGATTACATCTTCTTCCGGAGTCATATCCAAGAAATATTTAAAGGACATATCATACCGGGAACGCTCTACCACATCTACATCAGAAACTGTATAAATACTTTTTAAAAGCAGGTATTTAAACATCCGTACCGGACTTTCAGCATTGCGACCATTGTTTAAGCAGTATTTGCTCAAAAGCTCATCATAGATGAAAGAAAAATCAATCAGCTCATTAATTTTTCTAAGAAGGTTTTCCTTCGGTACAATTAAATCATACAAACCGGAATAGGCACTCAACGGAAGTTTTTCTTGCTGTATTAACATTTGCTTTGCTATTGAAATTTACATTGAAGATAAAAAAATAAGCAAAACTTTTAAAGTTTTGCTTATTTTTTTTAATGAAGTTTACTTTTTCAGTGCCCTCGATAAATCCCGGCTATTAATATTGTATTCTAAAAATCAAATTCTCCGATGAGAATTTTGCTGTCACTTTCTCCCTTATTTTCTTTTTGACTTTGAAAAACAGCAATCTTTCGCTCTTGTCTACCACTTGAATAATAAAGATAAACTTCTGCCATAATAGTGGTTGGCCCCGAAAGAATATTCTGCCTTTCTCCAAAGAAATTGGTTTTAATCTTATATTTTCCTTTTACCGCCTTTTTCAATAAAAATTGCTCAGGTCCAAAACCTTGAGTAAAATCATTACTAATTCTTCCTCCTATCTGGGTAGATCTGTGAGAATACGAACAATCTTCACCCGTAGGATCTGTTACCCAAAGATCGATATCTGTATTATCTTTGTTCCAATTGATGACTACACGAATATCAACCGGAAGCTCAGTCTTTAAACGATCATCGATTTTAGTAGCATCAACATTTTTACTAAGTGTTAAAATATTATTGATCTCCATGATTAAAATTTCTTCAATTCCGTTATCACGAACCGAAATTTCATCTGTGAATTCCTGATAAAGCAAAGATTTATATATATTTAATGCTTCCTGAGGTCTTTTATTGTCCAGTAATGCTAATGCATAATCTCTATGACTTTGTGCATCGAAAGGTCTCCATTCAAGAATTTTCTGCGTGATCCAAAGTTCTTTATCATAATGACCTCTTTGTTTCAGAAGATACATGATTGTTTTATACAATTCTTCATTTTCCAGATCGAGTTCTGCCAATGTGCTTAATACCTTTAAAGAAAGCATCTTATCTCCCTTTTTGAACAGCAGTTTTGAAATATCAAAGTAATAAGAAGGCAATTTTTCGTACTTGGAACGATTTTGAAGATACTTTGAATAGACTTGATCTGCCGATTGTAAATTTTGAAAGTCTTTCATGTATTCTGCATTACTTTCCACATCTACCAAAGTTATTTTCCCGTTGGGAGTAGAATGCTTCATATCGATATAAGATTCTTCAGCATAAGCCATCTTGGCTTTAGTTGGGCTATACTCTTCAGACGCCGGTGATTGTGTATTTCTAATCATTTCCGTTGCCGATTGGTTGCTTATTGTAGGATATTGTTTTTTTTCTGAAGGCTTAAATTCTGTATTCCACCAGTTTTTCAATTCCTTAGTTTTATCAAAAGCCTTTGATAATAGATTTCTACGTTGCTCAAGAACATTTCTCTTATTTGCAGAAATAATTTTATTATAATCTGCCTGTAATTCTTGCGGAGGATTGATATGATAACGTACATAATCATCTACATCTTCTAAAACAATCAAACTTGTGTTTTTACTTACAACGCCAAATTGTTCACTAATATTTCGGATTTCATCTCTGTTTTGGGTAGAATTCAATTCTAACTCATCAATTTTTCTTTGCGCCCAAAACTGAGCAATTTGCCAATTTTCAGCTGATGAGCCAGTACTAAAATCTACAGGAACTTCATATTTTTGATTTCCTACGGTAAAAACGGCAGTCAGTTTTCCTACATTTCCCGAAGAAATTCCGAAAATATTAATTGGCTCATTTACCACAGATCCAATGCTTGGAAACATCTCCTGTATATTTGGATTTTCTTTAAATCCTAAAAATTTGACAACCTGTTTTTTATATGTTTTTAAGGCTGCTGCTGCATCAAGCTCATTAAGGTTAATAAAATTTCCTCCCGATTGCCCTGATAAAAGCTTCAGTAAAGTAAAATCTGAAGTTGGCGTACTCGAAACACTGTTTACAGGTTTCTTAAATTTTGTTTTCAAATCTCCAAAATTCGAAATGCCATCTGAAAAAAGAAGATATTCCTCCACATTATTGAGATCTTTTAACACCCCAAAGTCGGTTCCTCCGTCATACTTTAAGCTTACAATTTTATTTTTCAAGGCAGACCAATCTCCTTCACTTATTGTAAAGTCCTCTGATTTTTCTAATGTATTATTTAATGCCACGAGAGTTACCGAAACATTCTTATTATCAGCAAAATAAGCGTTAAGAAATTCTATCTCTTTATTGATGTTTCTTTTTGATCCACTGAATGAATTGTCCCAAATAATCGCAATCTTCTGAGAATTAGGTTTGTCTGCCACAGGAAAATCAGAGGGAATATTTGCAGCAAAATAGGCTTTTCCATCTGAAGCTTTTTGAAATAAGACATTCGAAGTCGCTTTATTTTTTGGAATATCGATTTTTAAATTTTCATTTGGAGAAAAATTATCTTTCGATATTTCAGCTACCCATTGATTTCCCGATTTTTGGAATGAAAAACTACCATCCGGATTTTCAATGATCTTAGGAACCGAAGTGTTATCATTTATTAAAACCTTCAATTCAAACTTTGGAATTTTAGTAGCATTTGCAAAACTTAAGAAGTATTGATACTCCGATTTTAAATTTTTAAGTTCCTGATGATAAGTAATTTCTATTGTTCGGCTTCCTTTTACCGGCAGAGGATAAATTCTTGTTCTGAAATTATTTCCCTGTATTTTTTCTATAATTCCGGGATCAATATTTCTTTTTTCTACACTTTCAAAAACTTCCTTTGCTCTTTCTTTAGGAACAGGAACTGCTTTTCGCATTTTACCATTAATATCTAAAGCATAGCCACTTACACTTACTCCATCAGGAAGCGGAAAAGTAAGCGTTCCTTCCAAAATCCTATCACTGGGGTTATAAAAAGTATAGGTTGCGGTAGTTGTTGCAAGATTTCCAAGAATTTTGGTTTCAAATTTTGCATTTTGTAAAATAACAGGATGAGTTCTCTGGTTTACAATTTCTAATGTAGGAATCTGAGCAAATGCAGCACTAAAAATCAGCGTTGCAAGCATCGTTACAATTTTTCTCATATTATGTTTGTTTGAATGATATTTTTTAAGAATAAGTTTGTTTAAACTAATTTTAAATTTAACCGCAAAAGAAGCAAAAGACCTTATTGGATTTATTTAAAGTATTTCAAAAGTCTATAAAGAGAAAAAATCAAAGATTTTTTTTAACTTATGTGATCTTTTTTATTTAAATATTAAACTTAAAATAACTAAAGTGTTAAAATTTTTTGTTTCTTTTGTGGTAAAAAAAGTTTAAACAACTTTAATAATTAATTCTATACTTTTTGATTACGAAGTATAGAATTAATAAAAAAGGAAAAATACATTTAGTAAGAATAAACGGATTTAATTTGTTTAGCAACCATCCCAAAGTTAAAACCTTGAACCTGATCTAATCCACTGAAATTAACAGCAATTAACTGTCCACAATTATTAAAAACGGGAGCACCACTTGCACCATGCGTAGAAGTTACGCTGTATTGAATTTTATTACCATCAGTCTCCTTACTGATTTGCCCATCATAAAGCTGCACCTTAACTCCAGAGTTTGTTTGTGCCAAATTTTCACCCAACGGATAGCCGATCATTACAGCTTTTTCTCCAGGATGTAAAGATTTATCGTCTGTAATAGAATTATTTAAATCGATAATATTCGTAACAGTATTCGGAGTTTCTTTGTCCGAAAGTTGTAAAACACCTAAATCAACCGATGCATCGTCGGATATTTTTACGATATCACATATCAACCACTCATCATTAGAATCGTGAAGAGCTACTGAAATATCAATAGTTTTTACATATACTTCGATATCATCTTCTGAGACATAGTCTTTATGAGGAATAGATGCCGCAAGATCTGCCACTGCTGTTGCAGAATCAATTGCTCCAGATTCGGAATTTATAAATTCTTCTCCGCCAGATTCATTTTCATATCCACCTTCATCACCTTCACGATAATCTGCAGAAGCACTATTCCAATTGCTTAAAATAAATGTTTCAAAGCCATCTGCTGAAATATCATTTGTAAGAATAGAAGCAATTTTTCGTTTAAAATTTCCTGAATTAGTCGCTATTTGTTCCGATACATCATCAGATTTCCAAGGTTCCAAAACATGACTGTTGGAAATCATATTTCCTTTCTTATCTACGAAAAACGCCGTTCCATAGACTATTTCTACAGTTGCCTCAGGAACGTTCAGCTGAATTTCTTTTCCTTTGATTTTTGCAAAATAGCCATATGTATGCTTTACCATTACCACAGCATCTTTGTAAGCATCATAAATTTTTGTATCAGTATCTAAGCAGGCATTTTCTACCACTGGTACAGATTGATGATCTTTATAATACTTATATCCAAAAATAGAAGCCGCTCCCAATATGATTACACTTCCTAAGCTAAAGAAAGCAATTTTATAAGGATTCTTCTTCTTTTTATCTGCTGAAGGCGAAGTTGTTTCAGGAATTGAAGATGACACAGGCTGTGCTTGTTGTGGAGAATCCAGTGTTTCAGAACTTTCCACAAATTCATCGGTAATTGAATTATCTTGCGATTCTACTTGTTCTTTTTTCCCCAATCCTGGGTCGAATTCATTTTCTTCGTTAATCATTTGTGTTATTATTAATTGTTATTAATTTTTATAGATAATAAAAAGCGTTGATTCCTATACTAAGAATCAACGCGTTAAAGTTAAAATATTTTTTTTAATTATTTTAAATTATTTAATGCCTTTTCCAATTTCGGCATCATTCCAGCGATTTCTTCCGTCGCCAAGCCTCCTACAGAAGCTCTGAACCAAGGCTCAGATTTTTCTTCTCCGAAAGCTGAGAAAGGAACCAAAGCAACACCTGCTTCGTTGATTAAATAGAATACCAAATCAGAAGAATTTTCGATAACTGCTCCGTCGGGTTTTGTTGTTCCGATATAATCTAATTTAATTGTCAGGTAAAGTGCTCCCATTGGTTCAATGCTGTCAACCGCAAGACCTTTTCCTTTCAAATCCTGAATTCCTCCGTGAAGAACTTTTAAGCTCGCTTCTAATTTATTTTTGAAATCATCAACGAAAGCATTTACTTCCTCAGGATTTTCGTAATATTTTGCAGTAGCTTCCTGTTCTGGTTTTGGAGCCCAAGCTCCAACGTGCGTTAAAAGAGCCTTCATTTTATCTAAAATATGAGCCGGACCAAATCCCCAACCTACTCTAACTCCCGTTGCTGCAAGGCATTTCGAGATACCGTCGATGTAAATTGTATATGCTCTCATTTCAGGGAAAAGAGAAACCGGGTCTACGTGCTCTGCTCCGAAAGTAAGGTTAGAATAGATTTGATCGTACATTAAGTACAATGGCTTTTCGTCTTCGCCTCTTTTTTTATTTTCTTCTAAAATCAATTCGCAGATTTCGGAAAGCTGTTCTTTTGTGAACATAGTCCCCGTTGGGTTCAATGGCGAACAAAGCGCTACCAAAACAGCTCCTGACAAATGAGGTCTTAAATCATCAGCAGTCGGAAGGAAGTTGTTTTCCGGAGTTGTTTTTACTTCAATAGCATCCGCTGAAGTAAGGTAAGCGTAATGGTTGTTATTCCATGACGGTGTAGGATATACTACTTTATCACCTTCGTCAACAATTGTTTTGTAAACAGCATAAATTAATGGTCTTGAACCTGCTGTGATTAAAATATCGTTTGGAGAATAATCTAAATTCCATCTTGTTTTCAAGTCTTTAGAAACTTCCTTTCTTAAAGATAAAAGCCCGTTAGCAGGCGGATAATTTGTCAGATTATTCTGATAAGCCTTTTGAATTTCCTCCTTCAATTTTGCAGGAATCGGATAAATATTAGAATTTAAATCACCAATCGTAAGATTTGCGATCTCCGCTCCTTTTGCCTTTAAATCATTTACTTCATTACCAATTTTTACAATTTCAGAACCAATCAGGTTCGCCGCTAATTTTGAAACTTTCACTTTATTTTTATTTAATTATTTTAATGTAATAACCTAACCTAACAATGTACTAATGTAACAATGTACTAATGTAACAATGTACTAATGTAAAAATGTACTAATGTAAAAATGTACTAATGTAACAATGTAATAATGTAACAATGTAATAATGTAACAATTTAGCAATAATTTGTACATTACTAGACTGCTGCATTGTTGCATTTAATTTAAGTCAATTGTAAGTCTGTTTTAACCTGATTCATCTTCTCCTCCAGAGATTTCAATTTATCTCTGAAATCTGCTTCAGAAGTAATTGCATCTTTTACAGAAATATAAAATTTAATCTTAGGTTCTGTTCCAGAGGGTCTTACACAAACTTTTGTTCCGTCCTGAGTATAATAAATCAGAACATTCGATTTTGGAATGTCATTCATCACTTCTTTTTCTCCTCTTGAAACGATGAAATTAGTCTGTTCTTTGAAGTCCTTCACTTCTTCAACCAATGAACCAGCCAATTCTTTCGGAGGATTTTCACGGAAATTCTTCATCATATTCTGAATTTCTTCTGCCCCGTCTCTCCCTTTTCTTACTAAATTCACCAAACCTTCGTAATACATTCCGGTTTCCTGATAAATTTCAATCAGATATTGGTACATTGTTCTTCCGTTAGCCTTACACCATGCAGCGATTTCACAAGCTAAAAGAATACTTCCGCAAGAATCTTTATCACGAACGAAATCTCCCGTCATAAATCCGAAGCTTTCTTCGCCTCCACAAACGAATTTTTCTCTTCCTTCAAAATCGCGGATCATTTTTCCGATCCATTTGAAACCCGTTAACCCTACTTTACAGTCAACCCCGAATTTCTGAGCGATATCAAAGAAAATATCTGAAGTCACGATGGTAGAACCGATGAATTCTTTTCCTGTAATTTTATCAAGCTTTCTCCATTCATTTAAAATATAATAGGTCAGAATGGTATTTGTCTGGTTTCCATTCAATAACTGAATTTCTCCATCTAAATTTCTTACTGCAATTCCTAACCTATCACCATCCGGATCGGTTCCGATAACGATGTCGGCATTGGTAATTTTTGCTAAATCCATCGCCATTTCCAACGCTGCCGGCTCTTCCGGGTTCGGAGAATCAACGGTTGGGAAATTTCCGCTAGGAATCATTTGTTCCGTAACCAAATCAATTTTCTTGAAACCAGCTTTTTTCAGCGCTTGAGGAACTGTTGTATACGTTGTTCCGTGAATCGATGTGAAAACGATATTTAAATTTTCTTTTCCAACATTCTGATACGTAGAATTCTCGATACAGGCATCGATGTACACTTCATCCTGCTCCTCTCCGATCCATTCGATTAAATCATCATTTCCGTCAAATTTAATATCTTCAAATTTCGTAGAATATACTTCGTTAATGATCGCTTCATCATGTGGCGGAACAATTTGCGCTCCGTCATTCCAATATACTTTGTAACCGTTGTATTCAGGCGGATTGTGAGAAGCTGTCAACACAATTCCTCCATTACATTTTTTATCACGAACGGTGAAAGACAATTCCGGAGTCGGTCTGTGATCCTTGAAAAGCAATACTTTAATCCCGTTTGCTGTTAAAACATCAGCCACCAATTTTCCGAATTCTCTTGAATTATTTCTAACATCATAAGCAATTGCCACACTGATTTCCTCTCCTTGAAACTGCTTTAACATATAATTCGCAAGTCCCTGTGTAGCTTGACCTAACGTATACTTATTTAAACGATTGGTACCTACACCCATAATTCCTCTCATCCCTCCTGTTCCGAATTCAAGCTCTCTGTAAAAAGAGTCTTCCAAATCAGGAGAATTGCTGTCAATTAATGACTGAACAGCATCTCTTGTTTCCTTATCGAATGTATCGCTTAACCAAAGCTTCGCTTTTTCTAATGTTGACATATTTTTATTTTGTTCTATAGTTTGTAAAGTTCCAGTTTTAATTTATTTGTTTTATCATTTCCATGAATAAAGAATCATTACTTAAGAGATTCTTCATTATACTTTGCTTGATTCAGAATGATAATTGTTTAATTATAATCTACTAAGTTCAATTTTTAAATTGGGTAATTTTTCTTTTAATGAATTTATTTTCAATTGCAAATCATTTAATTCAAAAACAGAATTCCCAAAAATTTCTTTGTTAATTTCAAAGCTAATCATTGTACATTCTTCTGAAATATCAGTTGTAGAAGTTTCTTTAAAAACGGTTTTTCCTTTTTCAAAAATAAAATGACCTCTTTGTTTCTTCCAACTTGTTTCTAATTCACATTTATCTGAAACTGCATTAATTGTTGCCATTCCAACTCGACAGAATTCATCACCAACTTCCAAATGCTTTTTTTCGTTGCTACAAGCTCCGATTTTTGTCATAATACATTCGGCTTTAGTTAAATCCCAAAAATTTTCCAAAGACATTCCTGCATTATATTTTATTTTCAATGAATTTCCACTCGCATAAACGAAAATTTCATCACAATTATTATCAAAACATTCGTCAATTGCATGACATAAAGATCCAAATACAAGAGAGTTTAAATTGTTTTCTTTAAAACAATCTTCAAAATATAGTTGAGGACGAAGTCTTACATGCTCCATTCCTTCCAAAGTTTGAATACTACTCGCCGTATATTTTTTCTCTTCCAATTATTAATCTAATTTCTTATTCTCTACCCTCGTATCTTTATCTATCTTAAAAGCACGAATTGGGTCATTATAATAAACAAATTTCGCGGTATTCTGAATATGTCCTTTTAATGAATCTTTTACGTTTACTTCTGCGTAATTTCCATTTTTAGAATCGATTTTCAGCTTTTCAATTTTCCAATAAGGAGAGATCAAACTTGCTGTATCAGAGATCTTTATCACGGCTTCTTTTGTTTGACCTAAAAAGTTAGCTCTGCTTCGGTTCAGCATTTCAACTTCTGCTCTTCTTGTGTTTACCGAACCCATAAATGTAGCGTTATTTTTTAAATTAAGCCTAAAATTATCGGTCTTAATTTCGCTCGAAATATTCATTTCTACAGAATCAGAAATCGCTACTTTCTCAAGATTATATTTTGAATAAATCGTTACATTATAAAAATCAACGCCTTTTGTTCCGCGTTTTTCTTTGATGGAAAGCGTTTTATCTTTTACGTCAACATCAAGATTATCAGCAATATTCGGATACGTTTCTATCTGAACAAAGTTTTTCGGACCTCTTGCATAAAATACTCTGAATTTTCCATTCAGATCAAGATTCACAAATTCGGAAACATCAACATCTTTCGTTTCGATCTCTTTCCCTTCCGGAGAGATTTTTCCGCACGAAACAACTGCCACCAACATGAATGTGTAAAATATATTTTTCATATTTAATTTAAAATATTTCATATAAAATTAAACTTATGATCATAATTTCTATTCCTATTAATCCATAAAAAACCAATACTCGCCATAGTAAACCTGGTTTTGAGTATGAATTTTTAAAAGCATTCCAATAAGTAATTGCCGGGAAAAGAATAGAAAGACCGAATATAATTTTGTCGATGAAATCGAAAATCTTTGAAACCGGTTTCCACAAACCGATAAGACTAACAATATCATCCAACAAAAATAAGATTAAAATTCCTAAAAGACTCACTGTTCCGATGATAAAATGCTCGGCTATATTCAATTTTATTCTTTTAAATAAAAAATAAGCATTGACCGCAAGTATCGGAATGATTACAAATAAAATGGTTTTTGAATATCGTGAGAAAAAATCTTTCATCTCCACAACATCATCGGTAAGAATCTGCGCAGGTGAATATTTTTCGTAGAAATGATACGTAATTAGATTAAAACTAAAAAGAATCAGTAACAACGATATAAAATTGTTGTATCTGATTCTTTTTCCTGAAATATAATCCATTGCCGTTTTTCCGGGCCTGAATAAAATATCGTTTAAAGTTTGGAAAAATTTGGTTTCTACATGCCAAATCGATCCGAGAATATCATTTTTGATCAATGAATGTGGAGTTATTCTTGCTGTGTCCGATTTCTGTCCGCAATGAGAGCAATACTCATCGGAAATTGAATGACCGCAGTTCAAACAACTTTTTTTATTCATTTAAATGATTTAATACATTTCTTTAACTATTTTCAAGTGATAAAGCCGATATCATAAGAACGACAAAAACTAATGTTATTGCTATTCCGATAATCAAAGGAATCCAAATAGGTTTCTTTTCATATTGTTCTTCATTGGGAAAGTATTTTGGAAAAAAATAATAGGCAAGAATACATCCTCCAATCAAACCACATAAATATGCATAAGAGCTTTTAGGATTTTCCTGAATTGCTCCGAGAATTATTGCAATGATTGTCAACAGAATAGAAACACCTAAAACCGTATATGCTTCGGTCTTTCTTTTCGCTTCAATTAAATTTTTGTATAATAAAACTCCTCCAAAAAGAGTTGAGAAAAATATAGAAAAACCTAAAATTGCCTGTTTCGAATATATTTTCGGTAATTTTTGTTCCATATTAAATTACTTCATCAATATTATAATTCTTATGCTCTCTATTTGTTCTAATGATCATTTCTCCTAAAAATCCTGCCACAAATAGCAAAGTTCCCATAATCATCATTGTTAAAGCAATATAAAACCATGGATTATTAGTAATTAAATGCCCATAAATTCCTCTTGCAACATCAATTAATTTTGAAATTCCTAACCAAAGTGCAGAAAGGAAACCTACGATAAACATTAAAGTTCCCACAGCTCCGAAGAAATGCATTGGTCTTCCGCCAAAACGACTTACAAACCAAAGCGTTACCAAATCCAGAAAACCTCTGATAAATCTTTCGGTTCCGAATTTTGAAGTTCCGTAAGGTCTCGCCTGATGCTTAACTTCTTTTTCCGTAATTCTTCTGAAACCTGCATTAGCCGCCAAAACAGGAATATATCGGTGCATATCTCCATATACGTCAATAGATTTTACAACCTGTTTTTTGTACGCTTTTAATCCGCAATTGAAATCATTCAACTCTACTCCAGACACTTTTCTTGCTGCCGCATTGAATAATTTTGAAGGAATATTTTTCGTCATGACATTATCAAAACGCTTCTTTTTCCAACCGGAAACGATGTCGTAATTTTCATTCACAACCATTGCATATAATTCCGGAATTTCTTCTGGAAAATCCTGTAAATCAGCATCCATTGTAATGATAACATCGCCGTTTGTTCTTTCAAAAGCTGCATGAAGCGCCTGAGATTTCCCGTAATTTTTTGAGAATTTAATCGCATGAATCTGAGGGTGCTGAACCTTCAGATTTTCAATGATGCTCCACGATAAATCTGTACTTCCGTCATCTACAAACCAGATTTCATAGGATAAACTGTTTGATTTACAAACATTATCAATCCTTGAAAAAAGCTCTTCCAAAGAGGCTTCTTCGTTCAATAACGGAATAACTATAGATAAATTCATTTAATTTTTAATAAAAATTATTCTTGATTTGTTAATTCGGGATGAATGGTTTTCGTTCTGAAAAACGCTCCGAAAAACACCGACAAAACTACGTAAAATATAAGAATTGCTGCAAAATATCCTGAAAAATGACTTGCCGTAAGCATATCTTTTCCTTTAATTGCTTCAGGATTAAATCTCTGAAGACCTTCTTTATATTTCTGCTCCAGCTCATCAATATCTTTCTGATGTTTTAAAATTTTCTTTGCCGAAGTATATTCAGCATCCAATTCTGCTTTTTGTCTTGTCACATATTGATAATTTAAAAGCTTTTTAGCATCTGTATCTACAAAATTTAAAAATAAATAAATACTGAAAACTGAAAGTATTCCCCCAATGAACATCGGAACGAAAGCTCTTTTAAAAGCTTCTCTAAAATTCATTTTATGGTTGTTCCAATACGATTTTACTGACCAAAATGCGGTAATCGCATATAAAATCGGCAATACAAAAGCGTTGGCTTTCAATGAAATATCAAAATAGTTGATACCCGAGAAAAAAGTGTACACTACAAAAAAGACAATCATTGTAGCGATAAAAAGTATAATTCCTAATGTTGATGGACTTTTCGTCATATTTAAATTTTAATAAAAAAAATGAAAAATTATTGGTCTAAATTTCAGCAATTTAGCTTCAATAAAGGATTTTTAGAGTAATTTTTCTATAATTTTATTTTGAAGTTTATAATTATTTCCTACCTTTGCAACGGCAAGTCCTAAACAACCAGCTCCTGAGAATCCTCCAGGGTGGGAACGCAGCAAAGGTAATCGGTCGTAGCGGTGTGATTTAGGTAGCTTGCCATTTTTTTTTGGTTTTAAGTGAAGTAAGGTAATTTGAAGATTATCTTTTTTTATGTCTAAACTTTCCAACATTTCTATTTTAATTTTCAAATTACCTTTCCAAACTTTATTAAAATTCGAACGTCTCGCCTAATTTTGGTAAAACAAGTTCTACATTTTTGTCTTCAAAATGCTTCAATGCACTTTCGTGGTTGATTTCAATTGCCGGGAAAGTATCAAAATGACATCCGATTACTTTTGGAGTCTTCAATAATTCCGCAGATGCAAAAGCCGCTTTTCTAGGACACATTGTATAATGGCTACCGATCGGAAGGATAGAAAGGTCTAAATGCCCGTATAACCTTGGAAACAGCTCCATATCGGCCATCACACCGGTATCTCCAGCCATGTATAGGTTTTTACCTTCAGGAAGTCTGAAAATATATCCTACAGGAACGCCTCCATAGCTTCCATCTGGGAATGAACTCGTGTGGTGAGCCGGAACCATTGAAATCTTAAGATCGTCGATTTTTGCCGATCCTCCTAAGTTCACATCGTCTCTGTTTTTAGCTGTTTTGAAATATCCACAAACCTCAGGAACCGCAATAATTGTAGCTTCCGGATGAAACTGTAATACTTCTTCTACATCTGCAATGTGATCTCCGTGAGCGTGAGTCAGCAAGATATAATGGATTTTCTGAGCCGAAATATCAAACCCTGACTCTGCCTTTTTGTAATTGTAAAAAGGATCACTTAAAATCGTTTTGTCTTTGTACGTGAACAAAAAACAGTTTTGTCCTAAATATTGTATTTTCATAATTTTTATATTAATAAAACTAAAAGCAAGAATGTATAAATAGAACCAATATTATTTATTATAAAATAAAATTTACTGGTTTTGTTATTTTTAAATAAAGAAATTATTAAATACCTAAACCCCATCGGATCTGCATCCTCTAAAAGAATAATTGAAGTAAAATAAATAAAAATCGGACTAGAAATCAATATAAAAATTGATAATATCCGATTAATATTTTTTATTTTCTTATTATCCATTTATTTCTGTGGAAATTTACCTTCAATTAATTTCAAATTTATCTCATGTTAGAGATAAGCTTTGCAACAGACCTCAATATAAATATTCGATTTAATTAACAGAATATTTTAATTAAAAAAATTAAGTCCAAAAGCAGTAAGAACCGCCATTAGAAAAGTAATGATCCCTACTTGCTTTAAGAATGGATCTAATTCTTTCGGCTGCTTAACAGACATGATCTTTCTTCTCAGTTTAGATAATGGAAATAAAAGAATCATCACAATAAAAACATAATAGTTTTGGGTCTGAATAAAACCGTTAATTCCCAAAAATATTAAAATTAAGATCAGAGGTAACTGCAAAAGGATCATTTCGTAGATCATTGCATTTTTGAATCCGATTCTTAATGCGAAACTGTTCTTTCCGGATAATTTATCACTTTCGATATCTCTCATGTTATTAAGGTTCAGTACCGCCATACTCATCATCCCAATTGCTGTTCCAGGTAATAAAATATCCCAGCTGAACGATTTGGTAAACAGAAAATAGCTTCCGCAAACAGAAACCAATCCAAAAAAAATGAATACGAAAACATCTCCCAATCCCATGTATCCGTATGGTTTTTTACCTACCGTATACCCGATAGCCGCTAAAATACTTGCTACGCCTAACCCGATGAAAATATAAAATTCATTCATGTGTTCAGGAATAAAAGCAACATACAAAAGCGCTACGGTCGCTAAGAGGGATAAAGCAGAGAAAAGAACCACGGCGTTTTTCATTTGTTTTGCCGTAATTTTTCCGGATGCCACTGCCCTCGCTTCAGCTTCTGTTGCTCTCTTTGCATCCGTTCCTTTTATGCCGTCTCCGTAATCGTTGGCATAGTTTGATAAAACCTGATACAGCAGAGTTACAACCAATGCCAATGCAAAGATCTTCCAGTCCCAGGTTCCACCTTCTCCCCAAAGCCTCCATTTTGCAATGAATGCTCCCATTATAATTCCGCTTAGGGAAAGCGGTAACGTTCTCAGCCTTGCGGCTTTTATCCAATCTTTCATAAATATTTGTTGAGGGTTGTTAGTTTATAGTTGCCGGTAAATTCTATCAACCAGCAACCATAAACTAACAACTAATTATGATATCCACTGATCTTTTCCGAAATCAGGTTTTCTTTTTTCAAGGAATGCGTTTCTTCCTTCTTTTGCTTCTTCGGTCATATACGCCAAACGAGTAGCTTCCCCTGCAAAAACCTGCTGCCCTACCATTCCGTCGTCTGTAAGATTCATGGCGAATTTCAGCATTCTGATAGAAGTGGGAGATTTTGCTAAAATTTCCTGAGCCCACTCATAGGCTGTATCTTCCAGTTCGTCGTGAGGAATTACAGCATTCACCATTCCCATTTCGAAAGCTTCCTGAGCCGAATAATTTCTTCCTAAAAAGAAAATTTCACGTGCTTTTTTCTGTCCCACCATTTTAGCTAAATAAGCCGATCCGTAACCTCCGTCGAAACTTGTCACGTCTGCATCCGTTTGCTTGAAAATGGCGTGCTCTTTGCTGGCTAATGTTAAATCACAAACGACATGAAGAGAATGCCCCCCACCAACAGCCCACCCCGGAACAACCGCGATCACAGCTTTTGGCATGAAACGAATCAAACGCTGAACTTCCAGAATGTTCAGACGGTGTCTACCATCTTCCCCTACATATCCCTGATGTCCTCTCGCTTTTTGGTCTCCACCGCTGCAGAAAGCCCAGCCTCCGTCTTTCGGACTTGGCCCTTCTCCTGAAAGCAAAACAACCCCGATAGAAGGATCTTCTGAGGCATCATAAAAAGCATCATATAATTCTGAAGTCGTCTTTGGTCTGAAAGCGTTACGAATTTCCGGTCTGTTGAAAGCAATTCTTGCAACACCATTACATTTTTTATAAGTAATATCGTCGTATTCTTTGGCGGTTTTCCACTCAATCATTTTGTAAAAATTTTTCCCAAAGATACGGAATTAGAGAGAATTTTAACGGAGATTTTTGAGGATAATCATTGGTAATTTTAAGGTAAATATTGACTGTTTTTGATGTGTAAATTATTTTAACGCAAAGTTCTCAAAGTTTTTTGACTACTACTTATTTTAAAGTTATACAAAGGTGTTTCACTTAAATATTTGAAAATTTTTTTTGACTAAAGTCGAATTAGATCCTAGAAATTTGAAAACGGGCTAAAGCCCGTCCCTATGGAATAAAAATGCTTACATAAGCTCAGCAAGACATTGCTAATAACTCCTATTTAAAGAAAGAAAAGATTAAAAAAAACCGAAACAAAAATGTTCCGGTTTTATATTTAATCCTAAATAGTTAAAATTATTTAGCTGGCTGTTTTGCTTCAAGTTCAGCTTCTTTCGCTTTCATTTCGGCCATTTTTGCTTGATTTTTAGTAATGCTGTAAATATCTTTTAATGTAGAAACAGCATCTATACTTGTAGGAATAGCCTTATACCAGCTTTCAGCATATGGTAAGGCTTTTTCAAATTTTGCCTTTCTCGCCTCAATAAGCTTAGTGGCATCGTCCGGTTTTGCCTTTCTTAAAGAATTAATCTCTTCAACAGCTTTAGCATCATCACCGATCGTCGTATACACTAAATTTTGATAAGCATTTTCAAAGTCAGGTTTCAGTTGAACCGCTTTTTTAAAAGATTCAATAGCAGCATCTGCCGTTGCAGGATCTTTAGCCTGTAAAACTCCTAAATTATACCAGTTGGTAGGATCATTAGGATTTTTAGCCAACTGCTCTTTTAAGTTCTGCATAAATTTATCGGTATTACCAGATGCATACAATGCGGAACCTTGAACCTCTTTAAGCTTTGTGCTATTAGGGAATTTAGCCAAACCTTTTTCAACCAATGCTATCGCTTCATCATTCTTTTTAGCATTGAGCAATAATGTCGATAAAGTTTCATATAAATCTACTTCAACACTTGGCGTTTGCTCAGTTTTAAAATCCGTAAAGTCTTTAGAAGAATTTTTTTTCAACAAATCCCAAGTTTTTTTATCATAAGCAGAAACATTTCCAGCTTTATCCTTTGCTGTATAAGTTGTCTGTACACCTGTGTATCCTGAATTGATTAAATCCTGATAGATTTTGATGGCAGCATCGCTGTTGTTAGCTAATGCATAACTCAATCCAGCGTAGTACATATACGTCTTATCATCCTGGCCGTTTGCTTTAAGCAAATCGTAAACCTCCATAAATTTAGGAGCTGATGCCGCGTAGTTTTTAGCATTGTATGCATCCATTGCTGCTTTGTTAGCGCTCGTTAGTTTAGCGTTCACATCTTCTTTTTGTCCGAAAGCGAAAGCTGATGCTACGATTGCTAAACTTAAAATTAGCTTTTTCATAATCACTATTTTATATTAATTGTACAATATTATTCTTCTGAATCAGAATTCTCAGTCTCCTCTGCCGGATTTTCGTTTTCCGCCTGAGGTGTCTCGTCGTTGTCTTCCTGGTTATCAAATAGTGTTCCTATAACTCCTTCTTCTGTTTCTCCATTTTCGTCAGAATCTTCTTCTACATCTTTATCCATTTCTACTTTTGCAATAGCTGCAATTTCGTCATTCTTTTTAAGGTTGATCATTTTTACCCCTTGGGTATTTCTACCCATTACTCTCATCTCATCCATATTCATACGAATTGCTACCCCCGATTTATTGATGATCATTAAACCATCTTCGTCTGTAACATTCTGGATTGCGATAAGATTTCCGGTTTTTTCGGTAATGTTCAGGGTGATCACCCCTTTTCCACCTCGGTTGGTAATTCTGTAGTCCTCTACGGCTGTTCTCTTACCATATCCTTTTTCAGATACCACAAGAACGGTTTCATTTTCCACATCGTTCACCACGATCATACCGATAGCCTCGTCATTATCTTCCATCGCTATACCACGAACCCCTATAGATCCTCTACCTACTTCTCTTACTTTTTCTTCAGGGAAACGAATACATTTACCGTTTTTCGTAGCAATCATAATCTGTGAGCTTCCGTTTGTTAAGTAAGCACCTAGCAATTGGTCATTATCTCTGATTTCAATTGCATTTACCCCATTTACTCTCGGTCTTGAATAGGCTTCCAATGATGTTTTCTTAATCGTACCGTTTTTAGTAACCATTACCACACTCATTTGATTCACGTATTCAGCATCCTTTAAATTATTGGTTCTGATGTATGCTTTGATCTTATCATCCGGCTCAATATTAATCAAGTTCTGTACCGCTCTTCCTTTAGCCGTTTTAGACCCTTCAGGAATTTCAAATACTCTTAACCAGTAACATCTGCCTTTTTCCGTAAAGAACAACATATACTGGTGATTGGTCGCAGAAACGATATACTCCAGGAAATCGGAATCTCTTGTTGTCGCCGCTTTATTCCCTACACCACCTCTACTTTGGATTTTGTATTCTGAAAGCAACGTTCTCTTCACGTATCCGGCATGCGAAATCGTAAGAACTACAGATTCATTCGGGATAATATCTTCAATAGACATTTCACCTCCGGAATAGTCGATTTCAGTTCTTCTTTCGTCGCCGTATTTTTCTCTTACTTCAATTAATTCATCCTTAATGATCTGGAATCTTCTTGGTTCGTTTGCCAAAATATCTTCCAAGTCAGCAATTTCTTTCATAATTGCATCGTACTCATCACGGATCTTATCAAGCTCCATGCCCGTTAAACGAGCAAGACGAAGATCCAGAATCGCCTGAGCCTGAATTTCAGAAAGCTCGAAAGCTTCAATTAATCCTTCCTTCGCAGCCTGTGGATTTGAAGAGTGGCGGATAATTGAAATCGCTTTATCCAACGCATCCTGCGTACCGATCACTTTCATGAAACCTTCTAAGATATGAGCTCTTTCTTTCGCTTTTCTAAGCTCGTACTGAGTTCTTCTTACAATGACTTCATGTCTGTGTTCCACAAAATGATGTATGATGTCTTTTAGGTTCAATTGCTCCGGTCTACCATGAACCAACGCAATATTATTAACACTGAAAGAGGTCTGAAGCGACGTATATTTATATAATAAGTTTAAAACAACATTAGGAATCGCATCGTTCTTTAATTCATAAACAATACGAAGACCTCTTCTGTCGGATTCGTCTCTGATTTCGTAAATTCCAGGGATTTTATCATCTTTAACAAGCTCGGCAGTTCTTGCGATCATCTCCGCTTTGTTTACCTGATAAGGAATTTCGTTAACAATGATTGCATTTCTGTTTCCGATTTCCTCGAAAGCTACTTTTGCTCTCAGAACTACTCTACCTCTACCTGTGTGGAAAGCATCTCTTACCCCATCATAACCATAAATAATACCTCCTGTAGGGAAATCCGGCGCGATGATGTGCTGCATTAGCTCATCAATCGTAATATCTTTATTATCGATATAAGCACAGATAGCATTTACCGCTTCCGTTAAGTTATGCGGAGCCATATTGGTTGCCATACCTACTGCAATACCCGAAGTTCCGTTTACCAAAAGGTTAGGAATTTTTGAAGGCATTACTGTTGGTTCTGTCAAACTATCATCAAAGTTATTCTGGAAATCTACCGTTTCTTTGTCTAAGTCTGAAAGTACCTCATCTGAGATCTTTTTCAATCTAGCTTCGGTATAACGCATTGCTGCAGGCGGGTCGCCATCCATAGAACCGAAGTTCCCCTGCCCGTCTACCTGAGGATAACGCAAGCTCCAGTCCTGAGCCATTCTCACCATTGCATCATATACAGAGGAGTCTCCGTGCGGGTGATATTTACCCAAAACATCCCCAACAATTCTCGCAGATTTTAAATATTTTCTATTAGAAAAAACCCCTAATCCATACATACCGTAAAGTACTCTTCTATGAACGGGTTTCAAGCCATCTCTTACGTCTGGTAGCGCTCTTGACACGATAACCGACATCGAATAATCGATATAAGACGACTTCATTTCATCAACAATGTTGATAGGAATCAGTCTTTCTCCTTCTTTTTGCATAAACAAATTTTATTATAATGATTTTCAAAGCTTTAGCTGAGAGCCCGAAAATTATTTATTTTGTATTTTTATTAACGGGCTAATTTACGAAAAATTTGCCGATTTTTGCGGTAGAATTTATCCAAAAAATCTTAAAAATTCATAAAATATGAGCGTATTGAGTATAACTTTCCACTGCACGAAAAATAATCTTGAAGAATGGGAAAATTATATTGATGAAACATTGGTTTTAATGACAGAAAATTTAATGGATGTCAATAAATATATTCTTTCAGAAGTACACAGTGATTATATCGACGAAGGAAAAAACTATAATCTTCTTTTGATTTTTGATAATGATGAACTGAGGGAAGATTTTGTAAAGAGCGAACTGGAAAACATCGCGGAAAGAGTGGAAAAACAATTTGGTCAGGAGGTCATGATCTTCAATACTTTTCTGAATCCTAAGAAATCAAGAATGTAATTCAACTAGAGCAGGATGAAATTTTCTGTTTTTTTATAAAAGTAAAAGCACTGAGTATTTCAGTGCTTTTGTATTTTTTCTCAATGGATCATCTGTGGTGTCTGTGTCCTCGTCCCCTATGGTGCCCATGACCGTGACCAGGTCCTTTCTTTTCGTAGATATACACTTTCCTCGCATGCCCCGGAGGTCTTCCTCTTCTTCCGTGATGTTCATGAACAACGCATGAAATTAGCATCAATATAATGGTAGAAATTCCTAACATTTTAATCAAACCTTTCATTTTTTTCTATTTTTTCAAATTTCGTCTTGAAAAATATCAATGTTAATGCCAAAATGGGTTTTAGAGTTTTAGAGTTTTAGAGTTTTAGAGTTTTAGAGTTTTAGAGTTTTAGAGTTTTAGAGTTTTAGAGTTTTAGAGTTTTAGAGTTTTAGAGTTTTAGAGTTTTAGAGTTTTAGAGTTTTAGAGAAAATTAAATTTTAAATTTCGCACATCCTAATTTTTTTTGAAAAATTTCTGATCTCAAATCCAGCATCTGGCATCTGGCATCTGGCATCTAGCATCTAGCATCTAGCATCTAGCATCTAGCATCTAGCATCTAGCATCTAGCAAAATTAATCAATCGCCTCGCTTCTCTTTTCCAGCATCACGACATCTTTCCATTCTCCGTTGAGTTTTGCTAATTTTTTTCTAACGCCAACCGTTCGGAAACCATTTTTCTGATGAAATTTCAAAGCACTCACATTTTCGGGGAAGAGATTGGTCTGTAAAGTCCAGAATCCGTGGTTCTCGCTATCCAAAATCAGCTTTTTAAGCAAAATAGAACCTAGACCTAACCCCTGATGATTATTGTCCAGATAAATGCTCACTTCGGCAACTCCTTTGAAACTCTCTCTTTTACTGATCGGTTTCAAAGCACACCAGCCAATAACCTCATTGGTTTCATTCTCCAAAACCCAGCGGCAATCGTTGTAATATTCCATATTCCAGGCTTCTGCGGTAGGAACTGTTGTTTCGAAACTCGAAATTCCGCCTTCAATTCCCTGTTTAAAAATTTCCAAAACTCTTGCTTCGTCACTGGGAAGCATTTCTCGCAATTCGTAATTCATGATCTATCTAAGGTATTTTCGTTTATTTTTTCTTTTAATTCTGGAATAATGGGTTTGCTTACTTTTCTCATCTTCGGAAATTACGCTTATATTTCCGTCAACTTCCAAAATCGAAAGCTTTACATTTTCTATTCCATCTACTCCATGTTCGCGAATCGCTTCCTCCAGTTCATCTCTCGTAATTTTTACTTTGTTTAAAGCTTTTTCATCAATTTTTCCGTCTCGTACTAAAATTACAGGATCTTCTTCCATAAAACTTTCGAATTTCCGATTGGAAAACATGAGCCTTTTCAAAATAAAATTAGCTGCAAAAAGAACCAATGCAGCCACCAATCCACCCTGAAGAGAAGTATCCGGTCCTACCATCGCATTCTGAACCGCGTTTGAAATCAATAATAATAAAACGACATCTCCTGCGTTTAACTGAGAAAGCTGATTTTTCCCAAACAAACGAATAGCAATGACCATGAAAAGGTACACGCAAAGGGAACGGACAACAACGTCGAGGATTGGATTCACAAGAATTTATTTATACTCAAATGTATACATTTTTATGATTCGTAAAGACAATTTTTGATGAGAAATAATATTCTGAAATTGGCATATATTTTGAAAATCAAAACTTTAATAATGAAAAAACACACTTTTATGAAAAAATTATTTTTCTTTTTAAGCATTTTCCTCTTGTTTACAAGCTGTCTGAAAAGTGAAAAGAAGCCTAAAGCAAGCAACAATGCGGAAATTACCAAAAAAATAGAGCAGCTCTACTCCAGTTACGGAAAATCCAGTGATGTACTTTATGATAAACCTTTTGATGGTAATCTTTTTTCTCCAACCTTAAAGCAAAAATTGGAAGAAGCACTTAATGCGTCAAAAGCAGATATTGAAAAAGTGAAAAAGAGTGCCCATCCTGATGAAAAACCAATGGTGATAGAAGGTTCTTTGTTTACGAGTTTGTATGAAGGTTATACTTCTTATAAAATTCAAAATATCATGGAGCAAAATCATCCTAAAGAATCGATGGCAACGGTAAAAGTTCAATTAGAAAATTCATCGGTTTCGCCAAAAGAAGTTTGGACTGATACCATTCACCTCATCAATAATTCCAATAACGGATGGCGAATTGATAATATCAATTTTGATACTAAAGCCAATTCTAAGGATTTGAAGACCGACCTGGATCAGTTTATTTCAGCAACTAAGCAATAAAAATAAAAGCCACTCGATTTTGAGTGGCTTATTTTTTAAGGACATTGTGCAATGGGAACTGTACTGCAAACTGTTTTGTTCAATCTTTCACAATACACACAATATTGCTTTGGTTGCCCTCCGTACACTGACTTTAAGTCTGATTTTGTTAGTTTCTTTAAATTTTTCATATCGTTTTAATGTTGTGGATTAAATATAAAACGAAAATTATCCTTAAATATTACAGTTTTACAATCAAATGTTCTACGATTTACATATTAACTTTTTATATTTATTAAAGGTTTCGACAAGCTTAGCCGGACAATGGTATAAAAAAATAAAACCACGCAGAATTGCATGGTTTTATTTTAAAAAAAATTTTATGAAATTATCTGTTGTTGATCTCTACTGTCACAGGCATTACATAAGTGTAGGCAACTAAATTTTCATTCATTTTTTTGCGGTCTACTTTGTAATCTAATTCGCTTAAAACCATTTCAATTTCCTTGCTTACGCTTTTGCAATCTCCGTTAGAATGTACATTTACAATCTTTCCGTTTTTTGCAATATCAAACTTCACCACAGAATTTACGGTTCCCTGTTTATAATCGGTATTGGTAAAATCAAAGTTATCCATCAGTTTATGCCTGATATCGTTGAATGCTTCACTTTTACTCAACTGAATCTCTTCAATCATATTATCATTGGCTGTTTGTGCTTTTACATTATTCATTACCACTGAAAAACCACAAATAAAAAGTAAAGCAACAAATATTTGAATTTTATTTTTCATAACTAACTGGTTTAAAATATTATACTAAATTCTTTTTGTATCTCTTAACCAAAGTTATTAAAAATAATTCATATTAAATTTACATTGAGTTAACATTGAGTTAACATTAAAATTTAAATAATTGATTTTCAGCAGAATAAATTTTTAAAATAATTGAAAATTTAATATTGGGAGTTGAATTTTAGGTAAATTAAGGATTGGATCTTATTGAAAATAAAAAAAGAATCTGCTTTCGCAAATTCTTTTATATAGTCAATTTAATGTTTTTAAAGTCCTTCAATAATTCTTTTACTTTCTAATTCATCAATAATAAATTTTGCATCACTCTCGTTAATGTATCTATTATCATATAACCAATGAATTCTACCCATCTGAACCTGATAAGGAAGTATGCTATCAACCTTATAATACTCTTTTAAAAAATACTGTTTTTTAGCATCTTTTATTTTTGAAATAAAAAGATCTACTTCTTGAATATCTTTCTTTCTATATAAAAATGATAAAGGTTTGGTGGCACCAATATTTTTTACATTTTCCCTTCTGAATTCAGTATTACATATACTTGCTACAATTAAAGAAGGTAACATTGCTACACCAAAAACAATCATACCAGAAGGATAAGTATATCCGTAATGATCATTAATTATAATGGTTAATAATATTGAATTAAATACCATAATCAAAACGATTGCAATAAGCACTAAATCTTTCGACTTTCTAAATACCGTTTCATCCTCATTAATATCTCCAAAATAAACTTTATATTCATTGACTTCCTTTGCAAAGTTATTCTTTACAAACACTCCATCTTCCTGAATTTCAAGATATTTTGAATTCCGTCCATCTTTTTGTGTTAATGTTTTCATCTGACGCTATTTTTACTCCAATTCCCTCTTCAAAAACTTCCCCGTCAAACTCTTCTTCGACTTCACAATTTCCTCAGGCGTTCCTTGCGCAACAATTTGTCCGCCGTATTTACCACCTTCTGGTCCAACGTCGATAATATGATCGGCCAGTTTTATTACATCCATATTATGTTCAATAATGATGAACGAATTTCCTAATTCTACCAGCTGATTAATAGCATCCATCAGTATTTTTACGTCTTCAAAATGAAGTCCGGTGGTTGGTTCATCAAGAATGTATAAAGTATTTCCGGTTTGTCTTTTCGATAATTCCGTTGCCAACTTGATACGTTGCGCTTCTCCTCCCGAAAGTGTGGTAGACTGCTGTCCCAACGTAATATATCCCAAACCAACATCCTGTAAAGTTTTCACTTTCGCAAAAATCTTAGGAATTGGCTGGAAAAATTCTACCGCTTCATCAATCGTCATATCCAACACATCAGAAATTGATTTTCCTTTGTAGCGAACTTCTAATGTTTCTCGGTTGAAACGTTTTCCGTTACAAGTTTCACAATGCACATAAACATCCGGCAAGAAATTCATTTCAATAACCTTCAAACCGCCACCTTGACAAGTTTCACATCTTCCACCTTTTACATTGAAAGAAAATCTTCCCGGCTTATAACCACGAATTTTACTTTCAGGCAATTCTGAGAAAAGATTTCTGATGTCCGTAAACATCGCTGTGTAGGTTGCAGGATTCGAACGTGGTGTTCTTCCGATTGGCGTTTGGTCTACATCTACAATTTTATCGATATGCTCAAGACCTTCGATTTTTTTATAAGGCAAAGGCTCCTGAACGGCTCTGTAAAAATGTTTATTCAGGATTGGGTACAAAGTTCCGTTGATCAAAGAAGATTTTCCGCTTCCTGAAATTCCTGAAACCACGACCAATTTTCCTAAAGGAACATCAAGTGTTACATTTTTAAGATTATTTCCTGTCGCGCCTTTTAATATAATATGTTTACCGTTTCCTTCCCTTCTTTTTTCAGGAATGGCAATTTTTCTTTTTCCGTTAATATATTGAGCGGTAATCGTATCAGCTTTCAACAAATCTTTTGGCTTTCCCTGCCAAAGAATTTCTCCACCGAATTTTCCGGCTCTCGGACCAATATCCAGTACCTCATCGGCTTCTAAAATCATGTCTTTATCGTGTTCTACAACCAAAACCGAGTTTCCGATATCACGAAGATTTTTTAATGAATTAATCAACCTTTCATTATCTCTTTGGTGCAATCCGATACTTGGTTCGTCTAAAATATATAGAACATTCACCAATTGAGAACCAATTTGTGTTGCCAGACGAATCCTTTGAGATTCCCCTCCGGAAAGCGTTTTCGAACTTCTGCTTAAACTTAAATAATCTAAACCAACATCCAGTAAAAACTGAAGTCTGGTTTCGATTTCCTTTAAAATTTCGTGAGCAATGATTGATTTTTTCTCAGAAAATTTATCTTTAACATCGTGAAGCCAATCTTTTAAATCAATTAAACTTAATCCGTTAACCTCAGCAATATTTTTCCCGTCGATTTTAAAGCTTAAACTTGAAGGCTGAAGACGTGTTCCTTTACATTCAGGGCACGTTTCTTCTGTGGTGAAATGTCTTTCCAGCAAAATCGCTTCGTAAGATTCTCGTTCTTCGATAATTTCTTCCATAAAAGGAATTAAACCATCAAAACTGATTTTGATCTTTTTGGTAATTCCCGCGTATTTAAGATCTTTATTAAACTCTTTATGACAACCGTTGTAGATATAATCCAACGCTTCTTCCGGAATATCCTGAAAAGAAGTTGACAGTCCCAAACCGAAAATTTCCAAAATATTTTTGATCTGAGAAAGCACCCATTTATTAGATTTGATATCTTCCAAAGGCAACAAACCTCCCTGATTGATAGATAATTTCGGATTTTCAACAAAATAATCGGTGTTGATCTTTTTGATCATTCCCAACCCTTTACAATTGGGGCAGCTTCCTTTTGGTGAATTGAAAGAAAACGTGTTAGGTTCCGGTAAAGCTAATGAATGACCGGTTTCAGCATCCATCAAATTTTTAGAGAAATATTCAATCTCCGTGCTTCCTAACTTTTGAATTCCGATAATTCCCTCGCCCATTTCCATCGCAGTACGCAACGATTTTTCCATTCTGGATTCGGAAGCGGTTTCGCCAATAATCCAACGGTCGATTACAATATCGATATCGTGGGTTTTGTAACGGTCTAGTTTCAGATCATATTCAATATCCTGCAGTTCGCCATCAATTCTTGCCTGACCGTAACCCTTTTTAGCCATCTGCACAAAAAGTTCGTGATAATGCCCTTTTCTGGAACGTACCACAGGTGCCATCAACATAATTTTTTCACCTTTATAATTTTCTTTGATGGTTTCAAGAATCTGCTCTTCGGTGTAACTTACCAATTTCTTCCCTGTAGTCTGCGAATAGGCATCAGAAACCCTTGCATACAAAAGACGAAGAAAATCGTACAATTCTGTAACGGTTCCAACCGTTGAACGTGGGTTTTTATTGGTTGTTTTCTGTTCAATGGCAATTACGGGTGACAATCCTTCAATTTTATCAACATCAGGACGTTCCAAACCACCTAAAAACTGTCTCGCATACGCTGAAAACGTTTCGATATAACGACGCTGACCTTCAGCAAAAATAGTATCAAAAGCCAATGACGATTTTCCGCTTCCCGAAAGCCCCGTAATTACGACCAATTCGTTGCGTGGAATTTTTACATTGATGTTTTTAAGATTGTGCTCACGTGCGCCGTAAACTTCTATATATTCTGTTGATTTACTCATAATTTGGGGTGACTTTACCTGAAAATCACGATGTGCAAAATTACGGATTTTTTAGGAATTTTCGGTGTTAAAAAATGTTAGAAATTATTGATTGAATCAATGATAAACCTTCTGACTTTTTCGGATAAAAAAACAGCACTATTCTTTTTCAGCCTTCTAAGACTTCAATTTCTTTAAATATCCTTGAAATTTAACATTATGATTGTCATTCCGAAGGAATCTCGGTTAGCATCTTTCCATTAGAATATCTTATACGATGTCTAGATTCCTACGGAATGACAAATTGAGAGAAAATCATTTAACAAAAAAACCGACGAAAAAAATTTCATCGGCTATCTTTATAGTTGTTTTTAATTGTTTATTTCACAAACGTATTATACGAATTCAGTATCGAATCATAAGCAGAATCGATTTGCTGAATATCGCTGTCTGAAATTTGTCCTGTTGATTTTGAATCTCTGATTAGTTTTCTGAAAACATCCAGGAAGGTGCTCGCGTTCTTATTTACCGCTTCAAACTGAGATTTTTTGTAAGAATACTGCGTATCTTTTACATTAAACACCATCTTTGAATTGGTTTCAACCGCTTTGGCAAATTCATCATATTTTTTCTGCGCTTCTGCCTCATTGAATTTTCCGTCATATTGCTTTCCTATAACTCCATAAGCAGAATCTAAAGAATTCATCATGTTCTTGGAAGAAATAATAAACTCCTTCATTGGATGATCTTTCAAAATAATATCTTCGGCTTTATCTGTGGCAGGTTTTATTTTATCTAAAATACCTTCTCCTGCGATAAAAAATGCCTGAGCATCTGTTTCTATCTCTTTTCTGATGGCTTCAGCTTTTACACCTTTATCATCTTTGAAATCTTCCGCCTGCATATACGATTTAAGCTCCTCCAGCTTCTTTTCTATATTTTCTTTTTTTGCTTTATAAGTCTGAAAATCGGTTTCAATGGCTTTCTGGTCTTTATCAAAACCACTCGGCACCCCTTTTATTTTAGAAAAAGAATAATCTGTACCTCCAATCACAGAAGGAATATAACTTACGTTCTCACCTTTCGCCTTTGAAACTGCTGCATCCGCATATTTCAGGATATTATCGATACGGTCTGAAGTTCTTTTATAGGAATCTAAGAAATCATTATTAAAATCAATGATTGCATTTGCATCATTCTGGCCGCCTTTTGCGATTGCATTTCCAATCTTCTCCATTCCTTTTTTGCAGCTTACAGTGACGACGCTTAACGACAGCGCCATAGCCAGCACAATAATTTTCTTCATAATTTTAATATTTAAGTTGTAGTTTATTTTAATTAAAAATCGGTGTCGTCGTTGGTTACTTTCACCTGATACTCAATACCGTCGATTGCTTTAGAAACAATTTGATTCCGAAGAATGTTAGCCATATTTTCCCAATATGCCCTTCCATAAAAAGCATAATTTTGCGGAATAATTTCTATCTCAACCGTTCTTACGAAACCTTCTTTCGGTCTGTTGCTGATCATGGTTCCACGAGTTACCCTTACATCCTTCAATTCATCTTTAAGCACCATTCGGCAATAATTTTTAACATCTTCCAGAGAAATAATTTTGTCTCTTGTTGTTAAAGCATATTTATACGCCTGAATACTGTCGGTTCCCTTCTGTTCTTCTGCACCCCCGATCGTTTCTGTTAAAAGCACCAAAGTCTGAGATTTTAACTGATTGGAAAGTTCCGTCCCAGGACGCATGTGGTTGGCCAAAGTGCAATAGGTAACCCAAAAAGAGGCATACGTATGATCTGTTTTTTCCACAGGTTCCATGATCACGTAGTTCAGTTCCTGCTTGATATTTCTTTTGGCATTATTAACTTTCTGCACCATCGACTTCATTTTATCAGACATTTCGCTCAGTACGCCTTTTACATTATCTCTGTTTAATAAAGAGAAAGCTGCAATTTCATCTCTCGTAAGCTCCAGAACGCTGGCGATCATATCTACTGCGTTACGGTTGTTGAAGCGTTCCATACCTCCTTTTCGTACGGTGTAGAGTCCTTTTTTAAGATCATCATTCGGGGTGAAAGGTATTTCCGTGTATCTTCTGCCTTCCCCATCCTGAACCTCATCAACATATAAAAAATGTTCGCCATCATCTGTTACGAGCGGAATATTATTCCCCATAATATCTAAACTGTATTCCGTTTTTTTCCAACCTCGGTTATAAATAGGAAATGCATTGAGTACAAAAGAGAAATTATCTAAAATTTCTGCGGTAAACTGTGGCGGAAATTCCAATGTCAGCCATAAATAACGTTTGCCGTCAGTATATTTTTCGATTTCTTCACGTCCTTCAAGAAAATCAAGATTTTGAGGAAGCTTTCCTTCTTCAGAAAATAAACTTCGTGAAAGCCCTGATATTTCAATGAATTTATGATGATAAATACTTTTTACATCTTCAATGATCTTATTCTGAATCGATTGCTCATGAAATATCTGCTCATATCCTTCCGGCTGGCTATTTTTGAGGTAAGAAATACCTTCTTTTACAAATAAAGGATTTCCGTTGCTGGAAACGGTGATGTAAGGCAATAATTTATAGACATAATCTAAATGCTCAAACGCCGGATTTGAACAGAAAATGCTTATATATTTCGGAAAATTCTCGTGAGTATATTTCGTAACATCAATGCCGATCGTTACTTTTCTGTAGTCTTCAGGTTTCCCTGGAAATCTCGCAATAGGAATTTTGTTCAGTCGCTCATCAATTCCGTAGCAGGTATTTCCTACAAACATAATGGAGGTCTGCGCTTTATTGATTCTTACATTCCCGATAGGCGTAAAAGGAATATTGAGTTGCTTATCGGACTCTGATTTGATGGTGGAGGTCATTTGTTTTCTAAAGAAAAACTCGGTATGCTCCAACAAAATCTCCGAAGCTTCATAAGGCTGCGTAAAGGCAATCGCATGAGACGGAATCGGATGGGTGTAAATAGACGGAGTGAGAAGTTTTGCCAGTCTTTCTAAAATTCTGGCGTTTACTGTTTGTATTTCGTTGTTGGCTTTAAAGACTTCGGTGCTGAAGGCATCAATCAAGAGTTTAACGAAAGGATCCAAAGATTGCGGACTTTTCAATCCCCACACTTTTGTGGCATTCTGAAGCATTCTCGCTTTTACCGATTCTTTGGAATATATATTCTGATCTAGGTTCATAAATTCTGGTTACAATTAATAGATTTAATCAATAGACATCGGACTCAGGAAAAGTTCCGTAGAAAAGCTGAAGCGCTCTCCTGTTTCTTCCATTTTTGCATTAATGGCAATCTTTACCTTTTTTTTGATTTCCGTATGTTCTTTGGTATCGTAGCTGTGTTCTACGATGAGGATGTGTGCATCTACCTGTGGCTGCACGATTCGGGGTTCATAATCCTGTATCTGTTTTTTTAAACTTTTAATGAAAACGTTTTCCCAGACGGCACTTGTAACTCCATTGTCGAATTCTAGATTCCAAACGTCGTTTCCGTAATTTTCATCATATCTGTTTTCGCCTTTTTTGGTGGTTATCAGCAACATAATATTGTGGGCAATGCTTTCACCCATGTCGCAGGTGTCTATGCTTCCCCCTTCCGTCATTAATGTTGATGGAACAAAAGGCATTCTGTAATTTGGTGTGTCCATGATTCTACTTCGTTAATTTTTTACTTCATAATTATCGTTTACTTGAAAAGGAATACCAAATTAAACATTTTCTACGAAATATTGCATTGTATAAACTGAATTTATAATTAAAAAATTTCTGTATTCACTTTATATACCTGAATTGTGTTTACTGAGCTTCTTATCCTGAGCGCGAAGCAGTCGAAGGATCTCTTATTATTAGGAATTTAGATTTCACGCCATGACAAAATATGAGAATTATTATACTTAAGAGAATTTCGATATCATTTAGAAAATTTGAAGATGCAAGCAAAACTCCTAGCCCCGATTGTAATGACATCCTTTTTGGTTGCGGCTGGAGAGAAGCGAAAGCCGTAACCAAAAAGATATAATGGAAAGCGGGATAAAGCTTCAAAAAAAGCTGCCTGAAAAGATCAGACAGCTTTTGAAATTTATTCTTGATTTTTTTTATTTCGGTTAATAAAGTAATACACCGGAAGTCCGAGAAGTACCATGACAAATCCCGGCCATGTATACTGCTGTTTGTAGATCAGTAACAAGATACAAAAAACCGTTCCGATGATTAGGTAAATAATCGGCGTTACCGGATACAGCCATGTTTTGTAAGGTCTTTCCAGATTCGGCTGTTTGAATCTTAAATAAATAACTCCAAAAACGGTAATCATATAAAATAATACGATCACGAAAGAAATCATATCCAGAAGGTTTCCGTACTGCCCGCTCAAGCATAATAAAGACGCCCAAACGCCCTGCATCCAAAGTGCATTGGCGGGAACTTCGTTTTTATTATTTTTTTCTGCCTGCTTGAAAAACATTCCGTCTTTTGCCATGGTCTGAAAAACTCTGGCGCCCGCAAGAATTAACCCGTTATTACAACCAAATGTCGAAATCATAACCAAAACAGCAATAATCACCGTTCCTGCACTTCCGAAAATAAAATGAGAAGCTGCTACCGCTACCCTGTCGTTTTCTGCAAAAGCAATCGCATCTCTGTCCAACGCATTTAAGTAAACGTAATTGACAGCAATATATAAGATCATTACGGCAGAAGTTCCGTAGATCATCGATTTTACAACATTTTTTTTAGGATTTTCAATTTCTCCCGAAACGAAAGTTACACTTTCCCATGCTACAGAACTGAATACAGAACCAACCATGGCTGCTGCAATTCCACCCATTAAAGTCATTCCACCAATAGGTTGCCAACTTTCTTTTAAGAAATTACCTAAAGTATCTTTTTTAAGATTGTTGAAAGAATCATATCCGAAATTAAAATTTTCCGCCAAATGTGAGAAATCTACTAAAATAAATCCCGCAGCAATTAATCCTAATAAAGCAATAATCTTTGATCCTGTAAAAATATTTTGTAAGAATTTTCCACTTTCAACTCCTCTTGTGTTAATATAAGTAAGCAAAACAATAACTGCAATTGCCAGAATCTGAATCCACGTAATTTTAAATTCTCCACTTTGGATAATGGGTGCAGCATTATTTAAAGCAGGAACTAAATATGCGGTAAATTTTCCAAAAGCCATCGCCACTGCGGCAATCGTTCCTGTCTGAATGACCGTAAACAATCCCCAACCATAAAGAAAACCCATTTTTTTGCCAAAGATTTCTTTCAGGTACGTGTACTGTCCGCCCGCTTTTGGATACAACGCCGAGAGCTCACCATAGCTGATAGCTGCGGCTACCGTCATAATTCCAGTGATTACCCAAACGACGATCAACCAGAAGCCTGAGCCCAGATTCCGCATCATATCGGCGCTTACAATAAAGATTCCGCTACCAATCATAGAACCCATTACGAGCATAATGGCGTCCCAAAGTTTCAGTTTTTTATGCATATTAAAATATAGGCTTCAAATATAAATAAATATAGGTTTTGTTTTTTATTTTGTTTGAAATTAAATTCAAAAGTATATTTGATACTTTTTATATAACGATTGTAAGGTTTTATTGTTATAAATGATTTTTTGTTTTTCGCTGAATTTTTTACATAAATTTTGTCACCCTGAAAGGATCTGCGCATAGTATTAGGGAATAATATGGAAAGATTCGTGTGCAGATTCTGTCGGGATGACTCAAACCTCATAGGTTTTCAAAAACCTATGAGGTTTAATAATCTACAACGATCGCAAGTTTCTAGCCCCGATTGTAATGACATCCTTTTTGGTTGCGGCTGGAGCGAAGCGGAAGCCGTAACCAAAAAGATACAATGGAAAGCGGGATAAAGCTTCAAATAAAAAATATTGAAATAGTTTTTATTTAAAATGAATGTAAATACAGGAAGAGATGACCTGTTTTTTATCAAGTTTTTGAGGATTTATGATTAAATTTTTATTAGTACTTTTGAAAAAAATATTAAAAATGAAATTCAAAGCAATATTATTCGCAGCAGCGGTAAGTTTTTCGACCTTAGCTTTTGCACAGGAATCAAAGAAATTTGGACCTCCGGCAGGAAATGCAGTGGTGGGTGACATCTACGGAGGCGGCGTGGCTTCTAATGTAGAATCGAAAGCAATATCTGTAGATAAATTGAGCAAAAAGCTTAAAAAAGATAATAAAAAAGTAGAAAACGTAGCTGTAAAAGGTAAAGTAACAGACGTTTGTGAGAAAAAAGGATGTTGGTTAACGATTCAGACTGAAGATAATTCTCAGTTTTTCGTGAAAATGAAGGATTATGCATTTTTCGTTCCGACTGCTTTGAAAGGTAAAAACGTAGTTTTGGATGGAACTGCCGAAAGAAAAGTAACTTCTATCGACGAGCAAAAGCACTATGCTGAAGATGCTAAAAAACCTCAAGCGGAAATCGATGCGATTACAACTCCGAAAGAAGAGATCAGATTTGTAGCAAACGGAATTAAAGTGATTAATTAAATTGCAAATACAATTCTTATAAAATAGAAAAGCGGAACAAATTGTTCCGCTTTTTTAGTCTTCTATCGTAAAACTTACTTCTGCATCCAGTTTCGGATATTTAGTGGCAGAGATAAATTTCTTTCCGCTGCAATCGATCTCAATCCAGCCTTTTCTCTGTTTCACATCTCCCACTTCCATCACAAAAGGAATAAAAGAAATTTCGTCTTTTCCTTCTTCTTTTATTTCGCGATACTGAACGGCAATATCCAAAATGCATTCATGATCGGTATTCAGTTTTACATTTCGGTATACAATATCATAATGCGTTTCCTGATTTTCGGGAATATCATAATAAGTTTCCCAACCGTCGATATTTGAATTTAATTCAGAAATTGCTTTCAAAGCATAATACAATGCAATCGTATAATATTTTCTTGTGCTTTGTCTCGTGTAGTCATCTACAAAATGTCCACCTTCAAATAAAATTGTCGGCATTCCGGCTTTGATAAAATTATCTCCTGTGGAAGTCGGATAAAATTCATCAGAATATCTTCCAATCTGATTCGGAATTAAGTCTTTTAAATGATGATAAATATTTCCTATAACTGCCATACATTTTTTACGGTTTTCAGTTACCGTTCTCTCTACATTTTCAGAAGGTGCCAAAAATGATAAAGTAGCGGGATGAATTCCGTCTGTCGTAAAAATCGTTCTTTGCTCGTGAAGGTTCAGAGCATAATCATATTTTTTAGAAGCGACTATATTTTTAAGAAATTTAATCTCCTTACTGGCTTCATTATGAAAATCTCTGTTCAGATCAATATCGGAAGCATTCAGCCTCGTCCATCTTTCTGAACCATCCGGATTAAGCATAAAAATAAAATCAAGTTTAATTTTGCTGAATAACCCTTCCTTCAATTCCGGAGATTTATCTAAAGTCATTAACAAGTCGAGCATCGCATGAGTTGCATTCGATTCGTTGCCGTGCATTTGCGACCAAGCTAAAACTTGTATTGCTCCGGTTCCAACTGTTAATTTATAAATAGGTTTTTCTAAATACGATTTTCCGATCTCTTGAATGTGATCGCTGAGATTGTTCTGTAGATAAGAAAATAATTTTTCAGGAGAAATATAGCGATTTGGGAAATCTGGATTTTGCTGATAAAGCTGTTCAAAATTCATTCTGTAATAGTTTACAAGAGTCAAATTTAACTATTTTTCATCAAAAATTAAAATTAACATTTGTAACTTACATAAACAGTATGAACTGCCAAAATGTCTGTTGATAAAATTGTTAATTGAAAATAATTTATTTTATATTAAATAACCAGTTTAAAATCAGTTATTTATTAAATTCATCTAAACAGATATTATAAGATTACTTTAAGTAGTAAATGTCCTGTTTTAAGAAATTTAAGCATAAAAGTATTAAACACTTTGAATGTGGAAAACTATCGCAAAAACAATAATATACAATTGTAAATTAGCTTCAACTACTATTATTGTATTCTTAAAAATTTGTCGTTTATCCCAAATATTTAGATTTGTAAACAAGTTAATTATCATTGCATGCCAGCATTAACCTTATTTAACCAAAATAAGTTGTATATCTTCTTAAATAACTATTCAAGAGGTTATTTACAAACGTAAATCTTCTCAAACACTCATAAATAGAGGTTTATCAGCTATAATTCCCGCTATTTATAACTTTATGGAATTAACAAAACAAATATAAATCTATTATTTAATTAGTAATGTAGATTAGTAAGAAACTTATCCATAATTTATATACTTTTTAATGATTTTAGCAGTAAAATTTGGATTTTAGAGGATTAACAATTGTTTATTATTATATAATTAGTTGTTTATCAGTAACATATATAGTTTACATTTGTATTTAATATTAATTCACAATTGTTCACTGTGGTAATTTGCATTTGTAAATTATATTATTTACATTTGTAACAAGATTTAAAACCTATAAAGATGAGTTTAAACGAGAGAATTTCAAAAGTAATAGAGTATTCTAATCTCACCCCTTCTGAATTTGCAGATGAGATCGATGTACAACGATCTTCTATTTCTCATATTACCTCCGGAAGAAACAAACCGTCTTTGGAATTTATAATCAAAATAAAATCTCGCTTTCCTGAGTTACTTTGGGATTGGTTGGTTACCGGCGAAGGTGAAATGTTAAAATCTGAACTTCCCGAAACCACTCCGATGAAAGAAGATACTGAAGAAGTTTTGGAAACAGAAAAAACGAAGACCACTTCTCTACCCGACCTTTTTACGATGATGAACAGCGATCTTGATTTTGGAACAGAAGAACCGGAAATAGAAGCGCCAAAATCGAGTCTTGGAGAATCGTTTATACCGCATCAAAGTACAGCATCGGAAAAAATACCGGATTCTCAGCGATTAGAAAAAACTAATGATCAAATAATTAACCAAGTAGTTGAAAATCAACAAAATAAAATAAAACGTATTGTTATCTTTTACGAAAATGGAAAATTCGAGAGTTTTGAGCCATAAAAGGATAGGCACTGCACTTTTAAACCTCCCTGGTTTTTGACCATAGCTGTTAAATACAATTTTGTGATTTCAACTTTCAGGATATTTTTTTTGCTTGTATTGCGTTGCGTATACACAAATATCCAATCATAAAACTTGGGGAGAAATTGTTTAGATGTATTTTTTGCCACGAATGCACGAACATTTTTATTTCCCACAGATCGCAGATAGTGCTGTTTCTGTTGGCTTTTCGCAAAGATGCAAAGATTTTTTTGTAATACTTCATGCTTTTAAGGCGCAAGGATTTTATCAAAGATAAAATTGAGGGGTACAGATTATGGCCACGAATGCACGAATATTTTTATCTCCCACAGATCGCAGATAGCGCTGTTTCTGTTGGCTTTTCGCAAAGATGCAAAGATTTTTTTGTAATACTTCATGCTTTTAAGGCGCAAGGATTTTATCAAAGATAAAATTGAGGGGTACAGATTATGGCCACGAATGCACGAATATTTTTATCTCCCACAGATCGCAGATAGCGCTGTTTCTGTTGGCTTTTCGCAAAGATGCAAAGATTTTTTTGTAATACTTCATGCTTTTAAGGCGCAAGGATTTTATCAAAGATAAAATTGAGGGGTACAGATTATGGCCACGAATGCACGAATATTTTTATCTCCCACAGATCGCAGATAGCGCTGTTTCTGTTGGCTTTTCGCAAAGATGCAAAGATTTTTTTGTAATACTTCATGCTTTTAAGGCGCAAGGATTTTATCAAAGATAAAATTGAGGGGTACAGATTATGGCCACGAATGCACGAATATTTTTATCTCCCACAGATCGCAGATAGCGCTGTTTCTGTTGGCTTTTCGCAAAGATGCAAAGATTTTTTTGTAATACTTCATGCTTTTAAGGCGCAAGGATTTTATCAAAGATAAAATTGCGGGGTACAGATTATGGCCACAAATGCACGAATTTTTTATACCCACAGATCGCCTTTAGATGATATCGTTGATTTTCTATGTTTAACCTTTGCGGTCTTTTATAGGTAGAACGGTTTGGGAGACTTAAAACGGGAGTTGTCAACAAACTTGGGGTGGCTTTGTGTTCAATATGTAAAGTGTAAGGAAAAGAATCTGCATCATTTGTAAAATCTGCGGAGCAAAAAATTTTATCTTATACCATTTTATCTTCGAAATTTCCTTTAAATTATTCAACCCTAAGGGGTTATAACATCATTAAATACTTGTTCGTCGGGCTGCACCCGACGCTACTGATAGGTAACCCCTTCAGGGTTTATTAAGGTAAATTCAAAAAGAAAATAATATTACATTATCTAAACTTTTTTGCCTACTCCCCAACTTTTGAGAATGATCCATCCTTTTCCGGTATGCGTTAGAGAAAACAAAAAACCTGATCAGGTCGCTGATCAGGTCAAAATATTTGAGAAGAAAACTAAAGCTATTGCTTTATTATTTTCAAGCTATCTACGTATAAAATGAATATTCATTTTATTGCTTTCATGGTTTTGAACTAATTTACGAAATTAACATTAATTATGCAACAAAAAACAGTTAATTTTTAATAATTAATATGGGATAGTCAACTATTATGAAGTAAAATATAATCTGGATTTTTATTAATATACCATTTTATTTTTGCAATTTTCTTTACATTATTCAACCCCTTCGGAGTTATAACATCATTGAATACGTATCCATCGACGCTACTGATATTTTTTATTAAGGTAAATTCAAAAAGAAAGCAGAATTATTTTACCAATAAAAAACCTTGCTGTTATTAGCAAGGTTTCTATCTATTAATTGTGAAAATTATCTGCTGCTTTTTCTTCTTTCCAGCTCTTTTTTAATAAGTCCCAGCTCTCGACCCGTTTGTCCTGCCACAGAAGTGTTTTCCTGTGCTCTTCTGGTAAGATAAGGCACAACATCTTTTACAGGTCCGTAAGGAAGATATTTAGCTACATTATACCCTTTATCGGACAAGTAGAAGGTGATATTATCACTCATTCCATATAGTTGCCCGAAGTAGACATGAGGATTACCCGTTTCCAGGTTTTTACCTTTCATTTTATCCATCACGAGCTCAGAAGAGATCTCATTATGGGTTCCGAAGAACGCAGAAACCTTATCGAGATGATTCATCACGAAATCAATTCCCGCATTATAATTCTGATCTGAAGCATCTTTGGTAGGCTGGATGGGATCTGCATATCCTTTTTCTGCAGCTCTGGCTCTTTCTTTTTCCATATAAGCGCCGCGAACAATTTTATAGCCGATAAAATATCCTTTTTCCCTGGCTCTTTGCAAATGGGATTCCATATACTGCAAACGTCCGGTTCTGTACATCTGAATGGTATTCCAGACAATCGGTTTTTCCTGATTATACTTTTCCATCATCTCTTCACACAGATGGTCTGCTGCATCCTGCATCCATGTTTCTTCAGCATCTACCATTACTTTTTTATCATGTTCATAACAAAGCTGGCATACTTCATCAAATCTCTTAACGACTCTCTCCCATTCTTCTTTTTGACTTGAAGTAAGTTCAGCATTCTTTCCGACTGCTTCATACAAATCAATTCTACCAAAAGCTGTAGGTTTAAAAACGATAAACGGAATAGCAGGATTTCCAACAGAAAATCTTACAATATCTTTGATCTCTTTGCAAACAGCATCAAAAGTTGCCTCATCTTCCTTTCCTTCAATTGAATAGTCGAAAATGCTGCCAACTCCTCTTTTGAAAAGCTGCTTAACAACTTTCATACTTTCTTCCCGGGTTTCGCCACCGCAAAACTGCTCAAACAAAGTATTTTTTACAATTCCGGTAACGAAAGGAAAATCATTATGAACGGTGAAATTAAGAACAGAAGTTCCGATTTTCGTAAGTGAGGGCTGTTCTATCATTTTGAACATCCAATACGCTTTCTTTAACTGGGCATCAGATTTATCTGCGAATGCAACTTTAGTATCGTTAAAAATGGGCATTACTTTTATATAAATTTAGGTTTCGCAAATGTAAGAATAACCTCAGTGTTTTTAAAGGATTTTTTTTACAAATTACCTTCGATTCCACTTAAAAGCATGGCGATAATCCCGGCAAAAACCCAAAACCTTAAAATACTGAGTGCCAAAACTTTGCTCTTCCTTGAGTAATTAAGAAGGAGATAAATGCAAAGAACCATTACGAAAAGACCTCCCGAAAAGTAATAAGACATAAATCCCAGAATACCCGTTTTGAGAATGAGCTTCATCGAGACGCCCATTGTAAAGATCAGTAGAGAAATAATAACCGTCTTTGTTGTCTTTTTACTAAAAAAGTTAGGGATTGTTGTATATCCAAATGTTTCATCTACTTTTCGTGTTAAAGTATCTTTTACCAAATCAATACATAAAAGAATTAAGAAAAGAAAAATAGCCATCAGAAAGAGCTTCATTGAAAAAGTTTCATAATAAACCATCATTCCAAAGAACGGATACAGTGTAAGACAGACAAAAGTAAAGTTATTCAGAATTAAAATACGGCTCAGTTTATGGCTGTAAAACCACATAAAAAACTGATATACCACAAAAAAAACAAAGACTTTATGCGAAATAAACCACGCTACCCCCAATGAGAGTACACTTAGAGTAACATAGGCATAGAGGAAATATTTCTGCTTGATAAAACTTTGAATTCTTGTTCTGAAAGGCTTTATGAGATGATCTTTTTCAAAATCATAGAACTGGTTGATAATTCCTCCGGCCAAAATCGTTAACACTGTACAGAAAATAATGCCGTGAACTTTAAAATCGAATACGAATTTTCTTAAGCTCTCCTCCTGATTAAACAGGAAAAAAGTAGAAACATACAGAGCGAAAGTTAGAAGTGCCGCTACGAAAAAGCGAGCTCCCAAAAGAAAGCCCACGAATTGTGAAAATCTGTAAAATAGAGATTTTTTAGCAATATTTTTATGTTGGAAAGTTTCTTTTTCAGAATTCATTCCAGCTTGTTTAGAATCTATAGATCACCTCTTTTTGGAAACCGTCCAGCATTTTTTCTGCTTTTTCATAATCTTTAGTAAAGCCTAAAATATAGCCACCACCTCCGCTTCCGCAAAGTTTTAAATAATAAGCATTAGAATCCAACCCTTTTTTCCAGATGTTAAAAATACTTTCCGGGATCATCGGACTGAAATGTTCGTATGCCCAATGTGAAAGTTTTTTTAGATTTCTGAAGAAAGGATTCATATCTTTTTTAAGGAAAGCATCGATACATGCGTTGTTATAACGGATAAATTCCTCTTTTAATGTTTTTCTGAAACCTTCTGTTTTCATTTTTTCAAAGAAAATCTGAATCATCGGGCCTGTTTCCCCGGTAATTCCGGAATCGATCAAGAAAATTGCTCCTTTTCCCTGCTCACCGTCAGGAATTGAAACTTTATCTAAATTCTCTCTATTTTCGATAAGAATCGGCAGGTTCATATAGCAGATTAAAGGATCCATTCCTGAGCTTTTTCCATGGAAATAGCTTTCCATTTCGCCAAAAACAGCCTTTAAATTCTTTAAATTATCTTTAGAAATTGCTTCAGGATTATGCTTTTTTAATGAATATTTTTCAAAAATGGCAGCTACCAAAGCTCCAGAACTTCCAACTCCATATCCTTGCGGAATGTTGGAGTCAAAGAAAAGTCCGTCTGAAATATCCTGTTTGAACTTTTGTACATCTAATATAAAATCTTCCGGCAACTGCAAATTTGCCAGGAAGTCTGAATATTTTTGCAAATGCCCGTTAGATTTTTTCTCGAATTCTGACCCGGAATCGGAAAACTTTAAAGTTCCCTTATAAAAGCTGTAGGGAACTACAAGCCCCTGAGAATCTTCTATCATCCCGTATTCTCCGAACAGAATTATTTTAGCATAAAATAGAGGGTTTGTCATCTGACTAATAAATCTTTTTGCAAAGTTAAAAATTATTCCGCTGAATATAAGCAAAATTTAAGCCGAAATTATAACAAATTTTAACAATTTATAATTACTGCATGATTAACTGTTTATAACGTAAAAAAAGAGACTCACCTTTCGGCCAGTCTCTATTTATTTTATAAAATTATAATGTATCTCTGTCTTTCATCATTTTGACTTTAAGAAAGCGGATGAGCACCAGTCCTACTGCGAAGAAAATGGTCATCGACAATGCGGCATAGCGCATGTTATTAAAATGTTCAATCAGAGTTGCAAAGATGAATGTTCCCACAATAATGGCAATCTTTTCCAACACATCATAGAAACTGAAGAACGTTGTGTTTTCCATTGAGTCTTCGGGAAGAAGCTTGGAATAGGTAGATCTTGACATGGCCTGAAGCCCTCCCATTACCAGTCCGACAACCGCTGCAACTCCATAAAATTGGTACTCTACCGTCGGATTTTCTTTGTTAAGGAAATAGGCCCATAAACAGGCTATAATCCATAAAAAAATAGCAATAGAGATCACGTTTTTATTTCCTATTTTTCTTGAAAGTCTTGAGAAAATTACAGCTCCGATAATAGCTTCGATCTGAATAACCAGTAAAGTACCTATCAATTTATCCTGAGCCAGATTGATCTCGCTCTTTCCAAATAAGGTTGCCATGAGGAAAATAGTCTGCATTCCTACACTATAAAAGAAGAAACTTGAAAGAAAAAATTTTAGATTCCGATCTTTAAACAGTAAATTTCCCGCTCTGAAAAGTTCATGAAAACTTTCTTTCGCAATGTCTTTATAAAAGCTTAGATTATCTTTTAATACCTCGAAAAAACCGCCCTGCTCCTCGTGTTTTTTAAAGATATTTTTATAATTTAACAATACCAGATCTTTCGGTAATTTTTCTTTCACATCCCCAAACTGAGGAAGATGTTTAAAGGTATACTGAGAAAACCCGAACCACCAGGCTCCAGTAAGCAAAAAGCTGATTCTTGTAAACAATAACTGCTGTGCCGCCCCTTTTGCAAAAACCTGGATTAGAAGTAAACAGATCACCACTAAAACAACGGAGCCTATATATCCGTAAACATATCCTTTTGCAGAAAGTGCATCCTGCTTATCTCTCGTAGCGATATCGGGTAAAAAAGAATTATAAAATACCAGACTTCCCCAGAACCCGACACTCGCCGTTATGCTGAACAGCAATCCTAAAAAGACGTTATGCATTCCGGTAAACATCGCTAATCCCATACATGATGTTGCTCCCAAATAGCAGAAGAACTGGAGGAAAGATTTTTTATTCCCTATGGTATCTGCCAAAGACGATAGAAAAGGAGAAAGTAAAACAACGATAAAGAAAGAGATCGTTAGTGAATACCCATACACTGCGTCCGGCTGATATTCTTTTCCGAAGATCTTAATCAGATGTCTTACCGGTACATCGATCCAGGATTTTGTTTCTTCCACATATTCCTTTTTTTCATACGCTGTGGTAAGAATGGAATAGTAAATCGGGAAAATAGTAGAAGTAATGACCAAAGAGTACACGGAGTTGGCCCAGTCGTAAACCGCCCACGCCTTCATGATCTTTGGATTATTCTTTATGTGTTGAGTTTGTTGATTCTCAATTTCAGACATTTTAAATAAATATTAGATACACAAAAATATAAAAACCATTGAATATACGGTGGTTTTTATTTTCTTTAGTCGAAATTTTATTGTTTGGTTAAAGTTTGGATCTTAGTTTTACTTTATTTAGATGATTGTGTACGCTTCTTTTTTTTATTTGAATCTTTTATTTTGAATGCTGATCCTCAATTCGAGTGATTTTCTGTGAAAAATTGTATTGAGACGTTTGGGATAGAAAGACAGATATTATGCTTAGATTCACGGGTTCTCAATACATTTCTCTTCGCTACGCTACGAAAAACACTCGAACTGACGGGAGATGTTTTTTTTGTACCTAATATCATTTTGTCTTTGAAATTTCCATTAAATTATTTAATCCTTTCAGGGTTATATCATCATGGAATATGTATTCATCGGATTTTACCCGACGCTATTCATAGTAAACCACTTCGTGTTTTTATTAAGGTAAAGGCTGGAGAATAGAGGTCTTAACTCTTCAAAATTACGCTGTTCAATGTAGTTCTATTTTACATTTTAACGTTTCCAACTTCGCTCTCGTTACTTTCACTTATTTACTTTGATGGTTTAGATATATTATACTGAGCGCGCATTTATCACCTGAGATCGATCAATAACATATACTACCAGATCAATAGGAACGGGCTTAAGTTCGTCTAAAAAGATGAGACTTCTAGAAAATTTATCATCGATTTCGACTAAAATCCCATCCGATTTGAAATTTTATGATTGGACGGAAACCCAATGCTATTGATGTGTACCATAGCCGTTATAAAATCGGACTCAGGTTGATAGGAAATTATTTGATGAGAGGAACAATATTGAAATGAATGACGACTTCCCTAGCCGTGATTGGAGTGGCATCCTTTTGGGTTGCGGGCGGAGCAAAGCGGAGCCCGTAACCCAAAAGATATAACGGAAAGCGCGATAAAGCTCCTAAAAAACAATCATATTTTAATCTAAAAACGAAAAAATCCGGAAGCATGCACATCCGGATTTTCATATTATTTGGAAATAATGATTATATATTTTCAATCACGATCGCAGAAGCACCTCCACCTCCGTTACAGATAGCTGCGGCACCGTATTTACCACCGTTTTGCTTCAATACATTGATCAAAGTCACGATAATTCTTGAACCTGAACTTCCCAGTGGGTGACCAAGAGCCACTGCTCCACCGTTCACGTTTACTTTAGAAGCATCCAGTTTCAGGATCTGATTATTGGCAAGACCTACCACTGAAAAAGCTTCATTGAATTCAAAGAAATCGATGTCCGTCAGTTCTAAGTTTGCTTTTTTAAGGGCGATAGGCAAAGCTTTTGCCGGTGCTGTTGTGAAGTTTTCAGGCTCCTGAGCCGCATCAGCATAAGAAATGATCTTTGCTAAAGGCTTTAATCCTAATTCTTCCATTTTTTCTTTAGAAACAAGGATCAACGCAGAAGCTCCGTCATTTAATGTAGAAGCATTGGCAGCGGTTACCGTTCCGTCTTCTTTTTTGAAAACTGTTGGTAATGTTGGTAATCTGTCGAAGTTTACCGCTTTATATTCTTCATCTTCAGCGAAAATGATTGGTTCTCCTTTTCTCTGAGGAATAGACACAGGAACTACCTCATCGGCAAATTTCCCTTCGCTCCATGCTTTTGCTGATCTTTTGTAAGATTCAATGGCAAAATTGTCCTGATCTTCTCTTGTAATATTATAATCTGTCGCACATTTTTCTGCGCAAACGCCCATGTGAACTTTGTTGTAAACGTCTGTAAGACCGTCAAGAACCATTCCGTCAAGCATTTTCACATCGCCCAATTTCGTTGCGTTTCTTGCCTTATAATAATGAGGAACTGAAGACATATTTTCCATACCTCCGGCTACAATTACCTCTGCATCACCAGCTTTGATAGCCTGTGCCGCCATCGTAACGGCTTTCATTCCTGAAGCACAAACTTTATTTACCGTAGTAGAAGGCGTTTCAATAGAAAGTCCGGCCCCTAAAGCAACCTGACGAGCTGGAGCTTGTCCTTCGCCCGCCTGCAATACATTGCCCATATAGATTTCCTGAACATTTTTAGGGTCTAAACCAATCTTGTCTAATGCTCCTTTTACTGCAACGGAACCTAACTTTGTAGCCGGAACGGTTGATAAGCTTCCCAGAAAACTTCCCATAGGAGTTCTTATTGCGGAAACGATGAATACTTCTTTCATTTTTATAATTCTATTTGATTTTATTTGTATCAAGCCTTTGGGGCTTCTTTTTCTTTCTATTTTATGGCTTCCGGTACCTTCATAATAACCAAATCAAAGGATTCTCCATTCAACTGGGAATTGATTTTAATAAGATTATCCTGGGTAGCCACCACTTTATTACTCACCACATCTCCTACTTTAATTGGATTATCTTTCTCTGTTTTTTCAAGAACAATGACTTTGTAATTACATTCGTCCACGAAAACCACGCTTGATTTAATAAAATCTTTTCCATCATTATAATATTCCGTGTGAACATTATCTTTGATCGTCATGTACCAAAGGTTTTTCGGATAATTTGTTCTTAAGAATGTACCTTCCTTGATGTTGCTGCATTTGGTGGGATTATCTACCGGTTTTTGTTGGGCAACTTCTTTTTTAGCGGCAGTTTCTTTATTTTTTTTCTGAGCATTCATTTGTGAGGTTCCTGCAACCAATGCTGCCACTGCGACTATTTTTAATAGATTCATATCTGTGTTCGTTTATTTATTTTTATTTGTGACTAAAAGCATGATCAAAGCCCCTGAAAACTCGGCGATCCATCCCCATCTTAGTTTTACCACGCCGGCAAAGGTTTCCTGCCAGGATTTGAAGGGTAAAAAGCTGAAATACTGCATCGACTGCATTTTAACAGCAGCCAGTGTGAAAATGAATAATAAGATCAATAAAGCAGCAAAAATGCGGACGCTATTTTTTCCGTTATTCACAATACTGAACAGGGCGCCTGCAGATAAAATCCAACAAGCCATTGCTAAATAATGGTCGAGTTTCCAGTAATTCCAATTCCCGATAACAGGAACATGAACTAAGGGCAGAAAACTACCTACAATGACCAATACTAAACCTAATAACTGAATATTTTTCATATTTCTTAAAGAGCCAAAATACAAAAAAAATTACATTTCGGATATGTGTATTTCAAAATCAGTAGAAATGCTTTCAAAGACAAAACTATTTCAAAACAATTCGTATAATTTTAATGATTTATTAATAAAAATTACACTTTATTAATTATTTAATATTTAATTATCTAAAGATTACGCTTATATAAAAATCCATTTCATTAAGTTTGATTCTTTATTTTAAAATTCCCTGGGCTTTTGTAAAAAAAAAGTTGCAATTTCTTTCGAAAATGCAACTGTCCATTTTATTAATGAATGAAGCTAATTAATGCTTTATGGCAGAAACTTCTTCGGGATTATGCTTGTGTTTGAAAATGAAAGCAAACAGAATGGTGACAATGAGAGCATACCCTGCAAAAATATACCAAGAGGTTTGCCAGCCCTGAAGCTGTAAAGTGGGATCCGTCTGCGAAAATACATAGTGATTAACAACTTCCTGAGCACCCAGCATACCGATAGTGGCCCCAAAACCGTTCGTCATCATCATAAAAACACCCTGTGCACTTGAACGGATGCTTTTATCTGTTTCTTTATCTACAAATAATGATCCTGAAACATTGAAAAAGTCAAATGCAATTCCATATACGATCATTGATAAAATAAACATCCATACTCCCCCCCCTGGATTTCCAAGACCGAAGAGTCCAAATCTAAGCACCCATGCAAACATAGCCATCAGCATTACTTTTTTAATACCGAACCTTTTTAAGAAAAAAGGAATTAAAAGAATGCAGACCGTTTCAGAAACCTGAGAAAGGGAAATCAGTGCATTGGCATGGTTAGCCCCCCATGAATTATTAAAGGAAGGAATATCTTTAAAACTTGTGATAAATGGATTAGCATACCCGTTTGTGATCTGCAGAGACACTCCGAGTAACATTGAAAAGATAAAGAAAACAGCCATCTTTTTATCTTTGAATAAACTGAAAGCCTTTAATCCTAAAGCATCATAAAGACTCTTCTTTTCATTGCTTTTATTGGTAGGACATTCAGGAAGGGTAAAGGAATACAGAAATAATGCAACTCCCAGTACGCCGGAAACAAAAAACTGAGAATAGTTATTTTGATATCCTGTAAAATCTACAAATAGCATTGCACAAATGAAACCTACAGTTCCAAAGGTACGAATTGGCGGAAATGCTTTAATGGTGTCAAAATTATTATTAACAAGCACCGTATAAGCAACTGAGTTTGAAAGCGCTATCGTTGGCATATAGAACATCACACTTAAACTATACAGAAGAAATAGTTTAGAAAATTCTACATGAGCTCCCGCGGCCATTCCGTAATACCCGGCGGCGGACAGGAAACCGGCTGCCAGAAGATGACAGATCCCCAGTAATCTCTGAGCCTGTATCCATCTATCTGCAATAATCCCCATTAAGGCAGGCATAAAAATAGAAACAATCCCCTGCATGGCATAGAAAAGTCCAATTTTAGACCCTAATCCCACTGAGCCTAAATAATTCCCCATAGAGGTTAAATATGCTCCCCAAACCGCAAACTGAAGAAAGCTCAGGATGGTAAGTCGTAGTTTTAAATTCATAGTTCGTAAAAAATATCTCTTTTAATCAATTTTCTTTTTTCTCCTTTTTATTTCTTCCTGAATTTCTAAAGCGGTATCATAGTCTTCCTCCTTTACAGCTTCATCGAGTAATTTCTGAAGTTCTTCCATAGAAATGGATGTTAAACTGTCCTCGGCCTGTACGGTTTCTGAAAAAGACTGCTCTTCTTTTGCGACGTCCTCCAGTTCCAAAAGAATACCTGCCTCATTCAGCACCTGCTGAGTGGTAAAAATAGGAGCATCAAATCTCACGGCCATGGCCACAGCATCTGAAGTTCTCGCATCAAGAATCAATTCTTCCTCATTGGCTTTATTCTTAAAATTGATGTTGGAAAAGAAAACGCCATCAACAATCTGATAAATGATAACTGAAACCAATTCAAAATTGGTAGAGGTAATAAATTTTGTAAATAAGTCGTGCGTAAGTGGTCGCGGCGGATGAATATCCTTCTCCAGACCAAGAGAAATGGATTGAGCTTCGAAATTTCCTATAACAACAGGTAATTTTATATGAGTTTCTTCATGTTCCAATAACAATGCGTACGCCCCTGATTGGGTCTGGCTGTACGATATTCCGCGAATAATTAACTGTTTATAATCCATAGCTACAAAGATAAATTAATTTTTCAAAGTAATTTTCACTTTTTTAGACAAAAATAAAAGCCCGGAAGGGGCTTTTATATGTGAATTGTGAATTAACTTCGTTGTCAATTTTGCTTCGCAAGTGAATTTTCTAAAGTGCTTTAAAAATCAACAAATGAAACGAATTGACTATTATCAATTGACATTTTTTATCCTTTAAGTGCTTTGATTTTTTCCGTTAATGCAGGAATGATCTGGAAAGCATCTCCCACAACTCCGTAATCTGCCGATTTGAAGAACGGTGCTTCTGCATCACTGTTGATAACTACGATAGTTTTAGAAGAGTTGACCCCAGCCAAATGCTGGATAGCTCCTGAAATACCAACCGCAATGTAAAGGTTTGGAGAAATGGCTTTACCCGTTTGTCCCACGTGCTCATTGTGAGGTCTCCAACCGATGTCTGAAACTGGCTTAGAACAAGCAGTAGCAGCACCTAACACGTTTGCTAATTCTTCGATCATTCCCCAGTTTTCAGGACCCTTTAATCCTCTACCTGCAGAAACTACAATCTCAGCTTCTTTTAAATCTAATTTTCCGGAACTCTGCTCGTGAGAAATCACTTTTGTGTCTTCATTAGCAACGGATAGGTTTTTTACCTCTTCAGAACCTGAAACTGTATTTTCTTTAACACCAAAAGCATTTTGAGATACGGTTAAGATAACTGCAGCTCCTTCAGATTTTGCATGCATGAAACCTTTTCCTGAGAAAGCTTTTCTTTTCACCTGGAACGGAGAAAGACTTTCCGGAGCTTCCAGAACATTTGTAATTAAAGAAGATCCGTTCATGATTGCCAGCATAGGAGCAATTGAAGAGGCATCTGTGGTGTGAGGGAAAACGATGACATTGCCGTTTGCCACTTCACTTACAGCCTGGGCATAAGCCTTAGCCGAGAAATTTTTAAGACCTTCATCTTTGATATTGATTACGTTAGACGCTCCATATTTGTATAATAAATCTGAAGAATCTGTAGGGTTTACGGTAATTGCCGTAACGGTATCACCTGCCTGATCTGCCACCGCTTTAGCATAAGAAACTGCCTCAAAAGCTGCTTTTTTGTAAACTCCGTTTATATTTTCTGCGTATACGAATACTGCCATGATTTTTTTTATTTAAAGTTTAAGGTTGAATATTCAAGGTCAATAGGATATTGTTAATGAAAAAAATTTTTCTTACAACAGCCATTTTACCTTAATTCTTTTTACTTTTTACTTGGTTCTTATTAAATTACTTTTGCCTCTTCGTGAAGTAATCTTACCAATTCATCCAAGTTATCTGCAGCAACCAATTTCACAGCAGCTCTTGGCGGTACACTGTCATAAGAAACACCCTGAACTTTTACTTCAGAGGAAGTAGGCTCTACTACCTGCAAAGGTTTTGTTCTTGCAGACATAATCCCTCTCATGTTCGGAATAATCAAATCTTTTTCGTCTACCAATCCTTTCTGACCAGCAATTACAGCCGGTAATTTCACTGAAATAGTTTCTTTTCCGCCTTCAATTTCTCTTACTGCAGTGGCTTCATTTCCGTTTACGTCAAGACCAACAGACGCATTGACAAAAGGTTGGTTTAACAGCTGAGCAACCATCCCCGGAACAGAACCACCGTTATAATCGATCGATTCTTTACCACAAAGAATTAAGTCATATCCGCCATTTTGAGCAACAGCAGCGATTTCTTTTGCGGTAGAATAGCTGTCTTTAGGATCAAGATTTACTCTTACTCCATCGTTAGCACCGATTGCCAATGCCTTTCTGATAACGGGCTCTGTAGCAGTATCTCCTACATTGATAACGGTAACGGTAGCTCCCTGTGATTCCTGAAGTTTGATTGCTTTTGTTAAAGCAAACTCATCTAAAGGATTGATTACCCACTGGATTCCATTTTTGTCGAATGCAGACTTATCTGCAGTAAAGTTGATTTTGGAAGTAGTATCCGGAACACTACTGATACAAACTAATATTTTCATATGTTGTTCTTATTTTAGTTGTCAGACTCCACCTATGGGTTTTATCTGTACTACTTAGTTATTGATTTTACTTCCGCTTTGGTATTTCGGAAGCGATTTTAGTTTTAATTAATTTTTGCTAATATAAATAAAAAATATATTATGCATGCATAATACTTATTTTTTTATTATTCAGCGCATTAAAAGTAGTTATTTACCTGGTTGCGTGGCTCTAAACTCAATTTTACTAGGCAGAACTCTCGGATTCATTTTTAAAATATCCAATACCAGATTCCCCATATCTTCGGGCTGAATCTTCCAGGCATCTTTTTCTGAAGGAATATTTCCGTTGAAATTGGTTGCCACCGAACCGGGCATAATCACAGTAGATTTAATATTATATTTTCTAAGATCGATCATTGCCGCCTGTGTAAAGCCTACGACTCCGAATTTTGAAGCATTATAGCCTGTTCCGTTTTCAAAGAAATTAGCACCTGCGAGACTGGAAATGGTGATATAATACCCTTCTGTCTTTTTTAATTCTTCCACGGAGGCTTTTAAAGTATAGAAAACACCTGTTAAATTGGTTTCGATCATATCATTCCATTCTTCCGCAGAAAGTTGATCCACAGGCTTGAAAATTCCCAATCCGGCATTGGCAATTACAAAATCCAGTCTTCCGAATTTTTCTGTAATGTATTGTACCGCTTCTCCTTCACTTTCCAGGCTTCTGACATCAGACACAATCCCTAAAACATTTTCAGAATATTGTTTTAAATCCTGTTCAGCTTTCTCTACATCCTCTCTTTTTCTCCCGGAAAATGCGACTGAAACACCGTTTTCCAATAAAATCTTCGCAATACCGAAACCAACACCCTTAGTTCCTCCTGTTATATAGGCAACTTTATTTTCTATCATAGTTTAAAAGATTAATTTTCCTAAAATAGCAAAAACGCCCCAATTGGAGCGTTTTTTTAACCTAACATTTGTCAGTTTAATTATTTTTTAATGAATTTTTTAGAAGTCATACCCTCTTTTTTTTTCAAGTTCTAGGATATAATTTCCGGGTTGAAGATAGGTTACATTGATTTGATCTTTAGCAGAAATCGCATCTACTTTTCTTCCCAGCATATCGAAAATGCGCGTTTTAGTTACTTTTGAATCCGATTTGATGTGTAAATAATCTGATACCGGATTTGAATAAATCGACAGTGACTTTTTTTTGCAGAAGTCTCGGAAGTTGCCAATATACCTTGAGTAATTTTAACGGTATCTATGATAATTGATCTTCCACTGCTGTTGAATTCTCTGAAGTATATCTTCACATTTTGGCCAGCGTAAGCTGACACATCTATTGTTTTTGTAATAGCAACTTCATCTAATATAGGTGTATCTGATGCAGTAAGAACTGCCGATGTAGATAAAATGTAAACAACATAATTAGTATCTGCCGGTAATTGCCGTCGGCATCAAGATCCTGGCTTACCCAACCCGCTGGAAGCACAAAATATGTTCCAGATTCAAAAGTCTCTTCAAAAATAATTGTTTGTGCATTTATCATGGACATTGAAAAGTCTGCAACTAAAAGTGGTAATAATCGTTTCATAATAAAGTATGTTGGATCAGTTTCAAAACTTGAGGGAGAAATTGTTAGATGTATTTTTTGCCACGAATGCACGAATTTTTTATTTCCCACGGATCGCACAGATTTTCAGATGCTGTTGGTATTTTTTTGCTTATCTTTTCCGGTCTTTTATCAATAGATTAGTTTTTAGAAATTTGATATATCTCTTCATACTGATTTTTAAATATTTGATAGAAATTTTGCATTAAAAAAAAAAAAAAACGCCTCTTTAGAGACGTTTTTAATCAACCTTATGCTTGATAGGTTTTATTCTTTAATAATTTTTTTGCTAAACTTACCCTTTTCCGTGTTGATAATTAAAATGTAACTACCTGTTGGCAATTCGGAAAAGTTGATAGATATTTTATCTTTTTTATCTTGAGGTAAAACTGTTTTTGCAGCTTTTCCAGATATATCAATAATACTTACAGACTGTATTTTAATAAGTAGTGGTTGCTTGGCCAAAAGACATTGCACTTAATGCCATTAGACCCGTAAGGAAAATTTTCTTCATAGTTATTATTATTTATAAGTTTTCCCCAAAAATAATAAATATTTCTAATAAAAAGCCTTAAAAAAATAAATTTTAAGGCTTTTAGATCTTATTTAGAATAATTATCGAAAAACAGCGGGATACTTTCAATTCCCTTATAGAAATTAAAGAGACCGTAATGTTCATTTGGAGAGTGGATGGCATCAGAATCTAGACCGAAGCCCATCAACACTGATTTAGCTCCTAAAACCTGTTCAAACATTGAAGTAATAGGAATACTTCCTCCTCCTCTGAATGGTAGAACTTCTTTTCCGAATGATGCTTCCATCGCTTTTTTAGCAGCCTGGAATTCTTTTGTGTCCGTTGGTAAAACATAAGGCATCCCTCCGTGGTGTGCTGTAATTTTCACTTTTACATTGTCCGGAGCGATTTTGTGGAAATATTTTGTGAATTTTTCCGTAATCTCTTCAGGAGTCTGATAAGGAACCAAACGCATAGAAATTTTAGCAGAAGCCTTAGAAGGAATCACCGTTTTAGCACCTTCTCCTGTGTAACCGCCCCAAATTCCGTTGCAATCTAAAGTCGGACGGATAGACGTTCTTTCAAGCGTTGTATAGCCTGCTTCGCCTTCTACTCCGCTCAATCCGATTGATTTTTTGAACTCTTCAGGATTGTCTTTCAACTTATTCATTTCAGCTCTTTCTTCGTCTGAAACATCTTCTACATTATCGTAGAACCCGTCAATAGTGATTTGTCCGTCTTCATCGATCAATTTTGCAATCATTCTTGAAAGCACATGAATCGGGTTTGGAACTGCTCCTCCGTAAAGTCCTGAGTGCAAATCTCTGTTTGGACCTTCGATTTCAACTTCTACATAGCTCAAACCTCTTAAACCAGTGGTAACCGTTGGTTGCTCGTTGCTATAGATATGTGTATCAGAAATTAAGATACAGTCGCACGCTAATTTCTCTTTGTTTTCATTGACAAAATCGCCTAAGCTTACAGACCCTACTTCTTCTTCACCTTCTAAAATGAATTTAACATTGCAAGGAAGTGCGTTCGTTTTCATCATCGCTTCAAAAGCCTTTAGATGCATAAAAAATTGACCCTTATCATCCGCAGAACCTCTTGCGAAGATTGCGCCGTCAGGGTGAAGCTCTGTTTTTTCGATATAGGGTTCAAAAGGAGGTTTTGTCCATAATTCCAAAGGATCAGCTGGCTGAACATCGTAATGTCCGTAAACCAAAACCGTCGGCAAGTCTTTATTTAAAATTTTTTCTCCGAAAACGATAGGATATCCCTTGGTCTGGCAAACTTCCACATTATCTGCTCCTGCATTTTTAAGGTATTCTGCCACCACGTCTGCACACTTCAATACATCATTTTTATACGCGGGATCTGCAGAAATAGAAGGAATTCTCAGTAACTCAAATAATTCATCCACGAAACGCTGTTTGTTTTCGTTGATGTAATTTAATGTCTCTTGCATTGTAAAATTTTGTTTTGCTAAAAGTAAAAAATTTGCCCCGCAGGAACAAACAAAAACGTATAATTTTCCTCAGGTTTTGAGTTATAACGAGGATGGAAGCTAGAAGTTGGAGGATTGAATGCTTGTTAAATCTTACAATTTTTATTTCTTTTTGTCTGATTTTCATGGATCAGTGTCAAAACTTGGGGAGAAATTGTTTAGATGTATTTTTTGCCACGAATGCACGAATTTTTTATTTCCTACAGATCGCAGATAGTGCTATTTCTGTTGGTTTTTCGCAAAGTCGCAAAGATATTTTTTAATATTTTATGTTTTTAAGGCGCAAGGATTTTAGCAAAGATAAAATTGGAGGCTGCATATTATCGCCACGAATGCACGAATTTTTTATTTCCTACAGATCGCAGATAGTGCTGTTTCTGTTGGTTTTTCGCAAAGGCGCAAAGATATTTTTTAATACTTTATGTTTTTAAGGCGCAAGGATTTTATCAAAGATAAAATTGAGGGCTGCATATTATCGCCACGAATGCACAAATACTTTTTATTTCCCACAGAATACACGGATTTTCACAGATACTGCTGTTAATTTTTGTGGCTTCAACTTTATGGTCTTTTGTAATTAGAACGGCTTGATGAGCCTTAAAGCGGGAGTTGCCAAAAAACTTGGCGGTGCTTCGTGTTCAATATGTAAAGTGTAAGGAAAAGAATCTGCATCAATTGCAAAATCTGCGAGAGCAAAAAATTTCACCTTATATTATCTAAGCTTTTTTGCCTAGTCCCCAACTTTTGTACTTGATCTATTTTCATTATGAAAGACTTCACTCCTTAGCCCCATTGCAGCGGATACCCCTCAACTGGGTGGCAGCGTTTTAACGAGGGAGGGTTTTAGGGGTGGCGCGCGCCGGAGAGATTAGGGGTGAGGAGTATGAGCGGAAAGCGGGAATAAGCTTCAAAAAAAATGTCCTACAATCTTGCAGGACATTCTTTATATTGTTTACTAATAATTAGTGTTCAGCTTTTGGAGCTTCTGCCTCAGCAGGTTTTGCAGCCGTTGCGCTGTCTGCTTTTGGAGCCACAGTCTCATGTTTCTCTGCAGTTGTCTCTTCTTTGTGAGCAGCAGCTCCATGACCGTGACCTTCTCCGCCACCTTGTACGTCCTCAGAATATCTGTCCGCTCCGGCACTTTCTTCAAGCTTAATGATGTTTTTATTTCCTCCAGCCTGAATTTTCTTGCAGCTAACAGCAACCGTAGCGATGGCTAAACATAGAACTAATTTTTTCATATGTAAAATTTATTTTTTTAAAGGTCTTTACGGAATCGCACGGATTGGCATAACTTCACCACAGGCAATTTCCCATTTCAATTTTTGATTGCCCAAAATTAAGAAATCCTACATTTTTCGGCAACATTTTTATACTGATTTTATGATTATTTTTCCTTTTTTGGATTGTGTAAAAATAAGGTAATTTTCACCACCATCTTTTAATCCGTATTTTTTCTTGATTTCTTCAGGTTTTAAAGGATAATTTTTTGAAATAATATTAAACTGACTTTTCTTTTTAATCTGCTTAGCGTCAATAACTTCAATTTCCAAAATTCTTCCGGGAAAGTCTTTTATTTTTTCATTGGAAGTGTAAATATGAGTATTCGGATGAAGTTTTTTCAAGCCAAATTTTTCTGAAATTAAATTGAAAACTCCAGCTTTTAGCATTGAATTATTAGGAATATAGATGAAATTTTCAGGTTCATCGTATGTTGCATGAACATTTTCCTCTTCTCCAAACTTATAGGTAAAAGTAGATTCATCACTTTCCAGATTCACGCAATTGCAGGTAATTTCTCCTGTATTTTCCTTTGACAGAAAGACAACAACTTCTTTTACATCGTTCTTCAACGCAATAATATCAATCCTGAAAATGCTTGGTAAAACAGACACCAAATATTTTAAATCAATTAAAGGCGACAGTTTTATCACTACTTCATTAGAAATCGACAATAATTTTTCCTGAATTTCAAGAATATTGGGTGACAAATCTTCCAATAGAAAGACCTTATTTTTATTATTATCTCTTCGCGCCGGATCGAGATAAATTACATCAAAAGCTTCTTTATTTTGATTCAGAAAATTTTCCAGTTTTTGATTAATAAACTTTGCTTTTTTTTCTAAAACCGTCCAATTATGCTCAACAATTTCTAACAGTTCAGGATTTTGTTCAACTAAAGTTATTTCGCTGAAATTTTTGGATAAATAATAGGCATCAATTCCAAAACCGCTGGTTAAATCAATGAATTTTGTTCCTTCTAAAAGTTCTGATTTATATAAAGCTGTTTTTTCGGAGGAAGATTGTTCTAAACTTAATTGTGGCGGGAAAATTATACCCTCTTTTAATAAAAACGGAAATTTCTTTTGTGCAACCTGTCTTCCCTTAATCTGCTGAACAATTTCCTGCATAGAAACTTCAGGAAACGGGGATTTTTTTAACAATAATGAGTGCAAGTCTGTGTTTAGATTTGCATTGATGTATTTTTGGACTTCTTGATTTAATATTGTTTTTCCCACGGATTACACAGATTTTCACAGATGATTATGGATATCACTCTGCTGAGATTTTATTAATCTAAATTTCCATTTATTTTTCGGAAGATATTTTTAGCAATATAATCTGTATTGAAATTGACTAATATTCCCAACTTCATATCAGATAGTTTAAGATAAGTCAGCAATTGTTTATGATGAACTTCGCTAATTTCTTGGATTGATTTAATTTCTATAATTACCTTGTTTTCAACAATAATGTCTGCAACAAAACTTGAATCAATAATAATATCTCTAAATTTTATAGACATTGGAACTTGATTCCGGACTTCTAATCCATGACTTTCCAGTTCAAGCATTAAAACTTTTTCATAAACTTTCTCTAATAAACCAGGTCCTAATTCATTATAAATAGAAAATATCGATTTTCTGATATAAAAACTTATCTCATTTTCTTTCACCGTAATGTGTTTTTTGTGTTTATAAAATTTTCAAAGAATAATATTCATAATCATTTGTGAAAATCTGTGTAATCCGTGGGAAGCAAAAAGTTATTCAAACATTTCCGCCCAACGAACCGGTTTAATTTCCTTTTCGTTGTATAATTCTTCTACGGACTTTTTAACGTCTAATTTCGGATATAAATTCACTCCGATCAGCTTTATTTTGCCTTCTTCAACCCATTTTTGCTCTTCAACAGCATGATCGTAGATTTTCTTCTGGATAATTCCTTGCTTTAAAAGTTCAAGGTAACCTCCTGCTTCTTCAATTTCTACGAACAAAGCCCAAGATTTTTCTGCAATCTGCTGCGTAATATCTTCTATATAATAACTTCCGTTTGAAGCATCTTCAAAGACATTAATAATACTTTCATAAGCCAAAACAATCTGCTGTTTGAAAGAAATTTCTTCCGAATTATCTGTAGATCTGTCAACTAAATAATTATTACTGAAAACTGCATCTGCGCCGCCAATCATAGCAGAGGCCAGCTCTAAAGTCGAACGGATCAGGTTGTTTTCATTATCAGCAACCGCTTTATTTCGCAACGAAGTTTCTGCAAAAATGTATGGAATTTCGTCTAAGTTATATTCTTTTGAGAGTTGATTGAAAACCATTTTAAATGCTCTCAGTTTTGCCATTTCGAAGAAATAATTTCCTCCGACAGCAATTCTGAAAATCAGTTTATATAAAATTTCCGAGCCATATACTTCAACCAGTTCTTTTGTTTTTGCCAAAGCAATTCCTAATTGCTGGTAAATGGCTGCTCCGGCATTTTGATGAAGAGAAATATCTACGCAAACGTTTCTTCTAAACTGTTTTGCCAATAATTCTTTCACTAACTGATCATTAATCGTAGCTTCTTTTTCCTCAAAAACATCAATTAACGAAAAATACTGATCTTCTTCTTTCGGACTGATGTGTCCCGCCAGATCAATATTATTCACGAAAATAGTTTTCTGTTCAAGGTTTTCTACATTCTGATCCAAAATAAAGGCAAATACATCCTCTTCTAAACTTTCGTGATATCTTGACACCAAATGCGTGCTTTCTTCGATTTTTGGAAGGTTTACCAAAGACTTTTCTACCGAATCATAAAAAGGTTTCACTACAATTCCTTCCAGATTTTCTTTTGAAAGAATTGAGTAAATATCATCAGTTTTAAGTTGTTTTTTAACTAGATCTTCCCAGGCTGTATTTGACATTGATTTTTTTTTGGAGTTGTGAATTGTCAATCCGCTTTGTTTGTCAATTTAAAAATTCACTTGCGAAGCAAAATTCACTATTGACAATTGATAAAAATTTATTTTTTCGCCACCTTCGTACTGTCCACTACCAGAATAAAGATTTCTTCATCCGGCTTTTTCATGAAATAATTTTCTCTTGCGTATTTTTCTTTTTCAGATTTATTGTTCATCAATTTTTTATAAAACGCGTCATTTTTTTCGTATTCGGTTTTATAATATTGAAGTTGTTCTTCGTATTTGTTAATCTCGCCATTCAGCTCATTGATTACCAAAAACGAAGTTTTATCAAAGAAAATCATCCAGACCAGAAACATACCAATAGTAATGGTATACTTATTCAGAACATATTTCTGAATAATTTTGAAAGTCTCAGACTTTGGCTGAATGTCTTTAATAAGTTTGTTTTCTTTCATTTTAATGTTTTCTCAACGAATTTTTAATAACAGTTGTTAAAAAATCAATCGCTACGGAATTTTGTCGCATGTTGGGAATAATTAAATCGGCTTCGTTTTTAGACGGTTCGATAAATTCCTGATGCATGGGTTTCAATGTGGTCTGATAACGGTGTAAAACTTCACTTAAATCACGTCCCCTATCTTGTGTATCCCTCCTAATCCTTCGAATTAACCTCTCATCAGAATCGGCATGCACGAATACTTTTAAATCAAATTCCTTTAGCAATTCTTTGTTGGTAAGAACCAAAATTCCTTCTACCACCAATACATTTCTAGGCTCTACAGTAACGTGATCTCCTGTTCTGCCATGGGTTACAAAGCTGTAAATAGGCTGTTCAATGGGTTCGTTGCTTTTCAACGCTTTTACATGCTGTATCAACAAATCAAAATCGATGGATTTTGGGTGATCATAATTTAAAGCTTCTCTTTCTGTAAGCGTAAGATTATGATTATCATGATAATAATTATCCTGAGAAAGGATATTCATTCCTTCGATATCAAGCTGTTGAAGTATCTTGTCAACAACCGTAGTTTTGCCGGATCCTGTACCTCCTGCAATTCCTATTACAAGCATTCTTATTTGTTTCTTTATAGTTTTTACAAATATACTATTTTATTTAAAAGGTGGAAAAAGGATGCGAGAAGATGCATGCTTTTTTAAACAAAATTTTCATATGTTAGGCCTTCTGTATTTTTCTTTTTAACGCTGAGATCGCTAAGAAAATCATTTAGCACAGTGAATATTTTTAGCTCGCAAGGGCGCTTTGCTCAACAAATGATAGCGACGTTTTAATTATACCATTTTGTCTTTAAGATTTTCTTTAAATTATTTAACTCTTTCAGGGTTACATAATTATAAAACATGCGTATTCATCGGGTTTCACCTGACGCTATTCATATTAAACCACTTCGTGGTTTTTTGGTAAATTTATAACAAAAAGAATATTAATAGTCATTAAGTCGTTTGACTCCGTCGAAATATTATTCATCGACTCAAAGGAAATACTTCACGATTTCATTTGTAAAAATCAACGGAGATTTCAATTTTAACAAAAAAATCCGACATTACTGCCGGATTCTGTTATACTATTTCGCTTGTTAATTCTCTTGAAATAAGTCTTTCATGCATAGGTTTTAAAACATCTAAAGAGCCTGTTTTTACTGTGCATTTGCCTTTGTAATGCACCAACATGGTACATTGCTCGGCCTGTTCTAAGGTATGCTTGCAAATTTCGATCAAACAATCGATTACAAAATCAAAAGTATGAATATCGTCATTATGCAACACCAATTTATACACTTCATCCGTATCGTCCAGCACCAGCACTTCTTCTTCATACTGACGTTTCGGATTGTCGTAATCTTTTATACTGTTATAAAAAAACATTTTTCTTAATTCTTTTAAACTTCGCCTATTTTTTCGGCTAAATCATTGATATTATTTGGCGCTTCATACACCAATTCCACAAGCTCAACGCTTTTATTATTCATTTTCAAGATCTTGAAATGATAATTTTCCATGTCAAACTCCTGATTTTCTTCAGGAATATCTTCCAATGCGTGAAGAATAAATCCGGCTAATGAATTGTACTCACTTTCCTCTGAAAGCGGTAGTTTTTTAGGTAAAAATTCATTGATCTCATCCAAAGGCTGAGTGGCCTGTACCCAATAGGTATTTTCGGCAATTTTATCAACAATTTTCTCTTCATCGTCTTCTTCATCCTGAATTTCACCCACCAATTCCTCTAAAATATCTTCAAGAGTAATGATACCTTCCGTTCCACCAAACTCATCGATAACAATCGCTAAATGCTGTTTCTTCTGCTGGAAAATCTTCAATAGATCCGAGATCTTTTTGCTTCCAACTACGAAAAAAGCATCACGCATCAGTTCTTTAAGATCTTCGTGATTCAGCTCACCTTTTCTCTTTACAAATTCTCTAATGATCTCTTTCGTGTATAAAATACCGATCACATTATCGATAGAATCAACATACACCGGAATTCTGGAATATCCGCTTTCCATGATTTTGTTGATGATCTCATTGATATCTTCTTCAAAATCGATCGATGTAATATTCTGACGAGGAACCATGATCTGTTTTGCCGAGTGATCTGTAAAATCAAAGGCATTTTTAATGATCTCATAGTTTTCCTCCTCAATTTCGCCGCTGTCTGCACTTTGTTTTACCAACAACTGCAATTCTTCAGTAGAGTGAATCTCCTGTTCGGAAGCCGGGTGAATTTTAATTAATCTTAAAAATCCGTTCGACATCAAATTCATCAACCAGATAAATGGTTTGAAAACAGTATAGAAAACTCTCAACGGCACTGCTGTAGCCATTGTAGTAGCTTCTGATTTTCTGATCGCGATTGATTTCGGAATTAATTCCCCAAAAACAATATGCATTACTGTAATTAATACAAAACTTACAACAACTGAAATTGTTGTGATCGTTGTTTGAGCCATTTCTACATTCAGAGACTGAAAAATGCTTTCCACAACGTGGTGTAAGGCGCTTTCTCCCACCCAACCTAAGGCTAGTGAAGCCAATGTAATCCCCAGCTGCGTTGCCGACAGGTATTCATCAAGATGCTTAATGATATGCTCTGCCTGCTTCGCCATAGAGTTACCTTCGGCTGCTTTTAATTGGATTTGAGAATAACGAACTTTAACAATTGAAAATTCTGCGGCTACGAAAAAGCCATTAAGTAAAACAAGTAATAAGGCTAGCAAAAGCCTGACTATGTCCGAGTCCATTTAGAAATTATATAATTTATTCTTACAAAGATATACAAAATAAAAATAACAAAAAAAGCATTGAGATACCCAATGCTTTTAATATTTTGTTAAAAATGTAATTTCTTACGAATTTTTCAAGGCTTCTGCTCCGGAAACGATCTCTAAGATTTCGTTTGTAATAGCAGCCTGTCTTGCTTTGTTGTAGAAGATCACAAGATCATTTTTCAAGGCCTGCGCGTTGTCTGTTGCTTTGTGCATTGCAGTCATTCTCGCTCCGTGTTCAGATGCAACTGAATCTAAGATTGCTTTGAAAACCTGAGTTTTAATAGATTTCGGAATCAAATTATCTAAGATTTCCGCTTTATTTGGCTCAAAAATATAATCTGTCTCTACTTGAGATTCTGTAGTATCTACCTCTTCCATAGAAATAGGAAGAAGTTTTTCTGTAGTTACTTCCTGAGTAGCAGCATTGACGAATTTATTGTAAATAACATATACTTCATCAAATTTACCTTCAGTAAAGCTTTTCATAACACCTTCTGTAACATGTGCTACTGTATCAAAGTTCAAATTATCAAAAACTGAACTTGCGTTAGCATATACTGTACGTGTTTTTCTTACCGCATCGTACGCTTTTTTACCAATAGAAAGAACTTCTACCTCGTATTGAGAATTGTTCTGAAACTGGGCATTAAGCTCTTTTACGATAGATGAGTTGAAAGCTCCCGCCAAACCTCTGTTTGAAGTAACAGCGATGAAAAGTACTCTTTTAACCTCTCTTTTTTGAGCATAAACAGAAACCTGATCAGGATCTGAGCTAGAATTTACATTCTCGATCAATTCCTGCAATTTTTCAGAATAAGGTCTCAACATTACGATGGCATCCTGTGCTTTTTTAAGTTTCGCAGCGGAAACCATTTTCATAGCACGTGTAATCTGCATCGTAGATGAAATTGACGATATTCTACCTCGTATTTCTTTTAAGTTTGCCATTAATTTTGGTTCAAGGTTTAAGGTCTAAAGTTTAAGGTTTAAAACATTTAATTCTAAACCTTAAACATTGAATTTTTTAGTTATATTTAGAAGCTAAATCGTTAGCAGCCTGCTTAAGAACGCTAGTAATATCGTTATCGATTTTTCCAGCTTTAATAGCAGCCATTGTTTCTGGGTGCTTAGATCTTAGGAACTCGATATATTCTACCTGGAATTCTTTTACTTTTTTGATAGGAACGTTTCTCATTAAGTTTTCTGTTCCGGCATATACCATTGCTACCTGACTATCTACAGGAAGTGGTGCATTTACCGGCTGCTTAAGGATTTCTACGTTTCTTTCTCCTTTAGAGATTACTGCTAAAGTAGAAGCATCAAGGTCTGAACCGAATTTCGCGAACGCTTCCAGTTCTTTATACTGAGCCTGATCTAACTTAAGAGTACCAGACACTTTTTTCATTGATTTGATCTGAGCATTACCTCCTACTCTCGATACAGAGATACCTACGTTGATCGCAGGACGAACCCCTGAGTTGAACAAGTCAGACTCCAAGAAGATCTGTCCGTCTGTAATAGAGATTACGTTTGTTGGGATATACGCAGAAACGTCACCCGCCTGAGTTTCAATGATTGGAAGTGCCGTTAATGAACCGCCACCTTTTACGATTGGCTTTAAAGATTCTGGTAAATCGTTCATTTGGCTAGCAATTTTATCATCAGCGATTACTTTTGCCGCTCTTTCCAATAATCTTGAGTGAAGATAGAAAACGTCTCCAGGATAAGCCTCACGTCCCGGTGGTCTTCTCAATAGTAGAGAAAGCTCACGGTAAGCTACCGCTTGTTTAGATAAATCATCATAAACGATCAAAGCTGGTCTACCAGTATCTCTGAAGAACTCACCGATAGAAGCACCTGCCATTGCAGAATATACCTGCATTGGAACTGGATCTGATGCGTTAGCTGCAACGATTACAGTATATGCCAAAGCTCCTTTATCAGAAAGCGTTTTAACGATTTGTGCTACAGTAGAAGCCTTCTGACCGATAGCAACATATATACAATATACAGGCTTACCTGCATCAAAGAATTCTTTTTGGTTGATGATCGTATCGATCGCAACAGTAGTTTTACCTGTCTGTCTGTCACCAATGATAAGCTCTCTCTGACCTCTTCCTACAGGAATCATCGCATCAATTGCAACAATACCAGTTTGTAAAGGCTCAGTTACCGGCTGTCTGAAGATAACTCCGGGAGCTTTTCTTTCTAATGGCATTTCATATAAATCCCCAGTAATAGGACCTTTACCATCGATAGGGTTACCAAGAGTATCTACTACTCTACCTAACATTCCTTCTCCTACTTTAATAGAAGAGATTCTGTTTGTTCTTCTTACTGTATCTCCTTCTTTTACTAATTTACTTTCACCTAATAAAGCAACACCTACGTTGTCTTCTTCAAGGTTTAGTACAATACCTTCTACATCGCTAGCAAACTTCACCAACTCACCGTATTGTACATTTTCTAACCCGTATACACGAGCAATACCATCACCGATGGTTAAAACTGTACCTACTTCCTCAACGTTTGATTGAGTATCGAAGTTGGCCAATTGCTGTTTTAAGATCGCAGATACTTCTGCCGGATTTATTTCTGCCATTGTATGGTTGTTTTTTTCTTAATTTAATTGAAAATCTTTTTTCACTTGGTTTAATTTCGCTTTCACAGAAGCATCTACCTGCTGGTCTCCTACTCTTAAAATGTATCCTCCTAAAATCGAAGGGTTTACATTTACTGTAAGATCAAAATTAGCATCTGCTTTTACTAAGCTTGTAGATTTTAAAATCTGCTCGATATTCTCCTTTGTCAATTCAGTCGCAGTTGTTAAAGTAATTCTCTTAACACCATTGATGTCTTCCACTTTATTGATGAATTCCTGAGCAATGTTCTTCAGTTGATTTTCACGACCTTGCTTAATAACAAGTGTGATTAAATTCTGAGAAGAAACAGATAAACCTTTAAATATTTCGTTTGCTACTTCTACTTTCTTTTTAGAATCGATGTAAGGCGTAAGAAAAAATCTGTTCAAATCTTTAGATTCGTTCATGATCTTCACCACATCTTTCATTTCAGAAAATACAGTAGCCGTTTGCCCTGATTCGTTTGTAAAATCAAGTAAACCTTGTGCGTATCTTTTAGCTACTTTAGATGTAAGCATTCTTAGTTAAGGTTAGATTTGTTTATATAATTTTGAACTAATTCGTTTTGAGCCTCGCTGTTATCAAGCTTTTGCTTCAAGATAGATTCTGCGATGTTTACAGATAAAGTACCAATTGTAGTTTTGATGTCTGCCATAGCAGCATTTTTCTCAGCATTGATAGATTGTCTTGCCGCTTCGATCAATTTTTCTCCTTCAGCTTTTGCAGCATCTTTAGCTTCACCTACGATTCTGTCTTTGATCTCTCTAGCTTCTTTTAGGATAGCATCTCTTTCGATCTTAGCCTCACGCATAATTCTTTCGTTGTCAGCTTTAAGATCTTCCATTTCTTTTTTAGCCAATTTAGCCTGGTTAAGAGCATCCTGAATATTGTCTTCTCTTGTTTTTACAGCGCTAAGAATAGGCTTCCATGCTAAAGATTTAAGAAGAACCACTAGTAATAAAAATACTACAGCTGTCCAGAAAATATTACCAATTGAAGGAGTTAATAAGTCCATTTTATATTCAATTATTATTTTTAATTTGTTTTAACTTTTTTAAAAGAATTCTACAAACCAACCGTTTGTAGAATTCTGTTTGTTTACTATCCGTTTCCTAGTAATGCTACTACGATACCGAATAGACCAGCACCCTCGATAAGAGCCGCTGCGATAATCATTGCAGTTTGGATTTTTCCTGATTGCTCTGGTTGTCTTGCAATACCTTCCATTGCGCTACCACCAATTTTACCAATTCCCAATCCTACACCAAGAACTGCTAAACCAGCTCCGATTGCTGCGATACTACCTGTCATAATATTATATATTTAAAAAGTTATTTTATTTCTTAATTTGTTTTTTGTCACTTTTTTAGTGGTGATCGTGGTGAGGCTCCTCAACCGCAGATCCGATAAACAATGCTGTTAACATTGTAAAGATATAAGCCTGTAATGCTGCTACCAATACTTCCAACACATAGATAAATAATGATAAACCTAATGATACCGGAGTAATAGCATACGTTTGCATGATGAAGATCAACGCGATCAAACTCATGATGATGATGTGTCCTGCCGTCATGTTAGCAAAAAGACGAATCATCAATGCGAAAGGCTTAGTAATAATTCCTAATAATTCTACAGGAACCAAGATAATGTAAACCAAGATCTTTCCTGCGAAAGGCATGTTGCTTCCTAGTGGATCGAACATGTGCATCCAATATGTTTTTCTACCGCTTAAGTTCACAATTAGTAAAGTGAATACCGCTAAAACCATTGTGAAAGCAATGTTACCAGTTGTATTTGCTGCTCCCGGAAGTAATCCTAAGATGTTAAGAACCCAGATGAACAAGAATAAAGTAACCAAATAAGGTACATATTTCTGATATCTTACAGATCCAATATTTTGAAGAGCGATTTCGTCTCTTACGAAAACTACGATCGGCTCGATAAACTTAGCAATTCCTGAAGGAACCTGAGATTTTTTATAACTTGAAGCTGAAGCAAGACCAATAATTAATAAGATCACTGCAGCTAATAACATTTGTGCAACAACTTTAGTAATAGAGAAGTCTAAAGGAACATCATTTGTTGGGTGACCTTCGTGCATATCCAACGTTCCGTTTGCATCTGTTGCGTAGATTTTATTGTGGAATACTTTGTAAAATTTACCATCCACTTCTGCAACATTCTCCTCCTCGTGTCCGAATTTTTCTGAACTGAAAACTTTCAACCCATTATCCCATAAAATTACAGGCAAAGAAATTCCTACAGAATTGTGACCTTCACCCCAAAGATGCCAATTGTGAGCATCTGCAATATGGTGCATAATAAATGGAACAGGATTGTACTTTTCCTCTTTTACGGTTTCCGTACTTCCTTCATGTGTTTCTGCAAAGCCGAAGCAGAAAACAATTAGATGCAGGACGATTAACAGTTTTTTAAAACTCATAACTAGATTCTATTTCTAAAATTTTTGCAAAAATATAAAATTATATTCTATTTTTAGTAATTCTTTAATTTATTATGACATGATATTAGTCTTGTTTTTTCACCAGCCTAAGAACAAAAAAAACTTCTATTATAAGGTAAATCCAGTATATAATGAAGTAGGGCACGATATTTAGCCTAAAATCCTTCTGGAAAAGTGCAATGTATCCCATCGCAAAAAATTTAAAAACTACAAATCCAAGAAAAATAAATCCTATAATATTCTTTTTTTCTAAGGCAAAAACGATTAAAATCGTTAATAAACCGATGAACGTAATAAAAAACATCAGAAAATGAATTTTGAAATTAAGATTTAAAATCCCATTCTCCATTAACAGATATTGCGAAGCAAATAATACCGCGGACAACAATAAAAATAATCCCAGTCCTTTAAAAACAATTGTAGCCTTTTCCATTGGCTGCAAAACTACCAAAATTTATTAATATCCTTATATATATGGTAGGAAATAAAAAAGGGAAACCTTTTTAAGTTAAAAGTAGAAAGTAAAAAGAGCCAAGTGTGTGAGGTGATTGGAAGCGGGAGGATGGAAGATTGGGGTTACGCATAGTCAAAAAAACAAAACTTTCTCTTTTTCGTTGAGTTTTTGGCTTTCAGAAGATTTCTTATCTCAAACTAAGGTTATTTAATTTATCTTTGAGAGATGCACCTTCTATCCTATTTATGATGAAAATATTTTTACAATTAACTCTATTCTTAGTAAGCACCACGATGTGCTCTCAACAAAATATTACCAGTAAGCAAATCAATGAAAATCTCGATATTGAAGCATTTTCACAATCTTCTGAAGATAAAAATATATTGAAAGGAAATGTTTTTTCTGTAAAAAATTATACTTCTGACAGCAATCAGAAAAAATCAAAAGATGATAAGATACTTGAAGGAAAAACGTTGCACTTGGTAAATCACACTATTTACAGAAAGGATGGCAGAAGAAGTTTCCGAAAAGAAATTTCAGGAAGCAGTCTTTCAACTTCAACCTATTATTATAATGAATCTTCCGAAAATTTAGTTTTAAAAGAAGATGAATATGATAGCGAATATGGGAAATCTCAATATTCAAATTGGTTTTTCTACGATAAAAACCAAATCGTTTCTGAGGAAATTAGACTAGAAAAAAATGGAACAAAAACATCTTTAAGTAATTATACAAGGTACAAAATACAAGATTCTGCAAGTCAGAAAACAATAACCGTTTCTCAGATTGGTTCAGACAGTCTTTCGAGTCCTGACAAAATCTATATTTTCGATCAAAAAAATTTAACAAAGATAAATCCGCTTTACCAGTCTAAAGTTCAAAAATTATCCTTACTGAACGATGTTTATAAACTTTATGAAATTGAAAATTATGTTGTTGAAGGCAGAAAAGTTTATTTTAAATATGATAAAAAAGGTCATATGATATCAGAGATTTGGTACAATGAAAAAGGATTAGAAAATAAAACTGAATTCACTTATAATACTGATTATACAGAAACTATAGAATCTGATTATCATCTTTTGGGAACTGAAATCTCTTCAAAAAACTATAAAAAGTACGATCAATACGCTAATCTGACTTTTAGCCAAACCAAATATTATGATGGTTCAATAGGAAGTGTCGAGGAATTTGAATATCAATATGACAAAGAAGGAAACTGGATTGTAAAAAAGAAATTTTACAGCGAAGCAAATAAAGGAATTATCGGAAAGAAAAATCTGACTTCTATTGAAATCCGGGAAATTGAATATTACACAAAAGATCAGCAACAAAAGAATAATAAACTTCCGCAAATACCGGAAATCATTAATAAAATAAGAGAAACACTCCCTGAAATTACACAGGAAAAAGATTCTTATCTGAATGAGAAAAAACGTGCCATCGAAAATAATTCTTACGATTCGGAAATCACTGTAAAAGAATCTGATGATATTAAGAGTTTCACGCCAAAATATTGGGAATTAAAAGAAATTGCTTATGGAAATTTAGATGATGATGAAAACGACGAAGCTGCCGCAGTTTACGAAATGCCAAATACAGATCGTGAAGATGCAGAACAAGTACTTGCCATTTATAAAAAACAAGATGGAAAGTGGAAAATCATTTATCAGACTTCTGCCCCACTACTTTCGTCACAAAGCGGTGGAATGATGGGAAATCCCTTCAACGGAATTTCTATTGCTAAAAAATGCATCGTCATCAATCATTTTGGAGGAAGCAGAGATAAATGGGAATATACGCATCGTTATCGTTTTCAGCACAGCGATTGGTATCTCATCGGTGCATCGGCAAGTTTTGGTGCCCCGTGTGATAAGATGGTAAAATTCGACTATAATATTAGCACTGGCGATGCTACTTATCAGAAAACAGTTGAAAATTGCGACAATGGAGAGAAAAAAATACTACAATCTCAAAAACTAAATAAAAAAATAGCACCTCCTAAAATGAACGACGTGATTCCCGGAGATTCTACTTTTAAATTCCCGAATGTGAAAAATGAAATTTATTATTAATTCAAAACTTTTTAAATATCAATCATCTCAAGGTTATTAAAGAGAAAATTGTTACTTTTGCAAACCATATAATATATATAATAGTATGTTTAATAGTTTACAGGATAAATTAGACAAAGCACTTCATAATATTTCCGGGCGTGGAAAAATCACCGAGATCAACGTTGCGGAAACCGTAAAAGAAATTCGTAGAGCATTGGTAGACGCCGATGTTAACTATAAAGTTGCCAAAGATCTTACTAAAAGAGTTCAGGATAAAGCACTAGGACAAGACGTTCTTACATCGCTTACACCGGGACAGTTGATGACGAAAATCGTTCACGACGAATTGGTAGATTTAATGGGTGGTTCTCAGGAAGGAATCAACCTTTCAGGAAAACCTTCTGTGATTTTAATTGCAGGTCTTCAGGGTTCTGGTAAGACTACTTTCTCAGGAAAATTAGCAAATTATCTAAAGACAAAAAGAAATAAAAAACCTCTTTTGGTAGCATGTGACGTTTATCGTCCGGCTGCGATCGACCAGCTAAAAGTTTTGGGTGGGCAAATCGGGGTTCCCGTTTTCACAGAAGAAGGTTCTATGGATCCTTCAAGCATCTCTCAAAATGCAATTAATTTTGCTAAAGCTAATGGTCACGACGTAGTAATCGTAGATACCGCAGGTCGTTTAGCGATCGATGAGCAGATGATGAAGGAAATTAAAACCGTTCACTCTGTTATTGCGCCTAATGAAACTCTTTTCGTTGTAGATTCAATGACGGGACAGGATGCGGTGAATACTGCAAAAGCGTTCAACGATACATTGAATTTTGACGGGGTTGTTTTAACGAAATTAGACGGTGATACTCGTGGTGGAGCTGCTTTAACGATTCGTTCTGTGGTTGAAAAACCAATCAAATTCATCTCTACAGGTGAGAAAATGGAAGCTTTAGACCTTTTCTACCCTGAAAGAATGGCAGACAGAATCTTGGGAATGGGAGACGTTGTTTCCTTGGTAGAAAGAGCTCAGGAGCAGTTTGACGAAGAGGAAGCAAAAAAACTTCACAAGAAAATCGCTAAAAACGAGTTTGGTTTTGATGATTTCTTAAAACAAATCAATCAAATCAAAAAAATGGGGAATATGAAGGATTTGATGGGAATGATTCCTGGTGTTGGAAAAGCCATTAAAGATGTTGAAATCAGCGATGACGCATTCAAACACATTGAAGCGATCATCCATTCTATGACTCCGGACGAAAGAAGAAGACCTTCTATTATCAATACGCAAAGAAAAAACAGAATTGCTAAAGGTGCGGGAAGAAAAATTGAAGACGTAAACCAATTGATGAAGCAATTCGACCAGATGGGTAAAATGATGAAGATGATGCAAGGCCCTCAAGGTAAGCAAATGATGCAAATGATGAGCAAAATGCCAAATATGCCTGGAATGGGCGGAATGTTCGGCAAATAAGCAACCCAAACACAACACACCAAATAAACATTTTTAAAATATTACACTATGGAAACTTATGAAAAGCAAGGAAATTACGTTCCTCAACCTTACAAGTCTGAAAAGAAAATAACAGCGGGAATTTTGGGAATTCTACTAGGCGGATTTGGAGTGCATAAATTTTATTTAGGCTACACCAAAGCGGGTATTATTCAATTATTATTAAGCTTGTTATGTATTGGCGGACTTATCGGTTTAATTGAGGGAATTATTTACCTTACAAAATCTGATGAGGAATTTGACAGAACCTACGTTCAGAACCAAAAAGAATGGTTTTAAGCTAATTGAATTGTCATTTCAAAATAATAAAACCGACTCAAAAATGAGTCGGTTTTTTCGTTTTTAGCTTTAAAATAACCAGATTATTTATCAGATTTCTGAGCTTTAGCTTTGATGAAGTAAGAGAAACCTACGTTTACACCGAAGTTATTTCTTGTTGTTTTAACCTCTGTATTAAGAACGGTATTCTTAGTGTAGAACTGATCAAAACCAAGTCCTAAATTGATTCCTAAAGACGGTGTAGCCATATACGTTACACCAGCTTTAGCCTTCCACGTTAAACCATCATTTTTAGCATCTGCATTAAAAGCAGCCCCAGAAGAAAGACTGTATTTTTCTTTATAAGTAGCATACCCGATACCCGCTCCTACGAATGGGAAAAATTTACTTCCTGTATTGAAATAATACGTTGCAGTTGGCATTACAGAAAATGTAGTATTTGTTAATTTATCTCCGTCAAACTTGTTTGTATTGCTGTTGAATCCTAAATCAATTCCTACAGCCAAACCGTCGATTACGAAATATCCTACAGAAGGAGTAATAGAAAAGTTAGAGATTTTAGGCCCGTCGTTAGACTCTCCATTAGCTTTCACAGTAGAGCTTTGAGCGTTGAATCCTAACCCTGTGTTTCCGCTGATTACCCAGTCTCCTTTTGTCATTTGTGCATTTGACAATCCGAAAAGTGCCACAGCACCCGCTAATAATAATTTTTTCATAGTTTTAATAATTTAAAGTATTAATTTGTTTATATCTTATTGTTGATTATCTTTTTTATTGATCACATATTTTACCCCAAAGCTTACTGAAGAGAGATTCAACCCAAATTTTGAGTTATTCGCAGCTTTATCAAGATCTTTATACTTAAATCTGTCATATCCAAGCTCTCCTATTGTCGCTTCAACAGACCAATTTTTATTGATAAAATAATCCAATCCCGGCTTGATGTTTACCCCAACAGAAGCAAACTTATATTCCGCAGATTGTGTATCCTCATACACGCTACCCGACATAAAATCTGTAGTCTGAGCTTTTATTTCAGTCTCGGTCTTACCTACACGAACCGGAACTTCCAACTGTCCGAAGAAATACAATTTGTCAGATAAAGTCCAGTATTTCCTTACAAACGGAGCGATAACAAAACTTGGTTCTTTCGTTATAAATTCAACATTCATCGTATAGCTCCCTCCGTTAAAAGTTTGATTTGATATTCTTTTAGTATGCGAAAATCCCCAGCTTGCCCCTACCGCTAAATTAGGCGCTACAAAAACACCTACACTTGGTAAAATTTTAAATTCCTTCTTGCTATCGTTGGTATTTTTATCTTCGTTTTTAGAATAATTTACCTGTCCTGAAATATAAACAGCTCCTCTGTTGATCTGAGCATTTGATAACCCAAAAAGTGTAATAGCAACTGCTAATATTAGTTTTTTCATGAATTAGTTTTAAATATTTAAAGCTTAAAAATTTAGTATAAAAGCTTTCTTTTTATGTTGATTTTATTTATTGAGAACGTACTCTATCGCTTGGAATAGACGTCTACGGTATGGAAATATAGACTGTTTCACCATAGACCTGAGCATTCGAACGCCCGAAAAGTGTGATAACACCTGTAAGAAATGTTTTATTCATGGTTTAAGTTTAGTTTTTATATGGAGAAAAAGTCCCAAGAAAAATCTCAGGACTTTTAGCTTTTTCAGCTTATATGTTTTGTTTATTATTTAGCAAAAACATATTTAACACCGATTCCTACTGACGCTAAGTCAAGACCGAAGTTATAGTTGTTTATACTTTTAGCATCTTTATATTTGAAGTTGCTATATCCAAACTCTCCGATTGTAGCCTCGATAGTCCAGTTTTTGTTCAAGAAATAATCTAAACCTGGCTTAACAGCAACACCGAATGAGTTAAATTTATCTTTTGATGAAGTAGAAACGTTTGCTACAGTAGCTTCGTTTTTATCGCTTCCAAACTCCATAGGAACTGAAAGTTGTCCGAAGATGTATAATTTCTCACCTAAAGTCCAGTATTTTCTTACGAAAGGCTCAACAACAAAAGCTGATTTAGTAAATTTTGTATTTGTCACATCATTTTCTACTTTATTTGTAGACTGAGTGTAACCTACACCAACCCCAACTGCTAAGTTAGTACCAACGAAATAACCCACTGTAGGAACTAATGTTAGTTTGTCGATTTTTCTGTCTGTATTATTATCCTCGTTTGAAGAAAAATTTACAGTTCCAGACAAATATGTAGTTCCTTTAGCGATTTGAGCGTTTGATAAACCGAAAAGTGCAATAGCACCTGCTAATAATACTTTTTTCATTTTTAAAAAATTTTAATACTTTCTGAGGGCAAAATTACAGTGGTACCCGCTAATATTAAAATTTGTTAATGTGATTAATATCATTGATGAATATTGGTAATTTTCGATAATAAACCGTATTAATTAAAGCACTTTGATTTTTTCTCAATATTTTGAATGAAAAGACAACAATTTTTCAACTGTAGTTGAAAAACGTTTACTTTATTAAATCTTAATATAACGATAAATTCAAGTTAAAATCAAGGTTTTTGGCCTTTAAAATTAAGCTTAATATGTTAAAATTAATTCTTCTTAACATAAAATTTCATGCCAATTCAATAAAAAAAGCGGAACAAATCTTGTCCCGCCTTGTATTTTTAAGATTTTAATGCTCTTAGTTTCCTCCAAATTTGAAACCTACACCGATTTGTGCAAAGCTATTCGTTACTTTTCCATCTCCAGCATCTTTCGCAAGATTAGAAATACCATAATTGTATCTAGCATCGAAGATTAATCCGTTTTCCAGCCTATATTCTGCACCAATAAAAGGAGTAATATTCAATTTCTTATAAATACCTGATCATTCTCAATCCAGGAATGTTCAGGCCTCCGTCATATAGTTTTTGCTTTAGCAGAGAACAGCTATTCCAAAGTCAGCCGATCCTTTTTTGCTCAGAAAGACAAAAGCGAAGTTAACCCGTAATGGACTTCGCTTTATTTATTTTAAAAGGTATACTTTATTAACGCCCTAATCATTTCGCTGTCTCTTGTCTTCAGCGTTATAAGCCAGAATAATTTTCTTTACAACAGGGTGTCTTACCACATCTTCTTCTGTTAAATGCACAAAACCGATCTCCTTAACATCCTTCAGGATTCTCATTGCTTCTTTTAATCCGGATTGTTGCTTTGGCGGCAAATCTACCTGACTAGGATCCCCCGTAATAATAAATTTCGCATTCATACCCATTCTTGTTAAAAACATTTTCATCTGAGAATGCGTGGTATTTTGGGCTTCATCCAAAATTACAAAAGCATCATCCAGCGTCCTACCTCTCATAAAAGCCAATGGTGCCACCTCAATCACTTTTTTCTCGATAAAACCTTCCAGTTTTTCATGAGGAATCATATCACGAAGCGCATCATACAAAGGCTGTAAATAAGGATCCAATTTCTCCTTTAAATCACCCGGCAAAAACCCTAAACTCTCCCCCGCTTCCACTGCCGGTCTGGTTAGAACAATCCTTTTGACCGACTTATCCCGCAGGGCTTTTGCGGCCAAAGCCACACTGGTATATGTTTTTCCGGTTCCCGCAGGTCCTATGGCAAAAACCATATCTTTTTTCTCAGTTTCTTTTACTAATTTTTTAAGATTGGTGGTTTTAGCCTTAATAACTTTACCGTTTACCCCTTTTACGATAATATCCTGGTCAAAAACCAATTGTTTTTCGTTTTCGTCTTTCAGATTGAGAATATTTTCAACGTCTTTAAGATCAATCGAATTATTTTTTGAAATAAATTTTACGATATCATCCAGTTTTTGTTTAAATATATCTAAAGCCTCCTGATTACCCATCGCAAAGATATAATGATCTCTCCCTGTAATTTTAAGCGTCGGAAAGCTTGATTTTATCAAATTGAAATATTGGTTATTAACTCCATAGAAGATTTTCGCATCGATATCTTCCAAATCATATGTTAATTCAAACATGCAGTATTTTTATTTTTAGATTTTAAATTTAAAGCTTTTTTTGAAATTTATATCAAATTCTTTTCCATATTATTTCGGGCTTTCTTTTTATTTTAGATAAATTTGCAGTATTCGATTATTTCACTTCTATACATGTCAATAATAACCCTAACTTCAGATTTCGGAAATTTGGATTACAGAGTAGCCGCTCTGAAAGGCAGTATCCTGTCTCTAAACCAGAAGGTTAATATTGTTGATATTACTCACGATATTCAGGCTTTCAACCTTGTACAGACTTCGTACATTGTAAGAAATGCCTACAAACACTTTCCGAAAGGTACCATTCACATTCTTTCCGTTGACAGTTTTCAGCATAAATCACGGAAAAATATTGTCTATAAATCCGCCGGCCATTATTTTATCGCTGCAGATAACGGACTTTTAAGTTTAATTTTTTTTGATATTAAACCCGAAGCCATGTATGAAATCACCCTCAACAATAGGTTTGACGATGTCGTCAGCTTTACCTCGATGGATGTTTTTGTACCGGCAGCCGTACATTTGGCCAATGGAGGACTTCCTGAAGTTATCGGCAGGAAGATTGAGCATGCCAAGCAGCTTTTGTTTCCTAAACCCGTGTATAATGAATCCGAAAAAATGATTATTGGAGAGGTTACCTATATTGATAATTTCGGAAATATAATATCAAATATCGGTAAAGAATTTTTTGAAGGAATTGGAAAAGGATATGAAAATTTCAGGATAAAATTCAGAAATCTGGCGCTTTCAAAAGTGTTTTCCAGTCATACGGAAGTCGTTTCAGATTGGGATCGGGAAACTGAATTTCACGGACAGTCGGCAGCCATTTTCAATGACAGTCAGCTTTTAGAGTTAACGATCTATAAAGGAAGTAAAAAAAACGGAGCCAAGTCTCTGTTTGGAATGAATGTAGGAGAAAAAATTTACATTGAATTTTCCTAAAATTTAATATTTCATAAAAAAATCGATTTTTTTTATATATTTGTCAAAATCTAAAAATTAAAAATGGCAGAATACAAATTATTGCTTCCTTCCATGGGAGAAGGGGTTATGGAAGCGACAATTATCACTTGGTTGTTCAACGAAGGCGATAGTGTAAAGGAAGATGATTCCGTAGTAGAAATTGCAACAGATAAGGTAGATTCAGACGTTCCGACACCCGTTTCGGGGAAAATTGTAAAGATTTTAAAACAGAAGGACGAGGTTGCAAAAGTAGGTGAAGCCATTGCTATTTTAGAAATTGAAGGTGAAGGTGAAAATACGGTAAAAGCGGAAACTCCGGTGGCTGCACCAGATGCTGAAACCTTAAAAACCATCGAACAGCCGCTACAGGTTGCTGCTTCTACAGAGTTTTCGGGAGATCTTTATCTCTCTCCTCTTGTAAAATCAATCGCACAACAGGAAAATATTTCTGAAACTGAACTTAAATCTATCAAAGGAAGCGGTTTAGAAGGAAGAATTACCAAAGAAGATATTTTAGCTTACGTAAGCAACAGAGGAAACCAGCCTGCTCCACAGGTGGGGGCTACGGTAGCTTCTCAACCCGTTGCAACTTCAGCTCCGGCGGCTACCATTACTGCTGCTGCAGGTGATGAGATCATTCCGATGGACAGAATGAGAAAGATCATCGCTGAAAACATGGTGAAAGCCAAACAAATTGCTCCTCACGTTACTTCTTTCATTGAAACAGACGTAACCAACGTTGTAAAATGGAGAGCTAAAAACAAAGATATGTTTGAAAAGCGTGAAGGTGAAAAACTGACGTTCATGCCTATCTTCGTAAAAGCGATCGTAAAAGCAATTCAGGATTTCCCAATGATCAATGTTTCTATCAGCGGAGATAATATTATTAAAAAGAAAAATATCAATATCGGTATGGCAACCGCCTTACCAGACGGTAATTTAATTGTTCCTGTTATTAAAAATGCAGATCAGTTATCACTTTCAGGTCTTGCAAAAGCCATCAATGATTTAGCTTACAGAGCGAGAAATAAGAAATTAAGACCTGAAGATACTCAGGGAGCGACCTATACGATCTCTAACGTAGGAAGCTTTGGAAACCTAATGGGAACCCCTATTATTCCTCAGCCTCAGGTAGCCATTATGGCAATCGGAGCCATCGTAAAAAAACCGGCTGTTCTTGAAACGAAAGATGGAGATGTGATTGCAATTCGTCAGTTGATGTTCATGTCTCACTCCTATGACCACAGAGTGGTAGACGGATCTCTTGGCGGAATGATGCTGAAGCATGTTCACGATTACCTTGAAAACTGGGATCTGAACACCGAAATATAAGTAATGAATAATTGGTAATGAGTAATTTTCACTTGCTGCTGATTGATTATAAATGATTAATGATAAGCGATAAATGATACAACTATCATGTTGAGCTTCTCGAAATCTGCAAAATAAAACCTTCGAATTTTTTCGGAGGTTTTTTATTTGATAAGAGTGAAAAAATTTATATCTATTCCGGCAGGCGATGTAATATAATATGATCATCAACTATCTTACAATAAAATAACAACCAATAGCCTCAAAACATGAAACACATTCATCTGACCGCTTTCACTTTAAATATATCGGCAATCGCTTTTTCGCAGCAAAACAATCAGTTTAAATTGATTGACAACTATGCTAAAGAAGCTATTAAAGCCAATCAGATTCCCGGTCTGGCCATTGGTGTGATAAAAGACGGGAAAGTGATTTTTGAGCAATATTACGAAACAGAAAATCTGGAAGATGCTAAAAAAGTGAGCGCAAATTCAATGTTTAGAATCGGCAGGGATGATTGCTGAAATAGAGGATTTGATGAAAAATAATTAAAGCTTTGTTGGTTGATAACAAAGACGTAACGTTTTTTAATATTAAAATTGTTCTAAGGCACAAAGCACTTCGACAGGCTCACTGTGACATTTCTAATACTAAATTTTTATTACAAAAAATATGCAGTTTTAAATTTTATCGAAGATAAAATCTTTGTGCCTTAAAATACGTTCAACACGAATTCAATCTTGCGCCTTCGCGATTAACCAACAACATTTAAACAATTCTATAAAATCAATCTCAACAAAAGTTGGGATTTTTTTATTTGCAAATTTTAATTAAATAATTTTATCTTTAGAACAAAACTGATCAATGTTTAAAGTTGAATTTTAAACTAATTATAAATCAGTTTAATGAATGATACATCAGAACACAGATTAGAAGATTGATAATTTAACCGTATTTTTGCCCCTCAAAATTAGCAAATGTTGAAAATTTTCACCCTCATCCGACGAAGTCTTAAAAAATCCTTCGACAACATCCGCAACGAACAACTGAAACTGAATATGCTTCAGGCAATCCCTTTTTGGATAGGCTCAGTCATTACCGGCTTTATTGCCGTGATGTATGCTCAGTTATTTGCGTGGGGGGAAAACTTGCTTCATTTTATACTGAATTGGCATGCCTGGATGATCTTCATTATTGCCCCGATTGGCTTTGTACTTTCGTGGTGGCTGGTGAAAGAATTTGCACCCAACGCCAAAGGAAGCGGAATTCCTCAGGTAATGGCAGCTGTAGAATTGGCAAATCCGAAGGAGCATAGAAAAATCCGAAGTTTATTAAGCTTAAAAATCATTGTCTTAAAAATCATTTCTTCCGTTGTTTTAGTTATTGGCGGTGGCGCGGTGGGTCGTGAAGGCCCGACCATTCAGATTGCGGGTTCTGTTTTCAGAAAAGTAAACGAATACCTTCCGGAATGGTGGCCGAAAATATCAAAGAAAAACATGATTATGACGGGCGCGGCAGCCGGATTGGCAGCAGCATTTAACACTCCTCTGGGCGGAATTGTTTTTGCCGTTGAAGAGCTTTCAAAGACCCACATCAATTATTTTAAAACAGCTTTATTTACCGCAGTTATCATCGCAGGGCTAACAGCTCAGACGTTGGCAGGCTCCTATTTATATTTAGGATACCCCAAAACACATGATGTCTCTCTCATGGTCATGTTTCCTATTATTTTAGTTGCGGGCATCGCAGGTATCTTGGCCAGCCAGCTTTCTGTAACCATGTTAAAAATGAACGACTGGAAAAAAAGAAAATTAAAAACGGACAGAGCCAATGTTTTATTTCTGGTAGCTTGTGCTTTAATCATAGCTTCTATTGCTTATTTTATCAATCAGGAAATTCTGGGCTCCGGAAAGGAAATTATGGAACGGGTGCTCTTCACAAAAAATAAACATGAAGAATGGTATGTCCCTATTTTAAGAATGCTGGGTCCTGCCCTATCCTTTACCTCCGGAGGGGCAGGCGGAATTTTTGCACCGGCTTTAACGGCCGGAGCAAGCATTGGATCTGTAATTTCAGGAGCAATTCATTTAACTCCCAACGAAACAAATGTGGTGGTGCTGGCGGGAATGGTGGCCTTTTTAACAGGCATTACCCGTGCGCCATTTACCTCTGCGATCATTGTGCTGGAAATGACGGACAGGCATTCTTTAATCTTTCATTTAATGCTTGGAGGCATGGTTTCTTCCATTGCTTCGATTCTGGTAAGCAGACATTCTCTGTATGATATCATTAAAGTGAATTTTCTGACAGAAATAAGAGAGGAAAAAGATAAATAAAGGACACGATTTTTATTTTAAGGTGATTCGTAGGATTCTGATATGCAACGACTCTCAATCTGAGAACGGCAACCCGTACAAATATTGTCCGATCTATTGCATATTACAAATAAATTCTCTACTTTTGCACCTCGAAATAATTAACAAATTTTTTAACATTATGAACAATTACGAAACTGTTTTCATTTTAACTCCCGTTCTATCTGAAGCTCAGGTGGAGGAAGCAGTGAACAAGTATGTAGATCTTATCAAAGAAAAGAACTGCGAAATCGTTGCTAAAGAAAACTGGGGATTAAAAAAATTAGCGTACCCAATCCAATTGAAAAAGAATGGGTTCTATACTTTAATCGAATTTAAAGGTGAAGGTTCTGTAGTTGCTGATTTAGAATTAGCATTCAAACGTGACGAGAGAGTAATCCGTTACCTTACTACAAAACTAGACAAGCATGCTGTAGAGTACGCTGTAACAAGAAGAGCTAAAGTAAAAGCAGCTAAAGCTTAATTAATTAACCCAATTTTTAAAAAAGACAAGACATGGCAATAGATGATATGGCTAAACAAGCCTCAGCTGGAGGAGAATCAGAAGTAAAATTCCTTACTCCACTTGATATCAATACAAAATCTGAAAAGAAATATTGTAGATTCAAAAAATTCGGAATTAAGCACGTTGATTACAAAGATGCTGATTTCTTATTACAGTTCGTAAACGAGCAAGGTAAAATCTTACCAAGAAGATACACTGGAACTTCTTTAAAATACCAAAGAAAAGTTTCTGCTGCGATCAAAAGAGCAAGACACCTTTCTTTACTACCTTACGTAGCTGACTTATTGAAATAAGACAAAATAAATAAAAGAAGAGCGCAATCTCTTCTTTTGTTGCTGAATAAATAATTAATTCTAACTTAATTTAGATTGATAGATTTCAGATTTTAGATTTCAGACTTAATGTCTAATATCTAGCATCTAATATCTAACATCTAGATCCTAAAAAAGGACAACAACATGAAAATTATCCTAAAACAAGACGTAGAAAACTTAGGTCTTGAATTCGATACCGTAAATGTAAAAAACGGTTATGCCAGAAACTTCCTAATCCCTCAAGGATTCGCACTTTTAGCTACTCCTAAGAACATTGCAGCTCTTGAAGCTACTTTGGAGGCTAGAAAAGAAGAAGAAGCTAAATTAATCGCTGCTGCTAACGCTGTCGTTGATCAATTGAAGAAAACTTCTATTACTATCCCTGCAAAAGTAGGATCTGGTGATAAATTATTCGGATCTATCAACAATGCAGATCTTTCTGCTGCTCTTGCTAAAGCTGGAGTTTCTGTAGAGAAGAAATATATCAGAATCCCTGGGAACACTATCAAGAGAACTGGTAAAGTAACTGCTAACATCAGATTACACAGAAACGTTGAGTACAACTTCGAATTCGATATCGTATCTGACGCTCCAGTTGAAGCTCCTAAACCAGCTGCTCCTAAAGCTAAAGTTGAAGAAACTCCTTCTACTGAAGAAGCTTAATCAAAAAGAGATTTTTCTCAAATATACAGAACCACTTCTTTTGAAGTGGTTTTTTTATGTAATTGCGAGGAGCCAAGTGACGAAGCAATCTCTATCTTTATAATCTTTTAGGGATCCGTATTAAAACTTGGAGAGTAAACAGAAAGTTTGTCACCCCCGTAGGGATCTTAGAAAATAGGGCTAGAACAATTCTTACTTTTCTCTTTAACGCTATCGATCGCTAAAGCTTTACCTCTCATTTTGAATATTTCCTTTCGCAACGGCGTTTTACTCAGCAAATGATAGCCCTGCTGTATGCTTTTATTATTTGAACACAAAGTTCTCAAAAGTTATTTACTACTACTCGTTTTAAGGCTCACCAAGCCGTTCTATTGATAAAAGATCGAGAAGGTTAAGCAATAAAAATCAACAGCAGAATCTGTGAAAATCCGTGTATTCTGTGGGAAATAAAAAGTATTTTTGCATTCGTGGCGATAATATGCAGCCCTCAATTTTATCTTTGATAAAATCCTTGCGCCTTAAAAACATAAAGTATTAAAAATATCTTTGCGGCTTCGCAAAAAACCAACAGAGGAAGCAATGGTTCGATCTGTGCCAAATAAAATATTGGTGCATTCGTGGCAAAAGGAAAATATCTAAACAATTTCTCTCCAAATTGATCATTTTTAGAAGCTATTTCCCGCTTTCCATTACAATCTTTTTTTTCAAAAAAGGATTTTCATTGCAATCGGGGCTAGAATTTCAGTCATTAAATCAAATGACAGCCAAATATTTTGCTCGATTGAAGATCATATTTTTGTCATAATTTTTGAAGATCCTCAAACACAAAAACTCTCCCACTCTCAAACTTAATCGCCTCTCAGCTTTTGCAGATACTCCGTCGGCGGAATTCCGATTACCTTCTTAAAAATATTACTGAAGGACGATAAGCTGTTATACCCTACCATCATTGAAATTTCGTACATATTATACTTATCTTCGAGCATAAGCTCCAATGAACGGGTAATGCGTAATGCACGCAGGAAACGAACGTAATTCATGCCCAGAATCTCTTTAAACTTTCTAGATAGAGTTCTTGTACTCATTCCGAATTCTTTCGCGGTAGATTCTATCGTTAAGGGTTTTTCAAGGTTCGCATGAATATACTTCGCAATTTTCAGCAGCGTTTCATCCTGCGGAAAAGGATGCTGAACAGGAAATGCCATTTTTTTTTCTCTTTTTTGTGGCAAAATACCTTTTAATGCTTTAAGGAAATAGTATTTATTTACATCTTTCTTTGTGATTTTACCATCCCAACCTTTTGTGTGTAAAATCATTTCCCTTAACAGGTGACTTACCGAATAAATATTAATTTCATCAAAAAAGCCATCTTCAGTTTCTTCTTTTTTGAAATAAAAATTAAAAAGATCAACACTGTGGCTGGTGGAAAAAATATAGTGCGGAGTACCTGCCGGAATCCACATAAAACATCTCGCCGGAAGATACCAGTGTTTCTGATCCGTAAAAATATGTACAATACCGCCTTCTGCGTACACCATCTGTGCAGAACTGTGATGATGGATCTCTGTTTTTATCCCTCCTGAGAGAACATTATACACATAAAATTCGGCGTCATCTTCTTCGACGGCTCCAAAATGACTGTTATTCATGAAATAAAGGTAAGAAGAAAATTTTCAATTTGGCGTAAATGATAAAATCTTTTTCTGTTTTCACAAATCAAGGGCAGGCGTATGCATTGTAAATTTGCAGTATCAAAATCATTCCTTCAAAAAATCTTTAATTTAATTATGAATATGATATTTAACGCATGCAGATATCAGTGCATGGCGTTGTGCTTATTACTGATAAGCTATAATGTACAATCACAAGTGATCGATTTCCAGCATCTTGCTTTACAGGAAGCTATAGAGATTGGCTTAAAGAATAACAAGAATATTAAAATAAGCCATTTAAAAAACGAAATGTCCGAGACCAAAGAGAAGGATCTTAAGATGGAAAAACTACCGGACATTGAATTTCACACAAGCTATAATCAGGTGACCAATCTTTTCCAGCATGAAGGAGGCGTTTTTTCAAAAGCGACAAAATACAATATCATCAACGGGATGTATGATTTTACGCTTTCTGCTTCCATTCCGGTGTATATGGGTGGAAAAATCAAAAATACAGAGAAAAAAGCGGCTATTGACACCGAAATTTCTTCATTAAAAACCCATTTGGACGAAAGACAGCTGAAAATGGAAATTATTACAGCTTTCCTTCAGATCCATCATTTAAAAGAGCAACAAAGCCTTATTAATGATAAAATGAAAGAAGATTCTGTGAACATCAGACAGGTAAAATCATTGAAAGCAAACGGCGTGGTGACCGTGAATGAAGTGCTGAGAACCTCTTTACAACTTTCTAATCACAAAATGAGCTGGACGGAGCTGGACAACGATATTCAGATTGCAGAACATAAATTGAAAACGATCCTTTCTCTTCCCGAAACTCAGGAAATGCACGTAGACACTGAAGATTTGATTTCAGAAAATACAGAAATCCCTTATGTGGATGAACTCACGGAAACTGCTTTACATAAAAATGAATCAGTCGAAATGGCGAGTAAAAATCTTTCGCTTAAACAGTTGGATCAAAAAATTACAAAAGCGAATTATTTACCGAAAATTACCGCAGGTGGAGAATATTTTTTAAAGTATCCGAATATGATGTTCTTTCCTCCCGAGCCTTACGCTTATCGCTTAGGAATGTTGGGAGTCAACCTTACCTACCCTATCGAAAGTTTGTATAAAAATAAATACAAAATGCAGGAATCAAGGGAAAATATAAGCCTCGCCAAACTTCAGATTGAAGAAAATGAGGAAAATATAAGACATAAGGTATATGAAGCGTATAAAAAATTCGAAGAGACCGATCAAAAGGTAAAAATTTCAGAAGAAGCGATTACTCAGGCAAAAGAAAACTACAGAATTGTAAGAACGAAATATGCCAACAAACTAAGCTTAATCACCGAACTGATCGATGCCGACAACGCTTATCTTGAAGCACAGTCGAACCTTATTTCCGTAAAAATCAACAGACAACTTAAATATTATCAACTCCAATACACGATTGGAAACTTATAAAAACTATGGCACAGAAGCAATTAACACGAAAAGAAAAAAGAATTAACAAAACGATTACTTTACTGGCGTGGATCCTTATTATCAGTGGGATTACAGGGATGGTGAGCTTTTATCTTTTTTCGAGAAAAAACGTGACCACCAACGATGCGCAGATCGAACAATATATCACCCCTGTTTCAAGCAAAGTTTCGGGTTTCATTAAAATCATTAAGTTTAACGAAAATCAGTTTGTTCATAAAGGGGATACTTTGATTGTGATTGATAATCGTGAATTCGTTAATCAGGTGAAAATGGCAGAAGCTAATCTTCATGCCAATTCAGAAAATATCAGCACCATTGAAAGCGGTGTGAGCACGAAAGCAAGTGACACGAAAATCATTGACGCTAAAATAGCCTCGGCAAAGATCGATATCTGGAGAACGGAACAGGATTTTAAGAGATACAGAAACCTCGTAGACGAAGATGCGGCAACCGAGCAGCAATTTGAAAATGTAAAAGCTTCTTATGAACAGGCAAAAGCGAACCTTTTAGCACTTGACCAGCAAAAAAATGCCGTGAGAGCCAGTGTTAATGAGCAGGAAACGAAAGTGGCTCCCGTAAAAAGTCAGATTCAGCAAAGCTCTGCCAGTCTGAATAATGCTAAACTTTTCCTTTCTTACACCGTGGTTACTGCACCTTACGATGGATGGGTGGGTAAAAAGACCATTCAGGAAGGGCAATTAATCAAAGAAGGTCAGGCTTTGGTGCAAATTGTAAGCAAAGAAAAATGGATCATCGCGAATTATAAAGAAACGCAGTTGGGACAGATTGACCAAAATAAAGAAGTTATCATTACTGCGGATGCCTATCCTGATGTTGAATTCAAAGGAAAAATACTTTCGGTGTCTCCGGCTTCAGGTTCGCAGTTTTCATTGGTAAAACCGGATAATGCAACAGGAAATTTCGTAAAAATCGAACAACGATTTCCAGTGAAAATTATTCTCGATAAAAATCAGAATAACGAAAAACTACTTTCCGGAATGAATGTTCTGGTGAGTGCGAAGAAGATATAGAGTTTGAGGGTTTTAGGGTTTTAGAGTTTTAGAGTTTTAGAGTTTTAGAGTTTTAGAGTTTTAGAGTTTTAGAGTTTTAGAGTTTTAGAGTTTTAGAGTTTTAGCAAAAATAATAGATACGACAATCTTTCACATGATCTCATCTTCAAATTTTAAAATTAAATTATTTTTTTAGCGAAAGGGCAAAACGCAAATTGCAAATCTGCGAATTTTTTCTTGAGCATATTTGTTATTTACCTTTTACTTTTTTTTACACCCTGCTTTTTGTCTTTTCGCTTTTTTTATTCATAATAATTTAGTTTAAACTTAAAAAAATGATGTCCGAAAATTCCTGTTTAATAATGAATAGTTGAGGGAGAGTACACAGCCCTAGCCCCGATTGCAACGGCATCCTTTTTTGTTGCGGGCGGAGCGAAGCGGAGCCCATAACAAAAAAGATATAGTGGAAAGCGGGAAAAAGCTCCTAAAAAAGTTTTAAAAAATTCAATATAAAAACACATTAGGTAATCTTCACGGATTCACCTTTTAAAGAAAATCATGCAACACAATACAGTTTATCATCAATGGGTACCACAATGGCTGAAACTGCCGCTTCTGATTTTGGCGCTGTTTCCCCACCTGATGTTGTTGTCGCTTTTGCACTCCAATAGCGCCTTCACATCTTCTTTTATGGATGTAGATTCAGACGACATCCAATACTTAATGATTTTGATGTACGGGACATTTGTGGTTACCCTTTTAGTTATACAGCGGTTTATGGCGTATTTCAGCGTAAAATATTATACGTTGCTCATGTCTTCCGTTTCTATTCTTATCCTTTACGGGCTTTCAGTAACGAGCGATTACCATATTATTCTGGTGATCCGCTTTCTGGAAGGGGTTTTCGGAGTAATGGAAGGTGCCATTTTCCTGCCGCTGATTGTCGCCGAGCTCAAAACGAGACATGCCAAGGAGATCGCCTACACTTTTATGTATACGATTATACTTACAGGCGGAACCTTGACGACCTCACTCATGAAATCCAGCATTGAAGATTATGACTTTAAGCATATGATCCTTATGATGGTTTATTTCCATGTTTTTGTGTTGATTATTGCTTTTGCGATCTTCAATAAAAACAGATTTTTTCCTAAAAAACCTTTGTATCAGTTAGATATTACAAGTTGGTTCCTACTTTGGGGATGCCTGCAAGCGGGTGGCTATGCTTTAATTTACGGGAAAAGATTAATGTGGTTTGAATCTGATATTATCATTCTTTGCTTTCTCATTTTTTTGCTATTCGGAGGATTATTTATGTTAAAACAGAGAAATCAGCCGCGTCCTTTCTTTCATTTTGAAGTATTCAGTTCAAAAAATCTGATTGCCGGAGTGATTCTGTTTTTTATCTTTTACATTCTCCGAGCTTCTGTCAATAATGTGTACAGCATCATGGCAACGGTCTGGAAATGGCCGTGGGACTATATTGTAGAAATCCAGTATTGGAATGTGGCAGGAAGTCTTTTGGGTGTGTTTGCATCGGCTTTATGTATTACGAAAGGCGCTTCATCACGTTTGGTTTTCTTTACAGGATTTATGATTCTTGCGATTGATTGTGCGTGGTTTACCTATACTTTTTATCCCGATACGACCCTGCCAACGATTTGTCCGCCACTTTTTCTTCAGGGTGTAGGTCAGGGACTTCTTTTCACGCCTTTGGTTTTCTTTTTAATTGCCGGAATGCCCGAAAAATACGTTTCTAACGCAACCGCGGTGGGAACGGCAACAAGGTTCTGGACAACTGCCATTGGATATGCGTTGATGCAGAATTTGATGTTATTTTTAACATTAAAACATTCCGATTCGCTGAGTTCAGACTTTACAGATACCAATCCTCTGTTTTATTCCCAGTGGAATCAGGTTTTTGGAGCTCAGATTGCTAAACTTCCTGTTAATGAATCCATATCGATGACGGCAGGAGCTTTTAAGGCTAAAATTAACGCCCAGGCCATTCTGCTTTCCAATATGGAAATATTCACAGGATTGTTTTGGCTTGCTTTAATCACTGCATTTGTGATTTTATTGTATCATCCGGTGAAAATTGCGGTGAGGAATATAATGTGATTTTTAAATTTATCGGATTTACTTGCAACTATTGATGCTTTTATAAAAGTTGCTAAACTTAAAGATATTTCGGCACTATAAGATAGAAATCCCCATCGTAAATTACGATGGGGATTCTTATTATCTAATCACGGATTGTAAATCCGTGATATTGGGGAACTTGCAGAAAAGTCTCAAGTGAGTAATAAAAGCCTTTCTCGCTATGAGTTGGGAAGCAGTATTCCCCTCGCTACCGCACGATTGCATCGTGTGGTTTAATAACCAAAATCTTTTTAAATATTTAGCAAAACTTATGAAATATACCCCCAGGATTCTAGAACTTATAATGAGGACTCATCATTATATTTTTATAAAGATAAAAACTTTTAAAAAATTATTGGATAATAAAAATGCCACACGAAAGGATTCGTGCGGCAGCGGGGGAGTTATTTGTATAACAGTAGATTATATTTGATTATATCATCTTTTAATTTATTATATAGAATATTTTCATATTTATTACTAATAAAACATTTTGTGTTCACAGGATATTCTTTTGATTTTATAACTTCATTTTGCTTTATTTGATATCCCAAAAGATCACCATCTAACTCCATGCATTTATCCATCTCATAATTATCATTTAAATTGATACTAGAGATATCCACTGGTTTTTCAACCAATTCTTCCTTTTTATCTAAGATCTTGTTTTTAGAAGTGAGAGTATAAATAATAACCTTATCATTTGAATAAGACCATACAATCTTTCGATTTATGTAAGTAGAGGTTATATAAAAAACATTGCCATTATTCATGTACAAATCACTGATAATATCTTTCTTTTTGCTTATAGCACATGATGTTATCATAAAAAATAATGTCAATAACAATAGAAATTTCATTCTATAATTTGAACTATTTGCCCAAAACCTTTTTAAATGTTGCATATGGTATTGTTAATATTGATTTCTGTCTATTATAAAAAGTAACTTTTTGATCTCTAGCTCCAACCACAAAAGTGTTACCTCTAAATCCTCTTGACATTAATGTGCCTTGAAAAGCTTTATCTGATGGAGAAGGCGTAGATGCCCCTAGTTGTAAATCTCCAACTTTTTTATCAGGATGAACATGCCACCAATATTCTAAATTCGAAGCGTTTAAAGGAATGTTTTGAGATCCATTAATTTTAAATGGTGATATCGTAGCTCTAGCCCCAATCGTTTCACCATCATCATTTTTTATTTCTTCAGCTCCAGCTCCAGCATCCCATCTAGTTGCATTAGTATCTTTTTTATTTGCATGCCCTCCATGTTCAAGCTTTTCTGAAACAGTATCATTTACAGAATCTACAATATCACCTGCAACTCCATCTGTTGGAAGTTTAATGACTTTTTCATTTTCTGCAAGAGATCCTGTATAATTCTCTCCTTTTTTGGTAGCTTTTTTGACCTCACTCTCTACCTTTCCTTGTACAATGTAAGCTTTGTTATCTGTTTTTCCGTCATCACCAATTTTTTCACCTTTTTTATTATAAATAGGATCATCAAATTCCATAGACATTCTTCCATCCGGATCAATAAACCTAATAGGATTATTAAATGCATAATTATAAGGACTATGACGAGTCATTTGTTCCGCGAACGGATCCACTACTCCCCATCTCCCTAAATCTGGCATATAGAACCTTGCTCCATAATCGTACATTCCCGTCTCCCGTTGCAGCTCCTTCCCATTATAGCGATAAGTATAGCTCAACATTCCTGATGAAAAACTTGATCTTATATGCATTAATCCAAAAGGATAATAGTTACTTTCATCAAGAACTTCTATGCCGCTGCCATTGTTAAGATAGCTCATTCTCACATTTCCTAAATGATCGGTATAGTTGTAAATATACTTATTTTTTACAAAATCGAAATACCCTTCAGAATTAGGAACAAACTGAAGCACATATCCGGAATCACTTCCCTGCTGTGCGGTATTGGACTTATTGTATTTTCGTTCATATTGAAAGCCATCCAAATACTCTACATAGGTTAAATCGGCAGTGTAAGGATTGACAAAACTAACGGTCTTCTCCAATTTTACTCCATCTGATCGATATTTATGAGTGATCATATTTCCCTCAAAACTGCCCAAGCCTTTTCTTTGAAGCATATTGATGCTGGATGGTAAATTTAAATAGTTGTAGACAATTTCATTTATCATTTTATCTTTATGAACCTTGATATTCCCATTATCATCATACTCAATTTGATTTGGGGTGGCTAAATAAGGATACCCGAGAGAATTTTGTGAAATATCTTTTACAGAAATCAAACGGTTTCCAACATAGCTGTAATCAAGGTTATCAATCAGCATAGCAACTCCATTGGTCGTATGTTTTGTATTCCTATTCAAATGGACGATGTTTCCATTGAGATCATATTGCGGGGCCTCACTATAAAATTCATTCACTGGCGTTGCTGCCAATGGTTCAATATAAGCTCCGTAAATAAGTCGGTTAAGCCCATCATATTGATAAGAATAATTTTTTAGAACTCCATCGCTTGCCGCTTTCCAGTTCACTTGCGATATATTTCCGTTAAACCTGGCGAATGAATATCCTGCAATAGGATCAGGGTCTGCATATTTTATTTCGTACCCAAACAATTTCCCGTTCAGATTCTTAGGATCATTAATCCTGGTCATCCATCCCCGGATATTATAGGCGTAATCAATACTTTGAAGCGGCGAGGCAGCATTCGTTCCGCCCACTTTCTTATTTTCAAGCTGCGAAAGCTCGTTGTATTTATTTTGGGCTAAAATCTCCTCAGGCTGGCTATCCACCTTGTGTTTATGAACCAATAAACGATTCTGATGGTCATACTCAAAACTTTCGATAATTAACTTTTCCGCATCGGTGGCCAGTCTTTTATGCTGAGTAGAAACAATCTGTATATTCCCCGAAAAATCAAGCTGTCTTTCTACATTGGTATATCCTCCCAGGTGATTAAAAATGTATTCCCTGATAGGCCGTCCTTTCAGGTCATAGTAGAAATAGGTTTTTGTCCAGCCGTCATCCTCAATATTTTTCACCAGTTTAATCACCGGGAGACCTTTCGTGCTTCTGTCATATTGCTGAGGGCTGGAGGGTAAAACATCCTGATTCCATACTTTCGACGGAAAAGGGTCGCCTGTAAAATAAGCATCATAATAATTAACCGTCAAAATAGTAAAATTAGACTGATTGGGATAGGCACCACTTTTAGTGTAATACACATCTATTCCGTTACTGTTCCAGCTTGCAGATGTTCTTGACTCGTTCGCAGAGCCAAAGCTTTCAACAGCCGCGACATGCTGAATTCTTCCTGAAGCACTATATGATATTCCCGTATAAACAGGTCTTGAAAACTGATCATATTTGGTAAAAAGCCATTGATTTTTTTCTCTTAAATTGGCATCCTGTGTTAAGACCAACCGATCCTGTTTATCATACACCATATACTCCCAGCCTTTACCGGGAAGCTTCTTTTCTACCAAACGGTTTCTGCCATCGTATTTATATTGGTAGCAAAGGTTATTGAGGGTAGCTTCATCAGTAGCTCCTGAAACAGCCGCTAGAGGTGAAATTACATACGCCAGCTGGTTATAGTCATTGTACACATAATACGTGTCGACATTTTCAGTTCCATTTATTTTTCTTACCAGTAAAGTCTGTCCCTGACCGTTTTTAAACTCAATCGTTTTGTTTCCATCTTCATCCGTCACCGTGTTTTTGTACAACTGTGCAGCACCATAAGATCCTGACAAAGTAATGCTTGAAGTAAAAGTTGTATAATTAAAGGTGGCCACATATTTTTTCACTTCTCCGGCAGTATTTGCTTCATAGCTTAATTTCACGGGCTTATTATTCCAGTCATTTCCGACGGCTCTCTGCTCAAGAAGCCTGTCCAATGGAGAGTCTTCCAGCGTTTTCTCCGAGAAGATCTTTTCTCCTCCATACGCTGAAACGGCATTTCCCAACGGATTGGGGACAATAGCACCATTCAGGGTATTTCCCTGAGGAATGGGAAGATAATCTTTCACCTGCCTGCCAAAACCATCATACTCAATAGGCGTCACAACATCTCTGCCCAATGGAGAAGCTTTGACGTTTACCACCTGCTTGGGTCTTCCCAAACCGTCAAAATACTGAACCGTTTCTGATGTTTTTGTAGCTGTTGTTCCGTTATAATCCAGATAGGTTTTGGTGTATACGTAATTTTCTGTGGTACTCAGCTGGGCTTCGGCAAAGCCTGAAAGCAGCAAAGCACCTATGGGGATTAAGAATTTTTTCATCGAATATTAGTTTTTATAGTTGTATTTGAATTCTTTTAATAATTTACCGGTCTGGTTCTGTTCTCTGATTTCCATTAAACGGTTCGCAGAATCATATACATAGACTTCACGGACTCCCGATGGAGGGGTGATGCTGCGGACACCAATTAAAGGATCGTAGGTGTACGTCGTGATTTGAGTGTCAATTAACCTTAAACTTTTACGAAGTGTATCTAGTTTGCTGATTAAATCTGCTTCTGTAATTTCTGGCTGAAGATTATAGGCTGATGGATTGGCATCTTTCTCAGAAGCCAAAACAATATCTGAAACCAAAGACGGAACCACTGTCATGAGCTGAGTATAAGTAATCCCATTAATTTTAGCTACGGGCTGAGTACTGTTGTACCCCCAGATAATAGATACCGGAATCCCATCTTTTGTCGTGTACTGCTGTAAATTACCCTTAGAATCCTTTAGATGATATCGTTGATTTTCTATGTTTAACCTTTGCGGTCTTTTATAGGTAGAACGGTTTGGTGAGACTTAAAACGAGTAGTAGTAAATAACCTTTGAGGACTTTGTGTTCAAATAATAAAAGCATACAGCAGGGCTATCATTTGCTGAGTAGAACGCCGTTGCGAACGGAAAATCAGCAGTATCATTTAAAAATATCGTGGCGAACTTGGTGTTAGAAATAATGATTTGCCACGAATGCACGAATATTTTACATCCCACATATTACTCAGATTTCGCAGATTTAGAACCCATTAGTAGAAAACAGAAACTTACGTGTGCTTCTATGTAGCTTGACTTTAAACGTTAGTAACTAAAGTGTTAAAAAACTTTTGTTACTTTTGACTACGTCGAAATATCATTCATCGAATGAAAGGAGCTAATCTTCTAACATTATATCAAGTAAAAAATCTGGCCTCCGTTAGGAAGCATCGTTCATAAATAAACTTTCATTCTCAATTTTAGGCAGAAAATTTGCTATAATTCCTGAAATTTGCTTTATGGAAATTCAGGAGGTCATATCAAAACAAAAAGAATTTTTTAATACGAACCAGACGAAAAATATCCGTTTCAGAAAAATGTATCTTGAAAAACTTCGGGATGTCATTATACAAAACGAAAATCTTTTATATGAAGCCATCTACAAAGATTTTGGAAAGTCTACGTTTGATACATTCACTACTGAAATTTCTTTTATTTTAAATGATATCAACTATTATCTCAAAAATTTAAAATCGCTTTCAAAACCTAAAAAAGTTAGGACTAATCTGGTAAATCAGCTCGGAAAAAGTAGAATTTATTGCGAGCCATTAGGGAATATTCTGGTCATCGGAGCTTGGAATTATCCATATCAATTATCCCTCTCTCCTATCATTGCCGCATTGGCAGCCGGAAATTGTTGTATTTTAAAGCCTAGTGAAATTGCAGAAAATACGATGAAAGCAATGGTAAAAATCATTAATGAAAATTTTCCAGCTGAATATCTATACGCTTTTGAAGGAGGAATTGATGAAACCACAGAATTGTTACAACTGAAATTTGATAAAATATTTTTTACAGGTAGTACTAAAGTTGGAAAAATTGTTTACGAAGCTGCTGCAAAAAATCTAACTCCTGTTACGCTGGAATTAGGCGGGAAATCTCCCACTATCATTAGTAAAGAAGCCAATCTTGAAGTAGCTGCCAAAAGAATTGTCTGGGGAAAATTTTTAAATGCCGGACAAACCTGTGTTGCTCCGGATTATTTGTTAGTCGAAGAATCCGTTAAGGAGCAGTTTTTGGAAATGCTTCGAAAATATATTCAGGAATTTAAATATAAACCAAATTCAGAACATTACACCAGAATTATTAACCAAAGGAATTTTGAAAGATTGATCAAGCTTATCAATAAGGATAAAATTTACTTCGGAGGAAATTTCGATAAAGAAAAATTATTTATAGAACCTACGCTTTTAACGGACGTTAACTGGAACGATGATGTAATGCAGGAAGAGATTTTCGGACCTATTCTACCCGTCATTTCTTTTACCAATTTCAATATCGTATTGAATGAAATAATAGAATTAGAAAAGCCTCTGGCTGCGTATTTATTCACTAATAATTCAGAAGAAAAAGAAATTTTTAAGCAGAAATTTTCCTTTGGCGGAGGCTGTATCAATGATGTCATGATGCATTTAGGAAATGAAAATCTTCCGTTTGGAGGCGTTGGAAATTCAGGAATTGGAAATTATCACGGTAAATTCGGTTTTGAAACCTTTTCACATCAAAAAGCTATTCTTGAAAGAGCAACTTGGGGCGAACCGAATATTAAATATCCACCTTATTCTGAGAAAAAATTAAGCTGGATTAAAAAATTAATGTAATTAATCCCGAAATAGGGATTTGTAATAATAATGTTGTATTTTTATTCTTGTTAAATCAAATAAGCATAACATTATGAAAAAATTAAAAAAATTATCACGAGAGCAGTTAAAAAATGTCTCAGGTGGGGGATCTTGTACAGGAACCTGTTCAGACGGATCTTTTGTTTATGTAAGCTCATGTACATCATGCATTAGCTATTCTGGGGGAGCTGCTTGCTATAATTCTCACGAAGAAAGCATCTATGTTGAAACTTGCTAAAAAAAAGGCTGCCCTTTATTGGACAGCCTTACATTTTTATTAAATTTTTCCCGTTTTAAAAAAAGTTTCTACTTTTTCTTTATCATATCCATTTTCTTTTTCTAAAACTCTACTATCTTTAAGAATATGAATCATTTTTCCATTATCATCTAAAATAATAAAAAATGGATAACCTTGTTTTTCTTTTATATTAATATATTGAGCAAAAGTCTTTTCATTTTTATTGTCCGGAGAATAATTTAAATGATAATATAGATAATTTTTATCTACAATTTCTTTTAATTCTGGTGTAGACTGAACAAAATTATTAAATCTCAAGCACCAAATACACCAGTTTCCACCTGCTTGAATTAAAATTTTCTTATTTTCTTTTTGAGCCTGCGCCACAAGCTTTTTAATATCTGCCTGTGCATCTGCTTTCGGATCATAAGGTTTTGGTAATTTCGCCTTCTCTTCTGCTGATTTTTTCTTTGCTTCTAATTCTGCTGCATCCGATTTTACCAATAATGCTTTGTCCGCAGAATTTTTGCTTTCTGCAGGTTTATTTGTAGTCTGAGCCCAAGCCATTGTGCTTAGAGCCAAAACAGCTACCAACGACAATTTTTTCATAACATAAAAGTAAAAAAATAATACTTATTATCAGCAAAAATAGAACCATAATTTTATTATCACTAAATTTGCCTGTTTTATGAATTTCCTAATCAAAATACTATATCTAATCTCCAAGATGCCGTTAAAAATATTATATATTTTTTCGGATATTATGTTTTTTTTAAATTACTACTTTGTTGGATATAGAAAAAATGTAATCACGCAAAATTTAAAAAATTCGTTTCCTCATAAATCGGACGAGGAAATTGAAGAAATCAAGAAAAAATTCTATCGTAATTTTTCGGATTATCTCGTGGAAACTGTTAAATCTTTCAGTATTTCAGAGACCGAATCACGTGTACGAATGCAGCACATCAATCAGGAACTTTTTCAGGAAGCCAAAGAAGAAGGCAAAAATGTCATTATGCTGGCTGGGCATGTCTTTAACTGGGAATGGATCAACGCTTTTGCAAAAGTCATTCCTCAGGACCATTGTCATCCTGTTTACAGAAAAGTAAACAGCGATTTTTGGGAAAATCAGATGAAGAAGGTCCGAAATAAGTTCGGAAATGAAGCACTGGAAGCAAATGAGGTCATTCGAAATATCTTAAGGAATAAAAACAACGGAAGTTCTGCTTATATGTTTGTGGCAGATCAGACTCCCCATTTTGCGAGTGTCACTTATGGTTTGGAATTTTTAAACCAGAGAACCCCTGTATTTTTAGGCTATGATAAATTAGCTACCCGATTGGATCTTGCTTTTATTTATTGTGAAATGAAAAAAGTAAAGCGTGGTTTTTATCAGGTAAACTATCACAGAATTTATCCTGATGGTGAAAAATTCGAAGAATATGAAGTGGTAAAAAAATTCCACAAATTACTGGAGAATACACTTAATAAACGTCCCGACAATTACTTATGGTCCCACAGAAAGTGGAAATATCAGGATTCGATCAAAACCTACGGGTCAGAAAAAAATTAAATTGAAAATGTCAAAAAAAATTGCTGTTGTCATATTAAACTGGAATGGAAAAAGCTGGCTTGAAAAATTTGTCCCAGACGTTATTCTTCATTCTGAGAATGCAGATGTTTATGTAATTGATAATTTTTCAACGGATGATTCGATTGATTTTTTACAGACCAACTTTCAGTCAGTAAATATTATTCAGAATGATAAGAATTATGGTTTTGCAGGAGGTTATAATGAAGGTTTAAAGCATATTGAAGCTGAATATTATTGCCTGCTTAATTCCGATGTAGAAGTTACCGAAAACTGGATTGAACCTGCTTTAAATTTATTTGAAAAAGATTCATCGATTTCTGCAATTCAGCCTAAAATTTTATCATTCAACAATAAAAATTATTTTGAGTTTGCCGGAGCTGCTGGTGGTTTAATTGATAATCTAGGCTATCCTTACTGCCGCGGAAGAGTTTTTGATGATGTGGAAGAAGATAAGGGGCAATATAATGACGAAACAGAAATTTTCTGGGCTTCAGGGTGTTGCTTTTTTATCCGTTCTAAAGATTTTTGGGAACAGAAAGGTTTTGATGAGAGATTTTTTGCCCATCAGGAAGAAATTGATCTTTGCTGGAGATTGATCAATTCAGGAAAGAAAATTTTTTACACCGGAAAATCTACCGTTTATCATGTAGGAGGTGGGACATTGAACAAACAAAGCGCTCAGAAAACGTACTTAAACATCAGAAATAACCTTTCCATGATGTTGAAAAATTTACCGTTCCCAAAGTTGATTTGGCTAATATTTTTCAGATTATGTTTAGATGGTATTGCTTCTATTTATTTTGCTTTCAAAAACGGATTTTCTCATCTTTGGGCAGTGGCAAGGGCTCATTTTGCATTCTACGGTCAGGCTTCAGGAACTTGGAAACGTCGACAAAAGCATCAGAAAGAAAACTTTTATCAAACAAAATGGTTAATATTTAAACATTTTTTAGGAGGAAAGTAAAAATTTAATATTAAAGATTTAATGCTATGACTTATAACATTAACTATAAAACAATACACCTTAAACTCTAAATAAATAATATGGATTTTTGTGCAATAGATTTCGAAACTGCGACTCATGACAGAAGTTCTGCGTGTGAAATTGGCGTTTGTATTGTGCAAGACTCAAAGATTGTGGAAACCAAAACATGGCTGATAAAACCGCCTAGTTTTCCTTATTTCAATCCGTTTAATATTCAAGTTCATGGTATTCGTCCGGAAGATGTAAAAGACGCTCCAACGTTCGATGAAGTTTGGTATGAAGTTCAGGAAATGGTGTACGGAACATTGATGATTGCTCACAATGCTGGTTTCGATGCCGGGGTTTTACGTGGTTGCCTGCAGCATTATGGCATGTTTACCCCTAATATTAATTACCTGTGTAGCATTCAGTTGGCAAAAAAATCGTGGAATTATTTGCCTAAATATGGTTTAAAACAATTGGCAGATTACCACCAAATCAAATTCAATCACCACAGGGCGGGTGATGATGCTGAAGTTTGTGCCAAAATATCTCTTTTAGCCTTTGAAAAGCTTTTTCTTACAAGCAATGAAGAGGTTTCAGAATACATGAAACTGAAGATTAAAAAGCTTTAATTTTCTTGATCAATACTACACTTGCCTCTTTTAACTTTTTCCTTTAAATTAATTACTCAAAACCTCGGACAGCAAGTTGAATTTCGGAATATCTATTTCAAAATTCTCCTGTGTTTCCGTATTAATGACAAGGTATTTTCCGCTCATATTTCCTACACCGGAGCGGAGCATCACATTGGAAAAGTAGGCAAAATTTTCACCGGATTGTATCTCGGGAGTTAATCCTATTACTCCGTCGCCGATGATCTCTGTATACCCGAAACCTACATCAAAAATAAGCCATTTTCTTTTCAATACTTTAATAGGAAAATCTCCTTCATTTTCAATGGTTATATTGTATTTGAAAACATAACGGTTTTCAGACGGGTAACTGTTCTTGCTATCATATTCAGGAATTACTGAAACTTTGATATTTGAAGTTATCTTTTGAAACATCATCTTTAGTATTTTCTTAATATATACAAAAATCTCGCCTTTTTTAAGGCGAGATTGTAAAGATATATTATAATTTTATTAAAATCTATAATCCAAGGCCTTTTCTTTCGTCTCCACCCAATAGAGTTTCAACAGGATTGTCAATACCTTCTTTTACCGCAACAAGGAATCCTACAGACTCTTTACCGTCGATAATTCTGTGGTCATAAGACATCGCAACATACATCATTGGACGAATTACAACTTGCCCATCAACAGCAACCGGTCTCTGGATAATGTTGTGCATACCAAGGATTGCAGATTGAGGAGGGTTAATGATCGGCGTAGAAAGCATAGATCCGAAAGTACCACCATTCGTAATTGTGAAAGTACCACCAGTCATTTCGTCAACCGTGATTTTTCCGTCTCTAACTTTGATCGCAAGATCTTTGATATTTCCTTCAACGTTAGCGAAAGACATGTTTTCTGCATTTCTCAATACAGGAACCATTAATCCTTTAGGACCAGAAACTGCAATTGAAATATCACAGAAATCATAGTTTACTTTGAAATCTCCGTCGATAGATGCATTTACATCCGGATACATCTGTAATGCTCTTGTAACCGCTTTAGTGAAGAAAGACATGAAACCAAGACCTACTCCGTGTTTTTGACCGAATTCTTCTTTATATAATTTTCTTAGTCTAAAGATCTCAGACATGTCAACCTCGTTAAAAGTCGTTAACATTGCTGTTTCATTCTTTACAGAAACCAATCTCTGAGCGATTTTTCTTCTAAGAACTGAAAGTTTAGTAGTTGTTGTAGATCTAGAACCTGTAGCTGTCATCGGGCTTCCTCCTAATGCAGGAACAGCCGCCAATTCAGCATCAGATTTAGAGATTCTTCCGTCTCTTCCAGAACCTGAAACCTGAGAAGCATCGATGCCTTTTTCGTCAAGAATTTTCTTAGCCGCAGGAGATGGAGCTCCCGTTGCATACGTTTGAGGTGCAGCAGCAGGTTTTGGAGCTTCTTGCTTAGCCGGTTCAGCTGCTTTAGGAGCCTCCTCTTGTTTTGGAGCTTCAGCAGCAGGAGCAGCGCTACCCGCAGGTTTAGCAGCATCCATATCGATTAAACAAACCACTTGTCCTACTTGTACCACGTCACCTTCTTCAGCTTTCAAAGTAATAATACCGCTTTGCTCAGCAGGCAATTCAAGAGTCGCTTTGTCTGAATCTACTTCAGCGATGGGTTGATCTTTTTCTACATAATCACCATCTTTCACAAGCCAAGTTGCAATTTCAACTTCTGTTATTGATTCGCCCGGTGAAGGAACTTTCATTTCTAAAACTGACATATCGTATTTTATTTTTTTATTAATTATTAATTTTTATTAAGCTGTTACAGGTCTTTTTACAGGAGCATCATTCGTATCAAATACTCTGTTGATTACTGCATTTTGATTTTTTTCAAACATTTTGTGACTTCCCGGAGCCGGAGCACCACTTGGAACAGGAGCAATAACGTTGATTCCCGTTTCTCTGAAGTTTCTTAAGATATAAGACCAAGCGCCCATATTTTCAGGTTCTTCCTGAGCCCATACCAATTCTTTTCTGCTTGAATATTTTTCGAAGATCGCATCGATCGCATCAACTTGAAGCGGATACAACTGTTCGAATCTTATCAATGCGATATTTTCAGCATTTAATTCTTCTTTCTTAGCCAATAATTCGAAGTATAATTTACCTGAACAAAGTACTAATTTTTCAACTTTTTTAGGATCAGCAGTTGGATCATCTAAGATTGGCTGGAATCCTTTGTTTGAGAAATCTTCAAGCGGAGAAACCACTTTTGGATGTCTTAACAATGATTTCGGACTCATCACGATTAACGGCTTTCTGAATGACCATTTCAACTGTCTTCTCAACAAGTGGAAATAGTTGGCAGGCGAAGTGATGTTCGCTACCACCATATTTTCGTTAGCACAAAGTGTTAAGAATCTTTCCAGTCTTGCAGAAGAGTGTTCTGCACCCTGCCCTTCCGAACCGTGAGGCAATAACATTACCAAACCGTCCTGAATTTTCCATTTTTCTTCTGCAGCAGCTAAATATTGGTCAACGATAATTTGCGCACCGTTCACGAAATCTCCGAACTGAGCTTCCCAAATCGTTAAAGTATTAGGAGATGCCATTGCATAACCATAATCGAAACCAAGAACTCCATACTCAGAAAGGTGAGAGTTGAAAACATCAAATCTGCTTTCAGAAACTTCTCTTAATGGTACATATTCTTCTTCCGTATCTTCAGTTTTTACCACTGCATGTCTGTGAGAGAAAGTACCTCTTTCCACATCTTCACCGGAAATTCTTACGTTGTGACCTTCCACCAAAAGTGTAGCATACGCCAACCACTCACCAAGAGCCCAATCTAAATTGTTACCCTCGATTGCTTTAATTCTGTTTTCGAAAAGTCTTGTAATTTTATTTAAGAACTTTTTATCAGCCGGAAGTGTTGACATTTTAAGAGCCAGTTCTTTCAGCTTAGCTAAGTCATATGTTGTATCTACAGGCTGTTGAACGGCACCTCTTTTTCCAATTGGATAGTTTGTCCAGTCTTCTGCCATGAAAACGTCCATTACGTTTTTCTCAATTTCTTTAGAAGCATCAAAATCTTTATCTAAAAGACCTTTGAAATCTGCCTCCATTTTAGCAATTACGTCATTTGAAGTAATGCTGTCCTTAAGCAATTTATCTTTATAAATCTCTCTTGGGTTTGGATGCTTAGAAATTAATTTATATAAGTTAGGTTGAGTAAATCTTGGTTCATCACCTTCGTTGTGACCATATTTTCTATATCCTAATAGATCGATGTAAACATCTTTTCCGAATTTAGCTCTGAAATCAGCAGCAAAGTGAATTGCATGAACTACCGCCTCTGCATCGTCTGCATTTACGTGCATTACAGGAGATTCTGTAACTTTTGCAATGTCTGTACAGTACGTAGAAGATCTTGCATCCATATAGTTCGTTGTAAACGAAACCTGGTTGTTAACCACGATATGAACTGTACCTCCCGTTCTGTAACCTTCCAAAGTCATCATCTGAGCAACTTCGTAAGCGATCCCCTGCCCAGCGATTGCACCATCACCATGAATGATGATCGGTAAAACTTTAGCATAATCTTTATACTTATCATCCACTTTTGCACGGCAAATTCCTTCTACAAGAGCTGCTACCGTTTCAAGGTGAGATGGGTTCGGAGTCAAGTTAATAGACACCTCTTCTCCTGAAGCTGTTTTGATTTTTTTAGATGAACCCAAGTGATATTTAACATCTCCAGAGAATACATCTTCTTCAAATTCTTTTCCTTCAAATTCTGAGAAAATCTGCTTGTAAGATTTACCGAAAATGTTGGTCAACACGTTCAATCTACCTCTGTGAGCCATTCCCAACACCACTTCGTCTACTCCCAATTGAGAAGATCTTGAGATCAACTGATCTAAAGCTGGAATTAAAGTTTCACCACCTTCCAGTGAGAATCTTTTTTGTCCTACGAATTTTGTGTGAAGGTAGTTTTCAAAAGCAACAGCCTGATTTAATTTTAATAAAATCTCTGTTTTTTCGTTTGCTGAAAGATTCGGATGGTTTTCGTTTACCTGCAACCATCTTTTGATAAAATCTTTCTCCTCAACATTGTTGATATGCATGTATTCAACCCCGATAGAATCACAGTAAATAGTCTCTAAACGAGTTACGATTTCCTGTAAAGTAGCAGGCTCTTTGAACCCGATTTCTACAGCACCGTTGAATTTTGTATTTAAATCTGAGCTACTAAGACCGAAATTTTCGATATCTAAAGTAGGAGTATAATGTCTTCTTTCTCTAACTGGGTTTGTTTTTGTGAACAAATGCCCTCTTGTCCTGTACGCCTCAATAAGGTTGACTACCTTAAACTCTTTCTTGATGTGCTCAGGAACTTCTCCGTTTGCTGCTGCCTGAGTTGCCTGCTTTACAGGAGCTGAAGCGGCCGAGGCCTGAACGTATTGGATGTTTTCGTCGTCACCATAGGTCTCCAAAGCAAAATCAAAGCCTTGAAAGAAGGCTTTCCATGATGGTTCTAAAGAGTCCGGGTATTTTAAGTACTGTTGGTATAAATCCTCAATTAACTGAGAATGAGCTGCGTTTAGGAATGAAAATCTGTCCATTATTACAGTTTATCTGTTATTAAAATTTGTTTGTCGAATTAAGCTTCAAATTTAATAAAAAAAACCGAGTTAAAACAGCCTTTAAAGTATTAAAAAAACTATAAAAAAAATAAATTCAGAAATCTTACTTAAACACTGATAATGAGAGCTTCATATTGACCTCCTGCCCCTCCATTGGGCGTTCTACAAAAGTCTGATATATATCACCAAAACGCATCTCTTCTTTTTTGGCTTTCTGAATTAATTGTTGTATAGCTTTCACTCTTCCTTCATACGTTCCTTTGTAATACATCACGTAATTCTCTGTCGCATTTATCGTTCTGAAACTAAAGTTATTATCCGTAAGGCCGAATTTTTTAGATAAAGGAATGGCGATATAGTAAGAAACTTCTTTGTCTTTATAATTATCAGCATCCGTAATCATCAGCGGGTACCCGAATTCGTCGTCTTTTTTACCAAGATCCATCGTTACATAATTATAAACTTTATTATAATTAATCACAATATTCTTATATAAAGCATCTTTTTTATTGGATGTACTCACGTTAATTCCTAATAATAGTTGTGAATCTTCTTTTTCCACCATCAGGCTGTCATATTTTATGGCAGCCATTTTATTATCCTTTTCTACTTTATTGCCTAAAACGTTTTTAAGATTCGTCATGCTTTTATCAATATTTTCAGCAAAACGGTCTTCCGTCCAAAAATTTTCAACTCTTCGGAAGACGGATAATTTCGGAGTACTTACGTACCATATAATCTGTGTCTTTTCGGGAGCAATCGGTTTAAATTTAACATCAACTAAAGTGGGGTTTTCGTTTTCGTCCTCAAAAAGCTGATATCTTAACGTTTTATTTACATTCTGATATCTGATGAACATTTCACCATCCGTATCATTTTTCTTATCCACGTAGCTCATTGCGCTTCCCTGTCCTTCATAAGGTCTGTAATAATCAATATCTATAGAGGGTGAACTCGTAAAAAAATTATTCCAACGGGTAAACTGCTGCAAATTATTAAACTGTGAAAAAACCTTATCCACAGGATAATCGATCTCTTTTACAATTTTAAAATTCTTGCTTTCATCCACGAAATAATACATGGAAGCTGCATAAGCACCTCCCAGCAAAACTATAAGTACCGCTATAACTTTGAAAAAACGCATATCACAAAAGTAATACAAATAAAAAAAGTGACCAATATCTTGATCACTCTTGTTTTTTTATTTTGGATGGAAGCTCGAAGAATGGATGACAGAAGTTAATATGTGAAATTAAATACTTCTTCTTTTTTTTCAAAGTATAAAGCTTCCAGCATCCTGCTTTTACCCAATATGAGTTCCCGGAGGTAAAACGGCTCCTTTTTTCACGACCACAATGCCGTCCTGTACTGAATGGGTTCCAAAATCACCATCTTTCAAATGTTTTCCGCCGATAATTCTTACATTGTCTCCAATGTAACAGTTTTTATCAAGAATTGCCTGTTCTATATAGCAGTATTTTCCGATTCCCATATTGGGTGTGCCTTTCCTGTCATTCATTACAATTTCAGTGGTATTTTGGTAGAAATCTGCACCCATTACATAAGAGTTAACAATCGTACTTCCTTTATCAATTCTGGTCCTGTTTCCAATCACCGAATTTTCAATTTTATCAGCCATAATGATACATCCGTCTCCAAAAACCGCTTTGCTTACGTAAGAGCCGTTAATTTTCGATGGAGGAAGCATTCTCGCTCTTGTATAAATTGGCGATGATGAGAACAGATTAAACTGAGGAAAATCCTGACAAAGATCTAAGTTGGCTTCGTAGAAAGACTCGATGGTTCCAATGTCTGTCCAATATCCTTCATACTGATAGCTCAGTGTAGTATATTTTCCGATGGAATTTGGAATGATATCTTTCCCGAAATCATCTCCTGCTCCTTCATCAAACATTTTTTTAAGAATAGTCTTAGTGAAAATATAGATACCCATCGATGCCAGATACTCTTTACCAGCATGTTTATTTTCTTCAGAAACTTCAGACTTTAAGCCATCAAGAAGATCATTGGTCGGTTTTTCAACAAAAGAAGTGATATTTCCCCCATCATCTGAGCTTAAAATACCGAAGCCTGTTGCGTCCTTCGCATTCACAGGAATTGTGGCGATTGTAACATCCCCACCTTTTTCAATATGGAAATCCAGCATTTCGCCAAAATCCATCTGATAGAGCTGATCGCCCGAAAGAATCAAGATATACTCATAATCGTACTTTTCTAAATGTTTCATCGATTGGCGAACTGCATCCGCAGTACCCTGATACCAACTTTCGTTTTCTACATTCTGTTCTGCCGCTAAAATATCAACAAAACCTTTGCTGAAAATATCAAAATGATAAGAGTTTTTAATATGAGAATTCAAAGAAGCAGAATTAAACTGAGTCAACACAAGAATTTTATTCAATCCGGAGTTTAAACAATTTGAAATAGGAATATCTACCAATCTGTATTTTCCCGCGATGGGTACGGCCGGTTTTGATCTTGTATACGTTAAAGGGAAAAGCCTTGTTCCTCTTCCTCCGCCTAAAACAATGGAAATTACATTGTGATTCATAAATTATCTGCGTTTTATTTTATTAAGTTTACTGTTCTATCCTTGGTGTTTACGTTTACTGAAAAACATTCTTTATTTTCAGCTTTTAATTTTTGATTATAAACTACAACTTTATATAAATTATCTCCCAACTCTTTTACATCTTTGTCTACGTCGTAAATTTCTATATAATATTTCTTTAGTTCATCTCTGAATAATTTATTGGTGATTAAAACATCCATAACATCAACTTTCTTCATCATAAAGTCATCAATGTCTTTGTCATATTTTTGCCTCCAATCTTTTCCGTATCTTCTTTCAATGGCAGCGTAGGTCTTTTTATTTTCAGCATCAACACTGTCCATTACTTTTTTATCAATCATACATCCGGACACTGAATGATATTTAATTTTCCATTTATCTGAAATCCCATCTGCTGCTTCGTGAAAATCCATTCTCGGATAACCGTAGGTATAAATCCAATAGTACCCTCCGCGATAACTCCCTTCTTCCTTACAAGAAAACATCAATATCAACAGGAATAAAAAAGACAGCTTTTTCAATATTTTAGTTTTTATATAAAGCTATGTATTTTTCTGCCGACTTCTCCCATGAAAAATCAAAATTCATATTGGCATTGATAAGATTTTTCATCACATCCTTTTCATTATAAATGCCTAACGCCCTGTTCATCGCATGAATAATATCGTCTACGCCAGGAAATGTAAAATTAATTCCCGCTCCGCCTGTCGAAATATCTTCCACCGTATCCCTTAAACCACCTGTATATCTTACAATAGGAATTGTTCCGTATCGCATGGAATACATTTGATTCAAACCGCAAGGTTCTACTCTCGAAGGCATCAGTAAAAAATCTGCCGAAGCATATATTTTATGTGAAAGATGTTCTTTATACCCTAAATCTAAAGCGAAATTGGTATACGTATAATCGTATTCTTTCAGTTTATTTTCAATATAAGAATTTCCGGAGCCTAAAATCATAATATTTAAAGCACCATAACTTTGTTTAATGCTTCTCCAAACTACATCCGGAAGAAAATCCGCCCCTTTTTCTGTAGCAAATCTTCCGATAAAGGCAAACAATGGAAGTTCTGGTTTTAAACCATATTCTTTACAAAGCTTTTCTTTATTTTTCCTCTTTTGACCGATGGCATTTTTAATATTAAAATTAAAATCAAGCATCGGATCGGTCTCAGGATTCCAAACATCAGAATCGATTCCGTTGATAATTCCGTACGCTTTACCAAACTCATCGCGAACCAGGCTTTCCAAGCCTCTGAAACTTACAAAAAGTTCTTCAAGATACCCTTGAGAAACTGTTGTAAAAGCCGTCGCACATTTAATCATGCTTGCCAAAGGATTAATAAAACCGTTCCAGTCCATCAATCCCCATTTATAAGAGTCAAAAGAAGGCATATAGTTTGCCATTTCCCAGCTCATCATTCCCTGATATTCGCCATTGTGAATGGTTCCTATGGTCTTTACACCTCTCAAAAACGAAAATTCATGGCAATGTTCGATCATAAAAGGAACCAAGCCTGTATGATAATCGTGGCAATGCAGAATATCGGGACGAATTTCCATCGCGCTCAACCAATGCAAAACTCCATGCTGAAAGGCCAAAAACTGAAAACTTTCATCCTGATAACCGTAAGGATTATCGCGGTCTAAAAGTCCGGGAATTCTAACCATAAAAAGTTCAAATCCCAAAACATCGGTTTTCTCTTTCAAAACCTGAACCTGAAGCATATTTGGCCCTTGGTGAATGAAACCATCAAAAACTATGTCAAACTCATGTTCGTGAACGAAACTTTTGTTGTACCAAGGCATAACTACTTTCGCATCAACACCTTTTATTTTGTTCTGATATTTCGGTAAAGCGCCTACTACATCTGCCAAACCTCCTACTTTCGCTATCGGATAACACTCCGTACTGAGATGATAAACTACCATTTTTATTTTTTATCTTTTGTGTTGTTTGATTCTATTTTGTTTGTACTTTTTGTCTTTTCTTTTCAGTACAATTCCTGCAAGCGGCGGCAATTGTATACTGATTGATTTCTGATGCCTCATATAATCTTCAAATTGCTCGCTGAAAATTTCAGGCTGAACTCCGCTTCCCGCATATCTTTCATCATCAGAATTAAAAATAATTTCCCAATGACTGCCTGCATTCACTCCTATTTTATAATCGATCACTCGGGGAGTAAGATTTAAAACAACCATAAAAACATCTTCTTTCTTCTTCCCTTTTCTAAGATACACATAAACCGAATTTTCAAGATCATCTGCTTCTACCCATTCAAAACCATCTTTATTGAATTGATTTTCGTAAAAAGCAGGTTCATATCGATAGAGATGATTTAGATCTTTCACTAAAGTCTGTAAACCTTTATGAACAGGATACTGCAATAAATGCCAATCCAGGCTTTGTTTAAAATTCCATTCGCCTGTTTGTCCGAATTCATCACCCATGAAAAGCAATTTTGCCCCCGGATGGGTAAACATATAGACATACAACGCACGAAGATTTGCAAATTTCTGCCATTCGTCGCCCGGCATTTTATAAATTAAACTCGCTTTTCCATGCACCACTTCATCGTGTGACAAAGGCATCATATAATTTTCATTATACATATACATAGAAGCAAACGTGAGCTTATGATGAAAAAACTTCCTGTTGAGAGGATCTTCTTTAAAATAATCCAACGTATCATGCATCCAGCCCATCATCCATTTCATACCAAATCCCACGCCACCGTCGTGCACAGGCTTCGTTAACATTGGAAAATCTGAACTTTCTTCCGCAATTGTTATAATATTATCTCCAAATTCTTTGTAAACCGCTGTATTAAAATCCTGTAAAAAAGCTTTGGCTTCCAGGTTTACATTTTCTCCGTAAATATTCGGTTCCCACTCGCCTTCATTTCTCGAATAATCAAGATGAAGCATGGAAGTTACCGCGTCAACACGCAATCCATCAGCATGATACCTTTCCAGCCAAAACATAGCGTTTGAAATAAGGAAAGATTGCACTTCGTTTCTTCCGTAATTGAAAATATGAGACTTCCAATCGGGATGAAAACCTTTTCGGGGATCTTCATGTTCATACAAATAAGAACCATCAAATCGATGTAAACCATTAGCATCACCCGGAAAATGGGAAGGAACCCAATCGAGAATAACTCCAATTTCATTCTTATGAAGTTCATCAATCAGAAACATCAAATCCTGTGGTGATCCAAAACGTGAATTTGCCGCAAAAAAACCTGTGATCTGATATCCCCAACTCGGATCATACGGATATTCCATCAAAGGCATAAATTCTACGTGCGTAAAACCCATCTCTTTGATGTAGGGAACCAGTTTTTTTGCAACATCACGATAATTCAGAAAACGTTCAGGTTCACTTTCATTTCTAAGCCAAGAACCTAAATGCATTTCGTACACCGAAATCGGAGCATTTAAACTGTTTATTTTCCAACGGTTTTCAAGCCATTCTTTATCGTTCCATTCATACCAATTGGTCGAAACCATCGATGCTGCCTGAATATTCTGTTCCCAGCTTAAGGCATAAGGGTCACTTTTCTCCAAAATTTCTCCACGGGGAGTTTCAATGGCATATTTATACAAAGTTCCCCACGTTAAATCTGCAATAAATCCTTCCCAAATTCCGGATTCATCCCAGCGCGGGAATAAAATATGATCATTATGATTCCAGTTGTTAAAGTTTCCTATTACAGAAACTTTTTTGGCGTTGGGCGCCCAAACTGAGAAATAAATACCTTTTACACCATCTTTTTCGGCAGAATGGGCACCGAATTTCTCATACAACTTATAATGTTTACCTTCTTTAAAAAGGTAAATATCCTGCTCTGTAAAAAGTGTATACGTTTTAACCGAATTCATCACGGTTTTAATTTAATTTATTATTTTCTCTGAAACTACGAAAAAATAGCCATAAGAAGGGTTAATTATTATTAAATAATTACTACGCCTATGTCTGTATAATACTTGTTCTTTTCAAATATAGAACAATTTTCATTCTTAAATTTATGATTTTAAACGATTAAGATAAAAGTTTTTTTTATAAATTTATAAGTCTGAAAATCATTAAGAAAACACGATGAGGTTTGAACTTTATACCGAAGAAAGTGACGATAGAATCATCTATATCACAGGAAATTTTAATCAATGGAATCCCAGAGACCGTAAGTTTCAGCTTAAACAAAGGGATCACAATCAATACTGTATAGAAATAGCAGATGATCTCCTGCCCCAAACTATTGAATATAAATTTACTAAAGGAGGCTGGGAAAATGTTGAACTTGATCAGTACGGAAATATCACGCCTAATAAAAAAGCTACAAAATCACAGGGAGTCACTTCTGACGTTGTTGTGAAATGGAGATTTAACTGGGGGCCTTTTAAAGAGGAATATTTTCCTATTGCAGAAATTATATCGGAAGAATTTTACATTCCACAGCTGGAACGGTACCGTAAGGTGTGGGCGGTCTTACCGTATGATTATTATGTTTCTAATAAAGACTATCCTGTCCTTTACCTCCAGGATGCCCAGAATTTATTCAACGAAGGAAGTGGCTACGGAAATTGGGAAATCGACAAAAAATTGTCTATTCTTTCCGAATACGGTCGTGGCGATGTGATCATTATCGCGATTGAACATGGAAGTGAAGAACGAATTAAAGAATATATATTTGATAATGATAATGTCGCGAACGGTTCTGAAGGGAAAAAATACATCCGGTTTATCACAGACACGTTGAAACCTTATGTAGATCAGAACTATCGCACAAAAAGGGATAGAGATAATACCGGAATTGGCGGAAGTTCATTGGGAGCTTTAATAAGTATTTACAGCGGATTTTTGTATCCTGAAGTCTATTCGAAACTTCTTATTTTTTCACCGTCACTTTGGGTAGAACCGAATAATAATTTCCCGATGATGAATTTCAGAGTTCCGTTCAAAACAAAAATCTATCTTTACGGCGGAGGTCAGGAAGGATCAAAAATGGTCAAAAGAATCCATATTTTTGAAGACTATTTAAAACGCTGGGAGAAGAAAAACCTTTTTGATTTTGAGTTTAAAACAAGCATCAATCCGGAAGGAACACACAATGAGTTCTACTGGTCTCAGGAGTTTCCCCGAGCGATTGAATGGCTGTATTATAACAACACTGAAAACCCTGTGGAAGTAAAACCGCACCAACAAAGCATTAAAAATTAAAATTATGAATTTAATTAATACAAAAAATAAAAGCTACACTCAGGTATTCCATCTTTTTACTGAAGAAGAATGGATAAAAACGGGCAAAAATTTCAATAAAAACATTGCTAATTTCTTTACCGGAAAAAAGCATGAAGTTTTTATAAACGCCCATGAAGAAGGAATTACCTATTTTATAGGTTTAGGAAAATCTACTTTACAAAATTTCGAAATTCAGCAGGTTGCCGTAAAATTTTCTCAAACACAAAAGGAAAAAATCCACGCGGTTCCGACTTTGTTTTTTGCTGATTTTATGAATGAAAGACAATTTGAAGAATTTGCAAAAGGTCTGTTAATCGGAACTTACCACTACCCTTTTGAAAAAGATCATCCTGTCTGGGATTCTAAATTCGAGCTTCATTTTGAAAATTTAAGTCAGAAAAAATTAGATACGATCAGCCAACGAGTGGAAGCGTTGAGTAACGGACAAATCGCCTGTCAGGAATGGCTGAACAAGCCCGCTAATCTTAAAAAGCCTGATACTTTAAGTTTATATTTAAAAAACTTAGCGAAGAAACACGACTTAAAGTATACTGCTTTCAATAGAAAAAAATGTGAAGAGTTGGGATTGGGGGCTTACCTCTCTGTCAACCAAGGAAGTGCTTATGATGCCGCTTTTACGATTTTGGAATATAAAACCACTGTAAAAAATGCTAAAACTTTTGGTTTGGTAGGAAAATGTGTTCTATTTGACACAGGAGGAATCTCGTTAAAAAATCCGGATAACATGCACTATATGAAATCGGATATGGGTGGCGCAACGGCTGTTTTGGGAGCTTTAATTTACGCTGTGGAAATGCAGCTTCCTGTGAATATCGTTGCTATTTTACCAATCACCGACAACGCAATTTCTGAAAATGCTTTTCTTCCAAGCGACGTAATCACAGCATACAATGGAAAAACCATTGAGGTGCTAAATACCGACGCGGAAGGCAGAATGATCCTCGCAGACGGACTTTCCTATATGGCCAAAAACTTCAAGACAGATTTCATGATCGATCTTGCTACTTTAACTGGAAGCTCGGTGAGAATGTTTGGTGATACTTGCGGTGCGATGTTTTCGAATGACGAAGAATTCAAAAATCTATTAATAAAAACCGGTGATAAAACCAATCAGAGACTTTGGAACCTTCCTCTTTGGGATGTTTGGAAAGACGATATCCAATCTGATGTGGCAGATCTGAAGAATATTTCCATGAAACCTATCGGAGACTGTATTATTGCGGCAAAATTTTTAGAACAATTTATTGAAGATCATCCCAAATGGGCACATTTAGATATTGCAGGAGTTGCTTTTGGAAGCGTTGGATATGCTAAAGAAAAGGCAGCAACCGGCTTTGGAGTGCAGTTATTGGCAGATTTAATTGAAAATTATCACTAAAAATTAGTTTATATCAAAAATTCTCTGTATAATTGGTAGAGTAATTTTCAAAAACATATCATAATTCAGTTTTTACCATTAACTAATTAACAAAGATTTAATTTTATTTTTGAAAATTTACAAAAACATTAAAAACATTATATGGAGAAGAAAACAATAGTATGTATTTCGTGCTATTATAAGGGCTATGACTTCATGGATGAAATGAAGCAGCTCGGTAATAAAATAATCTTAGTAACATCCGAAAATCTTAAAGAAAAAGACTGGCCGTGGCATGCCATTGATGAGGTATTTTATATGCCTGAGGTAAAGCCTTCCGTGTGGAATCTTGAACATCTCGTTCAGGGATTTTCCCATCTGATGCAAACCAGAAAAGTGGATGCTGTCATTGCTTTAGACGATTATGACGTGGAAAAAGCTGCCCTGATTCGGGAATCTTTCAGAATTCCGGGCATGGGACAGACAACACACCGTTACTTCCGAGATAAGCTGGCCATGCGACAAAAAGCAAAAAGTTCAGGAATCAATGTGCCTGAATTTACCGCTGTGTTCAATAATGATGAAGTCAATGATTTCGTAGACAAAGTCCCTGCTCCATGGGTTTTAAAACCCCGTTCGGAAGCGTCTGCATCAGGAATTAAAAAACTCACATCCAAAGATGATCTTTGGGAAGCATTGAATACACTGGGAGAAGAACGCCATTTGTTCCTTTTGGAAAGCTTTAAGCCTGGAGATGTTTATCATGTTGACAGCTTGACATTTAATAAAGAAATTGTTTTCACTTCTGCTTCAAAATATTTGGCTCCCCCGATGCAGGTTTCTCATGAAGGCGGTGTTTTCAGAACAAAAACATTAGGAAGATATTCTGATGAATTTAAAGCTTTGGAAGAAGCCAATGAAAAAGTTCTTTCTAATTTCGGATTGATGAACGGCGCGACTCACACGGAGTTTATCCGCAGCAAAGAAGATGGAAAATATTATTTTCTGGAAACATCATCGCGAGTTGGAGGTGCTCATATTCCTGATTTGGTGGAAGCTTCAAGCAATATTAATATCTGGAGAGAATGGGCAAAAATTGAAGATGCTTTGCTGAGAGGAAATAATTATAAAATTTCTAAACCAACAGGTTATTATTCAGGATTGATCATTGCTTTAATTAAAGATAAAGAACCAAATTATACCGAATTTGAAAGTGAGGAAGTCGTAAAATTTTTACCAATTGATTACCATGTTGGAATTGTTTACAAATCGAATGATTCTAAAATAGTTCAGGAAAAATTGGATAAGGCAGCAGAGAAAATTCATGCCGAAATGCTGAATATTCTTCCTCCGAAAAGCAAACCGACGAGTTAAAAATATCAATTAAAAAACCAAATAAGAAAAAAAATGCCGCACATAGAGCATACGGATTATTATTCACATATTTTAGGAACAAGCCTTAAAGTAGAGGTTACGGGACATTATGGCTATCCAATCGTTATGTTTCCGACTTCGCAAGGTCAATATACCCAAAACAATGATTTTCATTTAAATGGAAGCATCAATTGGTTTGTTGAACAAGGAAAAGTTAAATTATATAATATCCAAACGATTGACGGATGGAGTTTTTATGATGACAATATTTCTCCACAGCAAAGAATCAGAAATTATGAAAGATATGTTCAGTTTTTGATCAAAGAGTTTATTCCTTACATTCAGAAAATTCATAAAGTTCATCGTGTTGCGGTGGCTGGAGCTAGTTTTGGCGGTTATCATGCAGCAAATTTTGCTTTTAGATTTCCCGATTTAGTTTCGCATTTATTCTGTCTTTCCGGAGCTTTTAGCATAAGGAATTTTATGGATGGGTATTCTGACGAACTGGTTTATTACAACTGCCCAAGAGAGTTTGTGAAAAATGATGAAGCCTGGAAATACAAACATATGCACATTGTTTTAAGCACTTCAGATCAGGATATTTGTAAAGATAAAAATATTGAAATGGCAGAAATTTTAAGCTCAAAAGGAATCGATTTCTGGTATGATGAAAGAAAGTGGATTAATCATGACTGGCCACTCTGGAGAATGGTTTTCCCTACCTTTATCGGCACATTCTTCTCTTAAAAAATCTAATTAAAATCAAATATTAATATAAAAACGTTAAAAAATACAATTATGGCAAAAAAAGTTGGAATTCTATTCGGTATGGAAGATACCTTTCCTTGGGCATTTATCGATAAAGTGAACGAATTGGGAGGTGGAGAAATCGTGGCAGAAGCAGTACATATCGATAAGCTTGAGCAAGGTGCAGACTACGGATATGCAGTAATTATCGACAGAATTTCGCAGGACGTTCCCTTCTACAGAGCTTATCTTAAAAACGCTGCATTAAACGGAACTTACGTTATCAATAACCCATTTTGGTGGAGTGCAGACGAAAAGTTTTTTAATAATGCATTGATGTCTAAACTTGGGATCCCTCTTCCAAAGACGGTTTTACTTCCTTCTCACGAAAGACCTACGGATACTTCAGAAACCTCTTTCAGAAATTTAAAATTCCCTCATGACTGGGATTATATTTTCGATTATGTTGGTTTTCCGGCTTATATGAAACCTCACGATGGTGGCGGCTGGAAAAACGTTTACAGAGTAGAAAGTCCGGATGATCTTTGGAATAAATTAAGCGAAACAGGACAATTGGTCATGATGGTTCAGGAAGAAATTATTTTTGATGACTATTATAGAGTATATTGTTTAGGTCAGAAATACGTTCACATTATGCCTTACGAGCCGAGAAATGCGCATCATTTACGATATGCAACAACGCATCAGACACAAGGCGAAGAATTGGAAAAATTATTGAAGACCATTCATGATTATACGATTAAAATGAATAAGGCGCTTGGTTATGATTTTAATACAGTAGAATTTGCCATAAGAGACGGAATTCCTTATGCGATTGACTTCTGCAATCCTGCTCCGGATGCCGACAGAAACTCGGTCGGAGAAGAAAATTTTGCGTGGATCGTAGAGCATGCTGCAAAATTAGCCATTGAAAAAGCTAAAGAATATGTTCCGGGAAAACCAAATATCTCTTGGGGAACATTTGTGAAAGATTCAGTAAAATAAAATGAATGAGTTTAAACTTTTAGATCCCATTTAAAAATATTCCCATTGGAAAAAGCAGAGGGATAAGAATTTTTTGAAAGTAGAATGAAAAAAATCCTTACAGACAACATTTTTAGGCCTTTGCTACATCCAACTATTAAAGTTTAACATCAAAAAAAATAAAAGCACGAAAAAAAATGCATCAATTTACCATTGGAATCGAAGAAGAATATCAAATTATTGATGTTGAAAGCAGAGACCTGATCTCTCACGTTTCTAAAATCATTGAAGGTGGAAAGGCTGTTTTAAGTGAAAATTTAAAACACGAAATGCACGAATCCATGATTGAAATGGAAACAGGTATTTGTCAGAATATTCAGGAAGCAAGAGCCGAGCTGACGAATTTAAGAAGACATTTAATTAAAACCGCTCACGAACAGGGTCTTCGTGTGTCCGGCGGAGGAACACATCCGTTTTCAAACTGGGAGCACAATACCATCACCAACGGTGAACGTTACAATAAAATTGTAGACGATATGGGTGACGTGGCGCGTGGAAACCTTATTTTTGGACTTCACGTTCACATAGGGATTCCCAATCGTGAGGAAGGGGTAAGAATTCAAAATGTGATGAGGTATTTCCTGCCACACGTTTATGCGCTCTCTACCAACTCTCCTTTTTGGATCGGCAGAAATACAGGTTTTAAATCATACAGACAGGAAATTTTTGTAAAGTTTCCAAGAACAGGAATTCCGAGTTTCTTCAATTCGTTGGCAGAATTCGACAGCTATGTTGATCTTTTGGTGAAAACCGGAACGATTGATAATGCGAAGAAAATCTGGTGGGACTTACGCGTTCACCCTTTCTATCCTACTATCGAATTCAGGATTTGCGATATGCCGCTGAGAATCGATGAAACGGTTTGTTTGGCTGCTATTATGCAGGCTTTGGTAGCTAAAATCTATAAACTTCATCAGCAGAATTTAAGTTTCAGAAGCTACCGAAGATTATTATTAAATGAAAATAAATGGCGCGCCTCCAAAAGCGGAATCGAAGCACATTTGATTGATTTTGGCAAAGAAGAATCTGTTCCTTATCCTGATTTATTAAAAGAACTTTTAGAATTTATTGATGATGTGGTGGATGACCTGGGATGTCGTTCAGAAGTGGAATATGCCTGGAAAATTCTGGAAAACGGAACGGGGGCAGACCGGCAGCTTACTATTTTCAAAGAAACGGGAGATCTTACCAAAGTGGTTGATTATATGATCTCTGAGACAGAATATGGCATTACCCATGGAGAAACCGCTTCGTAATTTTTTGGTAACTTTGTGGAAAATATGAAGCAGTATGAATGATATTAGAATTGCTTTGCTGGATATGAATAACAATCATGTCAATCAAGGTTTTAAGAATATAAAAGAAATTTCTGAGGCTTTCCAAAAGAATACTGAGGAAACCGTGACCATCAGTACTTTTGATGTAAGGTTTAAAAATGAAATCCCGGATATTGAGGATTTTGATATTTTTATTTCATCGGGCGGTCCGGGAGATCCACATCGGGAGGGACTGGAATGGGAAGATAAATTTGCAGTTTTTTTAGATTCGGTAGTTGAGCATAATAAAACTCACAAAAATAGGAAATACCTGTTTTTGATCTGTCATTCTTTTCAATTGGCGAGCATTCACTGGAAATTAGGAAATATCTGCAAGAGAAAATCTTATTCATTCGGTGTAATGCCGATTCATAAAACCGAAGAAGGCGAACATGAATTTTTATTTGAAAATCTTCCCGATCCATTTTATGCAGTTGACTCCAGAGCGTATCAGTTTATAGAACCGGATCATGAGCGTTTGGATGAATTGGGAATGAAAATCGTTGCTATTGAGAAAGAGCGTCCTCACATTAACCTTGAAAGAGCGATTATGGCGGTCCGTTTTTCTGATGAGATTTTCGGAACACAATTTCACCCGGAAGCTAACCCTGAAGGGATGATTGAAAACCTCAAAGACGAGAAAAATAAAGAAGCTATGATTGAGAATTTCGGAATGGAAAAATATCTTGAAACCGTTGACAGAATGGATGATGAGGATAAAATTATGCTGACTCAGGCAGAAATTCTTCCGAGATTTTTAGAATCCATCAAAAAGGATATTCTGAAACAGGCAAAAATAATGGTTTAATTCTATCAGAAAAACTCCGAGAGCCTTACTTTAGGTTTAATAAGGTTCTCAAAAATGGGTATTCAGCAATAAAAAAATAATAAATATAAATCGGGCAACAACTGTCCGATTTTTTAAAATCACAAAGAAAAAGAATATGATCTCAAAATACAGAAAACAGTTTAACGAAGAATTTTCACAGAAAAAATATGAACAGTTTAAGGAAATTTTAAATCAAAAGAGTGGAATTCCGCCCGGTTTCAGAATTTCAGAAAGCCCGATGATTCTTTCAAATAACTTTAAAAGTAAACTGATCGAAGCCAGTGAAAGTATTATCGATCAAATTAAAGCTTTGCCGGAAGAAACCCTTCAGAAGGCAATTCCTGAAAACTGTAATGTTCCCAATGACACAAAACAACCTCACTTTTTCACCATCGATTTCGGAATTTGTAAAAATGAAGAAGGAGAAATCGTTCCTCAACTGATCGAGCTACAGGCTTTTCCTTCTCTTTATGCCTTTCAAAAAGTTTTAGAAGAAACCTTTTGTGAAGTGTATCCTTTTCTGTCTGAAATCAGAAATAAAATGCCTCCCGAAGAATTTAAAAACTATCTGAAAGAGGTTCTTATCGGTGATGATAATACAGAAAATGTAATTCTTCTTGAGATTTATCCTGAAAGACAAAAAACAGCCATTGATTTTGCTTTAACTGAAAAACTATTGGGCATCAAAACTGTTTGTCTAACCAAAGTAAAAAAAGAAGGAAGAAAATTATTCTATGAAAACAGAGGAAAGCTGATAGAAATTAAGCGAATCTATAATCGCGTTATTTTTGATGAGCTGGATCGGATTCCCGATTTAAAATTAGAGTTTGATTTCCGCGAAGATGTTGATGTAAAATGGATCACCCATCCTAATTGGTTCTTTAAAATCTCAAAATATCTTTTGCCTTTATTGAATCATCAATACGTTCCAAAAAGTTATTTTCTGAATGAGTTTCCGGAAACTGAAAGTCTCGAAAATTTTGTATTAAAACCTTTATTTTCATTTGCGGGAAGTGGTGTTAATCTCAATCCAACGAAAGACATTACGGATGCGATTCAAGATAAAGGAAATTATATATTACAGAGAAAAGTAAACTACGAACCGTTATTTGAAGATATGAACGGTGAATTTTCAAAAGCAGAAGTACGTTTGTTGTATATTTGGCGGGAAAATGATGAACGCCCTATCCTATTGGAAAATCTTGCAAGAATGACGAAAGCTGCTATGGTAAACGTAGATTTCAACAAGAAAGATGCAATATGGATTGGTAGTTCCAATGCTTTCTTTGCCGAATAATAACTTATGACCAAAATTTTCAGTTTTTATCTACTGCTCCTCACTACCTCGCTTTTTTCTCAGCAAGTTCAAATTAAATTTGTAATGGGAAGAGGGAAATTTATTTTTGATAGGGAATCTTATTTGATACAGAAAAAAAATGCCCTCGACGCTCAAAGATCTCAAAGGAAAAGCGACAGTATCAATAATTTAAAAAATGGGAGCTATTCCTCCTTTATCTATTGTGGAATGGCAGAGTTTCCCCTATTTGAGGATGCCACCTCAAAATTTAGGAACAAATTATTGAAAGACATAAAAATTGATTCCAACACAAAATTCGGAGAGAATATTTTCTGCTTGGTTTTAGATAAGAAGGGAAAAATTCTGGAATTTTATCCTGAGAAAATTGCAGATCAAAAGATTTTTAAGCAGGTCAGGAAAATGGTATTGAGTGATGATTATAACAAATGGCAGCCCGCTAATTTTTATGTTGTAAAAGTGGGTTATATTTTTAAGTTTAAACTGATCATCGACAAAAGCTTCGAAAATTATCATCTGAAAAATGAGTGGGCAATGCCAAATGACAGTAATTTTGGCGAATTTAAGAATATGTAATTTTCATATTATTAAATCGTGAAATTTTGCATCATTCGATAAATTTTAACATTTTTTTATAATTTGATTTAATTTTTTGGCACACATTTTACATGATTACTAATAACAAATTTTATTATTAATCATTAAAAAAATAGAAATCATGGGAAATAAGACAAAAGGTTTATTAGCGTTAGTAGGTTTAGGAGCATTGGCATATTGGAAGTATAAAAATTCTTCCGCTGAAGAAAAGCAAGCAGTAAAAGACAAAATAAATACGGCAAAAGACAACCTGAACAAATGGGGAAATGATATAAAAGATAAGGCTAACAATGTTGCTTCTCAGGTACAGGACAAAGTAGACGATGTGAAAAACAAAGCACAGGAAACCATTAGTTAATTCGACTAGTTTATTTTAACATTCATATATTTAAAAGTCATCCTAATTTTTATAATTACGATGACTTTTTTTGTGCTTTTATCGCATAAACCAATGGGATTTTATTTCCAAACTGAGGAATGCGCCACTTACCTTTCTCGAATTCATCAACATGCTTAAAACATGGATATGGTGACCAGTCAAATTCTTTAAATTTTTCTATCTGAATATTATTCTGGAGAAGATTATCAAGCACTTCTGCCATAGAGTGATTCCACATCACATAATCCTGAACAATATCAGCATTCTGATCTGCGTAAGTTCCTTCGTAGGTTTCAGCAATAGGCTTTTCATTAAAGTAATTATATTTTATCCCCTCAAAATCATCATCAAACATCCAAACGACAGGATGGAATTCTGCCATTACAAATTTTCCCTCAGGTTTTAAAAAATGATTGATAATTTTTGCCCATTTTTCTAAGTCCGGAAGCCAACCGATCGTTCCATAACTCGTAAATACCAAGTCAAACTTCTGATCCAGAACGTTCGGGAGATTATATACATCTGAGCATAAAAATTCGGTATCCGTACCTGCTTTTTGTGCTAAATCTTTTGCTGTCTCAATAGCTTTGTCGGATAAATCAATTCCTGTAACCTTTGCGCCCATTCGGGAAAGAGAGATGGAATCCTGACCAAAATGACATTGCAAATGGAGAATAGTTTTGCCTTTTACATCTCCTAAAAGCTCCAGTTCAATGGAATTAAGAGAAGTTCTTCCTTCTAAAAACTCATTGACAAAATAAAAATCAGACTTTAAATGCGGTTCTACTTTGGCATTCCAAGAATTTTTATTGATTTCGAGATAATTTTCCATAAGTTTTAGTTTTTTTGATAGTACTTTCAAACGAATAGATACTAAAAAAGCATCACCGTGAAGATAATGCTTTTCTAATTATATTTTGGTAAAGAATTATTTTAGAAATTCTTCCAAAGAAACTGTTTTCTGCTCACCCGCTTCTAAATTCTTAAAAGTAACAGTTTGATTTTTTAACTCTTCTTCACCTAGGAAAATCAAATTTTTAATTCCTTTCTTTTCAGCATACGTAAACTGTTTTCCTAATTTCGTATTCTCAGGATAAAGCTCTGCAGAAATACCTTTTTCTCTTAATTGTAAGATCAATTTTAAAGCTTCTGTTGTGCCTTCTCCACCAAAATTAGCAAATAAATACTCAACTTTTGAGGTTGCCTCTTCAGGGAAAAGTCCAAGTTCTTCAACAACAAGATAAATTCTGTCAAGACCGAACGAAATACCAATTCCAGGGATATTTTTCACTCCGAAAACTTCCGTTAAATTATCATATCTTCCACCGCCGCCGATAGATCCCATCTGAACTTCATCTGCTTTCACTTCGAAAATGGCGCCTGTATAATAATCTAAACCTCTGGCTAAGGTAATATCAAAAACAAGATTGCTCATATCAACTCCAAGGTTGAGAGATTGGGTAAGAACAAATTCCAGTTCTTCAACACCTTTTAATCCAATTTCATTACCTGCAAATTTTTCTTTTAACTGAAGAAGGTTTTCTAAGGCATCATCAGACTGGGTAAATAAGAAATCCAATTTGTCAATCGATTCCTGAGAAATTCCTCTTTCCAGTAATTCTTTTACTACGCCTTCTTTACCAATTTTATCCAACTTATCCAGCGCAACGGTAAAATCAATTAGTTTGTCTGTAATTCCGGCATACTCAGCTAAGCCTGAAAGGATTTTTCTGTTGTTTACGTGGATCGTAACCGATACTTTTAAATCTGAAAAAGATTTTAAATATAACTGAATTAAATCCACTTCCTGAAAAAGGCTTTCACTTCCTACAACATCCGCATCACACTGATAAAATTCTCTGTATCTCCCTTTCTGAGGACGATCTGCCCGCCAAACTGGCTGAATCTGATAACGCTTATAAGGGAAAGTCAACTGCCCATGATTCATTGCTACAAATCTTGCAAAAGGTACGGTAAGATCGTAGCGAAGGGCTTTATCCGTCAAATTATCTGAACTGAACGGTTTATCCAATGCTTTTTGGAAATCCTGAAGCATCTGTTCTTTTTTCCCTTCCTTCGCTTCATTAATGCTTGAATTTAAAATCTTAAAGATCAAACGATCTCCCTCTTCACCATACTTTCCTGTTAAAGTAGAAAGATTTTCAAAACTTGGCGTTTCCAGAGGCTGAAATCCGAATAATTCAAAATTTTTCTGTAAAATATTGATAATAAATCTCCTTCTTGAAACTTCCAGTGCTGTAAAATCTCTCGTTCCTTTTGCTAAACTTGGCTTCATTATATTGTTATAAATGATAATTAATAATTGATAAGACTGCAAAAATAGTGAATTGAAAGGACTTTTAATCTAAATAAAAGCCACAGAATTTATTTCTATGGCTTCCCTGTATTATTTCAGCACTTGTGTCCTTGGTCTGTTTTGTAAATATTTACGAATATAGTTAATATTTGTTAAATACTCAAGCATTTTCTAATATATCTATTATTTCCATACCATAATTTTCAATTTTATGTTTACCAAATCCTTTAATCTCCAACAGTTCTTCCTTTTTGGCAGGTTTATACTTTGCCACAGAAACCAATTCTTTATTGGTAGCCACAAAATAAATCGGCAAATTCTGTTCTTTTGCTCGCTCCGACCTCCATTGCTTTAATGCTTCCAGAATCTTCAAATCGTCATGAGAAAGTTCATCATTTTCTGCAGAATATTTCAAAATCCGAGGCTCTTTTACTATTGTTTTTTCAGTGTTCAATTCCTGAAAGTAAAGCACTACCGACCAGTAATTTTCATTATTCACAAAAGCGGTCTCTACATTGAGTATTTCATTTTTACCCAGAAAATCATCTAATGAATGCTGATCTTGATAGAGAAACTCCTCTGACAGTCTAATTTTAAAAATTTTTATTTTCATCTTAGAGTGATTTTACATGTTTATTATTTTCCTCCCAATAATACAAGCTCCTCCACTCGAATTTCCGTGATATACCGTTTCACTCCATCCTTGTCTTCATAAGATCTGTAGGTTAGCTTGCCATTAATAGCAATTTCTTTCCCCTTTATCACATATTTTTGGAATATTTCGGCCGTTTTACCGAATGCAACTAAAGAATGCCATTGTGTTTCTTCAATTTTTTCACCTTTTGCGTTGGTGTAATGATCATGGGTTGCTAAAGACACAGTGGCCTTCAATCCTCCGTTTTCGAAATTTACAATTTCAACTTCTTTGCCTGTGTACCCAAGTAAGGATACTGAATTTCTTAGTGACATAATTATTTTTGTTTTTGGATTAGTACTCAGATAAAAGACGCTCAATGCTTTCTCAAATCTCTGAAGCAAAGGTTGTTGATTATTGAAACCATAGTCGGTTGCAAACTATTTAAATCCGTTTGTAGTCGTTTGTAAACGGATTTAAAATAAAAAAGAAACACAAAAAGCCATCTGATAGAAGGCTTTAATAAAAATTATGCGAAAAATATTTTTTTTTGACTAAGAGCCTGTTTAAAATTTTACCGTTTTATTTATTGTCCTTAATGAAGTTGATCTTTGCTCCATTTTGATGCTCTTTTGAGCGTATTTTTCACTTCCTATTTTTGATTTAGCCCGCTAAATCTGCAAACACGAAGCAAAAAATCCATCTCAAAATAGCTATAAAAATTTTTAGCAATAAAATTTAAACAGCCTCTAAATCATAAATAATCGGTCATGTAAATCTGGAAGCTCACCATCGGTCAGGGCGGGTCTGAAATTAGAATGCATGGTAGCCGTAAAAAAATCACTAAAAATCCGACAGATGACAGAATCTGTATGCGTAGCCTGAATTCCTAATTGAATATAAACCTGAAGAACTTTATGAGACAAGTTTTCAACAAGAGAAATTCCAAATTCGTGAATTTCAGATTGTTTTTCTGAAGAAACTAATTCCGAGTTATTTAAAATACATTCTATTTCATCTGCGAAATGTAAAGTCACTTCAAGATTACTTTCAATCCAATTATGAAGCGGATCCACCTTAAGATAGGATCTAATAATAACAGCTTCTTCCAGAAAATGGGCAGCCATTCCCAAATAATTAACCAGCAAAGTAAGATCTGCAAAAACCCTGAACGGAATCCTGTCTAATGCGTCATCAGTAAAAAACTGATCATACACAAAGCTGTAATCTTCAGAAATTTCTGCATTATTCACCTTAAAAGAATGGGTTCCGGTTGCTTTCATTCCCATCGATTTCCAATTGGGAATAATTTCCGCCTGATCTTTAGGAATAATAAATGATCTTATTATTTCATTCCCATTTTCATCTATAATAGGTGTACCGTTCTTTGTAAGTTTTGCATTTAAAGTAAAATGGCTCAAATGGGGTGCTCCCGTGGCAAAATGCCAAAGTCCATTTATCAGGTAGTTTCCATCATGCAATTGCTCTGCTGTTCCGCCAATCATTCCGCTTCCTCCGAAACAGGTTTTAGAATCACTAAAAAGTTCCTTGCCAATATTCGGTTTTAAATTTCTTGAGAAAAAATTAGCCCCCGCACATAAGGTAAGCATCCAGCCTAAGCTTCCATCGGTTTTTGCCCATTCAAATAATGAAGATAGACCTTCGCCAAAACGATAGCCTAAACCTCCATATATTTTAGGAACCCAAACCTGAAGCCATCGTTGTTCGTGGATATCATTTATAATCACATCCGGAACTTTTGAAGCACCCAGCATTTCTGTCCTAATCTCGTTACGTGTAAGCATCTGTCTCTTTATGATTTAAAATCTTTCTCCATTTAATATAAGCTGAAACAGCAACGATGAATAGAAAAGCCGTCAAAACCGCGTAGAGATACAACTCTTTGTGAATCATCAACGGAATTGAGATGATGTTACTGATATTCAGAAGAATCCAGTTTTCAATTTTCCGTCTCGCCATCAGCCACATTCCTGCCCATGCAAAGGCACTCACCAAGGAGTCCCAAACCGGCACATCGGAGTCGGTGTAATGCGTGAGGAAAAGCCAAAAAATCATGAAAGTCAACACAACAATTCCTGCAGAAACCAGTTTTTCTGCTCGTGTTGTTGAAGAAATCACGGTTTCCTTTTTTTGTTTTCCGAATTTCCAATACAGCCATCCGTATACGCTCATCGCCAGATAATACAGATTTAGGGTAAATTCGGCGTATAGCCTAGACGTAATCATGACGTACAGCGTCAAAATAATTCCTGCGATCCCAAAAAGATAATTATTGGAGTTGTTTTTTCGGGCCAGTAAAACCTGAACTACCGAAAATAAAACCCCGAACCATTCTGCCCAGGTTGTTTGTTGTAAAATGTCCTGCATCAAATTAACTTACATAAATTAAATGATGAGATGATAAGTAAAAATCCCTACGCCGGCATTATCCGGATCAGGTGTGGAAGCTCGTCCCCGGGTATCATCTCAGCCGCCAATACAGACAGCACCCCATTGAGGATCCAAATTTGATGTTTTTTTTCGAGAATAAAAAATAATAGGGAATGATTATTAAGAGTCTGTGAAAATTTATTCCTCTATCTTGGGCTCATTTTTAAGCCCACCTCTGATCTTTAATTTTTAATGACATTCCTGAACGCATTTTTCTCTTTCTATTTTTGATTTATCACGCAAAATTTTCTAATAAGAGATAAAAAACGTCTCAAAACAATAAGACTCAGAAAACTGAGCAGACTCCTATTACAACAATTATTTTTCACAGAAATTAAGATGATTTTACCTGATTTATTTGTTGTAAAAGCCCATTTGAAAACGGATAATTATGTACCTTTAACACTCAATAAAAGTTAGTATGAAGAAGACAATAAAAAGGACATTCAGAGTTTCCAGATATGTAATTTATAAAGAAACGCTCGTAGATTATAAAGAGCATTTTTGGTCATTTCTAGGGGCCTTTTTTGGAATCGGAATCATTGCTTTTATACAGTCTCATACTTTATCGGCAACAGAAAATATTTTTTTGATCGGATCATTCGGAGCTTCAAGCGTTTTGATTTACGGAGCCATCCAAAGTCCTTTGGCACAACCCAGAAACTTCGTCGGAGGGCATCTTATTTCGGCATTAATTGGAGTCACAGTTTACAAAATCGTTCCTGATATTATCTGGCTTTCAGCGCCTTTAGCTGTTGCTTTTTCTATTATTTTGATGCAATACACGAAAACTTTACATCCCCCCGGCGGTGCAACTGCTCTTATTGCCGTGAGCTCTACCGGAAAAATTCCTGAATTGGGTTACTGGTATGTGTTTTCCCCCGTACTTACAGGCTGCATTATTCTATTATTGGTCGCACTATTCTTTAATAATATCACTCCAAACAGAAGCTACCCTACCCATAGCAGATTTAAGAAATTATTACAAAAGAAACATGCACATCCACACAAAATGAAAAAGTAAAAAATTATGAATTGTCTCGAATGTGAAGAAAAAATTATTGGTCGTTCAGATAAAAAATTCTGTAATGATGCCTGCCGAAATGCTTATAACAATAAACAAAATAAGGATTCCGGCAATCTGATGCGGAATATTAATAATAAACTTCGTAAAAATTACAGAATTCTAAAGGAAGTGAATATAGACGGAAAGACAAAAGTTCTTCGGTCAAGACTGGACGGCCTGGGTTTTGATTTCGAATATTTCACCAATATAAAAGTATATAAAAATGGCTCTGAATATAAGTTTGTTTACGATTACGGATATAAACTTTTAGAGGACGACTTTGTTTTGATTGTAAAAAAACAAGAATAAACCACCAATACATTTAAATAAGCATTATGAAAGAAGTTGTTTTGATTACCGGAGCCGGAGGCATGATAGCCCGTGAACTCGCAAAAAAAATTGAAAAGGACTACGAAGTCCGGTTTTTAACCCGAAAAAAGAAGCAAAATAAAGATTTTGAATGGGACATCAGGCAAGGAACGATAGATGAATCTGCTTTCGATGATATTTCACACATCATTCATCTTGCCGGAGCCAATATTTCTGAAAAACGCTGGACTGATGAGCGTAAAAAAGAGCTGATTTCCAGCCGTATTGACTCTGCTGGTCTTCTTTTAAACACTTTGCAGAAAAAGAAAATCAAATTAAAATCTTTCATTTCTGCATCCGGAATCAATTATTACGGGACAACTACAACGGAAAAAACATATACAGAAGAAGATGATCCGGGAAAGGATTTTCTGAGTGAAGTGGTCGTACTCTGGGAAAGAGCTGCCGATGATTTTAAGGAAAAGAATGTAGCCGAAAGAGTAGTGAAAGTCCGCACCGCTGTTGTGCTTTCTGAGCAGGATGGCGCCCTGAAAAAGATGGTTCCTACGATTAAAAATTATATCGGATCGCCTTTGGGAACCGGGAAACAATATATGCCCTGGATTCATGTGGATGATATTTGCTCGATTTACGAATTTGCTTTAAAAAATTCAGAGATAAATGGAGCGTATAATGCCACTTCCCCACAACATACAACCAATGAAAATCTAACAAAAAAAATAGCCGAAGTTTTACACAAACCTTTGTTCATGCCCAATGTTCCGAGCTTTGTTTTAAAACTTATTTTTGGAGAACTCGCGGATGCTTTACTTGAAGGTTCAAGAGCTTCATCCCAAAAAATTCAGGATGAGGGATTTCAATTTGAATTTCCCGATCTAAAAAAAGCCCTGGAAAATTTACTTAAAAAAAATCAATAGAAACTCTTTAAACATACAAACACATGCAAAACCCGAAAATACATATTGTAAAAACTGAAATTTTATCAGACAACTGGTATACATTACATAAAATCACTTTTAATATTGAAAAAAAAGACGGAACGACTGAAACCCAAAGCAGAGAAGCTTATGACAGAGGAAACGGAGCCGTTATTTTACTTTATAACACCGATTCCAAGCAGGTGATTTTAACCAGACAGTTCCGATTGCCCACCTATATTAACGGAAATACATCCGGAATGCTGATCGAAGCCTGTGCCGGATTATTGGACAATGACAATCCCGAAGATTGCATTAAAAGAGAAACCGAGGAGGAAACCGGTTATAAGATTTCTAAGGTTGAAAAAATATTTGAAGCCTATATGTCGCCGGGGTCTGTAACTGAAATTCTCCATTTTTTTATCGCTGAATATTCCAATGATATGAAAATAGCCGATGGTGGCGGACTGGAAGATGAAGGCGAGAATATTGAGGTACTGGAATTATCTTTTGAAGAAGCTTTAAAAATGATCGATTCCGGAGAAATTAAAGATGCCAAAACAATCATGCTGATTCAACATCTTCGTATTAAAGGTATTTTATAGTAAAATTTTCATCCATTTTTAATTAGTTTTGTTAAAAACATCCGTTATATAAGAGTTGGCAAGTGCTTTGCTGCAAAAGAAAATAAAGAGTTAAATAAAAATCTCATGAAACTAGTATATACGTTCGGTCTTTCTCTGCTATTAGCGAGTTCTGCTTTTGGTCAAAAAACTGAAAAACTGAATCCGAAAGAAAAAGCGCTCATTGAACAGTACAAAAGTCAGTATAAAAAGAAAAATTATAAAAAATTTGAGGGAAAGATCACGGTAACCGACCACCATGTTCAGTTTGACGATAAAATTTTCTTTTATGACAAATCAGACAAGATAACAACGCAGTTATTAAAGGACGGTTTACTGTATCCGCAACTTTTAACGGATTACCAAATGCAGAAATTTCTTGATGAAACGACAGATAAAACGCAAAAAAGATTTCTTAAACTACAGAAAGATCCGCGTGCCGGTTTTGACGTCAATAACGTAACAATCAGCAGCATCACAGAATTACCGTCACCAGCTTCAAATCCTAAAACAAGAGTTTTCAAATTTCTTTATAAGGACAGTAAACTAGGGAATAATTCTATTCTCTATTTAATTGAACTTACCAATAAATCGGCTACAAAAGATACTTCCATGGAGGAATTTATTAATGGAGCAAGCTTGACGTATTTGCAGCAAGAGCGATTAGATTAAAATCATTGGTAAAGTTTTTTATAGCCTGACCAAATAATTATGAAGTGAAAATTTCACTAGCATCAAAACTAATCCATGAAAAATATCTTTACACTGAGAGCCTTAATTTCATTAAGCTTTTTGCTGTTCTTTTTGCCATTTTTGAGAACCTGTTCTAATGCATCGATACAGAGACAAAATCCTATTCCAAATGCAGTTTTTAATAAAAATGGAAGTTCTGCAGATTCAACACTTTTACAAAAAGCACTAGATGAGAGAAATAAAAACATTGAGCAATACGAAGAAAATTACACTTTCAGTTTTTATAAATTATTAGACAAAACGTTTATAAATAATAGTAAAGAATTAAATTCTTCAGTATTTTCCGACTCTACATTTTATCCTTTACTCTGTTTATTGCTCGTATTTGTCTCAACATTTTTCATGCTAATCTTATCATTTTTAAAAAGAATTAATTTCATTAAAATATTAGGAATAATTAATATTTCACTTTTAGTAATTTGTTTAATCATCTTTTATGCAATAGATACAATTGATAGTTTTAGCCAGATTAAAATTGGATTTTATTTAGTATTTATTAATTTTTGTTTAATTATAATGATCTCTCATAAAATTCAAAAACTAACACAATCAAGGTTGTAAAATGTATAAGAGCAGAACTAAAAAAAATTAAATGAAAAAGCATTTTGTCCTTTCACTTAGCTTACTTAGCTTGATTTATTGTAAAAAGGAACATAAAAACGAGAGTTTTCTTAGTTCTAAGGTTGAAAAAATAGGGAAAGATAGCCTTATATCTCATAATAGTATTAAATATTTTAGGTTTCAACCTGATACGATTAGTAATATAAATATCGATGGATTTGAAACTAGCGATTCTTTTTCTTATCAGGGAAATAAATTTATCACTGGTTATTATAGACCTATTGAGGGAGAAATTGCGAATCCAGATACTGAAAATGACTACGGAAAAAGACTGTTGGTTATGAATGATAAAAATGAAATTATATTTAAAGGAATCGGCTCTGGGGATACTTTTCAGTATCAACCGAAATTTTACAGGAATGACTCAAATAATAAAGTGGTCATTATTTGTCAAATGGCTTTTGAATATTTCTTTGGTGGAGAAGCTTTTTTATTAGAAAACAATAAAATTAAACACATCGGAAATTTAGATATTGAATCAGACAAAATGGAAAAAAAATTAACTGATATTATTAAAATTGACGAATTAAAAAATGATATTATTTTCAGTTTTAAATCCGATTCTTTGTTATTGAGCCCCGGAAGCGACGATATTTTAATTCCCAATCATAATGTAAGATATATTTACAGCCATTCTAAACTTAGCCTAAAAAGATAATTATGCAAAAAGTCGCCATCATCTATCAGTCACGCACACCGCCACCAATCAACGGAATTATAAAGCCTATGAAGCCCGGCGGCTATTCGGATAGCGGCGCAGATATTGCCTATTCTCTGAAAAAGCAGAATATTGAAGTCATTACCCCAACAATAAATCCGCAAATTGATCATGATTTGGACTGGGTATTTCCTGATACCAAAGAAGGAATTCAGCTGGCGACTGCTAAAGGTGCGAATATTATTTGGCTGAATACGGTTTTATACAAAAATCATCCTATTGAAGAGTTTATACATCTGGGAATTTCAGTCGTTGGGCAGATTCCTGAAAATGTAGATCTTTACGATGATAAATGGATCACCAACGAACTTTTAAAATCCAATGGTCTACCGATTCCAAAATCTGTGATGATGGATCAGAAAAACAAGAATGATTTCGATCTTAATTTTTCTTTTCCCGTCGTGGCAAAGCCAATTCGCGGGCGCGGAAGTCAGGGAGTTTCTCTTGTTCAAAATGAGTATGAATTAAGAGACGTTCTGAATGAGATGTTTCATTCCAATACCTACGGTGAATCATTGTATGTAGAAGAATTTTTATCCGGGCAGGAAGTAACGGTTACCATAATGCCGCCGGGAAAATATTTCATTAATAAAGAAAATATCATTAAAAATAATTACTGGTCTTTGCCTGCTGTCAAACGCTTCAATCATGAAAATGGAATTGCCCCTTACAATGGAAAAGTAGCCATCACTAACAATAGCGAAGTATTACAGGATTCGGAATTACAGTCTCTGACTATTCAGCAATTGAATACCGCCTGTGAAAAAGCGGCAAGACTGGTAGAATCCAAAGCACCGATTCGTATCGATTGCAGAGCCAATTTTGTAGGAAAATATTTTCTTTTCGATCTTAATATGAAACCGAATATGACGGGAGCCTCAAGACCTCATCGGACAGATCAGGATAGTCTGACCGCATTGGCAGCAAGAAAAATAGGCTGGAATTTTGATGACCTGATTCTGAATATGCTGAATAATAGCTGGTGCTTGAATAATGATTAATTTTCTTTCCAGGTTAATACAACATTCTATAACATCAACCGATCAATATCATCGAAAAAAAATGTTTTATCGAATGAAAACTTCTTCCGAAATTTGATCCGTTAATAAATAAATTATGGAAATTCAAAATATTGATCATCTTGTTTTAACCGTTGCAAATATTGATAAAACAGTCGAGTTTTACACCTCTATTCTAGGTTTTGAAGTGGTCATTTTCGGTGAAAACAGAAAAGCGTTGACTTTCGGAAATCAAAAGATCAATCTTCATCAAAAAGGAAAAGAATTTGAACCTAAAGCTGAGCATCCGACTACCGGATCAGCTGATGTATGCTTTATTGTTAAAACGGATATTCATGAAGTTTTGGAGGAATTAAAGCAGAAAAATATAGAAATCATCGAAGGCATTGTTGAAAGAACTGGCGCTTTGGGAAAAATACAATCCGTATATTTCAGAGATCCGGATTTGAATTTGATTGAGGTGAGTAATTATCTTTAAGTCATTTCAGATAAAAAAATTCCGTATGTCTATTTCCAAGTTCAGAGTAAATTAATGAATAAGACTAAGAAAGTACCATTGGCAACATCAACTTCTCTCCTCCAGCTTCCCTCTCCCAGCCTTTTAAATACTCACCCCATGCGTATTCTTAACCTCCGCCATCACAAAAGTGCTGTGTGTACTTCCGATAGAATCTACGGAGCCTAATTTATTAAACACAAAATCCTGATAATGCTTCATATCTCTTACCTGAACTTTCAATAAGAAATCAAAATCGCCGGAAATATTATAACATTCCGCTACTTCATCGATCTGTAGAATATCTTTTACAAATGCATTTCCGACCGCCCGGTCGTGAATTTTCAGTCGGACCTGACAAAAAACAGTAAATCCACGGTTTAATTTTTCGGCTTCCAGAACAGCGGCATAATGCTTAATATACCCTTCCTGCTCCAGTCTTTTCATTCGTTCAAAAACGGGAGAAGCCGAAAGGTTAACTTCTTTCGCAAGCTCCTTTACGGTCAGTTTAGCATTTTTCTGAAGAATTCTTAACAGCTGAAGATCCTTTTCATCCAGTTTTTCCACGGAATATTATTCTTTTTTTTATTTTCTACTTCAAAAATACAGAATAAAAATCTTTTTTAATGAAACAAAACCAAATTTTATGCTTAATTTCAGGAATTAAACCAATGAATATACTTTATTAATTACCTTTGATTAAGATTTTGTTCTTTAACATACTTCATCAGAAGGAAAGGTTTTACATAAGGTAAATTAATAGGGAATCGTGTGAAAATCACGAGCTGTCGCGCAACTGTAAGTAATAACCCAAAGGTTTTTGTCCTTGTATATCCACTGTAATAACGGGAAGGATGACAAAAGCTGTTACAAGTCAGGAGACCTGCCTGTTCCGAATGATCAATGCTCTCGCGATTTGGAGTTTTTGGATCAGAAAGATGATACTTTGAGCGTATTTTTGTTTAAGATTTTATTTTTTTTAAACGCAAAGATTTTATTATTGAAGCTTCTTATTTTTAAGGAGCAAAGAATGACTAATTTTTCGCTGATGAAGCTGGTGTTTATGCATTTGCTTATTAAAATCAATGAAATTTATTTTCCTTTACCAACAACTTATTCTTTTCATTTAAAGGAAAAATTACATCCTCACTGTATCTAGTCGATTCATCAAAACCATTTTAAGAAAGCATTTCGAAGCAACTTAAAGAACTTTTAAAAGAAAATTTAATTTAAAAGTTTAAAAGAAATGCAAACACACATCCTTGGCTACCCGCGAATTGGCAGCAACAGAGAATTAAAAAAAGCCTGTGAATACTATTGGGCAGAAAAAATAACTTCAGACGAACTGCTGGAAGTCGGAAAAACCATTACCCAAAACAACTGGAAACTGCAGCAGGAAGCGGGAATCGACTGGATTCCATGCAATGATTTCTCTTATTACGATCAGGTTTTGGATATGACTTTAGCGGTTGGAGCCATTCCGGAACGTTATCAGGAGATTGCCTTCAAAAAATCTGAACTAGATCTTTACTTTGCGATGGCCAGAGGTTTTCAGAAAGACGGTTTAGACATCACAGCGATGGAAATGACGAAGTGGTTTGATACCAATTATCATTATATCGTTCCAGAATTTCATAAAAATCAGGAGTTTAAATTATTTTCAAATAAAATTATCCAGGAATTTATTGCAGCAAAGCAGGCTGGAATTAATGCAAAACCCGTAATTATCGGTTTACTGACCTATTTATTATTAGGAAAAGAGAAAGAAGAAGGTTTTTATAAATTAGATTTAGCGCAAAATTTACTTCCCGTTTATATTCAAATTTTAAAAGAGCTGGAAAATCATGGCGCAGAGTATATTCAGTTTGACGAGCCATTTTTAGCATTAGATTTAACTGAAAAAGCCAAAGAAACCTATCAATTGATCTATGCGGAACTCAGAAAACAGTTTCCGAAGCTTAAATTTATTGTAGCGACTTATTTTGAAGGATTAAAAGACAATCTTTCATTGGCCAATGCCCTTCCGATTGATGTTTTACATATCGATCTGGTTCGTTCTCCTGAACAATTGGATGAAGTTTTAACTCTAATTCCAGACAGTTTAAGCCTTTCTTTAGGAATTGTTGATGGAAGAAATATCTGGAAAAATGATTTCCAACACTCTTTACAGTTTATTAAAAAGGCAGTAGAAAAAATAGGTTCGGAGAGGTTATTTATTGCGCCTTCATGTTCATTGCTCCACTCTCCTTTCGATCTTGATTCTGAGAAAAACGAGAATACTTTATCTCCCGAAATCAAGCAATGGATGGCTTTTGCAAAACAAAAAGTAGATGAAATTGTAAGTTTAAAAAAATTAGCCTCAGAAAATCCAGATTATCATGCGTTGCAGGAATTAGCTGAAAATAGAAAAGCGATTGAAAACCGTAAAGTTTCTGCCTTAATTCACAATCAAAATGTAAAAGACCGTGTGGATGTAACAACGGAAGACGATGCACAAAGACATCATCCGTTTGCAATAAGAAAAGAAACGCAGCAAAAAGTGTTGAATCTTCCTTTATTTCCAACGACTACGATTGGTTCTTTTCCACAGACCAAAGAAGTGCGAAACTGGAGGGCAAAATTCAAAAAAGGCGAACTGAATGCTCAGGAATACGATACTTTGCTTAAACAGGAAACCGAAAGAACCATCCGTTGGCAGGAAGAAATCGGGATCGACGTGTTGGTGCACGGAGAATTTGAAAGAAATGACATGGTGGAATATTTCGGGGAACAGTTGTCTGGATTTGCGTTTACTCAAAACGGTTGGGTTCAAAGTTATGGAAGCCGTTGTGTGAAACCTCCGGTGATTTTTGGAGACGTTCACAGACCTAGCCCGATGACGGTTTATTGGTCAGAATATGCGCAATCTTTAACTCAAAAATGGGTAAAAGGAATGCTGACGGGACCTGTAACGATTCTTCAATGGTCTTTTGTACGTGATGACCAACCTCGTTCAAACACTTGTAAACAGATTGCATTGGCGATTCGTGATGAGGTGAATGATCTTGAAAAGGCAGGAATCAGAATTATCCAAATCGATGAACCTGCAATTCGTGAGGGACTTCCTTTAAGAAAATCTGACTGGCAAAATTATCTAAAATGGGCGGTTGAAGCCTTTAGAATTTCGGCAAGCGGTGTGGAAGATGCGACACAAATTCATACGCATATGTGTTATTCTGAATTTAATGACATCATCCAGAATATCGCTGATATGGACGCTGATGTGATCACAATAGAATGCTCCAGAAGCCAGATGGAACTGTTGAATGCATTTGCTGATTTCAAATATCCGAACGAGATCGGACCGGGAGTTTATGATATTCACTCACCGAGAGTTCCTTCCAAACAGGAAATGGTGGAATTACTGAAAAAAGCACAAGCCGTTATTCCGGCACAGCAACTTTGGGTAAATCCTGATTGTGGCCTGAAAACCCGTCATTGGGATGAAACGGAAAAGGCGTTGATTGCAATGGTTGAGGCTTCGAGGGAAGCGAGTAAGGAGTTTGCCGTACAAGCACTTTAGATATTATTAATATTTGTTTTTTCAGGAGCCTTTTGAGGCTCCTGTTTTTATTTGGTTATATTAAATAAATCTAATTTGTAAATTTAAATTAATAAACATCTTATTATTTTCTAAATAAATTCGGCCAAAGTCATGTCTCGTACTACTTGCAGTTTCTAATTTAGTATTCTTAAAAAGATAATCTTCAAATTCATTTCTATTATAAATATGATAACATAAAATATCACCATCTTCTTTCACTATCAAATAACCACCTGTAGCATCAAGTAAACCAGACCATACTTTTGAGGGCATCATTCCTAAAGCAATATCTGTTAATAAACGTTTAATTTTGTAACTGTAAAATTGATGTCCATTTTCCAGATCAAAATTCAAAGGATTTTTAGACGAAATTTCAGATACTAAAGAGGAAATTAGAGAGTTACCAGACTCAAAATATTTTAATAATATTTCAGAAAGAATATAAGGAAGTGCTGTATCAATTAATATTAAATTATTTCCAAAGACTGAACTTTCATTTTTAATAAACTTTAAATTTCCATAAAAGTGTTTGATTTCTTTTATTCTGTCTCGTATTTTACTTTTTGTTTCTAAATTATTTATAAATTCTATTTGTTGATTATCTAGAATTGAATTGTCTATTTCGTAAACAAAATTTGTTGTTTTACCAGCATTTAATAATGTAGAGGCCCCTCCTAACTTTGACTTTATACTAAATCCCAATTCAGGGGTTATTCCTGTTCGATGGTCATGAATTACAATTCTAATATCACTTTTAATCGAAGATTTTGCTTTTAAAGAATGACTATTATAAGAATTCAAAAAAGTTTCTATTTCAGGAATTGAGAATGCAGCTTTAGTTTTTTCTTTAAGCTTGTTTAAAAGTAAATTTGCATTTTCCTTAAATTTAATAATTGGAATTCTAAATTCTTCAATATTATTTTTAATAACTACTAAATCATTTTCGTATCCAAACTCGAAAGTTCCATTCGATTCGTCACGAAGAACTCTAATAATAGGAAATATTAAAGTTTCTATTTTATTCAGATTGCTGTCTCCAGCAAAAAGCTTTTTATCACTTATTATTTTTAAAAGTGTATAAACTTCGATGTAATATTGACTTCAAAAATAATTAAATCTTATTTTTTAAATAGATTTGTATAATGCCAATCTAAAAATTCTTTTGAAGGAAGAAATCTATCTGGTAAAATAATAGATTGATTGTCATATTTTGAAAAGAAATCATGATAGATAATTTCGTTCTCTTTTAATGTGTCAAAATAGTTTGAAACTTTAATTTTATAATCTGGTGTAATTGTAATATAACCTTTATCAAATGCTTTATCATGAATTGAATTTAAACATAAACCATTATGCGGATTTAAACGATTTTTTTCATCATCTTTCCAAGGTTTTATATGACTGGCAACTAAAAACTCAGAAATAGATAGTCCAGTAATACAACATTTTAAATTATAAGATGAAAGTATTGTTGAACGAAAAAAATTTTGATTTACTCTTTGTTTTATAATTGATTCTCTTTCGAGACCAATTGGGAATTCAAAAACTTCAACATCAATTATTTCCTCAACATTTTTATTTTGAAATTCAGCAATTAATAACTCACTTTCATAAGCTAGCTTTTCCCAATTACCATTAAACTCATTCCAAACAGTTTCATCAAGTTTACTTCCATTTCCCAATCCAACAATTCCTTGCTTTTTTAATTCGGGATCAAGCCTTCCAAAATTTCCAATTTTCATATTTAAAGCAGAAGGACTTCTACCAATAATGCTAGCATATTTAATAATTAAAGGATTGGTTTTGCTACTGCTTTTAAAAGGAATCTTACAATAAACATTAAAAGCTACAATCGTCTCTTCTTTTGTCCAGTTATTACTTTTTTTCATTGTTGCTTTCCGTTACATTTAGATTATCAACACAATAATCTTTTAAAATTCCGTCTAATAAATCTTTAGAAAAATCAGAATTCCCCAATAAAATCATTCTAAAAATTTCAATTCTATCATCTGGTGTTAATTCCATTAATTTTTCTTCATCACGGAAGAATTTCATAAAATCTTCTCGTGATATTTTTTGATAACTTTCCATTTTTATCTCATTTATGTTTATGACTTATAGCAAGTTTTTAATTAAAAAAAAGAATTGCTACAATTTCTACTCTAACATTTAATTTACTACACACAATTTAATAAATTTTTCTCGACTTCCTTACTCCAAAATCTTAAAACAGTCCACCCATTTTTTACAAGTTCCTCATTAACTTCAACATCACGTTGAATATTTCTTTCAATTTTCTTTTCCCAAAAATCTTTGTTTGTTTTATGGTCATGCTTTCTTATCACCCAATCTTTTCCATGCCAAAATTCTCCATCGACAAAAATTGCCAATTTTATCTTTTTAAAAGTTAAATCTGGCTTTCCAAAAACTGTTTTATTATTTTTTCGATATCTATGACCTCTGCCAAAAAGAGTTCTAGCTAATAGTAATTCAGGTCTTGTTCCTGATGATTTATTAGCTTGCATATTTTTCTTTCTTTGTTCTTTGGTCAGCTTGTCCATATAACAAATTTAAAACATTTATATTAGCAAAAAAGCCTGCAAAAGCAGACTGTATATCCTATACTTAATTACATGTCTAAAGAAAGAAGCTTGATTAAGCATTACTTTATAAATCTAAGAATTATAAGTTAATCAATAGATACAAATTGCCAATAGAATATAAAATTATTTTTAAATCTAAATAAATAGCAATCAAAAACTTACAATATCCCAAAATAAAACCTTAATTTTGCACCCCGAAAATAAGGGTTAGAACATATGAAAAAAATAGGCGATTACAGAAAGCTTCTTGAAGTAGATAAAAACGTTACGTTGAAGGAATTAAAAACAATTTACAGAAATGTGATGAAAGACACGCATCCTGATAAATTCATTAATGATGAAGCAGGAAAGCTGGAAGCGGAAGAAAAAAGTAAGACGGTGATTGAAGCCTATCATTTTTTGGTAAGCATTAATCCGGAAACGCAGGAAAAATATAAAGAAGAATATACGGAAACGATTACCAAATCTAATATTCAGGATTTTTATCTGGAAAAATCGGTTCTTACGGTTCAGCACCTGAACGGAAATATGTACGAATATATCGGAGTTCCGAAAAATACGTATATTAAAATGGTGAATGCAGATTCTCCCAGCCGTTTTGCAAGAAGACATATCTATGGAAGTTTTGTTTACAGAAAGTCCGGAGAGGCAATGGCAGACTAATTTTTCATCTATAAAAATATTGAAAGCTTTCAGATAATTCTGGAAGCTTTTTTTATTGTTTCATAAATTATGTTTCCACAACCAAAACTTCTCGATACAATTTTTTTTGTAAAAAATCACTCGAAGTGACGATTGGTTTACCTCAACAAAGTTCGCCCGTCAGATCGAGTATTTTTCGAAGCGGAGCGTAGAAAAATGTATCGAGAACCCCATGAACCAAAGCACAAAATTAGTCTTCAAAACAAAAATTTCTCGATACAATTTTTTTGCAAAAAATCATTAGAAGTCATGATTGGTTTACCTCAACAAAAGAATACCTTCGCTCGCGGCAATGACATAAAAAAACCGCATCATTTCTGACACGGTTTTCGGTTAATTAAAGGTTGTTATATTAGTCTACGTGTTTCGGAGTAAATCCGTCTTCACTTAGTTCTCTGTGATCGTAATCGGCTTTCATTTCAGCTTCATAATCTACTTTCTCACCTTTACCCATTCTTCTTAAAATTGAATCGAATAAAGAGTACACTACCGGTACGATAATCAAGGTAAGGAATAACGACGATGTTAAACCACCGATGATTACCCAAGCCAATCCGTTGTTCATTTCGGCTCCTGCTCCTTTTGCAATCGCAATCGGGATCATACCGAAGATCATCGCAATTGTGGTCATCAAGATCGGACGAAGACGCGCGTGGTTGGCCTGAATCAAAGCATCGTGCGTTGTTGCTCCCGCTGCTTTTCTCATGTTGGCAAAATCGACGATCATAATCGCGTTTTTCGCTACCAAACCAATCAACATGATCATCCCCAGCATCGTAAAGATGTTCAGTGAATTTCCGGTGATGGCCAAAATAACCATTACCCCGATCAATGCCAACGGAATTGAGAATAATACCACAAACGGATAAACAAACGAGTCGTATAATGAAACCATTACCAGGTAAACCAGTACGATAGCTGCCAATAAAGCAATTCCTAATGTACCGAAACCTTCAGTCTGGTTTTCCATATCACCACTCCAGATGTAGCTTACACCTGCTGGTTTTGTTTTTTCGTTATCCATGAACATTGCTGCCCATTCGTTGGCCACGTCACCTACCGGACGACCTACTACTTTAGATTTTACCTTTACCGAAGGTGCTTTATCTCTACGTTCAAGCAAACTTGGCCCTGAACCCATTTTTACATCTGCAAACTGGCTCAATCTTACCTGCTCTCCTTTAGTATTCGTAAACATCAGATTTCTTACATCATCAATATTCTGTCTGTTGGCATCACCAAAACGGATGTTGATGTCGTATTCGTATTCTCCGGCTCTGAATTTTCCGTCTGTATTTCCACTGAATGCAGTCTGCATTGTTTGTCCTACGCTGGAAAGATTTAAACCTAAAGCAGCCATCTTATCTCTGTCGATATTCACCTGAACTTCCGGGTTACCAGAATCGGTTGATAATTCAGCATCTACTGATCCAGGAACTTTTTTAAGCAATTCAAGAATTCTGTTCGCTTCCTTATTTGCCGTTTCATTATCCTGAGCTGTTACTACCATTTCGATTGGCGCGTTATCTGCTCCCATTAATCCGATTGGTGCGGTTTTAAACTCAACTCCGGTGAATTTCTCTTCTAAAGCTCTCTTGATTTTAGCAGATTTGATATCTGTACTTTCGTTACGTTCAGATTTATCAACCAAGATTACCTGAATTTCTGATTGATACAACGTTGCCTGTGCACCACCAAAACCTGATGACTGCTGACCAACCGTTGTAATCATATCTACAACATCTTTATCGTTTCTAAGGTATTTTTCAACCGCTAAAGTTACCTGATTCGTTTTTTCTACTGAAGCATCTTTTGGTAATTCCATCTGAACAAGGAACTGACCTCTGTCCATTTTAGGGAAGAATTCACCTCCGATAAATCCGAATGCCACCAACATAAATGAAGAGATCAAAATAATGAAAGTAATCACTACCGTCATGATTCTTCTTAATGTCGTTTTCAAAGCCCATTCTAAGATTCCTGTAATCCAGTGTGTGAATTTTTCCAATTGTTTTTCAAACCAAAGGATGAATCTTTCGAAAACATTTTTTCCTGTAAGGTGCACCAATTTACCATATCTTGAAGATAACCAAGGAATAATGGTAAATGAAGCCAATAATGACAACATTGTCGCGATAACCACCGTTACACAGAACTGCGCCAGGATATCAGACACCAAACCGGAACTCATTGCAATCGGTAAGAATACCACCACGATTACCAAGGTAATAGCCGTTACCGTAAACCCGATTTCTGAAGCTCCATCGTATGCTGCACGAATTCTGCTTTTTCCCATCTCCATGTGACGGTATACGTTTTCCAGTACAACGATCGCGTCATCCACAAGGATACCTACTACCAATGAAAGTCCCAGTAAACTCATTAGGTTTAGGGTATATCCCATCAGATACATTCCGATTACTGTTGCAATCAAAGACATCGGAATAGAAACCATTACGATAAATGCATTTCTGATGTTGTGAAGGAATAATAACATGACCACTGCCACCAAAATAATCGCCAGGAATAAATCGAAGATTACGTGGTCCGCCGCTTCAAGCGTAAAATCTGTTGTATCATCTACAATATTGATTTTGATCGCCTGTGTTTTATAATTACTCTGAACATCAGCAATCGTTTTCTGAACCAATTCTGAAACCGCTACCGCATTCGCATCAGATTGTTTTTTTACCTGAAGTAAAATGGTTGCATTCTGATTGTATCTTGCAATTTTTTCAACATCTTTCTGAGAGTCAAAAACCGTTGCAACATCAGATAAACGAACCTGTGCCCCGTTTTTATCGGAAACCACAAGATTATTCATTTCAGCAACATCTTTATATTTTCCTGAAAGTCTGATCGTAGATCTTGAAGTTCTCGTTTTCAAAGCTCCCGTCGGGAAATCTAAATTAGAAGAAAGAATTGCCTGCTGTACATCTCCGATTGAAAGACCGTAACCCTGCAATTTCTTTTCATCTAAATTCACCTGAATTTCTCTCTCCTGTCCACCAACAAGGTCAACCTGAGCAACACCGTTTACACGGGAAAATACAGGCTCAATTTTCTTATCTAAAAGATCGTAAAGCTCTTTATTATTTAATTTATCACTTGAAATACTCAGCGTCATGATCGGTAAATCATCCAATGAGAATTTCTGTAGTGATGGCGGATCTGCATCGTCCGGAAGGTCTGCCAAAACAGCGTTTACCTTTCTCTGAGCATCATTCAGCGCATAGTTTACATCAGCACCCGTGTTCAACTGAACCATGATTACCGATAAACTTTCGTAAGATGAAGATTCTACTTTTTTTACGTTTTCCAAAGAACCTACGGCATCCTCGATCTTTCGGGTAACCGATGTTTCCACCTCAGAAGGCGAAGCACCAGGATATACCGTAGAAATGGTTACCATATTGGTTTCAAACTTCGGAATCAACTCGTACCCCATCATGGAGTAACTTAATAAACCACCCAGCGTAAGTATCGTAAATAATACGATAACCAGGGACGGTCTTTTAATGGATATTTCTGCTAACTTCATCTTCTCTTACTTTACGATATTGATTTTTGAACCGTTATCAAGGTTGATCTGTCCGCTGGTAATTACCTGTTCGCCACCGTTCAGTCCGCTTAAGATCTGAACTTTATCGCCGTATACTTTTCCGGTCTGAACTTTAATTAATTTAGCCGTTCCGTTGCTTACCACGAATAATTGCCCTGAGCTTACACCGTTTACGAAAGCTTCTGCAGGAACCGTAATCATATTCATTGTTTCTGCACCGTGGTTTGTTTTAAATGTAGCCGTTGCATACATACCTGCCTTTAGGTTTCCTCTGTTCTGAACTTCAACCTCAACCGGGAAATTTAAAGAAGCATCACTTTTAGGAGCGATAAATGTAATTCTTCCGCTGAAAGATTCTTCCGGTAAAACGTTAACATTAATTGCCACTTCCTGACCTAACTGAATTCTTCCGATCTGGCTTTCATCCACCAAAACAGAAAGTTTTAACGAATTGATATTTACGATTTCGAAAAGTGCATTTCCCGGAGCAACCACCATTCCCGGTTCAACCATTTTTTTATTGATGGTACCGCTGATTCCCGCTCTGATGCTTGTATCATTAATTTTAACTCCCTGAGCTTTTACTGCCGCCTGAGCATTTTTCAACTGTAATCTTGAATTATCAACCTGCTGCTTCGTAACACCTCCCGTTTTGAAAGCATTTTCGTAACGTTGGTTATCTATAATTGCATTTTGCAAATTGTTCTGAGCCTGAGAAATATCAACTTCGATGGCATCTTTTTTTATCGTTGCCAAAACCTGACCAGCGCCTACTTTCGAGCCTTCTTTCACCAAAACATTTACGATACGTCCTGAAATTTCAGAGGACTGATTAGATTCCTGTTTCGGGATAAAAGTTCCGTTGGCCGAGTAATCTGTATTGATGTTTTCTCTTGCAACTGTAATCACATTTACATTGATCTTATCTACCTGCTTGGCAACTTCTCTTACTTCTGTCTCCTGCTTCTCTTTGTTACCGGCAATCTTGTAAGCTGCTAAACCTATAAGTACAGCCGCTACGATGATATATATTAAAGTTTTTTTCATTATAGTTTATTATGGGTTTTGTAAAGTATTTAGTTCTCCTTTCGCTTTGATTAATTTTATTTCAGCCTGCTTATAATCCAATAGAGCGTTAGCATAGTTCTGTTTAGCCTGAGTCTGTGCATTTTCCGCATCTAAAACTTCAGTTAATGTTGCCAAACCGTACTGATAATTAGCCTGTGTATTTTTCTGAACTCTTTCCGCCAAATCTACATTGTCTTTCATGCTTTCAATATTGATCAATGCATTTTCCATATTGGTAATGGCATTTTTATAATCTAAACTTAAGCTTAACTGCGTATTTTCAAGATCTACATCGAGATCCTGAATATCAATTTCAGCCTGATTAATCTTGGCCTTGGTAGCTCCTCCCGTGAAAATAGGAATGTTCACATTCAGGCCGATTGCAGAATAATCACTCCACAGTACTCCGTTCTTAATTCCATTGGTTAAAGGAAACTTTGCTCCCGTTGCCCCCCATCCATAATTGGCGACCAGGTTTACCGTCGGATACAAATATGCCTCTGTTGCTTTTTTATTGTACACCAAAAGCTCTCTGTTTTTATTCAGCACTTTAATTTCGGTACGATCATTAAGGTTTACGGTACTGGCAATCAGCTCCGGTTTAGGCTCAATCGTTTTTTCTTCCAGTTCAATATCCGAAGAGATCGGCACTCCCATATAAAATTTCAGTGCATTTTTTGAAAGCTGTACGGAATTGATCAAGGTCTGTCTGTTGGAGCCGATATTCGTTAACTGAACATTTGTTCTGTCTAAATCGATCGCTTTTGCCAGGCCGTTATCGACCAGACTTTTGATCACATTTCTCGTTTTTTCTGTATTAGCATAGCTCGCTTCCACAGTTTTCAGATTTTCTTCCTGAACAAATACCTGATAATAAGCGGTTGCTACATTTTCAATGATCTGTTCGTTGGTCAGCTGAGCGTTCAGAACATAAAATTCTCTTGTAGATTTCGCTGCCTTAAGCCCGGTGAATACTCTTTGATCAAAAATTGCCTGCTGAAGCTGCACAGAAGCTGTTGAACTCCAAGGCTGACCTAACTGAGCTCTGATCTTCTCTCCTCCAAATTCAAGCAAAGACTCCTGAATAATTGGGTTATAGGTTAAGCCAGTTGTTGCCGTTACCTGTGGTAATGCCCCAGCTTTCGCTTCATCAATTTTATATTCGGCTTTTTTAATCTGTAAAGCAGCTTTTTTGGCTTCTGCTTTATTCTGAAGTGCCTGTTTTATGGCTTCCTGTAGAGAAACCTGCTGCTGAGCAGACACGGATGAAAAACCGAAAATCATAAATGCTGCAGCTATCCCAATTTTTAGCTTTTTTGCAGTTATACGTTTTCTTTTCATAATCTTATACTTCGTTTATTTTTTTAATGTAATTTAATTTCCTTCTTGAATACTTTTATTTTTAAAGGACGGATCATTTCTTAAAATACTTTAATATTTGTTAATTTTTAAAAAGCATATTTAAAATAATATCCTTTCTTGCTGCAATGATCTGATCGAATTTCTTTTCACTAATCATTAAATTTTCCATCAATAATGGTCTTATTGCACTTGGGAAAACCAATAAAGAAACCATATTTAATACGAACTGGATAGGTTCCATTGTTTCGATGTTCCCTAATGCCATTTCTTTTTTGATGTCTTTGTACAATTTTTTCAGTTCATCTTCCTCGATATCTTTTTTATGACAGTTTCCTTTATTGATCTGTGAAACAATATAGGTTTCCAGATAAGGATATTTAAGGCTGGTTGATAAACTATGCTCAATAAACTGCCCCATCTTTTCTTTAAAAGGAAGATCAGAGTTCTGAATAACCTTCGATTTTTCCTGTTCTACTTTCTGTGCTTCATCAAAAATAATCTGAATCAGATTGTCTCTGGAACGAAAATAATAATTGATCAGGGTTCTGTTTACTCCTGCTGCATCAGCAATTTCTTGCGTTGTAGCATCAAATTTCCCTTTCACAAAGAATAAATTCTTTGCTGTCTCTTTGATTAATTCCTGTGTTTGGTCTTTTTTTGCTTGATTTGACATTTTTGTTAAACAAATTTGTGCAAATTTAAATCATTTTTAGTTTTTGACAAAATTGTTAAACAAAATAATTAAACAATAGGGTATGAAATGTATCAGTTTTAACACCATTATACACAGATTAATAACAGTTAATCTTTTTTTAGCAGGGCATTTTTATATATTTGCCGAAAAATTAATAACTGATGCGAAAAATATTATTTCTGTTCGCAGCTTTTTGCTGTAGTCATTTGTCTTCACAGAATAAAACATTCAAAGACAATGAATATTATTTCTATGAAAACAAAGGGCAAATCATTGATCAGGACGGAAAAGAAAATGCAGATGTAAAATATCTCTTCCCCTCTGTGGGATTAAATGTACAACTGCGATCTAATGGATTTTCTTATGATGTATATGAAACAAAAAAAACAGTAAATCCCAATTCCTCAAAATTCAGAAAAGACCAATCTATTGATGCAAAAACGTATCATTATGATGAATTTAATTATGAAAATCAGTTTCATAGAATTGATATTGAATTATTAAATTCAAATAAAAAAGCAGCAATTATTGCAGAAGGAAAATCTTCCGATTATTCTAATTATTACAACCTTCCGAACAATCCAAAAGGAGTAACGAATGTTCATCGTTTTCAAAAAGTTTTGTATAAAAATATTTATCCGAATATTGACATTGTATTTTTTAAACCAAAAGATACTTTAAAACCCATTGAATATAATTTCATCATTAATCCCGGTGGAAAAATTTCAGATATTAAGATGAAATTCAACGGTGCTCCAACTTCTATTAAAGACAATAAGCTTTTGATGAAAGTTCGTTTTGGAGAAATGTATGAAAACATCCCGAACAGCTGGATTTCAGGCAATAAAAAAGAAAATATTGAAATTTCTTTTAAGGATCTGGGAGATCAGACTTTTGGTTTTAATTCACCTATAAATACTTCCAATAAGACGATTGTTATTGACCCTGTTCCTACAAGAGTCTGGGGAAGTCATGTGGGCGGGACAGGTGATGATTACGGAAGAATAAGAACTGATCTTCAAAATAAAGGCTATCTCATCGGATCTACAACGAGTTATAATAATTTTGCCAGCTCAGGCACATATCAACAAAATGTTGCCGGAGGGATAGATGCTTTTCTGATAAAAATAACTAAAGACGGGCAAAAACTTTGGGGAACTTATTATGGCTTCGGAATGACAGACTATTTTATGGATGCCGATTTTGATGCCGATTTTAATATTTATGCAGGAGGTGTAGTTCAAAGGGCTGCCTTTAATGAAAATATTGTTTTAGTGAAGTTTAACAGTAATGGAAGTTTAATTTTTCAAAAAGAATTTGTTTCAAACAGACAAGATAAGCTTTATACAGTTTCTTATAATCAGAATCAGGTATTTATTGGCGGAGAAGCTTTCAGTACAGATTTTCCCACAGTAAATGCAATGCAACCAACAAAATCTACTCCCTCTGGTTATACTGATGGTATTTTGGCAGCTATCAACGCGACAACAGGGAATACAGATTGGGCAACCTATGTTGGGCAAAGTGATGGCTCAACTTCTATTTTTCAAATCATGTCTTCCGTGGATAATCTTGAAATACTAGCGGCGACGCAATCTTCAAATATCCCTATGGTCAATGCTTTTCAACCTATAAAAGCAGGCGGAACAGACGGACTTTATATAAGACTTTCAAAATCAGGAAATAACATTCTTAAATCTAGTTATTTTGGGAACTCAGGATATGAGGTTGTATTCAAAGGAAGAATAGTGAATGACATTTTGGTACTTCCGGGAAAATACTCTACAACAGACGTACCTGTAGGACAACCTGGAATTTGGAGAGTAAATTTGACAAATAATACAATCACAAAAAGTTATTTTAACTTTATTGGAGATCCTCAATTGTTGGCTTATCCTGATAAATATGGAAATGTTTTCTTCACAGGATTACATTCCAATGGTTTGGGTTTACCAGATATTTCTACTCCCGGAGCTTATATGGGAATGCCTGCTACATATATTTCCACTTTTATGATTAAATATAATCAGAGTGACAGTAAAGAATGGGGAACTTATTACACAGGAAATGGCGCAACACAACAAGGAGAAGTTATTACAGACAATGAGGATGCTATTTATTTAACGGGAATGTCTGGCGGAAATACTTCAGGAATAGCCACTCCGGGAACCTTTCAACAAATGCCTGGTGGCGGAAATGATATGTTTGTAGCTAAATTTAGAGATTGTACAGCAAGTGCTACTGTGACATCCAACTCACCAGTATGTATTAATTCAACATTACAGTTAAATGCAAGTGGTGGAACAACATATCAGTGGACAGGACCCAACGGTTTCACCTCAAATCTTCAAAACCCAACAATTCCTAATGCAACAGCAGCTCATTCAGGAACATATACTTGTCAGGTAACTGGTTCTGGAGCTTGTGACGGAAGCTTTACCGTAAATGTAACAGTAGGTGATAATATTGCGCCAATTCCCGACATAGCTACTTTAGTGGATATCACAGGAGATTGTCATACAACCATAACAAATATACCTACTGCAACAGATAACTGTGCGGGAGTAATTACAGCCTCTACTTCAGATCCACTGTCTTATTCGCTTCCCGGAAATTATATCATTCACTGGACTTATAATGACGGAAATGGAAATACCTTTACACAAAATCAAAATGTAATCATCTCCTCGCCTGCATTACCAACTTCCACTAACCTTCAGCAAGGTTTCTGCGCCACTAATCTTCCTAAAGTTTCAGACATTCAAATTACTGGCCAGAATATAACGTGGTACAATGCCGGAGGAAGTATTTTAGCACCTTCTACTCCATTGGTTACAGGAACTTATTATGCTTCACAAACCATCAACGGATGCGAAAGTGATAAAGTAGAATTTCAAATTACCGTAAACAGCACGCCAAGACCTTCAGCCAATTCTATGCAGGATTTTTGTGAATCGGCACATCCAAAGATTTCAAACTTGATTGTTACAGGTACAGATTTAAAATTCTATGATGCAGCGGGCAATCTTTTACCATTAAGTACCCTTTTAGCAAACGGACAAATGTATTACGTTACCCAAACATTGAATGGTTGTGAATCAGCTAAATTCTCCATTGCGGTAACGCTTTCACTCAATAATGTTCCGGCTAATAATTACAGTGAGACTTTCTGTAATAATTCTGTTGCCAATACAATGGTTATTAATTTAACTTCGTTTGAAAATAATATAATCGCGAATCCGGGAAATTACGTTTTCACTTATACTGATAATCTGGGAAATCCAATCGGAAATCCATCAAATTATGCTTTGAATATAGGTTTGAATATTATTAATGTGAAAGTCGCAACTCCTGACGGATGTTTTAAAATTGCACAACTGAATTTAACCGTAAATCCTAAACCTAATATTACACTTCCCGAAAAACTGGATTTCTGCGAAGGTAAAAATATCACATTAGACGCAGGAGCCGGATTTACATCTTATCTATGGAACACGGGAGCAACTGCACAAACCATCACTATTTCAACGCCAGGTACTTATACGGTGACGGTTAAAAACAGTTTTGGTTGTGAAAGTACAGCGACTGTTGTCGTGAGTTATTCTGTTTTAGCTCAGATTGTTTCGGTAAATATCAGCAATAATTCAGCAACTGTAATTTTATCTGCAACAGGAAGTTATGAATATTCTCTGGATAATCTTATCTGGCAGGATTCAAACATTTTCAGCAATCTTTCAATGGGAGAATATACGGTGTTTGTGAGAACGAAAGGAGGTTGTATTATCGGGCAGAAGCCGTTTTCAATCTTTAATATTCCGAATGCCATTACACCAAACGGAGATGGGATCAATGATTTATGGAAAATCAACGGATTAGAAAATTATCCGGGAACAGAAGTCAGTTTATACGACAGAACCGGAATCGCCATTTTTAAAGAAGTGATTAAAAATAAAAAGCCTTTTGAATGGGAAGCCAAACTTAGCGGAAGACCATTACCAACGGGAAGTTACTGGTACACGATAAAAGTTTCCGACGGCAGAATTTACTCCGGTTGGCTACTGATTAAAAATAGAGAATAAAAGAAAACGAGCAGAAAATTCTGCTCGTTTTTATTTTTATAATAATTTGATTTTATCGTCTGAAATATCAATAATTTTATCCTTATAAAGTCCTCCGATCGCCTTCTTGAAGTTCTTCTTACTCATTTGGATCTCCTCTTTAATTTCCTCAGGAGTAGATTTGTCTGAAAGATAAAGCAAACCGTAATTTTCTTCCAGCTTGTCTAAAATTTTCTTTTTAAACTCATCAATATTTTCAAAACCTTGTGGCTGCAGAGAAACATCAATCTTTCCATCTTCACGAATTTCTTTGATATAACCGCCTTCCTCAGACAAAGGATATAGTTTTTTGAAAACATCAGAAGCATAGATTAAGCCGATGTATTTTTTATTGATTACGACGTTCCAGCCCAATTCGCTTTCATTCATCATAATTAAATCTACCTTATCTCCTTTTTGGAAAGGCAGATCCTGATATTGAGGATTTCTTTTGAATTTAGTCGTTCCGGTAATTAACCCCAATTCATCATCTACATACAAATGAACCAGATATCTTTTACCTTCAACAATTTTAGACTTTTGCTGCTTGTAAGGAATAAATAAATCTTTTATAATTCCCCAATCCATAAAAGCACCGCTGGGAAGGCTTTGAACACAGCTCATCACGGCAAATTCATCAACTTCAGCCAATGGAATTTCTGTAGTCGCTTTTAATTTATTATCATCCTGATACACAAAAACATCCACCTCTTCGTCGATTTCTTTTTCATCCTGAATGAAGATTTTTGGCAAAAAAGCTTTTTCACCGGATTCGTCTGTTAAAATCCATCCTGAACTGATTTTTTCTGAAATTTTTAAAGTTTGAGTTTTTCCGAGTAACATGTATGATAAAATTAGTCTGCAAAGGTAAGGAAATTGAAGTCTTGAACCTATTTATATTCATTTAAATCTTTTTTCAGCTCTTGAAACGTACGCAGATAATCGGCATCTTCAATTTGATTCTCAGGCATTTTTACTGTCTCAATCAGCTTCCCCTTTGCATAGTAATTCCTGATTTCGGATATTTTTATAGGATTTTTTAAATATCCGTTCTCATCAACGGTCTGATATTTTTTTGAATAAACGAATATTAACTGTCCGTTTTTATCAAGAAAGTACTCCGTAGAAATATACCATGCAGAAAGCCCTATAAAATGGTCTATTTTTCTAAGTTTTCCGCTTTTATAATAGCCTTTTAATTCAATTCCGTTGTCCGTTACTTGATGTTTATCCATAAAATAGGAATAGGGAACAACTTTTATACTGTAATTTTTTATTTGATTAATTTCTGCCACTTCTTTTTTAATCAACATGATATCCTGGCTCAAGACCAATCCGGAAAATAGCAATAATGAAAATAGAATTAAATTCTTCATCAGAAAATTTTACTCCAATATACAAAAAAGAGAAGCAAAAGCTTCTCTCTATTGAGGTAATTCGGGTGACCTCATTTTGTATTTGTAACTATGTAAGGTATTCAGAAAATTTTCAAGATCTGTTAACTCCTCATCTGAAAGATTTAATTTTTCCAGCATTTTAGACTTATGAGGAGCAAGCGGGCTGTCTCTGTTTCTTTTTTCATTAGGCATTCCGGCATTATACATATTCAGCACTCCTCTAATATTAGGAAACAAACCATTATGCATATAAGGAGCTGTCTTAGTAACTTCCCTCAACGTAGGAGTCTTAAACTTACCTACATCTTCATTTTTTTTTGAAATATTATATAATCCGAGATCTTCATATTCGCGTCCAAAATAAGTGAGTCCAACATTATGAAATTTCTGATCCGAGAAATAAGAAGAGTTATGACAATTAATACAATTAGCCTTTGTTCTGAATAAATGCAGACCATTGATTTCTGAATCAGTAAGTATTTTCTTTTCTCCTGAAACAAAGCGATCAAACTTTGATTTCGGACTTACAATTGTTCTCTCAAAGGTAGCAATCGCTTTTGTTATTCTTTCTTCTGTTACCTTTTCATCGCCAAAAGCTTTTAGAAAATAACTTCTGTATCCTTTTATCTTAGCTATTTTTTTCACAGCCAGTCTTGAATGAAAATTCATTTCTAGAGGATTTTCAATCGGTGCTTTCGCCTGATCTTCCAGAGTAGCCGCTCTCCCATCCCAGAAATATTCTTTAGCATAAACAATATTCAGAATGGTAGGCGCATTTCTTGTTCCCAGTTGTCTGTCATGACCATAAGCCACTCTTCGTCCATCTGCCCAGGCCAGCTCAGGATCGTGACAGTTTGCACAGGAAATCTGTCCAGATTTTGAAAGCCTCGGATCAAAAAACAAAACCTTACCGAGTTCTTCTTTTGCTTCAGAATAGGGATTATCTTTTGGAAACTCCGGTTTTGATAAAGGTCCGATATCTTTAAATCCTTCTTTAGCTTCATCAAAAAGGTGAGGCTTGGGCCAAAGATTCTGGTTTCCGCTTCCGTATAGTTCTCTTAATTCGCTGCTCGTATATCCTTTTTGGATCACATTAAAATCGGAAAAAGAATAGGTTAAAAACAACACTGCTGAGAGCGATAAAAAATACTTCATAACTTTCTAATAAAACAATGATATTCCCGCATTGAAGTATAGATTAGGATTTCCGTTGTAATCGGTGTTTTGCTTCAATTCTTTACTCAATGGGAAAAGTGTTGCAAAATTAGTAAATATTTTCAGGCTTGTCTTGGGACTTACCTTCTGATAAAACTGCAATCCCAGCTGAGGACCCATTTTTGAAGTTCTGTCGAACTCATAATCATTTTTAATAACATGATCATACAGTAAAGTATTGGATGAAGCAGGGGTATATTGCAGGCTTTCATTTACAGGAAAATAAGACATGGCTCCCACTTCGAGATTTATTTTTTGAGTATCCCTGTAAAAAATATCTTTGTTAACTTTTATATTTACATTCAGGCTTTTAACATACTTATAAGTAATTCCTAATAAATCAATCGCTGAAAAATCATTATAAACTCCTTCTAAGGTCGCTCCAAACTTAATCTTCTTTCCTTCTCTCAAAAGGAAATTCTGAGTAAAAGCTATTTTATCTAAAGTCATTCTATAGTTTTGCCCAAACTCTTCATTATTATAATTATCTCCAGTAATACTTTGGAAATTGACATTGGTCATGAAATCCATTTCGTTTCCTTTATACCAGTAATTAGCGTCGGTTTTATAGTTAACAAGACGATATTTCATTTTTCCCAGACTTTCTTCAAAATAGGTATTGCTGCTTTGATCTTTTTCAAACAGCTCCTGCATTTTTTTGCTGTAACTAAAGCTAATATTAAAGAAATTTTTCTGATTTTCAAATGAATATCCGGCTCCGAAATTTTTATCTATTGTTCTGTAACTGTAATCGGAATATGAAGGAAAATAAATCAATCTGCCATAACCATTTGAAAATCTAACGAAATAATCAGGATTTGCAGGAGCATTAACCGCTTCGTTCACAGCGATCAGATCATAAGTTTCAGATTTTCTGCCTAATCCTCCGAAAACAGATACATGATGATTTCTGTAACGGTAACCTCCAAAAATCTTACCGGAATAATCTGCTGTAGAAATATCAGGTCTCGGATCCGACTTTCTGTAGGAACTTTGATTTCTGTAATCCACCGTTGCGCCCAATTCCAGCCCTCTCCATATCTTATAGGACAAACCTCCCTTAACGCGGTAATTTTGGGTTTCCCAATTCGCTTTTTTAGGTACAAAAAGATAATTAGGATATAATACAAACTGATCTTCTGTTCGCTCATTCGTTAAATTATACCCCATTCCTTTTTCAGTGATGAACTGATAATCAAAACTTCCCATTAATCTTAATTTATCAGAAATATTGAAAATACCCTGCGTGGTAAAGCCAAATTCATTGATTTCTTCTGCAGTCTGGGCTCTTTTCATATTCAAATTTTTTACGGAAGCGTTAAGATTTGTTTCTGTAAAATCTGAAAATTTTTGGTTAGAAAACTGAATAGGATTTTCCCATATCTTGTTTAACTGTTGATAATAAACCTGATTAGTCGGGATAAAAATACTATCATTCAGCTGTGCCGAAACATAGCCAAATGATAGAGAAGAAATTATATATAAACTTTTAAATTTCATTGTCAATTATAATTGAAATCCTCTCGGATTCGCCTGTTGTTTTACAAAATCGTTTGCTGAATTGTTTGAATCCTCTAAAATTTTTCGCTTGCTGCCATCGGACATCGTAACCTCAGATTTTGTTTTTCTGATAACTGCCTGAGAATTAAACGAAGCGTCGCACGAAATGAAAGTTGCATCCACAGAAGCATTCAACATTTTTGGTCGCTGAGAGTTCGGATTATAATGCTGAAGATCTACCCCATCAATAATTACACTATTCGGAATTTGCTTGTAATATCTTGTACTTGTTGTAACGGTCGATACAGAAGGGTCTGCATATTGAGGAAAATCAGCAAAATTATTAGCTTTGAAAATCGCGAAGCTGTCTCTTCCCAAATTATCTATAATAAAATCGTTATTAGGACTCCAGCTTCCGGTTCTTCCCCAATAGGCAATATCCATATCTTTTACAGCAGGATTCTGTATATCAAACTTATAAACGGACTCACCAATTGATAGATTAAAATCTCCCAAATACACCTCGAAATCTGCCGTACTTAAGTCAACAGTTAAAGAAGGATTCTGAATACTGATCGGAGCTCCCGTATTATCTACCAGGGGAATTTTATGATTCATCCCATTTTGGGCAATTACAATACTTTTTCCCGGAAAAATAGGATATTGCGTTCCGTTACCCGGAATTTTTAATACATAATCTGCATACACATAGTCGGTATTTGCTGAAGTCCCGCCAATCATTCCGACAGATTTGCTCCAGTCGAATTGTCCGTTTGCCTGAGAATAATTATTATTTGACGTATTTGTATTGGTCTTGCCATAAAGCTGCGCGATATACAAACCATCTGCATAAATGGTTTCATTCGAGTTGTTGTAAATTTCTATAAACTGATCTCTGAAATTAGCCCCTTGTGTAGGGTGAGATCCTGCATAATAGATTTGTTTAATCAGTAAATCTCCAACTCTTGCTCCTTTTAGTTCTATAAATGTAGTCTGAATATTTGCATTGATAATTGCATTTTCCTGAACTCCGTTAAAAGTAATTTCTGAACCAGAAGAAGCATATCCAAATGTTGAATTAAACTCATCAGCAAGCATTTTTTTGGAAACTGTAACTTTATAAGTTCCTGGAATTACACTGGCAAAATTGGCAAATCCATTTGCGTCTGTAGTTTCGGTATATGTATCTCCTGAATTATTATTAACTAAAACTACGGTTGCATTTTTTGAATGCAATGTGTTATAGGCGGCATCATATTTCACTTCTACTCTAAAAGTTGTCGGCTGAAGATTATTCCCTTGATTCCCGAAATCATCGTCTCTGCAGGAAACCAACAGCAGCATTATTGTTAATAAACTCAATAACTGTTTCATAATGTTTATTTATAAGGTAATTTTTAAAATTGATATTCTATTTTTGCTCCGAAAGAAAGCTTTAGTAAGTCGGATTTAAGGGTCTCTGTATATTTTCCCTCGGTTGTTTTTCCCTGAACCTGTTTTAAATCCAGAAAATTGTTGGCATAAAATGAAAACTTAAATCCGTTCTGAAAATCTTTAGAAATTTTAAGGTTGAAATTATGAAAGACCTTTCCCAGTTTCTCACTGTTATCATCAATTCCTGTTTCTTTAATGCTTGAAAACAGTTTAGGATCATTAATCTCATCCTGGGTAAGCATCACCTTTTCAAGATCTCTGTTGATATAGGCATAAAGTAGTTTAGGGTTAAAGATCACTTTATCATCTATAAAGAAATGTTGGGATCTTAAAGAAATGACCAAGCCTGCTTTCGGTAAATGATAATTTAGAGAAATACCCATATTCATTTGTTTATATTTTGACTCAAAAGGCCTGTAGATTCCGTAAACAGCACCGTCTTTATAGCTTGGTGGAAGAAAATATTTATCCGTATTCGAGTTGTTTCGGGTCTCCACGTAAGCGCCGTTAATGTCTAAACTTATATTTTTAACAGGAAGTTTAAAAAGACTCATCATTAATTCTAATCCTTTATCTTTCGACTTCAGATTATTTACAATTTTATTCTGCAAATAATATAAATTGCTATAATTAACAATTTCATAGGTAGGCGTATTTGTTCCGTCGTAAGTGAATTTAAGATTAGCCTGCTGTCTCTTTGAAGCAAAATATTCATTGGTAAAGCCGTCATACAGATTATTATAGTATGCTGTTAAACCTACATTTCCGAATGGAAATTTATAATCTACTCCAATTTCTGACCTGATACTTTTTGAGGGTTTCAGACCTAAATTATCAGCATAGTCCACAAAAGTCTGAACAACTCCAATATTATAATATCCAGGAAGACGAATATCTGCCAAAATCTGATCATAATAACGAGCTCCCGTATAGATCATATTAATAGAAGGAGCCTTGGAGGCGATCCCGAATCCTCCTCTAAACTTGAAATTTTTATAAATAAGATAGGTGTTAACCCTTGGCTGCAAGACAGATGCTCCAAACTGATTATCATAACGTAAACCTGCATTTAAATTGAAGGTGGAATGACCAATTTTCTTGAAAATATTATCTTCTGCATACAGGGAAAACTGATATTCAGCCTTCACATTCTGTCCAAAATTATAAGGTCTGAACCCCTGCCCTCCACTAGCAAATACCTTATTGAGGGTTTCAGGACTTCCTAAGCGGCCCGCTCCTTTATTATCACTACTCCTGAAGGATGTCCCAATCAGGAAATTATGAACCCATCCGGTCTCTGTTTTTAAATTTTTCTTCAGATCAGCAGAAACAAAAACTGAAATAGGTTTTCCTTCCACTTCCTGTGCCTGTCTGTAATTTATGGGGGTATAAGCCCCTACATAAACTCCTTCTGTGGTACTGGTTCCCACAACATCACCTCCACTGCTTACAATTTTCGATTCATAAGAGTTTTGGTAAGCCTGAGTATAATTTGCGTTAACAGCCAAATTATCAAAGAACCAGTTTCTGAATCTCCAGTTAAAACGGTTGGATATTTTAAAGTCTCTTTTTTTGTTTTTAGTAATTGTTTGTCTGATGTCCTCCTCTTCAAAGTTGGCATTATCAAAATTACGTCCATACTCTACAGATAAAGAGTTGCTTACGTTTTTATTTTTGTTATAAACCGTCCACATTAAACTTGTATTGATCCTTTGATAATTATTAAACTTTGTTCGCGGATCAGAATTAGAGCTCAGGTAGTTGAGATTAACATTTAAAAATCCCATTTTACTTACCTGTAAACCTTTATTTAGATTATATTCCTGTGTGCCCTCTCTTAACGCCACATAAGCTCTGTAGGGAGTTTTACCGCTTTTTTGCTGAATATTGACCAACCCTGAAGTTAAATCACCATATTTAGCAGAAGGAATACCTTGTACCACTTCTACACTTTCGATATTTTCAACAGGTATTTCTCGGAGGTCAACTCCAAAATTAGCATTAGAAAAGTACCCTCCCTGTGCTCCAAAACCTATCGTGTTTGGCATAAATAAAGTACCTTCATTGCTAACGCTTCTGGATATAGGAGAATAATTTCCGGCGTACCCCTGCATATTTTCATTGTTTGAAAGTGGTATTCCGTCTACGACGATTGAAGTTCCGAAAGATTTGTTTCCAAAACCTTCATTTCCGTTTCCTGAAAAACTATTGGGTGTTACCGAACGGAAAACAATAGGTTTGAATTCATTTAAGTTAAGGTTATGCTGCTTTTGCCCCGGAATCTGCTCCAAAACCTCATTTAAAGAGAATGCCTGTATATTTTTCAAAGCCTCTTCTTTAATTTCAATTTCAGAATAATTTTTCTTTTTTGCGGAAAGCATTACTTCTTTGATACGAATCGAAGCAATCTGCATATCGACAGTAATTCTGTTGGCAGGAATCGTGATATACGTTCTTTTCTCTTCCAGCAAACCGGCCCTTGAAAAAACCAATGTTTCGCTCGCATTATAATTAATTTGGAATGCCCCGGAATTATCTGTCACGGTCCAGATTCCTGTATTTTCGATCCCAACTTTCACGCCAGAAATAGGCTTCTTGTTATCAGCTTCTACAACAATCCCTGTCAACGTCTGACCACTTACAGAAAGTATGACAAACTGAAAAGCAAGGAATAAAACTCTTTTCTTCAATTTTAACAATTTTTGGCAAAATTATTTATATTTTTTCTAAATAAAAATAAAATTAAATATTTTACGACTTGATAAATTTCATGAAGGTTTTTTTGCGTATTAAATAAAAAATAATTGGTTAAAAATTAAAATGATTAAATACGTTTAATTTCAATACAAATAAATTTTAACTAAAAACCAGAATTTGAAGTAAAAAGGATCAGTTTCAAAACTTGGGGAGAAATTGTTTAGATGTATTTTTTTGCCACGAATGCACGAATATTTTTATTTCCTACAGATATGACGGATTTTCACAGATGCTGCTGTCTCTGTTAGCTTTTCGCAAAGACGCAAAGATATTTTTTAATACTCTGTGTTTTTAAGGCGCAAGGATTTTATCGAAGATAAAATGGAGGGCTGATAAATAATCGCCACGAATGTGCGAATATTTTTATTTCCCACGGATCGCAAAGATTTTCACAGATGATATCGTTGATTTTCTTTGCTTCACCCTTCCGGTCTTTTATAGGTAGAAAGGTTTGGTGAGACTTAAAAACGGGAGTTGTCAAAAAACTTGGTGGGGCTTCGTGTTCAATATCTAAAGTGCAAGGAAAAGAATCTGCATCATTTGCAAAATCTGCGAGAGAAAAAAATTTCATCTTACATGATCTAAACTTTTTTGCCTAGTCCCCAACTTTTGTATTTGATCCAGTAAAAAAGAGAAAGCGGATTAAAATCCGTTCTTATTGATAATTAAGTATTTCAAAACAAAAAAAGAGAGACAAAAGCCTCTCTTTTTTAAATATTTAAATGATTAAATCTTTTAATCAAGTATTACATATGAATCGGTCTTTTCGCCGTAGCATCCAACGCCGCTTCTTTAATAGCTTCTGCATACGTCGGGTGAGCGTGAGAACTTCTTGCGATATCTTCAGCACTTGCACGGAATTCCATTGCAATTACCCCTTCTGCAATAAGGTCAGCAGCTCTTGCTCCTACGATGTGCATTCCTAAAACTTCGTCCGTTTTTTCGTCTGCAATGATTTTTACCAAACCATCAACATCACCACTTGCACGGCTTCTTCCTAACGCTCTCATTGGGAAAGATCCTACCTTGTAAGCTACACCTTCTTCCTTCAATTGTTCTTCAGTTTTACCAACTCCGGCAACTTCTGGCCAAGTGTAAACAACACCAGGAATTAAGTTATAATTAACGTGAGGTTTTTGTCCAGCCAATGTTTCAGCAACGAAAACTCCTTCTTCTTCAGCTTTGTGAGCTAACATTGCTCCTTTGATAACATCGCCGATAGCATAAATATTAGCAACGTTAGTCTGAAGGTGATCGTTTGTTTTTACTCTTCCTCTTTCGTCAAGTTCAACACCCGCTTTCTCCAATCCAAGACCTTCTGTAAAAGGTTTTCTACCTACAGAAACCAAACAGTAATCTCCTTCTACAACTACCTCTTCTCCTTTTTTATCTTTAGCTGTAATTTTTACAGTATCTCCATTTCTTTCAACCGCAGAAACCGCTGTAGAAAGCATGAACTTCATTCCTTGTTTTTTAAGAACTTTAGTTAATTCTTTACTTAAAGCTCCGTCCATTCCAGGGATGATTTTATCCATAAACTCAACTACAGTTACCTGAGCACCTAATCTCAAATAAACAGAACCTAATTCAAGGCCGATAACTCCACCACCGATAACTACCAAATGCTTAGGAATTTCCTTAAGATTTAAAGCTTCTGTAGATGTAATCACTCTTTCTTTATCTAAAGTAATGAAAGGCAAAGAAGTTGGTTTAGAACCCGTTGCAATGATTGTATATTTAGAATCGATCGTTTCTGTAGAACCGTCGTTTTTCGTTACTTTGATCTGAGTAGCAGATTCGAAGCTTCCAACACCTTCAAAAACAGTGATTTTGTTTTTGTTCATCAGATAGCTGATTCCGTCTGTATTTTGTTTGATGACCTCATTCTTACGCTCGATCATTCTTGCGATATCTGCCTGAGGCTCGTTGATAATGATTCCGTGACCTGCAAAATTGTGTTTTGCGTTCTCAAAATGCTCAGAGCTGTCTAAAAGCGCTTTTGACGGAATACATCCCACGTTAAGACAAGTTCCTCCTAAAGTTGGATATTTTTCAATAATGGCTACTGTGAAACCTAATTGTGCAGCACGAATTGCAGCAACATAACCACCAGGACCAGAACCGATTACGGTAACATCGAATTGACTCATGTTATTATATGAATTTGTTTATTATTATCTATCTTAATTCTTACAAATTTAACGATTAATTACCACGTGAGAAAGTGAGATTTGTCAAATTTTTGAGATACATATGGGATTAATTTTTACCCATTGAAAATATTATTGATTTGAGAAACAATCATTAGCAAACTTTATTATCCTTTTCTCATCTCTTTCATTGCAATCAGCACAATTTTCGGACATGACTTTAATTAATTTAGTTTTAACCATTTCCGGTTCGTCAAAATTTTCAGAATTATAAAAACCACTGTATCCAATTGAGCTACACCAATCTGAATACTTTTTACCAGACATATCAGAATCCATATATTCAAAAAATTCTTTCGGAAATTTTTCTGCATACATTCTTGCCGGAGTTCCTGTATATTCTCCCAAAGCACCATCTTGAATAATAATAGTTTTATCTAAAATCCAACGGTAAAAAGGTCGTAAACTATCATTTTTAGTTGTAACTAAATTTAATAACCTTTCAGTTTCCGGTTCGTCTGTAGGTTTGTAAACTCCTAAATAAAACTTTAAAGCTGTAGAATCACAATTTTTATTTGACACATAATATCTTACTGGTTTTTTCCAGATTGAATCGATATCTATAACATGAGTTAAGCCAAAACCATCCTGCCAAGTTTTAACTTCTTGCCTAATCGTTTCTTTTTTATGATTTGATAAAGCTTTATCTTCTTTACAAGCAAAAATAAATAAAAAGATGAAAGAGAAAACAAGAAATCTTTCAACAAAAATCTTGGATATCTTTAAATATTTCAATGATTTCCTTACATTTTTCATCAAGTAAATCTTTATATTTTTCGTCTATAAATTTTAATTTTGAATCTAGCTTTGCGAGATATTCCTTATTGTAAAGTTTTCTTTCTTTACCAATAGGATGAAATTTAATTTCGTTATAATATTTCTTAAATATAGCTAAATCAATATTACCTAAAGGCTTAATATCATTTATTCTTCCAATCAGATAATCCATTTTAAAATATCCTGAATGAATTTGGATTTGATTTGAAGTAATAGCAATTGCATTAGAACGTAGCTTTTTAATAAATCTATTACGCTTTAGCTCATCAAATTTATTCATTTGATTAAAAAATGTTAAATATTAGAGATCCAAATTCAATTTTCCCTCACCAAATTCCACAGCATTTCCAAAATAAGAACCTCCATACACATACCATTCAAGGCTTTCCATAAATTCTAGGGCATTTTCGGGAGTAATTTGTGGTCGGTCTTTTTTAGAAACAATTCCTTTATACCATTTTTCGGTTTCCGGTAAATTTTCGGATTTGATAGAATAATGAATCCAAATTCTTTGGCATAATTTACACTGCTGAATGCTTACTTCTGCATTTCTTCCATAAGTATGGTCTATTCCCAACTCAGAAGTTCTGTATTCAGTATAATTTGAAGTAGGTTTTTCACACGCGCAGCCTAATTTCTGGACTTTATTCATTGATGAAATCTTGATTTTAAATAAAATTAATAGCCGCAAATGTACGGAAAGTATCTATAAATATTATTTGGTCATGAGATCGATCAAAACCTGTTCGTATTTATCTAAAATAATATTCTTTGAAAATCTGGATCTTATAGAATTTTTTATCGCATCTTTATCATGATCTCTGTGAAGAATTTGGAGTATTTTTCTGGAAAAATCCTCATGATTTTCAATATCTGCAATTTCACCATTGGTATTATCCTGAATAATTTCGTTGATTCCTCCCGGACAATTATTCGCTAAAGAATAGGTTCCACAAGCTCCGGCTTCCAATAAAACATTGGGAAAACCTTCATATCTTGATGAAAGAATAAACAAATCGGCATATTTCAGAAACTGATACGGATTTTCCTGTCGACCATGAAAAATAACCTGTTTTAATCCAAGAAAATCTTTCATCTGATGAAGAATATCTCTATCGTGACCATCACCTAAAATATGAAGAATAATATTTTCATTTTTTAACCTTGAAAATACTTTCAGCAAATTATCAAACCCTTTTCTGGCAGATAAATTACCGATGGCCACCACATTTTTATAATTATATTTAAAGCTTTCAGGCTTTGTGGAAACTGCCAGTTTAGCATTAATAAAATCAAAATCAACAGGGTTATTGATCTTCACAATTTTCCCTTGCTTGATATTAAAATTATCGATCAGATCTTTCCGCATATCATCACTTTGTGCAATGATTCTTTGGTAGTTATTATAAAAGTTGTAGAAAAATTTAATTTCTTTACGCGTCACATGTTGCGTCACCACATTAGTTTCTCTCGCAATAAACTTCGTTCTCGGAAAAAGCTTAATAAACAAAGACAAATAAGCATTTACTTCACCAAAACCTGAAAATACAATATCCGGTTTTCTTCTGTAAATTTCCCTTAAAATCGGTTTTAAAGAATGTCGAATTCGTTCGGTATTAATATCAATAATATCTACATCATCCTTTAAAAAATTCAGATAACCTCCCTGCTTGCGTAAAAGCATAATCTTAGGTTCAAATCGATCTCGGGAAAGATGATTCGCAATAGTGGTAACGATTCTTTCTGCGCCTCCGGTTTCAAGGTCCGGCAGAATAAATATGACAGAAATCTTTTTCATCAGTGTAAAATTAGTAAAAAGTTTTGGGAACTGTCAATCCCAATACGTAATTAATGATTTTTAACTTAAAATTAAATATGAGTTAAAATTTTCCAGTTTCCTTTTAAACACAACATCTATCAAATAAAAAAGAAACCCTTCGTTTTGAAAGGTTTCTTTTTCTATTTTTTATGATTTAAATACAATTAGTTCGCGACGTCGCTAATGAATTTTATCCTCAACATTCTCACTTCTTCATCAGACAATTCATCCCCGAATTCATCCAATAAAACTTTCATACTGTCGCTTTCAGATTCATTCATAAATTCCATGAAACCGTCTACAATATCTTCATCAAAATTATCTTCGATATAATAATCAATATTTAATTTTGTACCTTGATAAACAATACGTTCCATCTCCTTCAACAATTCGTCCATCGAAAGATTTTTCGCTCTTGCAATGTCTTCAAGATCAATCTTTTTATCCGTACTTTGAATGATAAAAACTTTATGGCTGGATTTATTCGCCACCTGTTTCAACACCATATCCTGAGTACGTTCAATATTGTTTTCCTCTACATATTGACTGATAAAATCTGCAAATTCTTTACCGTATTTTTTAGCTTTTCCTTCTCCAACACCATAAATTTTTGCAATTTCTTCAACAGAAATTGGATATTGAACCGTCATATCTTCCAAACTCGGATCCATGAAAACCGTGTACGGCGGAATTCCATATTTTTTGGCAACTTTCTTTCTTAACTCCTTTAATAAAGCGAATAAATTTTGGTCTAATCCACCTGCAGACTGCTGCTGGATCTGATCACTTTCTGCCTTACTTTGTGTTAAATCAAACTCTCTGTCTTCTGCAATCAGGAAAGAATGTTCAAGCTTGCCTTCAAGAACCAACCTTCCTCTTTCAGTAATCTTTAAAACACCATACGTTTCAATATCTTTTTGAAGAAAATTCTGAACCGTCGCCTGTCTTAAAATCGTTTTCCAGTGATTGTCTTTTTCATTTTTTCCAAAACCGAAATAAGAAGCCTGCTCCAATTTATACGATTTTGTCACTGCATTTTCTTTTCCAACAATAACGGAAATCAGATCTTTTGATTTAAATTTTTCACCAGTATCGCGAATCAGCTCTAAAGCTTTCTTCAAATCATCAGTTGCATCCTTCAGTTTTGGAGGATTCGATGAATTATCACACATTTTGGCGCCGTCACCATGAATTGGATCGAAATTTTCACCAAAATAATACAATATATACTGTCTTCTGCTCATTGAAGTTTCGGCGTAGCCTACCACTTCATTCAATAACTGTAAGCCGATTTCTCTCTCGGAAACAGGTTTTTGAGCCAAGAATTTCTCTAATTTTTCAATGTCTTTAGGATCATAGAATGCCAAACAGTGACCTTCACCACCATCTCGCCCTGCACGGCCGGTTTCCTGATAATAGCTCTCCAAAGATTTTGGAAAATCATAGTGAATCACAAAACGGACATCAGGCTTATCAATTCCCATCCCGAATGCAATCGTGGCTACAATCACATCCACCTCTTCCATCAAGAATTTATCCTGATTCGCCACTCTTACTTTTTGATCAAGACCTGCGTGGTAAGGTAATGCATTCACACCGTTTACCTGTAAAAGCTGGGCAAATTCTTCAACTTTCCTTCGGCTTAAACAGTAAACAATTCCCGATTTTCCCTTATGTTGATTGATAAATTTCACAATTTCACGATCTACATTTACTTTTGGCTGTACCTCATAATATAGATTAGGTCTGTTGAAACTTTCCTTGAAAACCAATGCATTGATCATTCCTAGCGTCTTCTGAATATCGTCCTGAACCTTAGGCGTAGCTGTAGCCGTTAATGCAATCACAGGGACATCTGCAATTTTGTCGATAATGGATTTTAAATTCCTGTATTCAGGTCTGAAATCGTGTCCCCATTCTGAAATACAGTGTGCTTCGTCAATAGCAAAGAAGGATATCTTTACCTCTTTTAAAAACTCTAAATAATCTTCTTTAATCAGTGATTCAGGAGCTACATATAACAGTTTTGTTCTGCCACTTTTAATATCATCAAAAACCTGTTTGGTCTGAGTTTTGTTTAGTGAAGAATTCAAAACATGGGCTACCCCGTCTTCGGATGAAAGACCGTTGACTGCGTCTACCTGGTTCTTCATTAAGGCAATTAAAGGAGACACTACTATTGCCGTGCCTTCGGAAATAAGTGCCGGAAGCTGATAGCATAAAGATTTACCACCTCCGGTCGGCATCAAGACAAATATATCCTTCCCTTCTAACAGATTTTCTATGATTTGCTCTTGCTGACCTTTAAATGTAGAAAACCCGAAATATTTTTTCAATTCGCCTGATAAATTGGCTTTTTTTGCACTCATCTAATTTTCTATTGCTAAATTTGCATGTATCCCAAAGTTATAAAAATTTTGCTTAAAATAAAAGCGAACGAATTTATAAAAAATAAAATTTATATTAAATATTCTTTTTAAAATATAACGGTTATAAAGAATTTTATTGTATACCCAGAAAAGTAAAATGGAAAAAAACAACATCATTTCAATCGCGAAAAACACTTTAGAAATAGAGATTGCGGAACTTGAAAAACTTAAAAACAGACTTGATGATGATTTTGTAAAAGCTGTGGAAGCCATACATTCGGCAAAAGGAAAACTGATTGTCGTAGGAATCGGAAAATCGGCACATGTGGGAAATAAAATTGTTGCCACGCTGAATTCTACCGGAACTCCTTCTCAGTTTTTGCACGCTTCGGAAGCAATTCACGGTGATTTGGGGGTGATTCAGAAGCAGGATGTTGTTTTATGCATTTCTCTTTCAGGAAATTCACCTGAAATTGTCAACCTTCTTCCTTATTTAAAAGATTATTCTTCATCATTAATAGGAATGACAGGAAATAAATCAAGCAGATTGGCTGAATATTCTGATATTATTCTGGATACTCATGTGGATAAAGAAGCTTGCCCAAACAAACTGGCTCCTACAAGTTCTACGACCTTACAAATGGCGCTTGGTGATGCTTTAGCGATTTCTTTAATGGAACTGAATGATTTTAAAGCTAATGATTTCGCCAAATTTCATCCTGGTGGAAGTTTAGGCAAAAATTTAATCTCAAAAGTTGATGATTTCCTTTCTTCTCAAAAACCTCAGGTCACAGAGAATGATACGGTAAAAGATGTTATTATTTCGATAAGCAGTTCACGACACGGGATTACGGTGGTTACAGAAAACAACAATATTATTGGTGTTATTACTGATGGAGATTTGAGAAGAATGCTACTAAAAGGCGACGATATTGCTCAGGTTTTAGCAAAAGATATTATGTCTGCCAATCCTAAAACAATAGAAAGAACTGCTTTAGCTAAGGAAGCCATGAAAATTTTAAAAGATAACAATATAGGGCAGCTCATTGTTACCGAAGAGGGAAAATACTATGGAATTATAGATCTGCATAAGTTACTGGATGAAGGAATAAATTAAGCTGAAAGGCCTGAAGCTGGAGGCTGGAAGATTAACAATATAAACATAACAGCACTACAAATTTACTGTTAAATAACACAATTGGTAGTCGAATGATCATGTGGAACTAGTGGAAGCATCTTAAATTAAAATTAAACTTCTATCTTCCCGCGACCATCTTCCTGCTTTACTGAAACTTTTTTCATAAATTTGGAGCCTTAAAAATTTTATTCTGTGAGTGAAGGTAAAGACATGTCCTTTCTTGGACATATTGGAGAACTAAGAGGTCACCTCATCCGCTCGATTCTTGCGATTGTAGTCGCTGCATTCATTGTCGGCTTTAATATCAACTGGATTATGGACCATATCTTTTTTGGTCCTACGAGAAATGATTTTCCGACTTTTGAATTGGTCAACCACTTTTCAAAAATGGTATTGGGCGAAGAAAGTATTCACCTTCCGAAAGATTTTCCGGTGCGTGCAAGTAAATTGTACCAACAATTTAATGTGATGATGGCCGTTTCGATCTTTGGCGGAATGGTTGCCGCATTTCCTTATATCGTTTGGGAACTTTGGAGATTTATCAGCCCGGCATTGCATCCGAAAGAAAGAAAAAATTCAATCTTTATCATCAATGCAGTCTGGATGTTGTTTATGATCGGAGTTTTATGCGGATATTTTTTAATTCTACCTTTCGCAGTTAATTTCGGAGTGATCTTTAAAATTTCAGATATTATCGTTCCGTTATATGATCTGAGCGATTATACGACATTATTTTTACAGGTTGTTTTAGGAATGGGAGTAATTTTCCTTTTCCCTGTACTCATCTATTTCCTTACGAGCATCGGAATTTTAACACCAATGTTCATGAGAACGTACCGTCGCCACGCGATTGTTTTAATTATGGTAGTTGCCGCAATTATTACTCCGGCAGACGTTTTAAGTATGTTGATGGCCGCATTTCCATTATTATTACTTTATGAATTCAGTATTCTAATGTGTGGTTACACTTACAAGAAAGTGCAGAAAGCCAACGGAAATTTACCTGCCGTTCAGAAGTAATCAATAGCAAAAGCTTTTAAAATACAGTCCCGAGGATTTTTTTCTTCGGGATTTTTTTTGAAGCTATTCTCGCTTTCCGCACTCGCTATTTACTAAGTTTCGGCGGCGGCAAAGCCGCCGCCGAAACTTAGTAAATGAGCTCAAACAATTGCTGCAATCGAGGCTAGGGATGTTGTCATTCAATCAAAAATTCGTCATTCCAAAAAACGAAACAAGCTTAGCACAATTCAACATTAATTCCATTTTATACTTTTTACTACCACAATTGGCATTAAATTTTCTAATTTTGGAAGGATTTAATTTAATTTCAAAATGAAAAAGCTGTCGTATACCCTTTTATTTGCTTCAGGATTGGCTTTCGGGCAATTCTTCGAAACAGATAAAACGTTCACCAAACAAGACACATTAAAAGGTTCCAATACAGAATTCCGAAACTTTTGGGATGTAAAAAAATATGATCTTTCTGTAGAGCCCGATTTTGCAAAAAAAAGTATTAAAGGAAATAACAAGATCAGTTTTGAGATCGTAAAAGATGTCACAAATCCCACTTTTCAGATTGATCTTCAACAGCCAATGAAAGCTGATAAAGTAGAAGGAAATTTCCCTATTGCGGAATACAAGCAAGAGGGTGATTTCATTTGGGTCAAAACTAAAAAGAGCTTCAAAAAAGGCGAAAAATATACCCTAGACATTACCTATTCCGGAAATCCTACGATTGCTAAAAATGCGCCTTGGGACGGTGGTTGGGTTTTTACTGAAGACGAAAAAGGAAATCCGTGGATGAGCGTTGCCGATGAAGGCATCGGAGCTTCAATCTGGCTTCCGACCAAAGATATCTGGAGTGATGAACCCGACAACGGAATCATCATGAAAATTATTACGCCAAAAGACCTTGTAGGGGTCGGAAACGGAAAACTGATCGATAAAAAAACAAATGGCGACAAAATAACCTACACTTGGGAAGTTAAAAACCCGATCAATGCCTACTCTATTATCCCGAATATTGGTAAATATGTGAATTTTAAAGATACCTTTAACGGAGAAAAAGGAAAACTGGATCTTGATTATTGGGTAATTGATTATAATTTAGATAAGGCAAAAAAACAATTTCAGCAGGTAAAACCCATGCTTTCCGCCTTTGAATACTGGTTCGGACCATATCCTTTTTATGAAGATTCTTACAAATTGGTAGATTCTCCCTATTTAGGAATGGAACATCAAAGTAATGTGGCTTACGGAAACGGATATCAGAACGGATACCGAGGAAGAGATCTTTCAGGAACAGGCGTTGGGCTCAACTGGGATTTTATTATCATTCACGAAAGCGGTCATGAATGGTTTGCGAACAATATCACAGCAAAAGATCAGGCGGATATGTGGATTCATGAAAGTTTTACCAACTATTCTGAGGTCTTGTTTACCGAAAAATATATGGATAAGAAATCTGCCGATACCTATGCCTTAGGAATCAGAAATATTATCAGAAATGATGTGCCGATTATCGGTAAATATGGTGTAAGAAATGAAGGCAGCGGCGATATGTATCCAAAGGGAGCCAGTATGCTTCACACGATTCGCCAGGTGATTAATAATGATGAAAAATTCCGACAGATTTTAAGAGGAATCAATAAAGATTTTTATCACCAGACGGTAACCACGGAACAGATTGAAAATTATATCTCGAAAAAATCCGGAATTGATTTTTCAACAGTGTTTAATCAATACCTGAGAACCATACAGGTTCCGGCACTGGAATACACGCAAAATGGTGATTCATTGAAATTCAGATATACGAATGTGGTGAAAAACTTCAGATTACCGATCAGAATAAACGGCAATCAAACCATTAACCCAACCGAGGAATGGCAAACCGTAAAGCTGAAAACAGCCACTCCGGTGGTATTGGATCCGGCTTATTACATCGATTATCAAAAGATTTAATCATCAAAACGCAAAATCGTGACATCGCGGTTTTGCTTTTTTATTTTCAACTATTTTTAAAATTAATGGCTACCTCCTAGCCCCGATTGCAGCGGATACCCCGCAACTGGGCTGGAGAGTTTGGAAGAGTGAGGGCTTTATGGTTGGCGCGCATGGGAGAGGTTCGGGGTGAGGAGTATGAGCGGAAAGCGGGATTAAGCTCCAAAAAAAAATCAAAGAATAAGTTTTTAAGAAAACTTTAATACCTACCTGCGTAACAAAATGATTTTTAAAGCAACTACTTAATTATAAAATATAAATTCAATGAAGAAATTAGCACTAAGTTTAGGTGTTTTAACTGCTTTTTTGGTTAATGCACAATCTATAAAGACCACGATTGACCTTGTAAATGTAAAGGACGATAAAGTGGCGGTAACGATGGAATTTCCGAAAATGAAATCCGGAGACGTGAAGTTTCATTTTCCGAAAACGGTTCCGGGAACCTATTCCGAGGACGATTACGGAAGATTTGTGGAAGGCATTAAATTTTATGATAATAAAGGCAAAGAGCTGACCTTCACCAAAGTGGATGATAATACGTATTCCTTAAAAAATGCTCAGAATTTAACGAAAGTAACCTACCTCGTGAACGACAGTTTTGACGATGAGATGGATACTTCAAAGCATAAAGCGGTGTTTTCCCCTTCAGGAACAGACATTGAGGAAGGAAAAGTGTACCTGATCAATACCCACGGTTTCGTAGGATATATCGATAATATGCAGGATGTTCCTTATCAGCTGGTGATCCAGAAGCCTAATGATTTTTATGGGACAACGGCTTTGGTAGATCAGGATAAATCTGAAGCTACCGATACTTTTACGCTGGCCAATTATGCAAAAGTTACCGATTCTCCGCTGATGTATACGAAACCGGATTATATCACATTCAACGCTGGTGGAATGGATTTGGTTTTAGGCGTTTATTCTCCGACAGGAAAATATAAAGCGGCAGATTTTAAAGATAATTTAGAAAAAATGGTGGTTGCTCAAAAGAAATTTCTGGGTGATATGAATACCAATAAAAAGTATGCAATCATGCTTTATCTTTCGGGTGGTGACGGGCCTCAAATTAAAGGTTTCGGAGCATTGGAACATCATGAATCGACAAGTGTTGTTCTCCCTGAAATGATGCCTAAAGATGCTATTGATAAAACGCTTACCGATGTGGTTTCTCATGAATTTTTCCATACGGTGAATCCTTTGAAAACACATTCTGAAGAGATTCATTATTTCGATTATGCAGATCCTAAAATGTCTCAACATCTTTGGATGTATGAGGGCGGAACGGAATATTTTGCGAATTTATTCCAGATTCAGGAAGGATTGATTGATAAAGCAGAGTTTTTGAGAAGAATGACTGAAAAAATCACGAATTCTAAGAACTATGATGACACCATGCCTTTCACAGTAATGAGTAAGAATGTACTGAAAGAGCCTTACAAGGATCAGTACAGAAATGTGTATGAAAAAGGAACTTTACTGGCCATGTGCCTTGACATTGAATTAAGGAAATTGTCCAACGGTGAAATGGGTTATCGTGATATGATCCGTAAACTGTCTCAGCGATTTGGTGAAAACAAACCATTCAAAGATGATAAACTGATTGACGAATTGGTAACCATCACAGGCTATCCTCAAGTAAAAGATTTTTACAACAAATATATCGCTGGAAACCAGCCGACACCTTACGAGCAATACCTGAACATGGTAGGTGTGGAAGTACAGAAACAGGAAACGCCTCCAATTTTCTGGTTTGTGAAAGATCCTCAGCAAACGGGTTATAACGAGAAAAATAAAACGTTTGTGTTTGATGAAAACTCCCCGTTATCACCTTTTGCAAAAAGCATTGGTTTTAAAATTACCGATGAAGTGCTTGCTTTGGACGGAAAATCGATCAACATTCAAAATGTACAGGAATTTATCGGTTATACGAGAACCATTAAAGAAGGACAAAATGTAACTGTAACGGTTTTAAGAAAGAATGGAGATAAGCTGGAAAAAATTAATCTTACAGGAAAAGCGATTTTAGATAAAATGACCGTGGAAACGCTTCAGTTTAAACCCAATCCGACACCGGCAGAACAAAAGCTGCAGGATCAGTGGCTGACAGGAAAAAAATAATTTTTTACAATAAATAATAATGAAGCGGGGAATTATTCTCCGCTTTTTTGTTTAAACACAAATTTCACGACTATTTCCACAAATAATCACTAATGCGATTTGGTAATAAGAAGGATGTAGTGCCATTTGTGAAAAACATTTGTGCCTATTAGTGTTTAAGAACTTTTGAAATCAGGCTTTTTTAATCGTAATTCTAAAAGTTGTTCCTTTCCCAACTTCCGTCTGAGAAATTCGGATATCACCATTATGATATTCCTGAACCACTCTTTTAGCTAGTGAAAGTCCTAATCCCCAACCTCTTTTTTTCGTGGAATACCCCGGTTTGAAAGCATTTCTGGCTTGCTGTTTTGTCATCCCGCTTCCCGTATCCTGAATTTCCACAACGATATTTTTATTTTTTTCAAAGACAGACATTGCAATAGAACCTTCGCCTTTCATCGCATCTACCGCATTTTTCACAAGGTTCTCAATGACCCAGCTCATCAGAATCTTATTGTGAGGAACTGAAATTTCTTCCGGTGGCAAATGCAATCCGAAGTTTATTTTTCGTGAAATTCTTCTTTTCAAATAATCATAGTTTTCCTGAATACTTTCATTGAAATTAGTATCATTCAATTCCGGAATAGAACCTATTTTTGAAAATCGTTCGGAAATCGTTCTCAGTCTTTCAATATCTTTTTCTATTTCATAAACCCCTTCGGAATCGGGAGTTTCCAGTTTCATAATCTCCATCCAACCGATCATGGAAGATAAAGGCGTACCGATCTGATGCGCAGTTTCCTTTGCCAGACCGGCCCAAAGATAACCTTCATCCGTTTTTTTGATGGTTTTGAAAAACCAGAAAGAAAATCCGAAGTACAGAAGAATAAAAAGTCCTAAAATATAGGGTGAATACCGTAAATTATTAAGTAAATGTGAGTTATCATAATACACAAACTGGTTATTTCCATCAGGAACCTTGATTTCTATAGGATCATAGTTTTTCTCCATAGATTCCACCAATTTGCTCAGTTTTACAGGATCTTTAATGGTATTTTCAGGAATATTTCTGTAAAATCCAAGATCCAGAATTGGCTTTTTATCTTTATCTGTAACAATGAAGGGAATATTGTTATTAATATTCAGAATTTCAGGCAATAGATCCAGAACATCTGTATCGGGAGACTTTACTTCCTGCTGAATCCTGATGGCTTTAGAAAGCAAATTAATTCTTTTAATTTCTTCTTTTCTAAGATAATTGATCAATGAAGTGGAGGCAATGACAATCGTAGTAACAACCGCGGTCATCACGACAAAAATAATCCAATTGTTCAGTCTTGCAAGTATGGTTCTTCTCAAAGTAAATTATTTTAAAACATTCAGAATTTTCTGCAGCTCATGGCTTCCGATTCCCTGATAATTATTGATGATAATTGAAAAAACATAATTTTTACCGTCTTTTGAAGTGTGATAGCCCGCAAAAGATTTGGTGTCTCTCATCGTTCCGCTTTTCATTTTCATTCCGTTTTCCTGCGTCGGAAAACCATCGTAATACGCTTCAAACCAAGGTTGCTTTTTAGCATACAATAACGCCTGAACTTCAGCTTTTGCCGCCACATAATTTTGTGGTGAAAGTCCGCTTCCGTCGGCAAAATTGATCATACTTCCGTTAACCCCTTTTGATTTCCAGAACTCTTTAATATAGGCCACTCCACTTTTAAAATTAGAATTTCCTTTCTTTTCCTTGCCCAGTGTTTTAATTAAAGTTTCCCCGTATAAATTGATGCTTTTTCTTAAAAACCAATAGACGATTTTATCCAAAGTCGGAGATTCGTAGGTAAGAATTGTGTGGTTTTTAGGGAAATCCAGCGTTTGTTTTCCTTCGATCTGAAGTTGCGAATTGGTAATGACTTTCCCCGAAACATCAATGCCTGAATCTTTCAGCCATTTCCTCACTTCTATTCCCAATTGTAAAGGAGGATTGGGAGTCGCACCGGAAACCGTCACCGTTTTTCCGCCAGGCAAGGTTCCGTTGATGAGTGCCACATCGGAATGTGGAGCGGTAAAAATCAAACTCTGATCCGAAGATCCCCCGGTTTTTAGCTCATTAATCCATTGTACGCCTTCCAAAGGATAGGAAAAACTTTTAAAATCTGTTCCGTTGATGTTGATATCAAACTGATTTTCGCGCCAGTTAACGCCCCAAACGCCTGCGCCGTAATAATTTCCTAAATCATCCCAAGGCCAGCCTCCGGGAATGGTTTGAGCATCAAAATAAGAATCATCAATAATCAGATCACCCGATATTTTTGCGATTCCTAAAGTTTTTACAGCTTCCATCAACTTCTTTTTAAAGTTTTCGGGCTTGTAATTATCGTACCTCCAGCTTCCCAAAGTGGGATCGCCGTTTGACGAAATAAATAAATTTCCGTTAAGTGTTGATCCTGAAATCGTTCCTGAATATCCTGATGTTGTTTTATAGGTATAATTTTTACCTAAAGTTTCCAAAGCGGCACCCGCTGTAAATATTTTTTGCGTAGAAGCCGTGGAAAGTCCTTTATTTCCCTGATAATCGTAAATAAAATTCCCATTTTCATCAGAAACATAAAATGATAAATTGGAAGCGATTGCCCCCGAAGATTCCATAAGATCTTTGGTGGCTTTTTCCAGTTTCTGAGCTATATTCTGAGCAAAAATCACCTGTGTGGAAAGGATGAAAACGGCTAATGTTTTTTTCATTGCATTTTTTATTAATAGTACTTCTACAAACTCAGCATGACATTTCTTATACTAATATTTTATAAAACAGTAAATTTTTAGCGATGTCATGCTGAGCCTGTCGAAGCGACTTTATATTTTAATTTTAAATATGACCAAAAATCACATTCTTATTCAAATATATAAAAAGAAAATTTAGAGTTTTGAACCCGCCTCGATCTCGTAAGGTTCTTTATCTTTTTCAAAAATTCTCGTTAACTCGCTTCCTTCAACGGTAATATTATCGCCAATTCTTCTGATCCAGTTACCTTCACGAAGTCCGACAACTTTTGTTTCATTCTGCGTTAAAAATTCTTTAATTCGCGTTTCTCTCGTTTCTCCATTATGTTTCAATTCAGGATTTGGATCAAGATAATGAGGATTCAAATTAAAAGGAACCAATCCCATACAATCAAAACTTGGCGGATAAACGATGGGCATATCGTTCGTAGTTTTCATATTCTGTCCACCGATATTGCTTCCTGCGCTACATCCTAAATATGGTTTTCCACTTTCTACATTTTTTTTCAAAACAGACATCAAACCTTCTTCGTGTAACGTTTTAACCAACAGAAAAGTATTACCGCCTCCTGTAAAAAAACCTTTGGAATTATTTACGGCTTCAATTTTATCTTCAAATTCGTGAAGACCTTTCACTTTAATATTGATGGTTTCGAAAAAAGATTTTGCCTTTGCCGTATAATCATCATGAGAAATTCCGCCCGGTCTTGCGAATGGAATGAAAATAATCTCTTCAACTCCTTTATAAAGCTGAATTAATTCCTCTCTCAGATATTCTAAATAGTCCCCCCCGAAAAGTGTGGAAGTAGAAGCCAATATAATGTTCATAAAATCGTATTGATAAAAAATTTTTATTTACAAAGATAGCCCAAACACGGACGAATCAAAAATTTAGATAAAAAATTAGCCTAAGCTCTTAATATTTTCTAAAAAAGCCTAAATACTCTAAAATTTAAATAATTTTGGAATTATTATTGAATTTTATTCATCACAATTCGAAAATGTAAGATTATGAAAATGATTAAAATGAACACGAAAAACCTTTTCTTAGGTTTATTATTGACAGGAAGTGTAGGTTTTGTAAATGCACAAACGACAACAGATAGCACAAATAATACAGCTGCAGTAAGCCAGGCAGGAAATCCTACGATTGAAGGTCTTAAAAAACAGATTGAAACCAATCCTAAAGATACGGAAGCGTTGGCTAAATTAGCAGCAGCTTATCAAGAGTCTTCAGACTGGACAAATGCAGTAGATACATGGAAAAAAATATCAGTTTTATTACCAGATTGGGCTCCGTCATATTATAGCCAGGCCTACGCTTATCAATCTGCAAAAGATGATGCAAACGCGAAAATAGCGTATGAGAAATATATTGCGACCGTAAAACCTGAAGAAGTTGAGCAAAATAAGAAGAATCTGGCGTATGCCTATTTCTATCTAGCTTTCTCTGAACAGAAAAGCGATCCGAACAAAGCGAAAGAGCATATTGCAAAATCAATACAATATGACCCAAGCAATCAGGACGCAGTAAAACTTAATCAGGTTTTAAATTCGTAGTAACAAAAGATCCGGAAATTCCGGATCTTTTTTGTTTATGATGGTTTTGAATTAATTGTTTTTCCAAAGAAATCAGCTTCACCATGAAGGTGTTTGATAATTTTTTCGATATTTCGTTGAACGCTCGCTTCGGTTTTTAGATTATTGATATAACGAATTAACTCTAATTTTCTAGAGGGAATTAAATTTTCAAAATTGGCCAAGGCAACAGGGTGATTTTTTATCGCCTGATCCAGCTTCGGATGAATAGAAATCGTTCGGTCAGCATCGTCAAATTCTACAAAAATTTCAATGGTTTCGCCAATTCTTTTTGGGGAGTCCTTTAGCATCGTCAGATTAATATACAACCTCCATTCGCCTAAATATTTCATTAAATTTTGCCTGAATTCTTTCCCGTTTACACTTCCTTTTACAGGAATCGGACTTTTAGTCCTTCCTGAGGTTTCGAAAATTTGGTTTAAAATTTCTTCGGGAATGAATACAAAAGGATTGATGCCGATGAGTTGGAGCTGGGTAGTGAAGTGGTTATTTTTCATTTGGCGATAAGCAATAGGCTAAGTTAGTATTATTTTTACTACCCCGTCTTTTTGCTTCCGCAAAAATCCACCCCTTCAGGGAAGGGGAATGTAAAATTTCTAATACTACACGCAACTAACAACTAACAACTAACAACTAACAACTAACAACTAACAACTAACAACAAGTTAAACCTTAAACCATCATCGAAATTAATTTCCCACTCGAAAAGGATTCATTATATTTGTATATAATTAAATCTGTATATCAAATGAAATTTTTTATTGACACAGCCAACTTAGAGCAAATCAAAGAAGCAAAAGACCTTGGAATTCTTGATGGAGTAACAACCAACCCGTCATTAATGGCAAAAGAAGGTATTCAGGGAGCTGAAGCGATCAAAAATCACTATAAAGCTATTTGCGAAATTGTAGACGGAGATATTTCTGCGGAAGTACTTTCAACAACTTACGAAGAAATGATTAAAGAAGGGGAAGAATTGGCAGCGATCCACCCGAATATCGTGGTTAAAATCCCAATGATCAAGGATGGAATCAAAGCATTAAAATATTTTTCTGATAAAGGAATCAGAACCAACTGCACATTGATCTTCTCCCCGGGACAGGCTCTTTTAGCAGCTAAAGCAGGTGCAACTTATGTTTCTCCATTCCTGGGAAGACTGGATGATATTACAACAGACGGATTAAACCTGATCCAGGAAATCAGACTGATCTTTGATAATTATATGTATGAAACTGAAATTTTAGCGGCTTCTATCCGTCATTCAATGCATATCATTGATTGTGCTAAAATCGGAGCAGACGTGATCACTTCACCACTGCCTCCCATCTTAAGCTTGCTAAAACACCCGTTAACAGACAGCGGATTAGCTCAGTTTATCTCTGATTCTCAGAAACTGGCTTAATAAATCACTGTAAAGATAAAAAAACAATCCCGAAGAATATTTCGGGATTGTTTTTTTTGTCAATTTGGAACTTAAATTTAATATTTTTTTGCTCACGCAGATTTTACAGATAGCGCAGATTTTAAATTTTTCATATAAAAAAGTATTATTATTGGTGCATTCGTGGATCAAAAGCTTCAATTTTCATCATACGCTTACAAGTTATTTCAACAAATCGAGTTCTAAAATATTATTCTCTTTTTTCAGCTTTTCTTTGGCTCTTTTTTCATCATCACGAAGCATTTTGTTGGTATCCATTACCTTTCCGTTATCGTCCCTCATTTCAACGATCGTACCGTTGTTAAGCATCTGCCGTAGCCCTTTCATTGGATCTTTAGTGTATTCGCTATATACTTTTTTAAATTTGTTTTCATCAACGTTAATAAGAGGGTTATATCTTTTTTTATCCTTTCCGCTTATCCACTCCTGTGCGGTATCAAGCTTTTTTACTCCTTTCAGTTCAAAAGTATGAGAATGGCTTTGATCTTCTATTTTCACAATCATTCCCGGCAGACCATGAAATTTATAGGGGCCATCCTGAATAGGTAATTCCGTTGTAAACCACGCTGTCCAACGTCTCCCTAAAAAATCACAGACTGCCTTCTGAACAGAAAAATTTCCTATTTTATCTTTATCTGAAAGAATTTTCCACTGAGGTACTCTGGAATCCTGTACCAAATACTCTTCATTACCAATTGAATTAATAAAGCTTACGGCATAATCGGGATAACTTTTTTCGACAGAATATCTCAATTTACCTTTATATCCTACTCCTTTCAAACTAAAATCATTGTTTCCTGATTTTACCTGTTTTTCGATAAATGCATGCATCAGAGAGTCGGCTTCTTGGTAATCCTTACTGTAAAACTTTGATCCCTTAGGCGCAATATCCAGATTCATCAACTCTGTTTCCACCTTATCTTTCGCTGTGGAATCTATTGCAAATTTATATTCATAAACAAAACGCTGATACTGAGCATTGGAAAATATCCCCAGAAACAAGAAGAGGACTAAAACTGTTTTTTTCATGATATTAGTTTACTTTTTTTATTTTAATTTTCAATTTTTTTAATCACTTTACATGGGCTTCCGACTGCTAATACATTATCCGGAATATCCTTCGTCACCACACTTCCTGCTCCGATCACTGAATTATTTCCAATTCTTACTCCCGGAATAACAACCACATTTCCTCCAAACCAAACGTTATCTCCAACGGTTATAGGATGAGCAGTTTCTAAACCTGCATTTCTCTGTTTTACGTCCAAAGGATGATTGGCTGTATAAAAACTGCAGTTCGGACCGATAAAGACGTTATCTCCAAAAGTCACTTTTGCACAGTCTAAAATCACCAGATTATGATTGGCGTAAAAGTTCTCACCCACTTCAATATTATAGCCGTAGTCACACCAGAAGTTGGGTTCAATACAGATATTTTCTTTTGTTTTACCCAGGATTTTTTTGATTAATTGAGTTCTGTTTTCGGTATCAGAATTCTTCAGTTGATTGTATTCCTGACATAAATCTTTGATGGCAATTCTTTCATTAGTCAATTGTTCATCATTTGCATTATACATTAACTCCTGTTTACATTTTTCTTTCTCCGTCATTATTTTGGTTTAAAATTTTAAGTATCCCTTTGAGACCTTAAATATAAAAAAAGAAAACAGGATGACTAATGATAATCATCCTGTTTTAAGATTAAAAAATTATGTATTTTTATTTGAACAAATCTGGTTCTATCTGATTGTTGTTCTTTTTTAAATTTTCCTTTGTTTTTTTCTCCATATCTCTGAAGACTTCGTTTGGATCGGTAATTTCTCTTCCGTCAGGATTTTTCACTTTGAAAGAAACATTGGTTCCGTTTCCGTTTTTCATCATCATTTCTCTCATATTTTTTGTCGGATCGTTTACATAGGCTTTCCAAACTTTTCTGAACTGATCTTTCGTTACTTCAATATCTTTTCCGCCCATCCCGATTAGTCTTACATTTCCCGGAAGTTCAAGTTCTTTTTCCGTCGAAGAATTTACTTTTTTATTTCCAACCAAAGTCATACTGTGAGAACCTGTAGAATCTTCTAATTTCACAATTAAACCTGGTAAACCATAGAATTTATACGGTCCGTCCTGAAAAAGAAGGTCTGTTGTAAACCAAGCCGTCCAGGTTCTTCCTCCAAAATTTGTCGTTGCCTTTTGTGCATTATATTCACCAATTTTCTGTTTTTCAGGAAGAATTTTCCATTCAGGTTTTTTATCTTCTTTTACCTTATAAGCGTCTGTTGAAACTCTTGTGAAATAATAGGTTGTAAAATCCGGATACTGTTTGGTCACGTTATAAGAAACCTGCCCGGATTTTTCTCTCTTAGTAATATTAATACTTCCCGCTCCCGCTTTTAACTGCTTTTCTAAATCTGCTTTTTGAGTAGAATCTGCAACAAATTTATCATGGCTGTAATATTTAGAACCTGTTTTATCAATATCTAAAAGCATCATTTCTTTTTTTACGTCTGCCTTATTTGTAGAATCGGGAATAAATTTATATTCATAAAAAAATCTATTGGTTTGAGCAGTTGTAAAAATGCTTACTAGCAATAAAAAAAGTAGATTAATATTTTTCATAATTCGTATCTATTTTCATTAAAAAAAGCTTTGCTAACGATAGTTGTGATTTTCATTAACAAAGCTTTATCGGAACTTTAGTTATTTTGTTTCAACTCTTATTTCTCCGGATTTTTTTCCGTTTGTATGATTTTTATTCACCGTAACACTTTTTATGTTTTGCGGATCCAACACTTTAAATTCAGATTCAGAAGCTTCTCTTCCATTGATGAAATATTTTATTCCTTCCATATCACCATCAATGCTTTTCACACCATTAGCGATCATAGACTGCCCTCTATGAATAACAATATTATCAGCATTTATTTTCATGGTTTTAGGAAATGTATGTACCGAATTACTATAAATATACATTTTTCTGTTTCCGTCTAATGCTCTTCTTTCAGCTTCCAACTTCGCTCTTTCACCCTCCAGTTTTGCTCTTTTCTCGTCTAATTTTGCTCGTTCTTTTTCAAGTTTAGCTCTTTTTTTTGCAGTGGATGCCGATTCTTCTCTTCTTTCTTCAGACTTAAAAATCATATCTTGGCTAGGAGACCATTTTGTATCATTAAAGCTATAGACTTTTACTTTAGGCGCATTCGGAGCTTTTGGAGCATTCGGCGGTGAAGGCGGAGCATCAGGAAAATCAAAATTCATTTCCGGAATTTCTGGAATTTCAAAATTCATATTTTTCAATTCTGAAACTTTGTTCTTCCATTCATCAGATTTAAAAAATTCATTGATTTTTTTCACATCGTCATTATTCATGCTATATGCTACTTTAAAATCCTGAGAGCTTGCAATTTTTCCGATCTCAGCTGATAAAGCACCAAGTTCATCAACATTTTTCTTAAACTCCTTACTTTCAGGTTTTAAGTTTTTTAAAGCCACACTTTTTTCTTCAAGCTTTTTACTCAGATCATTCAGCTTTTGTTGAGTTTCTGCTCTTTTAGCTAATTTTGGAGCAATAACTTCCACTTCTTTCGCTTTTTTAGGCGTAATGGTATCTTTTTTGATCTGAGAAACCGCTTTCTCTATTTCTATATTGGTTGCTTTAATTTCTTGATTTTTAGCATTTACCAAATAAGCAAAGGCTACAGAAAATACTACCGGTAATGCAAAAATTCTACGCGCATACCCGAATTTGGTTTGAGGTTTTTGTAACATTTTGAGTCGTTTTTTTAGATTTGAACTTAAAAACGGACTGGTCGCAGGCAACTGGTTTCCGGAAAAGTGGCTTGCTAAAAGCATCTGCGCAAATGCTTTCGTGTCCGATTGTTTTACAGCCTTTTTATCGGCCAGATATTCGTGAATTAAACTGATTTCTTTTTTAATGATATGAAAAAACGGATTGAACCAGAAAACAGCAGTAATAATCTCCATAAAAATTTTATCGAAGGAGTGTTTCTGTTCAATATGAACCATTTCGTGCTTCAAAATCTGCTTCCCGACATCGGAATTCAAAGTAATAGAAGTCTTCCAGAACAGGTTTCTGAAATACGAAAACGGTGCTTCTGTAAGATCTGTATGATAGAAATTAATCCCATCAAAGCTTTCTTTTTTAAACTGATTTTTAAGCTGTTGAATCCTGAAGATCCCAAATAGTAATTTCCCTAAAAAATAGAGAGAAACCAATCCCAAAGCTGAAAAAATAATTCTAAAATAAATGTGGTCATTGCTTATGTTTTTAGTTGAGTTAAAATTCTGTACCCTATCTATTAACGCATACCAATCATTGCTTACCTCAATCGTAAAATCCTCGATGGTTATTAAAGGAAGCAATAACGATATCAACATCGCAGCCAAGAGATAAAATCTGTTGTAGTGATGAAAGGTCTTGTCTTTTAAAGACAACTGATAATACAAAAACATTACACCGGAGCATAAAATAACTTTGCCGAAGTATAGAAGTACAGTTTCCATGGTTTAGTTTTTTTCTTTGAGTTCGTTTAGAAGCATTTCAAGATCTTCTACCGTCATTTCGTTCTTCTCAACAAGGAAAGAGACGGCACTTTTGTAAGAACCTTTAAAATAGTTTTTCACAAGACTTTTCATTGTCTTTCCCGAATATTGTTCTTGAGTAATCATCGGAAAATATTCGTGCTGTCTACCATAGACACTGTAATCTACAAACTCTTTGTCTTTCAATACTTTTAAAATGGTAGAAACCGTATTGGTGTGCGGTTTTGGCTCAGGAAAAAGATCAAGAATATCTTTGAGAAATCCTTTCTCCAATTTCCATAAATACTGCATCACCTGTTCTTCTGCTTTTGTTAAAGTCTGAATTTTCATATCCCGTTTATTTAATCATTAAATTGATATAAAATTATCATTAAATCTCATATCACTAAGAAAATAGTTATACAAATGTAGAAATAAAATCTATTCAAACAACTATTTTTTTAGTGATAAAGAAACACAGTGTTTAAATTACTGAAAATCAATTAAATAAATTTTATTAAAATATGTTAATTTTTTAATTGATAGGAAAATTGGTGATTATTCCAGGAGAAAACCGAAAAATTGAAACTTCGAATTTTGAACACAAAGTTCTCCAAGTTTTTGAATTACTGATTGTTTTGAGTTTCACAGAGCCGCTTTGCTTATAAGAGGGTTTGAAAAATGATAAGAGAATTTTATGTTGATTTTATTCTCGCTGATTTTGCTGATTATGCAGATATTTTTTAATAGAAGACTTTAAACATTAAATTTTAAACTTTGAATCCCAAATCAATTAAAAGATTTTCTGAATTCCAAAGGAGAAAGGTTGGTTTTTGTTTTGAACAAATTACTGAACGATTGTGAATGTTCAAAACCTAATGCATAAGCCACTTCCCCAACAGATAAACGCGTCGTGGAAAGCATTTCTTTTGCTTTATTAATCAGTCGTTCATGAATATGCTGTTGAGTACTTTGTCCCGTTAATGAACGCAACATATCGCTTAAATAACTCGGAGAAAGATTCAGATTTTCTGCGAGATAACTTACCGTTGGAATTCCTTTAGTTAATGATGTTTCATCTTCAAAATAAGCATCCAACAATATTTCAAACTTTTGCAACAGATCACTGCTTGTTGCTTTTCGGGTAATAAACTGGCGTTTATAAAAACGATTGGCATAATTAAGCAATAATTCAATCTGAGAAATCATCACATCATGACTGAAATCGTCTATTCTGGCATTTAATTCAGATTCAATAAAACTGAAAATAGAGAGAATTGTTTTCTTTTCATCCTCCGAAAGATGCAGAGTTTCTTTAATTGAATAAGAGAAAAAACCATACTGTTTGATTTTTTTAGCCAAAGGATAGCTCAGAAAGAAATCAGGATGAATCAGCAGCGAATATTGAGAACAGGCCGTATCTCCAGAGCCGGTGCCGCCCATAATCTGTCCCGGTGCCGCGAATAACAAACCGCCCTGATCAAAGTCGTAATAATCCTGCCCATACTCTACTTTTCCGCCTAATCTTGGTTTATACGAAATTTTATAAAAACCTAAAACATGACGATGAGCTATTTTCTCAGGTGGCAAAAAATTATGCGTTTCATTGATCAGACTGATCAACGGATGCTTGGGTTTGGGCAAATCAAAGAAAAGATGTGCCTCGGTAAGTGACTTAAATTTGGTGAGTGTATGATCGTCTTTTTTCATAATTCTTATATAAAGATAGGAAAAACCGATTATAAAAATAACCGGTTTTGTTTCAATTTGTTTCGTTTATCCCTGAGCCGATCTGGAAATCTCATCCCATTCTTCCCAAAGCGCAATTCGGTCTGCATAAATACCTTTTATCAACGGAAGATTATTGCTTCCCAAGTTAAAACGTAATGGCGGATTTTCAGAATCGATCATTTTGAAAAGAGCTTGCGGCGTTGCTTTTGGATCTCCTTGCTCGAAAGTTGATAGGCTTTTGATAAATTCAGCTTTAAAATCATCGTAAGCTTCAATATTTCCTGAAAACTTCAATGATTCCTGACTTCTAAATTCTGTAGCATACGCTCCGGGCTCTATGATTGTGACTTTAATTCCGAACTGTTTCACTTCTTCGGCAAGACTTTCGTGGATAGCTTCAAATGCCCATTTCGAAGAACTGTAATATCCGATCACCGGCAATGTGAAATGCCCGATATTGCTTGAAGTTCCTAAGATATGTCCGTAACCCTGTGCTCTTAAAATCGGCAATGCAGCCTGAATGACACTTACCGGACCCATAATATTCGTTTCATACAAATCACGGATTTCGTCTGCACTGGCTTCTTCAATAGTTCCAACCAACGAATATCCCGCGTTGTTCAGAACAATATCTAATTTTCCAAAATGCTCATGCGCTTGTTTTACGGCTTCTCTTACCTGCTCCGGTTTTGTAACGTCTAATGCTAACGTCAACACCTGATCTCCATATTTTTCATTAAAATCAGAAATACTTTCAACCTTTCTTGCTGTAGCAACGACTTTATCACCACGTTCCAAAGCTGCTTCCGTCCAAATTCTTCCGAAACCACGGGAAGCTCCCGTAATAAACCATACTCTATTTTGCTGTGTCATACTATTAAATTTTATTTTTACTAAGCAAAATTAGCAAGCTTCAGAAGGATTTTTGTAGGCAAATCGCAGAGGTTTGTAGGCTAAATGAGGAAATTGAAATAAGACTGGAAGTTGAAAGCGAGAAGATTACTAAGTCCTTCATTTTGATTTGATGATAAAAATTAAAAAAAAAGAAAGATTTTGATCTTTATGAACTTACATGACCTCCATCTTCCAGCATCCAACATCCAACATCCAACATCCAACATCCAACCTAACAAGCCTTACTCTTTTCTAAGAATACCTTTTTCTGCACTTTCGTTCAATAAATTTTCAGCATAATTCCAAATCGACGAAGAACCGTTGGCAATCGCTTTTTTCTTGTTGTACACCGTTTGATATTCCACATCGAACTCTTTCCAGGTTCCGCCATTATTGCTGGTATTTTGAAGTAAAGGTTCGAATCTATCCATCGTACGGGCGAATTTCGCTTCATTGGTAATACCTTCTTCAAATTCCTCCCAAACCGCTAAGAATTCTTTAGCCTGAGCCTCTGGCAATAATCCAAAAATTCTTTTGGCAGCCAGAAGTTCTTCTTCGGTATTGGTATGATTTTTTGTGGTATCATATATAAAAGTATCGCCGGCATCGATTTCTACCAAATCATGAATTAAAACCATTTTTACCACTTTTAAAACATCGATCGGCTGATCTGAATGTTCCGCCAGAACCAAAGTCATCATCGCCAGATGCCAGCTATGTTCCGCATCATTTTCATTTCTATCGCTGTTGAATAATTTTGTTCTGCGCTGAATATACTTTAATTTGTCGATCTCTTTGATGAAATCAATCTGTTTTAATAAATTTTCGGTCTTCATTTTACTTTACATTCGATTGAGTCTCAAAGATAATACAAACAGAATTTACTTCACCACCGTAGCTTCAAACTCTACTTTTAGCGTTTCAAATAACATTTTTACTTCCATTACGGTAGTTGCCTGCTGAACTTCATGTTTCTTAATCCAGTTTTGTAAGACGTCGAAATTTTTAAACAGTTCTTCGTGTTCCGTGGTGTATACATTCAGCCGAACGATATTTTTAACTTCAAAATCTGCCTGAATGATTACTTTTTTCAAATTTTCCAGCGCTTCTGTGATTTGAGTTCTCATATCGGCATCGCTTGAAATTCCATCATCATTAATCGCAGTTTGCCCCGAAATATAAAGCGTACTCTGAACATTTTTTACTTCTACGGCCTGTGCATAATTTCTCGCATCCTGCCATTTCCAAGGGTTGATGATTGTTTTTTCCATGTTGAATATTTTTTAATTAAATAGAACAACAAAGTTCAGCATCACTCTTCCTTTTCTGTGTGATCTGCATCACAATTATTTTGATTCTTTAAAAAGTCGGCTTAGTGTTTCGCGTGATAATCCAAAATAAGCCGCCAAAGTAATTTTAGGAATTCTCTGAACTAAAGAAGGATAATATTTTAGAAATTGCTCGTATCGTTCTTTAGCACTCAAAGTCATCAAAGACAAAATTCTCCGTTGGTTTGAAATATGCCCATTGACCGCTTTGGAAAGGAAAAATTCGGTCATTCTAGGAACTTTCTTTAACAATTGATGATAATTGTTATAAGAAAGTTTTAAAACTTCCGTATCCTCAAGGCATTGCAAAGTCTGGGTCGCTTTTGTTTGAGTATAAAATGCCATAAAATCGGTTTCCCACCAATCTTCCATCGCAAAAGAAATAATATGTTCCTTTCCTTCCTGATCACTGCAAGAAAGCTTAATTAATCCTGAAACAATAAAGTAAATAGACTCTACCTTATCATTTTCCTGAATGATGAAATCTTTTTTATTAAAATGTTCTTCCTCGAAAAAAGCACTCACTTTTTCCCATTCATGATCGGAAAGATGTATTGTTTTTTGAATATGATTTCGGAGAATAAGGTTCATTTATATCGTTGAAAATTGATTCTTTACCACAAAAATAATAAAACCGCAGGTGGTTATTTAAAAATCATCCATCATATATTAGAAATCCTCCATTTTATGAGAGTTTATATCAACCCACCTTTGCAACAGATTAAAATTCATATCAGTAAAATCTTAAAAATTGAAATATAATGTCTGTTTCTGATCTATTTAAACCTCTCACTCTCCTGCATGGTCCGGCGATGAAAAACCGTTTTATGATGGCTCCATTAACCAGTCAGCAAAGTGAGCACGACGGCTCCGCCTCCAAATACGACCAATATTGGATCGAACAACTCTCTGAAAGCGGTTACGGATTAATTCAAACCGGAGCTGCAACTGTAGAAGCCGGAGGAATTGCTTTTGAAAGACAATTGGGTATTCACAGCGATAAACATTTACCCGGATTAACAAAAATGGCGACCGCCATCCGGGAAGGAGGTGCATTATCTGCCGTACAGCTTCATCACGCGGGACATCGCGCCGTGCCTTCATTGGGAGGAATCGTTTCTCCAGCTTCAGGTAAAACAGTTTCTCATGTAAAAGCTTTGACGACAGAAGAAGTGGAACGAATTCGTGACAGTTTTATTGAAGCTGCCAAAAGAGCCCAGTTAGCCGGATATAACGGAGTTTCTGTTCATGGTGCCTTTGGCTGGATCTTATCGGAATTTTTATCGCCAAACCTTAATGATCGCACCGATAAATATGGCGGCAGTATTAAAAACCGTGCCCGATTCACCCTTGAAGTGATTGAAGGAATTCGAAAAGCCTGTGGTCCGGATTTTCAGATTGGCTGGCGACTGTCGATTGAACGGTATGGACTTCGTCTGGAAGAATTACGCGAAATTACCGCAGAAATTTTTGATAAAGAATTGATTGATTATCTGGATCTTGCTTTGTGGGATTCTGCTCAGCTTGTACGAGAAGGTACTTTTCAGGGAAAAACAATGCTCAGCGTTTTTACCGAACTTCCCCGTAAAGGCGTGCGTTTGGGTGCTGCAGGAAAAATTATGAGTGCTCACCGCGCCGCAGAATTATTAGATGAAGGTTGTGATTTTGTACTGATCGCAAGAGCCGGAATTCTTCAACGGGATTTTCCGCTTCAGGTAAAGGCAAACCCTTTTTATGACAGTCGGGATCTTCCTGTAACGGCAGATTATCTTCGTGAGGGTGGATTGAGTGAACGTTTTATTGAAACCATGCGGGGTTGGCAAACTTTCGTGAAATTTGGATCATAAATTATACCAATTTGTCGTTGAAATTTCTTTTAAATTGTTTAACCCTTTCAGGGTTATATCATCATGGAATATATATTCATCGGGTTTCACCCGACGCTATTCATATTAAACCACTTCGTGGTTTTTTAAGGTAAAAAAAACATAAATGATATCGAGGGCACTGAAAAACCCCGTTCATATAGAATTACCAATTGATTTGGAGTTAGAATTAAGAGTTTATTACGAAAATTAAACCTTCGTAATAAGCTTTTTTTCTTTTTTTCAGTATCAAATTTTTGAGGTTTAACGGGATTGATATTGCGCCACGCCTGCGATGTTTATAAAAGACGGAGTATAGATCGATTTCTCTATATTAATTTCAGGATTCTCTTCAAATTGACAGTGAAAATAGCCATTGCACCCTGCATTTGCATATTTTCAATACCATTTGCAATCGCCCTGTCGTAGCCGTGTACGTTTTTAAGCTCGCTGTTTTTGGCTTCGATTTTATAGCGGTGTTTCGATTTTTCTTTGTAATAATCGCTTTCCTGAAAAATCATTTGCTCCTTATGTAAGTCTGATTTTATGGAAACCGAATAAGTTTTAGATTTTGCTCCTTCTTTATAACATCCTTCTTTTAATGGGCAAACCTTGCATTTTTCAATATCAAAATAATAGGTATCCACTTGATTTCCGCCTACGTGTTTCTTCCCGCCACGAGCTTTGCGAATCGCCAAATGCCCTGCAGGACACACAAAACGGTCGGCATCTTTATTGTAATCAAAACGGTCTTCATCTTTTCGAAAACCCTGGGTGATGGAAGGATTAAGTCTGGCTACTATTTTAATATTTTGTTCGCCCGCAATTTTCAGATTTTCTTTTCCGCTGTAAGCAGCGTCACCAATGATGGCATCTACCTCCATCCCGTTGTCCTGGCTCATCTGCAGTAATTTTGGCAGTTCCGGGCCGTCGCCTTTTTCTCCCGAAGTTACCACGGCCGCCGTAATAATCCGCTCTTCGCTCATCGCCAAGTGCGTTTTGTATCCGAAAAAAGAACTGTCAGCCGATTTGTGACCCGTTTTAGCGTCGGCATCTTTTGAAAAAACCATCTGCTCCCCGGTGTCTCTCACTGTTTCCTTCAAAAGATTCAGCTTCTCCTTTACAGCAGGAATCTCCCTGATAGAAGCTTCGTTTTCAATGCGTTTTTCGAGTTCTCTGCAATAATCCAATTCTTTGTTTAAATCATTTTCAATATTTTTTGAGGGCATTTTAGTTTTAAATTCTTCATCAAACTGATAAACGGTCTTGCGAAGCAGTTTTGAGCGCTCCCGCAATACTTCTATCGTTGAAAAAGGATTGCTCATCGACAAGGTGTGAGTGGCATCTACAATGATGGATCTGGATTTGATGATGCCTTTTTCAATCGCAATACTCACGGTTTTACCAATGAGCAAGCTTAAAAGATCACTATCTTTCAAACGCAGTTTTCTGAATTTTGTAAGGGAACTGGGATTGATTACATCTTCTTCCGGAGTCATATCCAAGAAATATTTAAAGGACATATCATACCGGGAACGCTCTACCACATCTACATCAGAAACTGTATAAATACTTTTTAAAAGCAGGTATTTAAACATCCGTACCGGACTTTCAGCATTGCGACCATTGTTTAAGCAGTATTTGCTCAAAAGCTCATCATAGATGAAAGAAAAATCAATCAGCTCATTAATTTTTCTAAGAAGGTTTTCCTTCGGTACAATTAAATCATACAAACCGGAATAGGCACTCAACGGAAGTTTTTCTTGCTGTATTAACATTTGCTTTGCTATTGAAATTTACATTGAAGATAAAAAAATAAGCAAAACTTTTAAAGTTTTGCTTATTTTTTTTAATGAAGTTTACTTTTTCAGTGCCCTCATGATATCACCTATTTTTTTTTAATCCTAAACTAAAGCGGACTTTTATAAAGTTCGCTTCTTTTTTTATTGATAAACAAATATTTAAATTACCAACTACAACCCTAGCCCCGATAGAAATGGCATCCTTTTTTGTTGCGGCGGAGCGAAGCGGAGCCGTAACAAAAAAGATAAAATGGATAGCGGGAAAAAGCTCCTAAAAAAAATCTCCATGACAAAGTAAAAATCATCCATTCTTTGGCGGTTGTTATTACCACATCTTTGCAGTGTAAATAAATTTTTTATGAAAAAGACAGCAATTATTATCCTTTCTGATCCAAAATCGGGTTCAGAAGAAGCAATGGGAAGAGTGTTCAACGCGTTGGCATCAGCCTACGAGTTTAAACATGCAGGAGAAGAGGTAAAAATCATTTTCCAGGGAACGGGAATCAGATGGCCTGAGCAACTTGAAAAGGCAGACCATCCTATCAACGGGCTTTACAGCGAGGTAAGAAATCATGTTCAGGGTCTTTCAAAAGGTTGTGTAGCGGTTTTCGGAACAGAGGTTTCCGGCTATGATCTTTTGAACGAAAATGAAGTGCCGGGAACTCCGGGATTGCCAAGCTTGCTCAACCTTAGAAATGAAGGTTTCGATATTTTGATTTTCTAACAAAGCTCTCAACTGCTCTCCATATTTTTCGGAGGGCAGTTTTTAATGAAGAACAGTTTAAAAATATTAATTAAATTGCAGGCATCATGTTGTCACAATCTGTATATACGCTTATTAATCAACAAAATGGAAATCTTGCTTTCAAACTGTTTGAGTTTGATAACAATAGCTATTTTGATCATATTCAGCGTAATAATTATTTCACTTTAATATTAATTACTTCCGGTGAAGGAACTGCAACCGTTGATCTTTGCGATTATCAGTTTCAGGAAAATACAATGTTTGCGTTTTATCCTTATCAGCCATTTATGCTGTGTTCTCAAAAACCAATTATGGGAATTTCTATACAGTTTCATCATGATTTTTTCTGCATTTATCGCCATCATAAGGAAATTGCATCAAACGGTATTTTGTTTAATAATGTTTACCAGCAACCTTTTATTTGCCTGAATGAATTCAGCAAAAGTTCTATTTTGAATCTCATCAACGGAATTGCAAGTGAATTAAAAGCAGACGGTTTCCGAAAAGATGAAGTCTTGGTTTCTTATCTGAAAATTTTGCTCGTAACGGCAACGAGGATAAAACTTGAACAACAATCGCTTCAGGACTCACAATCAACGAATATCAAGCAACAGTTTATTATTCAGAATCTTAAAAACGCTATTGAAGATAATTTCAGGATAAAACATTCGGCAAGTGATTATGCCGATCTTTTGAATCAAACTCCGGCTTCGCTGGCGAGAATTACGAAGAATCATTTTAATAAAACCCTTTCTGACCTGATTACCGAACGGATTATTATTGAAGCGAAAAGAGAATTGTACCTTACCGATAAGACGATTAAAGAGATTGCCTATGAACTGGGATATGATGACGAATATTATTTCAGCAGGCTTTTTAAAAACAAGACCGATATTTCACCTCAAATTTATAGAAATACGATTGGTTTCAACAGAGGAAATGTCAATAATTAATATCAACCTATTTTCTTTATGATCTGTAAAACAGTAACAATGAATGAGTACAATAATTATATGCTTGAATGTATTGAATTAGGCAAACAGGCATTAGAAAACGGAAACCCGCCCGTTGGTTCTTTATTGGTTTTTGAAGATAAAATTATCGGCAGAGGCGTTGAATCCGGCAAATCATCCGGAGATATTACGCAGCATGCAGAAATTTTAGCAGTGAAAGATGCTTTGACAAATGGTTACCGAGACGTTTTAAATCAAGCCACACTTTTCTCAACTCATGAGCCCTGCATTATGTGTTCTTACCTGATCAGGCATCATCAAATTAAAAAAATTATATTCGGTGCTTCTGTTCCTCTCGTTGGAGGACAAACGTCTGAATTCAAGATACTGGAAACGGAAACGATTCCTAAATGGGGTAAAAAACCTGAAATAGAATCAGGAATTCTTCAGCATGAATGTGAAGTGCTGAATGACCAATTTCAACAATATCTTGCTACTCAAAATAAATAAAATTTAAAATATTAACTTTTTAGATTAAGCTGAAGATTTTTATTCAGTAACAATTTATTTAGGCATAAATTACACAAATCATGACTTTGAAATCATCATTTTTATAACAACAGCCAATTAATGTTATCGAATTGTTAATTTTTATTAAATAAAATTAAAATGTATTGGTTTAAACTGAGAAAATATATTTATTTTAGTGCCTTAAAAATTTCTCATGAAAAGATATAATTTATTTATTGTACTATTACTCCTTATTTTTAACGTTACGACGGCTCAAAAAAAGTCTCCTGCTGCAGATCTGAGCATTTTGGGAGAAACAAAATCTAAAATAGAAAAGACGGTTCCACTGGTTATTCAACATTTGCAGACGATTGCTACGAAAGAAGGTGATAACAATATCGTTGTCAACGGAAAAGCAGCTTTGGCAAGAGAATACGGAGTAATGGAATCTGAGTGGTTTTTGTACAGAAATAATATGAAAAACTGCATCCTGAACAACTCATCCAAAAAGGCTAAAAAATGCATGGAATACCATAATAATATGTTCAGAGGAACAATGATCAATTATAATAATTATATCACCAACCTTACTAAAAAGAACGGATATTTAGGAGTAGAGGGCGATACAAAGTTTGAATTTAAGCCAACTGAGATCTCTACCAAGCTAAGTGAAGCTTACTTCAACGCTAGCGATGCGGCAGGAAGAATGAAAGGGCAACAAAAGGTAGAATTTATGGATCAGTCGATGGCGGATGGTAATAAACTGACACCTTTCAGTCAATTAGCACAATAATTTAAGTAAATACAACATAGGATCCTGCTTTTCTAAAGCGGGATTTTTTTTGAAAAATCAACGGCTTTGTTTTTGATTAAAATTAAATATTCCTAACAAAAGACTATAATTATGCTGAAAAAGGGAGATCATGTACAATGGAAATTCAGATATGGACAAACTCACGGAATCATTATAAAAATTCATACACAGGATTTTATCTTTATGAATCGACAAAGAAGAGCATATAAAACAGAACCTCAATATGAAGTAATGAGCGAGAAAACAGGAAAAACCGCTGTTCATAAAGCTTCTGCCTTAAAAAAGAGATAAAAAAAGCCACAAATCTGTGGCTTTTAGTTTTAATATTGATAAGGTATTTCTATTTTATTTTATCGTAAATTAATTTTGTGACAATGGCTCCAAAAAGATAATAGGCAACCGTCATCGCTTTTTTCTGATTATTTTCTGCGACAGGCGCATCATCTAGTCCCATTTTCTGTGGCAATAATACTGCTCCCAAACCGGCAGCAACTCCTGAAGCCATATTAAAACTACTTGTCGCCGTGGTTGCGTAATAAATTCCGTTGCTGACAATATCTCCCGCTAACGTCGCAGCATACAACTGATCTTTATCAGTGATTTTCATATCTACTTTGTCAAGCGCTTTATTTAAAGCTTCCTCGCCTACTTTATTAACTTCAGGAACATTGTCGAAGTTTTTTCTAATGGTTTCGTGTAAAAGGTTCAAGGCAATTGCGCCGCCTAATCCTGCAAGAATTTTCTTATACATATTTTTTGATTTTTGGTGTGGTAAAAGACGTGCATAAATTGAGCCAGTAATTGAACTATAATTTAATATGTATACTTTAACTAGCTATTTAACATAAAAAATAAATCATAAATTAATTATAATCCCGAAGCAGTGATAAAAATATATTTTGTATTATTACAATCGATTGCAATCAAAATCGAAAATTTAACAAACTAATCAATTATGAAAAAAATGATTTTATTAGCTGCTTTTGCAGTTGCAGGCACAATTAGTGCAAAAGGGAATGTTGAAAATAACATAGTCGACGAATCAAAAAAAACACAAACAGAACAAAGTGAAACCTCGGAAAAAAATCAATTAGAAGCTCAAAAGCAATTTAATTGTATCTCTTATACTTTATCTTGTGGATGGCCAAGTTTTGCATGTGGATACAGCACAGCAGAAATACTAATAGCTGTTTGGGAAAATGATGCAAATGTTTGTGGATAATTATTAATGATATGCGATTACTCTTTTTTTTAATTTTCTTTTTAAGCTTTACATCTTTTAAAGCACAAAATCTTAAAAGTGAAAATATGAAAATTTTCACTTATCGGTTAACTTATTTTTCAGATTCGACGAACACGGAAAGTAGTAAACAAGAAGATTTTGATTTGCAAATTTTAGGAAATAAATCCTGCTTTGTCAGTACTAATTATAAATTTGGTTATCAAAATATCAGAATGATGGCAGCTAGTGGTCAGGGATTGGCAGTTGCTGCGGGAAACCTTATGAAACTACCTAAAAGTGCTTTCAGATATTCTATTTATAAAGAAAATAATGATATTGCTTTTTATGAAAAAGTATATTCATTTGGACTGAAATATAATGAAAAAGCATCTTTTGATTGGAAACTTTCTAAAGAAAAAAAGAAGATTGATACTTATAATTGTAATAAAGCCACTCTTACTTATGGTGGCAGAGAATGGATCGCTTGGTATACAACCGAAATTCCAATCTCGGAAGGTCCTTATAAATTTAAAGGATTACCAGGAATGATTATACAATTATATGATGCTAAAAATCAATACAACTTTTCTTTAATAGAAGTTCAAGCGAATAAAGACTATCCTATTTTCTATGATGAATCTTTTAATAATTATAAAGAAATTTCGAGGAAAGAATATTTTGCGACGAGGGACAATCTAAAAAATAATTATGTGAATAATGTAGAAAGTCAAGGAATAACATTTCAAGCAAAAGATAAAGCTGATATTCAACGAAACATTAATAAAAAAGGAAATAATCCAATAGAATTAAAATAGACTCAGGCTCACCTTCGGTGAGCCTGAGCTTTTAAACAATAAAAAAGAGAACCATAACTATGATTCTCTTAATGTAGTAGCGGGAACCGGACTCGAACCGATGACCTTCGGGTTATGAGCCCGACGAGCTACCTACTGCTCCATCCCGCGGTGTATTTTTAGAGTGCTTACCGAAAGCACTTGCTTAGTAGCGGGAACCGGACTCGAACCGATGACCTTCGGGTTATGAGCCCGACGAGCTACCTACTGCTCCATCCCGCGGTGTATTTTTAGAGTGCTTACCGAAAGCACTTAACTTAGTAGCGGGAACCGGACTCGAACCGATGACCTTTGGGTTATGAGCCCAACGAGCTACCTACTGCTCCATCCCGCGGTGTATTTTTAGAGTGCTTACCGAAAGCACTTACTTAGTAGCGGGAACCGGACTCGAACCGATGACCTTCGGGTTATGAGCCCGACGAGCTACCTACTGCTCCATCCCGCGTTATTGGATTGCAAAAGTACGACTTTTTTTTATAAATCCTAATTTTTCTTTTAAATAAAGGACTTTTATGAAAACTATTTTAATATTCGTATCTTTGTGATATGGCAAAAATACTCAGAATTTATCCTGACAACCCACAGGAAAACCTTATCAATGAGGTTATTAAAACTTTAAATAATGGTGGATTAATTATTTATCCGTCAGACACAGTTTATGCATTAGGGTGTAACATTTTTGATATAAAAGCCATGGAAAAACTGGCACAGATCAAAAAAATCAAGTTGGAAAAAGCTCAATTTTCTATTATTTGTAACGATTTGAGTCACCTTTCGGATTTTACAAGACCTATCGACACCTCTATTTTCAGGTTTTTGAAAAGTCATCTTCCCGGTCCGTTTACCTTTATTCTGGAAGCCAATAAAAGTTTACCTTTAGCGTATAAAGGCCATAAAACAATTGGTATCCGTGTTCCGGAACATCCGATTCCTCAGCTTATTGTTGAAAAATTAGGTCATCCTATTGCATCAACATCGATTAAAGACGACGATGAGGTATTAGAATATTCTACAGATCCCGAATTGATTGCTGAAAAATACGATCATCTGGTTGATATCGTGATCGATTCAGGATATGGAGACAATATGGCTTCCACCATTGTAGATCTTACTTCGGGCGAGCCTGAAATTATTCGACAAGGAAAAGGGATTATTTAAATCAAATATCAATATTGACAAGTGAATGACCGACGATATGAAGGATTCACTATTGATCATTCACCATTCCCACTCAATTATTTTAAAATTTTTTATTTTTTTCATGAAAATAGTAACATCTCCTGCGAAATTAATGAATGTCGAGAATTCAACAGACCTGTTGAAAACAACAACTCCTAAATTCATTGAGCAAGCAGAATTCATACAATCTTATTTAAAAGAAAAATCGCCCAAATATCTTTCTGAGCTCATGGAAATTTCGCCAAAACTGGCGGATGAAAACTGGGAAAGAAATCAAAACTGGAAATCCAAACCTACCGCAAAAGAGTCAGCTCCTGCGCTATTTGCCTTTACGGGAGAGGTTTACAGAGGTTTGAATGCAAAAACATTAGATCAAAATGCAGTAGATTACCTTCAAAAAAATTACAGAATGTTGTCAGGATTATACGGTTTGCTGAAACCGTCCGACAAAGTAATGCTTTACCGACTTGAAATGGGAAGACCTTTCGAGTTCGATGAGTACAAAAACTTATATGAATTCTGGAGAGAAAGAATTACAGAACAGCTGAATTCTGACATGAAGAAAAATGAAATTCTTCTTAACTTGGGAAGTAATGAATATTTTAAAGTAATCGATCGTAAAAAACTGAATCACACGGTTATTGATTTTGATTTTTATGAATTAAGAGAAGGAAAACTGAAAACCATCGTTGTGTACACAAAACATGCCCGAGGCCTGGTCGTAAGATTCTGTGCAGAGAGCAATGCTCAGACTTTAGACGATGTAAAAGCCTTCAACTACGAAGGATACAGAATTGACGAGGCAAAATCTACCGACACTAAACTGGTTTTTACAAGATAATGACATTTTCAGAACTTCATAATTACTTTTCAAAACAGCTTTCCGAAATCTATACAGAATCTGAAAGTGCATTTATCTTTCAGATTTTTGCAGAAAATATATTGGCATTAACTACTTTTCAGTTACGACAAATGGCCGATCTGGAAATATCTCCTGAAAATGAAGGAAAATTTCATCATATTATTGCTGAATTACAAACGGGGAAACCTTATTTGCAAATTTTAGGTGAAACAGAATTTTACGGAATGAAATTTTTTGTGGATGAACATGTATTGATTCCGCGTCCTGAAACAGAGGAATTGTTAGAATTGGCAATACAGAAAATAAAAGCTCTGAAGCCGCCAAGTTCTCCCCTTAAAATTCTTGATATCGGAACAGGAAGCGGCGTTATTCCTTTAGTTTTAAAAAAATATTTCCCTAACTCCGAAGTAACTTCTATCGACTTTTCAGAAAAAGCATTGGAAACCGCTAAAAGAAATGCATCATTTCATCAGTTGGAAATTAATTTTATCCATGCGGATTATCTGAATTATGATTTGAATGAAAACTTTGATATCATTATTTCAAATCCTCCTTATATCGGAATTGAGGAAGAACATGAAATAGCTGATTCTGTCAAGGAATTTGAGCCCAAAATGGCGCTCTTCTCTCCTACTTCTGACACATTGATCTTTTATAGAAAAATTGCCGAAGATTCCGCAAAACATCTGAATAAAAACGGATTATTATTCTTGGAAATCAATCAGAAATTAGGTACGGAAACATTAACGTTATATCACGATTTTTCAGAAGCTGCTTTAATAAAAGATTTGTCTGAAAATGACAGATTTGTTTTTGGAAGAAAATAGATCTGTCAGTCTAGAGGTCGGAAGGAGGATGCTGGAAGTTTGTTTTGTCAGTATTATCGCGAATGGTTTACATGTTGAATGATTCTGCTTACAAAATTTTTATTTAAATTTTGGATTTCAGCCAATTGAACCATTTTACCTTTTACTTTTTCCTTTCCGCACCTTTACTCTAAATGAAAAACTTCCTGCAGAGGAATACTTACGGGAGAATGATCCGGATTGGTTTCCATGAGATCCGCCATGTAATTCCACCACTTTTTTACAATTTCAGACTCTCCCAAATCCTGAGATCCGGCACCTTCCGAAATAACCTGATGGGCAAATAAGGTATTGGTATCTTTATCCCAATAGATCGTATAATCCGCGACTCCTGAATCTTTGAGCAATTCTTTTAACTCAGGCCAGATTTCATGGTGTCTTTTTTCATATTCTTTTTCACAACCCGGTTTTAGAAACATTTTAAAGGATATTCTTTTTTTCATTTTTTTTAATTGAAAAGTTAAGTTTTTAAAATTAATAAAAATTCATTTTGATTTTGTCAACTTTTTATAATAAAATTTATCAAATCGATGAATTGACATTCATAATGGTAAGGGCTAATGACATAAAAAATCATAGGTTATACGATTAACAAATTTATGCTAAAGAACTGCAAATTCTTTCATATAAGCAATTTAGACAGAAATTTAACACAAATTTCACATCAAAATGATCTATATTAATTATTTATATATATTTGTGTGTAATCGATTACATTTTATCAAATTAATTTAAAAACTAAACTAATTTTATCTAATCATGAAAAGAATACTATCCTTTTTCGTGCTTTTATTCGGTATTCTACTACTGAAGGCGCAGGTTACGATTACGCAGGCAACAGGCTGGCTTGAAACAGCTTATGTAAAATGGACTCCCGTGAGCGGAGCCGATAGCTATAGAGTTTATTATACCGGCGGCGGCGTTACCAACAAACTTATTGACACCCAATTGATAAGAAGCTACGGTTCTTATTTCAGAGCCGATATTTTAGGATTAACTCCAGGAAATTATACCATAAAAGTGGTTCCTGTAACCAATAATGTGGAAGGAACAGCAGCTTTCTCCAACTCTGTTACTGTTCTACCACAGGACAGAACAGGATTTGCCCACAGCAATGGCAGGACTCCCGGAGCGTATAATAATGACGGAACCTTAAAGGCAAATGCAGTCGTTATTTACATCACCCAAAATACAAAAAATACGGTTTCTCTGAATGTCACGGGAGCCAATTCAAATCCTTGTGTAGGTCTGCAAACTATTCTTGACGGATTCAAAAAAGGAAATGATACCCGCCCTCTAGCCGTAAGATTTATAGGAAATATTACAGATCCCAATTACTTATTAAATGGTGACATTGTGGTAGAAAATAAGAATATTGCCGCAAGTTCGATTACTTTGGAAGGTGTAGGATCTGATGCCGTTGCCAACGGATGGGGAATCAGGATTAAAAATGCCACTAATATTGAAGTGAGAAACCTTGGTTTTATGCTTACTGATGCGGCAGAAGGTGATAACCTGAGCCTACAGCAAAACAACAGCTATATCTGGGCACATAACTGTGATCTTTTCTATGGAAAACCAGGTAGTGATGCCGATCAGGTAAAAGGAGACGGAGCTTTGGATGCCAAAAAATCTACGTATGTTACATTTTCATACAATCACTTTTGGGATAATGGAAAAAGCTGTCTTTTAGGATTAAGCGAAGGAACGACTTCCGGACTGTACATTACGTATCATCACAATTGGTTTGATCATTCCGATTCCAGGCATCCGAGAGTAAGGTATTATTCAGCACACGTCTACAATAATTATTATGACGGAAATTCAAAATATGGCGTGGGTTCCACTATGGGTTCATCCGTTTTTGTGGAAGGAAATTATTTCAGAAACTGTAAGTATCCGATGTTAACCTCAAAACAGGGAACCGATATCGCCAATGGTTCAACAGGAACTTTTTCTGGGGAAAATGGCGGTGTTGTAAAAGCTTTCAACAATTATATGATGGGTCAGAATGCTTTTGTTCCTTACAATTCAAGTTCCGCGGCAAGTCATTTTGATGCGTATGTAGCTACCTCGAGAAATGAGATGCTGGGAACCAATATTAAAGCGTTTCAGGGCAATGGAAACTATAATAATTTCGATACTGATGCTTCTCTGTATGTAAATTCTTTGGTTCCGGACTCCCCTACCGCTGCAAAAGATAAAGTGACCCAATACTCAGGACGAGTTTCCGGAGGTGATATCAGCTGGAATTTCAGCAATGCAAATGATGATACTTCGGACGCCGTAAATACAGGTTTAATGGCTGTTTTACAAGGTTACACCTCTTCTCTTGTATCGGTTCAAGGCGAGACATCAGCTCCGGTAAGCTCTCAAACATTAACGATTGCTTCCAACAACGAGCAAAATGTAAGTTCAGGAAGCTCTATTTCTCCAATGATCTTTACCTGGGGAGGAACAGCGACTGATGCTAATGTGACAGGACTTCCGGCTTCGGGAATCAGTTTCGTGAAAAATTCAACTAACAAAACCATTACTGTTTCAGGAATTCCGACGGCTGATATTGATTTTACCATTACAACAACTGGAAGTTCAGGAAATCCGGTTTCGGCAACGGGAAGTATTTCTGTGACGCCTACAGGTTCTAACCCTCAGGGAAATGAAGTCCATAACTTCACAACTTCCAATCTCAGCAGTTCGTTCTACAGCTTTACCTCTGCCAATATGAATTCAACGGACGGTTCTGCAAGTTATGATGGATTGACTTTAACCAAAAGATTAAAAATAGAGTCATCAACAGCGATTAATTTTACAACTACAGCTTCTTCAGCTTTGACTTTGGTTTTTGACCCAACATTTAGCGGAACCATTAAAGTAAATAATGTATCTTACACGGCTTCATCGGGAGTCGTAAATATTCCGAGTTTAGCAGCAGGTTCGCATTCGATCACGAAAGGAAGCGTTGCCAATCTGTTCTATATTAAAACCGAATATGCGTCATCTATGGTTTTAGCAACCAAAGAAACTTCTATGGAAAAGGTTAGAATCCATCCCAATCCTGTAGAAACATTCTTTACAATTTTTACTTCGGGGAAAGAAGATATTGAGCAAATTATTATCACCAATTCGATGGGAGAAATGGTGAAAAACATCAAAGGAAATGCAAAAACCATCAGTATGGAAGGAATGATGAGCGGAATTTATTTCCTACAGATAAAAACCAATAAAGGAATTATTCAACAAAAAATTATAAAAAAATAATCTTCTTCATTTAATTTAAAATTCGTTACCGCCTCAGATTTTGGGGCGGTTTTTTATTTAAATTAAAACACAAAAAAACCAATGCCTAGGACATTGGTTAGTATTTTTTCTATTAAGTATTTATTATCTAATTTTTTTCTTAACGAAAATCTGGTAGCCTAAATAAATTAAAGGCAACGCCATAATTCCTATATAAATTGAATTTTCTATTGCTGCTGCAGGTTGATTAGCAACCGCATAAACTAAACCGAAAAATGCGCCTCCCAAATGAGCTGCATGCCCGATATTGTCATGTTGATTAGGGTTTAGCATCATATAAACCGAGTAGCTAAAGTACAACAGGCCAAATACAAATCCAGGTATACCAATAGGAATAAAAAACATATAAATTTCCAAATTAGGGATCATTGCAATTGAAGCAAATAAAATCCCGGAAACACCTCCACTTGCACCAATTGCAGAGTACCAAGGCTGTCTCTGATAAAGAAATAATGAAAATATATTCCCTAATAAAATGGAACCGAAATAAACAATCAAAAATCCTAAATTTCCAAATCCCTGAATAACAACTGGTCCAAAGAAATAAAGAGTAAGCATATTAAACACCAAGTGCATAATATCCGCATGAAGAAATCCTGCAGAAAGCAAACGAATGTATTCCTTTCTGTTCATGATCGCTCCAACGCTGAACTTATATTTTTCAAAATTGCTGCTGCCATTGGGAGCTATAAAGCTTATAACAGCTGTAATTGCTATAATTAATATTAAAACATTCATAATATTATTTAATTTTCAGGTGTTTCATCACTTTGAAATAAATCCCCAATCGTTCCGCCATCTTCTTCACCTTCAATACGTTCCGGTTCTTCGTAAACTTCAGGTTCTTCTTCTTCAGGTTCAGGAATTGTAATATTAATTGACTTTACCTTAAACTTGGTAAACTGATTTCCAATGGCTTTAATGCCTTTTACGGTAATAAACTCGTCAATATCCACCGTTTCAGGATCGCGGTCTTTTCCTTTATCTTTAGCGAAAATAATTTCTGCAGAAGCACCATTTGCTACAATAACATTTTCTATAAATGACTTGGAATGTTCTGACGGCATAAAGGTCTGTACATTCGGCGTATTTTCGAATAAGAATCTCTTAATGAAATAAATATCTTTTTCTCCATCATAATAAATACAAGTCACCGCCTGATCCGGGCGCCATTTTTCAAGTACCAAATACTCATCATCAAAACGGTTTCCAAGATCGAAAGAAACCAGTTTAGCTTCACCGTTAGTATTGATTGTCAATATTTTATCATCTCCTTTGAAGCTTCCCAGTAAAGTTCCTCTTGCATCTGCATTCAGTCTTCTCACGGTATCATCAAACCAGATTCTTCTCGGTGCCAAAGTAGAAACACCCTCTTCTTTCATGTCTACTTTTTTCACCGCATATTTTGTCACCAGATTTCCTTTAGAATCACGGCCTTTGATGGCCAGTTCAGAGAAATCGATGTCCATTTTATTTTTTCTGATGCGTGGATTAGGTTTTAGCAAAACACTCACTGTTTCTGCCTCACCATTCGGATTTGCTGAAAAATAAAGTGTTTCCGAACCTTTTTTATCGGAAGCCAAAGGATAATCCGTATTTCTGGTAACCCCCGTCACCGAAAAACGTTTCATATAGTAAGGACCGTTTGTTCCTTCACGATAGATCATGTTGTAGACGGTTCTTTTGTCATTTTTCTTCCAAATGGCAACGTGAAGAATATCTTTTCCGATGAACGTTTTCGCTTCTACTTTTACCACCTTCATGCTTCCGTCTTTTCTGAAGGTAATAATATCATCAATATCCGAACAATCGAATAAATACTGATCTTTTTTCAAAGAAGTTCCAATAAAACCTTCTTCAAAATTGGCGTAGAATTTCTCGTTAGCCACCGCAACTTTCGTCGCATCAATCGTATCAAAAATTCTAAGTTCGGTTTTTCTTTGTCTGTCTTTTCCGTATTTTTTCTGAATATTTAAATAATAATCAATCGCATACTGAATAAGATTCGCCAAATGATGTTTTACCTGCTCGATTTTACCTTCAAGCGCAGCAATATTTTCTTTAAATTTATCTAAATCGAATCTCGAAATTCTCTTAATTCTGATTTCCGTCAATTTTAAAATATCTTCTTCCGTAACCGCTCTTAAAAGATGTTTCGTATGAGGTTTTAATCCAGAATCAATGGTCTTCAGAACCTCTTCCCAGCTTTTAACCTCTTCAATATCGTGGTAAATTCTGTTTTCAATGAAAATTCTTTCCAATGAAGAGAAATGCCAGCTTTCCTGTAACTCGTGAAGTTCAATTTCAAGCTCTTTTTTAAGCAAAGAAACGGTATGATCTGTATTTCTTCTCAGAATTTCAGAAACATTCAGGAACATAGGCTTATCACCGACAATTACGCAGGCATTCGGTGAAATCGTAACCTGACAATCGGTAAATGCGTATAGCGCATCAATGGTTTTATCAGGTGAAGAATCATTGGGAAGATGGATTAAAATTTCGACTTTATCCGAAGTATTATCTTCAATTTTCTTAATTTTAATTTTTCCTTTTTCATTGGCTTTCAACACAGAATCAATTAAATCTCCTGTATTCTTTGAAAAAGGAAGTTCTGTGATCATCAAAGTATGTTTATCAACCTGCGTGATTCTCGCTCTTGCTCTTACTTTTCCACCTCTGTGACCGTCATTATATTCGGAAACATCAAGGAAACCTGCCGTAAGGAAATCTGGATATAAATCAAACTTTTTGCCCTTTAAATGAGCAACAGAAGCATTAATTAATTCATTAAAATTATGCGGAAGAATTTTGGTGGAAAGTCCAACCCCGATTCCTTCAACTCCCTGAGCCAAAAGCAACGGGAACTTTACCGGAAGATCGATCGGCTCGTTATTTCTGCCATCATAAGACTTTGCCCAGTCTGTTGTTTTCGGGTTGAAAACCACTTCCAGCGCAAAAGAAGTCAGTCTTGCTTCTATATATCTCGCTGCAGCTGCAGAGTCACCGGTATAAATATTACCCCAATTTCCCTGAGTATCAATCAGCAACTCTTTTTGCCCGATTCCCACCATGGCATCTGTAATAGAAGCATCACCGTGGGGGTGATATTTCATGGTATTTCCTACGATATTGGCCACCTTATTGTAACGTCCGTCTTCCAGCTCACGCATCGAATGCATAATTCTCCGCTGAACGGGTTTAAAACCATCATAAACAGACGGTATAGCCCTGTCTAATATTACATAAGAGGCATAATCAAGGAACCAGTCTTTATAAAGACCGGACACTTTTTTCAGGCTCTCACCTTCATGCGAGTATTCTTCTGTCATCACTTAATTTTTAACCCTTTCTCTCGTTGTTCGTTTTTATTACTTTACTTAAAGAGAGTTTTAAATCGTTTACTTCTTTTTTTGTCAAATAGGAAATCTGATACTTCAGTATGGTAGATCCGCTGTTTTTACTTGAGATGGTAATATACAGACGCTTTACAAAAAAAACATTGATAATATCATAACTTATCAGCTTATATTTTGGAAATTCATCATGCAGAGGTTTATCCAAAAAAGGAATTACATTTCTGTTTTTAAAATTGAGTGCTTCGCCATCGCTGTCGTATTCAAAGATCTGCCTGCCGTTAAAATAAAAGAACAGAATCAGAACTATGGGAATAATAAGGAAAAAATAACTTTCCTTACCCAGAATATTAAATCTGAATTCTTCAAGCAAAAATACTGCGATCCCCCCGAGGAGCATCATCAGTAATATGGTGTTTAAAAAATTGTAAACCGAAGCTTTGTTACGGTTACTGAGTCTCATAGTTTTGGTGTTTAAATTATAAATTTTTTATTTCTACCCTGTTGTGTTTATGTTTTTGTCCTGCCATCTATTTGTACATATTCTTCGGCTCTTATTCCGAAAATTCTGCTGCCAGTTCCTTATTATCAATATCAGTATCTTCCACTACCAGATTTTCAAGAATAAACGTTTGCCTGTCCGGTGTATTCTTCCCCATATAAAACTCCAGTAACTGATCAATAGTCTGATCTTTCCCCACCACTACAGGTTCAAGGCGGATATCTTTTCCAATGAAATGTTTGAACTCATCAGGCGAAATTTCTCCCAATCCTTTAAATCGGGTGATTTCAGGATTTTTTCCCAATTCGTTCAGCGCCTTTACTCTTTCCATTTCTGAGTAGCAATATCTCGTTTCCTTCTTATTTCTCACCCTGAATAAGGGGGTCTGAAGGATATAAAGATGGCCGTTTTTAATTAAATCCGGAAAAAACTGCAGAAAGAACGTAATCATCAACAGACGAATATGCATTCCGTCGACGTCCGCATCAGTCGCGATAATTACCTGATTGTACCTTAAATCCTCTAAGCTTTCTTCAATATTTAAAGCAGCCTGCAGCAAGTTGAATTCTTCATTTTCATAGACCACTTTCTTGGTTAACCCATAACAGTTCAATGGCTTACCTTTCAATGAAAACACCGCCTGGGTTTCAACATCTCTGGATTTTGTGATAGATCCGGATGCAGAATCTCCCTCAGTAATGAAGATTTGGGTTTCCCCTTTTCTCTCATTTTTCTGGTCGTTGTAATGCTGTCTGCAATCACGAAGTTTTTTGTTGTGAAGAGACACTTTTTTTGCTCTTTCTCTCGCCAGTTTCTGAATTCCTGAAAGCTCTTTTCTTTCTCTTTCCGAGATTAAAATTTTACGCTGAATCGCTTCTGCAATTTCAGGATTCTTATGTAAAAAGTTGTCTAATTTACTTTTAAGGAAATCAATAATAAAAGTTCTTACCGTTGGTCCGTTTGGTCCTACGTCATTGGAACCTAACTTGGTCTTCGTCTGAGATTCGAAAACAGGTTCTTCCACATTAATGGAAACCGCTGCTACAATCGATTTTCTAACATCGGAAGCATCGAAACTTTTATTAAAAAACTCGCGGATTGTTTTTACATACGCTTCACGGAAAGCATTCAAATGTGTCCCTCCCTGTGTTGTATTCTGTCCGTTTACGAAAGAAAAATAGGTTTCAGTCTGTGATTTATCGGTGTGGGTAATTGCTACTTCTATATCACTGTCTTTCAGGTGAATGATTGGATAAAGCGTTTCACTTTCCAATTCTTCTTCCAACAGATCTTTAAGACCGTTTTCAGAATAAAAAGTTTCCCCGTTGAAAAGAATTTTCAAGCCCGGATTCAGATAAGAATAATTACGGAGCATTCTCTCGATATACTCTTTTCTGAATTTAAAATGAAGAAAAATCTCCCCATCCGGAATAAATGAAATCTCAGTACCATTACGGTCTGAAGTCTCTTTTTCCTCAAAATCTTCAGTGATAATACCTCGCGAAAACTCTGCCACTTTCAGTCTTCCATCACGGAAAGAACGCACACGGAAATAATCAGAAAGGGCATTTACCGCTTTCGTACCGACCCCGTTCAAACCTACTGATTTTTTGAAGGCTTTACTGTCATACTTACCCCCAGTATTCATTTTGGAAACAGCATCAACCACCTTTCCTAAAGGAATTCCACGACCAAAGTCTCGAATAGTAACTTTACCTTCGTCCAGTTTTATTTCGATTCTTTTCCCGGATCTCATTCTAAACTCATCAATTGAGTTGTCCAGAATTTCCTTTAGCAAAATATAGATTCCGTCATCTGCAGACGAGCCATCGCCAAGCTTTCCGATATACATACCGGGACGCAGACGAATGTGCTCCTGCCAATCGAGGGTTCTTATATTATCTTCTGAATAGGTTGGATTTATTTCTTGTGACATATGTATTTTCAGCAAACATACAAAAATACGAAAATGAATAAAATTATCCGAATTTTAACCCCTCTTTTTCTCATTTTTATTATCTTATGAGTATAATCAATCGTCAGGTGAAGAAGACTTTATTTCATTACCTCAAATTATCATTTAATAAATTTCTTTTTAAGATTTTGTTTCATTTCCATTGAGTTAACACTTTACTTTCCGATTTAATTTAAATTTAGCACTAAACACTTTAATTTTTTCAGTAAATTCGAGGATGTTTTAAAAAATTTCAGTTACATGATACAACTTCCTTTATCCAAACTTTCCAATGTGGGTACCACTATTTTCAGCCAGATGACACAACTTGCCAATGAAAATGAGGCCATCAATCTATCGCAAGGGTTCCCCGATTTTATGCCGGATTCTGAGCTGTTGAACCATGTTGATCATTTCATCAAAAAAGGCTTCAATCAATATGCTCCAATGGGTGGAATGATTGGTTTAAAAGAAGAAATTGCCCGAAAGATTGAAAATTCGCATCAGGCAATATATCATCCGGATTCTGAAATTACGGTGACAGCCGGCGGAACTCAGGCCATCTTTACAGCCATTGCCACTTTTGTAAAAAAAGATGATGAAGTGATTATTTTTGAACCCGCTTATGACTGCTACGAACCGACCGTGGAACTTTTCGGAGGAATTATAAAACGTTTTGAAATGAAAGCGCCCGATTATGAAATAGATTGGAATCTGGTTAAAAGCTTGGTGACTGAAAAAACCAAAATGATTATTCTGAACAATCCGAATAATCCTTCAGGAAGAATTTTAAAGGAGAATGATATTCAGGAATTGATCAATATTGTAAAGGGAACTTCAATTCTGATTTTAAGTGATGAAGTCTACGAAAATATTGTTTTTGACGGAAAGCAACATTTAAGCATCTGTAAATATCCGGAATTAAAGGAAAGAAGTCTTTTAGTGGCATCTTTTGGAAAATTATTTCACGTGACGGGCTGGAAGGTCGGATATTGCGCAGCACCAAAAGTTTTAACCGATGAATTCCGGAAAATCCATCAGTTCAATGTTTTTTCGGTGAACACGCCTATTCAGCTGGCTTTGGCAGAATACATGAAAAATGATGAACATTATAATCAGTTGAATCAATTTTTTCAGGAAAAAAGAGATTTTTTAAGAAAAGGACTTGCTAATACTTCGTTTGAATTGCTGGATTGCGAAGGAACTTATTTTCAGGCTTTGAAATATGATAAAATTTCAGATAAAAATGATTTTGATTTTGCCAGCGACCTGACCATCAACCACAAAGTGGCAAGCGTACCTTTTTCATCGTTTTATAAAAATAAACTGAATGAAAATGTGATTCGTTTATGTTTTGCGAAGAAGCAGGAAACACTGGAAAAAGCCATTGAAAATTTATCTAAATTATAGAATAAAAGCAGTAGAATTTCTACTGCTTTTTATTTATAGCGTGAATATTTTTATAAAAACATTCCGCCAGAAGCTTCAATTCTCTGTCCGTTGATCCAACGTGCATCTTCTGTACAAAGGAAAGCTACCACTCCACCGATGTCATCAGGAACGCCCACTCTTCCTAAAGCCGTATTTCCTGCAACCATCGCATTTACATGCTCATCATCTCTTGTTCTTCCGCCCCCGAAATCGGTTTCAATTGCTCCCGGCGCCACCACATTTGACTTGATTTTTCTCGCTCCCAATTCTTTTGCCTGATATTTCGTCAGCATGTCGATCGCCGCTTTCATAGAACCGTAAACCGAAGATCCCGGAACTGCAAATCTTGCCAACCCTGAAGAAATGTTGATAATTCCTCCGTCGCTGTTGATGAAAGGTAAAAACTTCTGCGTTAAGAAAAATACCCCTTTGAAATGAATATCTACCATATCATCCAACTGTTCTTCCGTAACATCAGGAATTGGCGAATACAAAGCCGTTCCCGCGTTATTTACCAAGAAATCGATATTTCTGCTTCCCGTATTTTCTTCCAGATGATCTCCTACTGTTTTCACAAAAGCATCAAAACTTTTAAGATCTTTAGTATCTAACTGATATGCAATTGCTTTTTGTCCCAAAGCCTGAATTTCTTTTACCACTGCCTCAGCTTCTTCTTTATTGCTTCTGTAGGTGATGATAATATCAAGCCCTTTTTGTGCCGTTTTAATAGCTGAATTTTTTCCTAAACCACGGCTTCCACCGGTTATTAATGCGATTTTTGTTCTTGTGCTCATTTTATTATGTTATTTAATGATACAAAGTTGGCGTATTTTTGAAAGCAGATGTTTGCTTGAATCAATCTGAAATTTGCAAAATTCAAATCAGGTGCGAAATTCTAAAGGCGTAATCGTTGTTTTCTTTTTAAAAAAGTTAGAAAAGTGCGCAATTTCTTCAAAACCTAGGGCGTAAGAAATCTCAGAAACCGTCCATTTTGTTTGTTTTAATAATATTTTTGCTTCCTGAATTAATCGATCAGCAATGAATTCGGTTGTGGTTTTTCCAGTGCTTTCTTTTAGTTTTTTATTTAAATAATTAACGTGAACAGCCAATCGATCGGCGTAATCCTTTGCTGTTTTCAATTGCAATCTCTGTTCTGAAGATTCTATAGGAAACTGCCTTTCCAATAATTCGATGAACAAAGAAACAACACGCAGCGAAGCGTCATTCGAGGTCGATAATTTCGAGGCAGGCTGTAATTTCTGACCATAATGAATAAGTTCAAGCACATAATTCCGAATCAAATCGTATTTAAAAATATAATCCGATTCTATTTCTTTTTTCATTTTAAAATACAACTGCTCGATCTCATCTGCCAGCTCATCATCAATTTCAAAAATCGGAACATTTCCCGGTTGAAAAATAGGTAAACTTTCGAGTGTGCTGTGAGACTTATCTTTAATGAAAAAATCTTCTGTAAACACGCAAAAACTCCCCGACTGATTAGGATCTTCCGGAACCCAGTGATAAGGAACTTTCGGAGTCGCAAAAAGAAGGGCATTTTTCGTTATTGAAATCACTTTATCTGCATATTCTGCTCTGTTTCTGCCTCTTATTAAGCTTATCTTAAAATATCTTCTTCTGTTATAAGGCATTTCGGAAGTCATTCGTATTTTCTCAATCGTTTGAGCAATATCGAAAACATTAAAATGCCCAATATCTTTATGAAGCCCTTTCGGAAAAATACTCTCCAGATCTTTTCCCAGCTTCGCCGTCATTTCCCGATAAAAATCTTCCAAAGAAGTATGAGCTATCTTTTCCATAATTGAACATTTGTAAAATTCAAATATACAAACTTATAGACACATGATAATAAATACATTATTTATTCTGACTATTGAAAATTTTTCTATAATTAGTGATTTACCATTAATATTTTTCTTATCTTAGTTTTAAGCTAAAATACTAAAAATCAAATACTATGAAAGATTTACTTTTAACAAAAGGAAAGAAACTTAACAAAAAGCAATTGAAAACAATCGCTGGCGGATTATTAGACTGCATGCAGTCTGTAATCTGTACCGATCCACCATGTGAATTCTATCCGCCAGATGATTACAGAGCCTGTACACAAATCTCAATAAGCTGTGCACAAAAGGTATGCAGACCACTTTAGCAATTAAGATCAAACTAAATCATTAAAAATCAACAGTTATGAAAAACCAAAATTTACAAAAAGGTAAAAAATTAAACAAAAAACAATTAAGAGTAATCTCAGGTGGACTTCAAATGTGCTACGACAAAGATTCAGGCGAATGTATCGCGTATGGAAAACGATGTGCAGAATTCCAATGTGTATACCCTATTTTACCATAATTTAAATAAATCATAAAATTACAACTATGAAAAATCAAAATTTACAAAAAGACAAAAAGCTTAACAAAAAAGAATTAAAAACCATCAAAGGCAGACTTCAGATGTGTTGGGATGCTTTTACAGGAGAATGTACCTCTTATGGCAGACAATGTGCCGAGGCTCAATGTAAATAGTCGCTCCTTAAAAAGCTGTTTTTTGACTTTGAAAATTATATTTGCCTAAAAAGATTCGGAGAACAAGTTCGAGCCAAAGAAGAATTTGTTGTTTGATTTGATTCAATCTCATCTTCAAATTGTATCCAATCCCTGCTAATAATGCATTATTAATATCTCCAGCCACTCCTTTCAGGAAGTTTAATCCTAAGGAGTGGTTTCTTTTTAAATGAGAGATACAAGGTTCTATGGCTGCTCTTGCCCGGAATCTTAATCTGGCTACTTGTTGCCCATATTTTGTTTTTTCTTTTTTTGCGGGAAGCAAAATTGCTGTTCCTTCCACTTCTTTGATTCCTTTAAATCCTCTGTCTGTAGTGGCTTTCGTAGGTCTTGTTCCGCCAACGGATTTTCTTACCCTCTCACTCTGTGCCAATGATTCTTCAAGAGTTTTACTATCGTGAGGATTGCCAGAAAATCTCTTTACCGAGCTGATGATCCCTGTTTTCCGACCTCTTACTACTGCTACTTTTGTCCCAAACTCGTATGCTTTTCCCGATTTTCCTTTCGCAATACACGCAACTTGTGGCTCGTGAAGACTGTAAATTTTATCTTTCGTGGTACGTTCTTGGGTGAGTGCTTTAAGGTAAATTTTAAAAACGTCTTCGTAGCCTTTCAAAACATCTTTAGGAAGTTTTCTTTCCAATTCCCGAAGAACTCTTTTACCAATCGTCCTGAGCTTTTTCCTCGCCATTTTTGCCTTCTTCTGTCTTCTGGGATGATGTCCAAAAAAAGCGTCCCGCAATAATTGTTTGCTCACTCTTCTGTAGCTTTGTCTTTGTACAACGCTCTCTTTTTCTGCTATTTTTCTACAATTGTCGATTACTTTTTTTGCTAATTTGGCATCGGTAGGAAAGGTAATGTTCTTCTCCTGAACCGTCGTATCTACCTGAACTTCATCTTCTGTTTTGGCTTTGGGATGGAGAGAAACGCTTTGTCCCAAAAGAAATTCCAAACCCTTATCTCCAATTCTTTTTCTGAAGTGTACAAAATTGCTCGGATCGAAAGGCTGCTCTGTCTGGAAAAAGGTTTCTCCGGTAAAATATTGCCAATACGCATTCTCAATCCATCTCTCTATTACACTTTCATCACTTTCTTTAAACATTTCCTTGAGCAAAAGCATTCCTGCTATTTTACGGATAGCAATAGAAGGTCTTCCGTTTTCTGAAAATAATTTCTCAAACTCTGACTCCATTTTATCCCAGGAAATCTCCCCAGCTAATTTTACCACCGGATGCTCCATATTAATAAGCTCCGTAAGCCTGGTCTTGAATAAATTCTGCTGTAAATCCTCTCTTATTTTGCCTAACATTTTGCCACTTTTTATATCCTAAAAATACAATTTATTGCAATTTTTTACAACGATTTTTTACGAAATATAAGTGCATAAAACTGATAATCAAAATATTACTTGGTTTTTAAGGAATGACTAAATATTCTGATCCAGTTTTTCCTTAATAACTCGGATTTTAAACAACAAAATTAATAATTCACAAAATCAAAAAACATGAAAAATCACAACTTACCACAAGGCAAAAAGCTTAACAAAAAAGAATTAAGAGTTATTACCGGAGGCTTGAGAGACTGTATCGATCCTCAAACCGGCGGATGTAAAATTATCTCGATCGGATGCGCACAATTGGAATGCAGGCCACAAATAAACCCTATCGAGTAATAATATTAAAAAAAAAAAAAAAGAATACCATTCATTAACCCTAATGGTATTTTTTAAGCAAAAAACGCTCCCAAAATACATCGGAAGCGTTTTTCATTTATAACTAACTTTAATATTTCTTATACGTTGAATCTAAAGTGCATGATGTCGCCATCTTTCACGATATATTCTTTACCTTCTACAGAAAGTTTTCCTGCTTCTTTGATCTTTACTTCAGAACCATACGTCATATAATCATCAAACTTGATAACTTCTGCACGAATGAACCCTTTTTCAAAATCTGTGTGGATTACTCCAGCAGCCTGAGGCGCCGTCCAACCTTGTCCGATTGTCCAAGCTCTCACTTCTTTAACACCAGCTGTAAAATACGTCTGAAGCTTCAATAAATCGTAAGCCTTTCTGATCAAACGGTTTACACCCGGCTCCGTAAGACCAAGCTCTTCAAGGAAAATTTCTCTTTCTTCGAAAGTTTCAAGTTCGTTGATATCGGCTTCAATCTGAGCAGCTAAAACGACCACTTCAGCGCCTTCACCTTTTGCCATTTCCTCGATCTTCCCGATCCATTCGTTTCCGTTTTTAATTGAATTTTCATCCACATTACAAACGTAAAGAACAGGCTTATTTGTCAGCAACTGAACTTCTCCTATTACAGATTTAGCAAAATCATCCGTTGCGAATTCTCTAGCATTTTTACCATCTTCTAAGAATTTCTGAAGATTCTGAAGCGTTTCATACGTCAAAATATCTTCTTTTTTTCCGGATTTGATGAACTTTTTCGCTTTCTCCACTGCTTTTCCAACAGTTTCCAAATCTTTTAATTGAAGTTCAATATCAATAATTTCTTTATCTCTTAAAGGATCTACCGAACCTTCTACGTGAATGATATTTCCGTTATCAAAACATCTCAAAACATGGATAATAGCCTCACACTCACGGATGTTAGCAAGAAACTGATTTCCTAAACCTTCTCCTTTGCTCGCTCCTTTTACAAGACCCGCAATATCTACGATCTCTACAACCGCCGGCAAAACTCTCTCCGGTTTTACTAATTTTTCCAGTTCAAACAATCTGTGATCCGGTACAGAAACTGTTCCCAAATTCGGCTCGATTGTACAGAAAGGATAATTGGCTGACTGAGCTTTTGCGTTGCTCAAACAGTTAAAAAGAGTTGATTTACCTACATTTGGTAAGCCTACGATTCCACATTTCATATTGTAAAATTCTAAGTTTTATGTTTAATGTTCTCAGTTTAATAAAATTCAACTTTACATTTTGAATTCTTAAACCTTAAACTTTCAGCGTGCAAAGATAGTGATTTTAAAGGGAGATTCATAATAAAAAAATCTGCCAGTATTCTGACAGATTTTCAATTCGTTAATTTAAAAATCGTTTATATACTTTCATTATAAAGTAAATACAATATCCACATTACCAATCATTATTTTTATTTTCAACCAAATCTTTTTTGAAATTTTTTATAAAAGTATTTGTAAATGCTTCCGCAAACATGACAGCATTTTGAAATCGAACAATCCCTCTACTATTAAAAAAATTTCCAATTGTTGCCACATTATTGTTATCTGTATTTCTTAAATTTACAAAACTAGGCCTGATCATAATTTTACCATCTTTAAAATTGATCTCATATCTGTTTACAACCCTCCAAACATTAGGACCTTCTCTATTAATAAAAATAGTTCTAGATGTTTGGCTCATAATATTTAAAACAATTTGCTCATTTTCTAACTCTACATATTGCTCATTCAACAACTCTTTATATAGCTTATTAACATTCTCTTTTACAATTTTAAAAAGATACTCTTTTTTATGTCCCTGAAAATCAATCACAACATAATTCTTAGTATTATCTTCCTTTAATTTATAATTTGCCTCTGTTAATATAAATTCTTGCGAAAAAGCAAAATTAGCTAATAGCAATACAATCAGTAAAAATATTTTTCTCATAGTTATTATTTTTACAAATATAGCCAATCTACACCATCAGACTTTATGGGAAACAGTAATCAAGACTATTAAAAATCAAAAAAATCTGCCAGTATTCTGACAGATTTTCAATAATTTAAATTTCACCAAACGGTTTTTATGGATTATCTCCTGTAGCTTCCTGAGCCAAAGGAACACCATTCGGTGCGCTTTGTAAAGTTTTATCTAAAGTAAACAGAGATTCGTCCGTAGCTCTGTCTCCACCTGCTATTTTCAATTTATCGATCAGGTTCTGAGCCAGTGTTTCCTCTTCAATTTGTTCCTGAACAAACCACTGCATGAAATTCCATGTTGCCCAGTCTTTTTCCTCTAATGAAAGATCTACAATTCTATAAATTGCCGTTGTGTTATCTACTTCATGTTTAAAAACGCCATCGAAACACTCCGTTAAATTTTTAGGATCTGCAGGCGGCGCGGGAATCGTATCAACTTTAGGCTTTCCACCGCGGTTTAACACATATTCCATAAACTTAATTGAATGATTTCTTTCCTCCTGAGCATGTCTATACAAAAAATTAGCAATTCCCTGATATCCTTTATCATCCGCCCAGATTCCGTACGATAAAAAAACGTGTGAAGCATGAATTTCTTTGTTCATTTGGTCGCTCAATGCTTTTTCGATAGTCTCGGAAAGTCTTTTAGTATTCATAATGTATATTTTTAGTTGTGATTAATGAATACGATACAAAAATGGTTCCGAGAAGTTTTCAATTTAAATCAAATCAGAGAATATAAATTTATAATTTATTGAATTACTTTATTTTAAGTTAATAATTTATAGTTATTCTAAACTTCTTTTGCTATTCTGAATGCTTTTTTTTTATTCATTGACTTGTTTAAATTTTTTATGAGTTTAATCCCGCTTTCCGCTATATCTTTTTCATTACGGCTTCCGCTTTGCTCCAGCCGCAACAAAAAAGGATGCCGCTGCAATCGGGGCTAGCAATGTTGTCGTTTAAGTATTGGGAAATATTTTCAGAGTTTGAAATTAAAAAGTTTAATTATGAAGTACATTTGACTAATTACCATTGATTATTTATCATTTATCTACATGAACCACCCCGACAAAAATTCTTGCAAATTTTTGCCACCCCTCCTCTGGAGGAGAATTTTTTGTGAGCGGTTTTAAATCCATAAACAACTGGTTTACTTTAAATTAATTATTGTTATTTTTAAACAGTATTAATCAAGTCAAAAATAATAATCATGAAAAATGTAAAAAAACTCAACAGAAACGAAATGAAAACAGTTTCAGGAAACGGATTATTAGATCCTGTCTGCAAACTTCTTTGCTCTTTGGCAGATTCCGGGCTGCTGAATCTCACCGATATTCAGTCATTTTTATGTCCGGATTTAGATTGTGCAAACGCTAATTAAAGGAAGTAAAAAGTAAAAAGATTCAAGTAGTGAAGTTGAAATTTTCACATTACTACAACAATCAATTCATTAAAAAAAACAAACCGGCTCTTATGAACCGGTTTTTATATTGAATAAAATTCTAAATTTTACTTAATTTTTTTCGCAAGATAATCACTTTCGTTTCCTAATCTGTCGACTGCTTTAATGGCTACCCCATTCAGTTTTTTGCCATCTTTAGATTTTGGAACTTCTTTTGAAAGCGTATCTAAAGTTAAAATTTCGGTTTCCCAAACGCCGTTATATTGTGTGAAAAGCACCCATTGGAAAACATCTTTTATATTTTTGTTGCTCCAGCTTACCTGTACAAAATTTCCGTTATCATTGGTAAAAACTGTCGGAGTCTGCAAAGGTGTTGCTTTCAGCCAAGAAGTTTTCGGAACCAACGCTTTTTCTTTGTACGGACCGTTTTTCAAGGTAGGAAGCATATTTGCATTTTTCGTTAAACCAGCAATACTCCAATGTACTTCACCTGCATCTTTTCCTAGCACCTGCCTTGAAATTTCAATCTGATTCTTAATTTCTGTTGGGCGGTCAGACGTTTTAATCTCAACCGTATTTAATCCTGGCCAAAGGTGACGGTTCATTGTGTTTTCAGATTTCCACCAGCTCAATAATCCTTCAAAAGGTTGTCCCTTAGACTCTATCGGCCAGTATAATTGAGGTGAGAAATAATCCACCCAACCTTTATTCAGCCATAATTTGGCATCTGCATACAATTCGTCATATTGAGAAGATCCCACAACACCAGCCGGATAACCCGGTTTCCAGATTCCAAAGGGACTGATCCCGAATCTCACATAGCTTTTCTCTGCATGAATTTCTTTATATATTCTTTCAACAAATTTATTTACGTTTTCTCTTCTCCAGTCTGCTCTTGTTAAAGTTCCGCCATTTCTTACATATTCATTCCAGGTGGCATTATCCGGGAAATCTGCCCCTTTATTATACGTCGCATAAGGATAAAAATAATCATCAAAATGCACCGCATCAATATCATATCTCTTCACAATATCCTTCACGACATTCGAAACGTGACCTTGTGTTTTAGGATTGGCAGGATCAAACCAATACATTCCGTTCTTTAGCCTTACCACGATATCCGATAGCTTATTCGCCATCGATAAACTGTTGGGGGAGCCACCGTTGGTATGATGGGCACGGTAAGGATTTAACCAGACGTGAAGTTCCAGTCCTCTCTTGTGAGCCTCTTCGATCCAAAACTGCAGCGGATCGTAATTTGGATAGGGAGCTCTTCCCGTTTCGCCGGTCAAAAAGTAAGACCAAGGCTCAATATTACTGGTATATAAAGCATCTGCCGATGGTCTCACCTGAAAAATAACCGCGTTGAAATTATTATCTCTCAACATATCCAACATAGAAATTGCCTCCGCTTTTTGCTGATCAACCGTCAAATTATTTCTTGACGGCCAATTGATATTGGCCACACTGGCGATCCATGCGCCGCGAAACTCTCTCCTGATCTCCGGAAGATGGGTTCTGAAAACTTCTTCTTCCTTTGGCGGAACATTAGGTTTTATGGTAGCAACGGGAGGTTTTGGCGCTGAATTGCGAACCGGTACCGTTTTATTTTTGTCCGGTGTTGATCCTTTTACCGCATTATTTTGTACGGAGCATGAGTTTCCGACTACTGCAAAAGAACTGAGCAGGAACAATAATTTTATCGTATTGATTTTCATATATAGCAAAAATGAAAGATAATCATTTATTAAGAAAAAGCAAATTTATAAACTTAGAATCAAAAAACAATAAAACTGTTAGTAGCAGAATATAAGAAACAATTGCTTTCTTATCTTAGCAAAAATGACATAATTACACTCTGAAAACTGTTTGTATTTCTGTGGAGGAGCTCCAAAATCCTGAAAAATAATCCCCGGATTATGTGACAGCACTTATTTTAAAATGAATTCAAAAGATAGATTTTTACACATTATTAACCATCAGGTTTTGTTCTCGATATACCTCATCTAAAAATAGATAATCATGGGTCAGGTCTACCATTTGGGGAGAAATCGTTTAGGTATATTTTTTACCAAAGATGCACCAATATTTCTATCTCCACAAAGGTCACCGATTTTGACAACTGCTGCTGATATTTTTCTTCATAATCTTTGTGTTCTCTCATAAGTACCAAGGCTTGGTAAGACTTAAGACGGTTAATTATCAGAAAACTTGACATTTCGTGTTCAATGTTTAAATCTTGAGGGAAAATCTTCATCATATGCAAAATCCTGGATAGCAAAAAATAAAAATTTCGACTCAAATCCTCCGATCTTTTACTGTGTTCCCACTTTTTAAACTGATCCATAATCAGGATCGGTTTAAAAACTTGGGGAGAAATTCTTTAGATATTTTTTTGCCACGAATGCACGAATATTTTTATTCCCCACAGATCCTTCTCTATTTGTTGGTTTTTCGCAAAGCCGCAAAGATATTTTTTAATACTTTATGTTTTTAAGACGCAAGGATTTTATCAAAGATAAAATTGAGGGCTGCATATTATCGCCACGGATACTCGAATATTTTTATTTCCTACAGATCGCATAGATTTTCCACAGATGGTATCGTTGATTTTCTTTGTTTAACCTTTGCGGTCTTTTATAGGTAGAAAGGTTTGGTGAGAATTAAAAATGGGGAGTTGTCAAAAAACTTGTAGAGCCCTGGTGTTCAATATGTAAAGTGTAAGGAAAAAATCTGCATCATTTGCAAAATCTGCGAGAGTAACAAAAAACGTTCTGATGAGTTAACCTTTTTGCTTAGTCCCCAAGTTTTGCGCTTGATCACATAATCATGTAAAAAATTTTATTATGCCAAACATAAAAAAACCGCTCTAAAAGAACGGCTGTTATTTACTATGTCTGCTGGATTAGCAAGAAGCGTTACAATTCAAAAGCTTGATTTGGATGACTCCGTTTACGACACACTGTACATTACACAATGTTCCTTCCAATACGCCGCCAACACCCGTTACAACACCGCCTACAGTACCTACAACACCTCCTACAAGGTCGCCAACAACACCACCAACTCCTCCGATAGCGCCGCCCACGGCACCACCGATACCGCCTATAAGCCCTCCAAGACCGTCAAGCAGACCATCTCCAGTAATTGTTTTTAGCTCATTTCTGTCTAGTTTTTTGAAATTTTTCATGACTTTTTTTTTAATGATTAATACATCACTAAGATATGAATAATTATATTATTTTGAAATATTTTTCTTTAAAAATTGTATTAAATCTTTATAGATTTACAATTCATAAACATCCGATATTCAAAGTACAGGCACCGTTCCTTAGTTGATAAAAAAACCGCTCTTTTCAGAGCGGTTACACCTTTACTTTACTTGTTATTTAATTAGCAAGCAGAGCCGCAAGAAAGAAGTTTAATTTGAACTACTCCTCCTACAACGCACTGTACCTGGCAAAGTGTACCTTCTACTACTGTACCTACCCCTCCAACGGCACCACCTACAGCACCTACTACACCGCCGACAGCACCGCCAACTACACCTACTACTCCACCTACGGCACCGCCGATAGCCCCTACAAGACCACCAACTAAACCACCGATTGGATCAAGTAATCCGTTTCCTGAAATAGTTTTCAACTCATTTCTGTCTAATTTTTTGAAGTTTTTCATGACTTTTTTTTATGTGATTAATACATCACTAAGATAGGAATAATTATTTTATTTCAAATTAATTTTCAAAAAAATATTAAAATAAAAATATAATTTAATATTTCATTAATATAAACGGAATTTATTGAATAAATCATTCCCTAGCTTATTTATTTGATTTTGTTAGGATTAAAAATAATAATTCTAATTTAATTGAATTATTTATAATTTTAATTTTTATTAAAAAATAAAGTTCGTTTTATTAATAAAACGAACTTTTCAGATTAAAAATGATGAAAAATATAATGAGTTTTCTTTAATTTTTTATTGAATTCCTCCGCCCAACGCCCGATAGAGTTCAACTTCCGCATTTAATTTTTCCAAAATGACGCTGTTTTGTTCCAAATCATTTTGAAGCTTATTGTTCTGTGCAGTGATGACTTCTAGATAAGTTGCCATCCCACTTTTATATAATTTTAAAGCATCTGTTATTCCTTTTTCGAGAATTTGTGTCCGTTCATGTAACAAAGCTAATCTCTCTGTACTTCCTTTGGATTTGGCCATTGCATCAGAAACTTCCCCCACAGCGGTCATCATCGTCTGCTTAAAAGTAATCACGGCCTTTTCCTGTTCAATAATCGCTGTCTGATACGCTGTTTTCAATTGTCTTTTCTGTAAAATCGGCATCGCCAAATTGGCCGCAAGCGTTTTGGTAAGAGAACCGGGAAGGTCGAACCATGTATTGACCTTAAATGAATTGACTCCAATTTGTGGTGACAGGCTGATACTCGGATACATCGCTGCTTTTGCGAGTCCAGTTTTCGCATTCAGACTAATAACATTCAATTCTGCAGCTTTCAGATCCGGTCTCCGGCTAAGTAATTTTGCAGGAACTTCCGCTGTCAGAGAATTTTCGGAGATCCTACGGGTGATGCCTTCTGATCTTTCAACATACGCAGGATACTCTCCGCAAAGAATACTCAGCGCATTTTCCTGCACGGAAATATTTTGCTGCGCCAGAGGAACGAGAAGTTCTGCCGTTTTCTTTTGCGCTTCCGATTGCTGAATCGCTAATGAATTAATCTGTCCTGCCGTATACTGAAGCTTCATCATCTGCAGTGTTTTGTCACTAAGCTCAATATTCTGCCTGGCAATTCTTAACTGTTCATCAAGGCTCATGAGATTATAGTAAGCCTGTGCGACCTGAACAATAATCCTGCTTTGGATGGCGTTTACATTTTCTTTTTGAGCAAAATAGTCTGCAGCAGCAGATTCTTTCTGCTTTTTAGCTTTGCCCCAAATATCTACTTCCCAGGAAAGCCTCAGACCTGCACTGAAATCATCCAGATATTTATTCCCGGTAAACTGCTCATTCAAAGAACCGTTTAAACTGTTTTTGGAAGCCCAACTTCTGTTAGCGCCCGCGCTGAAATCTACGGTGGGCATCAACGTGTTCTTCGCCTGCTTATATGCCAGATCCAATTGCTCAATATTTTTCAATGCCATGTGGATCTCATTATTTCTGGTTAAAGCTTTTTCAATTAAACCAATCAGTTTTGGATCTTTAAAAAATGTTTTCCAAGGTAAGATGATGCTGTCACCCGTTACTTTTACCTGTTGATTATAATTTTCAGGAATTTCAAGATCTGGTTGGGTATAGGTTTTTCCCACCGAGCATGACATCATAAAAGAGACGGTAGCTCCTGCAAGGAAAATTGATTTAATATTAGATATTTTCATTTGAAAGTTGATTTTGTGATACAGAAGCTTTTTTTAAGAAATTTTTTCATCAAGAAACTGAAACAACATATATAATATAGGAATCACAAAAATTCCTAACACTACTCCGCTAAACATTCCCATCGCCGCACTTACGCTGATAGACTTATTTCCTGAAGCCATCCCTCCTGCTGAAAGCATCAGCGGAACCATTCCCACAATGAAAGCCAATGAGGTCATGATAATGGGTCTCAATCTCGCTTTTGCACCTTCCAATGCAGATTCAACAATCGACAATCCTGATTTTCTTCTTTGAACAGCAAATTCTACAATCAGAATGGCATTTTTGGCTAAGAGCCCGATCAGCATGATCAAACCGACCTGCACATATATATTATTATCAAATCCAATCGCTTTTATACCTAAAAATGCACCGACAACTCCTGTTGGAATGGAAAGCATTACCGCTAAAGGCAGAATATAACTTTCATATTGTCCCGCCAATAAAAGATAAACGAACAATAAACAAAGTCCGAAAATAGCAATCGTCTGTCCGCTAGATGATTTTTCTTCTAAGCTTAAACCGGTCCATTCATAACTGTAGTCGGAAGGAAGTTTGTCTAAAGTATTTTCAAGCTTAGTAATCAACTCTCCGTTACTTACACCCGGTTTTGGAGTCACATTGATATTTAAAGAGTTGTATAAATTGTACCGTTGCACCGATTCCGGGCCGTATACTTTATTTAAGGTAATCAAGGTATTGGCTGGCACCATTTCTCCTTTATTATTTTTCACGAAAATATCGTTGAAAGCAGTTTCATCCATTCTGAAAATTCCGTCAGCTTTAATATTCACACGGTAAAATTTCCCGAATCTTGAAAAGTTCTGCGACTGATCTCCTGAAAAATAAGTCTGAATGGTTCCTAATAAGCTGGAAATACTTACGCCCAACTGTTTTGCCTTGTCTTCATTAACCTCTAATTCCAGTTGAGGATAATCGGCACGGAACATGGTGTACGCAAAACCAACCTCAGGGATCTTCATCAGCTGGCTGATTACCTCATCGGCCTTGGCTTTCAGTACCTGCGGATCTCTTCCCATACGGTCCTGCAAAACAATTTCTGCATCATTGGTTACTCCGTAGCCTTCTACCGGTGGCATTCTGAAAGTCATCACACTTCCTTCTTTAATAACAGAAAGTTTTTCATTGATTATATTCATTATGGCATCAATATCATGAATTTCTCCTCTTTCTTTTTTAGGTTTTAATTTCACAAATCCCATCGCATACGCCGGTCCGGCACTATTGCTTAGCAGATTAAATCCTGTAATGGATGTATTGGTCTCCACAGCCGGAATAGATTTGAAAATCGTATTTACCCTTTCGGTTACTTCTGTTGTTTTTGTTAAACCTGTTCCGGGAGGCATGCTTAAGGTGTACATCATTAGTCCGTCATCTTCCATCGGAACAAAACTTCGTGGTGTGCTCGTCATTAACCAAGCAGCTAAAGCAATAATTCCGACCACGAAACCTCCTGCAAGCCATTTGCGTTTAACTAAAAATCTTAATCCCTTTACATAACGGTTCGTCATATTATTAAAACCGGCATTGAAAGCCATTGAAAATCTTTTGGTAAAACTTTTTGTCTCTTCATACTGATTTCCGGAATGGTTATTTTTAAGAAAAACGGCACATAAAGCAGGTGTTAACGTTAAAGCATTCACCGCCGAAATGATAATCGCAATCGCTAAAGTATATGCAAACCGCTTATAGAACAGTCCCGCAGAACCCGACATAAATCCGATAGGAATAAATACTGCAGACATGACCAAAGTGATTGAAACCACGGCTCCCGTAATCTCATGCATCGCTTTATGCGTAGCTTCTTTTCCCGAAAGATTCGTTCCTTCCATATTACTGTGAACAGCTTCTACTACAACAATTGCATCATCTACTACGATACCGATGGCTAAAACCAATGCGAAAAGAGTCAACACATTAATGGTAAATCCTAAAATCAGAAGGAAAAAGAATGTTCCAACAATTGCGACAGGAACTGCCACCGCTGGAATGATGGTAGATCTGAAATCCTGAAGGAAAAGCAAAACCACTATAAATACCAGAATAAAAGCCTCAATTAAAGTCGATTTTACCTGTCCAGTCGCTTCATCCAGCTTATCTTTGGTACTCATGACCTTAGTCACTTTTACATCGGGAGGAAATGATTTTTCCAGTTTTTCTAGGGTTTTATTAATTCCAACTTCAATATCATTGGCATTAGAACCCGTGGTCTGCATAATAGCGATGGTTACCGCATTTTTCCCATTCGAAAGGTTGTCGCCGCTGTAAGAAATAGCCCCAAATTCCACTCTTGCCACGTCTTTTAACCTGATGAGCTGAGTGCCGTCATTTTTCACCACGATATTTTCATATTGATCGGGTTTGTTTTTCTTTCCTTTATATCGGATGACGTATTCCAGAGCAGCATTGGACTCCTCACCCAATTTTCCGGGTGCCGATTCCAGACTATGATCGGCAATGGCATTCGAAATATCCGAAGGCTCCAAGCTATACGAAGACATTTTCTGAGGATTCAGCCAAATTCGCATGGAATAATCTTTAAGTCCGAAAACCTGCGCCTGCCCGACTCCTTTTACTCTTTTCACCTGCGGAATCAGGTTGATATTGGCATAATTCTGCAAAAATCTCTCGTCATATTTTTTATTGTCTTCCGTATAAATATTGAAGATCATCACCATACTGTTCTGCTGTTTGGAAGTCGTTAAACCCATTCGGATCACTTCCTGAGGCAAAATTGGCGTTGCCTGCTGTACTCTGTTCTGCACATTTACCGCCGCCTGATCTGCATTGACTCCCTGTTTAAATATAATGGAGATCGAGAAAGAACCGTCATTACTGGCGTTAGACTTAATATATTCCATATCTTCCACCCCGTTGATCTGTTCTTCAAGCGGAGTTACTACCGAACGGATCACGGTCTCACTATTTCCTCCCGGATAAGAGCCCGAAACAGTAATGGTGGGCGGTGAAATATCAGGAAAACGCGTTACCGCCAGCTGATTCAGCCCGATAATTCCCAGAATCACAATGATAAGGGAGATCACGGTTGCCAAAACAGGGCGATCTATTATTTTTTTTAACATGTTAATTTTTTCTTGATTGAATGATTAAATTATTTGGCAGAAATCACGTTCGGAACCACATCCGCACCATCGGTAAGCGCATCGATTCTATTAACGGCAATTTTATCACCTGCTTTTATCCCCTCTGAAACAAAATAATCCTGAGGTGTTCCTTCCGAAACTTCAACGGGAATCATTTTTACTTTCGTTCCATTTAATTGATACACAAAAAATTTATCCTGAATATCTTTTACGGCCGTTTTTGGAATTTTAACAACATCATTTACATATTTATGAATCATCAACCTTGCTGTTCCGCCTGATCGTAACAACTTTTCAGGGTTTTGAAAAATAGCTTTCATTTGAATACTTCCTGTATTTCTGTCGAAATTTCCACTGGCATTTTCCAGTTTCCCTTGATAGTTGTATTTTGAACCATCAGCAAGAATTAATTCTACGTTTCCTGTATTATTTTCAGAAGAAGATTTATTGTATTTAATATAATCCGCTTCATTCATCGAAAAATAGACATTCACTGTATTGATATTTGAAAGGGTCGTTAACGGCGCAGAATCTGAAGAAGAGATCAAATTTCCGATTCGGTTTGGGATTCTTCCGATATATCCGCTCACAGGCGCTTTGATGTAAGTGAAATTCGCATTTATTTTTGAAGAACCTAAAGCCGCCTTTGCCTGAGCAACCTGAGCTGAAGCCGCCTGATAATTGGCCTGTGCTGTTTTAAGCTGCATTTCGGAAACTACATTGCCATCCACTAAAGGTTTTAATTTATCAACTTCAAGTTTAGCACTAGCCTGACTTGCCAGTGCAGATTTCACTGCGGCTTCGCTGTTATTTACCTGCTCATTATAAACTGAAGGATTTATTTTAAATAAAGTCTGTCCTTTGTTCACATATTGTCCTTCCTTTACATACACCGCCTCAAGATAACCTGTAACCTGAGCTTTAATATCTACATTATCCTGCCCTTCGATACTTCCGGGATACCCTGTAGAAACATCTGCATTTCCAGATTGCAGCTGAATAAAATCTGTCGGCATGGCAGTTGTCTGCTCCGCGGGTTCCTGGCTTTTCCCGGAGTTGCAGGAATACATGATTGCAGCCATCGAAAGAGAGAGTGCCCAATATACTTTTTTATACTTCATGTGATGATTTGTTTTGTAATCTTCTGCAAAATAACCGCATAGAAAAGTTTTTCAGACGGATAAATAAAGTGAAGCGGAATTAATGACCGTTGAAGTGCATCATATTTAAAATGAAAGGATTTGACTGTTTTTCAGCTTAGAAAGAGATTAAAACACCTTATATCCATTTCATTTTTATTAAATGCTGCTTGAACATTCATTTTCTCCGTTTCACTGTAAAATTTGCAAAAATGAGTCTGCTTTACTATTATCTTTAAGAAGTTATGAAAGTTTGGGTTTCATCAGGCTTTTTGTTTCTTTATATCATATTATTAAAAATGCCTCAGAAATTTTCCGAGGCATTTATTTTATTATTGAAGAGACAAGTAAAGTCAGGACTTTTTATTTTCACTTCATCCACTTGGTTCTTTATACTTTTCCCTTTTTACTTCATCTAGTGCGTTGCCGATTTTGAAAAAACATTAATAACCACAACTCCCATAACGATCAGAAGAATTCCGATGATGGCAGGAACATCCAGGGTCTGTTTATACACAAAATACCCGATTAGGGAGATGAGAACAATCCCGACCGCCGACCAGATTGCGTAGGCAATTCCTATGGGAATTACTTTAATGGCATGAGTTAACAGATAAAATGATGCTGACATCGCCACAACAAAAATGGCTGTCTGCAAGGGCTTGGTAAAATTTTCCGAAGCCTTCAAAAATGAAGTAGCTAGTGATTCCAGAAGAATGGCACAGGCCAGAAATATATAGTTTTTCATAATTTAAAATTTAATAGTCCATCCAGGATTTGAGAGCAGAAGCCTTTTCACGGCTTACAATAACTTCCATTTCAGGATTTTTGATCAGTTCGAGTTTCAGTTTTCCGTTAAAATGATTAAAAACCTGCTTTACAGAATCGATATGAATGATAAACTGCCGGTTAGCCCTGAAAAATGATTTAGGATCCAGCTGCTTGTCCAGTTCTTCCAGCGTCTGGGGAACAGTCTCTATAGTTCCTGTATTTAACATCGCTTTGCTGATGCCGTGTTCGGTATAAAAATACAGGATATCTTCTGCCAAAACAGTTTTATAACCATCCCGATGTGCCAACAAAAAGCGTTTTCTGTAATCTTTAGGCTGAATATAGTTGAGTAATCCTTCAATCGCATTTCCCAGATAAGGGATGTTTTCCATGAAATTTTCATACGTCCGAAGAGCTGCATCCAGTTCTTCTTCCTCGATAGGTTTCAATAAATAATCGACACTGTTATATTTAAAAGCTTTTACGGCGTATTCATCATATGCCGTAGTAAAAATAACAGGGCTTTTCACGTCAAACTCATTGAAAATTTCAAAGCTCAACCCGTCTGCCAGGCGAACATCGAGCATGATCATATCAGGCGTACCGTTATTATTGAGCCATTCTACGGTGGACGAAATGGAATCTTCTACAGAGAGAATTTCAAGATTCGGCCTAAGCTTCAGCAATAATCTTTTTAACCGATCTGCGTTCGGTTTTTCATCTTCAACGATTAAAATTTTATTTATCTTCATATAGAGGAATTTTAGCGATGAAATCTTTATCAGTTTTTAAAATAATAGGTCTTTTATTGCCTAAAAATTCAAACCGATTGATGATATTTTTAATGCCCATCCCGGCAGATTCTGTTTTATTAATTAATGGTGATAAAGAATTATGAACTACCAGATACTGATCGCTTGTGGTATAAATTCTGATCTGGAGAGGATTGGATTTTGAAGTCTGATTATGTTTTAATGCATTTTCAACCAAAAACTGAAGCGCCAAAGGAGGCAGTAAAAACTGTTTCAGCTCATTATTTACCGAAATATGAAAATGTACCCCATCCCCGATTCTTTTTGTTGTTAAATACATATAGGAATTTAAAAATTTCAACTCTTCTTCTAAAGTGATGGTATCTTTTTTAGAATTAACCAATAAATAACGATAAACTTTTGCAAAGCTTTCAGAGTATTCATAACCAAGTTGTTGATCTTCGAGAATAAGTTCAGACAAAACACTTAAATTATTGAATATGAAATGTGGATCAATCTGCAATTTCAAAGCCTGAAGTTCGGCCGCCATCGCCGCTCTTTTATGTTCGGAAGCTTTTAATTTATGTTGAGTTGCTTCCAAAGCTGTTTTTTTCCAATTTTCCAAAAGGAAAGTTCCTGTATTTATGGCACTTATCAATAAAGAAACAATAATATTGGTCGCGATCCATTGAGACATTAACGTAATTTCCTTCCTGTAATCTATATTTCCAAGGTTATCGCAACCTTCAAAAAATATAAAATTAATGATGATAACAATCACGATACTTCCGATGATCTGAAGTAATGTCTGTGTAATCAGCCTCTTACTGCTCTTTGTATGCCAGGAAATTTTCTTATCTAAATAATAATCTATAAAAAGGCTGACTTCCGCAATAATGATTGAGAATAAAAAGATCCAAAAAATATCTTCAATGATATATGAAAAAGGTTTGTGAAGAAGCTCTTTATACGAAAAAGGATCAATAAGATAGATGAATATGTAGGAAAATAAAAAGGCAATGATCCAAATGACTATCCTTTTTTTGAATCCGTCTAAAAAGTTTTTCTTTTTACTGTTCATACAATTACGCAGTGGTTTTATGAATGTAAAGATAAATATTGATTTAAAGAAAAAAACGGTTTTAAAAGTCAGACGGTGAAAAAAGCAGTTGAAACGTTGATTGATAAGGTTAGAATGATTGCCTTAATCAGATTCTCACATTTGATACAAAGACATTTCAACCCACAAAAACCACACTTCATCCGTATTTTTATCCAGGTCGCCCTATTTTTTCAATAAAAAACCTCGATTTAATACTATTTTTATAATTGTAAATATTGCAGAAGGGTATATTAAAGTTTTCATTTTTATGAATAACATGGATTAAGAATCAATAAAAATCTTTTGTACATTAAAAATTCCTTGTTCGGCCTGTAAAGGCGTCATTTAACTTAATCATGTTGGGGTAGGATTGGTGTTACCAGTCCTATTTTTTGTTTCAGAAAGTATTATTTTTCAATGCTAAAAGATCTTATCATCTGAGTTGAAATTTTAATGTTAATTTTTTGCTCTCGCTCGTTTTGCAGATGACACAGATTGATTTTTTTTACACTTGAAATGTTGAACACTAAGTCCGCCAAGGTTTTCGATAACTAACCGCTTTAAGGCTCACCAAGCCGTTCTATTGATAAAAGACCAGAAAGATAAAGCAATAAAAAATCAACAGCAGCATCCTTGGTAAATAAAATATTCGTGCATTCGTGGCGATTATTTTTCAGCCTTCCATTTTATCTTTGATAAAATCCTTGCGCCTTAAAAACATAGAGTATTAAAAAATATCTTTGCGTCTTTGCGAAAAGCCAACAGAGACAGCGGCATCTGAAAATCTGTGCGATCCGTGGGAAATAAAATGAGTGCATTCGTGGCATAGAATTAGCCAACAACCGATCACCTGGCCTATTCGACAGGATTTTATCCTATCTAGATTTAATTCACTCTTTCAGAGCTCTTTGTTTACTTTTTTCTCCTAAATAATCTGGATATTTAAATTTCTGAATGAATCTAATTCAGGATGATTAGCATCTAAATCTGTGATCAAACTATCTATATTATTGATAGAACATACTTTAAAAGCTTCTGCCCTTCCCAATTTATTCTGGCTTGCGACAGCAACGATCTTTTTTGAAGATTCTACCATTGCTTTTTTTGTTTCGCCATCCGTCAAGGAAACTGCTGAAACACCAAAACCCGCATCAATCGCGCAGGTTCCCATGATAAAAAGATCAGCAATATATTTTGAAACTTCGTTGCAGGTTGTAATCCCTGAGGTAACTGCCAAATCGGCTTCGTAATTACCGCCAAGCATTATTAATTCTACATTTTTGAATTTTTCCAATATCGGAATAACCGAATAATTATTGGTGATAATCCTTAATTTAATATCTAAAGGCATATAATTTACCACGGCGCAAATCGTGGTTCCGCCATCCATAAAAACCGTCATTCCATCTATTAAAAACGGTTGGGCTTTTAAGGCGATGATGTCTTTTTCCTTGGTGAGAAAAGATTGTCGGTCATGAAAAGTCAGCGGATCTTTTTCGCGAAGAATAGCGCCGCCTCTGGCTTTGGATAGCAATCCGTTGCGATGCAGAATATCGATATCTCGTCGAACCGTGTCTTCAGAAACCTTTAAAAGCAAAGCGAGATCTTCAAATTTTACTTTTTTATTTTCTTGCAACTGACTGATAATGATTTCAAAACGCTCCTCTTTTAGCATGATGATGAGTTTTTTCGGAATTTATAAATTAAAGCTACCACAATAAACAGCAAAGCTATACTTTCAAAGGCAATCGTCAAAGAAAAATGATGTGCAATAAATCCTAATAAAGCAGGCCCCGCCAACTGTCCGGCATAACCCATGGTCGTAATAACGGGGATACTTACCGTTGGTGACAGTCCTGAAATTTTTCCGCCTTCGCTGAAGAAAACCGGGACAATATTTGCCGCACCAATGCCAAGGAGAATAAATCCGAGTAAAGATAAAATAATCCACGGACTGAAAATTAGGATTAAAATTCCTGATGAAGCGATGATACTTCCTCCAATGACTACAATTTTACTGTTTAATTTACTGATTAAAGCATCTCCGGTTAGTCTCATTACTGCCATTGCCACTGAGAATGCGGCATATCCTATTCCCGCAAATTCCGCCGCCACCCCTTTGTTATCTCTTAAAAAGATAGCACTCCAATCCAACATAGCTCCTTCGGATAAGAAAACGATGAAGCACATTAATCCTAATAATAGAACAGTTGAATTAAACCACTGAAAACGGCTTGTAACAGCTTTTTCTTCATCAATATTTGAAAATTGCAGAATAATTCCCTTTTCTGTTTGATAATTAAATAAATATCTAAACTGAATGCTCAACAAAAATATCAGCAAAGCTGAAATTGTGATCGCTGCATAGATGGGATTCAATCTTAATTTAATTAAAAATCCCAACCCTAAAGAACCGAACAAGCCTCCTACGCTAAATAAGCCATGTAACGAAGACATAATAGGCTTCCCATAAATATTCTGAACCTGAATTCCATGTGCATTCATGGCTACATCTACGGTTCCGATGCTGCATCCGAAAGTAAAGAGTGCCAATCCCATCAGATAAATGTTTGAAATAACCAATAAACACGGCAATATAAAAGCGGCGGCTAATACACTTCCTAAAATAACTTTTCGTGAACCTATTTTACTGATCAAAACTCCGGAAACCGGCATCATGACTAATGCGCCGCATCCCAATAACAGCAATAATAATCCTAAATCTGCCTCATTCAATCCTAATCTGTCTTTTGCTAATGGAACCATGGGAGCCCAGCTTGCAATTCCCAATCCGCATACCAAAAAGATAAACTGGGTGGCTCTTTTCGCATTAATTATTTGATTGTCTTTCATTCTTCATAATTTTAATATTGCAAATTAATGCAAAATTGCATTAATTTGCAATATATTTATTTTAAATAAAACTTAATTTATGAATATAAAAATTGAACATATTGCTATTTGGTGTAAAGATCTGGAGGTAATGAAAGCGTTTTACATGAAGTATTTCAGGATGACAAGCAATGAAAAATACATCAATCCTGTAAGAAACTTTGAATCTTATTTTTTAAGTTTTAATGAAAATGAATCAACAAAACTGGAATTGATGAAACGTCCGGATATTATTGAGAATCTTTCTGTGAGAGGTCATTTAATGGGATTTTGTCATCTCGCAATATCCGTTGGAAATAGAAATTCAGTAGATATTTTAACCGATACTTTAAGAAGTGACGGCTATACAATTATGGGCGAACCTCGTGTGACCGGTGATGGATTTTACGAAAGTATTGTCGAAGATCCTGAAGGAAATTGGGTGGAGATTACGGAGTAAATAAAAAAAATCCCAGACAATTCTTAATGTCCGGGACATTTTTAAACGAAAGGTTCTTCGTCATTATTTTTATACTGAATCATACCTTTGAACTGATGATAAGAGTCTTTAATGTTTTTCAACTGTTCAGAAACAATCGGTAAACTTTTTTCGCTAAGATCGCCACTATCAATAGATTTTTGATATGCATCAATGGCTGCTTTTTCTCCGAAAACTACATTTTCAAGCGTCGATTCTTCTGTGTTTCCGATGGTAAATGAATTTTTAATATCGATCCAGGTTCTGTGCAAAGCTCCTGCAACGGAGGATGAGTCATTGGCTTCGTCGCCATTTTCGGTAATCAGATTGATCAATTCATTTTTCATAACAGTGGCAAGGGAATTCATTTTTGCATATTCAGGTTTTACATCGGGATAATTTTCCCAAATTTTCTCTTCCACTTTTGCAAATCCCTGAATTCGGTCATTGGTAATATGCAGCAAATCATTGAGCACTGCATTTTCTTGATGATTTTTCATAATAAATTGTTTTGGTGTATGAAAAAACTTGCAATAACTGTACCTCTAATATTCCATCAATTTCATAAAAGAAAAATCTGATTTATGCATTTCTGTTTCGTTTTCACTGGAGGCCCGCTGAGCTTCAGAAACATAGACAAACATTTGTTTTTCATAATCTTGAATAGCTTCTTCAATGTTTTTAAACTGTCCGTTTGTTAAATTTTCGGAAAGGACTAAAGCATCCATTAATCCCGTATTCACTCCCTGTCCGGCAAATGGCGGCATTAGATGGGCAGCGTCACCAATTAACGTAATAGGTAAAGGACGATTTTGTTTCCATAAATTTTTGAGAGGAAGTTTTCTGGTGGGCAATCCAACAAAAAAGTGGGTGGAAAGGATCAGATCTTTATATATTTTATCCCAATCTGAAAATTGATTCAATAAAAAGGTTCTGATTTCTTTCTGATTTTGGAAATTAATTTCAGTTTCAGGTTTTTTGAAAATGACACCGTAGGTTAAAGATTCTTTATTAAAAGGATTCGCGACAATTAATGTTCCTTTATGAGCAGTCATTAATCGTTTGCCATCACATAATTTAAAAAATTCAGGACAATTAATTTCCGGCTGCTCCACATCTCCCTGTATAATAATGGTTCCCGTTTCCTCAACCAGCGTTTCGGTAACATAATTTCTGGCTTTCGACATGCCGCCGTTGGCAATAATTACAAAATCGGCAATTTCATGTTGATGATTTTCAAATTCCAGTTGCCATTGATTATTAACGGGTTGAAGATCAATTGATTTTCTATTCCAGATAACTGTTTCTTGATTTAAACTTTTTAATAAAATGGTTCTCAGGTCATTTCTGTTGATTTCGGGATTATCAAACTGATGTTCTGGAGCGACTTCAATAGTTGACAAGATATTCCCTTTTTCATCTGCCATGTTAATGCCCATAGGCAAAGCTGCTTTATAATATTGCTCTAAAAGACCTGCTTTTTTCATCGCAATTTGTCCAGAATCTTTATGAAGATCTAATGTTCCTCCCCAAATTCGGGTTTCGGCATCTTGATCTCGTTCAAAGACATTTACGTTTGCGCCATTTTGTTGCAGTAATCTCGCCATTGTCAATCCCACAGGTCCGGCTCCGATGATCGCTACTTTTTTATCTTTCAGAATATTTTTCATATGTTTATTTTAATTTGAAGCAAAATTCTGAAATGTCCGGATTTTACGATTGTATAAATGCGACAAATTCACGGTTGGGAATTCGTTCCTTCTTTGCTTTTCGGGCAAATGTTCCCGGAGTAACGCCACTGTAGCGCTTGAATTCCCTACTTAAATGTGCCTGATCGGTATATCCCAATTCCAAAGCCAATTCCGCGAGAACAAAATCGGGCTGGCTCCATAAGGTATTTCGGGCCTGCTCAAAACGAATTAATCCCGTAACATCTTTCACGGTATGCCCGGAAGACTGTTTGAATTTTCTTTCCAAAGTACGCACCGTTGCATGGGCTGCATCCGCAATTTCGCTGACTGGAATACTTCCGTTGGCTTTTCGCATGGCAATTCCGGCTTTATAAAGAGTGCTGTCGGTTGATATTTCAAGATTCAAAAAATATTCTTTAATGAGATCAATCGCTTCTTGAATCTGATTTTCATTAATGAAATGCTGTAGCTTAGCTTGGAGTTGTGCCATCGGATGGTCAAAAGTATCCACTCCTTTTTTGGTGGAATCTAAATTAAGCAAATCAAAAACTGTCCAGGGAAAACATCGTATCGCAAGAATCTGTAATCGGTTTTTTGTATAAAAATGAGCAGGATGATTAAGCAAACCAACCAAGAAAGGTGACGGTAAAGATTGTAAATTTCCTTGCTGAAGAATTTGAAGCCCTTCACCAAAATGAAAAATAATCTCTGCAAAACCATCAGGAATCACTTCAAAATTCGTTTCCTGATCTCCAAAATCAGTATCATTATACCAAAAACATTTGATGGTATCCTGTAATTCCAAAGGAGGTTCAAATTCTGTGTGCATTGTAAATAAGATGAATGAAAAATTAAATTTACTAAAAATAAACAGCTCTTCAATTTAATTAAAATCAAAGAGCTGGTAACAAGGCAAAAATATGAATGAGTAGTTTAAAAATGATTGATTTTATTTTCCAAAATATTTTTCAAATAAAACCAGTTGATTGCTTAAAGATTTACTCCAATATGGAGTATTGTGTTCCCCTAAAGACTCGATGTATAAATGTTCGATTTTATTTTCGGTTAAAGTCTGATGAAATTTTCTGTTTTGTCCGATCATCTGCTCATCTTCTGTTCCGCAATCGAAAATATAATGTTGCTGAGCTTTTTTCATCAAATCAATTTTACTGTCGGTCAGGTAATTATTTTTTAACAAATCAAATGGTCCCAGCACTTTATCTACATTATATTGATTGTAAGCGGCACCAAAAACTTTGAAATCCAGCGCGCCACAAGAGCTTCCAACGATTCCGAATGTATTGTGATACGTTACGCCGATATTGGTGGCTCCATAACCGCCCATACTCCATCCTAAAATTCCTCTTTGGGATTTTTCTTTTTTGACAGGATAATTCTTATCAATGAATTCAACCAGTTCTTTTCCTATAAAAGTCTGATATTGGGAATCTTTCAAAATCGGACTATCGACATACCAACTGTTAAAATTCCCGTCAGGCAGGACATAGATCGTCCCGTATTTCTGTGATTTTTCAGCCAGTCCCGGAATGTCTTCTTTCAACGTCCTTTCAGGATTTCCACTGTAACCATGAAGAATGTACACCGAATTATACGTTTTATGAACTTCTGCATTCGGCGTAATAATGATTACTTTAATCTTTTTATTCATTTTAGGACTGAAAACTTCCTGACGAATTATTTTCTGTGAATACAACTGGCTTCCAGCAATGAAAACCAATAACAGAGGAATGAACTTTTTCATAATGTAAAATTTTAATAACGAATTGCTTTATGATGAAATAAAGCTTGTTTTAACAATACAAAAATGCTCATGAAAAAATGAAAAAACATCAATATATGTTGACGTTTCTATGGATTTAATTCTTTTCTTATTCTGCTTAGCTGCGTTGGAGTTATTCCTAAATAAGAGGCGATATGATGCTGTTTCAGCCTTTGAAATAAAGATCTGTTTTGCATTAAGGCTAAATATCTCGTTTTTGCCGTTTCATACTTTAAAGAAATTTCCAAAGGTTCTTTTTTTACCACCCAATTTTTTTCGAGATAATGAATCTGAAATAAAGCCAAATCGAGATGTTTGTGAAAAAGCTCTCTGTAAACATGCACAGGATATTTTATCACTTCACAGTCTTCTAAAGCGATAATGCTGAATTTGCTTGGTTCATTCTTGATAATCGCTGATGTGGAAGCCACAAAACTGTTTTCTTCAAAGAATATTTTATACACTGTATTTCCGTTTTCATCCAAATTATAATAACCCATTAAGCCGGATTTTATAAAATAATAATATCTCGCCATTTGCCCTTCCTCAAGCAGTAAAGTGTTTTTTTCAAACTTTTCATGTGAGCAAATGTGTAGTAATAGCGAAATACTTTCCTCAGAAAGTGGATAATAGCTGTTAATTTGTTTAATAAATTCTTCCAAACCGATCAGTTTAAGGACATCAAATTTAACGATTATATAAAAAGCTTAAACCATTAATCATAAGATTATTGTTCGTATTTTTGTAATATACGTTAAACTATTTTTCACAATAAATTTACTATGAATTCTATTCAAAATCCAAATATTAAAGCCGTATTTTTTGATGTAGACGGTACTTTGATCAGTTTCAAAACCAATAAAATTCCCGAATCCACAGTTAACGCAATAAAAGAACTTCGTAAAAAAGGCATTAAAGTAATCGTGGCAACCGGGCGTTCTATTAATTCTTTGGATCATATCAAGCATATTGATTTCGATGGTTTTATTACCTTCAACGGGGGATATTGTATGACAACTGACGGAAATATTATGTTTAAACAAGCCATTGATTCCGAAGATATAAAGAAACTGATTAGCTATTCTGAAAAATCTCCTCTAAGTTTTTCATTAATGTATGAAAATAAGGTGGAAATTAATGATGTAAATCCTGAAGTTGCGGGAATGTATGCCCATCTGAATCTTCCCGTTCCTCCTTTGCACGATAAAAATAATGTAGATATCGACAATGTTCTTCAGGCAAATATCTTTTTAGGTCCTGAAGATGAAGAAGTTTTTATGCAAAATGTAATGCCGAATTCGGTGGCGTCGAGATGGACTCCCCTTTTTGCCGATGTAAATCCCGGTGGAATCAGTAAAAGAAACGGAATTGAAAATTTCTGTCAGCATTTTGGAATTGATGTTTCTGAAACCATGGCTTTTGGAGACGGCGGAAACGATATTTCGATGCTAAAATTTGTAAAAATTGGTGTTGCTATGGGAAATGCTAATGAAAACGTGAAAGAAATTGCAGATTTTACCACCGAAGAAGTTGACAATCATGGAATTGAATTAGCTTTGAAGCATTTTGGAGTGCTGTAGTTTTATTCTTTTAGAACCAAATATTTTTCATCATAATTAAATTTGTGGTATCTGTTTTAGGATCGATTTTATAAGAAAGGCATAGTATGTGTATACATTTAATCAAATCACTTAAAAATATTTAGTTATGAGAAGTTTATTATGGCTAGTCGCAGTCATTTGCATTGTCGTTTGGCTACTAGGAATGTTAGGAGTTGTGCCAGGTATGAGCACCGGTTATTTAGTTCACGTTTTATTGGTAATCGCCATTATTGTAGTTTTATATAATATTATTACAGGCCGAAAACCTCTCGATTAATAGATTTTTACAAATTTGAACTATTCTATTAATTTACTAAACTTTAAAAATATAAATCCTTGACAGAAACTGTCAAGGATTTTTCATCTACAAATAGTTGATAATCAATTATTTTTTTCCTTTTGCAGGAGCTGCTGCCGTAGCACCCAACTTAGATTTTACATCTGGAGTAATATCTTCACCACCGTCTAAATAAGCAATCTGACTGTTTCCCTGTGAAGTTGCCACATCAAAAACATATGCCAATCCTTTTTCTTTAGCTACCGTTGAAATCATACCTGCCACTTTTTTCTGAATCGGAGCAAATAATTCGTTTTGCTTTTGAGAAATATCCTGAGCCGCTTTTGTACGAGTACTTTCAATGGATTTCCCTAATTCCTGAAGTTCTGTCTGTGCCGCTGTAAGTTCTTTAATTACCGCTTCTTTATTAGCCTCGCTGATTGTTTTTTCTTTATCCTGAGCCGCTTTCAATTTAGTCTGATAGCTCGTGATCAGCTTTTCGATCTCCGATTGTTTTGTTTTAGTATACGTATCAAGGCTCGCTTCAGCAGTTTTTGCCTCAGGAAGATTATTGAATACATCATCAGAATTTACATGACCGATTTTTTGTTGCGCATTCGCAAGGTTTGATGTAAGAAATAATCCCGCTGCTACAGAAAATACCGTGATTAACTTTTTCATTGTATGGTTGATTTTTAAAATTATTTAATGTTTGTTTTTTAAGTGGACAAATATAATAAATATACCTAGATATCTAGTGATAATATACAGAAAAGAAGCCCGAAATAAATCCGGACTTCACGTCTTGAAAGAATATATTAAGTAAAAAATAAAAGTCTGTTTAAAAATTATATCGAACTCCCAACTGCGCCTGGAATCTTGAGGCAAACTGATCGATCGTATAAGGCGAACCCGGAGTGGTAAAATTGTAGGTTGGATCTCCCGCTGAAGGCTGTCCCGCCGCAACATTTCCAACTTTCGTTAATCCCACACTCGCCGTAGAATTGAAAGTATTAGGTACAAAATATACTTTCCCCCAGTTCTTGTTTAGTAAATTGGTCACATTAATGATGCTTAAAGAGATCTGAAGCGTATTTTTAGATTTCTCACTTAATCTGATCTCATCCATGATTCTGAAATCTGCCTGAATATTCCAAGGCGTTGTATCACCGTTTCTCTCAGTGAATTTCCCTCTTCTGCTGCTCAGATATTCATTATTATTCACGAATTTTTCATATTCCGCAACCTGTTGAGCAGTCGTAACCGTAATATTTCCTGAAGCATCTTTTATCGGTGCCAGATATTTTGTGGCTTCAGCAGCATCTTTAAAGACATACGCTAAACCAGCAGCCTGTCCCGTATTAGCAATGGTGCTGTTGATGAATCCCCATGAAAATGGATTTCCGGACTGGGCATTAAAATAGACATTAGCGGATAATCTGTTTGACTGAGAAAGCGGCAGCGAGTAGCCCAAATTGGCAACTACTCTGTTTTTAATAGCAAAGTTGGAAGTTGATAATTTAGGATCATTCGGTGTTAAAGATTGGTTCATCTGCCAGTTACTTTCCATGGAATTTCTGATTCCATTAGTGATATCTTTGGCATCACCATAGGTATAGGCCACGAAGAAATTTAACCCAAAATTATACGCCTTAGAAAGTTGTGCTGTTACATTGTATCTGTACCCTTCTTTCGTGTTGGAAAGCATATAGGCATTCGAAAAATTACTGTTGATATTGGTCGTGTAGATCGGCATTTCATGGTTGGTATCATAGCTGAAATACGTTACATTATCTGTTTTATTCACCTGCTGGAATTTCAGATCATACAAAACTTTTGTATAAATTCCTTCTAAGGTCAACTTGTATCCTGAAACGGTGTAATCCACTGCTAATGAACTTCTCCAGACTTTAGGCATTTTAAAATTATTATCCACCAAATCTACCTGAACTTTTGATGAATTTTGCCATTTCGGGAAATTTCCACTTACCAGAGGATCTCCGTTTGCGGCCAATTGTGCAGCCGTCGGAGCGTTATAATCATAACTTCCGAAACCAACCCCGTCATTATAATACGCATAACCCAGCCATGCAAAAGGTATTCTTCCGACAAAAATTCCTGACCCTCCTCTTAGAACTACCGATCTGTCTTCTGTTACATCATAGGTAAACCCTAATCTCGGAGATATGGTAGGTTTGTTGAGGTATTTATTCGTTAACTGATTTAATGGTGTATAGCTATACGTATTTCCTAAATTTGGATCTGTCGGCGACCCTGTAACCTGTTGACTTAAAAGCGGTTTGTTTGGTAAATCGGTATAATCTACCCTCACACCGGGTGTTACCCTTAATCTTCCCCAATTGATCTCATCCTGAAGATAAGCCGAAAGCAAATTCACTTTATAATGAGCATAAGGATTATCGAATAAGCTTTGTCTGTCGGCTCCGTCAAAGGGATACGTTCCTCTTATTCTTGCCGGATTTGAATTATAAAAATCGTTTAAACTTTTATAGGAAATCCTTCCGTTAAGTGCATTGACAAAGCCATAATCAATATTGTAGAGTTCGTTGTGGGTTCCTAACAAAAAGGTATGATGCCCTGTTTTATAAGTTAAATTATCAGTAATTTCAAAAGTTTTCTGTCTCATATTGAAAACGGTTGCCTCACGGTCGTTTCCAAGCAAAATAGTACCTCCGTTATACGCAATTTCAACCTGTGGGAACATTGCATTTTCCGAAGTCGGATCTCTGTAATCATGAATCGATGAATAACCAACGATCAAATTATTATTCCATTGAGAATTGAATCGGCTTTTCAACTCTAAAGTTGTTGTGGAAGCATTGTTTTTTTGAACAAAATCCATGCTTGAGAAGCGGAAGTTAGCGCCGTCTCTTTCAAGATTGGAAGCCTGAGAAAATACCGTATTATTTTTGATTGATAAGGTATGTTTATCATTAATTTTCCAGTCTAATTTATTAAAAAGTTTAGCACTTTCGGAAAAATTGCTATACTGGTTGAAGCTTCCCACATTAAATCCATATTTATTTCTCACAAAATCTGAGATTTGCTGCGCCGTATTTTCATTAAGCAAAGCATTCGGATCATTGGCATTATAAAAAACAGGATCTGTTCGTTTGGTGTATTCAAGATTGGTAAATAGGAATAATTTATCTTTTATCACCGGCAATCCTACCCTTCCACCATAAATGAAATCTTCAAAAGAGTTCGGCATTTTAGAGTTATCGCCAATTCGGTTTCTTCCGGTAATCGAGGCATTTCTTCCATAAACATACATTGATCCTTCCACATTATTGCTTCCGCTTCTGGTTACCGCGTTAATGCTTCCTCCTAAAAAGTTCCCCAATTTTACATCATAAGGCGCAATATACACCTGCACGTCCTGAATAGCATCTAAACTGATTGAATTTGAACGCGTACTGCTTCCCGGCATTCCCGAAGTTCCTGTCTGGCCGCCTAAAGAAGGGCTAAAACCAATGGCATCGTTGTTAATAGAACCGTCAATGGTTACGTTATTATATCTGAAATTGGTTCCGTTGAAAGAGTTATTCGCACTTTGCGGAACCAGCTTGGTCACATCCTGGATTCCTCTGTTGATATTCGGAAGTCCTGAAATCTGTGCCTGACTGATTCCCACCCCAAATTTTGCAGGAGTAGATCTTTTTGAAGTCAGTTTTACTTCATCAATTACCTTTTCTTTGCTGCCTCCGATTTCTACGACAGGAAGATCATTATTTCCCAGTGAAAGCTGAACATTCGGATTAGCGTATACCACCTTAGAACCATCTATAACTTCAATAGAATAAGGACCTCCGGGTTGTAGATTGTCTAAACTGAACTGTCCGTTTTTGCTGCTTTTGGTTTCAAAAACACTGTTTGTCGGTACGTGAACCACCTTAATGGTCATTTCAGAAGACGTTCCCCTTAGTCTTCCGAAAATTTTAGAACTTGTTTCCTGAGCGAAAGCAAGGCTGAAAGATAATAATGCAATAGCACAGATTATTTTTTTCATTTTTTTATACTTCAAATTTGTATGGCAAAATTATTCCCGTAAAATTTGATCTGCGTTAACGTACAGATAACATTATATCACATAAAGCTTAACATTTCCTTAAAAAAAAATTAAAGAATTTTATTTGTAGCGAATTAATTTTTCAATTTAAAATTTTCAGAATAACCCCAGAGACGTTCAATTTAGCTGGATTAACTCACCTTAAAACTTTTTTTAATTGAAGCTCCTGATATGATCGTCTGGTGATGAAGAAAGTAGGCGTAAAATCGATGAGTGCCCTAAAAAGCTTATGGTACTTCCTCTTCCTACGATGATAAAAAAATCAACACAGGTAAAAAATATTGACTTTTCTAACGAGGGTAATTTAATTTTTCAGAACCAAGCTCCAGTCAGAAAAATACATATCCAGAATGTAAGAGCCTGTTTAAAATTTTACCGTTTTATTTATTATTCTTATTGAAGTTGATCTTTGCTCCATTTTGATGCTCTTTTGAGCGTATTTCTCACTTCTTATTTTTGATTTAGCCCGCTAAATCTGCAAACACGAAGCAAAAAATCCATCTCAAAATACCTATAAAAATTTTTGGCAATAAAATTTAAACAGCCTCTAAGTTCAATAATCTTTCTTACCTTTAATTTAAATTATTCATCATGAAATTAACTATAGCGAAAACTGCCCTTTTCTGCTTTTCTCTATTTATGACCCGTACTATTTCGGCTCAGGAAAAGAAATCCGACTCCCTTATGATCACTGTTTTTCTGAAACATCAGCAGGATAAAAATTTAGCTGAAAATCAGGAAATTTTAAAGGCTAATAAATTTTATGAAACATTTCCTCCCGCATCGGCAAAAGTAGTATCATGGTATGTGATGATGGGAATCGGGCAGGTTGTAACTGTAAAAATTCCGGCTTCGGAATTAAGAACTTTTAATCTGTCTATAGAAAAATCTGCGTGGAAAGCTTTTAATACGGAATTTTATCCTACCTATGATTATAAACCAATTTGGGAGGATTTAAAAAAGAAAAATGTAAAATAAGATCTTTAACTTAAAACTAAATCTCTCCCATCACGTACATATTTTCCATGGTTGGGATCGTACTTCCGCCTTGTTTTTCTAAAGTAATTGCAAAGGCCTGAGCATTAGAAATATTCGCTAAAGCAATTTCGCTGTCTTTTTCAAGCGTGTACATTCCTGCATTTACAGGTTTGCCGTCTTCAATGGCCCAAAGCTGATATTGCATACCATCAGGTGCTTTTGGAAGACTTTCGGCGGTAAGATAAACATCTTTCGTCTTTCTATTCCAGAAAACCATGGCTTTGGAATCGGTATGCTTTTCAACACCGTTCAACATCACCATTTCCATATTCGGATCGGTTGCCATATCCATCTTACGGTTCATTTTCTGCATCGCAAGATCCTGAGATTTTTTATGATTGTTCATATCCGCAATCTCGGTCTTCATTTTAGACTGATTGCTCATCCAAAACATATTCCCTCCCACGCTTACTAAAAATAGTACAGAAGCAGCAATAGCAAAGGCTTTCCAATTATTATTGCTTTGTATTCTAATCTCTTCTTGTGGTTTTGCAGCCGGAATATCTACCGAAACTGCAGGTTTAACTTCTTCAACAATCTGTTCCTGCTGAATTTTATTCCAAATCTTTGATTTTAAATCGTCCGGAGGCGTTACGCTCTGTGCTGTAGCCAAATTTTCCAATGTCTGCTGCGCTTCTTCTACCGCAGCTTTTACTTCAGCATTGTTTTTCATCACACACTCCAAAATCCCCGCCTCTTCAATTGAAGCGTGACCTAGAACATAAGATTCTATAATTCCGGATGATATGTATTCTTTAGTGTTCAATTTATTGATAGTCTTTTAACAAATCCTTTAATTTCATCAGTGCGTTTCTCATTTTGGTTTTCACTGTTCCCAGCGGTATCTTCAGTTTTTCGGATATCTCGTGTTGGGTATATCCCTGATAATAAGCCAAATCAATCAACTCCTGTTTATCGACTTCCAGCCCTTCAATTACTTTATTAAATCCAATAAAATCGGATGAATTATTTGTCGTTGAAAGTTCTGCAGAGTTATATACGAAATCCGGAAGCGATTGGTTTTTAAGTTCATTCTGAAAACCTTTAGATTTTAAATAATCAATCGCAGTGTTTCTTGCAATATTGATCATCCAGGTGTAAAATCTTCCCTTGGAAGAGTCGTATTGATGAATAGAATTCCAGATTTTAACGAAAACATCCTGAATAATTTCTTCCGTATATTCTTTAGACTGAACAATTCGGAGAATTACGCCATACAGCGCACCAGAATAATGGTCATACAAATAATGAAAACCAGATTCGTTTTTTTCTTTCAGTAAAACGATGAGCTCTTCTTCCGAATAGTTTGTTTTAATAGTGAATGTTTTTCGTCTCAAATGTAATGAAATAAAACAAATAACAAACAATACTTCAATCAATTTTGAATTTTTTAATAAAATTAAACAAGCGTTTGTAATTTCTCTGATTTAGGATTTATTTTTTAACAATTCATTAATATTTAAATAAAATTTCATCGAAAAATAAAATTTATTTATCTGATTATTAATTAGTTGAAAAATAATTCAATCTTTTTTAAATCTGAATTAAAACCAGCCTCGTAAATGAATTTAACAAGGAAAAATTTAAACAATACAACACTTAAAATTTAATACAATGAACACAAGAACAAAAATCGCAGTTGCAGGAATGGTTGTTTTATCATTCGCTTTCAGTGGAAATTTAACTGCACAGATGACGAAAGAGAAAACAGTAATGGTTGGCGGAGCAGCGATGTATCCTTCAAAAAATATTATCGAAAATGCTGTTAATTCAAAAGACCACAAAACATTGGTTACAGCGGTAAAAGCAGCCGGTTTGGTTGAAACTTTACAGGGAAAAGGTCCTTTTACGGTATTGGCTCCTACAGATGCGGCTTTTGCTAAATTACCAAAAGGGACTGTGGAAAGTCTGGTAAAACCTGAAAATAAAGCTACGCTTACAAAAATCCTTACTTATCATGTGCTTCCGGGAAAATTCAATGCTAAAGAAATTTGGGCGGCAGTGAAAGCCGGGAATGGAAAAAGTATGATGAAAACAGCAGAAGGCGAAGAATTAACATTCTGGACCAAAGGCAAAGATCTTTATGTGAGAGACGCAAAAGGAAATGATGCTAAAGTTACTATTGCGGACGTCAATCAATCAAACGGTGTTATTCACGTGATCGACACTGTTTTAATGCCTTAGGGCTTTATTAGTTGTTTGAACAGCATAAAATTATGCTGTTCTTTTTCTCAATTATTAATCAAACACTTAAAAATAATATTATGAAAAGAACAACAATTCATGTTTCTAATCAGGGGGCAACTCTTGATACAGGCAGAAGAAACTTTCTGAAACTGAGCGGCGTTGGATTAGCCATTGCCGGGCTTACGTTTATCGGTTGTGATGATAATGACGATTTTAACTTTATGGACGATAAAGTTTTTGATCTGGGCTCAGGAGATGTAGGCGTATTAAACTATGCTTATGCGTTAGAACAGCTGGAAGCCGATTTTTACACTAAAGTGGTTAATAATTTTTATGCAGGAATTTCCAGTATTGAAAAAGAATTATTCACAGATTTGTATCATCATGAAGTGATTCACAGAGATTTTTTCAAGGCAGCTATTAGCGGTGTAACATCTAATGTTTTACCAAAACTTGAATTTCAGTATCCGAATGTAAATTTTAATGATAGAAATTCGGTTTTAGCCACTGCAAAAGCCCTTGAAGACACAGGTGTTGCAGCGTATAACGGAGCCGGAAAATATATTACAAATGGAGATTATCTGGTGATCGCAGGTAAAATAGTTTCTGTAGAAGCAAGACATGCGTCTGCCATCAGAAATTTAATCAATCCCGGAACAGCAGCCTTTTCCGGAGATGATGTGATCGATGGAAACGGATTGGATCTGGCCAAGGAACCAAAAGATATTGTAGCCGCTGCAGGAGGATTTATCAAAACTTCTTTTACGTGGAAAGAACAGGGAATCGGATAATTATTTCACCATTAAATCTATTATTATGAATATTCTAAAATTACTTGATAAACTTTCGAACGATAAATTCTTTACTAAAGAAACCTCACGTTTAGAAACGATTACAAATATGTCAGCCTTTGGAAAACAAGCCGCTGTGGCTGCCGTTCCATTTGGATTAGGAGCATTAATGACCACTTCTGTAAAGGCAGAAACCGTAAGTACAACAAATTCAGATACCTTTAAAAATACTTTAACTGATGCTCTTCAGCTCGCTTTGGTTCTGGAATATCTTGAGAATGAATACTATGCTATGGGATTGGCTGCCGGAACTTTAATTCCCAATGCAGACCGCGCCGTTTTTATGCAGATTGCTAAGCATGAATCTGCTCACGTTACTTTCCTTAAAAGTACGTTAACCTCTCTAGGAGTTACTCCCGGTGCAAAACCGACCTTTGATTTTACCGTAAACGGAAGCTTCTCTCCTTTTACAGATTATAGTCAATTTTTAATTCTGGCACAGGCTTTTGAAGATACCGGCGTAAGAGCGTATAAAGGGCAGGCCGGAAATGTAATGTCTAATAAAGCCATTTTACAGGCTGCGTTGCAAATTCACTCGGTGGAAGCAAGACATGCCTCTCAGGTAAGAAGAATGCGCGCTAATAAAGGCTGGATAGAGCTTTCCGACGGAGGAAATATGCCGTCTGCAACCAATGCGGTGTATGCCGGTGAAAATGTGACCAATCAGGCCGGATTTAATACTGCGACAGCTTTTGGAGCCGCTGCAGGTTCGGCGGCTTATGATGAAATTTTAACAGGAAGTGATGCCCAGACAATTGCGTCCTTATTTATTGTATGACATAATTTTTCATATAGTTTGGTGTAGATCCTTTCTCTTTTCGGGAAAGGATTTTTAGGAATTAAGTACAAAAGTTGGGGACTAGGCAAAAAAGTTTAGATCATATAATATGAAATTTTTTGCTCTCGCAGATTTTGCGAATGATACAGATTCTTTTCCTTACACTTTACATCGTGAACACAAAGCCTCACCAATTTTTTGACAACTCCCGTTTTAAGTATCACAAAGCCGTTTTACTTATAAAAGATCACGAAGATTAAGCAAAAATAGATCAGCAGCATCATCTGTGAAAATCCGTGTATCTGTGGGAAATAAAAATATTGGTGCATTTGTGGCAAAAAATACATCCAAACAATTTCTCCCTAAGTTTTGAAACTGATCCATTTTTAGTTTAAATAAAAAATGCCGATAAAATTTACCGACACTTTTATGATATTATTTTTAAAATTTAAGCAGGAAGTTGAGCCTTTTCATAAATTAATCCTTCAGATTTCAGTTCTTTCCAGAATTCTGTCGGGATTTTTGTTTCTAAAGCATTTACATTTCCCTGTACCTGCTCCGGTTTACTTGCTCCTGGAATAATCGCTGCAAATTCATCCGCCGCCAAAACAAAGTGAAGTGCCGCATCAACAATACTGATGTGATATCTTTTGGCGATTTCGCTAATTTTATCCCTCTTCTCCCTCATCCCTTTTGGAATTACATCGGAATAATTATATCTCGGTCTTCCGTTGATAAAACCCGAATTATATCCCGCACCGGAAACCAATTTTACGCCTGCTTTTTTCACCGCAGGTAACAAACGATCCACCGCGTCTTCATGCTCTAAAATTGAATATTGCGTGGCGGACAGACAAATATCCGGATCAGCAGATTCAAGACAGTCCAATATGGGTTCTATTTTATTAACCCCCATTCCCCAAGCTTTTATAATACCCTGATCCCGCAGATTAGATAATACTTTAAAAGCTCCTTCCTTTGCCTGTTTTAGAAAATAGGGATAGCGATCGCCTACCTGGTCTTCCGAAAGGTCGTGAACATATACGATGTCGATATGAGATACCCCCGTTCTTTTCAGACTTTCTTCAATACTTTTTTTGATGGCGTCTGCTGTATAATCGTGTTTAAAATCAAAAGGTAAAGGCGCTTTCCACATCGTTGGCGGAACTTCATTTTCTGGAACTTCCGTAAACAGGCGACCTACTTTTGTGGAAAAAACAAATTCATCTCTATTTTGATTTTGTAAAAAATCCCCGAATCGTCTTTCACTTTTTGTTAATCCGTACCAAGGTGAAGTATCAAAATATCGAATTCCTAAATCCCAGGCTTTCTTTAAAACATCATAAGACTCTTGGTCTGTTAAAGGTTCAAATGCTGTTCCTATGGCAACTCCACCGAGTCCTAACCTGTGTTTTTCCTTTAAAATGTCTGCTTTCATATGATCGTATTTAAGTATTTTGGTAACTCTATGTGATACAAACATTGTGCAGACTTATCCTTTTTAATGATTTATACCATTTTATCTTTGAAATTCCCTTTCAATTATTTACCCTTTTCAGCGTTATAATAGCATTGAATTCATATACATCGGGTTTCACCCGACGTTACTGATATTCACTCCCTTCGCGGTTTTTAAAGTAATTCAAAAAGAAAACAGTATTCAAAGGAATTTAAAGTTCAAAAGGCATCTTTCTGCTTATAAAATCCAGGTGATTTCCAACCATGATCTGAACGAATCGACAATTTCATCATTCGCGTCCAAGCCTCAAATGCTCGCTCAGTTATTGATTATGCATGGAATAAACAGCTATTTAACACACAGAACAAAAGATTGAAATTCAATATATTAAAAACAAAAACAAAGCTTACCGGTTATCATTTTAAGCTTCATTTTATTTTTGGCAAGCAATTTGAAAGATACTCAGCGTTCCGCAGAATAGTGCAGGACAGTAGTAAAATTTAAAATTAGAAATAGTAAATATTAAAAAATTAAAGTTATGAAAAAGTTAATTTTAGGATTAGCAGTAACAGCAAGTTCATTTGCATTCGCGCAACAGACAACCACAACATCTTCAAGCCCGGTAACATTCGGTATAAAAGGAGGAATGAACGTTTCTTCATTAAGCAAAGGTGCTGATCTTGACGATTCAAAATCTAAAATAGGTTTTAACGCGGGGGTTTTTGCCAATATTCCGGTAGCCACAAATTTCAGTATTCAGCCGGAGGTGATCTATAATGACCTAGGCTCTAAAGTAACATATAAAAATAATCTTCCAGTTGTTGGCGAGTACAAAACTGAGTATTCTAGAAATCTTGGATATGTTGCCGTTCCTGTGATGTTCCAGTATAATGTGATTCCAAACCTGTATTTAGAAGCGGGTCCAGAATTTGGTTTCCTTGTAAGTGCAAATGATAAATTGAAAAGCTCAACGAACGGAAATTCCAACGGATCTACCACCACATCTTTAAATAAAGATGATTTTCAGACTTTCAATTTTGGAATCGGGATCGGTGCAGGATATTATTTCACAGATAATTTAGGACTTACAGCGAGATATACCGCTGGTGTAACAGATATTTTCAAAAATAACTCGGGAGATGCCGTAAGAAATAACGTTTTCCAGGTAGGTTTAGCCTTCAAATTCAAATAATACAAAGTTTCTTCATATAACAAATTTTAAAAGCTGTCCATTTCGGGCAGCTTTTTTTTGCGGCTAGATCCTTTCTGAAAAATAAAGACCTGTCAATCAACATCTGCGAAATCTGCGATCCGGGGGAAATTGGAAGTTAGTGCATCAAGTATAAAAGTTGGGGACTAGGCAAAAAAGTTTAGATCACGTAAGATGAAATTTTTTGCTCTCGCAGATTTTGCAAATGATGGAGATTCTTTTCCTTACACTTTAAATATTGAACACAGAGCCCCCAAGTTTTTTGACAACTCCCGTTTTAAGTCTCACCCAACCGTTCTACCTGTAAAAGACCGCAAAGGTTAAACAAAGGAAATCAACGATATCATCTGCGAAAATCTGGCAATCTGCGGGAAATAAAATATTCGTACATTCGTAGCAAATCATTATTTTTAACGCTAAGTTCGTCATGATATTTTTAAATAATATTGTTGATTTTGCATTCGCAAGGGCGTTCTACTCAGCAAATGATAGCCCTGTCATAGCTCTTATTATTTGAACACCAAGTTCTCTAAGGGTCTTTACTAGTAATCGATTTAAGACCCACCAAGCCGTTTTACTGATAAAAGACCGAAAAGTTGAAGCAATAAAAAATCAACAGCAGCATCTGAAAATCTTCCATCTGTGGGAAATTAAAATATTCGTGCATTTGTTGCTAATCATTATTCTTAACGCCAAGTTCGCTAGGATATTTTTTAATGACACTGCTTATTTTCCTTTCGTAACGGCGTTCCATTCAGCAAGTGATAACCCTGTCGTATACTTTTATTATTTTGAATACAAAGTTCTCTGAGTTTCTTTACTTCTACCTGTTTTAAGGCTTACAAAACAAAGTTGCGCTAATTCAAATTAAATTAATTTTATAATTGAGGCAATGCCGTTTTACTGACAATAGTCCCCAGAAACACTCATCTTTAAGCTTATCTTAACATAACCTTATATTTCATTTAACAGTTTGGCAAGAAATTTGATAAGTTGAAGATACATAAAAAAAACATTAAACAGTTATGAAAAAATTATTATTAAGTGCGGCATTACTTGCATGTACCCTTTCATTTGCGCAAACTTTAGGTTTAAAAGCAGGTTTAAATGTCTCCAACATTTCAGGAGGTGACACTAATTCCAAAGCAGGATTTTATGGTGGAGCTTTTCTGAATGTTCCTGTAGCGAAAAACTTCAGTGTTCAGCCGGAAATATTATTCAATGGAGTTGGAGCGGTTTCTGACATTGACTCTAATATGAAGATAAATCTAAGCTATATCTCTGTGCCTATTATGTTTCAGTATAATGCGCTTCCGAATCTTTATCTTGAAGCAGGCCCTCAATTCAGCTTCCTAGCTGGCTCGAAGTTAAAATACAATAATTACTCAGAAAGCGCAAATGATCTGGTGAAAGGTTTTGATTTTGGCATTGGTTTAGGAGCAGGTTATTACATTACTAAAAACATCGGGATTAATGCCAGATATGTTGCAGGTGTAACAGATATTACGAAAAAAATCGAAGGAGAACAAATTGAAGGGAAAAACAATGTATTCCAGGTTGGATTATCTTATAAATTCAAGTAACAAATTTTGATTTCAATAGAAAAGGCCTGGCTTATTTACAGTCAGGTCTTTTCATTTACCATGTCATCCCAATGACCAGGGAGTTGGGTATCATCACCGAAGACTAAGCCATAAAAACATCAACAGCATCATAGCAGACCAAGTACGAAACTGGGGTACCGATCAGAACGTTTTGATTACCTGGATTGAAATTTTCATTTTATTTTTTGCTCTTGCAGATTCTTTTCCTTACACTTTATATATTGAACACGAAGCCCCACCAAGTTTTTTGACAACTCCCGTTTTAAGTCTCACCTAGCCGTTCTATTGATAAAAGTCCACAAAGTTGAAGCAATAAAAAATCAACGATTTCATCTGGAAAATCTGTGCGATCCGTGGGAAATAAAATGAGCGCATTCGTGGCGATTATTTTTTAGCCCTCCATTTTATCTTCGATAAAATCCTTGCGGCTTAAAAACATAGAGTATTAAAAAATATCTTTGCGGCTTTGCGAAAAGCCAACAGCAGCATCTGTAAAATTTGAGGAATCCGAGCCAGCTGCGGGAAATAAAAATATTCGCGCATTCGTGGCTAATAAGTATTTTTAACACTAAGTTCGCAAAGATTTAATTATTTTAATACTGCTGATTTTCCGTTCGCAACGGCGTTCTACTCAGCAAATGATAGCCTTGCTGTATGCTTTTATTATTTGAACACAAAGTCCTCAAAGGTTATTTACTACTACTCGTTTTAAGTCTCACCAAGCCGTTCCATTGATAAAAGTCCACAAAGTTGAAGCAATAAAAAATCAACGATATCATCTGTGGAAAACCTGTGTAATCCATGGGAAATAAAATTCGTGCATTCGTGGCGATTATTTTTCAGCCCTCAATTTTATCTTCGATAAAATCCTTGCGCCTTAAAAGCATAGAGTATAAAAAAATATCTTTGCGGCTTTGCGAAAAAGCCAACAGCAGCATCTGTAAAATTTGAGGAATCCGAGCCATCTGCGGGAAATAAAAATATTCGTGCATTCGTGGCTAATAAGTATTTTTAACACTAAGTTCGCAAAGATTTAATTATTTTAATACTGCTGATTTTCCGTTCGCAACGGCGTTCTACTCAGCAAATGATAGCCTTGCTGTATGCTTTTATTATTTGAACACAAAGTCCTCAAAGGTTATTTACTACTACTCGTTTTAAGTCTCACCAAGCCGTTCCATTGATAAAAGTCCACAAAGTTGAAGCAATAAAAAATCAACGATATCATCTGTGGAAAACCTGTGTAATCCATGGGAAATAAAATTCGTGCATTCGTGGCGATTATTTTTCAGCCCTCAATTTTATCTTCGATAAAATCCTTGCGCCTTAAAAGCATAGAGTATAAAAAAATATCTTTGCGGCTTTGCGAAAAAGCCAACAGCAGCATCTGTAAAATTTGTGGAATCCGAGCCATCTGCGGGAAATAAAAATATTCGTGCATTCGTGGCTAATACATATGCTATTTTTAACGATTTCATTTCATCATCTGATCTCAGCTTCCTTTTTCTACTCTTTTAAATATATCTCCCCATATCGTTATTTTTCACATTTTAATTAAAATTAATTCACAAAAAACAAATTAAACAGGATAATTTATTTATTAAAATATGAAAAAAAGACTATTTTAAACTGTTAAAAAACGCCCGTATCCACATAACAAACAACACATTAACAGTTTGGCAAGCATTTTGCAAAATAACAGCATGTCTGATTAAACGATTAGACAGCATTTAAATAGTAAAATTAAAAAACAAAATTATGAATAAGTTATTTTTAGGAATGGCAATGGTTGCGGGTACCTTAACTTTTGCACAGGAGACACAGGAAGTTAGAACAACAGCATCAGCAGTGAATGTTAATAAGCCTAAAGAGCCTGTACGTTTTGGTATTAAAGGAGGGGGAAATGCAAGTCAGTTCAGCGAGCAGCAGTTAAGTGCCAAGAATCAAAAAATAGGATTTAACGCAGGGGTTTTTGTAAATATTCCTTTATCTGAGAAATTTGCTGTTCAGCCCGAAGTTTTATACAACCAGCTGGGAGCCAAAAGTGTTGTTTCAGACACTGAGTTCACTACAGGGAATACAAAGGTAAGAACACAAAAGGATTTTACCACTTCACTGAATTATATTTCAGTACCTCTGATGATGCAATTTAAGCCGGCAGATAATTTCTATGTGGAAGCCGGACCTGAGTTCAGCTATTTCCTGGATGGAAAAAACAAAGGTGAGACCAGAGTAACAACTACAACGGGTAGTAATACCGCTACTCAGACACAATCCAATTCTGAGAGTATAGATAAGGATTTGATGAAGAAATTTAATGTAGGGATGGGACTGGGTCTTGGATATTACTTTACAAAGAATCTTGGTATTAATGCGAGATATGTGAACAGTTTCACTCACTTCGCAAATAATTCAGGCGTTCCTGAAGGTGAGAAAAATGTTAATACCAACAGAGTTTTCCAGCTTGGACTGAATTATAAATTTTAAGCATTTTTTAACATTCATATATAACCAATTTTAATTTCAAATGAAAAGGTCAGACTGCTAGTCTGACCTTTCGTTTATTTGAGAACCTGTATATTTTATATTGCATTAAAGATTATTTCTATCATAAGACTGGGAATTCCAGATCTAAAAACAGGAAATAAAAACCATATAAAAAACCAAAGATAAGCAGGCTATCTAAAGATAAAACTGCAAAACAGGTTTTATGATTCAAAAAATTAATTAAACAGTTCTACTTCTTCACCTTTGCCTACAGGATATTCTTCTGTAAAACATCCGAAGCAGTGATTAGCAGAGCCTAAAATTACTTTCAGGTTATCGGTACTTAAAAACTCAAGAGAATCTACGCCCAGATAGTCTCTCAACTGCTCAGTCGTCATATTGGCTGAAATAAGGTCATCTTTTGAAGGGGTATCAATTCCCAAATAACAAGGGGCAATAATTGGTGGAGAAACACTTCTGAAGTGGATTTCTTTTACACCAGCCTCTTTAAGGATTTTCACCAATCTTTTAGATGTCGTCCCACGAACGATAGAATCATCAATAATCACCACCCTTTTATCTTTGATCTCAGAAATAATCGGATTCAGTTTCAGGTTGACAATTCTTTCTCTCATTTCCTGAGTCGGGACGATGAAGCTTCTTCCAATATATCTGTTTTTAATTAAAACAGGACGGAAAGGAATTCCTGAAGCCTTAGAAAAACCAATAGCCGCAGGCACTCCGGAATCAGGCACTCCAATTACCACGTCGGCATCCACAGGAGCCTGTTCCCAGATTTTCTCCCCGGATTTTTCTCTGATTTCATATACGTTGATATTTTCTAAAGACGAGTCGGGTCTCGCAAAATAAATGTATTCGAAAGAACAGATTCTCTGTTTTGCTTTCTTTTCATCTACCATGATCGAGTGAAGTTTTCCAGGCTCATTTTCATTAGTATAAATAATCTCTCCCGGTAAAATATCTCGTACATACTGTGCTCCCACAGCATCTAAAGCCACAGATTCTGAAGCTACAACATAAGAATTTTCGTTGATTGCTCCCAACACCAAAGGTCTGATTCCGTTGAAATCTCTGAATGCAAAGAATTTATTTCTCGTCATTCCCACCACAGAATAGGCTCCTTCAATCTTCTCCATCGTTGCTTTAATAGCCCCACGAAGTCCTAAATCAAGATTTTTCTGGATCAATCTTAAGATAACCTCAGAATCAGAAGTTGCTCTGAAAACCACGCCTTCCGCTTCCAACTGAGCCTTTAGCTCTTTCGCATTGGTTAAATTACCATTATGTGCGATAGAAAGTATAATCTGGTCATATTCGTTTTTTGCGAAAAATGGCTGGAAATTATATTTCTTCTTGTCTCCCGCAGTCGTATAACGCGTATGTCCGATTGCCGAATTTCCCATAAAAGTCTCAGGATCCGGGATCTCTTTATAAACATCCAAAACTAATCCTTCATCTTTCATATTGGTGATTTTTCCGTCTTTAAGAACAGAAATACCACAAGCTTCCTGACCTCTGTGCTGAAGTGCAAAAAGCCCGAACTGAGAAAGCGAAAACGTATCCAGATCGTTATCAGAATACATTCCGAAGATCCCACACTCTTCATTCGGAGCGTCCAACCTTTCTTCTTCCTGCGTTCTGAAGAGATTTCTTCCGTAGGTTTGGGTTTCAAACTGTTTTAAATATTCACTTTTATGAATGTCTAAACTTTTCATTTCTATTTTTTCTATTATAGATATTAGAAGTCAGATATCAGATTTTAGACTAAACTAACTTCAATTTAATTTTGTTAAATAACAAATCATTTTCAGAGCCAAAATCTAGCATCTGATGTCTAACATCTGAAATCTTACTTATTAAGTACAGTTTTCAATCTGTTGTAGATCTCCACGTAAGCTTCAGTAACTTCACCAAGATCTCTTCTGAATCTGTCTTTATCCAGTTTCTTCATCGTATCTTTATCCCAAAGTCTGCAGGTATCAGGTGAAATCTCATCTGCCAGGATAATTTCTCCGTCAGCCGTTTTTCCTAATTCAATTTTAAAGTCTACCAGGATGATGTTCATTTTGTCGAAAAGATCGATTAAGATGTCGTTGATGTCTGAAGTTAATTCATACATTTCGTCAAGCTCTTCATACGTTGCAGCGCCTAAGAAAACGGCGTGGTGATCATTGATAAGCGGATCTCCCAATTCATCCTTTTTATAGCAGATATCGAAGATGGTTACCGGAGATTTAATTCCTTCTTCCACGCCCAATCTCTGAGCCATGCTTCCCGCAGAATAGTTTCTCACCACCATTTCCAAAGGAATAATGGATACTTTTTTCACCAATTGCTCTCTCTCGTCTAATTGTTTAATGAAATGAGTTTTAATCCCTTTTTCATTTAAATATTCGAAGATCAATGTAGTGATGGCATTATTCATCTCCCCTTTCAGATCTACAGAACCTCTTTTCTGAGCGTTAAATGCTGTAGCATCGTCTTTAAAACGAACAACTACTTCATTAGGATTATCGGTAGCAAATACCTGTTTTGCTTTACCTTCGTACAACATTTCTAACTTTTCCATTTTCAAAAATTACTTTTTATTAGATTTATATTATTTTAATTAAAATTCCCGTTAAAACACTGATCTCATTTCCCTATTCACAGCTGTCACTGAGATTTCCCGGGCATCCGGTTCTTTCAGGCCGTCTCCCATCATGAAGACTGCTGCAACAGGGAGCTGTTTCAGATTCCAAAGGAAAATAAAACTTACAACCATCTCCATCAATATTTTAAGGTATAAAAAAACACTCACCGGTTTAAGAACATTCTTCTCTGTAACCCATGAATTTGGCTGAAGAACTAAGTCTCCGAGTACAGGTACCAATATGAGTTTAATAAAAACCATGCTTACAGTTCTGAAATTTTCTTTCTAAAATATTGATTGGTTTCCACGATAAGTTCGTAGTTGGCGCGTTTCAGTCTCTGGCTCACGGAAGATTGAGAAATATTAAATTTTCTGGCCAAATCTTCCTGTGTACTATCTCTGTTCATGATCATTTCATGAATAATTTCGGAAGTAGCCATGGTCCAGTTGTCAAAATCCTTGGAAGACCATTTCAGCAATATATTGAGATCACGGTCTACAGAATTGCTGGAGGTCTTGATGGAAACTGTAGGCCCGTCATTTTTAAGGTCGTTCAGCAACCTTCCGGAATTCACATAAGCAGTCCCGTTGGATTCGGTGATTTTTTCAGATGAAAAATTTTCATCCCCAATTCCAATCGCTATTCTTACATCTAAGTTTTCCTGACTTTTTATTAATGATTTTATGGCTAAGAAGTGCCAAAAAACGTCGTCTATATTGCATTTAAACTGAAATTCATCTCCTCTGTAGATTTCCCATATCTGTGGAGTGCTTCCCCATTTTTCGAGAAGATTTTTGAGTTTGGTGATCCAAACTTCAGTGTCTGCATGCTGTGAATTTATAATATCTCCGGTAATGACCGCTATCATTTTGCAAATATAAGCATTATTACTTATAAATAAAAAATATAAGCAGAAAGACTTATAGATATCAATTATTAGTCAATCTGCTTATATCAATAATTTAATAATCATAAGGTTTTTACATGTGAATTTGCTCTGAAAATCTTGTTTCAGAGCAACCCGTCCTGTGCATTGCTCTCATTCCTAAAAAATTAGAAAATGTATATCTTCTATCCCATTATATGCTGATTCGTTTCTTACAGAATGAACAGACTACTTCCCAGTTTTTCGGGATAAACTCCGGTGAATAACGATCTACCGCAGGTTAATGCCTTCCTTCCCTGATTTCTTCAACCATTTTTGCATTGAAAGCCGGCAGATCATCCGGAGTTCTGCTGGTCACTAAACCATTATCAACAACTACCTCACGATCTTCCCAATTCGCTCCTGCATTTTTTAAATCTTTACTGATGGAATCTACCGAAGTTAGATTTCTTCCTTCCACGACCTCAGCGCTGATTAAAATTTGTGGTCCGTGGCAAATGGCCGCTACCGGTTTATGCTGCTGGAAAAAGTCTTTCACAAAGCTTAAAGCCTTGTCATTGGTTCTCAACTGATCGGGATTGATAACTCCACCCGGTAATACCAACGCATCGTAATCCGAAGCACTGGCTTCATCTAAGGTTTTATCGACATTATACTCTTTTCCCCAGTCTTTTTCAGCCCAGGCTTTAATCCTCCCCGATTCAGGGCTGATGATGTGTGCTGTCCAGCCCTGCTGTTCCAAATGCTCTTTTGGGGATGATAATTCACTTTCCTCAAATCCGTGGGTTGCCAGAATGGCGATTTTCTTTGACATAATTTTATATTTTGGTGTTTACAAGTATTGTGAAAAGAAAATATGATGCCGCGGTGAGTGGATATGGTATTTAAAGTTTTGTTAAATGATCTGATCTATTAGTACCGGAGAAAGAAATGCCTGATTAATGCTCACCAAAAAAATCATACCCTCCGTCTGTTACAATTCCTTGCCATTTTCTTGTATTCCACTAAATCTCGTCAGTTCACTTACTCCTAAACTACTACTTCAAGTCAGTAATTTGTACGCCGGAGATGATTTGTTATTGCTTACAAACTACGAATATATGAGTTCAAAGACCTAAATATACCTGCTATTACCGTAAAAATATCAAAAAATAATCCCTACTTTTAAATTTTAACTTTTAATCATTAACTACAACTTAATTCATGAATTTAAAAATAAAGATACTGGGTTTATTCATAACGATAATGGCAATTAATGTGATCTATTCTCAACAATCTGAATTTAAGATCATTGATTTAGCTCAATTGGAAATTAAAACACTTCATCATATATCTAAAAACAGTGATTCGACACAGAATGATCATTTAATTAGTAAAATAGTATTCAAACCTTATCAAAATTTTTGGAGGGGTTATATGGGCGACGAGAAAGAATTTATTAAATGGTATAGAAATAATATGTTTGAATATGAAAACAAAAATATTAATATTCCTCACTTAAGCGATGAATTAAAAAAGATCCAAAAAGAAATTTCCAATATTACCCGTTACGAGCCTAAGGGAACTTGGTATATTGTCTATGGAGCAGCCTGGACGGATATGGGAGGATTTTCAGACGGAACAATGTTAATTGATTTAGCCCATAAAAATAATTCTTCTATAAAAAATATAATTAAAAACTTTCCACATGAACTGTCTCATCAAATTTATTCCAATAATAATATGTTTAATGATACAACTGCTTTAAAGAGTATTATAGATGAGGGATTAGCTGTATACGTTAATGAGCTTTACTGGAAAAATAAATACTCACTTGCCGAACATTTAGGATATTCTGAGAACGAGCTTTTAGAATGCATGGCCAACGAAAAATTAATTGCAGATTTTTTTAATAAAAATAAATTTTCCACAGATCAAAAAATTATTAACCAATTTAGAAGTAGGTCATTTTCAATTTCTCCAGAATTACCGGGGGCTATCGGATATTTTATTGGTTACCATATTATTAAAAACTACGTCAAAAAAAATGGAAAGCAATCATGGAAAAACGTGTATACAGAATCTCCCATTTCAGTTTATAAATCCAGCTTATAAATGATGATTTGTAATTCTACCTTTTTAATCGCAGCCAGCTATCAAACTATATTTTTATTTTTTTACTCAATCTAAATAGTATCATATTTACTATATGAACTCTGCCCAAACCCCTCGCTGCCGCACGATTGCATCGTGTGGTTTAATAACCAAAATCATTTAAAATATTTAGCAAAACTTATGAAATATACCCCAAGGATTGTAGAACTTATAATGATGACTCATCATTATATTTTTATAAAGATAAAAACTTTTAAGAAATTATTGGATAATAAAAATGCCACACGAAAGGATTCGTGCGGCAGCGGGGGGGGAGTTTTTATTTACACTGAACAATATCTTGATAATATCTTCGGTTTTTAAACTCTACAACATAATCATCTTTAAATTTACAATATCTTTTTTTATATCGCTTTATATCTAAATTGTAAATCTTAACAATTAGGTAATTTGTATCATAAAATAAACCTTTAACAAGAGGAATATTATAATTATATGATTTGATTTTTCGATTTTCATCAAAACCTTGATAATTAAATTTTAAAAAAACATCTTCTTTAAAAATATCATTATTGACAGTTTCAATTTCTTTTCCAGGGTAGTAACTAACTTTATACTCTCTTTGAGATATATTGTTGTTAAATGTTAAGCCTAAAGAACTTGTAACAATTTCATCATTTATAAATATAATTAAATTTACATTATTTTGACCATAAGCATAAAAAGATATAGTGGTAGTCAAAATAAATACTAATAAATTAAGGTTTAATCTGACCATGTTCATAATTAGATAGTATTTTATTAACTGTTGACGATTTGCAGCTCCTTCCCATTATAGCGATAAGTATAGCTCAATATTCCTGATGAAAAACTTGATCTTATATGCATTAATCCAAAAGGATAATAATTATTTTCTTCAAGAACTTCTACGCTGTTATTTTTATATAAATAACTCAGCCTCAGATTCCCCCAGGTGATCGGTGTATTTTTTTTAAGTTACTTACAGCTCTTCGAGTAGATAACTAAAAACCAACAACTTACACCTCTTTGAATCTTAAAAAACTATTTTGAAAGATATTCATGAATATCAAATAAAATAAATTTTATTTTTGAAACTGGAATTCTTTTTGTTCTTATTGAATTAGGATTTGCTAAATCTGAAAATTTTTGCACTATTTGATTTAGATAGAAATCACCATTTACATATTCAAAATATACTTCATATTCATAATGATACCTATTACCATACTCAAAGGAATAATAGAATCCATTCTTCGTTCTTTTAATAAAATTTGTTGCATAATTTTCAATTTCATTAGTAGAAAGTAAAGAATTTTTATTAATAAAACAGTTATTAGAGTTTTTATTAATCAGGATAAATCTATCTTCTGATTTTTTATTTACATATTCATACATACTAAATTCACTATTATATTTCAAAGAATTCCTTATAAAATAATTATCTTTATCAGGACAACTATTTTTTCTCTCTTGACATTGATATAAAGTTGTCAAGAATATAAAAACTAAAAATATTTTTCTCATTATTTTACTTTTTTCCAAAATATACTATTTCCAGCAACAGCCGTTGCTTGTATTCCATAGGTTGTTTTTACACCAGTATTAAATATAAAATTACCATTTGCCCAATTTTGCTTATTTGTAAAAACTGATTGAGGTAAATTGTAGTATTTCCCCCTCGCTGCCGCACGATTGCATCGTGTGGTTTAATAACCAAAATCATTTAAAATATTTAGCAAAACTTATGAAATATACCCCAAGGATTGTAAAACTTATAATGATGACTCATCATTATATTTTTATAAAGATAAAAACTTTTAAGAAATTATTGGATAATAAAAATGCCACACGAAAGGATTCGTGCGGCAGCGGGGGGAACTACTCTGTTTACGTTATGGGGTATAATCTATATTTACAATTTTCCATTTTCCATTTTTTAAATTCAATGTGTATATGATTGACTTTGAACCCTTTTTGTGTGGAATAAAGCTTATTAAGCATTCATTCTCATTTCTTTTTTTAGTTATTATATTATAGTCATAATACTTAAAAACATTTGTAAATTTTTTATCTCTACTAAATTGATAAGAGGCATTAACTACCTCTTTCCAATACTCTTCAGGAGTCATTCCAACAGGTTTAGAATATTTAGAATAAACCTTATCAACGTCTAAATAATTAAGTGCCTCTTTGAAGTTTTTGATTTCTTCTGCTGAATTTAATTTTATCACTGCAATAAGAGGTTCATTATTACTATTATTATTCTCTTTTTTTTGGCAAGACATATTTAATAATAAAAACAAAAAACTGATTAATATTCTATTTTCCAAAATATTGTAAGTATGGTTTAGCGGTTACTGAAGAAGGTCCTTTGATATTTGTTGCACCTTTAATTTTCAAAGCAGAATTATAAAGATTATTTGGAGCCACAACACTAGTTGGCTTATAACTTAAAGGCCATCTAGCCAACATTCCTGTAGGAGTTACTGTCTGTGAAGCATTAATGCCTGGATTAATAGCAGAGTTAATAACTCTTTGAGAAAAAGTAGAACAGTTATTCGTGCAAGCATTATAATCTTTATTGGCATTAATTTCTGCTTTTGCCGTACTTTTAGCTATTGCATCTTGTTGAGGAGTTGTCGGGATTTTAACAATTCCATCAGCTGACCTTCCTTCGGCATCGACGTTTCCACTTCTATGAGTTGTAGGATCTTTACTCATTAAATCACTTAAGCTATTGATTTTAATACCTTTACTATAGTCAGCATCTACATTACTTTGCATCTCTGTCTTTCCAACGGGATCATTTGGCCATAAATCATAATAAGTAAATGTCCCATCTTTAACTTGTTCTGTCACTGGTTTTCCATTTTTATCTAAAATAGCATTCCCATTCTTATCTTTCTTCGCAACAGTTTTATAGTTATCGATTGCGACTCCTGCGTGTCCAGTTTCACCTCCATTTTTATCAGTAGAAAACCAAGTGAGTAAATAAATATCATTACCATCTGGGTCAATTACATTGATTGGATTATTAATAGCATAGTTATAAGGAGACATAGGATTATATTTTTCGGACATATTATCCACAACGCCCCATCTTCCCAAGTCCGGCATATAAAATCTTGCGCCATAATCATACATGCCCGTCTCCCGTTGCAGCTCCTTCCCATTATAGCGATAAGTATAGCTCAACATTCCTGATGAAAAACTTGATCTTATATGCATTAATCCAAAAGGATAATAGTTACTTTCATCAAGAACTTCTATGCCGCTGCCATTGTTAAGATAGCTCATTCTCACATTTCCTAAATGATCGGTATAGTTGTAAATATACTTATTTTTTACAAAATCGAAATACCCTTCAGAATTAGGAACAAACTGAAGCACATATCCGGAATCACTTCCCTGCTGTGCGGTATTGGACTTATTGTATTTTCGTTCATATTGAAAGCCATCCAAATACTCTACATAGGTTAAATCGGCAGTGTAAGGATTGACAAAACTAACGGTCTTCTCCAATTTTACTCCATCTGATCGATATTTATGAGTGATCATATTTCCCTCAAAACTGCCCAAGCCTTTTCTTTGAAGCATATTGATGCTGGATGGTAAATTTAAATAGTTGTAGACAATTTCATTTATCATTTTATCTTTATGAACCTTGATATTCCCATTATCATCATACTCAATTTGATTTGGGGTGGCTAAATAAGGATACCCGAGAGAATTTTGTGAAATATCTTTTACAGAAATCAAACGGTTTCCAACATAGCTGTAATCAAGGTTATCAATCAGCATAGCAACTCCATTGGTCGTATGTTTTGTATTCCTATTCAAATGGACGATGTTTCCATTGAGATCATATTGCGGGGCCTCACTATAAAATTCATTCACTGGCGTTGCTGCCAATGGTTCAATATAAGCTCCGTAAATAAGTCGGTTAAGCCCATCATATTGATAAGAATAATTTTTTAGAACTCCATCGCTTGCCGCTTTCCAGTTCACTTGCGATATATTTCCGTTAAACCTGGCGAATGAATATCCTGCAATAGGATCAGGGTCTGCATATTTTATTTCGTACCCAAACAATTTCCCGTTCAGATTCTTAGGATCATTAATCCTGGTCATCCATCCCCGGATATTATAGGCGTAATCAATACTTTGAAGCGGCGAGGCAGCATTCGTTCCGCCCACTTTCTTATTTTCAAGCTGCGAAAGCTCGTTGTATTTATTTTGGGCTAAAATCTCCTCAGGCTGGCTATCCCTCGCTGCCGCACGATTGCATCGTGTGGTTTAATAACCAAAATCATTTAAAATATTTAGCAAAACTTATGAAATATACCCCAAGGATTGTAAAACTTATAATGATGACTCATCATTATATTTTTATAAAGATAAAAACTTTTAAGAAATTATTGGATAATAAAAATGCCACACGAAAGGATTCGTGCGGCAGCGGGGGTTTTTATTTAAAGTAATACACATCCGCGATATGAGGTTATTACTATTTTGATTGACTATTTATTTTCAATATATCTAACTTATTTATGCATTCTATAAATTCTTTTTTCTTATCTTCCTTAAAATAAGGTAATCCTTCAATACCATTTTTAATATCACTATACTTAATTGGCAATTTATAATCTTTAACTCCTTTTCCTGAGAAGTAATAATTTCGAGCATACACAATTGACTTTGGTGTATATTGATCGATTGCCAAGCATTTTTCAAATGCATTAACTTTCTCTTGAGTGATTAATTTATATCTAAAATATTCATCTGAATAAATGTTTTTAAAGTCTTCCATAGAAAGTTTTTTTGTATAGAAAATAATTTCATTTTTCTCTTTTACTTTGGTATATGAAAGACTGTCTTGGTGTAATTTATAAGGACTTGTTGTAATCTCACAAATATCTTTATTATCTATAATAATAATCCCATTATAAAAGCCCTCTTCATCATGAAAGCCGTCTTCTATATAAATTTGCGAATATTTTTTGTCAGGATTTATATTGAGGGACTTTGCTCCCAGCAACCTAAAAATCTTATATCCTTCTGTAAGTATTTTTGTTGTGGCTGAATCACTATATGTAAAATAATTTTTATCGCTTAATAAACTCTCATTCATCTGTCGAAGAGACATTTTCTTCTGAGAATGGCAAGAATAAAACAACATAATACTTATTAATAAAATAATTTTTTTCATACTATAATTTAAACTTATTATTGACCTCTAGTTTTAAGTCTTTTTATGACTTTACAAAATTGAATAGTAAATTATTTAATATTAATGATAAAAATTTAACCTTTATTACTCCTAGTTTTATTTTATAGATTCATAAGGAAACTTTTATAACTCTACCATTTCACCTGAGCAAATTCGATATTTTTTTTTAGTTTTTGATTAACAATTAATGACACATAAGTAATATCTTGCAACGGATTGTATTTAGCCTGTGTAAAACTTTTAGCTTGTAGTTTTTTTTCATTTTTTAGCTGTAAAATATATCTATAGGTATATCCATTATTCTGTTTATTATTTAAAATATAATTTGAGTCTATAATTAAAGAATCCATTCCATTATCTATTGATTTAAAGAAAAAAATATTTTTTATAGAAACTCGCATTATTAACTATAGTTTAGGTATTTCCCAACTCCAAGATATACTGATCATTTTTCTAAACAAACCCTCTGCAAAATCACAAAGGGTTTTTATTTAAAGTATTACTCGAGTTTTTACTATTTTGATGAGGTATTTATTTTCAATATATCTAACTTATTTATACACTTTGTAAATTCTTGTTTTTTAGCTTCTTTAAAATATGGTATACCTTCAATACCATTTCTAATATCAATATAATTTATTTTAATGGTCTCATAGCTATTTACTTTCCCATTTAAAAAATAATAACTATTTGTTGAGATAATTGGTTTAGGTGTATACTCGTCTATCAATAAACATTCTTTTAAACTATCTGTTTTATTTTGAATTACTAGTTCATATCGAAAATACTCATTAAGATTTTTTTTCTTAAAAGTTTCCATGGAAATTTCTTTCGTAAATAATACAAAATTGCCATCTTCTATTTTATTATATGATAGACTATCAATTTTTAATTTATAATTACTCGTTGTCATTTCGCAAACATCTTTATTATCGATAATAATAATTCCATTATATACAGCATCTTGATCTTGAAAACCATCTTCTATATAAATCTGCGAATATTTTTTATTAAAATTAATATGGCAAGATTGAGCAGCTAACAATCTATACTTTGTTAAAGCATCTTTCATTCCCTTTAATTCGATAGGCTCTAAACTACCAAAGTCTACTTTATTATTTTTTAACAGATAATCATTCATCTGTCGAAGAGACATTTTCTTCTGAGAATGACAAGAACAAAACAAAATAATACTTATTAATAAAATAATTTTTTTCATACTATAATTTAAACTTATTATTGACCTCTAGTTTTAAATCTTTTCCAATGATAATAGGCTGCAGCACCATGATAGTTATATTTATTTTGCAAAATAGTGTTATTTACATTCAGTACATCTTTATTACTTGGAATAGGTGATATCTGAGTTCCATCGGAATTATAATAAATACTACTCCCTGCATTATCTATTAATCTACTTCCGTTCCCTGGATATGCATATCCAGTACCGTCTTTATTTGATCTATAGTGTGTCCTTAGCGGAAGTCCTGTTTCTGATCTTACAATATTTTCAACATGACTACCATAAATTTCTGCTGTAGTGGCATGAGGCCCAAATCTAGTATCAGATGTTGCACGTTCTCCTAAAGCAAAATATCCATAAACATGTCCCATTTCATGTGCTATTGTAGTATATAAAGGAGAATATTTAATATCTTTTCCTGAAGTTGTCCAACTACCGTCACTTGATGAAATATTCAATTCAACAATATTACTTATTCCATGTTTTATTTTTGACCCTCCAGTAGTATAATCAAAGTTAATGTCTCTCATTTTACCATCTTTACCTTGTGCTTGATCAAAATATCCAATCATTGTATTCCCTATAGAAGTACTTTTGTCTAGATGGTTAAGTCCAGAGACTGTTTGCAAAACATAATCTGATAATTTAGTGGAAGCATCTACATTCGCCCATTTTCCATCAACTTGATGCTGAGTAGCTCCGTTATGATATCTATATTGTGTTCCATCTTGATCATTTATATATATCCATTCTCCATTTACATCAATAAATTTAATTGGATTATTTGCTACATAACTATATGGAGATGTAGGGAAATAATTTTCACTGTAATTGTCTAATACACCCCATCTTCCAATATCACTCATATACAATCTCGCTCCATAATCATACATCCCGGTCTCTTGCAACTCCTTCCCATTGTACTTATAATTCTTATACGAACTCTGCCCAAACATAGCCGTTCCCGTTTTTAAATGATTCATTCCGAAAGGATAATAATCATTCATATCTGTAATCTCCAGGGCTTGAGACTGGGTATTTTTCCCAAAACTTACCCTTACATTTCCTAAATGATCTTTATACTGATAAATATATTGTTTTTTCTGATAATCGTAAAAACCTTCTGCTGTCGGAAAAAATTGTAGGTCTGAAGAGGATGATGGAGATAATATATTCTTTGCTTCAGGAGAAAAAGCTTGTACTTCCATGGCTCTTCTCAGAGGAGACGATAAGGCTTCAATAAGCTCTCCACCAATCGGAGTTCCCCCATCCCCCGGAGAACCTGATCCAGACTCTTCTTTATGAACGTATTGGAAACCATCCAAATAGTCAGTATCAACAGTCGTAAAAACAGACCCATTGATACCATCATTAGTTTCCATAATACGTTTATGTAATTTTATTCCGTTTGCATTATATAAATGATGAGTATTTGATCTAAAGCCCTGAAGCACGATACTGTTAGGTAAATTAAGATAATTATAACTTATTGCCGTAATTTGCTTATCCGGCATACTTTTCATATTCCCGTTCAGATCGTAGGTTATGGTCTGACCGCCTCCTTCGTATCCTGTAGGATTATTGGAGCTGTCAGTAATGGTATTGACCCTATTTCCTATATAAGAATACGCCAGATTATCAATAGTAGTCGGTGTGATACTATTCGTATTTTCTACTACCGATGTTCTGTACAGGCTGGTAATATTCCCGTTCAGATCATATAACAGAGATTCTATATTTTCACCGCTGTAGGCATTATTCGGATTTTGATAATATCCTGCCATTAATCGGTTTAAACCATCATAAACATAACCATATCTTTTGGGAGTAATAGAGGGATTATTTCCAATATTTCCTACAGACCGCCAGTCTACCTCAGTAATGTTCCCGTTGTATTTAGGCTTTACCTCCAATGCTGCAAATACTGGATTGGGATAGCTGATTCCTTCTTTATGATTGTATTTTATTTTGTAAGAAAATAGTTTTCCTCCCAAATCAGGAACCGTCATTTGATTAGGGTTAATAGCTGTCATCCATCCCCGGATATTATAGGCGTAATCAATACTTTGAAGCGGCGAGGCAGCATTCGTTCCGCCCACTTTCTTATTTTCAAGCTGCGAAAGCTCGTTGTATTTATTTTGGGCTAAAATCTCCTCAGGCTGGCTATCCACCTTGTGTTTATGAACCAATAAACGATTCTGATGGTCATACTCAAAACTTTCGATAATTAACTTTTCCGCATCGGTGGCCAGTCTTTTATGCTGAGTAGAAACAATCTGTATATTCCCCGAAAAATCAAGCTGTCTTTCTACATTGGTATATCCTCCCAGGTGATTAAAAATGTATTCCCTGATAGGCCGTCCTTTCAGGTCATAGTAGAAATAGGTTTTTGTCCAGCCGTCATCCTCAATATTTTTCACCAGTTTAATCACCGGGAGACCTTTCGTGCTTCTGTCATATTGCTGAGGGCTGGAGGGTAAAACATCCTGATTCCATACTTTCGACGGAAAAGGGTCGCCTGTAAAATAAGCATCATAATAATTAACCGTCAAAATAGTAAAATTAGACTGATTGGGATAGGCACCACTTTTAGTGTAATACACATCTATTCCGTTACTGTTCCAGCTTGCAGATGTTCTTGACTCGTTCGCAGAGCCAAAGCTTTCAACAGCCGCGACATGCTGAATTCTTCCTGAAGCACTATATGATATTCCCGTATAAACAGGTCTTGAAAACTGATCATATTTGGTAAAAAGCCATTGATTTTTTTCTCTTAAATTGGCATCCTGTGTTAAGACCAACCGATCCTGTTTATCATACACCATATACTCCCAGCCTTTACCGGGAAGCTTCTTTTCTACCAAACGGTTTCTGCCATCGTATTTATATTGGTAGCAAAGGTTATTGAGGGTAGCTTCATCAGTAGCTCCTGAAACAGCCGCTAGAGGTGAAATTACATACGCCAGCTGGTTATAGTCATTGTACACATAATACGTGTCGACATTTTCAGTTCCATTTATTTTTCTTACCAGTAAAGTCTGTCCCTGACCGTTTTTAAACTCAATCGTTTTGTTTCCATCTTCATCCGTCACCGTGTTTTTGTACAACTGTGCAGCACCATAAGATCCTGACAAAGTAATACTTGAAGTAAAAGTTGTATAATTAAAGGTGGCCACATATTTTTTCACTTCTCCCGCAGCATTCGCTTCATAATCGAACTTCACAGGCTTGGTACTCCAATCATTACCCACCTGAAGCTGCTGCTGAATTCTATCTAAAGGTGAATTTTCCAACACTTTTTCTGCATAGATTTTTTCACCTCCATATATTGTAGAGGAATTTCCCAGCGGAGTAGGAACCATGGCTCCGTTCAGCGTATTTCCCTGAGGAATCGGAAGATAATCTTTCACCTGCCTGCCAAAACCGTCATACTCAATAGGCGTCACAACATCTCTGCCCAATGGAGAAGCTTTTACGTTTACTACTTGTTTGGGTCTGCCTAAACCATCAAAATACTGTACAGTTTCTGCGGTTTTGGAAGGCGTTGTTCCATTATAATCCAAATACGTTTTCGAAGAAACATAATTTTCTGTCTGGCTCACTTGAGCCTCTGCAAAGCCTGAAATCAGCAATGCACTTATAGGGATTAATATTTTTTTCATCGAATATTAGTTTTTATAGTTGTATTTGAATTCTTTTAATAATTTACCGGTCTGGTTCTGCTCTCTAATTTCCATCAATCGATTGGCCTTATCATATAAATACACTTCTCTGATGCCTGATGGCGGGGTGATGCTGCGAACACCGATTAAAGGGTCGTAGGTGTAAGTGGTGACTTGATAATTTGGTAAACCTGCTCTGAAGGTTTTTAAAGCATTTAAAAGATCTGTTTCGTCATTATTGGAAGCAGCTGCGGCATCTGTATCAGAGGCGGTGATAATAGCCGCCGCTAAACTTTGAACCTGAGCGTACGTTGCGCCTTCAATCTTAGCAATAGGCTGAGTCTGGTTGTAGCCCCAAACAATAGCCACAGTGATTCCTGAGTTGGTAGTATACTGCTGTAGGTTACCCTTATCATCGTATTGATTATACGCAACTTCTGTAGTGGCTGTATTTTGAAGATCATATGATTTTACTGATAAAGGTAAAACCAAACCTGATGATTTCGTATTGGCTTCCGACTGATTGAGCGGATAAATCGTTTCTGATCTTGATAATGTTTTAGTATTTGTACCAATCGTTTGTGTAGCGGTAGTTTCCAACGGGATGCCGATCATATTTTTATCGATCATCAGCTGGTTGCTTTTTTCGTGAGCGTATTGGTAAGCGGTTTCACTTATTACTCCATTACTATGAATATCTTTCACCCTTGAAAGATTTAGTCCATTTACCGATTGATAAAAATATTCAGATTTAGAAGTAATCAAATTATTATTAAAAATATCTTCAGAAATGGTTTTACTTGGTGAGAAAGAGCCTCCGTAAAGTTTAAAAAAGAACTTCGACATTGCTCGATCTGTTGCATAGGTTGCATAATTGTTAGGAATTGTTTCAGAAATATCAGTAAAATCAGTTATAGATGATTTTAATTTCATGAAATTTTGGTCATATATTTCCTGCTTATACAATTTTCCTCTTTTATAATTATTTGATCTGTAAGGTAAATTAAAATTCTCTATATTATTAGGCGCATAGGATATAAACTCACTATCGGTATTCGTTCTGTTATTATGAACTTTTTTATAATCCGGAGAATCAGGATAAGTATTATAATCAGTAAAATAATATTTTGTATATCCTTTATTATTATCAATCTCAGTCACTTCTGTATATTGAATCGGAAAAGAATTCAACGCAACTTCTACGATATTATCTGAATACAATCTTAACGTTTCACTGTGAAACGCACTTACGTTAGACGCAACTTTTGTTATTAGATAATCAATATTCCTATAATAACTAGTCATAATTCCACTAGATAAGTTATTATTTACATGAGGAGAATAATCGGATATATATTTATATTCTTTGTTGCCAATCTGGGTTCCATCGTTAGAATAGTTAATAATCTGTTTAATACGTCCGCCTCCTACAGCACCCTGAGCATTAACTAAGACATTTTTGAATTGGGATGCAGAATTTCGATCTACTTTTTTACTGTAATGATGAGGCTCATAAATAAACTCACTTTTTCCTTTAGTAGGATAAGTAATTGTTTTAATTAAACTTAAAGAGCATACATCTGCATTAGGTTCCCTTGTATTATCCGTAATGGTGTAATCGCCGGTACTTTTATCTAATGTAAAATTGGGTATTAACTTATACATCGGTCTATTGTTGAAATACCCCCAATAGTCTATCTTTCCATCATTTTCATACGGTAAATCATCGATATTATAGTAATCAAATGTATATTCCTGAAAAAAATCTTGTGATGCAGAACTTTTCCTAAACATTTTAAGGTTATTTAAGAAGAAATAATCTTTATTTCTATAATAATCAAGACTTACTTCTTTTACTACATTATTTCCGGCTGTATCATAAAAAGTAATATTCTTAAGCTTCCACGAAGGAATCGCCTGAATTGGTGCATACTTTTCATATCGCTGGTAATTAAAAGTCAATATTGTTTTTCCATCTAACAATACAGAATTTGGAAAACTTTTTTTAGTTCCTGAACGTCCTTCTACAAGGTCACTACCCGAGCTAGTCGAATTCCCCCAATATACTGCACCAGTATAATTCAGATTGCCTAAATTAAAACTTCCATTTGTAGCAGTAATTTGTTGCTTGAAGAACATATTATGGTCAAGCATTAATTGGAAAGGTTCTTTTAGATTTTGAACATCAGCAGCATTTACACAAAAGTTTCTATCTACAGCGTTTATTGCATCTGACTTATATTTAATTTCTATAGTCCTAGAGTTAGGATATTCTATTTTATAAAGATTCCATGCTGTAATGGTAAATCTACTTAAATTATTAGGAGCACCAGCCTGAAGATTATAGGAAATATCAAGATTTTCATAATTTCCACCAAAATAATATATTATCCCTTTTTCATCAGTAATAGTTATAGTACTAGGCTTTGTCAAACATTTTGACCCATTTGCTAAGGATGAGTGAAGAGGTTGCTTAGATGACAACTGAGAGATATCAATTTTCAGATTTTTATTGTCGGAAATAATAATTGGTTTCAAATCATTTCCAATAAAGAAATACCCGGTATTACCCATGAAATTAAAACTAAATTTATCCGGTTCAATTTCATAACTGTAAGTTCCACATTTAATACCTATACTTCCTTTTCCTTCTACAAGTCCATTAAAATTTCCGTTATATATATCGCTATTAGTTTTGTTACACACCCTCATTCCTTCTAAATATCCATAGAGACTATTTGATGATGGACTATATTCTGGAAAAAAATCATCAGCAACTCCTCTTACTTCTCGGCTGATGGCTCCACCAATATCTAAGGACCAATCTAATCCTGTATAATTAGATTTTTTAGAGGGAACAAAACCTGTTCCATAGTATCTAAGACCAATATCATATCCATTTCCTCCATAAATATCATTATAATTAAAAAGATTAATATCATAAGAAACACTCCCTGTATTCAGACTCACAGGAATATTTCCAAATTTTTCTATATTATAGGTTTGAGGGGATTTTATAACAGGTATATTAGTCTGTCCAAAATAAAATGGAGCAGTGAGTGTTAGTATAGATGCTACTATTTTATTCTTTATATATTTTTTCATTATTATTTTATTTCTTAATCAATTTAGCATTCGCCGTTTTATTCTCATCCGTTTTTATGGTCACCAGATACGCTCCCTGAATCATAGGTTGCGTATTAATCTTCGTCACCTTATTCTTTGTTTTTAGACTTTGCAGTTGTCTTCCGCTCATATCAAACACATTAATTTCAGCTTCCTGGAAATCATATCCGATTTCCACATACGCATAATCTGAAACAGGATTCGGATAAATCTTAATATTCTGTTTTTCAATCAGCTGATCGATTTGTTTATCACCCAGTTTTACGATTTTCCAATTCTCTTTGCCAAGTTCTTCCGCGCTCGTTCCAGCCAGAATAATCGAACCATCTCTGTTCAGTTTTATATCAGAAAGCCTTTCTTCACGCTTTCTGGATTCCCCTTTGACGTGTTTTCGCCACTGCTCATTACCGTTTGAATCCAGGTACAGCATCCAGAAAGTTTCATCATCAGCCTCCATTCTGCCTTCAGCCTGAGTGTAACCACCCAGCAAAAAACCTTTAGACTTGTCATCCGAAGAATTTATGGTACTCATTCCCATCAAAACATCTCTGTTTTTGAAATTGTAAGATTTTTGCCAGATTTGTTCGCCTCTTCCATTTAAAGAAATCAACCATATATCTGTGCCTTCTTCCAGTCCAACGGTTTTATTTCCGGATCTTTCTGAGCGAGATTCGCCGCCAACTAAGTAACCTGAAGAAGTCAGTGAAAGGGTCCTTAAATGATCATCACCTTTGCCTCCAAAGTTCTTTTCCCACTCGATTTGATTTTTTGCATCTATTTTTACGACCCAATAATCTCCTTCGCCAAAGTTTTCCGTTTTTTTGGAGCCGTTGGCTCCACTTCTCGAATAAATTCCTAGCAATGCTCCGCCATCTTTCGTGGGAATCATTTTTTCCACTTCGTCCAGCCCTTTTCCGCCAATGATCAATTGAGATAATTCCTTTCCGTTTTTATCCAGTTTGATGATGAGAACATCCTTAGAACCATATCCTTTCTCTGAGTTTTGAACATTTCCGGCTACCATAAACCCTAGATCTGTGGTCTGAATCACCGCGCGCGCCTCTTCATCCGATGCTGAGCCGATGGTTTTTTGCCATAATTCATCTCCAAATTCATTAATTTTTAATAAAATTATATCTGATCCCCCTTTGGAATCCTCCTTTTTATCCAGACCGATGGATGAATACGTAGTACCACTTATCAAAAAACCACCTTCTCGGGTCGCTATTGTGGAAGCCACATAATCATGCCCGTTTCCGGAAAAAAATTTCTCCCATTTTTTTTCACCCTGAGGACTCAGTTTCATCAGGCGGATATCGTATCCCGAAGATGCCCGATTTTCCGTTTTCAGCTGATGATCAGGCTGAATAATGCTTCCCGAGATCAGGTACTGACCATCTATAGTTGTTGTAATCTGGCTTAGAAAATCCTGAGTCGAGGAGATTATCTCTTTCTGCCAGAGAATTTCCTGAGCCGATACACCCAGAAATGCCGCTATTGTAAGGGCGCTCGCATAAAGTTTTTTCATAGTGTCTGTTGGTTAATAGATTAATATGCTAGGGGGAATGGTCAGGTGCACAGTGCTAATTTTTATTTTCACCTTACAGAAGACCATTATTTATTTAAAATATTACATTCTGCCATGGCGAAAGAAACAAATGCGTTTTTAGCGGTATAAGCTTCCCTCCCAAGACATTGAAGGTTACCATCATTTGGGGCTACAATTTAAAGGACAAATTCTAAAGCTGTGTTTAGATCCGGTATCGAAAATATATATTTTTCATTCTGTTGATGTGTTTATTTTTTAATTCAGTTTAAATATAGATTATTAATTACATTAAAGACAATACACTGAATTAAATTCAATTATAATTAAATATTATTAACGCATTTTCATTAAACACATTCGTCTTATATTCAATAATTAGAAAAAAAATACGTCAGCCTCCCTATATTTACATCAGCGCTCCTTCGACACGGCTCACCTTATCCTTTGCAGATGATCATATATCGAAGAGGAAGATATTTATCCGGTTTAAAAATTGGTATCTTTTGCAGTAAAAAACGTAATTTTATCCGTCGTCAATAAACACAGATAATTATTTTGTATGATCAAAAAACTATTACCATTATTACTGCTCGGAACAGTCAGTTTTCATGCTCAAAACAAAGCTGAACAGGCTTTAGAAATCTTTTCTCAAAAATATCCACAGGAAAAAGTGCATCTCACTTTCAGTAAAACCAGCTATCTGGCGGGAGAAAACTTATGGTTTAAAGGCTTTGTTTTTGAAGGATACAGCCCGTCCACAATTTCGACTTCTCTATTTGTAGAGCTTTATGACCGCAATAAAACACAAATCAGTAAAAAACTCATTCCTCTGATGAGTGGAGAAGGCAGCGGAAGTTTTTCTCTACCTGAAAATTTAAAAGAAGGCGTTTATTATGTGAGAGCCTATACCACGTGGATGACCAATTTCAGTGAAGACTTTCAGGCATTACGACCTGTTGTTGTATATAACCCGTCTTCTTCTGAAAAGGTGAGTATTGACAGTAACTCAAGATGGAAGGCTGCCGTTTTTCCTGAAGGCGGAACCTTTATCAGCGGAATTAACACCCAATTTGCGGTGCGCATACTGTCCGCAGGCTCTATAGGAAGTGACTGGAGTGGCTATATTATCGATAAGAAAAATCCTGAGGTGAAAATAACTTCTTTCAAAGGCTATGATGAAAACGTAGGTTCGTTTTCACTGGTTCCTGATGCGGGAGTTCAATATCAGATGATTGTTGAAGATGCCAAGGGAAAGAAAGAAACAGTAGACCTGCCCCTATCAGCAGATACTGGCATCCATGTGAATGTCATCAACGGTGATGATGCCATCAAATTTTCTCTGAAATATAAAAATATCGATCCGGAAAAATCATATAAGGTCATTGGAACTTTGGATGGTCGTATGGCATTTCAACTGACCGCCAAAAAGGATAAAATCTACGGAATTCCGACAGATCAGCTAATCAACGGTATTTTGCAGTTTACGGTATTTGATGACCAGGAAAATATCGTTGCCCAAAGGCTTTGTTTTGTTCAGCCCGGAGTGATAAAAACAAAAAAACCGGAGATTCAATCATTATCACTGAATACTTCGCCCCGAAAATCCAATTCTTTTGTACTACCCTCACAAACAGAAGAAACCAACTATACGGTGCTTGTCGCAGATGATAAAACGGAAAGTACAGAAGATGAAAACAGTCTGCTCAGTACTTTATGGTTAACCGGAGATCTTCACTCTGTCATCCACCGTCCTTCTCAGTATTTCAGTAAAAATCTTAATCCAGAAGCCTTAGATGCCCTGCTGATCACAGAAAAATGGAAGAGATTCGACTGGAGAACCATTATGAGCGGAACCTACCCCATTATCAGGAATCAGCCACAATCCTATATTTCGTATAAAGGAAAGGTGACCATACAAGGTGTTCCCGCTCCCAATACAGATCTTAACCTCATTTTTAAAACTGGAGATTCCAGTACACGGCTTCATCAGGTGAAAACAGATGCTAATGGATTTTTTGTATTAAACGGACTTTTATTTGAAGACAGCATTCAATTCTCCTATCAGCTCAACGAACAGAAAAAGATCCCCAAAGAACAGGTACAGGTGATCTTTCAGCCCAATTATTCATTCGTCCCTTTCAGAGGAACTCTTCCCGAAACGAACTATATGGTAAGTCCGCGTCTTCCGGAAGACCAACCCGATACGACGGTACAGCGATATATTGCGACCAGGAAAATGCAGAGCACCGTTAATGAAAAGGCAACCCTTATTGAAGAAGTAAAGCTGAAAGGCCAACGAAAGGATAAAACAAAAAAATTAAACGACGAACTGAGCAGTCCCCTTTTCAGAAGCGGAAACGAAGTGGTGTTTGACCTCCTGAATGATAACAACAGTGCCATGGGATCAACCAATATCCTGCAATGGCTTCAGGGAAGAGTGGCGGGACTCACCATGGAATTTAGCATGGGAAATTATATTCCCAAGTTTCGCGGAGGCACCATCGATATCTTTCTGGATGAAATGAGAGTGGAGCCATCCATGATCACCTCGCTGTCGACCTCAGAAATTGCGATGGTAAAAGTAATCAGGGGAAATTTTGTCGGCAGCTTTGGAGGCGGAAACGGAGCTATTGCCATCTATACCAGACGTGGTGGTGCTTCCGGTACGATATCAGACCCCTACGCTCCTACCCAACTGAAGCAGATTACCTTAACAGGTTTTGATAAAGAAGTTCCCTTCATTACTCCGGAGTATAGCAGTGAAAGTTTCCAGAATATCTCTCAGGATCTTCGCAGCGTTCTGTACTGGAATCCTTTTCTTCAGGCTCAGCCTAAGGAACCTGCCAATGTACAGTTCTTTAATAATGACGAATCTAAAAAATACAAGATCATCATCATGGGCTATGATAAGAATAAAGATATACCCATTTATTATAATGAAATTTTACCTTAAAGGTATTTTTGGCAAGCCTTACCATGATTGGTAGGGCTTTTGTTTATTTTTGAGTTTTCAGGAAATAGATAATCGCTACTAACTGTACGATCAAAACCAGTCCAAACTTCCATAAAAAAGATTTCTTCGAGACCTTATGTCTGAACATCAGCATCGCTACAAGTGCTCCCACTGTTCCACCCAAAAACGTGATCGTCAGTAAGAAAGATTCTGATATTCTTCTTTTGTGTTTTACCGCTTTCCATTTGTCCAATCCATACACCGTGAAAGCTATAAGATTGACAATTAATAATACATATACCATCACCGCAAATCTAATACAAAAAAGAATGCTAAAAAATATGCTCGTCTCCCTATTCTCACGCTTTAAAGTTTGTAAATTTGCTGTCCCACAACATAAAAACTCATGACAATACACGATCTTATAGGAACGTATTCTATTGAAGGCAGCAATCAGGAAGCATCTGATGAGCCGACTTATCATGGCATTTTAACTTTATCCCTCGATGAAAACGCCCGCATTATCGCCCAATGGATTATCGGTGACCATATCCAAAATGGCACCGGATTTTTTAAAGACGAGATTTTAGTCATCAACTTTAATTATGAGGGCGAAGATCACAACATCTATAAAGGGGTTGCTGTATACCGCTGTTTAAGTAAAGATGTATTGGATGGTTTTTGGTCTGAGAAGCATGGGGATCCTCTCTATCTTGGAAGTGAGTATTGTGTGAGGGTGAAGGGAGCGGAATTTTTGAATTGAGAGTTATATATAAAATCCTGAGAGTTTATCTCAGGATTTACATATTATTATCGTTAGCTTATAGAATCTATAAAAGGTAAATCAATCCCAATTTTATAAACCTCATGATATGCATTAATTTTATTATTATCTATTATCAAGTTATTAATTGACAAATCACAATCTATTGAATTTTGATAAGCTTCTTTGGGATATATAATTAAACAAGATATTTCATTGTCAATAATAATAGGTTGTTTATTTTTTACCTTATTCAATCTTGCATAACCAGCGACCTGTCTAATATCTTCATGAATTTGACTGTAATTGTACTTCAGCTTATATTTAGTATCAACAACAATTTTTTTGTCGTCTGTACAAATAAGAAAATCAAGTGAATTACCGTGTGTAGAAAACTGATAATTCAGATTTTTAATATTGAGATCAGGATTATCTGCTAGTAGTTTTGCATAGACATATAATTCAAACATTTTAGGCATATCTATCCAAAACGGAGGTGTCGAAATTTTTTCTGCTGTCGTTTTGGTAATATTGTATGAAAATCGTTTTAAAATCTGCTGACCTATTTTAATGGCTTCTTTATATTCTTTGAAAAAAGGATTGTATTTTAGATATTTAATATCCTGCATGTAAGCCTCTGAACCTATATGTTCAAAAGCCGGACGGATGAAGTTAACAATGCCCGAAATATCATTTTTACTCTTGAAATAATACTCGTTATTTTCAACGTACTGCGTACAGAATAAAAATACTTTTTTCAGAAAACGGTTTTCAACAGAATCTTCTCCGAAAACCTCATACTCACAAACAGTATTTGTGAAACGGTTTTTAAAAACGTTCTGTTTGATTTGCTGACCAACCAAAATTTTACCTTTTACTCGATTTCTGAGGTTTTCCTGAACTTTGTAATATGATTTTTTCAAACCTTTTCTTACAATATCTTTTAAAAAATTCAGAAACTTTACTACTAAGAATGGAGTAAGCAAGTCTTGTTTTTGATCAATATCAATTTCAGGGGCTTCCCAATCAATCAGCAATAATTTATCCGTTTCTTTTGCCACCTCATTGTGGGACATAATCTTCATCAACATTGCAATGACATTGACTTCTTTGAACGAACATTGGGCTTTTATTTTTTTTATTGCCTCATTATTAAAACTTTCAATTTCATGGGCTGAGATATTTTCATTTTCATCCTTAATCGCTTTATCAAAAAAATCGGTAATACTAATATTAAGTTTGGGTTCAACATGAATAAACCGGTCAGCATTCAACCAGTCTAAACCAACAAAGTAATTAGAGTTTAAAACAACCTCATTTTCCGAGATATTGCAGGAAAAACAATAGTAATCTTTCCCACGCTCAGTTTTAAATTTGCGACTTGTTAATTCTACCCTTTCTTCCGATTTGTGTAACAGAAATTTTTCTTTACACTCATCAAAAGCTACCTTATCTTTTGTGATAGTCAGATTATAGAAACTATGCTCTTTTAAAAAGATACCCATTACAGAGATTTTATATAATCCTTAATCGATTTTTCTTCATACTTGCCTATTAAGATTCCATCTCTCTCATATTCCAATAGAATAGGCTTTACTTCATATTCCATTTTCATTTTAAATAGCTCATCTCTTGTTGTTTCATCTTTTGCATCCTCCTTTTTTACAATAAAATAACTGTGACCAAGTTGAACTGCATCAATTTCAAATTCCTTACTTACATTAGTTTCATTAAAAAGCTCGCAAACTTTTCTAAAATCAATTGTATTAAAATAGATTTCATCATTATCTTGTAGTTCTTTAGGCAAAATATCTACAAACGCAAATCGCCTTCTAATAGCATAATCTATATGCCCCACACTTCTGTCTGCTGTATTCATTGTTCCAATAATATATAGATTAGGAGGGAGAATTAGTTTTTGAGAGCCATCTACCTTATACATACTTTCTACTTCTTCACCGCGGTATTCTAACGCGTAAATTAACTCTCCTAAAACTGAGGAGAGATTAGCACGGTTGATTTCATCAATAATCAAAACATAGTTATTATGAAAATCATTTAACGCATCGTTAGCAAACTTAGCCAAAGTTTTATTTTCTGCTTCATATAGAACACCTTCCCCTTCTTCATCTGGCTTTGCAACAATTCCTCTCACAAAATCTTCATAGGTATAGCTTGGATGAAATTGAATAAGTTGACAAAAATCTTCATACTTATATTTTATTTTGGCTTCCTTGTTCTTAAACTTATTATTTATTAAAAGCGCAACAGCATCCTCATAAGCACCTCTTCCTGTTCTACTTTCATTTTCAAACAGCTTTTTATTATAAGATTCAATTATCATCTTAAAACTAGCTTTCCAACCTTGCAATTTTGTTTTGTATGTTTTTAAATTAACACCTTTATCATCTATTGAAACAACCTCGTAAATATCATTTCGACCTTGAATTTCTTGACCAATAGATAAAATACTTTTTACAAACTTTTCATCAATTACTATTACATTTTCAGTTGCTAAATTTTGTTTCAATTTATCATTTGATGAAATTAAAGTACTAGCTATTTCTTTAGCTAATTTAGTTTTACCTGTTCCCGGAGGACCTTGTAAGATGATTTGTTTCTTATAATAGAGTAATTGGTTCATTTTTTCAACTTTTAGATTTTCATTATTCTGAGAATTGGTGATATAATTTTCAATTGGGGTTAAGTTATCCTGTCTTGGGTATGAATAACTTTTAAACATTTTAAACTGAGAGATTGGAATGGGATCTACTTGATAAAATTTATTGATCAGAAATACTATTTTAGCAGCTTTATTATCATCTTGTAAATCAATAAAATTAGGATATGTTGATTTCTTTACAAAAGTTTTTTGCCAATCAGCTTTTACATATTCCATTTCACTTTCAACAATATCTATAACTTCTGCTATATAATGTACATTATAGAATGACGTGTAAAAAAGTTTGAAGTGCCCATTCTCAATAATACATTCTTTCAAAAGTCTAATTGTATCAGTAGTTCCAGACGGTTTTTTGGAGTTCCAAAATACATCATATGAATCCGTCATTTTAAAATCAGAAAGCCAACCCGTACTATCAGAAGCCATGATCCCAACTAAACTTTCTTTCCATTCTGAACTTATGTTATAGATAATTCTTGTTAGTAAGTAAGTAAGATTTTGAGGATTTACTATCACAATAGAAAATTGAGAGAAGAAATTGAGAAAATCATTTTTAAATGTTACTCTATCATAATTCTTGTTAAAAAGTTTTGAAGATAACTGACTTCTATGATTTTCACTCAACATCGTAAAATTATCTTTGGGATTTATTAGATATTCGACTGCATTTTTAATTGAGCCAGTCTCTAGCCTCCCTTCAAACTTGTAAATGATCAATTGTTCGATCCAATTATTCATTCTTACAAATGCAAGTGCTAATACACGTTTATCATCATACTGATTAAGCTCATTTTTCTTTAATGCTTTGGAGTCACAATAAGATATTACTGTCAATATGGCTTTTCCGAAAACTAAAAATTCTCCATCATCTTCAAAAAGTTGTTTCAGTTTATCATACTCTTTTTTATTTGTAAGAAGAAAAGTTTTAGTTTCCTCTGTCACTTCCAAATTCAAAAAATAATCTAATGCATCTTTAGCCTTTTGAAAATAAAATTCTTCTGAATTTATTAGCGATGAATAGTATTCTAATTTTAAGAAGTTTACAATTTTATTTTTTAATTGTAATTCCATGGTTATTTTTATTTAGTTTATAAAGTTAAAAAGTTATCTATACCCAGTTGAAGGCACATATTATAAGCAAAACTATTTTTAATTTTACTCTTTTAAATAATTGAAAAAAATTATTTATTTAATCCATTTTCCATCAACTGAACCATTTTATCAATAATATCAGGATCATTCTGTATTTCATTAAGATATTTCTTTAATCTTGGGGAATCTTCATTAATTCTTGATCCAATAATGTTTTGAATTTGTGAAGCTTGCTCTTTTTGTGTAATGGTTGGTTTGAATTGAGTCCTAATATGTAATTCGTCCTTCTGCGACATAAATGGTTCATACAATTTATTAAATCCACGACCTATCACTCCTTGAAATGCAAATATATTTGGGATATTAGTACCGTTTTTAAGAATCTGATCATTTGATATTCCAGGATAAACATCTATATAAAAAATGTTTTTTACACCTAGCTGGTATGCCTTTTTAGCACATAACTCACAAGTACTTGCAGTTGTGAATAAATTTCCACCTTGAAGTGGTTGGCCACCATATTTTGAAATTTGAAGCATTGCATTTTCCTCTGCATGTAATGATCTTGTATGAACTTGATTATCTTTTGCTTCATAATCATTATGATGTGATTTAAAACAGAATGAACAACTACGACCTTTTAAATTATCATATAAGCCAGATTCAACTTTCTTAATATCCTCTAACATCTTATCCCGAAAACTTTTACCGTCTTTATATTTATGATTACTTTCCCCAAGTTCAAATTTTGTATAACCATTATTATCACTTAGTGAAGAACTTTCGTAATCTCTAATGTCCCTGCTTGAACATGGCGTTTGCCCGTTTCCTACTTCGTTCCAACCTATACCTTTAACAGAAAAATTTTTATCTGTCACAACAGCACCTACCTGTCTCGATATACATCCGGAATTAAGTTTAGCATTATAAGCAATTTGCATTATCCTCTCAGGATAAGTAGGAGTAATTAATCCTGGAAGTTTAATTAATGCAGTTAATTTAAGAACCTGAATCAACAAGGGTTGGTAAACATAATACTGATTAGTTCTTTCTAATTTTTTATCCAAATAAAATAAATCGTTCTCTTTTTTTATAAAGCCATTATAAAATTCAATATTAGAGTATTTTTCATCATACCATATGTGATAATCAGCTTTTTGAACACAATTTTCAATATCAAAACTCTCAAATTCACCTTTTTTAAATTCAGACACTAAATATTCTGTTTTATCTAATTCTTGAATTAATTTAAAATTGTCTTCAGTACTTGTTTGTGGATTTGATATTTCATCAATTTTACTTTTTATAGATTGATATCTAGATTGATCATCCCTATTAAGTGAAACCATATAAAATCCAGAATACTTTTCTCTGAAATAAAGCATTTCATAAGAGTTTTTTAGACGATCAATAATTATATGTGCTTTTCCATTATTGTCATTTCTATGAGACTTGATTATTGAATTAATTACTTCTGCAATTATATAAATATCTTTTAATCGTTCTGGTTGGCTATCTTGAGACAATTCTTCAATTAAATTTAAGCTCCCAAATCTTCTTAGTACATAAGATATATTATGTATTAATTTATGTCGTAAGTAAATACTGAATGAATCAAGCTTATCAAAAAAGAATTTTGCAAAAGTTTGATATTCATTTGAAAAAAAAATATTATTTCCCTTTAACATAGATGCTAAATCATCAGTATGAAATAATTTAATTATTTCTGAATCAAATTTTTCTAACTCTTTTTGAAGTGAATCTCTAAATTCATTTTCAATAAAATATTTACTTCCATTAGCAATTCCTTTGGTTGAGCCGAATCTTAATTTTTCATTTATACCATTAGTTCCCAAATCAATTATCTTAGTTGAGATATTATTAGAAAATTTATCTAAATTATCATCATAGCACTCTCCTAAAATAAAAAGTAAAACAACATCCTTATATTCAATAACCTGAAATTGTTTCCAGTTTTGTTCGTAATTATAGAAATCTTTAATTTTTTTATATTTTAAAGCTTCACTGTTACTGATAATTTTATACTTAGCTGGAAATTTATTTAAAAAATCTTTATTTTCTTTAGAAAGAGTAGCAGCATTTAAAGTATTTACCAATTTATCGGCGCCAGCCTGCATCTTCCCTGTTAATCCTAATATAATAAAATTTTCTCTTAGATCATAAAATTTTTCTAAACTCATATCATTTGTATTTTTATTAATAAATAATTCTTTGTAACTCTTATTTTCTTAAATTTGTACACTATCATTTTCTGAATAGCTATAAATAGCACTAAAAAAATGATATTTTCTAGACATATAATACCTTCTCAAACACCCCAATCACCTTAAAAGTCATCGTCTCCTCATCCCTCAACACAATAGATTCAAAAGGTTTTGTCGACAAAGGCTTCAAGGTAATTTCTTCATGGTGCCATCCTTCATCATCCGTTACTTTTTTACTGGAATATTCCTTTATGGTATAATTCGCTCCTGTTTCACTGTCAAAAATTTCACTTCCTTCAACTAAGGTTATCAATCCATTACGGCTCCCTCCCGAATATTTCCTGAACAGACATAAGCTCTCATTGGGAATAACTTTGTTCATTGATTCCCCTACTACTTTGCAGACAAAATAGTCTGCATGATCAGTAATATTTTGTAATTCAATATATTTAACTTCTTCTACTGATTGCAAATCTGAAAACTGACCTGCTGCAATCTCAAGATCATAATAAGGAACTGTAAATTCATTTGGAGTATCAACTATAGTATGGACTTTTGTCTCATTTTTAGAATTGCCAAATAGCGGGATAATCTGTGAAAAGTATTTTCTTAAATTTGGATTGCAGACATAGATGTATGTTCCTTCAATTCCTCTGAGGAGTATTGTTTTGTAAATATTGATTACATAATCCAATAAAACTTTTGGGTCTTTTATTGAGTTTTTACCGTTTTTGTCTTTATAATTTTCCTTATAAACGATTAATTCATTGGTTCTAAAATCATAATCTAATTCAGGTCCGATAATAACTCCTGTGTAATTCAGGTCATAACCCTGTGTTGTATGAATACATCCCACCTCGTTGATTGCATTGGGTGAATTAACCCAATCTGTCACGATACTGTTCCATTGTAATGAGGTATCATCGATCACAATATCAAATCTTGATTTATCATTTTTAGAGATCCATTCCCATGCGAACCCAGCTACCATTCGGGATAATCCTATTTTTTTTTCCTTTAAATGAATTTGTTTGACCATTTCATTTAAATCATCAAATAACTTCAGATCATAGAACCCTATGTTATGTTGCTGCTGTCGGATAAAACTGGGTTTATCAAACATTTGATGAATCAATTTTACATATTGATTACCTCCTTTTACTCTAAACTGTGTACTTAACTTGTCATTTCTTGTACTTGTCAATTGCTTCAAAGCATAAAAACGATCACGAGTTACATCAGAGGGTTTTATTGATTGAAATTGGTCATAAAAAATAATTGATTTTTCGCTCTGGATCTGAACCCAATCTAATTCAGAGGTCGTCATTTTATCTAAACCTAAAAGCTCACTGTTTTTATCAAAAGTTCCAAAATAAGAACCGAGATTTACTCTTCTTCGCAGACGGTGCCCCTCATCTACAATGAGTAAATCATATTTTTGTTTAGTTATTTCTGAAGGTCCGATTACCATCTTCTGGGATAATCCTTTAATGTTTTTGAAAACATTGGAAATTGTTTTTCGAAAAGAGGCCATTGGTATAACCAAAGCTATATTTAAATCGCCATATTTCGCTTTCACCCTCTCCAGAATTTTAAACAACTCACCATCTTTTTCATCAAAATCTGAATAATTAAAATCACTTATGTCGGTTTTTAACAGCTTAAAAAGAAAAATAGCAAGGATAGATTTTCCGGTTCCGGCACCCCCTTCAATTAAACTCACTTTTGCCTGATCATCAAGAAGACATTGCAAAATCATTTTGAGTCCTGAAATTTGTTCTCTAGATAACGACTTATAAGGAGAATATTTAAATAAATCAGAGTTATCAATATCATCAAGAGAATGTCTGGCAATCCCTAAACTCCTTAGTTCAGTCCAAATATCTTTGAACTGTTCCCAATACACTTCTTTTTTCTGGTAAAACTGATGATTAGAAATCCCTAGATTTCCATTCTGTAAAGAATACATTCCATCCGCAGAAATATATTTAATAAGATTTGATTCAATATCTAAAGTCGCAGATTTATTGAACTTATCGCTTAAAATTAAATTAACAGTCCCTAATCTTTGCTTTTTTTCAATTTTTGAATGTGTTTTTAATCTGTTAAGAACATCTGTCGTTTCACCTACATAGGCTTCTTTAGTTGTATTTTCCTCTAAAAAATAAACCAATGGCCAATTAAGAAATTGATGATGATTCTCAATGATTTCCGATTCCAGATTATTGTCAAAAGGGTATTGTTGTATAGAAAAACTCATTATTAAAAACTGACACTACAATTCATTATACTTAGTTGCATTCCCTTTTGATTTATCAACCGGGTATTTTTCTGCATTCTTATCCATCTTTTCCTGAATGATTTCAGTAATATTCAGATTATGTTTATGTGCTAAAAGTAAGGCGTACATTAATACATCCGCAAGCTCTTCTTTAAGCCTATCCAGCTTAAAATCTTCATTATTTTTCCACAAAAACAACTCAAGGAGTTCAGATGATTCGATAGATAAAGCAAGAGCAAGATCTTTAGAATTATGAAATTGATCCCAGTCTCTTTCATCTCTAAATTTCACAATCTTTTCTATGAGCAGATTTAGATCTTTCATAATTTTTAATTCATAGTTATTTTATTAATGCCTATGCAATTTGACATCAAAGTAAAATCGATTGCACATACTAAAATCAAAGATATTAAAATGTTTTGGTGTTCACTTAAGGGAAACCGTAATTAATATATTTAATTATGATTTTATATAATAATTTTATCAGAAAGTATTATTCTTATAGATTTATTTACTTGTTAAAAAAAACTTTCACATAAAGATTAAATTTAAATCTACATTCACACCCTCGAAGCAAGTATTGCATACCATAATAAATACGGAACTGCATCTTCTTTGCCTACAAAACGTAGCACTTCTTTCGGCAGCCGCTTCTAACCAGCAAATAAATTAAAGTCTTTATAATATTACGATGAACATTTTTAAAGCCATGAAAAGAACGTAAAGATTCTCTTAACACCAACTTCTCAATACACTTCGCTTTGCTGCGTTACTCGAGGTGACGTATTGGGATTTGTGTTTGTACCCTAAAAAGATGAATTGAGAAAACAAAAAAGCTGCTTTCCGAAGAAAGCAGCACCTAAGATTTAAAATAAATCTAACAATTATTTTTTAGCTTTTACATCAACAGCGATTTCGATGTCTTTGCTGATTCCCCATTCTGCAGGATCTGCTTCAGAAGTACCGAATTTAATACCCCAGTCTGCTCTGTTCACGGTGAACTTAGCCTGTACAGAAGCTGAACCTTCAGCAACGTCCACTTTTGCAGGGAAAGTTACGTTAACTGTTTTTCCGGATAAAGTAAGGTTTCCGCTTACGGTTTTGTTTGCGCCTTCAATAGCTCCCTCTTTCGGTGCTTCAGCAAGATCTGCAACACTTGTAATTTTGAACTCTGAAGTTGGGTTTTTAGTTACATCAAAGAAATCAGCACTCTTAAGGTGAGTTTCAAGATCAGCCGGTTTTTTATCTTTTTCAGTTACTGATGCAGGATCTACTTTAATAGAAGCCATATCGATAACGAAGCTTCCTGCAGCAACCTGTCCGTTTTCAACGTTTAAGTCTCCGGATTTTACAGTGATTGTTCCCCAACGTGGAGCAAAACCTCCTTTATGGAACGCTTTCCAGTTTACTACAGAAGTTGCAGCATCTACCGGTAAAACTTCACCTTTTCCTTCAGCAACGGTTTGCTCAGAGTTTGTAGCAGCGCTGTCTGCCGCTTTTTCCTTGTTACAAGATGCTGCCAATAAACCTACAGCTACCAATGCAATTACACTCAGTTTTTTCATATTATTTAATTGTTAAAAAATTAATTATTTAAATATAAATTAAATTCTTCTCTGATCCCTCTGCTTTTATTTGACAGGTCAAAAGTATAAAAAGGCTTTTTCGATGCTCTTACCATAGATCAAGAAATTCAAAAATAAGTCTATCTGTAGGGATTAAGACCAAATATAGTAAAACTTATCATTTCCTGAAGCCCTTAAGAGTAAAATTCATTATAAAGTTGCTCAATATCGTCAGCAAAACCGTATCCGCATGGAGAGGACCATTTGACACACTGAAGCGCTCTTTCCTGAAAATGATCAAGCAGATCATGTTTACTCATAAATACCAGCGCTATCTGATAATTCCTAGCGGCTGAATTGTAAAAAGACCTGGAATAATCTCCATATAAAGCAGTGAGTTGACAGGCGCTTTCAGGTAAATAAAGCATCACATCGGCTAACCCCATGGAACTTGGATTTATGCTTTTAAATTCTGAAATCGCCTTTTTAGCCACTGAAAATTTTTCTCCACTGCGCATCGGATTTTCTACGTTGAATTCGTTGCGGATCACTTTTTTATATTTTTTTATCAGTTCATTCTCATTAGTAGAATTAAAATAAATACCATAAAATTCTTTAACATAGGTATTCTTTTCATACAAATCAAGAATTTGCTGTATTAAGACTTCTTTAGTGAGCTTGGAAAGTTCTTTTTTTAGTGCTGACTTAGACATTGATCCTATTTTTGTTTAAATATATTATTTTTAGAATAAAAACCCACTGTTCAGCTGTTTTTTCGTCTGAACCAACACCTGATTATTTCCAAATTTTGTTATCTTCGTGGTAACAAACAACTTTCAATTATTTTTTTATACTGTACTCGTCGTTGTGAATTGCTTTCAAATTTTGTTATCTTCGTGGTAACACACAACGCTACAAAAAAACAATAGCTGAGCAGAATAGTTGTGAATTGCTTTCAAATTTTGTTATCTTCGTGGTAACACACAACATCAAGCAGGTCAAGGAGCATTGCATTATAGTTGTGAATTGCTTTCAAATTTTGTTATCTTCGTGGTAACACACAACTTAGAAACCTTTGAAAGCTTTGAAGAAACTGTTGTGAATTGCTTTCAAATTTTGTTATCTTCGTGGTAACACACAACAAGTATCTATCATGGGATAGCACTCAGCCTGTTGTGAATTGCTTTCAAATTTTGTTATCTTCGTGGTAACACACAACCCTTTTTCTACTTGCCCTTTATAGTTTCCTGTTGTGAATTGCTTTCAAATTTTGTTATCTTCGTGGTAACACACAACTAAAATGTATTTGGTAAGAAATTCTAATAAGTTGTGAATTGCTTTCAAATTTTGTTATCTTCGTGGTAACACACAACGTAGAAATTGTTCTTAAAAAATATGGAGGTGTTGTGAATTGCTTTCAAATTTTGTTATCTTCGTGGTAACACACAACCGGTTAAAATTCTGTAAGTTGGACTTCCTTGTTGTGAATTGCTTTCAAATTTTGTTATCTTCGTGGTAACACACAACTAAAAGACCTTATATCTGCTTTGCCGTCGGGTTGTGAATTGCTTTCAAATTTTGTTATCTTCGTGGTAACACACAACTAGCTGCCGGAAATGTTGAGTACATGGATTGTTGTGAATTGCTTTCAAATTTTGTTATCTTCGTGGTAACACACAACGACCACCCTATTGCAAAGAAATACCTCGAAGTTGTGAATTGCTTTCAAATTTTGTTATCTTCGTGGTAACACACAACAGAGAGAAAAAAAGTTGACTGGCTTAATAAGTTGTGAATTGCTTTCAAATTTTGTTATCTTCGTGGTAACACACAACTCGCCTTTAATGCAGTTGCAAGGCTTAATCGTTGTGAATTGCTTTCAAATTTTGTTATCTTCGTGGTAACACACAACGCATACAGATTAACGCAAAACTGCAAGACTGTTGTGAATTGCTTTCAAATTTTGTTATCTTCGTGGTAACACACAACTAATTCTCGTCGCTTACATCGTCTATTGTAGTTGTGAATTGCTTTCAAATTTTGTTATCTTCGTGGTAACACACAACAAAGACGAAGAAAAGAAAGTTCCGGTACAAGTTGTGAATTGCTTTCAAATTTTGTTATCTTCGTGGTAACACACAACAAATGCGGTTATATATGGGGCTGCTGGCACGTTGTGAATTGCTTTCAAATTTTGTTATCTTCGTGGTAACACACAACTACCAAATCCATCATTGAAACGCCTACAAAGTTGTGAATTGCTTTCAAATTTTGTTATCTTCGTGGTAACACACAACTAAACGAATCGCGTAAGGGTTATATTGATAGTTGTGAATTGCTTTCAAATTTTGTTATCTTCGTGGTAACACACAACGACGAAGTTGAAATGGATTTCGACGCACAGGTTGTGAATTGCTTTCAAATTTTGTTATCTTCGTGGTAACACACAACCGGCAGGATAACTCTACAAATAGGTTACAGGTTGTGAATTGCTTTCAAATTTTGTTATCTTCGTGGTAACACACAACTCCAGCGCTGCATAGATACGCGGCTACAGTGTTGTGAATTGCTTTCAAATTTTGTTATCTTCGTGGTAACACACAACGATGTCTCTGCCTACGATACTGTTTCATTAGTTGTGAATTGCTTTCAAATTTTGTTATCTTCGTGGTAACACACAACCAAATTGACGGTGCAACAAACGAGGTTGAAGTTGTGAATTGCTTTCAAATTTTGTTATCTTCGTGGTAACACACAACCAATAAAGATTGAAGACTGGAAGGCCGAAGGTTGTGAATTGCTTTCAAATTTTGTTATCTTCGTGGTAACACACAACTTGAACAACTTCAAGCCTTTTAATTTCGTTGTTGTGAATTGCTTTCAAATTTTGTTATCTTCGTGGTAACACACAACTATGAATAAAGAACACATCTTCAACGCTGCGTTGTGAATTGCTTTCAAATTTTGTTATCTTCGTGGTAACACACAACTAATCGCAATAACAACCCCGTTTAGATAATGTTGTGAATTGCTTTCAAATTTTGTTATCTTCGTGGTAACACACAACCCGCCTTCAACATTATCAAGATATAAACCTGTTGTGAATTGCTTTCAAATTTTGTTATCTTCGTGGTAACACACAACTATATTACTGATTTCTCGGGAGAGCTCGACGTTGTGAATTGCTTTCAAATTTTGTTATCTTCGTGGTAACACACAACGAATTCGGCAACATTACAATTACTTAATCAGTTGTGAATTGCTTTCAAATTTTGTTATCTTCGTGGTAACACACAACACGGCGGAATATAAAAAAGCGAACGGCGGTGTTGTGAATTGCTTTCAAATTTTGTTATCTTCGTGGTAACACACAACCCAACAACATCACCCTCCCCATCCAAATTAGTTGTGAATTGCTTTCAAATTTTGTTATCTTCGTGGTAACACACAACATGAAGGATGAATAATGCAGGGGGAGCATTGTTGTGAATTGCTTTCAAATTTTGTTATCTTCGTGGTAACACACAACTTAGCAGAAGCGCGCGGGGACAGTTCCATAGTTGTGAATTGCTTTCAAATTTTGTTATCTTCGTGGTAACACACAACCTGCTCTAGATGTTATAGAAGATGCCAGGGGTTGTGAATTGCTTTCAAATTTTGTTATCTTCGTGGTAACACACAACAAGGCGCAAGCTTTAGGTAATGCACAGGTGGTTGTGAATTGCTTTCAAATTTTGTTATCTTCGTGGTAACACACAACTTCCCGATTCAATATCAAATCTTATATTATGTTGTGAATTGCTTTCAAATTTTGTTATCTTCGTGGTAACACACAACACGGGATTGAGCAATCCGAACTCCGTCGCTGTTGTGAATTGCTTTCAAATTTTGTTATCTTCGTGGTAACACACAACAAATAAAAACTTTTCCTAATGGGTACAACAGTTGTGAATTGCTTTCAAATTTTGTTATCTTCGTGGTAACACACAACACCGAAACGTTTACAACGCAATACATGACGGTTGTGAATTGCTTTCAAATTTTGTTATCTTCGTGGTAACACACAACTAATATATCGTTCACGATTCCCGACACGGGGTTGTGAATTGCTTTCAAATTTTGTTATCTTCGTGGTAACACACAACCTTTCAAGTCGAGAGATTTTTACGCTCAGGGTTGTGAATTGCTTTCAAATTTTGTTATCTTCGTGGTAACACACAACAGCGGGGATTAATAACATTCATACCGCATTGTTGTGAATTGCTTTCAAATTTTGTTATCTTCGTGGTAACACACAACCGATACTTCGCCAGCTCCGTACACTAAACCGTTGTGAATTGCTTTCAAATTTTGTTATCTTCGTGGTAACACACAACACGGTTTCAAACGGAAATGGAAGTGATATTGTTGTGAATTGCTTTCAAATTTTGTTATCTTCGTGGTAACACACAACCGCCAGCGTGTGCACCGTGGCGAGTCCTCCGTTGTGAATTGCTTTCAAATTTTGTTATCTTCGTGGTAACACACAACCAACTTCTGGGAATCCAACTTTACCAGCCTGTTGTGAATTGCTTTCAAATTTTGTTATCTTCGTGGTCCCCTTCCTCCCGGCTGCAAACGTTGGTGTTGTGAATTGCTTTCAAATTTTGTTATCTTCGTGGTAACACACAACGCGTCGGGTCTTGGTTCGTTGGTCGATGATGTTGTGAATTGCTTTCAAATTTTGTTATCTTCGTGGTAACACACAACGCTCCCGAAATCTTATAAATCGATTCAATGGTTGTGAATTGCTTTCAAATTTTGTTATCTTCGTGGTAACACACAACGACGATTCGGACGAGCAGGCAGACGAGGGCGTTGTGAATTGCTTTCAAATTTTGTTATCTTCGTGGTAACACACAACTTCAAATTAGAGTATCAAGATGGTTCCGGTGTTGTGAATTGCTTTCAAATTTTGTTATCTTCGTGGTAACACACAACAATGTTCTCTGGAGGTGTTTGCCATAATGTGTTGTGAATTGCTTTCAAATTTTGTTATCTTCGTGGTAACACACAACGCTGTATTTCTTCCGCAAGGCTACAGCCGCGTTGTGAATTGCTTTCAAATTTTGTTATCTTCGTGGTAACACACAACCTCAAAAAACAATCTACTGAATTCCAGTAGATTATTTTTGTTTTTAGGATGTAAAATTTAGAATAATTCAAGCTGTTGGAACGTTGGTGGCGGCTCTTCTTTATTTCTGGCAAAGAAGATTTCAATATCTCCAAACTGCTTGTCTGTGATACACATAATGGCCACTTTACCCGCTTTAGGAAGCATAAACTTCACTCTTTTAATATGCACTTCTGCATTTTCACGGCTCGGACAGTGTCTCACATACATTGAAAACTGAAATAAGGTAAATCCGTCATCAATCAGACCTTTCCTGAATCGGTTGGCATCCTTCATATTGGCCTTGGTTTCGGTTGGCAAGTCATATAATACTAAAACCCACATAATTCGGTAGGCATTAAACCTTTCGGCATTCATAATAATTCGGGATAAGACAGTAACCTTTTTTCACCGGTATAGCATTTATACAGGGAAGTTACCGTCGTTTTTACCGCGACCAGAAGAGGTCTCGTTTTACCGTCAATTCTCACATCTTTAGTGGCGATCTGTAAAATATGAGCTTTGAACTCTTTATTCAGCTCCTCAGATTCAGGATATTTCTCCAGCCATTGCATCACCAGCAGATCAATAAAAGGCCGGTAAGGTTCCATAAGATCATCGGCAAGGCAATAAGGGTTGTATTTATTCTTATGGAAAATTCCAAGTACTGGCAGCAGACCTGTTTCTACAATCGCCCTTGCGACAATGCTTCTCAAAACCGCATATCCAAAGTTAAAAAAGGGGTTGGGCGAATCCCCAAAACGCTGTCTGAGAAAATCTAAACTGATCAAATATTTCCAATAATGCTGTGCGGCAATACCTTCCATATTGGTGATATCACCACTTTTTACATTGCTTTGATAGTCGAGCATTGGCTCATAATAATTCCCTAACCTCATCAGTAGATTTTTTTGATTTTCAATTTTGCATTCCACCGTCTGTTTCCAAAGCTGTTTTTTCAAAGGCTCACTGGCTTCCAGCTGATCCTTTACCCGGTCCGAATGTTCTGAATGTCCATATAAAGGCAACATGATTCCATGGGGTAAATGATGAGGGTCACAACTGATCACTACCACATTATTCCCCATCATCTTCTGAATCAGGTGATGTGAAATCGTAATCTGAAAATGATCCAGCATCAGCAGCCCCAAATCTTCCACAGGTACACTCCCCTTTTCTGTTTTCGTTTCCGGACAGAGTATTTTCATCTGCTCATCTTTGAGTTTAAGATAAGCCGGATTGCCGATGTAGATGGAACGGGTGATCATAAAACTAAATTTTAATATTCTCCAATTTTTACAATATCTCCTAAATGATTAAGACGTACTTTCACGATATTCTGAATCGCATTCAATCCTAATTGAGGCTTATACGCAATTCCGTTCAATTCTTTTTTCTCCTCCACCGTTGTTTCTAAGTGATGTCTAAAAAAATAATTTTTACTTGCAATCTTTTGAACTCTAAATAAATTTGGACTAATTTTCTTTTTATTTTTTTGGTCTAATAGATCAATTTCCTTAGGATTAAATTCCGTTTTTTCATTAGGAAAAATAAAATATTCATTTTGTTTCATGGTGAATAAAAACTTCCAACCCAAACCTTGGTTGTACTCCTTATTAATAACAGGTTCACCAGCATTCACTAATTGAACAGCATCAAACAGAGACACTACCCTTTCCTGAAGATTTCCTTTTTCATCTCTGTAAATAGCCACGTGATGATTATTTCCCGTACTGACAAAATCAACAGAGATTTTATTCCCATTATTATCTAAAATTTCATTTCCGAAATGATCTTTTTTGTAATGTAAAAACTCGGCATTTTTAACACCGGAAATAGTTACTCTTTTAATGGAAATACCCTTTTCTTCATTAAGCCAAATTGGATTTTTATCTAAATCTGAGAATGCTTTTTTTGGATCATCATTATATTCTTTCAATCTTTTTTTTAGAATCCGTTTAACTCCTTCATCTAAAATTTTATCAATCGTTTTTAAATCTTTAAAATTGTCTGGACTGATATCTTTCCTGATAGAAAAATCATCTTCAAGCCAAGTTAATTTGATTACTTCTGGTAAAGTTTGCGTTTTTTCACCATTCAGATATATTGGATTTTTACTCAAAATATTTTTACCTGTGAATGCTTTTTTTGGGTCGTTCGAGTTTTCGAGAAGTCTTTGGAGTAAGAGTTTTTTATAAATTGGATTAGCGACCTTATTAATTGTAACCTCATCAAATTTCGCACTTACTTTTTCGTCTTTATTAACGTAATATTGATATTTTCCGTAAATGGTTTCTTTATGCAACTGTCCTCTCGGAGTCAATTCTATTTTTGTCTTTTCTCCGCTTTCAGATTTGGTTTTATTTTTATTTTTGGTCACAACCTTGTTCTTGGCTTTGTGAGAAACTAAAATATTCTCCAAATGTTCTTTGGCCTGTGCCCTGAAATTCGGAATTGGTAAATTAAATACCCTTTTCTTATTTCCATCTTCATCGTATTTCCACGTAGTTTCTTTATTTTCGATTCCAATTATTACCTGATGTTCTCTATGGCTCTCGTCTTTTCGTGCATTCAGGAAATTAAGAAATTGAATATGACTTTGTTTAGTAAAAGCTACTGTTAAAGCGTCCATTGCGTGGTGACGATGGTCGTTTCTTTTGCTCCAATCCACAATTCTTTCTTTGAAACTTCCATCTTTTTTCTCTACTTTCTCAGTTAATCCTAATGCTTTAAATTTATCAAAATTAAGCTCCTGCATAATGTTGATTAAGTCCCAATCTTGACGCAATCTATCAGTCACACTTCCGGTTGTTGGCGTTACAACTCTGCAAATTTCATATAAAAGATTTCTTGCTTTCTTTGCAATATATTGACTGTCACGCAAATCTCTATCGATAAACCCATCTCCTATTTCTGACTCTCGCTTTAGTAGTTTTTGATATTTTGCTTTGTTTATTTTTTTCTCTTTAAATAAAGCTTCAACAATAGAAATATATTTTTCAAAACTTTCCTCAGATTTATTAAGCATATAATCATTACTTGTTTTATTTCCTTTTTCTAAGTTTGCGAATCTTGGTACCAAAACTTTATTAGAGAAACTATCATCAAACATCTTTGATTGCGGGATTATATGGTCAATATCATAATCTTTACTATATAATTTTTCATAATTTATTTTTTCATCAGTGTATAGATCCTTATAAGCATTAAAAGATAACTCTTGATATAATCTATATCTAACGATATCATTTTTACTAGGATTTTTAACGTGTGGAAAATCTTTTTTAATGATATCTCTTATTTTATCATTCTCAATTTTTGAAGCATTAATATTGATCGTCATCTCCGCTCTTTCTTTGGCGTTCTTTTTTAATTCACGCGCTAGTTCAATACGTATTTCATCAAACTTGAAATATTCCGTAATATTTCCTTCCTCGTCTTTTTTACTATTGGATTCAATAATCGTATTGATGACATTCACCAATTGATTCAGAATTTTTTCAACAACGGGATTTCTTAAGCTATTTTTCTTGAGTAATTCCAATCGGTCTTTTAATGGTCGAGTAGCAATTTCTTCTTTGGTCAAAGACAAAGCGGAATGTTTATAACCAGCCTGTAAACAAGCTTTATCATAAGAAAGCTCTTTGATATACGGATAAATTTTCCGCATTGCTTTTGTACTTAGACTCCCATAATCGTCAGAGAAAGCAACATTTGCTAAGATCTTCGAATGCTCTTTTTTGAAGCCAAATTTTTCCTCCAAAAGTCTGAACAAAGTGTCATTTCCAGTTTTAGAATCATCTTCCTGATAAGAATATAACAAATGCCAAAGCTGATAAGAAGCTTGTTTTTCAAAGTCTTTCCCATCTAACTCTGCATCGAATTCTAAAATTTCGATATTGATTCCTAAAACAGCAAAAATACGTTTCACCATATCTTTAATTTCGGAAACCGGCACTTTCAATTCAGAAACATCAATATCGTCTTTTCCTTTAAGTTTTAATAAATCTTCATCATATCCTTCCAATTCTAAAATTTTCAGATACGCATCAAACAATGTTTTATTCGTTCCGTTACCTTCTAATTCAGAATAATTCATTTCCCAATCAGTCGATTTATAGCCTAAAAGTTCTATAATTTTCGTTGATTTGAGATTTCCTTTAATATTTAACTCGTCAAACAATTTTTGTTTGGTTTCTAAATCAAAAACAAAAACTTCTAAGTCATCATCAAATAATGCTACTGTAGAATCTTTCCTCAAGCTACTTTTTTTACTTCCCTTTTTTCTAACCAAAACATTATTTAGCACCTGCCAAATTTTAAACTCCTGAAATAAAGGCGAAGATTTTGGAGCAACTTTTAATCCTATCGTTTTCTTATGTTTGTTGATAATTTTTTCTTGGCTTTCAAATTCGCAAAAACTCAACAGCCCCTTTTGAGACTTTAGTTTTCTTTGATAAAAAATTATGATATCCCTAATTTCAGTTTTTAATTTCTCCGTTAATTCAGAGTGAAATTTTGCTTGTGTTTCCCATATTTTTTCAAATTCGTCCAAATAATCTTGACGATAAAAAACCTGATTTTTTAATCTCGTATGCAGATTTTCTTTTAATTGTTGATATAAATATTGTCCAACCGTCTGATTATTAAAATACAGTTCTTTACTTCGATCACTTATTGCACCCAAATATCCACTGGAGTTATTTAAATTATTATTGATTTCTGTAATTACAAAGGCTACTTCCTCTTTTTCCAGTTGTTTGAAAACAGCATCATTTCTCCATTGATAAGCCTGCAGCTTTTTTTCTTCTCTAGATTTTGCTTTATTATCCGCTGTATTGAATTTATATTTTGCCCAAAACATTGCAGATGTAGAACGTTGACCTTTCCCTTTCAATTCTTTATAAAACTCATCAGTCAGAATTTCGGGATAAAACTTCTTCTGAAAATTCCAGACTTTATCAAATTCCGACTGTAAGTCTGAGCGGTAAAAATCTGGCAGATATTTTTTTCCATCTTTTAATAGTTGATATGCCAATTGACCAGGCGTAAGATTTTCATCGTATAATCTTTTAGCAACCGCCATTCCATCAATAATTTGCCCTTCATCTTCATTTTTAGCCTTACGACTGCTTTTGTAGCCACGTTTTTTATTAATTGCCAAGAAAACTCTTGCCAACTCTTCTTTCTCAATTTTCTCAACAGCAGATTTTGCTCTAAAAAAATAGGTAGAATGTGTGGTATTTTTCCCATTTTCGGCCAAAATTGAATCATTAGTAATGATATCAGCTTTCAATAGAGCATCAATTAAGTTTTTTCTTCTATCCTGATAACGGTCAAGATTTCTCCTTGCTCCACGTTTCAAAGTTCTGTCCGCATTTATCGAAACAGGCTTTCCTTTTTCGAAATTGGTTTGTTCATCCGTTGATAAAGGATTTACACGAACTCCAATTTTTTGAATAGAAGATTGCTCAGGAGAATCACCTTCAATGATATGGGCGAAACCTATTGATGTTGTCCCCAAGTCTAATCCCAATATATTTTTAGTCATAATTATTCGTTTTTTTGAAATTGCCTTAAAAATAGGCAGAAAAAAAGTATTTAAATTACGGTTTCCCCTATTTACTATAAAAAAATAATTTCTATCTTTGAAACCGAAAGCAATTCACAATAAGGATTATTCCGTTGTGAAAACATTTAGCGCCTCGCCTACCTGCGGGGCATTTTTATTTTTATAGAAAGTGTTTTTCATTAAAATAGTCACTATTTTAGCACTTCAAAAAATTTCAATGAACACCATTAATTATATACAACAAACCCTCAATATATCCGAGAAAAGCATTAATGCAACGTTAGAACTATTGGCTGAAGACTGCACGATTCCTTTTATTTCGCGTTACCGAAAAGATAAAACCGGAAATTTAGATGAAATTCAGATCGAGCAAATCTCAAAGCTTAGCAAGCAGTTTGAGGAAATTGTTAAAAGAAAGGAGTCCATTCTAAAATCTATTGAAGAGCAGAATGCTTTAAGTCCGGAATTAAAACAGAGAATTGAAGGAAGTTTCGATATTCAGGAGATTGAGGACTTATATTTACCTTTCAAAAAAAGAAAGAAGACCAAAGCTGATGCAGCAAAGGAAAAAGGACTGGAACCTTTGGCTAAAATGATTATGAGCCAGAAAGTTCAGGATTTAGCATTTTTAGCTTCAAAGTATATAAATGATGTGGTTTCGAATGAAGATGAAGCTTTGCAGGGCGCAAGAGACATCATGGCAGAGTGGATCAACGAAAATATGTATGTGAGAAAAAATCTTCGCCGATTGTTCCAAAGAAAAGCGGTTGTGACTTCAAAGGTTGTAAAAGCGAAGAAAGACGAAGAAGATGCACAGAAATTCTCACAATATTTCGAATGGGAAGAAAATCTGATCAGAACGCCTTCTCACCGATTATTAGCCATGTTGAGAGCAGAATCTGAAGGTTTCGTAAAAACCAACGTCGGAATTGATAAAGAGGAAGCGATTGATTTTATTGAAAACGCGATTATCAAGTCAAATAACGAAACAGCAGAACACATTTCATTAGCTATAAAAGATAGTTATAAAAGATTATTAGAACCTGCGATTTCGAATGAAACTTTACAGGAAGCCAAAGAAAAAGCAGACAAAAAAGCCATCGAGATTTTCTCTGAAAACCTGAGTCAGCTATTATTGGCTCCACCTTTGGGAGAAAAGAGAATTTTAGCGATTGATCCGGGATACAGAAGTGGTTGTAAAGTGGTATGCCTTGATGAAAAGGGAGACCTTTTACATAACGAAACCATCTACCCTCACGCACCACAAAATGAAAGCGGAATGGCAATGAAAAAGATACGTTCCATGGTCAATGCTTACAATATTGAAGCTATATCAATCGGAAACGGAACCGCAAGCCGTGAAACGGAGTTTTTCATTAAAAAAATTGCGTTCGACAAACCCTTACAGGTTTTTGTAGTTTCGGAAGCCGGAGCTTCGGTGTATTCGGCAAGTAAAATTGCGAGGGATGAATTTCCAAGTTATGACGTGACGGTTCGTGGCTCGGTCTCTATCGGTCGAAGATTGGCAGATCCGTTGGCAGAATTGGTGAAAATTGACCCTAAATCGATTGGTGTAGGGCAATATCAGCATGATGTCGATCAGACTCAGCTTAAAAACGAACTGGATTCTACGGTGATGAAGTGTGTGAATTCTGTCGGAATTAATTTAAATACTGCGAGTAAATCATTATTAAGTTATGTTTCCGGAATCGGTGAAAAGATGGCGGAAAATATCGTCAATTACAGAACTGAAAACGGCGCTTTCGAAGATAGAAAACAATTGAAAAAAGTTCCGAGACTGGGTGAAAAGGCTTTCCAACAGGCGGCTGCCTTTGTAAGAATTAATAATGCTAAAAATCCTTTGGATAATTCTGCAGTTCACCCTGAAGCCTATAAAATTGTCGAAAAAATGGCAAAAGATTTAGGCATAAAAACGAATGAATTGATTGCCAATAAAGAAAAAATAGCATTGGTTCAACCTGAAAAATACATCACGGAAGACATCGGAATTTTAAGTATTAAAGATATTTTAAAAGAACTTGAAAAACCGGGATTAGATCCAAGAAAAGCAGCTAAAGTTTTTGAATTCGATCCGAACGTAAAAAAGATCACCGACTTAAAAGTTGGAATGATTTTACCGGGAATTGTAAATAATATTACAGCTTTCGGATGTTTTGTAGATTTAGGAATTAAAGAAAGCGGACTTGTTCATATTTCCCAATTGAAAGACGGTTTTGTGTCTGATGTGAATGAAGTGGTGAAATTACATCAACATGTTCAGGTGAGAGTAACGGAAATTGATGAAGCGAGAAAAAGAATTCAGTTGAGTATGATTTTGTAAAAAAAATTATGAAAATCTCAGAATTAAAAGAAAAGAAAACAACTCGCAGAGCAACGCAAGATTTTGATTGTGAAGGTAACCGTATTTATGATGAATTTGAGTATTATTTACCCTATAAAGTTGATTTTCCAAATAGTGATCAACAAAGGCAAGTGGCAAAAATAATCGACATGATACCCTTATTTTTAATTTTTCTTTTCATTTTTAAACAAACTTTGTTTCTATCATTTTTGCTTTCAATACCATCTGTAATAATTGCTGGAAGTATTACAGAAACAATTTGGGGAACTACGTTAGGAAAAAAACTTTTCAAGATGTTTGTTATCAATGATTATGGAAATTCCCCCGATTTTTCTAAATCTTTAAAAAGAAACTTCTTATGCCTGTCAAACTTTTATCCCTCTTTTTCAGAATATACTTTCAAAACTGTTGCGTTTGGAACTAAAACAAATTTTAGGACCGATCTAAGTATGCACATGAACAATAAGTTATGTAAAACCTACATTGTAAAAGAAAGTAAACTAAATGAAATCAGGAATTTACTTGATGTAGAACCCACTTAAGATAATGTGCGACTTATTGATTAAGTCGCACATTTAATTTACCGAGCAATCGTTACCTATGATTTCAAGAGATTGCTTCTTCACTTTGTTCATCACAATGACGGCAGACTACTCCCCTAGCCCCGATTGAAACGACATCCTTTTTGGTTGCGGGCGGAGCAAAGCGGAGCCCGTAACCAAAAAGATACAGTGGAAAGCGGGATTAAGCTCCTAAAAACTGTATATTTAAAATCCTTTAGAATCTCTTCTCGGTTGTCTTACTTCAGGCCATTTCGTCGTCTGCCCTTTATCATCAACAGGCATTGCACGCTTTTCTCTGTTGGTAAATTCAGGATCTTCAGAAGCCATATACGCCAGCGTTGCGGTTAAAACGACATTGCTTTTCACTTCATCGAAAACAATCTTATCATAAGTATCTTTCGTGGTATGCCATGTATATCCGAAATATCCCCAATTTAAAGAGCTTAAAGAAAAGCCGGGAACACCGGCAGCTACAAACGAAGCATGGTCAGAACCACCTCCACCCGGCATTCCAGGGAAGTCAGTTTTAATTTGATCTTTGATATTTTTTGGTACTGCATTCAGCCACTTTCCGATGTAATCATAAGCATTAACAAACCCTTGTCCGCTGATGTTCACCACTCTTCCCGTTCCGTTATCCTGATTGAAAACCGCCTGAGTTCCTTTGATAATTTCCGGATTATCAGCAACAAAACCTCGCGAACCGTTCAAGCCTTGTTCTTCGCTTCCCCAAAGTCCGACAACAATGGTTCGTTTATTATTAGGATAATATTTTTTAAGAATTCTCATCGTTTCAAGCATTGTTAAAACACCTGTTCCATTATCTGTCGCGCCCTGAGCACCGTCCCAAGAATCTAAATGAGCAGAAAGAACAACATATTCATTAGGTTTTTCTTTTCCTTTAATCATCCCGATGGTGTTAAAAGTTTTCGCATCAGGAAGAACTTTTGACTGAGTATCAACCTTAATTTTCGGTTTTGCCCCATTTTCAGACATTCTGTACAGCAATCCGTAATCTTCAACATCAATATCGAACATTGGAATTTTACTTGTTTTAGCTCCGAAAATTCTGTTGGCTCCCATAATTCCTGTCCAGTTGGAAATGGCAATTCCTACAGCTCCTGCTTTTTCCAATGCTTCAGGTAATGTAGTATTATCGTACCCTATATTTTTCACATAATCATTGAAATCTTTGGTTGCCTTTTCTTTTTCTGCTTTTAATTTTTCATACAGTTCAGGTGTTGCAAATTCCTTGATCTGCTCATTAGAACGCCCGATTTTTTGATATTGAGCCATTAAAACAATTTTTCCTTTTACAGAAGGCAACCATTTATCAAACTCAGCTTTAGAAGAAACTTTAGGAAGAATCACCACTTCAGCTTCTATTGCTTTTTTGGTTGAAGGACTCCACGCCAGCTGCGTTGCCGATAAAGATTTTACTCTCGGATAGGTCATATCTACATGCGTAATTCCTCTCTGCCATCCTTTCCAGGTTCCGAACTGCTGTAAATCAGCATCAATTTCCCATGAACGGAGCTTGTTCGCCGTCCATTCATTAGCAGCAAGCATTTCAGGAGTCCCCACAAGACGGGGACCTACACCATCGAGAAGCTCATACGCCATTCCTTCCAATTGGGAATTCGTATTTACTTCATTAACAAAATTTTGAATAACGGGATTAAGCTTTTCATTGGAATCTACCGTAATCTGCGCCCATGAAAACTGTGTCGCCAGAACAACAACAGGCATGGCAAAAAATCTGTTTATCTTCATAATAGTCATTGATTGGCCTAAAGATAAAGAGATTCGGGGAGCGGGAAAAATATTTATAGGGATTTGTGAGTGGCAGATGTGCGTTTGTAGCCGGTAGACATTACAGACCTTCCCTGAAATCCTGCATAGCTTATGGCAGGACAGTCAAGTATTTGGAAATACATCATATCCTCCTAAAAAACGGAGAAGCCGTGTTTAGTGTTTCACCGGATTTATATTTCTTTTCTGCACCTTTCCCTAGCTACTGCCATGCTCCTTTGGACGGACTTTCAATTCCTGCTCTGAAAAAAATTCCATAAAGACGCTTGTCTTTAGGGTAATATCCCAAAACTAAGCTTACATTTAGCCCTGTTTAGCTTTTGATCAGAGAGACATCGTAAAGCTCGGCGGCAAAAGACAGGAAAGAACTGTCTTTACTTGTTAAAATAACTTATAAAAATACCGATAACAATGAATTTTAAAATTAAGCTTCTACTTATTGCCGGCATGATGAGTCTGCATGCCCATGCCCAGACTGAAACCGGTGTTTACTTTTCTAACGACAGAAAATTCAGGGAAATCCTAAAGAATCCGGGTAATCCCCTGGAGGGGTATCCCGTTATGATTGTAAAGATAAAGGCTTCCCAATCCGGAAGTTACTTTTGGTATCTTAATGAAAGTAAAGCGACAAAAAAATCGTTTTTCGATGATCATCCAAAAGATCTGCATGCGGGGATCTATCTTCAGGAGCCTGGCGGGCTACTGCCGGTGATCACATTTAAGGATTTTGCAGAAGGCCTGGCTCAGCCCCGGTATCTTATTAACCATTGTGAAATTGCCGATGCGGATAAGGATGGTTTTCCTGAGTTTTATCTCACCTATTTTACAGATTCCGACGGGCTGGATGCTAAACCCCTGAAAGTTATTGTGTACACCAAAAAATCCAGAACCTCCTTCCAGAAATCAAAAATTACAGGATGGCTTTCTTTTCAGCCTGAAGATCCTTACCGTGAAGAAAAGGATCAGCATTTTAAATCACTGCCTGCTGCAGTACAAATGAAAGCCCAAAAGATAATAAAAGATGCTAAAAAAGAACTGCTTTAATCATTGAGAAGAACAGGAATGCCCGCGCGGGTCTTATAATATGTTTCTTCTGCAAAAGGAAAGAAAAGAGAAAATAGGCGGAGCATGGTGCGCTTTATAGAGAGGTCTGTGATGGGTTAAACCAAAAGCAGAGGATAATGATGCGCCGGAGAAACATTGAGAAGAATACAAAATAAAAAAACCGACTTAAAAAGCCGGTTCTGGAACAATTATTTTTTTGATTCCTCAACAGAAACTTTTCTGAATTCTTTGAACAATTTGCTAAGTTCTAAAGCTGATTTACGAGCTCTTGTTCCTGCAGCCTTGTTTCCTTTTTCAGCTTGTTGGTTTGCTTCAGCAGCGAATGCTTCAAATTCCGCGTTGATTTTTTCAATTAGTTCTTTCATTATTTTTAAAATTTAGGCTGCAAATATAGGTTTTATGGCGATTCCAGCCAACTTTGACGGAAAAACTTTATCACATTTATTGAATTTTAATAACCTTCTCATCATTCTCTCCTCATTTTCTGATCAAAATCATCAATTTTTAAGCAAAACCTTTGCTGGTAAGCTTTTATAATGGTATTCATTTATGAAAAGGAATATTCTGAAAATCAATCGGTCTGAATGGATAAATTACCCCTCTCCGCTATTTGATATACGAACGTAAAAAATAATCATTTATTAAATTAATCGCAATTTACTTTAAGATAACAGATCTTTATTTATATTTGATTTTCATAATTTTAAACAACATGAGCGATCAGCTGGAAACTATTGGTGATTATTATAAAAAAATTAAGGACGGAAATGTAACGATATTTGAAACCGATGATTTTAAAGCCGGAACTTCCCACTTTAATATTACTATGCGAAAATACTGTAACTTTAAAAGTCCTTATAACCGCAGAGATTACTACCGCGTGAGCCTTATTATCGGTAAAGGAATATTTCAATACGGGAATCAGACGTTATACATAGATCAGCCCACTTTATTTTTCCCATCGCTTACTATACCTTATACCTGGGAGTGCCAGGATGAAATTCAGGAGGGATACTCCTGTCTTTTTAATCAGGAATTTTTTAATGGCAATTCAGAATTGCAGTTTTTTAAGAAAACATCTTTGTTCAAAGAATGGGGTGCTCCGTTGGTTGCGCTTTCAGAAGAGCAGGCTGGACTTGCCATGCTTTATTTCGAGCAAATTTATAAGCTTAATAATTCATCGTATCCTTTTCGTTGCAGCGGTATCAAAAGTAACCTGGCTTCAGTTCTTCATTTGGCGCTGGAACACCGAATGGAAGATGTGAGCATGAATGACCTTCCCGCCAATGTTCGACTTTACCGAATGTTTGATGAATTACTGAACAAACAATTTCCGGTAGATTCTCCCGCCTATCCGCTGGAACTGAAGACCGCATCTGATTTTGCCGATCATCTGCATGTTCATGTCAATCATTTAAATTCATCTGTAAAGTCCATTACCAATCTTACAACCACTCAAATCATCAAGGAAAGAATGGTTGAAGAATCTAAAAACCTTTTAAAATATACCAATTGGGATATTGCTGAGGTGGGTTACACTCTTGGATTTGAACAACCTTCTCATTTTAACAATTTCTTTAAAAAACATACCAGCACTTCCCCACTTCAGTTTAAAAAAGCATTAATTATTTGATTTTTGTAATTTTTACTTTGTCTTTTAAAATTCACTTTTATGATGCTTGATTTAATTTTGCATCATTAAAATGAAAAGAAAATGTTGAAAGAAGCATCCGAACAAAGAATCAGACTTGTAACCATCATGGCATTTGTTTCCATTCCACTTTCGGGATTTGTTACAGATATTTACCTGCCTTCCTTTCCGTCGATGGCGAAGGGGTTATGCGTTTCTGAAAAAGATATCCAGATGACCCTAACCTCGTATTTATTAAGCTATGGAGTCACGCAGCTGTTCATTGGAAGTATCCTGGACAGCATCGGCAGATACCGCCCCAAGCTTATTGCGCTATTGCTTTTGGTAATAAGCAGTTTACTGATTACCATGACCGACAGTATTTTACTGATCTCTATTCTGAGAATTCTTCAGGGAATTGCCGTTTCAGTTCTTGTCGTTTCTACAAGGGCTATTTTCGTAGATCTTTATGATGCTGAACGGGTAAAACACTATCTCAGTTACTTTACCATCGTCTGGTCATGTGGTCCTATTTTAGCTCCGTTTTTAGGAGGATATTTAGAAAAACTGTTCAACTGGCATGCGAATTTCCACTTTCTGGCGATCTATGCCGGTGCTTTGTTATTATTTGAATTGTTTTTCAGCGGAGAAAGTTTACCGCAAAAGAAAAAATTCAGTCTTTCAGAAAATCTGAATCTTTATCAGATGATGCTTAAGAATAAAATTTTCATCCTCGGAATTCTGATTTTAGGTTTAAGTTATTCTATTGTAATGGTTTTCAATATTACCGGGCCGTTTATTATCGAAAATACTTTTCATTACAATTCTGTCATCATAGGATATTGTACATTGATTCTTGGTTTTTCATGGATGATCGGAGGCATTATCGGTAAAAAAAGGCTTTCATTGCCCGATAATGCCCGTGCCTTGCATCCCGTTATTTTACAGTCCTTATTGATTACTGCCCTGCTTATCACGAGTTATTTTACCGAAAGTCTCTTTATTCTGATTCCCTTTGCATTTATCATTCATATCTGCTCTGGTGTTCTATACACTTCTTTTTTCACCACAAGTATGCTTCATTTCCCTAAGAATGCAGGTACAGCCGGTGGATTTATGGGCGGACTGGTCTATATTATTACTTCTATTACGAATTTTATGATTTCTGTTACGGGTTCTGTTACCCATCAAAAAGATCTTTCGTGGCGATATCTTATTATTGCAGTTATTCTTTTTTGGGTCATTATCATCCTCAACAAAGCATTAAAAAAAGAAAAAACAGAGCGGTAGTCTCTGTTTTTTTATCAATAATTGCTATTTTTTTGAAGCTTTTTGGCTTCCGAACCGAAATGAACTCAAAGAGTGCCTTCCAGCCTGGCAGGGAACATCAACAAAGCATTAAAAAAAAAAAGGCTTGCTTATTTTTTCGAAAAGAACGAAAATGACGGCGATCACTTCTGTATTCCTGTATCGTTCGAAGAATCCGTTTTTGAAAAATCACAACTCATGGATCATCCTGAAGGTCATATTAATACGCGGCTTGATCACCTGGCTTGATTTGGCAATACGATGTTCCCAATTGATCTGTAAATCTCCTTTCATGATAAGCAAAGAGCCGTGCTGCAGCGGCAGACTATATTTCTTATGATGATCGTCTACTTTTCTGAAATCAAAATTCCGCTCTTCACCGAGGCTCACCGAAGCAATTACGGGGCGATTTCCCAATTCGCTTTCCTTATCCCGATGCCAGGCTACGGAATCGTTACCGTCGCGGTATAAATTCAGCAAAACGGAATTAAAAGTATATCCGGAATATTTTTCAATCTTCAGTTTTAAATTTAATAATTCCGGAGACCATTGGTTAACACTGAATACACCGCCTCCCAGATGATAGGTCTTACTTTCATTACCGTACCAGGCTGTTAAACGGGGAGTGAGAACCGTTTTATCATACATTTTCTGAGTATTCTGCTTCCAGGGAGTTTCATTCAGTAATTTTTCCTGAAGCTTTGAAGCCTCTTTTTCTGATAAAAAATGGTTCGTATATTCTAACAATTCCTCAGGAAACTGGTAAAAATCATCGGAATTGAATAAACTTAGCTGACTCACTGTTTTTTCTTGAATTTATTTTTCTTTAAGGTTTTTATTGATCTGCTTTTCCGCATTCTTTGCTTTCTGTTCCTGGGCTTCTCTTATTTTTCGCTGCTCCCGTCTCGATTTTTTCGCGGCACGACGCTCCTCACGGATCACTTTATTCGATTTTTTATTATAAAGCGCATCTACAATTCCTTGCCCGGTTTTACTGAAGATTTTCACTTTGGGCTTCTCATGAGTCCCCGTTACCACAATTGGAAACCCGATCCATCCGCCCGGCGGAAGCCCTACCCTCACCTGAAGATCCAGCAAACCGTTGAAACTTGTTGTTCCGCTGATCGAGGGTCTTAACACCGATACTTTAAACGTAAACTTATCAACATGAATCAAATTATTTTTAATGTGCGTTTCAATATTTACCCCTTTCATATCAGGATCATTAAAGGCTTTTGAACCCAAATTATCTCCCACCGCAGAAAGCATTTTAAGGTTTTTCACCTCAACATCACGAAGATTAACGATACCGCCACCTTCCAGTGAAGGATAAATCGGTTTCATGTCTTTATCAAAATCTCCTTTTAATTTATAATCCAAAGATACAATTCCTTTTACATTTTTTGCAGCCGTTGCCATTTCGCGAACCATATCAATTTCTTTATAGGCCCTCTGCACATCAAAATCCAATACTTTCAATGCAACATCATAGTTGGCGGTAAGCGGAGATTCATCCTGATAACGGGCATCAATATTCATGCGGCTTCCCACGATATCAAACGAGGTATTTTTCAGATACACCTGCCCTTTCTGTACCAAAGCATTTCCTTTTAAATCATGTAAGCCTAATCCTTTAAATTCCACTTTCTTGGCATTAGCCTCCAACGCAACGTCCAGATTTTTAGGAACGATCACCACACCGCTGCTCTTCGGGTTTTCTACTTTGGCATATTCCACCTCAATGGATTTTTTAGCATTATCTCCATTTTTCAGTGCCATAAATTCATCAATCAGAATATAGTTTGAGTTAAGATTAAATTTTCCGTGCAACGTTCCCTTTCGCTCAATAAAATAATTAATGGTATTTAAAAGATAACCGTTTAAAGCAAAATCAGACTTTCCGTAGGTCGCAAAAAACTTCCGAAACCACATTTTTTCATTCTCAAACTGAAAATTTCCCTGTTTGATAAAAAATGATTTAGGTAAATATTCGGTGGTGGCTTTTATATTTTTCAGAATTAAAGTTCCTTTATTATCCAGTTTGCTGTATTGTGCTTTCGTCGCATAACTCTGTCGTCCGTTCAGGGAAAGATCAGCCATTATCAGTCCGCTTACATCAAAACCTTTCTTCGCAAAAACTTTATAAATTCTTCCTACGTTTAAAACACCTTTTGCACGAACTTTATACAAAACATCTTCAAAATTCTGCAGATCGGCATTGACAAAAACGGGATTGCCTTCAAAATCAAAACTGAAAGGATCCAGCTTTACCCCCAGGCTTTTAAAAGTACCGTCGGTATTGATAATACGCGTCACCAAATTAATATTCTGAATAGGATTCGGATAATATTTTGTTTTAAGCCATCCGTTTTTCAGGTTTAAATAGCCATTCGTTTTGGGAAATAATTTTTTATCTAAGCTAAAAATTCCGTTCGCCTGAATGTTGGTATTCATCAATCCGCGGACATCGATATCCTTTAACCCCAATGCCTGATCCAGAGTCTGAAGATCCACAGCCCCTTTTACATTTGCATTGACCTGCATTTCATTAAATCCCCTGGTTTTTACAACTGCTCTGAAATTGTTATTTTTTCCCAGGTCAAAACTGAGTTTTTTCAGATCAACACCAAGTTGTTCCGTATCCAATGAAGGTAAATCGATATTCAGATCCATGTTTAAATTGTTCATCGGCACAGGAGCTTTCCCATTGGAAACAAAACCATTTTTCACCAATAAACGGGCTTTCAATCTCGGTTTCAGATTTTTAGGCTCACTAAACTGTCCCTTGAGATGAAAATACAGGTCACTATTCCCTTCAATTTTAGTATCCTTTGCCCAGTCGAGATATTGGGGAGGCAGAACAGAGATCATTTCACGGATGGTCGTTTTTTCAGAAGCCGCCTTGATATCGAGGTTATATCCATCCTTTAAAATACTCAGGAAACCAGTAAACTTCAAAGGTAATTCATTAATTTTCAATTCATTTTTTCTCAAAACGAAAGTCAGTGCATTTGTATTAATCCGGGTAATTAAATCTGCATGAAGCGTTTTTTGCTTAGCATAATAAATTCTGTCTAAGCTAAAATCAATTTTATTAATATCAAGATTGGTTTCAAGATCAAAAATATCTTCGCTCAGGCCTCCTTTTCCGGTATAATTTAATCCTTTGGCATCCACCAGAACTCTGGCAGAATGGTCATTGTATTTAATATTCCAGTTTTTAAATCTGATAAGATCGAGTTTTATGGAAGCCCCTGAAGCTGTGGTATCCCTGGGTTCATTTGAAGGTTTGGAAACATATACATTATAGTTCGCTTCCCCTTTACTGTTGACAAAAACATGGGCATTGGCATCCGTCACATATATTTCGTCGATCTTGACTTCACGGTCAAAAATAAGATTTTTAAGGTTAATCCCTACAGCAACTTCTCTTGCGGTGAGCAAAGTATCATTTTGAAAAGGTTTTGACCCCTGTAGGACCAAATTATCCACAGACACTGTCAGTGAAGGGAAATGTCTGAAGAAAGTAAGATGTGTTCTTTTATAATCAAGCTTCCCGGCAAGATGTTTATTGGCAAATAGTTTTACCTGCTCCGAAATCGTCCCGGGAAACAATATCGGAATAATAAAAAGCAAAAACAGGACTACAGCTACAGAAATCCCCGTCCATTTCAGAATTTTTAAAATGATTTTCCTATACCTTTCCATAAACAGATATTTTTGTGATTGATACATTAACAGTTATCTAAAATCAAGCCATTAAAGCAGGAACAATGGGCAAAAAGGCAATCAAAACCTCCAAATATTAAAAAATAAAACAGGCTTGTCTTAAACGACAGCCTGCTTTTTAATAAGATTAATGGTAAATTTATCTGCTTACTGAAAGTATGTGTATCAAATTATTGCTGAAACTCAACAATAAAACCTGTCACACTTGCCGTAGAAACAAAATCGTTCCATGGGTGTGTGGAAGTATATCCGCTGTTCACCACGGTATTTCCTTCATTTTTACCATAGGTATGAACAAACCCCTCATTGGAATTGGTGTTATTAGGCTCTCCCGATACAAACCAGTTGATTTTTCTAACCGCATTATTTCCTCCCGCGCTGTAATTATGAACGGGCTGCTCGCCTGTAATCCATTTTTCCTCAGGATCTGGTGTTAAAGCTGCCCCTGCCTGCCAGGAAAATTTCACAAAGCCTATCCAGGCTCTTTGAGTATCAAAGGCTGTATGATTGGTCAGTAAATTGGTTTCTACATATTGCCACTCTTCATTTGAGGTGAAAGTTGCCAGATACCCCCCATATTTTTGGCAGCATTATAAGCATTGTACCATGTTATATTGGCATTTCCGGAATATGCTGCATAGGTATGCCCGTTCGTTCCGAAAGTAACAGCTCCCTGCTTTGTATAAGTTCCTGAGCCTACGGGTAAACTGGCTGGCGCACTGCCGGCGGTCGCTGTTTTGGTTGGAGTATAGCCCAGAATATTAGGATCCACCGTCGTCGAGTAGCTAATAACGGTTGTATTGTTAATTTTTCCCATACTTCGCCATACACTACCATCAAAGTAATAACATCCGGCAGCAATAATATTTGCTGTTTTTGTATCAGCAGTTGTAGGAATAGAGCTTGCGTAGATTATAGTACCGACTTGGTCTGAAGTATATTGTGCCCCTGCACTTTTAATCTGATCTCCTGTTAAATTAGGAATTAAAATTCCTTCCGAAGTTGTTCCATCGGTTTTAAGCGTCTGTACATCAAGAGTCGCTGACGGATTGGCCGTTGCCAAACCTATCTGGCCGAAAACAGAAGCACTGCAGCTTAAGAGTAAAACCGCATATAAAAACTTATTCATCTTTAAGTAATTTTATTGTTGAAATTCTACGATAAAACCTGAAAGATTGCCGGTATTGGCTACAACGTCATTCCACGGATGGGTAGAAGTATATCCGCCATACACTTTCGTACTGGAATCATTTTTTTTCAGGGTTTGAACAAAGCCTTCATTGCTCCCTGAATTATTGGGTTCCCCCGAAGCAAACCAGTTAGATTTTCTAACGGCATTTGTTCCGCCTGCGCTGTAATCATGTACGGGCTGTTCTCCTGTGATCCACTTTTCTTCCGGATCCGGTGTTAAGGCAGATCCGGCAAACCATGAAAATTTAGCGAAACCAATCCAGGCATTCTGCGTATTAAATGCTGTCGCATTGAGGAGATTGGTCTCTATATACTGCCATTCTGCATCAGAGGTAAAAGTAGCAAGATATCCGCCCATTGTTTTGGCTGCATTATAGGCATTATACCAGGTGATTCCAGACGCAGCAGCAGAATAAGCAGCATAGGAATGTCCCCCATACGATACTGTTCCGGTGCGGGTTGCCGTTATTCCGTTTACAGCAACGGTGGCCGGTGCACTGTTTCCGGCGGTGGCTGTGCTGCTGGGTACATATCCTAAAATATTGGGATCGATGACAGAGCTAACGCTGATGGTTGTTGTTGTACTCTGTGCGCCCATTCCATGCCATATGGATCCGTCAAAATAATAATACCCTGCAGCGGTCACATTTTGTGTTTTCTGAGTGGTGGGCGATGCGGCGGCGGTAATATACACAATTACACCTTTATGATTGGTGGTATATTTTCCATCCGCACTGGAAAGCTGATTTCCGGTAAGACGGGGAGCGATGACTCCCTCTGCCGTTGTCCCGTCGGTCTTTTTTGGCGTAACATCCAACGTTGCTTTAGGATTAGAGTTATTGATTCCGATCTGCGCACTGAAGAAAGGTGCCAGCGCCAGGAAAGGCAGAAGTACATGTTTTTTCATGATATAATTTCCTTAATGGTTTTTAATTTTCACAACAATACGTCAAATTAATTTAAAATAAACTATTTTAAATTAAAATTAATGTATTAAATACTATAATTTTTGTTAAAATACAACTATTTACCACTTAAAAAACCGCTATTCAGAAAAAAGCGGAATTCTATAAAAAAGGAGGTTTTGACACCTCCCATTTGTACTAATAACCTAAAAAGAATCATTCGACTTCTTTTATATTATTGTTGTGTTCTTTTAGTGTTTTTGCAAGAAGTACGGTTCTGCGGTTATTGTACCCAAAATAATTTCATCATTTGTTGTTTACCATCATCTACGTTAAATAGCTTCTGTAAAAATTTTATCTTTTTTAATAAAATACAGTAAAAATATTATCTACAATTTTATTTGGTTAATTTTCTACTACAAAGTAACAACACAACAAAATAAATTTAGTAATTAGTATTGTCGATATTTATCGACAAAATCATAGATTTTTCTCTAGCAATAATCACCTGCATTGTTATATTGTATCCTGTTTATTCTTAAATTAATGAATAAGAGCCTGTTTAAAATTTTACCGTTTTATTTATTATCCTTAGTGAAGTTGATCTTTGCTCAATTTTGATGCTCTTTTGAGCGTATTTTTCACTTCCTATTTTTGATTGAGCCCGCTAAATCTGCAAACACGAAGCAAAAAATCCATCTCAAAATAGCTATAAAAATTTTTGGCAATAAAATTTAAACAGCCTCTAAGAAAGTCCGATTTTGTGTATATTTTATAGTTTGAATCACCTCTTCTCTATAAAGCCATCCCCTAGCCCTGATGGGAACGGCATCCTTTTTTGTGGCGGACGGAACGCAGTGGAGACCGTCACAAAAAAGATACAGTGGACAGCAGGTTCCCGGCTTCTAAAAAAAATAATGAAGACAGTTGAAAACTTTTTTCTGAAGGTTGTTTTCTTTAATTGACATTAAACGAAAACCTTCAGGATCGACTGACCCTGAAGGTTGAGATGGAAAGCCGCCCTTTCGGAGCAGGCCTCATATTATATTGAAGTGTTTTTTTTAATCTGCACGGTTTTGGAGAACGTCCTTAATGCCCTCCAAACCTTCACTGAACTGCGCCAAAAGAGCGAGCACCTGCACCATACGGTCATTTTCGCCAAGACCCTTGATGGTTTTATTTTTCACAAAAGTCTTTTTAATCTCTTCCCAACGCAACTTTTCCTGATCCGTCATGATGTTCATCATTTCTTTCAGTTTCAGCATATTGGATTCGGCTCCCGTCGTCAGCGTTTGAGACTCATTCTGGTAATGATTTAAAACGATCTGCATCACTTCCTCCTCCTTGAGAATAGGCTGAATCTGTACGATGAGTTTATTCATATTTCGGTAAGAACCCTGAAGTTTAAACGAAGGTTCGTTACGATAATCGTCTGCCATTGCTGCCGAAGCAATATATTGACTATTGACTTTCAGTACAATATTACGTACCTTCATGGTGTTTTCAAGTACTTTTCTGAAGTCTGAAATTTCGTTTGAACTAAAATTACCTAACAGATCCACCGCAGGATTATCTGCCTGCACAGCGTCATAAAGTCTGTATAAATTTTCCATTCCCGGCTGTGTCAATCGGCTTAAGTAATCATTTGATGTCAATGCATTTTCAATTAAACTCAAATCAAAAAGTTCTGTCTTACTTCCCGAAATCTCACCCAAGTTATAGGTATCTGAACGGTTCGCCAACATATCCGGAATTTTGAACTTTTCTCCGTTTTCAGTGTAAGGATTCCCCGCCATTACAAGGCAGAATCGCTTCGATCGTAAGTCATAGGTCTTGCTTTCGCCATTGTAAATTCCTTCAATCTTTCGCTGTCCGTCCGCCAGAGAGATAAATTTCTGTAAAAATTCAGGATTACAGTGTTGGATATCATCAAGATACAACATTACATTATCTGCCATTTCCAGAGCTAAATTCAGTTTTTCGAGTTCCTGTTTTGCTCCGGCATTTTTAGCTTCGGCGGGATCGGTGGAAACAATATCATGCCCAATCGACGGTCCGTTGATTTTCATAAAAACAAGTCCCATTCTGTCGGCCATATACTCCATCAACGTGGTTTTCCCATAACCCGGCGGAGAAATCAGAAGAAGCATTCCCATTCTGTCGGTTCTCTTATCATTACCAACCGTTCCCAGCTGTTTCGCCAGATTCGCTCCGATTAAAGGAAAGTAAACCTCACTGATCAGTTTATTTCTGACAAACGAACTCAATACCTGCGACTGGAAGGTCTCCAGTTTCAACGATTTTTTCTTACTGCTGACCCAGGATGACTTTAATTCCTGAAGCTTTTTATACTTTGGAACTGTTACTTCATTATAGTGCCCCAGACGGGAGGAAAATTCGTAATAATTCAGGATATAGTCTATGTCTTTTTCTAAAGATTTCAGTCCTTTTAAAGTCGTTTCATACGCAATATGCTGAATATTTTCTTCATTAAAATTCTGAGTCACCAGAAAAGCTGCCGTTTCCTGTTTGATATTGTCGTCAACCATTAATTCTTTACTGAAAATAAATGCCTGCAAAGCACTTTCTGCAATAAAATAACATGCTGAAGGATGCTGATATAAAGCCTCGATCTGATCAGTAAATTCAAGATCTTTCCCTTTTTCTTTAAGATCTGAAAAGAAGGCTTCATATAAATTTCCCGCTTTTTCAGAAACGATAAAATGTTCTCTGTTTTCCTTTTTAAGATAATTGGCAGCATTCTGAAAATTAGTTTCACTGAAAAAATTACTGCTTTGAGCAAATAATTCTATTTCGGAAGACAATTCATCAATGAGATGCTGAAAACCTTTATCTGTGGTAAAAGATTGGGAGATAAGCGCCGCTGCCTCAAACTGTTTAGCAAAATAAGCCTTTCTTTCCTGATCCAGAAACTTCCAGAAAAGCTGAGCAACGGAACGCTCCTGAGAAGTAAACCTCATCATTCCCAATTCGTTATGCATCTGCTGAAGTTTGGTTGTGATCAGCAAAGCATCTTCATCATGAATTCCTTTTACCAATCCTTCTCCAAAATGCTCTGTCATAAACTGCTGAATCAATTGGCGGTTTTTTTCCTCCACCACGATATTTTTATTTTGGTTAAAAATATTCCACGATAAATATTCGAAACGTTTTACCTTTTGATTTTCAGAAATATACTCCTGATTCCAAACCTCTTTATAATCTGAAAGCGCTTCAAAATCGAGAGGTTCGTAAAAGCTTGTTCCGGTTAAATGATAATAATACTGTGCATTTTTAAGCACCATGGTAAGATCCAGCTTTTGGCGGTTGACGGCAAATTTATAATCACCCAACGCAATTACATGATCTCCATCGGCGTAAATTTCCTTCTTGTCCTTCAGCTTTCGGGCAGATTCCTGCTGAGAAGTTTTCAGTAAAGTCTGAATTTCTTCTGCTTTTGCCGAATCTTCCATTTCCATGAGCTGTCGGGCCATATCTCTTACTTTCTCCACCATAAGATCGGTCGCAAAATAGCCGTTGATCTCATTTTCGCTGCTAAAACTTTCAGCTTTGGTCTGAACAGATTTTAAAATCCGTTGTGCAGAATCATATAAATTCTGGGTTCTTTTATTTCGGGATTCTGTAAGCTGAACCCTTTTATTTTGAAAATGACCGTATACCTCTTCCCTTTTTTCACCGATCTTCTGAATAAATTCTTCAAAATCAACAAACTTGGTTTCCATATCTTCCAACTGAATTGAAAGCTTGGTAAGGTATTCATCACATTTTTCAGGCGTTTGTGAAAGTTCTAAAAAGTTGATGACCGACTGATCAAACAAGGTCATTTGCGCCTGAAAATCAGCGGAAAGTTCTTTTCCTGAAATTTCTCTTTTTCTTTTTGAAAGCTCCAGTCTTTCCTGATTCAATCTTGCAAAAATCAGGGAGATATTTTCAATGATCTGAGTCGACTGTGAAGTATCTTCAATTTTCAGATTGTTCACAATATCTACCAAAAGCTCCAACTGAGCAGACAGATTATTAATCTCTTCCTCGATTGTTTTTGCATCGATGGCTTTTTCAAGATGAATAATCTGTTCGGTAATCGTCTCTGCACGTTGTTGATAAGGCAACAGCGAGTTTTCCTGCAAAAGGAAAGTCACACACGCATTGGAAAGCTCTTCCGAACGCTTTGAAAGCGATTTTTCCAGACTATCAAGAATCTCAGTATCGGCATATTTCAGTTCTCTGGCGCTGGTAATTTCTCCACGCAGGGCGCGGATTTGGGAGAGCATATCGATATATTCCGTTAATTCAGAATAATGAATTCTTTTCGTATCATCCAGTGTTTTTTCACAGGCCAGCTTTATTTTTTCAATGGCTTCTGCCGTATTTTTCTTCTGCTCAACCACCTTTTCGTATTCATTGATCGCCGAATGAGCAATTTGCCTGATCTCTTTTAAAGGCTGATCGAGATGCTGAATCTCTTCTTCACCTAAAAAATAATAAGCATCTAGAATTGTGGTGGAAAGTTTAACAATATCATCGTAAAGTCCGCTATAGGAATCCTGTTTATTCAGTAAAGTAATCAGTTCCTGACTTTCAGCCATCACCCGAACAATGTCTTTATTTCCAATTTTGTATAATAAATTATCCGATTTTTCGGTATTTTCCTGTAATTCTTTCGAATAAGGAGACTGCCAGATCTGGGCAAGATGATGCTTGGTAGTCTCTACACTTTCTCTTAAATAAATCAATCTTCCGTCGCGCAGGATTGTAAAACCACTGCAACGGATGGGCGTTTCAATAGTCTGTGTGATGATATTATAGGAAATCAGCTGATAATTATTGGTTTTATCATCATAGAAAACATATAAAAAATTTTCGCCGTTAGGCTCAGGAATCGTTTTCAGGTAATGCAACCTGTTCTGATCCTGAGAAATTACCTTTAAACCACCGGTTTGCAGTGCATATCCGTTTGAAAATAAAATCCCCTGACTTTCGGGAAGCAAGACCGCCGCATATTTTAAAGTATCAACTCTGGAAACTGTTTTTTCCTTATGGTTATAAATAAAATACCGTTCCGTTTCCTGATAAGGCCTGATTTTAAACAAAACCAAATTCCCCAGATCACAGAAATGAATTTCAGCATCATCCAGATTCTGATCTTTATGAACCACATCTTCGGAATAAATTCCTTTTCCCGTTTCTGTATTATCTTCAATTTTAATGGTAAGATCACCTCCGATAGATTCTACAAAAACCTTATCTGCCAGAGAAACATGCGGATATTTCCCGTTTCTCTGCATATCGCGGGTCGCCTTCGTCCATGTAAAGCCATGTTGTGGCGGATAACTAACTTCCGAAGCACTTCTGGAATCAACATAAACCAGCGTATTTTCTTTGATCAGCCATTTGAATGCCTTAATATCCGTTGTGCTTTCAGAAAGCTGGAATACCATGTACAGATAGTTTTCCGTGAAGTAAAAACGGGCAAAAAAGGTATTTCTGTAATATTTATATAAATTTTTGAACTCATCAATAAAAATTTCATCATTGATTAATGAAGAATCCTGAGGTTCAAAACGGTTATTATTAATTTTATGAATTGAAAAGACATCCGTAATATTCACCTCTGTCTGCATTCCGAGATGGGCATTGGAACCGAAAATCAGAAGGTTGTTGAAGGAAAAAATGTCCTTCGCCACACAGCTGTGATCTGTAGAAATCCTTTCGTTGGCAATCAATGAAAAATCGATCCCGCCAAAAATACTTTTACGCTTTTCGTTCAGCTTCTGAAGCCTTTCTACAAGATCATTTTTCTGCTCATTCAGACGGTTCTGAATAATTTCGTATATACCTGAATTAAGTTTTTCTGACATAATTTTGGTTTAAATAATTTTATGAACCTTTTTTGAATTTGATTTTTAAAAGTTGGAAAATCGCAAAGGCGCAAGGCTTTTTTAAATGATATTTTTTAAGGCGCGAAGATTTTATCTGCGATAAAATTAATTTTCAGTTCATCTCGCCTTTTCTTCAAAACACCTATCCCGCCTAAGCTTGCCTTAGGATCTTTGTGCCTTGAAAACAATTTAAAGATAAAAAAAACTTTGTGTCTTTGCGATTTCCCAACTATAAAACATGTTCATAATTTTGTTAAAAAAACTCTCAAAGTTTTCGCGAAAATCCGCTACCGACCATGAGAGTTTTACTGATGTTTATGTTGAGTTCAATGGTTCTCAACCGGTTATTGCAATGGCTTCTGGTCTACTCCTAAATGTTTAGCCATATCTAAAGCTCTATGCAGAATTCCTTTTTCATTCTGATCTGCAACGCCATTCAATTTAAATATCAATGAAGCAACACTCATATTTTTAATATCTTCTGATGAAATATTGTATTTATTCACCATTCCCATTACTTTACTGATGATATTTTCATTGCCATCCAGCAGGTTATCTCTCAGCAACTGGGCATTTTCACTGTGACTGATGAATTTATCAATTCCTTTTCCTGCAGAAACCTGACGGATTACATTATCAAAGAATGTGTTGTCCCCTCCTACGATGTCGATATTTGCAGATTTGAATGCTTCTGCCAATACCAACGCCTGAGCATCTGCAATCTCTTTCTGGATAGAGATCTGTGCCAATTCCACTTCTTTTTCTTTCGCCAATGTCAAACGGAATTCTTCGTGCTCTTTTCCTGCATCGTTCAGCTTTTTCATTGCTTCGGCTTTCTCGGTGATTCCAGCTGCTTCTGCCAATGCTTTTTCTTTGATGACTTCAGCCTGAGCAATACCTTCCTTCTTAATAGCATCTGCCTTTTTCTCAATAACAATCGCTTCCACAATTCCCTGTCTTTCGGCAACATCTGCTTTCGCCTGCATTACCTGAGCTTCGGATAAACCTACCGTTGCCTCTTCTTTCGCTTTCGCATCTGCAATGATCTTACGGGCTTCTGCTTCTTTTTCAGCGGCATCTCTTTTTGCCTGAGCCTCAATAACATATTTCTGAGCATCTTTCTCGGCTGCCAATTTGCGGGATTCCGCGGCTTTTGTTTCCTGAATTAATTTTTTCTCTGCTTCCTGAGTCGCCAGGGTAATTTCTACCTGTTTCGTTCTTTCTGCGGTTTTGAATGCTTCAAGATCTTTGATACCCTGCTGCTCTTCCACAACCGTTTTTTCCATGGTCAATCTCTCACGAATCGCATCCTGAATAGTTTTCTTTTCAAGTTCAATCGCTTTATCTTTTTCAATTTGCGCTAAGGAAACGATTCTTTCTCTTTCTGTTGCTTCAAGTGCTTTATCTTTCAGCACTCTTTCAGTTTCTACAAGATCGGCACGTTCTTTATTTTTAGCAGCGATAACCACCTGACGTAATTTATTCTCTTCTGCAATCTGCAATTTTTCTTCGGTGGCAATTCTTACGGATTCGTATTTCAGACGTTCTTCCTCTTCCACTTTCAGGATCTCTGCATTTTCGCGGGCTCTGATATTGGCAACCTCTCTTTTTTGAGACTCTTCTTTTTCAGCCAATTGCTTTTCCAGTTCAAGGATTGCTTCACGGGCTTCCACGTTCTGTTTGGTGATTGTTTTTTCCTCGTCTCTGCGAACCTGGTTGGCTTTAATATTCTGAGTGGCTGTTAATTCCGTAATCTTTTTGATCCCTTCAGAATCTAAGATATTATCTTTATCTAATTTATCAATAGAAGTCTGTTCAAGATAGTCAATTGCACAATCATCTAGTACATAACCATTCAGATCTGTTCCGATAATATCTAAAATTTCCTGACGAAATTCGCTTCTTGCTTCATATAATTCAGTAAAATCAAACTTTTTACCAACCGTTTTTAAAGCTTCTGAAAATTTAGCTTCAAAAAGTTCGCGTAAAGTATTCGTGTCTGATGCTCTTTGGCAACCGATTGTTTGACCTACATTCACAATATCATCCACCGATTTATTTACTCTGATAAAGAAAGCCACCTGAATATCGGCTCTCATATTATCTTTACAAATCAATCCGGCTCTTCCTTCTCTGGAAATTTCAAGCTTTTTGACTGAAATATCCATAGATTCCATACGGTGGATAACAGGAATTACAATTCCGGCATTAAAAAATACTTTTGTTCCTCCGTAACCTGTTCTGAGCATTACAATTCCCTGAACAGTCTTCTTGTACATGGACAGCACCCAAAAGATGAGTCCGACAGAAGCTATAACAACGACAATGATTCCAACGATTAAAGGTATGTTCATAATTTAATAGTTTATATAATTAATGTGTTTTTTTTGGTTAAAAATTTAAAGAAATGATAAAATATAGTTCAGAATGAGCATAAAAAGAGAAAACATAGCATTCGTTCTTAAAATTTAAAAACATGATCTACAACATAAAATTTTCTTCCCGGTTCTTCATCTACAATCATCACCCGAGTTCCATGTACCAGTTTTTTCCCATTGTTGCTTTTTACCATCAGGATCATAGGATCGCTTCCAATAAAAACTTCCATCATACCAATCTTATCGCCTTCAATGCTTGATTTCAGCCTTCCTTCTCTTCCCAGAAAATCATGAGATCTTTCTCCTTTATGATTAATTTCTTTGAAGAAAGGATTGAGTGGTTTTAAGATCAATTTGGTTAAAAACAAGCTTACAATAAGCAGCGGAACGACCATTAATGCTTCTGCCCAAGTTGGTAACGAAATAAAAACATTAAGATAAACAGATCCCAGCCACGTAAGCAAAAGCACCAGCGTGAGAAAATAGGTGATCGGAACAATATCCAGATTCAGGAATTTCAGAAAATGCGCCCAAGCCGAAGGATCGTCCGAAATATGAATATGGCCGTCCGGAGCGTCTATATTCGTATCGACATCTACGTCAGAATCAAGTCCGACATCAATATCCAATCCTGTAAGCATGGTAAAAACCCAATAAACAACTGATAGTGCCAAAAGCACGCTCAACACCGTATTTACGGGAGAAAATGCAATATGTAAAAATTCCTGAAAGGTCATTCTTTAGCCTTTTTTAAGTGATTCTTTTAGTTTTTGTAAAGCATCTCCTGCTTCTGTATCGTCATTCTTCACCAAAGCATCAATTTCTTCATCTACTGATTTTCCTGCTTTGGAAATCTCCAGGTAAGCTTCAGCCTCCGCTTCCTGTTGTATTACTCTCTCTTTCAGCTTCTCAAGCATACTTACTGTTCCGCCTGAGTCTATCTGAGTCATTTTCTGATTGATATCACGGGTCGCTTCACTGACCTGAACTCTGGCATTTAATGTTTTAAGCTCTGTTTCCCATTTAGAAATACTCGCTTTCAGATAATCGATATTTCCCTGCATTTTATCACAATCCCCGTGAAGTTTTTCAGATTCTTCTTTTAAAGAAGCCACATTTTCCTGTGCCGCAGCCTGTTTTTTTAATGCTTCTTTTGCCAGACGATCTGCTTCTGCACCATCTACCTCTCCTTTTTCTGCTTTCTGAACAAGCAGCACAGCTTTTTTATAATATTCCTTTGCTGACAGTTCTTCAGTTTCCGCTTCATTTTTTTTACGGATAGAAAGTGCTTTCAACTGTGCTAATGCCTCAATTTTTTCGGCAAGCTGTTCTTTCATCTCTCTGATTCCCTGCTCCGTTAATTTTATAGGGTCTTCGAAATCATCAATCACAGAATGAAGCTCTGCTTTTCCTATGTTTACTAATCTTTTGAAAATGTTCATTTTAAATATTTTTAGTGAAATTACTTACTCATTTCGATCATTTCATTGGTAAATTCACCGACAAGAATTCCCAAAGAGTTGATGGAGGCCATGACCTCGTTTTGTGCCATATTATCAGTCGGTAACGTATCTCTGAAAATCACCCGCCTTCCGGTATTGTCTAAAACGAAAGCGCCGTGTACAATATCTCTGTTTTTCTGAAGAAGAGTTTTGTATATTTTCTCTGTCGGATTTTTGACCTCGAAAAGAAACTGCTCCATAATCAGAATAGAATCTGAAACGATAAGGATCATATTCTTGATTCCGTGGGCTTCTTTTTCTATGATAAGAATTCTTCGGTTTTCATCATCCAGTATTATATTAAAACCGCTGTCCAGCAGCCACTCTTTAACTGTTCTAAATATTTGATTTCTCATAAGCAATCATGTTGTGTTCCTAATTTTCTTTCACAAATATAGAATATTAATCCGCAAATTGCAAATATTTTTAGCAATTATTTTGAATCAATTACCGTATATTTGCAAAAAAGATTAGACTAATGAGCTTTTTCGGGACTAATATAAAGAAGATAAGACAGGTAAGAGGGCTTAGCCAGAAAGCATTTGCAGACCTATTCGAGCTTAACAGAGGGGTTATCAGCTCTTATGAAGAAGGGCGTGCGGAACCCAAAATTGAAACCTTATTAAAAGTTGCAGATTATTTCAATTTAGATTTACATAATTTATTAACAGAAATTTTACAGGTTAATCAATTAGCAAGCGGATCTGATATCGATCACCTAATGTTTTCAACAGATCATGCTTTACCTCCCGTTTTATCGGATCATCCTAACGCTGCAGTATTGCAAAAAATATTAGCAAATATAGATTTAGTGTATGAATTTTCAGAAAACACCAGCCTACTACCCACTTACCAACCAGGAGATCTCGTGTTTTTAAACAAAGTTAACCTCAATCAAAGTAGTTCTCCAGGCGTCATTGCCCATATTGAAGGAAATCTCAAATATTACCCTGACCTTAATGAAAAAGAAAAACAACAAGCGGATTTTTATAAAATAGCAGGTTATATTTCCTGTAATAAAGAGAAAAATATCCTCACTGACATTCTGGAGAGACTGGAAAGACTGGAGCGGCGGACGATTTAAAATAAACACATAGATACTTTATTTAGAAATCTCATCTTTAAGATCCACTCATCCCCTTTTGAAGGGTGGGCGCATCTTTTATGATTGAAACCCAATTCATCATTCATCCGACTAATACCATTAATCTTTGAAATTTTCTTTAAATTCCCCAACCCTTTTGGGGTTATAATTTGATGAAATAATTGTTCATCGGGGTTTTTAAGGGAAATTCAAAAAGAAAACAGGACAACCTCGACATTTGCACCACCCATTCCACATGGCCCATAACAAAGGCGGATCAGTTTCAAAACTTGGGGAGAAATTGTTTAGATGTATTTTTTTGCCACGAATGTACCAATATTTTTATTTCCCATAGATTGATAGGATTTTCGTGGGTTGGGCTGTTTCTGTTGGTTTTTCGCAAAGTCGCAAAGATATTTTTTAATGCTTTATATTTTTAAGGCGCAAGGATTTTATCAAAGATAAAATGGAGCGCTGCATATTATCGCCACGAATGCACGATTTTTTTATTTTTCATAGATTGATAGGATTTTCGTGGGTTGGGCTGTTTCTGTTGGTTTTTTTTTGCAAAGTCGCAAAGATATTTTTTAATGCTTTATATTTTTAAGGCGCAAGGATTTTGTCAAAGATAAAATGGAGCGCTGCATATTATCGCCACGAATGCACGAATTTTTTATTTTTCATAGATTGATAGGATTTTCGTGGGTGGGCTGTTTCTGTTGGTTTTTCGCAAAGTCGCAAAGATATTTTTAATGCTTTATGTTTTTAAGGCGCTAGGATTTTATCAAAGATAAAATAGAGAACAGCATATTATGGCCACGAATGCACGAATTTTTTATTTCCCATAGATTGATAGGATTTTCGTGGGTGGGGCTATTTCTGTTGGTTTTTCGCAAAGTCGCAAAGATATTTTTTAATGCTTTATATTTTTAAGGCGCAAGGATTTTATCTTTGATAAAATGGAGAACAGCATATTATGGCCACGAATGCACGATTTTTTTATTTTTCATAGATTGATAGGATTTTCGTGGGTTGGGCTGTTTCTGTTGGTTTTTCGCAAAGTCGCAAAGATATTTTTTAATACTTTATATTTTTAAGGCGCAAGGATTTTATCTTTGATAAAATGGAGGCCTGCATATTATCGCCACGAATGCACGAATTTTTTATTTCCCACAGATTGATAGGATTTTCGTGGGTAGGCTATTTCTGTTGGCTTTTCGCAAAGTCGCAAAGGTATTTTTTAATACTTTATGTTTTTAAGGCGCAAGGATTTTATCTTTGATAAAATGGAGGCCTGCATATTATCGCCACGAATGCACGAATTTTTTATTTCCCACAGATTGATAGGGTTTTCGTGGGTAGGGCTGTTTCTATTGGTTTTTCGCAAAGTCGCAAAGATATTTTTTAATACTTTATGTTTTTAAGGCGCAAGGATTTTATCAAAGATAAAATTGAGAACAGCATATTATGGTCACGAATGCACGAATTTTTTATTTCCCACAAATCGCAAAGATTTTCACAGATGATATCGTTGATTTTCTTTGATTATCTTTATTGGTCTTTTATCAATAAAACGGCTTGGTGAGACTTAAAACGGGAGTTGTCAAAAAAACTTGGTAAGGCTTCGTGTTCAATATATAAAGTGTAAGGAAAAGAATCTGCATTATTGGCAAAATCTACGAGAGCAAAAAATTTCATCTTACATTACCTAAACTTTTTTGCCTAGTCCTCCCAATTTTGTACTTAATCAACAAAGGCGGCCTGAACTGGGCTATAATAAAAAAGGATAGATGCAAAGTCATCTATCCTGTCTATTATTTAAATCCGGAAATCTTAGCCTCCGTATTTGCTTGAGTAATCCTCCTGAGAAGCCTGAATTACTTTTCTGGCATGCTCAGCTCCGTATACCTCCTGAATTCTGCATTTTGCTGGTTCGTCCGGAAGGTTTTTGTAAGTAAGGAAATAATGCATTAATCGTTTCACTTCAGCTTCAGGCAATTCTGAGATATCTCTGAAATGTCCGAATGCGTGGTCACCAATCATAACCGCTACAATTTTGTCATCTGCCTCACCATCATCAATCATTTTAAATCCACCAATCGGAATAGCCTTCATTAACAAACCTCCTGAATGAATGTTATGTGAACTGAGAACGCAGATATCAAGCGGATCATGATCTCCCATGGTAACGTCGGTAGCCCCTCTTTCGATCGCTAAATTCATTACCGCAGCGTCACAGTAGGTTCTTGGTACGAAACCATACAATGCGGGAATGATATTGGAAAATTTCTGAGGTCTGTCAACCATCAAAAATCCTGTTTCTTTATCTACTTCATATTTAATCGTATCTGAAGGAACGATTTCCACGAATACGTTTACAACATTTGGCGCATCTTCTCCTGCAGAAATTCCGTGCCACGGATGTGCTTTAAAATTTGGAATCATTATATTTATTTATTTTTTACGTTTAGTTTATGCTATAATTAAAATTTCCTTTCTCAGGTTTTCCATCGTCGAAGCCATATAATCATCACTGTTCATATAATTAACGATAAAAACCGTTTTAAATTCTTCTAAACTGGTAGTACCACTCAAACCTTCATACGTTTTATGAAGCAGATCAATCACCGCCAGCTTGGCATCAACAATATTCTGCCAGGAGTTTTTTGTGAGATACAGCTGCTGAGAAGAGTTGTATTCAAACTCATCATTAATCGTTTTTTCGGTAAGAAAGATGAACTCATGAACCGCCAACCCTTTATCAAACCGCTGAACAAGATTGGAAGGTTTTATTCTTTCCATAAACAAAGTCATCCTTTCATAAGCCTGAGCTTTATTTTCAGAGTTTGACTTTACGGAAAGAAGTTTTATTTCCTGATTTTTAAGGGTGATATAAGAATGTACAAACTGCCTCAGCAAAACCAGAAAAGGTATTGCAATGATCAATGCGAATGCATACGGTAGATATCCTGAAAAGCTAGCCATAATTTGATGGGCAAAATTACTAATAATTTGCAAGTTTTCGGGTACTTTTCAAGCATTTATTTACATTGAAAAGAATAAATTTAATTTTTCATCATTAATATACAAGCAGAAAAATTAAAATAGCATTAATTTGCAGTTTAATAAATAAAAATAGTCGTGTCTCTCAAAAATTATGTTTCAAAATTGGTGTTTACCAATACTATTTCCAACGATATAAAATCGTTTATTGCTTTTATTATTAACTCTAAAAGATATAGTAAAAAGTTTAAAAAAAATACTCTTGAAGCCCATAATAACGAAACTTTCGCCTACCATTTCAAAAGTGAAGGCAAAAAGTTTACAGCGTATTTGAGAACTTTTAAGGGCGATATTGATATCTTTTATGAGATCTTCTGGAAAAAAACCTATGACACTCATTTAAGTATTCTAAAAGAAAAGCCCAAGACCATTGTAGACTTAGGGGCACATGTTGGTATGACCTCTATTTATTTGGCTCTAAAATATCCGGATGCTAAAATTATCTCCGTGGAAGCTTCTGTTGAAAATTTTATGTTATTAAAGCACAATACCGCGTCATTTAAAAATATTGAATGTATTCATGCGGCCGCCTATTTTGAAGATGGAACTGTTTATTTTGGAAATAACGAACTCTCTTATAATCAAAAAGTTTCTGACGAGGGAATTTCGACACCGGCCCTTTCGGTCGACACTTTAATGAATCAGTACAATCTAAGCATTATTGATTTACTTAAGATTGATATTGAAGGCGGAGAGATTGAGCTGCTTAGTAAAAATAATTCATGGATTCAAAACATCAAAAATATAGTGATTGAAATTCATAAACCTTACACTTCTGCAGATTTCCAAGAGGACATACAACCTTTTGGTTTTAAATTAAAATTGGATGAAAACCCGGTTTTATTCGCAGATAAAAAATAAATCAAAAGCTATGAAAATCTCATAGCTTTTTTTATAATATCTTTTTTTGAATTAAAAATGGTAGAATACTTCTGTAATTCCGGGCGAAAACCTCTGAAAAACTCTTCAATAGCAGGAACTTCACTTCCTTCGAAATCAAAAATTTTATGTTGAATATTCTGTGAAATAATATGATCTATAATTACCGAAGAACCTGATAATTTGATATGTTCTTTATCGTTAAAAGTACCTAAAAGTGCAAGCGTTCTATCGTCAGAAAAAACCGCAATGGCATTAATAATATTTCCATGATAGAAAAACGCTACCACTTTTAAATGCTCTGCATTCTCAAAATCTGTAAAAGTTTGTAAAAACTCATTTTTATCTTTTTCATCTTTTGCCCCGATTGCATTTTTAGAAATGAAGTCAAAAGCTTCTTCCATCGTAACCTCCCGTACTTCCGAATTTTTTAATACTTCTTCATCAAGCCTTAATTTTCGCTTTCTTTTTGGAGAGTATTTCTGTCTTACAATTTCATAATCATTGGGATAAATTAGAAAATTCTGTCTTTGATTCAATTGTTTTGAAAATTTATTTTCAGCATTAAAAGCATAATACCAAATAGTATACTTTGCTTCAAAAAAACTTAAAAAAGCATCATTAATTGTCATATCATCATCTTTCGAAAAAATGCCTAACTGCTGACAAAGTTTAGGATTAATAATTATTTTAAAACCAAACTTCTTCACAAAAGGAACCGGCATTACCGCCTCATAATCCTTATAAATCAATATTTCCCATTGTTTCCCTGAAGTTACATCCAGAAAATCTTTAGTTGCCGAATATTTTCGCTGTTCCGAATTTTCTATACATTCTGTATACTTTTTAAAATCAATCTCGTGGTATTTCAATCTTCTAATCATAATAATCCTTCGTCTGAGAAACTAAAATAGGAGTTTTGTGTAATAATTAAATGGTCTAAAAGCTGAATATTCAACAATATTCCGGCTTCTTTTATTCTTTGTGTTATGTCGGTATCTTCCCGGCTCGGCTTCAGATTTCCCGATGGGTGATTGTGCGCGATAATAATTCCCGTTGAAAAGTTGTCTAAGGCTGTTTTAAACAATATCCTGATATCAACGATTGACTGACTGATGCCTCCCTGGGTTAATTGAGCCACATGAAGGATCTTATTACTCTGATTGAGAAAAACGGCCCAGAACTCTTCAGTCCGTAGATCCGACAAATGATTTTTTAAAACCAGATAAGCACTTTTACTGCTTGAAATACTTGGTTTTTCCCGTACTTCCTGTCCGGCTCGCCGCCTTCCGATTTCCAATGCTGTGGCAATTGAAATGGCTTTCACTTCGCCCACTCCTTTAAATTTCATTAAATCTTTTATCGAAAGTAAGCTTAATTGATGCCAATTATTATCAACGGATGTCAAGATTTTTCTTGCCAACTCTACTGCCGTTTCTTCCCTATTTCCACTTCCCATGATGATCGCTAATAACTCAGAATCAGAAAGCGAATTCTTACCTTTTAGTAAAAATTTTTCGCGGGGTCGATCATCTTCTGCCAGGAGTTTTATGGACATATTAAGGTAACAGGTTTAAAAATTAGGAGCTCTATTAATAAAAAGCATATAAAAGTATTGTTTTTTTTGATTGGTCTATATATTTTACAGTTTCATTAAACGCATTTTTCGACAACATAGGACAGCCAAAACTTAAACACGCAGGATTCTCAGACTCATGATCGGGAACACAATAGAATGAATGTAAGACAATTGCCCGATTCATCGCGTTGCTATTAGTAGAGTCTAAACCTTTTAACCGATAGGCTTTTCCGAATTTTCCGTTGTAACTTTCACGAATTTCATATTTTCCCAAAGAAGACTGATGAGAACCATCTGCATTACTAAATTGCAAAGCATTTGAGTTTTTTAACACAGATCCTTCTCCATGAGCTACCACCGCTTTTTGTAAGATTTTGTTATTCTTCAAATCATAAACAAAGTAACGGTACTTTCCCGAATGCATCTTAAAATTAATGAAAACAGCGATATTCTGATTATAATCCTTTCCTTTAATAAAGTTTCTGATTTCCGAAATCTTTAATGCCGGCAAAGCAAAATTACCTTGTTGAGCTTCAGCAAAGGACAAAAAGAAAAGAAATAAAAAAGAAAAGTGTTTCATCATTGGTCAGAAAGTTTTATTCGATAATCAGTCCGTCTTTCATCACGAGTTTTCGATCTGTAATTTCCGCCAGATTGGGATTATGCGTAACAATCACAAACGTCTGATTATACTTATCCCTTAAATCAAAAAACAACCGATGCAGATCATCTGCATTTTTAGAATCCAAATTTCCTGTCGGCTCATCGGCAAAAATAATTTTGGGCGCGTTAATCAAAGCTCTCGCCACAGCTACCCTCTGCGCTTCTCCACCCGATAGCTGGTTAGGCTTATGATGAACACGTTGTTCTATTTTCAGATCTTCAAACAATGCATATGCTTTTTCAATCGCTTCCTTCTCACTGGAACCCGCAATTTTTGTGGGAAGCAAAACATTCTCCAAAGCCGTAAATTCAGGAAGTAATTGATGAAACTGAAAGATAAACCCTATATTTTCGTTTCTGAATTTAGAAAGCTGTTTGTCATTCATATGAATAAACGACTTTCCGTCGATTTCAATCTCCGTGTCAAAGTTTTTAGAATGAGTCGGTAAATCCAGAGTACCCAGAATCTGAAGGAGCGTGGATTTCCCGGCGCCTGACTCTCCAACGATAGAAACCACTTCTCCCGTTTTAATATGGATATCAACACCTTTCAATACTTCTAAATTCCCATAGGACTTATGGATATTTCTTGCTTTAATCATGACTCAAAAATACTAAATTGATTTTACAATTCAGATATGATACGCCGACAGAATTTGTAAAAATCTTTAGATGAAGACCGGGAGCAGGTCGATATTACTTATGAACCTGAGTCCTGATAATAAAATATTCTACGGGATCAATAGGGACGGGCTTCAGCCCCTCTAAAAAAGATGAGACTTCCAGGGGTTTTGTGTTAAAAAAACTTTTTTGACTACGTCGAAATATCATTCATCGACTGAAAGGAGATAATCTTCGATTTATGGTTAAATTTTTGCTACGAATGCACTCATTTTATTTCCCACAGATCACCAGATTTTCAGATGCCGCTGTCTCTGTTGGTTTTTCGCAAAGACGCAAAGATATTTTTTAATACTCTATGTTTTTAAGGCGCAAGGATTTTATCAAAGATAAAATGGAGGGCTGAAAAATAATCGCCACGAATGCACGAATTCAATGCCGCTGTAATGGAAGGCTCACGAATGCACGAATATTTTATTTCCCACAGATCGCCAGATTTTCACAGATTGCTGTCGCAAAAAGACGCAAAGATTTTACTCTATGTTTTTTTTTAATACTCTATGTTTTTAATTTCCCACAGATCGCGATTTTCAAGGATTTTATCAAAGAAAGATAAAATGGAGGGCTGAAAAATAATCGCCACGAATGCACGAATATTTTATTTCCCACGGATCGCACAGATTTTCCACAGATGCTGCTGTTGATTCTTTATTACTCCGCTTTTCCGGTCTTTTATCAGTAGAACGGCTTGGTGAGCCTTAAAGCGGTAAGCAGTAAAAAACTTGGTGGGGCTTCGTGTTCAATATCTAAAGTATAAGGAAAAGAATCTGCATCATTCGCAAAATCTGCGAGAGCAAAAAATTTCATCTTACATGATCTAAACTTTTTTGCCTAGTCCGGATCAGTTTCAAAACTTGGGGAGAAACTGTTCAGGTGTATTTTTTGCCACGGATGCACGAATTTTTTATTTCCCATAGATTGATAGGGTTTTCGTGGGTGGGGCTGTTTCTGTTGGTTTTTCGCAAAGTCGCAAAGATATTTTTTAATGCTTTATGTTTTTAAGGCGCAAGGATTTTATCTTTGATAAAATGGAGGGATGCATATTATGGCCACGAATGCACGAATTTTTTTATTTCCAAAAGATCGCGCAGATTTTTACAGATGTTGCTCTCCTTGTTGGTTTTTCGCAAAGGCGCAAAGATATTTTTTAATGCTTTATGTTTTTAAGACGCAAGGATTTTATCTTTGATAAAATGGAGGGCTGCATATTGTGGCCACAAATGCACGAATTTTATTTCCCGCAGATCACAGGTTTCCCACAGATAAATCGTTGATTTTCTTTGTTTAACCTTTGCGGTCTTTTATAGGGAGAACAGTCTGGTGAGATTTAAAACGGGAGTTGTCAAAAAACTAGGGGTGGCTTTGTGTTCAATATGTAAAGTATAAGGAAAAGAATCTGCATCATTTTCAAAATCTGCGAGAGCAAAAAATTTCACCTTACATAATCTAAACTTTTTTGCCTAGTCCCCAACTTTTGTATTTGATCCAAAAAACTTCAGAATGCAACTCAGAGGAGTCAAAGATAGAAACTTCTTTATATTCAGATTAACCAAACTTTTTGCTTAGCCCCCCAACTTTTGCGCCTGATCCCCTAGTCCCCAACTTTTGTACTTGATTCCTAAAAACAGGGAAACTCTTAGCGACATACATCAACAAAGAAAGACAGCTGAAACAACTGTCTTTTTCCCTTAGAAAATCTGAGCTTTGATGGTTATTAGTTTTGTTTTTGAAGACTTGGAATCTTTCAATTCCCTTTGTCTAATGCTGATGTAAAGGTCTAGATAATTTACGGATTAAGAATCCGTAGAAATACGGATTTTCGATTCAGTATTTTTACGGATTTCATAATATTGAAAAATATACAGGGAGAGTAAAGAAAAGGACAAAAAAATTGATAAACATCTAAATAGCAATAACGTATACCTTGCATTTTGAATTAAATTAATAAGGGTTCCATTTTTTTATAATATGAGTCGCCGTATTCAGCATTTCCAAATCCCAATTTTCAGTATTAAAATAGGTAAAAAAAGATTGCTTTATAAGTTCAGGATTTTCATTATCGAATAACATTTTTGTCAGCAATACCTGCTCATCAAATAATAATTGATCTTCCAGGGGTTTATCTAAAGTAAAATTAGGTTTCTTCCAGCTCTTGGAAATAAATTCACAATCAGAGTCATTAATAATTTCCCGAACTCTTTTAAAATCATTGAAAAATATTTCTCTTTCAACTTCTGTTGCAATTGTATTTCCTAGCCGCTCAATAATAACATATTCCAAATGTTTACACTTCGATAAAACATAAGGCAAAACAGCAAAAAGCTCCTCAGGAATAGCATCATCATGAGTATCTCTTCTAATTAGTTTGTCTTTTCCATAAGCACTTTCCTGCCAACTTCCGCCCGAAAGATGAACTTCTTTCACCTTTTCTAAAGGATAAGATTTAATTAAATCTTTGATATCAATATTGAAATTACGTGCCTGACAATAGAGATTATGCAAATCGAGGATTAGGAAACCATCAATATCTTCGATTAGTTTTTCTAAAAATTCACCCTGCTCCTTTACATCATCCATCGAAAAAGAAAATGCCAGATTTTCAATACCCACAGGAACATTCAAAACATCCTGCAATCTTGAAAGTCTGTCTTTTCCAATCTGCAACGTCTTTTGATGTAAAGAAAGCGGCAAAGGAATTCCCTGATGAAAATTTTCCATATTCATAAAACCAAAATGTTCTGTAACATGATTATAGTTACGTTTTTCAGTTTCCTTTTTTAGTTTTTGAAGCCAAACTTCCTGCCGATCATTCCATTTCGCATCGAATAGCGAATAATAAACACCGTGACCAATCAAACGATGATTTTCAGAATAAAAATTAAGAAGATTATTCAACCATTCCGGTTCTTCAGCATCGTAAAAAGTATCAAAAGACCATTCCAAAACATCAATTTCATTGCTTTGTAATAATGGCAAAATAGCAGAAACAAAATCTGCCTCTGCCATCATAGCCAATCCTAAATAGGGCTTATTCATTATCCCATTCCGCATGCAGGACAATATCCTCCGCGGCGTATTACAGTATCTTTTTTAGCAATCGGTTGAGCAGGCTGAGCTTTCGTCGGAGCCTGAGCCGTTTTCTCTTTTTTTACGATCTTTTTACCTTTTTTCGAAACAGGCTTTGTAGTTTGCGCCGATACACTCACGGTTACCAAACTCGCCATTAATAGTGCTGGAATTTTCATAAATTTTGTTTTTTTTTAATGGATAATTGCAAGAAGCATTCCAATTTTTAATTAGCTTAAAATTGTAAACCAAATGAATACTATTACTAAATATAATTAAATTTCAACATTAAAATCATATCATTTTTTTAGATTTTATACAAATATCAGCATTCTGAGTATCAATTACAATCAAGTTTGCTTATTTTAGTCCGTTAAATAAAGACAAATGAAAGGCAAAATTGCAGCTGGTTTATTAGGTTTATTGATCTCGATCCAGAATATAAATGCTCAAAATAAAACAATAGATCCCAAAAAAATGGAATGGTTTCAGGATGCCAAATTGGGAATTTTTATTCATTGGGGAATTTATTCTGTAGAAGGAGTTTCCGAATCGTGGTCCTTTTTCAATAATTATATCAACCATGATAATTATATGAAGCAATTGGATGGTTTTACCGCTTCACAATATCAACCGGAAAATTGGGTTCAGCTGATAAAAAATTCAGGTGCAAAATATGCTGTAATTACTACAAAACATCATGACGGCGTTTCTCTTTGGAATACTCAAGGTGAAAAAGCGATCTCAATTCCAAAAAATTCTGCAGCTAAAAAAGATGTTTTAACTCCTTTTATCGCAGAATTAAAAAAATCAGGGTTAAAAACAGGGCTTTATTTTTCACTTCCAGACTGGAGCCACCCTTATTACGACGTCAATACAAGAACCAAAAAACGGTATGACATTAAAAATGATCATGCACGGTGGCAAAAATTCATCAATTATTATCAAGGTCAACTCAACGAATTATCATCTCAGTACCGGCCGGATCTTCTATGGTTTGATGGCGATTGGGAGCATACTTCCAAAGAATGGCAAGCTCCGAAAACATTGGAGAATCTGAGAAAATTTAATCCTGATATCATTATCAATTCCAGACTCAATAATCATGGCGATTATGAAACTCCGGAGCAGGGAATTCCTGTTGTGAATCCTCAAAGTAAATATTGGGAGCTTTGCTACACGATGAACGATGCGTGGGGCTATCAACCTTTTGACTGGAACTATAAAAGCCCCAATATGATTGTAAGAACGCTCGCAGATGTCATGAGTATGGGTGGAAATTTACTGTTGGATATCGGTCCGAAATCAGACGGAAGTATTCCCTCAGAACAGGTTGAAGTTTTACAGAATTTAGCAAGATGGACTTCGAAAAACAAAGAAGCAATCTATGGAACGAGAAGAGGGCTCCCCTTTGAAAATTACAAAGGAAAATCTTCCCTTTCAAAAGACGGCAAAAAACTATTCCTTTATCTTGAAGAAGCAAAAGGATTTGTCAAGGTTTATGGTTTAGATACACCTCCACTTTCAGCAAAAATTATCGGTGATCAAAATTCAAAAATTAATATTAAATCTGACAATAAAGGAAATTATACATTTAATCTAACAAATACAAAGTTTGATCAGGATGTTACCGTTTTGGAAATTGATTTTAAGGATAAACTTCAGTTTTCAAATCCTATAAAAGATCAGCGGTCACTTTCTGAAGTTTTAGAAAACAACAATACAAAAGAAGCAGTTTATCAAATTGCCGATCAATTGCATGAAGGGAATAATATGTTTAATAATTCCGGTTTGACGAGTGACGGGTTGGATATGAAGATCAACAAAACATCCAAAACCAATTCGGAAACCTTTAATTGGATCAGTAAAAATGCAGAAGCCTTATTTGAAACTGAAAAAGGATTACAAAATGGACATTATTCAGGGATGAGTGCACTTTCAAAAGATAAGCAAACAATATATTTATTTGTGGAAGGCACGCCAACCGGACCGATTGCTTTGAAAGGAATAAAAAATGGAATTGCCCGAATTCGAATTGTGGGCGAAGGCTCAATTATCAACCATAAAATTTATAATACACTGTATTGGAGTGACAGACCGGGGATTATTTATATTGATATTCCTAAAGAAAGACTGGATAAAAATATGACGGTTATTGCCGTTTTGCTTGATAAACCCATTGAACTATACCGAGAAAAAGTAGGCGCGATAGAGAATAATTTATAAAGAAAAAACCGTAGAAAATACTACGGTTTTTATATTTTGAAGTTCACTTTCTTAGAAAATCTCTCTTCCTGAAAAGTGGAACTGAGCTTCGATAAGTGCATTCTCGTCAGAATCTGAACCGTGAACAGCATTTTCACCGATGCTTCTTGCAAACATTTTTCTGATTGTTCCTTCAGCAGCTTCAGCAGGATTTGTAGCTCCGATCAGTGTTCTGAAATCTTCAACAGCATTTTCTTTTTCCAAAACAGCGGCAACGATTGGTCCAGAGCTCATGAAATCTACCAATTCACCATAAAATGGTCTTTCAGCGTGTACTTCATAGAATTTTTTAGCATCTGCCACCGTCAATTGAGTTAATTTCAACGCTTTGATCTTAAAACCTCCTTCAGAAATCTTTCCTAAAATAGCTCCGATATGTCCGTCAGCAACTGCATCAGGCTTAATCATTGTAAATGTAATGTTAGACATAAATGTATATTTTTTTAATGTCGCGAAATTACGAAAAATATCTTTTATTTTAATTTTAAAATAATTTTAACATAAAAATAACTTTCATTAAGAAATCATGAATAAAAGTTTGGCACAGTAATTGTTACTTCTAATTCGATTCTCATGTTTAATTTGAGTTTTCATGGTTATTAGTTTTTACCCAGCTTCGGCTGGGTTTTTTATTGATAGGCATTTCAGAATATTCTTTTCATACTTTTCAACAAATCCCAATAAATTTTACCGCTTCAGCAAATCATTGCTTCAAATTCAATCAATCAACTAAATATGAATAAATTTTTAAATAAATTTTTCAGTCAAACGGAAAGATTAATATTCCTTAATGTCACATTTTATGCCACTACTTTTTGTCTGTAAAAAACTAGATAAGCAAAATAAGCAGCAATTACTGAAATAATAATTCTGGCAATAATCATTGGCAGAATTGATTTTGATTCTAAAAAACCAACTAAAGCGGAAATTAAAAATGTAACCATTAGCTGCATAAAACCCATCAATGCCGCCGCAGTTCCCCTTCCCTCATTAAACGGAGATAAGGCATTGGCTGTTGTAAGGGGAAAAAGTAAACCAACAGCTATTAATGAGAGAAATAAAACTGCTATTTCTAACCCTACGCTTACATTATTTATTGAAACCAGTAAATGAAGGCAGCTCATGGAAAATAGTACAATAGAAGCAGATAGCATCAGTTTGGTATGTATCATTCTCTTAGTCAGTTTTGGAGTCATATAAGCAGCCAGAATTAGTGCCATCGAATTGAAGGCAAAAATAAAGCTGAACGTTTCACTTGCAAAACCGTGAATTTCCATAAATAATAAGGGCGCGTTTGAAATATAGATAATTAAAGAAGCGAAAGCAATACTTCCAATAATGGTATTACAGATAAATTCGCGGTTTGAAATAATAATTTTTAACTGATCTGCTAATTTCACTTCATCCGTCTCTATTTTAGATGATGTGATCTTAGAATTCGTTTCAGGAACAAATTTTACAACCAACAATAAAGTTAAGGCACCCAAAATACTCAGAAAGGTAAAAGCACTGTTCCAGCCCCAAAACCTAAGGAAAACACTTCCCAATAAAGGCGCGACAATAGGTGCAATTCCGCTGATTTGAGATTGCTTGGAAAATACAGTAACCGCTTTTTCTTTGTCGTACAAATCAATTACAATTGCTCGTCCAATTACGATTCCTGCACTCCCACCAAAAGCCTGAATGAAACGCATGATCCACAATACATAAATATTTTTGGTAAAAATAATAGCAACCGCCCCGAAAATAAACAACAAAAGCCCGAAATACAACATCGGTTTTCTTCCTTTTTTGTCGGATAATGGTCCCCACAAAAGTTGCCCAATCGCAAAACCTGCAAAAAATATAGAAATCGAGATCTGTATATGTCCGATATCGGTCATGAAAATCTTTGCCATACTTGGAAAAGCAGGAAGATACAGGTCGATACTCAGAGATTCCAGGGTGTTTAAAAGAGCTAAAATAAATACAATAATACTAAGGTTCCTCATAAAAAATTATTAAATCGATACATTTATCCAACGAGTGGAATTTTCGATGGCAAAATTCTTATAAAAAATAAGGTGATTCAATAAAGAAACTGAAGAGATCCCAGCACAAACTGAAGATTGTTATGTAAAGAAAAATAGTATTGAAATTTAATATAAAAGCAAAATTAACGTCAATAATAATATAATAAAGCCTTTTTATTTTTCTGATTTAAAACTCTCAGGACTTTTACCCATGTGTTTTTTGAAGAAGCGTGAAAAGTAAGAAGCGTCATTAAAACCCAATTTAAACGCGATTTCCTTTACCGTACAAGTACCGAAACTAAGCTCTCTTCTGGCTTCCAGCACCAGTCTTTGCGCAATCATTTTCTTCACTGTTGTCCCTCTTCCCAGGCGAACAATATCATTTAGATGATGCGAGCTGATATTAAGTTTTTCAGCATAAAATGAGGTTTCTTTTTCCAGGAGATAATGTTCTTCGATAAGCTTTGTCAAATCCTGAACCCTTTGTTTATCACCCGAAATACTTTCCTGAGACATTAATTCACCGGTAATAACAATACAGAAAGCTTTGAGATAAGACGTAAGAAGATTCATCCGACACTCATCGTGATATTCTTTTTCCATGAGAGCAACCAATGATTCGCAGGTACTTTTAACCTTATAAGGTAAGTGAAAAGGCTTAACACCATTAATCAAAACCATTTCAACATCACAAACCTCCTGAAAAATTTCTTTGCTGATGGCGAAAACATATCCTTTCTCCCCTTTCAATTTCATATTGAATACCTGTCCAGGTGAGAGTATACAGATCTGATTGTCTACAATATCATATTTTTCGAAATCCACTTCTAATGAACTGTATCTCTGAGTCTTCAAAAACCAGAGAATTTCATAGAAATTATGACGGTGAATATCATTAAAATTTTCAGCACAACCATTTTCTAAAGTCGTCAGCTGAAAATCCTGATAAGACAGGTTGTGAACAGGAATAGGCTTTCCCGAATTCATGATCCTTATTTTTGAGAAGCTTCTTCCGCTTCATCCATTAATTTAATATAGGTCGCGTATCTCGAATGTTGGATCTCACCCGTTTCCAAAGCATCAAGAACGGCACATTTCGGTTCATTGATATGAAGGCAGTTATGGAATTTACATTCTTCTCTCTTTTTGAAAATTTCAGGAAAATAATGCTGTACTTCTTCTTTTTCAATGTCAATCATGGCAAATTCACGAACTCCGGGAGTATCTATTACGTTTCCACCGAAATCCCAAAAGTGCATTTGCGCAAATGTCGTTGTATGTTTTCCTTTTAAATGAGTATCTGAAATTTCAGAAGTTTTCAGATTCAAATCAGGTTGTAAAGCATTCACCAATGTTGATTTTCCGCATCCTGAATGTCCGAAAAACACAGAAGTTTTATCTTTCAAAAGTTCCTGAAGCTGATCTAAATTTAATTTTGAATAAGATGAAATCTCTAAAGAATTGTAACCAATTTGCTGATAAAGAAATTCTACATCTTTTACAATTTCAATTTCTTCTTCATGTAAAACATCAATTTTGTTGAATAAAATCAGTGGAGAGATATTATACGCCTCACAACATGCTAAAAAACGATCTAGAAAACCAAGAGATGTTTCCGGATGCTTTAAGGTGAAAATAAAGCAGGCCAAATCTATATTGGAAGCAATAATATGCGCTTCTTTTGAAAGGTTGACGGATTTTCTGATCAGATAATTTCTGCGGGAATCAATTTTCGTGATCCATGCAATATCATCCTGCTCCAGTTGAAATTCAACATAATCTCCTACAGCAAGCGGATTGGTTAACCTTGTCTTAATAAGTTTAAATTTCCCCCGAATTCTGGCCTCGAAAATTTTCTGGGTTTCCAATTCTAAAACCTGATACCAGCTTCCCGTAGATTTAATGATTTTTCCTTTCATATTTTAAGATGCTGCAAATATAGGGAATTTTAGGTTGGAGTGCGTTAGAGTTGGATGGTTTTAAAGTTAGAGAGTTGGAGAGTCTGAGAGTTTGGGGATATATTATCCTGTGGTTAATGATACTTAATGTCGCTTTAGTTTTTTAAGATAAAATTAGATAACCATCCCTATTAGCCGTAAAAACAATAAATTAAATACCTACAAACACACTCATACCCTCATACTCTCATACTCTCATACCCTCATACCCTCATACTCTCATACCCTCATACCCTCAAACTCTAAAGCCCTCCGGGTTAATTATTCATTGATCATAATATTATTCTGAACCTCAATGGATTCTTCGTGAATTGCTTTGAATACTTTTTCAATAAATTCCTGAGACATACCTGTTTCTTTTGCTTTCTGACCAGCGTATTCTGTAATCACTTTCCAACGTTCCGGCTGGAAGATCGCAATGTCATTTTCTTTCTTCAGCTTACCGATTTTTCCTGAAATTTTCATTCTTTGAGAAAGCAGTTCAATCAGTTGGAAATCCAGATCAGAAATCAACGTTCTGTGTCTTCCCATTTCATCATCAAAACCAGCAATTCCTGCGTTTCTGATCTTTAAATTTCCGATCAATTCAGCCAAAACTTCAGGCGTAATCTGCTGTGAAGCATCACTCCAGGCCTCATCAGGATTACAATGTGTTTCAATGATAGCCCCTTGGTAACCCACGTTCATTGCTTCCTGCGTAACATCTGCCAATCCTGTTCTGTTTCCACAAATGTGAGAAGGATCGATCAACATCGGAATATTCGGGAACTGGCTCTTAAAATCTAAAGCAATTTGCCAGTTCGGGTTGTTTCTGTATTTTGTTTTCTGGTATGTAGAGAACCCTCTGTGGATCGCTCCTAACTTTTTAATATCCTGACCCAAAAGCCTTTCCAAAGCACCAATCCAAAGTGCTAAATCTGGGTTTACAGGATTTTTAACGAAAACAGGCTTATCTGTTCCTCTCAAAGCCATCGCAATTTCCTGAACGGTGAAAGGATTCACGGTAGAACGTGCTCCGATCCAAAGAATATCAACATCCGCTTCCAACGCTGCAAAAACGTGGTGTGCATTAGCCACTTCCGTTGCCGTTTTGAAACCGTACTCCTCCTTCACTTTTTTTAGCCAGTTCAAACCAATTACCCCTACTCCTTCAAACCCGTTCGGTTTTGTACGGGGTTTCCAGATTCCTGCACGGAAGATAGGCACCTGTGCATTGGTTTCTCTAATTCTTTTGGCAGTCTCCAACATCTGAGCTTCACTTTCCGCACTACATGGTCCTGCAATCATCAATGGTTCTGAAAACTCATTGATCCAATCGTTGTTTAAATCTTGTAAGTTCATATTCTTAAATTCTATTTTTTTTGTGGGTTAAATGATATCAATAGCGATTAGGATTATAAAATTTAATTTATAATTCTTTTCAAAAAATGCCGTTAAAAATTTTTAATGGAAGTAGGAAATTAAAGAGAACCTTCTAATATTCCTGTATTATTTTTTGGAAAGAAATTCAGCTGCAGTACCAATAAAATCGGTAATAACTTCTAAAATTTCTAAAATAACTAAATGAAAAGCCAAAATAACTGCTAAAATAATTAGCAGCTGCAAAACCAAAAAGGTTTAAATTAGACTTATGTGTAGTAGTTGTTTCCACTTTTATATTGTGAATCTCCTATTTACTGGCTTTTCAATTGTTTTGTTCTTGTCGAAAAATGATTTTTCGTACAAATATTTGACAAATATATAAAAAATTATGATAAGTCGAACTTCATTAAGTCATCAAGATCTTTTAATAGTGGATTTTTTTCGATCAGTTTTTCAAAAATCTTCCTTTTGGTCATAACTTCCACCTTTAAATTTTCGAAATCTCTTTTATAATTAATTTCAATGGTGTAGTTCTGCACCTTTCTTTTAAAATGATTAAAAAATTCTCCGCTGATCTTGTCAAACTCGACTTTAGCAGAATCTGAAGGATATAATACCTGAACATTTTTCTCATCAATCTTGATCAGCTTAAAACCTTTGATAGCATTAAAGACAAAAGAAGCCTTGAACTGAATCTGTTTTAAAAACAAGTTCCACTCCATCTGAAGATCGGTTTCGGTAAAATGATTCTGAGGTAAATTTTCAGTCTTTACAGCCAGTGATTCATCTTTATTCACGACTGTTTCCTCCTGATTTAAGAAAGAATTGATACTGAAACCCGACGAAATAACGGGTTTAGACAACGGTTTTGAAGTCGTTTTTTTAAGGTCGGCTTCCTGCCCTTTTTCCACGACAGCTACAGCCTGTTTTTCAGCCAGTATTTCTTTTTTTTTTTCCGGCTGGGGACGCTTTACTTGTTGTACTTCGTTAAGAAACGGAGCTAATATCAGGAACTTTTTTTTTTTGTAACGTCTGAATTAGCCGTCAAAGAAGCCAATTGCATTAAAGCAATCTCAACTGTAAGTCTTGGGTTTTTGGAGTTTTTATAATTGATGTCTGCATGGTTGCAGATTTCAACAGCATCAATGAGTTGCTGGGGACTCCATTTCTGACTCTGCTCCACAAATTTGGCCTTCGTTTTTTCTCCCACTTCAATCAACTCTATGGTTGAAGTATTTTGGGCCATCATTAAATCTCTGAAATGATTTCCCAAACCTGCAATGAAGATATGCGGATCGAAACCTTTCTTCACAATTTCATTGAAGGCAAAGAGCACTTCGGGAATTTTATTTTCTTTGGCGAAATCAACCACTTTCAGATACTGATCATAATCCAGAATATTTAGCACTTCAGCTGCTTTTGCCAATGTAATATTTTTCTGGGAAAAGGTAGAAAGCCGGTCGAAAATAGAAAGTGCATCTCTCAGGGCACCGTCTGCTTTCTGGGCAATCAGATATAAAGCATCATCTTCATATTGAATATTCTCTTTTTGAGCAATATTTCTCAGATGACTTTGGATATCTTCAATAACGATCCTCTTAAAATCATAAATCTGACATCTTGATAAAATGGTCGGGATGATCTTATGTTTTTCGGTCGTTGCTAAAATAAAAATGGCATGCGCCGGCGGCTCTTCCAATGTTTTCAGAAAAGCATTGAAGGCAGCAGAAGACAGCATATGAACCTCATCGATAATATAAACTTTATATTGACCGACCTGAGGTGCAAAACGTACCTGATCTATGAGTTCACGAATATCGTCTACAGAATTGTTGGAAGCGGCGTCTAATTCGTAGATATTATAGGCAAATCCATCTTCCGAAACAGAACCGTCTTTTTCATTAATTTTTCTTGCCAAAATCCTTGCACAGGTCGTCTTACCTACTCCACGAGGTCCGCAAAACAATAAAGCCTGCGCCAGCTGATTTTCTTCAATGGCATGTTCTAGAGTATCTGTAATGTGAGATTGTCCTACAACAGTGTCGAACTCTTGCGGGCGATATTTTCTGGCAGATACAATAAAATTTTCCATAGGTCAAAAATAAGAAATATAGTTCTAATCTGAAAATATAAAACTTTCAAATACCAATAAAATACTTAAATTCTGACCCAATTGGAAAATTTTTTGTCATCATTATTTTTGATATGCAAAATCAATCAGCTCAACGATGGCCTTTTCAATTTCAGCTCTACCTTCATCCGTTTTCAGGTCAATCCCGTTGAATTTGCTGGCATTGTATCCTGTATAAAGATTAAGATAGTAAGCTCCTGAAATAACCAAAGCCATAATTGCTCTGAATCTCGTTGCATTCTCACCGAAATGAGGGTCGGTAACATGTTCAAACAAAGAAGCTCCTGCATCTTCACGCTGCTCTACTAATTTTCTAAGCATCGGTTTGCTTTCAGAAAGCTCCCAAAGAATGATTTTTTGCAATTCTTTGTTTTTCTTGAGGCTTTCAAATTGGTTTAATACCGCTAGTTTTGAAAGTTCCTGTCCGCCATCTGACAAATCGACCTCAATTCCTTCATTAATTTTGCTCCAATAATCCTGAGATCTGATATATTCATCAATAAGCTTTTCGGTACTTCCGAAATATTCATAAATAAGTTTTTTGTCAAAGCCTGCTACGGCTGCAATTTTGCTCACTTTAAGACCGGAATACCCTTTTACTCTTAAAATTTTTCCAACTGCAGCCAATAACTTTTGCTTTGTCTTTTCTTTATCCCTGATAGGACCTTGCACTACTTTTCTAGGCATATGATATTATTTTTTTGCAATATGCAATTTATTATTGATATCTTCAAACGCATTAAGCGTTTTATCAAGATGTTCTTTCTCATGTCTGGCTGTAACACTCATTCTGATCCTTGCATCTTTTCTCGGTACGGCCGGATATAAAATTGGATTTGTGTACACTCCTCTTTCAATAAGTAGTCTTCCGACATCTCCTGTTACATGGGGATCTCCAATTTTTACCGGAACAATGGCGGAACAGGTGATTCCGGTATCTAACCCAAGATCGTTCAGCCCTTTTTTGAAATAGTTGATATTCCACCAAAGTTTCTCTCTCCATTCAGGCTCTTCATCAATAAGATCAATCGCTTTAATAATTCCCAATGACGAAGGAGGAGCGGTCGCAGAAAAAATTTGCTGTCTTGACTGAAATCTCAGAATAGAAGCAATTTTTTTATCCGCAATGACATATCCCCCAAGGCTACCGAAGGTTTTACTGAAGGTACCTGTAATAATATCCACTTTATCCAACAGGTCGGTATCCTCAAGAGTTCCTCTTCCGGTCTTCCCCAATATTCCTACCCCGTGTACATCGTCAACCATCAGGAATGCATTGTACTTTTTAACCAATGCATAAATTTCTTTGATATGAGAAGTGTCACCATCCTGGGAGTATACTCCGTCTACAATGACCAACTTGGTCCGGAATTTATCTTCCGAGATTTTCAGAATATGTTCCAAAGCCTCTAAATTGTTATGAGGAAATGTTTTTGTATTGGTATAGGCACAACCTTCATGTACACTGGCGTGCACTGCCATATCCAAAATAGCTAAATCCTCTTTCTGCATAAGCGCCTGTAAAGTGGCACTGTTGGCAGTATATCCAGTCGTGAAGATCGCAGCTTCATCCTGCTGTCTTCCAAAAAAGGCAGCAATTCTGGCCTCTAATGCATTATGGTAATTAAAATATCCTCCGATCAGGGGAGTTGCTCCCGTTCCCGTTCCATATTTTTCAATACCCTCAATCGCCGCCTTCTTTGTTTTAGGATGCTGGGTAAAACCCAGATAATCGCTGGAAACAAAACTTACATAATCTCTTTTCTCATTTTCAATGTCTACATTCACTACAGAGTTGGTACCCGTGGTATTCTGTAATCTGTAATTCATGTGCCCGTTAGATTTCATAAAATTTAAAAATTCATAAAAAATCTCTGCTCTCTGTGCGATATTGAAATCCTTAATGTTTTCAAAATCTCTAAAGGTTGCCGTTGTAAAGTCAATACTCATCCTTAATCTTTATTAGTTGTTTAGATAACAAATATAGTATTATTTCACGTTCGCGAGGTGTTATTTTAATTGAATTTTTGCTATGACTGTAATATTTTAACATTATTAATTAATAATTCAACATTATATGACATTCATCAAACATATTTTACAACGTATAAATCAATGCATTACATATTTCACATTAAAAACCACTTGAATATGTAGGATAAAGCCTTACGCCAACATTAATAAATTGTTTATTAAAATTAACATACTTGTGCTTCCTTCCATTCACGCTTCGGGATAAAATATTTTCATAAAACACGCTTATTATGCTAAACGCAATAAATTAAAAACAGTTAATTAACTTTATATTTTTTCACTACCCGACAGAACAGGCACTCTGATTAGCATCCCCGCACCATAACTCTTCTTTAATTGAATATATATTAAAAATAAAACCATTTACTATCAATATCTCCATTTAAATTTTCCCGGAGATTTTAACATGAAGGCAATCATAAAATAAGGTCATTGCTTTTTTCTCATATGCATCTTTTAATGAAATTACCATGGCTGTACGGATCATATTTCTTGCCTGAATGGGGATAGTCACCAAATCATCTTTTTCCCTCACTGTAGTTTCGGCTAGAATGGAACACCAGTTCCCACTTTTCACCAATTCCAGCAGAGTGGGAATATCATTGATCTCTATTAAAATCTTAGGCTGAAGCTTATTTTCTGCAAAAGCCTGCATCATATTTTTTGTGGTGCTGTAGCCTTTTGTGGGCATTGCCAAGGGAAGGTCAATAATTTCTTTTAAACTTATCGTTTTCTTTTTTGCCCAATTTGAATCCTTAGAAACCACCACTGTCATAGGGGAAGTGAATAGCGGAACATAATTAAAAAGCTCTACTCTATTTCCCTCCGCAAAAGTGAGGATAAAATCGAGTTGTACATGATGCAGCTGATCCATTAATTCGGAGGTCGTTCCAAAGACAATATTCACCCGCACTCCGGGATATTCTTTTGAAAATTCTATTAAGGCCGTGATCATGGTAGTCCGCATTCCGTACGTAACACCGATATTGAGTTCGCCGCTTTTTACTTCCTTTAAATCCTGCATTGCCAGCAATCCTTCCTGAGATTTTAAGAGACTTTTTTCTGCATATCTGGAGAATATTTCTCCGGCTTCTGTTAAAATAATCCGTTTTCCTATTCTGTTGAACAATAAAATCCCCAATTCTTCTTCCAACTGCTTTATCTGCTGCGAAAGCGTACTTTGACTTATAAATAAATGAGCCGCTGCTTCCGTAAAATTCAGAAGCTCTTTTGCTTTCAGGAAATAACGGATCTGTCTTAACTCCATAGTGAATCGGTTTGAGATATTTACTGTTAAAAAAGTGTTTTAGCAAATTTACGAATTAAGAAGCATTCGGTAAAAAATGAGAGAATAAGTTAATCAACCCAGAAATTTAATTTACCTGATATTGACCGTTCGGAAAACTTATGTAAGGTAATCGGAAAAAATACCACATTTTGTAGTGCTAGCGTATCACTACCCAAGAGACACAATTCTTATTATCAGACTAAAAACCAAACATTTAAATATTTTAACCACCAATAAATCCATTGTTTTAAAGCACTTACTCTCCCATAAACCTTATTCTCCTAAAATTTATTCATTTATTTTGGTTAGATTTTTGAAGCTATAAATTTTAACACACCAACACAACGATCATGTCAACTCACACCTTTCTCATACGGAGAAAACTACTCAATCTCATTTTGAAAAAATCATTTTCAATACCAGTCTGTGGCTTTACTTTAAAATTCAGTTCATTGTTTTAGAGATTTAACCACACCTTAAATTCAATATTATGATTTTCGAAAATGACCAACATTCTCTGGTTCAGGACCATCACAATCTGTCATTTATTAATATGGCTCAGATTATCAGTTTTCATGGAGACAAATCCTTTATTTTACACTCTTTGCAAAAAATAAAGAATAACACTTTATGTAAATTAAAGCGGAGAAAGGTCAATAAATGGATAAAAGAATACACCCGGCACCTTAACCAGTACATTGAAAACGAAGATTTTAGTAGTAAGCCGGAAAACTACACTCTTTCTCCGGCCTATGCAAAACAGTCGTATGAAAAAGTGGTAAAAGAAAACGAGTACCTTGAAAATTTAATGAATATTTTAAACAACCATTAATGAACGAGACGTACTCTTTCCTCTTCTAAATCTATTTTCATTAAATGTTTTCTGATGACATCTTCATTCAGATCAATATGGTTATGATTCTGCTCTATCAACCATTTTCTTTGCGAGTTTAAAACATCCAGATAAGCTTCACGAACTTCAGGAGAAAGTTGAATATCGGCATCATCGTCAATTTTCCCCTGCCATTTTTCATGAATTTGCTGCAAAAAATGACTCCTTTGAAATAAAGCATTATGGTTTTCCCTGATATGATCTAAAGTGTGTCTCGCAATTCCTCTTTTAATTTGATTATCTGCATCTTCATCCGATACATAATCATTAAAGGAAGGTAAATTGAGTTTCTTAATCAGATACGGAAGAGTGAGTCCCTGTACCAGTAACGTCGTGAGAATAACGATAAAAGTGATGAACAGCACCAAGTTCCTTTGCGGAAAAGCAGGTCCGCCGGCATATAAATGCGTAGGAATCGAAAGTGCGGCAGCCAGCGAAACCACACCGCGCATTCCCGTCCACCCCATTATAATAGGCGCTTTGAATCCCGGGCTCCGTGTATCGGCAACGCTTATAAAATTTCTCGCCACAAGGGTAACAAGTACAGCGCCGTATGCGGAGAGAATTCTTACTACAATAAGTACAGCAGTAATTAACAACCCGTACCCGATCGCTGAGGAAATGCTCACACCTTCCAGACCGGAAGTAATTTCCGGAAGATCGAGACCTATCAGAACAAAAACCAACCCGTTTAAAACGAAAGCCAGACTCTCCCACACATTAACCCCACGCAGACGTGAAGAAGTGCCGAGAAAGGAAAACCTGTTATTGGATAATAACAAGCCGCCACTTACAACCGCCAGCACACCTGAACTATGGACTTCCTCGGCGGCCATGTACATAACATAAGGTGAAACAATGGTTAAAATGGTGTCCATATTGGCGTCAGTCGGGAGATATTTATGAGCTTTCATAAAAACAAATCCCAGCAACAATCCGATCCCGATCCCGCCGATCAACATCCACGAAAAACTAAAAACAGCATCCTGCCAGATCAACTGCCCCGTCGCTACGGCAACCATGGCGAACCGGAAAATAATCAACGAAGAAGCATCGTTCAATAGACTTTCTCCCTCGAGAATAGATGACATCCTTTTGGGAACTTTTACAAATTTCAGAATAGCACTTGCACTTACAGCATCTGGCGGTGAAACAATTCCACCCAATAAAAAACCTAAAGCCAGTGAAAATCCCGGGATAAAATGATTGGCTACCAATGCAACGGAAATTGCAGTTAAAAATACAACAACAAAGGCAAAGCTGCAGATAATCCTTCGCCACTTCCAAAGTTCTTTCCAAGATATTGCCCATGCTGCTTCGTATAGTAAAGGAGGTAAAAAGATAATAAAAATAAGCTCGGGATCTATTTTTACCCTAGGAATTCCAGGAATAAAACTGATAAGCAAACCCGCTATAACGAGTAGTACGGGATAAGCAACCTTCATCTTATTGGCCAGCATAATCAGCAAAATAATGGCAACAATAAGCGATAAATAGAACGGAAAATCTTCTATCATTAATGGATATATTTTATACATACAATGATAATGAATTTAGAATACTTTGTCAATACAAGTTTTCAGCTCTTTTTATTTTAGATGGCGCACCTTCGTTATGATAAGTTGAATTACCAGCCTGAGTCCGATCCATACAATATTATACCAGATCAATAGGAACAGGCTGCCCCCCATTCGATTTGAAATTTTATCACCGGAGTGAATTCCAACGCTACAAAAACATGTCTTAGCAGTCAAAACTCAATATTTTAAAATATTAAGTTTAATTAAATTCAGTTTATTAGCTTCAAAAAAGAGCATATAAGGTAAAAATAAAGTTTTTTTTAGCAGACTTCTAAAACACCTGAGATATCCCATAAACTCTTTGGTCTCTTTTACGGTTACAGCTAAAATGAGTTTAAACGGCCTGACCATTTAAACTCAGAAGTTTGCATTAAAATAAAAATACATGACGTTGAGCACTCCTCATTATCAGAATGAGGATCCCCAAGAACTTTCCACCGATTCTCTCTACAGGCTGAAATTTAATACAGTCTCTGCACCGATAAAAAGAGCTCCCTCGTATTATCTGCGGTATTAGAATCTGAGGTGCTTGCATTGCTCGTTCCTGTCTTGGATTTATTATCTACGCGGAAAGCGTAGTACACTCTGTACCATCTTGGCTCAGGTTCCTGCATGGTAATATCAAAAGTAACCGTTTCATTATGGGTCTGCGAAAGGTATACCCCATCATCAAACTGCCTGAAGTCTCCTGGAGACAGTTTAATATTACCATTATCGGAATCTCCGGTATGGGTAGACATTTCTGACACCCATATTTTAACATCTCCCGCTCCTACATTATAAAGTCGCGGGTTAAAAGTCGTAATTGCACCATTTCCTGAGGAATTACCGTCAAACTGGGCATCAAGCCTCAGCACCCCTCCCAAAACAGGTAGATCAGGTAGATAGGTACTCGCCAAAATACCAGGCCCGGATGTTGTCGCCGGAATGCTGCCGTGATAGTACACCAGCTCTCCGATCACGATGTCATCATCATTATTTCCGCCAAAGGCAAATTTCCAGGTATCACCATTAAACATATAATATCCGGGCTTATCCACTTTTGCCGTTTTTAAAGATGCCGTGGTTACGGCCTGAGTTACGTACACCAAAGTTCCGATTTGGTCTGCGAGATATACTCCGTCCTTTGCTTTTAGCTGATCTCCTGTTAACCTGGGGGCGATAACACCATCCGCTGCCGTAGCCAGCGTGGGTTTTCCCAGAACATCAAGTGTTGCTTTTGGAGATTCTGTATTGATTCCGACTTGTGAATACGTGTTCACGGATAATAAAATCAGCACCGGGCTGATGAGTGATAACTTTAATTTCTTCATTTTTAAGGTTTTTTAAATTGTTAAAATAAAAGAGACTATGATGTGTTTTTCAACTTATTATTTTGAATCTTCTTATCTTTGCCACATCTTGATTTTATTTACAGAAAATTGGAGTTATATAGAATATTTTTCTAAACAGATAAGCCGTAATGGTATTATTATTCAGCAAAGATAGGAGGAGAAACAAATCATATTCTAAAGAGATAAATAAAAAACAGAAAACAACTTAAATACACAAAACGCTATTTTTCAATAATTTAAATAAGTTATTTTTTTTATTAGCTGACAAAGTACAAGAAAGAAATAGGACAAAGACACAAAAAATGATACAGGCATGCACCAAAACTCAAAAAGTAGAAAAATATAAACGAGAACTGATCCATCATTATATTTTATTAATGGCTACTGTCCTTTTTATATTCACGATTATTTTCGCGTTTTTTATTCGGGATCATATCATGCCGTGGTATACGGCGGGTGGTCTATTTATTCTGGTCTATTCTTATATTATTGTGGTCCGAAAAAAATACTCCATTCATAAACTGGTTCATTCATACATGATTCTAGGAACCCTCTATAACTTTTATGTGATGTTGGCTTTTTGGGAAAACTCTGTGGCCAGCTTTGTCTGGCTTCTTCCCATTCCGTTGGGAGCTTATGTATTTTTCTCAAGAAAATATGTGATTTTTTATAGTTTATTTGTCATGCTCTGCATTCTGTTGGGCTTCCTTCTATCAAAAAATATCAATCTTAATTTTCCTGAGCATCGTACGGAGAATGTACGAATTACCGATACCCTTCTTGTCCTTTCAAATGTTGCCGTTATTTCATTAATCATTTTTTACAAAGACAAAATCCGGAGAGTTGAGATTGAGCATGAAATTGAACAAAAACACGATCCAAAGAAGGAAAGTTCAGAAAAGGCCGAAGTTATTGATGAAGAAGTTTTTGAAAAAATCAAAGCCTTTATGGAAAAAAATAAGCCCTATAAGGAGCCCGGCTTCAATATATCCAAACTTTCGGCAGCATTGGATATCAACAGCAATTATATCTCGAAAGCCATCCGGCAACATAATTTTACAAATTTTAACAGCTATTTAAATACCTACAGAATCAATTATGTAAAAGAATTAATGAAGGATAGTAACTGGGAAAAGGTAACCCTGATGTATGTCTATACGGAAGCTGGATTTTCCAATCAGTCTACCTTTAACCGGGTGTTCAAACAGATTGAAAAAATAACACCCTCAGAATATATTCATCTGAAAATAAAAGAAGCCTCATGATTGGTGTTTCCACCAGATTATCGTAATAAGATTTAATTATCGGTATTATTTTTAATGCTTTTTTCACATCTTACCTGAAAATTTGGCGGGCAAATGAAGAACAGGAAGTAAGAGATAAGCAACAAATAGCTTAAAAAAACCTAACGTAAAATTTTAAAACAAGTAAGGATTAAAATTTAAGCATCCTAAAAACAAAACATATTTTATTCTGAGTCATTTTTCCCGGCATCATGTAATCATTAAAAATAATACCACAGACATACCATAACTTAATATTTTATCCATAACTGTAAATCAATAAAAACCAACCCATTTAATAAAAAAAATACAATCCCAGACCAATGGTTTAACAAAAAATAATATGAATTTTCAGTATAAATTGTATCCAAGGCATAGTATTTGCAAACTTCCTTGGTATCAAATCTCTCCTAATCAGGAATTACAACAACCTAAAAAGCAAAGTATTATGAATGTCATGGATCTTAAGATTAAAAATCTTGTGGAATATAAAAGTCAAATTTTTACTGTTACGGAAATCTTTCAGAGTGATAACAAACAATATTTTGTAAAGATTGAGAGCGATAATGAAGGTTTTTCAGTTCCTGCAGAGGCGGTGACGCCTATAAAAATCACAGAGGAATGGCTTGAAAAGTTTGGCTTTTCACGAACATACAGCTCAGATCTCAGAATAAGATATGAGAGACCTGAAATATTTATTAAATATGATATTGACTTAAGCTCCAATAAAATCGTGGAAGGGCTTAAAATTTACGGAAACAATATAAAATGTAAATATATCCATGAATTTCAGAATATTTTCCGATCTCTTTTTGGAAAAGAAGCAGCACAAAACAACTATTTTCTGATTGCCACCGAATCTTAACTATACTATATTTCAATTAAAAGAAAGGCTATCCAGTATTTTGGATAGCCTCTTTTTTGGATGTCAGACTCCAATGAGGCAACCGTGAAGGTTTTTCGGATCAAGTACAAAAGTTGGGGACTAGGCAAAAAAGTTCAGATAATGTAAGATGAAATTTTTTGCGCTCGCAGATTTTGCTAATGATGCAGATCCTTTTCCTTACACTTTAAATATTGAACACAAAGCCACCCCAAGTTTTTTGACAATTCCCGCTTTAAGATTCACAAAGCCGTTCTATTGATAAAAGATCTCGAAGATTAAGCAAAAAATACCAGCAGCAGCACCTGTAAAAATCTGTGCGATTTGTGGGAAATAAAAATATTCGTGCATTCGTGGCAAAAAATACATCTAAACAATTTCTCCCCAAGTTTTGAAACTGATCCGGTTTTTCACAACCGGTTCTTCCTGAGGTTTAATGAGTGCCAATGCACAACTTGGGTAGCCGGGAAAAAGCGCCGACAATCTGAAAATAATAAAATGATCTCTTATTTTCCGAAGCTTCAATCTGAAATCCGGCACTTTAAATCAGCGGAAAATTTTGGGATCGGACAAAAGGTTTAGATCGTTTGAAAATTAAAACTTCATTTTTATACCATTTTATCTTTGAAATTTCCTTTAAATTATTCAACTCCTGCGGGGTTATAACATCATTGAATACGTATTCATCGGGGTTTCACCCGACGCTCCTGATATTTATAGCCTCTTCGGGGTTTTGTTAAGGTAAATTCAAAAAGAAAACAATATTATTCTCAACTTTTGTAACTCCCCCCGTTTAATGTTCATGCTCACCAGAATTAACTAATTTTGCATTCACAAAGAATGCTCCTTTTACCACAATTTTAGCGTTCGAAGGAATTTCAACGAGTGACGTAATAGCCGTATAGCCCATATCCGAAGCTCCTTTTACGATTTCAATTTTTTCAAAAGCCATCGTTTTTTGTTGATTTTCAGACTTTCCTCCTTGTTTACTTTCATTACCTACCTTTTCATGTTCGTCAGGTTTTTTATCCGACTGAACAAAAACATAATATTTCCCGTCCGCCTCAACAATGGCTTCATCAGGAATAGCAGGGGTACTGCTCTTATCGAGACTAACGATTCCGGTGATATTCATTCCGTCGATAAGGCCTGTTTTATTTCCTATCACATTGGCGTGAACAGAAATGGTCTTGCTTTCATTTTCAAAAGTAGAGCCTACACTATAGACCGTCGCATCATATTCTGTTTCAGGATTATTGGTCAGTTTAAAATGAACAACCTGGCCGATTCTCATTTTAGATAAATCTTTTTCAAAAACCTGCAGATCGAGATGGATTGAATGGTTATCAATAATTTCCAAAACCGGTGCTGAAATATCGACATAACTTCCGATCTGTGCATGAATAGTGCTGATCGTTCCGCTGATTGGCGCCGTAATAACCAATCCTGATTTTAAATTCCTGTTATTGACTGTTTCCGGGCTGATTCCCATCATCTGAAGCTGACGTTTCAGAGAGGCTTTTTGGGTTCTCAGAGTTTTCAGCTCCGCATCAGCACTTTGAAGATTCTTTTTGGCTCCCGCATCGTTATCAAAGAGTTCTTTCTGTCTTCTGAATTCCTGCTCAGCAAAAGAGATCCGGCTGTTAACCGTTAGATATTGTTCCTGCAGCTGAATATATTCTGGATTGCTGATGGTTGCCAGCACCTCCCCCTTTTTCACAAAATCCCCAATCTGGAAATTAATTGTTCTAATCACTCCGCCATATAGAGAAGTTACGATTGCTTTTCTATTATTCGGAACCCGCAGCAAACCATTGGCCTTCACCGTTGAAGTCAGCTCCTTCATTACAATAGCTCCTAAAGTTACACCGACAGATTTCATTTGGTCTTGCGTCAGCTCCGCAATGGTCTGAGGGTTTTCTTCGTGATCCTCTTCCGTTTTAACTTCCCCCTGAGCTTCTGCTGTGGCAACTTTTTCCCCACAACTAACGGCAAAGAGTGTGACCAAAACTAAGGAGAAGATTTTATATTTGATTTTCATTTTATTGATTGATAATTGAATTAATAGTAATAACAGATTCATTAACCTGCTGAATAGACTGCAGGTATTTCAACTGAATATCGGTTGCTGTCTGTAAGGCAAAAAGATATTCCACATAAGAAATTTCTCCTGTTTTATATCCTAGTTGTCCGGCTTTTGTAATTTTCTCGACATTCGGAATTGCCTGATTGAGATAATATTCATATTGATTTAAATTCTGCCTGTATTGCTGTAAGGTATTTCCCAATGCCGTTTCCAATTGTTTTTGCTGAAATTTCGCATTCGATTCCGCCGCCTGTTTTAAATAATCCCATGACTTTATTCTTGCTTTTGTCGCCCCAAAGGTCAAAGGGATTGAAACACCGACTGTCGCCGAGTGAAAACGATTCCCTCCGTTGAAATACTGCTCCATTCCGTTGACTGTCTGAAAACCAATCAGAGACTGATTGGTATAACCTAGGCTAAACTCAGGAAGACCCAGGGATTTTTCGACATTTTTATTCTTTTCGGCAATTTCCATTTCCTGATAAAAAATCTTCACTGAAGGATGTCGGGCAACTGAAGAACTATCCAAAACATCATACACTTTCAACAGCTGATAGTTTTCGACAAACGGAACGGAGAGATCTTCTGTTGTATTTAAAATATTCTTCAATTTTTTGTACGCATTTGTCAAATACACTTCGTTCTGTTTCAGTAATAAATTAATTTCACCTTTCTGCGTTTCTGCAGTATTAATTTCAATTTTCTTAACATCGCCGGCTTTAAATCTTACCGTTGCAATTCTGATAAAATCGTTATATAAACTATCCAGATTCTTCAATTTCGATTGATTATACTGCAGATATTCAATTTGATCATAATAGGTCCTGACCTGCTTGATAAGCTCATTTTCGGAAACCTCCCTGTTGATCTGCTTTCCTTTAATTTCCTCCCCTATTAATTCTTTTTTTGCCTTAAATAACGTCGGAAACGGAATGGTTTGAGAGATAGAAAAAGACTGATCAAACTTCTTGGAATTATATTGTCCCAACTGAGCATCTACATTCATTTTTGGAAGTTCTTTTGCCGTAGGCTTTAAAGCTTCAGCAGATTGAATCTCCCAATCTTTGGACTTCAGCAGATCACTGTTTTTTAAAGCTATCTGAATAGCCTGCTCAACCGTCAAGACATTCCCCTCCTGGGCTTTAAAGGTTTGTCCGCACAATAAAAAGCCCGAAATGAGAACGGTAACCAAAGGCTTTGATCGTATCTTTTTAAAATTAATATCAGAATTAAAAATAATATACAGCATAGGCAACACAAATAGGGTCAGGAAAGTAGCCGTTACCAGACCTCCGATAACAACGGTCGCTAAAGGCTTTTGAACTTCCGCGCCCGCTCCTGTGGAAACTGCCATTGGTAAAAACCCGAGGGAAGCCACTGTCGCGGTCATTAAAACAGGCCTTAACCGTGTTTTCGTACCTTCCATGACCCGCTTTAAAATATTGTTTTCGCCTTCTTTTTCTAATTGATTAAAAGTACCGATCAAAACAATTCCGTTTAAAACAGCAACACCAAATAAGGCGATAAAACCTATTCCTGCGCTAATACTGAAAGGCATATCTCTCGACAGTAAAGCAAAAACTCCCCCGATCGCACTCATCGGAATAGCCGTAAAAATCAATGCGGCCTGCTTCAGCGAATGGAACGTAAAATACAACAACATGAAAATCAACATTAATGAAACCGGCACAGCAATCGTTAGGCGTTCACTTGCAGCTTTCAAATTTTCAAACTGCCCACCGTAGGTGAAATAGTAACCTGAAGGTAATTTTATTTTCTGATCCAATTTTTGCTGAATCTCTTCAACAACACTTTGAACATCCCGATCTTTTATATTAAAACCGATCACAATTCTCCGTTTTCCTGCTTCACGACTGATCTGAGCCGGGCCAAGCTTATAACTGATATTCGCCACCTGAGCTAGTGGAATCTGCGCTCCGGAATTCGTCGCAATCATCAGATTATTCACATCATCAATATTCGTTCTGTGAAGACTGTCGAGACGAACCACTAAGTCAAACCGCCTTTCATTTTCAAATACCTGACCGGCAGATTGTCCTGCAAAGGCTGTGCTTACAGCACTATTCACCTCTTCGATATCCAAACCGTAATTGGCCATTCTTATCCGGTCGTACTCCACGTTGATTTGCGGGAGCCCACTTACACGCTCAATTTGTGGAGAAGTAACACCTTGTACCGACTGAATAATTTTTGCCGTTTTGTCTGCATAGATGCTTAAGGAATCCAGATTTTCACCAAATATTTTCACGGCAACATCCTGACGTATCCCGGTCATCAGTTCATTAAAACGCATTTGGATGGGTTGGTTTTTCTCAAAGAAAACTCCGGGAATCGTTTCTAATTTTTCGGAAATCTCATCCGCTAATGCTTCATAGGATTTTTTTATTTTCCATTCTTTCTGAGGTTTTAAAACAACAATAAGATCGGTTGCTTCAGGCGGCATTGGGTCAGTCGGAACTTCGGCAGCCCCGGTTTTTCCCACAACCATTTTAACCTCGTCAAACTGTTTAATAATTCTGGAAGCCTGCATCGACGTTTCAATACTTTGGCTTAAAGAACTCCCCTGGGGAAGAATACAGTGAAAAGCATAATCCCCTTCCTGTAACTGAGGAATAAATTCACCTCCCATTCTTCCGAATATCCAGGCAGCAACGACAAATAAAGCCACTGTTCCGCCAACCAGTCCGTATTTTATTTTCAAGGCTTTTTCCAGTAAAGGCTGGTAGATTTTCTGAAGTCTATTCATCATCTTATCCGAAAAGTTTTCTTTGTTTAAGGGCTTTTTAGATAAAAGTAACGCAGTCATCATTGGAATATAGGTTAATGATAAAATTAACGCTCCCAAAATAGCGAACCCAACCGTTTTTGCCATTGGCGTAAACATTTTTCCTTCAACACCCACTAAGGTCAAAATGGGAATATAAACGATTAAGATGATAATTTCTCCGAAAGCTGCACTGCTTCTGATTTTTGATGCCGAAATAAAGACCTCCTCATCCATTTCAGATTGAGTGAGGATTGTATTGGTTTTTCTTAGTCCTAAATGATGCAGTGTCGCCTCAACAATAATTACCGCACCGTCGACAATAAGCCCAAAATCAATAGCGCCAAGACTCATTAAATTGGCACTAACACCGAACACATTCATCATTCCCAAAGCAAACAAAAGGGATAACGGTATGGCCGAAGCCACAATTAATCCCGCTCTAAAATTTCCAAGGAAAAGAACCAATACGAAAATGACAATCAGAGCCCCTTCAATTAAGTTATTTTCAACCGTTTTTATGGCTCTTCCCACCAAATCCGTGCGGTCTAAAAACGGTTCAATAACCACATTATTCGGAAGCGATTTCTGAATGGTAGGAATCTTATCTTTAATCCGTTGAACGACTTCATTGCTATTCGCTCCTTTCAACATCATAACAACACCGCCAACAGCATCAACTTCACCATTATACGTTAAAGCTCCGTAGCGGACGGCATGTCCAAGACCAACATTAGCCACATCTTTAATAAAAATCGGAACACTTCCCGTTTCATTTTTTACCGCAATATTTTTGATATCATCAATAGAAGTGACAATCCCGATTCCACGAATGAAGTAAGCATTAGGTTTTTTATCAATATAAGCTCCGCCCGTATTTTGATTATTTTTTTCTAAAGCTGTGAAAATATCTGTAATACTGACTCCCATTGCTTTCAGACGGCTCGGATCGATGGCAACTTCATATTGTTTCAATTCGCCTCCAAAACTGTTTATTTCTGCAACGCCGGGAGTTCCGTTGAGTTGCCGGCGGACGATCCAGTCCTGCATGGTTCTCAGTTCTTTACTGCTGTATTTTTTCTCACTTCCTTTTTTCGGATGGAGAATATACTGGTAGACTTCCCCTAAACCTGTACTTACAGGAGCCATTTCAGGGGTACCCACCCCTTTTGGAATTTCTTCGGAAGCCTGTTTCAGCTGTTCACTGATTAATTGACGGGCAAAATAAATATCTACACTTTCTTTAAAAACCACGGTAATTACAGAAAGTCCGAATCGTGAGATACTTCTCGTTTCTTCGATATCAGGAACATTCGCAATACTCTGTTCAATGGGAAATGTAACTAACTGTTCCACTTCCTGCCCTGCTAAAGTGGGGCAAACAGTAATAATTTGTACCTGATTATTAGTGATGTCAGGTACGGCATCAACCGGTAGTCTGGACGCACTCGCTATACCCCAGACAATTAACATCAAGGTCATTATACCAATGACAATTTTATTCCTGATGCTGAATTTTATGATTTTATCGAGCATTAGATTTAATTTTTATTGAAAATCGATCTTCTTCCGTCAAAAGAGGAATGAAGAGCATCGAAAATGAACAGAAATCCCTGCAACGATGTTGCAAAGTTTCCACGACACATTCATGAAAGACACCGGTCCTTCATGGATATCAATACCAATTAAATTTTGGGCGGTTGCCAGATCTGATCGTATACCAAATAGGCGAAATCATTTTTCTGAAAAAGAATTTTTTTTGAATAATAGCTGTTAATTTGTTCCGGAAAAGAAATCACAGGTTCGGTTTTAAAAGAAGCTACCGTAATCTGGCAACAATTGCATGAACATAGTGGAGAACAGAGATCGGTCTTATCTTTCGAATGATGATCGGTCTGGAAAGTGACCTGCAAAACCTCATTGATACCCGGAGACTGTGCATCAACATCACCACATGGCAGTAATGACAACACCAAAAAATAAATTGTAAGCAATAGTCTCAAAATGTTCACATTGCAAATTTATGTAATTTCTGGATAAAAAGCAGATTTAAAATGATAATTCAGATCACGTCAATAATAATTCGACTTAAAATACCTTCCGCTTTTACGGTCTTTTATAAGTGAAATCGAAGATTATCTACTTTCAGTCGATGAATGATATTTCGCCGGAGTCAAACTGCTTGGTGAGCCTTACAGCGAACAGTTGTAAATTAGCAACGAATGCACGAATATTTTTATTTCCCAGAGATCGCAGACTTTCACAGGTGCTGCTCTCTTTGTTGGTTTTTCGCAAAGACGCAAAGATATTTTTTAATACTCTATGTTTTTAAGGCACAAGGATTTTATCGAAGATAAAATTGAGGGCTGCATCGTATGGCCACGAATGCACGAATTTTTATTTCCCAGAGATCGCAGACTTTCACAGGTGCTGCTGTCTTTGTTGGTTTTTCGCAAAGACGCAAAGATATTTTTTAATACTCTATGTTTTTAAGGCGCAAGGATTTTATCCAAGATAAAATTGAACGCTGCATCGTATGGCCACGAATGCACGAATATTTTTATTTCCCAGAGATCGCACAGATTTAGAACATATCAGTAGAAAATCAAAGATTTTCATAAGTCAGTGAAGTCATAAAAGAAATGGCCTTTTTGATCTGATCCCTCCCTTCCGAAGTTGTTAAATTAATACCACAAAATGTATCGCCATTTACCGAAGAATACATATTAAGATAATAAAGCCCCGCTACCATAATCGCCATTACCGAACGAAACTCCTCGGCATGTTCACCAAAATGAGGGTCTGCAATATTTTTAAAGATATATTCTCCGTTAGCCTCCTGAGTATCTGTCATTTTCCTCAAGGCTTTGCGGGATTCCGCAAGTCTCCAGAGCAGAAGCTTTTGTGCATCTTTGTTGCTGAAAACATATTCATACTGCATCTGTAGCATCCCTTCAATAATTTTTCTTCCGCCATCATCCACGTCGGGCATCACTTTGTCGGCCGTTACATTGCTCCAGTAGTCCTGAGAACGGATATACTCATCCAAAAGGCCATCCATCCCTCCAAAATAAGTATAGATCATCTTCTTATCCACGCCCGCTGTGGCGGCAATATGATTGATCTTTAAAGCGGCATATCCTTTGGTCTTGAGAATTTTTCCTACTGCATCCAAAAATTTCTTTTTACTTCTTTCCTTATTACGGATGTTGCCCGCGGCCGATTTTCTTTCCATCGTTAAACATTCAGTACACAAGTTTAAGAAATTTTTAATTATTTTAGACACTAATTAGTGTCTTATTTTATATATTTGCACAAACTTAACCATTCTATATATATTTAAACACTAACAAGGTTGAAAAAAGTGGAAAAGCAATTCGGTTCAAAGCAATAACGATAAGAATTACGCGTTTCATTCCCTCAGATCAGAAAAAGCTTCAGATACCATGAAGCAGCGGTGAGATGTACATTCCTAATAAGATGACAGGTCACCCCAATACATCGCTAAGGTAAAAACACGAAAAAGCAACAGCATTATCAGACATCTGATGATGCTGTTTTTCATAATCAATTAGATAAAGTTTCTTCGCTTTTACGAATCAAATACAAAATTTAGGGAGAAATTCTTTAGATATTTTTTTGCCACGAATGCACGAATTTTTTATTTCCCACACATTGCTCAGATTTCGCAAATTTAGAACCCATCAATAGAAAATTTCAGATTTTCAAAAACTTAAGTATACTTCTATGCAGCTTAACATTAAGCTTAAATAACTAAAGTGTTAAAAAACTTTTGTGACTTTTGACTACGTCGAAATATCATTCATCGACTGAAAGGAGATAATCTTCGATTTGTGGTTAAATTTTAGCTACGGATGCACGAATATTTTTTATTCCCACTGATGGCACAAATTTTCACAGGTGTTGCTGTCTCTGTTGGTTTTTCGCAAAGACTCAAAGATATTTTTTAATACTCTATGTTTTTAAATCGCAAGGATTTTATCTAAGATAAAATTGAAGGCTGCATAGTATGGCCACGAATGCGTGAATATTTTTATTTCCCAGAGATCGCACAGATTTTCCAGATGATGATGTTGATTTTTATTGCTTAACCTTCTCGATCTTTTATAAGTAGAACGGCTTGGTGATCCTTAAAAACAGATAGTTGTCCAAAACCTTGGAGAACTTAGTGTTCAGATATTGGGATACTTCAACAGGGCTATCATTTGCTGAGTAGAAAGCCGTTGCGAACGGAAAATCAGCAACATTATTTATGAAAATCAGTAAATTCCATAGAAAATCCGGTCATTCTTGGGTGGTACAGATATTTTATATTTTATCTAGTATCAGGCTGAAAAACGAAACTTTTGTATCTTTTACCGTGAAATTAATGACCATACAGTTAATTATCTCAACATAAAAAATGCAATCGATTACAAATTTTAAGTTTCCCCGACAGTGCAGGATAATTCTTTATCGCAATTATTTTAGATTGCGATCAACAAAGGAATTGTATCAACTTAAACTTTTGTAAACTAAATATTCACTGACATTATGATAAAATTCGCCTTCGCTCTTACTTTTGCTCTTTCGATATCACTATCAGCGCAATATAAACCGTGGACTTCCGCCAAACAGCCTCTATCAGAAATTCAGGCCTTAAAAAAACAGATCAAAAAACCGGAATTCAGAAAAGTAGACTATCTGATCACAGATTTCGGAGCTGTTGGAGACGGAAAGACCAAAAATACAGAAGCTTTCAAAAAAGCAATTGAAAAATGCAGTGCCGAAGGCGGAGGAAGAGTGGTCGTTCCAAAAGGTGTCTTCCTGACAGGAGCTATTTATTTAAAATCCAATGTCAATCTTCATCTAAGTGATGGTTCCACCATTTTATTCAGTCAGGACAGCAACGACTATCCTATTGTTTTTACGCGTTGGGAAGGAATGGAATGTATGAATTATTCATCACTGATTTATGCTTATGAAGAAGAAAATATTGCCGTTACCGGAAAAGGGACTTTGGATGGAAATGCCAATTTAGATAACTGGTGGTTCTGGTGTGGTGCTACAAAATACGGATATAACGAATCCCGCCCCGGAAGACAAAACCCTGCCCGTGCTAAGCTTCATGAATATATGGCGGAAAGAAAACCGGCAAGAGAAAGAATTTTCGGAGACGGATATTATCTAAGACCTAATTTTGTTCAGCCTTATAAATCTAAAAACTTCTATATGGCAGATGTCTTGGTCAAGAACTCTCCCATGTGGAATCTGAATCCTGTTTTGTGTGAAAATGTACTGATTGAAAGAGTAAAAGTCATCAGCCACGGCCCAAACAACGACGGTTTTGATCCCGAAGCGTGTAAAAATGTGTGGATTAAAGATTCATATTTCGATACAGGAGACGACTGTATCGCCATTAAATCAGGAAGAGACGAGGACGGAAGAGATATCGGAAGACCTGCGGAAAACCATATTATTGAAAACTGTGAAATGAAAGACGGCCACGGAGGCGTGGTGATCGGAAGTGAGATTGCAGGAGGAGCTAAAAATATTTATGCTGTTGGAAATGTGATGGACAGTAAAAATCTGGACAGAGCTTTAAGAATTAAAACAAGCTCAAGCCGTGGTGGAACTATTGAAAACGTATTTTTCTACAATACCAAAGTGGGTGCTTACAAAGAGGCAGCTGTACGTTTCAACATGCACTATGAAAAACCAGGAAATCATATTCCGACGATGAGAAATATCTGGGTAGAAAATTTAACCGTGGATAAAGGCGGAAAATATGCGGTATTTTCTGACGCTTACGAAACTTCCCCTGTAACGGATTTCACGATGATTAATGCTAAAATGGTTGGCGTTCAGATTCCGTATAAAGTGGATTATATGAAAAATGTGACCCTAAAAAATGTAACTGTTAACGGTCAGCCTTTAACTGAGTTAAAACCATAAGATGCGAAAGAAAACCATTTTCGCCGGACTGATTGTTTTATCGGCATTTTCACAATCTTTTGCCCAATCAAAACATTGGCAGAACAAAGAGCGCGAACTGCATTATAAAGAAGATAAAGGTGATTATCTACTGGTCAACGGCAAATACCGTTTCAACCGTGCATTGTATGGAGACAACCGTGCTTCCCGTGTTGAAGCAGGAGATTTGCCTGAATTTGCATTGTATCTTCCGGGAATGGGCGGCAACCTTCAGTTTGTTATTCAGAAAGGAAATTCAATTAAGAAATTAATTAATGCTGATAAAATTGAAACCCGTTATCGTCCCGGAACGATGTTGTATGAAATTAAAGATCCTATTCTTGGAACGGGAAGTTTGAAACTAACCGTTTTGGCTCAGGCAAAAGAAGAAGGTTTGGTGGTAAAAATGGAAACTGTAAATATAGATTCATCAACAAAAATCTATGCTGTGTATGGCGGTGCAAGCGGAACGACTTTCAGCCGAAACGGTGACATTGGTGCAGATCCGGAATCCGGTTTTTACCTTTTACCTGAATATTGTTTGAATAATCAATTTGAAATTAATAAAAATCATTTTCAGCTGAATTATTTAAACAAGAGAAAAGAAACTCAAATCGTTAGCGGAAGCTTTTCAAATGTCAATTCATTGCAACAAACTGATGCACATACGTTAGAAAGGCTGGCTGAGTTTAGTAAAAATAGAACAGAAAAATCACCGATTGTTTATGCCGGTTATTCTTCTCAGAAAAATCCGGTTTATATTCAAATTAAAAAAGGAAAATCAGATAAAAATTTTTCAGATGAAGAATTAAAGGCTTTATTTAATGAGGCAGAACAGTCCCGTTTAAAACTGACAAATAGAATTCAATTAAAAACGCCGGATGCTGATTTAAATAATTTCGGAGCTAATTTAGCCATTGCCGCAGACGGAATCTGGGAAAGCCCGACTTTTCTTCACGGCGCGGTAGCATGGAGAATGCGACTGAATGCATGGCGTGGCGCATACACAGCCGATGCCTTGAGCTGGCACGACCGGGCTAAAGAACACTTTGAGAGTTATGCTAATTCGCAGGTTTTGAAACCCGATTTTGCACCTGTTGAAATGGATACGTTGCTGCATTTGGCTAGACATAAGGAAAGCATGGGAACTTCCGTTTTTTCCAGCGGGTATATTTCCAGAAATCCTAATGACAACACCAAACCACATCATTATGACATGAATCTGGTGTTTTTTGACCAGTTGTTCTCACATTTCAATTATACAGGAGACAAAGAATTCTTAAAGAAAATGTGGCCAACAATGGTTCGTCACATGGATTGGGAAAAAAGAAACTTCAAACGCGGTGATCTCTACGATGCGTATGCTTCCATTTGGGCGAGTGACGCGCTACAATATTCAGGTGGAAAAGTGACGCATACCACCGCTTATCACTACAGAGCCAACCGTGAAATGGAGAAACTCGCAAAAATGATCGGTGAAAATCCGCAGCCTTACCAACAAGAAGCTGATTCGATTTTAAAAGCCATGAAAAATGAGCTTTGGATTAAAAACAAAGGTTATTTTGCTGAATATAAGGACGCGTTGGGTAATCAGATCTTGCACGATAAACCGGGAGTATGGTCGATTTATCATGTCTCGGATGCTTTTATTTTAGATGAATTTGAAGATTATCAGAACTTACAGTACATCAATAACCACACCCCGAAAATTCCGATAGCGGTAAAAGGGGCAGATAATAAAAACTATTTTACGTTAGCCACCACTAGCTGGCAGCCTTATGACTGGTCGATCAACAATGTCGCTTTAGCAGAAAATTTACAGACTGCATTGGCATACTGGCAGGTGGGAAGGAATGATGATGCTTACCAACTTTGGAAGGGAAATCTGGTTGAAAGTATGTATTACGGGATCAGTCCTGGAAATTTTGAACAACTTTCCCATTACGATGCCTTTCGTGGTGAATTATACCGAGATTTTGCCGATCCAATCGGGGTAGCATCCAGAACTTTGACAGAAGGGCTTTTCGGGGTTTACCCTAATTTACTGGAAAATAAAGTCAGCATTAAACCCGGTTTTCCAAAAGACTGGAACGCTGCCGAGCTAAAACTTCCGGATTGGGAATATACGTTTAACCGAACTTCGAAAAAAACTGAACTTTTTTTTAATTCAAAATATCAGAATCCAGTTTCCTTGGAAATGCAGATTCCTGTGAGTTATTCCAACATCAAATCGGTAAAGGTAAATGGTAAAAAAATAGAATGGAAAGTTAAACCGAATTCTATTTCACAGCCGATCATACAGTTTGAGACACCAAAAGGAAAAGATTTTAAGATTGAAATTACTTATTCCGGTGAGGAAGTAAAAAAAGAGCAAACAGAGTACATCCATTATATTTCTGAAAACTTTCAATTGAATTTTGATTCAAAAAAGAAAATAAAAAACGTATATGATCCACAAGGATTAGTGAAAAATTCCCCTCTGGAGGGGTGGATTCGACCAAAGGGAGAAAACGAGGTGGTCAACCACACCATCAAATTAGATAACCAGGAAAGAAAAGGGACATTTTTCGTACAAGTCGAGCAAAACGGAACGGTTTGGTGGCAACCTGTAAATGTCGATATCCGTTTTCCTTTGGAAACAAAATGGATCAACAAAAAGTTACAGATTCAGTCAAAATCATCTCATCCAATTAATGGAAAGCTGAGCATTAATGGTTTAAATAAAACCTTTAGCATTCAAAAAAATCAGAATTCATTGATTGAAATTCCTGTAAATTATATTAGCAAAGGAACCAATTCCATTGAGCTTGAATACAACGGAATCAGACAAAATATTGAAATTACAGATTGGGATATTGAGAATCAGGGACAATTCAATACCATTTCATTAGCCTCAAAGTATAATGAAAAGGTAACGGAGATCTTCAATCAGAAATACCTTTCGCCGAGATTGGAAGTCCCTACTCTACAGCTTCCGTGGCAGGGCATCGGGAACTGGTGTTATCCGTTGATTACCGCTCAGATTGATGACAGCGGATTGATGAATAAAAGAAAAAATGGTAAAGTTGATTTCATGGGAATTCCTTTTTTAATGGATAAAACAGATAAAAATATTGCTTTCGCAAGTCAGTGGGACAATTATCCAGAATCTATTGAAATTCCACTACATGGAAAAGGAAAGAAAATATACTTCTTAATGGCTGGTTCTACGAATCCGATGCAATCTCAGATTGTAAACGGAACAGTTACCGTTCAGTACACTGATGGTTCGACCGCAGTACTGGAATTGAAAAATCCGGTGAACTGGTGGCCGATTGAGCAGGATTTGCTTGATGACAATTTTGCATTTGAAATTCCGGATGATAAAATTCCGTATCGGGTAAAATTGAAAACAGGAGAATTATATAAAGGGGGAACATTAAGTAAATATTCAAGTATAAAAGGATTTACAGACCGACAGGTTGAAGGAGGTTCTGCCACGATTCTGGACTTGCCGATTGATCAGAATAAAGAATTAAAATCAGTAAAGCTGACGGCCGTGAGCAATGATGTGGTGATCGGAATGATGAGTGCTACTGTTTTAAAATAAAATTTAATGCCACGAATGCACGAATATTTAATTAATAATTAACCTTTATGTCGTGTATTCTTGGCTGACAGAATAAAATATATTTAGCGCAAAAGATTCAAAAGAAATGTTCGAGTATAAGAGCCTGTTTAAAATTTTACCGTTTTATTTATTGTCCTTAATGAAGTTGATCTTTGCTCCATTTTGATGCTCTTTTGAGCGTATTTTTCACTTCCTATTTTTGATTTAGCCCGCTAAATCTGCAAACACGAAGCAAAAAATCCATCTCAAAATAGCTATAAAAATTTTTGGCAATAAAATTTAAACAGCCTCTAAGAACATCAAAAGTTTGTAAAATGTAAAAATATAACAGTAAAATTTTGTAGTCCTTTGATGAGCTACAAAAGCTGAGCGGATCTTTTGCCTCTTTTGTGGTTAAAAAAAATAAAATAATTAAAAATGAAGAAAACAATCATATATCTGAGTATCTTCTGCATTGGGTTTTCATCCTTGCATGCTCAGAAAATCGACCGTAAAAAAGTCGTCCAGCGACACAATGTGGTGAATACGAAAGCAGATACTTTGTCGACTTTGACTGTGGGTAACGGAAAATTTGCGTATACCGTAGATATTACCGGAATGCAGTCTTTCCCCGAGTATTATAAAAACGGAGTTTCACTCGGAACTCAGTCTGAATGGGGCTGGAACAGCTTTCCGAATACCGAAAATTATACATTTGAAGAAACATTAAAACCTTACGATTTTAATAACGATGGAAGAAAAGCTTTGTATAGTGTTCAGATCAAAGAACCGGAACGCAATAGAAAAGCGGTCGATTATTATCGTGTGAACCAACATCGTCTGCAATTGGGAAATGTTGGGATTGAATTAATTAAAAAGAACGGTCAAAAAGCGCAGGTTTCTGATTTACAGAACGTCAATCAGAAAATTGATTTGTGGACGGGCATTATTACGAGCGAGTTTACTTTGGAAGGAATTCCGGTAAAAGTTTGGACAGCCTCTTTCCAGAATTCAGATAAAATAGGTGTTAAAATTGAGTCGGGTCTAGTTACTCAAAAAAGAATAAAAGTTTTTGCAAAATATCCTTATCCGAGCGGGCAATTTCTGGATGAAGCAGCCTTTTACGGAAATGCAGATAAGCACTCAACAAAAATCATTTCTTCGAGCTCAACTCAGGGATTGATTGAACATAAACTACAAACCGCTGATTATTTTACACAACTCTACTTTACAGATGGAAAATTGAGTGAAGCGGGAAAACATTATTTCGTTTATGAGCCTTCATCTAAAAATAAAACGGTGGAATTAAGCGTTGAATTTTTAGCAAAAAATCAAAAAACGTCGAAAAGTTTATTTGCTGATGCTGAAAAAGAGAGTTCTTCAGGCTGGAAAAATTTCTGGGAAAGCGGTGCAGCAGTAGATTTTGAAGGAAGTACAGATCCCAGGGCGAATGAACTAGAACGAAGAGTTGTTTTGTCTGAGTATTTAACGAAAGTTCAGTGTGGAGGAAGTAATCCCCCACAGGAAACGGGTTTAACATTCAACAGCTGGTATGGAAAACCACATACGGAAATGCACTGGTGGCACGGGGTTCACTATGCGTTGTGGGGAAGACCTGAGATTTTGGAAAAGCAACTAGACTATTATTTCAGATCATTTGAAAAAGCAAAAAAACTTGCCGAAAGACAAGGTTATAAAGGCGTTCGCTGGATTAAAATGTCGGATAACGAAGGCAATGAAAGTCCGTCTTCTGTTGCTGCCTTCCTGATTTGGGAGCAGCCGCATCTCATTTATATGACCGAACTTTTATACCGTCATAATAAAGATAAAAAAGTACTGGAAAAGTATAAAAAACTGGTGTTTGAAACCGCAGAATTCATGGCAGATTTTGCCACGTATGACAAAGAAAAAAAACGTTATAACTTGGGTAAAGGGGTTATTCCCGCACAGGAAGTTTTTCCAGCCAAAGATACTTTTAACCCTACTTATGAAGTCGCGTATTGGGACTGGGCGTTGAAAGTGGCCCAGCAATGGAAAGAAAGATTGGGAGAATCGAGAGACAAAAAATGGGATGATGTGATTAATAAATTAGCCCCTCTTCCGGTTCAGGACGGTGTTTATTTATCGACCGAATCTGCAAAAGATTCTTTCACCTTTCCAAAATGGATGACTGACCATCCTGCTGTTTTGGGAGCGTTAGGAATGGTTCCGGAATCTCCGAAATTGGATAAGAAAATCATGAAAAATACCTTAGATGTAGTTTGGGAGAGATGGAACTGGGGTCATACGTGGGGCTGGGATTTCCCGATGACCGCAATGAATGCTGCTAGATTGGGACTTCCAAACAAAGCTTTAGATGCTTTATTCATGGATATTCAGACCAATACCTATCTGAAAAACGGGCATAATTTCCAAGATGGGCGCTTAAGAATTTATCTTCCCGGAAACGGCGGCGTTTTAACCACCGTTGCAATGATGCTGGAAGGTTGGGATAGCTCTACAGGACAATTCCCGGGATTTCCGAAAGATGGAACCTGGAAAATAAAGGCCGAAGGTTTCAAAAAAATGCCTTAAAAAATTTCACATTCATATAGTCAGAGTCTGTTCCGAAAGGGGCAGGCTTTTTTTTGGTTCATGCACTATTTATGTCTTTTCTGAAATAAATTGACATTGAAGCCAGTGGGCCAATCAAAAATATACCATCAATCTCACCGGATGGAAGAATGTTCATTAAAGATAAAAAGGTAAACAAAATAGCGACCAGCGGGGCTGGCCGCTATAGCGGGAAGAACACAGACCATTAAGATCCTGTTTAACAATTCATTAAACGTATCAACCTACATCAGCCTAGCTTTTACCTGATCAACTACAATTTTGAAATATTCCGAAAAGACTTCCTTTTCCTGAGCGGTCAGTTGGTTACTAAACTGTTTATCGAAAAAAATTCCTCCAAAGTAATTGTTAATTTCATTTTCAATATACAGTTCTTTATTTTTGAGCAAATTAAAATTTTTAATTCTAAGACTTTCGGTAACACTTTTAACTATTCGATCCAGATGCTCATTCATCAACGTATTTTTAGATATAATATTGAGAATTTGACTGTTACTATTATCGACAGGAATTGGCTCTGCCAAAGATATTTCTGATTTTTTTCCCAGGAACTTTTCTATCTGAGTAATTCTGGACTCTAATAAGTCTATCTCGGTCTGTTGTTTTTTAATAAAGTCCGTGACATTATTCGTGTTGATTCCCACAGCAACGTTGATTAGTTTTGATGCGTTACTTTCTTCCCAGGCAATTCCGATAATACTTTTATAATCATCGATTTTCATAAGATCTGCCGATTTTGCTATGGCATATCCGTCGTTGTTTCCCGACGGAACAATATAGTCTCCTATCTTTGCTTTATTCAAAACAAATACAGGAACCTGCCCCATAAAAGCGACAGGTTTAAATCTGTGTTTCGCTCCATGTTCCGGCAATTTTCCTACTACGGCAGGATTTTTTGAGACGACCATTACTTTATCACTATTTTCTGTATTGAAGGAAATTTTACCTCCCGTTACCCCCACGATGGTTGAAGGAAGTATTTTATCTTTGTCATCAAGGTTTTCCAGTTCCAGATATTCTGCGTAGTCGCCTGCATGTGAAGAATAGGTCACGCCCCAGTTATCCAGCATATCCTGAGCCTGTTTCTGTGCCTTTACCAATTCATCTCCGTTACGAACAATATTTTCTGCCATTGACGCAATTTCGTCTCCATGTGTTATGATCGCCCGTGCGAGTTCAACATCCTCTTCAGTAAGTCCCTGCACAAGAGCCGTTGCAATAACAGTTCCTGGTGTTGGTACTGTAGTCTGACCTCCTGCTCCCGCCACCTGTTTGGCTTTGGCCGCCTTCATTTTTTCTGTTATATCTTTAAAATTCATTTTAATACCACGTATTGTTGTTAAATACGCAATGTCTTTTGCGAGCCATCCAATATACTCAAGCTGGTGCTGGTATCCTGCTGAATTCTTTACCTCAGCCTCTGTCTGCCCTTCAATTCTGCCGACCATTCTGCCTGTATTATCCCAGAAAGAAATAAAATTATTTCCCGAGGTTGCAAAAGAAGAACCTTCAGGATGAATACCATTATTGCTTTGAGCATGCTTATTTACCTTTATAGCAATCCCCTGATCTACAGCGTTTATCCTTAGTGTGTAGGAATCAAACAGATGGTCGGGACCGAATCCTTTATTATTTAATTGTTGTCTCTGATACGGGTTATTATAATATGTAAAAGTGTCTACCGATAATGGAGTGAGGGTATTTACGGTTGCATTTTGCGCAAAAACCTGTCCTAATACCGACAGATTTCCTTTAACTATTGCTCCGCCATCAACCTTTAATGCTGAATTGGTAAAATCACCGTAGGGCTGGTTTAAAGTAGACATAACGTGAAGCCTTTTACCCACGATGGCACCGCCTTCAACTTTTAGAGCCTTATCATTGTCATTATCCCCCAGACTTTTAATCTCTACCCCTTTATTAAACGTAGCATTATCATTGAAGGTGCTTAATTTATTGGTATAAAGATTACCATTTAAATTAGTGTTCTTGCTGACGGTCAGGTCCTCTCCCACATTGATGTTCTCACTGACTCCTAAACCTCCCGCAACGGTAAGTGCTCCCGTGGACGGATTCGTCGAGTGGGTAGCATTGGTAATATGGGTAATTCCGCTCAGTGTTGATGTTGTGGTGACGTTCAGGCTATTGGTGGTGGTATTGGCTGCGACAGATAGATTTTTTCCCACATTGGTATTTTGTAAAGCATTTACATTTCCATTGGCCGTAATATGCTGCACCGCAGTGATATTTTTCCCGGAATAGATGCTTTTTTCCACGCCTAATCCTCCCTCAGCTACAATCAGTGCGCCCGAATTCTGATCGACCGCCTCAGCAGTTCCGTTGATCTTTAGCAGATTGTTAAGGCTTAAGCTATTGGCTGTAAGAGTTCCTGTAATACTGGCATTCTTGGCTACATTCAGATTTTCTCCCACATTCAGATTCTGTCCTGTATTAATATTTTCTTTTACCCCTAATCCGCCGGCCACAAGTAATGCTCCTGTCAATGGATCAGTGGAATGTGTTGCATTGGTAATATGTGTGATTCCGCCCAGAGTTGAAGTTGTATTGACATTCAGGCTATTGGTCGTGGTGCCCGCTGCAACCGACAGATTCTGTCCGACAATCGCATTCTGTAATGCATTTATATTTCCATTGGCCGTAATATGCTGAACTGCGGTGATGTTTTTGCCGGAATAGATATTTTTCTCCACTCCCAATCCTCCCTCGGTTACAATCAGTGCGCCCGAATTCTGGTCTACGGCATCGGCATCTCCATTAACCTGTATGGTATGATTAACCGCTAAATGATTAGTGGTAAGCACTCCCGTAACATTAACATTCTGTGCGACATTAAGATTTTCACCAATTCCCACACCGCCCTGCACCACAAATGCTCCCGTGGACGGATTGGTTGAATGTGTAGCATTGGTAATATTTGTGATTCCACCCAGAGTTGAAGTTGTATTGACATTCAGGCTATTGGTCGTGGTGCCCGCTGCAACCGACAGATTCTGTCCGACACTCGCATTTTGTAATGCATTTATATTTCCATTGGCCGTAATATGCTGAACTGCGGTGATATTTTTACCGGAATAGATATTTTTCTCGACTCCCAATCCTCCTTCTGTTACAATCAGCGCGCCCGAATTCTGGTCTACGGCATCGGCATCTCCATTTACCTGTATTGTATTGTTCGCCGCCAAGTGACTGGTGGTAAGAACTCCCGTAACATTAACATTCTGTGCGACATTAAGATTTTCACCAATTCCCACACCGCCCTGCACCACGAATGCTCCCGTGGACGGATTGGTTGAATGTGTAGCATTTGTAATATTTGTGATTCCGCCTAAGGTTGATGTCGTATTGACATTCAGGCTATTGGTGGTGGTGCCCGCTGCAACCGAAAGATTCTGTCCGACATTCGCATTTTGTAATGCATTTATATTTCCATTGGCCGTAATATGCTGCACTGCGGTGATATTTTTACCGGAATAAATGCTTTTCTCGACTCCTAATCCTCCCTCGGCTACAATCAGCGCGCCCGAATTCTGGTCTACGGCCTCGGCATCTCCATTTACCTGGAGGGTGTTGTTAACTGCTAACTGACTGGCAGTAAGAGCTCCCTTAACCGTTGCATTCTGTGCGATATTAAGATTTTCACCAATTCCGACACCGCCCTGCACCACAAATGCTCCCTGGGTGGGATCAGAAGAGAACGTATTATTTACTATTTTAGTAACACCCTGTATATTCGTGTTTCCCGCAACATTCAGCGTGTTGAGATTGGAAATATGGGCCACATCAAGATTATTATCTGAACTTATATTTGAATTTGCTCTGATACTTCCTCCCGATATAATATCTTTTTCAACGCCAAGTCCTCCATTTTCGACAATCAAAGCGCCATGATCTTTATTTGTCGCATTTTCAGCACCATTAACCTTTATATTCTGTCCAATTTCCAGATTTTGGTTCGCTGTAACGTTTCCTGCGATGCGTGTATGAGCTCCGACATTTAAATTTTTTGCTACCGATGCCCCACCTGCCGTAATTAAAGAGCCTTCATTTAAAACATTCGATTCAGTAAGATCATTAACCTTCAACTGTTTATCAAACTCTGCTTTATCCAGAAACTGAGAAATCCCATTAACCTGAAGATTTCCTGACAGATTGGTTTTCTGAGCTACCACCAGATTCTCACCAACATGCAGATTTTTCTTTATACCGATTCCTCCTTTCACAATAAATGCCCCTGTATCAGGACTGGTAGACTGCGTTGTTGACGATATGACACCCGTCTGGCTGACCAGATTATTAACTGTTGCATTCCCTGCCGTAAGATTTTCAGTAACAAGATTGGAAACATTAACTGTATTGGTATTACTCATATTGATATCTCCAAAAAAATTAATCTTGCCCTCGGGAGTAATCGTAATACGGGTCTTATTATTGGTTTTAAAATGTAGCGGTGATGAATCTGAAGTTCCTAAAAATCCATTGCGCATTCCGATATATTTATTGCCGTAAACAGACCATGTGTTTCCTTTAGATGCTAATGTAGAATTGCTGTCGTCCCTTGGGTCGGGATCATTACTCCCGGAACTTTGACCGACATTGCTGTTCCCCCGGACAGATCCTGCCGTAAGAGCATGGAAGGCATACGGTACCGCATATAAATCCGTAGACTGCAGCTCAATATAATCTCCCGATGATTTACCACTGCCATTTAAAATTTTATACTTTATTTTTAAACTAATTTCCTGATTACTGAAGGGAACCTCATTAAAACTTCCTACAATAGAAGCTCCTTTACCAACCTGTATAAAAACAAACCCTTCATCATTCGTGTTAATCTGCTGATATTCTGAGTACCACACTTTATCTTTAGTCAATAATTCTACCTCAACCTTTAAATTTTCATTTTTAACGGGCTTACGTGTGTTATCGAATATCTGAGACCGGAAAATCATACTGCTGTAGGGTTTCTCCTGTGCTTTTAGCTGGTAAGTGCCAAACATTAAAAGAAACAGCGGAATGTATTTGTGTTTTTTCATTTTACTTTTTTATTATTTTAAACGATTTTTTAGAGGCTTCATCTGTAATCACCAGTAGATAGGCTCCTGAAAGAACACTACCCATATTGATTATGAAGCTTGAATTTTTTTCATCTTTCGCAGAAATTAATTTTCCGGACATATCAAATAGAGTGTAGGAGATTTTTTCACCTTTTGCTCCTGATATTTTTACATTTAACAGATCATCAACCGGATTAGGATATAATACGGCATCCAATTCATTTTTCACTCTACTCACCGGATATAACGCATACGTATTGATATCCAGATTTTTAGAATCACCCAATTCTTCCTGTATTGTATAGGTACTGGTTTGTGCTTTGGTAAAATCCACGGATAACCAACAAATCAAGAGAAGAAAGGATAAAGGATATACTTTCATGACTGCTTATTTTTTTGCAATTGAACTACAGCTTACAGAATAACCATTATTACTCGTATCGTAGGTGAATACGATTTTGTTTCTCTCGTTATTTATCGTTCCTTCGCCAACGATATGCAGATTATCTGAGTACGTATCTATTTTTATTTTGTCCGGATTATTATCATCTACTCTGGCGACAATGGCGGCACCATATCCTCCGAAGTTCTCCAGATACAACTCCTTGTTATTCTCATTTTTTTCCCTGATAACCATTGTATATACTGTATTTGAAGGACCACAGGAATCTTCGGTGATATATTCGCCTAAAAACTTTAATAAGATGGAGTCTTCATCTCTGTTACAGCCCGTACTGATAGCTAAGATCAGCAGCAAAAGCAGAATTCTGATTTTTCTTAAATCATTCATATTTTTAATATTTATATTTTTCTAATAACCCCTATGCCTACAGAGAAAGCGATATTTCTCCTTTTCTCATAATAATATTCCTGATAGATATTGGACAACCCAAACTGAAATCTCGGAATAAAGCTGATGTGATAGTTATCGCTTAATTTAAAAACCACATTCACTCCCGATTCTAATCCGACATCTGTCTTTTTATCCTCTCCTGAGGTGGAAAAGTAATTGTCTTTTATTGTTTTACTATCGCTTAAGGGAATGCCGATATATCCTCCTCCATAAGAAATTATCTGCATGTATCTGTTTTGATACAGCTCCACACCTATCCGAAGCGGCACCTGAATATAGATCGAGGCATAATCCGTATTTTCAGTTACAAACCCTCTTCTGCTGTATCCGATACCAGATCCTACCGAAATAATCTGATTAATATTGTAGTTATAATTAATCTGAAAAGAAGGCGCTCCCTTATACAGCAGGTTTTGCTTCTGAAGACCCTGAAATTTTATATAACCGTGATTTACCCTGTCATAATAAGCATTCAAACTTATCTCATGCCGGTTATTTTGTGCCCATACCATTGACGAAATAAGGCAAGGCAGTATACCTTTTAATAGAAAATGCATATTTATTTTTTTAATTTGTTCAACGTAGATTTTACAGACTTCAGATCCTTTTCCAGCCGGATAATCATCTCTTCCATCGTTACTATTTTATTATTCAGAAGCTGATTGATCCTCATATTCAACAGCAAAAGCTCACTTTGGTCGATATGCTGCAAATCTTTTACTTTTTTGCCCCTTACAAAATAGGAGGCAGACTTGGGAATGTCATTTTTAATAGAAAAGGTAAAATCGTTGGGAATCTCTTCTATTTTTGACTCTAATTTTACTCCATCCTTATTTTCGAGCATTATATAATCTCCAACAGCCAGATGATGTTTTTTACGCATGGTAAGCTCCAATAGATTACGATTACGGTTGTACACGATCTTTTCCGAGTTCGAGTAGATATCTGGGATAAAGGCAGACCTGTAACTAACCAGTGCAGGATGATAAGCCGCCAGATTTTCAATCGGGAAATAATAATGCTCCTTACTGGCATAAGACATATCTTTTTCGGTATACACAACTTCGTAAAACGGAATGGTGCTAAATCTTTGTAAAAGAACACTGTCCGAAACACGATCTGTTTGCGCTTTTCGTTCTAAGAGCCTTTTATCCATAGGAAAGTAGGGAGACTCTTTTTCAATGGTGTGTTGAGAAAAGAACATGTTTGTTCCGATCCCTAAGTATACAATAATTTTGAAATAATTCATCAATTTATGGTTTTAAGAATTAGTTGAAACGGGTAAAAGATTTTAGACAGCTCTCAGCATTAACTAAATGATCATACTTTCATTTAAAATAAAACTATCGGTGATATTATACATTAACCGTATTTTTTTCTGAAGGTTACTATCTGTCATTAAATTATTTGCATGATGCAAATATGATTTAAGAATACGTGTGGTCATCATGTGTTTTTTTTATTAAAATAGTAGAATTATTAAAAGACAATTTGAAGATACAGCTACTTTCAGGGCTAATGTATGAAATTAGAATCAAACAAATTAGATACAAAATTTTATATATGAAAAATGTATAATGAAATAAGATTTTAATTGAAAATGAATAGAAATTAAAGAGCGTACTCATAAAAAAGAACAATTAACAGAAAATTATTTCCTTTATTTTTTAGAAATTCTGTTAGTATAATGCCATTTTAATTTTAAATCTTCTCTATAATCACTAAAACAGATCCTGAATCCAAATTAATAAAGATCCTTCGGAGCTGATCCGGGGCTTTATAAATATAACTAAAAGAGTCTGTTCAGGTTTATTGGAAAAATACAAAAATATTCAAATGCGCAAAGAAGAATCAACCAATTGATTTGATAAAGCGTATTTAAAGATTCGCGGAGGAATTCAAGAGCCTTTGCCTTCAAAAAATCAGTAGAAAATAAATAAAATCTTTGCGTTAAAAAAACATTGAATTTTTACAATCTAAGAGCCTGTTTAAAATTTTACCGTTTTATTTATTGTCCTTAATGAAGTTGATCTTTGCTCCATTTTGATGCTCTTTTGAGCGTATTTCTCACTTCCTATTTTTGATTTAGCCCGCTAAATCTGCAAACACGAAGCAAAAAATCCATCTCAAAATACCTATAAAAATTTTTGGCAATAAAATTTAAACAGCCTCTAACAGGTTATAAGCCAAAATATTTTTTAATTATAATTTAAACACACTCTTATTATCAAAACAACTACCCTTTCATGTTTACCATGAACAAAAGCAAAATGCCGACAAAACCCTGTCTTATTGCTGTAAAATATAATCTGTTTTTAACCTAAAATAGCAATTTTTTAACCTTCGCTTCACATTTTGGTAATTTTTAACCTATCAAAATCAATACTGCTATGCAGCTTAATAAATTAAAAATCAAAACTTTATATTTATTTTTAAAATTAAACATGACGAATATCAGTTATTGTAAATTTTTGTACCTTACCTGTGTCGGTAATCAATTGTTAACGCATGATTGCAGATTAATTCAATAAACCATACCCTGTACCGAAAAGCCATGGCAGAAACATTTGAAATTAACATCAATGAACATTCCAGAGTTCCGAAATATAAGCAGATTGTAGATTCTATTCTCAACGGAATTGATGGAGGAGAAATTCAGATCGGGGAAAAAATTCCTTCGATTAACGAGCTGAGCGAATCCTGTTTTCTATCGCGGGATACCGTGGAAAAAGCTTATAAAGAGCTTAGAAAAAGGCAGATTATTGAGTCTGTAAAGGGAAAAGGCTATTATATTTCGCGTATCAATAAGAATGACAGTATTAATATTTTCTTTCTTATTAATAAGCCGAGCACCTACAAGATGATGATCTATAATTATTTTGTTAATGCAATAGGTTCCAAAGGTAATGTGGAGATGTATATTTACCATTGTGACGAAACGCTTTTCATCAATTCATTAAAGAAAAACCTGGGCGGATTTGATTATTATGTGATTATGCCGCACTTTCGTGACGAACAGTCTAAGCACACAAGCTCAACTCAGGAAGTGATCGATATGATTGAGAAAATTCCGAAGAATAAATTACTGATGCTCGATAATACCAAACCTAATATTTCAGGGGAATATGGCTCTATTTTTCAGGATTTTGAGCATGATATCTATGAAGCGCTGGAGGAAGGTTTAGATCAAATAAGAAAATATGAGAAGATCATTTTGGTTTATCCCGACAAAGATATACATCCCTACCCTTTTCGTATTGCAAGAGGATTTGAGAAATTCTGTAAAGACTTTAAACTCGATTATGAAATTCTCGACGAAATTTATCCCGATATGGAACTGCAAAAGGATATTTTCATTACCATTCGTGAGCGTGATCTGGTAAATTTGGTAAAGCAAGTAAGACAAAATAACATGAAATTAGGCGAAGACATCGGCATTATCTCTTATAATGAAACACCTTTGAAAGAATTGCTTGGCATTACCGTTATTACCACCGATTTCAAAGCGATGGGCGAATCTGCAGCCTATATGATTCTTAAAAATAAAAAAGAACAGGTGAATAATGTTTTTAAATTTATTCAGAGGGATTCTTTATAATGGTTTAAGGTTTAAGGTTTAAGGTTTAAGGTTTAAGGTTTAAGGTTTAAGGTTTAAAAGTTAGTTTTTCACATCTAAAGACTACTCAACTGAGAGAATAATTTTGAAAAGCTTCACAACATAGCGCAATCGATTACATTTAGATTTCAAATAAGAATATGATATAATTTAATTATGATTAAAAGAATAATTTTTGCCATAAGTTTTATGATGGCAGTGACTGTTTCAGCACAGAAAATGAATGATCAGGAGGCGGTGACGGCTGCTGCAGAGAAGCTAAGATTAGCGATGGTAAGCGGAGAAAAATCAGCTTTGGAAGCGTTGATCTTACCAGAACTCACTTACGGACATTCAGGTGGACATATTGATGATGCTACTGAATTTGTAGAGAAATTAGTCAGTAAAAAATCTGATTTTGTGACCATTGACATCACCAATCAAAAAATTGATGTTGTCGGAAACACTGCAATTGTACGTCATCACTTATACGCAACTACTGCTGACGCAGGAAAAGCGCCGGGCGATGTGACCTTAGATATTCTATTGGTTTGGACGAAAGTGAAAAAAGACTGGAAATTACTGGCAAGACAGGCGGTAAAGTCTGAGAAGAAGAAATGATTGACCTAGAATATAATAGATAAAATTCGCGGAGTATCCTTTGCGAATTTTTTGTTTTGAAACCCGTTATGTTTTGACGCAAAGTTTTTTATTTATCATGTTGAATATTTTAAGTGAGCAAAGAATTGAATCAATAAACTGATTCTCATTAAGCTCGCTTCTTCAGCGGCTTTGTCGCAATTTTTGCTCCTTTAAATAATGCTTTTTAATATTAAGTCTTTGCGTTTAAAATTTATTTTATGTTTTGGCTAAAGCCAATGGATAATATTCCTAATGAAAAAACGGGCTAAAACCCGTTCCTATTGATCAATTGATTCTATAATATTATTTTCGAAATTGTTTTAATACCCTTCCTCCAACCTCAAACTTCCAGCTTCCGTCATCAAGTTAAAACTACTTTACCCTAAAATTCTGCAATGCCTCCGGTTTTTCACAGCAAACCTGCTCCATCACCTGTCTGAACTGCATTTTAAGCATTTCAATAATATGATCTCCGCCTTTATCGCCTAAAGCTCCGACAGCATACATAAAAGTACGTCCCATAAAGGTAAATTCAGCACCACAGCTTAAGGCACGGGCAACATCCGGACCGGTTCTTACCCCGCTGTCCATCATGATTTTAATTTGACCTTTATATTTTTCGCTGATTTCTTTTACCACAGCGATCGTAGATTCACCCGCATCCAGCTGCCTTCCGCCGTGGTTGGAAATAATCATTCCGTCGAAACCTAAACGTACTGCTTCTTCTGCATCTTCGTCCGAAGCTACGCCTTTAATGACTAATTTTCCTTTCCATTTATCACGAATGGCTTTAATTCTGTCTGAATTTAGCCTTCCTGAAAACGTTGAATTCATGAACTGTCCCAGCTGTTTCACATTCATGTTTTTATCCATGTATTTTTCCATCGTTTTAAAACTTGGAACGCCATGTTTTAATATTTCAAGACACCATTCAGGTTTTGCCAACGCTTGAGAAACATTTCGGAAATTCAACTGAGGAGGCATTGCCAGACCGTTTCGTATTTCTTTGGCTCTGTACCCAAAAGTCGGAACATCCGATAAAACACACAAAACGTCGTAACCGGAAGCTTCACAACGCTCGAGAATATCATCTCTCAACCATTCTTCTCTCGGATGATACAGTTGATACCATGCTTTTCCTTCCGTTAATTCAGCAATTCTTTCAATACTGCTCGTCGTAACGGTACTTAAAATAAATGGAATATTATGTTTAAATGCCGCTTTTGCCAGAATTTCAGGTGCATTCGGCCACATTAAACCTTGTAGGCCAACGGGAGAAATTCCGAAAGGTGCAGAATATTTTACACCAAATAATTCGGTTTCCATGTTGGCTTCGGCATAATTGTTATTCAAATAACGCGGACGAAGTAAAACATCTCTTAATTCATTGGTATTTCGGTCTCTGTTAATATTTTCATTACAACCTCCATCCAGATATTCGAAAGCAAAACGGGGCATTCTCTTTTTTGCTCTTTCGATAAGAAGTTCTAGCGAGGCGTAGCGGGTATCAAACGGAAATGACATAATTTGTTTATCGTTGTGGGTTGATAGTTGTTGGTTTTAATATTTTGCTGTCTGTCAACTGACAACAATCAACCAACAACCTAAAATATTATAAATTAAAAATTAAAGGTTGTAGCAAATTCATCTGATAATGCTGCTGCAAAAATGTTTCATCAATTTCTTTATTGGAAATCACCATCGACGCTCCCAATGCAGACCCTAATGGCGAATGGGTAGACATCACGCTGTAATCCTGAAAATGGTGAGACATCAGCTTCATAAATACATCATTATCTGTGAATCCTCCATCAATATAAATGGTATTAATTTCCGAATTTCCGATTGCATTTTTTATGGTATGAATCTGTAAATCCATCAATTCAATCATTAACTGATGATAAGCTTCCTCAAATGTAGCAAAAGAATTTAAATCTGTTTCGCTGATCATTTTTCTTTTTAATGAAATTCCTTCAAAACGGAAATAGACCGCCTGATGCTTCATCAAATGTAAGTACAGATCCTGATCAAACTGTACTTCCCGGTGATAGCCGTACTCTTTTCCGTAATGAGCACACAGTTTTTCCACCTGAATTTTATACTCATTACCCATGAAAAAACGGGACGCTTTTACACGTTTTCCGTCGATTCGCATATAATTAAGGCAATTATTTTCAATGTCTTCATCCGTTAAGCTTTCATCATTAAATGGATTTAAAGAAATACTCCAGGTTCCTGTTGAAAGTAATAAAAACGGTTCTTTTTTGCTTAAAATATAAGGCAATAGCGCTGATGAAGAATCATGAATTCCAACCCCGATTTTAATTTTTTTATTTCTGTACGAAGTGTTGATACTTGCTGAAGTCGGCACAATCGGAGGTAATAAAACATCGATTCCCTCTTCATATACCCAGTTGTGATAATCATTTTTATCGTAGTCCCACAAATTGGTGTGGCAGCCTATCGAAGTGAATTCCGACACACAAATTCCGGTAAACAGATAGGATAAATACTGAGGTAAGTGAAGACTGTATTTAATCTTTTTAAAGGTTTCGGGATGCTTATATTTTAACCAAAATAATTGTAACCCTGAGTTCAGCATTCCGGCTTGCGGAGACGCGGTTTCACGTGCAATTTTCAGCTTACTTCCATGTTTTTCGTAGAACAGATCAAGGATATCCTGATCCATTGGTTTGGTGTAATTGTACAAAGGCGTCAAAACATTTCCTTTCTGATCCAGATGCACAAAACTCGCTCCATATGTAGAGAAATTGATGGCCTTTACTTCAAAATTTTCATCATCCAGAATGGCATTGAAATTATCTTTGATCCAGTTTTGTAAGGCTCCAAGATCTTCTGTGGGATAACCGTCTTCATCCGTCGTGAGCGGCAATTCTGTATACTCACGAACAATTTCTTTATAATTTTTATCAAATAAAAAGAATTTTTTATTGGTCTTTCCAATATCAAATACGATGGTTACCTTTTTCTTAGACATTCTTGGGATGAATTTTTTTATATTTTAAACACAAATAGCACGAATATTTTTCACTAATTGCACTCATTTTTTGTTGAGTTTCTTTAACGCAAAGTCCGAAAATATTTTTTTGGACTACTAAACGTTTTAAGTTCGCAAAGGCGTTTCACCCAGCAAAGGGATGCTTTTTTTAACACCAATAGCACTATTTTTTACTGATTCCTTTTTATTTAAACACAAATTGTACGAATATTTTTTCACTAATGACACTATTTTATAATTGTGACATTTGCGCAAATAATTTGTGATATTTGTCTTTAACAAACACCATTAAGGAGTGTTCAGTTATTAAAATTCATTAAGAAAAAATCCACTAATTTCTGAAGCAATGATGCTTAAAATCTCAATAATCTAAACACTTTCAACCTTAATGATAAAAATATAAGGATACATATAATTAAGGACTTTCGATTGCACCTGAAAGTCCAAATTATCAATTTAATACAGGTTTAAAGCCCTGTTGCTTTTACATTTAACCCTCTTTCTGAGATTAAATTTTCTCTTACTTTAAGATTTCTGTACGCCGAAATCGGGTCTAATGCCGCACCTGTCTGCAATCTCGCCGCTTTTAACAACGGACGAACATCTGTTCTGTACGCATTTTGTAAAATCTCTTGTGCACGAACGACGTCATTATTCAACTGAGCCTCTTTCAATGCTTTTTGATCTACTAAAAGAGCCTGTGCATAAGCAATTAAGATCGCTTCCAACGATTGAATTAAATCTTCCAACGGATCTTTGATATTATGACTGGCATCGATCATCCAGGCCGGATAAGGATTTTGAGGATTGTTCTCGATTCCGTAAACCAATTCGTTGAAAATTAAGAATAACGCATAAGGTTTGATTGAACCTACCGTTAAATCATCATCTCCATATTTGCTGTCGTTGAAATGGAAGCCTCCTAGTTTTCCTTTATACATCAATGTGGCAACAATTTGCTCGATGTTGGAATTCGGTAAATGGTGACCTAAATCTACCAATGTGTAGGCTCTTTCACCGCACGCATTCGCTAACATGAAAGACGTACCCCAATCCTGAATGGTTGTGGAATAGAAATTCGGTTCGTAAGGTTTATACTCGATGAATAATTTCCAGTCTTCCGGCATTCCTGCGTAGATTTCTTTTAAACTTTGCTCTGTTTTTGACAAAGCCGTCTGGAAATTCAATTGTCCCGGAAAACTCGATCCATCTGCCAACCAAACGGTTAAGCTTTTCGAACCTAATTCTTTTCCTATTCTGACCACTTCTTTATTATGTTCAACCGCGTAAGCTCTAGAATCTTCATTTACAGCATTTAAAGAACCAAACTTATAAGAATGTTTTGCATCCGCCTGATCCTGAAACGTGTTGGAATTCATGGCATCGAAAATCAGTCCATGGGAAACTGCTTTTTCTTTAATCGCCACCACATCCGTCGGAATATCCCATGGAATATGCAAAGAAATCGCTCCTGCAGAATGCGTTAAAGCGTGAATCAATCCAACATCATCTAATTTTTGCTCTAAAGAAGAAGGCTCACCTCCGTAAGAAAACCTTCCGAAACGGGTTCCTCCTGCTCCCAAAGCCCAACTTGGAATTGCTACCTGAAAATCAGCAATTTTGTTGACAATTTCAGCAACATTTGCTCCTGATCTTGTTAATTTATCTGATAAATATCCGAAGTCTGAATTGAAGTTTTCAACTTCGTTTTTATTGTTCTGTTCAATGATATCTTTTCCTATAATCATAATTTGATTTTTGATTAACCATGTCAAGGTTTTAAACCTTGACATGGTTGAATTAGTATTAAATATTTATTTTCGTTCCTTCAATTGCTTTCGAAGCTCTCGCAGCCCGACCTGAGTGGAGCTCTTTTTGTGAGGAGGTACGACGAGCAAAAAAGGGGGAACGGAGGGCGGATTAAGCTGCCCAAATAAAATAAATTATCTTGGGAAGGCATTGGCCATTCCGCCATCTACATTAATGATGTTTCCTGTACTTTTATCCAAAATCGCAACACAGGCAAAAACGCCGTTAGCAATATCCTCAGGAAGGATAATTTCGTTCAAAAGGTTTCTTTTTGCGTAAAATGCAGGTAATTCTTCCACAGAAATTCCGTTGGCTTTTGCACGGCCTTCCGCCCAGGAACCTTCCCAGATTTTGCTTCCAACGATAACACCGTCTGGATTTACCACGTTTACTCTGATTTTGTCTGCCGCCAATTCTGCTGCCAATAATCTCGTCATGTGTTGTTGCGCCGCTTTTGCAGTTCCATAGGCCACGTTGTTGGGTCCGGCAACCAATCCGTTTTTACTTGCAATGTTGACAATATCTCCACCTAAGCCTTGTTTTTTAACGATCTCAACCCCTGTTTTAACCATTAAAAACTGACCTTTAACCAAAACATCTTCCAGTAAATCCCAGTCTTTTGTCGTTGTGTCTTCCAAAGATTTTGAAATCGCCAAACCTGCAGAATGAACGATGATATCTACTCCACCAAAAGCCAAAACTGTTTCTTTGAAAGCATTGGTGATTGCTTCTTCACTCGTAACGTCGCATAGAACACCAACTGCCTGATCTTTATTATATTTAGAAGTTACCGCATCTAAAGCTTCCTGATTTAAATCTGTGAAAACCACAACCGCGCCTTCAGCAACCATTTTATCAGCAATTGCCTGTCCGATTCCGCCTCCGGCTCCGGTAACAACGGCGATTTTTCTTGACAATGGCTTTTCTTTCGGCATTCTCTGAAGTTTTGCCTCTTCCAACAACCAATATTCGATGTCAAAAGCTTCTTGTCTTGGTAATGAAGTGTATTCAGAAATAGCTTCTGCGCCACGCATTACGTTGATTGCGTTTACATAAAACTCACTTGCAACACGCGTTGTCTGTTTATCTTTTGAGAAACTGAACATTCCCACTCCCGGATAAATGATGATCACCGGGTTTGGATCACGCATGGCAGGGCTGTTTGGATGCTTGCACGTTTCGTAATATTCTTTGTATTCCTGTCTGTATTGTTCGAAAAGAGGTGTTAATTTTTCAAGAACAGCTTTAGAATCCGTTAAATCTTCATTTTTATCTAAAGTTAAAACTAAAGGCTGAATTTTTGTTCTTAAAAAGTGATCCGGGCAAGACGTTCCCAACGGAGCCAATCTTTCCAAATCATTACTATTGATATATTCCAACACAACATCGCTGTCTGTGAAATGCCCCACCATTCTGCTTTCAGAAGAAGCTAAACCTCTTAATAAAGGCATGATCTGAGCGGCTTTATTTTTACGTTCGTCAGCAGGAAGAGATTCTACTTTTTGTCCGCCAAAAACCGAACCTTTTTCTTCGATTTTTTTAGCGATATATTCAGAAGCCATTTCAATCACTTCCAAACTATTGATATAAGATTCGTACGAAGTATCTCCCCAAGTGAACAATCCGTGGCTGCCTAAAACGATTCCTCTGATTCCCGGATTATCGTTTAAACATTTTTCTAATTGCAAACCTAAATCGAAACCAGGTCTCTGCCATGGAACCCACCCCATTGTATCTCCCCAGATTTCTTTAGTAATTGCTTCGCTGTCTTTCGCTGCAGCCACTGCAATAAGAGCATCCGGATGAAGGTGATCGATATGTTTGAATGGAAGTAAACCATGAAGAGGCGTATCAATAGAAGGCGCTTTGCTGTCTAAATCGAAGATACAGTGATTGAATAAACCTACCATTCTGTCTTCGTCGGCTAAGCCTTGATAAACATTTTTAAGGTTACGAAGTCTTTCTGTGTACAAACCTGCAATCCCTTTTCTCGTAAGCGTTCCGATGTCTCCACCTGAACCTTTTACCCACATTACCTCCACTTCTTCGTTGGTAAGCGGATCTTTTTCGATGGTTTTGCAACTTGTGTTTCCGCCTCCGTAATTGGTAATTCTAAGGTCTGCCCCCAAGATGTTTGAACGGTATAAAAATAAAGCAACCTGGTCATCTCCGAAAGATGCTGCTTTTTCATCATCCCACAAATAGTCTACGTATTTGAATGTTTTTACTTTTTCCATTGTTTATCTTATATTTCTAAAATTCTAAATCAAAATTAGACTGTTATATTGTGTACAGCATCCCGTACTATACTGCTTAATGCCTGAATTAAGGATAAATTAACGTTTAAATGATTTTTATCAGAATTTATCTTTATATCAGCCTTATTTTGATTATTGGTTATTAATATTTTATGATTTAGTATTTAATTTGCATCATTACCTATTTAACAACAAAAATGTATTGCCGTTAAATAGGTAATGAATATTTTAAGCAGTACTGAACTAATATCCAGGCAGCTGCGTCAAATTCGGGTTATCCACCAAAGGATGCCCTGCAGAAGCTGCTGCAAATGGAAGTAGCTCTGTTTTATTGGGTACAAATCCGTAGAAAAGACCATCGCCGCCGCCTTCGATCCAGTTTGGATAAGTTCCGCCGTTCTCGGCCGAACCTGTAGGCTTGGTATAAATAATATTTCCTATCTGAAGCTGATTAAACCCGGCTAAAAATCCCGCCGCTTTTCTTGCATTTCCATTAAACGTACTTGTATACGCCTGGAACATATTGGTAGGATACCATTTATCATCTGCAGTTGTAGTTTGCCCGTGTGCTGTTACAATCGCTCGCAGTGCAGTTTGATAAGCAGCATAATTCGCAGAACTTGTAGGCACAGTGCTAATGGTTGCAATTTCCGTAGGATTTGTAATATCAATGTATTTCAATGCTAAATAAGGATCTCCATATATTTGCGCATTCTTTTCCAATTTATAAAGACGATAAACAGGAGTATTGGCGTAAGCTCCGGATTTATTTGATAAATTTTTCATTGCCTGTTTTGTGGCTTCAATCTCGCTTGCCAAACGATTCATTCTGATCAAATCGGTACGAAGGTTGAATTCTCCGGCAAATTCCCACTTACGCTCCTGAACGATTGCTGATTCATAAGCCTGCTGACCTGATGGAAGAGGTACACTTCCAATTCCGGCACGGTTTCTTACCTGCATTAAGGCTGCATTTCCTGCCGCAGTAGGTCCTCCGTTTAAGTAGTTTTGTGTTTCAGCATACATCAATAAAACATCTGCATATCTTAAAATCGGAATATTCAGGTTACGGGCATCGGCCGCCTGAGGCGCTACACACCATCCCATTCTGAATTTACCTGCCATAATACATGAAAAAGTAGTTCCGGCATTTACCCAGGTATCACTTGCATTACCTGAATTCAGGAAATAAACACTGTATGATGTACAAGAAACATCTCTACGCGTATCTCCCTGATTAAATGACAAATAATAACTAGGAAGCACAAATTGTAAAGCTTTTCTTGACCCATAAGTTCCGCCACGAGAACCTTCATTGGCATACACTCCAAAAGCAGAGTTGGTATTAGCTCCGTATTCCGCGATCTGCCAAAGGACTTCTGTATTGGTTACTGAGAATTTTCTTTGATCGAAATTAAACCACAATGCCTCGAAACCACTTTTACCGCTCTGAGCCTGCACCAAGGAATTTGTTCCCCCGTTGATAATCGCAGCACAGGCATTGTCCGCGATCTGATAGAGTTGCTGAACTCTTGTGTTATCGCTGCGACGAGCCATCATGGCTCCACTTCCTGTATTCAGATCCCAACGAAGAGAATATCCTGCCGCATATAAAGCTATTCTTGCTAATAAAGCATTAACCCCCTGTTTGGTTAAACGCTCTGTTGTTGCATAGCCACTCTGCGCAAAATTAGGAATTACTGTAGTCGCTTCCTGAAGATCACCGATGATCTGATCATAAATGGCATCACGTGAAGAACGTTTTGGGTACAAAGTACCTGGATCATTAGGATCCAGTTCGTCTAAAGGTTTAAAAACTGAAGGAACATCTCCGTATACACGAATTAAATTATAATAACAAAATGCACGAATGGCCTTAGCTTCAGCGATTAAAACATTTCGTTTCGCACTTTCCGGCATTTTGCTCAGTCCGCTAACCGCAATATTTGTTCTTTCGATCACCGCATACATGGCAGAATAAACACCTGTAATGGTATTAGGTGTGTAAGCATCATACTGATAGTTACAGATATTGTATTTTGAATTATTGGTAGACCCATCTTCAGAGGAATGAATCACTGTATCTCCAGCTCCCAGCTGATAATACATTTCAGTAGGAATGACTCCTCTATAGCAGCCCAAAACATACATTTCTGCGGTATCTATATTATTAAATACCGATTCTGTATCCAATGAATTGTAAGCCGGCTGATCTAAAAAATCTTCGCTACAGGAATTCATGGACGAAACAGCCAGGAAAATAGCGGGAAGTATAATTAATTTTCTTAAAAATCCGGAGGTTATATATCTATTTTTCATGATTTAAAAAGTTAGATGTTAGAAAGTTAAATTAAGACCAAGAACATAACTTCTTGAACGTGGATAGGTAGAACTGTCGTAACCTGGTGTCACAGTCACTCCACTTGCTGCCGTAACTTCAGGATCATAACCTGAATATCCGGTGATCGTTGCTAAATTATTCACTGTGAAATAAATACGTGCATTGGACAGCATCACTTTATTTAAAAATTCTTTAGCAAAAGAATACCCTAAGGTAACCTGAGCAATTCTTAAATAAGAGCCATTCTCGACATAATAAGAAGAAGGATAAGCAATATTGGCCGTATTGGTATTGCTTAAACTCCAAAGGTTGGAATCCTCGTTTGGATTCAATTCTTTCAATCTTACCAAATTTGTTGTTGCCAAACCTGTATTCGGGTCAATCAAATGATAATAATTATTTCCGAATTCTGAAGGCACGTTCTGAAACATGGCGTAAGGACTTAAACTCTGCTTCGTCGCATTATAAATATCATTCCCTACACTGAACTTCATAAATACCGCCAAATCAAAGCCTTTATATGAGAAATTATTACTGATTCCCCCAATAAAATCAGGAGTTCCATTTCCTATCTTTTGCATTTTTCTGGTGAATTGATCTCCGGCTTCGTTGTCCGCGGCAAATTTCATATCTCCTGGCTTCGGAGTTCCTGAAGAAGGTTTTACCACCCCCGGCTTTAAGCTTAATGTTCCGTCTGTATTCTGAGTGAAGTCATCTGTGGTATACACTCCCTGGTAAACATATCCGTACATATCTCCCAGCTGCTCCCCTACAGTTGCATAGTAGGTTACCATTCCCGTTCTGCTGCCTCCGACACTGAAGGTTTTATTCAACTGCCCGTCTTCAAGAGACATTACTTTTGATTTATTGAAAGAGATGTTTAAATCGGTCGTCCATCTGAAATTGTTTGATTTAACGTTGATGGTATTCAATGTGAATTCCATCCCTCTGTTTCTCATCGAACCGATATTCTGATACTGTCTGGAGTACCCTGTAGAAACCGGAATTATCGACTGAAATAACATTTTGCTAACGTTATTGTTATACCATTCTGACGTTAATTTAACTCTACTGTTAAAAAATGCCATATCTACCCCAATATTTGTGGTTCTCAGCTCTTCCCACTGAAGCAAAGGATTCCCCCAGTTGGTACTGGTAACATACGCAGGAAACCCTTGAGTATTATTCATCGGATAATCTGTCAGTAAAACATTGGTTCTCCACAAGTTATTAGAGACCCCGTTGTTACCTGTAACTCCATATTCAATTCTTAATTTAAAATCATTAAAGAAATTATTGATTTTATGATCTTTCCAGAAGTTTTCCTGAGAAACACGCCACGCTCCCGCTACAGAAGGAAAATATCCCCAACGGGAACCTTCGGCAAATTTAGATGAACCATCCGCACGGAATGTTCCTGTAATTAAATAACGGTTGTCATAATTGTAGTTGACACGTGTAAAATAGGAAAGTAAACTATTGCTTGATCGATCTGTATTTTTATCAGCGACCGTCGCATTTCCAATATCATCCAGTCCGAAATTCGGATAAGGAAATTTAATCAGCCTCATGCTGCTTCCTTCCGATTCTTCATACCAGATTTCATTTCCGAGTAAAGCGTTTACCTTATGCTTCTCTCCAAAAGTTTTAGTATAATTTAAAGTATTGGTAATTTGATAACGGTAACTTTCTGCATTGGCGATATTCCCGTTGATTCCCGTATTGACAGGATCGGTAAGGAATGCCCTTGAGTTTTGATCAGAGAACGAAGTCGATTTACTATTTGTCCAGCTATATTGTCCGGCTGTTCTCCAGGTAAAGTTTTTTAAGAAATCAAACTCAATTCCTGCATTAGCAACGAAAGTTCTTGTTTTTTTATTTGAAGTAGATGCCTGAGTTTCGATGAATGGATTTTCCGTATCAAAACCGGAGTCCAGTGCTGAATAATCAGGGAAAGTCTGGGTATTGAACAGCTGATCGTCAGTAAATAACGTTCCTCCAGTAATTGGTTGAAGAAGGATCTTTTTCATCCCGGAATAAGATCCGCCCCCGTTGACAGAATTATTCGTAAACATGGTATTAAAATCTACCCTGATGCCTTTGTATAATTCTGAATTAATATTAGCACGCAATGAGTTTCTTGTTTCGCTGAAGTTCTGAAGCAAACCATCCTGCTTGTTGTAATTATAACTGATGAATGCCTGTGTTTTATCATTTCCAACGGAAACATTCACGTTGTGGTTTTGGGTTAATCCCGTTCCGCCCAACATTTTTTTCTGCCAGTCTAATGCAGCAGCAGATCCGTAACGGTCTGCAATTCTTTTAAAGGCTCCCGCATTGAATCCTGGAGTATCTGTCCCTAAACTATTATCAAAGGCATTGCTCCATTGCGTTGTTTTTCCCTGAAGCTGTGCCAGTTCGTACTGATATTTTACAAACTGCTCCGAATCGGAGATCATATCCAGCTTCTTCGAAAGCATATCAAAAGACATGAACGTGTTATAATTAATCACCGTTCTTCCTTTTTTACCGCTTTTGGTTTTAATCACAATAATACCATTCGAGCCACGCGCTCCGTAAATAGCAATGGCTGAAGCTCCTTTCAATACATCAATACTTTCAATATCATTAGGATTGATCACATTCAATGCATTATCCAGCTGAAAACCATCTACAATATAAAGTGGATCTGAACTTTGGGTAATGGAAGAACCTCCTCGCACCGTCACATTCGCACTTGCTCCCGGAGCTCCGCCCGCTGTTACGATATTCAGACCCGCTGCTCTACCTTGTAGTGCCTGCAAAGCATTCATTGCCGGTGTTGCCGCCAATTCTTTCGCTGAAACTGAAGAAACAGATCCCGTAAGATCTGATTTTTTCACTTTTCCATAACCGATAATGACTACTTCATCAATATCTTTTGTATTCGTTTTCACACTATCGTTCACTCCTTTCTGCCCCCAGACAAAACTAGCTGAAAGCATAAAAGCAGGAAACACGATCCGCTTTATATTCTGATGTTTAATTATTAAAGACATATGTTAGTTTTTATAAGGATTCATATTACTACATCACAATGTTACATTCTTACAACAATTCCCGCATCCTGCCATATCCTGCCCGAATTATTAAATAGATAACAAGTAGCAAATATTAATATAAATTTTTAGTTTAAAACAGTTAAATAGTAATGATTTTATCAAGTCATAGTGAAAATAGCAAGTGTTATTCCCTGCATTAAATCAATGATAATCATCTGATAATAAATTCTCATCAAAGAGAATAATCTCATATTAAAAAAGGCAACCGAAAAGAATCAATTGCCTTATTGAAAATTAAACTATATATTGATTAATGAAGAAATCATCCTTACTTATTTCACTTTTTTGTTCACTTAGTAATCTCCGTTTATCGCAGTGAGTTCCCATATCCCACAATCAGGATCGAAATAAACATCACCAGCATTCCCGCCACAATCGTAGAGATTGTTTTTTTTGAAACGCCTTTCCATTCTTTGATGATTACACCCCAAAGGTTCGCGATCAAAATAATAAATGCCATATGAAGAATCCATGAGCTCGGTCCGTTCCCCATTTTACTTTCTCCCATCCCATAAAAGAAGAACTGTAAAAACCACATGGTTCCGGCAAGCGCACAGAAGATAATATTCTTTACAACAGGTACATTTTTTTTAGCATAATCCGTATACGATTTATTTTTAAATGAAAGATAAAGACAGCCGATAAGGTTCGTAGCCATCCCACCCCAAAGGACAACGATATATGTGACATTGTTCTGAAAAAGAAACTCGCCCTGATTGGGATTTGCCAGTTTCCAGGCTTCATTGGCAACTACTGCCATAGGTTTTCCGGCTTCAAGACCAAAGTTGAAACAGGCACTCAAAACACCTGATATAATGGCAACCGTCAATCCCAAACCGAATTTATACTCGGTTTTTACCTGCACACCGTGAGGGTCTACAGATTCGGTCTGAAGTTCCTTGTCTTTCATTACTCCCGCTTTTCCGCTGATGATAATGCCGATAACACAGACAAAAAGTCCCAATAAAACAAATTGTCCCCACGAGCTTGAAAGCATCAGGCCAATATTATCTTTTCCGTCCTGTGGAGAAAATTCATAGTACATTGAGGGAACAAGTGAACCAATAACCATTGTCAGCCCCAACATAATGCTACTTCCAAGTGCAACACCCAAATAACGAACCCCAAGACCATACATAAAACCACCGATTCCCCACAGGGCTCCGAACAAAAAGGTAAGACCTAAAATAGATGAACTTTCATTTTTAATGATTTCCCAAAAGCCGGGTATCGTAAGAAATGCAGCTAGAGGCGGAACGATGATCCAAGAAAAAAATCCACCGATCAACCAAAAGGTTTCCCATTGCCATCCCTTTACTTTCTTGTAGGGTAAGTAAAAACTTCCCGAAGAAAAACCTCCTAAAAAATGGAAAATAACTCCTAATAATGCATTCATAATTTAGTCTTATTGATTGAAATTGAAAATTAACAAGATGGAATCGATTGCGCATCTTGTAGTGTCATGCTTAATTTTTTGATAAAATAAGATTTTTTCTCATGTTTTAAGAAGAATTCGTAAATCAATGATTAGTTATGAGTTATGGCGATTTTGAATGAATTTCGGTTAAGAATGATTTGCCGAAATCTCTAGTCAGCAGCCTGGATCAGCTCATTTAGACGAAAAATATAAAACTCTGTAAAAGGGAATACTTCACCCATTTTTAGGAGTAAATTATCTTTGTGAATAAGTTGTTACTATTTTTATTTATCAAGAATTTTCGTAAATGATGCTGTCTTTGTTGGTTTTTCGCAAAGACGCAAAGATATTTTTTAATACTCTATGTTTTTAAGGCGCAAGGATTTTATCGAAGATAAAATTGAGGGCTGAATCGTATAGCCACGAATGCACGAATATTTTATGTCCCACAGATGGCACAAGTTTTACAGATGATACTGTCTTTGTTGGTTTTTCGCAAAGACGCAAAGATATTTTTTAATACTCTATGTTTTTAAGGCGCAAGGATTTTATCGAAGATAAAATTGAGGGCTGCATCGTATGGCCACGAATGCACGAATGTATTTTGTTTTCCCTGCAAAAGAATTAGAGTATGTTGAATCTATGGGCATAAAAAAAACCTAACGCATTTAAAAAACCCGTTAGGTCAGATCAGAAAATATTGTATTATTTATTTCAACTTGTAAACTTCACTTGCTGCAAGAAGCACACAACCCAATCCGTAATCTTCAAAATCAGGAACCTTATCGATAGCTAAAGGCTGTCCATCTTTCGGTTCTTTCCCGGTTCCCTGAACCCATCCTAAAAATCCATTTGGCTGAACAGAATCTTTTACAATGGCATTCCAGGCTTTGATTAAAACAGGAAGATATGTTTTTTTATCAATCAAACCTTTATTGATTCCGTAAGCCATTCCATAAACGAAAAGAGCAGTTCCTGTAGTTTCTTTTCCTCCGTAATTTGTGGGATCATGAAGACTTACATTCCAGAAACCATCTTCCCTCTGAATCGGAAGAACAGCCGATAGTAAATCTTTATAATCCTGCAGATATTCTTTATAATGAGGATCAGATTTTGGAGTATCTTCCAAAGTACGCGCTAATGCAGCCACTACCCACCCGTTTCCACGGCTCCAGTAGCAATCTTCCCCATTCGGTTCTTTGTAAGGCGGAACGAAACTTTTGTCTCTCCACCAAAGCTTATCTTTCGCGTTGTATAAGCCGTTTCCTCCATGTTTGTATTTTGTATACGCGTACATTTCGTAATTTCTGTCAAAATACTTTTTATCGCCTGTAATTCTACCCAATTTTGTAAAAATCGGCATCGACATTTGTAAAGCATCAATCCACCACCAATCGTCAACCTGCTTCGTCGCCATCATGCTGTCAATCGAAGCTTTCACAAACTTTATTCTCTCAGGATTCTTTTTACCATCGATTTCATAAAGGTCGATATACGTTTGTCCACACGCCTGATGATCGGCATTTCGCGTATATGTCCCGCGCATCATGTCCCAATTATGTTTTTGAGACCAATCCATCGCATAATTGTAATATTCCTTTTTCGGATCTACTTTGTACAACGCGATTAATCCTTCATAATAAACGGCTCTCGTCCAAAGATTACTTGGCCACACTTTTTTCCCTACAATTTCTTTTCCCGGATCTGTCCATTTATCCATGAAATATTTGTTGGTACGTTCTGCGACTTCCAAAACTTCTTTTTTATTCGGAAGAGCATTTTTCTGTTTCTGTGCCGAGCAGGAAGAGAAACCTCCGATCATTAAGGCAACAAAACTTGCTGTTAGTAGTTTTTTCATAATATCTTTTTTATTTTATTTAAATTGAATTTTGTTGAATATACTTTGATTTTAACGCAAAGTCGCAAGGTTTTTCTTAATTCCCCTGCTTACTATTTTCGTTTGCAAGGGCACTTCGTTCAGCAAATGATAGCAGAATAACTTATTTGTAGTTTGCATTAAACTTCAAAATTTTACGTGCTAAAATCTTTTGTGACTTTTGTGGTTAAACAAAATCTTTAGTTATTTAATATATTTTTTCAGATCACATTTCTTCAGATCTTTAATACCTTTTACAACCAATTCTGCATTGAGTTTAGCTCCTGCTTCGTTGGTATGCGTATGATCTTTTGGGAAGAAAGCTTTTACTTTTTCGGCTCCCATTTTTTGATATTCAGTGATTACCATATCATTTAAATCCAAAAAATAAGCTCCGGTTTGTTTTGCCACTTCCTTCGCCCAAACTCCGTATTTATCATTTTCGATTTTTCCTTCTTTAGTAAAATTATTCCTCGGAACGGGTGAAACAATAATCGGAACAGCTCCTTTTGATTTGGCTTCATTCGCATACTTCCTCATATAATAGCCATACGTGTACACCGTTTCATTCATTTTTCGGATCGGATTATAGATGTCTTTCGATTCTTCTCCAATACCTTTTATCGTTCCTCTCGCTCTCAACGTATCCGCCAGTTCACCACCGTCATTATGACCAAACTGCATCAACACATAGTCGCCTTTTTTTATGGTCTTCATAATTGAATCCCAACGGCCTTCCGTTAAGAAAGTGCGGCTGCTTCGACCTCCTTTTGCGTGATTCTGAATTTCAATTTTATCGGTATTTAAATATAAATCCATAAAACTTCCCCAACCCCAAAGTGAATCTGCGCCTTTTCCAGAGCCATTTTGCACGGTAGAATCTCCGATAATATATAAAACAGGTTTATTCTGGAGTTTTTGAAATGAAGCTGCAATAAGGACAACTAAAGCAATGATTGGGATGATTATTTTGATTTTCATGAATTTTAATTTTATGATTAAATATTTTGATTATGATGTTAAATTTTGAACACTAAGCGCGCTAAGTTTTTTATTTAAAATGTTTTTTTAGTTTCACAAAACGAAGTTTCGCCGATTCAAATAAATTATATGTAATATGAGGCAAAGCCACTAGCGCTTATAAAAGTTCATCTTATTATTTTAATTAAATAGTAACCCATAAATATTCGTGCATTCGTGGCAAAAAAAGCATTTACAGTTAATTCTTTTTCGTAAAAATATTCGGTTTTGGAATTTCTTTAATGGATTCATCTAAATAATAATCGGTATGTGGCGGCTGATTGTAACCCACATTTTGCCAGACGATACTTAATCGGTACTGCGGATTGTGCATCAAAGTATATAATCTGTGTTTCGTCGGAATCGTGGTGCTGAAAATTCTCAATTCCTTATTATCAGAAGTTCTGTAGATCACCTCTTCTCGCCAGTCTCCAAACAGATCCGCCACTAAGGACGGGTTTTTCTTGGTTCCGTTGTTGGATTCACACTGGAAATCTTTTGTTTCAAGAACGACATTGGATTTTGAATTTTTCCAGTCCCATTTTGAAACCGTTGTTCCATCCAAAATTTCACTTAAAAAATCACCGTCCCAGTAAATCCCCATATTACAGGCGGGCGTTTTTTCAGCAATTTTATTTCCTTTGGCATCGTAAAGCCCCTTCACTCCCGCTCCGGCAGCCCAACATTCTGAACCTTCATAACGCGGATCGATATTTAAAGACAATCCCCTTCCCGGCCCCTGAAATTTACTGTCTTTGCTGTAGTTTAAAGAAGGTAACTTCCAAAGCACTTTTCCTGTTTTTCCATCTCTGAAATGGGCTCCCGCATCATCAAACCGCTCCTGAATATCAAAAATTTCCAATCCGGGATTTGAAGGATCCAGATCTCCAACATGTAATGCATCACCGTGACCGTAACCTGTGCTGTTCAACACTTTTCCGTTATCATCTACCGTCATCGCACCGAAAATAATCTCGTCTTTTCCGTCGTTATCGACATCTGCAATGCTTAGGTTATGATTTCCCTGACCTCTGTATTTTTTATTTTCTTCGGAACTTTCCGTGTCGAAAAGCCAGCGAAGACTCAGTTTTTTATCTTTAAAATCCCACGCGGCAATCGCTGTTCTGGTGTAATACCCTCTAGACATAATCACGCTGGGTCTTTTGCCGTCCAGATAGGCAACCGCTCCTAAAAAACGGTCGATTCGGTTTCCTTTGGCATCGCCCCAGGTTTCGGTCATCTCTTCATTGGTCGGATTTAAACTGCCTGCAAACCTCGGAACCTGATAATTAACCGTAGTGATCTCTTCTCCTGTTTCCCCATTAAAAACCGTCAGATATTCGGGGCCGGAAAGAATAAATCCGTTTTCATTGACGTAATTTTTTGTCGGATCTCCAATGAATTTCCCTTTTGCATCTTTGGTTCCGTCAGCAGTTTTCATGACGATTTCCGCTTTTCCGTCCTGATCGAGGTCGTAGACCAAAAACTGCGTATAATGCGCTCCTTCTCTTATATTTTTACCTAAATTGATTTCCCATAAAAACTGACCATTCAGCTTATAAGCCTGAATAATTGGCGGATCGGTCTCACCTTTCTGACTATTGTCTTTTGACCTTCCCGTCTGATGAAGAATGATCTCGTACTCTCCATCGCCATCCAAATCAGCAATGGAAGCATCATTCGGCGTATATCCTGCCGGGGTTTTCAAAGGAATTGAGAGATACGGCTTCTGATTGGCGGTATATTGTGCAAAATCCTGATCCACTTTCTGATCATTCGTATTGGATTTAATGAAATAGGTGTAGTTTTTTCCTTTATCCGCTGTTGCATCTAAAAAATGAGTTTCCTTAAGCAATGGTTTTTCATTCAGCTTCCTGGTCTGGTTATTTTCAGTGCGATACACATCAAAATGGGTATTCTGAGCTTCTGTTCCGAGCAGACGCCAGCTTACAAAAACACCCGATTTTGCAGGAATAGCCACGATTCCTCTTTTCAGATATTCCATTTGTCTTTGGGCTGAAAATGCCTGAGAAAGAAAAATAGCTGATATAATGAAGATATATTTGATTTTCATAATTCTTCTTGCTTTAATAATTTTTTGGCTAAAGCCGAATTTGAACCTTTATCTTTTTTAAACGGTTTAAAACCCGTTTCTATTGATACTATTACGTTTTTCAAGGAAATCATATTTCAACCAATGAATCTCTCGCAGCCCGACCTGAGTGGAGCTCTTTTTGACGAAGCAAAGCGAAGACAAAAAAGCGGGAACGGAGGGCGGATTAAGCTGCCCAAATATTTCTGATAAAAAATTCAACCGATTGCGCAAATATTGTTTATTTAACTTGTTTCAATAACCATTTTACCCATTCCTCTGTTCCCTGGAAATTGGTAAAATCTGCGGGAAGCTTTTTGCCATCGATATATTCGTTGTAGCACCAAGGATCTCCCAATGCGAAAACAGTACCTTTTCCGACTTTCGCAACGGCACCAATGTTTTTGTTTTCTGCCGTCAAAATCGTTTTTGCGGGAGCTTTAACCTCCATCGTACTCACTTCTTTCATGTATAATTTTTGCGCAGAAAATACAGGATTTCCTTCTGCAACCATTACTTTCCCTTGCTCGAATTCTCTTCCTTTAACACGATTAATGCTGTCATCATTAAAATGAATTCCGAATTTTTCTGCCAATTGATTGAAATGTACAAACTCAGAATTGCCATTGTCGTTGCTTAACAAGACTAAAACGCCACCGTTTTTAACCCACTCTGTCAAGTTTTTAATCGTTATCGGATCAATTAAATTTGCTTTTCCACTGAAAGCCTCTTTATCAATATCCGGGTCTACGATGATGTAGATGTTGGCATTTTTTAAATCTTTTTTTGAAGGAGCAGTCGTCAAAGTTGCGATTTCAGCTCCTTGCTTTGTGAAGATTTCACCCAGCAAAGAAAATCCGCCATTCGTTGTGTCATTCCATGTGTAATGCCACGATTTTATTTCTCCAGTTTCTTTATCCGCTTTTTTCTCGTTGTTGAAGAAGTTATCCAAAACGACTTTTGGTTTGTTTTGGGCATTGGAAAATCCAAAGGTTAATAAGGTTCCTAATGTTATTGTTTTTATGATATTTTGTTTCATTTTTTTATTTATATATAATTTTTCTTGTTAAGGCCTCGACATGCTCAGCCTGACATCTCTAATACTAAACGATCTATTTTGCGTTGTCACACTGAGCTTGTCGAAGTATTTCTATAATTTAATCATCTTTAACATTTTAATCAAATCAATTTTATTTTGAATAATGCAATGGAATTAACTGAATTTCTCCGTCCAGACCCGAAGGCTGCACTTTCCAGCTGGAGGCATCAAAAGGTTTATAATCAATATTTACAAAATTGATTTCGTGATAATTACGCCACTGGATTTTATTTTGATCCATATATCGAATTCTGTTCGCCATCAAATTGCAAACTTCAATCTGAATGGTATTTTTTCCTTTTTTCAGGTATTTTCCGATGTTGATTTCAAAAGGAAGACTCCACACCATTCCCGCATCCTGACCATTAACGATCACTTTTGCACTTTCGTACAATTTATCAAATTTTAACTGATAATCATCTGTTTTTTTATTCTTCAAATCAAGAGTCGTTGTGTACACTCCTGTTCCTGAAAAACTTTGTGTTAAAGCATCATCTGAAAAGTTTGTCCACGGTTCTAATTTCTTTAGAATTCGGGATTTCGGAAGTTCGGGACCGCCTTCTTTAAACGTTAAATTCCAAGGTTGATTTAACACAATCGGAACATCGGTTTTTTCAATATATTTCCATTTTGGAATTAAATTATCAGCATTTTCCGAAACTTTTACAATAATAGATTCTCCAGATTTCAATTGAATTTTAACTGAATTATTCTGCGCGGTTGTAACTCCAAAATCTCCGTTTTCAGGATTCATCAAAGCAATTTGCTTTCCAGAATAATTCAATGGAATTGATTGGTTGATTTCTTTTGAAGTATGATTGACAATATAATAAAACTTCCCGCCATCAAACTGTCTTCTGACAAATTTCAATCCGGTATCCGTCAATTTTTCTCTTTCAATTTTTAAATATTCCAGTCCTTTTGAAACATCGGAAGTCAATAGAATTTTTCCTTTTCCGAACGTTGCAGATTTTATATTTCCGTTTTGACTAAATTGAATTTTGTTCCATAAAGCATGAAATTCATTTCTTCTTTTCTCAACCTCAAAATTCCCCGGAATATCTCTCGGCTCACTTTGAAAAATGATTGAAGCTCCGTTTTCTGCCAGACGTAAGATATTTCTTAAAGTAGATTCGGGCAGAAAATTCAATTGAGGAACGACTAAAACCTGATAAGAGCCACCTTCTTTTGAGACCTGAATATTTTGATGATCCAATTTCGCCTCATCAATCATTTTATCAGAAATTATATCCAGAGAGTATCCGGATTTTCCTAATTTCTCAAGATTTTCATAAAATGCAGTCGGATGCAGCCATTTTTCAATATTATGAATTTTGAAAGCCATATCTTTTCCTTTTGGACTCGCCCATTGATCGTAAACAGGCCAGTACATCAGGATTTCGTTGTCCGATTTTCCGCTTTGCAGAACAGACTGCGTTCTTTCAATATAGGAATTGAGTCCTTTAATATTGGGCCATAAACTGTTTTCAGGAACGAAATTCGTCGACGCATAGAACAGCCATCCCGGAAACTGAACATCAGCTGGAGTATACGTTGTTCCGTGATAAAAAATATGGTTGATTCCCGAAAGAAAAATCTGCTCAGCTTCGGGTTTTACCTGTGACCAGGATGTTTTAAAATGCTCCGTTAACCAGGTAAAAGATTCATTGGAAATCAAAGGTTTTCCGGTAATATTGGCTGCTGAAGAAGCAAATTTCAGCATATTGATATCGGGAACTTCTTTTGTATTAATGTCTTCCACATTTCTCTTCAAGCCCTGAATATCAAATTTTGTACTTCCGAAAGTTTCAGATTCAGGAATATCCACCGCAGCATATAAATCCAGTAAATTTCCCGGTGAACCGTGTGCCTGATTGGTATTCTTGGAATTTTTGTAATGTGCCCAATTGGTGAAATTTTCAGTGAAATGATGTAAAATCAGTTCGCTCATCGTTTCCCGGTAATCCGATTTTACTCTTCCCGCAATTTCGCCTTCTTCGTCACTTACCAAATATTTGATATAAGGACTCAGATCATACCCTCTCCTTTTCTTGAATTCTTCCTTAAAATCGGCTGTCCAATCTGCATTGTACACCTCATAACTGTCGTTAAAGAAAGACCGGATCCCGTAATTGGAATTTCCAAAAGCCTTATCAAACGTTTTCAGATAATCCTTTGTGGCATTCGGTGAAAAATGGTCTAAAGTATAGCCATCTCCACCCGGTGCGGCGCGTTTTACTTTTTGTAATGTTTTGCCAATGAAAACAGCATATACCATCCATGTTCCGGAAGTTGGTTTCCAGTTTAAAGTTCCGTCACCTGAAATTTTGTCTGTTATAACAACAGCTTCATTTTTTTCATTATACGCGGTAACGATATCAAGTTTTGCCGCTTTTACATTTTTCTGTTTTTCATCTTTCAGAACGATCTTTTCAGAAAACTTTTCATTAGGCTGAATCGTATAAGTCTGAATAATCATTTTTGTTGCCGCATCCTGCTCGCTCACCTGAGGTCCGCCAATCGGCCAGCCTGTTCCGACTGCCATGTCAACACCCATATTCAGGCTTTTAGCTTTGGTAGTGGTGAATTGCAGCATTTTCATCCATTCCGGAGAAAGATAATTTAGATATCGGTTCTCAAAACCTTTGGCGCCATAGATCGGAACAATTTCAACACCTCCAAAACCTGCTTTCGAAAGAGTTGTTAATTGCTTATCTAATCCTTTTTCATCAACAGCACTTCCCATCCACCACCAGCGCGTCCAAGGCTGGGCGGTGTTCGTCTCTTTTGGCCACGGATTTTGTGCGGAAAGATTTCCGAACGTAAAACAGATAATACTTAAACTGACTATATTTTTAATTTTCATTACTTTACTTTTAATTTCAACCACAAAAGTTTAATACATTAGTTATTTTTAAGTTTGTGATTCGAATGCTTAGAAGAACACATTAGTTTAAAAAACCAAAGATTTTTATTGATCCCTTTACATTAATTTCCATCCGGTTTTAAAGATTCCATAAAAATACTTTCCGGCCAGTGGAATTTTGTGACATCATCGGGGTTATTGGGGTTAAAACTTTTATAATTTCTTGAAATAAATTTCTTCAAAGGCAGATTCTGATCTACAATGGATTTTACGACGCATTGCGCCAGTTCGTAAGCGCCATACGCATTAAAATGAGTATCATCCGCCAGAGCCTTGGATTGATTCGGGTAAGAATTGGCAGGATAATAGACAAATGCCTTTTTCGCCGCTTCAGGTCCCATTGCTTCCAATAAGGTTTTGCTTAATGCATTTAAATCGATTAAATAAATACTCTCTTGTTTCGCTATTTCGCGCATGGCTTCAGGGAAATCATCCAAAGTATTGACGATTTTATTATTTTCATCAAAAACCCTGCGGTTCATGGAAGTGACCAATACAGGAGTTGCTCCCAGCTGTTTTGCCTTTTGAATCCATTCTTTCAATCTCTTTCGGTATCCCGATTTTTCGCTGTTGCCATATTTCTGATCGTTATGCCCGAACTGAATAAAAAGATAATCACCGGGTTTTATTTTATTCCAGATTTTATCGATTCTGTGGCGGTCTTCAAAGGCTTTTAAAGTTTCACCGCTTTCAGCATAATTGGCAATCACCACTTCACTAGGAACAAAAAAATACGGCAGCATCTGCCCCCAGGAAGCCCAAGGTTCGTACTGCGCATCCACCACCGTTGAATCTCCCGTCAGGTAAACGGTTTTCGCTGTTTTGTTAGGCTGAATGATGATGGAACACACTTTCGGTGCTTTATCATTAAATTCAATCGTCAGCAAATTATCCCAATGTAAATATTTCGTTTCTCTGGGCTTCAATTTGACAATACCAATTTGTTCTCCTTTTTGATTTCGGATAATACTGTCTTTGACATGAACCGTGATTGTTTTTTCAAGAATTTCATCCTGTTTGGTTTTTACATCATTCAGCATCAGACGGCGGTTTTCTACGCGAACCGTAGTTTCCGAACTTCCTTTTGTGTCGCCCAGATTCATTTTAACATCATAATTTCCTTCAGGAATGACCACCGAAAAATAGAAAGGCTTGTCGCTTGTGATAAAATCTCCCGTCAAAGCATTTCCGCCTCTGTCAATAGATTTCAAACCCGAAATATCCATAAATCCGTAACCTATTTTTCTGTCAAATTTTGAAGTTGCAGTGATTGGTATAAAACCATTTTCCACTCTGTCTCCGCCAAAGTCAAATTTAAAGCTGGTTTGCTGTCCAAAATATAATGAACAGATAAATAGTACTAAAAGTGATAATTCTTTCTTCATTTTAATCTGTTAAAATATTTTCTTTGGGCATTGTGAATTGTTTATTTTCATCGCCTAAATTCGGTAAGCCAAAATAGAAATACAGGGTTCTCTTAAATGTTCCGTTCAGATGATTGAGTTCGCTCTCCGGTCCTAAAGATTCCGTTTTATCGTTAATGTTAAATGCGAGAACAGTTCCCAATGGCGGAATTGTATCCAAAAACGAAATGTTTCCGCTTGGCAATTTCGGATAACCTTCGGCTCCGTAAATTCCATAAAAATCAAACAATCTCACGAACATTTTTTCCTCTTTTGTTCCGACTGTTATTTTTCCTTCAGCGGTATCGAGTTGCAGCCAGGACACCTCATCGAAATAGCCTTTAAATTCAGGATAGATCCATGGTGACTGTCCGGTTCTTGTTGAGTTTTTTAAATTCTGCCATAGATTATAGGTCTGCCCCTGCAAACGGTTTTTCCAAACGTGATAAGGTCCTTTTCCGAGCCATTTTGCATTGATCACATAATTTTCAGGATAGTCAAAACTTACACCTGAAAACTGATAATCACCCGAAAGCGAATATTCATAATTTAATTCTAAAATTCCATTTGGATTCAGTTTCCAAATGATTTTATTTCCGTTTTTATAAGTGACTTCTATGTTTTGATATTGACCTTCTGTAAAAGATTTAATAGAAGATAATTCCATTGTTCCATTCACGAAAACCGGCCCGTTTTTGAAAGTCATTTTTTTGCCTTTTTTATCGACAATGACAGATTTTAAAAGTCCATCTTTTTTACCGATAGCAAATTCCTTCTCATCTGATTTTAAAATGAATTCAGTCTCATTTTCAGCTACAGAAACTGGAAATTCTTTATTTAAAGATTGTAAGAACTGTTTTGATATCTCATCATTTGATTTGATTTTCCAAGTCCAAGTGTAGATTTCCTTTCCGAAAGAATCTGTTGCGGTCAGTAATAAAGCCTCATTTTCTTTCCAATTGGCTGGAAGATTTACAATGATATTTCTTTTTTCCGTAGGATTGATATTGGGGGATTCCGCTTTTCCACTTTTAATAATATCAAATCCGGATTCTGAGGAAAATAGCGTTTTAAACTTAACTAATTTCCATTCAAACTGACAATCTTTTAAATTCGTAAAATGATAGCGGTTTTCAACAGGAATATTTCCGTTAAAATCATCTGGAAGTGTTTTCAAGTCAATTTTTACAGGACTGTAAATTTCACGAATGGCATAAAAACTCCCTTCTTTTTCACGATGCGGTCCCAAAACACCATCAGGCGCGTTGATGGCGTTGACATCGATTTGATTATTGAAATCCGTTCGCACCAAACCTTCATCCACAAAAGCCCAAAGAAATCCACCCGCTCCTTTTTTGGAATTCCAGTGCAATTCCCAGTAATCGGCAAGAGAAGTTCCGCCGCCACCATCATCCTGAGCGTGTAAAAATTCGGTCGGCATATAAATATTCTCACCTTCAAGGATCTTTTTTGTGCTGTAATAATCTTCGTAATGATTGCAGTCGATGCCGTTGAAAGCATTTCCCGGCTTGTGATGCGCGTGAATCACGGGACGATTTGACAAGTCGTATTTTCCGAATTCTGCATCCAGACTGAAATTATGTCCGCCTTCGTTTCCGTTGCTCCAAAAGATAATGGAAGGATGATTGGCATCTCGCGTAACCATTTCTTTTACAAGCTTTTTCCCCACTTCCTTATCATATTTTTTTTGCCATCCCGCCAGTTCATCCAAAACATATAAACCCAGCGAATCACAAATTTTTAAAAACGATTTATTTGGTGGATAATGAGAGCATCTAACGGCATTCATATTCATTTCTTTGATGAGCTGAACATCCATCAAATCTATATTTTCAGTAACCGCTCGACCTGTTTCCGGCCACCATACATGCCGGTTGATTCCTTTCATTTTAATCTTGGTTCCGTTGATGAAAATCCCATCGCCTTTGCGGATTTCAATGGTTCTGAAACCAAATTTCTCTTGCGTGTGGAAGATATTTTTTTTGTTTTTATGTAAGCTGAATTTTGCTTTATACAAATTCGGTGTTTCGGCTGTCCAGAGTTTTGGATTTTTAAGATTGAATTGAACCTGCTTTAAGGTATCTCCTTTCTCAATTTTAAGCTGAGACTCACCTACTAAATTATTGTTAGCGTCGAATAATTCAACTTTTAGATTATTAACTGAATTAATTCCTTTTAAATGAATATTTGAACGAAAAGTTCCGTCTGCTTTGGCATCAATAGAAGTTGAGGAAATATGCTCTTTCGGGCTCGCTTCCAGATAAACCGGGCGGAAAATCCCACCTAAAATCCAGTAATCGGCAAGACGTTCTGCATTATTGACCGATTTATCTGCCGACATTTTGGAGACTTTTACTTCAAGAATATTCTCTTTTCCAAATTGAATTTTATCTGAAATATCATATTTAAATTCATAAAAAGCGCCTTGGTGTATTTCTCCAGCTAATTTTCCGTTGATCTTCACTTCGGTATCGGTCATCGAACCTTCAAAAATGATGTTGATGGTTTTACCTTTCCAGGAATTTGGAATGGTGAATTTATGTTTGTATAAACCTGTTTCGTCGTGAAACTTGAAGTTTTTACCGTAGGTTACATAATCCCGACCGTAATTGTAAGAGCCAAAACCCTGCTGCTCCCATTGTGAAGGTACGTGAATTTTGCTCCAAACACCCGATTTCCGTCCGCCGTTGATCCAAAAATCCCACTCTTTTGTATGTTCGGCATCCTTCCCGCTCAGGAATTGGATTTCCTTAGATTGGGAATACAGGAGTTGTGAGCATATACACAGCAAAAAAGATATTTTGGAAAAAAAACTCATTTTGCAGCAATATCAGAGTCGTCTTTTTTATCGTAGGTCTGACTTAAAGAAGCCACCTGAGTCACTTTTACATTCTTTTGCTTCAGATTCTGAATCGCACTCAGGTTCTGTTCTTCAGGCTTCAATGCTTTGATTTTCAGATTTTCAAAAGTAAAATCTCTCAATGCATACAAATCGGATTTTTCTACGGAAAATGCTGTTTCACAGCTGATATCCATATTTTTTAAGGTAATATTATTCGCTAATCCCGCTTTCGGTTTTGCTTCCCCTTTTAGATCAAAAAACTGGTTCCAGCCTTTCACATATAAGAAGGTTTTTACATTGCCTCTAATATTATCCAGTGTGATATATTCGTAATGCTGAGGCGTGTCAGGACGCATTTTCAAATGCAGCAACCTTGAGGCATCCTTCACCGTAGAATTTCTGAAAATGATGTTATAATTATGAATTGATTCACTTCCGCAAGTTAAGGCAGAATGGCAGAATCCAAAGTTATTATCTTCTATTATAATGTTTCTGTTCTCCCCATTTTCAGGCGCAGAATCTGATTTTGGACCTTTTCCACCTTTTAGAGCAATCGCATCGTCATTTACGGACATATAGCAGTTTTTCACCAGGAAGTTGGTACAGGCGTCAATGTCGATGGCATCTGTGCTAGGCGCTTTTACAGGTTCTTTCGGCGCTAAAATGGTTAAGTTTAATAATTTTACAAATTCGCTTTTATAATAATGCGTACTCCAGAACGGTGAATTTTTTACCGTAATGCCTTCAATCTGTACATTTTTTGAATTGGAAACGTAGATAATTCTCGGTCTCATTTCATCCATATTGGTACATTTAGGATTCCATTCGCGTCTTTTCCAGAATGACTTCCAAAAACGAAGTCCGTTTCCGTCCAATATTCCTTTTCCTGAAATGGTAAAACCATTCAGCCCGTCTGCATTAATCAAAGCAGGGAAATATTTTACGGTCTGACCTTCCATTCTTGTGGTCACTACCGGAAAATCGTTGATATCATCGCTTCCTTTTAATTTTGCTCCATTTTCCAAGTATAAATGGGTTCCCTGTTTAAAGAAAACTGAACTGATTAAAAAAGTTCCTTTCGGCACAACCACGACTCCGCCTCCATTTTTTGAAGCGTTATCAATAACCGCCTGAAGCTGTTTAGTCTGAAGGACAGTACTGTCGTTTTTTATTCCGAAGTCAGTGATTATGTATTTTTTTCCTAATTTATTGATGTCTGTAGGTTTATTTTCTTTAAACCATTTTGGAATAACGGTTCCGTCCGGAAATTTATCCTGACTTTTCAATGAAGAAGATCCGAGAACAATAAACAAGGTGAGTACAAAAGGAGATATATTGCGAAATTTCATAGTCTTTTTCAGTAAATTCTGAATTTATTTTAATTAAACGAATTAACAAAAATAAAAATATAGATTTTAGAGAGGTACAGCATCCTGCTCTTTCATGTTGGATACCATCCCGGACTATTTTTATCCGTTTTACCACTGGACGAATCGGAAAGCATTTCCCTGATTACGATTTTGTATATTTGTCCGATGGGCAGGCATTCAGATCCTGGCATATACTAGCGGATAAAAGAGAAACCATGAAAAGAGCAATCGTAGTCGGAGCTACTTCAGGAATAGGAAAAGAGCCTGCAGAAATTATGGCCACGAATGCACGAATATTTTATTCCCCACAGATGATACAAGTTTTACAGATGATACTGTCTTTGTTGGTTTTTCGCAAAGACGCAAAGATATTTTTTAATACTCTATGTTTTTAAGGCGCAAGGATTTTATCGAAGATAAAATTGAAGGCTGCATACTATGGCCACGAATGCACCAATATTTTAATTGATTCAAAATGACTCGAATCCATTGGAGGAAGCTGGGATATTTCAACAATAACCGCTTAATTACCTTTCCTCAAGGGGCTGTCTTTGCAGATCAGTCCGCAAGAAAGAGAAATACTCATTACTACAAAAGCACAGTAAAAAAAATGTAAACTGCTAAAAATAAACAACTTCATACTTTGACGTAGATTTGTAGTAACGCAGATGAGACTGAATTGAACGAGCTTTGTCAGCGAAAGATAGGAAAAACCTTTACTCATCCATACTATCTTTATTTTTATTGCAATTCAGAAAACCTGCCAAAACCGGTATTCTGAAGAAAAAAAGATCAAGTTTACAAACCTGAAAAGATATAAGAAGACTTTGTAAATCTCATCTGGAAACACAGAATAGCTCGTAGGATCTTTTTTTTCATGATTAGTGTTTTGAAAATGTGTTTAGAAGGAAGGGGGCAATAGTATTGCCCCTTTTTTACAGTTCACTGATCCAGGTATTCAGATTAGAATCTGCATCCAGACCCAGTTTCTTCTTCAGACGGTATTTTGTAGTTTCAACGCTTCTCACGGTCAGGTTTTTAAAAGTAGCGATCTCTTTATTACTAAGGTTCAGACGAATATAAGCACACAACCGGATATCATTGTCTGTAAGGAATGGGTATTTCTGCAGTAAATTCTCATAAAACTCAGGATATACTTCTTTGAATCGTACAAGAAAAAAAGGGTCATTATTTTTGGCCATTTCTGCGACCTTATCAAATGAATGGCTGGTCTGTTTTTCAAGTTTAAGCACTCTCAGGGTTTTCTCTTCAAGCAATCTGTCTTTTTCCAGATGTTTTAAAAGATTGATGCGCCCTCTTATATACATAAAAAGCCCAAAGACTATAATAAGAGCCACTATAACAAAGTATGCGGTATAACGATCTTTTTTAGCGTCAAGAGCATCTTCTTTTGAAAGATTATCCACAACCCGGTCAACAGCCAGCTTTTCTTCCCTTTTAATACTATCATTGATTATCTTATATTTTTCAAGATAAAGCTTTGAGGAGGCTGCATCTCCGGCTCTGCTGTAATGCGCCGCCAAAGAATCATATACTGCCCGGATCTGGTTTTTAAGCTTTACCTTTTTGAAAAGCTCCAGCGCCTGAAGGTAGTAGTGGGAAGATTTTTCGTTTTCCTGTAAAGCATTGTAGAGGTTTCCGTAGCTGAATAAAGTCATCGCCTTTACCCCTATCATATCTTTATCCGGTGCCTGCATTGCCTTATCGAGATAGAAACGGGCAGAATCAAGATTCGCTTTATCTTCTATAAAATAATCTGCCATTTTGGTATAGGTAATTCCTCCCGGCATAATATTCACTACCTTGCGGTCTATACTTTTCAGAGAATCTTTATCACTCAGAAAATTGACCCTTTTCCATATATAGCAATAAAACAGCATATAATCCCTCTGTTTTTCGTTAGTCACCTTCTCAGCATAAGCGATTGCCTTATCGAAAGTAAGATTGGATCTGCTTACCATCCCCAGACGTGAATAGTTTTTTGCATACTCACTGTATAATCTCGCCTGCAATAAGGGATCATCGGACCCCGATTCCCTGATTTGTTCTTTAGCCTTATCCAGATAGCCGATACTTTCAGTAAGCTGATTATAGGAAAAGGTTAAAAAACCAATGTTAAGATAAACTGTTGACATCCCTTCCTTGTCCTTCTCTTTTTTATACCGGGCCAGGGCATTAAAGTTATACTCCATAGCCTTCACCTGTTCTCCCCTATCGTAATATTCAGCGGTTTGTTTTACGGTTTCGGGAAAAAAAGAGTAATCCTGGCTTTTATAGCTGCTGAGTATCAGCAGAAAAAAAATTACTGCCAATTTGGTAAGGGTCTGACGTGGGAACATTTGCTTATTTTTTATCATCCAAATTTAGAAAAATCATTAGTTATACCAAGTTTTAATTTCACATTTATACAATAAACTTTTACAAAACTTACGTCAATAATGCAACAAACGACTTCTAAAATACTGATTTTCAATTAAAAACAAAATGAAGTATTATTGTAGTAGTACATCTATAGATAGAACCTTGCACCTTTGCAAAAGAAATCATCAACGGCTTCCAAATTGGTATATGTCACTTTGAAAGGAAGAGATAAAATTCTGAAAACACTAAGATTAAAATGTACAGCATTATGAAGAAAACAGATCTACTTATGGGTCCGTTCCCTATTTTAAAAGCACCTGAATTTACGATATTTCAACGATATCAAAAACTCAGCGTAAAAGTGAACGTTCTGCATGAGACTCAAAACAAAAATGCTAACTGATACTTAATGAGGATTCTGATCCTCGTAACCCCAATCAGGGCAACTCCCTCTAGTCCCTGACCATCATCATAGTGTAAACTAAGGCATAACGATAAAAAATACACGGTGTATTACTTGACATTTTACATTGCTGTTTTCCCTCTTTTTAACGTTATCGCCCCTGATGACAAACGACCCCGACCTGTTATGGTTGGGGTTGCTTGCTGAATAGGGAACTAAGCGATATCCGGATCAGAATCTGGAGGCTAACGAAAAAGTTGAGTTAATTTAAACATGAAAAGTACCGCTACTGTTATTCTCCGTTTTCTTTTTAACGCTATCGATCGCTAAATGGATTAAGTACAAAATTTGGGGACCAGGCAAAAAGTTTAGATCATGTAAGGTGAAATTTTTTGCTCTCGCAGATTTTGCAAATGAAGCGGATTCTTTTCCTTACACTTTACATATTGAACACAAAGCCCCACCAAGTTTTTTGATAACTCCCGTTTTAAGTATCACCAAGCCGTTCTATTGATAAAAAACCGGAAAGGTGAAGCAAAGAAAATCACCGATATCATCTGTTGAAAATCTGTGCCATCTTTGGGACATAAAATATTCGCGCATTCGTGGCAAAAAATACATCTAAACAATTTCTCCCAAAGTTTTGAAACGGATCCCGCTAAATCTTTACCTCTCATTTTCAAATATTTTCGGTCGAAACGGCGTTTTATTCAGCAAATGACAGCCTTGTTGAATTTGTTCATTATTTGAACACAGAGAGCCTTTAAATTTACATAAGGATTTAAGTATTAAATTAGATAATAATTATATTCTGAAGAACCAGAGAAAATAAAGTGAACTAAACACAAAGTTTTTTTATAATTGACCGCTTTAAGGCTCATCCAGCCTCTTTCTTTATTTTGATCGGAAGTATATGATCAGTGCCCTAAAAACTAAAACGTATTAAATATCACCTTTTATGTATCATCATTTTTAGTTATTTTTACCTGATAATATTTAAATAACCATAATGAAAAAAATCATATTGGCAGGAATAGCTGTTTTCGGAGGATTTTTAACAGTCAATGCACAGTGCAAAACGGTAACTACTCTTACAGAGAACTTTGATACCTGGAAAGATATCAACAATTGCTGGACAGCACATCCGGGAAAAGCTATGCTGTATGCAAGCGACAAAAAAATCATCTTTTATTCGATGACCAATCCCGGAGAAAATATGTATCTGGTAACTCCGAAAATTAAAGCAGGAACCTACACCCTTTCTTTTGACATTTCGGATAACGGTGGAGAAACTTCATTAGAGCTGTTTACCGTAAATAATCCTTCTGATACCAAATCATTTGTTTCTATCGCAAAACCAGCGAAGATCACAAAAGAGAAGAAAACGGTAACCGTTACGTTGAAGAAAGATTCAAGCTTAGGATTGAAAGTCCTGTTAAATGGTGTACATCAGGCTGTTTATCTGGATAATTTATCTTTAAAGCAAAAAAAATAATTGTATAAATAAAAACAGTTCGATAAATATCGAACTGTTTTTATTTATAATGTAGCAATATAACAATGTAGCAATGTAGCAATGTAGCAATGTAGCAATGTAGCAATGTAGCAATGTAGCAATGTAATAATGTAGCAATGTAATAATGTAGCAATGTAATAATATATGTTATAGCTCTATTGGGTAGATTGGCAGAAAAAATATCGAGCTTCTCTCTTTCAGCCCCATTGAAGATTCATAGTCTGTTCAAGGGGTTCAGACCAACATATTCAGCACATCGGGATTGTCATTAAGATATGATTCAAAATAGCCAAGATTCTGCATTCTCTGTTTTAATCCTTCAAAATCATTTGGATTGGAAAGCTCTATTCCGACAATAGCCAAAGCGGTTTCCCTTGAATTTTTCTTGGTATATTCAAAATGTGTGATGTCATCATCGGCTCCCAATACATACAATACAAAATCCTTCAAAGCGCCCGGACGCTGTGGAAATTTCACCATAAAATAGTGCTTGAAACCTTTGTACAGCAAGGCTCTTTCTTTAATTTCCTCCATTCTGGTGATGTCATTATTGCTGCCACTCACAATGCAGACTACATTTTTATCTTTGATCTGATCTCTATACTGCTCCAATGCTGAAATAGACAGAGCACCCGCCGGCTCCAGAACAATTGCTTCTTTATTATAGAGCTGAAGAATGGTATCACACACTTTCCCTTCATCCACAGAAATACAGTCAGAAAGCACATTTCTGCAAATTTCAAAATTCAGGTCGCCTACTCTTTTAACGGCTGCACCATCCACAAAACCATCAATTTCAGAGAGTTCCGTATTAACACCGTTGTGAATAGATGTTTTCATGGAAGGAGCTCCCTTCGGCTCAACTCCAATCAGTTGGGTTTCTTTGGATAATTCTTTAAAAACCGTCGCAATTCCTGATGCTAAACCACCGCCACCAATCGGAATGAAAATATAGTCTGATTTTTCTTTTTGCTGTTCTAAAATTTCCAAAGCCAAAGTCGCCTGCCCTTCAATGATCTGAACATCATCAAAAGGATGGATAAACGCTGCGCCTGAAGTTTCAGCAAAATCGAAAGCCGCTTTTTTTGATGCATCAAAAGTATCTCCCACCAATCTTATTTCAGCATACGTTCCTCCAAACATTTCCACCTGTTCAAGCTTCTGCTTTGGAGTCGTTACAGGCATAAAAATCGTCCCTTTGATCCGAAGCTGTTTGCATGAAAAAGCAACTCCCTGTGCGTGATTTCCTGCACTTGCACATACAATTCCGTCTGAAATTTTGCCTTCATTGAAAAGACTTTTGATCTTGTTGTAAGCGCCTCTTAATTTATAGGATCTGACAGGCTGTAAATCTTCTCTTTTCAGAAAAATATTCGCTCCAAACTGTTCTGATAATCGGGCATTATATTGCAGTGGTGTATAATTCACCACATTTTCTATACTTTTTCTGGCTGTTTTTACCGCTTCCAAAGCAGGTAAATTAAGTGTTTTGTTTATCTTCATTTATAGTATGTGTTCTTTTATTTTAGTTTTAATTGTTGTGCGACCGTTTTCCAGAACGAGTTTATGGCTTAATTTTTGGGGTAATTGGGATTCAAAATGTCCTACATAAATCAAGGATTGTCCCTGATTTGCCAGATCATCAATCACCTGATTAAAATATTGGGTCTGCTCGCCATCCATTCCCTGACAGGGTTCATCCAGAATCAGAAGTTTCGGTTTTTTTATTAAAGTTCTCGCAAGCAATGCCAATCTTTGTTTACCTAAGGGCAGTGTATGCAGTTTTTTGTTTTTAACCTCTTTTAAATCGAAGAAAAAAAGAATCTGTTCCAACTGCTGGTGCTGATCAAAGCTCAGTTTCTGATACAGACTCATCGAATCAAAAAAGCCGGAAGCGATGGTTTGTCCCACATTCGCATTCATATCAAAATACCAATGCAATTCCGGGGAAATCATGCCAATTTTTTCTTTAATGTCCCAAATACTTTCTCCACTTCCCCGTTTCTGTCCGAAAAGATAGATTTCGTTCGCATACGCCTGTGGATGATCTCCATTGAGCAGACTTAATAATGTTGATTTACCCGAACCGTTATGCCCCTGCAACAACCACTGTTCTCCGGAGTTTACTTCCCAATCAATATTTCGTAAAACCTGTTTTTCGCCGTAAGAAATATTGATATTGTTTAATCTGATAAGATTTTCGCCTTCATTTTCCTGATTATTTTTAAGGAAAAAAGGCAGTGGTTTCGGCGTTCTTTCCTCTCCTTTAGAAAATTCTTTCGGAGAGTTCCGGTGAAGGAGTTTTCCGTTTTCTATTTCTACAAAATACTGAACGATTTCCGGATATTCGTCGTCATTACTGATTAAGATTAATGTTATATTTTCCTTCATAAAATCTTCCAAAGCCTGATTCAGAAACTGCCTCGATTTCACATCCAACCCTGTATATGGTTGATCGATCATCAAAATCTGAGGTTTCAGCCAAAGGGCTTTCAGCAATTGTAATTTTTTGTGCTCACCACTTGATAATTCAATGAGCTGCTGATTTTTAAAATTTTCAAAGCCAAACGGTTTTAAATACGGCTCTAAAGTCTCAAAATTCAAATCTTCTTCTTTTCCAAAATGATTGAGCTCTGCAAAAACGGTTAACGTATCATTTTTTGCCTGTTGATTATACCGCTGCTGATAATAAAAATTGCGGTCGCCTTCCAGATTGCTGAACTGAAACCAATTGGAAACATACATCACTTTCTTCGGCAATGCTGAATTTTCATTAAAGCTAACCTCAACGTCTCCCTCATAATTTTTAATTTCTCCCGAAATAATTTTGGCTAACGTTGTTTTTCCGCTTCCGCTTAATCCACCTAACATCCAGTATTCTCCCGGAGCTATTTCCCAATTGAAATCATTGAAAATGGGTTTATCGTAACGAAAATTCAGGTTTGAAATTTTTAGGATTGAATTTGACATTTCTAGGATTTTTTTTTAAACACGGAAACCACATTTTTTTTAGGATCAAGTACAAAAGTTGGGAACCAGGCAAAAAAGTTTAGATCATGTAAGATGAAATTTTTTGCTCTCGCAGATTTTGCAAATGAAGCGGATTCTTTTCCTTACACTTTACATATTGAACACGAAGCCCCACCAAGTTTTTTGACAACTCCCGTTTTAAGTCTCACCAAGCCGTTCTATTGATAAAAAACCGGAAAGGTGAAGCAAAGAAAATCAACGATAACATCTGTAATCTGCACCATCTTTGTGACATAAAATATTCGCGCATTCGTGGCAAAAAATACATCTAAACAATTTCTCTCCAAGTTTTGAAACGGATCCGTTTTTTATTCCATTGTTTCTTTAGGTTTCACTAAGCTGCTTCACTTTATGATAAGATTATAAAATTAATTCAAATGGGGTGCCACGTCCCTAAAGGGAGCCATTTGAATTAATTTTAATGATTATTCCTCTATTTCATTAAAAATCAGACAGATTTCTAATAAATAACAGATATGATATTAAATATTGGCTTTTTATTTTACGCCGAAATCTGCAGCCCGACTTGAGCGGAGCTCTTTTTGGCATTGCGAGCGGTTGAGCATTCAACTGATGACCTCATTTCGTTCACAATGACAAAAAAGCGGGAGCGGAAGGCGGATAAAGCTGCCCAAATCATTCTTTACACTGTTTTAATCGATTTCATCGCGGTCATTGCCTGACGCAGTTTTCTGCCAACCACTTCTACAGGATGATTTCTCAGAATATCGTTCACATGAACCAACTGAGCATTGTCAACCGACCCATTTTTGCCTTCGTTAAAGTCTTTTCCAACCCAATCTGTATCCACTGATTTCATAAAATCTGCCAACAAAGGCTTGCAAGCCTGATCGAAAAGATAGCAGCCATATTCTGCAGTGTCGGAAATCACACGATTCATCTCGAAAAGTTTTTTTCTGGCGATTGTATTGGCAATCAAAGGCGTTTCGTGAAGCGACTCATAATATGCAGATTCAGGTTTAATTCCTGCTTCCACCATAGTTTCAAAGGCCAGTTCAACACCTGCTCTGATGAATGCTGACATCAAAAGATAATTGTCAAAATATTCCTGTTCATCAATTTTCACATCGCCCGCCGGAGTTTTTTCGAAAGCCGTTTCACCTGTTTCTGCTCGCCATTTCAAAAGATTAGCGTCCCCATTGGCCCAGTCTTCCATCATGGTTTTCGAGAATTCGCCCGAAATAATATCATCCTGATGTTTTTGGAAAAGCGGTCGCATAATTTCTTTCAATTCCTCTGACAACTCGAATGCTTTCAGCTTTGCAGGATTCGAAAGCCGGTCGAGCATTCCGCTTACACCACCGTGTTTTAAGGCTTCGGTGATCACCTCAACACCATATTGTACCAATTTTGAGGCATAGCCTGCCTCAACTCCTTTTTCCACCATTTTATCGAATGAAAGAATAGAACCCGTTTGTAAAAGTCCACACAAAATGGTTTGTTCACCCATTAAATCGGACTTTACTTCGGCTACGAAAGATGATTTTAAAACACCTGCTTTGTGACCGCCCGTTCCCACGCAATACGCTTTTGCTTCTGCCCAGCCTTTTCCCTGAGGATCATTTTCAGGATGAACGGCAATCAAAGTGGGAACCCCGAAACCACGAAGATATTCCGCACGAACCTCAGAACCGGGACATTTTGGAGCAACCATAATCACGGTAAGATCTTCACGGATCTGCATTCCTTCTTCCACGATATTGAATCCGTGAGAATAAGATAAAGTGGCACCTTCTTTCATTAAAGGCTGAACGGCGTTGATCACAGAGGTATGCTGTTTGTCGGGAGTTAAATTGATCACCAGATCCGCGGTAGGAATCAATTCTTCATAGGTTCCTACTTTGAAATTATTTTCAGTTGCATTTTTCCAGGAATCTCTCTTCTGATCGATAGCTTCCTGACGCAAGGTGTAGGAAACATCCAGTCCGCTGTCTCTAAGATTTAAACCTTGATTAAGACCTTGTGCACCACATCCTACCACTACGATTTTCTTTCCTTTCAATGCGGAAACGCCATCTGAAAACTCTGCGCTATCCATGAATTCTGCCTGTCCTAACTGGTGTAACTGATCTCTTAGTGATAAGGTATTGAAATAATTTGCCATATTTTTAGTAAAATGTAAAAAGCATCAGATAAAAAATAGTCCTGTATTGCTTTTCTTGATTAATATTTTGTTTAATTTTTAATTTGTTTATTTGAAAACTACATCGTGAAAACGTTGTCCTGCTGATCGAGGTACTCGTTTTCTACGATTTCGTGGGAGGGTTCTTTTTTTTCAAATTCAAGAACTTTTTCGTGGATGCCTGCGCTGTCTTTAATAATAGCGATCCTTGCTCCTCTTACAAATTCGATGAGACCGTATTTGTTGAGTTCTTCAGTCAGTCGGTCGATTTCTTCACGATGTCCCGCAGTTTCAAAAACGATGTAATCCTGGCGGATCACCACTGTAGAAGCTCCGTACTGACGGAGGAGTCTTTCCACATATACTTTTTCGGTCACTACATTCGCGGGAACTTTATAAAGTGCCTGCTCCTGCCACACGATTTCGTCATCAGTATTGAAGTAAGCTTTCAGAATATCGATCTGCTTTTCCAACTGGCGACAAAGCTTCCTTACCACTTCCTCACTTTCGTGAATGACTATCGTGAAGCGGTGAATTCCTTCAACCTCGGAAGGTGAAGTGTTCAGACTTTCTATATTGATCTTTCTCCGTGAAAAGATCCCTGATATTCTGCCGATTAATCCCACAGAATTTTCTGTATATAAGGTGATGGTAAATTCCTGTTTTTCCATTGTTTTGTTTTTCCAAATGCCGTTATCAAATTGTTATTAAACCCTTCGGGTTTTATTGGCGGTTGATGCTATATACCATAGGTTTCACCTATGGCTACTGATATTCAACCCTCTGGGTTTTGCATTGCTTATAATGTTATTGATAGGATTTTCATCCTATCCTATTTTAAATCGTATTTTCAGGATGTTGTTGAAAATTTATTTTAAACGAATTTCAGAAACGGAAGTTCCCTGAGCTACCATAGGAAATACGTTATTTTCTTTTCCCACCATTACTTCCAGAAGATAGGCATCATCGTGATTCAGCATGGTCTCTAATGCTGTTTTCAGGTCTTCCCTTTCAGAAATTTTCTGCCCGTCGATATAATATCCTTTTGCTACAGCCACAAAATCGGGACTTGTGATATTCACGAAAGAATAGCGTCTGTCATGGAAAAGCTGTTGCCACTGTCTTACCATTCCTAAAAACTCATTGTTAAGAATCATAATTTTAACTTTGGCTCCGAACTGCATAATGGTTCCCAATTCCTGCAGCGTCATCTGAAATCCACCATCACCAATGATTGCAACTACGGTTTTTTCAGGAGCCCCATACCATGCTCCAATGGCGGCAGGTAAACCGAATCCCATTGTTCCTAAACCTCCCGATGTTACACTGGATTGAGAAGAATTGAAATGCGCGTACCGGCAGGCAACCATCTGATGCTGACCGACGTCTGTTGTAATAATTGCATCACCTTGGGTCAACTCGTTCAATACTTTGATCACCTCGCCCATCGTCATGACTTCTGTTGTTGGATTTAATTCATCCTGAATGACTTCTTTGATTTCCTCTTTTTCCAGTTCGCGGAATTTCTCAACCCATTCGGAGTGGTCATTATTTTTCAATAAAGCAGTTAAAAGTGGAAGTGTTTTTTTACAGTTTCCCCAAACAGGAACCGTAGTTTTCACATTTTTATCAATTTCAGCGGGGTCAATATCAAGATGAATGACCTTCGCCTGCTTTGCATATTTATCTAAACGACCCGTAACGCGATCATCGAAACGCATTCCGACTGCGATCAGGACATCACATTCGTTGGTCATCACGTTGGGCGCGTAGTTTCCGTGCATCCCTAACATTCCGACATGTAATTTGTGATGAGTGGGAAGGGCGCTCAATCCCATTACTGTAGCTGCAGCGGGAAGATTGACCTTCTCAATAAAAGTTTTGAATTCCTCCTCCGCTTTTCCTAAAATAACGCCCTGCCCAAACAATACAAATGGCTTTTTTGCCTGATTGATGAGCTCTGCCGCCTTTTCAATATATTCATTTCTGATCTCAGGTTCGGGGCGATAGCTTCTGATATGGCTGCATTTCTGATATCCTTTATAATCAAATAATTGCAGCTGTGCGTTTTTCGTAATATCAATCAAGACCGGACCGGGGCGGCCTGTGCTTGCGATATGAAAAGCTTTGGCAATGGCTTCAGGAATTTCTGTTGCGTCCGTTACCTGATAATTCCATTTGGTAACCGGCGTTGTAATGTTAATTACATCCGTTTCCTGAAAGGCATCGGTTCCCAGTAAAGAGGCAAACACCTGACCGGTAATGCAGACAATCGGGTTGCTGTCTATCATCGCATCGGCCAAACCTGTTACTAAATTGGTCGCACCGGGACCGCTTGTAGCGAATACCACTCCCGTTTTTCCTGAAGTACGGGCAAAGCCCTGTGCAGCGTGAATCGCACCTTGTTCGTGGCGAACCAGAATATGCTTCAGTTTTTCTGAATAATCATACAAAGCATCATAAATGGGCATAATAGCACCACCCGGATATCCGAAAATTGTTGTAACATTTTCCTGTAATAATGCCTCCAAAACAGCTTTGGAACCTGAAATCTCTATCGCTTCCGGCAGTTTGGCTTCTTCATTTTCTATTTTTGATAAGGTATTATTCATTATAAATATAGTTTTTCATTTGTACATAGGTTTTACCCACGGTTATTGATTTTGAAACATCTTTCCATTGCAGCCCGACCTGAGCGGAAATCCTTTTTTGCTGCTGGTGGAGCAAAGGCAAAAAAGATTGGGAGCGGAGGGCGGATAGAGCTGCCATAAAAATTATTTTAATAGTTATAAATCGGTGACGCACCCTTGTGAAGCATCGGCAACCGACTTGGCATATTTATACAGAACTCCGCTTTTCACTTTGTATTCAGGTTGTGTAAATTCCGACTTTCTCTTGGCAATTTCTTCGTCCGATAAAAGGGCATTGATGGTATTTTTTTCTGCATCAAGTTCGATGACATCTCCATCTTTGATCAACCCGATCAATCCGCCAACGAAAGCTTCGGGAGTAATATGCCCGACGACGAAGCCGTGAGTACCTCCTGAAAACCTGCCGTCGGTGATCAGGGCTACATTTTTACCTAATCCGGAGCCCATTAACGCAGAAGTAGGTTTCAGCATTTCCGGCATTCCGGGAGCACCTTTCGGACCTTCATTTTTAATAACGACCACATTTCCTTCCTGAATTTTTTTATCTTCAATGCCTTTAATGAATTCTTTTTCGCCATCAAAAACAATCGCTGTTCCGCGGAAATAGTTTCCTTCTTTACCTGTAATTTTGGCTACAGATCCTTTCTCAGCAAGATTTCCGTACATAATTCTGATATGTCCTGTTTCTTTAATCGGATTTTTAATATCATGAATAATGTTCTGCTGTCTCTCAATAATAGAAGTTACATGCTCCAGATTTTCGGCAATGGTCTTTCCGGTTACCGTTAAACAATCGCCGTGAAGCAAGCCCAGATCCAGCATATATTTCATCACCGCCGGGACGCCGCCAACTTTGTGAAGGTCTTCCATCAGGTACTTTCCGCTTGGTTTAAGATCTGCCAGAAAAGGCGTTTCATCACTGATACGACGGAAATCATCTAAAGTAAGGTCGTAACCTATCGATTTGGCAATCGCTATAAAATGCAGGACGGCATTGGTACTTCCGCCGAGGATCATGATCAACCTTAACGCATTTTCAAACGCTTTCGGAGTCATAATATCTGACGGTTTGATGTCTTTTTCAAGTAATATTTTAATATAATGCCCTGCAAACTGGCATTCTTCCTTTTTTTCTTTGCTTAATGCCGGATACGATGAAGAATAAGGTAAGCTCATTCCCAACGCTTCGATGGCTGAAGCCATGGTATTTGCCGTGTACATTCCGCCACAGGCGCCTGCGCTAGGACAGGAATTCTGGATCACCCCCTGAAAATCTTCTTCGGAAATTTTTCCAGCAATTTTATTTCCCAATGCCTCAAAAGCCGAAACAATATTGAGGTCTTCACCTTTGTAATGCCCTGGAGCGATACTTCCGCCGTACACCATGATCGAAGGGCGATCCAATCTCGCCATTGCCATCAGGGAACCTGGCATATTTTTGTCGCAACCGGGAACTGTAATAAGTCCGTCATAATATTGTCCGGCGCAAACGGCTTCGATAGAATCTGCAATGATGTCACGGCTTACCAAAGAATATCGCATTCCATCGGTTCCGTTGGTCATTCCGTCGCTGATACCGATGGTGTGGAACATGAGTCCTACTAAATTTTTCTCTTTGACCCCTTTTTTCACAATTTCCGCAAGACCGTTCAGGTGCATATTACAGGTATTTCCATCATAGCCCATGCTGGCAATTCCGATCTGAGCCTTGTCAAAATCTTCCTTTTGAAAGCCAATTCCGTAAAACATCGCCTGTGTTGCCGGCTGCGTGGGATCTTTCGTTAATGTCTTAGAGTATTTGTTCAGTTCTGTATTACACATATTGCAGGCTTGATTTTAAGTATGAATAATCTTCTTCCAACACCAAATGACGATAGGCCGTCTGAATTTTGGAGGAAATACTTTCTTCCCAATTCAGTTTGAAAGAAACCTCATCGAGTGAATCCAAAGCCACAATTTCAGCTGCCGTTCCACAGAAAAATCCGGCATCTGCACCCTGCATTTCTTCAGGTTTAAAAAATCTTTCTTCAGCCGGAATCCCTAGCTCCCCACACAGCTGCAAGACCGTCGCACGGGTGATTCCCGGCAGGATGCTCCCTTTTGCAGGAGTGATCAGTGTTCCGTCTTTCTCAAAGAAAATATTAGCGCCTGAGCTTTCTGCAACAAACCCATTTTCATCAAGAACCAATGCTTCATCAAATCCTTTATCTTTCGCTTCCTGACAAGCCAGGATTGAATTTACATAATGCCCGCTAACCTTTGCCTCAACTTTAAATGCTTTTGGATTCGGACGTTGGAAAGACGAAGTCATTACCCGCATTTTATTGGCCATATACCCATTGTCCCAGTTCCACACTTCTATCGCCAGATAACTTTTCTGTCCTTTTGACAAGGCCATATTGGGAGAACAAATAACAATAGGACGGATGTAAGCGTTGCTCAGATTATTCATTTCCAATAATTTATAGGTTGCCTCTACCATTTCTTCAGTAGAATAATCGAAAGGCATCAGCATTGTTTCTGCCGACTTTCTCAATCGGTCATAATGCTCTTCTGCTTTAAAAACTTTGGTCCCGTTTGCTGTTTTATATGATTTTATTCCTTCAAAAACGGCATATCCGTAATGTAACGATTGTCCGTAGAGATCGGTCTTCGCTTCTTTTGCTTTCATATATTCCCCATCGAAAAAGAGAACACTGTCGTCATTGTAATACATTCTATTTTGATTTTTTATATTTAATTTGTTTAGTTCTTTTAAATAAAAAAACCATCCTCGTGATGAGAATGGTCTGTATTGTTTCAAAAATTATCACAAGCCATCACTCATCACCGAAATCCGATAATGACAGAAATAACTATAATAATAATTGTGGTACTCATTCGCTTATATTAACAGTACAAATGTATAAACTTTATTGATGTTCCCGTAAAAAAGTTTTAGAAATCTCATTAAAAATATATTAAAAAGGCCTTTTTTTACGATATTCACTAAAAGAAAAACTACCCGTAAAATATTGATATTCAAGAGATGAAAACTAGAAAAAATACGATGTCTAAAATTTGGATTTTGAAACTTTTGTTTTGATCAATTTCATCTTTCTCATCTTTTCAGGATGTCTTTTTCAGAATCTGATCCCTTAAAAAACGTCGTTTATTTTCTAAAATAGCTCGGAACTACCCCAAATTTTTTCTTAAAAGCCGTTGCAAAATGCCTTGAATTTTTATATCCTACGAGCTCCGCTACATCACTGATGCTTTTATTTCCTTCATGTAAAATTTCCTTGGCCTGCTCCATTTTGGCATCATTCCAGAATCCGAAAACTGTGGTTCCAAATAATTCTTTGAAACCTTTTTTTAATTTAAACTCGTTGGTTCCCACCATGTGAGCCAGCTCGATAAGGGAGCTTGTGGTATCTATATTTTCCAGCATATATTCCTTTACGGCATACATTCTCTCGACATCTGCTTTTGGAATGGGATAATGACTTTCATTATGATTTGTAAACTGTTCCAGCTGAAGTAAGATGAGCTCAATCACTTTCGCTTCCAGATAGATACGTTTAAAAATCCCTTTTCGGTTGCAGTTTAATATTTCCTGAATCAGCTGATACATATTGTAAGAGATCTGCTGGTTATGCTTATCTAGCAGATCAGTTTTCCGGTTGTGAAGAGCCTCCCGAAAACGGCTGATCAAGGTCGATTCATCTGATAAAAAACGGTCAAAAAACGGGGGTGAAATATTGATCTCGAAAATCTGCATCGCCTCCGACATCCATTCCATTTCGCCTCTCAGCTGATGAGAATACACGATATTATGCTGATAATCATCGAAAGCAAAATTCCTCAGGGTACAGTCGCAGCTCGTTTTACTTTTACCTTTTAAGGCAAAATACATTTCGACTGTTTCGCCACTGCTTTCGAACTGCATTCTTATTTTTTCAGATAAATAGCCGTCCCCAAAGCCAATATGAACGTTCTCAAAATAGATTTCACGATAATATCCTTTACCAATCGGGAGATCCAGCTGGGTAACGCTTTCCTTAATATCACCGTCTTCGGTGTAGTAAATGCTAAGATATTCTTTTTCAACAAGAACAGCATTTCTATTCTGATCATATAATTTTACATTCATACTGTTGCCTCTTTACAATTAATCCGTATTGCGGACTTTTTTATCCTTTTGGGAAACCAGCCTCCGTTTTCTTCCTTTTACATTTGCACAAAGTTAATTATTATTTAGAATAATTCTTAATAAAGAAAATATTTAGTCAGTTTTTGAATCATTGTGATCTATTTTCAAAGCCCTGAATAGATAAAATATAAACTAAAAAATTGTATTTCAGTATCTTAATACAAATCAATGCCAGAAAGTGTAAAGAAAAATTTATTATAAAAAACACTTCATTAGAGAAGAAAAATAAAGAGCATCTATAGTGATAAATTAAAAAAATATCAAGCTAGAGCCCGAAAAATGCAGCTAACAATTATCAGGTATAAATAATTCTTCACAAGTTAAATTATTATTTATATTTGGACTAATTATAAATAAGGAATGGAAATATTTTTTAATCGTTTAAATACAAGTAAGGCAATATTTATGATTTTCGCCTGCACTACCGTATTTAATTTAATTGATGCTCAAACGATTATAAAAATAAAAAAAGACAATAATATTCTTTTTTCTAAAGAAAAAATCACTGTTGAAGGAAGAGACAACACTTATGATTTAAATACCGACAGCAACGGACAGATTAAAATTTACGAAAAAGAAGGCAATTATTTTATTTTAATACATAATTCATCATACAGCAAAAGACGTTATCCTATAAAAATCACTTCCGATCACCAATCGATTGAAATTGTCCTTAAAAATTCAGCACATGAGATTGAAGAGGTTACCCTTGAAGGGAATAAGTACTCTCCCATTCAAAAAATGAAGGAATCTCCCTACACACCTGAAATCATTGATTTTAAAGAACTTAAAACGACTACCAAAACCGTTGTGGAAGCCTTAAATCTGGCATCAGGGATCCGCATTCAGCAGCAAGGAGGCATGGGAAGCACTCCCAATGTGATTCTTAACGGGATTGATGGTAAAGATGTACGCATTTTTGTGGATGAAATTCCGGTTTATCTCTTAGGACGCGGATTTGAACTTCAGAACCTTACCACCAATATGATCGAACGTGTTGAAATATACAAGGGTATTATTCCTGTGCAGTTTGGAGCCGATGCGCTGGGTGGGGTCATCAATATCGTGACCAAAAAGAGTGAAAAGGATATTTTAGGGATGAGCTATATGTACGGTTCATGGAATTCTCATGAAGCCACATTCAACGCTTCAGGTCATCCGTTTGAAAATAAAAAAATCTATGCCGGATTTGATGCCGCTTACCGTCATTCAGACAATAATTACCGCATGGATGATGTGGATGTAGTTGTGGACGATCTTTACAATACACGAAAAGGCCAGGCCAGAAGATTCAATGATCAGTATGATTTCGGAATGGCTAAAGTGCAGATGGGCATCAAAGATCTGAGCTGGGCAGATGATCTCAGACTGATCGCTTCTTTCACTGAAACCTACAAAGAATGGCAGCATGGAGTTACCGCATTGAGACCATGGGGCGAGCCTTTTTCAAGAGAACATACGTTCGGAGCGGCGATCAACTGGAAAAAATCGGATGCCGAAAAAAATAAATGGCAGATGAATGTCACTGCGGGATATAATTTTGAACATACTTACTTTGAAGATATTTCCTCCAGAATTTACTTTTGGGACGGCTCTTATATACAAGGCAGTACCAAAGGTGAAAGCGGACTTTACAGTCAGGGAAGAACTCCGAAAATTAATCAGAATGTGTTCTATGCCAGAGAAAATGCCTTTTTCAAATTGGGAGACCAATATAAAATCAATATCAATCTATTGACAAGCCTTATGGAGCTCAGTGGAGAAGACCAGGCGGGTACGGCAACTTATGGAAAAGACCCCTTTACCATACCGCAGAAGTTATTTAATAATTTTCTTGGAGCCTCATTGGAATCAAAATTTTTCCAAGGGCAGCTAACTTCCAATACTTCTTTCAAGCATTATTACAATCAGGTGAAAGGCGTTAGTTTTAAGATCAATAATGAATTTGATCAGCTGAATTCGTCATCTTCTTCCGATATTGGTTTCGGTCAGGTATTCAAATGGACACCAACTTCTGTAATTTCTATTCTTCCGGGTTATGAATATACGGTACGACAGCCCGACAGCAAGGAAATTTTTGGAGATTATATTACGGTAAGTCCGAATCCTAATTTACAATCAGCTAAAAGTCATAATATCAATTTCAAAGTACAATACCATTCGGTCAACAGGAAAATTTTTACGGGCATCGGAGCTTTTTACAGAAACTCAAAAAACCGCATCCTGCTTACTTCATTTTCCAATGCACTGGCTGCCTATACCAATCTTTTAAAGACCTCTACCATCGGCGGTGAATGGTTTATGGAATATAAACTCAACAATAATGCAGGTTTCAATCTTAATGCAACCTATTTAGATACCCGATTAAGAGGAACTGACAATTCAGGGATTTTCAATAGCGATTATATCGGGGCGAGAATTCCGAATACCCCTTACCTATTCGGAAATGCACAGATTTATTATAGGCTGGATCCGGGCGATCAAAAAAAATATTACCTCAGATTTCTATATACAGCTTCTTATGTGCACGAATATTTTCTTACCTGGGCCATGAATGGTATTAAATCTTCCAAGACTACCATTCCATCGCAGTTTGTCAATGATATTTCGATTTCTGTCAACTCCAAAAACGACCGTTGGAGTCTGGGAATAGACTGTAAAAATCTGACCAACGCAAAGGTATACGACAACTTCTCGGTACAGAGGCCGGGACGTAGCTTTTACGGAAAAATAACGTACTCATTCAACTAAACAAATTATCATAAAAAATCAAAAAAAATGAAGAACAGACTTATTGCTTTAAGTGTCATGCTGCTGGCATTTGTTTCATGTAACAGCAAAGATGACGAGGCTACAGATCCTTCAACAGACAGTGGTTCTGCCAATTTTGCTTTAATTACAAGACCACAGAATTCAGATGGAATGTCTTTTTCCGCTTATATGCAGAAAATTGAATCTCCTGATGTTACCGGAACCATAGACAATGCAAAAGCTCATGAAATATCGGCTTCTCATTCAGGAGGAGTGTACGAATTTCAGAAATCAGTTTTTGTTAATGATTATCAAAACAAATCCATTACGAAATGGAGCCTATCAAACGCCAATAACGGCGAGAATAAAGGTTCGATCATGGTACCGGAACTTGGATTTCAGGGAAATATTGCATTTAAAGATGAAAATACTGCGTACATCGGGGGATCAGGAAAAATCGTGATTTTCAACCCCAGTACCATGACAAAAACCGGAGTGATCGACTGGAGTTCAATGTCAAGAGTCGGGCAGGTGACCAACTTTCCGACGACCGGAGCCGCCATTCAGGCCGATGGAGTCACTGAAATTATCATCAACGGTAATTATATGTATGCCGCATTATATTATATGAATGATTTTAACACCTTCACTCCTGCTACAACAACCTGTGATATCCTTGTGATCGACCTTACGAAAGTGAACAATGCTTCAAGCAACAACGCAGATGCACTCGTAAAAATCATCAGCGATACAAGAGGATCATTTACAGGCGCATGGAATACCGGAGGCGGTGTCTATTATATGAATAAAACGGAAAACGGAGACCTTTATGTGCTGTGTCACAATGTATTCGGAGGTGCCCGAAACATCATTGGTAAGCCGGCGTGTATGCTTAGAATCAAAAACGGAGCTACCGAGTTCGATCCTGATTATTATTTTAATCTGGAAGCAGCCTCTCAAGGAAACGGCAATCCGGTGACCAATTTTGAATATTACGGAAACGGAAAATTCCTGGCAACAGTTCTGGATCCTTCAAAACTGGATCCATCCAACCCTTACTCATACAATACAGATGCGATTTTCCGCTGGTGGAGCTTTGATCTTAATACGAAAACAGCAACAAAGGTAGATGACGACTATACCATCGGCGGAAAAGTGGCGAGATGCTATTTCTCCAATGGCTTTGCCTATGTGCCTTTTGCCAGTAAAACAAGCAATTATATCAATAAGATCAACTTAAGTACTTTAAGTAAAACCAAAACAATTACCACAACGGGGATGTCTCATATATTGAAGCTTAACTAACTGCATGACGAGGATTTGAGCATCTGATCACAACATCCGATGCTCATCCTTTATCATGTTAAAACTTTTCTATTTAAAATCAAATATTATGAGAAAAACGATGACCATACTGCGATATATTTTTGCGGTAGTTCTTATCCTTTTCGGAATTATAGGAACTTATGCCATGATCACAGAAGGCTACAACCCGCAAAGCGAGGGAATTTTATTATTCGGAAAAACCTTCAGGCAGCTGCACGATGCTATTATGATGAGCTACTTGGGTGTTATTGTCCGTGTGGCACAACTGATCGCCGGAGTATTGCTTTTAACCCGAAAATACTGGTGGATCGGTCTGCTGTTCTACCTTCCGTTTGCGGTCAATATTTTCCTGATTCACATCATTCATGATATGCCGCCTGCGCATCCCGGGTTTTTCGCTTCAGGAATGATTGTCTCACTAATGAATTTCATTTTGGTGTTGTATGAAAAAGACCGACTGAAGCAACTTATCGTCAATCCTCAGAAAAAATAAACAAAATGGCCGATCATCAAAAAATATACGAAGTCATTATCGTAGGATCAGGATTTTCGGGAATTTCGATGGCGATAAGCCTGAAGAAATTGGGAATTGATTCTTTTTTCATCATGGAAAAAGCCAAAGACATAGGCGGAACCTGGAGGGATAACAGCTATCCGGGTGCGCAGTGTGATGTGCCGTCTGCTCTTTACAGCTATTCTTTTGAACCCTTTCCAGGATGGAAGAAAAAATGGTCGGATCAGCCTCAAATTCTTGATTATCTCCGCTTTAATGTAGAAAAAAACGAACTGGATAAACATATCTTTTATGAAAAAGAGTTTTGTTCATCTTTATTTAAAGCAGAGCAGGGAATCTGGGAAGTGAAGACCAAGCAGGGTAATGTTTACCTCACAAAATCATTAATTATGGCAATCGGGCAGCTTCATCATCCGAAAATCCCTGATATTAAAGGCAAAGAAATCTTCGATGGAATCAGTTGGCATTCTGCCCGGTGGAATCATGATTTTGATATCAGTGGAAAACGTATCGGTGTGATAGGAAATGCGGCCAGTGCGATCCAGTTTATTCCTGAAATCATTGATAAAACTAAATCTCTGACGGTTTTTCAAAGAAGTGCCAAATGGTTACTGCCCAAGAAAAATACGTTATACAGTAAAAACCTTCAGCGAAAACCATTTCTGCTGAATTGGGACAGATATTCCAATAACGCATTCAATGGGATATTTTATCATTTAATGGGCCAGAACCCGATCTGGAAAAAAATGTGGCAGCAGGTGAGCTTAAGCCATCTGAAAAAGCATATTAAGGATCCTGAACTTCTGAAGAAGCTGACCCCGGACTATCCGATGGGAGCGGTGCGCGTGCTTTTATCAGATGAATATTATCCGGCCATGGCAAAAGAAAAGACTGAGCTATGCACAGAAGGTATCTCACATTTCGTGAAAGATGGAATTGTAACGAGTTCAGGCAAAGAAATTCAATTGGATGCCGTTATTTATGCAACGGGATTTGAAAGCAATCCTTTTCTGAAAGACCTTGATATCCACGGAATAAACGGGATCTCCATCAGTAACGCCTGGCAAGAGTCTACGGAAACCTATCTCGGAATCACCACAGCCGGTTTCCCAAATTTCTTTATGATGTTTGGACCGAATACGAATCTTGCGCACAGCTCCGTCCTTCTGATGATTGAAAGCCAGACCCGATACATTACAGAATGCCTGACCTACCTTTCAGCAAACCGACTGAAATATATGGATGTAAAACCTGAGTTTCAGCAAAAATTTACCCGACAGGTCAATCAAAGAATGAAGAAAAAAGCCTGGGTGCAGGTAAAAGACAGTTGGTACAAAAACGGAGATATCATCCTCAACAATTGGCCCGGCAAAGCTAAAGAATATCAAAAACTAACAAAGAAGATAGACGAATCTGCCTATACTTTTTGTCCGTAACAAATTAAAATTAAACTCATAAAACTAATATGGAAAAAAATCATGTTCAGGATATACCAGTCCTTTCTGATCACCATCACCATACCGACAAGTGTCTGATTGATTTTTTGATCAAGAGAACAATCCAATATCCTCATAAAACCGCCTTTTCTGAAGTTGACATTGATCTTGAAGAAAAACCGTTTACCTATTCGGAACTTTTGTTTCAGGTAAAAGCGTCTGCTCAGAACTTTAAACAACAAAATATAGAAAAAGGAGATCGCTGCCTGCTGATCTTCAACCAAGGAGTAGAATTCATTGTCGCCTTTCTGGCTTGTCAGTGGATCGGTGCTATTCCCGTGCCGCTGAACATTCCGGGGCGCTCAAAATCATTGGATAAATGGAAAAATATTGCTAAAGAATGTTATCCTAAAGCCATAATGACGGGATCGAAAACCGCGGCAAGGCTCAGCCAGTCGTTTGGAAAATCTGAGCTGCTGGGTAAAATCCCCATGATCAGCATTCAGTTATGCGAATCAGAAAGCCTTGATACCCCGTTTACTGTGGAGCCTGATATTCATCCGACTGCCTTTCTGCAATATACTTCAGGTTCTACAGGAAATCCCAAAGGAGTTGTTGTAACTCAGGATTCACTGATCAAAAATTCAAAAGAATCGAAAAAAAATATGAATGCCGGTCCGGACAGTATTTTTGTGAGCTGGCTTCCCTTCTATCACGATATGGGACTTATTCTATTTATCGTGCAGACTATTTACAACGGAAACAGTCTTTATCTTATGAAACCTGAAGATTTCATGAGCAGACCCATGAACTGGATGCACGCCCTCAGCAAATGGAAAGCCACCCATACCGGAGGTCCTAATTTCGCCTATCAGCTTGTCGCAGATAAACTGATGCAGCTGCATGAAGAACTCAAAAAAAATAAAAAAAAGGCAGATATTTCTCTGAAAACACTCAGAATGTGTGCTTCGGGGGCTGAACCCATCCGTTTTAAAACAATCGCTGATTTCCAAAATGCCATCTCACTGTTCGGAGCTCCCGATCATGTGATTTCACCGGGATACGGACTGGCAGAAGCGACCTTAACCGTGACCTTGAACAAAGAAGGTGAAAAAGTAAAATGGCTGAAGGTAGATCAGGAAGTACTGAAAAAAAATAAGGTCATTGTAAAGGAAAGCGGCTTTTTGGAAGCCGGGAAGCATTTTCCTGAAGACGAAGATTATGTTTATCTGGTTGGTAACGGAGTATGTATTGATAACCATTCAGTTGACATTATAAAAAATTATGATTTCGAAGGAGAATTTGCTGGAACAGTCTCTGAGATCCTTCAGACAGAGCCCTACTCCATTGGTGAATTATGGTATTCTGGACCTTCGGTAACCAATGGTTATTATGAAAACAAGAAAGCAACTTCTGAAACGTATATCTATTCAAATCAGGGCGATACCGTTTATTTAAGAACGGGAGATCTCGCATTTAAAGATGAAGAGGGACAGCTGTATATCGTGGGGAGAATAAAAGACTTAATTATTATTCGTGGTTTAAACTATTATCCTCAGGACATCGAACGGACAGCCTGCTATGCCCATCCCGATCTTAGAATTGACGGAGCCGCCGCCTTTTCATTAACCGAAAACGGAAATGAATCATGTTGTATTGTGCAGGAACTCAACAGAAGTGCCTTGCCTTCCCCAACATTCGATGAGTACACAAAAGCCATACGCAATGCTGTTTTACAGGAACATGGTATTGCGGTAGAAACTATCCTTTTTGTAGCTCCTATGCACGTTCCGAGAACGACAAGCGGTAAAATTCAAAGACGGTTGGCAAAACGCATGACTGAAAACGGAGAATGGGAAAACCTCTTACATTCTTCAGCTTTACATTTAAAAAAAAACCAGAAGAAAGAAACGCCAATATATTCTCCTCTTTCCGAAGAGCTACTGAAAAGTAAGATACTGGAGCTCAGACACTTCCTTAAAACAAGGGTGGACAGCTATATAATTGATGAAAGGCGCACTATTCCTCCTTACATCATGACCGAATTTTCGCATATGGGACTGATGGGTCTTCTGATTCCAGTCGAACATGGCGGAATGGGCTGTACCCTGGATCAGGCACGGAATTTTATAGAAATTATTTCTTCTGCGGATCTCACCTTAGGCTTAATGGTAAGTCTTCATAATCTGCTGGGGCTCCATCCTATCGCAAAATTTGCGGGTGAAGAGATCAGAGAAAAAATAGTGAGAGAATTGGCAGAAGGCAAAGGAACCGCAAGCTTTGCTTTAAGTGAACCAGGTGCAGGAAGCAATCCTAATGCGGGTAGAACTTTAGCCCAAAAAAGCAATGACGGATGGATCTTAAACGGCGAAAAATGCTGGGTAGGATCTTCATCCTGGGCGAGCTATCTTACGGTAATTGCCCATACTCAGGACGAAAACGGAAAATATATGGGACAGTCTGCTTTTCTTGTTCCACAAGGAAGCCCCGGACTAAAACATATTGAGGAATGCATGACCATGGGAATGCGGGGAACCGTGCAGGGGCATTTTATTCTGAAGGATGTAAAAATTTCTGATTCGCATGTATTGGGGGGGATTGGTAAAGGAGCAGAAATTCTTCATGAAGTTGTTTCTATGGGTCGTATCGGAATCAATTCTATGTGTATCGGAATTCTCAAAACGGTGTTATCAAGATCCAAAAGATGGGCAGAAAACAGAACCGTCAATTCGGGCACGCTCATCGATCAACCCATCGTCCTTAAAAAACTCACTGAATTTCTGGGCATTCTGGAAATCATCGAAACTTATCAGTCCAAATTGGTAGAATGGAAAGATGAAGGACTTGTAGTTCCTGATATTTTAATAAGTGCCGGAAAGATATTTTCCACGGAAGAAACATGGAAAGGCGTAGATTTTCTGATGCAGTTGACTGCAGCCAGAGGCTATTCTGAACCTAACGGCATTGCCCAGCTTTTCCGTGATACCCGGGTACTGAGAATATTTGAAGGACCTACCGAATCATTAATAGCTGATCTTGGAGGGCGTACTGAGGACACCATTATGGAAACTTTAAACTTCCTGACCTATCAACATTTGGCTATTAACGCCGCCGTACAGCAGGAAAAAATTCAACAGATCAGACATCAGTTTGAAAAGAACAATATCACTTCCGATTATCAAAATAAAAAATTGGCAAGGTATGCCTTCGGAGAAGTACTGACCTATCAGCTGATTTCGTGGTTGTGTCAGGATGACATTTCGTCTTATGCCAAAAACTGGCTGGAGAAAAAAATGGAAACCATTATTTCTGAGACCATGGAAATGAATACGTCGCTATTAACGAAACAACGGTTTGAGTTACAGTTCAATCAAGCCATGAAGGATCATGAAGTAATTTACACACAGTCTCAACATCCTGAAGTTTCAATCAGTCATCCTTTCCGGGATCTGCACTCCATAGAAAATCACCGTATCTCTAATGAAATAATTGAAAATCAATTCATCCCAAAAATTTCTGAACAGAATTACCCATCAGTCTATACCCAGCCTAAAATCAATACGAAGAACATTTCAGAAGTTGAAAACTGGATTTTCAGATGGTTGTCCCAAGAGGCAGGGATAGAAAGCAGCCAGTTTCTTCCCTCCGCTTCTTTTTCAGAATACGGTCTTGATTCATCACTTTCGATACGGTTTATCAGTGATCTTAACAGCCAATATTCGATTCATATAGAGCCTTCAATTATCTGGAGTTATTCGACAGTAGATGAACTCGCAACTTACCTGTGTACGTACGAAATAACCGACTCCAAACAACCGGAAAGCAAAGAAAGCAGGTTGAATGACGATTTTCTGAAAGGACTGCTTGATGAAGAAATCCCATCATAATCTTAAACAAGACAATATGAACACCATCAAAAAAAATAAGATAGCGGTCATTGGTTTAGATTGCAAATTCCCCGGAGAATCGAATAGTCCTGATCAATTCTGGCAGACATTGACCGATAAAAAAGACGGAATCACTCCCATTCCTCCCGATCGTTGGGATCATTCTTTTTATTACGATGCAAAAGGTGGAAAAGGGAAAACATTTGTGGACCGTGCCGGATTTATTTCAGGAGTTTTTGACTTTTCCCCCGGAAGTTTCGGTATTTCAGAAAAAGATGCCGCCGATATTGATCCTCAACAACGTCTTTTGATCCAGTCATCCTGGAATACGATTCAGAATGCAGGTTATAAAATAGAAACCATTAAGGAAAAAACGGGCGTCTTCTTTGGAATGAGCTACCGCGATTATTACGATTTCGATATTGCTCCTCAAGGTGTAGATGGCTTTACAGCCTCCAATCCTTTAGGTAATTTCAATGCTGTTGCAGCGGGAAGAGTGGCTTATCTATTAGGTTTAAATGGCCCTGCCATTCAACTGGATACCATTTGTTCTTCTTCACTAATGACCCTGCATTTAGCCTGTCAGAGTCTACTGAATGAGGAATGTGATTATGCTCTTTCAGGTGGCGTAAACTGCATTCTGTCACCTCATGCTCTGGTTGCATTGGCTCAAATGGGCGCTTTATCACGGTCTGCCCGATGTCAAGCTTTCTCTAAAAATGCAGACGGCTATATCCGTGGCGAAGGCGTGGGTACTCTATTGCTTAAACGGCTGGAAGATGCAGAAAGAGATGGCGACGCTATTTACGGCATTGTGGAAGGAACAGCGACCAATCATGACGGACGAAGCAACGGGCTGACAGCACCTAACGGAAAAGCGCAGGTTCGACTTATGGAAGCCTGCCTGAAAAAAGCAGGACTTTCACCAAGCGATATTGGCTACGTGGAAGCCCATGGAACAGGAACTTACCTTGGAGATCCTGTGGAGCTGGAATCTCTTCATCAGGTATTCGGAGCATCAAAATCGTTAGAATATCCTCTTTTGGTGGGATCTGTAAAATCAAATATCGGGCATCTGGAACCTGCTGCCGGAGTGGCTTCATTGATAAAATCCCTGCTAATTCTAAAAAATAAAGTGATCCCCGCCGGATTGTATCTTGAAGAACTAAATCCTGGATTCAAATGGCATGAAAAGCCTATTTTACTGGTAAAAGAAAATAAACGCTGGGAAGCAAAAAATGCCCGTATCGGAGTGAGTGCATTCAGCATGACCGGAGCGAATGTGCATGCCATATTGGGACAGGCACCTCAACGGGAAACTAATGAGTATTCACCATTACCAAACCCCCAAAAGTATCCTTTTATCCTCTCTGCACAGAATGAAAGTACATTGAATCAATACGTGACTACCCTACTCTTAAGTATGGATGAAAAGATGCCTATTACAGATCTTTCCAACACGTTTGTCAATGGTCGCGAAATATTTGAACAGTCGATTTTCGGCAGTTTTTCAAGTACCAAAGAACTGCTGGATGAGCTTAAAAAATATAAGGAAGGTACTCAGAATACATTTCATCAGGTTTCATTAAAAGGAAAAAGGAAACAAAATCAGGTGATTCTGAATATTAAAGGTATCACCGATTTCAATTCCGACCATCTTAAAGCATGGAAAAAAGAAGAAGCACTGAAACCATTGGTGATAAAAGCAGATAAGATTCTGCAAAAACTTTTAGGTAAATCGCTGGAGCAGATTTCTGAAGAAAAATCCAGTTTGTTGGAAAAAAAAGCTCTTCATTTTATTCAGGTATGGATCTGGAGCAGTCATTTACGATCTCTGTTCCAATCCGACTTCATGATAAAAACATCCGGACAGGGTGATTATATCGGCGCTGTATTGAGTGGAATTTTTCCTGTTGAAGAGGCATTACTGCTTTTTATGCTTGAAAACGGGGACAAACGCCTTCAGCTCCTCGACAGAATGACGTTCCATCCCGAAAATATGGATTGGGAAAAAGCTGAAGAGGCTTCAAATAAAGAATTCTGGCTCGAAAAAAGACAGAATGACCAACAAGAAATGAACCTTCATATCCTCAACGATGATCAAATTTTTTCTGTTTCGCCCTTCGAAAAAACAGAAATTTTACAAGATATTCTTCTCGAATGTTATGCCAAAGGTGCCCGCATTCACTGGTCTTCTGTTTTAGGAAATAAACTGCTGAGAAAAATAGCACTTCCACCCGCTCCGCTTGCCATGGCTGCATACATTTCAGAATCTTACAAGATTAACAGCAGAAAAAATCCTGATGCATCGGTTCATAGCAATTCAACAGAAAAAAAAGAAAATATAAACTCTGTTTTGCATCAGCAACAGGAAAACGATGACGATCACAGGAAAGCATTTAATTCTGTCTTCAGCCCTGAAAAATATGGTTTTATTAAAGATCATATCGTCAACGGGCATTATATTTTCCCAGGATCAGGATATATTTCCATGATTTCCGAGGCATTGCTTTATCTGGAAAAAAGTCATCTGATCACCTTAAAAAACGTGCAGATCTTTCAGCCGATGAGTTTTTCGTCCATTAACGAAGAGAAAGAAGTAGAGCTGAGTGTGAACTATGATTTTGCTGACCTTCATGATTCTTTTATAAAAAAGGGGGGTTGGGAAATTAAAAGCAAAAAATCTCAGGAAGACTGGACTCTTCATATCAAAGGAAGCTTCGGGATCCGTCGGGAAAATGCGGCACAGGATCATAATAATTTATTAGCTTATAGTGACGAAACTACACTGAAAACTGTAGAAGTACAAGCTTTCTATGATCATTTAAGTCGATGGGGTGTTGAATATGGATCTGAATTCCGTCTGGTAAAGCAATTAAAAGCTGATACAGACCACATGAAAGCCGCCATCGAGCAATCACCTAAAATCGAACGTCTGATGGCTGCTCCCAATTTGCTGGATGCCTGTATGCACGCTTTATTTTCAGCAAAGACATTTGAACAGTTTTCGGAGCCTTTTGTTCCTGCACGCTATGATGAAATCACTTTCTATCAGCCACTTCCCGATTCCATAAATGCCTCAGGTCTTTTACTAACAACAGATCAGGATTCGATGAAGGCACAGTTTAGCTTTAATGATACTTCAGGAAAACCTGTTATGGAAATTTCTTCGATGGAAATAAGAAAAATTTTAAATGAATTTTTAAACTCCGGAAAAGAAACCGAAATGATTTATACCGAACAATGGAAAGCACTTGAAATCAACACAGAAAACACGCAAAAGAAGCAGCCGGTTAAAGAGCAATGGATTTTCTATGATGTACAGCAGGCTCAGGAAGCCATTTCAATTCTCGTAAAAACAGATGATCCTGTTCCGTTTGTGAAATTAATAGGCTCTCATGAAGGGCTGTCACAAGAACATAAGCTCTCTGTATTCAGCAGTATATCAGAATTGATAAAACATCAGAAAAACGAAGAAATACATTTTCTTCTCTTTGCACCGCCTATTCAGGATATCAAGGGATTATCGGAAATGTTCAGCAGCTTTAAAGATGTATTGCTCGATATTCCAAAAAATATAAGCTTCAGTCTGTGTACCCGTAATGGAATTGCGGTTGATACTGAAGATGTAAATCCGTTTCATACCGCTCTTTGGGGACTCGCCAGAACCATGCCTGTAGAAGCCAGACAGAGATGGAAACAAGTGATTGACATCAGTTCAGCTGAGGATCTATCATGGGTTTCAAAACTTAAAAACAGATCAACTCCCGATCAGCTGGCGATACGAAATCAAACGGTTTATACTCCTGTTCTCCTTGAAGAAGCTCTGAACATTTCCAAAAACACTCGGACTTTGAGCAAATGGGAAAATCCGGTGCTTATCACTGGTGGTTTGGGGCAAATGGGCAGGATATTTACTGAACAGCTCGTGAAACTAGGCTGTAAGAAAATTCATCTTCTTTCCCGTAATCCTTCATGGTTTCAGGATAAAGATAACTCAGGAAAGATTTCACTCAGCGATTCTCAGAAAGATTTTCTTAAGTATGCGGAACAGTGCCAATCTAAAGGAATTTCTATTGAAGCTATTGCAGGAAAAGTAGATTGTGAAGAAGATATGAAAGCCATTGCTTTACTGCTTAAAAATAAAGGAATTGAAGAGATCAATTTCGTTCATGCTGCCGGGGCTATCACCCGAAATAAGGTAACAGAAGCCGACCGTAAAGAACTGGAAGCAGAATGGAACGCCAAATATGAAGGGGCACTTCAACTGGATCAACAATTCGCAGATTTCAAGGTCGGATATACTTTATACACCTCTTCCATTGCTTCGTTGTGGTCGGGAGATGGTGTTGCGGGATATTCGAGTGCCAATCTTTTACTGGATGGTCTTGCTACAAAGAAAAATCGTTCAGGGCAAAGAACAGTTTCTGTTCGCTTTGGAAGATTTAGTGAAAAAGGATTAATGAAAGATGAAGAAGCAAAAGAACTTGAAAATTCAGGAGTTCTGACACTTCCGATGAGTTCGGCCATAAAAAAAGCACTGGAACTGACGGTTCAATCCGAATTGGTAATTCCTTCTATTATGAATATAGACTGGAAACGTTTTGCACCGCTCTATCAGCTGTTAAATCACAATCAATTGCTGTCGTCAGTAGAAACGGGAGCAGAAAATAGTCGAGAGAAAAAAAGTGAGATTCTACACCGCTCTGCAGACCGACCTTTAAGCGAGATCATTCAGGAAATGGTTGCAGAAGAACTTGAAATTGAAATCGATGAAGTAGATCCCGACATTCCTCTCTTTGAACTCGGGCTTGATTCTATTCATTCCTTAGGAATCCGCACCGATCTTGAAGAGCTGCTTCAAATTAAATTATCAGTAAGCCTTATCTATGATTTCAATACCGTTACCCTTTTAAGCAGACATCTGGAAGAGTTAACCCAAAAAGAAACCGATTCTCCTTCTGAAAAGAATGAAGAAGAAAGTGAAGAAAAGCTTCTAAAGCTCTTGATGCAGGAATTACAGTAAACAAAAAAGTACAGAATGGAAAACAATAATACAGATCGTTCAGATATTATCAGGAAAGCCCTCGAAGAAATCCGACGATTGAAAAAACAGCTGGAAGAAAAGCAGGAATCCACCTTTGAACCCATAGCAGTCATAGGAATGGCCTGCCGCTTTCCAAAAGGAGCGCAAAATCCGGAAAAATTTTGGAAAGCCCTTAAAAATCAGGAAGACCTTATCGGCGCAGTTCCGGAAAAGAGATCCGAAGAAATTCTGGGTGGATCTTGGGAAGGAAGTCCTTTTTTAAAGGAAGCCGGATATCTGGAAGAGGATATAGATGCTTTTGACCACCGATTATTCCGTTTTTCTCCGCGTGAAGCAGAACGCACTGATCCTCAACAAAGGTTATTCCTGAAAGTATGTTGGGAAGCCCTTGAGAATGCGGGTTATCCCCCCGATTCCTTACGAGGAAGCAAGACAGGTGTATATGCCGGAGTGATGCTGATGGAATATATGCAGCAACTCGCCAGTGAAAGAAAACTGACCGCCCAGTTTGAACCTTATGATGTTTCAGGCAACGGATTTTCATTTATGTCAGGAAGAGCCAGCTATTTCTTTGGATTTCAGGGACCGGGTATGACCACCGACACCGCCTGTTCTTCTTCTTTGGTAAGTATTGATCAGGCCTGCAAAGGATTATGGATGGGTGACTGCGATATGGCACTGGCGGGAGGAGTCAATCTTCTTCTTTCTCAGGAGTCTACCGCTTTGTTTTCATCTTTGAATATCCTTTCTCCGGAATGCAGAAGCAAATCCTTTGATGCGGAAGCCAATGGTACGGTACGCGGTGAAGGTTGCGGCATCGTTATCCTGAAAAAATTATCAGATGCCCAGAAAGCAGGCGATCATATTCACGCTGTGATTAAAGCATCGGGAGTCAATCAGGGAGGTCTTTCTTCCGGCCCGACTGTTCCGCACGGTCCTTCGCAGGAAATGTTGCTGAAAGAGGTCTGGAAAAAAGCAGGCATCAGCGAAACTGGTCCTGATTATATTGAAGCACATGGTACGGGAACTGAAATTGGTGATCCCATTGAAATGAATTCAATTATTCATTTACTACCCAAACAAAGGGAAACTCCGGTATATGTGGGAACGGTAAAATCTAATCTCGGACATCTTGAAGCAGCTGCCGGAGTTGCCGGATTTATAAAGACCGTACTTGCACTGGAGCATAAAAAAATTCCTGGAAACCTTCATTTTAATACACCTTCGGCTCATATCAACTGGGAAGATTCGTGTATTGAAATACCAAAGAAAACCGTAGAATGGGAATCAGAAAAACCAAGAACAGCCGCCATAAGTTCTTTTGGACTCAGCGGAACCAATGCGCATATCGTTCTTCAGGAATATGAATCTCCTTTCTCGTCCGATGAAGAGACATCGAAAAAAGCTTTACTGTGGCCGCTTCGTTTCAGTGCCCGAAATCAATCATGCCTAAGGGATCAATGGGCTGCTTTTGCACTTTTCCTAAAAGAAAATGAAAACGTGAATATAAAAGAGCTTTCCTACAGCCAAAATACATCCAGAGCTGATTTTAAGGAAAAGCAGATGGTGTGGGCAGCAAGCCGGGATGAAGCACTCGAAATACTGGAAGCTGCGCTTGCCGATGAATCAGATAGCGTAAATATCCATGGATTATGGAGAAGCAGCAACGATGTACCGGAAGATATTCATTCGACACAAAAAATATTCGCAGAGTGGATAGCGGGAAAAAAGATTGATTGGAAAACCTTTTATCAGGGATCCAATACACGTAGAATTATGGTTCCGAACTACCAGTTCAGGGAAAAAGTATTTGGTTTAAAAACAACCTGATACCAAGGAAAAATATCAGAATAAAGAAAACAATTAAAACAATAATGTGACTACAATAGAACAAGAATCTCCAAAACTAATACTGACAAGTGTTTCAGAAGCTTTCGAGTATCTTCAGAAGAACCTCATGGAGGAACTGAAGCTTGACGAAGATGAACTTGACGAGCTGGAAAATGATGAAAACCTCTTTACCATTGGTCTGGACTCTATTGCCATGGCCGATCTTACCGCAAGATGGAAGAAAGAGCTGGGCATTGAGGTGAGAAGCACAGATTTTCTGAGAGAACCTACTTTGCAGAGCTGGGCAGAATTTATATTTGAACAAATCGACACCCAAAACGACATACTGGCCTCCGAAGATCCTATTTTTAATTTATATGAAAATGATACCGAATCACGCCATGACCAGTTTAAACTAAGCGAGATACAGAATGCTTATGTGGTCGGCAGAAATACAGAATTACCCTGGGGCGGCATCAGCTGCTACGGATATTTTGAAATGAATACCACCCATCTCGATACCAATGCGTTGCAGCTTGCAGTAAATGATCTGGTCAAAAGGCATGAAATGCTTCGTATAAGAATCGACAACAATGGTTTTCAGAGGATTTTACCTACAATGAATTATCATGTAACAATCTACAGATTACAGGAAAACAGCGATCTGGAAGTACATTTAAAAGAAATCAGAAATCAGATGAAAAGCCAGATCATTCCTTTGGATCACCCATTATTTGATCTTCGGGTCAGCGAAATGGAAAAAGGAACGTGGCGTATCCATTTCGGAATGGATTTTATTGCGAGTGACGCGTTGAGCCTTCGTCTTTTCTGGAGGGATCTGTCTGTTTTATATTCACAGAGGCTTAAAAATGATCCCTATCAAAAACCGTTACCGGAAATTAAAGCTTCCTACAAGGATTATCTCAACTATCTTGAGCTCAGAAAAAATACCGACCGTTATCATGAAGATCGCAATTACTGGCTGAACAGGCTGGATACATTATCTGCTCCTCCCCGATTACCTTTAAAAAAACAGATCAGCGCTTTCGGTCATACCGCAGAAGAATTTTCTCATTTTGAACAAACTTTTACCCGGAAGCAATGGGAAAAATTCTGCCTTCATGCAGCACAGAAGAAACTGACTCCCACAGCAGCCCTGATGAGCCTTTTTTCTGAAGTACTTTCCGCATGGGGTGCAGGATCTCAGTTTGGATTAATGCTTACGGTTTTCGAAAGAGATCCCGTGCATCTGGATATTGATCAGGTAATTGGTGATTTTACACATCTATCTCTTCTGAGCATTAACCGACTTGAAAAAAGTCTGGAAGAAAACGCTATCGCTTTGCAGTGGCAGATACAGGAGGATTTAGAACATACCACCTATTCTGCCGTGGAAGTTGTGAAAGAACTTAACCGTATCAATCCCTCCGCGGAACTTTTTTATCCGGTTGTTTTCACAAGCGCACTGGGTTTAAGCAAAGACGGAAATGATTTGGGAGATCCCTCTTTATTTGGAAATGTAGGATATTCTTCCTCGCAAACACCACAAGTCTGGCTGGATGCTCAGGTCATGACCAAAAACGGAGACATGATCATAGCGTGGGATGCTTTAAATACCATATTTCCTGAAAGTCTTATCTCTAAAATGTTTGACGCGTATGCCAACCTCATCGAAAAATCAATACGGGAAATATCCTTTTGGGAAACAACCATAACTGACCTTAGACCTCAGGATCAGACTGATATTCAGAATTTAGTAAACAAGACCTTTCATGACAATCCGGATTTGCGGCTGCACCAACAGATCTTGGAGCACGCAAAAAATAATCCTGAGAGTACGGCTATTATTTATGAAGGAAAAACCTACTCTTATCGGGAATTGATTGAAAGAGCAAACCATATTTCATCATTACTGCAAAAACAGAATGTCCAGAAAGGAGCCCGAATTGTCATTCAGATGAAAAAATCATTTGATTCTGTGGCTGTGATTCTTGGTATTGTTCAGTATGGGGCATCGTATATTCCCATGTCACACAATAATCCTGAAATCAGGACGATAGAAATCATTCAGCAGTCAGAAGCACATGGTTTCATTACAGATCAGGAATTTGATATTCAATCGATACAATATGAAAGCTTCTTTTACGTAAAACACGCTGATATTGCATGGGATTTTGTTGATTTTAAACCCAATCCTATTTCTAAGGATGACGTTGCCTATATCATTTTCACCTCCGGATCTACAGGGAAACCTAAAGGGGTTGTCATTACCCATGAGGCAGCCATTAATACTGTATTGGATGTCAACAGACGCTTTCAGGTAAGCAGCCGGGATTCCGTATTGGGAGTTTCTGCCTACAGCTTTGACCTGTCTGTATATGATATTTTCGGGGTGCTGGGAGCGGGAGGAAAGCTCATTGTTCCCACTGAAGAAGAACGCATTGACCCTATTGCATGGAAATCTCTGATCCATCAGCATCAGATCACGGTATGGAACTCTGTTCCCGCTTTGTTCAATATCCTGCTGGATTCCCTTTCGGAGCAAACGCAGCTTCCGATTCAAAAAGTTTTTTTATCTGGAGACTGGATTCCGTTATCTACCTTTGAACGGATGAAAAAACGTATGCCGCAAGCTGATCTTGTGAGCATGGGAGGGGCTACCGAGGCTTCTATATGGTCGAATTATTATAAAGTGACGGAAATCAAAGAAGGCTGGACTTCCATTCCTTACGGTTTTCCTCTGTCCAACCAGGCATTTTATATTCTGGATGAATTTGGAAAACCTTGCCCTGAATTTGTTAAAGGAAAACTTCATATTGCAGGAAAAGGCCTTGCCAAAGGATATTGGGGACGTGAAGATTTAACACAAAAAACATTTTATATCCACCCTTCGCTTCATATCAGACTTTACGATACGGGAGATTACGGACAGTATTTGGAAGGAGGACTTATAGAATTTCTGGGACGAAAAGATGATCAGCTCAAAATCAATGGCTACCGTATAGAGATCGGAGAAATACAGATGGCTTTTCAGCAGTGTGATCCTGCTTTAGACCCTGTAATTCTTTCTATAGGTGAAAAGGAGGCTCATAAAAAACTCGTCGCGTTTGTCAAATCAGATGAAGCTAACTTTTCTGAATCTGAATTAAAAAGCAAACTCGCTAATTATCTTCCGCCTTATTTTATTCCCGATGCTATCATTGCATTGGCAAGCTATCCCGTAACCGCCAACGGAAAGATAGACCGTACTCAATTGGTACAAATTGCCACAGAACGAACCTCTTCCCAACCGGAAAAAACAATTCTGAAAACAGAAATGCAAAACAGAAATACCCATCCTGTTCTGAAAGTAGTCCGCGATGTATTTAATATGCCGGAACTGACTGATCAGGATCAATTCAACGAACTGGGCGTTTCTTCTATGGATATTATCCGCTTGGCAAATCAGCTGGAAACCCAGTTTCTTGACCGCCCTACAGTGGGTGATATGGTAAGACTGTCTTCTGCAGCTGAACTTATCGATTATTATCTTGATAAAAATATTCAATTGGATAAACTGGAAGATAATCCAATTCACTCTGTTCCGCCTCAGTATCTTTTATATTCGGCAGAACAGATGAACTATCTGAACGGATTACCCCTTATGGATCAGTTGGAAGAAAGACAACGTTATAAAAAAAGCCGTATTGCACAGCGTAAAGATTTGGGTGCTAACGATCGGATTTCATTAGCTGAAACATCAAAAAATGAAACCCACAGCTCCTGGAGAAAAAGTTATAGAAATTTCCTTGACCGAATGGTTCTTTTTGAAGAATTCAAAGCCTATTTAAACTTATGTTCTGCTCAGCTTATGGATCAGCGGGCACGTTTTAATTACGCTTCATCGGGAGGAATTTATCCTGTACAGATTTACATCACCGTTTTCGGGAATAAAGTAGAACATGTGAAGGAAGGTTATTATTATTTTGATCCTTATCAGCAGGAACTGATATTCATTTCGGATGATCATGTAATCCATCCTTCTCAGCTTAATTTTAATCATGAATGGCTGGATCAGGGTGCTTTTGCAATACATCTTGTTGCTGATATGCAGGCTATTTACCCTGTTTATCAGAAAGAATCTCTTCGATTCTCAATGCTGGAAGCCGGATTTATGGCACAACTGCTGGAAGCGGACGGAGCACAATATCAGATTGGAAGCTGCCAGTTGGGAGGTTATGATTTTGAACAGATCAGAAAAAATCTTCATCTTTCAGAACAGCATTATTACCTGCACACCTTAATTGCCGGACCTATCGATTTTCAATCTGAAAAAGCCAAGATGCAGGCAGAACGTGATGCCTTTGAATGGCAGAAACACACAGCTTCATTAAACATTTTGGTATCCGAATGCGAAGAAAAAGAAATTCAGCTTTGGGTGGAAGATGAGAAATTGAAATTCAGAGCACCTGAAGGAGCACTTACCCCCGATCTTCTGGAAAAATTAAAATTTCAAAAGACATTTCTGATTCCTTATCTGCATTCAGAAACCTTTAAGCTTTACCAGGAAAAGCACGGCAGATTTGAGCTTACCCCAATACAGTCGGCATTTCTGATGGGAAGAGATCATTCTTTTGAACTGGGAAATGTAGGCTCCCATTACTACAGCGAACTGAAATGGCCTCATCTGGATGTTGAGAAACTTGAAAAAACTGTCAACCGCATCATAGGACTTCACGATGCACTGAGAACAGTCATTTATGAAGACGGCACCCAAGCCGTTTTACCGGAACAGCCTTATTATAAGATTAAATTGTCAGATGAGCGCCCTGAGAATATCCGCAAAGAAAGATCTCATCATAAATATCCTCTGGGCAAATGGCCGATGTTTCATTTTGAAGTGAGCAGACCGGATACGGAAAATACACTCCTGCATTTGAGTGTAGACCTGCTTTTACTTGATGCGTGGAGTGCCGATCTGCTGATGCGGGAAATTATTAAAGCTTATCAGGGGCATGAAATTAAAAAGCCTTCCTATACCGTAAAACAGTATATCGCGGATGAAAAAAAATGGCATCTGAATCATAAACATTTTATTGAGAAAGCCGAAGAATATTGGTTATCCAAATTAAATAACATCCCATCCGGACCAGAACTTCCGTTCTCAAAACCTTTGTCGGAGATTGAAAACCCAAAGTTCAGGAGATACACCTTCGCCATTCAGGAAAAGGATATTCAGACCCTGAATACCAGAGCCGGGCAATACGGTCTGAGTGCTACCGCAGTATTTGCCACCCTATTTTCCAAACTCCTGTCTTTATGGAGCAACGGAAAAGCCCTCACTCTGAATATGACCTTATTCAACCGTTTAGGTCTGCATCCTGATGTCAACGAGGTGATGGGAGATTTTACCAATGTCGCATTCATATCCTATTTCCCGGAACTCAAAGCCAGTTTCCTACAGGAATCTACCGCTATTCAGGAACAGATATGGCAGGCTGTAGAGCACAGGGCTAAAAACGGACTGGAAGTTTTAAGAGCTCTTAACAAAAACAATCCTGGTAAAGCTGTTATGCCCGTCGTATTCACCAGCTTGCTGAGCAGCGAGTCTGCCGATATGGAAAACAATTTTTTCCCTGAAGGCGTAAAAGAAGTATTTGCCGTGAGCCAGACACCTCAGGTGGTTATCGACCATCAGATCTACCGTCGGGGAGATGAATATTTAATCAACTGGGACGTGGTGGAAGAAGCTTTCGATCTTCATCAGCCCGAAAAAATAATGGCTCTTTATGAGCAGTGGATCCATCAGATCATTTCAGCAGAACGCTGGGATTTTCAGCTGGATACAAATTCTTTCAAAACTATATTTTAAAACTATTACAAATTAAAACGCTATGAATCATCTACAAAAATGGTTTCCCTTTAACCATAGAAAAATATTGGAAGAAAATGAAAAAGGAAATACCTTCCGCCATTCGGAAGAGCGAATTCAGGTTTTTTGTTTTCCTTCAGCAGGAAGCAGTGCAGGCCTTTACAGAGCCTGGTGCGAGGCTACTAAAAATAACGAGGAAATTGATTTTATTCCTGTAGAAATCCCCGGACGCGGAAATCATATCTCGTCGCCAGCCGCACGCTCTATTAATGAGCTGACCGAAGCTTTTTTAGAAGTATTTCCAGAGGTGGTACGTGCTCCTTATATTATTTACGGACACAGTTTTGGCGCGGCAGTCGCATTTCAGGTAGCTTATGCTTTGCAGGAAAAAGGTTTCCGGTTGCCTGAAAAACTGATTGTTGCAGGAAGACACGCTCCCCACATGAAAGATCCTAATCCTCTAAGCAGCACCAGCACAGATGCTGAAATCATTGAAGAGATTAAAAAGATGGGCGGTACTCCTGCTGCCATCCTGAATCATCCTGAAATGTTGCAGTTTACCCTTTCCCAACTGCGTGCAGACCTTCGCACCCATGAATCATTACGGTATGTAGGGCAACAGCTTCACATCCCTATTGAAGCCCACTGCGCCACACAGGATGATGCCCATAAAGCTATTGTGGAATACTGGAAAGATGTGACAACAGAGGAGTTTAAGATCAAAGAATTTGAAGGTCATCATTTTTTCATACAGGCATTGGGAAACCAATATCTGAACGAATTAATGGATACCGTTTACCAGACTAAAAAATCACTTTTCTAAATTTATTTAAACCTATGACAAACGAATCAACTCATTATAAAACAACAGCTCAGATGATTCATGACGGAAGTTGGCATGTGGAAAAATTTCACATTTCACAGGAATCATGGAAGCAGATCCTGAATAAGTCTGAGGAGCATCACTTACCCGCTGAGATGATGCTGGCTTTTACAGCAGCATTTTCTTTAAATACCTGGCTTGATCTTCAGGATCAGAAAGCGGGAGAACAGATGAATATCATCAGTAAAAATGATTTTACTTCTATTACGGTCAATCCTGTACATCCGGATTTTGGACAGCCCACAGATTTTCTGAAGCATTGCCAAAAGTTACAACAATCCGTTTCATCGGAATTCGGAAAAGCTTCTGAACTGCTTTCAAATCCATTCTCGGTCATTCTTCAGAACGGGTCTGCTGACTTTAGAATTCCTGTCCTTTCTTCCTCAGTTTTGATCACGATTACAATCGCTGAAGACATTCACATCGGCTGGTATGCAAATCCCGATTTTTTAAGCAGGAAAAAACTGAAAGCTCTGACAGAAACTCATCATAATTTAGCACACTGGATCTTAGAGGAAAATTGGGAGACCTCTTTCCCGGATCTTTTACCAAAAGACGAAAGAAAAGTCAGAAATGAAGTCAACCAGACTTCCACTGAAATAGAGTCAAAACCTATCCATCAGGCATTTTTTAATCATGCTTCAAAACATCCGGAAGACATTGCTCTCTATTTAGAGAACGGTGATTCTTCACCTATCAGCTATGGAAATTTGGCAAAATCAGCTTTACAATTAGCCCGAATTTTAAAAGATAACGGTGCAGATTCTCACAGTGGTGCGGCTGTTATTCTTCCCAAAAGCATTTCTCAAATTACTGCTGTAATGGGAATTTTAGCAGGCGGAACGCATTATATTCCTGTTGGTGTCGATCAGCCGGAAGCCCGTCAGGAAAAAATCTTCAAAAAAGCAGATATTCAGTTTATTGTGACTGATACTGCCGTACTTTCCTATTTTCCGCATCTTAAAAGTATTGCGCAGGAACTCAATATGATGATCATTAATCTTGATGAGATCTCAGACACACTTCCTTTAGAAGAGCCCATCAAACCCGAGGTTGAGCAGACTGCTTATATTATATTCACTTCAGGATCTACAGGAGAGCCCAAAGGAGTGGAAATTACCCATGTCGCCGCGTGGAATACCATTCAGGATATCAATACTAAATTTAATATTAATCCTAATGATCGTGCTTTAGCAGTATCTACACTCGATTTTGACCTTTCCGTTTATGATATTTTCGGTCTGCTCTCAGTAGGTGGTAGTGTTGTTCTTATCCGTGAAGAAGAAAAAAAGGAAGCATCTGTTTGGGCCAGGTTAATAGAAAAGTATAAAATTACTGTCTGGAATTCAGTTCCTGCCCTTTTTGACATGCTGCTTTTAGGCGCCTCAGCAGGCAATGACCTCTCTACCCTTCGCGTGGTTATGGTTTCCGGAGACTGGGTCGGACTGGATCTTATAGACAGGCTGAAAGAAAAATCTGAAAAGGCACAGTTTATCGCACTGGGAGGTGCTACAGAGGCTTCCATCTGGTCTAATTTTTTCATCGTCAATAAGGTTGACCCGAATTGGGTTTCTATTCCCTACGGAAAACCTTTGGCCAATCAGAAATACAGAGTGGTCAACCCTCTCGGTATGGATTGCCCTAACGGCGTTGCCGGAGAATTATGGATTGGTGGAAAAGGTGTAGCATCAGGCTATATAAATAATGCTGAGCTTACACAAAACCGCTTTGTGACGGCAGAAAATGAAAAATGGTATCGCACCGGTGATCTTGGTCGATATTTAAAAGATGGAAATCTCGAATTTTTAGGTCGAATGGATCATCAGGTGAAAGTCAATGGTTTCAGAATAGAACTTGGGGAAATTGAATCTGCTTTAAAGACATTTCCAGGAGTTGCCCAGGCGACAGCATCTGTCGTTTCCATCAACCAATCTTTACATCTGGCTGCCGGAATTGTAGCGGAGAAAAATCTTACTATTAAAGAAAAAAAAGGTGATGTTGTAACCACAGTTTCTACAGCTGCCCAATCGGAATATGAGCTTCAAAAACAGATGGTTGCCCGCTTCCTGTATGACTTATTGGATCTTTCAAAATATACGATATCCGTTCCATCAATCTCTTCTCTTAAAGATCTGAAATCTGAACTGATTATCACCTTAGGAATTGCTTCTGAACAGATTCCGATATTGGAAATGTGGCTGAACTGGCTTAATAAAGAGCATATTTTAATTGAAAAAGAAAATAAGCTTATATTCGAAACAGTATCGACTCCTGACAACAGTTCTTTCCTCCAGGACTTTACTGAAAAGCTTTACGAGCGGAAGCCAAGGATTATGCAGATGTTAAACAACGCGCTGCCTACCGTTTCTTTACTCGATGATGAATTGTTATCTCCTGAAATTTTAAGCACAAAGGATTATGGCACCCTGAAAGGAATTGAACAGACGGTTGAAAAAATCAAACAGCACGCTGAGAAATCTCAAAAAATATTAAAAATTGTCATTTTGGGTGCTCGATCCGGAATTTTAACCGAAAAACTTCTTCACGCTACTCGTCATCATACCATAGAATACTCGGTGATTGATGAAGGTCGTGCAATGGTTCGAAGCTGTATCAACCGATTATCTGAATCAGGATTTGCCGTCAATGGAATTGAACTGAAAAACAATCAGGTACCAGAAGAATATCTTTATCATTTTGATCTTGTGATCGCTATCAATACCCTTCATCGATTCCCTCAGCCTGAGCAGGGGTTATTCATCGGTCATTTACTTTTAAAAAATAGCGGAAGTCTTTTAGCCCTAGAATCTTCTCAGTTGATGCCTGTTGCACGGGTAAGTTCAGGAATTATTGATCAGGGATTCCGACATTTTGACCGTATTAGAAAAGAAGCCTACAGTCCGATGTTGGAAAAGGCATCCTGGGAAAATCATTTCCTTAATATGGGGTATACGAATGTCTCTGCAGAGGATATTCAGGATTCGTTTCATGTGCTTTATGATGCAGGCATTTCTAAAAACCGCCCTGAGCTGAAGGAAAAAGAAGTCCTTGCTCATATTCAGAAATTACTGCCAAAACATATGTTGCCTGAAAAACTGGTGATTCTTCCGTGGATGCCATTAAGCAATAACGGAAAAGTAGACCGGAAATCATTCACAGAACTGCTCAAAAGCATGATGGAATCTGAAGTAAAGAAAGATGCTGAAGATTTTGAAAAGCCTAAAGGAAATATAGAAGAACAAATCGCTGAAATATGGAAAGAGCTTTTGGCATTGGAAGAGATCGGAAGAAATGATGTTTTCTTTGAAATTGGGGGCGACAGCCTTTCTGCAACGCGTTTTCTTACCGAAACAAAAAAGCAGTTTGACATCAATCTTTCTCTGAGAGAACTGTTCGGAGCTACCTTAAAAGAAGTGGCTACAAAGGTGGAAACAGATCACATAAGATGGCAGCAGGAATTGGAAACCATGGAAATAGGAGAAATTTAATTATGATCGGAATAATAGGAGGATACGGAGAAGTAGGCCATCATGCCTGCCTTACGTTACAACAATATAATATCGGTCCTTTAAAAATCGGAGGCCGAAATCCTGAAAAAGGAAAAGCCAGACAATCGGATGTATTGCCCGGAGCAATATGGGAAAAAGTAGATGTAGAAGACGATAAGAGTCTGGCTGATTTTATGGTCGGCTGTGATCTTATCCTGAACTGCGCAGCCCCTTCGCACCGTTATTCCCGACGGATTGCCCAAATATGCGTACAACAGGGCATTCATCTGGTAGATGCGGGGACAGATAATGATTATCACAGTAATCCCATCGATAGCGGAAATCAGATCATCGTATATGCAGCCGGGGCAACTCCGGGTTTTTCGGGACTTTTTCCTGTATGGTTCGGAAAGAAGTTTCAGAAAGTGCATTCGCTGCTCAGTTATTATGGGACTTCAGGGCAGCTTTCAAGAGCCGGAGCCGAAGATTATCTGGAAGGATCCCTGCATTCCAACAATATTCCGCGTGCCGCCTGGCGAAATGGAATTGTTCCGAATGTATTATTAAGAAAAAGCGGAGTCACGCTTCCTTTTTTTCCGGGAGAGGTTACCTTATTTCCTCTTTTTGATGATGAAACTACTATCGTAGCTCAAAGACTTGAGCTTGATTATGGAGAATGGTACGCTGCAGTAGAGGGAGAAAAATCCATTGCTGCCTTAGACAGCGCAAGCTTTGAGTACAGAACAAATCCTGAGGCCATGATCGAAAAACTATGCTTCGTTGTAGAAATGGATACTCTGGGAAGAAGCCCGTATTTTATTCTGATGGTTCAGCTTACGGGAGAAAAGGAGGACGAAGAAAAAGTGCAGACCGCTATTTATGAGGTGGGGCAAATCATTCCTTTTTGCGGAAAAATGGCAGCCGTCATTGTAAAAACAATCTTGGACGGCAAGGTAAAACCGGGACTGCATCATACCGCTTCCATTGAAGATACAGACTATGTGATGGAGCATTTGGAAAAAACAGATTCCCGCCACAGCATTCAGATTATCGATTATTCTGTTGAAGAACTTTCAGTAGAGGAAGAAGGAACATTATAAAATGTAAAAAATGAATACAAAAAAACAATATACATCACAAAAAATAAGAACCGTCGTTATCGGCTCCACTTTCGGGCAGTTCTATCTGGAAGCGTTGAGCAATCTTTCGGATGATTTCGAAATTGTTGCCCTGATTGCCAGCGGAAGTGACCGTTCAAAAAAATGTGCGGCGGCATACGGAATTCCTCTTTTAAATGATATCAAAGAGCTTGATCCCAATGATATTGACCTCGCCTGCATCATCCTCCGCTCGGGAGTGATGGGCGGTAAAGGAACCGAATTTGCGCTTTACTGCATGGAAAAAGGAATTCACGTGATACAGGAGCACCCTGTTCACCACAATGATCTCGCTTCATGTCTGCGAGCTGCCAAATCCAATAATGTTCATTTCATCACAGGCAATCTTTACGTACATCTTCCGGCTTTTAAACGTTTTGCAGAAGTTGCGCAACATCTTTTCGAAACCGGAAAAGTAGCTTATCTCGATATAGCACTTGCTACACAGGTATCTTTTCCTTTGGTACAAATGATGATCGACCTGCTTCCCAATCCGAGACCTCTGGAAATACGACAGGTTATAAAAGATTCGGGACCGTTTCAGGTTTTAACTGGTGAATGGGGAGGCATTCCTCTAACCCTAAGGGCTCATAATGAGGTAAACCCTAATGATCCCGATAATCATCAGCATTTGCTGCATACCATTTCCATCGGCTGTTCGGGAGGAACTTTGTCTCTTACCGATACCCACGGGCCAGTTGTCTGGAAAACACAGCTTCATATTCCGCATAATGAACTGTTAAGAAATGTCTCTGCTGAACATCAGCTGGATGAAAAAAGCACCCTGATTTTGGGGCCTGAATTTCCACCCACTTATCAGGAGATCCTTCAGAAACAGTGGCCGAGAGCTATCGGAAAAGACCTCATCATGATGAAAAACCTGATTACAGGAAAAGAAAAGCCCGAGCAAAGGGCTCATCTGGAGCTGCTATGTTCGCGCCTGTGGCATGATCTTACCCACGCATTAGGATCTCCCACTTTAAGACCTGATACCTCATACGAAAAGATTGAAATCAGCACCCTGATTGAACTCGCCGGAAAAATCCCGGCAGAACCTGAGGAAATATGCATTTCCTGATCAGAATTTCAATCGAATATCAATTTAACAATCTACTATTTTTTATATGATAACTTCTATAGAATCAGTTGATGTCCAGGAACTCATGAATACTTTCAGAAAAAAGAAAATTCAACTCTGGACAGAAGAAGGAAAATTAAAATTCAAAGCTCCGAAAGGAGTGATGGAACCACAGGATATTGAATTACTTAAGGCACATAAAACCCAGATTCTTGAATTTCTGGAATCTGAAAACAGATCCGTTACTATTCAGAATGATCTTGCCAGCCGCTATAGCCCGTTTCCGCTTACCGATGTGCAATCGGCCTACCTTTTAGGAAGAAATCCAGGATTCAGATACGGCGGGGTGGCGTGTCATCTTTATATGGAAATGAAATACAGTGATCTGAATCATGATCTTGTAGAAAATGTATGGAACCGCCTCATGGAAAGACATGAAATGCTAAGAGCTACCGTAAGCAATCATGGATTTCAGACCATTCACCAGAAAACACCGCGATTTGAGGTACATTATGAAGATGTTTCACTGTTGCCAACGTCCGGGCAGAACTCTGCTTTGAATAAGGTACGAGATAGGATGAGCCACCATGTATATGATACGGAAAAGTGGCCTTTATTTGACATCGCCGTTACCACCACGACCCGATTGGATAACAAAAAGGAATCTGTGCTTCATTTCTCCATGGAATTTCTAATTGCAGACTGGATCAGCATGTGGATGCTCATGGCAGAGTTCGAAAAATTGTATTTCAATCCGGAAACGGAGCTTTCTCCTCTGAGCCTAAGCTTCAGAGATTACGTCATTGCTGAAAGAGGAGTCCGTGAAACTCCCGCATATTCCAAAGATAAAAATTACTGGATGAACCGTGTCGCGACACTACCGGCAGGCCCTATTCTTCCGGTCTCCCGCCGTGAAGATATTTCTTCTAATCATTTCACCAGAAACAGTACCCTTATTGAAAAAGATAAATGGGAAAATTTTAAAACGATTGCTCAATCAAACGGAATTACTCCAACCTCCGCTGTTGCTGCGGTATATGCTTCCGTATTGGAACGATGGAGTGAAACAGCACATTTCTGTCTAAATCTTACCGTACTCAACCGTATGCCTCTTCATCCCGAAGTTCATCAAATTGTGGGCGATTTTACCTCAGTCAGTCTGCTTGAAGTAGATTATAGACAGCCAAAGACATTCTCTGAAGCAGCGAAGGAAATGAATATTCAACTTTTCGACGATCTTGACCATCCTTTATTTACCGGAGTTGAGGTACTAAGGGAAATGACGAAAAAACAACAGAACGGAAGAGTTCTTTTACCGGTCGTTCTTACAAGTGCAATCGGGCTGTTGGATACCGGAGAAGGATCAGGATTAAAAGGGCAAGTGGGAGATTATAATATCAGCCAGACCCCTCAGGTATTCATTGACTGTCAGGTTGTGGATACTGCACAGGGACTTTCAGTCAATTGGGACACCCGCGACGGTATTTTCCCCGAAAAAATGATCGATGATATGTTTTCAACTTTTGAAAACCTTCTTAATGAACTTTCAGATCATCCTGAAGCATGGCTGAAAAAAGAGTTGGTTTCGTTACCTGTAAGACATCAGGAAGAAAGAGATCTTCTTAACCACGAACCGCAGGTACTTCCACAAATGCTTCTTCACGAGCCCGTCATCAGAAACTTTAGAATTAATGGAAATAAAACGGCTATAATCGATCAATATGGTTCATTCAGCTATCAGGACATCGAACAAAAGGCTGCTTCCGTAGCTCTGCAGCTGAAACAATTAGGTTTCAGTCCGAAGGATAAAGCAGCGATCACTCTTCCCAAATCTCATCATCAGGTAAGTGCCGTTCTTGCAGTACTGGCTCTGGGTGGAATTTATGTTCCGATAGATCTTAATCAGCCTGCTCAAAGAAGGCAGAAAATCATCGCCAATGCCGGAATTCAATATATTCTGACCTCCGAGGAAATCCTACAGGAGGAGAATGGGATTAATGATAGCGTTAATAGAATCGCTGTTGATGCATTAAAAAGCAATACCGAAATACATTTAGAGACCATTTCAGCAGATTTCACTAAAGATCATAATGCTGCAGCGTATATCATCTATACTTCAGGTTCTACAGGAGCGCCTAAAGGCGTTGTAATCTCTCATTCAGGCGCTTTGAATACGATAGAAGATATGAACAGACGCTTTGAAATTGATCAGAAAGATTCTGTTCTGGCATTATCACAGCTCGGATTTGATCTTTCGGTTTATGACCTGTTCGGAATCCTGGGGAGCGGAGGAACCATTATTTATCCTGATCCCGACCGTCAGCGCGATCCTTCCCACTGGCTGGAACTGATGCAAAAAAATAAGATCACGGTGTGGAATACGGCTCCAGCGCTCATGCAGATGTTCGTTAACTTCCTCGAAAATGAGAAACAGTATATCCCCCACCTCAGGATCTCTTTCAGACTTGCCTTTTTATCAGGAGACTGGATTCCTCTGAATCTTCCGGATACCCTGAAAAAACTTGTCCCTTCTATACAGCTGATCAGTCTTGGTGGTGCTACGGAAGCTTCGATTTGGTCTAATTTCCATATTTATAAAGGACTTCAGCCGGACTGGAACAGCATTCCTTACGGCAGACCGCTTTCAAATCAGGGATTCCGTATCCTTGATGAACAAATGCGCGACTGCCCGGAATGGAAATCAGGAGATCTTTTTATTACCGGAAAAGGTCTGGCTTTAGAATATTTTAATGATGCTGAACTGACGCTGGACCGCTTTTTCCCTCACCCTTCCGATGGTGAACGCATGTACAAAACGGGTGACCTGGGAAGATATATGCCCGGTGGTGAAATTGAGTTTTTAGGAAGAAGAGACAAGCAGGTTAAAATACGAGGTCACCGCATTGAACTCGGAGAAATTGAATCAGCATTAATGCTGCATCCAGAGGTTTTCCATGCCGTGGTGATTGCTAAATCTCCTTCTGAAAATAGCAGGATAAAAAATTTATTTGGCTTCATTGTAACTTCAGGGAAACAGGCGGATTCAACTCCAACTTCTGATCTGTCGAAGTTTTTAGCTGAAAAATTACCTTCATACATGATTCCGACTCACCTTCAGAAAATTGATACAATCCCCGTAACCGTTAATGGGAAAGTTGACATCAAAAAACTGGAGTCTCTTTGCATTATGGAAACCGCTCATCACAAAGAAGGACATCAGAACTTTAAAGATGAGCTTGAAAAAATGATCCACGACCTCTGGAGCAGCGCTCTTGGGGCAGATCATATTGATCTTTATCAGAACCTTAACGATTATGGAGCAGATTCTCTGATATCGGCACAGATGGCAGGAAAGCTGCGTGATATTTTTGCTGAGAAAGGACAGAGTAATCTGACTTTTGATTTGATTTTAAGGCAAATTCTGACTTCTCCTACTATTGCAGAATTATCTGATTTCTTCAGGGATCAGGAACAAAACTCGAAAGGTTCTGAACCGACTAAAAAACCACATAAAGCCTCACGTATAGGAACATTAACCCATTTTGGCGGCGATTCCTCAGAAATCCACCGGATCATACTTCATGCCGGCGGAGGAACTCTGGACCGATACAAACACCTGATCCGGGAAATGGTTAATCAGGAATCCGGAGCCGTTTACGGAATTTCGGTGGGCGATTTTGAGGGATATTGTGCGATAGACAGTGAACAGCTGTTAGAACGTATTGCCGACGATTACTGCGCTTCCATCCTTGAAAACGGAGTGCGAAAAGTACAGCTGATCGGATATTCCATCGGAAGTATGATCGCGGTTGAAATGGCAAGACGACTTAGCGAAAAAGGAATTGAAGTAACTGATCTCTGCATTATTGATGCCATCAGGGTTCCTTTCAAAGTGTATGATGATCTTTTCATAGAATTCCGTTTTCTTCCGAATTTAGGAATTACTCCTGCTGATGCCGGTTTTGGTGAAATGAACGGATCTGTTTTTATGGAATGGGTTACGAAAACCCTTCAGGAAAATAAGAATGAGCTTCCCGAAGGTGCTATTTTTAATATGCAGGATAACAGTGATTTAATTCAGGTAAGTTCTGTTTTCACAAAGATGAATTCCGTCACGCAATCTGAACGATTTGATGCCTATCTGCAAGCGATGAAGCGACTTTCTGATCGGGAAATGCCAAAAGAATTGCTGGAAAGGACGTTTAACACCTTTGCTCAGAACTTTAAAGCATCGCGCTTTGTCTCACCTCCGTACTTTGGTGATATCCGTTATTTTAAAGCGAAGGATCAGCGTACGACAACGGCTACAGGAATCAATGACGATATTCTTGAACTGTGGTCTGAAATAAGTTTGGGAACACTTCATATCACCGATATCGAAGGCGACCATCTTGGATGCGTAGGTGAAGAATATGCTCCTGATCTTGCAAAATATTTAAATCTCTTTTCCAAAGCATAGTATATGAAAAATTTACCTGAAGGGCTGGAAGCTGCTTATTTTGACGTAGACGGTACGCTGAGTAAAAGTAATATTGTGAATCCCCTTCTTTATATTAAAAAAATGGTAATGTCGCGCTCCGGATATATGATCTGGAGGGCGGTACTGCCGTTTCGTTTTCTCTACTGGACTGTACTCGACAAGATCAGTCGAAAGAGGTCTACAGCCGCTATTTACAATCAGTATAAAGGAATTTCTGTCGAAAAAATGAAACTGTTAATACCCGATTGTTATCATCAACAATATCAAAAGAAGCTGTTCACAAAAGCGATTGAAGTCGTTCGTTCTTTACAGGAAAAGGGTATTCCTATCGTGTTGGTATCGGGATCTTTGGATCTGTTTTTAAATCCTTTAGCTAAAGAATTTGGTGCTGAATTACTTTGTTCGAGCCTTGAAGTAAAAAACGGAATGTACACAGGAAAGGTAAAAGGTCCGGTCGTATCGGGGATTCAAAAAGCAGTGATGATTGATACGCACGCCAGTAAAAATAAGATCAATCTGGAAAAGTCTATTTCCTTCGGGGACTCGGCGGATGATCTGCCTATGCTGCGATCTGTAAGATATGCAGTGGCTATCAATCCTGATAGAATTCTTACGCTTGCTGCTGAAAAAAATCAATGGAATATTGAAAAATGGTTCTGATATGAAAATATATGCTGTAAAAATTGATCAGAATTTCGCTGAAAATCTGATCCGGGAGTTGATGCCGTATGTTTCTCGTGAAAAACAGGAAAAAATAGGTCGTTTTCGAAAACCGATAGACTCGCTGAGATCTCTTTTGGGAGATCTTATTATCCGGTTGCTTTTATGTAGCCATTACGGTTTTCAGAATGAGAAAATCAGCTACGAATATGGGCAATACGGAAAACCTTTCCTCTCAGAATCTCCCCATCTTCACTTCAATATTTCCCATTCCGGAAATTGGGTGATTGGCGTTGTTGCGGAGCATAAAGTGGGTATTGATATTGAAAAGATAACCGATATGAAACCGGAACTTTGCTCATTAGCCTTTACTGAAAAGGAAAATGAAATGCTCCAAAAGCTTTCTCCCCAGGAAAGGAAAAAAATGTTTTTTGAACTTTGGACAGTGAAAGAAAGCTATATAAAAGCGACGGGAAAAGGGCTCTCTGAGGGGCTTAATACACTTGAAGTTATGAAAGAACGAGACCTTATCCGCATTCAAAAAGATGGCAAAAATACAACCTCTTATTTTGAAACCTTTGAAATGATCGGAGGGTATATGATCTCCTTATGTTCATTCTCCCTTATTTTTAATAAAAATATTGAGCTGACAACTCTGGATAGCTTCATGAATCAGGTACAGTCAATTTTCAAACCTACAATATTCAAAGTGTGAACGGTTCATTCTATTCAAATTAAAAAATGCCGGAAAATGTTTTGTTTTCCGGTGTTTTTTTGCTTAGACGCAATGGCTTTTTAAGTGAAATCACATGGTTTATATTGATAATGCTATTGATTTTCCTTCTCTGACAGTTCTTTGTAGCCTTATAGAAGTGGATACAGTGTCGCGAAACCTAAAGAAACAATTAAATAAAAAACGGATCAGTTTCAAAACTTTGGAAGAAATTGTTTGCATGTATTTTTTGCCACGAATGTACCAATATTTTTATTTCCCATAGATTGATATGATTGTCGTTGGTGGGGCTATTTCTGTTGGTTTTTCGCAAAGTCGCAAAGATATTTTTTAATACTCTATGTTTTTAAGACGCAAGGATTTTATCAAAGATAAAATTGAGGGCAGCATATTATGGCTACGAATGCACGAATATTTTTATTTCCCGCAGATTACTCAGATTTCGCAGATTTAGAACAAATCAGCAGAAAATCAAAGATCTTCAAAAACTTAGTTGCACTTCTACGCAGCTTAATATTAAGCTTAAATAACTAAAGTGTTAAAAAGCTTTTGTGACTTTTGTGGTTAAATTTTAGCTACGAATGCACGAATATTTTATTTCCCGCAGATACACAGATTTTAACAGATGATGATGCCGATTTTTTATTGCTTAAACTTTGGTGTTCAATATTTAAAGTGTAAGGAAAAAAACTGCATCATTTGCAAAATCTGCGAGAGTAGCAAAAAACGTTCTGATGAGTTAAACTTTTTGCTTAGTCCCCAAGTTTTGATACTGATCCCATTTAAGGAATAAAAAACAAAAAAGAGAAAATGTAATATTACAAATTCTCTTTTTATGAAGTGACTTCGGAGGGGTTCGAACCCCCAACCCTCGGAGCCGAAATCCGATATTCTATCCAGTTGAACTACGAAGCCATTTTCATTAAGTAATGAGTAATTGATAATAAAAATATTGCTCATTATCAATTACTCATCATTCATATTTAGAAAGTAATCTTCACACCTCCCAAAATCTGTGCACCAAGAACTTTATATCCTTTGTACGTTTGATATTTTGAGCTTGTAAGATTGTTTCCGAGTGCGAAAATACTAAAATTTTTGTGAATTTTATACTCTGCTGAAAGATTTATATCTGCATACCCCCCCACTTTATCATTGGTATTCTCTGTAGACTGATAAAGCATAGGTGCGCCAACTCCTTCAATAGCAAATGAATTAGCAGTTCTGTCGCTGGCAAAAATCCCTTTAAAACCAAGCAATAATTTTTTATCAAACATGGTGTATTTTGCACCGATACTGGCATTCAGCAACGGAACATTGTAGATATTTTCGTAGTTTTTAAGGTCATATTTGGTGAAACCAATCTCTCCGTCGATGATTAAATTAGCCAAAGGGAAATACTGTAAATTCGCCTTGATATTGCTTACATTTCCATCATCATAAACGGCAGAGAATGTATTGGCAAAGTTGTATGCAGAGCGGTTTAGCGTATAATCATTGGTGAAAAGATCGTTTCCTTTAAAGAACATCACATCACGCATTTTTGCATATCCTGCAGAAATGTCATATTTAAACATTTCATCGATATCACCTCTTAAACCAACATAAAAATGATACTTCGTTTCCGTTGGTTTCAAATATTGGTCAGAAAGGATAAACGGGTTCTGCTGAAGTAAATCACTGTACGTATTCAGTTTTAAACCTCCGTCAATTCCTGCGTAAAATTTAAATCCATTTGCTGCTGCCAATTGAAATTCTGCTTGAGGAAACCAATAGGTCTTGTTATTCTTCAACTGTTCAGATAAAATAAGATTAGAATTTTTAGCATTCAGGAACGAGAAAGAAGAACCAACCATCAAATAAGACTCTCCTTTTCTGAACGTTACCTTAGGCGCTAAATTCATATTGAAAAAAGTGGACGAATTTTTATTTTCCAATGCAAAATCTGTCTTCACACTTTCTAATCCAACCCCCAAATCAGCATTTAAATTAATACCTGATTTTCCTAATTCTACAGCGTGTTTTGAAAAATTAGCTAATATAGAAACCTGATTTTCCTGCGCATCAAAATGATCGTTTAAAAATGAAGATTTTACCCTTACATCATTTAAAATTTCATTAGAATAGAAATCATAATATCCATTGACTTTAAACTGATTCACTCTCTGATCCAAATCTACATCTGCTGAAGGCTGTAAAGCATAGATTCCATAATATTTATAGCTATCCAGGCCATATTCGGCATTTAAATTAAATTTTCCTTTATCTCCGTAAGAGTTTAAGAAAGCTCCAATTTTAGTTGAGCTTTGCTTAGAATCCCAATCATATTCTTTTTTCAGACCTTGAGTAGATAGAAAATGAGCATCTAATCCCACTTCAAGTTTATTTTTCAACGTTTTGGAAATATTGGCATCACCTAAAATTTTGCCATAATTTCCCATTCCGAACTGCACATAATTATTCTGGGCACTACCTTCAAATTTCGGAGTTACATCTTCGCCCTGAATGGTTGATGTTTTGAAATCAGAAACCGCAGGAACATCTGTAATGGTATATTTTACAGGATTCTGAGACTTCTCTTCCGGCGGATAATTCTTAATGGTTTCTACAGAAGTTTTCTTTTTTTCGATCTTCTTCACTTCCGGTTCTCTTTTTTTAGTAAGAATCAGTTTTTCTTCTTTGATCTGGGAAAACGCCACCGACGAAAACCCTAAAAATATGATGGATAATAATTGAATTCTTTTATTCATTACTTTTTGTATTAATAATGTACCAATTTATTGATATACCAATCTGGTAATGTATCCAATCGTTTAAATTGGTAAACTGCTACATTTTTAGATTGATACATTAAATATAATTTTACTTTTTAATCGCCTTCTTTACTTCTTTCGCTTCTGCCACAATTTCAGGAAAATCTTTATAATTTTCTATGATTTGATCGCAGGTATAACTCGCCTGATAATTGTCTTTCAATCCGACATAGTTTTTCGCCATCAGCACCAATGCTTTTGCGCCCCAAAACTCTTCTGAAGCATAATTATTTGCCAGTTTAAAGATGGTTTCGTTGGAAGATTTGAAAGCTTTTCCTTTGTTCTGATAATATGCTTTTGCATAAAGTGCTTCTGCTGCGACCGAAGTGTTAGAAGATTTTTCAAGAGAGGTATAAGCTGCTTGTGCCTCTTTATCTTTTCCTGCATTCATAAGACTTCTCGCCTTGATTACTTTTGCTGTTTCAATTACCGCTGCCGAGTTTTTATTATTAGCAATTACCGCGTCTGCCAGTTTTTCAGCCTGAGAGAAATTCTTTTCATCAGCATAAATTTTCATCAACTCTACATTAGCATAATTTTTAATGCTGATATTAGATGAATTTCTGATGTTTTCAAGATATTTTTTCGCTTCATTATTATCGCCCTGAGTAATATAGATCTGGGCAATACGAGTCTGCGCGTCATCCTGATAATCGTTCTGAACGCTTGCTACTTCCTGCAATACAAGTAATGCTTTGGTTGTATTTTTAGTTTGGTAATAGCTTTCTCCCAGCTCATATTTAGCCTGATAAAGACCTTCGCCTGTCGGGTTTTGTGTTAAATATTTCTCGTAATAAGAAATTGCGTTTTTGTAATCTTTTTTAGCAAAATATTGCTTCCCTGTAGAAAGGTTGATCTCATCGATTTCAGCCGCATCTACGTTTACCCCAGCATTTCTTGCGAAACTTTCATATCCGGCAACATCTCCGCTTTTCGTAAAGATTGGTTTTGCAGCCTGAACAATTTTCTCTGCGTATGCCGTATTTTTATACTGCTCACCCAACGTTTTCAATTCAGACAACGCTTTATCATTCTGATTCTGATCGATATAATTCTGCGCTCTGTAAATAGATGCATTGGCTATCAAATCTTTGTCAGAAGACGTTTTAATCACTTTTCCGAAGAAGTCGTTTGAATTGGTAAAATCATCCTGAGCCGCGTAAGCTGTTCCTATTTCATATTGAGCATCATCATAATATTCTGATCCCGGATATTTTGATAATAAATTTTTAAGGTTGGTAATTTTCGCCTGGGTATCTCCTTTAAATCCTAAAGCCATTGCTTTTTGGTATAAAGTATAATCTGTTGCATCTTCATTTTTATCGTAGATCGCGATGGCTTCATTCAGATTATTGTTGGCATAATTAATATCTGCTAAACGAAGCTCAGCATCATTTTTAAACTCAGGTTTCGGATTGCTTAGATATTGTTTGAAATACGTTTCCGCCTGATCAAATTTTTTAGATTTAAAATAAGCATACCCCAAATCGTAAGGCAGTTGCTGTTTTTCAGGGAATGTCTGATTGATCAGTTTTTCATAACGTGCAATTGCGGAAGGATAATTTCCTTTTTGATAATAGACCTGACCCAGCCAATACAACGCTCGGTTGTTGAATTCTTTATTAATATTAAAAGCTAAGCTTCTCAGGAAATACTGTTCCGCTTCGTCATAATTTCCTTTGTTAAATTCCTCTGTTCCCAATAAATAAGAAACTTCCTGATCCACTTTATCAATGTCAGGAGATGAATTCTGAAGTCTGTCGATTGCGTTTAGCGTTTCCTTATAATTTCCGGAATACAGATAGGATTTCACCAAAAGCGATCTCATCTCAGGAGAATTCGCATCATTTTGGTTTTCATTGATGTATTTTTGAATCACCGTCGATGCGCTTTCAAACGGGTTTCCGATGTCGTAACTCAATTTAGCATATTGTTCATGCGCCAGTTTTTTTACCTTCGCATCATAATCCATCTGGTAAGACGAACGGAATGCCGATAATGCTTCCTGCTTTTTATCAACTGCTAAATACGCATTTCCAAGCTGATAATAGGCATTTTGAGCCAATGCAGAATTGCTGTTCAATAATTGGTTGTAATAAGAAACCGCTTCATCATATTTTTTAAGCTGAGCCGCCACAAATCCTATCTCGTAAAGGTCATTTTCAGACGGATTCTGCTGAACGTTCAGATAATCTTTCAAATGAGGATATGCCGAAGTATAATCCTTCTTCATAAAATAACTTTCCCCGATGATCTTGTGGACTTCCGCTTTGTAAGAATCTGAAATACTTTCGTTCAGCAAAGCATTTCCCTCAGAAATAGCCCTGTCATAATCCTTATCATTATAATACATCTGAACATAGTAAGGACGCACCAGTTTAGAATATTTCGGCTGATCTTTTACCGAATCGAAATACTGAAAAGCCTTATCATTCTGTCTGTTCGAATAATAAAGATGTCCCAGCATATACGCAATATCTCCTCTCTGAGAATCGTCAGCCGTTTTATAAGCTTCTTCCAGGGCATCTGTTGCGCCTTTAGAATCCCCCATCATAAATTTAGCATATCCCAATTTCAGAATATACTGTGTATTCTCTTCTTTTGAAAGCTGATATTGGTTTACTTTTTTCAAAGTTTCCAACGCTTTTTCAAAATCTTTTTTAGCTAAATAATAATCCGCCAACGGTAAATTTGCCTGCGCAAAATAGGCCGAGTTCGGATATTCTTTGATGAAAGCAGTTAACCCTTCTTCCGCGTGATTTTTCTGAAGAATAACACCTATCACATTATCAAAAAACTGCGCAGCTTCTTTTTTCGAGCGCGACAGATTCTGGTTATAGAAATATTGTCTTGCATACTCGAATTGGGAAGCGTTGTATATTTTAGTCTGATAAAGATTTTCTGCCAGATTGATCCTGTAATTTTCCTTTTGGGTAAAGTATTGTGACTGCTGAGCTTCGGATACACCGAAATACAGCACCGCAGTCGCTAGAAGTATTTTTCTTGATTTCATTTAATTTTAAATTTTAAAACGTGTAAGCCTGAAAATCAGGACCAAATATTTAAAATTCCGGGGACAATTTATCCACAATTTAAAAACGAAAATATTGAAAAGATATTGCATATACAAGCGTTTTAACACATTGTTGATAAGTACATTATTTTTTAAGATTTGTTAACTTTTCGAATCACATCCGAGGACGGCAGATCAAAATGGGAACCATCAACAGAAACTAAAAAAATAAAAAAGTTATAAAGTGAAATGGATATTTTAATAAAAATTAAAAAAGATGATAAGAAGATTATGAGAAAATAATTTCATAAAACCTTAAAAACCAAAATCATCAATTAGGTATAATTTAATGTTTTGATAAGCTGATGGTAAAGAAAATCTAAATTATTTCTTAGAAATAATTACTTTTGTTTTTTGCAAAAAACAAATATAGAATTGAATGAGTCAACTTTTTAGAAGAAAAATCTATTCAGAAACAGATACATCTACCAATCTGCTAAGGGTTTTGGGTGTTTGGGACATCGTATTTTTTGGTATTGCGGCCATTATTGGTGCCGGCAGTTTTAGTAGTTTGGGAGAAGCCGTTTTCAGAGGAGGGCCCGGTGTAATTCTGCTATATTTGATCTGTGGCTTCGCTTGCGGTTTTACAGCACTTTGCTATGCGGAATTCGCGAGTAGAATTCCCACGGCAGGATCTGCTTATACCTACGCTTACGCCAGTTTCGGTGAACTAATTGCCTGGATCATCGGTTGGGCACTCATCATGGAATACTCTTTTGGTAATATTTATGTGGCCTTTTCATGGTCGGATTATTTTACAAGCTTCCTGCATCGTTTGGGTATGCATATCCCGGATTATTTAACCTGCAGTTATACCGAGGCCAAAAAAGCCATCATGAACGGTTCCGAAAACAAAGAATTGCTTAACGCATGGAAATCAGCACCCATTATCGGTAACCTGAGAATTATTTTTGACCTTCCGGCACTGGTGATCAACGGATTAATAACCTGGCTGTGTTACATTGGCGTAAAGGAAAGCAAAAATTTCAACAACTCTTTGGTCATCTTAAAATTGGCTGTTATTATCTTAGTCGTCTTAGTGGGATTTTCATACATCAATACCGAAAACTGGACACCTGTCAGTCTGGAAACCGGCACGCCTTCATTTATGCCTAATGGTTTTGTAGGCGTAATGAGTGCTGTTTCGGGGGTTTTCTTCGCCTACATCGGTTTTGACGCGCTAAGCGTGCTTTCTGAAGAAACAAAAGATCCTCAGAAGACTTTACCAAAAGGAATGATTATTTCTCTGGTGCTGTGTACGTTTATCTATATCGCTCTAACATTGGTATTAACCGGAATGGTAGATTACAGAAAATTCGATGGCGTGGGTGATCCGCTTTCTTTCATCTTTGAAAAAGGCAATGCTAATGTTGCCTGGATGGAACTTACCGTATCATTTATAGCCATTGTTGCCATCACCACCGTATTATTGGTTTTCCAGATGGGACAGCCAAGAATCTGGTATGCGATGAGCCGTGACGGACTGATGCCTCAGCGATTTCAGTCTGTTCATCCAAAATATAAAACACCTGCTTTCGCTACAATTGTGACAGGTATCGTTGTGGGAATTCCTATCTTATTTACAGATAAAACCTTTATCCTTGATTTTACCAGTATAGGAACCATTTTTGCTTTTGTACTGGTTTGTGCAGGAGTTTTAATGCTTCCGCCGAAGGAAAAAATCAAAGGAAGATTCCACCTTCCATATGTCAACGGAAAAATTATTTTCCCCATCATTTTCATCGGTGGATTAATTGCTTTTTACTATTGGCAACCTGAGTTTTTCCATAATCTCATGGACTGGAAAGACCCGAAAGAGGGTGAGTTCAGAGCTTCTATTTTCTTTTTTATCTTAATTAATTTAGCTCTTTGCCTCTGGACTTTCATTAAAAATCTATCTTTAATTCCATTGATTGGATTAAGCTCATGTTTATATCTTTTAACGGGAATGAGCCATGAAAACTGGTTCTGGTTCGGACTTTGGTTCGCCATTGGATTGGTCATTTACTTTTTCTACGGTTATAAAAACAGTAAGCTGAATAAGGCGTAAAGTCTTTATCAAAAATAAGCGAAATCGCGAAAAGACAGCAGCAAATCATCACGTATTTGCGAATCTGTTTTTTCGCGATTTTTGTTTTTATTTTGGCGAACTTATTGCTTTAGCTTTCAGGAACTTTAAACTGAAAAACGCCATGCCTGAAAGAATAAAAACCTTCAAAGAATTTTATCAATTCTATCTTACCGAGCATAGCAAAACCGGAACGCGTATCTTTCATTTTCTGGGAACCCTGCTCGTATTTTTCGTGATCGGATACGTAATAAGCTCAGGAAAAGAACGGTTCCTGTGGTATATTCCTATTTTCGGGTACGGGTTTGCCTGGTTCAGTCATGCCGTAATTGAAAAGAATAAACCTGCCACTTTCAAATATCCGCTATGGTCATTAATTTCCGATTTCCGACTGTTTTTTGAACTATTGATCGGAAAGCAAAAATTTACGGGAATGCCGGTGGAGAAAAAATCTGAATAGTTCCCTTAATGACTCTGTTTTTTTGACAAAAAACTCTTGTATCTTCAAGGTTAATGCAAAGATTATATTTATTGAATATTTTATATCATTTAATCTTTGAAATTTCCTTTAAATTATGTAACTCCTTCAGGGCTATAACATCATTGAATACGTATTCATCGGATTTCACCCGACACTACTTGCATTTAATTCCTTTGGGGGTTTTAAGGCAAATTCAAAAAAACAGTATTATTTAAGGGAGTAAAGTGAAGCGATAAAGTCGCTCATGAAGCGCTTCTTCAAATCAACTTGCTGATTCTTCTTTACTCCCCCAAAATACTCAGTTATTTAAGATAAAACGTTGCGTTGAAATTAAGAATCTGCTAAACCATACAATATTCTAAACATCAACTTCATTCTTCGAGCTTTCAAACCAACTACTTAAACTTCTTTTTAAAGCCAAACTTCAGCATATTCATCAATCCGGGTTCAATGATATCAACTCCGATTCCGAAATTACTGTCTGCGACTGTATGGTGAGCCGTTCTGAAATCTTCAAACTGCTCCTGAGGAATTTCAATATTCACCAGAGGATTGTATTCAATATACACCGTTCCTCCGTTTTTATTGATCTTTTTTCGGCTTTGATAATCAAAATAAGCATTGGAGATCGAGCTTTCCTGAATTGTATATTTTTCGCCGGCATCAATTTTTTGATCGGTATGAAGAGAAATCTCATATTTCTCACTGTCGTAATTATGCCAGAAAGGTAAGTCTTTATGCATAAAATCCCTTGCGCCCGCCTTCACCACATTTCTGTCAAAATACATTAAAAATCGGTTCTGCTGGGGGTCTGTAAAATAAGGATTATCGATGGTTGATTGATACTGAATTTTAAACTCATTCAGTTTTTTATCATCACTAACGACATCTATTACGGCATCTTTGAAAACATTCCTGACATCTGTACCGCTTCGGTCATTAGAATAATTTAAACTGTAAAACAGAAAATTATTCCAGCTGTCCAGGATTTCTCTTTTATTGGTATTTTTAAAATATCTCCTCATTGCGTTAGCGCGATTTCCTCGGTAAACGGTTGTAAGCTTAAGATCTCCTGTCGATTGTTTTGCAGTGAATTCCACTTTTTCATCCACACAGTAATAAGGATACTGATAGGCTTTTCTTACATTCAGCTCCTGATCGGGCTTGATCTCCAGGTAATGCATGAAATAGGTAAACCCACGATTTTCAAGAAAGCCAAACTCATCACGCAATGTTGCATCCACAAAATGATCTTCTCCTTTATGATTGATTTTCACGATCACATGATTGAAAGTAAGCAAAGACGGCAGATAATATTTAATATAAAAATCGGTATGGAAATTAACCAAAACGATTGACGAATCAACGCCGATATAATCAAGAACAGATTTCAGCAACACAGATTTTGCCTTACAGTCTCCCTGCTTGGTTTCATACGTTACAGATGGCTCCTGTGGCTTGTGACCGTTCATTTCATTAGCATTGAAAATATAATAAATATTATTCTGCACATATTCAATGGCGAACTGAAGCTTTTCGTCTGCATCCGTGATAGCGTCCAGTTTTTCGACCAGATTCGGAGCATAATCTTTTAAAGAAGCCTTATTGAAAATCTCTTCATAGAGCGGCGCAATATAATTGGAAAGATCTTTCCAGTTGCTGTCTGTTGCAAAATCGATAAAAGGAAAAATTTCACGGTTGGCGTCAACCGGATTTATATAGTTATTCTCATCAATCACAAAGCGCTCTCCTTTTTTAAGGTAACGAACTTCTGGCTTCAAAACATTCCCCTGTTCATCTCTGAAAAAGGTCTTTTTGTAGGCAATAACTCTGTCTCTATCATTAATAAAAGTAAACTTAAAATTCCCATAAGCCCAATAATTATCAGGACTTACCCATACATGCTTTGAAAATTCTTTTCTGAGGAAATCTCTTTCTGAAAAAGCTTTAACGCGAGAATCTTCTAAGATCAAAACATCATATAATCTAAGATCCTTTATCGTGATATTAATTTTTTTATTGCTACTCAACACTCCGCCGGCACTTTGGTTTTCGCTATCAAAGACTTTAATACTGGTGTCCGGAATTTTATCGATAAGAACTCCGTCTCTCAAAACACTGATGCGATGGATGATATATATTTCATTTTCTTCCACCACAACCTCTGACACCGAAGCTCTTTCAAGGTTGGCCGGCTCATTCAGCGTGTAGGCCATACAAACATACTCGCTGTTCTCGGTATTGCAGGTATAATATTTTTTATCTAAAAAGTAACAGTAATCCCTTCCCTCATCAATCTGTTTTTTAGCAAATTCAGACTCTTTAATACGATCGATAAGTTCCTGATCTTCAATAAACCCTGCCCATTCTTCCGGTTTTTGAATTTTGTAGTTTTCAACTTGAATTTGATTATCCATATTTATATTTTACTATTTTAATTGGTTTTGGTTAAAAAATTTAGGGCATCCAAATTAATTAATTAAAAAATAAAAAGCAAGTATAAAAGCGTGACAAATGCTCACATAGACTTCGGCACAATAATTGACAGCTATGGATTAAATCATAATGCATGAGAATTTTAAAAACAATTTTAACAGGATGTATTCCTGTAGTAGCATTTTTTTCACTTGCTCAATGTACAGCCACTTCGGATGCTGTATCTTCAAACGGAAATGAAAAGACTTTTATTGTAGGCCCTCAAACTGCCGACTGTACAGGAGTGGTTCCCATGAAATGTCTTCAGGTAAAGGAAACACCAGGTGGTGACTGGACCAACTTTTACACCAATATTGACGGCTTCACCTATGAACCTGGATATGAATATGTTTTAAAAGTAAAAACAGAAAAAATTAAGAATCCTCCTGCAGATGGTTCATCAATAAAATATACTTTAGTAAAACAGATTTCTAAAACAAAAAAATAATCAGTAACAATTAAATTATTACACAGATGAAAAGTAAAACTTTAATTTTGACCGGGTTTCTTGCCCTTTCATCATTAGCTGTATCAGCTCAGAAAAAAACGAAAGCACCAAAAGCAAAAGCGAATTTGAAAACGTTCATCATTGGGCCAAAGAAAAGCCCATGTATGAGCATCAACCAACGAGGCGACTGTTATGAACTGAAGACGTCAAAATCTCAGAAAGAATGGGATAATCTTTCCCAGCCCATCAAAGGTTTCAACTATACACCCGGGTATGAGTACGTAATTCAGGTGAGAGCTGACAAACCGAAAGAGCAGTTAGAAGGTGCTAAAGAAGAATACACTTTCGTAAAAACCGTTTCTAAGAAAAAAGTTAAATCATAAACATTCAATAGCGAACCCCTCGAGATTTCGGGGGGTTCGCTATTTTTATAGTGCTGCATTCGTTTTTGCTATTAAATGTTAATCGGATTAACATCCGATCCTGATATAAATCGCCCCGTTGGGGCTCTTACAGGCAATTTTGATAAAAATAATCACGTGTTAAAAACATTAATTTCATCCACTTGGCTCCTTTTACCTTTTACCTTTTACCTTTTAACATGACAAAGCACGATCAAATTCATACCATCGAATTACCCGTTATGTTCATGATCTTTCGGAGGTTTAGGATAACTTCCCTTGTTCGCTTCTCCTACAGTGTTTGCCGTGGTCATTGCCACAACCAGATCATTCAGCATTCCGCTGGCTGCTGTTGGCGAATTAGGTAATAAAACCAAATTACTTCTGTTGCTTGCCCCTACAGAATGCAAGGTATCGTAATGTTGTGTAACCACGATCAATGCAGAAGCTTCATGAGAATTGATATCTACATTATTCAGCATTCTTACCGATTCTTCAAGACCTTTCGCAATTTCTCTTCTTTGGTCTGCAATCCCCTGCCCTTGTAGCTTTTTAGATTCTGCCTCAGCTTTTGCTACTGCAACAATTCTTATTCTCTGAGCTTCAGATTCATATTCTGCAGCCGTTTTTTCTCTTTCTGCAGCGTTGATCCTGTTCATGGCGTGTTTCACCTGTTCGTCCGGATCAATATCTGTTACCAACGCTTTAATAATATCATAACCGTAGCTGTTCATTGCTTCCTGTAATTCACTTTTTACAGCAATCGCTACATCATCCTTTCTCACAAAAACATCATCAAGCTTCAATTTCGGAACTTCTGCTCTTACCACATCAAAAACAAAAGAAGTAATCTGATTTTCAGGATTTTCCAGTCGATAATAAGCATCAGCAACCTGATTTCTAATTACCTGATACTGAACAGAAACCTTCATTCTGATGAAAACATTATCTAACGTTTTAGTATCAATAATTACATCTAATTGTTGAATTCTCAGATTCAATCTTTTAGCGATTTGATCTATGATGGGTAGCTTAAGATGTAATCCCGAATGCTTTACTGAAGTAAATTTACCGAAACGTTCAACGATTGCCGCCGTTTCCTGCTTCACCACAAAAAAGGAAGCAAATAGAATAATAAGCCCGAAAAATATAACGGGAACTAATAGATATGTCATAGTTTTTAATTTTTTAATGTGTCGTAATAATTTTATTTCCAAACAAGTAATATGTTTTTTTTTAAATATACTAAAAATAATTGTATAGATGAATGACATCAATCAACATCGTATTTGGAAAAGGACGGTTTAAATTGATTAATTTTATTCGTGTTTTACTAAAATCAGCTATATCATGTGGAATAAAAACAGAATTACAGAATTATTAGGAATTGAATATCCCATCATGCAGGGTCCTTTTGGCGGAGGTTTATCAACGGTTGAATTAACAACAACAGTCAGCAATCTCGGTGGTTTGGGTGGATTTGGAGCTTATACTTTATCGCCACAGGAAATTTACGATATTCATCAACAAATACAATCAAAAACTGACAAACCTTACAACCTCAATCTTTGGGTGAATGACCACGATATTATTGACGAAGAACACACGCAAAAGCAATACGAGAAGGCAGTTGAGACTTTTAAACCTTATTTTGATTTATTAAATATGGAAGTTCCGCAACCTCCCCCCTCTTTTGAATCGAGATTTCAGAATCAGTTGCAGGTTGTTTTTGATATTAAACCTAAAGTTTTCAGCTTTATGTTTGGGCTTTTAGATCCAAATATTATTGAAGATCTTCACAAACAGGGAACTATCGTTCTTGGAAATGCGACGACTTTGGATGAAGCCATCGCTTTGGAAAATCTGGGCGTTGATATTATTGTCGCTTCCGGTTTTGAAAGTGGCGGTCACCGACCTTCGTTTTTGGATAAATCTGAGCTTTCGACGACGGGAACTTTTGCGTTGATTCAATTGGTTAAAGATAAAGTGAGAATCCCTGTGATTGCAGCCGGAGGAATTGCCAACGGTCGCGGTATTGCCGGAGCTTTCACATTAGGAGCTGAAGCTGTACAAATCGGAACTGCTTTCTTAGCAACCGAAGAATCCGGCGCCTTGCCGATCCACAAAGAGTTTTTGTTTTCCGATGCAGCAAAATCTACGACACTTTCCAGAGCTTACACCGGAAGATTAGGACGTGGAATTACCACAAAAATCACAAGAAATGTATTGACAGCAACAGACAAAACGTTGCCGTTTCCTTTACAGACAACCTTCATGGGAGCATTGAGAAAAGCCGCTCTGGAACAGCAAAAAAATGATTTAGTTTTCTTTTGGAGTGGACAGATAGCTCCAATTTTAAAGCATAAAAAAGCATCAATTTTAATGAAATCATTGATCGAGGAAGCAAATGGGTTACTTGCTTGACTTAATGGAAGTTTGAAGATGGAAGCTTGAAGTTGATAACGTTCGCAAAAACTTCCCGCTTCCAGCCTCCATCTTCCCTACTTAAACCGTCATTCCAATATCAATTCCTTTGATTTTTCGGTAAAGGTCGGTTGCGTAATTATCGGTCATTCCGGAAACAAAATCGATCACGCCCAAAACCTTTTGGTAGTCGGTTCCTTCGTCGTAAACGAATTGTTTTGGAAGTAATTTTAATGCTTTTGTATCGTAAGATTTTCTATTTTCTTTAGATTTTAAAATCGATGGAATAAAATGATCTAACAACTCATACATTACGTTGTAGCCAGCATTTTCGATTTCCACAACTGCTTTATGATTATAAATTTTTTCGATGGAAAAAGATTCTATGTCCTGTAAAGCGCTGTTTTCAGATTTGTAAATATCTAAAAGTCCTTTATCTAAATTCCCTTCAAGAATTGTTGTAAAGTTATTTCTATAAAGCTCAAGTGATTTATTGATTAATGCATTAATTACTTTCGCTCTTAAATAAGAAATTTGTTCGTTTTCATTTCCAATGGAATCCAGCTTATCTTTTACTCTTTTGATATCATCCGTTTCAGATTTTACCAGTTCGAAAAACAAATTTTTACAGTCAGCCGTGGAAACAATTCCCAATCGATGAGCATCTTCCATGTCGATAATATTGTAACAAATATCATCGGCCGCTTCTACCAGCCAAACGAACGGATGTCTTTTGAAAATATGCGGTTCTTCGCTTTCTGAAATTAAATTCGTTCCTTTTGCAATTTCTAAGAAAATATCCTTTTCATTTTGAAAAAAACCGAACTTTTTTCTATGAATAATTCCTTTCTTTTTCGCAATCGCTTCACAAGGATATTTTGCAATACTCGCCAACGTTGAAAATGTCAACTGAATTCCTCCCGCATCTTTCCCTTGTTGTTGCTGAGCTAAAACCCTTATTGCATTGGCATTTCCTTCAAAATTCACCAAATCGGCCCATTCCTTTTCGTTGAATTTTGGCTTTAAATCTGATTCATTTCTTTCAAAATAACTAGCAATCGCATCTTCTCCGGAATGTCCAAAAGCCGGATTTCCAACATCATGGCACAAACAAGCCGCCGCAATTACATTTCCTAAATTATGAAGGTAAAAACTTTTAGCATCTTCCGTGAGATCATTTTTATATTCGTCATGAATAAACTCCCCCATCACACTTCCCAAACTTCTTCCAACAGACGAAACCTCAAGCGAATGCGTCAAACGATTGTGTACAAAAACACTGCCCGGAAGTGGAAAAACCTGCGTTTTATTCTGCAGTCTGCGAAAAGCCGATGAAAAAATGATTCTGTCAAAATCTCTCTGAAAATCCGTTCTGGACGCTTTTGTATGTGGATTGTTTCCTGTACGCTGATTGGTGAAAATCTGGTTTACGTTCATCATTTTTCAAAATTACTTCAAATTTATTTTTTACGGAATAATATTTGAATTTTTCTTAAAAAAGAAAGCTATGCCTGAAGGTCCCACTATTGTTCTGATGAAAGAAGATCTGCAAAAATTTGTGGGTCAAAGAGTAATTGAAGTTGAGGGAGATTCGATTAAAGACAAATCTGGAATTAAAGATGAAATTTTACGGGAAATAAAAACATTCGGGAAGCAAACTTACCTTATTTTTGATACAATAAATATTCGAATTCATCTTCTGATGTTCGGTTCTTATAGCTTATTTGAGAAGAAAGATCAGAAAGACAATTTACGTTTAGGTTTGATTTTTAAAGATGGCGGAATGTATTTTTACACCTGCAATGTAAAACTTGTGGATTCTAAATTTTTATCAAAAATTGATTGGGAAGCTGATGTCATGAGTGATGAATGGAATTCTACAAAAGCTGAAAAAAAGTTAAAATCTCACCCAAAGATGATGGTCTGTGACGCCTTGATGGATCAGGATATTTTTTCGGGAGTCGGTAATATTATTAAGAATGAAGCATTGTTTAGAATTGGTGTCCATCCTGAAAGTCTCATTGAAAATTTACCTCCAAAAAAATTGGAAGAATTAATCGCTGAAGCCAGAAATTACAGTTTCGATTTCAAAAAATGGAAAAAAGCGAATATTCTGAAAAAGAATTTTCAAGTATATCATCAGAAAAACTGTCCGAAATGCGGTGCAAAAATCATAAAAAAAGACACAGGCTCTGGAAAACGAACAAGTTTTTTCTGTGAGAATGATCAAAAATTATATTAAAAACATTTTATGAAAATATTTTATTCATCTCTTCTTTTAATTCTTTTATTTTCCTGTAAACAATACTATATAGAAAAAAATTGTTTCGAAGACGGCAAAGAAAAGAATAATAAATATAAAGAATTCAAAATTGACAGTCAGGAAGAAATCTTACGTGCAAATCCATCTCATTTAAGGTTCATCATTAATAAAGAATTGAAAACTTATGATGAAGAATCCAAAGATGATCGGGTTTTTAGATCAGAAAGTGAATCGAGAAAAAGAATAGAAAAATATAATAAGAAATTCACTGATCTCAGAAAAAACTTTGGAGAACAGTTTTTCTACAAAAATATTCAGAAAGAAAATAATAACATTTATGGAATTGGCGAAAATCAATTTGGATATTGGTTTCTTGAAGTGAAAAATAATACTCCAAATGCTTATTATTTAGGGTTAAGCAATTTCACTTATTTTAATAATGTCCAACCTGAAAATTTTGTATCCGGTAATAGACTTTTAGCTTACGGAAGTTTTATCAGAATAAGTGAAAGTTGGGGCTATCCTTTTGGTCCCAAAAAAGAGGCTGTAAAAGATCAATTAGTTTTTGAAATCAATCTTGATTTGGTAAGAAAAGATAGCGATAAAGACCGTTTCAACGATTTATTTGAAAAATTAATTTTATTAAATCCAAATTCTGCCGATACAGATAATGATGGAATTTCTGATTTTATAGATATCAATCCGTTATATAAATCAGAAAAATCTAAATTCACAGATTTGTATTCTCAGGTTGTAGATCATGATTATCAGAACTTTGATTTTTCCAAAAACAATTATTCCTTTGCAGGATATTTTTCGGATTGTGACTATTTCCAAAAAATCAATCCTACTCTTGTAAAAGTTCTTATTTATCCTGAAAAAGAAAGATTTAACCTGAAGTCCGATTACAGATTAGGTATGTTTCCAGATTATATTGGCAAAATTAAAAAAGATAGAGATGATAAAAAATTCTTTATCAACTATGGAAGCGGAGCAGGTGGAGGTTTTATTGAAGCTATTTACGAAAATGGAAAATGGATTTTATCAAAACAGTCAACTTATGCTATTTAACTAATTTTCAAAATTCAAAGAACCACCGGAATACGCTTTGAAAAACTCAGATTTATAAACTTCTCCTAAAGGAATCTCGGCATCGGCAATATAAATATTATGATTATCAAAAGAATCAATAAAATTCATATTTACTACATACGATTTACTTACTCTTAAAAACAGATTTGTTGGAATTCTTTGATGAATCGTCTTTAAATTCATGGCAGTTATCAATTTCTGACTTTGAGTATGAATGACCACATAATCTTTTAAACCTTCAATAAATTTAATATCCGAAAAATTAATTTTATAATATCTTCTATCTGCTTTTATGAATAAAAAATCAGCTGTATTAGATTCTATAGTATTTTTTACGGTTTCATTCAGTAATTCTTTATATAAAACTGCTTTATTGATCGCTTTTTCAAGTCTTTGTTTATCAATTGGTTTCAATAAATAATCCACAGCATCCAATTCATAACTTTTCAATGCATATTGAGAATAAGCAGTGGTGAAAATCACCAATGTGTTTTTAGGCAAACTTTCGGCAAACTCCAGTCCTGAAATTAAAGGCATTTCGATGTCTAGAAAAACCAAATCAATCTCATTCATCTTTAAAAATTCCATTGCGGCAGGCACGTTGGAAAAGTTTCCTGAAATTTCTATTGATGAAACTTCATGAATCAACGACTGCATTTCGGCTCTTGCCAAAGGTTCATCATCAACAATTATACAATTCATACAGGGATCATTAAGGTTACAAAATATTCTTTATCAGTGGAAATTATATCCAATTCGTACGTATTTTGATATAATAATTCTAGTCTTCTTTTGATATTAATCAATCCTAATCCACTAGATTTTTTATCAGAAACCAAATATTTAGAATTTTTTGAATTTATACATTCAAAATATAGCTTTTCATTCTCCATTTTAAAATTAATCTTAATATAATTTTCATCGGCATCAAAATCTACACTATGTTTTACAGCATTCTCCACAAACGTTGTAAAAAGATTGGGCGGAATAAAAATACTGTTCAGCGTACGCTTATCAATATTCACATAAATATCAACAGACAAATCTTCCCTTCGGATCTTTTCAAGATTAATAAAATTCGACAAAAAATCGATTTCAGACGTAAGCAACGTTTTTTCTTCCCCGTTTTCATACAACTGATATCTTAAAAATTCAGATAATTTCATGATAACCGTTGTTGCTTTTTCAGGATTTGTGCGAATTAAAGCTTTTACATTATTCAGCATATTAAAAAGAAAATGCGGATTGATCTGATTCCTAAGTTCGTTCAACTCCATTCTCAAAGTAAGGTTGCTCAATTCTGTAATTCGCTGATTATCTTTGATCCATTTTTGAAGCAGCTTTATCGTTGTTGTCGTCAAAATAATGGGAATGCACATGAGAATACCTTCGTACAAACCACCTCTTTCCCTTTCATTGGGAATATTAATGATACGATATTGCGAAAAAAAAGTCTCAAAGAAAAAACTAATGACATTAAGCCCGACAACTCCTAACACGACAAGCAGAATAAAATACGTAATGTATCTGGTTTTAAAGAAAAATATAGGCACCAATACATATATATTAATGTATATCATCCCAATCAGTAAAATATACACAAAAAAAAGAATATAGTATTGCGAAGGCTGCGAGTACCAACGCCAAAATCGGGAACTGCAGATCAGCAAGAAGAAGAAAACCAGAAACAAAATGTGCCGTAAGATCCTGAATCGATTTTCCACTAAAAAATCGATTACAATTGTTTCTTTAAATTCCATGGAGCCAGATTTCATATTCCGAACTATCTTTTTTGATCTTACAAAAATAGATTATAACGCGGTTTTCATCCTTAATATTATACGAAGTCCGCATTTTTTTATACGAATTTTCAGCAGCTTGGGTTTTGTATAAAATATCTGCCGTTTCATATAAAAAGCGGGCAGCCAAAACCATTTCTCTATTCCTTTGCTTCAAATTTAACAATTATGGAATTGAGCGCTTTTCAACAACTTTCAGAAAAGATTACTTTAGAATGTTTTCATTTATCTGATTCTCAACAGGAAGAAAAAATTATTCAGCTGATTGACCTTCATCATTTTGTGGAATGTTACAATCAAAGCTTACAAGTGATTGATTATATAAATAATCCGGTAAATATTATCGAAGAAAACGGAATCCGAAAGGGAATTTTGTTTTATGATTTAAAATTTTCGTCGCCGCTTAATCCTTATGAATCGGAGGCATTTAAAAAGCAACATCATTTGCAGGAAGTTTGGTTTGTATTTGTGGAAGAAGATACGAAAGCACTTTCTTCAAAGCATTCTGAATTTATTAATGAAAATGCTGTCGATATTTTTTATGATAAAATATTCGTTTTCAATTTTTTCCAATCGGTGATCAAAGTAATTAAATAAATATGAAAACACTAAGAAATGCTTTGGTACCGCTGGCTATTTTGCCGTTTAAAAATACAATTCATGCTCAAAAGAAAGACAGTATTCCGCAAAAAGTAATGGCATTTGTAACGGATAAATTTCCGCAAACAAGAGATTTCAACGTAGAATTTACGCAACTTACGCCTTATCAATACAGTTCGCAACTTCATGATGCTGATCTTCCCGATAATAAAGTTAAAAATTTTCAACAGGTAAAAGCCAATGCCAATATTTATTTCATAAAAAATCGAAAATGGATGTTTAGCACAGCTTTACAATATCGTTTTACAGGAATGGAACTTGAAAATCCTATTTCGGTATTTTCTGAAGAAAGAGGAACAAAAGAAAATTTCCATTATCATTCTGAAACTTTTAGTGTAACGCACTTTTCAAAATTATTCAATAAAGTTGCCATTTATTCTGCCAATGTTTCGGTGGACGGAAGCGATAAACATTTTGAAAGATTCCGCGGAATGTTGACGGGAAGTATTGTTCTAAAAGCCAACGCAAAGACCAAAATGACGCTTGGAGTTGCGGTTATTGTAGATCCGAGCGCGCAGGTTCCGGCACTTCCGATATTCACCTATGAAAACAAATTCAATAATGGCTGGGTTGCAGATATTATATTGCCAAAGAAAGTCATGATTCGGAAAGATATTTTTTTGAACGGCAGAATTTCATTGGGAACTGAGATGGATAATACTTCATTTTATATTTATCAGTCGGATAAAACCTATGAATACAGGCAGTTGGAGATTAATTCCGGGGCAACATATGAGCACCATTTAGGCGGAAACTTCATCGGAACTTTTAAAACAGGACTTCGCATGACGCCTAATGCAAGACTTTTCGAAAAACAGGAATCTTTTAAGGATTATATATTTAAAGCGAAATACGATCCTTCATTTTATTTCAATATCGGAATTTCTTACAATCCTTTTGGGAAACCAAGAAAATAATAAGAATACACTTTTTGTCACTGACAGATGACATTCTTTAGCAATTTCTGACACTAAAGTCATTCAAACGATTTGAATGGCTTTTTTACATTTTATTAAAATAAGAGAAAATACAATCCTGAAAAATAAATTTTGTTAACAAAAAATTCATTTAGGATTAAAATATGACGTTTTGGTTTTGCAATTTCTGATGATATTATGCATACCATTTTTTCTTTTTTGGATTATCAACTCTTAAATATAAGATCTAAATACTTTAACAGATCAATAAAAATTTGCAGATAAGACAATAAAAATACACATAATTTTTCAAAAATACATTAAATTAATGTAAACAAAATTTAACATAAAACTACACAAACAACACCTTAACTCACTGATAAACATCATAATTATTCACTTTGGCACATGATTTGAAAATAGTAATATTGCAAATATAAAATCGACAATAAAAAGTCAAATAATTAAACACATCACAATATGATTACGTACATTGGAATTGCCACATTTTTAGTAGTTATCACTTCCTACTTTATGACTGTCAGAAAAGAAGGAAACTAATTAGATTCTCATTAAAAAATAGTCGCATATAGAAGAAATTTACTAATTCGCATTTATGTTTACAATCTGAAAACAGGTTGTTGCTCTTTTACTCAACTGGAGTAAAAGAGCCCAAAACATAAAGTAAGAGATTTACCAACAAGACAAATTTTAATTTTTATAATAGCCGATAGGGTCGAACGAAAGTTCGGCTTTTTTTGTTTTTAAAGGTAAGTTTACGGCAATTTTTACTTACTTTCGTTATTATGATTCAGGAAATTCAGAATATTCAGGATAAAGTATTCAAAAAATTAAACCTAATGATTTCAGATTTCACTAAAGACTTGGAATGTGATGAATATTTTGGTTATAATTTTAAACTTAATCAATTCAATATAAAATTCAGAAAAGCGAAAGTAACTCATAAGAAAATCGGACAGTTTGTAACGCTATGGAAAAGAAATCCCGACACCAAAGAAACCGAACCTTTTCACTATAATGATGATTTCGATTTTTACATTATTTACACCGAACACGAAAATAATCAAGGTCTTTTCCTTTTCAGCAAGAAAGTTTTAATTCAACATCACATTTTAACGATAGAATCGAAAGAAGGAAAACGAGGCTTCAGAGTATATCCGAAATGGGATATTGCAGAAAACAAACAGGCAATAAAAACTCAAAACTGGCAAGTTCAGTCTTTTATTGATTTATCTGAATTAGAAGATGAAGTTTTCAAAACAACCAATAACATTCTATTTAACAACCCCTTAGACAAAAATTAAAGCAATTCAAAACGTTAAAATTATGTTAAATAAATTTTCAAATCAAATTTAGTTAGGAATCCTAATTATATTTACAGAAGAAAATTAATCATTAACATTTAAGATTTCAAACAATGAAAAAATCAGTTTTTTATCACGCGGGTTGTCCGGTTTGCGTAAGTGCAGAACACGACATTATTAATTTGGTAGGTGCAGAAAATGTGGAAGTTGTACATTTTGGAGAAGACAAAAGCAGAATTGAAGAAGCAGAAAAAGCAGGTGTAAAATCTGTTCCGGCTTTGGTTACGCCTAATGGAAATGTGCTTCACATCAACTTTGGAGCTTCAATGGAGGATGTAAAAGCGTAAAAAAAATTTGCTTCACATAGTTAGGACTACTACCTTTGTGAAGCATTTTATTATTATTTGAAACAACAATTAAAAATTTACAATAAAATGCAAGTAGCAGTTTGGGACACTTACGTAACTAAAAAAGACGGGAAAGTAATGCATTTCGACATTATTGCACCGAAAGAAATTACCTCAGCAGACGTGATTTACGGCTACGGAAAAGAATATTTAAAAGAAAAAGGGCAGGAAAATCAGGAACTCAGTTCGAAAGAATGTAGTTTCTGTCACGTAGAAACCGTTCTGCCGCAATGGGAAGCCGAAATCAGCGAAAAAGGCTACACCATTATAGAAATGGAAAATTGTAATTGATGAACGAATCAGATTTTAACTTAAAGCATCAAAACCAGAACGCGGAAAGCAAAATTGTGGCTTCTTTAGAGAGAATTTCACAGGCTTTCCGTGTTTTGCTTTGGCAGGAAAGTAAGGAACATGCTTTAAGCCCGATTCAGGTGCAGGTTTTGATTTTTCTTCTGAATCACAGCGACGAAAAGAGGAAAGTGAGCTATCTGGCAGATGAATTTAATATGACAAAAGCCACGATCAGCGAAACCGTAAAATCACTTGAACAAAAAAATCTGATTACCAAAGAATATGAACCTCACGACACCCGAAGCTACATTATCCACCTGACGCAGAAAGGAAAGGAAATTGCTGATAAAACGTCGTATTTTACGCAACAAATTGGTGCTCCGATTAAAAATCTGGATGAAGAAAGTAAAGAAAATCTTCTTCAAAGTTTGTTTGGTGTCATCGAACATTTAAACAAAGCGAAAGTGATTACCATTCAGAGAATGTGTTCTACGTGTGCTTATTTTGAGCGTTCGGAAGAAGGAAAAGAGCCTTTCTGTAAGCTTTTACAAAAACATTTATATTCCGAAGATCTACGAATCGACTGTCCGGAACATCTTATGAAAGTTTAATTTAAAATATAAAAAATGAATCTGTACGACCTTATTATTCAGGATAAAGAACAAGTGACGCTCAATGATGTTTTCCTTGAAACAAAAAATAAGGAACAATTTGTGCAGCTCATTAAAGAACATACTTACGTCAAAGAACTGCAGGAATTCGGTCTTCCCGTGAACAATAAAGTGCTTCTGCAAGGAAGTTCCGGTTGCGGAAAAACCATGACTGCAAAGGCGATTGCAAATGCTTTGGGTAAAAATATTATTATTTTAAATTTAAGCAATATCGTTTCTTCGAGAATTGGTGAAACTTCACAAAATATCAAAATGATTTTTGATAAAGCTTCTCGTGAAAGATCAGTGCTTTTCCTTGATGAACTCGACCAAATCGGGAAAGCGAGAGGCAGCGATGACAAAGACGTTGGCGAAATGCGAAGACTGGTCAATACATTGATCCAGTTGATTGATTATTATCCTGAAAATGCACTTTTATTGTGCGCTACCAATCATCCTGAAATCATTGATACGGCTTTGTTGAGACGTTTTCAGCTGAAGATTACTTATGAAATGCCTTCGAAGGAATTTCTGGATACTTTTTATGATAATTTATTGTCGAAGTTCCCTGAAGATTTAAATAAAATTGAACAAAAATATGAGATTTCTTTTGCAGAAGCTAAGGATCATGCATTGACTTTGGTAAAATCTAATTTAATTCAAAAACTGGAAGGGAATTCCATTAAAATATGAAAGATGACATCCTCCACAATCTTGAAATCATCAACCAAAGAATAAAAAATGCTTGCAAAAAAGCAGGTCGAAATGTTGATGAAGTAAAATTATTACTGGCAACAAAAACCATTTCTGCTGAAAGAATTAAAATAGCTTTGGAAAACGGACAAACGTTAATTGCCGAAAATAAAGTTCAGGAGTTAAAGGAAAAATATGCCGATTTAAAAGATACTCGTCACGAAAATCATTTTATAGGACACCTTCAAACAAATAAAATCAAAGATATTTTAAAATATGATGTCAATTGCGTTCAGTCTATTGATCGATTTGATTTGGCTGAAAAACTTCATCAAAGACTTTTATTGGAAGGAAAAACAATGAATGTTTTAATTCAGGTGAATACTTCGAATGAGGAAAGTAAATTTGGAATTCATCCTGATTTTACGATTGATTTGGTAAAGAAAGTTGCTGAGTTAGACACATTGAAAATTAAAGGTTTAATGACGATTGGATTATTCAGTGCCGAGACCGAAAAAGTAAGAGCATGTTTTAAACTACTGAAAAATCTTCAACAGGAAATTATTCTACAAAATATCCCAAACGTAGAAATGAACGAGCTTTCGATGGGAATGAGTGGAGATCTGGAAACCGCGATTGAAGAAGGTTCTACAATTGTGAGAGTGGGAACGGCAGTTTTTGGAGCGAGAATCTATCCGGATTCTTATTATTGGGATGAGGAGAAAAATTGAGTTGGAGAGTTGGAGAATTTGAGTGTTTTAGAGTTGGGAGAATGCTTAAATTTTAATTCTATTTTAATTATTAATCGAAAAATAGTTTTTGATCCTGAGATAATGATTGATTAAAAAGTCTGCAAATCTCTTTACATTAACAAAAAAACTAAACAAATGAAATACTCTTTGTGCATATTAGGATTTACGATCATAATTTTATTTGCTTGTCAACAAAGCTCAGATAAAACAAATCCTTTCCAAAATGATATTGTTTTCAAAGACAAATATGGAAATACCATTTCAAAAAGTGAATTACAAAATACAACAGGAAAAGTAAAATATGAAATCATGAGAAATCAAAATATAGATGCAACCGCAAAAAAACTACACAATGAAGCTCGAGAACTGGGACAATCTGGAAAGTACTATTTATCAATCAAAAAGCTTGAGCAAGCTATAAAAATTCAGCCAGATTGGGCTTATCCAATTTATGATTTGGCTTACACTTATTTGTTGAAAGGTGATTTTGAGAATGCTTTAAAGTTTTATAAAAAAACTAACGAACTTGAACCAAAAGGATTTTTCACCGCGAAAACGGCTTTGTATACTTTGGAAGGAGAACAATCGGGAAAATTCCCCAAAGGTTTGTATATGGCTTATATGCAAATTGAATGGACAGACGATGCAAATAAAAAACTTGAAATCGCAAAAACTTTAACTGAAAAAGTCCCGGATTTTGCTCCTGCGTGGAAAGAACTTGCTAATCTTCTCAATGATAATACAGAAAAACTTAATTCTATTGAACAAGGACTTTCAAAAAATCCTGACGCTGATACCAAAGGAATTTTGGAAATAAATAAAGCCATCATACTGAGCAACAGCGGAAAAATAGAAGAAGCTAAAAATATTTTAGGTGGTATTATCTCCTCACCTTATTCAACGATAAGTAATATTGAGTTAGCAAAATTCACATTAAAATCAGTTTCAGAAAAATAGATTTATTTTAAAATAAACATCTCGATCTACATTTTTTTAATTACTTGGAAGTGATGATGTACAAAAACTTTAAGAAAAAAGAATAATTACAAAATTCAGCATAAAATACCGTTTACCATGTAGAAGGTATTTTTTATTTCATTGAAAAATCAATATTCGTTTAATTTATATTTAAACATTCATATTTCACGGATTTAATATTTAGTAATCAATTGATTATTCCAAAAATTAGGCATATTTTTTGAAATAATTTTTTCAAAAAAAACACATTATGCGAAAAAAAATGTATGGATACCTAATGATTCCACTTGTATTTCTTACCTCCTGCGAAAGGCAGAATACCAATAGCAAAATTACTGAAGAAGCTGAAAACATTGAAGCTGCCGTTCTTATCACCTTTTCAGTAATGGGAGCCAGTCTTCTGCTTACTTACTTTAAAAAATGGAAACAACAGAAATAATTAAAAACAAATCCCTTTCATCACTGAAAGGGATCTTTTTTCAATCTCAACAAGTGTTTATTTTTATTTCACCACCACTTTAAAATTACTGTTCAAATTCTCCCCTGAGACATTTAAAATATAATTTCCTGATGCTTTTACGCTGGCAATATTTAAATTAAAAATTCCGTTTCCGTTAGCATTCAACTTTTCTTTAACGACAATTTTCCCTGTCAGATCAATTAATGTTGCTGTTAAGTTTGATTTTTTATAATCCGGAAGCTTGATGAAAATCTGATCTTTCGCCGGATTTGGATATACTGAACCTGCATTTTTACTGATACTGAATTCTTTATTACCCAAAACTGCCTGATTATACAAACCGTAAACCTGAGCCGGAGATAAGGCGTAATTATACATTTGAAGTTCATCTAAAGCACCTTTGTAAGGAGCCGGAGCATTTGCTGACGATAAAAATTCAAGTTCACCAATATTCCCCAAAACAAGATCGCTTGCTTCTCCAATTCCGGTTACTGCCGTTTCATCACCTTCTGCACTTAAAACCCCGTTGGTATAAATTCTCATTTTATGTGCGGTAATATCTCTCATAATCACCACATGCACCCAGTTTCCTGTAAAATAGTTGGCAATTGGTGAGGTGATTTCCTTTTTCGTCACGTCATCATCAATAGCATAGCGAAGTTGACCACCTTTTATTTCTACATTAAAACGTTTTCCGGTTGCGCCCGTCGCTGTATTTTTAGTAAACGAACCTTTACACAAGACATAAAGACTCGTTGCCGAAGAAGACGGAATCATGCTTACCGGAGCTTTCATCCAATAAGAAACAGTAAATGAATTATTATTAAATAGAATCTGATCCTGATGCGGAATACTCGCGATGTAATTATTCGGAGCCGTGGCAAAATCTAAAGCATAATTTTCTTTTCCGGGAACTCTTACGCTGGCGTTATCATAATCCGTATTTAATATTCCGTTATTGGCATAAGAAGTGACATCCGCGATTTGTTCACCTGAAGATGGAGCTTCCGAGAACGGCCAGTTTCCGACAATTCCAGGTGTTAAAGCACGGAAATTCCAAACATCACCTGTTACACTTCCCAAATTATTAGAAGCATCTACTCTCCAGTAATAATTGGTTGTTGTACTTAAATTAGAAAGCTGGTACGAAGGTGCAACCGAATATGGAACTGTAGCAATAGTATTCAAATTCTGCGGGTTGGTTCCGAAATAAACCGTATAATTCGTTGTATTTGAACTTCCTGTCCATTTTAAAAGAAGATTGCCATTAGTTAATTCTACATTATTATTGCTATTGGCAGGTGTCGGATTTGCTGCTTTAGTCGGAGCCGAAGGAACCGGCGGTGTAGTGATTGATGTATTCGCTGTATAAACCGAAGATTCTGTGGAGCTCGTTGCCTTCACCCTATAATAATATTGAGTATTCGGCGTTAATCCCGTTTCGTTGTAACTTGCCGTATTGGCTGGAAGTGTTGCAATCACTGAAAAATTAGTTCCATTAGTCGAACGTTCCAGCACATAATTAGTTTCATTAGTTGCGTTATCATTCCAATTAACGGTTAAAGAACTGGAAGCCGGACTTCCCGAAGTTACCGCATTCGTGAAATTCAGATTCGTTGGCGGAATAATAAAATCCGGAGCAGCCGTATTAGGCAAACTGTTGATATACACCTCAATATTTAAATAGGGAGCATGCGTTGTACTGACTGCTAAAGCGTCAAAAACATTGGGATTGAGTCCGTTGGCAATTTCCCATGCATCTGGCATCCCGTCATTATCAGTATCCAAAGGAGCCGGAGCACCATACACATGCCCTGCCCCACCATTGGTAAAACCAAATTGAGTAGCCAAATCATTCTGAACATACACATACGTCGCTGTCGTTCCTTTTGATTGTAAATCTGAAATCATTAAATTATCGACCTGGTCACGTCTTGGATATGATGCTCCTACGCCTGCCACTATATTATCATACGCTGCCTGAGCTGTCAATATTGGATTTTGTACCGGATAGTCATACGGAACCGACTTTATCGCTGCCATATCCCCCACCGGATATCCATTCAGATCCTGAGGAACCAAAGTTCCGTCCAGCACTCCGTTTTTATTATTATCAAAGTAATTTCCAGAACCGTATAAGTTAAAATTCGCATTTCCCACACTAAACGGTGTCGTTACCGAATTACCTGTATTAGGACCTCCAATGAAATAATTATTGATGATATTCACAAAAGAGCTTCCCGCTGAATCTCCTCCCATAATATAGGCCTCCCCCGATTGTGTGTGACCGTAAGTATTTCCGTAATTCCCCCAGTTGTACACGACATTATTGACGAATTCGTTGATTCCCTTTACCTTATTATTTCGGGTTTTATTACAAATGTACAGATTACCGATGAGACTGATTTTCCCTCCTGCCGGTGGCTGCATCAATCCTCCTGCGGAATGATTATGGCGATGTAATCCCTGTCCCATAATCGAATTCTGGATGGTGATATTATCCGGACTGGTTCCGCTGTTGTCCCAATTGACGGAAAAAACCTCATCGGTTCCCCAGCTGAATGTCATATGATCCAGAATAATATTGGCGCCGTTCGATATTCCTGAGGCATCCTGATTCTGAGAGGTTCCCCCGTAGCGGATTCTAAAGTATCTGGCAATCGTATTACTGGCACCCGAAAAGGATACCCTCGGTCCCAAAAATAAAATTCCCTCTCCCGGAGCCGTCTGCCCTGCAATGGTTGTATTGGGAGCGATTGCTACAATAGACTGCAAATTAACAATTCCTCCGACTTTAAAAATAACAAATCTGCCGGGCTGGCTCACCGCATCACGGAATGAGCCGGGTCCACTGTCGTTTAAGTTCGTCACCAGATAAATCTGAGGATTAGCTGCCCCTCTGGCTCCGGTGGTAAATCTTCCGAATCCGGTAGCTTCCGGAAAGGCTAAGGTCTGTGCGTTAAGCTCCAAAGTGGAAAATGTTGCTCCACAAAATAGCAAAGAAGTAAGCGTTTGTTTAATAAGTAATGATCTTTTCATAAGATTAATTTAGTGTTAACTAATCTAAACACAAACGTGAACTGGCGCATCCTGCCCTATCCTGATTACGTGCTAAAAATCAAATGATTACGTTTCAAATCATTACTTTTACACTAAGTAAAAATATTTCAATAGACTGAGAATCATTGGGGAAAATTAAGGTTAGTTTTATATTCTCATTCTAATTTTCTTTTATCAAAGATTGAATTATTAACTTCTTGGTATTAGTTATTTAGCTATTTTTGATGAAAAGAGATGGTAAAAATTCCTTAATTAAAGACGTAAATTTCAAAATAAAATTTTCCATATTCCTAACTATGCTAAGCACAAAATCTATATTCTTTTTATTATTTTCTATAACCATAAGCTCACAACAGACGGATAAGGATCTCCTGCTTAAAGACTGCAGAAAGCAATTTTCTAAGAAAAAGTGTTTTTCAGATAAAGACCAAGATGGAGTTCTGTTCTACCTAGACCAATGTCCGGATCAAAATGGTTCTTATGAAAATAATGGCTGTCCTTGGCCAGACACAGACGAGGATGGTATTATTGATATGGACGATTACTGCCCAACAGTTTCTGGGCCGATTGAAAATAATGGTTGCCCATGGCCAGATACTGATGGCGACGGGATTTTGGATAAAGATGATGAATATCCGTTAATTCCATCCAATTGTGATATTATTTATACGGAAAGAAAAAAAGCAGTCGAAGATTTCATTCTGAATTATAAAGACATTCCGTTTGAAAATTCTTCATTAAAAAAAGCAATTGACGTACTAAACAACAAAGAAATTTTAACCCAAAATATTGCAATAGTATTATATCAACAAGGTATTTTATCAAATGATCACGGGCCTTGCCCAAAATATTTTTCATATAAAAAAGACTTATTTATATACCAGAAAATATGGACATCCGAATCAATCAATTATTTGCAGAGAAAGATTAACAAAAACATATTTTTTATCATTGAAGATCGTGGATGGGATTCTCAAAACTTTTACTTATCCGATGACATTTACCAAGAACAAGTAAACCTCAACAAAGATTTTGAAAATTTTAATTTTATTAAAGCGTACTCAAAAACTAAAGTAGATGACAAAATGGTATATTATCTTTCTGCAAACAATCTTCCAAAGCCACCCTTCGTCTTACCAGAAGATATTTCGTTATTAAACATTAATAGTAATGGATACTCTATAAAAGACAAGAAAAATAAATCTTACTTAATAAAAAACTTTGAAAATATAAATGACCAATTAAAACTGAAATTTTTGGAATGGCGAAAAGGAACTAATGGGGATATTTTTCAAAAATTCCCTAAATAAAATCCTTGGATATTGTGAGTGTATTTACAATTTTATCATCTTCTATGTACCTGCTCACGCGACCTTCAAAATTCGAGTACGCAAACCTATAAAAGTAGATTGCTTCGTGGCAATGACAAAAAAACTCCCTCTCATTCGAAAGGGAGTTTCTATATTTAAAAAACTTTTAATTACATATAAGCTTCAATCGGCTCACAAGTACAAACTAAGTTTCTGTCTCCGTAAGCCTCATCAACTCTTGAAACAGAAGCAAAGAATTTGTGATCTCTCACCCACTCTAGCGGATAAGCCGCTTTTTCTCTGCTGTATGGTTTATCCCAAGAATCTGAGATCACCAATTGCTCAGTGTGAGGAGCATTTTTCAATACGTTGTTTGCCTGATCTGCTTCTCCGTTGGCAATCTCATCAATTTCATGTTTAATCGCAATTAAAGCTTCTGCAAAACGATCGATTTCTGATTTGCTTTCAGATTCTGTAGGCTCAATCATTAATGTTCCTGCAACCGGGAAAGAAACCGTTGGCGCATGGAAACCGTAGTCCATCAATCTCTTCGCCACATCAGCCACTTCAATTCCTAGAGATTTGAACTGTCTGAAATCTACGATACATTCGTGAGCTACTTTTCCGTTTTCGTTTGAATATAAAATCGGGAAATGCTCAGCTAAGATCTCTTTTAAATAATTAGCATTTAAGATCGCATGTTCAGTCGCTTTCTTTAATCCTGAAGTACCCAACATTTTAATGTAAGCGTAAGAAATATTCAAGATCAATCCAGAACCGTAAGGCGCTGCAGAGATACCTTCAATAGACTCTTTAGAACCTACTTTGATATTGGCATTCGTAGGAAGGAAAGGAACCAGGTGCTTAGCCACACAGATCGGACCAACTCCAGGGCCTCCACCTCCGTGAGGAATCGCGAAAGTCTTGTGAAGATTTAAGTGACAAACGTCTGCTCCGATGTTTCCAGGACTTGTATATCCTACCTGAGCGTTCATGTTGGCACCATCCATATAAACTTGTCCGCCGTGCTCGTGGATCAGGTTTGTAATGTCGATAATGTTTGCATCAAAGAATCCGTAAGTTGACGGATACGTGATCATTACACAAGATAAGTTTGCAGAATGCTGTTCTGTTTTCGCTTTAAGATCTTCGAAATCAATTTCTCCGTTCTCTAAGTTTTTAACAACAACAATTTTCATTCCTGCCATTGCCGCAGAAGCCGGGTTTGTTCCGTGCGCAGACTGAGGAATCAATACTACATTTCTGTGACCTTCGCCTCTTGAAATGTGATATTCTCTGATCACCATTAATCCTGCATATTCTCCCTGAGCTCCAGAATTTGGCTGAAGAGAAGTTCCTGCGAAACCAGTGATTTGAGCTAAATCTTTCTCTAATTCACGGATCATTTCCTGATAACCTCCCGCCTGATCAACCGGTACAAAAGGGTGAATTGCTCCCCAGTTGTCCCAAGAAAGTGGTAACATTTCTGTTGCAGCATTCAGTTTCATCGTACAAGAACCAAGAGAAATCATTGAATGTGTTAATGATAAATCTTTTCTTTCCAGACGCTTGATGTAACGCATCAATTCTGTTTCCGTGTGGTATTTATTGAATACGCTTTCTGTAAGAATTTCATCTTTTCTTAAATTCTCATCAGGAATGCTGTATCCTTCTTTAATTTCTAATTTAAATGTCTGCTTGTCTTTAAACTGAGCGAAAGAAGCCATCAGATAATTCAGTTTATCTAAAGTTGTACTTTCGTTGATTGCGATGCTTACAACGCCTTCTGTGAAGTAGTTTAAGTTTAGCTTATGATCAAGCATCATTCTTACCAATCTCGCTTTTTCATCTTCAGGCATCGTGATTTTTACCGTGTCAAAGATTGGTTCTTCAACGATTTGATATCCTAAAGCTTTCAAACCACCTTTCAAAGCATTAGCTTTAAAGTGAATCTGATCTGCAATATAGTTTAATCCTTTCGGACCGTGGTAAACAGCGTACATTCCAGCCATTACAGCCAAAAGAACCTGTGCGGTACAGATGTTTGAAGTCGCTCTTTCTCTCTTGATATGCTGCTCTCTCGTCTGCAACGCCATTCTTAATGCACGTCTTCCGTACATATCCTGAGAAACCCCGATAATTCTTCCTGGAATATCTCTTTTATACTCTTCTCTACAAGAGAAAAATGCAGCGTGAGGACCTCCGTAACCCAATGGAATACCAAATCTCTGTGTAGTTCCTACCGCACAGTCAGCGCCCATAGAAGCCGGAGACTTCAATTTCACCAAAGCCATAGGATCACAAGCAACAGCTACCTGAAGATCAAGTTTTTTATATTCAACGATATCTTCTGTATAATCTAAAACGATTCCGTTTTTACCAGGATATTGTAATAAAATTCCGTAGTAAGAACCATCAAATTCATGTGTCTTGTGGTCTCCTTCTACAATCTCGATTTCTAGACCTTCTGCTTTTGTTTTTAAAACAGAAACGGTCTGAGGTAAAACAAGGTCAGAAATGAAGAACTTGTTTGCTCCCGCTTTTTTCTGATCTTTCGTTCTGTTATTAAAAAACATATGCATAGCTTCTGCAGCTGCCGTCGATTCGTCCAACAACGATGCATTAGCCAGCGCAAAACCTGTTAAATCACACACAACAGTCTGGAAATTCAAAAGAGCCTCCAATCTCCCTTGTGCGATTTCCGCCTGATAAGGTGTATAAGCCGTATACCAACTCGGATTTTCAAAGATATTTCTTTGAATAGCTGATGGCAACAGCGTATTGTGATATCCAAAACCGATATAACTTGTATAATCAGTATTCTTAGATGCCAATTCTTTCGAATGATTCAGCATTTCGTATTCTGAAAGCGGTTCTGAGATCTCAAGATCTTTTTCTAAACGGATAGAAGAAGGGATAGTCTGAGAAATTAACTCTTCGATACTTGAAACGCCAACTTTCTCTAACATCGCCTGTTTATCGGCTTCATTTAGGGAAATGTGACGGCTCACAAACTGTTCTGTATTCATTTTTTATATTAGATTTTGTTTGTAAAAAAAGATGGGTAAAATTACAATAATTTACAAAATTGCACAACATTCTGAAATTACATAAAATTCAAAACAACCGACATATCAGTTCAAAAACACACGTATTTTAACTATATCCTTGCATATAACCCAAAATGACACGAACTGGAGCTAAAAAGAAACGGACAGTAAGATCTACTTATGTGCGTATTATAGAAGGCTCTTAAAATTGGCTTTCAGCCACTTTAAATTTAGAAGTATTTTTTTAACCTTTATAATTGTATGAATGTCATTTTTGCCGTCTATTTTAGGTTCGCTTTTGTATCTTATTTCGTCCATCTGTATAAAAAACTTTAATAAATATACTCACTCAACATTTGTCCGCCGAAAAACATTTGATTAAATTTTTGCTTTCCACTTTTGAGTAAACAATTTCCATGCGGTACTCATATAGAATTACGTTAAGGTTATCATAAAAAAATAAGGTTGCATTCAAAAATAAAAAGATAATGTATATATTTGCTGAAACACAAAAAAATGGTGAAATATCGCTTTACGAAGCTTCTGGCTTTCGTATGTATTTGTTTATATCACAACACGATTCACGCACAGATAAAAATCTTATCATATTCTTCCCCTGAAGACAGTGCAGGAAGCAATCGGTCTGTATACCTTAAAGGGTTTATACAGGCGGATGTAATGGTCGATTTCCAAAATATAGGCTCGCGTGACGGTTTTGCCGCCAATTCCATCCGGGTTCCGCAAGAGAATAATCTGGGAACTAATTTCAGTGTCCGGCAATCACAGCTGGGTCTTGAAATAAGGGAAAACAGCGACCTTTCTGCATACGTAGAGATTGACTTCTTCGGACCGGGTAATACTACATCTCCCCGATTCAGGAAGGGATATATCCAATGGAAAGGCTTGCTTATCGGACAGACCTGGAGTAATTTTGCAGATGTTGATATTTTTCCTAATATTTTTGATTTTGCAGGTCCCAACGGAACCCTCTTTACACGTCTTTTCCAGATCAGGTATTCGGCAAAGCTCTCCGATAAGGAGAACATCTCTTTTTCTCTCGAAGATCCCTCCGTAAAATCGTTCTCTGCACCCGACAGCTGGACAAAAAAAAATATTATCCCAAGCGTCACCACAATATACCGGTACGGAGGAGATCGGGATTATATTAAACTAGGCGGTATGATCTCTCCGACCAGCTATCAGACTGATAAAGACACTCATCAAAAAAGCAAAACCATATTCGGATGGGCAGGTATGATTTCGGCAAGAAAATATGTAGGACCCCGGGATAATTTAAGAACCCAGTTATCTTATGGAAAAGGATATGCAAGCCATAATATTGTCCTCAGCGGTGAAAAATATGACGCTGCAGCCAATCTGGAAACCCAAAAACTGGAAAACGCCGAACTCCTGAGCATCACAGGAATTTATGAACATTGGTGGAGTCCCCAATGGGGATCTGTCGTGTATTACAGCTATTCCGATATGGGTAGCAATACTCTGATGAGCCGGGATATACCCGCTGCCTTCCAGAATATGGCCATCAACATTGTTTACCAGCCTCTGAAAAAACTGAGAATGGATATTGAAGGAAATTACGGGAAAGTCAAAAATTTTTCTGGTCAACAGGCAGGGGCGTGGCGAATTCAGTCGTCCATTGCTTTAAGTTTTTAGATGTCGACTGAGATCAATCATTATTAATACCATTTTATATTTGAAATTTCCTCTAAATTACTCAACCCCTGCAGGGCTATAACATCACTAAATACTTGTTCATAGGGGTTCACACGACCCTATTGACATTTAACTCCTTCGGGGTTTATGAAGGTAAATTCAAAAAGAAAACAGTATAATCAGCACTCATATAATTTATGAATTTTTATTATCTATATTTATTCTAAATTAATATATTTGCAACATGAATATGATTGTCCCTTTCAAAGTTCCGGCTTTGACGCCTGCTTTTTCTGTGAATACTGAAGAAATGTATTGTGGTGATAAAAAATCCTGCTGCAAAAAATTCAAAAAAGGAAAAAGATGTAAAAAATGTCCGGGAGCAAAAAAAATATCCTAACTGTTATAGCTTTTTACCAGAAAATAAATCGCCAACATCAACAATAAAATACCAACTATAATTCTTGTAATTTTTGGCTGACCCTTCGGATTACCGACTGTTCTCGGTTGTGATTTGAATAATTCTTCCGCTTTATCTCGGAATTTTTCGCCTTCAGATTCAAAAACTTCTGTTATGGTAATTCCCTGAACGACTGTTTTGTGCAACAAAGAGTTGGTTGCATGAAGTAAAATCTGAAATTTTCCGTCTCTGAATTCTGTTATTTTAAAAGTCCTTTCACCATAAGGTTTTTCCAATCCGAAAGGCAATACTTTTACCACATCAGCATTTTGCGTTTGCCAGCTGATGATGATCTCCTCCCCTTTTTTTGCATGAATTTTATTGGCTGTAAAAGTCTTTATCGAAGGCGGAATATTATACCTGAAACTTTTCTGATGACTTTCTAGATTCTGATCATAAGAATGTCTTCTGCTTTTGTCACTCAATGTTTCATACGCTTCCTGAATTTCCCTGAAACGATCGGCAAAGAAATCGTCGTTTTCATTTTTATCAGGATGATATTTTAAAGATAATTTTCTATAGGCTTTTTTGATGTCTTCATCTGAAGCATCGTGAGAAATCCCGAGAAAATAGTAGTAATCTTTCATTAAGCTATGCAAAAATAAGGATTTTATTTTCTTTTTTAAACGCAAATGACACGAATAATATCACAAATAACATCAATAAAATGGTTTATAAATATTCGTGAAAATACTTGTGCAATTGGTCTTTTATTTTTCACACAAAGCTTATTTAAATGGTTGAGGATATTTTTTGTTCGCAAAGGCGTTTGACTGCGTCGAAATATCATTCATCGACTGAAAGGAGATAATCTTCGATTTCACCTAGCAAGGGGTGCAAGCTTTAGGCCTATATTTGATAATAAAGTTATAAACCCTATAAAAGTTGTGAAAATTCCCATTCCATGAAGGGGTGGATTTTTGTGAAACAAAAAGACGGGGTAGTTGAATTTGACAGTGGCAACGCATAAAATTCCTAAAAAGTTAAACCACCCCGTAAAAAAAATCTTTGAATTTTCGCCATCCCTCCATTGGAGGGAAATTTGTGAATGTTGATGATGATGTCTAAAAAAGATTCAGGTCGGGAAGCTTCGCTTCCCCACCTGAATCAAACAATTTCAATTTAGTTACTTTCTATTTATGCTTCGCAAGATGAGTTTTTACCGCAACATCTTGATGCAAATTCTTTTTTAAACTTTCCTTTAAGCTCCTGATATTGCTCTTCATTCATTTCTCTGATTTTATCTGCCAATCCGAAAGGAGATTTTTCTTTGATATCGTATTCTTCGAAAATACCTTTTACAAATCTTTTTCTTTCGATAGCTTTTTTAGCGATCATTGCAACTCCGGCAACGGCTAATGCTCCCAGAGCTCCTTTTAATACTGAATTTTTCATTTTTTCAAAATTTTAAATTTTACTACTTTACTTTTTTATATAGACGAATGAATCTTAATTTTACTTTACTACTTCTAAAATTTAATTATTCGTTTGTTCTTTTATTTCTGTTGAAAAATCCGCTTTCGCATCGGTTTCTCCAGACTTCCTTGAATTTTTCTCTTTCTTCAGGAGATAGATTCATCATTTTTTCTCTCATTTTTCTCTCCTTGAAATCCTTCATCCCTTTCCCGAAATGGAAGCCTCCGAAAAGAATTTTACAAAGGATCAAAATTCCCATCGCCTGCCAGTAGGTTACCGATTTTACTCCTAAAATTTCAGGAAGAAGACAGTTCCAAAGCGACATGACGATCCATGTAACGCCCAGAAAGATCAGTGGCGGACAAAGAAATAAGAAAATCCAGCCTTTTTTATGTTTATAATCCATGATATATTTTTAACTATTTAAATCTTCGTATAATTTTCTCAATCGGTTTCTCAAATGCTTGACCGCATAGTTTTTTCGACTGATAATCGTTTTAATGTTTTCGCCCTGCTCATCAGCGATTTCCTGGAGGGTTTTATCGTTGAGCTCATTTTCCACATAAACCAGCCTTTGCTTTTCAGGCAGCTCGTCTAATGCTTCAAAAAGTTTTTTCCAGATTTCATCCTGAAACATTTTCACTTCAGGTCCTGCACTTTCATCCAACAGCAGAATATCTTTGATGGAAAAGCTTCCGTCTTCATCTTCATACACGAAATCTTCCAGGTTTTCGGTTTTCTTTTTCCGGTATTTGTCGGTGATCTTGTTCGCCGTCACCCTATAGAGCCAGCCCCCCACATTCACAATCTCAGAAAGATTGGTAAGACTACTGAACTGATACCACACCTCCTGCAGAATATCTTCCGCATCTTCCGTATTTTTCACTTTCGGGCGAATGTACGACATCAGCTTTCCTCCGTACTTTGAAACGGTTTGTGAGATGATATTTTCTTTCTCCTTCTGTGGCATTGTTATTTTTTCGACAACCTCCATATTGCTATGACGATTGAAATTTTTGTTTTACTTTAATAAATTTAAAATATTTTTTCGAAATTTTGAGTTTTCTTTTATTCATCGCATTTGTAACCTATTGAAAATTTATTTTCAGGAGCTTTTTCCTGCTATCCACTTTATCTTTTTTATTGCGGTCTCCGCTCTGCTTCGTCCGCAACAAAAAAGGATGCCGTTTCTATCAGGGCTATGATTGTGGCCTTTCATTTCAAAGATAGTCAGCCCTATTTAAAACCTCGAAAAATTCCCCTCCAATGGAGGAGTGGCGAAAATTCGAAAGAATTTTTGACGGGGTAGTTTTATAAAATTAGTATCATAATTTCTGTTTATATTATAAATAAACTACCCCGTCTTTTTGCTTAGCAAAAATCCACCCCCTTCACAGAAGAGGAATTATGATGTTATTATCATTCTGAACAAAAAAACGGAAAACAATTCTGCTTTCCGTTGGTTAATTATAAAAATTATCGATTTATTTATTAAAGTTTTCTGCGAAAAACCCTAACATCGATTTATAAAATTCGATACGGTTCGGTTCTTTACCAAATCCGTGTCCCTCATCATACTTTACCATATAAGGAACCTCGAAGCCTTTTGCTCTCAGTCCTTTTACAATCTGATCAGATTCATTGATGTTTACTCTCGGGTCATTCGCCCCCTGAACGACAAATAATGGTTTTTTTATTTTATCGATCTGAAAAACCGGAGAAACTTCCTTCGCAATTTTAGCTTCTTCAGGATTATCCAAGTCATACCAGATCTGTTTCACCATTTCTTTATACGGCTTCCAGTATTCAGGAAATGAGTCAAAAAAGGTGAAAATATTGGAAACGCCAACATAATCGACTCCACATGAATAAAGATCCGGAGTCTTTATTAATCCCATCAATGTTGCATAACCACCATGACTTCCGCCATAGATCGCTACTTTATCTTTATCAATCCAGCCTTGGGCAATCGCATATTTTACGCCATCTTCTACATCATCCATCGCTTTTCTGCCGATCTGTTTATAGCCGGAGGTCTGGAATTCTTTACCGTAACCTCCTGAAATTCTGAAATTCACCTGCAATGTCGCATATCCTCTGCTTGCAAACAATTGAGTTTCCGGATTAAAGCCCCAATCATCACGAATTCCCTGAGGCCCCCCGTGAGGATTCACAACTAAAGGAACTTTTTGTCCTTCCAAAGCCGCTTTGGGCAACGTAATATAGCCATGAATCGTTATCCCGTCTCTGCTTTTAAATTCAATAGGGCGCATCTCTGCCATATCCTCTTCTTTCAGCTGAGGCATTAAATCAAAAAGAAGTTTAGCCGTTTTGGTTTTTGTATCGTATTCATAATATTTTCCGTACAGCTTATCACTGTCAACCACCACCAGTAGTTTGGTTTCGTTATCATCTGAGGAAACTACATAAAACTGCTTATCCCCAAACTCCGTAGCCAGTTGATCATGAATTTCCTTATAAAACGGACTTACAGGAATCGTTTCATTCTTAATTCCGGTATAACTGATATAATCCAGATCATAATTCCTCTTTTTCCCTGATACACTAATTGAACTTACATCAAAAGTCGGATTGGAATATACCTCTCTGATAACAGCATTTTTCTTGAGGTCATAGAGTACAATCCTCGCTTTATCACTATCGAGATTGGTCACAACATACGCCTCATCTTTATTTTTAGAATTATCATTAAAACGGATCACATTGAAATTGTCTTTCCAGTCTGTGGATTTTATCAGATTGAATTTTCCCGTAGCCAGATCTTTGTAATAAAGCTTGGTCGTCAATCCGTTTTCAAGAATACTGTAGCCTCTCAAATTACCATCTTTATCAAACAGGTAATCATCAATAGGGCTTTTAGTATCCTTATTTTCAAACAGCTGGGTCATCTCTCCGGTAATGAAATTGATTTTATACGGTTCGAATATCTGTTTATTATTTTTGTTCAGCGTAACTACGGCAAAATCGGTATCTTTTATAATCGATACAAATCCTATTTTCACCCCTTCAAAAGGAGTAAGATCTTTCAGATTTTTACCGTCTATATCTGCTGCATATAAATGAAGGTTTTCATTTCCCCCTTTATCCTGAGTATAAAACAATCGTTTTTTATTCAGCCAGCCATAACTTCTGATTAAATCATCTTTTTCAACCAAAGCTCTGGTAATTTTTCCTGATTTAAGGTCTTTCACATACACATGATTTTTGCTGTCCTTATCTTTTTCTTTATAGGAAAGATACTGTCCGTCAGGAGAAAGCTTAAACTGAGAAGCTTTGGGACGCGCAAAATAATCTTCAACTTTATATTTAAAATTACCTTTGTCGTAATTAATAAGTTTTTCAATGGTTGCCTTGTCCGAAACCAGAGTGGGATCGCCGGGCAATTTAGTCGTCGTAGTTTGTGCGTTCATCATAATGGCGGATATTACCACCTGTGTAATTCCGAAAATTTTAGAAGGTGTATTCATATTTCATGGTTTGGTTAAACGAACTGATTCTTTTAATAAGACATTTTTTCCAACGAAAATGTTACATCATTCTTATAGTTTGTGATTTTTTTAACATAAAAAAAGGAAAGCGTTTGCTTTCCAATATATTTTAATTCAAATAAATTCCAAAAAACCAGGTCCATGCAATTAAGATCATCTGCATCGGAAGTCTTTCTTTATAAAGATACTTCATTCCCGGCCCCGAATCATCTGCTTTGAAAATATTTACTTTTTTCTTTGATGAATTAATATTCGCTACAAAAACTAAAACATAGAAAATAATTAACAAAACCGCTGTAATTTCTCTTATTGAGGGAAACATCAAGCCAATTCCTGCTCCAATTTCAATGATTCCTGTAAAATATACCCAAAACATTTTAGCAGGAATAAAATCAGGCATCATCATCGCCATACCTTTTTGAAATTTGAAATGCGCAAGCCCAGTGAAGATAATGAAAACCGTCATTCCCAAGTTTCCGGAAAACAGAAAATTCCAGGTTCCCTGAAAAATTTTCGTTCCTAATAAAGCGAGAATAAAGGTTACAAAAAGAATGGTTAATAATTTCATACTTGATTTTTGTCTTTAATGATTACATCTGATTTTCAGCAAGATCTTTTACAATTTCCAAACCTTTTGTAAAACCTGTATTCATATGATCCTGCCACTCTTTTTCCACCTGAACCTCAGCGTGAAGCTTTGTTTTTCCATCAAAATCAATCAAGATATATTTTTCAAAACAACCACTCCATTGTTTGACTTCCATGCTTTCCGTATCTTCATTTCCTTCCTTATCAATCATTCCTAAATGTTTAAAAATGATTTGATTGGGTTCTTCAAGACTGTCAATTGTAGAAACCATCCCTTCACCATCTGCATTGGTAAAGTATGTTTTACCGCCAACTTTCCAATCGGTCTTCATAAAAGAATGAGAAGCTGGATTGAAAAATTTCGTCCATTGAACATAGGTTTTCTCATTCCAAAGCACATCCCAGACTTTCTGCTGAGAGGCATTGATTACTATTTCGTAAGATAGAGTTTCCATACTTTTACTTTTATTGGATTGATGTTTTTGACTAATAAAATTAATTAGAGTTGATTTTCAGAAAGATGCTTTACATTCGATAATGCGAGTGGAAGTTTATCGTTAAAAACTTCTTTAAATTCATCAGAAGTATTAATAATAATTTTTAATAAAACGCCTTCTTCCTTCTCTTCCAAGATGTAAGTTTCTGTCGCATCTCCCCATTCCTGAGCCGTTTCTACACCTTCGTAAATTTCACCCAAGTGTAAGAATTTCATTTCTTCATTAGGAATATTTTTCACGACCCTGCTATACATTCCGTTATTATGAGGATCAAGGAATTTTACGATACTTCCTTCCTCTAGCGTTCCTTCATAGAAGGAACCTTTCGTAAAAGCCGAAGTCCATTGTCTGAAAGAAATATCTGCCCAGAGCACACTCCAAACTTTTTCGGGTGATGCATTGATTTCGATTTCAAAATTTAAAATTTCCATTATTAATATTTAAAATTAGCTGTGATTAAAAATTGTATTATTTTGATTTATAAACTGTAATTATCCTCCGACAAAATCACCTCCGTTAATATGAATGATCTCGCCGGTGATAAAACTGGAATCTTCCGAAGCCAGAAAAACATAGGCCGGGGCTACTTCCGATGGCTGACCTGCACGTTTTAACGGATTATCTTTTCCAAATGTTGAAAGATCGTCAAACGTTTCTTTTACAAGAGGCGTCCAAACCGGACCAGGCGCAACTCCATTTACCAAAATCCCTTTATCTGCAATATTTACAGCTAAAGATCTTATGAAAGTAGCGATGGATCCTTTGGTAGCCGAATAATCGATCAGGTGATCACTTCCGCGGTAGGCTGTGACAGAAGTCGTGCATATTATCCTTGAGCCCTTGTTCATTAAATTCAGAAAATCTCTGGTTAAGGCAATCATTGAAATAATATTGGTTTCAAATGTTTGTCGGATCTGATCATCCGAAATATTTTCTATATCGTTTTTAGGAAATTGAATTCCAGCATTATTAACTAAAATATCAAGATTTTTCCAATCTTTTTTAATCTTTTCTAAGCATCTTGTTCTGAAAGCTTTTTTGGTTAAATCACCTTTGATTAAAGTGCATTTCCTACCTTCTTTCTCAATCAATTTCTTGGTTTCCTTAGCATCTTTGTCGCTTTCTTTATAAATAATCGCAACATCGGCTCCTTCTCTCGCAAAATGAACAGCTACCGCTTGTCCGATTCCGCTGTCACCGCCTGTAATAACAGCTTTTTTGTTAAATAATTTTTTGCTTCCCAGATAATTTTTACGAATAATTTCGGGATATAACCCTTCTTTCGGAACTTTCGATCTAGATTTTGACTTGTTCTGTGTTTTCATATGCAAATCTTTTTCTAAAACATATCAAACAGCAAGCCGAAGAAGAAAGTTGGGAGGCTAGATGATGGAAGCTGGAAGTTTTTAACGTCAAAAGACAAACATCCAACATCCTGCTTCCATCTTCTAGCCTATATCTTAAGAATGATAAGCATTTTCTAAATCCTGTATAATAATTTTCTGCATCTTCATCATTGCCTGAACTACTTTCTGAGCTTTCTCCTGATCCTGATCGCTCATCAGTTGAATCAATCTTTTCGGGACAATTTGCCAGCTAAAACCATACTTATCTTTCAACCAACCGCACATGCTTTCTCTTCCGCCATCAGAAGTCAGAGTATTCCAATATTTATCGGTTTCTTCCTGATCATTGGTCATTATCACCATTGAAATCCCTTCATTAAAATCAAATTGGTGGTCATAAGAATTATCCATGCAGAAGAAACTATAACTATCAATTTCAAAATGCGCATGTTGAATATTTTCGGCTGGTTCCGGATTTGAATGACCTTCGCTTCCGTCTCCATATCTTAAAATATTTCCGATTTTAGAATTTGGGAAAGTGTTTGTATACAATTCCATGGCTTCCATTGCTTTTCCATTATTTTCATGGATAAACATTAAAGTCGGAATTATCTTTTGTTCAATCTGTTTTTCCCCTAAGAAAATCTGCCAGCTTACGCCATATTTATCGCGAACCCAACCATATTTTTTGCTCCAGGAATAAGAATCCAGATCCATTAAAACCATTCCTTCATCAGAAAGCTGATCCCAGTAATTCTGAACCTCATCTTCCGTTTCACAAATGACCATAAACGAAACAGAAGCGTTTTTCTTAAAATGAGGACCACCGTTCAACAGCATTAATTTCTGACCGAAAATATCAATATTCATGACTACAGGCGTATCTGCTGTAATTTTCCCGTCAAACACTTTGCAGTAAAACGCTGCAGATTCTTTTGCATCCCCGTCGTACCAAAGACATGGGAAAATATCGTTATTCATAATTTTAAATTTTATTTTTTTGTTGGTTTAAACAATAATAGACACAAATATTTTCACAAATTTCCACGAATATTTCATTGTGTTATTTGTGAAAAACATTAGTGTTATTTGTGTTTAAATATCAATTTTTAAAATAAAAATGATTTTCTTTCATGTGATTTTTCAGTTTTAACATCGCATTTTTACCAAAACCATGCAACTGCATAATTTCTTTCTCGGAATAATCTGACAATTTTTCCAAAGAATCTATCTTTTCTCTTTCCAAAGCTTTTCTTGCAGGCATTGCAATAATTCCCTGCAAAAACAAGCTCCCTCCAACAACATGATTCACAGCGCAAATGGAGCTTAAACACTTTGCCATTATTACTAAATTGATCATGATCCTGAAAAAGATTTTTATTAATGAGTTTCTACATATTTATGGAAATTATTCAGAATAGCGTACCAGCCGTCTCTCTGCATCTCCACTGAATTTTGCTTTTCAGGATCAAAACTGATTTTCACATTCGTTGTATTTTCATCAACTTTATCAAAAACGATGTCAACATTTCTGCCATCTTCAATATGGTATTTTATTCTTTCATTTGGAAGAACTTCATCATAAATTCCTTCAAAATCAAATCCAAAACTTCCGTCTTTCGCTTCCATTCTGTTTTTAAATTTTCCGCCAACTTTTAAGTCGTTTTCAGAACTTGGACACTGCCATGACTCGTGAGCGAAGTTCCATTTTGTGATATGTTTCGGATCGTTATAATAATCCCAAACCTTTTGTACAGGGGCTAAAATCGTAATATCAATTTTAATAGGTTCCATAATTGTATTTTTTAAATGATATGAAAAGGGCAACTAAAAATCAGTTACCCTTTGTATAATTTAGTTTAAAGATAAGATTATTTTGCGTATTCTTCATTATAGTTCACCATCCAATGAACACCATATTTATCCTGAAAACTTCCAAAATAATCGCCCCAAAACTGGTCTTCAATCGGCATTTCAACATTTCCACCTTCAGAAAGTCCTTTGAAAAGTCTGTCGGCTTCTTCTTTAGACTCTGGGAAAATAGAAACGTAATTGTTATTTCCAACATTCAGATTTTGTCCGAAACTTGGAACAATGTCTGATGCCATCAACAAATCTCCACCAATCGGAAGCGCAATGTGCATCACCCTGTTTTTCTCTTCGTCAGATAAGTTTTCAGTTCCGGGAGCATTTCCCATTTTGTGAATTTCACCTAAAAACTCACCGCCAAAAACGGATTTATAGAAATTAAAAGCTTCTTCTGCTTTGCCATCAAAATTTAGGTACGGATTTAATTTAGCCATGATCTTTGATTTAAAAATTGTTTTTCTTTGATTAAAAATTTCACTCTTATTTCACAATTTCTGCATTATGTAGCCGGAATTTGGGAAGAATCTGCAAAAATGACATTCCAACCGTGCCCGTTGATGTCCCAGAAAGAATTCTGATACATCCAGCCATGATCCTGTGCTTCTTCATGCTGGTAGGCTCCGTTGTCAAGAGCTGCATTCACGATCTAGTCAACTTCTTCACGGCTGTCTAAGCCAATAGCCACCAAAACCTGTGTGGTATCCCCTTTGGGAACCGGTCTTTCAGAGAAGGTCTGAAAAAACTCTTCCTCCAGAAACATGACCTGAATATTATCACTCATCATAACGCAGACGGCTTTTTCATCCGTGATCTGTTCGTTGATCGAAAATCCAATATTTGTCCAGAATTCTTTCGTTTTCTGAATATCTTTTACCGGAAGATTGACATAGATTTGATTGATTTTCATTTTGTTATTTTTAGTGTTGAACTTTTAATCAAAATTACCGAACCCTATTGAAAACCAGCTTGCCATAAGACAAGATTTCCTATTTCCTTGGATGTGAAACCAGTTCTTTTCTGATTCTGCTCAGCGAAGTATCTGTAACGCCTAAATAGGAAGCGATCTGCTTTAACGGAGCGAATTGAATGACATGAGGCTGTTGTTCAAGCAAATTCAGATAGCGTTTTGTAGCGGAAAGGGTAAACATCTCCACAGAACGCTGTTTATAGATAAAAAGTTGCTGCGACATCCAAGCTCTGCCCCATTCCCGGAGATTAGGAATCTTATGAAATAATTCCTGAAACGTTTCGAAATCCAGTTTCCAGCATTCGCAATCGGTTATACAGACTATATTTTCCTGAGTCGGAATTCTTTGAAAAATAGAGGAAACTTCAATAACAATCTCATTTTCCACAAAAAAATGGGTAGTGACTTCATTTCCGTTAAAATCATGGACATAGGAGCGTACCAAACCTTTCTCCAAAATATAGTATTCATTAGCCGTTTTTCCCTCTTCAAGGATAAAATCTCCCTTCCTGAAAACTTTTTTTTCATGAGCCTGAAATATTTCATCAAGCTCTTCTCTAAGGAAAAACGGGAAATCATAGCAGACTTCTAAAGATGTATTACTCATCAAGTCAATGTTTTTAGAATTTTAAAATTAAAATTTTTATTGTAATTGATGAAGAAATTATTAAACAAAAACCGTATTTATTGAAATCATTTTTTGTGTAATCCTTTACATAGCATTACCAGAAGCTCTCTTTTAAGGATCAGTATCAAAACTTGGGGAGAAATTGTTTAGATGTATTTTTTGCCACAAATGCACGACTATTTTTTATTTGCCGTAGAAAATGCTTTTTTATTGGTTTTTCGCAAAGCCGCAAAGGTATATTTTTCAACACTTTATGTTTTCAAGGCGCAAGGATTTTATCAAAGAGAAAATTGAGGGCTGCATATTATAGCTGCGGATACACAATTTTTTATTTCCCGCAGATTTCGCAGATTGAGAACCCATCAGTAAAAAATCAAAGATTTTCAAAAAACTTAAGTGTGCTTCTATGCAGTTTAATTTTAAGCTTTACTAGCTAAAGTGTTAAAAAAATTTTGTGGTTAAATTTTTGCCACGAATGCACGAATATTTTATGTCCCAAAGATGGTGCAGATTACAGATGTTATCGTTGATTTTCTTTGCTTAACCTTCCCGGTCTTTTATGTGTAGAACGGCCTGGTGAAACTTAAAACGGGAGTTGTCAAAAAACCTGGGGTGACTTCATGCTCAATATATAAAGTGTAAGGAAAAGAATCTGCATCATTTGCAAAATCTGCGAGAGAAAAAAACTTCACCTTACATGATCTAAACTTTTTGCCTAGTCCCCAACTTTTGTACCTGATCCTCTTTTAATCTGCACAAATTATTAAACGCAAATCTTTGTATAGATTACTCAGGATGAAAGACTCAATGGTTACGGCGTAGAAAATTTAAAACAGAGAAAGCTGAATTGCTTTTGGAGGAGAGGGTTTCTGAGCATCTCCAAAAACGGTTTTACCGCCGAAACGCCAGGAATTTTGCCTTTCCTCTTCAATCACCTGCTGAATATCAAAATCAGGCGTAAAATCTTTTTCGGTGGCTTCTATAATTTGATGAAGTTTATTTATTGTTCTTAATTTATCCGAATTTCCAAGCTTTGATTTTTCGATTCCCGTTTTGAGAATCTGAATACTTTCATCATAAATTTTGGTCGGAACCGGAAAAGGATGACCGTCCTTTCCGCCATGAGCAAAGGAAAATCTGGCAGGATCTTTAAATCTTGAAGGTGCACCGTGAATCACCTCGCTCACCAAAGCTAAAGACTGCATTGTTCGAGGACCGACACCTTCCAGCATCAATAAATCTTCGAAATTCTGCGGTTGCTGTTCGCGAGTGACATATAAAAGGGCTCCCAATCGTTTCAAATCTACATCAGAAGCCTGCACATCGTGATGATTGGGAAGAATTAATCTTGCAAAATCACTCATAATTTCTGCAGAATCGGTGTGAGAAATATCTAAAATTCCTTTCCTGTTTTCAGAAGCTTCGGAATCGGTAAGGTTTAAAATCTGACCTCTCGAAATTCCATTAATTCCCGTATGAGGCTCTTCAATAAAGGATTTTATATTTTCGGAATGCCAATGGTAGCGTCTTGCTGTGCCATCAGATTCGTGCATTCCCTGTTGGACAACGCTCCAGTTTCCATTATCCGATACAATAAAATTATGCAGGTATAATTGATATCCATCCTGAATTGCCGTATTATCAACCTTCGCAGAAAGCTTGCTGGCTTTCACCAATTCTGTTCCGTTTAAACCGGTTTTGTCGGCGATCTGAAGTAATTCAGAAGGAGTTTCTCGGGAAAACTTTCCTTTTCCACCACAAATATACAAGCCTAAAGCCTGAGAATTGGGATTGATGGAACGTTTCAAGGCACCCATGACAGACGTTGTTATTCCTGAAGAATGCCAATCCATTCCCATTACCGCTCCAAAGCTCTGGAACCAAAACGGATTTGCCAATCGGCGAAGAACTTCGTCTTTCCCGTAATCCATCAGGATCACCTCAACAATAGAAAGCCCGAGAATTGACATACGCTCATAGAGCCAAGGTGGTACTTTGCCATAGTGAAGGGGTAAATCTGCGGTTCCGGAACGTTTCATTTTTATTGTTTTTTTGTAAAGACACTAAGTTTTCTATGCGAATGTTTTAAGACACAATGGTTTTATCGAAGATAAAATTTTGAAGTGTAAAGTTAGGAGTATTGTTTTTATTTTTTAGTGAGTTGAGTCAGTTTTTGTTTTAAACACGAATGGCACTAATACTTACACGAATTTCACGAATGGTTTCAGATTTTTTCTTTGTATTGAAAAGATAATTTTCATACAAACTCTCATTCTCTGATTTCACTTACTTTCACCTATTTTGGTGATTATTTGTGGAAACATTTGTGTTATTAATGTTTAAAAAAATTCAATTAAAAAAGCCATGCGAACATCTTCACAAGGCTTTTTATAGAAAATTATTATTTCTAAATTATTTTAAAGCATTCAAAGCTGCTTCGTAGTTCGGTTCGTCTGCAATTTCAGAAACCTGCTCCGTGTAAACCACTTTGTTATCCGCATCTGTTACGATAACCGCACGGCTCAACAAACCTTTCAAAGGAGAATCTGTAATCGTTACCTCGTTATCATCACCAAAGCTGCTTCTGAAATCTGAAAGCGTTTCCACATTTGATAATCCCTCAGCCGCACAGAATCTTCCCAATGCGAAAGGCAAATCTTTAGAAACATTTATTACCACAGTGTTTTCTAATGCAGAAGCTTCTTCGTTAAATTTTCTTGCAGAAGATGCGCAAGTTGGCGTATCGATACTTGGGAAAATGTTGAATACTTTTTTCTTTCCTTCGAAAGTTTCCAATGTTTTTACGTTTAATCCTGAATCTACCAAAGCAAAATCTCTAATTGTTGTTCCCACTGATGGTAAAGTTCCTATTGTATTTACTTCGTTTCCTTTTAAAGTGATCGTTGACATAATTTATTTTTTAAGTTTTTCAAATTTAATCAAAAAAGAAAATTTTTTCCGTCAAATTATGGTTAAATTAATCTTAAAGTGAAAATAAAAATTCTTTAATCTAAGAATCAATTTTTTAACTGAAAATTTATCTATATTGGCAATCCTTAAAAATCATAACAATGCGAAAAAAAATTACTCTTTTATTATTCGGAGTGCCCGTTTTTGGTTTTGCCCAATCTGCGATTGGAAATATCAATTCAGGAGCAGTTTCCGGAGAAAATTTCACACATTCTGTTGGAGAAATCTATGTAATCCCAACCGATCCTGAACAGGCAAATTCTGGAACAATGGGAATGCTTTATCAAACTGTTTTACAGGTTTTAGGTGTTACTGAACTTCAAAAAGACAATGTTAAAATCTACCCGAATCCTACCACAGATTTTGTATATGTAAAGCTTGATTCTAAAACAAAAATTGAAGAAGCGGAAGTGTACGATACTGCCGGAAGACTTGTTTTTAAAGCAAAACTTGAATCTGGCAAGCTTGATCTTCGCACTTTACAATCGGGAATTTATATGTTATCATTTAAAAACCCGGAAATCAAACCTATTAAAATTATCAAAAAACCTTAAAAAAACTCTTTAAACATGAAAAAAATTTACGCTACCATAGGATTATTTCTTGCAACATTATTAAGCGCGCAGGTTCCGCAGGCTTTCAGCTATCAGACGATTGCTTTCAATGCTTCCGGAGCGCCTATTTCAAACGGAAATGTATCTTTAAAAATAAGCATCTTAGACAATACAGCAACTGGAAACGTTCTTTATACGGAAACTCATGCAAAAACTACCAATTCTAAAGGTTTGGTGAATCTAAATATTGGTCAGGGAACACCCACAACAGGAAATTTCGGAGGAATTAACTGGGGAACAAATCCTAAATTTATAAAAGTGGAACTTGATCCTCAAGGTGGTTCTAATTACACTAACGTTGGGGTGAATCAATTGATGAGTGTTCCTTATGCTCAGGTAAGTAAAACGGTTGTGACAGGTGCCGGGCAGGGAATTACATTTACTTCTCCGAATGGAACAGCTTATACTTTGAATGTGAATGATAGCGGAGCTTTGAGCTTGCCAACAACTTCAGGATCTAATTCTTCTATTCCTGCCAATTTGTATTTATATGGCTCATATAATGGTTTTAATCCTGCTGATGCTGAATTATTAAGAAATGTTGACGGTGTAAATAAAAGGATAGGATACAAATACTTTTCTTCAAATACACAGCTGAAATTTATTGCATCTCCAGGTAACGGTTCACAAGTTTACGGTGTTGATTCTCAAGGTAACCTAGCTCCTGGTGGGAGTTTTGTAAACATTTCATCAAATGGCTTCTATCGAGTTTTCACTACATTATACACTGTAAATAATACCTATTTAATATTTACAGAAAATATTAGTCCGGAAATAGAACTTTATAACTCTTCTCTTTCCGCTTCTCCAGTAACCTATAATTCTTCTACAAATAAATTTTCTTTTACGATAAATGGTGTCACATCCTCAAACTTCTCAGGATTCAAAATTTATTTACCTTCTACAACTACAACTTTTTTAAATCCTGAATATTTAGGCGATAATTTAAACGATGGAAATTTTGATGTAGGAGGAAGCCAGATTATAATTCCTAACTTAACAACTTCACCAAAAAACTTTAAAATAGAATTCAATATCAATTTTAACGGAACGGGATCTTATACCATTACCCAAATATAAATTTAAAGAGGCAACAGCCTCTTTTTTTATGCAAAATAAGTTGAAAAAAGAATCATAATCACTAAATTTGTGAGTCTTAAAAAATCAAATAATAAATTACACTATAATGTCAGACAAATCAAAAATCTATTACACACTTACGGATGAGGCTCCAATGTTGGCAACACACTCGTTTTTACCGATTGTAAAAGCTTTTACACAATCAGCAAATATCGAGATTGCAGTTCCGGATATTTCTTTGGCAGGAAGAATTTTAGCAAACTTCCCTGAATTTTTGAAAGATGACCAAAAAATCGGTGATGCATTGGCAGAATTAGGTCAATTGGCTACTCAACCTGATGCAAACATTATTAAATTACCAAATATTTCGGCTTCGGCGCCGCAATTAGATGCTGCTATCGCTGAATTACAAGCTAAAGGATTTGCAGTTCCAAATTATCCTGCAGAACCTAAAAATGACGAAGAAAAAGCTATTAAAGCTAAATATGCTAAAGTTTTAGGAAGTGCAGTAAACCCTGTGTTAAGAGAAGGAAATTCTGACAGACGTGCTCCAAAAGCGGTTAAAAATTACGCAAAAGCAAACCCTCACAGAATGGGTAATTGGGCTTCTGACAGTAAAACTGACGTTGCTCACATGAACAGCGGAGATTTCTACGGTACAGAAACTTCTACCACTCTTGAGAATGCTACAAAATATAAAATCGTTTTCAAAGGAAATGACGGTTCTGAAACTCAATTAAAAGATTTCGCAGCTCTTCAGGCTGGAGAAGTAATTGATTCTTCTGTAATGAATTTAAATTCATTGAAAGCTTTCGTTCAGCAGGCAATTGATGAGGCTAAAAACAGAAATGTACTTCTTTCTGCTCACCTTAAAGCTACGATGATGAAAATCTCTGATCCAATCATTTTCGGGGCTATCGTAGAAACTTTCTTCAAAGAGGTTTTCACAAAGTATGCTGGAACGTTCAGGTCCTTAGATATTAATCCAAACAACGGCCTTGCTGATCTTTTCGATAAAATCAAAGGAAACGCTCAGGAAGCTGAAATTAAAGCTGATATTGAAACTGCTTTGGCAAACGGACCGAGAGTGGCAATGGTAAATTCTGATAAAGGAATTACGAATTTCCACGTTCCTTCAGACATCATCGTTGATGCTTCTATGGCTGCTTTAGTAAGAGGCGGAGGAAAAATGTGGAACAAAGACGGAAACGAAGAAGATACCGTTTGTATTATTCCAGACCGTTCTTATGCAGGTTTCTATCAATCAGTTATCGATGATATGAAAGCGCATGGAAAATTAGATCCTACAACAATGGGTTCTGTTCCAAACGTTGGTTTGATGGCTCAAAAAGCTGAAGAATACGGTTCTCACGATAAAACTTTCCAGGCTTCTGCGGAAGGAACAGTTGAAGTTCAGGACGAAAACGGAAATGTTCTTCTTTCTCAGAAAGTTGAAGCTGGAGATATTTTCAGAATGTGTCAGACTAAAGACGCTCCAATTCAGGACTGGGTAAAACTAGCGGTAAACAGAGCGAGATTATCTGATACACCTGCGATTTTCTGGTTAGACAAAGGAAGAGCACACGACAGAGAAATGATCAAAAAAGTTGAAAAATATTTAGCTGATCACGATACAAACGGTCTTGACATTAAGATTCTTGATGTAAAAGATGCCATGACTGAAACGTTGCAGAGAGCTAGAGAAGGAAAAGATACAATTTCTGTTTCAGGAAATGTATTGAGAGATTATCTTACTGACCTTTTCCCAATCCTTGAACTTGGAACTTCTGCTAAAATGCTTTCTATCGTTCCATTGATGAATGGTGGTGGTTTATTCGAAACTGGTGCTGGAGGTTCTGCTCCAAAACACGTTGAGCAGTTCATCGAAGAAGGTTATTTGAGATGGGATTCTCTAGGTGAATTCTTAGCTCTTCAGGCTTCTTTAGAACATTTAGCACAAACTCAAGGGAACACAAAATCTCAGGTTTTAGCTGATGCACTGGATGAAGCTAATGCTAAATTCTTGGCTACAGACAAGTCTCCTGCTAGAAAAGTTGGACAAATCGATAACAGAGGTTCTCACTTCTATTTGGCAATGTATTGGGCTGAAGCGTTAGCAAACCAAACTACTGATGCTGATTTGGCTAAACAATTCGCTCCTGTTGCGGAAGCAATGCAGGAAAACGAAGAAGTTATCAATGCTGAATTAATTGGTGCTCAAGGAAAACCTCAACAAATTGACGGTTACTTCAAAACGGATACTTACAAAACGTATGCAGCTATGAGACCAAGTACAGTTTTAAACGAAATCATCGACGGAATTTAATTTTCGATCTTGATATAAATTGAAAGCTCCTTTTTTAAGGGGCTTTTTTGTTTTTCTTAAACACTACTTGCACAAATACTTTTCACGAATACCACAAACAAAATACTCCTATTTTTTAAACAGTCACAAATTCCCCTCCACCGGAGGGGTGGCGAAAATTCAAAGAATTTTTGACGGGGTGGTTTATTTTATTGTTAAACTACCCCGTCTTTTTGCTTTGCAAAAATCCACCCCTTCATGGAAGGGGAATTCTCGCATGTCTAATAAATTGTGATATTCGTGAAAAATATTTGTGCTATTAGTGTTTAAAACCATCCTCTACAATCACTTTTCGATGTTCCCTACCCCAACTGATCATTTCACTGATAATATTTCCAAATGTTCTGCAGTATTCGGTAGGCTCATATTCAATTAAAACCGGAGTTTCTGGATAAACATTTCGTTTCACCAGCTTATTCAGTTCCATATCTTTCAATTCTTTAGAGAGCATTCTAGTGGTAATCCCCGGAATACTTCTTTCAATTTCTCGGAAACGTCTGTTGCCGTTGCAAAGGGAGTTAATGACAGGAATTCTCCACTTTCCGCCAATGAAATAAAGCGTGTCCTGTAACGCTCTAAGTTCCTCGTTTTGATCTCTTTCCATGATTGCAAAGTTAAATGATATAATTGATGATACTGATATACTCTGTGATACTGGTTACAAAAGTATATCAATTTGAAATAACTTTGTCAAAAATTTTAAAACAATGAATAAATTTAATAACAAATTAGCCATCGTAACAGGCGGAAACAGCGGAATCGGATATGCAACCGCAAAAGAATTAATTGCAAATGGAGCAAAAGTAATCATCACAGGAAGACGAATAGAAGCTATTGAAAAAGCTGGGGAAGAATTGGGAGCCATTCCTTTTGTGGCAGATCAGGGAAAACTGGAAGATATTGAAACGTTAAAAACTGATGTTGAAAAACAATTTGGGAAAGTAGATATTCTGTTTATTAATGCGGGAATTACCGGAACTTTAGGCTCTATCGAAAATATGAGTTCGGAAAATTTCGACAATGTGATGGATATCAATTTCAGAGGATCTTATTTTACTTTGAGTAAATTTATTCCTCTATTGAACGATGGTGCTTCAGTAGTGTTCCTTTCATCCAACGTTGCAACGACATCCAAACCGAACAGTTCGATTTATCAGGCAAGTAAAGCAGCCTTAAATTCTATTGCAAAAACGGCTGCCGCTGAATTGGCTCCAAGAAAAATAAGAGTCAATATGGTAAGTCCGGGACCTACAAAAACAGAAATCATGACAAAAGCCGGATTGGACGAAAAAACTATGGAAGGTCTTGATGAATGGTTAATCAGCGGAATTCCTTTACAAAAAATGGGAACTGCAGAGGATGTCGCCAAAGCTGTTGTTTACTTATCAGACAATTCTGTGGCGAGCTTTATGACAGGGACTGAAATCCTGATCGATGGCGGAATGATTCTATAGGTTTGAAGAAAAGGAGCTGGAGGCTTGAAGTTAAAACGTACGCATAAAACTTCCAGCTTCCTTCTTCCCCAACTTCCATCAAAAATATTCACCGCTATAAATTCTAATTTCACGTTTCTATTTGTCCGGTTTACCTTTCTTTTCATTTTAAAACGTTCTTTCTAAAACTACTTTTGATCCATAAAAATTAAAAAAACAAATTATTATGGATACCGTTAAAAAGAAAAAAAATCCCATTGCCATTGCTTTTCTGGCAGTTTTGGGAATGTTTGGAGGATTGCAATTTTTCAATCAGCCTTTGGAAGGAAAAACAGTGACAAAACACATTGAAGCGCCGCGAGAAGTCATTTCCATTTTGGAAAATTCTTGTTTTAATTGTCATTCTAATCAACAAAATTTAAGTTGGTACGACAAGATTGCTCCAATTTCATGGGCGGTGAACAAAGATGTGAAAAGAGCGAGAGAAGTCCTCAATTTTTCAGAATATAATTTTTCTAAAGGTGAACATCTTGGTAATATGTACGCCATTCTCAACATGATGCAAAGTGGAAAAATGCCCCTACACAACTACACGCTTCTTCATCCTTCTGCAAAAATTTCACAAAAAGATATTGATGTCATTAAAAAATATACGCTTTCTTTAGCAGACGTTAATTCAGCTAAAAAGGAAAAGAAAAACATTCATCAAAATATCGAATCACTAAAAAATACCACACCTTCAAAATTTCCTGTTTCGCCAAACGGAGTAAAATACAGCGATGATTATAAAAACTGGAAAGTGATCAGTATGAGTACTCTTTTTGATAATTCAGTGAGAGTAATTTACGGAAATGACATTGCAGTAAAAGCCCTTGAAACAGAAAATCTAAAACCTTGGCCAGATGGAAGTATCGTCGTAAAGTCAGTTTGGAAACAGGAAAAACTTGCCGATGGAGAAGTAAGAGCCGGAGAATTTGTGAATGCACAATTTATGGTTAAAGATTCTAAAAAATATACAGATACTGAAGGTTGGGGATTTGCCAAGTTTTCAGGAAAAGATCTTCATCCCAGCGGAAAAACAGCATCGTTTGCGAAAGAATCCTGCATAGCCTGTCACCGACAATTAGCCGAAAAAACGGGATACCTTTTTGATGTTCCCATGAAAGTAAAAACAGAAAGATTAATTAAAAACCTTCAGAAATAATGAAAAAAATAGTATTCATCACCATGTCCGTTTGCGCTTTATTTACAGCATGCAAAATCGACGAACCGGATAAAGATTTACATCGCGTAGTTTTCGATCCCGGAAATTTGAAATTCATTTCAACCTCTTTAAATACAATAAAAGAAACCTCATCCGCATTGTATGGAAATCAGGAAGCACTGCAATCTTTATCAAATGAAAATCATCAACCAATAAAAGGTTCTGTATTGAAATTAGTCACCTGGAAATATCATGAAAATCCACAATACACCGGAGGAACGATCACAGGAGAATTAGTAAGTGTAGAAGCACTCCAAACCGATAGAAACGGAAATACTTCTTATCAGTTTAAAAACAATTCTAAAACAGAAAAAAATCCTAAAAATAAAGAAGAAAGGATAAAATACATCATGAGTTACCAACCCGTAACCAGACCATAATAATAGTAAAAGTGAAATGTGATGAATCTGGAGTTGAGAAATCGGCTCCGGATTATCTTTTAGTGAATTGTGAATTTTGCTTCGCAAGTCAATTGTCAATTTAATAAGCTTTATTAAAATTCATAAGCAAAGTGAATTCACTATTGACTATTCACAAAATTTTCATTGAAAAATACTACCTTAACACCTTTAAAATTCGCAGTTCGCATGCAACAGCAAAAAATAAAAATCTCGTCAGCCGTCATTTGGATAAGTTCTCTATTCTTAGGGATTTTATCTTCTGTTCCTCAGTTGGCCTCTCATGCCTTCAATTGGCAGGAAGCCGTGGTAAATTCAGCAATTACAGCCGCTTTTTCGGTCATCATGTGGTACCTCAACATCTATATGCTGAATCAAAATTCAGGAAAAAGACGACAGAATATTTCCTATTCGCGATTAATGGTTATCCTCGCGTTCGGAATGGTTGTCATGTTTGGTCTAGCGTGGATTCAACAACTTATTCTATCACACATTAATTTTGGACCCACGATGTTAATGATCGAAGTTCGCGGAATTTTAATCAATCTCGTTTGCTATATGTTTTTGACTTTACTTCAAAATAATTATGCAGGTCAGCAGGTTCAGCTCGAACTGGAAAAAGTAAAGAGTGATAACCTTGGTGCTCAGTATGAATTGTTGAAACAGCAGGTAAATCCGCATTTTTTATTTAACAGTTTAAATACATTAAAATCAATGGTGGAAACTCATGATGCAGAATCTGTTGATTTCATTATGAAACTATCTGATTTTTATCGATTTACATTAGAAAGCAGAAAATTAGACTTAATTACTGTTCAGGAAGAAATGAAAATTATTGATTCGTATATTTTTCTACAAAAAGCACGTTTCGGAGAAGGAATTACATTAACGAATGAATTAAGTAATGAAGTTTCAAAAACATTAATTCCACCTTTTACCTTACAATTATTAGTTGAGAACTGTATTAAACATAATATTGTTTCACAAAGCAAACCTTTACATATCAAGATTTATAATTTTGAAAATAAATTAATCATTGAAAATCCAATCCAGAAAAAAATGACTGTGGAAGACTCTTTAGGAATTGGACTTGATAACGTAAAAATGCGCTACAAACACCTTGTAGAACAGGAAATAGAAATTAATTCAGACGAAAAAATCTTTCAAATAAAACTACCATTTATTCATGAATATCATCATTATTGAAGACGAATTCCGTGCAGCCAAATCTCTGCAAAATTTAATTTTAGACTTAAAACCAGAAGCCAAAATCATTGATGTTTTCGACAGTATTGAAACCAGCGTAGAAGCTTTATCAAAAGGAATCAAACCCGATTTGATATTCATGGATATCCATCTTTCTGACGGACTTTCTTTTGAAATTTTTAAGCAAACGGAAATTACTTGTCCGGTTGTTTTTTGCACAGCTTTCGATCAATATATGCTGGATGCTTTTAAAAGCAAAGGTGTCGATTATGTGCTGAAACCATTTTCACGTGAAGACATTGCCGAAGCTTTCAGAAAAGTAGAAGAATTAAAGAAATTTTTTCAGAAAACTGAACTTCCCGATCTTGAAGCACTTTTACAAAAAATTGCACAACCTCAAACAGCTGCAAAAAGTAGTTTTTTAGTCTTTAAAAATCAAAAATATACAACGATTGCAACAGAAAACATTGCGTATTTTTTCATTCATAATGAGATCACCCATTTAATGACTTTTGACAAACAACAATTTCAACTGACTCAAACGTTGGGACAAATAGCGGAACAGGTTTCCCAAAAACAGTTTTTCAGAGTAAACCGTCAATATATCGTCAATTTTAGCGCTATTAAAGAAATGGAACATTATTTTCAGCGTAAGATTTTAGTAAAACTTACGGTTGAAACTCCCGAGCAACTTCTGATTAATAAAGAAAAATCGCATAGTTTTTTCACCTGGCTGGAAGACCGCTAATCATGCGTATTAAGCATCAGCCGCTTACCTCAAAAATTTTAACGTTTATATAATACAGGTTCACCTTTCATTTTGTCCGGTTGAACCTTTTTTGTATTCTTTTGCGAAGGCAAGGTATCTACTTTTGAATAAAATTAAAAGAAATGATACTTAAAAATCTAATAGGAACCGCCGCTTTCGTAGCCATTATGTTCACCGTTTCAGCTTTTTCCTGCACGGATAAAACTGAAGAAATTTATCAAAATCATACTTCAAATGATCGTGGCTTTGCCGTTCTGGAACTGTTTACCTCAGAAGGCTGCTCGAGCTGTCCGCCTGCAGATCAGCTGATGGGTGAAATTGAAAAACAATATAAAGATCAACCCGTCTACATCCTCGCCTATCACGTTGATTACTGGAATAATCTGGGTTGGAAAGATAAGTTTAGCAGCATTGAAAATTCGAAACGTCAGCAACAATATGCCCAGACTTTACGATCACAGGTTTACACACCGCAATTGGTTGTAAACGGAAAAAAAGAATTCGTTGGTTCTGATCGAGATGCTGTAGAAAACGGAATTCAAACAGCTTTATTAAATTCTAACAATACTAAAATTGATTTGTCCACTAAAGTCTCTGAGAAAGAAATTACTATAAATTTTAAAACTGCGGAAAATAATTCTCAAAACAAATTATTAATCACTTTAGTTGAAAAAAAGTCTTCAACAAATGTACAAAGAGGTGAAAATGAAGGTCGTCATTTGGTGCATTGGCAGATTGTTCATCAACAAAATCAAATTTCTTTAAAAAATTCAACAGAAGGAACAACGAGTTTTAAACTTCCGGAAAACTTCAACACCAATGATTGGGAAATTATCGGAATGATTCAAAATGTAAAAACCGGAGAAATCGTGGGTTCTACAAAATCTTCTTTCTAAACACAATTATAATATTCATGGAAATTAATGAAAAACATTCGTGGAATTTGTGTTAAAATATTTCAATCAAAAAAATCAAAATAAAAATATTAACAACTTAAAACAATAAAAAAATGAAAACAAAAACAACAAAAATCATCTTTTGGTCAGGAGCAATTTTTATGTCATTATGGTTCGGGGCAAGCGGTTTTTTTGAACTCACAAAAAATCCTGTAGTATGGGATATCACAAGGCAATTAGGCTATCCACCGCATTTTATCTACATTTTAGGAGTATTCAAATTATCCGGAATTTTAGTTTTATTAGTTCCTAATCGATTACTACGACTGAAAGAATGGGTTTTCGCAGGAATGTTCTTTGATATTATCTTCGCCTTCTTTTCAAAAATTGCAGTATTGGGCTTTCCGGCAACCATTGATGCTATTGTAGCCTTCACCGTACTTTCAGTTACTTATCTTATGTTCAGAAAATTATATACTTCGGAATTAGTTTTTGGAGAAATTTAAAGTAAAAATAAAATTGGTTCGTCCATAACAAAGCACACAACTTTTCAGGCATTCCTGATATTAAAAAGATAAATCCTCTCGATAATGAGAGGATTTATTGTTTAAATAGCTTCTAGAAAATTTAACTATTAGAGCGTGTATCTTTACGCGTGAGCCTTTCTTAATTTGATCATACTTAGAATAAATAATCCTAAAACTCCCAGCACAAAATAACCTTCTGCCACTTCCAACTGAATCTGAGGTTTGATGATTGCTACAATTCCGTAGCTGATGGCTGATGTAATGATAAAGGCAATTCCGCCCGTTAAACCACCGGCAATTCCAGCAGAATTCGGGAACCTTCCGATACAATAAGAAAAGTAATTATTAAAAATAAATCCGGCCGTTACGTGAATTACAAATGCAAATGCGACCAAGCTGTAAATATTATTTGAAAAATATGATGCAATAAACATCAAAATGATTAAAAATAATTGGATAAAGTTAGCATAACGAATTTTAGGCAAAAATGCTTTATTGATTAATGCTTTTCCTAAAAATCCACCCGTCATCCAGGCAAATCCGAGAATCAAAGAAACATAGCCTGCAACCACTTCAGAATAGCCCATCTTGTGTTCAATAATGAAAGAACCGCATAGGTTAAAGAACATAATCATCGAATAACTCAATCCGCACATCACCATTCCGTAAAAGAAGTCTTTTGCCTTAAACATAGATTCATATTCTTTCAAAAGAAACTGAACATGAAAAGGATTTCTTTTTTTCAACGTTTCACCGGAAAATATAAACTCTAAAATTAAAAGCAATAAACTGTACCCCGCCAGAACATAGAAGTTTGACTGCCATCCGAAAATTTTCTGCAAATATCCACCAATAAAAGGCGCAATGATAGGTCCAACAGACCATACAATCGTCATGATACTCAAATAATGCTTCCTTTCCTCCCCTTCATATACATCTACAAAAAAAGCACGTTTTGACACTACAGCGAATCCGGATAAAATTCCCTGTAAAACACGCATCACATAAATCACGAAAATATTCTGAGTAGTGGCTGTGATTAAAAATGAAACTACAAATAACGCTAAAGAAGCCATTGAAACCCTATATCTTCCGAAAGAATCTACGATACTTCCTGCAAAAAACTGAGTCAGTCCGTAACTGATTAAAAATATGGATAATGTAAGCTGAATATTACTTTCAGGCTGATGAAGATCGGTTGCCATACTTGGCATTGATGGTAAATAGATATCTGTTGCCAAACCCGACATCGGAATCACAGCAAAAGCTAAAATGGTGGCAATAAATTGATTTTTTTCTTTAAGAGTTTTCATTTCTATTCTTAAATCTTTTCATAAAAAATTTAAATCCCTGAAAATAAATTCAGGAATCTAAATCGTATAATTTTTAATTATTTACTAATTTCATAGAACCTTCGCCGTATCTTTCGCCAACATTCGGATATTTTTGTAAGATCGTATTGATCGTTTCCAAATCAGATTGAGAAAGATCTACATTTACCGCAGCAATGTTTTCTTCCAGATATTTGATACGTTTTGTACCCGGAATCGGAATAATATCTTCACCTTGATTCAGCACCCAAGCCAATGCTAATTGAGTTCCTTTTATCCCTTTTGATTCAGCAAATTCATTAAGTTCTTTTGCTAAATTTCTGTTATTTTCCAAATATTCCTCCTGATAACGAGGAAGTAATTTTCTAAAATCTTCATCTCCAAAATTCTGAACATCATTGATATTTGAGAAAAGGCCTCTTGCTAAAGGAGAATACGGAACTAATGTAATTCCCAACTCTCTGATTGTCGGTAAAATTTTCTTTTCCACATCTTTTGTCAATAATGAATATTCTGACTGTAAAGCGGTAATCGGGTGAATTTTATTCGCTTTTCGAATTGATTCCGGAGAAGCCTCCGATAGACCTAAATATTTTACTTTTCCGGCTTTTACCAAATCTGCCATTGCTCCCACCGTTTCCTCAACTGGAATATTAGGGTCTACTCTATGCGCATAGTACAAGTCGATTTCATCAATTTTTAATCTTTGAAGACTCAAGTCAACTGCTTTTTTGATCCATTCAGGAGAACCATCAAAATAAGTTCCCGGCGCCCCGCTGTGGCTGGCTTTACCGTCTTTAAATCTGAATCCGAATTTTGTCGCAATAAAAATCTTGTCGCGATTCGGAACCAATACTTTGGATATCAATTTTTCATTCTCCCCATTACCATACATATCAGCAGTATCGAGAAAATTCACACCTAAATCCAGTGCCTTATGTAAGGTACTGATACTTTCCTGTTCGTCTGTCGGGCCATACGCAAAGCTCATCCCCATACATCCTAATCCAATAGCAGATAGCTGCTCTCCCGTGTTTCCTAATTTTCTAAATTTCATGATAGCTTGTGATTTAAAATTTATAGAGCAAAATTATAACTGAAACGCAACGATTGCAATATAGAAATCAAACGAAGAATTATAAAAATCAAACAACAGCTGTTCGAACAGCATTCGGAGTCATTCCTGTTTGCTTTTTAAAATAATTGGTGAAATAAGCAGGTTCTTCAAACCCCAATCCGTAGGCGATTTCCGAGACGTTCCAATCCGTATGCTTTAATAAAGCATTTGCTTCCTGAATAATTCTTGAAGTAATCTGCTGGCTGGTTGTTCTTCCGGTAATTTCTTTTACTGAGCGGTTGAGAGAATTCACATGAATAGATAAATTCTCGGCATAATCCACAGGACTTTTTAATCTTAAAAAACGTTCCGGACTGTCGATGGGAAACTGTCTTTCAAGCAATTCCATGAATAACGAAGCCACTCGCTGTGAAGCATTTTGATAGGGTTCAAAATTTTCTGCAGGCTGCATTTTCACCGTTTCATGAATCAGAAGATGAAGATAAGCGCGCAGCATATCATATTTATGCAGATAATCCGATTGAATTTCGGTCATCATTTTAATAAAAATATCTGAAACAGTTTTCTGTTGATCCTCATCAATAAAGAAGATCGGAGTTCCGCCAATTCTGAAAAGCGGTGAATCCTGAAGCATTCCCAAACGGTTTCCATCATGTAAAAAATGATCAGTAAAAAGGCAGAAAAAACCTTTCTGATCATCGTCGTCAGCTTCCCAAGAATACGGAATTACAGGATTTGAAAACAGTAAGGCAGGTCGATCAACATGAATCCATTTGTCCGCATAATGAAGCTTTCCCTTTCCTATAATCAATGAAATTTTATAGTAATCTCTTCGGCTATAAGGCGTAATGGATGAACAATGTTCACGCGAAAATACATTGAAATGCCCAACTCCCGGCGTTTTAATACATTGCAAACCTTGATTCTGAGCATTTCGCTCATAAAAACCTTTTATTGTTTCTCTGGATTCCATGGAGCAAAATTATAAAATTCAAACAGAAGTTAAAGAGGAAAATAATCTTAATTGATAAAATTATTAATAGGCTCGAAGATGGAGATTTATACTATTTCGGATACGAAACTTCACCTTCGTTGAAACTAAAGACTAGATTAAATAAAAAACAAACGGCTGATCGAATGACCTGTCGTTTGAAAATTGAATGTATAGTTGATAGTTGAATTAATCGTGATGATGACCTTTGCCATGCTTTTCTTTATGGACATAAATCTTCTTGTCAATATGTTTATATTTTTTGCCGTTATTTTTATTTCGGCTATAAATAACCACCGGATTTTGACCTTTGTAATATTTATTTTTGAATTTTAAGAGCCTGTTTAAAATTTTACCGTTTTATTTATTATCCTTAATGAAGTTGATCTTTGCTCAATTTTGATGCTCTTTTGAGCGTATTTTTCACTTCCTATTTTTGATTGAGCCCGCTAAATCTGCAAACACGAAGCAAAAAATCCATCTCAAAATAGCTATAAAAATTTTTGGCAATAAAATTTAAACAGCCTCTAAATATTTTTCGCGCACCACAAAAGCTTTAGAAAGTATTTTTTAAAATAAAACAACTGATTATCAACAATATAATTAATTACCAATATAAAAAATCCCTAAAAGTAGAATTAAATCATTTTTTTTTGTAATTTGGTTATACCAATACAGTCTATGAGAATTTTTTTTAACTTAATCATATTTACTTTATATTTTGCTCCAATAATGATTTTAGCTGAAAATAATACATCAATTGTATATCAAATTATTAATATAAAAAACTTTCAAGGAAAGAAATTTACTTATACTTCAAAAGCATTTATTGAAAGAAATAACAATAATGCGGGGGCTATTCCTATTGTATTCAGTTTAAAAGACGGAAAAATACTGGGTAAACCAATAATGGATATGCAACAGATGTCTGACTCCTTCAAGCCGAATGAGTGGTTTGATTATACCATTTCAGGCAGCATAGACAAAGAAGCTGAATCTCTTGCTTTTGGTTTTTATTTCTCCGGCAAAGCGAAATTTTATTTTAATGACATTGTCCTTAATATTAAAAACAATCATTCCCAGGAGCCTATTTATCAATCTGATTTTAAAGATAAGCAAGTCAACAATTGGTATTTTAGTGAACCCAATTCAATCGCGAAGCTAAGCATCTCTGAAGATAAAAAATATGCGAAAAAGCCTTCTTTTTTTATTGACAACAGCCAGGCAGGCTCAGATTATATTCTTGGAGACAATCCAGACAAAGGAAAGTATGAAGAGATCAACGGAGTGCGGCTTTATTATGAAGTATACGGAACAGGTCCTGATCTTATTTTGCTTCATGGAAATAACGAATCTATTTTTTCCTTTAATATGCAGGTTGAAGAATTAGCCAAACATTTTCGTGTCATCGCAATAGACACACGATGTCAAGGAAAATCGACCTGTAACGATGAAAAATTAACCTATGAACTTTTTGCGGAGGATGTACATTCCTTGATGGAAAAACTTAACCTAAAAAAAGCAAATATTTTAGGATGGAGTGACGGAGCCAATACTGGTATCATACTCGCAGAGAAATATCCTGCACAAGTGGCAAAACTTGCAATTCTCTCAGCTGTATTGTTTAATTCTGATGAATCTGTTGACAAAAGAATTAACCGTTTATTGCAAAAAAGAATAGATCATTTTAAAGTTGAAGGCATGAAGGCAGATGATGTACAATATCGACTAACCCATCTATTACTGACTGAGCCTCACCTAAAATTCAATGATTTACACGAAATAAAAATCCCAGTTTTAGTAATGTCCGGGCAAAACGATTTTATAAAACAATCGCACACTGAGCTTATTGCCAAAACTATTAAAAATTCTTCATTAAAAATATTTAAAGATTCTGGCCATGAGGTTCCTAAAGAAAAACCACAGGAATTTAATACAACTGTGATCGAATTTTTTAATAAAAAATAATCCATTTTAAAACGAAATAATAACCACTTAACTCAACGACATGCCAACCTATAAAGCATTTGATAAATTTATAATCCGAACCCCATTATTGCCTTTTAATTCAAAATCTGAGGAATTTACCTATAAAAATAATCTTTTCAGAGAAGGCATCTATATTGCTTCAAGAACGCTTTATGAAGAAATGCTTAAATACGAAGAAAACGACTTAAAAAATGGAAAAGATAGAAAAAGGATAGAAAATACGCTGAAAAAATACTGGATGCGCATGCAAACCCGTACTACTCCATTTGGATTATTTTCCGGAATTTCGATTGGTGAAACTACACAGGATGATTCAGAGATCACTTTCAACAATAAAATAAGCAGAAAAGCAAGACTGGATATGGCCGTGGTATGCAGAATTGTAGAACTTCTTGAAAAAGACCCCGTGATCAGCAATGAAATTTTATATTATCCAAATGACAGCATGTATGCCATCGACGATAAAATAAGATATCTGGAAAATAAACTTAATGAGAATCGATATATTCTTGAGGTTTCATCTGTTGATAAATCCTTTTACCTTTATAAAATACTTACAAAAAGCAAGAACGGAATATCAAAAAAAGAATTGGTAGAATATATACTTTCCCTGGACAGCGATTTATCTTTTGAGGATGTTTTCGATTTTATCACGGAATGTATAGAATCCCGTTTGATATTAAGCGAGCTAACCCCTTCGCTTACAGAACCCGACAACACCCTTGCCATTTATAAAATTTTGAATGCACGCGTTCCTGAATCTGAAATCACTAAAGTTTTAGAGACCATTTGCGGGGATATTGAAAAAATTAATGCCAGCGATATCGAAGAAAGTGCAATTCCTCTTTATGAATCAATCATAGAAAATCTAAAAAGTTTAGACATCAACTTCGACTACAACAAAATATTTCAGGTTGATAGTTTTACGCATTTTAACACGGCAAAATTAAGCAAAAACATTATCAACGACGTCATGGATGCCGTTAATTTCTGCATCAACATAAGCCCTCCTACCCAATCCCACACCAGCATAACTGAGTTTAAAACAAAATTTTACGAAAGATATGAAGACCGGGAAGTCGATCTTATCAAGGTCATGGACAATGATATTGGGATTGGTTATCCGTTAAAACATGACGACTATACGAATAGTCTGATAAAAGGATTTTATCTTCCGGTTCAGAATAATCAGCAAAGCTTTAAGTCTTGGAATACCAAATATGAGGGCATTCTGCTTAATAAAATTCTGCATGCGGTAAACAGAGGTCAAAAAGAAGTTATTTTGACTAAAGATGATTTTGATCTGGAAGAAGGCAATAATTTACATACCACCGCTTCTTGCTTTTTTGAAATTTTAAACGATGAACATTTGATTTCCCTGAATTTCTTTGGTGATAATTCAGGAGCCAAAATGATGTCCCGATTTTCACATTTACATCAGGATATTGATCATCTGGTAAAAAACATTTCTCTTTATGAAGAGCAGGTGAACAATCATCTGTTAAATGCCGAACTTTATTACCTTCCTAATCCACGAACGGGTAATGTAATGATTCGCCCACAGAATATGAGAAAATATGAAATCACTTGTCTGAGCAAGTCGTCTCAGAGGGATGAGTATAAAATTCCAATATCAGATCTTACGATTCGTATAAAAAACAGCAGAATTGTCATACAGTCAAAAAAACTGAAAAAAGAGATTAAAGTTTTCCATACCAATGCTTATAACTATTCTCTTTCCGATCTTCCTATTTTTAAATTTTTAGGAGATTTGCAGTATCAGGATAAATTGATGACTGCATTTCAAATTCCGGATTTCGATTTAGATTTCTTACCCCGTATCCGATACAAAAATGTGATTTTATCATTAGCCAAGTGGAATATAAATGTTCAGAAATTTAAAAAAGAAAATCCGAATCTGAAAATAGAGAATGTTCTGAGTACGTTTAAAACCTATTATAATCTCCCGGACGAAATAGTACAGGCTTATGGAGACAATGAACTTTATATTCATTTGCTTCAGGATGATTATTCTCAAATTCTTTGGGATCTTATTGATAAAAATAATTCTTTTGTCATTAAAGAATTTGTATTTGATGGCAATTGTAATGCTGTAAAGGACGTCAATAAAAACATCTATAGAAATCAATTCAATTTATCATTATATAAAGGCTAAAAACATGAACTCAATTCAAACAAATTTTCCTCCAGGCTCATCTTGGTTATACTATAAACTCTATATAAGTTCTTCTCATGCCGACCAGTTTTTGGTAAAAAAGCTGCTTCCCTTTGTGAAAAGGCTGCTTTCAAAAAAGGAAATCAATAAATTTTTCTTTATTCGATATAATGATCCCAGTTTCCATCTGAGAATCAGATTCCATATTTCAGATCGGGAAGTTATAGAAAAAATCAGTGATTTCTTCTATAAAAACACAGAAAAACTCATCGCTAATGATATTGTTTGGAAATATGAGATATCCACCTACACAAGGGAAATGGAAAGATACAATCCTATTCTGATTGATGATGTGGAAGACCTGTTCCAGACAGACAGTTTAAACTGTCTTTCCATTCTTAAAGAAGTTTCAGAACTTCCGGATAAAGAGGAAGCTACATGGAAGCTGGCCTTGAAAAATATAGATTATTATTTAAATACATTCCTTAACAATCAGCTTGAAATGAAAGAATTTGTCATCACTCAGATGAGCGAATCTTTTAAAGCTGAATTTGGTTTTACTGAGTTTAATTCTAAACAGCTCAATAGTATTTATCGGGATAACCGAAAAATTATAGATCAAATCATCTCCGAAAATGAGACTGAAGATCATGTCGGTCTATTTTATAATTCAATAAAGAAGCAGCATCCGAACTTTTTGAAGACAGCCAATGCCTTACTGGAAAAATGCAACCAGCATCAGATTTCAATACACCTTTATTTATCAAGTTATATTCACATGATGATGAACAGAATTTTTCCTTCAAAGAACAGATTATTTGAGTTGATGCTTTATTTTTTACTTTCTAAACATTATAAAGGAATGATTTCTCAACAAAAATACAACAGCACAAGTAAGGAAAAGCAGTCTTAGAGGCTGTTTAAATTTTATTGCCAAAAATTTTTACAGCTATTTTGAGATGGATTTTTTGCTTCGTGTTTGCAAATTTAGCGGGCTAAATCAAAAATAGGAAGTGAGAAATACGCTCAAAAGAGCATCAAAATGGAGCAAAGATCAACTTCAATACGAATAATAAATAAAACGGTAAAATTTTAAACAGGCTCTTAAAGCTATAAATATAATAGACGGATAGATGATAGACCGATAGAAAAATAGACAATAATACTATTTTCTTTTTGAATTTACCTTAATAACCCCCTGAAGGGATTAAATGTAAATAGCGCCGGGTGAAACCCTATGAATAAGTACTCCATGATATTATAACCCACAGGGGTTGAATAATTTAAAGGGAATTTCAAAGATAAAATGGTATAAGAAATCTTATAAAGAGAAAAATTCTACCATCTATTCGTCTATTATCCATCAGTCTATCATCTATCCGTCTATTAAATAAAAAACTCCTAAACATTATCAACTTTAATTTATTAATTATGAAAAAAAAACTAAAACTAAACAAGAAAAGCATTACCAAATTATCGAACGACAACATGAAAGGTATTAAGGGAGGTAAAGAAGCATTCCTAAGTATTTTTAATTGTCAGTCTAAAAAGTGTGAGACTATAGTAGATGTACCGACTCCGGATTACACCTTCCAGTATTGCCCGGGTCCTACGACAATTACCTTAACATGTATTTAATCGGACGAACCCATTGAAAATAGGAAAGCTTCCTTTGAAGCCCAATGAAGCTTTCTTACTTTTATTATTTTAAATATCAAGCTGCTCCTCATCAATTCAGCAATTTTTACCTTCAAGTTATAATGCAAAAAAATTTAACAGAAAAGTTTGAAAAGGTTCATGAAATTATTGAATCATCAACATCCAAATACGACTGCCTACTGCACGGAAATTCGGCTATTGCTTACTATTATGCCACACTTTATAAAACATTAAAAGAAGAAAAATATAAAGATAAAGCCATTGAAATATTATCCGATATTTTTGACAGAATGAATAATAGCGAGGCCGTATTCGTAGGAAATGCCTATGGAAGCGGGCTGGCAAGCTTCACCTACCTTGTAAATGCGGTAAATCCTATCTTAGATCTTGATTTCGATGTTGAAGAAGAGTTCGAAGAGATTGATTTGCATCTGTTCGAATATGCGATGGAGGAAATTCAAAAAAATAAAATTGATTGTCTACACGGTGCATTGGGAATCATTCACTACTTTAATTCTCGAGGAAACAGTGGTTTTTTAGATGATTTAATTTTAGCCATTTCTGAAAAAGCAAAAATATCAGAAGATGGAATTTGGTTTGAAAACTTTGTGGAAAGCGAAGAAAAAGATTCACAAGTAGCCAATTTAAGCCTTTCTCATGGATTAACCGGAATTCTTCTTATCCTTTTTGAAAGTATTTCAATTACAAAACACAAAGAAATTGTAGAAAATACAATAAAAAAAGGCGTAGAATTTTTACTGAGCAACAGCACCTATACTCTGCAAAACGAAAATTTAGGAGGAGCCTTTTATTCTGTTGTGAACTTTAATGAAGATAAAAAAGAAATTTATCCCAGATTGGCGTGGTGTTATGGAGACTTAGGACCTCTGGTATTAGTTTATAAAGCGGCTGAATATTTTAACAAAGAGGAATGGAAAATCTTTGCTGATAAAGTCGGCATAAAAACTACTGATAAATTAACCGAAGAAACGTCCATGGTGAGTGATCCCTATTTCTGCCACGGATCGAGCGGCGTTTCGATGATGTATAAAAAATTATACACGTACAGTCCGATCCCTGAATATAAAACAGCTCAGAAATTTTGGGCAAAAAAAACAGTGGAATATTTAGACTATCCGGGTTTCACCAATGAATTCATTGAAAAAAAACACAGCATTATTGATGGTCTCATTGGAATTAATCTCGCATTATTATCTAATGATATGACAACAGATGATGAATGGTTAGAATTATTCTTCATTAAATAACAACTCACAGAAGCGAAATGAAAATAAAAACAACAAAAATTGAAATTTTTCATAAAAAAATAAAATAAATCATTTTTATATGAAATATTTTTCATATCTTCATACTGTGAAAAATTAATAATTAACATTTTACAATTAACTACTATGAAAAACAAAAAACTTTCTTTAAACAAGAAAAGCATTACGAAACTAACTAATGACGAAATGAATGGAATCAACGGAGGAAAAGAGATGTTTACGAGCATCTTCAACTGTAGCAAAACAGGATGGACTTGTGCCGATACTTGTACTGCAACAGCAACCACCAATCTGACAAACAGTTGTCCAATCACAAGTAGTGGGCCTCAGGTTCCATCTCCATCTCCATCTCCTTCACCAGGTCTTGAAAATGGAATTTTCTAAATTTAAATAATTTTCACATAGAGCTGCCGCATGTTGATGCGGCAGCTTTTTTAACTATACACCAAGATAAAACGAATACCAACACTGAATACGGATCAAGTACAAAAGTTGGATCAAGTACAAAAGTTGGGGACTAGGCAAAAAAGTTCAGATCATGTAAGATGAAATTTTTTGCTCTCGCAGATTTTGCAATTGATGCAGATTCTTTTCCTTACACTTTACATATTGAACACGAAGCCAACCCAAGTTTTTTGACAATTCCCGTTTTAAGTCTCACCAAACCGTTCTACCTATAAAAGACCGCAAAGGTTAAACAAAGAAAATCAACGATATCATCCGTGGTAAATCTGTGCTATCCGTGGGAAATAAAAATATTCGCGCATTCGTGGCAAAAAAATATCTAAAGAATTTCTCCCCAAGTTTTGAAACTGATCCATTTTATCTTTGATAAAATCCTTGCGTCTTAAAAACATAAAGTATTAAAAAATATCTTTGCGCCTTTGCGAAAAACCAACAAATAGAGCAGGATCTGTGGGGAATAAAAATATTCGAGCATTCGTGGCGATAATATGCAGCGCTCAATTTTATCTTTGATAAAATCCTTGCGTCTTAAAAACATAAAGTATTAAAAAATATCTTTGCGCCTTTGCGAAAAACCAACAGAAACAGCAGCATCTGTGAAAATCTTTGCGATCTGGGCGAAATAAAAATATTCGTGCATTCGTGGCGATTATTTTTCAGCCATCCATTTTATCTTTGATAAAATCCTTGCGTTTTAAAAACATAAAGTATTAAAAAATATCTTTGCGGCTTTGCGAAAAACCAACAAATAGAGCAGGATCTGTGGGGAATATAAAAATATTCGTGCATTCGTGACAAAAAATACATCTAAACAATTTCTCCCCAAGTTTTGAAACTGATCCCAAAAGTTGGGGACTAGGCAAAAAAGCATAGATCATGTAGGATGAAATTTTTTGCTATCGCAGATTTTGCAAATGATACAGATTCTTTTCCTTATACTTTACATATTGAACACGAAGCCACCCCGAATTTTTTTGACAACTCCCGGTTTAAGTCTCAGCAAGCCGTTCACAAAGGTCAAGCAATAAAAAATCAATAGTAGGATCTGAAAATCTATAGGAGATCTGTGGGAAATAAGAATATTGGTGCATTCGTGGCTAATCATTATTTTTAACGCCAGGGTCGCTAGGATTTAATTACTTTAATGCTGATTATTTTCCGGTCGCTACGGCGTTCTACTCAGCAAATGATAGTCTTGTTAAATTCGTTCATATCTGAACAAAAAGAGCACGAAGTTGTTGTACAACTGACCGCTTTAAGACTCACCAAGCCGTTCTACCTATAAAAGACCGGAAAGGTTAAGCAAAAAAATATCAGCAGCAGCTGTGAAAATTCACGCCATCTGTAGGAAACAAAAAAATATTAGTGCATTCGTGGCATAAAAACAAATAATTAAACACTACAATTGCTTTCGCATTTTTATATCTTATTCAAAAATTTTTCGGTACAAACTCCTGGCTTATAGAATTAAAATGTGTAATTTTAAAGTAGAGAACAATTCTCAAAACCAAAGTTTAATTAACCAAATCTCAATATTATGGAAAATATAAAGTTTGAAATATCTCCATATCAAGATGAATTGCAGATATTAATTGATGAAAAGAAAGCCGGATATATGTCTATTGAAATTGACGGCAAGCTGCTGATCGTTTACTACACAAAACTCAATGAGGAGCATGAAGGCCAAGGCTATGCCAAAATGCTTCTTGACGAATTGGTTCGATATGTTGAAGAAAAAGATCTGATGGTGGATCCGGAATGCGATTTCGTGAGACAACAATTTGAAAATCATCCGAAAAGGTATAATGAAATATGGCACTCCTAGATTAATTTTCCCACCAAGCTTTGAACGTATTGTCTGATTTATTCAGGTCAACGTTTTCACCGATCATTGGTGTTAAAATATTCAGATTATGATCTTTTCCAAGAGTCGTTACCTTTTTTAACGGCTCGTTCCATGCATGAAGAGCCAGCGCAAACTTGGAAGAGTGAACCGGAATAATATTTTTTGCTTTCAAATCTATACAAGCCTGGATTACATCTTCGGGAAGACCGTGAATGTATTTCCAGGCTTCATTGTACTGTCCGTTCTCAATAAAAATATAATCGAAAGGGCCATATGTTTCACCAATCATTTTAAAATGGGTATCGTAGCCGCTGTCTCCACCTAAGAATAATTTTTTCGTAGGCGTTTCCAACACATAGGAAGTCCAAAGTGTGACATTTCTTTTCATTTTTCTACCGGAAAAATGTCTTGCCGGCGTAAAGGTAATCTTCAGACTATTCTTTAAAATAGCTTCACCACCCCATTCTTCTTCGATCAATTGCTCAGGTTTATAACCCCATCTTTCTAAATGCGCACCAACTCCCAAAGGCACAATTACCTTTCCTACTCTATCCTTTATGGCTTTCACCGTTGGATAATCCAAATGGTCGTAATGATCGTGTGTAATAACCAAATAATCTATGCTCGGGATATCTTCAGGCTTAAAAATATCAGCTCCTGAGAACGCTTTATTGAAAAATTTAAACGGGGAGCCATACAGACTCAGCACGGGATCAATTAAAAATGAAACTCCATCCGTTTGAATATAGTATGAAGAATGCCCCAACCAGATAAACACATCCTGATCTTTGGAAAAGCTTCCTAAATCTGTATGAATAGACGGAATATTATGCAAAGGTTTTAATAATGGATCTTTCTTTTTCACCATAAAATCAAACATCACTTTCGGCATGCTGTAGCCTTCTGCAATAGACGGTGTATGGCTTAAATTCTGAAACTGACTATTTTTATAATGCTTCGATTTGCGCATTCTTTCCAACCTTTTCCCATTCGCTTCTGCACCAAAAACCTGTTGTCCTGTAATGATAAAATATAGTAAGACAATAGCAACAATGGTAATAATTAAGTAGATCATTTTCTTTAATTAAACATCAAATGTATGACATTATCGTATATGACGAGCCGGAATAAAAATACCTTTAATTTTAACTAAAATTATAAAAATTGAGAATATTTTATTTCTTAAAATTCAAGTTATAATGATAAACTTTTTTATATTAGCAACACAAAAAAAACAAGACTTGAAAAATTATTATCTCCTGATATTGTACGCATTATCGCTCGCTTCCTGCGTGTCGATAAAAAAACATAATGAACAGACGGCTTCCCAAATATCACCTGAAAAACTTAAAGAGGATGTAGATTATGCCTATTTAAAATTACAGCAACTTCATCCCCAATTGTACTGGTATATTTCAAAAAAAGATCTCGATTTCAAATTTGACAGCCTTAAGCAAACCATTGATCAGCCTTTAACGCCTATTCAGTTTTATTTTAAATTACAGCCTGTGATTGCTCAAGTTCGTGAAGGGCATCTTTCATTAAGAATTCCGAGGAGAAAATTTACCAAAAAGGAAATTAAGGTTCTGGAAACTAAGAAACCCATGTTCAGCCGATTCGAATATTATGTAAAAGGCGAGCATTTGTACATCATTAAAAATAAAGATTCTGTAGAAAATATTAAACCAGGAACTGAAATAATAGCGATCAATAATATTCCGGTAGCTGATTTTATGAAAAAATATAAAAGCCTGATAAGCAGTGACGGCTTTAATGATACTTTTCAGCCTTACTTTTTAAAAGACGTTTTTTTTAATTTTTATACCGCTGAAAATGGTTTTGAAGACAAAGCAACCATAGAAACCCTTTATAATGGAGAAAAAAAAACATACACTTTAAAAAGAGAATTAAAATCTAAAACAGACCTTGAAAAAGATAAACAACAGGAAAAAAGAACTCAGGAGAAAAAAGTAAATGATTATGTAGCTTTTGATAATTCTTATAACAGAAATTTTAAATTTTTAGATAAAGATAGTTCAATCGCCTACATAAAAGTGAAAAGTTTTTCAAGAGAATATTCTGATAAATTTTATAAAACCAGCTTTGAAAATATCAAAAAATCAAGTGCTAAATACCTCATTATTGATGTAAGAAATAATTACGGAGGTTCTTTGGATGAAATTAATAATTTATATTCCTATCTCGCTCCCGAACCTTATGTTTTAATCAAACCCTCTCAGGTAACTTCCAAAATTACCCCTTTGAAAACGAGCTATTTCAGAAAGAGTAAACTTTTTCAATATGCTTTAAAAGGTATTTTTTATCCGAGTTTTTTTTTCAGTCAGGCTTTCAGCACATATAAAAAAGACGGAAAAGTTTATTATAAAATGAAAGCAGATAAATCAACAAAACCTAATAAAAATGCTTTTTACGGTAAAGTTTTCGTTTTGATTAATGGTGGTAGTTTTTCTGCTTCGTCTATTATCACTTCAAAATTAAAAAATGATAAGCGAATTGTTTTGGTGGGTGAAGAAACGGGCGGCGCAAACGACGGAACGGTTGCCGGATTTTATTCTTATCAAAAACTTCCCAATTCTAAAATTGATTTACCAATCGGATTACTTCTGGTACAGCCCAATATCGAATTTACCCATACTAAAAAAGGAGTTACGCCTGATGTTACGGTGACAGAAACGATGGAAGATATTATTGAAAAGAAAGATCCTCAGCTTGAATGGGTGAAAAATGAAATTACAAAGGAGAAAGAAAACACGACAAAATAGCATCATCATTCAATGATAAAAACATTCATTAAAATTGTAAAAATAATTTTCTGTGGATTGCTGTTATGGTTTGTGATTCATTCTACTTATATCACGATTGACGGATTGAGTGATGAAGGTAAAAAAGCCGATATAGCCGTTATTTTAGGCAATAAAGTAAACGAAGACGGAACGTTGTCTACCCGATTGGAAAAGAGACTCGAAAGCGGACTTGAATTGTACAAAAATCATCGGGTCAAAAAAATTCTCGTAAGCGGAGGATTGGGAAAAGAAGGTTTTTATGAAGGTGATAAAATGAAGGAATTTCTTGTATCAAAGGGAGTTCCCAATTCATTGATTATGGTTGATAATTTTGGAAATAATACAAGAGCTACCGTTGAAAACACCATGCAGTTGAAGAAAAAATTACAGTTTAAAAGTCTTATTGTCATCTCCCAATATTTTCATGTCACACGAACAAAGAAACTTTTTGAGGATAAAGGTTTTTTGGAAGTTAGCAGTGCGAGTCCGAAATATTTTGAATGGCGTGATCTGTATGCTATACTTAGAGAATTTCCTGCTTATTATACGCAATAAATAACTTGGGCAGGCTATCAGCCCACCCAAACTTTATTTCTTTAACTCCAGCAATAAATTTTCAATCTGCTTAATGTATTTCCCATAAAAGGCCTTAAACCAATATTTTCCCATTAAAAATAACAGTGGCATTACAATGACCATTGTTCCGACCAGAATGCTTGCAATTTTAAGATCCGACAAAGGAACCGGTCGCGGAATAAACTCCAGTACAATAATGATCTCACACACCAAAAATGGAACAAATGACAGATAAAACGAAAGATAATACTGCTTATTCAGATCAAACTGATGCAGCAGATCCTGCAGGCTGTCATACGTTTTCATCATCGTGTCGGTCATGTTTTTATACAGTTTAAAAAACTGACTGTAAAAGAAAAACGTCACAAACACCATCGATGCTACGAGAATAGTAATGTAAAATTTAAACTTAAAAGGACCCTGAGACAATGCTATCAAAGCAAAAGCAAAGACAAAAATCCCCACAGTCGACCAGAATTCCATCCGCATATTTTTTCGTATTTTTTCGAGCGGAAGATGGATCTTTTTTTTATGCTCCATGCTGATTTCGGGAGTTTCTTCAAGAGAATCGTCCTCATTCCATGTATTTTTTAGGTCATCAATATTCATTGTTGTTGATTTAATAAGTTACTATAGAAATTCAGATTAATAAAATTCTGAATTTTCTTATTTTGAGTTTAAGATATCTTTCAGTTTATTTTTGGCGCGATTCATTTTCACCCGCACATTTCCTTCTGAGATTCCCATCTGCTCTGCGATTTCCCTTCCCGAAAAATCTTCGAGATAGTAAAAGATAAAAGCTTTGTCAATGGGGTTCAGCTGATGAATAGCATCATACATTTTGCTCAGTCGCTCCTCTTTTTCAGAATCATAATCCTCCTGTACAATTTTGTAATTGGTAAAATCTTCATTTCCGATAAAACTTCTTTTTTTCTCAGATTTAAGGAAAATAATAGCTGTATTTAATGCCACTCTGTATAACCATGTAGAAAATTCACTTTCACCTTTAAAATTCGGATAAGCTTTCCACACCTGAAACGTGATCTCCTGAAAAAGATCATCTCGGTCGTCTTTATCATCCATGTACATTTTGGAAATCTTAAAAATGATTCCTTTATGCTTTTCAATTTTAGCGAGAAATTCTTGTTCTAAAGTCATGGTTGCTTACTCTGAAGAGTTAGTTGCTATTAAATGTAAATGTTACAGATTAATGATAAAAATTATTTTTTTTTGGAGCTATTTCCCGCTTTCCCTCATACTCCTCACCCCAGGCGCTCCACCATCCCCCATCCCCTAAGCCCTCCCACTCTCAAACTCTCCCACCCAGTTGCGGGGTATCCGGTCAATCGGGGCTAGGGATTTGTGCTTCGATTTAAAGACAAGTGATACAATCAACCGTCTTAAAAATTTTCATCCCATGGAAGATTTTTAATAAGTAGGTTTAACCTAATTTCAAATGTAACCCCAAAAGGCTCAAAAAGACTTTATTGGATTTAGCGATCAAACTTAAAGATAACAAAAGTGTAAAATCCTTTACTCCTTTTGTGATAAAAAATTTTTACAAACTGAATACTAAAAGTTAATTACGAATCAAGAGAAATAAATACCACACTTTTATTTTTAACAGAATTCTTAGTTTTCATGGCTCAGAATTTGTGTTTAACCTATCACACCAAAAAATATAAATATGCCTTACATTACAAAACAGAGCGACAAAAATTTTCAATTATATTATGAAGATTTCGGTTCCGGACAACCTATTATTTTAATTCACGGCTGGCCTTTAAGCGGAAAATCCTGGGAAATGCAGATTCCTGTGCTCCTTAATCTTGGATACAGGGTTATTTCGTACGACAGAAGAGGATTCGGGAAATCTTCACCATCCACAGAGGGTTATGATTATGATGGATTAACAACCGATCTTTACGAACTAATCATCCAATTAGAATTGAAAAACGTTATTCTTTTCGGCTTTTCAATGGGAGGCGGCGAAGTGGTTCGTTATCTTACCAATTACGGTTCCGAAAATGTAGATAAAATCGCTTTAATTTCATCCATTATTCCTTTAGTTAAACAAAAAGAAGACAATCCTGACGGTGTTCCGCAAGAAAAACTGAATGAGATTATGCAAAATCTGAAAACCGACAGAATTACATTCCTAGAATCTTTTCACAAAGACTTTTACAATTACGGACTGCTTTCTCAATCAGTCAGCCAGAAACAGCTGGATTATGACTGGACGATCGCCGCATTTGCCAACCCGATTGCCACCATAAAATGTGCAGAAAGCTGGGCGAATACAGACTTCCGTCCTGAGCTTCCGAATGTAAACGTGAAAACATTGATCGTACATGGTGATGCCGATAAAATAGTTCCAATAGAAACCGCAGGAAAGCAGGCGGCTGAAGGAATTGCAGATAACGATTTTGTAATTATTGACGGTGCTCCACATGGCTTAAATGTCACGCATGCCGACGATTTGAATAGCGTTTTAAGTCGGTTTTTAACCACAAAGTAACTTTTCTTTCAATAAAAACGATTCTTTAGAATCAAAAAAAATCCGCAATATACTCTATTGCGGATTTTGATTTATAATGATAAAATATTTCTGAGTTTCAATAATAAACAAGAAAACTAATACACTCCCATTCTAAAACTCTCAAACACTAAAACTTTCTAGAAAATATAATCCGTGCTCAAAAAATTAGAATCATGATCTCTCACAATGGTATTCAATAATTCCTTGTTAGAATCTGTAATTTTTGCGGCTACCAAAGAACGAATTGAGAACGAACGAAGCGCATCAAAAACAGAAAGCGTACCTTCTGCACTATCTTTTCTTCCGGTAAAAGGGAAAACATCCGGACCTCGTTGAGCCTGACAATTAATGTTCACACGACTTACCAGATTCACAAAAGGATCAATCAATTTTGAAACCTCCAAAGGATCTTCACTAAAGATACTCACCTGCATTCCGTGGTCTGCATTCACCTGATAGTCGATCGGCTCTTCGATATCATCAAAAGGAACCACAGGAATTACCGGACCGAATTGTTCTTCATGATACAATTTCATTTCGCTGTTTACCGGATAAACAACCGCCGGAAAAACAAAAGATTCTTCTGTAAACCCACCATTTTCATTCAAAACTTTCGCTCCTTTTGCTAATGCATCATCAATACATTCTTTTAAATAGGGAGGTTTGTTTACTTCCGGAAGCGGTGTAATTTTCACCTCTTTTTCCCAAGGTAAACCAGGTTTTAAAGCAGAAACCGCTGCCGTTAATTTCTGAGTAAACTCTTCAGCAACCTCTTTCTGAACGAAAATAAGCTTTAACGCCGTACATCTTTGTCCATTGAAAGACAATGAACCCAAAATACATTCACTTACCGCAACATCAAGATTGGCATTTTTAGTTACAATCGCAGCATTTTTTGCATCTAAACTTAAGATCGCACGTAAACGATTAACCTTCGGATGCAGTTTTTTCAGACCATTCGCCACTTTACTTGAACCAATAAATGCCAGAACATTCACTTTTCCGCTTTCCATAATCGGAGTGATGATCTCTGAACCTTTTCCGTATAATGTATTTACGGTTCCTTCCGGGAAAGCTTCTTTGAAGGCATTTAACAAAGGATAATGTGCTAAAACACCATGTTTAGGAAGTTTAAACAAGATCGTGTTTCCCATAATTAAAGCGGGAATCAGCGTGGTGAAGATTTCGTTTAAAGGATAATTAAAAGGTCCCATGCTTAAAACAACACCAAGCGGAGCTCTACGGATTTGCGCAATCGTTCCCTCAGCCTGCTGAAAACGGGAAGATTCTCTGTCCAGATCTTTCAGCGCATCGATGGTTTGATTGATATAATCTACGGTTCTGTCGAATTCTTTTGTAGAATCGGCCAATGTTTTTCCGATTTCCCACATCAGTAATCTAATGACCAAATCTCTCTGCTGAATCATCAAATAGACAAACTTCTGCATACATTTTATTCTGCCTTCCACAGACATTGTCGGCCACTCTCCCAGTCCGTTATTGTACGCTTTTACTGAAGCTTCCAAAACTTCCATCGCTTCTTTAGGACCGATATTCGGGATGCTTCCAAGCAATTTTCTTTCCAGTCCGTTTTCAGTTTGAATACAAACCGGGGAATAGATATTTTGAACTTCCCCATTCCATTCCACCAGTTCTCCATTTAAGAGATAAACTTTCTGATGAATTTCGGGAACTTTATATTCTTCGGGAATTTCGTTTTCTGATTTAAATATTTCATGAAATAACGGTGTCTTTACTGAATCCATAAATTTTTAATGTTTAATAGTGTGTAAAATTTGAATAGAATAAAGGTAGATGGAAAATTTGATTTTAAAAATAGCTGTTTAATAGATTTGTTCTATTTACTAGGTTTTTGAATTAAAATTAATATTAAAGGATAATCCTACGGGAACCCACATTTTCTTTTTGTCACACCTTTTTATCTTTGAAAAAATAAGATTTAGCCATGAATAAAAAGATCCTTTATTATTTACTCACCACTTCAGTTTTAATTTCTTGTAAAAAAACCTATAAATATGTTGAAAAAAATGAAAAAGAAGCAATATCTGGAGGAATCGAGATTGTAGAAGAAGAGAAAGAAATTAAAGCAGAAAATGATACTATCGCATATATTGAGGCATTTAAGAAATTTATTGTTTCTGAAAAAGTTAGTAATCAAATGAGAAAATCTAATATTAGATTTACCTCTATTCCTTTAAGTTTTAAAGTATATGATGAAAATGGTAATGATATAACGAATATTTCTTTTAAGAGCAGAGAGAAGCGTGAAATAGAATTAACTAACCTAGTATTAGAAAGTTCCAGTTATAAATCCGAAAAAATAGATACTAATAAAATCGACAGTTCTAAAATTAAAAATCTTCAAGAGTATTTTTCAAAGAAAAAAGATGAATTTTCTACAGAAGATAAAGTTTGGTATCAACCTAAATCTGCACCGAAGTATACTAATCAGAATGGTATATATTGTTACTTTCAAACATTAAATAATGTTCCAAGTAATTTACGGTTTAGGGTACAATATTATTCTGACGAATGGTTATTCATTAAAAAAATACAATTTTCAATCGACGGAAAAGCTTATGAGTATATTCCTTTAGACCTTGAAACGGATTCAGGAGATGGCGGATATATATGGGAGTGGTTTGATGAGAGCATTTCTGATCCTGATAAAGAATTAATTAAAGCTCTTGCGCATGCTAAAAATGCTAAAATTAAATTTATAGGAAGACAATATTATGACACTAAAATATTGACTAAAAGCCAAATCGAAGGAATTCGCCGGACAATTGAGTTATACAAAGCGATGGGAGGTAATTTTTAAGATCTGACTGTGAAATTAGAAATAGATTAAATCTATTTGAATTTTAAATTGACAATTGAAAAAAGAATAATTTTGTTTTAAAATAAATTCATGGTTTCAAAATTCGTTTTCAGTGCGTTATTGCTATTTTCAGTATACACATTGGCACAAAACGCTAAAACAGCAAATAAGGTTTTAATGGGAGGAAAACCGGTACACACCTACGCAAAATTACCGATGGTAAACAAAACTGCTCCAAAATTCACGCTTACCGACGTCACAATGAAAGATAAGACGCTGGAATCTTACAAAGGAAAATATATGATTTTGAATATTTTCCCGAGCGTAGATACAGGCGTTTGCTCGGCTTCTGTTCGTCATTTCAATGAAGATGTGGCTAATCTTCCGAACACCGTGGTGCTTTGTATTTCTAAAGATCTTCCTTTTGCCCAGAAAAGATTTTGTGGTGCTGAAGGAATAAAAAATGTTGAAATGCTTTCTGATTTCCGTTCCGATTTCGGGAAAACTTACGGTGTAGAAATTACAGATTCTGTGATGAAAGGGTTGTTAAGCAGAGCCGTTGTTGTGATTGATCCTTCAGGAAAAATCGTTTATGAAGAGCAGGTTGCGGATATTTCGCATGAACCGAATTATGAAGCAGCGATTAAAGCTGTTAAAAATTAGGATTTTGCTTTAAAATATTTTATAACCTCTGAAATTCTCAGAGGTTTTATTTTTAATCTCCACCACCAGTTGTATTAAAATCGTTATCGGAATGAAATAGAAAGAAAAGCACCAATAAATCATTTACATCATCAATTTCAAGATAATAAATAGGATCTTTGAACCATTTTTTCACTCTTTGAATTTCAATAACGGGTTTTCCCTTGTGAAAAAGCCTATTTTTCTTTCCAAATTTATATGTGTAAATTTTCGTTTCGCCGGATTCAATGATTCTACACTTTCCAAAATCTGTAAAATAAACTACTTTATTCAAATCAAACAGTTCCAAATTACTGTTCAAAAACCCGACTGTTTTTATCTCATACTTTTTGGATAATAATAAAATGTAAAAATTAAAAGAATAAAATTTACTATCATTTACAATTCTTCCCACTTCCAGATTATCTTCTCCGAATAAAATAAATTGTTTGTTTGAATGCTTACCTGTATACTTTTTCAAATGTGTTGTCGATTATTTTTTCTTTGTCGTCACCAAAATCACTCCATTTTTCCCGTCTTCACCATATAAAACTTTTGCTTTCTTATCCTTTAAAACCGTAAGAGTTTCTATTGACTGAGTATCAATTTTCCTAAATTCTTCAAGGCTAATCATTTTTCCGTCTAAAACAACAATCGGTTTTTGATCTTCCTTTAAAGAACTAGATGCTCCTCCAATTCTTATCTTCTGCGTTTCAATACTATTTTTCAGTTGAGAACTAATCACTTTACCTTTTTTTCCACTTTGAACTTGTTGAGACTTGACCAAAGAACTGTCTGAAATTATATAAGGCTTACCGGTAACCATTGAATGTGTTGTTTTTTTAAACCCTGCAATAACCACCTCTTCTAATTTCTCAGCCTGTAAAGTATCATTAATTTTATTTTCCTGTGCATTTACCGAAACAAAACCTCCCGCAGTCAACATAAAACCTACCGCAAACTTTATGAAAAGTGAGTTGATATGGGAATATTGTAAATCCCTGTCCAATTGAGATTCATCAAAATATCCACAGATATTTTTCTCTGAAGGATTTGCAAAAGCATTAATTATTTCATCGTCTGTAGCGACCGTGAAATCTCTCACTGTTTTTGAACACACCGAACAAAATCTTCCTTTCTCTTCCTTAGTCATTGCATCCCAATTTTCGTGACATGGTTTTGGTATCGTGATTTTCATATTGTCTTTTTATATTAAAGATGCTGGAAATGGGAAAAAGGTTGGAAAAGGATTCAAATTATTTCATTATGAGCTTGATCTTCTCTCTAAATCTATAAACAATTAAACCTGCAAACAACAATGTGAAAATAGAAATCAAAGTTGCTATCAGTTGAGGAACTTTTGGTTCTCTGGTATTAAATCTTATTACTTTTTCAATTTTACCTCCTGCGTTTAGTCTTTTTATTGTTGAACAAAGATGTATTCTTTCTTCTAAAATTGGATTACTGAAACCGTATTTTGCAGCAAGTTTATAATCTTCAAATGCATCATTTTTTTCATCTAATAAATAGGCAATATTTCCCAAATCAAATAACAGATTAGCAATAATTTGATCTTCAGGTTTTACAAAAGATGTTCTCTCATTCAGTTGATAATAGATCTGTTTTTTAAGAACATAAAGCTCGTCTTTATTTAAATCAGATGTAGGAGACTTCTCATTTCCGAAATCATGACCAATCAAAAACTTTGAATTTATAAACTGCGCTCCTTTAATTTTAGCTTTTAAAATATTAATGTGAATCCATTCAGAATTAAAATGAGAATTTTTATTGATTTTGACTGCTTTCTCCATCCATTTCAAAGCTTCTGTATTATTTCCAATCAGCTCATAAGCCGTCCCTATATTGGAAGCCGTAGAATACCTGTTCGGCTCTAAAGACTCAATTTTCTTATAAAGGCTGATCGCTTCCTCATACTTTCCTAAAATAATCAAAACAAATCCTTTATCAGATAGAAAATCAAGATCTTTTGTTTCTTGGTAACCTTTTTCTAATGATACTAAAAAAACTTTCAGGCTTTCTTTATCTGCAAAATCATGACCATAAGGAACTTCACTTTCGTAATCGCTATACAACATTTTTTGGTTCGCTAAAATCATTTCTTCACCATTCAGACAGGCAAAGACAGGAATCGAAAAGAGTACTCCGAAGATAAAGCTGAAAAGATATTTTCTCATGAATAATAAATTCTATTTCTAGGTTATTGTTGATTTAAAAATAAAAAACTTTGTTGTAAAGCAGCACTTATCATTCTAAAAATTCAGGTTATTTATTAAATCCTTCGGCTGCTTCACGCTCAGGATGATAAACTTCGTAATCGCATTGCTAACCATGTCCCCGCAGGATACTCAAACAAAAAACGATTAAGATATTTGTTTTCATCAAGTAAAGTGATATTATCTCACCATTTGCTCTAAAACATTATCCTTATGAAAAGATTTCCTGTTATTGTATATCTGTTTGTATCGGGCTTTATAAGCCAACATTTGTCTGCTCAACAAACCTATACGCCATTGGCAAAAGATACAGTTTGGGCAAAACAGTTTCTGCCGATTAGCGGTCCTGGAAAGAAAGTTTCAGGAGACGGACATGGCGGTTGGCGAAGCGGAACAGACGGAGTGCGTTATAAAGGAGATCATCCGCGCCCTGAGTACAACCTCAACTTTGAAGGCTTAACGAAAGGAACTGCTGTAGAAAAAGGATTGCTTCCACCCGTAAAACCCGCACTCGAATTGCATTTGCGAGATGGCGTGATTACTCTTGGAGGAGACGGCAACTATTACCTTACAGGTTCTTCAGGTGACAATATCTGGGCATACACCGCAGGCGTGGAACTTTGGAAATCTAAAGATCTGGAAAACTGGGATTATGTAGGATTGGTATGGGATATTAACAAAGATGCGGAAGATTGGGTGAAAGAATGGCGCGAACATCCTAAACGAGCCGTAAGAGCTGTTTGGGCTCCTGAAATTCATTATATTAAAAACAATTATTATATCTGTTTCAGTATGTGCCCGAATGGTATCGGGATTCTGAAAAGTGCTTCCGGGAAACCTGAAGGTCCTTATATAAATGCTTTCGAGAAAAAAGGATCTATTGCCGATGGCATAGACCCTACTCTATTTCAGGATGAAGACGGGAAAGTATATTTCACCTATGGAGCTGCCAAGGAAATTGTACAGCTCAAAGATGATCTCAGTGGTTTTGCAGGGCCTTTCAAAAAGGTAGATTTTACGGATTATGATACGGATCCCTCTCATCATGCCCCAAAATGTGAAGCCAGAGGCATGCACGATCTCGGTCATGAAGGTGCTGTACTTTTCAAAAGAAACGGAAAATATTATTTGGGAGCTGCAGATAATTATGAAGAAAGATATTCTACCTGTTTAGCAGTTTCGGATAACCTGTACGGACCGTACGAACATCGTCATGAATCGGTTCCTTCTGCAGGCGGAACAGGCTTTTTCAAAGATAAAAAAGGAAATTGGTGGAGCACTTATTTTGGAAATGACTCCCAAACCCATTTCAGAGAGAAAGTAGGTTTAATAAAAATAGACTTTACGTCCTCAGGCAAAGTAATTCCTGCTAAAAAACAACCTTTTGTCAATAAAAAAGATGAAAAATCCTGGAAACAAAAGTGGGAGAAGGTCTGGAAAAATGTAAATTAAAGGTATTTGTCATTCTGAGGAAGGAAGAATCTCAACATATAGTATTAAAGATTCCTCAATAGGCTTTGCTACTTTCAGAATGACAAATACTACCCTTTTTTAAAGATGAAAATACCTCGGATCAGGATATTGAAATTCAAAATCCAGTTCTGAAATTAATTTCGCTGGGGAAATCAATCTTCCTTTTGTTGTTCGCTCTCCCGAATACGGTAAATCTTTCTGGGCATTGATGATCTCTTCTTTATTCGGATGAATAGGCGCGACCACATTATACACTTTAGACTCCGATTGATTGTCCAGCATTTTGTCAACCACCGAAACAATATCTGCATAGTGAATATGATTCACCAACTGATCCAGTCGGGAGATATTATAATTCTTCAACAATCGTTGATCTCCCATTAATCCCGCTAATCTTAAAATATTGGCGTTAGGGAACTTCGCTAAAATAAAATTCTCGCTTTCTACATTTTCCACAGGCTGATCTTCTTCAGTAAATTCTATTTCTTCTGTTTGAGGATAAACGCCTGTAGAGCTCATCAAAAACAACTGACCTTTATAATCTCCAAGAAATTGTAACAGGTTGTTATATCTTTCTTTCATCGAAATCTGTGCGCCTCTGATTCCCGAAATCGGAACCGTAATGATAATCGCGTCTAATTCTGAAGCGACTTCCCATTCATTTATTTCAGAAGCAGCATCCGGAAAATCTACCAATGTGGGGTGATATCCTTTTGAAGAAAACTCTTCTATTTTAGATTCGGAGGTTGTCGTAGCGAATATTTTGTAGCGGTCTGCCACTCGTTCTGCAATATGCGTTCCCAACCAACCGCAGCCGATAATTCCTAGTTTTTTCATTAGTTTAGTTCGTTATTTTAATCGTATTATTTTAGTGATTCGTAATTGTCTTCTGGGTTTTGGAAATTTTGAAGAACACGAACAATGTAAATGACATTATTCTCAATTTTATAAATTAAAGTATTATGCTTTGTTAAAAGATATTTCCTGAATTCTGTCTATTCATAACTTGAAAATAATACTTTCCCTGATGATAAAATATCTAATGCTCTGTCATACTTTTCATAAAAATCTAATAAAACTTCATATGACCATTTATTCAGAAGATAATCTTCTATATTTTTCAAGTCCAAATCAGCACTAGATAATACCTCTATCTGCATCACTTTTGTACTTTTTTAAACGTTCATCTCTTTCTGATTTCCATGTTTCGAACGGTATTGTTCTCCCATTTTTAATATCTTCTTCTGCCCTTTTTAAAGACTCCAAAATCTCTTCCTTAGTTTCATTACGCCATTCTTTAATCTCTATCGTTTTAGAAATAACCAAAAGCTCTTCCGGTGTAAATCTTTTCTCCTTTAATTTTTTGAAAAAAGTAGGCTTCTTAATTCCGGACTTCTCAATAATATAAGACATTTTAAAAGGAGAATTTTTCAGAATCTCATCTATATTATTTTGAATTTCTATATATTTTTCTATTTCTGCTGTCATGATGGTCGGTATTTAAAAATTCTCTGTTTTATTATATTTAATAGTCTGTCCTACTATTTTAATGATTCGTAATTGTCTTCGGGTTTTTGGAAATTTTGAAGGATTCTGTGAATGTACAATACTTCATCTCCATAACTATAAATAATGGAATTATGTTTTGTAAGAAGATACTTATGAAAATAGGTGTCCTCATATTTTTGAAAGAGAACTTTCTTTTCCAACAATATTTTTACGGTTTCCTGAAATTTCTCAAAAAAGTCTTCCAAGACAGATACATCCCATTTTTCTAAAAGGTACGTTTCAATATTAAAAAGGTCTTGTTGTGCTTTATCAGATATTTCGTAACGCATCAGATTTATAATTTTCTATACGTTTTTTCATATTTGCCAAAACCACTTCACCCGGAATACCTTTTCCATTTTTAAAATCTTCCTCGCTCTGTTTTAAAGATGCTAAAATTTCCTCTTTCGTTTCGTTGCGCCACTGCTTGGGTTCAATCGTTTTAGAAATAACCAAAAGCTCTTCCGCCGTAAATCTTTTCTCCTTTAATTTCTTAAAAAATGTAGGGGTCTTAATTCCTGATTTCTCAATAATATAAGACATTTTGAAAGGAGAATTTTTCAGAATCTCATCCATATTATCTCGGATTTCGATGAATTTTTCTATTTCTGCTATCATTATTTTATGTTTTTAAATATCAATATTATATACAAATATAATCAATTCCGTTATTAAAGTAAAAAATAAAACCCGCATAAAGCAGGTTTTGAATGACTTATTTCTTACCGGAACTGTTGTTGCGGTCTCTCCTGTTGATATCAGAATTTCTTGCGGCTTTCACCAGCTCATTGGTGTCGCTGTAGAACAGTTTCCAGCCCGACACTTCTTTCATGACCGTTACAAGATGAATATACGCCTTCAGTGTTTTCTCCAGATCCTTTCGAATGGCCGATGCGCTGGTCATCTGCCGAAGATCAGCATTTGCTTCCGCCTGTTCTGCAAACATAGATTCAAAAGATTCATGCCTGTTTTTCATTTCCGCAAAAGCGGTCTCCAGAGAAAGAGCCTTTATCTTCTTTCGGTTTTCAGGCGTTTCTAATGCTTCAATCAGCTTTTTGATCTGAGCCGTCTGCGAAGAATAACTTAAACGATCCAGGTTCAGTCCAAACGTTTTAAATACGCTATACAAATCCCTAGCCGACTGATAATTCGGAACAGAACTCAGCATTCCATAGCCATAAAGAAATCCTTTGAAATTGGTGTATGCCAAATCTCTTTCACGATCTGCCGTAGCCACATCCGTTCCTTTTCCGCTATAGACCTGCTTCGTATACACCTTGTCGTATTCGGTATAAGAAGCTTCTAAAGCCGTTACAAGTGGATGATTGGTAATAACAGGATATTTTCCCGATTGAGAATTTGAAATAATTCTTTGTGCTAAAGTCGCAAGGTCTTTAGTACTTAGCCTAGCTAATGTAATTTTCATATTAAAATTGTGTTTTTATTATTAATTATGGCAAAATCATCATGAAACAAATATAAAAATTTAGTATTTAATTCCAAACAATATGTTGGAAATAAAGTACAGTTGTATTTTGTTACAAACAACCTTGTTTTAAATAAATGTAAAATGTATTTGATTACAAACAAGGTTGTTTTAGATAAATGTAATTTGTATTTGATGTAAAACAGAGGTGTTTGTAATGTTTGTAAAAAGTTTTTGGGTGGAAATAAAGATTGGGAATTGAAATAATTTTCCGTAGAAATACTTAAATTAATATAACACTAGTTTTATATATTTGAAGAAATCAAATATTATTAATTCTAAATTATACTAAAATATGACAATTGATTTTTATAATGAACTGCAAACCTTGTATGTAGCATTAACCAAGTATCCAAGCTATAGCGATTATTATTATAATGAAAATTATAAATGCTTTAATAATAATTATTTTTTTCTCAGAGGAGAAAGAACTGAATTTTTAGAAAAATTATCTGAAATTTCAATTATTGATATTTATTCAGATACATATAAGAAAGAAATGTTTTTTTCAGAAAAATACTTAAACCAGAAACTTATAACTTTCGATAAAGATCGTATTTGTATAATTGATGGTTTAGGTCAAATAATTTATTATTATATACTTCATATACTTAAAATCGAATTAGAAGAATTTATACAAGAATTAGAATCATCAAAAACAGATTTAAGAGGTTATGTAATATTTGATGATATTTATTTAAAATTTAATTATGTTGACTTTTTTGAACATTGGATAAAAAGATTCGAAGAAAATGAAAAAATGAAAATGTTAATTCATCTTTTCACTAAAACAAAGTCTAATGTTATTACATTAAATATTTCTGGAGAAATTGAAATAAATGAAAAAAAGATAAAAAAGTATTTAGATACTCTTAAAATATTCAATTATGATAAATTTTAATTTAACCCGCTAGCGCTAGCTTCCAAGCTCTTGCATCCATAAATAAGATGCTCGCACCAGCGTAAAAACAAATATTTTTCAATAGTTTAAAATAAAGAAACCTGCCTAAAAGCAGGTTTTACTCTTCGCAATAACAAATATTTAGGATATTTGCCTATAATTAGAAATCTGATTTTTTGGATTGCAATCCGTAAGCAAACATTAGCAGTAAAATCCATATATTTCATTTTAGAATTTTTAACAGCGTATGAATAAAAAGAGACTTTTAAAAATTATTGGGATTGTTTTTATACTATTTGCACTCTTCAGAATAATTAATCCTAATTACACGAAGAAAATTATTGTTCTTGATTGTTCAGAAGAGTATGAAATATCCGTGTTCGGTAGAGAGCATGAAGGATTTAGCTATCATAATTCTAAAATGGATGTTGCGAAATGCCTCTGTGGAAAATACATGATGACTAAAGAAAAGAAATATGAATCTGAAATCCGAAAAATTATTAACGAGTTTGATCTTGAAGACTCTGTATACAATAAGACAATTGAAAGGATTTGTGCCGACAGAGAGGAAGTATTCTTTTATTGGTATTATGAGTAGAAGCTTTATAACTACAAATCACCACTTCCAAAAATAAAAAACCTTCGAAGTAGGTTTTGTCCAATACTATCTTTTGATTTTATGAGCATGAATTCTCTTTAATATCATAAACTACATGATTGGTTTCCCTTTTATAATTAGGCTATATTTGCTAGTAATACATGAATTGTAATTTAAAATATTAAAAAAACTATAATTAACCATTGACTATGGAAAGACATACCATCAAGGAAGTTCATTTTTCAACATTAACCTGGGCAGGCGACTATCTGATAGACTGGGCACATTCAGGAACGATATTTTTACCCGATGGGCAGATTAAAAAGCTTGGAAATTATTATTTGGCATTCTCATTTGACAGTGCGATCAACTCTTCAGATGGCGTGTATTCAGTTGTTTATAAAAGACTTGGTACAAAAGGTCTTTTATTGAAGAATGGAGAAATCCTAAGGGAAATCAACAGATCTTATTATCATGCAGAAGTTTACGAATATCCTGTAGCATTTGCTAAACTTAATGACGGAAGAGATATTCTGATCCATTGCCCGAATGAATATAACAGATTGGAATTTGAAGAAGTTGAGACGGGATTGATATTGACCAACCATATTGATAGAGATCCCTCAGATTTTTTTCATTCGCGACTGGAAGTAAGTCCGGATAATAAGACTCTTTTAAGCAAAGGTTGGGCTTGGCATCCGTTTGATTATGTAGAAGTTTTTGATATTGAAGAATGTATTGAAAATCCCAAGGCTTTAGATCAAAGTAAACTTAACCCTGAAGTTAATACCGAAATAAGCACGGCAAGTTTTATTAATAATGAACTTGTACTCATCGGTGCCTCTAATGACATGGAACCCTTCGATGATAATTCCCCCGACCAACTTCAAAATGGGCAAATCGGTATATGGAATCTTACAACAAATACTGTCTCAGATATTATTAATCCTGAATGTGTTATCGGAGGAAACTTGATGATTATAGATGATACTTTCGCTTGGACTTTCTATGAACATCCAAAAATCATCAATTTTAGAACCGGAGAAATAGTTGATGAAATCAAAGAAATCTGGTCAGGTAAACAGGTTTCTTCTATCATTCATACTACCAAAGATTTACCTTTAATTTCATTAAACCCTAAGACCAGACAAATTGCCATCGGTAGAGATGACACTATTGAATTCCTTGCTAAATCGATATGAAAAAGTTTTAAAACAAACGCTCATCCACAAAATTCGGAAGCATTACTTTCAGATTGGGTTCTGCTTCCATGGCCCTTTTGATGGCAAAAACAGCGCCTTCATTTCTTGCCCAGCTTCGTCGAGAGATTTCACTTGAACGTGCAGAAATTCCCCTCCTTTGGAGGGGTGGATTCGACCAAAGAGAGAAGACGGGGTGGTCTGTACGGAAACTAAATAAAGTAGTGATAAACCACCCCGTCAAAAATTCTTCGAATTTATGCCACCCCTCCAATGGAGGGGAATTTTTATTTAAAACAAACGCTCATTCACAAAATTCGGAAGTGTAACTTTCAGATTGGGTTCTGCTTCCATGGCTCTTTTGATGGCGAAAACAGCGCCTTCATTTCTTGCCCAGCTTCGTCGAGAGATTTCACTTGAACCTGCAGAAATTACCCTCCTTTGGAGGGGTGGATTCGACCAAAGGGAGAAGACGGGGTGGTCTGTACGAAAACTAAATAAAGTAGTGATAAACCACCCCGTCAAAAATTCTTCGAATTTATGCCACCCCTCCAATGGAGGGGAATTTTTATTTAAAACAAACGCTCATCCACAAAATTCGGAAGCGTTACTTTCAGATTGGGTTCTGCTTCCATTGCTCTTTTGATGGCGAAAACAGCACCTTCATTTCTTGCCCAGCTTCGTCTTGAAATTCCGTTGTTCACGTCCCAGAAAAGCATCGATTTTAATCTTCTGTCGGCATCATCGGTTCCATCGAGCAACATTCCGAAACCTCCGTTGATGACTTCGCCCCATCCAACGCCACCTCCATTGTGAATGGAAACCCACGTTGCCCCACGGAAACTGTCGCCAATCACATTGTGAATCGCCATATCTGCCGTGAATCTCGAACCGTCATAAATATTGGAAGTCTCTCTGTATGGCGAATCCGTCCCCGAAACATCGTGATGATCTCTACCTAAAACTACCGCTCCGATTTCACCATTTTTAATGGCTTTATTGAAAGCTTCTGCGATTTTCATTCTTCCTTCTGCATCAGCGTATAAAATTCTTGCTTGTGAACCAACAACCAATTTATTTTCCTGGGCACCTTTAATCCACTGGATATTATCCTTCATCTGCTGTTGGATTTCTTCAGGAGAATTTTTTATCATTTCCTCTAAAACCTGGCAGGCAATTTCGTCTGTTTTCTGTAAATCTTCCGGTTTTCCGCTTGTACAAACCCAACGGAAAGGTCCGAAACCATAATCAAAACACATTGGTCCCATAATATCCTGAACATAAGAAGGGAACTTAAATTCTCTTCCTAACGTAGGATTTTCCGCCATGACATCGGCTCCGGCTCTTGATGCTTCCAACAAAAATGCGTTTCCGTAATCGAAGAAATAGGTTCCTTTTTCTGTATGCTTGTTAATGGCCGCCGCGTGTCTTCTCAACGTTTCCTGAACTTTCTCTTTGAACAATTCCGGATCTTCAGCCATCATGGCATTAGACTCTTCAAACGTTTGTCCGACAGGATAATAACCACCTGCCCAAGGATTGTGAAGTGAAGTCTGGTCTGAACCAATATCGATTCTTAAACCTGCCACAGCAAATTTTTCCCAAACCTCAACAATATTTCCTAAATACGCCAACGAAACCGTTTCCTGACTTTCCTGAGCTTCTTTGACTCTTTCTACCAGTTCATCAATGTTTTCATGAATTTCATTCACCCATTTCTGATCGTGACGGATTTTGGTAATCTTAGGATTGACTTCTGCAATCACCGTAACGCAACCCGCAATATTTCCTGCTTTTGGCTGAGCTCCGGACATTCCGCCTAATCCTGACGTTACGAATAATCCTCCCTTTGGTTCTTTATTAATTTTTCTGAACGCATTCAACACCGTAATCGTCGTTCCGTGAACAATCCCTTGCGGACCGATGTACATATAAGATCCAGCCGTCATTTGTCCGTATTGCGTCACACCCAACGCATTGAATTTCTCCCAATCATCAGGTTTAGAATAATTCGGAATCATCATTCCGTTAGTTACAACGACTCTTGGAGCATCTTTGTGAGACGGGAACAATCCCATCGGATGCCCGGAATACATGGTTAATGTTTGTTCGTCTGTCATTTCAGACAGATATTTCATCGTTAAAAGATACTGTGCCCAGTTCGAGAACACCGCGCCGTTTCCACCATAGGTAATTAATTCATGAGGATGCTGTGCCACGGCATAATCCAGGTTATTCTGAATCATCAGCATAATTGCTTTTGCCTGCTCCGATTTCCCGGGATATTCTGCAATATCTCTCGCTTTCATCTCGTAATCCGGACGAAAACGATACATATAAATTCTTCCGTATTTTTCTAGTTCTTCCTTAAATTCCGGTAATAATTCCGCATGAAACTTGGGTTCGAAGTAACGTAAAGCATTTTTCAATGCCAGTTTTTTCTCCTCTTCGCCTAAAATCTCCTTTCTTTTCGGAGCATGGTTGATATTGGTTTCGTATGGTTTTGGCTGCGGCAATTGGTTGGGAATACCCTGCTGTATCTGTTCCTGGAATGTCATATGGCAGTTTAAAGTTCTATGTTTAACGTTAAAAGTTATTTGAAAATTCAAAGTTTTAAAGATATTCAATTTGGAAAACTCGTGCAAATAATGTGTGAAAATTCAATGGCGTACTGAATTCCCCTCCTTTGGAGAGGTGGCGAAAATTCTTCGAATTTTTGCCGGGGTGGTTTTGAGAAGATTATTATAATAAATGATTAGTTATTGTATTTCTTTAAACCACCCCGTCTTCTCCTTCCAGTCGAATCCACCCCTCCAAGGGAGGGGAATTTTCACACCGCTAAAAAGTTTATGGATAATTTGATTTAGTATTTATAATTTTCAATAATGAAATCTTCTAAATCCGTCATGACAACGGATAAATTATTTTTCACATCAAAATCTTTAATTCTGAAAATTTTTAATCCTAAAGATTCAAGATAAATTTCTCTTACTTCGTCATATACTTCTTTATTGTCATGACTCCAACCATCGATTTCAATGATTAATCCTAAATTTTTCACATAAAAATCAACAATAAAATTTCCGATGATTCTTTGTCTGTCGAAATCTATTTGATGAAATGTTTTGGAACGAACTTGTCTCCAAAATAAAACTTCACTAAGAATTCCAGCTTTTCGTTTTCCGCTAAGCAAGGGTTTTAATTTTGGATTGTAGGGTAAATTTTCTATAAAGTTCTTGTAGATGAGAATTCCATTGATTTCAGTTAAATTTTCTTTCATCACTTTTGTTTTTAATTGTTTGTGTTTTATTGAACCACCCCGTATTCTTCCTTCGGTCGAATCCACCCCTCCAAGGGAGGGGAATTTTTGTGGTTGAAAATGTATATAAATTTAACAAAAAAACCTCACTGAAATTCAGCAAGGTCATTTATATAAAGTGAGAACTTTTAAGTTAAAACATCATCATTTTCTTCTTCGTGGTCGTCATCATTATCACTTAAGCTCCAGTAATTATTTTCTTCATCTTCGGAACCAATTTCTTCCATATCATCATCGTCATCAACTCCCGGAATATCCAATCCTTTATCTATTTTGTCATCATCTTCATTTTCATTAAAAATAGGATGTCCGTCGCCATCTAAAGGAATATGTTTTTCCTGATTGAAAATATCTTCGTTCGGATTATAATCCATTTGTTCCAATTTTCTTTCCTGTTCTTTAGGATTATCTTCTGCTATCATAATATTAATATTTTAGTGTAATTTTTAATCCTCAAAAATGATTCCAAGCTCGATCAAAAGGAAAATTTAAATAAAATTTTAATATTTACTAATTATTATACACTTCAGGATTCGCACAATGCGGAAGCTTATCTCCTTTTGAATAGGCAATAATATTTTCAGCGGCTAATCTCGCCATTCCGTCGCGGGCTTCAATAGTCGCAGAACCGATATGTGGCAGTACACAAACATTGGAAAGCTCCAGAATAGGGTCGTCTTTGAAAATCGGTTCAGGATTCGTTACGTCCAGTCCCGCGCCCCAGATTTTATGTTCAGCCAATGCGTCATACAGATCTTTCTGATTATGGAAACCACCTCTCGCCGTGTTTATAAAAATAGCGTTCGGTTTCATTTTTTCGAAGATAGAAGCGTTGAACAATTCTTTTTGTTCAGGTCTGAAATTCGCATGAATACTTAAAACATCCGATTGCTCGATGAGTTCATCAAATGAAACATATTTTGCATTAAGCTCTCTTTCCGCTTCTTCATTATGATGGCGATTGTGATAAATAATATTCATATCAAACGCTTTTTGAGCCTTTTTAGCCATTTCAAAACCGATTCTTCCCAATCCAAAAATCCCTAATGTTTTTCCGTATAATTCCTGACCTAGCGCATGAAGCGGATCAAAATCGCCCCAATTTCCGCTCTTTACTTTTTCAAAATTAAAACTCGCTCTTCTTGCAACCGATTGCATTAATAAAAAGGCAACATCGGAAGTCGCTTTGCTTAATACATCCGGTGTATTCCCAATTGGGATATGTCTTTGATTGGCTTCTTTAATATCCACATGATCAAATCCCACAGAATACAAAGCAATTGTTTTGATATTCGGACATTCATTGAAGAAATCCTGATCGTATTTAAATGCACCTCCAACGCTTAAAATCGCATCATTTTCTTTGCAGTAGCTTAGCCATTCATCATGTGATAAAGTATCATGTTCGGGGATGAATACTTCTAATCCCGCATCTTTCAGCATGTTAATTCCTATTTCGGGAATTCTTTTGTTTACGAAAACTTTCATTCTATTTTGTTTATTATTTTGATTATTATTCTCAAATAAAAAACCTCACTCCTAAAAAAGTAAGGTTCTGTTTAACTTTAATATATAAAAATTGATTGTCATTCAAAATGCTCATTATTATTAAATAAATTCTAATTTTTGAATTCAATTATCATTCCGAACCTTTCTTAAAATTTATTTTTTTATCAGAATCAGCTCTCCTTTTCTTTTGACAAGATTTTTATAATCCCATTGAATTTCCTTTGATTTTTCAAGACTTTTTTTAATATCATTTTCATTCACTTCAGCAATATTATTATAAAAAACCGAAGCGTCCTGAAATTTTTCGCCATTGATATTTAAGAATTCTTCATTAAAAGATTTTCCGCTCCAAAACATCAGTCGAATTCCTTTCTTTTGCTTGCTGTATCCTACAATTGGGTTTTCATCAAGAAACCAAACGGGATGAGCATGCCAGATTTTAGATTCCGCATCAGTCAGATTTTCATTGATGAGCTCTGATAATTTTTCGCAAATCATCTGATCAGATTCTGATTGAGAAGTATTATAATTTTGGATATCGGAATTCATTTTACCTTAATTATCCTATAAAATTATGAAATAATCCTGTAAAAATAAGTTTAGGCTAAAGCCAAACCACGAAAATTTGATTATGCAAACGGGCTAAAGCCCGTTCCTATTGATATGATAAACAACTGGTGTTTGAGACCAGCGCGCCTAACAATTCTTTATAGATTCTTCACTTTTCTAAACAATATTATTGATTTGTGCTTCCCAACATCGGTACAAATTTATACGCTCCAAATTCTTCTTTTTCAAATTCTGTGGGAGAAACTTTGGTAAATCGGTATAAAACCTGTTCATCGGTCGGGCCTAATGGAATCACCATTTTTCCGCCTACTTTCAATTGTTTTAATAATTCCGTGGGTAAAACAGAAGCGCCGCAGGTCACAATAATCCTGTCAAAAGGTGCAAAAGTCGGAAGCCCGGCAAAACCATCCCCAAAGCTCTGAAATTTTGGATAGAGATTCATTTCGCGAAGTTTTTTCTTTGAAAAATCAAAAAGATCTTTTTGTCTTTCAACCGTGTAAACATGGGCTTTCATTGCTAATAGAACAGCAGTCTGATAACCACAACCCGTTCCGATTTCAAGAACTTTTTCGCCTTCTCTTACCTGCAACAGTTCAGACTGTTCGGCAACGGTAGACGGATGTGAAATGGTTTGATGTGCCAAAATCGGGAAGGCACGGTCTTCATAGGCATAATCTTCAAAAATACTTTCGATAAAAAGGTGTCTCGGTACCTGATTCATTGCCGAAAGTACACGTTCATCAGAGATTCCGATCCTGTTTCGGAGATAATCTACTAAAATCTTTCTTTTTCCTTTATGTACAAACGAATCCTGCGTCATTTAGAGGGTAGCTATTAGGTTATAGGTTACAGTTTTTACAAAAATAAAAAAACATTCATAATTTATCAACCTAAAACCTATCATCTATTGCCCAATACCTAAAATCATTATCTTTACAGAAATTTAATACAGCTATGTTAAAAGCAGGTTTGGTAGGAGCCGGACATTTAGGAAAAATACATTTACGACTTCTGAATCAATCAGATAAATATGAATTTGTAGGTTTCCATGATAAAGATGTAGAAAACGGAAAAAAATTAGAGGCCGAATTCGGATATAAATATTTTGAAAATTTTGATGATTTGCTGGATCAGATCGATATGCTGGATATCGTGACCCCCACGCTTTATCATTATGATTATGCGTTAAAAGCGATTGAAAAAGGTCTTCACTTTTTCATTGAAAAACCAGTAACGCAAACGCTTGAACAGGCTGAAGAAATTCTTCGTAAATGTCAGGAAAACGGGATTAAGGCACAGGTTGGGCACGTGGAAAGATATAACCCCGCATTTATCGCGACAAAGGAATATATTAAAGATCCCATGTTTATTGAAATCCACAGACTGGCAGAATTCAATCCTCGCGGAACGGATGTTTCTGTGGTTTTAGATCTGATGATTCACGATCTGGATATTTTATTAAGCATCGTCAAATCTAAAGTTAAAAATATTCATGCAAGCGGCGTTTGTGTCGTGAGTAAAACTCCGGATATTTCCAATGCAAGAATTGAGTTTGAAAACGGCTGTGTTGCTAATCTTACGACTTCAAGAATTTCGATGAAAGGCATGCGAAAAAGTCGTTTTTTCCAGAAAGACGCTTATATTTCAGTTGATTTCCTTGAGAAAAAAGCAGAAGTGATCCGAATGAAAGATGCGCCTGAGCACCCTACTCCATTTGATATGATTATTGAAAATGCAGAAGGTGAAAAGAATCAGATCTTGTTTGAATATCCAAATATTCAGTCGAATAATGCGATTTTGGATGAATTAAATTCTTTTGCAGATTCTATTACGGAAGATAAGCATGTGGAAGTTTCGATTGAAGACGGAACGGAAGCTTTAAAAATAGCATTACAGATTATGAAATTGATTTCTTAACCTGAAATCTTTATTCATTTTATATTGATATCAACGAGCTGTTTCGGGAATGAAGCAGCTCGTTTTATTTTAGCTTACCTCTTAATTTAATAGATGAAATTATTTATAACATCTAAAGTATCAAATATTTATTAATTATTTCTTCTGCGTTATTTTTTTAATTTCTATTCAATAATTTTTAAATATATTTGTCAATACTTTAAAAAGTATTCTTTTAAAAACCCCTACTATTCAAATAAATTAAAACGACTATGAAAAGATCCATTCTATTATCCGCTTTATTATTGTCTCAATTTGGGACATCGCAATTATTAAAAACGGATGGTCAAAAAATTGTTAATGATAAAGGTGAAAACATTCAGCTCAGAGGTCTCGGATTGGGAGGATGGATGCTGCAGGAAGGCTATATGCTGAAAACGGCGGATTTTGCCGGTCCACAATACAAAATCAAAGAAAAAATTGCTGAACTGATCGGTAAAGACGGAATGGAAAACTTCTATAAAGCCTATCTGAAAAACGGTATCACGAAGCAGGATATTGATTTTCTGAAGAAAGCAGGTTTCAATTCAATCAGGCTTCCGATGCATTATAATCTGTATACTTTACCGATTGAAAAAGAGCCAGTAAAAGGACAAAATACCTGGCTGGAAGAAGGTTTTAAAATGACAGATGATCTTTTGAAATGGTGCGCCGACAATAAATTGTATCTAATCCTCGATCTTCACGCCGTGCCTGGCGGACAGGGAAATGACGTCAATATTTCTGATAATGATAAATCTAAACCATCACTTTGGGAAAGCGAAGAAAATCAGAAAAAGACCATTGCTCTTTGGAAAAAATTAGCAGAAAGATATAAAAATGAACCTTGGATTGGTGGGTATGATTTAATAAATGAACCCAACATTAATTTCACAGGAAAAAACCCGAACGGAACGGATGAAATGTCGAATGCTCCGCTTTGGAAGCTGCAAAAAGATATTACAGAAGCCATTCGTACGGTTGATCAAAAACACATCGTTATTCTTGAAGGAAACGGCTGGGGAAATAATTATAACGGACTGACGCCACTCTGGGATAGAAATCTGGTATTCAGCTTTCATAAATATTGGAATAATAATGACGATGCTACTTTAAAATCTATTTTAGATTTAAGAGAAAAGCATAATATCCCGATTTGGCTGGGAGAAACGGGAGAAAATTCCAACGTTTGGTTTACAGAATTGATTCAACTTTTGGATCAACATAATATCGGTTACGCGTTCTGGCCAATGAAGAAAATTGATAATATTGCAGGAATTACCAACGTAAAAATTACACCTGAATATCAGAAATTATTAGATTACTGGAAAAATGGCGGTGAAAAACCATCTAAAGAATTCGCAACAAAAGCTTTGATGAAAATTGCTGACAATTATAAATTCAGCAATACGGAAGTTAAAAATGATGTGATTGATGCGATGTTCAGACAAACGACGGATAATTCCACAAAACCATTTAAAAATAATGTCGTTCCGGGAAGAGTTTTCGCTTCCGAATATGATTTGGGAAGAATAGGTTCTGCCTATCAGGATAATGATTACGTGAATCTTTGGGTGAGCGATCCTGCTAAAAGATCTGAATGGAACTCGGGGAATCAAATGAGAAATGACGGTGTAGACATTTACCTTTGTCATGATAAAATCACCAACAAATATTATGTCGGAAAAACTGAAAAAGGAGAATGGCTTCAGTATACCATCAATGCAAAAGCCGATAAAGCCTATGGTTTTGACCTCAGATATTCGAGCAATAACAACGCAAAGATCAGAATTGAAGATGCATCCGGAAAGCAACTGGCTACTTTTTCTCTGAATTCCACTGGCGGAAATGAAATTTGGAAAACCGTTTCCGCAAAAGGTCTGAAGCTTAAAAAAGGAGAAAACAAGATCAGAATTATCTTTGAAAACAACGGGATTAATCTCAATTACTTTGAAGTCAAATAAAAAATAAATCTTAAATTGCAATCCCTTTTAAAAGCTAAAAGGGATTTAATTTTTAGGTAAAATACACTTATGAAAAAGTTAATGTTCCTGTTTCTCTTTGGGTCTGTATTCACATTTGCCCAATCCCCTATTGATCAAAAGATCATCTCAATTATTAAAGAAAAGAAAGCAACGGTAGGTGTCTCGGTTTTGGGATTTGAAAATGGATTCAAATACAATAAAAACGGAGAAAAAAAACTTCCGATGCAAAGCGTTTTCAAATTCCACATTGCTGCAGCGGTTTTAGATTATGTAGATAAGGGAAAGCTTTCTTTGGATCAGCAAATCCCATTAAACAAATCCAATTTACTCGAAAATACCTGGTCGCCGCTTCGGGATAAATATCCCAACGGCGGCGTTGAAGTTCCTTTGAGTGAAATTATTGAGCAAACTGTAGCCTTTAGTGACAATAACGGATGCGATATTCTTCTCAAACTGATTGGCGGAACAAAAACGGTACAGAATTTTATGAATTCAAAGAAGGTAAAAAATTTCCAGATCAAATTTAATGAAGAGCAGATGCATAAGGACTGGAATGCACAATACCAGAATTACACCACCACAAGTTCTGCTGTTCAGACCTTAAAAAAATTCTATGATGGTAAGCTTCTTTCGAAAAAATCTACCGATTATCTGATGAGAATTATGTTATCCACCTCTACAGGTCTCAATAAAATGGTAGAACAGCTTCCTAAAGGAACGCCGGTCGCGAGAAAAACGGGAGCTTCAGGAAAAAATAAAGATGGATTGACCGGAGCTGAAAATGAAATAGGAATTGTAAGCCTGCCTAATGGAAAACACTATGCATTAGCCGTATTTGTAAGCGATTCCAAAGAAGCCGATACTGTAAATTACAAAATGATCTCTGATATTTCGAAAGTAGTCTGAGATTATTTTAATAAATAAAATTTTAAGCCTATTTTTAAAGCAAAAATTATTGTGATGAAAATAGGCTTATTTTTTGTTCTGATGTCAACCTTTACTTTTGCCCAGAATTCGACTCTGGATCACAAGATTAATTCTATTGTTAAGGGTAAAAAAGCTACGGTGGGAGTTTCTGTTTTAGGCTTTGAAAATAACTTTAAATACAATAAAAATGGTGATAAAAATCTGCCGACCTTAAGTGTTTTTAAGTTTCATATTGCCTGCGCTGTCCTGGATTTGGTGGACAAAGGAAAATTTTCACTCAATCAGAAATATACATTAAAAGAATCTGAATTATTAGCAAACACCTGGTCGCCCATCAGAAAGAAATATCCAAAAGGAGACGTAACCCTGAGTTTAGATGAAATTATCGACTATACCGTAAGTGGGAGTGATAATAACGGCTGCGACTTTTTATTAAAATTAATTGGAGGCACGCAAACCGTTCAAAAATTCATCGATTCTAAAGGGATAAAAGGTTTTCAGATCAAAGTGAATGAAAATGAAATGCATAAAGACTGGAAAAATCAGTATAAAAACTACAGTACCACAAGCTCTGCCGTTACTTTACTTAAAAAATTCTATGAAGGAAAAATACTTTCCAAAAAATCGACCGCATATCTTTACGATATTATGCTGAAGACTTCCACCGGAACCAATAAATTGAAAGAGCAGTTGCCAAAAGGCAGTATTGCCCATAAAACGGGATCTTCCGGAAAATATGATAGTGATTTAACGGTGGCTGAAAATGACATGGGAATTATCACTTTACCCGATAAAAAACATTATGCCATTGCTGTATTCATCAACGATTCCACAGAACCGGAAGCTATAAACTGCAAAATGATTTCAGACATTTCAAAGACGGTTTATGACTATTTTAATAAGTAAAATTTAAAGCTTACTTTTAAAGCTGTAAAATCTTTATTAAAGTAGGCTTTATTATGAAAAATATATTTTTAGCCATTTTCATTTTGTTTTCTGCCCTTTTGTGGGCCCAAAAAGGACAAAACTATTTGCAAATTGGCTACAGCAGTATTTGTTGCGGCACTCCATCGGTAGATCCTGTAAAGAATTATATCTACCAGTTTCAAAAGAAAAACAAGATAAAATCTATTGAAGTTCTGAAACAATCCGGCCTTGGAAGAGAGGGTGAATTTAATTTATATATCCAGATTGATCAGCTTTCAAAAACCCAGAAGCCATCTTTTATCAAGGGGCTTCAGGCAGCAGTACTTGCCCAGAATTCAAAAAGAAAACAAAATCAGGATGGGATCGTTCATTTTGAGGAAATCACCATTGTATCCAAGCAAGATCTTATCAACACAAAAAATATAACCATTTACAAAAAATAATTTTAACTAAATAAGGAAAAATGATCAAAAACATTGTAGTTATCGGAGCCGGAACCATGGGAAATGGTATCGCACATACTTTTGCACAAAGCGGCTTTAAAGTAAACTTGGTAGATGTATCCCAAGAGGCTTTAGACAGAGGCCTGAAAACCATTACTACGAATCTTGACAGAATCATTGCAAAGGGTAACCTTACTGAAGAACAAAAAGCAGAAACTTTAGGAAATATCACCACTTTCACGGCTTTAAAAGATGCTGTAGGATCCGCGGATCTTGTTGTGGAAGCAGCTACCGAAAATCAGGAATTGAAGTTAAAAATTTTCGCTCAGATGGACGAATTGGCGCCTGAAAACTGTATTTTAGCTACTAATACGTCATCAATTTCTATTACAAAAATTGCTGCTGCTACTAAAAGAGCTGATAAAGTGATTGGAATGCACTTTATGAATCCCGTTCCAATCATGAAATTGGTTGAAATTATTAAGGGATATTCTACATCTAAAGAAACTTTTGACAGCATTTACGAAATGAGCAAAACATTAGGTAAAGTTCCTGTAGAAGTTAATGATTATCCGGGATTCGTGGCGAACAGAATTTTAATGCCAATGATTAATGAGTCTATAGAAACCCTATACAACGGTGTAGCGGGCGTTGAAGAGATTGATACGGTAATGAAGTTGGGAATGGCTCACCCGATGGGACCTCTTCAATTGGCAGATTTTATCGGTCTTGATGTTTGTTTAGCGATCCTAAACGTAATGTATGACGGTTTCAAAAATCCTAAATATGCACCCAACCCATTATTGGTAAACATGGTAATGGCAGGGAAATTGGGCGTAAAATCGGGTGAAGGTTTCTACGATTATTCTGAAAGTAAAAAAGCGGAAAAAGTGGCAACAATGTTTTCAAAATAAGAAAAGTTAGTAACTGAATAGTCAATAGTTAATTTTTAAAATTGACATGAAATAATTCATTCCTATGAAAATTGACTTGCATTGTAAAAATTCACTACTTTTCGTCGATGAAATTTAAAGAAAAATATATCCAGATATCAATGGTCATCATTACTTTAGTGATGACCATTTTACGTTTCCTACTGAACGAAAAAGGAAGAGTGAGTCCAGACTCCATACGATATATGAGATTCGCGCACGGCCTTCCGGAAATTGACAATACAATCACACCTTTGGGCTATCCGGCTGTCATAAAATTTTTCACTTTTTTTAGTCTTGACGAGTTTTGGAGTAGTAAACTAATAGGAATCTTAGCATTTATTTTTATTATTTTATTTGCCTGGAAGAAAAATTTCTATTTTAAAGAGACGATTGTTTTAAGTTCATTATTTAGTTTCATCTCGATTTATGCTTTCACGATGAGTGAGGCTCTAACATTACCTTTTGTACTGCTTCTACTCTACTCCGCCATGCTTGTTATCAAAGATAAAATAGGGAAGAAAGAAGGCATTATTTATGTTTCATTAAGCTTAATTGCTATTTATAATATCCGATATACCGGACTTTTTATTGTAGGAGGAACCGGACTTTTCGGATTGCTTTACTGGAAAAGAAAATTTGCCTTAAGCTTCATCATTTCAGGAATTATAGGTTTTGCTTTTATTGTTCTGTATAAATTCCTGTTTATTGACTATTTTACGGACGATTATATTGGTCAAAACCTGAACATGAACCTGCACACCACTCCTGAACTTTTAGTAGAGTTATTTCAAGGTTTATGTACAACCTTTAATCCTTTTGTTCATATTGCTAACCCAGGCGGTGGAATCATTAATTACGGAATTTATGGGATCGGATTATTAAATATACTTTTAATCATATTCCTGTTTATCAAGAAAAAACTTTCGGAGACAGAATCTTTTTTCATCGTGATTGGAGTTTCTGCCATTGTGTGCTCTTATTTTGTCCAGTATTTTTATTCTGTCAATGCGATAGACTACCGACTGATGGCGCCTTTCAGCTTTCCGATCTGGCTGGTTTATTTCAAAAAAATGTTCCAAATCTTTAATACAAAAGTGTATGTGATCGGATTTTTAAGTTTAATGACAGGAATGGCCTTCACGTGGCTTTCCAAGGGCAATTATTTTGAAAACAGAAAAGCAGCAAAAGAATTTTTACAGGCTGAAAAATTAGATAAAGTACCTTTACAATTTTATCTTGAAAAAGAAGAAGACCTTGAAAAAATTCAGGTTGCCGAATTATTGAGTACTGTAAATCCTCAAATCAGAGTGACTTTCAAACCGGAAGACAGTCTTAAGAAAACAACCTTAACACGTTACAAAGTTTTACAAAAAATTAAAATCGACAAGAACAAATATCAATAATTTTATTATCTTTGATTTAAAGTTAAAACATTAAAAAAATGAAATTACCAAAGTTTTTATTAGCAGATAATTCGGAATTTCCAGAAGATTTATTCGTGGTTCATACAGAATACCCAAGATTTATCTTAAACGTAGAAGAAGAAGAAGTTGAGTGGTTAGATGATTTGGAAGGTGATGATGAAGAAACGATGGCAGATGAGGCTACTAAAGTGGTAGAAGCTGCTTTCAAATGGTGCGATGAAGAATTAGCTAAGTACGACGAAGAGGAGGACGAAGAATAATTTAACCCATCAAAACATAAAAAAGGAACTCAAATTGAGTTCCTTTTGTTTTATTCTGCTTTATTGAATTTCAATAGTAAAAGATTGTCTTTGTACAGCTCCAATGTATTTCCTGAAACTACATATTTATTGGCTTTACCAACCATATCCATGAAATTTTTCTCAACACTCATATTGTCACAAGCCATTTTCGTTGATCCTAATGCACCTGCAGAAAAATTACCGCTTGAAGGGTCTACTTTTGCAGTTCCGAAGTAATTATTGCAGCCCGCATTTCCATTGATTTTTTCTCCTTCAATATTAAGTGACGGAACTTTACCTTTTACATTGTCAGCCAAAGTCCATTTTGTATTGGATAATGAGGGCTGAGCTTTACCAACCTTTGAAGCGGATGCACTTGTCATTGTCCCACAAGATGCTAAGATTACAGCCGCACCTATACTTAAAAAAAGATTTTTCATTTTTCCTATATTGATTTAAACCAAATTTACGTAAATTAAATTATTAAAATGGTTTCTTATGAATTTTATTACTCCTTAAGATACCGATTGATTAAGAGTCTTTTAAATTTCAATGTAATAAGTTATAAGTTAAAACATTTGTCTTTTAAACAAAAAATTAAGCAGCAGAAAGCCGATCAGGGATAAAAAAACAAAAAACGGACTTTAAAAGCCCGTTTCTATGATATATTTTAATAAAATTATCCTCTTAATTCAGCACCAAATTCTTTTTCAAAAGATTTGATTAAAGAATCCATTACAGAAGCAATTTCTTTTTCTTCCAATGTTTTTTCTTCATTTAGAAGTTCAAAACTCATGGCGTAAGATTTCTTACCTTCAGGAAGATTTTTTCCTTCATAAACATCAAATAAGTTGATATTTTTAATATAAGGAGATTTGTTCTTTTTAGCTGTCTGATAAAGATCCTGATAGTTTACATTCTTATCAATCAGTAACGCTAAATCTCTTCTGATCTTATTGAATTTAGGAATATCTTTGAACTTCAATTCGTTTTTAGAACGCAATTCCTGAGCATATTCCAACTCTATTTCAGCATAGAAACATTCCTGATCGATATCAAAATCTTTCATTAACTGAGGAGCCACTTTTCCGATTCTTACCAAAGCTTTACCATCAGCTTCATACGCCAAGGCGTCAGAAAATCTTTCGTCAGACAAAGCAACTTCTTTATAATCAATTGCTAATCTTTCCAATAAAACTTTTACATAAGCTTTTAAGTTATAGAAACTTGTCGCAGATTTTGGCTGCAACCAGTTTTCAGCAACTTCTCTACCGGAAACAAGGATTGCCAATTGTTTTCTTTCCTCGTATTTCTCTCTTTTATGGTAAATTTTTCCAAATTCGAAAAACTTAATATCCTGATTTTTTCTGTTGATATTGTAGATCGCATTTTGCAAAAGACCTTCTAATAAAGACTTTCTCATGAATGCTAAATCTCCACTTAGAGGATTCAACAATTTCACAGCATCCGTTTCATCTTTTACAGAAGTTAATGAGTTATTCATCACTTCATTGAAACCTAAGCTTTGCAATGTTCTTGCCCAGTTATTTTCCAATTCGTCCTGATCGTTTGCACTTAATTTTACAGGTGTGAATGAAATTTTCTGCGGAGCATCAATTTTATTATATCCGTAAATTCTTAGAATCTCTTCAATAACGTCGATTTCTCTTGTAACATCCGCTCTGTAAGCCGGAACTGAGATTTCCAGACCATTCTGAATTTCGTTTAAAACCTGAATTTCTAGCGCTTTCAAAATTTCTTTTACTTTCTCTCTGTGAATTTTTGTTCCTAAAATCTGTTCGATTTTTGAGAATCTGATGATCACATAATTATCTTCCAGTTTCTTTGGATATTCTTCCAGCAAATCACCAACCAATTGTCCTTCAGCCAATTCCTGAATCAATTTGATAGCATGTGTGATTGCCGTTCTTGTAATATTAGGATCCACCCCTCTTTCAAATCTGAAAGACGCATCTGTATTTAAACCATGGAATTTAGCTCCTTTTCTCACCGCTACCGGATTGAAATAAGCACTTTCCAGGAAAATAGTTTTTGTTTCATTAGAAACCCCGGAATGGGCGCCACCGAAAACTCCGGCAATACACATTGGGTTATCTTTTCCGTCTTTGATCATGATCTCAGAACCATTCAATGTTCTTTCAATTCCATCCAACGTTGTGAATTTTGTCCCTTCTTTTACGGTTCCTACTTTCACTTTTTTATCTGCAATTTTATCTGCATCAAAAGCATGAAGCGGCTGTCCGAAACCATGAAGAATATAGTTGGTAATATCTACAACGTTGTTGATAGGGCTTAATCCGATCGCTTTTAATCTGTCTTTCAACCAAGCCGGAGACTCCGCCACTTTTACGTTTTCAATAACCGCTCCGATATATCTCGGTGTAAGCTCCGCATCTTCAACTTCTAATGTGAAATCGTGAGAACCTTCGTTGTTAAGAGCAACAGAAGACACTTTTTCAAAAGTAGATTTTTGCTGATTGGTCGATAAAAAAGCATACAAATCTCTTGCGACACCATAATGAGACATCGCATCGGTTCTATTTGGCGTTAAACCAATTTCAAAAACCTCATCGTTTGACAATTCAAAATAATCTGCGAAATTTTTTCCCACTTCATATTTTTCCTCATCCAACACCATAATACCACCGTGATCATCGCTAAGACCAAGCTCATCTTCTGCACAAATCATCCCCTGAGAAATCTCACTTCTGATCTTTGCTTCTTTTATTTCAAAAAAGTTTCCGGTTTTATCATAGATTTTAGTTCCGACAACAGCTACAGGAACCGTTTGACCAGCTTCCACATTCGGAGCTCCACAAACGATATTTAATACTTTCCCGTTTCCTACATCTACTGTTGTTTTCTTTAATTTGTCTGCATTCGGATGTTTTTCGCAAGTTAAAACCTTACCTACAACAATTCCTTCCAAGCTTCCTTTTACGCTTTCAAATTTTTCTATCCCTTCAACTTCAAGACCAATATCCGTAAGGAATTCACCGATTCTTTCAGTTTTCAATTCCGATTTGATAAAGTCTTTCAGCCAGTTGTTTGATATTTTCATTTGCTCAATCTATTTTTTAATTGGTCTCATGAAACTTAGTCGTTTCACCAGATCATTTTATTAAGGTTCTAAAACCTCTACTTATTTTGAAATTTTGCTCGAATTTTTCGCGCTACAAATATCGTGTTTTTTCGAGAAATAACGAAATTTATATGGGATAACAATTTCAAATTTATTTGTTATAGAAGTCATAAAAATAGTTTAGAGACTTTTCCCTTCGATATAATCCATCAGGGTTTTCTTATAATTGGGAGCAATAACAATCTGCTGATTTCCGATCACGATATGATTTCTCTCAATAGCTTCAATTTTATTCAAACCAATGATAAACGATCTGTGAACCCTCATAAAATCTTCAGAAGGTAATTCTTCTTCCAACTTTTTAAGGCTCATCAGCGTTAAAACTGGTTTAGGATTATCTTTCAGGTAAATTTTTACATAATCCTTTAATCCTTCGATATAAAGCACTTCTGAAAAATCTATTTTCACCTGTCGGTATTCAGATTTCACAAAGATAAAATCCGGCTTCTTTTCTGTTTTTGGAGGCGAGACCGACTGTAAAGATTCAAAATGAACTCGTGCTTTATGAGCCGCACTGAGAAACTCATTATAATCAAAAGGTTTCAGAAGATAATCCAACGCATTTACCTTATAACCGTCGATTGCATACTGTTCGAAAGCTGTCGTGAAGATCACTTTACTTCTCGACGGAATCATTTTTGAAAATTCCAGTCCGGTAAGATCCGGCATCTGAATATCAAGAAAAAAAAGGTCTATTTCACTTTGTTCATCGCAAAACCTCATTGCCTCCACTGCACTGCTGCATTTCGCTTTCAGTTCCAGAAAAGGAGTTTTCAAAACATAGCTTTCAATTAATTGCAAAGCCATCGGTTCGTCATCAGCGATCAAACAAGTTATTTTTCTCATCTTTTTACTTGATTTTCAGTTTCATTTCCGCAATATACATTCCGTTATTGAGATGGGAATGGAACTCATATTTTTCAGGATACAGTAAATTTAGTCTTTTCTTCAGATTTTCAACGCCGATTCCCGAACCGCTTTTATCGGTATCTGTTTTAGGAAAATTGGAATTTGAAGCCATAAAAAGAATTTCTTCATCTTCATTAATTTCCATTTTAAAGCTGATATCTGAATGTTGTGTTGCTGAAACTCCATGTTTAAAAGCATTTTCAACTACCGAAATAAAAAGCAAAGGTGCAATTTCCACATTTGGAATTTTCGGAGGAAAACTGGTGTAGACTTTCGTATTATCATTCAGACGAAGCGTCATCAATTCAATATATTTATTCAAAAAATCAATTTCTTCAGAAAGTGTGATCTTCTCAACATCTGTTTTGTACAACAAATGTCGCATTAATTTACTCAAACTGTGAATACTATGTTTTGCTTTATCAGGCGCAAAATCGATCAGTGAATAAATATTGTTTAATGCATTAAAGAAAAAATGTGGCTGTAATTGATATTTAAGGTGTTGAAGTTCAGATTTCAACTTAATATTATCAGCTTCACGCTTCATTTCTTCGGCCTGCTTCATTCTCTGCCCGGAATTGATCGCAATTGAAAAGGCAACAGGAATTAAATAGGTCATAAAATCCATGAAATAAATAAATCCATCAGGCGGTCTTCTGCCTCCTCCACCTCTTGGTCTTGGGGTATCTATTAACTGAAAAATCTGCTGTTTTAAGATGATCAATACGATAATTAAAACCACATTAAAAGCAATAAAATGAAATTTTTTATCGGTATACAGCCAATTGATCAGGAAAAAGTAATTAATATAAAAGATAACGGCTAAAAAAATCAACTGCATCCAAAAGTGCTTGAAAAGCTCCAGCCAATTTCCGTCTGACCCCAGCGAAAATGCTGCGGGAAGAAAGAAAAGAACCAGCCATATCAGCAAATGAATACTGATTTCCAGCTTTTTATTTTTAATATTAATCATTTCGTTCTTTTGTTTTTACATTTTTCATCAGCTAAAATTTAAACTTGTTCAAGCCATTAAAAATCGTTGATTTATGAAATCTTTGAAGAAGTGAATTTAAAATTTTTTCTACCATTTCCCTCTACTTTTCAGCATTAAAATTCTAATTTTATTCGTATCTCAGAGCATTAATAGGATCTGCCTGAGCTGCTTTTCTCGCCGGATACCATCCAAAAAAGACACCCGTAACCGTACATACTGCAAATGAAATCACAATGGAGCTCATCGTAATACTAACGGGCCAACCCGCAAATTGTTTTACACAAAAAGTTGCCACCAAGCCGATAAGAACGCCCAGAATACCACCGGTAATGCTTATTAAGACCGATTCAATTAAAAACTGCATCAGAATATCGTTTCCTTTTGCGCCAATGGCCATTCTCAAACCGATTTCTTTTGTTCGTTCTTTCACAGAAACATACATGATATTCATAATTCCTATCCCACCGACAATCAGGGAAATACTGGCAATCGCAACCAAAAGAACGGTCAGCATTTCGCTCGTTGAACTGAAAGTAGATATAATTTCCTGTTGGGACGACACATTGAAATCATTATCTTCATCAGGTTTTATCTTGTGCTGATTCTCCATAATGGTTTTAATTTCGTTGACCGCCGCTTCAGAATCCTCTTCACTCAGCGATGATGCCACAATAGACTGCAGATATTTTTGAGCTAAAATTCTCTTCTGAACCGCCGTGTAAGGTGCAATAATAATATCATCCTGATCCTGCCCGAATGTATTTTCACCTTTTTCACGAAGCACGCCGATCACTTTGAAGGGTATATTTTTAAAGCGGATCATTTTACCGATCGGATTTTCATTTGGAAACAGATTTTCCTGAACCGTTTTCCCGATCACAGCCACTTTTGCATACGCTTCCACATCATCTTCGGTGAACATAGAGCCTTCTTCTATAGACCAATCACGAATCTTTAAATATTCGGGAGAAGTTCCATAAATTGAGGTCGGCCAGTTGTTGGAACCCGCAATACTCTGCCCGCTTCCGTTCACCAAAGGAGAAATATTTTTAAGCAGCTTCGTTTTTGTTTTTAAAGCATTATAATCTGCCAATGTCAATGTTTGCATCGCAGAAGGATCCGAACGTACACCACCCATCATTCCGGCGCCGGGGCGAACTGTAATTAAATTCGCACCCATGCTCGAAATATTTTTCTTGATACTTTCTTTGGAACCTTCGCCTATGGCAAGCATCGCAATCACGGAAGCTACCCCAATAATAATTCCCAGCATGGTAAGCATCGCGCGGGTTTTATTAAGGAGAATGGCCTTCCAGGCTATTTTAAGTAAATTTAAAAAGTTCATTATTTTATCTTTTTTAATTAAAAATATCCACAAACCCAATGCTACTTCATTTTCTTTTTAACTTTCCCTTTCGTGATCTTTTCTTATTGGGTTCGTAAATATTTACCGCATACTGTCCATCTTCATTGTAACTAATAAATTCTTTATTCTGCAGGAGGAAGCTTGGCAAGCTCTTCAGCAGCATATAATCTGTTGGTGACCAATTGGTCTTCTGTAATATTTCCATCTTTTAAAACCACCGTTCTTCTGCTGAATTTGGCGATATCATCCTCGTGCGTAACAAATCCAATGGTGATTCCTTCATTGTTCAGTTCCTGAAAAAGATTCATCACTTCATACGATGTTCTGGTATCCAGATTTCCCGTCGCCTCATCCGCCAGCAAAATAATCGGATGATTCACCAATGCTCTGGCGATGGCAACTCTCTGTTGCTGACCTCCCGATAACTGACTAGGAATATGATACATTCTGCTTTCTAAACCCACCTGTTTCAGAGCTTTCACTGCTCGCTCTCTTCTTTCTTCTGCCGAAACTTTCGGATTATACAACAACGGAAGTTCTACATTTTCCAAAGCACTCGTTCTTGCCAGTAAATTATACGACTGAAAAATAAATCCTATCTTCTGATTCCTGATATCGGCTAACTGGTTCTTATTTAAATCTTTAACCGAAACACCATCTAGCTCATAAGTTCCTGAAGTCGGCTGATCGAGGCATCCTAAAATATTCAGAAAAGTAGACTTTCCGGAACCACTCGTTCCCATGATCGTTACAAATTCTCCTTCATTGATCGTTAAATTAATTCCCTTCAGCGCATGCACGATCTCATCGCCCATTTTAAATTCTCGTTTAAGGTTTTGTATGTTGATGATCGGTTTCATTGTTGTTTGGTTGATAGTTAATGGTTGATCGTTGTTGGTTTTCTGGTTTATGAATTTTAATCTCTATAAAACACAACCATCAAATAAATTAATTTCCCGGAGGCGGACCTTGGCTTGAGCCTGATTTTTTATTATTACTGTTCGGTCTTTTCGGCATAAACGGACTGTTTTCCGATTGAGAGTTCGCCACCACTTCCTGTTGTTCATCTAATGAAGTTAAAATTTGTTCATTTCCTTCTAACCCACTTTTCACCTGAACATTCACACCATCATTGATGCCGACTGTCACTAATTTTTGAGATAAGGTATTGTCGTTATTTTTAATCCAGACATATTTTTCTTTGTTCTTTCCGACTTTAATTTCAGGAATTTTAGCATTCAGCTCGTTTTGAAGATAATATTTCTGTAAAGTTTCAGTATCTGGACTAAAACTAATTGCTCCTGCAGGAATGGTATTGATATTTTTAAGTTCCTGCGTAAAAATGGTGATCGTTGCCGTTAATCCGGGCTTTAATTTTTGTTCAGAATTATCGGCATCTATAATCACGGTATACGTTACCACATTAGATTCCGTAGTTGCTGCCAATCTCACCTGGCGAACCTTTCCGTTAAATTCCTCCTGCGGAAAAGCATCCACGGTAAACGTCACACGTTGCCCGACTTCCACGCCACCGATGTCCGCCTCATCTACATTGGCTTCCACCTGCATTTTCGTAATATCTTTGGCAATGGTAAACAATGTTGGCGTCGTCATACTTGCCGCTACCGTTTGTCCTTCTTCCACTTCACGGCTTAAAATAATTCCGTCTATCGGCGCGTAGATATTGGCATAGCTTAAATTCGTTCTTGCCTGTGCCAAAGCGGTCTGTCGCTGACTTACCGTTTGCTGTGAATTTTTAACCTGATAAGCTGCCTGTTCATAATCTGCTTTGCTGATTACGCCTGCTTTAAACATACTGTTTTGGCGGTTATAATTTTGCTGATAATAATTAAGTTCATTCAAAGCTGCATTATACTGGGCCATAGCGTTATTTACCGACTCTTGGAGGTTTGTTTTATCAAGTTCTGCCAAAAGCTGTCCTTTTTTAACCTGAGAATTATAATCTGCATAAATATGATTGATAATTCCCGAAACCTGCGTTCCCACATCTACCTGATCCACAGGTTCTACAGTTCCTGTTGCCGTTACCGAAGTGGTAATGTTCTGCTTGGTCATTTTCACTGTCTGAACAGAAATCTTCGGATCTTCTTTTTGGGTAAAATATCTGTAAGCAAAAACCACAGCAATCACTACAATTAATGTAATAGCAGAATTTTTAAAGTATTTTTTATATTTCGGATTCATCTTGATAATATTTTATTCTGTTATTTTAGTTTACTGTTAACGTTTTTCCCTGGTAAAAATTCAAAAGCTGCGTGTATAGGACAGCCATGTATTTTGACTGTAAATACGTCTGTTCATTCGTTAAATAGGTATTTCTGCTCACCGACAGTTCTGTGGTTGTCAATCCTCCAAATTCAAACTTTTTGTTGGCCAGATCGTAAGCAAGTTTTGCATTGTCTCTTGCCACTTTTGAAGATTTTTGCTGGGCCTGATTGGCTATTGCATTTTGCCAGGCTGTTTCAATGCTTGAATACAACGTTTTACCAGCACTTATTTTATCTAATTGATTCTGCTCAATATTGATTTTAGCCAGTTTTACATTCGTATCATTCTGTTTTTTAGAAAAAATGGGAATGTTTAAGGATAAACCAACCGATTTATTGAAATTGTTTTTAACCTGATTAAAATAGCTGTAATCCTGAGTGCTTGTAAATCCGGTATTCAAACCTGCTGTTGCCGAAAGTGTAGGAAGATAACCAGCTTTTGTAATAGCTAAGGCTTTGTTCAGGATTTCGTTTTGATAATCGTAGATCTTTAAATCAGGAAGAGTTTCAGAAGCTTGCGCAAAAACCTGTTGTTTATCAGGAATGAGTTCGTCAAAATCAGTAAGGTTCATTTTTTCAATCTGAAAATCCACATTCGGATCGATCTCCAGGAGCTGTTTCAATTTTAAAACCTGCTGATTGTAAAGATTTTCACTGTTGACTACCGTATATTGATTCTGTGCATCCTGGGTTTCAACATCTGCCAATTCCAACTTTGAAATGGCTCCGTTTTTATATTTAACTTGTGTCAGTTTTAATTCCTGAGCGGAAGAGCTTGCGGTATTTTTTGCAATTTCAATTCCTTCATAATAATATAAGGACTGGAGATAGGCATTCAAAACATTTAAAACGATATTATTTTCCGCCTGCTTCTGATACAATGAGGACTGTTCCAATAAAATTTTATTCTGTTCGATCTGAAGATTCAGTTTATTCCCCTGATAGATCAACGCGTTTGCTGAGATTCCGAAGCTGTTCGAAAGAATATTCTGGTTCACGAAACTACTGGTAATCGGGTCAATACTCGAACCGTTGGTTACACCAAAGGAAGACGAACCGTAAATTGTCGGCAGTTTGTTGTTCTTCTGCTGTTGGTAATTGAGTTGAGCCGTTGTCTTATCCAACACTGTTTTTTTTACAGTAATGTTATTTTCAACAGCGTAATCAAGACAATCCTGAAGCGTCCATATTTTTTGAGCGGAAGCGAATGTTCCGACGAAAAGTGCTATGAGAATATATTGTTTCATTTTCTGTCTGTTTTACCAAACAAAATTGCCCAATTACACGACCAATATCAATTTTATTAGACGAATGGTGTGATTTTCTAGAAGAACAGGTCTTTTTTTTGTTTCACGGGTTTATAAAGTGTGCTGTTTTTGTTGGTGATTCGCAAAGACGCAAAGATTTTTTTTTAATACTTCATGCTTTTAAGGCACAAGGATTTTATCAGAGATAAAATTGTGGAGTGTATTTCTTATGCCACAAATCCTTTTATTTTCCCACAGATCGCCTTTAGATTTACATAAGGATTTAAGTATTAAATTAGATAATAATTATATTCTGAAGAACCAGAGAAAATAAAGTGAACTAAACAGATTGCCAGAACAGAACTATTTTGTTTATCAGCTTTATAAGTGGAACGACTGGGTGAATCTTTATGTAAAAAAACGTAGTGAGCCTTGGTGTTCAATGTATAACTCGGTTCATAATACGCTGCTATCATTTGCTGAGTATAACGCCCTTGCGACCGAAAAATCAACAGCATTACTAAAAAAACATCATAGCGAACGTAGCGTTAAAAATCTTCCATGAATGTACGAATCTTTTTGTTTCCCAAAGGTTCCACAGGTTTTTACAAATAGTACTATTTAATTTTTCAATATAGTTTCTAAAACTCTTTACTGTATACAAATTCTAAAGTCTTCAGAATATCAATCAGCGGGATCAGCAAAATCTCCGAGAGAATCATTGTGACATTTGTAAAAAATATTTGTGAGAATTGTGTTTAGATAAGATGGATCAGTATCAAAACTTGGGGAGAAATTGTTTAGATGTATTTTTTGCCACGAATGCACGAATATTTTTATTTCCCACAGATCGCAGATTTTCAGATGCTGCTGTTTCTGTTGGTTTTTCGCAGAGACGCAAAGATTTTTTTTAATACTTGATGTTTTTAAGGCGCAAGGATTTTATCAAAGATAAAATTGAGGGCAGTATATTATCGCCACGGATACTCGAATATTTTTATTCCCCACAGATCGTGCAGATTTTCAAAGATGCTGCTCTATTTGTTGGTTTTTCGCAAAGCCGCAAAGATATTTTTTAATGCTTTATGTTTTTAAGTCGCAAGGATTTTATCAAAGATAAAATTGAGGGCAGTATATTATCGCCACGGATACTCGAATATTTTTATTCCCCACAGATCGTGCAGATTTTAACAGATGCTGCTCTATTTGTTGGTTTTTCGCAAAGCAGCAAAGATATTTTTTAATGCTTTATGTTTTTAAGTCGCAAGAATTTTATCAAAGATAAAATTGAGGGCTGCATATTATCGCCACGGATACTCGAATATTTTTATTTCCTACAGATCGCATAGATTTTCCACAGATGGTATCGTTGATTTTCTTTGTTTAACCTTTGCGGTCTTTTATAGGTAGAAAGGTTTGGTGAGACTTAAAACGGGAGTTGTCAAAAAACTTGGCGGGGCTTCGTGCTCAATATGTAAAGTGTAAGGAAAAGAATCTGCATCATTTGCAAAATCTGCGAGAGCAAAAAATTTCATCTGACATGATCTGAACTTTTTTGCCTAGTCCCCGACTTTTGTACTTGATCCGATAAGATCCGTTAAGACTACTTAAAAAGTATAAAAACAAAAAAAAGAGACTGACAACAATCAATCTCTTTCTATATTATTTAATTTTAAAATTACAATCCGATTACCGGCATTGATAACATTAAAATATTTTCGTTGTCTTCAAGGCCATCAAGTGGCTCGATGATTCCCGGTCTGTTGGGCTGAGACATTTTCATTGTAATATCGTCTGAACCTAAAATCGTTAACATCTCCGTTAAAAACTTCGAACTGAATCCGATGTTGATATCTTCACCGTTATAGTCGCAAGGAATCTGCATATCTGCCTTGTTTGCATATTCTGTATCTTCTGCGTGAAGGTGAAGAATATTTGCCGAAAGTTTAAATCTTACCTGATTCGTAGATTTGTTCGACATAATAGAAGCTCTTTTAATAGCTCCTAATAACAGATTTCTATTAATTGTCAATACATTCGGGTTTTCTTTTGGAATTACCGCGGTGTAGTTTGGATATTTTCCATCGATCAATCGACAGATCCAGATATGTTTACCAAAAGTAAATTTAGCCATATTCTCGTTGAAATCGATTTTCACGTCTTCGTTTGAGCTTGCTAAAATATTTTTGAAAATGTTCAAAGGTTTTTTAGGCATAATGAATTCCATGGGCTCGGTATTCATCAAATCCTGTCTTTTATATACAACCAATCGGTGAGAATCTGTAGAAACAAAGTTCGTTTCATTTTCTCCAAACTGGAAAAGAACTCCTGTCATTACCGGGCGAAGAGAATCGTTACTTGTAGCAAAAAGAGTATTTGTAAGCGCTTCAGATAAAACTCCGGCAGGCATTGTAACACTTTGAGAAGCATCAAATTCCGGAAGTTCAGGGTAATCATCAGCATTGTCCAATGCTACCGCGAAATTATCTTTCTCATCTAAGATCTCAAGCTGACTTCCCGTTCCTTCTGCATTATCTTTCACAACCAAGGTTAGCGGCTGCTCTCCGTACGTCTTGATGAAATCCTGAAAAATCTTTGCCGGAACAGCAAATTTTCCTGCGTCATCAGACTTTACGTCAAGAGAAGTTACAAGAGTCGTTTCACCATCAGATGCTGTAATGGTAACGTTGTTTCCGTCTAATTCAAAAAGATAGTTTTCTAAAATCGGTCTCGATTGAGAGCTTGATATTACGCCACTTACAGTTTGCAACGCCTTCTGCAGTTCACCACTTGAAATAATAAATTTCATAGATTTAAAAATAATTTTTACAAATATAATAAATAGAAAATAGATTGAAAAGAATATTGACCAGAGTTTATTAACATCCATCAAAAGAATTTTCCAACTCCTTCTACCCCAATTTTTTTGTTACATAAGATTATTCTTACGAGCTTAAATTTAATAATTATTTTTCACCGAATCAGTATATTTGTCAAGAATATTTTTTGTCATGCGAAAACCACCAATTCATAGAAGTTTTTTAAACGCTTTCCGGGGTGTTTTCTTAATGATGAAAAGTGAAAGAAATTTTCAGATCGAGCTTGTAGCTTTCTTTGTCAATCTGTTTCTTATTTTTTACTTAAAACTTTCTACAACTGATACTATTCTTATCCTGATCGTTTGCTTTTCGGTTTTAGTGGCGGAAATTTTCAATACAGCTATTGAAAAGATATGCGATATTATTCAGCCTGAATTTGATAAAAGAATTGGTTTTATTAAAGATATTGCGGCCGGAGCTGTGATTTTAACGGCTGCTTTATCGGGAGTTGTAGGGATTTTGGTGTATTGGAAGTATATATTTTAATTGATTTTAAAATGATATTACCCTTCTTAATAAACAAATCATGATTAAAACCTTAATAAATTTTGGCTATAGAAGTACTGCTCGGTTATAAAAATTAAACGGGCTAAAGCCCGTTCCTGTTGATATCGAAATTTTTAGTGAATAATAATCATTCCAAATACTTCTCAATAACCGGAAGCGCTATTTCGGCCATCATACCATATCCTTTTTCATTGGGATGAACGCCATCTTTTGAAAGCAGAATTTCTTTATCATCTACAAATCCGGAATAAAAATCGATGTAATGCAGAGACTTTTCAGCACAAATTTCTTTAATAGCCTGATTATATTTCAAAATTTCCTCTGTTGATCTCAACTTTCCGGAAGCCACCACAACTCCATCTATAGTTTTAGAAATCGGGAGAATACTAACCAAATAAATATCTTGTGTATATTGTTGTGCCAATTCAACAGCGGTTAAAATATTTGCTTTAAACTGTGATGGATTCACCAAATAGCTTCCTTCTTTTACAGCAAGGTCATTCGCTCCGTAACCCATGAAAATGATATTCCCTTCAGGAGAATTTCTGGCTTCCATTTCATGAGGCATTCTTTTGAGTAAACCTTCTGTGGTCTCGCCACCGATTCCTAGATTGTAAATAATCAGTTCATTGCTTCCCTCATTGTATTTCTGCAGAGCGTATCTTTTCAGAATATCTACCCAACCGCCAAACACACCGTCGTATTCTCCATACGTAATGCTGTCACCGAAGAATAATCCGTACCTCATTTTTTTCATTTACTTTTTATTTTTATTAATTGGATTTTTAAACTGTTAAATAGAATTGTTGATGCTTCGACAGGCTCAGCATGACATATCGTTATTACCAATTTTTGCTAATGTTTATCTTAAATAAACTTAACAGTTTAAAATTAAAATCAATCCAAAATTAGCGTAATATTTTTATGTGATTCTATAATTTCAATCAAAATTTCAAATAAATTTTGTCCGTTTCCTTCGATCAAATCATTCAATTTTTGCTGGATTAATTCTACATTAAAAGGTTTTCCCTGCCTGATTTTGTTTTCGTAAAATTCTTTAGTTAAATCAAACCCTAAATCTTCTTTTGATTTTTGAGAGTTTTTCCAAGTTATATCCGAATTAACTCCATACAAAATATCATCAAAACCGTCTAACGTTCCTACTTTCCAGCCTTCATCTTTAATAAAAAGTTCAGAAATTTCTTCGTAGAAACCTTCCAGATTTGAAAAATGACTGCCATTAATGACGGTCATTTTCTTGTTATTATTTAAGCTCTTCAAATTCATAATTTCATTTCGATTTATTTACATAGACAATAAATAAGCCAATAAAATCAAACAATATTTATAGCTTACAATTCCCAAAAATAAGCATACAAAGCTTTTGATGTAATTTAAAAAATTCTTTTCTCCGAAAAACTGACCGATCGCACCTATAAAATAAATTTGAAGTAAAAATATTCCAACTTGAGTAATGATTAATAATCCGGTTAGTTTTGAAACCAATAAAAAGAGTAAAAGCGCAATAAAAAAAACACCAAAAATATAAGAAAGCAGCACAAAAATTTCAAAAATATTATACCCTTTTTTGTAAAAGAATATTTTTGTCCATAAAGCCATAAAAAAGCCAATAATCAGCGCCGAATATCCAAGATGAGTATCTACCAAATTATTGAAAACCTCGATGTAATGGTTATTTTTCCACTCAGACGTTTCTCCCAATCCTTTTATATTAAAGATAAGTACGTCTATATGAAGCCAGTGAACCACTAAGGTGTAAATAACCGCAGCAAAAACCAGAAAGGCGATAGGTTTTACGTACTTCTCGCGGTTTTCTGTAAGATATTCTCTCACGGTTTTTCCGGGACGTATCAAAAGTTCTTTAAGTGTAAAAGGAAATCCTTTATCTATATGGAAAAGATGCTGTATTTCATGTGAAATGTAATGTGCGTCTATTCTTTTAATGTCTTTCTTAGATTCAAAAGAATTTTCTTCGTTCATCAGGTTATTGTTTTAGTTTTATTATGATTGCAAAAATATAAACTTATTTATTAAATCATCATTAAAAAACCTCATAGAAATTAAAATCTATGAGGTTTATATTAATTAAAAACAAATGGTCTATTTAAAGTATTCCACTCCGTTTTTAAAGATATTGTGATAATTCGCAGTTGGAATATTTTTCATCAAACCTTCTGCAAAACGTTCAGGATGTCCCATTCTACCGAATATTTTTCCATCCGGGCTGGTAACTCCTTCAATTCCGAACAATGAGTTATTTGGATTAAATGGCATTCCGTGAGCGATATTTCCTTCTAAATCTAAATATTGAGTAGCGATTTGTCCGTTTTCATACAACTTCTGAATTTCAGCTTCTGAAGCCATAAAACGACCTTCACCATGAGAAATCGGAATAGTAAACACCTGATCTTTCATACCTTTTAACCAAGGCGATTCGTCATTCACCACTTTTACATTCACCATCTGAGAAATATGTCTTCTGATTGCATTGTGAGCCAATGTTGGAGAATTTTCATCCAAATCTTTGATTCTTCCGTAAGGCAACAATCCAGATTTCACCAACGCCTGGAAACCGTTACAGATTCCGATAATCATTCCATCTCTGTCTAACAATTCGTGAACTGCATTTCTCATCTTTTCGTTTTTCAAAACGTTAACAATGAATTTTGCAGAACCGTCTGGCTCATCACCAGCGGAGAAACCTCCTGAGAAAGCCAAAATCTGAGAAGTTTTAATCTCTTCAACCCAAGCATCAATACTTTCGTCCAATAATTGGTGATTGATATTAATTAAAGGCAAACTGCTGATAACAGCTCCTTCTTTTGCGAAAGCATTCAACGTATCGTACTCACAGTTTGTTCCCGGGAAAACCGGTGCAAATACCTTTGGCTGAGCAATTCCGTGCTTTTTAATGATAATATTTCTAGGATTGATCGAGTTTAATTTCTCATCAATAGCAACCGTAATTTTTTCTTTTTCAATCGTTGGGAAAAGATTTTCAAATGTATTAGTATTTGCAGCTAATAATTGGTTGATGGTTGTTTGTTGATTGTTGATCGTTAGAATCTCATCCGCAACAACTTTTCCGATTAATTGTAGATTTACAGAACTTAATTCTTCTGTAGATTCAATAACTAAGCTTCCTATATTTTTAGTTAATAAAACCGTTTCATCAACTGTAATTTCAGCTCCTAATCTGTTTCCGAAGCTCATTTTCGCTAAAGCAACGGCAACACCACCTTCTTTCACTGTTTTAACTGAAACGATTTTTCCTGCTTTAATGTTTTCGAAAATTAATTCATAAACAGTTTTTAAAGCATCATAATTCGGAAGTCCGTTTTCCTGAGCAACGTGATTGAAGAAATAGACTTTATTTCCTTCCCCTTTAAATTCAGGAGAGATAATATTCTTCTTTTCTCCGTTCGCACAAGCGAAAGAAATCAACGTTGGCGGAACATTCAGATCCTGATACGTTCCACTCATTGAATCTTTCCCTCCAATTGCTGCTAAGCCGAAGTTGATCTGAGCATCATAAGCTCCGAGAAGAGAAGCCAAAGGTTTTCCCCATTTTTCAGGATTCTGACCTAATTTTTCAAAATATTCCTGGAAACTGAATCTTATATTTTTATAATCGCCACCCATGGCAACGATCTTCGCAACACTTTCTACCACTGCGTAAGAGGCTCCTAATAAAGAATTCTGTTTAGAAATCTCTGCATCAAATCCCCAACTCGCCAAAGAAACCGTTTCAATATCTTTTGCCCCGATAATTGGCAATGTCTGAACACTTCCCTCCATCAAAGTCTGCTGATATTTTCCACCCAAAGGCATCGCAACCGTAGTCGCACCAATTGATGAATCAAACATTTCTAACAAGCCTTTTTGAGAAGCTACATTTTTATCGCTTACTATTTTTAAGAAATTTTCTTCATTGAATGCAGGGGTTTCTTCTTTTACTTCATTAAGATGAGTAATTTTAACTTCCTGACTTTTTGAACAACCATTCGTATCTAAAAACGCTCTTGAAAGGTCAACAATTTTATCACCTTTCCAGAACATCTGCATTCTTCCTGAATCTGTCACTTTTGCAACTTCAACAGCTACGATATTTTCAGCTTCACAGAACTTGATGAACTGTTCTTTATCTTTTGGTTCAACGACAACCGCCATTCTTTCCTGAGATTCAGAAATAGCCAGCTCAGTTCCGTTCAGACCTTCGTATTTTAAAGGTAAAACATCCAGATTAACTTCCAAAGAATCAGCGATTTCACCGATCGCCACAGAAACACCTCCAGCTCCGAAATCATTTGATTTTTTAATCAATCTCGTTACTTCAGGATTTCTGAATAATCTCTGGATTTTACGTTCTTCAACGGCATTTCCTTTCTGAACTTCAGAACTCATCGTATGAATGGAAGTTTCGTCCTGCTCTTTTGAACTTCCGCTTGCTCCACCAACACCATCACGACCTGTTGCACCCCCTAAAATGATGATTGAATCGCCCGCTTCAGGCTTTTCACGTCTCACCCAATCCACAGGAACAGCTCCGGCAACGAAACCTACTTCCATTCTTTTCGCTTTGTAACCTTCATCATAGATTTCGGAAACCATTGTAGTCGCCAAACCGATTTGGTTACCGTAAGAAGAATATCCGTTAGCCGCCTGTTTTGTGATTGTTTTTTGAGGTAATTTACCTGGCAAAGTCTGATCCACAGATTCCAAAACATCAGCAGCACCTGTCAATCTCATCGCTTGGAAAACGAATGAACGTCCAGACAAAGGATCTCTGATTGCACCACCTAAACACGTTGAAGCCCCACCAAAAGGCTCGATTTCTGTCGGGTGATTGTGCGTTTCATTTTTGAATAATAAATACCACGGTTCTTTTTTACCATCGTATTCAGCTTCGATTTGGATGGTACAAGCATTGATTTCGTCAGAAACCACCAAGTTCTCCAATTGACCTGTTTTATGGAAATATCTTCCACAAACTGTCGCCAGATCCATTAAAGAGATCGGCTTCAATTCGCGTCCTAAGAATTTTCTTTTTTCGATATAATCATTGAAAATAGTTTCCAATGTATGTTTAAACTTTCCTTCAAATTCAATATTTGACAACTCCGTTTCAAACGTTGTGTGACGGCAGTGGTCGCTCCAATACGTATCTAAAACTTTAAGTTCAGTTTCTGTTGGGTTTCTCTGTTCAGTTTTAAAATATTCCTGAATGAATTTCAGATCATCCAACCCCAGCGCAAAGCCGTGACTGTTGAAAAACTCTTCCAATTGAGCATCATCAAAATTGATGAAATTTTCATGAACAATCACTTTTGACGGTACTTCTTCCCCTGGAATATCTAAAATACTTAAATCTTTTTCCTGAGATTCTACCTTATTAATGAGAAGATCTTTGATTTTTGCTACATCCGATTCTGAAGCACCTTCAAACTCAATGAGCTTTCCGCTTCTTACTTTAGATTTCTCATTTCCGGTTAATAAAGCGATACACTGCTGTGCAGAATCAGCACGCTGATCGTACTGCCCCGGTAAAAATTCCAATGCGAAATAAATTCCCTGTGCAGGATTATTTTCGATTAAAATATCAGTAACCGGATCTACGAAAGTACTGTTGACCACTTTTTCAAATTCACCATCATTTAAACCAAAAATATCGTAAACGTTATATACCTTTACATTTCGGATTGACGGAATTACCGCTTTTACTTCATCAAAAATTTTTGGACTTTCCACATCGAAAATTCCTCTCTTTTCTACGAAAATTCTTTTGTTTTGAGACATTAGATGTCAGATATTAAATATGATTAGACTTATTTTTTATTTTTCAAATTTATTCCTTGCGATTTCTATCGAACGATGAAGTTTTTCAAGTAAAACTTTTTCTGAAGGTAATATCAGGAAATATTCTGCTACTTTACTATTATCCTTTTCCAGATTCATGAGTTCAATATGTTCGGAATTTTTTCCGGAGCAAAGAATTAAACCAATTGGAGGATTTTCTCCTTCCACTTTTTCATACGTATTGAGATATGATAGATAAAGCTCCATTTGCCCTTTATGTGATGCTTCCAACTCTCCCAATTTCAATTCGATAACTACTAAAGATTTTAATTTTCTGTGATAGAAAAGTAGGTCTAAATAGTAATCTCTATGGTCTATTGTAATTCTTTTTTGTCTTGAAAGAAATGCAAAATCATTTCCTAATTCAGAAATAAATTTTTGAAGCTCCACAATAATAGCTTCTTCTAAATCTCTTTCTGAAAATGTATCTTTTAACTCTAAAAAATCCAAAAAGTAAGGATCTTTAAAAACTAAATCAGGATTTAAAACATTAGTTTCAGACCATTTTTTTAGTTCATTATTAATTATTTCCTCAGGATTTTTACTGATCTCGGTTCTTTCAAATAGTAAAGAATTTATCTTTTCTTTTAACGTTCGGACGCTCCAATTTTCAATTTTACAAATTTCAATATAAAAATTTCTTTTTACCTCTTCAGAAATAGGTATTAAAAGTAGGAAATGAGTCCATGACAATTGTCGCATCAGCGATGCGACAATTTCAAAATCTTGGAAAACAGAAGCAAATTGCATCATTTTTCGCAGATTTTTATTTGAAAAAGAGCTCCCAAATTCAAGAGTAAGCTGTTCAGAGATTTGAACAATTACTTCTTTACCATATTCCGCCCTTTTATTTCCTAAAATATCTTCATTTATTCTTTGACCGATCTTCCAATACAAAACCACCATTGCTGAATTCACCTGAACCGCTACCTGACTTTTTGTTTTGGTAACTAATTCCTTTAAATCCATCATTAATTGCTGATGATCTTGATTTTGTAACATTATTTTGAGATAATTTACTCTTATTTACTTAATTTATTCGGAATATCCGGATGCTCTTTCTGAAATTTTTCAGCTTCTTTTATTGATTTTTTCAGCCAATTCTCAAAAGGAATTTTTTCATTTTCATATTCTACAGCCTGGACAGTATTTCCATCTTCAGAAACGATAAATGTCATCCACCACAAGCCGGATATCATCTTCCTGTAATCGTAGGTCGCAATCTGATAATAAGGAAAATTTTCCTTTGGTCTTTCAACGATTTCAAAAAATAATTTCTTCTCATTTTCAGATAACTTACTATTATAATTTACATAATAGATTTCAGGAATTATTTTATTTTTTTCGAAAAACTGAAGAATTTTCTTCTCTTTTTCGTTGTATTTGAATGGGTACGGATAATCTTTACCCTCGATTTCCACCGTATTTGAAGACTTTGCAACAGGCTGAACAATTTCACCCTTATAATTCATCACTCCCCAAGTTCCGCCAACAATTGCTTTATGCTCATCTTCGGTTTTTTCCCAATCACAACCATCGCAAAACGTGACATATCCGTAATTGAACCGGGACACAAAATCATGTTCGGGCTTTATAACAACCTTTCCATTTCTGTCTACAAAACCAACCTTTCCGTCTTTGACGAATCTTCTTACGCCTTCATAGAAATAATCCGCACCGTTGTCATAAAGGAAAGGTCGATACAGGAAATTTCCTTTTCGGTCATAAACATATCCCCATTCATTTTTTTGCAGTTTTTCACCTTTTTTATGACCATCAAAATAAATGGTTTCCCCTTCCACCAATTCTCCATCCTTTAAATAAGAAAAAATTTTGAACTGTGCAGGAACGATGATTTTTCCCTCCTGATTTTTAACTCCAACCAAGGAATCTTTTGATTTAAAATATTTTAAAACTTCCTTTTCTTGTGAAAAAGAAAGCACCGGCATTAATAAAATGATTAAAACTGCTCTTTTCATATTATATATTTGGTATGGATTCAGGAAAAAAACTATTCTTATCTTCTAAGATCGGTTTTCTTACGCGAATTTACGATAATATAATATCTTCTAGCAAAATATCGTCTACGGAATTCTTTATACATATAAAAACTATTCTCCCAAATCTAAATTTTTATAATCTTCATACATTTACATGATTCAAGATTTCTGGCAATTCCTATTTTTCATTTAATGCAGGAAGCAAACTCTCTCCATATTTTGTAATGTCATAATTTTTAATATTCTTCAGCTCATCCGTTATATCAGAAGGATAATAGATGGTATATCTCCTGGAAAGATAATACTTAATTTCCTCTTCAGAGGGTCTAAGTAAAACTTTACCAGCCGTAATTTTCTGGGGATACAGATAATTATAAGCATAATAGAACCCTCCGCAAACCAGTACTTTACGTCTTGTATTTTTTTCTGAGAACTTCTGGTGCAACTGATGCGTATAATTCCATATATCGGTCTCCATTTTTTCAGTCACAAAAACACTTCCTTCCAGATGTACTTTTGACATGTTTACATGCAAAAGAAAAGGACTCAGAATCAATAATAAAAATACTGTTTTTTTTATTTTTTCAGAGAACAGGACAATATTTAAAATTATAATTAAAAAAGGTATTAGCGGAAGATTATAATAACTTTCAAAAGGAAATCTGAAATAAACAGCACTTGTTATCGCTATGTTTAATCCACAAAAAATAAATAATGATTTGTATTGTTTAGCTTTTTCGCTAACCTTTCTGCTATTTTTAAGAACAAACAGTACAGCAATCATCAATCCCACAAGTCCTAAAACTCCGTACAAATAAAGGGTATAAAAACTCACAATGGTTTTTATATCCGGTAAACCCCAAATTTCAGACGGAAAGAAATCTAAACCGTATGTTCTGAAAACCGGTATAAAACAAACACCAAATGTTAGCGCCGAAGTCAGCAGAAAATAAAATATATTGACTGCTTTTTTTTCTTTAACAAGGTAAATTATAAGATATAAAAGAGGTAATAACAATACTATATTGGTAAATCTTGTAGAAATCATTAAACCAATAAGGATACCTGAGACTAAATATTTCCTGTTTAAGAGATTAAAAATTCCTGCCAATAAGAAAAATAGGCTCCACATATACTCCATATTTACTGTCGACGCAATAAATATACCCTGCGTGAAAGCCAGAGCTATGGTAGCAATTAATTTATTTTTAAGATTGAAAGAGTTAAGAATTTTATAAAAGTACACCATAGAAAGAGCCGAAAACAGCACCGTCACCACATTAAGAACCCACCACGCATCCGTACCAAAAAAAGAGCTTAAATATTCAGACACAGGATATCCTGGTAAACGAGAAGCTTCATATAAACCGGTTTCCGAAATCTTCTGACCCTTAGATAAAACAAGCCAATTATCAGGATCTGTCCCCGGACTGTTCCAGATAAAAGGTAATCTAGATATGATAACAGCCAAAAAAATAAATATAATTTTAAATTTTTCTTTCACAGTTTCAAAAAAAAAATGCAGCCCAAAAGGCTGCATAAAATATTTATACTTTAAGATCAGCTTCCAGTCCTATCAAATCTTTGTTTGCATCTATAATCGGCTGAACTTCATTCGTGATGAATTCCTCCGTTTGAATCGGTGCAAAACCGATGAAGTTTTTAGGATCTAGCACTTCCTTTAATTTTGATTTATCTAATTTTAATGAATCGTCGTTCAGGATTCTTTCGATAAGGTCATTTTCTTTACCTTCTTCTTTTACCTTTTTAGACGCTTCCATAGAATGAACTCTGATCACTTCGTGAATTTCCTGACGGTCGCCACCAGCTTTCACTTCTTCCATGATAATGTATTCTGTTGCCATGAAAGGAAGTTCTTCCATAATATGTTTGTTGATTCTGTTCGGATAAACCACGATTCCGTTCATGATGTTGTTCCAGATCAGTAGAATTGCATCAACAGCTAAGAAAGCCTGAGGAATCGTTAATCTCTTGTTTGCAGAATCGTCCAAAGTTCTTTCAAACCATTGTGTTGACGCTACCATTGCAGAACTTGTCGTTAAAGACATTACATATTTTGCCAAGGCTCCGATTCTCTCACTTCTCATTGGATTACGTTTGTAAGCCATTGCCGATGAACCAATTTGGTTTTTCTCGAATGGTTCTTCTATTTCCTTAAGATTTTGAAGTAAACGTAAATCGTTTGTGAATTTATGTGCAGATTGAGCGATGTTTCCTAATAAAGCCACCACTTTTGCATCGATTTTTCTGTCGTATGTCTGTCCGGAAACACCGAAAACTCTTTCGAAACCGAATCTTTTTGACAATTCTTTATCTAAATGTTTAACTTTAGAATAATCACCGTTGAAAAGCTCCAAGAAACTTGCCGCCGTTCCGGTTGTTCCTTTCACCCCTCTGAAACGTAAAGTTTCTAAGAAGAAGTCAAGCTCTTCGATGTCAAGAACTAAACTCTGTAACCAAAGTGTCGCTCTTTTTCCAACGGTCGTTAACTGAGCCGGTTGGAAGTGAGTAAATCCTAAAGTCGGTAAATCTTTATACTGAATCGCAAAATCAGAAAGATTTTTCATCACGTTTACCAACTTTTTCTTTAAAATTAAAAGTCCGTCACGAATCTGAATTAAATCTGTATTGTCTCCTACAAACGCAGAAGTTGCTCCCAAGTGAATAATTCCCTTTGCTGAAGGCGCTACATCACCATAAGCGTGAACGTGAGCCATCACATCATGACGGAATTTTTTCTCATACTCCGCTGCTTTTTCATAATCAATATTTTCAGCATTGGCTTTCAATTCAGCAATCTGCTCGTCTGTGATTTCAAGGCCTAAGTCTTTTTCGATTTCAGCAAGAGCAATCCAAAGTTTTCTCCAGTTCTGGAATTTATTATTATGAGAAAAGTTAAACAACATTTCTTCGCTTGAATAGCGTTCTTCCAAAGGATTTTTGTAGGAATTCATTCTTTTCTTTTACTTTTTTAGATATGCAAAAATACGGTTTTTAAGCGAGAGAGAAAAATAGATTTCACAGAAGCTCGTAAGATGAGTTTGTTTATAAATAAATCCTTTTAATTATTCTATTTTTCTCACTACAATCTATTACATTAAACTCAGTTTTTAAGAATCTGATTTGAATAGTTCTGTGGTCCATTATAAAATGGGAAACAAAACAATTTTTTATTGCCACGAATGCACGAATGATATTTTCATTTCCCATAGATCATAGAGTTGGTTTGCTTCTTTAGGCTTTCGGAAATTATCTTTGATTATTACGGTCATAAAAAGGATCGGCGGAAGCAAAAATGTAATCCTATCTATTAAGATTGCTAATTATTTGCGATTGGAATTTACTTTACCTATTCGCAGATTTCTTATAGTAACAGGTCGCTCCTACGGAGCTTTTTCGACGGGTCAACATCTGGGGCTATTAACAGATCGCCCCTCCGGGGCTCTCCCGCTTCTAGCTTCTGGCTTCTGGCTTCTGGCAAAAATACAAGTATCAATGGTAGACATGACAATTTTTTATTGCCACGAATGCACGAATGATATTTTCATTTCCCATAGATCATAGAGTTGGTTTGCTTCTTTAGGCTTTCGGAGATTATCTTTGATTTTACGGTCATAAAAAGGATCGGCGGAAGCAAAAATGTAATCCTATCTATTAAGATTGCTAATTATTTGCGCTTGGAATTTACCTTACCTATTCGCAGATTTTTTTATAGTAACAGGTCGCTCCTACGGAACTTTTTCGCCGGGTCAACATCTGGAGCTATTAACAGATCGCCCCTCCGGGGCTCTCCCGCTTCTAGCGTCTAGCGTCTGGCATCTGGCATCTGGCATCTGGCATCTGGCATCTGGCAAAGGTAACTTTGTTTGAGTTTCGAGCAAAAAAAAAGTCTCATACTAATTAAAGTATGAGACTTTTTAATAAAAACTGGCGGCGACCTACTCTCCCGCGTTAGCAGTACCATCGGCGCTGGTGGGCTTAACTTCTGTGTTCGGAATGGGAACAGGTGAGCCCCACCGCTAAAACCACCCTAAATATGGTTTAATATAACAATGTAGTTAATGTAACAGTGTAACAATTAATTTTATTTCTTACAATTATTGTTACATTGGTTAAATGGTACATTCTTAAATTATATGTATCGGTAAATTTCATCACAAAGGCAAAACCAGTGGCGCACTTATAAGGCTTGTTTAATAGCAACCAATAGGCTATAAATCTACGGGTAATTAGTACTACTCGGCTATGCTGTTACCAACTTTACACCTGTAGCCTATCAACGTGGTCATCTCCCACGACCCTTAAAAGATGTCTCATCTTGAGGCGAGTTTCGCACTTATATGCTTTCAGTGCTTATCTCTTCCAAACGTAGCTACTCAGCGGTGCACCTGGCGGTACAACTGATACACCAGAGGTTTGTTCAATTCGGTCCTCTCGTACTAGAATCAAGCCCTCTCAAACATCTAACGCCCGCAATAGATAGAGACCGAACTGTCTCACGACGTTCTGAACCCAGCTCGCGTGCCACTTTAATGGGCGAACAGCCCAACCCTTGGGACCTTCTCCAGCCCCAGGATGTGACGAGCCGACATCGAGGTGCCGAACCTCCCCGTCGATGTGAGCTCTTGGGGGAGACTAGCCTGTTATCCCCGGAGTACCTTTTATCCTATGAGCGATGGCCCTTCCATACGGAACCACCGGATCACTATGTCCTGCTTTCGCACCTGATCGACTTGTTGGTCTCACAGTCAAGCACCCTTATGCCATTACACTCTACGCACGGTTACCAAGCGTGCTGAGGGTACCTTTGAAAGCCTCCGTTACTCTTTTGGAGGCGACCACCCCAGTCAAACTACCCACCACGCAATGTCCTTCTAAAAGAAGTTAGGCTCCAAGTAAGTAAAGGGTGGTATTTCAACGTTGACTCCACAAACACTAGCGTGCCTGCTTCAAAGTCTCCCACCTATCCTACACATTACTTACTCAAAGTCAATACGAAGTTATAGTAAAGGTTCACAGGGTCTTTTCGTCCCATTGCGGGTAATCGGCATCTTCACCGATACTACAATTTCACCGAGCTCGTGGCTGAGACAGTGCCCAGATCGTTACACCATTCGTGCAGGTCGGAACTTACCCGACAAGGAATTTCGCTACCTTAGGACCGTTATAGTTACGGCCGCCGTTTACTGGGGCTTCAGTCAAACGCTTCGCTTACGCTAACGCCCTTCCTTAACCTTCCAGCACCGGGCAGGTGTCAGACCCTATACAGCATCTTTCGATTTAGCAGAGTCCTGTGTTTTTGATAAACAGTCGCCTGGGCCTCTTCACTGCGGCCACCATTGCTGATGGCGTCTCTTCTTCCGAAGTTACGAGACTATTTTGCCTAGTTCCTTAGCCACGACTCACTCGAGCACCTTAGGATTCTCTCCTCGACTACCTGTGTCGGTTTTGGTACGGGTTGCTTCACTTCGGCTTTTCTTGGATCCGAGTTCACTACAGCAGCTTCGCCCGAAGGCTAGGCCTTGACTATTCCGTCAGTCTCCAGTAGCTACATCGAACCGTCCCCTTTTTAATGTGAGCAAGTATGGGAATATTAACCCATTGTCCATCCACTACCCCTTTCGGGTTCGCGTTAGGTCCCGACTAACCCTCAGCTGATTAGCATGGCTGAGGAAACCTTAGTCTTTCGGTGAGGGGGTTTCTCGCCCCCTTTATCGTTACTTATGCCTACATTTTCTTTTCTGTCCGCTCCACAATACCTCACGATACTGCTTCGGCGCAAACAGAATGCTCTCCTACCAGATGTAATAAATTACAAATCCATAGCTTCGGTAATATGTTTATGCCCGATTATTATCCATGCCGGACCGCTCGACTAGTGAGCTGTTACGCACTCTTTAAATGAATGGCTGCTTCCAAGCCAACATCCTAGCTGTCAATGCAGTCCAACCGCGTTGCTTCAACTTAACATATATTTGGGGACCTTAGCTGTTGGTCTGGGTTCTTTCCCTCTCGGACATGGACCTTAGCACCCATGCCCTCACTGCCGCAGAACATTTATTAGCATTCGGAGTTTGTCAGGAATTGGTAGGATTTGACTCCCCCGCATCCAATCAGTCGCTCTACCTCTAATAAACTTTTTTACGACGCTGCACCTAAATGCATTTCGGAGAGTACGAGCTATCTCCCAGTTTGATTGGCCTTTCACCCCTACCCACAGGTCATCCGAAGACTTTTCAACGTCAACCGGTTCGGTCCTCCACTTTGTGTTACCAAAGCTTCAACCTGCCCATGGGTAGATCACAAGGTTTCGCGTCTAATCCTACTAACTATGCGCCCTATTCAGACTCGCTTTCGCTCCGGCTCCGTAACTTAATTACTTAACCTCGCTAGTAAAATTAACTCGTAGGCTCATTATGCAAAAGGCACGCCGTCACCCAACTTGTGGGCTCCGACCGCTTGTAGGCGTACGGTTTCAGGTTCTATTTCACCCTTCTATTCGAAGTGCTTTTCACCTTTCCTTCACAGTACTTGTTCACTATCGGTCTTTCAGGAGTATTTAGCCTTGGAGGATGGTCCCCCCATATTCAGACAGGATTTCACGTGTCCCGCCATACTCATTTATCATCTTAATATACCTTTCGAATACCGGGCTATCACCGTCTATGGCTGTTCTTTCCAGAACATTCTTCTAAATATATAAAAACTTTTGGGCTAATCCGCTTTCGCTCGCCACTACTTACGGAATCTCTTCGATTTCTTTTCCTCAGGGTACTTAGATGTTTCAGTTCTCCTGGTTTGCTCCTCTTACGAGGTGACAGGTCTTCAACCTGCCGGGTTGCCCCATTCGGACATCTGCGGATCTATTCGTGTGTGCCAATCCCCGCAGCTTTTCGCAGCTTACCACGTCCTTCTTCGCCTCTGAAAGCCTAGGCATCCGCCATACGCCCTTAACGATTTCTTTCCTATTTTTAGGTTACTCAAGCACTTATAAGTGCTCGGTTTTCTCTTTGTGATGTCTTTACCGTTAATGTCAATGATCTTAATTTCTTCTCTTCCGTTTGATGAACAATTGTTGTTTTTGGCTCCAATCGTAACTTTTAAATCAAACTTCCAAAACTGTGGAGAATAAGGGAGTCGAACCCTTGACCTCCTGCGTGCAAGGCAGGCGCTCTAGCCAGCTGAGCTAATTCCCCCTCTAGTTGAGTGTATGAGTAGTAGTGTGGGAGAGTTTGAGCGTTAAACTCATATTCCCTTATACTCTAAAACTCTTATACTCAAAATTAGTAGTCTCGGGCAGGCTCGAACTGCCGACCTCTACATTATCAGTGTAGCGCTCTAACCAGCTGAGCTACGAGACTTTGTTATAATTTTAAATTTTAAATTGAAAATTTTAAATGCTTTTTAAATCTATAATTTATAATCTAAAATCTCTCTATCCCTATACTAATTTCTAGTGGGTTTTGTATTTTTTATATAATCAACCAAACAAAAAACTAAAGCTTTACTTTAAGTAAGTACTTGTGTATCTTGCGATACTAATTTTGTTTAACGTCTAAAGACGCTCTAAAATGAGATGTTCCAGCCGCACCTTCCGGTACGGCTACCTTGTTACGACTTAGCCCTAGTTACCTGTTTTACCCTAGGCAGCTCCTGTTACGGTCACCGACTTCAGGTACCCCAGACTTCCATGGCTTGACGGGCGGTGTGTACAAGGCCCGGGAACGTATTCACCGCGCCATGGCTGATGCGCGATTACTAGCGATTCCAGCTTCATAGAGTCGAGTTGCAGACTCCAATCCGAACTGAGACCGGCTTTCGAGATTTGCATCCTATCGCTAGGTAGCTGCCCTCTGTACCGGCCATTGTATTACGTGTGTGGCCCAAGGCGTAAGGGCCGTGATGATTTGACGTCATCCCCACCTTCCTCTCTACTTGCGTAGGCAGTCTCACTAGAGTCCCCAACTTAATGATGGCAACTAGTGACAGGGGTTGCGCTCGTTGCAGGACTTAACCTAACACCTCACGGCACGAGCTGACGACAACCATGCAGCACCTTGAAAATTGTCCGAAGAAAAACACATTTCTGCGTCTGTCAATTCCCATTTAAGCCTTGGTAAGGTTCCTCGCGTATCATCGAATTAAACCACATAATCCACCGCTTGTGCGGGCCCCCGTCAATTCCTTTGAGTTTCAAACTTGCGTTCGTACTCCCCAGGTGGCTAACTTATCACTTTCGCTTAGTCTCTGAATCCGAAGACCCAAAAACGAGTTAGCATCGTTTACGGCGTGGACTACCAGGGTATCTAATCCTGTTCGCTCCCCACGCTTTCGTCCATCAGCGTCAGTTAAGACATAGTGACCTGCCTTCGCAATTGGTGTTCTAAGTAATATCTATGCATTTCACCGCTACACTACTTATTCCAGCCACTTCTACCTTACTCAAGAACTGCAGTATCAATGGCAGTTTCACAGTTAAGCTGTGAGATTTCACCACTGACTTACAGATCCGCCTACGGACCCTTTAAACCCAATAAATCCGGATAACGCTTGCACCCTCCGTATTACCGCGGCTGCTGGCACGGAGTTAGCCGGTGCTTATTCGTATAGTACCTTCAGCTACTCTCACGAGAGTAGGTTTATCCCTATACAAAAGAAGTTTACAACCCATAGGGCCGTCGTCCTTCACGCGGGATGGCTGGATCAGGCGCTAACCCATTGTCCAATATTCCTCACTGCTGCCTCCCGTAGGAGTCTGGTCCGTGTCTCAGTACCAGTGTGGGGGATCACCCTCTCAGGCCCCCTAAAGATCAATGACTTGGTAGGCCGTTACCCTACCAACTATCTAATCTTGCGCGTGCCCATCTCTATCCACCGGAGTTTTCAATATTAATTGATGCCAATCAATATATTATGGGGTATTAATCTTCCTTTCGAAAGGCTATCCCCCTGATAAAGGCAGGTTGCACACGTGTTCCGCACCCGTACGCCGCTCTCTCTGTCCCGAAAGACAAATACCGCTCGGCTTGCATGTGTTAGGCCTCCCGCTAGCGTTCATCCTGAGCCAGGATCAAACTCTCCATTGTATGTTTGTTCTGACTCACTCAAAGTTTTGACGCTTTAGTTTTTCCTTACTTGGTTGTTATATTATATTTCAATGAACTTCGTTCTTTCGCTTTTTTACCAGGACAATCTTTCTGTCAGTGTCGTCCCGTATTTGCGAGTGCAAAAGTAATAACTTATTTCTTATTGACCAAATTTTTATGAAGAAAATTTTAAAGTTTTTTGATGACCTTAACTCTTCGTTTATTATTTATCAACCTCACTCCTGCTCCCCGTTTTACCGGACTGCAAAGATACAAACTTTTTCTAAACTCGCAAGCTTTTATCTAATTTAATTTTGAAATTATTTTAAATTAAAAACTGGTAGTTTTTATTTGTTTATCTTAAAGTGATCTTTAATTTATTGCTTATTCAAAAGCTCTTCTGCGCTTACTGATATACTCTCGTTTTCAGTGGGGCAAAGATAGGAGCTTTGGACAATACAATCCTAATTTATTTAACATAATGTTTACTTTGAGTTCATATTTGAGCGTAACGAGCTGATTGATTGGGAGATTTTTTTGATTAAAAGGGTTTTCTGTGCGAGGGTTTTGTATGCGAGGGTTGTAGAGTTTGAGGGTCGGTGGGTTTGGGGGGAGTGGAGACCATGAAGTTGAAGATACGTGGAATGGGATTATGTTCTATTAGATAAGGAAACCTTATAGGTTTTGAAAAACTATAAGGTTGGGGGTTAAATGGTGGATGATGGCAAGGTTATGTTATCATATAGATGGGAGCAGCTTCGGAAGAACCACCTCGTCAAAAATTCTTTGAATTTTTGACACTCCTCCAGAGGAGGAGAATTTTTTAGAGTGGGGATCTGAGGGTGGGATATGCTTCAATTGAAAGTTTTTTTAGCTGATGTGAACTTGAAGGGCAATTCGGGTAAATCAGTACTCTGTCTTGTTGGATCTTTTTACTTCTTACTGTTTGCTTCTTACTTCCTGCTTCACGTAAAAGAATGGTCTATGTTTTTTGTGACGCAGGTTCAATATGATATGGGAATGGGAGGAGGAGAAGTAGAGAATGAGTATGAAATTTTCTTAAACTGATGTTTGCCAATTCGCTCCTTCAAAAACATATACCATACAATTTAACTGCCACAGGCAATCTTCTGTCCCCCTCTACTCGCCTCATTAATCTGTGGAACTATTCTTTGCAAATGCACGATATTTTGAGCTACCTTTGGTGCTTCGTTTTAAAACAATCATGAAATGGGAAGTTTGAAGAAATTGGAAATTAAAAAGAATATTCAGAAAGAGGAAGATAAAAATCTGTCTTTTCGAGTTTTTGATTTGAATGAAGAGCATTTAAAGGATTATTTTAAGCCTCATAAAAAAGATCATTTCTTAATTATTGTTATTGAAAACGGAACCCTTCAGCTTCATATTGAAGATAAGATTCATTATTTAAAAGCCGGAAAAATTTCTGTGGTATTTCCGGAACAGGTTCATTTTATTTCAGATTTAAGTTCGGATTTAAAAGGAAAAATTATTCTGTTTGAAGAGATTTTATTCTGTTCTGATATTCTGAAAAATGAATTGAGTACGTATAATGTCAATCTTTCGACTCAACTTAACTGCACCATTCTTTCTCCTGAAGATTTTGAGCAAAGTTTAAACTCTATTCAAATTATACAAGGAATTTATCAGAAGCCTAGTTTAATTAAAAAAGAACAGGCAAGATTTCAAATTAAAATATTTTTGTTAGGTTTAATTGAATCTGTTCATGGCTTGCATCCTATTTTACATAAAGAAACAGCAGATAAACCGATTTATGTTCGATTTAAAAAATTATTGAATGAACATTACAAACAATACCGAACCGTTCAATATTACGCTGAAGAATTAGCCATTACAACGAAAAAATTAAATTCAATTACTAAAAAACATTGCGGAGAAACAGCAATTCAGGCAATTCATAACAGAATTTTAATGGAAATAAAACGTCAATTGATGTTTTCAGATCTTTCACATAAAGAAATTGCTTTTGATTTGGGATTTAATTCTCCTTCCGCACTCAATAAGTTTGTAAAGGCAAAATTGAAGGAAACTCCCACCGAACTTCAGCAGGAATTGGCGCAAATGTATAACGCATAATCCTGTTTGTATAACATCGCTTGTTTTGGTTGATCTAATTTTGTCTCATCAAAAATTAAGTCAAAAAAATGAGCAAATTATTTATTGCAGGAGAAGTTTTCCACGGTGCGGGAACCCTTTCTGAATTAGCAAATATCAAAGGTACAAAAGCAGTAATCGTAACAGGTGGAAGCTCGATGAGAAAGAGCGGAACGTTGGATAAAGCCGTAGCGTATCTTACTGAAGCAGGAATCGAAACTCAGATTTTCGAAGGTGTAGAAGAAGATCCATCATCAGCAACTTGTGCAAAAGGAGCTGAAATGATTCAGGCTTTCCAACCGGACTGGATTATCGGTTTAGGAGGTTGTTCTGCGATTGATGCTGCAAAAATCATGTGGGTTTTCTATGAATATCCTAATGCAGATTTCGATGCGATGATCAAGCCTTTCACGGTTCCGGTTTTAAGAAATAAAGCTAAATTTATTGCAATCCCTTCTACAAGCGGAACAGGAACTGAAACAACAGGTCTTGCGGTAATTACTGACAGAGAAAAAGGGGTAAAATACCCTATCGTTTCTTATGAATTAACTCCGGATATCGCGATTGTTGACGGTGAAATCTGTGCTTCAATGCCAGCTCACGTGACTTCAAACACGGGTCTTGATGCTTTGACTCACTGTGTAGAAGCATATGTTTCAAACATCGATAACAACATCGCAGATGCCCTTTCTAAAGGAGGTTTGGAGATTGTTTTTGACAATTTGAAAGAGGCCGTTGAAAATCCTAACAATATTGTAGCCCGTCAGAATATGCACGATGCTTCATTTATGGCAGGGTTGGCATTCAACAATGCATGGTTGGGAATTGTTCACTCGTTATCTCACCAGGTTGGTGCTTTGTACGGAATTCCTCACGGAGCGTCTAACGCAATTTTCCTTCCGAATGTAATCCGTTATAATGCTCAAGCGACAAACCGTTTTCCTGATTTAGCGAGAGTAATCGGTAAAGAAACAGCTGAAGATCTGGCTCAGGCTATTGAAACTTTACGTTCTGAGGTTAATAATCAATCAGCGATCAAAGAATTTGGAATTTCTAGAGAAGACTGGGATAAAAACCTTGATTATATCGCCAACAATGCTTTGGTAGATCCTTGCACAGGTTTCAACCCAAGAGTTCCTTCTTTGGAAGAATTGAAAGCTATTTACAATGCTTGTTATGAAGGTCTTGTTTATGCTGAAGAAGTTGTTGCAGGATAATATTTTAATCCTACTATTATAATTAAACGTTATAGATTTTTGAAATCTATAACGTTTTTTTTTGGGTATGTTTATCACTAGCCCCGATTGAGCGGCCTGTTTGAGCTCTTTTTCAAGTTTCGGGTTCGGCGGCTTCGCCGCCGAACCCGAAACTTGAAAAAAGCGAGTAGCGAAAGCGGGAAAAAGCTCCAAAATTTAAGTTTAAAATAAAAACAGGAAGCCAATTTTGACTTCCTGTTTTGTTTTATTGATAAATCACTACATCATCTTTTTTAATCTGATAGCCTTTTTTCTTATAAGGAACTAAAACGTAGCTTTCTTTAATGTGACTTCCGCTTTTCCAGATTTTTCCCGTGCCCTGTCTATCCAGAATAATACTTTTAGCATTTCCATCGGGAATAAAAATTTCGGCTTTGCTCATGCTTTTGTTGAAGATAACCGCCGTCATCGAAGTATAGCTTTTATCAGATTTCACCTCGTTGAGTTTAATTTTCTGTTCAAAAACGCGTACACAATCATTTCTAAGTTGTGAATAGGTATAACCCGCCGAACCGATGCAGCCATGAACATCTCTGTCGCCACCCACAACCGGAGCTTTCTTCTGTGCAAAGGTTAAACTTCCAAGGAACATCGCAGTAAATAAAATTGTTTTTTTCATATTGTAAAAATTTAAGTTTTCATTTGGTAAAAAGTGTGCCAAAAAGCATCTATTGGTTATTATTGTTCTAAGATAGAAAAAAAACCATTCATTTTGAGCGGCTTAAAAAAAAAATTTATTCTGTTGGGTTTTGCCTTATATTTTATTTTGGTCTCTTCGATTAGAGCTTTGAAAAAAATCATATCGAGAAGTTTGTGTTTGGGAGACCAATTTTGAGCTTTGGTTCACGGGGTTCTCGATACATTTTTTCTCCACTTCGTTACGAAAAAACACTCGAACTGACGCATCTATTCTTAACATGTATTATATTAGAATTTATATTTAATTGTTTAAAAATACTGATTGACCCATTCGTTAAGTACATCAAACATTCCATTAAACTAATCAACCATTACGGTACAACAGTCAAGCATTTTGAAATAGCAGTCAACCATTCCGAAGAGGCAATCAAGTATAATTTATTGCTTTTTAATACTTTACAGACATATTCTATTTTTAATCTGTTCTGTTTTAGTTTTATTAATTTATTTTCCATAAAAAAAGTCACTCTTTCGAATGACTTTTATAATAATTGATTTGAACCTTTTATTTTGTCCAATTGATTTTTGAATGTTTCACCTCTTCCGAGTTGGTACCAATCATGATATCAAAATCTCCGGCTTCCCAATCGTATTTCAAATCTCCGTTGTAGAATTTCAGATTTTCAGGGCTGATATCGAAGGTAACCTTTTTAGATTCTCCTTTTTTCAACATCACTTTTTGGAATCCTTTCAATTCTTTTACCGGTCTTGTGATGCTTCCCACCATATCTCTGATGTATAACTGAACCACCTCAGCTCCGTCGTAGTTTCCGGAATTGGTAACCGTTATGGAAGCCTGAATCGTCTGGTCTCCTTTTGGATGAGCATTAGAAACCGTTACATCAGAATAAGTGAATGTAGAATAGCTTAAACCAAATCCAAACGGATAAAGCGGTGTATTACACTCATCCATATAATTAGAACGGAATCTTTGGTATTCACATTTATCAGTCAACTCCTGGCTTAAAGGGCGACCTGTGTTTTTAGCATTATAATAAATAGGAACCTGTCCTAAGCTTCTTGGGAACGTCATCGGTAATTTCCCTGAAGGATTTACTTTTCCAAAAAGAACATCTGCAATAGCATTTCCGGCTTCAGAACCTGGGAACCAAGCATTCAGAATAGCATCGGGCGTATCTTTTACATTCGTTAAAGCCAAAGGACGACCGGTGAATAACACCATTGCGATTGGTTTTCCTGTCTTTTTCAATTCATTTAATAAATCAACCTGAGACTGAGGAATCGTGATTTCAGTTCTTGAAGAAGATTCTCCGCTCATTTCCGCAGATTCTCCGATGGCCAGAACAATAACATCTGCTTTATTGGCAACGTCAACCGCTTCTTTTAATAACGCTTCTTTTGAACGGTTGTCTCTATCGGTTTTCTTTCCGTGAGCTGCGTAGATTTCTTCTAATTTAGCATCGTAATCGATGTTTGCTCCTTTAGCAGAAAGGAATTTCACATCTTTTCCGTAATTAGCCTGAAGACCTTGCATTAAATTCACAGAAATTGCGTGCTTTGTAGCCACACTCCAAGTTCCTGCCATGTTCATTGAGTTGTTTACCAATGGTCCGATTACCGCAACTGTTCCTGATTTTTTCAATGGTAAAACCTGGTTTTCGTTTTTCATCAAAACCATAGACTGAGAAGCTACGTTTCTCGCAATATTACGGTTTTCCATGCTGTAAACTTCTTTTGCAGCCAACTTAGCATCTCCGTGCTTGTATGGATTGTCGAACAAACCCAGATCATATTTTGCTTCAAGAATTCTTTTCGTTGCCATATCGATCTCAGCCTGCGTCACTTTTCCTTCAGCTAAAGATTTTTTTAATGTTGTTAAAAAGCCTTCACCTACCATATCCATATCAACACCCGCTTTCAACGCCAATGCAGAAACTTCCTGAAGATCTCCCATTCCGTGGTCTACCATCTCATTGATCCCTGTGTAATCGGTCACTACAAAACCTTTGAATTTCCACATATTTCTCAATACTTCTGTCTGCAACCATCTGTTTCCCGTCGCCGGAACTCCATCCACTTCATTGAAAGAAGCCATCACAGATGCTACACCTGCATCAACAGCTGCTTTATACGGTGGGAAATATTCGTTGAACATTCTCACGTGGCTCATGTCAACCGTATTGTAATCTCTACCCGCTTCACCAGCTCCGTACAGTGCAAAATGCTTTACACAAGCCAAAATATTAGTTCCGTTTGCCAAATCTTTTCCTTGATAACCGTACACCATGTTTTTAGAAATTTCACTTCCTAAATACGGATCTTCACCAGAGCCTTCAGAAACTCTTCCCCATCTTGGTTCGCGGGAAATGTCCACCATTGGCGAGAACGTCCAGTTGATTCCGTCGGCTGCTGCTTCTCTTGCTGCAACTTTCGCTGACTGCTGCACTAAATTCATATCCCAGGAAGACGCTAATCCTAGTGGAATCGGGAAAGTGGTTTCGTAACCGTGAATCACATCCATTCCGAAGATCATCGGAATTTTCAGACGGCTGTTTTCAACCGCTACTTTCTGAACGGCCTTGATTTTATCAGCCCCTTTTATATTGAATAGTCCACCGACTAAACCTTGCTCTACTTTTTTTCCGATATCGGAACTTTTAGCCAGACCTGTCGTAAAATCTCCTGAACTTGGTAAATTCAGCTGCCCGATTTTCTCGTCTAAGGTCATTTTAGCCAAAAGATTATCTACAAAAGCTTTCTTTTTAGCCTGATACTGCGCTGTCTGATAAGACTGAACGGGCTTCGTTACCATTTCCTGAGCCGAAACTACAGGTGCTAGTGCTAAAGTCGCGATTACAATTAACTTTCTCATAAATCTATCTTCTTAAATTATAGTTCAATTTTTTTTGTTTTTTGTTGGTTAAACGCAAAGGCGCAATTCTTTTAAAAACTTCATGTTTTTAAGGCGCAAAGGCGTTTCACTTAGTAAAGTTTTTATGCTTTACGATTTAATAATAATTTAAATTTTAACGCTAAGTTCGCTAATGTTCTTCTTTAAAATTATCCTGCGTATTTTTTATTCGCAAGGGCGTTTCACTCAGCGAATGATAGCAATCTAAAATTTACTTATACTATCAATTTTAAATGAATTATTTCTCTTTCTTTTTACTCAACATCCATTCATACAACGCAGGATTTGAATATGTAGAATCCCATGAATTATGATTATCATTTGGGAAAATCGTTAATTCTGCCGATGGATTGACTGGGTGTAGTTTTTGGTAAAAATTAAAAGCATTTTCAGGCAAAACAACATCGTCCATTCCGCCGTGAAAAATTTTCATGTTTAAATCTTTGTATTGATTGATGTTCGCATACATCACTCTGTCAGTCGGTGCGCAAACGGAAACTACCGCAGCAAACATTTCAGGATGTTCCATAGCCAGTTTCAGCGTTCCCCAACCTCCCATCGAAAGCCCTGTAAGGTAAATTCTGGAAGTATCTATCTTATACTTTTTCTGAATTTCTTTAATCAAATGATAAACGCTTACCGTATCCCACCAATTATCTGCAGGGCATTGAGGAGCCAAAATCGCCACAGGTTCATTAATTAAATTCCTGTACGTAAAAGGACTATGCGCTTTTACAGCTTCCAGATCGTTTCCTCTTTCTCCCGAACCGTGAAGAAATACAATTAACGGAACATTTCCTTTTACTTTTTGAGGATAATCGAGAACGTAAGATATTTTCTCGGTTCTTTTGACCTCTTTGTTGAATGTTGTTTTTATTTCCTGAGCATTTACGCTTAAAGAAAATGGTAAAAGTAAGAGGGGTAAGTGGTTTATTTTTAATTTCATTGTTAATATTTAGGTTTTGTTTGAATGGTTATTTATCCTTGTCAAGGTTTAAAACCTTGACAAGGACATTTATTTAATATTATATTTTTCAGATTTGAAACTCAATTTCTTTAATCCTTGCTGAATTTCCGGAGCATTCATGAATAATTTCCATAAAAATCCGGTTCTGTAATTTTCAATCATCGGAGCAATCGTTCCCTGATCAATCGCTAAATATCTTGGCGTTGTCCAATTATCATAATTGATTGACGTTGCATCATAAGGTCCCGCAGACCCTATAAATTCAGGTTTTTGAGTATAGATAAATCTCAGGAAATCCATCGATTCTTTTGGCGAATACGGAAAACTGCTTAACGCCGCCGTCGGAGTAATTACACCATGATCATTTTGTGGAAAATGAGCATCATACCCTACACTTCCGTCTTTATTTCTTGAATAGCCTGCTGTTAATCCCCAATAATTTGGTCCGTAACCTTTCCAACCTTTTGGATTTTCAACACAATATTTATAATCGATAAGAACCTGATTTTTGTTTAAATCAAAGTAATTTTTGATTAATTTATCTGATAAATTCGTTGGATCTAAACCGATGTAAGAATATTGGGTCCAGAATAATGGTCCGCCATATTCTTCTGCCCCATTGTGCTTTACATACATTGGAAGTCCGTATTTTTCTTTGTCTGAAAGGTAAGTTCCGTTTCTTGTCCAGCCTTTGTAATACGTTTCAGCGTCGATTGGATAGGTTGGTGACGAAGCTGCCAGAATGTAAGTAATCAAACATTCATTATAGCCTTGAAGCGGGAAGTTCATTTCCCACTGATATTCCGGTGACCAGTGCCAGTAAAGGACTTTCTCACCTCCTTTCGTATACCAATTCCATTGAATTCCTTTCCAAAGTTCGTCACATTTTTTAGCAAGTGCTTTTTCTTCAGCATTTCCGTTTTTAAAGTATTCACGAACCATTAAAATTCCTGAAGTCAAAAACGCTGTTTCAACCAAATCTCCACCATTATCTTTTTTACCGAAAGGAACAGTTTTTCCGGTCTCTCCGTTGATCCAGTGAGACCAGGCGCCTTTATGACGATCTGATTTTGCTAAAAAATCCATCATCGTGGTGAGCCTTTTTACGGCTTCCTTTCTTGGAACAAAACCTCTTTCGACACCCACTAAAATTGTCGCCAATCCAAACCCGGAACCTCCTGTTGTGATGACGTGCTTATCATTATCAGGATAAATATTATCTTCATGATAACGCTCTCTTCCTAATTTAGAATTGGGTTCTGCGTAATCCCAGAAATATTTTAAAGACTCATTCTGAACTTTATCCATCAATTGCTCATCCGTAATATCGTTTTTTACAACCTGAGTTTGAGAGTTTGAGGGTTTAAGCGTCTGAGAATTTTTGCAGGAAACCGTAAGTAATGATACAACAGCCATTGATAGTACTATCCTTTTCATAATTCAAATTTTAAAGTTGATCCCTAAAAGAAGAGGAGAATTTTCATTCTCCTCTGTGATTTTATTGATTAAATTTTTAGTAGTTCGGGTTCTGAGCTGAACGACCTTTAGCTTCAGTAATAAATGTCTGAGGCAAAGGAAAAACTTCATGCTTTCCAACAACAAATGTTTTACCATTAGCAGCCATAGCAGATTCGGCCTGTCCTGTTCTTACCAAATCAAACCATCTGTCATGTTCAAATGCTAATTCTAATCTTCTTTCTTTCCAAATTGCAGTTCTTAAAGCTGATTGAGTAGTAGCCGTTGTATTGGCAATCTTCGCTCTATCTCTTACTTCATTCAATAATGGAATTGCTGTTGAAGTTTGACCTAACTCATTTAAAGCTTCGGCTTTTATCAGTAATACTTCTGCATATCTAAGATAACGAATATTGGTATCTGTATTATCTTGTGAAGTATACGCAGACGAATATGCCTTGTAATTATAATAATTATTGTCTGCATCATTTGCTACGACTCTTCCATCATACAAGGTCATCCCTTTTTTAATGATGGTAGCATCTCTTCTTTCTGTATCACCTTCAGAAGTATATGCATCATATAAACTTTGAGTTGGAGTATTGAAACCCCAGCCCCAGCCTCCGGTACCTCTGGCACCTTGAACTTGAGTATATTGTTTGATTCCTTTACCTTTTTCATTTCCAGAGCCCTGAATTTCAAAAATTGACTCTGCATTATTTTCACCAGACACTTTATATATATCTAGAAAAGTTGGTGTAAGAGAATAGCCTGTAACCAAATTACATTGATCAATAGCTAATTGATATTTTTTCTGATAAAGATAAACTTTTGCAAGTAATGCATGAGCAGCGCCTTTTGTTGCACGACCAACATCTGCAGTACCATATTCTGATTTATTCGGTAAAGCTTCTGCAGCATCAAGAAGGTCTTTTTCTATAAAAGCATATATTTCTTCTTTGCTTTTTCTTGTTAGCTGCATCTCAACATCTTCTTCGTTTCCTAACACAGGAACATGATCTACTAAAGGTACTCCTCCAAATGATCTAACCAAAGTAAAATACATGAATGCACGCAGAAACTTAGCCTCCCCTGTAAGTCTGGCTCTCAAACTAGTATCTGCATTATTAAGTTGAGGCAGATATTTCAGAGCTTGATTACATCTATTAATACCTTGATAGTTTGAGGAAAATAAGCTTTCAAAAGAAGGTGTAGATGGAGTAAACGCAAGAGCATCTAAAATATCTTTATCTGAACCAGTGTCTCCGGCTGTACTGCCTTTATCTGCATCATCAGAAGTAATTGACGTAACACCAATCCAAGCAAAACTACTCATATCCCAATCTAAAAATTTAGCATAGATAGAATTCACAAAACTTGTTGCCCCTTCATTATTATCATATAAAGATAAATCATCAACATTAACCTGTTCAGTCGGTGATACTTCTATAAAATCATTGCTACAGCTTTGGTTAAATAGTCCTGTAAGAACAAGAGCTGATATTATTATATATTTCTTTTTCATTTTTCTTAAAAATTAATGTTTAAACCAAATACGAAACTTCTAAGTGCCGGATAAGAATCTAACTCTACACCTGCAAGTTTATATGGATTTCCTTCATCCTGTGGACTTGAAGAGTTAAATCCGCTAAGTTCAGGATTATATCCAGTATATTTAGTGAAAATAAACGGGTTAATAGCGCTTACATATAGCCTAATGGACTTCACATGATCCATAATATCTTTAAATGTATACCCTACAGAAATATTATTAATTCTAAAATAATCTCCTTTTTCTAAAAAGAATGTTGAAGCAATTGGAAGAGTTGTATATGGTGTTGGATTACTAGCATTAGTATTGGTAGATGTCCAAAAATCATTCGCTACAGAAGCTTCAACATTTTCTCCTGAGATTCGTTGTGCTTTTTTACCATTATATACATTGAAACCAAAAGCACCATAACCACTAAGATTGAAATCAAAACTTTTATAGGCCATTGAAATATTTATACCCAAAGTTGATTTTGGAATATAGGAATCAAAATACTTTCGGTCTCCTGCATCTGCCTTACCTGTTATGCCGTTACCATTAAGATCTTTGTATTTTAAATTTCCATTGGCATCATACCCATCAGTTTCCCATAAATAGAAACTACCTAGAGCATGTCCAACAGTTGTATTATTGAATAATTTTGTCCATTCTCCATTTGCTAAATCACCTCCTGATATTTGTGATATGTTAGAATCATTTACTCTTGTTAATTCATTTTTATTATAAGAATAATTAGCTCCAATAGAGTATGTAAAGTTTTCTCCTACTTTATCTGCCCAATTTAATGAAGCTTCAATACCTTTATTTGTTACAGAACCTACATGAGAAGGAAATTCTATATTCTGCCCAGAAGACAAATAGTTTCTCACCATTAAGATCAAGTTTTTAGTTTCTCTGTTGTACACATCAAAACTACCTGTTAAACGGTTATTAAGAACTCCAAAATCTAAACCTAAAGAAGATTCTTCTGTAATTTCCCATCCTAAATTAGGATCAAGCCCTTTGTTAACGGTTATACCATTACTTACAGCATTACCACCATACGCATAATTATAATCTGTACCAGAAGAAAGCGGCAAGTAACTTAATGGAACATTTTGGTTTCCTAATCTACCCCAACCTCCTCTTAATTTCAATAAATCAAAGAAACCATCTTTTAAGAAAGATTCTTCAGAGACAATCCATCCTGCACCAAATGAAGGAAATGTTCCCCATTTGTTACCTTCAGCAAATTGAGAGGACCCATCACGCCTAACTGTAGCACTTAATAAATAACGATTCATTAATTTATATTGTGCTCTTGCAAAATAGGATGTTGTAGTATTTTTATTAAAATATATTGAATTTAGGGATAATATATTATTAATATAATTCGTATTATTTAGATTCCAATAATCAGAAACAGTCCCTAAATCTTTTCTCTTTACTTCAGTTCTATCAATACCACTTTTAACGGACGACTCTGTACCAATGATTGCATCAATGTTGTGATTTCCAAATGTTCTATTATAATTTAAAACATTTGAAAGCACCCAATTATGATAATCTTCTTTAGTATTAGTTAATGTGTTTCTTGCATTTCCATCAAACTTTGCTACAACTCTTGTAGGATCTGCAGCTAACCAGATTCCTAAATCATCAGAAAAATTATAGGATTTAAAGTTTGAATATTCACCAGAGAACTGTGAGGTAAATTTCAATCCTTTCATGATCTCAACGTCTAGTTTAAGCCCCCCCTGTAGAAGCATATTCTTGCTTTTCTCGTTAAAGAAATCTAACTGGCTTACAGGATTCCCTACGTTATTAAATCTAGATCCAGAGTATGAAATATTACCATTTGAATCAATGATTGGAACACCATACTGCCCTGATGCATAACGTACCGGTACTAATGGTGACTGCTTATACGCATTCGTAAATGCACTTAATGGTTTAGGTGAATTATTAGTAAATGCAATGCTCAAGTTTTGAGACAAAGTGATTTTCTTAGAGATTTTGAACTCATTATTAGTTCTAATAGTGGTTCTATTATAATCCGTTCCTTTTAGAATAGATTGTTCATCATAATTACTTAAACTTAAAAAATACTTCGCACTTTCTGATGAACCGGAAATTGCAATATTATGTTGATTATAAATTCCTGTTCTTGTGATTTCTTTAAACCAATCCGTATTATATGGTTGATTTGTTGCAAAAGGAACTTTAGGTTCTTCTAGGTAACTATTAGCAGTGTTATTATAATTAATAAACTCCTGAGCATTTGCCATTTTCACAGTCTTTAAAGGATTTCTCACCCCTACCAAACCATCATACTCAACCTTTAATTTTCCTCTTCCTGATTTTGTTGCAATAATAATAACTCCATTTGCAGCTCTGTTACCATAAATTGCAAGTGCAGCGGCATCTTTCAGAATATCATAAGAAAGTATATCATTGGAATTAATATTATTAATATTATCCATAAACATTCCATCAACTACATATAATGGTGTTCTACCTCCAGTAACCGTACCAAGACCTCTGATCATAACAGTAGGCGTAGATCCCGGCATATCAGATGCCGTAACCTGTACCCCTGCAGCCTTACCTTGAATAGCCTGTGATGCATTAAGAACTTTTGTTTTAGTAACCTCATCAGCGCTAATAGAGCTAACAGCAGTAGTATTATCTACCTTCTTACGGCTACCATATCCAATCATTACTACCTCTTCGATCTTCTGTTCTTTTGGAACCGTATCTTTTGGCGTAGTTTGTGCATTGACGTTCATACCAAAGTACAAAACAGCAATGAGTGATGAATACTTTAAATCACTTTGTTTCATATAGTTTAATTTTATTCGTACAATCAATTTTTGGAAAGGTTTGATAAACCTCTTTTAATGCCTTAGTGTAAATTCTAATGTATTTCTCAAAAAAAGACATTAGCCAAAATTATAAAAATATCCTTTATATCGTTAATATTTCATAAAAATTTTTAAAATTGACCATAAAAAAAACGAATACTCAACAAAATAATAAATAAAACGCCATTTTAATAATATATAACACATTTTAAAAAAAATAATGCAATCGATTTTCCACCTATGTTTTTAATAATTTTCCCCAAAAAAACGTTCTAAGCATAAAATTTTGTTAAACAGAATATAGTGTTTAAATTTGGTTTGTTATTTGAGAAGATATAAAGTTTAAGAATTATAAATGAAAAAGTATATTATTGCCGCTGCTTTAGTTATTGGAACGGGTGCAGTTATTACAACAAGCGTTCATTCATGCACTACGTTGGCTACTACCGATCTGGGTCTTTCCATTATTAAAAAGTTTTTGCTGAACGGAATTGATAAAGGCGCAAATGTTTACAGTAATAGAGAAGCCTTCTTACAAAACAATATGGTAGATAAGGCGCTTCCCAAGCAGTTGAGAGAAATTAATTCACTATTGGAAAAAGTAGCTCCCTCACTGGTACAGAAAGAGAGAGCCTATATTGCAGACGCAGCCGTTTACACGGTCAATATTTCAAAACCTATTTTGGTAAATGCGGTCAACAGCCTGAATGCGCAGGACGTGACTAGAATTATCAATGGTGAAAAAGGAACTGCGACACTCATCCTGAAAGAGAAGACATCTCAGCAGCTTATAACCGCTATCACTCCTAAAGTGGAAGAACAGCTGAACCAATATGGAATTGTAAAAAGTATTAATACCGCTTTAGCAGGCAGTAATTTTCTAGGAAGTCTTTTAGGAGGAAATACAACAACAGTAAATTCAGGTGGATTAAGCCAATTAGCATCTGAACAATTAGTAAACGGGATATTCAATATCATCGAGGATTACGAAGTTCAGAACTCTAAATCACTTTTAGGACCACTTGGAAAATAGAAAATTTTTCACTATTTTTATATATATTTAAAATTTGTAGATGGATATATTACAAGGAAACCAGCACGCTAGTCCTGAAGATTTTTATCAGTCTTTGAAGGACAAACTGGAAGGTCATCACGATTTTCCAGAAGACTATTTATTTAAATTCATCATTCCGACAGACCAGTCAAAGCTTACGGAAATCTATAAGGTTTTTGACGGTATTAAATTCACGCTGGGAAACCGCGAAAGTAAAAACGGAAAATATACTGCCTGCAATATCAACGCATTTGTTTTAGATGCAGATCAGGTGGTACGTATTTATAAAGAAGTTGCTAAAATAGAAGGAGTCATTCTATTATAAGAAAAACAAAAAAGTCAGCATTCATGCTGGCTTTTCTGTTTATATTTGTAAGCTAAATCTTAATTCTCAATAAAATCTATCACTTTTTCGATAGGTCTCCCGATGATCGCTTCATTTCCTTTAATTAAAATCGGTCTTTGTACCAAAGATGGATTTTCAGATAAAATAGTTAGCCATTCTTCTTCAGAATATTCTTTATCTGCCCACTGTTCTTTATAAAGTTTTTCATTATCCCGAATGATTTCAGAAACATTTTTGTTTAATTTCTTCAAGACCGTTTTTATCTCTAAAACACTCAAAGGCTCTTCCACCATATTAATAACTTCAAAAGCAACTTTATTTTCTTTCAAATATTCCAACACCGCATTGGATTTAGAGCAATTTGAATGATGTAAAACTTTAATGTGCATTTCAAATGATATTTATTAAATTATTCAATACAACTTAATTAAAACAAGCCGTTTAATTCCGCTTCAATTTTATCTAAAATAAATCCAAAATCTTCAGGTTTTTCTACGAAATCCAAATCATCTACTTCAATGATCAAAAGTTTTCCTTCTGTATAATTTGAGATCCATTTTTCATATTTCTGATTTAGCTTAGAAAGATACTCGATGCTGATTGATGCTTCATATTCCCTTCCTCTTTTGTAGATTTTTTTAACCAGATTCGGAACGTCAGACTTTAGATAAATTAAAAGATCCGGTGCAGAAACGAAAGATTTCATCAAATCAAAAACAGAAGAATAATTATTAAAATCCCTGTCTGAAAGTAGTTTCATATCATTTAAATTCTCAGCAAAAATGTGAGCATCTTCATAAATTGTACGATCCTGAATAATATTCTTCCCACTCTCTCTGATCTCTTTTACCTGACGGAATCTGCTTCCCAGAAAGTATACCTGCAAAGCAAAACTCCATTTGCTCATGTCCGCATAAAAATCTTCCAGATAGGGGTTGTGATCTACATCTTCAAACTGTGCATCCCATCCGTAATGTTTAGAAAGCATTGTTGTTAACGTCGTTTTTCCTGCCCCAATATTTCCTGTAACCGCAATATGCATATTTTCCCTTAAATGTTTATGATTAATTAAAAAAATGAATTAAACTCCCAATTTCTGAACCTCGCCGATTTCTTCAAAAAGTTGCAGCATATCAAAAGCATCCGACTTTTCCGAAGATTTGTCTTTCTTCTTTTCTTCTGAACTTTCTATCGATTTTTTAGCAGGTTCTGGTTCGGTTTGCTGTTTAATTTCTTTTCTGTTTTCCAGGCTGTAAAGATAAAGTTTGTTCGCTTTGATTTCAAAATAAGAAAGGGTATTTTTATCCACAATTTGTGCATCAGGATCTTCAAAAACCTTTACCATTTCTTTTTCCGGAACATATTTTAGAATAGAATTATTCGTAATCACCAGAATATTATCGTTTTCACGGCGAAATCTTTTTCCGTTCAACACCTCCGCTTCAAAGATCTTTTCAAACTTCAGACTGAATACCCGAATATGTTTTCTAGTAAGAATATATACTTTATTCTCATATACCAGAAGATCCATCAAATCATCAAAACTTCCTTCAAACGGATAAGAATTAATCGTGGTATCGTTCCTGAAATTATACTGAACCAAACGTTTCATACTATCATCGAGCAACCAGATTTGCTGCAGATCCTCAGCATACGCCATTTTAATAAATCCGAATTTTTGCTTGAAATCTACTTTTTGAATTTCATTAAGATTCTGATCCACAAATTTCATTTCCTGAGCATTTTCGGAGAACATGGGTACGCTTAAAGGATTTTGAACCGTCTGAATTTTAAACGGAACCGTCACCATCAGTTTCCCGATCTGCTTTCCTAAAGAATCATATTTTGTAAAGCTGAAATCTTTGTTTTTATAGATATACAAATTCCCATAATCATCGGCAAGCATATCCTTCGCTTCCTTCAATTTTAAAGAATCTAAAGGAAGGGCTTTCTGCGCAGAAACAGCACAGAATGCAAAAACAAATATTAAATATAAGAATCTCAAATTTTATTTTGGTAAAGATAACTTTCTTAAACGGAACGTCTGCAATTTACAGCCTTTTATTTATACTTAAACGAAGTTTATATTTTAATATTATTTGAATGAAACTTCAAAAATTTTCGCCCAGTTCTTCCCTGTTATCAGCATATTATCACCTTTAAAGGCAATTCCGTTTAAAACATGTTCGCTGTCTCCGCCATCATTTTCGGCCGTCAGTTTTGTAAAGTCGAATTTACCTACTACTTCTCCGTTAGCCGGATTAATTTTCAGAATAATCGGCCTGTGCCATACATTAGAATAAATAAAACCGTTGTGATATTCCAGTTCGTTGATTTTTTCAAACGCTTCGGTATTTCCAGCAACGGCAAGGGTTTTTACCACTTTTGAAGGGTCGTTCACATCAAGAAAAAACAGATTTTTAGAACCGTCTGTTGCAATAAGGTTTTTGCCATCATACGTTAATCCCCAGCCTTCCGCAAGATCATTAGGCAAGGTAAATTCTGAGATTTTTTTCAGTGTAGCTTTATCATAAACGAAACCTTTTCTATTTTGATAGGTCAACTGATAGATTTTATCGCCCACAATTGCACAACCTTCAGAAAAAATATCAGCGGGCTGTTTTTCTGTAATTGTTGGTGTTGTAGAACCTAAAGTATATTTAATTAATTGAGAATTTCCCGATAAGCCATCACTTTCGTAGATATAATTTCCGTCCATCTGAAAGCCTTCAACAAAATTATTCGGGTCGTGAGGATATTCAGCAATGATTTGATAAGCAATATTCTCTTCAGGATTTTTAGCAAAAACATTAATGGTGGCATCCTGATTTAAAGTCTCGCCACTTTTAGTTTTAATGATAAAAGAAACATTATTATCTCCCAAAGAAAAAAACTTCGGATCAACCGTTAAATTGGAAGTTTCTTTGTCTCCAAAACTGATGGTAATGGTTTCTGCATCATCTGTAACCTCCTTTGGAAGTGTAATTTTATCTCCAAAATGATAGCCTTGATCCTGCTTTGAATTATTATAATCCGCCAGCGTATCCATCATTTTTTCTTTATTATTACAAGATGCCAACAAAAAAAACGCGGCCAATCCCAGTACAATATTTCTTTTCATTGAATTTTTTATCATTTTTCAAAAATAGTAATTTTAAACCTATTTAGCCTGAGTTGAAGGGAATAGTTCACGAATAATAGGATGCAACTTTAGTTTAATTTTGAAAAGTTTTTATTTGAAAAAAGTTCTCGATACATTTTTCTTCATTTCACTGCGAAAAACACTCGAACAGACGTAAAAAACTTAATTCTTTATAATGAAAAATAGCGCTCCAAAAAGGAACGCTATTCTATTTTATTTGATGAAAGTTCATTGATTATTTAATCTGAACTTCATATATTTTTGGCCAGTTTTTACCCGTCACCAACATATTTTCACCTTTAAAAGCAATTCCGTTTAAGACATCATCGCTTCCTTTTGTATTCTGCTTCGCAATATCTGTAAAGTCAAATTTCCCAACCACTTCACCGTTTGCAGGATTAATTTTTAAGACAATCGGTTTCTGCCAAACATTAGCATAGATAAATCCGTTGTGAAATTCAAGCTCATTCAGCTGATCGTATGCTTCCGTATTTCCTGCAACAGCAATGTATTTCACCATTTTTGAAGGATCTTTCGGATCTAGGAAATACAACAATTTACTTCCGTCTGAAGCAATAAGATATTTCCCGTCATAGGTTAAACCCCAACCTTCACCAAGAACGTTCGGATAAGGAAATTCAGATAACAATTTCAAAGAAGCTTTATCATAAACATAGCCTTTTTTGCTCTGCCATGTCAACTGATACACTTTATCACCAACAATTGTACTTCCTTCAGAAAAATCCTCAGGAGCTTGTTTTGTTGCAACTAAAGGCGTTGTAGTTCCTAAAGTATATTTTAAAATTTGTGAAGAACCGTTTTGTCCGTCACTTTCATAAATCGTATTTCCCTCTACCTGAAATCCCTGAACGAAGTTTTTTACATCGTGAGGATATTCAGCAATGATTTGATAGGCGATATTTTTCTCCGGGTTTTTTGCAAAAACGTTAATTGTTGCATCCTGAGTTAAAGTTTCTCCACCTTTAGTTTTAATATTAAAAGTTACGGCATTATCTCCTAACGTATAAAATTTCGGATCGATAGTAAGACTTGTTGTTTCTTTATCTCCGAAGCTGATGGTAATGGTTTCCGCTTTATCTGTGATGTCTTTCGGAAGATCAAGCTTGTCTCCAAAATGATATCCTGTACTTTCTTTAGAATTATTGAAATCTGCTAATGTATCAAGAATTTTTTTGTCATTATTACATGAAGCCAACATCAAAACCGCCGCAAAACCTGCTATTATATTTTTTTTCATTGAAATCTAAATATTTTTCCCAAAAGTAGCAAATTTTATTCCGCTTTACGAATTTTGGGCTTAGGGTTTACCAAATTGTAATAGAACCGTTTAATTTAAATAAACTATTGTTCCAAATGCGGTTTCAGACTTCTTCCGATAATTCCGTCCCAGCCTTCAGCAAAAGATTCTCTTGAAAAATTTTCGCCTAATTCTTTTAACTGATCAATTTCATCATGAATTAATGTAATTACCGTTTCGTCAACTTGTTTGTTCAGTTCCCAGGTTACACTCGTTGTTCCTTTTGAAAGTTCAGGGAAAGCCCATGAATATTTCAGTTTTTTATTCGGAATAATCTGTAAAATTTCACATTGATGATGATATTTTTTCTCATCGCCCGGTTCATAAAAATTGAATATTTTCCCAACTTCCAATTCAAAATCGGGAATATTAAAATACCATGATTTCATTTCATTTTTATCTGTGATCGCGTTCCATACTTTATCGATGGGTGCTTTTATTTTATATTGAACAATGATCGGGATGCTCATATTCTACTTTCTATTTAATTCTAAATGATACTCTTTTCCTGTTAACTATGTGCAAATCCTGTAATTTTAGCTTCATCAAAATCCAGTTGCATTTCAATGGTTCTCATCACATGATCATCAAAAATCTTTTCACGTTTCATACGATGAAGTTCATTTCTCTGCGCCTGAATAATCTGTCTCATCACATCTTTATTTTCACTCATTGCCGTTACATAATCGCCTGTGGAAGCCATACATTGCGCCTTATCTACCATCATCATCATTTCGTTTTCCAGCTTATGTTTTTGATGCTGAACAAGACTGTTGGTTTGTGCAAGATCTGAAAAATCATTTTCCAGTTTATGTAAAGCCGTTTCTTTTAATTTTCTCATTAAAATAACTTCCTGTTTTTCTTCAGGCAACTCACTTCCGGCATCATTTATTTTTAAAAATTTCAAAATCGGTGTCAATAATAAACCTTGTCCTACCAATGTAATTAAAATAATCACAAATGTTACAAATAAGATAATGTTTCGGTGAGGAAATGCTTCGCCATTAGGTAAAAATGCCGGAATCGACAATGCCGCTGCCAAAGAAACAACACCCCTCATCGCCGCAAAACTAATGATAAAAGGCTCTCGCCAATCCGGTTTCGGAACTTTTAATCTTAATTCTTTTGAACACAATCGTGGAAAATACATCAGCGCATAACTGTATAAAATTCTGGTTCCAATAATGGCTCCACCAATTACAATGCTGTAGAAAATTCCTTCTGAAATTGTGTAATCTTTCATAGCAGCTACCACAACGGGTAATTCTAAGCCAATTAAGATGAAAATAATAGTATTCATCAGGAAAATTAAAACACTCCAAACATTTCCGGACTGAATTCTCGAAGTATGACTTAAATAACAATGTGAATTATAAGACATCAACAAACCTCCTGCAACCACCGCCAACACTCCAGAAAAATGAAAATGTTCGGCTCCGACATACATGATGTAAGGAACAATTAATGTAATAATAGTATCGATATTAGAATTTGACGGAATAATTTTAAGCAAAGAACCAAAAAGTAATCCTGCGCCCGCTCCTACAGCAATTCCGCCAACAGCCATGGTGAAAAAATCTTTTACAGCTTCTCCAAAAATGAACTGACCGGAAATAACGGCTGCTAAGGCAAATTTAAAGACAATTAAACTCGATGCATCGTTGATTAAACTTTCGCCTTCCAGAATACTTGTAATTTTCTTCGGAATTTTCATGTGCTTCAAAACCGAAGTTGCGGCCACCGCATCCGGCGGAGAATTTACGCCTCCCAATAAAAATCCCATCGCCACGGTAAGCCCCGGAATAATGGATGACGACAAATAAGCAACGACAATGGAGGTTAAAAATACCAATCCGAAAGCCATTGAAAAAATCTGCTTTCTCCATTTGTGAAAGTCTTGCCACGAGGTAAACCATGCCGCTTCAAACAAAATTGGAGGAAGAAAAATAAGGAAAACCAAATCGGGCTCTATTTCTATATGTGGCATTCCCGGGACAAGACTTATCAATAATCCTGCAATAACGAGGAAAATAGGATAAGCAACTTTCAGTTTTTGCCCGATCATTACCAATATCATCACAGACAACAATACCGCGATTGATATAATGACGTATGTGTGAATCATTTTATATATGTTTATTTAGTTAAATTTTTTTATCTTTTTTAAAGAACAATATTATTTTTTGCTGTAATTGGCGCCGGAAGATTTTCTTCATCCAACATATCACGCATATCGATTTCTATTGTTCGGCTGATCTGTGTAATCGGAACGTCGTTCGGACTTCCTTCAAAAGGATTTACAGAAGCCTCTCCTACACTATCCAATGTATGAAAACACCATGTTACCAATAACGAAAACGGAATATTGAACCATAAAGTCAGCCCTTCAAGAATAGTTCCGTCACCTAATTTGTCAAATTCTTTTAATAAACCAAAAGGCACAAAAAGAATGAATAAAAGCAACAGATAAGTTGTAATAGAAGAAAAATTTCTTGGATAAGGAAAGTTTTTAATTCGTTCTGCTTTCCCTTGATTATCGGTAAACTTTATCAATTGCTGATTGATTTGCGTCCACTGAAAATCGTTGATTTCTCCATTTGCATACGCTTCCGACAATTCTTTACTTTGACTTGCCATCAGCTGTGTCGCTCTGTTTTTCTTGTTTAAAATATATTGAAGTTCCGTTTCTGAAAGGTAATTTTTCAGTTCATCATCCAACTTCGACAATCGTTCGGGAATATCATACTTTCTGGCATATTCATCAAACTGTGCCGTATCCATATTTTCCCAGGTTCTCGTCTCACGAAGCTGAAAACGAAGCGCCGTTAACCATGCATAATGACGTAGAAACATCTCTTTTACTTTACCTGAATTTTTAGATGAAAGAGAATCTCGCAAAATATATCCGAAACTTCGGCTGTCATTAATAATCGCTCCATAAATCTGCCTGGCTTCCCAAAGTCGGCTGTAGCTCGCATTATTTTTAAAACCTACGATGAAAGCAACCGCCGTTCCCATGATTGCAATCGGTTGCCATGGAAATGAAAGGAAGGTACATCCTAAAAAATACAAAATAGTAGGAATTGATGATAAAACCGTGAGCCAAAGAATACTTCTCTTTGTCCAGACTGCAAATTCGCGGGCTCCAAACCTTTTTCCTGAGTGCATAGTGTTTCGTTTTTAATAGTTTATTGTTATTATTTTTTAAGGGTTTTTAGCACTCAGCAAATTTATTTCATCAACCCCCTAGTTTTTAGTAAACGAAATATTGTTATAAAAACCAATCTGAACCTGTCCTCGGTTTCTGTTCTCCTGAATCTGGTTCATATATCCCGCTTCCACTCTCATATTTTTATTGATTACATATCCCAACGCTCCATACACCCTGTTTCTGTCGAAAGTCGGACTGTTCAAATGAAGGAAAATTTCATTATAAACAGAACCATAAAATGTTTTCGGAAGCATTTCTTTATTATTAAGCGGAATATTAAGTCCTAAAAGATAACGAAACCTCATCCTGAAATCATCCTGTAAAAAACGTTCTTCCAAACGGTAACGATGCTGAAGATTGAATCTTCCGAACTTTTGTTTTGTAATATATTGCTGAAAAATTCTGTGTTCTATATTTTCAGTTTTTTCACCGTTTATATAAGGTTGACTTAAAATAAAACCATAACCCAACAAAATATTGTTATTATTTTCCGTTAAATCATATCCAATTCCGGTACGAATCAGGAGTTGCTCCAAATCTCCTCCCATATCAAAATTTCTATACTGGATCTCGTTATGAAAATTTAATTTTTTACTGATTTTATTATTTCCAAAATACATATACCAAGCTCCCAGATCATTTTTTTGCGCATACGAGAATGTTGCTGCCAATGAAAAAATGCTTAAAGCCAACGTTTTTAAAATCTTCATCTTCTTAAATTTTACCTTTATGTTTATTATTAAAATCTATCAAATTTAAAAATTCAATATTAATTATCAATAATAAGCAAAATTTAATTGTTGTGAAAATTTTTCTTTTTCAAATAAAAGTTCCTGATCAACGGTTTGTTATGAAGGAACTTGCTCCATCAACACATCATTTCCTGAGTTGTCAAAATACGTACAGGTAAGATGAGTCAGATCCATTTTCCAGCCTTTAATTCCGGTTTCTGCACAGTCTTTACAAAAAGTAGGATAATCTGTACCGCCTTGCTGGTGAAGTTTTAGCCTCGATTTAAATTCATCCAAATTCAAATCTTCAGCGATATCCATTGTTTCATATTTTGCTCCTGTGGAAACAGATTGATTTTCTGCATCAAAATATTCTGCATTACCGTCACTCACATAAGTCACATAATTTGCAACTCCCAAATCTTTTATTGCTTTAATATAATTTGGAAAATCGGCACCGCTTTTTACTTTTTGGTGCTCTGCTTTAATTTCATCAATGGTGAATTTCATTTGTTTATTTTTTTAATGATGAGTTTTATTTCAATCACAAAATTTTCAATTCAAATTTAAAAATTTTTGGAATGCAAATGTATTATAAAATAAAAACTGACGGAATGTTCCGCCAGTTAGTTTTTTCGATATTTCGTATTCAAAATATTAATCTTATGGATGTTGCTGCATTTTCGCAGGATCGTCATAATTTACCATCCAGTTGATCTCGAATTTATCGGTAAACATTCCGAAGTAAGCACCCCAGAAAGTATCTGCTAAAGACATTGTTATCTGTCCGTCAGCAGAAAGCCCATTGAACAGTTTTTCTGCTTCTTCCTTCGATTCTGCATTGATGGAAATGGAGAAGTTATTTCCAGTTTTGAACTGAGAAGCATAGTCGCATCCCGCATCGCTTCCCATTAAAATTGTTTCTTTAGAAATAGGAAGAGAAACGTGCATGATCTTGTCTTTATCTTCTTCTTTCGCTTCCTGACCTTCCATTGGAGGCATTTCACCAAAAGTTCCGATGTAAGGATATTCTCCTCCGAAAACAGATTTGTAGAAATCAAAAGCTTCTCTACAATTTCCGTTGAATGTTAAATAAACGTTTACTGACGCCATAATGTGTTCTTTTTTAAAGTTGAGTTTAATTTGTAAATATTATCTATGCTGATCTATTAAAATCATATTACCATCCGGATCTTTCAGGTAAATATGTTCAGGCCCCTCAGTTGATTCGTCTGCTTCTTTTTCGATCTCAATTCCATTTTCCTTCAGATGTTTCTGAATAGCGCGAACATCATCAAAAGATTCAAGATTCTGAGCATTTTGGTCCCATCCGGGGTTGAAAGTAAGCATATTTCCATCAAACATTGCCTGAAAAAGACCGATAATATGATCTCCATTTTTCAGGATCAGATAATTCTGGTCGATATTTCCCGCCATCTGACTGAAACCTAATTTTTCATAAAAATCCTTCGATTTCTGCAGGTCTTTTACACTTAAACTAATTGAAAATGCTCCTAATTTCATATAGATTTTTGTTATGTATCAACTTAATTACTGATTGTTCAAACTCGTTTTGAAGTTCAGGGTTCCGTCATAGCTTTTCCAGTCGCCTGTAAGTTCAATAGTCTGTCCGTCTACTTTTTCTGTGGTTTTATTCCACTTAAACTTATAGACAAATTTTCCTTTGAAAAGCCCTGAATGCTTTCCTTTATTTTCTTCAGCAAATTCATATTCACCAAATACAATTCCTTTTTTCTTGGCGTCTCTGTATTTTGTGATCGTTAGTTTTCCTTCCAGTTTTGCATAAGTTTTATCGACAAGTGAATATCCTGAAACAAAATATTCCTGATCGTTCTTTTTATTCTGTTCAGAAATATTGATCTTCAGTTTGAGTTGCTGCTTATCATTACCAATTGTTCCGATATAAGGCTTGCTGTTATTCAGCCATACATTCGAAATATCAGGCATTTGCGCCATTGCAAAATTGGAGACTAAAATGAGGAATAATAAAAGTTTTTTCATGTGTTCTGATTTATTTTTTAAACTCCGAATTGAGATAAATGGTGATTTAAATGTTTAGCAAACATATTGTTCCATTCGATAGAATTTAGTTTTCCGAAAGAAAAAGATTCTTTTCCGTCAAAAGCTGAAGCTCCTAACTGTTGAGTTTTTTGGATAAAACCAATCAGTCTTTTCTTTTCATCATCAAAATTCTTTCTTCCCTGAACCAAAAACTGAGGCGATGTAGGAGAATCTCTCGGATACGCTTTTTCACCTACCACTTTAGGTTTTACGAATCTCTTAAGGATAAACTTTGCAATTGCTCCCGGTTTTTTATGTTTTTCCGGTTCGTATACCATTTCATACGTGATGCAACAGTGCGCCAACATTTGATCTACCGTCATTTTACCCCATAATCCGTGGGTATCTTCCACCAGTTTATTTATTCTATCTATATAATTCTGAGCATCTTTCGCATCAAATACATTTTCCATAGCTTATTTTATTTGTCAAAGCAAATATATCAGTTTTTTTGTATCATTTTTCAACTCATAAAAAAAATAGTAAAAACACTGAAATACAATAACATTTATGAAATATATGTTACGAAATACCGATTTTTGATCATGAATTAATTACAATTTTTTAATGTTAAAATTGTCAGTCCGTCAAAAGTTAATTTTATGATGAATTAATTCAAATTCTCAGAAGAATTTTCGTTTGAAATTGTAACAGATTTTGGATTTTTGAACATCAGCCACATTTTAATTTTTAAAGCAATCCACCCTAAAATGGCGTAAACGATTAAAAGAATACTTAAATGTTTTAAATATGGATACGTAAGTTCTACAGAACCTTTCTGAATCAGTAAAATTTTAAAAGCCTGTAAAAAAGGCGTCAACGGAATAATATTCGCGATAAACTGTACAAAAGCCGGCATGGCATTCAGAGGCCAGGTAAAACCACTGATGATGAATGCCGGAGAAGCAATCACCATTAATATCTGGGTAGCTTTTAAAGCATCCGGAATTAAAATACTGATCAACACTCCTAAAAATGAAGCTGAGCCCACGAAAACTGCAGTTAATACAATAAAATTAAAAATTCCTTCCGGCATCGGAACCTTGAAAATCATATGCATAAAATAATAAACACTCACAATTAAAATTGAAAAAATCCAGATGGGAAGAACCTTGATTAACATTGTTGGAAACGCCCATTTTCGCATTTTTGCATATTCTTTAATAAATGTTCCGCCCTGAAATTCTGCAGCAAAACTCACCGCCATCGCCAGTAAAATAACCTGCTGTAAAACTACGGCCAACATCGCCGGCCACATAAAAATCAGGTAATTTCCTGTGGTATTGAATAATGTGATATAATTAGCTTTAAAAGGCTCATACTGTGTTACTGCTCTTGTAGCTGGCATTCCCGCTTTTTGTAGCGCTTTAATAGAAACTCCTGCCGAAAAAGTTCCTATGGTTAACTGCAAAGCTTTGGATGCAAAATTAGCCGTTAAAACATTTCCTGTATTCACATACACGTTGAGTTCAGGATATTTTTTCTGAAGAATAGATGCTTCAAATTGAGACGGAATAATCACCACCGCGGCGGCTTCATGCTGAATCACCTCATCTTTAATACTGAAAGGTTCCTGCAAATACCGAATGATCTTAATACTTTTATTGTCTTCCAACATTTCTGTCAATTGGCTCGACAAAGGTGTATTATCCCTGTCGATCACCAAAACCGGAGTATTTTCCACTTTTCCGCTTTTGTAGACGAAACCTAATAATGTTGCATAAAAAACGGGCGCCAGAAAAAATACGGTTCTCAAGGTCGAATTACCGATAAACAGCTTAAATTCTCTTCGTAAAAGTCGGAAAAATTCTTTCATAATTATTTCAGCAATACATTTGAATTCACCAAAATATCTTTCGCTTTATTCATATCATCAGGTTTCACCTTGATTTCGTAGATCGCGTCCTGTAGCTGATAATCGGGGTAAGCTGTTGTGATATCTGCATATTTTGTCAATTGTTTGATATATAAAATCTTTCCCTGCAATTTCTCTTTATTATAAGGAACCTCCATATTCACGGTCTGCCCTTTTTTATACTTCGAGATCTGACTTTCAGGAACTGTAAAACGGAAAAACGTACTGTTAGGAATATATCCGTTGAACAATGCAAAACCTGCTGTCGCCAACTCTCCTGGATTTAAACTAATAGTCTCAATTTCCATGTCGTTGGTGGCTATCACATATCTTTCGGAATAGGCTACATTAGCTTCCTGCAAAGCACCTTTTGCCTGTGAGGCCTGCCCTGCTGCCATTTCCACTTTTTCGAAACGGGTCCCTCTTTTCACATCATCCAATTCTGCTACCACCGCGTCGTACTGCGCTTTTGCGCCCTGCATTTTAGCATAAACTTCATCATAAGCCTGTGGTGACATCAAGCTGTCACGATACATATTGGACGCCCTTTTATATGATTTCTGTGCAAAATCGTACTGTTCTTTCAACCCTTTATATTTTGCCTGAAGCTGCTTCATCTGATCGGCCGTGGCTCCATTTTTTGCCATCTGTTCCTGAGCTGTGGCTGCACTTACGGCACCCTGAGCCTGAGCAATTTTTGCAGAAACTTCAGGAATATCAAGCAATGCCAAGGTATCCCCTTTCTTTACGGTTTGCCCTTCTTCTACAAGTATTTTCACAATTCTGCCTGTAACTTTCGGAGCAAAAGAGATCACTTCTTTCTTTGTTTTCCCTTCAGAATCGTTCAGTTTTTCTTTTTTGTTGTCACAACTTCCCAGCAAGAGCAAAACAGCACATAATATAGAGAGTTTTTTTTGCATCATTTTAAATTTTAAGGTTGATAAAGTTTCGCAATATCCAGTTCTTGAGTCGATCTCATCAACTCAATTCCCGCTCTTCTCTGGTTGAAGACCGCATTTTGATATTCCAATTCGGAAATTTCAAGATCATTTTCAGCATCGATAAGTTGGGAAGACTTGCTCATCCCGTATCTGAATTCTTTTTCGGCCTGTATCAATGCATTTTTTGCCAACTCTTTTTCCTTTGATTTTAAAGCAATCTGAGCGGTGGCAATATCATAATTCGTTTGATTATTGGCTAGATTCAGGGTTAGTTTTTTCAGCGCATCTTCTTTTTGATTCTGAAGCATTTCTTTCCCGATTTTAGCGGTTTCTTCGGCATGTTTTCCTTCATTTCCATCAAAGATTTCCCATTTGAAACCTACTCCGGCAGTAATTAAAGGAAAAATATTGATATTTGTGGGTCGCCAGTCCAGTTTCGCTCCACCATATCCCAACTGGGGAATCGCAGGAATTACATTTTCCGACGTTTTAATGCGGCTTCCGTACAAACCAATGTAGTAAGCAGAAGCCATCAACTGAACTTTGGGGATTATCCACGTTCTTTCCGCTTTTATTTTATAATCGGCAGCAACAATTCCGTGTTCCAACGCACGAATCTCTGCTCTTTGTTCGATGCCTTTTTCGGGAGCTAATAATTCCACAGGCTCTAACACTGGTTCAATTAATCGTAATCGTTCCTTATTGATTCCCGTTAAAATATAAAGCTGCGTTAAGAGTAATTCTTTTTTGCCCTCATATTCCACCACTTTTGCATTGAGTGTGGCCTGAGCAAGTTCTATTTTTTTATGGTCATAAGGTGTAATTAATCCGTAACCTAACGCCTTATCGGCTGTTTTCCGATTAATATCTAATCTTTTCGTACTTTCATCCAACACCTTTTTTGACTGATGAATCAAAGCCAGCTGATCGTATGCTTTTGAAATCGCTGCTATGACCTCATCCTTTGTTTTTTCGAGCAGTATACTTTCTGATAACTTCTTTTCCTCAATCGCTTTCTTCAAATATTTCACCTTTCCACCGGAATAGACCACCATTTTGGCATCCGCTTTGGCAATACCCGAAAAGCCTGAAACATTAAGATTATTATTAAAACTTCCTTCCGGAATTCTGATAAATGGGGTTAAATTAATTTCAGGAGAAGTAAGACGAGCCGTAGCATTAAGATATCCTGCCTGTCCGCTCATTTCCAACGTAGGAAGAAAAATATCCTTCAGTTTATGCTCATCAAGATCGGTGAGTTTATTTTGGGTCAGCTGCATTTTAAGATCGGAATCCCGCACCACTGCACTATCCAGTAATTCTCTGAAATCAGGCGCAGACTGAGCCCAGCCCAATACCGGAAGTGTCAAAAAACTAAACGTAAAAATCAATAGATTGCTTTTCATGGTTCATGTTTCTAACAAATATAATGCAAAAAACGATGTAAAACCATAAGAAATTCCCACAATAGAGTGAATTTAAAAAGAGTTTAAGTCCCGTTTAATAGAAAACCTTTATTGATGATAGTTTTAGCGGAATTGTTTAACTGAAATTTAAGTTTTGTTTTAATTGAAAATTTTGTTAATCTCTACCCTCTTGGCTAGTCCAGTTTTGTTCCTTGTTTTTCCCACATCATTTTATAGATAGAATCTCTTGAGATTAACTCTTGGTGTCCACCCTTTTCTATAATCTGCCCTTCTTTCATTACCAAAATGGTATCAGAATTAATAATAGTACTCAAACGGTGCGCAATAACAATCATTGTTTTTCCTTGACTTCTAAATTCCTGTAATGTATTTTGAATAACCATCTCTGATTCTGTATCCAATGAAGAAGTGGCTTCATCTAAAATTAATATTTCAGGGTTTTTGTATAAGGCTCTGGCAATGGCAATCCTTTGTTTTTGACCTCCAGAAAGCAAAGCTCCGTTTTCTCCTAGGTACGTTTGAAATCCATTAGGTAATTTTTCTACGAAACGTAATATTCCCAAATTTTTAGTAATATTTAGAATTCTCTGTATATCGGGAAAATCTTCACCTAATGCTATATTTTCGATCACATTTCCGGAAAACAAATCTATCTGCTGCGGAACTACAGATACTAAATTTCTTAAAGAATGATTAGAAATATAGTGGCTGTCATAATCTCCAATCATAATTCTTCCTGTTTTAAGTGGGTATAAATTTTGAACCAAGGAAGCTAATGTACTTTTGCCACTACCACTTTCTCCAACAATAGCAGTTGTCTCTCCCTTTTTTATAATACAATTAAAATTCGTAAATACTTCGGTTCTGCTACCATAACTAAAACTTACTTCTTTAAACTGAATGTCTCCAATATTTTCTTTTATTAATTCTAATTTATCTGCACTCTCCTCACGTTCCAGATCCATGATTTCGAAAAGACGGTCGGCAGCTATTAGTGCATTCTGAATAGTTTTATTCATCCCGATTAATTGTGATACAGGATTGGTGAAATATCCAATCAAAGCATAGAAAGACAATAATTCTCCAGGGGTTATGATTCTATCAATCACATATCCTGAGCCCGCCCAAAGTAGTACAATCGTAAAAATTCTGGATAAAAATTCGGATGAATTGCCTGAAAATAAGGCATTCTTTACAGAAGCGTAAATTGTTTTTAACAATTTGGAAAAAGCATTGTCTGTTTTATTATTAGCAAAAGTTTCTACGCCAAATTGTTTAATCGTTTTTACGGAAGTGATGGATTCCACCAAATGAGATTCTAGTTCTGCACTTTGCTCCATCAATTGTCTTTCTACTTTTTTATTCAATTTATTGGTAATCCAATATACTAAAAAATAGAAAGGAATTACTAATGCTGTAATTAATGCCAACTTCCAGTAATAGGTAAACATTAACGCAAATGAAAAAATAATGATAAATAGATTTACAAAAATCTGTATGGAAACATCATTTATAAAGGTTCTTATTTTGACAGCATCATTTACTCTTGAGATAATTTCTCCGACTTTCATGGTATCAAAAAAACGTTGAGGAAGTTTTAGTAAATGTTTATAATAACCGAGAATAAGATGCTTATCCATTTTTTGCCCCGTTTGTAAAACTAAAACACTTTTCATGGCTCCAATAAAAATTTGAAACAACAGTATGACTATCATTCCAACTGAAAGTAAGTTGAGCAACCGCTTATTACCGTCTATCAGAACATAATCTGTTATTTTTTCTATATAAATTGAGGTTGATAATCCCAAAATAGTATACACCAAAGCACCTAACAAGGCTTGAATTAAAATACTCTTATGTGGCCGAACCAAGTTCCAGAATCTTTTATAAAGGCTTGTTTTTTCATTTCTTTGTTCAAAATACTCATTAGGTTCTAATAGGATTAGAACCCCTGTCCATATTTTTGAAAACTCTTCTGTTTTGTATTCCTCCAGCTTCCCTCTGGCGGGATCCATTACTGTAATTTTATCCTTTGTGACTTTATAAATGACCACGTAATGATGCATTTGTCCGTTAACAATAATATGAGCTATAGCAGGAAGTGGAAGCTCTGGTAGAGCATCAATACCACCTTTTACTCCTTTTGCATTGAAGCCCATTTGTTCTAAACCTTGTATTAAACCTAAAACATTGGTTCCTCTTGTATCGGTATGGCAAATTTGTCTGATTTTTGCAATTGGCATTTTTAATCCATAATGGATCGCAACAGAGGCAAGACAAGCAGCACCACAATCTTTAATGTCATGCTGTTTAATCAATATATCCTTTTTCATTTGTGTGTTAAAACTTTGAAATTATCGTAAAAGTTTTCATGGTAATTATGGGTAAAGATTTATTTTAATTTGGGGTTGAACCAATCGTCAACACGGTCAAATAACAATTGCCATAATGTGCGGTCAAGCAAATGAAAACGTGCTGTAAAAGTCATTCCCTTATCTATTTCTCCTTTATACCCGTTTTTCAATTGCAAATAGTTTTTATCCATTTTACAAAGAACTCTAAAGGAAGCTTCTCCAGATTGTTCATTAATTTTAATATTCTGATCGATCTCAGAAACTTTGCCTTTCAATAATCCCCATTGATTATAATTATAGGTATCGATTTGGTATTTTACATTTTGTCCGACATGGATAAAACCAATGTCTTTAGGGGAAACTAAACATTCAGCAATTAATGAAACTTCCGGAGAAATTTCTCCTATATTTTGTCCCTGTGTTAAAAAGTTATTTTTCTGTATTCCGGAAAAATTTACAAGTCTCCCTGAAATGGGAGCTGTTATGATATAATTTTTTTGTTCTTGATTAATACGCTGAACTTCTGAACCTAAAGAGCGGATTTGTCTTTCTACCTCTCTTTTTTGAGTTTGCCACTGAGCAATTTGTTGCTCTCTTACTCCGGCAATTTGGTTTTTAAGCCCTTGAAGATTGTAGTAAAATTTATCATATTCTGCTTTAGGGATTACTCCCTGATTAAAAAGTGTTGCGGCTCTATCAAAGTCTTTTTGCGCTAAAGACAATTGTGTTTGTACTTGTGCAATTCTTTCCTGCATGGCGGACAGTTCTCGTTGATATTGTCCGGTTTGTAATCCCGAAACTTGTGCTCTCGTTAATTTACTGAGATCCTGCAACTGTGCTGAATAGTCTGAACTTTGACTGTTTTGAAGATTTTTCTGTGTATCCAGCTGTTCTGCTGTGACAATAAGCAAGGTATCTCCTTGTCTGATTTCCTGATTATTCTTTTCTAGTTTGTTATAAATAACTCTTCCTGAAACGATAGCAGAAATTTTTGTATTCTCCTGGACAGATCGTATAACGCCTCTTGAAGAAGAAGAAATAGGAACTTTTGTGATCGGTAAAATGCATAGGAAAACAACTACAAGAACTAATATTCCTATATAAATTGATTTTTTGAACATTGAAAATTTGAGATTTAACTATAAGAAAAGTTTATTATAATTTTGATAAGCCTAAGCTTATGCTGTGACTAAAATATTACTTTAACATCCTATTATAGCGAGTAATATTAAAAGTAAATTATTTTTATTAAATTATAAATATAAAATTACAGGAAGAAGAAAAATACTACTTCCTATAATTATAATATGTATTTGTTTTTAGTTTAATAAATAAAATAATGCCTTGCCAATAACTTTTCCACAAATAAGAATGAAAATAAAACTTAATATACAAGCCACTATGATACTTACTTTTTTAGAAAAAACCATATAATTAAAATTTACTTTTTTGAATGTTCATATTGTGTCTCTTTATATCCTACATATATGCCTAGCATTAATGCAAAAACTAAGAGACCACCACCGTTTATATCTTTCTGCTCTTGTAAAGTTAATTCTTTTATATTTTTCATAATTAAAAAAAATTAATGAGTTAGGTAATAAGCGGCTTTTCCAATTTCTTTTCCACCATAATAAACGGCTGCTGTCACTGTAGCTATGCCCATGATTAATGGTAAAATACCTCCCTCTGTTTCTTGTAATTCCTTATTGTTCAGTTCTTGAACATTTAATTTTTTTAGATTCATATCTATATTATTTTAAAAATTAATATTTTTTTTGCCATACAATCCCTGGCATGGGTTTTTGCTGATCAGCGAGCGTTATATTTATATTTTCTGCACTGTACACATACAAAAAATAAAACATTTGTGTTTTTATCTGAAGCAAACTTAAATCAGAAATTGACAGAAAAAAAACAATACTTAGACGGATTTATAAATTCAGAATATATATTTATAAAACCTTTCAAGATTAAAATTCTGAAATTCAATTATTTAGAATAAACAAACAGTAAACTATAGTAAATTTGATTTTTCGATTTCCTTAATATAAATAGAGGGTGTAGTTTCGGTTTTTTTCTTAAATGCAATTGAAAATGCTTGTACATTATTATAACCAATCTCCTCTGCAATAGCTGGCAATTTATAAGATCGAAATTTTTTATCTTGAACAAGTCGTTCCAAAACGTAGTCAATCCGTAAATCATTAAGATAAGAAGTGAAATTTTTACCTTTATGATTATTAATAGTCTCGGATAAATAGGCCGTATTTGTCTTTATATTTTTTGCCAAACTAGCTAAAGTAATACCATTTTTTAAAAAGAGTTGTTTATTTTCAAAAGTATCTAGTCCATTCAAAATAAACTTAGTAACATCATCCGGAACCGTTTTGGTTGTTTTGTTTTCTATTTCCTCGACAGGCACAGGTATTTGAGACTCAATAATTTCTTTATTGATGGTAGATTCAATATTTCTTTTTTCAATACGTTGAATTAGTTCTTGAGCTATTTTTCGGTGTTTGCTTGCTGTTTTCTTCGCTTTATAATAAAGAGTTAAAATTAATAGAAGGACTAAAATTAAGACACCAATAGAAATATATAATATTCTTTTTCTATTTTTTAAATCTCTGATAATATTTTCTTTTTCTTGTAGAAGATTGGGAGTATCATACTTTTTAGGCAATTCTGTAGAAAGATATTGAAACTGGTCATCAAGTTTTTTATCTACTTTTAGAAAACGATCGATATAATACAATTGTTTTTCTTTATCATTTTTTTCTTTGTAATAATCTATAAGATAAGTGTATACTTCGCGGAGCTCGGGAAAGGTGATATTAGTTTTTTGTACATTAAAATCTAATTTAATATAGGCTTCAGCCGCTTTTTGGGAGTTCTTTAAGCCTTCATAAGATTTACCAATATTTAATAAACAATAATCTGCATTTTGATCACTGATTTTGGAATAGTAAGCATTAGCTATAGAAAAATTTTTAATTGCGGATTTATAGTTTTTTAACTTTAAATTATAAGCTCCTGTGTAATATATATATTGGTTGAAAACATATTTATTTTTATCTGCCAATTGAGATTTTTTCCCTTCATTTATAAGAATATTTGCAGAATCAATTTTATTTAGTTCAATATAACAGTAAATTAGACTAATCCGCATCTGATTATGTTGCGATTCATCAGTAAAACTTCTTTCATTATACAGATAATATCTGAATGTTTTAGCTGCTTCTGCATTTTTACCTATATAACTATTTATATATGCTATATTCATATTTGCATATGCTGTAAGCTTTTTGTCTTTTTGCAGCTTTGCATATTGTAATCCTAAAATATAATTATCCAAAGCAAGCTTTAAGTTATCATATTTGTAATAAAGATTACCTTTCATTAAATATGTTTGAGAAGGATATATTGTTCCTTTTAAATTTCTTGTAACTACAGTTGTACTATCTAAGTATTTTAGTGCATTAGAAAAATCTTCATTAAAATGAGTAAGAACATAGCCGTCAGCTATTGCTAGATTATTGTTTTCTTTTTTAGCCTTTTGCAGATAATATTGAGCTATAACCTTAGCATTATCGACTTTAATATTATCATTGTAATTATAAAATTTGTTTTTTAGCTCTTTATAATTAAATGCTCTTAAACTATCAACTTGTTTATTTTGTGAATAAAATAAATTGCTAAATAATATGATTAAAAGTAAGTATATAGATTTCATCATTTTGGAAATTCATTACAAAAATAGGGTTTTCATAATTAAAAAAGATGTGAAACAAGAATAAACAAAAAAAACATTAACATCTACATTTTCAAAACATTACATCATTTTCCATATATACATTTATAAATCTAAAAATATAATTCTATTTAGTTTTATAAAATTTACTTTCTTTGTAAGATAAATTTTAATATTATTAATGATGAAAAAACAAAATCAAAGTGAAAAAAAATTGTCGTTAAAAAAAGTTCAATTAATGAAGCTTAATGCTATGAAAACGATTACTGGAGGTGGCGGGAATCAAGCGGGAATTAATATGAACGGAAATGATGACCCAAATCTTCCTACTCCTTTTCAAACAGCTAGTAGTAAGTAATTCTTAAGACTAATGAAAATAAAAATATTTCTTATTATCAGCTTCTCATCATTTTTTACGAGTGCTCAAAAAACAAAATTACCTCAATCAAAGCCAACTATTGATGAGTATTTTGGAACTAAAATCATTGATGATTACAGAAATTTGGAAAATTTAGATGACATCCAAAACATAGATTGGATGAAATCTCAGACAGCTTATACCAATTCTGTTTTAGATTTAATTCCTAAAAGGAATTACTATGTAGAAAAAAGACTAGAACTTGATACAAGGCAAGGCTATTCTGTATCAGATTTGAAGATAACAGATAATAATAAATATTTTTATTTAAAGAAAAAAGGAAATGAAAAAATAGCAAAATTATATTATCGAGAAGGATTTCAAGGAAAAGAAGAATTACTTTATAATCCTATTAACTACAAAAATTCAGAAACAAATCATGATTTTATTATCAATTATATAAGTCCAAGCTTAGATGGTAATAAGATTGCTGTTTCAATAGCTGAAAAAGGTGTAGAGCTATCCGATCTGATTATTATCGATGTTAAAAAAAAACAAATCTATCCTGAAGTCCTTACCAATACTGCGCCTGCTAGTTTTGATGGAATAAAATGGTTAGATGATAGTAGCGGTTTTTTTTATGTAAATTTTTCTACAATTGATTCTAAATCTAAAGACTTCTATAAAAATACTCAGACTGTTGTTTATAAAATAGGAACTGATCCAAAAAAAATAATTGATGTTTTTTCTGCCAAAAACAATCCTGATTTAAATATTGCTGAGGATCAATTTCCTATGATTTTAAATTCTGATATTGATGATCAGTTTTATAAAGGAATGTTGTTAGATTTCCAATCATACCGAAAAACATTCATAATCAATAAAAAAGATTTATTAGCTGGGAAAAAAAATTGGAAATTATTTTCTGAATCAAGTGATAAAGCTAAGAGTTTAGATTTTTTGAATGATCAAGTCATTTTTTTATCATACTATAATTCATATTTAAATAAATTATGTAGAACAAATATTACTAATCCAAATTTTAAAAATGCTGAAGTATTAGTTCCAGAGAAAATAGAAGAAATAATTAAAAGCTATAGAATAACAAAAGATGGTATTTATTACACCACTACTAAAAACGGTGTAGAAGCTAAATTGTATCTATATAAAGATGGAAAGGATAATGTAATTAAACTCCCTTTTCCATCAGGAAATATTGAATTACAGAGTAAAGGGAAAAATTATTCAGATATTTGGATTACCTGTTCTGGGTGGGCAAATGATGAGCAACGTTTTAAATATGATGTAAAAAAGGATTTTTTTATTCCAGAAAACATGGCTCCTGTGGCAGAGTATCCTGAATTTAAAGATATTACTGTTGAAGAAATAAGTGTAAAAGCAAGGGATGGACAAGAAATTCCAGTTTCTTTAATTTATAATAAGAACATTAAAAAAGACGGCAAAAACATGGTGTTGATTGACAGCTATGGTTCTTATGGAATTTCCTCTAATCCTTTCTTTGCTAAAACTTACTTGTTATGGGCTAATCAAGGTGGAATGGTCGCTGTAGCTCACGTAAGAGGGGGAGGTGAAAAAGGAGAGCAATGGCGCTTAGGAGGATATAAAGAAACAAAGCCTAATACTTGGAGAGATTTGATAGACTGTACAGAATATTTAATAAACGAGAAATATACCTCAAGAGATAAGGTCGCTATTTGGGGAGCCAGTGCAGGAGGAATTACAGTAGGCAGGGCTATGACAGAAAGACCAGATCTTTTTAAAGCAGTCATAGCTGAGGTTGGTTCATTAAACATGCTTAGAGATTATACAAAACCTAATTCTCAGCCTAAAGAGTTTGGAAGCATAAAAGACCCAAAGGAATTTAAAGCTTTATTGGAAATGGATGCTTATCATCACATTAAAAAAGGAGTAAAGTATCCAGCGACTTTCATCACAGGAGGGATAAATGACCAAAGAGTTATTGTTTGGGAGCCTGTAAAATTTGCAGCTAAATTAATGACTAATGATGCATCTTCTAATCCTGTATTATTAAAAATAGATTTTGAAGGTGGGCATGCTGGTAATGTACCTGTTGCTCAACGATATGCTAATTTAGGCGATATGTTTGCATTTGCATTATGGCAATTAGGACACCCTGATTACCAGCCAAAAGAAAATACAAAAAAATAATGTCTCGTTTTCCTTATCAATTTTTTGAGGAGTATGTGGTACGTACTCCTCTATTTTCATATAAAAATTTCCAAAATCAGTTTAATGGATATGTTGTTTCTGATGATGAATTAAAGAAAATTTGCAGAGAGCCTATTTTTTTGGAAGCTATTTATTTGTCCTCACCATCTTTATACGTGGAGATTAATAAGTGGCTTGGTTCAGAAAAAGATTTTTCTACAAAAGAATTTCAAAAATTAAAGCATACTATTTTAAAATATTATAGCCGAATAAGTACAAGATCTACTCCATTCGGATTGTTTTCAGCGGTTAGGTTAGGGAAATTCAGTTTAGCGATGTCTAACATTCTTAATAATGAAAATAACCAACGCTCAATCGATCATCTATTACGAGATACCAAATTGGATATGTCTTTTCTTGTTTCATTGGCACAACATTTTACGCAGCAAATAGAAATTAGAAGTAAGCTTTTATTTTTCCCGAATAACAGCATCCACCAAGTAGGAAATAGAATTCATTATATAGAATATAAGTACACAAGAGGAAAAAGAGACTATATTATTTCTTTAGCTCCCCTTTCTGAAGAATTACAGCAGATATTAAATTTTTCAAAGAAAGGCAAAACGCTGCAAGAAATTGGTGATATTTTGATTAATGATAATATTACGAAAGAAGAAGCAATAGAATTTGTAGAAGAGCTTATCGAAAATCAAGTGCTTGTAAGCGAATTAGAACCCAATGTTTCAGGAGATGATTTCTTAGATTCCATTATTACTATTTTAGAGAAAAGGAAAATAAAAGCTGAAGCCGAAATTTTAATTTCGATAAAAAATAAACTGAATGAGTTAGACCAAAACATTCATAATTCAATTTTTAAGTATATTGAAATTGAAGAATTAATAAAATCTTTTTCAATAGAATATGAATCTCAATACCTTTTTCAAACTGATCTCTACAATAAAACATTATTTTCTTTATCATCTGAATGGAAAAGAAAATTAAAAAAAGGAATAAGTTTTTTGAACAAACTCAACCTTAATCAAAGAGAAAGTGAATTTTCGAAATTTAAAAAAGTTTTTAGCGAAAGATTTGAAACACAAGAGTTGCCCTTATTATATGTTTTGGATAATGAAGTAGGAATCGGATACAAACAAAATATTCATTCAAAAGGCATTCATCCTTACCTAGAAGATTTAGTAATTCCCTATTCGCAAAAGAAACCAAACAAGAATATTGAACTTACTCCTATTTCAGTAAAGCTTAATGAGAAATTACAGGAAGCTTTACTGGATAATCAACAGACTATTGAACTTACTGATGAAGACTTTAAAGATTTTGAAGAAAATTGGAATGATTTACCAGATACAATCTCCGTAATGACAGAAATAATTTCTGAAAATAATCAGGAAAAATTATTCTTAAATACTTTTACGACAGGTAGTGCTGCTAATCTTTTGGGGCGATTTTGCTCTGAAAAATCTGAAATCCGTCATTTAACCAAAGCTATTGCTCAAAAAGAACAGGAGCTTCATCCTGATGAGATTTTAGCAGAAATCATTCACTTACCGGAAGCTAGAATTGGCAATATAATCAGAAGACCCACTTTAAGACAATATGAAATTCCTTATTTAGCTCAATCCCTTTTACCAGAAGAAAATCAAATACCTTTAGAAGACTTATATATTTCGTTAAAAAATGACGAAATTATTTTACGCTCGAAAAAATTGAACAAAGTAATAAAGCCATATCATACAAACGCACATAATTATTATACCAACACCCTTCCTGTATATCATTTCTTAGCAGATTTATATTCGCAGAATATGAGATCAGGACTTTCTTTTAATTGGGGAGGATTAGAGCATGTGTATTCATTTCTGCCAAGAATAGAATATAATAATATCATTCTTTCAAAGGCTAATTGGAAAATTACAGAAAAAGAATTTTCTTCTTTGGATTTGACAAACTCACACAAAGCAGATTTTCTTTTGAAATTAAAAAATTGGAGAAATAAAAGAAAAATTCCTGCATGGGTTCAATGGGCAAAGTTTGATCATACGCTCACAATAAACTTGGAGAATTATGATATGGCAATGCTTTTTATTCAAACTGTAAGAAAAGAAAAGACGATCAATATGGAAGAATTTTTATATAACGAAAATGATGACTTTAAAAGAGAATTTATTTTTCCCATGTATAAAGTAAAATAAAACAGTGATGAAAAGAAAGTTTATTCCAGGAAGTGAATGCTTGTATGTAAAAATTTACACCGGTATTAAAACAGCAGATCTTGTTTTGGAAGAAGCTGTACAACCGATCGTAGAATCTTTTCAGGCTAATAAGCACATTTCAAAATGGTTTTTCATTCGATATAATGATCCTAAACCTCATCTAAGAATAAGATTTTTATTAAATCATAGCAACCATTATAATAAAATCCTTCATCAACTTCATCATGTTTTATCTGAATATTTAGAGAGCGGAGAAATCTCACAAATTACATTTGATACTTACACTAGAGAAATAGAACGTTATGGAGAAAATACGATGGAAGAAGCTGAATCTTTATTTAATAAAAACAGCGAATTTACTCTACAGTGCCTGCATTACGATGATGAAGAGAAAATCATCATTTCTCTTTTTTATGTGGATGAAATTTTAAACATTATTGGTCTTTCTACTCAGGAAAAATTAAACTGGATTAGAGATTTTAACAACGCATTTAAACAGGAATTTAATGCGGATAAAAAGCTTAATTCCCAATTAGATAAAAAATACCGAGCATTTAAGCCAAAATACTTAGATTTTATTCAGTCCGAAGAATTTTTGGAGGAAAGAAATATTATTATTTCGAATATTAAAGAAAGTAATTTAATATTACAAAACATATTATACCATTATGCTAACCAATCCCTAGGAATGTCTTTACAAAGCTTTTTCCAAAGCATATTTCATATGAATATCAACAGACTTTTTATTTCTAATCAGCGATTGTTTGAAATGATAATCTATGATTATTTGCTAAGATATTTCAAAGCAAAATCCTTTTCTAAATAATCAAAAATAAAGTGCAGACAACTATTTATCTGCACTTTTATATAATTTGTTAAAGTAATCATATTTATTTTTGAACCGCTTTCTTCATCGCATCCGGACGAAGCACTCTGTAACGCACTTCCATATCTTTCGGAATATAGAAAACCAATGGCAACTTGCTGTTGTATCTCACCGTTTCAGGCTTTAAGTTGACGAATTGTTTGGTCAGTTTCTGATCCGGACAGCCCATCAACGTACCTCCTACTTCACCTTTAGATTCAACATCATAGTAAGTGTAGCCCCATCCTTGCAGGTCCTGAGTTTTTACTTCGCCCATCATAAAGTGTTTGTTGCAGTCTAGCATTTTTTCTGCACCTACAAAAAACTCAACTTTTAAGTCGTTTTCGTTTTTAGCAATAGGCAACTGAACGTATACTTGTTTATAACCTTCTTTCGCTTTCGGGAACATTTCAATCTCCAGTTTTGCGAACTTTTCTGCTTTCTTCTGAGCAAAAGCGTTCACTCCAATCATCATTATTAAACCTGTCATCAGTGTCTTTGAAAATTTCATATTTTTTGTATTTTAATTTTACAAATTCCTTAAAGCCAAAAATCATTCCAAAATCTGAACATTCATTCCTTTCGAGTGAGAATTCATCTGCGGCGCATAATAGTTCTGCATCGTGGTAATACCGTTTGAGAACTTCCCGGCAGCATTCGCAATATAATCGTACTCAAATACATATTTACCTTTTGGCATGTATTGAATATAGAAATTTGTGGATGCGTCTTTAGTAGATTGATAATATCCTAAATTATTTTTCCATTGATATGCTGAAAGTACATCCACGGGCTCAAATCCCGCCGCTCTCATGTCTTTAATATGAATAAATTCCATTGGGCGATCGGTATTCAGGATCATTTTTACCGTTACCTTATCGCCTACTTTCAGTGGCGTTTCAGGTGTTATTTTCTGTAATTCTTCGCCGTTTACCGTTTTGATTTTTTTGTATAATTCTTTGGTAATCGAAATGTAGTTTTCAGAAGATTTTATTTTATCCAGATCTTCATAATATTGCCAGAATAAACCTCCCTGAACAATTCCTGCTCCAGGTTTTGTAATGGTAACGGTTGCAAGGTTTTTATTTAAAATATCAGATTTTACAGCCGATTTCACATATCCCGTTGCCTGCGTTTGTGGCTGCAGTTCTTTTCCGCCCCAAACGATGGTTGCCTTATCGCTTTCAGCGCTTGTCCATGATTTTCCTGAATTTAAAATCGTAAAAATAACCTCCGAAGTACCTCTTGACGTTCCCCAAGAATTAACCTCTTTCTGCGTAATCAGCCAGATTTTCATATCTTCAATAAACTTCTGATCATTTGGTTTCAGCGTATTGAAAGCTTCCAAAGCACCCGCCTGATTCACCACTTTTGAACCGAACCAGCCCCAGCCATCCAGATTTTGTTTCCAATAAACACCTTGTGTTTTTGTGTTTACTGAAGTTTCTTTTAAGTAATTTAATAATTTATCTGAAACCTCTTTTAAGCCGTAATCATTCATCAATAAAGCCGCACGATGTAATCCGAAGAAGGTAAAATCTGATAATTTTGCCGTTTTTGCTTTTTGTTTAACCAAAGATTTTAAAGAAGCTCCTTTGCCTTTCAGCGGATATTCTTTTTCCCAGTAATTTCTCGTGTCCAAATAATCCAATGACCAGTTTGTCCAGACATTTTTTTCATTCGAATCATAATATTTACCCATTTCATGATCAACATATCCAATCAGGTTTTTCACTAATTCTTTTTGTTCTGAACTTTGATAATCTTTCACGTTATCTTTCAACCAGGAATTAATCTTCCCTAAATTTTTAAGAATATATAAAGAAGTGGAATACGAACTCGGATATCCCTGATACCAAGAGAAACCTCCATCTGGATTTTGCAGTTTTTTGAAATCATCCCAATCCTGATTGATCGAATTTTTCATGGTATTTGCATCGAAAAGCAATGCCAATTTAGCCATCTGCTCACTTTCATTTTTACTTTCTAAAACCCAAGGCGTTTCTTCCAGCAACAATTGTTTCAGCTCCTGATTTTTTTCAAGATTTGAATTTAATAATCCTTTATTCTGATACTCTTTAAAAACCGTTTTCATTTTCGGATTGGCTTTAAAAATTTCTGAAGCCAAAACATCGGCAAACCATTTATTAAAGATGACATCTGCAGAATTATTCGGATCATTTTTCAAACTTGGAAGCGCAAACATAATTTCCCAAATAGGATTGGTCGTGAGCTCCAAGGTATTTGATACATTGGAAATCGTTGATGAATTGACATTTTTAAGATTTTCAAGCTCAAAAGTTTTGGTTTCGCCTTCTTTTACAAAAATCGGAAGCGCATCGGTCACCAACATTCTGTTAGGAAGAATCGCCACTGCTTTTTGCTCACCGTCAGAATATTGCCCCGCCTTGGCAACGATTTTTAAAATAATCGAAGAAATAGTATTCGGAACTTTCACTTTCCATGTTAAAACTGAATTTCCATTTTCCTCAACCGAAAAAGCCTGCTCTTTATTATATCCTGAAACCGCTGTTACTGTACTCAATCCGAATTTTTCTGAAATATCTTCATTTGTAAATGCATCAAGAACCTGCAATTGGGCAGAACCGTTTAACTTTTTATTAGTTAAATTAGATAATTTTGACTGTAAATTAAGTTCATCCCCTTCTCTTAAAAATCTAGGATAATTGGGGGTAACGGAAAACTCTTTCTGAGTGACCACTTCTTTCTGTAAAGTCGCCGCTCTTGCATCTTTGGTGTGAGCCAAGAACATCAATTTCCACTTTGTTAATGCTTCTGGAGAAGTAAATTCAAAATTTACATTTCCTTCGGAATCTGTTTTAAGATCCGGATAGAAAAAAGCGGTTTCATTTAAATTCTGACGAACAGGAATTTTGTCTAGTTTATTCTCAGAACCTTCTCTATCAATCGCATTATTATCATAATCTCCATTAGCTACAATATCTATTGCAGCATCATCAGTTACAGCTTCTTTTTTCATTCTCATGGCTACGGGAGCTGCAGAAGGACTTGGAACTCTTGAACTGAAAACCTTCACACCTGCAGCCCTTCCAGATAATTCACTTAATACAGTATATTGCATTTCATTATCAAACCAATTAAACTGAGGAACTTCCACATAATTTCCATTGAAATATTTCGATCTTTTTTGATAATAGCTTGAATAAAGGCTTTGTCTCATATCATACGATGAAACAATAGAATAAGGCGTGTAGAGCTTTTGCCAGTTAAAACTGTTCGCAGCAAACTGATCCAGAGACATATCGTACATATTCGCCAAAACCTCAGCATTGATCTTTTCTTTATCGCTTCCTGAAACTTTTACAGTCCATTTTTCCTTAGAATTAGGTTCTAATTTATCTCTGAAAGTTACTGTTTCAATCTTCAGAGGTTGTTCTGTGCTTTTAATTTTCAGATCAACACTTTCGGTCTGAACATCATTGAATGAAACGATTTGAAACTGAAGATTTACCATTGACACAGACGGATCTTTTGGAATCTCTGTTGTATATTCCAGCAAACCGTTTTTAAACTGATGACCCTCTGAAATTGTTTTTCCTGAGCCATTTTGAATAAAAACATTTACCAAAGCATTAGGAACCGCAGAATAAACATATACTTTTGCCTTTTCCCCTCTTGAAAATTCATTTTTAGGATCTAAAACGGTCAAGAATGTTTTTTGATTTGGCTTTAATGATTTTTTGTCCCAAACGCTGAAATTCTGAGCTGTTTTAATAGTATCTTTTCCTTCAATATTATACAATTCCAGCTGATAAGTTCCGGCATCCAGTTTTCCAAGATCCAGATCTGCTGTTGGTTGTTGGATTTTATTAATTAAAACTTTCTCTACTTTCCAGTTTTTTAACTCATCATTTTTATCATAAAGATCATGCGGAAATTTACTGTAAAACTCTTCTTTTGAATATTTTGGTTGATCCTGAATGACGGTTTTAAAATTATTTCTAAAAATCCTGCCCGGCTCCTGAAGTTTGGTCAGTTTTACCTGATAAGACTTTTTAAGATCCTGCTCATTATAATTCTTGGTTTCAACTTTCAGTTTTGTATTTTCATCAGAAAAAGTATTTTCAATATCATCCGCTTTGATATAATGGGAAACCGAAGCCACTTTCAGCTTGGTGTCAGCAGACTGCGTTTCACCATTGATATCTGTTATAGAAGCATTAATTTCATAATTATCAATCTGAATTCCTTCAATCTTTTCATCTTTTTTAAGATCTAACTGAATGGTAAATTCTCCTTTCTCGTTCGTTTTAACGTCCCCTAAAATCGAGTTTTCATTATCATTATTTTGCGGATACCAACTGAAATATCTCCAACGGATATTACGTTTTTTGATTTCATAATTGACCGTGGTATTACTCAATGCAACACCGGAAAACATCATTGCCTTTCCTTTCAGTTCAATGGTTTGTCCGTATTTATAATCTCCTTTTACCGGTTCAAAGGTCACTTCAAATTTGGGACGTTTATATTCTTCAACACTTATATCTTTATATCCGGCCGTTCCACCATCCGTTTCCAAAGTAAATCTGCCGTTCAGCTTTCCTTTTGGGAGAGTAAAACTTCCGTGATAAGAACCAAATTCATTGGTGGTAAATTCCTGAGAACTTACATCCTGATAATTGGCATCTTTCAGCGTAATTTTCTGCTTTAATCCTGAAGCAACCGATTCAATTTCTTTGTTAATTTTCGTATTGATGACTTTAAAATAAACCGTCTGGCCAGGTCTGTAAATGGCACGATCGGTAAAAATCTGAGCACGGGTTTGGGTTTCCTTATTGGGATTTCGGTCAGCATAATATTCCCTGTAGACATTTGTGAATTGATAATCATTCGTTTTAGGCTGCTGAACAAGATATTTTACATAATAGTTTTTAGAAGGCAAAGTAAAAATACCGTTTGCATCTGTTTTACCTTGAGTTTTAGTCAGACTTTTACCATTGGTGTATTCGTAAAATGTAAGATTTTCATTAGCTATAGGTTTTCCATTTTCACTGTTGACCAATTTAAGCTGAGTGGAATTAACTTCACCTCCGCTCTTACTTTGATAAATAATTTTATTGTTTGAAACTAAAAAATAAAAATTTTGTCTTTGATCATTTTCACCGTTTGCGACATTATATTCAGCAATATACACTCCGGAAGGAAGAGGTTTCATTTCCAAAGAGGTTGAATGACTTTGATAATCTTTGGCATCCGTCAACTGGAATATTTCTTTTCTTACCTGATTTTTTTTAATAGTTTTGAATAAATCTCTATTAGAATTTCCCGAATACTGCATAAACAAAGTAAAATCATCTTTCACTTCATAGATATTTAAAGAAAACTGGGATACATTTTTGTGATCAACCACGAAATGAATCGGCAGATTAGGTTGCGTTTGCTGCTCATATCTAAAATTGAGGGTCGGAATTTTAATTTGTTCTTCAATATTTTTGATATTCTCAATAAATGGAGACTTGGGATACTGAGCTTTTGCCTGACTGGCGATTTCCAATGCTTCTTTCTGTTGTTTCTTTCCAACCAGTTCAGACATGATCTGCTCCATGACCAAAACCGTGTAATCTCCTTCTGTACTAGACTTAACAATATTTTTCAACTGCTCGAGTTTATCTTTACACTGATTAAAATTGCAGTTTTCTTCCAGCTTCTGATGCATAAAATACAGCTTTGAATTTCCTGTATTTTGAGCAATCAATTCATCAAAAACAGCATCAATTATCTTTCTGTTTTCAGCAAGCTCGTTTTTAGTAAAAAGTTGATTATCTGAAAAGAAATTTACTTTTTTCAAATCATACCAATCGGCCAAAGTCGGAAAATAAGCGATGTCTTTAACATTAGAAAAAAGATCCTTGTATTTTGCTAAAGACCCCTTTTTCATTTCAGATTTCTGCTGATCTAATGTCTGAAAATTTTTCGTTAGATAATTTTTAAAATCAAGTTTACTCCATGTTTCTATCTGCGAAACATCCTGAGAATTAAGATTTGTTCTTCCGTTTACTTTCCATGAATTTTGATTATAATAATCCATGAAAAAATTATTGGTCAGTACTTTAAAAACAATTTTTTCATCTCCTTTCAATTGTTTTTCAGCCTCCTGAATTTTGGTAAAAAAAACTGATGCCGCATTATTTTGATCATCATCCGAAGTCGTATTCAAAATACTGAATTCAGCTTTCAGAGAGCGGATGAGCTGTAAGGTATTATTTTCTTTCATGGCCTGTTTTTGTATGTCTAAAACAATGGGAAGATTAGATTTAAAAGTTCCCGTTTTGCTGTTTTCTTCCACTTTTTTCCATTGGTCGTCGTAGTATTTTTGTGCCTGTATCTGATTAAAGACAGCCAAGCATAAAATGAGGGTGATAAGTTTTATATATTTCATTATTGTTTATTTTTAATTTCAATGGTATCGCCTTTTGTCCGGGCATTCATCTGAGGAGCATAATAATTCTGCAAAGTGGCAAATCCGCTGGAGAAATTACCCGATGCATTACATATCAAATCATATTCAAATACATATTTACCTTTCGGCATATAGTAAATATAGAAATTGGTAGATGCATCTTTGGTGGTCTGATAATATCCCAGATTATTCTTCCACTGATATCCTGAAAGCACATCTACAGGCTCAAATCCCGCTGCTCTCATATCTTTCAAATGAACATACTGCATCGGACGATCCGAATCAAGAATCATTCTTACGGTCACTTTATCTCCTACATTTAACGGACTATTTTCTGTAATTTTCATTAATTGTTCTCCATTTTCAGTTGGCATTTTTTTATAAAACTCTCGGGTCATGGCAATATACGTTTCGGTAGATTTTACTTTGCTCAGATCTTCATAATATTGCCAGAACAATCCTCCCTGAACAATTCCAGGACCAGGTTTTGTAACGGTAACTTCACCTAAACCAGGATTTATCTTCTCCGATTTTACAACCTTTTTCAGATACCCTGTCGTTTTCGAATCCTGAGAAACTTCTTTTCCGCCCCAGATTACAGTCGCTTTATCAGCTTCTGATGTCGTCCATGATTTTCCAAAATTCATCATAATGTAAATAATTTCAGCTGTTGTTCTGGAGTTTCCCCACGAATTATTTTCCTTTTGTGTTGCCAGCCAAACTTTTGCCTCTTCAATAAAATTAACGTCTTTGGGCGTTATTTTATTCAGAGCTTGAATAGCTCCGGCATGATTAACTGCTTTTGATTCGTACCAGCCCCAATCATTCAGGTTTTTCTTCCAATATACCCCTTGTGTTTCTGAGGAAACGGAGGTTTCTTTTAAATAATTAATTAATTTTTCTGATGCAACTTTTAAACCATAACTGTCAAAAATAAGCGCTGCCCTGTGAACTCCATAGAAAGTAAGATCTGTTAATTTAAACGTATCTGAACGTTCCTTAATAATTTTTTTCAGCCTTGCTCCTTTCTCACCAAGCGGATACTCTTTTTCCCAATAACGTCGGGTATCTAAATAATCCAAAGCAAAATTACTCCACGGGTTATCTTCTTTTTCTTTCCAATATACATCCAATTCCTTGTCAATATAATTGATTAGTTTGGAAACCATTTCTTTCTGACCTTTCATTTGATATTCTGAAATTCCTTCTTTCAGCCATTCGTTCATTTTACCCAGATTTTTAAGAATATATAATGACACTGAATAACTGCTTTTATAGCCCGGAAGCCACGAAAAACCTCCATCACTACTTTGATACTGCAATAAAATTTCCCAATCGGAATTAATGGAATTTTTCATCGCATTCACATCGAAAAGTCTTGCTACTTTATTCATTGTTTCTTCTTCAGATCGCGATTGTAAAACCCAGGGCGTTTCTTCTAAAAGAACCTGTTTCAATTCCTGATTTTTTTCAAGATTACTTTTCAGAAGATCTTCAGATTTATATTCATCAAAAACTGCTTTCATTCTGGGATTTGCTTTAAAAACCTCTGTTCCCACAATGTTGGCAAACCAAGTATTGAAACGCGAATCTGAACTGATATTAAGGTTATCACTTAAATCGGGAAGCGCAAAAAGAATTTCCCAAATAGGATTGGTTTTTAGGTCTAATGTATTGCTGAAATTAACAGCTGTTGAAGAAACATTATCAACTAAATTATTTATTTTAAATGTTTTCGTTTCGCCTTCTTTTACAAAAATCGGAACGGAATCTGTTAAAAGCATGGTATTGGATAAAACCGCAACCGGAATCTGCTCGCCATCAGAATATTTCCCTGATTTTGCAACTACTTTTATAATAATTGAACTGACTTTATGATAAGGCGTTTTTATTTTCCAGCTTACCACTGAATTTCCGGTTTCCTTTACGTCAAAATCTTTCATAGAAGAGCTAATTCCAAACTGAGAGGTAATATCTTCATTATTTTCAGCATTCAAAATCTGTAAAATGACCGAACCTTTTAATGTTTCTTGTGTAAGATTGGAGATTTTAGCCTGAAAATCAAGTTCGTCTCCTTCTCTTAAAAACCTTGGATAATTTGGGGTTACAGATAGTTTTTTCTGCGTAATAATTTCTTTTTCCAATGTAGCTGCTCGGGTATCTTTTGTATGTGCTAAAAACATCAGCTTCCATTTTGTTAATGCTTCCGGGGTTGTAAATTCAAAGCTTACATTTTCGTTGATGTCTGTTTTTAAATCCGGATAAAAAAATGCAGTTTCATTTAGATTCTGGCGGGCTTTTACCTCATCAAGAATTTCTTTCTTATCGCCTGGTTTTTTAATATCATCTTTATCTAAAACTCCGTCATAATCAGTATCTTCATATTTCGCAAAACGATTTCTAGAACTTTTAAAACTACTTTCAACTTCTTCAGCGGTAACTTTTCTAGGTTTAGGGCATCCATTATATTCAGGCAGTCCGGGAACAGTAGGACAAGCATCATTTCGATCATCAATCCCATCACCATCAGTATCTGTGGTTAAACCATATTTTATTAAAAGATTATATAAAACATCATCATCAAACCAATTAAATTTTGGTTCACTAACCATTCTTTTTTCAAGATAGTTTACTTTTTTCGACCAGTATTCTTTTTCAATAAAATTTTCAATATTAAAATCTTTTATAATATTTGGTGGATAGTAAATCGTTGACCATCTATAATTGTTTACAGCAAATTTGTCTAAAGATTGATCATACATATTCGCCAAAACCTCCGCAACAACTTTTTCTTTATTTCTACCTGTGATTTTTACACTCCATTTTTCTTTGGAGTTCGGCTCTAATTTATCCCGAAAAGTCGTTAATTCTATTTTTAATGGATCTTCATCCTTTTTTACATAAATATCAGCATATTCATTCTGAACGTCGTTATAGTGAGCCACGACAAACTGAACATTATATTTTACAACTTCTTTATTTTGAGAAACCGGAAAAGTGAAAGAAGCAAATCCGTTCACAAACTTTTTTCTTTCAAACTTTGGTTTTCCAGTTCCATCCTGAAGATAAATATTTACCGTAGCATCAGGAATCGCAGAATAAGCATACAAAGTTACCGAAGAGCCTCGCTGCACTTCTTTTTTAGGTTCCACAACTTTCAAAAATGGATACTGATTTTTGCCCAGACTTTTATTACTCCAAACACTGAAATCCTGTTCTGCTTTGATGGAATCTTTCCCTTCAATATTATAAATAAGCAATCGGTAGGTTCCCGCTTCTAATTTGCCAAGATTTAATTCTTTTCCTTTTTTAGTACCATCAATAATAGTTTTTAAAGTTTCCCAATATTTCTGATCTTCAAATTTATCATATCGGTCATGAGGAAATTTGCTTAAAAATTCTTCTTTTGAAAGTTTTGGAAGATCCTGAATATTCTTCTTAAAATTATTCCTCAAGACTCTTTCAGGTTGCTTAAGCTGAATAAGTTTTACTTTATAACTTTTATCTAAAGCAATCCCGTTATAATTGAATGTTGAGACATTCAGTTTTACCTCATTTTCAGCAGAAGTTTCTTTAATTTGTTCAGCCTCCAGATAATGCGAAATGGAAGCTACATTGACATCCGTCGCGGCTGATTGTGTTTCTCCGTTAATATCCGTAATACTTGCTTTTATTGTATAACCATCGATTTGAATACCTTCTTTATTCTCATCTTTTTTAAGATCAATTTTAATAATAAATTCTCCCTTTTCGTTGGTCTCTGCTTTTCCTAGAATCGGATTGTAATTGTTGTAAATATCTTCATACCACCAAAAGTATCTTTTACGGATATTCTCTCTCTTAATCTCATAATTTACAACAGCATTATTCAGGGGAATGCCTGAAAAGGTAAGCGCTTTCCCCTTCAGTTCAATAGTTTCGCCATATTTATAATCACTTTTAATGGTATCAAAAACAATTTCAAATTTCGGACGTTTGTATTCTTCTACAGAAAAATATTTTGTACCATACAAATCTCTTATATCATGTCTTCCGGATGTACTTAAACTGAATTGGCCATTCATTTTATCCTTCGGAAGCACAAAAGTTCCACTGTAAGAACCAAATGAGTTAGTTTTAAGCTTTTGAGTAGAAATAGCCTGTCTGTTCGCGTCATATAAAGTAATTTCCTGTTCATTATCAACAATCAAGGCATCTCGTTTTTTTTCAAAATCAGGATACGTTGAAATGACTTTAAAATGAACCGTTTGGCCGGGTCTGTAAATTTGTCTGTCTAAAAAAATCTGACTTAAAGGACGTTCATCTCTATAATCATGATTCCATTCGTAATCATTATTCAATAGATTAAAATCATTAGAATCTGGTTCATAAAGAAGTTCTGTACGGCTATAGTGATCAACCTTCGGAGCAAATCTTGCAAAATTATCTGTTTTAATAAGAATTTCAGTTTCACTCACATTCGAATAATCTCTAAAACCATACTGCTGTAATTTTGTATTTGGTTTTATTTCGCCATTTTCCCTTGAAAGCAAAATATAATTTTTACTCTGATCATAAATCACCCTTGAAGAAGTCGCGATAATTAAAAATCTAGAAACATCTTCACCGTTAATATATTCTGCAATATAAAGCCCTTTCTGAAGCGGATTCATTGCTAAAGAAGTTGTATATGTTTTGTAATCCTTTTTATTTGGCAAAGAAAAAATATCCGTCCGTACGAGGGTTTTATTAATTTTATCAAAAAAATCTTTATAATTAAGTTTTTCTAAATCTTCAAGATTATTCTTAAAATCATTAACCTTGTAAATTTTAACTGTAAAACGATCCGCATTTTTATGCTTGGCAACAATATGAATTGGTTTTTCAGGTAAGTTGTGAACATCATAAGTGAGCTCTACAAAAGGCGCTTTTATTGTATTTTCCTGCGAAATAATGTTACTTAGAAATTTAGAATTCGGATATTCCAGTTTCATCTTATCAATAAGTTGCACAGACTCCAGAAACTTTGATTTACGGTTAAAAAAATCTACAACATCTTTAGTGATTAAGATCTTATAATCTGCTTTCAAAGGTGAGTTGATTAAAGAAATCTGTTGATTAATAAAATCTTCCTTATCCTCTCCCGAACTTTCAGAAATAAGTTTTTGATGTTGAAAATAGAGTTTAGGATTATTATCATTAGAATCAATTAAATTCTGATATAATGTAGAAATAATTGTCTTATTTGCTTTTAATTCATCTTCAGTGAAAATATAATTTTCCTTTAAAAAATCTATATTTTTCTTCATCTTCCAATCATAAAGCGTAGGAAAAAACTCAAAATCGCTTTCGCTTTTAAAAGCTTCTTTATATTTTTCCAAACTAACTTTTTTTAGTTTATGATCAATATTTGAAAGCTCTTTAAACCTTTGGATATAGAAATTTTTAAAATCCAGTTTGGTCCACGATTCTATTTTTGAAATATCTCCTTCGTTAAGATTCGTTCTTTTTTGAATTTCCCACTTTTTTGTATTAAAATAATCCTCAAAAAACTCAATTTCAAGAACTTTGAAAAGTAAAAGATCATTTTTACCCATCCTTTTTTCTGCCTCTTGTATTTTCGTAAAAAAGTCAGATGCATAATCATTTTTCGGATCGTCTTTAGTTTCTTTATAAATTGTAAATTCAGTTTTCAGAGCTCGAATAAGCTGTACAGCATTTTTTTCTTTAATAGCTTTATTCTGAATTTCAATAATAATTGGTAGATTAGATTTCACATCTCCATTGTGGTAGCCTTCAGCAATTTTTTTCCATTGATCCTCATAATAGTTTTGAGAATAAAAAAAACTACAGGAAAATAGAAAAAATAATAAAACACATTTGCAGATGTTTTTCATAGGTATTAATTTTGATAAATGAACGTTTTAAAAATACTGAAAAAATCCGTTATCGATAGTCAACTTTACGTATCCTTAATGGGGACTCTTTTTGCAGTGTTTTTCATGGAAGAGCAAAACACATTCCGTTACCCTACGTTTTTTTTAATTTTCATCACGTATTTCAGTGGTTATCTGTATACAAAATATCAATATACCAGGCATTTCTTTAAAATTTTAATCTTAAATGCTATTGGTGGAATTATTTCTGCACTTTTAATTTATCATAACCATAATGAAATCAGGCTTCTGAAATGGTTTATTATCGTTGTTTTAGGACTTTTGTATAACAGTTTTTTTCTCGATGTTTATATCCGAAAAATCCCTTTTCTGAAAGTATTCTATGTAGGTTTGGTTTGGGCATTGGTGAATTGCTGGCTTACGTTGCCGGAATTTAATCTTTCGATTTTTTTGATTAGTTTTTTCTTCATCACCGCACTGGTTTTACCTTTCGATATTCGGGACATGAAAAGTGATACAGTTCAGACCTTTCCGATGCTTATTGGAGTTCAAAATACGAAGCATATTGCCTATTTGCTTATTTTTGTGAGTAATATTCTATCGATTTTTTATTTAGATTTAAATTATTCAATTGCATTTTTTTTATCAAGTATTGTCACTTATATTTTAATTTACTTCTCTGAAAATGAAAGAGATGACAGTTACTTCTCTTTTGGAGTGGAAAGCTGTTCTGCACTTCCCTTTTTATTTTTAGCAATAATGAAGTATTTTTGACAAATGAAAATCAAGAATCTTTCCCTTTATAATTTCAAAAACCATTCTGAAAAAAAATTCGACTTTTCTCCGCAAATCAATTGTTTTGTGGGAAATAATGGCGCAGGGAAAACCAATATTCTTGATGCGCTGCACTATCTTTCAGTAGGAAAAAGTTTTCTGGGAAATACCGACCTCAACAACATCAAAAATGAAGAAGATTTTTTCACGATTAGCGCTGAAATTCAAAACGAAGAAAGCGAAGATATCATAAGGATAACACAGCCGAAAGAAGCAAAAAAAGTCATTAAAAAAAATGATAAAAGCTACGATCGCCTTGCCGACCACATTGGCTATTTGCCCAGTGTCATGATCTCACCTTATGATTCTAATCTTATTTCAGATTCCGGGGAAAGCAGGAGAAAGTTTTTAGATTCGATGATCTCTCAGACAGATTCTGAATATCTTTTTAATTTAATTCAATATCAAAAAACCATTCAGCAGAGAAATGCTTTGTTAAAATATTTCGCTAAAAATAGAGTTTGGGATAAAGATTCTTTAGATATTTACAATGATCCTATTACGAAATTTGGAACTAAAATTTTTGAAAAAAGAAGAATTTTTGTTGAAAAATTAAATCCTATTGTTCAGAATTTTTACGGAATTATTTCCGGTGGCAAAGAAACGGTTTCTGTCATTTATGAATCTCATCTGCTTGAAGGTTTTGATTTTGCTCAACCTGAAAAAAAATTTAATGATCTTTTAGCAGAAAGCCTAGAAAAAGACAGAATGCTGACTTACACTTCCAAAGGAATTCATAAAGATGATCTTTTATTTGAAATGGATGCTATTTTAATAAAGAAAATTGGTTCTCAGGGACAGCAGAAATCTTTTTTAATTTCATTAAAACTGGCTCAAATGAGTCTTGTAAAAGAGCTGACAAACAAAATACCTATTCTTCTTTTGGATGATATTTTTGATAAGCTGGATGATACAAGGGTTTCACAATTGATAGAGCTGGTGAATCAGGAAAACTTCGGACAAATTTTTATTACCGATACCCATCGCGAACGAACAGAAAGTGTTGTGAAAAAAATTAATGAGGAAAGCATAATTTTTGAAATTTAAAATGAAGAAGAAAAAACGTGAATACCAATCTTCGGAATTGGTAAAATCTTTCGCCAAAATCTACGGATTTGAAGGAAAATTGGTTGCATTCGAAATCAAAGACTTTCTTGAAGAATATTTGGATGAAAGCCTTTTTCGTGAGATAAAAACGGTAAACATTGAAAATAAATGCATCATTATTAAAATCGATTCTCCTTTGTTAAAACATGATTTTCAGATGCGTAAAAGTTTCTATCTGAGAAAGTTTCAGGCAAAATTCGGAGAGGAAAAATTTAATGATCTCCTGATTTTGTAGTCATCGTACTGCTCATCAAAGCGTCTGCTTTTTTGTCTAATCCCGAACGGAGCGGAAAGAAAAATTTCAGCGGATGCTTGACGAAATATTTGAAAATTTCTTTATAAATCATACTTACCTGTCCAAAATTCAGTTTTCTTGATCGGAATGCTAAAAACATCGATAAGGTAAAACTTACCAAAAAGTTGAAGAATCCAATAAGGAAAACGGTTATGAATGATAACCAAAAAGTATAAGAATCGACAGAAAAATCTTTTCCATAAAGTCCGATGGCAAAATTACCTGCTGCAAATGTGATGTGACGGATATCCAGATCTAAACCGAAAAATAAACCTATCGGAGCGGTTGCCCCCAGAAAAACCCCAAACCAGAAATTAGAAACAATTCCGGGCCAGTTCTTAGCATAATACTTAGACAGCCCTTTCGCAAACTTTTTACCCAAAACCCTTCGTATCGAAAAGTTTTTTGCAATACGCTCCGGAATCTGATAAAAAACGGAGTTATTCCCAATATTACCTGAAATAATTCCTGAAATGAAAAGATAAAAACCGGCAATACTTGCGTGTAAAATTGCCTTAGATTTAAAAGGATCCAGATCCATTAATAATTTATCCGACCGATCGACCGCCAGATTCTGTGAAAAGAACACATCCAGACCGTAAATTATTAACAAAGCAATAGGAAATGACAGTACAACATTACCCACGAATGCAATAAATTGGCTTCGGAATAATTTCGAGACCAAATGAGCAAACTCAACGTAATTGCTCCGATTATTGCCCTCTTCAGACAGTATCTTCGTCATGGTCGCCGCTGTCATTGCAGGCTGCTTGGTTGCCAATGTAAAACCCATCAGATAGATCATTACAAAGCCCATGGCATAATTCATAGAATATAGAAAGGCATGGGAGAAATCACTTCCCGGAATATAGCCGTACAGCATTTTCAGAACGCACAAGGCACCTACAATAATCCCGCCACCACTGGCTTTATAGAACATCGTCATATATTCTTTCCTCGTAGACGTTATATAGTGTGTTCCTGTTTCTGCGGTATGGTTTGTGATGAGATGTGAGATTAATCTTGTACTGTCATTGATTAGCTCTGAGATATTATTTCGATGGGATTTGTAACTTAATACATTAAATATTAACTGTTTTGATTTAATTAAAACGTCTTGTTCATCGTCAATTACAAGGAGCTGAGCGATTTCAAAAATACGCTGCAGCTGCTGCCGGATTTTGAGAAGAGACTGATTAATCTTCCCGGAAATACCATACTTAGAGGAGTTTTTAAAGGCAATACTAACAAAATCCAGAGACTGCTCAATATAAATTTTAATCTGTTTATATCTGCTGTCTTTGGAATTTAACTGAATTTCAGGATTTAATTTACATTCTTCAGCCAAATCCTCAAGTTCATTTTGTAAAGCTAAAAAAGGGTTGTCAAAATTTTTGTACTCAGGAGCCATTCTCACCACTTCCACTTCCATGGCAGCACCTGTCACGCGCCAGGAAAGGATATTCATTGCGAAAAGCATCTCTCTCTTGACATTAGGTTTTAAAATAAAATCAGAAATTCCAGCAATTTTAAAAAACTCATTGATTTCGTTTTCAGGAAGATTATGAAGATATTTTAAATCTTTTTTTGGCCTTAAACTAACATTATCAATGAGATACCAAACTGTTTTCTCATTAACAACCGGTGGAAGAATTTTATTTAAAACTCTTTTTTTTAATTCAGGAAAAAAAGCATTTTCAGATAAAATATTAGCTTCTGTTAACGATAAATTAAATGGTTTTCCCTCGAAAATATGATGAATATAATATTTAAAATTTTCAGTAGTTTCCTGATTTTCTCTAAAAAAATTAAGCACCTCTGTAAAATCGCTTTCTTTTATAGACTCTAAAAATTCAGCTAAAGGCTCTAGTGAAGACGTTTCGTTCCTAAAAGAAAAGTATTTTTTAAGAACAGATTGAAAATGGGTACCGGAATTAAAAAATTTCATTGGTACAAAGATACTATTTCAAACTCACATTCCTCATCTGTCTCATGATCCAATTATGTTTCTTTCTAAGATAGGCCGATGGATTTTTGGGATCATATTTCTTTGGATTAGGCAACACAGCAGCTATCCATGCAGCTTCTGAAGTCGTAAGATCCTTTGATGACTTATTAAAATAATACTGTGATGCTGCCTCAATACCAAAAACGCCCTGTCCCATTTCAATTGAATTAAGATATCTTTCCAAAATAATATCCTTACTCCACACCTTTTCGATAATGAATGTATAAACAGCCTCCAGCCCTTTTCTCACCCAGCTTCTGCCCTGCCAGAGAAAAACATTTTTTGCCGTTTGCTGGGAAATCGTACTTCCACCACGCAGTTTTTTTCCTTTCTCATTGTTTTTCATCGCCTTTTCGATAGCGGTATAGTCAAAACCATCATGAATAAAAAACTTTTGATCTTCAGACGCGATAACGGCTTTTTTCACATTATTTCCCATCTCATCATAAGAAATATAATCCCTGTGAAGTTTTCCATATTCAAACAGACCTCCGATCTGAGTAAGGGTAATAGGAGGATTGAAAAACCTTCCCCATACGATGAACACTACATTCAGTATAAGGATAATGAAGATAAACTGTTTAATTTTTTTCCACATAACATTCTGTAAAAAGGAATAGCAAAAATAAGGAAATCCTTTGATTTATTGCAATTCTTTCATGTAGGTTAACTGATACTCGGGTAAAAGTTCGGAGTGAAAGATCTTAATATAATCTTTTAAAACCCAATCAGCCCTTACCACACCGCTTTCAAAGAAATCATTGGCCTTATCTTTTTCTTTCCCTGTAATTCCATAGACCTTTCCTTTATTGAAAACTTCTAATTTTTCGTAAAAAGGATTAATATTCAGCATTTCTTTCTTAGAGACATGATTTCCAGCATTTACCCAAAACTGAACATTTCCTGATTTAGCAAAAACCTCTTCAAAGCTCATCGTTACCGCTTTTTCATCTGAATTATCTTTTAAAATATAATTGGCATTGGCATCTGAAATATAATTGGCTACCGAAGTTTTTCCTCCGGGAAGATACCAGACATCGCCATACATTTCATTCGCGAGAACCGTTGGTTTTACTGTAGACTTTAAAGCCAATTCTTTTAAATCATTGTAATTTTTCTCAATTTCATTAAACTTCGCCTCTGCTTCCTGGTCTTTACCCAAAAGTTTTCCGAACAGTTTAATATAAGCCGTTTTCTCTAAAGGTTTCTGTTCAAGATATTCATCAAGAAAAACAACCTGAATTCCATTATTCTTCAGTAATTCATAGGTATTTTGAAAACTCGCAATATAATTGGTGAAAATAGCATCCGGCTTTAAAGAAATGATTTTTTCAACATCATATTTCTGATCGCTTCCTATATTCTGAATCTTTCCATCTTTTACCAAGCTCTGAATTTTATCTGAATAAATATATTCCGGGCTCGAAACACCAATAATTATATTTTCAGCATCCAACTCTGAAAAATATCCCGCCAAACTGGCATTTAATAAAATAATTTTCCTGAATGGCAGTTGATCTGCTTTGAAATTATAGGTATAATTTCCCGATTTTATCTGTAAAGACTTGATATCTTCTTTAAACTCCACCCGATTGGAGATTAAAACAGCATCTGCAGACGAAATTTTTGGTTCTCTTTTACAGGTGATTAGCGTGAAAAATGCGATAAACAGTAAATTTTTTGCTTTCATCTTTCAAAGAAAAGAAAAAAGTGCTATATTTGCAAACCTTTAAACAACAAGGAAACAACGGCCTCGTGGCGCAACTGAATAGCGCATCTGATTACGGCTCAGAAGGTTACAGGTTTGAATCCTGTCGAGGTCACTAGACCGACATTTGCAGTTTTCACTCGCTTATGTCGGTTTTTTTATATCCTAAACCATTGTTATACTGATAGATACACTGAGCAACAATATTCATTTTAGGTGTTTGAAAACTTTTTCCGTCAAATTCGACTTTTTTTGGAAATATCAAACACCCTATCGTCCTTTTTGTTTGAAGATCGCCCTGCTGATAAAGGTTTGAGAGATTTTCCATGGAATCCAGCGCATTTTCTATTTTTGTCTTGATATCAAGTTCCTTGCTTTCTGCAACAATGTATTGAAGTTCCAATTCTAACTGTTCGATTTGGGTTTTTGTGAGCATTTTTACCTCTTTGTAATCCTCTTCATCCAATTTATCAGAAAGATATTTATCTCTCGCATTGGTAACTTTTTCATGAAGCAAGCTAATCTCTTTTGAAATAGATTTTCTTTTCGAATCAATATCAAAAGTGAATTGTTTATAATTGTCTAAGAGTATTTCTTTCATCAAGTCTTTGATGATTGGATTGTATTCTAATTTTGAGATTTCCTTTTCAAATAGTTCATTTAATTTATCAGAGTCAAATCTAAAACCACACTTGTAATGACAGTGATAATAGTAATAAGTTTTTGACTTCCCTTTGGCGCCACTCGCGGTAAGATTCTTTCCACATCTTGGACAAATAAGAAGCCCCCGAAGTGGAAACCTCTCATTACCCAGAACCCTTCCACCAGGTCCCTCCACTTTCCTTTTCTTGTCCATTATCTGTTGAACTTGATAAAACAGTTTTTCACTTACAAGTGCTTCATGTTTTCCATCAGTATAGTAAGCTTCTTCCTGCTTATAGTCCTCGATATAAATTTTACCGCAATACACAGGGTTTCTCATTGCTTTCGCAAATGCACTTCGTGACATGGAAATTCCTTCCCTTTTATTCATTTGCAGTCTCACGTGGTCAGCCGGAATATGTCCTTTCGAAATCTCATTAAACGCCCAGATGATATTTGATGCCTCCGGTTCTTTTATAGCAATATACTTTTTACCGTCTTCCTGACTTCTGTTGATATATCCGTAAGGTGCAATTCCCATCAATCGCCCCTCTTTTTTTGCTCTTCGCATTCCGTGGAAAGTATTCAAGGCTCTTCGGTCGTTTTCTACCTCAGGAGTTGAAAGGTATATTGCCAACATTAGTTTATTTTCAGGAACAGACATATCCAAGGGCTGTTCAATAGCTTGAGGAATAATGTGATTTTTTTGAAGCAAACTTATCATTTGGTATGCATCGCCAGTATTGCGACTGAATCGATCCCACTTAGTGAATAGAACCAAACTGCTTTTATGACTCTTTTTTTTAATTTCAATGAGATACTTTTTCCATTCTGGACGTTCAAAACTCTTAGCTGAGTGATCTTCATAAATAACCCTATTAATAACTATATTGTGATTAGCACAATATTTTCTTAATCGTTCATCTTGGTCTCTTTGGGAATAACCTTTCTCAGCTTGTTCATCGGTTGATACCCTTATATACAAATCTGCAATATCCATAATTGTATTGATTTCGTTAAAATTTAGATTTAGAAAGCATCAAAGGATAGGTGATGCCATAGAAATTCATCATTCCGATATATAGCTAAGATACAAATTATCAATCAGCTGCAAAAAATTCTTTTAAAGTAAGTTTTACAATAGTATATAAAAATTCCATAATTTCTTCTGATTCTTCTTGATTCACCTCGTAACCAGCTTTATTTAATAACTGTAAAGCTCTTTCAGATGGAATCTTTTTTAACTGTATTGACGGAATGTATGTATCGATTTTAATTTTTTGGGCAGTTTGCTTCTTTGCTCTCTCTCTCTTCATGATAATCTTATTGAGAATTGTAACTCAATAATTGTAATTTACGGAGCAACATTATCACTTCATTTATACTTCTTTGTAAGTCATGAATTGGCTTTATTATTCTACTGATTTTAAATGATAATTTCTTATAAAGTAAGAGTTCACCAAAATCTATAAAAAAACATAAAGCAAATTCTACAACTATATTGATACAAATATTGTAGTAAAACAATTTCTCAAATGTAACCGATAAAAAGGCAGCTAAGGTATATCGGTCATCCATCACACATTCCAGCCAAAAGACTACGGCATAAACGGTTTCCTCCCTAAAGGTACCCTCCAATTATTCCGTTTCCTTTTGGCTTTTCCTATTGCCCTGTAAGATTATCTGCTTTCTTTTTTCCGGTTTTTCTTTTGAAAAATATTTAGCGAAGCCCAAGGGGCTTTCAGGGAAAGGACGGAGAAAAGATCGTGAACAAATCAAAATGTACAATTTTAAAAAGCAATGTTATGAACATTATCGGAAGACTGACAAGAGATGCAGAAGTACGCACGCTGTCAAACAAAAAACAAGTAGTCAATTTTTCAATTGCTACCAATGACAATTATCGCAATAAACAAGGCGAAAGAATCGAGCAAACCACCTACTTTGATTGCTCTTACTGGATTTCGCCAAAAGTAGCTGAAATTCTTACCAAAGGTGCATTAGTAGAATTGAGCGGAAGAGCCTACACAAGTGCATGGATAGGAAAAGACGGGCAAGCACACGCAGGATTAAATTTTCATACTTCACAAATCAAAGTTCATGGAGGAGCTGAAAAATCAGGTGCTACTCAAACGGCTTCTAAAAACAGTACTAAATCGGAAAGAGTTAAATCCGAAAAATCTACCTCAGAGAAAAAGGAGGAAGATGACGATTTACCATTTTAAAACATTCTCAAACATTTTCTAACATTTAATTACAAACATCATGGATGATAGAAGTGATTGAGTTTTACCACGTTTTTCATCGTTCTGTGGTATCGTTCTATTTTCCCTTGGGTTTGCGGATGCATCGGTCTTCCGTGAACCTGCTTCATCTTTAAATCTTCTTTCAGGTAGGTTCTGAGTTCGTTTGATATGTAGCAGGAACCATTGTCTGAGAGTAATTTCGGTTTGGCTTTAGACTTTAATTTTGCTTTTTCAATCGCTGTATTTACTGTTCTTTTCACATCTTCGGCCTTCATCGAATCGCATAGCTCCCAGTGGATGATATACCTGCTGTAGTCGTCTAAAACAGTGCTCAGATAGTACCAACCCCAACCAATCACTTTAAAATAAGTGAAATCTGTCTGCCACATTTGATGCACAAATTCTGTCTTATCCTTAAATTCATTTGCTGCTGAAAGTAAAAAATGATTCGGTGCAGGGATTAAATCCCGTTGCTTCAAAATCCTGTAAACACTGGATTCTGAGATGAAAATACCTTGTTCATCGGTAATTTTGTGCGCCAGTTCTCTTGAGGAAAGTTCTGTATCTTCCAAAGCGATTTCTACTACCAAATCTTTTTGTTCTTCCGGAATGCTATTCCATTGTCTTTTAGATGTTTTTTGGATGTTTCCAAGCCATCGTAGCCGTTTTCAAGGTATTTCTGATACCACTTATAGAAAGTACTTCTTGCAATCCCAAAGCTTTCCAAGGTTTGTTTTACACCAATTTCACTCGTAGTAACTTCTTGAATAATTTCGTATTTCTCACTTGCTGATAATCTCATAAACTTTCTGTATTTATGGGTTAATCCAGCATGTCTAAGCTTTTTTTCACAATGTCATAGCGCAGAACCAAATCCGCAACCATCTCTTTCAGGCGGGCATTCTCTTTCTTCAAATCCGACACTTCATCACTCGTTGCTTCTCTAATAACATCGCCATTGAGCCGTTTTTTACCGGCTTCCATAAATTCTTTGTTCCATGAATAAAACTGAGATTGCGCAATACTATGCTGTCGGCATAGTTCTGCTACAGAAGTTTCTGCACAAAGCCCTTCCATTACAATCAAAATTTTCTGCTCGGCTGTGAAGATCCTCCTTGTATTTTTACGGATGTCTTTAACGAATTTTTCGGAACTTTTCTTTTTAGGTGTTTCCATAATTAAATGTAATTCTTTTTTTGAAAACACTCCTTAACTTTTATACTATATAATGTCTACTTTTTGCTGACGATTTACACATAGATTAAAATTAATATATATTTGATATTACCTCAATTCGAATTGAGTATTTTTGCGACTTACTGAAACCGTTCGGTTCTTATAATGGAACATTTTAAAAAAATATATTTAGATTACAAACATCAAGTATACTTTTTTGTTAAAAAGTATATTTCAACTATGGAAGATGCTGAAGATGTTGTTCAGGAGATTTTTGTACATCTTTGGAAACATTCTTCCTCTCTGAAAAATCCGCAAACGTTAGAAGCTATCATCTTTAAAACCGCTCAACAGGAAGTTTCCAATTATTACAGAAAGAATAAAATACTTTTCTCTTACACTGATGAAAGTTTGATAAAAGATGAAGCCGATCCAGAAAAGGGAGATCATGAATTTAAAGATGAACAATTGAAAAAAATAGAGATTCTGATGGAAGAACTTCCGGAAAGAAGCAAAACTTTTTTCTATAAAAATAAACTGGAAAAAATAAGTTATTCTCAGATCGCAAAAGAAAATAATATCTCAAAAACAGCTGTAGAAAAACAGGTCAATAAAGTAATCCGATACATAAAGGCCAATCTAAATCTATTTTAACGAAATATTAACTCATGTAAACAAATCATTAAATCCACCTCTTCGGGGTGGATATTTTTATATTACTGCGTAAATATAATTGTATGAAAGATTCTCAAAAACATTTTGAAAAAACCTGGAAGACTGTCTCTACTGAAAAACAGGAAATGGATTCTGCAACAGATTCCAGAATATGGAGAGGACTAGAAGGAAAAATCAGAAGAGAACGTAGGCAAAAATATTATTGGAGTGCTGTTGCTGCTATTTTGCTGCCTTTGTTTGGGATACTGTTTTTCTATGAAGATGTTACTTTAAAAGAAACGAAAGGTGAGTTAACAGTACTTGTGTTGCGAGCAAATGAGTCATCTAAGACTTTCAGATTATCAGATAATAGTATGATTACTTTAGAACCTCATAGTACATTATCGCTAAGTAAAGATTTTGGAGAACGCTCCAGAAATGTAACATTTCAAGGGAAAGGTTTCTTTTCTATTGCTAAAGATAAATCCAAACCTTTCATCGTCAATGCAGGTGATTTTAGTGTTGAAGTATTGGGAACAAAGTTTTCGGTCGATCAGCAATCGGATGAAAAAAAGGTAAAGCTGCTTGAGGGAAAAGTAAAAATAGAACACAAGGGGAAGCTCACTTATCTTCTGCCACATGAGAACTGGAGCACTTCTCCTACCAAAAGTGATTTCCATTATTATGCAGTGAGCACGGCAAAATCTTTCACCTTTGAAAATACAACCTTCGAAGATGCCATCGCTGAAATAGAAAACACCTATGGAACTCATATTACCTATCCTCGAAAAATTGCTAAAAATCAAGTATCGGGTTCTTTTTCAGGAAATCTTAAAGAAATTCTTTCGATTATAAATTATCCTTTTAACCTAAAAACAACATTCAACAATGACCAAGAAATAATTCTCTATTAAAATAAAACAGCACTAATAATGTGGCGTTATCAGTGCTTGTATTAATTCAAAATTCGCTAAAGAATAATAATTAACTCATCAAATTTATGAAAAAAACTGCAATTTCTATTGCTTTACTCGTAGCTGTAGGGTTACCGGTGTATAATTATGCACAAACCCAGGCTAATGTGCCTGTAACCAATACTCAAAAGCAGGTTCCTCTTGTCCAGATCATTAAAAAATTAGAAAAATCAACCAAAACTAAGTTTTTTTATTCTGCTTCAGATTTTAGAAATATTTGGGTAGATGAGAGCAAAATCAACTACTCTTCATTACAGCAAAGTTTAGAATATTTAAAAAAGAGTATTCCATTAGATTATCAAATTCAGAATAATACGATAACTCTAAGAAAATCAGCCAGTACTTCTTTTGTTGAAAATAATGTACAACCGATAAAAGATACTCTGAACCAGCAGGAGAAAAAAATAGAAGAGGTAGTGGTTGTTGGATATGGCACCCAAAAGAAATCAATAATAACAGGTTCGGTATCTGTTGTAAAAGGTTCAGTAACCGAAGGGCAGCCCGTATTATCTGCAGGAAATGCTTTACAGGGTCTTGCAGCAGGTGTTACGGTTACTACACAAACAGGAGCTCCCGGTGGTGATGCCGGAAATATCAGAATCAGAGGGATCAACAGTTTCGGAGGATCTGACAGCAATCCGCTTGTGATTATTGACGGTGTTGCAGGAAATATGAACGATATTGATGTTAATATGATTGAGTCTATCTCTGTTCTTAAAGATGCCGCTTCTTCTGCAATCTATGGTTCAAGAGCAGCTAATGGAGTTATTCTCGTGACCACAAAACGTGCTAAAGGGAATAAGCTTACTGCACAATACAGAGTATATACAGGATGGCAAATGGCTACGGCAATCCCAAAAGTTACCGATGGCCTTACCTACATGAAGGTGTTTAACGATGCGAGTATGAATGACAACGGTACCAAGATCTACAGTGACGAAGCAATCAATGCTTTTTTAACCGCTTATAATAAAAACCCGAACAACTATGACTGGCAAAAGGCTATTCTTCAGGGAAGCGGATATTTACAGGATCATTATTTTTCACTGTCGGCAAAATCAGGAATTATAAGTGTAACTCCATCATTTGGATATGCAAAGCAGGAAGGGATTATAAAAAACACCGATTTTACAAGGTTTACTTTCCGTAATAATATGGATATTACCCCAAATGATCAGTGGAATATCAAATTAGATTTATCGGTAGTCAACAAAGACAGAAAACAAATTGCTGACGAAGCCACGATATGGAATTATCTTGGGAGAATGCCCACCAACATTCCCATCTATTATGGAAGTAACTATTCTGATGGATGGGTAAAAATAAATCCGGTGGGTTTCATCGAAGACGGAGGAAATCGCAAGCAAAATAATCTGGAATTTTTTGGAAATTTAAATGTTTCCTACCAACCTACGAGTTGGTTAACCTTAAAAGGACTTGTCGCTCCAAGATATGTCACTACCAATATCCATCTTTTCAGAAAAAGTGTAAATACCTATTATGAAGACGGAACTGAAGCCGGTGCAGCCAATACTTTCACTGAACTTACAGAATCTGCAAGACGACAGTTTTATGGGACATACCAGTTTCAGGCAAATGCAAAAAAAGAATTTGGAAAGCACAGTTTTGAACTTCTTGCCGGGGCTTCAAGAGAAACCTATGATGAAAAAATATTATCCGGCTATAGAAGAGATTTTCTCTATGATAATTACGAAGTCTTAGATGCCGGTGCAGACAATGAAACGAAAGATAATGGAGGTTCAGAATATGAATGGTTATTAGTTTCTGCTTTTGGTAGATTCAATTACAATTACAACCAAAAATATTTATTTGAAGCCAACATGAGGTACGATGGAACTTCAAGATTTATTGGTAAAAATCGTTGGGCAGTTTTCCCATCATTTTCTGCGGGTTGGGTAGTTTCAAGAGAAAACTTTTTCGAAAATCTAAAAGGAACCATCAGCCAATTGAAATTAAGAGGTTCATGGGGAAAATTAGGAAATCAGAATATCAGCTCTTCTTATTATCCTTTTTCAGAACCGCTATCATTGGGAAGTACTTCTATGAACGGACAGGTATATCAAACGATACAGCAATTGATCATGTCTAATCCTGATTTAAAATGGGAAGAAACCACGATGTCCGGAGTTGGTCTTGATGTATCCTTATGGAAAAAATTAGACTTAACCTTTGATATGTATGATAAAAAAACTGACGGAATTCTTTTACGATTAAACACCTCTCAACTTACAGGTTTAGAACCTCCGATACAAAATGCTGCAACAGTAAGCAACAAAGGTTGGGAAATCAGCGCACAATACAATGAAAAATGGGGAGATTTTAAAATGAATCTGGGCTTCAATCTTTCCGATGTCAATAATAAAATCCTTGATATGAAAGGTCAGTCTTCGGGGACATTACTTCGCCAGCAAGTGGGCTCCTCTGTAAATTCTATCTATGGATTTATTGCTGACGGTTTATATCAAAATCAGGCAGAAATTGATGCAGGTCCTACACAGTTTGGAACTTTAAAACCGGGAGATATCAGATACAAAGATATTGCCGGAGCTTTTGATGCTAATGGTAATCCGATTGGGGATGGAAAAATTACAGATGCCGACAGGGCTATCATCGGAAGTACAGTTCCCCGATATACGTATGGTTTCAATATGGGATTTTCCTGGAGAGGTTTCAGATTGTCAGCATTGATTCAGGGAGTCGGAAAAGCCGATGGTTACTTAGATTCACATTACTCAATTCCTACAGTTAACTCAAGTGCGGTGAAACCTTGGCAGCTTGATTACTGGACTCCTGAAAACACTGATGCCAAATATCCACGTGTTTCCCTCACCTCTACCAATAATACACAAAACTCCACCATGTGGATGAGAAGCGCTGCTTACACCCGTCTCAAAAATGTACAGATTGGCTATGAACTGCCAAAATCCTTTATTGACAATACATTCCTGACGAGTGTTTACATTTATCTCAATGGTCAAAACCTATTGACTTTTACAAAATTCTACGAAGGATATGACCCTGAAATAAATTATAACGCAGGAAGTACCGATGGTGTTTCCTTGGGAGGCGGAAACTATTATCCGCAAGTAAAAACATTCTCTTTCGGTATTGATGTTAAATTCTAATTACAAAACAATGAAAAACCTTATAAAAATATCGTTATTATTCATCATCACTGCGTGTACAAGCGCCGATATGGATTTACAACCTCTAAACGGTCCCACATCAGGAACTTTTCCGGCTTCCTACGAGGAAGGAAAAATGGGACTTTTTGCCGCATATAGAAATTTAAGCACTTTAGATGCAGCCAGTACACCTATTTGGCATGTGATGGATAATATCACTGATATCGGATACGCAAGACCGGGAACCAACTACACCTCTCCTATTACAAGTTCTATCACCACTACCAATGCACTAGCTATAAAACCTTGGGAAATTCATTATAAGACGATTGCAAGATGTCATGCCGTATTAGATAGATTAAATGATATTCCGGGGCTTACCGAAGCACAAAAGACAGAGCTTGGTTCAGAATTAAGATTTATTCGTGCCTATTGCTATTCTCAACTGATTGAGCTGTATGGGGGCGTTCCATTGGTAAAATCAACAGTAACACTTGATAATGCAAATGTTCCAAGAACATCTATTACAGAAATTCAGCAATTCATTATTGAAGAACTTGGAGCAGTTGCCCCTCAGCTTCCGATATCACAATCGCAGTTCGGAAATGTACGTGCATCGCGTATTGCAGCCTTAATGTTGAAAGCAAGAGTTGAACTTTATTCTAAACAATATGCAGCCGCAGCAGCGACTTCAAAGCAGGCACTAGATTTGGCAGCAGGAGTTCATAGTTTAACTGCTTTTAATTCTTCCGTGAATTATGTTGGTAAAGATCATACCGTAGGAGAACCTGATCCTAGTAATATATTCGGACATAGTGGTTTTTCGGGGAGCAAAGAATGGATCTGGGTTGCAGAATACAACATCAATGTCCCAGGATATCTGCATAATCAACAGTATTATTCAGCATCCCGTTTGGGTAAAGGAGTTTGCTATTGGGGACCGACTCAAAATCTTATCGATTCGTATGAAATGACAGACGGTTTGTCTATAACAGAATCTCCATTATATGACGAAACAAACCCATTCAAAAACAGAGATCCCCGTCTTGATATGTATGCCGTAAGACCACATTCCAGATACCTTGGATATCAATTTGAACCTAACACCGCTTTTTCAAAGGTAAACAACTATTGGACAGTTGTAAACGGAAGTGCTCCAAGCCAGGTTGCCAATGCAGATGCCACGAATGCCTATCGCTCATTCAGTGGTTACTTATGGCGAAAAGTGGTTGATATTGCAGACTTTAATTCTACCTCTGTAAGTGGAAATTCAGATTTAAATGTGGGAATTTTCAGATTACCTGAATTAATGTTGATTTATGCAGAAGCAAAAATTGAACTGAATCAGTTAGATAATTCCGTTTATGATGTGATTAATCAAATTAGAGCACGCGCAAAAATGCCGGCTTTAAATAATGGTCTATCGCAAACTGAATTGAGAAAAGCCCTTCGATATGAAAGAAAAGTAGAATTAGCAAATGACGGATTGAGATGGTACGATATAAGACGTTGGGGTATTGCCAACAATGTAATGAACGGATATTTATATCTGAACCGTAACGCAAACAACTGGACAAAATCTGCAATTTCAAGTTTTGATGAAAGCGCCAATCCCGTCTACAATCATCCAAAAGCTTCCACCTATTTTACCACCCAACAAGTAGTCTACAAAGTAAATAAAGATGAATATTGGCCGATACCACAATCGGAAATGGACGCCAATCCTTCATTAAAACAAAACCCAGGATATTAAGCTATACAAAAGAATTTTATGAAAAAGAATATATCATTACTCTTACTACTGCTTTCTGCAGTGTTTTTCGCGCAAGAAAAATTTCAGGCTCCAAAACTAGACAATGAAAAATCATGGAGTATCATCCTCATTCCCGATACCCAAAACTATGTAAAATGGAATCAAAATCAGCCTATTTTAGATTTGATGGAGCGATGGATCGAGGATAATATCTCGACACTTAATATTAAAATGGTCTGTCAGGTTGGTGATTTGGTGGAACACAATAATATTCTTAATCAGGGATATGACGGCGATCAAAGTGCAGACGACCAATGGAAAGCCATACAGTCTATCATGGGAAGACTGAATGAAAAAGTTCCTTATGTAGCTGCCACCGGAAACCATGACTTCAGCATCAATAATGAAGGACGAAGATTTTCTCGTTATAATGAGTTTTTCCCTTCCAACTTTAACAGTTTAAATCAAAAACATTTAGCACAGAACTTTTTTAATGATGCCGGAGCTCCAAGCATGGAAAATTCGGTTTTGGAACTAAAAGGATTAAATGGATTGGACTACTTATTTGTCAGCCTTGAATTTGCACCCCGAGATAAAACCCTGGAATGGGCTAAAAAAGTCTTGGAAATGCCTCAATACAAAAACCACAGATCCATTTTAATAACCCATGCTTTTTTGAATGAGAAAGACAAGCGAACAAATAAAGAAAATTCATGGTTCATGTATGAGCCCTTTTTAGTCAATAATGTTCCTCAAAAGTCTAAATCTATCGCACTTCCGCAATCTAATAATGGAGAACAGATATGGGAAAAGCTGATACAGCCGTCCCAAAATATGCAGTTGGTACTAAGTGGTCACATTTCCGGTGAAGGGTTTCGCACTGACACTAACAGCTTTGGAAAAAATGTCAATCAAATGCTTTTTGATATGCAGAGCGAAGGTGGCGGTCACCGCGATGGTAACGGAGGCGATGGCTGGCTTAGAATTATTGAATTCTATCCCGATAATAAAACAGTCAAAGTAAAAACCTATTCTCCTCTATTCGGAATTTCCCCAACGACTCAAAAGAACGCTTATAAAACCGACCCTAGAAACGAATTTATTTTTAAATTTACTGAGTAACATAATGTGATAATATACTTGAATGTACCAAACTATAATTTACACATAAATCATTTTATTACTTATCGACTAATAAATCGGATTATAAAATAAATGAAATTACATTTTTTGATTTGGTGCATTCTAGTATATAATTGCCATATTTTAATGTACCAAATTATATCTCTATATAAATTATGATATCTACAACAAACTAAATATTCTATCAACTTTGTGAACTTAAAAGACAATAGAAGTAAACTAAAGCCAAGCTATGTCAATTTCAATTGTTTCAAATGCATAAATTATATTACAAAAAACTTTACAACTACAAGAGCCTTAATGCTAGATTTGGGATAGCCAATTCGTGTTTAATTTGGCTCAAACGAACCAAATCATCTATAAAAGTGTTTGAAGATACGCTCGTCTTGCTCACAAAACCGACGTTAGAAGAATTCTTGCTTCTTTGTCGGTTTTTTTAATATATAACCATCTGTTTTACTGCAATATACAAGATTTCCAAAATGGTTCGATGTTATAATTTTCAACAATAAAGCCTTTTAGTTATTAATTACTCAAAATACTGATTATTAATATTTTACATAAAAAAAAAAAAAAAAACAGCACTATTCATTTTAAAATAATGCTGTTTTTTTGTTGACAAGACAGTCTCATAAAGTCCTATTTCGATCAAATCTATCTTTGGATTGGCGAACTTTTTATTTTTTAAGACCCATATTTTTTATCTCTTCGTCCGTATGATTATCCAAAATTTTAGCATACCTATAAAATGTTGCTCGAGTCAATCCGAACGGCTTATAAATATCTTCCGGACGTTTCGTGACATCCTTATATATATTACGTAAAAGTAATAGCTTCGAAATTGTCTCTGTAGTGTAACCTTTAGGTCTCCTACCTAGCCTACCTCTTGCTCTTGCAGATTGCAGTCCTGCATTAGTTCTTTCTCTTATTAATTCTCTTTCATATTCAGCCAGAGAAGCCATTAAATTTAAAAATAGCCTGCCTTTAATTGTAGATGTATCTACACCATCGACAAGACCTTTTATTATAATCCCTTTGTCACTTAAACTTAAGACTAAATCAATCGTTTTTTGAGACAAAAATTCGATTAATAGTAAATCTTACCACGTTCAATTTTTAGTATTTGCAATACATGCATCTTCTTTATAATTCTAATAATTGTCTCAACTCGTAAAGAAGTCAGACTAGCCAATTGATATCTAGTATAGGGTACTTGAAAACTATACTGTTCCGTGCAATTAAAATAACTCTTTAGATGATCAAGTAGCCTTTGAACCTTAATCATTGGGGCACCGATAGCAAAAAAACTCGAAACCAAATATATGAAATGCAGACGTTCTGCTGTATAGCAATTGACATCTACCAAAATTTCAGGTTTTTTCTGGATTAGATTAAAGTAATTAGATTTCGGCAAGCAAAGTATCGTACATGATGTTAATGCGATTGCACTAATTCCATATTATTGCCAAAAAATTATCTTGTTTCATAATAATTTGATATTGCGAAATAAGAAAGAAAGCAATAAATATTTATCGTTTTTTGACACTTTATAACTCACGACCTTAACAAAGTACAGAATTTTAAATTCCTTGTGAGTATAAGCCTCTGGCTAAATAAAATATAAAAAAGTACAAATTAAATTTCGGATTCTTTCGTATATTTTCCTGAAAACTTCAATACAAAAAATCCGATTAGGCCTGCAATTACCGATGTTAGGAGAACTGATAGCTTAGCTTCCTGTATGAATATTTCATTATCAAAAGATAGAATTGATATAAATATTGACATTGTAAATCCAATTCCCGCCAAAAAACCTATACCCAACATATGCTGAAATGAGCTATTTTTAGGCAACTGACCTATTCTCAGTCTTGAACATAAGGAAGATGTTAGAATGATTCCAATAGGTTTTCCGAAAAGAAGTCCTAATGAAATTCCTAATCCTAACGGCGATGTTATTCCTTCAATCATTTCTTTTTGAAAGGTAATATTTGTGTTAGTGAAAGCAAACAACGGAATTATAAATAAATTGACAGGCTTCAGCAATGTGTGTTCTAGCTTTTCCAATGGAGATTCTACATCACTGTCATTTGTTGGTAAAGTCATTGCAACCAGTACACCTGCAATTGTTGCGTGAACCCCTGAGTGATGAACAAAGTACCAAATAAAGATTCCTGGAATAAGAAACAAATATGAGTTTTTTACATTAAACTTATTCATTAAAATAAGTATGATTAGACCAATACCGGCAAAACCCAAATATAACCATTCTATTCCTCCGCTGTAAAATATAGCAATGACTAATATGGCAATCAAATCGTCAACGATAGCTAATGCAGCTAAAAAAATCTTCAAACTGCTTGGAATACGATTATCTAGTAAGGAAATTACAGCTAATGCAAAAGCAATATCGGTTGCCATAGGAATTCCCCAACCTCCAGCAGTTACAGAACCACCATTAAAAGTAAGATATATGATTGCAGGCACAATTGCACCTCCAACAGCCGCAATAATTGGTAGCAACGCTTTTTTAGGAGTGGAAAGTTCACCTTCTACAATTTCTCTTTTTATTTCAAGTCCAACCAATAAAAAGAAAATCGCCATCAAGCCGTCATTAATCCACATACTTACAGAATAATTAAGATGGATAACGCCTCTGTCAAATCCTATATAGGTATCCAATAAATTTTGAAGGTATGATGCTGATGAAGTATTGGCAATTAACAGGGAAGCTAAAACGCAAAGTAATAGTAGAATGCCTGCAAAGTTTCCAGATTTGACAAAATTTTTAAAAACGTGAAGGTTGATCTTCTTTTCACTCATCGAAAAACAATTAAAACTGCAATATAAGGAATGTTACAAACAATCAAACAACAGGGATGCCAATACATTTTGCAGTATAACAATTCTTCTGTATGATAAAAGAAAGGAATGAAGTAATTTTAAAATGTAGGATGAGATTTTGTCCCCCCATCCTATCGATTAAGATATTGTATTACATAAATATTATTAAACGTTTTTTTGAGATTGTAAACAATGTCAGTTTATGAGTAGAAACTTTTACTATTACTTGTCTTTGAATTTTGAAAAGTATTGATTTCCAATGTAAACACCTACTGAAATTACTAAACCTCTGAGGAACGACCAGAATAATATTTCGTTCACTTTATTTGTGGTGTAATTAGTATCATCGTAAAAATTAATTTCCATTAGAAATATAATTACCGTCATTATCAGTGCACCTAATGAAATTTTTTCTAATCTTTTCGAGTCCATATAATAAAAATTTTTTGACTTTTTAACCGGTGATGAGCTAATATATCATTTTTGAGATTTTAAAAGTGGTTATTAACGTTTCGGGGCTTTGCGATGGTGGGCAATCGAAGCACAAATCTTCAATTTTACACAAAAGTTGAACCGAAGAACTACCGTTGAACTTTGAAGTTTCGCCCCACTATCGCAAGACCCTTGTTGAACTAAACCTCCGGTAGCTTTACAGTTCGCATAAATCAGTTACTTTGTAAAGTTAATTAAAAAATCACTAGAATGGCAACAAAAAAAAGAGTTTAGACGAGCTCAGAGAAAACAAAATTATCAATCAGGCGAAGCTCGAAGTTCCTGGTTTTACAGAACTTTTAGACCGTTTTAAACCTACCGTTTCGGTTTTGGGAAGAAGCCGAAGTACGTTCAATAATCACTCCAGACACGTCGCTGCGGTATCGCTGCATTTCGGTAAAATCCCGACAGAATTAGATGCAGAGCAAATCTATCATTACCTTTTTTATCTTCAGAAAAAATCAAAATCACCTTCACAATCTTATTTTAAACACACGGTTTTTGGAGATGAGCCAAAACTTTGAAACCCCTAAAATCTAGCATTTGGGTAAGAGAATTTATGCCCAAAAGTGAAGGAAAACACGATAAAACCAAGAAAAGCTACCAATATTATTCACAAAAAAAGAGACTCTTCTAGAAGTCTCTTGTATATCTTTAAAATTTTCCGTCGAAAAACCCATAATGCTGAAAAAAAAGCTCCCGAAGCTTACGTTCAACATGAGTTTCATTACCGGCTTTTCAAGAACAAGGACACTCTCGTTATTGTGTGCTGAACTTCTTCGTCAGTCTAATCTTAATTTATATTCAAGCTGTTTTGCAAATAAAGAAAGCCTGTCGAAATTCATTTAAAGAACTCTGACAGGCTTCCATTTTAGAATACTTGTGCTTTGTTTATTTAGCTGCTAACACATCTATTTTCTCAATAGAAGGTTGAGTAGCCAACAATTCAGGTGCATTTTCCATTAACGCTTTTGCAATCTTACCACCAAGATGAGCTTCTCTGCCTTCTTCATCTGAAAAAGTATCAAAAATTCCAAATGTAGAAGCGTCAATACGGAACGCATACCATGTAACAGTACCTGCTTCTTCATTAGCAAGTGGCAATGCACCTGTAATAAAATCTTCAACATCTTTTTCTTTTCCTGCTTTTGCCTCTAGTCGAACTAATAATCCTAGTTTTTTCATTTTTTTTATTTTTAAATTAAACCAATTTTGTTTTAACAAATGTAGCACCTTTAAGCTTGTGGTACTTTTTTATTTAGCTCAAAAACTTATGAAAAAAGGTCAAGTTTTCATAATGTTTTTTGGACTGTAACCAAATTCATTTTTAAAAGCTGTGCTAAAATTTGATAAGCTATCATAACCAAAGTCCATATAGATTTCTGATGGTGTTGCTTCATTATTGAGCAATAATTTTTTGGCTTTGTTGAGCCGTTTTAGTTGAAACCATTTTCCTGGAGACTCTTGATATAATTGTAAAAATTTTCGTTTAAAAGTAGACAGACTCATATTACATAGAAAAGCGACCTCGTCAATATTCAAACTCGTGTACAGATTTTTTTCAATGACCATTTTAAAAGATAATTCTCTTTCATTGATTAACAATGAATGTAGATAAACAAAAAAGCTTTGCCCATACTTATCAGCCAGATACAGCATAATTTCTTCAAATTTCAATTCCAGAATCTTTTGAGAGATAGTTTGATTCAAACCATAAATTTGTTGAATAGAATTAATAAAATGGATAATAAAATTGTCTTTTTGAATAAGGAAAAAGGGACTATTGGTCGTTGTTTTATTTAAGTTATTTGGATTAGATAAATGCCCATATTTCAATAAAAAATCATTAATATTTTTCTGAGAAAAGAAAAAGAGTAGGCAGCTGTAGCTATTTGCCCCGATAAGTTCTGTTGTTAAAAAATTCCCCGATGCAAGGAGCAAGGCTTGCGTAGGATCTATTGAAACGATGTCATTAGAAAAGTGAATGTCCTTTTGACCGTCCAACAAAAAACTGAATACATTTTTGTTTAGGTTTATCTTATTTTTGGAAACATGTTTATACGCTTCGTAGTTAGCAATTTGCAGGTCTGGAGTCTCTGTGTGGTTATTATCAAATAAATGTTCAGGAAAGTTTATAATATCCATAAAATTATTGTCTTAAAAACATTTTGGCATTCTAAATATATTAAATTTCTATTTCAAAAATCGTTTCCTCAAGTTTGGATGAGAAGTTGTTTAGCCTTGTACATAACAGTTTGGGGCTTTGCGAAATGAGCTAAAATCGAAAACGAAAGTTTCGACTTAGGCTACACAAAGTAAAAGCCAATTTCTATACGGGAAATTATGAAAAAAAAAGCTAATAAAATTGGCATTGAGGAATATGAAGCAAAAAAAATTTAACTAGCACGTTACACCGCCATTTTGCCAATACAATTTTTGCTTAAACCTTCGGCGGATTTACCATACGCATAATTAAGTTGAACTAAACCTCCGGTTGCGAGCTTCGATTTGCGCGGTCCGCCAAGTTGGTTTTTGGAGATGAGCCAAAACTTTGAAAAGCCTAAAATCTAACATTTTGCGTAAGAGAATTTATGCCCAAATGTGAAGGAAAACACGATAAAACCAAGAAAAACCACCAAATTCACCCACAAAAAAAAGAGACCTTTCTGAAAGTCTCCTGTAAATCTTTAAAATCTTTCGTCGATAAGCCCATAATGCTGAAAAAAAGCTCCCGAAGCTTCCGTTCAACAGGAGTTTATCTCAGCGTTTTTTATTATTTATTTTGGTTCGATGATTTTTCAATTCATTGTTGGCTTTGCAAGCCCAACGAAACTCTGGTTATTATCTGCTGGCTTTATTTTCTCTATACGTTGTGGGTGTCATTCCAGTATGTTTTTTAAAGAATCTTGTGAAGTATGTGGGATATTCAAAGCCTAAATCATACCCAATTTCGCCAACAGTTCTATTTGATGTTTCCAAATGCTTTTTTGCCTCTGAGATTATTTTATCCTGAATAATTTCTGAGGGAGTTTTACCAGTGTTGTATTTTATCAAGTCGCCAAAGTAGTTGGTAGACAAATGTAATTTATCGGAAAAATAATGAACATTAGGTATTCCTTGCTGGCCGTTTAAATAGTAATCGTTTAATAACTTTTTAAATTCTAATACTAATTTGTTATACAGTGGCTGTCTTGTTTCAAACTGACGTTTATAGCATTTGCCTATATAAGTAAATATCAGATTGCAATATGCCAACAAGAGAGCCATGTCATAGTTGTCTTTTTGGTATTCCTCCAAAATTTGTACATACAAATTTTCTATTCTATTTTGCTCATCATTTGTTAGGAATAAGGCTTCGTTAATGTCATACTGAAAAAAGCTAAAATCAATGTTGTAATCTCGTAAAAGTATGGGCGAAATCAAAATGTGGTAACCTTCCCATCTTTTATCTATATTCCAACTGTGAATTTGATTAGGTTTAATAAAATATAGAAATGCTGATGTTGTATCAAACTCAGTATTTCCATACCAATTTAAGTCTGTCATATTGCGCTTAAATGCCATCATATAAAAGTCTGATGTAAGCCCATCACACAACAAACGTAAACTTTTACAGTCTTCATATTTTACAACATCTATCAAGTCTTTCTTTGGGTCGTTGTAACCATTAAACCTGTTGTATTCTTTTATGTTATCAAAATGAATCATAAGCTTCATTTAAAATTAAGGATAAGACACCATAAGAAATGCCTTATCCTAATATTAAAATTACGTCTAATTATTGAATTATTAAAATTCCTGTACGGTCGGACGAAGAACAATTTCGTTGATATCTACATCTGCGGGTTGTTCTATGGCATAGGCAATGGCTCTTGCAACAGAATCGGCTGGAATGGCGTGTATGTAAAAATCTACTACGAAGTCAGTACTTGCTTTGTGTGAGCTTCCATATTTCAATTCTGAATCAATAGCACCTGGTTCAATGGTTGTAGTTCTAATTTTTCCACCTACTTCGTGGCGTAACCCTTCGGAAATAGCCCGAACTGCAAATTTGGTACCACTGTAAACCGTACCTCCTGGACTAAATACCTTAATTCCTGCTACAGAAGAAATATTGATAAAATGTCCTGATTCTTGTTTTTCGAAAATAGGCAATGCTGCTGCTATTCCGTACAATACTCCTTTGATATTAATATCAATCATTCTCTCCCATTCATCCACTTTAACTTCAGTTAATGGAGCAATTGACATTAAGCCTGCATTATTCAAAAGGACATCAAGTTTCCCGAACTCACTGATGGCTTTATTGATTAAAGCTTGTACATCGGATTTATTGGTTACGTCTGTTTTAAGATAAACTGCTTTTCCGTTTCCTTGTTTATTAATGTCTACAGCAATTTTGTTTAGGCTTTCTTCTCTGCGGGCTCCTAAAACTACGTTTGCTCCTTTAGCAGCTAAAAGACGTGCAGTACTTTCACCTAAGCCACTACTTGCTCCTGTAATTACTACTACTTTACCCGAAATGTTCTCTGATAGATTCATACTTATTAAATTTTAATTTATGATTTTTAATAATTTATGATGCAAAATTACTTCGATGATACATTTCTGAGTTAAAACAAAATAGGGAAAAGATGAAACAAATTACAGGTATGGGTGAACTTAAGCTTGCAGATAAATTCCAAATTTACGCATTGCGTCAATCCAAATTATATGATATTCGCAAAGCCATTTATACTAATAATATAAAATATTATTTTGATGAATTGATCATTGGTTTCATACAGTCTTATTTTGGTCAAATCTACGTTTAGATTAGCGAACTTTTTACATTTTAACCCCCATTTTTTTAATTTCTTAATCAGTATGATTATCCAAAATCTTAGCATAACGGTAAAAGGTAGCCCTAGTCAGTCCAAAAGGCTTATAAATATCTTCGGGACGTTTCGTGACATCTTTGTGCAGTCCCAACCAGATTGCATCCATTTGTCTTTGATTCACCTCCTTTAAAGTTGGCATACCATACTTTTCAATAATGCTAATCACTAATTCTTGATTCCTGTGATCTTCTTTAGCGAATTTAATAAGTTCATTTGATTTTCTTATCCGTTGGTCATTTTCTAAAACTTCGCTCAAAATTTGACGTTGTCTGCTGCAATCGACTTCAATAATATCTATTGAACCTACATAGACAAATTTATCCCTATTCATATAAAGGAATATTGATATTATTAAAACAAGAGCGGTTAATATGCTGAAAAATATTTTTTTTTATCTTCATTTCTATTTTTGTGTCATATTCCAAAATGGGCTGACCACTTGGTTAAAAACTAATTTTTCTCAAAGATAGGAATTATTTTAAGTGTCGGAATAAAATATGGATTATAATAGTGACATCGTCACAACGTCCTAAATTATCAAAAAATGTCTGCACTGATTTTTTTTAAACTAAGTTGGGCATTTTAGGGCAGATTAAACGGTATAGTGTTCAAAATTAATATATTTGCTTACACAATCACGTTTATGGCTATGTTTACATTATTTCTAAGTTTTCTTCTTGTATGTTTTTTTCTTGTAAAAAAATTAATAGTGGGGAAAAGATTTCACAAAATGCCAAGAAGAATGATGTTTTTTTTAATTCCTATGCAAGTAGGTACGCAATGGGGGCTTACAGATACATTGGGAAATATAAAGGTTTCTCCTCAATATGATGAAGTAATTGATTTCGATATTGATCCGATTATGGGAGAGCCTACACGTTCGTATTATTTGATGCGAAAAGGAAATACGCTTCATTATATAGATTCAAACAATAAGAGATATTTTACCAATTTTGAAATTGTCCAGGATAGTGATAAAAATATTTTTTACAAGAAAAATAATCGAGTGGGATTCACTCGTCCCTCTTTTGTTAACGGAGAATGCAAATTGATGAAAATCCTGACTCTTATCCATATGATAAAATTACCAGATTAAAAGATAAGCTATTTTCTTACAGCATCGTAAAGACTGCTAATAAAGTTGGACTTTTAGAGTACGAAACTAAAATTGTGATTCCTTTACAATACGATTCACTAGACTATTCCGTTCAAGGTGAGACCGCAACTTTTACAGCTTATCGTTTGAAAGAGAAGAAGATTATTTCAACTGAAAGACTTCCGATAGACCTGAGACTTCCACCACCGCCAAGTACAAAGAGTAAAATAACCTGGGAAGAATTATTAAAGATGGAAAAAGTACCGGACGGTGAAGGCTCTGCATTACTGAAGAGATATAAAAATATTTCGCGAGTGAAAGGAAATCTCAACAAAATAGTAATAAAAGAAAATAATAGCGAGCGGTATGCGATTTTTGATAGGTACTCAAATCAGCCATTAGAATTAAAGTATCGTTTATTTTCACTAATCACAAATTGTCTTAACAATAATTAAATCAAAAGCTTATGTCATCTCAATCATATCAAGATTTAAAAAAATTTAACACAAATAGTTGTTATTACAACTATTGTTTAATTAACTTTGTTCAATAATAATTTTTATATGAAAGCTGAAAAAATATTAACTGAACAAGATCGATACAATCTGCTTACCGGTAATGTACCTCTACTGTTCAACCGTTTTTTGGGTCAGCAATTCAAATTGAATAATATTAACCTGACCCGGGAACAATGGTCGGTGCTAGTACCTTTATGGAAACAACAGGGATGTTCACAGCAGTCAATAGCAGATTTTACCCACAGGGATAAACCCAGCATAACTAGACTTATTGATCAATTGGAAAAAGAAGGTTACGTAGAAAGAAGGTCTCACCCTACTGACAGAAGGCAAAATCTAATATATTTAACAAATAAAGGAAAGGAGATAGAGGAAAAAGTAATGTATATTGTGAACAATGTCACCGAAAGAGCAACCAGAGGACTTTCCGAAAATCAAATTATGGAGATAAAAAACTTCTTTCAGCATATTCAAAACAACATTCAAAACGAAATGTTATGAAAAAAATAAAGTTAGCCATTACATTTATCCTATTCGGCACTATCACCAACGCACAGATTCTTATAAGTAAGGATTTGGATTATGCTATCGGAAAGGCATTGCAAAAAAATACTGAAAAAAGGAATCAAGATCTTGAATTACAAAAATTAGAATTAGAACGCAAAAGCATATTGGCAAAATATATACCGAAGGTCGAGGCGTCAGGTTTATACTCTTACATCAGCAGTGATGCAAAATTAGATCTAGCTACCCTGAATTTACCCATCACAGGATATCCTGTTTTTGGGGGATCTTCCGATTTCAGCACAAATGCGAATATCCTTTATGGAGGTATTACCGCAAAAGCGGTACTGTTCAGTGGCGGACAAATCCTAAATGGAGCCAAGGCTCTCAAAGAAAAAAACACAGGAACAGCTTTTATGATGGAAAATCAGAAAAATGAGGTCATAAAAGATATCATAGGGAGCTTTGACCGTCTCAAACTTCTGGAAACCGCCGAAAAACTCATCGATAACAGCGAAAAGAGATTGAATAAGGAAAAAGAAAGAGTAGAAAAGGCGATATCCGAAAGGTTGGCAATTCCTTACGACCGAGATAAGATCAAACTTTCCACTCTGGAATTGGCTTCCAAACGTGCAGATGTTTAAAATAAAAGAAAACTTCTGATACTCAAGATAAAACAATCCACCAATCTTTCTGAAGAAGAAATTCTTAAAACCAATCATCAGTTGGAGCCCATCATTATTTTGGACAGCCTGAGCACAGCAGAACGAAATGAGGTAAAAGCACTGGAATCTTTCAAAAAAGCTTCCGAATATGCCCTTAAAAAAGAAAAAGGAAGCCTTCTTCCCACAGTTGGGGCTTTTGCGGGATATAGCTATGCATCATTATATAATGCCAATACAAAAGTGCCGATTGAACAATTAAATACGACCGCCAATTTGAAACTAAATGAATTGACACTACATCCGAACTGGATGTTAGGCGTGGCCGTGAAATGGGAACTCTTCAGCGGATTTGAACGTAAACATAAAATAGACGAAGCCAAAATAGGACTCGCCCAGGTTGAAAATAAACTAGCTGACACCAAAGAAAAAGTAGACCTGGAATTGGAAAAAAACAAGGTAGAATACAATACCACGTTACATAAGGTAGATATTGCGATCCAAAGGGAAAAAATAGCACAAAATAATAATGAGATAGCATCAAAACAATACAGATTAGGGCTTATTAACGTCACTGAACGCCTGGGGGCGGAAAACGATATATACAAAGAATCCTTAAACAAAGTAGAAACCGTGATTGAACAGCGTAATGCTGCTATTGAAGTTTACCGTGCATCGGGAAAATTATCAAACTTTATTAAAATCCAAAACTAAGCAAAATGAAAAAAATTATTTACATACTAAGCATTGCAGGCATTTTAGCTTCTTGTGAGAATAAACCGAAAGTATCACAAACCATCCAGGGAAAGACCGAGCGGGAAGAGATTGCAGTAGTAGGCAAAATAGCAGGCAGGATAGATAAAATTCTGATCAGCGAGGGAGCTCTTGTTAAAAAAGGAGATACATTGGCGATATTGGAAATCCCGGAAGTAGACGCAAAAAAATCACAGGCACAAGGTGCGGTAAAATCTGCTCAGGCACAATATGAGATGAGTGTACACGGTGCTACTGCCAATCAGTTGGCACAGCTCTATGCCAAGAAATCCGCTTTGGTAGAGCAATATGAGTTTGCAAAAAAATCGCTGGCAAGAATGAATGCAATGGTAAAGGATTCACTGGTTCCGCAACAGCAATATGATGAAGTATTCGCCAAGTATCAGGGAGCCAAATCACAAATGATAGCCGTAGATGCAGAAATTGCCGATGTTAAAAACGGGGTCCGCATAGAACAGCAAACAATGGCGTTGGGACAAAAAGACCGTGCACAAGGAGCTTTGAAAGAAGTACAGGTTGCCGAGAAAGAAAGGTATATCATTGCACCACAGGATATGAAAATAGAATCCATCACATTGAAGCTGGGGGAACTGGCACTACCAGGATATACGCTTTTCAAAGGTTCTCTTAATAATTCCATTTATTTCCGTTTTACTATTCCTGAAAGCCAATTGGCAAATTATGCACAAGGAAAAGAAATCAATGTGCATATACCTTACAAGAATCGGGATATCAAAGGGAAAATCAGAAATATAAAACAAATAGGTGCCTATGCTAATATTGCTACAGCATATCCTGATTATGAAGTGCAGGACGCTTTGTATGAAATATTGATAGACCCTATTAACATCCAACAAGCAAACGATATCCTAAGCAAAACAACAGTAACGCTAAAACCTTAATAATGAAAACATTTCTCAATCTGATCAAACGGGAGTTCGGTTTGTTCTGGAGCAACAAGGTTCTCAGAATTTTGTTTATTGGGGCTCCTTTGATGTACGGTATTTTGTTGGGATATGTTTACAGCAAAGGGAAAGTGACAGATTTACCAATTATAGTGGTAGATTATGACCAAAGCGCACTCAGCCGGAAAGCCATCGAAATGATGAATGACAACGAAGTTTTGTCTGTTGCAAGGCTGCAGTTTGATGAGACAAACCTCAATCGTTTGATGATTGAGAAAGATGCAACCTGCGTCGTTATTATCCCAAAAGATTTTGAGAAAGATGTGCTGACAAAACGATATCCTGAAGTCACTACCATAGTCAATACTGCAAATGTATTGACGGCAAATTATTCTTCATCAGCACTTCAGCTGGTCTTAGGAACCCTCAAAGCAGGAACACAGGTCGAAACATTGCGCAAACAAGGAGTTCCGGAAAATTTGCTAATGAGCCAGTATGAGCCATTTAAAACCACGTTTATAAAAAAGAACAATAGAAGCACCAACTATATGTATTTTTTGTGGCCAGGTGTTTTGGCTACTGTGCTTCAGCAGGTATTACTATTGGGGCTTGCTCTTTCTTTTGCTTCCGAGTTTGAAAACTGCACTTTCAAATATCTGGTACATAGAAGCCGTTCTGCATTTATGCTGATACTGGTTAAAATCTTGCCTTATCTCATAATGAGCTTCGGGATATGGCTGATGTACTGGGGTTTTACCAAGTGGTTCAGAATTCCTTTTTATGAAAACATTTTTCCGCTTACCCTTATAGCGGGCGTTTTTGTAATCTCGGTCTGCTTTATAGGAATTTTGGTAAGTATCCTTGTTCCGAACCAGCTGAAAGCTACGGAAATCCTTATGGTTATTGCCACACCCAGCTTTATCCTGTCAGGATTTACCTGGCCGCTCAGCCAAATGCCAGCTTGGGTTCAGTATATTGCAAATATCATCCCGCTTACACATTTCCTACCTGCCTTTAGAATACTTATCATAGAAAAAGGCGCTGTAGACCTCACCTATCCCTATGTTATAAAAATGATAATCATAGGAACAGTAAGCGCCATTGCCAGCTATAGTGTTTTATTTTACAAAGTCCGAAAGATTAAAAGAGAGGAGCTGTAGCGAGATAAATATAAGGCGAAAATTATATCGGCCTACATAAATCCATTTAAAAAGGAACCATGAAAGCTTACGAAAGTATTAAAGAAATATTATCTTTTTATCACGTACATTGCGACGAACCTTACTTTATATCGTCAGGAAAACTCATTTTTGAATTCCCAAAAAGACTCTTCCGAATGGATTTTTATGCATTCTGCATCTGTATTTCTGGTAGTATAGATTTAGAAATTGATAATCAGCATTACAAAATATCCCAAAACGGATTCCTGATATCTGCTCCGTCAACAATTATAAAATTTGTAAATACCAGCAAAGATTTCCGTATGAAGGTTCTATTCTTTGAAAAGAATTTCCTGCTCAAGTACATTTCTAATCCATTTTTTATCGAGAATCTGTCTCTATTCAATAAAAATAGCTTTAACGTAGTAATTTCCAACGAATCAAGTAGTACGCACTTAATCAATTTATTGGATTATCTTCAACAGCAGACCACGAGGAATGGTCGTTTTACAGAAGATATTGTTCGTACTATTATTATTAATATTTTATTGGAAGTTGCAGTCCTAATTGATAAAGACAGAAAAGACAACGCATATCCTACTCCACAGGATAACAATAATATTTTTTTTAAATTCAATGAATTGGTGAAAGAAAATATTTTGCAGCATAAGGACGTACAATACTATGCGGACAAGCTATTCATTACCAACAAATATCTTATTCTGATTGTAAAAAAAGCGACCGGCAAAACGCCACATCAGATTATTGATGAGGCCTTATTAAAAGAAGTATACGTTCTGCTCGGCTATCCAGAAAAAAACATTTCTCAGATTGCATTTGAAACGGGCTTTAATTCTACCTCTGCATTCGGCCGTTTCTTTAAAAAGCATGCGTCAATATCGCCCCAAAGGTACCGAAGACAACAGTATTTTTAAAAAAGAAATTCCGTATATGATTTTCGAATTTAGGGACACTAAGGAATTAAGGTATATCAATACCTTATATTATATAAAAATAACCTAAAAAAATATCATATGAGCAATTCGAACAAACATGCATATTTCATTGGAGGCGGATTGGCAAGTCTTGCCGGTGCCGTATATCTGTTAGAAGACGGAGACTATAAAGGCGAAAACATTCACATCATTGAAGCCCTGCCGATTTTGGGTGGTAGCAACGATGGTGCGGGAACTAAAGAAAAAGGATTTATTTGTCGTGGCGGGCGTATGCTCAACGAAGAAACCTATGAAAACTTTTGGGAATTAACATCCCGTATTCCTTCTCTGGATGTCCCGAACATTTCCGTAAAAGACGAAATTCTGGCATTTGACCACGCGAATCCGACAAATGCAAAAGCGCGGTTGATTGACAAGAACGGAAACATTTTACCCGTAACGGATATGGGTTTCAACACTCAGGACCGGATGAAATTTGTGAAATTGTTTTTTGCCGATGAAAATGATTTAGACAACATTACCATTCGTGATTGGTTTGACGACCATTTTTTTACGACCAACTTCTGGTATATGTGGCAAACCACTTTCGCCTGGCAGGAATGGAGCAGTATTTTTGAATTTCAACGCTATATGAAACGTATGCTGTTGGAATTTTCAAGAATCGAAACACTCGAAGGAGTTACCAGAACACCATACAACCAATATGAATCCGTTATCTTACCGTTGAAAGCATTTCTTGACCAGCATAAAGTGGACTTTTCATTAAGAAAAACCGTTACCGATTTGGATTTTGCCGATGATGATGGCATTACCGTAACGGAAATAGAATGCATCAATGCAGAAGGAAACACAGAGAAAATAACCGTGAATGAAGGCGATTTGGTATTCTTTACCAACGGATGCATTACAGACAATTCCAATAATGGAGATTATAATACGCCTGCAAAACATTTACCGTCAAATCCGCCAAGTTTTGCATTATGGCGTAAAATTGCCAACAAGAAACCCGGCAAGTTAGGTAATCCCGACCCGTTCTTTACCAAACCTGATGAAACAAAATGGTATTCATTTACGCCAACATTCAAAGGAAATAAATTTCTGAAACTTATTGAAGAATACACTGGCAACAAGCCGGGCAGCGGAGCTTTAATGACATTTAAAGATTCATCGTGGCGAATGTCAATTGTGGTGGCTGCACAACCGCATTTCAAAGCGCAAGGCGATGATACTACTATTCTTTGGGGCTACGGATTATATCCAGATGCAGTGGGAGATTATGTGAAAAAGCCTATGATTGATTGCACGGGCGAAGAAATTTTGACGGAGTTGATTCATCATTTGCATTTTGAAAAACACGAACAGGAAATAAAAGACAGCGTTATCAATGTTATTCCGTGTATGATGCCTTACATCGATGCTTTGTTTCAGCCAAGAGCTAAAGCAGACCGCCCTGCAGTTGTTCCTGAAGGCAGCACCAACCTAGCAATGATTAGTCAGTTTGTAGAAATACCGGAAGATATGGTTTTCACAGAAGAATATTCGGTACGTGCAGCACGCATCGCGGTATATACCCTACTCGGCCTCGATAAAAAAGTAACACCAGTAACGGAACACTGGAAAAAACCAGACGTTTTGGCAAAAGCCATCCATACCTCTTACAGAAATTAAAAATAAAAAAAGAGCTGCCTTTACACTTTATCGAAGTTCTTTCTTGCTAAAGGCATATCTCTCTTTAATCTATAAAAGAGATTGTCTATAATAACCAATTTATCTAACTTTATTCTGCTCTTGCTTTTGTCAAGGGCAGAATATTTATTTTTGTACAAAACCAACCGACTCTATGGCAAAACAAACATCAGGATATATAAACAGGAAGAAAATTGCCAACTCAGGTACGCACAATCTTTTTTATGAATTATTCGAACCAATAAATGAACCTCCAAAGGCTACTGTCCTAATACTACACGGGATGCAGGAGCATAGCGGTCGTTATAAAAATTTTGCGGAATATCTGGCGAAGAACGGTTTTGCAGTTCTATTATATGACCATCTCGGACACGGAAAAACGGCGGAAAATCGGGAAGAACTTGGCTATTTTCAAAAAGAAAATCCCAAGCAGCAACTTATAGACGATGCCGCAACGATGGCAGCATTTTTAGAAAACAACTACCCTAAAATTTCTCACTTTTTATTGGGGCATTCTATGGGTTCTTTCATTGCAAGATGCTTACTTCAGAATCAGAAAGATGTTTTTAAAGGAGCGGTCATCGTAGGAACGGGCGGAAAAATCAACGGAATCGGTTTGGCTAAATTTTTCCTGTCCATCAACAATATTATTGCTCCAAAACACCGGAGCAAATTCATCAACAGAACTTTTTCAAAAATTAATAATCAACATTTTAAAGGCGAGAAAGATGGCGACCTTACCAGTTGGCTGAGCCTCAGCAAATCCAACCGTGAATCATTTTGCAGGGACAGCCTATGCGGAGTACCTTTTACCAATAATGGTTTTTACGCATTAGTTTCTCTAAATCAACAGGCAACTGAAAGAAAATGGGCAGAAAAATTACCAAAAGAATTTCCCTTTCTTTTTGTAAGCGGAGCTGATGATCCGATAGGAGACTTCGGAAAAGGTGTGGAAAAAACGGTAGCGCAAATGCAAAAAGATGGTTTTACGGATCTTAAAACTAAAATTTATCCTGCTATGCGACACGAAATACTTAATGAAGATATTAAAGAATCTGTCTATGAAAGTATAAAAGATTGGCTCTATGAAAAAATATCATAAAGAAAAAAGTATTTTAATTATAAATAACTGATTAATAATTAAAATACTTAGTTTTTAATGGAAATTTAGCATTTATCAAGCTTTTAAAAAATCCTTGCTTTGCCATTCCGGATCAGGATATTTGTAAAAACCTTCGCCGGATTGCTGACCAAGTTTTCCTTTGTCGATAAGTTCGGTTTTTAGCTTTTCTGCTATTTTCTGTGTTAGTTCTCCCGGGATTTCTTTTAAGATGTTATAATTGGTGTTCATCCCATTCAAATCTAAAATAGCCATCGGTCCAAAAGGAGCACCTGTTGCTATTCTCCAGGTTTTATCAATGGTTGCAGGATCGGCAACGTCATTCGCCCACAGTGCAAGGCCAGCCACCAAAAGCGGAATCAACAAAGAATCCAGAACATAGCCCGATTTTTCCTTCTTCAGTTCCACGGGCAGCATAGAAATGGATTTTGCAAACTCTACAATCTCGTTATAAACCGTTGGGTCGGTTTGATCAGAACCCATTATTTCTGCCGTATTACGAACCATTATATGATTGGCAAAATGTAAATGGATGAATTTTTCCGGACGATCGGTAAATGTGCTTAATCTGCTCGGCAAAAGTGTGGATGAGTTGCTCGCAAAAATAGTTTTTTCCGGCGCGTGCTCAGAAGCTTTTTCCCAGAAATCTTTTTTGATATCGATGCTTTCCGGAACGGCTTCTATCAATAAATCAGCATCTTGTAAAGAAGCTTTCAAATCTGTCGAATAAGTGAGATTATTTTTGGTATTTTCGATTTTTTCTTCATCAGCTTTCAGGTAGTTCTTATATTCTTCAGCCAAGACATCAAAACGGTTTTTTGCCTTATTTAAAGCTTCATCATTAACATCATAAACCGTGACTTTATAGCCAAAATAGGCGCACTGCACCGCAATCTGAAAACCGAGAACGCCACTTCCAGCCACTACAACATTTTTGATACTGATTTTAGATAAATCGACTTCCGGCACTTTCAAAAAATCTGGGCCTTGCCACGAAGGATTTGGATATTTGTAAAAACCTTCGCCAGTAGAAATTCCCAGTTTATTTTGGTCAATGAAGGTTGATTTAAGTTTATCCAGCACAATCTTATCATCTGTTTTGCCCTTCTCTACTTGCAGTTTGTAAATGTTGTATGGTGTCGTCAATCCGATAATATCATACAAAGCCATTGGTCCGTAAGGCGAACCAGTTCCCAGCATCCAGGTTTTGTCGATGGTTTCTGGCGTAGCATAATCGCCAATCCAAAGCTGCATTCCGGCATTCAGAAATGGATTTAATAAAGAATTGAGCACATAACCAGGAACTTCTTTTTTTACCAAAACAGGCACCATCCCTATCGCCTTGGAAAAATCGACTATTTCCTCAGCTATTTTTTCGTCGGTTCCTGGATGGGGCATAATTTCCGCCGTATTTCGCAACCATATTTGATTAGCAAAATGCAGGTTAAGGTATTGAGCTGGTCTTCCTGTCACCTCTGCAAACTGACTTGGCAACAAGGTGGATGAATTACTTACAAAAATGGTTTTCTCCGGTGCAATTGAAGAGAGTTGCTTATAAAATTCCGTTTTTATTTTAATATCTTCTGGCACTGCTTCTATCAAAAGATCGGCATCTTTCACAGCAAATGCCAAATCGGATGAATAGTGCAGTCTTTCCCTAGCTTTTGTAATTTGTTCTTCGGTGGCGCCAAGATCCTTTTTATGATTTTCGGCCAAGCCGTCGAACTTTGCTTTCGCCTTTTCCAACACTTCATCGTTGATATCGTAAACAGTGGTTTCAAATCCGTGAATTGCTGTTTGAAAAGCAATTTGGAATCCCAAAACACCACTTCCAGCTACCGTTACATTTTTTATTTTGCTCATAATTTTGGTTCATTTTTGGTAATAAACTTTACGGAACTAGGGCTCAGCAATTTTCATTTTCAATTATAACTGATAAAACTCCGGACTGAATGCGTCCTCCAAATTCTTTGGTTCTTTACGTTTTTTGTGGTTTAGCTCGTGTCGTGAGGTTGAAGATGTTACATACGCTGATTGCCGTGAACGCTGTAAATTCCCAATCGGTGAATTCTCTTCTATGGTTCTAAACGGTGTAAACGACAGATTTTCCATAATTTCAAAATTACCATCCTCAGGAACCGTTTGTTTTGGTATTGTGATTTTTGCCACCGTACGGAATGGTGATAATTCCTGCGACCATTCTTTTGTAAGGTCATTGACAGGCATTTCTTTCAGGTCTTTGCAAAGTTGTATTTGCAACTCAAACGTAAGGTCTTTTTGAGCTATTTCTTTGATAATTCCTTTTCTGTACGGCCATTCTGCGCTGTCTAGATCAATATCTTTTTCCGTGATGGCGTTCTTGGTCTGCTCAGTTGGGATTACTCTTACTTTGGCGATATAATCACCGTGGCGAACTGCTCCCATACTGTAAAATTCATAAAGAAAACTGTTGATGGAAGGGATTTTTTCAAAAGTTTTAAGAGCGCCCAATTCCTTCAAAGCCTCAAAATTTGGAAATGCTTTTTTATTTTCGGTGACCCAAAGTGTGGCAAATTCTAATTTTCCCAAGGCTCCCTTTTCAAAGAAATCATTTAGCTTTAAAAACAGCTTTGAAATGAAAACATAATGTTCTGCCGAGTTGCAGAAAAACACGGGATTATTAATCAGGTTAAAATCAACATTCGTAGAATCTTCCTCTCCGGGAGATAATTTTTTGCCATCTATCCCAAAAATCTTTAAAGCAAATCCTTGTGCATTACCGCTAAGTTTATCGGGCAAAACTCTGGACGAACCATTGGAAAAGCGAACTGCTGCCTGGTGTTTTCCGGGTTTCGCATAAATGCCCTGCGCCAGTTCTTCGGGCAGATTATCCAAAATTTCAACCTCTGCTTTCAGTACTACATAACCATTGGCGTGCGCATCTCTTGTATGATGGGTCGCCCTGCTTAGGTTTGGCGTATTTTTGATGTATTCGCGGATATCGTTATTAATGGTGGTAATATACTCATCGAAATTTTCTGGAATTTCTTCCACTTCGTAACTGTACTTTATGTAATCTTCCATAGTGCTTTTTTTATTTTAATTCACTAATCCATTTTAAAGCAGAAATGCTTGGAATAAAACAATATTCGCCGCCTTTCACAATGTTGTAGGTCTGCAAACCACGGTATCTTTTGATGAGGGGTTCTCCCGGTGCAGAAAACAGTGCGTCTTCGTCCTGTACACCAATCATAGGATCTTTTTCTGTTCCCAGATTTTGGGAGTTACCATCGTTTGCCCATTGTTTTTGAAGAAATTCCAGTGTTCCCATTGCATCAGCACTAATGCCAATAAAGTACTGTCCACGTTCCTTACCGTCATTTTTAGTTACCTCCGGCGGAACAATTTCGCCAAAAGTTACACTTTTTCTGATGATCCTGTGCAAACGTTCATCCTCCAAAACAAAAGATTTGGAATCTCTTGGGTTCATCCTGCGGATATGCGAACTGAACGGACACTTTTTACCGTACTCATCATTCTTGAAAGAAAAATCATTGTTCTTTTGCATATCATCTCCTAGCGCTTTATCATCTTTTTCGGGAGCTAAAACCAAAGGTGCACCACTTCGCCAGCGACCTACCATTTTGGCAGCCAAGAGCTCTCCCTCTTCCGGTGAAGAAGAATTTTCCTTAATGAATTGATTAAATTCTGCCACCTGACTTTGATACTTTCTGAAAACCATAAAAGAACCGTTCTTTCCTAAAACTTCAGGTTGTGGAAATGGCTTTACGATGCCTGCTTCTCCAGGATAGCCCATTATAAATTCACCTGCTTTAAGTGGACGATCAAATCCGGGCGGCACATCTATCCCACTGCCTTCGATCTCCGGATTGCTAATGCCGTCCCTGAATCCGAAAACATTTTTAACCTCTTCAGATACGGCGAAATCGTGGCTCATTATTACTTCTACGCCGCTGTTATTCGTCAATTTAGAACGAAATTCCTCCAGCTGGCTTTTCCACGCCTCTTCATTGTTGGCGATAATTGCCGCTGCGATGTGAATATGTGATCTTTTAAAAACCTTTTCCCAGTTTTTAGGGTCATTAACTCCAATGTCATACAGAAACCGGGAACGTTCTGCCATTCCCTCCTTGAAGGATTCGGGAAAAGTATCGAGTGACTCTTGAGGGACACCGATTTTTTCCAGACCTTTATAAGTGAATGTCAAAGTAACCGATGCGCCTTCATTCTTATGCCAGTCTTCCGCAGAACTCACAATCGGCAAGAGTTTTTGGAGCATTTGTCTGGCTGCCACAGCATCTCTGATTTCAATGATAGCCACTGTTCCGAAATATGGTATAGGTCGGCTTCTGAGAATTAAGGCCTGTATTTCATTCAGCTCAATTTCAACTTTATTGGGATTAAAAATCCGCTTTAAAAATTCCAATGCCATAGGTTAGATTTTATTTGCTTCGTCAATTGCCTTATTCAGTCCTTTAATGATTTTATCATTTCTCCTTATATCATTCACCGTAAGATGCGGAACACCTACATACCAACCTGTCGCGGTAATCTGATGGTCTAGAATAAACTGTTTTACACTCGGGTTTTTTATGCCTGGCCAGCCTTCTACATTCCCAAAAATGATGTCCATCAGCTGCGGAATTTTTGTGGCGAAATCATCAATATAAGCATCCCAGTCGCCATCGTAAGCCGTGCAGAAAAGAATCTTGCTATCGTTATCAAACAAAACTATACGAAGGTCATGCAGGGTTCCTACTTTGGTTGCGCCTTTCAGATCCCCACCTGCAATTTCCATTATGGTTCTGAGATTTTCTGCACCTCCGGGTTTTAGGTCTGCCATCGCAGTTAACTCAGATACACGGCCGGATCTTAACCCTTTTCTTCCGGCAGATGTAGTGGAATGGTCATAACCATCATCGATACCTTCACTGAAATTCGCCTTTGCTAGCTCGGCAGCCAATTTTACTTTGTCTATGAAACTCATAATTAAGATTTTTGATTAATTATTCACATTGTTTTTTGAGATAAAAACAATAATTTTAAAGAGTGTACTACAAATGTAAAGCCACAGGCAGCCTTAAAAATATACCAAAATTCGTATATTATGTACTAAAACTCCCTAATCCCACCTATTTGCTTTAAAAGCTTCAATTGATAAAAGGAAATATCTTATCTTTAATCTTGTTGTAATTTTGAGAGAATAAAACCTATTTAACTATAAAAAATCAATCTTTAATAATTGAGATTTCTCAATATTTACTCAATAGAACATTCAAAACAAAAACCTTCCTCAAAACAGGAAGATTGCAACAATTAAATTTAATTATAATGGATTTTTTGTAAGAATAGTTAAACGCAAAAATACAATGAAATTTGCCAATATTAAATTTTTAATGAAACTGTGCTGTTTCTGTAGAATCTCTCATCGCCACTGTTGCTGCCGAACCATTGGTTACAATATTTTGAATTTCATCAAAATATCCTGTCCCAACAAAAGACTGATGTTTTACCGCTCTGAAACCCTGCTTCTGCAAAGCAAATTCGCGTTCCTGCAATTCAGAATAACCTGCCATTCCTTTTTCTTTATATGCCAAAGCTAATTCAAACATCGCAGTATTCAAAGCATGAAAACCAGCCAATGTAATAAACTGGAATTTGTAACCCATTTTTCCCAATTCTTCTCGGAAATTCAGCATTTCATCGACACTTAATTTTGCAGCCCAATTAAAAGAAGGTGAACAGTTATAAGCCAACATTTTATCTGGAAATTTTGTACGAATTCCTTCTGCAAATTTTCTTGCCATCTCCAGATCCGGATTTGACGTTTCCATCCAGATCAAATCGGCATAAGGAGCATAAGATAAACCTCTGTCAATTCCCTGCTCTACACCATTTTTCACAACATAGAAACCTTCGGAAGTTCTTTTCCCTGTCACAAACTTTTTATCCCTGTCATCAATATCTGAAGTCAACAAATCTGCCGCATCTGCATCTGTTCTAGCAATAATTACAGTCGGTACTCCCAAAACATCTGCTGCTAAACGAGCCGATATTAGCTTATTAACCGCTTCTTGAGTCGGAACCAAAACTTTTCCACCCAAATGCCCACATTTTTTCGCAGAAGATAACTGATCTTCAAAATGTACTGCTGCCGCTCCCGCCTCAATCATTTGCTTCATTAATTCATAAGCATTTAAATTTCCGCCAAAACCTGCTTCTGCATCGGCGATTATTGGAACTAAATATTCTTTTTCTCCACCTCCGTTTACGGATTGAATTTGATCTGCCCTTAATAATGCATTATTTATTTTCTTCACAACAGAAGGTACTGAATTCGATGGGTACAAAGATTGATCGGGATACATTTCACCAGACAAATTAGCATCTGCTGCAACTTGCCAACCTGAAAGATAAATTGCTTCCAGCCCCGCATCAACTTCCTGAACCGCTTGATTTCCAGTTAAAGCTCCTAATCCGGCAACAAAATCCTGAGAATTGAGTTTTGTCCAGAATTTCTTTGACATTTCGGTAGCAATCGTATAATCTAATTGGTAAGAACCTCGAAGTTTCAGTACATCTTCGGCTGTGTAAGGTCTTTTCACGCCATTCCAACGTGGATTATCCAGCCAATCTTTTTCTAATTCCTGAATTTTTTCCTGTTTTGTTTTCATAATATTTGGAGTTTAAAATTTTCTTCAAGTTGCGAGATCTGAGATTTCAAGTGAAACTATTCGAATTGAAATGTGGAAAAATTTTGTGCGAGAACTTTTCTTATTAAAAATTTCTAATTCTATTTTAAATAAACAGATACGCTTTCAATGTTAAAAATTCAACAAAGTTTTCACAGAAAATCAATTCGTTAAAAAGTTCTTTTGCCAGAGTAAATTTTCCGTTTTTGAAACGTTCTTCACCGACATATTTTTCAATTCTTTCCAGTTCCTCAAATTCCCATTGAAGAATCATTTCCCTGGTCAGTTTTCTTTCATCATTTAGAAATGCTTCATTTTTCAGCCATTGCCAAACTTGAGTCCTTGAAATTTCAGCAGTTGCCGCATCTTCCATCAGATTATAAATCGCAGCTGCACCTACTCCCATTAACCAAGATTCGATATACAGAATTCCGACGTTGATATTTTTTCGGACACCCTGTTCGGTAATTTCTCCTTTTGGAATTTCCAGTAAATCATTTTCTGTAATTTGATAATCAAACTTTTTATCGATTTGATTTTTCTCAGGCATAAACTGGTCGAAAATATCTTTCGCCACAGAAACCAAATCGGGATGTGCAACCCAAGTTCCATCGTGACCATTTTTCACTTCACGCTCTTTATCATTTCTGACCTTTCCAAAAGCCTGACTGTTGGCTTCATAATCATTTTTAATAGGAATCTGCGCCGCCATTCCACCAATCGCGTGAACATTTCTTTTATGACAAACTTCAATCACTCTTTTTGAGTATGCATTCATAAAAGGTGAAGTCATTGTTACCTGATCACGATCAGGGAGAATAAATTCTGGAAGATTTCTGAATTTTTTAATGAATGAAAAAATATAATCCCATCGACCACAATTCAAACCGGAACTATGTTCTTTTAATTCGAATAAAATTTCATCGATTTGAAAAGATGCAGTAATAGTTTCAATTAAAACTGTTGCTTTAATTGTTCCCTGAGGAATTCCGAGATAGTTTTGAGCAAAAACAAAGACGTCATTCCACCAGCGTGCTTCTTTGTAATGTTCTAATTTGGGGAGATAAAAATAAGTTGCACTTCCGTTTTCTATCAATTGTTTTATGTTTCTGAAAAAATAAATTCCAAAATCTATTAATGAAGCGGAAGTTTGTTCATCATTGATTTCAATATGTTTTTCATTCAAATGCAAACCTCTTGGACGAACTAGCAGAACAGCCATTTCTTCATTTAATTGGTATGATTTTCCCTGCTCATTTGTAAAATCAATTCTTCTATTGATTGCATCCGAAAGATGGATTTGACCTTCCATACAGTTTTTCCAGGTTGGAGAATTGCTGTCTTCAAAATCCGCCATAAAAGTTGAAGCACCACAATTCAAAGCATTAATAATCATTTTTCGATCAACTGGCCCAGTAATTTCCACTCTTCGATCCAGCAAATCTTCAGGAAGTGGATTGCAAACCCAATTTCCTGTTCTGATTTCTTCGGTTTCTGGAAGAAATTTTGGAAGAATTCCTTTATCGAAATCTTTCTGTGTAATTTCTCTTTCATCTAAAAGCTCTAATCTTTTAGCATTAAAGTTCTGATGAAGCTCAACCAAAAAATCAACTAAATCATTAGTAAAAATTTCTTCAAACTGTTGCTGAGCTTTAATTCTTAATTGAGTCTTTGTTTCCATAATCAATTGATTTTCTGATTCGACATTACAAACCTAAATAAAAATTTTCACATGCAGCGAACGTTCGCTAAATTTATTTTAAAATTTATTATGCGAAAAATCGCTTCCAAATATTTATCTTTGACTTATGAATTCTGAAAGTGACTATATCAAGACGGTTTTCGGGCTAAAACTGAAACAGCAAAGACAAAAGAAAAACTGGTCTTTGCAGGATCTCGCTACAAAGACCGGATTGTCTAAATCTTACCTCAATGAAATTGAAAATGGCAAAAAATATCCGAAGCACGATAAAATTATTCAGCTTTCAGAATCACTGAACTGCACTTTTGATGATTTAGTATCGACAAAACTGGATAAAAGTTTAGCTCCATTTAATGAAATTTTACAATCGGATTTTTTCAAAGAAATCCCTTTGGAACTTTTCGGAATCAATAAAAATAATTTGATAAGTATTATCAGCGATGCACCAAGAAAAGTAACTGCGTTCATTAATGCTTTGATCGAAATTTCTCAGAATTATAATTTAGGAAAAGAACGATTTTACTTCGCTGTTCTTCGTTCGTTTCAGGAATTGTATGACAATTATTTCCCTGAAATTGAAGATAAAGCATTACAGTTTGCGCAAGAAAATAAAGTAGAGATTGGTAAAAATCTACAGTCGGATATTTTAGAAAATATCTTATCTGAAAAATTTAATTATAAAATTCAGTCAGAAAATTTTGAAGAATATGGAACTTTAGACAATCTCCGTTCGCTTTTTATTCCTGAAAAAAAACTATTGCTTTTAAATAAAAAATTGGAACGGGATCAAAAAACATTTATTCTATCAAAAGAAATCGGCTTCAATGTTTTGGAATTAAAAAATCGTCCAAATACATACTCCTGGCTGGATTTTGGAAGTTTTGAGGAAATTTTAAATAATTTTTATGCTTCTTATTTTGCCGGAGCATTATTGATTTCAAAACAAAAAATCATTAGAAAAACTTCAGAATTTTTCTTTCAGAATGAATGGAACCCCCAAAATTTTGAAAGTCTGATTGAGAAATTCACCAATTCACCGGAAACTTTTTATTACCGATTAACGAATGTACTTTCTTCAGAATTGGGAATTAAAGATTTGTTTTATTTATGCCTTGTTAAAAAGAAAAATTCAGATAAAATTCAGATTTTAAAAGAGTTACATTTAAACCATCAACAAGCTCCACACGCAAATGCAACCAACGAACAATACTGCAGAAGATGGATTGCTGTAAAAAATCTACACGATTTAACTGAAAATGAAACTTTGACGGACGCCCAGATTTCTCATTACAAAGATCAGGGATTCAGCTATTTGGTGATTTCTACTTCACAAAAAAACCCGTTTTCGGATGGAAGTAATCGAAGTTATTGTTTAGGAATTCTGTTGAATGCTCAAACTATTAAGAAAATCAATTTCATTAAATCATCAACTTTAAAAACGATAAACGTTGGTGTAACTTGTGAATCGTGCAGTATTGCAGATTGTGAGGTAAGACAGACGCCGGCCGTTCGATTGGAAAAGGAACACTTTAATCTGAATATGAAAAGTGCGATTGAAAAAATTAAAAAGGGATGTGAAGCGGAGAGGTAAAAGTTTATAATATTGTGAATATTTTTTTCTAATCTAAATCTAAAATTAAAATTAAATGAATTTCTTATTGCGGCGAGGTAACATACGTTATTGTTTCTACTTATATTTTAGTTTATATATAATGAAAAGCAAAATACTTAAGAAAGAAATAATAGAAGTAATGTTCATATAAAAAAATCCGCCAATATTTTTTTTGCAGGACGGATTTTTCTATATGAATTATGTGTTGTCAGAACTCCAATACAAATTCCTCTTTCGGGATTCTTACTTTTTTCATCAGCCCAATCCAGTGTTTATCGGATTTTAAAGAAAAGAGGGCTGATAACCGCGCCATCGCATATCCTGATTTCTGCCTCCAATGAATTTAAGGATAAAACCAATTTTGTACACGAAATGTGGCAGACGGATTTTACCTACTTCAAAATTCTGGGCTGGGGCTGGTACTATCTTAGCACGGTAATTGATGATTTTAGTCGCTATACCGTCCACTGGGAACTTTGCCGAAATATGAAAGTGAACGATGTCCAAAGAACGATGGATACGGCAATAAAGAAGGCGAACCTGAGAAAGGGACAAACCCCGAAACTATTGTCGGACAACGGTTCCTGCTATGTTGCCGATGAACTGAAGAATTATCTTGAAGACAGGCACGCTATGAAGCAGATCCACGGAAAACCCGCACATCCCCAGACTCAAGGCAAGATTGAACGCTACCACCGGACGATGAAAAATGTGGTGAAACTGCACCATTACTACAGCCCGGAGGAACTGGAAAAGGCTTTGGAGGAGTTTGTGAACCGCTATAACAACGAGCGCTACCACGAATCCCTGCAGAATCTCACCCCGGCAGATGTCTACTTTGGAAGGGCAGATGAAGTCCTCAAAATAAGACAGCAGATAAAATCTGAAACTTTGAAAAGAAGAAAAAGAGAATATTACAAAACTAAACTAGTCCAAATATGATTTTTTTTCTTTAAAAGCAAAAAAAATGTTTTTATCGACTATATTTGAATACCGAAAACACTATCTAAGGAAAAGTCCACTTTCTTTTGAAGACGTACTGTAATCCTCCCCCAAAACCGCATCATTTAAAAATATAGTTTTTAAATTTGGAAGACTATGAAAAACAGTAAATTTTCAGAAGTTCAGATTATCAAGATTTTATCTGAGCAAAATCAAGGAAAGACAGTGAATGAGATCTGTCGGGAACACGTTATCAGCCAGCCCACATTTTATAAATGGAAGAGCAAATATGGCGGTTTGGATGTTCAGCAACTCTCCAAAATGAAAGAACTTGAAAAGGAACTTTCGCAATACAAAAAAATCGTAGTGGAACTTACGTTGGAAAATGTGGTGATGAAAGATGTAATTGCAAAAAAGCTGTAACACCTTCCGAGAAGCGAGAACTGGTTGTTTATTCCGTATCACAGCACGGAGTAAGCACTCGGAATGCGTGTAAACTTTTCATCATAAGCAGTTCGGTATTTTATTACAAAAAGAAGAAAAACAATGAAGGTGATAGAATCCGTGAGGAGCTGGTGTTGCTCGCAGAACAGCATCAGACTTGGGGATTTTGGACGATGCATCACCGTTTGAGAAACTTAGGCTTTGGGTGGAAATCGAAGATTCGACGTAGTCAATCACAAGCGGGTTTACAGGATTTACTAATCGATGAAACTGAATCTGAGAAGCAAGCGGAAGAAACGGCTTCCGGCAAGGGTAAAAGAACCTTTGCTTCGACCTATTTATCCCAATGTAACGTGGAGTATGGACTTTATGCACGACACTTTGGAGAATGGTAAAAGCGTGAGAAGCCTTAATATTATTGATGATTTTAACAGAGAGATTTTGAATATTACGATCGATACCAGTTTACCATCAGCAAAAGTAGTTTCCGAGCTGGAGCAACTGATCGACTGGCGTGGGAAACCGGAAAAAATAAGAGTTGACAATGGTCCAGAGTTTATTGCAGGAAAATTAAAAGGCTGGTGCAACGAAAATGAGATTATTCTTCATTATATTCAGCCTGGAAAACCTACGCAAAACTCTTTGGTGGAGAGATTCAACAGGACTTTTCGGACAGAATTTCTGGATGTTTATCTTTTTGAGAACATCAGGCAGACGAGAAATTACTCAGAAATATGGATGTGGATGTATAATAATGAGCGCCCTCACAAATCATTGCAATATCTCACACCAAGAGATTTTTTGTTGAAATATGGAAAACTCAAACAAACACAGGCATTAGAGTTTCCCACATTCCAACAAAATTTTAACAACCACAACAGTAAATTATTAACCAAAAACTCTACTTTTGAATATGCCTAAGATGGGTGAGATTACAGCTTTGCCGTAATAAGAACCTATTGTTGACTGATATTCATATTCATCCCAACTAAAATCTTTATAGCCGCTCGATATGCCTCCATAAACAACAGTTTCAGGTGAGCCAAATTTATTATCCATAACCACCCAGGCCAGTTCTTTATCTCGTCTTCTAAAATCTGTCCAGTTCAGTCCAAAACCAGTTCCCGGTTGAATTATAGCAAGCACCTTCGCTGATTTTTGATTAGACCAATACAATGCTTGATAAGTCGCAACTCCTTCTCCTCCAATAAAAATTAGACTAAATTTTTCTGGACCATGGCTGGCATCAAATTCTGCAAGCCTCTCATATACTGTCCAATGTGCGAATGGTTTTGCAAATTTCTCGTGAAATCTGCTATATCTATCTAAATTAAAATTTGGAGGTAAAGGTCTAGATGTAATTTCCTAGCGAAAGCAAAACAGAAAGCGTCGTTTTAAATGTAAAAACTGTGGCATTTATCTTACTTCGGATAATAAATATAGGAACGCTCCAAAGTTCAGTTACAGTCAAAATAAAGTATCAATATTTCTATATATCGGATATAAGGCAGTGTAATCTTCCCTTATCAATATAAAGTTATCGTTTTTTGAGATTAATTTATATAAGATTTGCAACAATCATTTTTTATTGATGTTTGGATAAATTATTTTTTTATTATTTGATTGATCATCTTAGCCCAAGGCATTCGACCTAACCTAATATAATCTATTGCATGAATTAAATAAGCTAAAAATAATCCATACGTGAGATCTTCTGCCATATGAACACCATAAAAATTTTCTCGATCTGGTAAAGAAAATAATGTTTCAATTCCATCATTTTTATCTTTATCAAAATAATATCCAGTAGCTAAATAGTTTGATTTACCGAAAATAATTAATTCAGGATTATATATTGATTTATCTAAATCTTTTGAAAACAATAATGTGTTAATTTCAGCAGCATTGGTAAGTCTATTACTTGTCTTTTCGTAAGCAACATATCTACTAATTATTGATGTGAAAATTGGATTTCTGTATTTGGGTAAAACATCGCATTGTATATCATTTTCAAACTCTGGCAAATGTGGATCTAGTTGAAAAATTCCAACATTTTCCCTCTTACTACCAAAATAATCCAAATTAATCTTTTTTGATTTGCCTAAGAATTCAATTACTAAATTTTCAACACCGCCCTTCCCTGCATTTTCCCGTTATAAATTCTATCAATATATTCAGGCAGCACTTCAAGACTTATTTCCTTGGCTAGATCATTAAGTTGCTGAGGTTTCCAATCTGTTCCCAAATTTTCCCAAACAGGAAGTCTTTTCTCCAAAGGAATTTCCACGCTGTCGATTCCGATTAATTGAATGCCTTTAAGAATAAAAGGGAAAACGGTTGTGTTAAGTTCTTCTCCGCCTACCATCCCGCAGGTTGTAACGACTCCTTCATAATGGAGACTCTTGATTAATGTCGCCAGAATATTTCCTCCCACAGTATCGATAGCCGCCGAAAAATGGGGTTTAAGTAAAGCCTTTCCGCTTTTATCTTCAAAATCCTGTCTTGAAATAACTTCAGTTGCGCCCAATGATTTCAAAAAAGGAACTGCTTCTTCTTTAGAGCTGATTGCCGCCACATGAAATCCCAATTTCGCTAAAATGGCAACCGCAAAAGAACCGACTCCGCCTGTAGATCCGCTTACTGCGACAATTCCTTTTTCAGGTGTGATTCCGTTGCGAAGCAATGCCTGCACCGAAAGGCCTGCCGTAAAACCAGCTGTTCCGTAGATCATTGCTTCTTTAACAGAAAGACCTTGTGGTAATTTAATAATCCAACTTTCAGGAACAACAATGTACTGTCTGAATCCTCCGTTGGTATTCATCCCTAAATCAAAGCCTGTTACCAAAACCTGATCTCCACTTTTCCAGAGTGAAGAAGAGGAAACTTCAACTGTTCCTGCGGCATCAACTCCAGGTGTATGGGGATATTTTCTCGTTACCCCTTTATTTCCTTTCGCAGATAATGCATCTTTGTAATTAAGCGAACTGTATTCTACTTTTATCAATACTTTTCCTTCAGGAATATCTTCAATTTGCTTTTCTACAATTTTTGAGCTGTACGTGCCATCTTCCTGCTCTGCTGTTTCTAAAGCCTGATATGTTTTTATCATAATAATTTTTTTGTATTAATTTAATAAACAGAAGAAGCTTCTTTCCCTTCAAACTTCAACTGACGGAAGCGATTGTTTTCACGAAGCAATTCGATATCATAGCCACTTTTTTCATTAAGATAAATTTTAATTTCTGCGTTTACAAGATTTCCGGACATCAGATGCCCAGCAAATTTTCTATCATCTGAAATAAAGTGAAAATGGAACGGAGAAAGATCAACATTACTTAATAAAGATGGGGTAAAATAACCCACCATTGTTCCTTTTATATTTTTTGCCTTGTACTGAGGTCTCACTTTCATTAATATCGCAAGCTCAGTCGTATCATCCGGAGAAACAGGATTTGCGCCTCCTACAGTAATTTCTGCCCAAGTTCCCTCAATTTTAATGGCATAAGGCAGATTTTGAGTAGTTAATAATTCCTGAACTTTACTTTGTAATTCTTCGAAACTTCCCGTGAAAGTTAAGTTTTTCACGACATCAGCTTTAAAATAAGTAAGCGAAGTAAATGGGGATTTCAGACTTTCTGACGCAACTTCTACTTTGCCATTGGGTGGAATTCTATAAATAATTCCATCCAGAGCAATAAGTTCTCCGTTGAGATGATTAAATGTTCCCAGTCCGAAATCTCCATGCGTTTTTAATTCCTTCACTGTGTGTGTTCCCTCATAAATTCCTCTGCGCATTGCATCAATCATAGAATAATGCCAAATTCTTTCTTCCTGAGATTTTTTTTGATTTTTAATAGGTTGTTGCGCAATTCCCGATATCCAGGTGAACAAAACCAAAAGAGACAAACTAAAAATTGTTTTTTTCATAATAATTGGGAATGATGTTATTTAGAATATTTGATAAAAACTTATTTCTTTTGATAATAATTATCCTTTCCCTCAATCCAGTCTTTTCTTGCCGGACTAAAAAAATCGATGTCAATCGTATCATCCTCCAAAGCTGTAAAACTGTGAGGAACATTCGGTGGAATAATCATTCCCTGCCCTGCTTTTACAATATATTCCTTGTCCAAAATATTCACTTTCACGCTTCCTTTGGTAATCAGAGAATACTGTTCGTTGGAGTACTGATGCGTCGGAACCACCGCTCCTTTTTTGTAGGTGAAATATCCGATAGTTCCCTGTTCGCCGGAAATCATTCCTCGTGTGAGAAGTTCGTTCACGGGTTTTGTCGGTAACTCTCTTAAGGTAAATGTCTGAACGTTCTGTGCAGAAACTGTTGCTGTAAAAAACAGGCTTGTGATGAATAATATAGTTTTCATTTTATAGATTGTTATTTAAAATTTTCTTCGCCGAATCTGATGCAATCACCAATCCGCCCGCAAGCATAATGATATCTTTGATGACCAGTCTTCCTGCGCCCGACAGATAAGGGAATCCGTGCTCAGAACTTCCCAAATCCGGTACATAGACTTCCGGTGTTGTAATGAGAAACGAAAGTGTGACCAGAGACATTCCAAAAGTGAGTAAACCACCTGCCAAACCTATTTTTGGAGACCAGATTCCCAGCAAAGTCAGTAAACCGATGGCAACAATTGCAGTTCCCAATCCGTACGCAAAAGTGTAAGTTCCGTTTTCTGCATTCCATTTGATGTTGCCCGGAATTACTTCGCCTTCTTTATTTTTGTGCGCTTTGTATTCGTCCGGATGATTATAGAAAAAACTCATCACCGGACTGTTTGCCACAAAGGGAACGATGCCATCTGCTTCGTATTGAAAAGCTTTCAAACCACCAATCCAAGCCACTACCACAAAAATTGAAATTCTTAAAAAGTTGATAAAGTGCCTTTGACTGTCAGCGATTATTCGAATTAAATTATTCATTTCATTTGATTTTAAATTTTAATTCTAAACACTTTAAAAGGTTTTTTAAACTGCGCTGCCCCATCGTGAAACCAAGGCATCAGCTGAATTTGAGAATTGGAAATGTATAAATATCCATCATCAGAAATACTGTAACTGTCAGGCCAAATCAGTTTTTCATCGTCTTTTACAATCGTTTGCATTTTCAAATCAGGCGTAATTTTTACAATTGAATTTTTCTCTAAATCTCCCAAGTATAGGTTTCCTTTTTTATCGAAAATCATCCCGTCTGTCGTTATGAATTTTCCTAAATCTTCTACACTTTTGTTTAAAACAGCATCAGTTGTTTTAAAATCTCTCAACAAATCAGTTTTAATTCTGTACAAACGGTTATCTGTAAGCGGTTTGTAGTATAGATATTGATTATCGGGAGTCAGCGCAATACCATCAGAATTTACTTTCAGCAAAGAACCGTCACCTTTTTTAAGCTCTGTTCCCAAAGGAGAAAAATGATAATTCGGATCAGATTTAACGGAAGCGGAATTGGCTAAAATCAATTTTGAATCGCCTGTATTAATATTTAAAACCACGATTCCTCCTGTATTTGAATTGCTTAAATAGGCAAAACCATTTTCATTATCCACCCGGATATCATTGATGTAAACATCTTCGTTTACCACATTTTCGGGAAATCTGTATATTTTCTCAATTTTATTAGTGGCTAAATTGATTTTAACAACTTTACTGCTGTGCTGGTACACTTTTCCAAGCCCAATTCCTGCTGCATCTACTACCCAAAGAAATCCTTTGTCATCGGTAACTACAGACTGTACGGTGACAAATTTGTTTTGTCCGTCTTCGCCTTTTTTGAAGTTGTTCCATTCTGCATCGGGATAAGGAATGGGTTTTCCATCTTTCACCTCAACCACAGAATAAGAATGCTTGTCCAGCCAATACGGATAATTCACAAAAACCCTGTTATCTTTTGCCACGGCAACACCCGTTAACTGATATGTGCTGTCCGAGAAAACCTCTTCCAACTGTGCATTTTTTTGTATTGAAATTTCATTCTCAAACTTTGTATTAGCCTGATTCGGAGATTTATTGCAGGCGGCTAGTGAAACTAATGCCATTGCCAATACTGCTATATTTTTAAAGTTCATTTTGATACTTTTAAATGATTGATTTTACAAAGTAACCACGATTTTACCAACTGTTCTGCCCGTTTCTTGTTCCAGATGTGCTTCTCTCATTTGTTCGAAAGGAAATATTTTGGAAACGTGAGGTTTAACGGCCCTTCTTTCCAATAAAGAAGCAATCTGTTTCATATCTTCACCGCTGGATTGTACGAGAATGAAATAGCCTTTTACGCCTTTGGATTGTGCTTTTGAAGTCACTTCTTCATTCAAACCTGTTGGGATACTGATGATAGAACCGCCTTCTTTGGTTACTTCAAGAGAATGGTCGATATTGTCTCCGCCAATCGTATCCAAAACAAAATCGAAAGTTCTTCCTGCCGACTTCCAGTCGAAACCGTGATAATCAATATGTGAATCTGCACCTAAACTCAATACAAAATCTTTATTTTTTGCGGAAGAAGTTCCCGCCACTTTTGCTCCCAAATGTTTGGCAATCTGCACTGCGATATGTCCCACTCCACCCGAAGCTGCGTGAACCAAAACGTTCTGCCCTTCCTGAATTTTAGCATTGTGTACCAAAGCCTGATACGCCGTAAGCGCTACCAAAGTGGAAGCTGCAGCGTCTTCGAAAGAGATATTTTGAGGTTTTAAAGCCAGTTGATTAGTCGGAGCTGCAACATATTCTGCATATGCTTTTCCGTGTCCTGGAAAGTTAACCATTCCGAAAACCTCATCGCCCACTTTAAAATCTGAACTTCTAGTTTCTTCCACAATTCCCGAAATATCCCAACCCAAAATCAATGGATTTTCTGTTTTTATTCTCCCATAAACTCCTTTTCCTGCACGGCTTTTTACATCTACCGGATTGATGCTGATGGCTTTTACTTTTACTAAAACTTCGCCCTCGTTAATGGTTGGTTTTGCTAATTCTACGTATTCTAAATTGTCTACGTTTCCGGCTTCTTTTAATACAATTGCTTTCATAATGTTGCTATTTTTTAATGTTATTTATTTGAATTATTTTATTTAAATCTTGAAATGAGTTTAATTTAGTTGTGGTTTTACATTAATTTTTAAGCTTATAAATCACCACAGGAAATTTCACTTTACTCTTTCCTTTTTGAAATGCCGCCAAACGGTTCAGTTGACCTGTCGGAATCCAGAGATATCCATCATCATCAATCCATAAAGCGTCTGCCCAAAGCAATCTTTTGTCTTTAATGACCAGACTTTCTTTTCCTTCTGGCGAGATTTTGATGATTTCACTTTTGTTAACATCGCTTACATAAATATTCCCATCTGTATCGATAGCCGTTCCTCCTGTTGATGGGGTTTTATAGAATAATTCCACTTTGGAAGCCAAATCTTTTTCGGATATATTTTCATCATTCAGATAGTGTGTTTCCACTCTCCAAAGCGGTCCGCTTGCAGGCTGGAAATACAGCCATTTTCCATCGGGAGAAATTTCCAATTGGTCTGCGTGGATTCTCACTTCATTTCCTTTCTCATCTTTCATTATTTTTCCTTCGGCTTTTATCGGTAAATTATCAGTTGTTGAAGAATGATTTTCCAAAACTCTCCTGCCTTTTCCTGTTGTTTTATCTAATATAATTAAAGCCGGTTCACCCGCATCTGTCAAATAAATCGTGTTTCCTGAAATTCTTAAATCATCGATAAAAGTCGAAGGTTTTGCAATTCCTGAAAGTGGAATTATCTGTTGAACCGTATTGGTTTTAATATCAATTGAAACTAGTTTTAATGCATTTCCCGATAATGGATTTTTTCCCATTGAAGGTGTTCCTGTGTCCACAATCCAAAGCAAACCGTCTGGTCCTAATCTCAGTGAATTGGTTCTTACGAATTTTTCATTCATATCTGCTCCAGATTCCCAATTGTTCCAGTCTTCATTTGGATAGGGAATGATTTTTCCGTTTTTCAGAACTTCTCCGATTCTCATTCCTTTATCGCCTTCAATTCTTGGAAAATTAACGAAGATTCTTCCGTCTGAACTTGTTGTAACACCATTCCAGACGATATCTGATGTTGCTGCTTTTTCTAATTGTGCATTCGCTACTCCGAAGAAAAGAAATAAGGTAAGAAGATTGAATTTAGTTTTCATTTTATTTTGATTTTCCATGATTTTAATAAGTCAAAGGTAGAAGTACTATGTCTGAATAAATAGTACATTTCGGGGGAAGAATAGCACAGATTTACAGAAATGAAAAATCCTCCAACTGGAGGATTCGGTTTAAAGTGTATAAAAAGCTTTCGGAATAAAACGATAGCTGTTTTCGTTTTTTTCAATAAAACCTAAACCGGGAAAAGGCAAATGGTCTCCAAAAAGAAGCTGTTTCGTAGATGCTAATTTTTCTAAAACTTCTTTGCGGGTTTTTACAGCCTGTTCAAAATCCGAATCGATTTGATTTCCCCATTCCGGATGTTCCACCAAAATAATATGCTGAAAAGTATCTGCGATATGAACCAATTCTTCTCCTGCAGATGAAATGGTAATTACCGTATGTCCTGGCGTGTGTCCCGGAGCGTTTTCAAGTTTTAAAAATCCAAATAATTCGGCCTCATCTTTATAAAACTCAATATCAGAATCAATTAGTGAAAGATGATGTTTGGCAAACTGAATTTCAAAATCGGCAACAGCATCTTGTGTTCCTTTTGAAAAATCAGGAATTTCAGCAGTCCAGAAATCGTATTCTGTTTTTGAAAGATAAATTTTTGCGTTGGGAAAAGCCAAAGAATCATCCGCATTTACAATTCCGCCAATGTGGTCGGGATGTGCGTGCGTGAGAACAATATCTGTGATATTTTCAGGTTGAATTCCGGCTGAAATCAGATTTTCTACTAATTTCCCGCTGTTTGGACCGAGTTTTTGTCCGCATCCGGCATCAATTAAAATAGTTTTATCTGCTGTTTTTATTGCAAGAACATTACCTGCTAAAGTCAGTTTGTCAGGAGAAAGAAAATGTTGGCTGAGAAAATTTTCAATGTCTGATGGATTGATATTCGGAGCAAACATTGGCTGAATATTTTCTATCACAGATTCTCCGTCTGTAAAAACAAAAACCTGTAATGTCCCAATTGGAAATGTAAAATATCCTGAATTTTTAATGTTGTTGATTGTATTCATTTTTTTATAAATTTGTTGGTACAAAATTAGAGTAAGCAACTATCCAAAATATATTACTATCTTTTTTGATAGCGCTATTATTTAGGATATTGAATAAAATAATATGGCTAAAGTTTCTGGAAATATTGAGAAAAAAGACTGTCAGGAAATTATGCTTCCGATACTGGATGCGCTGGAAATCCTAAAAGGAAAATGGAAACTTCCGATTATCGTTTCTCTGTCTTTTGGTAGTAAAAGATTTAAAGAAATTTCAAGAGAAATCTCTGGAATTACCGACCGTGTTTTGTCTAAGGAATTAAAAGAACTGGAAATTAATTTTCTGATTACCAGAACCGTTCACGACACCTTTCCGCCAACAGTAGAATACGAAATTACGGAACACGGTTTGTCTCTGGAAAAAGTCATTATGGCGATGAAAGACTGGGGACTGGAACATAGAAAAAAAGTCACAGGAAAGTAGGTTACTTGTCTGTGACTTCTATTATTGATTAATTTTACATTAATTCATCTGTGACTTCCTGAACTCTAAAGGCTTCATTCCTGTCTGCTTTTTGAATAATCTTGTGAAGTAAGAGGCATTTTCAAAGCCTAATTCATAAGCGATTTCAGCCACACCTTTTTCACCTAACCTCAACAGATTTTTAGCTTCGGAAATCATAAATATATGAATTAGCTCCATTGCGGTTTTTCCTGTTTCCTGCTTTAATAAATCACTCAGATATCTTGGCGAAACAAAAAGCTGGTCGGCTAAAAAAGCAACATTCGGAAGTCCGTTTTTCTCAAGCAAACCTTCGCCGATGTATTTTCTAAGTGCGTCATTGAATTTTGAAGCTGTCTTTCCGGTCACCTGAGCTCTGTCAATAAACTGTCTTTTGTAATAACGCTGTGCATATTTTAAAATCGATGAAATATGACTTAAAATAATCTCACGACTGTATTCATCGGGATTATTAAAATATTCTCCCTGAATTTTCGAGTGAAGTTCCAGAATAATCTGCTCTTCTTTTGGAGAAAGGTGCAAAGCTTCCGTCACTTCATAATCAAAGAAACTGTATTTTTCAATTTCCTTGAAAAGCTCGTGCCCATTCAGATAATCTTCGTGAATCATCAGCATATAGCCTTTTTCTTCAAACTCAAGGTTTTTCATCTCGATAATCTGTCTTGGTTTCGCAAAAAACAGACAGCCGTTGTCATGGTCATACGGTGTGCGACCGTACATAAAAATTCCTGATTTTATTTTCTTGAAAGCTATCACATAACAATCTGTGGTAAACTCTCTGTTCCCCAATCGACACTCCGACTGACAGCCAATCATACTGAAAAGCGGATGTTCCGGAGCGCCCCAATGATTACCCAAATGTAATTCGGTAAGGGTTTTGTAATGTTGCATCGGTTTAATTTTATCTAAGTTAAAATAATTTACCGGAAACAGGATTTACTATTATCCTAAAAAAAGGTTGATGTATCCTGCCGTAAGCTCCGGATGCTGATGTTGAGGACCGTGCCCCGCATCATTCAAAATAATATGCTGCATTGTAGGTGCATTTTTCAATAACGGAAACCAGTTTTCTGTCGCAAAGCTGATATCGTGGTCTCCGGAAATAACCAAAACTGGAGATTTTAGTGTTTTGTAACCATCTCTGAAGTTCAGTTTGTCTTCTCTCATTGTTCCTGAACCCGCAATATATCTCTGGAAAACCTCCATTGTGGAAGGAATTAATGAACGCTCTAATCTCTGCCCGATTCTTTCGTGAAATTCTCGAGCTGCCTGTCTGCTTTTTTCGGAAGACGGCTCAAAGAACAGATAATACTCATCTTCCAAATCATTAATTGGTTTTAAAGCGTGGTCAAAAAACACCTGTTCTATTGGAATTTCATTTTCTCCCGGAGGATTTGTTCCGATTAAAATAGTATTCAAAACTCTGTCCTGATTCTGAAAAGTAACAGCCTGCGCCACCAATCCACCATACGACCAACCCAAAACATTAAACTTATCGATTCCCAAATGGTCTGCCAAAGCCGGAACCGTACTCGCCACTTCTACAATATTTAAAGGCAACTCTCCTTCTGAGCTTCCGATTCCCGGATAATCAAAAAGAATAACGGTATTTTTTTCTGCCAAAGAATCTAAAAACAAGGGGTCCCAAGTATCCATAATTCCTCTGAATCTGTTGACAAAGAACAATGGAGCTCCGTTTCCAAACTGTCTGTAAGCAATTTTATTGTTGTTGATTTCTGCAAATTGCGTTTCTGCGTTTAAAGCTGTTGTTTTCATAAGTATTAAGATTTTGTTTGTTATTTAATGATTCAAAATTGAGAATTTTGGATTAGAATTAATTTCACAAATCAGCGGAACTTTAGCACAGAAAAACAATGCTATTTTTTTCTGCTGATTTGGATTTTAAATTTGATTAATGACCGTGAGCGGCAATACTCACCTCTTTCCAGTTTTGGATTTCGTCTAATCTTTTCGTGTAAACCTCATTCACAACATGATAAGCAATTTTACCAAACAATACTCTTTGCGGAGGATTTTGATTGTCGATAAGATTCAAAACAGGTTCCACTGTCGCTTCCGGTTTTCCCCAGGTATCAGGATTTTCCCCTGTTTCTGCAAATGCCTCACGTACCAGATTGTAATCTATAATCTCCGAAGAAGTCTGTACTGCCGAAGCTCCTGCCCAGTCTGTGGCAAATCCGTTTGGTTCAATCAACGTCGCTTTAATTCCCAAATGTGCGGTTTCAGAACCGATGGTTTCAATTAATCCTTCCACTGCGAATTTTGAAGCGTTGTACAATCCTAAAAGCGGTAAAGTCGTTAATCCCAAAAAGCTGGAAATCTGAATAATATGTCCGCTTTTTTGTTTTCTCATCACCGGTAAAACCGCCTGTGCCACCCAAAGCGACCCGAAGAAGTTAGTTTCCATTTGTTCTCTCGCCTGCTGTTCCGTCGTTTCTTCTGTCGTTCCGAATAAACCAAAACCTGCATTATTAATCAAAACATCAATTCTTCCGAAATGTTTTTCTACTTGTGCCGTTACTTCAAAAACTTCTGTACGGTTGTTGACATCCAGTTTCAAAGGAAGAATTTGGTCTCCATATTTATCTTTCAAATCTTCTAATGCAGCAATGTTTCTTGCCGTTGCCGCTACTTTGTCTCCTCTTTCCAAAAGTGCTTCAGCCCATAATTTCCCGAATCCTTTAGATGCTCCTGTGATAAAAACTATTTTACTCATTGTTTTAATTTTTTAGTGTTATTTAATGAAGCAAAGTTATCATCAAACCCAACAGAACTGTTAGCTCATTTTAGCTGAAAAATAGCACAGAAATACGTTAAAAATATTTTCTGATTAATTATAAAATAGCAGTTTGGCTTTAAAATTAGACTGTTCATCTTTAATTAATCATCAAAAAAGCTTTCAGAAAAATATTCTGAAAGCTTTTTATAAAATATTGAGATAAGAACTATTGATTTTAATTAATGTACAATCGTTTTCTTATCTACAATATTCTTCGGGCTGTCTCCAAATTGTTTTTTAAAAGCAAACGAAAAATGCGAAAGGTCTTCAAAACCAAGTTCAAAATAGATCTCATTGGGTTTTTTATGCTCGTGCTCCAAAAGATAGCGGGCTTCTTGAAGTCTGCGATGAGTGAGCCATTTCCCAGGCGAAGTAGCAAAAATAGTCTTGAATTCTCTTTTAAAGGTAGATAAGCTTCGTCCTGAAAGATATGCAAAGCGCTCAAGACTAATATTGAATTTATAATTACTATTCATAAACAATTCCAAATCAGCTTTATGCGGACTATTAAAATTGAAGAAAATATCTTTTAAGCTTGAATGATTTTTCAGCAAAATCATCAACAATTCTTCACGTTTAACGTCTACAAAAGTCGCTTCAATTTGTTCTTTTCCATTATAATATGGTTCTAATGAATCGATGTAACTTTTAATAAACTTATCTTCTTTTACAAACAAAAAAGAATCATCATTGTCGGTAGCTTCGACCTGATAAGGATGTCGTTCCAAAAATTTCTTTAAAAAAGCCTCATCAAAAGCAATAATTACCTTTTCAAACTGCCCGTCTTCTTTATGTTTTGTATATCGTACGAGATGATTTTTTCTGGCAATACAATAATCGCCTTGTTTCATCGAGTAATATTTATAACCGTCGTAGGCGACCATAGAACCTCTCAGTAAAAACAAAAAGAAATGCTCCGGAATAAATTGTTCTGGAGAAATTTCCGGACCCAAATGACAAGATTGTATATTATTAAATTTCATCTTATTTATTTTATTGAAACGACTTAGCGCTGATTTTGTTCCTTTCCTTTACATTGATTTTATCTAAAAAAAAATTAAATCAGTCAAAAGTGATTCACCTACTTTTTAGAAAAGACAAAGCAATACTTAAATAAACCCCAAAACAGCTTTAGGGAACGAGTCTCATCCTAAACAAAATTAAAAATTTTCATTCAAACTATCTGCGCTTGCCAAAAGTGCCTCTTCACGGCTTCTTGGATTCCAATTGAGAATAGTTCTCGCTTTATTATTGGATATCTCCTTGTAAAATTCTCTGCCAATGGGTTCAAGGTTTTTGATTGTTGATGTATACTGAGGTCTCTCTTTTTTGAATAACTCGGCAACATCATAAAAGCTCATCACACCTTCCGAAGTGGCAATAAAACGTTCTCCATTAGCCTTAGGATGAAGCATTGCTTTTATATGAATATCAGCAACATCTCTCACATCTACAACACCCATTGTAAAAGTTGGCGTGTACTCTAAATTTCCTTTAAGAATTCCAGAAACTGCAACATCTAATGAAGCAGAAGTAATGCCTCCAATGACAGGACCAAAAATTCCAACAGGATTGATAACCGATAGCTCCAAACCATTTCCTTGTTTTTCGATAAATTCCCAAGCCGATTGTTCAGCAATCGTTTTGGACTTGATGTAAGCAGGAAGTTCTACATTCGAATTTGTCCAGTCTTCTTCTGTAAAAATATGGTTTTCATTATTGATACTGTAACCAACAGCTGCAAAAGATGATGTGAGTACCACTCTTTTCACTCCTGCATCACGAGACGCTTTCAGTAGACGAAGTGCGCCGTCTCTTGCCGGTATAATAAGTTCGTTTTCATCTTTCGGATCTTTAGCAGGAAAGGGCGATGCTACGTGAAGTACATAATCACAGTTTTTAACCGCTTCATCCCAATTTTTATCTTCGGTAAGATTTGCTTCGTAGAAAGAAAGATTAGAAAAATCTTCGATTCCGCCTTGTTGTAATGCTTTAATAATTACATCCTTTTTAGACAATGATCGAAGCGTAGTTTTCACATTAAAATCTTGATGTAATAACTGTAAAATGATATGAATTCCTAAAAATCCGGTTCCTCCTGTTACCAAAACAGTTTTGTTTGCCTGTATATTTTCCATTATTAAAATTTATTAAGCAAAGTTGAGAATTAATCGCAGTAATTATTTTGTTTAAAAGGTCAACTTTTATTTGTTCAAAAGGCCAGTCTTCTAACTTTAGGATTTTGTAATACTATCAAAATGAACTTTAGCAAGAACACTGTTGCTTAAAAAAGCCTCCCGAAAATATATCCGGAAGGCCTCCCTTAAACTAAATACTTATATTAAAACACTTCTTAAATAGCCTGTGCCAAAGGAAAATCAATAGGAATCTGCGTATTGGCAAATACATAATTGGTAAAGCTTCTCAACGCCACCAAAGCAGTCAGCTCAACCAAAGCTTTTTCGTCGTATCCTTCGTTGAAGAAATTTTCTAAAGCTCCGTTTCCAGCATTTCCTTTATGGCTAGCAATTGATTTTGCCAACTTAATCACAGCGTCTAATTTTGTCTCTGAAAAACTTCCTTTTCTGATTTCCAGTGTATTTTCTTCTGTAAAGCCTCTCATTTTCGCCAAAGTTGTGTGTGCTGCCAAACAATAATCACATTCGTTGACTTGTGAAACGATAAGATTGATGGCTTCTCTTTCTTTTGCCGTAAACGATGAATCGTGCGCCAAAGAAGCTTCCGTTTCCAACATCGATTTTAAGGCGGATGACGAATAACCGATGGTTGCATACAAATTGGGAATTTTCCCCATTTTTTTCTCTACAGATTCTAAAATAGTCTGTGTACCAAAACTTAGCTGTTCTTTTTCGGGTACTGAAATTGTTTTCATTTTATGATTTTTAATGTTATTTTTTATAATTTATTTTTCAAATTTTACATCTAGAATATCGATGGAAACCAATACAAAATCTTTATTGTAAGAGCTGTCTTCATCATTCAGAACATAAATATTTCTTTTAGTTCCTGTTTTTATGCCTTCAAATTCTTTGTAGTCTTCAATAATCTGTGTTGCAGAAGAACCACCCAAAACTTCAGGCCAATAGTCGTGACGTTTTAAAAGTCCGTCTTCATTAAAATAAAATATCTGTCTTTTGCTGTGAGTAGCGAAACCGTCGGGATAAATCACTTCCAGTCTGTCCAATATTTCACCGTGTTCATTCCAAGATTCAAGATGATTGATTTCCACTCCCGGAATCAGAAAGTTAAATGGAGCCGTTGCATAATTCCAGGTTGCATAGCTGGAGAAATAAATAAGCTGAGCTCTTGTCCAAGGCGTTTCCACCGTATGACCTTTGAATGATTCTCTCGGATTTTCCAAAGATTCTATAAGTTGTCCGTTTTCGTCAAATAACTGAACTTTTCCGGGTTCAAAAGATGAAGTATAATTTTCTTTAAAAATATTTTCCCATATACTTTTCTGCTCTTTTAAAGAACCGATAAACTGTACATCGCTCAATGCGTTTTCGTGTCCTTTCATTCCCCAGACCGCACCACCGATTTGGGTGTGGATTTTTATCGTCTGAAATTCAGCAGCGTTATTGATTCCGTGAGCGGCTAAAACTTTATTGACCAATGTTTGAGTTGAAGTTTCCATTTTTTTAATTTTTAAGTGTTATTAAATTGTTTCGTTTTGTTGATACAAAGTTAGCTCGGCTTCAAGGCTAAAGTGTAGTTCATTTCAGCGGAAAATTAGCACAGAATTACCCAACCGAAATCGTAGAAATGTATAAGACATTCCGTAAAATCGACAAGCGATTCGTGTTTGCTTATCGGAACTTTGTCTAAGAAATTTTAAACAAATTCATTATGAAAAATACAGTATTCATCACTGGTGCGTCATCGGGATTGGGAAAAGCAAGCGCAAAATTATTTCAACAAAACGGATGGAATGTCATCGCCGCAATGCGTTCGCCGGAAAACGAAAAAGAACTGAATCTTCTTGAAAATGTTCTGTTGGTAAAACTGGATGTAACCAATCCACAACAAATTCAGGAAGCGATAACAAAAGGAGTAGAAACCTTCGGTTCGATTGATGTCTTGTTAAACAGCGCAGGCTACGGATTGATGGGCGTTTTCGAATCTTCAAATCCTGAACAGATTCAGAAACAGTTTGAAGTCAATGTTTTTGGTTTAATGAATGTTACCAAAGCCCTTTTACCAATAATGAGAGCTCAGAAAAAAGGAACAATTATTAATATTTCTTCGTTCGGAGGGGTTACAGCGGGACCGTTTGCCAGTTTATACAACAGCTCTAAATTTGCAGTGGAAGGATTTTCCGAAGCTTTATATTTTGAGGTTTCTTCGTTTGGAATTGATGTAAAAATCGTAGAACCAGGAAGTATCGCCACCAATTTCAGAAGCGGAATCGAAATGATTCAGAATACAATTGAAGAATACAATACGGAATTGGCAGCATTTATCCCTAAATTCACCAAACGTACAGAACACCTTCAAAAAGCGAGCGCAGAAGAAGTTGCAGAAACTATTTTTGGGGCAGCTACAGATAAACTTTCCAAATTAAGATATGTAATTGGTGAAGACGCACAGTTTTATATTGATTTGAAAAACAAAAATTCTGAGGAAGATTTTCTGAGACTGATGCAGAATTAATCATTAGAAAATTTTAATTTTAATTAAAATCAGAAAAATGTCAGAAGAGTTTATTTCCATAAAATCCGTTGCAGACTTGCATAATTTTTACAATTATGCAAGTCCAAAACATCCTTTGATTACGGTAATTGACTTGACAAACATAAGCCGTTCCGACGAGAATTTCGCAGACTATATCTACAGCCTTGATTTGTACACGATTGTTTATAAAAAATTTAAAGGAAGTCTAAAATACGGACGTTCAAACTATGATTTTCAGGAAGGAACCTTAATGTTTACAGCTCCGAATCAGGTGATGAGCCCGAGTGCAGATACAGAGATTGAAGAAGGATGGTTTCTGGCATTTCATCCTGATTTTATTTACGGTTCAGATTTAGGTAAAAAAATTCATAAATACAGCTTTTTCCAGTATGAAAGCAATGAAGCACTTCACATTTCGGATGATGAAAAAATTTTGCTTGATGAAGTGACTGGAAGAATTAAAAAAGAATATTCCCAGAATATTGACCGTCATACTCAGGGTTTAATTTTAAATCAGATTGAAATGCTTTTGAATTACTCTGACCGATTTTATGACCGACAATTTTTTACCCGAAATAAAACCGGAAATGATGTAACCCAACGATTTGAAAGTCTTCTTAATGATTATTTTAACGAAGAACAATTGATTGAAAAAGGTATTCCCGAAGTAAAATATTTTGCTGAAAGACTGAACCTCTCTTCCAACTATTTATCAGATTTGCTCAGTAAATTCACAGGCAAAACGACGATAGAACATATTCATCTGAAATTGGTAGACAAAGCAAAGAATATCCTGTTAGGAACCACAAAATCAATAAGCGAAGTTGCTTATGAACTCGGATTTGAGCATCCTTCTCACTTTACTAAAATTTTTAAAATTAAAGCAGGAATTTCTCCACTACATTTCAGAAGACAGTTTCCTGAGCAGAATTAAACATTAAAAATTATTTAACCGCTTCTTTTTTATACTGAACAGGCGTTACCCCAACCACTTTTTTGAATAATCGGGTAAAATAAGACGGGCTTTCAAAACCTAAGTCATAGGCAATTCCTGCAACATTACTTTCTGAACTCAGCAAAAGGTTCTTTGCTTCTTTAATCAGATAAATATGAACATGTTCCAACGCTGTTTTTCCGGTTTCCTGCTTCAGAATATCGCTGAGATAACGGGGAGAAACCGCAAGCTCTCCAGCCATAAAATTAACACTTGGCAAGCCATCTTCAATGTGTTTATTTGCTTTGAAATAATCATCCAGAACGGTCAGGAATTTTTTAACCATACTTCCCGAAATATTTGGGCTTCGGTCTATGAACTGCCTTTTGTAAAAACGGTCAGAATATTTTAAAATAGAATCGATATGCGACAGAATAATTTCCCTGCTGAATTCGTCAGAATTTTCCTCATACTCTCTTCTTATTTTCTCGTAAAGTTCCCACATAATCACTTCCTCCGAAGGCGAAATATGAAGGGCTTCATTAATTTCATATTCAAAGTAACCGTACTTTTTAATCTGCTCATTCAGCGGATGTCCTGACAAATAATCTTCGTGGAAAAACATCACGAAACCTTTTTCTGCAAACTGTACATTGCGAACTTCTATGATTTGTCTGGGCTTCATAAAAACTGCCGAACCGTTGTTATGGTCATATTTGGTTTTCCCATACAAAACATAACCAGACTTGATTTTCTTTAAACCAATCATATAGAAATCTCCTGTAAAACGGTCTTCCCCGACAGAAGAGGTCATCAGTTCCTTACAGGTCATCAAACTCAAAAGAGGATTTTTCGGAGGTTCGAATCCGCTTTTTTCGTGTAGCTCTACGATACTTTTATAATGATTGATTTTTTCCATATTTAATTGGGTTAAAAGTTTTAAGTATAATCAAATTTAATAAATTAAAAAACAGAAATGACAAGCACTTCTGTTTTGTATAGTAACTGACTTATTATTTTGTAGCTTGGAAATTACTCTTGGCGCGTTCCAGACCAACAGCTTTTCCAAACAATAAAATTGAGATAAATAATATTGCTACGATTATAAAATTAACCAACGCAAATGTCTGTATATCTTTTATTTCAAATAGATTGATTAATCCATAACCTGCAACTGAACTTACAACATAAACACCACCACCCGTTAAACCGCTTGCAATCCCTGCATTAGTCGTGAATCTCTGTAAACTGTATGCGTAAACATTATTGAAAATAAACCCAGATAAAAGATGTAGCGATAAAGTGAATCCCAGTAAAAATTGCACTCCGTCATACTTTAAAGTGACAATAAACATTGAAACAACTATGATTAACTGTAAGATAACCGCAGCATTTATCTTCATAAAAAGTCCTTTTTTAATCATTAATTTAGAAATTATTCCGCCACTCATCAGCGCAATTCCGGAAGCCAGTGAGCTGTATCCTGTAACAACAGGAGAAAATCCGTACACCTTTTCGATAATAAGCGGACTTATCATTCCATAAACGACTAGAAGTGAATAACTTAAACCTATTATAATTAAACCTAAATAAAAATCAGGTGTTCCCAGCATTTTTCTGTAAACTGCTGCAATTTCTTTTCTTTTAAATACCTGAAAATTCTGTAAAGATTCTCCTGTAAACCGAAGTTCGAAAAATAAAATGATAACAGTAAGAATTCCTAAAAGATAAAAATTGGACTGCCATCCGAAAAGCACCTGCAGATAGCCTCCGATAAATGGTGCCACAATCGGTGCCGTTGCCCAGACAATCGAAAAAAGGCTGGTGTAATGTTTTAGTTTTTCACCTTTGTAAAGGTCAACAAAAAAAGATCTTTTCCCGACAATAATCAGTGAAACGGTGATTCCCTGAATGATTCTCATCAAATAAATCACGTAGATTTCCGGAACCAGAGCAATGATAAAACTAGCCAGTGAAAATGTAACCAATGCAAAAATATTGATTCTGTATCTGCCAAAACTATCGAGAATGCTTCCGATAAAAAGCTGGCTAAATCCAGAACTTACCATAAATAAAAGCAACGAAATCTGCACTTTTTCAATCGGAACACTCAAATCTTCTGCCATCGCCGGAAGTGACGGGATATAAATATCCGTCGTCAAACCACCCAGCGGAATGAGCATAAATGCCAGTAATGTACTGATGTATAAATATTTTGTTTTTTGAAATTTCATTCTGATAATTGATTTTAAAATAAGAATCATTAAAACTTTAAAGCAAAAAGTAAATCCAAATCTAGATTGGATTTACTTTTTTATCAAATTATCCGTGAGCCGCTTCAGAAACTTCTTTCCAGTCGTTCCAGACCTGAAGTTTTTCTGCATATACCCTCTCTGTTTTTCTCAGTCCTACTTTTCCTAAGAATAAACGAAGTGGCGGGTTTTCACTGTCAATTAATTTTAAAATTGCAGGAACGGTTGCTTCCGGTTTTCCATAATCCTCAGGTAATAAACCTTCAGCTTCTCCCAAACTAGATTTCAAAGCATCATAAGCAGGAATAGCATCACCGTGAACTGCAGAACTTCCACCAAAATCTGTTGTGTAACCGTTGGGTTCAATCATCGTTACATTGATTCCGAAAGGTTTTACTTCTGTTGCTAAAGCTTCACTGAAACCTTCCACTGCAAATTTTGTTGCATTATAAATCCCCAAAGTCGGCAAACTCCAAACGCCTAAAACACTCGATAACTGAATTACGTGACCGCTTTCTTGCGCTCTGAAAATCGGTAAAGCCGCCTGTGTTACCCAAAGAGTTCCGAAAACATTGGCTTCAAAAACATCTTTGGTTACTTTTTCTCCTACTTCTTCCACTGCTCCGAAAACACCATAACCAGCATTATTGATAACAACATCTAAACTACCGAAGTGATTTTTAGCTTTATTTACAGCTTCAAAAACAGCTTCTCTGTCGGTAATGTCTAAAGAGATAGGAAGGAAAGAGTCGGGATACTGTTCTGCCAAATCTTTGTATGCTTCAATATTTCTTGATGTTGCTGCAACTTTGTCTCCTCTTTTAAGGAATGCTTCTGTCCAAAGTTTTCCAAATCCTCTTGATGCTCCTGTGATAAAAATTGTCTTTTCCATTTTTAAAAATTTTAATTGTTTTGTTCTTTAATTTTGATAGGACAAAGTTATATAGCATCACAGCCTGACTTGTAGCTCATATCAGCGGAAGAATAGCACAGAATTACGGAAAGTCATTTTGATTTAATTTTAAAATAAAATCGGAAGAAAATTCTCCCGACTTATTAAGCTAAGCTTAAATATTATTTTTCAAATGTGCTTCAAATGATGACAATTCCTGTTCTATATTTGGGTTTTTAAAAACATCATAGAATGCAAATGTCGGCAAGGGCTTAACTCCTACGAACTGAAGTGTTACAGTGAAAGGCTTGGTAAATTCTTCCATAGAAAAATCTTCAAGGAGCTGACCAGAGTTTCTAAACGTTTCCTCGGGAGCATTCCAGGTGTTTACAATCATTCCTTTGCTTTGCAAAAGACCGCCTGTACCATAGTTTCCTCCATTATTCCTACCATCTCCGGCGTAGATTTTTCCATAGCCGCTCATAAAAACTTTATCGATATAGTCTTTTGTTTTTGCTGGCATTCCAAACCAGTTAATTGGGAAATGAAAAAGTACAAAATCTGCACTCACCCACTTTTCGATTTCCTGTGGAATTTCGTAGCCATTATCAATTACTGTTTCGAGAATTTCGTAGCCTTTTTGTTCGAAAACACTTTTACTTTTTTCAAAAATCGTTTTATTCAGATTTCCTTCTGCAATTTGTGGCCATTTGATATGACCGTTGATGATTAATGCTTTCATTTAATTATAAGTATTTTCCAAGGTTAAGTTCGACATCGCCATAGGTTTGTAATCCTTGGTCTAAAAGTTTTTTAATTCTGTTTCTTGCTTCAGGCTCTGTTAATGATACAAAGAAGGCTATCTGTGTTTCCATAATATGTTCATTTTTAGGAATAATTACTCTTTCATTCATCGTTGCCTTGATTTTCTTGATAATTTTCAAATCAAAAGAGTCAATTCTTTTGGCTAAGTTTTCTACAAAAGCATCTAATTCATCATCTGGAAATGCACGGTTAATCCAACCATAATCAGCGGCAGTTTGAGCATTATAATCGTCACCACTCAGAATAATTTCCAAGGCTCTGGCTTTTCCTGTTAAAAGATGAAGGCGCTCTAATCCGCCACCGCCGGGAAAAGAACCGATTCCGATTTCGGGTTGAGCGAAAAATGCTTTTTCCTGACTTGCAAAACGCATATCGAAAGCCTGAATAAACTCGCTTCCCAATCCTCTCGCTCTTCCTCTAATCGATGCAATGCTTACAAACGGAGCTTGTTCAAGACGTTTTGCAACATCAGGCCAAGATTTTGAAAGTCCGGTTTTTCCCTCTCCTTTAGGAAAATCAAAAATATTGACCAATTCTGCGTGAGCAACATAAAATTCTGGATTGGAACTTTCAAAAACTACTACTTTTAAGTTTTCGTTAGCTTCGAGTTCATCCATTAATGTTCTTAATTGAACCGAAAATTCAGGGTCAAATACATTTACCGGAGGATGATTGATGGCTACTTTCCAATAGCTCTCTGTAATTTTCTGTGTTGTAAAAATCATAGTAATTTCTTTTTTAAAGTTTATTTGTAACTGGATAAAATCTTCTTCAAATTGACAAGTGAGAATATTTCATTATTTTTGCTTGCAAATTGAAAGTGTAAAGATATAAATTAACTTGCAAAATGCAAGTAAAATATTTATGGTAAAAAAAAATAGAAATTCTGGATGTCCGGTAAGTAACTCATTGGATATTTGGGGCGACAAATGGAGCTTGCTGATTGTGAGAGATTTGATGTATGCAAAACAATGTACATACGGGGATTTTTTGAAATCAGAAGAAAAAATAGCCACCAATATTTTGGCGACGAAACTTCAAATTTTAGAAACCGAAGAAATAATTTCCAAATCGCAACATCCTGAAAGTAAAGCAAAATTTTTGTATAAACTGACCGAAAAAGGTATTAGTCTGCTACCCGTTCTAATAGAGATTTATTTGTGGGGCGAACAATATTTTGAACTGTCTGAAAACCATAAAAAATTTCTACAGGATGTAAAAAAAGACAAAGAAGCTTTTTTAAAAAGGGTGCAAGAAAATCTCAGAAAATCACTTTAATTATCATTAAATAAATAGAAAGCAATTACGTAAATACTGTCGTCAATGAAAAACTCTATAAAAACTTTCGAATCGCATCACAAAAAACTAGGTTTGATTTCTTTTAATTCCGAAACTTTGGATTTTGTGAATGGAGAAACATTTAGACCTTACATTAAAGTTTTATTTGTTCCTGCAGGTTATTCTTTGACAGTAGATTTCAATGTTTATGAAACTAAAACTCCAGCTTTGTTTTTCATTAATACCAATCAACATCTTGATATTGAGACAGGAACTAACGATGATGCTTTTTTGATTCATTACAACAGAGATTTTTACTGTATTCAGATTCACGATGAAGAAGTGGCTTGTGACGGACTTTTATTCAATAATATTTTTGAAATTCCAAAGGTAGATTTGCTGGAAGACGAGCTGAAAACGGTGTCGCAATTATTTAATCAAATCAATGATGAACTAAATTTTCAAGACCGTTCGTCTGAAGAAATGATTAGAACCTATCTAAAGCAAATCATTATTCGCGCTACAAGGCAATGGAAAAAACAAAATCTCCAGACTGAAGAGCTTAATCTCATCAATGCTGAACAGGATTTTTTCCGAAATTTCAGCCGTCTCGTAGATATTCATTACAAAGAAAAGCACAGCGTAGCTGATTATGCAGACCTTCTGAATCTGGCTCCTAAAACGCTTTCCAATAAATTTCATAAACTCAATCTTGAAAATCCGAATGAGATGATCAAGAACAGAATTATTCTAGAGGCAAAGAGATTATTACTTTACAGTGAGTTAAGCATCAAAGAAATTGCCTATCAATTAGGATATGAAGACCCAGCGTATTTCAATCGGATGTTTGCGCAAAAATCTGGGAAAACTCCGGCGGTTTTCAGGAAAGAAATTAAGGCTTGATTCAAATACTTTCCAATAAAAGGAAAAAAGTACAATTTTTATCGACTTTTTAATCTTTATTTAGACTAGCTATGTGGCATACCTTTGTCTCATCAAAAAATAACAATCTAAAAAAAGGATTATGAAAACTATCTATTTAAAAGCATTAACATTAGCTTCATTCGCAATCTTCAATTCTAACATTATTGCACAGTCCAATCCCGCATCTCAAGACTCGAATATTGGCAGAGAAACCAGAGAATTTTTAAAAGCTCTGAACAGTGGAGACGGAAAACCATTGGAAACCTTAGCCCCAAAAGATGCAAGATTGGTTTTAGTAGGTGCTCAAAAATCTGTAAACTTCGATTATTCTGACATTGAAGAATCTGAAAGAACCATTACTCAAGACGGACAAACAGTAAAAATCCACATTATAAAACCAAAAGACGCAAAAGCAGGACTTCCTGTGTTTATGTTCTTTCACGGTGGCGGTTGGGTTTTGGGAGATTATCCTACTCATAAAAGACTGGTTCGTGACTTGGTGGTAAATAGTGGCGCTGTCGCAGTTTTCCCTGATTATACACCATCTCCAGAAGCTAGATTTCCTGTTGCCATCAATCAGGCTTATGCAGCAACCAAATGGGTTTCTGAACACGGAAGAGAAATTGGTGTTGACAGTAGTAGACTTGCTGTTGCAGGAAATAGTGTGGGTGGAAATATGGCAGCTGTGGTTGCATTGATGGCGAAAGATAAAAAAGGACCTGAACTAAAACAGCAAGTGATTTTGTGGCCAGTTACAGATTCAGATTTCAGCAGAGCTTCTTATACTAAATATGCTCAGGAAAGATTTTTAACAACCCCATTGATGAAATGGATGTGGGATAATTATCTTCCTGATTTAAAAGAACGAAATAATAAGTACGCTTCTCCACTGAAAGCTTCTTTGGAAGAATTAAAAGGTTTACCTCCTGCTTTAGTTCAGGTTGCCGAAAATGATATTTTGCACGACGAAGGTGTGGCTTACGGAAGAAAACTGGATGACGCAGGAGTTCCGGTAACTCTTACAGAATACAAAGGTTTCATCCATGATTACGGAATGTTAAATCCTCTGGCTCACATTCCTGCTGTACAAGAATCAGTTCTGGATGCGGCTAACGCTCTTAAAAAAGTACTTTTTTCAAAATAACTTCAGTTAATTCTAATGATCTTGAGAGAATTAGATTTTCTCAAGGTTATTTACTGGATTAATATGGTATGAATCCAGAATAAAATCTTCAAGAATTACTGTATGAAGCCTTGACTCTTAAAACAGCGCACTTGATAAATAAAAATAAAAAAAACAGACAAGTCTGTCTATGTTCGAATTAAAGTTGTACTTTTGTCTCATCAAAATAAAATTATGCTATCACCAAGAGAAAGAATTATAGAAACAACCCTTATTTTATTTGCAAATCAAGGATATAATTCCACAGGAGTTAATCAAATTATTTCTGAAGCAAACGTTGCCAAGGCAAGTTTTTATCAACATTTTAAATCCAAAGAAGATTTATGCGTTGCTTTCCTAGATGCGAGACATACCTATTGGTTTAATGAACTGAATAATTTCATTAGCGCTAAAGAAGATATAAAGTCAAAAATAATTTCATCATTTGACTTTTTAATATTTATGAATTCTAAGGAAAATTTCAGAGGATGCAGCTTCCTGAATATCTTATCTGAAATTCCAAATGATAATATTAAAATTCTGAAAGCAATTCAGCAACACAAAAAGGATCTTCGAAGTTTTTTTTTATCACTTATCAAAGATGAAGATATTTCAGATCACATTTACATGCTTTTTGAGAGCTCTATCATTGAAAGTCAAATGTTTAAATCAAATCAATTAATAGAAAAATCAAAAACAATTATTAACAATTTAATATATTAAAAAAATGGAACAGAAACACCCACTACCACCGTTTACATTAGAAACTGCATTACAGAAAATACAATTTGCAGAAGATGCCTGGAACTCTCAGGACCCTGAAAAAATATCCAAAGCTTACACAATTGACAGTGAATGGAGAAATCGAGATAAATTCGTAAACGGTAGGGAAGAAATTGTAGAATTTCTTAGCACTAAATGGAAAAAGGAACTAAACTATAAGCTTAAAAAAGAATATTGGGCTCACACAGAAAACCGTATTGCCGTAAGATTCGAATATGAATATATGACTCAAGAGGGCAATTGGTTTAGATCTTATGGAAATGAAAATTGGGAATTTGATGAAAATGGTTTAATGATGAAAAGATATGCAAGCATCAACGATTTAGCAATCAACGAGGAAGATCGAAAGTTTAAATAATTGAAATTAAAAGAGGATTTGCAGAAAAGGGATTTGTCCCAGTTGCTAATCCTATTTTTATTTATAAACAAAAGAACAAATTAAAACTGCAATATATTTTAGCTGATGACAGACTTAAACATAACAGTTACAAGTATTAAGTAAAACATCCGTGCTACTTTTATATATATTACAGATTAAATTAAGGATCTGGAATTTTCATATTTTTTATTTGGTGCGCTGAAATATATAGTTACTTAATTTTAATATTAATCTTTGATTCTTACTTTATAAATAAATTATAAAGCAAGGACTTAAATCAAATACATTTTATCAATTCTACTTGAAATATTGTACAATTATTTCATATTTTTGTATCAATATTTCATTATATGAAAATTTTAAATCAATTTGAACCATTGATGATTGAGGAGATTGAAGGTTTGTGTGAGACCTCTTCTCATCATTCACATACTTATTATGAGTTGGTCTATATCAATTCAGGGAAAGGAGTGCATTATCTAAATGATGACACTATTCCCTATCAGGATGGAGACTTATTTCTAGTTGCTCCCGGTGAATTTCATTCATTTGAGATGGAAGATATGACTCATTTTACATATATCAAATTTACTGAAGCTTATTTTGAAAGTAAAAAGCATCTTGCGCCTGACGAATTCAAAATAGGTTCTCCGGAAATTTTGATGGAAATGAAATGGCTGAAAGAAGTGAAGATTTGCATCAAAGAGCCCTGTAATCATATTCTGAAATCAACGATCAATAATCTGGTTGTTTACAGCAAACATAAAAATATCAGTAATTCACCGATTGCTTATTATCAGATTTTAAGCATCTTCGGAATGATAAAAGAAATTATCAAAGACCGAGGTGAAGGTTTATTTAAGCAGGAACTGAATTTTGAAAAATTGATTTCATTTATTCACGAAAACATTTATAATAGAGACAAACTTAGTGTAAAAGCAGTGTCATTATGTTTCAATATTTCACCTACTTATTTTAGCAACTATTTCAAACGTCATTTTAATATTTCTTACCAGGAATATCTGGACACTTATCGAGTGGCACTCATAGAAAAAAGATTAGAAATCGGAGGTCTTAAACTTAAGCAAATCGCAGAAGAATTTGGCTTTACCGATGTGAGTCATCTTTCGAAAACCTTTAAAAAGATCAAAGGCAAATCACCGAAAGATCATATTAAAGAAACAGTAAACTCTAATTAATAAGAAAAAATATGGATGAGAAAAATTTCTCATCCATATTTTTATACAGGTTGATTATACAATTCCGATTGCTGCTGCTTGCTGAGTTCATCAAAAATCTTATAATCAACATAACCCTCAGCAGAAAAACCATAAAAAGTATCACGGTCGGGAGGTGTCAACGGAAGATTGTTTTTTAGTCTGTGAACAAGATCCGGATTTGAAATTAAAGGGCGACCAAAAGCCACAAGATCTGCAAGATTTTCTTTAATTAAATCTTCTGCTTTTTCTTTTGTCAAAAATCCTGCGAATATGATATTCCCGTTGTACCAATTTCTGAACTTTTTGATAAAATCAAAATGATCATTGTGTAAAGTTCCCTGATCGTGAAGATGAACGTATGCAATTTCATGCTTAGAAATCTCTTTAGCGATATATTCGTAAAGTTCATTTATTCCATCAAACAAAGACATATCGTGTTGTGTTCCATAAGGCGAAAATCGAATACCAATTTTATCTGCTCCAATGGCTTCTGAAATAGCATCAATAACTTCAAGAACGAATCGAGCACGATTCTCAACCGATCCACCATATTGATCCGTACGAAGATTGGTATCCGGATTTAAAAACTGATCAATTAAATAACCATTCGCCGCGTGAATTTCAATACCGTCAAATCCAGCATCTATTGCATTTTTAGCAGACTTGATGTAATCTTCGATGATTTCTGAGATTTCTGATGTTACAAGTGCTCTTGGTTCGCTTACCTGTACTCTACCTTCAACACCATCTTCAATTCCCCACGCTGTACTGTCTTTGGCAAGAATTGCTGAAGGAGCAACAGGCTGAAAATGATTAGGCTGATTTGAAATATGTGAAACTCTCCCAACGTGCCATAACTGCGTGAATATTTTTCCACCAACGGAATGAACACCCTCCGTTACTTGCTTCCAGCTCTCTCTTTGCGCCGCATTATATAAACCCGGAACGTAGAGATATCCCATTGATGTTTCAGAGATAGAAGTTCCTTCGGTAATAATTAATCCTACAGATGCTCTTTGTTTGTAGTATTCGGCGTTCATTGTTGTCATAATACCATTTTTAGAACGGGTACGCGTCATTGGTGCCATTACAATTCTGTTTTCCAAAACTGTTTCTTTCAAATTAAATTTATCGAATAACATAAAATTATTTTTTAACAAAATTAGGAGAGACAAATCGCTTAATTATGTAAAATAGTTTCATTTATTTGTACGAAAATTTCATAAAGTAAATTTATTTTTTGTTTAGAATTTACCCAACTAATTCTTAATTAGTCCACGAATTTTTGTAAGTTCGTTTGAAGGAATTCTAACAAAGCTATTGTGAGAGGAAGTCTAAAAATTTAGCTGCGTTTGAAGAACAGTTTTGGCAAGTTTATTTCCTTCGCTCTATCTTATAATTTCAAAAGAGAAGAAATTAAATTAACAGTAAAATGAGTCTGAATTATATCTTATCATTTTTAATATCAGGAGGAATATTACTATTAGCATTCATTCTGCTAATTAACCCATTGAACACCAATAAAAAAGGAAATTTTTACTTTGGATTATTTTTATTAGTTTGGTCAACATTCTGGTTAGACGAAGCATTTGATTCTCAAGAATTTATTAACAATACATTATTCATAGTAGTTAAAAATTTCATACAATTTTTAGCTCCCAATCTTTTTTACATCAGTATAAAATATTATACAAACCCATCATACAAATTTGGGAAAAGAGATTTGGGATTATTTTTATTACCTCCGCTATATCTTCTTTCATTACTTTATCGCACCTCTTTTGACAGCAACTTTTCAAAAACTCTAAACCTTACACTAATTATTGGTAATGCGTTGTACCATACGATATTATCATATATTACTGTACTAAAGCATCAGAACAATATTGAGTCATTTGTTTCAAATAAGGAATCGGTAGATTTAAACTGGATCAAGAATATAATCTATATCATTATTGGCGCGATCATCCTATCTGCTTTATATGGCACTTTCATTGATCCTAAATCTTTGAATATTTATGTGAATATCTGCTTTTTAGCAGTAGTCTATATGATTGCCTATTATTCCATCAAACGAGGAGAAATTTATCCTAAGAAATTGGATATAACTGAGATTGTAGAGAATGATAATTCAGAAGTTGAAACCCAAAAAAGTAAAGACCTTATAAGTGCTACAGATCTGGAAATTTTAAAAGAGAAGCTGCTTCATCTGATGGATTCTGAAAAACCCTATTTGGACAGTGAATTAAATCTGGTAAAACTTGCAGACAAACTATCTTTATCCACACATCAACTCTCATATATTATAAATAATGGTTTTAACGAAAACTTTTTTCAGTTTATTAATAAATACAAAGTGGAAAAAGCTCAGGAATTATTAACAAGCCCCGAATATTCTCATTATACAATTATAGCGATCGGTTATGAAGCTGGGTTCAATTCTAAAACCGCATTTAATACAACTTTTAAAAAAATCACATCCTATACACCCACAGAGTATCGAAAAATTCGTTCCAACTTATAAAACAGAACTAACAACATTCTGATTTAAAGATCATTATAAAAAACCCACACTATATGTTCTATTCTATCCATTGGAGCATATCACTATAGCTACCGATTTACTTTTGTCTAAAAATATAGACAGATATTACAATGAATAATTCATATGCGGTAGTCACTGGAGCTAGCCAAGGGCTAGGAAAATCTTTTGCAAAAGAATTGGCAAAAAAGGGAATTAATTTAATCTTAATAAGTTTGCCTAATCAGGATCTGGGAGAATTAAGTAGTCATTCCTTAAAAACCAAGTAATATTTTGATTATCAGTTTTTATGCACTTATATTTCGTAAAAAATCGTTGTAAAAAATTGCAATAAATTGTATTTTTAGGATATAAAAAGTGGCAAAATGTTAGGCAAAATAAGAGAGGATTTACAGCAGAATTTATTCAAGACCAGGCTTACGGAGCTTATTAATATGGAGCATCCGGTGGTAAAATTAGCTGGGGAGATTTCCTGGGATAAAATGGAGTCAGAGTTTGAGAAATTATTTTCAGAAAACGGAAGACCTTCTATTGCTATCCGTAAAATAGCAGGAATGCTTTTGCTCAAGGAAATGTTTAAAGAAAGTGATGAAAGTGTAATAGAGAGATGGATTGAGAATGCGTATTGGCAATATTTTACCGGAGAAACCTTTTTCCAGACAGAGCAGCCTTTCGATCCGAGCAATTTTGTACACTTCAGAAAAAGAATTGGAGATAAGGGTTTGGAATTTCTTTTGGGACAAAGCGTTTCTCTCCATCCCAAAGCCAAAACAGAAGATGAAGTTCAGGTAGATACGACGGTTCAGGAGAAGAACATTACCTTTCCTACCGATGCCAAATTAGCAAAAAAAGTAATCGACAATTGTAGAAAAATAGCAGAAAAAGAGAGCGTTGTACAAAGACAAAGCTACAGAAGAGTGAGCAAACAATTATTGCGGGACGCTTTTTTTGGACATCATCCCAGAAGACAGAAGAAGGCAAAAATGGCGAGGAAAAAGCTCAGGACGATTGGTAAAAGAGTTCTTCGGGAATTGGAAAGAAAACTTCCTAAAGATGTTTTGAAAGGCTACGAAGACGTTTTTAAAATTTACCTTAAAGCACTCACCCAAGAACGTACCACGAAAGATAAAATTTACAGTCTTCACGAGCCACAAGTTGCGTGTATTGCGAAAGGAAAATCGGGAAAAGCATACGAGTTTGGGACAAAAGTAGCAGTAGTAAGAGGTCGGAAAACAGGGATCATCAGCTCGGTAAAGAGATTTTCTGGCAATCCTCACGATAGTAAAACTCTTGAAGAATCATTGGCACAGAGTGAGAGGGTAAGAAAATCCGTTGGCGGAACAAGACCTACGAAAGCCACTACAGACAGAGGATTTAAAGGAATCAAAGAAGTGGAAGGAACAGCAATTTTGCTTCCCGCAAAAAAAGAAAAAACAAAATATGGGCAACAAGTAGCCAGATTAAGATTCCGGGCAAGAGCAGCCATAGAACCTTGTATCTCTCATTTAAAAAGAAACCACTCCTTAGGATTAAACTTCCTGAAAGGAGTGGCTGGAGATATTAATAATGCATTATTAGCAGGGATTGGATACAATTTGAAGATGAGATTGAATCAAATCAAACAACAAATTCTTCTTTGGCTCGAACTTGTTCTCCGAATCTTTTTAGGCAAATATAATTTTCAAAGTCAAAAAACAGCTTTTTAAGGAGCGACTAAGTAAAAATTTGCACAAGGAATTTGGAGTGCAGGTCGTTTTTAAAGAAACTGATTTAAGCATAACAGAAAATGTGCTTTCAACCTCAAATTGGATCAATGAAAACTATAATGTTTCTATCCTTGTAAATAATGCAGGAATTGGCGGAACGAAAAAATTTGAAGACACAACGGTAACTTATATTGAAAAAATTATTCAGCTGAATGTTGTAGCAACGTCCCTATTGACGCATCAACTATTGCCCAATCTTAAAAAGCAAAGCAAGGCGTACATTTTAAATGTATCAAGTCTTGCCGCTTTATCACCGATTGGTTATAAAACCGTTTATCCCGCATCAAAGGCATTTGTACATTCTTTTTCAAGAGGATTATATCAGGAATTAAAAGACACGAATGTTTTTGTGAGTGTCGTAAATCCTGGAGCTATGGCTACGAATCCTGAAGTGAGTAAAAGAATTGAACAGCAGGGAATTTTAGGCAAACTCACCTTATTAGATCCCGACAAAGTAGCTCGAAAGTGTATAAAAAGAGTGTTAAAAAGAGATACCGTGATTGTTGTGAACCCTTTAAGTTGGCTGTTATTGCACATTCTGCCGATATGGATTAGACTGCCTTTAATGACTAATGCAATAAAACGTGAAGTACAATAAGAATGCAAAAAATATTTATAACAGGTTTAACAGGCTTACTCGGTACAAATTTAGCTGAAGATTTGCTTCAACAAGACTTTCACGTTACAGCCTTGGTGCGAGATATATCAAAATTTACCGAACTAAAACATCCTAACTTGCATTTGATTCAGGGTAATTTACTCGATGATATTACTCCATATCTTACAGATATAAGTGTATTTATTCATATTGCAGCAGAGACCAATCAGAATTTACTCAGATTAAGCGATTACAGCAAACTAAATGTGGATGCAACAAAACATTTGTTTTCAACCTGTAAGATGGCTGGAATAAAGAAATTTATATTTGTAAGCTCTGCAAATACGATGGGTTACGGTTCGGAAACTGATTTAGGAAATGAAAAGCTTCCAATGAAATCTCCTTTTACAAAATCGTTTTATGCGCAAAGCAAATGGGAAGCCGAACAATTTCTTCTCAATAATTCTAATGGTATTAAAACGATCATCCTTAATCCTACATTTATGCTTGGTAAGTATGACAGCAAACCGAGTTCAGGAAAAATTATCCTAATGGGCTGGAAAAAGAAAATTGTTTTCTATCCACCGGGAGGGAAAAATTTTGTGGCTGTGAAAGATGTATCTAACGCTATAATCAAAAGTATTTATTTAGGAAAAAGTGGTGAAAGATATCTAATTTGCAACGAAAATTTAAGCTACAGTACTTTCTTTAAACGATTAAATCTCATTACCAATCAAAAGCCTTTAATGATAAAAATACCAAAACACATTTTAATTCCCATTGGGTATTTTGGCGATCTTCTTCGAATACTGAATATTAAAACCAGCATCAGCAGTGTAAATATGAAGATACTTTGTATCAATAATTATTTTAGCAATGAAAAATCTACAAATGATTTGAAAATGAATTATCAATCTATTGATCGCTCAATATGGGAAGCTGTTAATTATTTTAGGAGAAATAAAAGTTAAATATCATGTAACTCAGACGAAAATTGCTTATTAAGTTAGACATTCTAAAATTTATCATTGACTCAATATTTTATACCAACAATACACGTACTTAATCTCAATAGAATTCCAAGCAATATTATTAATAAAACAGAGATTTTTTCTGTGGTCTTTTAGCATTGAGTTTATATTTATAACTTAAATACCATTTAACACCTTCAAAATATTATCAATATCTGCTAATAAATGGTTTTGATAGAGTCCTGTTAAGTTCACAAGACCGACATTTGAAGCTTTTTCGCTTCTTTGTCGGTTTTTCAAATATATAACTATCTGTTTTACTGCAACATACAAACTTTTCAAAATGGTTTGATGTTATAATTTTCAACAATAAAGCCTTTTGGTTACCAATCATTCAAAAGGCTGATTGTCAATATTTTACAAAAAAAAAAAAAAAAAAAACAGCAATATTCATTTTAAAATAATGCTGTTTTTTTGTCAACAAGACAGGATTCAAACAATCCTCAAAGTACCATCAAAAGGGAGAAAATGTAAAAGAAAATTACGATAAAAATTCTTTTAAAGTAATTTTGACTAATAAATGTAAAAAATCAAGTATCTTATCTAATTCTTCTTCATCTACTTCTATATCATTATCAAGCAATATTTTCAAAGCTTGTTTTGTAGAAATTTTCTTGAAATTACTTAATAAATATTCGTCATCCATACATCTATCAAACTATTTTTTAATTCAATATTTTTAACTAAGAGGTTGTACATTTAAGTATAATACCTCTAAAAATTTAATTTTAACTTGATAAGAATTTTACGATTGTACAAACCGCTAAATTTTTATTTTCAAAATTTAGTATATACTTTAGAGAATTACTTTAGTTTAAATCCTTTTTCCTCTACTGTAATACGAAGATTTTGTCTCTCGTGCATATAATCTAAGCTATTAGCAGTATATGCAACATCTTTTTTCCACTTTTTGTCTTTCATTTTTTGTTCTTTTCTGAATTGCTGAAATGATTCTTCATAGGTATCTAATGCCTCTAATGAATTAACAGTATCATAGTTATTATAATGCAGGACTACTTTTTGGTTAGGTCTAGGTCTTATTGCACTTAAATGACTCAGATCAGGTTTACCTACGACCATTCCAAAAGTGACATAGCTATAATCTGGTAAGCCAATCAGTTCTTCTATTTCCCTTGACTGATTACGCATAGCACCTATGTAAACAAAACCAAGCCCCATTGATTCAGCTGCTATAGCAGCATTCTGCGCTGCCAAAGTTGCATCTACAGTTGCCAGATAATCGTGAATTTCTGCATTACCGCCTGCTTGTTTAGCAATAGTATTACTTCTGGATAGAGCTGCGACCCAAAGTAATAGTACCGGAGCCTGCTCGATATTTTTCCAAGTGTTTTTTGATGCGTTGCAATAAAGCTTCTCTTGAAATAAGAGTTTCGTCCTTTTTGATATAAAACTTGGTGGCAATCACCACATCCTTTCGGATATCTTTTACGGCCTTGCCCAACAAAATTTCATTATAACCATTACCATATACTTCTGCAGAATCAAAAAAGCTGCATCCCTGATCAAAGGAATAACGGATTAGATCTATACTATCTTTCTCAGGTAACGAACCATAAACATGGCTTAAACCCATACAGTCATAACCCACAGCACTTACCTTTAAATCTCTTAATTTTCTAAACTGCATATTTCTATCTTTATAATTCACTGAACCATTTTACCACTTCTGGGTCTGTATGATTTTTAAAGGTACTTTTTCCTGTGTCGATAGATTTTATTGTGTCCATATCGGCATCGTCCAATTTGAAGTTAAAGACATTGATATTTTCTTTGATACGCTCCAAGTGAACAGATTTTGGAATGACCACGATACCTCTCTGAATAAGCCAACGCAAGACTACCTGTGCTACCGATTTGTTGTATTTAGCAGCAATGTTTTTTAGTATATCATTATCAAATACGTTCAGCACGCCCTGACCAAACGGTGACCAGGATTGGTGAAGTATGTCATTTTCGATTAGAAATTGATTGTTCTCAATCTGCTGATTGAAAGGGTGCGTTTCAATCTGGTTAATGGCTGGTTTAATTTCATTGTACAGCATAAAATCCATCACTCTGTCCAGGCGGAAATTGCTCACGCCAATTGCACGAATTTTACCCTCTTTGTAGAGTTCTTCCATAGCCCTCCAAGAGCCATAAACGTCGTTAAAAGGTTGGTGGATCAGATAAAGGTCTAAATAGTCCAACCCTAAATTCTTAAGCGAAAGTTCAAAGGCCTTTTTTGTATTTTCATATCCGGCATCCTGCAGCCAAAGTTTAGTCGTAATGAAAAGTTCTTCACGAGCCACTCCGCTGTTTTTAATACCCTTTCCAACGGCTTCTTCATTTCCGTATTTTGAAGCAGTATCAATCAGGCGGTACCCTGCTTTAATAGCTTCTTCTACGCTTTTCTCACATTCGGCCAGGTCATTCATTTGGTAAACACCAAAACCCAGCACTGGCATTTCTACACCATTATTTAATTTTATAAATTCCATTATTCTTTGTTTTATTTTATCCTTGTATTTTCGTTTTCCTTCCAGCAATCAGTTTTTTGAAGGCTGGTATATCGAAAAGATTAGGTAGTGGACCACCATGTAAGTTTTTATTTAAATTGTCGATTGCCGCCATATCGTCAGCACTTAGCTCGAAATCAAAGATGTCAATGTTGTATAATAAACGTTCGTAATGCTGAGACTTAGGAATGGCAATTAAACCATTTTGAATATGCCAGCGGAGTACAATCTGTGCCGTTACTTTTTTATACTTTTCTGCCAACTTGACGATAGTATAATCTTGCAAGAGTCTTATTGGAGTTGCCGGATTACTTGCACTATTAGCTAACTCACCTCCAATCGGCCCCCATGATTCTGTAACAATACCGTGTTTTTTATGGAATTCTCTCAATTCCTTTTGAATAAGATATGGATGAAGTTCTACCTGATTGACTGCTGGTACAACCGAAGTTTCCTTCATTAGGTTTTCGAGATGTTCCGGAGTAAAATTGCTAACACCAATAGCACGAATTTTTTTATCGGCATATAATTTTTCCAACGCCTTATAAGCCTGTACCGTTTTTTCGAAATCCGTAGGCATTGGCCAATGGAGAATATATAAATCCAAATAATCCAATCCCAATAGATTCAGGCTATTATTGAAAGCATTTAAGGCATTATCGTAGCCATAGTCCTCCATCCATAGCTTTGTGGTGACAAATAATTCAGAACGTTTTACTCCACTTCGTTTAATACCTTCCCCTACTTCTTTTTCGTTTCCGTAATTGGTAGCTGTATCCACCAAGCGATAACCATTTTTTAAAGCGAAAGCAACATCATCAGCTGCCTGAATAGTGGGCAATGCAAATGAACCTACTCCAAGTACAGGCATCTCTACCCCATTGTTTAGTTTAATTGTAGGACTTTTAGCAGTTGCTATGCTGGCGTTTTGATTTTCATTATTCATGACGTTATTATTTAACATTGATCCTGCAGAAGCTAAGCCTGATACCGCTAAAGCACCTGAGGCCAAACCTGCCTTTTTGATAAAATCTCTTCTGTTTGACATATTTTTATATTTTGTAATTGGTGATTATTTAATTGTGTAACCTCCATCTGGAACTACTGCTTGCCCTACCATAAAACCAGCAGCTTCACTTGATAACCACAGTACAGTTGAAGCCAGTTCTTCTGCTTTTCCCATTCTACCTCTTGGTATACCACTAATAATAGCATCCATATGTTCAGGGTGATCGGCAACGGCATTGGCAACCATTGGTGTGTCTGTAGTTCCTGGGCAAATACAGTTCACTCGAATTCCTTTAGATGCATATTCCAGGGCAGTTGCCTTGGTTAAACCTACTACTCCGTGCTTGGCAGCAGTGTAAGCTCCTAAGTCGGCAGTGCCCACAATACCACTTTGCGAAGAGCAATTGACGATAGATCCAAAACCTTGTTGGCGCATGATCTGCAATTCATATTTCATGCAAAGCCAAATACCTTTCAGGTTCACTGCGATGGCTCTGTCGAAATCTTCTGATGAAGCATCGGCTGTTTCAGCAACGGCAACATGCATCCCTGCATTGTTGTAAGCAACATCCAACTTTCCAAATTTTTGAACAACTTGTTCTACCAGTTTTTTTACTTCAAATTCGTTGCTAACATCACATTTGATACCGATAACGTCGTAACCTTGGTCATAAAGCGATTTCACAGCTTCATTCAATGCCTCTTTATTAAAATCAGACAGGGCAACGGAAGCTCCTGATTGAGCAAATTGTTTGGCTGTTTCTAAACCTAATCCTGATGCTGCACCAGTAACCAATGCTACTTTATTTTTGAATGATATTTCCATTATTAAAATTTAATCTTTTGTCTATACAAAATTACCAGCTTGAATACAGAGCAGCTTATACCAATTACGGAGATACTGTTACATTTTACGGAATTAGCTGAGATACCATATTTGGATCAGAATTATTTGGATAAATTTGCTTTAGGTAAATAAAAATGCAATGAACAGAATAGTGAATTTTGATACGGTGGACAGTTACAATAAATACGGTGGACAAACTACGGTTAATCCTTTAGTGAGTATTGTAGATCTATCCGAGGGTCCGTTGAATAACTACAGCCAGCTAAATGTGGGTCTATATATCATTGTTTTTAAAGACAAATATTGCGGTGAAATTGAATACGGTAGAAGTTCGTACGATTATAATGAAGGCGCCCTTTTATTTTTTTCACCCGGACAGGTTATACGCTTGGAGGAAACTGAAGAATTAAATCAGCCTAAAGGCTATGCTCTGGCGTTCCATCCAGATTTTCTGCACAGAACATCACTGCTCAAAAATTTTCACGAATATACTTTTTTCAACTATGCAATGAAGGAAGCATTATATATGTCCGAAAATGAACAGACAGATATTCTGGATTGCTTTGCAAGGATAAAATCAGAAATTGAGAGACCAATTGACCAGCACAGCAAGCGCGTAATAATCTCTGCCATCGAATTGTTATTAAGTTATTGTATCCGTTTTTACGACCGTCAGTTTATCACTAGAGAGAAGATGAACTACGGTATTCTTGAAAAGTTTGAAGAGTTACTACGAAATTATTATCAATCCGATTTACCATCTGAATTAGGACTTCCCTCTGTAAATTATTGTGCATCAGAACTATTCCTATCGCCCAATTATTTTGGTGATCTGATCAAAAAAGAAACGGGCAAAACTGCCCATGAATATATTCAAAATTCCATCATTAATCTGGCAAAAAGCAAAGTCGCCGATCCCGCTAAATCATTAAGTGAAATTGCATATGAATTAGGGTTTAAAAATCCTTCCCATTTTTCAAAATTATTCAAGCAGAAGACAGGAAGAACACCACAGGAATACCGGATGAAGGTTTAGCACGTTTAATTCAAAAAAGAATACTTTCTAACACCTTCAAAATATTATCAATCTCTTCTAATAAATGATTTGAGCCAGAGTCCTATGGGCTTAAGGAGATAACGATTTATTAATTGTATATTTTCTCATAGGCATAACATATTATTTATCAAACCGTTACATCTTGACATTTATGGTTTGATTTTTTTCACTTGAAATCTTTAACCTATCTAAAATACGCAGCCTAAAAGTGCTGCATTAAAGATCTCATCGGCATTGAAACGCGGTCTGAAATCCCATTAAGGTTCTAGTTTTTTTCTCTTTTGGTTTATTATGACTTTTTGATACTAAATATAACAATTCTAGTATAATTTTAGCTTCCTTTTCATTTGCCTGAACTCCATTCTTAGCCAGAATAATAATTGCTTGTTACACTTATAACTAGTTTCTATATTTGAAATTCAGAGTCAATAAAGCTTAGTAACCAATTGAAATTAAAATATTTTGAATCTAAAATCCAACAATTAGCAAATTCTGACTTTTGTTATATTTTTCCTTACTTTTATATCATATCAATTGTACCAGCATTACGGAACTTTGCATTAAAGATTTAAAATAAAATACAATGTCAAAGACAATTTTTATTACGGGTGCATCCCGTGGGTTAGGAAAAATATGGACCGAAGCATTTTTAAAACGTGGCGATAATGTTATTGCAGCAGTAAGAAACTTAGAATCACTAAATGATTTATCTGCAGAATATCCATCCACCCTAAAAGTAGTTAAACTGGATATCACAGACAGAGAATCTTGTTTTAAGGTTGTAAAGGAAGCAAAATCATATTTTGGTAAAATTGATGTGTTAATTAACAATGCAGGATATGGTCATATTGGCGCCATTGAAGAACTAACAGAAAGTGAAGTTAGAGCACAGATTGAAACTAATTTATTTGGGTTAATTTGGGTTACACAGGCAATACTACCCATTATGAGAGAGCAAGGTTTTGGCCACTTGATTCAGGTTTCAAGTGCCTTAGGAACTGCTGTTTTACCGACAATGGGTATTTACAGTGCTTCAAAGTTTGCTGTTGAAGGTTTAAATGAAACTCTAGCATTAGAAGTTAAGAATCAAGGTATTAAAGTAACCATTCTTGAACCTAACGGATTTGCAACAGATTTCAGCGTATCCTCATTTGCACAGAGCACACCATTACCGATTTATGATAATGTACGTCAAACAATAGGTGCAAGACAAGGAGCCAGAACCGAAGATGTAGGAGACCCTCAAGCCACAGCAAAGGCTATTCTAACACTTGTTGACGCTGAAGAACCACCATTAAGACTTATTCTTGGAAAAGCAGCATTACCTTGGTTCAAGACGACTTATGAAGAACGTTTGAAAACATGGGAAGATTGGCAACATATCTCGGTCCCTGCACACGGAAACTAACTATTAATAATCGTGGATCTGCTCTATTGCAGGTTCACGATACTTTATTTGATGATTATGAGTCATTTTGAAAAAATTAGTAAACTACATTTAGAGTTAGGATATAAGGCTCCTGAAAATCCTCTATTTAGCATTCTGAAATGTGATGAAAATAGCTGTCCCGGAATTGAAATTGATTTCACGGCAGATTTTTACATTATTGGTTTTAGAAAATTAAAATCAGGCAGTGTTTCCTATGGAAGGACTATATACGATCATGATTCTGGATCAATGTCATTTGTAAAACCAAGACAGAAAATGATTTTCCAGAATGTACAATTACAGGAAAAAGGATTTTTGATTCTTATCCACGAGGATTTTTTAGCAGGCACCGGGCTCTATAATAAAATTGAAAAATATAGCTACTTTGACTACGAGGTTAATGAAGCACTTTATCTAACGCCTCTCGAGGAAGAAACCATCTGGAATCTTTTTTCACATATTGAAAAAGAATACTTCAATAACGTCGATACATACAGCAAAGAAATTATTTTAGCGCATATTGAAACGATGCTAAAATATGCTCAACGTTTTTACACAAGACAGTTTATTAATAGAAAACAGATAAATAGCATTACAGCAACAAAATTTAATTCTGCTTTGGATACCTATTTCAAAAATGATATGGTAAAAGAATTAGGACTGCCATCGGTACGTTATCTTTCCAATCAATTAAACCTTTCTTCAAGATATCTAAGTGACCTTTTAAAGCAAGAAACCGGAAAAACTGCATTAGAACTGATTCATCTTTATCTAATGTCAAAAGCTAAAAATCTTTTAAAGGAAGGGCAATTAACCATTTCGGAAATATCATTTTCTTTAGGATATGAAAATCCGGCTTATTTTTCAAAGCTCTTTAAAAAAGAAGTTGGAAGTTCTCCAAATGAATACAAAAACAATATTTTGAATTAAAATAATCTATAGGGTATATGCGGTAGCTTTGTTACCCTTTTATGAATTTGATGATCGTTTGACAAAATTGTTTTATCATTTAACAATCTATCAAAAATAGCTATTGCTTGTGTTTTATTTTACGTATTCCTTATATATTTAAAAAGGATTCAAACTAAATTAAATAGTCGCTCCTTAAAAAGCTGTTTTTTGACTTTGAAAATTATATTTGCCTAAAAAGATTCGGAGAACAAGTTCGAGCCAAAGAAGAATTTGTTGTTTGATTTGATTCAATCTCATCTTCAAATTGTATCCAATCCCTGCTAATAATGCATTATTAATATCTCCAGCCACTCCTTTCAGGAAGTTTAATCCTAAGGAGTGGTTTCTTTTTAAATGAGAGATACAAGGTTCTATGGCTGCTCTTGCCCGGAATCTTAATCTGGCTACTTGTTGCCCATATTTTGTTTTTTCTTTTTTTGCGGGAAGCAAAATTGCTGTTCCTTCCACTTCTTTGATTCCTTTAAATCCTCTGTCTGTAGTGGCTTTCGTAGGTCTTGTTCCGCCAACGGATTTTCTTACCCTCTCACTCTGTGCCAATGATTCTTCAAGAGTTTTACTATCGTGAGGATTGCCAGAAAATCTCTTTACCGAGCTGATGATCCCTGTTTTCCGACCTCTTACTACTGCTACTTTTGTCCCAAACTCGTATGCTTTTCCCGATTTTCCTTTCGCAATACACGCAACTTGTGGCTCGTGAAGACTGTAAATTTTATCTTTCGTGGTACGTTCTTGGGTGAGTGCTTTAAGGTAAATTTTAAAAACGTCTTCGTAGCCTTTCAAAACATCTTTAGGAAGTTTTCTTTCCAATTCCCGAAGAACTCTTTTACCAATCGTCCTGAGCTTTTTCCTCGCCATTTTTGCCTTCTTCTGTCTTCTGGGATGATGTCCAAAAAAAGCGTCCCGCAATAATTGTTTGCTCACTCTTCTGTAGCTTTGTCTTTGTACAACGCTCTCTTTTTCTGCTATTTTTCTACAATTGTCGATTACTTTTTTTGCTAATTTGGCATCGGTAGGAAAGGTAATGTTCTTCTCCTGAACCGTCGTATCTACCTGAACTTCATCTTCTGTTTTGGCTTTGGGATGGAGAGAAACGCTTTGTCCCAAAAGAAATTCCAAACCCTTATCTCCAATTCTTTTTCTGAAGTGTACAAAATTGCTCGGATCGAAAGGCTGCTCTGTCTGGAAAAAGGTTTCTCCGGTAAAATATTGCCAATACGCATTCTCAATCCATCTCTCTATTACACTTTCATCACTTTCTTTAAACATTTCCTTGAGCAAAAGCATTCCTGCTATTTTACGGATAGCAATAGAAGGTCTTCCGTTTTCTGAAAATAATTTCTCAAACTCTGACTCCATTTTATCCCAGGAAATCTCCCCAGCTAATTTTACCACCGGATGCTCCATATTAATAAGCTCCGTAAGCCTGGTCTTGAATAAATTCTGCTGTAAATCCTCTCTTATTTTGCCTAACATTTTGCCACTTTTTATATCCTAAAAATACAATTTATTGCAATTTTTTACAACGATTTTTTACGAAATATAAGTGCATAAAAACTGATAATCAAAATATTACTTGGTTTTTAAGGAATGACTAAATAGCTTAAATCCCTGTAAAATTATATGTTACGCGCCAAAACCATCATTCATAGTGTCATAAACCCTGCTTCATTGGAGCAAGAAAATCCACCAAAAAGGACTGTTATTTAATTTACCATGGCAGAACTTTACGATCTCTAAAAAATTGACCACTTGGACCGTCTTTTGGCAAAGTTGCTGCCCATACAATACCATCCACACATTCCTCAACCGGTCTGGCACCAAAATCAGCAGCACCCGGTCGTGTAGCTGTCATTCCTGGACAAACAGCATTAACAAGAACATTATCATTCTTAAATTCTTTCGCCATTTTTATAGTCAATCCATTCAAAGCCAATTTTGTCAGACCGTAAGCTGGTAAAGGATAATCAAAGGTAATTTGACTAAGCCCCGCACCCGGAAAGTTAACAATACCAAAGTCCGGATCTGCAAATGATCCTGCCCCACTCGATATATTAACAATACGACCTTCACCACTGGCTACAAGAAGGGGATAAAATTGTTGAGTTACATACCAAGTTCCGGTAACATTTGTTTGAAATTCAATGTTAAGTTCATCCATATCTTTATCAATAAACTTTGCAGATGAATTTAACATTAAAGCAGCATTATTAATAAGGATATCAATTTTTTGAAACTTTTCTTCAATGAACTTGGTAGCTTTTCTAATACTGTCAAGATCTAAAAGATCGATTTTTACTGAAGTTACATTAACTCCATCCTGCTTTAATTCCTGAGCAAGATTTTCTGCCTGTTCAAGATTTCTTGCTGAAATTATAATATTATGGCCTTCTAAGCCTAAATGCTTTGCAACAGCAAAACCTATACCCTGTCTCTGGCTTACACCAGTAATTAAGATTATTTTCATTTTTAAATTTATATTTTGTATTATAGCTCATCTTTTTGATCACGAATCAGATTAATGACATTTCCGGTTTAGTTTTTTCTTTTAAAACTATATAGCAAGCGAACCTAACTTGCCTCTTGTGGCAATAATCATATTTTTTTTATCATTTATTTTTATTAAATGACAAAACCGCCACTTTCAGTAAAGGTTAAATTATGTTGATTTTTAGAACTGCTTCTCTAGTGAAGTATATTCAATTTTTTCGAAATAAGGAAATAAAGGCAACTTAGAAACTAACTCTTTTGCTTTTTCAATATCAACATGTTTTAAGATCAGAATTACCCCATCTTTGTCTTCCTTCATAAATAGATGTTCAATTACGTCCTCCTTCTTCCACTGTTCTACAGCAGCAAATTCCTTTGGTAATAACTCTTGTAGATTTTCGATTTTATTTGCAAAAACTACGATATTAACTAGTACCGTTTTCATAATTTAAGAATTTACCGGTTCTCTATCAACAAATTTTGTTTGGTTCGCAAAAAGAGCTACTCTTCTTCCAAGAACTTCCGCAGTACGTTTATCATCTTCATTTGGAGTAACTGAAGCATCTGCATTTAATGCCTGAGCCATAGCAACCATCCAGCTTCCAACGTGATTAAGACCGTTTTCTTGCTGAGGAAGTTCTCCCAAGCTTATCCAGATCATACCGTGCTGCATTGCAAAATGATTGAAGTATTGTAAGGTATGTAATTTATCTCCACTTAATGCCCCTGATACAGTAAAACCTGCAGCAAGTTTATTTCTCCAAGTTTGTCCGCCCCAAGCTTTTACTGTAGCATCAGCAAATGCTTTGAATTGTGATGATACTCCACCCATATATGTTGGACTTCCAAAAATGATGGCATCACTTTCATCTAAAATTTTTAAAACTTCTTCGTTATGATACTTCCCTTCAATAATGTCTTTACCGTCAATTGAGATTAAGTTTGTAACTGTTCCTTCAACCGAATTTGTTCCTTTTTCTACTGATTCTGCAAGTTTTGCTGTATGACCAAAACCTGAAAAGTAAATAATTGATACTGTTGCCATTTTTTACTTATTTATATTTAAATATTTAATGATTAATTGATAAAACTATTTTTCCGAACTGGGAGCTTGAACTAAGTTTATCAAGAGCTGATTGTGCATCTTTCAAAGGCAGAACTTCATCTATAACCGGAATTAATTTGTGTTTATTGACCAAATCAAGCATTCCTATAAAATCAATGTCGCTACCCATACTAGTTCCTAATATGTTAAGTTGTTTTAAATAAATTTTTTGAGGTAAAATTTGAGGAATTGGACCAGCAGTAGCTCCAAACAAAACAATGTTCGCTCCTGGATTAGCAATGTCAAAAAGTTTTTCAAAATCTTTTCCTGCTGCGGTATCAATAATGACATCAAATCCACCTGCTAATTCTAATAATTGCTTATCCCAATCATCTTCCTTGTACATTACTCCTCCTGAAGCGCCTAAATCAATTGCTTTAGTGATTTTATCCTTATCTCCTGAAGTGAAATATACTTCCGTTCCAATAGCTAATGCAAATTGTAACATGAATTGAGCAACAGCACCACCTATACCTGTGATTAACACTTTTTGACCTTCACAAGCTTTACCTCTACTAATCAAAGCTCTATAACCTGTCAGACCACTCAAAGGAATTGCTGCGGCTTGCTCAAAATTTAAATATAACGGTTTACTATAAATTGCAGAAGCTGGAACAACTACATATTCCGCATATGTTCCATTATCTGGTAACCCTAGAATTCTGTATTCGGTGCTAGGGAAATTTTGATTATCGCCCCAATTGATGGCAGGATTAATAATAACTTCATCACCTATATGTACACCATCTACATTTTCTCCAATGATTTCAATAATTCCTGAACCGTCAGAACCTAAAACAATAGGATATTTAAGATTAACATAGCTACCTTTTGAAATAAGCAAATCTCTTCTATTTACTCCAGCTGCTTTTAACTTTACAACAACTTCACCTTCTCTTGGTTGAGGAATTGGTATTTCTACCAAATCGAGTTGATCACCAGGCCCTGTTGAATAAACTGCTTTCATATGACTTTTTTATTAAGTTATTTGAACAATTTTTCTCCTTGAATAGCTTTTAAAGACAAATATTATCTACTATTTTATCGAGAAAAATTTACAGTACAAAATTAACCCGAAGAACAAACGGACAGTTAATAATACTCAAATGAATACTTAAGAAATTCAAAGAATATAAAAAAAGAGAAAAAGTAAGTTATGCTCGGTAAGAGCTTGGAGTAAGACCTGTGAAACGTTTGAAAAAATTATTGAAATAGGTAATATACTCAAATCCTAATGCGTAAGCTATTTCAGTAATACTCCAATTGCTATGTTTTAATAAAGCTTTCGCTTCTGTAATAATTCTTTCAGAAATATGAGCTGTGGTGGTTTTTCCTGTAACCGCTTTTACTGCGTGGTTGAGGTGATTGACATGTACACCTATTGTACTCGCGTAGTCAGTTGCAGTTTTAAGCTTCAATGACATTACTAGATCATCGATTGGGAATTGTTTTTCAAGAAGATCCAGAAACAGTGATGTTACCCTTGCAGAAGCATTTTTATGTTTTACAAAATTATCAGATGGTTGCAATTTTAATGCTTCATGAATCAATAAATTGATATATGTTCTTATCAAATCATTTTTAAATACATAGTCGGTATTATACTCATCAATCATCTTTTTGAAAACATTTGCAGCAAATGATACCTGATTGTCAGATAAATGAAACAGTGGCGTCCCTCCAAATTTGAACAATGGGGAATGTTGAAGGCTTTCAGAATTGTTGTTTGTTTTTAAAAATTCCTCAGTAAATAAGCATGCATATCCTGAGTATTCCTCTGAAACAATATTACAAGAATAAGGTATGTGCGACGTTGCAAAAAATAACGTGCTCCCGGTTGTTCCAGTTTTAATACCCCTATCTGCAAAATCTAGAGCGATTTCACCAGTAATGAGACTAATTTTATAGAAATCTTTTCTACTATACGCTTTAGTAGTATTAAGATTACTATCAATTTGATAGGCCGTAAAGTCTTTATTTCTCAAAGAGTCACTTTTAAGTTTAGTTTGTGATATTGTTTCTTTACTTTCCATATTACAAATTTATAAAATTCAAATAATACTACAATGTCAATTTGAATATACATTAGAGCTGTTAATTTATAATATTATGTTTTAAATGCAAGATTTCGGTAGTTTCAATATTGACTTAAAAAGAACCTAAAATCATCGCATTAAATTTTGGCAATAATATATTTTAAGGTACCAATTTAATTTCAATAGGCTTTTTATGAGAAGAAGATATTTTGATATATTTTTATTTATCAGAAAATTATCATAGATAGATAATTTTCTGATTTAATTTTTATAACTTAAATACCAGATAATACCTTCAAAATATTATCGATATCTGCTAATAAATGGTTTGGATAGAGCCCTGTCAAGTTCACAAACGCCCAAATGGCTCCAATTTAATCCAAATTGAGCCATTTTTTTGTTTTTGATTCCAGAATAATCCAGATTAATATTTGTTTAAAGCTGTAAAAAACTTATTCTAAAATTCTTGATATGGTAATTCATTAAAAAATATAGCTCATTATTTGTCCATTCAAGGTTTACTATATTTGTCGAAAATTAACTTTTATGAGTAATCAGAAATTGTTGGAAGAGGAAATAAAAAATGTTAATATCGAAACCAAAAAAGATGATGAGAAAGAAGGAAAGCTTCTTTTAAAAGTACTCCAAATTGTCATAGGTATTATTATGGCTGCTTTTCATATATGATTTTTCTACAGAAGATTTCGGTCTGGTATTATTTAGGATTATTGGTTTGGCTCATCATTGTCTTCTTAAGAAGGTGTGGAATATACATTCCCGTAATTAACGACCATTTCACCGACCTATACACTGTTCCAATGTATTGTTATACGATATATTTCCTAATGAATAATGTTTTTGGATATCAATGGAAACCGAATATCAAATTCGTTTTGACATCCACCATATATACGGAAGTCATTTAAACTTTTTTGTGTTATAAAACTTTCTTAGTGCAATGACCATAAATGCTAGATAATTAAAAGATTTCCAACTAGATACAGTAGTATCAAACCTATTGAGCAATGATCTAAAGCTGTCTAACCAAGCATTTGTTCTTTCTATAGTATATCTTTGATGGTATAAAAGCTCATCAAAATAAATCTCGTCTGTATCTGAGCCATTACGCTTATTGAAAGCAATATTTGCTATGATATCTTTATTTTCACAATGCTTTCTGAAGTTTTGAGCATCAAACCCTGCATCAGCATTCATAAATAATCCCTTTACAGCAATATCTGCCTTTTCTAATGTTTGAGTGATCTGATCAAAATAGATTTCAATATGATACAGATCATTATGATTTCCTGCAATAGGGTCTGACATTGCTAAAGGAAGTCCCTGTCTATCTGTAAAATAAAGCGAAGTAGTGGTCTTTCTCTTTTTACGCCCTTGATAAGCGACCTCTTCTCCTCCCCGTAATGCTGATGTATGACTCCCGTCTAAATCTGCACTGGATAAATCTAATTTCGATTTATTTTTTGATAATAGCTTTATCCAGCAATCTTGCCAAATATTTTTTACACACCATTTACGAAAATGATAGAAAACACTTTGATAGGTCAAAACATTCTCTGCAAAAAGACTTTTTACAGGTAAATAAGCCCATTGAACCCCTGTTTTCAGTTTGTATAATATGCAATTTACTATTTCAGCAAGAGGGGCTTTGGGAAAAAATCCTCGTTTTGGCTTAGGAAGATTAGGTACTATTTCATTTTCTATTATATCTTTGTCTAGTACTTGGTACATCATCGGCTTGATTTGTTTTTTATGTTTCGCAACACAAAAATAAACAAGCCGTTTTTTATATTAAAAGTTTAAATGACTTCACGAATTAAATATTCTTCTTAAAATCTTTATGAAAAGAGAGAAACCAATCGAAGTAAAATGAAGTCATACGATTCCAATTTCGAACGTTTCAAATATTTAAAATCATATTGCAAAAAAAACACAACTATAGAAAACTAAACTCTAAATTAGGAATTGTTAAATCCTTTCTAATTTGGCTCAAACGAATTAAATCATCGACAAAAGAGTTTGAATAGACGCTCGTCAAGTTCACAAACAGCCAAATGGTGCCAACTGAAGACAGCTGGCGCTATTTTTTTATTTATAATATCAGTTTAAACCAGAAAATTTCTTAAGATCTTAATGTTATTAAATGTATCAAAAGTTAAAATAGACTTATTAGAATTTGTAAGGATGATTATGATTACATTAATTTAATTGTTGAGTAACATAAATTCTAATAAAAACTATTGGAAACCTTAAAACAAGAACAAAAAACACTTACATTTGGTAATACAGAAAACAGAGATTATTCCATTAAAGAATAGCTGACAGTTTTTAGTAACCGTACATCCAAACTGTCAGATCAAGTAGTGGCTATTACACATAAATTAATATCTTTGTGTATCCTCAAGATCTAACGATAGGATAAGTAGTTTGCAGGAATTGTTTTATAAGAATGGAAAACTTCACTTTTAAAGAAATAGCCGCTTTTATAGGAATTTTTCTTGTACTTGTACTTACATTGTTTTTATTAACTGTAAAAACTAAGAACAAACTTTCAAACGGTCTGTTAGCGTTCTTTCTTTTTACAAATGCACTCGACGCTATCAAGTTTTTACAACACGGATTTCCTGTTAATTATATTAATCTCGAGGCTTTTCGCTGGAGTACTAACTATGTGGTTTCAGCATCATTTTATCTTTATGTATTGTCTGTTTGCTATACCAATTTTAGGTTAAAACCGAAACATTTAATACATCTTATTTCGTTTTTGGCGTTCAATGCGTTTATGATGTGGGGAATTTATTTTAGTGATAGACCTGCGAAAATAAAATTCATCAACGGTATGAACGATATGCCGCTATTGCAATTTTTCCTCTTTCTTTTTGAAGCGTTATTTCAAGCCTATTTTATTGCCTCATTTTTGGCAATTAGAAAGGCTAAAAAAGTATATCTCGAGAATTACACAAACTCCAATATTTCAGCACTCAATGCCCTTTACAAAATAACAATTCTCTATTACGTTTTGCATTTTATTGTCCTGATAAGATGGTTGGTTACGTATATTTTTGGTATTGGTGAGATTCGAGCGTGGATTGTAACTATTGATGGATTAGCATTTTTGTTTTGTACGTGTTGGTATCTTTTTGTTGCGTTAAATAATCCCGAGTTTTTCCGAGGTGTGAATTCTGAATTGAAACCGATTAAAGAAGTCGTTTCCGAAGAAAAGTCCGCTCCGGAAATCGATGAAGAAAAGAATACGCAAATTGATTCTTTAAAAGAATTTATGATTAAAAATGAACCTTATCTAGATTCTTCCTTAACGATTCAGAATTTGGCAGAGCAAGTAGCAATGCCCGTGAAAGAATTATCCGCTTTGATTAATTTGTATATGAACAAACATTTTTTTGATTTCATTAATGAATATAGAATCGAAAAAGCCAAAGAAATTTTGAAAGATCCATCCAAAAAAGAACTCACTATTTTAGAAATTCTTTATGAAGTGGGTTTCAATTCCAAATCTTCATTCAGTACCTCATTTAAAAAGTATACAGGAACAACGCCTACAGATTTCAGAAAAAACGCAAAATAGTTCGTTTTTTTCTTACAAATGCGTTCGACTATTTTTAATCGGTCGCGTAGTATAGGTTTTAAAAGCATATTTGCTAAAATTTTAAAAAATCTAATTACAATGAGAAAATTAATTTTCTTACTATCATTAAGTATTTTATTCATCAATTTTCTTTCAGCTCAAAAGCCGATTGAACAAAAAACAGAAATCAATCGAATTAATGAACTAATGACCAAATCCTACGAAAGAGGTTTGTTCAACGGAAATGTTTTGGTCGCTAAAAAAGGAAAAATCATCTATCAAAAATCATTGGGTTTTACCGACGAAACGAAAAAAATACCGTTAACGAAGAATTCAATTTTAAATTTTGGGTCTATTGCAAAACAGTTTAATGCAGTTGCCATTATGATGTTGGTGGAGCGTGGCCAGCTAAATCTTGATGATCCCATTTCTAAATACAATTTGGACCTGCCAAAATGGTCAGAAAAGGTAACGACAAGACATTTGATTAATTACGTCAGCGGAATTCCCAGACTAGAGAATGGATTAATAGTTCCGAAAAATGATGATGAGGCCTGGAAGATTTTGAAAAAAACAGACACTTTGTTGTTTGAGCCCGGAAAAGGATACCGATACGATAATGGCAATGTGTTTTTGCAAAGAAGAATTATTGAAAAGATAACAGGAATGACTTTTCAGGATTTTGTTACTAAGAATATAATCAAACCTTTGAAAATGACCAATTCTGTTTTTGACGCAAAATCGGATTACAAAAATCGAACATCTTGTTATGATATGAACAATGTAAGATGTCCAGAATTAGAATTTATCAGCGGTTGGCTTTGGTTAGATATTAATGATATGTACAAATGGATTGAAGCGATGAATCACAATCTTTTAATTTCCAGAAAATCCTTTGAAACATTATTGAATAATCCATACGCAAAAGAAGAAGGCGGATCGCTTGGCCGATATTACGAAGAGGATGAATTACAACGCCACAACGGCATTTCGTATAAATTCGAAACCATTCTATTAAATGATATGAAAAATGACATCATTGTAATCCTGGCATCCAATAACCTCAATAAAGTGTATAGTTTAGGGCATACAATCCGTGACATCATGCTTGGAAAAGCTTATGAAATTCCCAAAAAATCGGTTTCTCAAGTCTTAAGAAAAGAAGCTTTTACTGATCTAAATAAAGCGATTGAAACGTACCATTTACTCAAAAAAACTTCTGGAAAAGAATATAGTTTTGATAATCCAAGCGAACTAAATTCATTAGGTTATGAATTGCTAAGAGCTGGCAAAATAAACGAGTCCATTGAAATCTTTAAATTGGTTGTAAAAGAATTTCCAAAAAACCCCAATGTTATAGATAGTTTGGGTGAAGCGTATTATACCAATAAGCAATATGATTTGGCCATAGATTGTTATAAAAAAGCAATTGAATTAGGAGGAACCCAAGGTAATGCGGAAAAAATGATTGACAAAATAGTAAAAGAAATAGGTAAGTAAAATTTTCAAATCAAGTTTTAAATAAAAAATCCTTTATTAGCGGGAGGAAACAATATACTTTAATAAACTAAAATATATCTCTATATAAATTGTCATATTCGCGTTCAAACTAAATGTTTTATTAAATTCTTACTAAACACATCTTTTCGAACATATTAGATAATCGAATGAAACAATATGCTTTAATGTACGAAGTTTCATCTTTATATTAACTACATGCAAATTAAATATTCTTCCTAAAATCTTTATAAAAAGAAAGGAGCCAATCTAAGTAAAATAAAATCAATTTATTCTCACTTAGATTGTTTCAAATATTTAAAATCATCTTGCAAAAAATCACAACTATAAAAAACTAAATTCTAAATTAGGAATTGCTAAATCCTTTTTGATTTGGCTCAAACGAATTAAATCATCGACAAAAGAGTTTGAATAGACGCTCGTCAAGGTCACTAAATTCTAAAAGAGAATTTTGTAAAATATTGACAAACAATTAATTACAAATTCTCTTTTTTTGTACCCGTTTTTGTATCGGAATTTTCAAAATACACTTTTTAAAAGCTATTTGAACTTAATTAAATCTATCTGAATTGTAAACCGTTTGGGATCAGGCGCAAAAGTTGGGGGCTAAGCAAAAAGTTTGGTTAATCTGAATATAAAGAAGTTTCTATCTTTGACTCCTCTGAGTTGCATTCTGAAGTTTTTTGGATCAAATACAAAAGTTGGGGACTAGGCAAAAAAGTTTAGATTATGTAAGGTGAAATTTTTTGCTCTCGCAGATTTTGCAAATGATGCAGATTCTTTTCCTTATACTTTACATATTGAACACAAAGCCACCCCTAGTTTTTTGACAACTCCCGTTTTAAATCTCACCAGACTGTTCTCCCTATAAAAGACCACAAAGGTTAAACAAAGAAAATCAACGATTTATCTGTGGAAAACCTGTGATCTGCGGGAAATAAAATTCGTGCATTTGTGGCCACAATATGCAGCCCTCCATTTTATCAAAGATAAAATCCTTGCGTCTTAAAAACATAAAGCATTAAAAAATATCTTTGCGCCTTTGCGAAAAACCAACAAGGAGAGCAACATCTGTAAAAATCTGCGCGATCTTTTGGAAATAAAAAATTCGTGCATTCGTGGCCATAATATGCATCCCTCCATTTTATCAAAGATAAAATCCTTGCGACTTAAAAACATAAAGCATTAAAAAATATCTTTGCAGCTTTGCGAAAAACCAACAAATAGAGCAGCATCTGTTAAAATCTGCACGATCTGTGGGGAATAAAAATATTCGTGCATTCGTGACAAAAAATACATCTAAACAATTTCTCCCCAAGTTTTGAAACTGATCCCCTATTTGCAAATTGAGTTTAGTCCTTCACGCTTTCTGCATTTAATAACATCACTTTAGGAGGGCAGGTGAATAAAAAATTCACTATGAAAAAGATTCTGCTCCCCGCACTGCTATTCACAGCATTACTGTCATGTGAAAAATCCAAACCCACTAGAGAACCTGACCCTTATATAGATTCTATACAGGCACGTATAAAAGCCAATGAAAAGATTCAGTTTGAAGAAATTGACAGAAAACTAGAAGCCCACGCCAAAGCTCAAAAACAATACATATTCGTTCGGTTGCTTGTTGAGGAAGATTATGGAATGGATACAAGACGAGCCAACTTTGTCTCAGGAATCCAAGATATAACCCACGATTTGAGCGAGGATGAAAAAGCACAGATGGAAGACCTGATAATTTCAAACTATCTCAGTTCACCCGATGCGAAAATTCGTAATGGCAGGGTCAAAAAGAAAGAAATGTTTGTATTTGGCAGTTATGCAGAAACAAGCGAAAAAAGAAACACATTTTTAATTACCGAATAACGAGCATAATATGAAAAAGATTTTACTAGGTCTAACAGTAGGACTGACAACACAGTGTTTATCCGCGCAGACAAAAACATTCAGTTACAATATGGTTCAGATTACCAAGAACATGAATGTAACAGAACTCGCAACACGAAAAACAAAAATTGTAATTAACAAGACTAAAAACACAATCAGTGTAATAGATTCTGAGTTTCCCACTCCCTACGTCTTCAAGATTGATAGTTATTGTGATATTACTACTCCGTCTATCAATTGCATGATACGGGACAGACAAAACAAACTCAACTTTTTCTCCTATAACAAAAACAGATTAGAGATTATGGATATTGCAGGAGACGGAACAAGATACATTAATATAAAACCATAACATTAGTATGAAAAAACTTTCTTTCAGAGCTATAACAATAGCATTATCACTAACATTGACAACCATAAACTGTTCTAACAGTAATGATGAAGACAACACTACACCGACCAACCAACAAACACCTATAACAACTCAGTATTTTCATCCGCCAACATGGATTCAGGGAATATGGGGCGTAACCAATGGAACAACCACAATCAAGCTATTCAGATTTACAGTAGATGATTTCATTATGATTACAGGAACTTCAGAAGTAAGCATGACAGGAACAATCAAAGCTACACCAAATGGAGGTAGTGTTGACGAAACCATAAATCAAACTCAGTACAATTTTACTGTAAAGTACAATATCACCCCAACAACACAAGGTTTTGAGTTCAGGAAAGTTTCAGCAACTCAAATTCAGTGGAAAGATAACAGTCACAATACTTGGTTTGACTTGGTGAAAATGTAGTAAAAAAACAGAGCCTTGACCTTATGGGGTTGGGGCTTACTTTTTTATCTCCATAATTACCGATGCATAAATAGATTATAGACAAATCTGCTACATAGTACCAATACATACTACTAATTCATTTCTTAATTAATCATACTCTAATCCCTCTCAAACTAATTCAAACATTCTAACCAGAAAAATTTGGAGAAAAAAAGTTTTAAACACGTCAAGTTCTTTCGCTATTGCCATTTACATTTGTTTTTAGAAACGTTTCAAAAAAGCAAACAACTAAAACATAATTTATGGAAAATATTTTAGACGACATTAACGATTTTGACGAAGAAAGTAAGCGAATACTTCGAGGAAGCCGTATTATACAATTTGCAGAACTGGAAAAAGGTATTTATGGAAGTGGTAAAAACCCTTTTGAAGGAATAAGAACCAACAAAACATTTGATGAAATCTCCAATGAATATGCATTAAGCACACCTTTTGGAAAAAACAGTGCTTTTATAAACCTACTACTGAAGATTATGATGCTTTATCCAAAGATTTTTATACAGGTGGAATTAATTACGAACTTCTCGCAAAAGATTTGAAAGAAAAATTAGGACTGATAAACAACTTCTTGTTTGAGCCAGAAAAGTATCTATTGGAAGATAAGACCATTTATTCAGGTTCTTCCTCGTTTAATGCTCCTGTATTCAGTAGTATTAAAAATGACAAACCCTTTGTATATAAAAAGAATGATACAGAAATTCAGGCGACTTTTGATTTAGCCAAATTAAATACCAGAAAAAATTTACTGAGTAACTCTTATAATTTTGGGATTTATTTTGACAATTATAAAGTAATCTATAATCTTAACTTTATTTATAAAGATGGAGAGGGTAAGAAATTTTCTGACGCACAAACGGATGCAACTGAAACTCCCTATGATTTCAAATTGAATGACGAATATATAGCAATAAAACTTTATACAGGAAATGCAGAAACCTTTATTGAGTTTTTGAGAATTATAAAAGGTAATTCACAAGCCGAGCAAATGAAAAATGATATTATCCGATATTATAAACATTTTTTTGCAACCGCTAAAAGCAACCCTGATATTATTGATGCTTTATATGAAAACATTCCAGATTTTGTTTTGGAGGTTCTTACTGATGAAATGCTTTGGAAGGATTTTATTTCTCTTTCTGAAAAAGCTATTGATACATCTGGTACTAATGAAAACCTTTCGGTTATTAATTTGTTAAAAGGTGTAAAAAATGGTGTTTGGTGGAGTACACAGTTTAATAACAATCCTAACGTAGTAAGAAAAGTTTTGAATAAACTCAAAGCTAACTATCTTGAAGATTTCATTATTTCATTGACAAAAGTGGGAATTAATGCATGGAAAGATTCTGATTACCAAAATGCGATAACTTATTCTCTCGAAATGAAAGACACATTGAAAAATGGTGTTGTTGAAAACAGATTTGTGTATTGGAGCGGATTTTTGGAAAAAGAGAAGAAATTTGAAGTCGGTTTTACCATTCACTCTTATGAAAATGGGAATCAAGCTCCTTCAGAAAGTGGTTCTGAAACATTGGGTATAAATGACGCCTTTACTCCATTGAGAATATCAGATGATAAGGAAGATTATTTTATACCTACAATTGTGGCGAATTATTTTACCGAAAAGCAAATTGAAAATGACAGATGGACAATTTTAGAGAATATTACAGCAGGGTTACTACCTGAATTTGAATTAATTGCCTTTAGGAATTTTTCTTCTTTAATTTCAAAATTAAGATATTCCAGATATTTAAAGGTTTTGGGAGAAAATCCTGCGTTTCAGAAAATATTAGTTGAACTTTCCAACACAAGGTATATGGCAAAATATTTATCTTTGGAAGAAGAAACGGCAGTAAGGCTTTATACATCAGGATATTATTCTGGTTTAAACAGAGCTTTAAGAGGAGAAATTACTATAACAGAAGAGTATAAAGTATTTAAAGAGTTACTCAATAATGCTTTGAAGAAATTACCAAAAACAAGCTCATCTACTTTTTACAGGTTAGAAAAAATGTCTCCTGAATTACTGAAGAAAGAATATGCAATAGGTAAAACGGTAGAGAAAAAAGGCTTTACATCTTCTACTTATGATTATATGTCGGCAGAAGAAATGATGGTTGATGATGTAGGTTTTAATGTGTTTATAAAAATTACGGGGAAAAATGGTAAGAATATAGAAGCTACCTCAAAAATACCTGCTGAAAGAGAGGTTCTCTTTAAAAGTAACACAAAGTTCTTTGTTGAATCTATCAACGAAGTCCCAAAGTCGTCAAATCCAGAAATTAAAATTTATCAAATAGTATTAATCGAAAAATAAATTATATGAATATCGAACAATTGAAAAAACAACTTGATGAAAAGCAGTTAAGACATAAAGAATTATTTGATTTTTTATATTTTAAACAATTACCGCAAGATGAATACGACAAATTCAATAAGGAAAACATCCATCTTTATGAAGAATATAGGAAATTGTCAGAAGAAATCAGGGCATTAAAATTGGAATTAATGACACCCGAAGAGAAGTCAGAATACTATCGCCAAAAGGAGCTGGCTAAAGAAAAATATAAAAAATCTGATTTGAGCTAGTTATGATTTAATCTGACAGTTATAAAAAAATGATTGGTTTTACCACAGAAGCAAAAAGGTAAGACCAATTTTTCTTTAATAATATCTAATCAACCTCCCAATACCAGCTTGTTTTATAAAAAGTTTCATAATTTCCATTATACATAACTTGATACGATGTCCACATATCTACTTTTTCTTCCTGACCCCAAGAATTTTTTTTAGTACCATATTTGACACTATCAAGCAAGTTACTATAAACATAGCTTGAGATTCCAATGTAATAATCAGCTTTACATTCATCACTAATCACAACAGATTTATTTACAGCATTTCCTATCCAAATTAAATCTTTAGTATTATTGTCTCCACCAACGCCAACTTTTACACATAATATTTTCCCATCATCAAGTCCAATTCCAAAATCAACAGCGGAATATTTTGTCAGTAAATTATTAATCCCCGATTCTGAATGTGCTATCATGTATCTTATTTGCATAGCTGCTTTTACAGCTGCACTTAATGAAACTTTGGTTGTTCCTTGAAAAAAGGCTAATACACTATCTCCATTAAAACTCCTTACTTCTCCACCTAGAGATTTTGCAATTTTTACAGTAGTATATAAATATGCCTTATGAATTTTTGCAATAGTTGATTTATTATGTTTATTAAGAATTTTAGTTGAATCTCTTAAATCAATGTAAAGAACCGTGGCTTCAAACAGTAATCCTTTATTACCAAAAGTCAGTTTACTATCTGTTATCTCAGGAACATAACTAACCTCGTCAATTTCAAAATTAGTATCTAAAATATTTTTTACTGTTGATGAATGAGCGAAGATTTATTTGAGCAAATTTTTAATGAAAATTCAAAATGGAAATTCCATAAAGAGAAGTTTGTTAATTTGTATAAAAATGAATTATTTAAATAAATATTATTTGTTTTCCATCTCATATCATAATTCTAACTTAAAACTCGCCAAAATATATAAAACCTACCTCCACCTCAATCGTAGTTTTACTACATTTTTTGAATTTTTCAAAAATTTGTATATGTGGTATTATTCATTTATCTATATTTGGTGATATAAACACAAAAGCACAATATTAATGAGAAAGAATATTTCCAATTCTGAAAAGATTTCAGAGAACCATATAGCAGGTATTAACCGTGTGGTTAAGCTTGACATTGTGGTTGAAGGGAAATCTATCAGTCATTTTAAACACTTTCGTTTACAGCAAAGTGCCAGAAGACATCATAATTTTGAACTAACTTTAGCTCATGATTCTTTGATTGAGGTACAGAACCATAACCTCGAAGAAGCCAGACAGTTTTTAGGAAAACGAATTACAGTAACTTTCAAGTATAAAGACTATCAAGATGAAAGCCCTGAAAGAACATTTGTAGGAGTCATTACAAAGATTGCATTCAGCCAAGAACAAATGAGCTTGGGAAATGTTGTTCTGAAAGGATATAGTCCAACAATTTTAATGGATTCAGCTCCTCATACTCAGAGCTTTGGAGGAAATAAATCTGTAAATACGGCTATCATCGCAGATAGTATTATTAAAGAGGTATTAGGAACGAGTAAATTTGATTTCAGAGTAGAAACTCAAAATAAAAGTTATATCAATTACAGTTCACAATATTGCGAAACACATTATAATTATCTTGCAAGACTAGCAGAAGCTTATGGAGAGCAATTTTATTATGATGGGCATATTTTACATTTTGGAAAAATTCCTTCACCCGAAAAACCCATCCAACTTGTTTACGGAAGCAATGTTACAGATATACAGGTAGAGTTAAAAGCTATTCATACTAAGCCCGAATACTTCGGATATAATAGCAGTAATAATGCTAAAATATTTGGCTCAGATAATGTAATTAAACATATCGGAGATTTATCTCAGAAAGCATACGAATTAAATGATAGTATTTTCAAGACACGGTCACTTACTCCTAGCCCTATCAATCCAAATATGTTTCTGGATGTGGATGATTCTCAGAAAAGTGCAAGAGGAAGTAAAGCGGTAGAGGTTTTTACTGTTTCTGGAAGGACAACTGTTCCTTTCTTGTTTATAGGTTGTGTAGCAGATATAGACATGAGAAACAAAGACAGTAACAAAACTTCCCACTTCACTACATTAATGATGACGGAAGTGAGCCACGAAGTAGATGCAAGAGGGTATTATACCGGAAGCTTTGAAGCCATAGCTGAAGGAACGGGTTTCATGCCTAAACCAGCCTTTATAATGCCAAAAGCAGAAGCACAAGTGGCAACGGTTATCTCCAATGTTGACCCATTGAATCAAGGTAGAATACGAGTACAGTTTGACTGGCAATTAAATGATACTACACATTTTATCCGAATGATGAGCCCTGATGCAGGTGGAACAGATGCTATAAATCAGAATAGAGGTTTTGTGGCTGTTCCAGAAATTGGAGACCAAGTAATGGTAGGCTTTGAATATCATAATCCAGATTTCCCTTTTGCAATGGGTGGAATGTTTCACGGAGGTGTAGGTTTGGGAGGTGGTGTGGATAATCATCTTAAATCTATACAAACAAGAAGCGGAATCAAGGTTTTAATGAATGATTCAGAAAGAAGTGTAACAATTGAGGACCCGAGCGGAAATGTTTATTTTATGGACGGACAGGGAAATATTAATGTTACTGCTCCAAATAAAATAATCATGAATGCTACTGATATACAAATGAATGCTTACAACAATTTGGAAATGAATGTTTCCAATAATGTAATCATCAATGCAATGTCAAAGTTCTTTGTGTTTACTCCTTATATGAAGAATGTTGTTAGTGGTTTCATGAGTTTCTTCAGTGGTAAAGCATTGTTCAGTAGTCAAAACACTCTAGATATCGAAGCCAAAGAAGCTAAATTACATGGTACTGAAAAAACTCTTGTGCACTCAGATAAACAAGCGGTTATTAACAGCAAGGGAACCGCGGAAATGTATGGAGAAAGCGGAAACCAACTTGGGAATACTGCTAAACAAGCAACAACAGTCCCTCCTGAACAAATTGCAATTGCAATGGTATACTTCAGACCTGATATTGCTTGGAATGGAGAATTTGGGTTTGATTGGATAAGAGAAAAAGATAATGGACTAGCTCCTGCTAACGACCCGGCTTATGCAGATATTATTGAAGGGGGCTATAAAGACGGTGTAACAGATTTAACAGGAGGAGCAACAGGTACAGCCTATGCGCAGCTAAAAACCAAATATTCAATTATTCCGATTTCGAGAAAACCACTACCAGCTGGAGCGCCTGCTCCTGCAACAACAGCATCAATTGAATATATTGTGCCCTATCTTACCTTATTTTCAAAAGATTTTGTTGATGCAATGCCTGCGACAATAACTAATAAACCTAAATATGAAGCAGAGTTAAAAGTTTTGGTGGAAATAGAAGAAGATATAGATAAATTAGAATTTGATTTGACTTCAATTAATACATCTACAGATACATTTATAACCGTCGACAAAGTAACTCTACAAGATAAAACTAAAACAGCAGGATTAGTTAACTCGGCAGATTCCACAATAAAAATAACTTGCCTGAAAGACTTGTCTACTGATAAGGAAATAAAAATCTATGCTTATCCCAAAGATAGTAGTGTAAAAACACCTGCCGAACAACTTACTCTAAGAAAATTGGTAGGAAAAATCATAATTTTGAAAAATGATGCCACTGCAAGGAAGAATCAAAAATTTGTTTTGGTTTCAGTAAAAACTAACATTAATAATGTGGCTGGTAATGATAAGACGGGGACATTTTCTCCATCTGAACAAGAAGGATTGTACCAATGTCTCATTACTAGTGAACTGGAAACTGGTCCAATATTAGATTTGAGTGGAGACCCAAAATTCCAGATTATAACCGACGCACATGGTAATAAGACATATGGGGATTATATTTTCAAAAATACTTCAGGCAGTTTAAGACATACGGACGGTAATATTTATGAGGATGAAAAAGGAGCTTCTGGTAAAACTCCTATTTTTGATTATGTAAAAAACTTATATATCAGCCAAAATCCTCAATACACTGGTTGCTATACTATGTTTAGCTTTAATGAAAACACTTATGATAGTTTTTATGACCCATCCACAGGTTCTGCTGCTGCAGTTCCAGGGCAGGTTCAGGATATAAAAATAAAAAATGTATTTTTATTTAACGGTATACAAGGTGCAGCAAGAGGTAGTGATACTATTTCTCACGAAGGATTACATGGATTAGGTTTGCACCACACTCATATGGACGGAACACCAATAACACAAGCAGACAGAAAATTTGTATATGCAAATGGAAATAATAATCCTACAAACTCTACAGATAATATTATGAGTTATGGACAGAAGGTAAAAAAATCTACTTGGAAATGGCAATGGGATATTGTAAAAAGCAATGTATAAAAAACGATATGAAACATATATTATTAGCGATATTAATGATAAGTACATTAAGTTGCAAAGGACAAAGAATCAAGATATTTAATCCAAAAGAAATGAAAACATTTAATATACAAAATTTTGAGAAGAATAAAGGGAAGCAAGGCTATGTCAATGAATATCATTATACACTCATTGACGAATCAGAAGTTAGAGAATATTCTACAACAGTTTCTCCTAATAATTCAGAATTGAGATATAAACGAGAAATTACTAAGAAACACAATCCTTTTAAATATTCCTATACTTATTATGGAAATTCATATTTATATGCAGAAATAAATGAATTTAATAATTCTTTACTATTGGCAAAAGAATACGACAAAGATGGTAGACTTATCAAAGAGACAGATTTTGATAAAAACTTCAAGCACATATTTGAGCAGATACATGATATTGTTTTGAAAGAAAAAAAGGTTGATATATATGATACTAGACAAGCAGTAGCTTTAAGACATGACACCCCTGATGCCACCATTAAAAAATATTATCAAATTCACGTTCTCAATAGTAAATTAGTAGGCAATGAATGGTATTCACAGCCTGATTATAGTTTTATTATTGATGATGCTACAGGTAAAATTATCAAGTCAGCTGAAAACTCACAAAAATAATATTAATGAAATTATATGTTAAAATTCTGGCAGCCTTAACATTATTGGTATTTTACTCTGATTTATATGGACAACTCCAATATAAAAGAAGCTATCAGGCCTTATTAGAAACAAATATCAAAGATAGAACAGATGGTAGTTGTGAAGTTTCTCATTACACTACATTTAAGTTTGAAAAAAAAGGAAATGTAGATATTATTTATATGACGAATTATTCTTGTAACCCCAAAGAAATAGAAAAAAATTATGTTGATCTAAGCACACCTATAAAAACAACATCAACATATCAAATCAAAAATAATAAAATCTATATAAAAGATTTTCAATATTCCCCTCTACTCATTGGCAAAAAAGAATTAATATATAATAATATTATTTTCAAATTGGAAAAATAATTCCCATGCCACAAAAAATTACAGATACCGCCCAACTATCCTGTAGCCAAGGAACAACAGCTAGTAATTTAAGCGTTACGAGCCAGAACTTCTCCATGGCTGAAGGAAAATATATTGCAACAGAGCAGGATAAGCAGGCAAATACAAACATAAAACCATTTGGTCAGTGCAAGTTAAAGCCTTCATCAGGCGGATATTTGCCATGCACTCCCATGCCGACTATGTGGCAGAAAACTACAGAAAAAGACACTATCAACAATTACAAGATTCTTACAGAAGATTCATTTTGTATGTGTGGAACTGGCGGGGAAATTTCTGTAGATAATAAAGGACATAGCGAAAAACATGAGATAAAAAATTAGCTTATTCAACATATTAATAAAATGATTAGTTCTACCATAATATCAAAATCGTAAAACCAATCATTTTCATTATTGACAAAAACCTCATAAACAAATATGAGGTTAATTTTATTTTTAGTATAAGTTAAGCTACATTTTGATAAATTTTGTTTTGATTATTAAACTCTTCAATAGTTTTGTAGTTTAGGGTACTGTGACGTCTTTTTTTATTGTACCAAATTTCAATGTATTCAAATATTTCCAGCTCCATTTTTTCTTTTGAAATAAGCTTGTTTCCATAAATCAGTTCTGTTTTCAATGATTTGAAAAAGCTCTCCGCTACAGCATTATCCCAACAATTTCCTCTGCGACTCATGCTTCTTGTAATGCCATAAAATTCCAAGGTATTTGCAAATTTCCTGCTTGCATATTGAACTCCTCTAAGTGATGTCAGAAACCCAAACTTGCGAGGTTTTTCGGCAATAAAATTCCTGTCCAATACATTTTCTACCACCAAATAATTGTGTTTAGAGTTTGTAGTTACTTTAAATTTTTTGCTTAATTTACTTCTCAAACCAAGTTCTTTCATATACTTTGCAACGGTTACCTTGGAAATTTTACAGCCTAAAGAATTCAATTCAAAAGTAATCCTTGGACTTCCGTAACGTTGTTTTGCTGAAAAATAAATTGAAGTGATTTGCTGTTTTATTTTTTCTTTCAAAAGCAATCTTTTCCTACAGGGTCTGTTTTTCCATTTGTAATAACTGCTGGAGCTCAGTTTTAAAACTTGGCACATCTTTTCAATCGGGAAAATAGATTCATTATTTTTTATGAATTTATACTTCATCGACCGCTCTTGGAGAACATGCCGATTGCTTTTTTTAATATATCGCGTTCTAATTCTGCATCTTTCAGCTTTTTTTCCAGCTCATGAATTTTTTCTTGTTCAGGGGTTAGTTTTAAATTTCCATTCCCTGGAAAACTGCCTTCTCCAAATTCTTCATACTCTTTACGCCATTTGTAAAGCAGCGTGACTGCAATTCCCAGCTCCCTTGAGAGTTCTGATATATTAGTTCGTTCTTTGCTCAGTTGAACAGCTTTGGTTTTAAAAGCAGAATCGTAGATTTTTCGCTCTCGTTTCATAAGTTAAAATTAAGGTTTTATGCTTAACTTTAACTGGATACTAAATTAGTATATCCATACAAGGACTTATAAATAAGCTGACTTCATTTTATTAATCTATAATCATTAATCATACTAAAATTATGAACAAAAAAAATTTAATCCCTGATACTGGATAAAATTCGCCTACCACAAATTAAGTATAAATACGTATATTAAAATGACTCAGTATGATTATTTTTATCAAATAATTATACACCATGAATATCACATTAGATTTTTCCACTCAACCGGAATCATTATTTACGCATGTCTTTATCAGACAACGTAGAAAATTACAGTATGGCAAACTGATACCTGTTACAATATCTTTTATACTTTAATAAAAATCATCAAAAAACTAATAACAAACATGAAAAAATTCAAAAATTGGATGCTTTTGAGCATTACAACAGGTACTATTTTCAGTCTTATCTGTTGTAAAAAATCTATAGATTCTATAGAAATGGATAAAAATGATAAGGAGTCTCTGGAACATTTTGAGAAAAAGTATTTTTCAAACTACAACAAATCATTCATTCCAGATACAGATGACGATAATCTATGGAAAAATGATACCTTAGTTGTAACCAAAGAAGATTCTGCGAGGGCATTTCATACCTGGTCCTGGCAAAAGTATTTGCATTTAACACAGAACATTAAAAATTCAGCAAATGAAAAAAACCGGAATGGTTTACCTTTGTTCCTGGATGATTCAAAAAATATTTTTCAGATTACCGAATACGGAGAGCCTGTACATCCTGAGAATAACTCACCTTTAAAATTATTTTCATTTCATCAGGCAGGTAGTGACCATCCTGTCTTAAAATCAAATATAAACTTTGCGGGGATTTCCGAAGATTATACTGTTTTTTATTCGATACATATGAATAAAATTATGCATAATCAGATCGTTAAAGCAACAGAATCTGCTATTGCGAAAGTAAAAAAAGGGATTAAAAATATAAGTAATTCAACAGAGGCTTATAAAAATCATTCATTAGAACTAAAGGCTGCGTGGGTAGATCTTAATGCGATTCCCAAAGATAAACAGAAAAATTACCTGATTGTAAACAATGTACAACAAATAAATAGAGTTTATTTAAAAAGAATAGATTCTCTCATCAGGAAAAATGATTATCGTAATGTTAATGTCATACTTAATAATCCTTCAAACTATCAGACCATATCTGCCGTTGCACTTATTGGTTTACATATCGTTGGCAAAGTAGAGGGATTTCCGGAAATGCTCTGGGCAACTTTTGAAGGTCAGGATTTGGCTCCGGATAATCTGAATAATTTAACGGATTTGAATTCAAAACAAAGACATGGATTTAAATCAAATATAAATGATAGTCAGTCCATTGCTAAAACAGAAACCGATTTTTTATTCTTTAAAAAAGGTGAGCTTAACGCCAAAGATTCTCTTGATGCTATTGAGTTTGACACCTCAACTAAAAAGGGTAAAATAGCTGATAAGGCCTATCGTAAATATCCATTGGGTATATCACAAAAATATGATAATCCAAATAATTCTGAATATAAAAGACATGCTGATCTCGCTAATGAACTAAATAAAAAAGCACTTCATAAAAGTGAAATCAAGCAATATTATAACGGTAACATCTGGCTGGCAATGCTTAATAGCAAGGAGTCTAGAAATGTAGATGTTTATCAGCAATTTAAAACAGAAAATTTAAAATTGGCAGGAAGTCCAAATGCGACAAATAGTACGATGGAAACATATCATCAAAATACCACCTGTTTCTCTTGTCACACAATATCAAACTTTTCATTAGATTCTACAAAAGATGTGCAATACCAAACCCTACTAAATGTCAGTCATATATACACTGCATATTTTGCCAATGCATATAGAAAAAAAGATCAATCAAAAGAGAACATACTGTTAAATATCAACAACATACAATCTTTAAATGAATTGATAAAAACACAAAACGAACAAAAATTAGAAGCAACTTTTAAATAAAAAATAAATCTCCTGTTGTTACTTGAAGCGGCAGGAGATTTTTACACCCGCAATCATGAATATACAACAAATACACAACAATCTTTTCAGCCCCAGGCCAAAATCCATTTTTCTCTGCACAACTTCGGAAGAAATATTATCATATATAAATAACAAAGAAATTATAAATAATGGCTTTACCATAAGAGGAGGTGGCCATAATCACGAATCGTACTGCGTACAGGATGGTAAATCTGTTATTGATATTTCGGGATTAAAAACATACACAAAAAATAAAGAGGGAAAAAGTATTACCGTAGGTGCAGGATTAACCAATCTTGAAATTATTTATTTACAATCAAAAAACAATCCAGATACCATTTTTTCGACCGGAGAATGTGTCGGTGTTGGTACAGCAGGTTACACACTGGGTGGCGGATGGCATTTGTTATGCAGACAAAACGGATTATCTGCTGATAGTGTGAAGTCAATAAAAATTATTCGTTACAGCAAATCTTCAGGTAAATTTATTGAAGATATAATCACTAAAGGAAGCAAACAAAAGACAGAGATTATCATCAATGGAGAGAACGTTAGGAAGGGAAAATTATTTGAGATCATTCTCGGTTCTGGTGGTGGAAATTTTGGCATTGTTACAGAAATTACATACAAAACATATAATTTGCCGAATATGTATGATGTAGAAATGACTTGTGAATATGCATCCGATAAAAAAAAGGAACTTATTGATGATATTACAAAATGGCTGGAACATCAGAAAACAGATAAAACTTTCACATCAATTGTACGATTGGTAAAATTTGGAGATAAAATTAAAATCAGGATTTTAGCCAGAGTTCCCGAATTTAAAATTAAAGAATCACAAAGAATATTTTTAGAAATGGAATTTATGAAAAATTTTGGCAAATATTCTATGTCTAAATTTTCTCCATACGGTATCGGTGAGTTGTCTGAGTATAAAGAATATGTATCAAATTCAGACGATGAAATAACCAGGACAGCATCAACTCAGTTGCGTTTAAATTTTGATGCTTTAAAAAAAATGTATGAAAAAATTAAAGAAAATGCCAAAACAAAAGGAATTGATTCTTATTTAGGCTCACCCTTCTATTACGAATTATCACATCAACAAGACAGTAACATTACCGATAACTCATCCAACTACTCTTGCAGAACGCCCCGAAAGCATAAAGTTACATCTGCTTTTGTTAAAAAAACAGCTGATTTAAACTCTGTTATTACTCAGGTAGCAGACTATTTTTTCACCAATAACAGTAATCGTAACACCTATTCTATCTGTACTTTCCATGCTGTAGGGGGTAAAGCGGGTTCCGGTAAAACAAGCTATGCATTTAATGAAAATGATTTTTTACTACAGATTCAATCTTGGCTTCCTGAGAATTTTAATGATAAAAATACAGAAAACAACATGGTTGACTGGGTGAATAAATTCAGAGAACAATTAATGAAAACCAATCTTTTAGAAGGTGCCTTTATCAATTTTCTTAATGACAAAATACCCGTTCAGGATTATTACAAGAACTATGAAGAATTAAAAATGTACAAATTGGAAATAGATCCTTATCATATGATTGACTCATCTCCTTTATCAAAGAAATAATACCTATTCAACAATCCAATCACTGTAAAAATAATTAATTAAAACTTATTAAAATGGAAAAAAAGTACATTAATGATCTTAAGGCTCAATTTATTGACACCTACCAAAAGGTGATGATAGAAAATGGTGCACATCCAGCCCCAAGAGCCGTATTCAGAAAACAACATGGCGTAGTACACGGAGAATTAAGTTTAACCAATAACTTACCAATGGAAAAATTAGTAGGTGATCTTGGTTTCTTTGGAATTAAGGAAAATTTCAAGTGTGTAATGCGTTTTTCAAGTGATACAGACCCTAAAAAAACAGATGTAAAATCTACCATTGGTTTAGGTTTAAAGATTTTTGATTTACCGAATAATGCGGAAGGGTTTGATGGGCCAAATACAGATTTTATATTTCAGAATATTGATGTTTTTTTCGCTCAAAATGCCCAACAAATGGTAGATTTTACTCAAATTTCTACTTCTGGTGACATTAACCAATTAAATAAATATTATAAGGAAAACGAAGAATTGAAACGTATTTTAGACCAAATGGAAAAATACGAAGACAGCTGCTTAACCACTGCATACTACCCTATTATACCATTCCGATTAGGTGAGAAACATATGATAAAACTACGGCTTAAACCAGTAGTTAAAGAAAATTTCCCTGTCATCATGAAGCAGAAAGATTATCTCGCTAAAGATTTACAGCAAAAATTATCTAATGATTCTTACCAATTTATTCTTGAAGGGCAAATAAAAGCGCTTGATGAGAAAATAGCAGATAATTTACAATTAAAATGGGATGAAAGTTTTATTGAAATTGGTAGATTAAACCTTCCCAAACAAGATTTACATCTGATTGGAGTAAAAGAACTTGGTGACCATATTAATTTTAACTGCTGGCGTATCAATTCACTAAATCAACCGCTGGGTAGTATTGCCGAGGCCAGAAGAGATGTTTATAAATATGGTGCAGAAACGAGATACAGTGCCAATGCTTTAGAGTTCAGAGAACCTCAAGGACAAGTCTGCCCTTTTCATGCACAAAATAAAGATGAAGAAATAGTTGACCACGAAATTGTGAGTGCTGCCATATATCCTTCAATAGGCATTATGCGTGTAGGAAATAGTGATGAATACTATATCGGGCCACAAGTTCCCGAACCCATCATGTCAAATGGTCTTTCTTTTTATAGGGATAGAGAAGGCAAAATCAAAAGACAAGCTGCAGAATTTAGAATATATGGTCTGAATATTAAAGGAGAAGTTGTAAAAGAACTTACCCATCCTGATAGTAAAGACAATGTTGAAATTAGCTGGTCGTGCCATTTAGCCAACCAAAAAGCAGCTTGGTATCAATTCAATCTTGCGTTAGATATTCCGGAAGCAAACGAAGATGAATATAAATATTCATTTAAAAGAAATTCGGATATCCAAGATCGTATGAGCCTCGTTATTGATGGAGGTATAAAAAATTTAAATAGCAAATCGATCAACAATTCAGCAAAATTTAAAGGGAAATTTTTAAGAGACACAGAAGTTTATCTTGGAGAAATATTTTTCGATAAGAATTCACCAAATTCCAAAAGATTACATGTACTTGGAGGTAAAGGTGTATCCAAAAGTGTTAAAAATGAAATTGCTTTAGATTTTGCAAATAATGATGGTTGGTATGACGACACTTCTGATGGACCGGTAACAGCAACTTTAAAACTCAATGATAAGGAAATTAATGTAAAACCGGCCTGGGTAATTTGTGCACCTCCGGATTATGCCCCTATGCAGCAATCAATAAGAACAATGTGGGATTTAATGAGAGATCTGTCTGTAAGAGAACTTAAATTGCCTCCTCCACTTAGCCCTTCATTCTCTTATGATATATTTCCCATTTTTAAGAGGATGACAGAATTACAATGGGTAAACAAAGGTTTTTTAACCACTTTTGGCTTCAGTGGAGCTTATAATTTCAATGAAAATATATGGATTGAAAAATTAAGAGATGGGACTATGAATAACTTAGAATTCAGAAGACAAATGTTTAATCAGTTCAGGCAGTTTGATCTCCCGGGTTCTCAATCTCCTGCTTTATGGCCTTGGTTATATGGAGATGCTATAGAAATAGTAGGAAACGGAAGCCCTAGGCAGCACAGCACCCTTACAAACCTACAAATCACAATGTTGCAACAATGGGTAGCTGGGAATTTTATTGATGATTGGGACAAATATAAAACCAATTACATCAATCCTAAACCTTTAGATGAATATCCTGTAGAAGAGCAAGCTGACTTACTTACAAGAGCTGCTTTAGATTTTTGTCTGGCAGATGCTTTTCATCCAGGTTGCGAAATGACATGGCCGGTAAGAATATCTTCTATGTATGATTCTCCTTTCAGATTTAAATTTGATAAAGATCATTTTATTAAAGATAACCTTGAATACGGTTCTTTTATAGATCAAACGTTACTTAATAAAATAATAAACCCTTTCGAATTTCAAGTGGCAGGCAGTATAACACGTTGGATGGCTATTCCCTGGCAAACAGATACGGCCTCTTGTAAAGACGGATACGACAATTCATATGACCCTTATATTCCAACATTTTGGCCAGCACGAGTGCCTAATGAAATTATTACTTACAAGCAATTCAAAGCTTTACAGGAAAAACAAGGAAATCCGGAAGAGCAGTTAGAAATATTAAATCAACGTTTTGAGTGGTTAGAAGATTTACCTGGTAACCCCACCATTTATTCCCCGTACCAAGAGATTATTAACAAAATGATTACTCATTTTGATGCTGTAGGCACAGTGCTACCTATAAAATTAGATGAAACAATGACAAATAATGAGAATACCAAAGTTCCGAATACGGTACAAGTTGCCTTAACCAGCTCATACACTAAAATTATCAATATCATTTTAAAAGAGACCAGACAAAAGCTAACAGATAATGTCGCAAAAGATAACGTAGTTGAAATAATATCAAATAATGTATTAAATTCATCTCAATTACAAATTGACGAAGATCTAAAAAAAGAAGCAGAGCACATACTAAATAACTCAGAAGAATTAGAAAATCTACTGTCAAAAGTTCAGGAAACAAATAAGGATTTACAAATAGAATATGTCAAGCCAAATCAGAAAATAGTAACTATTCATGAAAGATTTAGAAGACGTTTTAATTCTTAATAATGAATAACGATTTCGACATTATAATTATTGGAGGAGGCATAGCAGGGTGTATCGCTGCTATGCACCTCCATTCTTTTTACAAAATTTTAGTCATTGAAAAACCAGAAAACACAAATGTTTTACATGGGGAAACTTTAGTCGCATCCAGTAAACGTATTTTTAGTGAATTAGGAATTGATATTGATGCAATAATGCAAGATCCATTGGTTGGCAAACCTACCATTGGTATGCAGTCATATTGGGGAACACCTCATCCTATCATGCAAGATAGCCTACAGAATCCTGAAGGTCACGGCTGGTCTATCGATAAGAATAATTTTGTACATAAATTACAAAAAATAACAAGCGAGCGAGGTATTAAAATCATTAGAGAAAATATTATCAGCGTTTCAGAAGAGTCTAAACACTGGGCTTTGATTACAAAAACAAAGGCAGGTTCTGAAAATAATTATCAAGCCAAATTTATCATAGATGCTTCAGGACGCAGAAGTTTGATGGCTCAAAAAATGAACATTCAGCGTCTCAAAAAAGATCAGCTCATTGGGATTCATGCAAGTCTATACATTCCAACCAGAAAAGAACTTTCAACCATCTATGCAGTCGAAAACGGATGGTGGTATATTAGCAAACTACCTAATAATAAACACTTGATTAGTTTCTTTACAGATTCCGATTTATGTGATAAAAAGTTGACAAAAGAGGGAGAATTTTTTAAAAATTATTTTTTAGCTGAAAAAGATTTAATTAAAACTTTAGAAATTAAAGAAGAAATATTGGATTATGAATTTTTAGGTACAAAAGCATCACATTCTTCCTGTCTTAAACTGCAGGTACAATCAAATTGGATAGCAATTGGAGATGCTTGTTTAACCTTTGATCCGTTATCTTCTCAAGGAATGTTTAATGCTTTAGCAATGGCTGCTCAATACTCTAAATTGATCATTACATCGAATGTGGTTCATACCTTATCAGAAAACATTAAAAATGCATTTATAGCAGAATACAATCGTATGGCAGAAAATATTTGGTCTCATTTTGAATATCATCATTACATCTACTACAGGATGGAAAAAAGATGGCCAAACCAATTATTTTGGAATAGACGTCACGATCTCTAATAAGCAGTACTTATAAAATTAAGGTAAAAATATACTTAAATGTACCTGATCTCATCTTGTATAAATCCTATTAATTACATAAAAATTAAATATTTTTTTTTAAAATGAGTATAAAAAATGCTGTATTATCTACTATTCTAATTATTTTAATTTTTACAACTTCTTTCAGAGCATATAGATTTTTATTCAATACTACTACGTTAAATATTGTAACATTTTATCAGACTCTTCAAGCAAAGAACAGGTGTTATTCCAAATGAATAAAGAAGTTTGAATTAGAAAAATGAATGATTTAAAAAAATTAGCAGCTCCAAAAAGGTGGGTAACGTTTTTCGGTCAAGCAAGAAAAAACTAACCCTATTTTATTCCGACACTTAAAAATAATTGCTATTTTTAACCAAAAATGGTCAACCTATTTTAAAATATGACACAAAAATAGAAATGAAAGTAAAAAAAATATTATTTAGCATATTAACCGCTCTTGTTTTAATGATATCAATATTCCTTTATATGAATAAGGATAAATTTGTCTATGTAGGTTCAATAGATATTATTGAAGTTGATTGCAGCAAAAAACGTCAAATCTTGAGCGAAGTTTTAGAAAGTGACCAAAGGATTAGAAAATCAAATGAACTCATCAAATATGCTAAAGAAGATCATAGGAATCAAGAATTAGTGATTAGCATTATTGAAAAGTGTGGTATGCCAACATTAAAGGAGGTAGATCAAAGACAAATGTATGCAATCTGGTTGGGACTGCAACATAGTACTAAGGAAATCAGAAAAAAGTATTTTCCACAAATAGAGAAAGCAGTTAAAAATGGAGACTTATCTAAAGACCAATACGCATTGATGAAAGATAGGATGTTAATGGACGAAGGAAAACCCCAAATATATGGTTCACAAATAAAAAATGGTAAATTGTATACATTGGAAAATCCTGAAACGGTGAACGAAAGAAGAAAAGAAATGGGAATGGAACCAATAGAGGATTATTTAAAGTATTTCAATATTCAGTTCAATCCGAATTAACAACACAACATATAATCACGTAGACGGCTCTGGTCATAATTAATCCTATAAACGCTCTTTATTTGTATCATTATTTCAGCTCAAAATCTTTCAGTTCCGCGGTTGGTCTTAAAGTTTTCTCAGCGTCAAATTCATTTAAAGACTGTTGTTCCTTTATTTTTAACGGAAAATCATGGTTGGCTAATGCCGCTTTACCAATCGTAACCAAATCTGCTATTCCTTCTGAAATAATCGATTTTGCCGAATCTTCCGAATCAATTTTACCATTTAATAAAAGTGTAATTTGTAATGTCCTTCTTGCAATCTGAGCCAATGAAAGAACCTCAGCTGTTTTATATTTATTATCATTAAAAGCAGGAGCAGTCGCATCAAATTCAGTCAAATGAACGTAATCAACTCCAGCCTTTTCAATAGTTTTAAATATGAATTCTGTTTCTTCTTCATTCTCTCATTTATGGAAATAATCATTAACCTTTCCCTGAGAAAGTCTTATTCCCACAACAAAATCACGGCTAACATTCCTTTTAATTTCCTGAATAACATCTACATAAATTCTCAGTCTATTTTCAATACTTCCTCCATATTCATCGTTTCTGATATTACTGTATGGAAAGAAATTGGTCTAGAAGATAGCCATTTGCCCCATGAATTTCGACTCCATCAAAACCCGCAGATTCAGCATTCTTAGCTGGTTCTGAAAATTGCATTATTTGCCAAGTAATTTTGCGGCTTAAAAGGTCTCGAAAAAAATAGTTTTCTCGAGACCTTCTATTTTTTTATTATATCATAAAATGCAGAATATGATATACAGTGGTATATTTCTTTACATTAAGATTAGCGAAAAAGCTAACAACGTTCATTTTTTCAATGTACTGTTATTCTGTTAACAGCTTTAAATATTTTCTATTGTATTAACTATACCCTGAATTTTTTCTGATACCATATCCTCTGCTTTCTGAAACCAAGTACCCCACGCCTTTCTTAAAAGTCTCAATTTATAATTTCATATCATTTTATCTTTAAAATTTCCTTTACATTATTCAACCCCTGCAGCGTTATAACATCATTCAATACGTATTCATCAGGTTTCACCCGACGCTACTGATATTTAACCCCTTAGGGGTTTATGAAGGTAAATTCAAAAAGCAAACAGTATTATCGGAAAAATAGCCTATCCTGACCGGTAAAATTGCTCTTTTATCGATTTTGATTTGAATTCGTTCATTTCCATCCTACTTTTGAGGCAGAAATTAAAAATCACTATCATGTCTCTTTTTACTCCGCTTATATGGCTTTTAGCCATGTTACCCATCTTTTTCATAGCTTTCTTACGATCAAAAAAAGGAAATCTGAAGTTTCTCTTGCTATTTATCGCTCTATTTTTAGCTGATACCTATATACAGATATTCAGCAAACAATGGATACCTCATTTTTTTGGATTAAAGTTCGCCTGGCCGGGGAAACTGTTTAGTCTGGCTTTATCTTTATCATGTATCTTTTTTGTCAATCAAAAGGCCAGAACAGAAATTGGATTTACGGCTTCTTCCCATTCTAGAAATCAAATTAAATATGGAATTTTAGTCTTTCTCGGATTCCTGATTTTCGATTTTATATTTAAACTTATCCTGTTTCCCAAAGGGGGTGAATTTGATTTGGAAACCTTTCTTTTTCAGGCTACAATGCCGGGACTGACAGAAGAATTACTATACCGTGGAATTTATCTCTGGATATTCGATAAAGTATTTTTACCCAGGTGGAATTTCAAAGGCATACAATTCGGCTGGTCATTTATTATTGTGACAGTGCTTTTCGGCATTGCCCACGGTATGGTTCTCACTCCAGAACATCAATTTAAATTCGATCTGACCACCATCGTTTATCTGACCTTAATTTCATCTTTAAGTCTGGGAATTCTGAAGAAATTCTCCGGAAATCTCATCTATCCCGTTATGGGGCACAATGTCATCAATTTGATGAACGTCATTATCAGAATTCTTTAATTTTTTATACCGCCCACCATGAAAAAAATAATATTTTTACTGATCTCCATTTTAAGTTTTGTTGCTAATCAACTCTTTTCACAAAAAAAAATAGATGCTTATTTCGATCATTTATTCAATAATAAAAAAATGATGGGCAGTGTTGCTATTTCGTACAAAGACAGCATAATTTATTCAAAATCCATCGGTTTTGCTAATGCCGAGACTAAAAGAATGAATAATGAAAACACAAAATTCCGCGTTGGATCTATTACCAAAACATACACTTCCGTGCTGATTTTAAAAGCAATAGAAGAACAAAAACTCCAGCTGGAAACCAAATTATCCTCCTATTACCCTCGTATAGAAAATGCGGAAAAAATAAGTATTGAACACTTATTAAAAAATAGGTCTGGACTCTATAATTTCACAAATAAAGACGGATTAGCGGATTGGCAAAAAGACTACCATACAGAAAATGACTTTATAAATTATATTTTGAGAGAAAAAAACAGCTTTGAACCGGGAACAGAATATGAATACAGTAATACCAATTATGTTTTACTGGGCTTTATCCTTGAAAAAATATATAATAAGAGCTTTTCTGAAATTTTACAAGAAAAAATAGCCATCCCCCTTCACCTGAAAAATACCTATTTCAGCTTTGAGACTGATGAAACTAAAAATGAAGCCCTTTCTTACAATATTCAGGATTTCTATCTAAGAAATGAAAAGGTAAATTTCTCCAATCATCCTGCAAGCGGAGGGATTGCATCAACACCTAAAGAACTTAATCAATTTATCTCAGCCCTTTTTACCGGAAAATTAATCTCCGCTAAAAGCCTGGAAATAATGCTTCCTAAAAAAGGTGGTGATTATGGCTTAGGAATTATGAGGCTGAATTTCGACGATATTGAAGGCTACAATCACAGTGGTCGAGTAGAAAATTACATATCAGACTATTGGTATTTCCCAAAACAAAAATTGGGCTTGGTCTGTTTAGCCAACGCTGTGAATATAGACACCAACGAGGTCATGAAAACCTTATTACATGCGGCCTATCATAAATCACCTGTACTACCGGATTTTAATATCATTGAGGGATTTCCTGAGAGCGAATTCAGAAAAATGATGGGAACCTACACAACAGATCAGAAGGAAGATAAAATCACAATCTCGTCAGATGGTAAAAATCTTATTTTTCAGGCCTCTCAGGCAGGTCAGGACTATGTTCCGTTTGAATACAAAGGCGAATCCACTTTTGAATACGACAATATTAAACTTGTTTTTGTCACCGGAACCCAAGAAATATATTTCGAACAGGATCAATCAAAAAAAGTTTATACAAAGAATAAGGAATCCGTTTAAAACCTTATAGAAATTGGCAGGAAGATTTTATTTTTAATTTGATTTCCTCCTAAGCTCTTTTGAACGTATTCTTCATTTTTGATTTGCCCCCGCCAAATCTTCAGCTAAGAATTGAAAAATACAATTCTAAATCCATTCAAAATCATAAAAATTTTAATCTGATAGAATTTGAAGGTATTTTATAGATTAATATCAACGTCAGTTATTCATTCTAATCTCAAAAGCTTATTTTTGAAATGTCTTTCAACAAAAGAAAAATGCAGACCCGACTGAAGCCCGCCGAACTTATTTCCGATCAAAATATCTTACTGGATTTTGAGAGGTTTTATACCCGAAATCCGAAGATCATTTTCCACTTTTTCATGTGGTTGGTCTTTTCGGTTTTACTATTCCTTAACTATAGTCTTGAACTCCAATTATCGGCTTTCAGCAGTACGATTTTAACCGTAAGAAGCATGGTTAACAATATGACCGTATTTTATATCTTTTTCTATCTGCTGATTCCGATGTGTTTTTCGAAAAAGAGAAAAATCAATATTGTATTCATTGCTCTTAGTATTCCGGCTTCAGTATATATATGGATGGCCGTCAACTATTTTATCTTTGTTTTGTATCATAATCTCGGATTTAGGATTGATGCAGGCATTTATAAAGATATAATCGAAAAAAATGCCGCTCAGACATTTTTTGAAGCTTTAAAGTTTGAAACCGTGATTGGAAATTCTGTTTTAGTCATTTATTCTCTGGCTCCTTTTTTCTTTGCTAAGATTTTAATGGAGATCCTTAGGATACAAAATAAAACCACTCGGTTACAACAGCAAAAATTAGAAGTCGAAATCCAAAATATCAACATCGAAAAAGACTTTCTGAAATCACAGCTGAACCCTCATTTTCTCTTCAATACACTGAATAACCTTTATGGACTGACCGTTAAAAAAGACGACCTCGCGCCTGATGTTATTTTAAATCTTTCTGATATTATGAGCTACACACTCTATGAATCCAACTCCGAAAAAGTGGCTTTACAAAAGGAAATTGACTTCATTAAAAATTATTTTGAACTCGAAAAAATGCGGTATGCAAAAGATAAAAATATCCAGCTAACAATCGTAGGGGAAAACGAAATCCCAGGTCTTTATATTGCCCCTCTGATGGGTTTTACCTTCATAGAAAATGCATTTAAATACGGCTTAAAAAGCGCTCAAAATCAATTTATCAAACAGGAAATTAAAATTAAAAACCACACATTTTACTTTGTCCTGGAAAATGATATTGAAAAGACTGAAATGCAGAAAGAATACGGGGGAATAGGATTAGAAAATATCAAAAAAAGACTCCGGCTTCTCTACCCGAACCAGCATAGCCTGGAGATTAGAACTTTAGAAAACAGCTTCAGAATTGAATTAAAAATTAACTTGTAACCATGGAAAAATTACGTTGCATCGTATTGGATGATGAACCAATCGGAAGAGAAATTATTGAAAATTTCGTTAAAGAAATCTCTTTCTTGGAACTTATTGACTCATTCGGAGACCCTGTTGAAGCCCTGATGTTTTTAGAAAACCATTCGGTAGATATTATCTTCAGTGATATTCAGATGCCGAAAATCAATGGTTTAGACCTGGCTAAAACCCTGGTAAATCCCCCGGTCATTATCTTTATTACGGCGCACAGGGATTTTGCATTAGACGGTTTTGAAACCGGAGCAACCGATTATCTCGTAAAGCCCGTTCGGTTTGACCGGTTTTTAAAAGCGGTTAATAAAGCAAAAGATTATCTCAATCTTAAACAAAATGCTACCGTTCATCAGGTAAATTCTGACCGAATTTTCATCAAATCTGAAGGAAAACTCACGAAAATTCTTTTGGACGAAATTCTTTATGCCGAAGCCCAGGGCGACTATCTGAAAATCGTTATTCATAACGAATCCTATAAAACGCTAGCCACCCTGAAATCTATGGATGATATTTTGACACTGCCTCAATTTTTTAAGATTCAAAGGTCATTCATAGTCAATCTGGAAGCCATCAGAAGCATTAATGGAAACAGGGTTGAATTAACCAATGGACAAAATATTTCCATAGCCCAAAATAAGAAAGACGAGCTATATCAGGCGTTGGGAATAAAATAAAAACGTGTGCCTTCATTTTTGTCATACTTAAAGAACAACCCCCATTGCTGAAACTTGTTTTTGCCTATTCCGGCAAATGATGATCGGGATTTACTCTTTTTTGTTGGCTTCCCTATATTCTTCATCAGAAACTTTTTCCAGCCAGGTATTTTGATTGGTCTGAGGATTTCCAGTGGTTGCTAAATGTGAAAACCAGCTTTCCGAAGCGGCTCCATGCCAATGTTCGACATTCGGAGCTATCTCCACAATGTCACCCACTTTTAAACGACGGGCAGGCTTTCCTCTTTCCTGATATAAACCTTCTCCGCCTACAACAATCAAAAGCTGTCCCCCGGTATGACTGTGCCAATTATTCCGACAGCCTGGCTCAAATGTAACATTGGAAAGCGGAACATTCAAATCTTTATTGTTTGTAAGGGCTGCCAAATAAGACTTGCCGGTAAAATATTCTGCAAAAGCTGTATTTTCCTCACCCGTCGGAAAATCACTTATATTAGGGATTTCTGTACTCATTTTGTTTGATTTTATTGGATTTAAATTTACTACATTCTGCGCGATTACAGTCTCGCTGAACAGTAAAAGGATCATAATTAAATATTTCATTCGTATCTGTTTACATTTTACGAATACTATTTTTCCGGATATTTGCAGATTTCACGGCTCCCCCCTAAAAATGCATTCAAAAGCCCAGCGTAGATCTCAGAATGAGGTGATGAACTGAAATAAATATCAGATAAAAAATTAAACGCGTGCTTCATTTCATAACAATATTCGGAGAAGTCACTGGTCATCTTTTTGCAAAGAGCATATCAACATCTCTGCATCAAAAAGAATATGACCGTCAATTTTAAGACCAGCCAAAAGAGCATACATATATTCTTCCCTTTCCCGGCGTTCATCTGGGGAAAGCTTTAATAATAATGTATTGATAATAGGGTTGCATTCTTTGAAAAATGCCCATAATTCCTGCTCGTTTCCTTCCCAGTTTAAAACTGTTTTTTTTGTCTTTACAAGGATATTACTGACAGGTTTGTCTTCAAACAAATTGTTAAGGGTCTGGCTGTCAGAAAACATAAAAGGGTTCCTGCCGTCGGGATAGTTATGATTACCCATTCTGAAAGTATCTTTAACGAGCCGAAATAGTTGGTTTTCGCCGGTCCAGGTCGTTATGACCATATGTCCTCCCGGTCTCAGTACGCGTAAAAACTCATCGACGGTTCGTGATGTATTTTTAAGGTACATAAGAGAAAAAAAGCAGGTAAGCAGGTCAAAACCGCCATCAGGATACTCCAGTACTTCAGCAGCTCCTACTTTGAACGAGACCTGGTGTAGCTTTTCCTCCTGCGCCAGCAATCCTGCAATTTCTATTGATTCAGGAGCGATATCACATGCTTCAAAACGACACTTTGGCCAAGCCTTTGCCAGATCGAGTACCGGAGTACCCGTTCCCGTAGCCACGTCAAGGACATATGAGGGCAAGGATATGCCATGCATGAACTCCAGCGCGGCAATACAGGCATCTTCCGTCCATCGGCTAAGATAGGCATGCCATTTAATCCACGGATCCGAAGTTTTTGCTATAATGGCTGCCCTTCGCGCCATCTGTACAAAACGGTTATCCTGATCTAATTTTTCAACTTTTTCCATCACGACTGCTACCTGTTTCACCCCGGGTAACGGGAATTATGTAATTTATAACAAACGGTTCGGTTCCATTTTAAACCCCTGACCGACAATGGCTTCTACTTCCGGCATTACTTTATGCCAGGCTTCTTCAGATGCGCAGACAACCAGTTGCCCCAGCATTTCTAAGTACTCAGCTTTTATGTGCATTTGCTCAAGTTGGTTTTTTAATTCGATAAGCCTTTCACTATCGGTTTTCTCTGCTTCCCGTATCAACGTTCGGGCATCTGACAAACTTATTAAGAAACTGATTTCATCCTTTTTCATGGTCTTCTTTTTAGCTGCTTAAATTGACCCTGCCTTTTCCGGCCCGTTCTGTATCCTGTAAAGGGATAACCATATCCAGCAATAATTCTTTGAGTTTTAGCGGCTGCATCATCAGTTCGGGTTGCCGTTCCAGCAATAACGCGGCGATTCCAGCGGCGATTGGCGAAGCCATTGAGGTACCACTCTGCTTAAAATAATGGTTCCCTGAGCCTGATAAACTTGAATACAGCCAAACGCCAGGAGCACTGATGTCCGGTTTGCTGATATTGCCCAACGGGGCTACGGTACCCCATGAAGAAAAAGAAGCTACCTGATCATTTTCGTCCAAAGCACCAATTCCCAGTGTAAGGTCATAATTTCCGGGGCTGCAATCACTGTTCTTCCCCTTACTTCCGTTGTTACCTATTGCTGCAATCATCAGGGTACCGGGATCGGTAAGTGCCATATCCAGTGCCCCATGCAGATAATCATTAAAACCAGATGCAGATTCTATCGAGGCATTGATCAGATGTACTCGGCCAGCCTGTATATCATTGTCTCGGCCTTGTTCCAGCAAAAAGTTCAGGCCGCCAAGTATTTGTGCCAGGTATCCTGCTGTACCACCGCGCTGTGTAAGACATGCTGCTACGGTCAGCGAAGCATCGGGTGCTACCCCCGCATTTTTACCTGCCAGTAGCCCGCATACATGGGTACCATGAGTACCGTAGTCTTTAGGGATTGTCCCTACAAGTTGGCCAATACTGTCAAACTCTGCAAATTTTATCTGCTTACCGGCAAATTCCTGATGGCTCGCGTAAATTCCGCTGTCGATCACCCCTATATTAATATTTCTGCCAGTCAGGCTTCCATCCAGGTTAAGCTTTTTTTTATGCCAGAATTCCGGTAGGTCCGCCTGTGATTCCAACGACCTTTCTGCGGGGGTAACCGCTGCTACTTCTACGTTTTCCCTAATGGTAGCATCAAAAGCATCTTTAAAATAAGTTTCATCTATCTGTTCTTCATCCATAATAAAAGTGCAGAGATTGGTAAGGGCATGGTAAACGCCCTTTGACCGGGAAGCAGTGAGCGCAGAGCGTCCATTCTGCCTATTGGATCCATTTTGAATAAGATCATGGATATGTGCGGTTTTACCTTTTGCTGAATTAAGATTGAGCTGAGGATCAGTACTTCTGAGACTTCGTGCTCCAGCCTCCAGATCCTGTAAAAAAGCTTTCGATGGAATAACGATTTTAACTGCCATAACTATTGATTTTCGGGTCTGGTATCCCTGATTGTGATAACGGTATTTTTTCCTTTGAGTTCCTGCGGATCCAGCTGTATGATTCCCATGGGATGCTTAGGCATATACTCCGGCATAGGAATATAGAAAGCCCACGTAAAGGTGAGTCCGATAAGGCCATTCAACTGGTCCTCGCGAAGGAAATGAGTAATGCGGTAATGTTCTCCCTTGTTCCCTTTACGGGGCTGCATATTATGAAGCTGTTGTCTTTCTGCAGACACAAGGCCACATTCCAGCTCAAGGTTGTAGCTGATATCCCATGTAACGGTCGCTTCTTTCTCTTTGTCGATATCGTACTGGTGCTTTTCAACAGAGCAGGCAGGCAGATTAAATGGAAAATAGTCTGCCGGCCAACGGAAGTAAGCATCCCAGTAAGGATCCAGGCGGACAATGTCTTGTGTTTCAGTATTAGTATTGATCATTGGGTTATAAATTTTTAAAAGAATGTAAGCGACGAAAGGAACCTAGCTTTCCAGCCTGATCCAACCTTAAGAATAAATGGCATAATGCCCCTGTTCCATGAATAACAGACAACAGATGTATATCGGAAGCCCAGCTATCGGCCAACCACCGGCCGGTCTGCTCCTTCCTGTCGACAATTGCTGCCGCAAAATGCTCGGCCTGCACAAGATACTGTCTGTCAGAGGTAATATCAAATAGATTGAGAGCCAGTTCTGCATAGTCGATAAGCTGTTGCGTTGTTAGCTGCCAGATATCCCCGGACAGGCGTGCAGCATACACATCGGCACTGTTTTGATCATATTTGTATTCCAGAGCTGTAAATAAAGTTCCCATATCCGCATCTTTACCGAATGGAAAAGCTGAAGACTTTCCCTCCAGTATCTGGTTGAGATAACCATACCCGGACTTTAAGGAAGGCAGCATCTCCAACGGCTGTGCATATCGGGGGAAAATACTTTCGGATCCGAAAGAATACCGGGTTAGTTCCAAAAGTTCGCTGGCCGGTTTAAGCCCATGAAGACTGAACAGCAAACCGGAATAGCCACTGATGAAATCCGGGGGTGTATATTTCCGGAGTTGCTCCAAAGGAATTGCATTAATATAAAGTTGCAGAGCGTCAGCCGCTTCGGCAGACTTCAAATGCCGGGCAGCATATTCCAGAGCGATGATCTGGGCACCAATACCAGCATAAGCCCCAAGCAATAATGGTTTGTCTGTATGACCCCATAAGAGATCCAGATGCGTGAAATTGACAATAGAATTTTTTACTACAGCTAAAGTGGAGGCCAGGCTGCCTAACGCAAATGTTTTATAATCAGTAAGTCCATAGGCCCTGTACAGATCGATAAACATCATGCTCAGTCCACAGGTTCCCGACAGAAGGTCGGGCTTTAGCACCTCCAGCATATAAGTACCGATATGAGGCTGGTAATCCAACCCTATCCAGGCCATATCTCCCTGCGGGCTTTTTATAGCCTGCCCCATGATGAGATCGGCGCAAGCCTTTGCCTGTAAGGCCCAGTCCGGAACCGGCATCTGCCTGATTATTTTCTTATATCCTGCTGCCGGTGCTGCATGATCCCCACAATAGAAGGTACTTGCAATGATTTGCTGATGTTTTTCAATATCAAATGTATCAATTGATTGTAAGCGAGAGATCATCATATCCAGAGCACTATAATCGAAATAATCAAATACTTCATGATCAACGGTTAGCTCAGTATTGCCGCCACAAGCCGTAAAAAGCGGGATATCCAGTTGCCGCATTGATACAATTTCGTTGGCCAGAATGGTTGCCTTCTCCGTATTCAGCGTACTATCCTCCCATACTTCTTTGAACAGAGAGAATAATGTCTTATCCCTGATGATGCCTCCTACCAGATTTTGAGAATGTGTCGAAATTTTGATAATACGCATGTAAGTCCAGGTATCACGGTGGATGTAGCGCAGGAGAGCGTTAGAAAATTTATTGAGACAGCCGTCTTCCGCCAATAGCTTATCTTGCAGATCCACCAAAGCATGATTCATTTCTGTATACCCCTGTCGAAACTCCTCCATATAATCTGAGGAAACGGCAAATACCCCATTAACACTTGGCAGGTAGTCGGTTTTTTCCCAGGTAATATATCCCTCATCCGATTTCTTTATTCCTATACTGATATTATTATCAGCAGCCAGTGAAAGCTTAAACGGAGAAGAAAAGGGCTTGATGGCCGCCAGAGTACCGAGATCTTCTGCTTTTACGCCCATACCTATAGGCGTAGGAAAAGAAATGATACCTATCTTAATCACAGACTCCTCTACTTCCTGTAAAGCCATTTGTTCTGATGGCAACAAGTCTTTACCCGCTTCTTTTATATGCTGGATCACCATTTCGAGATCAACAAATACAGGCTGGTCTCCGTGTGCCAAGAGATTGTCCAGCCAGAAATCCCGTGCTCCGCATAGCTGGAACAAACGGGTAAGCATCCCCATCCTTCTGAAGAAAGCCGGAAACTCTGAGGTGTTATGGCACTCCTTATTGGTGATAAACTCCTCCCAGCTATAGTCGCCCATTACCTCTACCCGCCGGGTAGCCAGCTTCAGGGGTAATACGGTATTCAGCATCTTGATCAATTCAAAAAAATCATTGGCGATCTGTAAATTTTTCGGTTTGTAAACCAATTTCCGTCCTCCTGAAAAAGTAAGTAAGGCAACTGATCTTCCATGACAATGCACATCTCCCGCATCTCCCGAATAATCCACAAGCAATCCGAGATTAGTGGTATTAAAGAAGGTATTGGCAATCATCTCTCTATCCTTTGAGAGGCGTTCTAAAAACTCGGTGATACTATCAGCCCAATTGGTATAGGCAACGGCTATCAACCGGCCAAGAACGGGATAATATTCAATACGCTGCAGCCACGCCTCAAAGCCCGCAGGATCCGCTGTTTGGTCAGTGGCAACAAATGAAGGAACAATACTGTTAAGGTACACCTCATTATCCAGTACAGAAACAGAAAGCGTCACCAGTCTGCGACCTAAAGCCTGCACCATCTGTGCTCCCGCATGGTAAGTAATCCCTAACCCCAGCCTGTCTGATTCCTCAATAACATGTGCTTCCGCCATTTTAATGAAAGGAAGTAATATATGTTCTACAGAGCTGTCCTTATTATTTCCTGAGACAAGCTCTCTGTTACAGAATCCGGACAGCTTATGAAATACTTTTTTCAGTGCCACTGCCCAATCCGGCAACAGATCCGGAGCATCAATAACCACATGGGACTGAACTGCGCTTAAAAATGTGTTTTTATCCCAGCGCATGAAGTCCAGAAACGCATCCAGCCTTGCCATATCGCCATAACCTACGATATCCGCCCAGTCCTGTGCAATAGTTGCTGTGGAACTTTCTATCCTCTCCGAAAAGGCAAAAGCTTTACCCGCCATCAAGTCATCAACAGAGCATGCCCTTGCGATAACCTGGTGCAGACGAGCTGTTACTGCTGCTGAAGGAGCTATTATTTCTTTAACATCCATAAAAAAAGCCTTTTTTATAAAGTTCATTAATTAATAAATCTGATACCTGCGGTGAAATTAAAAGCAGTTTTTCTGCGTGCTGACGGATTTCCTTAAGGGTAACCGGAGCTTCTTTTATATATTTTACCAGCTGATACATAGACGGATTTTTCGATCCTTCTATAATTTCTTTCTGATTAAAACGTCCTTTTATTTCAATCAGATCATGGAATACCGTTATCCCAAGCCAAGGATGGAAGCGCAGGATGTCATCATCCGCCAGCTTCTCCTTAAAATACTTCAGTTTCCATAACTTAAGGATCATTTCCAACTCGGCTATATCTTCATAGATCGCTTCGGCAAATATTATATATCCCAAAGGCCATTCATCTGACGCCGTTGTGGGGCTTATCAGTTGTATCTTTCTGCTTACTGCGTTAATCAGGAAGCCGCTTACGCAACAAATACTGCCGTTGGCATATTCTTCTGATCCCGCGTAGTCAGGATTTAAACGATGCCACGGCGCTTTGCGCAGCTTATTGTCCTGCCGGGACAGTATTTCCGGGTTCTGCATCGCTTTTTTTCTGAAATTTCCGGCATTGCCATAAGCAAAACTGTTATTCATATTAAGAGCCAAACACTCCACCTCAGCGAGCTCTTCGGCACTAAAAGCCTGATGGACTTTACTCATAATACCCAATGAGGTTAGAGAAAACCGGTTGAGCCAGCAGCCATGGTCTGCGGACAGTTCGATAAAACGACGGATTCGTTCTGTATCTTTATGAGCCACTGCTGTCGTGGTAGGCGGAAAAATCCCGCATTCATCATAAACATCAAGACAGAATTTTTCATAATCAGGATTGTCAAAAGGTTCAGTAGCCCAGTAAAGAAATATGGATTTCAGGCCGTCCCCCAGAAAAGAGTGCATGGTATGAAGCAGTCCGAGCCACTCTTCACGATTGTCATCATAATTGTAATTTTCTTTAAAACTATCCGGTGACAGGGCACAGAACCAACATCCTACAGAGCATCCCTGCGACAGCTCAACGGTCATGGAAGAATGAATATTAGTATCGGTAAAGAAAGGCCCCAGATCAAATCGCTGTCGCGCAATCTGCCGATCCCTCCAGGCAAGCATACCTTGATCCTTAGGCAGGTTTTCAGACAGATAAAATGACTGTATGAGATCTTGCTTGCTCTTCGATATCTCCCACATGGTTTGTACCGGTTGCGGCAGCTCTGTTATGCGCTCATCGAGCATATATTTTATCTCATCCGGAGTAACCGGTATAGCATTTTTTTTCAGTGTCTCTACGGTATTGTTGATCAGATCCTGTTTAAAATCAGGATCGGCGGACCAGCGTTCAAAAAATCTCTTCAACCCCGCATACCGGTGCAGATGATCGTGATAACTGTTTCTGTGACTTAGGCTCTTTTGCATGTTTTCTAATTTATTGATGGTTTCCTAAAATAAACTCTCCTACAGAACTCTCCCGAAGGATATTTTTTTTTGTAAGCCTGCCAAGTGTTTCAATATTACCATTGCCTATAGCGCAGGCACCAAGGCCAAGATCGGCAGCCACAAGGTACAGGGTCTGGAAAACAGCTCCGACATTTTTAAGAATCGCAGCGTAAGCCATATTTTCATACTTCCAGAACATCCTTTCGAAGTCAGCAGCGAAGGTAATAACCGCAGGAGGCAGCTTCTCACTGCCGATACAGGCTCCGGCGTACCACATCATGATATCAGTATCCTTATTTCTACGCTGTAGCAGGCATAGCTTATGCTCAAATGCATTGTACTGATAAAATCCGGGTTCCAGACCTTCACACTCGTAAATAGTTAGGTAAAAAACAAGTTCATACATGCTGCCTCCGGAGGGGTAAGGCGCGCTCAGTGTTTCTATTTCCTCAGTATCACCTGCGGCATTGGTTACAGGGTAATGACGGCAACCTTTGATCCGTAGGCATCGGTACAAAAGTATACTCAGTACGTGAAGATCGAGACCATTAAAAGTTCTTGTGGAATGTCTGTTCTCTATACATTGATTTAATGATTTTGATGAGGACATTTCGTCCTGATTGGGTACTGAAAGATAAACTTCCGCCAATACTGCTTCTTCTTTCCGGCTGGCCTTTTTGGGAGGAATACGTTTTATAAATCTATAGGTCGCACCCAGATTGTAATGATGTCTTCCGTAACGGGTGCGGGTATGGAACAGCAGATCGTGAAAATTCCACAATTCCTCCGGCGTCGTCGGGGCAAAAGATTCTGACTCCAGGAATTCGCCGGCATGAAGCAGGGTCATAAAAGCGTCAAGGGTAAGTGTACTGATTTGCAGGCTCCTGCTTAATGTCTCTCTGGTTGTAAAAGAAGACAGTAAAGAAATAAGCCCCATGATTCGTGGATCATCGATTACAATCCTCGCTTGCCCGATCGCTGATTCCAGTAGAAAATGTAGATCTTCGCGACGGATAAAAGCAAATTTTGAAAGCCTGAATCTCCGGGAGGTCTTATTCCTGTAAAAAACAGCATTGCCTGTCATCTGTTCGTAACTGCAAAAAACGGTGTTATCATTTACCAGTGTATAAGCCAGAAAGCCTGCTTTTTCCAGCCTGTCGAGCTGCATATTAAAATGATTAAGCCCGTTAAAACCCTCCTGTTCAAAAGCAATAGTCGCCAGTTCCGTTTTTGTATATTTATTATTTTCCAGAAGCTTTAACACAGTATGGATAGAAGGACCTAGGTTCTCGATCATGAGAAAATTTCCATGATGGCTAAATAGCAAACCATCATTTCCTTTTACTTCAATCCGGGTTCCCTGTTTAAGTGATAGTTTAAGCAGGTTAAGCTCCGTTGTTTTATTTGCGGTGTCATGTTCCATGATCATCTGAATAACAATTAATTAAATAAAGATAGAAATAGGGTTCAGTTCCGACTCGTTTAATGAGGCAGGAAGCCAACCCATTTTTACCGGTACATCATAGATACGGCCATCAGCATACCTGGCCCAGAAATGACGGAGGCCCGGCACCACCACCTTTACCACATATAATCCGATGTCCGGTCGTGTTTGGTCAAGGATATGCATCTCAAGTCCCATTTCTTTTACGATCTCCACACAATAGTCAAGATCATCTTTTATATCTGTAAATCGAGGAACCCTAAAGCTTTCAACCGTTCTTTTCGGGCATTGCATATCAGGAGAAAGGTAAGGTTGATTTTCCAGATTTGCCGTTTGCCACCAATGTACGGTTTCCGGGTCATCGTACCGATACTGGCCCGGAGGGAGGCTTTCATCCATAGACGGCATCATTTGGTTCAGCTCTGTCAGCGCCCTCCTTAATGCTATGCTTGGATCAAGGTGTGCCGCCGGAGCGAATACGATGTCCTGGAAAATGTTACGGTCATTACGGGCTGAGATGGCAATGAAGGTGGGAATGCCACTGTCTCCCGTAAGATCCAGCACCCACATATCTCTGTTTCTGCTTTTATGATAATCCCTAAGTTTAATAGCATAGTCATCGTTAAAGCTTTCCAGATCAAGTTCCGGCCTTTTCAACCTGTTATACCACCATATAGCGACGCTATCTCTTTCTATAAGCTCAAGGAAACCCTGTAATACCGCTTCTTCAAGGGTATTGCCGGCAGCACATCCGTTAGAGTCCGGAGCACAGAAGAAATGTTCTCCTCCATTATCCGGGTGACTGTAATAGCAATAAGCAGCAGGCAGGTATACCACTTCATTTCTTGTAACGGACCATAGCGGGCACCATTCAATAAAAGCATTCTCATCCAGAGGGAGCGGCACGATGTTAAAGAAGCTTTCGCGGTCGTTCCACAATTTCATATCCGCAACCTGCTTTTGGCTGAAAAGCATGCAGTCATTGGGATGAATGGCCATAGCACCCAGTGCTTTAAAACTAGTAAGCCGGCGTGGCTCGTCTCCTCTGTAAACCCCTGAGTAACGTTCAATCGCTTCACCGATTGCGCTTACCTTGGCTTGAATCTCTGTTACGCCTTTGCCGCAACTGTTGCTTCGCAAATTCTTTCTTAATGTTTGAAGGGTATTGGTTTTTATCGCCATATTCTGGCCGGAAATAAATACGTGCTGCAGTACGTCATCTCCGTTGGTAATACGTTCCAGTTTATTCACAATGCCAGTAATCGGGCTGATAAGATGTTTAAACCGATGGTAGGTCTCTTCTGCCGTTACGGAACGGTGACCGCCATCGATAAAACTTTTCGGACTTGACTGAAATTCGATCCTAACCGGCATTCTATCTGTATCAGATGTACCACATACCCTACATTGCGGTCTCCGTACCACAACATGTTTATTGGTTTCCATCGTTCCGTAATGAATGCTCATTATTTTATTTTCGAATTGCTCGTTATTTCCGAGGACAATAAATTTCAGGAGCTCGGTCAATGCAGTACTGAGGCTTGTATCAATTGTTGACGGTAAGCTGCTGGCTGCAACCAACGGGGTATTGATCTTCCCTGTTTCTCTAAGGTAAACTTCAACATCTCGGTTGGCAATAAGGCGTTGCATCAAACAGTCGAAACACGCGGTCTTGCCGGGTATAAATATGGGGCCAAGCCACACCTCTATCCCGTTAGGTTTGCAAATTAGAAAAGGAATGTTTTGATACCATAGGTCTCTCGCTTTTTCAGGCACGCCATCCTGAAGGTAGTCGTCCGTTAAAATGACGGCAATGTTTTCAGCCTCCTGAACCACAGAAAGCCCCCCGGCATCCATCTGCCGGATAAAATTGCTGCTTTCAGCCGTACCATAAGTATAGATACGGACACGAGCCTCTTTCTTATTTTTATGAACTACAGCCTCTTCTACCCCGAGGGAGCTCCAAAATGCAGATTCGGCCACACTTAATGTATTCCTGGCTTCAAAAATATATTTTTTCTCTTCCAATACGGACAGTACATATAAAACCTGCTGTATATCTACCACCCCATTGAGATGCTGAATGATATCGTCCACACTTTTGTCACCGTTAAGATGCTTCGCTACATGGATCAGCGACCTTCCGGTCAATAATTGCTGGCCGAATTCGGAACTGAGAATAAGCTTGTCTTCTTCGACAACAATAGGGTGTATATGATCTTTAAATTTCGGGTTACGCATGTTGATCTTGTTTTATCAGGATACATCATTTTTCATGATAGGACAGCTGATTCCCTGACAGCATATGGCTTTTCAGAAATCCTGCCCGATCACAAGGGATTAATCCGTTATAACGGGAACCGGATAACCGGGCTCCCGCTACACCGGACCTTTTGGAATAATACCATTTTATCTTTGAAATTTTCTTTACATTATTCAACCCCTGAGGGGTTATAACATCATTGAATACGCATTCATCGGATTTCACCCGACGCTACTGATATTTAACCCCCTTCAGGATTTATAAAGGTAAATTCAGAAAGAAAACAGTATAAGTTCTTCTATACCGGCTCAGTTATTTTTGCACGGTATGATGTCTACTCAAAAGTGTACTAGCTACAAGAATTTGTAGATGCGCTCGATACACAACTTACACAAGACGGTACCGTAACACAGGTACTTGATGTGCTCTGGCAGCTGGCAGCAGCAGCCGTCGCAAGGGATTCATCTTTAATTTCTTCGTTAACCTGCGGCAAAAGCAGATAAACATCTGTACTCGTGCTGTTTGGGATTTCTGAGTTGGCCGGAGCACCCACGATAACATGGATATTTAATCCGTCCGGGATTTCCATACCCGCGTCAGAAAGTACTCTGTTCGGGTTGTTTACATACTCTCTTGCAAAATCCGGATTTGCCTGGGCTTTTGCTGTCACTTCGCTAATGACTCTTACTGCTTGGTTTTCCATTGTTTTAATTTTTTAGTTAGAAATTTGTGATTGTGAAATTCCACACACTAAAGGTACCCTGAATACAGAGCCTGAATGTGCGTAAAAACACTGGTTTTAAAAAATGGGTATTTATACTGCAAGTCTCTATTTTTGACAACCTTAACATTTTTTGAACCGAAAAAAAAATACACAAGCCAGACGGTAGAAGCTTTGCCCGATATTTTTATTAGCTGATTATCATTTTTAAGTAAAAAACTTTTTACCATGGATTTCTTAACCTACATCAAGCTCATTTATTCTGATAATTCATAAATTGAAGGATAATAAAAAATCATTACAATGGAAATAACAGCTGCACTAGTAAAAGAAAAAGGCGGAAAATTTGAATTGGAAAAAATAACTCTTGATGAACCAAGAGCAGATGAAGTTTTAGTAAAAATTATCGCTACCGGAACCTGTCATACCGATATGGCAGCAAGGGATCAACAAACAGGGGCAACGCCCTTTCCTATTGTTTTAGGACACGAAGGGGCCGGTATTATAGAAAAAGTTGGTGAAGGTGTCACTCATCTTAAACCCGGAGACCATGTTGTGTTGACATTTGGTTTTTGTGGAGAGTGTTATACCTGTCAGCACGGTAAGCCTACGTATTGCGAGAATTTCCCCGCACTTAATTTCGGAGGCGCCCGTTTAGATGGTTCCCATAGCCACCACCATAACGAAGATGCTATTTTTGATAATTTCTTTTCTCAGTCGTCCTTTGCCACTTATGCCATTGCGAATAAAAAAAAATGCGATTAAAGTTTCCGACAAGGCTCCTCTGGAGCTATTGGGGCCTTTAGGCTGCGGAATTCAAACGGGAGCGGGAGCCATCATCAACTCTTTGCAGGTTTCTCCTGGAAAAACAGTAGTTATTTCAGGCGCCGGAGCGGTGGGTTTAGCCGCATTGCTAGCCGCGAAAGCCTGCTCTGCTGCTCAGATTGTTTTAATTGACATTAATCAGGATCGTTTGAATTTTGGATTAGAATTGGGAGCTACCCACGTCATCAACAGCCGTAACGAAAACGTTATTGAAGCTTTACAAGGCATCTCCCCCAAAGGTTTTGATTTTGGTTTTGATACAACAGGCCGTAACGATGTCATCAACAACACCCTGGCTAATTTAAAATCTCTGGGACAAATGGGAATTGTTGGTGTTGCCACAAAACCGTTGGAAGTAGAGATGAACAGCTATGTCCTAAAAGGTATTAAATTAATTGGTATTGTAGAAGGTGACAGTGTTCCCACGGAATTTATTCCGGAAATGGTAGAGATGTATCTTAACGGACAATTTCCCTTCGATAAATTAATCAAAAAATACAAGTTTGAAGACATCAATCAGGCCATTGAGGATTCGGAATCCGGAAAGACCATTAAGCCGGTAATTCTTATTGGTGAGTATAAGTCCTGATCTATTCATAAGTTGAAATAAATTTCAGAGATGAAATAATAGCAATATCTTCCTGGTATTGCTATTTGTTTTACCATCCGAGTAATACCACTTTTGCGTGTCGTACCTTATGGAAGAGGGCAGCCTGAAGAACAAAGCAGAAGGATTGTCACCTCAAAAAAATCAGGACTTGTACTTATCACTGAATTTTACTATTTTATCCAAATGACCGATTCATGAGCTGATCTTTTCCATTCCGTTTTTTACCCCGAACTGCAGTTAATCTAAAAAAAAATCCGCAACACCTCATCATTTTAACAGATTGGCTCTCTTTTTGCGAGGCAAAGAACATGAAAACAATATTTATCGTAGAAGATGAGACAGGCATCCGAGATGCATTACAACTCCTCCTGTCATTTGAAAATTATGAGGTACGTTCTTTCCAGGATGTAAAAACATTCAATGCAAGAAATTCGTCGTCAGTTCCCGACCTGTTTATTTTGGATGTAAAACTTCCCGATGGCTTGGGAACAGATGTATGCAACAGCATAAAGAGTGATCCTTCAACTTCTCATATTCCGGTAATAATAATCAGTGCTCATGCGCAATCAGATGTCGTAAAAAATTCATGCAACGCAGATGAATTCGTTGCAAAACCTTTCGATATCGATGAAGTGATCATTAAGATTGAGAATTTAATAAATTCCTAAGCGCAGGCCAATACTATAATATTTATATCATTTTATCTTTGAAATTTCCTTTACATCATTCAACCCCTGCCGGGTCATAACCTCATTAAATACTTGTTCATCGGGTTTCATCCGACGCTACTGATATTTAACGACTTCAGGGGTTATTAAGGTCAATTCAAAAAGAAAAATGTATTATTGGTGTGATGCTGGTATTTAACCGGGAATAATTCCTAAAAAAATTCCAGGATTTATCCGGGAATGAAAACTAATAACCATGAAAACTCACAATAAGGATGAGAATTCAATACAAAGCGATATAAAAAAACAGGTGTAAAGGTAGGATATGGTATGCGTAAAGCTAAACAAATCTCCAACTAATGAATACTATGGAAGTTATGGCAGTAAGTCTTCCAAATCGATCTCCATTCGCAATTTAACCGTCCTAATTGTAAGCGCTTTTTAGTCTTTTTCCACGATCATATCCATAATGATCTTTCCATTGACGACTTTATTATGATCTTCCCATTGAGCCCACCTACTGCTACTTCTCTCTCTTCCTTCAAATAAAATAACGAATTGACAGAACTTTTGTGTTGATTTTAAGCGCATAATTGATATGCATCAAAATTAATCTTTCAATCTGTCCTATCATTTTTACATCAAATTTACGGGGCAGTTATTTTTTCTGAGGTAAATTAATCCGGTGAGAAGACCTGTAATGTTTTGATCGTGTGATAAAACCTGGATCTCAAAACACTTATTGCCATGGTCTGTCTTCCAGATTCTTAATTTTTTCCAGACGCCGCAGATGCCTTTCTGCTCCGATGAATTTTGCTTTAAGAAAAGCCAGCACCAGATCTTCTGCAACGGCATAGCCTGTTACACGCCCACCGAGACATATTAAATTCATATCATCATCCTCAACACCCTGATGGGCTGAGAAATAATCGGTGATCAAAGCTGCCCGGACACCGGAAATTTTATTGGCAGCAACACAGGCCCCCACACCACTGCCACAAATTGCAATACCGCGGAAAACACCTTTGGAAGCCACCGCTTTTGCGAGTGGAATTACAAAATCCGGAAAATCATCTGAACTGTTAAGCTCCATGGCACCATAATCAATGACTTCAAATCGATGCTCAACTAAAAAAGGTTTTATTTTTTCCTTAAGTTCAAAACCGCCGTGATCGGCGCATATTCCAATTTTTATGCTTGCTGACATATCATTTTTTTTATTTAATTAGTCTCCCCCTTAGCCGTTATTTCAAATATCAGAATTTTAAACAAAAAATCCCGTATAAACGGGATTTTAATTTATTTTATTTTAATTTATTTGATCTCTACAGGCACTGAGATTTTATCCCAATCCATCGTGAAACCATGATTGTTTATTTTGTACACTAAGGCTTCCTGTGTCGCCGGTAAAGCCTTTGTTTTTACATCCACACGTAAAGCATCTTGCCCTTCCTGGTATTTATAAGCACCCCATTGTTTCGCTTCTTTATTAAAAATTGCAGTCCAAGTTCCGCTTTCTTTAGGGATTAAGAAAAAGCTGTATTTACCTTTGGGAAGTTTTTTACCCTGAACGGTAATGTCTTTATCTGTTTCAAAAGTTGTCGCTTCATTGGCACCCGCACGCCAAACTTTATTATACGCTTCCAGGCCGCCCCAGATCGTTCTTCCTTTAACAGAAGGGCTGCTGTACGCGATTGTGATATTGGCATCTTTAATTTTTCCCGTAGCGGTAGCCGGAGGACTCGCAGGTTTTTTAGCTTCCTGTGCAAAAGCATTTACTGAAATGGTCATCGCAGCAAAAATCATGGTAGCCGATTTAATCATTGTTTTCATACTATTTTAATTTGTTTGTTTAAATTATTCTTTATTTTTTCACGAATTTACTGCTTTCGGCTTATAAAACAATAACCCAATTGCAGAAAATATAATGACTGCCGCCGCCCCGATCACATTAAGCCAGAGAAAAGAAACAATATCGAACTGATAAATGGCAATCACCGTAATTTCTGATAATATGGCAGAAATAAATACGTTTTTCCCATTGACTTTTTTATAATAAAACGCAACCAGAAAAATCCCCAAAATAGGACCATAGAAAAGCGAACCTAAAACGTTTACCGCTTCAATAAGAGAACCCATCTGAGTAGCAAACATCGCAACACCGATTGAGAAAATACCCCAGGCTAAAGTGTGCAGTCGACTGTACTTTAATTCGGTTGCATCATCAGGAATTTCTTTTTTAAATATCAAATGAACATCTTTTAATGAACATGCGGCAAGGGAATTCAATGCTGCTGAAATAGAACCCCAACTGGCGAGAAAAATAACAGCAAACAGCAAACCGATCATTCCGACTGGCAAGGTATTTTTTACGAAGTACAGGAAAATATAATTGGTATCCGTTTTTTCCGCATTATAGTTTGAATTATTAATCGCTTCTTCTACTCTTCCGTGAAGTGCTTTTACTTTTGTTTGGGTATTTTTAAAATCGTCAATCGTTTTACTAAGTTCAGGAGAATCAGTTTCTTTTAATTTTAAAATTTCTTTTGATTCTTCATTAAATTTTAACTGCAAATCCTGATGTTCTTTTTCAAAAACAGCAGCCTGTTCAGGTTTTGTTTCCTTTAAATATTGATAAGAACGTTCATTAAAATAAATAGGAGCCGGTTTTAGAGAAAAGAATGCGAAAAGCAAAGCTCCAATCAAAAGAATCGCAAACTGCATCGGAATTTTAACCAACCCGTTCAGTAACAGCCCCATTTTTGCATTGGTATTGTCTTTTGCGGTAATATATCTCCCAACCTGGCTCTGGTCTGTCCCGAAGTAAGAAAGCGCCAGAAAAAAACCACCAATCAGTCCGCTCCAGATATTGTATTTATCTTTCCAATCGAATTCTGTGGTGATGACGTTGAGCTTTCCGGATTTCCCGGCGAGATAAAGGGCATCATTAAAACCAATTCCATTCGGCATATTTTCAATCAGCAAATAACCAGCAAAAGCCATTGTTCCCAAGATAATGAGAAACTGTAGTTTTTGGGTGTGAGCAATCGCTTTTGCACCGCCAACATAGGTATAAATCAGTAAAATTCCACCTGTTAAAACATTCGTTAAATAAATATTCCAGTTTAAAACGCTTGACAAGATGATACTCGGGGCGTAAATGCTTATTCCTGTTGATAATCCTCTCGAAAAAAGAAAAAGCAGTGAAGTGAGTACCCTCGTTTTTTTATCAAAACGGTTTTCTAAATATTCGTAAGCCGTGTAGACATTTAAGCGCTGAAAAATCGGGATAAACGTAATACAGATCACAATCATCGCCAAAGGCAGTCCAAAGTAATACTGGACGAAACGCATCCCGTCTGTATATGCCTGTCCCGGTGCTGAAAGAAAGGTGATGGCACTTGCCTGAGTCGCCATAATCCCTATCAACACAATGTACCAGGGCATTTTATTATCTGCTTTCAGGTAAGATTCGTTGCTTTTCTGTCCACGACCGATGAATACACCGTAAACAACCACCGCAACAAGGGTAAAAATTAAAACAGTCCAATCTATCGTACTCATGTCCAGAATTTAGTAAACCAATAATAAAATGCGATCTGACCTATTAACGCAACGGCTAATAGGATGTACCAGATATTCCAGTTTTTTAGTTGCTTGTTCATCAGTTTTTCTGTGCAGATAAAAAGTTTAAAAATAAACGGGCTGCCCCCACATTTCCGGCTGGCAACTGTCTGAAAAATGCTAAAGGCGTATAAATAAAATTACCTTTCCCATATTTTGCATACAACGTTGATCCCTGCAGCGGTTCTTCACCGGTATCATGCATTTCAAAAAGCGGTTCATATGCAGCATCCCATTGAGCAGGGAAATAAGCGCCACGTTCCTGTACCCAGCCATTAAAATCATTCGCTGTAATTTTATTCGGAAAGTTCAGGAGTTTATGATTTGGATTTAAAAATTTAACCTCAGCATTTTCCTCAGTAACACGTTTATTGGCAATCGTAAAATTGTACATTCCCAATTGTTCAACCGTTGTATCCTGATTCGTGTTATACTGCATCACCAAATTGCCTCCACCTTTTACATAAGACCATAAAAAAGGCATCCAGCGACTCAGTTTTTTCTCTGTATTATTGGCACGTACACCAAGAACAATGGCATCATATTGTGACAACTTGTTCTGACTGCCGTTTGCAGATTCATTGATGCTGCCATAAAAATCTTCATCTTTTAACACATCCACCTGAACACCTGCAATTCTTAGGAATTCAGGAATAAAATCTCCGGCACCTTGTACATAACCCACTTTTTTTACCTTCGACTGAATGTCACCTTTCATTACAGCTACCGTTGCAGGCGCAAAATATTGTAAGGAAGGTAAATGTGGGTATTGAATTAATATCTGTTTTTTATTATATGTAATTCCATCAGCAACAAAATTGGCGTCCAACTGCAATTGATTTGATTTTACTGAGGCAAGCTTTGCTTTTGGAATCAAATACTCTATAGTCGTATCTTTTCCATTCAGTGATTTCACATCAGCAACTCCTAAATTTTGTCCATTATAAACCAGATTAATCTTCCCGTTGCTGAACTGTTTATTGGAATTAACCTTAACATTTAAACTCACAGGTAAATCTTCATTTTCTTTAACTAAATAAAGCGGTTGTGTAAATTTCAGTTCCAAGGCAGGAACAATACGCAAAGCTTCCACCACATCACCACGCACCGGATCTAATTTCTTGAAAGATAAAGGAAGGTTAACCTGAAACTTCTCAGAACCGATTTTTAAACCAAGCAAAATAGTAAGGGGCGATTCTGCCTCTGGTAAACCGACTACAGTATCATTCGGAACAGAGAAAGTAGCCGCATTTACCGCAGGTTTTGCCAACCAGTAAGGTTCTGTGAGTGCTGCATCAGCAGGAATCTGAATATCATGCTGAATGGTAATTAATGAATCTTTTGATAGTTTTCTATTGAAGCTTTCTGAGGTATTCAACCATTTTACATTTTCTAAAACGACAGGATTTTCAGCTCTTGAAATCAGATTTAATCTGAAATTATAATGATCCCCGGCAACAGCCTCGGCCTGATTGGTCACCACCTCACCCATAAATCCGGCACAGCTTAAAATGATGTTATCGAGAGATTTAATTTTATCTTTTTTCAGATCTAAATCTTTTAACTCCAAAACCTTTTTTCGCAAAGAAAACAATGCAGGCAAGCTAAGATCGGGATTATTGAAATTGAATGTGGAAATAATTTGATCTAATGACCGGTCAATATCGGCATTTCCCTGTGAAGTCCATGTTTTAGAAACTCCATCAAAAAGATTTGTTTTTGCAGGCTCACCAGCAACGTGGGAAAAATATTCCGTTTTGATACCCGCTAAAGACTGTGTTCCCGCACCCTGGCTTTTATGCAAACTTCTGCTTAATCCTGCCAGTTCGCCATACCCCATTCCTAATTGTGCATCATATTGTCCAACGGTGACTTTCAGTTGGTTTTCAGCCGTTGTATTGTTACTTCCAAATCGGAAAGTATTCCACAAAATGCGTTTTGGCTGCCATACATTGACATATTTCAGTTGATCAGGGAAAGCTGTTTTGTCGCCAGCCAGCTTAAACGCTTTTTCCGCAACGACAGCCGAAGCCGCATGTTGCCCGTGTCCCGCCGCCGCAGTAGGCGGAAAACGACAAATGATCACATCCGGGCGGAATTGGCGGATAATCCACACGACATCCGCTGTAATGCTGTCTGCATCCCATTGTTTAAAAGTATCGGTTGTATTTTTAGAAAATCCGAAATCAATTGCGCGGGTAAAAAACTGTTGGGCTCCGTCCAGCTTTCTTGCTTCCAAAAGCTCATGTGTTCTGATTAAACCCAATGCAGCTCCCTGTTCTGTACCTAATAAATTTTGCCCACCATCTCCTCTGGTTAAAGATAAATAGCCCGTTTCCACGTTCTGATCGTTGATTAACCAGGAAAGTAATCCCGTATTTTCGTCATCGGGATGAGCCGCAAGATATAAAACTTTAGGAAGTTGTTTAAGGGTTTTAAGTTCTCTGTAAATTTCAGATGACTTTGAAGGCCGAATCTGTTGCGCCGAAAAAACCGTACATAACCCAAGGATAAATACAGTGCTTACTTTTTTGAACATATTAATTTGCTTTGCGGGGCAAATATAAGTAAATCGTTTTTCTTTCAGTCTTTCAAGGAAAAGCAATCACAACAAATGCAGGAAACAGGTATTTATTATATCAGAAGCCTACCCGGAAGTAAATTGACAGACTTCAGGCACCCTATTGCGACATACTTCTTTTTGACAAAAATAAACTCACGATACAGCGAGAGCAGCCCATAATCATTCAGAATCAACAGTTATATCCTTTAATCATAATTTATTCCTATTTTTGACGGCGTACTGTTGAAAAAAAGTAGGCAGACAACTTATTTAAACAGTTTACAGCACCGTTCCCGCAAGCAAACAGACAAAAAAGTATTTTATTTATCTTTACATTCTTCAGTATTTTAAACTTCAACAGAAATAAACATCTGATGTACAGATTATTAATCATAATCACTTTAATTATTTTTCCGATTTTTCCCAAGGCACAGGACGCTGTACGCCAGTTGGAGACGGAATATCTTAATGCTAAAGGCAAAACAGCGGAGCAGTTGAATATTGCTCCCAGATATGCTACTGCCCTATTTTTTCATCAGTTAAAATCCAGATCCTACGAGATTCTGAATCATAATATTTCCGTTGCTGCCAAACAGCCTGACGGAAAATATGCTGCCATTCTGTATGCCGTTCAGGCGATGAATTACCGGCTGGATAACCGAGAGTCTGAATCTTTAAAAAGCCTGGAAATGGCAAACAGATACAGCTTAAAAACCAGCAATGAAGAAGCTAAAGGCTATTTTCATTATGCTAAAGGATGGATTCTGACCCGTAACAATAAAACCGCTGAAGCAGTGGCTGCCTATTTAAAGGCAATCTACTATTACGAAAACTCTCCCACTACTTCTACTCTGTATGGTAGATTTGGGAATGCTGCTAAAGAACTTTCGGCCATCTATTCTAATCTCCATGAATACCAGCTGGAAGAAAAGTACAGCAAACAGTTTCTGCTGCTGGCATCAAAGCAATATGACCCCAACCTGATCTTCGATGCGTATATGCGGATGGGATATGTATATGAACAAAAGTATGCTCAAAATACAACAGACTTCAGCGTTAGAAACAAAGCGGAACAGTACTATATCATGGCTATTTCAACATTTGATAAAAATAAAAATGCGATGGTCAACAGGAGCAGTCTTTCGTATGCTGCGATTAATTTAGCCAATCTGTATATCGATTTTGACAAAGGAAAGGCACTGAAATATGCTCTTTTAGCGAATAAAGTAAGCCTGGAAACAGGAGATCCTATTCACATCGCCTCTTCATTTGGAATCTTGGCTGAAATAGCCATTAACGAAAAGGATTATGATCTTGCCAGATCGTACTTTCTGAAAGCCTCCGCAGAAATAGGAAAAAGTTCTGTGAGAGATCCCAATATAGAACTTTCTATACAGGAGTCCCTATCCCGGATCAGTGAGGAACAGGGACATTATCAAGAGGCATTGGGGTACTATAAGCAGTATTTAAATCAGTATAAAAATGTATATGACCAGGAAAAACTTGATATTACCAAAAGATTAGAGTCGCAGTTTGAACAAGAAAGACAGGAGCAGAAGTACACCAAGCTGCAGTGGGAAAGTGATAAAAGGGCGCAGGAAATTAAACTGATCAACATGATCCGTTCCCGGCGTGAGCAGGTGTATAACAACTTAAAACTGGTAGAGGAAAACCAAAGGGAGCGATTGAAATTTTCGGAACTCGAATCTGAAAAAAAAGAGCAGCAGCTTCGTATGGCAAAACTTGAAACCGAACAAAAAAATAAAGACATCAGCAGCTATAAAAAGCTTCTGATATTCAAAGAAAAAATCAACACCTATTACATCATTTTTCTTTTCATCTTCATTATTCTGGTTACTGTATTGCTGTATGCTTATAAGCAGAGAGCCAAATCCATGAAACAACGAGACGAACTGCATTTTTTAGCGATTGAAAAAGAAAAGCAAAACTCAAAAATATCTACCCTTACGGCTCTTCTCGAAGGGCAGGAAAAGGAAAGAGGCCGCTTGGCCCGTGATCTTCATGATGGTTTAGGAGGACTGCTCTCCGGTACCAAGCATCAGCTTTCTTATTTAGACCTTGGCCATTCCGGAAAAATAGAAGAAGGTATTTCAAAGTCCATCAGCCAAATTGACGGAGCTGTGGAAGAACTCCGGCGGGTAGCCCATAATTTAATGCCTGATTTATTAATGAAGTACGGCTTAAAAGCAGCCATTAAAGATTTTGCTTCGCGGATTTCCAACAATGCCCTGGAAATCCACACGGAATTTATGAACTGTAATCATTCGCTAAGCAAGGAAAAACAGTTGATTATTTACAGAATCATTCAGGAACTGGTTAATAATTCCATTAAGCATGCCGAAGCATCGGAAATTATCATTCAGCTCAGTGAAGAAGAAAAAGTACTGCATGTAACTGTTGAAGACAACGGTAAAGGTTTTGATTATCAAAATACAGATATCCGTAAGACAGCAGGCTTTCATAATATTGACTTACGGGTCCGGTTTCTGAAAGGCACCATGAGCATCACTTCCAGGCTGAATACAGGAACCAGTGCAGAACTTCAAATACCAATTCATTAAATATGATAAAAGTAGCCATAACAGATGATCACCCGCTTCTTTTAGAGGGGCTGAAAAACATTTTGGAAAATAGCCCCGAAATAGAGGTGACAGGCTGTTTCAGAAATGTAAAGGAAATGAATACGGGGCTTTCTGAGCAGGCCGTCGACATTTTATTGCTGGATATAAATCTCGCCGATATCAACAGCATTGAAATTATCAGGCCTCTGAAAAAAAAGTATAGCGATCTTCAGATTATTATCCTGAGTGTACACAATGAGCTTCCCGTTATCAACAGTACGCTTGCTGAGGGAGCTATGGGATATATCCAGAAAAATGCTTCCGTCTCCGAAATTCTGGAAGGCATAAGCTCCGTCTATTCAGGTAAACGCTTCTTATGTATGCAGACCCATTCTATCCTTGAAAAACAGTCTGAGAACGGGCTGAATCACGTCCCGAAACTGACACGGAGGGAAAAGGAAATTTTGGCGGAAGCCGCCAAAGGACTCACCACCAATCAAATGGCAGAAAAATTGTTTATCAGCCCTCATACAGTAGAAAGCCACAGGAAAAATCTTATCGAAAAATTTCAGACCGCCAATCTCAGTTCAGCCATTAAGCTGGCTATTGAATATGGTCTTATCATCGAATAAAAAGGACAAATCGCAAAAAGGTCCGCTTTCACATAGGAAGCAGACCTTTTTTATATAGTAGATAATCAGGTGTGTTTTTTTAGTCTTTAAATTTCAATACAGCATTGAATAGATTTTTCTTTCCTGTTACATCGTACTCGTCGTTATATTCCGCCTCATACATGAGGACATACAGATTTCCGCTAAGATCTTTTAAAGAGATAGCCCGGTCGTTCATAATATCGTAAACCCGTGAGATTGTACGCGTCCCAGTCCATTGTTTTGAGTTACCTTTCGGGGTTTTATCAAATCTGTGATCTTTCGCATCCGTATAATACCAATACGAAGGTGCGGTATCCATTAAGAACATCTCTTTTTCTTTATTATAAAGCTCTTCTGCCATCCCGGTGTTCTGAAACCAGGGAACTTCAGGATTAAACAGACCGTAAGCATTTTCGTAGATATTTTTATCGGCTGTAACGCCTAGCAAAAATCCTTCGCCTCCAAAAGACGTAATTTCGAAAACGAAAGTTGTTTTTCTGAGATCGTATACATCATTCACAGGTTCAATTATTTTTCCATCCTGCTTAATCACTACTTTTAAAGATTGTGCAGACGAAATAAAGCCGAGCAAACCAAAAAGAAGGTTTAAAATTAATTTTCTCATTAAATTATCACTAAGTAACTGCTGCAAAGATAATGTACTGCATGCCCATAAATAATGGCTGATTTCAGGGGTTTTTCATCTTTCTAATAAACCGTCAGGTGAAAAGGATATCCATCTAATAAAAAGCATTACTGCAATTAATGATGTTCTTTAAATTAAAAATCAAAGCTCCGGAAATAGTTCAAAACAACCATCCTACATCGTAATGATCTCTTTGTACAAGAAGAAGGGGACGATAATCTTTTCCGCTAAGCATCTATAAAAAAATTCAGAAACCTGATGTCTATCCTATCTCTGATTTGATCAAAATATACGAAAAATTGCATTGATGCCATATCATGTCGTCTGAGTAATCTGATGAATGACTGGGGAAGCGGGAAGTTCGAAAATATTAAAAAGAAATTTTAGTACATAACAAAAACCACAACCTGCTAAAAGTCAATAAATAAACCCATTTTAAATATAAATAAATAACTAACATTCAGTAAATGAAACATTGCTTCCCAGGTAATCAACTAACCACATGAATACCAGTCAAGGATAAACAAGCTGGAATGAGAACTTCAGCTTGTTCCGGCAACTAAAACCCCGTGATTTCGTGCCCTATCTCAAGTATTTCGGAAGAATCAAGATCGATATTTCCGGGCAATGCTATGGCAATACAAAAGTTTTCATTCATAAAAACATAAGATTTAAAATGAGGAAAAAACCGGAAAGATACCTCAACGTAGTTTTCTGTTTTTCTGATTCCATTAATTTCAAAAATCTGCAGATCTGAAGTAAAGCCAATCTGTAAAGCTTTAGCCAAAGATTCTTTGCTGCACCAGAATAAAATATGTTGATTTTCACTGAGCTCGTATGACAATTTTTTTTCCTCATCTGTTGCGGAAATAAGTTCCACCCAGTTTTTGGAGTGATTATTAAACTCCACATCAATTCCGGCAAGAATTCTCTCATCAAAAGCAAAACCCACGGATATATTTTTGCTGTGGGATACACTTATCTTTACGTGAGACGGCATCTCTGTTTTTACAATAGGCTGAAAAAAAATTCCCGAATCAATTAAAATTTCGCCGGGGGGCACGTTTAACAGCGCTGAAAGAGCCTTCTTCGCACTGTATTTTCCCTGCAAATAAGAAAATTGTCTGCTTTGAAATGGATAAGAATTAAAAACCATTTCTTCCTCCATGTGCAAAAAATCTTTCCTGATCTCGCGAAGCCGTTCAAAAGGACAATCCGAAATCGTGATGATTCCATTGTACAATTTGTCCTTACTTTTCATGGAAAGAGAAATGGTTTTATCTACCATATTTTTAGTGATGATTAACAATTAATTCGTAATGACAAGAGCTGTCTTCCTGAAGTTGCAGCACCTTCATTTCAAATGAAACATCCAGCTTCATGCCGTCACAGATTCCACGAATAAAGTCTTTCAGCACAGGCCATTCAAGATGTTCTGAAATTTGGTACTGCTGTGTTGCTTTATGATAGCGGTCTTTACCTTTCACCTGCAAATGCAGCTGGTTTTCATTCAATACAACCACTTCAAAATTATACTCCGGACTGGAAGTAAACACCGTCGCCAGTAAAATTTTCGTCATATCCGGAATACTTGAGGTAAGGTTTGGATGAATATTCAGATTGCGCAAGGCCATCTTTGTTCCCAAATCATAAAAAAAAGCCTCAGAAAGCTTACGAATTGCCTCTTCACCAAAAAGTTCACCCGCCTGTTTCAGCATTCCGGCATAGAAAGCACCCGTAATATCCGAAAGACGCTGCACTAAAAGCGGAAAAGAGGGCGGAAAAAAATCGATAATCAAACCTTCCTTATCCATATTCTCAAGATAGACATCATTTTTTCTGAACTCTGATAGTGCCAGATAAGTGTCCGGCAATTGTTTTTCTGTTGTATTCATTATAAAGATTTTGAAATTAATTTTGAAAGCGTTTCAGGATGATCATTGATAAAAAAATGACCGCCCTCCAAGTGATGAAATTCTATGTCTCCATGAGAATAATTTCTCCATTCCTCAATTTTATGAGCATAAGTTTCCTTTGTTCCCATAATCGCTGTGATTGGTGTTTTGATGCGGCTTCCGTTGTAATTGCTAACGGAATCAAGCAATTTAAAATCAGCCCTTAGAATGGGTTCGGCATATTCGAAAAAGGTATGGTTATCGATGAATGTCTGCGGCATCCCGCCCATAGCGATCAATCTTTCAGCAAATTCTTTTTGAGGAAGCTGATGAAGCACTTTGAGGGCATCTGTATCGATGATCGTAGGTCTGGGAACCCCACTCACGATCAATCGAGCCGGATTTTTCCCTGCTTTTTCAAGACGGTACGTCACCCAATGTCCTAAAATAGCGCCCAAACTGTGTCCGTAAATAACATCATGTTCAGTATCTATTTCTGTACTGATCTGTCGGTAGATATCGCCCATCGCATCGTAAAAAGAATCGAGAAGTGATTCTTTGTGACGCTTTCCTCTGCCTGGCAATTCTAACGGAACCCATTCAAAATCCTCCAGATACGGCTGCAAAAACTGATAAGAATACCGATTTCCACCTGCAAAAGGCAGCAAAAACAGACGTCGTTTCTTTTGAATCCAGTTTTGTTTAATAATATTTTTATCATAAACCGTTTTAACTTCCGTGACCATTTTGGTTAAAAACTGTCCTCCGATTTCTTCAAAATGAGTAACTCCTTTATTCAGCAGATATAAAATAGTATCCGTCCAAAGTACAGAATGACTGATCTGATCGCTCAAAGTACGCTTAGCATCTTTTTCATCATAACGGGTTGCATTCTTATTTGAAATCACGGGAATCTGCATTGGAAAAAACTCAAACTGATCGAGAAAAGAACGGAACAACTGAGATGCATTGTCCATATACCGCGAGTGAAAAGCGGCACTTACATTTAACGGAACTACTTTGATTCCTTCATTTTCAAAGTCTTTTAAAACCTCAGAAATACCATCCACCGGACCAGAAAGTACAGTCTGTGAAGGTGTATTATAATTCGCAATATCTGTTTTCTCGTGATATCCTTTGTGAAGGATTTTTTTAATTGTTTCAATATCACACCCTAAGACTACAGCCATTCCGCCATTTTTAGCGGCAGCCATCAGTTTGCCCCTTTTTTTCACCAATTTTAATCCGGTTTCAAAATCAAAAACTCCCGAAGCCTGCAACGCGTTATATTCTCCTAAGCTATGTCCAATCAAAAAATCGGGAGCGGAATCGTTTTTTAAAAACTCCCGGTATCCTAAAGAATTCACCACATACAATGCAGGCTGAGTAAATTCGGTGTTGTTTAATTTTTTTTCAGGATCTTCCAGACATAATTTTTTAATATCATATCCGAGGATTGCCGATGCCCTCGCTGTTTCAGAAGGATACCGATCAAAAAGCTCTTTTCCCATCCCCTTATATTGGGAACCCTGTCCGGGAAACATTAATGTTTTCATTCTAAATTCAAAATCTAATTAACAACCTTACTCATCATCATCTCTTTTTCTACGAATGCAGCCAGAGATTCTATTGTGGTATAATCATATAAAACATGAAAATCCATCCTGATATCCAACTGTTTATTTATACTTCGGATAAGCTCCCAACCGGAAACTGAATCCAGTCCAAACTCGAAGAAATCACTTTTTACATTCATTGTTCCGACAGGTTTTTTAACAATATCTGCGACAATTTTCTGAATATGGTTTTCGATATTTTGGGATTCTTTTTCAGGAGCTGAAGCCGTTGATTTCACTTCATTTTTTAAATCAGGAATCCAGAATCTTTTTCTTTCAAAAGGATAGGTCGGTAGTTTTATTCTGTCAGGTTTTAAGTCTCCATATAATAAATTCCAAGGAATATCCGCACCCACACACCACAAATTAAGCAACGATCTGAAATTCGATTCTGCAATCATTCTGATTTTTTCATTCTCATCAACCGCTTCATTCAATATCTTTAACGAAGCTTTTCCCTGAAGAATATTTCCGCAAAATACAGGCTCTTCTCCTTCAAGATAAGCATTGATCTGATATAAAAGGTCGTTTAAATCTTCCGCAATCCATCCTACTCTTTCCTCCAGAAAATCTCTTCCCGACTGCAACGTCAATGCAATAGAATGAATATTTAATGAAGAATCCGAAACAATTTTTTCCTTTAAAAGCTTAACATATTCTGTCAGTCGCTCTTTATTTTTTGCTGTTAAAAGGATAACTGCCGAACCTGTATGATCTATTTTTTGATGCATATTGTGATATTCCTGCACAATGAGATGCGCATTTGCTCCGCCAAAACCAAAACTGCTGATTCCCGCCATTTTAGCCTGATCCGAATTCCATGGAATCGTCTCAGAAAGCAGATAAAAAGGACTACCTTCTGTCTGCAGATATTGATTGGGGTTGATGAGCTGCGGATTTCCCGGTAAAGTTTTATGTTTAAATGCCATCAGCACTTTGATAAGACCTGCCACTCCGGAAGCTGATTCCGTATGTCCTATATTGGCCTTAACGCTTCCGACTGCACATCCTGAAGGCGTTATTTTCTGATCTTTTTCTTTATATAGAGTTTCAAAAGCCATCTTTAATCCTTCAATTTCGATAGGATCTCCAAGAGCGGTTCCTGTTCCGTGCGCTTCGATATAGCTTATCCTTGATGGATTAATATTTGATTTTCTATATGCTTCTATCAACAGATCCCGCTGAGATTTAGGATTCGGGGCAGTTAAAGAACTGGCTTTTCCTCCGTGATTTTCTGCACCTCCACGAATTAATCCGTAAATAAAATCTCCGTCCTGCTTTGCTTTTTTGAAGGACTTCAGAATGACAATTCCCACACCCTCCGAGCGGACATATCCGTTGGCTCTGTCATCAAAAGATCTGCATCTTCCGTCCTGGCTCAGCATTCCTGCATTATTAATCATCAAAGTAGTGTCAGGAATCAGCACCGTATTTACACCTCCGGCAATGGCGTGATCACATTTTCCGTTTCTGATTTTCTCCGCTGCCCTGTGAATGGCAATCAAAGAACTTGAACAGGCCGTTTTCACCGGAACACTCGGACCATGAAGATCCAGAAGAAAAGAAATTCTGTTCGCCAGCATCGCATCCGAATTACCAATTCCGGCATGAGGCTGTCTTCCCAATTCCGGGTTTCGGCGCAACATAACGGCATAATCATTATTCATCACACCGATAAATACCCCTGTATTTGAACCTTTTAACGATGAAGGAGTAATATTCGCGTCTTCCAAAGCTGTGTACACCGTTTCGATAGTAATCCTTTGCTGGGGATCCATCAACGTTGCTTCATTAGGAGTAATTCCAAAATACTCGGCATCGAACTGATCAACATCTTTAATAAAACCACCCCATTTTACCTCTGTTTTTCTGATATTTTCAGCTGAATTTCCGTAGTACTCCTTCCAGTTCCATCTTTCTTCAGGAATTTCTGTGATGGCATATTCATTATTTTTCAGCATATTCCAAAACTCATCTACATTCTCTGCTCCGGGAAAACGTCCGGCAATTCCTACGATGGCTACACTGTTTTCTAATTCTTCACCTGTATCAAACTCCTTTTCAGAATGCTCTTCTGGCAAAGAATCAATTTCATTAAAATCAACCGTATAAGCTCTAAAATCAGCAGATTCAATTTTGAGATCCTGATCGTTATTTTTATGATGCTTCATTACTAATTTTCCCTGATGATTTTCCCATAAAAAGTCGACAAGATCATTGATGGTTGGGTAATTGTAAAATATACTAGATGGTTCATTGATGTCATAAAAAGTATTTAATTCATTAGAAAATCTCACCAGTAAATAAGAAGAAAAACCATAGCTTCGTAATTCGGCGTCGGTGCTGAGCTCTTCTTTATCATAATCCAAAATTTCGGCAATGACACTGAGGATATATTCTCCCGCTTCTTTTTTTGTCATGACAGGCAGTTCGTCATTACTCGGTTTATCTGCCAAGGAAGTCACCTGCTGCCGCTTTTCGCCGTCGGATAAAAATTCTTTATTCCCATAGACTACAACTCCCTGATCGACCTTATGATGTAGCATTGCCTCCATCGCTGCAACTCCTTCTGAGGTCGGCATTGGAAGCATTCCCCATTTTTCCTCCAGAATACTTGCGGTATTCTGGTCTATATGCATTCCCCCATCTTGCCATAAAGGCCAGTTGATGCTCCTGCAAACTCCTTTTCTTAATCCATTCTGCTGCATCTTGTTCCTTTGAGTCGCAAAATTATCCATCCACGCATTAGCGGAAGCATAATCTGCCTGACCAATATTCCCTGCCACTGAAGCAATGGATGAACAAAGAATAAAGAAATCGAGATTTTCATTCTTTGTTTCCTCATCGAGATGAGTGAGACCCTGTACCTTTGGAGCAAATACTTTTTTGACTTCCTCCTCCGTTTTTCCTGCGATATAACTGTCGTGAATAACTCCCGCACCATGAATAATTCCCGTTATTTTTCCAAAACGAAACTTAATCTTCTGAACTAATCCCGCTACATTCTCGCGATGGGCAATATCGCATGATATATAATGAATATTTGATCTTGTAATGACAACTTCATTTTCAGGTTTCCTTCCGACAATAATAATTTCGGTATCCTTAGTTTCGGCAAGATACTCTGAGAATATTTTACCCAATCCGCCTGCGCCACCCGTAATTACATAAACGCCACCAACTTTGGCAATGGATGGAAGCACCGTATCTGTAGACAGAGGAACCAGTTTTTTGATCAGCCTTTCATTTCCTGTGATCTTTATTTCAACCTCATCATTCAACGTCTCTTTCTTTATAGATTCGATAATATCATAAGAACGGTTTTCAGAAAGCAGTCCATCTACACTTAGCAAAGATCCTGACACGTAGGGATTTTCTAAGCGAAGTGTTTTTAATAATCCTGATAAATAGGCAAATTTATGCTCATCTTTATTATCATATAAAAACAAAATCCTGCCTTTTCTTATCGTTTTTAATTTGTTTAAAATGGTAATAAAGAGTTCTTCTTTTTCCTGATTGGAAAGCACTGTAACTGTTGAGTTCAAATTTGTTTCAAGTAAATTGACGAAATTTTGCGAAATGGAATCCAACAAAAATAGGTGCTGAAAGTCCTTCTTTTCAGCCGTACTGTTCTGAGGAGAACTTTTCTGCCATGAATAATCATAAATTCGGGTATATATATTGTCTTGAGCTTTCACGTTTTTTTCTTTTTTAATTAATGGATTAACCATCAGTTCTATCAATTCTATAAGAACATTTCCGGAATGGTCTGTAATGGTAATATCAAATGAGTAAACCTCATCATGTGTGGGATTTCTTCTCACATAACTCCAGATTTTATCGGGTAATGTGTCATAGATATTGGTATATTTTACCCCTGCCGGAACCAGCAATGTTTCCATTTTATCAATTAATAATGTTCCGATCGTTGCCTGAAGAGCGTTGTCTACCAATGGAGGAGCAATCATAAAATCCTTCCCTGCGTCCAGTGAAATTTCTGCCAGTGAGAGCCCTTTATCATAATAAATTTTCTGTATTCCCTGATAACCTGATCCGTACTGCAAACCGTTTTCATGAAGTATCTCATAGTATTCTTTACCAGTCTTATGAAATCTAAGATTTGAAATAATTTTCGAAATATTTTGGGTAAGAGGCTGAGATATTTCGTGAGTAAAATTTACTGTTCCTTTTGCATATAAATCTGTATTGGATTTTACCCTATATTCTCCTGAATTTTTATCAATCTGTAAATGCAATACCTGTTCTTCCTCTTTTGAAAACAAGGGCGAAATCCAACTGCTGTTTTTGAGCTGAATATTTTTTTGCTGATTGCTATTTCGTACTACAGCGCAAACCACCTCCAAATAAGCGGTTCCTGGAAACACAACTTTACCATCCACTTTATGGTCTATTAAATATTTTTCATCTCCTTTAAACTTAAATTCAAAATCAATTAATTCTTCTGTAGAATAATCCTGTCCTAAAATCGGATGAGAAAAAGGCGGAATAGTTTCTTTCACCTTTTTTTCAGCTGAAAACCAATGCCTTTTTCTGTTGAATGGATACGTCGGAAGCTGTATTTTGTGAGGAATTTTGTCCTTATAAAGCTTTAACCAATCGATTTTTGTTCCATTTACCCAAGATTGAGCCGTTTTTTTTAACTCAGAAATATTTAAATCTGAAAATAAAAGATCTGCTGTATGAAATTCATCAGTAGAGTTTTTCTCTTGTGACGGTTTGACAATATAATCGCTCACTTCATTCCTTAAAAAACATTTTAACTGCCATTTCAATTCATGACTATTTTCCGCAAGAAATACCGCTTTTTCATGCATAGACTCCCTTCCAACTTGCAACGTATAAGCAATGCTAAGAAAATTGGTGTCCGGATGATGATTCAAATAATGGAGAAGATCCTTAGCTCTTTGCTGTAACCTTTCTTTATTCTGAGCAGATAGCGGGATCATCATTTTTCCGGTATGAGCCTGCTGTGACCTTTCTTTTTTACGATATTCTTCTAATATAATGTGAGCATTTACACCACTAAAACCAAAACTGCTGATTCCGGCAATTCTAGGACGGTTATCTGAAGTTGTCCAGATTTCTGTTTCTTTTTGTAGATGAAAAGGGCTTCCTTCAAGTCTCAGATAAGGATTGGGTTCTGAAAGCAGAGGATTTCCCGGCAAAATTTTATGCTTCATCGCCAATAAAACCTTGATGATTCCTGCCATTCCTGATGCAGATTCCAGATGCCCAACATTAGCTTTTACACTTCCGATGCTGCATGTATTTTCTGAAATTTCTAAACCTCGTTCTTTATACAACCTGCTGAATGCCATTTTTAACCCTTCCGTTTCAATAGGATCCCCCAGAGAAGTGCCTGTTCCGTGGGTTTCGATGTAAGAAACATTAGAAGGATCAACTCCGGCTGATTGATAAGCTTCCAATAAAAGCTCCGCCTGTGCAAGAGGATTGGGGGATGTCACCGTGTTGGCTCTTCCTCCATGATTTTCAGCTGTTCCGCGGATGATCGCATAAATATGATCTCCGTCTTTTTCGGCATCCTTCAGTCTTTTCAAAATCACCGCTCCTACGCCTTCTGAACGGACATACCCATTGGCTGAGGCATCAAATGGTTTACAGTTACCGTCTTTACTTAACATATTGGCATTACTAATATATAAGCTGGTTTCGGGAGATAATATCGCATTTACCCCTCCTGCAATCGCCATTTTACAACGTCCCGAATAGATATGTTCAACTGCTCTGTGAATAGCAACGAGCGAACTGGAACACGCTGTATCAATAGGTTCGCTGGGACCGTGAAGATCCAGAAGATAAGAAACCCTATTCGCCAATATAGAATGAACTGTTCCACTCGGAATTAATCCCTGAAGATAAAGGTCTTCATTTTCCTGTAACAACATTTCATAATCGTTCGTCCATGTTCCCACAAAAACACCTGTATCACTACCTTTTAAGTCTGAATAGGCAATTCCTCCATCTTCTAAAGCGGTGTAGACTGCTTCCATAAAAATTCTCTGTTGAGGATCCATCAAAGCCGCTTCAGCAGGAGATATTCCAAAGAATAATGCATCAAATTTATCGATGTCCGAGATAAAGCCCCCCCATTTCACTTTTGTTTTAGAAGAATCTACAGCAGGATCTCCATAAAATGATCTCCAATCCCATCTGTCTGCGGGAATTTCAGAAATCATGTTTTGATTATCATACAATTTCTGCCAGAAATCATCAAGATTATCACAGCCAGGGAAACGTCCTGAGATCCCGACGATTGCTACGGTATTGTCATCCTCATCATCGAAATCCGCAGATATTTCAGGTGTATCAAGATTTGTATTTTCCGGAATTTGTATTTCTGAATGATGACTATGATCTATATTTTTAACGTACTTTTTCTCAAGTTGATCGGTATGATTCTCTTCAAGGAAATCCACCAATTCGTTAATGCTTGAGTAACTGTAAAACAACGCCGGCGTAAGATGAATATCATAATATGCATTAAGATCGCCGGAAAGCTTTACCAACGTAGCGGAATCAAAACCGTAACTCATAAAATCCTGATCTGCCTGAATAGTAGAAATATCAAACTTTACAATATCCGCAGCAAAAACTCTCACCTGTTGGGTAACAAGCTCTCTTATATTTTTATTTTCGGGAATGATTTGTCTTTCCTGTCCGTTCGAAAAATTATTTTTCACTACACTGACAGGTTTTTCTGAATTCGTCTGTTTCACTTTAGCGAAAATAACACCGTCTAATTCGCTGATTATATTTCCTTCATTACCGATTAATCTGATGGTAAAATTTTCTGATTTCCCACTAGAATTTTGATTTTCCACTTTAATATGACAGTAAAAACTTTCGGGAATTTCATCGTAGAAAATTGCTTTTTCCAACCGGAAAGGAAGAATCAGCTCGTCGCCACCGTTATGTAAGAACAATCCGACACAGCATTGCAATGCAGAATCCAGCGCCCCAATTGTCCAGCGTATTTCTTTTGATTTCGCCAAATGGATAACAGCCAGCGCCTCTCTATTTTTCAGATATAATTTATTAATACCCTGAAAACCTTTGCCATAGTTTAAGCCTATATCTTTAAACTTTTCATAGCATTTCTCGCCTTCCCAATATTCATTAAAATTGTTTTGCAAAGAAATAATATCTGTAAACTTTGGATGATGTATTATTGTTCCTAATTTACCTGTGGATTTCAATTTATTTTCGCGATCACCAGATTCAATTTCATACAGAATTTTATCTTCTTTTTCCTTTACATTAATAACAACCTCAGCTATGGTATTTTTTGCGATTTCTAAAGGATTGACCCAAGTAACCTGATGGACTTCTGTAATTTTTTTCCCCTGGCTCAATTCAGCAGCTGCTCTTGCCAATTCAAGATAAGCTACTCCTGGAAAAACAAAGTTTTCTCCGACTTTATGATCAGAAATTGACGGTTCTTTATCATTTAGTATACTTTTAAACTGTTGCTGCGAAAAATCTGAAGTATTGCGATGTACCAAAGGGTGAAGCTTTCTTTCATTGATGATGTTTTCTTTCGTATACCAATATGATTTTCTTTCGAAGCAATATCCCGGCAGACTAATTTTTGAGCATTGCTCCTGTGCGTATAATGCCTTCCACTCGATGACATGACCGTTGATCCACGCTTTTCCGAGAACATCCCAATTTTTATTTTCTATTGCAACTATAATTTTTTCATAATCAATGGGCTCATCTTTATCATCATGATAAAAAACAGGCTGTCCGAGTTTCTGTTTTAAATCTTCAAGATTCTCAGCAATAATGAATCTTTTTTTCTCCATCATCTTTCTGCCCAACTGTAAAGTATAAGCCAGATTATATAGATTGGTTTCCGGATTTTGCTCCAGATGTAACCTCAATTTTTTACAATAATCAAGCAATTGCTGCTCTGTTTTGGCGGACAATGGAATAAGAGCTGCTCCTTTGTTTTGGTATTTTTTTTCAACTTTTTTATATTCCTCTACAATGGTCACGACATTCGTTCCGCTGAAACCAAAACCACTCACCGTTGCCCTTCGCGGATCATCGTTTTTTTGTTTCCAGAATTCCAGTGATTTCTGTATTTTAAACGGACTGTTTTCTACATCAATCAGTGCATTGGGATTTTCAAAATTCAGGCTTGGAAAAAGTGATTTATTTTTAATAGCTAAAATCATTTTAATAACCCCGGAAACTCCTGCCGCCATTACAGAATGTCCCATATTGGTCTTCACACTTCCCAGACTGCAAAAATTCTTTTCCGCTGTAAAATTCTTAAAGGCCGCGTCCAAAGCTCCAAATTCTATTGGATCTCCGAGACGTGTTCCGGTTCCGTGAGCTTCCACACAACCAATTGATTCAGGATTAATTTTAAACTTTTGAAAAGCTTCCGTTAATAAATTTTGCTGAGCCCTCCCATTAGGAGCCGTAATCCCGTTGGTGCTGCCATCCTGATTGGTATATGTTCCCCTGATAACGGCATGAATCTGATCATCGTCTTTTTCGGCATCTTCAAGACGCTTTAAAATCAAAACTCCGACCGCCTCACCAGGTACAAAACCATTGGCTCTGGAGTCAAAAGCATAGCATTTTCCTTCAGGAGAAAGCATTTGCGCTCTTGATGCTTTTCTGTAAAAATGATGTCTGGTCTCAATCCACGCACCACCAGCAATGGCAACGCTGCTCTCCCCGCTCATTAAACTGTTACAGGCGAGATGAATAGCCGTAAGCGAGCTTGAACATGCTGTATCTACGGCGATTGCAGGGCCTTTCGTATTCAGAAAATAAGACATTCTTGCCGCAAAAACAGCAGGATCATTTCCCCACCATGAGGATGCTTCCTCCGCCTCTGTTCCTATATAATCGCTAAGCCCCGACGTCGCAAAAACACCACAACGAATCGTCTTTAGCACCTCCGGATCAATTCCTGCATCTTCCAGCGCTTTCCATGTTTCTTCAAGAAATAATCTCTGCTGAGGATCCATCACCTCAGCATCGCGTCCCGAAATACGAAAAAATGCAGGATCAAACTGATCGATATTCTCTAAAAAAGAGCCCCATTTTGAATATGATTTTTGGGCATCATTTCTGTCCGTTGTATAATATTCATCAATACTCCACCTGTTGTCCGGCACTTCTCTGATAAGACTTTTACCGTTTTTCAGCACTTCAAAAAATTCATCAACAGAATTGGCTGAGCCAAATTTTCCGCTCATACCGATTACAGCAATCAGGTCTTTATGATGATCCGGTTCGATTTTTAAAGGAGTGCTGAATTCAGAAATAAATTCATCCTTTTTTTCTTTCTTAATGATATATTTTTCTACAATAAGATCGGCAAGTGCTGATATATTGGGATAACTGAAAAGTTCGATCGCCTTTAGATCAATATTAAGGTTGTCGTTTATTTGCTTAACATACGTCTGTACGGCAGATCCGCGGAGTCCATATTCAAGGAAAGGCAGCTCAGTGCTGATATTCGACGAAGATATCTTTAAAATATCTGCCACCGCTTTTGATAAAAAATCGATCATACTTTTTTTATCAGAAGGTCTGTCATTCACGATTAAATCAGCATTGTTTTTCTGAATGATATCGTTTACATTAAAATTAGTAGAATTCATTTTGCATTAAATATTTTGTCAAGAATTTTTAAAAAGAAAGCCTTCCTCCGATTATAAAATCAGAGAAAAAAAATCGTAAAAAGGTTAAATTATAGTACCGAATTTTAGAACAGACTTATGCTAAGCAGCATTTTAGGAATCTATTCCTTAGTAAATTGATTGCAGTCATAGTATATTTTTGATTGTATTAAATTTTAGTTTAAATCAATGATGATTAACGAAGATTATTTATGTGTTAACCAGTGATACTTTGTTGGCATATTGCTGTATAAACTGAGCAAAGTGATTTGCCGTACACTCCAGTAAAGAGGTTGCCACAACCGCTACTTTTCTATTCCGCCAGTGTTCGAGCGCTGTGCCTTTCACCCAATGGTTAAAGCTTCCTAACGCCGAGCCGCAGTGGATCTGAAAATTCGCGATATGGTTTTCTTCTCCCGCTAATGCCATTTTTGAGCTCAATCCAAAATACCATTTGAAAATCATTGCCATTTTATATTTCGGATCATTTTCAGCTTTCAGAATATTATTTTCCGAATGGTATTTTTTACACTCTTCAAAAACTTCCTGAAAGGTTTTTCCGAAGAATTTTTTCTCAATCCGGCTTCTCTCAGCAGCATCTATTTCATCCAAAGAATTGTAACGGCTATAGATATCATAGAGCCTGCTTGCCCTCATTGGAAAAAATGTATCTTTTTTCACCACCTGAACCTTGGCTCCCAGCTCAAACATATCTCCCGCAGGAGCATACGCTGTGTCGTGTATCGTTATTTTTTCCAACAGATCTTTCACCGTGTTGCTGGTTCCTGCTTCCACTGTGCATTGATTGATGGAGCCTGTCACAATATAGTCGGCTCCCAATATAAATGCCGCTGCGGCAGATTCCGGATTTCCTATGCCTCCGGCTGCACCGATATGGATGATTTCCGGATAATTATATTTTTCACAAAATTCATCCCGCAATTTGATAACAGCAGGTAATAAAATTGATAGAATGCCACGGTCAGTATGACCTCCGGAATCAGCTTCCACACAAATATCACTGGCTACGGGAACATATTTTGCATATTCCATTTCCTCTTTTGATATTTCACCTTTCCTGTACAAATCCATCACGATATTTTCGGGTGCCGGCTTCATAAATTGTATGGCGATTTCCGGAATAGAAACTTTGGCCTGAATATTATTTTCAGCCATAATTGTATGATCTGTCTTTTTTAATCCATTAAGTCTGAATTTCACCAACTGTGGCGTAACGCTCATATAAGCGGCTGCTTCGATATTTCTAACTCCATATTTCAGGCAGAGATCTATCATTTCTTTTTCCCGGTCAGAATTATAAATATTATAAACGATGTTGATTCCAAAAGGTAAATCTGCTCCCAATTCCTTCTGAATTCGGACGATTTCCATCTCCACTTTTTGTAAAGGCAAACCGCCACTGCCCAGATAGCTCATCATTGAATTTTTGCCTAAAGCGATCACCAGATCTGATGAAGAAACCCCTTTGTACATTCCACCTGCCGCGTAGGAAGATGTTGTATGATATCTTTTTTGGTAACTTTTTGATCCTAAATCTGAAATATTTACTTTTGGTATAATTTGATCTGAAAAATCCTGTTCCGGAAGTGCTTTTATATTCTGCACGACGTGGTCATCATCAAAAACAATTTCCCTGAATTCATTCACTCCGGATTGCTTTAAATATTCTACACTTTCATGCCATAAAACAGGGTTGATCAGTTGTAGAATCAGATTTTTTTTGACGGAATTATTTTGATATGGCTTTCCATCAATCCCAGCAATTACAGGGATTTGAAGATCATTGAATGTGTACTTATTTAAATACTCTGAAAACTCATTGATGGCTCCTTTCATATACCTTGAATGAAAAGCACCTTCTGAATGATCCATTAAATATTCGGCTCCGGAATTTTCGAATACCGTTTTCATTTTCAAAATATCAGTTGATTTTCCAGATATGCTGAATTCTTTGGCTGAATGATGCGCCGAAATATCAATCGTATGGCAATGATGGCTTTTTAACATCCATTGAATTTCATCTACCGTTACATTCTTCACAACCGCCATTTTCCCCCTTTTGAATTTTGATATAATATGAGCTCTCTCATTAACTATTTTAAGCCCTGTCGGAAAATCAAAACCGCCTGAAGCGAGCAAAGCATTGTATTCTCCGACTCCGTACCCTGATAAAAAATCGGGTTTGGGACTTTTTGTATTTAAATAAATAAGCGCATTGATGACAAAAATAATCGGGTCACTATATTTTATCTGGCTTAAAAGATGATCTTGGGTTATTACATTTTTTAATGGGAAACCTATAATTTCATCTGCTGTTGTAATGATTTCTTTATAATCATTAATTAATGCTTCAGCAGCTTTTATCTTTGATATTTTCCCGGGAAAACAGTGTACAATCATGTTTAATTTTATTTTAGAATTGGTAGGAAATTATATAAAATATCCTCTAAATAAGATGAAAACAGCAGTAAATAATTCACATTAAAAGGAATTTTAAAAAATCAAAGATAATTATTTATTTAAAACATACTTGTAGAATTTTCTCTACAAAGTGAAATTTAACAAAATAATAATGCAGAAATAATATACTTCAAAAAATTACACTTGCACCACATCTTTTTTGCCTTAATGTGAACTGTAAGTGAAAATTTGGCTAGTGGGTTGGAAGCTGGAGGTTTTATTTGCCACGAATACACGAATATTTTTTGTTTCCCACAGATCACTCAGATTTTCAAAGATGCTGCTATTGATATTTTTTTGCTCAATATTTGTGATCTCTTGTAAGTAGAACGGCTTGGTGAGCCTTAAAACAGGTAGTTATCAAAAAAACTTAGCGGACTTAGTGTTCAACATTTCAAGTTAAGAAAAATCAATCTGCGTCATCTACAAAATCTGCGAGAGCAAAAAATTAACATTAAAATTTAAACTCAGATTCTTTAACCTTTTTACGAAGTTCTCAAGTTTTGTATTTGATCTAAGATTATTCCAAACCTTAATGTCAAAACTCAACAAAAAAGAGTCCGCTTCACTCATCTGGTGAAAACGGACTTCTTTATGCTTTTATCTGCTTTTATGCTAAGGTGTCTGCGAATATTGGATATTCAGCCTAACCTCAGCGGCAAGATAAAGATTCTTTTGTTGGGAAATTGTGTTATTGTGTTCTTAGAATCTGATGATGATGGAGTTATTCATATCTCTTTACAAAATATTTAGTAACAATTAGACAACTTTGTATTAGATATTTAAAGAGGATCTTTACTCAGCATCGTAACAGACATTTGCTGGCCACAATTTGAGCAAGCGATCATCGTACCGTTGGGGCTGAATTGGTACGTTTTCCCTGCCACCAATCGGGTTGCGTGAGATCCTATGATTCTGTAATTCGAAGCATCCCCGGAAACTACTTCTGCAACGTTACCGTCTGTAACGTTTGTTAAGGTAAAAAGTGTTGCGGTACCTCCTCCAGCATTCACACGAAATGTAATCAGATAAATTCCTGTTTCCTTCACCTGAAACTGATTCACTGCAGGCGTGTTCAGATTTAATCCAAAAGAATAGAGAATTCCTGTTAGTGGCATAGCAGCATTGGTCGCTACAGCCGTATTGGTTCCTCGGTTTATGCTTAAACCCACGAAAGTATTGGAAGCATTCTGCCATGTTCCCACTCCGTTTTCATCTGAAGTAAGAACTTTTCCCTCTCCCTGAGTTCCGTCTGTAATTTTAATCGCACCCGCGGTACTCCCATTAGAAATATCAAGTTTCGCAGCCGGATTTATGGTTCCAATTCCCATATTTCCTGATGCGGTCACCACCAAGTCATTATTTGCCTGTGCGGCAGAAGGTGCTCCGGACGCAGGATTGTCTTTTCCTCCATCTATGTGAAACTGTTGTCTGGGATTAGCTGTGCCTATACCTACCTGAGAATACGTTGTAACTGAAGTGAGAAATAGCAAACAAGTGAGTGTTTTTATCATATTATGAATTTTAATTTATTTGGATAATGTATACGTAGATCTGTACTATTTTACGTGTACCATTAGTTCACCAAAAGCATGGTCTTTATGTGATCTTAATTTTTTATCATAAAGAATTTGCTTTGAATAAATTCATTAAGGAGTCATTTTACTTTGCAAATATATTTTAGTAATTTCTAATAAATATTGAAAAGCATCCCACATTTCTCTACTTTCAAATAGAGATTTCTCTATAAATATCAATAAACAGAGAAATATTTAAATAGAAAAACACTCGTCGTTGCTCTGAGAATAAGTAGTAGTAGTAGTAGTATTACCATATTCAATTATTAGTGAATTAATTTAACTTTAATTCATTTTTAAATTGATTTTTTTATACTTTTGCCTTGAACAAAGGGATAAATTAATTATTTATACCAAAAAAAACTAAGATTGTACTTCGCCAGTAATACCGTTTATTGTATGCATGTAACTAATACTCCGCTTTTTTCCCAATCTGCCAGTCTCAGATGGTATGATATGGATAGTCGTCTGCCACAAAATAGTGTGAAAGACATGATTAAGGACAAGTATAGTTTTATATGGCTTTCTACGGAAAATGGCATTGTAAAGTATGACGGTAAGAAATTTGAGACCTATAATAACTTTCCCACTAAAACATTAAATTTCGAATATTTTAGAGGTAATTTTCAGCAGGACAGCATCATAATTTCCTGTGGTAATGAAAACCTACAGGTTACCATTCAGGCAAGAAAAGCAGAAGTTTTATCCAAAAAAAAATTTCTACCTTCTGTTGTATATTTTCAAAATATAAAATACGCAATTCTTAATAAAAACATTTTTTTTAATGGTACTCCTCATTATTTCAAGCAATATGCATTTTATTTCAAAAATTCAAAATATCACATAAACTCACAAAAAACAATTTCAATACGAGGCAGAAAATATACAGAACTGAATATGCCTGAAGTCTTCAATAGCTTAAATGATTTGTCTAATATTTTTGCTTTTGATGAAAAAAATTTTATTGTTGATAAAAAAATAAAGAGTATAACAACGCTACTAAATGGTAAATTTTTCCTATCAGAAAATAACTCGTCTCTTATTTATCATAAAGTTGCTAAAATATATTGGCAACCATCAGCAAATCAAACATTTTTAATTTTAAATAATAAGATTTATCAGGTTTCTTATAAAAATAATACGCTTGATACTCAATTTATCACTCAGTATGAAAATTTTGACACAGATCAAATTGTATCTATTATATATGATAAGCAATATAAAAAAGTATATCCAGGCAGCACGACTAAGGATTTAAAGACCATCAGTACAAACAGCTTCTATACATCACAAGATCACTCAAAATTTACAGATAATGTTTACTACTCCACTCTTCCATACAGAAAAAATAGTGTTATTACGGAATCTGGTAAAGTTGATGACAGATATGGAATTATTGAACAAAAAAATTTGAAAAGATACCCTTCAATAAATTCGTAGCTTACGATAATGATTTCAACATTATCTCCCCTAAACATCCAGCTATAATGACGTTTAAAATCTAACAATTATCAAAAATACGACTCAAAAGATCGATATGAAGATCATCTTTACGAAAAATAAACCGCAGGGAACGAGTGTAGAATTAATCATAAAACCTTAAAAATTCCAATGGTTAAAAAAATAATAATTGCCGATGATCATCCCGTTGTAAGAACGGGTACAAAACTAATTCTACAGTCGAATGATAAAGAGCTGACGATAGATCAGGTTTCCAATTATACTCATCTTATCAATCAGCTTCATAAAAATGAATATGATTTGGTTTTGTTGGATATTAATATGCCCGGAAGCATCAACAGAATGATGATTACCGAGATAAAAGACATTCAAAAAGATATCAAAATTATGGTGTATACCGCCTACGATCAGGATATTGCCATGCAGTATATTTCAAATGGTGCGGACGGCTATCTTAATAAAAACTCCTCAGAAAAAGACATCATTAATTCCATAAAGCATATTTTTGAATATGGATATTTTTATCCTTCAGAGATTGTAAAAAGACTCGCGGAGAACCCCAATCCTATTGAAAAATTATCCAAAAGAGAAGGGCAGATTTTTAAGCTGATCGCAGAAGGATACGGAAATCTCGAAATTATGAATCAACTGAAACTTCAATCTTCAACGGTAAGCACCCATAAAAAAAGAATTTTTGAAAAGCTGGAGGTCGATAATATTTCTGATTTGATCAAAATATATGAGAAATTGCATTGATGCCATATCATGTCGTCTGAGAAATCTGATGAATGAGTGGGAAGATGGAAACGGAAAGTTCGAAAACATTAAAAAAAGATAAAAACACTGTAAAATTAATCTTTACAGTGTTTTTTTATTATTCCAATGAATGTTTAACTATTTAGTCATTCCTTAAAAACCAAGTAATATTTTGATTATCAGTTTTATGCACTTATATTTCGTAAAAAATCGTTGTAAAAAATTGCAATAAATTGTATTTTTAGGATATAAAAAGTGGCAAAATGTTAGGCAAAATAAGAGAGGATTTACAGCAGAATTTATTCAAGACCAGGCTTACGGAGCTTATTAATATGGAGCATCCGGTGGTAAAATTAGCTGGGGAGATTTCCTGGGATAAAATGGAGTCAGAGTTTGAGAAATTATTTTCAGAAAACGGAAGACCTTCTATTGCTATCCGTAAAATAGCAGGAATGCTTTTGCTCAAGGAAATGTTTAAAGAAAGTGATGAAAGTGTAATAGAGAGATGGATTGAGAATGCGTATTGGCAATATTTTACCGGAGAAACCTTTTTCCAGACAGAGCAGCCTTTCGATCCGAGCAATTTTGTACACTTCAGAAAAAGAATTGGAGATAAGGGTTTGGAATTTCTTTTGGGACAAAGCGTTTCTCTCCATCCCAAAGCCAAAACAGAAGATGAAGTTCAGGTAGATACGACGGTTCAGGAGAAGAACATTACCTTTCCTACCGATGCCAAATTAGCAAAAAAAGTAATCGACAATTGTAGAAAAATAGCAGAAAAAGAGAGCGTTGTACAAAGACAAAGCTACAGAAGAGTGAGCAAACAATTATTGCGGGACGCTTTTTTTGGACATCATCCCAGAAGACAGAAGAAGGCAAAAATGGCGAGGAAAAAGCTCAGGACGATTGGTAAAAGAGTTCTTCGGGAATTGGAAAGAAAACTTCCTAAAGATGTTTTGAAAGGCTACGAAGACGTTTTTAAAATTTACCTTAAAGCACTCACCCAAGAACGTACCACGAAAGATAAAATTTACAGTCTTCACGAGCCACAAGTTGCGTGTATTGCGAAAGGAAAATCGGGAAAAGCATACGAGTTTGGGACAAAAGTAGCAGTAGTAAGAGGTCGGAAAACAGGGATCATCAGCTCGGTAAAGAGATTTTCTGGCAATCCTCACGATAGTAAAACTCTTGAAGAATCATTGGCACAGAGTGAGAGGGTAAGAAAATCCGTTGGCGGAACAAGACCTACGAAAGCCACTACAGACAGAGGATTTAAAGGAATCAAAGAAGTGGAAGGAACAGCAATTTTGCTTCCCGCAAAAAAAGAAAAAACAAAATATGGGCAACAAGTAGCCAGATTAAGATTCCGGGCAAGAGCAGCCATAGAACCTTGTATCTCTCATTTAAAAAGAAACCACTCCTTAGGATTAAACTTCCTGAAAGGAGTGGCTGGAGATATTAATAATGCATTATTAGCAGGGATTGGATACAATTTGAAGATGAGATTGAATCAAATCAAACAACAAATTCTTCTTTGGCTCGAACTTGTTCTCCGAATCTTTTTAGGCAAATATAATTTTCAAAGTCAAAAAACAGCTTTTTAAGGAGCGACTATTTAAATTCTCATTTTAATACATCTTATTTTCTGCATATTTATAAACTGTACTATCATCCCAAACGAATAACTGAATGGAAGTAAATGGTTGAATTTTATATGAAAAACCGGCGCTCCTGATCGCAAATTCCTGAGCATAACTGTCATTCGCATTTAGGACCAGTATACGCTGTCCCTTAAAGCATCTTCTCAACAGAAAAGGAGTTCCGGGGTCGGTACATCGGATGACGAGCATCCTGTTATCAGAATTATAATCATACACTCCCGGCTGCTGTTCAATCATCCGGTGAGATAACCTCATCCTGTACTCTTCATTGGTAATTTCATCATCCAGGAAAGCTAAATTTCCATCGGGAATAAATAAGGTATTTGGTTTTTCCTCCTCTGATTTGAAATTCTTAGTCGCCTTTACAGAGCCTGAAACATTGATTTTATCAGCATCATTAGCTGTGGTACCAACCCCAATGTTCTGGCTTTTGATATGAAAATTAATACCTTCCCAACTCTTAAACCTACTTGAATATTTATAATATTCTTCCTGCAATGCTGCTAAATAGAATTCGTTATTTTCATCATAGATACCGGAATCTTCGCCAAAATATTCATCTACAATAATCAATCTGTTATTTGTATTATTTGTAAATATCTGATTGACAACAATCCCGTTGCTGGACATAGAGTTCCAGTTGTTGATCATTGAAGGAGTAAGATTACCTTCATCCCAGATTACATTTCCCTTAAATGTAGGCCTCGATCTTAAATGGTTCACAGTTCCTTCATTATTGATCGTCAGGGCGATCTGAGGTCCCGTACCAAAACTATTCGTCGTTGCAAAAGCCATTGAAGTGCCATCGATATCATTACTTCTTGCGTAGATGCCTGCTTGTGTCCCGCTGTTGGAGAAAAAACCTATAGATGCCGTGTACTGATTAGTGAAATCTGATCCACTTCCGGTTTCTACTAAGAAAGAATAATCAGTTGCTGTAGCCGTATTTCCCCAGCCTGTACCTGTATTTTTTGACCTTCCTTTAATAACTTTAAGTCCGGTAATGTCCTGTTGACTGTCAAGATTCACAAACTTACCGGCAGACCAGTTTTGGGTCGCTAAAAATCTATACTGACCACTCGTAGTATAAATATAAGGAGTGTCATCAATATTACCACCAGAAAACCCTAATGACTGAGCACCTTGCCACGCATTTATCTTTGTTTCAGGTGCAAAATTTGCCTGATCCCAAACCTGTATCCAATCTGATACTTTACCCCCTTCCATTTTCCTGTAATGAAGAGAGTTATTTCCTGTCATCTGGACCGCAATTTCTGTATAATATCCTGCTGAATTTGAATGTAGCATCTTAATTCTGTGGTACCAATGTTCAGTAGGATTGCCTTGCGATTTTCCTGAACTGTTAAGTATACCATGTACATCACCATAAGTAGCTTCCTGAAGATATACATCTCCCGCAGAATTCAATGTTCTTCCGGGTATATAAGGATTTGTCACCAAAGCTCTCGACGCATTTTCCCAAGCCCCACTAGCATTAGAACCCGCTCTTAGCGCATAATTTTGTGCTAAAAAGTCGTGCGTAGCTATAGGCACATATGTTCCGTTAGTATGAATAAAGTAAGGCGTTCTTGATGCTGAACCACTATCAAAAGCCAATCCCACCACATTATCAGAATTGGTTACTTTAGTATTGGGATTAAAATTTCCATTATGCCAAACTGTATTATTATTAATCGTTACATCCCCCCCATAAGGCTGAAGATTTAATCGGTAGGCCACATTATTTCCATCAAACCGCTGTTGCTGGATGTAAGCTTCACCAGAGCCTTCGACCCAAAATGCCATCCCATAATTGGGAGAGTTAGCATCATTGCTGTTCCCCAGTAATAATTTATAATGAGTTCCTGTAGTACCGGCATTACCACTTCCAATTGAATCCGGGCTATTTACAGTCATTACCTGTCTGGCTATTGTAGAACCATCATTTTTGATAAAGAATTTATAGTCATTTCCATCTCCGAAATGAAAACCTATACCTTCGCCCGAAGGATGAAATCCTCCCTGATAATAAGACATACCGTGATTCTCTGAATTGGCAAAAGACCAAATTCTGTTTCTTTGATCAGCTTTCCAGTATCTGTTCTGGAACCCTTCATCAGACTGTACAAAACCTTTTGCATGGATACCATTCGGAGGTATATAATTCTTATCATAGTAGTGATCCGATGTTAACAATCCTCCAGACAATATTCGCTGAGCGCTCATTCCGGGGGTAAAGATTCCAATTTCCCGATCAGATTCCAACCCCCAATACGCTCCTCCTACATTTTTCTTCTCCCAAAAGGCATTTTCAGAAATCAGTTCTTCTTTGGTCAGTAAATGTTTTAAATTGATTTGTACTCTTTTGGTACCACCGGGATCTGCATAATCTGAAATAGCGGTCACTCTGTTTTTTCCTTGGTCTAAGCCTCCATATCCTACAGTCAATTTTACATCAAACCCCTGCCAGTATCCCAGCCTTGGAAACCAGAAAGCTAATTTTCCATTAAAGTTTAAAGCAATGATATAATTAAAGTAAAATAAAGTAGAATATCCGCCTTCAGAAATGATAGTGCCATTGTAAATATAACCTTGCAATTTAAGATCTAAAGGTAAATAATTACCACTACCGTACATATTTCCCTTCATTTCCAAAAGGAACTGATCTCCGTTGGTGGCTGAATAGTCTACATCAGTTTCAATAAAGGTACCTTCTTCAAAATTTCTTGAAGAATGAATATAGGAGTCTTCTTTTTTTCTGGCATCATAATCACCACCGCCGCCTGTTAAAAACAGGTTATCGGAAGAACCATTCTTTCTGAACCCTGCGGCTTTTACATGGTCGTAATGATTACTTGCTCCCACTCCGAAATGAAACCCATCATTTCTCAATGTTAAGGTAGAAGAAATATAGCCCGTTTTCCAGAATGTGATCCCTGGTTCTGAATTATTATCACCTCTCACCCATAATTTATTGGCAAATTCGTCGGATGAGCCCACACTCATAAAGGATTTCTGACCATATACAAATTGACCTGTACTTAAGGTCATTACATCCAAATCAGCAATGATCTCCTCTTTTGTTCTTTGAGATATTTTATTTGTGGATGGGTTCCATACCAGCACAGAACCTGAGTCATTCGGAACCTTTTTTACAATAATCTCACCCTCCACAGTGATGTGATTATTAAAATATTCAGCGGCAATCATTAGTCTAGTCTTGCGGTTAAGGTAATTATATAGTCATCGAGCTTAGGCGCCTGTAAAACGTCTATCCTTACTTCATCATCTGAGATGGATACACAACTTACATTAATTCTGATATTCTCGGATTTGCTATAGCATGTATAGTCAATGCTTCTGGTATTCCAATAATGTCCTAATGTGAAGCTGACAGAATTACCATTTCCAAGAATGAACGTGGAAGATTTAAATCTGGCATCCAATACTGCTTTTGTAGATCTTGGGGTCATGGCTTTCTCAGCATCTGTTCCCCCAATCGCTTCATTATCCGTAGCAATCTGGATCAGCCCTTTCACCGCCTCGGTAGCATCCACAATATCAGGAATTCCTTTTTCTATGATCTGATAATTTTTAGGAATATTAGAAGCATTATCTGTATTGGCAATCAGGTGGTCTCCCACAGAAACAGGTTCATCTCCCACCCAGCCGTTAGAGGTAATAACCCACACCATTCCTGTTTTAATAATGGCAGAAGTAATGGGTGACCCGGCAATCATAGAGCCTTTCGTTGTTGCAGGAACATAGCCTCCCGGCTGATAGATCAATGCACCCGTAAGGTTTTGCCCGATTAAATTTTCAATATAGGTTCTGATCTTGTTGGATGACCATGTGAACGTACCCGACTGGGTGGCATCATTCAGGAAAATAGAAACAATATCCGCATTGGTAAGATTTCGGCCTGCTACTTTGATTAAATGGCCTGAACTGTTGGTGAGGATCTGACTTAGCATTAAAAGTCCGCTGGTCTGCTCAGTCTGAAAAGGATTATTGGTAAGTGGATAATCCGGATGTTCATAATTTTTAGCCAAATTGACCCATTCCGTTCCGTTCCACTGGTGCAGTTCCCTTTTATAATCAATGACCCAGCCCGCCGGAGCATTACTTGTATCTGGGAATGTTTCAAAATAATGAAATCTGGTGCGTTGCAGTTCTCCGAAAAAATTGTCCTGATTGGCGTTATTGCTTATTATTGCATTTGTATTCATAGCTTTTATTTTATGGTTTAACTTTTAAAATGAGAATATTGATGGGGTTAGTAAGCTGCCCCACCATTTTAATTTCTATGGTTTGAGTGGTTGCATAGTCATCAACATTTATTTTTTTACCGGTAACACTGTCCCTGGCCTGGATAATGACGTGCTCCGTTTCAAGGATATTTGGAAATACTGCACTTTCCGTGATCCGCACCATCGCGCTTGTCAGCGTTTGTGAGATTATCATTACCTTATCATAGATTTGCTTATTGAATTCCTGCTGTTTCTGTGGGCTTCCGAGCCCCTCATAATCATTCAGTAGCTTTACTTTGCTTTCATTGGTTTCTCCGGCGACGGCCTTTAAGGCCTCAATATCCTCACGGCTTTTTTTAATGAAATCCACTATTTCCTGAAGTTCGTCTAAAGACAGATCATTGGATAAAAGAAGCTCTCTAATTGTATCTATTGCTGATAAAAGGTCTTTATCTGCATTTTTCAGAGTATTCACAAAATCATCGACCTGTATTTTGGTATAGACATTGCCCAACGTGTCGGAGCTGTCAATGATTCCTGTATGGTGGATTCCAAGCCTGGTTTTCCATTGATCTATATCGGCTGGTGTCAGATTCCCTGCATTCAGCAAAGCCAGATATTCAGCATGAGCTTCCGGATCTTCTAAATGCCTCTGAAGTGCCTCTGCACTGATAAATAGTTCAAAGATTTCTTCAAGTCCTTCAATGCTTTCTCTTGGGATTAAATCATTCTTATGGTAAAAAGCTGAAAAGGTTGCTTGAAATTGGGCTTGGGTCGGAAAATCTCCAGTTTTAAACCAACTGAAAATGGTATCTATTGGTGTATTCATTTGATGTGTGAAAATTAGTTTTTGAAAAAATTGATAATTCGGGCAGGATACAACTTCCTGGTAACGGCAGCTTTCATATAATGCTCATAGGATCTCTGCAGACTTTTCCATTAAAGAAATTCTTGGAACTTCAGAGTGCGGATAAATGACCTGCTGCTTTTTCCGCAGAAATAAGAACGGTCGCAAATTTCGTATCTCTTAAGCATTTACAAAAGTTTTCACTGCTCTTCATTCCGTAGCTTCAGCAGAGACCGCATCATCTGCTTTAGTCTTTTAAACACGGCCACCGTTAGTACAGATATTCAGGTTAATCATACTGACTTTATGTAGGTGATCTTTATCTGAAACTGGATATCCCGGCTTTATCCTTTCAATATTCAAATTTCATTTTTTTTTAATTCACAGGAAAATTTTTGGCCCTCTCCTTTCTGTAGTTGCAGTCGAAGGTCTTTTATCGAAATTCACAGTAAATCCGGATCACCCCGAAGAAAATGATTACATCACAAAATAGGAAAGGCCTGAACTCAAAACATCTTCCCGGTATATGGATATGGACATTGAATGTGGGGTGTACAGAATTCAGGATGATTGGCAGGCATTCTTAAAGTGTATAAACCCGTCTCAACAAATCGTAAAAAACCCTATCCAGGTCGATATAAAAAATAAGTGTATACCCTATTATAATTTGCGAAAAGGATTATCTTTATTTCCAAAGCACAAGGAAATATATTGTAACAAATTCCGATTTCTCAGGGTGAAAAATAGTTAAAATCTTCTTAAATTTTTATCTCAGAAAGCATATATTCATTTTTAGACTATTTTATTGAGTATTTTAGCATTGGATAAAAATGCGTAAAGATCTTTATGAAAAATATTTTCTTTTTACTTCTCATTTCAGCAGCACAGCCGTTACTTTCCCAGACTAAACTTGAAAAAGCAATTACTGATCTTGAGAATAATTATGAGCAGGAAAAGGTATATATTCTTACCGATAAACCACAATATGTGGCCGGTGACCAGATATGGTTTAAGAGTTTTGTATTTGACGGATACAACCGGTCTGCCCTGTCGACGACATTATTTGTAGAATTGTACAATTCTGATAAAAAATTAATCGACTGGAAAACCATACTTCTTACCAACGGTGAAGGAAGTGGTGATTTTAAACTTAAAGAAGGGCTTCCGGAACAGGTTTATTTCCTAAGGGCATACACTCCTTACATGACGAACTTTCCTACAGATTTCCAGATTGTTAAAACGATCCCTATTTATAATCCCAACTCGCCTGAAACATTAGAACTCGCCAAAAGTAATGACTGGACGGCCAAGGCTTTTCCTGAGGGAGGTAACTTCATTAACGGTATTTCTACAAAATTTGCGGTACGATTATCCAGCAATACAAATCTCCCGGAAAGCTGGAGCGGTAAAATTGTAGATGCACAAAATCCTAATACCCCCATTACCACCTTTACATCATTTGATAAAAATGTGGCATCTTTCAGAATGACCCCTAGTTCTGGGAAAAGATATCAGGCTATCATCCAGGATCAGTCCGGAAAAAAGCAGACCATAGATTTACCTGAAGTAGCAAACAGCGGTCTGAGTTTAGAAGTGGTAAGTTCTAAGGAAGGCATTAAATACAGCCTGAAAGGAGTCAATTTAAAACAGCAGCTTCAGAATTATAAAATTGTAGGTACCATTAATAATCATTTAGCGTATAAAGCCAATATCAATCAACTCATTAATGAGGCATCCAGTCTTATTCCTACAAAAATCAGCAACGGAAACAATGCTATTTTTCAGCTGGCAATCTTTGATGATCAGGACAATCTGGTTGCCCAAAGACTTTGTTTTATAAAGCCTAATGATCTGAAGATTGAAAAAGCAGAAATTATTGGTCGAGATCTGAAGCAAAAACCTAGATCTTTCAACAGTATAGATCTTTCTCCTGAATCGTATTTTAAAAATTATACGGTTTTGGTAAGCGAGGAAGATGGCAACAATAGTCCTGAGGAAGAAAACCTCTTAAGTGGCCTCTGGCTAACCGGAGATTTTAATTCAAGAATAGACAGACCGGCACAGTATTTCTCTACAAATGCAAACAGCGAAGCGTTAGACGCCTTACTTATTTCCGAAAACTGGAAAAGATTCGACTGGCGTACGGTGCTGAGCGGAATTTCGCCGACAATAAAAAATAATACCCAGAAATTTCTTTCTTACAGAATTAAACCTGTTAAAAACAATGCTCTTATCAAGGATGCAACCGTAAATTTGTCATTGAAACTAGGAGAAAACCAGCCCACAATAAATTCATTTAAAACGGATCAAAATGGTTATGTCTATTTAAATAACCTCAACTTTAATGATCCCCTGCTGGTTTCTCTGTTCGTGAATGCAGAAAATGAGAAGGATTCAGGTCAGGACAACCTGTACGTCACGGCAGAACCTCTGGTAAATCCTGTACCTTTTACAGGTAATTTCCCGACTACCAAATATACCTTGGTTCCGATTTCCGGAAACAGGAAACCTTCGGCAGCCATCTCCAGAGCACTTAACACTCAGAAGAATATGAAAAGTACAGAGCATGTGGATGGACAGATTGAAGAAGTAAAAATTGTAGGAAAAAAGGCAGATCCCAAAGAAGAACTGGATAAACAGCTGTCTACGGGAATGTTCTCCTCTATGAATTCCACGATATTTGATTTTGTAAATGAAGATCAGCATGCAGAAGGATCCGTTAATATCCTGGACTGGCTGCAGGGAAGAGCCGCAGGATTAACTTTTCAAAAAAATAATTCCGGGGTTAGCGTTCCCTATATCCGAGGTCAGCAGGCGAAACTCTATCTGGATGAAATACAAACCGATCCTTCTATGATTGCAAGTCTTCCGCCGACCAATATTGCGATGGTAAAAATTTTAAAAGGCGCAGGATTAATAGGTGATGCAGTTGCTATTTATACCCTGAAAGGCAATATGAAATCCAAAACCAATGAAAAAGAGGCTCCAAGAAATAATTCAACAACAATAAAAGGATATGATAAACCTTCAGAATTTCCTCTGGAAATGCTGGATAGTGACGATTCTCCAAAAACAATAGAAAACGATACCCGTGAGACCCTTTACTGGAATCCTAATTTATTCGACAGTGACTACGTTCCGCCAAGAATTAAATTTTATAACAACGATACTGCAAAACAGTATAAAGTATTGATCATAAGCTTTGATGAAGACGATAATCTGCTGTATGATCAGCTGGTCTTAAAGTAAAAAAGAGAATTGGAATATTTATTCAGACAACATAGAAATCCTTGCCATTGCGTGAGGATTTCCTATTTTAGTACCGAAATTCATTTAGAGCCTTTTTAAAATTTTGCCGAAATATGTATTCTGGAATTATACTTTATTTAATCCAATAAAGTTTTTTTGGATCAGTTTCAACACTTGGGGAGAAATTGTTCAGGTGTATTTTTTGCCACGGATGCACGAATTTTTTTATTTCCCAAAGATTGATAGGGTTTTCGTGAGTGGGGCTGTTTCTGTTGGTTTTTCGCAAAGTCGCAAAGATATTTTTAATGCCTGATGTTTTTAAGACGCAAGGATTTTATGTTTGATAAAATTGAGGGCTGCATATTGTGGCCACGAATGCACGAATTTTTTATTTCCAAAAGATCGCGCAGATTTTTACAGATGTTGCTCTCCTTGTTGGTTTTTCGCAAAGGTGCAAAGATATTTTTAATGCCTGATGTTTTTAAGGCGCAAGGATTTTATCTTTGATAAAATTGAGGGCTGCATATTGTGGCCACGAATGCACGAATTTTATTTCCCGCAGATCGCCACACAGATTTTCCACAGATAAATCGTTGATTTTCTTTGTTTAACCTTTGCGGTCTTTTATAGGGAGAACAGTCTGGTGAGATTTAAAACGGGAGTTGTCAAAAAACTTGGGGTGGTTTCGGGTTCAATATATAAAGTGTAAGAAAAAGAATCTGCATCATTTGAAAAATCTGCGAGAGCAAAAAATTTCACCTTACATAATCTAAACTTTTCTGCCTAGTTCCCAACTTTTGTATTTGATCCGTTTTTTTTAATCTAAAGTTTGCATAAAAAAATCTTCAGTCAAAAACTAAGGATCAATCGTGAAAATATAATGGTGTACTTTTTTAGTATAAAATCCCCACTATAAAGTGAGGATTTTAATTTCATTTAATATGGTGTGTGATTTGGTATTTGTCATTATTCAATAGCCATGCCAGTTTTCAGCAATTTGCTATAAAATTGGACTTTTGTGGTATCTAATTTAACAATTACTAGACATTTAAGAATTTTTATTTGCTCATTTTAAAATGGTAGAACCCCTTAATAAGAAAAACAATTTCCTACACTCATATTTTCCTGAATAATTCTTCCCTTCTCATTCATATAATATCTTGCGCTGCTTCTTGGCTCTATAGGAAACTTATACCCTCTGTGTTCCACAATAAATACCGCTTTATTTTTACTTATATTCATAATGGTTACTTCCTGAAATTCCAACATGTCATCCGTAATTATTTCTCCTCCATCAGGTAAGGTTAATTTTACAATTCTACTTTTAGAATTATAAAAATTATAGGTACCAGGTAACTCTCTATCATAAGGTCTAAAACGAATATTTCCATCTTCTAAAGCAATCTCCTCGGGTAAATTATACAGACTACCGTTGCCTCCGAATACATCGCTTCCATTGCTAGATTCACTATTAATCCCATAAGCAATTCTGATGGTACCATTAAAATAATGATTGTGTGACGGCGTCGGCGAAACTCCTCCGTAGCCCATGTGGCCGGTACCCATATCAATCACTACCCCGCCAGAACCGTTGTAGTGGCTTCCAAGCTTGATCATATTGCCTTCTTTACCGGCAATATGCATATTATTCGGCTTGTCAAACAATCCTTCAGCCTCACCGTTATACATATCCGCCATCATTAATGCACTAGCTGAAAATGGTTCATTTATTGAAATAAATCCGGCAGCAACATTATTAAGCTGGTATAAATTAACAGCATGATTACCTAATGTAGCAAAAGGGATAACCGGACTTTGTGTAAATGTTTTTGTACCATTTACTGTTTCAGCTCCGCTTTTACTTACAAACTGATTAAGCGCTTCGTTCTTTGTATAGTAATTTGATAAATTGGAAGCTGAAATGTACCCTGCAGTGGCGTGATTTCCCCAATTAAATGCGGTATTCCAGTTATTGATATTTGTTTGTGAAAAATCTTTACTAGCCCATAATTTATTAAATGTTTGCCAACTTTTATTATAAACCTGAAAAAACATATTTTCACCAGATTGAACCAACCTGTAAGCCGCATTATTATTACCGGAGTCATCAGCATAGGGCACAAAAGTCATAGATGAAGCATATGTACTCTGCCCCCCACTTGTTAAACCTAATGCCGATGATTGTTTGAAATCAAACCAAACTCCAAATTGTAAATTTGTAGAAGGCAAAGGATTCGTGCTTCGGGTATCTTTAACCAAAATAGAATTTCGATCTCCTCCCCACAGACCTATATTTGGAGCATCTGTAATCCCATACCCTGCAACGGACGTAGGAGTTCCTGTTAACTGAGACCAAGTATGCGTATGGACGGCTGGTGCTGCACCAATTTCCGCCAAAGACCATGATTGGTTTCCCGAGCCATTGAGTGTTTTTCCAGTATTTCCTATTATTAAAGTTCTGGTGGCTCCCCAATACGTAGTTTCAACATTAGCCAGATCATTAATCGCAGTACCATTAATCATGGTGGTTTTAGGAACATACTTTTTTGCATCTTCAGAATCAAGCAGACGTCTCCATGTAATGCTACCATCTGGCGTACTATACCAAGTTTTATAATAAATTCCTTGATTTACTGAAGTAGGAGCAAATAAGGTGAATCCTAAATTTTTAGAGGTTTGAGTACCATCCCCATAACCACTAAAATTTGCAAAAGTACCTTCAATTGTTTTATTAGAAAGATCGCCATCAAAATTATTACCAGAATTACCTACTGAAATATATTGTGCTCCATTTGCAATTAATTGATTCTGATTATTTACTGATGGACCATTAGTTCTCCAACTAAACCGATAAGCGTCATTCCACTGCTGTGAATTGCCATATGTTGTGGTAAAAATACAGTTATCCTTAACATATACATTAGCATTCCCCAATTCTACTCTGAGGCCTTCAATTGAAGTCGTTAACTGGGGATTTCCGAAATAAGCATAATCATTAACAGAATTAATCAATTGCTTATTTGCTGTCGACAATAAATCGTTACTAATTCCTGACGTTTTATGAACTTCATTTTCCAGTTGAATTCTCTTATTGGGTACTTTAACCCCATTACTATCATTACCCGTTAAGTAAACATCAGATCCCGAATAACTGAATGCCAATGCACTGTAATAAGCGCCATTACCAACAGATGGATGAGCCACACCTATCATCATGGATCCCCATCCATTTTCGCCGTTAGGTCTATAAAATCCTGATTTTATAGGCTTAAATGAATTTGTAGCCAATCCAATATCTGGAGAATATGAATCTATCGTTCCCCTTGCATTACCTAGCGAATAAATAAAACCATTATTATCCGCATAAGATTTTGTCAGAAAATTTTGAACATCCAAACTTTCAACACTCCCATCCGCCTTCAGAAATTGATTTGCCGTGCCTCCGACTACCTTATATCCTTTGCTGCTGTTATAATATGCGTATTTTATATCCATTTTAAATATCTTTACGGGTTACTGTTACAGATACAGTATTTGGTAAAGCAGAATCAAATTCAATATCTATTTTACTGATATCGGTTAACTTTATCCTTCCATAGACTTTATAAAGAGTTACCGTATCATACATTTCCACATCAATATTTCTGGAGCCCAGATTGTGAATTACAGTTGACGTTCCGGAAATCGTGGTACTGTATGATTTTATGGCATTCGTACCTGATGTTACTCTACCTTTAGCATCCACCGTCACCTGATCATAAGTTCCTGCTGTCACTCCTGTTGCCGCTAAAGCTAGGGCGCCGGTAACATTTTGTGAGCCGTCAAAAGTTGTTGTCCATGTTGCATCACCTGTGGCAGAAATCGTTCTGGCCGTTGTGAGTTTAGCCGCTGAACCTGTGGTGTTAATGGCGGCAGTACCGGTCAGTAAGGTTGCAGGGACAGCCGTTACAGGGATGAGAACATTTCCTGAACCGTCAATGCTCTGTGTTGTAGCCGTTACCCCGGAAAGGGTGATCGTTCGCGGGGTAGTCCATTTTGAAGCAGAAAGAACGTTTTTAGCTGCATCAGCAGTATTGTCTGCATTTCCTAAACCTACATGAGATTTATTCAGAACGACAACTCCCGTTAATCCATTCACGGAATCTACGGCTCCTGATGTGATGTATACGAATGTACTTCCGCTCCATCGGTATGTTTTATTCGTATCAAGAGAGATATAGATTTTACCCGTTTCCGTTGGAATAAGGTTAGTATACGCTGCTTCTTTGTAAAATTTACCGTCAGCCGCTTTATAGTACCCCTCTAAAACATCGTCCACATAAGATGGCAATTGGGCAGAAGGCACCTGTCCGGCCGCATCCAGCGTCGCCACACCATTGGCTGCCCCTTTTTGTGATAACGGGACATAATTGTTCAAATCTGTTGCTGTAGGCATAGATCCCAAAGACACCGTGATTCCATTTGCCGTCTGACTGATTGCGGTAACGACATTCCCTGTTCCAGATGTGGTAACAGGTAGAGAGAAGCTCGTTCCCGATAAGGTAAGACCATTCCCTGCACTGTATGTCGTATCGGTAGAAGCCAGTGTAATGGTATTTCCGGTCTGGGTAACCGTTACATTGGTTCCCGCAGCAAGCGTGACATCACCGGATACTAAGGAGCCTGATGCTCCGCCCTTCAATCGGGTGATGGTGTCTGTCGTTGTAAATGATCGATTTGCCGAAAGATCATAAGAGGTTCCGTTAATGGTTAATGTTCTTGTTTTAGGCACATAATCAGACGGATTTAAGTTTCCATCATGCCAAAAAGTGCTGATGGCCCGGGTTCCTCCGCCGGCAGTTAAAATGTCACTGTCTGTTTTTCCTTCGATTTTGTATCCTACGGAACTGCGATAATAAGCGTATTTAATATCCATTTTTATATTTTTTTGATTGTTAACTGGATCATATTAGGGGGTAATGAGTCAAAGAGGACTTCAATAGAATTTCGGTCTATCCTCTTCACTTTAAGCGGCATCGTAAACATGGTTACCGTGTCGTAAGCATCTATAATAAAACTGAAAGTATTAAGATCATGCTTTATGACGACATCTTTTTTAACCATCTCTTCATGTACCACTTTTACGGCTCGAAGGTCTTCTTCGATATCCTGAATTTTATCATATACCGAATCATTAAATTCGTTTTGGTAAGAAAGCTTTCCCCAGTTTGAATAAACTCCTGTCAGCTTAATTTTGTCATCTGCACTGCCCTCAGCAAGTATATTTGTAAGGAATTCTATCTGTTGCCTGTTCTCTTTGATGTATACCACGATTTCCTGAAGGTCATCAAGATTAATGTCATCTGAGTTCAGTATTTGTGTAATTCTCTCAATACGTTCAAGTATTTCGTTATCTTTTATCCGAAGTCCGTTCGCTATTTCTTCGATCTGCGCTTTCGTATAGACATTTCCAATCTCTCCTAGCCCATCAATTGTTGCTGATAAATTGATCTTTAATTTTTCTCTCCATTCATTTACATTGGCCGTTGTAAGGTTGGAGGCATTCAGCCCGGCCAATACTGCGTTATGTGCATTTTCATCCTGTAAATGATGAAGAAAATTGGTATCAGAAGGCACTTCCTCTAGAGCTTCGCGTAAACCTTCCACCTCATCAATCTTTAATTTTTCCTCTACAAGACGGAATGAAGAAAAGGTCTGCTGAAACTGAGACTCTGTAGGCATATCACCTCTTTCAAACCAGCTGAATATCGTACTTAACGATACAGGTTTGAGTTCTTCTTTTGCTATCATAAATTATCTGTAAGTAATGGTTGCTGTAGCAGGGATTCCTGCATTACTAAGATCTAGACCTGACGGAGCGGAAACGGACTGAAGTGACGGAAGGTAAAATGCATTTACTCCTACAAATTTAACAGAGCTGGGAATGTACAGCTCCTTGACACTTGATCTATCTGAATTTATAAATGCATAGTCTTCAATAATTTCTAATCCTTTATTTAAAATAATTTCCTCCAAACCATCTGAACCATTTATACCGTTCATTTGATAGGCAAAAGCTGAATTTCTGATGACCTTTAATGTTGATGGAGTTTTAATAACTTTAATATTCTGACTATTAAAAGCTGATGATTCGATTTCTTCAAGCCCTTCATTGAAATTGACTTTCGTTATTTGATACGACATACCAGAATAAGTATATGAAGCTCTTAAAATTTTTTTAATATTTTTAGGAATAGAAAGTTCAATTGTAGATCCTAGCAAATTATCATTTAGAATAAATGGAATCACTTTTTCAATTCCTTCCAAAGAGTCCTGTGAAATTTTTTCCTCCTTATGCCAATAAGAATCCATCCATTCCCAAAATTCTTTCTGTGTGGGCCTATCTCCATTTTCAAAATTGAGTTTTAGTTCTTCTTTTGTGATCATAAATTTTATTTTTGATTAATTATTTTAAATTTTATTTGGAAAAGAACAGTTCGGCTTCTGCTTTTCTGCGCCTGATAAGGCCATTCAACACCTTACCTCCTGCAGTAATATATCTTGAAGTAAACCAATCTTTAATGATTTCAGATCCCGATTTTTTATTAATTAAAGCAAATAAAGTATCAGATCCGCCCGTATTATACGTATGAGAAACCAACGCATCAAACTGATTTTGAGTAAGCGCAACTTTTATTTTATTATTAACAATTTTTTCATAAGTCGGTAAAACAGCAGAAAATAATTCAGCACCTCTTTCTTTACTGATGGCGGCATCTTTCATTGTTACTTTTTTCCCTCCCGGATAATAGGTATTTCCATAGCCAATGGTGGGAATATTTGCGGAGTCCAGATAAGGCTTGGAACTGAAACCCTCGAATGACAAGATTAAATCGATACCTTTTTTTGATGTTTTCATTTTTTAAAATATTTATACGTGAAAAAGATGAGTATTAAAGTAATTCCCAGAATTGTAAAAAAAATCCAGGCAGTGATTTCAAATCCCTTTATTTTTACTTTTTTTGTTTCCTCGGAAACCACTGAATTCTTCTCCCAGACGGTATCTTTTGAGATTTTATGCTGAGCCATATCCTGAAAAATATTCACTGATTCTTCCCTATTACTTTCAGCCTTTTGACCTGATATTTTTTCATAATGGGTATTGATGATATATTCCGCATTTCCGGTAATAGAAATCTTTTGAATGGTATCCTTTCCAACCATATGATGAAAAATAAAGGGATTTGAGATCTCAGTTTTTCCTTCGATCAAAACATCTCCGGATACTTCATTTTTATTTTCATTGCTGGAAATATCGGTAAAATGGGTTTGAGCAGACACTCCCTGCTGTAAGCTCAAGGAATCAACTTTTATATTTTCTACCTGCTTTATATTTTCTCTGGAAATCGTTGTGATTTTATTTTTACTTCTGCAACAGCCGAGAATAAGGCCACTGAACAGAATCAGCAGCAGAATTTTTGTTTTCATACGCTTTATTTTTAAATTGATTAGGTGAAAAGACGATCACCAAAAGAGAGGTCATTCAATTCATAGAAATCAAACTCTTGCCTGGCTTTCGTCCATTTAAGTTTGGTGAAAAAGGTTTTCTAAGAGAAAATTTTATCTTCTTTTATGTACTCTTTTTTAATACTTTCCAGCAGCATGTCCATACTGACCTTGTACTCAGGATCCTGTAAAGCAATTGTCTTTAAGCTTACGTCCTGTATCACGTTCATAATATTAGATCCGGTAAGTTCGTATCGTTGGGCAATTTGCTCCAGATCAATATCTTCAAGCTGTAACTGTACGGGTAAATTATGCTGCCAGATACGCAGACGCTCCTCATGCCTTGGATTATTGAATTTTATACAGCTGTGGAAGCGTCGCGTAAAGGCTTTATCCATATTATTTTTGAAATTGGAAGCCAAAATGATGAGCCCAGTAAATGTTTCGATCCGCTGGAGAAGATAAGAAACTTCCTGATTGGCATATTTATCATGTGCATCCCTTACATTGGTTCGTTTGCCGAAAATAGCATCGGCCTCATCAAAAAACAAGATCCAGTTTTTATTTTCCGCTTTGTCAAATAATTTTGCCAGCTGTTTCTCTGTTTCCCCAATGTACTTTGAGACCAGCATCGAAACATCTACTCTGAAAACAGGGCGTTTCGTATATTTACCTAAAAGACTTGCCGCCAATGTTTTACCTGTCCCCGGATCACCAAAAAACAATACTCTGAAACCAGGCTTCAGCTTTTTCTGCATATCCCAGTCTTCCATCAATACCTGGCTGCTGTTGTACCATGCTTCAATACTCTGGAGCTCATTCATTGTGTTTTCAGGAAGTATCAAATCAGTCCATGATCTGCGGGTATGCAGCTGTTCAGCCGGGAAATCATTGCTCATTTTGGGTAATAATTCTGATCCGAAAACCATTCTGTTAAAGGCTTCCTGATGCACGCTCAACGGGCTGTTCATAGGAGTATGATCGTTTGCCGAACTCGAGAAAACAATCAGTTCATCTTTAACCAAAACCGAATCCGAACTGAAATAATCCAGTGCTTTCAGTCGTTCTGAAATACAGTCTCCGCCCAGAATATACTGAACCGTCTGAATAGTCGGATAAAAAAGCCTTCCATTATCATTGACCGAACAGAAATCAAACAGTATACTTTCGGGAAATTCCAAATATATACGTTTCAACAATGCAGGATCCAGTCTTGGCAGCAGAGCCATTAAAAGAATGACCACTTCCTGATGGTCAAGCCCTTTTTCGAAAATACAATCGCCTAATTGAAAGCCTTCATGGTTACTGGTTTTAAAATCGGGTGCTTCTGTATTAAAATCTTTTTCAGGGCTGTTGATACGCCAGGTGATAACGTTCTCTAAATGGGTAAATAATTTTTGTATATTTTTGGTTTCCATGGGTTATGAGTCTTTTTGAACAAAATTTATTTTTGACAATACATTTTGTTTCGTGATTTTTTGATGCCTTCCCTATCTGAAAGCATTGAATAATGAATTATTATAAATGAAATGCAGCTTTTGCCGGAAAGCTTTAGCAGAACTACAACACTGGTTATCTTGAAAATATTGATTAAAAGGCTGTAGTTAATTGCTGTTAATTTTTGAAATAAAAGAATATTTTCATCCTTTTTGATGAGACAAAGTTCATGCTTTTTTTGTTCTTAAAAAAGTTTTTGAACTGCCTTATTCTGTAGTTGCAGTAGCTGATATTTAATGGTGGTATTAAAGGATTACATTCTAATTTATATCAGAAATAGAAACCACTTTATTCAATTTTTTTGAAATTATTAATCTGTATAATTACATTCAATTCTTATATTTTTTGTTCCGTAAGTTTGGCCACCACCCCACATATCCTGGTTATTCTGTCCAGCGCTTAAATAGCCCGTCATTATAAGCTGATCTGTATCCGCATCATAAAGTTTACATTCTATAGATTTATCAATTCCCCGAAGATCTGCTTTATAGTAGAAATAGAATGAGTCACTGACATTGTAATGGTCCGTGATAATATCTTTATCCGTATATTCATTATTCCAGTAACCGGATTGCAATCTGTACTCAATAGGTACTCCGGTTTTGTTAACAAATTTAATGGGCATATTGACAATACTTACTTTTTGTGAAATAATCAGTTTACTTATCTGCATATAAAATCTTTTTCCTTGCAATGTTCCGAATTCGAATCCTTTGGGAAAAGCATATAGCCCCTCTCCGAACAATCGGTTATAAGTAAATTTTTCACTCACCCTGTAACTTATGAAAAGGTACTCATATTCCTTTAAGTTTTCTTCATGAAAATCCTGAACCTTAATAATATATGGAGCCTTCCCTAAGAAATATTGCTTCTTTTCATTACCATAGGTATTTCCAAATTCAATGAGCTGATCCTCTTCGTTCTGCTGGCTTATCAAGATTGAAAAGTTTAAATCTTCAATATTATTCGCTGTATAGGAAAAATACCCGTTATCAATAGATTCCAAACTGTTATTCAGCATGATCATTTCTTTAGTACTCAGGATATCCTCCTTTAATCTTAAAGCATCTATCAATTCCGCAAACTGGCTCTCTGAAGGGTATTTTCCTGTTTCAAAATACTTTTTTAATTTTTCTCTCGTGGTTATTTCTTTTGTATTCATAATACTGTAAAATTCTTTTACTATTTTTGATTTAGAGTTCAAAATTCCTCTTTTTTTGCTTCTTACAAAAGTTTTTTGACCTCCCGATTCAGTAGTTGCAGTAGCTTGAAGAAAGTGTAAAGTATTTATGATGAACAGTGAAGTTCTTCGGGTCAACAGCTAATCTTAATCGAACGTAAAATTCAATTCACAGTTCATTTGATACTAATTTCTCTCTGCCTTTTTTACTCCAATTCATTCTTACAAAAAAGACCCGGATTATAAAACCCGAGCCTTCGCTTTTTAACGTATATCATCCATTAGGATGTCATCTTTTTAATCTAGTTTAAAGAAAAAGAAAACCACTGCTGCCCATTCTTTTTTAATCCCTTTAGCGTAGCCAATGGTACTGTGACTGCTGTTTTCTACCGTTCCGTCATCTTTGATATAGCCCAAAGTGGAATGACTGCTGTTTTCCACGGTTCCGTCTTTCTTCACATAGCCAACCGTAGAGCTGCTTTTATTCTCAATAGTCCCGTTGCTCCTGATGCGGCCAATCGTGCTACGGCTTTTGTTTTCAATGGTTCCGTCACTTTTAATATAGCCCACTGTAGCACGACTGCTGTTTTCAACGGTTCCGTCACTTTTGATATAACCTGCCGTACTGCGGCTTCCCGATTCAATAGTCTGCGCATTGACCATGGAAAAACAAAATAGAAGGGAACAAAAGAATATTATTTTTTTCATGCTTAAAAATTAAAAGGTTATTATTTAAAAACTTTCCAAAATATAGCAAGTTTTGTCGACATAAAAAAGCGAAACATCCTTCTTAAATGTAAAAAGAATGCTCAGAGATTTTAACAGGTCTGATGAAAATAGGCATACTCCTTTCCATCCCAGTAAATTTGTCCGCCACCCAGTTCAGATTTTTCAATTTCAATCGAGGGATGCTCTAAAATTAACATTCCGTCTTTCCCATTGCCTGTTTCCTCATCCACACCCGGTTCGTTTTCCTTTTTTCGGTTGATTTTCCAGCTATCGATATAGTCAAGGTTATCTCCTAGCGCATTTTTAAATAGTTTGCCGGCTCCCAGAATAAAAACCTCGAAAGTTTTTCCATGAATAACCGCAAATCCTTTCTTATGACTTTTAGACTCAGCAATCGGAATCACCACATCCTTGTACCCGTCTCCATTAAAATCTTCCCCCCGCTGCCGCACGATTGCATCGTGTGGTTTACATGAATTTCCATTCCTTTATTCTTTTGGCAAAATCTTAAACTTTCTAAAAAAATTTCTTTGTATTCATTTCAGATAAAAACATCCAGCCAACCTACAACAGCAAAACTTATGAAATATAATCCTTCAGGATTGTAGAACTTGTAATTACGACTCATCAATTATGTTTTTATAAAGATAAAAACTTTTTAAGAAATTATTGGATAATAAAAATGCCACACGAAAGGATTCGTGCGGCAGCGGGGGGGAATGTATTTTATTTATTTCCATAATTATTTTATTTGTTAATGACATGATTTCTCCATATGTCTCTTGATAATATTTCTACTTTTTCAAGAGTTTCTTCTTTTGTTTTCTATATAAGTTCTTAGAATATTCAAAAGAAAATTGACTGACTAACAAAAGTAATTAATTCATTTTTTGATTTTACTACAACACAAAACTTTAAATAGTCATTCCTTAAAAACCAAGTAATATTTTGATTATCAGTTTTATGCACTTATATTTCGTAAAAAATCGTTGTAAAAAATTGCAATAAATTGTATTTTTAGGATATAAAAAGTGGCAAAATGTTAGGCAAAATAAGAGAGGATTTACAGCAGAATTTATTCAAGACCAGGCTTACGGAGCTTATTAATATGGAGCATCCGGTGGTAAAATTAGCTGGGGAGATTTCCTGGGATAAAATGGAGTCAGAGTTTGAGAAATTATTTTCAGAAAACGGAAGACCTTCTATTGCTATCCGTAAAATAGCAGGAATGCTTTTGCTCAAGGAAATGTTTAAAGAAAGTGATGAAAGTGTAATAGAGAGATGGATTGAGAATGCGTATTGGCAATATTTTACCGGAGAAACCTTTTTCCAGACAGAGCAGCCTTTCGATCCGAGCAATTTTGTACACTTCAGAAAAAGAATTGGAGATAAGGGTTTGGAATTTCTTTTGGGACAAAGCGTTTCTCTCCATCCCAAAGCCAAAACAGAAGATGAAGTTCAGGTAGATACGACGGTTCAGGAGAAGAACATTACCTTTCCTACCGATGCCAAATTAGCAAAAAAAGTAATCGACAATTGTAGAAAAATAGCAGAAAAAGAGAGCGTTGTACAAAGACAAAGCTACAGAAGAGTGAGCAAACAATTATTGCGGGACGCTTTTTTTGGACATCATCCCAGAAGACAGAAGAAGGCAAAAATGGCGAGGAAAAAGCTCAGGACGATTGGTAAAAGAGTTCTTCGGGAATTGGAAAGAAAACTTCCTAAAGATGTTTTGAAAGGCTACGAAGACGTTTTTAAAATTTACCTTAAAGCACTCACCCAAGAACGTACCACGAAAGATAAAATTTACAGTCTTCACGAGCCACAAGTTGCGTGTATTGCGAAAGGAAAATCGGGAAAAGCATACGAGTTTGGGACAAAAGTAGCAGTAGTAAGAGGTCGGAAAACAGGGATCATCAGCTCGGTAAAGAGATTTTCTGGCAATCCTCACGATAGTAAAACTCTTGAAGAATCATTGGCACAGAGTGAGAGGGTAAGAAAATCCGTTGGCGGAACAAGACCTACGAAAGCCACTACAGACAGAGGATTTAAAGGAATCAAAGAAGTGGAAGGAACAGCAATTTTGCTTCCCGCAAAAAAAGAAAAAACAAAATATGGGCAACAAGTAGCCAGATTAAGATTCCGGGCAAGAGCAGCCATAGAACCTTGTATCTCTCATTTAAAAAGAAACCACTCCTTAGGATTAAACTTCCTGAAAGGAGTGGCTGGAGATATTAATAATGCATTATTAGCAGGGATTGGATACAATTTGAAGATGAGATTGAATCAAATCAAACAACAAATTCTTCTTTGGCTCGAACTTGTTCTCCGAATCTTTTTAGGCAAATATAATTTTCAAAGTCAAAAAACAGCTTTTTAAGGAGCGACTAAATATTTTGTCATAAAAAAAAGCGAAACTTCAAATGAAGTTCCGCTTTACAATTTTTTGGAAAATTTATTTGTCCTTATTAGAAAGCCTTAAACTCTCAAACTTAGCAATAAAATTTTCCCATGTCCAATCTGGGAATATTTTTGGCATTTCTGTTTTAAAGATTTCTGTTTCTACTGAACCGATACCTTCTCCATCCATATAGTACAGCAAAACTCGTTGCCAATGATTAAACACACGCGCTTCAACAGCCATTTGAGTATAGCCTTCATAATCCAAATCTAAATTGTTTAGCTCATAATCGCTGATACTCATGTAATACAATGATTCGTCTACTGTGTCTGGCGTTATAATAAAACCTACATAACTTTCTGGAGTTGGATAATCTAATGGTCTAAAATATTTAAGATCTTCATCATCTCCGTCATCATATATACTATTATTCTCAGAAAATAAATACTCACTTTGTGTTAAGCGCATTTTTCCACCAATAAAACCATCATTATCTTTTTCCCAATTAACTTCAAATCCGTCAGTTATTTCGTAGTAAAACTCTTTTATTCCTTTATGAATTGAATTTAAATTCTCAATTTCAAATAAATCTTTTTTTAATGTAGAATTATATTTATACTCTACTTCAATAATAGATTTTTTTTCCTCCCGTGCTATTAATAAGGTTTCCACTAAAATCTGATCAAATGTTTCTATCATATTAGTTTATTTTTACATTTCTTGCTCCCGCTGCGCAAAGTCTCCCGACTTTGAGCTAACTATTATTCATCGTAATTATTATATTTCCAAAATTCATTCTTTTTTGTTACATCAATTATGGGATTATCTGCCAATTCAACTTTTAATAATCCTTTACCATTTGCATAATTGCTTGCTGAGGAGTATATGTAATGTTGTGCTTTTTCCACAATACCTGCTCTTATTGGATTTAGATGTATATAGTTCAGTTTATCCCACATAAAATGTAAGGTGTAAATTCCTTCTGCATGATTTCCGTATTGCCAAAACTGATAGTTCTTATTTCTGCCATGGGTTTCTGTAGCTTTTTTGAATAAATCAAGCATCCATTCTTTTCTACTTTCAGGTTCTGTTTGTATAGCTTCTAAAATATTTTTGCTTGTAAATTTTTTAAAATCTCTTATCAAATCTGATAATTTGCCTTCTTTCGATTGCACTATTAAATGAATGTGATTGCTCATGATTACGTAGCCATACAATATCATTCCTTTTTCTTTTATACAATAATCTAAAGAAGAAACTACGATATCTTTATAAACTTTTCTTGTGAAAATATCTATCCAATCAACTACCGTACAAGTAATAAAATGCGGTTTTTCCTGATCTTTTATAGTATAGCCTTCTTTCATTTAGTATTGTTTTTTTTGCTCAAAGTCGGGAGACTCTCAGAAACGGGATAAATTTAAGAAAAATTGTTTAGGCTTGACATTGCTCAAAGTCAGGAGACTTTGCGCAGCGGGCAACCTGTACTATTTCAAAACGGGTTTCAATATTTAAATATTGAACATAAAAAAGCGAAACTTCTAATTGAAGTTTCGCTGTATAATAGATTTAATATTGAATCTTATAAATTCAGTGCTTTTTCCAAAGCATCGCATCTTTCTTTAAAGTAACTTAAGTCGACATCAGGGAATAACTTAGGGAAGCGTTTAATAATATTCTTCATTTGATGCAAGACACCCTCTGCTGAATACGTAAATGTACCGTCTTCAAATTTATTATTAAAAGAATTAGGACCGTGGTAATAATAAGCATCATATTCAACATAACGAGGCTTATAATTCCCTAATTTTTCAACAATCTCCTGTGTATCAATATAAAAATACTGCCAATAATAAACGGCTTTAGAGGCAATCATGGTATTATAATATTCTTCAAGATTCATATCCATTTTAAACCAGATACCTGAATCGAAAAAATAGACTGGACAAGGATAGATACCTTCTTCCCGAAATATACAGCCATAAGTACCGTCATTACCGTGAGCCGATTTATGGAAATAATTAAGTTTAGGCAGAAACTCTCTCCAAACAGCTTCTGCTTCAGGCTGTGGATTATTTTCCCAAAAACGACTGTCATTGTTGTAATTATCCCAGAAATGAGAATGTGTTCCTAAAGATTCTATCAAGCTCAATAATTGAAATCCCCCCCAAAGATATTCCTCATCAGGTTCATTAGTAGTGGAAGACCAATCTAGGGTTAAAGAACGAATAGCATCGAACTTATAATCTTCTTTGGGAATAATAATTTTCATTCGTTCTTCTGCACGAGCAAGCATTCTTTCACTAAAAAAATTAACACCATTTTTTACTTCTTCTATATTGTTTTTATCTACCTTTATTTTATCATTATTAGAAATTTCAATAATAAATTTTTCTAATTTTTGCAATATTTTCATAAATAATATTATTAAAATGTAATTTGTTTAGATGACTCCAAGTCATATATTTTGTCAAGACCAATATGATAAGTAGAAGCCACAATTAAGTCAAAAGTAATCATTTCACATCTTAAATATAAAAAAACGAAGCTTCTAAAATAGAAACTTCGCTTTTGTATAAGATTTATTGTAAGTTAGAATTTATCTTTATAATGATTATAAAATTCCAATTGATCTATTAAAACCTCATTAATCTCTGTCCAGCCATGCTTTTCAGATAAATCAATGGCAGCTCTCCAGGCATTCATATTTGGTTGACCAAAATTTACACCACCCCAATATCCCGCACTTACTAAAGCATCCCATGCCATAAGAGGGTCGTTTAATTCTTCATCTATAGCTTTAGCGGCTTTTATATGAGCATCTCCATTATACGTGCTTTTATTCTTTTTAATAATTTCTAAAACATTAAATAATGGGTGCTCTTTGATACTATTTGAATATTCCCATTCTAAGTTTGGATTTGTATCAAAAAAAGAAATTATACCATCTAATTCAAAACTTGTTGATGTTGCATGAGGTAAAATATCAAAAGCATATTCTACAGGATCAAAACCATTAGGTTGAATAACGCTTTGAAAATTATATCTTTCAAACTCTACAACATTTTTATAATTTGTTTTTGAATAAGCTCTTTGGGCTAAAGCATTATAAGCTCTCGTGTTCCAAATGCCATAATCTTTTATTTCAAAATCTGGGAGATATGATTTATCATCCACCATTGATTGCATTAGTTTAGCATATTCTTTCTGTTGGGGAGTATCATAATAATGACTCCAAAAGTCTAAATATACTTTGGTGTAAAACTCCGAAGAATTTTCTAAATATTTCAATTTATTTTCATTATCCAGATACTCTTTTAAAAATTTCAATGAGTCTAAATTATCCGTATATTCTCTAAACGGTAATGAAAGTTCTTCAAGTAATTGCCATTTTTTTTTAATTTCCTCATTTACAATATCAATATCTTTTAAAAGTGGAAGCAGTGACATTGCAATAAAAGAAGACAGATTAGGCGAAATCGTTCTAAAATCAGCAATACCTTTTGTTATCACTGGAGAATCTGATAAATTTTTATTAGGCATTAATCTGATAGCAAAATTATTGTAATCATCAAATGCAAAAGGAACAACAGACCAAAAACCAGATCGGAATATATTGAAACATTTTTCAATTTCCTCTTCATCATCAAATTGAAAACCTAAAATAATATCTGTCTCCTCATCTTTATATAATTTTTTCAAATCTTGATGTATCTTATTTAGTTTCATAATTCAATTGGTTTTATAATGTGATTTCTCCATATTTGTCCTGCTATTATTTTCAAATGCTCTATTGCTTGTGGGTGTTCAGATTTGTCTCCGTCATCATCACTTTTACTAAGTGCTGTAGCTACAGTCTCAATCCCCCGCTGCCGCACGATTGCATCGTGTGGTTTACATTATTTATAAATCAAACATTCTAAAAACAACAACATAATCTAAAAGTCCTTTTTCATCAGAATAATCTATTGCACTGCTGTATCTATAATCCTCCGCACGGAAAACTAAACCTGCTTCTACAGGATTTTGATGTATATAATTAATTTTCTGCCAAATCACTCTGTTGCTCCACAATTCAATAGGTTTATTATCATGTCTCCAAAATTGATATTGGGTTACATTTGATGCTTTTAAACCTTCTTTAAGAAAGAAATTTAATAAAAATTCTTTTCTGCTTTCTGTAGGATTTTCCTTGATTGCTGTCACAATTGCTTTACTTGTAAATCTTTTTAAATCACCAATCAAAAGTTCTGGTTTCTGCCCATTTACACTCCTGAAAACTAAATGTACATGACTTGACATGATGCACCATGCATGAATTTCCATTCATTTATTCTTTTGGCAAAATCTTAAACTTTCTAAAAAAATTTCTTTGTATTCATTTCTGATAAAAACATCCAGCCAACCTACAACAGCAAAACTTATGAAATATAATCCTTCAGGATTGTAGAACTTGTAATTACGACTCATCAATTATGTTTTTATAAAGATAAAAACTTTTTAAGAAATTATTGGATAATAAAAATGCCACACGAAAGGATTCGTGCGGCAGCGGGGGGGGAAGCTCCTAAAAATAGAAACCTCGCTTTTATAATGTATTTTAAGGATTTATTTATCTTTTAAATACTCTTCTAAACTCCATTCATCAGTTGGCTCTAAATAACGCTCTATTTTTACAGGTTTACCTAAATTATGTAGACGTAAGCTTTTATTTTCATCACCTCCGACATGTCTCCATTCTTTAGCATCTGAACTCACAATAAAATCAGAAATAATTTTTAATTTTTCATTAATTAGAGTAACTAAAAAACATTCTGTTATTTTTTTTATTGATTTGTTTGGATTTGAAAAAGAAACATAACATGCCCAAACTGCGCCATATTTTTCATGAATATATTCACTAATTTTAAATAAATAACGTGGAATTGGGTAAGAACTCTTTTTGGATTGCTCGTAAAAACGATCAGAAAATGGAGAGACTATTTTACCTTTAATGTTAAATTCTACTTTTTTTTCAGAATCGTACTGATCTTCACAGTAAACGTTCAGCTCTTTTTCTACAAATTCATTATATTTATTAATATCATCTTTGTTTCTTTGTAAATGTATTGCTATTTGTTCTTTTTCAAAAACAATACCTATAAATGTTTTAATTTTTTCCATTATGATTCAATATTAAATAATTTATTTAGCCAAATATCACCATTTCTTGTTTCAGCAGTAATTGGCTCATGATCTATACTTACACCATCAATATTTATAAAAGCTTCATAAGTAACCTGTTCACAACGCCTTGGAAGCTGCTTCATTCTTTGCAGTTTTAGTAATGTTGCTTTCTTCTCTTTATCAGTCATACCTGTATGTACAGCTTTTAATGTTTCTACCATAGGATCTTCTTCTAATACTTGATAAGTAGAAGCTACTATTAAGTCAAAAGTAACAAAATTATCTTTATAGTTCTTCATTTCCGCTTCAATTCCTTCTTGGATTATTGTTTCAGCTGCAAACATAGTCTTTTTGTTAAACGGATCAGAAGTTAAAATTAGATTCAATCCTTTCTTATAACCCGAACCCAAAAACTGATCCCCAATAATATGAGCTGAATTTAGCTTCAAACCATAATTGTACTTTGCTAATTGTCCTGCAGGTGATGTAAGCCCGCGAAAACCTATTTTTTTTAAGGCAAGATTTTTACCTTCGTTTACATGTCTTACAACTCGTTTGTTTACATCTTCTACATTAATTGTAATGGTAAAATCTTGTTGTCCATATTCGTGAGCCTCTTTATCATAATAATAAGTTACACTTACTTGATGATCTCCAATAGCATCTAATCTTACTTCTTTCGGCTCAAACTCTTTATGCTCTCCTCCATCATTATCAAAAATGTCTCTTAATTGATAGGTATCTCCAAAGTTTTGGATTATTCGACCTAATTTTTGCATTTTATCTTGAGCTTTATCTATTTCAGTTTGGGTTCCTGAACCCTCTGCTTTTTCTAATTCTTTTTCTGTACGATCCTGTATATTCGTTAGTCTAATTAATTGATGTTTTATAAGTTCTGATTTACCTTTAAAAGCGTTTGAAGTTGGATATCTTTCAACTTGTTTTTTTGCTCGATCTAGTTTTACAGAAAGTTTAGCTTTTTTACTTTCCATATAAATCTCATTATCCTCAAAAGTTAATGTGTGAGATTTTCCAGACATAGAAAAAGATTCAGAAGTAATGTGATCTTTCTCTTTATTGTCTTTTTGGTCTTTCTTATTTTTCTCTTTTTTATCCAAGCCAAATTTTTTGACTCCCATTTTACCAAGTAATCCTTTAGCCTTCACTTTCACAAAATTCCAGAACTTCACTATCGCATTCTCAATACGCAGACGTATTTTTCGGATAACGCCCAATACTTTATCTGCCAATCCGCCAATCCCTAATAATGAAGCTAAGAAACCAATCAATACAGGAACCGCTCTTCCCAAAGCATTTTCTATCGATTTGGCTACGGCGCCTACATTTCCACTGGCAATTGCTTTGATGCTGTCTGTAAATGCTTTTACCAATTCCATGATTTGCGCAGCTCTCTGGATGAAGAATTTCACCACATCTATAATTGCCATGGCGGCTTTTATAAATGCTCCTACCGGAGTCAGTAATCCCATCACCCATTTAATTCCCGCCTGAATCACCTGCGTTTGAACGATATCCATAATGGCATCCATCACCGTTGTTTTAAGGTCGGCAAATTGGTCTTTAAGATATCCCCAAAGTCCGGCAACACCTTCTTTACGAACAATCTGTACCATTTCAAATCCTGTCTCCAGCACTTTCATAACAGGTTCTCCTATCACTCTGGCTCCGATGGCTCTAATTCCGCCCCAAGTTAAACCAAGCACCTGCGAGGTAATAGAGAACACTCCTTTTAAAGAAAATACATCTTCCGGCATCGTTAAAGAAATACCTTTCATTGCTCCGGTCAGCCATCCGAAGAAACCTGTTTTAAGGTGAGTCCAGATATTGGCTCCGAAATTGGTAAATCCTTGCGAAACTCCGGCAATAAGGTTTTTGAAGAACCCTATTGGATCCATAATAATCGCCTGAATCGCACTGATAACGCCAGACAATAAATTGGTAAGAGTATTTTTAATTTCGATAATAATAGCAAATACACTGGTTTTCAGCATATCAAGCGCCTGATTTACCAATCCGCTATTTTGTGTTTTTAATTCAGCAATTCTAGTATCGATACTTGCGATATTATCGGCATATTTTTTAGCCAGTACATCAATTAACGCATCTTTTTTACTGTTTACGCTTTCTTCCAGTGCATTGAATTTGCTTTGAATCTCATTAATAGCATCTTTTCCTATCTTCCTTAAGCTTGGCGATAAACTGTTGACATAATTCTGTACGTCTTTTTTGCCTTTAGCAATTCTGGTTTTCGCTGCATTTAACTGGTTGGTTACATGGGTTGCAATATCATTAATATATCGATCCATTGTTTTAACGTAAAGCTCTTTACCACTTACAAAGTATTCATCGACTTCAGGAGGTAAGCCGACAAGCTGATCTTTCAGCCATTTACCTGCCAAACCTAGAACGCCATAATCTGCATACGCATCTCCATAACGTTTCTTTTTATAAGCCTTCATTCCCTGATCTACATGATCTTCAAATGCTTTCTTGGCTTTTTTACTTCCGTCATCAAACTGTTTGGCCACCGATGTATCCAGATTCTTTAAAATACCATCTACATCTGCTTTGGAGCTGACATAAATACCATTGATATGGTCTGCAATTTCTTTTCGTTTCTGACTGTCTTTAGATGAAGTTTGTTTTTGATCACCCTGCACATTGCCTAGTCCGCCTTTTCTCGCACCATGCATTCCACTGATGTGACTCGCGGCCTTTTCTTGTGCATCATTACGGGTTTTGTTAAGCTCCTTGCTTTCGTTGGTTCTAAACTGTTGAGTTGCCGCAACACTCTGGGTTTTGGCTTTATTTTTTTGATCTAAAGCTTCCGTAAACGTAGGTTCATTGGATTTTGCAAGCATCGTATCGGTAACTCCGTTAGCTTTCATCTCACTGTCAATACTCGCGGTCTGCTCTTTAATAGGCTGTTCTACGCTTGCTGCAGTTCTTTTTACAGGCATCGCTTTAGCAGCATTTGGAGTAGACGGAGCTTTACCTACATTTTGTGTTGGCATTTTTGCAACTGCACGATGAGGCTGTGATGCAATATCCGGTTTTGTTGCGGTAGCAGAAGCAATATCATTGGCGGCAACATTCTTCTCTTTCTTCACGTCACCGACTGCTTTCTGGTTGACCTCGTCTATATTGTTGTGCTTTTCAAACTCGTCGGCTTGTTTTTCATTTTCCGGAAGTTTGATATTGTGTATTTTTGCGCTTAGCAAAGCTTTGAAATCTTCTTTTTTGAACATTCCAGGATCCTGCGCACCCATGAAATTTACCTGGCTCGCCTGTGCCAAACTCTCGCGCTCGTTACTTGGTGATGGAGCTGCAGCTTGTGCATCGTTTGTTGCTTTGCCTGATGGCTCATGCTGTTTTTGCTGCTTAGCCGTACTGCCAATTTTTCCGCTTAATGCCGTAAACTCAGGATTGTTATTCGCATTTGGTGATACCTTTTCAATTTCGGCTGCTTCTGCTTTGTCCGGATTAACTGCTTGAGACTGATCTGCATCCGATTTAATTGGCGCTCCTTTTTTCTCTGAAAGTTTTACAGTAGGGTTTGTTTCTTCAATTTTTTTATTTTGTTGATGAACCATCGCCTGCTCTTCCATTGTCTTAGGCAGATAGGTTCCGGATTTAAGGTCATGATAATCCCGTGCCTGATTAATACTCAGGCTGGCCATATATCCTTTTTCCAGTGCTTTGGTATCGGGATGGTTAAGATCTCCGGTTTGTTGATAGCTTTCCTGAAATCTTCCGTGCATCACTTTAGCGCCCTGGTCATAAATGGTTGAAGAACCGTGAACGGCCGCAATGGTTCCATTTAAACCCATTCTGCTGTTTCCAAAATTGGCTGAACCATTTTTCGCAGAGGGCTCTCCAGTCTGCTGGGTCTGTGCATTTGCCACTTCCGTCTCGGACAGATGAATCACCGCCGGGGCTTTCTGCTTTTGCTTACTGCCTTGGTGTTTGTGGGCTTTATTGTCTATTTCTACAGGTTTTGCTGCTTTCATAGGCTTCGTTTTTTAGTTTTCATATTGATTTTTTAAGGCATACAAAACGCAATTATGACAATTGCGTTTCATAGACCTGTTGAATGTGAAAAATCAAACCGGGAACGGCAGATTTTTTTTAAAGAATGTAAGTAATAAGAAGTGGCATCCGACTTTGATGAGAAACAGGTAATGCGAAATCACTTCACGTTTTTATTCTCTTGTTGTTTTGAGTTTTCAGGTTATCCGGTTCAAAATTCACTCTTTTTTATAAGAATTCCTTGTTTTCTGAACCGTAGATTCTGTAGTTGCAGCCGTCTGTTTTTCAACATCCGGGCTTCAATGGTTTAATTTAGTTTTGAGCTGGTATTCAATGGTTATTTTTTGATCTGATCCTCAGGAAGATTCGTTACTTCTTCCTCCAGAGGCTGTCTTTCTGTTCTTACCCCGTAACGGTTATCAATAAAAAGATTCACTGCTTTATCAATCCAGTTGGGAAGATTGATGGTGATCATTTTTAAAAATTTATCATAGCCATAGCCCAGGACAAACAGTATTCCCGTAGAATACCATTTGTCATGAAGCTCTGCCCTGTTCATTAAGTAGCTCATGGTAAAACCTACGATCACAACAATCACCAGCGTGATAAAGTGTTCCCAAGGTCTTTTTTTTTCTTTATTCTGTATTGAGATCAATACCCTCAGCAAGCCCCCCGAAAATGCGATGGCAGTTCCTATTAAGAGCGCTTTTATACTATCAAGATTCATTTTTCTTATCTTTTATTTATTTAAATTCAATTTTTCCTTAGCCTATGGATACCTGTTATTCGAGATCCAGCATGTACATATCGTCTAAAAACCTTTTGCTTTTTCGCATGTTTTCATTTTCATCTGCATAGGCCAGCTCGTCGATAAGATCACTGATATTTTTTCTTGGATTCTGCAGTTTTTCTCTGTTTTTCTTTATTTTTTGTCTTCTCTTTTTTTTCATGGTTACTGATTTTTTTTGTTAACGAACAGTTTTTAAGCTTTTTAAAATTTCTCCCACAGGCCGACAGCTCCTCCGCTTCAGGTTCGTGATTTTCCTGAAGATCTCTCTTAAAAAGGCAAAACATTTTTTTACCTTTTCAGTTAATCTTTACATATGGGAAAGACTTTGAGCACCCTTGCCGGGTCAGTTATTCAGGTAATGAATACTCAAATCAGGGTATATTTTCGGAAGTATTATATAAACACCTACATAATTAGGCATCAACACTGAATGATGACTCAACTTCACAGCTGTATTTTACACTTTTTAAATTTTTAAAATCTGTTGTATTGTTACATTTCAGGCTTGCAAAAGAATATTATAGATCGTTCTTTCGGACAGGAACAGCATTTCTGTTAATTCTGTTACAATCACCTTCATCTGTTTATCCTGATTACGTTTTACATAATCGATGACGAAATCTTTTCTTTTTTCTACTAGTTCTTTACTACGTTTCATGTTGGTTAAAAGTTTTTATATGTTAAAAGTTTGTTTTTAAACTGAACAGATTTTTAATTCCTTTACTGTTCAGCGGAGTCAACAAGAATCCTTAAAGACTATTATTCAAGTCTTTAAAATAATTATTCACTGTTATAAATTTTGGTTTTTCAGAAGTTGAAATCCTGTATTCCCCGCCGGAATACGACTTCAGATTCTTTGTTCTGCATTTTGCTTCTGTAAATAGAAATCTATTGAATGTTTATAAGGAATCGATATTTTATAAACAGTAAATAGCTGGCCTTTACTTTTCTTTTTTATGAAAGAGCTCAATAATTTTACTTAAAAAACCGGACAGCTTCCACAAATGGGTTCGTTATTTAAAATGTTTCAACTTTCTGCTGACTATCATAATTCATCGATATCTTATGTTAAGCAACAGCGTTCATCTACATTTCATTACTATTTAATTTTATTCATCAAAAAAACATGCACACATTTCATTATTAAAAACACTTAAACACGAACAAAAATCAATTAAACCCTTCAAAAAAGCGAAATACTCTCATTTAACCAGGTAAAAAAAGTGACCACCATCTCAATTCAAGCCTAATAAAACGGAAAATTAAACATCTTACAGAAGAAGGAGTCAATTATAAAACTATTGTTCATATTTCTGATAAAACTTATATCCATAAGATTATCAATGTATTTAAATATTAAAATAAAATTAAAATAAAAATATATTTTGTATATTTGCACTATTCTGTCTTAATGACGAAACAAATATACGAACAATGTTCGCTTTTTGAAAATAAAAAATGATTTTTTTACACATTTTTTCAACAAATAACTATAAACATATCAAAATGAACTATTTAGAATTCAAAGAAATCCGAAAGAAGCTAAACATGAAGCAGGCTGATATCGCAAAATCTATAGGAGTCGGCACCCGGGCTGTACAATATTGGGAAAAAGGCGAACGAAAAATTCCGGAAACCACAGCTTATTTTGTAACCAATCTTTTGCATGAACATGAAAACAAAATCAATGACAGCGCGTCACCTGTAGTTTTTTCCGACCTGAAGATCATGAACGTTCCGCTGGCCAACCAGTATGCACAAGCCGGCTATCTGCATAATTTCGCAGATGAGGAATATATAGAAAGCCTGCCCACCATTCCTTTTACCGATGATGTAGAGCACCGCGGTGAATATATGTGTTTTGAGGTGAAAGGTGACAGCATGGATGACGGATCCTACGAAAGCTATCTGGAAGGTGACATTATATTATGCCGGAATATCAGACAGGACTACTGGCTGAGCAGGCTGCATTATGATAAATGGGATTTTGTGATCGTACACAAGGAGAAAGGAATTCTGGTAAAAAGAATCATCAACCATGATGTGGAAAAAGGCATCATCACCCTTCATTCTCTCAATGAATATTATGATGATTTCGAAATCCACCTTCAGGATGTTGCCAAGCTTTTTAATATTATAAGCACCAGACGTAAGAATAACAGAAGATAATTTACTAAAAAAGCTGTTATACTGAAGAGGCTGTCCTAAAAGTCAAATATCCCTTTTGAGAATTTAATATTTGCATAGACCTTTTCTATAGGGGCACGAAGAAAATCGACAAAAAAGAGGCTGCCCAAACTTTTTGGACAGTCTCTTGCTTTTTTAGATTTACTTATGGTCTATAACCAAAAATCTGTTCCCAAAGCATAATTCAATTTTTTCTCAACTAAGAAGGCAAAAATTCTTTGTGCCCGGGTATCCGGTCCTATGTCCTGTGAATTAAGAAGTTTAAAATCAGACGCCGTAGGACTCCCTCCATTTACCGTACCGTCTTTACCTGTTGTTCTGCAAGTGAACATCCCCCCCATTGTTTTGCCACTTGATCCACTATTGATGAGATCTGTTATAAACTCGATCCGATCTCCGACTTTTGCTTCAAATGATTTCCATTTTTCAATAGGGTTATCATACTCTACATTTGGAACTTCACTCAAAACAACTTCCTCTCCGTTCTTTCTAATTAAAAAATTGACTTTACTTACAGGATCATTCGGATTACCATCCCTTCTTGCATGATTGTAAAATATTGTTCTGACCTCGCCATTGTTACAGTCTCCAATTTTAAACGACCCTGTACTGGTCGCTTCAACGCCTTCCACCGTCAGTTTTACTTTCAAATCATAATCTCCGGAATTCTGAATTACCGGAAGAGTTATCTCCTGACTGGGATCTATATTGGTTTCATTTGCGGGATACCCTGAACCACTAATCACATAGGATGCAGATGAATTCGTACTTGTAACAGGCACGGAAGATGTATAATCTATTTTAAATGAAATCTCGCATGGTGCTGCTGCCATTATATTATTTTTTTATTGTTATTATTATATTTTATGAATAAATAAGGGCACTGTGATTTAAATCTATACAGCACCCTTACAAAGGGCATACTGATTGATAAGTGAGAATATATGCCTGCTCACCTATCATCAATTACAGGATTATCATTATTCTATAGTCAGCTCTAATTCTGTAGTATCAAAAAATCCTGTTTTCGAATCAATCACCATAAAATGGAATACATATATTCCAGCCGTTAGCTGTGTAAGCTCCAGCATGTTTAAAGTACTCTGCAAAATCGGTAACTTTTTGCCATTATTGCTGGATACCTGAAACCAGGAATAATCAAAACTCAAAGCACCTTCACCCCAGCCCTTCATTCTAAAAACTTCCACCTGAGACAGATAAATTGTTGCACTGTTACTCTCCACAAAAGCCTTCACATTATGAGCTGAAGCCCCCTCACAACAGTTGCCTTTGGGAAAATCAACACTGTTAATTACAACTCTCGGAGCAGGCGGATTATACCAGCCTCTTATGGCAAAAGTCTGAGCACATTTCCCATTACTCACAGTTACATTGATCAGAGGTGAATTTTTGGGATCGTTTATAGTATAACTTAGATGCCCAACCCCATCTCCATCAGTATATAGAGCCACCGCAGTACCGTTTATACTATAGGCATAGTTCTTAAAAGATGCTCCTGAAACAGTAAAGTTTACCATTGCCTGTGTCGAGTTTGAATAATCAACCTGGCCAATTTCTACAGTAACATCCGGCTGTGTGATAACGGTGGCAGTACAAGTGGTAGGTTGCCCATTTACAGTAAACTTAATAACTGTATTATGTAAATAATCCTCCAGCGATTTCGGGTCAAAAACATACTGTCCTGCAATATACTGCACACCATGTCCTTGGTTCGCTTCCACAACTCCATTTGCCGGAGATACTTTAAAAGGTATATAAGGTGAGTCTGAACAAACGATAATGTCCTGCTCTTTATCTGATAAACTTAATTCTACCCTAGGCGGACTATACCATTTACTGATCTCAACAGCCTGTATACACCCACCATTAGTAACAGTTACCTTGATCACCGGAATATTTTCAGGATTCAGATTTGTAAACGTGTAACTCAAATTCCATTCTTCACCCGGCTGTACCAAACTAACAGGAGTACCATTCACAGCATAGGTATAAGTACTGAAACCTGGTCCGGAAACTTTAAAGTACACCGTTGCCTCTGTTGAGCTTCCGTTCGGATAATTAACGGAATAAAGATCAACCGTAACGCTTGGCTTGGCAATAACTTTAATACTGCAGTCCGTTTGCTGATCGTTCACCTTAAAAGTAATAGTCTGACCATATAAGCTTTCATCTACTTTTGTAGGATCAAAAACATACTTCCCGTTCACAAATTGCACACCATCACCGTGACTTGCTGTTACAACCCCTCCTACCGGAGATACTATAAAATCTATAGGAGAATAGTCAGAACAGATAACAGAATCCCCTAAAAACAATTCTACCTTAGGAGCCTCATACCAATCTCTTATTGCGACCTCCTGTGTACATCCATTGCCACTCACCTTCACTTTTATCGTGGGAACTCTTTTGGGATCAAGATTAACGTAAGTAAAATTAACGCGGCCCTCAGCATCAGGAGTAAGCGTAATATAACTTCCGTTATCCCAGAAATCCCAGCTGTAAGTATAATCTTTGAAATTTTCATCATCGATCAACAGATATACCGTTGTTGCTTCTGACAGCCCTTCCGGATAGTCGACACGACTCACGCTGATGAGTACTTCAGGCTCTGCAGTAACTTTGACTCCGAAGCTTACCGGTTTATCATTTACTGTAAAATTGATTACCTTGCCATATAAGCTTGCATCTACCTGTTTCGGATTAAAGAAATACTTTCCGTCAACAACCTCTACTCCATTTCGCTCCAAATCTACATTGGCTTTGACAACACCACCTACAGGAAGCACCGTAAAAGGCATACGATCTGCCTCTGCACAAATTACTGTATGTGGCAAGCTCAAATCCGCTATAATTTTTGGCGTACAGCAGATATAAGGAAGTGAGAAATCCGCGAAAACGATAGGATTTTCTACTGACTCGTATACAATGATAAACGTTCCGCCGCGCTCCACTCCCCGCAGATGTTCAATACCCGGATGCTTCTCCGCATATTCATTAAAATAACTTTTGAACAGATCTTTATTATCTACCAGCTCCTCCATAGAAAGAACCATAATATCAAATGCAAGCTGCTGTTTATCCTTAATTTCTTTTACCTTTTCAAAAACTTCATCGTAAGGCATTCCCTGATGTCCTTCAATATTGTAGAATGAATTTCTATCGATATTAAAATCATTGGGGTTCTTTGTATGTTCAAGCGATGACAATAACCCCGTATCGTAGGCCAGATTTTCTCCTGATGAACGGTTGGCAGTTTTATCGAAATTCCACGATTTTAAAAGTTCTTCCGTCATCTTGTAATAAAAGGGAATGGATTTATTACTCAGAGGATTCAATTTTTGAGAAGGTGTAATTTTAATTTTGAAGCGGTCCTGGAAACTCAGATTCCCGAAATTACGTACCTGCTGATTAAAACGGTTAATTAAAAGCTTTACTTTTTGGATTGCCCTATCATCATCCAAGACAGGAGAATTATAAAACTGATGTCTGAACGGGTCTAATTGAACCTCTGACACTAATTTCCCAAGCATCACGTGTTTAGGGAAAGAATCCAGATCCGGAAAACCTTTAGTAAACGAATGAGGAAGCCATTTGATTATTTCAGAATAGGTATCATTCAGATCTTTCACTACGTCATAAGCATACTGAAAACCTGTATCCTGAGAAAGATACTGTTCCAAAACCATTTTAAAACCTGAATGGTCAGCACCGGAAATCCCCATCATTTGGGAGATCGCATTGATTTTTTTGAAAACAGTTTCCCCGTATCCACCTCTTTCTAAAGCAGCAGAATACATCTTTTTAATTGTAGAAGAATAAAATTTTGTTTTAATATCATTTTCTAAAATGAGCCTTTCTACAATGACGCGTTCCTGTTTTTCAGGCTTCAATATCTCTTCAATAAACAAAGGATGCGGTTGAATCCTATCCTGTCCGAGAATGATATCAAGTCCGCTTTTTGTGGTAACTAATACCTTCAGATTTCTGATTTGCTGAACACCATGATTATCACAGTCCACACCTCTACAAGGTTTCACATCCTTTTCATAGCTTTCCAGATACAATAAAAGGTACTTATCTTCTAAATCAGGAAGATCACCTACAAGCTGAAAATCAGCAGTTGCCTCATTAGCAGTTGCCAGCTCCCAAAGTTCAATCTGCCGCTCTGCACCTCCAATTTCATGAAATGCTTTATAATTTACTTTGAAATTATCGTAGACTCTGAAGTGAGTGTAGTTTTTATTTTCTATGTCAATGGTTTTCAAATCACTTACATACAAATCTTCACTTACTGTATTGGTATTATTCAGCGTCAGTAAATCTCCGTCAGTTGTTACGGCTACTCCCTGAGAAAGCTGTATGCTGTTCAGAAGTTTGTTGGTATATATAAGATTATGCTTGAGCCCACATACAATACCTACTCCCTGCAACATTACCCTTGATAAACGGTCCTGATCCTCAAAAAAATCTAAAAACTCGTTGAACTGGGTATATTCTATATATTGTCCTTTACTGAATTTTCGGTATTGGACTGCTATATTACTTAATTGATTATTCATTATTATTAATTTTTAATGATTTATTAAGATAGTCTTAAAACCTTGTTAGTTAAAAGTCTAACTAACAAGGTTTTTATATTCTCATTTTTGAGGATTAAATCATTGACAACTATCACATTTACAAGAGTCAATCTTGCTGTATGCTTTTTTTGTTAAAGTCTTTAAAAACTCCTTGTTTTTTTGAATAAAGACATCTGCTGTTTCGGTAATTAAAATCCTTTCATGTTCCATATCAAAACTTACATATACATTATTTCCAAGAATAAAAATTTGTTTTATGTCAATAACAGCATCGTTTGTTGTTAATAAACTATCTACTTGTATACTGTTTCCGTCTTTTTCGTATTGATCAATTAATTTCATGGCTTAAGATCTTATTTTTCCTGTACAAGGATTAATTGTTAAAAAGTTATTCGTTGGACATCCGTTATAGATAACATTTCCACCTAATTTTATAGTTGTCCAGGCAACACCGGTATGGCAACTAGCGTCAGCACAAACAAGAGAGAATGATATAAATCCGTCTCCATTCGGATCTGTATCCGCAATACTTTGTGCCTGAGCAGCTGATATTAGGAATGAATTAATTCTGTTTGGTCCGGAAGTTTCATTATTCGGTCGATTTTGTCCGGGCTGCAGAGTTGATCCTGCATTATTTAAATTAACTAAGCCTAAATTAATTTTACCATTCGCCATTAAATTAAATTTAGCACTGTTACAAGTGTGTCCACCAGGACACGGACCTAAACTTTGATTATACTGGACGATGATTTCCATACTAGATAAACATTGAACAGTTGATTGCCCTGTCAATTTTAATGGTGACAGTATAAATTGTTTACTACAACCGTTATTGTTGCTAACGGTTAATACTGGAGTAAAGGTATCTTCTTTCCCGGCAGTAAGATTATATACATGAGTTTGCTTCACTACACCATTAGTTACTGATGGATTATTAATTTGTTCAGATTTCCCGTCTCCAAAATTCCATGAGTACTCAAGCCCAGAGAGATTACTATTTCCTGAAACAGTAAAGACTACGGTAGCCGTTGGATTTGTCGGGCTTTCTCCATTCACTGGAGTACCTGTCGTTACTATAACATTTGGCTCTTCATATACCACCATCTGAGTTTCCACAGCATCACCATTAACAGTAAATGCAATAGTCTTCTCTAAATAACCTGAAGCAACCAAACCTGGATCAAAAGAACTCTGACCGTTCGATTGTACAATTGCCGGTATCTGAACACCATCTACAAATGCTTTTACCTCACCATTTGGAGGAATTACCGTCATCACAATCGGCTCATCCTCTTGGCATACCTTAGCGCTTGGCAATATTAGGGAAACAGGTTCCTTTTTAGAACAGCATAAGTAAGGCAATGAGAAATCGGCAAGCACCTGATTATCTGTTTCAGAAACATACAATAAGACAAATGTTCCGCCCCGCTCTACGCCTGCAAGATGCTCAAGACCTGACTTTCTTTCTAAAAACTCGCTTAAAAGTTCGCTTACCACATCATCCTTTTTAGGATCCTGTTTTACCACATCAACCTCTTCAGATGATCCTTCTTTTGCAAATTCGACTTTGTTTAATAATCTCAATTTCTCGTCGAGTTTTGAGATATTCAATAACGTGCTTTGTGAATCACTTTTCTGATTGCTGATATCACTGGAGATTGATATCAACTGTTTTCTAAGATCATCAATAGATACAGTTTCCCTTTTCGTCGAAGTTTCACCGTCCGTTTTTTCACCTTTATCTAAAACCAATGCAATAACATCGAATGCCAGACCGTATTTTGCTTTAAGATCATTAATATTTTGCAGAGCGGTTTTATAAGGCTGCCCCAAATGACCTTCAATTCTATAGAAATCATTGTCATCAATATTGTAATTCAACGGATTCTGAACAAAATCATCTTCCGCCAGATTTTGCGTGTGGTAACTTAAATTATACCTTTCGCTGTCTGTTTTTGTTTTTTCGTAATTCCATTGCTTTAATAACGACTTATCGACATTATAATAATAAGGAATAGCTTTATGGCCCAACCTTACAAACTGATTGGAAGGCGTAATTTTAACAGGTCCGATATACGATTGGAATCCGTTTATCTTCTGTACAAAACGATTGGCAAGCATGACAATCCTTTCATAATTTTCATCGTCACCCGTCGTTACAGGAGAATGATAAAAACCATGACGTAAAGCAGGATTCCCGCCCAATTGATAAGTTGCACCGATCTGTCCCAATAAAAGGTGTTTCGGAAACGAACTGATATTTGGACAGCATTCAGCATTCAGATGCAGGATCAGTCCTTTTATTTCATTATAGGTATCAATCAGATCTTTAAGAAGATCGTATCTATATTGATAATCTTCAAGCCTCAATCCACCTCTAGGATTTACTAAAGAATTCAGCTTATCCAGAAGATTTTGCCCTCCGAAGTTGACACTTATCTTAAAAGTATTTGCAATAGCGTCAAACCCTTTTGTTACATCCGCCACAGCGCTTCCTGCATCCTGAAATTTCGATCTTACATCAGTTGCTGATGTAACTTTAGCATCCAGAATAACCCTTTTAGCCTCTATTTTAGGCAATTGGTCAAAAAGCTCTTCATAAACCGTATGAGCCTGATAAATGGTGTCTTTCCCGTCTCCTTTAGTGATGAGATTAGCAACAACTTCTGAATCTGCTAAAAGGACTTTAAGGTTAGAAACCTGCTCTGCACCTGTATTATCACAGTCAGCATCCTCACATGGCGTCTCGTCATTTGAGTAACTTTCCAGGTAAAGAATAACCACTTTACCCTCAACAGAACGCAGCTCTTTAATGAGTCTAAAGTCATTATCCGGTGGTAGAAGGTTGTATTCATCCTGTGTGATCAGCTCTAAGAAAGGGGACTGTACCCCTCCCATTCTGAAATGATTGTATTCCGCTACATCATTATAATCTCTGTAGTATTTGTAAAAATTTTGTTCGAAGCCGATTGTCGCTTCTGACGATGTACTGCCTTTTCTGCGCAGCGTAATCAGGTCTCCGTCTGTAGTCACACCGGCTCCCTGTGTAATAACGACTGTATTTAAGTTGGTATCAAGCTCCAGATCTCCGGATCCCGGTTTATTCATCTGTATATCTACAGGCTGCAAAACAGTATTAAGATAGGAAGACTGAAAACCACATACGATCCCTACTCCACTCAGCCTGGTTCTCGACATCCGATCCTGATCTTCGAAATAATCGATAAATTCATTCAGCTGCCCATCAGTTAACGCCTGATTTTCATTGAACTTTCTATATTGGGTTGTTACATTATCTAATTTAGTATTCATTGTTTGTCAATTTTTTATATGTTTGATTGTCCTAATATGATTTTTCCGTCCAGGCTGTCATTATCATCTTTCGCACAGTCCAGAAGTCTTCCCGGTCTATAGATATTATTCAGATTGGTAAGTGCATCCAGCAAATCCTGAATGCTTTTCCCCAGACTTGCCGTATTATTTTTAGATTTATCTGAAAGATACTTTTTGAAGGCTACCTCAAATTCAGCCAAATCATTTTGTGCAGTTTCCTTTTCGCTTAGACGGTCTCCCACCCAGCAGATTTTTGCCAAAACATGAGCCGGAATTTCCTGTCTGATCACTGTTTCAGCATACCGTCTGAAATCCGGATCCTGAAAACGGTAGGCATACCCCGGAAGAACAACGCTTACGCGGTAAGAATAAGGATCAAAGGCTTCTGGTTCACAATCTCCTTCACATGAAGACATAAAAGTTTCAGAATAATCCGTCGGATCAGTAGCTGCTACATCTTCAATATCATACATGACTTTAAAAGTACGCTGGATCTCCATGCAGCCAATACCGCCCATCAGCTGATAATCTTTGACTGTTGGCTTTAATAATAAATGCTCAACCAGAAAAATCCCCTCTTCCGTAAACTCATATTTGAAATACTTTATCGTTTTTCTGATGCCCTCTTTCAATGCTTTCAGATCCGCATAAGGATTCGTTTTTTTATGAGTGGCCATTACATTCTGCTCCTCGGTATCATCCACAATATCAAAATAATAATTGCCTCCTCCGGAGAAACGGATCTTAATATTCCCGATCATACAGGTATTATTTTCGCATTTTCCTAATCCTTCAAGCGCCTGTTCAAGATCTTCCTGATCAATCTGAATGGTCTGATAAATGGCTTCATTCAGGTTTTTAGTGGCAGCGTATTCAATCTCATAGCTGTTGACGGAGGATAAAATAATATTCCCTTCAGAATCTTTTACTTTCCAGGTATAGCTCGCCTTGTCTTCATCATTGACCGTTTTGGTAATAGATACCGGTGACTGAGATAAGTTTCTTTGCGTATAATCTTTAATTCCCAACAAACGGGCAATTCTTTTCTGTGCCCCGGAAATATTGGTTGTATTCCATATATCTGAATTGGCAAACAAAGTATAATTGTACCCTATACCTCTCTCTTTACTTAATGATGGATATTCTTTCAGGAAATTTTCTTTGTTTCCCAGAATGATCTCATCGGTAGATTTCCCGTACAGAGATTTCATTAAGAAAGTATAATCACTGAACGTTTCAGCAAAACGGGAGATCAGATGGTCGAGAATTTCATTTCTTCGTTCCACACTGTTGTCCAGCTCTTCGTATAAAGAATCAGTTAATTCATCATCATTATCAGCAGGATAATCAGACACCAAATCCTCAAATCCTTTAATATTTTTAAGCGCCTGTGTAAAGTAAGTTCTCTTTAAATGACCGTTTACACTTAATACTTCTTTTACTTTTTTAAGATGCTTGAAATATCCGGCAAGAATCTGATCAAAAAATAGCAAATATCCTTTCATTTGCTTGGCAAGGGCTTCTCTTTCAGGATTTTTATTGCCTACAATACCTGAAATCCCCACGCCGTATGTATCCGGAAATTCATTTAAAATAGTGGCATATTCCGCAATGTCATAGAACGTTCCCTGAGGCAAAGTCAGTTCTTTATTCTGCCTTGCATCCTCTCTCAGTACTTCTTCTTCTCTTTTCAGGTTCTTTACGTATTCCTGAACTTTTTTATCATTGATATTCAAAGGAAGAGAACCCTTGCTGTAGCTGAATGAACTCAAATCGCAGAGTTCCGGTTTCTTGCCTTTTTCTATACAGATTAGCCAGTCGTTGGCCTGCCTGATGACGTTATCACAACCTGCAATCGAAATTTCATGAATCTCTTTAACCCCGTCAATCTTCATCAACTCAGCGATAATATCCGAAAGGCGTACTTCTCTTCTTAATTGACTGTTTTTAAGCTCTTCCGTATCGATAAAACCATTATCCAAAAGCGGACCTTCAAAAATCTGATCCGTCGTCAGCCCTTTTTCAACCATTTGTTTTAATGAGTAAAAATGAACTTCCGGAGACAGATAATGAGTAATGGCTCTTAATACTTTGGCGTGTACCAGCTCTTCATCAGATTTATTAACCAATCCGATTCGGGCACAGACCGCTACTTTCTGGGTCTCCACTTCTTTTATTTCAGCTAAATCTTCACAAAGACCTCTGTTAGCATGATATCGGTCTAATATCTGAAGATTGACTGTAGATTTTCCGCATCCTTTGGTTTCATCATCAATATCTTCTGCATAATCCACATACAGATCATACAATCCCTTTATATCAAAATGCTTATTCTTTTCTCCGATCGGTTTAAAATCCAGCTGCCCCGTTTTACAATCAGCATACAATCTTTCATTATTAGGAACCAGCCAGCAGTTTCGGATGGGTCTTTTATGCCCTGCTGTAAAGTTGATATCGATAAAAATCTTCCTGTAATCCAGCTCATTTAGAGGTGCTGAAGGCAGAATTTCCGTTGCTTTATAAAACTGATTGTGAATATCGGAATTCGCATCTTCAGAGGTCAGGATATCTTCCATATTAAGGTTCATCCTCATACCAAGATCTGTTATGGCATAGCTTAAAACCTCCAAAGTGGTAATCCCCGGATCATGAGAGTTGTAATCTGTCCAAAGTTTTCCGCCTAATTTTTCGATGTATTCAATTCCTGTTTTCCGTAGAAAATGAAAATCGGTCTGATCTCCTGTTTCTATATTTTTTGATATGCTAATGTGCTTATTTTCTGACATGATGTTTTCTTCTGTTTATTATTAAATACATACTTGTGTTGCAATAGTAACATGATGTTGTTTCGCAGACACCAAAATGGATTTCGGATCTACTTCGATTAAAGACTTCTTTTGTATCACATTATTCACCAGGATTTTGATGTCATCAATATAATCTACATAGTACAGCTGCTCGAGATAGTTAATCAATTGGTTAACATTTAACTCCACATTAAAATCAATATCTTTAGAATCTGTAAATGCCCATGGCGAGATGTATTTTTTAATATCTTCGTCCAGTTGTCTCAGATAAAATGTCTCATCATACTGTTCAAAGAATTTTACCTTGGTCTGTACTTTTGCTTCTTTATAATTCGGGTTGATCACCTGTGCTTTTATATGCATGGTATTCAGTTCATTCACATAATTCTGAATTCTGTTCAGGCTGGCTCTGCTTACTCTCGGTTGATACACATCAAAAGCATTTTTATTTTTGATATTCGGCACCACCATCAAAGTCACATGTCCCGGAGCCATATAAGAATTTTCAGAAGTATGATTCAGGCATTTCACCTTGAAGACTTCCGGGAATTCCTGCAATACCAACTGCTCATAATCCCACTGGGTAATGGCTCGATGCTTATGTCTTAATCTTTCGCTTACACGCCTGTAAAATTCCGTATCTGCTTCCTTATATTTACCATCAAACGAATTATAAGGCTGATGTACCGATTTCACCTGAGGAACTCTGGTAATCAGTTTAGAAATGGTATCCGCTTCCAGTCCATTATTTAAATGAGACAGGTCATTATCCTGATTCTGGAATGTTGCCAACACTGCCTGAGTATAAATTCCCTGAATTTTACACACGGCATCGTAACTTCTTCCCGATCTTGCTCTTATCCAGACCAATCCATCGGTCAGCCTTGTATGAACATTGTTGATGTCTTTTGGTATTTTAAACTTGACAATACCGGATTCCAGGAATTTTCTTGTCTCATTTTTCAGCATATAATCGGACATATCAAGCCATGTATTGCCCGAAAGCGCGTGCCACTCTATAAATTCTTTCTCCTTGAAAGTTTCCGCCAAAGGGTTTTCACTTCCTTCAAGCATCTGGATCAGCAAAGAAACCGTTGCTTGTGAATTGGCTTCCAGACCGATGTATAATTCGCCGCCATTCTGATGTACCGGCACAATTCTTTTGACTTCGACCTCTTTTTCGTACTGCCCGAACGCATCTTCGTGATACAGCTCTACCCCGTTACTTTTTGAAGGCTCCCCGTTGGTATCTTTACTCAGGTAAGAATATACGCTTTCTTTTGCGCTGTAATTCAGTTCAATATCTTCAGCAAAAGGAATATAAGGTTCATTGGGAACCAGTTTTTGACTATCCGGATTGCTTGATAGTGCCAGTGTATACAGCTTAGGATAAACATCCTGTAATGCCGACTGTTTCAGTGTCAGCCTGATTGCCTCTCCTGTTTCAGCTTTATTGCTTGTATTAAAGATCGAAAACTGAGTTTTATATTCATTTTCCACTTTTTTAAAAAGCTCAATATCCCTTCCCTTCTCATTCCAAACTTCTTTTTCCAATAAGGCGGTATCTGCTCTGAAATAGGCATCCGAACGGACAATAGATGAGCTTTTAAGCCCTTCAAACTCTTTTATACTGATGTTTTGGTTAGGCTGAATAACATATCCGTTGTACAGATCTGTTATTGAGTCCGGAGTATTTTTCCAATTAATCGTAATGTCTGCATTGATCCATTTTTTCGAAAACATTTCATGACATTTGATATAAAAATTAGAACCTTTAATGGGTTGCGCTGTGAATGGATAGTATGGTTTTTCAGCATTCAGTGTATCATTGTCATTTTCAATCTGAAGAGACTTTACCCCTTTTACATCGACTGATATTTCAATATTTTTTATTAATTTTTCCGAAAGAGCTTCATATATCTTATAATATTTTTCACCTTCGATCATGAACCTTATCACAGGGAAACTGGTCTGGAATTTTTCCTGTAAAACCTCTTTGTTATAAGCTACGACCGCAGGAAAATCTTTAGGCATTGTAAAAGAAAGCTCTAACTGATCCTCAGTATTTCTGTCACATCTTAAAACAATTCCGGATAACCATTCATTTTCGCCGCTGCAAAATATCCTGATATTATTCTTAATTTCGTCATTTGTCAGATCCTGTAATTTCTGAGTCGAATTTTTTGTAAAATCGATTTTTAAATTGACGGTTCTCTCGCCTTCTTTTAAATCAAATAATGAAGAAGCCACAGAAAACCCAAGTTTAGCTTTAGGAAGCTCTTTATACACAGATTTACCTGAAATAGTTTCATCAGAGTTATATCCGAAAGGCCACCAATAGTTGCTTTCTTCAGGCAACTGGTCTCCAAGACCATCTGCCGAATTTGCAACATGAGCCATTTTAAGCTCTCCGTTTTCAACATCATTCAAGAAACTTTTGATCTCAACCACCTTTGCCTGATTGGCGATCAGCTCTTCCGACGTTTTATAAACGCGTTTTTTTCCATTCGCGTCTTTATCGCCATCCAAAAGAGTTCCGTTGGGAATTCTCTCCTGAAGTGCTTTTTTTGCCAGTTCAAAAATCACAAATACCTGATCTGCTTTGGCATCGTTTTTTTCAATCTGAAGGATTTCGTTATAATAGAAATCCAAATGTCTTTTCGTTAAATTATTAAAGGCTTTTTTTGAGAAATCCAATAATTTCAGGAAGCAGACAAATAAGGTAAGATGTGGGGTAAGGCTGCTGTCCTGCTCAAAACGGGAAATAAGCTCTGTAACCTGTTTTTTCATACTTTTATACTCCACGCTTTCCCTACGCGGGATTGCCTGTGTATCATCACCCAGGAAAAAGTTTCCCCAGTTTCCTTTGGGTGTGGTATTATCCTCTTTATCAAAATAGTTGACACGCTGTGCAAAATTATTAGCGAATAATAGCCAGTCAAACAAATCGAAATCGTGTAATTCAAGATTGCCCGGATCTAATTCTGCTAAAAAGCGCTGCATTTGTGATTTTCCTTCACGATAATGTGAAAATGTATCTGTTTTTTTCATTTGTTTATATTTACTATGGTCAGCCATCGGGTTTCACCCTAAGCTACTGTTATTCCACCACTGTGTGGCTTCTGAAGGTACATTCAAAATAAAAATGGGCTTCTGTTTAAACTCCGACTTCATTCACTTGGTTCTTTTTATTTTTTACTTTTTAACTATAAAAATCAAATAAATACCGTCAATCTCTCGTTATTTAAAATGGCTACAGACATCCCGTCATTCATTATATTTCGGTAGCTTCCCCTTTGTAGAAAGGAAAAACCATATTGCTTCTTGTATTGGTATTCCTTACTTCGTAGTCGATCTCTATTAAAACTTCTCCTTCCAGCTCTTCCTGAGTATCAATCTCAATACTCAAAATATTTATTCTGGGCTCGTGATATAAAATCGCACGCTCCACGATACCTTTCATTTGGGTAATCAGCGTTAGATCCAGAGGTTTGAAGAGCATTTCCTGCAGATCACATCCGTAGTCCGGAAACATGACGCGCTCTCCAGGACGTGTTGACAATAAGATCATCAGACTGTTATTGATGTCTTCTACGTCTGTGGTCATCGACAGTTTTCCTTCGGTCTCATTAAACTCAGGCGGAAAACTCCAGCCTATTCCTAAAAAATCTGTATTTATTTTCATACGTTATTGGTTTTAGTCGTTGTTCGTTCTTATTTGGTGATTAATAGTTGTTGCTTGATGGTTGTTGGTTTTGAATGTCAGTTCAGTACAACCGAAAAATGTATTCAAAAATCAACCACCAATCAGAACAGTGGCTTCCCCTGCGGAAATTACCCCTCCGTGAGCGGTAGAATCTCCCATTCTTGCGGCTGGTTTCCCTCCGATCATCACACTTGAAGATCCTGAGGCAATGGTATCCATAGGCCCTGTGCATACCGCTTTATCTCCCACTCTTGCGGCAGGTTTCCCTCCGATAAGCACTGTGGGTTCTCCCGCCGGAATGATGGGTCCGCCTACGTGGGGAACATTTCCCGTTACCATAGGACAGGTATGCATATCTGTAATTCTTGCTGCCGGTTTCATGATTAATTAATTTTTACCTGAGAGCCTTTGATGACAGTCACTGCACCGGATTTAATTTCAGAACCGGAGCTGCCTTCTGCTTTCAACTGCGCAGATGCTTTCACACTGACATTATTTCCTTCCATCTTAATGTCGCCTTTTGCTTTCATCTTGATGTCTTTGCCGCTTTCTATACTGATTCCGTCTTTATTAAGGGTAATGATATTCGAATGCTCATCTTCTATTTTAATGAGATCTGCATCTTCGTCCAGAATTATTTTTTTGCCTTTTGGTGTTTCAAGGGTGTAGGAAATTTTATCATCATTAAAGATCATTTTCATTTCACTTCTTGTGACGAATCCTTTTTCGTGATTATCGTCGGAAGCCACAATGGAAGCGGGTTTCGTACTGCTGTTTAACATTCCAAGCACTACTGCGTCATTAGGATCATCATTAATAAATCCGATGATCACCTCATCCCCGATTTCAGGTCTGAAGAATGAACCTCTGTTTTCCCCAGCGTCAAGGGTAGCTACTCTTGACCAGATTCCCTCTTCTTCGTTATTGATAATGGGTATTTGGACTAAAATCCGGTCTTCACCGTCAGGATCAGATTCTAATTGTGATACAATTCCGACATGTAATCCGCTGATCGCAGGAATAATACCTGATCCCGGCATTTCGCTGACGTCATAAGTTTCCGAAAACCAAGTTGGCGAAAGCCCGAACTGAGCGTCTACCAGCCAGTTTCCGTCTGCAATTTCGTGGCGGACACCGGTAACGTAAATTTTCCCGTTGAATCTGTTTCCGACTCCCTGAAGCGTTAATGAAACTCCCGGTTTCACCGACGGAATTCCCTGGAATTTTACTCTTCCTTTTGTTTTCGCTAATTGCTGGAAAGTTGCTTTTGCGTCGCCCCATTCCTGTAATTCTCCCTGAGTAAGATTTCCGCCGTGTTTAAGCTGCAGATCTTCAATTCCGAAAACTTTTGCCAGGTCATCTGATGAAAGATCACCATTCAGACTGATGGCAGGATCCTGAGCTTCGACTTCCGTCAGTTCCTGATCAGTATAACTCCAAGTTTTGGCCGTAATTTTGCTGAATTGATCCCTCGCATCGATCTCACCGTCAAACTCATGTACTGAAGATCCGTACACCACAGTTTCCACTTCTTTTCCACTAAAATCAGGTTTAGCCACTTTTACCGTTCCGTCTTCCACGAAACAAAGTTTCCCGTTGGCCTGTGCTCTGGTCAGCATAAAATCCCAGTCCGAAGCCTGATACTGAACCAGTTCTTTATGTGAATTGGAAGTAGCCTCCACATCCGCAGTTGCCCCGCTGTTTCCAATCAATTCTTCAATGATATCACTGTCTTTGCTGTCGTAGAAGTATTTGCTTTTTCTGCCTAAGGTCATTTTCACGGCCTTGTCTCGGCATTCAATGATGAGGTAAGAAGAGCCGCTTCTGACTTTTATATTATGCTTTACAACCACTCCTTTAAAAATGGTTTCTTCTTCAGAATGATAGCCTGCCGTGATCTCGATTTCTTTTCCCGGAATCAGCAGATCTTCATTACTTAATTTGAAATCCTGATCCGGCACACTTCCGTCCAAAATCACAATGCGGGCATAAGGAATTCTGTTGACTTCCTTTTCCACGACAATGCTCTTCACACCATATTTTCCCGGCAGCTCTGTACCTCCGGACATTACTTTAAAAGTTACTAAGTCCGAATTTTTTGATGTTTTTATGTATCCACTGTTATTCATCTTATGATACTTTTTCTATGGGCGGAAAGTACAGTTCACTTCCTGGTTTTAATTGTCTGAAATTGACAAGACCATTTGCCTTTGCAACTTCCAAATAGTATTTAGAATCTCCGTAAATTCTTTCAGTCATTAAAGGAAGTGTGTCTCCATCTTGTACGGTTCTTTTGTGGGTGAGATCTGGGGAAGATGCTTTCACCTCTTTTGCTGCAAGTTCTTGACTAATTGATTCACTGAATTTCGCTTTTCCTATCGCTCTTAATGGGCGTCCTTCATTGTCAAACAATTTATACTCCACAGTAAACTCTGCTAATACTCCCTTAAATTCAAAATCACCCCAGTTAAGAATGACACTATAAGGTTTATGAATAAGACCATCAACCTGCCCTGTAGCCTCATAAAAAGCGTCAACTTGATCTTTAACAGATGTTTTCTTAAAAGCTTTCCCTTTAATTTTATTGATCAATTTATTACCTGAAAAGGTTTCTGTAACACCGGTTCCATCAAATAGAAATTCTAACTGTAAATCAGTTGAAGGTGACGCAACATATTTTTTATTCTCTTTAGGAGTTCCTAAGGCTTGACCAGGTTCCAGTTCTGTTTTATATGTAATGGAATAACCCGTAGGGTTTATAAAAGCTGTAAAGGCTCCACTATCGACCCTTCTTTTATAATCGGAGTCTTCATATGTTCCTATTGTAAGTTTTTGAATTGCTCCCCTCATTATCTTTCTTTTTTACGTTTTGCAATATTCGCTGCCTGCTCTACACTTTCACTCACTGCCCGCATAATCTGGGCTTCATCTACTGATGTCGCACTGGTCGTTGCTGCTGTTTTCTCGTCCACATTTATTTTAATGTGAAGCTCTTTTATTTCTATTGGCATTTCGTTTGTTTTTAATCAATTTTTAATTTAAAATTTTAAAAATCAATGATTTAACCTATTTATTTTAAAAAATCCAAGCACATGAAGAGTCTGTTCAGCCTTATGATAGACTAATCTGTTGTTTTTTATGAAAAATTATTTTGCTAAAAGTTATCTTGAGACCAAAATACCCTTACGTGCTTAGATTTTATTTAGAAATTACAAGCCTAAACTTGCTAACGATGAAGGTATTGTGAAATATCTGTATTTCAGTTCTATGGTTTCAATAGCCAGTTTGCTTTCTTCTGCGTTGAATTCTGAAACTTCCCATCTTACAGGGTACGCTCCAACAACATTCCAGACCATTAAAGGCGCCGTAGACTGAAGTCCTCCCGAAAGAGTAACGATCAGATCTCTAGGCTCGAACTCGAAGTTTTCCATCGCATTTCTGCACCAGCTTATCAGTCCTGAACTTACCATTAATCCGCGCTTAAGAACTAAATTTGGATATTTTGGTCTCAAAGGAAGCTGATGGGTAAATCTGTTTTCGCCTCCCTCGGCATATTCTTCCGTTGTAATTTCTGTTGATAAACCAGATATAGACTGAAATCTGGAGTCAATACCCTCTGTGGTTGAAATCCCGTTAACAATAAAAGAGAAACTGGTTGGAGGATATAAAAGAGCCATGATTAGTTATTTTCAATAGTTAATCCTTCGTGTGCAAGCTCCAACGTTTCAATAGCCACCTCGTTACCTTCAGCTTTAAGATCCGTTGACTGCAATTTAAGGGGGAATGCATTTTTCACTTTCCATGTTACTGCAGGCTCTCCGTTTTCGTCCAAAAGGGAAATCGTAATCGATCTTCTTTCTACCGTATTCAACTGAATAGACTGGAACCAATCAAAAAACTCGTTGTCTTTTTTGAAAGTCCCTCTCTTTAACGTAATGTTATTGAAAACTCTCAATCCCGGCATCTTGATTTTGCTGAAATCCGGACTTGCACCATGTCTGTATTCAATCAGTCCCGCTTCGATATTTAATCCGGAAACTTCCTGAAAACCTACTTTTGTTCCGCCCCAATCTACTTCAAAGGCAAACTTTACTAATGGATATGTACTCATTTTTGTATATATATTTATTGTTATTTAATGTGAACCCGACATTCAAAATTCAAAGTTTAAGGTTTAAGGTTTAAGGTTTGAGGTTTAAAGTTTAATGATTTTTAAAATTCAGACCTCACCCACTTGGCTCTTTTTACTTTTTAATTTTTACTTTTTACTTCTACTAATTATTCAAAATCAAACAATTAACATCGAGTTCGCTTTATTTAGTTTAATTTGGATTAAGCTTCCTGTAATTTGTGAGAAAAACGAAGCACGATAAATTCAGCCGGACGAACCGCTGCCATACCGATCTCGATATTCATTCTTCCTTCCAAAATATCCTGTGCAGACATCGTTTTATTTAAACCTACGCTTACGTAATAAGCTTCTTCAGGCTTGCTTCCGGCCAATGCACCATCCTGCCACTGTTGATTCAAGAAATTCTCGATCATCGTCTGAACACGGATCCAGGTATTCGCTGTATTCGCTTCGAAAACGAAACGCTCTGTTGCTTTTTTCACAGACTCTTCTACCATACTGAAGAAACGACGTACAGAGATATATCTCCACTCATTACTGTTTCCGTCTAATGTTCTTGCTCCCCAAACCAAAGTTCCTTTTCCTGTAAACGTTCTGATCGCGTTGATGGATTTTCCTGCTTCAGGATGTACATTAAGATCATATTGATCTTCGTGAGAAATTTTTACTGTTGGTGCTACTACATAGTTTAATCCTACGTTTGCCGGTGCTTTGAATACGCCTGAAGTACTGTCTACTTTAGCATACACCCCGGCAATTGCGGATGAAGATCCCAATACCACTTTTTTAGACTCAATGATATTTTTAATTCTGTTATACAAATCAGAGTCGCTTGATTTTAAATCTGATAAATACGTAGCGCCTTCAACTCTTGCAAAATCCAACTGAGGAAAGATGATTTCCACTTCTTTTTCATCAAAATTATAGCTCAGAACAGTCTCTAATTTCGGGTAATAGGCTGCTCCGTATTTTAAGCGCTCACCACTGTCTCCAGAACTTAAAGTATCTCTGAAATTATCTACCGCAGTAGATTCATCTCCGAAAACATCCATGATAACGAACCTGTCTTTCATCAATTCAGCCTGATCCAATGCCATTCCGTAAATATCGGGAATCGCTGTTTTTAAAGCTTCAGCATCCGGAAAAACAAGAAGCGTAGGCTCATCTTCTTTCTCCAAGGTAAGAAGCCCGATTCTTAAATCACTGAAACTTGCAAAAGCAGGATATCCCTGTTTATCTCCTACAGAAACAATATAACACGGTCCGCCGCCATTCGCGAAATACATTTGCATTGCATAATACATTTTGAAATCGCTTATTGTTACATTTGCTTTAATATAGCTACCGCCTCCGTCAACATTCACTGTAAATTCTTCAGGTTTTGCCAATCCGAAAACCGTTTCGTACTCTAACAGGGAAGCAATTCTCGTCGGTTCATTTTTCGGGCCTTTTTCTGTATATCCAACAAAAGCGGGAATTGCCGTTTCTACTTGTGCTACAGAAGGTGGAAATTTTGCGATTTCCTCTACGTACACTCCGGGTGTTTTGTAATTCATTTTTTTAATTTTTAAGAGTTAATGTTAGTTATTTTCGATAGTTAATCCTTCGTGTGCAAGCTCCAACGTTTCAATAGCCACCTCGTTACCTTCAGCTTTAAGATCCGTTGACTGCAATTTAAGTGGGAATGCATTTTTCACTTTCCAAGTTACTGCAGGCTCTCCGTTTTCGTCCAAAAGGGAAATCGTAATCGATCTTCTTTCTACCGTATTCAACTGAATAGACTGGAACCAATCAAAAAACTCGTTGTCTTTTTTGAAAGTCCCTCTCTTTAACGTAATGTTATTGAAAACTCTCAATCCCGGCATCTTGATTTTGCTGAAATCCGGACTTGCACCATGTCTGTATTCAATCAGTCCCGCTTCGATATTTAATCCGGAAACTTCCTGAAAACCTACTTTTGTTCCGCCCCAATCTACTTCAAAGGCAAACTTTACTAATGGATATGTACTCATTTTTGTATATATATTTATTGTTATTTAATGTGAACCCGACATTCAAAATTCAAAGTTTAAGGTTTAAGGTTTAAGGTTTGAGGTTTAAAGTTTAATGATTTTTAAAATTCAGACCTCACCCACTTGGCTCTTTTTACTTTTTAATTTTTACTTTTTACTTCTACTAATTATTCAAAATCAAACAATTAACATCGAGTTCGCTTTATTTAGTTTAATTTGGATTAAGCTTCCTGTAATTTGTGAGAAAAACGAAGCACGATAAATTCAGCCGGACGAACCGCTGCCATACCGATCTCGATATTCATTCTTCCTTCCAGAATATCCTGTGCAGACATCGTTTTATTTAAACCTACGCTTACGTAATAAGCTTCTTCTGGCTTGCTTCCGGCCAATGCGCCATCCTGCCACTGTTGATTTAAGAAATTCTCGATCATCGTCTGAACACGGATCCAGGTATTCGCTGTATTCGGTTCGAAAACGAAACGCTCTGTCGCTTTTTTCACAGACTCTTCTACCATACTGAAGAAACGACGTACAGAGATATATCTCCACTCATTGCTGTTTCCGTCTAATGTTCTTGCTCCCCAAACCAAGGTTCCTTTTCCGGCAAATGCTCTGATCGCGTTGATGGATTTTCCTGTAGAAGTGTCTACATTAAGATCATCCTGTTCTTTATTTGAAATTTTTGAAACAGGTGCCACAACATAGTTTAATCCTATATTTGCCGGTGCTTTGAATACGCCGGAAGTATTGTCTACGGTTGCATATACTCCTGCGATTGCAGATGAAGGCGATAATACCACGGCTTCAGCTTCAATTGCTTTTTTAGCCTGATTGTATAATTCAGAGTTCTTGAATTTCAATGCTTCCAAAGTAGTCACTCCGGATACCCCCGTTACTGATATTCCGGAATCACTGAAATCATAAGTTAGCGCTGTTTTTAATTTTGGATGATAAGCAGCTCCGTAATTTAACCCTTCAGTACCTACTTCTCTTCTGAAAATAACATCATTCCCAAGAACATCCATAATAACGAATCTGTCCTTTAATGCTTCAGCCTGCCTAAGAGCATCATTATATAAAGAATACGCTTTGGTAATCGAAAGATCTGAATTCGCAAATTCTACTTTATTAAAATTACCGGCAGCATCATATTTAATAGCAGATAAAGTAAATTTATCAGCAGTCGCATCACTAAGTGCCTGTTCTGCAGCATCGGAGGCTTTTTTGGCAGCAACAAGAGCGGCAGCAGCAGCCACAGCAGCGGCTGCAAGAGCAGCATCTCCCGGATCAGCATCAGAGGCAGCCTGTGCAGCTTTATCATCTTGCTCAGCCTGAGTCAGGTGAGCAGCAGCCTGACCAGCAGCAGTTTCGGCAGCAGTTTCAGCCAAAGCTGCAGCATCAAAAGCTTTTTCAGCATCAATTTTAGCAACAGAAGCATTATACACTTCTGCATCGGTAGCTACTAAGCCTTGAAGGTCCGGGAAAACAATAAGCGTAGGTTCGTCTTCTTTTCTCAACAGCTTCAGACCCGCCTGCAACTCATCTACCTTTACCTCAGAATAATTCCCGACAGAGATAATATAACATGGTCCTCCGCCATTGGCAAAATACATTTGCATCGCATAATACATTTTGAAATCGCTTACTTTAGGCTGTGTTGCAGTGGCAACGCCATCTTTGAAAGCTACAGCAAAAGTTTCAGGGTTCGCCTTTCCAAAAAGATTTTCGTATTCCAGCATAGAAGAAATTCTTGTCGGCTTATTAAGCTCTCCCTCTTCTGTATAACCAATAAAAGCAGGAATAGCTGTTTCAACTTGTGCTACGGAAGGTGGAAATTTCTCGTGTTCCTCCACATAGACTCCAGGGGTTTTGTAATTCATTTGTTAAAAATTTTAAATTAATATTAATTGTATTTCGAAGGTTGACTTCGACTGTTTATTCGTTATAATTTATGATTGTTGTAATTGGTGTGAAAAATTCAGGGTGATGAATTCCGCAGGGCGTGATAAAGCAATTTCTATAGATATATTCATGGTTTTAGGCTTAATGTCATCTCCTTTAACTTTAACATCATAAGCTTCTTCAGGTGTACTGCCCGCCAATGCGCCTTCGACCCACTGCTGATTCAGAAAATTTTCAATCATCGTTTTTGCTTTTAGCCAGGTATGCGGAATATTAGGCTGATTAATGAATTTTCCGTCCACCAATGCTCTTTTGATTGAAAGTTCGATCAGATCATAATAACGGCGTACATTGATGTATTTCCAATTCTCATTCTGTCCGTCAAAGGTTCTTGCGCCCCAAACCAGATGGCCTTTTCCTGTAAAAGTCCGGATGGTATTGATGGATCCTGAATCATGCACATTCAGGGTAGACTGTTCTTTATCTGATATTTTTTCCGTAGGAGCCGTAACGTAGCTAAGACTAACATTTGCCGGTGCTTTCCACACGCCTCTTACATTATCAATTCTTCCATATAATCCTGCCATTGTGGAAGACGGAGGTAAAACCACTTTCAGACTCATGATCTCTTTTTTCACCTGGTGATATAATGCAGAATTAGCTAATTGCAGACTTTGAAGTGTTAATCCATCTGCTGCTCCTACCTCATCTTTAACCCCAAGAATGGCATCGATCAGGTCACTGAATTCTCCTTTAAAAAGAGGTGTTTCTTTGTTTAAGCCTTCAGGAATTACAAAATCATCAATAATTCCGGTACGGATGGCATCCACTACCTCCTGCGCATCTTCGATTGCTTTTACCAAAGCAGCTTTTGCATCCGGTGTCCCGTTCGACATTTCATCGGCAGTTTCATTGATTTCTGCCGTAATGGCAACCGTCTGGCTCAGTAAGTCTGCCAATACAAAACCATTGGCATTTCCACTTTCGATTTCAGCACTGGCAAGACTTTGTAATTCTGTTAAAGCATTAATTTCTTTAGCATAAAAAACAGCGCTGGTCTGTCCCTCCTTTTGAAGACCTTTATGTACGATCGGTATGGTATCCTCATCAAAGGTATAATTCAGAATAGTGGTTAAGTGCGGGAAATATGCTGCAGCATGCGTGGTTAGTTCGCTAATTCCTTTTCTGAGATTCTCAATCGTATTCTTATTATCTGATAAGATGGTAGAATCACCTAAATACGTATCTAACAGTAGGAATCTGTTTTTTATCGATTTAGCCTGCTGTATTGCCTGTTTATAAATAAGGTAGAATTCATCTTCATCTGTTAATGATACCGCATCCGGAAAAACAATAAGCGAAAGCTCTTCGATATCTTTGATCGCCTCTAAACCGGTGTTCAGATGGGGATATTGAACGCCTGCCTCTGTGTAATTTCCAACAGAAACAATGTAACACGGGCCACCACCATTCGCGAAATACATCTGAAGCGAATAATACATTAAAAATTTTGCTTCGGGCGCTATAATCTGGATTCCTTTGCCGTCAATATCCTGAAGCCGGATACTTTCTTCTTTGGCTTCCCCGAAATATTTTTTATATTCTAAAAGAGAGCTAATTTTGCGGGGTTTATTAGTATAGCCAACAGGCGTTAACTGAGTATATCCTATAAAGGCAGGGATTGCCGTGTCTACTAATGAAATTGAATTCGGAAGTCGCGTAATTTCTTCAACTGAAACACCTGGTGTTGTTGGATTTTGCATGTTCGAAAAATTTGAGTTAAAGGTTATTCGTTTTTATTGGTATCGTTAATCAACTTTAAAGCTTTCTATCGCTACTTCGTCAATTAAGTTAATATCTTCTTTTGCAGTTGCCGCTATCTCCACTACACTGATTTTATAGAATGCAGAAGGCATCACCTTTCCGCCTAATAATCCCCATACGTAACTCAGCTGCTCAAAAGGAATAGAATGTAATTCAATTCTGAATTTGAAGCCATTGTACTCTAAGACACTATTGGTCTGGAAAATCTCAATCACTTTGGAGATATCAGATAGTGATTTTTCGTATGCATCTCTGTTGGCAGCAATCATCACATATAAATTTAAATAAGCCGGTGGATTTTGCTTTTCCATGTCATATTGAAGCGGTGTTTCAGTTCTCACTGTTCTGGTATACCATGATCTGTTTTTCAGGGTAGATTCCTCTTCAACATTCAGTAAAGTAATCACTACTTTATTGGCCACAGCGGACGTATCATCAGCTTCACTTTTAACGATATTCTCAACAACCGCAATTTCGCCGCTTTGATTACCGTCTTTTAATCCGTGAACCGGATCATTCAGTTTATTCTTTAAAATTGTCAGTACATTATCTATCATAATTTCTGTTCTTTATTGTGATGCAAACTTACAATCCCCTGCCCTCAAAAGACAAATATTTTGAGGGGTCAAACCTGTCTTTGCAGTAAGTAGGATTTTTTCCTTTTTCAAAAAACAACCGAAGAACAAAACACAAACATCTATTTATCAAAACCTTAAGCATTTAAATAAAAGTAAAAATTCAGCCGCTTAATTTTTATAGTCTAATCATGGTGAAGTACTTTATGTAGAAAACTAAATTTGATTCCCCAGCCATAAAGGATGTAAATTTAATTTTCACACCCAATTTTTCTATTAGAGGCTGTTTAAATTTTATTGCCAAAAATTTTTATAGCTATTTTGAGATGGATTTTTTGCTTCGTGTTTGCAGATTTAGCGGGCTCAATCAAAAATAGGAAGTGAAAAATACGCTCAAAAGAGCATCAAAATGGAGCAAAGATCAACTTCATTAAGGATAATAAATAAAACGGTAAAATTTTAAACAGGCTCTTAAACCTATTGTTTGTTCAAGAATCTTGAAAATGTAAAAGAGGCTCCCTAAAAACTTGAACTAAATGACACCCTTTACGAATGGGTAAAGTCATTTGGATTAATTTTACTCTACAACGAGAAAATTAAATTTGATTCACCGGCCGTAAAGGGTGCAAATTTCATTTTCATACAGACTTTACCCATAAAATCAACACTGATAGAATCTGTAAAAAATTCATCCAAATTCTACTTCTCTTCTTAAATACCATTTACATTTCACCCGACCTCTCCCCACTTGGCTCTTTTAACTTTTAACTTTTTTACTTCTCTCTTTCCATTCTACTGCAAAGACAGAACGGAGCCCCCTCATTATTAGCCAGATGGATTTTCTTGCTCTAATTTTGACCCCAATAATTTTAAAAACTTATTCTCATGAATATCAAAAATCTTTTTGGCAAGCGCAATGAAATCATTGGCGGCCATTTCAATGAATTACGCTCAAAAATGGGCATGGCAAATCAAAATGAAGAGGTAATTTTTGCCTTAAGAGAGGAAATCTGTAATGCCTGTCCTCTGAAAAACGGCAACAACTGCAATGCTATGAAATGGATGAATCCTGAAACACTGGATGTTGTGGATGCTCCTCAGGAAGGCTTTATCAGAGGCTGTGGATGCCGACTGAGTGCCAAACAGAAGTCAAAATTAAGCCTGTGTCCGGCCGGATTCTGGGGTGGAGAATTCGACAATAAATAAAACCTCCCGATAATCACCTACAGCACATCATTAAATACCTATTTGAAGTGAAATCAGATCATATTATTCAGAAAGTTTTTGTTGAAATTACCGTCAACAATAAAGAAAAAGCCTACCAGATCAAAGACAACATCAGCAGTTTTCTCTCTGCTGATGTTTTCCCTGAAATAGAAAAATACATCAATTCTTTAGAGCATACATTAGCGGGACGTACGCTGCAAATCCCTCATCTTGAGTTCAATCTGGATGTAAAAAGCAGTTCGCTGAATACTGAATTAAAAGAAAAAATAGCCGAGCTTTTTAAAGAAGAACTTTCTGAAATTATACGGCCTCTTGAAACTTTGGATCATGAAGGAGAAAAAGACGCTAAAGCTTATCTGGTGGGCAATCAGGAGAAATTAGTACAAACTTTTATTTATTTTTTAGAAACCGGATCGATGCCCTGGTGGAATTCAGAGAAAAAAGGCATTGACTTTTTGGAACCGACGGTGTTTGAGATGCTGCTACTCACTCCAAGTCTTCAGAAAAGCCTGATTTCCATTCTGCCAAAGCAAAATGTTAGGGATAGAATCATCTATCAGCTTCCGGACAGGCAAATTGCCCAACTGTGCCGGATCATTTTGGAAAATAAGGAAGCGGAAATCAATTTAGAATCAGTTATTATCAGTCGTATCTCCAAAATGAGTTCTGACAAAAGAATTTTCATCTGGCAATTTGTTTTAAACCTATTATCCGAGTATCTAGCCACTTCAAAAAATAATCTAAGGGAATATCTTTTACAACAAGTCTCAACAGCATCGCTAGCAGGATTGTCTACCCTAAAAGGCAACCATAAACAATGGAAAACTGTTGTTGAGATATTCCCTTTTATCACAGAAAATGAAATTCTCGAAAACATTGAAAAAATTCATGAAAGTATTGAAAACATCAAAAATAATGCTATACCAATACATGAAAACAGTGAAAAATCAGTAAAGAAAATCATTCAGGATCATCCTTTCGCTCAGGAAAATACAGTGCAAAATAATGGACAATACGTTCAAAATACGGGGCTTATTCTGATTCATCCTTTTATGAAAACTTTTTTTGAGCATTGTGATCTCTGGAACGCTAAAAATCAAGAACTTATCGACCCCGAACGGTGTACCCATCTGCTTCATTATATCGCTACGGGAAAAACAAACGCTGCGGAATACGACATGCTTTTTGAAAAGTTCTTATGCAATATTCCTTTGAATCAAACCATTAACAGGCATATTAAACTTTCGCGAAAACACAAGGCACAGGCTAAAAATGTAATCGAAAGCGTACAGCACAACTGGGCTCCGATGAAAAAGTCCTCTCCTGCCTTATTACAAAACGAATTTTTCCAGCGTCCGGGTAAGCTGGTTACAACAGATTATGACTACACCTTAACCGTAGAACGAAAAACACAGGATATTTTACTGGATAAGCTTGGTTGGGGAATTGGTCTGGTGAAATTACCGTGGAAAGAAAAGTTTATGCTGGTGAACTGGTGATAGCCCAGCAAAAGTAAAAAGGTAAAAGTAAAAAGAGCCAAGTGGAGGAAGCCATGATGAACAGCAAAATGTCCTTTACCAGACAAGTAGCTAACAGTCAACCCCTTCGAGTCAATAGTCAATCTTAAACAAACATAAAATTGACTTGCAAAGCAAAATTCACGATTCACCATACATATTGATATGGTGAATTTCTTCGAGTCAATGGTCAACCTTAACCAGACGAAAAATTGACTTGCAAAGCAAAATTCACGATTCAACATTCACCTCCCCCACCTCTTCCGTCATCCAGCCTTAAAACCTAAATATTAACTAGAAAAAAACAAGCCTATGAAAGCAGCAAAACCTGTAGATGTAGACCATAAATCCCATCAGAACCAGAATAAAAAGCAAAGGCAGAAAATGCCGGCGGTAATTCCTTTATCTGAAGTGGATATGGCTCATTCCCAAACACAAAAATCCGGAGAGTCGTCGGCACAGACCGGATTACCTAACCCTAATCGGATGGGTCTCAATGGCATGATCGCTCCCGTTCATGGTTCGCAAACCATTTATGATCAGGGTTCACAGATTATGTATACGCGGTTTCAGCAAAGTTTATCCGAAACCTCAGATATCAATCATCCGGATACCCAGCTGGCTGAGAAAAAGTATATAGCCAGTTTAAGCATTGATCAGATAGCCGATTATCATCAGTTAAAATCGGGAACTTACCTTCCTAAAACCATGGAAGAACAGGCTGAAGCCCATCAACAAAATAAAAAGGAACAAGAAGCTAAACAAAGTAGCCATGCAACCAATAAAATCAGCGACGCAGATTTATCACTGGCAGACCTCTCTAATTCTTCAGCTACCCAATTGGCAGAGCGTTTTAATACCGTTCAAGATAACAGCACAGCTCTTTTAAACAGCCAAACAGAAAAAGCAACCCATCAGCTTCCAAAAGTAAATGCAAAAACAGGAAGTGCTTTCTCCGGAGCTGTCTCTAAAAATAAAACAACCACGGATAAAACAGTTACAAAGTCAAGCAAAAAAACGGTTAAATCTGTTGCTCAGCAACCGAAATCAAAAGAAATTTCATTTCCTCAGAATGAACCGTTGAAAAAAACCAGCTACTCTTTCAGCAAAGCCGAAAATAAAAATGCAGGATTTGAAAAACAAGCTCTCCATGAGCTAAAATCCGTCACATTAAATACTTCTGCCATTCCGACAACCATGCAGCAAAATGCATATGTAGATCTTACGGGAGAAGCGGATACAGAAAACCTGTCCATTGAACGAAACGATGTTGCACAAGATTTGACGATTAAAAAGAATCAGGCAGCAAAAGACATTCATAAAGATCATGGCGAACACAACATCATCAAGAAACCGAATGATGAAATGTTAAAGTCTTCCTGCAAAATAAACTCTAAAGCGGTTAAAAAGAAACCTCTTGATACCCTGAAAATGGATGGTATGGATGAAGCTACCATTAACGCTCAGTTTGAACCGATGATTCATTCCAAAATAGGAGCCGAAAACGAGAAGTATCAGGCTGCCGAGTTGGAGCATAATCAAAAAGTACTTGCACAGGAAAAGGCAACCGAAGCGCAGATCGGGACAGAAAAAAAACAGTCTCAGGAGAAGCAGCGAAAATCGGTGAAAGATGCCCAGACGGATGTTCACCATTCAAGAGTTGAATGGCAAAGCGCACTTGATAAAACAGAATCAGATTTTGCAAAAAAATCAGGTGACCATGCGAAAGCTACTCTTGGAAATATAAAAACAGAAAAAAGCAAAGGTGAAACTACTGCTCAGGGGCATATTGATACAGCCAACAAAGCTGCTCTCAAAGAAAAAACGGCTGCTGACACCAAAGCAAAAAATAAAAAATCTGAAATGGATAAACAAAGCGGAGGTTTCTTCGGTTGGGTGTCCGACAAAGTTTCACAATTTATTGATGCCCTTAAAGATGCTTTGAATATTATTTTCACCGCACTCAGAAAAGCGGTAAAAGCTATTTTTGATGCTGCTAAAACACTTGTATTAGCTGCATTAGAGCTGGCCCGAAAAGCAATTGTAAATCTTATCAAAGCGTTTGCCTCTTTATTAAAAGGCTTCCTGGATATTGCGTTGGCAGCGTTTCCTGGTATCAGAGACCGACTGAAAGCTAAAATAGATAAGTTCGTTGCTGTCGCCGAAAAATTCGTAAATCAAACGTTTGAGGCCTTCAAAAAAGCAGTTGTTGCAGCCATTGATTTTCTGGCTGATGTTGTTGATCAATTGATTGGAGCGTTACAGGATTTTTACAATCTCATTCTCGATGCTGTCAATTTTATTGTGGCTGGAATTATAAAAATAATGGAAGGTTTGGCGAATTTAGTAAGTTCAGCTATGGTAATGCCTGATAATTTTATGGGACAAATTTCCGAAGAGTTCCTGGGAATGGATGTCACGAGGCCATTACCGTTTGAAAAAACAGTAATGCCTGAGCTATCTGGTTCAGCATCAGATTCAGAATATTCTGATTTGTTGGGTAAAAACTCTTACAATGAAGAAGATTTTCATGTTGAGCCACAAACAAATAATATGGAATTGAGCCCTGAAATTCTTTCACAATTACAGGACAGCAACGGTGAAATTAATTTCGGAAACAATAACAATACCCTTGATCTATTTAAACAATCTGCTGCTGGTTCAGAAGATATGCAAGGAGAAACAAGCACCGCAGAAAAACAAGACATTCCTGCTGATTCTTATGCTCAGGCCGATTGGTTTATCAATTACCAAAATAATCAATCACCACCAAGTACAGATACAGACAGTGCTTCCGGTAAAAACGCGGCGACGGAAAGTTCAATGCCTGAAGATATGAAATTGGTTGGTCCTTGGACTCCTTTGGTTCGTATGTATTATCTAAAAGAACAGATGTGGGCAGGAATTAAGAAAAACTGGGCAGAAAATAAATGGAAATATATTGGCATAGGAGCAGCAATTGTTCTCGGAATCACTGCATTGGCGATTCTCACAGCTGGAGCCATTTTCTCACTTATTCCTCCTGCTCTGGAAATCTTTGCTACTATAATGATGGCACAAGCTATTGCAAAAGCGAGTGGTTTCTTCAAAACATTTATGACTGATGGTTGGCTAGGAAAAACAGCTACCGCAGGAAAAGCTTTAGCAAGAGCAATCGGGATTATTTTAGTTGAATTAATTTTCATACTTTTATTCGATTCTGCCGCATTGTTTAAAGTATTAAAAACAGCAGCTAAAGGCGGAGTGAAAGGAGTGGTTAACTTAGCCAAAACGGGAGCGAAAAGCACTTTGAAAGCCGGAAAAAATGCTCTTGTTGCTACCGGAAAAGGGTTTGTAAAACAGGCTGGTAAAGCGAAGTTCTTTGTTCAGGGGATAGGAAAAGGAATAGCTAAAGGTGCTAAAAATTTAGACGAGTTAGGTGAAAACTTAGCGAAACGTTTTAAATTTAAAGGATTTAAAATTGTTGTAAAAGGATTTAAATTTTATCTTTACGGAAGCGTTAATCCTTGGGTTTTACTAGCAAGTGGAGAAGTGAAACATATAGATGACGAATTATCACAAGGTAAAAAAGTAGGAGATAAACTTGAAGTTGATGGAATACAGGCAAGACTCATTGGTCAAGAAGATATTGAAATTGTATCACCTTTAGGAAAAGACATAGGAGGTTCTGGATTTAGCGGAAGCCGAAAAGTTAGAGATATGGCAGCTCAATCTATTGATAAAAATAAAAAGATATTTAAAAGAATAGAAAAGATAGATGCAGACGATATGTTATCAGCCGCTGAAAAAAGTAAAAAAATAAATAGTCAATTGAGTTCACCATCAGCAAGTGCTTTAGCTAAATTGAAATCTGCTATTAAAAAAGAAATAAAGGATAGAAATAAAAAGGGATTACTTCCAGAAGAAGCTTTCCCTTCTCGTTATGAAGCTCATCATATTGTACCTAAAGAGATGGAAATACAGTTTGGTAAAGTGTTTGACGAATTGGGAATTAATTTAGATGAAGCTTTTAATGGAACAATGCTTCCGCCTGTAAGAGAGTTTGATGAAGTAGTAGAAAATGCAAAAAACACTTTAAAAGACTCTGAAATTCCTGCTAATTTTTGGAATAGGGCTAAACATAAGTCACATCCACGATATAATGAGCAAATTTCTGTTGAATTGAAAAAAATATTTTCAGATTTTAATAAAATGAATTTAGAACAAAAAGCATTTGCTAAGGATAAGTTTTATAAGTTAGTGAGTGAACAAAAAGAAATTTTGCATATATTAACTGAAAGTGGCGATTTACGAATTTTAAGATAAAAAATTATGAAATATTATTTTTTAAAACATATTATTAACGAAGGAGACATATATATTCCTTTTGAATATGGTGATAGCATAGAATTATTAAGAGATAATAAAGATTCTAAACTAAAAAAAATACCATTTGTAGGAAAAAATGAAACAGATTATTACTCAATAACAGGTCATGTAGTTTCTAATGATTTTAAAAATTTTTTGGAAATAAATAAAATTCCTAATATTGAGTTTGTTTCTATTGATTTTTTAAATAAAAAGAATAAAAAGTTAAGTGCTTTCTCTATTAGATTTACTAATACAGAAGATTGTATTGATTATGAAAAATCAGATGTTGTAATAATTCTTGATAAAATTAGAGAAATAAACAAGATATATTTCAAAAAAGATTTTAATGCAAAATTCTTTCTTATTAAGGGCTACGATTATGAAATAGTTGTTAACAATGAACTGAAGGACGAAATGGAAAAAAATAACATAAAAGGCATAAGTTTTACTTTAATAGATGAAAATTACAAGTTCTAGAATAAACAACTGATCGAACACGAAATTGAATTTAATTGATAAATATTTATGTTGTAAGATCTGATATGAATTTAAATTTTATCTCAAAAAATCAAATTTTATGTCCCGTCCTAAAAATCCGATAAAGATTATAGGTCAAAAATAATTAATTATGCCAAAGCAAAACAATTTTGCTTTGGTTTTTTATTTTAAAGTTAGCTAAATATTTTAAAACTGTTGTAAAAGTATTTAAATTTTATCTTTACGGAAGTGTTAATCCTTGGGGTTTTACTGGCGAGTGGAGAAATGAAAGAAATATCAGATGAATTAGCCAAAGGTAAAAAATTAGGAGATGAAGTTGAAGTTGATGGAATACAGAATAGTCAATTGAGTTCTCCATCAGCAAGTGCTTTATATAAATTAAAATCATCTATAAAAAAAGAAATAAAAGATAGAAATAAAAAAGGATTATTACCAGAAGAAGCTATGCCTTCTGATTATCAAGCTCATCATATTGTACCTAAAGAAATGGAAATTTATTTTGGTAAAGCATTTGATGAATTAGGAATTAATTTAGATGAAGCATTTAATGGAACTATGCTTCCTCCTGTACACAAATTTGATGAAGTTGTAGAAAAAGCCAGAAATACCTTAAAAGATTCTGAAATTCCTGCTAATTTTTGGAATAGAGCCAAGTATCAGTCGCATCCTCAATATAATGACATGATAAAAGAAGATTTAAGTTAGATATTTAAAGGATTTGAAAATTTATCTAAAAGCGAGAAAGAATTAGTAAAGACAAGGTTTTATAAGGTGATAAAAGAAAGAAAAACTTGGCTAGAAACATTAACTGCTGAAAATACTTTGATAATATTAAAATAATAAAAAAATATGAGTTATTATTTGCTAAGACACGAGATTAACGAAGACGACATTTACGTTAATATTGAGCAACAGGGACCATTAGAATTATTGTCGGAAGGAAAAACTCCAAGAATCTCTAAGATATATTATCAAGGTAAAAATAGTACAGATTATATTTCACTTGGAGGTTTTGGAGTATCTTATAATGCTATGTCGTTTTTTAAAAAAGAATGTGGTGAAAATGTTAGTTTTGTTCCCACTGTAATATATAGCAAAGATACTGACGATCCATTAAATATTTACTTGATGAAGATAAACATTGAACTTGATTGCATAGATTACGAAAAATCGGAACTTTTCGTTTTAAGTGATAAGATAATAAGAGGAGTAGATAAAATGGTATTAAAAACTGATATTAATGAAGATATTTTTACTATTAAAAATCTTTCAAGAATATTTATAAATGAGAGTTTGAAAGATAAAATGATTAATTATGGCTTAAAAGGTTTTGAATTTGTTCCTATTGAAAAATTCACTTTTTAATTTACATTATTTTTGAAAATGTCTTTTTAAAAACCAAACGCCACAAAATTTATTTTTTTTGTGGCGTTTTTAACATCTTGAAATTTAACTAAAAACTTAGCAAAACGTTCTAAAATTGTTGTCAAAGGATCTAAATTTTATCTTTACGGAAGCTTTAATCCTTGGGGTTTACTGGCGAGTGGTGAAGTGAAACATATAGATGACGAATTATCACAAGGTAAAAAAGTAGGAGATAAACTTGAAGTAGATGGAATACAGGCAAGACTCATTGGTCAAGAAGATATTGAAATTGTATCACCTTTAGGAAAAGACATAGGAGGTTCTGGATTTAGCGGAAGCCGAAAAGTTAGAGATATGGCAGCTCAATCTATTGATAAAAATAAAAAGATATTTAAAAGAATAGAAAAGATAGATGCAGACGATATGTTATCAGCCGCTGAAAAAAGTAAAAAAATAAATAGTCAATTGAGTTCACCATCAGCAAGTGCTTTAGCTAAATTGAAATCTGCTATTAAAAAAGAAATAAAGGATAGAAATAAAAAGGGATTACTTCCAGAAGAAGCTTTCCCTTCTCGTTATGAAGCTCATCATATTGTACCTAAAGAGATGGAAATACAGTTTGGTAAAGTGTTTGACGAATTGGGAATTAATTTAGATGAAGCTTTTAATGGAACAATGCTTCCGCCTGTAAGAGAGTTTGATGAAGTAGTAGAAAATGCAAAAAACACTTTAAAAGATTCTGAAATACCGATTGATTTCTGGAAGAGAGCTAAGCATCAAACACATCCTGACTATAACTTACAAGTAAAAAACAGATTGAATGAAATTTTTGAAGGATTTAATACAATGAGTAAGCAGGAAAAAGCATTTACTAAGCAAGAGTTTTTTAATTTTATCGAAGAACAAAAAGCAATATTACATACTTTAACAGGGAACGGCAATTTAAAAATATTAAGATAATACCAATAAATATGAGCAATTTTTTTTTAGAAAGAGATTACAGCGAAGGAGATATAATGATAACATTTGAATACCATCAATCTTTGGAATTATTACAAGAAGGTAAAGAATCAAAGCTAAAAACAATTCCTTATATTGGAATGAATGATAGTGACTATATCACTTCTGGAATGAATGTTTTCTCTCAAAAATTTAAAGACTTCATAGAGTCAATGAATATCAAAAATGTAAATTTTATACCTATTACTATTTCACAAGAAAATCACCAGAGAAAAGATTTTTATCTTTTAAAGTTTACCCAAAATGAAGATTGTATTGATTACGAAAAATCTGATATTGTTATAATTCAAGGTTTGATAAGAAAAATAAACAAATTAAAAATTAAGGATGACTTTAATAACTTTTTTTTTCAAATAAAAGGCTTGAAATTAAGAATCGCAGTAAATGAAAAAATGAAACAAGAGATAGAAAGTAAAAATTTCCACGGAATAAAATTTGTGGAAATTGAGTGAAAAATAAAATTGTATTAAACCGAAACTTTTTAGAGTTTCGGTTTTTTATTTAAAGCTTAGCCTAAGCCTTAAAATTGTTGTAAAAGTATTTAAATTTTATCTCTACGGAAGCGTTAATCCTTGGGTTTTTATTGGCAAATCAATGGATAAGTTTTTCAGCAAAAAGTCTTAGTTTTATTTTTTAAATATTTGAACTAATTTCAACTACGTAAAAAAACTTATCTAAAAACAGAAGATAAAACGATATACTCAAAAGTACACAAATGTTTTCAAATTAAATGATAAGGATAAGGATTACAAATACATAAAAACTAAAGTACACTTGTAGTGCTGTATTAAAAAAAAACAAATTTACTTTTGTCAAGTGAAAAAAATAAATACCTTGTATCAGTATCGGTTTTTACACCGGGCTGAATGGTTATTATTGAGCATCTCTTATATTCTGGTTAAATTTAAAATGATATATTATGAAGAGAAAAAACAATGCATTGATTGTCTTATTTCTATTTTTAGGCACCTTAATCCATGCTCAGGTAAAAGATTTTATAATTGAAAAGCCTGTGAGTCCCAATCTATACATCTATAAAACTTTCGGGGTCTTTGGAGGAAAAGAATATTCCAGTAATGCTTTATATCTGGTTACAAAAAAAGGAGTCGTTTTATTTGATTCTCCATGGCAAAAAAGCCAATATCAAAGTCTTATGGATACCATAAAAAAGCGCCACCATCTTCCTGTTATCTCAGTTTTTGCCACGCACTCGCATGACGATAGAGCTGGAGATTTTAGTTTTTACACTAAAAAAGGAATTAAAACGTATGCTTCCTCAAAAACAAATGAGATCCTGAAAAAAGAAGGCAAAGCAACATCTACAGAGATTATAAAAATCGGAAAAACATACACTATCGGAGGGCAAAAATTTGTAGTTGACTTTCTGGGTGAAGGACATACGGTCGACAATGTTGTCGTTTGGTTTCCGCAATATAAAATACTTGATGGTGGATGCCTTGTAAAAAGCAGTTCAGCTACAGATATGGGATTTACTGGCGAAGCCAATGTAGAGGAATGGCCACAAACGATAAAGAATGTACAGACGAAATATCCGGATGCAAAAATGATCATCCCAGGACATGACGAATGGAAAGGCGGCGGCCATGTAGAGCATACTCTGGATTTACTCAATAAGCACAAAAGCCAGCAATAAAGAAGTAAACAGATATTTTTACCAAAACCTTTTTTTAAAATATTTAGGTAATTATACGCCAGTTTACACTGATTTGTTAAAAATAAAAGAGGACTAATTCATTTTAGTCCGGTAGTGTTTCACTAACTGTGTAAGTTAAAAAGTTATTTTGGACAGTTTTTTATCTTAATTGATAAGTTGTGATGACAAGTTTTGTCGCTGTAGATTGGCTGATATTTTAGAAGATAATTTGCAACCATAGGATGCAATCGTGCGGCAACACGGATTAATCTGTAAGTCAGCAAATGATTGAGCAGCAAATGAATGGATTGGTCCAAGGTATTACTGAAGCTTTTGTAAATAATGCAAAAATGTCATAAAGAGAAAAAAAAAGGATGTAAAATAGGCTTTACATCCTTAATGGGTCTATTTAAAATTAAAAACAAATCCTAACCTGAATTGCTCCTTCCACCGTAAGGGATCAATACTTTCTTCTTTTAAAATATTAAAATACTGAAATTTAACCATTGCATCATATCCCTTAATCTGATAAGCAATAGCAGGAGAAAACCTCTCGGAATATCCGGTTGCCAGATCATTAAGATTCAATCTTTCATATCGGGCTGATAAAATAGTATTCCATGGTTTTACAAAATAATTCAACTGCGCGTAATATCCTCCTGCCAGTACATAGCCTTTTGTTTTGTCGTAGGTAAGCCCCTGAAAAAGAGGATCACTTGCATTTTGTGGCTCGCCTTTGATCCTGTGATATTCAAACTGTCCTGAGAACCCCTTATACTGAAAGCTTGCATCGAAACCATACACCAGCTTTTGGCCGTTAATAATTTTCCATCCATACTCACCTTCTGAGTTCTCTGGCAGTGTTCGTCCTTCTGCCTGCCTTTTATTAGCATATCTGGCATTCACTCCGATATTGAACATTGGAACCGGAGAATGCCTGTCGTCCACATCTCTGTTTCTGTATCTCGTAGGATATGCAAAGTCTACCCTTCCTACAAATTCAGGATTTCCACTGCTGTCATTATCCCCTTTCAGAGACATCTCCCCCATTCCTGTATAGATTCCTCCTGTTACATTCACTCTTTGCTTCCAGAAATCAGATGACAGGGTAACTCCTACATCTCTTCTGCTGAATAAATCGCCACGAACAAGCTCTGCTCTCTGCCAATAGGGAGAATAAGAAAAAGGTTCCATTGATCCTCTCGAGTAAGGAAGTTTTGAGTACCCTGCTTTTATGTTCATAAAATTCAAACCTTTATAAGTTACCGAAGCATCCATCAGTCCGGGATTTTCGGGATCTATCAAACCAGAATTTCCGGCTGCCAAATCGGCAAAATCTACCTGCAGTTCATACTCCCAGGTGTCTTCAATTCTTCCGTCAATCTTCAGTTGCGCATCTCTTAGCTTAAAACGATCTTTATTTTTGCTTTGATTATCACTATCTGCATTAATCAGCCTGTGATTATAATATCCGGAAACGGAACCTGAAATCTCAATCATATGCTTTCCATTGGAAATGGTGAACTGGGCATAGGAGTTTGCTGAGAGTAACAGTCCGAGAAAAGAATAAGTTATATATTTTTTATTAATCATTGTTCTGGGTTTTTAAAATAATACATCGTTTGCATATCATCGGATAGAATGACAAGATTACCCTGCCTGTCGAAAGTCATACCTTCGGGGTTTACGATCGGGAGTTTCCACTCTGCCAACTTTTCATACGTGTTGGGATCCAGTTTGTAGAGAGTCATTGATTCATCGCCCAGAATCCAGAGATGATCATGGTAAAAAGTAGCCGCAGAAACATCCCTGGAGAGTTCGCTGATATCGATTCGGTTATATTCCTTAAAATCAGGATCAAGTTCGATAAGATAGATAGGATTTTTTTCTGTAAATAATAAAAACTTCCCTTTCGCTTTATTAAAAGTCATTGCTTCATAGCCGGAATTTCGTCCCCCACTGTAGGGAATATAAATTCTTCTTTCAAGCTTCAGCGTTTTTAAATCTAAAACAGCGATCGCTCTTGAAAATTCTTCAACGGCATATACATAATGTTCATCAGCATAGACGCCTTCATTGTCCAATCCTTTATAATCGGCTTTTCTAATAATATTTCCTTTTAAATCGGTTTCAAAGAGATAGCCGTTATCACTTACAATAAAAAAGGAATTTCCATCGGGATGCAATACGATGTCCGAAGGCTCAGGTACGCGGATGTTTATTTTTTCAAAGGGTGTTAACGTCTTAATTTTCTGTGCCTCCAATGGTGATAAAGCAGACAGAAATAATAGTGTCAATAGATATTTTCTCATTGCTGATTCTTATAAGGTGTAGCCTTCTACTGTTAAATTATCGATTCTGTTATTTCCTGAAGATGCTGTTGCGCTTGCCGTATCAAAAGCAATTTTCAGCTTAAAATCGGGATTATTATTAACGCCTGACACGGTAGAAAGATCAATTTCAAATACAGTAAAATCTGTGGTTATATTGAAGATCATTCCGGAATTGATAAAGTTTGTTCCGTCCGTAGAATACCAAACCGACTGCGTGGACGATCCGGATCCCGTTCTCATAGCTGCATATTTTACTTTAATATCCGTGTGCCCTGTAGTAGGAATATTCATTATAAAATCACCTGAAGGATTCCTTACTCTCAGGGCAGTTCCTGCGGGGTCATTATCAAGTGTATTTTTATCCGTTCCTTCGGTATCGTCATAATAACTTCCGGCATATGATAAAGATCCGTTCCCAAGATTAGGAGCGATTAAGGAAGTAATGGAAGAAGCATCATTAAAATTCCAGTAATGTAAAAATTCCAGCTTTGAAGGTTGTGCTGCCCCGGTAGGTATACCGTCTAAAGTTATATTATCAAATCTTGAGTTTCCCGCGTCCCCCGTTATATTTCCGGAAAAGCTGATCTTAATTTTTAAATGCGCATTATCATCAGCTTCCGGTATTCCTGACAGGTCAATCTGATGTCTTAAAAAGTCGGTGGTCACTCCATATTCATAATTGGTTAAGCCTGCCGTGGTAAACGTAGTTCCATCCGTTGAATAAGAAACTGTCTGCTGTGCCGGTCCGTTAGACGTTCTTGTGGTTACAAAATTAAATACCACATCTTTATATCCTGTTGAGGGAATACTTATGATAAAATCCCCGGAAGGGTTTCTCAATCTTAATGCAGATCCCGATTCTTCATTCTCTCTTAAATTAATAGAACTTCCTTCTGAAACATCATCATAATAACTCCCTAAATAGTCAATTTTAGCGCCCGTTACTTTTGTAAAAGTGGTTGAAGCCAGTGTGTTAGGGGTTGAAGTATTGTTAAAACTCCAGTAATGGATAAGTTCAGCATCCGGATTGCTGACAAAGCTGTCGTCGCCATTGGAAATATCACGGTCTTCAACACATGAACTCACGGCAAAACATAATGATAAATAGATAAAAAATTTCCGCATAATCTTTGTTTAATCGATTGCACAAATAAAAGGCTCTCGTGTTAACTATTTGTTGATATACGATTAACAATAAATAAAGATTTGATTAAAAAAAAATTAAAATATCAGAAAAGGCTTGGCCATTACAGGATTTTTAATAGTTTATAAGCTGTCTTGGGGCCGATCTTGGCTTCGTGTGAAGAAACGGAAACTAAAGACGATTTCTAACAAAAAAATAAATCCACGTAGTTTGTCAGTGGATCGGTTACAAAATTTGAGGCGCAATTGTAAGATTCAAAATATATTGTTCCCTACAAATCGCGGAAAATGACTGACATTAAATTAACAGCATCATCGGTAAAAATCTGTGTATCCGCAGGAAATAAAAATTAAGAGGTTGTTTAAATTTTATTGCCAAAAATTTTTATAGCTATTTTGAGATGGATTTTTTGCTTCGTGTTTGCAGATTTAGCGGGCTAAATCAAAAATAGGAAGTGAAAAATACGCTCAAAAGAGCATCAAAATTGAGCAAAGATCAACTTCATTAAGGATAATAAATAAAACGGTAAAATTTTAAACAGACTCTAAATTCCTATTTTAACTTTCAAACGATCTGAACTTTTTGCCAAATCCCCAAGTTTTGGGACTGATTCTTTTCAGTGGTGAAAAAAGTAGATAAATCAGAAATAAAAAGAAGCTGCCCAAACTTTTTGGACAGCCTCTTTTATGCGGTAGAATCCTTACTATTGTTACCCTTAGAACCGGAAACTTTATGGAGAAACAGCTTTTCTTTGTGACAAAACGGTATCTTTTCTCCTGTTTTTCCAATCTGCATCCAGACTTTTTATTTTCAGAGGTTTTCCTTCAAACATTTCATATTCAGAAGAATGATTATCATTAAAAGTTATTTTCTCAACCGATTTTATTTCTTTCGGAACATGGGCTCCAAACCATAACTCATCCGGTTTTTGTTGCCACGTAACTTCATATAAAACTGCATTCTCAGGGTAATCTGATCCGCTATTTTTTTGAGCATACATAAAAGCAATATCATTTCCATATAAAGTTGACATCGTACTGTCTTTGGGTTGAATAGATGAGGTGATGGGATGCATCAGCAGAGGATTTTCTTTCAACTCTTCACTTTGCTGAAATGATGCGCCAACATTGACTAATTCCTTAGGTTTTTCGCCACACGAAATGAGGAATGCAAAGATAAAATACAAACTATAGTTTTTCATTTTGTCTGAATTTTTTTAAGTTGAGAAATTAAATACAGAGGAGACGTAAAAACATAATCTCTGCTGGCTACTGGCTTATGACATTCAATACATTCCTTATCAAAATCGGGCGTTTCGCCATAAGGCTTCAAATCATTTCCTTTCCATCTTCCCCAGCCCCAGCCTTTTGTCTTTGCATATTTCTTAGCATCTTTTACCATAAATTCCACCTGAATAAAATCTCCTGTAGAAATACTTCCATCCTGATTTATATGCTGTTTCCACGCTGTTTTGGCAAAAGAAGTTCCGTCCGGCCAAGGATTAATCTTATTTTCCTGAATCGCTTTTACGGCAACATCATTTCCGAAAATAATCCGCATCGTTCCATTATCAAATCGATCTGTTGTGCTTATGGCTTTCCAGTTTCTATAATCCGGAATATAAGCCAGTCCGTTAAGAGAAGCTTTAACATTACTATTTTTTAATGCTTCAGGTGCTATATTTTGTGGATTTACAGGAGATTGCAACGTACCCACTGTCGGATTTTTCACTGCTGCAATCGATAAAGCATAATCTTTCAACACTTTGACTTGCTGAGCATTTAATTTTGTAGAAGAATGTACCATCGCATAACTGGGCAGAGGCATTTCTCCGGATAAAACTTTGTTGATGGCATAATACATTGTAGAACTCTGCTGTGCTTTTGGCCAAGAATTCCACTGAGAAAAATCTAATGCCTTACGACCTTCCTTAATGTGAGAATCAACCAAAAAATTCGCCGGCGTTATTTTATCATACCATCGGAGATTAGCTTCCGAAGAATGGCAATCGAAACAAGAATTTCGAAGAATATTATTCACTTCTTTCGGAACATTGGCAAGATCTTGTGTTTTCTTTCCTTCATTACTATTTTCCGGTCTGAAAAACTGAAGGAGCAGAAACCCAACAAGTAAAATCCATATCAGTTTATTGGTGTTTTTCATTGTATGAATTTAAAAATTAATTCTCAATTTATGATGAAACTTTTCCGCGGGGATCATCTACATGCATTTTTGAAACATCATAACGAACCCCTTCACGATCAATGATCCTCACATTTTTAACAACAGTACTTAATGCATGCAAAAAGGTCTCCGAATTTTCATGTCGCTCATACGCTTCCTGATCTCTCCAGCCTTCCAACAAATGGAATGTATTTTCATCCGTTAAATCCTGTGAAAAAGCGTAATAAATACAGCCTTCGAGTTTATTGGCTTCGGTCATTTCAGGGATAACAGCATCAATGAAAATCTGTCGGTCTTCGGGATGAACTTTATAATAAGCGCTTACCGTAATACCGGTCGTTTCTGTTTTGTCGTGGCTGTTTGACGTGCCTTTTTTTATTGAATTATTCATACTATTTTTATTTAAATTGATTGATTTTTTTTTACAGAAAAGTAACAAACTCCTCGAAAGGTTTGCGCACTTTTTCCAGTTTAAGATTCCAGTCGTTTTCCTGATCGCGATATCCCAATGCCAGTAACATGGAACTTCTTAAACCTTTTTCAGAAAGTTGCAGAAATTCATCCAGAGCAGCAGGATCAAAACCTTCCATCGGCGTAGAATCTACATCCTCAGAAGCCGCGGCAACAATAGCCAAACCTAATGCGATATTCGCCTGTTTTGCAGCATGATGAAAATTTTCTTCAATACTCATATTTCCGAAGAAAGTTTTGGCAAAATTCCTCTGATTGGCGTAAGAATCAGGCTTTTTATTTTGTTTTAAAATTAAGTGATCAAAAACGTGATCAATTCTTTCCTTTGTATATTCATCCCAAACCGCAAAAACCAAAAGATGGGATGATTCTACAATTTGCTGTTGATTCATCGCGATCGGCAGGATTTTCTTTTTAATCTCAGGGTCACTGATCACGATGATTTCGTAAGGCTGCAATCCAATCCCTGACGGAGCCAAATGAGCCGCTTCCAGAATTTTATTGATTTTTTCAGGAGCCACTTTCTCTCCGTTCATTCTTTTGGTGGCGTATCTCCATTTCAGAAGTTCTGTAATATTTTCCATGAATTTTATTTGATTACGTGAATTTGTATGGCTGGAAGATGGAAGCTAGAGGCTGGAAGTTAACATTCAAACTGTTTATTCTTCCAGCTTCTGACTTCAGGCTTCCAACAAATTAAAACAATCCCAGTTGTCCCATTAGAATCGTTCCGGCAGTATAACAGTGGAAAGATTTTACTTTTCCGTTTTCGATTTTGAAGACATCACAACAAGGCACTTCGATGGTTTTTCCTGTTGGTTCTATCGTTCCGGAAGGAAGCTGTAAAGGGCCTTTATGCGTTCCGTTCAGAGAAAGTTCTACCACAACCGTATTTTCGTCTTCCAACACATATAAATCGTACAATTCTCTGTGCATATCCGGAAATGCCGTTGCATACACATCCACAGTTTTACCGATATCTTCACCATAATATTTAGTTCCGGCGGAGACATCCCAGAAATAACCGTCTTCTGCAAAAAGTTCGACAAATGCTTTGGAATCCTGAATTTCTGCCACTCTGTACAATTCACGAATTAATGTTTCGTTGGCTGAATTTTGATTGATTACTGATGCTTTCATAATATTTTATTTTAAATGTTAAAGATTAAGTTTGATTAAAATTTTTATTATTCTATTTTTTTAAACGCAAAGTTTTAATTCAATTTTATCCATTATTTTTAGAAAGCAAAGGCAAATAAAATTTGCTTCGCGAAGCTTGAAAATATAGCTTCAGTAAATCAACTTGTTGATTCTTCTTTGCTCACTTAAATAATTAAGTCTTTAAATAAAATCTTTGCGTCAAAAAATAAATATTGATTTTGGAATATTTAAATAGACTCAAAAGTTGAGTTTGATTAATTTTTATTAGGAAATAAGAGAATTTATTATTTGTTGTCCACAAAAACATATAGTTTAACAGCTTTTCCGTTTTCAAAAACGAAGAGATCCATTCCGGTTACGGCATCCGGTTTTTCGGGCGTTCCGTTTTGCCAGTACAATCTTGCAATGTTATGATTAACGTCTATCGCTTTGATGTGTGAAAATTTAGATTGAGGACTTTTCTGCTGCAATCCATCTACAAAACCGTTGATTTCTTTGTGCCCAACTGCTACAAAATGGCTGTCTACCATTTCGATAGTATCAGCGTATACTTTTGCCATTAAAGACTCACGTTTTTTAGGATCTTTTTCGTTCCAGATGGCTAAATGTCCTTCTACCAAAGATTTTATTTCAGCTTCTGAAAGCGGTTTTGAATCTGATTGATTTTGATTTTCAGCAACATCTTTAGGTGACCATAAAATCGTTGCCGGATTTTTTTTCTCATAACCTTTTCCGTTTGGATAAGAAACCAGCTCCATTTTTGAACCCCAGGGTGTCACAAAATACACCCAACTCTCCCCTTCTGTATCACCGGACGGCATTAAAAATGGTTCTCCTAAAAATTGTACACCTTTACTTTTAAGATATTCTACACTTTTGCTGATATCATTGGTATAAAAAGCAACATGGCTAGCTCCGATGTCATCTCCTCCCGGTTGTTGATCGCTTCCTTTATTATCCTGATATTCGAAAAGTTCGATGTTGGCTCCTGTTCCTGCTTTTACCATTTTGATGGTTACCGGACCTGTTTTTGGCTGCATGTGATTTGATTTTTTCCAGGCATCATCCAAAGGAATCGGACCTAAAGTGGTTACCGCTGAAAAACCTAAAACATCTGTAAAAAAGTTCACTGCCTGATTCATATTCGGAACGTTGATTCCCACATGATCGATTCCCAAAATTCCTGCTTTTTGTTGTGCATCTGCCTGAGAAACGGCTGTTGATAATAGTAATGCGCTTGCTACTGCTGTTGCGTTGGCTTTGATTTGTTTTTTTAAATTGCTCATCTTTTTATTTTTTATTTTGTTGTTTTGTTATTTTGATAAAGCAAATTTCAGCCAATTTGAGGTCTTCTTCCATTGATAAAAGCTTGAAAAAAAAGCAAACAAATGTCAATGAAATGGATAGGGTTTGAATTTATGACTTCTTTTTAGCCCCGATTGAACGGCATGTTTGAGCTCTTTTTACAGTTTAGGCTCGGCGGCTTCGCCGCCGAGCCTAAACTGTAAAAAAGCGAGTAGTGAAAGCGGGAAATAGCTCCTAAAAAAATAAAATAGAATCAGAAATCTTCTGAACCACAACTTCACAAAGTCAAAAAGTTTCAAACAGAAAACTAAAAAGAATTCGTTTAAAAACAAAAAAGAATGAAATACAAACATTCCATCCTTTTAATTATTATTGAAAAATCTAATTATTCGCTATATTTTGCAAGCCATTTGGCTTTCATTTCGGCTCTAGCATTGATAAATTCCAGATCGGTTCCCTGAGCAAAAGCATCCAGCGGAAAACGTAAAGGGCGCGAACCATCCTTCATCTCGATAAGTTCTAATATTCCGTCTGCTATGGTTTGAGGATTCATGTTAAACTCCTTCATTTTTCCAAATAAAGCAGCACCAACCGCATTGAATTGCTCTGTAGCAATCGGATCATATTCTTTGCCAATCTCAGGTTTATCGGCATTCACTCCGGCTTTTGCTCCCGTGTTCATTTCTGTAGGATAAACTCCCGGCTGAATGGCAACATTTTCGATATTAAACTGTTTCAGCTCATCCTGCAAACCTTCGGTAATACTTTCCACCCCGAATTTTGAGGCAAAATAAGGAATCATAAAAGGTGAAGTATGAGCACTTGCTCCGGAAGTGATATTGATAATCAATCCGTTTTTATGCTCCCTCATAGAAGGCAATACCGCCTGATACGTTCTGATAACTCCATAAAAATTGACTTCAAACATCTGGCGGATCTTGTCCAGACTATAAGCTTCCAACAATCCCGATCCTGAAACGGCAGCATTGTTGACCAACACGTCTATTTTACCATGTTTTCGCAACACATTTTCGAAAGCATTCGTCACAGAATGATCATCTGTAACGTCGATTTCCACGACTTCTATATTGGGAAGAGATTCCAGTTCTTTGGCTGCGGTTTCATTTTTGCCTGAAATCCCACGCATACCTGCAATAACTGTATATCCTGCTTTTGCTAATGTTACGGCTGTTAATTTTCCGAATCCTGTACTTGTTCCTGTGATAAAAACTGTCTTTTTCATTATATTAAATTTTTAATTGTTTTTGAATAAGACAAAGATGAGGTAACAAACACTCCTCTTCCATTGACTAAAGCTTGAAAAAAATCCAAACAAATATCAATGAAATTCGTAGTTACTATTTCTTCACCATGTTTCTACGCAGTCTGGTAAGGGTTTCGGGAGTAATACCAATGTATGAAGCAATCATGTGTTGAGGTATTCTGTTAACGATATTCGGATATTTTTCGAGAAAATTGCTGTATTTCTCTTCCGCTGAATAGCTGATATTTGCTAAAATACGGTTTTGGGAAACAATAAAGCTTTTCTGAATGATCTGATTCACCATTTGATTAAGCTGAGGAATTTCAGAACATAGCTTTTCGAAGTCTGCTTTTTCAATCAAGATTAATTCAGTTGGCTCGATAGCGTCGATGTTTAAACGGGATGGAGTTCCGTTGGTAAGGCTTTCGCGATCACCCGTCCAGTAATTTTCAGGAGCGAAATTGATGATATGTTCGGAACCGTTTTCAGCAATAGAAAATGTTTTTACCAATCCGCGGCAAATAAAAGCATTATAATGCCACACCTCGCCTTCCTGACAAAGGAATTGTTTTTTTCTGAGTTTTTTCGGTTTACAGACAGATTCTATCAATTGGATTTCCTGATCAGAAAGTTCTATTTTGTCGGTAAGGTATTTTAGAAAGATTTCAAACATTTATTTTCAGTTTCAGAACAAATTTAATTATAATCCCTTTAATAATGATTATTTTCAAACATATTAATTTTCCTTTCTTTCTGTATCTGTCCCGTAAAAAATGTAAAATGAACCCCGGAGGTGATATTTCCAAAGTTTTAACGGGAAGATGAATAAGTATTTAAAATATCGTCTTTAATTAGTTTTAATTCAAACTAATTTTCGGTATATTTGGTAGAGGAAAAACAAAATATAAAACATGGTAAAGGAAAAAGACAATACTGACGAGCTGGCTCTGAGTCTTGGTTTTGCCATGACAGAAATGAAGACCAGGCTCAGGCAGAAGATACAGGAAAAAATTAATGAATATGATGCTTCATTTTCCTACGAAATGCTTGAAATATTAGGTTTGATATGGCGGGGAAATGACGGTATCAATCAGCAGGAAATCGCTAAGCGGATCAGCAAGGATAAATCGAGTGTCACCTACCTCATCAATAATCTGGTACATCGTGGACTGGTGGTAAGAACTGAAGACCATACAGACCGCAGAAATAAAAAAATCTACCTTACCGAAAAAGGCAGCGAGGTCATGGGAAGAGTATATCCGTGGATTTTGGAATTATATAAACAGGCTGCCGGAGACGCGAGAAAAAGTGATATAAAAAAGGCTTTTGACCTGATCAAAAAAATGACAAATAATCTAGAGCAATTATAAAATCAACTGAAATGAGAACAATATTAATTCCCGTAGACGCAAGCGCAACCACCCAAAATGCTGTAAAATTTGCAGCAAACTGGGCAAAGCAGTATGCTTATGAACATATTATTTTGCTGATGGTTTCCAATGAATCAATGTTTGATTATCTTCATATCGCAGATCCGTATTCTGTAGTTGCAGAAGATCATGTTAACAGTGTGCGGGTAGATACGGAAGCTTTATTGCGAAATTTAAGCTTGATCATAAAAGAAATAGCATCCGATGTGACCGTTTCGACTGTCTTAAGCAGATCCTCCATTCTTCGTACCATCAACGAATCTATAAGGGAAAATCCGTCTGTGGAACTGATTGTTTTGGGTGCCGGTTTACATGATGAAAATGATGATAGCCTGGTTTCAGAAAATATAGTGGAAATTGCCAGAACGAGCCCCATCAGAACGTTAATTATTCCTAATAATCACCATTACACGAAAGTTGAAAACGTTTTGGCTCCTTGTGATATAACCCAGATCGGCAAACTAGAGAGGATTTCTAAATTTAAAGAAAGACTTCAGATTAATCATTTAAAACTTAGCCTGCTTCATATTTACCAAAAAGACGAAAATTTAGATCAGGAAAAGCAACAGGAACTCGAAAAATATATTTTCAACAATTTTGCAGATATTTCTACAAGTATTTATTATTCGCAAGATCCTCATACGATTAAAGGAATTTCGTCGTTTGTTGCCGAGCATCCTGTCGATATCATTACTGCACTGCCCGGAAAACACAGTTTTCTGTATTATTTAATGAATAGAAGTGTAACAGAGGCTATCTATCAAAATATCAATAAACCGGTCATGATTTTAAAATAGAAGATTTTTTAATCGTAATTTTTCTGAACCGGATTATTTTCTCCCTACATGCCACATGATGCCATCGTGTGGCTTTCATGCTTCATTACTTTGTATAATGCATACCAGAGATTTTCGTTTAGAAAAGAATAATGAGCTGCCCTAATAGCCGGAAATAGTTTAAACGGCCTTGGCTGTTTAGATAACGCATGATGAGATCCTCCCCCTAATTTAGAGATATTCCAAAAGTACAAACCTGTATATTTGCGTTTTGAAATAAGAACTCTATATATGCCAAATAATGCTTTCTATAAGCTTATCCCTATGACCACTTTTGTGATTGATTATTATTCTAATGAAGGATATGCCGATTTGCAGACCCTTAATTTAATGATCAATTACGCACAATTTCTGAAAAAAGACCTGCAACTCGGAATGTTTGTTCCTATTGGTTCCGATGGGACACCATTGAAACAACCGCAAAATTATACGAGCTGGAAATCGATAAAACACAATAGTGATGATCACGATGCAAGTAGTTCTTTCGGCGAATATAATTTATATAAAAAAGCAGAGAAAAAATGCCTGTTCGAAGGCTTTGAGGTTGCCTACAACGGCTACTCCGTGGTGAGAATTGTCGCCAGGTACAATCCGGCAATTGAGTTATCATTCAATAAACAGGATATGCTGTGCTCAACTTTTAAAGATGTGGAATCTTTAACGGATCAGGATATTTATCTAAGCGCTGCTGCTTTAAAAATGATTGGTATTAAGAACTTTTAAGCTTAAAAAAAATTTGACTTGCCAGTTTTAGCAAGTCAAAATAATATGATTACATATTTCGTATTCGATTTTCCTTAAATTTTTGAAGCTTTCAGCAACAATTGATGCAAATCTGTATTTTTCACGAAAGAAGGCAACAATTCTTTACCCGGACCAAAAGCCGCCACTTCTACATAATCTCCGGAATGATCCATACTGATCCAGCCAACATTATTATGCTTTTGCTGCATATCCGAGAAAGCTTTGTAAGGTAGTTTTTTGTAATTATACAATCCCGATTCATGCTTTTCAAGACCTAAATAAAAATCAAGCAAATGCTTTCCTTCTTCATCACTCAATCGTATTTTGTTGGTTTCATAGATCCAGTCCTTAATTTGTTGAAGGTTAAAATCTGATTTAATAGAATTCAACACATATTCATTGGAGTATTTATAATTTGAAATACTGTTGAATTTCGAAGTTGCATCAGCACCATAGATTGTTCCCGGATTGGCATTTCCGTGATCTGTCGTAATGATGACAAGCGTTTCACCATCTTTTTCAGCAAAGTCTAAAACTGTTTTTACCGCTTCATCAAAAGCCAACTGATCATGAATTAATGCTGAAATATCATTCGCATGAGCTGCCCAGTCTACCTTTCCGCCTTCCACCTGAAGAACGAAACCTTCCGAATGATCTTTCATCTGCTCAATGGCCGCGCCCGCCATTTCTGCCAAAGTTGGACTTCCCTGAAGATCCGACAAATTATTTCGATCAACCGTATAAGGCAACGCACCCGAGCTGAAAACACCTAAAACCTTTCCGCTTTTTTTAGAATTCGCAAGATCAGCTTTGGTTTTTAAAACCTGATATCCTTTTTGTTTGTATGAATTATAAACATCTTTACGATCGGTTCTTTTTTCAGGATTAAAGAATTCATCACCACCGCCCATCATTACATCGAGTCCCTGTTCAAGATACATTTCAGCGATTTCGGGTTCTGCATTTCTGCTGTCGGAATTAATGCAAAAACCAGCAGGCGTTGCATGCGTGATCGTAACCGTTGTCACACAACCCGCTTTTTTACCCGCTTTTTTAAATTTTTGCCAGATCGGAGTATATCGTTCTCCATTTGCACCCACATTCAGAACCCCGTTTTTCACCCTTACGCCACCGCCAAAAGCTGAACTTGCCGCCGCCGAATCGGTCACAATAGAACTCGCAGATGCCGTATCCATCAAAGCTCGGCTTACTTTTCCGGTATGGTACAGGTTCATCCAATGACTGGGTTTCCCCAAGATATTTCTGGAATAAAGATCTGCCATGCTCAAAGTTCCCAAACTCATCCCGTCGCTTACCATGAAGATAATATTCTTAGCTTTTTTTGAGTCTGAAGGAATAGCTTTGGTATTTCCGGCAAATAAATCAAGCGGATTTATAGTCAATAAACCGGATAACATTGCCGATCCTTTTAAAAATTTGCGTCTGTCCATAATAAAAATCTAATGTTCAAAGTTAATGCAAAGACAATAACTAATGAGACTAAGTTGCATTAATTAATTGTGAAATTTATTCTAAATATTTTGAGGAAAAGGATCTTCAAAATTTCTTCCTTCTTTCATCATTTTGGCTTCTAATTCAGAAATAAGGCAAGTTTTTAAATCATGTAACATTTGTTCTTTATCTAAATCCTGACCAATAAAAACCAATTCATTAATCCGGTCACCCCAATTTTTATCCCACCTTTCTTCTATATACGATTGATTTTCAATGAAAGATCCATACTGAACCCTTTGGTTCATCGGCATGCTGCACCACCAGACTCCGGCTTTTTCCAAACGGAAAGATCCTCCCGCCTGAGAAAAATTCAATGCGTCATGAGGTCTTGAAGCCAGCCAGAACAGTCCTTTCGCTCTTAACGCACCCTGAGGATAATTTTTGCTGAGGTAGTCCCAAAGTCTGAGCGGATGAAAAGGTCGGCTATTTCTGAAAACAAACGAGCCGATTCCATATTCTTCTGTTTCCGGGGTATGATGCTCAGATTCAAGTTCTTTTTGCCAGCCTGCGGAAGCCTGCGCTTTATCGAAATCAAAAAGACCGGTATTGAGAAGTTCTTTAGGGTCTACTTGACTGAATTCTGAATGGATGATTTTAGCATCAGGATTTAATTTCTGAATGGCTGCTTTCAAAAATCCTAAAGTATCGGCATCTACAAGATCGGTTTTATTGAGAATAATAACATTCGCAAATTCAATCTGATCGGTCAGGAGATTAACGATCGTTCGGTTATCGCCTTCAATATCGCTAAGATGGCGGTCTTTTAAAAGCTCACAGGTTCCGAAATCTTTTTCGAAATTAAAACAGTCAACTACAGTCACCATGGTATCCACATAGCTGAACTTCGAAAGATCGATCCCATTTTCTTCATCAATAAAAGAAAAAGTCTGTGCTACGGGAATTGGTTCACTGATGCCTGTACTTTCTATTAAAAGATAGTCAAACCGTTTTTCCTTAGCCAGCCTTTCTACTTCAACCATAAGGTCTTCCCTTAAAGTACAGCAAATGCAGCCATTGCTCATTTCCACCAATTTTTCTTCGGTTCGGGACAATGTATTCTGGCTTTCAACCAATCTGGCATCGATATTTATCTCGCTCATATCATTCACGATCACAGCTACTTTCAGCCCTTCTTTGTTGTGCAAAATATGGTTTAGTAAAGTTGTTTTTCCGGCTCCTAAAAACCCGCTCAGCACGGTAACCGGTAGTTTATTTATTATCATTTTTCTAAATTAATGTTTGTGATTTCTAAAGTTGATGATATGTGCCGAAATCAATCCGGCAGCTCCGATGTAGATTAAAGGAAGGTGAACTTCAAAGATCAAATCGGCAAAAACCGAAATGGAAATTAAGATAATTGAGAACCAGAATAAACCTTTTAAACGTTTTGATCTTACCTGTCGCGTGATTCGCCAAACAACGATTGCTCCGATGAAAAGGAAAGCGAGATCGATATAAGGATTATGTGACAATCCGAATGGAATAACCATTAACAGAGGAAAAACAACACAATGAATCAAACATAAAACCGCTGCTGACACACCTACTGCATCCAAAATTTTTGACTTCATAAAATAGATGATTTAATTTTCTTATTGTAACTTTGTTGCAAAAGTAAACAGAAAATCCAAATAACGCAACATTGTTGCATTAAAATAATGAAACAAACCAGAAATACCCAGGCTAAAACCGAGATATTAAACTTAATTAATGACTCTGAGACGGCTTTATCTCATCATAATATTCAGGAGAAATTATCGAATTTATGCAATAGAGTTACGATTTACCGTGTTTTGGATCGCCTTGAAGAGGAAGGAAAAATTCATAAAATTGTAAATATAGACGGCGTTGTAAATTATGCTAAATGTCACGATTGCGAAAAAGATCATCACAATCATAATCACCTGCATTTTAATTGTAAAAAGTGCAATTCGGTGACGTGTATTGAAAATGTAGTTCCGAAGATTGATATTCCGAAAGAATTTATTGTTGAAGATTATAATTTTATTGTAAGCGGGATTTGTCCGAAATGTCAGTGAAAATGGGTTAGTGATTGCCACGAATACACAAATGTTCCTGTTGATATTTTTTATTGCTTAATCGTTTTAATCTCTTATAAGTGAAATCGAAGATTATCTCCTTTCAGTCGATGAATGATATTTCGACGGAGTCAAATGGCTTGGTGAACCTTCAAACGATTAGCTGTAAAAGGACTTTGAGTTTTTCGTGTTCAAGATCTGTAATTAAGTTTTAACAATAGACAATCTGCAAAACCTCCGATCAGTTTTTCAAACAAAAAAAGCTACCTCCATGAGATAGCCCTACTTTGTAACTGTAAATAGTAAAAATTTAAATAAGATCTTAGATCACCACTCCTTTGAAAGAAAGTGTTTTTGGGCTTTTGCTTTCGCTGGTTGTAACGTTTACCGTCTTCATAAATGCTCCCGCAGCTGCTGCATTATAGCTCGCTTCTACAAATCCTTTTTTACCGGGTTGAATCGGAGTTTTCGTGTAATCCGCTGTTGTGCATCCGCAAGATGGAGCCACATTCTGAATGATAATAGGTTTTGAAGTGGTATTGGTAAATTCAAAACGAATCAATTTTGGTTTTCCCTGAGGGATATTTCCAACATCGATAGATTCTTTATTCCATTTAATCGCATCTGCAACCACTTTTGCAAAAGATGGAGCCTCAGAAATAACGTTGGCATAAAATGGAGAAAACGCCAAAACAGCCAAAAGTGCCGTAATTTTTAAATTTTTCATAATTGTACATTTTAATTATTGAAACCGATTGTTTATTGTTGATGTAACAAATGTAAAGCTGTTGCGTGATACGAGTTGTTAAGCGCTTTCAAACATTTGTTAATAAGTTGTTAACGCATATGATTAATAGATTTTTTTAAATAATATTGCCTCACGAATGAAAATAAAAAGGCTTAATATCATCATTACTCTCGGACTTCTGGCGATTGTTGGGATTCTGATTGCGCAGCTTTTATGGACGAAGCAGGCCTATAACATCGAAAATCAGAAGTTTAACCAAAAGGTAAACATCGCGTTGATGGAAGTTGTTGAAAAGCTTTCCGGCGAGGCCACATTCACCGAAAATCCGGTACAGAATATTGCCAATGATTATTATCTGGTGAATGTAAACAATGAAATTCATCCCACGGTTTTGGAATATTACCTTAAAACAGAATTTAATCGTGTTCAGATCAATACCAATTATGTATATGCTTTGTATAATTGCAGAAGTGACCGGATGATCTACGGAAAATACGTTTCTCCTAATCAGAAAAATCCAAAAAATAAAGAGATCAAATTTCCTAAGCATAAAAATCTCGTCTATTATTTTTCCATCAGTTTTCCGGATAAAACGAGCTATTTAATCAGTTCATTACGCTTCTGGTATTTGCTGACCTTTGCCCTGATCATTATTCTGGCAGTGTATGTGTATTCTATTTACACTATCATTCAGCAAAAGAAATTTTCAGAGCTGCAAAGGGATTTTATCAATAATATGACCCATGAATTTAAAACGCCTTTATCGTCCATTCTTTTGGCTTCAGAAGCATTGAATAAACAGGAATCGGTGAAGGAAAATCCGAAGTTGCAAACCTATACTTCCATCATTATCAACCAAAGTTTTAAGCTGAATGACCACATCGAAAAAATATTGAATATCGCCAAAAATGATGCTTCGGGATTATCTTTAAAACCTCAAAAAATCGTATTATTTCCTTTCATTCAAAACATTGCCGAAAATATTCAGCAAAAAAATGAAAAGACTAAAATTATCCTCGAAATTCCAGAAAATATTTCGATTCAGGCGGATGAATTTCACTTTAACAATATCATTTGTAATATTCTGGAAAATTCAATTAAATATTGCGAAACCAGTCCGGAAATCATTATTTCTTTATTAAAAGATTCAAAAGGCTTATATTTAAAGTTTAAAGACAACGGAATGGGGATTCCTGCTAAGAATATCCCTTATATTTTTGATAAATTTTACCGCGTGAAAACGGCAAAAAGTGATGAGGTAAATGGTTTCGGGCTGGGATTATTTTATGTAAAAAAGATTGTTCAGCAACATCAATGGAAAATTTCTGTTGAAAATAACAGCGATCAGGGAATCAACACTACTCTATTTTTTCCGTCTTAATTTTTAATGCAAAACCCATGGAAAAATCTAAAATTTTATACGCCGAAGATGATCAAACGATTGCTTTTCTTATTCAGGACAGCCTGGAAAACTACTATCAAATCAATCATTATTCGGATGGAAGATCTGCCCTGGAAGCATTTGGCAGACAAAGTTTTGATATTTGTCTGCTGGATATTATGATGCCAGAAATCAACGGTTTTGAAGTCGCCAAACAAATCCGCAGCAAAAATTCTGAAGTTCCTATTATTTTTATTTCAGCAAAAACATTGAAGGAAGACCGGATAAAAGGACTGAAAATTGGAGCTGATGATTATATTGTAAAACCATTCAGCATTGAAGAACTGGTTTTAAAAATTGAAGTTTTTCTAAAAAGATCTAAAAAAACGGAATCTTTTCCTTCCACTTATAAGGTTTCAAAATATGATTTTGATCCAAAAAATTACACCTTAAAAGATCATCAAAATACCATAACGCTTACCCAAAGAGAATCTGACCTTCTTCTATATTTCATCAAACATAAAAATACCGTCTTGAAAAGACAGGATATTTTGAAAGCAATTTGGGGTGATGATGATTATTTTATGGGAAGAAGTCTGGATGTTTTTATTTCTAGATTACGCAAGGTATTTGCGAATGAAGACAATGTGTTGATTGAAAATCTACATGGGATAGGTTTTCGTTTTTCTGAGGTTTAAATTTTAAAACAACCTTTTTTCAAGAAAAATTTTCACAAAACGATCAAACTCATTTTTATAACTTCTTCCTACGGGAATTGTAAATTGTTCTAATAAAATTTCGTTATTATTGATCGCGCTTACCCATTTTGAATTGATGATAAATGAACGATGAATTCTCACAAAACCTTTATTTTGTAAACGATCAGCCAACTCCGCAATGGATATTTTTGAAGCCAGAAAATTTTCATCACCCAAAATAATTCTAATATCATTACCCTGACTTTCAAAATAAATAATTTCGTCAAGTTTTATTTTTCGGTTAAAACCATTCACTTTAACAATAACAAAATCTTCTTCATGATCTTTTGCCTTGTTTCTGAGAACCCGATCAACCGATTGGAAAAATCGCTGAAAAGTGATCGGTTTTAGCAAATAATCAACAGCTTCCAATTCAAAACCTTCCAAAGCATAATCCCGAAATGCGGTGGTAAATATGGTCTGAGGCTTACTCTTCAATGATTTCAAAAAATCTATTCCATTTAAATTTGGCATCTGAATATCTAAAAACAACAAATCTACCTGCTGAGTTTGCAGAATTTTATAAGCCTCCATAGCATTGGTTCCGGTAGCCACAAGTTGCAATTCGCTGATCTTAGAAATGTGATTTTCAAGCAATTTTACGGCCAGCGGTTCATCATCTATAATAATACATTTAATCTTCATTTCGTGGAGTTATAATTTCAATGCTAAACTTATCTTCTTTTTCGTTGATGGCTAAAGAATAGTTATTTTTATAATATAATTCGAGTTGTTTTTTCACATTTTCTAATCCAATTCTGGATTTTTCATGATCTTGTTTAGTAAATTTTGAGTTTTCAACTTTAAAAATAACAACATCCGTTTTCGTGTCTATCGAAATATTAATCTCAATCTCTCCACTTGTCTTTTGGGCTCCGTGTTTAAAAGCATTTTCAACTAAAGAAAGATACAATAAAGGCGGAATATATGCCGGAAAACTCAAATTTTCCAAGACATTTATTTTTAAACGATTATCATAACGTAATTTCTCAAGCTCAATATAATCGTGGATCATTTTCATCTCTTCGGTAATGGCAACCAGCCTTTTCTGCCCTTTATACAGCGTATAATCTAAAATATCTGAAAGTCGCTCGATAGATTGTGAGGTTTTTGAAGGATCAATGATCGATAGTGAGTAAATATTATTCAGCGTATTGAATAGGAAATGTGGGTGTAGCTGAGACTTTAATGCCTTCAATTCCAACTCCGTTTTTTCTTTTTGAAGCTGAATTGCAGTTTGCTTTTCATTCTGATACCGAAAAACATACATGATCGAAATAAAAATAAACGAACCCGAAAGAATAGGAAAAATATAATGAAACAAAAGATATTTCACGTCTATAAAAATTGAAATAAAGTTGTCTTGTGGATAATTTACAAACAAAGGTTCCGCCAGATAAACAATGAAAATTCTGTTGAAAATCCCTAAAAAATAATTACTTATCAGAAAGAAGAATGAAAAATGTAGGTATTTTCTGTGATCAAAATATTTTCGGATCAATACAAAGTAGATAAAATTTGCGCTAATAATCTGAAAAATCCAGTGACAAAGGTCGTAATAAAAGATTTCTTTAAAATTGGGCTGCTCATGTTCACCATAATTTCGGGCAAGTCCAAAAATCAGCAATGATATCCAAAATACTGCCTGATAACCAATTTCTTTTTTGATATTCCTCTTTGATGTATAATCCACGATATTCAAAAATAGAAATTAAAAACTTTATGATGGTAAAATGTATCTAAAATACATAAAACTGAATATTAATAACCGTTTTTGGAATGTATATGAAAATAATTGCTCTCTACACTCAAAATAGGACTTTCCACATCATTCTATCTCTTTCAATTTGAAATAACAGGAATTTCGTGTAAAAAAGAATGGAAAAAGACAAATTCTACGGACTCGATCATTTACGCGCGTTGGCAATTATCCTGATACTTTTATATCATTACAGAATGTTCAAGCATCCTGAATGGATCGATACAATAGGCTGGATCGGCTGGACGGGTGTGGATTTATTTTTTGTTTTGAGTGGTTTTTTGATTTCAAATCAATTATTCAGAGAAATAAAAGAACATCAAAATATAGATTTAAAAACATTTTTCATCAAGCGGTTTTTCAGAATTATTCCGCCCTATTTCTTTACGTTGATGCTCTATTTTTGCTTTCCCATTTTCAGAGAAAGAGAAGCGCTGCCTTCGGTTTGGAAATTTATTTCTTTTACTCAAAATTACGGATTGAACGTGATTGAAAAAGGAACTTTTTCACATGCATGGTCGCTTTGTATTGAAGAACAGTTTTATCTTCTGCTTCCTGTTTTACTTTTGATTTTCATTAAAATAAAACGGATTTATTATCTGCCTTTCGGAACTTTGCTTTTGATTGGAATTTCAATTTCATTACGGTATTTTTCATGGAACGAATATATAGTTCCCAATCTCGAAACCTCTGATTTCTGGAAAGAATGGTATATGAAAATTTATTATCCAACCTATACCCGATTTGATGGTTTAGCCATTGGAGTGCTTATTGGTTATTTTTATCAGTTTAATTTAAAATTTAAAGCAATTATCAATAAAAACGGAAATTACTTTTTAGCCTTAGGAATATTATTAATTACTTTTTCACTGTGGTTTTGCAGAGATCAATATTCAGAAAAAGCATCTGTTTTGGGATTTACTTTTGTTGCCATCAGTTATGGAATTTTATTATTGGGAGCCATTTCAACATCCTCTTTTTTAGGTAGAAAAAGAAATTATTTCACCTCACAACTCGCCATCCTTTCCTATTCAATTTACCTTTCTCATAAAGGAATAATTCATCTTATTCAATTATTTTTAGAGAAAAACAATATTAACTCTTCCACTACTTTAACAGTCACGATTTGCTTTTGTTTATGCATCATTGTGAGTATTTTCTACCGATTTGTGATTGAGAAACCTTCGGCAAGAATTAAAAACATACTAATTGATAAAAATTAATGAAATTCAATATTTTACAAAAAAAATATACTAATTTCAAAACCTATAAAATGAGGTAACAAATGCGATGATTCGATTGTTATATAAACATCATTTAAACAAAAAACTAGATCATGACAACTAAAATTACTTTGCTGTGTATATTTATTTCCAGCTTTTTCTTTTCCCAAAAGATTGATGCTGAAAAATTAAATAATTATTTTACCTCTATTGAAGCTAAAAATCTGGGAATCGGAAGTTTATCCATCTTCAAAAATGGTCAAGAAGTATACACAAAGAATTTTGGACAAAAAAATATCCCCGGATTATACTTTAACAGCAATACGAAATATCAGATAGGTTCTGTCACCAAAATGATTACTGCAACCTTGATCTTTAAGCTTATCGAAGAAAAAAAGTTACGCTTAGAAGACAAACTTTCAGAATTTTATCCTAAAATTCCCAATTCCGACAAAATAACCATCAAAAATATGTTGGAGCATACCAGCGGATTGGGTAGCTACGTGGTAAAAGAAGGAGAAGTTTGGGTTACAGAAAAAGTAAGCGACAAGGAAATTATGGATTTAATTATCCAGCAGGGAAGCCGTTTTGAACCGGGTGAACAAGTGGCTTATTCTAATACAGCGTATTATTTATTGACAAAAATTTTAGAAAAGAAACGTCAAAAACCCTTTCATACACTTATAGAAACTGAAATATCTGCGCCACTCGGATTAAAAAATTTAGCTTCAGTACAATTGCATCCTAAAAATATATTCCTGCCTTATATTTATGAAAATAATTCATGGAATCTTCTAAAAAAAGATATTAATTTCTTTAATGTAATTGGTGTGGGAGACATCGCTTCGACGCCTTATGATCTTAACATTTTTATGACCAACTTATTTCATAACAAGATTCTAAAAAAATCATCATTAGAGCAGATGATCCCTATTTCAGGAAAAGAAAGTTGGGGAAGAGGTATTGCCGTTTGGGATTTTGACGGCATCATCTATTACGGACACGGAGGCGATACGTTGGGCTCCCATGCCCTTCTTATTTACAACAAAGAGGCAGATATTTCAATTGCTTATACCACAAACGGCGAAAGAATAAAGAAAGAAGATTTTATTAAAAATATTGTTAACTTATTATATGACAAACCCTTTACACTTCCTGAAATTAAATAATTCTGATTTTCAGAGAAACTTTTTCATTTTATTTTAACTAAAGAATTACAAAATAATCCGTTTCAAAATTGGAACGGATTATTTTTATTTTATCTTCGAATTTATTTAAAAATAAGCTGTGCAAACTGATAAAGACATCTCCTCCAAGTCAGCCATTCATGATAGGTTTGTGGCGAATGATACTGAGTGTATGGATATTTATTCTGATCAAGATAATCGGTAATTGTTTTATTAAAATCTAAAAACCTTGGATCTTCTTTTTCACCGATTCCCAGAAAAAACAGAGGTTTTTGTTTTGATTTTAGTAAATTATTAATAGAAAGTTCTTTAAAAGGTTCATTATTGTCGCCTCCATAAATCACAGGACTGAACGAACCAATCGCGGAGAATATTTCAGGATGATTTAAACCGATCAGCATCGCCTGATAACTTCCACGGGACAGTCCGGCAATCGCTTTTTTATTATTGGTAGAATATTTACTTTCGATATAAGGAATCAGTTCCTGCATTACGATTTTCTCCAGATTTTTAGCGGAAAGCACAGTTCTTTCAGAATTATCCGGTAATTTTTCTTCTTCAGGATTCAATGCTACGCCGTAATCCATGACGACGATCATTTCTTTAGCCTTATTTTCATCAAAAAGATGGTCGAGAATATTCATAATATAGCCTTGCTTTTCCCAACCCGTAATATCTTCTCCGGTCCCATGATACAGGTATAAAACAGGCATTTTCTTCTTTCCGTAATTGGGTGGAAGATAAACTTTAAAATTTCTTTTTCCTAACGTGATCTTTGAATCTAAATGATCATCAACAATCTTTCCATGCTTCACTTTCTTTTTAAAGAAGAAATTTTCTCCCGACGGAATTTCAATTCCGCTTGTCGGCTGCCCGTATCCAAAATAAAGTTCTGTGTTGGGATCATTCGTGCGTTTTCCATCTACATTAAACCAATAATAATGAAAACCGACATCAATAGGTGAAGTGGAAATATTCCAAAATCCGTCTTTATCTTTTGTAATGGAAGATTGTACATTTTTCATTCCGTCTCCGCCTTCCAAAACAACAGATTTTGCTTCAGGAAAATAAACCTTTAGCTTCGCATTTCCCTTTTCGTCAACTTTAGGAAAATCTTTTCCCTGCAAAACGGTTGTTGAAGTTTTATAATGTTGAGAAAATAATGTCGCTGAGTACAAGCAAAGAATGGAAGTCAGTATTTTAAAATTTCGCATGAATCTGAATTTAGCATCGTAGAAAATTATTCATTCATCTTGAAATATTGAATGTAAATAATTCCTAATTCGAAGGTATAAAATATTTTTTAGACATTCTATTTTAATAAGATCATATACTTTATCATTTAGGCCTTATCTATTTATCGAAGAAATAATTTGACATAAAATAGATTTACTACATTTTTCTTTATCAATCAGTTACAAAAAAGAATACATTAATTAATGTAATAACCAAAAACTTTAATTCTATTGTTAATCCTGACGAAATGTTTCAGGTTTTTTATATCAATTACTGCTTTCCTTACCAATATTACTGTTTCTCATAAAACCATGAGGCTTAACTGTTTATAATATGTAATTTTGTTCTGTAAATAATTGGTCATGATGAATGAGATCGTCTATTTTAATTCAGTAAGTGATTATAACACTTCATGCGGAATCGAAACTTTACATCCTTTGGTAAGCATATTGGATCTATCTAAATGCCCACCCAGAAAATGGGAAGCAGGAACGAAGGTGAAAATGAATTTCGGAATTTATGCTGTATTTCTGAAAGATGTGGTATGTGGAGATATTCGTTATGGTCGGGATTATTACGATTATCAGGAAGGAACATTGGTTTTTGTAGGTCCCGGACAGGCTTGGGATATAGCCTACGAAGTGTCTAATTATCAACCTAAAGGGCATGTTCTTATTTTTCATCCGGATCTGATTCACGGTACTTCTTTAGGAAAAAATATTCACGATTATGGCTTTTTCTCTTATAAAATGAATGAAGCTCTTCATCTTTCCAATAAAGAAAGACAGATTATTTTGGATTGCTTTGATAATATTCAGTTTGAACTTGAACAAACCATTGATAAGCACAGCAAAAAACTGATTGCCGCCAATATTGAACTGTTCCTGAATTATTGCGAACGCTTTTACGACCGGCAATTCCTTACCCGTGAAACGCCTAACAGAAGCATTTTAGAACGATTTGAAAAGCTCTTGCAAGATTATTTCATTTCAGACCGCCCGCAAAACATTGGGTTGCCATCGGTTGGATATTGTGCTGATGCTCTGAATCTTTCCTCCAATTATTTCGGTGATCTGATCAAAAAAGAAACCGGCGTTTCTCCTCAGGAATATATCCAGACGAACGTTATTAATTTAGCAAAAGAAAGAATCTTCGACATCAATAAATCGATCAGCCAGATTGGTTATGAGCTCGGGTTTAAATATCCTCAGCATTTTACACGTCTGTTCAAGCAAAAAGTTGGCGTATCGCCTATGGAATATAGAAATTCTAATTAAGTTTGACGTAAATCTATACAATAAAAAAGAGCAAAATTTGAATTATTTTGCTCTTTTTTATTGAATTGTGGGCTTCATTTATTGCTTAAAATCATAAAAATTAAGTCCCACTTCTTCATTTTTAGTTTTACTGATTTTACTGTCAATCGTATTGATATAAATCTCTCCTGCACCACGAATTTTCGCATCCAGCAAATGCCCTGCTAAAGCTGTATAATCGCTTTTACCTAAGGTAATATGCAAATGGAGAAGAGGCTCACCCGCGATCTCAGAAATATTTCCCGTTAAATTCGTGACTTCCATCTGTTCTTTAAAGGTTTTATCTACAAATTTTTTTGTTTCGGGATTAAAAAACCTCAACGTAGCTTCATTTACAGCACCAATACCAGTAATTTGTCCCGCCTGAATTTTCTGAGTCTTTACAAAATCTGTCAGCGCATCCAGAATACTTGTCTTATCTTTAATGCTGAGAATATAGGTTGATTCTACTTTTCTGGCTGTCCACCCTTTTCCTTCTAAAAAGGACTGTGCTTGTACCTGTACCATGATTGCTGTAATTATAATTGTTAAAATTTTCTTGATGAACATATTCTTTTTAATTTTAAATTGATGAAAAAGAAAAAAATTAAATCAATGTCTTTGTTTCAGGAAATACTTTATTCCAGATGAAAATATCTACAGATTTTCTTAATCCATTGATGAAAAAAGGATCCCGATTACATATCTCCCTTACCTGCTCTTTCGTTTCTGCATCTACAATCCAGATGGAACCTTGGGCAGCACCATCCACCTCTAAACGTAAGCTTCCGGGAACCAAAATATGGTCTTTATACGCTTCAAGAAACTTTTTATGCTCTTCCGTATATTTTTCCCTTATCGATAATTTATTTTCATTATCCTGGCATCTGACAATAAATAACATAAATTAAAGATTAATTGTTTTTAAAACATCAATGGAAACTTCTGCTTTTCCTGAAATACTGCTGATCAGTTCCTTAAAATGTGGCGTTGAATTATGAAAATCAATCGCCTCCTGAGACTTCCATTCTTCAAGGATCACCAGTACATTCGGATTCTGAACCTCCTCCGTAAGATCATAATAATTATTTCCTTCTTCTTTTCGGGAACTTTCAGCGCATTTTAATATACTTGCTTTTACGTCCTCTTTCGTTTCATTGGTTACCACAAAGCGGGCAACGATTTTTAGGGTCTGCATATTTTATTTTTATAAGATGATTAATCGCGTTTTAATACTAATTTTTTACTACTTCAAAAATTATACAATCCTTTTTTTTAATATTGATGAAAAGGAAAGTCTTTCTTTTAGCAGACACTAAGTTATGACAGTTTTATTATAGATCATAATTCTTTTTTTGGATAGAACCTATCGGTAGTAACGATTATAGAATTATCTTTGACTGGATCAATTTTCAACGATAAAATATGGAACTCAGACAACTACGGTATATGGTAAAAGTGGCAGAGACCATGAACTTCACCAATGCTTCGAAACAGCTTTTCATTTCTCAGAGCACGCTATCCCAACAGATCATGCAGCTGGAGGCAGAACTGAATACTTTGTTGTTTCATCGTAACGGAAAACATATTTCTCTTTCCGAGGAAGGCAAAGTTTTTTACCATTACGCCAAAGACTGTATTCAAAAATCTAAAGATGCGGTCGCAGCATTACACGATCTTAAGCAGCTCAACAGCGGCGAACTCCGCATTGGGGTTACATTTGCTTTTCGGTCTTTCATAGAAAATGTGATCATTAATTTTCATCAAACATATCCTCATATCAAGATCATTGTTCATTTTGGTTCATCTAATGATATGCTTGATAAACTTAAAAATGATCAAATCGATACATTAATCACATTTGATATGCAGCCTGATGAAAATATATTTCATTCACAGTATTTATTTACCTCATCTACCTGTTTTATCAGCGCTAAGGAAAATCCTGTTGCCCAAAAGAAAAGTATTTCCCTGAAGGAATTGAGCCAATATGGATTAATTGTTCAGAATACAGATTTCAATACCTGGAATTTCCTCCAGTCTATCACCAATGAGCAGGGAATTGATCTGAAAATCATTATGGAAGTTAATGACAATCCCACTCAAATTGAATTAATTAAAAAGAATATTGGATATGGAATAATGGCAGATGTCACCATTAAAAATGAAGAAAATTTAGTGGGAATCCCTATTTCAGGCAAGAAAATGAACAGAAAAGTCTCCCTAATCACCTTAAAAAATATTTATTTATCGAAAAAAGTAGAACTTTTTTATGAGATGCTGATTTCCGGTTAAATTTAAAATAAAAAGAGACCTCAAAGAGATCCCTTTCGTAGAAAAATGTAAATATAATAGGTAAAATTATTTTATAATTTTCACCTTTTCGGAATAGCGAATCGGTGCTTTAGGATTTTCGGCAGGATAGCCTAATGCGATATTAATTCCCACTTCATAGCCTTCAGGAATATTTAATAATTTCAATAAATCCTGATTTTCCGGAAGATTTAAAGCCGTGACCAAAGACCCCAACGGACAGGTTCCTAAATTGAGCGCGTGGGCACTTAAAAGAATATTTTGTAGAGAAATTCCTGCATCCAGCTTTGCGGTTGGATTAGATTTATCAATTGCCATCACGATTAAAGTTGGCGCATGATGAAAAATACTGAATCCAGGTTCTTTATATTTAGCCGCACTTCCCTGCATCTCTTTCCCTTCTGCAAAATTCAGAAAACGCTGGTTGATTTCTGCCAAAATCTTAGGATTCTGAATCACTCGGATTTCCCAAGGTTGCTTGTTTAAAGCACTCGGCGCAAAAATCGCACTTTTCATAATCGTATCGATCTGCTCTTGAGACACTTGCTGATCGGTGTATTTTCTGATCGATCTTCTCGTGAGCATATTATCGAGAATGGCCTGTGTCGCAGATCCCGTGTAATACGTTTTCGGGGCTTCGTTATCCTTACATGAAAGTAAGCTCACCAGGATAAAACCTGATAATAATAGTTTTTTCATATTTTTTAAATAGGACTGTTTATTTTTTTGCTAAATGAATAATTAAACTTCAATACAGTGAAGATAATATACAGGTATACCACATACTTAATCATTTGATAATGGTATAATGAAATGATGGCAAAAGCAAAAACCAGAATCATCAAAATCAGTTTGGATATATTTTCGATAAATGGGCGGTATTCTGTTTTGTTGCCCCATGCGGTTGGCTTAAAAAGTTCATTGATTTTAGGTGAAAAACCATTCAATAATAAAATAGAATATGACATATATTCATTGCTGATTCCGCCCAGAATAAAGGCAAAAGCGATACATCCGATCATACTTCCGTAGAAGATTTTCCCTTTCATATTTATCGGACTGGAAGGCATATCCGTCGCCATAAAAATCGCTCCGAGCAGCAATCCTGAAACTGAAAATTTGAAGTCCCCTTCATAATTAATAATCCATGATAACAGAATAAAAACAAAGAAAACCGATGAAGGAATATGCCATGAAATCCTTTTGCGCAACAGCAGATACAAGCCGCCAAGTGCGATGCAAACCGCCGAATATTCTCCAATGGCACCCGAAGTTTTATAGAGTAGACTTTCCAAGTAAGAAGAATCGCTATCTAAACCTAAAGAGGAAAAAAAAGTTGAGGAATTGATATTAATAAAATTCTTCGTATTCCAAATCGATGAAGAAGTCATAACTGAAGCAAAAAATACCGTCATCAGTTCCCGACCCACCAAGGCAGGATTAAATTTATTCTTCCCCGTTCCGCCCCAGACGATTTTCCCAAAAATGATCGCCATAACTGCTCCAAAAGCCACAACATACAGCGGTGTAACGGGAGAAATGGTAAAAGCCAGCAGCAAACCTGTAATCACTGCACTCAGATCAAAAGAAAGTTGGATTCTCTTTAATACAACAGCCGAAAATACAATATCTGTAACTAAGCAAACCGCCACCGAAACAGCAGTCACCGCTAAAGCTTTCATTCCAAAAGCAAACCATGACATCACGACCATCGGCAACAAAGCGATAATCACATCGAGCATTACGAAAAAAGTACTGCCAAATTTAGGTTTTATATAAGGATTCAAGTTCATTTTTTAATTATTATGTAAAAGCTTTTTCCCCTTGAAAATTGCATCCATCAACGGAAGATCACTCGGGCATACATACGCGCAGGCACCGCATTCTATGCAATCCTGAACATTCAGTTCTTTCAGTTTCAACACTTGGTTTTCCGAGTTTGAGCGAAGAAATTCCAAAGGCAACAGACGTTGCGGACAGACATCTACGCAATATCCACAGCTAATACAGTTATGCGACTTCGTTTTTTTATTTTTAAGCAAAAGAATTCCTCCAGAACCTTTATTGATTGGCGTTAAGAGAGATTTCACCGCCTTCCCCATCATCGCACCGCCAAGCACTACCGTTTCATTATTATTGACGGAACTTTGGGTTTCCTTTAAAATATGCTCAATCGGAGTTCCTATTTTGATGAGGTAATTTCCAAGTTTTGTCTTGTTGTTTCCTGATAACGTGATGATCCTTTCCGTAAAAGGAATATTTTCATAAAAGGCTTTATAAATTGACCAGATTGTTCCCACATTATTAACTAAAATACCATGTTGAGATGGAATTTCACCCTTCTTAATTTCTTTTCCTGTGATGGATTTTATTAACTGCTGCTCGCTTCCCTGAGGATAATTATTTTTAACCAGTTTTATACTTAATGGTAAATTATATTCTTTAGAAATTTTAAGCAAAATAGTCGATAGCTCCTTATTCTGTTTTTCAATCGCAACAACGATTTTTTTAGCTTTAATAAAGTACTGAACAACTTGGAGTCCTTTCATCAACTCCTGCGTTTGCTCTTTCATCAAAACATAGTCTGCACTCAGATATGGTTCGCATTCTACACCGTTAATGATAAATGTCTCGATTTCAGAAAATGTATTATTGTATTTTACATGCGTCGGGAATCTCGCGCCGCCGCTTCCTTCAACCCCGAAATCACTGAGCTTTTGAATAAATTCCTGAGTCGTTAATTCAGTATAATCATTTGATGAGAAAGGGAGTTCATCATTTTGAAAATCATTTTTTAAAACGATGAAATTTTGATCATCAATTTTGATATATTCAGAAATAATCCCTGAAACCGGAGCGTGAATACTGCTTGAAAAAAAATCATCAGATTTTGCCAATAACTGAATTTTTTTCACCTGCGCTCCAATTTCAACCACAGGCTTCATTTCCGAACGGTAACTTTTCAGTGGAATATAGAAATACTCAGGATCTGAAATCGTTCGGATCTGTATTTTTTTCGTTTTATTTTTTAATGAAGAGATTAGAAGCATGTACTTTTTATTTTCAGTCCGTTGTTTTCAATTCTGTAAAATTCAAATTCGAAATTCTCCTGAAGTTCTTGCACGACATTCGGAAATTCGTTAGGTTCCACAGCAAATAAAGCCGTCGACAGCACATCGCTTAAAAAAGCCTGTTCGCAGATGACGCCCACCTGCAAAGTCTGTGAAGGATAGCCCGTTTTTGCATTCAGAATATGACCGAATTTTTGGTTTCCAATCGTAATACAATTCTCATTTCTTCCCGAAAGGCTGAAACATTCATTAGAAATTAAAACCTCCGATTCTTCGTTGTAAACAGATGTTTCAGCATCCGGAATTTTAATTTTCCAGGTCGGATGTTCAGCATTATTGAGAACTTTAATTGTACTTCCTCCTGCATTAATCAGGGCGTCTTCCACTCCATTCTCTTTCAGAATTTCAATGGCCTTATCTACGGCAAAAGCTTTGATAAAAGAGCCCGTTATGATTTCCTGACCTTTATTAATTTTAATTAAATCTCCACTAATCTGAATTTCATTATAATCAATATTTTGCTTCATTTTTTCAATGTCTTCAAAAATCGGAATTGAGTCATTTTCCTTATTATAAAATCCCCAAAGACGAATCAGCGGCATCGAAGTGATATCGTAAGCCCCAGAAGTGATCGAACTTATTTTTTTGATGATTTGAATTAAATCAATCAACTGTTGATCAACTTTCACCCAATTTCCGTTGTTTTTATTGATCTGATCGATGTATGAATCCTGCTGATAAGAATTGTATTTTAAATCAATTTCCGACATTGCTTCAAAACATTGATCGATGATCTCAGCATCATATTTCGTCGGAATTTTTATCTTACAGTCGCAATAAAACAGTCGCTCGGTTTTCGAAAGATATACGTTATTTGCTTTCAGAAGCTTTTTCATCGTCGTTGGTTTCAAGTTGAACTTTGGTATTCTTCTTCAGCGCTTTGAAATTCACATTTCCCACGTTGACGATCTGGAAATAAAAATTGGGATTTCGCCATTCCGATTTTGCCGAATCATATTCCAGTTTCTGAACTTCAAAAGATTTCTTTTTCTCCTTTTCAGCTTCCAAAGCCTGTCTTTCATTTTCTTTGGCTAATTCTTTCTCTTCCTTGAGATTCTCGAAAAATTCTTTATTTCCAAAAATGAGCAAAATAATCCCGATACCATATAGTAGAGCCGACTGTAACTTCATCTAACGTTTATTAATAGCTGTTTTGAATAGATTGATGAGACAAAAATAGTTTTCCCGACACCGTAAACCATGATTTTAATGATATATTCGCTAAAAAAATGACGAATTGAATTCATCATTTTTATCATCAAATCCTTTTATTTTACGTTACTTTTGCATAAAAACTTACCTTCATGTACGGTAAAATGAAACAATTTATTGAAAGTAATTTTTTACAGGAAGTCATTCTTCTCGTCTTTTCTTTCGTATTATTCACGTTAAACGACTGGATTCTTATCGCAAGCTGGAAGAGCCTTTTTCTGGGAATTATTTACTTTATTCTGTTATACGGTCATGCACAGATCAACCGTTTTTTTCTGTTACCGATTTTAATTGAAAAGCATAAACTGCTGCAATATTTACTGTTTACCTTTCTATTATTGGTGATTTCTGCCGTTGCACTGAATTATTTAACGATCAATCAACTCTATAAAAGCTGTTTTCTACACAATAATCCGATCAAAATGTCTTATCAGTATCAGATGGGAATTTTACTGGGATCACTGATCTGTATTCTGGGAACTACAAGGCTGGTTGAATATTACCGTGCTCAAAAAATCCAGGCGAGCAAGGAGCTTTTATTCAACAAAAATCAGATGGCTTTTCTGAATATGCAGCTCAATCCGCATTTTTTATTCAATACCCTGAATACCATTTATGGAATCAGCTTTAAATATCCCGAAAAAACGCCTGAATTAATTTTGAAGGTTTCTGAATTGCTGCGTTATCAGGTCGAAAACACAAAAAAAGAAACGGTAACCATAGAAAAAGAAGTCGATTTCATTTCAAGCTATATCGAACTGGAAAAAGAGAGAATGGGACATCGCTGCAAAATTGATTTTGTCTGTAATATTGAGCATCCCAAAGATTTCAAAATCGCTCCGATGCTTCTTTTCACTTATGTTGAAAATGCCTTTAAACACGGAACCTGCAGCATTGATGATTGTTTTGTGAAGATTGATCTCTCAATTTTGGATGGTTATTTATTATTGAATATTGCCAATTCGGTTCCAACAAAAAAATCAGAAACATCGACCAAAGTCGGACTCGAAAATACGCGAATGAGACTTGAAATGCTGTATAAAAACAATTACGATCTTCAGATTAAAAATGACAAAAATATCTTCACCGTTGCTTTAAAAATAAAACTATGACAGAGGCTCATACATATAAATGTCTGATCGTAGATGATGAACCGGCGGCACATTATGTGTTGATGAATTATATTGAAAAACACCCCGACCTTCTTCTCTCAGGACAATGTTACCACGCGATCGAAGCCCTAAGTTTTCTGAGAGATCAGGAAATTGATCTTCTGTTTTTAGATATTAATATGCCCGAACTTTCAGGTTTGGAATTTTTAAAACTATTACCGAATCCACCCAAAACTATTCTTACGACCGCCTATTCCGAATATGCCCTGGAAAGCTACGAATTTGGTGTGATCGATTATCTGTTAAAGCCAATTTCTTCTTTACGATTCATTAAATCGGTTGAACGTTTTTTATCGTATCAAAATCCGTCATTCAAACAAAATCCTTTGACAGAACCAACTCATCTCAAGATAAAAGTAAATGGAAAAGATGAAGACATCAGGTTAGATGAGATCAGTTATATCCAGAGTTACGGAAATTTTATCAAAATATTTATGGGTCGGAAATTTCATCTGGTTTCCATGACCACTCAGGAAGTTCTTAAAAACCTGCCCTCATCACAGTTTCTCAGAATTCACAAATCTTATATTGTCTCATTGCAAAAAATAGAAAGATTCGAAAATAATGAGATCTCTATGGATGATATCAAATTGCCGGTGGGAATTACTTTTAAACAGAAGTTACAGGATTTCATCAATACAGCTATGTAAGGACTATTTTCTCCACCGATACATGAAGAAGAAAACCAATCCGATAACGATTGAAAAACTTATAAATACTCCTGTTGCCAATTGAAAAAACATTTTGCCAAAGGCCTGACTTTCGCCATCACACAAAACCTCATTTCCCCAAATATCAACTCCCCGCTGGCCTTCATACATCCACTCCTCACAAGCACAATATTCAGGAATGGCAACGCCCACATAAAATAGCAGAAAAGGAAGATAAATAATCATTAAAAGGATTCCGATTACTTTTAATTTTTTTCGATTAGGCTTACATTTCATATTACGTTTCGGCAATTCCGGCAATGGCATCAATCTGATTATCAATGAATTTAAATTCAAGCCCATGTTCCGTATCCAACTGATAATGAAGCGATAATCGGATGGTATTATTTTTACTGATCCTTATATCATTCAATTCTTTAATGAATGGATTATGTTTTTCCACAGAATCAATATTCAAAGGAGGTTCACCGGATTTCTCTGTATTTTCATAATAATGGGCATAGAGTTTTTGGTATCTCTCAAACGCTTTTTGCTGTAAATCAAGTAAAATAACATCAAAAAGATTAATAAAACGCTGATAGGTTTCTGCATAAATGTTTAGATCCTCATCACTTGGTGGTTCATCAATCTCTTCTCCATCTTCATCAAATTCATCTCCCAAAAATATTTCAGCTTTATTATCCTCAAAAAAAGGATGCCAAAAGAAAATCTCTGCCGAAAAACCAGCCCAATCTTCCTGTACTTTTCCAAAAAGTGAATGTTGTGTCATGTTTATTTAACTCAATATCAATTAATTTCAACTTATTTACTTCACATAATCTTTCAGGAAATAAGAATCTTTTCCGTCTTCCTTTTCTTTTACATCGATAAAATCACGATAGCTAAACTTTTTGCCTTGATGTTCGGGCTTCGCTTTTTCATACAAATAATCTCCAAAATACTGAAAACCTCCGGCAATAAAGTAATTGACAAAAAATGTATTTTTCGGATTGATCACATGTAACGTGCAAGATTTGAATTTTTTACCGTTTAGCTCTCCGGTATTATTGGTTTCAAAAAAATAATATTTACCTGTATTCTCCCAAATGGTAAAAGAGAAATCGTTGTTCTTGTAGGCAAAATCAGCCTTTCCCAACTTTGAATCTATTAATTTTTCAAAATCTTCGGCTTCATCGGTCGTATTGATATCAATTCCGTAAGCATCCACTTTTTTAGATTTATTTTCTTCGTAAAAAGAAATCTTATTATCGAGCGTAAAAGGTGGTGTTCCGTTAGAACCTGCAAAGTTTTCTCCGTAAAAATTGATGGCCTTTTTATCGGTTGTATAATATCTTGTCATATCCGAAAATGACTTGTCCTCTTCAAGTTTTACCTTTTCTTTAACAACTGTCATATTGATGGGAAAAGACATTTCCGAAACATCAAAACCTTTCTGGCAGGACAATAAAAAAGGTAATATCAAAAGCGCTAAGAAGTATTTTATTTTTTTTAGAAGATGAGTTTTCATAAATTCTGTATTTTACCTGGTGATCAGTTATTTCCTCAAATATAAAAAATCTAAAGCAATTCTCAATAAAAATAGATAACTCTATCTATTTTTTGTTTTATCTTCGTAAAAAATTTAAGATGGCTAAAAAGATCAGCGTGAAAGAAAGAATTGTGGAAACAGCAACCCGTCTTTTTTATCATCAGGGCTTTAACAGTACCGGAATCAATCAGATCATCGCGGAGGCCGGCATTGCGATTGGCTCTTTATATAAACATTTTCAATCGAAAGAAGATCTTTTATGTTATTATTTACAGCAGCAGGAAACTGAATTTTTTTCTAATTTAAATGAGTATCTGAAAAACGAAAAAAATGCTTCAAAAAAGATTTTAAAGATGATTGATTACCGAATTGACCTTCAGCAAAAAGCAGATTTTTCGGGCTGTCATTTTATCAAGATCAATGCAGAAATTGGCAGACAGAACCAGAGAATTGCCGATATCGTTTCGGGACATAAGCAGCGTCAGTATGATTATATAAAGACTATTCTGTCAGAAACAGAATCCCCTGAAAATAAGAGCTCGGCAAAAGAAATCTCTGCGCGAACTATTTTCCTGATGATCGAGGGGGCGGTAGTTTCAAGCAGTATCCTTGGCAATACTGATGATCTGAAGAATGTTAAAAAAACAGTCAAAGAGTTGTTATAATTTTTTTTAAACTAAAATAGATAGACCTTTCTATATATTATGAAAAGTAAAACTAAAAAATGGCTTGCCCTGACCGTTCTTCTGCTGGCTCATTTACTTACCATTATCGATATTTTTATTGTCAATATCGCGATTCCATCTATCCAAAACGGATTAAAGCTTACCCAATCAGGTGTTCAGCAGGTGGTTGCGATTTATATGATTGGTTTTGCATCATTTCTTATTCTCGGAGGTAAAGCGGGAGACCATTATGGAAGAAGAAAAGTATTTATTTCCGGATTGGTATTTTTTATGATTTTCTCGGCTGGTTGTTGTTTTGCAATCTCTTCAGAGCAATTAATTGCCTCACGGTTTCTCCAAGGTGTGAGTGCCGGATTCATGTCACCCCAGGTTTTATCCTACATTCAGATTCTCTTTAAAGACCATAAAGAACGTACACATGCTCTAGGATGGTACGGAATAGCCATCGGTATTGGGACAATGCTTGGTCAATTTTCAGGAGGTCTTTTGGTAGAGTTAAAACCCATTATCGTCGATCAGTCGTGGCGGTATATTTTCCTTATTAATATTCCTATTTGTGGTATTACCATTATTTTAGCAACCATTTTTCTAAAAGACTCATCTTCTACTCCGAATTCTGTAAAAATAGATTTTCCAAGTGCTTTTATACTTTGCATCGGGCTTATTTTACTGCTGTTTTCAGTAACAACCGCCTTAGAGCAGTCGTTCACTATTTTTATAACTTTATTGATTTCCTCCATTCTATTGCTTATTTATTTTATAATGAAACAGAAGAGAAAGGGAGACCAAGCTCTTCTCAATCTAGAACTGTTCAGATACAAAAACTTTAGCAGGGCTTTGATGGCTGCAGGCCTTTTTATGTTTATGCTGGATGCTTACTTTTTCATTCTAGCCGTTTTTCTTCAGGATGCATTGCACTTATTGCCATTCCAGGCGGGAAATTTCATTGTATTTCAGGGGTTGGGATTTATTTTCTCATCATTATTTGCCCCAAAATTACTGATTAAATTGGGAAGCAAAGTGCTTATTTCGGGGGTTCTTCTCATTATTATTACTTTACTTATTCAGCTTATGGCATTTCATTATAAAAACACTGAATTCCCAGGATATATCATCATGATTTTTCATGGAGCGGGAGTCGCATTAGTACTTCCTTCATTTGCCAATATCGCATTGAGAGGGATTCCTGAGCATTTGGCCGGTAATGCCTCCGGTGTCTATTCCACGTTACAACAGCTGTCCGGTGCTTTTGGAATTGCGTGTACCGGTGGCTTTTTTTATCATTATATTCATCAGAACAGAGATTTTTCATATTTTTATGAGGCCTTTAGATACAGTACTGCTATTCATATTCTTTGCCTGACCGGAGTTTTAATCATCTTAATACATCTTTCCCAATCTGTTATTAAAATGAAATAATTAAACAGACTTTAGATACTCCTATTAAAAAAACCGAGCATATCACCTCCAAATAGGTGGCTTCTTTTGGCACTGACCGGATATCTTCATTTATTTCAAAAAGATCAGCGAAATTTTGAGAATACCAGATAAACAAGTAACCGGAATATCAGGGGGCAACTGTATCACTACCATGAGCAGAATTAACATTTATTTTAAATTCATATCTTTTTTCATCTATAATTAAAGTTAAATACTGTTTATAAGCACATTACAATATAAAATTAATACAAAATCGAAATATCCGGATTTTAAGAAAAATTAAACTTTAAAACATTGTAAATTACTCATTAACAAAACGTTTTAAAGTATATTTTATTCCATGAGTAGCATACTATACTTTTGGTCTCTCTGAAGAATATTAAAAAAAAATATTACTTTTGCTGTAAAGAATAAGATTGTTTTTTATTTTTTTTATTAATACATTTAGATACACCAATTTATAAGACATTAAAATCCAGCCCATGAGAAAAATAATTTTACTATTTACTTGTATGTTCGGTATTTCTGTTTTCTCGCAAATTAAAGTGTTGAAAAACGAAACTTTGGTGGAAATAGGTAAAGATAATTCCGTTGGTTTATATAAAAAAGATGACCAATTTACTATTAATTATCAGGATCTGAACACCAGTAATCTGAACACCATCCGCTCTTTCTCATTTTTAAATCTGAATGCTGATGTTGAAGGTTTGTATAAAATGATATCAGACGGATTTATTGATCCTCCGGTGGGAAATATCACGCTGGAGCTACCCAACGATATTATCGAGCTGCACTACGAGAAAAACTATGGCCAGCCCACCGTACAGTTTATACAGTATATCAATAAAAACAGAAAATATGTAGGTAAGTCACAGTTTCTGAACAAAAAACAGGTTGACAAAGTTTTTGGAAAATCCACCGGAAAATCGGCTCTTTACGACAGACCTCCAGCAGCGGCCAATAATACAAATTCGTCAAAAGTCTCTCCTACTACGGGTGGAAAAGATAAGAAATCAAGAAAATAATTACTTTTTTTAAAATAATTACCCAGCTCATTCTCTCTGAATGAGTTTTTTTATTTTATTTTTGCAAAAAAGATTCTATACAATATGTCTCTTCACATAAACAATTTAACCAAGAAATTTGGTGAACAAACCGCACTTAATAGCATCAATATTTCGATTGAGAAAAACGAAATCATCGGACTTTTGGGACCTAATGGAGCAGGCAAATCAACTTTGATGAAATCTATTGTCGGTGCATTGAAAATTGATGAAGGCGAAATAATTTTTAACGGAAAAAATATTTCCGAATATGAAATAGAAAGTAAGAAAAACATTGGTTTTCTCCCTGAAAATAATCCGCTGTATCTTGAAATGTATGTGAAGGAATACCTGCAATTCGTTGCCAATATTCATAAAATCCCATCTTCAAGAGTAGATGAGGTGATTAAACTGGTGGGCATTACTCCGGAAAGATCGAAGAAAATCGGGCAACTTTCAAAAGGATACAAACAAAGAGTTGGTTTAGCTCAGGCTATTATTCATCAACCTGACCTTTTAATTCTTGATGAACCAACCAACGGACTGGATCCCAATCAAATTATCGAGATCCGAAATGTGGTCAAAGAAATCGGTCAGCAGAAAACCGTTTTGCTTTCTACACACATCATGCAGGAGGTTGAAGCGCTTTGTTCAAGAGTAATTCTGATTCATACAGGGAATATTCTTCAGGACTGTCCGATTGATGAGTTTAAAGGCAAATTCGAAAGTCTGGAAGAGGCTTTCGCTAATTATACACAGGCAGCGGTTTAAATGGCTTTATTTTTGATTGAGAACTAATCTCAACTGATAAACATTTAAAAAAATGATTAAAAAAATTTTGTTAGGTACATTTTGTATTGTACAATTTTCATTAGCCAGTGCTAATGTAATTAATGAAAATCCTGTATCAACAGTTAATTATCAAAAAGAAAGAGTTCCTAAATCGGTCATTATCAAGACTAAAAAATTTAAAATAAAGATTGATCAGCAACCTAATGGTAATTACCTTTACCAATCCTGGGGTGTAAACGGAAAAGTTTCGACAAAACCAGCCATGATCATCTCTAACGGAAATTTAATTCCTGATGGCAGTGGCGGAAACTATTATTACGAATTCGATAACAATGGCTACACGTACCAGGTCTGGAGAAACTATTTAACGGCATCTGCAAAAACTCCGGCTTATACTTTGGTTGTTATTGATCAGAACGGAAAAACAATCGTCAATCAAGACGGAATAGTTGTAAAAAATTAATTTTAATTCAATAGCTTATCATTCCTGATCTCCGCATCAGGAATTTTCTTTTTAAACAACATTTGTTTACTATTATTTTGGTAAATTCACTTAAAAATATTCAACATCAATGGCATTCACCATTAAATCTAACCTGATCGACATCGTTTCAAAGGAAACATATCCTGCAGAAATTACAATTAAAGACAATAAAATCAGTTCAATAGAAAGAATTTCTGAAACGCTTGAAACGTATATTCTGCCAGGTTTTATTGACGCCCATGTTCATATCGAAAGCAGTATGCTTGTTCCGACGGAATTTGCAAAAATCGCGGTAAAGCACGGAACTGTGGGAACGATTTCAGATCCGCATGAAATTGCCAATGTATTAGGAATTTCCGGTGTTGAATATATGATTGATAATGCACGGCAAACTCCTTTTCACTTCTATTTCGGGGCTCCTTCATGTGTTCCCGCCACCAATTTTGAAACTGCAGGAGCTGTAATTGATGCTGAACATATTGATCAGTTACTGGACAAGAAAGAAATTGTATATCTCGCTGAGATGATGAATTTTCCCGGTGTTATATATCAGGACGAAGAAGTACTGAAAAAGCTGGAATCCGCAAAAAGGCATGGAAAGCCTATTGACGGGCACGCTCCCGGATTGATGGGTGAAGAAATGAAGACCTATTTTAGCGCGGGAATTTCAACCGATCACGAATCTTTTGGTTATCAGGAAGCGTTGGAAAAACTTCAACACGGAGTTAAAATCATGATTCGTGAAGGAAGTGCTGCCAAAAATTTTGAGACTTTAATTCCATTGTTAAAAGAATTCCCGGATCAGATCATGTTCTGTTGTGATGATAAACATCCCGATAATCTGATTGAATCTCATATTGACGATCATGTAAAGCGGGCCCTGAAGTTGGGATATGATGTGTATGATGTTTTACGAGCTTCTTCTTATAATGTTATCCAACATTACAATTTACCTGTCGGATTATTACAAATCGGAGACAAGGCAGATTTCATTGAAATTGATAGTCTTGAGGATTTCAATATTTTAAAAACGTATATCGATGGAAATGTGGTTGCAGAAAAAGGAGAATCCTTTCTGTCCTCTTTTGAAGCTCCGATTGTCAATAATTTTCATTGCAGTTTAAAAGAACCTTCAGATTTTAAAATAAAAAGTAACGGCGAAAAAATCCGTGTGATCGAAACTTTGGACGGACAATTAATCACCAAAGAAATCCACGCAGAATCATTAATTGTAAATGGCTTTGCCGAATCTAATCCCAATGAGGATATCCTGAAAATTGCGGTTGTCAATCGTTATTATGATGCTCCTGTAGCCACTGCTTTTATCAAAAATATAGGTCTGAAAACCGGAGCAATTGCCTCTTGTGTAGCCCATGACTGTCATAATATTGTGGTTGTAGGAACCAATGATGAAGATATGTGTAAAGCCGTTAATGCAATCATAAGAGCAAAAGGAGGAATTTCTCTTGCCACAGAAACAGAAGAAATGGTTTTAGAGCTTCCCATTGCAGGAATTATGACGAATCTTCCGGCAGAAAAAGTTGCTGAATCTTATATAAAATTAGACCAGCGTGCCAAAGAACTGGGAAGCAAACTGAGAGCTCCCTATATGAGCTTGTCTTTTATGGCGCTTTTGGTCATTCCTGAACTTAAATTAAGTGATAAAGGTCTGTTTAATGGGAAAAGTTTTGAGTACACGGATGTTTTTATCAAGTAAACAACAAAGGATCAAATAGTTATCAGGAATATACCGATTTTAAACAATTCGTTTTTCAATTTCGGTTTCTGCGTAAAATTTAGTTTCATTAAAACTATCTTTAGCTGCGTGGTATCCGATATTGAAAATTTCATCTAATCTGTCCTTTCTTCTTTCAAAAGTTCCGTAAGTAGAAAGTTCCTGCGAAGTGATAAACCAATCGCAATAGTCGAATTTTGCTTTTTCTACACGATAAGAAAGTAAGTCATAGGAACGGGAAACGACTGCTTTTATGGATTTAAGATCGTTAATTTTAATGTCATGGGGCGGAGATACGAAAACACCGATCAAATTATCGCAATCCTCGCTGATAATATCTGCGGGAAAGTTGTTCAACACTCCTCCATCACAATACATTTCATCGCCGATAATGTAAGGTGTTGTAATGCCCGGAATGGAACATGAAGCAATAATGGCATCTACCACCTTGAAATTTTCATCGAAGATCTTTTCGGTTCCATTGACTAATTCCGTGGCAACAATTTTCACTTCTTTATCCAAGTCACCCAATTTCATTTCACCAAAAATAGGGTTGAGATAATTGCGGAAAATCACTGAAGAAACCAATCCAGGCTGATTGAAGGTAAAATGTTTCCAGTTGAAAAAATAAACGGAATTAAAAAATTCGAGAATCTCTTCGGGACTTTTCCCCACGGCATATAAAGCACCGACGATAGAACCGGCACTACAGCATGATAAAATATCGACATCGATATTTTTTTCGTTAAGAAATTTTAATACGCCTGCATGGGCAATACCTTTTGTACCACCTCCTGATAAAACAAGCCCTGTTTTCTTAAAATTCATAGAATAAATGTAAGAAAACAGAGCGAGATAATCGGATTAAATTCCTAAAATATCAGAATTTTAAAAATATTTTAATGTTTACTGATCCCAAGATTCTGATTGATATACAAGTTAGGATAATTCATGAGTTTTGAAACAAAATCGGCAATGCTTTTTCTAGAGATCGCGGAACCTTTTTCAGGAGTTCCTTTATAAGTAATTTCATAATCGATCTCGTCAGTATTGGTGAACCAATCCGGTCGAAGAATAGTGTAATCCAATCCTGAATCTTCAATAATATCGGCCAATTTTCGGTAAGGCTCTAAAACGGGACGCAACGGCACATTATAAATCCCGATAGAACTGATGGCAATTACCCTTTTCACACCTTCTTCCTGCATTGCTTTCACAATATTATCAGTCATTATTCCGAGATCTCCGTCTAGGTTAATATAAACGATTTCCTGACCTTTTACGGCTTTTCGAATATCACTGAACCGCAGTGCATCTCCTTCTATGACTTCACAATCCTCCGAAATAGATCGGGAAAGTCGGTTTTTATTTCTTACGAATAAAGTTAACTGTATATTTTCCAAAGGTTTTACAGCTTCTATAACATATTGTGCCAGACTGCCTGTAGCTCCTATGATAAGTATTTTTTTCATTTAAATTTTTAATTCATTTGTAAAAGACGGAAAATTATTTTCCAACTCTTGCCTGAAGATGCTGAGGATATCTTTCTCCCACAATTTCGATGGTTAACAAAGCATGTTGAATCTTCGCTAAATCATCTGCTGAAAGTTCGAGAGAAGCGCCGCCCACATTTTCTTCAAGTCGATGGATTTTTGTCGTTCCCGGAATCGGAGCGATCCAGGGTTTTTGAGCCAAAAGCCAAGCCAAGGCCACCTGAGCCGGAGTGGCCTTCTTCTCTATAGCCAAATCTTTAACCAGATCCACCAATGCCTGATTCGCCTTTCTGTTCTCCTCTGAAAAACGAGGTACTATATTTCTGAAATCCTCTGCTGCGAACTGAGTCGTTTCATTGATTGTTCCTGTTAAAAAGCCTTTTCCAAGCGGGCTAAACGGCACAAAACCAATTCCCAATTCCTCTAATGTTGGAATGATCTCTTTTTCCGGTTCGCGATAAAACAGTGAGTATTCACTTTGTAATGCAGCAACGGGCTGTACCGCGTGAGCTCTTCGAATACTTTCTACCCCAGCCTCGGACATTCCCCAATGTTTTACTTTTCCTTCTTTAATCAAATCCTGAATCGTTCCTGCAACATCTTCAATGGGAACGTTGGGATCTACTCTATGCTGATAAAAAAGATCGATATAATCGGTCTGTAAATATTTTAATGAATTTTCAGCGACTTGGCGAATTCTTTCCGGTCGGCTGTCAACACCTTTCATGGCGTCACCATCCAGAAATCCGAATTTTGTCGCAATGACAACTTTATCTCTGAACGGAGCCACGGCTTTACCAAGCAAAGTTTCATTTCCGCCCTGACTGTACGCTTCAGCTGTATCAAAAAAAGTAACTCCTAAATCATATGCTTTTCTGATCAGATCAATCGCTTCATTTTCGGGGGTAGCAGGACCATAACCGAAAGTCAACCCCATACATCCTAAACCTAAAGCGGAAACTTCAAGTCCGCTTTTACCTAATGTTCTTGTTTTCATCTTGATTGTACTATTTCAATTTATAGTACAAATTTCGGAACTAAAATTATGTGAGTTTGTATACAGATTACGGTATTATTTACCAAAATTACTGATTACATGATGTTTAAAATTGTGAATACCTAAACTAATTTGATTAATTCTTTTGCCTGTTATTTGTTTTTAAAGCACAAAGGCCTTATCTGCGATAAAATGAATGAAGTGATTGTAGCTACGATCTCTGTGGGATGACAAACTTTACATCAATTTCAGAAATCTCTGATAAATGGCAACGACCCTAGCCCCGATTGCAACGACATCCTTTTGTGCAGCGAAGCGGAACAAAAGATATAGTGGAAAGCGGGAAACAGCTTCATAAAATTCAAAATCTGTTGAGGAATCTTTTTACAATAAACTGCTATTTTCTTTATTTTTTGTCGTACAATTTCAGAATATTGACAAGGTCGTTTTCATCCGCCATTGTATCGATTAATGCTGAAATATCGGGAGAAGTTCCTAACTTTTCCTTTAGCAAAGGCTTTAATCCGGGAGCTTTAAAAGATATTTCAGTTAGGTCTTTGTTCTTCCGAATAATAAGATAATCAATATTTTGAGTTTCGTATGTATAAATAGGACCTGTATAAAAACTTTTTCGGTACCAAGCTGCTTTATTTCCGTTAAACATCACCTGAAGCAATCCCGCCTCTTTGGAAAGAACGGATTTTGAATTCACGAAACGTCTTCTTACTTTTTTTAGATCGCGAATTTCTAAAAACTTGATATCATTTTCATTAATCCTCTGTTTTTTACCTGAAGGCTCGAGAACCGTCATTTGCCTGATATAGGTTCCCGGAGAAAACTCTGAGTTGTCATAGAGACCCACATTCAGAACTTTGGTTTTTACTGTATCTTTAGAATTTTTAAGCACATATTTCACAGGAAAGTATATTTCCTTGAACATCTCTTCTTTTTGAGAAAATAAAAAGTTAAAACAAAGGGAAAGAAGTAATAAATTTATTTTTTTCATGATAAAAACTGATATAAAAAAGCCCAGACAAATCTGAGCTTTAAATATAGATAAATTAATACTTAATTGTTAATATACTTCTCAAAAATTCTTGAGAAATCTTTTTGATTATACTTATCAAAGCTTGTGGTGTTCCAGGCGAAAATATACTCATTGATTGCTCTTAATTCCTGACTTTTTGAAACATTTTCCTGTTTTCCTGAAGCCACCGTTGCAACGGCCTTCTGAATGCTGTCATTAGAAAAGTTCAACAGAGAATGATTGTGGTGAACTTCCTGCTGAATCGCCAGAAGTGCTTTATACAGATCTTTCAGCTGGTCGATCTGGCCTTTGGCAACGCTGATCATCAAAGAAACATTTCCGATATTGAATGAAATTTCAACGTCCAGATCTATTGTTCCGGCGGTCTGCAATGCAATATTGGAGAAAGGAAACTGGTAATATTCATATCTCTTTAATGTTCTCTTTTTATCCAGCGCACTTGCGCCGTCAATGTGAATAAGTGCCCTGTTGGTGAAGCAGTACTCATCTCTTTTAGATTTAATTAAAAAGAAAATTTTTTCGTTGTCTTCGGATAAAATATAATCATCTGAATCTACTTTATCATAATCATGAGACGGAATAATTTTACCGATATCACCTAATCCTAACGCTTCTGCCGCTAATTTTTTAAACATCGTTTTTTTTGAATTTTTAAAAGTTTATTTAATGAAATAAAATTAAGAAAATAACTGAAATAAAAAAGAAAGCCACAGATTTTTTGTCTGTGGCTTCTTCTATTATTAAACTTTGTCAAAGATTAAAAACTTTGACAAAGTGGTATATTACAATTAAATGTGAATCACTTCACCGTATGCAGCAGCGGCAGCTTCCATGATCGCTTCAGAAACCGTTGGGTGCGGGTGAATAGATTTGATGATTTCGTGGCCAGTCGTTTCTAATTTTCTGGCAACAACAGCTTCAGCAACCATATCTGTAACCCCTTCTCCGATCATGTGGCAACCTAACCACTCGCCATATTTAGCATCGAAAATTACTTTAACGAAACCGTCAGTATTTCCGTTGGCTGTTGCTTTACCACTTGCAGAAAGAGGGAATTTACCCACTTTGATCTCGTATCCTTTTTCTTTAGCCTGCTTTTCTGTAAGACCAACAGAAGCAACTTCAGGGTGACAGTAAGTACATCCAGGAATATTACCATAGTCGATTTTCTCAACGTGAAGACCTTTGATTTTCTCAACACAAGTAATCCCTTCCGCAGAAGCAACGTGCGCCAAAGCCTGAGTAGGAATCAAATCTCCGATGGCATAGTATCCGGGAACTGAAGTTTCGTACCATTCGTTGACCAAAACTCTACCTTTATCTGTCTGGATTCCCACTTCTTCAAGACCAATGTTCTCGATGTTTGCAGCAATACCCACAGCAGACAATAAAATATCAGCTTCAAGAACTACGTTTCCGTTAGCGGTTTTCACTGTAGCTTTCACTCCTTCTCCGCTTGTATCAACGCTTTCTACAGAAGCATTTACCATAATTTCGATACCTGATTTTTTCAGAGATTTTTCTAAGTGCTTAGAAACATCCTCATCCTCTACAGGAACGATGTTCGGCATAAATTCAACAACGGTTACTTTTGTACCCATTGTGTTATAGAAGTCAGCAAATTCTACCCCGATTGCTCCAGAACCTACAACAATCATAGATTTTGGCTGCTCAGGAAGAGATAATGCCTGTCTGTATCCGATTACTTTTTTACCGTCCTGAGGTAAGTTTGGTAATTCTCTAGAACGAGCTCCGGTTGCGATAATAATGTGAGTCCCTGCATATTCAGTTACTTTTCCATCTTTATCTGTAACAGAAACTTTTTTGCCTTTCTGTACTTTTGCAGTTCCTAAAATAACATCGATTTTGTTCTTTTTCATCAAGAACTCAATCCCTTTACTCATTTTGTTGGCCACTCCACGGCTTCTTTGGATTACATTTGGAAACTCAAAGCTCCCTTCCACTTTATTTAAACCATAATCTTCAGCGTGATTGATATAATGAAATACCTGAGCCGACTTCAACAAAGCTTTAGTTGGAATACATCCCCAGTTAAGGCAAATTCCTCCTAAATTTTCTTTCTCGATAATTGCAGTTTTAAAACCTAATTGCGCCGCTCTAATGGCAGTAACATATCCACCAGGACCACTTCCGATGACAATAATATCGTAATTCATTAGTTTAAAATTTTTATGCGAATTTAAGGAAAAATATTGGATGAAGCACGTTTCTGCGAATTCCGCTTATAATGTAAAACAAAAGGCAATTTTCATCAAATTAAAACAAAAAAGAGAACACTTTTCGTATTCTCTTGTAACAATTTTTATTGTAGTCTGAATATTTGATAAAATAGAAATTATAAAACAGAGTGATTTCAATTGTATAATATTCTAAAAATTTCTACTCTTTACATTTTTTTCAACAATCTTTTCTGATCCTGATATTTTTGGTTTAAAGCCTTCATCTGATCTCTTTTCATCTGCTTTGTGGCCAACGGATGGTTCAAGATTAATTTCTTTTCCTGATTATATCTTTTATCCAGCTCTTTAGATTTGATGGCAATCAATTCGCTTTTTGATGGATGTGGAGGTGGTGTCGGATGTTTTTGCGCCGAAACACTCATCGATAGACCTACAAATAAAATGGTTGATATCAATAACTTTTTCATGACATTTAAATTTTTGAATGATTTTAGTTAAATAATGATTTTTAATTAAATTCATTCGATTTCGAACTGAATATTACATATATCGTACCAAGAATTTTTTCATTATTAAAGTATTTAAATTACCAAAATTTGGTAACTTTGATATTGATTAAAAAACAAAAAAATGGGACGAAATACTTCTGTTTCTCTAGGAGATTACTTTGAGGATTTTGTAGATCAAAAAGTTTCTGAAGGAAGATTTAAAAATGCCAGTGAAGTTATTCGCGCGGGTTTGCGATTATTGGAAGAAGATGAAAACAGAGTTCAGCTTTTGAAAAATGCAATTCAGGAGGGAATTGATAGTGGAATTAATGCTGATTTTAATCCAAAAAAACATCTTCAAACACTTAAAGCTAAATTAAAAGACAATGGCTAATTATGTTTTAACCCATAAAGCGATTGAAGATCTATCAAAAATATATGAATATACTTATGAATTTTGGTCGGAAAATCAGGCGGATATTTACTATGAAAAATTATTAAATTTCTTTCAATTACTTGCCGAAAACCCAAAAATTGGAAAAATATATACAGAAATTAGCTCTGAAATTTTTGGGTTCTTGGCAGAAAAACATTTAATTTTCTATCGAATCGTAATGAATGAAAATATTGAAATCATAAGAATTTTAGGCGCTGAAATGGATATTAAAAATAGAATAAAAGAATAACTATTTAATTTCGACATTCTGTTTCAAAGGCAAATTTTTAGAAGAATTTCCCACAAAAATTCTATACGTGCCTTTCTCTACAATCCAATTCATTTTCTCATCTAAAAACTGCAATTCTTTCACAGGAACTTCAATTGAAATCTGTTTTGATTCTCCCGGTTTCAGATCTACTTTTTTAAATCCTTTCAACTCAATAATTGGCCTCGAAACTGACGCCAGCATATCTTTAACATATAACTGTACAACTTCACGTCCTGCTTTAGAACCTGTATTTTTAACCGTAACCTTTGCAATAATCGTATCGTTTTCAGCATATTTTAATTGATTTAATTGTAAATCAGAGATTTCGAAAGTCGTATAACTCAATCCAAAACCAAATGGATACAATGGCTCGCCACTCAAATCATGGTAATCATTTCCTCTTCCCGTCGGATGGTGATTATAAGTTAAAGGCAATTGACCTTCCTCAATAGGAAACGTAATTGGTAATTTTCCGGAAGGATTCTCTGCTCCGAAAAGCACTTTTGCCACAGCATTCCCCCCTTCTTCTCCTGGATACCAAACGTCTAAAATCGCTCCGACCTTATCTTTCCAAACCGTGGTTTTTATCGCAGAACCACCCACCAAAATAACCGTTGTCGGTTTATTTAATTTCGAAACTTCCTGAATAAATTTTTCCTGATTTCCGGGAAGACTCAAGGAAGAACGATCCTGAAATTCTCCTTCATGAATTCCTGCTGTAACAATGATGTAATCTGCATTTTGGGCCAATTGTAAGGCTTCATTAAACTCTTTTTGCTCATCATCCAAACCATAATTCCAGATCAGTTCGATATTCGCTTCTCCTCTATTTTCATGAAATTCTACAGTAATATCATATTTCTGACCCTTCACAAAATCAATATCAACTGTTTTGGTTGAATAACTTAGCTTTTCCCATTGATCAATGACTAATTTTCCATTTAAAAACAATCTGAAACCATCATTTCCGCGAAGTCCCAATTGATATTTTCCTGAATTTGGCGCTTCCAGTTTTCCTGTCCAGCGGACGCTGTAATTGTCCGGTTGCAGTTTTTCGGGATTTGGAGAATATAAAGTCCATTTAAAATTCAACTGTTCGTCCTGCTTTTCAAATGCAGGATTTCCTTTTAAATCAGAATTAGAAAAATAATTTCCCTTCAATCCTTTTTGATTTTCCGAGGATAAAAACTCTGCCGGAACCGTTGCAAAATCCTTCAAATTCCAATCGATTCCTTTTGAATAATTGACTTCAATATTTTTATTTGTAACGAAACTTTTAATTCCATCCAAAATACTTACTTTCTTATTTCCCGGTCCGGAATAACCGCCCAATCTTGCATCAACAGCGTCCGTTCCAACCACCAAAATCTTTTTATAATTTTCAGAAATCGGAAGCGTTTGATTATTATTTTGGAGCAAAACAAAAGATTCAATCGCAGTTTTTTCAACTAATGGTTTATGATTGATTTTCTTTAATTCATCAATATCTTTATTAGAAACATAAGGATTTTCAAACAAGCCTAATTCAAATTTCGCTCGTAAAACTCTCGCAACCGCATCATCAATTCTTTCTTTGGAAATTCTTCCATCCAAAAATGGCGGAATAAATAATTTATAATGTTGATATTCTGTCTGAAAAATAACATCCAAACCGGCATTAATCGCCTGTGCAGAAGCGTCATCATAATCTTTGGCCGTAAAATGCAGCACATTCGCACCGCCAACCGCACTTGCATCGCTAATGACGAAACCTTTAAAATTCCATTCTTTTTTTAATTTTTCGGTCAGTAACCAATGATTTGCCGTTGAAGGTCTTCCGTCCAATAAATTATAAGACGTCATTACCGAACGGCTTTTCCCTTGTTGAAAAGCTTTTTGAAAAGGAATCAAATGGGTTTCTTCCAAATATCTTTTGCCCCAATGAATCGGGTAAGAATCACGACCACCTTCGCCAACATTCGCTAAAAAGTGTTTTGGAGTCGTAATAATTCCCATATTTTCAAAAGAACTGACGAAATTTACACCCATCACGGAAGTCAAAAATGGATCTTCGCCGTACGTTTCCTCGGTTCTTCCCCATCGAACGTCGCTCGCTAAATTTACAACCGGAGTCAAAATCTGACGAATTCCTCTCAATTTTGATTCTTTGGCAATGGCTGTTGAAACTTCTTTCATCAACTCAGGATTGAAAGTTGCCGATAAACCGATCGCTTGCGGAAAAGCAGTCGCACCTTCACGCATCAATCCGTGCAAAGCCTCATCAAAAGGGATAATCGGAATTCCCAAACGGGACTCTTCCACAAAATATTTCTGAATGGCATTGATTTTTTTCGCTAATCTTTCCGCATCTTCGTTTGCGTTATATTTCAATAATTGCCCAGCAACTCCACCACCTTGATTTCCTGCGCTCACCTGCAAACCGAAAATTCCGTGAGAATATTGACCTTTCGGAACATTATCCAAATCTCCGGGAATCATGAAACATTGCCAGAATTTTTCTTCGGGCGTCATTCGTTTCAGCAAATCCTGAACTCTGGCTTCTACAGGTTGTTTTGGATCTTTGTATAAAGGTTTTTGAGCAGAAATAAATGTTGTGCTCAATAATGAAATTACTATAATTTTAAATCGAAGTTTAAAGCACATAAAATAATTTGATTTAATTATTGTTCTTTTGTCTTGAAATCGAAGATTCGACGAAGTCAAACAAAAGAACCAAAAATTCAAGACTTGGAACTCTCCGCTAAAAATAAAATCTGTTCACTAAAAATTCTAAAACTCGCGCGAATTTGAAGTTTGCTTTCAATTCAAGATTTGTATCGCGCTCCAACAGTAGAATTTTCTTAACGTTCACAGACTTTATTTTCTTGACGCTCCGATTTCCTATGTCGTTTTAAAGACAGTTTATAGTTATTGTGTTATTTGAATGACCGTTGAATATTTTAATTGATTCCTTTCTTTAGGTAAATTAATTTCAATTGAATTCTCCGTTTTTTTCCATTGAATTTTATTCGATAATCCCAAAACTTTTAATGATTTTGGTTTAAAATTTTCAGGAATTGTGAAATTTAACGTTGATGGAGATTCGTAATTTGATTGATCATTCAAGTGAAAAACATTCACTACTTTTCCATCTTTGCTTTGGGTGTAATAAAAATTTCCGTCGTGGTAAGGTGCAATACTTCTCGTCGCAAAAACTGCGGACTGGTTTTTATCCATCCAAGCTGAAATTTCTTTTAGTCTTTCATAAACGATTGGATCATAATCTCCGTTGGGTCCCGGAGCGATATTCATCAGATAATTCCCACCTCTTGAAATAATTTTAACCAACGTTTCAATGATTTTCTGAGACGATTTATAGTTGTCATTCGGAACATACGAAAACGAATCGCCCATCGTGATACAACTTTCCCAAGGAATCGAAAGCGCCTTTTCGGGAACTGCCTGTTCTGGTGTTACATAATTTTCCCATTTTCCGGGAACGGTGCGATCCACAACAATAATTCCGGGTTGATTTTTTCCAGCCATCATCCCGATTTTATCCATATCAATATCCTGTTCAACCTTGATCGTTCTTTGCCATTCAACATTTGGATCGATCGTGTGAAACGGACGAACCCAACCTCCGTCTAACCAAAGAATATCGATTTTACCGTAGTTTGACGTAATTTCATTTAACTGATTAAAGGTGAAGTTTTTGAAATTCTTCCATCTTTCAGGATACTTTTTCGGATCATAATTCACATTACGATCTTTTGGCGGAAAATACGGCCACCAGTAATCGTCAGAATGCCAGTCGGGTTTTGAAAAATAGGCTCCGATTTTAAAGCCTTCTTTTCGGAATGTATTGAAAATTTCCTTTGTCACATCCGCTTTTGGATTTTTGGAGAAAGGCGTTTTTGATGAGGTTATTTTATAATCAGACTCTTGGGTATCGAACATCGCAAAACCATCGTGATGCTTTGTTGTAAACACCATATATTTCATTCCTGCTTTCTTTGCCGCATCGGCCCATTTTTGAGGATTGAACTGAGTCGGATTGAAAGTCGTCTGAAGATTTTCATAGTTTTTTACATATTCGTAGTACGATTTTCCGTGTTCAGGTTTTCTTTTCGTCCAATCTTCATCTTCCGGACAAAGGCTCCAACTTTCCACAATTCCCCATTGGCTGTACGTTCCCCAATGCATGAACAATCCGAATTTTAAATCCTGCCAGTTTTCAAGATTCTGGACAACAAGCGGATCTGTCGGTGTTTGATAACCCTCGGAAACATTATGAGCCTGACAAAAAAAAGTGGATGATATAAGTAAAGTTGAAAGAAAAAGGGTTTTCGTTTTTGGTTTGATGAACATTGAAGTTTAGTTTTTGCTAATTTAATCATCATTTATTAAAACCGCAAAAATCGACATATATTTAGGCTGAGGTTAAGGTTTAGTTTAAAATAAATTGTGAGAAAATTTAGAAATTAACAAAAGAACTTATCATAATTTAAACTAAATTTTTAAATGCATAATCTACTTTAGAATAAGTAAATTCCAACCCACTTTTCATTAATTTATCAGGATAAACATTTCTGCTTTTTAATAATAATTCTGTTTCGGATTTTAAGAAGATAGATGCGATTTCCAGTTGCCAAACAGGAGCATTTAATCCAAATGGAACTTTCATTTTTTTTCTTAATTTTCTCATAAATTCTTCATTAGGCAAAGGATTAGGAGCTGTTATATTGATTTCACCTACAATATTTTCATTATTGATAATATGCTCAACAGATCTGCAAAAATCATCAATATGAATCCAGCTTATATTTTGATTACCTCTTCCCTGTTTTCCTCCTAAACCGAATTTGGTGATCATTTTTAATTTCGGAAAAGCACCGCCATTATTTCCCAAAACGATAGAAGTTCGCAACGCCACTTTTCTTACATTTTCTGTTTTTGATATAAAAAATTCTTTTTCCCAGCTTTTACAAATATTCATGGAAAAATCATCGCCAATGATTCCGTTTTCTTCTGTGTTTAAGTGCGTTTCAGAATGAATATAAATAGTTGCGGAACTTGCATTCAGCCAAACTTTCGGTTTATTGATACATTCATTAATGGCTTGCTGAAGAACTTTTGTACTTTCAATTCTTGAAGAGTAAATTTCTTTTTTGTTCTTTTCAGTATATCGGCAATCGACAGATTTTCCTGCGAGATTGATCAGAACATCTGAATTTTCAAGTATATTTTTCCATTCATCCAACGTTTTTGCATCCCAAAATATTTCGTTTTTACGTTTTGGATTTCTGGTTAAGATATAAACCTGACTTCCTTTTTCTGTAAAATATTTTTCTAGATTTTTCCCGAGGAAGCCGGTTCCGGCGGCGATGATTATTTTCATTGTGGTTTGGTTGTTTTTAGTTAGTTGTTGCTTGTTGGCAGTTGATGGTTTTAAATGCTTAATGTTTATTGATAGGATTTTATCCTATCCTGTTTTAAGTCGTCCCTTCGGGACTCATTATTGATTGTGTGTGTGGTAGCTTTAAATCTATGAATGAATTCTATTCGGTTCTTTTAGCTTTTTACTTGGTTCTTAAGATATTTCTTCGTTTTTACTTCAATTTCAGAGCCTTCTGCCAACATCACGGAAATAGGTTTCTGATGATTTAAACATTTAAAATCACTTCCGTAAACAGCTTCAAAATCGATTTTTAGTTGATGATTTTTAACTAAATAATAATCCCATTTTGGGTGACAGACTTCGTATTCTGAAGTTTTATTTTGTTTTTTCGTGAAGCCATAATAATGTTCGGTAATAAATTCAAATTCAGAATTGGTTTCCATTTTCAAAGGTTGATTTTCGGCAGTAATTTCTATAGAATGCCAAGTTTTATCTTTCCATGAGTATTTTATTAATAACTCTTCATCTTTTTGATGAATTATATTTTTCATCGGCATGGTTTTATAATTTTCTTTATAAACAGAATTCGCCACAAAGCTTAAAGCCGGTTTCGGAACGATTTCTTTGATGAAAACGACGCCTCTTTTCCAATCGTTGCCTTCTTTTTTCTTTACATAAAATCTCAAATTCACTTCTTCAAAATTTCTGTGAAAAGGAATCGGAAATCCGAGTAATTTGGTATTTAAAAACATAAATCCGACTAGACTTACATAACATTTTCCCTGATAAAAATCGAGTTCTGTACCTTCGGGAAGATATTTTTCTAAGATTTCGGGATTGATTTCGTAGTTGATAATGGCTAGTTTTCGCCATTCTGCTTTTAGGAAGTTCATTTCTTTGGTTTTTGGTTGATTGTTATTAGTTGATAGTTTTATGTGAAATACTTTCCTTCGTCAAGCTCAGGATAAACTAAAAGCTCAGCATAACAATGCTTATACTAACTTTTTCGACGCTCGCTTCGCTCGCGTTTTATTCCATTTTTCCTAATCTAATGATTACTATTTTCTGCAGTTATTTTTATTAATTGATTTCTTTCCAACAGAAATTTCTTCATATAATTTTTAAGAAAAAGACTATCAACGGTTTTTCCAATGAGTCCGAAAGGAGATTGAAATTCGAAAATATCTGTCATCATTGTGTTTTTACCTTCCTGTCTGAAGATATGCTGATGTTTCATCGATTTAAAAGCGCCCTTTTGCATTACATCGGTGAAATGATGAGGTTTATTCATCCTGACAATTTTTGTGGTTAAAGTCTGATAAACACCCAGATGTTTTGCTTTCCAAGTCACCGTTTCATCTTCTTCAATTAATCCGGAAGTTCTGCCGGCAATTGCTTTTTCGTTAGTTTTTGAAGTTGATTTTTGGTGTAAATCAATATCTCTTGCCAAATCGAAAACGGTTTGGATATCGGATTCAATAATGGTATTTAAATAAATTGTTGACATTTCTTTATTTTAAGAATTAATCCAGATTAAAATCCCTAAAACGGTCATTCTGAAAATCATCCAGGATATTGTCGGAAGAAAATTTAATTTTAAAATCCGGCATCTTCTGATATGTTCCAGAAACATGATGCATACGACAATTCCGAAATAAATAATGGAAGAAAATGCATTTATATTTAAGAATAAGCCGGGAATTAAAAGCAGAGTTCCGATCAAAGAAACGGTCATCATATTTCCGAGATAATTCCAGATTTTGTCTTTTAAATAAGATTTTAAAAATACAGTCTGCCAAACGATTTGTGCGATGCAGATTACCAATTCTATCGCAAAATTCTGACTTAAACCTAATCCTAATTTTGCTGAAAATATACTTAAAACAGATCCTGAGAAAATTACAACAAAAGCAATGTATGCCAGTCTGTATTTCAGATTAAAATCTGGTATACAGGCATTTTCAGGATATAGATTATCTTTCGCAGAAGGAATAATCTGTTTTCTGTTATAAGAAACGAAAGAATACAGTTTTTTGAAAAACCAATGCAAAGGTTGTATTCTGGCTACTTTTTCTAAGGTTGGAAACGAATTTCCGATGATTAATAATAAACTGTCCAAACCGTAAATCACTTTATTTTTTTCATGATCGACTAAAGCGATTTCATTTTTGGCTCGGTCGAAATCAATCAGGTTTTTGTTCTTGAAACTTAGTTTGGTAAAGGCTTCTCTTCCGCTTTCATCCAACATTCCGGTTTTTATAAAACCTTTTGAATACATGTTACACATTGGACATTCGTTGTCGTAGATTAAGGTATGGTTTGTGAGGGTTTTCATTGTGCTTGTTTTTGAGATTGATAAATTTGATAGATATCATAAACATAAATAATTGCTAAAACAGGACTATAATACAAAGAAAATAAAGGAATTATCATAAAAATCGCACATATATCATCCATACTTCCGCTGATGACAAGTAAAATCAATGATAAAAATACGGGCAGGATTAAGCAACCATATATTTTAAAAATCAATGACTTTTTATAACTGTAAGTACATCTTATCAGATAGCTTATGAGTTGTGAAATTCCTACTCCAAAATAAAATAGCCAAATAAGTTTTTCATTTCCTATTAATAATGAAATTATAATTGTAATAGAAATGATAACAAAAATTGTTAACTGGAAGTAAAAATCGTTTTTAGCAAAAGTTTTCATGGTCATTCATTTTAAAGGTTCAAAAAATCTCCTCTCGTTCTTTTATTCTGGATTTTGAAAGTGAAATACATCCAGATTTTAAATATCAGTGTTTTCATTTGTGATGATTTTATCTTTATTCATAGCATGCTTACGGCCTTTTAAGAAGAGTAATAGGTTCAGAAGCATCATGATACCAAGGTAAATTGAAAAGCCACCGATTTTTTTACTTAAAGCAACGACCAGTCTTTCCACAGTTTCTATCTGAAAAAATTCAATGATACAAAGGGCAAAACCTATATTTAAGAGATAAAAACCGATCTTGAACAATGAATTCGTTGCCATCGCGATATCTTCCTTTTGATGAAAAATATCAATCATAAAGGTTTTTGAGTTTTTGAACAGAAATTGTGAAACAAAAACAGTCAGGGTAATTACAATTGGTAAATAAATCATGTACGCTGAAAAATTGTACGTCGTTGTGGTTAAAATAGTTGTCATCATAATCGTTTTATTTGAAGGTTAAATTTTTTCTTAAAAAGTAAAGTGCGAAAATGTTCAAAAAGTGCAAAAAACAAAGGATCAATGTGATATATCCTATTCTGATTGAAGTGATCATCAGAAGTTGTTCCATCGAATGTATCTGATCCCAATTGGCAAGATTAATCGCGATATAGCCAAGATTAATCAGGTAATAGCATCCTAAAAGTATCCTGTTGATCGTTAAACAAAGATTAGCATCATGAATGAGATAATCCAGATAATACTTTCCTGCGTTGTAGCATCTTCTCCCAACATCGATCGTGATATACGAACTGATGGAAAGAAAAAGCAGATATGAAATAATATTGAACATTTTATAAATATTATATTTTCAATAATTTTTGAAAGTTTGTTTGAAATAAAAAAGGATTTGTGGTCCTTTCTATTTTAATAAATTCGTAATCTTTCCCACCAGCCAGTGATCGTCACTTTTTATTGCCAGATCCATAATATTATTGATTTTCCCTGTAACAGAGCTGAAATCTTCCATTAACTTAATAAATTCTTTGGCGCCTTCAGAATCTTTATCTTCAATATTTTTTAGTTCTTCTAAAAACGAAATGACTGGTTCAATCTCTCTTTTTCTTCTCTCTTTGGTAATTTGCTTGAATAAATACCAGACATCTTTTTCCGCTACGAAGTATTCCTTTCTATCGCCTTTTACAAACTCTTTTCTTACAATTCCCCAATCGATCAATGCACGGAGATTCATATTGGCATTTCCTCTTGAAATTTCCAGCCCTTCCATCACCTCATCGGTAGAAAGCGGCTTGTCACTCGCCAAAAGCAAAGCATGAACCTGCGCCATCGTACGGTTGATTCCCCAATTGGTAGCAAATGTTCCCCATGTCTGAATATACTTTTCTTTGGCTTCTGAAAGTTGCATGTTGTCTGTTTTTAAATTTCTATTACAAATATAATTAAATATTTTGAATTTTCAATAATTTTTGAAAATTAAATATAAAAAAAATAGAAGCTACTCTACTGAGCAGCTTCTTGACAAACATTCATATTATATTCACGTAATAATTACGGTTCAACTTTAGCCTTAATCCCTTCATTCCAATATTTAGATTCCGGCATATAATAGAGGTAAATAGTACTTGCTTTTCCTGTATATTCTCCGGCAAATTCGGTTTTTAGATCCAAATTAATCACTTTTGTTTCATTCGCATTAAAATGTTCCCAATACAACACCAGATAATTATCAAAAATCTCATAATAAGAGACCTGCTTTTTATCGATCAAATCTTTCAATAAAGCGTTTTGCAACGTCAATCCTGCCGGAATTCCTATTTTTGCGGTGACCATTGGCAATGGTCCGTTGATTTTATTTTTTACGGTTACCGTTAATCTGTTCGTTTCTCCAACTTTTGAGGTTAACGATTTCAGCTTTGTTTCCATGGTCACAGGAATGTCTGTACTTTTCGGAGCCTGTAGCGTATAAAATTCATAATCCAGTTTATAAGGAAGTCCTTTTGTACTCGGATAATTAATATCGATCCTATTTTCTCCCGATTTAAATGCCGAAGCGATATTAATTCGCGGCGAAACATCTGCTTTATTTACTTTGATGATCGGTTTTTCATTTCCATACAGTTTTTCATTTTTAGCGAAGAAATCAGACAAAACTTCCAATGCAAGACTTGTAGCCTGGGTAGAACCGAAACCGTAATATCCGTTAAAATCGATCAATTCATCAGCAACTTTTGGAATTTGTAAAGGGCTTATTTTTTCATCTTTCTGCAGCGCCATCATATATAAAGAAAGGGTTTCTGCATTGGCCGACCTTCCGCCCGAACCGGTAAAAGTTACTTTTGTATTGATATTTTTACCGGCATCCTGCTTGTTTAAAATTTCCATTAAATTGTTATACTCCTGCACTTTTCCAAGATTTGAAGAAGCATTTGCCATCAACGCCAACTGATAAGAATCTTTTGTTGCCAAAGCTCTTTTCAACATCAATTGGTAAGAATTTTCAATCTCATTTTTCACACCAATTTTCGATAAAGCATATAAAACATACATATTTCTCGACCATGAATAATCGGAATACGGCTGATTCATTTCATAATTTCTTCTCACTTCAAAAAGTCCGTTTCTGTCTTTTTTAGATAAAATAAAGGTTTTTAAATTTTGAATTAAAGATTCATCAATACTGATCAGTTTCTTCAAATCACTAAACTCCAGCAAAGCAAAAGCAGACACCGCCACACTAGATTCTGTAGAACTGAAATATCCGAATCCATTATCCTTATTTTTATAGCTTAACATTCTTTGAAAGCCCTTTTTAAGATTTTTGAGGACTAAACTTTCTGTTTCAGCATCTATTTTTTTGACCGATTTAAGATAATTCAGTATAAAAATATTGGGATAAACGGTGGAAGAAAGCTGCTCAAAACATCCGTGAGGTTCTTTTTTCAATCGTTCCAAATCCTCAAACATCTGCAATGCCTGGTTTTCAAAAACATAATATGAGGCATTCAGACTGCCATTAATCAATTCAGGAATATCAATTTTTATGTTCTCATTTTTATTATTAATGATCGAATAATGATGCGGAAAACCTTTCTCTTCCACTTTAAAAGGCAAGATCATCGTTTCCCTGAAATCCCCCGAACGAACCGTAAACTGTATATTGGAATTCACGATTTCATTCGTCTGCATCTTAACAAATAATCTTCCGGATTCTAATGGTTTTAAGGTAATCAGACTGTCCGATTTCATCAAATTCACCCGATTCGGAACCACCACATTCATTATCATTGTTTTGGTTTCATTCGAATTATTTTTAATCACCACCGGAATCATCATCTCATCTGTTCTCGTCAGATATTGTGGGATTTTAGCATCAATAGAAATTAAACTTTGAGCCGCATAAGTGGTTTCATCTCTTCCCAGAAGTCCGTTCGCAGAAATTCCTTCCGTCATAATTCTGAAGGTCGTATTGGCATCAGAATTATAAAACTCTACTTTTGCCTTTCCATCTTTGTCAGTTTCAATCACAGGATTCCAATAAATTGCCTCTCTGTAATCGTATCGGTAAGACGTATTGGTGGTTTTGTAGACCGGATAGGAAAACTGTCTCGTGTAATTATACGTAACCAAACTGTCGCTTCGCACGGCTTCCACTGCAAAATAAGACTTCGGGCTAATATCCAACTTCACTCCTCTTCCACCGCTTCCGATAGAATTCACCAATACTACGCCATTCGCAGCACGGCTTCCGTAAAGGGCAGTTGCCGCCGCATCTTTTAAAACCGTAATACTCCCAATATCATTAGGATTGATCGTGGTATTGAGATTTTCCACAGGCATACCATCCACAATATACAAGGGTTGCTTATTCGAAATAGAAGCCATCCCTCTTACTCTTATATTGACATATCCACCAGGCTGACCTGTGCTGTTAATTTCAATGCCAGCTACTTTACCATTTAAAGCAGATAAAACATTTGGATTTTGAAGTTCACTAGATAATGAAACAGCAGTATACGAAGTGGTCATTTTACTTTTTACTACTTTATTTAAATATCCCAACACTACAACTTCCTCCACATTTTTCTCTTTAGCAATTGTATCTTTTCTATTTCCAATAGGTTTATTAAACTGTTGCTTTGGTAATTCTTTTACCGATTCTTTCGGTTTTCCTTTAATTTCAGCTTCTTTAATGATTTCTTCAACATCAACATGACTTATTTTCTTTTTATCTAAAGGATTAATATCTAGTTTATAGGATAAAATTCTCACTTTCACTTCATGTTTAGGCAACGGCGATTTTGCAATCACTTTATACGACTTATCACGTTGAAGATCTGAAAAGTAAAACAATCCGTCTTTCGCTGTATTTTGCTTTAAAATTTTACTTTCTCTATAATTTTCTTCTAACAAAAAAACTTCCGATTCTACAGGATTTTTATGTTCATCCTCTACAATTCCATAAATCGAATTTTTCTTTTCCGGAAGGTATTTGTATTGATCAGATTGAATCACTTCGGGAATCAGTTCAAAATATCGGTAACCGTTTGTCAACATCACCAAATCCAGACTTTTGGATGCCTTTTCCTCTTTTTTATCAAAATAAAACTGCGGTTTTTCGATCTTCCCTTTAAGTTCAGAATCCATCAGCAACCATGAAATAATATGATTTTGTTTGTCGTCTGCGTAAGTCCAAAGTTTATCATCTACTACGCTCAATCCAAGATTTGCAGAAACAGCTTTTTGATTTTCATCTAACGTTTCAATATCCAAAACAACTTTTTCTCTTGGAAGATAATTTTGTTTTGAAGGTTTAATTTTAATGCTCAGCTGCTTATTTTCATTCGCAAAAATAATACGTTCCGCCAACGGAATTTCATTCTCAATAACGGTGAACCTGCAAATTCCTACAGGAAGTTGATCTTCAGGAATTTCAAAGGAATTCAGTCCTTTTTTTAAGATCAAGGATTGACTGTAAATTTCTTTTTCTCTAAAGTTTCCTTTGACCAAAACCGTCTTCCCATCCGTAGAAAATAATTTAAAATAAAACGTCTTATTTTCTTTAGTAACATTCAGCACAACGCCTTCATTTTTTGCAACAGAAAATGGATAAATTGTTTTTATATTTTCAGGCTTAACTACTTTTGCATAATACGTTTCATTTTTTCTAGCGGTAAATAGAAAAGATCCCATTCCGAAATGATAAGCAGAAACTTCTTTTATCTTTTGGTGATTTTGGTTAAAAATTTCCAGTGTCGCATCCACAGGTTTTTCAAATTCATCTAACACTTTAAAAGCAATATTCTGTTCAATTCCGTTGATCAAACTTCCTCCTTCAGGCATCAATTTCACATCCAGATTATTAAGAACAATCGGAATATTTCGCGAAATAGATTCTGTAAATCCATCAAAATTGACTTTTATATTTAGTAAGGCATCAGAAGATTTCAGGATCTTTGGAAGATTAAATTTCAACTGATATTTTCCTTCCTTATCGGTTATTAATTTTCCTTCAGACACCTTTTCTCCATCATGCATTACCGTGTAATCTGCTTCGTAAAAAGGAATGGGTAAATTGCTCAGACTCTTCATTGAAAAATCTGCCAGCACTTCATCTCCTGCACCATATCCTTTCTTTGGAAAATCCAGTTTCATTAAAATTCTTGGAGACACAATCTTCTGCAAGGTAATTTCCTTTTCAAAAACATTTTTCCCTTGCTCATTCAGCATCCAGTTGGTATAGGCACGAACTTTATAGATTCCGCCTTTCATTTCATGATCAAAATAAACGTATCCTTCGGCATGACCGTTTTTAATTTCACATTTAAACTTTCGGGAAACCGTTCCGCTTGGCTCAATTAATTCAAAATTAACCACTTTACTATCCTGAGTCGGAAGATTATTTTCACCTTTAACAATGTAAATTTTAAAGTACATTTCTTCTCCCGGTTTAAAAAAAACATGATTGGTCTGCACATATACTTTCTCTTTTTCAAAGTCCTGAAATGGTTTTTGAGCATTCATTAGAACATTTGAAAAAAGAAAATTCAGCAATAAAATATAGGTTAGAAATCTGAAATTCATAGCTTTAAAATTTAAATGAAACCATACATCCGAAAGTCTTGAAAGAAGGTAAATTGAAGAAGTCCATTCCTTTTCCGTTATCGGTATCGTAAAAATTCTGATTAGGATCTGTTCCTTTGTTTGCCTGCCAAAGCAGAATATTATTCACATAAAAAGTTAACGTAATCGTACGAAAGGAATTATTTATCGGAAAATCTGCAGAAAGCGAAATATTATTAATACGTACATAATCTGCTTTTTGTACGTACTCTTCTGCAACACCTAAATAGCCATATCTCGACCATCGGTTTTCCGTAACATCCTGATTTTGGTTGTAAAAATCAACCGGAATTTGATTTATATTTCCATTGGAATGGACACCCTGAAAAATATAGTTTTTAACATTTCTGTCTTCTCCGGAATTGTAAGAACGTCCGTAATAATCGAGAACAGCCTGAGTTCCGTTCCAGATTTGCCCACCTTTTTTCCATTCCCAGTTGATATCTAAAGTCAACCGTTTATAGTTAAAAGTATGATTGAATTTCATCACAAAATCCGGTGTCGGATCAGCAATTATTTTCATTCCATCTGCTTTTTTAGGAAAACCGAATTCATCAATAATCAATTGATTATCTGCATTTCTCTCAAAATAACTTCCCATCACCGCTCCCAAAACCTGACCCTTTGAAAGGGTTTTATAAATATCCTTAAAACCTGAAACTGCCCAATCATCATATCCCGCGGCCACATGATCTACAATATCTTTATACTTGAAAAACGAAATTTTGTTGGCAACATAAAAATTCTGACCTAAGCGAAGACGTTCATAATTAAAATTGAATTCATAACCGCTATAGGTATGATCTGCCCTATTTTTAAGTTTCAACTGATTATTTTCAAAAAAAGGAAATACATCATTTTTGATTTTTCGATTAAAATATTCCCCTTCAAGACTGACTCCATATCCCAGATCCAGTTTTCCGCCAATTTTCCATTCATGAACATCTGTATTCGAAAGATTATTAAAGCTTTCCACCTCATCAATCGGAAAATATAGGTAAGAATTTTCCGCGTTCAGCAAAGTAGTTGCATAAGAAGCATACGATCTTGTTATTTCAGGTTCAGCGCTAAGTTGAGTATAGGCTCCCAACAGCTTAAAGTTGATTCTTCTCCAATTAAAGATTTCATTGAATTTCAAATAAGCATTTGCCTTTGGAAGCCAGTATGCATTTTTATTTGAAGTGTTTGAAATATAGAATGAATTTCCAAAATTAATTCCCATTTCAAAATAATTATCACTGATTTCCATATTATAATTAAATCCATAATCCTGAGAAGTTCTTTGATAATTGTATTTTCTACCAGTTAAACTGTTGTAAACATCCGATTTTCTATCATTTAAAATAAAATTTGCACTGAAAATATTTCTAAATCCATAATTTCCCAACGTATAATTTCCTGTAATATTAGAATTATATAAACTGTTATTTTGCGTTCTTTCGTTCAAAATCCCGTTAGTAAATCCATAAGTGGAAGGTTGATACTGATCGAAATTCGAGAAATGATCGTTTTCGTAAGACTGACTGACATTCAATTTAAAATCACCCCATTTTTTCGCTATATCTAAACTGAATTGTCGCCTGTTATCCCGATAATTGTATTTATTTTCTTGTTCAAAAAGGAAAAATGGATTATCCGCTGACTTGCTGTAACTTCTTTGCAAGCCATTTGAAAGAAAAGTTTGCTGAGAATTTGAAAACGAAATGGGAGTCAGTAGAGCATTTTGGTAAATTCTATTGAAAAGCCCTATTCTATTCGCATTTGTCGCTTTATTTTCTTCATAATTAAAAACAGCATTCACTGTGTAGCCCTTAAAAGCAGAATTAAATTTAGCTTTTAATGTATTCGAAATATTGAACTGATCGATAAAATACATTTGATCTTTTTGCTGACCTAATTCCAATGAAAGCCTCAGTTTTTCCTGATATCCCCGCTTAATAAAAGCATTTATATTTAACTGATTACGGTAGCCCACCGTTGTTTTAAAAATATCATTATGATAGGCTTTGGCGGGTGAAACTCCTTTATCAGAACTTACCAATCTTCCATTTTGGTCGTATTCATAAGGCTGCCCATCAAATGTTAAAGTGGAAATATCCGGGCCGAAGCTGAAAACCTCGTTCGTTTCAGGTCCTCTCCAAACCAAACTTCCGTTATCAGATCTTCCTTGTACGTATCTGTTTTGTGTTTTGGGAATAGAATTTCGGTTCTTAATATCGAAAGAAGTTGTAAAACTTCCGTTAAAAACTAAGTATTGCTCCTGAAGGGATTTCAGCTTATACAAACTGTCATTTTTTCGTTTTAATTTCCTAATCGATGAAAAATATTTATCTGAATTTTTACTTAAACCCAACGTCGAATTTTCAATGCTGAATCGATCCTCAGAGCTTCCTGAAATAAGGCTATCATACGTTTTACTGTAAATATGAGTTACATTTTCTTTCTCATCCTGGCCTTCGAGAATAGATTTTAATTCTTTTAAACGGTAAGACATCACCACTTCCGTATTCTTCCCGTTATTCCAAACCAAAGTATCGTAAGGCTTTGCAGCAAGAATGGCAAATCCCTTCTCATCAGTCATTTCATAAATCCCGCTGTTTTTATTAAACACCTTTAAAAAATTCTGCGGTTTACCTTTATGATTAAAAAAAATTCCTGAATAGTAGAGATTAGAATCCTGGGCGAAAGCTGCCACAGCTGTTGTCATCAGACAAAAGATATATATTTTTTTCATGGTTAATGATTTACTATTAAACAGAAATTATTATAATTTAATTTTCGATTTTGAAGGGAATGAATACCTACTTTTTCTTTGCTCCAGCTTTTATCAAAATTTCATTTATTTTTTTTCTTTCCGCTCTTGAAATATCTTTTGTTTCAACAACAATGGCACCGCCTGAAGCCTTTGCTCCAAAAAACTCAATAGCTTTTTCATCCTTTAACACGGTAATGGCTACGATACGGTTGGGATTCAGTGTTCTGAATTCGTCCATATCCGTAAGTTTTCCATCAATAACATACAACGGATTTTCTTTCGCATTGGCAGAACCTCGAATGATGACATCTACTTTTCCGGCCCTTGGATTTGCTGACGGACTCATGCTCAATCCGGCAACTCTTCCCTGTAGCATATCTGCCAAAGATTGATCACCAACTTTTTCAGCCAAAATATTATTAGATGCTATTTTCTTTTTATTTCGTAAATACGTGGCATTATAGCCTAAAACCAAGGGTTCTTTCATTTCATTCTTAATCTCAAACTGACTGTTAACAGAGGCCAACGCTTCTGCGGTATCTGCTTCAATCTTCATTTTGGATCTGGTAAAATTGTCAGAAGACACTACGTTGGCCGATACATTAGAAGCTATTTTCTCTCTTTTTGTACCCAATCCCATAACCACTACTTCTTCGATATTTTTTCTTTTCACACTGTCCATTATTTTTGGCAAGGCAGGTACTAAAATTTCTTTGGTAACATATTCTGCTGAAGGATATTCAATTCCGTTGGAAGAAAGGATAAATGGCTTTTCATCAGCCTTTGGTTGATGATAGGCTAATATTTCCTGTTTTCCTGACCGCTTCGGAGCTGCTGCCTCATTTTGAATATTAACCTTTACTGTACTGTCGATTTTCTCAATGGGTGTATTTTTAGGCCCGGTGGTATTTTTTGCAACGGTATAAGGTGTATTTTCGGTTGGGCCTTCACTTTTGTTTACGAAGTAAAAAGTTCCAAAACCAATTAATAAACTTGCAGCAATGCCATAAGGAATCCAGGTTGAGATGGTTTTCTTTTTTTCTTCTTTTTTATCTAATCTTTCTTCAATTTGATTCCAGACTTTATCAAACCCAGGAAAAGTCGCAGGTTCGTCTACTGCTTTGGAAGCTTCGTTGAAAGTTTTGTCTATATTATTATTTTCCATTGTGTTTACGTTTAAATATTTTGATTCACCAACAGTTCCTGAAGTCTTTTTCTGGCAAAATTGAGTTGAGATTTCGAAGTTCCTTCGCTGATGGAAAGCATGGTTGCAATTTCTTTATGAGGATAACCTTCAATAGCAAAAAGATTAAAAATAGCCCGACAACCTTCAGGAAGGAAGTTTAAAAGACTTAAAATATCTTTTTCGAAAGAAAGACTTTCAGTTCCTGAATCATGAGATTCTGCATAGTTTTCATCCAGAGAAATATGGAGAGCTTTTTGGGAACGAAGTTTCTGTAAACATTCATTTACGGCAATTTTTCTTGCCCAGGATTCGAAGATATCGGGATTCTGAAGCTGATTCAGCTTCGTGAAGATTTTATAGAAGGTATCTGCCAATACTTCTTCAATATCTTCATCGTTTTTCAGATAGCGCTTACAAACTGTATACAGCTTGCCCGCCATCTTCTCGTACACTCTCCGCTGTGCATTGCGGTCGTTACGCTGACATTCTATTAGTAATTCTTTTTCCATAGTCAGGCTTTATACTTATAGAGATGCATGAAATTTCAGAAAGGTTGGAAACATGGTTAACTTTTTTTAAAAATAGTTGAAAATGATGAATAAGGCAAATGGGAAAATGGAAAAGAAGCTGGATGATGGAGGTTAGAGTCAGAAAGTGAAAGAGATGACCACGCCCCTAGCCCCGATTGCAGCGGATACCCCGGAACTGGGTTTGAGAGTTTGAGAGAAGGAGGGCTTAAGCGTTGGAGCGCTTTGGAGCGCTTTGGGGTGAGGAGTATGAGCGGAAAGCGGGAATAGCTTCTAATAAAAATCTTACTTTCATAAAAAATTTTCCCTTTTCATAAAAAACTTAATATTAAATTTAACTTTTCCCTTTGTAACGAATCTTTAATAGGAACGACTATTCATATAAATAATCTTTTACAGTAATGAAAAATAGAAAAATTGCCTCATTACTTTTTGTTTTGTCTGCAGGAAGTATGATGTTTGCACAGGATGACTTAATCAACAAGTTAAAAAACAACCAATCTCAAAATGCTAACTTTCAATTTACTACGGTAAAAGATGTGGGAGCCACTTCAGTGAAAAATCAGGGTTCTTCGGGAACATGCTGGAGCTATTCCGGGAATTCTTTCCTAGAATCTGAAATGCAGAGAATGGGTAAAAAGCCTGTAGATCTGGCGGAAATCTTTACTGCAAGGAACTCTTATCATGATAAAGCAAAATTATATGTTTTAAATAACGGAGCCATCAGCTGGGGCGACGGAGGGGAATTGCATGATGTTGTGAATATGTACAAAAAATATGGTGCGGTTCCTCAGGATGTTTATACAGGACTTAAATCGGGGCAGACTTTGAATAATTTCAAAGAAATGCAGGGGAAATTAAAGCCTGTTTTAGATAGTTTGGTTCAGGCTTCCTCTAAAGGAAAACTTTCGGATAACTGGATGTCTTCTGTAGATGCGATCTTAGATGAGTATTTAGGAAAAGTTCCTACTAATTTTACGTATGAAGGGAAAAATTACACTCCAAAAACCTTTGCTAAGGAAGTTGTAGGCATTAATCCTGAAGATTACGTAGAAATTTCTTCTTATAAAGATTATCCTTATTACCAAAAATTTGTAGTTCCGATTCCTGATAACTGGAGTCATGATTCTGACTGGAATGTTCCGATGAAAGATTTAACAGCGATTGTTGACAACGCTGTCAACAAAGGGTATTCTGTAGGCTGGGCAACAGATGTTTCTGAGCCTTATTTCTCTTACAAAAATGGGGTGGCGTATGTTCCGGATATGGATTTAGATCAAATTACGGCGGACAATAAAGCTACTTTATTCACGGAGCCTAAAAAAGACAAAACAATCACCGAAGATATGCGTCAGAAAGCATTGAACAATCTTTCTACAACGGATGATCACGGAATGCACATTGTAGGATTGGCAAAAGACCAAACCGGAAAAGAATATTATATGGTTAAAAACTCTTGGGGTGTAACCAATGATTTTGAAGGATATCTGTATGTAACAAGACCTTATGTTGAATACAAATCAACGGCTATTCTTGTTCACAAAAATGCAATTCCAAAGAATATTCTAAAACAATTGAAACCAACTAAAAATATTGGTTTATAAGATCACTTTTTGCCGTTTATTGGCAATTTAGATAATTAATCTGTTAAAAACCGTTCTCATTTTTTGAGAACGGTTTTGTTTTTTCAACAAAAACCGGCTTTCAGATCTTCTAAAAGCCGGTTTCGTTTAAAAATTTAAATAGGTAATCAAGATATATATAAATTGTGAACAGCTGATATCACTTTGCCAGTGAAAAGTTGTTAATAATGAAGGTTAAAATTAACCGCAAAGCAATTCACCATTCACAATCGAATTTTAGTATAAAGTCGCTAGACTTTCTGCAGAAAAATCAAGAAGTTCTTCTGTGTTCCCTTCTTTGATCTTCGTCACCCAGTTTGGATCCTGTAAAAGAGCGCGTCCAACAGCAACAAGGTCAAAATCTCCTCTCTCTAATCTTTTTGTAAGTTCGGATAAATCTGCTTTTTCAGTTCCCTGACCTGCAAAAGCTGCCATAAAATCACCTTCCAAACCTACAGAACCTACGGTAATCGTTGGCTGACCAGTAATTTTCTTAGCCCAACCTGCAAAATTCAGATCAGAACCCTCAAACTCAGCTTCCCAAAAACGTCTTTGAGAACAGTGGAAAATATCAACTCCAGCTTCTTTTAAAGGCAATAACCATTCTTCCATTTCTTCCGGAGTATGGGCTAATTTCGTTTTATAATCCTGTTGCTTCCATTGAGAAAGACGGATAATAATCGTAAAATCTTCTCCAACAGCAGCTCTGATCGCTTTCACCACATCAACCGCAAATTTGCTTCTTTCCTTCAAAGTTTTTCCACCGTATTCATCCGTTCTTGTATTCGTTATATCCCAGAAAAACTGGTCGATAAGATAACCGTGAGCTCCATGAATTTCCAGCACATCAAAACCAAGATCTTTTGCAGATTTTGCAGACGCTGCAAACTGAGCAATCGTATCCTGAATATCTTCCAAAGTCATCGTAGAAGCCTTTTCCATATCTTCTAACGGATAATCTTCAGCACTTCTCGTATCTCCTACATGCCAGATTTGAGGACCCATTTTCCCTCCATTTTCATGAACGGAATCGATCACATTTTTCCAGCCATTTAAAGCTTCTGTTCCGTAAAAATCAGGGATATTCTGAAGATTTTTAGAAGCAGGTCTGTTGATCACTGTTCCTTCAGAAAGAATCAATCCAACTTCTGCAGCTGCCCTTCTTGCATAATATTCCGTAATTTGCTGAGTAGGAACTCCGTTATCAGACTGCGCTCTCGTCATCGGAGCCATTACGATTCTATTTTTAAGTTCTAAATTTTTATATTTAAAAGGTTTGAATAATGATTCTGTACTCATTTTAAAAGTATATTTTATAATTGTTACACAAAGTAACTAATAATAGTTCGTTTTTGTATCTTTCACATTAAAAAAAGTGGTAACTTTGTGGTAACTTACATTAGTAACATAAAAGTAACGCTTGAAATTTTTACTATGAAAAAGAATGAGTTAATGGCTTACAGTTGCCCTCTTGGAAAGGCGATGTCGGCTTTAGGAAGCAAATGGAAACCCATTATTGTATTGGTAATTAAAGACCGAAAATTACGTTTTGGGGAACTTGCCGTGAGAATCAATGTGATTTCCAGAAAGGTTTTAACAGATCAATTACGAGAAATGGAAACCGATGGATTGGTGATTCGTGAAGAGTTCAAAGAGCTTCCTCCACGAGTTGAATATTCTTTAACAGAAAAGGGATTGGCTTTGCTGCCTATTTTATATCAGTTGGAAGAATGGGAAACGAAATATCATGTTTACGATCCGGAAAAAGCGAAAGATTGCAAGATGCTTTTGGAAGGAAATAAAGTAAAAAAGACGATAGAAGCTTAATAATTACAAGATGAGGTTGATATTTTTACCTATTTTGATACTTTCCATTCATTGTAAAGAAGTTAAGAACACTGACTTTTCAGGTGAATGGAATTACGAAAGTTTTGATGATAAAAATCCTCTTACTAATAAAACATTCTCTTTACAGCTCAATCAAAAGAAGGATTCGGTAACCGGATATTATTGCTCTGTGTCACGAAACGGAAACAGAGTAGATTGCTTTGATGAAAAAGATCTTAACCTAAAAGGTAAAGTAGATCGTGACACTCTTTTTGTTGATTTTAAAAGCAGTTTTAATGATGAAATTGGCAAAGCAAAACTCTATTTTAATGGTAAAAAGCTATATTGGACTATCACAAAATCTGAAGGTGTGAACTATTTACCTACCGATATTTTACTTGAAAAAAGTTAATTTAAATCTTACTTAATTTTTTCACAATCAACATATTTGCAAAAGGTGTTAATTTTTGATTCTTTACGATCTTTAAATCTGCGCCAGAAATAGCTTTCTTCCAATTCTTTTCACTCAAAAAATGAAATGCTCCAATATTAAAGAAAACAAAGTTGGTAAAATCTCTGAATTGCTCTGAAACAATGATAACCCCGTCATCTTTTAAAATTCTCTTTGCTTCTTTGAAAAATAAAACTCTTTGCTCATGATCCAAAATTTCATGTAAAGAAGTTACTGCCAAAATTACATCCTGAGATTTATCTTCAAAAGGTAATCGATTGGGCGAAATCTTTATTTCTTTAGAATGCGGCGGAAATATTTTCTTTGACGTTTCAATTCCTTTTTCCTGCTCGTGACGGTTTCCAAAGATATCACAAACCGTCAAGTTTAAATTGGGATATTTTTCCTCTAACCTTTTAGACAAAGGATCAAAACTTGCGTGAACAAGAATAGCATTTTCAGTTTTTTGCCAATCTATTATTCCATTTAAATTTTTCAGTTCATACAGATCGGATTTGTCGTATAAAGTATAAGATGCAACGAGTGAAGCGATGATATTTAAGACAATTAGAGCACTTAGAATTCTAAATGATAGCTGAATCAAACTTATATTAATCCAAAAGGAAGCGATCAATAAAACAGCTGAAACAACTATTCCTAAAAGGATTTTCTGATAATTAAAAAGAATGACGAGTTTAGTAATTTTCACGATTATGTTTTAAAAGTGAATGTACAAATTTTCAACAAAAAAACCGCCTCCAAAAGAAAGCGGTTTCAAAATTTATCTAAAATCTCAATTAAAATATCGCAGGATATTTCTGAGGATTTGTTTCATTGAATAAAGCATAAATTCTTTCCACCATATCATCTGAAGATGGCTTAGAGAAATAATCTCCGTCACTTGCATACGCCGGTCTGTGGTCGTTTGCAGCAATCGTTAACGGATCAGAATCTAAGAATCTGAAAGCTTTTTGTTTTTCTAAAATCTGTTGAAGAATAAACGCTGAAGTTCCGCCTTCCACATCTTCGTCTATTACGACCAATCTGTTTGTTTTCTTCACAGATTCAGCAATTTCGTGTGTTAAATCGAAAGGAATTAATGACTGAACGTCAATAACTTCTGCAGAAATCCCTAATTTTTCCAATTCATTAGCAGCTTCCATAACGATTCTCCAAGTCGAACCGTAAGTTACCAAAGTAACATCTTTTCCTTCTTTTGTAACATCGATTTTTCCAACAGGAATCGTAAATTCACCTAAATTATCAGGCTGTTTTTCTTTTAATCTGTAACCGTTTAAACATTCAACAATTACAGCCGGTTCGTCTGCCTGAAGCATGGTGTTGTAGAATCCTGCAGCAATCGTTAAGTTTCTTGGAACCAATACCAAAATACCTTTTGAAAGGTTCAAAATTCCCGCCATCGGAGAACCTGAATGCCAGATTCCTTCCAGTCTGTGACCTCTTGTTCTGATGATTACCGGAGCTTTCTGACCACCTTTTGTTCTGTAATGAACCGTCGCCAAATCGTCGCTCATCCCTTGTAAACAATACAAAATATAGTCTAAATACTGGATCTCGGCAATTGGTCTTAAACCTCTCATCGCCATACCAATACCTTGCCCCAGGATCGTCGCTTCACGGATTCCCGTATCGGCAACACGAACTTCACCGTATTTTTCCTGCATTCCTTCAAGCCCTTGATTTACGTCACCGATATTTCCGGCATCTTCACCAAACACTAAAGTTTCAGGATATTTTTCGAAAATTTTATCGAAATTATTTCTTACCACTACTCTTCCGTCAACCTCTTCTGAGTTTTCAGAGAAAACTGGCTTCACTTCTTTTACATTTTCAGCTTTCCATTGAGACTGAGAGTATAAATGAGAAGAATAATTGTCTTTTTCAACTTCAAAAATCTCGTTGTATTTCTGCATCAATTGGTTTCTTTCCGCAGAATTTGTTCCTCTTGTTGCTAATAATGCTTTTCTCGTTAAATGGAAAACATCTTTTTTAGCTTTTGAAACTAATTTATTGAAATGATTAATATAATTCTCAATTTCAGCATTTTGTCCTTTAATATTTTCAACTAAAGGCAACACTGAATTGATTAAATCTGTAATCGTTCTTTGGTAATGATCCCAAGCATTTTTCTGTCCTGCTTTTACTGTTTTCTTTGCTTCATCATCAATAGAATCCAGCTCTTCAACAGTAGCAATAACCTCTTCTTTTCCGTCAATTTCGATTGAATAATTTAAAATCCATTCTCTGAATTTCACCAATCCGTCGAATTGAGCTTCCCAAGCCAAACGCTCTTCATTTTTATATCTTTCATGAGAACCCGAAGTCGAGTGACCCTGAGGCTGCGTAACTTCAATCACATGAACCACAACCGGCACACTTTCAACTCTTGCAAACTGCTCTGCTCTTGCATAAGCATCCAATAAAGCCGCATAGTCCCAAGCTTTCACCTGAATGATTTCACAACCTTGGTTTTCACCTTCTTTTCTTTGGAAACCGCTCAACATTTCAGCGATATCCGCTTTTGCTCTCTGATTTTTTGTAGGAACTGAAATTCCGTAACCATCGTCCCAAATTGAAACAACCATCGGAACCTGAAGTGCACAAGCTGCATTCAACGTTTCCCAGAAATGACCTTCTGCTGTAGAAGCGTCACCAATAGTTCCAAAAGCAATCTCGTTACCGTTGTTTGAGAACTTTTCAGAACCTTCAAATTGAACTGATTTATAAACTTTAGAAGCCTGAGCTAATCCTAACAATCTTGGCATTTGCCCTGCTGTAGGAGAAATATCAGAAGAAATATTTTTCTGAGACATCAGGTCTTTCCAGCTTCCGTCTTCGTTCAAACTTCTTGTTGCAAAGTGCCCATTCATCTGTCTTCCAGCCGATGCAGGCTCTCTTTCAACGTTTGTATCTGCGTACAACTGTGCAAAGAAACTTTCTACTGACAATGCATCTACAGCCAATGAAAAAGTCTGATCTCTGTAATATCCCGAACGGAAGTCTCCATTTTTGAAAACTTTCGCCATCGCCAACTGAGGAAGCTCTTTGCCATCCCCAAAAATACCAAACTTAGCTTTTCCTGTTAAAACTTCTCTTCTGCCCAAATAAGACATTTCACGAGAAATTCTTCCTAATTTATAATCTTCAAGTATTTGATTTTTAAAATCTTGAAAGGAAATTTGCTGTGTTTCAATATAGGTTGTTTGCATAGCCAAATATTAAATATTTTTTATTTTGAAGTATTTTGCTAATATACACTTTTTAAATTAATTTTAATTTTTAATAATCTTTTTTAAAAATTTGATAATAAAAAAAATTGTGTTTATCTTAGAAAAAATTTGTAAAAGATGGAAAAAAAGTCAACGCACATCCTTAATGCATCGAGCAATCTTTTAGGATTTTCGCTGGTGATTATCACTTCATTAAAGATCACCAAAATCAGTCACAGCACGCATTTAGACGAATTCGCGGGAGTCGCGTGTCTTTTTTTTGCTTTCAGTTGTTTCTTCTCTTTTTTAGCCATAAGAGCCACCAACCAAAAGCGGGGAAACAGGTTTGAAACTATTGCGGATTATTTATTCTTAATCGCTTTATTTTGTATTGTTCTAGCTGTTATTATCGTAACAATGAAGGTTATATAATTTAAAATTTACGCTCAATTACGTAATCCAGCATTAGATGTAACGATTTTCTCGCTTCAGATTCAGGAAATTCATTCAGAATATCTTTTGCTTTTTGTTGAAAATCTTTCATTACTGTAATCGCATACTCTAAACCGCCAGAACTTTTAACGAAATTAATCAACTCTTTCACACGTTTTTGGTCATTATTATAACGCTTAATCGTGTTGAAATAGTATTTTTTATCCTTTTCGTTGGCAATTTTTAACGTATGAATTAAAGGTAAGGTCATTTTTTGCTCTTTAATATCAATTCCTACAGGTTTTCCGATAACGTTTGAACTTAAGTAATCAAAAAGGTCATCTTTGATCTGGAAAGCCATCCCCGTATAGGTTCCGAAGTCCATCATTTTTTTTGCTAATGTTTCATCAGCATTATTAGATAAAACTCCAATCTCGCAACAAGCGGCAATTAAAGTAGCTGTTTTCTGGCGGATAATTTCATAATAAACATCTTCCGTAATGTCCAGTTTTCTCGCTTTTTCTAATTGAAGAAGCTCACCTTCAGACATTTCGCGGATGGTTCTTGAAATAACCCCCAACAAATCGTAATCTTTGTGATCCGTTGATAATAAAACCGATTTCGACAAAAGATAATCTCCTACCAAAACCGCAATTTTATTCTTCCACAACGCATTGATGGAAAAGAAATTACGGCGTTTAAAACTTTCATCTACCACATCATCATGCACCAAAGTGGCGGTATGGATCAGCTCGATCATGGAAGCTCCACGATATGTTTTTTCATTGACATTTCCGATTAGCTTCGCACAGAGAAACACAAACATAGGGCGCATCTGTTTTCCCTTAGTGGTAACAATAAAACGAGTTACCTTATCTAATAAAGGGACTTTGCTCTGCATTGATTCATAAAACTTTTGTTCGAAAAGCTTCATTTCCTCATTAATCGGTTGCTTGATTTCTTCTACAATATTTGCCAAAATCTTCGGATGATGAATAAATTACTAATTCTTACAAAGATAATTTTTTTCAGGCAATTTTAAGATAAATTAATACGAATATCAGCTTTTTAGTTTTCCTCCGAATGCATACCTGAATATTTAATTTCCTGATTATTTTCAATCCGGAAACAGGCCTCCTGTTAAAAAAATAAGTTTAGAAATCTTTAAATTTTTCTTTAGGAATAAAATAGAGACTTTGCTTCGAGCTTCCTAACGGCGATCTGAACTTTTCTCCGGAAATATAAACTCCAGATTCGTCTACTGCAATACCTTCAATCTGCCCAATTGAAAGAGCGCTGCCCAAGTAGTAATACTTAGGCGCTTCCTTAAAGAAAACTCCGGGTTCCGTTTCCCTGAAAATATGCAGAAACACTTCAGTTTTTTTGGTATACCCTACCAAATACAATTTTTTATCAAAATAATAGGCATCCGTTATACAATCATTCGTTTTAAAACGTTCTATTTTTTCTGCCTGCTGTTTTTCCTGAATTTCGGGATCCACCGTATAATGCGTTGTTGATTTCGAAGCCCATTCTTTGGTAAAAACATGAAGCTTCCCATTGAGAAAAATCATAGCTTCGGCATCAAAATCATTCTTATAATACTGGGGAACGAATTCCACTTGGTCCGGATAATAAAAAGAAATCTTTTGAACAGAATCGTTGGCGATAATTCCGTCCCTGAATGGAACTTTATAAATTTCAAGATCTCTTCTTGTTCCGCCGTTATTGCCAAAATCGCCGATATAAAAATAAACCCCGTCATTGGTCAGCGCCTCCCAATCTTTATTCTTGGCGTTTACGGTATGGGTTTTCAGAATCTGCCCGTCTGCTTTGCTGATCTCAAAAATTTCAGGGGCATTTCCGCTGTCATTAAAAGTGTAAAGTTTTCCATTAAAAAAATTAAGTCCCGATGTTTCCTGAATTTTTTCATCCAGATAATTGATCCGATATTTTCTGATCTTAAACAGTTCTGCCTGCTGAGCAAATGAAAACTGAGAAATAATGATTGTAAAAAAAACAATAATCTTTTTCATATCCTATAATTAAGGGTTAAAAATAAAAAAACGGACCGAAGTCCGCCTAGTGATTATATAGATTTTATTGAAAAATTAACGTGGAGGTTTATGCCGACTCTTGCTTAACGTCAGCTTTTTTTCTGGCTTTTTTAGCCAAATATTCTTTTTGAAACTGTCTTACCGTCTTACCGGTACCGTCGTGTCTCCATCCCGGAGAATTGAAAATATAATTAATCCGGTCTGAAAATTTTAAACCAGGTTGTTTAAGATCCTTCCAGATTTTTCGCCATTCATAAAAAAGGACGGTATCAGGTCTGTTGTCCGGCATTTTTGGATAAATACCATATTTTACAGGAACGTTCGGATCTTCCTTCTCAAAAGTTCCGAAAATTTTATCCCAAATAATCAGACACATTCCCATATTTCTATCGAGATATTTGATGTTACATGCATGATGAACCCGGTGATGGGATGGTGTTACCAATATATATTCCAGAATCCCCATGCTTTTTACGGTTTGCGTATGCACCCACGTTCCATAGACCTGACCTATGGCGTAAACCACCATAATATGCCAGGGATTGAACCCTAAAAATGCCAACGGCGAAAAGTATAAATATCTGTAAAGCGGCTGTAAAACAGGACTTCTGAAACCTGTTGTCAGATTGAAAAATTCTGAATTATGATGGGTAATATGAACCGCCCAGAACGCCCTCGAATGATGATCGACATAATGCAGAACATAATACGCAAAATCTGTAATTACAAAACAGATCAGCCAATACCAAATCGTAAAATCCCAAGAAAATAATCGGTGACTGTAGAAGAAAAACATGACTCCCATCGCAAAAGCCTTCATTACGAGGTCTAATCCGAAGTTCATTAGCGCAAGATAAACACTTGTCGCAACATCTTTTCCATTATATAATTTAGCCTCTGAAACGTGGCTATAAATCATTTCTGCAAGGATAACCGTAGCATGTAAAGGTATGGACCAGGCATATACATTTTCCAGTCCGTCTTCACCTAAAAAATAATCCATCATCACCTTATAATATTAGTATACAAAGGTATGACTTTAAGAAATTTTTAACGAAATAATTTTCAGTTTTTAAGGAAATTTTAATCGGCTGTTTTGTTGGCCAGCTGTCCGCAAGCCGCATCAATATCACCGCCACGGCTTTTTCTTACGACGCAAACAATCCCGGCATTTTCAAGCTGACGGATATAATTTTCTTCAGCCTGTTTATTACACTGGTCATATTTTCCGTCACCAATAGGATTATATTGGATCAAATTCACTTTTGAAGGAACCTGTTTGCAGTATTTTATCAGTGCTTTAATATCTTCATCGCTATCGTTAATTCCTTTCCAGACACAATATTCAAAAGTAATCACAGACCCCGTCTTTTGATACCAGTACTGAAGGGCCGCCATAATATCCGTTAAAGGAAATTTATCTGAAAACGGCATGATTTCATTACGTTTCACCTCAATAGCAGAGTGAAGCGACAATGCTAATTTCACACGCAATTCGTCATCTGCAAGCATTTTGATCATTTTCGGAATTCCGGATGTGGATACGGTAATTCTTCTCGGCGACATTCCCAAACCTTCCGGCTGGGTAATTTTCCGGATCGCTTCCACCACATTTTTATAATTCATCATCGGCTCTCCCATTCCCATAAAAACGATATTGGAAAGCGGTCTGTTGAAATACATTTTACTCTGGCTGTCAATTAAAGCCACCTGATCTACGATTTCCGCCACTTCAAGATTTCTCATTCTTTTGAGTCTTGCCGTTGCACAGAATTCGCAGTTTAATGAACACCCCACCTGCGAAGAAACACAAGCTGTAGTTCTCGTTTCTGTAGGAATTAAGACAGATTCTACCAATAATCCGTCATGAAGTTTCACTCCGTTTTTAATGGTTCCGTCTGAACTTTTCTGAAGCAAATCTACAGAAACAGGGTTAATAGTATACTCTTCTGCAATTCTTTCGCGAAGAGGTTTCGAAAGATTCGTCATTTCATCAATCGAATGGAGGTTTTTACTCCACAGCCAATCATAAACCTGTTTCGCACGAAACGGTTTTTCTCCCAAAGACACAAAATAGTCTTTAAGCTGATCTAGTGATAAAGTACGGATATCTTTCATTGTAAGATTGTAGATTTCAGGTTTCAGGTCGCAGGTAACTACTACCTGCAACCTTTTACCTTATATCTTTTTTAAAGAATTAACATTGCATCTCCGTAAGAGTAGAATTTATACTTCTCTTTTACGGCTTCTTCGTAAGCATGCATTACGAAATCTCTTCCTGCAAACGCTGCAATCATCATAATTAATGTAGATTTTGGCGTGTGGAAGTTGGTGATCATTGTGTTGGCAACTCCGAAATCGTGAGGCGGATAAATGAATTTGTTTGTCCATCCCTGGAATGCAGAAATTTTCTTATTTGAAGAAACCGAAGTTTCAATCGCTCTCATGGTAGTAGTACCGACAGCGCAAACTCTTCTGTTTTCCTGAACCGCTTTATTGATAATCTCAGCATTTTTCTCGTCGATGATGATCTCTTCAGATTCCATTTTGTGTTTAGAAAGATCTTCTACCTCAATTGGGTTGAAAGTTCCTAAACCAACGTGAAGGGTAACTTCAGCAAAATCGATTCCTTTGATCTCCAATCTCTTCATCAAATGCTTAGAGAAGTGTAAACCAGCAGTTGGCGCAGCTACAGCTCCTTCTATTTTAGCATAGATCGTTTGGTATCTCTCAGCATCTTCCGGCTCTACATCTCTTTTGATATATTTAGGAAGCGGAGTTTCTCCTAATTCTTTTAATTTTGATCTGAATTCTTCATAAGAACCATCAAATAAGAATCTCAAAGTTCTACCTCTTGATGTTGTATTATCGATAACTTCTGCTACCAAAGATTCATCTTCAGTAAAGAATAATTTGTTACCAATTCTGATTTTTCTTGCAGGATCTACCAAAACGTCCCAAACACGAGTTTCTTTATCAAGCTCTCTCAACAAGAAAACCTCAATTTTAGCTCCTGTTTTTTCTTTGTTTCCATACAAACGAGCAGGGAAAACCTTAGTATTATTAAAGATGAATAGATCTTTCTCGTCGAAATAATCAACCACATCTTTGAATAATTTGTGCTCAATTGTTTGAGTTTTACGGTCAAGAACCATTAATCTTGCTTCGTCTCTGTGCTCAGAAGGGTGTTCTGCTAGTAATTCTGCAGGAAGGTCGAAATTAAAATCGGATGTCTTCATTTTTTAAATTACGGTTTAAAAATTATAAATTACAAGGTGTAATTTTCGAGGTGCAAATATACGACATTCAATACCCCTTTGTCAAGTATTATTTAACATAAATAAAAAACCGTGATATTACGGTACTTTTCAACGCCCAAAAAAACTATTTTTGAGACAGAAAATTTTACACTTATGAGCAAATATTCAATCGAATCATTCGTAAACGAAACAAAAGAAAATCCACAAAAAAGAGATTATTTTGAACTGGAAAAGCCTGCTTTACTGGAAATTAATCTCAACAACCAATATGTCTGGACGAAAACCGGAAGTATGGTAAGCTACATCGGAGATATAAAATTCGAAAGGCAGGGAATGCTTGCCGGTGGATTGGGAAATTTGTTGAAAAAAGCAATCAGCGGAGAAGGTGCAAAGCTGATGAAAGCGGAAGGAACCGGGAAATTGTATGTTGCCGACGAAGGTAAAAAAGTAAGAATTCTTTATTTAAATAACGAATCTGTTTGTGTAAACGGAAACGATGTTTTAGCACACGAGCAAAGCATAAAAAGTGATATTACGATGCTAAAAAGCATTGCCGGAGTAATGTCTGGCGGACTTTTCCAGGTAAAGCTTTCCGGAACAGGACACATCGCGATCACTACTCACGGTGAACCATTGACATTGATGGTAACTCCGGACAGCCCGGTTTTCACAGATCCAAATGCAACCGTTGCTTGGTCTGGAAATTTAAGTCCGGAACTGAAAACCAACGTTTCTCTTAAAAGTTTAATAGGAAGAGGAAGCGGTGAAGAATTCCAAATGAAGTTTTCTGGGAACGGTTGGGTGCTTATTCAGCCGTATGAAGAGGTTTACAGACTAGAAAAGTAATTTATTTTTATCATAGAAAAGACTATTTCACCCTAGAAATGGTCTTTTTTTTATTTTAAAATGTAAATATTTTATATATAAAAAGTAATTTATTCAACTTTATTCACATTTCTGTTTCGATAACAATATTTCAATATCTTTATTAAAAATTAAAACATAAAGATGACAACACGTAGAAATTTCATTAAAACAACAGCATTGGCAAGTTTTGGTGCTCTTGTTTTACCCAGTTCATTATTTTCATACTCTAAAGGATTTACAGCAGATAAAAAAGTTCGCGTTGGCTTCATAGGTGTTGGTTTGCGCGGTCAGGAACACGTGAAGCTTTTAGCAAAACGAGATGATGTGGAAGTGGTTGCTTTTGCCGATCCCAATAAAATTATGCTTGCTGCTTCCCAGAAAATTCTAAAAGACAATAATAAACCTCAGGCACAGGAATTTTCTAATGGAGCATATGATTACAGAAATCTTTTAAAGCTAAATATTGATGCTGTGGTGATTGCAACGCCGTGGGAATGGCATCTTCCGCAAGGTGTTGAAGCTATGAAAGCAAATAAAATCGTAGGAATGGAAGTTTCCGGAGCGATAAAATTGGAAGATTGTTGGGAATTTGTAAAAGCTTACGAAGAAACAAAAGTTCCCATTTTTATGATGGAAAATGTTTGTTACCGAAGAGACATTATGGCGGTTTTAAATATGGTTCGTAAAGGAATGTTTGGCGAGTTGGTTCACGGAAGAGGCGGCTATCAGCACGATTTGCGTGGAGTTTTGTTTAATGATGGAATTACGCCTTACAATTCCGGTGTCGAGTTCGGTGCAAAAGGGTTCAGCGAGGCAAAATGGCGTACTGAACACTATGTAAAACGAAATGGTGAGCTCTACCCTACCCACGGAATCGGTCCTGTGGCAATGACCATGAATATTAATCGCGGAAACAGAGTGACAAGGCTTTCTTCTTTTTCATCGAAATCTGTCGGCTTGCATAAATATATTGTAGAGCACCCTAAAGGTGGTGAAAATCATCCGAATGCAAAAGTGAAATTCAATCAGGGGGATATTGTGACGACACAAATTGCCTGTGAAAATGGAGAAACCATACTTTTAACGCACGACACCAGCCTTCAACGGCCTTATGATCTTGGTTTCAGAGTTCAGGGAACAGAAGGAATCTGGCAGGATTTCGGTTCTGGAGGATTTGATCAGGGACATATTTATTTTGAAAAAATAATGAAGCATACCCACAAATGGGATAATTCTGAACAATGGCTGAAAGATTATGATCACCCGATGTGGAAACGATTTGAAGACAAAGCAACCGGCGCAGGACACGGCGGAATGGACTTTTTCGTGATGAATACTTTTATTGAATGTATCAAAAGAAACATAGAGTTCCCGATGGATGTTTATGATCTAGCGACATGGTATTCTATCACGCCGCTTAGCGAAAAATCGATAGAAAAAGGTGGAAAAGCAATTGATATCCCCGATTTCACAAAAGGACAATGGAAAAACCGTAAACCCGTATTTGGAATGACCGATGAATTCTAAGAAAACACTACTCATATTAGCCGGCGGACTGGGAAGCCGATATAAAGGATTAAAGCAAGTCGACGGAATTTTAGACAACAATTCGCCTATTTTGGAGTATTCTATTTATGATGCGCTGGAAGTGGGCTTCAATAAAATTGTGGTAATCATCAACCGTTTTATTCCCGAAAGTTATATTGAACGATTGGAAAATATTTCTAAACTGAAAAACTTTGAACTTCATTGGATTTATCAGGATATGGAAAGATATGTTCCGGAAAATTTCGATTATGAAAACCGACAAAAACCATGGGGAACGGGACATGCGATTTTATGTGCAAAAAATGTAATTAATGAGCCTTTTGTAATGATTAATGCTGATGATTTTTACGGAAAAAAAATATACAGCTTAGCCGCACAGGAAATCGATTGGAGAAATATTTCCGAGCAACAATTTGAAATGATTGCCTACCCCATCGAGACAACATTAAGTGATAACGGAACCGTAGCAAGAGGTATTTGCACATTGAATTCTGAAAACTTTTTAGTAAAGGTTGACGAACAAACTTCTATCAGAAAAGAAAATGACTCAATAATTTACACTAAAAACGGAGAAGATATGAAAATAGATTCTGACACTTTGGTTTCTATGAATTTTCTGATATTTCATCATAAAATTTTCGTTTATCTTGAAACTTATTTTAATGAATTTTTGAATTCAAAACCGGCAATTACTGAAGAATTTTATATTCCGTTTGCGGTTCAAAAAATGATTGATTCCAATAAAATAAAAGTATTGGTGAAAAGATCACCTTCTATCTGGAAAGGCATGACTTATCCTGAAGATAAAAACATTTTGAAAGAATATTTACAAAATGAAATTGAACACGAAATATACCCTAAAGATTTATGGAATTAAAGAATATTGTTCAAGAATTCACTGATACAGAAAATTATACCATCACTCCAATTACAAACGGAATGATTAATTCAACTTATCTTCTCGAAAACAACGATAAAAAGGAGAAATATATTCTCCAAAAGATTAATATTCACATTTTTAAAGATCCGAAAATCATTATTGATAATCATTTAAAGATCAATTCTCTGCTTGGAAAAAGTAATTATCAACTTGAAATGGTAAATCCAATTCATTCTATTTCCAACAAATATTTGGTTCAAAATGAAAATTCAGAAATCTGGAGAATGCTAAGCTTTATTGAAAACAGTAAAACATTTTTAAAAGTTCCTGATCTGAAAACGGCTTATGAAGCGGCAAAAACATTTGGTTATTTTTTAGATATCATTAATTCTGAACCTATTTTAAGTTTACAAGAAACGCTTCCTGACTTCATCAATTTTGAAAAAAGAATTAATGATTACAAAAATGCATTACAAAATACTTCACAAGATTTAGCAAAAACGGCCGATCAAGAAATTAAATATATTAATCAATTATTAGAATTACCTGAAAAATGGATTGAAATGGAAAAGAATCATCTTCTTCCAAAGAGAATTATCCACGCAGATCCTAAAATCAGTAATATTTTGTTTGATCAAAATGACAATCCTCTGGCTGTCATTGATCTCGATACCACAATGATTTCTACAATTTTGTATGACTTTGGAGATATGATTCGTTCTTACACGAATAAGACCGATGAAGATCAAGGTAATTCTGAAAATAATTTTGATTCTGAAATTTACAAGGCGGTAAAAGATGGATTTCTATTTCATTTAAAAGAAAAATTAACAACACTTGAAACGGAAAATTTGAATTATGCTGCGCAAGTGGTAATTTATATTCAGGCAGTGCGATTTTTAACGGATTATCTGAATGGAAATATTTATTATTCAACACAATATCCTGAACATAATTTGGATAGAACGAAAAATCAACTGATGCTTTTGAGAGGATTGAGGGAATATTTGAATGATACTTTATAAATGCTTCGACTGTGCTCATCATGACACGGCGAATACTAACTGGTTTTTGATGTCTCTCGCAGATTTAGCAGATTACGCAGATCTTTTTAGTTTTAATTATTTTTAATCATCTGTTGAATTCGCGAGTAAATATAATTTATAAAAACTTTAAAATAGCCTTCCATTCCTCCAGCTTTTTTTCAAAGGAAATTGTATGTAGTGGGCTTGTCGACGGCAAAACATAAAAAGGAATTTTAAAATCTTTCCCTAATACTTTCTGTAAATTTTTAAATGATTTTCCGCCATTGCAAAAGATGGTTTGTATGTTGGGAAACTCTTCTAATAGTTCAGCAATTTGGTTTGCTTCTTCATTTTTGATCTCGGAATCTAAACTCCCTTTTCTTTCACAAGAATCAATTACATCCCAAAGCGCAATATTATGTTTCTTTAAGATACTAAGCCTTTCCTCATAATCTTCGGTAAAATTTTCATTAAACAATTCAAAAATAATTTTCCAGAATTTATTTTGTGGATGAGCGTAATATTGTTGCTTTTCTAAAGATTTCGCACCGGGAATTGATCCTAATATGATAATTTTAGAATCATTATCGATAATCGGTGGAAAGGAGAATATTCTGTTTTGCATGAGTCCAATTTATTTTGGCTAAAGCCATTGAAATACTATAAACAAAAAGCGGGCTAAAGCCCGCTCCTATTGATAGATCTGAATCGTTTTTACATTATGATAAACTTTTAAACCACCCCGTCAAAAATTCTTACGAATTTTCGCCACTCCTCCAAAGGAGGGGAATTGTTGATGGTTACAAAGTTTCTTTTAACCAGTCAAAGAATTCTCTTTGCCAAACTAAACCGTTTTGTGGATGCAAAACCCAGTGATTTTCGTTCGGGAAGTATACTAATTTTGATTTCAAGCCTCTTAATTTAGCAGCTTGGAAAGCTTCCTGACCTTGTTCATAAGGAACTCTGAAGTCAATTCCACCTTGAACGATCATAATTGGCTTGTTCCATTTATCTACAAAATTACTTGGATTAAATTCTGTATATGCTTTTGGAAGCGGCTTTTCCCATGGAGAACCTAAATCCCAGTTCGCAAACCAAAGTTCTTCCGTTGTCAAATACCAAGATTTCATATCAAATAATCCATCATGAGCAATAAACGTTTTGAATCTGTTTTCGTGAATTCCAGCTAACATAAATACGCTGTATCCTCCATAACTTGCACCAACAGCCGCTACTCTTTCCCCATCAACATATGGTAAAGTTTTAGCATAATCCGTTGCTGCCAGATAATCTCTCATCGGCTGGCCACCCCAATCTCTTGAGATTTCTTCATTCCATTTTGTTCCCCAACCCGGCATTCCGCGACGGTTTGGTGCCACCACGATATATCCGTTGGCTGCCATCAAAGCAAAATTCCATCTTACGCTGAAAAATTGAGTCAATGCAGATTGAGGACCTCCCTGGCAATATACAAGAGTCGGATATTTTTTATTCGGATCGAAGTTTGGCGGATAGTGGAACCAAACACCCATTTCTTTTCCGTCCGAAGTTTTTACCATTTTCAACTCAGATTTTCCCTGAGCTAAATTCGCATATACTTCTTTATTAGCCTCTGTAACCTGCTTCATTTCACCATTTTTGATGTTTACAGAGAAGATATCTGTAGCATGATTGACATCAGTTCTTCCTACTAAAAGGGTATTTTTCTGATCAGCAAAAATTTCATTCACATCAAAATCACCTTTTGTAATTTGCTGAACTTTAGCATTTTTAGCATCTAAAGAAAAAAGTTGCTTTGTTCCTCTGGAAGCCGCTGTAAAATAGATCGTTTTTGAATCTCCACCCCAGAAAACATCTCCGGAAACGCTTTCGTCCCAAGCAGCCGTAAGATTTGTTGTTTTCCCAGATTTCCAATCCATGATTTTTACATCATTTTTATCTGCTTCATAACCGTCTCTCGCCATACTTTGCCAGATCAGTGATTTTCCGTCAGGACTGAATTTTGGATTTACATCGTATCCTTTATTGGTTTCAGTTAAATTTTTTGTTGCACCTGAAGCTAGGTCGTAAGCAAAAATATCTGTGTTCGTGCTTGTAGAATATGCTGCACCACTTTTAGGTTTTGTAACATATAAAAGCTGTGCAGAATCCGGGCTCCAGATGAAATCTTCGGTTCCACCAAAAGGTCTTTGCGGAGAATCCCACATTTTCCCTTCCAACAAATCTTTTGCTGAATCTACAGCCGCTGAAGTATTTACCACAAAAACATGGTTGTATTTCCCTTCGTTAAAGTAATCCCAGTGTCTGTGGTTCAAATCGGTATATACCTGAGCTGTCGTTTTTGGAGTATCAGAGAATTTGTCTTTCCCCATTACTTTTTCCACTAAAACCTGCTTGCTGAAAGCAATCTTTTTCCCGTCCGGAGAAATTACGATATTATCAGCATCACCGATTGTATAAAACTCAGACCAAGTTTTTCCGTTGTTTTTTGACAAGAAAATTTTATCGCCTTCCTGAGCATAAATTCCGTTTTTATCCCACTGGATAAGGGCTTTTTTACCGAAATCTACTTTGGTAGACTGGTTATTAAGAACATTTAAGAAATAGTTCTCACTTTTTGTTTTCTCGGTTTTCAGATCCGTTTGTCCCACTTTGTAAATAAGCGAAGACTGATCTGGTGAAACTGCCTGTACTCCCACTTTCTTCAAAGTCCATAGGATCTCAGGCGTCATTAACTGTTGTGCATTCATTAAAAACGGAGCTGCCAAAGCCAGCAGACTGTACTTAAGTTTCATATATAAAAATTCATTTTTAACGGAGTAAGAAATCGGGCTGATTTCTACTATTCCAATTTAATTTCAAAGATTGCCAAAGTTAATTATTTAAAATAGAAACCCTATGGTGATTTAACAATAATCTTATCAAACAAAAATCCATCAATTAAAAACTGATGGATTTTCTATAATTTGATATGAAGTTTTCTGTTTGGTTAATCTCCGTCCGAAAACATAGAATTGGCAAGAGACGTAATGATGGAAAGCAAAATACTAAAGATAAATGCCCACCAGAAGCCGTCTACCGTCATACTGTCTATAAAATAATCTGCAATTAAAATGATGATTGCATTAATGACCAATGCGAAAAATCCTAATGTAATGATCGTTAACGGTAAACCGAAAAGGCTTAAAACCGGTTTTACAATTAAATTCAGAATTCCTAAAACGATGGCAAAAATAATTGCTGTCGAGAAACCAACAAAATGGACTCCCGGTAAAATTTTAGTTAAAAGAAACGCAACGATTGCGGTAATAAGTAGTCGAAGAATCAAGTTCATAATGATTGATTTTTTTAATGTTTATAGGACTTACCGTGCAAAAGGTATTCCAAATTTCACTTAAATAATGAGAACAGTGGCCGTAAGCGAAAATATTTATTAGCCACGAATGCTCGAATGATGATTCCTTTTATTTTGTGTAGATGGCATGGATTTTCACAGGTGATGATTTTGATTTTGTAAAATTCCCAAATATCTTAATTTACGGCCCTCTACCCTAGCCCGGATTGCAGCGTTTACCCCGCAACTGGGTTTGATAGGTTGAGAGAAGGAGGGTTTGAGGGTTGCGCGCGCCGGAAAGGTTTGGGGTGAGGAGTATGAGCGGAAAGCCGGAAACAGCTCCAAAAAAAGAGATGAACTGGAGAGGGCACTGAAAAACCCCGTTCATATAGAATTACCAATTGATTTGGAGTTAGAATTAAGAGTTTATTACGAAAATTAAACCTTCGTAATAAGCTTTTTTTCTTTTTTTCAGTATCAAATTTTTGAGGTTTAACGGGATTGATATTGCGCCACGCCTGCGATGTTTATAAAAGACGGAGTATAGATCGATTTCTCTATATTAATTTCAGGATTCTCTTCAAATTGACAGTGAAAATAGCCATTGCACCCTGCATTTGCATATTTTCAATACCATTTGCAATCGCCCTGTCGTAGCCGTGTACGTTTTTAAGCTCGCTGTTTTTGGCTTCGATTTTATAGCGGTGTTTCGATTTTTCTTTGTAATAATCGCTTTCCTGAAAAATCATTTGCTCCTTATGTAAGTCTGATTTTATGGAAACCGAATAAGTTTTAGATTTTGCTCCTTCTTTATAACATCCTTCTTTTAATGGGCAAACCTTGCATTTTTCAATATCAAAATAATAGGTATCCACTTGATTTCCGCCTACGTGTTTCTTCCCGCCACGAGCTTTGCGAATCGCCAAATGCCCTGCAGGACACACAAAACGGTCGGCATCTTTATTGTAATCAAAACGGTCTTCATCTTTTCGAAAACCCTGGGTGATGGAAGGATTAAGTCTGGCTACTATTTTAATATTTTGTTCGCCCGCAATTTTCAGATTTTCTTTTCCGCTGTAAGCAGCGTCACCAATGATGGCATCTACCTCCATCCCGTTGTCCTGGCTCATCTGCAGTAATTTTGGCAGTTCCGGGCCGTCGCCTTTTTCTCCCGAAGTTACCACGGCCGCCGTAATAATCCGCTCTTCGCTCATCGCCAAGTGCGTTTTGTATCCGAAAAAAGAACTGTCAGCCGATTTGTGACCCGTTTTAGCGTCGGCATCTTTTGAAAAAACCATCTGCTCCCCGGTGTCTCTCACTGTTTCCTTCAAAAGATTCAGCTTCTCCTTTACAGCAGGAATCTCCCTGATAGAAGCTTCGTTTTCAATGCGTTTTTCGAGTTCTCTGCAATAATCCAATTCTTTGTTTAAATCATTTTCAATATTTTTTGAGGGCATTTTAGTTTTAAATTCTTCATCAAACTGATAAACGGTCTTGCGAAGCAGTTTTGAGCGCTCCCGCAATACTTCTATCGTTGAAAAAGGATTGCTCATCGACAAGGTGTGAGTGGCATCTACAATGATGGATCTGGATTTGATGATGCCTTTTTCAATCGCAATACTCACGGTTTTACCAATGAGCAAGCTTAAAAGATCACTATCTTTCAAACGCAGTTTTCTGAATTTTGTAAGGGAACTGGGATTGATTACATCTTCTTCCGGAGTCATATCCAAGAAATATTTAAAGGACATATCATACCGGGAACGCTCTACCACATCTACATCAGAAACTGTATAAATACTTTTTAAAAGCAGGTATTTAAACATCCGTACCGGACTTTCAGCATTGCGACCATTGTTTAAGCAGTATTTGCTCAAAAGCTCATCATAGATGAAAGAAAAATCAATCAGCTCATTAATTTTTCTAAGAAGGTTTTCCTTCGGTACAATTAAATCATACAAACCGGAATAGGCACTCAACGGAAGTTTTTCTTGCTGTATTAACATTTGCTTTGCTATTGAAATTTACATTGAAGATAAAAAAATAAGCAAAACTTTTAAAGTTTTGCTTATTTTTTTTAATGAAGTTTACTTTTTCAGTGCCCTCGAACTGGAGCCTATTTTTTTAAAATATTTTATAAGATAACAAAACAAAGAGAGATAAACAAGGTAAATTTTGTGATTTTTTTTAATTATTTTTTACTTTCCTATAAAAGTTGACGCTCTGTAAACCAAGTCGGTATCCATCACAATTGTTGTGCTGGGAGCAGAAATATCTCTTATTTTATCCAAAATTAATTTTGCAGCGGCCTCACCCATTTTTCTGAGCGGCTGTTCCACGCTCGTAAGTTGGGGATGAACGATGGTGGCGAGTTCTGTTCCTGAAAAGCTTGCTACAGAAACCTCTTGGGGAATCTTAACTCCCTTTTCGTGAAGATAATTCATTGCGCCGATAGCCAAAGTATCTGAGAATGCAAAAATACTGTCGAATTCTACGCCTTTATCAAACAGTTTTTTAATGGCATTTTTTCCGTCCTCAAAGATCATTCCTTCGGTTTGAATAATTAAATTCTGGTCTAAAATATTATGCTTTTCGAGAATTCTTTTGTAGCCGTTAGCCCGCTCAATAACATTACGGATGGTGGAAGGTCCCATAATATGCACAATCTTTCTTTTCCCTGTATTAATGAGATGTTCCACGACCAAAGAAGCCTTGATATGGTCATCTACTACTACTTTGGAAACGTCCAGCGACTTAGCGGGAATCCTGTCAAAGAAAACCAACGGTGTTCCTCGATCAATAATATTTTTATACACATCTTCATTATAGGTCTCGTGGCTCAGATTGATAATAATACCCTCTACATTAAATTCCTCCAAAAGCTGTAAATTCTTCCTTTCTATCAAAGGATTTTCATCAGATTGGGTAATAATCACCCGATAGCCTAAAGGATATAAAACCTCCTGAATTCCCTGAAGAACCTTTGAAGAGAAAGGAGTGATCATTTCAGGGACAACCAGCCCGATATTCCTGGATTGCCCGTACTTTAAACTGATCGCAGCAGGATTCGGTTTATAGCCTAATTGTTCTGCGGCTTCCAAGACTCTTTTTTGGGTCTCAGGATTAATATTTTTGTCATTGAGGAGCGCCCGGGAGATGGTAGACGTAGATAATGACAAAAATTTTGACAGGTCTTTAATGGTTACACGCTTCATCTGATGTCTTTTTTTATCAAAAATACTAAAAAAATGGGCAATTGGGAACGTTCCCGAATCTTTGGGAACGTTCCCGTTGCTTATTTGTTAATAAAAACTCACAAGCAATATGATTATTAATATAAGTTTAGCAAAAGATTAACGGATAATTAAAAACGATTTTATATGACACTTACATCCTATCAATTCAAGCCTGAAAATATTACCACCGGAATTGTACATATCGGGGTCGGAAATTTTCACAGGGCTCATGAGCAATATTATACCAATCTGATATTGGAGGAAAAAGATCAGCAGAACTGGGGGATTTGTGGAGTTTGCCTTTTGCCTTCCGATGAGCATATTGTTAAGAACCTTCGTTCTCAAAATCTTGATTATACCCTTACGGTTTGCGGAAGAGACGGAAAAGATGAGGTCTACAAAATTGGTTCTTTGAGAGAACTTATCTGGGGAATTGAAGATCCCCAGGCTGTGGTTGATAAAATCGCGGAAAGCGATATCAAAATCATTACGTTAACAATTACAGAAGGCGGATATAATCTGGATAAAGAAACCCATGAGTTTAATTTAAATGATGAAAAAATTAAACATGATTTGGAAAATCCAAGCCAACCATCCACAGTTTTCGGATTTGTAGCGGAAGGGCTTCGTCAAAGAAAGAATAGAGACAACGGAAGCATCACTATTTTATCCTGCGACAATCTTCAGCATAATGGGGATACGACTAAAAAAGCCTTTGCCGCTTTCATCGAAGCACAGGATAAAGATCTGGCAGAATGGGTAAGATCTAATGTAACTTTCCCCAACAGTATGGTAGACAGAATTACGCCTGCCACTACTCCGCAAGATGTGGAAAGATTAAACAAAAAAAGCGGAATTGATGATAAAGCACCTGTTTATTGTGAAGATTTCGTGCAATGGGTGATCGAAGATAATTTTATTGCCGGAAGACCCAATTGGGAAAAAGCCGGTGTAGAGTTCACCGATGACGTAACGGAATTTGAAAATATGAAATTAAGCCTGTTGAACGCTTCTCACATGTTACTTTCCTACCCTTCGTTCTTAAAAGGTCACAGAAAAGTTGATCAAGCCATGCAGGACAGAAGCATCGTAAAATTTATCCGTGATTATATGGATATTGACATTACACCTTATGTTCCCGCTCCGAAAAACACCGATCTGGATGTGTATAAGCAGACACTTATTGAAAGATTTGCTAATCACAGCGTGAGCGATCAGGTGAGTAGATTATGTTTCGACGGAATTTCGAAGCTTCCTGTTTACGTGATTCCAAATCTTATTAAAATGATAAATGACGATAAGGATTTAACAAGAGTTGCCTTTCTTTTTGCCTCTTACAGACATTATTTAAAATATAAAGTAGATGATAACGGACATTCTTTTGATGTAGCAGAACCCTGGCTGACCGAAAAAGATATAGAATTAATTTCAAGTGATCATACATTAGATTTCTTAGATTTATCTTCTTTTAAAAGCACAGACCTAAAATCCTCAGATAAATTTGTCTCATTATACACCAATTTTGCAGCAGAAATTAAAAATAAAGGCGCGGGTGAAACATTAGAATCAATACTATAAAAACAAACACAATGATCGTAAATTCAGACATAAAATCCCTCAATACAAAGGCAACCGGCAGCATATTTCCGTTTGCTATCATTACTTTTATCTATTTCATTGTCGGATTTTTAACCACCGTTAATGAGCAGTTACAGGCTCCGTTGAAATTTACCTTTCTGTCTCATGCAGGAAGTTTGAAAAATACATTTACCACATTGATTTCTTTCTTTTTCTTTTTAGGATATCTCTTAAACGGAACTTTAGGAAGCAAATGGGTAAATGCTTTCGGATACAAAAACACCATTCTGAGAGGTCTTCTATTCATGATCTCAGGACTTTTCATGTATCTTTTATCATCTTGGTTCGGAACACATTATGGAGATATGCAGTTTAGTATCGGCGACGCTGTCATTCCTTTTGGATTTGTTATTTTCGTGGCGGGATCTTACTTAATGGGAACTTCGGCAGCGATCATTCAGGTTGTGGTAAATCCTTACGCCGCATCTTATCAGCTGAAAGGAACGCAGCCCGTTCAGCGTCTGAATATTTTAACTGCGATAAATTCCATCGGAACCACTTCTGCACCGTTCTTCGTAACCGTCGTGATGTTCAGCGGAATTTCTATTGAAAACATCGAGATCAAACAATTATTACTTCCACTTTCTGTTTTGATTGCCTGTATTTTAACGGTTATAATCATCACTAAAAAGCTTCATCTTCCCGATATTGAAAATACGAGAGCTGTTGCCGGAGAAAAGCTGGAAAGAAGCATCTGGTCGTTCAGACATTTTGCCTTGGGCGTGGTGGCAATTTTCTTTTATGTGGGAACCGAAGTGGCGATTGGTGCGAATATCAATCTTCACGCGTTCGAATTAACAGAATCCGGTCATCCCATCACTTTTTTTGGAAAAACAGATATTATGATCGGCGGAATTGACCTGGGAATCCACGCTTTGCTTTCCACATTATATTGGGGTGGATTTTTGGTAGGAAGATCGGTTTCCAGTTTCCTGAGCCATATTTCTGCAAGAACTCAGCTGGCAACGACGACCATTTTATCAACCATTTTGGCTATTGTTGCGATGATTACCCAGAATTTATGGTTTTTAGTAGCCATCGGACTTCTACATTCCTCGATGTGGAGCTGTATTTATTCGCTTTCCATTAAAGGTTTAAATAAATATACCTCAAAAGCTTCCGGAGTTTTCATTTCCGCGGTATTCGGAGGTGCAGTTTTCACTCTAGTTCAGGGAGGACTGGCCGATGCTTTCGGATCCTGGAGATGGACTTGGATCCTGACTGTAATCTGTGAATTATTAATGCTTTCCTATGCATTATTCGGCTCTAAGATCAGAGAAAAAGACTTACTAAACTAACTTTTATATTTTGACAGTGCATTCTGTAATCCGGTAATTTTTATCGGATTCAGGAGGCTACACTTCAATAAAAACACGGAAATATGATAAAAAAGATATTACTATTGACTTCTCTCATGACAGGAAGTTTGGTTTTGTACGCGCAAGAACTTCACTCTGCGCTTCAATTGAGAAACAGTCATTTATGGCGTGGACTGGAAGTTTCTTCAGGTTTAATTTATACAGGAGACCTTCATTTAGACGGAAAAAATTTCTACGGCGGATTTTGGACAGGTGGAAACGTTGACGGTTCATACAAGGAATTCAACAATTACATCGGTTATAAAAACAATCATCTCACCGTTGAACTATGGGATATTTACAATTTTTCACCCGGAGCAACATATAATAACAAAGAATTTTTTAATTATAATGCCAGCGAAACCGGTCGGTTTTGGGATTTGAGATCTTATTATACCATTAGTGATAAACTGCCTCTAACGTTAAGTTTTAACACTGTGGTTTTCGGTCGCGACAGAAATCAGGAAAATACGGAAAATAAATATTCATCTTTTGCTTCTGCTGAATATCCTGTGTATAAAAAAGAAGATCAGAATCTTGAAGTCCGCGGAAGAGTTGGTTATGGTTTTGCTTTAAATCATGCGGGAGAAGCCAGTAATTTTTTCGCTAAAAAAGACGGAATTACAGAAGTGAGTTTAATTGTTTCCAAGAGCTTTACCATTGCAGGATACAAACTTCCCATCGGCATTTGGGGCATGTGGAATCCCGTGGGGAATAATGCCTATCTGCAGTTTTCAGTGCAGGCGTTTTCTTTTTGAGTGGGAGAGTTTTTGGGTTTGAGAGTTTTTGGGTTTGAGAGTTTGAGGGTTTTAGAGTCTGAGAATGAGAATGTCTAAAGTTTAATGATTTGATCCTTTTGAATAAATCGTCAATTTAAGTGAAATTCTGAAAGAATTTTGTATCGAGAATTTTTAGTTTAACCGCCTTATTCTGTTCAAATATTACGTAATCTTTATTTAAAAGTATTGACAAAGTTGATAACTTTACAAGAATCTAAGTCAGAAAATACAGCCAAAAGTTCTCGATACAATTTCTCTTCACTTCGTTTCGAAAATCACTCGAACTGACGGAAATACTCTCTATTTAATTTTCATCATGGTAACCAATGATGTCGCTACATGGCTTTCCGAATTTCCGTTTTCAACCACTACATAAATCTCAGTTCTGATCACGCTTATTTTTGCTCCACCTTTGATGACATAAGATTTTGAGACCAAAGCATCTCCCATTGCAGGTCTTAGATAATTGACCTTCAGCTCTACTGTTACAACATAGCAATCTTCAGGATAATGGCTCACAGCAGCATATCCTGATGAAACATCCACTAAAGAAGCAATCATAGCTCCGTTGAACATTCCGGCTTTTCGGGTCATTAAATCCATTTTAGGAATTTTCATGGAAATAAAGTCGGTATCTGCTTCCAGCAATTCTGCTTTGTAGAATTTCAGGGTTTCAGAACGATTGAAACTATCGGTAATGAGCTGTCTTTTTTCTGGAGTCATATTTCATATTTTATTTAACGCAAAGGTAGGGCTTGTGGCATTATTTTGTCTGAATTTTGTGACAAAAAACTTGTACTGTCATTATATAAAAAAGGCCATTCACTCATGAACAGCCTTCAATTCCAATACAACTTCTCTACACCAAAGATAAGTTTTCGGAAAGATTTTGTGTTTTCAGACCATAATCTTCTTTTATCATATCAGCGGCTTTTTCGCCGATCATAATTGTTGGGGCATTGGTATTTCCGGAAACCACATCGGGCATGATGGACGCATCGGCCACTCTTAATCCTTTAATACCATAAACTTTTAGACGAGGATCTACCACCGAGAGGCTGTCGATTCCCATTTTACAGGTTCCTGTCATGTGATGATAGGTAGAACACGATTTTTTAATATAATCAATCACTTCCTCTTTTGTTTTACCTTCACCAGGATAAATTTCACCATCATTCCATTCTTTCATCGCTTCGGTTCTTCCCATTTCGCGGCAGATTTCCACGCATCGGTATAAAGCCTCCAAATCAGATTCTTCAGAAAGATATTTTGGATCTATTTCAGGAGAAACGGATGGATCTGCGGAAGTCAGTTTGATATATCCCCGACTGGCAGGTCTGATAAATCCGGCACAAAAGGTGAACGCATTTTCAGGTCCCGTAAATCCAGGACTGTAATACGGAAGTCCCATGAATAAAGGCTGTAAATCAGGAAAAACCATTTCTTCCTTACTTTTCCAGAATAATTGAGCTTCTAAAAGATTAGCTTCGGGAGCCGGAATTTCTTTTTTAGCTTTAAAAATTACACTTGTTAAAAGGTGATCCTGCAGGTTCTTTCCTACACCTTTCAAATCCTTAACAACTGGAATTGCTAAAGATTCCAGCTCTGCTTTATCACCAATTCCGGAAAGCATCAAAAGTTTTGCAGATTCTATGGTTCCGCATGAAACAACGACTTCTTTATCGGCTCTTGCTTCTACCAGTTCCCCATTTTTTAAATATTGAATCCCAACACATCGATCACCTTCAAAAAGTAATTTCTGACCCAATGCATGCGTATGAATTTCAAGATTGGTTCGTGATCTTGCGGGATCTAAAAATGCCTTGGCGGTTGAACATCTTAAACCGTCTTTTCCAACGCTCAGATGATTCAGTCCGGCTCCCCAGATTTCTTTATTAAAATCATCGGTTTCGGGATAGCCTAATTCTTTACAAGCCTCAATCGCACTGATGGAAATAGGATTCGGACGTTTTATTCTGCTAACATACAGCGGTCCGTTTCCGCCATGCACCTCATCTTCGCCTTGTTCATGCGTTTCAGATTTTTTAAAATAAGGCAAAACACTTTCCCAGTCCCAGCCCACACAGCCATTATACGCCCAATGATCGTAATCCTGGCGGTGGCCGCGAATATAGATCATCCCGTTAATAGAACTTGAACCGCCCAGCGTTTTTCCTCTCGGCCAGTATCTCGTATTTCCACCTGCACTTTCCTGAGCTACCGTATGATAAGCCCAATCTCTTTCAGTATTCCAGATCGCCGGCCACCCTGCCTGAGCATGAACTTCCGGAACCTGATCATCTGCTCCCGCTTCCAGAATAAGCACTTTTATATTTTCGTTTTCGCTTAATCTATTGGCTATAACAGCTCCTGCCGAACCGGATCCGACAACTATAAAATCGTAGTTCATAAGTTTTAATTTTTCTATTTTTTGCTAAAAATCATTTTTTAACGCAAAGCCCGCAAAGTTTTATTAACTACTGACTGCTTTTAAGTTCGCAAAGCCGCTCTGCTTAGCAAAGCACACAAAGATTTTTAGCCATTGTATTGTGAATAATTCTGAGATACTGATTACTTTTTAATACTAATCACTTTTGGAATGGTAACGGCTTTCAGACCTTCCACTCCGAATTCTACTCCATAACCGGATTTTTTTGCTCCCCCAAACGGTACAAAAGGGTTAATCGCTCCATGCTGATTGATCCAAACAGTTCCTGCTTCCAACTGAGCTGCAATTTTTTGTGCTTCTTCAAGCTCATCACCCCAAACCGAAGCTCCTAAGCCGTTTTCGGAATCATTAGCTTTTTCTACAGCATCCTCTAAAGTTTTATATTTAATGATAGGAAGCACAGGCCCGAATTGCTCTTCATCCACAATACGGCTTCCATTGTCTACATTTCCGATCAGTGTAATCGGGATAAAGTAGCCGTCCTGATCCGGTTTTTGACCTTTAAATAAGAAATCAGCATTATTATTTTCAGCATCATTCAGCAAATCCTGAATTTTATCAAACTGCATTTTATTTTGTATCGGTCCCAATACATTATTTTCATCAGCACCGTTGCCCATCGGGATATTTGCGGAATAATCGGACAATGCTTTCACCACATTTTCGTAGTCATTTTCATGAACGTACAATCTTTTTAAACAAGCACAGGTTTGTCCCATATTTAAAAATGCGCCCCAAAAAAGGTTTTCAATATGTTTTGAAAGATCAAGTCCGGGAAGAATAATGCCGGCATCGTTTCCGCCACATTCCAACGTTAGTCTTGCCATGTTTTTAGCAGATGCTTCAATCACTTTTTTTCCCGTGGCAATAGATCCTGTAAACATCACTTTCCCGATTTCAGGATGTCCCGTAAGATAAGATCCAACCTCTCCTCTTCCGGTAACCACCTGTAAAACGTTTTCAGGAAGTACAGAATTAATCACTTTAATCATTTCCAATGTGCTGAAAGTCGTGTATTCAGAAGGTTTTAAAATCACCGTATTCCCCATTCTCAAAGAAGGAATAATCTGCCAGATCGCAATCATCAACGGCCAGTTCCATGGGGCAATGGCTGCAACAACACCGATCGGTTTTCTGTACAAAATATCTTTTCTTGTATCATCTTCAAAAACAACTTCTTCAGGTAAATCCAATGATGCCGGAACTTGAGTCCAACCTACACAGGCCTGCATTTCAAAATTAGATCCTGGGCCGCTCAATGGTTTTCCTTGTTCGCGCGTAATCCATTCTGCTAGATGTTTAGAATTCTGTTGTAAAGCTTCTGCTACCTTCAACAATATTTCTTTTCTTTCTGCATCAGACCTTGCTGACCATTGTTTTTGGGCAATTTTTGCATTCTTTATTTTACGGTCTATTTCGTCTGCTGATGTATTTTCCACTTCCCCGATAACCTCTAAGGTAGAAGGGTTTAGCGATAAAAATTCTGTATTGACGGCTGCTGTTTCTTTTGCAAATGAAGTATTTTCCATTGTTTCGAATTATTTTGTATTTTACATACCCCGAAAATGACAAAAACATGACATAAATCATTTATTTATTCTCTATATTTTTTAACTTAAACTCTACGCTATAATGGAAAAGATCGAAGAAAGAACCGTTTTCAGCATTCCTTTCGGTGAATTGAATGTGTTTGAAACCAATGTTGTATGCCATGATTTCCCATTCTTTTTTGAGAAACCCGTGATCACTTTAATGCTGAGCGGAAACAAGATCATCAGAAGTGAGGAAGAAACTTTTGAGTTTAGGGAAAGAAGCGTTTTTATTCCGCCTTGTCATAAAGAATTAAGTATAGATATTCACCCGATTTTTCAGGAACCGACCAAATGTCTGGTTTTAAATATCGAACAGGAATATATCGACCATGTTTTTTCAGAAGTCATTGAAAACTGGCATCCCGACTGGGATAAAACCGGAATTATGATGCAGGAAAATACAGTGAAAAAGTTTGTAAGTTCTGATGCTTCATTATGGCAAAGTTTAACCCATCTTTACAACCGGAGGATTGATGAGAACATGCAGGGTACCTCAGATTTTCTTTTAAGTTTAAGCTTAAAGGAACTGATCTATGAACTGATGAAAACCAATGCCAAACATCTTCTTTTAAACAGCAATAAAACAGAAAATATTCAAAACGGACTTCAGGAAGTGGTTCATTTTATTAAACAAAACTACCGCGAACCGATTACCATTAAAAAACTGGCTTCTGTTGCCGGAATGAGTGAGGCGAATTTATTTAAAAAGTTCAAGCATTCTTATAATTGTACGCCTGTGGAATATATTATTGAACTGAGAATTGAACACGCCAAACAGCTGCTCATCAATAATCCTGAGATTGATATTAAAAATATCTGCTTTGAATCTGGTTTCAACACATTGGAATATTTCTACAGAAAATTCACCCAAATGACGGGAAAATCGCCGAAGAAGTTTAAAGTAAGTTGATGGTTTTTAGTTAACCGTTGATGGATTGACTGCTCTCCGGTTTATTCTCGCGAACAACTAACAACTAACAACTAACAACTAACAACTAACAACTAACAACTAACAACTAACAACTAACAACCATTAACCCAATGAAACCGTAAATTCGGGAGATAGGGAAGCTACACCTTCTGTGATATTTTCAGGATGTGTGGTGAAACCTTTTAATTTTGACGTTTTGCCTTTTACGACTAAATCCAAAAGCTGCTTATCTGATAATTTTTTACCGAAGATTTCGAAATCCAGTTTAAATCCACAATTTTTAAAATCGGAACATCCAACGGCTGTTTTGCCTTTCATTAAATGATGTTCTTTACATTTCGGGCATTTCGTTTCTTCCCAAGACTGCAATTCTTTTTTTACAGCGGGTTCACGTTTTTTCTTTTCTTTAACCTCTTCTTTTTCTTCATATAGAGTGATAACCTTCCCCTTGCCGTCGACCACTTTTTTAGTCAGTTCCGTCACCATTTGAATTAATTCTTCCTTAAACTGATTGGCTTCATATTCACCACTTTCAATTTTACGAAGTTTAGATTCCCATTCTCCGGTAAGTTCGGGACTTTTCAGCAATTCATCTTCAATTGTATCGATCAATTGAATTCCGGTTTGGGTAGCGATCAGGTTTTTTCTTTTCTTCTCGATGTATTTTCTTTTGAAAAGGGTTTCGATAATGTTCGCACGAGTTGAAGGTCTTCCGATTCCGTTATTCTTCAACATTTCTCGAAGCTCTTCATCTTCCACTTGTTTTCCGGCAGTTTCCATGGCACGAAGAAGTGTTGCTTCCGTGTATGGTTTTGGCGGTGATGTTTTTCCCTGATGAATCATCGGATCGTGTGGTCCGGTTTCGCCAACCATAAATTCAGGAATCGTCTGTTCTTCTTCCTTTTCTTTTTCTTTATCCTTATCTGTGGTTTCCTCTTTTGGTTCTTTAGCATAAACGGCTCTCCAACCTGGCTCAAGGATCTGTCGACCACTTGTTTTAAAAGGAATTGTTCCTACTTTTCCTTCCACCAAAGTATTTGAAATTTTACATTCAGGATAGAAAACAGCGATGAAACGTTTGGCAATTAAGTCATAAATCAACTTTTCTTCCCTACTCAGATTCTGCGAAGGCGGAACTTCTGTCGGAATAATCGCATGGTGATCCGTCACTTTCGCATCATCAAAAACGGCTTTTGATTTTGGAATCGGAGCTTCCAATAAAGGAGAAATCAGTTCCTGATAAGGATACATTTTCCTAAGAATTCCCTCAATTTTCGGATATAAACTTTCGGATAAGTAGGTGGTATCAACACGCGGATAAGTCACATGTTTCTTCTCGTACAAACTTTGAATATAATTTAACGTATTCTCCGCAGAATAACCATATTTTTTGTTGGCTTCCACCTGAAGTCCAGTCAAATCAAAAAGTCTCGGATTTTTCTCTTTTCCTTCTTTAATTTCAAAAGAAACGATTTCGAAAGGATTAACTTTTAGATATTCCAAACCTTTTTCGGCACGTTCCAACGTTTTTAAACGATCAATCGCAGCGTTGAAAATAACGTCACGGTATTTGGTTTTCAGTTCCCAATATTCTTCGGTGGTAAAAGCATCGATCTCCTTCTGACGCTGAACAAGCATCGCCAATGTCGGAGTCTGCACCCTTCCAATCGAAAGAACCGCTTTATTTCCGCCAAATTTTTTCGTGAATAATCGCGTTGCATTGATTCCCAACAACCAATCGCCAATGGCTCTTGCATTTCCTGCGAGATATAAATTTTTATAATCTTCGGCAGGCTTTAATTTTTGAAAACCTTCTTTAATGGCCTCTTCGGTAAGGGACGAAATCCACAGACGCTGAATGGGTTTGTTGCATTTTGCTTTCTGCAAAACCCAACGCTGAATCAGTTCTCCCTCCTGCCCGGCATCCCCGCAGTTGATGACCTCTTCACATTCTTCGACCAATCTTTCAATCACTTTAAACTGATTTTCAACACCTTTATTGGGGATCAGTTTAATTCCGAAGCTGTTAGGGATAATCGGCAGCAAAAACAAATTCCAGGATTTGTATTGCGGACCGTAATCATGAGGTTCTTTGAGGGTGCAAAGATGCCCGAACGTCCATGTCACACAATAGCCGTTTCCTTCCATATAGCCTTGTTTCGGCGTGGTAGCACCTAATACTTTGGCGATATCTCTGGCAACACTGGGTTTTTCGGCAATACAAAGTTTCATGAATATTCGGAATTATTGAAGAGGGCAAAAATCGGGATTTTTTTTGGATTTTGCTAATTTGTGAATGGTTGTTGGTTAATCGTTGTTAGTTAATGGTTTAGTGTAAAGATAATTAAGTTTTAGTTAAAAAAAATTTTAGGGTGATAAAATTCTATTCCACATCGTTCACTTTATAAATTACATTGCAAAAAGTATATCTTGCAATGGAAGAATGTAATCTTGCATCGCAAAAAAGTAACTCTGCTATTAAAGAATATTAAATAATGGGGTCAGTACTAAGGTTGGGGAGAAATTTTATGAGTTAGAATATTTTATTTCCCACAGAATACACGGATTTTCACAGATGTTACTGTTGATTTTTTTGGCCACGAATGCACAAATAGTAGTGAGAAAAATCTATTTTTTTTACCGCAAAAGAGGCAAAAGTATTTTTATAAGCTTTGCGCTAGCTGGACAAAAGAGAACAAAACATTCCTCTTATGAAGAATTTAAATTTTATTTTCTGGAACAGGTTAATAAACTCCGGCATTTGGTGTCATTCGGATATTCGTGGCCCATTTTATAACAGAAAAACGCGGACAAAATGCCCGCGCCAGAATATATTTAGTAAAAAGCCCGATGTGCGGCTAAGTTGTTGGTTCATTTAATTTTTGAACCATTTATTTTGTCGGATATTAACTCTTAATCCAAGAGAAAAACTTTTAAACTGATCTCTGTTTTCTGGTGTATCCGAAAGGTATGCCTTGGCAAAGCCCTGAGAATACATGGTAAAAACCTCTGCCCAATCTGAAACCGCGATTCCGATTCCCAAATTTGTTACATAGTCCATATTTTTAATTCTGTACTTCTTTTCCTGAAGACTTCCGGAGCTTGTATAGTCTACGGTCCATAAAACATAGTCAATTTTACCTCCTGCAATAATAAAAAAACGGGTTTTCCCTGAATCCAGCGTTATATATTTTTTAAGATTAAGTCCGCCCCCGTAAGTGCTGAACTTTAATTTGGAGTTGTAGGGGTCCTGTATCGGGAGTGAACCTTCAATATAGGGCTGAAGATAAAGTTCTCCGGAATCAAAGTGAAGAAGATGGGAAAGCAGAACATCCACGGAAAGGGTTGCGGTATTTTTGCTGATCCATGCATTTTTATCCACCTCACTATTCTTTAAAGGTCCAAGGCTATAGTTAAGTCCGAGATTCCATTTTACATATTGCAATCTTCCTTCATTAAGGGATTGGGAAAAAGCTTTTTCAGCGAAAAGCGTCAAAAAGCAAATGATAAATATTCGTTTCATACGTTGGTTTTAATATCCTTAAAAATGTCACAAAGCGGAAATGGAGCCTCTCTCGGAAAAATAACAGAAAGACAGACCTGAAATTTTTCAAGAGAAACCAAAAACTCTTTTTTCCGCCACAAAATTATTGACCAGAATGTAAAAAACGGTTACTACAAAACAACTACACCAAGATAAAAGACTACAAAACAACACATTAAACAAAATAAAAAGGTATTAATGTAGTGCTTTATTCTCCAACTGATGGACTATATCATTTTCTGTGCTCTGCAAAAAAGAGGCTTTCTTACTCAGAAAGCCTATCAACAATATGATGAAACAAGGTTCATTATTTTAATTGTATTACATCGTCATCGGAACTTCCATGAGAAGGATTTCCGTATTTTCTGATGTTGTTTTTATATTCAGATCGGCAATATCCCAAACGCCAAAACCATCTCTTTGTTCCACTTTCTGGCCTTCAATTTCTGCACTTCCTTTCAAAATAAAAGCATAGACACCGTTTCCTTTTTTCTTAATCTGGTAATTGGTTTCTGTATTGTTTTCAAAATTTCCTAAATGAAACCATGCATCCTGATGAATCCAAACTCCTTCATCATCGGCATTAGGAGAAAGTATTTGCTGGAACTTGTTTTTACTTTTTGATTTATCAAGCGTGATTTGATCGTATCTCGGAGTAACATTTCTTTTATTTGGATACACCCAGATTTGCAGGAATTTCACCAGACTGTCTTGGTTTTTATTGAATTCGCTGTGCATAATTCCGGTTCCGGCACTCATCACCTGAATATCTCCGCTTTTGATAATCGCAGAATTCCCCATGCTGTCTTTGTGCTCCAAATCGCCTTCCAACGGAATACTGATGATCTCCATATTGTCGTGAGGATGCGTTCCAAAACCTCTTCCCGCCTCTACTTTATCATCGTTCAACACTCTCAGTACGCCAAAGTGCATTCTTTCGGGATTGTGATAATTGGCAAAACTGAAGGTATGACTGCTCACCAGCCAGCCATGATCTGCCTTACCTCTTGAATCTGCCTTATGAATGACAGAGTTATCTTTAATTTTTGAATCGGTATTCGGTAAATGATTGTATCCGATAGGTTCCAATGGCTCGATCTCATCGATTTCGTTTTTCATGGTATTGCCCAATGAAGCGGATGCTACAAACATTCCTGTTCCTAATAATCCTTTCTTTAAAAAATCTTTTCTGTCCATATCTGTTCGTTGTTTATTCATTTTGATAGTACAAATTTCGGAAGATTGAAATTGCTGGACATTTAACTAGTTTAATAAATTTGATTTTCTTTTGCCTTGACTATTAATGTCTCGGATACTCTTATTTTTCTAAATGATTTTTTTAAACGACAAACTCTGTGGAAATTCCCCTTCTTTGAAGGGGTGGATTTTTGTGCAACAAAAAGACGGGGTAGTTTTTAGCATTACTAAACCACCCCGTGAAAAATTCTTTGAATTTTTGCCACCCCTCCAAGGGAGGAGAATTTGTGTTCGTATATTTTCTTTGTGGGAAATTTATTTTTCTTTCGAAGCGAGACGTTTTCTGATTGTGCTGACAAACTCTTTGGAAACGCCAAGATAAGACGCAATATAATATTGTGCGACTCTTTGCGGAATGGAAGGATACACTTTGATAAATTCTAAATATCGGTCGGTTGCTGCTTTGGAAATCGTGTTCACCAAACGGTTTTGTAAAGTGGAAAGATTTCTCTGAACCAACATTCTGAACACTCTTTCAAATTTCGGAATCTCGGTTAATAATTTTTCCTTCGTGGTAGGATTCAGCATAAATATTTCTGAATCTTCCAAGGTTTCAATGTATAATCGGGACGGTTTCTGTTCCTGAAATGAAGCAATATCGCTGATCCACCAGTCTTCAATGGCAAATAATATCGTTACTTCAAAACCATTATCATCAAGGTAATACACCCTCACACAGCCTTTTTGGATATAGCCTTCAAACTGGCAGATTTCGCCTTCCCGTAACAAAACTGTTTTCTTGGGGAACGTTTGAAGTGTTAATGAATCGGTGAAAAATTTTTCTTCTTTTTCACTAAGTTCTATGAATCGGGTGACATTTTTGACGATATTTTCAGACATAAATTTAAGTTTACGGCTGCAAATTAGGAAAAAGTGTGTAAACTTCGTTCTTTAACAGTCCGCTTCCTCCACCATAATGGTCGATTACCTTCACATCTTTCTCTAAATTTTCACAAAAAGTTTTCATATTATTTTCAAATTCTTCATTCAATCCGGAACTTAGCAAAACAATATCTACCTGATTGTCTTTAATATAATCATAGCAAACCGTTTCATCACTTTTAATTTCTGCTTTCCAGCCATCATTATTTTCGATGATTCTTTTTAAAGTCTCTACTATTTCCTGATTTTTTCCTATCACAAGGAAGTTGAGTGTTTTCATAAGATTTGTTGTTTGTTACTGGTTGAGAGTTGCTAGTTTTTAGTTGATGGTTTTTGGTGTGTGGTGTGTGACTTCAATATGAATGGAAATTTATTTTAAGTTCAGAGATTCCCTATTTCATTTACACTTCATTCTGAATTATAATTTCATTTTAAAATTGAAAATTAATCATCCGACAACCATCAACCAAAATTACATGTGTCTGCTGCCTGTAATTTTCAGTTCATTTAAATCCAACTGAGATTCCGCTTTTCGGATCTCATCATCGGTAAAGTATTTTTCACGTTTTATGTTGAATAATTCTTTCCTTTGCAATGCATAAATATCAAGCATAATTCGATGATATTCATTGATGTCATTTCTTCTGTTGGTACACATTTCCAATGATTCAAGATGACTTTGCTGTAAGGAAATATCATTTTCGATCGTATTCTTAAAATTTTCAACCAAACTGTTGGTTTCAATATTTGTTTTGTACTTTTCATTCAGCCTGCTTAACGCCAAATTATCCAGTCTGATCTGAATGCTCGCCTGCTGTTCGTGAGATGGTAAAATAGGATCAATTTCTCCAATCTTGGTTAATTTAATAATTAAAGGAAGCGTTAATCCCTGAAAAACCAAGGTCACAAAAATAACCACGAAGGTGATGAATATAATTAAATTTCGCATCGGGAATTCTGCCTGATCATTCATCATTACCGGAATTGATAATGCTGTTGCCAATGAAACCACGCCTCGCATTCCGGCCCAACCGATGATCAAAGGATTCTTCCATCCCGGGCTAGGATCTCTTCTTACTTTTTTACTTAACCATCTCGGAACGTGAGCGACCGGATAGATCCACAATAAACGAACAACAATAACAATTAAGCTGATAATTAAACCATATTTGATGCCTTCCATGACAGAAGTTTCTCCTAAACCATGGATAATATCAGGAAGTTCCAGACCAATTAAGACAAAAACCAAAGCATTCATCACAAAGATTAATGTGTTCCAAACGCCCGTCATATTAATTCTTGTTACTCCCGTTTTGAACATCTCATGCGAACGGAATGACATGAATAATCCGCCACTTACAACCGCCATTACTCCCGAAAAGTGAAAATGCTCCGCCGAAAGAAATAAAATATAGGGTGTCATGACAGTTAATGCAGCATCAATCGCAGGTGTTGTGGGTAAAAATCTATGAATAGCATAGAAAATATGTGCTCCTACAATTCCGACAACGACTCCCATTCCTGCAACCAGGAAAAATTGTCCGGTTGCTTCCTGCATCGAAAACATTCCTGTCATCACCGCGGCTAATGCAAATCTGAAAACAATTAATGATGATGCATCGTTAATCAAACTTTCGCCTTCCAGCATCGCAATGGTACGTTTTGGAACTTTTAATCCTTTTAAAACAGTTGTTGCTGCAACAGCATCAGGTGGTGAAACAATTCCTCCTAATAAAAATCCTAATGCTAAGGTGAATCCCGGAATAAAAGCCTGTGAAGCAAATGCCACTACAATTGATGTTAAAAATACCAATCCGAAAGCCATTAATCCGATGGTTCTTTTCCATTTCCAGAAATCATTCCATGAAGTATACCAGGCTGCTTCGTACAACAAAGGAGGCAGGAAAATCAGAAAGATGATTTCAGGATCTAGTTTTAGAACCGGAACTCCGGGAATTAAGCTGATTCCCAATCCCGCCAATACCAAAAAGATGGGATACGCAATCTTGATGCGTTGTGCCAGCATTACCAACATCATTACGATGAGGAGTAAGCCAAGTATTAAAAGTAGTTGTTCGTGCATAGTTTGTATTTTAAGATGTTAGATATCAGATCCTAGAAGTCAGACTAAAACTTTATGTTTAACTTCAACATCTTTTATCTTTTATCTTTTATCTTTTATCTTTTATCTTTTATCTTTTATAAATGAATAAAAAGTGAAGTTCGTTCTCTCTTTTCAAGGTTTTTGGTTTTATGTCCTTTTCCTGAAATATCTTCCACCAAAAGGATGTCACCGGTTTGGAATTCTCTGATATCGCCCAATGATGTTTCGATCTTGATTCCGCCATCCAAAAGTACAATAAATTGTTTCTGCGGAGCACAATGAAAATCATAATCGTAATCGGCAGAAACTTTTCTGAACTGTAATTTTTTAACGTCTATATTTTCAGATAAAAATCCGATATCGCCCTGATTGATTAATGGAATTTCAATATTTTCAAAGTGAGAGTCGCCGTTTTCGTCGCTGAATATTCTTGTGATTTTCATGTTTTTTTATTTTTTGCCACGAATTCACTCATAATTTAATTCGTGCATTCGTGGCAAATAATTATTTAAATACAATCGAATTCGCCAGTTCTATTTCTTCCTGGTTGATGGAATGTCCGAAATTAGCATAGACTTTTTCCGTAACATCCGCGTTCATTTCTTTTAAAATATTCGCTGTAGCGTACACTCTTTCCACGGGAACGTGGAAATCGGGGTTACTCGTTCCAAGGAAAACCGGGGTTTGATTAAAATCTCCTTTATAATTTTCACGATTGATCTTATCTCCGATTACACCGCCAATTATCGCTGCTGCTCCACCGAACTTCTGAGCGTTTCTTGCTAAAAATTCTAAGGTTAAACACGCTCCTTGAGAGAATCCGAAAAAGTAAATATTTTCAGTTTTTATGCCTGCATCCAAAGCTGTCTGAACTGTTTTTTCAACCGTTTCAATCGCTGATGACAACAAAGGTTCGTTTTGCTCGACCGGAGCCATGAACGAAAGCGGATACCAGGTTCCGTTCGTTGCCTGCGGTGCTAATAAAGCATAGTTTTCCACATTCAAATGTTGTGATAAACTTAAAATATCCTGTGCACTTCCCCCTCTTCCGTGAATCATGATTAAAACTTTTTCAGCTTCTTTCAATGATTTCCCTCCTGTTTTTATATCTAAAATATGACTCATTTTTATCTGTATTTTTCTGTAGGATAATTAATTTTTGGTAAAACTTCTACTAAGTGTTCTCTTTTCTCTTCAAATTGTGATGGCAGATTTAAGTGTTCTCCCAAAGAAGCCAATTCTTCATCCACATCGAATCCCGGACCTGAAGTTGCGATTTCAAATAAAACGCCACCCGGCTCCTTGAAATATACGGAAGTGAAGTATTTTCTGTCTTTCACTTCGGTATGTTCCAATCCGAATTTGTTTAATTTTTCAATCATTTCAAGCTGAGTTTCAGCGTTGGGTGTTGCAAAAGCGACGTGATGAACCGTTCCTCTTCCTGCCAGACCTTTTAAAGCGGAAGGCGTGCAAAGTAAATCGACATATTTCCCCGGCGCATCTTCCGTCGCAAACCGGAATCGGTCTGAACTTTCAGCAATTAATTTGTGATCCATCTGAGTGGTCAACAAAGCCGCAGTTCTTTCATAAGCATCCAGCCAGATTTCAACATGATGAATTCCCTTGATAGCATAATCTTTAGGAATAAATCCGTTGTAATATCCTTTTCTGTCGTCTTTTTCATTGAAAACCAATTCCAGTCCCAACCCATCAAAATCTTCCAGATAGATAAAAACTTCGCCTGAAAATCTCTGCTGCGGATGTTTAAAAGGAATATTAAACTGCTCTAAACGGCTCGTCCAATAATCCAACGCCTCCATCGATACTGAAAAAGCGGTCGTATTCAACATGCCTTTTCCATGCCTTCCGTTCACCAGTCCTTTTCCATACGGGAAAGTCGTCATAATGGTTCCCGGCGTTCCGAATTCGTCTCCGAAATAGAAATGATAAACATCTGAATAATCAAAATTGACGGTTTTCTTTACCAACCGAAGTCCTAAAACTCCGGTGTAAAAATCTATATTTTCCTGTGCGTCGCCTGTGATAGCGGTAACGTGGTGAAGACCTGTTATTAATGACATTTTTTGTTGATGGTTTTTGGTTAATTGTTGATGGTTTTTAGTGTTTAGCTGATTTTATGCTTCTTCTTTGAACCAAACATCCTGATATTCCTCTGGATTACGTTTGAATTGGGCATGAACGTAAGGACAAAGCGGTACAATTTTTAAATCGTTTTCTCTCGCGTAAGAAACCAGTTGGTTTAATAATATTTTTGCAAACCCTTTTCCGGCATATTCTTCGTCAACTTCGGTGTGATAAACCGTTAATTTATCTTTAATCACCGAAATATCCATTTTTCCTGCTTTTTTATCGTCCGAGAACAATTGAACTTCTCCCCTTACGTTTCCTAAAACTACTTTTGTTGTTTCCATAATACTGCTTATTGCTTATTGCTTATTGCTTATTGCTTATTGCTTATTGCTTATTGCTTATTGCTTATTGCTTATTGCTTATTGCTTATTGCTTATTGCTAAATTACTTTCTTTATTAATGATGATGAATGATCTATGATAACTTCGGTAAAGCTTCTTCAATTCTTGCACGTAATCCTTCGTGTTGTTTTGGAAGTTTTAAGTTTGTCCCCAATTCATTCAAAGGCTCATCTACAGTGAATCCCGGATTATCGGTTGCGATTTCGAATAAAACACCACCCGGTTCACGGAAATACAATGAGTAGAAATAATCTCTGTCGATTTTCGGAGTGATACTCAATCCTGCGGACATTACTTTTTCACGGAATTCCATTAAAACCTGATCATCTTTTACTCTGAAAGCAACGTGGTGATTGGTTCCTGCAGCATTTCTTCCTGTTATAATTTTATCATTTTCAATAATATCAACAAGATTAGCTGTTTCAATGGCGTCGGTTGCAAATCTATATCTTTCACCTTCCTGTTTTTGAAGATCATATCCGAAAATATCAGTTAAAACTTTAATCGTCGGATCCGCTTTTTTCAAAGTTAATGTGATATTATGGAAACCTTTCAAAGCATTTTCATCTTTAATATCATCGGTTGTCCACACTTTTCTGTCATCCGGTGTTGAAGATTCAATGAACTGTAACTGTAAACCGTCTGGATCTTTGAATGAAATTAATTTTTCACCGAAAATTTCACCTTCCTCAACATGTACATTAAATTGCTGTAATCTGTTTTTCCAGAATTCTAAGCTTCCTTTTGGAACTGAATATCCGATGTGAGTTGCCAAACCAGAACCGTTTGTTCCTTTTCCGATGCCTTCCCAAGGAAAGAAAGTAAGGATTGTTCCCGGAGTTCCTTCTTCGTTTCCGAAGTAAAAGTGATACGTTCCCGGATCATCGAAGTTTACCGTTTTTTTCACTAATCTTACTCCTAAAACCTGAGTATAAAAATCTAAATTTCTTTTTGCATTGTCTGCAATCGCAGTGATGTGGTGCAGTCCTAATATTCTATTTTCCATTTTGTCTGTTTGTTTAATTTTGATATGACAAATGTAGGACGATTGAGAACCCTGGACATTTAACTAGTTTAATAAATGATGGAAAATGATTTTTATTTGAAATTAACGTAATTTTGCATTTTGATAAGTAGATGCAAAGCTTACATTTCATAAAAAGACGATCGTAAAAGTCTTCTTTTATATTTAATTTGTAAACTATAATTTTAATTTAATTATTTGCTATATTCGCCATTAACAATAAAATAAGATAAGAAATTGCATTGTTAATCAGCGGTCTATTTTAAACCTAAAATACCGTTTAGCAAATATTTATACACTTATCAAAACATTTTTTATTTAAAAGTCTACTTTTTTAGTGGACTAATAAGATTTATGCCTTATATTAGCAGACATAATTACAGAAGTCTATACAATGAAGGCAGAATTGAAATATAATTCAGATAAAAGACATTACATCACGAATATGATGTGCTGTTTTATGCCTGTTTTGAAGTACAACTGTGGTTAACCTTACTTTTATATGACATATTTTAAAGGCCTTACCACGTTGTAAAGCCTTTTTTAATTTTAAAATGAACGTATTTATAATAAAATGATAGAGATAAAGAATATTTCAAAGACCTTCCATCAGAAAAAACAGTCTTTTAAAGCGCTGGATGATGTGAGCCTGAACATTGAAAAGGGCGACATCGTTGGAATCATTGGATTTTCAGGGGCTGGAAAAAGTACGTTGATACGAACCGTTAATCTTCTTGAAAAACCCGATCATGGCGAAATTATCATCAATGGAAAAGATTTTACGAAATTAAATTCTAAACAATTGGCCAATGAAAGAAAAAAAATCGGGATGATCTTCCAGCATTTTAACCTTCTTTCTTCAAGAACAGTATTTGAAAATATTGCACTTCCTTTAGAGCTTGATCATGTGAATAAAACGGAGATCAGCCGAAAGGTTAACGAACTTTTAAAAATTGTAGGCCTGGAAGAAAAAGCCAATGATTATCCGAAAAGTCTTTCCGGCGGGCAAAAACAGAGGGTTGCCATTGCGAGAGCTTTAGCCAACGATCCTTATCTCTTACTTTGTGATGAAGCCACCAGTGCGCTGGATCCCGCAACCACTCAATCTATTTTGCAGTTGTTGAGAGATATCAATCAAAGGTTGGGCATCACCATTTTATTGATTACCCACGAAATGGAAGTCATTAAAACGGTTTGCAATCACGTTGCCGTAATCGACAAAGGAAAACTTTTAGCCAAAGGAACTTTAGGCGAGATCATCTCCAATAAAGAGAATCCTATCATTAAACAATTTTTAAATGCCGGTGTAATGACTATACCACAAGAACTTAATAAAAAACTACAAAAAGAACCTCAAGCCGGATTATTTCCACTTGTTGAGGTTGAAATAAATGATAAAGTATCTGTTGAAGCATTACTTTCTATCGTTTATGATCAATATAAAATCCCTTACCAGCTGTTGAAGGCTGATGTAGAATATCTCGGTGAATCCAATTTCGGAAAAATACTATTGCAATTAAAAGGTAAAGAAGAGGAAAACCAACAGGCAATTTATTATTTCAATCAAAACAACATTCAAAATACAGTAAGAGGATATGCTTAGTGATACGGTAATTTCGCTTTTATCAAAGGGAATTTGGGAAACAGTTTTTATGACATTCGTGTCCGGATTTTTTGGATTTGTTTTAGGACTTCCTGTGGGAATCCTATTGTTTTTAACCCGAAAAGATCAGTTGCTGGAAAATGCAATTTATAACAGAGTCTTATCTGTTTTGGTTAATATTTTCCGTTCCATTCCTTTTATTATTTTGATTGTCTGGATGATTCCTTTTACAAGAAGCATTGTAGGCACATCGATCGGGATGAATGCCGCATTGGTTCCTTTAAGTATCGGTGCCGCGCCTTTTATCGCTAGATTGGTTGAAAACAGTCTTCTGGAAGTTCCTCAAGGTTTAATTGAGACTGCAAGAGCATTGGGAGCAACTCCACTTCAGATCATCAGAAAGGTTTTGTTGCCGGAAGCCCTTCCTTCACTGATTAATAATGCCACGATCACGTTGATCACTTTAGTCGGATATTCGGCGATGGGTGGTGCTGTCGGAGCTGGCGGACTGGGACAAATTGGTTATCAGTACGGATACATCGGGTATGACGCCGTGATTATGAATCTTGTGTTAGGATTGTTGGTTGCGATTGTATTTATTATACAGTTTGCAGGTGATAGATTGGCTAAGAGGTTTGATCACCGATAGTTTTGGGTTTGAGCGTACTAGTGTTTGAGAGTATGAGAGTTTTAGAGTTTAGTTTGGGCGTGAGAACGTTTAAGCTATACCATACAATATATGTGAATGTGAAATAGTGTTGATAAAGGGCTTCTTTGCAATAGCTTATCAGCCTTTTATCATTTTTAAAAAGAAAATAATTTATAATGAAAAAAATAAAAATCTTAGGATTCTTTGCCGCTGGTTTATTGCTGTTTACCGCCTGTAATTCGCCTAAAAAAGAAGATCCTAATTTCATCAAAGTGGGGGTTACTACGGGGCCTGAACAGGAAATTGCCGAAACTGCTAAAAAAGTAGCCAAAGAAAAGTATAATCTTGACGTAGAGCTCGTTGCTTTCAATGATTATGTAGTTCCCAACGAAGCATTGAACAACGGAGATATTGACGCCAATGCCTTTCAGCACGTACCTTATCTGAACGAGCAGTCTCAGCAGAGAGGTTATAAACTAGCCGTAGTTGGGAAAACATTCCTGTACCCTATTGTTGCCTATTCTAAAAAAATAAAAAATATCAGTGAACTTAAAAACGGAAGCACGGTGGTTATTCCTAATGATCCGACTAACGGAGGTCGTTCGCTGCTTCTTTTACAGAAAAACGGTTTGTTAAAATTAAAAGACGGCATCGGTCTATTACCCAAAGTAACTGATATTACAGAAAATCCGAAACAACTTAAAATCGTTGAAATCGAAGCTCCGCAATTGCCAAGAGTATTGGATGATAAAGAGGTCGTTTTGGCGATCATTAATAATAATTTTGCCGCTCAGGCTGGATTAGATGCTGAAAAACAGGGAATTCTTACCGAAGACAAAGATTCACCTTATACCAATGTTGTGGTGGCAAGACATGACAATCAAAATTCCGATAAAGTGAAGAATTTTGTAAAAGCTTATGAATCTGATGAAGTAATGAAAAAAGCACAGGAAATCTTCAAAGGTGGGGCGGTTAAAGGCTGGTAGTCTTGACGTGAATGGCTAAGCTAATAGTCAATTTTTAATAGTATGGAAAAATTGACTCATTGACAATTCACAATTGACCTTTTAATTATTCTATTATTATATATTCAGACATTGTTTCAGATTATTGAAATGATGTCTTTTTTGTTTTATGCCTTTATTTACAGGACTGATTTGAATAGATTTACACTTTTTCGCCAAACAACTGGTTAGAAATAACCATTTCTTGAAAAATTACATTTTCTCAATTTGAGATAATAAATATTTTTGCTATTTTTGTTACCAATCAAAAAAAAGGCTTTTATGTTAAAGAGAACTGCCATTGTAAGTTTATTCACCCTTATATCTGCTTCGTATATGGCTCAAACAAATACTACTTTACCCGTTTATTTAGATGAATCAAAACCTGTGGAACAGCGTGTGAAAGACGCACTTTCCAGAATGACGCTGGAAGAAAAGGTGGCCATGCTGCATGCACAGTCGAAATTCAGTTCACCAGGTGTTCCGAGATTGGGAATTCCTGAATTCTGGACAACCGACGGTCCTCACGGGGTAAGACCTGAAGTAATGTGGGATGAATGGGATCAGGCAGGCTGGACAAACGACTCTATTATCGCTTATCCTGCACTAACAGCCCTTTCCGCGACATGGAACAAGAAAATGTCCTGGAATTACGGTAAAGCATTGGGAGAAGAAGCCCGTTACAGAAAAAAAGATATTATTCTGGGACCTGGAGTTAATATTTACAGAACTCCACTGAACGGAAGAAACTTCGAATATATGGGTGAAGACCCTTATTTAACATCGAAAATGGTTGTTCCTTACATCAAAGGGGTGCAGTCGAACGGTGTAGCAACTTCTGTGAAGCATTTCGCACTGAACAATCAGGAAATGTTCCGTCATACAAGTAATGTAAATGTAGACGACAGAGCATTGTATGAAATTTACCTTCCGCCTTTCAAAGCTGCGGTTACAGAAGGAGATTCCTGGACGTTGATGGGTGCTTACGACATGTACAAAGGTCAGTATGCGAGTCAAAACAAATATCTTTTGAATGATATTTTAAAAGGTGAATGGAAATATAAAGGCGTTGTAGTTTCCGACTGGGGAGCTGTAAACAATACAGAACAAGCCATCCACAACGGATTGGATCTTGAATTCGGAAGCTGGACCAACGGACTTTCTGCCGGAACAAAAAATGCTTACGACAACTATTATTTAGCAAAACCTTACTTAGATTTAATTAAATCAGGAAAAGTAGGAACTCAGGAGCTTGACGATAAAGTGACAAGACTTTTGAATCTTGCCTATAAAACAACGATGAACAGAAACAAGCCTTTCGGAAACATCGCTTCTGAAGAGCATAAAGCGGTGGCTAAAGAAATCGGTGAAGAAGGAATCGTATTGTTGAAAAATCAGGGAAATGTACTTCCAATCGATATTAATAAAGCTAAAAAAATCGCTGTCATTGGTGAAAATGCTATTAAAATTATGACTGTTGGTGGAGGTTCTTCTTCATTAAAAGTAAAATACGAAACGCTTCCTTTAGACGGAATTAAAGCGAGATTCGGAAAACAGTCTGATGTACAATATGCAAGAGGTTATGTTGGAGATATCGGCGGAGAATACAACGGGGTAAAATCTGGACAGGATTTGAAAGATACACGTTCTGAAGCTGAATTATTGAATGAAGCAGTAGAATTGGCAAAAAAATCTGATTATGTAATTTTCGTTGGAGGTTTAAACAAAGCAGATTTTCAGGATAGCGAAGGAAACGACAGAAAAAGCTACGGATTGCCTTATAATCAAGATAATGTGATTGCTGCATTAGCAAAAGCGAATAAAAATCTTGCCGTAGTTTTGGTTTCAGGAAATGCTGTTGCAATGCCTTGGATCAAAGAAGTTCCGACTGTTCTTCAAGGTTGGTATTTGGGTTCTGAAGCTGGAAATTCCATCGCTTCAATCCTTGCGGGAGACGCAAATCCATCAGGAAAACTACCATTTACTTTCCCAGTGAAATTGGAAGATAATTCTGCTCATAAATTAGGAGAATATCCTGGGCAAAAAGATGAATTGGCTGCAGGAAAAGGAAAAGATCAGAAAAATCCGATCAATATTACCTATAACGAAGGAATTTTTGTTGGATACAGATGGCACGACACAAAAAAAATTAAGCCATTATTCAGTTTCGGACACGGTTTAAGCTATACTACTTTCGAGTTTGGAAAAGCTAAAGCTGATAAAACGACGATGTCCCAGGACGATAAAATTACGTTCACAGTTTCTGTAAAAAATACAGGTAAAAAAGCTGGAGCAGAAGTGGCTCAGCTATATATTACTGATGTGAAATCTTCTGTGGAAAGACCTTCAAAAGAACTGAAAGGTTTTGAAAAAGTATTTTTAAATCCTGGTGAAGAAAAAGAAGTAACGTTCACAATTGATAAAACAGCGTTAAGTTTCTTCGATGTTCAAAAGCACGACTGGGTGGCTGAACCCGGAGATTTCGAAGCTCAAATCGGAAATTCTTCTGATGCTATTAAAACGAAGGTGAAGTTTACTTTGAAGTAATCTTACTTATATATTTCTAAAACGAATGCCTGAAATTTTTTTCAGGCATTTTTTATTTTTTGGCGTAAAAAAGTTTTCTTATTTCTTCGTTTGGTTTTTATCTGGAGCTAACCATGTCAAGGTTTAAAACCTTGACATGGTTAAAAAAATGAATGCCTGAATTTTTTTCAGGTATTTTCTATTTTTGGTGAAAAAAAAATTTTCTTATTTCTTCGTTTGGTTTTATTTGGAACTAACCTTGACAAGGTTAAATTCTTTTTCGACTTTTCAAGATCACAACGTTCTTTCAAAAAAGATCATTATTGAAATTGATATTCCGTAAGTCTCATGTCGCCGATTTTTATCAGAATGTGCTGATCAACGGCCCATTTTAAATCCCGGCTTGCCGTTGGAGCGGAGATATTTTTAAAATGTTGTAAATAATCTTTTCTGCTGAATTTTTCACCTCCGAACTTCTCTTTAAATAAAAATATCCGGTCTTTTGTAGTTAAATTAGTATTTTGAGATTGTAATACCTGTTTCAGCGATTCTAATAGTATCCCCAGCATAAATTCAATAAAAGGAGTCGAATGACCTTTTTTATCAGATTCAGACAGCGTATTATAATAATCTTTCTGATTTTCTCTGATGAGACTTTCAACCGGTAAATATTCAAAAACAGGATATTGCTGCATTAAGATTAAAGTTTGCCATAATCTTCCCATTCTTCCATTTCCATCTGTAAAAGGATGAATAAATTCAAATTCATAATGAAAAACACAGCTTTTGATTAAAATTAATTCTTTATCATTTTTTAAATATGAAAATAAATCATTCATCAATCCTTTTACCATAGTTCCGCCTGGCGCGAGATGTTCTACTTTTGAGCCTTTAACAATTCCTACATTCGTTGTCCTGAATTTACCTGCATGAGCAACCAGGTCATTCATTAAAACAGCATGCGCCAACTCTAAATCTTTAATTTTATTCGGATTAAAACGTTTTAAGTCTTTATAAACCTCAATGGCATTCTGAACTTCCAAAATATCTTTGGCAGGAGCAACAATCCTTTTATTCTCTAACAACGCGGTAATTTGATCTTCTGTCAAGGTATTTCCTTCAATTTCAAGAGAAGATTGAATCGTTTTAATTCTATTTTTCTTTCTTAATTCTGTTGTAGGTTTGTAGAGATGATTTGCATTAATTTCTCCTATCTTTTCTGAAATAGAAGTAATTAATGTTAAAATCGTATCTGTAATATTATAAGGTGGTTTCAAAATATGATAGTATCATTTGATAGTATCAAAGATATAACTTTTCTACAAAAAAAGCGCCCGAATTTCTCCGGACGCCTGCAATTGCAAAATTACAAGGAATTAAAAAATATAAATCTAATTCTCGAAATAATGGATCATTCCAACTTCGGGATGATGTTTTTTTTCTGAATTAAAATCATTTTTGCTGTTCTGACTGCTTTCTAGAAACGAATTGCTAAACAAAACATATGACGGATTTTCTGCTAAACCGTTCTTCAACATTTGATGAGCCTCCACAATAGTTTTTCCGTATAATTTTCTGAAATTTCCGATTTTGTATTGCGAAAATTTCCCATAATGAACGATAAATTTTAATGATAAATCGATCGCCATGCTTAATGATGTACTCAATTCTTCCACTTTTCGGGTAAAAGCATTCTGCATATTCCTCAACATCTTTGAAATTTTCTGGTACGATGGTTTTTCATCATATCGGTAAAATAAAATGGCATCGCCTTCGATTTCTGAAATTTCAAAATACTCATTATTCATATCAATGAGCGTAGAAAGTAGTTGTCTTACAATATATTCTCCGGTATAAAGTTTTGTATTGAATACAAATTCCGTAAACCCGCTGAAATCCGGAATAAGAATAATGCCATCTTTAATATTTGTATTCTCCATAATAGTTTTGGGTTAAAATCCTGTTACCTCCTTAGACGTAACAGGATTGATTTTACTTTATTGCCATCCTCCGCCAACAGAGCGATAAAGGGTTGTTATGGCATTTAATCGTTGAGCTTTCAGAGAAGCCAGGTCTAATTCGGTTTGCAGTTTATTGGTCTGGGCCAAAATTACCTCAACACAAGTCGCTGAATTGTATTTAAATAACAAATCTGCCTTTTGAACTGCTTCATTTGATTTTTTCACTAAACCTTCCGCAATTTTCTCCTGTTCTTCCAATTTTTGAATCTGCACTAAAGCATCCGAAACTTCACCCACCGCTTTTAAAACCGATTGTTTAAAGCTGATTTCTGCCTGTTCCGACACAATTTTTGACTGTTCGTACTGCGTTTTCAATTGTTTTCCGTTCAAAATCGGTTGTGCTAAAGTTCCTACCACAGTACCGAATAGTGAACCCGGAATATTAAACCAGTTGCTCGCTTTAAAAGCATTCAAACCGCCTTGGGCTGTGATGTTAAAAGACGGATACATATTGGCTCTCGCTACATTTACAGAAGATACACTTCTTCTCACATCCAGTTCGGCACTTTTAATATCGGGTCTGTAGCTCAATAATTCAGAAGGAATTCCTGTTGAAATCTGAGCCGGTGACTGAACGTTATGCAGACTTGCACTTCTTTCAATTTTATCAGGCATTGAACCCGTTAAAATACTCAACGCATTTTCCTGAGTTGCGATCGAGCTTTCAATGGCGGGAATTGATTTTAGGATCTGATCTTTTACAATTTCCTGCTGCTGAACCGCTAAAGCTGTGGTTAAACCCAATTCCTGCTGTTTGGTTAAAAACTTCAGCGTGCTGTCAGAATACGTTAAATTAGATCTGGTAATTTCCAGTTGAGTATCCAGCATCAGCAGATTATAATATCCCTGAACAACGGTCGCCACCAACTGTGTTTTCACTGCTTTTGCCGCTTCCTGAGTTTTCAGATAATCTGCCAGAGCCTGTTCTTTTCTGCCTTTAATTTTTCCCCAGATATCCGCTTCCCAGGAAATATTAATGGAAGAGGTATAATCCTGAGTATACTTACTTCCCAGAAACTGACTGGCCATGACGCCATTCATACTGTTGTCTGAAGGTCGATTGATGCTCGCGTTGGCCACCGTTGCGCTCACGGTTGGTACATTTCCCCATTTACTCTGATTATACGCTAACGAAGCAAATTCGATTTGTTTTAAAGCAACCTGCAGATCATTATTCTGTGCCATTGCCTTATCGATTAAACCTACCAGAACAGGATCTTTGAAGAAATCTTTATAACTTATTTTAGCGATATTTTCATTGTGATCTTCCGTTATACTATCGTTTCTGAAGGCTTCGGGCATTTTCACTTCAGGCTGTTCATATTTCTGAACTTTACAGGCAATGGCCGTTCCTGAAATTAATGCGATATATGCTATATTTTTAATTGAATTCATTTTAAAAATCATTTGAATTAATAGAGGTTATTTTTAATCTCCCGCAGATTTTTTTGATTGAGCAGATGATAAAATTAAATCAGCCTAATCCTTTTGATCTGCGAGAATAAATGCATTACTATATTTAATTAAATCATAGCCTCTGTAAATTAATATTCCCAATCGGCTTCTGTCACTACTCTGCCGTTGATTTTTTCATGCAACGCCTGAAATACCACAAACAGAACAGGAACTACGAAAACTCCTAAGATCGTTCCGAATAACATTCCCGAAATTGCAGCATAGCCAATAGAAAGGTTACCCATTGCAGACGGTCCTACCACGAAAATCAGCGGAATTAAACCTGTGATGAATGCCAGTGAAGTCATCAAAATCGGACGAAGACGTGCTTTTGCTCCTTCTACCGCCGAAGCGATCAGGCTTTTCCCAGCTCTACGTCTCTGGATGGCAAATTCCACGATAAGAATCCCGTTTTTCGCTAATAGACCAATCAACATGACCAAAGCGATCTGTACGTAAATATTATTGGATAATTCTGCCAATGTAATTCCCACAAATACACCTGATAAACCAACAGGAATTGCGATTAATACTGCAAAAGGAAGAATATAGCTTTCATACTGCGCCGATAAAAGAAAGAATACGAATACGATACACAATCCGAAGATCATTACTGATTGTGAGCTTGAACCTGCTTCTTCACGGCTCATTCCTTTATAATCATAGGTATATCCCGGAGGAAGAACCTGCTTGCTCACTTCTTCAATCGCTGCCATAGCTTGTCCCGTACTGAATCCAGGAGCCGGCATCACGGTTAAGTTAGATGAGTTAAACAAGTTGAAACGGTCTACCACTTCCGCACCGGTAACCTGTTTTAGGCTTACCAAAGTGTTTACAGGAACCATTTCGCCTGAACTGTTTTTCACGAAAATTCCGTTCAATGATTCTTTATCTTGTCTGGTTTCCGGAGTCGACTGTACTAAAACTCTGTAATATTTCCCGAATCTGTTGAAATCCGAAGACTGAATACTTCCGTAATAGCCCTGCATCACGCCTAAAACATCAGAAACACTTACGCCCAACTGTGCTGCTTTCACTTCATCTACCAATACTTCATATTGAGGATAGGTCACATCAAAAGTGGTAAATGCCACCGCAACTTCAGGTCTCTGCATCAAAGCGCCCATCATGCCGTAAGAGATATTTCCTAAATTCTGAAGCTCACCGTTTGTTCTGTCCTGAAGAACCAGCTCCATTCCACTCGTGTTTCCGAAACCATCAACGGTTGGTGTATTAATAACCAAGAAATTCGCTCTTTTATCCTGAGAAAGCATTCCCTGAACCTGACCGATAATATCGTTGATATTGCTTACCTGACCTCTTTCTTTACCATTTTTCAGTTTAACGAAAATTGAAGCTGCCGAAGAAGACATCGAACCACTGAAAAGATTCAGTCCGTCTACCGAAATGACTTTGTCTACCGCAGGATTTTTCATTAATTTATCTTCCGTATCCGAAACTACTTTCGACGTTCTGTCTTTTGAAGCTCCCGGAGCCAGATTGGCTGTTACAATGATGAAACTCTGATCTTCATCAGGAATAAATCCTTTTGGTGTTGTCATCGACATCCAAGCGAACAATCCGCCGAATACCAAAACAATAGCTAAAGCGATCCATTTTCTTTTCAATAAGAATAAAACAGCTTTTCCGTAACGGAAGGTCAGTTTGTTGAAACTCGCATTAAACCCGGCGAAGAAACGATCTTTGAAATTCATTTTTTCATGAGAATCCGGATGATGCTGTTTTAAGAAAATCGCACACAAAGCCGGACTTAAAGTCAAGGCATTAATCGCAGAAATTACAATGGCAATTGCTAATGTTAAGGCAAACTGCTGATAAAATAATCCTGTAGAGCCACTCATAAACGCCACCGGAACGAATACTGCAGACATAATTAAAGTAATCGAAACAATTGCTCCCGTGATCTCACTCATCGCCGACATGGTTGCGGCCCGCGGGTTCAGTTTTTTATGTTCCATTTTAGCATGAACCGCTTCCACGACGACAATGGCGTCATCCACCACAATACCAATGGCCAGTACGAGGGCAAACAACGTTAATATATTGATAGAGAACCCGAAAACTTTCATAAAGAAGAACGTTCCCACAATAGAAACCGGAACTGCAATCGCCGGAATCAGGGTTGAACGGAAATCCTGAAGGAAGATATACACTACGATGAATACAAGGATAAACGCCTCAATCAACGTATGAATTACCTGCTCGATCGACTGATCTAAGGCATCTTTTGTCGCATACGGAATTTCATACGCCATGCCTTCAGGGAAGGATTTTTCAAGTTCTTTCATTCTTTCTTGAAGGGCAATCTGCACTTCATTCGCATTAGAACCAGCCATCTGGAAGATCGCCATCGTTACGGATGCCTTTTTATTGTATTTCGAAGCAACAGTATAGCTGTACGCGCCGAACTCTACTTTCGCAACATCTTTTAATTTTAAAACAGAACCATCGTTCAATGCTTTAATCGTAATATTTTCATATTGTTCGGGCTCGGTGAATTTTCCTTTGTAACGAAGGACATATTCCATCGCTTCTTTAGTTCTTTCTCCGAATCTTCCCGGCGCTGCTTCTAAGTTTTGAGTTTGAATGGCTCTTGAAACATCTGAAGGTGTTAAGTTATAAGAGGTCAGTTTATTCGGATCCAGCCATATTCTCATTGAATAATCCTTGTTTCCGTACACCATCGCATCTCCTACTCCTTTTACCCTTTTCAGTTCCGGAACAATATTAATTTTCGCATAGTTTTCAAGGAAAAGATCATCCATAGAACCATCTTTACTCGTTAACGAAACCATGGCAATCATACTGTTCTGCCTTTTCACGGTCGTAATTCCCGCCTGAACTACTTCAGAAGGAAGCTGATTAGTCACCTGAGCTACCCTGTTCTGAACGTTGATCGCTGCCTGATCGGGATCTGTTCCCAGTTTAAAAATAACAGTAATGGACAATGAACCATCGTTACTCGCCGTCGAAGTAATATAATCCATATTTTCCACCCCGTTGATGGCATTTTCCAACGGTGGAGCTACCGATCTGGCAATCGTTTCAGCATTGGCTCCGGGATAGGCTGCCGTTACCATCACAGTAGGCGGTGCGATATCCGGAAATTTCGTAATCGGCAGGCTTACCATACCGACAACCCCCAAAATAACAAGCAATACGGAGATAACCGTCGCCAGTACGGGTCTTTTTATAATTTTCTTTAACATGATTTTTTCTTACGATTTTTTCGGTTGAGCAGTTTTCTTTTGTGCTACGACAGGAGTTCCCGGCTGTAGTCTATCGAAACCGGTAGCGATGTACTGATCTCCGCCTTTCAACCCTTTTGAAACGATGAAATTGTCACCTGCTTTTCCGCTCACTTCAATCGGAAGCATTACTGCTTTTCCGTCTTTAATGGTGAATACAAATGTTTTATCCTGAATGGTTCTCGTAGAAGCAATCGGCAATAAAATAACATTGCTGTAAAACTGATCTAATACAATTTTTCCTGTATTTCCGCTTCTTAAAAGATTTTTAGGATTGGTAAATTTTGCTCTTAACGTGATAGAACCTGTCGTTTTGTTGAACTGTCCTTCCACCGCATCAATTTTTCCTTTTTCATCATACTTTTCACCACCGGAAAGCAATAAAGAAACCATCGGCGTATTTTTAATAATCTCGTTGATGCTGCTTCCTTCCGTCTGTCTCTGGAAATTATTAAAATCATTTTCACTCATGCTGAAATACGTATACACCTCATGAATATCCGACAATAACGTGATCGCTTCCTGATTAGAAGGCGTCATTAAACTTCCCAAACGGTAATTGAATCTTCCAATATAACCGCTAACGGGTGCTTTAATGGTTGAAAAATTAAGGTTGATTTTTGCCGATTCAATGGTTGACATCGATTGACTTACCGCTCCTCTCGCCGCATTATAAGCCGCTTCTGCTTCTTTCACCTGAATATCCGAAACCATTTTATTTCTGAATAATTCTTTTTTTCGGTCTAAATCTATTTTAGAAGTTGAAAGATTCGCCTGAGCAGTAATTAAGGCTGCCTGAGCGCTTTTTAACTGTTCCTGAAAAACACGGTCTTCAATTTTGAACAAAGGTTGTCCAGCTCTTACGAAATCACCTTCGTCCACGAAAATTTTGCTTAAATAACCTGTTACCTGAGGACGGATTTCAACATTGGAAACCCCTTCAATAGAAGCAGCATATTCTCTAGAAACGGAAGCATCTCCCTGCTTCACTATTTCTACCGGAAGTTCCGGAGCCTGCTGCTGATAGGCTTGATTTTGATTATCTTTTTTACACCCGGTAAATACCAATAAGGTTACTCCAAGTATAATCGATTTCTGAATAGAAAATCTCTGCATAACACTTTTTCCTTTAAATTTTACGGGGCAAAATTCGGATGAAAAAAGTTGGCTGGAAATACTCTAAAAACACCTAAATTTGTCAAAAAGACTTCTAATTTAGAGAATTTATGAGAAATATCATGTGGTTGTAATTTGGCTGTTTGTGAATTTTATATGAGTGGGATAAGACTGTTTGCCACGAATGCACGAATTTTTTTGTTTCCCGCAGATGAGGGAGATTTTCACAGAGGATGCTGTTTTTGTTGGTTTTTCGCAAAGACGCAAAGATTGGTTTAATCCCGTATGTTTTTAAGACGCAAGGATTTTATCTAAGATAAAATTGTGGAGTGTATTTTTGTCACGAATGCACGATTTTTTTTGTTGGTTTTTCGCAAAGACGCGAAGATTGGTTTAATGCCGTATGTTTTTTAAGGCGCAAGGATTTTATCTAAGATAAAATTGTGGAGTGTATTTTTGTCACGAATGCACGATTTTTTTGTTGGTTTTTCGCAAAGGCGCGAAGATTGGTTTAATGCCGTATGTTTTTTAAGGCGCAAGGATTTTATCTAAAATAAAATTGTGGAGTGTATTTTTGCCAAGAGCGCACGGATTTTTTTGAGATTGCTTCATCTTTGGTTTGCAGTGACAAAGATTTATAAAAAGGGAGGAAACCCTAGCCCTGATAGGAACGACATCCTTTTTGGTGGCGGCTGGAGCAAAGCGGAAGCCGTCACCAAAAGGATATAGTGGATAGCAGGAAAAAGCTTCAAATAAAAATTTTAAACTGACCGATTAGCTTACTCTATCAGCTAACAACTTCCATTGCTTCAAAAAGAAGCATTTTTCCAAAAGACATCATAGAAAATTATCCAGAATCTTTTTACTTTTATCAAAACAAATCATCCTTTTTATATTCCAGAGGAGATTTTCCGGTGTGCTTCTTGAAAAACTTACTGAAAGCAGCCTGATCGGAGAATTTTAACTGAGAAGCGACTTCACTCACGTTGGCATTAGAGTCTTTCAGCAAAATTTTCGCTTCAATCACCAAAATATGATGAATGATCTCGCGGGGTGACTTATAAATGGTTTTGTTGATGACCTTGGTCAAATATTTTCGACTGATAAACAGTTGGTCCGCATAAAACTGAACATTATGCTCCTCTTTGAAATGCTGCCTCACAAGAATGAAAAAACTTGTGGTAATCTCGTCTTCACGATAGCTTACCTTATTGATCTTCTCCGTTTTTTTCATGTAATTATCCATCTCATAGATCACGAGCGAAAAGTGATGCCAGATCATTTCATTGAAATAATAATTCTCCTTTTCGGTATCGTTTAAAGATTTAAGTTCATCCAAATGAAAATGGATTCTCTTATATATTTCCGGCTCGTTGCGGATGATATTGGTGGGATCTTCCGAAAGGCTTTTCAGAACATCATTTGACTTATAATTGAACCCTGCATTAGAAATAAAATCCAGTGAAAAGAAAATATATTTCGCATTATAATCATCGGAAATCTCTTCCACCCAAAATGTTTCCGCAATCGGGCAAAAGATGATATCTCCGGCCTTCACTTCATAGCTTTTTTCGGATAAACGAAAACGGATATTGCCTTTTTCAATCAGAAAAACAGTAAAATAATCGGAGCGGTACGGAATGTTGAGCTTAACCGCGTAACTTGCCTTTTCGATGTTCATGACTACAAATTCTTTGATTCTTAAATCGAATTCAACCTGATTCAGCAGTTCTTCGAAAGTAAAATGCGAGATGAAACTTTCTATTTTCGGATTGGATTTTTTAGACATGAACGGTAAAAATTTGAGCGAAATTAATAAATAAAAACTCTTACAACTTAAATTTTCAATTGATAAGATTTATCATACTTTTTGAGATTATTTAAAAACTCAGGGATATTTTCAGCAATTTGATGACTGTGAAAAACACCATGCGGAATATTGCCATTTAGAACAATCATTGCCATTTCTGTAGCGACAATAGCCGTAATTTTTCCTTCATTATTTCCATTAATGCTTAATTCTTTTATATTTCCGGATGTGTCTTTGGCTACAATTTTAACGGCATAAACATCGGTGCCCATGGTAAAATTATTAAAGCTTTTAATCGCAAGATCCTGAACTTTTTCGTTTTTAAATAGTCTGGTAATTCCCAATTTACGAAGAATGGCAGTGAGCTTCGTAAACCATTTAACATCAAAAGCCATCCTGGTTTCAATTCTTGGAACTGCTAAAGTATCTGATAAAACATGCTGATCTGAAAAATCAAAAAGGTAAAATTGTCTTTTGCCTAAAAGCTCTGTCTGAATAGGTTTTGTAAAACTTTTCATGTTTTTCTTAGTCCCGTTTTCAGAAATCTGATATTCGGAATCGATATTATTGAAAGTCCATTTATAGGCAAATTCGCCATGTTTCTCACCCAAACCAAGGAGAATAAATATATCAATAGATTCTGTATTGGGGAGCAGATGAACAGCATGCTGAGCGAGAAGATTGGTAATTCCCGGCGCCAAACCGACACTTAAAACAACGCTGGATTGATTTTCTGCAGCAAATGAATTGAGGCCTTCAATACTTTTTAACGCCTTGTATTGCGCTGAAATATCGATATAATGAATTCCTTTTGAGATACAATATTCCACAAAATCGGTATTGGTTTGGTCTAAACACATGATGACCAATTGAACATCATCAAAAATTGAAAAATCAGAAATAGAATTGATATCCAATTGATAAGGAATGACTTGCTGATGAAGATTTACTGCTAATTTTTGAGCTTTTGAAAGACTTCGCCCAGCTACCATTACTTTTTCAGGATAAACCTTCGATAAATTTTCAGCGATAATGCTTCCTACCGCTCCATAACCGCCAATAATAAGTATTTTCTCTTTCATAGTCTTAATCTTTATGCAAAGATTATGATAAGCCAGATGAAAGTGTTATAAAATTCAGGGAGGTTGTTGTGCAATTGTGGAAAATATTCTGATACTCTAAATTTTCAAATTACGGAAACCCGTAAAAAACACCTATCTACTATTTCTAATTTTGAATTCGAAATAAATTTCACAATAAAAATCAAAGTAAAGATTTTTTTTCATAATAAAAACTTTATAACCTATTTATGAACAACATGCTACAAGATTCCATTTCTAATACTGATGAAATTCTGGAAAGAATAAAATCGGAATTAAAGAGTGCCAGATCGGAAATATTGATCGCTATGGCTTGGTTTACCAACTATGAACTGTACAACATTATTCAGGAAAAACTTTCTGAAAATATTAAAGTTTCCCTGATCTTATCTGATCAGCCGGATAATGAAAAATTAGATTTTGATGTACTTGTACATCAAGGACTTAACTTCACCCGCATCAAAAATATAGGATACGGTATGATGAATCTGAAATTCTGCATTATTGATCGAAATATAGCTATTTCAGGTTCCTACAACTGGTCTAACAATGCAAAAAACAACCATGAGCAGGTTTTGGTTACTAACTTCCCCAAAACGGTTAATGAACTGACTGACAGCTTTTTTAAAATAAAAGACCGCGTAGAAAAACTTAATAACGGTTACAGCATTGAGGAAATTGAAAGAGAAGAGAGCGCTTTTGTAAGTCCCATTGTTCATGAAAAAAATGAAGGGGAAGCTCAGCCGCTCAATTTTCAGGAGCAATCTCTGAAAGATTTTAAAGATGTTCTCGATAACATCATCGCAACAGAAGTAGGCTCTTTCGATAAAAACTTATTGAAAGAAAATGCTTACCAGAGGGCATTTGAAAATCAAGGAGATCATCAGGTGCTTCCTCAGGCAATGGACAGCCTTTATTCAAACTTCATCAACGAAATTGAAGTTATTGCCGAGAAAAAGACACGACTGAAAAACAGGATCGAAGAGCAGCTGAAGGTGAGCATCGGAAACGTAGAGATGAAAACTCAAAATGAGATTGATACTCTGAACTATAATCTGACAGCAGATCTTCAAAACATTGAAAACAATATTCAGCATAATGAAAAAAATATTGAGGACAAAAAACAAAACATAGAGTCGGTAAGCTCTATTAAAATTCCTTTTATAAAGGACAAAATAGATGTTTTACTTAAAAAGATCAATGAACTGAAGATAGATTTTGTGAAACCGCCTGTAAACTGGCCTTTGACATCCGCATTAATTTTCTTAGGATTTATATTGTTATCCTATATTTTTGTATTCTATTCGTCTGTTGCTTATATATTCATATTTTCAAAAAATGAAACAATAGCTGCTATTGATGCCGGAAGAATCCCTGAAACCGCTGAGGTTTTTGATCCTGAAGCTATATCAAAAATATGGAGCAAGGGAATCGGAGGAATTCTGTTCCTTTTTCTTTTCGTCGGAATCCCACTGGCATTAGGTTTAATGAAACTGATTCTTTCTGTTAAAGATCACACCAATGATCATCTAAACACAAATAACACCAACAATATGTTCTATAGATTTTTCAAAAATTATGGTGGGATTTTATTGATTTTGGTAGTCGATGGATTTATAGCCTACAGGGTAGCTAAAAATATTAATTTTATTGATTATGAATCTAACCGTACCAATACCATATTGAGTTTTATGGAAATCATCATCACTGAAAACTTTTGGTTAGTCTTTATTTTAGGAACGTTAGGAGTATATTTATTTGGACTGACTATTGAAAAACTTTATTATTCTCATCAAAAAAGAACGCAAACCCATCATCAGGAAAAGACAAAATTTATTGTCAGCAAACATGAAGAGGAAATGCTTGCCCATCAGATACAGATCAATGAACTGAAAGAGGAAAACAACAGGTTAAATGGTGAAATCGTGATTTTACAAAAACACAATGCCGTCCTCACCAAACAATTGCAGGAACTTCCGATACAGATTAATACAAAAATCAATCATCTTAAGCAGCTTCTCTTGTCATTTATAGAAAAAGTAGACAATCTTGCCCATATTTATCAGAGTCAGGTGGATAATGATAAACTTCCTGTATCCAGGACCGAAATGGAAAACCGAGTTAATATTTTTATGGAAGGCTGGAGTAAATATTTGTACAAAATTTATTCTGTGGAAAAAGCAGAAGCTAAAACGACAGAAGCCATAAGAGAGTGTGAAAACTGGCTGAATATTGTCACGGTTCAAAAAAATTTCAATTCAGAATTTGCTCAAAACTAATGCATAAGCTATGAAAAATTTATTCTACTTTTTATCATCCTTCATCATTTTTATTCTTTGCACAGGCTGTTCTAAAACCAATGACCGTAATGGATCAGTGACTACAAAAGTTTACGATTTCAATGTTCTACTTGTTCCCGACCTATCCAACAGAATCAATCCTGAAATTCATCCAAAGCCCGTTCTTGACACTTTTTTACTCAATACGGCTATTGATAGTATCGGGGATCTTCTTACGGTAAATAACAGGCGAATGAATCAGCTTGATGTTTATAAATTTGATTTTATCAACCGTGGAATCCTTAATAATCCACAGATAGCAGATGCGAAATGGCTTCAGATTAATTTCAGACAGTTTAAAGGAAAAACCAAAGATGCATCCAACTTTAAAAGGTATGAAATGAAATCTGCTATTTCTGCATTCAAAAAAAATATCTCAAAAGTTTATCAGTATTCCTTTGAAAATCCTGCCGGATCTGATGTCTGGAATTATTTTAACCAAACCATCACTTCATCATTGATCAATGATCCTGATGTAAGTCTTCCCAATGGTAAAAATACTCTTATTAAAAGTACAAAAAATGTTGTAGTTCTCTTTACAGACGGTTATATAGAAAGTACTAATAGCAGCGCAGGGTATAATTTTGATCAGCAGTCTATCAAAAAAATAAGACAGGACTTCATCAGCAGTAAATCGGTAGATCTTCAAAAATTTATTCAGTCAAAACCGGAATACCTGATTAAAAAAACGACCAATAATTTGAAAAACGTAAATATTCTGGTTTTGGAAATGGTTGACCGGTCGCTTGATGATAATGGCTCAACCACCGTACAACCTACCGATTTTGAAATTATGAAAATAATCTGGACACAGTGGCTGAAAAGTTCCGGCGCAGCTCATGTAGAAATATATCCTGCTTTCTCCAAAAGAATTGATGCTTATGATGCCATCAAAAAATTCATGGAAGAAATCAGCAAAAACTAGACCTCAATAATCAATTCTTTGTTGTAACCATTGTACTTTTCATCGATATAGCCGTGGGGATTGCAGATGATTTCGGTATTGCCGATTTTGTATTGCGAGGGCGTATGAATATGTCCGTGAATCCAAAATAATGGTTGATGTTCATTGATGAAATCTTCTAAATTTGAAGCATAGGCTGAAGTGATAGGATCTTCTTTATATTCTTCCGGAACTGACTGAATACTTGGTGCATGATGGGTAACCACAATATTTTTTAAATCTTTTGAATTTTCCAGACTTTCCTGTAACCAAATTTTTGAAAACTGATGAATTTTAAACGTATCAACGGTCCTCATCTTTGAATAAGACGGATCCCGCGTAATCTTTTTATAATCATTCATTTTCGATTGACATATCATTCCGTAATATCTTGGGTCTCCGAAAATGGAAAAATCAGTCCATAAAGTTGCGCCATGAAAACGAATATCTTCAATATCTACAAAAGAATTTTCCAGCACATGAATATTTGAATCCTGTGCGGAGGCTTTTATTTTATTCAGCGTTTTTGGATAAGAACCTTTATAATATTCATGATTGCCGAGAATATAAATCACAGGTTTGTTGGGAATATTAGTTTTTACCCATTCAATTCCTTTGATTCCTAAATTGGTATCTCCCGCCAAAACAACTACATCTGCTTTATCGAAAGATAAATCTGTGATACCGAATTCCTGATGGAGATCGCTGATGATTTGAATTTTCATGTTTATAATATGAACAAATTAAAGGAAAAATATTTTTAAAGCAAAAGAATGCTAAATAAACCTGAAAAATTAAGACCATAAATTAATCCGGAGATATCATTTCAATATCTCCGGATAATTATTAACAATATATCGATGAATTATGAAACAGCCATAGCGGCTTTTTTTATTTTAGTTTCTTTTACAATCAGATAGGCTAAAATTCCCAATGCGATAACGGCATATCCGATCAGGATTTCCAGACTTAGGCTTCCTACAGCAAATTCTGAAGGGAAGATCTGACTCATTAATGTCATAAAAGACAATCCAATTCCTGCTCCTAAAAAGTAGCTTGTGGTACTTAAACTTGATGCGACTCCGTAATGGGAAGGCTGAATGTCCTGAATTCCTAAAATTGATAAACCCGTGAAACAGAACGTCATTCCGATTCCTGAAATACAGGCAGCTCCCAATAAAACAATTGCTAATGGATGCCCTGTGTACACAGAAATGAACAGTAATGATGAGCCCAACAACATGAATGACCAGCCCAAAATACCAAGCTTTGTAGGATTTAGTCTTTTGGAAATATGCGGCAATACAAACTTTGAAACCAACGCCGATAAAATACTAAATGGAACCAAGAGTAAGCCCGCCGATGCCGAACTGTGATGCATATCTTTCTGCAACATCAGGGAAATCAGGAATAAAAATCCGATAAAAAATGCTCCCAACGTGAAGAAAACAATATTGGCAACCATCAACGATCTTTGTTTTACCAATTGAAGATCAATCAAGGGTTGGGAAATTGTTTTTAATCGATAGAAAACCAATCCTAACAAAAGAACAGATAATGCTAAAGATCCGATAATCAAGAACGGATGTTCTTTGATCTGAATCAATTCGTGTGTTCCGTAAGTTAAACTCAATAATCCCAATACTAATAAGATTCCTGAGACGAAATCGGTATTCTGAGGTTTTTCATTTCTTTCGTCTTTCGGTAAAAACTGATAAGACAAAATCAGGGTAAAGAAAAGAATGGGAACATTGATGAGAAATACCCAGTGCCAGCTTAAATACGTGGTAATAATTCCGCCAATTGACAATCCGCTTCCCGAACCGATCGCCGCAAAAGAACTGAAAATCCCCACTGCTTTATTCCTCTCCTGCTCTTCTCTGAAAGTATTGGTGACAATCGACATCGCAGACGGCATGATGAAAGCTGCGCCCAATCCCTGTAACGCTCTGAAAATAGCTAAAGTTTCAAAACTGGTAGATAATCCGGCTCCCAGTGAGGTCAGCATAAAGATCAATCCGCCAATCAGGAAAATCTTTTTTCGTCCGATTTGATCAGACAGTTTACCGCCAATAATCAAAAAACCTCCAAAAAACAATACATACAAGGTCTGTAACCATTGTACGGTAGAAGCATTGATGTTGAACTGTTCCTGAATGGAAGGAATCGTTAAATTAATAATGGCAATATCCAAAGCCTCCACAAATGTCCCAATTGATGCCAGTATTAAAATGATATTTTTCCTTGAGTTCATACAGTTCAAATTTTCTGCAAAATTAAAATTAACAGAACATTTATAAAAATTATATGGTAAATTTGGAACATATTTATTTCAATCATCCAACGAAAAGAACATTTATCCTATTTAATATTGTTTAACCATTAAAAACAGAACAAATGGCTACAGAAAATTATACGCTTGACGAAAAAGATCTTTCAATCCTGAGGCTTTTACAGAAAGATGCCAAACTGAGTGTACGGGATATTTCAGCAAGAATCAATCTTAGTCCGACACCTACACACGAACGTATTAAACGAATGGAAAAAGCCGGAATTATTAAAGAATATACGACTGTTCTCGACCGTAAAAAGGTAAATAAAGGCATGATGGTAATCTGTATGATTGCATTAAATGTTCACAATAAAAAAATGGCGGGACAGTTCATTGAAGAAGTCAGCAAACTGAAGGAAGTGGTTGAATTTTATAATATCAGTGGGGATTTTGATTTTATGCTAAAAATTCTGGCTCCGAATATGGATGAATTTCATGAGTTTTTCGTGAATAAACTTTCTGAAATTGAAGGAATCGGACAAACGAAGAGTATTTTTGTGATGAACAGCATTAAGGAAAGCGTGCAAATTTTGTAGAATGTTTTTCATTAAACTTTTTTACCACAAAAGAAACAAAAGATTTTAGCACTTTAGTTATTTTAAGTTTAATACCTAAATAAAAAAAGATCACATAAGTTAAAAAAATCTTTGATTTTTTCTTTTTGCAGACTTTTGAAATACTTTAAATAAATCCAATAAGATCTTTTGCTTATTTTGCGGCTAAATTTAAAATTAGTTTAAACAAACTTATTATTAAATTACGCATTTAAGGGATTTTTAAGCATATTTGTTTTAATTTCAATTCGAAATTTTGTAAATTGAAGCATCATTAAATAGTCGCTCCTTAAAAAGCTGTTTTTTGACTTTGAAAATTATATTTGCCTAAAAAGATTCGGAGAACAAGTTCGAGCCAAAGAAGAATTTGTTGTTTGATTTGATTCAATCTCATCTTCAAATTGTATCCAATCCCTGCTAATAATGCATTATTAATATCTCCAGCCACTCCTTTCAGGAAGTTTAATCCTAAGGAGTGGTTTCTTTTTAAATGAGAGATACAAGGTTCTATGGCTGCTCTTGCCCGGAATCTTAATCTGGCTACTTGTTGCCCATATTTTGTTTTTTCTTTTTTTGCGGGAAGCAAAATTGCTGTTCCTTCCACTTCTTTGATTCCTTTAAATCCTCTGTCTGTAGTGGCTTTCGTAGGTCTTGTTCCGCCAACGGATTTTCTTACCCTCTCACTCTGTGCCAATGATTCTTCAAGAGTTTTACTATCGTGAGGATTGCCAGAAAATCTCTTTACCGAGCTGATGATCCCTGTTTTCCGACCTCTTACTACTGCTACTTTTGTCCCAAACTCGTATGCTTTTCCCGATTTTCCTTTCGCAATACACGCAACTTGTGGCTCGTGAAGACTGTAAATTTTATCTTTCGTGGTACGTTCTTGGGTGAGTGCTTTAAGGTAAATTTTAAAAACGTCTTCGTAGCCTTTCAAAACATCTTTAGGAAGTTTTCTTTCCAATTCCCGAAGAACTCTTTTACCAATCGTCCTGAGCTTTTTCCTCGCCATTTTTGCCTTCTTCTGTCTTCTGGGATGATGTCCAAAAAAAGCGTCCCGCAATAATTGTTTGCTCACTCTTCTGTAGCTTTGTCTTTGTACAACGCTCTCTTTTTCTGCTATTTTTCTACAATTGTCGATTACTTTTTTTGCTAATTTGGCATCGGTAGGAAAGGTAATGTTCTTCTCCTGAACCGTCGTATCTACCTGAACTTCATCTTCTGTTTTGGCTTTGGGATGGAGAGAAACGCTTTGTCCCAAAAGAAATTCCAAACCCTTATCTCCAATTCTTTTTCTGAAGTGTACAAAATTGCTCGGATCGAAAGGCTGCTCTGTCTGGAAAAAGGTTTCTCCGGTAAAATATTGCCAATACGCATTCTCAATCCATCTCTCTATTACACTTTCATCACTTTCTTTAAACATTTCCTTGAGCAAAAGCATTCCTGCTATTTTACGGATAGCAATAGAAGGTCTTCCGTTTTCTGAAAATAATTTCTCAAACTCTGACTCCATTTTATCCCAGGAAATCTCCCCAGCTAATTTTACCACCGGATGCTCCATATTAATAAGCTCCGTAAGCCTGGTCTTGAATAAATTCTGCTGTAAATCCTCTCTTATTTTGCCTAACATTTTGCCACTTTTTATATCCTAAAAATACAATTTATTGCAATTTTTTACAACGATTTTTTACGAAATATAAGTGCATAAAACTGATAATCAAAATATTACTTGGTTTTTAAGGAATGACTAAATATACAAATTATGCCTTGGAATCCTGATGTTTACAATCAATTTAAAAATATTCGTTTTAAACCTTTTTTTGACCTTTCAGATCTGATTCAGAATAAAGGCAATATGAAAGCCATTGATTTGGGTTGCGGAACAGGCGAACAAACCGCCATTCTTGCAGAACGATTTGAGCAGGCTCATTTTATAGGAATTGATTCTTCTGCAGAAATGCTGGAAAAATCAAAAACGCTGGAAGCCGAAAATCTACATTTCAGACAGGCAACAACGGAAGAAATTCTCGACAGTAACGAAAACTGGGATTTAATATTCAGTAACGCAGCATTACAATGGTCGGACGATCATGAAACATTGTTTCCAAAGTTGATTTCCAAACTGAATAAAAGCGGACAATTAGCAATACAAATGCCTTATCAGCCTGGAAATATTCTGAATAAAATTTTACTTGAAATGGGCAATGAAGAGCCTTTCAAAACCCAACTGAACCATTGGAACCGCGCTTCGACTGTGCTTACTCTGGATGAATATGCGCAGATTTTATTTGATAATGACATTGAAGATATAAATATTTCACAAAAAGTCTATCCAGTTATCGCAGAAGATCATGAAACATTGTTTAATTTCATTTCCGGATCGGCTCTTATTCCTTATCTGGAAAGGCTGAGTGAAGAAAATCAGCAGACATTTATTGCTGAATTTAAGAAAAGAATTGCTATTAATTTCCCAAAACTTCCTGCAATCTATTCTTTTAAAAGAATTTTGATGTACGGAAGAAAAAAATAAATTAAAAAACGCGGCTTAAACATAATAAGCCGCTTTTTAATTAAATTTTACAGTCCTTTTTTCCCTTCTATCCAGTATGCTTGGGATTTTATACATTTTGGTGAAACACCTTTCAATTTTAAAAATTTCCTTACGATATTCATGGTTTGTCCGTTTCCTGTAAGGTAAAATACCACCTCATCGTTTTGAACGGCTTGCTTTTCTTCCTGTAAAAATTCAGTTAAAGCTTCAATAATTTTCATTGAATCATTTTTATCCGCGTGATACCCATATAAACCGAGGGTTTCCAATGATTCAGGATTTTCCAGTTCATGGAGACAGACAAAAACCGATTCGCTCTCTTCCGCTGCTTCTTTAATGGAAAGAGAAGTTCCCAACGATGTTTCATCCCCAATTGAAAAATGAATTTTAGCTTCATGATTGAAAAACTTTTTTCCTCTGGGAATCAAAATTTTCAATGTATTATTTTCTGATAACTGACTGATGAAAGAACTTCCCGCCGCCGTTTCGTTATGCACATGAAAAACAACTTCAAAGCAACCGTCTTTTTCGTTAAAATTAAATGGCGAGTAATTACGGAAATCCCTTTCATTAATTCGGATCCCGATGGCATAAGCCGGCTCAAAATAAATACCTTCCAAATCTGTTTTAAACTGAATTTTCCTTAAATTTTCTGATATATTTTCAACCTTTGTAATGATGCATTCTCTGAACTTGGATGACAAAACATTTTCCACCGCATCATTAATCCATTTTGGTAAACTAGCCATATTTTTTATTGCAAAGGAAGCCGTAAAACCCATATGCGAAAATAGATTTTTCAGGGTAAAAGTTGGACTATTCGTGGTTTATGTCAAATCCTATAAAATTGTTATGATTGATTTTTACCGCAAAAGGAATTTAAAAGCTTTACGCTAAAGGCTGACAAAAGCAAACAAAACAAATCGTTTTAAACATCCACAGAAAATCAAAGATTTTCAAGAAACTTAGGTGCTCTTTTATACAGAAAGAAAGTAAACTTAAACTTCTAAAGTGTCAAAAATTTTTGTGGCTTTTGTGGTTAAAAATTTCAAAGTTTCCCTTAGTAATGTTAAATTACTTTTTATTCTTATCCCGAAATTCTGACGGTGACAGGTTTTCCAGTTTAGAAAATAAACGGCTGAAATACGTATGATCGCTGTAACCAATTTCGTATGCTATTTCCTTTATAGTAAGACTGGTAAAGACCAGCAATCTTTTAGCTTCCATTAAAATTTCCTGATGAATCCAGTGCTGTGTGGACTTCCCGGTTATTTCATGTACCGCTTCCGTTAAATAACCCCGGGAAATATTTAAAAATTCAGCGTAGGCTGATGGACTTTTCACTGATTTAAAATTTTTGCGCACCAGTATTCTGAAATCTCTGGTAAGTTCCCACATTCTGCCTTTAGAAGATACTTCTGCGGAATTTTCATGAGAATACCATTGCGCAAATGTTCCCATAAAAGAATTGAGTAACGACTGGGCGGTAAAAAAGCCTTCCTTAGATTCAAGCATCTCATCCGTATACACATCACGAAGTAGCTCCGCGATGACGGCTACTTTTTTAACCTGATCCTTATGTAAAGACAATGGTTTTATTTCCATTAATGATTCTTCAAAAACCTGGCGAATAAGATCAGGAACCAGATCTGTCTTTACGGCAACAAACCATCCCGAAACTTCCTTCATAAAAAGCCCTTGATGCACCTGTCCCGGCAAAACACAGAACACCACAGCATCCTGTGCTTCAATGATATTAAAATCAACCATCATTTTCACATGGCCACTTTCCATGATCGTGAAAATATAATGACTGTCACGATGAATTCCCTTATCAATTAAATGATCTTCGGTACTGTTAAGGGTTATTTTTTCCACCACAAACTGGTGTCGTGAAATATCACTTAGATCATAAGTCGGGATACTTTTTCTCATTAAACAAGTTGAAAATAATATAACGAAGATAGCAATACGTATTTATACCCAGCCCATGATTTACCGATTTATATGGCAAAATAGCCGGCCGCTTCTTCGTTACTTTGAAATACCATTGAATTTTAAATATTTTAAAACCTGAGTTCGATTAAAACAAATAATTTAAAATGTTGATTTTGAAATAGTTACTATACACCAATAGCATAACTTCAGCCCAATGATAAAATCACAAATCAAATAGGGGGCTTTAGTACAAATTGATTATAAATTTCGGCTAAAGCCTCCAGGAGTCTCATCTTTTTTAGACGGGCTGAAGCCCGTCCCTATTAATCTGATAGAATATTTTATGGATTGAGCTCAGGTTTAAACTAAAAATCATGAATAAAAACACTTCCTTAAATGCCGGAATGAGTTCCGGTTAAAAAACAAAAGTTATCATTATCGGAGCCGGAACTTGCGGACTATATACCGCCTTATCGTTTGGTAAAGGATAAAAAATTCAGTGCCGGCGATATGCTGATCTTTGATATGAATACTACCCTTGGCGGACGGTTAGAATCTGTCATCATGCCCCGAATGGACTTCTGGGAAGAATTAAGAGGCATGCGTTATCTGACTTCACAGGAAATTGTTACCACTCTGACCGAAGATTACCCTTCCCTTGAAAATCCAAAAAACGAATTCCTGTGAAGTCAGATAAAAAGTACTATTCAGAATGGTAGATCAATAAAAACGAAACCGATCTGACATTTCAAGATTGGTTTCATTGTTTTATTGTTTATTTCTTCGTTACTTTTGCATTGGGTTTACCCTATTCGGTGCGCCTTCAATTTTATGGATCATCAATTTTCTGATAACAGCCAAATCGGTATCGTTTCCTCTTTTTCTGACCTTGTGATTTCTCATTTTAAAGGTGAAATGAATGCGCTTTGCTGGAATAGAAATCTTGAAGGAGATTTTAAAGAAATTGTTTCTCAACTTCAACTGAAAGACAATATTACCGAAGTTTCTGCTGAAGATCTTTTAGCATTAACACTATCTGAAAAAGGCGATATCGCGAGACAAACTATTTTAAATGATCTGCAGTTATTGAGTGACTTTGGAGCTTCACCATCCCTTAATTTGCTTAAAAATTATGAAAGAGATGATGAATTTGATTTCATTTCCACCGATGTCTACTCATTTCATGTTGACCGCTCACCCATCGGAACCGATACTTTTTTATGTACTTATTACGGTGCAGCAAGTGACATTATTCCAAATCATCAGGTAACACAAAAAATTCTCATTCCTGAAATCCGCGAAAAGCTTAAAGAGCTGCATCAGGATTCTGAAGGAGATTTTGAGACTTTTCTGACAGAGTATTTTTTCGATCTTCATTATGAACCTCACCATGGTGCCAAACCTCTCAATTTAGGATTGGGGCATCTTTGGAGACTGGCTGTAGATCATCCTGAACAAAAAGTTTTGCCGTGCGTACACAGAGCGCCCGCAGAAAACGACGGAGAATACAGGCTGCTTCTTATTTGTTAAAAACGGAGACTAGACTGTTGATTATATTTTTGTCTCTCGCTGATTTTGCAGATGACGCAGATTTTAAAATTTCAAAAATGAAAACTGTCAAAGATTTAAAAAACAGCATCCTTCGTGCATCCTTGCCAAAAAGCAGCTGCATATGCGTTCCGTAATTTTATCTTTGATAAAATCTCTGCGTCTTAAAAACATAAAGTATTAAAATAATCTTTGCGACTTTGCGATAAACCAACAAAAAAAAATTCGTGCATTCGGGGCAAAAAGACAATCCACAATTTTATCTTTGATAAAATCTTTGCGTCTTAAAAACATAAAGTATTAAAATAATCTTTGCGACTTTGCGATAAACCAACAAAAAAAAAGATTCGTGCATTCGTGACAAAAAGACACTCCACAATTTTATCTTTGATAAAATCCTTGCGACTTAAAAACATAAAGTATTAAAATAATCTTTGCGACTTTGCGATAAACCAACAAAAAAAAATTCGTGCATTCGGGGCAAAAAGACACTCCACAATTTTATCTTTGATAAAATCCTTGCGACTTAAAAACATAAAGTATTAAAATAATCTTTGGGACTTTGCGATAAACCAACAAAAAAAATTCGTGCATTCGGGGCTACAAAAACAAATCAGTTAGAAACCACTTCGTACATCAGATGTTCATTTTTAGCATATCCGTCCAGATCATTGTCTTTGTAGTAGATTCCTGCCTTTCCGGAAAATACACTCCTGTTCAGCAGTTTGATCTTAGCCAGCAGTTTTCTCATTTGCTGATCCCTGTTTACCGGATTTTGAAATACTAACATATATTTATTGAATGAATACTCTATCATAAACCTGGTTATCTGTTCAGCCAAAGAAGCTATTGCTTTGCTATCAAGTCCTGAAAGCACATAAGAACAGTTGAAAACAACTACTGAAGGAGAAGAAAAACGGTTTTCAAGACGCTTTTTATTGATCTGGCTAAAATCTTTAACAAAATCAAAAGTATCATGCAGCCTGAAACATTCGGAGCGGGAGAATGTCATTGCCTTTTCCAGCATCGCAGTTGAAGAATCCACACCAATGTAATGAATACTATCCTGAACCTCATCTTTAAAAAGTGTACTAAAGGCGAGTGCAGCCGTCAATGGACCACATCCAAAATCAATAAACACAACTTTATTCCCCAATTTTTTTATTTCAGCTGAAAAATAATCAAAATGAGTCCTGAAAACGTATTGAGAAGACGCATAATGTTTCCGCATATTCCAGTAACAGTATAACTGCACTTTATCCTGCGGCGTATACTCGAGAAACAGCTGATCCAGAGAACCACCATACTTAAAATTCTGATGAACATCCAGATTTAAGGTTTCGTCAAAATCAGCCAAACCATAGCAAATAATATTGTTACGCGTAAAATCTTTCCCGGCACCCAGAATTTTTTCCGGCCACTCCGTTCTTCGGTCAGCCATTATTTTATCGAGAACCAAGGCTTTAAAAGCAGAATCAAAAGAATGATCCCACTGTATTTCCACATCTTCTTCAAGAGGTTTCCCGTTGGTTGGAAGACCAAGAAGATCTTCCGCTAAAATTTCCTTCACCGGAATATCAATATATCCCTCTTTTGATTTACAATATTCTATTAAACGCAGATAAATAATATTAGCAGAGAGAATACTGTCATTCCCAATCAGGATCAATTGCTCTTTAGATCGCGTTAAGGCCACATTCAGCTTTCGGTCGACATCTCCTTCATCGTTTAAACTTACCATTCCATTAAGCTGGAAAGGATTATTAATTGAAAAAGAATAAATAATAATATCCCGCTGGCTTCCCTGAAAACGTTCAACAGAATCTACCGTGATCTCTTCATAGCCCGGAATCTCTGCCTCTTCCAATTTTTGTTTGATAATCGCAATCTGATTACGGAAAGGCGCAATAATCCCCAATGACTCTTTAGGGCTGAACACCTTCTGATTTGACTGATACAAAGCCTGAACCTCTTTTACGATCTTCACAACGAGGTCAGCTTCATATTCATTAAATTTAGCATAAAGATCATCCGACTGTTTATTATTAAAGAATATCAGTCTTTTATTCGCGAGTAGATTTCTCAGCGAAGCGCCTGAATTTTCAGTAAAATTCATGGTGTTTACCTGACGGAAAAGTGCGTTTTTAACATTTGGATCAAGATTCGGTGTGTGATACGCTTCCACCAGCTTCCCCCCGTAAAAGGCAAAATTGGGAAATAAAGCAATCTCCTGATGCATCCTTCCCTGATAGGATAAAGAATCAATCGCATGCAGAAGCTTGTGATTCTCACAAAACCTGAATAAACGTTCGAACAAAGAATTCTTACGGTTCTGCAACCCCATATTTTCAAGATCAGAATCATTCGTCAGAGAACGGTCTGAGTTCTGGAGTGAAATGGCTGGAAGCTGTTTATGATCGCCGATTAAAATAAACTTGGGAACTTTAGAAAGTGTACCAATGATTTGGGGCTCCAAGATCTGGGAAGCTTCATCTACAATAATATAATCAAAATCCTTTATTTTAAAGATCTGATCTCGTGAACTGATCGAAGCCACCGTGGAAATGTAAATCATATTTTCGGCGAGCAGCTTTTCAATTTCAAGGCGGGATAATCTCTTTCCATCTGATTTTAGCTTCTCTTCCCGGCGATTAATTACCTCTGACAACAGATTTTTATGATGTTCCGGTGAGGAAGAAAGTCTTGATCCGAAACGGATGAAATTGATACGCTCCGGGCTTCCTGCAGCCGCATTCACAGCTTCACAAAGCTCATCCACTGCACGGTTGGTATAAGCCAGTACCAGCACATTTTTTTCTGTCTCCATCAATTCTTTCACCAGATTTTTGATGACGATAGACGTTTTACCCGTTCCCGGCGGGCCATTCAGCAGGAAATAATGGTCTGCCGACAGAGCTTTGTTGATCACACGCTCCTGCTCGAAAGAAATACCTTTATTTTTATAGCCATAATCCCTTGACGCCGCGGGAAACTTCTGCAATAAAAGTAAATCGGCAAATATTTTTTTAGCGTTTAAAAATTCATACAGATTTTTATACATGGAATTGAAAGAAGATTCCATAAAATCTCTTTCAACAGCCCATTTCCCTTCTTCCCCGAAGGATTCAAAATAGCTTTTATTCCTCTGTCGGTATCGAAAATAGACAGTGACATATTCTTTAGTGATCGACTGAATAGTACATTTAAACAACCGGTTTTTAGAGACAATATCGGTTTCCTTATTTCTCGGATACAAAACACAGATATCGCCTGTACGGAAATTAGCGTGTTTATTACCTGGATTCGTTCTTTTAAACCTGATGATCTGCTCCTCCTCATCAATTTTATTTTCCTCAATGGTCAGGTCATAAAGAATTTCAAACTTCTTATCTTTTTCCTCAAAACTATTGAGCCAAAGGCCTGCAAGTCCGTTATTACTGTTTTCTTTTTCCCTTTCGTTACTTCCCACTTTACTCAGATAGTGCTCATACGCCACATAATTAACAAACGACCTGAAATATTTCTGAGCCAATGCCGAAGACTGCAAGTATGGATTTAAAAAAGCATGAATCTGAGGCTCTATCCTGATTCTGAAATTTTTATGAATTTCCTTATTAATGATATTCACAGGATTTACCATGCTGAGAATCTGACCTGTTTTTTCCAGATTATCTTCTGCCAGCAAATGTTCCAGAATAATGATCCTGTTGCGAACCTCAAGAATCTGCTGAAAACCTCTTTCATAAGGTGCCTGACCACGAAGGTTCCCCTGATCCGCTTTTGAATAAAGAATATATCCCTGAAGGAAATTATTCAGCTTGCTAATATCAATATTTTCAGCCTGAGAAATTAAAAGATAATATAAAAAGAGCTGGGACTGATGGTTATTTTTAATGCTTTTGCCATCATCCGGAAAAACAGTTCCTCCCGATTTCAGTTCAATGATCTTAGAAATGGCTTCCGTTTTATTTCTTCGGTCCAATATATCCAATCGCCCCTGAATACCATATTTCTCGGAGATAAAAGAGGGTTCGAGAGAGGCATTTTCAATATCAATGTTCAACTCAGGAAAATCATTGTGAATGACTTGTTTTATTGTATTGAAATGTCTCTGACAATCCTGCTGAAACAGCGTAAAATCAGAAGCTGAGGCAATATCTTCACAGGTGGTATATTCAAATGGATTCGACTTAAAATGCTTGATAAATGTTGTTTTAAAACTCACATTTTCTTCAGCACCGGAAAAAAGTTCATCCACAACGAGATTGGCAAAATTTCCCAAAAGGATGTGTTTTGAATTAGCAACCTTTTCAAATTTAGACTTTAAATACAGTAATTCTGAATGACCATAATCCTGCAGACATTCTGAAATGGCAGAAACATCCACCAGATAATCAGGCTCGAGAATGAGGTATTTAGGATGAAATATTTGGTCAGCATCAATCATAATATTCAGCAGATACAATGTTGCACCCACCCAGAAATTCGCTACGGAGGCAAATTCATCATTAAAGCCCAAAGCATTGATCTGAACAACAATCAGTTGATCTTCCGGAATTTTCATATCCAGAGCGATGCTGTTTTGATCAAGTTGGCAAATCAAAATATTTTCCTTTATTTCAACAACAGAAACACGGGCTTCAGGAAACAGCAGCTCAGAGGGTGAACGGTAAGTTTCGGCAGGCCTCTCCGCTTCAAGCAGGTCAGCAGGTACCGCAATTCCATATGTATCTTGTAAAAATTTTGCAAACACCGCCACGTGATACCGATACGTTTCTTCCGATGGAATGATCTGGTGATGCAGCAACTGATTGGCGGCTGTTCTTAAACCATGAATATTTCTAGAAGTCTTAAATCCGGTACAGATGTATGATAAACGTGAAAATAAATCGGCAAAATTGATCGTTTCATGACTTGTCAAATCCTTAGACACCTTTTCCAAAAGCTGCCTAAGCAATGGATATTTTGTTTTTACGCTAAGGCTGGAATCGGTATGAATAGAAATCAACTCATCCAAATAATCTAATGCTGCAATTTTCTCTGACACGGCTGACAATGCTAAAAAGTAATCTTATATGATCAATAAAAAAGGATTGGGAATTTGTGGTAAAACCAAAAATCCAATCCCTTGTACAATGTACGGTGTAAAGATACAACAGAATCGGGAATTATTTGTTTTAAGCTGTTTTTTCTTTCTTTTGTTAGATATTTATCCATTTTTTCAGAGTAATCGAAAACTCTGCTTTTCGGTAAAATTCTCTAATAAAATGGTAGCGAAAATTATTTTATCCTCTCCCAAACACGCTTAGGGATTTTCTTGACGTCTTTATTTTGGGATTTCATCAGGATTCTGACGATTAATCAGCAGTTATTTTCTGTCGATTTTTACAATCAGTCTTTTAGGCTCCGTGTTAGTCTGTACGTGATGAATATACGTGAAATCAAATGACAAACGTTTCTCGGAAAAACATGTTTTTCTACAATACTGGTAATCCTATTCCCGTTGTAGTATCTGAAAAGCCGGAAGATGTAAAAAAGGAGGAATTATTTTTTTCATCGAATGTCGTTTTTTGTATACTGTCAAATATATAAAAAACACAAACTCACAATAAACACATTTTCAGTTAATTAATAATCATTTAAGCTAAAAAAAAGAATTTATTTAAATTTATTACATAAGATTTTTTAAAATGATCTTTTTTTTAATATAATTATTCTTTTTATCAAAATTTCAATAGGTGCCCACAGGGCAAAAAAACATCTCATTCCTCTTCCTAAGACTGATAGGGGTAATCTGTTGATTAAAAAAAAGATTTTCACTTTTGATTATACAGAGCAAAGCTAATTCCTATTAACCTGTTATATTTGCATGAACTAAAATTAATATAAATGACCAAATTAAAGCTTTTAATCCCGGTACTCTTTTTTATAACGATACTTTCCTGTAAAAAAGAACAAAATACTACGAAGCTGATCGAAAAAACACCCACACAAAAAATTCTCACAGTCGATTCTTTTCCGGATTCTCTTGTTCTGAATAAATTTGATGTCGGTTGTTTAGTTTCTTATGCTAAAAAAGGAACTTCTCATAATGAGAATATTTTGATGCAAGGTGCCGGAATTCCAGCTGAAATAGGTAGATCTCTTTTTGTTATGAAAATTGACGGAACATTACAACTGTTTCATTCCAATGATGAAAGAGATGTGAAGACTGTTAATGAAAATCTAATTGAGGCAAAAGTAAGCAACAAAGATTATGAAGTGGAAGTAATTACCCATATCGGAAAATCCGTTGAAGAATCTGATTCAACAGAACATTTCGGAACCATAAAAATCACTAGAAAAAAGGATAATTCTGTAGTCTCTATTGATTTTGTAGGAGGCGTGGCGTGCTAAAAAGTGATTTTAATTAAATTTTCCAAGAAAATGAATTTATAGATTTCCAAGCACTAGCAAATATACGAAAACACCTTTAAATTACATGTTTAAAGGGTTTTTTGTATTATTGTAATTGTAATCTATAGACAATATAAAACACCATCTATTTCCCCTACACAGTATCTATAGAAGTTTTTATTAATGGTGATTTACATAGATTGAGGTGTACAAAAGTGGAACACGATTAAGATGCTGCAACATCTTTTTTTCTACTTTTTCGCACGAATCACATTAAATTAAACACTTGTAAACCAACACTTTAAAACATTTTAAAATAAATTTAAAAATACATTTGTACTGCTTTCGCATACCTCAAACCTCATAAATCATTGTAAATTAAACAATTAACACTTCCCGAATGTGACAGTGATAATTGATACATTTCGCCTGTACACCTTAATTTTCATCTATTTTTAGAACGAAAATAATTTAAAATTTAACAAGTATAGCTCAAATTTTCTATTAAAATGTTTTAATTAATCTACTTATCAATTCTCTGTTGGATTTACTAACTCCAAAATCTTCTGATAAATTTGACCATTTACGAAGTGCAGAAGTTGTTTGCTGGATAACTTTCTCAATGAATTCTTTCGAGAGCTTCGCTTCGCTTCCTAATTTAGTAAGATGTTTGACGGTAATATTTCGTCCTTCTCCCATTACCATAGTGCTTTGTTCTCCACCTGGTCCAGATGAGAAAGTAAGGTCGTAAGCGGGTGATAATTTCCATTCTCCAAATTCATTCATCAGAAACGAAAAATTCTTAGCATGGTCGTCTCTATTGTGCGCCATAACATTGAAAACTGCTAATCGAAACATTTTTTCTACTTCTCGAATGTCTTTGGTTAAAACACCCGTCAATGATAATAAATCTTCATAATCAAGAGACGGAAACCTAAAATTACTATGAACGAGTCCACTCACCGTATGCATATGGAGACGCTTATTTCCTTCTCTATCAAAACGCTTTACAGCAAAATAGCCATTCCCTTTCTGTGACGGAAACAAATGGACTTCAGGCATTTCAATTCCAGCATCTACAGCCATTAAAGCGTAAATGTATTCTATTGCGCCCGCATCTTTTCCATCTAATGAGTTTGGAAATTTCACCATCCAAGGTTCAAAATTATCGCTTAACAAATTCGCTCCGTAGGATATATTTTTTCTCTCTGCATCAACGCCGATCAATGCTTTTGGCCGTGCTCCGGCAGAGGATCCGTTCAAAGCTAAAAGTTCTGCGATCACTTCTTCTGAATCACCTCGCAAAACGTCTTCTGTTTGAGTAGCCAACACGTCCAAATCAATCATCTCATTACTACTATCTGGACTTTGATCCGGCTCATAAACCAACGCACCCATACCGTGCAATCCAACATATCCTAGACGATCTAGTGGTGAAATATCCGATGAAGAAATCCCTTCCGAGCGAAGCATACGATCAAAGAGCAATCTTCCCCAACCGTCGGGCAAACTATCATTGAAAACACCAGCCAAACCTTCGAAAGGATCTCTTGGAAGCTCTATCACGTCTCGTTGTAAAGGAAGTTTTATAGGTGAAATTTCTAAATTGCTCTGCAGAAATTCTTCATCATATTGAAAATAGATGATAAAATCACGAATTGCCAAACGTCCAACGGGTTGAATTCCAGAACCAAAATCCAATCCTACTTTTATTTCTTTGATAGCTATTTTCATCTCCTGCGTCCTCTTTTTTTAATGGGCTTTTCCTCTGATTTCAGAACATCATCGATAGATTTAAAACTCTGTTCCTTCGGTTTTAAAGCATCAACCATTTCTTCTAATCCACCAACAACTGAAAGCAATTTTAAAAATGAATCCAGGGAAATCAAGCCTTTTTGCTCAAATTTCCTCAGAGTTGGTAAAGGAACACCTGATCTTTCAGCCAGACCTTCCTGTGTTAGATTCATTTGCAATCGTCTTTCCCGGATATTATCAATCAGTTTTTTTTGAACTTTTGAAAAAGAAATAAATAACATAATAGTAGTATTTAATGTTATAATTTAGCAATAAATAATATTATTGTATTACAAATATACGTAATTTCCAGACATTTATATTGTAAATAAAAATAGAGATTTAATTAGTAAGTAGATTAGATATTAATCAAATTCACCTAGGTGATAATATATTTGAATGGAGTAGCAACAACATTTATCTAAAACAGCATTTTTTTTATTAGATATAAACGACTTACACTGAATTTGGATATTTAGGATTTCATACTTTTATTTGGCACATTCAAATACATAGTTGCCTAAAATTATTGTAACTGAAAACAAACGGTATTCTACAAAGATTTAAAGGAATTCTTCCAGCAGAGATTTTGGAATGATATCTTTCTTACCAAACCGTAGAGTTTTGATTTTGTCCTGTTTAATCAATTTCCTAAAAGTAGAATCGCACAAATTCAAAAGGACACATACCTCTGAAATACTGAGGTAAGATTTTGTTTAGTAGTTCAAAATCAGAAGTAGTATTTTTTAGTTTACTGATTTTCTTGAATCAATATTAAATTCTTTTCTCCGAGTGTCATAAAATTCAAAAAAAGTAATACGATTTTACAAAGTAGTGTGACGATTAGTAACAAAAATAATGTCAATTAATGGTATTAAATATCACTCATCATTTTTACAAAACATTGATTAAACGAAGTATTCATGGGGTTTTATAGAGATAGGCTACTTTCCGATACAAAACTTAGAAAAAATATTCCCCAACACTTCATCATTAGTCACCTCACCCGAAATTTCGCCAAGATGTTCCAAAGCATTTCTAAGCTCATAAGCTAACAATTCTGTAGAAATTTGAAAAGAAATAGCCTCCTTTACTTTATTTACGGCATCCAATGATTTCCCTAATGCTTCAAAATGACGTTGATTGGTGATCACCACATTATTTTCAGCGGACTTCAACTGCTCCACGTAAGAAGACAGTTCGTTTTTAAGATCCTGAATATTTTGGTTTTCAACAGCAGAAATTTTAATAAAATCAAATTCATGAGCAATTTTATTTCGGAAAATATCTTCAACTTTCTCATACGCTGCAGGAGAAACTTCGTCAATTTTAGTTGCACAGATAATTAACTTTAGATCATCTCGCAACAAAGATTGGATCATCTCAATATCTTCAGAAAAATCTGCCGTGGCAGCATCCGCCAAATACACAAGGATATTAGCGTTTTCTACTTTCTCTTTGGCTTTTTTCACGCCGATGGCCTCAATTTCGTCCACTGTTTCACGCAAGCCAGCCGTGTCGATCAAACGGAAAGCATGACCTTTAATATGAAGCACCTCTTCAATAGTATCTCTCGTGGTTCCGGCAATATTACTCACAATGGCTCTTTCTTCTTTTAATAAAGCATTCAGCAAAGTCGATTTTCCGGCATTCGGCTTTCCGATAATGGCCACCGCAGTTCCGTTTTTAATCGCATTTCCATATTGGAAACTCTCAATTAAAGAATTAAGTTTAAGCTCTATTTTATTAAGAAGCTGTACCAATGCAGAGCGGTCCGCAAACTCCACATCTTCCTCCGCAAAATCAAGTTCAAGCTCGATTAACGAAACAAAATTCAGTAAATCTGTTCTCAAAAAAGAAATTTCATTGGTAATTCCTCCTTTTAGCTGATTGATAGCTACTTTCCTCGAAGCTTCATTTTCAGAAGCAATCACATCAGCAATCGCTTCCGCCTGAGAAAGGTCAATTCTTCCGTTGATGAAGGCACGAAGGGTAAACTCTCCTGCCTTTGCCATTCTTGCTCCGTTTTTAATTAAAGTTTCAAGAATACGTTTTCCAATATGTGGCGAACCGTGAAAAGCAATTTCCACAGAGTTTTCAGTTGTAAAACTTTTCGGAGCCAGGAAAATAGAAAGCATCACCTCATCAATCGCCTCTTCGCCATCCACAAAATAACCGTAATGAATGGTATGAGATTTCTGCTTTGCAAGATTTTTTGCCGGAAAAGATTTCTGAACCACGCCTAAAGCATCGTCCCCCGAAACTCTGATAATGCCTAAAGCACCTACTCCATTGGCCGTAGCCAGCGCACAAATGGTATCGTTATTCATGGCGCAAATTTACGGATTTTAATCTCAAAGCACCATACCGTTTATCTATTGTCCCGATTTTGAGTATACATTACAGAAAAACCAGTAACAACCTCTTTTATTTTTTGAAGCTGATTCCCGCTTTCCGCTCATACTCCTCACCCCAAAGCTTGCCAACACCTAAACCCTACAACACTCCAACCCAGTTCCGGGGTAACCGCTGCAATCGGGGCTAAGGGATTTGTCAGTAATTCACTTTTAGTGCTTACTTTACACGGTAAAACATTCATTAGTATGCTCTTTTTCCCAATATCCCAATCTTTTCCAGCCATTTCTTTCGCATCATTTCATCAGAAGTTTTTACAATCCCTATAAAAGTCACTTTCACAGGCTTAATTCCACAAAACTCTAAAACAGATTTTTTAAGCTGATTCACACTGGGTCGCCCATACAATAGTCTGTAATACCAACCCGGCTGATCCAGTGTTGTGATAATATGAGCAGACTTTCCTTTCAGCAGTTTGTCCCACCAAACTGAGTTTTCACGGTATCTAAAAGCCATTCCCGGAAGAAAAAGCCGATCGATGAAGCCTTTTGTGATCGCTGGAAGTCCGCCCCACCAAACAGGATGAATCCAAACCAGGTGATTCGCCCATTGTATTTTCTCCCATGCTTCAACCAAATCAGGTTCCAGCTCCATTCGTTTTTGATAACCAAATTGCAAATTAGGATTAAAATTCAAATCTGCGATGATAATTTCCTTCACTTCTGCTCCTGATTCCAAAGCTCCTTTTTTATAAGCTTCTGCAATCCCAAAATTAAATGATTCTTTGTTGGGATGACCATTAATAATTGCGATTTTCTTCATGATTCAATCTGAATGAAAATGGATGGATAATCCATTAATGATTCTAATAAAGATGTTGATTCATGAAGCTGGTGACTGAAATACACTTTATTTTCAACATCAGTTTTCAACAGTTTTTCGGCATGTAAAATGGCAGATAAAGCTGTCAGTTCTGCTTGTCCTTCTCTACTTTGAAGACTGATTTTCTTCGTTTCCTCTTGATTTTTAATGATAATTTCAAAGACAGTCTGATCACCATTTCCACTGGCTGCAAAGATCATTTTTCTTTCTTTAAAAGACAGGATATTATACAGTTTTATTTTCTGAAAAGCACCTAAAATCCAGGTTACCCATTTTGAACTGTAGGTCATTTTTACATTGACCGTCGGAATTTTTTCAACCTGATTTAAAATATACAGATCAGGAACATCAAAATTATAAACCTGTCGTTTTCCAATTCCAAAAGAGAAGTTATAATATTCTGCATTCAGAAAATGTTTGATAGAAATGGGTTGATTATTCCTGTAATTCACAAAAGGTTTAGCCACATTTTCTGCCATAAAATGAGCCGAACTTTCGCCCGCTTTATCTTTAATAGAATAATAAACGAAAAGCTGTACTTCATCAATAATTTTCATTTTCAACGCAGCAGTATTCACCAAACCTGCGACAATTCCGCCCATCCAGCCTGAACTGAAAACAATTCTGCTGGTTATTGATTGATTCTTCGCTAATTGATACGATTTCATCAAATCAGGAGTCGGTTTTGTGATATCCAAATAATCAATTGTATGGTCGATAGCAAAACGAAGCACATGATCTTCTTTATCATTCACAGAAAGAATAATCAGGTGAATATTTTTCTCCAATATGGTTTTAAAGGTCGAAACTTTGGTTACATCGATAAATAAATTATTTTCACTGTTTCCACCCTTTCTGCCACCGATAAAAATAGTTAGTTCCGGATTTCTTGAATGTAAAATTCGGGCGATGGTTTTTCCCACCAATCCGGTTCCCCCGATAATTAAAATATTTGACTGCATTTTATTTTTTCACAAAACTATTCAGTCAACATCTCAATCTGCAGGACAAATGTCTAAAAAGAAATCTCTTTTCGGATTCGGCTTAAATGTCTTTGTGTAATTCCCAAATACGAAGCCAGATATTGCAACGGAATATCCTGAATATAATTAGGTTGATTTTCAAGCAAAGCTTCATAACGCTTTGCTGCATTATCTCTTTGAAGTTGGAAAAATCGTTTTTCCAGTTCTAAATATTCCTGTTCGGCAATTGTTTTTAAAAATAAAATCCAATTCGGATTTTCATTAGCAAAAGCTTCAATTTTATCTTTTTTGATGATTAAGATCTCGGCATCTGAAATAGCCTGCATATTTTCCATGCTTGGTTTTTCAGAAATAAAGGAAGAATAAGAAGCAATCAGATCATTTGGAAACCTGAAACAGTACGTTATATCTTTTCCGTCTTCCGCAATATAATAAGATCTGAAAATACCGGATTTTATAAAAGCTATCTCTCTACATTTTTCACCTTCCCGAACAAAAAAGTCATTTTTATTCAGTTTTCGCTCTTCAAATAATTGTAAAAAATTTTCAATTTCATTCTCTGAAAATATCTGGAAGCTCTGAAAAAACTGCTGAATCATTTTTTTTAATTAAGTGAAAAAAGTAGTGATTTTCAGCAAAAATACATAAAAAATAAAATCATCCCAGAACGGGATGATCTTACTGCATTTGAATTTACCTTAGTATATATGAAAGTGATTAGTGTGCTTTTTTGTTGATACAAAGATAGCTTCATTCTTACGTTTAGCTTTCAGGATAATTACTAAAAGTGTTTCCGTAAAAATACGGTTGTATAAAACAAAAACGCCCTGTAATACACCTACAAGACGTTTTTGTTTATATTAATGAATCAATTGGCGTTTAATAACAGATGAAAAATTCACTATTTACCATTGACTATTTACTTTTATAACGGGCTTACCAATTCTAAGAACCATTCTTTCACTTCTCCTTCCAGGAATGGTGCTATTTTCTCTTCACATGTTTTGTGATAAGCATTTAGCCAAGAAATTTCTTCTGTAGAAAGGATTTCTTTCACGATAGTATCTTTAAAGAACGGACAGAACGTCAACGTTTCAAACTCATAGAAAGTTCCGTGAATAGTTGTCTCAGATTCTTTTACAGCGATAAGATTTTCATGACGAATTCCGTAATCGCCTTCTAAATAGTAACCCGGCTCGTTGGAACAAACCATTCCCAATAAAAGCTCCTGCGGATTCATATCTTTTCTGATATTTTGAGGCCCTTCATGAACGTTCATAAAACTTCCCACACCGTGACCGGTTCCGTGGTTATAATCTTTACCTTCCATCCAAAGCGGTAATCTTGCAATTGCATCGAGCTGTACCCCTCTTGTTCCTTTAGGGAATTTCACCATCGATAAACGGATTAATCCCTGTAAAACCAATGTTGAATTTCTTTTAAAATCATCAGAAACAGCGCCTAAAGCCAACGTTCTTGTAATATCTGTTGTTCCTTCAAGATACTGACCTCCCGAATCCACCAGGATACTCGCATCATTCGTCACCTCCTTGCTGCCTTCCCTTTTCGCGGAATAGTGCATGATCGCACCATTATCTTTGTATCCGACAATGCTTCCGAAGCTTTCTCCCACAAAATTTTCACCTTCTGCACGGAAACCTCTCAGTTTTTCACCGATGGAATATTCATTCATGGTTTCTTTTCCGGCATTGTGAGTCAGCCAATACAGGAATTTAACCATTGCAACGCCATCTCTCACCATTACTTTTCTGAAACCTTCCAGCTCCGTTTCATTTTTCTGAGCTTTCATTAGATTTCCGGGAACCGCTGCTTTAATGAATTGATTATCAACTTTCAATGCTTCAAAAACAGACTGGTTCACATTCGGAGAAACCAAAACCGTCTGATTTCTGTATTCTCTTAAATGATTGTAGAATTCTTCATAAGGCATCATTTTCACAAAAGACTCATCCATTTGTTTTCTAGCCTCAACTTCCAGTTTTTCAAGATCTGTAAACAGAATCGCATCATTTTTAGTAATGATGATATATCCTAAAAATACAGGGTTGCTTTCAACATCGCTTCCTCTTAAATTCAGTGTCCATGCCACATCGTCCAGACTTGAAATGACATGAAACGTAGCTTCCTGCTCTTCCATTTTCTGACGGATCGCTGCAATTTTATCAACCACCGATTTTCCTGCTCTTTCCAAAGGATGTACGAAAATAGGATTTTTAGATGGCGTTCCCCTATCTGTCCAGATTTGCTTCAAAAGAGGATTATCTACCAGCGTAATATTTTTAGCGTTTAACTTCTGAGTTAACAGTTCCCAGTTAGCATGAGACGTTGCCAACGCATTCACTGCTACTTTTCCGTTAGCGGGAATTTCAGAAATAATCCAGTCGATATAGTTGGGTGTGCCTTCCATTCCGTCTTTGAAAAGATCGATTCCGGAACCAGCCAATTCAATCGGAGCCTGAGTAAAATATCTTCCGTCCGTCCAAAGTCCTGCCTTATCCTGGGTAACTACCACAAAACCTGCTGAACCCAGAAAACCCGACAACCATGCTCTTTCCTGCCATTCCTGCGGCAAATATTCACTCATGTGCGGATCTGCAGAATATACTATAAATGCATCAACATTATTTTTCTGCATTTCTTCACGAAGCGCAGCTACTTTTTCCTTTGAAGTCATTTTTCAATAATTTTTAAAGAGGTGAAGTTACGAATTTTTTGAGGCTCGAAAGAGAATTTCAGGAGTTTTTTAAACTCATAGTTAATAGGTTTTTAAGGCGACCCCCATTCTTTCTTTTTTAAGGAGAAGTTTTTTTGTTTTCAGTGTGAAACAAAGAAATTTTCTTTTTCAACGGTTTATTCTGAAACCCATTTTCATTCATCCAAAAAAAACTAAAAAATACGATCCTTAGCTTAAGCCTCCTCCACTCAGTTTTCAGATTTTATTTTATAAACTCATACAAAGCACTCCAGAATTTATCATACACCTCAATATGTGGAAGATGTCCTACATTTTCAATTTCAATAAGTGTTGAACCCGCTATTTGCTGTTGGGTTTTCTTTCCCAGCTCCTGGTACTGTCCCATTTTTGACTGTAATTCTTTTGGAGCTCTGTCTTTTCCTATGGCTGTTCGGTCTCTGGTTCCGATAATTAACAAAGTCGGAGTTTTAATATTTTTAAACTCATAACAAACCGGCTGATTGTAGATCATATCCGATGTTAATGCAGCATCCCAGGCTACTTTTGGGTAATCATTATGTAAAGTCCAGCCTGCAATTAAATCCAGCCACGGTTGATATTCTGCTTTCCATTGATTATCGTAGTAAAATTTTAACTGATAATTTTTATAGGTTTCCGCCGTATTTTTAAGTTCAGATTGATAGGCCTGATCAATAGTTTGATAGGCTGCAAACGTTTTGTAATCTTCTAAACCGATTGGATTTTCCAAAATTAATTTTTCAACCATATTCGGATAAAGCAGAGTAAATCTTGTAGCAACCATCCCTCCCATTGAATGACCTAATACAATCGTTTTATCAATTTTAAGTTCATCTAAAATCGTTTTTGTATTATCTGCCAATTGCGAAAATGAAAACTGATAACTCTGAGGTTTTGAAGATTTTCCAAATCCGATCTGATCCGGAATAATCACTCTGAATCCTTTATCTGAAAGATCTTTTGCCGTTCTTTCCCAATAGGCTCCATTAAAATTTTTCCCGTGAAGGAGTATAATCGTTTTTCCGTTTGACTTTTTTGGCTGAACATCCATATAAGCCATTTTTAAGTCATTATTTTGAGATTTTAGATTTAAAAAATGAACTTCATAGGGGTATTTATAGTTTGATAATTCAGCATCTAAAGGCTTTACCTGAGAAAGCATAAAGTTTGACGTAATCGATAGCATTAAAATTGCAACAGCATTCTTAAAATTTTTCATGAAAATTTAATTTACTATAAAAATAAAAAAACCGCTTCAAAAGAAACGGTTTGTATATATTAATTATCATTTATTTAAGATAACTCGACGACTTTTTCTTCTTTTTTCGGAAGATTCATTAAAACAATAGCAAAAAGAATTAAAGCAATTCCCAACCATTGAATCATGATTACTTTTTCACCTAATAAAACAAAAGCCATCGTCACAGAAACCGGAAGTTCTAATGAAGAAACGATACTTCCTAATCCCAAACCGGCATTTGGGAAACCGACATTAAATAAAATCGGAGGAATAATCGTTCCGAAAAGCGATAAAATCAAACCATATTTCCAAAGAATCGAATAATTAAAACTGTGAATATGTTCTGTATTTTCAGTAAAATTTAAGTAAAATGATCTTAACCCATCAAAATGTAGCGGTCCGATTTGCGCGAAAAATAAAAAGGCAAAAATAACAACAGAACCTCCGCAAAGCATGATCATACTTTTTCTGAAAACGGGTAAATGCGTTGCCAGTGTGTTGGAGGTAAACATCGTTAAGGTATACGAAGCCGCCGCTAACAATCCCCAAAAAAGACCTTTAAGATCTAGTTCGATTTCTGTATTAATCAGGTTTGTGGCTAAAATTGTTCCGAGTAAAACAATTACCACAGAAACTACTTTTCTTGCATTGGGTAATTTTTTAGTTAAAAAACTTTCAACCACTACGCTAAACCATACCGACTGCATCAACAACACGATAGCAATCGAAACGTTAATATATTGAACGGCGATATAATAAAACAAACTGGTACAACCCAACGATGTTCCCGCGAGCATTAAGTTTCTTACTTCTTTCCCGGTAGGTGATGCTAATTTTTGTTTTGAGGTAATGGTTTGAATGAAATTCAGAATTAAAAGTCCGACCAACCCTAATATGAACTGTGATGTGGTAACTTCTGATGTAGTGTAACCATCTTCATAAGCCAACTTTACAAAAGTAGCTAACATCCCATATATACTGGCTCCAATTCCTACAAATAAAACTCCTTTTAGTATATTTTTCTTCTTCATAATTTTTTTTGAACAGCCGGCAAAGGTACAATTTAAAAATCAAAAGAATAGAGAAGATGAATATGACAGATCAACGAAATCGGCGCAAACTCCGTTTGCGCCGATCCCGATTGCAGTATTTTAAAACTGATTATTTTTTAATGATCAATTTAGATGTCGCATCAAAGCCTAAGCCTTTTACTTTTACCATATACACTCCATTGTTTAATCTCTCCGTAGAAATAGCCGTTTTAGCATCCGGAGAAACTTTGTCTTCAGAAGCTACTAATTTCCCTGACATATCGTACACCTCAACATTCATCTTTCCGTTGGCTTTGCTTGGGAAATTGATGTAAAACTCGTTTTTGGCCGGGTTTGGATAAATTGAAACCGTATTTTTAACAGCGCTTACTTCGTTGGTAGCTAATGCAGCACAATCTGCAGGCAGATCGAAATTTTCTACCTGATCGTTAAGAGCAGCATTCACAGCAGCAGTGTTATTCACATTGGTCGGAGCTTTACTTCCAGCCGATGCATTGATTCCCAATCCTCTATTGGCGAAAACATTCCATATCATACAACGGTTTTGACCTCCGGTTTTTGCCTGGTCTGCGGCTATAATTGCATCTCTACCGTTTATGAAAGTAGGATTACATCCCTGAAGTTTTAATGCATCTACAACCAATTGTAAAACCTGAGCACTTCCACTATTTGCATTAGCGGTTACATCAGATGCATACCCATATTTTTCAACATATTTCCAGTTTAGATCCCAAAGCATTGTTGCCCAGATAAAGCCAATAGAATGCACATCCGGAACTTGTCTATTTACCTGAGGTCTACTATCAAAAAATGCCATACCATTTGTATCTCCGTAGGTAAAATCATTGATTGCAAAATTCGGAGAGTATTTGGCGGGACGGATACCGCCACCAGTAATAGGCTGATTAGCCGCATAGGTACCAGTACCCCTTGCAACAGAAGCGTTATCTCCTGGTTTATTCGTTAACATCAAAGCAAAGAAATCAGACCAACCTTCTCCCATCTGCTCGTTAGAAACGTTATAATTTAAACAGTTATATCCTGTACCCGTCATTCTGTTAGAAATACCATGCCCATATTCGTGCGTTACGATTCCGTTATCAAAACTTCCGTCTGGTGTAACACTTGTTGCCGGATCATTCTTCAGCGTAACATTTACGGTAGTGTTTGCTGTTAATTGACTTTTTATATATTCACCCTCTGAATTACCAATTAAAACAGCAGGAATAGTAACTGTTGAATCTGTTCCTGACATATTAATTACTGTATCCCCATTTACACTATTATTGTAAATGATAGTAGCAACAGCACCAGCATCCTGTAAGTTTTTAGTTTTAATTACAAAATCACAAGAACCTCTCTCTACTAAACCAATTTTACCTGTAAGAGACCCTGCAGGCAATGCGGTACAACCATTTAAAACAGAAGAAAGCTGGATATCACCGGTTACACCTGTTGCGGTAAGCGCAGATCCAAACACTGCTGTCCCTGCCGACGGAGTACGTGTAGTTGCAGCAGTGGGTGCATTATAGAAAAATACTCTATTTGCCGAAGACCATAAGTACATTTGCATTTTTGGATTATAGTTATCTTCAGGAGAAGCAAAGTTGGCATTATTCGTTCCGCCACCATCCTGAGCTTCAGCCAATACATAATCATCATCTAATCCACCTTTTCCAAAATTATTCTGTTGGAAGTTCTTTGCGGATTCTGTAAATCCGAATTGGTAGAATACATCATGAACTTTATTATTAAGGTAAAATAAATTCGTGATAGAAGCATTTAAGTTAGCTGCCGGACTACCCGTTATGGAAAATGGGAAATCAAAATTTCGTGAAGCACCACCATCAGCCGGAGTTCCCGCTATATAATCAGGATACGTCATAGAGATACCTGATAAATCTTCATAAGCAAAAACATTATTACCTCTGGTTATGGTATAATGTGTAGTTCCGTCAGAATGCCACCCTTCCGGTGACGCGGTTAGGTCCCAAGGATTTGAAATTATAGACCTTGAACCAAATGTAGCAGCTTCTAGCGGAAGTGGAAAAACATTATATGAAGCATTATCTGGTAATAATAAAGCCACATTCTGATTAGTAGATTGATTTACATTATTTTCTACACTAGCAAATTTATGTTCAGTTCCATCTGCATGAATATGAGATTGTGAATAATCGTGTGAATATACACCTCCTTGTTCAAACTCACAAAAAGTCGTTAGATTAGCTTTACTTATAATATCACCAGTATTGGCATCAACTACAATATTCCAATAGTTGGCAGATTTTGGCTCACTAAAAGAATATTCATAAGCTAATCTTAAATCACCATTTCCATTGTTTGCATATACAAGTCTTTGTTTTGCAGCATGGTTCTTATTTGCCGATTTTTCTAAAAACTTAATGATCGGTAAACTGGAAATTTCAGACTTTCCTAAATCCTCTGCAATCTTATCTAACGCAGAATTTTTAGAAATCGTAACATGGGTTGATGTAGCCTCATGATAATCTTTAACAAAATTATCCGTAAAATACACCACCTTATTGTCTTTAATAAGCGCTGTTGCTACAGAATTATAAACAGGGAGTCCATTATAAGTCTGCTGAATTTTTACCACATTACCATTTAATGATTTTGAAGGATCCACATTATCAACAATAAAATTATTGAGATCTGATCTCTTATATTCTCTTATTTTATTTTGAGAAATATAATCTTTTATTAATCTTTCATTATCTTGTCCAAAAAGAACAGTGGGAAACACTGCGAAAGCAGCAAAAAGAAGGGGTAGAGTTATCTTTTTCATTTTTATTATTAAAGACGCAAATTTACAAATCATTATCAATCAAAAATCATTTATGTTAATTTTTTATTAACCTACATCTATCTTTCTAGTTAAAAAAGACCAGCCCCAGTTTAAGAAATTAATTTTCCATGTCAATTTTCCCATGATCCTTCAGTAAATGATAATAAAAAAGGTATTTTAAGACAGGAGTTCTTTCTTATTTGTAAAAAAATACATTTTTAATGCAAATATTTTATGATTTTCCAATGATTTTCATAAAGCCATAGGTAAATGAATTTACTTCACAAAGCCTGAAAAAATGCTTTGTAAAATTATTTTTTTTTATTTTTTATGACACACGGGACTCTTTTATATATTTAAATTAAAACTTTACAAAGTACAGCATCTGAAAGAAGAATTTAAATATGCCTTTTTACTGTCACGAATACGGAAATCATAGTGTACAACCTGAGGATCGCACCAATGATAAGGATCAAGAGATTTGTTAAAACTTTTTTGTGGAATTATCGGATCAGTTTCAAAACTTGGGGAGAAATTGCTTACATGTATTTTTTGCCACGAATGCACTAATATTTTTTATTTGCCGTAGAAGATGCTTTTTTGTTGGTTTTTCGCAAAGTCGCAAAGATATTTTTAATGCCTGATGTTTTTAAGACGCAAGGATTTTATCTTTGATAAAATTGAGGGCTGCATATTGTGGCCACGAATGCCCGAATTTTTTTATTTCCCATAGATCGCACAAGTTTTACAGATGATACTGTCTTTGTTGGTTTTTCGCAAAGACGCAAAGATATTTTTTAATACTCTATGTTTTTAAGGCGCAAGGATTTTATCGAAGATAAAATTGATGGCTGCATACTATGGCCACGAATGCAAAAAATTTCAACTTACATTATATAAACTTTTTTGCCTGGTCCTCAACTTTTGTACTTGATCCCTTACAACTTCGAATTCTAAGGCATTTTAAATAAAAAAGCCACTCAAAAATGAGTGGCTCATATTTTAAAATGAAATGAAGGATTATTTACCTTCTTCCATTTTTCTTTTTAATTCAGCTAATGCATCGATATCTCCAAGAGTTGATCTCTCTTCATTGTTTGAAGAAGAAGACACATTTCTGGAAGAAGAGTCTTTCACATTTTTCTTCTCTTCGTCTCTGAAGATCCCTGTGTGAGAAACTACTACTCTCTTGAATTCTTTGTTGAATTCAATTACTTTAAATTGAGCTTCTTCACCTTTTTTGATTTTAGATCCGTCTTCCTTCTCTAATAATCTTGATGGGCAGAAAGCTTCAACTTCAGCATCTTCGAACTGTACAGAAGCACCTTTATCGTGTACTTCTACTGCTTTACCAGCGTGGATAGTTCCTTCAGCATATTTAGTTTCGAAAGCATCCCAAGGGTTGTCAGTCAATTGTTTGTGACCTAGAGATAATCTTCTAGCCTGGATGTCTAATTCAAGAACTACAACATCTAATTTATCACCTACTGCACAGAACTCAGACGGGTGCTTGATTTTCTTAGTCCAAGAAAGATCAGAGATGTAGATTAAACCGTCGATACCTTCTTCTAACTCAACGAATACACCGAAGTTAGTGAAGTTTCTTACCGTTCCTACATGCTTAGATCCTACAGGATACTTAGCCTCGATGTTCTCCCATGGATCTTTGCTTAATTGCTTGATACCAAGAGAAATTTTTCTTTCTTCTCTATCTAAAGTTAATACTTCAGCTTCTACTTCATCACCTACTTTCACAAAGTCACCAGCAGATCTCAAGTGAGTAGACCAAGACATTTCAGAAACGTGGATCAATCCTTCTACACCTGGAGCGATTTCTACGAATGCACCATAGTCAGCAAGAACTACTACTTTTCCTTTTACTTTATCTCCAACTTTCATGTCAGCAGAAAGAGCATCCCAAGGGTGAGCTTCTAATTGCTTCATACCCAACTGGATTCTTGTTTTCTCATCATCAAAGTCAAGGATAACCACTTTTACAGTCTGTCCGTCCTCAAGGATTTCAGATGGGTGGTTCACTCTAGACCAAGAAAGGTCTGTAATGTGGATCAATCCATCAACACCTCCAAGGTCGATGAATACACCGTAAGAAGTAATATTCTTAACAGTACCTTCAAGAACTTGTCCTTTTTCTAACTGAGCGATGATCTCTTTTTTCTGACCTTCGATATCTGCTTCGATCAATGCTTTGTGAGATACAACTACGTTTTTGAACTCAGGGTTGATTTTCACAACTTTGAACTCCATAGTTTTACCTACGAACTGATCGTAATCTTTAATTGGCTTAACATCAATTTGAGAACCAGGTAAGAATGCTTCGATTCCGTGTACGTCTACGATCATACCCCCTTTAGTTCTAGATTTAACAAAACCGTTAACGATTTCTCCAGTTTCGTGAAGTTCGTTTACTTTATCCCAAGCTTTAAGCGTTCTAGCTTTTCTGTGAGATAATTGTAACTGTCCTGTTTTGTCTTCTCTTCTGTCAACCATTACTTCAACCTCGTCACCTACGCTTAGGCCTTGGTTGTAACGGAATTCGTTAAGAGAAATTACACCTTCAGATTTGAAGTTGATGTCTACGATAGCTTCTTTGTCAGTTAATCTTACGACTCTACCAACCAAAACGTCGTTATCGTTTAGGCTGTTAAGAGATCCGTTATAGATTTCTTCTAAGTCGCTTTTTTCTTTTCTCGCATCTGCATCAAGACCTGATTCGAAAGAATCCCAATCAAATTGTTCTGGTGCTACGTTTTGGTTTAAAATAACCTCTGCTGAATTTGTCTCTTTTGACATTTTCTAATAAAATTTGTATTCCTTCTTTTTTAACGGTTTGAATAAATGTGGATTTAAAAAATACGGAAGTAATTAATTATAAGTAATTTACCCATCAAACCTTTTCGCCACAAAAGTGGGTGCAAAGATAGGGATTTTATTTGAGATAAACAATAATTATCACCATCTTCAAAACAAACACAAATTACTGAAAATCAAATATTAATCAGATCCAGTCCGTATTAATGATGTCGCACTGAGCCTTCGTAAGCACAAAATCCAGGTAACTACAGATGGTGTTGCAAACCAATGCCGTTTTACCCCTCGCCCCCCTAGCCCGGATTGCAGCGGCATCCTTTTTTGTTGCGGACGCAGCGAAGCGGAGACCGTAACAAAAAAGATACAGCGGAAAGCCGGAAATAGCTTCTAATATAGCTGTTGGTTGAGGGTTTTTTAGTTGATAGATTTTTTGCTTCATTTTAATTAAACTTTGAACATCTAACATTAAATTTAAAACCATCAACAAGCAACTAACAACCATCAACTAAATCCTTATCTTTGCAGCATGGAATTACAATCGATCTTCAATAAACTGCAGATTCAGGATATGAATCAGATGCAGAAATCTATATATAAAGCTTCTGAAAACAATACGGATATTGTGTTGCTCTCTCCTACCGGATCTGGGAAAACACTGGGTTTCCTGTTTCCTGTTCTTCGAAATCTGAAAAAAGAGGCTTCAGGAATTCAGGCATTGATTTTGGTTCCTGCAAGAGAACTGGCTTTGCAGATCGAGCAGGTTTTCAAATCGATGGGAACCGATTTTAAGGTTTCGGTATGTTATGGAGGTCACGATAAGAAGATTGAGGTCAATAATTTAATTGAAGCACCTGCGATTTTGATTGGAACGCCCGGAAGAGTGGTTTATCATTTAAGAAATAATAATTTCGACCCGAAAACGATTCAGACTTTAGTATTGGATGAGTTTGACAAAGCGTTGGAACTAGGCTTTCACGATGACATGGAATTTATTTCTAATTCAATGAAAGGTCTTTTTCAAAGAATTTTGACTTCGGCAACGGCAATGGAAGAAATTCCGGCTTTTACAGGGTTAAAAAATGAGAAAATGATTGACTTTCTGAAATTAGGTGAATCAAAACCTGATATTCAGTTGAGAAAAGTAATGACCATTTCTGAAGAAAAACTGGATACTTTGTTTCATTTGATCTGTAAAATCGGGAATAAAAGAACCTTGATTTTCTGTAATCACCGTGAAGCGGTAGACCGTATTTCTGAGCTTTTGCGTGAAAAAGGAATCGACCGTGAGACTTTCCACGGCGGAATGGAACAGGACGAAAGAGAACGCGCTTTACTGAAATTCAGAAATGATTCTGCGAGAATTTTAATCACGACTGATTTAGCATCAAGAGGTCTTGATGTTCCGGAAGTTGAATCTATTGTACATTATCAGTTGCCTTACAAAGAAGATGCTTTCATCCATAGAAACGGCCGTACGGCGAGGATGAATGCTAAAGGTTTCGCTTATTTAATTATGACTGCGGAAGAAAACTTTCCGTTTATAAAAAACGATACTACGGAGGAGAGTGTGGAAGGATTCAACAAAGTTCCGGGAAAAACACCTTTCCAGACCATTTATATCAGTGCCGGTAAAAAAGATAAGGTGAATAAAGTGGATATTGTAGGATATCTGCTTAAAAAAGGAGATCTTCAAAAAGAAGAACTTGGCCTGATAGAAGTAAAAGATACCACCTCTTATGTTGCGGTTGCCAGAAACCGGGTGAATGATGTCCTGAAAAGGCTCGCTCATGAAAAACTGAAAGGCAAGAAAGTAAAAATGGAGGTAGCTTATTAGTTTAACCACGAGTTGCACTAATTTTTTCACGGATAACAATGTAAAAATATCAATAGAAACGGGCTTTAGCCCGTTTTTTAATATCAAAAATTAATTGGCTTTAGCCAAAACTTAAATCAAGATAAATATTTGTGTTATTAGTGAAAAAATTAGTACAATTTGTGTTAAAAAAAATTATTTCACACCCTTCACTTTTGTCGGTAAAGTATACACCGATTTTGAAGCTGTGATGAATAAAGTTTCATTATTTTTTCCTCCGAAGGTTACATTGGAAGTCCATTCTTCTTCAATAGGAATGTGATAAATTTTCTTTCCGTCGCGGTTAAAAACATGAACGCCTTTTCCTGTTAAATATAAATTTCCGTGCTTATCCAATGTCATTCCATCTGAACCCATTTCACAGAAAAGTTTCTTCTCAGACAATTTTCCTTCGCCAAGAATCTCGTACACGTAAGTTTTTCCTGCATCAATATCAGAAACGTATAATTTTTTAAACTTTTCACTTCCTACGATTCCATTAGGCTGGGTAAAAGTTTCCAGTTTTGAAATTTGCCCTTCCTTACTTCTGTAATATAAACTTTTATTGGGAATTTCCTGCTTGAAATTAATCCAGTAATCTCTTTCGTATAAAGGATCTGTGAAATACATTCCTCCGAATTCGTCATTCCACACATCATTTGGGCCATTCAGTCTTTTGCCTTCAAAATCCTTCAATAAAACCTGAACTTTTTTATCTTTTGAGATCTTCCAGATTTCTCCGTTATCGTCTGAACAGGTAATTAAATTATCATCTTTATCGAAATGTGTTCCGTTGGCGCGACCCGTTTTATCTAAAAACTGAACAATTTTATTTGTTTTCCAGTCCCAATAATAAATTTTATCATTCGGCTGATCGGTGAAATACACATTCCCTTCTTTATCCGAAGACGGTCCTTCCGTAAAACTAAACTGATCCGAAACTTTTTCCGGTTTTACATCCTCATAAAACATAGTACTGCTATTTACTGATTTACAGTTGAGTAATACTAAAACCAAACCAACATAGCCTGTTTTCAAGATATTTTTCATTACGTACAATTTTAAGGAGCACAATTTACGATATGTAGCAACAGATTCAAAGATTATTTTCTCATTTTGAAACATTAAACTTAAATTTAAAAATGTCCGAATAATACCATTTAAGAAGTAGATAATATTAGTAATAAAATGATTTAATTAAGAGCTTTGCATAGAAAGAAAGCCCAATATCTTTCTTTAATGCAATTTAAAAAATGAGTATTTATTTCAATATAGAAAGTACTCATATTTCTATTTTATTATAAAATTCTAAGACGATGAGTATACCATCCGACAATTTTCCTGCCGCTGACATAGATTATGATGATTTCAGAAATTCGGTAGGAACAATGGATCAAACCGGAAAGAGAAAATGGGTTTTTCCCAGAAAACCAAAAGGAAAATACACCAATTACAGAGATTACACCAGTTATTTCCTATTGCTTTTATTTTTCGGGTTGCCTTTTGTGAAAATCAATCACAATCCTATTTTCCTTTTCAATGTGATTGATCGTCGATTTTTCATTTTCGGGCAGCCGTTTTATCTGCAGGATTTTTTCATTTTGGCCCTTGGTGCCGTGACTTCCGTGATCTTTGTGATGCTTTTTACGGTAGTTTTTGGAAGAATTTTTTGCGGTTGGCTTTGTCCGCAAACTATTTTCATGGAAAATGTATTCAGAAAAATTGAATATTGGATCGAAGGCGACCGAAATAAACAGATGAAGCTGGAGAGACAGGAGTGGAATTCAGAAAAAATCAGAAAGAGAGTCACAAAATGGATGGTTTTTGCTTTCATATCAGTCATCATTACCAATTTCATGTTCATGTATATCGTAGGATATGAAGATGTGTTGAAAATTATTACCGAAGGCCCCCTTGACCATTCTTTAAAATTCCTTGGAATGGTAGGGTTCGCAGTTACTTTCTACTTTGTATTTGCATGGCTCCGTGAGCAGGTGTGTACCTTGATTTGTCCTTACGGAAGACTTCAGGGCGTACTGATTGATAAGCAGACCATTAATGTATATTACGATTTCAAAAGAGGGGAAAACCGTTCAAAATGGAGAAATAACGAAGACCGAAAAGCTGCAGGAAAAGGCGACTGCATCGATTGTCATCAATGTGTAGTAGTTTGCCCAACGGGAATTGACATCAGAAACGGACAACAGCTGGAATGTGTAAACTGTACCGCCTGCATTGATGCCTGTGACGATGTAATGGAAAAAGTAGGCCTTCCAAAAGGATTGATTCGATACGCCACAGAAGCGGAAATTGAAAATCAGGAGAAGTTCAAATTCACTTCGAGAATGAAAGTGACTGCTGTTTTTCTTACTTTCCTGATTGGGTTTTTAGGATTTCTGATGTACGACCGCGGTTCTATGGAGGCAAAATTCATTAAACCTGCCGGATCAACATTTTTTGTAAAAGATGGCAAGATCACCAATACTTTTATCTATACTTTCCTTAATAAAACCAGTGAGAAAAAAATCTTAACCATTAAAATTCTGAGTCCTAAAAATGGGGAAATTAATTTCTTCGGCTCCAGTAAAATTGTTTTAAAGGAAGATCAGATCCTGAAAGGAAACATCAATATTACCTTCCCCGAAGAAGAAATAAAATTATCCAAACAAAATCTGCTGATCGGTGTATTTGACGAAAAAGGAAAAATGGTAACTTCTTTTGAAACGACGTTTGAAGGACCTTTTAAGTTGCTACTGTGATGGGTTGGAGTGTTTGAGAGTTTGAGAGTTTGAGAGTTGGAGGGTTGGAGGGTTTTAGAGTTTAAGAAGATTGAACTAAAAACCATCAACCATCAACCATCAACCATCAACCATCAACCAAAAACTAATAACTAATAACTAATAACTACAAACCATTAAGCCTTGTATTTCTTAATAAATTGCGTGGGAGTCATTCCGGAAGTCTTTCGGAATACTCTCACAAAATAAGAATATTCTTCATATCCCAGCCGGAACGCGATTTCTACCAGACTTTCATCAAGATACATCAACATTCTTTTGGCCTCCAGCACTACCCTTTCTGTGATGACGTCTGTGGCGGTCTTTTGAACAACGGTTTGGGTAATCCTGTTCAAATGTTTTGATGAGATATTCATTAATGAAGCATAAAATGTAATGCTTTTCTCTTTGGTAAAATGCTGCTCTACCAACGTTTCAAAATCCTGATAATGTTTAAAATAAGAAAGACTCGCGGACGAAGCCAGATTATCAAAATCTCTTGAAAACTGTCGGGTAGATTTAATAAAAATCTGAGACATCAATGAGAGCATCAGTCCGTTTTTCATCACGTCCTGACCGTGATATTCTTTTTCAAGTTCTAAAAATAAATTTAGATTTTCGCTTAATTCAGTTTCATTTAGCTGAAGTTTTCTGGGGAAATTGACTGATCCGAAAAAAGGAAAATTTCTGAGCTTCTGATTCACATAATGCAGTTCATAAAAATCCTGAAGACAGAAGAAAAGATAGCCTTCAATATCATGAGATAGATCCCAACTGTGAATTTGCCCCGGTGACATATAAAACAGACTTCCGGGTTCTACCGTATATTTTTGGAAATCGATTTCATGAACTCCGCTTCCTTTTGTAAATAAAATAGTAGCGTAAAAGTCGTGTCGATGGGCTTTTTCGAGATGGCGATGACCAACGATCAAATGATTCTGAACCGTACTGAAATAAAAATCAGAAGTATTTTTTCCCTTCTGAAACAAGTCTATATGAAGTACCGAAATAGAATCCAACGCAGTTATTATTTTATATCAAATGTAATGAAAGAAATTCAGACATAAAAATAGGGATTAGCATTCACTAACCCCTAAATTTTATATTAAGAGCCTGTTTAAAATTTTACCGTTTTATTTATTATCATTAATGAAGTTGATCTTTGCTCAATTTTGATGCTCTTTTGAGCGTATTTTTCACTTCCTATTTTTGATTTAGCCCGCTAAATCTGCAAACACGAAGCAAAAAATCCATCTCAAAATAGCTATAAAAATTTTTGGCAATAAAATTTAAACAGCCTCTAAAAGAAGATTACTTAATGATTAATTTTTGACTGTAATTTCCTTTTGCTGAATTGACATTGATGATGTAAACTCCTTTCGGAACATTTAAATTAAATTCCTGCGTGGTATCACTTTCACTTTGGTATGATGAAGAATGAATCAATCTGCCGCTTGCATCGAATAATGTCACCTTATGTTCACCCGGTAAATTTCTGGATTTGATAAAGAAGTTCCCGTTACTTGGGTTTGGATAAATTTTAATATCATCCCCTAGATTTGACGCCAGATCCTTCACTCCCAACACCTGAGTATTTCTTGTACAAACCTCCAATGACCATGAATTGATGGTTCCTGTATCATTAGGGTAATTATCAGAGGCAAAAAGCTTCCATGTACCCTGCGCAGGATGTCCTTTGAACAGCTCTAAAGGTTCGTAAGATTTTGTTTCTCCCTGAACCGGAGATGTACACGCCACCGCATTTCCTGTATCACTAAAGGCTGCTGTAATCCCGGAAAATGCACTGGTACCACAGCTTCTGTTCCAGATTAAGGCAGAAGAACCATTCGGGCTTTCGATACCGACTGCCAAATCGCTCACATAAGTATGGGCAATATTCGGAGTTACTTTAATTTTGGTTACAATTCCAGAATTATTGACAAGAAGCGGAGCCTCCACTCTCGGAGAAGAAATTCCTGAACCACCAGGTCCATCGGTAATCGCTACAGGAGTTCCTGTGTAGTTATAAGTATTACAAGTTTCTCCGGATGATGTATATCCAATGACAAAACTCGGACTTACTGCATAGTAAATATTACCAACGGCTTCTACCAAAATATAAGCGTTTGCCGAATTGGAATTCGCAGGAATAGTCACTGTTTCTGTTCCGTCGTTAGCGGTATTGGCTGCTAAAGTGGTAAAGGTATTTCCACCATCCGTAGAAAGCTTAATATTAACATTGGCCGTACTGACGGGTGCCTGTGTCGTGTTTGCCACATTCCAGGTAACTGTCAAAGAAGAACCGGAAGCTGACGACTGCCCAAAAGCAGGTGCTGTTACCTGAAAAGGTCCGTTTGCTGCATCAACGGTAACAATGGTTGAAGCCTGCCCCACCTGTGGAGCCACAGGATCATTATTTCTAACCGACATATTGAAATTAAGATTTCTTGCCACGCTTGAAACAGATTCCCATCTTGTCGTTAAAACACCTGCCAGTACTTTTCTGAAATCAGGAAAATATCTTGCAGGAGTAGTTACAGGCGGCATAGATCTGAAATTCGGACCCGATGCCTTCGTTAAAAACGCGTATGAATTGGCTCCTATCTGGGCAGAATTTGCCAAGTCTGTTTCCTCAACTGCATACGTGTAAGCAGAAGAGTTGGCGTCTGTGGTAGTTCCTCTGATCACGAATGCCGTAGAATGAGGAATCGTATAACTCGCCCCCACAGAAATACTCGGCGCCGGATTGGCAAATGGCGTATTGACACCACATGTGATGCTGTTAATTTTATTTTTAATCTGATTGATACTGTTGATATGGTAATAATCATTAGAATTAAACTGAACATCTAAATTACCACCAACAATACCCGTATATGCCATAATCGTACTTCCACTACCCGGCTCCACCGTTTGATCCGCCTGAGTTGTACTATATGTATACGTATGCCCTGCTCCAAGCTGATGTCCCATTTCGTGAGCCACATAATCGATGTCAAACTTACTTCCTTCAGGGAAATTATGTGCCGTCCAGCCTCTTGCTTTTTGATTCGTGGTACAAATAACCCCTACTCCCGCTGCGCCATTTGCATTTTCTTTATCCAGTAAATGCCCCATATCATAGTCTTCATTCGCAACAAGTGATGCAATACCATTTTGTGCGGCTGTCGGACTTCCGGAAGCATATGGATCATTTGAAGCATCATAGAAAATGATTGATTCAATATTGGTAATTAAATTGAAATGGAGAGACAGGTCTTTTTCAAACACACCATTCAGGCGGGTTAAACTCGTATTTAGTGCTGCTAAAACAGCCGCTTTTTTCTGTGCATCTGTTGCTGTTGAAGGGATATTCGCCGCTTCCAGCTGATAAGTACCATATTCACCAGTACATGACAATGCTAATCTGAAAACATTATAACCTGCCGCTTTTTTGCTCGTATTTTTTTCTACATTTTTAACTGCTTCGTCGATTGTAGAACATACAAAAGGCTCATCGCTATGACCATTTTTAGCTTTAGAATCAAAAACAGCATACACGCTTCTATCCTGAGTATAAGGTTCAATATACTCCGAAATTCCGGAACGGGTAATCATCGAAGAAAACCCAATGGGAGATATACTGAATCTTAAATATGCCTCAGGATGATCAATTCCAGAGCCTACATACGATCTGATGTCGGGATATTTGGCCTGAAGTTCAGGTGACATATTGGAAAATTCCCAAACCTGAAATTTTTCGATATTCCCTTCAGCATTGGGCAATGAAATAGTGATTCCTTTTCCATTAGCCAAACGGGAAGACGCATTTTTCAGCTGCTGCGCCAACTGATGAGTATCCAAAGAATACAATCCTGAAAATTCCAGTTTTTCCTGAGATGGTTTTACTTTCTGAGATCTAAGCTCTGTCCGCGACCACTGAGAATGTCCTAAAAAAGGACATGCCAATGCAAGAATAAATAAGTAATGCTTCATATTATATAGTTTTGATATGTGATTTCCTGTGAATACACGTCTTCATTTTCCCGCTGCTAAGCTTTACCAAAATAATAAAGATTTATGATATTTTAATAATTTATTCAAATTAAATCTATCTAAAATTGAATAAAATCAAATCTACTTTATTGAATTTCGCCTCACAAATAGAAGAATAATAAGCACTGAACCTTTATATTCAGGGAATAAATCATTATAATCGCAGATGTATAGTTGCCTTAAAACTTAAAAAAGTTTTATCTTTGAACTTTAGGATTTTAAAAATGAAGATAAATTTACCTGATAAATTATATTATTCTATAGGAGAAGTTGCCAAAGCATTCAATGTAAACACTTCATTAATAAGATATTGGGAACAAGAATTCCCGATCATTAAGCCTAAAAAAAATAAAAAAGGCAACCGGTATTTTACTCCCGAAGACATTAAGAATCTTCAAATAATTTATCATTTGGTAAAAGAAAAGGGCTATACACTGGATGGAGCCCGTATCGCATTGACTACCAACAGTAAAATATCTGAAACCATCACATTAATTGATCGCCTGGAATTTGTAAAAGCGGAATTGCTAAAGCTTAAAGATTCCTTGACAGATACGGAGTAAGCAATGCCATATGCAGACAAGCGCTGTTTAAACAGTTGTATATTTTACAGTTCTACACTCAAAACTATGGAAATTAATACAACTCTTTTCTAAAGCCCTTCTGTATTTCCTTACAAGCTCAACAGAACTATACCAACTCAGATAGCAGAACAAATTTTACAACATATTGCAAATATAAAAAATAATGAGAAAAACTAAATTTATTTTATTTTTAGTTACTTGTCTTATTGTGAATGCTCAGGAAACCAAGGACTCTATTGTACATATAAGCAGCAGTTTTTTAGATGATAAAGGAGTTATAATCAAAGAAAAAATAGCAGACCGAATTTTAAATAAAGAGCAAGCTGCTTTAATTAAAGAAGACAAAGTAAAATATATAAATAGACATTTTTATATTAATGAGATTCTCGAAAAAAGTTTAATTGAAGATAATAGTAAAGGAATATTTATAATTATTCCTTCGGCTAGTCATTCCTCATACTATTTATTATTATTGGATAATAAAGTTAAAGTCCTTAATTTTAAAGATATTACTAAAATAATATCTGCAGTTTTATCTTACTTCAATAGAACAAATTTTTCAGAAGAATTAAAATACAAATATCTTATAGAAATTTTAAAATTTTATAACATTAGCAACAAAGCCACTCAATAAGCCCCTTTTCTATTACACTATCCTCAGCTAGCGCGAGCGTCTCGCTCGTGGCTTCAAATAAAAAATCAGGCTGCCTTTTTAAAGACAGCCTGATTTATATAAATATGTCTCAAAATGAAACAACTTACTTCTTCATAAAATACTCAAAATAAATACAGCTACCCATCAGCCCTTTTGCTGTTTCGGTATCCGAATACTGATTCTTTAAAATAGCAAAATACGTTTTGTATTTTTCATGTTTGGTGGTAGTCATTTGCGGATCGTGAGCGGCATTTTTCTCAGACCATTTAGGATCAGAATAATCGATATTAGCCGGATTTTTTGCTTCATACTGATAATATTTTCCTTGCTCGGCGCTGGCCATCTGGAATAATATTCTAGCTTTTTCTTCTTTATTGTTTGACGTGTTAAGAGTTTTTTGATAATAATTAATCGACAGGTCAAAATTATCCGGCTCAATATACGTAGTGTCCAAAAAGTTTTTATAGTAATATTGGTACGGATTTTTACGATCGGTTGTCCAGAAATCATACTTTCCACCATTGCTGTTGTCGACATCCATCACGAAAACCTGTTGGTAGTACCACCGCTATTAATCCAGATACGTAGTGTAATACTATCTTAAATTAAAAAAACAATAAACTGTAAAAGGTTTATTGTTTTTTTTCACTACCCAAAGAAGTCTCTTAAGAATCTAATAAATCTTAAACCCTTTATACACTTCTATCGATTTTTCCATGATTTTCGAAGCATCTTTTCGGAAATCCAGTAAATGATCCTGCCCGTTGTGACGATTATGATGTTCTACGCTTTCCCATAATTCGATCAGAAAGAAAGTTCCTTTGTTATCCTTATCTTCAACCAAATCATATTGAAGACAACCTTCTTCTTTTCTTGTTTCTTTCACCAAATTCTGAAACAATTCTACCGCTTCCATCAAGTAATTTTCATTAAACTTAAAAAGCGCAACGATATGTAAATTCATGTACTGTTAAATTAGACTGTAAAAGTAAATTATTTTCGAAATCAAATTATTTTTTCTTCGTTTTATTTTTCCACTTTAACAGATTTTATGCTTAAAAAACAGATTTGTAAATCGTAATCGAACTCATAACGATCACCAAAGTTCCAATTACGACAAACATACTTTTCACAGGGAGTTTCGCGGTCAACATCGCAGAAAAAGGAGCGGTAAAAATTCCGCCGATTAAAAGTCCGAGAATAATATTCCAATGCTGAACACCCAAGGTAAAGATAAACGTGACGGCAGCCGTTACCGTCAGAATAAATTTTGCAACCGTAGAACTTCCCACCGCAAATCTTGGGGTAAAAGAATTTTTAATTAAAGTTCCCGTCACCAAAGGTCCCCAACCACCGCCGGCAAAGGCATCGATGAAACCACCGATCACGCCTAATCTTGTCAGATTCGTTTTTTTCTTTAGTTTTTTATCCTGTTTGGTCTGAAAAGCATTCGATAATATCTGAATTCCAAGATATAAAGTATAAAAAGAAATGATGGTTTTCGTAATTTTAGAATAATATTCACCCAAATAGGTTAAAGCTACAGCTCCGATAATGGCACCGATGACACCCGGAATGGCCAGTTTTTTAACCAGACTTTTACTTACATTTTTCAGTTTAATATGGCTCGCGCTTCCCGCTGCTGTGGTAAAGCTTTCCGCGGAGTGGATGCTTGCACTTACAGCATGCGGCGGAATATTCAGGAATAAAAGTGTCGTGGTACAGATCACTCCATAGCCCATTCCCATTGATCCCGCAACAATTTCGGCCAGTACGCCGACGAGCATCATCCAGTAAAAAATATAATCGTCTTTGGCTAATATCACAAAAAGCTCATCCAGGTAGCCCATTTCATACATTGAAAAAGCCACAATGAATAAAACGGCAACCGTTACAAAAAGAACGTTGAGCCTGACCTGGATTTTTCTTGAGATCACCATCATGATAAAATCATTACAGCTCCTACCGTAGAATTGCTGGTTTCGTCAATCAAAATAGCACTTCCGGTATCATTATTTTCACTAAAAGGATCAAAAACAAGCGGTGAAGCCGTTTTTAATCTTACTTTTACCACCTCATTCAGTTTAATTCCTGAATAATTGGGAGTATTTTCAAGTGTGTTGACATCAATTTTATATTCAATTTCTTTGATGATGGTTTTTACTACTTTGCTTTTATGCTGAATGAAATATTTATTGCCTTCGTTCAATTCTTTTTTATCCAACCAACAGACAATGGCTTCCACTTCATTTTCCACTTTTGGCTGATTTTCGGTTTTTACAAAAAAATCGCCGCGGCTTACATCAATATCATCTTCCAAATGCAATACAGCTGGCTGATTGGCAAAAACAAGGTCAACTTCTTTTCCTCCCGTTTCAATTTTTGAAATCGTTGTTTCAATATTCTGCGGAAGAATGGTGATCTGATCGCCTTTCTGATAAATTCCTGAAATAATCTCTCCTGAATATCCTCTGTAATCATGCAGTTCATCCGTTTGTGGACGAATTACATACTGCACCTGAAATCTCGCATTATCAAGATTGGCCTGGTTATTTACCTCAACATTTTCAAGAAAATCAAGCAAAGTCGGACCTTCATACCAAGCCGTTCTTTCAGATTGATCTACAATATTATCGCCGTAAAAAGCAGAAATCGGGAAATAGTTTACATTCTCCAATCCTAACTTCTCAGCAACCAACTGATATTGTGCTTTAATATCGTTAAAAATCTCTTCAGAATAATCAACCAAATCCATTTTGTTGATTGCCACCACAACATTTTTCATCTTTAATAATGAAGCTATGATAGAGTGTCTTCTCGTTTGCTCGATAACGCCTTGTCTGGCATCAATTAAAATAATAATCAACTGAGAATTAGAAGCTCCGGTGATCATATTTCGGGTATACTGAATATGTCCCGGTGCATCGGCTATAATGAATTTTCTTTTCGGCGTGGAAAAATACCGGTAGGCCACATCAATCGTAATCCCCTGCTCTCTTTCGGCTCTCAATCCGTCTGTAAGAATGGCTAGATCTACTCCGTTTTCGTTTTTATTTTTTGATTGTTTTTCTAAAGCTTCAAGCTGATCAATCAATATATTTTTACTGTCGTACAAAAGTCTTCCGATCAGGGTGCTTTTCCCATCGTCTACACTTCCGGCAGTTATAAATCTTAGTATGTCCATGAGTTTATTTTATTAGTAATGAGTAATTGGTAATGAGTAATTTTTTCAAACCGCTCATCTTTTTATAATTTAATAGTAAGCTATGAGTAAAATATGCAGAATATTTTGCATTACTTATATTACTCATTGCCCATTACTTATTAAAAGTATCCTCCTTTTTTCCGGTCTTCCATCGCGGCTTCCGTTACTTTATCATCAATTCGGGTTTCGCCACGCTCAGAAATTTTGGAAGCAATAATTTCGTTGATGACACTGTCTAACGTTTCGGCATTGCTTTCCACAGCCGCCGTACAAGTCATATCGCCAACCGTTCTGTAGCGAACTCTTTTCGTAACCACCTCATCATTTTCATCAATCTGAATAAAATCTGAAGCGGCAATCAACTGACCGTCATATTTAATCACTTCTCTGTCGTGAGCAAAATAAATCGAAGGAAGCTGAATATTTTCTTTTCGGATATAACTCCATACATCCAGTTCCGTCCAGTTGGAAATAGGGAAAACTCGTACATTTTCACCTTTATTGATTCTTCCGTTATAGATATTCCATAATTCCGGACGCTGTAATTTCGGATCCCATTGCCCAAACTCATCACGAACCGAGAAAAAACGTTCTTTGGCTCTTGCCTTTTCTTCATCTCTCCTCGCGCCGCCAATGCAGGCATCAAACTGAAATTCTTCGATCGTATCTAATAAAGTATGCGTTTGCAGCCAGTTTCTGGAAGCAAACTTTCCTTTAGGCTCGGTTAAGTTTTTAGCTTTAATGGTATCTTCCACTTTTCTTACAATCAGTTCAGCACCCAAATGTTCAGCCAGATAATCTCTGAACTGAAGGGCTTCAGGGAAATTATGTCCCGTATCTATATGTACCAGAGGAAACGGAATCTTCATCGGGGCGAATGCTTTTTTCGCCAGATGAACCAGGGTGATAGAATCTTTTCCGCCACTGAAAAGCAAAGCCGGTTTTTCAAACTGTGCAGCCACCTCACGCATAATGTAAATGCTCTCTGCCTCCAGCTGCTCCAGATAATCTAATGTATAATTACTCATTATTATTTGAAAGATTTTTTAATTAATTTGAATGCAGACCGCATTCTTTATGTGAACTTTCCCACCACCAACGTCCGGCACGAGGGTTTTCCCCAGGTTCAATCGCTCTTGTACAAGGCTGACAACCCACACTGATGAATCCTTTTTTATGCAAAGGCAAATCCTGTACTTTATTTTCTTCAAGATAATCCAGAACATCCTGATACGTCCAGTGGATCAACGGGTTATATTTGTAAAGATTTCTCTGTTCATCCCACTCTAAAACCTGCATATTTTCGCGGTTTTCAGACTGTTCAGAACGTAAGCCTGTGATCCACACTTTTGCATTTTCCAGCGCGCGGTTCAATGGTTTTACTTTTCTGATAAAGCAACATTCTTTTCTGTTTTCTACGGAATAATAAAAGGCATTCATTCCTTTTTCATTCACATACTCCTCAACATCTGAAGCTTCCGGAAAATACACTTCCGTTTTTATTTTATATCTCGAATTGTTTTTAGAAAGTAAGTCGTAATGTTCGTAAAAAAGCCTTCCTGTATCTAAAGTGAACACTTTTATGGGTAGTTTCTGACTAAATATTAAGTCTGTGATCACCTGATCTTCCTGACCAAGCGATGTCGAAAACACCACTCCATCTGAGAATTTTGTGGAGATCAATTTCAATCCTTCCTCTGCTGAAAGCTGTTTCAGTATATCTGCATCTTCCTTTGAAATCATATTTTGTTCATTTGAAGTAATGCAAATATCTGATAAAATAATTATCCTACCAAACAAGTAGACTAATTATTCAAAAAAAAGGATTTAGATCAATCGATCAAATCCAGTAAAGTTTTTTCTTCTAATATTTTAAGGGAAGCATCCCGAACCTCAATCAAAACATCATGTAAACTGCAGTGATCTTCATTACAGTCGGCACATTTTTCATAGAAATTCAAGCTCACACAAGGCAACATGGCGATAGGGCCATTTACCAGTCTGATGATTTTAGCAAGCTTTACATTTTCAGGATTTTCTTTGAAAAAATATCCCCCACCTTTTCCCTTTTTACTATCGAGAATATCTGCTTTTTTTAATTCAAGCAAAATATTTTCCAGAAACTTTAACGGAATTTTTTTGTGTTCCGCGATTTCAGAAATCAGAATTGGCCCATCATTCCTCTTTTCTACAAGGTATGACAGTGCCTTAAAAGCATATTGAGATTTTTTTGACAGCATTACAGCAAAATTAAGAAAAAAGAATTAAGTTAAAAGTAAAAAGGCAAAAGTTAAAAGTAAGGGTGAAAAGAATTATCATTTGAGCGTAAATTTTTCAAAGTTTTCATATACTTGGCTCTTTTACCTTTTTACTTGGCTCTTACTTTTTTCCTACATTTGTACCATGTTCAGTAAAGAGGAAGCACAAAAATTAAAAAAGGAGTTTTGGACGGCATTCGGAAAATCTTTTCCGAGAAAATGGATTTTGTATGATACCAAGGTCAAAGATTTTTCGTTTAAATTTTATGCCGATAAGAAAAAAGCAGAGGTTTCTTTGGATATCGAAATGAAAGATGAAGTTTTCAGAGATGCTTATTACAACAAGATATGGTCTCTGGAAGATATTCTGAAAGATTTTATCGGCGATTTCCATAAAGAAGAATTTTATATGCTGGAAAACGGAAAAGTAATCAGCAGAATTTGGGTGGAAAAGGAAGGAATTTCAGTTTTCAATAAAAATACGTGGCAGGAAGCTTTTGAATTCTTCGTTGACAAAATGGATGGATTTGAAAGGTTTTATTATGAATATGAAGATTTTATAAAAGATGTTTAATCAGTATGATTCTTGAAATTTTAGCAGAAATTTTATTTGAATTAATCTTTTTTAAACTTCCTGTTTTTTTGTACAGGAAAGCAAAACTATTTTTCACCAAGCAAAATAAAATCAGGCAAAATAAAATAAATATTTCATGAAAATCAGGTATTGCTGGCGATGCAAAATGGATGTTCCAATGCTGGATAAAGAAGAAAGTAAAATTGCTTCAAAATTTATTGTCCTAAATGTGGTAATAAAAGACAGCTGTAAAAATTCATATAAAACTTAAACTTCCGTTTAAATAATTTTTGTATTTTAGTCAAACTAAAAATATCAATTGGTAATTATTCATAATGCTTTTCAGCAGAATTCACATTGATATTTCTAATTATTAAATCACAAAAAATATTAATTTCATGGAAGAAAACACGTTCATCTTCACGGACGGCGCCGATCCTAAAATGATTGAAGCTTACCAAAAAGCGCAGGATACTTTTAAATATTTCTGGAGAGAACTGTCCTGGGAATACAGAAGAATAATTCCGGCGATGAGCCTTGCCTGTGTAAAAACTTCTTTTTCTGAAAAACATCCCGAAACCGGAGAAGAAACCGTTGAACATATGTGGATCAATGATATTGATTTTAATGGAGATACCGTGAAAGGCTACCTCATTAATGAACCCAATAATCTTAGCAGTATTCAGGCAGGTGATTATTTTGAAATTCCTTTGAATGAGATCAGCGACTGGCTTTTCGCAATGACGCCACCTGCTAAAAAACCCAAAGGTCTTTCCAAATTATTTTCGTCTTCAGAAGAGCGGATTCCAAAAGCATACGGAGGATTTACAATTCATAAAATGCGCGCCGATATGAAGTCTGACCAAGAAATCCAAGAGCACGATGCCATGTGGGGGCTTGATTTTGGAGATTTTAATCATATTGAAGTGGTTTACGAGCAAACGGAACATCCTGAAAACCTGACTGAACATCCGATGAGCAAGAATATGAAGGAAAGTTTTATTACTTTTTTAAAAGATTATCCGAATGAACTGACAAATGTAGATGATGAAGGATTATCAATGCTCCATAGAGAAACCATTGCCGGAAATCTAAGCTCTGTAGAAGTTCTTCTGGAATCCGGTGCTGATAAAGATTTAAAAACAAACAACGGAAAAACAGCTTTAGATTACGCTAAACAGCTGAATTGGGAACATCTGATCCCTATTTTGCAGAATTAACAATATGTGGAGAAGCTTTCAGGTTTCTCTTTTTTGTTTATTGAAAAATTAACATCAACCATTCATAATTACAATACATTTTTCTTTATTTTAGCAGTCTTAAAAAAACACTATCTTAAAATGATAAAATTCTACAACCAGCATTCTTCAATTTTCTAAATTTAAATAATCATATATCAATAATCATGAGAAAACTTTTATTTTCTGCTGCTCTATTCACAGCGAGCCTATCTTTTGGACAAATCACCTTGGAACACACCTTTCCTCAGGATGAAATTTTTGCAAATTACAGCAATGATACCGAGCTATATTACTGCTCTCAGAATGAAAATACACCATCTATCAAAATTTACAATTCTGATTTCGCTCTTTTAAAAACATTAAATCTAACGATACCTACAGGCTATACCTATACTTCTTTCCCTGAAGATTATCAATATCCTATTTCCAAGTATTTATTCAATACAAATGACAAACTGGAGTTTATCGTATTCTACCAAAATCTCAATGGCCCGGCAAGTAAAATGCAGATCATTGATGAAGATGGAATCATTATTAAAGATTTTCCCGGAGAATACAGAATGGAATATCTTAAAATCTACCATGACCCTATTGACAATGTGAATAAATTACAGGCTCGTAACGAAATTACAGCGCAAACAGAAGTTTATACTCTACCTACTTCTGTGCTTGCCAATAAGGAAATTATGAATGCCAAAAATAAGTTAGTAGCATTTCCAAATCCTGCAAAAACTACTTTAAAAGTTACAAATCCTAAGAACAACTTTAATAAAGTAGAAGTTTTTGATGTTACGGGAAAACTGGTTTTAGCTCAATCTTTTTCCAACAGTGAAGAAACAATTTCTTTACATGTCGAAAACCTTACTACAGGAAATTATATCTATAAAATTGGTAATTTAAGTTCAAAATTTATTAAAGAATAAGATTCTGATATTAAGTTTAAACAGGTTTATTAATAACAATCAAAAGAGAAGCTTTAGAGTTTCTCTTTTTGTTTTTTACCAAATGGCAAATGTTGATAAATAATCTTTGCTTAAATTGCGTATATGAAAGAATTGTTTGATTTTATCCTGAGATTCGGGAACCTGAACCCACAACAGAAGGATTTCATTGCCAGTAAAGCAACAGAATTAACACTTTCCAAGGAAGAATATTTTTCTGAAGCCGGAAAAGTGGCCAAACAGGTAGGATTTGTGATTGAAGGAATTCTTAGAGTCTGTTACTATAACAATAAAAGTGAAGAAATCACCAAATATTTTATTGAAGAGAACAATCTGGTGGTAGATCTTGAAAGTTTTGATAATCAAATTTGTTCAAGTGCCTATGTCCAGGCCGTAACAGATTGCAAGATGGTTGTTTTTCAAAGAAAAGACTGGCTGGAATTATTACAAACCATTGTAGGGTTTGATGCCATTGTTCATAAAATTATTTCACGAGCTTTGATTCAGAAAGTGGAAAGAAGAAGTCCATTGGTTTCGGAAGATGCGACAACGCGGTATTTGAAATTTTTAGAGATCTATCCTACAGCGGTCAACAGAATTCCGCTTTCATATGTTGCCTCTTATCTGGGCGTGACGCAATCTTCCTTAAGCAGAATCAGGAAGAATATTACATTGTAGGAAGCTGAGAGATGGAAGCTGGAAGTTCATTAACAGCGCAAAAATACACCGTCTTTATTAAACCTCCCTCTTCCATCTCCCAACTTACAGCCAAAAAACTCTCTTTTTGTCAAATGGCAAATGCCACCTTGTTTTATTGACGGAATTTTACATCATCAATTTAAAATAAGAAAATGAAAACAGTACTTATTACCGGAGCCAACAGAAGTATTGGTCTGGAAACCGCAAAGCAACTTTCAGAAAAGGGATTATTCATTTATTTAGGAAGCCGAGATCTTGCAAAAGGTGAAGAAGTCGTAAAAGATTTAGTTGAAAAAGGATATCAAAATATTAAAGCAATTGAAATCGACGTTACCAACCCAGAATCAATTTCAAAAGCAAAAAATAGTATTGAAAACGAGAAAGAAAAATTAGATATTCTGATCAATAATGCAGGAGTGTTAGGTGCTATTCCTCAAACCGCGACCGAAGGTTCCGTAGAAAATATCAGAGAGGTTTTTGAGACCAATTTCTTTGGAGTTATCAATGTTACTCAGGCATTTTTAGATTTGCTTAAAAAATCGGACAGTCCGAGAATCAGTAATATTACTTCAGGATTGGGTTCCTTAACACTACACAGCGATCCGAAATGGAAGTATTATCATGTGAAAAATGCTGCTTACGGACCCTCAAAATCCGCATTGAATGCTTATACCATCGTTCTTGCGTATGAATTAAGAGATTTGCCTTTCAAAGTAAATGTCATCGACCCCGGTTATACGGCCACCGATTTCAACGGCCATAACGGACCAGGCTCTGTAGAAAGTGCAGCCTCTTTTATCATCAAACATACATTAACCGGTGAAAATGCCCCCACCGGACAGTATTTCAGTAATGATATTGAGGATGAAATTGGAATTAGCCCTTGGTAGTTTTTCAAGGCTATTTTATAAAAGAGAGACTTTCGGGTTTCTCTTTTTTTATTGAAATTTCACTCAATGCCACACTACATTTTTTCGAGAAGCTTTTATAAATACAGAAAGTTGCCAGAGTAGCTCCGACAACTTTCATTAATATATTAGAATTGTTAAATCTTTATTTAATTGTAAAACTACAATTCATTTTGTACAACAAGGCCTTGAGAAGCATTAATTTCTGCTTGTGGAATTAGCCATGTCCATCTCTTATCTCCAGCAGGTACTGTACTTAAATTATTCGTAACCGAAGACACATGATTTGCACCAGTCCTGTCCAAAGGTAGGTCTAGTCTTTTTAAATCCAGAAATCTAAAACCTTCACCCCAAAGTTCTAATCTTCTACTCGTAAGAACTTCAGTTATGTAGTTGGCTCCAGTTGTTGTAGCTCCGGTATAGGAAGGATTTCTATTTTTTGTAAATTCGTTAAATACTACTTTAGATTCGGCCTCTCTACCATCTTTAGCTAATGCTTCTGCTTCTATCAGATACATTTCCGCAGATCTCATAAACGGAATATCTCCTAAACTTGTATCACTGTCTATATTTCCGGTATTATCTACAGAAAGAAACTTTTTGGAAGTATAAGGAAATAAATTAAAGGTAGCGGGCAGATTTAATTCTGGATGCTCACCTGTAGGATCTATAAGCTGAGTTCTAACGTCCGTTGTAGGAAATTTTGAGTACAACAAATTATTTACGACCTTAGGTGCCTGTCTTATCTGTGTTGAATTATAATTTCTAGACATATACGCCATAAAATTACCAAAGAAATCAGTAGTAGCTTCAGTCGGTTTATATCCCCAAATCCATTCTGAAATATCATAAGAATTAAAACCTGACATATATTCCGCATTACTCATCAGATTAAAACCTTGTCTCGCTTGTTTTGCATAAGTTGCTGCATTAGAATATTTGCCTTGTACTAAAGCAACTCTCGCCATTAATCCTCTTACTACATTCTCATTAAAATGAGACTTATTAGTTCTTGATTTCCCAGATAAAAGAGTATAAGCATTTTCTAAATCTGAATTAATAGATGTATAAACCTCTTCGACAGAAGATCTAGGTATTGGATTCCAAGAATTATCAAGTCTCAAAGGTACACCTAGCTGTGAATTTGTAGTCCCCGCCACATATCTCTTCGCATAAATCTGAGTAAGCATAAAATACGAAAATGCTCTGAAAGCATATGCCTCACCCATCACCTTATCTTTATCACTCTGTGCAGCAACAACATTCGGTGTAGCCTTTAAAATAATATTCGCAATTCTTATCTGTCCATAATAAAAATCATAAGGATAAAATAAATTACTCGAAGTTGCATTATTACTATCCAGCCATCTCAGAGTAGATACAAACCAGTTATTTCCTGTAGAAGGAAAAACCATATCTTCTCCCATTACATCCATATAGATCATAACTCCCGTATTTCCATTTTGCCCTTGGCTGGAGTTCTGTCTGTAATACATATTTCTGTGCATTCCATTTAATGCAACCGTAAGATTTTCAATATTTGAAGTTACGAGTTCTTCACTAGCGGACTCTGTAGGGTCCTTTTCTAAATCTTCCCTTTCACATGAAGAAAGAATACTTAACACAGAAAGTCCTGAAATTAAAAGTGTTTTATTATTGATAAATTTCATTTTGATTAAATTAAAAAGTTGTACTTAAACCGAAAGTGATAATTCTTGCCGGTGAATATCTATTGGTAACAGTACCATTGAAAGTAGAATATGGCTCCAGTCCTTTTCTTTTACTTGTTACCCAAAGGTTTTCTCCGCTTACAAATAGTTTTAAGTTGTTAATTCCTACAGATTTTACAATCTCTGGATTAAAATTATATCCTATAGAAGCATTTCTTAACATCAAATAACTAGCATCCACCAACCATCTTGACGAGGCAGCTCCTGAAGCTGTTGCCGTCACAGAATTTAAAACAGGTACATCAGTAATTTGCCCTGGAGTAGTCCATCTATTTTTAACATCAACATGAGAGGCACCACCTTGTGGATAGGCATCCATTAAGCTTGCATAATTAGAATCATAAATCTTACCTCCAATCTGATAATTAAATGAGGCAGCGAACTCCCAATTTCTAAAGTTCAAAGTAGTAGAAAAATTACCAAAAAAATCAGGGATTGCAGAGCCATGATACTCATACTTCGCTTTATTCTGATTAGTCGTTACCAATACTCCATTTACCGTTCGTACATCCGAGGCTGCAGTATTAGGATAAAGATCCTGATCTAAAACAAACAATGGTGATCCATCAGCAGAGTCTACTCCATACCACGATCTCAACCAAAACGCATACATATCCTTACCTACCATTAATTTTTTGGTCCCATTAATAAACTCTTCCTGAGAAAGACGGGTAATTTTATTTTTATATGATGTACCATACACGGAGACCGTCCATTTCAGATTTTGTTTTTTTATAATATCTGCACTTAGGGTAATTTCATAGCCTTTATTCACTAAGTTCCCCACATTTTGATCGATACTATTTCCTGGTATTCCCCCGTTTATAGGTGTTTGAAATGGAAAAAGTAAATCTTTTGTTTCCGAATTGTAATATTCAACAGTACCGCGTACTCTTCTGTTAAGTAATTCAAATTCAACAGCCACATCCGATTGTGCTTTAGTTTCCCAAGTAACAAGTGGATCTCCTACTTTAGTTAATAATACTCCTGGTTCACTGCCATTATTATAATTGAAAGAGAATTGAGTTTGATATGCATAATTGGAATCCAGAGCATCATTACCCACTTCACCATAAGATCCTCTTAACTTTAAAAAATTCAAAAACTTGCTGTCCTTTAAGAAATTTTCTTTTGAAATTACCCACCCTGCTCCTGCAGACCAAAACGACTGCCATCTGACATCCGTCGCAAAACGAGAAGAAGCATCCCATCTTATTGACCCTTCAACAAGATATTTTTCTTCATAATTATAATTGACTCTCGAAAACCAGCTTTCTTTTGTCCTTTCTCTAAGGTAAGAGTTACTCGTTGTATTCTCTATAAAGTTGCCCAGTTCATAAAAATTATCTAGTACCTGATTTCTCTTATAGCCATAAAGATAATCTCTTTTATAACTAAAATTTTCATGACCTCCTAAAACAGTTACTGCATGACTTCCAAAATGCTTATCGTAGGTTAGAATCTGGTTCCATGTAAAATCTCTTGTCAAGTACATTGTTCTGGAAGCAGAACCAATTCCCAATGCATCACCAATTAAATTATTTCCATAGGTCTTATTTAAAGTACCATTAAAATTATAAGCTCCATTAGTCCTGAATTTTAACTCTGGCAACAGTTTAAATTCTGCATACACATTAGATTGAAGGTTGTATCCGTTTGTTCTATCACTATTTAATAAAGTTTCCCAAACAACATTTCTTCCAACAGCAGCATCGGGTCCTCTTAAAGCACCATTATCATATAAAACATTTCCATCAAGATCATATAGTCTTTCTCCTGTTACAGGGTCATGCTGATAAGGACTATAAATAGGTCCCATCCCACGGGTCCATGCATAAGGATTCGCATAAGAAGAATTATTATCAGCACCATTCACCGCAAGCCCCTGATTGGTAATGCTTCCGTTTAAGCTTGTTCCTATTTTAAGCCACTCTCTTACTTGAGAATCTGCATTGATTCTTAAATTTATACGCTCAAAATCTGACTTAGCCACATATCCATCTTCTTTTGTGTACCCTAATGAACTAAATAAAGTACTCTTGTCAGTTCCCCCTGAAAAACTTATGCTGTGATCTTGCCTAAGTCCTACATTTATCAATGGGCTTGCCCAATCAAAATCATTGTACTTTAATCTAGCATCGGGATTGAGCACACCATCAATAACCAATTGATTATTTGCAACATTATACACATTCGTTTTCAAATTTCCTGAAATCAAATTATTTGTTGCCCAAAGATTCGAAGTTGCTAATGATTCAGTAGGAAAACTCGTTCGTCTTCCATTACGCATAGCCTCCCAAGCAAGCACATAATAATCCGCAGGGCCAACTCTATCATATTCCTGCACAAATCTGCTCACAATACCCGTACTTGAACTAAGTGTAAATCGAGAAGAATTCTTTTTTCCTCTTTTAGTGGTTACCATAATAACACCATTTGCAGCACTCGACCCGTAAAGAGCCGTTGAAGAAGCATCTTTCAAAACCGACAAACTTTCAATATCATTAGGATTTAACGAGTTAAGATCTCCGGGAAAAGGAACCCCATCTACAATAATCAAAGGCTCGTTGGAAACAAGATAAGAACCTGTTCCTCTAATTCTGATGGAAGACCCTTCACCAGGCTGACCAGAACCTGCCGCGATCTGAATACCCGCACCTGCACCGTCAAGCGCTTGCAAAACATTGGAAATAGGGCGATTTTCAATCTGTTTAGAATCTACCTGAACATTAGATCCAGTTACAGTACCTTTTTTCTGCGTACCGTATGCAACAATGATCACTTCATCAATATCCTTCGTCTTTGTCCTTGTTGAATCGATCTGTGCCATTACAGATTGGCCTGTAAAAAAAACAACAGCGGTTGATAACACTTTTAATTTCACATTCATATTAACATAATTTAATAAATATTTCATGCAAATATGTTAAATATTCTACAATTACTCAAACTATATTTTAATATTTATTAAAATATGCTAATTAACTAACAAGAAAACAAGTAATTAGAATTTATTATATCTTTTATTAGTAAATTACGAGTCAATTACAAAAGAAATATTAAAAAAGCCCCCTATTTAACACTTAATCAATTAAAATAAAGAGTATTCGTTATTTATTTCGAATAAAAAAAAATAATAATTTCATCCACGATTCGAACACATCCTTCATTGATTGAGCTACTTTTTCCATCTCCTACCTCCTCATCTTTGTACCATCATTTAAAACAAAAAATATTTAAAAATGGAAACAAAAAAAGTATGGTTCGTGACAGGAGCTTCAAAAGGGTTAGGATTTGAATTGGTGAAGAAATTACTATCAGAAGGATTTTATGTGGCAGCAACAAGCCGTAATGTTGATTCTTTAATCTCTGCAATCAGCGAAACTTCAGCGTATTTTTTACCGCTAAACGTAAATATCACCGATAACAATGACGTAAAATCGGCCATTGAAAAGACAGTACAACACTTCGGAAAAATAGATGTGATTGTCAACAACGCAGGTTATGGGCAATTGGGAACTCTGGAAGAACTTACTGATGAGGAAGCAAGAGCCAATTATGAGGTAAATGTTTTCGGAAGCTTAAACGTCATTAGAAACGCGATGCCTTATCTTCGCGAGCAAAAATCAGGTAACATCTTCAATATATCATCAATTGGAGGATATTCAGGGAACTTTCCGGGTTGGGGAATCTACTGTTCTACAAAATTCGCGGTTGCCGGATTTACAGAAGCTTTGGCGGAAGAAGCAAGATTATTCGGAGTTCATGCAACGGTTGTTTATCCCGGATATTTCCGTACAGATTTCTTGAATAAGGATTCTGTGAGAACACCCGCCAATTCCATCAAAGCTTATGAATCTGCAAGACATTCTGAAAGTGCTCACCTTAACGAGATCAACGGAAATCAACCTAACGATCCTGAAAAAGCAGCAGAAGCACTGATTGCAATGAGTAAAGAGCAGAATCCTCCGGTTCATTTTTTATTAGGAATTGAAACTCAAGAATTTTTAAGTAACAAAATCGATGCGATTACTAAAGATGCAAAGGCTTGGGAAAGCCTGACGGTTTCTACAGGGATTTAATTCTATTGAAACTTATTCAAAATTAGAGAGCCTTCGACTGCTTAGAGTTCAGTATGCCCCCCTTGAAAAACTATTCGTCTCTATTACGGCGATTGGGAGTAGCATCTGTCATCCTGAGCCTGTCGAAGGATCTTCTATTCGTATTTCTCTTCAACATTCAAATTAATTAAATAACTTAGCTATTATGAAAGAGACATTTCGTTTTAATTCCATCTCAGATTTTCATGCTTTCTGTAGCCTTCCGAATCCTGAACATCCGTTGATCAGCCTGATAGATTACAGTAAGGTGCATTATCCTGTGAATGATGTTGAACTGAAATGGATACAAAATTTTTATTCGATTGGTTTGAAACGGAATGTTAATGCAAAGTTTAATTATGGTCAGCAGCAATATGATTTTGATTCCGGCGTGCTGTGTTTCGTTTCTCCGCTTCAGTTTTTAAGTCTGGAAATGAAACCTGATGTTGAAGTGGAACCAACAGGATATTTATTGCTGATTCATCCTGATTTTCTTTGGGGAACCTCTCTGATTAAGAAAATAAAGTCTTATGAATTTTTCAGTTATCAGATTAATGAAGCACTTTTTTTATCTGATAAAGAGGAGAAAATTATTGTTGATTTATTTAAAAATATTGAAAAGGAATACCAGACGAATATTGATAAATTTACCCAGGAATTGATCGTTGCCCAACTTGAATTATTTCTGATTTATGCTGATCGTTTTTATGAGCGACAGTTTTTTACGCGAAAAAAATCAAGTCATGAACTGTTGGAAAAATTTGAGGAAATTCTTTCGCAATATTTTGACAGCGGAAATCTTCTCGACAACGGGATTCCTTCTGTAAAATCCATCGCCGAACAGATGAATATTTCACCCAATTATCTGGGAACTTTGTTGAGAATTCATACCCAACAAAATACACAGCAGCATATTCAGAACAAAATCATTGATATGGCAAAAGAACGTCTGAGCACAACAAGTCTTTCTGTAAGTGAAATTGCTTATGAACTGGGATTTGAACATCCGCAGTCGTTTAGTAAGTTGTTTAAACAGAAGACTAATCAGTCGCCGGGGGAGTTTAGGAGGTTGTTTAATTGATTATTTTCATTAAAAATTAATTTGTAATTTTGACTTAAATATATCAGTCATGGATATTCAAACAAGGAAATTAAATCTCATCACCTATCTTGCTCAACTTCAGGACGAAAGTTTCTTTGAGAAAATCGAGGAATATATTTTATCTAAATTAGAGAAAGAAGATCATTCTGAATTCACTCCATTTACCATGGAAACTTTAATGAGTCGCATTGAAAAATCAGAAGAGGACTTAAAAAACGGTCGATTTAAAAGTCAGGAAGACTTAGAAAATCAATCTGCAAATTGGTAATCAATGAACATTATCTGGACTGACTTTGCCATTGAAAATTTGAAATGCATTTTTGATTATTACGCTAATAAAGTCAATAGAAAAGTAGCTCATAAAATTCGAAAACAAATCCTTGATTCCACAAAACAATTAATTCAAAATCCTAAATCTGGTCAAATTGAATTATGTCTTGAGAAACTAAATCAACAACATCGATATATTCTCAGCAGCAATTATAAAATTATCTATAAGATAGATTCTGATTGCATTGTCATCAATGATATATTTGATACAAGACAAAATCCTATTGGTATGACCGATGAAAAACGGAATACAAAACAATAAAAAAGTAAATTTTAAAGTTTAGATTTAATTTTTTGCTTTATGAATATTTTGCAGCTATTTATTTATATTTGAGAAACTAAACTTAAATCATGAAAAAACTAATTCTGGTAATATTTGTTTTTACATTTGGAATCGCTTTCGCTCAAAATAAAAATGAAGAAAAGGCAATAGACAAATTTGAGTCTCGCTAGCCACAGGATCAATCGGTTCCCGCTCCTCCGACAATTGCTTTTCCGGCACAATATCCTAAAGGAAATAAAGTTTTTCTTGAAAATGTAAAGAAAAATCTGGATAAATCAGCGATTCAATCTATTGGAAAAAATCTGAAAACAAAGATTATTTTAAAAATCAATTCAGAAGGAAATGTTCTTAATATTTCCACTTACGGAAGCAATGAAATATTTAATAATGAAGTAAAAAAAGCTGCGGGAAAAGCTACTGATAACATCATTTGGGAAGCAGGAAAAAATAATACAGGCGAAAAAGTGATTGATATTATTAATTTGCCTTTTATATATTCAAATAACTAGTTTAAAATTAAATAGGTAATTTTGATTTAAATATATCACTCATGGATATTCAAACAAGGAAATTAAAATTTATTGAGGAATTTCTGAAAATTCAAAGTGAGGAATTGATTTCTCGTCTTGAAAAGATTTTGATTTATAATGAGAATGATTTAACTCCATTTTCTCTTGAAGAATTAAATAGTCGCTCCTTAAAAAGCTGTTTTTTGACTTTGAAAATTATATTTGCCTAAAAAGATTCGGAGAACAAGTTCGAGCCAAAGAAGAATTTGTTGTTTGATTTGATTCAATCTCATCTTCAAATTGTATCCAATCCCTGCTAATAATGCATTATTAATATCTCCAGCCACTCCTTTCAGGAAGTTTAATCCTAAGGAGTGGTTTCTTTTTAAATGAGAGATACAAGGTTCTATGGCTGCTCTTGCCCGGAATCTTAATCTGGCTACTTGTTGCCCATATTTTGTTTTTTCTTTTTTTGCGGGAAGCAAAATTGCTGTTCCTTCCACTTCTTTGATTCCTTTAAATCCTCTGTCTGTAGTGGCTTTCGTAGGTCTTGTTCCGCCAACGGATTTTCTTACCCTCTCACTCTGTGCCAATGATTCTTCAAGAGTTTTACTATCGTGAGGATTGCCAGAAAATCTCTTTACCGAGCTGATGATCCCTGTTTTCCGACCTCTTACTACTGCTACTTTTGTCCCAAACTCGTATGCTTTTCCCGATTTTCCTTTCGCAATACACGCAACTTGTGGCTCGTGAAGACTGTAAATTTTATCTTTCGTGGTACGTTCTTGGGTGAGTGCTTTAAGGTAAATTTTAAAAACGTCTTCGTAGCCTTTCAAAACATCTTTAGGAAGTTTTCTTTCCAATTCCCGAAGAACTCTTTTACCAATCGTCCTGAGCTTTTTCCTCGCCATTTTTGCCTTCTTCTGTCTTCTGGGATGATGTCCAAAAAAAGCGTCCCGCAATAATTGTTTGCTCACTCTTCTGTAGCTTTGTCTTTGTACAACGCTCTCTTTTTCTGCTATTTTTCTACAATTGTCGATTACTTTTTTTGCTAATTTGGCATCGGTAGGAAAGGTAATGTTCTTCTCCTGAACCGTCGTATCTACCTGAACTTCATCTTCTGTTTTGGCTTTGGGATGGAGAGAAACGCTTTGTCCCAAAAGAAATTCCAAACCCTTATCTCCAATTCTTTTTCTGAAGTGTACAAAATTGCTCGGATCGAAAGGCTGCTCTGTCTGGAAAAAGGTTTCTCCGGTAAAATATTGCCAATACGCATTCTCAATCCATCTCTCTATTACACTTTCATCACTTTCTTTAAACATTTCCTTGAGCAAAAGCATTCCTGCTATTTTACGGATAGCAATAGAAGGTCTTCCGTTTTCTGAAAATAATTTCTCAAACTCTGACTCCATTTTATCCCAGGAAATCTCCCCAGCTAATTTTACCACCGGATGCTCCATATTAATAAGCTCCGTAAGCCTGGTCTTGAATAAATTCTGCTGTAAATCCTCTCTTATTTTGCCTAACATTTTGCCACTTTTTATATCCTAAAAATACAATTTATTGCAATTTTTTACAACGATTTTTTACGAAATATAAGTGCATAAAACTGATAATCAAAATATTACTTGGTTTTTAAGGAATGACTAAATAATAGAATTGATGAGTCCTTAGAAGATTCTAAAAACGATAGAATTACTGACTCTAATGATTTACTTTCGGAATTTAAATAATTAAATATCACATAACAAAAAAGAGAAGCCTAAAACTTCTCTTTTTCTATTTTTATCCAAACTTCTTCTTTCTCAACCAGAAGAACAAACCTCCTAAAATCCCGATGATGACGAGCGGAAGCAGCAAATTAAACCACTGCCAGTTGCTTTTCTCATCGTTGATCCGGTGTCTGTCGAGAAGTCTTTCTTCGATATTTCTGTTTCTGAGATCAATCAAATTGCTGTCGTCCAACAGATAATCTAATGCGTTTCTCAGGAATTGTTCGTTTCCGAACTGCTCGTTGGTCATTAGATCGACGCCCAAAGGTAGCGCTTCACCTTTTACAATTTTATTTCGCCCCACATCACCATCTGCGATGACGATCATTTTATTTTCAGGACTTGAATCTTTAAAATTCGGGTATCCTTTTCTTTCAATTCTCGAAGCATACGCAGAGTTGAATTTACCTTCCAAAGCCACCGCATAGATCTTCGGAGTACTTGGCTTTTCCATTTGTCCAAGGCTGTCTACGCTTGCGACCTCTTTCAATTCCACATAATTCGGAACCTGCTTCAATAAAGTTCTTTCACTCGATTCGAAAAGAACCTTTGTTTTGATATTTTTTCTTCCACCCAATGTATCAATGGAAGTCGGAAATTCAAATTTTACCGGATTGATATTTTTTGTGATCGGATGGTCATTTTCAGCAATTCCCAACGGATAATACGGCCATGGAAGAGTCGTAAACTGAGGATTTCCGCTTACTTCGCCCGTTACCAGCTTCAGCAAAGCAAATTTCTTTACATCTTTTACCAGCGCCGGGTTGATTCTTAATCCGTAGTTAAAGAAAAAGTCGGTCATATTAATATCTACCGGGAACGGCATCACTTTTTGTGACCTCATCAGGGTATCCATTTCAGCGTTGACGGCATCAATCATCCAAAGCGTTTTCCCGCCGTTCATGATATATTGATCCAAAATCACTTTTTCATTGTCTGTAAATGCTTTTCTCGGCTTTGCAATCACCAAAGCGCTCATCTGCTTCAATAAAGGAACATCCGCCAATGTAAGCTCCGTTTGATTTTTAGGAATAACAGGTCCGGCATCATAATTTTCTAAAGCCAGATGCATAAAACCTTGAAATTCCTCAGGACTTAATTCATCCTGATTCACCAAGATTCCGACCTTTTTTCTCTTATCAACTGCGATGTTTTTAATATTTGAAACAAAATTATACTCCAGATTTTCAATTGACTTTCTCAACTGTTCATCAGCATCAATTCCTGTCTGCTGTACCACCAACGGAATAGAAACGCCATTGCTTCCGTATTTTACCACCGCATAAGGAAACAGAACGATTTGCGAAACTTTCCCGTCTTTAATGTCCGGAAGAACGGAAGGCTGCATTCCCATGGCCATCAGGCTGTCTTTCGACATTTTGGTTTTAATGGGATCAATAAATTTAAAATCTATTTTGGGATTTATCTTTCTGAAATTTTCCAACATAAATTTCGTTTCACTCTGCAACTGTTTAAAGCTCGCAGGGAAATCTCCTTCAAGATAAACTTCCACCGTTACTGGTTTTTTCACAGATTCCAGTACTTTCACGGTATTATCGGAAAGGGTGTATCTTTTCTCTTTTGTTAAATCCAATCGAATTCCGGTAACGGCTAAAATAATAGCTAAGGGAAGGATCACAAACAGTAAAATTCCTAATGGAGATTTGAATGATATCTTCTTCATAATTCTACTTCTTTTTATTGATAAAATGATTGGACAATGCTAAGGTAAGACCGATAACAAAAACGAAATACGCAATATCTTTAAAATCGATCAAACCTCTTGTAAAACCTAAGAAATGCTGGTAAAATCCGATATTCTGAAGAATAAAGTCTGCACTTCCCAATAGTTTATAACTTGCCAGCTGTTCGATTCCGAAATACATGATGAAACACATGAAAACGCCCAACAAATAAGCCATAATCTGATTCTGAGACAGCGAAGAGGCTAAAATCCCGACTCCTGAGAATGTTGCGATCAGAATAATCAGTCCGAAATAGCTTCCGAAGGTCATCCCCAAGTCAATATTTCCTTCCGGAACACCTAAAACGTACACGGTGTAAAGGTAAATTAATGAAGGAATAAGACATAAAATCCCGACTACCCAAACGGAAAGGAATTTTCCAAATACCAGATCTGAAACTTTCAGAGGTTGAGAAAAAAGCCAGTTTAAGGTTCCCGTTTGTTGCTCCTCCGCAAAAGTTTTCATGGAAAGTGCCGGAATGATGAACATCAGCAACCAGGGAACTAATACAAAATAGCTTTGTAGAGAAGCGAGTCCGATTTCGAAAATATTGGAATCGTTATCGAAAAAAAACAAAAAAAGAGTACTTATTAAACTGAATGCGGCAATGATGATCCACGCGCTCCAGTTTCCAAAGTAACTCCAAAGTTCTTTTTTAAAAATTGCAATCATAGTTTTATTATCAAATGTTGATTGTTGTTGGTTGATCTTTGTTAGATTTCTCATCCAACAACTATAAACGGTTAACCAGCAACCAAATCATTACTTTTTCTTATTCTTGTTAACCAATTTCACCGTCATCATGATTAAAAATACCAAAACGAAAAATCCGGTGATTAATTGCCACCAATATTCAATGACCTGAGATTTTAAGATCACCGTGAAGACCACCAGAAACAAAATGAAGGTTGCGATTTCGTTCGCTTGTCTTAGTTTTATATTGGCTGTTTCGAGTGTATTTCCGTTGAGTTCTTTTAGTTTTAAAACCTTCTTCCAGCACCAGTAATGGTAAATCGCCAGACCGATCAGGAAGGTTAGTTTTAAATGAAACCAGGGCATCTTCATCAGTCCGGGGTTTAAAAAGATCATCACCAAGCCACAAACCGCCATGATTACGCCGGCCGGAACGGTAATGATATTCCATAGCCTTCTCGCCATGAATGTATATTGTTCCCTCAAAATGTTCTTCTTTTCCTCGGGAAATTCATCGGTATCTTTATAATAAACAAAAATTCTCACGAGATAGAAAATCCCCGCAAAATAGCTTACCATAAAGATAATATGAAGCGCTTTTATTATAGTGTAAAGCATTTGAAAAAAATAATGGCAAATATAATGTTAATGATAAAAATATTTGATAGAAAATAGAATAAATATTGTCTTTGTTGTTTTATGTTTAGAATTCATTATTCTTTTGAATCTAAACCTAAAATAATGGTCTACTTATAAAAAGATTATTCACTTATCTTAAAAACGACAAATATTGAATTGAAACAACCATTTCCTAGCCCGGATTGAGCGGCATGTTTGAGCTCTTTTTAAGATTCTGGCGAGCCTTTAGGCTCGCCAGAATCTTAAAAAAGCGAGTAGCGAAAGCCGGAAAAAGCTACTGATAAAAACTATTTCGCATAAGAAACACTGTCTGCTTTTTGGTTTCGATAAAAAGTTTTAATGTATAAAAGTTTGCCTTCTTTACTGAAATATTTCCAGTCACCGAAATAATACCAATGGCGCTCGTTTACTGAAATGTCCAGCTTCGTTTGTCCGCGTTCCATAAGCGTTCCATCGGGAAAATATCTTTTGATCTTCGTGATATCTTTTCGGACTTTATTTTTTTCGTAAAGCTGGTTTCCGAGATAGATCTTCCACTTTCCTACTTTTTCGCCTTTATTGTATTTTCCGATGGCGGTAAGTTTTCCATCGTCGGCGGAATATTCTTCCTTCCATTTGCCATGTCTTTTCTTGTGTTGATCATCGGTTAGAATATATTGATTCATTTTAGTTTTACATGAAATCACTAAAATTAGAAACAAAAAGAGAATTATTTTATTCATAAAAAAACAGGATTTCTGTAAATATAAGAAATCCTGCTATGTTCTACAATTGTAGAGCTATTTTATTTTTAAGAAATCACATTCAGTTCTTTTCCTACTTTTTCAAAAGCAGCAATCGCTTTATCCAAGTGCGCTCTGGTATGAGCTGCAGAAAGCTGAACTCTGATTCTTGCTTTTCCTTTTGGTACCACAGGATAAAAGAATCCGATGACGTAAATTCCTTCATCCATTAGTTTTTCTGCCATTTTTTGAGCCAAAGGTGCATCGTACAACATTACCGGAACAATGGCCGCGTCTCCGTCAGGAATATCAAAACCTTTTGCTTTCATTTCCGTTCTGAAGTATTCTGCATTTTCCATTACCTGATCACGAAGCGAAGTATCATCAGAGATCATATCCAACACTTTCAACGCTGCCCCCACAATTCCCGGAGCTAATGAATTGGAGAATAAATAAGGTCTTGAACGCTGTCTCAGCATATCGATGATTTCTTTTTTACCGGAAGTAAATCCTCCCAAAGCACCACCTAAAGCCTTTCCTAATGTAGATGTAATGATGTCTACTCTACCCATTACTTCATTGGCTTCATGCGTTCCACGACCTGTTTTTCCAATGAAACCTGTCGCGTGAGAATCGTCAACCATCACCAAAGCATCGTATTTATCTGCCAAGTCGCAAACGCCTTTTAAATCAGCAACAATTCCGTCCATTGAGAAAACTCCGTCTGTAACGATGATCTTAAAACGGTGATTTTTTTCAGAAGCCGCTATTAACTGAGCTTCCAAATCTTCCATATTGTTATTTTTATAACGGTATCTTGCTGCTTTACAAAGACGTACCCCATCGATGATTGAAGCATGATTCAGTTCATCTGAAATAATGGCATCTTCGTCAGTAAATAAAGGTTCGAACACCCCTCCATTTGCATCAAAACAAGCAGCATACAGAATGGTGTCTTCCAAACCTAAAAAGTCGGCTATTTTTTGTTCAAGTTGCTTATGAATATCCTGAGTTCCGCAAATAAAACGAACAGAAGACATTCCGTAACCGTGAGATTCAATCATATCCTGAGAAGCTTTCATGACTTCCGGATGGTTTGATAATCCCAGATAATTGTTAGCACAAAAGTTCAACAGCTTCTTTCCATTGGCTTCTATTTCTGCGCTTTGCTGAGAAGTGATGATTCTTTCTCTTTTGTAAAGTCCGTCGTTCTCAATATTTTGAAGTTCGTTCTGTAAGTTTTCAAGATACTTTTTAGAGATCATTGTAAGTAATTTTTTAGATATGCTAATTTAATAAAATCGAACAAAACTGAGCACGATTATGATTTTTATTGTGATAACCGGTTGAATTGATTTGAACTTTCAGAATTAAAGGATCTATTTTTAATGCTGATGATCGCTGAGGTTTAAGCATTTGATGTCTCTTTTTTCTGGTACAAAAGTCTTTCAGGCAATATATAATGCTGCTTTTTTGCTCTCGCAGATTTTGCAGATAACGCAGATTATTTGATTAAAGAGAAAATTCCAAAAACCAAAAACTTTAAACCAAAAACTTTAAACCTTAAACCAAAAACTTTAAACTAGAAACTAGAAACTAGAAACCATCAAATACATCAGAAAAACACAATTAGTCTATAGTTTTAGTAGACTAATTATTATATTTGTTCTTTTAAATTCAGGAAAATGAGATTATCACCAGTACAAAAACTTAAAAATATTTCGACTAAAGACTTCCTCAGCACTTACATGAAACCTGCAAAACCGGTTATTATGAAAGATTTTGTGGCACCGGCAAGTCCGGCCTTTACAAAATGGAATTATGATTACTTTAAAGAAATTGCGGGCGACAATAAAGTTAATATTTACGGTAGTGAAATTGAATCACTGGATCGTGTGGCAAGCAAACCTGTCGGACAGAGCACTTTCGCCAAATATTTAGATATGATTACCACTGCTCCTACTGAGCATCGTCTTTTTTTATTCAATTTATTGAGTATAAAACCGGAATTAAAGAACGACTTACATTATAACGATGTTACCAATGGTAAAATTATAAAATGGCTGCCATTTATGTTTTTCGGAGGCGAAGGTTCTATCACCAGAAATCATGTGGATATTGATATGTCGCATGTTTTTATCACACAGTTTCAGGGAATCAAAAGAATCTGGCTTTTTCCTTGGGAACAATCGGATTTACTGTATAAACTTCCTTATAATTTTCACAGCATTACCAATATTAAAGAACCGGACTATGACGAATTTCCCGGTTTACAATATCTGGACGGTTACGAGGCCATCATAAAACCTGGCGAAACCCTTTATATTCCATCCGGCTGGTGGCATTATATTCAATATGAGACGGAAGGGTATTCCGTTTCCATCAGAGCTTTACCTTCAAGTTTTATTGAAAAATGGAGAGGTTTCAGAAATTTAGTTTTGATCAGACATTTTGACAATGTTATGAGAACTGTTTTTAAGAACAAATGGTTCAATTTTAAAGTAAGAAAAGCCACACGAAAGGCGAACCGAGCGATCAAAAGGCAGAAAAGTTTTCAAATATAAATCAGAAATATTAATCCTAAAAACAATTTACTATGGAATTATTATACGCCATGCTTTCATCAGAAAGATCTCTATTATCGTTTTATCCTATCTACAATTTTTAACAAAATCGGTCAAATCCTTGGATTTGACCGATTTACTTTTTATTTTTTCAGGAATTTAATATTTTTATCATTGATCTTAAAAACATAGGTTCCGGGAATTAATTTCTGAATGTCAATTGATTTCCCGGGTTGATATGTTCCCTTTTCAACCAGTTTTCCATCCACAAAATAAATCGTATATTCTGTTGATCTATTGATCCCTTTTACAAACAATTCATTCTTAGCAGGATTTGGATATAGTGCAAAATTCTCAAGACTTACATCGGCTGTTCCTAACGTTGTATCTTTTGTTACCGTAGAATTCCTTTCCAGCATCTGATATTCATAGTTAAACTGAACGCTTGCGACAGGAAATGAGACGGCTTCGGTAAAATATTGATTGTTACTGGTATTATTTAATGTAAGATAAGCCACCTGGCCGCCAGTTCCGTTTACTTTTACCGGCAAAGGCATTTCAAAGAAACTTACTGTTGGGCTACTTTGTGTCTGTGAAACTTTAAAGGTCAATGCCTGATTTGCCCCGGATTGCGCCCATCGGATATCATACGTCGGATATCCCTCACCATACACCCAGTCATTAAAAAATTCGGTAAAATCTTTACCTGTAGACTGCATCATTGAAGCCTGCAGGTCTGAAGTTTTCACATAATTATATGCTAAATCCGGTCTCGAATGATATTCTTTTACAGCCTGATAAAACGCATTATCACCTAAGATCCATTTCATCATTCTCAAAATATAGCCTCCTTTTGCATATGACAGCCTTCCATTGAAAATATAGGATTGATTTCCTGCGTTGGCGTCCGAAACGTACGTACTTCCTGTTGGAACTTGTGTAATATAATCTTTCTGCCCTGCAAGATAAGTCATAAATTCAGCATGGGTAAGCAGCAGCTTTTCCCTGGCTACATGCTCACCGAAAGTGGCAAACCCTTCATTCAGCCAAATATCATTCCAGGCACCACAGGTTACTTTATCACCAAACCACTGATGAGCGAGCTCGTGTGCAATTACCGGCCTGTTCCATCCTGACATTGAAGACATCGTCTGATGCTCCATACAAACTCCGTTGTAATGAAACTCCATGTGGCCATATTTTTCATTTCTGAAAGGATAAGGTCCAAAGTAAGTTTCAAATACGTCCATGATGTCTTTTGTCCAGTTGATATCAGCCATAACAGAGGAATTACCCGCTGTGGTCGGATAAAGATAATTCACAAAAGGGAAAGGTGGATTTCCCATTGTGTCATTCAGCTTAACAAAATTGGTAATGGATAAAGCTACCAGATAAGCCGCCATGGGATACTGCGTTCTCCAGAAAGTCAGTTTTTTATTATCAGGAAGCGAAGTTTCAGACATCAGCTTCCCGTTCGCCGCCACGCTGTATTGATTGGGCGTGGTAATTTTAAAATCAAACCGGTCGATCTTATCATTCATGCTTTGTTTTGTCGGAAACCAGTCCTGTGCTCCGAAAGGTTCATTTAAAGTGGCTAAAATGAGATTTCCATTTTGAGAACCTGTAGAAAAAGCATTGTTATTGGTTGCCGGCGCTCCTGAATAATGAATGGTTAAAGAATCCACTACATTCGCCGGAACTGATGTCTGAAAATCTATTTTAAGCTCTTTCGTTGCCAACTGCTGAAAAGCCAGATTTGTACCGTGATACTGAACCTGAGTAACGGTTAATACATTGGTCAAATCAAAATAGATACTGCTCATATTTTGATTTGGTTTAAAATGAGAAGTCACGGTACCCGAAATTTGATATTGTGCAGGATCCAGAGCCACATCCATTCTCTGGTATTGTAAATCGTAATTTAATGTATTGGGATTGATGTTGTATGTTATCATTTTTTGGGTGAATGACTTCATTTCCTTTTCAATCAAAGCTTTTCTTTCGATATTTTCATCCTGAGAATACAATTGATGAAATGAAAGCACACTTAAAAACAGAAAGTAGAATTTTCTCATATTCAGAATATTATACTCAAAGATAAAAAAAACCTTCTAATCAATGATTAAAAGGTTTTTATATTGTTAAATAAATATTTTTAAAGATCCAAAGCCGGCTCAAGAATTTTTTCCATTCTTTTCTTTACCATGTCTACAGAACCTGCATAATTGTTTACCATTAGAGAGAAAACCAGTGTTCTTCCAGAATTGGTCTTCAGATAACCTGCCAAAGTTTTCACTTTATTTAAAGTACCTGTTTTAGCAAAAACCTGTCCGTTCCCTGTTCCCAGGAACATTCTTTTTAACGTTCCGGACTGTCCGCCAATCGGCAATGACGTTAAATAGGTCTGATAATATTTTTCATCCATTAAAGAAGTCAGGAACTTCACCTGAGAAATCGGCGTTACGTTATTCGCTCTTGAAAGTCCGCTTCCGTCCATGTAATTTAGCCCTAACATATCAAAACCTTCATCTTTTAAGTGTCCGGTCACTACTTTTCTGCCCGATTCAGTGGTTTGATCCCCCAAACTCTGGAAACCAACTGTTTTTAACAAGGCTTCTGCCAAACCATTATCACTGTGCTGATTGGTATAAAAAATAATATCACCCAAAGTCGGAGATTTGTATGCCGAAACGAGTTTTCTGCTTTCAGGCGTAGCATCTGTCATTTTAGGCGTAACTTTTCCGGTCACTGCTACACCGCTTTTCACCAAAGTAGTTCTTAAAGTATTCGCCAGATAAGCTGGTGCATCCGGTAATTTTGTCGTCAAAATCCCATCACCTTCATATTTATCAGCATATACCATCTGATTATTATACGGCGAAACATAGAAAAATTTCTTATCCGCAGAGAATCCATTTTTCTTTACGATCAGTTTTTCATTCGCTGGGTTTATTTCTCTTGTAGTACCAGCCGGTAAATAGTAATTATTATTTTCCAACCACACAACATTTTCCGGAAGCTTCGAAATGTTACCTTTGAAAAGCGCTGTCTGAATGATAATATCACCGTTTACCTTTTTGATTCCTTCACGGGAAATTCCGCTCACGAAGTCAGAAACAATATCTCTGTAAGATGCGGCACCTGCTTTATTGGTTCCCATTGAAGGGTCTCCGCTGCCTACGATATAAAGATTTCCGTCCAAAACTCCATTTTCGTCCACTGTTCCTGAATATTCCAGCTGCGTCATCCAACGGTAGTTCTCACCTAACATATTCATTGCTGTTTCTGTGGTCAAAAGTTTCGTGGTAGAAGCCGGAACCAAGGGAGTGGTTTCGTTGTACGAAGAAATTACCTTCTTCGTTTTCGGGTCGTAGACTACAAATCCCCAGGTAGCATTTTTCAGCACGGGATCTGCCATCATTGTGTTTACATTAATGTCTACAAGTTCTTTAGGCGACAAAATAGTTTTTTCTACCATCGAAGTGATGGGAGAAGGTAAGTTTAAACTGCTCTTCTGATTGTCATAAGCCTGAGAATATAGAACCGTAGATACGGTAGACTGAGCCAGGAAAAATCCTGAAGCCAGTACCGCGGCGCTTGAAATATATTTTCTGAAGTTTACCATCTATTTTTTCATTTTGCTATATTTTGGATAAATTAAAAATCAATGGGTTAAATTGAAAGTTAAAAATCCAAACATATAATCAACGATCAAAAGTAGAAAATATTGTTATATAGTAGTTTAGTAGACTATTATAAAACACTATAAAGTTTGTTAAAAAGTGTTAAAAATCCACTAAAACCTGTTTTTTAATACTTTGATAAGCAGTAATTTCTTCAAACTCGGTGATACTTTGTAAAACCAGCTTCTTATATTCTTCATACTTTTTACCGCGCGGAAGCTTCAGCATAATCTGAAACTGATACAGATTATTAAGCCTTGCAATAGGTGCTTTTTCAGGACCTAAAACACAATCTTCTGGAAGATATTTTCTTAAAATAGAGCCTAAAAACTGAGAAGCACGGTTTACCTTGTCTTCTTTAATGTGTTTCAGCTCGATCATGATGAGTTTTGTGAACGGCGGATAGTGGAATTTCTGTCTTTCCGTTAAAATGTATTTATAGACCTTGGCCGGATTATTCATTTTAATCAATTGAAAAACGGGATGATCAGGATTGAAGGTCTGAATTAAAATCTTCCCTTTTCCAGAGGTTCTCCCCGCTCTCCCGGAAACCTGTGTAATCAGTTGATAGGCCCTTTCCTCGGCTCTGAAATCCTGAACATATAACATCGAATCTGCCTTAGGAATGGCCACCAATTCAATATGATCAAAGTCTAAACCTTTAGAGATCATCTGAGTTCCCACCACAATATCTGTCTCTCCTTCTTCAATTTTTTCGTATAACTTTTCGTAGGCAAATTTCTTTCTCATAGAATCCACGTCCATTCGGTCTACTTCATTTTCAGGGAATAATTTGACCACTTCTTCATGAATCTGCTCGACTCCTACTCCTCTTTCATTCAGGTTTTCAGACTGACACTTCGGGCAGGTCTTCGGTTTTGAAGCTCTCTGACCGCAATAATGGCATTTCATTTCATTTGCAGCCTTATGATAGGTCATCACAACATCACAATTGGAACAATAATTCACGTAGCCACAGGATTCACATTCCACCACATTGGCATAACCACGGCGGTTGTGAAGAACAATCGCCTGATTTTTTTCATCGACCACTTTTTTAATTTCATCAATTAAGTGCAGTGAGAAATTTCCTGACACCTTTTTAGAGTCCTGGGCTTCTTTAAAGTTAATGAGTTCATATTCGGGAAGATTCACATTTCCGAAACGCTCTTCCAGGAAAACATATTTCATTTTATCCTTTCGTGCATTGTAATAACTTTCCACAGAAGGTGTTGCCGAACCTAAAATAACCCTGGCTCCATAAAAATTTCCGAAAACCAAAGCGGCATCCTTTGCATTAAAATTGGGAGAAACTTCCCTCGGCTTATATGCAGAATCATGCTCTTCATCTACAATTACCAATCCAAGATTCTGAAAAGGTAAAAACAATGCATTTCGTGTTCCGATGAGGATTTTAATATCATTCTGACGGATTCTTCGCCAGACTTCCACCCGTTCAAAATCGGTGAGTTTCTGATGATAAAAACCAAGCTGCCTACCGTATTTTTTTTCTAATCTTTGGGTAATCTGTTTAGTTAAAGCAATTTCCGGAAGCAGGAAAAGTACGTTTTTACCTTCCTGAATGCATTCTTCAATTTTCTCTAAATAGATATGCGTTTTTCCTGATGACGTTACGCCGTGAAGCAAGACATTCTGGCCTTCTTCAAACGCTTCATCCACTTCAGCTTTCGCTGATTTCTGAGCTTCCGAAAGTTCTTCAATCTCTTCGATTTCGCCTTCGTAGCTTTCAATCCGGTCTTTCTGCATATAATATTCTTCAACCAAACCTTTGTCAGCTAACGCTTTGAAATGAGAACTCCCAAAATAACCATCCTCAAATAATTCTGATTTCTTGATCGGAACATCCGGATTTTCAGTCTGCGTTTCTAAAATATGAAGGAAGAGATCTTTCTGTTTCTGTGCTCTTTTCAATAATAAAAGGATCTCCGTAAGATTTTGTCTCTCCAGCACCTCATTATTGATTTTCACATACGCTACTTCTTTGGCTTTATACTTTTCAGCGATTTTTTCGTCGATTTCAATATACTGCAAATCGATCAGTGAATTGATCGTTTTAATGATATCTTTCTTTGGAATAAAGGCTTCAATATCTGATAAATTGATCAGCTGACGGACTTCCAATGCCTGAATCAGATACATTTCGTTGACATCAAGGTTCTCGAATTCAACTTTTACATTGGGTTTTAATTTTAAATAAGTTTCACTTTCCAGCTTTAAAGAAGAAGGAAACGCAAAACGGTAAATCTCACCCAACCCGCATAGGTAATATTCTGAAAGCCAGTTCCAGAATTTAATCTGCTCTTGTGGAACAATCGGTTTGTCATCTAAAATACTGATCACCTCTTTTGCCACAAACTCGATCGGCTCATTGTCATGAAATTCAAAAACAATTCCCGTATAAATCTTCTTACCACCAAACGGAACCAAAACCCTCATTCCGATTTGAATTTCAGATACTAATTCTTCAGGAACTTTATACGTGAAAGATCCTTTTAAGTTTAACGGTAAAACAATTTGAGCGTAATTCAAGACAAATATTTAAAGTGTAAAATTAATTTTTTCTTTTGTGAACTGCAATTTTTTATATTTTTATCGTTCTTGCTATAAACTTAATAAACTATCCATGAAAAAAATTCTTTCAATTATCACTTTATTCCTAATCGTCTTAAGTAAGGCTCAAGGAAAAAATTATTTAAACAAAGGAGAAATTACCATTCCTATTGGTCAAAAAGTTATATTAAAACCTGAAATAAAAAATAATAAAATCACCAATTTTGAAATTGTAAAAGAAGTTACTATTAACGAAAAAATTGATTTGTTTAATACATTAGAAAATTTCAAAAAAGATGAAGTTAAAGATAACAGTATTGAACTTACTTTTACAGAAGCTCAAATGATTACCTCAACAATTTATGCTTTAATTGTTATTCAAAAAACAGGAAAAAAAATGATTTTTAAAGCAAAGATGAAACTCCAAGGGAATTCGACCTATCAGTCAACTTCCATTATGCCTGCAGTAAGTAACACAATCCATGTTGAACAATGGAAAGATCATATAGATTCAATTATATTATATGATTTTGAATTAAAATATTGATTCAGTAATATAATACCAAATCGCCGAGGTAAAAAGTCCTACAATGATGCTAAAACCGATTGTGAGATTGGTAAGCTTGGTATTCAAGCGAAATTGTTCAGCGATAATACTCGAAGTAAGAACGGCTGGCATGGCAGATTCAAAAATAGTTATTTTTGCGATGTTCCCCTTTATTCCGAACAGAAATGCTAAGCCAAGCGTAATGGCAGGAGCCAGAATGAGCTTATAGAGCATGGACATAGACATTTGAGGAATAAGTTTTTTCCAACCGTTGAATTTCAGTTGCAGTCCCACCGAGAATAAAGCCAATGGGCTTACCGTTGCCGCCAGTTTATCGAAAAACGGCTCTGCCAAAGTAAAATCGAAAAACTGAGACAATACTAATGCGGCGATACACCCAACTAATGGCGGGAAAGTGATCAATCTTTTTAAAATGAACTTTGCGCTTACGTTTCCCGATTGGCTTCCTCCTTTTAATGCCGCAATAATTCCTAACGTAGAAAGTGAAAAAAACATGGTCTGATCACAGATGATGGCAATACTTAAAAGGCTTTCGCCATAAAAAGCAGAAACCAACGGAAAGCCTAAAAATGAGGTATTGCTGTAGCCGCTTACCAATTCCAACGTGCTTCTCGACCGCCTTGAATATCCTTTTCTTTTGCTGTAAAACATCATGAAGAAAAAGCAGAAAACCGAGGTAAGAAAGGTTGCAATGATGGGGAAAAGCATTTCTGTCGTCCAGTGAACTTTAGGCAGATATTTGAATGATACTGCGGGAAGTGCCAGATACAGAATCCAGGTATTGATGCCTTTGTGTGCATCGGGATGGATGGATTTTGTTGCTTTGAAGATCATTCCTGCCAAAATACATACCGCGATCAGAACAAAATTTACCATAATTCAAAAATGTAGAGCAAATTTACAACTGAATTTTGAAAACAACTTACTTAAAAAAAGAAAGCTTCAAAATTTTAAAAATCCTGAAGCTTTAGTTATTTAATTCATCGTATCAAAAAGGCTCATCACCTCCACTTTTTCCAAAGGTTTTGAAAGTGTAATTTTTCTGGCGGTCTTCGGTAAAAGATCAAAGAAATTATCACTGAAGTGAGTGTCTCCCATCAGATAAACATCTTTAGCCAAGACGTCCGTGGAAACTTCAATTTCTGTCGAAGATATTTTCCGGATCCTAATATTTGGTTGGGATAGTTTTAAATCTTTTGGCTTCGCAAAGAAGTGATTATTCTGAGTTATTATCTTCTTGTTTCCGTCTTTTAAGATCAATTTTAAAAAGACTTCATTTGGATTCGCATATTTGATGATATTCTTAATTTCGAGATCATTAAATTTCACCATTCGATCTAATGTTTTTCCCTGGAGAACAGTTGTTAAATCATTCAATATCTTCCCATTAAAATCCGTAACCTGAATTTCTACGTTTACGTCTTCAAACTTTTTCAAATCATCATTAATGGCATAAAAATTCAGAATCCCTTCTTTTTCTTCCGTTACAATCACCTGATTTTCAAAACTCCTTTTTACCTGATAATGCAGCGCTTTCCAGTTTCCCAAATAATCAATGGATGACCATGAAACTACCGGCCAGCAGTCATTCAACTGCCAGTATAAAGTTCCCATATTGTAAGGTTGTGAGCGGCGATGCGCTTCAATAGCAATCTGCATTCCGCGAGCCTGAAGCAATTGGGAAACGTAATTATATTTCACAAAATCAGTTGGAATTTTATAATCCCTTTTCATGTACAAATCGATGATTTCCCAACCTCTGGAATGTTTTTCGTGCGCTTTTATCGTTTCGTTCTGTAAGCTTAAATCCGGTTTCCCTGAAAACATAGATTTTGTGGTTTCCAGCGTCGGCATTCCCTGAAAACCATATTCAGAAGCAAATCTCGGAACTTTTTCATTGAAAATTTCAAATGGCTGCTCGCCCCACCAAACGCCCCAATAATGAGAATCTCCTTCTGTTAAGCTTTCTTTGTGCCCCCAACCGATTGATGGTGAACTTTCCCAATAAATCGATTTATCTTTTGCAGCAACTTCATGAATTGCATTCGGAATCACTTCATGAAAAACCTTTTTATAATCCTTCCAAACCTGAATTGAATCTTCCTTCGAATAATTGAGCTGTTTCTGATAGCCCCAGTTAACAATCGCTTCATCAATTTCATTATTTCCGCACCATAAAGCCAGTGAAGCATGGTTCTGAAGTCGATTGACCTGATATTTTACTTCTTCTTTTACATTATCCAGAAAATTTTTATCTGCAGGGTAAAAAGTTCCTGCAAACATAAAATCCTGCCAAACCAAAATTCCGTTTTCATCGCAAGCTTTGTAAAATTCGTCATCTTCGTAAATTCCGCCTCCCCAAACACGAATCATATTCATATTCGCTTCTTTAGAATCTTTGATAAGTTTTTGATATTTTTCTTTGCTAATTCTCGGTGTAAAACTGTCTGAAGGAATCCAGTTGGTACCTTTTGCATACATCGGATTTCCATTCACCTTGAAGTAAAATGATTTTCCCTTTTCATCTTTTTCCTGAATTAATTCAATCGTTCTCAAACCAATTCTTTCAGTTGCTTCAGCTAAAATTTTCGAGTCTTTTTGTAAAGAAATCTTGATATCATACAAATTCGGATCACCCCAACCGTTCGGTTGCCAAAGTTTTGGATTATCAATAATAAAAGGAGTCTGAATTGTATTTTTTCCCTTTTTTAATTGAATTTGATTGATTTTATTATTAATTAAAACAGAATATTTCCCTTCTTTATCCGTAAGAATTTCAGTGTAAATATTTAATTCTGCTTTTTCTTTGGTTAAAACTTTTTGTTCAATTTTTACATTTTCAAGTTGAGCAGAATTCCAGAATTCCAACTTTACATCTTTCCAGATTCCTGTCGTCACTAATCTTGGACCCCAATCCCAGCCAAACTGATACTGCGCTTTTCTCACAAAGCTTCTCGGAGATTCCGGGATCGTAAAAGGAACTTTTTTAGCCAATTCTTTTCCAATATTTACTGCAGATTTAAATTTGATTTGTAATACATTATCTCCGCTTTTCAAATATGTTTTCACAGGAATCCCCCATTTTCTGAACATATTATCAGTTTTCTTCAACAATTTCCCATTCAGATAAATTTCAGAAAACGTATCCAATCCGTTAAAAACCAAATTGATATTTTGATTCTTTAATTCGTTTGAAGAAATCTTAAAACTCGTCTGATAATCCCAATCTTCATTTTCAATCCACTGTACTTTTTTTTCATTTTCATCTTTGAAAGGATCTGGAATAATTTGGTTATTCATCAAATCCAAATGAACCGTTCCCGGGACCGTGGCGGGCAACCATATATTTTCCCTGACGTTTTTGAACTGCCATTTTTCGGAAGATAAATTGCGCTCAGAATTTTGAGCGTTGATGAAAGTTTGTATAAGAATAAAAGAAAAAAGTAAAATTTTGTTCATTATAATTTATTTACAATTCGATGAATTCCGTCTTTGAGTAGGGGTGTGTTAAAATTAATAAGAAGTCCGAGCTTAATATTGGTCAATTTTAAATAAGTTAATACTTGAGAATAAAAAACAGGATGGATTTCTAATGTTGATTTTATTTCAACGATTACTTTATTTTCTATAATTAAATCGAGTTTATAGGCATTACCAATCAATTCATCTTTGTATCTAAGAGGTAATGAAACTTGTGATTCAACTTTTAAACCTAATTCTTTTAATTCATAAGCTAAAGCTAATTCATATGCATTTTCCAATAAACCCACTCCTAATGTTCGATGTACTTCTAAAGCTGCTCCTATTATTTTATAGGATAATTCATTTTCTGTCATTTGTGTGTGTAATTTTTTTCAACGCAAAGTTTTATTTGTTATCATGCATATTTAAAGGAGCAAAGGATGAATCAACAAGTTGATTTAATCAAGCGTACGCATTAACCATAAAGCTTCTTCAGCGACTTCGTCGCAATTCTTTGCTCCTTAAAATCAATATTTCTAATAATAAATCTTTGCGTTGAAAGAATTATATTTATTTTTCCTAATAAAAAACATTATTTGTTATCATTTATATTTAAAAGAGCAAAGAAAAATCAACAAGTTGATTTAATCAAACGAGCGCACTAGCCATAAAGCTTCATCAGCGACCCCGTCGCAATTCTTTGCTCCTTAAAGTCAAAAGATTTAAATAATTAAACTTTGCGTTTAAAAACATTAGCATTATTTACTCTTCAAAGCAACCACTTCTTCTGCAACCGCAAAAACTCCTCCATCCGTAATCGCTGAAGAATGGAAATATCCAGCTTTTGTAAAGTCTCTCAATTCCTGAATATTAGTTGAACGAAGTCCCCCACCAACAAGAATTTCTATTCTTCCGTTGGATAACTCCACCAGCTTTTTCAGATTATCTTTGCCTTCAGAAACGTTCGGTCTTTGCCCGGAGGTAAGGATTGTTTTAAAACCACAGTCGATTACTTCCTCTAAAGAATTCTCTAAATCTTTTGCCCTGTCGAAAGCGCGGTGAAAAGTGCATGGATAAGGTTTTGCAAGCTTTACCAATTCTTTGTTCCGTTCCACATTCACCTCATCATTTTCATCTAAAATTCCGAAAACAAAGCCGTCGACATTTAATGATTTTAACTGAGTCAATTCCGATTTCATCTGTTCAAACTCTGCATCAGAATACGTAAAGTCTCCGCCGCGAGGACGAATCATCACAAAAATAGGAATGTTTATTTTTTCTCTTAAATGTTTTGCAGTTTCGAAGCCCGGTGTGGTCCCGCCTTCGCTTAGTCCGTCACACAATTCAATTCTGTCTGCTCCGTTCTCGAAGGCAATGATCGCTGATTCGGGGTTGAAGCAGGCTATTTCTATTTTTGACATATTCGTAGATTTTGGCTAATGCCAATTGATTGTTTTATATTTTAAAAACGGGTTAAAGCCCATTCCTATTGATATTTAAATTTAACTAATTTGATTCTATAACTCCGTCTATCAAAAATTTACCTTCTTCTTTTATCACTTTTATATCTCTAAAATACTTTGCTTCAAAACCATCATCAGCCAAAATCACCTTAAATGTATAAACATTGTTCAATACAGTTGTGACCTCACACTTTCTTATCTCTATATTAATCCAGTCTTGTGCAGAAATAAGAAATCCTGTATTTATTCCTGCAAAATTTATATCATATTTATCTCCCCATTTTTGATCAAACTCCTTACGAGTTAAACTTCCGTCAACATCCATATCGACATTTGTTGCATCTGTTTTAAACTCATAATAATCTTTAGTTGTGATTGCTTTCATTATTTTTTCCTGTTCAGAAATATCAGCTTTGAAGTAATCAACAATACTTTTTTCTAGCCATTTTTTAGCTTCATCAGCTCCTTTACTATTTTCAATAACAATATCTTCGATTGTCGGCTCAGAAATATTTGGCTTATTTTTAACATTATCTTTACATCCAATCATTGATAATAAAGACATAATAATCACCCTTTTCATAATTAAAATCTTTATTTCAAAGCAAATCCAGGTTTTTCCAAACGGTTGCCTTTTTGATCATAAACGGCAAAATTAAATCCGTCCTGAATACAATACGAACCATATTCCCCTTTTTTATTGATCGCAATAAAACCAACCTGAATATCTTTCAAGTTTTTATCTCTTCTCTGTGTAATTTTCACGATTCTTTCCACTGCTTCTTTACAGGCCTGTTGCGGATTTCTTCCCTGTCTCATCAGTTCAACCACCAAATGAGTTCCCACCGTTCTGATGACCTCTTCACCATGTCCCGTTGCGGTAGCTGCCCCTACTTCATTATCAACAAACAAACCTGCGCCAATAATTGGAGAATCTCCTACCCTTCCGTGCATTTTGAACGCCATTCCGCTGGTTGTGCATGCTCCGGAAAGGTTTCCGTTAGTATCCAAAGCAATCATTCCAATCGTATCGTGGTTTTCAATATTGACAATAGGTTGATATTTACTGTCTTTCAGCCATTCTTTCCATTCTTTTTCAGATTCGGCTGTTAAAATATTTTCTTTTTTAAACCCCTGTGAAACGGCAAACTGTAAAGCTCCATCACCCACCAGCATCACGTGAGGTGTTTTCTCCATCACGGCTCTTGCCACGGAGATCGGATTTTTAATATTTTCTAAAGCCGCCACTGAACCGATATTGTAGTTCTCATCCATGATGCATGCATCCAGCGTCACCTTTCCATCTCTGTCCGGACGTCCACCATAGCCCACACTTCTTTCAGTAGGATCATTTTCCACCAGTCGGACGCCCTTTTCTACTGCATCAAGCGCTCTTCCACCTTTTCCTAAGATCGTCCATGCTTCTTCATTGGCCTTTAAGCCAAAGTTCCATGTGGAAAGAACAATTGGTTTATTGACTGGTTTATAATCATTTTCAGGCAGATCTTTTGCAAATACATCCAATGGATTCAATAATAATGCGGATGATAATATTCCTGTATTTTTGAGAAATTTTCTTCGTGAAGACATTTTTATTTTATGTTTAAAGTTTTTAGTTCAATGTTTAATGCTCCAAACAAATTCGAATATCAAACATTCAACCTTAAATTATTAGTTGGCTCCGATTTCGTCTACGAAAAGCCACGCTTTGGAATCTGCACCGGGATTTCCTGCCGGAATAATTCCTGCGTTTTTTATTTTAATTTTAAGATATTTCGAGTTTTGATTTCCTACATTTAATTTGATTTTTCCTTTTGCATCCAGTATTTCCTGCTTTCCTATTTCTTTAATCATTTTAAAATTCGTTCCGTCATCAGAAATAAAAACTTGAGCCAATTTTGCAAAGTGAATCCAGCTTCCTTTATTATCCAACGTATTGAAATAAACTTCTGAAAATGGAATTTTCTGTCCAAAATCAATGGTTGCTATAACATCTTTTCCCTGAAAACCTAACCAAGTTTTTCCCAACTGTTTTTGGTTTCCAATAATTCCATCAACCAGAGTGAAAGCACCACCGAAGGAATAATTTTCACTGGGTTGTTGTTCAAGCGTAATTTTTTTTCCTGTTGTTTTTGAAACTTTAAAAGATTGTGAAGAGATTGCACTTTTTAATTGCCCGTTTTCAAAATAAGCAGATTTTACAGTTAAATCTTTTGAAACAGGAATTATATTTTGATAAGCTGCAGAATTAATAGTGGGCTCCGTTCCATCCAATGTATAACGAATTCCACTGGCACTTTGTGATGTTGAAAGCTCGTAGGAAACTCCGTTATTTGCTGCTGAGACTTTCCCGGAAATATTGTAAATACTTCTGGCATAATTAATTCCCATTTTGTCCAACACCTTAAATTCATTAATCACTCTTCCCTCGAATTCTTTATAATTTTTAGAATCAGCTGTTCCCCAACCTACTTCTGAAAGTGCGAACAGTCTTGGGAAAATCATATATTGAACTTGCTTAAAATCAAGAATATACTCCGTCCATAAATTTGCCTGAACTCCTTTGATATATTTTGCCTGTTCAGCATTCAATTCGGTCGGAACCGGGTTATAAGAATATACTTTATCCAATGGCGTAAAACCTCCGAAAGCATTAGGTTCCGTTGCAGGATCTCCCTGATAATGATCGAAATAGCAATAAGAACCCGGCGTCATTACAGCAACGTGTCCTGATTTTGCCGCTTCAATTCCACCGTTTACACCAGTCCAGCTCATTACAGTTGCGTTTGGAGCTAATCCGCCTTCTAAAATCTCGTCCCAGCCGATGATTTTTCTACCTTTAGAATTAACATATTTTTCAATTCTGTGAATGAAATAACTTTGCAATCCGTGTTCATCTTTCAAATTATTTTTCTTGATTAATTCCTGACAATGAGGACATTCCTTCCATCTTGTTTTCGGACATTCGTCACCACCAATGTGAATATATTGTGAAGGGAAAAGTGCAATCACTTCATCCAAAACATTTTCTAAAAACTTAAAAGTTTCATCTTTCGGACAAAAAACATCATCAAAAACACCCCATTTTGTAGCTGGTTCGAAAGGTCCTTTTGTACAAGCTAATTCTGGGTAAGCCGTTAAAGCCGCCAAAGCATGACCTGGCATTTCGATTTCCGGAACTACTGTGATATGTCTTTCTGTCGCATATTTCACCACATCTTTAATCTGATCCTGAGTATAAAAATACGGTCCGTAAGGTTTTCCGTCAAACGTATTATCAACGTAAGCTCCGATCATAGATTCTTTACGTTTTGCACCAACCGTTGTTAATTTAGGATATTTTTTAATTTCAATTCTCCAACCCTGATCGTCCGTTAAATGCCAGTGAAAAGTATTCAGTTTATACATCGCCAAATAGTCGATATACTGTTTCACTTCTTCCACCGTGAAAAAATGGCGGCAAACATCGAGGTGCATTCCGCGCCATGAGAATTTTGGCTGATCCTCTATTTTTACAGAAGGAATCTGTTTATTCTTCTGATTGCTTTGAATGATCTGAATCAACGTTTGAAGTCCTAAGAAATAGCCTTGTTTTGTATACGACTTAATCTGAATCTGCTTCGGAGTAATTTCCAAAGTATAAAATTCATCATTCTTACCTGAATTACCTGATTTTGGAAGTTGGAAATAGACCAAATTCGCATCTGATTTATTTGAATACTTAAATTTCAGGTCTGAGCTTAGCCTGTTTTTAAAATATTCTGTTTCACTTTTAGGTAATTCACTGCTAAGTGCAAATGTTTCCGGAAGTGTAAAATTTCCATTATTTACACTCACTTCTGTTGGATAAGGAATTAAATTCAACTTATTCTGCGAAAAAATTGCGTTTGAAAGCAGTACAAAAAATATAAAAATAACGCGTATCATTGGATTGGATTAGGTTTTGGCTAATATAATTATTTTAAACTGAGTTCAAAATAAGAATTTTTAATAATTGTGATGCGACATTTTTATGGGCATTTTTTTACTGCAAAAGCGACCGAGATGTTGGGATTTATTTGCCACGAATTCACGATTTTTTTTATTTCCCACTGATAGCACAGATTATTTCAGATTATTCTGCTGATCTATCTTTGTTTAAACTTTGCGGTCTTTTATAAGTAGAACGGCTTTGTGAGCCTTAAAACAGTTAGTAGTAAAGCCCCTCAGAGAACTTTGTGTTCAAATAATAAAAGTATACGACAAGGCTATCATTTGCTGAGTGGAACGCCCTTGCGACCGAAAAAATAATAACCATTACAATAATAAAACCTTTGCGACCGATAGCGTTGAAAATAAAAATTGAATGTATAGGCTAAGAATTCACGAATCTCCTTTATCTGCCGTAAAAGATGCTTTTTTTGTTGGTTTTTCGATAAGCCGCAAAGATATATTTTTCAATACTTTATGTTTTTAAGGCGCAAGGATTTTATCAAAGATAAAATTGAGGGCTGCATATTATGGTTGCGGATGTACAATTTTTTTATTTCCTGCAGATTACTCAGATTGAGAACCCATCAGTAAAAAATCTTAGATTTTCAAAAACTTAAGTGTACTTCTATGCAGTTTAATTTTAAGCTTTACTAGCTAAAGTGTTAAAAAACTTTTGTGGTTAAATTTTTGCCACGAATTCACGATTTTTTTTATTTACCACTGATAGCACAGGTTTTCACAGATGCTGCTGTTGATTTTAGTTATACTTTATACTCTTTTGTAAGTAAAATGGCTTTGTCCCGATTGTAAAATTGATTTAATCTGAATCGGCGAAACTTCGTTTTGTGAAACGTTAAAACAATTAGCCGAAAAAAAGCTTTGAGTCCTCTGTTTTCAGAGATTTGATATTCTTCTAAAAGAAAAAATTCTTTGCTTTTAACTTATTCCCCATAAAAACATCTAATTTTGCAAAAAATAAAGGATGAGAAAAACGATTCTATTAGCAAGTGCGCTATTATTGTCAGTGAGTGCACAGGCACAGCTTTTTGATGTTATAAAATCTACTGTAAAAGACAAAACAGGCATTGACCTCAACACTCCTGTAAAAGGAACCACAACTTCTACGACTCCCACAAAAACTTCTACAGCTACCTCTGCCGTTAACTTAGGGAATTTATCTTCCACTCAGATTTCATCGGGGTTAAAAGAAGCATTAAGCCTGGGCGTAACGGAAGGCGTTAAAAAATTAGGCGTAACAGACGGGTTTCTGAAAAATGAAGCCGTTAAGATTTTAATGCCTGAAAAATTAAGAAAAGTGGATGCTACGCTTCGTTCCGTAGGATTAGGAAGTTTAGCCGATCAGGGAGTAAAATTATTAAACAGAGCCGCTGAAGATGCAGTAACCGAAGCTGCTCCCATCTTTACGAATGCCATCACTTCCATGACGATCACCGATGCTAAAAATATACTTCTAGGAAGTAATAATGCGGCGACAAGCTATTTACAGGGAAAAACTCAAAGTCAGTTATTTACAGCTTTTGAACCCAAAGTAAAAGCTTCTTTGGGAAAAGTAGGTGCCGATTCTGTCTGGAAAGGATTGATCTCAAAATACAATATGCTGACAGGGCAGGCAGTGACTACCGATCTGAATGAATATGTGACCACAGAAACCATCAACGGTGTTTTCAAAATGGTTGCTGATAAAGAAAGCGGTATCAGAAATACACCTGCCATGAGAACGACCAGTATTTTACAGAAGGTTTTCGGAGCTCAGGACGGCAAATAATTTTACAACATTAATATGAGCTCAACTAACTTCCGGCTTCATTCTTCCAACTTGACGCTGATTCTTAGTTAATATCAATATTTTCAAAAAAATCAACATCCATCTTATCATTTTGTGAGATGGATTTTTTTCGTTCAACCTCTTTTGAATTTTTATTACAGTCAATTTCATTTTTACAGTAACCCCTGCTTTCCAGACTCCTATTTTGCATGAATTATTCAAATCGTTTAATGAATTAATTTGCAATTATTTTTTATCACAAAAAGTGGATAAAATTAAATTCAACATCAATTTTGGGGAATAATTCGATGGTCACAACATATGAAATATGATAAAAATCATATATAAATCATAAATTAAATAAAATTTAAAACATTGTTTTACAATTAAATAACTTAAATAATTAACATTCCGTTAAAAAAAATGAAAATTTTATTAAAAAAAGATTAATATAGAAAATTGAAAAAAATCAATCGAAATGCGCAATCGATTACATTTAAATTTTAATTAATTTTTCCAACAAATTTTATGAGAAGTAGCTAAGCTCAGAGTTCTTGTTGAAAAGTAAAAATTTAACTCAAAAAAACTAAAATTATGTCATTTGAAAAAATAGCGGAATCCGGCTTTCGGGTTCGTAACAAGCTTGCTGTTTTGTTTCTGTTTTCCTCTGCAGTAGTTTTTGCGCAGCAGGGTAAAGAGGTTAGCGGAAAGATCACAAACGACAAACAGGCTCCTATTCCTAATGTAACGGTAAAGGAAGAAGGTACAGAAAACACCGTTACAACCGATGCTGAAGGAAAATTTATCATTACACTATTAAAAGATCAGTCTTCACTTTCTGTAGAAAATGAAGGTTTTCAGTCGCGAACAATTGCAGTAGATAATCGCTCTTTTATTGCGATTCCGTTAAAGGAAGAAAGAACAAAAACCATTGAACAGGTGGTCTTAGTAGGTTATGGAAGTGTAAAAAAATCTGACCTTACAGGTTCTGTGAATACTTTGAGCTCTGATAAAATCGTGGAAAGAAATACGACCAGTCCGCTTGAAGCCATTCAGGGAAGTATGCCCGGAGTTCAGATTACGTCTAATTCCGGAAGGGTTGGTGATAGTTTCAAAATGACGATCCGTGGGAATAATTCTTTGATCTCTTCAGGAAATCCTTTGTATGTTGTGGATGGCGTTCCAACTGATAATATCGATTTTCTGAACCCTCAGGATATTGCCCGAATGGATGTATTGAAGGATGCGTCTTCCGCTGCTATTTACGGTTCCCGAGGAGCCAGCGGTGTAGTTTTGGTGACTACGAAAAACGGGGCAACAGCCAAGGGAGGAATCAATGTTTCATTGGAAACTTCTTATGGGGTAAGAACGGCAGCCCGTTTGCCTAAGATGATGACCGGAGCAGAATGGTGGAATTTTCATCAGGCTGCTTATCTGAGCGCATCACCTAATACCCAAACTCCCGCACAATTGGCAACTTTGGCAGGAAATCAGAGTCCGCTTCTGGTACAAAGAGCCAATAACGGCTATAATTTTGACTGGTATGATGCGGTATTGCAACCGGGTACCATGCAGAATCATTATGTGAATATTTCCGGAAGATCCGATGGGGGATTGGGATACAATTTATCCTTTGGTATTCAGGGAAATGAAGGTTTGATCGCCAACGATTCTAATGATAAATATACTTTTAAGCTGGGAATCAACCATAAAATTAATTCTAAATTTACCACAGGGGCCAATATTACCGTAGCAAGAACCATTACCGAATACGGAAGTGATACAGCCATGCGTTCTGCTTTCAGTTTCAGTCCGCTTATTTCTCCTTATGCAATCGATGCCAACGGAAATGATATTCCGGGACAATTATTCTTACTTCCTGGAAAACTGACCTATCCTAACGGAGCTTGGGCCATCAATAAAACCAGTACGATTAATCCTTTGCTGGAAATTGCCAACTCGAGACAAACGGAAAGAACCTGGCAGACGTTAGGAAATTTATTTTTCCAGTATCAGCCGATGAAATGGTTATCATTTAAAACTACTTTTGCCGCAGGATTTTCCACTACCAGCTTAGGAATATCAAATACGGCTGACACCAATATTGGAATTGCTCTGAATAAACAAAACTCTGCTTCTCTAAGCAATTCCGAAAACTTTAATTATACCTGGGATAACCAGATTGACCTAAAGCATACTTTTAAAGATGTACATGATGTAAGTTTATTATTACTGCAAAGTATTTACTCTAACGAAGATCAGTATTCATTTGGATATTCACACGGGTTACCATTTAGTACGGGATACTATAATTTAGGTTCCGGGCTTCAGTCGAGCTATCAGCTTCAGGCTCGACCCTATATGAAAAGAACCCTGAATTCTTTTGCGGCAAGATTAAACTACGGTTTTAAAGACAAATATTTATTAACAGCCTCCACAAGATGGGACGGTTCATCAGTACTTGCAGAAGGAAATAAATGGACAGCGTTCCCTTCTCTGGCATTAGGATGGAAAATCAATAAAGAATCTTTTCTTGAAAATGTAAAATCCATTTCTGATTTAAAGTTAAGAGCCAGCATTGGATACACAGGAAATGACAATGTAGCTCCCTACCAATCACTAGCATTATTAGATCAACAAACTTTTTATGCGAATGGAAGTCAGATTGTTTCAGGATTTCAGTCTGAAGTATTTGCCAACCCATTATTAACCTGGGAAAAGACACGTGAGCTCAACTTCGGATTGGATTTCGGATTTTTAAGAAACCGAATTACCGGTACGGTGGATGTTTACGATCGTCTTTCCGAAAACCTTATTTACAAGCAGCAATTACCTGCTGAAATGGGGGTAAAATATACGTATGCCAATGTAGGATCGGTAAGTAACAAAGGGGTTGAAGTCCTTTTAACTACCAAAAATATAAAAAGTGAACTCATCAATTGGGAAACCACTTTTACCTTTACTAAAAATGTCAACAAACTTGAATCCATCTACAATCAGGATCAGGTGAGTGATAGAGGGAATAATCTTATTTTGGGATCTAGTTTAAATCCTAATTTCAACTATGTGTACGATGGTGTTTGGCAGGAAAGTGAAGCAGCACAGGCAGCGGCCTACGGAATGGCTCCGGGACAGGCAAGACCTAAGGATATCAATGGGGACGGGAAATTTGATGCTAATGACAGAACCACCATCGGAAGCTCGGTTCCTAAATGGCAGGGAAGTTTCTATTCGAGATTTACGATAGGAAAATTTGATTTTAATTTTTCAATCATTACCAGTCAGGGACAAACGGTTTTAAGTACTTTCCACCAGAATTTTGCTGATGTTTCAGATCGAGGGCGCCAAAAGATGGCCATGGACTATTTTGTCCCGACCAACAGTGCCGGATTGGCTTCCAACGCGAATACTACCAACCCTAGACCTGGACCTGTAGCGACAGGAGCAGGGGCATTTTGGTCAACAGGATTTGGATATTACCGAGAAGTCTCTTTTACAAAAGTTAAAAATATCTCTTTGGGATATACTTTTGATTCCGACTTTCTGAAAAAGGTAAAAATGAGCAGCTTAAGAGTTTATGTAAACGTTCTCGATCCTTTTGTATTCACCAACTTTGATGGATACGATCCGGAATGGGCAGCTGCCAACATGGGCGTTAACAGACCTGCAGCCATAACGACACAATTGGGATTAAGCGCAAAATTTTAATTAAAAAGATTATGAAAAAAATAATAGTAACACTTCTTGTAGCCAGCTCGATCTTCAATTCATGCAGTGACTACCTGGAAGAAGAAAGTTTATCTTATGTTCCTGCAGATGGAACTTATCAGACTGCTGCAGGATTTCAGATGTTGGTAAATGCCAATTATGCATGGTTGAAAGGCATATATGGCGGAGATCCATGGCTTTTTGTAGCCGGAACCGATATGTATGCCGAAGGAAGAACCCCCGAACCGGCAGGTCTTAGCCAGTATACCCAGTTGATTCCCGCTTCAGAAGGAGTAGATCAACTGTATACATCGTGTTACCAGCTCATTCAGTCGGTCAACAAAACCGTATATTATTCCAGTATAACCGAGCAGGCTTCCAATGTTCCCACTTTGGTGGCAGAGGCGAGATTTTTGAGAGCCAACGCCTATTTTCTATTGGTTCAAACCTATGGCGGAGTTCCTATCGTTGAGGAGAATTTCACATTACCTACTTTACAGTTTAACAGAAATTCTGCAGAAGAAGTCTATACCTATATAATTAAAGAATTGGAAGCATCACTAGCTGCGGTTGGATCTACTGCCTATGCCACCAGCGGAAAAGTAAACAAGAAAGCGGTGAACGACCTTTTAGCAAAAGTATATTTGACAAGAGGATACGAAAGTTTCGGAGCCAGCACAGACTTTGCGACTGCGGCGACTTATGCGGATGCTGCCATTTCAGGACAAGGTCTTACGGTTGAACCTTCAAAGCTTTTTTATCCCGGAAATGAATTGAATGCAGAAACGATTTTCTCGGTGCAATATGATTTTAATTCAACCACTACCTCTCCTACTACACTCGGAAATAAGCAGTTTTACTATTTCAGTTCGTATTTAGGAGGTGCTGAAACCAACGGAAGTGCACCGTTGAGAAGTTATAACCTTTGTCCGACGGCTTACGCTTTAAACCTATTCAAGCAAGGTGATCTAAGATGGGAAGCCACTTTTATGGATGTTGTCTATGAAAAATATTACGACTATTTCAGGGTTGCTGATAAATCAGATCTGAAAATCAAGCATTTTTATGAGCCGATGTGGTACACTGCCGCTGACAAAACAGCATGGATGACAGCTAATACATCTAAACTCGCCACAGGATTTATTTACCATGATAAAGGAACCTATGATGCGGCTTATACTTTGGTTAAGAACTTAGATTACCAAACGATTCCTGTGAAGAAATTTGATGATCCGGCTACCACAACTCCGGCAAGTACAGGTCCTGTAAGTACGAGAGATATTATTATTTCCAGATTGGCAGATACTTATCTTATTGCAGCAGAAGCTTATTTAAAGTCTGGAAACTCGGCGACTGGATTAGCAAGATTAAATGCTGTAAGAGCAAGAGCTGGCGTTGCAGATGCGACTCCTGCAGAATTTAACATCAACTATATTCTGGATGAACGTGGCAGAGAAATGCTTGGAGAATACAACCGTTGGTTTGATTTGAAACGCACCGGAACTTTGGTTTCAAGAGCCGTTCAGTATAATTATAAAATTACCAGTGCATCAAATTTTAGCGGAAATAATGGTGCTCAGAAAATTTTGAGACCTATTCCTCAAACGGTATTAGATCTCAATCAAAATAAAGATTTCCCACAGAATCCTGCTTATTAAAACAGGAATAATATGACAAAAAATCCGTCTTCACATTTATGAGACGGATTTTTTATGAATTAAAGGCAAAAGTAAAAGGTAAAAAGAGCCAGGTTGATGAAATCATTACTTTAAAATAATTCCTTTTAACAAAATAGTAAACAAGAACTATTGATATTAAAGTCATCAATTTAAACTTCCCGCTTCAAGTCTCTTTCTTCTAACCTAGTATTTATTTTATTTAAAACTGCATTTCAGGAATTTCTCCTTCGATGATCAGATCTGCTTCTGTAGATTGAATGATATGTTCCACCGAAACTCCCGGCGCTCTTTCAACAAGCTTAAATCCGGCAGGCGTAACATCTAAAACCGCTAATTCCGTCACTACTCTTTTCACACAATTCACACCCGTTAAAGGTAGAGTACATTTTTTAAGAATCTTGCTTTCTCCCGCTTTGTTCACGTGCATCATCGCAACGATAATATTTTCTGCGGAAGCCACCAAATCCATTGCGCCACCCATTCCCTTTACCATTTTACCTGGAATTTTCCAGTTGGCAATATCTCCGTTTTCTGAAACTTCCATCGCTCCAAGTATTGTTAAATCTACTTTTTGAGCTCTGATCATCCCAAAACTGAAGGCAGAATCGAAGAATGAACCTCCATCCAGGATCGTGATCGTCTGTTTTCCGGCATTGATGATATCTGCATCTTCTTCCCCTTCGAAAGGAAAAGGTCCCATTCCCAACACTCCGTTTTCACTCTGAAATTCTACGGAAAGATTGTCCGGAACGTAGTTGGCCACCAATGTAGGGATCCCGATTCCTAAATTTACATAATACCCGTCTTTTACTTCTCTGGAAATTCTTTGTGCAATTTGTTCTTTAGTTAACATAGCTTTATCTTATCCCGCCAAATTAGCCATTTTTTCAGAATTACAAAAAAATTTCTTTTCTTATCCTATGATAAATTTCCCTTTTCAAATTGTTGTAAATTTGTGCACTTTTAATTATACCAATGAAAATTTTACTAAATTATTTAAAACCATATAAATGGCTGATACTGGCATCTCTTCTATTAGCCTCAATCAATCAGGTATTTTCGCTGTTTGCGCCTGCCATTACTGGAAATATATTAGACAAACTGGTTACCCATCCTAATTTTTTCGATAAAGAGAAAACCCTTCCGAGAACTATGACGGAATATCTGAACGGAACTGATCTTTATCACGGTGTATTTTATTTTTTAGGATTATTGATTGGAACTGCAATGATCAGCCGGATTGCCAAAGCCTTTCAGGATTATGTAGTGAATGTGATCATCCAGAAATTTGGAGCAAAGATCTTTACGGATGGTTTAAAACATTCCATGAGACTGCCTTTCCAGGAATTTGAAGACCAGAGAAGTGGCGAAACGCTTTCAATTTTAACAAAAGTTCGTGAAGATTCGGTGAAATTTATTAATAATTTCATCAATGTATTTTTCGGAATTTTGGTGAGTATTATTTTCGTTTCGGTGTATGCCATCCGTCTGCATTGGACGATCATGCCTGTGTATGTGGTCGGGATTATCTTTATCGCCGTGGTCACCAATTTATTAAGCAAAAGAATTAAAAATATCCAGAAAAGTATTGTTACAGAAACAACAAACTTAGCCGGAAGCACTACAGAAAGCCTTAGAAATATTGAAATTGTAAAGAGTTTAGGACTGACCAATCAGGAAGTTGAACGTCTGAATAACAATACGTATAAAATCTTGAATTTAGAATTAAGGAAAGTAAAAAGCATCCGTTCTTTAAGCTTTGTACAGGGAACCTTGGTTAATTTTTTACAGCAAACCATAACGTTTACTTTATTATTATTAATCTTTAAAAACATTGTAACGCCGGGACAGTATTTATCATTAATGTTTTACGGGTTCTTCATCTTCGGACCTATGCAGGAAATTGGAAATATTATCATTTCTTATCGTGAAGCACAGGCTTCGTTGAATAATTTCGATCGCGTGATGAAAAAAGAAGTGGAACCCAAACCTTTAACTCCAAAAAAAATTGGTGCTATTGAAGATCTGAAATTCCAAAGTGTTTCTTTTCAGCATCAAAGCGCTCATTATAAAGCCATCAACTCGATTTCATTTGATGTAAAAAATGGAGAAACCATTGCTTTTGTTGGCCCCAGTGGTTCAGGAAAAAGTACTTTGGTGAAATTGCTTGTCGGTTTATACAGACCTCAAGATGGAGCCATTCTTTATAATAATATTGATGGAAAAGAATTTGATTTTGATGAATTAAGAAACCAAATCGGATTTGTAACCCAAGATACTCAGTTGTTTGCAGGAACGATCCGAGAAAACCTTTTATTTGTCAATCCATCAGCCACGGAGGAAGATTTACAATTAGCCTTAAAAAAATCAAGCTGTACGGCACTTTTAGAACGTGCCGAAAACGGAATTGAAACCGTAATCGGAGAAGGCGGACTAAAATTAAGCGGTGGTGAAAAACAAAGAATTGCCATTGCCCGAGCTTTATTAAGAAAACCGCATTTATTGATCTTTGATGAAGCAACCTCTGCCTTAGACAGTATTACTGAGGAAGAAATTACTATGACGATTAAGGAAGTTTCTAAAGAAAAAGAACAAATTACAGTGCTTATTGCGCACCGATTAAGTACAATTATGCATGCCGACAGAATTTATGTTCTGGAACGCGGACAAATTGTGGAAACGGGATCACATTTAAAGTTAATTGAAGAAAAAGGATTGTATTATGCCATGTGGAGACAGCAAATTGGAGAAAGGAAAATTGCTGAAACACTTATTTAAAAGGATGGAAGTTAGATGATGGAAGCTGGAGGCTTTTATGATTGATAATAAAATTACCCCGAAAGTTGATTTCGGGGTATTATTTTTTAAGAAACTTATGAAAAAATTAATCTTTTTTTCTAACCGTTCTCTGTTCAATTCTTTTTTCAAATTTTTCTCCCTGAAAAATTCTTTGGATCATAATTCCCGGAATGTGAATTTGGTTAGGATCTAATTCTCCCGGTTCTACCAATTCCTCAACTTCCGCAACGGTAATTTTTCCTGCTCCAGCCATCGGATGATTGAAATTTCTTGCCGACCCTTTGAAGATCAGATTTCCGGCATGATCGCCCTTCCAAGCTTTTACGATTGCATAATCTGCTTCGTAAGCGTGTTCTAAAATATGAGGTTTTCCTTTAAAATCTTTTACTTCTTTCCCTTCCGCCACTTCAGTTCCGAAACCTGCAGGTGTATAAAACGCAGGAATTCCCGCCTGTGCCGCTCTGCATTTTTCTGCTAAAGTTCCCTGTGGAGTCAGTTCAACTTCCAATTCTCCCGAAAGCATCTGTCTTTCAAACTCAGCATTTTCTCCCACATAAGAAGAAATCATCTTCTTGATCTGTCTTTTGTGAAGCAATAAACCCAACCCGAAATCATCCACTCCTGCATTGTTTGAGATACACGTAAGATCTTTCACATCGCTCTCTACCAAAGCATTGATTGAATTTTCGGGAATACCGCAAAGTCCAAATCCGCCCAACATCAACGTCATTCCATCCTGAATTCCTTCGATGGCTTCCTTTGCATTTTTTACTCTTTTATCTATCATGAAATATTAGATTTTCTGTTGGCTTAAATTTAATAATTTTTCTCATATATCTGATATTTCACAAGTCGACCCGTAAAAACAGCAACGTAAATTTCTTAGTGGTTAGATTTTTATGGCAATAGAATAAAGGCATGATGGAGCTATACAACTCAGGCCGTAAGTCGTTTGCTCATTAAAAATGCCAGATCAGTAAATCACGAATGTATAAGTTTGTGCCAGATCTCTGTATTTTTTGGTGATTATCATCTAACTTTTTATACATTTGGTAATCATAGATCATGCTCCCTCCTCCCTTGGGCATAGAGAGCATAAAAATTAACCCTCATTAATTAATAAACAAATGAAACAGGAAAATTTCAACAAAATCGGAGATGCATTTTATGTACTCTGCAGACTATCCATTGGTCTCTTCTTCTTTCTTACCGGATTTAACAAACTCTTTCACCCGGTATTTCAGGGATACATGTTAAAGACAATAACCAGTTTGGGATTCAGCAATCCACAGTTCATGGCTCATTTTGTTGCCGCCAACGAAATGGTCTGGGGACTTTTATTACTGATTGGTCTCTTCACGCGATTCAGCTCCTTAGCTCTTATTGTGATTATACTGGTAGCCTTGGTAACCAAAGATATACATACCATCCCTACCGAGCTCATTCCCATAGATCCCAAGATCGGAACACATCCTATTGAAGGCTATACATGGCTGACTTATTTCTTTTATTTGCCGCAGGTTCTCTACCTTATGCTGCTTGGACTGTTTGCACTATATGGATATAAAGCTTTAGGAATAGATCATCTTTTAAAAAAGAAAAAGAATTTATACAAATAAATCAAAAGCGGGAAAAAATTCTCGCTTTTCTTATTTTTAATTGAATTAAATGAAAATATTTTTCGTGGTCTGATTTTGGTTGATTTTGAAAGAATACCATCACAAATATTTACATTATGGAAACGAAAGACATTTCAAGAATTGCTCTTGGAGCATTTTTAATTAGCGCAGGAATCGGTCATTTAACATTCGCAAGAAAAGAATTTCAGGCTCAGGTTCCGGATTGGGTTCCTCTGAAAAAAGACGATACCGTTGTCTATTCCGGATTTGCTGAAATTGCATTGGGAGCAGCGGTAATTCTTACTCCTGAAAAATATAGAAAAACAATGGGACAGGTAGTTGCCGGATTTTTTGCCGCCGTTCTTCCCGGAAATATTGCTCAGTATAAAAACAGAAGAGATTCTTTTGGATTAAATACCGATAACGCAAGATTTGCAAGGCTTTTTATGCAGGCTCCTTTGATTGCCTGGGCGCTGAAATCGACTGATAAATAATATAAAATCGGGAAAATTAACAACTTTCCCGATTTTTATTTTGAAAATATTTAAAGTGAAAATTTTACTGAATAATCAATTTTAAAGTAAATAATTTTCTTGAATGAACTTTCACGAAATAAACACCTTTCGGAAGGTTTTCATTTACCAAAGAAAATCGTTGATTCTGCACATTTTCAGACTTATATAGAAGAGCTCCGTTAGCAGAAAGTAGTTCTATCTTTTCAATTGGATAATCACTTTTTATAAATGTTGGCTGTCCCGGTTTTGTCGGATTTGGATATAAAACAACCGCTTTTTCATTAGGATTTTTTGTTTCATCCGTTCCTAAAGTTGCTTCCTGTACCTGAAACTGAACTCGATTTGAAACCTCAGTATAAGAATCATTGGTGAACATTACCATATAATAATTTCCGGGAGTTGTAGGCAATGCTGTTCCGTTGATATTTTTCGTTCCCTGAGCAATTCCGTCAAAATAAGTGTAAGACACAAAATTATCATCCGGCGTTTGAATATTTTGAGGATAAATTCCTAACCAATCTTTGATAATTCCTGGAGAATCCGTCCAAGAAGCGGTAATATTTTCACCTAATGTATACACCGGTTTGTTTGTCCAAAGTTCCGTAACAATGTCACCAACTTTAAAGAAAACCTTCTCTCCTACTGTCGTGTAGCCATCTTCAAGAAAATACTGAGCATAATAATAGCCTTTCGGAAGCCCTGTAAAATTCAATGTTCCTGAAGCTGTTGTTACATAACTCCACTTTATAGAAGGTGTCGGGCCGGGAACCTGTCCCATTTTGTAAATTCCGATCCAGTCTTTGGTTAAATTCGGACCGTTGTTAAAATTCACAATTACGTTTCCGCCGACAGGATAAGTATCTGCAGAAGTATTCAGCACCACTTTTGGTCCTACATAAAAGTTCTTTCTGGCTGTAATTTCGGTGTAACCGTTGTTCGCAAAAAATCCTGCAAAATACTGACCTTTAGCTGAAATTCCATTTGGGAAAGTAGTTGTTCCGGCAGTTTGTCCGTTGGTATAAAGATAAGTTTGTGATGTTACCGAAGCTGGATTCTGACCTTTTTTATAAATTCCGATCCAATCCTGCTGATTTCCGGGACCGTCTGTAAATGTGGCAACAATCGGTTCATTTTGAGTATATTCTGTTTTGCTTAAATTGAAAGTAGGATTGGAAACCACACTTCCCGTTACTTCAAATTGTTTTGCATCACTCCAATCGCTCCATTCTAAATTTCTGTCTCTGTAACGAACTTTCACATAATAAACTCCGTTTGTGATTGAGTTGGAAGCAATCGTAGCTTTGGTAATATCAATTCCGGCATTTAGATTTTTAGTAATATCGGGCGTACCATTACCATCTTTTCCGAACCAGTTTTCGTAATCTCTGTAAAATTCTTTTTCAACAACTGAAAAATCAGCAGCTTTACTGATTAAAAACTGTGTAGTATTTAATAATTCTGAATTTGTTGTGGTAAAAGTGCTTCCATTTAAGGTTAAAGGTAATGTAATCGGAGCTGAAAAAGTATTTGTAATGGAAGGTTTCGCTGGTTTTGGCTGATTTTTATATCGATGAAAAGTATCAACCAATTCATTATATTTTTTATGATAAACACCACCAATAGAATAGCTTTCAATATCAACTTTTCCCGTGTTTACATCTACTTCAACGATTTGGTACGTCCAATCCGTCAGTGTTTTCTGAACATCATCAAAATCCTGCTCATTAGACATTCCCCAATATTGATCCCACGCAACTCCACCGGAAATAATCTGGTAATTCGGAGAATCTTTCAACTGACCTCTGTGATATAAATGGTGATGCGCCCCAACGTGCATTAAATATTTATTAGAAGTCGTTAACAGAGGAACCGCCGTATTCCTTACCCACGTTGAGATATCCCCTACATATTGTTCCGCCTGATAAGGTCTGTGGCTTAAAGAAATGATCCAGTCTACCGTAGGATCGTTGTTTGCTTCATTCAAAATTTGCTGAAGCCAGGTTTGTTGAGCCGAACCTGTATGTTCTGAACTTAAACTTACAAATAAAACATTTCCAGCCTGTTGAGCATAATAATTCTCATTTCCTGAAGAAATATTTTTGTATTTAATTTCATCAATATAAAAATGAGCATAGTAAGAGTTCATTCCTAAAGTACCATACGTTTCATGATTCCCCACCGTTGTCTGGATCGGAAGATAAGGTGAAAGTTTAATATTCTTTTTAAAGTGAACATTTTCATAATGATCCAATGTTCCCACATCTACCTGATCTCCAACCATAAACGTTAGTGCAATATTATCAGAAGGATCAGAATCTACCCCGAATTTTTCCTTTAATTTTTTATAAGCATTCAATGTTAAAGTATCATATCTTGGCTCCGCCTTGATTTGATTATCTCCCATGATCAGAAAACGGATTTTTCCATCAGCCGTCACTGGCTGTCCGGGCAAAGGAAGCGTTCTGAAATTATAAACTGCAGATTCACTGGTTCCTGTTTTTATTTTATAGTAATATTTTGTGTTGGGCTGAAGATTGGTAACTTTTGCCGTGTGGTAATAATAATTGTTATTGTACCCTGTATCTGAAAAAATGTTGGTAGTTCCCGTTACCGTAACGTTCAGATTATTAGCAGAAGTTCCGTAGGTAACCGTAGTTTCATTATTTGAAGAAGTCTTCCAGTTCACGATCATGGAATTCGGTGTGGGATTTTGTAAATAAGGATACAAAACCTGCCCAAATGCCATCTGGACGGCAAAAAAGAAAAAGAAGAAATAGTGTTTCATAAAAATTTCAGTTTAAATGTGTGTAAAGTTTTTAAATCATTTATTTTTAAATGATTAGAGCTGATTTTATTTTCGGGCAAAAGTAGAACTCTCATGTAAACTTTATCTGATGGGAACTTCAAGGAAGTGTTAATTTTTCCACTGAAAATCAGTATGAAATTTTATAAGATTTAATAATAATTTGTTTGGAATATTCAAAAAATGTTGTGTATATTTGCAACCTGTTATTCAACCTCTGACGAAGTCCGTGTAAGTTGCTTAGCTTAAACATTTTATTTATTAATAATGGATTTATTAAAGTACGTACAAGACAAGTACATTACAAAAAAAGAATTCCCTGAATTCAAAGCTGGTGATACCATCACTGTGTATTACGAGATTAAAGAAGGTCAAAAAACAAGAACTCAGTTCTTCAAAGGTACTGTTATCCAATTGAGAGGTACTGGATCTACAAAAACTTTCACCATCAGAAAAATGTCTGGTGATGTAGGTGTAGAAAGAGTATTCCCAATCAACATGCCGGCTCTTCAGAAAATTGAAGTTGACAGAAGAGGTAGAGTTAGAAGATCTAGAATTTACTACTTCAGAGACCTTAGAGGTAAAAAAGCGAGAATTAAAGACGCTGCTTACAAGAAGAAATAATTCAGACAACAATACATACAAAAAGAGACTGCTAATTTTTAGTGGTCTCTTTTTATTTTAATTATTCATAGAATTGAATGGTGAATTCTACGGGATCAAATGGATCAAGCGCAAAAATTGGGGACTAAGCAAAAAGTTTAACTCATCAGAACGTTTTTTGTTACTCTCGCAGATTTTGCAAATGATGCAGATTTTTTCCTTACACTTTACATATTGAACACTAAGTTCTCCAAGGTTTTTGACAACTACTAATCGTTGACAGGCTTACCAGGCCATTCTACTTATCAGAGATCACTAAGATTAAACAAAAAAATATCAGCAGCATCATCTGTGAGAATCCGTATATCTGTGGGAAATAAAAATATAGGTGTATTCGTGGCAAAAAAGACACTTCAACAATTTCTCCCCAAGTTTTGAAACTGATCCGATCAAATACAAAAGTTGGGGACTAAGTAAAAAGGTTAAAGAATCAGAGTTGAAATTTTATATTAATTTTTCACTCTCGCAGATTTTACAGATGACGCAGATTGATTTTTCTTACACTGGAAATATTGAACACTAAGTCCACTAAGTTTTTTGACACTTTAGTTATTTAAGCTTAAAATGAAACTCCATAGAAGTACAATTAAGTTTTTGAAAATCTTTTATTTTCTATTGATGAGTTCTAAATATGGGAAATCTGAGCGATCTGCTGGAAATAAGAAGGAAAATAACTAAATAAATATAATTCCGGCACAGAAATAAGATTAAAAATTTTAATTATTTAGAATTAAAAACAACAATTACATACCACAAATTGGAATTATTATTAAATATTTAACATTTTGGAAAGGTTCTTGCTTATATACTCATTATGGAAAGTCAGAATTACAAAAATCACAGGAAATTTTACCCTCCGCATCATTTCATTTATCTTCCATTATTAATTCTGCTGGAAGTTTTTGGGGTCTATAAGATTTTTAATGATTTAGCTCATCAGCTGGTATGGATTCTTTTTTCTGTTATTATTTTTCTGATTTTCTATCTGGCAATTATGCTGAGGCAGCATTATGCATTGGGACTTCAAAACCGAATGGTAAGACTTGAATTTAAGCAAAGATATTTTGAAATTTTCGGTCTGAGGTCTGATGAAGTGGAAGAAAAACTGACATTTGGACAAATTGCCGCGTTGAGGTTCGCCTATGACGATGAGTTTAAGGAACTTCTGTATAAGGCTCTGCATGAAAATATCTCCGGCGACCAGATCAAAAGATCCATTCAAAAATGGCGCCCGGATAACCACAGAATTTAAAATAATAAACACCAAAAAATAAAGTATTATGAAAAAATGGAGCTTATACAGTATGACAATATTATGTTTGTTAACATTAACAAGTTGTGAAGCAGTAGAGACAATCTTCAAGGCCGGAATGTGGTGGGGAATCATATTAGTAGTTGGCGTAATAGGCATCATTGCATGGCTATTTTCAAGGGGTAGGAACTCTTAACCAAATCTTATGGAAAATTCAGACTTAGAACTCATCACCCATCTGAAACCTTCTAAGATTGTCAAAATTATGAAAGATCCGGTAGCATCTGCAAAGGCGGTACATCTTATTTATACCACCGATGCAGAGACAGCCGGTATCACCCGGAAAAAAGCCGGAAAAAAGTACTCTTACTACAGAGACGGCGAAAAAATCAAAGACAAAGAAGAAATTACACGCATCAACAAACTGGTAATACCACCAGCTTGGGAAAATGTATGGATCTGCGCTTTGGATAACGGGCATCTTCAGGCAACAGGTTTTGATGTAAAACACAGAAAACAATACCGCTATCACCCGCTTTGGAGTGCCTTGCGAAATCACACCAAGTTTTACCGAATGCTTCAGTTTGGCTATGCTTTACCTGAGATCCGACTTCAGGTGGAGAAAGATTTAGCCATCAGAAATTTTGAGAAAAGAAAAATTCTTGCATTGATCGTAAGTTTGATGCAGCGAACCAATATCCGAATCGGAAATAATGCGTACGAAAAACTGTATGGCTCTTTTGGTTTAACAACTTTAAAGGATAAACACGTTCAAATAAAAGGACAAAAAATTACTTTTCATTTTAAAGGAAAAAAAGGTGTTATGCACGATATTGATCTTAAAAGTAAACGACTTTCGAGATTGATTCAAAAATGCAAGGATATTCCGGGGAAAGAACTTTTTCAGTTTATTGATGAAGATGGAAACCGACATTCGGTAGATTCTGGAATGGTGAATGATTATATTAAAGAAATCAGCGGTGAAGATTTTACAGCAAAGGATTTCAGAACATGGTCTGGAACTGTGAGTGCGCTAATTGCTTTTAAAGAAATTGGTTATGCTGAAACGCATACCGAATACAAGAAAAAGGTAAAAGAAGCGTTGGAAATGGTCGCCGGACATTTGGGAAATACGAGCACGGTTTGCCGAAAATATTATGTACATCCTTTAGTCATCAATCTTTACGAAAATAATTCCATCAAAAAATATCTTGATGAATTGGAACAGATTGAGGAAAATGACGGAAAAGCAGATTTGACACAAGAGGAAAAACTTGTGCTGAAGATCTTGGAAAACGAGAAGATGTAGGATTTTATGTTTGAGAATTATAGTGTTTTAGAGTTATTTGAGTTTTTACATTTTCAAATTGACTCATTCTCAAATTTTCAAATTACTACACCTGAATTCTCTTTTTCAAAAACTGAGTTCGATATTCTTTAGGCGTAATTCCTGCAATCTTTTTAAACAGTTGGGTAAAATGTGACGCGGTATGAAAATTCAGTTCATACGCTATTTCGGCAATGTCTTTACTTGAATGAAGCAGCGCTTTGCTGTAATTGATATCAATTTCGTTAATCCATTGTTTTGGAGATTTTTGCGTTACATTTTTCACACATTTATTCAGATAACTTTCGGTTACGGATAGTTTATCGGCATAAAAAGCGACACGTTTTTCGCAGACATGATATTTAAATAGTAAATCCCTGAACTGCAAGGATAATTCCATCGGACGAGTCGCTGATTTATGGTGAGAATCTGAATCGGTATTGAGCATTTTAACCAAAATTAAATGCAACATGGTAATCACCACATCATTGATGTTTAGGCTATTTAACCATAATTCCTGTTCTAAAATCGGTAACAGTTGAGTGATTGTTCCGTACGTTAAACTATCCAGTTTCAGAAATGGAGTCATGAAGAAAATACTCGTCTTATGTTTCGGAAGTTCCTGTTCAGACAAAATATTATTTTCATAGGCTAAAAAGAAACCTTCAATATCATCTGAAAGTTCAATCGTTGCGGTAATTGTTCCTTGTTTAATGAAAATAACTCCACCTTTTTCCGCATGATATTCTTCATTTTCAAGATATTGCTTGACATGACCATTCGTCACGAAAATAATGAAATTAAACGTCGTACGATACGGAATCACAGGCATCAGAATACCTTTGAGATAATTTTCCAACCGATAAAGCTGGATATCCGCATTATTGGCTAAGATCTTTTCCGTGATATTGGGAAGGAAAAGTTTTTTGTACTGAAAATTGGATAATACTTCCATATCCGATGTTATAATGATTAAAGTTAGACATTTTTTTTGAGCAGAGTTTTTGGAGTTGGAGAGTTTTTTGAGTTGGAGAGTTTTAGGGTCTTAGGGTTATAGGGTTATAGAGTCTTAGGGTTATAGAGTCTTAGGGTTATAGAGTTGGTGAGTTGGTGAGTTGGTTAATCGCTAAGGCCCTAAGATTTTTTATATTTCTTTGATTTTTAAGACGCAAGGATTTTATCTGTGATAAAATTTTATACTCCTAAATCACTCTAACTCTAAAACCCTCAAACGCTCAAATTCTACTACTCAAAAAACTCTCCGACACTCAAATCCTAAAACTTATAATACACTCCGAATCTCACTCCAAAAGGGCTTCCCGGTGTATATGTAAGATCGGTGATTGGTGATGCTTCGCCTTTCAGTTGAGTTTCTGTGGCGAATTGTGCTTCATTCCAATTTACATTGAAAAGGTTGTTGACCTGAATGTTTGCGCCCCATGTTTTACGGTTGTAAGAAAGCATTAAATCATTTACAAAATAGGATTTTGTTTTGATACTGTTATCTTCAACAGCCGGTCTTGAACCCAAATAACGGTATTGCAAACCAAGGGAAAAACCATGAAGAAAATCCCAGTTTACAGAGCCTGTACTTGTCACAACCGGAGCCAACGGAACATAATCTTCACCTTTTTGCTCTTCTCTAAATCTTGCATGAGAATAATTAATATCAGCATTCAGATAGAAATTTTCCAGCGGCTGAAAACGGATTCCTAAATCTGCTCCGAAACGTCTCGATTTTCCTGAAGGCTCTACCACAGCATCGTCTCCAACGTAAACAAATTCCTGCTGAAGATCCATATACCATAAAGTTGGTGTGATGATCAACGATTTCAATGGGTGCAATCTTACCCCAAAATCGGCACCAATGGAATATGGAAGCGTGTTTTCATTTTTATTCGGAACTACAACTCTTAAATCGTTTGAGTGAAAGCCCATTCCGGTTTTTAAGAACCACATCACGTTATCATTCTGCGCATACGAGAAGTTCAGTTTTGGGCTCAATCTCGTGGCTTCTTTGGATTGTCCGGAAGGCAATTGTTCAGGATCAAGCAAATTATGCATATTAAAAATAAAATGATCGACTCTCAACGCCGGATTAATCGTCCATTTTCCAACTTTCCAAATCAATCCTGAGAAGGCATGAAGATTGGTTTCCGTTCCGTTGACATCCGCCATTTGATCCAATAATAAATCTCTATGATAAACGTGATTTAATTGTAAGGTTCCGATGTCATCATTTCTGAATCCTACGCCTGAAATCCAGTTTAAAGAGCTATTAGCCAACGAAAAATTTTTCGTGTATTTCACCTCAGCACCGTAAATATTTCTTCCGTCCGTTTGCTGGATTTCATCCCCGTGATCTTTATCTTTTAAATAAAAAGTAAAATCCGAATACAGATTAAAATTATACTTAGAATAAAACGCCATTGCATCGATTTGTTCTGAAGATGAAATAATATGCTTAAAATTCATCTGAACATTGCTTCTTGAGGTTTTTCCGCCTTCCGTTGGATCTATACTTCCCCATCTTCCGATAATTCCTTCATCCACGGCACGTTCCGGAATCTGTCCTGAAGCATTCCATGAAGAATTAAAGGTTGAAAACTGAATATTAAAATAGTCGTTATCTGTAATCCATTGATTATATTTTCCGAAAATATTAATTCGGTTAAAATTTTGTTTTACATCAAACGGACCGTCCGTATAATTGTATTCTGCGGCTAAATAAGCATTTTTTCTACCTGTTTCATCGTGCAGAATATTGAACATTCCTAAAATTCTTTTTGAATTGAATGAACCTCCTTCCAGCTTTATTATACTGTTATTCAATCGGTCATAGGTCTTGAAATCAACATAACCCGCCGTATTGAAATCTCCCCGATCCATATAATACGCTCCCTTTCCGAAATCAATATTATTGACCGTTTCTGGAATCACAAAGTGCAGATCAGAATATCCCTGCCCGTGTGCGTGAGACACGATGTTTACAGGCATTCCGTCAACATTTACGCTTACATCTGTTCCGTGGTCGGCATCAAAACCTCTTAAAAAAAGCTGTTCCGCTTTTCCTCCACCTGCATGTTGTGCGATGAATAATCCGGGAACTTTTCTTAAAAGATCCTGAGCAGAATTTACCGGAAATTTATTTAAATCAACCTTTGTAATCGCCGTTAAAAACGAATTGTGATTAATAGAAACTTCAAAAATCTGGAAAGGTTTGTGCTGTAAAAACACCACTTTATTTTTATCCTCTTCATTCGTGATCGGAAGTTTTACCTCATCATATCCTTTATGGCTGATCACCAAAGTATCTGGAAGAGATTTTACCGAAAACGTAAGCGAACCGTCCGTTCCGGAATGAGTATGGCTGTTTCCGTTGTCGTATTTGATCAACGCATCGGAAATTGGAAATTTGTCATCTGCATCTTTTATCAGCAGCTGTTTTTCTGTTTCCTGCGCGAAAATTTTTCCGTGAAAGGTAAGTGCCAGAAATACGGCTGCTATTTTAGTAATTTTCATTTTTTAAAGTTTAAATTTTCTGTAAAGTTTACAGTGTTTTTTATGATCTTATTTTTTGTTTTAATCGCAAAGGCGCTAAGATTTTTTGCATTTCTTCCGTTTTTTAAGGCGCAAGGATTTTATCTGCGATAAAATTTAGCACTACACAATTTTCTAAGAATGAGTGATCCGCGATAATTAATTGTGAAATTTGTGCAAAATATTAGTGTCATTAGTGTTTAACAAACAATTTTTGGATTAAAAGTGTAAAGTTTACAGCGTATCTTATTTTATGATCTGATTTTTTGTTTTAATCGCAAAGGCGCTAAGATTTTTTATATTTCTTTCGTTTTTAAGGCGCAAGGATTTTATCTGCGATAAAATTTAGCACTACATAATTTTCTAAGAATGAGTGATCCGCGATAATTAATTGTGAAATTTGTGCAAAATATTTGTGTCATTAGTGTTTAACAAACAATTTTTGGATTAAAAGTGTAAAGTTTACAGCGTATCTTATTTTATGATCTGATTTTTTGTTTTAATCGCAAAGGCGCTAAGATTTTTTATATTTCTTTCGTTTTTAAGGCGCAAGGATTTTATCTGCGATAAAATTTAGCACTACGCAATTTTCTAAGAATGAGTGATTTGCGATAATTAATTGTGAAATTTGTGCAAAATATTTGTGTCATTAGTGTTTAACAAACAATTTTTGGATTAAAAGCGTAATCCAGGTTCCTACCACGAAAGGGAAAGTCAATACACCTCCGACAATATCCAGAACATTATTATCCACTAGAAAGTCGTCGATGGCAACCGTTATTACAACAGCAACCAATACCCAGATTCCGTCTTTCTTTTTGAATCCGGAAAAAGTAATGGCCGAAAGAACCGCATTGAAACCAAACAATCCCATGTGAATTTTATCAATCGATTCACCGTTTATATGCGAAAGATATGCACCTAAGACAGAACCTGCAAAACCATATAATGCGGCAGCCGGAGAATTGATGAATACGGCAAGAAAAAAGATAATTCCTGAAAGAACTCCACCCTGGAAAATTACTTCTCCAAAACCGTTGGTGCAAGTCAGAAAGTCATCATAATCTACATTTCCGGCCGGAGCTGCAAGCATATCTGAAGGCGGAATCTGCGTAAAATGATGCAATACAAAAATGCAAACCCACGTCACAATAATAAACGGAAATGTAAACACCGGAATTTTTCTTTTAATAAAAAAATGCTGAATGACGCTCGCCAAAGCACTTCCGATAATGATCAGAATCCAGATTAAAATCGTAGCCTGAAAAACAAAAGCCAACGCAACCCCAACCAATGCCGCACTGAAACCATACAAACCGGCATCTATTTCAGCTTTATCATATTTTAGCTTCATAGCGGTGAAAGTTCCGACTGCTGTTGAAAGTAAAACTGCTACTCCACCCTGCCAACTTCCAAGAAAAATCCCGATAATGAATAAAAGACCTGTCCATCGGTTTTCCTGAAGCATGATCTGCCCGACACCTTTTAAAACGTTATCTATAAAAGGGAATTTTTGAAAAAATTTATCCATAGTTTTATTTGTTCAATGTTTAAAATTTAATGTTCAATGTTTTGGTGTAGAAAAAGAATTGGAAAGCGTTATTTCAAAATCGGTCTTCATTCACTTCCGGCCTCTGACTTCTCTCCTCCTTTCTCAATCTACCATCCTAAAAACACCATTCCGATTCCACAAACCGTTACTACCGCTCCACTCACGACGCCCATGTATCGTTCTAATTTGTCGGTATTGAATAACGTTGAATATCCGTAACGTCCTAATAAAACCATTCCGAGCATCGTTAAAACTGTGGTTGTAGTAAATGAAGTCACCAATACCAAAATCTCTGAAGTAGAATGTTTTACCCCTGAATAAAATAACAGTGGAATTAACGGTTCGCTTGGTCCCATCACGAAAATCATGAAAAGAACAAGCGGCGTTACTTTGATTCTTTTTTGAGGCATCACCATTTCTGTGTGGTTGTGTTCATAAACGTACACATCGTCGCCCATGACATCGAAATGCTTGTGAGGTTTATTTCTGATCGCCTGAATTAATCCGTAAATCAGATAAATTCCACCAAAAGCCAGTAATGCCCAACCTGAAAAATTTCCTCTCAAATCCTGAAACCATGAAATTTTATTCAATTGCCATCCTAGAAACACTCCGACGAAACCGAGAATTAGTGAACTGAAAACGTGTCCGAATCCACAAACTACGGTAAGAATCGCGGTTTTCATGCCGCTCCATTTTTTTGATTTTGAAATCACAATGAAGGGTAAATAATGATCGGGACCCGATGCGGTGTGTATAAATGCTATTGAAACGGCACTGATTAATAGCGCCCAAACTGTACTGTCCATTTAATTTATTTTAAGTTTTGGCTAAAGCCAATCTTGAATTTTTTAAATTTTGATAAATGGGCTAAAGCCCATTCCTATTGAATAGATTCACAGAATTAATCGTGAACATATTTTTTAATTCAAATCCCAAAGGATCTCCTGAACGTGCAGGAAAAAATTATACATCACCTCACCGCCATGTCCCAAAGCTCTTACAACAAATCCGCTTTCCTCCATCGCTGAAACACCGACTTCCATTTCTTCTTTAAACTGTTCTGCGGATTGAACGATGGTTTCAATCAAATGATCTTTTTCCACATCAGATTTTGTACTGTAAAAAATCAATGTTCCCTGATGCGTGTATCCTTCGAGGTTTCCGATGCTGTTGATAGGAATTAAATCCGGTTGAATCAAGACATTATCTTTAACGATCAATTTATTTTCGTGATAAATTTCCATCAGATTCTGGAAACGTTTTAATTTAAAAACTTCTCCATAATGCTTTCTCCCGCAGGTAATGATTTCGCTGATGATAATCTGACTGTTTTTCCCAATGTGAATTTTAGCATGACTTTTAAAATTCGAATCTTCATGCGGAACAATGGGATGCGGAACGTAAGCAAAAGACGTTTCATCTTCCATCAACACATTCAGTTCCTGAACGGCTTTATCTTTCATATTGAACAATCTCTGATACGACTGCGACTGCAATTGCAGCGAAGAACCTTGCTCTAAACTGACATCCAAATGGTAATGGTCTCCATCCAAAATCCCGGGAGAAGAGCTCATCACCATCTGATACAGTTTGTTGTCTTCCTTACGCTGTCCCACAGAAACCACCCGGAACGGAAGTGAAACGTAAAGGTCTTTTACATACGACTTTCCTCCCTTGAATCCTGCAATTATACTTAGACGACTATCCATTTATCTTACCAAATTCGGTTCTTCAATATCTTCTAAAAGAGCATATTTTTTAATCCAGCCGATCACTTTCTCCAGACCTTCTTCGGTTTTCAGATTCGTAAACACGAACGGACTTCCGTTTCTCATTCTTCTCGCATCATTTTCCATCACTTCAAGGCTGGCTCCAACATGTGGCGCAAGGTCGATTTTATTGATAATCAATAAATCTGAACGCGTAATTCCGGGACCTCCTTTTCTTGGAATTTTTTCTCCTTCCGCAACATCAATGATGAAAATCGTAACATCAGCAAGGTCAGGACTGAACGTTGCAGACAGGTTATCACCTCCACTTTCGATCAATACCAATTCGATATCCGGAAAACGTGCCGCCAATTCGTCCACCGCTTCCAAATTCATACTTGCATCTTCACGAATCGCTGTGTGAGGGCAACCTCCCGTTTCTACCCCAATAATTCTATCATGAGGAAGAAGGCTGTTTTTTGCCATAAATTCAGCATCTTCTTTGGTATAAATATCATTGGTAATTACTCCCAAATCATATTTTCCGTACATTTTTCTGCTTAATCTTTCCAATAAAGCTGTTTTTCCAGAACCTACAGGTCCTGCAACCCCTACTTTTATGTATTTTCTATTTTCCATTTTTTAATTTTTTTTGTTTTTAACGCTAAGTGCGCTAAGATTTTTTTGATTTTTGTTATGAATATTTTCGTTCGCAAGGGCGTTCCACTCAGCAATGAAACAGTAAGTTGTTAAAAATTATTCTCAATCATTTTAACTTCCAGCATCCATTTCCTAACTTCCTTTCTTCAACCCTTTTCAAACCACCCCGTCAAAAATTTCTTTGAAATTTTCGCCACCCCTCCAGAGGAGGGGAATTTTTCGGTCTGTTAATTAAATTGACAATGAAGTGAATTGACGATTCGCCATTCACTTTTTATGACATATACAATCGTGAATATAATCTCTCATGTTGCATACATCTGATGTCGAAAGAGGTGTTGCATAATCCTACTAAATCTCTGTCGATTTCGATAGTTTCTGAAACCGTTTTTTCCATGACAGAATACAATGAGAATAAAATATCCTGACCGTCCAGCTGACCGAGTGGAACTAATTTTACCGCATTTGTGATCATTCCGGCAACTGACGTGTAATAAAACCCGAGCAAAGCTTCGTACAAAGGAATATTCATTAAAGCGGCATACATTCCGAACACAATACAGTAATGGGATTTGGCTTCACGATTTTTCACCGCTTTTTCGTATTGCTCTACCAAAGAAAAACTTTCTCTTCTTTTAAAGATTTTGATTAATCTTAATCCTAATTTCTGGCTTGCTCCACGAATTTCTTTTGGACATTTTAAAGCGTTGCATTCATTATCAAGATTTAATAATAATGCTAAATCTCCTTGGTGAGCCGCTTCATAAGCCATTTTCATAAAAGCTCCGTCATTGTATTTCAAATTGTACTGAAGCATATTCTGAACGAATTCTTTTGCCGTCACACGATCATGGACAATTCTCTGCTGAACAAAAGTTTCCAATCCGTTGGAATGCGTGTAACCGCCAATTGGCAACGTAGGATCGGACAAATGCAGCAGTCCTGATAAAAAGTTTAAATTCAAATTATTCATCTTTTGGGGCTGCCATTTTTAAGATTTTAGTAAATATTGTGGAACCTAAACTTCCATGTCCGTGAGGTTCTACGTTCGATTTCAAAAGATTCAGCAGCTTTACAAACTGTCTTTCCGGCTTAAAACCGCTTGCTTCCAGCCATCTGTACATCGGCATTTCGAAAGGCAGCAACACTTTATCCTCCTGAATAAAAAGTGGAATATGCTTATTCCCGATTTCATAGCAAACCGTTCCCATTTCCAGCAAAGAAGCCGGCGACATAAGAATCGCTTCTGTTTCTAAAACGTTGATAGCAATTACCTTTTCATCATCTTCAAAAAGAATATCACCTTCTCTCAAACGCTGACCTTCTCTCAGAAATTTGATGGCAATATCTGTCCCGAATCTTGTTTTTTTACGCTGAATTCTCTTCGTGGTTTCAAACCATTCCAAATCAAGAAAATCTACCGGTTTTGTGGTCGGATTCTGAGCCAGATTGCCTATTGTTTCGTTAATTATCATTTTATTTTGATTTTTTTCTGAAGTCGAAATTTTTAGAAATTCCCACTCCGAATGTTGAACCGCTGATTCCCGCGACATAGCTTTTCGTCCAGCCTTCTTTGGCTTTCGTCTGCAACATCGATAATTCTGCAAATTTGAATTTCAATGCCCAACCGCTGCCTAACAAAATTCCGATCAAAGGATAAGCACGAAGACGATATCCGTTGAAGTTTTCCATAGATTCTGCTGTTGCGGTAACCTGCTGTCCCCAAACATAATGCGCATCGATCTGAGCAATTAAGACAAAGTATTTTCCGAGCATTAATGACGGACTGTACCAGATTCCGGCTTCATTCTGTTTGTAAACAACATTGTGATCGACGGCGTTTTGTGAGTATGCATAATTCACCCCGACAAGGTCATTATTATTGATGAAATAACCCACTCCAATCGGCGCGCTTGAAACCGTACTGCTGCTGCTCGAAGGCGTCGTCACTTTTGAATAATCCAAAGAACCATACACCATAAACTGACCTTTTGGACCTTCCTCATCACTTTTAATTCTCATTCCGCCCAGAAGCTGTCCGTTCATTTTTCCTGAAAACATCGACAAGCCGGCTATTGCAAGGGAAAAAACTGCTTTATTTAATTTTTTCATTTAAATCTTACTTCTGTTGTTATTTATAATTTTCTTTGATAGAAACCTTATAGGTTTTGAAAACCTATAAGGTTTGGTTATTTTTAGAATAAATAATACAGTTGTGTAAGTGGCAGTTTTTCTGCAGGTTCACAAGTGATATATTCACCGTCAACCGTCACTTTATAATTTTCAGGATTCACTTCAATTAATGGAGTTTTATCGTTGTGAATCAAATCTTTTTTAGAAATATTTCTACAGTTTTTCACCGGAAGAATCATTTTTTCCAACTTATATTCGGCAATTGTTCCGTTGTCGATCGAAATCTGAGAAACGAAATTGGCGCAAATTCCATATTTTGCTCTTCCGTGTGCCCCGAACATATTTCTGTAAATAATTGGCTGTGGCGTTGGAATAGAAGCATTCGGATCCCCCATTTTCGCGGCGATTACGAATCCTCCTTTTACAATCATTTCAGGTTTAACTCCGAATAATGCAGGCTTCCAGATCACCAAATCCGCTAATTTTCCTTCTTCAATAGACCCTACATATTCAGAAATTCCGTGAGCGATTGCCGGATTGATCGTATATTTCGCAACATATCTTTTCGTACGGTAGTTGTCGTTATCCGTTCCTTGATCTTCCGCTAAAGCACCTCTCTGATCCTTCATTTTACTTGCCGTCTGCCAGGTTCTCGTAATCACCTCACCCGGTCTTCCCATCGCCTGAGAATCTGAACTCATGATGCTGAAAACACCCATATCGTGAAGAATATCCTCTGCTGCAATGGTTTCCGGACGAATTCTGGAATCTGCAAACGCCACATCTTCAGGAATATTTTTACTTAAATGGTGACAAACCATCAACATATCCAAGTGCTCATCGATCGTATTGACCGTATAAGGACGAGTTGGGTTTGTAGATGCCGGAAGCACGTTCGGGTACATCGCCGCTTTGATGATGTCCGGTGCGTGACCTCCACCCGCTCCTTCCGTGTGGAAAGTGTGGATTACTCTTCCGTTGATCGCTCTCATGGTATCTTCCAAGAAACCTCCTTCATTCAATGTATCGGTGTGAATGGCCACCTGAACATCGTATTTATCAGCCACTTTTAATGCAGCATCAATGGTTGCGGGTGTTGCTCCCCAATCTTCGTGAATTTTTACACCTAAAGCTCCTGCTTCCACCTGTTCTTCAAGCGGTTCTTCTGCTGAACAGTTTCCTTTTCCGAAAAAACCTAAATTCATAGGATATTCTTCAGCCGCTTCCAGCATTTTCTGCATATTGAATTTTCCCGGAGTTACAGTTGTTGCATTGGTTCCGTCATTTGGACCTGTTCCGCCACCGATCATCGTTGTGATTCCGCTGTATAAAGAAGTTTCGATTTGTTGAGGACAGATATAGTGAATGTGAGTGTCAATTCCACCTGCTGTTACAATATATCCTTTTCCGCCGTGAACTTCTGTGGAAGCTCCGATAATCATATTTGGAGTAACTCCATCCATGGTATCAGGATTTCCGGCTTTTCCAATTCCGACGATTTTACCGTCTTTGATTCCGATATCTGCTTTTACAATTCCCCAGTGATCGATGATTACGGCACCTGTGATGCAAAGATCAAGAACACCTTCGCTTCTTTTTGCCGTAACGTTTTGTCCCATCCCGTCACGAACGGTTTTTCCTCCTCCAAAAACAGCTTCATCACCGTAATGAGTGAAATCTTTTTCAATTTCAATGATGATTTCCGTGTCTCCCAGTCTGATTTTATCTCCAGCTGTCGGACCTAATATATTGGCGTATTGTTTTCTGTCTACGTGTAAGCTCATAATTACTGATTTTTAAAGTTTAACTCTTCCACTTTGGCAAGGCTGATTTTTTTCTGATCTTCAGAATCTACCTGTCCGTCTACCAAATTATTGAAGCCCATTGCTTTTTTAGTACCTCCTATTTCTACCAATTCTATTTCTTTTACCTCTCCCGGCTCGAAACGAACGGCTGTACTTGCAACGATATTTAATCTTTTTCCAAACGCCCTTTCTCTGTCGAAGCTCATGGCTTTATTTACTTCAAAAAAGTGGAAATGAGAACCCACCTGAATCGGTCTGTCTCCTGTGTTGGTTACTTTTATTTTTACAGTCTCTCTGCCTTCATTGCAGATAATTGTACCTTCTTTTACGAAAATTTCTCCTGGTATCATATCAATCAAGGTATTAGCGAATTGGATTGTGAACAGTTACAAGCTTAGTACCGTCCGGGAAAGTAGCTTCAATTTGTACGTCGTGGATCATCTCTGGAACGCCCGGCATTACATCGTCTACAGTAAGAAGATTTGCGCCTTCCTGCATAAGATCTGCTACTCTTTTTCCGTCTCTTGCGCCTTCCAGCAAAAAGTGACTGATAAGGGCTATAGATTCAGGATAGTTTAGTTTCAGCCCTCTGGCTTTTCTTTTAAGAGCCAACTCGCCTGCTAAGAACAGCATGAGTTTTTCCGTTTCTCTCGGTGTTAAATGCATAATTTTTTAATATTTAAAATTGAACATACGGTATCCTGTCTGCCTCATCGAAAAGGCAAATTTGAACTCCATGTAAAGTTGAAAAATTGGTAATGAATCTTACAGATCTGTATAGAAATACAAATCAAAAAGAATCGATAAAATAGGTGAATAGATTAGCAGCCCGCGATTTGCAGAGAATGATACAAAATGTATCTCGGAGCCGAAATGTACGTGCGGTTTTGAACGGCTGCCACCGGTTTGTGGAATAATGATTCAGCGAAGAAATAGCTTAACCAAATTTGTCCAAGAATTGAATAATCAAATTTTACTTTTTCGACATCATCCCCATCGGGTGACTCTTGGATTTCGGAAATGCTATATATTTCCGTTTGGCCGTTATTGTCTGATTTCTGTAAAAAATGATTCTTTAAAGAACTGTCAGGGTAAGAGTTGCTATGCCCCTTCTGCGTCAGAAAACTGACACACAAAGTTGCAAAAAACAACACCAATGAAAATAATAAAAATCTTTTTTTCATACCCTTTAAAAGTATGGTGTAAAATTAGAACATTCTGAAAGGGCAGCCTATCAAAAAGATTATTTAAAATGTTCAAAATCGCAACAAATGAATTTTATTGTCAACGTTTTATTAATGACAAACCTTTTAGCATTAAGGATCTATTAATATAAGCAATACTATGACAAGCCCTTGATAAATCTACTCTAAATCAACAATAAAAAGAAGCTATTTTGTATGTTTTAATTGAAATATCAGAAGGAAAACACCCTACTTACTTATATTGTGTGTCTCGAAAAATGATATTTTTTAAACATAAAATATCAATACTATTGTTTTTATATCAAGAAGCTGTATTTTTTCTTTCCTTTAATTATCGTAAATTTGTATACCAACATATTTTTAAAATTAAAATAATAAAACGTAATATGTCAAAAGCAATTTCGCAAGTACCATTTGCAGTAAATGAGCCGGTAAACTCTTATGCACCGGGAACTCCAGAAGTAAAAAGCCTTATCGCTCAATACAAAAAAATGTGGGCTGAGAAGACAGAAATCCCAATGATCATTAACGGTGAAGAAGTAAAAACCGGTGATACGGTTCAGCTTCAGTCGCCTCAGGATCATGCTCATGATTTCGGGTTTTACCACAGAGGAACAATGCAACATGTGGATGATGCCATCAACGCTGCATTGGCTGCAAAAAAAGAATGGAACGAGCTTGGTTGGGAACACCGTGCTGCTATTTTCTTAAAAGCTGCTGATCTATTGGCGGGACCTTACAGAGATGTAATCAACGCAGCTACAATGATCGGACAATCTAAAAACGTTCATCAGGCTGAAATTGATGCTGCTTGTGAGTTCATCGATTTCTTAAGATTCAACGTAGAATTCATGACGGAAATGTATTCCGAACAGCCGGTTTCTGATGCAGGAATCTGGAACAGAGTTGAATACAGACCATTAGAAGGATTCTGTTTTGCGGTAACTCCGTTCAACTTTACAGCGATTTCAGGAAACTTGCCAACTTGTATGGCAATGCTTGGAAACGTAGTGGTTTGGAAACCATCTGACAAGCAAGTATATTCTGCAAAAGTAATCATGGATGTTTTAACTGAAGCGGGTCTTCCAAAAGGGGTAATCAACATGATTTTCACGGATGGAAAAGAAACTGCTGAGAAAGTTTTGGCACACAGAGATTTCGCAGGTCTTCACTTCACAGGTTCTACAAAAGTATTCCAGGGAATGTGGAAAATGATCGGTGATAATATCCACAACTACAGAACGTACCCAAGAATCGTTGGTGAAACTGGTGGAAAAGATTTCGTGATCGCTCACCCTTCAGCAAATGTAGAAGCTGTTGCTACTGCTTTGGTAAGAGGTGCTTTCGAATATCAGGGGCAAAAATGTTCTGCGGCTTCAAGAGCTTATATTCCTCAGTCTCTTTGGGCTGATGTGAAAAAAGTAATGGAAACTCAGATCGCTTCTATTAAAATCGGTTCTCCGGAAGATCCTTCAAACTTCGTAAATGCGGTAATCGACAAAAATTCTTTCGAAAAATGTAAAGGATATATCGACAGAGCAAATGCTTCAAACGAAGCAAACGTTGTGATCGGTGGAAATGTTGATGATTCTAAAGGATGGTTTGTAAACCCAACAGTTATCGAAACGACTAATCCTCAGTACGAAAGTATGGTAGAAGAAATCTTCGGTCCAATCTTATCAATCTACGTTTATGAAGATGCAAAATGGGCTGAAACTCTACAATTGGTAGATTCTTCTTCTCCTTATTCATTAACAGGTTCAGTTTTCGCACAAGACAGATATGCTGTAAATGAGGCATTCAAAGCATTAGAAAATGCGTCTGGAAACTTCTACATCAATGACAAACCTACAGGTGCAGTTGTTGGTCAGCAGCCTTTTGGTGGTGGTAGAGCTTCTGGAACTAATGATAAAGCAGGTTCTAAAATGAACTTACTGAGATGGACTTCTGTAAGATCTATTAAAGAAACTTTTGTTTCTCCTAAAGATTATAAATACCCATATCTTGGTTAATAAGTAATTAGTAATGGGCAATGAGTAATTGTTGTTCGTAAAAATACAGCCTCGGAATTTCGGTTTCGGGGCTTTTTTGTTTTTGGTTGATAGTTGATAGTTGATAGTTGATAGTTGATAGTTGATAGTTGAAAATTAACAAATTTTAAATCACTTTATTAATATTTTAGTAATTCAATCTATCTCTTAGGAATAATAATTGAACATTTACAAAAACACCAAAAAATAAATATTATGAAAAAGTTATTAGCAGTCCTTGGATTAGGAATCATCGCAGTAAGTTGCGGAACAAAGGAATCGTCTATGTCAACAAGTAATACAGACTCAACAACTGTTATACAAAGTGCTCCCGCTACTACAGATTCAGCGGTCATGAGTACGACACCTGACACCATTAAAGCAGATTCTGCAACAACTGTTAAATAATAAAAGTTTAACCTAAAATAGAAAGTCCGTAGATGAAAGTTCTGCGGATTTTTTGGTTTAGGGTTTAGGGTTTAGGGTTTAGGGTTTAGGGTTTAGGGTTTAGGGAAATTACTTTTTACTTTTTACTTTTTACTTTTTACTTTTTACTTTTTACTTTAAATCATTATATTTGATTAATACTAAACATCAAAAATATTTAGACTATGAAAAAATTATGGATAGTTGTCATTGTAGGGCTTTTCTTTTTGGAAAGCTGCGCCGATAAAAAGGAAAACAGAGAAGAGTTTAAGGCAGAACATAATAAAGATTCTATCAGAAATAGCATGGGAGATTCGGCGGTTGCCCATTCAGAACCTATTCCTGCTGACACCGCTAAAAAAGACAGCACAAAAACGAAATAGAAATAAATCCGCAGAAAAAAATCTGCGGATTCTTACTTAAAAAAACTTGACTGAAAAATCGGGCAATCAACCCCGATTGTTGTATAGAAATTTAAATTCTATTAAAATTATTCGCCCAGATAGATAAATGTATTTACAACCAAATACGCAGATCTGTTATCCATGGCATTTCCTGTTCCTCCTGTCGGAATGGTAGCTATTCCCGCCAAAGCATGGGTATGTGCCCCTGAATTGGCCGTATTTCCCAGCATTCCCACTCCACCCCATGATGTTGGTGTTGAATTCCCCTGATAATGCCCTGAGCCATTATTTCCGATACTGGTTCCACCTAATAAAAATCCACCATCTGTGGAGGCATGATTGTGTGTTCCGGCACTTTCTGCAATACCGCTGATAACCCCTGTAAGATTAATATTCGGTAAATTTGAACGGGTAAGAACCAAACTGTTGTTTCCGCCTTCACTTCCAATCATTTCATTTCCACTTCGTGTTTTTAGAACCCTATCTGTTGCATCCGGCAGGATCGAGGTAAATCCTAAGCTCGTTGCTGAGCTTTGCGCCGTTGAGGATAAGGTTGAAACAGACCTTCCGTTGAGCAGATACCACCCATCGTGATCTGTAGTCTGTGCAGAGCTTTTAATATCGCCCCAAGACTGTACATTCAGTTTCTTGGGATCCCCGGAAATCATTTTCTGCCATGATATTCCGTCAAAATAATACAACCCTGCGGCTGTAATATTGATGGTTTTAGCACTTGATGTACTCACCGGAGCTGTTGCAAAAACAATTACTCCTGCCTGTAGGCTTGTATACCTATCATCCCCCATTCTTATCTGGTCTCCAGTAAGCCTGGGAGGTAAAATACCTTCTGCCGTGGACCCGTCAGTTTTTTTAGCCACGACATCTAAGCTCGCCACTGGGTTAGCTGTATTGATTCCGATCTGCGCATAGGCATAGTTCGACAACACAGTCGCCAGGACGATTTTTAAAGTTGTTCTCATCCGTTTAACTTGTTACTAGTTTAAAAGTAGTTTCATGGTTGATACAAAATACAGGTCAGCGCATTTTATACCCTTTAGTAGTTCTTAGTTTAGTGTTTAGGTGGTAATACAAGACATATTCTTTTAAACAAGAATAATTTTCCCGGAAAAAATGTGACAAACTGCAGAATATTGCCAGTCCCGTAAAACCTTTGCAAATATATGACAGCGAACACCTTATGAAAAACAAATGTTTATCCGTTTTCAGGAAAATGAAAAGAACAATTATTTCAGGCATCAGTAATTCTAATTATTTTCAGGAAAATGAATAACCGGATTAATGATTTTTATCCTCTAAATGTTTGATGAAAGCAGAAGGAGAGAAATCTGTAACTGCCTTAAAGACTGATGCAAACTTACTGTGTGAAGAGAAGCCACATTCATCTGCCAGGATGCTTATTTTGTACTGGCGGTACTTTTCATCACCAATCAGTTTATTTACGATATAATTTACCCTTAGACGGTTCACATAGGTCTTAAAATCTGAGCTTTTATACTGATTGATTACATAAGACAGATATTTTGTATTGGTATTAAGCTCCCCGGCAAGAAAAGGAAGCGACATGTTCTTATTATTATACAGATTTCCCTTCTCAAAATCTTCCAAAAGTTCAAGCAGTTTGGTTTCTGTTTCGGAAGTCATAAGCGACTCATTTCTCCTTTTGACATCATCGTTCTGTCCCACTTCTACAACAGAAATATTCGAAAAATCATCAATTTCCACGACTTCTTTATCATATGAAAAATTGATGCTCTTTTGATTTCTGATAATGTTTTTAAATTTAGCGAACTGTTTTTTCTGTTTAGAATTATAAAATAAATAGAGTCCGATTAGTGATGCCACTAAAATGAGAATCACCACATTTTTTATGGAATTTATCCTATTCTGTTCTTCCTGTTGAATCATAAATGTATCAAAAGTCTCTTCAATATTTCTCTGAAGATGACTTTGATTTCCCATGAGTTCAACCGAGTCATTTTTTTGAATTGGGTGAGAAGGTTTTTTCTCCTGAGATGAAATGGAGACCGTAAAAATTAATAAAAAAGTAAATTTGAGAAAATTTTTGAGCATTAATAATAAATTATTACTTTTTGTTGTATAATAATTCATCATTTTCATAGTTCTTAGTATTGTTTTTTGCAAAAATACTAATATTTTATTTTTCAGTGAAATATGTATGTTATTTAATTTTTTTTATTGTTAAAATGAAATTATAAATCAAATTTTGACATTTGACGATTCTTATATAAAAATCAACAATAGATTGTAACTATTTAAATAGATCATACGACTTATGTGTCATCTTAATTATTACATTTGTAACCATTAAAAAGTATTATGAAAAAATTAGCAATATTCTCTTCATTATTTATAGGAGCATTGGCTTTTGCACAAGGGATAAAATTTGAAGACAGCAATTTCGCAACGATCCTTGCTAAGGCAAAAAAAGAAAATAAACTGGTTTTTGTAGATGCCTACGCTTCGTGGTGCGGACCTTGTAAACTGATGGTAAAAAATATTTTCCCGCTTCAGTCAGTCGGAGATTATTACAACTCACATTTTGTGAATGCAAAAATTGATATGGAAAAAGGGGAAGGAATTGGTTTGGCGAAGAAATATAATGTGAAGGCATTTCCAACGTATCTTTTCATTAACGGCGATGGAGAGGAAGTTCACAGAACATTAGGTTATGTTGAAGAGAATGATTTCATACAATTTGCAAAAGATGCAGGAGATCCTTCAAAAAGATTAACTTCTTTAAAGCAAAAATTTGAAGATGGAGAAAAAGATCCTGAATTCTTAAAAAATCTTGCCGGTCTTACGATGTATAATGATGCTGCATTTTCAAGTAGAGTTATGGAGCGTTATTTTGCAGCAAAAACGGAATATGACCAAGATGATATCCAGATGTTATTAATGGGCGCTCAGAATATGGATAGTCCGTTATATAAAATTTTCCAGACCAAAAAAGCTGAGATTTCAAAGGTTATTACTCCTGAAAAATATGCAGATCTCGATAAAAATATCAAGATTACCAATATCTTTAAAAAGTCTTACAACACGGATACAAAAACCTGGAATGACACTTACTTTTTAACGGAAGCGCAAAAGTTTTTACCAAAAACAGAAGCTGAAACCATCTTAAAAAAGGCAAGAGCCAACAGAGCATTACGCGCGAAAGATTTTCCAACTTACGAGAAACTGACATTGGAATTGTACAAAGATACTTCTGCAAACAGTTCAGAAGAGCTGAATTCTCTGGCCTGGAATTTCTTTGAAAATATAAATACAAAATCATCTTTGGAAAAAGCGGTGGCATGGGCACAGGAATCTGTTAAAAAGAATGAAAACTATGCCAATACGGACACTTTAGCCAATCTTTACAATAAAGTAGGCGATAAGAAAAATGCCAAACTTTGGGCTGAAAAATCTATTTCTTTAGCTAAAGCAACAGGACAGGATTCTGCAGACACTGAAAAATTGCTGGAAACTTTATAGATTATTTTAGATTTTTACGACCGGCCACCAATAAAATTTAAAGAATTTCATCGTTTTCACTGAATTAAAAAAATCCGTAGATGAGGAGTCTACGGATTTCGTGTTTGTGTTTTTAGAACCTTTTAGTTATTTTTAACAATCACCTGTATTTTGGTTAGCATGGCTTCTGTATCCCCATTATAACCAGAATAAGCCGAAGGCAGATAATTCACAATCTGATTCCCTGCCCAGGAAGAATACTGTACTTTAAACTGATAAGTCCCTGAAGGCAAAGTCACCGATTTCAGAAACGTTACAGGGGTAGGTAGATTTTTCAAGCTTCCTCCATCTCCTGAACTTGTATAGGCCGATGAAATTTTAACGCCATCCTGAACCAGACCGAATGCGCCCTGTGTGGCAACCCCTGTTGCTGTTGTAGCCGAAACGGCATATCCCATAACACTGAATACAAAAGTTTGGGTAATCCCCGTTGGTACGGTGAGTGTAAGAGTTGCTCCTGGCACATCTGCCGTTGTTCCTGCATTCACCGTTTGTGCTGTCGTTCCCTGTACATAATAGACATTGGCAATATTTCCACTAGCAGAGGCTACCGACTGCCAGCTGGGAGCAGTACTGGCACCATTGGAAATAAGTACTTGTCCCGCTGTTCCTGAGCTTCCAGCTGTAGTGGCATTACCGCCTACATTAAGCTCGTTGGTGATCTGTAAACCACCGTTAACATGTAATTTTTTCTGCGGAGTTGAAGTCCCTACCCCTACACGGCTATTTAAAGCATCTACCGATAAAGTTGTTCCCGCCACAGAAAATGCATTAATGATGTCTGCATCAAAAGTAAGCGTATTACCATTATGATACACCGTTCTGTTATCCTCAAGATCACCATCTACTGTATAGATATTAGAATAATTCCCCCCACTGTTGGTCCCAAGATCAAAATTATCAGCCAGCTTGGCCCAAACACTTCCATCAAAGTAATAATAGCCGGTATCTGTAATATTTACCGCTATACCACTCGCTGAACCTGTAGCAATACTTTCCACATAGACCATCGTGGACAAAGGGATATTTAACATACTTTGAGCTCTTTCCCTATCTACTCGGGGTATTAAAAGACCATCCACCGTAGAAGCGGTTCCTGTACTCGTCTTAGCAACAACATCAAGAGTAGCTCCTGGCGTTTGTGTTCCAATCCCAACTTGAGAAAACAACCCGATAGGAACAAGGCTGACTGCAAGTAATAAATAAATTTTCATTTTTTTAAGTTTAAATTAGTTAATGATTAAAAGAATTTCCTGATAAATATACAATATTATTTAACTAAAACAAGAATACCTCTACAAATTAATCATAAATTAACACATACAAAGTGTAAATTTACAACAAAAACAGCGTATTCATAAACATTTAGCAATATTATATGAATGTTTATTTTTTTTAATATTAATTTTCAATTACTTTTTAACAAATTTCATCCTAAAAGGAAAGTGGTCTATATGAGGCTGTACAAACAGCTCGCCCCCATCCATAAAGTACCCGGTAGCTCCACCGTATCATGATCTCCCAGTCGTAATCGGGAAAGAAAAAAGCAAAGTAAAACCCATCTGCAAAAGCTTCAGCGGAAGAAGAAATTTGAAAGCCCCTAAAATTAAATTTCTAAGATCAATGACCAAATACAAGACTGATTTACCTTCATTTGTCAGCTGAAAGGGCGATCAACATTCATTATCATACAGAACTAAGATATTTTTGGATCAGTATCAAAACTTGGGGAGAAATTGTTTAGATGTGTTTTTTGCCACGAATGCACGAATATTTTTATTTCCCACAGATCGAACAGATTTTCACAGATGATGATGATAGTATTTTTTTGCTTAATCTTCGTGATCTTTTACAGGTAGAACGGTTTGGTGAGCCTTAAAGCGGTCAGTTGTACAACAGCTTCCTGCTTTGTGTTCAGATAATCAACGAATTCAATATGGCTATCATTTGCTGAGTAGAACGCCGTTGCGAACGGAAAATAATCAGCATTAAAATAATTAAATCCTAGCAACCTTGGCGTTAAAAATAACGATTAGCTACGAATGCACGAATTTTTTATTTCCCACAGATCGCGCAGATTTTCAAAGATGATATTGTTGATTTTCTTTGTTTATCTTTTCCTGTCTTTTATAGGTAGAACGGTTGGGTGAGACTTAAAACGGGAGTTGTCAAAAAACTTGTGTTGGCTTTGTATTCAATATGCAAAGTGTAAGGAAAAAATATGGACCATTTTCAAAATCTGCGAGAGCAAAAAATTCACCTTACATGATCTAAACTTTTTTGCCTAGTCCCCAACTTTTGTACTTGATTCATATTTTTAAGCAAAAATATAAACCGCAGATTAATCTGCGGTTCTTTATGTCGATACCGTATCAAAAAAATAGGCTCTTTACAGATATTCTTATTCAACAGGCTGCAGAAACAAACGTACAGTTTTATGAATTGGATATTTTGAGAGCCGGCAAAGCCTCTGTTGGAGCAGTAAGGAAAGCCCCCTTTTTATCCTGTTAATCTACAGAAATCATTAAAAAAGATGAGTTATTCTTCATTATTTAGTGAAGAACGATAAGTTAAATTTCCCTTTAATGCCTGCCAGTCAATAAATCGCTTAATTCAACATATCAGTCAATTTGTACTCAGCAGTATAGATCAAATAAAATAGTAATACACGTATAATGGTGTTCTACCTATTAATACTCAAACAGAACACTTCCCCAAGTGAAACCACTTCCGAAAGCTGAAAGAAGAACCAAATCTCCTCTTTTTACTTTTCCTGCTTCAATCGCTTCACTTAACGCAATCGGAATAGATGCTGCCGTTGTATTTCCGTATTTTTGGATGTTGTTGAAAATTTTCTCATCCGGCAGACCAAATTTCTGCTGAACGAACTGGGCAATTCTCAGATTCGCCTGGTGAGGAATGAACATATCGACATCATCGATTGTTTTTCCGGCTTTATCTAAAGCTTCCTGCATTGTTTCAGGGAATCTTGTTACCGCATGCTTGAACACAAAATTTCCGTTCATGATTGGGTAAACTTCCTTATCCGTTACATTTTCAGGATCTTTTCTCATTCTGTCGCTCCACCCGAATTTAGAACCCGGGAATTGCGTACACAAATCATCGGCATATTTTCCTTCAGAATGCATATTCATGGCTAAAATATCTCCTGCATTTTCATCTTCTGTCGCAGAAAGAACAACCGCTCCCGCCCCATCTCCGAAAATAACAGAAACACCTCTTCCTTCATCAGAAAAATCTAGTCCGAAAGAATGAACTTCGGCCCCAACCACTAAAATATTTTTATAAGTTCCCGATTTAATGAAAGCATTTGCCACACTCATCGAATACACAAAACCTGAACACTGATTTCTCACATCCAACGCTCCGATGGTATCGCAACCCAGCATATCCTGAAGCAGAACGCCACATCCAGGGAAATAGTAATCCGGAGAAAGCGTTGCGAAAATAATATAGTCGATGTCTTTTGAAGTTAAACCCGCATTAGCAATCGCTTTTTCAGCAGCTTTATATCCTAAAAAAGCACTGGTTTCCTGAGAATCATATCTATTTTTTCGGTGTCTTCTTTCTTTAATTCCCGTTCGCTCCGTGATCCATTCGTCATTGGTGGTCATTAATTTTGCTAGATCATCATTGGTAACAACATTATCCGGCACATAAAATCCGATCCCTTTTATTGTACTTTTAATCATATAGTTTTTTAATTTTGGCAAAGATAAACTTATTTAACACATAGTATTTCAAAATATTAGTATTTTTACTTTATGCCAATTGATACGATTTACAGAGATTCCCAGTGCGAATGGGTAGATGTAGAGGCTCCTACGCAGGAAGACCTGAAATTTCTTCACGAAAGATACGAGATCAACAACCTTCTTCTGGAAGATACGATGGACCCGAATCACTTACCGAAATACGAAGAAGACGGAAACGTAAAATTTTACCTTCTTCGTGAAAGCACCGAACTGGAAAGGAAAAACCTTAATACCATAAGCGATATCAGCACGAAAATCGGGATTTTTCTGATCAATAATACCATCATTACCATTCACAGGATGAAGACAAAAAGTATTGTTGAAACAAAAAAAAGACTTTCTAGTTCAAAAGGTGAAACGACCTCGCAAAATATTGCGTTGATGATGGCTTTGCTGATTATGAAAAGTTTTGATGATGAATCGGTAAGTCTTTTGGAAACGATGGATAATATTGAAAACGAAATTTTCCTGAAAAATACAAATCATACAAATCAAATCCGAAGATTGTATAAGCTGAAGCGAAAATCAGGATTAAATTCAAGAGTTTTGACGATTTCTACCGATGCGATTGATAAATTTAAACTTCTCGGTTTACAGGATTCTGAGGTCGTCGATTTAAAAGATAAACATAAAGATGTTGTTGCCGATTTTGATCATCTGAATATTCAGATTACCAACTTAATCGGGATGTTTTTGGCACTTTCAGACCAAAAAGCGAATCAGGTAATGAAAGTTTTAGCAATTTACTCAGTTTACTTTTTACCAATCACTTTTATTGCCGGCGTTTACGGAATGAATTTTGACAATATGCCGGAACTGCATACAAAACATGGCTATTTTTATACTTTAGGTCTGATGGCTTTGGTTGTGATCTGTACTTTCATTTATGCGAGGAGGAAACAGTGGTAGATGCAGATGGGTTTGAGCGTATTAGGGTGTGAGCGTATTAGGGTTTGAGCGTATTAGGGTTTGAGGGTATTATAAAGTGATGATTTAAATGAGTTTGTTTAAACTAATTTTTATTTAACCACAAAAGGAACAAAAGAAATATAAAATGCATATTATTAGATATTAAAAGTACTCAAAAGAATAAAAATCAAAGATTTTTGAAAACTTATGGGCTCTTTTTTCCAGTTCATTAATAAGCTTTAAACAGAAATACTTAAATCTTTTGGCTCTTTTGCGGTTAAATAAAAAGTTTAAATGAAAAAGTATTTCGGATAACCAAAAAAAAAGAATAAAAACAACCATGAAACCTGAAACTCTGCAATCCATTCTCGAAGAAAATACGCTTTCGACAGTATCAAAAGAGAAATTGCAGGCGCTGTATACCAATATTTCCGGCAAAGAGTTTTCTGATCTTCTGGATGCCAATGGCAATCAGTATGTAGAATTTGTGCAGGAAGGCGGTGGCGTTTGGGGAAGTGCACTCGTGGGTTATCTTTACGGACTTGAAATTTTTGGAATTCGGTTTCTGAAAGTAGCGGGAACGAGTGCAGGAGCCATTAACACCATGCTTATTGCCGCCTGTAAAACGAAGGAAGAACAGAAAAGTGACGTAATCAAAGAGATTCTTTTCAACTGGAATTTTGCAGATTTTATGGATGGTAAACCGTATGTAAGGACGACGGTTCATTCCATTTTGAATAATAAAAATTTCATTAAAATCAATAGTATTCTGGCTATTGTTCTGATGATCATTTTGGTGGCAATTCCTTTTATTACGCCTTCGGAAACTACTTTGCGCGCAAAACTGCTGTTTCTCGTTCCGTTAATTCCTGTGCTTATTGCTTTGATCTGCTTTAAAAAATTCTATAATGATTTTAGAAAACACAACAGCGGACTGAATCCCGGCAATGCTTTTCTCAACCAAATGACGGAGGTGATGAACGGTTTCGGAATCAAAACAGTTGCTGAACTAAACGAAAAATTTGTTCAAAAAGAACACAAAATGAACCTCGATTACCGTTATGGGAATCAGCAGGAATACTATAATAATGCTTTACAGAACATTGAAGAAATCAGAGAAAATAATAAAAAGCATATTGACGAAACGCGTTATAAAATTTTCTACGAAAGTATTGCCAATAATAATTATTATAAAGACAATCCGTTTTATCAGTTAAAATCAGAATATATTGTCGTAACTACAGATATTAATGCTAAAATTAAGGTTGAGTTGCCTACGATGGCCAATTTATATTGGTCTGAAGAGGAATTGAAACACATTAGTCCGGCAGAATTTGTCCGCGCCTCGATGTCGGTGCCATTCTTTTTTGAGCCGTTTCAAAAAACAATCAATAAGAATGATGATTCTGTAAAATATGCCTGGAAATTCTGGATGAATACGGAGAAAGAGAATATTTATCCGGTCGGAGTTTTTATTGATGGTGGAAGTATTTCGAATTTCCCGATCGATCTTTTTCATGACAGTGAAGTGTTTTATCCGAGAATGCCTTTGTTTGGCGTTCAATTAACAAGCAACTCTGATCTTGCTTCTGACAAAGGAAAAACCAGCGAACAAATCATGAAAACTCCATTTTCATACGCAGGAAATATCATCAATACCATGCAGGGTTTTAACGATAAATCTTTTTTAACCAAGCATACTTTTTATCATCTCTACAGCATTCAATCTGTAAATTGTGGCGACAGCAGCTGGCTGAATTTTTTCATGAAAAGAGAAGAAAAAGAAGATCTTTTTAACAGAGGATTCCAAGCTGCCCTTGATTTTCTTAATCAGTTTGATTGGCAAAAGTACAAATGCGAAAGAATGATGCTTTCTATGAAGGAGAAAAAGATTTTGAAGGAAGAGGATACGAAGACGGTGGGGTAAGGAATTTTGAGTATTTTAGCTAAAATTAATATTCATGTCATTCAAAATTTTCAGTGAACTTAGTGAAAATCAAATTGAGTCTGATATATCTTCATATTTAGGATATATTACTCCATATTGGAAAAAAAGATATAGATTAATTTCTGTAGATGAGCAAATTACTGGTGCAGATAAGCTATTTGATAGATTTGTTCCTATTTATTTTCAATTTAAAGTCTCTCAAGGACTCAAACCCAATGCCACGATCTTAGAACAATTTAAAAATAAACCTTTAGCAAAAATAATTAAATTTAGAAATGATAATAACTACATAACCGATCCAATATTATATTTTCAACTCAGAAAAAAAGCAAAAACAGCAACTGATTTACAACACAATATTTTATATAGACTGAATTCTGAATCATTTCAACATGCTGTTTATATTGCTCCTTTGACTTTAGATTCTCAAGAGTATGAAAATATGTTAAATGAAAGATGGTTTTTTAGATTCATAAACAATCCATTAATTCGGAAAGACTTATCTATCAATGATACATTAGAAAGAGTCAATTATGAATTTAGATCACTTCCATTTTTAAGGCACCATATTGCTATCCCTCCCCATAAAACAACAGATACCCATAATCATCATTATTCTTATTCTAAAAGTGGAGGTGATGTAATTTGGCATGGTGGTGAAATTCTCAACAAAGACTATAGATTATTTAATTTTTTATTAAATATTTTAAACGATTTTCATCTTAATGAGAAAAATGAGAAATCGCAAATCAACATAGGTGAATATTTAGATTATTTACAAAAAGAACTGAATGTACACTTGAATTCACCAGATAATTATTTCAAATTATTATATTTATCAGAATTTTTAAAAGAAACATATAATATTAAATTAATGTTTTTATATGATACTTTTGAATATTAATTCTAATCAAAAAAACTTTAAACATGACTATTTATCTTAACTGCGAGAAACCAGAACAACCTAATGGCAACATTAAATGTAAAACTTGTAATATCGAATATAAATTTGAATTTGATTCAATTAAAACCCCTTATAAAGAATCTGGAATTTTAAAATGCGAATGTGGAGCTGATTTAGTTAGATGGAGTTCAACTGTAGAACCTTTCTTAGTTAAAATCAATAATTAGATTTTAATTTTTCATATCAGCCGTATGTTTATCAAATGAAGAAAAAATACCTTTTAATTCTCGGAGCATTATCGGTTATAGCCCTAATCTTTCTTTCAATTCCCGTTGTCCATGTTTTTAAAACCAAATGGAGCGAATCTGATTTTCAAAAAACTGAAATTCCGAAAGGGTATACAAATGATGCAAGTCAACTGAATTTAACAAAAGTTGATACTATAATTCAGGTTCCCAAAAACAAAATAGAAATTGAAAACCAACTTCGACAGATTTTAAAATACGCCAAAGAGAAAAACCTGAAAGTTTCCTTAGCAGGCGCGCAACACAGCATGGGTGGCCACAGCATTTATCCCAACGGAATTTTGTTGAATATGCTTCCCTACAAACAAATGGAGCTCGATGAAAAAAATAATATTCTGACGATTGGTTCGGGTGCACTTTGGGAAGATGCGATCAAATTTTTAGACAAACACGGAAAATCAATTTCAGTGATGCAGGCTTTTAGTTCGTTTTCTGTGGGCGGTTCGATGAGTGTGAACGGTCACGGTTGGCAGAAAAATCTTCCGCCGATTTCTTCGAGCGTGGTATCATTTACCCTGATGAATCATAATGGCGAAATTCTAAATTGCAGCAGAGCAGAAAATCCTGAACTTTTTAAGCTGGCTATCGGTGGTTATGGACTTTTCGGGATTATACTTGATGTAAAATTAAAAGTGGTTGACAATCTTGCTCTGCAATTCAAATATGTAAGATTAAATTCTGAAAACTACGTTCAATACTATAAAAAATTCATTTCAGATAACCCGAATGTGAATCTTGTTTTTGGAAGATTAAGAATCTCTAATAAACATTTTCTGGAAGAGGCAACCATTAATTATTTTGAAAAAGTAAACGAAAAACCACTTTCTCTTCCTGCTCAAAATCTTAAAAATGAAGAGACTAAACGTCTCGTTTTCCGAAGCACTGTGAACAGTGAGTATGGAAAAAGACTTCGATGGGATCTGGAAACCGGAATGAATAAAATTAGCAAAAACACCGTATTTTCCAGAAATGAATTACTAAACGATCATGTTTCTCTAATCGAAAACAAAGATCCAAATTCAACCGATCTTTTGCAGGAATACTTTATTCCCGAGAGAAATTTTAATCAATTCATCAAAGACATTAAACCAATTCTTAAAAATTCAGAATTAGATTTGTTGAATATTACGATACGCGCCGTAAACAAAGATGAAGATAGCTACCTGAACTATGCCAAAGAAAATGTTTTCGGATTTGTATTTCTTTTTAACCAAAATAAAACTACTCAGCAGGAACAGGCGATGAAAATATTAACAAATAAATTGGTTGACATAACGATTATAAACGAAGGAACATTTTATCTTCCTTACCGTTTACATATTGACAAAGCCAAAATGAGAAAAGCTTATCCTCAGGCAAATTCATTTTTTGAATTGAAAAGAAAATATGATCCACAGGAGATTTTCGAAAATAAATTTTATCTTCACTATAAATAAAAAATGATGAAGTATATCTGCAAATGCTGCGGAGAAGAAAAAGAAGATTGGCCGGCAATAGCTTATTCCGCGCCTTATCCTTATTTTAATTTATCTGAAGAAGAAAAGGAAAATTCAGGGCTAACCTCGGATTTTTGTGTTATTAAATACAGTGATGAAACTTGTTTCTTCATTCGGGCAGTTCTTGTTCAAAAAGTGAATAACAGCTGTCAGAATCTTGAATACGGAATTTGGGTTTCTCTCAGTGAAAAAAGCTTTAATGATTACATTGAAAATTATGAAAATAAAACATTTGAAGGAGGATATTTTGGATGGCTTGCCAACTACACTCCTGATTATGATTTTAACAATAGCATTCCTACCGATGTAATGGTAAATAATGCAATAGGAAGACCCTTTATCTATCCTCATGAAAGCCATGAACATCCATTTGTATACGATTTTCACAACGGAATTTCCAAAGAAGAAGCAGAAAGAAGAATTGATATGGTATTAAACCGATGAATTGGATTATTTCAAAAACAACAATGGAATTTCATACCCATCCATTTATTTAGAAAATTTCACTAAAAAATATATCAAATGAAAAGAAAATTATTTGCCCGATACTTTCTCTTTACTGGTTTTTTAATGATTATTGTAGCCCTTTTAATGCTGATATTTGGAGTGAGCATGTTTACCTCAATAGGAAATTTCTCCAAATTTATCATTCAACTTTCAGAACTTTGCTTTATTTTTTGGCTTCCAGCACTTACCTTGGGAGTAATTTGCTGTATCCTTGGAGTAGCTTTAAAAGTATCTCAATCTAATTCAGATAAAAATTAATTTGGCATTGTCCTTTTTCGTAAATTTAATCACACCAAAAAAACAATATTCCATGAAAAACTTATTTTACGTATTCATTTTCTATATTTTCAGCACAATTACGAATTATGTCAATGCTCAAAAAATTACGGACGGTCAAACCCTTGAGGTCAATGGTATGAGTGTAACCTTTTCTATTTTAAATAAAGAAAGCATTGAAGCAGGTGGAAAGCCCTATGATCGCTATAAAGTTTCAGCTTCAGTAAAAAACACATCCGACAAATCTTATAACATCAGATTGTCATCGTTTCCGCAAATCGTTTCTAATATCGGGCTTGTAGAATTAGACTGCATCAATGCAACAGGAGCTAAACTGACCTCTAAAAAAATCCAGCTGAAAATGAAAGCTCAGATCATTAATGTTACGTATTCAGCCTATGATAAATCGGGAAAGTTTACCAATAGTATTATTCCGGTAACGGGAAGCTATTATTTTGATTCGGGAGACACTATTAATGACGATGCTATTTTCATTGTTCCGCAAGGGGAAAAACCTGATGTGACAGTAAGAAATTTAAGATAAATAAACTTCAGCTTTAAATTCCCCTCCTCTGGAGGGGTGGCGAAAATTTCAAGGAAATTTTTGACGGGGTGGTTTAAACAGGCACATCATATATTTGTCTGCATCCACTACCCCATCTTTTTGTTTTCCCATTTCAGCGAAGGAGAATTTCTGATCCCATATTGTGAAATAAAGCTTATCCTTTCATCCACATCGGCTTATGCTTCAAAACCTCATCATAAACCGGACAACTTTCATCATGACATCCTTTTAAATAACCGGTACTCATCAAAAATTCATTCACAATTTCGCCACCGGTAAACTTGAATGTTTTTTTGAATAATTTCATCCAATCCTGTAACGGTTTGGGATGATGATGCTCCAGCCATTTTTCGAAAGAACCGAATTCTTTTTGCAATTCAATAATTGTTTTTGCATTTTCAATCGCGGCATTTACCTTTAACTTATTTCGGATAATTCCGGGATCACTCAATAGTCTTTCGCGATCTTCTTCTGTGTAAGCAGCCACTTTTTCAATATTAAAATTATCGTAAGCATTTCGGAAACCCTCTTCTTTTTTGAGAATTGTTTCCCAGCTCAGTCCTGCCTGATTAATTTCCATGACCAATCTTCCGAACAGTTCATTATCATCATGAATCGGAAATCCGTAATGATTGTCATGGTAATTTTTATGAAGCGCTCTTCTGCTTTCGGGCTCCATTCCGTTGATGGCTAAACAATAACTCATTTTAAAATATGTTCTGTTTTGGTTAAAAAATTCTCTACAGCATCTTTTATATCGATGCTGGTTCGGTCTGCTAAGATAATCAACCACCAGATATTTTCGCCTAATTTATGTTCCAGTTCTTCGGCTGAGTTCTTTTTAGACCATGTTTTTTCGTGTGACATTACATTTCTCCCAATCAGTCCGGCATCGGTAAGGTAGCCTAAAGCATCTTGCTCAGCCGTCCATTCTTTTCCGTTTTGCTGAATTTCTAATTGATGATATTTTTCTCTGATTTTAAGAGAACGCTGTATTATCTGATCAAAATTATTGTTTTCCATAAGTTCTGAATTTTAATAAAATCATGCTACTTTTTAATGAATATTTCATTGAAAATAACAGCCATTTTACGTTTGAATAACAAAGATAAACCTGACTTGTGACAACTATCTGTCAGTAACAAAATTTAAACTCAAAATAAGATAAATCATCTATAAATGACATTTAAAGTAAATTAAATATCTGATTCAACATCACTTATAGTATTTAACAAAAAATTCAAACATAAAGGAAATTTTTAACCATATATTTGTTAATAATTATTTACTACAATAAATATTTCAAATTTACATTACTTAATCAAACTATGTCTAAAAAAATACTCTTACTTATCATTCTGTTTTCTACGATGATATGGGCACAAAAAGATAATAATACTTTCGATAATTTATATCGCAAAACTTTAACAGAAACAGCAAGTAAAGACATACCTCGTGCATTAAAAATAGCAGATTCATTAATTAATGCCGCAAAAACTCCGGAAATTAAAGGAAAAAGCTTGATGCTGGCTTCTCAAATTTACTTACAGAAAGTGCAGTATGAGAAGAGTATAAACTATGCAGAACAAGCCAAAGATATTTTAAATACTACCGAAAATTATGAGTTACAGGCTAAAATACGGGGGCTTCTTTCTAATGTTTATCGACAAATGTCGCTCAATCATAAATCGACAAATTACTTAAATGAAGGCTTAAAAATTGCCGATAAAATAAAAAACCAACAAAAAAGAGATCATACAAAAGCGTTATTTTTTCAGGAATTAGCTGAAATTGAAGCCAATGCCGAAAGGTATAAAGCTTCAGTAGAAAATGTGCAAAAATCTTTGAAATATCTTTCTCAAATCCCTGCTGACAGCATAGCCATTGGTAGAGATCATCAAATGTTGGGGCAATTATATGGTGATTATTTAAATAATATTGAATTGTCGGAGGCTCATTATCTCAAAGCGATACAGTTTCTTCCTGAATCGAATATGAACACAGGATTATGCTATGACGGTCTCGGAAAAATAAAACTTTTGCAGAAAGATTACAAAGAAGCCGAAAAATTTTTCTCGAAAGCATTGCAATATGCTGAAGCAAGCGACATTCCGGAAATGAAAAGGCATATGTATAGCAGCATGGCTGAATTATACGAATCTACAAATCAATATAAAAAAGCAAGTTTTTACAGAAAAAAACAAACGGAAAACATTAATAAAATTCAGGATAAATCATTGGAATTTATTGATAATGATTACAATAAAATTGAGAAAGAAAAAGAGAAATACGCAAGCATCAGCAACAAACAAAATATTATTCTGGGCATTGCCGTCCTTATTATTTTGGCACTGATCACAATGTATATCATCAACAGAAAAAAGCGTAAAGAAAAGTACAGACGATTCAAAAATATTATTAATCATTATAAGGAAAAGTCGGAATATGTGTTGGAAATAAAAGTTGACACTTCTGATGTTGATGAAAAATCTAACGAAGAAGAAATCATTTCATCAGAAATAGATTCGGAACATATGCAAGCCGATATCGCCATCAATAAAGAAACAGAGCTAAAAATTCTTGAGCAACTCGAACGGTTTGAAAAAGAAGAAACGTTTAATAATAATTACATTTCCCTTTCTTATCTCGCTACGGAATTCAATACCAACATTCGATATATTTCTTATGTCGTGAAAAAGCACAAAAATGCCGATTTCAAAAATTACATCAATAAATTAAGGATCAATTATATCATCCATAAACTGAATACTTCGGAAAAATACAGAAAGTATAAAGTAGGAGCTTTGGCGGAAGAATGCGGGTTTTCATCGCACAGTAAATTCACCACTATTTTTAAATCGATTACGGGAATTTCGCCTTCCAACTTCATTTCATTTATAGAAGAGGAAGAAGCTAAAAAAAGAGCAATCGCCTGAATTTAATTATTTATTTTTTTGCAAAGTCTGTACTCAATTTGGTGCAGGCTTTTTTAATTTTTTTATTAATTATTCATTAAAAATTGATATTTAAACCTCATCAAACCGTTTAAAAAGCCTTAACATTTTCACTAAACAAAGAATTAAAACAGTTTTTACTTAAAAATTAAACTACTGAATATAAGAATATTAAAAACAAAAAGCTTTTCATTTTTCGAAAATGGAAAGGGTATTTCTTTTATACATCGCTACTTCAGAATAATTTCGCGGAAAATTATCAAGCATATAAATTATAGACATGAAAAAAAAGTTTGTACTTTCTTTCTTTTTATTTTCTGCGATGTGGGCACAAGCTCAAGTGGGAATTCACACCGGTAATCCTCAAGGAGCATTTCATGTAGATGCGGGAAGAGACAACCCCGAAACCGGAGCTCCAAGTGCTGCGCAACAAGCCAATGATTTTATCGTAACCGCACCTTCCGGATTTGTCGGAATCGGTACCACTACCCCAACCCACAAACTGCATGTGATAGGTGACGGCGTGAGCGATCCCGTATCTTTTTCTACATTAAACACAGGGAATGTAAAGGATGATTATCTTCTGGGAATAACTTCTACAGGCGTTGTAAAATCTTTAGGTGGATTAGAAGGTCTTTCTGTGCCATTACCTGCTTTATTTGTCTTAAATAACGATATTGATGATTTTTTAAGTACACAAGCCACAGGTGAAAGTCAGGCAATCCCGATGACATCTACTAAAAACTCGATCAGTAATCTGGTGTTTACACCGGCAACCAATCAAATTACGCTGCCTTCCGGGGTTTATGAAATTTCTTTGACGTATGAAGCGGTACATGATAGTCCGGGCTGTACATTGAGCTCTTATTATGTTGATTTCCCAGGAAACACAACTCCTGTGAAAGTTCAGAATAATGCTCCTCACATTGAAGGCGGACTTGGCATTCACGGAGGAACTATTTCCTACACAACCAAACTTACCAATACCACAAATAATCTCACGATTCATTTAGGACGAGGACAAGCCGGAAATTGTACAGGAACAGGAATGAAGCTTCTGAAAAACTCTACCCACTTGTTAATCTATAAAATCGGAAACTAATCGAAAGTTTTTTCAAAATAACATTTAATGTCTCATAAAATGAAAAAAGCAGTCGTTTTATTATGCGCTTTTTATACAAGCATTACCTACGGTCAATCTATTGGGATCAAAACTCCCAACCCAAGAGGAGCCTTTCATATCGACACCCGAGGAAATAATCCCACAGGAACCACCACCCTCCGTGATCTTTTGGATGATCTTATCATAGATTTTAATGGAAATTTAAATTTTACCCCTCAGAATATTACTAGTGGAAGTTATGGAAATATCTATAACACTAAACTCTTTGTTTTTAACAGCGTTGGTGATAATGTAAGAATTGAAGGTATTTTACCCGCAGAAAATCCTGAGGAGATCAGTTTATTGGGGGCCAACAGACCTGCGCAAACACTCGCTTTTTTAAGAAGAGAAAAATCGATCAATGAATTTGGCATTCCGCAACCTGCACTTCTTACTTTAGATGCTGATGTTTCAGATTTTCTAAACGGAATCGGTCCTGGTGGTGCTCAGGATATGCCGATGACTTTGGTAAAAAACGCGATCAAAGGATTAACCTATGATCCTGCAACTCATTTCCTGTTTGTACCGGAAGGATTGTACCAGTTTACATTAATCTACAAAGCCAATCAGCCGGGATGTTCGGTGAGTTCTTATTTCTATGATTTTCCTTTTGAAAGCAACTTTACAAGAGTTCATAGCAATACGCAGCATCTTGAAACTTCAGGAGAAACAGCAACTCACGGAGGTAAAATAACGTATACTTCTCAAATTCCTGCCGGCGGAAAGTTGGTAAGAGTAAATTTAGGAAGAGGGCAAGCCGGAAATTGCACCGGAACCGGAATGACTTTGCTGCATGACGGAACTCAATTTTTAATCAAAAAAATAGGCAACTGATTCTAATAACACAAAAATATTCTATGTTTTCCAACCCTTGTTCCCCAAAGAAAAATGAAAGCATAGAAACAAAATAAACGTAAAGTCAAGCTTAATCACTCAGTCGTTACTAGCTGTTTAATTTAGTTTCGAGTATCCTTTTAAAGGGTACTCTTTTTTGTTTATTTTAGCTTCAACAAAAAATTTATGAAACTTAAACTGTCTTTTCTTTTAATTTTTTCTTTCAGCTATTTTATAGCACAAGATCAAATAACAAAAGAATTAGTAAAATTAAAAAGCAATGATTTTGATGAAGTTACTTATGCACGACAATTTCTAATACAATCGAATCCAAGAGATGTAATCCCGGAATTAATTGAAATGTTAAAAGACACCACATTGGTAAAACTTGAAAATACCGGAGATTTAATTTATCCAGGAGCTAAAGAATTTTATGGGCACGGATCTGTAGTAAAGTATGATATTGATAAAATTTATTTTCGAGCAGCATGGATACTTGAAGAATTAACATTTCAAGATTTCGGATATCTGAATGATAAATCCAACAGCTTAATCCTTTACAAGAAATCACATATGTGGTGGAAAGCAAATGAAATGACATGGTCTAGATATAGCGCATTAAAAGAAGCTCTTCAAAGCTACGAAATAGCCAGATGGGAATCAGCAATTCATTATTTAAGATTCAGTAAAGAACCAATAACAGATTTGAATTTAAAAACTTACAATAAAGATATAAAACCATTGATTGAGAGAATATACAAAAATACAAATGATGAATCATCCTCTATTCAAGCAAAGTATTTATTGGATGATGATGAAAATTATTGGTTAAAACTTAAAACAAAAAAAATAAAACCCTAGTTTTGTAAGAATGTCAGACCTCAAACTCCATTTCAAACCATACAAAGCATTCATTATCTTGCTTGTTTTGATGTTCTCTTTATCGCCATGTTCAGTGAAGAGAGATGTTTTGGGAATTTTCGACATTCAGCATCTCAGTACTTTAAACAAAGTAAAAACCACGGTAAATTCAACCAATAATTGCATTTATTCTTTTGAAAAGTCTTCAAAATTTTCAGCTTTAAAAGTTATTAAAAAGCTCGATAATCATGAGTTTATTGCTGAATTCTCTTCTAAAATTAATTCAGAAAAGAAGATTTTTACGAATCATTATTCAGGATTCACCACAGACAACAGTCCGCCGAAGTACATTTTATTTAAACGGTTAAAACTGGATATAGCTTAAAATTTTCTTTACGCTATTCTTATTTTAAATCATTTAAATATACTTCAATGAACAATAAAACAATGCATCAGCCCAATTATATGGCTGGTTTATTCACTTTATCACTCCGCCTTGTTATTGGCTGGACTTACTTTTCAGCTTTCTGGCGCCGACTCATCCTTGAAAACAAATTAATTCCCGATGAAGCAGGCTATATCGGCGAAAAATTCAATCATTTTCTACCTAATGCTTTAGGAATTAAACCTATTATTGAATATCTCGTCACGCATCCTGATGCTCTACAAACCTCAATGATGACTTTTACCATCGTAGAAGCTGTTGTCGGATTATGTCTGATCTTGGGATTATTTACCAGAACAATGAGCATCGGAGTTTTTGCATTAGCCATGGGAATTTTACTCGGTTCCGGATGGATTGGTACCACCTGTCTCGACGAATGGCAAATCGGAGTGTTGGGAATTGCAGGAGGATTTACGCTTTTCCTGACTGGAAGCAGCTACTATTCAGTCGATCAATATTTTTTAAACAAAAATTCCAGCTTTACAAAAAAGAAATGGTTCAACTATTTTGGTTCAGGCGTTTTACCAATCGTGAATCCAAAACATTTTGTCTTGATAGGTTCTTTATTGATTTTTGGACTTACCCTTTTTACCAATCAGTATTTTCATGGAGGCGTTTGGGGGAAACTGCATAATAAATCAGTAAAACCAAAGATTGAAATTTCTCATATTTCATACAATCATTCTGATTTAAGTTTCCAGATTTTTCGAACGGAAGGTGTAGATGTTTACGGTTCTTTCCTCATCGGAATTCATATATTGGATAAAGACGGAAATATTTTAAAGGAACTCAATCATTCCGAGCTTTCAAAATTCCCGAAAGAAAATATTAAAAACCATTATGTGGTTAAAGTGAAACCCGAAAAACACAGTTTGATTATTCCGCTGGGCTCAAAAGCTGATTTGAAGATTGATATGAGTGATATTTCATCAGAAAAAATACATTCTTTAAAATTGATTGATATCAGCGGAATTGAATGGCTGGGAAAAATCAATAATGCCGAGTAATTTAAATCCTTCGACAGGCTCAGGAAAACAGCAATGCGAATGATAATGGTTTTTAAAAATTAATAAAATGAATTTCAGGTTGGTTTTTCGCAAAGACGCCAAGTTATTAGCCATTATTAAGCTTTAAGACGCAAGGATTTTATCTACGATAAAATTGATCATCAACATTATAAAAGAAAATCTTTGATTTTTTCCTTGCATCTTAAAAACAGAAAACTTTTATTAAACCGTGCGCCTTTGTGTTTTTCCAATAAGCTTAAATAGGCTATAAATTACTTCAACATTGGTCATAAATACTTATTCATGTTGTCGGAACTTCCGACGAGGTGAACTAAAACTTGTTTAGCATTTCGGAAAGTCCGACGGCTTCCAATTAAATTTAGCCTAAAAATTATCTATAAATTCCAGATACATCGGAATACTTCTTTCGATCCATTCCTGTGAAGGATTTTGTTCCAAACCATAATAAATAAAAGGTTCTTTATAATCTGCTTTTACATATTCAAAAGTCAGTTCAAAAGGTCGCGTGAGCTCTTGCATTGTATATTTAGTCGCTCCTTAAAAAGCTGTTTTTTGACTTTGAAAATTATATTTGCCTAAAAAGATTCGGAGAACAAGTTCGAGCCAAAGAAGAATTTGTTGTTTGATTTGATTCAATCTCATCTTCAAATTGTATCCAATCCCTGCTAATAATGCATTATTAATATCTCCAGCCACTCCTTTCAGGAAGTTTAATCCTAAGGAGTGGTTTCTTTTTAAATGAGAGATACAAGGTTCTATGGCTGCTCTTGCCCGGAATCTTAATCTGGCTACTTGTTGCCCATATTTTGTTTTTTCTTTTTTTGCGGGAAGCAAAATTGCTGTTCCTTCCACTTCTTTGATTCCTTTAAATCCTCTGTCTGTAGTGGCTTTCGTAGGTCTTGTTCCGCCAACGGATTTTCTTACCCTCTCACTCTGTGCCAATGATTCTTCAAGAGTTTTACTATCGTGAGGATTGCCAGAAAATCTCTTTACCGAGCTGATGATCCCTGTTTTCCGACCTCTTACTACTGCTACTTTTGTCCCAAACTCGTATGCTTTTCCCGATTTTCCTTTCGCAATACACGCAACTTGTGGCTCGTGAAGACTGTAAATTTTATCTTTCGTGGTACGTTCTTGGGTGAGTGCTTTAAGGTAAATTTTAAAAACGTCTTCGTAGCCTTTCAAAACATCTTTAGGAAGTTTTCTTTCCAATTCCCGAAGAACTCTTTTACCAATCGTCCTGAGCTTTTTCCTCGCCATTTTTGCCTTCTTCTGTCTTCTGGGATGATGTCCAAAAAAAGCGTCCCGCAATAATTGTTTGCTCACTCTTCTGTAGCTTTGTCTTTGTACAACGCTCTCTTTTTCTGCTATTTTTCTACAATTGTCGATTACTTTTTTTGCTAATTTGGCATCGGTAGGAAAGGTAATGTTCTTCTCCTGAACCGTCGTATCTACCTGAACTTCATCTTCTGTTTTGGCTTTGGGATGGAGAGAAACGCTTTGTCCCAAAAGAAATTCCAAACCCTTATCTCCAATTCTTTTTCTGAAGTGTACAAAATTGCTCGGATCGAAAGGCTGCTCTGTCTGGAAAAAGGTTTCTCCGGTAAAATATTGCCAATACGCATTCTCAATCCATCTCTCTATTACACTTTCATCACTTTCTTTAAACATTTCCTTGAGCAAAAGCATTCCTGCTATTTTACGGATAGCAATAGAAGGTCTTCCGTTTTCTGAAAATAATTTCTCAAACTCTGACTCCATTTTATCCCAGGAAATCTCCCCAGCTAATTTTACCACCGGATGCTCCATATTAATAAGCTCCGTAAGCCTGGTCTTGAATAAATTCTGCTGTAAATCCTCTCTTATTTTGCCTAACATTTTGCCACTTTTTATATCCTAAAAATACAATTTATTGCAATTTTTTACAACGATTTTTTACGAAATATAAGTGCATAAAAACTGATAATCAAAATATTACTTGGTTTTTAAGGAATGACTATTTATACTTTCCTGAAGCACTAAAACCTTTATCATCAATTCCTGTAGAAACCGCCAGTGCAATCTTTTTTCCTCCTACTTTAAATCCACTTTTGCTGCCATATGCCCAACCATATAGAAGTACCTCATCAAACCATTTTTTCAACAATGGCGGACTGCTGAACCAGTAAAAAGGAAACTGAAATATAATTTTATCATAAGATTCTATCAGTTCCTGCTCTTTTTTAATATCAATCTTTTCGTCGGGATAAGCTTGATATAATTCATGTACTGTATATTTTTCAGGAAATTTATTGAGTTCTTCAATCCATCTTTTGTTGATGGAAGAGGTTTCCATGTGAGGATGGATAACGATAATTAATGTTTTCATATTTTAAATTTTCATTACAAAAATAATAGATGTAACTTACATTTCCGATAGTAACACCCCATTGTATGGTACTATAAAAAATGTAAGTAATGACTAAAATAAAGGAAACATCTACCAATTTTGCCAATAAAAAAGCCCTTGCAGACGAATGTCCGGAAGTTCATGCTTCGAATATGATCGGCGGACAATGGTCTTTAGCAATTTGCTGCTACCTGATCAATGGTAAGCTCAGATTTGGAGAATTACGAAAGAAACTCGGAAATATTACAGAACGTATGCTCACGCTGCAATTACGAAGGTTGGAAGATGATAAAATTGTTACGAGAACCGTCTACGCAGAAGTTCCTCCAAGGGTTGAGTATGAACTGACTGAGGTTGGATATCAATTAAGACCAATTATTGAGGAACTCGAAAAATGGGGGAAACTGCATAAGGAAAGTTTGTAAATCAACGGTCAAAAAATTCCCCTCCATCGGAGGGTGGCGAAAATTCAAAGAATTTTTGGCGGGGTGGTTTAAACCTGGAAACTACCCCGTCTTTTTGCTATGCAAAAATCCACCCCTTGAAAAAAAGGGGAATTTTAAACTTCAATACATCAAGTGATTTTCATAGGCTTTAACAAATAAAAACCTCCACAATTGCGGAGGTTTTATATATATTTTGAAAAGATCTAGTGTACGCCACTCAAATCTATTTTCTCTTTACTTTTTCGTTCTTTCACGAATAAGATAAACGGAATACAAATTAAGAATATCACTCCTAAATAAAGAAAAACATCCATATAAGAAAGTACCGTTGCCTGTTTCGTTACGGAGAGATCGAGCATTTTGTAAGCGGCATTCATTGCGGCATCCGGTGTCATTCCTTTTGCCATGAAGCTTCCTTTTAAAGCCTGCAATCTCTGCTGAACTGCAAAATCGGTTTCATCGAGATGGGTAATCAGATTAACTCTGTATTTCTGACTGGCATTGGCAATAAACGTTGTAATCGCCGCAATCCCGAAAGAACCTCCCAGCTGTCTCATCATCCCTGTAAAAGCAGCTCCCTGACCAATTTCCTGACCTTTTAGAGTACTTAATGATAATGAAGTGATCGGGATAAATAGCAATCCAAGTCCTGCTCCTCTTACGATCAGCATCCAGAAAAATGCATCTTTACTCGTATCCGGTGTAAGGATTTTGTAACCCCAGAAACTATATACAAAGAAGATAAATAATCCTAAGGAAACTAAAATCTGCTGCTTAGCACCTTTTGACAATAATCTACCGATAATAGGCATCATGAAGGCGGTGGTTAAGGCTGCAGGAATCATTAAAGCTCCCGACTGAAGTGCCGTCCAACCCAAAATACTCTGCGTATACAAAGGAACAATAAAGGTAGAACCGTACAAACCGAATCCTAATACAAAGGACATTATGGTACCAATCCTCAAATTACTGTTTTTCAAAACCCGCAATTCCACAATAGGATATTTGAAAGTAAGTTCTCGCCAAAGGAATAAGATGAATCCTAACACTGCCGATGCGGTAAATAAAATAATCCATCCACTTGCAAACCAGTCTTCTTCGTGTCCTCTTTCCAGAATATATTGAAGTGATCCCACAGTAATCGCCAATAAAGCAATTCCTAACCAGTCGACATCCGAAGCTTTACGTTTTTCAGCATATTTCGGACTTCTCACAAACTGAAGCGTCATTAAAGTCGCTGCAATCCCGATAGGAATATTAATATAGAAAATATACGGCCAACTGAAGTTATCTACGATATATCCTCCCAGTGGCGGACCTAATGTTGGCCCAATAATTACCCCAAGACCATAGATCGCCTGAGCCATACTTCTTTTTTCAATCGGATAAGATTCCGTAATAATAGTCTGTGAAGTTACCAAAAGGGCTCCCCCACCAATTCCCTGCATTAATCTGAAAAATACCAGCTCCCAAATATTGGTCGCGTTTCCGCATAAAAATGAAAATATGGTAAATATGATAATAGATGCAGCGAAATAGTTTCTTCGTCCAAACTGTTGAGACAGCCAGCTCGTCATCGGTACAACAATTACGTTACCGATAGCGTATGCTGTGATCACCCAGCCGACTTCTGAAAGTGTAGCTCCCAAGTTACCCTTCATTTCGTTCAGGGCAACGTTTACGATGGTGGAGTCTACAATCTCAAGCAGAGCACAAAGAATCGCCGTAATCGTAATGATTACTCTTCGGGCTCCATATTCTACTAATGAATCTTGCATAGTTTTTTTAATATTTTATTGAATTAAGAGAGGAGGATAAAACTCAGGATTAATTATTGTAAATATTTAATAATTAAAAGATTAAAAGATTAAAAGATTAAAAGATTAAAAAATCAGAGTCTGTAAATACATTAATCTTAGCCTTAACCTCTATATTTCTTAATTTAAAAAAGTGAATTGTCAGTGATCATTCAACATTATTGTCGATTATTGCTTCATTTTCAACATCATTACTGATGGTCATCTGCGCGGCCGGCATCATTTTCATCTGTCAATATATCGTCTTCATTTCCACATCTACATTGATTTCCCTCTGCATTGTCATCAACTTCATGGTAATTTTACTACTTCATTTCCACATTTCATTGATTCTGTCTGCATTTCCGGCATCTCCTTCATAATCAGTTTAGTCTTTCGGCATTTTCATCTTCATTATCGACTTGCCTCTGCAAAACTGACAATTCTCTTATACATTTAAAAAAGGTGAATTGTCAATGGTAAATCCATTTCATTCGTCAATTTCTACTCCTTCATTTTACATTTCACAATTAACTTGCTTCAGCAAAATTGACAATTCACTTATTTTTTTATTATTTTAAAGAAACTTCTGCTTTCACATTCATTCCTGTTCTTAATCTTTTTGCAATATTTTTATCAAGATTCACAAAATCAATTTTTACAGGAAGTCTCTGAACCACTTTTACGAAGTTACCACTCGCGTTATCCGGAGGAAGGATAGAGAATGTAGCACCCGTTGCAGGAGAGAAAGAGCTTACCACTCCGTCGAATTCCTGATCAGGAAATGCATCGATCTCGATTTTTACTTTCTGACCTTCAACCATTCTGTCAACCTGAGTTTCTTTGAAATTAGCCACTACCCATTTCTGGTCGTTTTTAATTAAAGCAAATAATTGCGAACCAGCCTGTAAATATTGTCCTGCCTGCGTTGGAACTTTACCAACATATCCGTCTTCAGGAGCAACAATTACAGTATATGATAAATTTAATTTTGCATTTTCTACATCTACTTCTCTTTGTTTAGCCACAGATCCTGCAACACTGATTTGTTGAGAGCTTGCCGCCGTTTGAGAAGATGCAATATTAGTTTGTTGAGCAATTTGGTTTCTTTGATCAACCAAAACCTGTAATTGCTTGTCAGCAGATTGTTTTGCTGCCAAAGCCTGCTCATATTGCTGCTCTGTAATAGAGTGGTCTTTTACCAACACAGAATATCTTTTTAAATCCTGAGCTGTTTTCCAAACGTTTACTTTTGCTGCTTCAATTTGCGCATTAGCTGTTGTTACCGCTGCTTGAGAAGAACCAATGTTTTTCGAAGTTGCCGTAGTAGAAGCTTCTGCGTTTGAAATATTACTTTTTGCTGTTACCAATGCCGCTTCTGCTTGTTGAAGAGCCATTTTCTGATCTCTGTTATCCAGAATCACCAAAGTATCTCCTTTTTTCACGAACTGGTTATCTTTTACTTTAACCTCAGTTACATACCCGGAAATTTTAGAAATTACCGGAGACAGGTTAGAAGCAATCTGCGCATCGTCTGTTTCTTCGTGCCCCTGCCCGTAAGTGTAAGCATTATATCCGTAGATTCCTCCACCGATCAAAACAACCGCCAAAATAATTGGGAACACTAAACTTTTTTTCTTTTTAGGTTCAGTCGCTTGTGTATTATTATTTTCCATTGTTGGTATTGTTCTTAATTTATTTAATTGTTAAAGTTCCTGTAGTTTGTAATAGTTTTCTGTACGCTAATGCCGCATCTGCTTTAGCATTTATTACGCCAACGTTTGCCGCAATCTGTGCTGCATCTGCATCCAGCAATTCCGTCATAGTTGCCAAACCGTTGTCGTATTTATTTTTTGTGATTCTGTAATTTTCATTCGCTTGCTCTGCAGATTTTTCAAAAACAGTGATTCTCTTTTTAGAATAATCGGTGTTTTGATATTCTCTGTTTACATCAAGCTTAATATTATCATTCAACAGTTCATTAGATGCAGAAAGTTGTTTTTCTCTCGCCTGAGACTGCTTGTATGAAGAATTTTCTTTCCAGATATTAGATAAGTTGTAAGAAACTCCAATCCCAACGTTTACGGCATTGTAAATCGTTAAGAATTTCGGAATATCTGCCGCTACATAACCTCCGGTAAATGCGATTGAAGGAAGATTTTCAGCTTTTGCTGCTTTCGTTCCCAATGCTGCTGCTTCTCTTTGTTTTCCTAAAGCCTGAAGATCTTTACGATTATCTTTCGCTTCATTTACATAGAAATCAACCGGTTTTACGTCTGAGCCTTCATCAATATAATTTTGGTCAACCTCAATTTCTGTCGTTTCAGGAATTCCCAATAGCAAATCCATGTTGATGTTAGCAATATTGTAGTTGTTTTTAGCTTCCAATAATTGTAATTCTATATTTGAAGTCTGAAGATTTGCCTTTAAACGGTCGTTTCTAGCAATCACTCCATTATTTTCAAGTTTAAGGAAAGTTTCATCTCTCTTTTGAGAAGCCGTAAGGTTTTCTTCTAAAACTTTGATGGATTGATTGGCTTTAAACAAATTATTATAAGCCTGGGCCACGTTATAAGCAATCGCTATTTTATCGTTTTCTGTGCTCAATTTTGATGCTTCCACCAAATATTTCGCAGACTGAATTCCGTATTTTATTCTTCCGCCGCTGTAAATGGGAACACTTAGATTTACTGAGCCGTAAGCCACCTGATGTACTTCAGGACCTCCAGCTCCGGAAACGCCGGGAAGTTTAATATTTACGGTAGGTTTTATTGGAAGATACATATAGCTTCCGGAAACTTTAAGGTCAGGAAGTTGTCTGTTCTTAGCCTCTAAAAGATCAGCAGTAGCCTCTTCGATCTTCGCTGCATCGATCTTCAGATTTTTGCTGTTTTGGATACCCAACTGCACAGCTTCATCAAGAGTCAATGTTTTTTTCTCCTGAGCATTTGTGTTTGCAATCCCTACGAATAGGGCCAGTGCAAGGACTGAGTTATTTATTTTCTTCATAACCTAAAAGGTCTTTTAGTAAATATTTAATATGTTTATTAAGTTCTGTGTAATACTTTTCATCAAAAGTGTCTTCATCTTCCGTATCGTTAAGGAATTCTTTATACATTTCCTTTGCGTTTGAAGCGTAAAACAATGTTCCGCTCACGGTAGAATGAAGAAGATAAATCGGAGGATTTTTAGTAAAAATTCCTTTCTTCAAGCCACTTTCTAATATTTTTGAATACATGGAAATAAATCCCATTTTTGTCTGTTTCAAAAACTCAATAATATGAGGATTCTCTGCATGTAATTGTTCTCTTTGCATAATTCTGTAGAAACATTTATGGTTTCTTACCTTACCCGCAAACTGATCAACAATTTTTTCTACTTTTTCCCACTCATTGATGTCCGTTCTTTCAATAATATCTTTCGAAAAGAATTGCCCTTCATTCATCCTGTACTCCACCAACTTCTCGTAAAGCTTTTCTTTTGAACCGAAATAATAGGAAATCATAGAAATGTTTACATTCGCTGCTTTGGCGATCTCTCTGGTAGAAGTTCCTTCAAAACCTTTCTCAGCAAAAAGCTTTTCCGCAGCATATAATATATTTTCTTCTTTTGATAACATTCTATGTTCTGTTTTCAGGGTGCAAATGTACACAAGATTCCAAATAAATCAAACGATTGATTGATTTTTTAATTTATTTTTAATATTTAAAATCACAAAACACTGAATTACAACTCATTAAAGTTTATTTATAATATTAATTAACATTATAGATTTGGTAATTTAACATAAGATTTTAAGTCAAATTTTCACCAAAATAAGCCTCAATACTGCATTTTTGGAAATTTAACCACTAAAATTAATGTTATGCTAAATTAATATTGAAGAAAAAACTCCGACTGAGTCGCCGGAGTTTATCTTATGAATTCTTATGAATATATCTTGATAATTTGATGCCCAGATCTGTCCAGACAATCTTAGGATTTCCGTTTCGGGTAAGGTGCAAATCGGCAGTACTTATTTCTTCCAGAATACTTTCAATATTCGCTCCGCTGATAAATTTTGAGAAACCAACCCAATTAAAACCATTGGCATCAATTTTTTTATAGACCAGACTTTCAGACTGATAATTCTGAAGCAAAGCGAGCCTGAAAATCTCAGAGCAATAATTTAAAAAGTTCTTTTGCTTTTCACGATTCCAGCCTGCAATTTCTCGAGCCCAAACGATAATATTTTTCAGAAACTGAGGTTTCTTTTTCACCATAAACGCATCACGAACCCACTGAACAAAAAGCTTTTCAAATTCTTCATTCTTTGTTCCCGATTGTAATAATTTAATAGCGTCATTCAGATCTCCCTGCGCTTCATGTACGATTTCTCTTACTTTTTCATCTGTAACATTGAAGTTCTTTTTTAAATAAACCTCAATATCTTCATCATTAATCCTCGGAACTTCCACCACCTGCGTTCTCGAAAGAATGGTCGGAAGAATATCATTGGTAGACTCTGCGGTAAGGAGAATAATGGTTTTCGCAGGAGGTTCTTCTAAAAATTTCAGGAATTTATTGGAAGCGGCAATATTCATTTTATCGGCTCTCCAAACGATCAGGATTTTGGTTCCGCCTTCAAAACTTTTAAGAGAAAACTTTTGATTCTGATCATCAATTTCATCTGCAGAAATGAAAAGCTGTTTATTTTCAGACTCTAAAAAAGCCGTCCAGTCGTCATAACTTGCATACGGCGAAGCCATGATCATCTCACGGAATTCTTCAAATTTATTTTTACTTAAAGAATTTTTGTTGTCTGTAAAAACCGGAAAACTGAAATGCAAATCCAGGTGATTCAAATGCTCTACTTTTGAAGCGGCATGAGGATTTTCACCCTGTAAAACCTCTTTAGCGTATGCCAAAACCATCGGCAACGTTCCATACCCTTCTTTTCCCGTGAAAAGCTGGGCGTGGCTCACTCTGTTTTCGGCGATACTGTCTCTAAGAAGCTTTTTCAGATTTTCCTGTCCGGCAATGTTCTCCCAATTCATTTCCCAAAGATAAAAAATCTTCTCTCATTTTCCTGAGTTGAACTTTAATTTAATATTTCAGAAAAGTCTTGGCATCAATTTTTAATTGTTGGCTGCAGCATATTATAGGTCATATCAATAATATTAATTGGTATAAAATTTTAATTAAATTGTGCGCAATATAATTTTCAGCAATATATTTGTAAAATCAATTCTCAAATCACTTTAAATACAACAAATTGTAGAGTTTTCAAGACTTTCAATAATTAAAAATAAATAAAAATGGATCAACAATCAGAACAGAAAATAAGAGAAATATTTGCTCAGCAGAAAGCTTTTTTCAAAACCAATAAGACCAAAGATATTGAATTCAGAAAGGCACAGTTGAGAAATTTCCGTGAAGTATTTTTAAATCATACAGATGCGCTTTGCGAAGCATTAGACATCGATTTGGGGAAAAGCAGAAAAGAAGCGGAATATGTGGAAATACAAATCGTAATCAGCGAACTGGATTATCTTTTGGAAAATATTAACGAGTGGGCAAAACCTACGGAAGTGCCGTCTAAATCTTTACCATCGGGTGCTGAAGTAATCAGCAAAATTACGTATGAACCATATGGCGTCAATTATATTATCGGGCCGTTCAATTATCCGGTTCAATTGACTTTCAGTCCGTTAATTGGCGCTTTGATCTCAGGAAACACCGCTATTATTAAACCTTCTGAAAATACACCTCACGTAGCGAAAGTTCTGGAAGATATTGTAAAAGAATCTTTTGATGAATCTTACGTTGCGGTTGTTCAGGGTGCGATTGAAGAGAATACTTTGCTATTGAGCTTACCTTTTGATTATATCTTTTTCACAGGAAGCCCGAATGTTGGGAAAATTGTGATGAAAGCTGCGGCTGAACAATTAATTCCTTTAACTTTAGAATTAGGTGGAAAATCACCAACCATCGTTCATAAAGATGCTGATCTTGACAAAGCTGTTGCAAGAATTTCTTATGGAAAATGGATTAATTGCGGGCAAACCTGTGTAGCGCCGGATTATATTTATATTCATGAATCGGTGAAAGATGAATTTATTGAAAAATTCAAAACCTATCTAAAAAATACGTACGACGATCAAACGCTTGGAAAAATCGGAAAAATTGTAAGTCAGCAACAAATCAAAAATCTTGCAGGATATGTAGAGGCTTCTCCCGAGAAAGTAATCTACGGTGGAAATTACAACTTGGAAACCCGTCATTTCGAGGCTACGTTAATGGATAACGTAACTTGGGATGATAAAGTAATGCAGCAGGAAATCTTTGGTCCAATCCTTCCGATCATGACTTATAATGATATTGATGAGGCTTTGGAAGAAATTAACAATCGTCCGAAACCTCTGGCACTGTATGTTTTTACTGAAGATCAGGAATTTGCACAGGATGTTTTACACAGGACCACAAGCGGTGACGCAGAGATCAACAGCGCGATTGTACATGTGGGTTCTCATTTTTTACCTTTTGGTGGTGTAGGCACTTCGGGAATGGGGAAATACCATGGTAAATTCAGTTTTGAAAATTTCAGCCATACAAGATCTGTGATGCAGGTAAAATAATTAGTCATTCCTTAAAAACCAAGTAATATTTTGATTATCAGTTTTATGCACTTATATTTCGTAAAAAATCGTTGTAAAAAATTGCAATAAATTGTATTTTTAGGATATAAAAAGTGGCAAAATGTTAGGCAAAATAAGAGAGGATTTACAGCAGAATTTATTCAAGACCAGGCTTACGGAGCTTATTAATATGGAGCATCCGGTGGTAAAATTAGCTGGGGAGATTTCCTGGGATAAAATGGAGTCAGAGTTTGAGAAATTATTTTCAGAAAACGGAAGACCTTCTATTGCTATCCGTAAAATAGCAGGAATGCTTTTGCTCAAGGAAATGTTTAAAGAAAGTGATGAAAGTGTAATAGAGAGATGGATTGAGAATGCGTATTGGCAATATTTTACCGGAGAAACCTTTTTCCAGACAGAGCAGCCTTTCGATCCGAGCAATTTTGTACACTTCAGAAAAAGAATTGGAGATAAGGGTTTGGAATTTCTTTTGGGACAAAGCGTTTCTCTCCATCCCAAAGCCAAAACAGAAGATGAAGTTCAGGTAGATACGACGGTTCAGGAGAAGAACATTACCTTTCCTACCGATGCCAAATTAGCAAAAAAAGTAATCGACAATTGTAGAAAAATAGCAGAAAAAGAGAGCGTTGTACAAAGACAAAGCTACAGAAGAGTGAGCAAACAATTATTGCGGGACGCTTTTTTTGGACATCATCCCAGAAGACAGAAGAAGGCAAAAATGGCGAGGAAAAAGCTCAGGACGATTGGTAAAAGAGTTCTTCGGGAATTGGAAAGAAAACTTCCTAAAGATGTTTTGAAAGGCTACGAAGACGTTTTTAAAATTTACCTTAAAGCACTCACCCAAGAACGTACCACGAAAGATAAAATTTACAGTCTTCACGAGCCACAAGTTGCGTGTATTGCGAAAGGAAAATCGGGAAAAGCATACGAGTTTGGGACAAAAGTAGCAGTAGTAAGAGGTCGGAAAACAGGGATCATCAGCTCGGTAAAGAGATTTTCTGGCAATCCTCACGATAGTAAAACTCTTGAAGAATCATTGGCACAGAGTGAGAGGGTAAGAAAATCCGTTGGCGGAACAAGACCTACGAAAGCCACTACAGACAGAGGATTTAAAGGAATCAAAGAAGTGGAAGGAACAGCAATTTTGCTTCCCGCAAAAAAAGAAAAAACAAAATATGGGCAACAAGTAGCCAGATTAAGATTCCGGGCAAGAGCAGCCATAGAACCTTGTATCTCTCATTTAAAAAGAAACCACTCCTTAGGATTAAACTTCCTGAAAGGAGTGGCTGGAGATATTAATAATGCATTATTAGCAGGGATTGGATACAATTTGAAGATGAGATTGAATCAAATCAAACAACAAATTCTTCTTTGGCTCGAACTTGTTCTCCGAATCTTTTTAGGCAAATATAATTTTCAAAGTCAAAAAACAGCTTTTTAAGGAGCGACTAATTATTTCTCTGTAAAAATGATATAAAAGTCTCATCAATCACTATGTGAGACTTTTTTTATATAAATTAACCTATTTTATTATAGAAAAATCATGATTTCAGCCTAAAGATAAGCCCTTAACAAACTTTAACCTCGTTAAACTTTTACAATTCATTAATATTTAAGATATTTGCGCATTGTTTTAAAAATAAAGAATGAAAAAAATCTTTGTACTATCATTTATATCCGTTGGGTATTTCCTTAATGCGCAAAATTTGAGTAACTCACCTTATGCCACTTACGGAATTGGGGATGTAAAATATGATAATACGATTGAGACTTCCTCTATGGGAGGTATATCAACTGCTTTTATTAGTGATTTCACCAGTAATTTTAACTTTGCCAACCCGGCTAACAATGCTAATTTCGAGCTTACCAGTATTAAGCTGGAAGCTACCAACGAAAACAATTACTTCAAAACGAACTTTAATAATACGAAGTCAACCAAGCATTCCACCTATCTGTCTAATATATCTTTGGCTTTCCCTATCTCATCCAAAATAAAAATGGGATTATCGTATCAGCCTTACAGCTCAAAAAGCTATGATATTCTTACTTCGGAAACAAGAACAGATAGTGAGGGGAATAGTTATATCGCATCCAACCGTTTTAAGGGAAGCGGGACATTGAACACGGCTTTGGTTGCCCTATCCTATAAGATTAGTCCGGAATTCTCTGCTGGTTTAAGAGCCAATTTATATTTCGGAACTCTGTACGATACCAATGAACTGGCGTACTCCAATGCTGACCTGGTTAACGGTTATGAAACCAAGAACAGCATCAGAAATTTTAACTTTACACTGGGCGCATCTTATCAGAAAACCAACCCATCTACAGATCACAAGTTAACTATAGGTGCGACAACAACCTTTGGGAATACCAATGGGAATATGACGACGGACTATACCAACAGTACGTATTACTATTCCGCAGCAGATGTAAAAGCGGGAGAATCGATTATTGAACAAAAAAGTACAAAATCTAAAAATCTTCTTCCACTCCAGGCATCTTTAGGGGTTGGATACGGGGATGAAAACCACTGGTTTTTATCTACCCAGCTGGATTATAAAAAAGGGGAAACTGTTTCCTACTTTGGCAGCACCTTCAGTTTTCAGGACTCTTACCGCGTTGCTGTCGGAGGATGGTATCTTCCTAACTACAATAACTTCAGAAGCTATTTCTCAAGAGTAGTCTATAGATACGGAGCCTTTTATGAAAAAGGAAATATTCAGCTGGCAGGAAATAACATCAACAAATTCGGAATTTCCGCAGGGGTGATGTTACCATTCAAAAACAGCAGTATCACAAGAATGAGCGGCCTTGAACTTGGAATAGAGCTTGGAAAAAGAGGAACGCTTAAGGATAATCTCATCAATCAGAATTTCATTAACTTCAGAGTCGGCTTCAATTTTGCTGACAAGTGGTTCAGAAAAACCCTATACAACTAAGAATGGAGCTGAGACTCATCCCATCATATAAAAAAATTATAGCATGCCTTTTTAGTTGTGCTATATTTTTTATATTGACCTCCTGTGAAGAAGATGTTACGAAAAACAACGCTAAACAAAGTAAAAACTTCCCTTCACAGATCATTAATAACGCTAACATTATCCAGAGAGATTCAGGATTTGTAACATTGAGAGCCACTGCTCCTCTGATTGAAAAATATGAACTTATTGATACGCCTTATGTGGTTGCTACAAAAGGGATCAATATTCAGTTTTTTGATAAAAAGAAGCCTAAAGTTCCCGGTAAAATTACCGCCAAATATGCCAGAATTTTTGAATCTAAAAAATTCTACGAAGCCAAAGGCAATGTGAGAATTACCACCAGCGAAGGACAACGCTTCGCTATGCAAAGTCTTTACTGGGACCAGCCCAAAAGGAGAATCTATACCCATGATACTGTTTATGTAACAATGGAAGACGGTTCCACATTAGTGGGAGCCAAAGGAATGACTGCAAAAGACGATTTTTCAGAATATACATTCTATAAAAATACCGGAGATTTCAGTTCTGCAAAGATCTCTGAATCTAAAAGATAACCGATGATGATTTTGCAGGCTATTGGTTTGATGTCCGGAACGAGCCTTGATGGCTTGGATATTTGTTTTGCAAAATTTGAAAAGCAAGAATCCTGGTCTTTCGAGATTCTTAAGGCAGAAACAATTCCTTATCCTAAAAACTGGGAAGAAAAACTTAGAAACTCTATTCAGCTTTCTGCAGAAGATCTATTGGAATTAAATTCCGAATACGGCTTCTATTTGGGAGAATTGGTAAATGATTTCATCAAAAAAAATCAGTTGCAAAACATTGATTTGATTGCCTCTCACGGTCATACGGTTTTTCATCAGCCTCAGAAAAAATTCACTTTACAGATTGGCGACGGAAGAGCAATTAAGCTTACAACCCATCTTCCTGTTATTTATGATTTCAGAACTCAGGATGTCTTAATGGGTGGAAACGGAGCTCCACTTGTTCCTATTGGCGACGAAATTCTTTTTTCACAATATGATGCTTGTTTGAATTTGGGTGGTTTTTCTAATATTTCATTGAAAATTAAGGATCAAAGAATCGCTTTTGATATTGCTCCTGTGAATATTGTTTTAAATAAACTGGTTCAAAAATTTAATAAAAATTTCGACGACAACGGAGATTTGGCGAAAACAGGAAATATCAACGAAGAACTTTTATCTAAACTTAATTCATTAGACTTTTACCAGCAATCTCATCCAAAATCATTGGGAATTGAATGGTGTAACGAAAATATTTTTCCTCTATTCGAAAATATTGAAACTCTCGATATTTTGGCAACCTTTACAGAGCATGCAAGCCAGCAAATCGCAAATGTCATCAATGAATATCAATTAAAAAATATTCTATTTACAGGGGGCGGAACTTACAATACCTTTCTAATTGATAAAATAAAAGCTAAAACTTCCGCTAAAATCATTATTCCGAATAAAGACATCATTGATTACAAAGAAGCTCTTATTTTCGCTTTTATGGGCATTCTAAGATGGAACAATGATATTAATGTTCTCGCTTCGGCAACGGGAAGTTACGCAGATCACAGTTCAGGAATTATGGCATAAAAAAACCTTCATTCCTGAAGGTTTCCATTTTATTTATAAGCTTCGATCTTATCCGTCAAAGTATTAATGAAATTCTGAAGAGGCTTTTCAACCATCATTTTAATAAAAGGATTAAACTTTCCTTCGAATAACATTTGTACCTCAGTCTGGTTTTCGTTTAAAGGATTCAGCGTTGCAGTAAGTGAAAAATCCAAGCTAGAACTTGCAGACTTCAAAACTGCTTTCTGATCGTTTACTTCATCTATTTTAAGGGCTATTTCCGGCATTCCCTGTAGCCCGAATTTAAATCCATCTTCTCTCGTTTCAAATTTCTGAAGACCATCCGGCATAAATTCTTTATAATTTTCAGGAGTTTTTAATATTTCAGTAAGCTCCTTAGATGATTTATTGACAATAATCTTTCGTCCTTCTAAATTCATTTTTTATTTTTGTATTTAAATTCTTAATTCTTACAAATATATGTATAAAGTTTTTGTGAACGAAAAAAAATTGCTACTGTCTAAGCAATCTGAAAACTTAGAAAAATCGCTTAGCTATGAAAGCTTCACAACTTTAGAAATGGCTTTGGATCTGCTGGAGAATACTTCAGCCAACGAACTGAACGTATATGGTGAAAATATTGATGAGATCTGGGCAGAGTTTCAGAAACTTTTCAGAATCATTGAAGCGGCAGGCGGAATTGTAAATAATGAAAATAGTGAAATCCTCTTCATCAAAAGACTAGGAAAATGGGATCTTCCGAAAGGAAAAATGGAAAAAGGAGAATCTCGAGAGGAGTCGGCCGTTCGAGAAATTGAAGAAGAAACAGGTTTAAAAGATGTTGAATTGGTGAAATTCATTAATACAACGTATCACATTTATATCGAAAGAAACGGTGATAAAATCCTGAAATGCACGCATTGGTTTGAAATGAATTTTGATGGTGAAGACACTTCAAAACCGCAAATAGAAGAAGGAATTACTGAAGTTGCCTGGAAAAACAACACCCAAATTGAGGCTGAAGTTTTTCCAAACACTTTCCAAAATATTAAATTGATCTTAAAAGAATTCTGGAGCAATAGATCTAAATAAAGTCTATTGCTTTTTCCAGCGCAATTCCTCTGGAGCCTTTTAATAATACGTTTTCTGACTGAATTTTATTCGACTTTAAATATTCTGTCAGGTCTGCTGTATTTTCAAAAGATGTTTCAGATGAATTGATGCTTTTAAAGTTTTTGCCTACTGTAAAAATTTCATTAAAACCTAAATTTTTAGCTAAATTTAAGATGTTTTGATGCTCTTTTTCACTCTCTTCTCCCAATTCTAGCATATCACCAATAATAATGGTTTTAGAACCTTCAAAAGTGATGAAATTATGCAACGAAGCAGTCATAGAACTTGGATTGGCATTATAAGTATCCAGTACCAACGTTTTACCTTCTTTTTTTACCACCTGAGAACGCATATTGGTTGGCGTGTAATTCTCAATGGCATGTTTAATCTTATCGAAATCAATTCCAAAGTGTAAGCCTAAACTTGCCGCTGCACAAAGATTGGTAAAATTGTACTCCCCTGTTAATTTAGAAACAGCTTTTTCATTTTGATAAACTACACCTACAAAATGTTCTTCAGAAAAAGCTTCAAAATTATAATCGGAAGCCTCTTTACCAAAAGTAATTGTTGGCGAATAGCTGCCAGTCTTTTCAATCTGAATCGGATCGTTTTCATTGATCAAAATAGTCTGACCATGAGTTTTCAAATAATCATATAATTCAGATTTACCTTTAATTACTCCTTCGAAACCTCCGAAACCTTCAAGATGAGCTTTACCAAAGTTAGTGATATAGCCATAATTTGGCTCAGCGATATTCGAAAGTAATTCGATTTCCTTCTGATGATTGGCTCCCATTTCAATAACTGCCATTTCATGCTCTGGTTTAATGGAAAGCAGCGTTAAGGGAACCCCGATGTGATTATTCAGATTTCCGAAAGTATACTGCACATTGTATTTTTCTGAGAGAACCGCATGAATCAACTCTTTTGTAGTGGTTTTACCATTGCTGCCCGTTAATCCGATAATAGGAATCTGAAGCTGATTTCTATGATGAATGGCAAGCTGCTGCAGAAACTCTAACGTTGATGGAACATAGAAAATATTTTTCGCTTCGTTTTCAAAATTCTTTTGCTCAACAATTACGGCTAAAGCACCTTCATCAATAGCTTTTTCAGCCAATGTTGCTGCATTGAAATTATCTCCTGAAAAAGCGAAAAAAATATCATTCGCTCCTACTTTTCTGCTATCGATGGTTACCTTATTCGATTGTAAAAATAAAGCATAAAACTGTTCTATATTCATAGTTCAAAAATAAAAAAACCTTCCAAAAATTCGGAAGGTTTTTTAAAAATATTTTTTGATCAATATTATCTTCTAGTTCTACTCTTATCACTGGCTCTTGCATCCTGTGCTACACGGAATCCAATCCAGCCATAAGCTTTGTTTTCAGTCTTATATCTTCTCTGTCCCGGATCCAGCCAATATGCTGTATCCTGCCATGATCCTCCTTTTACAACACGGATATCATTAGACATTCCTGAAGTTCTGTCTCTGGTATCTTTTTCCATTTTTACTCTTCCAGAAGCATCTACGATGAATCGTTGTTTTGGAGAGTTGTACATATCGTAAGATGAAGCAGAATCAGCAGCTCTGTAATATTCAAGCGATGACTGTCTGTCGCCGTCTCTGAAGTTTCTGTAGTCTGCTACGGTTTGTCTTTCAAACTGCCCCGGTAAACTTCTGTATACCAGTCTACCGTCTGCAAGTGTATCATATTTAATCGTTGTCTCGTCCACCATTTTGTAAGTTCCGTCACCGTTTCTTACAATAGACTGAGGCATATTTCCTCTGTAATAGTTGAAATCACTGAAGTCTTCATCAATAATCGGTCTGTATACATCCGCTGTCCATTCTGCCACATTTCCGTACATTCCGTAAATACCAAGATCATTTGAAGGATATTGTCTTACGTCCGAAGTTTGTGCAGAACCGTCATTTTTCCAACCTGCAATACCTGAATAATCACCTCTTCCCATTTTGAAGTTTTCAAGGAACATTCCTTTATCTCTTCCTTTGGTACCTCTCAATCTTTCGATCTGTGGTTTTTTTCCTAAGTACTGGTTGTACTCTCTTGTTTTAGCCATACCCAGTGCTGCATATTCCCATTCAACCTCCGTAGGAAGTCTGAATTTCTGAACCATTGCACCGTTAGGAGCTCTGTTAGCAGCCAATAATCTTTGGTTCGTTGTTTTCAAACCTGTTTTTTGCTGCATTCTCTGCTCATTGATATACCCTTGCATTTCAGGATCATTCGCTTTGAATTTATCCATGTTAAATGCTGTTCCTCCCTGGTTGTTAGATTCGTTGATATACAAATCCTTAGCAATGATACCAGCTTGCATTAAAGCTTTCTCATTGGCTCTGTCTGATAACCATTCGCAATATCTGTTGGCTTGTGTCCATGAAACACCCACCACAGGATAGTAGTCGAATTCAGGAGAACGGAAATAAGTTTCGTTATAATCGTTTCTGGATAATTTGTTGTCCCATAATAAGGTATCCGGCAGTGCACCGTTGTAGATTTCCTTAAAACTTGGGTCACTTGGAGGGAATACATACTTCAACCATGTCAGGTATTCGCGGTATTCGTAGTTAGTAATTTCTGTTTCTCCGATAAAGAATGAACTTACCTGCATTCTGCGTGGTGAGTTATTCCAATCGTGCATGACATCATCTTTCACTAATCCCATTGTAAAAGTTCCACCTTCTACATATACCATCCCCGGCCAACCTTTTTGTTTTTGTTGCTTTCCTGCAAAAAACCAACCTTGTTTCTCGTTTGGTTTCCAACCTGTTTTGCTGACAAATTTTTTAGTACCGCCGCCTTTGCTAGTACCTGATCCACCACAACTGGTTAATGCAAGTGTAGAACTTAATGCTATTAATGAAAACAACTTTAGTTTTTTCATAGTCGATATAAATATTTTCAAAGTACAAAGAAAAAATAAATTATTCAATAAATCAAGTAAAGATTGATTTTTTTGAAAAACGATAACAAATTAATTTTATTGTATCGCAAATTAATTATAAAATTTTCATTTATTTTGTAATTCAGAAATTTGAATAATAAACATGAGAAAAAAAATCACGGTTTTATTTCTATTAGCCTCTACATCAATGTATTGGGCACAAAGAGTGAATATAGAATGGAGCGGCTCTAAAATTCAAGACTTCGGGGAAACAAAAATTAATCTTCCCAACTTCAAAAATGAAGGTTTTTCTTACAGCCAAAATAACGTTTTCATCACTACAAAACAAAAAATAGGAGAAAAGCAGTTAAAAATCTCTAATCTTTCTTGGGAAGCTGTTTCCAACAATGAACTGTTTGAACTGAATAAGCAACTGATCAGCCCCCGTGAAGTAAAAGACATATCTTATTTCTATTATGAAGGAGAAAGATATGCAACAACTTCCGTGTCCTTATTTAAGTATGAAAGAGGGAGAGTCTTGAGACTGGTCTCCTACGATGTTTCAGAAGGAGGTTCCATAATTTCTCAGAACAGCGGGAATGCGAATAAAGTGGGATCTACCTCTAATCCTCTGGCGAGTGGAGGTTTTTACAAAATAAAAGTTGATAAATCAGGAATTTTTAAAATTACCACCCAGTTTTTAAAAGACAACGGGATTAATCCGTCATCCGTGAATCCCAGGAATTTTCGAATTTACGGAAACGGAGGGATCATGCTTCCTGAGCATAATCAAAATACCCGATACAGTGCTTTACAGGAAAATGCAATACAGGTTGTAGGGGAAGATGACGGCATATGGAACGATGAAGATTACGCTCTTTTCTATGCACAGGGACCCAACGGATACAATCTTTATGATACCGGAAACGGAAACGGATTCAAGAGAAATGAAACCCGTTCGGACATGAGCAATAACCTGAAAAATATTTATGACGATTTTTCATATTATTATATCAACTTCGACAAAGGTGCCGGAAAAAGAGTGCAGACGGCAGACATTGCTCTTCCCTCAACGCCACTCATCACCCGATATGACGATTATCAGGTCATTAACAATGATCAGAAGAACCTTTTAAAGGTAGGACGAATTTGGGTCGAAGACAGCCCCTTTACTACCGATAAGGAAATTACCCTGAACACAAAATCTCCGATACAGGGTGGTGATGTGATTAAATACAGGACTCAGGTGGTGGGTTATCACTCTCAACAGAATTCGGTTACATTTGATATCAACAGCCAAAATCCTGTGCCGTTCAACGTTCCCCCCAATTCCGCCAATGTAGGATATGATTTTTTTCCGTTAAACTATAACGGTACGGTATCCAACCTGAGTGGTACACAGATTAAATTTAATTATAAGCCCAATATTTCTACAAACCCCAACGGGAATTTCTATTTTGATTATGTAGAGGTGCAGTATAAAGAAGATCTTAGATTCAACGGTACCCAGATGAATTTCAGAGATTTCTCGCTGAGCAGCGGAACCAATACCGCCTACGGATTTAGTATTGCGAACACGGCTGCCATGGAGCAGGTATGGGATGTAACCGATATCACCAATGCCACAAGAAGGGTGAATAAAGCTGGGGGTAGCGGTATTTTCAGTTTCGGATATACCACATCGGATCCTAATTTCAATAATGAATTTGTTGCTTTTCGTGCAGAATCGGCTTATTCTCCTCAGTTTGTCGAAAGAATTGCCAATCAAAACCTTTCTGAACTCCAGAATATAGATTATCTCATCCTCACGACTCCACAAATGATGGCGCAGGCTCAGAGGATGGCGAACTATCATGAGTCGAGAAACAATTACAATGTCCAGATTGTTGATATTAATAAAATTTATAATGAATTCAGCAGTGGCAGCAGAGATCTGACAGCGATCAGAGATTTTGTTACTAAACTGAATAGCCCGATAGGTCGTCTGAAATATGTACTGATCCTGGGAGATGGATCTTATGATTATAAAGACCGTATTTCAGGGAATACCAATATTGTTCCGAGTTATGAAAGTGAGCGGTCGGCCGATTTTATCAGCTCATTTGTTACGGATGACTATATTGTAATGAATCAGCCTCAGACCGCTGATTACCTTGACTATATCCTTCCGGACATTCCTGTGGGAAGAATTCCTGCAGCTAATGTAACGGAAGCTGCGAATATGATTGACAAAATTCTCGCTTACAACAATGCTCTTCCCGGCCAGTCAACCCCTTTTGGAGAATGGCGTATGAAACTAGACTTTGTAGTGGATGATGACAATGACGGCGGAACCCCATTTCATACTGTAATGAATAATTCTTTGGTGAATGTTTTTGAACAGAACAATACCAATCTGAAAGAATACAATGTAAGAAAACTTTATCTGGATGCTTTCCAGCAACAAAGTTCTGCGGGAGGCCCAAGATATCCGCAAGTCAACCAGGCTATTGCGAACGATGTAGGCAACAGTCTCTATCTTTTCTATTTCGGACATGGAGGAATCAATGGATGGGCTCAGGAGCGGGTTCTTTCTGTAGATGAAGTTCAGAACTTCAACAATTTTTCCAATGTCTACAGCCGCCTTCCTTTTGTATCCACCATTACCTGCGAATTTACACTTTGGGATGATCCTGAAACCAGCTCAGTGGGGGAACAGTTTATCAAGCTGAAACAGGGAGGAACCTCAGCAATGATCACCTCCAGCCGTGCTGTAGGCGTAGGTTACGGTATTGATTTTACCAATATTCTTACCCAGAATCTCTTCAAACTTGATAATGATGACTTTGCGACCTTAGGGACAGCCCATTTGAATGCTAAAAAACAGAAGGGAGCCTATTCAGACCACCTGAAAGTAAACTTTCTGGGTGATCCCGCGACAAAATTAAGCCGTCCGAAAAGGTTGTTAACCATTGATAATATTGAAACTCCGGTTCCCGGACTGATCCGAGGACTGGATTTCGTGAAAATAACAGGTCGTGTGACCAACCCAAATGGTTCTACCAATACGACTTTTAACGGGCGCGTGGTCATTAATATTTTTGATAAAAAATTAAATAAATCCACACTCAATAATGATGGTGTTTTAACGCCTATTCTTCAGTATACCGAAGAAGGCAGCGCCATCGTGAAAGCCTCGGGAACGGCTGTGAACGGAGTATTTACCGTAGAATTCTATGTTCCAAAAGATATTAATTATGCGGTAGGAACCGGAAGAATTCTTGGGTATGCTGACAACAAAGCCACTGATGTTTTTAATAATCAGGCTGTGCAGGTGGGTGATCTTAATCCTAACGGAATTAATGACAATGAGCCGCCAAAAGTAAGATTATATATGAATAACACCAATTTTGCCGATGGAGGGATTACGGATCAAAACCCGATGCTGCTGGCCTGCGTTACGGATGATACGGGGATCAATTCCACCGGTTCAGGGGTTGGCCATGACATTACGGTATACCTGGATGGTCAGATTATCAATACGATTGTTTTGAATGACTTTTATGCCTCCGGTGAGGGAAATGGCTGTGTAAACCCAAGTTTGGCAGACTATCAAAAAGGTAATGTAACCTACCCTTTCCGAAATTTGGCATTAGGTCAACATCAATTAACATTTAAAGTTTGGGATATAAACAATAATTCTACAACTTCTACGTTGAATTTTGAGGTTAAAGATGAAGCTGATCAGCATCTGATTATTAACAGACCGCTAAACTGGCCGAATCCGTTCACCAATAAAACGTATGTTCAGTTTGAGCATAACTGTGATGATATCCTTGATGTCAACGTTCAAATTTACACCATTACAGGAAAATTGGTTAAAACAATTTCGCAGACTGTAATGGCAGAACCATTCCTGCAAGGCTTCAGAACGCCACGTCAGGCCATTGAATGGGATGGAAGGGATGATTTTGGTGCCACTGTAGCAAAAGGTACGTATATTTTTAAGATATTTGCAAAAAGTCAGAATCAAGAAAAATGCAAAGGAAGTGCTACAGCTGTAGAAAAAATGGTACTTTTGAAATAATTTAAAATAATAATTGTAACAATATTTATAAAAAACTGATAATATATAAAAGACAATATATGAATTTAACGACTAAGCTGTTTTTGGGGATTGGTTTAAGTGCCGGTTTTTTAGGATACTCGCAGGACCTAAGTAAAGTAAACCCGGTACTCACGGGAGCTCCTTTTCTGAGGATTGCACCCGATGCGAGAGCCGGAGGTATGGGTGATCAAGGTGTTGTGACCTCACCGGACGCATTTTCTCAATTCTGGAATGCAGCGAAATATCCTTTCAGCAGGACAAGTTCTTCAGTGGGGGTAACCTATACGCCTTATATGGGGAAGCTGACGAATGATGTATTCTTATTATACGGTGCGTTCCACAAATTCTTAGGTCAGGAAGAAAGATCGACCATCTCCGCGAGTATTTATTACTTCAATATGGGAGAAGTAGATTTAACCCAGTTGGTGGGAAATGATGTAACTTCAATGGGAACCTCCAAGCCTAACGAATTCTCTATTGACATAGCTTACGGTCTGAAACTTTCTGATTCTTATTCAATGGCAGTTACGGGTAGATTCATCCGTTCAGACTTAGCCGGAGGATTCAATACCGATACCACTTTAAAAGCAGCCAACTCTTTTGCAGTAGACGTTTCGGGATATTATACCTCCCCTCGATTCTCAAGTTTCGGAGGCTATGACGGAAAAGTTAATGCAGGTTTCGCCGTTCAGAACTTAGGTCCTAAGCTGGATTATACAGGAAATGAAGAATCGAGATCCTATCTTCCTACAATGGCGAGATTGGGGATTGGTTATGATATGTATCTTGATGATGTTAACAGAGTGGGATTAAGCATTGAAGGTTCCAAAATTTTGGTACCGGGTTCAGAGTATGTGGGAATAGATCCCAATACAAGAAAACCAATGTATGCAGTCCCTAATGTAGGGGTGATGGAAGGAATCGGAAAATCCTTCAAAAACACCAATTCTATTATGTACAGTGCCGGTCTTGAATATTCTTATGACAATGCATTTGCAGTAAGAGGCGGTTATTTTCACGAAAGCGAAGAACAGGGTGCCAGACAGTTTGCAACCGCCGGTATCGGATTAAAATACCGTTCTTTCGGACTTGACATCTCTTACCTGATCAATATGTCCAAGATCAATACCGCATTGGATAATACCCTGCGTTTCGGGCTGACCTGGAATATTGGTGATGAAACATCCAATGTAGATTATTAAGAATAATATTTATTATATTGATACAAAGCTCCATTTTATGGAGCTTTTTTAGTTTAAAAATTCTTATCATTTTGTTGCAGGTCAATCCCAAACCTTTGGGGGATTTAAAATTATTTGCATAAAAAAACAGATGATAAAATGAGATTAAGTACAAAATTCGGAACTCAGCAAAGTTCATTATTATTTTTATCATCTTACCTACCTCCAGGTTCCATCGACTGATTTCCATGTCATCCGCCCCCAGTACCGCATCGAAAAACTGTACTTGTGTTTTTGGCATTTAAAACTAAAAAAAAACATATTGGAATTACTTGAAATAGTATCTAAAAAATGAAGGTTACAACGAATTTATTAGATTTTCACAGAATTGTAAGGCTGACAAAAAAAAATTAACTCCATAACAAGATCCGCACAAAAAAACACCACGCCATCAAACTATACTACGCTTAAAACATAAGCTACTAATAATTTGATGGTTAAATAAAGTAGTATAAATGTAGTAGTCCTTTTTTTTTACTTAGATAATAAATTTGCAAAAAAATTCACAAAAAAAAAAGAGGCAAACTGTTCTCTTTTTTCTATGATTTTTTGAAAAATCAAACCCTAAGTTTAAACTCAATGAAAAAAAGAATTTTACTATTATCGCTGATGATTATTTCTTCTGCAAGCTATGCTCAGATAGGAATCAACAACACAGACCCAAAGTCAACTTTTGATATTACCGCAAAAACCACAACAGGCAGCACACCTGAAGGATTACTGATCCCAAGAGTGGACAGACTGAAAGCCCAGACTATGACAGGAGTGGTGACTTCCACACTCATTTATGTTAGCACTGTCGCAACCGGAAGTATGACCGGAACGGCCGTTAATATAGATTATGAAGGGTATTATTTTTTTGACGGAAGGTTATGGCAAAAACTGGGTAGCAGCCCTATCTCTTCACCCGGATTTGCTATAGGAGAAATAAAATCTTCGAGAATTGTTATAGATGCTGCTTCTTTTTCTGCAAATTCAGGTTCCCGAATCATGATGACAGGCAAATCAGCCGGCAATACGAGTACGATTTCAAGACAGGCTGCTTATGAACTGGCATCTGCTGCCGATAAATCAAAATATATTATTATCAACGGCCTTAGAATGGATTTTATCAAAAGCTGGAGACCCACTGCAGTGGCCAGTGTGAGTCCGAAACTGTTCAATACCACCTCAGGTACAATTAACTATAATACTTCGGCTTTATCTACGGCAGACAAAAATATCGCCGGAATGAATACCACAATAGCTCCAAATGCCTACAGCTACCAGATAGACGGGAATGATGATTTTACTACTGATCTTAATGAAGGAGAATATGTGAATGCTATGATTACTTTTTCAGACGGTCAATGGTACAACTGCACATGGCACGCTACAAGGGATTCTAACAATTATTATTTCTACATGACCGCTCAAAGGTTAAATTAGTTAAAAACCATAGAGTAATCAATGTGTTTTAGCCTCAATACCATTTAATATAAAACACTAAACAGCAGCCTTTTAAAAAGGTTAGTTTTTGATGATGAAAATTTAATTTCTTATCCGTCAGTTACTAACACTTTTTTTGATTTTTAAATGGGATGAAGTTTAACCAGACAATATCCCATTATACTTCTCCCTGCGATGTGGCGATACAGAATCTAAAATTTTCAGTTTTATCCTGTATCGCTATTTCTTTGAAAATTAAATGAAATCCGATAGGGGTCTGCATTAAAGTAGCCTGCTATCGTTTTTACTTTTATTTGAAAAAAAACTGTAATACACTCACCTCTTACTATCGTTAAGGTTTCATCAGGATCAAAATTATCGGTAAAATACAACTTACTTAAACATTAATAAATATTACATACAATGATAAAAAAGTGGCTTCGCTATGCTATCTTATTTCTATTTGCCTTTAGCCCGGTATATTCCCAGACTTACCAGCTGATAGGCAACCCGGTTAATACTGCAGGATGGTCCTTAATACCTTCTGCCGGAGTAAGCGGAGACTTCATAAGGCTTACTTCAGATCAGGTGACTCAAGTAGGCGGAGTTAAGCTAAATGCTCCTATTAATCTCAAATATTGTAAAAAATGGACGGTAGAGTTCGACTTCAGAATAGACGGAAGCGGAAGAGCTGATGGACTCTCCTTTTGGTATCTTGCCAACCCGCCCTCATCCTATACCAATGGTTCCGGTCTGGGGATTCCATCTAATGCGACCGGCCTGATGGTAGGATTCGATATTTTTAATAATACTGATGAATCGGCGATGAGTAAAGTTCACGTATTATATGGTACCAACAATGGGTATCAGGCTAATATTGAGTTTAATAATACTCCGGGGAGCACTTTTCACTCTCCCAATCTGAATCCGGGTCTTCGTTTTACGGGACCTTCGTACAAGCATGTGGAAGTAACCGGAACGGAAGATCCAAGCAATCCTTCCAGGTGGATTATTAATCTGAAAATTAATGGCGTTACCATTATCAATCAGTCATTTGCACCTTCGGGAGGAGCTGTGGGAATGACCAACGGCTATTTTGGATTTTCAGCATCTACAGGTGCCTATAATGCCAGACATTCTATTAAAAATGTGAAAATTTATACTGACAAAGTTCCGATCCTGAAAGATACCGTCATCAAGACTTTTTGTGCAGGAAACGAAACAATTGATTTAACCTCTTTCAATTCTGAATTTACTTCAAATCCTAATAACTATACTTTTACCTATTTTATTCAGGGGAGCTCCACACCGATAACCAACCCTTCTCAATTTCAGTTTAATACCAATACTACCGTTTCTCTTCTCATTAAAGATAAATCCGGACTTTTATGTGATAACAATGACGCAAAAATACTTCTTACTTTCAAGAATAAAATTTCTCTCTTAAAAGATACTTTTTCAAAAATTTTCTGTACTGGAAACACGACTGCAGATCTCACCTCTATGAATTCTGAATTTGTTGCAAATCCTAATAATTACACGTTCACCTACTTCATTCAGGGAAGCTCGGCGCCTATTACCAATCCGTCTAACTTTCAGTTTAATACCAATACAACCGTTACTCTTTTAATCAAAGATAAATCCGGTGCATTGTGTGATAATGATGAAGCTAAAATACTCCTCACCTTTAAAAACTGCATCGACAGTGATAACGATGGACTGATGGACATCGTGGATCTTGATGATGATAATGACGGAATCCCTGATATTATTGAGTGTCCGGGAAATGATATCGTGAACAACGGCTCTTTTAAAGGAAATACCAATGGATGGACCTTACAGCTGGGTGGATGGTTTTATTCCAACAATTCGGTATCTGTTACCGCCAACAATATCATCAATAAAGATATTTCGCAGACACTGAACAACCTGCAAAACACCAATAATTTCATTCCCGTAACCCTTACTTTAGGGGCTCAGGATGGCAGCCAGGCTGGTGGCTCTACAGCAAAACTGGAAATATTTCTTAACAACACGCTCTATGCTACGATAGATAACAGTACGGTAAGAAATCCCGGTGTGAATAATATTACCATTACCCTTAGCAATGGGGCAACCTCTAACTTTGTTCCATTCACCACGGCTCTTGTTAACGGTTTTACCACCCGTACCTTTACCCTGAATATTCCAAATAATTCTATTCCTGATACTTCTTCATTAATTTTCAGAGTACATACCGGAATCGACGACTGGTCGCTCACAGATGTTTCTGTAAAAGCGTTTACCTGCGATACAGATGGGGACGGAATTTTTAATCATCTCGATCTCGATTCTGACAACGACGGATGTTTTGATGCTTTAGAAGGTGATGAAAAAGTACTGACCTCACAAATTAACACAAATGGATCTATATCGGGAGCTGTAGATGCTCAGGGTGTTCCGCAATTGGTAAATACAGGCGGATCCGCAGATATTGGGGGAGATCAGGGACAAGGAGTAGGCTTTTCCCAAACCGCTATGATCAATACCTGCAACGACATAGATAATGACGGCATACCCGACTATCTTGATTTGGATAATGATAACGACGGAATTCTTGATACGGACGAAGGAGTATGCAGTAATTCATCATTAGATGCGGGATGGTTTTCCAACGTTCCGCCGGGCACAAAAGAACAGGATCAATATTGCCCGATTAGTGAATCTAACGGCTGTTTACCGGGAGGAAATCCTGCGGTAGTAGGCACCTCATATCCTATGAGTTGGGGCACAGGATTAACAGTAGCGGCGAATAATACGGCCTGGAAAGTAGGCGGTGTAAATTCTGCATCTTACCTGCTTGCTAAAAATGATGGAGATTATATTCAATACGGCTTTAAAACACCCTCCAATCTGTCTTTATACAGATCTTTTTCAACATTCAGATGGCGACAGTTGGGTGGTTATAAAATGAGTGTTGAAGTTTCCGGTGACGGATTTTCCTCGCCCGGAATTTTATTACTGGAGGATGCGCAACTATCACAAAGTGCAGTATATTCTAACTTATTACAAAGAGTTTTCCTTAAACCGAATACTACTTATACTTTTAGAATTTATATTTACGGGGCAGCAACAGCAACCACGCTGGTAGATTATGATGATTTTCAGTTTGGAACCTGTGTAGCCAAAGATACAGATGGAGACGGTATTCCTGATTATTTGGATCTGGATTCTGATAACGACGGATGCTTTGATTCTTTAGAAGGTGATGAAAATGTACTGACTTCACAAATTAACACGAATGGATCTATATCGGGACCCGTAGATGCCCAAGGGGTTCCGCAATTTGTAAACGCAGGCGGAGCCGCAGATATCGGGGGAGATCAGGGACAAGGAATAGGTTTCTCCCAAAACTCTATGATAAACACCTGCAACGACATAGATAATGACGGTATACCCGATTATATTGATCTGGACAATGATAACGACGGTATTCTTGATGAAACTGAATGTCCCAGCCAGTTTTCCTGGACAGGACCGATTAGTTTTTCAGCAAATAATACCGTGGCTCAGGGAACAATAAGTGGCATACCATATACCCTAACATCAAACCAGCCAATGATACCGATGTCTGGTATATATAACCATTCTCTATTCCCTGCTCCATACGGAGTTCCTAACAATAATCCCAGTATAGGCAATTCGCAAGTTTCTTCCAATACTTTAACATTCGCGCAACCTATGATTGACCCTGTACTGGTATTCGCATCTGTAGGACAACAAGGCTTACATGTTCCTATTAAATTTAATATTCCTGTTCAGGTATTGTGGTCAAAAGATATTACCATAGATTCACCGACTCAGCTCACCGGAAAAGAAGGATTTGTAATAGTTAAAATTCCCGGAATACACTCTTCCATAACTTTTAATTATACAGTTGCAGAATATTATGCTAACTTCACTTTTGGTGCTGCTACCAAAAACTGTGATACCGATGGAGATGGTATTCCTGACTATCTGGACCTGGATTCTGATAACGACGGATGCTTTGATTCTTTAGAAGGTGGTGAAAATGTACTGACTTCACAACTTAATGCGGACGGATCTATATCCGGACCGGTAGATGCTCAGGGAGTTCCGCAATTGGTTAACCCGGGAGGTGCTGCCGATACTGGCTCTGACCAGGGACAAGGTATGGGTTCTTCCAAGGATGATACCATTAACCCATGCCAATGTACAGATCCCACGATCACGGTCTCTTCTTCTACCCTCTGTTTTGGAGGAAGTGTTACGCTGACCTCAAGTGAAGCGACAGGAAATTTATGGTCTACCGGGGAGACCACACAAAGTATCACGGTGACCACTGCGGGTACCTATACCCTAACCTATTCCAACGGAATCTGTACACCTCCCGTGGCTTCTGTTACCATTACTGCGGAAGCAGATCCTGACCTTCAGATTACAGGAAATCTTATTCTTTGTGAAACTGCTAACCAGCTTACTGCTCATGCCAACGGAAGCGGAAATACCTATACCTGGTCAGACGGAACAACAGGAAATGTCATTTCTGTATCAACACCCGGAATATATACCGTAACAGTGACCACTCCCGCAGGATGTCAGTATCAAAAATCGGAGGAAGTTGTTCAGGGGATTGTTCCTGAAGTAAGCAATGCAGCTTTAGAGCTATGTTCAGACTCCGCAACGGCTGTTTTTGATCTTACTTCTGCTCAGAATGCCATTAGTACAACAACGGGAGTAACATTTACGTTTTATCAGAATCAGGCAGATGCTCTGGCAGGAAATACCAATACAATTGCAAACCCGACAGCGTACAGTTCAGGTAATGCAGTGGTCTATGTAAGGGTAATTTCTCCGGATGCCTGTGCAAAAATTGCAGAACTACAGCTTACCGTAAATACCACAATTGCTCCTGTTATTACAGCTTCTTCTTCTACCATCTGTTTTGGAGGTAATGTAACGCTGACCTCAAGTCAGGCAACAGGAAATCTATGGTCTAGCGGGGAAACTACTCAAAGTATCACGGTAACCACTGCGGGTACCTATACCCTAACCTATTCCAACGGAGCCTGTACCGCGCCGGTAGCTTCTGTTACCATCACTGCGGAAGCAGATCCTGACCTTAAGATTACAGGAAATCTTATTCTTTGTGAAAATGCTAATCAGCTTACCGTTCATGCCAATGGAAGCGGAAATACCTATACGTGGTCAGACGGCACAACAGGAAATATTATTTCCGTAGTAACACCGGGAATATATACGGTAACGGTTACCACTCCCGCAGGATGCCAGTATCAAGCATCAGCAGAAGTTGTTCAGGGGGTTGTTCCTAAAGTAAACAATGCAGCTTTAGAGCTATGTTCAGACTCCGCAACGGCTATTTTTGATCTTACTTCTGCTCAGAATGCTATCAGCACAACAACGGGAGTAACATTTTCGTTTTATCAGAATCAGGCAGATGCTTTAGCAGGAAATACCAATACAATTGGAAACCCGGCAACGTACAGTTCTGGAAATGCAGTGATCTATGTGAGGGTAATTTCTCCGGACGCCTGCGCCAAAATTGCAGAACTACAACTTACCGTAAATGTTAAACCGGTTCCGATAATTACAGCTTCCTCTAATGTAATATGTAATAACACCCCGATAACATTAACTTCTAATTTTGCGACCGGAAATCTTTGGTCTACAGGAGAAACAACCCAGACCATTACTGTTTCTGCAGGCGGAATATATACTTTGATAAACAATAATGGGATCTGCACCAGTGAGCCGGTTTCAGTTACTATTTTACAGGACACCGATCCCAATGTACAGATCACCGGAAATCTAATGTTTTGTGAGGGAGATTCTACGGTATTAACAGCAACAGCCAATGGAAGCGGAATTACATTCAGCTGGTCAAACGGAGCAACAGGTCCGGTAAATACGGTGACGGCTCCCGGTTTATACACCGTAACGGCTACTACCGCATTGGGCTGCCAGTATCAGCAGTCGGTTCAGGTCAATATGGATCCTTTAATTATCGTTACAATCAATCCTCCTCAGGATGTAATCACCTGTCTGGTGCCGGAGATCACTCTGGATGCTACGGCTTCTGTTTATGAGCCGGGAGCTACATTTTTGTGGACTGCCACCGGAGGGGGGAATATTATTTCAGGTGCCGATACGCTGACTCCCGTTGTAGACAAAGGAGGAGTCTATACGCTTACCATTATAAGCGCCACCCCTTTAGGATGTACAAAACAGAGCTCGGTAACAGTGTTTGAGAATACCACTCCGCCACCGCTTATCCTCACAGCATCAGCCTACACGATCTGTAAAGGAGAATCTGTTACAATTACGGCATCAGGTGCTCAAACTTATGCATGGGCCGGATTGCCGGGTACTTCGAGTATCCAGACCTTTACTCCGGACGCCACAACAACCTATACGGTAACAGGAACAGGCGCCAACGGCTGTACAACAGAAAAGTCAATTACAGTAATCGTTGTACCTGCCATCGTTTCCTCATTATCAAATATTGAAATCTGTGAAGGATTCAAGGGAGTTCTGAATGCAGGGGCAGGTCCCAACTATACCTATAGCTGGAGTACGGGCGAAACATCGCAGATAATCTATCCAACCTTAGAGGGAGTTTATACCGTCACCATTTCAAACGGAGTCTGTTCAAAGGTATTTTCTGCTACAGTTGGATACCACACAGTGCCGGAAATTATAGAAATCAACTATAAAAATGATAATTTAACGATTCTTGCCAAAAACAACGAAAATACACCGTTAGAGTATTCTATAGATAATGGATTTACCTGGCAGAGCTCCAATATTTTTTATAATGTTTTTAAAAATACAGAATATATGGTGAGGGTAAGGAATACAAGAATATCCTGTTATGCATTAGCTTCGTATTACACCTTCTTTATGCCCAATGCCATTACTCCAAATGGAGACGGATATAATGATGTGATTGATTTTTCGGGAATTACCAAATATAAAAACTTTTCGGGAAAAATATTCGATCGTTATGGTGTTGAAATTTTTACAGTAACCAAAGAAAAACCGATATGGGACGGCAAGTATCTGGCACGTGTGATCCCCACGGCTACCTATTGGTATGTGGTCTCATGGGAAGATACTATCAGCGGAAAACCGATAAAAATGTCGGGCTGGATTCTTCTCAAAAACAGGAACTAAACAAAAGGTGTAAAGATAAGTTTAGAAAAGTCTCATTTTTATGAGGCTTTTCTGTTTTGTATAATTATTTTTGTAGGATGAACTATTCTGCGGAACTGAAAAAATTTGTGACCAGCCAATATGTATATTCTGCCATCAGAATTACACTGGCCACTGTTCTGCCATGTCTGGTTCTCGCCCATTTTGGAATTCTGAAGGAATACTTTCTCTTTCCGCTGGGAACCAGCTTTGTTGCTTTAACAGACCAACCCGGCCCCTTCATCCGAAGAAGAAACTCATTAACATTTGCCATTTTCTGCTTTGCACTTGTGGCACTCATTGCAAGCCTGGTAATGAATATTAAAATCCTGGTTTTTTCAGAAATTGTGGTATTCGGGCTGTTTTTCTCTTTAATCGGGGTCTACGGGCAGAGACTTGCTGCGGTGGGATCCCTGTCCCTGGTCGTTCTTGCCATTTTTATCGACGGACATCTTACGGGAGAAAATATTCTTAAAAGCTTACTGATCTTTGCATCGGGATGTCTTTGGTTTTTACTCATCTTCTTAATTGTATCCACCATTCAGCCCTACAAGCTTGCCAGCCAGATGATTGGAGAAAATTATCTACAGCTTGCAGAGTTTTTGAAGATTAAAGCCAATTATTACCAGAAAAATCCGGATTTCGCTAAACTGACCACTCAGGTCATCACTAAACAAATAGAAATCAAAAACCTTCAGGAAGAAACCAGGGAAACGGTTTTTAAAACACGGGTTATCGTCAACGAATCTACCACAACGAGTCGACTGCTGATGTTGATGTTATTAAACTCTATGGATCTTCATGAAAAACTCATGACCTCTGAAAGTGATTACGAGAAACTTCAAAAAAGCTTTATCGACAGCAGCATACTTGTACACATCCATGATTACCTGAATCTGTTGGCTGAAGAAATCACCAATATAGGAATCTCACTTCAGATAGGAACTCGTGCAAAACCGATTTTCAATCTGGATACAGAACTTAAAAGCTTAAATCATGTTTATTTCGAGCTGAGAAACAAAGAGATTTCTCCGGATAATTTTGAAGATTTTATGGTTCTCCGTCAGATCCTTGTCCGTATTAATGAGATCACAAAAGAAATTAATGAGATTTATAAAGTATTTTCGCAAAACGTCAAGCTGGCAAAGAGCCTTTCTACAGGGCTGGATCTCAGAAAATTTATGCCGAGTGAGCAGAAGATCAATGCCAAGGTTTTAAAAGATAATATTTCACTGTCGTCTTCCCACTTCAGACATGCATTACGAATTACGATTGCCCTGCTCATCGGATATTCATTTTCGCTTTTTGATTTTCTGGGAATCGGGCATACCTACTGGATTCTGATCACGGTAGTGGCTATTCTTAAGCCAGCTTACGCGATTACCAAAAAAAGAAATCTTCTCCGTTTATACGGAACCATAGCCGGTGCTTCCATAGCTTACGGGATATTACACTTTATCCATATCAATCAGATCTTATTTTCTATTTTACTGCTGAGCATGATTATGTGTTTCAGTTTTCTGAAAGGAAGATATTTCTGGGCTGTTTTGTTTATGACCATCTATGTCTTTCTGAGTTTTAATTTCCTGAGCCCCGGACATATTGACGTTATTTTCAGAGACCGAATTGTAGATACAGTGATCGCGGGGCTCATTACCTCTCTGGTATCGTATCTCGTACTTCCGGTTTGGGAACACACCCAAAATTTAGATCTGATGAAAAAATCTGCAGAATGCAACCTGATTTATTTCCGTTGTGTTATCTCTAAATTTTTGGACGACAGCTTTGATATTGAAGATTATAAAGTAAAAAGAAAAAATGCCATCATTGCTTTAGCTAATCTTTCTGATAATTTTCAGAGAATGATTTCTGAACCCAAAAATCAGCAGAAAAAATTAGAGGTTGTTCACCAGTTTGTCGCAACCTCCCATCTGATGACCGCCTACACGGCTTCCCTTTCTCAATATGTAAAAGATGATGAAAAATACTCCGAGATAGATGCGGAAGGATGGAGAGAGAAAATTGAGGCCGAAATGCTTCAGGTGTCTCATTTGCTGGACGGTACAACTATTAGTGAATCTCTCAGAAAAAAAAGCCAGATAGAGCCTGAGGACTCCTCTTTTGATGATCTCCTTCTGAAACGAAAATCGGAACTTGCCGACCATGAATCCCGAAATCAAAGAGATCCCAACAAGATATCACGCTTAACAGAGCTTAAGAATATTCATGATGTCCTGGAACTGATATTTGATGTAGCCAAAGAACAACGTAAAGTAATTGAAAAATACAAAAGTGAATCTCACGAGAAATCTGAAGCTTCGGAAACTATTCCTCAACAATCGTAAAACAGTAATCATCGAAAAATTCCACACGTGCTTTAAACTCATCGGAGATCTGTTCGTCATAGACTCTGCACTGGATATGATGAAGGTATTTCAGCTCAAAAGGTCTTACATCATAATGTTTTTTAAGTGACCAGTGCTTGGAATGGTGAATCTTGTACATACTTTCCTTCACGCTCCAGATGATGGTATAAAAGGTCACTTCATGATCGTGAGGAATAAATCCACGTTCATTTTCGTAGGTAAATTTATCGATTACCCTTAAGATCTTAGGATTGAATTTTTCAATATCAATTCCGATTTTATTGTTGGAAATCGCGATGGCCGCAAATGGAAATGAGTGGGTAATTGAAATCTCGGCATCCTTTGGAGATAAAAATGGCTCTCTTTCTTTATATAATATTTTGGAGTGAGGCTTAAGCCCCTTCAGTAGCTTTCTAACCATCAGTACTTCCAGCAGCTTTTTCGGATGATAATCTTTTACTTTTTCAGCATTTTCAGGTTCTAAAAGGTCATCCATATTCAATTCTTCAGTTTCATCGTATTTCCATACAAGAATTGTGGCATTATCATCAGAAAAATCGCGGTACAGAGGCATGATTTTATTTATTGGACAAAATTAATAAAAAATTTTGGGTTGGAACCGGGGATTTGTAGCCGGGGGATTTTAGGATTTTCTGTTTTTTATAATCACTCAAAGTGACGAGCAGTTATCCTTCACAGACTTTTCTCTCCGTCAGAGCGAGTATTTGTCGGAGCGCAGCGGAGAAAAATGTATAGAGAACTCATGAATTGAAAGAAAGAATTTCTCTTTCCAGCATGAACTTCCCGATATACTTTTTTTGGAAAAAATCACTCGAGGTGATGGTTGGAGTTCTGCGGAAATTTCTGTTAATGAAAAATCGATTACAAACAAAAAAATTCACTTTAATCAGGAGACTAAAGTGAATTTAATAGTAATTAAAAGCTAAAAACGTTCGAGCATTTCGCTGTACACCTTTATGCTTTTACAAAATTATTTCGACTGGTGATTGATATCGTTTCTGTGCTCCATAATTTCAAGATTCTGATCTACAAAATAGGCACTTCCGAACCCGTTGACATAAGAACCTTTCGTCGGATGAAGCCCGATCAGGATAAAATCCTTCATTTCAGCAATGACATCCACTACTTTTCCGTGGGTTTCCTTCAACTGGGCTACTACTGCGTTCCAGGTATCAGAATCTCTTTCCACCTGAGAGGTTGAAGCCTCAATGGTTAATCTCTCACGAGCATAAATTTGTTTGGTTGCTGATTCGTCCTCAATAAACATAACTGAAGTTTTTCTTCCGTCAGCAAGATTTTTTGTGTGTTTTGCCATGAAAGAAACCAAAATATAGAATGTATTATTTACTTCAACAAAAGGGGCATAGCTGGAATTCGGCGTTCCTTCTGCATCTACGGTCGCTAAAATTACACTTTTCGTTCTCCCGATAAGTTCCTTAACTTTTGGAGTAAGTGGTTTTGCCTGTCTCTGTGCTTCTTCCTGAGTATTTGTATGATTCATAATAAAAGATTTATTTATGCAAAAATAACTTATTTAGAATAAAGAAAAATAGTTTATTGTATAAAATATTATTAAAATAAACGAAAAACAGGGCAATATAACGGGAAGCAGAGTATGTTGATATGATTTATCTGATTTTCTAGACAAAAACCGGGGTCTTATGATATCTATTTTTAACATTGGTTCTCCATCAATATTTTTATAAAAGTTCATGACCGGATGTTCCCGGAAAGATAGTACGGGAAGTCAGGGCTCAACTTTTTATCTGCTGGCTTCACTCTATAGCCCCGATTGCAGCGGCATCCTTTTTTTGCATGGGCTTGAAAAAAGTATTGGCAAAAAAAGATATAGCGGAAAGCGGGAAAAAGCTTCAAAAAAAAATAAATTCCAAATAACAAAACAATTTCTGTGACTTTAAAATCCCGCATCCTCAAATCTCCCTTTTCCAGCCTATCCAAAATCTCATAAATGTCATTTCTCTATCTAAATTATTAATCGTAATTTTGCATTTCATTATCAATTGAATTTAAACTTATTCATTATACATATGAGTACTACAACACAATACGTTCCTTACAAAGTGAAGGACATCTCCCTTGCTGAATGGGGAAGAAAAGAAATTACTCTTGCTGAGGCAGAAATGCCGGGGTTAATGTCCATCCGTGAAGAATATGGACCCTCTCAACCTTTAAAGGGTGCAAGAATTGCAGGATGTCTTCACATGACGATCCAAACTGCTGTGCTTATAGAGACCCTGGTTGCTTTAGGAGCTGAAGTTACCTGGTCTTCTTGTAATATTTTCTCGACGCAGGATCACGCTGCTGCTGCAATTGCTGCTGCAGGAATTCCGGTGTATGCATGGAAAGGTCTTAATGAGGAAGAATTTGACTGGTGTATTGAGCAGACTTTATTCTTCGGTGAGGACAGAAAGCCATTGAACATGATTTTGGATGATGGTGGAGATTTAACGAACATGGTTTTTGATAAATACCCTGAATTCACAAAAGACATCAAAGGACTTTCTGAAGAAACGACAACCGGAGTTCACAGACTGTACGAAAGAATGAAGAACGGAACTTTGGTAATGCCGGCTATCAACGTAAACGATTCGGTAACTAAATCTAAATTCGATAACAAATACGGATGTAAAGAATCTGCAGTAGATGCTGTAAGAAGAGCGACAGACGTCATGTTGGCTGGAAAAAGAGTGGTTGTTTGCGGATACGGAGACGTAGGTAAAGGTACTGCCGCTTCTTTCAGAGGGGCTGGTTCTATCGTTACGGTTACTGAAATCGATCCAATTTGTGCTTTACAAGCTGCAATGGACGGTTACGAAGTGAAAAGATTGGATACTGTTGTTGATAACGCAGATATCATCATCACAACAACAGGTAACTTCAACATCGTAAGAGGCGAGCATTTCCTTAAAATGAAAGATAAAGCGATTGTTTGTAACATCGGACACTTCGATAACGAAATCGATATGGCGTGGTTGAACAACAACTACGGTGCTACAAAATCTGAAGTTAAACCTCAGGTTGATATCTACACCATCGAAGGTAAAGAAGTTATTATTCTTGCTGAAGGTAGATTGGTAAACCTTGGTTGTGCAACTGGTCACCCATCTTTCGTAATGTCTAACTCTTTCTCTAACCAGACTTTGGCTCAAATTGAACTTTGGAACAATTCTGAAGCTTATGGAAACGAAGTTTATATGTTGCCTAAGCATTTAGATGAAAAAGTGGCTGCTCTTCACCTTAAGAAATTAAGCGTTGAGCTGGAAACTCTTTCTCCTGAACAGGCTGAATACATAGGGGTGGATGTTAAAGGTCCTTTCAAACCTGAGTATTACAGATACTAAGAAGCAAAAGACAGAAAAGTCATACGAATATAGAAACTCTCCTATTCCGGAGAGTTTTTTTTGTTTTAAAATGATCAATGGGCATTCATTTAACTGATCAATTCCAAAAATTGGCGCTTAATGCCATTTTATCTTTGAAATTTCCATTAAATTATTTAACCCTTTCAGGATTGTAATAGCATCGAATACTTAACCATCGGATTTCACCCGACACTACTCATATTTAGCCCCTTCGGGGTATATTAAGGTAAATTTAAAAAGAAAGCGGTATTAAAAAACAATTGACCGTATTTTCCCCGTATATGGAATCGTAAAAAATCTATATCTTTGAGACCTTTAACAAAAACATTAGCAAATGAAAAAACAAAATGTATCAAATGCATTCGTTGCAGCCTCATGGGTTGCTTTGGGAGCGGGAATGATTGGCTTTATTGTAGGTCTGGCAAGAGCAGAAATGGAGCTTAACGAAAAGGGATATTATTTCACCATCCTGCTATACGGATTGTTTGCAGTCGTTTCTTTGCAAAAAGCGGTTCGTGACAGATTAGAAGGGATTAAGGTAACCGATATCTACTATGGAATATGCTGGTTTGCCACCCTGTCTTCTATTGTTTTACTGGCGATAGGATTATGGAATGCCACTATTCTTCCCAGTGAAAAGGGCTTCTATGGGTTTGCATTTTTACTTGCTCTGTTCGGAGCGATCGCAGTCCAGAAAAATACCCGCGATAACATGCTGGAACAATAAACATAAGACTCTTCAAAATTTTGAAGAGTTTTTTTATATTCCTGCTCAGAAATCAGAGCCACTACAAGCCTGTGACCCGGGGTCTCCCTCAGTACTCACTTCAATCCTCTATTCTTATATTAAATTCTTTTTAATACCTTTTTTAATGTAAATTAAAAATCATTTCGAACTATTTCTATTTCAATATAAAGCAATCATCTTCAGTCTATTGTCTTCATTTTCTTTTATTTGTAAATTTATCTCAATGAAGAAAATATACTACCGGAAAATAGCCTGCATGGGAATTCTGCTCGTTCTGTTTTTTATCTTTCAAAAATATACCAGCAGGGAGAGAGGAGATTTCCCTGAAATTATATTTGTAGCAAAAGGTTCTACTCCGGTTCATTTATCATCATTTGATCCCAACAGTCTGAGTGAAAACGACTGGTACAATTTAGGTTTTTCTGATCAGCAGACCGCCACCATCTTAAATTACAAAAAGGTGGTTGGCGGTCAATTTATTTCCAGGGAGCAATTCAGAAAATGCTTTGCGGTCTCAGCCGAAAAATTCTCAGAGCTGGAACCTTACCTGCTTTTACCGGAAGGAGCCAAAGATCCCCGATCGAATTTCCGCGAAAAATATGCGAAGAAATCAGTCAATGTATTAACCTCATTCAATCCAGACCGGTATATGCTGCAGGACTGGATAAAACTGGGTTTCAGTGAAAGGCAGGCGGAAGCTATTCTCAAATATAAAAATTACCTGGGCGGAAGCTTTGTGAGCAAAGAAAAATTTAGGGAATGTTTTATCATTAACGAAGAGAGTTATCGTAAATTAGCTCCTTACCTTCTTCTTCCTGAAAAAACACCTTCTCATTATAAAAGTTTCAGTACAAATCTTATTTCGGGGAAAAGTAAAGGCTCCTACAGTAATTTTAATCCTAATCATCTGGATATTCAGGGTTGGCAACAACTCGGATTTTCCGCACCCCAGGCTCAGGTGATCCTTAACTATAAGGAACGTAACTTAAAGGGACGTTTTAAAAATATAGAAGAGCTTCGCAAGTGTTTCATCATTTCTGAAAAAAAATTCAGCGAGCTTAAGCCCTATATCATCCTGGACGCCGAGCCTCCGGCCAGAAACCCTGAAGCCCCCCAAGTGGTCATCAAACAGGAAACTACAAACTTTTCAGAAATTGATCTCAATGCGATAACCTTCAGACAGCTTATCGAGTTTGGGCTGGATGAAAAAAGTGCAGGATCTATACTTGGATTCCGGAAGAAACTGGGCGGATTTGTAACCAGAGAACAAATTCTCGACACTTACAATATCGATAAAGATTTGGTTCGCCAGCTAATCTCTGTCTGCCGTTTAAACACTTCTGAAATTGAAAAATATACCTTAAAAGATGCCCCCGAAGAATGGCTTAAGAACCATCCCTATTTCAAATATTCTGCGGATAAGATTATTTTTTACCGTATCACCTATCCTGATGATAAAAAAATATGGAAATTTCTTAAGCTGAAGCCCGAATATGAAGAAAGAATGAAACTCTACATCAAATAATCCTGAATCTTACAAAAAAAAGAGACTGTCCAAAAAATGAACAATCTCTTTCTATAATTGTAACCGGACTCATCTAAACAGATTCAGGAAGCTGTTTTTTCTCGTCTTCTTTATTATACTTTTCGTCCAGCTTTTCTGATATTTTCTTGACGATAAATTCAATCACCAAAGGTGCTACAATAGCGACAACTGCTTTTAATATTCTTGATTTCATATTACTTATTTTATTTTTTGATTACTACAATTTCCAAGCCACAAACATAGGACGAAAATCATCAATCTTCATCATCCAAAACAAGATTTTCATAATTCTTACTTCCTGCCCTGAATTTTTCTTCTAATCGTAATCGAAGTTTTCGGGGTTTATGAACAATCAACGATTCGCCAAATCCCAATAAAAGTCTTTCCAATTCATAATTCAGCTGCACGCAGATTTTAAAAACAGTGCCGTCACTCGATTCGCGTATAATTTCCTGACTTGTATGCAGAGGCTTTGTCTTAATATACGGTGCATTATGAGAATCCACAAAAAACACAACGTTTCTCGGAGCCATCGTGGGCGAAACCGTAACGCCAACGATATCTTTAAAATACTCGTCGCCATCCAGATTTTTGTCAATATATTCAATATTTTCCTCAATTTGAATACTTTCCATTCTGTCCAACGCCAAATTATAAGCATATTGTTTATTAAAACAGATCAAAAACCATCGGTTATTGAATTCCTTCAACAATTGCGGATGTACAATATACGAATCTGATTCTATTGCCTTAAAACTTTTATACGTAACTCTTAAAACCTTTTTATGAAGAATCGCATCGTACAGCACATCAATATGCTCCAATCCTTTCAACTGTTCATTTTTATCTAAATGAATAATTGATTTCTGATTGGTAGAATGAATAGAATCCTCCAATTTCTGGATCACCCCGTTCATCTCTTTGAACATCGAAAAATCCTTGAACTGCTTTAAAATCTGCACCGCATTATTCATGGCCTTCAGATCACTTTCGTTCACCGAAATATTATGAATACTGTATTCAGGATCACTGTATCGATAGTATTTCCTTTCAAAAACCTCAATCGGTGCTTCATACCCGAATTTCTCACTTCGCATATTCTGCAAATCCAGCTGTACTGTACGTTTGCTGACGAAAGACTCCTTCCCTTCATACTCAAACAAAGCTTCGGAACATTCATCGATCAGATCTTCCAAAGTATATTTTCGGTATTTGTTCTTGAGACATTTGTCCAAAGTTTTATAACGGATAAGAGCATTTTTATTGGATGACATAGTTTTCTTTCATTTTTATTTGGGCTTATATCTTCGTTTTCCTATTGCAAACCTCATAGGTTTTGAAAACCTATGAGGTTTCCTTTACCCATTATTTAGTCGCTCCTTAAAAAGCTGTTTTTTGACTTTGAAAATTATATTTGCCTAAAAAGATTCGGAGAACAAGTTCGAGCCAAAGAAGAATTTGTTGTTTGATTTGATTCAATCTCATCTTCAAATTGTATCCAATCCCTGCTAATAATGCATTATTAATATCTCCAGCCACTCCTTTCAGGAAGTTTAATCCTAAGGAGTGGTTTCTTTTTAAATGAGAGATACAAGGTTCTATGGCTGCTCTTGCCCGGAATCTTAATCTGGCTACTTGTTGCCCATATTTTGTTTTTTCTTTTTTTGCGGGAAGCAAAATTGCTGTTCCTTCCACTTCTTTGATTCCTTTAAATCCTCTGTCTGTAGTGGCTTTCGTAGGTCTTGTTCCGCCAACGGATTTTCTTACCCTCTCACTCTGTGCCAATGATTCTTCAAGAGTTTTACTATCGTGAGGATTGCCAGAAAATCTCTTTACCGAGCTGATGATCCCTGTTTTCCGACCTCTTACTACTGCTACTTTTGTCCCAAACTCGTATGCTTTTCCCGATTTTCCTTTCGCAATACACGCAACTTGTGGCTCGTGAAGACTGTAAATTTTATCTTTCGTGGTACGTTCTTGGGTGAGTGCTTTAAGGTAAATTTTAAAAACGTCTTCGTAGCCTTTCAAAACATCTTTAGGAAGTTTTCTTTCCAATTCCCGAAGAACTCTTTTACCAATCGTCCTGAGCTTTTTCCTCGCCATTTTTGCCTTCTTCTGTCTTCTGGGATGATGTCCAAAAAAAGCGTCCCGCAATAATTGTTTGCTCACTCTTCTGTAGCTTTGTCTTTGTACAACGCTCTCTTTTTCTGCTATTTTTCTACAATTGTCGATTACTTTTTTTGCTAATTTGGCATCGGTAGGAAAGGTAATGTTCTTCTCCTGAACCGTCGTATCTACCTGAACTTCATCTTCTGTTTTGGCTTTGGGATGGAGAGAAACGCTTTGTCCCAAAAGAAATTCCAAACCCTTATCTCCAATTCTTTTTCTGAAGTGTACAAAATTGCTCGGATCGAAAGGCTGCTCTGTCTGGAAAAAGGTTTCTCCGGTAAAATATTGCCAATACGCATTCTCAATCCATCTCTCTATTACACTTTCATCACTTTCTTTAAACATTTCCTTGAGCAAAAGCATTCCTGCTATTTTACGGATAGCAATAGAAGGTCTTCCGTTTTCTGAAAATAATTTCTCAAACTCTGACTCCATTTTATCCCAGGAAATCTCCCCAGCTAATTTTACCACCGGATGCTCCATATTAATAAGCTCCGTAAGCCTGGTCTTGAATAAATTCTGCTGTAAATCCTCTCTTATTTTGCCTAACATTTTGCCACTTTTTATATCCTAAAAATACAATTTATTGCAATTTTTTACAACGATTTTTTACGAAATATAAGTGCATAAAACTGATAATCAAAATATTACTTGGTTTTTAAGGAATGACTATTTAGGCTAAGATTAAGGATTAGGATTAAGTTACTAACTGCGTAAAATTCCCCTCCCCTGGAGGGGTGGCGAAAATTCGTAGAATTTTTGACGGGGTGGTAAAAAACTGATTCTCTAATTATTTTTTACTCAAAGCCTCACCTTCAAAAGCAATTCCATCCCAACCAAACTCCATAAAATTTCTTATATTCTGATGATCTGTTCCTTCAGGATTTTTCAGTACATCTTCTCTGTAAAATTCTCCGAAAAGGTTTAATGTTTCCTCTTTAGACAAATCATTCAGTTTCGCATAGCTGAAAACTTTACACGAACCGTTATTCTGATTTTCTTCATTCACCGTGTTCCCGTTTGTGAATTTTGTCGGGGTAAAGTCGTAATTCTCATCAATAAATGCGATTACCTCTTTAAACTGAATCGTTTCCGGTGAATTTTTTAATTGTTCTGTCATGATATTTTTTTATATATTTTCTGTATTTCCGCGTCCAGGTTTTGCCAGCAGTTCTGGCTCCATATTCTAACGTATTCAAAACCTGCATTCCGCACTATTTTTTCTTTATGTACATCTTCCAGATAGCCCAGATTTCCTGTATATTTCTCTTTGCTCATCGCTTCGATAATTATTGATTTTCCATTTTCTTTTTCAATCAGAATATCAAATTCATAGCCTCCGAAATGATGATTTTTCAACATTTTTAATTGAGAAAAATCTTTCTGCAGGCGATTATAAATCACATCGATAAAAGCATTCGAATTTGTATTTTTATTCGAATCCTTAGCGAACCCGAACTGATCCAAAGTATTCAGAATTTCCAGTCTTTGGGTTTCATTTTTATCACTTACCGCTTTACAATACGCAAGGTAAGCATACAAAACGGCCTTTCTGTTATTCGAACCTTCCTGCTGCAAAGCTTCTTTATAATTCGAGAAAATCTCTTCAGGAATCGAATTGCAGACATAGATTTTTTCCTTTGCTCTGGTGATAATCACATTCAGCAGTTTATATCCTTTCGTGTGATTGATCGGGCCAAAACTCTGGATAAATTTCCAACCGGATTTTCTTCCGTAAGTGGTCGACATAATGATGATATCCCTTTCATCACCCTGAATATTTTCAAGGTTTTTAATAAACAATCCTGCCGCTTCTAACCCCTGAATTTTTTCTTTAAAAACTTCATTTCCCGGAAGATTGATCTGCTGAACAATTTGTCTTTTAATATAATTTCGCTGAGAAATATTAAAGGTCGCAATGCCTACCGACGGATAATTTCCATCTTTTAATGGCTGAATTTTTTTTAGAATTTCTAATACCTTCTCCGCTTCTTCTTTATTGGTATGATCATCAAAAACGCCATCCACCTGATAGAATTCAATCGGCAACGTTTCAGATTTTGTCGGAAGAGGCTTTAAACGCGAATTATAAAACGCATGATTAGAAAAATCAATCAGATAAGGATGTTTAGAACGATAATGAAAATCCAGATGATTCTTTTCAAACTGACTTTCAGTGGCAAAATCTAATAAAGATTCGATATTTAACAATGAATTTTTATAGGTGATGACTTCATTTTCAGATTCTATTTCATCTTCATCTTCAATAATTCCGTCAAAAACTTTACTGAAATAATTCGATGGTGGCATCTGATGTTCGTCTCCTGCAATAATAATATTTTTCCCTTTCAGCATCGCAGGAAGGTTATCTTCCAGTTTCAGCTGACTCGCTTCATCGAAAACAACGTTATCGAAGTAAAAATTCTTTCCCTGAAAAAGATTACTACACGCATCCGGAGTCGTGAGAATAATCGGAAAAAAGTCAGTAAAAAGATCAATATCTTTCTGAACAATTTGCCTCAACGTTAATCTTTTATGATTGACACTGCTTCTCTTATTATAAAGATTGGCAACCGTAATATCTTTATTCGTCTGTTCAAATTTCTTTACCGCATTCTGCTGAGAATCATTCCAGAAATACTGAATAAAATTCTGTTGAGAAAATCCGTATTGCTTAATCTGTTTCGATATTTCTTCGTAATTCTTTTCGCTAAAATTAAGTTTAGCATCAGAATGTCTGTTCAGCAATAACGGAAAATAAGCAGCGTAAAAAGAAGTCTTCCAATCATTAACCGAATACAACCTTTCCAATACTTTTTTCTGAAAAACAGTCAGCGGCTGATTGAAATAAAACCAGTTAAATTCTTTTAAAAATGGGTTTTCAGGATGACTTCTATATGACCTGTATTGATCTAAAACAGAAATTAAATATTCATCGAAGTTTTGATAGGTATTTCCAAAATTCAGGTCTTTTATCCATTGATCAGTCGAAATACTTTTTTTCAATTGCTGAATACGCTGAGCAATGATTTCCGTTTCTTTTCCTGAAACTACAGAATCAAATACATTCAGGAAATCAATGGTGTTAAACTGCTCTTCCAGCTTTGAAGAAAACTCCGACTGTAAATTTTGTATTTTCTGACGGTAATTCAGAATTTCGTTTTTATTGTTCCAGAGGTGATCCGAAAGCTCAATCGAAGGAAAAAATTCACTTAAACTGATCTGTTTTATCGATGAACTTATCTCCAACAGTCTTTTCTGATTGCTGATTTTCTTTTTCTTTTCGGAAGAAAACAAAGCCATGAACTTGTAGAAAAATCCGTTCGTCATTTCAGGATGAAACTCTTCAGAATTCTTATTCAGAACAGAAGTGATGATTTCTGTTTCGTTGATTAATGAAGTTATTTTTTGAAGATTCTGGCTAAAATCCAGCTTTCTTTTTTCTTCATAAACGGGTTTAAAATCAATAATCAAAGACTGAATTTCATCCCACCTATTTTCATAATTCTGAAAGGATGTATCTAAATTCTGCAGACTGTTATGAAAATTCTCGCTAATCAGCTTTTCCGAATTAATAAATGATGATTTTTCAAAAGGCTGATATTCCTTATACACCTCTTTTCCCTTTTCCAGTACATATTCAATCTCTTTAAACTCCTCTCCGGAAAAGGAAAACTGAATATCCTGAATAGTGATATTTTCTTTGGTTTCCTGAAATTTCAACAGATCCGCAACAATTTCGGTGAGATTTTTTCCGGGAATCAAATCTGAATTCAACAATTCATGAACCTCGTTGATCGTTGTTTTATGCTGTAAAATGTCTACAAGCTGATCTTGCAGCGACTGAACGGAAAAAGGCTGTCCCGGTTTCTTGAAATCAGCAGGATCAATGGTATTTCTTACCGCATCCACCACAGGTTTCCGGTCTGAAACACTGTCTTTAATCATAATACAATATCGTTCCAGTCCTAATTTATGAAGAGCATTATACAAAACTTCCAGTGCCGTTTGCTTTTCGCAGACCACAATCGTTTTTTGTTTATTTTCCAATGCATTCACCAAAACAGCAGTCAGCGTCTGACTTTTCCCCGTTCCCGGAGGTCCCTGAATCAGGATTTTAGTCTGTGATTTTAACGATTCCAGAATTCCCTGTTGAGAAGGATCGGTTTCAATAGATGTTATGGATTGAAAATCCGGCTTTATATTGTTTTCAAGAGGTTTAAATTCCTTTTTTAACGATTCATAATCATTGATTATATTCTGTTTCTGGACTTCAAAAATGGAGAAAACACCAGATTTAATGATGATTGCATCACCTTTATTCTGGAGTTGGTCTTCGTAAGAGGTTTTAGCTTTAATCAGCGGAATTTCCTCGTAATTATTTAAGATAAAATCAAGATTCTGAGTGATTTTAAGCTGTCCCAATAAGGTCTGGCAGATTTCCAGCAACTCAGGTTTATCTATTTTTCCGTCGGCGAGCATTTCTTCAGGAATCTGCTCCAGTGTAATTCCGGAATCACTTTGTAAATGGTTAATTAAAACTTCATTCACATAAATAGGATCATCTTCCGTTCTGCTGATTTCCCAGGTATTCAGTTCGTTGACCGGTTTAATCGTCACCGACCAGATTAAAATAGGCGAAGCCGAAATCTGTCCGTCCATATCTTTTCGGATCAGAATCGGGAAGCCGAAGCCCAGAGAATTAATTCCTTTCTCCGATTGAATGACATCATTTTGAAAGATCAGATTTTCGAGGCTGGCAGACAGTTTTTCAAGGGCTGCCTTTTTGGTTTTATCTTTAGTAAGAGAAATTCCGGTTGTGCTTTTTTCGGTTTCTTCCTTTTCATCATCAAACAGATAAATGCTGTCTTTTAGCTCTTCTTTAGAAACCTCATCGGAAATTTTATCGTGAATGGAGAATTTAAAATTAACGTTCTTCTGAGTTAACAGGTTAATGATAAAATGCTCGGGCAGACTTTTATGAATTTCTGAAAGTCGGGCAAGATCAAATTTATATCTTGAGCTTCCGGGAATAGCATTGAGATGAACACCTCTTCTGTTACCTGTTTTCAGTTTATTTTGAAATGCCTGAAATATTTCCGGAGTTAAGTTTTCCATCATGCCTAAAAATAATTTTTGAATAAAAATATGAATTTTTTCTAATACGCAAAAACATTGCACACTTTAGTTTTTACTTTGCATCAACAAAATGAAAGAACACATGGAATTTAACGGAAACAACTTAATTGAATTAGGATATAGACCAGCGAAATGGTTTGCTGAAGCTTTGGAACATATCAACGAAAATCAATTAGATGAAAATCAAATCGCAGAATATTTGGAACAATTTAAACAACCGGAATTGATTCCGCTTCATGAGACGGCAAAAGATTTTGTCATCAACATCCGCGCTGAACATGAAAGTGAAACCGATAACGTGGAAAAAGTAATCAACACCATGAAAGTTCTGATGAAAACTCCAACTTTGGTTGCCGGAGCGATTATGCCCGATGCCTGTCCGACAGGTCCTGTGGGTCAGATTCCCGTTGGTGGAGTTGTTGTCGCAAAAAACGCGATTCATCCGGGATTCCATAGCGCCGATATCTGTTGTTCGGTGATGTTGACAGATTTTGGAAAGGCAGATCCCAAAGAAGTTCTGGATGCCGCCCATTCCATCACCCATTTCGGATACGGAGGGAGACCGAGAGGTGAGCAAATGGAGATGTCTCAGGAATTGATGGATGCTTTCAGAGCAAATGATTTCCTGAATGATGAGAAATTAATAAGCATTGCCCGTTCTCATATGGGTACGCAGGGTGACGGAAACCATTTCCTGTTTGTCGGAATTTCTAAAAATACCGGAAATACAATGTTGGTGACGCATCACGGTTCAAGAGCGCCCGGAGCTGCTTTGTATGATAAAGGAATGAAGGTTGCGAATAAATTCAGAATAGAAAATTCTCCTGAAACATTGAGAGAAAATGCCTGGATTCCCTACGAATCTATAGAAGGAAAATCGTATTGGGAAGCGCTTCAGTTGATCAGAACATGGACGAAAGAAAACCATACCTCTATTCACGATGCTACTTTAAACAAATTAGGAATCGAGAAAGAAGATCGATATTGGAACGAACATAATTTCGTTTTCAAGGATGGAGATTTGTTTTACCACGCCAAAGGGGCAACGCCTCTGGATGATAAATTTATGCCGGATATTACGGGACCGAGATTGATTCCGTTGAATATGTCAGAACCCGTTTTGATCGTTCAGGGAAAAACAAATGAAAGAAACCTTGGTTTTGCGCCACACGGAGCGGGAAGAAATTTCAGCAGAAGTCAGCATAAAAAATCATTGGCTCATAAAACAATTGATGAAGTTTTTGAAGAAGAAACCAAAGGATTAGATATCCGTTTCTTCTCCAATGAAATTGATATTTCGGAACTTCCGACCGCTTATAAAAGTGCTAAAAATGTAAGAGCACAAATTGAAGAATACGGACTTTGCGAAGTTTTGGATGAAGTGATGCCTTACGGATGTATTATGGCGGGAGATGTGCAGAAAAATGCGCCTTGGAAGAGGAAGAAGAAGTTTAGGAAGGCTTAGGTTCTTGATAAACATCTTATTTAAAAATCTTCACACAGTTTGTTATTCCTTAAGAATCTAAACTCATAAATTATTTTTAAAAACTATATTTGAATTATTTTAGATGCCTTTTTATTGCGGTGTGTACAATATGTTTTCTTTTTCGCAACTGTTTTTCAAAATGATTCGACTGAAATATGTCACAACATCTTTTAACGTAACCCATATAATTAGAATTTTTTGTATTTGACTTGATTTCTTTACTAATAAAACTATATTCTCCTTTTTCGTTTAATTCTAAAATTGATCTTTTTCTAAATTTTTGTTTTAGCTCGTTACTTTCCGAATCAATCTCTCGCAAAGGTTTATTATAAAGTTTTTTTATTTGATTTAAATAAATAGCTTTCTTTTGAAATGGATCTTTCTGATTTACTTTAATAGTTCTCCGCGCCCTTCTTTTTACAATACTAATTAATCTTCGATAAAACTTGGCAAGATTGGTTGATTTTATATGAACGTTAAATCCTCTAAATTCAAAGCCCAAATAGATTAATGGCGAATTGATCGACCTACTTCCGTCTCCATTTATTTTTACAGACGTTAATCTCTTTTGTTTTAATTTATTAAATTCAAGGTGTTCAAATATAAAAACTTCTGTCTTAGCAGTGCTTATTTCAACTTTACTTTCTTGAATTAAACTTTCTATATATTTTTTAATCTCATCAATCTCATCTGTTTTACATATTATAACAATGTCATCTGAATATCTCCTGTAATAAACATTTCGAATATTAACAAGATTTTCAATAATTGTTTTATCAAAATCAAACAAATAAATATTTGCTAATACAGCACTTATAGGCAATCCCTGAGGAATTCCAACAATTTGTTTCTCCTTATTTCTAAAAGGATTTTTGTAAATCCTTAATCTACCAGCTTTTATATGCTTTCGAAAATCTTCATTTGAATCGAAAAAACATTTAAATCCTCTTTTCCTTCTAATCTCAGCTAATCTACTTTCATCAAATTGAGATTTTCTTCCTGTTTTTTTATTAAATTTTCTCAGATCGTCTTTTAAAACATAACTGAAATTAGTGCAGGATTTAAAAACATTGTAATGGTCATTTGGAAGTTTTTCTTCATCAATAATGAAAGCCCATTTTTCTTTTAAAATTTTATGATCCAATGAAGAAAAGAAACCTTTAATATCGAAAGTTAAAACCGCAGTTTTTTCATTTTTTTCAGTTCTTAATTTAATTTCATCAAAAACCTCTTTTGCAAAATGTATTGTACTTTTCCCTTTATCAGAATATTCCTCGGTTTTTATTTTCCTGTAAGCAGTAACGCAATCAGATAATTTTTCAGTAGCTAAAAGTTTTTCTTCATATTTTGCATTTAATAAATTTGCATAATAACCGTATACTAGGGCATCATAATGACTAGCATAATGTAATGGTCTTAGCTTAGATGACTTTTCTGTGTGTCCGGTTTTTTCTACAGTATGTTTGTGCGAACGTCCAATTGATATATGTTTTGTGGAATCGTGCTTTTTAAACTTCCTCTCTTTGATAAATGAATGCATTAGGGGATAAAATGCATATTTTGATACAAATTCTTTATTTTCGATTTGTCTTTTATATGACCGCCAATTTTCACCAATTTTTAAGCTTGGTGTTATATGTAGATATCCTTTTGATTTTAACCAATCTGGAATGTTCTGAGAGTTATACATATAAAAATACTTGTGCATTAAGTTCTAGCGATAATGATATTTATTTTACATACATCCCGAAGGAGCGGACCAGTACCCAATTACTGAGTCATCGTGTGTTTCGTAAATTATAACATAACAGCAAAATCAATAGATATGACCTTGACTTACATCAAATTATTTAGTACCTTTACAGCTGGCTTAACCCTGATGGGCGAGCTACTGTTGATAAATTTCATACCTGAATATCTTACATATTCAGTAAAGCTAAAAAGCCCTTTAGTCCTAACTAGTTGTAAAAAATCAACTTTCTGCACAAGTCTAGCAAATATAACATTATAATTGTTAAATTTACGAAAAACAATAACTATAATCTATGGAAAATATTAAACTTGGGGATTTATACTCACTCAAAAATCATCCTTTTGGAAATGGTTTTACAGATGTTAAAATTTCTGCACTCGCTTTAATGACACCACCTATTTTAGTAGTTTCTGAAATTCAAAATTCCCCTAAAGAATATGATTCGGAAACGGGAAATGAAAAAAGCAAACAGATTAGATGCATTTTTTTCTCCCATAAAACACAAAGATTCGAAAACAATTGGTTTGATATAAATATTCTCAAAGAAATTACAGAAGTTAATCAAGAAGAACATGAAGAAAGTGTAAGAGATGATGGAGATATTCAAACTAAAAATCTATCTAACTTTACTTATCCTAAGACATTTTCTATAGAGGATATTAGAAATTTTTTTTTATACAAGCAAGTTGTTTTAAAATCCTGTGATTTAGAATTAGGAAAGTTAAAAACTACTTTTAGCCAAACAGATCAGAGGTCAGTAGATAAAATTACCGCTCATTTAGATTTTTTATCACCTGTCTTAACAGTAATCGACGTGAAATTAAATGATGAGAAAATCGGCTTTAATCCTAAATCTGGTAATCCAAAAAAAATAACTTCAATTTTTTTACTAAAGTGTAAATGGTACAATTCATTCTCTGGAACATTTTCAGAAGAATTTATACCAATTGAAACTGTGGAAATTATTGAACACTCAAATTCGGCAGAACTTGTTTCTAGATTAATTTTAACAAAAGAATTTATTAAACAAAAATTAGAGCAACCTATTAAATTAGAAAACGGTGTTATGCTAGAACATACATATGCAAGACCAGACGAATTGACCTTCAATCATTACAAATACAAATTGAAATACTACGATTTCTTGAGATCTAAAACTTTAGAAATGGATTTATCAGATTTCAAAAGTGATGATGATAGTGCTAAGATTGATGATATAATTCTACGGAAAATACCTGACTATGATTCTGGGCTTAAAAAGTTCAATACTGTAATTGATTTCACTTTTAATAAAAATACATATTATAGAATAACTTATAAAGATGCTAAAGATAGAATAACAGATCGTATTATTTATGTCAAAAAATTCGAGCCAAAGACAATAATTATTGCCGATTGCCTACTACGCAACGGACAAGAGAGGCATTTTAGAGTCAGTGATTCAAGTATTCTAAAAATTGAAATCTTAGAGCAAAAATATTTTAAATAGATTGTGAAATTTTAAAATCAATATAATCTTAAACTCTAGCCATCCGAAGTCCTCCGACTTCGGTGTTTTTGTTTCCAATAAAGCTACCACCCGATACCGCGGATTTGCAATCCGTGCCTACCCTCGCTACCGCACGATTATATCGTGTGGTTTAATAACCATAATCTTTTAAAATATTTAGCAAAACTTATGAAATATACCCCCAAGGATTGTAGAACTTATAATGATGACTCGTCATTATATTTTTATAAAGATAAAAACTTTTAAGAAATTATTGGATAATAAAAATGCCACCCTCGCTACCGCACGATTGTATCGTGTGGTTTAATAACCAAAATCTTTTAAAATATTTAGCAAAAAATATGAAATATATCCCCAGGATTGTAGAACTTATAATGAGGACTCATCATTATATTTTTATAAAGATAAAACTTTTAAGAAATTATTGGATAATAAAAATGCCACACGAAAGGATTCGTGCGGCAGCGGGGGTTTTTAAGGCGCAAGGATTTTATCTAAGATAAAATTGAAGACTGCATACTATGGCCACGAATGCAAGAATATTTTACATCCCACATATTACTCAGATTTCGCAGATTTAGAACCCATTAGTAGAAAATCAAAGATTTTCAAAAACTTAGGTGCACTTCTATGCAGCTTAACATTAAGCTTAAATAACTAAAGTGTTAAAAAAAAATTTTGTGACTTTTGACTCCGTCGAAATATCATTCATCGACTGAAAGAAGATAATCTTCGATTTGTGGTTAAATTTTTGTCACGAATGCGCAAATATTTTTATTTCCCACAGATCGCAGATTTTCCACAGATGATGATGCTCATTTTTTATGGCTTCAACTTTGTGATCTTTTATCAGTAGAACGGCTTGGTGAGCCTTAAAAACGAGTAGTAGTAAAACAACCTTTGAGGACTTTGTGTTCAATATGTAAAGTGTAAGAAAAAGAATCTGCGTCATTTGCAAAATCTGCGAGAGCAAAAAATTTCATCTTACATGATCTAAACTTTTTTGCCTGGCCCCCAACTTTTGTACTTGATCCTAGATTTCCCAGCCTGAATTTTTAATAAAAAAAAACCTTCCAAACGGAAGGTTTTCTTATTTATTTTTTGATGGCATCTTTACTCCAGTTGCCTTTCAGCTGACAGGTGTCGTAACGCTTGTCGATGGAAATGAAGGTGGTTGGTAATTTTGAATTCACAAACTTTTCAACCATTTCGCTTTTCTTCTTATTGAGTGCCATTTGCTTTATTCTGTCGTAGTCAGTTTCAAGCTTAATCTGGTGCGCCGGGATTACATCTTCAATTTTGATGATCTTTACCACTTTTCTTTCTCTGTCATCAACATCATCAAAAGCTGTAGTGATATCATCTTTATTAAGACCTGCTAATTCGTAGCTGATTGTACCTGGGATACTTTCTCTCTCCAGTCTGTTTGAACCATCGGATCCAGGAATTACACCTCCGTTGAACTTCGTTCTTTTATCATCAGAAAATTTGAATGCAGCATCTTTAAAGGTAATCTTTCCGTCAATAATCATCGTTCTGATACTGTCCAGTTTCTTTTTAGCCGTTGCAATTTCCTCGTCTGTAGGCGTAGCCTTCAAAAGAATGTGTCTTGCATCATACTGCTTTCCTGATTTTTTGATCAGCTGAATCAAGTGATAACCGAATTCAGATTCCACAGGATCAGCTATTTCACCTTCCTGAAGGTTCAGGGCAGTAGCCTCGAAAGACTTTACCATCTGTCCTTTATTGATGTTTTTATATAAACCACCGTTAGAGGCAGATCCTGTATCTTCAGAATAAATTCTTGCCTGACTTTCAAAAGTTTCTCCCCCCTGAATGTCTGCTTTTATTTTCTTTAATCTATTGATAAGATCCTGTTTGTGAGCTTCTGTAAGCTTTGGAGTCATTTCAATCTGCGCTAAAGAAACCTCATCTTTGATCTCAGGAAGCTGGCTTTTGTATAAGTTATAGAAATCTGTTACTTCATTTGGTGTAACATCAGCTTTTTCAGTTACTCTCTGGTATTTTGCCTGTCCGTAATAAGTATCCGTATCAATTTTTTCAATGGCGTTTTTCATTTCATAGCCATTTCTGAATTTATACGCTGCCAACATTGTTTTCTCGTCCGGAAACTGAGAAAGCATCTGCTGATACTTAGCATTCGCCTGATCTTTGATCGCTGCAGAACGGTTTTCAATTAAGGTATCTTTTTTAGCTTCATATACCAAAAGCTTATTGTTCAGAAGATTTTCTAGGAAATCGCACTTATCAACATTACTGGAAGCCCCTTGTTGTTTTGCGTAGTTGATCTGCTCATTGATATCAGACTCCAACACAATTTCATCACCAATTACAGCAGCAATACCATCCACTAATTCTCCTTGTTTTAGCTGAGCTTTCATGGTATTTGTAGCAAATAACATGATGAAAACTCCAAAAAGAAAAGTGATTTTTAGTTTATTTATCATTTTACTATTTTAAACAAGTTGCAAATTTATAATTCTTAATGAATTACACTCAATTTTTTATTATAAATATTTCTTAAAAAGATTTATTTACTGAAGTTCAACATCAAAAGTTGTTAATTCTTTAAATTGTCTCAATCTGCTGAACATATCTGCCTCGTTTACTTCCTGAATTCTTTCTGTCCCGAATTTTTCTACCGTGAAAGAAGCCATTGCAGATCCTACGATCAAAGCTGATTTCATCGTTTCAAAGTCGATTTTATCTTTTTTAGCCAAATATGCTGCAAAACCTCCTGCAAAAGTATCTCCCGCACCTGTTGGATCAAATACATCTTCTAACGGTAACGCAGGAATTGCAAATACTTTGCTATCATGGAAAAGTAAAGCTCCGTGCTCTCCTTTTTTAATGATCACATATTTTGGTCCCATCGTGTGGATTTTCTTCGCTGCTTTTACCAAAGAATACTCTCCTGAAAGTTGTCTTGCTTCTTCATCGTTGATTGTAATAACATCTGTTTTAGCAATCATATCCATTAAAATATCCAAAGCAGAATCCATCCAGAAATTCATGGTATCAAGAATCACCAATTTCGGACGCGTATTCATTTTTTCAAGAACTGAAAGTTGTACTCCCGGGTGAAGGTTTCCTAACAATAAGATCTCAGCATCCTGCATAGAATCTGGAATTTTCGGGTCGAAGTTCTCTAAAACGTTTACTTCAGTAGCCAACGTATCTCTGGTGTTCAAATCGTTGTGGTATTTTCCTGCCCAGAAGAAAGTTTTTCCTTCTTTTACGATCTCAAGACCTTCAATGTTTATATCTCTATTGGTAAACATATCCAGATGTTCTTGTGGGAAATCTCCTCCTACTACAGAAACGATTCCTGATTTTACTCCCAAAATAGACGAAGTAATACCGATATAAGTAGCAGCACCTCCTAAAATTTTATCTGTTTTCCCAAATGGCGTTTCGATTGCATCAAATGCAACACTTCCTACAACTAAAAGTTTCATATTTTTTTCAAAGTATATTTTAAAAACTAAATTATTTTTTCCATTCAAAAGTGTCCAGCAGGTGTTTCATATCTTTTTTGATATAATCTACCGCGGGAGCAAGAGAATCCGGTTTCGGTCTCGTGTTAAAGTATAAATAGGCAGTCACGAAATGCTTCGTACTGTCTGTAATGTAAAATTGAAGATTGGAAGCCGTTTGCCCTTTCAGTTCATAGAAATTTCCGTAGACCTTTTTTTCAGGATATTCGAAAGATTTCGTATCGATTGCACTGGCTTTAATGGTATGTTCGTACACCATTTTTTCAGCTTCTTTAATATGTGAGTCAAAATCATTTTGTATCGGATAGTAGGTTACGAAAACTTTAGCCTTCATTTTAGGATAGTTCATGTAATACCAGCAAGGTTTTTTAGCATCCGTGATTTTGGCAAAATCCGAATATTCAAAAGTATAAGCACAATTGTTTTCAAATTTCTGATATTTCGGAGCCGGATATTCCAGACGAAGTTCTCCGTATGGCTTGGGAATAGGATCTTTTCCACAAGACAGCAGCAGTAACGACACGAAAATAAAAATGACTTTTTTAATCATTTTGCAAAAGTACAAATTAGATTTCAGATTTTAAGAGACAAATTTCAGCATTTCAATGCGTTTTGAATTTGAAAATTGTTAAAGTTGAATTCTTGTTACCGTTTTTTAGTTTTTAACGCAAAGAGCATTAAGGATTTTTTTGACTACTATGTTTTTTTAAGTTTGCGAAGGCCTTACACTTAATTGAGATTTCAAAGATTTTAACCTTATGAATCATCATACATTTTGTCATTCTGTAAGAATCTAAGCAATTATTTTTTTTAATTAAATCGCTAATACGATGTTTAGATTACTACGGAATGACAAGTACATGGTAATTTGTGTATTACAAAATTCTATACGCCTTATCATAACTCTGAATATAATTTTCCAACGGTTTTGGGAAAGACATTTGGTGAGAAAGCTCAATATCTGTTGTCATATATTCATTTTCGGCGACAAATTTAGTCCAGGCTTCTTCTGAATCTACCTCAACATTAAAAATTTCTATGCTTAAATTTTTATGGGTCAGCTTATGATTAACTGCTTTTACGCTTTTAATAAATGGAATTAAATCATCAGAAATCGTCGGTGGAAATTCAAATAATTTCTTCCAGATAAAATCATCTTTTCTCTGCTGAATTAAAAATTCTCCGTTTCTATGAACGAAATAATATTTGAGATCTAAATCTTCCGCTTTTACTTTTTTCTTCTTAACAGGAAATTCTGAGATTTTATTTAATGAAAAAGCTAAACAATCATTATCTAAAGGGCATTCTCCGCAAAGAGGATTTTTAGGCTTACAGACTTCCGAACCTAAATCCATCATTGCCTGATTAAAATCGCCAACATTTTCAGGTAAAATTAAATGGGCCAGTTCAGAAAAATAATTGAACGCTCTTGAATTTGAAATATCGAAATCATCAGCAAACAATCGGCTCAATACACGATAAAAATTACCGTCGACCGCAGGAATCTTGCCATCAAAACAAATACTGGAAACCGCAGCAGCTGTATATTTCCCGACTCCTTTCAGTTTTAAAATTTCATCATATTCATTAGGAAATACTCCTCCAAAATCGTTCATAATCTGCAGAGCTGCTTTATGAACATTAATCGCTCTTGAATAATATCCCAACCCTTTCCAATATAATAAAACCTCATTTTCATCGGCCTCCGCCAATGTTTTTGCGTCCGGAAATCTTTTGATGAAATTATTATAATGATTCAGCCCTTGTTGGATTCTCGTTTGCTGAAAAACAATCTCACAAATCCAGATTTTATAAGGATCTTTGGTTTGTCTGAACGGTAAATCACGGGCATTTTTTTTGTACCATATCAGAAGCTGATTTCCGATATGTCTAAAGTCTGCGTTTTCTATCTTTTCCAAAAGTTTTTGTCTTCTTCATTTAAATACTTCAACAAATTCAGCATGACATTTCTTAAAATCACAACACTGAACCTGCGCAAGCATTTTATTGTTGCAAAGATAAGTTTATTTCGTTTCTTTTTGAAGAGGATAAACAGGTGCCCCCGGCACCCACTGATATTTTATTTTCCTTTCTTCTGCAATAAAACGGAAACCTTTCAGCATTTCAAGAAAAATATAGGAAGGTTCTTTTTTTAAATTTAACTTTTCAGTAGAAATAATTTCCAGCGGAAAACTGACCACTGAATCCCGGGTCGTCTTTTCTATATCTCCTGAGAAAATTTTATAGATAAAAAACGGTTTACCCCGTCCTGAAGAGCTGTCAATAAGTTTTGTATCAGAAGTGGAAAGTACCATATCACTTTTATCATATGCTTCATCTTCACTCATCACGTAGGCGTTGTTTTCGGATCTTTCATCTTTAAAAAGATCAACTTTATATTCATCCGGCCTTTGGTATTTTTTTTCACAGCTCAATAAAAAAACCATAAAAATTAAAGGTAAGAAATACTTCAGCCTTAATTTCATATTCAATTTCATTAGATTTGGTAGAAAAAAACCGATGTTTCAAGGCATCGGTTTTCATATTATAATTCGTTTATATTTAATCCTGAAGATATTCAGCATCCCATTCGTTGCCATCGTCTCCTTTATGTCCGTCCAGTTTAATAACAAAACTTTTTGTAGGGAAATAAGGCGTTAAACGAATATCCAGCCAAACTCTGTCTTTGTTCACTTTATCCTGCTCGAAACGAACAATTTTGAACTTTTCGATCAGTTTATCAGCACCTTTGATACCGTCTAAGAAAGTAACAATCTGTCTTCTCAAATCGTCTTCGTTTCTTGCATTCCAGTTTTCGAAAGCTCTTCTGTTCAGGAAATCAAGCAAAACTTTGGTTACGTAATCGAACACACGAACCACAGAATAGGTCTGAAGCCCGATATTGTCTCCCGTAAACAATGTTTTTGCAGAGAAAGCCATGATTTTTCCATATTCGTTGACCATAGGAACCAATCCCATTTTTTCCAACTGAGAAATCTCACTTTTCTTTAATTCAAATTTCACGGCATCCACTTCGTTGATATTACCATGCTTTTTACCTGCCGCCACCTGAGACATCAATGTTTTATGGATCTTTCCTGCCAATGAAGTTGAAGGCGGAAGCTCTACATTTTCCTCCTCACCTACTTCTTCAGCCTTTCCACGACCTACCAGCCAGTTACACGTCATAATTACGTTACTTCTGTGCAATTCTCCACCGGTAAGATTCGCAGAATGGAATAAATCTACCACGTCATCCGGTTTATCCAAATTAGCAAAATCCGTAACCATCATGACCTTGTTTTCGTTGCAGATCTTCGCCCATTTTTCAATCACTTTATTAGATCCTAAATATCCAGGAATCGCAAGGATTGAATAGTTATCTCTAAGATCTAAACGGTCGTAATAATTTTTGAATTCCTCAGCAATTGCATCGATATACATAGGATTGTCCAGATCTGAAACCTGATCCAGACTTGCATTAACGATGCTCACATTATCTACTTTGTCAAGCTCAGTATTTTTGTAGAATTGCGCTACCGTTCTGTAGTTTGTTTCCAACAAACGTACAGCATCCAACGTATTTTTAAGGTTTGATTTAAGATTCTGATCGGCGGCCTGTGCTTTAGATTTGCACGTATCTGCCATTTTATCAGCGCTTTCATTTTTTTCCAACAGATCTACCCAAAGGTTAATTTTCTGAAGTAATTCTTTTCTTTCGTCTGATTTATTATTGTCGTTAAGGAAAATTTCTTTCCTGGCCTTTCTTGTAGGATTCATATTGGCGATACCGTCTACAACGGATTCTATAAAGCCAAAACCTCCTATTTTACTAAGCTCGGCAAGCGGATTACCTTTCGGTTGACCTGCGTGTTGCTGCTGTTGTCCTTGTTGTTGGTTCTCAGCTGCCTGTAATTTACTATCCATGATTAATGTAAAGTCTTTAGGTTATTTTTCAAGTTCTTGTGCCACTTCTTTCAACGCCTCCACGAAAGCAGCTCTTGTCTGCTCGTTTTCCAGCATATTACGCAGAATTTTATTTGTTTTCAGCTGGCGGACAATTTTATTGTATTGTTCCTGCTCCATGCTGAGCTGCTGCAAATAATCTGATTTCTGAGTAAGATTTTTGGGAGTGAAATCCGCAAGATTCTGAAAACGGAACTCTTCTTCTACCACGTTTCCATCTTCTGTTTCATGCTGTACTGCCACAGAAGGCTGAAAGTGCCTGAAGACATCTTCCACGGTTTTTAATCCTGTTACAATTTCAGGGGTATAAGATTCATCTGTTGTAAGCTGGCTCACAATCAGCGACTTGTTTTCCTGTATGTCCTGAATAGCTTCATTAGCGTCTACTTTTACCTCGTTGCCGCCAACACCATAATTAAACATTGCCATATTATTATTATTTTGAGATTTGCTGTTTTGGTGTGAATTGGTTTTACCTGAATCAAATAACTGACCAATCCAATGTTTAAAATTAAAAAAAAACTGTAACATACAAAATTTTGTTAAGATTTTTCTTGAAATATTTAATTTAATTAACTAAATATCATTTTAAAATTAATATTTTGCAAGATACTAAACTAGGAAAAATAAATAAAAAACGCATCATTTCTGATGCGTTTCTTTTCTAACAATTTTTGGTTTGTCTTACCAAATTTTTATTCTGTCCTGAGGAGCTTTATACATTTTGTCTCCAGGTTTGATATCAAATGCTTTGATGAAGGCGTCCTGATTTACCAACGGACCAAATGCTCTGTAGATTCCCGGCGAGTGCGGATCTGTCTTCACCTGATTCGTCATATACTGATCGGTAGCTTTCGTTCTCCAAACCGTAGCCCAGCTCATGAAAAATCTCTGATCCTGCGTGAAACCACTGATCAACCCAGGGTTTCCTTTATCTTTAAGAAACATCTGAAGTGCATCGTAAGCAACCGCTACTCCACCAAGGTCACCGATATTTTCTCCACTGGTAAATTTACCGTTGACGAAACTTCCTTTCACAGGCTCGTAAGTGCTGTACTGAGCAGCCAACTGCCCTACTTTAGCATCAAAGTTTTTACGGTCTGCATCCGTCCACCAGTTATTCAGGTTACCGTCTCCGTCGAATCTTGAACCGCTATCGTCGAATCCGTGAGAAATTTCGTGACCGATTACCGCTCCGATTCCTCCGAAGTTCACCGCAGCATCTGCTTTCGGATTGTAGAAAGGAGGCTGAAGGATTGCAGCAGGGAACACAATCTCGTTATTTGATCCGCTATAGTAAGCATTTACCGTTTGCGGAGTCATTCCCCATTCTGTTTTGTCCACAGGCTTTCCTACTTTGTCTAAACTTCTCTGATATTGCCATGCAGCAACATGCTGAAGGTTTGAATATAATGTTGCTCCTTCTTTCGGAGAATCCACTTTCAATTGAGTATAATCCTTCCATTTATCCGGATAGGCTATCTTCACTGTGAATTTTGATAATTTTTCCTGAGCTTTCACTTTGGTATCAGGAGACATCCAATCCATATCATTGATATGTGTTTTGAATGATTTTAAGATATACTGAATATACATCTCCATCTGCGCTTTCGCTTCAGGTGTAAAATATTTCTCTACGTATAATTTACCAAAAGCTTCACCCAATACGCCATTCACTAAAGAAAGACCTCTTTTGTTCATCGGGCGCTGCTCTTTTTGTCCCTGAAGATATTTAGAATAGAAATCAAATCTGATCTGCTCTAATTTTTCATCTAAATTGCTTGCATTTCCGTTAATCAAATGATATTTCAGATAATCTTTTAACAGAGGAAGATTCTTTTGGGTAATGAACTGATCCATATTCTGGTAATATTTCAGCTCTCCGATAATTACCCTGTTGGTATCTACACCTGCATCTTTAAGATATTTAGTAAGGTTTATATTTTTAACCAAACCTCCCAGCTCAGATACATTTTTAGGGTTATATCTTAAATTGGCATCTCTGTTTTGCTCAAGAGTCAGTAAATAATTTCCTAATTGTTTTTCGAAATCAACTACATTTTTTGCAGAAGCTTCCGCATTTTTATATCCTAAAACACCGAATAATTTTCCAACATACGATTGGTATTCTGCTAATGTTTTGGTGTTGGCATCATTGACTTTCTGATAGTAATCTCTTCCCAAGCCCAAATCGGGACCACCAAGATATACGGCATTCATTTTAGAATCCTTCAAATCTGCACCTACTCTCCATCCGTAGAAAGAGTTGTCGCCCAGTCTTGTTGCTTCCAAAAGGTATTTCTGTAAATCGTTAAGATTTTTAATGGCATCAATTTTTCCCAAATCTGCTTTGATCGGAGCCAATCCTTCTGCATTTCTTTTATTAGTATCCATAAAAGAAGCGTAAAGATTCTGGATTTTCTGTCCTTCAGAACCCGCAGGATAAGATTCTGATAAAATTCCGTTCAGAATTTCAAGAGACGCATCATCCACATTTTCTCTTAAGGCATTGAAAGATCCCCAACTTGCTTTATCAGAAGGTATCTGTGTGGTTTTCACCCAATTTCCGTTTACATAGCTAAAAAAATCATCTTGCGGACGAACACTTTTATCCATATATGATAAATTGATCCCCTCCTCTTTCACTTCTTCTTTCTTCACCGGTTCTGCCACAACAGCCTTCTCAGTTTTCTGCGCTGCATCCGCGGTTTTTGTTGTACCACATGAGTTAAAAAACACCAGCCCCGAAAAGGCAAGTATCCCAATATTTAGCTTTTTCATTAAAGATAATTTTTGATTTTACACAAACGTATCAAATATACGAATAATTTTAAGTTAACAATAGTTTGTGATCTATTGAAAAGCAAAGGTTTTAAATTTCAGAAAAAAAGATTTGTAAAGATCCAAAATTACATAAAAAACCGGCTTTAAAAGCCGGTTTCAAATTGAAAGTATAGTAAAAAAATGAAAACTAAGGAATAGAAATTGAGTTTTGAACCTCAAATTCCTCCGCCGCTGAGAATTGATTGCCGTACATATCCGTCGCTCTTACCTCAACTTTGTGTTTTCCCAGTGTTAATTTATTTCCAAATCCTCCTTCCCAGATGTGTTTAGATATTTCAGGGTTGGAAGGTCTTCTGCCCGGGAACAGATTTTTTGTAGAATCCCATTTGAATACAGACAGAGCAAAATTCGGGTCAATGGTTTCGTTATAATTCATTTCTTCCCATTTTCCACCGTCTATTCTGTATTCAACTTTGTCTTTTTTGCTTCCCATAAAGAAATTCGCCAATACTTTAGCCGAAGTTTTTGATGGATAAGGAATGACTTTCGGAACATACAATTTGATCTGATAATCTTCCGGTTTTCCCGCTGTTTTATAAGAAACTTTATACTGATTATCATTAAAACTGATGAAAGAATATCCTTTCGCAGTTCCATCTCTCATGGTAGAAGTCGGCAATCCTGCGTCGTCTGCAGTTCCGGACCACCAGTCGCCACAAGTAGTTCCTACGTTATATTCATGAAGATCTTTAGCACCATTCCATCCTGCTTTTTTTCCGTAGAAAATCTGCTGCTGAATGTGTGTATGAGCTGATAATAACAATGCATTCGGGAACGGACTTAAAAAATCGAATAATTTCTGACGATCTGCATTTCTGAAATTATCTTCATTCGTATGCTCCAACGGAATATGGAAAGAAACCACGATCAGTTTATTTTTATCAACTAATTTCAAATCGTTTTCGATAAACTGCAACTGATCTTCACGGAAACCACCCCAATACCCTTTTCCATCTCTCGGATCGGGATACAAAATATCATCTAAAACGATGAAGTGAACATTTCCATAATTAAAAGAATAATTTGCAGGACCGAAAGTTGCTTCAAAAGTTTCATCAGACAGATAATCTTCTTTAGCATCATAATTCATGTCGTGATTTCCCATCACATTATACCAAGGCAACCCGATTTCTTTCATTACATCAGCATAAGGTTTTTGAAGGCTTAAATTATCTCCCACCAAATCACCCAGCGTAATTCCGAAAACGGTATTTTTCTTAGTGGTTTTTACTTCATTTACAATCGCTCTTCTGAAATAATCCAACTGCTTTTCCGTGTAAGGTTGCGGATCTCCGAAAACCAGAATATCGAAGTTTTTATTTTCGTTTTGTTTATGTAAAGCAAAATTCACTTCTTTCGGAAGCTCACCCGTTGGCGCAGTTCCTTTATATTTAAAATCTGCCGGAGAACCTTTTGGCTTATACTGATAATAATATTGAGGCAAATTATTTCCGTTCAATGCCACCTGATAACCTGAAGGTTTGATTACAAAAACCGTTTGTCCATCTTGGATTGGTAAGCTGTATCTTCCGTTTTTATCCGTTAAAACCACTTGCGCACCGTTGGAAACTGCCACACCCTCAATTCCTTTTTCAGGGTTTTCTTTTTTCTGATTTTTATTAAGATCTTCAAAAACATAGCCCGAAACTGAAGCTTGAGAAAAAGCCATCGCCGAAATCAATAAGCCTGGCATTAAAAATTTTATATTCATGTTGATTTTTTAAATAATTAATATTAAATGGTTTAGAAATTCAGCATTACTGATTCCACCACATTTTTGTATTGATGTTGTCACCACCCATATTTTGAGAAGCCGTGACATAATTATCATAATTCTGAACCTTGGTTACGGTTGGATAAGGCATTCTTTGAGGCATTTTAGCGTCATTCATCAAGCCTCCGTTATTTGGCAACACAGGGAAACCACTTCTTCTCTGCTCGTACCATTGCTGATGATCTACAAAGAAAAGCGCCACATATTTCTGAAGCATAATTCTTTCCAGCGTATTATTGTAAGCCACTTTAGGATTTGTGAAATAGTTTGCAGGAAATGTCGCTCCCCATTGTTCTACAGTTGCTTTTACTCCATTTTCATAGAAATTCTGAGCGCTTCCTGTAATAATTCCTTTATAAGCTAATTCCGCAAGAATAAACTGAAGTTCGGCATACGGCATCACCAAAATTTTCAATGGAGCTTTTGCTAAATTCTGATTTAAATTAGACGGCTGATAATCGAAACTTGTTCCTAAAGCATATCCTGAAGGCGCACCTTTGTAACCAATATTGGCATTTCCGGGAATTGATTTTGCCTGTGTGAAGAACAAACTCAATCTAGGATCATTATTATCGACCAAAGTCTGCGTAAAGAAACCTCCCGAAGCCCTATAAGCTGTAAAATCCTGAGGTCTGGCAATCGGTGGCAATAACGGCGCAACTCCTGAAATATCCAATGTTGCTCCATCGCCATTATTCTGAAAAATCGGGTGACCCGTGGGATCGTTTACAATTTCATTAATTCTTTCATTAACATTCACTTCCCCATTTTTCTTTAAAATTCTTGTTAGCAATCTCAATGAAAGAGAATTACAGAATTTTTTCCACTTTACAATTCCTGCGGTACTGGCGTTTGCCTGAAAGAAAATATCGCTTTCACTTAATGTTTTTGTGGTGTCGAAAAGGGTGTTTGCTTCTTTCAAATCATCCAAAAGAAACAGATAAATATCTTTTTGCTTATCATATTTCGGTCTCATGATGCCTTCTTCAAGACGCAAAGCTTCCGTCATCGGAACATCACCGAATGCATCGGTAAGGTTTGCCATGATCCAGGCATTCAAAACCTTGGAAATAGCCAGATAATTGTTATTATTCTCTTTTTTCGCTGCTTCGTTTAGTTCTTTTACCTGTTTAAGCCATTTATAACTGGTATTCCAATATCCGTTTCCTGTGCTTTCTGTAAGGTAATAACGGCTTACCGTGGCTCCTTCATTAGGAAAAGGAAGCGCCACCTGCATAATATCAAAAGTGAAATCATCTGCCCTATTGTATCCATAAGATCCCATTTCATACTGAATCGGCACCAAAAAACTTCCCACAGAAGGTTCTTTTATTTTACTGGTATCTGTGTTGATCTCTTCAAAGCTTCGCTCACAAGAATTAAAGCTGAAAACTGAAAGCGCAATAATGGTTGATAAAAATATTTTTTTCATGATGATCTTAGAATTTTAAATTAACTTGAAAACCGACAGTTCTTGCCGATGGAAGCTGACCAATTTCAGCACCCGGCGTAATCGTAGAATCGTTTAGCGAGGCAACTTCAGGATCGAACATTGGGAATTTCGTCCACATCCAGAGGTTTTTACCGAAAACAGCTAACGTAAGCTCCGTTAATTTCAAAGGAGCGATTACATCTTTCGAGAATGAATACGCAATTCTTGCATCTCTCAGCTTGATGAATGAAGTATCAAAAGTATTGGTTTCTATATTTGCTCTTCTGTAATAATCTGCATAATAAGCTGATAACCCTACCGCTTTGGTGTTCGGGCTGTAGGTTCCGTCTGCATTCTGAATTACACCTTCCCCAACGATCATTCCGTTTGGATTATCTCTTCCCATTAACGTATGCTCAAGCTTACCTTGCTCAGACATTTTGTGATGGGTTTGAGAATATGCCATTCCACCATATTGTCCATCAAAAGAGAAGCTGATCTGCCAGTTTTTAATTTTAAAATCATTCTGGAAACCTGCTCTCCATTTCGGGAAAGCATTTCCTACTTTCTCTACTCTGTCGGGTCTTGCTGGAAGACCTGTTGCCGGATCATAAACAACGTCTCCATTCCCATTTCTCACCAATTTAAATCCGTAAAGATCACCTAACGATCCGCCGACCATAGCATTGTAATATAACACTCCGGCTACCGTTGAAATTGTATAATAATTCTCTCCTTTATATTCATCAGGAAGCGTAATAATCTTATTAGCATTCATAGACCAGTTAGCAGCAACATTCCAAGTGAAATTCTTAGATTTAACAGGAATAGCGGAAAGCCCCATTTCAATTCCCTGGTTTCTGATTTTTCCTGCATTAATAAAACGACTGGAATATCCTGATTCTATTAAAGTGGTAACCGATAAAATTTCATCAACCGTTGTATTTTGATAGAATGTTGCATTGTAGCTTAATCTATTTTTAAGAAATGAAAAATCCATCCCGGCTTCAATATTCGTATTTTCCTGAGGTTTTAAATCTGGCGCAACATACGACGATGGCGTTGTAACAGAACCAATAAAATCACTTGGCGTATAATACTTATCAATTTGATAAGGTGATGTTCCAAGACCAACTTTCGCCCAAGAGGCTCTTAATTTCCAATAATTAAAAGTAGGGTTTGATAGTTTAAACAAATCCGAAAGAATAACACTTGTACTTACCGACGGATAGAAGAATGAACGGTTATTTTTTGAAAGTGTACTACTCCAGTCATTTCTTCCCGTCACATCCAAAAACACCAAATTATCGTAATTAGCACTAATTAAACCATATACAGAGTTCATTTGCTGATCACGCGGCTTTGGAACTTTTGTAATTAAAGAAATGGCATTATTCAGACTGTAATCTCCCACCACTTTCAATCCTTCCGCACGGTAATCATTCATCACATATTCATTGTAACGAATACTGGCTCCGGCGTTGGCTGTAATATTAAATTTGTTGAAATCTTTTTTATAGGTGAATAACAAATCATTATTAAATTCATTATTCCTTATATATTGTTCTCTGTAAAACCCTTTCAGGTAATTCGCAGAGCTGTAAGGTCTTTTTGTTGTTCTTTCCTCATCCAGCATTTCGATTCCTGATCTTAACATCAAACTGAAGTTTTTGCTAAAATCATACGTTGCCGAAATATTTCCCGTGATCATTTTTTTCTGAACACCATTCAGCATTTGATAAGCAATTAAATAAGGATTATCAATAAAACTACTGAACGGGTGAATCTGGTCTACCTGATCCTGTCCCGGTTTCCAAAGAGGTTTGTACCAATTTAAATCCACATTCGGATTCTGGAAGATCATGAAATAGGAAATCGACTGGTTATTGTATCCCGTCGCAGGAAGGTTATCACTTTTCGTATTGGCGTAATTAAATTTGGTGGAAACTCTAAACTTATCCGTCACCTTATGATCCAATGAAAATGCGACATTAAAACGGTCAAATCCCGTATTGGGCATCATCCATTTATTGTCTAAATACGTAAGAGAAGCTCTGAAACTCGTTTTATCGGTACTGCTTTCTACCGAAACGTTGTTGGAAGAAGTAACACCCGTTTCCCAAAAACCTTTGATATTATCAGTATAAGGTCTCCACAGCTGTCTCTCAGCGCTTTGACCTAAAAGATTAGGATCATATTGAAAATAATACTGCCCGTTGAATTTCGGCCCGAAAGCACTACTGGTTCCTCCCGTACTTACTCCATCTGCAGAAGCTCCGTAAGAATAGAAAAATTCTCCGGCAGAATTTTTGGCCAACGTTCCCTGACCGTATTCATACTGATAATCCGGCCATTTTAATACAGAATCATAGCTTAATGAAGAGTTGAAGGAAACACGAAGTCTTCCGTTTTTACCCTTTCCTGATTTTGTGGTTATCATTAAGGCTCCGTTCGCTGCTCTGGATCCATACAATGCAGCTGCGGAAGCTCCTTTTAGCACTGTTACCGATTCAATATCATCGGGGTTGATGCTGTTAAGACCATTTCCCAAGTCAATAGGAAGATCTCCTCCGGTTCCGGCGCCGTACGCTGCAGTTCCCGTTCCTGTGGTTGAATTACTCAATGGGACACCGTCTACAACGATAAGCGCGTAATTTCCGTCAAGGCTAAAGGATTTTTCTCCCCTTAAAGTAATTCTTGAAGAGCTTAATGGCCCTGCTCCTGCCGTTTGAATTTTTAATCCGGCAACACGGCCTTCAAGGCCCTGCGCCCAATTGTTATTCTGAATGTTTTCAAAAATCTCAGAATCTACTTTTTCAGCAACGTAACCAAGGGATTTATCTTGCCTTTTAATTCCCAAAGCTGTTACCACAACCTCATCAATGTTTTTAATAGTGTCTCTTTTAGCTTTCTGCTGAGCCGCCAGATTGACGCTGACTAATCCTAACAGCGACAAAACCAGCAACTTTTGTTTCTCTTTACGCATATCCAATTTGTTTGCGCAAAATTAAAACGACATTATGATTACGGTTTTAACATCATATTAATATTTATTAAATAATTATTAAACGACATATTAATTTATTATCAACTAAATCACATACATATATGGTTAACAATAGGTTAAAACAATTAAGCATTTTTAATACAAATGATTAATATTATTTACCTAACTTTATCATCCGGCTATTGTTAAATACCACATTTACAAGTCAAATGAATATATTTCAAATGGTTAACATTTAACCTAACACCTATTTTTACATATATTCAAGAAATTGAATTAATTCTAAAATCATTCACCGAATTAATCGGTAGAAGAAAAATATTTTTCTTTTGTCTTAACACAAAAGAAACAAAAAGTCAAGACTTGGAAACTGAATGCTAAAAATTAAAAGTCAATCCTAAAATTCCCAGAACTTGCGCGAATTCAAAGTTTCTTCTTCGATTCTAAATTTGTCTCGCGCTTCGAAGAGTGGGAATTTTTTAACGGATTAATTTTTAATTTTCTTAACGCTTCATTTTCCAAAGTCATTTTAATTTTCAGAAAAGAAAAAAGTTTGCCTCAAAAAGAGACAAACTTTAAAAAGAATAATATAAAAGACGTATTTGTTATTTTCCTTTTAACTGATCAGGAATATTAGTTGTAATAAATGCTATTCCTTGTTTTTTCAGTTCTTCATATACCGCAGGATCATTTACCGTCCATGCATTGGTGATTAAACCAAGCGCTTTAGCATCAGTAATCCAAGTCGGATTTTTCTGGAAAACGCTGTAGTGATAGTCTAAACCATCCAATCCTTCATTTTTAATCTGCTCAGGAGACAACTCACCATTTAAGTATTGTACTTTATATTTCGGTTCTGTTTTTTTAATTTCCTTACAAACATTCAAACTGAAAGAAATAAATTGAGTTTGGGCATCCAGCTTCATATCTTTCACCATTTTAATGGTTTTCTGAACAATTTCATTTTCCAGCTCTTTTGTTTTAGCTGGCTTTATTTCGATGATTAATTGTAAAGCCGCATCTTTTTTTCCTTGCTTTAAATAATCTTTCAGTGTAGGAAATTTTTCTCCGTTCGACAATTTATCTTTTTCCAGCGTTTTGAAAGTTTCGTCAGAAATTTCTAATTTTCCGTGGTGCTCATCATGGTTAATTACCAAAACTCCGTCCTTCGTCATTCTCACATCAAATTCAGATCCGTAGATTCCTAATTTCTGAGCATTTTCTAACGACTTGATCGAGTTTTCCGTGGTCGCGGGCTGCGACTGGAAATAACCTCTGTGCGCGATAATCTGGGTTTGTGCCTTCATTGCAACTGTACTTAAAACTGCTAACCCTAAGATAAAATTTTTCATAATATAAATTAGATATTTAAATTAAAAGTCTTTCAACTTTCAGATAAAGGTAATTAAATTAATGGGAATGGTGAATTTTGCTCTGTTAACGAGATGTCAATTATGAATTTATTTATAAAGTTTTAAAATTCACTATTGACGTGAGATCATTCACCATCCACATTTTCCCAATTTTTAGAACGAATATTTCGCTCCGATTTGAATCTGATAAGGATTTCCAGACAATGGTTCCAAACCATTCGTATTTCTTACATATTCAAACTGTTTTGTATCGGTATTGAATTTAGTTGCTCTGTAAAGCGCCATATTTCCGTACGATTTATTCACGCCCCATTCTTTATTCAACAAATTGGCTACGTTGAAAATATCTACAGAAAGTTCAAAAGCTCCAATTTTATCAAACTTGATTTTCTTAGCAACACGAACGTCCCAAACTCCGTAGAATCCGTTTTTACCGCCATTTCTTTCCGCAATATTGTTATTGTATTTGGTGATATAATCTTTCAGTGCTTTACCAACTTCCGGATCATCTACTAAAGATTGGGTAAGATTCGGGAAAATATACGCCAGATCATTAGAATCAACGAAATCTCCGTTAATATTTCCTCCAGCCGTTACAGAGAAACGTGTTCCTCCAATTCCTGAATATCTTAAACCTAACGTAAATCCTGCAATCGTAGGCGAGTTACCATAAAGAACCACTTTATTTCTAAACTGATTATCGGAATAGGTCATTCTCAAATCTCTCGGATCACTTTGGACTAAAGTAGACAATGTTGCGGTATTGGCCACGTTCCCATTATAAGAGGTGTTATCTTTGATGTCCGACCATGTATAGCTTGCTGTAATTTCCCCGTCTTTCCAGTAACGATAGCTGGTATCCAAAACGAACGAAAACTGGTTAACCTTACCATCGCTCGCCAATTCCAGGACTCTACCGAAGTTTTTATTAATTCTTCCATCTTTCCAGTTAAGTGTCACTGTATTATTGGCATTATTGGTAATACCACTTTCCGGCACAAAAACACCTCTTCCCCCTTCATTAGCTAAAGTGATAAATGGAGTTGTCACCATATTTCTATCATAATAGAAATAGTTATTTCTTCCTAATGCCATATACCCTGCAATTCCTGCTCTGAATCTTTCATTAAAGAAGTGGGTATAAGAGAAGTTTGCTTTATACACGATAGGAATTTTAGCATCTTTACCGGTATAATTAATGGTTGGAAGCTGATACTGCGCCAAAGAAGGAACCGAAGCATAATCGTTTCTATAGCTGATAAAATCTGGTGTAAGGCCAATTTGGGAAGGATTTACGTCCACGGTTGCCAGATGTTTTCCATCGAACACTAAATTATTAATAACCATATAATTATTGATATCTGAAGAGAAAATACCTGCCCCGAATTTCAGGAAGTCTTTGTTTCCTTCATTCACATTCCACTCAAACTGGAATCTTGGCTGAATCACGAAAGATTTAATCTTATAATCTGTACGGATACCCATTTCATCATATAACTTCTGGTTGAACTCCGCTTTCGGATAGCCTCCGTAATCCAATCTCAAACCTCCCATAAAGTCAAGACCTTTGGCGATTTTAGTCTGAAACTGTCCATAAACCCCGATATTCCAGATGGCTGATTTTACAGAAGGATCATCCATTAAAGGAACTTCTCGGTAATATCTGTTGGAAACCAGATTATTAAAGGCATCCATTCCTTGATAATGGAATCTCCCGTTCACCTCACTTCCGTAAACCGACCTTGCTTTAGTATACATTAAGTCGGCTCCGAAGGTATATTTCACTTTATCGGTATTATAATATAAATTGTCTACAACCTGAAAAACATTATTTCTGAAACTTTCCTGCCCGAAACGGTGCCCCCCGATCTGGATACTTGTTGTTTTTGTACTTCCGTCATAAATCTTCGAAGCTACCCCTTCCACAATGGCTCTCGGAACCGGATGTCCCAGTTCATCATTCTGGTAGCTGTCCTGAAATGTATAAAGATACTGAGCTTTTAATTCGTTGGTAAGGTTAGGTTTCAGATTAGATCTTAAAGTTAATAACAAACTGTTGTCTAAATTTTTATCATTTCCATAAGATTCAAAGAAATTGATAGCGGTGTTGTCACCTAAACCATTCTTGTTTAAATCATAGGTAAAGTTATTTCTTAATGTCAATAAATGTTTGTTATTAATCTGCCAGTCCAAACGTAAAAATCCGGCATCAGAATTCCTTACCTTATCAAAAGTTCCGAATTGCGGAGAATTTCCCACGCCATATTTAGCTCTTGCAATATCTAAAAACTGGTTTAATGTCTGGTTGGTAATATTAAATCTTGCTTCATCTTCATTCGATCTGACATCTGCAATAATTAAAGGTCTTGAATCCAGCTGATGATCCCACGCTACAAAGAAGTGTAGTTTATTTTTAATAATGGGACCTCCCAATGAAAAACCAAACTGGGACGTTGAGAAATCATTCTGTCTCTTATTTCCACGAATATCATAAGGACTCGAAAGCCAGTTGGTTCTTAAATATTCCCAGGCACTTCCCGAAAACTTATTGGTTCCGGACTTCGTTACTGCACTTACCGTACCACCACCGCTTCTTCCCAGCGTAACGTCGTATTGGTTGGTGGTAATTTTAAATTCTCGAACCGCCTCAATAGAGATAGAAAAAGGAGCTCCGCTTCGGCTTGTGGTAGAACCTGCGGACGTAGGATTTTTCGCCGTCATCCCGTCTATTGTAAAATTGGTGGAAGATCCCAACTGTCCAGATAAATTTCCCCCTTTTCCACTCAGTGGAGAAAGCTCGGTAAGGTTATTGAAATTTCTTCCGTTCACCGGTAGAATTCCGATATTTTTTGCGGTTATAGCTGTTGCTGCTCCTAAATTACCGATCTTATTTTTTAGATTTCCGGTAATAACTACTTCTTCTATTCTCTTTTCCTTGTTGTCACCTAAATTAAGGTTTACCGTTACCTGATCACCAAAATTAACATTGTACCCTTCCTTTTTTTCATCATTGACAATAACCGTATACGGTCCACCCAAAGGAATTTCTTTGAAAATATACTCTCCTTTCGAATTGGTTTCCGTTTCTGTTTTGAATCCTGTAGATTCATTCACAATCGTAACTTTCATCTTTTCCTGAGCCATACTTCCGGCAGCGGTTACCTTTCCTACAATCGAAGCCTGGGTAGTCTGTGCATAAGCCAGTGTCCCAAAGCTTAAAAATAATAATCCTAATACAATCTTTACTTTTCTCATGTCTTCAAATTAGCTGAGTGCAAAGGTATCACGACTTTCTTCCGCTCCCCTTTAAGTGAATTTTAACATTTTTTAAACAATATTATAATTTTATGTTAACAGAATTTAAACAATCCGTTTATCCCTTACATATTCAGTTTATTAAGCTGTGTTACCAATTTTTAATTTTCGTAACCTATTTAATTCTCCTATTTTTTAAATGGAATTAATCCAACGCAAATTCGACATTAATTCACTTATTTTCAGTATATTAAAGAAACACTTATCATAAATAATGAATTTCCTCAAGTCAATGGTCAATAGTCAATTTTATCTTACGTAAAAATTCAATTGCGTAGCAAAATTCACCATTCACGATATCATTTAGAGGCTGCTTAAATTTTATTGCCAAAAATTTTTATAGCTATTTTGAGATGGATTTTTTGCTTCGTGTTTGCAGATTTAGCGGGCTAAATCAAAAATAGGAAGTGAAAAATACGCTCAAAAGAGCATCAAAATGGAGCAAAGATCAACTTCATTAAGGATAATAAATAAAACGGTAAAATTTTAAACAGGCTCTTAATCTTCCAACCCATTAAGCTGATTTTTTTTCATAGAGTTCAAGTTAGTTTAGTTATTTTTGCTCAAAAGATAGAATTACAATGCCTGAAAACATTCAACAAAAAATAGAAGAACTTAGAAAAGAGCTTCATCAGCATAATGAAAATTATTACCTTCTGGATATGCCTACGATCACAGATTATGACTTCGATATGTTACTCGAAGAACTTCGTGATCTGGAAGCCAAACATCCCGAATTTTATGATGAAAACTCTCCTACCGTACGTGTTGGCGGTGGAATTACAAAAGTTTTCCCGACCGTTCAGCATAAGTTCAGAATGTATTCTTTGGATAATTCTTATGATTTTGATGATCTTGAAGACTGGGAAAAAAGAATCATTAAAACCATCGATGAGCCGGTGGAGTTTGTTGCAGAATTAAAATATGACGGGGCTTCGATCTCTATTCTGTACGAAAACGGAAAACTAGTTCAGGCCGTAACACGTGGCGACGGTTTTCAGGGTGATGAAATTACAGGAAACGTAAGAACAATCTCTGATATTCCGTTAAAATTGAAAGGTGACTTTCCTGAACATTTCTTTATGCGTGGTGAAATTTATTTAACCAGAAAAAATTTCGACAAAATCAATAAACTGCGTGAAGAAGAAGGTTTGGACCCCTTTATGAATCCCCGAAATACGGCAAGCGGAAGTTTGAAAATGCAGGACAGCGGTGAGGTGAGAAAACGCGGTCTATCATCTGTTTTGTATCAGTTTATTTCAGAAGACATTCCGGCAGAATCGCATTGGGAATTGCTTCAGAAAGCGCAAGGCTGGGGTTTCAAAACGTCTCAGCAGGCAAAATTGTGCTCTACTTTGAATGAGGTGAAAGAATTCATCAATTTCTGGGATGTTGAAAGACACAATTTACCTTTTGAAATTGACGGTATTGTTTTAAAAGTCAACTCATTAAAACAACAAAGACAACTTGGATACACAGCAAAATCTCCCCGTTGGGCAATGGCTTATAAATTTAAAGCAGAAAAAGTGGAAACCGAATTACAAAGTGTTTCTTATCAGGTCGGAAGAACGGGAGCGATTACTCCGGTTGCCAATCTGAAGCCTGTTTTATTAGCCGGAACGATTGTAAAAAGAGCGTCTTTGCATAATGAAGATATCATCAAAAAGCTCGATTTGCATGAAAATGATTTCGTATATGTTGAAAAGGGAGGTGAAATTATTCCTAAAATCGTTGGGGTAAACACAGAGAAAAGAACCGAAGAGAGCAAGGAAATCGAATACATCAAAAACTGTCCGGAATGCGGAACTGCACTGGTAAAAATTGAAGATCAGGCGATCCACTTCTGTCCGAATGATTTACACTGTCCGCCGCAGGTTGTGGGAAGAATGATTCATTATGTTTCCCGAAAAGCTTTAAATATTGATAATTTAGGAAGCGAAACCATCGAACAGCTTTACAGAGAAAGATTGATTGAAAATCCTGCTGATTTTTATGCTTTAACGAAAGAACAAATTCTTCCGTTGGAAAGAATGGCAGAAAAATCGGCTCAGAATATCATCTCCGGAATTGAAAAATCAAAAGAAATCGCTTTCGAAAAAGTGTTGTACGGAATCGGAATAAAGCACGTTGGGGAAACCGTTGCAAAGAAATTAGTTAAAAATTTCTCTACGATTGACGAACTGAAAAATGCAACCGTAGAAGAACTTTGTCAGGTTGAAGATATCGGAACCAAGATCGCGGTAAGCATTGTTGATTTCTTTGCCAATTCCGAAAATATCCTGATGATTGAAAGACTAAAATCTTACGGTGTCCAATTGGAAAAAGGAGAAAGTACGAACGAAGTTGTATCGAATGTTTTAGAAGGAAAGACCTTCCTTTTCACCGGAAAATTATCGTTATTCACAAGAGAGGCAGCCGAGGAAATGGTAGAAAAACACGGCGGAAAAAATATATCAGCAGTTTCCAAAAACCTAAATTTCTTAGTTGTTGGCGAAAAAGCAGGAAGTAAACTCAAGAAAGCCCAGGATATCGGAACGATTGAAATTCTCGATGAACAGCAGTTTTTAGACCTTATTGAGAAACAATAATATATAATATACATATCAAACATACAAAGACTGTCTTTTTCAGACAGTCTTTTTTTGTGACACTCAGTAAAATTTACAATTTAATTAAAAATCCTAAATATCATTAGATACATTTCAAAAAATAAACTTTAAAAATTTAAAATAAAAACTAAATTTTAAATTTCATTAACAATACAATTTTATTTGTACATTTATCAAACCAAATCACTAAACCATGAAAAAACACCTATCTGTCAGCGCTCTTTCTTGCGCATATCAAAAGATAAAATTCTTTGAGCCGAAATGTTCGATGCTTGAGGAAAAATTGTACGGACTGGTTGCTCCAAACAAAATTCAATGAATATTTCTGAACTTTCCAACAAAAATTACATGCTCAGAATAATTTTCCAAAAGAAAGTATCCACACAGAGATTCATAACAAAATAGTTTTTTTTAATATCCTTTCTTTGAAGGCTGTCTTTTTTAAGGCAGTCTTCTTTTGTTATTTTAAATACTCTTCCATTGGGGTATTTATTGAATCAAGTACAAAAGTTGGAGACTAGGCAAAAAAGTTTAGATCATGTAAGATGAAATTTTTTGCTCTCGCAGATTTTGCGAATGATGCAGATTCTTTTCCTTACACTTTACATCGTGAACACAAAGCCTCACCAAGTTTTTTGATAACTTCCGTTTTAAGTATCACCAAGCTGTTTTACTTATAAAAGATCACGAAGATTAAGCAAAAATTGATCAGCAGCATCATCTGTGAAAATCCGTGTATCTGTGGGAAATAAAAATATTGGTGCATTCGTGGCAGAAAATACATCTAAACAATTTCTCTCCAAGTTTTGAAACTGATCGTATTTATTGTAATTTTATTCCATTCAAGTCAAATTTTAGTCATGGATTTTTTAAAAGATCACTATGTTGTTCAAAATGAACTGTTACTGATATTTATTTCAGTAATTTTAGGTCTGTTTATCGGTGCTGAAAGGGAATACCGAAACAAATCTGCAGGTTTGAGGACTTTTATTTTAGTCTGCTTCGGATCCTGCCTTTTTACCATTCTTTCTATTAAAATAGGGATACAGAATCCGGATCGTCTGGCAGCCAATATCATTACCGGAATCGGTTTTTTAGGTGCAGGAGTTATCTTTAAAGGTGATAATAAAATCGACGGAATTACCACTGCAACCACCATTTGGGCAACCGCCTCAATCGGAATGGCAGTCGGTTCGGGATATGTCTACCTTTCTCTTCTCGGAACCGTTTTGGTCTTATTAATTTTAAGTTCGCTTACGTATTTACAGAATTATATCGACAATCATCATAAAATTCGAGAATATAAAATTGCTGTGGAAAGTTCGCAGTACATCGGGCATTGCGAAGAATTATTTAAAGAACATCATTTAAAAATGTTAATGATCAGACAGCAATACACCCAAGGAAATCTTGCTACAACATGGAGATTAACAGGTAAAAATACTCACCATGAAACCTTGATTCGGGCGTTAATGGCTGATGAAAAAATTATTGCCTACCAATTTTAGACAAAAAAATAAAGGCTTTCGCCTTTACCATTATTTCTTTGTGAAAACATACAATTTCTTATTAGGTCCATCAATCGGCTTTCCGCTCATATCCAGCTGCGTGATCGTGTTTTCGCCGACTTTATATTTATAATGAGTATTTTTCCCCTTTAAAGTAATGACACTTCCCCCGGCATCCCACTCAAAAGTTCCTTTTTCCTCACTGATCCCTTTTCTCTCCAGATATTCTTCTGAAATTCTGAACGTTCGGTCTTTATTTAAAGTGACCACCGTCTTAATCCCCGGACAGTCAGCACAGGGCACTACAGCCTCATAGGTTCCCTGCCAATCCAGCGAGTTTTCAAAATTATCTGAAGTTTTCGCGGTATCAACAGCAACTGTATCCATCGGGGTCTGGATGGCCATCGGGTCTGTTTTCGGATTTACCTCCGGATTTTTGTCTTTTTGCGTACAGGAAACCATCAGAACAATGGCTGCGATTCCTAAGATTTTTGGTGCGTTCATGATAATTAAATTTAGATATATTAATATTTAGTGTGTTTCTAAATGAACAAAAATTAAGCCGATAAAAGGTTTTAAATTTAATGTTCAGAGTTTTTGGCTCAAAATTTTTGGATATAAACATTCTTGACTACAAAGATTTTATCAATATACTTTTAACCAGTTTTTAAATGAATAAACGAATATTTTTAGCTTAAACTAAATCATAAATTTGAAAATTTCATAATGAAAATTTTAAACTAAAAACTTTAAACCCCTGAACTCGTATTTTCTTCGTAAATTGGGCAAAATTTTGATTATGACAAAAAAGATACTTTTATCTGTATTTCTTTTGCCGGCTGCAATGGCTTTTGCGCAACAATACGGAGGAATGTGGATTCCTACAGAGCTGAATGAAAAGGAAATGAAGGACTTGGGAATGAAAATCTCTGCTAAAGACATCTTCAATACTCAGAAAGCGAGCATAAAAGATGCTGTGGTACAATTCAACGGAGGCTGTACTGCGGAGATCATTTCGCCAAAAGGGCTATTATTAACGAATCACCACTGTGGATATGGGCAGATTCAGGCACATTCTACGGTTCAGAACGACCTTTTATCAAACGGTTTCTGGGCTAAAAATATGACCGGAGAACTTCCAAATCCCGGAGTAACGGTAGATTTTATTGTAGATATTAAAGAAGTATCCAATCAAATTTTAGAAGGTACAGACAACCTTGTAGAGCCTGAACTTGCAAAGCAGATTGCTAAGAATATCGAGATCTATAAAAATTCTCAGAAAACAGAACAATTTCAATCAATTTCTGTAAAACCAATGTATTACGGAAATAAATATTATGCTTTTACCATCGAAACGTTTAAAGATATTCGTTTGGTAGGTGCACCACCACAAAGCATCGGAAAATTTGGGTCTGATACCGACAACTGGGTTTGGCCAAGACATACGGGAGATTTCTCGATGTTCAGAATTTATGCCGATAAAAACAACAAACCTGCGGAATATTCAAAAGACAACGTTCCTTATGTTCCGAAGCATTATCTTCCGGTTTCCATCAAGGATAAAACAGAAAACGATTTCACTTTCGTATTCGGATTCCCCGGCAGAACAACGGAATATCTTCCTGCGATCGCGGTTGAAAAGATCATGACAGAAATCGATCCTGCGAGAATTGCCGTAAGAGATGTTGCCTTAAAAACATTGGACGAAAAAATGCGTGCTGACGATGCCACACGTATTAAATATGCTTCAAAATATGCTTCTGTAGCCAATTACTGGAAAAAATGGATCGGCGAAGTGGAAGGTTTGAAAAAATCAAACGCTGTTCAGAAAAAAGTGATGTATGAAGGTTCTTTGGTGGCTAAAAATCATGAGATCAAATCTACTTTAGATCAAATCAACAAATTATATAATGATCAGGCTCCGTATGCGTTAAACAACGCATATTATACGGAAGTGATCAGAAATGCAGAGACTTTAAAGGTTGCTGGCGATTATTATAATTACGTTACAGCGGTTGAAGCAGGCAGAATGGATGAAAAGGAATTGGCAAAAGTAAAAAGCAAATTATCTTCATTCTACAAAGATTACAGCGCCGAATTGGATTCTAAGGTAACCGCTAAATTATTAGCACTTTACGCCAACAAAACAGCTTCTCAGTTTTTACCAGCAGGTTTTGATAAGTTGAAAAACGAAGCTCAAAACATCACAACGATCGAAGAATCTTCTAAAAACTCGATCATCACAGGAAGAACAGCGGTAAACGGAGCTTCTTTATCAACCGATATCGACAAAGCATTCTCTAATCAGGATAAATTGATCAAAACATTGAAAAAAGATCCTATTTATCAGCTTTACACAGCGATGAGAGATACTTATATGAAAACGGCAGATCCTCAATTCGCGTCTCTTCAGACTAAGATTGATGCTTTGCAAAAAACATATATGGCACAGCAAATGTCGACGGATAAAGACAGAAAATTCTTCCCGGATGCTAACTCTACGCTTCGTGTAACCTACGGAAAAGTGAAAGGTTCTTCCCCTAGAGATGCTGTTTCTTACGATTATCAGACGCATTTGGCGGGTGTTATCGAGAAATATGTGCCAGGAGATTATGAGTTTGATGTTCCAAAAAAACTGATTGATCTTTACAACAAAAAAGATTACGGAAATTATAAGGATAAATCTGGAGATGTACCTGTAGGATTCACGGCTACCAACCATACAACAGGCGGAAACTCAGGAAGTCCGGCTCTGGATGCCAACGGAAATTTGGTAGGATTGAACTTCGACAGACAATGGGAAGGAACGATGAGCGACATTAATTATGATCCTCGTTTCAGCCGAAATATCATGGTAGACACCAAATATATTCTTTTCATCATCGATAAATTTGCCGATTCTAAATGGCTGATTGATGAAATGAAAGTTGTGAAGTAATTTTTTAACGATAAATTATAGAATCTATTTAAATTTTTTAATGAGTTTAAATAGATTCTTTTTTATTTTTGAAACACAGAAATGAAAGAAAAGATCATTAATTTTTTAGCATCATTTGAGAAGGAAGATATTGAAAATTCATTTCCTTTAGATTGCTGTTTGCCCGTTTATCATTGTGTTTCAGATGATAATTTAGCGCACATCAATAAAGTTATCCAATACAAAAATGTAAAACAATTTGAAGAAGATATTGATTATCTTTCAAAGCATTTTCAGTTTATCAACTGGAGTGAGTTTAAAGATTTCGTAAATGGAAATTTTAAACCAAAAAAGAAAATTGCCTTATTAACTTTCGATGATGGTTTCAGAGAGTTTTATGACATCGCAGTTCCTATTTTAGAAAGAAAAGGAATTTATGCGATCAATTTTATTAATCCTGCATTTATTGATAATCAAGACCTGATGTATCGATGTAAAGCAAGTTTAATTATTAATGAACTTGAGAAAAATAAAAATATTGATCCTAAAATCTATACGATTCTTTCTTCTAATGAAGATCTAAAACAGCAGGTTTTAAAAATTAAATATGCTCAAACGGATATTTTAAACCGATTGGGAGAAATCCTTGAAATTAATTTCGATTCTTATTTAAAAGAACAAAATCCTTACTTAACCACCAATCAGTTAAATAATTTAACTCAAAAAGGATTCGGAATATCTTCTCACAGTTGGGATCATCCCCTGTATAATCAATTGTCACTATCTGAACAACTTGAAACCACAAACAAAACCTTTAAATATCTAAAAGAAAATAATTTTCTGTATGAAATTTTTGCTTTTCCGTTTACTGATTTTGGTGTGAATAAAGATTTTTTTGATGGCTTGCAAAACAATAAAGAACTCTTTTGTACGTTCGGAAGTGCAGGAATTAAGTTTGACAGTACAGATAAACATTTTCACAGAATCCCCATGGAAATGGGCGAATCTGCAGAAAAATTACTAAAAAAAGAATTGGCTTACTTCAAATTGAAAAAACTCATTAATAAAAATAAAATTGTGAGAAAATGATACATCTTAAAACCTTACATAAAAAGCAGCTGGCAGAATTTATTTCCAGCGGCGATTTCAAGAAGTATGACTTTCTTCCGATTACTGAGCACAGAGCAAAATCTCATATAGAAAATCCGAAAGCAGATGAAGATCAAACCTTACTAATTTTAGCTTTTGAAGATGATGAATTAGCCGGATATTTAGGATGTTTTCCTGATAATTTCATGGTTGAAGGAAAAAAATTCAATTATGCATGGTTGAGTACTTTATTTATCAGCAATAAATTTCGTGGAAAAAGAATTGCGCAAAGCCTTTTAAACAGAGCTTTTGAAGAATACAACGGAGAAATTGCCATCACTGAATTTACGAAAGAAGCAGAAAGCTTGTATAATAAAATCGGACTGTTTCAATACATTCAACCTAAAAATGGAAAACGATATTATTTTCAAACAGATTTTGCGAATATTATTCCGACCAAAAAACCGAATACTCAATCTTTAAAACCAGTTTTCAATCTTGCAGATTCAGTCGCTAATTCATTGATATCAGTAAAAAACTGTTTCGTTAAAAAACCTGATTTCAAATTTGAAGTTTTGAATACGATTGATTCTGAAAGCACTACTTTTTTAAATCAATTTGAAAACAATCGAAATGCTTCTGAAATCAACTCGCTAATAGAAAATCCATGGGTTTTAGAAGGCAATATCAAAGATGAAAAATATTTGTTTTCGAGTTATTCAAAAGAATTCAAATATTTCTGGATAAAAATTTACGACAATAATCAATTGACAACCTGTTCGCTTTTACTTTTAAGAGACGGGCATTTAAAAATTCCTTATTTATTTTCGAAAACCGATTTGGAGAAATTTGTTAATTTTTTAAGCTATTTTATTGTAAAAAATAAAGTCATTACCTTAACCAATTATCAAAATGATTTAAACCAAACAATTGAATTGGTTAAAAATTTCCCAAAAATCCACGAACGAATTATCGAAAGACGATATATGTTTCATAAAGAGCTTATTCAAAAGCTTCCCGAAAATTTTAATCCTAACTTTCAGGATGGCGACGGCGATTGTGCAATGACCTAATTTACAATAACTCAGACAGCGCTTTGATGGTTTCTTCTAAACTTTCTTTGGGAAGTGAGCCATAGCTTAGGCGCAAACCGTTGATTTGATTATCAAAACTAAAACTGTTTGGATTGAGAATTTTAATACTTTTCTTTTGAAGTTCGCAATCTATATGATCCCAATCGGTTTTATTTTTGGGAACAATCCAAAATGCCATTCCGCCTTCTGGCATTGAATAATCTGCTTTATTTTTTAAAAATTCCTGAAGTTTTTGTGCGGTAAAATCCCGCTTAGATCTGTAATAATTCAGGGCTTTTTTCAGATGTCTTTTAATCGTCCCGTCCTGAATAAGCTGTAAAACCGCCTGCTCCATAATCGTATCGCCCTGCACATCGATAATCTTTCTTAGATCCCCTACTTTTTTAATAAAATCCTGATTATTGCTGATCAGATAACCAATTCTCAACGCCGGAGCCACCACTTTGCTCATCGTGCCGATATACACATAATTCTGTAGTTCTGTAAAACTCGCCAACGGCAATACAGGACGGTATCCAAAATGAAATTCATTATCATAATCGTCCTCAATAATCGTAAATCCATATTCGTTGGAAAGCTTTATCAGCTCCAGACGACGCTGTAAACTCAGTGTTACCGTGGTCGGATATTGATGATGCGGTGTGGTGTAAATCGCTTTGATATTTTTATGAATTTTCAAATAATGGATAACATCTTCAATCATCAATCCATCCTCATCAACACGCACCGGCAAAAGAGTTGCTCCAGCCTTTTCAAAAGCCTTCCAAGCCGGACGATAACCCGGATTTTCAACCAATACAATATCATTTTTTTCAATCAAAGACTGAGCGGTAAGATACATCGCCATCTGGCTTCCACGGGTAATGCACATCGAATTTTCATCGGTATGCAGCCCTCTGTGGTGATTCAGCATTTGAACGATGGCTTTTCGAAATTCCAAATCACCATATTCACTGGTATAGCCCATCAATTGCCACTTTGCCTTTCGGTTAAAAATTTGTCGGTAAGCCCTCGCCAATTCGGTAACCGGCGCAATCGCACTATCGGGATATCCATCGTCAAAATTAATTCTGAAAAGCTGTTTTTGCAGCTGTTCATTATTCTTTTTTTGATGAGAAACGGCTCCTTTTATCGTTGGTAAATTTTCCGCAACAAAAGTTCCTTTTCTTTCTAAAGATACCAACCAGCCTTCATTCAGTAAGACATTTAAAGCTTCAACGATAGTATTTCGGTTCACTTTCAAATCTTCAGCCAGTTTCCGGCTTCCGGGCAAGGCTGTTCCTTTTTTCAATCTTCCGGATTGAATATCATCAATCACCGCATCGGCAATTTGCAAATAAACTGCCTTTTCCGAATTATAATTGATCTGAATTTCTACTTTCCAAGGTCTTAACATCTGGACTACCTATTTTTATTAAAACTGCAATATATAAACAGTCCAAAGTTACTCTAATTTTGTCATGCAATAATGCAGTAACAAATAAATATTTACTAACATGTCAAACACAGAAAACGGTACACAAGGTACTGACAAAAAACAATTTAGTTCAAAAGATTTTCATCAGACTTTTGCAAGACCAGAATACAAAAAACCTTCGCATTTAATTCATAAAAATGTGGAAAATGCAGGCGAACACAACCAGTTTTCAACAGAAAGAAAACATCCTGTATTCTTTGTAGATCTTCCGAGTAAAAATGTAAGCATGACCATCGGAGGATTATTACCCGGACAGAGAACGAACCGCCACAGACACACTTATGAAACCGTTTTATACGTGATCGAAGGTAAAGGCTGGACAGAAGTTGAGGACGAACGTATAGAATGGGAAGCAGGAGATGCCGTTTACATTCCGTCTTGGGCGTGGCACAGACATCAAAATACAAGCGATACAGAATCTGCAAAATACATCGCCTGCGAAAATGCACCACAGTTACAAAATTTGGGTGTTGCTCTAAGAGAAGAAGAAGGCAGAGACTTATAATTTTAATTTAAACTGAGAAAAATATGAAAAATGTACCATTAAAAGGAGTGATCTCCTATCCTATCACGCCTTTTGACGAAGCGGAAAAAGTAGACATTCCTTTATTTAAAAAATTAACGGAACGTTTGATCAGTTCTGGTTCTCATGCCATTGCTCCACTAGGAAGCACCGGAGTTTTACCATACCTGACTGATGAAGAAAAAGAAGCCATCACAGAGGCTACCATTCAACAGGTTAACGGAAGAATTCCGACGTTGGTTGGGGTTTCTAATCTAACGACTGAGAAAACAGTTTATCATGCGAAATTTGCTGAAAAAGCAGGTGCTACAGCTGTTATGATCATCCCGATGAGTTACTGGAAACTGACCGATGACGAAATTATCAAACATTATGACACGGTCGCTTCTCAAATATCGATTCCGATCATGGCTTACAATAATCCGGCAACAGGAGGTGTAGATATGTCACCGTCTTTATTAAAAAAGCTGCTTCAGATTCCGAATGTGACGATGATTAAAGAAAGTACGGGAGACATTCAGAGAATGCATTACCTGAAGAAAGAACTGGGGGAAGATGTGGCTTTTTACAACGGTTCAAATCCTTTGGCACTGGCTGCTTTTTCAGCAGGAGCAACAGGTTGGTGCACAGCCGCTCCCAATCTTATCCCTGAATTGAATATTGCCTTATACGACGCTGTTCAAAGTAATGACTTGGAAAAAGCACAGAAAATTTTTTACAAGCAATTTGAACTGTTGAAATATATTGTTGAAAAAGGTTTGCCAAGAGCCGTTAAAGCAGGTTTAAATATTTTAGGTGAAAATGGCGGAAAATTAAGATCACCTCTACAACCCTTAACAGAAAAGGAAATTTCAGATCTGGAACTCATATTATCGAAGGTAAAAAGTTCAACTTTATCAGCCTAAAAAATTTTCATTAATTTGTTAAAAATTTAGATTAATTTATCATTTCAAATTCTCAAAATGAATATCCATTTTATACAACATGAAAGCTTCGAAGCTCCGGGCGCTTATCTGAACTGGGCGAATGAAAGAAATTACACTTCTACCTTTTCAAAAGTGTATGAAAATAATCCTTTGCCCGAAAGCGTAGATTTTATTGATGTTTTGATTATTCTGGGCGGACCTCAGGATCCTGCCACTACAAAAAATGAATGTCCGCATTTTGATGCTCAGGCAGAAATAGCATTGATACAAAAAGCTATAAATTCAGGAAAAGCTGTTGTAGGAGCCTGTCTCGGGGCACAACTGATAGGAGAATCTTTCGGGGCAACATTTGGAAACAGTCCGGAAAAAGAAATCGGTGTATTTCCTATTCAATTAACGGAAAACGGTATAAAAGATGATAAAATCAATGATTTTGGTGAAATAATTTCCGTCGGACATTGGCATAATGATATGCCGGGACTTACTGAAAATGCTCAAATTCTGGCAACAAGTAAAGGTTGCCCGAGACAGATTGTTAAATATTCTGATCTTGTCTACGGATTTCAATGTCATATGGAATTTACTCCTGAAGTTATTGATTTAATGATAGAAACGGATCGTGAATTTTTAATAAATAATACGGAACATCAATTCGTTCAAACGCCTGACAAAATCAAAAGTTTTGATTTTAAGGAAATGAATGAAAAGCTGTACACCTTTCTGGATAAGCTGGTTGAAGCTTACCAAACAACTCATTATTAAAATAAAATTGTCAAAAAAAAATAGGCTGTCTCCATTGAAACAGCCTGTTTTTTTAATGTCCGAAAATATCTTTTATACTGACTTCGGTGAAGGTCCCCATTTGGTTAACCGCCTCCATATTCAGGTTTTCTTTTTTACCTATAATGGCGGTGTTAAAATGTATTGGTTTTATCTCAGTCTGATAAAACTCCTTAACATCTTCAAATTTCAGCTGTTCAATCTGCTGATAAATATCTTTCCTGAAATCGTGAGAAATGTTTAATTTTTTCAACTTTAAAGTATTGAAGAAAATATTCGTTCTCGTAATTCTAGTTGAAGCAATTTGTTTTAATGCTGCATTTTTAGCATTTTCAAACTGACTGGTAACTTCCGGAAGCTCATTCATCAGATCATCCATCGTATCCACGGCAATTTGCAGTTTATCCGGCTGGGTTCCGATATAAGTTGTAATATAATCAGGATGTCCCAATTCTGAATTAGCAGCATAAGAAACGTAAGCAGAATACGCTAAACTCTTACTCTCACGGATTTCCTGGAAAACAATGGAGGACAAACCTCTTCCGAAATATTCATTAAAAACATTGATTTTTCCAAAATTCCCTGTATTTACAAAATGCCCTCTTCCCACTTTGCTCATCTCTATCTGCACCATGTCATAATCCGTAAAGTACACATTTCCTTTGGTTTCAGGTTCCGGATAGTGTTTAGGTTCAGGAATCTCAAGCTTTGCATTTTCAATCGAATTTCCGATATATGATTTAAAATTTTCAAAATTTCTACCATAGAAAAAGATCTGATAAGGAAGGCTGAACAGCTTTTTCATTCTGTCCGTGAAAACCTCAACATTAGAATTTTCAAGATCTTCTTTTGAAATAATATCTCTAAAACGCGATGATGAGCCCAGTTTGGTATAATTTACCAACGCTTTCATAATGCTGTTTTTATCTTTTCGCATCGCCGCACGATTTTCAAGAACCGTTTCTACAAACTGCTGATAAACTTCCTGATCCGGCTTTACATCATGCATCCAATGCTGAAGCAGCTCAATTCCTTTTTCAATATTTTCTTCCAAACCACTCAACGAAATGATGATTTGGTCATTACTTATTTTAAAGGCATTGTTTACTCCGATTTTAAAGAATTCTTTTTTAAGATCTTCAGGTGAAAACTGGCTCGTTCCCAAATATTCCAAAATCTGGGTAGAAATTCCTAAATCTCTGTCGTGATCTGTCCCGAAAGGAAAAATAAAATACACCTGAGCAATATCATTATATTTATTTTTAACGAAACTTACTTTTTTATCTTTAATTAAATCGGTCTGAATTTCTTTATCATAATCAATAAATTCAGGCTGAATATCTTCTGTTTTTTCGTCTAAAATTTCTTTTAAAAATTCAGATTGCGCCTCACGATTGATCTTGATCGGTGTAATCCCCGGATTATCAACTCTTAATAATTTATCGTTAATGCCTTTTTCTTTATAAACAATAGCATAATTATCCTTAAAAAAATCGTTGGCAAAATCTACCACTTCCTGTTTAGTGAACTGTGAATATTCATCCATTTCATTCAGTTCCTGCTGCCAAGTTCTGCCTTTGATATAGGTGTCGTAAAGGTTGGTCGCCAGCCCGTCGGCCGTTTCCAACGCTTTCATACGCTGCAGTTTAAAATCATTGATAATCGCAGGAAGCATCCAGTCTGGAAACGCTCCTTTTTTCACTAATTCGATTTGTTCCAACACCAAATCTTTCGCTTCATCCAAAGTCTGTGTTTCTTTTGGAACGGCAAAAAGTGAAAAATATCCATATTGCTTTAAACCTACCGAAAAAGCCTGTCCCCAGAGTAATTTCTGAGTCTGATTGATATTTAAATCCATCAACCCCGCTTCTCCCCTGTTACTTAAAATATTCACCACAATATCCGCCAGCATTGCCTCTTTCGTACCATAGCTATCTGTTCTCCACGCCAGCTGAATTCTGGCTGTTGTAGGACTCTGTACGGTTCTTTTTACAATTTCCGTCATGGGTTTCTCAACAACAGCTTTTTTTGCAGGTAATTCTCTGTAAGGAATAGTTCCAAAATACTGATCTACCAACTGAATAGTATCGTCAAACTCCAGGTCACCCACCAAAACCATCGCATAATTATTGGGAACATAATATTCATCAAAATACTTATGAATCGCTATCATAGAAGGATTTCTCAAATGTTCAGCATTTCCTAAAGTCGTCTGCTGGCCGTTGGGATGTGTCGGAAAAAGCGCGTCCATCAGCTCATAATTCACCAATCTCGTGTCATTATCCTGCGCTCTGTTGAACTCCTCATACACCGATTCCAACTCAGTGTGAAAAAGTCTTAATGCCAATTCGGAAAAACGTTCTTTTTCAACCTTCAGCCATTTTTCAAGCTCATTATTCGGAACATTATTTTTATAAACTGTCTCATCAAACCAGGTATGGGCGTTTGTTCCCGTAGCTCCCATCGAAGAAATTGCTTTATCATATTCATTGGCAATCGCAAACTGGCTCGCTTCCTGAGAGACCTCATCTATTTTTTTGTAGATTTCTTTCTTTTTTTCTATATCTGGTTCTGCTTTATGAGCTTCGTACAAATCAGAAATCTGGTTTAATAACTCACTTTCCTTTTCCCAGTTATGAGTTCCCATTTTAGACGTCCCTTTGAACATCATGTGCTCAAGATAATGCGCCAAACCGGTATTATCAAAAGGATCATTATTACTTCCCGTTCTCACCGGAATATAGGTCTGAATTCTCGGAGCATCGAAATTCTGCGCAAGAAAAACCTTTAAACCATTCTTTAAAGTATAGATTCTTACCTTATTTTCGTCGTTGGAAATGGTGATATATTCGTAATTATTTTTATCAATATGAAGTGCTTCGTCGTATGTTTTGTCCGTCATAAATAAACTCATTTTCATTCTTAACAAATCAGAATGTATACAAATGTAAGGATTCAGAAAAGAACAAATTGAAAATTCCTTATTATTGCATCTATAGTTTTAATTTACAGTAAACAAAATTGTCCGTCAACCCACGATTTAGTCCTATAAAAATGAATATCCAATACCGAAAATTAATTCCCGAAGAAAGTAAACGCTACCGAAATATAAGACTGGAAAGCCTACAAAAATTCCCCGAATCTTTTGGCGTGAGCTATGAAGAAGCTGTAAAAGATGAAAAATTAAGAATTGAATCTGATATTGAAAATCAGACAAAAGAAAGATTTGTGGTCGGAGCTTTTCACGAAGACCAACTGATTGGAATATGCACTTTTGTTAAAGATGAAAACTGTAATGGAAATATTTATGAAATGTACGTGCAATCAGAATTTCAAGGCAATAATATTGGAACTTTTTTAATTGAAAGAACCATTGAAGAATCAAACAAAAATTTTGGAGTTATTGATATCTTTCTTGAAGTAAAAGTCACCAACGAAAAAGCTTATTATCTTTATAAAAAAATTGGTTTTGTAGAAATAAATGAAAATTTAGAAAGCGAAAATAATGCAATAATCCTAATGAAATATTCTCCAACTCATTAACCCTAAAACCCTCAAACCCTCCTACGCTATCTTTCTTTATTTTTATCCAAAATAATTCTCTAAGTTTGCAGAAGCTTTCCAAAAAACCACACCATGCACGGAAACATTCTGATCATCGATGACGAGATCAAGCTCCTGAAATTATTAGGAATGATCCTTTCCCAAGAAAATTTTAACGTAAAAGAAGCCTCCACCGCGCGTTCGGCAATGACGATGCTGGAACAATATGATTTTGATGTCGTTCTAAGCGACGTTCGGCTTCCCGATGCATTCGGCGTTGATCTTATAAAATCCATCAAAGCAAAATATCCTCACCTGGAAATCATTCTGATGACCGCTTTCGGGAATATTACGGATGCAGTTCAGGCGATGAAAAACGGAGCTTACGATTATTTAGTAAAAGGTGACGATAACGAGAAAATTATTCCGTTGGTGTATAAAGCCTTGGAAAAAGTAAAAGATAACAAATCTAAAATTGTTCAGAAAAGTTCTTATCAAAAAGGCTTTGAAGCGATTATCGGAAATTCACCTTTAATTCTTCAGGCTAAAAAACTGTCAGAAAAAGTAGCTTTAACCGATGCAACCGTCCTTTTAACAGGCGAAACAGGAACCGGAAAAGAGGTTTTCGCGAACGCTATTCATGAAGGAAGTGATAGGAAGAAAAATAATTTTGTGGCAATAAACTGCTCTGCTTTTAGTAAAGAAATTCTGGAAAGCGAACTTTTCGGACATAAAGCCGGAGCCTTTACGGGAGCTATAAAAGAGAAAAAAGGGTTGATAGAAGAAGCTAATGGCGGAACTTTATTTTTAGATGAAATTGGTGAAATGCCGATCGAACTTCAGGCAAAATTATTGCGCGTTTTAGAAACTAAAGAGTTCATCAAAATGGGTGAAACCAAAGTTTCAAGATCTGATTTTCGATTGATTGCCGCGACAAATCGTGATCTGGAAGAGGAAATTAAGCAGGGACATTTTCGTGAAGATCTTTACTTTAGATTAAATATTTTTGAAATCAGGCTTCCTGCGCTTCGTGAAAGAAAAGAGGATTTGAAGGCTTTGGCGAAAAATTTTATAGATGTTTTTTCTCAAAAATTACATATTTCCAACGTTCAGGTCACTCCCGAATATTACAAAACCTTAGAAAAAAATGAGTGGAAAGGAAATATTCGTGAGCTTAGAAATACGATTGAGAGAAGTTTAATATTAATGAATGACAATGTTTTAGATATTGAAAGTCTTCCTCATTATTCTGAAAAAATTTCTACAGAAAAAGATTCTTTAAGTATAAGATCCTTAGAAAAAGAGCATATTTTAAAAGTTTTACAATACACAAAAGGCAACAAAGCCGAAGCTGCGAGATTGCTGGAAATCGGGATTGCAACGTTGTATCGAAAATTGGAAGAATACGAACTTCGTTGAGTGTGAGAGTTTGAGAATCTTAGGGTTTGAGAGTTTAAATTATCTCGCTAAAACCTGCTTATAGCTTATTGTCTTTAGCCTAAAGCATCTTATCATTTTAATAACGAGCCTATCATTTTGATAGGCTTTTTTATTTTTTGGCACTACTTCAAAAACACGCAATACACTATCAATAAACAACTTAAATCAATTTTCATCAAATTGGACTTTCTTTTGGCATTATGGCTTTAGAATAAAATATTTTAAAAATGACAATTTCAAGAAAAACGTTCAAAAGACGGAAGCACTCATTGCTGAGTTTGCTGATGGTATCGTATGTAGTTTTCACCATTCTAATTCTGGTCGTAACAAGATGATGATGCTTTGCTTACTGGTGCTATGCGTAGTACTATTTTGGATATTATATCAATCTGTTGAATTTTTTGACAAAATATAGAAAATTATGTGGAGTTTATTTTTCCTTTCAATATTAGCCTTTGTTTACATCTGCTATGTTTTAATGAAACCTGAAAAATTTTAATCAAAAATCATGAATACAGAAATTTTAGGCATTATAGTAATGTTCACCATTACATTAGTTATCGGCATTTTCCTTGGAAAATATATTGCTAATGTTTATGGTTATAAAAAGACTTTTTTAGATAAAATTTTTCAGCCTGTTGAAAATTTCATTTATAAAATTTCAGGCATCAATCCGAATAAGCAAATGACCTGGAAACAGAACATGTTTGCAATGTTAACCATCAATATTGTTTGGTTTGTGATCGGATTTTTTATTTTGTTAAACCAATCCTGGCTTCCTTTAAATCCCGACGGAAACCCGAATATGTCACCGGATTTAGCTTTCAATACAGCCATTTCTTTCTTGGTGAACTGTAATTTACAACATTATTCAGGTGAAACAGGAGTCAGTTATTTGAGCCAGCTTTATTTAATGTTTCTTCAATTCGTAACGGCAGCAACAGGAATGGCAGCTATGGCGGTACTTTTCAAAGCTTTTAAAGACAAAACAACGACGGAATTAGGAAATTTTTACGATTTTTTCACTAAATCGATGATCAGAATTTTAGTTCCGATCAGTATTGTTGTCGCATTGATTCTTTCAGCCAACGGAAGTCCGATGACTTTTGAAGGAAAAGACCATATCACCACCCTGGAAGGACAAAAAGTTGATGTTTCCAGAGGTCCTGCAGCAGCGTTTATTGCCATAAAACATTTAGGAACAAACGGTGGCGGATTTTTCGGAACCAACTCAGCACATCCGCTTGAAAACCCGAATTACCTTACGAATATGACCGAAATGGTCACTCAGATGATTATTCCGCTTGCCTTAGTTTTTGCACTTGGATTTTATTTAAAGAAAAGAAAACTGTCCTGGACGATTTTCACCATCATGACCATTGGTTTTCTGGCTTTGACCGTTCCAAATGTCATTAATGAAACCAACGGAAACCCATTAATTACCCAAATGGGCACCGATCCTCATCTCGGCGCAATGGAAGGCAAAGAAATCCGTTTCGGAAGTGCGGCTTCAGCGTATTGGAGCATTGCTACAACAGTGATTTCCACAGGTTCTGTGAATGCGATGCACGACAGCACAATGCCACTTTCAGGAATGAATCAGCTTCTGGCGATGATGATTAACTGTTTCTACGGAGGCTGCGGAGTCGGTATTCTGAATTATTTCATCTTCATCATTCTCGCGGTATTTATCAGTGGTCTGATGGTCGGAAGAACCCCTGAATTTATGGGTAAAAAAATTGAAGCCAAAGAAATGAAAATCGCAATGATTGTGGCTTTATTTCACCCTTTCTTAATTTTGGCAGGAACCGCTTTAACGGCTTATTTACCGGAATTCGGAGCTAAAACATTAAATAATCCTGGTTTCCACGGATTCAGTGAGATGTTGTATGAATTTACCTCTTCTTCCGCAAACAACGGTTCCGGATTTGAAGGACTGGGCGACAATACGCTTTGGTGGAATATATCAACAGGAATTGTTTTGCTGCTGTCAAGATTTATTCCAATTATTGGTCCCATCGCGATTGCAGGATTATTAGCCCAGAAAAAATACATCCCGGAAAGTGCCGGAACATTAAAAACAGATACGGCCACTTTCGGAATGATGACCTTAGCCGTAATTCTTCTGATTGCCGCATTATCTTTCTTCCCGGCACTGACTCTGGGTCCGATCGCGGAACAGCTTCAATATTTTTCTAAATAAAATTTAAATAACTGAACCATTAAGGTGATTTAAGAGGTTAAGAATATTAAGATAATCATACAATTAAGTTTAAAATATTCTTTGAATATTTCTTACTAAACGTAATTCCTTAGCTCAATCTTAATGATTTAAATAAAAAATAAAATCATTCAAAGCAATGAAAAATCAATCTCAGACATTATTTCAAAAAGATTTGGTGAACGAAGCGATCAAACAATCTTTCGTTAAACTGAATCCGAAAATTATGTTTAAAAATCCCGTGATGTTTCTGGTAGAAATCGGAACGGTCGTGATGCTGATTGTTAGCTTATTTAGCTTAACAGGTGACAAATCACAAGGCAGTTTTGCTTATAATTTTTTAGTATTTATCATCTTATTTTTCACCGTTTTATTTGCCAATTTTGCGGAAGCCATCGCCGAAGCGAGAGGAAAAGCTCAGGCCGATACATTGAGAAAAACCCGTGAAGAAACTCCCGCAAAAGTTGTTGTTGACAACAAACAGGGATTTCAGGTAGAAACGGTTTTAAAAAAATCTGCCGATATGAAATTGGGTGATATTTTCCTTTGTGAAACCGGCGACCAGATCCCAATGGACGGAGAAATTATTGAAGGTTTAGCAACCATCGACGAGTCAGCCATCACCGGAGAAAGCGCACCCGTCATTCGTGAAGCGGGAGGTGATAAAAGTTCGGTAACGGGCGGTACAAAAGTACTTTCCGACAGAATAAAAGTGAAAGTCACCACCAAACCCGGAGAATCTTTCCTCGATAAAATGATTGCCCTTGTAGAAGGAGCTTCAAGGCAAAAAACGCCCAACGAAATCGGATTAACCATACTTTTAGCAGGGTTTACCCTCACATTCATCATCGTTACAGTTACGCTAAAACCTTTTGCAGACTACGCGCAGACGCCGATCACTATTGCGGCATTTATATCACTTTTCGTTTGTCTGATACCCACAACGATTGGCGGTCTGCTTTCTGCAATCGGAATCGCGGGAATGGACAGAGCACTGAGAGCCAACGTGATCACAAAAAGTGGAAAAGCCGTTGAAACTGCGGGCGACATTGATGTTTTGCTTTTGGATAAAACAGGAACCATCACGATTGGAAACCGTAAAGCGACACAATTTCATCCATCGAACGGAATTCAGCTTGATGAATTTATAAAAGCTTCGGCATTGAGTTCTGTTGCCGATGAAACGCCGGAAGGAAAATCAATTATAGAATTAAGTCAGCTACAATCTGAAGATTTATTGGTGAATAATCCTGTTTACATTGACTTTACGGCTGAAACCAGAACTTCAGGTATTGATTTTGAAAACACAAGAATCCGAAAAGGAGCCTATGATACGATTAAAAAACTGACCGAAAAAGCCGGAAATATTTTCCCACCAGAAACTCAGGAAGCTACAACGAAAATCTCTGAAAACGGAGGAACGCCTTTAGTTGTTTCCGTGAATGAAAAGGTTTGGGGAGTCATTGAACTTCAAGACATTATCAAAACAGGAATTCAGGAGCGTTTTCAACGATTGAGAAAAATGGGTGTGAAAACGGTGATGGTAACAGGGGACAACCCTTTAACCGCAAAATTTATCGCTGAAAAAGCCGGTGTTGATGATTTTATTGCCGAAGCCAAACCCGAAGATAAGATGAATTACATCAAAAAAGAACAACAGGAAGGAAAACTCGTTGCGATGATGGGAGACGGAACCAATGACGCTCCCGCTCTTGCCCAAGCCGATGTTGGTGTTGCGATGAACAGCGGAACTCAGGCTGCTAAAGAAGCCGGAAATATGGTGGATTTAGATAATGATCCTACTAAATTAATTGAAATCGTAGAAATCGGAAAACAGCTTTTAATGACCCGCGGAACGTTGACGACTTTCAGTATTGCCAATGATGTTGCTAAATATTTTGCCATTATTCCGGCGTTGTTTATCACATTTATTCCGGCGCTGCAAAAACTGAATATTATGAATCTTCACAGTCCGGAATCAGCCATTTTATCGGCGATTATTTTCAATGCGATCATCATCCCGATTTTAATTCCATTGGCATTAAAAGGTGTTGCTTACAAACCGATCGGAGCCAGTGCATTATTAAGAAGAAACCTTCTGATTTATGGTTTAGGCGGAATTATCGCTCCATTTATCGGAATAAAAATCATCGATTTAGGAATCAGTCTTTTCTTTTAGGCTGGAGGTGGGAAGTTGATAACGTAATATTTTAATTCTATCATCCCTCTCCTATCTTCCATCCTATTCAACTCAAAAAATTTAATTCAAAATGAAAAATCATATCCTTTCCGCATTCAGATTAACGCTTGTTATGCTCGTTATTGTTGGAATTTATTTAGGCGTTGTTTACGCAGGTTCTAAAATATTGCCAACACAGGGAAATGCTGAAATTATCAATTATAAAGGGCAGAAATTCTATGCCAATATCGGTCAGAATTTTAGATCTCTGAAGTATTTCCACGGTCGTCCGTCTGCGGTAGATTACAATGCATCGGGAAGTGCGGGAAGCAATAAAGGACCAAGCAATGAAGAATATCTGCAAACCGTTCAGAAAAGAATAGACACGCTGAAAATGCAGAATCCGGAAATGCAAAATGAGAAAGTTCCCGTAGAGTTGGTAACCGCCAGCGGAAGTGGTCTTGATCCGGATATCTCTCCTGAAGGCGCATTATATCAAATTAAAAGAATTGCAAAAATCAGAAATCTTTCTGCTGAAAAACTGGAAGATTTAATTAAAAATCAAACGGAAAACACTCTTTTCGGTCCATCCAAAGTTAATGTTTTAAAATTGAATATTGCCTTAAACGATCTAAAGTAAACCTGATCATCACCATGAAAAAATATATTATCATCGCTTCAATTTTAGGAATATTTTTCCCAAAAGCACAATCATCAGATTCATTAAAAACAGAAAATAAAGTTGTATTTTCAGCGTACGCGGAATTATTTTACACATATGATTTTAATGAACCATCCAATCACCTGCGTCAGAATTTTTTATATTCCTACAACCGACACAATGAATTGAATTTAAATCTGGGGCTTGTAAAAGCGGCTTATCAAAATGAGAATTTCCGCGCCAATCTGGCATTCATGGCAGGAACTTACGCCCAAGATAATATGGCGGCAGAGCAGGAAGCATTGCGATATGTAAACGAAGCTAATATTGGAATTAAAATTTCAAAAACCAAAAACCTATGGATTGATGCCGGAATCATGCCTTCACACATTGGTTGGGAAAGCGCCATTGGAAAGGATAACATTAATCTTACAAGAAGTTTTGCGGCAGAAAATTCGCCTTATTTTGAAACAGGAGCAAAAATTTCCTATACTTCTGATAGTGGAAAATGGTTTCTGAGCGGATTGGTTTTAAACGGATGGCAAAGAATCGCCAAACCTGAAGGCAACCAGACCATTTCTTTTGGTCATCAAATTACTTATAAACCGAATGAAAAAATTACGTTAAACAGCAGTTCATTCATCGGAAATGACAAATCGAAAGATGAGAAAAAAATGCGTTATTTCCATGATTTGTATGGAAATTTTCAACTAACGGAAAAATTCTCAGCAACCTTGGGTTTTGATATCGGAGCAGAGCAAAAAGAAAAAGATAGTAAAAGTTACAATCTATGGTATTCGCCGAATATTTTAATGAAATATCAATTGGACAACAAATGGGCTTTGGCTGGAAGATTAGAATATTATAATGATAAAAATGGAGTCATTATCAATACAGGAACAGAAAACGGATTTCAAACTTTCGGATATTCTTTGAATGTAGATTATGCCATCCTAAAGAACGTAATTTTCCGTACAGAAGCAAGAGGATTTACTTCTAAAGATGCCATTTTCGCAAAAAATGATGACTTTAAAAAAGGGAATTTCTTTATCACAACAGGCCTTGCGGCCTGGTTTTAAAAAGTAGGAAGATGGAAGCTGGGAGATGGAAGTTAAAAAAGTACGTATTGACTTCCAGCCTCCAGCTTCAAACCTCCAGCAAAATATATGCTTCAAAAGTTTAAATTAAAAAGAATAAAATCTATGTCATCATCAGCAAAAGATTTTTTAGAACTGATTCAAAAATCCCGAAAAGGAAAGTTTAAAATTTACATCGGAATGAGTGCAGGTGTAGGAAAAACTTTTCGTATGCTTCAGGAAGCTCATTCCCTTTTGCGAAACGGCGTTGACGTAAAGATTGGCTACATCGAAACCCACGGAAGAGAAGAAACTGAGGCTTTAGTCGATGGGCTACCGGAAATTTCCCGAAAATCTATTTTTTATAAAGGAAAAAGCCTAGAAGAAATGGATCTTCAAGCGATCATTAATGAGCATCCCGAAGTAGTTCTTGTCGATGAATTAGCTCACACCAATGTAGAAGGTTCAAAGAATAAAAAAAGGTGGCAGGACGTTCTGGAGATTCTCGATAACGGAATTAATGTCATCAGTGCGATGAATATTCAGCATATTGAAAGCCTGAATGAGGAGGTTAAAAAAATCACAGGAATTGAAGTGGCAGAGCGCGTTCCTGATAAAATTTTAGCCTTAGCTGATGAAGTGGTTAATATTGATTTGACCGCTGATGAATTATTAACGCGACTGAAAGAAGGAAAAATTTATAAAAAAGAAAAAGTTCAAACAGCACTAAACAATTTTTTCCAAAGCGGACATATTCTACAGCTTCGTGAATTGGCCTTAAAGGAAGTCGCCACCCACGTTGAAAGAAAAGTAGAAACGGAAATTAAAACGGAAAATTTTAAACCTATAAAATTTCTCGCCTGTATAAGCAGTAATGAAAAAATAGCGAAAAATATCATCCGAAAAACGGCAAGACTAGCCAGTTATTACAATAGTCCGTGGACGGTTTTATACATTCAAAAGCCGGCAGAAAATCCTGAAAAAATTGCGTTAAACAAACAGCGTTTCTTAATTAATAATTTTAATTTAGCACAAGAATTGGGAGCAAAAGTGATCCGATTAAAAGAAAACAGTGTTCATAAAGGAATTCTGGACTATGTGATCGAGCACAATATCACGACAGTATGTATCGGAAAGCCTCATGCTCATTTGTTGCAGAGAATTTTTGGCTACAGCTGGATTTACACGCTCATGAACAGATTGAATGAGAGACAGATTGACATTATTATTTTATCTTAAAGCACAATGAAATTAAAAACAAAACTCACCTTAGGAGTTGGTCTTCTGTTTATCCTGATTGTCTTGCTATCAGTGATTGGCTCTGTGTATATCAACAAATTGAAATCGGATACCGAAAAAATTCTGACCGCCAATTACAACAGTTTAGAATTCTCCAAAAACATGTTGTTGGCTTTAGATAAAATTAAAAATGACAGCACGATTGCCATTAAAGATTTTCAGAAAAACAGCGTTTTACAGGAAAAAAATTTAACCGAATTCGGAGAAAGAGAAGCCACCCAGAATCTTAATTTACATTTTAAAAGCTACCTCAGCCAACCGACTGATGATAAAGAAAAACTTATTCGTGAGGATTTGGTTACGATCATGTCATTAAACATGAAAGGCATTGAGCGAAAAAGTGACATTGCGATCATCACGGCAGAAAATGCGACTTTCTGGATAGCGTGTTTGGGAACGATTTGCTTTTTAATCGCCGTAACTTTATTATTTAACTTACCTCAAACCATTGCTGAACCTATCAATCAACTGACTTTCAGCATACGGCAGATTGCGAATAAAAATTATAGCGAAAGAGTTCATTTTAAAGGAAGTGAAGAATTCAACGATTTGGCAAATTCTTTCAATGTGATGGCGGAAAAATTACAGGAGTACGAAAGCAGTACATTGTCGAAACAGCTGATGGATAAAAAGCGCATCGAAACTTTGGTGAATAATATGCACGATGCCGTGATTGGTTTAGATGAAAATCATTTTATCTATATGATTAATGATGAAGCTTTAAAAATCACCAATTTAAATAAATATGAAATCATCGGAAAAACTGTACATGAAGTTGCTGTAAATAATGATCTTGTAAGAGAATTATTAAAAAATATCGATCATCCTCAAAAAGACCCGATTAAAATTATTTCTGATAATAAAGAAAATTATTTCGAGCAAGATATCATTCCGATTAATATTGTAAAGACAGGCGAAAAAGAAAAAAAATACATCGGAAAAGTAATTTTGCTTAGAAACATCACCCCTTTTAAAGAGCTTGATTTTGCAAAAACCAATTTTATTGCTACGATTTCTCATGAGTTAAAAACCCCAATTTCATCTATGAAAATGGGAGTTCAATTATTAGGAAATCAAAAATTCGGAGTATTAAATGAGCAGCAGCAGGAATTACTAAAAAGTATTAATGAAGACGGGCAACGTTTATTGGATATTACAGGGGAACTTTTAAATTTATCTCAGGTTGAAACCGGAAATATCCGCTTGAATATTGAAAAATGTTCACCAAAAGATATTGTGCAAGTAGCCATAAAAAATGTTGAAAAATTAACCGAACAGAAAAATATTTCCATTCATTCTCAAATTTTACTGAATGATGATGATTTTGTTTCTGCAGATTTTGACAAAACCGTTTGGGTGATGAATAATTTCCTGAGCAACGCCATTAAACATTCTTTTCAGGATGAAAATATTCAGATATTGGTTGAAAAAATCAATTCAAATATAAAATTCAGCATTACAGATACCGGAAAAGGGATTGATGAAAAATACCATCGTCAAATCTTTGACCGCTATTTTCAGGTTCCCGGCGAACATCAAAACGGAACAGGACTCGGATTGGCAATTTCTAAAAACTTTATTGAAAAACAGCATGGCGAAATTGGGGTAAAAAGCTCTTTGAATCTGGGAAGTACTTTTTATTTTGTATTACCTTTCGCTTAGAAATATTTATATTTAATCTTTAATTCTTATTATCCATGAATGAAGTTCATTTTTATTCTAATAAAACCAAAAATTTGCTTTCATTTATAACCTCCGCTATATTCTGTACGGCTTTCATATACTCTTATGAAGATTTACAAAATAAAAAATTAACCACAGTAATTATTTCACATTTAGCGTTTCTGCTTTTTACGTTTGGCAGTGGTTCAACATTCCTTTTATTGATAAGAAAAAAACCTTTACTTACAATTACCAATACCGAAATTATCATTTATAATTTATTATCAAAAACTATTTCTGTAAAATTTGAAAATATTTCTAATTTTTACATCCATAAAAGTACGTATCGTGGAATTAAGACAACTGAAAGCATAAACATTGTATATAATCGCAAAAATAAACAGAAGTTCTTCGGTTCACATAATATCCAAACTAATACTTTGAATGTTAAAACTGAAGATTTATTAAAAATTTTAAATAGCTATTTGCAACTATCCAGATCATAGACGTTATTTTATTTTTATAATTTTTAATAAAAATTTCTAAATTTGAATTAAATTCACAACGATGAACACATCAGATTTAAAAATTGATTTGATCAATCGAATTAACCAACTAAAAGAAGTGCGAATTATTGAAGAAATTCAAAAATTACTAGATTTTTAATTGGATAAAGGTGAATATATTCTTACAGATCCTAAAAAAGACAGAATTTCTGAAGCACAGGAAGAATATAAAAACTCGTCTTTTCTTACCGACGAGCAAGCCGATCAAGATATCGAAGAATGGCTAAAAGAAAAATAATATGGACACAAACAGCCAATATCGAAAGAATTGAGGAATAAAAAATGTCAGATCTCATTTATCAGTCACAAAAACCAGACCCTTCCCTTTCCGGCTTTGTGGAAAGTTCTTGGATGCTGGATAATCCGTCAGAAAACAAAGAAGTCATTCTATTGCCTGATGGAAGGATTGATTTGCTCTTTTCACAATCTTTAAAAGAACCGTTTCACATCGTCTTATTAGGAATCGGAACGCATCCTGAACAAGTTGTTATCGCTGAAAAAACTAAGATTTTTGCGGTAAGTTTTAATTTAATTGCGGCAGAATATATTTTACATCAAAGTATTTCTGATCTGTTAAATAATGCGAAAATTTTACCTTCTGACTTTTGGAATTTTACGATTGATGATTTAAATGATTTCGAAAAATTCTGTGAAAAAATTTCAGTTAAGATTAAAGAAGAACTTTCCACTCAAAAAATTGATGAAAGGAAACTTAAATTATTTGATTTAATTTATTCATTAAAAGGTTCGTTAACGGTGAAAGAACTTTCGGAAAAAGTAATTTGGAGCGAAAGGCAAATCAATCGTTATTTTAATCAGCAATTTGGAATTTCATTAAAATCATATTTGGGAATTTTACGTTTTCGGGCTTCATTTCAACATATTAAGGACGGAAAACTGTTTCCTGAAGAGAACTTTTCCGACCAGTCACATTTCATTAAAGAAATCAAAAAATTATCCGGATTTCTTCCAAAAGAATTAAGCCAAAATCAAAACGACCGATTTATACAATTTTCCGTGCTACCCAAAAAGTAATTTTGTACTATAAAATTTAAGTTATGGTAATTGATAATAAAAAAATCGCCATTATTGGCGGCGGTCCCGGAGGATTGACATTGGCAAGACTTTTACAATTAAAAAATGCTGATGTTAAAGTGTATGAAAGAGATGAGAATAAAGATGTTCGTGTGCAGGGTGCAACTTTAGATCTGCATGAAGAATCTGGATTGGAAGCACTTCGAAGAGCAGGTCTGATGAAGAAGTTCAAAGCAAATTATCGTCCGAATGCAGGAAAATTGAAAATTTTAGATAAAGATTTAACTATTCATCTTAATGAACATTCTGCCGATGAAACCTACTCCGAAGATCGTCCGGAAATCGACAGAGCTCCACTTCGAAAAATATTGTTGGATTCTTTGAAACCTGAAACTGTGGTTTGGGACAGCCAATTTATTTCCATGGAAAAAGAGGGTGAAGGTTGGAAATTGCATTTCAAAAATGGAAATTCTTATTACGCTGATATCGTCATTGCAGCAGACGGAGCGAATTCCAAAATAAGGTCTTATCTTACAGATATTACATCAATTTATTCAGGAATAACGATGATTGAAGGGAATATTTACAATGCTAAAATCAACGCTCCAAAACTTTGGGAATTGGTAAATGGTGGGAAAGTTTTTGCTTTAGACAATAATCAATCTCTTCTTTTCAGTACCAAAGGTGATGGAACTTTGACATTTTATACCGGATGTAAATCCGATGAAAACTGGGTGAAAAATTCCGGAATTGATTTTAAGAATAAAAATCAGGTTTTCGAATGGTTTAAAGAAGAATTTTCTTCATGGAAAAAAGATTTTCATGAATTATTTGAAAGTGGTGAAATTTCCATTATTCCAAGACCCCAATACCACTACCCTCCTGATCAATCATGGGAAACTTTATCTACTCTGACTTTATTAGGCGACGCAGCCCACAGAATGCCTCCTTACGCTGGAGAAGGTGTCAATATGGCGATGCAGGACGCTTTCGAATTAGCGGAAAATTTGACAAACAATACTTTTGAAACCATACAATCAGCTATTTCAGATTATGAAAAAAATATGCTAAAACGAGCTTCTGAGATTACAAGAATCACTTTAAACAGTACAGAAATGTTACATTCTCCGAAGGCGATCGAAAATCTTTTGAAGATGTTTAAAGGAGAATAATTTTGAGGTTTTCATTCGTTTTTCTAAGAAAATAAGTAAATTAGATCATCTTTACTCACTCTATGAAAACAGACAGAAATAAGTATTTAATCCTTAATTATATTTTTATCATTTGTCTGATCAGCTTATGCGTAAACGATCATTTTTTGAAATATCAGTTTTCAAATATAGTAACCGGTAAGCTATCAGATATGGCGGGAATTATTCTTTTGCCTCTTTTGTTAACTTATATTTTTCCGAAACTTAAAACAAAGTCGATATGGATCAGTGCATTATTATTCACATTTTGGAAATCACCTTACTCCCAGGAACTGATTAATTTTTATAATCATTTGGCTTTTATTCAGATCATAAGAGTAGTTGATTATTCTGATCTTCTTGTGCTTTTTTTACTGCCCGTCCCCTATGTTTTAATGCAAAAAATAGAGGAATGGAATACAATTAAAATTAGTAACATCCAACCTTTTTTTGTATTATTTCCGACAATTTTTATAATGATGTCGACTTCTCCTCCGGTCAGTTTGTTTTATACGTATAGTAATGGTACCTTTAAATGTCACAAGTGTACTGTTACAGTAAAATATACCCAAGAGGAAATCGTTGAAAAACTGAAACAATCGAATATTATATTCGATAGCATCTATCCTATGGGAAAATTTCCTTACCAAAGAGCCCCGAGCCTGGCTAATGAAAATATTCATTTCTATAAAATTAATAAAATGATTATTGATCAAGATACTTTACGAAATCTCGATTTTTCGATGAGACGTATAAATGAAAACAAAACAATAATTCATTTTAACGGAATGGATGTCAACAGTAAAATCTCTTACTATCAAATGGACAGAAAAATAAAAAAATATTATAAATCACTTGTTCTTGGGGAAATTTCAGGTTCTTTAAAGAAATAAAATACGCATTATATGAACACTCAGGACACTTATCAAAACACCATACAATTTGCAGCCCAACAGCACACGGATAAAAACCAAACCATTCCGGGATCTCATCTTCCTTACGTTGTGCATCTCAGCAATGTTGCGATGGAAATTTTGGTTGCCTCAGAGAAATCGGAAAATTTTAATACTGAATTTGCTATTCAACTCGCTTTACTTCATGATACTTTGGAAGATACGGATGTTACTTTCGAAGAATTAGAATATCAATTCGGAAAAGCTGTGGCTGATGGAGTTTTAGCGTTAACGAAAAATTCTGATCTCGAAAAATCCGAAAAAATGATGGATAGTTTGCGAAGAATTCAACAACAGCCGAAAGAAGTTTGGGCCGTAAAATTGGCGGACAGAATTACCAATTTACAAACTCCACCTCACTTTTGGAAAGAAGAAAAAATCATAAAATATAAAGAAGAGGCGAAAATTATTCTTGAAGAACTTCGGGGTGGAAATGCATATCTGGAAAGAAGATTGGGAGATAAGATTAAAAAATATAATTGCCTTTAATTATGAACTGCAATGGAATATTATACTTATTGGTCACTTTTAGAAACTCCAAGTAATTCAATTAAACCATATTCTATTTTTTTAATATTACTTATTATTTCAATAATTACTTTTATATGGCTTCTAAAATTTCAAAAGAATGACAATGATGATAAAAAGCTTTATTTAATTTTGACAGGTCTATTTACTGGATTATCACTTTTTGGATCTATATATTTAAAGTTTTTCACTGTTGATAATACCAATGAAAGAATCAAAAAATTTAAATAAAACAGAAGGTAGAATTTCAAAAGAACTTCACAAGGAAAAACTATTATTGATCGCTTCGAAGTCAATTCTGTAGTCTTTGAATATTACGAGAACGCTTTGTATGAATTTAGTCATTTCGGGGGTAACAGAATTGACAATCTCTATGATAGTTTAAAAGTTAGAATTACTTATGCAAAAGGAGATACGTTTAACTAAATTTTGAAAATTGAAATCGCAAAGTAAAATGGCAGCAACATTTTTCCCAACGCAAGAAGAATTCCGAGAATGGTTGCAGAAAAATCACAAAACGGAAAAGGAATTGGTGGTAGGATTTTATAAAATCGGAACGAAAAAACTGTCCATAACCTGGTCGGAATCGGTGGATCAGGCATTGTGTTTTGGCTGGATTGACGGCATTCGGAAATCGATCGATGCTGAAAGTTACAGCATCCGTTTTACGCCCCGAAAACCGACCAGTATCTGGAGCGCCATTAATATTAAAAAAATGGATGATCTTACAAAAGCCGGATTGATGACTGAGGAAGGTCTGAAAGCTTTTCAACTAAGAAAAGAAGAAAGATCTGCCATTTATTCACATGAAAAAGATCTTGCTACGCTTTATCCTGCTTACGAAGAACAATTTAAAGCCAATAAAAAAGCATGGGAATTTTTCAATAACCAGGCGCCTTCTTATAAAAAAGTAATGCTTCACTGGATTACGAGTGCCAAACAGGAGAAAACGAGAATTTCGAGATTGGAAAAGGTAATTATTGCAAGTGAAAACGGAAAACGTGTAACATAGTTTTCTAAAAACCTACTCATACAAAAATAAATATTTACTAATAACAATGAAAAAGATCTGCATTGGATTACTATTAATTTTATCATTCTCACTATTTTCCCAGAAAAATATTAAAGTGGAATTAACGGAAAGCTATGAATTGGGTAATATTATTTTAGCTTTAACGGAATATGGAAAAACGGATCCTTGGGATGTACAGAAAATTCCACCTTATTATGATGAAATCCTTCAGTATTTTGACCCGGTAAAAGATCACCCACTTTTAAAAAAAGTAAATTATTCGCGGGAGAAGTGGAAAAACTTTCTCGGATTCAGAACAGATATGTACGCTTTTTCTTTTGATAAAAACGGAAAACTGAAAAGAGACTATCCTTTTAATTCATTTGGTCCTCAGGAGGTTGATGATCATTTGGAATTAATAAATGATTTCGTTAAAAAGTCAGATTACCGACAGTTTTATCGTCAGCATCAAAGTGTCTACAAACAAATCATTAAAAACTACAAAGATTATTATTTCATCAATAAAAGCTTTTTATTTTTGGATGATCTTGCTCCCAAATCTAAGGAAAACGTGGGGAGTAATTATATTATTGCCATTTCTCCGCTGGTGGGAGGGCAAAACTGCCATCGGGAAATTGACAGTCTGACGACTGTGGATTTTCCCAATATTGATAAAGATCTTATCCTGGGAAATATGAAGTCCCATATCGAAAGTCGGATTTCCGCCAACCATTCAATTTTTACGGAGATGGATCATGGATATGTAAACCCTCTCTCGAGCCGACATTCAAAATTGATTTCAGCAAATTTTAACCCTGAAAAATGGGCTAAGAATTCAGGATATAAAGGAATAAATATTTTTAATGAATATATGACCTGGGCTGTTTATGATTTATTTATTCACGAATATTTTCCAAAACAAAAAGTTGACAGCATTTCCAATGTATTTTCAAAGCAAAATAGCACGAGAGGTTTTATCGCTCAGAATATATTTTCTAAAAAGCTACTGAGTCTTTATCAAAAAAGTAGCGCAAAAAAACTTGATGACCTTTACGAACCGATGCTGAAATGGTGCAAAAGTGTGGAGAATAAGATTACACAGCCCCTCCTGTTAAATGCCGACAGCAAAAATTTTATCAGTTTACTAAATGAAACTGTTACTCTTAATTTCTCTGAACCTATGAAAAAGTCTGATGAAATAGAAGTCACTGTTTATGAGTTTCAAGATGGAAAGCAAACCAAGAACAGCATGTTGATATCCGTAAAAAATCCTGTCTGGTCAAAAGACGGACGATCGGTAAGTTTTAAACTGAGTACCACCTATAATGAATATGCTCTCGGCTTTTATCATTGGAAAAATTTAAAAGGACTTTATTCACAAAATGATATTTTACTTTATGCCAACAGCTACATTCTTATTAAAAAGTAACAGCAGTTTACAGATATGAGCTCACAACAATAAACACCATCATTTCAACGGGTTATGAACAGAAAGTAGGACTCCGGTATTTTAATCAGTTATGGTCTTTTTAAGGTCAAAAAATATTCTTAATCCATCTGACATTTTGCTACGAAAGCCCTTTTTACGGAAGAATAAAACTAATTATTGATCGAAAAATTATTTCCCGATGAGCGATAGAATGTTTTAACAATCGCTGAGAGTTTGTTTACCATTTTATCGAAATAGGTATTATAAGATTTTACTCTATCTTTGGTTTATTCTTAAGCTCGTCTACGTATATTTTTCAGTTCCTATTCTTGATTTGACCTGCTCAACCTTCAGATAGGAAGTTAAAAATCCACTCAAAATAGCATTACAATAATATCAATAAAATGTAAACAGGCTCTAAATATTCTACCAATATTTTTTAAATACCTACATTTGCCCTTTCAAGTTCTCTGTATAAATAGAGAAAAAAGACAATTACCCCAATATGAGAAGAGATACATTAGATTTTTGGATAGGAAATTTCAATAGTGAAGAAGATTTTTATGAGTTTGTAGAAGAAGATGAAAAATTTTATCTGGAAGAAGATTCTGATGATGTTTTCGTTTCCAAATTTGCAGAATCGCAAAACACGATCTGGTTTGATCAGGATTTAATAGAATATGGTTTTGAGGATGGAAATGTCGGCATTTATGAAAAATTTGCCAACTATTCTTTTGCGGAACAATGGCTTCCTATCCTTATCAACAGACTGAATGAGATCAACCCGGATTTCGATATCAATTCTTTAATTTTTGTAAGCGGAGGGCAGGTTCCCAAGCCGGTTTCCGTAGAAAATGATTTCTTCTCGCTGACTTATATTGGCGGGATTGAATATGAGTTTTAATGAATATATACTCCACAATACAAATTGGTGATTACCATACCAATCAATGCGAGGATGCTTTGATTATAAAAAACATCGGAAGCGACAGATTATTGATCGCGGTCATGGATGGTTGTACAACAGCCATGGAAAGCCACTTTGCCTCAACTTTGGTAAGTAAAATTCTCAGAAAAATTGCAACTGAATTGGGTTATAGAGAATTATACGAAAAATCTCTCGATCATTTGAATGCAGATTTTGAACTTCAGGAAATTCTAAAAAGTCTTTTTAAAGAACTTCTTTCTATAAAAAACCAACTTTTGCTTGATGAAAAAGAATTACTGACAACGCTGATTATTGTTCTTTATCATAAAAAAGAAAAACAGGGTATTGCACTTGCCGTTGGTGACGGACTTGTATGTATCAACGGAGAGTTATTTAATTTTAATCAAGACAACAAACCAGATTATTTAGGGTTTCATCTAAAAGAAGATTTTGACAGCTGGTACCAAAATCAGACTCAGAAAATATTTTTTAATACCATTAAAGATATTTCTATTGCAACAGATGGGATATTTACTTTTTCAAAAATGAAAAGTACAGATCATAAAGCCCAGATTGATCCTGTTGACTATTTATTGATGGATAAAATGGAGGACACTTCGGATGAAATGCTCAATCTGAGAATGAAAAAACTTGAAAATCAATATGGTTTAAAGCCTACCGATGATATTGCCATTATCAGGATAACAAACGAATAATGAATCAAAAACTTCCGCCATGAGCGGAAGTTTTCTTGTCAAAACCAATATGTTCCTTCAACTATAAAGGAATATGCTCTACAGTCAGTTTTTGCCCATTCACATTGATAGAATAGATAAAAAGCGACGGAGTTAATTTTATAATATCTACGACGTCTGTAGATCTGACTTTATCAGAATGATCTTCCTTTTTTTCAATCCAGATCCCCTTTTTGCCATCTTCGGTAATAGACCAATCCCCAATTGCTCTTACAGAACCGTCCAAGCTTCTGATGACATAGGTTCCATTAGATTTGTATTCAGTGGTACCCGATAATTTTTGGGGTTCGGATATGATATTATGCCCTTCCGGATCTAAGATCTTGGTTGTTTTCCATTTTTGGGATACTAATAGCCTGGAAGGGGTCAATTCTGATCTGTAAATTCTCTCAATTCCCAAACATGAAGCGATAATCAGCCCGATGGCTGAAAGCGAAAACACTAAAAAAAGTGTAAGTTTAATTATTCTCATCTTTGTTATTTTTGTGTTTTGTTTTACAAACTTAAGATTATTTTCTTAACCTCCAAATAACACCAACAAAATGAAAACCAAACTCTTGCTCTCGATTTAAATCTACAACCTTTAAATCAAAAATAATTTTTATTAAAACTAAACATTCCTTTTATAAAAGCATATTTTTTTTATTTTTCAATGAAAAATTTATCTGGAATAATTATTTTTATTTTTTTGAATTGAATTAATTTTACATAAAAAATGCAAAAACTTGCTTTATTCTTACTCTTATTTTCCAATTTACTGATCGCACAAAATGACGGTTGGAATAAAATTAAAGAAGATATCTATCAAAAAACAGTTAAAGAGAATTCTACAGAGACGATAAAAGATCCTGATATTGTTACATTTACCACCTTTGGTTTTGCAAAAGGCGAAACTATTCAGTTGGATCCGGCAAAGCAAATAACCTCTGTACAGACCAGTTTTGAGGATTTAAAAAGTTTCATTAAAAGCGATTTAGATCTTAAAAAAAATTCAAAATATCTCGTTAAAATTCAAATGAAAGAGCCTGAAAGTTATAAATACAATATCTTTCTTTTAGATAAAATAACGAAACAAGATAAAGAGAAACTGGAACATTATCTGAAGAAAAATTATGCTTTGACAAGCATCCAATATATTTCTAAAGAAGAAGCAAAAAATAATGCAAAAAAAGAATTAGGAGTTGAGGAAGGCGATCTATTTGAAGAAGATATTTTTCCTGCAAGTTTTCAGCTTTACTCTAAAAAACCTCTTCATTTAGAACCTGTAACAAAGCTTTTTCCAAAAATAGTTGAAGATACCATTGATAATAATCAATTACCGAATTTCATTGTTTTTGATGTAAAAACATAAAAAAACTCCCACTTTTCGTGGAAGTTTTTTCGTTATTGTGAATAAATTATTTCTACTGATTTGATAGGATTGACATCCTATCCTGATATAAGTCGCCACTTCGTGGCTCACTCAATTCATGTTATTTTAATGCGCCTCTAACCAGTTATCTCCTACTCCAACCTCAACTAAAAGAGGAACCTGTGTTTCCACTGCATTTTCCATTTCGGTTTTAATGATATTTTTTGCTACTTCCACCTCGTCAATCGGGGCTTCGAAAATTAATTCGTCATGCACCTGAAGTAACATTTTGGTCTGTAGCTTTTCTTTTTCCAGTTCGTTCTGAATTTTGATCATCGCCATTTTCACCACATCAGCAGCACTTCCCTGAACAGGAGCATTCACCGCATTTCTTTCCGCATGACCTCTCACTACGAAGTTTCCTGAATTAATATCTTTTAAATGACGTTTTCTGCCCAATAATGTCTCCACATACCCCTGCTGACGCGCTTTGTTTACCTGATCAGCCATGTATTCTTTCAGTTTAGGATAGGTTTCAAAATACGCTTCGATCATTTGCTTGGCTTCGGACCTTGATAATCCGGTTTGCTCTGCCAAGGCAAAAGCTCCCTGACCGTAAATAATTCCGAAGTTTACCGTTTTAGCCTGACTTCTCTGCGTTTTGGATACTTCCTCCAAAGGAATTTTAAACAGCTTGGCTGCGGTAGAAGCGTGAATATCTTCGCCTTGCTGGAAAGCTTTGATCATATTATCTTCACCGGAAATTTCAGCAATTAAACGAAGTTCGATCTGGGAATAATCGGCAGAAATAATTTTCTTTCCTTCCCCCGAAACAAAAGCCCCACGGATCTGCTGGCCTCTTAACGTACGGATCGGAATATTCTGTAAATTCGGGTTTACACTGGCCAGACGACCTGTTGCTGCCGTAGTTTGTGAGAAATTGGTGTGAACACGGTTGTCCGTTTTTTCAATCTGAGAAGGCAGTGCATCAACATAAGTAGATTTCAGCTTCTGATATGTTCTGTACTCCAGAATATGCTGGATAATCTCATGTTTCGAAGCTAATTTCTGAAGCACATCTTCTGAAGTCGCATACTGACCGGTTTTGGTTTTCTTCGCTTTCGGATCAAGCTGCATTTTATCAAATAAAATATCTCCCAGCTGCCTTGGCGAATTCATATTAAACTCTTCTCCTGAAAGTTCGAATATCTTTGATTCTAATTGTTTCAGATCATTTTCTAAATCTACACTTTCCTTCGCGAGCCATTTTTCGTCCAGAGAAATTCCGGCCAATTCCATTTTAGCTAAAACTTCCATCAACGGCATTTCTATATTGAAGAACAGGTCTTCTAACTTTTCCTTTTTTAACTGAGGCGCAAACAGCTCGTACAACTGAAAGGTTACGTCAGCATCTTCCGCCGCATAATCCGTCTGTGTTCTCAGGTCGGCATCTCTGAAGCTGCCCTGTTTTTTTCCTTTTTTACCGATAATAGTTTCGATAGAAACGGGTTTGTAGTTCAAATATACCTCTGAAAGATAATCCATCCCGTGTCTGCCATCCGGATTTAGAAGGTAATGGGCAATCATGGTATCGAACACGGCTCCTTTCACCGTGATCTGATATTTTTGAAGGACTTTATAATCGAATTTTAAATTGTGAGCGATCTTTAACAGGTCTTCCTTTTCAAAAAATGGTCTGAAGATTTCCAAAGTCTGTAAAACTTCTCCCTGATCTTCTGATAAAGGAATATAATAGGCCAATCCTTTTTTGTAGGAGAAGCTCATTCCCACTAATTCGGCTTCCAGTTCGTTTAAAGAAGTGGTTTCCGTATCGAAGCAAACTGCTTTTTGCTTTAATAAATTCTGAACCAAAATCTTCTGCGCTTTTGGATTATCCACAAACTGATACAAGTGATCGTTCTGCTCAATCGTTGATTTTGTGGAAGTTGCCTGCTCAAGCTCTTCATAGGTCGCAAAAAGATCCAGCTGACCGACGGCCTGCGCTACTTTCTGCTGTGGAGTTGTTTCTGTAACTACCACTTCAGTTTCCGCCGCTGCTGCTTTAGTTACAGCCGGAGCAAAGGCCCTGTAAAGATTTTCATATAATCTTGTAAATTCTATTTCATCAAACACTTTTTTAGCCTGCTCAAAATCGGGAGTTTCCAGATCGTACTGTTCCTGGTGGAATTCGATGGGCGCATCACAGATGATTGTGGCTAATTTTTTAGATAAAATTCCGCGTTCTGCAGAAGCTTCCACTTTTTCTTTAAGCTTTCCTTTTAATTTATCAGTATTCGCCAAAAGATTTTCAATGCTTCCGAATTCTTTCAGGAATTTCATGGCTGTTTTTTCACCAACCCCATCCAATCCCGGAATATTATCCACGGCATCACCCATCATCGCTAAATAATCGATAACCTGCTTCGGGTCTTCAATTTCATATTTAGCTTTCACTTCTTCTACTCCTAAAATCTCAATATCTCCACCTTTTAATCCCGGTTTGTACATTTTGATTTTATCGGTCACCAACTGGGCAAAATCCTTATCCGGAGTTACCATAAATGTGGTATAACCTTCTTTTTCAGCTTTGCAGGCAATGGTTCCGATCACGTCATCCGCTTCATATCCTTCCACTCCCAAATATGGAATATGCATTGCCTCCAGAATTCTGTGAATATATGGAACGGCAATTTTGATCGCCTCAGGGGTTTCACTTCGGTTTGCTTTATATTCAGCAAAATCTTCAGTCCTTACGCTCGCCTGCCCGACATCGAAAACAACAGCCAGATGCGTTGGTCTTTCTCTTCTGATCAATTCAATCAAAGAGTTGGTAAAACCAAATATCGCAGAAGTATCTATTCCTGTGCTCGTTATCCTCGGACTTCTGATCAATGCGTAATATCCTCTGAAAATCATCGCATAAGCATCGATGAGAAAAAGTCTTTTATCTTGTGTTGCCTCTATATTTTCCATAAGGAACAAATATAAGAATTCTTATCTCTTTCTTTCGTCTTGAAACAAAAGAAACAAAAATTCAAGACTTGGAAATAAATGCTAAAAATGAGATTTGATTCTCTAAAAATTCTAAACTTGTGCGAATTCATAATTTGTGCTTCGATTTAATATTTGTCACGCACTTCAAACACTAGAATTTTCTTAGCGTTCATAAAATTCATTTTTTTAACGCATTTATTTCCTAAGTCGATTTTGGGGTGCGGGAATTCCCCTCCTTTGGAGGAGGTGGTGTTATTTTCAACGTTTTACAATATCATTTTTTTGTCATTTCGTAGGAATTTAAGCGTATATTTTCCTCATATTATAAGCCTGAAATCCAACGAAATGACAAACTGTATATTTATTTCAAGTTTTGAAAGGAGGACCACAGCCCTAGCCCAGATAGAAACGGATACCCCGCAACGGAGTCGGAGAGTTTTTGGAGAGGAAGGGATTTTGGAGTTGGCAGGCGTGGAAAAGCGCTGGCGTGAGGAGTATGAGTGGATAGCTGGAAATAGCTTCTAAAAAAAAATTAGAATTAGCTACTGAAATTATACCATTTTATCTTTGAAATTTCCTTTAAATTATTCACCCCCTGCGGGGTTATAACGTCATTAAATACTTGCTCATCGGGCTTCACCCGACGCTACTGATAGGTAACCCCTTCAAGGTTTATTAAGGATCAGTTTCAAAACTTGGGGCGAAATTGTTTAGATGTTTTTTTTGCCACGAATGCACTAATATTTTTATTTCCCACAGATCGTACAGATTTTCACAGATGATATTGTTGATTTCCTTTGTTTAACCTTTGTGGTCTTTTATAAGTGGACCGGTTTGGTGAGACTTATATCATTTTATCTTTGAAATTTCCTTCACACTATTCACCCCCTGCGGGGTTATAACATCATTAAATACTTGCTCATCGGGTTTCACCCGACGCTACTGATAGGTAACCCCTTCAGGGTTTATCAAGGTAAATTTAAAAAAATTGTATTGATCTGATGTTAATCGAAATGACAAAAAAAAGACCTCAAATTGAGATCTTTTTGTATTTAAAAATATAATTTTTAATCTAATTCGGCTCTGGAAACCAGATCCTGAACAGCCAGTTCATCTTCGCAGGTATTTTTAAATTCCAACACAAATTCTTTCAGCTTTTCGGGGTTTGTGGAATAAGCGCAGAACATATCTGCTTCGGGATCGAATTTTATTTCATCAGCCATTTCGGGTTTCTTTTCCTGGACAAAAACTTTCGCAAGAGAGGCCCAATCATAGCCATTTCCTTCGAAGCCATCATCTTTTCTCCAATCGAAGATATCCGGTTTATAGCTTCCCGCATTGAGACAAACTGAAAAAGTTTTTTCTGAGGCCACCCAAAAGAAGGGTTTAATAGTTGTTTCAAAATTGTACGCTTCCATAAGATGTTTGTTTACATTTTGTTTTCACTACTAAAGATACTGAATTTCTCCTTTGGGCGATTTTTTATAACATTTATTAACTTTTCCAAGGATTAAGTCTAACTTCCCTGCTGTAAAAAATATAACGGAATATTGTGATAATTCGGATGATCGCCCATCCATAAATCTAAGCCTTCAAAAAAATGATGATCATCTTCCTTCAGCTTTTCCTGTACTGTATTATGAATTTTAAACAACAACTCGGCAACTGTAAAAAATTCGCCATTATCAGCTGTTAAAAGAAAATCGGGTTCAATGCTGTCTTCAATTTCGTTGTCCCAATATTCATACTGCACGACTACTTTATCCGTATTTAGAACAGCCTGATCAAAATCCACATCGAAAGTTTTGCCTTTGATTTTTTCGTTATATTCTTTTAATGCTAATCTGAAATCTTCAGTAACGGGAAATTTCTCTTCGCTGAAATTCCAGAGTACATCTTGTAAAATCTGTTTTGGGTATTGTTCCATCATCATTTAATATTTCTTTATTCCTGAATCCAGAGAAGTAATTGTATCAGCCAGATCAGAATCAGCCAAAATGGTAACATAGCTATCACTATTGATATCAATATCAAAAATGGAATACCCCTTACCTTCCAATATAGCATTAACTTTCACAAAAAAAAATTCCGGCTCCAAATCATAGAGATCTTCATCGTTTTCTATAACCACTGACGCACCGAGCTTAGCTGCTATCTCTTGAATTTCCTCTTTTGCTGTAGCATAATTTTCTTTCCAGTCGATTTCTAATGCATAACCTTTTTCAATAAGCAAATCGATCATCAGCAACCTTGTGATATCCTGATGCTCATCGGGCGTTCTGAAAAAGAAATCTTCGTATAGCGCAGGATCTGCATTAACTTCTGACAATTTCTTCACCATAGTTTCTTTATCATCTAAATCTCTTACCAGAATATTGATGATCTCTTTATAATTTTCCATAGTTTACTTTTATTTCCAGTGAACCCAATCGTAAGGATAATACTTCTGATTTTTCAGAGATGAATCTTCAGCATCTGCTATTTTTACAAAAGCTGCACTTTCGAAACTCCAATATCCGAAGAAGACCTCATTTTTGTTTTTATCATTATCAAACCAGTAGGTAGGTTTCATTTTTTTGTACCAGACATTATCCAGATAGTTTTTGAGATCTTCTGTGTTTTTTGTTTCGTAAAAAGTTTTCAAAAAACCAAACTCATCAGGATAAGTGAGTTCTGAAACCTTATTCCGATCCGAAAACTTAGACCAAATAATGAGATCATAAATACCGTCTTTATGTCGGCTTTCATCTAAAACTGTAATTATTTTTCTAAAATCTGAATCATCGATATCTAAAAGAACTGCCAGTGACAGCATCCACAGCATTAAAATATAATCATCAAACTGAATATTTTTCCCTTCGCTTTGCCAGCCTTCTTTTAAAGCATTAATGACTTCCTTAAAATTATTCTGAATTTCCTGAACAGAATGTCCGGCGGAATATTTAGCAATTACCGTATGAAGCCCTGTTGTAAAAATCTGTCTTTTCACAGCAGGAATTCTATCATTAGCTGTGGCTCCAGACTTTAATCCGTCTTCATAAAATTCGATATCTTCTTTGTTTAGTAAAATATAATTTTCAAAATACTCCTGATCTTTGAAACTTGTTCTCATACTTTTTACTACTCCGTCTATTTCTTGATGAGTGGAAGCGTCAATATCTGTTAATCTTTGATACAGTGGCTCATCACCTTTATCCATTAGATCTCTAATCTTTGGGATTAATGATTCTTAAACATCCAGTTATCTTTTTAACATTAAAAAGATGATACTAAACTAAGCATTTTAATCATGATTATTTTGGATATTAAACCTAAATTTAAGATAAGCGAATAAAAAAACAGAATAGTGATCTAAAAAGAGCACTATTCTGTTTACCAATTTTATTTTTACTAAGATGATTGTAGGTTTTAGTTACCCGGCCAGATACCTTCGTAAGCAGAATTACCATAATTGATTTTTTCTGCACTGATAACGAAGCTGATCAACATACTGTTTTCATCTACTGCGTCGAAGTCCACTTCGTGCTGGATCACATATCCGTTTTCCCAGTTCAGAGTAATCAAAGTTCCTTCTTCGTGAGATTTGTTGAATGTAATTTCACCTTGTGTAGGCTTGTATTTTCCGTTTAATAAACTTTCAAGGATATCTGATTTCTCAGTAGCTTCCACGGTAAGTTTGATGATTGCATTGGAAGGATCTGATGCTACACGCCCTGATACGTCTGTAGATCTTGAAACACTGTAGTTTAGCTTCAATAATTTTTGACCTTCTCCCCCGTTGAATTTTAAGATTCCTCTTGAATTTGCTGCCATTTTTTGTAAATTTTAAGCGTTAATATTTTGTGATTTGGTAATATTTATCCTTTGATTGTGAAACAAAGATAGGATGGATCATGTGATTTGAAAAACTTTTAAAAGCGAATTTTATTTTTTGTAGTAGTTCTACGATTTCGTGTAGTAATTCTACGACAACAGATCCGAAAAGAAAACAAAAACCTAACGATCAACACCTTAAACACAAATCGCCAAAGCATTTAACACCACTTCGGGAAATATCCGACCCCCCTAGCCTCAGCTTAAAATAAACAAAGCACATGGGAGATATGCACATTTTTTTCCTGTGTTATGCAATTGTATATTCTCAGTTAAAAAAAAACTGAACCCGAAATTAATCCCGAAACTTAGCTCCTATATCTCTATTAAATATTTAATAAAAGGATAAGGATTATCCAGCTGATAGAATATCATATTTAAGATCAGGAGGCCAACAAATGCCAGGTAAAAAAAGATCAATGCCACGACCACAAAAGATCTGAATCCGGTATCCTTTATTTTCCTCAGTGAGATATTAAGTAACACATAGGTTAACAGGGTAACCGTTCCGCTAAGAAGTCCGACCTGGGTCAAAATTTTCATTAGATTATCGAACTGAAATTCCTGAGAAAGGTGCAATATAAAATAACAGCCTGTTGCCAAAATGGTTGCCAGTACAAAAACGATAAAACCGGCTAAAATAATTTTACTATAATTTTTCATATTTTATTTTCAAAACGAAGAGCCTATCATACAATTTGCTGGAAACAAATGTGAGTTTATCCCTTTATGATGGGATACTGTTACAGCTCTCAATAGTTTATTTTTACTTCCGATAGACGGTTGGATCTCTCCGGATCTTCAGCTGCGTATTAGAGAAACCCTTCCCAACCTCATCATTTGGGATCATTGCAGCCGTACTGATAGACATCGAATTACAAGAGGTCATAGAGAAAAGCCCACTGACCATACAGAAAACGGTTTCTACCGATATTTATTATCTGATCTGTAGCGATAGGAATTCTTCTTCAGCCTTATTGAGTTGATTATTTGGATTTAACGAAACAAATAATATATTAATTTCCAAAAACATACGCTATCTCCGCCGTCACCCCCTGCCGGCATTTTCTTTTAGCCGGCAAAGGCATATTCTCTCAAATTCAGATTATTTAATTCCTTCTTTGACCGATCTCGAAAGAATCTTATTTTTCCTTAATAAAAAGTCGGGCATCAGGTCTGTTGGCAGATGCAATGTACTTTCTCCTTTGCTCTGGAGTTCTTCATTGATTCCTGGATTCCAGGAAAGTAATTTTTCAACTTCCACATCCAGTTCATCGGCGATAATACTCAGATTAAATCCTGCATTGATCTCCGTTTCTGAAAGACCTGCATTGCTTGTTTTCGCTCCCGGACCAGCTAAGAATAAAGTATTCATTCTCGATGAATTGTAATTACTGAGAACTGCTGGTAATTCTCCGGTTGCATAGCATGCATTGAGGTATTTCTTCACATGATTAATTGTTTCTGCCGGCAGATATTTAGAAAAAACATGATATTGAGAAGACCCTGCTGCAGCCATAGCTTTGGCGATATTTCCTTCTCCACAATTATAAGCTGCCACCACGGTCACCCAGTTGTTATATTTCCTGTAGAGATTCGTGAGGGAGACGACAGCCGTTTTAGTACTTTTATACAGGTCATTTCGGTTTTGCTCCGAAAGTCCGTACTGATTGGCATGAGAGGTCATAAACTGCCACACGCCCACCGCACCGGCTCCTGAAGTTATATTTCTGTTGAAATGAGATTCTATTAAAGCCAGATTTCTCAAATGCCTTGGTAAGCCTTTTTGAGCAAGAGAATATTCAATAAAATCTACAATTTCTTTATTGGCGTTAATGATCCTCTGATATTTTTTCACACTGTTTTCGGAAGTATCCGAAGCTGCAAGAAACTGCGCATTCATAAGAAATGAACACGAGAGTAGAACCAGCGTTAGTACAATATTTCTGAAATTTGGTATCATTGTTTTTATTTTTTAAGCGAATGAGCAAATCAAAATTTTCCCATTCGCTTTCTTTGCATTTACTCTACTTTCCAGCTCAGTTTTTCCTCTTCAGAATTCCAGTCTACATGAATTGTCTGTCCGGATTTTACTTCTTCTCTTACGATCATTTTTGAAATTGGTCTTGCCAATTGAGATCGTATTACTCCGGAAATCTGTCTCGCTCCATATTTGCTGCTGAATCCCCCTAATGCCAGGTTTTTTACCGCTTCATCGGAGATTTTTAAGCTCATTCCTAATCTCGTTAAAGAATTATGAAGTGATTTTAATTGAATATTAAAAATTCTCTCCGCAATAGATTCAGTGATTGGTGCAAAAGGAATAATTTCTGTGATTCTTGCCAAAAATTCCGGTCTGAAACGTCCTGAATTCGACATGATTTGCATTAAAGATTTCGATTCCGGAATTTTACCTTCTTCAAACTGCTTTACAATTTCCTCACTTCCGATATTTGAAGTAAATAAAATTAAAGCATTGCTAAAATCTCCTTCTTTTCCAAGCTTATCATGGACTTTTCCTTCGTCCATAATCTGTAAAAAGACATCAAAAACTGAGTGGTGAGCTTTTTCAATTTCATCAAATAAAACCACAGTGTAAGGCTGTTGACGGATTTTATTCACCAACATACCACCTTCCTCATAACCGACATATCCCGGAGGCGCACCATATAAAAGTGCCGCTGAATGTTCTTCTTTAAACTCAGACATATCAAAACGAACCATTGCTTTTTCATCGTTGAAAAGCAATTCTGCCATCGATTTTGCGAGCTCAGTTTTTCCTGTTCCTGTCGGACCAAGAAGGAAGAACGAACCAATTGGCTGACCTGGTTTGTTTAATCCGCTTCGGTTTTCAACAATAGCATCAGAAAGAATTTTTAAGGCATGATCCTGACCAACAACTCTGTTCATCAAAAGACCTTCCATGTTCAGTAACTTCTCTTTTTCCTGAGCCTGAATTTTCCCAATCGGAATGTTTGTTTTTGCCGCCATTACAGCCGCCAATTCCAAACGATCAACCTTTTCTCTCTTTACCGCTGCATGCTGTAAAAGTTCTGCGTAAGTATCTTCAATAATTTTCTGGATCGCATCAACAGGCATTGAATTGTCAATCTGCGGCTGCTCACTCAAAGAACCCCACAAAATCGGACTGATTTTATCTCTCAATAAATTATAATTCCAGATCAGCTCGTCTGCTTTATCTTTTTCATCTAAATATTCTTCAGTCTGCAACGCTTCGTAAGTTACTTTCCAGCTTTCCAGTTCTTTTTCTGAAAGCTCATCCAACATTTTGATGGCTGCCATCGTTCTGTCTAACAAATCAATAGCTGCATCCGGTAATTTTTTACCTTTCGCATATCTTTTGGCTAAACGGACACATTCCGGAAGTGCTGCTTTTTCAACCTCAATTCCGTGATGTTTTTTGTAACCGTCTAATAAAACGTCGATCATTTTCACACACGTTTTTTCATCCGGTTCGTTGACTGTTAAAACTTCAAAACGACGGTTGAAAGCTTGTTCCGGCTCGATAATTTTTCGGTATTCTTCCTGAGTGGTCGCTCCGATTACCGTGATTTCACCACGTGCCAATTCAGGTTTAAGCAAATTCGCAACATTTCCGATGCTTCCTTTTGGATCTAAAAGTGTGTGAATTTCATCAATGAAAAGAATTGCTTTTTCAATCTTTTTACATTCATTGATTACTTTTTTAAGACGGTCTTCAATTTCGCCTTTATAAGAAGTTCCGGCTAGTAAGGCTCCCGTGTCCAATTCCAACAATGTTCCATTTTTTAACATTTCAGGAACATTTCCTTTGGTAATTTCGATGGCAAAACCTTCCACCAAAGCCGTTTTTCCAACCCCAGGTTCTCCGATAATAATTACGTTCGGTTTACTTCTTCGGCAAAGAATTTCTACCAGCATTCTTAATTCTTTATCTCTTCCGATAATGTTTTCCAGATCACCTTTTCTTGCCTGAGCCGTTCTGTCTACACAATAATTTTTAATGGAAGGAAAAGAATTATCAGAATACTCTGAGCCGTTTGAAAAAATTGAAGAAAATTCTCCGTTATCCGAAATTTCGTACGGAGTATCTTTTCTATATAAATTGAAAATCTCATGCTCTCTAAGAGGTAAAGATTTAAGTTGTTGTAAAGAAAAAGCCACCTGCGGTTTTACAATGGCCGTTAAAACACAAATAGGAGTAATTTCGTCTAAACCTAATTTTAAACGAATATCATCCGCTTCTTCCATAAGTGTATCTACCACTTCATCTTCGCCTACTTCATCCGGAAGGTGCGTTGTTTTCGGGTAATCCTCAATTCGCACGTCTGCCCATTCATAAAAATATCCGGGATCTTTATCGATACTTTTTAAGAACTCATTAAGTCCGATATCTTTATGCATGAGCGCCCGTAAAATATGAGGCCCCCCATAAGTAGCATTGTAATTTTCCCTTGCAATCGACTGTGCGATATGAAATAATTGTTTTACCGTTTCGTTGGTTACCAGTACTCCCATTTATATTTTTCTTTTATTAATAAAGTGTTTTTGATGATTTGTTTTTTATTGTACAGCAAAAAACAGGCTAGTTTTTTTCAGCAATAAAATTTCTGCGTTTTTATACTTTTTTATAATTTAAAAATAATAATTCTTTGTTTATTTTTATATAATCATCTTTTATCTATCCCGCTTCCTCATTCATACTGTAAACATCTATTAAAGATGTCCTATTCGGTTTTCAGAGGTTTTATCAGATATTCAGTCTTGGAGGGTTACCCATTATCCATGTTTAGTGTTGTTATAATGAACCGTAAAGCATACGCTCCTAGTAGGAAAAATCCTTCGTCTCTATGGTCTTATTTCTACTGACAGTCTCTTTAATGGCTCTTCCCGATGAATCAAGTGTAAATAGTGTATGATTGATATCCGTTACTTCTTTACCTTGTTCTGTGGTGTCATTTTTACCCCGGTTGGCAAAACTATATTGAGTTTTGATTATGTCCACCTGTGCCGGTTGATATTTATACTTACTTTCAGAGGCGGATATTGGCCATCCAGACTGGTCATTAAATGTTTTCCACGCCAATTTTCTTTGTTCGTCAATGGTAAGGGGATTCCATTTTTTATTAATCAAAACGGAAGCATTCATTATATTATATTCATATTCTTTTTCTTCTGAAATAAGATTATTGCTATAGATATAAGTCTTTTTTGTAAAATGACTCATCAGCTTTTGTGCATCAGATTTGTCTGTTACTGCAGAATATCTGACTATTTCCCTGATATTTCCTTTGGTCTGATATCTGAATTCTTCAACCTCATTCTGATCTTCGGTATATTTCTTTTCTAACCAGCCGGCTGCGTTATAGGTGTAAGTAAAGATCTTTTGAATTCCATCGGTCTCTTCACGTTTTTTTATTATCTTTCCCGAAGAATCGTACTGGTAGTCGCTCTGTCTGTCTTTGGTCTTGCTTCGTACGACATTGCCCTGATCATCATATTTATTTTCCAACAGTATTTTCCCGTTATCTGTAATTTTCAGAAGCTGGGCAAATAGGTTGTACGTAAACAAGGTCGTATGCTTTCTCACCCCATCATCTTCAGGAAGTTCATATGTTATAGAGGTTATCAACCCTAGATTATTCGTTGTAAAAACTTTCGTAACATCTGCCTTTACTGTATGAGTGCTATTTTTAGAAAAAACATAATGTTCAGTCACTTTTTGCGGTAAAAAGTAGATGAAGTCATTCACTTTCACCAAATAATGAGCCATCTCTACCTCCGGAACATAGAACTCATATTGGGTTGATTTCAGGTCTACAGTAAATATTTCATTCCCTGAAGGGGTATAAAAAACCACTTGGTTGTTGATTTTTTCAAAAGCGGTTGTATTATTAGGAAATTTACGGATCGTGTCAAAATGAACAATGGGAATATTCGTTTCTGTGGTATACGCTTTTGACTGACATGAAATTACAATCACTCCAGGCATGAGAAGCAGATAAATGATATTTTTACATCTAATTACCATTAATAATTCTCTCTTTCTACTTTACAATTCTTTTACTTCACCCGTTTCTCCATTAATAACATAGGTTACCGGAACAAAGGCTGGCGGTTCTCCAATCCCGAATTCAGGATTTTTATTAGGTTTACCTTCTTGCATTGTTACAATATACTCATGCTTATTTTCATCAAAATTTACAGTAAAAGCATCAGTTCCATTTTCACTTAGCCTTCCTGCACCCGTAGAAATATTGATAAGCTTTTTTTTATCTAAAACCTTCAAAACATCTGATGGCTTAACTTTTCCAAATTTTTCATCTTCATTTTTCTTAGTCAGATTTCCTTTTTCATCGTAATATTCTGAAATCCCTACTTTAGTATACTGTCCAAAATGAGTTTCTTTCTTTTTAATAAAACCATCGGGATAAAATTCTTTATAAACCGTAAAAAATGACGGAGCAGGCTCTCTTTCATATTGTAAACCAACAGAATTTCCTTTTGGATTTTCCATCATATAAATTTCATTTCCATTGGATAATTTAAATAAAAAGTCTGAGTCTTTTTCAAATTTTACAGCAAGTTCTTTATCAATTTTTTCTCTCATATCTGATTTTTCATGATTGCTTTTTTTTCCCGGACTTTGGCCGTCACAGGAAAGAAATATTGAAAATAATATTACAAACAAATATCTCATAATGCTTAATTAATCTTAGTATTTAAAATTTTCCAGTGCCAATAATATGAACAAAACCGCTCGATACCTGCCAAATGGCTATAATCCATAATATTATTTGTTTTTTTTGCCTGATAGGTAAATTTTGCAGGCATTGTTCCCTGTGATATGCTTGCAAAAGTATGAGGGAGATTCATCGCGTGCATCGTCTCATGAGCAATGGTTGCCTTATTATGTGTTTTAAAATACACACCAAATTTAGAATTACCATAGGCAAAGCCGTTCCAATTGCCACTTTCTCCGATAAAATAAAGCCTGTAATGGTTGTCATATTTATTTCCGAATTGGCTTTTTACTTTATCTTCTAAATATTCACGCAGTCCATTACTTTTAGTTACAGTAAAAACGCCTCTCACATCCGTACAAAAATTACTTTTAAATTTATTAAAGAAAAAATTTCCTGTACAGTCTAAAATTTCTTCCGTCATAGAAACAGAAACCAAAGCCTGAGACATGCATTGAGAAAAAAAAGTTTTGCCTCCTGCTGCAGGTTTCCCAATAACAGGAGTAGCATTTGCATCTGTTTTTACTTTAACAATAACAACATCTATTTTTTTGACAACGCTGGAATCATTAGGGTGAATTCTTAATGCGCCACAGATCTCATCATCAGCTTTTACATAGAGAATCTGTTCTTTTGAAAAAGATTCTTTACATGTAATTTTCAGATAATTGTATTTATCATACTTTCCTTTTTTTACGTCTCCTATTTCCTTTACATTTAAACTAAGGTATTTTTCAGCATCTTTTTCTTTAAATTCAAATGTTAATTTCTTTGGTTTTTCCTGAATTTCAACCTTCAGCGTAAGTAATGCAGATTTACCTTTAAATAAAGTTAAAGTAGGAATTGGGTATAAGTACGGCTTTTTATTTACTTTTTTCCAAACCACTGAAAAGCTTTTATAACTTTTCAGTTTTTTATCATACATCCCTAATTCTTTTTTGAAGTATCCATCCGGATTATTGATATTATCTTTTGACCAACCATTGGTATTCTGAAAAGGTGTAACAAAAGTACTTTCCTCAAAATATCTTCCCATAATAGATCCAAACCATTCGTCACCCTTTTGCCCGGAATCTCCTTGACGAAGCCAATCAAAACCAAAATCTGGCGTGTTCATGTATTTGTCATGAGGTCTGAACTGAACTAAACATTTCGCTTTAATATCTCCTGCAGAAGGCTTAGATGGTGTACCATAACTCACACCTTTCGATGCTCCTTTTTCCGAAACCACTTCTGCAGAGCTATATACAATATCACTTTCAGAATAGATATTATAATCCTGCTGTACAGTTTCTAAAATTTTGCCTCTTACTATTCTTGTTCTGCTCATCCCTAAACAATTAATAGTTTTTACTTTTTTGTCCGCTATTATTCTGCACTTCATTTTGTGCATGCTTGGTAATTGAAGCATTGGAAACCGTCTCTATGCCTTGATCTGCATTTACCACAGTTTTTCCTTTCTTTACTTCACTTTCCACATCACCTTCAATAATTTCCGTCATTTTTCCTGTAATATAGGTACTGGCATTTCCTATAACCGAGGTAATTTTCATGGCTCCAACACTTTCAGTATTATTCATACCAATTGTATTAGATTTGTTGACACCTACTGTTGTCGCCATATTTTCACTGACATCAATATTAAAATTTTTACATTTTATATTAATCGTTTCCGGCGCCGTAATATTAATATTGCTTCCGGTAGTATCAAGATGGATTTCATTGCCGGATTTATCGGTAATAATAATACTTTCATCTTCCGTAAAAATAACACGGTGACCGCTTCTTGTCTGAATAGACTTCACACGATTGCCCGCGCCGCCGCCCAAACCAATTCCTCCGTGAAACATTCCGCCCATGACAAAAGGTCTGTCGGGATGGCTGTGCACAAAATTCACCATCACCTGATCTCCGACTTCCGGAATGGCAACGTATCCTCTGTTTTGAGTAATCTGATCCGTTCCTCCTGCATCAGGACTCATCATTCGGATAAAATGGGTTGTATCATTGGTTTGCCAGTCGAATCTCACCTGAACTCTTCCCTGTCCTTCCGGATCGGTATTTGAAATCACTGTGGCGATTTGAGGCTCAGCTTTGGGTAAGGAAAATTCAGGTTTAGGTAAAAATCCGGTGTCTGAGGCAATGCCTTCAAAACTTCCAGAATAATGTCCTATGGTATCTATTTCATGGGTGGTTTCCGTGATCATGATCTTGGTAAAATACGAAGACTCATTACTGTCTAGTTTTCTCATCTGAACATCTGCAACACAGCCTGGGTGCAAAAACGGAACCGTTGTATTCCCTGAGATTGAAAAAACATTCATTGCTTCGCTTCCTGAAGCACTTTTTTGGGAATATTCCACATCGAGATGGGTAGATGCCTTTATCGGAGCGATCTGAAGCGCAGGAGTTTTATAAATTTTATCATTATGTGAATATGCTGCTTTAGCCAAATCTCCAACATGCTGTACCGGAGTTTCGGAAGCGCTGAGTTTTTCGTTTTTGCTGCTGTTATATCCATAAAACTGAGGTTTTGTATGAACAGCTTTCAATTCCACATGGATGTCATGTGCATTGCTTCCGTAGATTAGTTTTATGGGCTTATTCTGAACAGGAAGTTTGCCGAAGTGAAGCACCTCACCATCATAATAAAACTGTTCGCCATAGGCTTCGGCCATTCTCCCCAGATAATTATAGTGGCTTTCGTTATATTGACTGCTGTAGATGATCTGAGAATAATCATTAGTATCAATCCTGACATCAAACCGGCTTGTGTCAAGACCTTGTTTAATGATATCGTCCGCAATAATTCCCATATTTACGGGTTGTCCACCACCAAAACTCTGGATATGGGGAGCTCCGTCGAGCAAAATAGTCGGACTGTAGCCGGAAAGAACAATATTTCCAAGGCTCATTTTTTCCTGACTGAACCCCACACCTGTGATTACTCCAACGAATGTCCTTTCGGGGCTGTTCTCGATATCTTTATAAGAAATAACGGCAGTGAGTCTTTTGCCTAGAAATTTATTGGCTTCATCCAGTGTATGGCTCTGCCGGTCGCCCAGAGCATCATGAGCCAGTATGAGGCTGAACTGATGATGACGTTTTGTACTTTGCGTAAGCTTAAAATGCTTGTAGTACCTGATGACCTGCCCCTCGATAACCAAAGACAGCTTGACGAGACGATTGATTCCGGTATGATGATGATCTGATACGCCATCTGCGTTCTGAGTAGGACGAAAGCTTGTTCCCTGTCTGTTTTCAGGTGTCGTTAACATAATATTGTGATTGTGGTGAGGTTAAAGATAAAAAAAAAATCCCAAACAATTAATTTAAGTTAAATCATTACTTATCAGATTAATATGCAATGAATACATTCTTTTTAATTTTGTGAGGCCCAACAGTCTCAGGCAAAAAAGACCGTCTTTTGGGACAGTCTTTCTCTTATAAATCTTGATATCAGTATAAATTTTAAGATGATGGCCATAACCCTTCATAAGCAGAATTACCATAATTGATTTTTTCTGCACTGATAACGAAGCTGATCAACATACTGTTTTCGTCAACAGCATCGAAATCAACTTCATGCTGAATCACATATCCATTTTCCCAGTTCAGAGTAATCAACGTTCCTTCTTCATGAGATTTGTTGAATGTGATTTCGCCTTGTGTTGGCTTATATTTTCCGTTTAGTAAACTTTCAAGGATGTCTGATTTTTCAGTAGCTTCCACTGTAAGTTTGATGATTGCATTGGAAGGGTCTGATGCCACACGTCCTGATACGTCTGTAGATCTGGAAACGCTGTAGTTCAGTTTCAATAATTTCTGACCCTCGCCCCCGTTGAATTTTAAAATTCCTCTCGAATTTGCTGCCATTTTTGTAAATTTTAATCGTTAATACTATTTTGTGATTCGGTGATTGTGATACAAATATAAAACGGTTAAAATCTTTCAGGAAATAAATCAAAACATTTTTAAAATTTTGTAGTAAAACTACGATTTGATGTCGTAATTCTACGATGCTAGATTTAAAAAATTAATATAAACTTAATATCAAAAGCAGTTTACGAAAGTTCATCAAAAGAGAAAAATGTATAATATTTAACACCGTAAAGAGATATATCATACTGTACATCTGCTTTTTTCACAATTCCTGTCTGAGTATACAATGAATATTTTCCCGAAAAAATAATTTCTGAATTTGGAAAACTATTCTGCAAAAGAACCATTTCTGACGTATAATTTATATCTTCTACTTTTTGCTGAATAGGTACGGTATGGTCTTCGATTTTCTGCTCAAAAAAAGATTTCCCGTTGATAAATGAATTCCTGAGAGAGGCAAAATAATTTTTAATAAATGGATCGTCTTTCATCCGCTCATTAAATAATTCCTGGTTGAGAACCGCCATTTCATACTCTTTAATATACAATTCTGCATATTGATCGGGGAAAAGATCGAGCAAACGTTCTTTTATTTTATTAAAATTATTAATGGTTTCGGGTTTCAGGCTCACTTTTATCATCTCTCCTTTTGTATTCGTTGTAATAATCAAAGGATTTAATGATCGAATGCTTTCCACTGCCAAGTCAGCCAATTTACTTGACTGCCCGTCTGTAAAATTATTTTTATAAAGATAAAATACGTGTTCGCTTTCATGAGTTTCAACCCATTTTAAAGAAGCGGTATAAGTAAGCGTATTATCTTTGGTTTCCCCATCTTTTTCCTTTCCTTCCGTTATTCTCACAAAGTAAATCCGGCTGAAATCTTTGGGTTCAAAATTGATGATCGGGTTTAGTTCCGGACTTTTAAAAGGGGCATCATTGAGCAAATTATATTTTCTGACCTCATCCATATTTGGCATAAAAAGCCGCTTCCCTGAAACAAGATTTTCATGAATATAATCATTCGCAGAACACCGTTGATTGTGATATTCTTTAAGATATTTCGGATTTTCGAGATGTATTTCTTCAGATAAACTTTCAAGAGTTTCCCCCGAAAGAATAAAATGAATAATCATAGGGTTTGTATTTTGGTATTAACCAAATTAGTTTAAAAATTTTATTTATCAAAATCCATGTTCTGCATAATATTTTACAAAACGGGAAAATTAAATTTTATTTAAACAAAAAAACAGCATGCAAAAAATACACACTGTTTAGAATTTGAAAGTTTATGTAAAATGTTATTTGATGAAATTTAAGTACTTATCGGCACATTGCCCAAAGTGATCAAACTCGTTCATAGAATTTCCGTAATTCTGAATCACCAATGTATCGCCTTTCAAAAGACCTCCCATCGCGCCCAACGAAATATCGAACTCGTTTTTCTTTTCAGACTTAGAAATTTCGGCTCTTCCGGAAGCAATTACTTTTTTACTGTCGTAGATTTTATAGCCCACTTTTTTACCATCTTTATCAGTTAATTCAATGGAAAATCTACCGTTTTCGCAGGTTTTTGCATTATACTTTCCTTCTAATGCCTGAATTTCTTTTGCATCAAGAGAATCAATAACAGCAGGGCTTGCCTGACTTATTGTGTCGACTTTTGGAGGAGCAACAGCTACCTGAGAACTGTCTTTTTTTGGAACTGCATTTTCAGAATTTGTAGCTGCAGCCACTGTTTCTGTTTGTTTACAAGAATACAGGCACAACATTCCTAAAACGCTTAAGCTAATAAAGTTTTTTCCAATCATAATAATTTAACATTTGTTAACATCTCATTAGCAATTTTAGTACCAAATCTTAAATATTTCAAAAAATCACGAACGCTTCATTGAACTTACAATTCATATTTAAAATAAAAAAAGCTGCACTTCTCGTACAGCTCGTAGTATTTAGTTTAAATTAATTTTATATTAATTTTTTTTATTAACCGAAAAAGAAGTTTAAACAAGTTTTTAAATAAAATCATGAACATTTATGCAAAATGACAGGTGATTTTCCACCATTTTCTTTGATCATGACAAATTCATTTTTAAAATCATGCTTTCCGGTTTTCAGATTGTATAAACCGTACCAATCGATCACAAGAGCGCCATTTTTTAAAGACAATTTTCCAATTTCCTTATCTTTAGAAACTTCGCTGTCATTTACGGTTGGTTTATCAGAATAGAATTTTTTCTGCGAAGAAGTATTTTTAAAATAAAGCATAAAACCAGAATTGTCCTCCGATTTTTTAACCGTAACATTAATATAAACCGCATTATCAGAATATAAAGAGAGATAGCCTTCATTATTTTCAAATGACAATTCAGTCAGCTCGTTTTCACAGTTTACCGCCCAGTTTCCCTTAAGATCAGCTAAATTAACTTCTGGTTTTTTATCTTCAGATTTGACAGAAATCTTTTCTTTTTCTACAGGTGGCAAACTGCTTGCTGAAGCAGAAAGCGTAGTAACGTGAGTAGATTCGTTTTTATTTACTTGTACTTTATTTTCTTTACAGCTTAAAAAAGCCAGTAAGAGAAACAAACTACCAAAAGATTTAAGTTTAAAATTCTTCATACATCCTTTATTTTTCAGTATTTTCATACCAATATCTGGTGAGTTTTTTACCGCCAATCATTCCAAAATGGTAAGAATCGGGTTCTTCCTCTTTGATATAATCCGCTGGAGCCGGACAGTCAAAAATAGTGGTATTTTTTGCTAATTGCGATATATTTCCGTTATTTTTCAATCCGTATAATTGATGAATTTCAAAATATTCGTTACCACCGTTGACGATATATTTTCCGACCGCAATTCCTGATTCTTTTTTATCTTTCGAAAGCTGACAAACTGCATAATCCATGCCTTTTGGAATTTTTAGCGTATCCTTTAAAATTCCATCAAGAGAAATGAATAAATACCTGTTCTTATTTTTGTCTAACTGATTAAACGACTTCCCATTTCCGGCAACAAATTCAACAATCGAAATATTTACATTCTCTGGGCTTTGCCAACCTTTCTCAATAAAAACATCCGTTTTTTCATGAAAAAAATTCTTTAACTCTTTAGATTCAATTATTTTAAATCCGTTAGAAGAATAGCTTTTATCCGAATAAGAAGCGATATCAAACTTTCCTCCAATGAATTTCTTTTCCTGACTTTGGCAAGAAAAAAATATCAGAAAAGATAGTATTGTAAAGACTTTACAGATTTCTCTGATCCTCTTTTGGAGGATTCCAGCTTGTTTTTGTTCCATTTTGATTGTATTTATAAGTCACAGCTTCATCCTGATCCGGTGTATCGTAAGAATTTAATCTGATAAACCTCGCAGGGTTCGTACGTTTTGTTTTTCCTGTGTTAAAGGCATTCTGAACGGTTGCAATTTCCAAATGGAGATGCGGGCTCGGAATATTATTGGCAATGCTTCCCGAAACCCCGGAATATCCGATCAATGTTCCCGCAGTTACCGGACCATTTTCTACCAACCTCTTGCTAAGGTGCATATAGATGAAATAAACATCGTCTGTATCTTTGATATCGATTCCCATTTCTTCACCTCTTGCAAATTCTAACTGATAATTAATTAATTTTTCCTGTTCCAACAATTCATTTACATTATCAATCTTGATACGAATCGTCTGTCCCGCTGTATTTCCTGGAGTAGACTCTACCACTTGTCCATCCAAACAGGCATAAACAGGAGTTCCTTCGGTTTCATCTGTGATAAATGGCAAACCGAAAAGATCCAATCCTGAGTGATATTTAGTATATCCGTTTCTCACGTCACCATACGCACCACTCACCGGCTTGATATTTCCTGATGAGTTGTATTTCGGTCTTCGAGGATTGTCTACAGGATCATGCCAATTTCCGGCACCCGATTCTACAGGTTGACATTCATTAACTTTAAACACTGTTAAACCTTTCTCGAAGAATCTTTTAGCATCTTTCCAACCTGCTGTTCCTCCGTTTACCAATCTTCTTATTTTCTTCACATTGTCATCAGAAGAAACTTTAATGGTATCTGCTGTTTTCCAGATTTCGCCTTTTTCCCAATATGCAATAGCCGAAAGAACGGCGTATTTCGCTTCTTTCACTTTATCGGGATCCGCCTCCAGATCTACATATTCATCAGGGAAAATTTCTTTCAGATAGCCTGCTGCTTCTTTATAATTTCCTCTTCCGGTAAGCTGTTTCAAACCTCTTCCACGGAAGGTATATCCATCACCACTCGCCTCATCTCCATTTCCATTTCCGAAACCATTTTCTTTTGCATAAAGGAAGCTTAATAACTTTTTCTGAGGTCTTTCTGAAGCGTATTCTGTGGTTTTACCCATATCTCGGAGCTTTTTGGCTCTTTCACCAAATAAACTTTCGGTAATATTGGAAGCACCGTAAGGAATAGCATCAGATTCTACCATCCAATCAGGATTGATACCCGAAGTTTCAGCGCCAACCTGAGCAAAGAAATGTGCTTTTCGGAGGCAGGTGTTGATGTGAATATCTTTTCCTGATTCAAAAATATATTTGTTGAGATTATCTACAATTTCCTGTCGGAAAGCCTTATGATTAGGCAATACTCCAAACAGCTCTTCTATCTGTTCAAGGGTAATTTTTTCGGCACATCGAGGACATTTTTTACCAATTTCAAAGTAAGCACCATCCTGTTTCAGGAATTCTCCTTCATGTTTTTTGATATTTCCCTGAGCTTCTGCTTTTAGCCAAAGATATTCGGTAACGCTTTTATAAACATCAAAAGTTACCTTCTCATCTTTATTATAAACCTGCTGCGTAAGAGCGGCTTCAATGGTTTCTGTTTTGGCAAATTTTTTCTGAGCAGCAAGTTCTGCTTTTATTTTTCCGATGATAATTCCGGCAATTTTTTTCTTCTGTTCAGGAGTGGCTGTATTATTTCCGTTTCCGCCAAAAGTATAACTATGCGTTCCGTCTTTTACCCCTTTTAGTTTTTCTTTCCATTCTTTCAATGTATCATCAGATTTCGGACGAAGTTTTACTTTCACTTTCGCCATATTATTCTGAACAACCGCTTTAAGAACCGTGATTTCATTGCCGTTATCTTTTGCTTCCAAAACAGGCAAATCCCCATCCTGAGCTACTAAAATTGGTTCTTTTTCCTTGATTTTGATATTTACTTCCTTGCCATCTAATAAATACGTTCTGGCGACGATAAACACCTCTTCTTCTAAAGGCGCATTATTGATTTTCACCATTTCAGGACCCAACTTATACAACGCAAACGAGATCGTTTCTCCTTTGGCATACGAAGTTTTGGTTAACGCATTTTTAATATCATCAAGCTTGGCGTATTTTTTATCTTTTTTAACGAGAGCATCCACTTTTGGCTTGATAATTCCCGCAATTTTATCTTTATCAATATTGTTGTTATTGCCCGCAAAACTGTAGGTATGCTGGCCGTCTGTTTCTGAAGTTTCTATTTTAAACTCCTCTTTCGCAAAATAAGCATCCAGTAAGCCTTCTATTTTCTCTTCATTTACAACACTCGTACTTTTACCTTCCGGTTTTTGTACCGCTGGCTGCTGTTCGGGTTTTACAGTTCCGGAAGATTCAAACCAATCCCAAAGTTCACCCAGTTTATTTTTAACAGATTCGGTGGCTTTATCTACAATTCCTTTCTCGTCTTTTTTAGATTCAGGTTTCTGAGCTGCCGGAGAATCTGGTGCTTTTGGCGTTTTATTTTCAGGAGTTGAAGGCGTTGGTGTTGGAGCTGAAGGCGCTTTAAAATCAGGATTTTGAACATCAACATGTTTTGTCGCATGTTTTCTATTCTGATAATATTCTACCGTCACATAAAACTGCAGTTCCTTAGGATTAATTTCACCTTGTGCGGCTTTTTGCATTAAAGCTTTCGTTAAAACAAATTCTGCCGTGGCAACTCCATTTCTTTCCACGGTTATCTGCTTGCTATCGACAAATAAGTTGTTGGAATTGTGTCCGTTTCCTGCTGCATCATCTTCCCAAAGGGTAAATAACAATTTTTCTCCGGCAAGATTCACGCACTGTGCTTTAGCCACCAGTTTTTCGGTATAGCTGAAAACCGTTCCTTTAGAATCATTTACATAATGCAGTTCCACTTTATTGATCTTTGGAACAGCAGCCGGCTGAGGATTAATATCAATAGTCGTTGGGCCGCTTCCTTCAGGCTCATGAAGATAAGCTTCCAGACGATAGGTATTTTTGTGGGCAACTTCACCAAAAGTAAAACTGCTGTCGCCTACTTTTTTAATATTGGTTGAGGTAAATTTACCATCTGAACGTTTTTTGAACAGTTCCCAGGTGACCATCGCAGGATTTTTTTTCTCCTCAGGCGTTGCGGGATACCAGGAATCTATGTTGTACAAAGTTTTCTCTCCTACTTTGGGAGAAGAATTTCCTGAAATTTTTGAAACTCCTTTTTTAGACATATCAGAAAGTGTTTTTAAGGTTAATAAGCATCTATTTCACTTTCTAAAACAGTTTCCTTAAAATCATCCATTTTTACAAGCGGATTAATGTTCTGCACCGTTTTACTGTCTGCATTTTTTACATTCTTCTTGCTCATTTCTCCACGTTGGCCGTGGTCTTTTATGGTAATTTTACCGCCTGTTGTACATTGCAGTTCAGAAACTTCGGTAACGATCTTTTTACCCATTACCTTCACTTTATCATAGGTTTTCTGCCATTTTCCCGCAGGAGCATAAGCACACGGCAAATAACCGCCCGGAGTAGGTTTCAGTAAACATTTTCCGAAACTCGGACCTTGAGGATTGAACTGTAAATCGTCTTCTGTAACGGCAAGATAATCTGCACTGCCTTCAGCATCATTCCAGTAATGATGCTCGTGAACAGTTACTTTATACTGAGGAAACTGATCACCTTTATCGCACTGAGCCTTACCTTTTTGCACGACAAAGTGTTTGCCGTCATGAGGTGATGATTGATCTGACATACTATTTATATGATTTGGGTAGTGTAAAGATAAAAATTTTACATCAAAAAAGAAAAAAGCAGAAATAATTTTCTGCTTTTTATTATTCTTAACATATTAATGCTTAGTATATTCGGGGGCTTCTACCGGCATCATGGTCGGCATGAAGTATTCATTCAACCAGTAAAATTCCTGTCCGTTCTGTTTGATTTTCACGGCTGGGTCATTTCTGTGGGTAAGCATTCTTTCGGCAAGATTTTTATAGCTTGCAAAGTATGTTTTCACTGTTTCATTGGTAATGATGTCTGATTTTTTCCAGCCTTTCAAATTGTATTTTGCCATCAATTCTTCTTCAGAATTATCAAATCCTGTGCTTACTCCTACTGTGTAAGCCATTGGCTGCTTGTACAATTCACCTTTATCCATAAATTTCAGGGTAGGATTATACTTTTTCAACAGTTTAATATATTCTCTGATTGCTCTCGACTGGCTGAAATCTGTTCTTCCGGCTCCTGTATTTTCATACACTTCCGTATAAAAAGCTTTCAAATTATCGTATTCGGTTTCTGAAATCAAAATACCTTTTTCCAAACCAGGTTTATACTCTTTCAGATCTTTTGGAATATAACCTTTCACCAAAAACGGACTTCCGTAATTAATCAGCTGAGCAGCAATTCCCGCCGGAACCGGATTGGTAAGACCCGGATACAGATATTTGTACTTGATATCAACATCCGTTTTCCCAGCTCCAACTGAAGAGTGGAAATAATCATTCAGCGATTTATCAATCGTTGAATTATCTAAAGTTACCTGAGCAATCAAGCTGTCAACCGACTTTTTCAGGAATCCCGGTGTAGCAATATCTCCTTTTTTAGGAAAGATCACAAACCCTTGAGACATACTTTGTTTCGGATAATCTAATGAGAAGAAACCTGTTTCACCTTCTTTTAAACTAAAATTATTTTTAGTTAAAACATCATTCTGATTAATAATTTTCTGCTTTTTTAGTTCAGCAATATTTTTCGCTGTATTCGTTACTACATTTTCAGCCATCAATACAAAATCATTATAAGTATCTGATGATCTTGCGCTTGTCTGGAACATAATTAATCTTGCCTGAGCCTGAGTAAGCGAGTTGATCACGCCATACATATTTCCGCTTTGGTTGGCAGAAGTACCTACTCCGATCACGATATTGGTTTCATCAGGAAAATTGGAAAGAAGATTTCCTGCCGCCATCAAACCTTCATTTACCGGCTGATATCCGTTATTGCTTGGGCAGTTCATCTCATTTGTTTTCTGATCGATAAACGTTGTGATCTTGCTATAATCTGAGTTTAAAGGAGAAACGGCAACATTATCTCCACAAGAATTATTTTTATATAAAACTACCCCATATTTTACCTGATTAAAGTAAGAAGGCTTTTCAAATCTAAGCTGCAAATCCTGTAACAAAGACTTTACAATAGGCGCATATGGAGCATTCGGAGCACTGATATCTAATGTGAAAACAATATTGATGTGTTTATCTTTCTCTGTAATTTCGCGATAACGATCAAAATAGATCGGTTCTCCTAAAACATTGAACACGTAATTTTTACTGTAATCTAAAATATTCGTAAAATATTTCGTTTTAGAATCTGGTATTTCTTTTTCATTGAGAGCCAAAGTTACCGGGAAAATATTTTCAAGAGGAGTCCTTTTATTAACATCAGTCAGCAGGACAGCCGTTTTGTTCTCGCTGTCAGGCATCCCGGGAGCTCCCTCATGAATGCCCAGTGCGGATTCTTTTACCCCTGTAGTATTTTTCATTTTTACAGCAGATCGCTCGCCCCACGCCGAAATGACATTGGAACTTACCCAACCGTATAAACTTGAATGGATGCTGTCAATATCAATGTTCGGTTTTCTTCCGACCAAGAAGCGTTTATTATTTTCTGCCTGCTTGTAAACATACACAATCTGTCCATTCGGAATTTTCACATTCGCCTGCTCAATCAAACTGGGAGAATTAAAGACCATAATAGAATCATTTTTGTAGTACCTTTCAGCACTTCGGATCACATCGCTGTTGCTGGGAACGACAGCTACCCTCACCGGAAAGCCTGTTTTCTCATTTTTCAGAGAATTGCTCCAAAGAAGAAGATCGGATTCGGGGATCCAGCCATAGGTTTTTATCTGTTTCGTGGAGACCTTTTTCATTAATGCATCAGGGATATATTCTGCCACCTTCACCATTCCGTCCCTTTGTTTCAAAACCATTAAAGGTTCCAGAAACTTCACTTCCTTATACGATTTTTCGTCGTTTTTATCGATATAAGCCGTATTACGGGACCGGTCTGAGACAGCAATCCAGGGCACTGATTTTTTTGGGTATCCGTTAATGACTGAAGAGTTATCTATTTGCCCATATTTCGAGGGCTCCGGAGTTCTTTTCGACGGTAATTTTACCTGACAGCCTGCTAATACGACTGAAACTCCTATATAATATGCTGCTAGAGGAAATTTATTTTTCATCCTGATTTTCTTTTATGATTGGCTTGCCCGAAAGGACTCGGACGTTATTTTATTTACTTTGGTTGATTTCTACTTTGGTTACGCATTTCTGAGTATCGTCAAAATTTACTTTTACGGTCTGGATGACATTATTTTTATCAAACTGAAGCCCGGCACAGTACATATAAAAATTATTCTGCTTGCTGTCATTTACTTTTACAACCGTATTTTCGTTATTACACAGATATTTCTGAAGTAAATAATTATAATGGCTGTTAAAACTGTTTCCGTTGGCGATCTGCTGAAGATGATATTTAAAATCATCATCAATTTTAGCATAAGAATCCTCTACCGTTACTTCTTCATCATCCAATGGATTATAGGCCTGAAGGATTTTTATGTGATGCAGAATAGGTTCTGCATTCTCATCCGTATATAAAGTTACCGTATAATCTCCCGGCTTTTTATAAGAATAGATAGCCAATTTCTCTTTAGAGTCGATATTACCAGTTTCTCCGAATTTCCATGTAAATTGTTTAGCATTGGAAATAGCACGGAACTGTACGTTCTCAAACTGCATAGCCTGCGTTTGTGCATCAATGGTCGTGGCAGACTTTACGCTGTCTTTAGGTTTCGGAATCCCTCTTGCGGAAACTAAAACCGGAAAAGACTTGGAATATTTATTATCAATAATCAAAGTGACCTGATAATAGCCCGGCTTATTATAAAAGTGAAATCCCTTGCTCTTATCGGAAGTGGCACCATCTCCAAAATCCCATTTCTTGAATTTTGCAAATTTAGTCTTATCTTCAAAGGAAAGCGTATCTCCTACCGCGACTGATGATGGATAGACAACCCCTACAATGTCATCCGCAGAATGGATAACCTTTTTCTGCAGCCACAAAGCCACCAGAGCAGCGATAAGCAGGGTTGCAATAACACCAATAATAATGTTCTTTTTGTTCTTCTGAAAATAATTCATAGTTAATAATTGTGATGTATTTGTGTGATGTTTAGATACGGTGAAATTATTCTTTCCTGGCTTTCAATGCATTTTCACGCTGTAAAAGCTGGTCTTTTTTCTCTTTAAAACCAATGGAACAGTCCTGAAACTGCTTTTCAAATATTTTGATGTTCTCGGATTTCTTTGAGATCAGTTTTTTATCATCAAAATACATTTTGTAAAATTGGGCAATCTGAGGATAAGCCTGTTTACGAAGATCCGTAACCCCTACATTTTCGAAGGAATTGGCAATATCATTAATTCCGTAGCGGATATTATTTTCTTCAAATGGTTGCGGTACTTCGTCTGTTAGTTTGCTGATCTGAGAAAAAGTACTGTCCATCAGCGGCTGAACAATTTTCTGTTGCTGATCAAACTGTGACTTCTGATCCAGAGTCTGGATAGCGATCATATCTGAAGATGAAAAAGGTGATTCAAAACCCTTCAGAAATATAATCCCCAGGAATATTAAAGCTGCAAACAGCATCAATATCAGGTATACAAACTGATAGTGCTTTTCCTTTTTAGATAATGTAACTTGTCCTTGCATAATGTGTGTTTGTTATCTTCTTTTTCTGCTTCCTGTAAACTTTCTTGTAGGATCTACACGCAACTCACTGTTAACGCGTACCACCTTCCCCATACATTCGTTGAGATCTCTCAAAGCGGTCTGCTCTTTATTCGAAATATTAATAATCTGAGTTTTTAGAGCCAGCATAGGCTCCAGATGTTTCAGCAAAACAGAATAATGCTTAAAATTTTTCGCGCTGTCTGCGCCCATGATGTTTTTAGCATCACGCACATTATCCATGATATAATTTCTCAAAAAAATATCATTCTCCACTTTGTTGATGTCCAGCAGAGTCATTCTGTACTGTATACTGTCGATTTGAATTTTAAGAAGCTCATTGCGGCTCAGTAAGTTTTTGTACTCATCTACCTCTTTTTGTATGCCCTTTCTCTGCAGATCGTAGCTTTTAAAAAAGAAAAATACCGCTGTAAATGCCACAGCAGATAATGCAATGAAAGACAAAACGAACTTCCAAATGCCCGCTCTGACGTCTGATTTGTTTAATTTTTTCTCCTTGTTCGAAGACATAATAATTGTGATTGGTTTGGGATGGTGAATTTATAAAAAAAATAATTTATGCACAAAATTTATATTTTATGATGAAAAAATAAACTATTGTTAATTAATTTAAGATTAATTTTCACATTCATCAGATTTTCATAACTTAGACCACCCAAAATTTTAATATATCTACACCAAATCGATCACAAAGTGAGTAAACTTTTAAGCAATACTGTACGGTTTTCAATTGCAGACAGTGATTTTTATTTTAAAAAAATAATGATCAAAACCCTGCAGGAAAACCCTTTTTATATGCTTCTTAATGACTGTAACAATGGCCATGAGCTGGTTAACAGAATTTACAGAAGGCAGGAAGATGTATTTATTATCGAGCTGTTCATGCCCGTTCTCAGTGGTATTGAAGCCATCAGATACATCCGGAAAAACAATACGGAAACACCTATTATAACTTATTCCGGGACCTATCAGGAAGATATGGCGGAAATTCTTTCAAAAATCCCCAATATTTTCTACTGTCAGAAAAAAAGCAATGTGATTAAAGAAATCGTTAAAGGAAAAATTGCAGGAGATACTTTTGATTACGAACAGTATTCCAGAGAATGGGAGCAGCAGCCTCTGGCCGTTACCGAGTATATGGACCGGCAGAAAAAAAGCCAGGAAGAACTTTCCTCCACGGAAATTCAGCTGATGAAATTCTGCTACGAAGGCTTCAGTAACAAAGAAATCGGCGAAAAGCTGAACCTCAGCAGCAGAACCATTGACACGTATATCAACAGGCTGACGGAGAAGCTCGGACTGAAGACAAAGCTCCATCTCATCCGCTTCTGCGTAGAAAATGGATACTATAATTCCAGTATGTAAAGACCCTTCCTTATGATTTAATACCTGCCAAACATTCAAACCTTATTGCGGCGCAGAAAAATAATTTGCCACTAATTTGCTAGTATTCAATTTTTTTAACTAAATTTGCACACCTAAAATTTAAAATTAAAAAAGGAAATGACAAAGGCAGAATTGGTAAACACCATCTCAAATAAGTTGGGAACAGAAAAGAATGAAACACAGAAAGTTGTAGAAGCTTTTATGCAGGAGATCAGGACTTCTATGTATAATGGAGATAACGTTTATTTAAGAGGTTTCGGTTCTTTTATCATTAAAACGAGAGCTGCTAAAACAGGAAGAAATATTTCTAAGAACACTGCAATTGAGATTCCTGCTCATAACATTCCTGCTTTCAAACCTTCAAAATCTTTTGTTGAGAAAGTAAAAACTAAAGTTGCAGTAAAATAAGACATTAACTGAATATTAACTAGTTACTAAAAATTAAAATTATGCCAAGCGGAAAGAAAAGAAAAAGACACAAGGTTGCAACTCACAAGAGAAAGAAAAGAGCAAGAGCAAACAGACATAAGAAGAAAAAATAATCTCTTTTTCTCGAGATTTACAATATAAAAATATAGTTGGTGATTTTAAGATTTTAAAGGTTCACCGACTATATTTTGTTTTGCAACTATAAGATGATATGGAATCAGAATGATTTTTATTTCAACGCCTAAAGATATACATTGAAAATAATGTGTATATTTATGGATCATACTTTTATAAAAACAGTTTGGATTCCGATGATCTTAAAAAATTATTTAGCTTAATAAAATGAAGAAAGAACTAATAGTTTCGCATGAAGATGATCTTACAAAGATTGCATTACTGGAAGACGGAAGACTATGTGAACTTCATGAGCAAGAGGATAAAAGTGATTTTATAGTTGGAGATTTATTCGTAGGAAAAGTAAAAAAACTGGCTCCGAACCTGAATGCCGCCTTTGTGAACATTGGCTATGAAAAGGATGCGTTTCTGCATTATCAGGATCTGGGTCCGCAGTATCTTACCTACCGAAAGTTTTTAAGAGATACACTCTCAAAAAAACAAAGCAGTTCAAGCTTAAAAAATTTCGAAATACAACCCGAAATTGACAAAAACGGAACCGTAGACAAAGTCATCGCCAAAGATGATGTTGTTTTACTGCAGATCACCAAAGAGCCGATCTCCACCAAAGGGCCGAGGATTTCCACACAGATTTCCTTAACCGGACGTTTTCTGGTTCTTATCCCTTTCGACAACAAAGTTTCAATTTCCAAAAAAGTAAAAAGCCAGGAGGAAAAGGAGAGACTGAGAACTCTTATTGAAAGCATAAAACCGGAAGGTTTTGGCGTGATTATAAGAACAGTTGCGGAAGGAAAAAAAGTAGCAGACCTTCATAATGACATGAATCAGCTGATTCAGAAATGGGAAAGTACTTTTAAGAACATTCAGAAAAACAAGGTTCCGTCCAGAGTTTTAAGTGAAGACGATAAAGCTTCAGCTATTTTAAGGGATAATTTCAACCAGGATTTTGTGAGCATCACCTGCGATGATGAGCAAATGGTGGACGAAATGAAGAATTATCTGGAAGTAATCGCTCCGGAGAGAAAAAATATTGTTCATTTCTATAATTCCCATATTCCTCTTCTCGAATATTATAACGTGGAAAAGCAGCTTAAACAAAGCTTTGGAAAACACGTTAATATTCCAAGTTCAAAAGGTGCTTATCTTGTGATAGAACACACAGAAGCACTCCACGTAGTAGACGTGAACTCCGGAAATAACATTACTACCGGAACTGCTGTCAATAAAGAACACGCTCTAAGAGTGAACAAAATGGCAGCGACAGAAATTGCAAGACAGCTTCGCCTCAGAGATATGGGCGGTATTATCGTGATCGATTTTATTGATATGCCGAATCCTGAGCACAGAAGAGAACTGTTCGAACATCTAAAGGAAGAAATGAAACGTGACAAAGCACGACATAAGATTCTTCCGCCCAGTAAATTTGGTTTGATACAGATTACCAGACAGAGAAACCGTCCGGAAAAACAGATTGATACCAAAGAAGAAAACCCGAATAAAGACGGAGAAATTGTAGCTCCGATCGTTATTGTTGAAAGAATGGGAGAAACCCTGAGAACCATTATGCAAAAAGAGAAAGGGAAATTGTACCTTCATGTACATCCTTTTGTGGAAGCCTACCTTACCAAAGGTATCAAAAGCATTCAGATGAAATGGTTTATGAAATACAAAAAATGGGTAACCATTATCCCCAGAGATTCTTTCAAATATTTAGAATACAGAGTGTACAATTCCGGTAAAGAAGAATTGATAGGATATTCTAATTAAAAGAAATTCAACCTCCGGTTTATCCGGAGGTTTTTTTATTGAATAAATTAAAGTATGCACAAAAAACACCATTACAAATCCACGATTAAATGGACTGGGAACCTCGGAACGGGAACCGACCATTACAAAAACTACGAACGCAGCCATACCATTTCGGTAGAGAACAAAACAATAATTGAAGGCTCCTCCGATCCTGCCTTTCTGGGTGACAAGACAAAACACAACCCTGAAGACATGCTGCTCTCTGCCCTATCCTCCTGTCATATGCTCTGGTATTTACATTTATGCTCTGCAGAAGGCATTATTGTGACTGAATACACAGATCATGCAACAGGAATTATGATTGAACAAAGCAATGGCAGTGGTTATTTTTCTGAGGTTACACTACATCCGACGGTAGCCGTTTCTCACGAGAGCATGATTGAAAGAGCAAAAAACCTTCATCATAAAGCCAATGAATTTTGCTTCATTGCCCAATCGGTAAATTTTCCGGTAAACCATGAGGATCCCATAGTCTTCGTTCAACCCTTGTAATTTCAGGCACAACGCATGTCATCCTTGCAATCAACGGGAAATAAAATAGACTTTCTGTATTCACGCCAACAAAAGAAGCATTTATATCATTTTATCTTTGAAATTTTCTTTACATTATTCAACCCGTGCGGGGTTATAACCTCATTAAATACCTATTCATCAGGTTTCACCCGACGCTACTGATATTTAACCCCCTTCGGGGTTTATTAAGGTCAATTCAAAAAGAAAACGGTATTACATCATTTATTCCAATTTTAATTATGAATCTGCTGGTCTTACATTTAAACGGTATTTACAGTATTTGTTGTTCTTTTTACCATTAATTAACACGGTCTCCTCTTCTTTTCTTCAGGATATATTGCTACATTTGAAGTATGAGTTTTGGAAAAGATTTATTAAGAAAAATAAAAACCGCAACATTACCCGGTACAGACGCTCATGGGGTATTTTCTCCTCCTTACCGTCCTGTTTTTACCTATGAAGAAGTTTTAACCAAAAACCCGAAATTTGCAGCCGTGAACATTGTGCTGTATCTGAAGAACGACGAATGGCATTTTCCTTTAATTCAGAGAACGATCAACGAGCATGACAGACACAGCGGGCAGATTTCTCTGCCTGGGGGCAAACGGGAAGAAATGGATCAGGATTTTGCACAGACCGCAGTTCGTGAAACGTCTGAAGAAATAGGTATTGAGAAACATTATATAAAAATTATCCGCGAAATGTCTCCTATTTACATTCCGCCCAGTAATTTTTACGTTTATCCCTATATTTCATATACGAAAAAAAATCCTGAATTTATCCTGCAGCAAACTGAAGCAGTAGAAGTCATAGAGTTTCCTATCACTTCCTTTTTAGGGCTTCCTGACCAACCGGAAATTATGGCATTGCCAAGTGCCGGAGGGAAAGAAGTTCCCGTGATCAATTTTAACGGATACATCATTTGGGGGGCTACAGCAATGATATTGAGCGAATTCAGTCAGTTATTGAAAAAAATGTAACTTTGCATTACCGTGTTTAATTAAGAGATGGCGAAGAAAAATATTTTCACCGACGCGTTCGGAACTCCTTATTTTCTAAAAAGGTTTATCATTTTTATTTTAGGTCTTGTATCCTATAGAAGATTCAATGGCTTTAATAAATTAAAAATTACAGGAACTGAGCACCTTGTGGATCTACCGGATTCCAATGTGCTGTTTGTAGCCAACCATCAGACTTATTTTGCAGATGTTGCGGCCATGTATCACGCTTTCTGCTCTGTAAACAACGGATATTTAAATACAATAAAAAACCCGATCTATCTGCTAAACCCCAAGATCGATTTTTACTACGTCGCAGCCGAAGAAACCATGAACAAAGGAATTCTTCCAAAAATTTTTAAAATTGCGGGTGCGGTAACGGTAAAAAGAACCTGGAGAGCTGAGGGCAAAAATGTCAACAGAATGGTAGATATGAGCGAGGTAGACAATATTATGAAAGCCTTAGACAATGGCTGGGTAGCAACTTTCCCTCAAGGAACTACTTCTGCTTTTGCCCAGGGAAGAAGAGGAACGGCCAAACTGGTAAAAAACCAACGTCCTATCGTGATCCCGATTAAGATCAACGGGTTCCGAAGAGCGTTCGATAAAAAAGGGCTCCGCGTAAAGGTTACAGGCGTAAAACCGACCATGGAGTTTAAAGCCCCTCTGGAAATCGATTACGACAACGAAAATGCTCAGGAGATCTTATATAAAATTATGACCGCCATTGAGCAGACGGAAGATTTCAACGTATTACACAATTATGATGAAGAACTTAAAGCTAAAAAATTAGAACAAAAGAATTCAGATAATTAAAGTTGATAAAAAATTATGAACAGAATAATAGGGATCTTATTCGCAATCATAGTGTTAGTTTCATGTAACAGCCAAAAAGTCTACTCCGATTTTGATATAAGTTATTCTAAAAGCGGAGGCTATGCTCCTGTTTATGAAAATATGCTCATAAAGGATACTAAAGTACATTACTCTTTTGAGGGACAGGGAAAAAAATACAAACAGGATTTTAAATTAACACCTGAGGAATTAAAAAAACTGGAATATGTTCTTTCTCAAAACAACTTTAGAAGAATACAGGAAGATCACAAAAAGATCTATGACAATGTAGCTACTTCTGTTAATATAAAAAAAGGACCGAATGAAGGCAGTAAATCTGATGCAAGCGCTATCATGCCCAATTATGAGACCAATTGGAAAAATATCATGAATGCCTTTCAGGAGATTATTAATAATAATGTTAAAAAACAGTAAATACAATTGAAAACCCATTTCATTGCGATTGGCGGAAGCGCCATGCATAATCTTGCTATTGCGTTAAAGGAAAAAGGATATCAGGTTACCGGTTCGGATGATGCTATTTTCGAGCCCTCAAAATCCAGATTGGAACAGAAAGGAATTTTACCCGGGGAGCTGGGTTGGTTTCCGGAAAAAATCACCTCGGATATCGATGCGGTTATTCTCGGCATGCACGCTCATCAGGACAACCCCGAACTGGCAAAAGCAAAAGAACTGGGCTTGAAAATATATTCGTATCCTGAATTTTTATTCGAACAGTCAAAAAATAAAACAAGAGTGGTTATCGCAGGCTCTCATGGTAAAACCACCATCACTTCCATGATTCTTCATGTTCTGAATTTCCATGAGAAAGAGGTCGATTTCATGGTTGGAGCACAGTTGGAAGGTTTCGACTGTATGGTGAAACTCACTCAGGATAACGATTTCATGGTATTGGAAGGTGATGAATATCTTTCCTCTCCTATCGATCTTCGTTCAAAATTTTTATTATATCAGCCAAACATTGCCTTATTAAGCGGGATTGCCTGGGATCACATTAATGTTTTCAAAACCTTTGATGATTATATTGAGCAATTCAGAAAGTTTGTAGCCAGCATTACTCCCGGAGGTATTTTAGTATATAATGAAGAAGATCCTGAAGTGGTAAAAGTAGTGGATGCTGCTGAAAATTATTTTAGAAAAATCCCGTATAAAACTCCTGAATACGAAATCACGAACGGAAAGGTTCATTTAAAAACCGAAATGGGTGATGTTCCGCTTTCTGTTTTTGGAGCCCATAATTTGTTAAATCTTGAAGGGGCAAGGCATATCTGCCATCATTTAGGCATTATGGATGAAGATTTCTATGAGGCGATCATGAGTTTTAAAGGAGCTTCAAAACGCCTTGAAAAAGTAGAAAGAGATGATAAAGGAACACTTTATAAAGATTTTGCCCATGCACCAAGTAAAGTGAAGGCCGCGGTAAAAGCATTTAAAGAGCAGTTTAAAAAAGAAACAAAATACGGTTTCCTGGAGCTTCATACATACTCAAGTTTAAATCCCGTTTTTCTTGAGCAGTATGACCATGCTATGGATGGTCTGGATGAAGCCATAGTCTTCTATTCTGAGGATGCGTTAAAGATCAAAAGAATGGATCCTATTTCACCTGAACTGATCAAAGAAAAATTTAAAAATGAAAATTTAAAAGTGTTCACCAGTGCTGAAGATCTTCACGCATATTGGAATACACTTGACAAATCTCAGGGAGTTTACTTAATGATGAGTTCCGGAAACTTCGGCGGACTTGATCTTACTAAATAATTTCCTTTATAAGAAGATAAAACTCCTTTCAACACTGAAAGGAGTTTTTATTTTGTTATTATTTATTCGCTGGTTAAATCTTGATGGAAGGAAGTTTTTTTACGGTCGTCCGGATTAAGTTGAGTTGCGTCATCGGAAGTTATTTCGTCCCAATTTTGTCGGTTTTGAGTCTCCAAAGTTTTTTCAAGTCCCTGCGGATCTGATAATTTCTGGTAAATACTTTCCAGTGTCTCCGCCGATGCTTCTTCTTTTACACTTTCATCGATAAGATGTTCATTTTTGTCTGGTATCATAACTTTAATTTTTTGGGGGTTGGTTTCCTTAAAGTTAAGATTTATTTTTTAAATCATTTTTCATCCAGAATACATTCACAAAAAAAAGAAGCATTTTTTTTGCTCCTTTTGTATTAAATTCTCAACAAATTAATTGATACAATTAAATTAATAAAGATTCAATTAATTCAAATCGGATAGGATCTCCATTAAATATCTGCTACGGAATTTAACATTTTTTCTTCCCAAGACGGATCTTTCGGATCGAAAAACAGTCTTTTTCCGGTGTCTAAAGAACGGACGACATTCATTTCATCTTCAGATAACTCAAAGTCAAAAACGTTGAAATTTTCTTCAATTCTTGACGGCGTCACCGATTTAGGAATCACGCAGAAGCCTTCCTGCAAATGCCATCTCAAAATAACCTGAGCCACCGTTTTACCATATTTTTCAGCAATCATTTTTAAATCTGAATTTTCCAGTAAACCTGCATTACCGTTTCCAAGAGGACTCCATGGCTGCGTAACGATATTATTTTCTCTGTCGTAAACCTGAAGTTCCTTTTGCTGGAAAATCGGGTGCAATTCAATCTGATTGATCACAGGGAGAATTGTTGAATTCGCTTTTAATTCCTCCATTTTTTCTACTGTGAAATTACAGACACCAATCGCTTTAATTTTTCCTTCACTATATAATTCTTCCATGGCTTTCCAGGCACCTGTAAAATCAGAATAGGGCCAGTGAATAAGGTACATATCCAAATAATCCAGCTGCAATCTATCCAGTGTTCTCTGAAAAGCAGATTTCGCCTTATCATATGTCGTATCCTGAACCCAAAGCTTTGAAGTTACAAATAACTCTTCTCTGTTTATTCCACTGTTTTTTATGGCATTTCCCACTGCCGTTTCATTTTGATAAATCGAAGCCGTATCTATCATTCTGTATCCCGTTTCAATCGCTTTAATCACTGCATTTTCGCACTCCTTCAGATCTTCCATCTGCCAAACCCCAAAACCTAATGCAGGAATATCAACACCATTATTTAAAGTAATTACAGGCTGTCCTGCGTATTTTTTTTGTTGCATACTATTTTGTTTAATTTTTAAAATGAATATAGAACAAATTTCCGATAAAATTTTGAAATTTCCTGTTACCATTTTTACAGAAGAGGCTGAATAAAAAAAAAGCCTGTTAAAACTTCCATAGCTTTCTATAAGACGAAGATGTGTACCGAAAAGTACAGCGTCATTTCGTGAACTCATAACAATCCGGAGACTATTTAAGCTGCCTCATAAGATTATCAGATTTTAAGAAATATGCCCCTGTTAAAAGAGTTTTTGTGACTACGCTTTTAATAAGAAAAAAAACTCATCTTTGAAAAAATGGGGAAAAATTTACTTTAATACGACGAATTAAAAAAAAGAAAACAAATTAATTTTTATCATTTTTGATGTAAAAGGGCCCTACCTTGCATTAGATAGAATTGCGTTGCCGGGTTTCGAAAGCCGTACAAAAAATTCTCTTGAAACACCGAATTCTGCGTCATAAATATCTCCTGAAGCTCCAAAATTTTCTTTCTGTAAGGTAAGTGAGATCAGACTCGTTTTCATAAGCTTCTCTTTCAAAAGAAATTCTCCTGTAGGCAGCATATGAATTCTTTAATTTGATAAGCCAGTAGTAGTATTCAATGCTGTAAAAGATATAGAAGAAAATAATAAACATCTCCAGCTGTTGTCTCAAATGGATTTTTTCGTGATTGATTAAAACATTATTTTCCTTATCTTCGGGTTTTCTTATGAAGATAAAGGGGAAAAGAGCAATGCCGTTAATTTTTAATTTTTTTAAAGGCTTTTGGCATACAATTATCATAATAACAAATATAAAGTTTTTTTCACTTAGAGATTTAACCTATGGCACTTTTTGACATCAAAGAAGGTGAAGACTTTTACTATAATGAGCAGGGATATAAGGTTTTTACAGAGAAATTTCATCTGAAGAGAGGACATTGCTGTAAAAGTGGTTGTAGACATTGCCCTTATGGGTACGATAAAAAAACAGATACATTCATTAAAAACGATAAAAAAAATAAATAAAATGAAAAAATATATTTTTATTTTGTTAGCAGCGGCTACTTTAGGGCTAACCTCCTGTAGTCCTTTCAATGTGCGTTCTGATTATGCTGATACGGCCAATTTTACAACCTATAAAACGTATAAGCTGAGAATTGATGATTTGAAACTGAATGATATTGATAAAGACAGAGTTCTGAATGAATTATCTAGACAACTTCAGAGCAAAGGTCTTCAGTCCGGAGAAAATCCTGATCTGATTGTCAATGTAAAAGCCAACCACAAAAAAATAACAGATATCAACAGCAGCTCGCCATACGGCATGTGGGGCTGGGGAGGTCCTTTCGGCTGGGGAGTAGGAATGAACAGAACGTGGACAAGCAATTATAATGAAGGTGCATTAATTGTGGATTTAGTGGATGCAAAAACAAACAAACTGGTTTGGCAGGGCATCGGAAGCGGAGTTTCTGTAGACTCACCTAAAGCCAAACAGAGACAGATTCCTGAGATTATGGCTGAAATTATGAAAAATTATCCTCCTCAGAGAAAGTAAAAATTTAGATCAATCAAATATAGTAAGAGCCTGTTTTAAAATGTAAACAGGCTTTTTCGATGTTTTATCCAAATCTACAGATCAAATCCAAAATTTGAGGATTTGGCAAAGAGTGCAGATCGTTTGACAATTAAAATAGGAGTTTGATTTTTATTTCCCGCGGATTTCACAGATAATACTGTTGATTTAGTTTCAGTAATTTAATAGGGCATTCCGGTCATCATCTTGTCAAAGCGATCTGTGGGAAATAAAATATTCGTGCATTCGTGGCGATAATATGCAGCCCTCAATTTTATCTTTGATAAAATCCTTGCGCCTTAAAAACATAGAGCATTAAAAGGTTCTTTGCGGCTTTGCGAAAATCCAACAAAGACAGCACGAAGTCTTTTTATAATTGATCGCTTTAAGGCTCACCAAGCTTTTCCATTTATAGAAAAACGCAACTTTTACGCAATAAAAAATCAGCAACAGGATCTGTGAAAATTTTTGTATTCTACGGGAAACCATATATTTTAAATCCTGAAATTTCTTCCTAACTTTTGTAAATGATCCAAACATACGAAGGCTGCCTCAACTCACGTTGGGCAGCCCTCTCTCTCAGTTAAAATATAAAAAACCCCTTTTTTATTGTTTTATGGTTTTCAACGATGATATTTTTCCGTTTCTGTACTTTAAGGTTATCCAATAGATCCCTTTTTTTAAGGAATCCAAATTTACAATACTTACTGGTTTTTCAATTGTTCGCACTACTCTTCCGACAGCATCAGCAATGATGATTTTTTCCAGATCTTTCAATTCTGAAATATAGATTTCATTTTTGAAAGGGTTTGGATATACCTTTACTCGCCCTGGGCTGCCGGGTTCGGATGTTGCCAAATTGGGAATAGCTTCCCATGATGCATCATCCCAGTAATATCCGGCAAAGGTAGATCCATCGTTCCGAATGGCAAGTCTTGCATTGGCGGGGACGGTTGTCGGAACGGTTAACGTTCTTTCTGACGTCACATCATAGGTACTGTTTGTTATCGGAACCTGTTGTAAAACAACAAATGTAGAAGCATCCGTTAAATCTGTAATATATCCGAAATCGAGTGCTCCCCCACCGGAATTTGCCTTGGCTTTAAATCTGAATTGATGTGTTCCAGCATTGATTGTAGTGAGTTGAGGAAAAATAACAATGGATACTTTTCCGTTTCCGTAGCCAAACTGATAGATCTGGCTGCTTCCTGAAGCCGGCTGTGAGTTTGAAATAATCTGGCTGGCCCCGTTAAGAGCAATTCTATCCCAACAGGTGGGCACTATACTTTCCGGAGCCGTATAGGAATCAAAATTTTCGTAAAAAACATCAACGGCCGTGCATTGTGCTTTCACCACGGTGGTTGACATCATTAGTCCTAAAATAGACAAAATTCCAGCAGAAAATAAATTTTTAATCATTCTAAATAAAAATAATATAACGAAAGTAATTATTTTTGACTTATAATACTTTAAAAAGTGTATGATTTTTATCAATACAATACCATCATTAGCAGATCCATAAGCGTTGATCTGCTGTAAGACAAAATTCGGTACTGTTTCCGAATTCAAAACCTCTGATTTACCATTAACCCAGACGGTACATTGAAAAAATTCTCCTGAGATATTCTTTTCAAAGGACGGATTTTCGAAAGCAAACTTTAACAATTCACTACATTAAGATTTAATAAAAATTATATATTTTTATTCATAAAATAGTAGTAATCTTACACGAAATTAAATTAATATGAAAAAAATTATCTTATTTGCAACATTTGCAGGATTAATGAATGCCCAGGCACCATCGGGTTATTACAATTCAGCAAGCGGTCTCTCCGGAGCGAATTTAAAAACGGCGCTAAGCACCATTATTACGAATGGTCACCAGGATAAAGGCTATGCAGGGCTATGGACCGGCTATAAAACAACTGATATTGATAAAACCTATGAAAATGACGGTACCATTCTGGATATTTATTCTGAAAAACCTAACGGTACAGACCCTTATCAGTTTACACCGGGGGCTAATCAGTGCGGAACCTATTCAGTAGAAGGAAATTGCTATAACCGTGAACATATTGTTCCTCAGAGTCTTTTTAATGAAGCCGCTCCCATGAAATCAGATATTCATTTTATAAGAGCTACCGATGGCAAAGTGAACGGAATGCGCTCCAATTATCCGTTCGGGAAAGTGGGAACGGCAAGTTTTACTTCTAAGAACGGATCTAAACTTGGAAACTCAAGTTCTTCAGGATATTCGGGAACGGTCTTCGAACCTATCGACGAGTTTAAGGGAGATGTAGCAAGAATGATTTTTTATTTTGTAACCCGCTATCAGAGTAAACTCTCGTCGTTCTCTTCAGGTAATATGCTAGGAAGTTCTGCCTTTCCCGGACTTCAGGCATGGGAACTGAATGTCTTGCTGGCATGGCATAATCAGGATCCTGTTTCTCAGGCAGAAATTCTAAGAAATAATGCATCATATGCTTATCAGGGCAACCGAAACCCCTTCATTGATCATCCGGACTACGTGAACTTAATCTGGGGATCTGCTCCCGGAGAGACGACTCCCGAAAACCCCACCAATCCAAATCCCGGAATCCATTGCGTAAGCGAAACCTTTGAAACCATCCCTACAGCTAATCCCGCATCTTACACTACAAGAACCTGGAGTAATGACGGAACTTCATGGACAGCCACAGATGCAAGAACCGATCAAACCATTTCCGGAAAAGCAATTACCGTAAGAAATGGGGCTTTAACTTCTGGAAGCTCTGTCAACGGAATAGGATCCTTAACCGTTACTACCCAACTGAAATTCTCAGGAAGCACAGGAAATTTTACCGTGAAAGTCAATGGAAATACTATAGGAACTATTCCTTACAGTGCAACTTCCACAACGACAACCATCAATAATATCAACATTTCAGGGAACGTGACCGTAAGCCTGGTTAATAATTCATCTTCAAACCGAGTGGCGATAGACAATATAAGCTGGACGTGTTATCCTTCCACAGGAAAACAAAGTAAAGCCATTGCTCAGGATTCCAGAGATCTGCACATTTACCCTAATCCTATCCTAGATCAGGAAATCTTTGTACAGGGGGCAGACCAGGCAATCCAAAAGGCGGAAATCTATAATTTGCAGGGAAAAATAATGCAGACTATTGACCGGCCTTTTAAGCACTCAGGGAATTCAATTAAAGTGAGAGACCTTCCACAGGGGATCTATCTCTTAAAGTTGGATGACACCATTTTAAAGTTCATCGTGCAGTAAAACTTAATATAAAAACCTCCGAGGCTTTAAAAGCCCTGGAGGTTTACAACTTGATATCTATCAAGAATATTATTCGGATATCGGTGACTCTACTACCATTTTATCTTTTAAATTTCCATTAAATTATTTACCCTTTTCAGGATTATAATATCATAGAATACTTATACATCGGGTATCACCCTACGCTACTGATATTGAACCCCTTCGGGATTTCCAAGGAAAATTCAAAAAGAAAACGGTATAGAAACCAATATTTTACGCCTTCGATATAGCCTTTTTTTTTGCGATAATTATTATTGCTTCATTATCGAATTACTTTATATTCTAATCCATTTTTACAGATAAAAACAGGCATAAAAAACTCTTCATTGGTTTGTTCATTTTTATAGTATACCGCAGGCATCTGATTGGTTCCGGTTAAATAAGGAACTCTTTTTTCGCCAAACAGCTTTATGACCGGTTCTTCGGGAAAATCCTGCAGCATAAAATGACCATTTTCCAACTGTTCAAATAACCCCGAAAGCTCTTTTCTGTTATCTTCATTACCTAAATACATGGCTTTGTCGATTTCCTGAAACTTAGGGAGCATTTCCTGATGAATCATCTCAATATCCTTTGTTTTAAAGGCATTATAAATAACTCTGAAGTATTTTATTATTTGATCCCGATCCGGATTTTCATCATCGAAAACGTGAGAATTTTTCCAACCCGGAATGTCATATTCTACCTCAGCATCAAATTCTCCATATACCTCAATTAAAGGAAATTTTGTTTCGGCAAAATCTTCTTTTTGGTATTCAAAAGTCTGAACAGTATCCTGATAATTGGTTGTGGAAGAGTCATAGCAAAAGACTTTTATTTTTAAAAATCCATCTTCTCTTAAATGATTTTCTCCGGATAAGGGAAGAACTTTAATTTTTATATTTTGTTTTCCTGAGTTTAAAATAAAATGATTTACCGGTGTATGCGATGCAATGGAGCCTCCTGAATGATGAACAAAGGCGGGCATATCATTAATATAAATCTCAAAATTACAAATTGAGGAATTAAAATCTACCAGATAGTAAGGTTCTTTAAAGTTATTCATATTACTTTACATATTTACTGAGCAGAGGATCCTGGTCAGGATTATGATATCCCATGACAATTTTGTCCTTGAATGCTTTTTTAGAAATCATGACCAGGGTATTGGTAATATCATTCTTTGCCGGGTTGAGTGTAAGCTGATACAGAACATCATTTTTTGCCCAAACAATGGTCTCCGGAAATGAATAAATCTCGTTCCCGAAATCATCGGTACTCACTTTGGCAGATGGTAATACTTTAGAAAGCCCGGCCATTACATTTTTGTCGACAGCATCAATTTCTCTTCTTCCCTCAATTATTTCAGAAGGTTTTCCCAGACTCTTCAGCAATTCAGTAATGAAAGCCAATGTTTTTTGCCTTTCTATGCTGGTGGAAATAAATGAAACTTTACCATTATAATCAACGATTTTTGTTCCGAAGGTGAAATCCAGAGGCTCCTGATGATAGTTAATATGAGAACCCGATTTCTGATCGTCGAAATGGTATACGGTTACCTTTTCGCCATTGTCTTTAAGCGTTAACGAGACATTACTGTTAAGATCCTTAGCCTCAGATTCACTTAGAGACTTATCGTAGGCAATCTCATAATGGCCTTTCTGCTGCTCCACCCGCGATGGGGAAAGTTCAGCAATCGCATATTCTTTACTGTCTTTATTAAAATCAACGGTTGAGAGATCAAGGCTTTGCCCTTTATTACAGCTCGCCATAAGCGATACGATACCTAATATTAAAATGCTTTTTTTCATTATCAATCTTCTTTATTAAACTCAAAATAAGTTTTTTCAAATTTTATTTCGTCTTTTTCTACTAAAATAGCTTCGTCGTTGTATGAAAACGTACGTTTAAAAATACCAAATTTAACGGTAGCCGCCGCAACAAAACTTGCTTTTATTCCTGCAAATTCAGCTACTGGAGATATATAAATTCCTTTTTTATCAGCTCCTGCTTTCACTCCTCCGGTGACAGAAGTGGAAACATCTGCTTTTACCACTCCTTCGACACCAATGTTTGCGGATCCTGCTTTCCCCCAGGCTTTAAACTCAACGGTTACCTGAATTTTACCGGTAGCCTTTATTTCCCCAGTGGTTTCTTTAGGATAGGATGTGTTTATGGTGGTTTTACCGTCTATATAGACTCCGCCAGCAAATGTGACAATAAAATGGATTCCCACATTGGCTTCCAGCTTATCCATCACCCAGGTAATAATTTTTCCGGCTCCCGGGCAAAGGGCGTTGGCGCCGACCTCTACGAATATTTTAAATAAATTAATTTCAAAATTCGCTTCTACCAATGGTTTTGCTGAAACCCCTATAGTAACAAGATGTGTAATATCAGAAGTCGTTTTCGGTGCCCGCTCTAAATACCATTGTGCTGAAACCGCAATTTTGGGTGACTCGATGGTGAATTTTACTTTTCCACCGTTCACGGGAGAGTTGGATATTTTTTCCGTCATGTTTTTAATCCTGTTAAAAAGTCCCAGGGTTCTGCGGATTTTACCTTCCCATTTATGACCGAACTCGAAAGTCTGAGGAGCGGTGGCTTTGCTCTGAGAAATCCGGTTCCATTCTCCTTTCAGCGAGAGCCCAAAAGACTGATCCATTTCTCCGTACGTTTTAGACCAGCCTCTGTCTATCTCAGCACCGATAACCTTTTTTTTGCCTTCTTTAATATCATGAGGGTGCAGTTTATTTCCAAAACTGTGGGCAAAAGGCTGATCATGGTTCCATTTAAATTCAAGAGTCCATTTTATATCGGGAAATACTTTTACCTGAATCACTGCATTTTGTTTATTCGAAAACCATCTGCAGGAATTCACATAGATATTATAAATGGTGGCTGAACTTTCCATATTCAACAGGTTGAAGGTAGGCCAGATATAGTTTAAAGGGGCAGGATGATTCCATGACAGCTGTGAGTGCACCGGGAATGCCAGCGAGCTTTGGGCAATTTCTTTCTGCTTGGGATATTCGGCAGATTTTACGATAATTTTCTTTTCGTGTTTATCCTGTCCTCTGAAACAACTCTTCAATACATGCCCCAGAACATCCACCGTAAGATTGATGTCTGAACCTGATGCTATGGTTTCGTAAACCAACGTTTGCGCATCATGCCCTGTAAATGCAAATGAAATATCAACCCTTCTATTGTTTTCATAATCTTTTTCATTTTTATATTTAATATTGTCTCGGCCCATTTTATCATCGGTGGGGTCTACTTCCCCTTTTCCTACCGAAACAATTCTTGCGGCATCCAGTCCGCCCTCTTTGAAAAACTTCTTTACAATATCCGCCCTCCTTTGGGAAAGGCCTTTGTTATAATCCTGCTTTCCGATAACACAAGCATAACCATTCAGGTTAATTCTTGAATCTTTATGTTCCAGCAAAAATTTCAGAATATTGTTGAGTATTGCTTCCCCATCTCCATCGATAACGGTAGAGTCAAACTGGTAGTAAATAGTTCTCTGAATATGCTCCTGAGGCAAAGCTTTATTGAGCTTTTGCAATCCCTTTCCATTTTCGAATACCGTTACGGAAGAATTATCTGCTTTACCGTCTTTAACACCGCTTTCCGTAATTTTAATCACCTCAAACTTACAGGGTTCTATTCTTACGGAATTTACATCAGGCTGATAAACCTTAGTGGGTGTCTGATTCTGAGTAACATTGGTATTAGTGGTCGCTACTTTATTTTTAACATTCAGGTAAATCGCATGAAGATCGTCCCCAAGATTATCTTTAATATACAGATTGGACGCCTGATCTTTCACTTTGATATAAAACTCTTCCAGATTCTGGATATTCTCTACATGCGCCATCCAAGCATAGGTATTCTGAATTTTAAGGTTTACTTCTCCATCAATTACCTGAACATCGGTATATACAAAGATTTGTTTATCTTTTCGTGCGTACTGCTGGTTCCAAAGTTCAATAATCAGCTTATTACCGTTGAGTCCCTCGGTCTGCAAATTGAGATGAACAATATGCCCATACGAAATATGATCCGCTTTTTTATTGTTTTTAATACTTGTACCACCCTTCTGATATGACCATTTACTGCTTATAATTTTAGGTTCACACCAGCCTTTAACATAAATTCCCGTATTGTTTTTAAAATCTCTGACTCCTGACAAACTTGCTTCTACATAATAGTGATAATTTCCACAATACTTTTTTGTAATTTTGAATTGATATCCGGCAGCAGAAGGAATCTGATTGATTATTACCTGCCGGTCTCCGGTCTGCCTCATCCAGATAAGTTCTTTCTTTTTTTCTGCATCGGTAGTCCCGGGAAGCCATTCGGCAACCTGAAATACGACCCACTGATCCGGTTTTATGGTAAGCCTCTGTCCGGCAACGGACATTTTAGGATAATAAATTCCTTTCGTAATATTTATTTTTTTTACACCTTTTGCCATTTCGTTTCATTTAAATTGCACCATCTTCTCCTCCAAAGTCGGAAGGTTGCTCCTGATATATCGTTTCAGCATCGACAAGAGGATTAATTTGTTGTTGCACATCAGGGTCTGCATTTTTAAAATTTTGTCTGCTTGCCTCAGCACGTTGTCCGTGATCTATAATTTCTATACATGGTGTTCCCGCAATGGCACAAACGGCCTTACTGTCCTCAACAATAATGAAACCACCGTTATTCAGTCTTACTTTATCATAATAATTTTGCCATTCGGTCACCATAACTTTGCATGGCGGTGGCGGGCTTCCCATTTTTGTACAATTACCAAAAGTATTTTTTTCAAAGGTTGTTGCCCCGATCTCTTTTGTGGTGACGATCAGTTTTTTTGCAGCATCTTTATCATTGGCATATTCTTTTTCATGAGAAAGCACTTTGAGCTTATCCGGAGTCTGCCCGAACTGGCACTTGCACGTGGCGCCCTGTACTACAATATGTTTTTCTGCCATCTTATTTTTTTTCTCAGGTCTCATTTTAATTTTCCTCCAAACGGGATATCATAACCGAGATTTTTTTCATCTCATTCAGCATGATATCACACTCCAGATAGAGAGATTCAGGAAGAGAAGTTTTTCCATTCAGATAAAACTGTATTCTGAAAGATCCGCTGTTATTAATTACCGGGTTATCCTCTATAATAAAGGAAAATGGTGCTCCGCTGATGAAATCATCCACCGATCTTTCGTCGTTTAAAACTCCGTAGCCTTCTATATTAATCTGGTCATACTCATCCTTTAAAGGATCTATCTCAAAACGTACTTCATAGTTTGCTTCCCTAGGGTTTTTAACAATAGGAAACTTCTCATTCCGCTTTATTTCATAATTTTTACCATAATTCCCATAAATACCTAAAAACAAGACTCTCAGAAAGTAGTCATTCTTCAGCAATTCGGTCAGTAACTCAGGTTCATCCAGAACTTTTTTTATTTTTCTGCAGTACTCCTCTACTGTTTCCCCTTCATATTCTTTATCGATTTCTTCCTTTACAGTGTTCCACCGTTCCGCATACTCCCGGGTGTTTTCAACTGAATGCATTTTTCCGCTTTCATCGGTACTGATATAAAGCGGATACAAAACTTTTGATGTTTTATAAGCCAAAAGATCAGCCAGCTCGTTCACCTCTTCTTCATCGATATACAATTTTGAAATCCTATCAATCTCAAAAAAATGCAGCTGATTTTCTGTTTTTAGCCAACGCACTGAAGCGTCATATTTAATTTCATTTTTCCGATCTCCGTTTTCTATTGTAATTCTTACCCCATATTTTAAAAACATATTTTGCGGATTGAATATCACCCTATTGGCAGGACCAAAATCCACCAATTTTGTTTTATCTGCTGTGGCAGTCCTCGGAATATAAATAATCTTCTGATCTGTGAGGCTTATGAGTATCATTTCCTTAATAGCACAGTGATCATTATGAAATTTTTTTAATGCCTCTGATGATAAATTATATTTCGTGGCAATACTTTTCAGTGTTTCATTTTCGAGGACGATATGTGTATTGAATTTCTGCATATTATTACATTCCTCCTATATAAATGAAAACAGCAAGTACGGGAATCATAATCAAAATATTGATCACTGCATTCTTTTTATTTCGCTGATAAAAAAACTTAACCGTTTCACAGATCATAAATATTCCCCAGATCACAAGAATCAGAAAAGCTGCCAGTAATGAAAGATCAATGCCCATCCCATTATTTCCGCTGTCTGTGTTCAGTTTTTTATTGATCAGCAGAACCATCGGAACAGCAGCAATGAGAATTTTAATTATACTATAAATGACCGTCTTTTTCATTGACCAAAGATTTTAACGATAAAACCACTGATTGGATATTCTTTTTCATGCTGCTTTACTCCCAATCTGATGTCTGAATTTTCAGCATTGATTTTAATCAGTAATTCTGCAGGAGCATTTTCATCCAGCGTCTGAAAGACTTTATAGATATTCTCATGGGTAAAATCTTCGGGAAATTTAGATCCGTTTTCTCCTTTATAAATTGCTCTGTAATATTTCTCATCTTTTGAAAAGACAATTCTTGCTTCATATTTTTTTCCTGCGTCCGCCCATTTTATCCAGATATTATACGGAATTGAGCTTTCACTGTAACCGTCATTCGGCGTATACAGAGTTTCTTTTTCCATATTTATTTTGTCGATCTGTATCCTGCTGATATCTTTTGATACCACGGTCCTTACTCTGTATTTTTTACGATATGCATCCCAATGTTTGTACGGCAGATCATTGATGAGAATCCGTTTTTTTAATTCTTCACTGTAATTTTTAAACCAGCCCTCATATATTTCTTTCTGACTTCTTTCATCATCAAAAACATCACTGAATTTTTCATAATGTTTTTCAGAGGCCTGAAATTTTGCAATTTCTTTTTGACTTTCATTTCCCTTGATCCACAGAACGACCCCACCATTTAATGCAATACCAATTGAAAAATAGTTATACTTAGGCTGCTCGCGACCATTTACCGGATTGACTACTTTTTCCTGAAGATATTTTTCTATTTCGCTCTGAGGCAACTTAAATTCTCCTTCAAAAAATTTATTTTCAACATACGAGTAGTATCCAATCTTTAATAGAGCAGGAACTTCTTTTTCCTGATCCCCCACCACAAAACTGTTTCCTGATCCCCACATTCCGCCGAGATGTACGCCCATGCCGTATATAGGAATCATTTTCTGGTCTGCAGAATAAAAAACCTGCTGATAGGTATCAATATCATAATGCTCAGGTGTTCCTATTCCTGCATCATATTTATATGTATTCATAGTTGGTTTCTGGGCAAAATACAGATTGACTGCACCCATTAAAAATAGAATTATTATATTTTTTAATTTAGCCATAAATAAGTTTTCTTATTCTGTTTGGTCGGGGACCATGTCCTATTTTTCCGGTTGCTGACCAGTGAATATACTGGTTAATGAGTATTTTTTCATTGGTAAAATCTAAATAACTTTTATAGGACAGCTGTTTTCTACGGTGAGGCTCTGCTTTTTTTACAGCCGATATATATTGATCCAGTTTTGTTTTTACATAGTGCAGGATATGGGTTCCGTCCCCGGCTTTTTCGGGAATTTTAAACTTTTCTGTCACTCCGTTCACGTTGAAATTGCTGTCTTTTTCGGTAGATAAACTACACATAAAATGCAAAGGAATATAGCTGTACCTCTTATCAATAAACCGCTCTCCGTTCAGTCCTATATAATTTACATATTTATTGGAATGAGAAGCGATTGTAATCTGCTTATCAACATACCAGCCTTCATCAATAAAAGGCTGCCTTTTCTCATTGGCTAATGCATTATATGTATTTCGGTCATTAATGGCCCTCCCGGGCGTTACTGATGCCTGATGATATTGCTTAAAGACTTCACTTTCATAACAACCTCCGATATCGGCATGAGCTCCGGGAAGGAGAAGCTCCAGACCTTTGCTTCCCGTGCTTTCAATGGTGGTAATATTGAAGTTTTTACGCCATTCATGACCTGCCGCCAGCTGAACGACATGTTTTACCTTGGCATTGCTGATGGCACTAAGTCCCAGTTCCCACTTATCAGCTTCAGAACTATTGTCATTTTCAAAGTTTCCTCCGTATGAAGACACGGTATCATACAAACCAACAAACTGCACAGTGAGGTTGGAAATTTCAATACCGTCTTTCTCACAGAGATACCCTAAATGGCCTCTCGCCGGAAGTCTTTTCTTATCCACAGGATACCCGTCAAGATCAGTATATCCGTCACGGCTAAAATTGGCATCATAGGATGATCGTGTTAATTCGTTTACAAAAGCACGGGCTGCTGCCGCTCCCCTGCTGAATCCATAGACATCTACCGTTATCTTGACAGTCGTATCAGGCTGAAGTCTTTCTCTAAGCTTTTCACATCCCTTTCTGATTTTTTCTCTGATCCCTGTCGCTCCCATCCCCATGGTATATCCTGCAACCGTATCGGTATCTCCATTCAGCGTTCCTATTCCTTCAATATAAATGGAAGGGGCAGAAGTATAAAAATGATACATTCTTGCCACATTGGAGTAGTCATTCATATAACTGTCTTTATCAAATCCCCAGGGATCTTCCTTTACCGCCTCTTTGTCATAGCTCTGTCCCTTCTTTTTCTTTTCTTTTTCTTTTCTTATATAAGTATTCCGCTCGTTATTTAATGTTCCGTCGAAAAAAAAACCGAGTCTGATTTCAATGGTACTGTCATTTTCATCTTCGGAGGGAGTATAGCTTCCAAAAGTTATATTTGCCATTGGTTTTTATTTCTTTATAATTAATACTCAAAAACATCTGCAGAAAACTATTTATTCCCCTGAGACATTATTTTTTTGTTGCTTGCCAGCACAAGATTCCCTTTTTTTGCCTCAGCATTGATTTTCTGAGCAATTTTTTCAGCTTTCCTGCCCACTTTCAGATCGTAAGAATCGTGAACTTTAATAATGATATTTTTTGCAGTCTTCCGAATGGCCATTTTTAGAATAATTTTGATTTTTCCGCACTGTTGAATTCTACAATTTTCCCGCTTTGCATAGTCATATTTTCCAGCTCGCTGAAAATTGACATTTCGCCCGCAATTTCGTTAGAGGTTTCAGACTGTCTCCGGAATTCTTTTTCTACCATTTCCATCCTCGTATCAGAAGTCTCCCGGATATCGCCGGCAGCAGTCTGAACAATATCCTGGCCGGCCGAAGAAATAATATTATCGTTGGCAGAACTGGTAATGCTGTTTCCCGCTGAAACAGAAATTTCCTTTCCCGCGGTGATATTAATATTATCCCCGGCATTCAAGGTAAAATTTTTAGGAGCGGTGAGCAAAATATTACCCTTTCCGTCCATAAAATAGATATTTCCGCTGGGATCAAGAATTTTCACACTTCCTTCCTCATCATTCATTAAAATTCGGATTCCGCTTCGGGTCTGGATCGATTTCAGATGATTATTTAATCCACCTCCGAGGCCGATACCACCGTGAAACATGCCCCCCATTACAAAAGGCCTGTCGGGGTGACTGTGAACAAAATTGACCATCACCTGATCTCCCACTTCAGGAATTGCTACATAGCCTCTGTTTTGGGTGATCTGATCTGTTCCCCCGGCATCCGGGCTCATCATTCTGATAAAATGGGTGGTATCATTGGTCTGCCAGTCGAATCTTACCTGAATTCTGCCTTGCCCTTCAGGATCGGCATTTGAAATAACGGTCGCCGTCTGAGGTTCTGCTTTCGGAGCTGTAAATTCAGGTTTAGGCAAAAATCCAGTGTCTGCTGCAATCCCTTCAAAAGTTCCCTTGTAATGTCCTATGGTGTCAATTTCATGCGTAACTTCTGTGGCCATTATTTTGGTGAAATAAGAAGTTTCATTGGAGTCTGCTTTTCTCATCTGAACGTCCACTACACATCCCGGATGGAGGAAAGGAACGGTGGTATTTCCTGAAATTGAAAATACATTGACAGCCTCACTTCCTGAAGCACTTTTCTGAGAATATTCCACATCGAGATGGGTAGTTGCCTTGATAGGAGCGATCTGGAGTGCCGGAGTCTTATAGATCTTATCATTATGATCATAGGCGGTCTTAGCCAGATCCCCAACGTGCTGGATAGGCGTGGTTCCGGAGGTCAGTTTTTCGTTTTTATTGCTGTTATATCCATAAAACTGAGGTTTTGTATGAACCGCTTTCAATTCCACTCTGATATCGTTGGCACTACTTCCATAGATCAGCTTAATAGGTTTATTCTGAGGAGGAAGTTTTCCAAAATGCAGCACTTCTCCATCATAGTAAAACTGTTCACCATAAGCTTCTGCCATTCTTGCGAGATAATTATAATGCGTTTCGTTGTACTGGCTGCTGTAAATGATTTGTGAATAATCATTGGTATCGATTCTTACATCAAAGCGACCTTTATCAATCCCTTGTTTAATTATTTCCTCGGCAATAATTCCCATATTAACAGACTGATTACCCCCGAAACTTTGAATATGAGGTGCCCCATCCAATAAAATGGTTGGGCTGTAGCCTTTTAATACAATATTTCCTAGGCTCATTTTTTCCTGACTGAAGCCTACGCCGGTAATAATTCCCACGAAGGTTCTCTCCGGACTGTTGTCAATATCCTTATATGAAATTACGGCGGTAAGACGTTTACCAAGAAATTTATTGGCTTCCTCCAGCGTATGGGTTTGTCTTTCTCCCAATGCATCATGAGCCAGCGTCAGGGTAAATTCATGATGGCGCTGTGCACTCTGTTTAAGGGTAAAATATTTGTAGTACGCAACGGCTTTCCCTTCAATAACAACAGATAATTTTACCAGTCTGTTGATACCGTTATGATGGTTTGCGGATACGCCATCTGCATTCTGAGTGGGGCGAAATGATACACCCCCAGATTTTTCAGGTGTGATAGACATAATTTTGTGTTTGATGTGTTTTTCTATTATAAAAACTATTGATGAAGAAATATTTTAAATACAGCTCACAAAAAGTATTTATAAAAGGTAAAAAAAGACCGCCTTAAGACAGTCTTTCCTATATTTTAAGACTATTTTAGCTGGATGGCCAAAGTCCTTCGTAGTGAGAGTTTCCATACGATATTTGTTCTGCACTGATGACAAAACTGATTAGCATACTGTTGGTATCTACCGCATCAAAGTCCACTTCATGCTGAATAACATAACCATTTTCCCAATTGAGGGTAATTAATGTACCTTCTTCATGAGATTTGTTAAAGGTAATCTCGCCCTTTGTAGGTTTATACTTTCCGTTCAGTAAGCTTTCCAGGATATCTGATTTTTCCGTAGCTTCAACGGTAACTTTGATTATTGCGTTGGAAGGATCTGATGCTACCCTTCCTGAAACATCCGTAGATCGGGATACATTGTAGTTAAGTTTTAAAAGCTTCTGTCCTTCTCCTCCATTGAACTTTAAAACTCCTCTTGAATTTGCTGCCATACTGTTAAATTTTTTTCATTACTATTCTACATTCATTTTGATGGTAAGACAAAGATAAGTTTCCGTTACTGATTATAAAAATTTTTAACAAGAAGATTGAAATTATGTAGTAATTCTACTACTTTTTAATAAAATACCTAAAATCATCAACTTACAAAGGTTGTAAAATATGACAGGAATGGTCTGGCAGAAAGAGCCTCAAATTCATGCGTTATTTATTTTCACTCTGATGATAAAAGCTCCGCAAACATGAGATCATTTTGATTGTTGTGTGCTGATATCTTGTCGTTCTTTAGTTTCGCGTCCTCATTACGCTAGGATACCGGCAAGCTTCTTATTCAGAACTGAGGTTAAAATAAAGAATAATTCCATAAAAATATTCGAAAAAGACCTTCTTTCAAGGGAGAGAAGGTTTTTCTTTGCTGCTGTAAAGCCTGAAGTTGACAGACAGTCATTATCATCCTATCGGACAAACAGTGAATGAAGCATGCGCCCAAAACTCAGGATAAACGGAAGATTTGATCTTTATTTTCAATGAGTTGACCTTGTATCGAGTGTGCTATTGGGCTCTTTATCATTTTCTGCTATTTAGAGCCTTTTTCCATTTTATTGATCAGAAATATAAGCAGCTTTTACTCAAGGAACTAAAACTGCTCTTCCTTTTATTTTGCCCTGGCGCATTCTTTCATATACCTCATTAGCCTCATCAAGGCTGTGTTTTTCAATTTCAATATGAATTTTCTTTTGTCTCGCCAGGCCGACCACTTCCATCAATTCTGTTCTGGAACCCCAATAAGGATTCGTCATGCTCACTCCGAAAGGAAGCCCATTCATGCTGTATTGATAATGTCCGCCGCCAAGCCCGACGATCGTTAAATCACCATCAAGACTTACGATCTTTGTTCCCAAATCAATTGTAGAAGTCGCTCCTACAAAATCAAGAACTACTTTTGCTTTCTTAATTCCGGTGATTTTCTGAATTTGTTCAGCAGCATCTGTATCTTTTGAATTAATGGTAAACGCTGCACCCAATTCCTTCGCAAAAGTCAGTTTATCGTCCGTCACATCACAGGCAATGATAGTTGCTCCGCTGGTTTCTCTTAAAATCTGCAGCGCTACGTGACCTAAACCTCCAACGCCGATCACCACCACAAATTCATCAGGCATCAATTTATGCTGAGAACGTTTTATCGCTGAATAGGGCGTTAAAGCGGCATCCGTTAAAGGTGCTGCAATTACCGGATCAAGATCATAAATAGGAACCAATAGTCTCGACGAAGGAACTAACATATAATCTGCCATTCCTCCGTTTAAGCCTAAACCTCCGCCATACGCCATCTCCGACTGATGATCACAATAATTTTCCTTTGATTGCTGACAAGGCTTGCAATGCCCGCATCCCCAAGGTCCGTAGACCAAAACGGCATCTCCTTTCTTGTATCCTTTCACACTCTCACCCACCTCTTCAATCCAACCGGCATTTTCGTGTCCCAATGTAAAGACGGTTTCTCCCACGGTACCCTCATCAATGATGTGCAAATCTGAGTGACAAACGCCAGCTCCGCCAATCTTCAATAAAACTTCTTCTCCTTTTGGGGTGGGCTTCTCCATGTCATTAACTACACGGACATCTTTGTGCCCAAAAAAACGTACTGCTTTCATAACATATTCTTTTTGAAAATTTACACTTTAATTTACCGCTTAAATCCCAACTTAATATATTTATTTATGTTAAACCTATCTTAAAATATTCGTTTTGAAGCAATAAAAAAAGACCGCACATGCGGTCTTGTCATTTCAATGGGTACTAAAAGATTATTGTCCCATCAGTTCTTTTATTCTTTCCTGCATGACTTGAGGATCCTTCATAGCATCCCAGCCCAGGGTAGCAATCATCACGACTACATACACCGCATACAGTACACTCAGGGCAATCCCTATAATAGCCATAATCTTTCCTGCATTCAGCTGTCCGTAATTGGAATACATGGTTGGATTTTGCTTGTAAAGCTCGCCATCTTTTTTAGCTAATACAAGTGCGATGATCCCAGCTACCAATCCCGGAAGTCCATAGCAGCAACATCCTAAAATAGAGACAATTCCCAGAATTAAAACGGCGGTTGCGTTAGGTAATTTGTTTTCGTTCATAGTTATAATTTAATGTTGTCTATTGTTTGTCAGTGTAGATAGAGATGCTTATAAAAATAGGAAGTTACCATAATTACAGCATTTATAATTGCTAAACCCACTAATAAATTTCCGTAATTCCTTTTCTTATCGATAAAATTTAATCCGACTGTTGCGAAAAAAAGCAGCAAAGTATACACCGCCGGAAACATATGAAAAGCCTCTGCAAATCTGCCTTCAAAGACCATCACAATGGCTCTTTGAGTTCCACAGCCGAAACACTCGATTCCTAAGTATTTTTTGCTTGGGCAGGAAAGCATATAATCTTCAATATTCATAGTTTAGCGTTTGGGGATTCAAATATATAAAAATTATGTAGAAATCTTTGCTCTCAGATATTGATGAGGGAAAAAGGCTTCTTCATTCATTTCAAAAGAACCCTGAACAGCTAAATAAGGATTTCGTAAAATTTCTCTTGCCACAAAAATAAGATCGGCATCTCCTTTTTGAAGAATTTCCTCTGCCTGTTTTGCTGATTTTATTAAGCCGACAGCACCAGTTTTCACCTCAGCTTCATTTCTTACTTGAGAAGATAGGGGAACCTGATAGCCATCAAAAACAGAAATTTTAGCTCCATGAATATTTCCACCACTTGAAACATCAACCAAATCAACATGATGATCTTTTAGAATTTGAGCTAAAGCGGTGCTGCTTTCAATATCCCAACCGTTTTCAGCATATTCAGTTCCGGAAATTCTTACAAATAAGGCTACATTTTCATTTAACTCTTCATTTACCGCATCCACAATTTCCAATAAAAAACGGATTCTGTTTTCGAAACTTCCACCGTATTCATCGGTTCTGATATTGGATAATGGCGATAAAAACTGATGAACCAGATATCCATGAGCTGCGTGAATTTCAATAACATCAAAACCAGCTTTAACAGCTCTTTTTGCTGCAGCTTTGAAATTCTGAACCTGTTCTTTAATCTGTTCAATTGTTAAAACATGCGGAATTCTTTCGGTTGGATGATACGGAATCGGGCTTGGAGCCACCGTTTCCCAACCTTCTTCCAAAGGAATCTGAATATTATTCCATGTAGAGCCTTTCCTTCCTGCATGTGCCAATTGTATTCCTATTTTACTTTCTGAGTTTTTATGAACAAATTCTACGATCTTTTGTAATTTTTCTGCCTGTTCATCATTCCAGATTCCCATACAATGGTTGGTAATCCTTCCGCGTGGCTCTACACCGCTTGCTTCTACAATTAGTAAACCGGTCCCACCTTGCGCTCGGCTTCCGTAATGCACGAAATGGAAATCATTTGCCAAGCCATTTTCACAAGAATACATACACATTGGAGACATTACCCAACGGTTTTTAAGCGTTACATTTCTGAACGTAATTGGAGTATATAACATTTTGAATTGAATAATTTAGTTAAAATTCTGAAGGATAAATAGGGCTTGTCTACATTGGTAAAAAGAACTAATTTTATCCCCCTTTTTTTAATTCTACCTATAAATATATGAAAAAAGAAACTCAGATCAGTTACGAGTATTTTAAAAATAGCGAAGAGCTAAACGATATAGAGAAAAAATTGTTTGAAAAAGCTAAAGAAGCTAGAGAAAACGCCTATGCTCCGTACTCTCAGTTTTTAGTGGGATGTTCCGTTTTGCTGGAGAACGGTGAAATCTATTCCGGAAACAATCAGGAAAATGCAGCTTATCCATCGGGACTTTGTGCGGAAAGAACAGCGCTATTCTGGATTGCCGCCAATTTTCCGGACGTAAAAATCAAAAAGATCTTTGTGGTGGGAGGTCCTAAAGAATTTCATGAGAAAAATCCACCCATTCCCCCATGTGGAGCTTGCAGGCAAAGCTTAATGGAATATGAAACGAAGCAGAATGAAAATATAGACCTTTATTTTTCGAGCATGAATGAAGAGGTAGTGAAGGTACATGCGATTAAAGATCTCTTGCCGTTTTATTTTGATGCTACATTTTTGTAGTTTTTAAATATGAATAGCGCAATTTTTCCACCCATAACATTCATTTTTGAGAATGTCATCTCGTTCATTTAAATAGTACATTCATTGAAAACCTCATAGGTTTTAAAAACCTATGAGGTTTTGGAAGAAGATCATTCTTTTGATGATAGGCTGAAATATGATCTTTGGTCCACGGCCTAGCCCTGATCGAACGGTTACCCCGCAACTGGGTCGGAGCGTTGGGGAGGGCAAGGGTTTTAGGATTGGCGGGCGTTGGAGAGCTTGGCGTGAGGAGTATGAGAGAGAGCAGGAATAAGCTCCTAAAAAACAATATTGTATATTTCATTGAAATCCAAATCATTACACTCCATTTTGTTTTTATAATTTAATACACTTACATTTGCAAAAATTTTGGTTTCCAGCATTTTGGAAATAATAGGGAATCGGGTGAAAATCCTGAGCTGTCCCCGCAACTGTAAATCGCAATCAAAATTTCTACGGAAAACCACTGTGCAAACGGGAAGGTGTGGAAAAGCGAAAGTCAGGAGACCTGCCAAAATCTAACTAAAATAATTGCTTTCGGTGGAAAAGTGAAAAGGTATGAATATAAAAAGATCTGTAGTCCTGTTTTTTTCGTCTTACGGCTGCTTTCTGTTTGGTCAGGAAAAGGTAATAGACACGGTGTTTGTTTTTGACAATCAAATGAACAAGGTAAAACTTTTTCATAAGGTACAGACTATTTCACCTCAGGATATTGAAAAAAACTCAACCAATCTTTCTGAACTTTTACGTTTTCAAACGCCTGTTTATATTAAAGAAAACGGACGGGGTGCTGTTTCTTCGCCTTCTTTTCGGGGAACCACTGCACAGCAGACTGCTTTTGTATGGAACGGAATTAATATCAACTCAAATTTTTTAGGTCAGGCAGATGTAAATAATATTTCTTTCGGAGGTTTTGATCAACTTGATGTAAAGGCCGGCGGCGGAAGTGTAATTTATGGAAGCGGTGCCATTGGCGGAAGTATTCACCTGAATAATACGCTGGATTTTAATAAAGGCTTTCACGGTTCTCTTTTTTCAGAAGCAGCATCTTTTGGAACATTTAATAATTTTTTGAAAGGTTCTTACAGCAATGAAAAGTTCAGCTTTAAAGTTTCGGGCAATTATTCGGTAAGCGAGAATGATTATGAAGTAAAAGAATCTCAGAATTATATCAACAGAAATGGGGAATATAATAATACCAATTTTAATTTTTCGGCAGCTTATAAAATAGCTCCACATCATCAAATTTCGTGGATTTCGGAGTTTTTTAACGGAAATCAAAACTATCCTGTTTTTTTTGACAGTCAAACGAAAACGAAATATGAAACTCAGAATGTAAGAAGTTTAGTTTCGTGGGACTGGAGTCAATCTAAATTTACCAATTCCTTTAAAGCTGCTTATACCGAGGAAAATTTTCAGTATTTTTCTGATATTAACAAACCTTATTTCAGTGGCGGAACCGGCAAAAATTATATTGTAAAAAACAACTTCAATTATTTTATCACGCCAAAATGGAACTTTAATTTAATTTCTGAATTCCAGCTCAATAAAGCAGAAGGTCTGAAGCAGTCTCAACTTAGAGATGTGAGCAGAAATGTAGGTTCTTTTGCTGCGTTAATTCGCTATTTCACCACTAAAGATCTGAGATTTGAAGCAGGAATTAAAAAAGACTTTGTTGAAGATATCAGTTCGCCCCTACTTTTTTCTTTTTCAGGAAAATGGGATGCAACTCAATGGTATCATGTTAATTTAGACGTATCGAGAAATTTCAGGTATCCTTCATTTAATGATCTTTACTGGCAACCGGGAGGAAATTTAGATTTGAAACCGGAAACGTCTTATCAATTTGAATTGAGAAATCAGTTTAAAATTTCAGATTTAAAACTTTCATTAACTCCTTATTACCTGCGAGTTTACGATATGATTGTTTGGCAGCAAAACAACGGAAATTCTTATTATTCAGCTACCAATATTTCGAATGTGAGGTCTTACGGACTTGAAGCACAATTGGAATATTCAAAGAAATTCGGAAAACAGAGTATTCAGTCTAATATCGGTTATTCTTACACGAAATCTATTGATCTTGAAAGGGAAAAACAGCTAATGTACGTACCTGTTCATAAAGTATTTGGAAATATTGACTATAAATATGATTTCCTGAGATTGTATGTTCAGGGATTATTTAACGGATTAACATATACCTCAAACGATGCAAAAAAAGAAGCATCACTTGATCCTTATTTTGTAATGAACGCAGGAATTTCCGGAACATTCCTTAAAAACTACAATGTAGGATTTAAGGTTAATAATATTTTTGATCAGGTTTACTATACGATGCTGTCCTATCCTTTACCAAAAAGGAACTACAGCGTAACTCTTAATATTAATTTTTAAAATAGAAGATATGAACATCAGAAAAATTTTACCTTTTATATTTGCTTCGGCATTAGTTTTCAACGTTGCGTGTAGCAGTGATAGTGACGAAATTCCCGCTGTAACGTATGAAAACGGAATTCTTATCAGTGACGAAGGGGGATTTAGTACACCTACTTCTAATGTGTCATTTATCAGTAATGACCTTGGAAAAGTATACAATAAAATCTATTCTACGAATAACAGTAACGAAAATCTGGGAAATGTTTTACAATCAATAGGTTTTAACGGAGATCATGCTTATTTGGTTTCGAACGTTCCTAATAAAATAGATATTGTTAACAGATATACGTTTAAAAAACAAACTACTGTAACCAGTAATCTTGACAATCCAAGATATATTGCATTTTCAGGAAATCAGTATTATGTTACCAACAATAATTTTTATGATGTAATGAAGATGAATGTATACAATACGGCTGATAATTCTTATGTTAAAAGCATCGATTTTCCTCGTTCTGCTGAGAAAATTGTAGAAGCTGGCGGAAACATTATTGTTCAGACAGATGGTGTTACTTACGAGACCACCGCTCCTTATGGTGAGTTATCAACTGGTTACACTGTTACTGTTGTATCTCCATCTACCAATACAATAAACAAAGTAATCACTCTACCTTCTAACGGAATTATCCGCGATCTGATTTCTTACAACGGAAAACCGTATGTTTTGGCTTCAGACAATACCAATTCTTATATTTATGAACTGAACGCGTCTGCAGGAACTTATCAAACGACCACACTTACTGCCATTCCTCAAGCGCAAAAACTAAGAATTACTGACAATAAAATCTACTTTACCACATCAGGTAACAAAATCTACACAATGAACTTTGGATCCACTACAGTTCCGACGGCTCCATTAGCTACATCTACAGGAAATCTTTATGGTTTCAATGTTATTGACGGAAGAATTTATGTTTCAGATGCTAATTACTCAGGAGACAGCAAAGTAAATGTATATGATGCTACTTCTGGTACTTTATTAAAAACTTTCGCAACGGGTATTGCAACAAATGGTTTTTATAAGAACTAAGACACCTGCTGTGAAGCAGCTTTTAGCAGTTAACTTTTGGCTATTAGATTCACCATCAAAATGATATATTTTCAAAAATAGAATAATAAATTATTTCAGAAACTTATATGTAAAAAGGGACGACTTTTTTGAAAGTCGTCCCTTTTATTTTATTTTCTAATAAAAACCCTTAAAAATATAATTTCAAAAAACCAATACTCCACCAAATCGGAAATCTAAAATAGGTATAAAGCAAGGTACAATTATCTACAAATGGCTGACCTTTTATTGCTTTTTGAATTTCAAAATCTATAGAAAAAAATGGAATGACACCTCCTAAAAACCAAAAACGCAACCAGATATAAAATCCGGTTGCGTTTCTTAATTATTTTATATTTCCAAACTCCAAAATTGAAGATGAAAATTACTGCTAAAATGATATAATCAAATGTTCCAAAAAACATTTTAAGCTAAAGTCAATCCCAATTTTTCAGCTTCCGCAATCACAAAATTTCTTGCTTCTTCGCTGTCATTTCCAATCTCACCTTCAAGAATAGCTTCCTTCACTTTTTCCTTTAAAATCCCGATTTCACGACCTGGCTTTAAATTAAACATCGCCATAATTTCCTCTCCTGAAATCGGCGGCTGGAAATTTCTCACCTGATCTTTTTCCTCCACTTCTTTGATTTTCACCGCAACATATTCAAAATTTTTCTTGAATTTCTCCTGTTTTTTAGAGTTTTTCGTTGTGATATCGGCTTTACAAAGTGTAAACAGATCTTCCAAATCTTCGCCCGCATCAAACAATAACCTCCTCAGTGCAGAATCTGAAGCATCATCTGTGATCAGAGCAATCGGGCGTGATGATAATTTTACCATTTTCTGAACATATTTCATGTCAGGCCCTAACGGTAATTTCAATCTCTGGAACAATGTTTTCACCATTTTTGAACCTAAAAACTCATGTCCATGGAAAGTCCAGCCCGTTCCTTCAACAAATTTTTTGGTCGGTGCTTTTCCGATGTCATGAAGTAATGCCGACCAGCGAAGCCATACATTATCCGTATTTTCAGAAATATTATCAACCACCTCTAAAGTATGGTAAAAATTATCTTTATGGGTTTGTCCTTCAACTTCTTCCACGCCTTTCAGATCAATCAATTCAGGAATAATTAATTTCATTAAGCCTGTCTGCTCCATTAGTTTTAACCCAACAGAAGGTTTTGTAGAAAGCATGATCTTATTAAACTCAACCATAATTCTCTCCATCGAAACAATTTTAATTCTTTCAGCTTCCTGCTTAATGGCTTCCAAAGATTTCTCTTCCACCTGAAACTGCAAAGTCGATGCAAACCGAATCGCTCTCATCATTCTTAACGGATCATCAGAATACGTTTGCGCAGGCTCTAAAGGTGTTCTTAAAATCCCTTTTTCCAAATCATCCATTCCGTGGAAAGGATCAATTAGTTCCCCAAAATTATCTTTGTTTAAAGAAATAGCCATCGCATTCACCGTAAAGTCCCTTCTTTTCTGATCGTCTTCGATGGTTCCGCCCTCCACTTCGGGTTTACGGCTGTCTTCCGAATAGCTTTCTTTTCTTGCTCCTACAAATTCAAGCTCAAGATCTTTGTATCGGATCATCGCCGTTCCGTACGTTTTAAAAACCGAAACTTTCATTTTGGGATCAATTTCTTTTCCTACGTTTTGAGCGAGTTCAATTCCGCTTTGTTCAGTCACAAAATCAATGTCCGTAGAAGCCTTTCTTTTCATTAGTAAATCCCGAACATAACCGCCTACAATGTACACAGACTGGTTGTTTGCCGCAGCTACCTCAGAAATGAGTTTGAAAAGTTTTAGATTTTTATTTTGATTTAAATTGATGAACATTTCTTTTAGATGTTTTGATAATAGACTGATAGAGGATAGACTGAAAGATTTGGACTTACCGCTACCTCCATTATTTAATTTAAAACCATCAAGAAATCAGATTTTAAGCTTAAAAAAACTCAATTTCCGACTTCTTAATGGTTAAATGATTTTGCAAAGATAATTAAAATCTTTTCTTTTATTCGCGAAGAACTTTTATTCTGTTGTCGCTCCAGATTTTTATCACCGAAGATCCTGAATATTTTGAAACAACGTCTCTGTTTTCTTCTGCTGCATAATCTACCAGATTAATCATTTCAGGAGATATATCCGAGAATTTCAGCGGACTTTTTTCTCCACTGAAATTGGCTGAAGTTGAAACCAAGGGCTTGTTTAATTTCGTGATTAGTTTTTTACAAAAATCATTTTTCACCAAACGGATCCCTATACTTCCATCTTCTGCTAATAGTTCTTTAGGTAACCCTCTCGGGTTTTCGTAGACGATAGTCACCGGTTTTTCACTTAAATCAATGATTTCCCAAGCCATTTCCGGAACGTCCACCAAATCCTGTAGTCTCTTTTCAGATTCCACCAGAATAATCATGGATTTATTTTTCTCGCGTTTCTTAATGTCAAAAATTTTGTTGACGGCTTCTATATTTGTTGCGTCACAACCAATTCCCCAGATGGTGTCTGTTGGGTAAAGGATTGTTCCGCCGGATTTTAATATATTGATAATGTTTTCCATTGTTAATTGAAAATTTTATATTTCGGCTAAAGCCAATGTGGAATTTAATTTTAAGCAAACAGGTTAAAACCCGTTCCTATTAATTTTCCAACGGTAAATTTACGAATCTTTGTGCAAAATTAAATATATTCTCTTCCGTTTAAAGAGGTTATTATATTAAAAACATATCGCATTTATTCAATAGAAATGGGCTTTAGCCCATTTGAAATGGAAATACAATCAAATTCGGCTTTAGCCAAAATCTATTTAAAATTATATCTATCAATAAACTCCTGATATTCTTCTGTAAATGATTTCTTCTTGTGATGAATTTCCTGATTTTTAATATAGTTTCTTACTGATTCAATCATAGATTCAGAAACAGAAACTGCAAAATATTCATCCTGCCATGCAAATTTTTCTTTTGTCAATTGATTTTTATTAATCCAAAAAGAAGATTCACCTTTTAATAATTGTACAACTTTTTCAATATTTTGATTTGAACCAAGAGAAATTAAACAATGACAATGATCCGAATAACCATTGACCATATCTAAGAAAATTCCTTTTTCTGATGCATTTTCTTTGATATGTTTCCAGACTTTTATTCTTAATTCTGAAGTATTGAAATAAGGTATTCTATTTCTCGTCGAGAAAACGACATGAATATAAATTTTAATAAATGGCATTTGTGTTGTTTTGCCAAAAATATAAATTTCTTTTTTAAGTTTTGGCTAAAGCCAATTAAATCGAATTTAAATTAAAAAACGGGCTAAAGCCCGTTGCTATTGATAAAATCTTGATTAATTATTTTTAAAATTCAATAAGAATCATTGAAAAACATATCAAAATAGCCTTTCTTCTTAGCTAAATCGAATTTGGTTTGATTTAATATCCTTTTAAAATCCTTCCGAATAAAATATTGTGAAAACAAAACAGGAGCATTTATTCTTCTACCATTTTGAATTAAAGTGTAAAGAACTGATTGGTCTTTAAATAAAACAATAGTAGTTTTTTCTTCGTCCGAACTGCTGAGACTACTGATAGGCTCATTCAGAAATATTAGGTTTTAAGATATTTTGGAAATTCTAAAATGATGTTTTTTTCCATATTCAAGAATTCTTCTTTGTGCTTCTTCTTTATGAATATTGAATTTGATTTCTTTTAAATTCCTCTCGGTGAATTTGCAATACAAATTATATAAACAACATATCGTTAAAGAGATCAGACAAAAATATTCTAAATTATTATTGAGCGCAGGTTTAATTTCTTTAAACGCAAGAAATCCATAAAAAAATCAATATTGAAAAAACGAAATAAATTCCGAAGGTATCAAATTTTTCAGCCCAACTTACATCATAGATTAGCTTCTTTGATTCAATACTTTTTTCAATATCTAAATTCTTTAAACTTTGCATTCTTTTTTTCTATTATTTTCAAATAAACTGAAGAAAAAGTGATAAATAAAATTGAAGCCAACAATAAAAAATATCCGACTTCTAAACTCTGAATTTTTGCTGTTCTTTCACTTTCCGAAGCTAAAACCTCACGCCACAACATAAATGAAGCAGAGATACCTAATGCAATTATTCCAAAAATAGAAGAAGTTGAATACTTTTTTCTAAAAGTAAACAGAATAGAAAGGAAAAACCAACAATTGGCTGTCCAAACAAAAAATTCAAAAATCCCCCCTCCTAGAAAGCTTATGATTCCAATAAGAACAACTGTATATGATTCAAAATTAGTTATTTTCCCAATATCTTCAATCTTAAAAGCATCAAAGAAAAGTGAGAGAATAAAAATTAATAAGCTGATTAAAATTAATTTTTTTTTAATTGTCTCATCATAAATTCTGCAAATATCTTTCCTCAATAATATTCAAATGATGAATATTGTGACCAACAATCAGTTTTCCAATGGTTTCCGCTGAAATCTGGTTTCCATTAGCTGTTCCCATATTTTTCAAAGCTGATGAATTTGCTGTTTCCAATAAAATCTGAGAGGACTTTCTGATCAGTTGATATTCTTCAAGTAGAGAAGTTACGCTTCTTTCATTCGCAAAAGACTGCTTCGCATATAATTCTTCATCAAAACCAGGCAATTCATTTTGATCTCCTCTTGCGAAAGCCAATATTCTGTACTGAAAAACTCTTTCAGTGTCGGATAAATGCAGAAGAAGTTCTCTCAATGTCCACTTTCCTTCTGCATACGCAAAAAGCGACTGCTCTTCCGAAAGTTTAGAATAAATATCAACTGTTTTTTCGCCAGAAATTCTGAGTTCTTCCAACCAGTTTTCAGAAGGAATTAAATCCAAATATCTCTGAACGTATTTTTGAAAATCTGTCATCGTTTTTTAATTTAACAATTTAGCAGTAAAATATTAGTAAACTGTTAAATTGGTACATTGTTCCATTAATTATAAGTGATGATCGTAGCTCAGTACACGCTTCATCTTCCAGTTTTTTCCATCAAGAATCCAGAGAATGGTAAATTTCGCGCGGCTTCCTTTAATCCATTTTCCATTAGAAAGTTCTGCAAAATCATGTTCACCCTCCTCCATAAAGGCGTACAAAACATTATTATTGTACAAAGGATAAACTTTCAGGCTGTTCGGCACCAACTCGCGTTTTACTTTATTGGGTCCGCCACAAATATTGTTTTTAATGGAAGCTGTGAAGGCTTGTTTTCCGGAAGTAATTCCGCCTTTGTCGTGGTAAAATTCTAAATCATCACTGACAATAGAATCATAATGAGAAAGATCACATGTATTAAATCCGACATCGAATATCAGACTGTCTAATTTTTTCGCTGTTTTGTATAACTCGTCAGTATTTTTGACTTGAGAATATATTATTTGGCTTAAAATTAATAACAATAAAATCTGGATCTTTCTCATGATGTTTTAGTTTTTAATTAACCACAAAAGTCACAAAAGCTTTTATATTTAATCTTAATAATTTCTTTTGGGACTTTTGTGGTAAAATTTTATTTAAGAAAAAGCTCTTTCCAAATCTGCAATTAGATCTTCTGCATCTTCGATTCCAACACTTAAACGAACCAAATCGTCTGTAATTCCCAATTCTGCACGTTTTTCTGCAGGAATGGAAGCGTGAGTCATCAATGCCGGATGATTGGCCAAAGATTCCACTCCACCCAAAGATTCTGCTAAAGTGAACACTTTTACTTTCTCTAAAAATTTGATGGCATCTTCTTTTTTACCAGATTTGAAAGTGAAAGAAACCATTCCTCCAAAATCCTTCATCTGAGCTTTAGCCAGCTCATATTGTGGGTGAGATTCCAGTCCAGGGTAAATTACCTGATCCACAGCTGGGTGAGATTCAAGATATTTTGCTACAGCCATTCCGTTTTCGGAATGTCTCTGAACTCTTAACGCCAAAGTTTTAATCCCTCTCAACACCAGATAAGAATCGTGAGGTCCTAAAATTCCTCCGCTTGCAAACTGAATGAAGTGCAATTTTTCTCCCAATTCAGCATCTTTAGCGATCAAAGCTCCTGCGATAACATCGGAGTGACCACCCAAATATTTTGTTGCCGAGTGCATGACGATATCGGCTCCTAAATCGATTGGTCTCTGAAGATAAGGCGTTGCAAATGTATTATCAACCGCAACCAAGATATCTTTCCCTTTTGCAATTTCTACCACCGCTTTAATATCTACCAGTTTCATCAATGGATTTGTCGGTGTTTCCACCCAGATCAGCTTGGTTTTATCGGTGATAACGTCAGCAATTTTTGAAACATCATCAAAATTCACGAACGTAAACTTCAACTGATATTTTTCAAAAAGTCTGGTGAACATTCTGTAGGTTCCACCATATAAATCATCAACAGCAATTACCTCATCACCAGGATTTAATAATTTTAAAACACAGTCAATGGCAGCTAAACCTGAACCGAAAGCCAAACCTCTCGCTCCGTTTTCAATGCTTGCCAAAGAGTCTTCCAAAGCCTGTCTTGTAGGATTGGCAGCTCTTGAATATTCATATCCGGAATGTACCCCCGGAGATTTTTGCGCGAATGTTGATGTTAAAAATACAGGAACATTCACAGAACCTGTTGCAGATTCGTGATGTTGCCCTCCGTGAATAACTTTTGTATTAAAATTCATAATTTGTATAATTAATAATTTGAAAATTTGAGAATTTGAAAATGTATACGCTTTGTTTAATTTTCAAATTGTCTCATTATCACATTTTCAAATTGGTTTTACATTTTTATTGCAGATTTGATCGCGAATTCTTCAGCGATCTGCTCGATCCATTGTGCCACATCTTCCTCACCTGTTGCTCTTTGGTAAGTATTTCCCAAAGAAACCAGGATTTGATGCATAAACATTTTCATCTGATCAACCGGCATTTCTTTGGTCCAAAGGTCGATTCTTAAAGCTTCCATTGCCTTTTCATCCCAGACAGAAATCATCACTGCTTTTGTCTCTTCCTTCTCTACCCCACCATCCTGTGCATTCCAGGTCATTGTTTCCGGAATGTGGTTTTCATCTAATTCTACATCTATCGTAATCTGAGTTTTTCTCATAACTTTCTATTTATTTCTAATACTTTATTTTCTAGCAATTGGTTTAAAAATTCCGTTTGCTTTCTATTTTAATTTTGGTTTATACCCTGACTGATTAAAAATTATCGTCGCATCCATTTTCAGGAAATCCAATAATTTTGTTTCTGGCTTTTCTTTCAAATAAGATTTACAAATCTGCCATCCGGTAAAAATCCCTATTTGCGGTGAAGATTCGTTGTCAATTTCTGTATAAAATTTTGAAAAAGGTCCGGGCGCAAGAAAACGTTCCTGCAGACGGTGGTCATCTCCAAAAAGCAAATTATTTTCCACAAAATAATTCCAGATATTCGCTTCATTGGCCACGGCCCATTCATACTGCTTCTGGGTATAGTTCATTTTAAGATAATCCGGAAAATCTGGCAAAAATGCATCCTGAAGAATCATAATCTTTCCATTCAACATCATCTGATCGATAAATTTCTGATGATCAGGAGATTCTTTCACAATACCCTCAGCAAAAATCTGCGAAACCTTCGGAACGATATTATTAGGATTCATCGATTTCTGAAAATACATTTCCAGGCCTTTATAATTTGGATTATTTTCTCCCATAAATCCCGTCACATCAATGAACAGGAAATTTTCTTTAGAATCGTAAAATATAGGATCCTGTGCCATTTGTAAGGCAGAGGAGAACAAAAACACTTTGGGGCTCTTAAACTCCGGAAAATAATATTTGATATGTGAGAACATTTCATGAAGCTCATTATTAAGCTTCTGCTGATCTATCTTTCCAATTGCCTCTTTATATACTTTTATTTCTTCAGCATCAGCCATTCTTTTGGCAAAATCAGCATCAGAAACCGTTCCCTGAAACCAAGGAAACTTTGCTTTGAACTGATCCAAAGTCAGATTCTGATCATAAAATTCTTTAGAAATATCTGTAATTTCTACTTTTTCCGCCGGATTTTTGACTTCAATATTCCATTGATTCTTAGATTCTTTTTTACAAGAACTCAATCCTGCAACTAAAATGAGAGAAAGCGCAATAATTCTGAAAATCTTCATTATTTTTACAAAAATTTTGATTCACAAAAATACGGATTATTAAAACAATCAACATGATGAATAATAAAATATTTACTACCCTTTTCCTGTTCTCCGGACTAAGCATACTTTCCGCTCAGGCACTTGAATTCAAGGATAAAAATCTTGAAAAAGCAGTACTGGAAAACTTTGATATTAATAAGAGCGGTGTTATTGAAAAGTTTGAAGGCGAGCAAATCACGAACTTGTTTTTGGCCAAAAGGAATATTACTTCTACAGAAGACCTTGCTTTTTTTCCGAACGCAAAAATGATCGTTTTAGATGAAAACCCGATTCCCAATGTTGCCTTAAAAAATCTGGAAAGTCTTGATTTGTTTTCCTGTACAGGATGTAAAATTTCAGCTTTCTCAGCAGAAAATCTGAAAAGCCTGGCTTCATTATACTTAGATAATAATGAGATTCAAACTTTTTCTTTAAAGGCAACTCCAAGAATCGATCAGTTAACGATTTCGATCAATAAGCTTAAAAGTATTGATGTAAGTTCGCTTAAATATTTAAGAAAATTAAACGTTGAACACAACCAGATTCAAAAGTTGGATATTTCTAAAAATCTAAATTTGCAGACATTAAATATCGGTGGAAATAAAATGAAGGAAACCGACATTAAAAAAGGAGCAAAAACAGATTTCACCCTTTTTGGAGCTGAACAATAATAAAAAAATGCATTTAGAAACCGAAAGACTGATTCTGAGAAAATTGGAGGAAACAGATGTTGAGCGAATGTTTTTGCTTGATTCCAATCCTGATGTCATGAAATATATCGGTGTTGCTCCTTTATCTGAGCCTAATCAATCAAAAGAAGTTATAGAAATCATTCAAAAGCAATATCTGGAAACAGGCTTGGGAAGACTTGCTGTAATTGAAAAATCCACAGGCTTACTGATTGGATGGAGCGGTCTAAAACTTTTAACCCAAGAAACCAACGGGTATAAAAATGTATACGAATTAGGCTATCGTTTTTTACCTGAATCCTGGGGAAAAGGCTTTGCTACGGAAGCAGCTCAAGCAGCATTGGAATATGGATTTCAAGAGCTGAAAGCAAATACAATTTATGCGTATGCCCATTGTGAAAATGAAGCATCCCATCATATTTTAACAAAACTGGGATTTGAAAAAACAGGTGAATTTGAAGAGCCCGACGGTATTTGCTTCTGGTATGAATTAACTCAAGAAAAATATAGTATAAAATCATGATATCATTAAGACCTGAAGAGGAAAAAGATAAGGAAAAAGTTTTACAGATCATTGAAGAAGCTTTCAGAAATGTTGAAAACAGTGACCATCAGGAACATGTTTTGGTTGAAAACCTTAGAAAGTCACAAGATTTTATTCCGGAATTATCTATAGTTGCTGATTTTGTGAATGATGACACCGGTGAAGAAGAATTGGTAGGACATATCTTATTCACGAAAGTAACGATAGAAAACGGTTCAGCATCTTTTGAATCCTTAGCTTTGGCTCCTGTTTCCGTAAAACCCGAATATCAAAATCAGGGGATTGGCGGACATTTGATCGCTTTCGGACATGTAATTGCTCAGGAATTGGGATTTAAATCCGTTGTTTTAGTCGGTCATGAAAAATATTATCCGAAATTTGAATACAGAAAAGCGACTGATTTTGGAATTACTTTTCCTTTTGATGTTCCCGAAGAAAACGGAATGGCTGTCGAGCTCATTGAAGATGGCTTAAAGGGCGTAAATGGAATGGTAAAATATCCTAAAGAATTTGGAATAGAATATAAAAATTAAACATACAATGCAGACACAAAAAATAATAGATCATATTGTCAATTGGCTGAAAGATTATGCAGTACAATCAAGAGTAAACGGATATGTCATCGGAGTTTCTGGTGGTGTAGATTCAGGAGTTGTCTCTACTTTAGCAGCGATGACGGGTTTAAATACCTTATTAATTGAAATGCCGATCCGCCAGAAGGAAGATCAGGTAAACCGAGCCTGGGAACATATGAATGATTTGAAATCAAAATTCCCGAATGTTGAAACAATGTCTGTAAACCTTACGCCTGCTTTTGAAGAGCTTTACAAGACATTTGACGTTCATGATGACCTGTATCCGAATGAAAAACTGGCTTTTGCCAACACAAGATCGCGTTTAAGAATGCTTACCTTGTATTATTATGGCCAGATTAACGGTCTTTTGGTGTGCGGAACAGGAAATAAGGTTGAAGATTTCGGTATCGGTTTTTACACAAAATATGGCGATGGCGGTGTAGATGTTTCTCCCATTGCAGATCTTTACAAAACTGAAGTTTATAAATTGGCAACCGGACTTAATTTGGTTAAAAGCATTCAGGAAGCCATTCCTACAGACGGGCTTTGGGATGCGGAAAGAACAGATGAAGATCAGATTGGTGCCACGTATCCTGAACTTGAGAAAATCCAGAAAGAATACGGAACCAAAACAGCAGAAGACTACGAAGGCAGAGATAAAGAAGTATTCTTAATTTTCGACCGAATGCATAAGGCTGCTCAACATAAAATGAACCCGATTCCGGTTTGTGATATTCCGGAAGAATGGAGGATATAATGTATCAATTTACCAATGTAGCAGTATAACAATTATGGAGACGCCGGAATATCTCACATTGATACACTGTTACACCGATACATTGCTACATTGGTACATTGCTACATTGCTACATTGGTACACTGCTACATTGCTACATTGCTACATTGGTAAATTGGTACACTGCTACATTAATAAATTGGTAAAAAATGAACAACAAAACGCGTCCTTTATTTTTCATTTGTTTAGGTCTTCTCTTCGGAATGGCGGTGATGTATATTTATAATAATTTCATCGCGGATTCAAAAGCTGAAAATAGAAAACCTGTTATTGAATATGGTTCTACATCAGGAAATCAAAACAGCGCAGACCCATCTATTGACGAGCTGACCAATGAAAAAACAGTGATTCAGTATGTGAAGCAGAATCACCAACTTCCCAATTGTTACATCACAAAAAATGAAGCCAGAAAACAAGGCTGGAATGCTGCACAAGGCAACCTTTGTGAAGTTTTACCGGGAAAAGCTATTGGTGGTGATAAATTCAGCAACAGAGAAAAAACATTGCCTCAAGGTGTACAATATTTTGAAGCAGACGTCAATTATCATTGCGGAAACAGAAATGCAGACCGAATTGTTTTCACAGAAAATGGAGAGGTTTATTTAACGAAAGATCATTATAAAAGTTTTGAAAAGCAGTAAGTTGATAGGATTCATCATTACTGCAATGACAAAAAATAAAAATTATGAATACAATATACATAGATTTTACTGAGATTGGAGATTACGAAGATTTCTACACTCAGCTTAAAGAAAAACTTACACTTCCTGAACATTTTGGAGATAATCTGGACGCACTTTCAGATGTGATCGCCGGAGCGATTGAAATGCCGCTTCATTTGGAATTTGTCAATATGAGCGTAGATCAACTGGAGCTTTTTGAAGATCTTTTAACGACATTGGAAGATGCTGAAGACGACGTGGAAGATTTTACCTTCACGTATTACCTTGAGCAATACGAAGATGAAGACTAGTAGAAATTTAAAGTTTTTAAAAGGAAAAAAGCAGAAAATTTGAAATTTTCTGCTTTTTATACATCTGAACACTGAATAATTCTCGCCACAACAGCCACAGCCTGTTCAAGCATTACGAGAGGTATTTTACTGCTTCCAGAACAGAATTTTATTTTGTATTTGAGAGGTGACAACCCCAAATCAAAAAACAGGAAATGAAAAATGGAGTGTGTCTTCCTATTTCGGTATTCTTCTGTTTTTAAGAAGCAGCAGTAAAGCAAAAAAAACTAACAAAACATCAGAGACCATATCCACCCCTGATTTTCGCGCTTATTTCTATTCAAAACACCTTTAAATAAAGAGATTTTGTATTCCCTTTTGTGGTATCTATTTATTTTTAATGAATATATTTATTTGTTACTTTTATATCCAACAAATAAGTAATAAAATATGATCATCTGTGAAGAACTTTTGCTTTCTCATGGGGCTGAGCTGCAAAATTACAATTCAGGTGAATTTATTTTTGAAGAAGGAGCTACACCGCGGTATTATTTTCAGATAAGAAGCGGCACGGTAGTCATCAACAGTATTTTGGACGACGGAAAGGAATTCATTCATGGGATTCCTTTTGAAGGACATTGTTTTGCGGAAACGTACCTATTTCACAACGTAAATTATGCAATTAATGCTATTGCCATTACCGCCTGTGAAATTATCAGAATGGAAAAAAAGAAGTTTTTTAAATTTCTGCTGAAACATCCTGAACAGATATTTCACCTCTATTCGTACACAGCGGATAGAATGCATTACAGATATTTAACGGCAGCAGCGCTGTCCTTCAGAGATCCTTTAACCAAAATAGATTTGGTGATGAATTACTTCAAAGACTATTTCGGAGGTAAGGAAAAGCATTCTTTTCTTATTCCCTACACCCGGCAGCAGTTGGCATCCCTCACCGGATTACGAATAGAAACCGTGATCCGGACCGTGAAGAAGATGGAAAAGCTTGATATGGTAAAAATCGATAATACAAAGATTTACTATTAAGCATGAAAACAAAAATCCCTGACTATTCGTCAGGGATTTTCTGTGATTTTTTATCTTATTCAACTATCTTCCAATAGCTTCTGTAATCGGATTTCCAACATTTCCACTGGGAAACTGAATCTTTAGTAACGCAGAAACCGTAGGAGCGATGTCTGTCATAAAGTAAGGCTTATTGCTTTCCCCATGCTGAATTCCCCAACCCATAAATAACAAAGGAATGTGAGAATCATAGGAATTCCAAACACTGTGTGTCGTTCCCGTTTTGGCGTAAGGAGGTAGCATAGAATCGTGAGAGATCAACTGAATATCTCCACTTCTCTGTCTGTTTATTCCATTAATAATTCTTTGTTTAATAGGCTCGGGGATGCTGGCTTCCTGAACTTTCTCTGCTGAAACAGCATATAAAACCGTAGGATCTTTTTCTATTTCTTTGATCGCGAAATCTCTTACCGCATCTAATTCTAATTTATTATCAGCCAATACTTTTCTATCAAAATAAACCTGGTAATTTTCAATAGAATTGATCAATTTATCAACCCCGAATTTATCTTTTAATTTTTGATTGATATTTTTCTCCATACCTTCTCCAAAGAATCCGGTAGGAAGTTTATGCTCCTGAAGGAAACCTACGGAATGCGCACCTCCGTGATCAGCGGAAAGGAATACTGTATATTGTCCTTTACCTACTTTTTCATCTAAATAATTGAAAAATTTAGCAAAATCCTGATCCAGTCTTAAGTAGACATCCTCAACTTCAATAGAGTTCGGACCAAATTTATGACCTGCATAATCTGTTGATGCCAAATTGATGGCTAAGAAATCCGTCACATCATCGTTACCCATTTTTTCACCTTCTACAGCTGCTTCGGCCATTTTCAGCGTTAATGTATTTCCGAAAGGCGTATATCTGATATTGTCTTTTCTTTCTTTATAATCTTTCGCTAGATTAGCATAAGGGAAAGTCGGCGTTTTAGCACTTCCCAACAATCCTTCCCAAGCTGAATTATCCGGAGAACTTTCCGTATACTGATTGATCGGAAGCAAGGTATTCCAGCCATTGGCCACCAGCTGATCCGGAAGTGACTGAGCATTAAAAGATTTTACCCATTGCGGCAAATCGTTCATATACCAAGTACTCGTAATGAAATTTCCTGTAGAATCATCAAACCAGAACGCTCCTGTTGGCGTGTGTCCGGCCGGTAAAATAGATGCTCTGTCTTTCAAAGAAACCCCTACAACCTTCGACTGGAAATTTGTTGCCAGTCTTAATTCGTCTGTAACTGTTGTAGACCAAAGGTTTTTCGGAGAATGGCTTCCTACTTTAACATTGGTTGTCCCTACCGGTTTCACACTTTCGTCTGTTGTACAATACACATTTTTCCCCGTTTCTTTATCGGTCCAGTCATTTCCTGCAATCCCGTGAATCGCCGGAACCGAACCTGTATAAATACTCGTATGTCCCAAAGCCGTTACCGTAGGAACGTAAGGAATATGAACGTTATTCAGGGAATATCCTGAGTTTAACAGTCTTTTGAAACCGTCGTTACCAAACTTATTGTAAAAACGATACAGATAATCCCAACGCATCTGGTCTACGACTAAACCAACCACTAATTTGGGTCTTTCTAATTGAGAATTTTTGTTCTTCTGCGCATTGATTGTCATTACGGACAAGAAAGTAGCCGCCGCAATCGAAATTTTCCTAAGCATTCAGTAAAATTTTATTGAGGACAAATGTAAGTCTTTTGAGACGTTTAGAATATGAAATTTCATTCAAATTTAGGTTTCATTTATCTTATTTAAAACCATTACAATCTATTTTTCCGTGATTTTCCAAAAAAAACAAAGGAATATACTTTAAATTTTCTTCGTATTAGAAAGCTTTTAAATAAAAATAATTAAATTTGAGAATAATAAAATATCCTTTGATATCCTTCCCTCAAATAGTAATAAGATATGCAAATACTTAGACCGTTTCTTTTATTTATTTCAATTGTCCTGTTTGGATGGCTCTTTGTAAGCAACGCAATACAGATTAACATGGCTTCAACACTCAATGAGGCTGAAATAAAATCTGAAATAACCAGAATCAATAATTTTACAGATACTGAGGATCTTAAACAGTACGCCATCGGAAAGGTCAATTATCTGAAATCCATGCGTGAAAAAAGTTCCCACCGATCACTCATAAGAGCCACTATTATCCTATTACTAGCATTGCTGCAAATTATTCTGTATGCAACACGAGCCAATTTTTCAACAACAAAAGCGAAAAATTTTTAATGATCTTAGGGGTATATTGGTATTATCAATTTCCTGAAAATCTATATCAGTTTCAGTATTTTAATTTTGAACGGGGATATGGCGGTCATATTGATAACCGGGCTGAACTTCATGCGGTAATTAAAGTTCCGAACCCTGAAAATATATTGCCGAAATTAAAAAATTCAGTTTCTGAATTTCCTAGCGCATCCTTATATGTGGGAATGCATGAAAACCTGCTGTCCTTCACGATTAGCGGGTACTATCTGTTTGATTTTCATTTTCAGTTAGCCCGGGAAATAGAGAAACTACTTGTCAGCGAAAATGCCGTCTCACCGGATTTGAAAGCGCCATTTATAAAAGAGTATGAACAAATTTTCAAACATAGCGGAACAGACAGATTTGATCCTGTCCAACATCGGTTCCTCCAAATCGTCGGATCGGAGTTCAAAAAAAATAATGCGGAAAATTTATCCATAAGAATAGACTGTTATCTATCGGTTTCGCATAAAACAGAGTTCATTCTTGATGTTAAAAAGAGTTGTCTGGAAGAAAATATTCATGTCTTCTATTATCACGAAAAAGAGTTTGATCATCAGTGTAATCTCATGATTTTTTTCACCAATGGCAGGCAGAAGCAAGAAGATATACAGTTTGTGGATATCAATTCTTTTGGAAGGAGAATCCGTTTACTTGGTCAAAAATATCCTCTACAGTTCGGTCATTTCGGAGGTATGGAATATTATCCGCTAACCCTTACCAAGGTAGAACTAATGACGGACGATGAATATATAATCCAAACAAAAACCCAGCATCATGATTAAATTCAAATATGTAATTCTGTATGTTGAAGATCTGGAAAAATCTATGAATTTTTACAAAGATACTTTCAATACAGAAATCAAATTTATCACTCCTGAAAAAGATTACGGCGAGCTGATAACCGGAGATACCACCCTTTCGTTCGCTTCTCTTGCATTAGCCAATTCAAATATTAAGGAAGGATTTTTACATTCAAAAGCAACTGAGAAACCTTTCGGAATAGAACTGGGTTTTGTGACTGATAATGTTGAAGATTTAGTCGAAAAAGCAATTTCCAAAGGAGCCACTTTATATGAAAATGTGGTTGAAAAACCTTGGGGACAAAAAGTAGCTTATATTAAAGATCCAGATCATTATTTGGTTGAAATTTGCACAGAAATTCAGTAATTATCTTGAAATTTGATTCTTAATTCTTTCACATTATGGAAATAAGAAAGCTTACTCGATTAGATGATAATCCTACGTTCAATTGGGGTTTGAATGGTTATGAAACCGATAAAATCTTTGTAGTTTCCGCTATTGAGATCGGAACGACATTTGAGTTTAGTCTGAGAGAAAAAAATCAACCTTATAAAAAAGTTTGGGAAACGAGTTCAGAGGATATCAATGATTTAAATAATATAATCAAACAGGGACATTCATTCGGAGCCTTTGATCATAATGAACTCGTTGGCTGGATCATCTGTGATTTCCGAACCTGGAACAATAGTCTTTTCATCGAAAATGTATTGATCAGTGAAAAATTCCGAGGTCAGAATATCGGCAGATTATTGATAAAAAGTGTGAACCGTGAAGCAAGAGAACTGAATTGCAGAATAGTTGAGCTCGAAACACAAAATACCAATTATCCTGCTATAAAATTTTATCAAAGCGCAGGTTTCCTTATTACGGGAATCAATACAAAATTGTATAATAATTCGATGGAAACTGCTCTGTTTATGAGCTATGACGTATTATAGACAAAACCGATATTCAATATTTAAATTTTTATTTTGTACCAACTAGTACAATTATATACCTTTGCTTCATCAAAACAAAGAAATGGCAGGAAGACCAAAAATATTCGACGAACAGGAAGCTGTTGAAAAAGCAACGGAAGTCTTTAGAGCAAAAGGTTACGACACTGCTTCTGCAGACGAATTATTAGGAGCCATGGGAATCGGGAAAGGAAGCTTTTATCTGGCTTTTAAAGGAGGAAAACAGGAATTGTATATTCGCTCCATCAAACAGTTTGCCGAAAATTTTAATCGAAAAATTAGTCAGGCTATTGAAAATTCTGAAGATCAGATTGAATTTATCCGACAGTTTTTTCTACAACTTGCCGATGCAAATGATTGCGATATTGAGAGAGGCTGTTATCTTGGAAATGCCTTGGTACAGCTTTCTGAAAAAGATGATGAGATAAAAAAAATCACAGCAGAATTATTAAAAAGCTTACAGAAAATCTTCAAAAAAGCAATCAAAAAAGCACAGCAAAACGGAAAATTAAAAACTCAGGAAGATCCAGAAATTTTAGCGTGGCATCTCACCAATCTCTGGAACGGAATTCACGTGACAAGACGCATGGAAAGTTCACCCCAAATGCTTCGATCTCTCATTGAAATGAACTTGAGAATATTGGAGTAAAGGGGCTAGAAGATGGAAGCTGGAGGAGACAATGTATAGTTTTAAAATTAAACATTAAACTGATAAACTTCCAGCATCGGGCTCCCATTTTCCTTATTCAAAAAAATTTTAAACAATTTTGTACTAAAAAGTACAATTTTAAAATTTAGATATAAATTAAACAACAACAAATTATTATGAACATTACAAACAACACCATTTTGATTACCGGCGGAGGTTCAGGAATCGGTTTAGAAATTGCAAAAACATTAAGTCCAGCGAATAAAGTGATCATCGTGGGAAGAACAAAAGAAAAATTAGATGCTGCAGCGAAAGATTTACAAAATGTTTTCACCATTCAAGCGGATATTACCAATGAAGGGGATATCGACAGATTATATGAAGAAGTAAAAACAACGTTTGGAGGCATTAATATTCTGATCAACAATGCTGGAAATGCTTACGTTTACAATCTTGCGAATGACGGTGATATTTACAGCAAAGCCGTTGCAGAATTTACGACTAATTATTTTGCACCCATTCATCTGACAGACAAATTTCTTCCTCTTTTAAAACAACAGAACGAAGCAGCTATTGTCAATGTTTCATCCATTGTAGGGCTTGTTCCTGGTTCTCATGTTCCGACCTATTCTGATTCGAAGGCAGCACTTCACTCTCACACAAGACTGTTGAGATACGAACTGTCAAAAGATACCAATGTAAAAGTTTTTGAATTGATGCCACCTTTGGTAAATACAGATTTTTCTGTAGAAATTGGAGGTCGCGAAAACGGAATTCCCGCTTCTGATGTTGCCAATGATTTGGTGAAAGCGCTTCAGGAAGATATTTATGAAATTCGTGTCGGAAATACAGAATTGGTTTACAATAATTTCTTTGCCGCTACGGAAGGGGCTTTTGCCACTTTTAATCCTTAAAAGTTGTCATCTTTGACGAGGAAGATCAAAAAAAATAATCTCTCATCTTTTTGTGAGAGATTATTTCTGAATATAATGGATGAAGTACAAAATTCTGACAACTTTGCTTTATAAACTCCTGTATTTTTCTTAAGATTTGAGATCTGTGCTCCTCATTTCGCAACCGATCGATAACTATTAAAGGGAATTAATAAATTCCTCATACCCGCTTTTCTCCAACACCTCTTTTGAATTTAACTGATAAATATCTTTCCACGAATCGGCACCGTGCTTATCAACATATTTTTGAACGATCCTGAAACCTAACCAATAATTCAGCGTTTTCGGAGCGTCGGGAAATAATTTTAACTTATCATTTCTTAACAGCGGATTATTTCCTGATTCATCGTCGAAAAATTTTTTCGTATTGACAAAGATTTTCTTTTCATTTTTAAGAAACCATTCCCAATCTTTTTTCGACATATTTTCAACCGCTTCATATTTCTGAATTTTTCCTTCAAAGAAAACCCAGGTAAAATAACAGGCAAAACCTTCATCAATAGTCTGACTTAGCGCAGAATTTTTATGAGCATCCTGAGTTCTGAATTTTTCATACACCAAATGATTAAGTTCGTGTGGCAATCCTTTTTCAATCATATATTCAGGATCGGTATTTTCATAATTCAGTTCCAAAGCAAACTGATCGGCATTGCAGCCTCCAAAACCAATTCCCGTTAACGGACTGTACAAAATACTGATTGTCGCTTTTGGCTGATAAGGAACCAACTGGCTGAACTTTTTCAGATTGGTTTTTAAAACTTTGTTAAGATTAATATTCAAAAGACTTTGCGCTCTTTCTTCAAACAAGATCTTATTTTTAGGATACAAAGTTTTATTCCATTCGATCATCCCTTCAGCATTATTGAATTTTCCGGCATTTTCATCACCAAAAATACTTCCATAGCAACTGTCCCAAAGTTTTTTGTGAGGTTGATATACTTTTTTTGTAATCATTTCAGCATCGAAAGTATTATTTTGATGAGCTAAAATCTGATATTTAAACAAATTTTTCACCACGATATCATTTACTTTGATACTGTCAGCCAGTTTCTCAATATTCGTTTCAAAAGTATTTTCAGGACTTAATTTTTGATTCATTGAGCTGAAGCAGACTGCTGCAATGGTCATTATGTATAAAATACTTCGTTTCATAATACTGTTTATTGAATGGTAAATTAAAAATAATTGTTAATAAAACTCATATTTTTTTTGAATAAATTAGAGTGCATTTAAATTTTAAGCAGACCCTTCACCATCTGCCAAACAAAAAAACTGAATGAGCAGATCTGTTACATGGATAAACACACGCCCTCTTCTGTTCAATAAGATTCAGCTAAGTAAAAAGTAGATTTGGCTCCATCAGAAATCCAGGTAATCCAGAACTTTGTTTCAATAAAAATTTAAACAAAATGAAAATTATTGTAACAGGTTCTTTAGGGAATATCAGCAAACCTTTAACGATAGAATTGGTAGAAAAAGGTCATGATGTAACGGTAATCAGCAGCAATCCCGATAGAAAATCAGCGATTGAAGCATTGGGAGCAAAAGCAGCAATCGGTACGATGGAAGATATTGATTTTTTAACCGAAACTTTCAGAGGAGCGGATATTATTTATGCTATGGAAGCATTGAATGCAGGTGTATTTTTTAACCATGAAATTGATTTTATTCAGGCTAATATTCAAATTGCCAAAAATTATAAAGAAGCCATCGAAAAATCAGGAGTGAAGAATATTATCCATTTAAGCAGTATTGGTGCTCACACGAATGAAGGAAACGGGATCCTGAAATTCCATTATGAAGCAGAAAAAGTATTGAATGAACTTCCTCAGGAGGTTTTCATTAAATTCATGCGTCCGGTTGGCTTTTATTATAATATGTATGCTTTTATTCCGACCATCAAAGCTCAAAATGCCATTATTCAAAACTACGGTGGAGATGAAAAAGAGCCGTGGGTTTCGCCAATCGATATCGCTTCTGTAATTGCTGAAGAAGTGGAGAAACCATTTAAAAGAAGAGAAATCCGTTACATCGCCAGTGAAGAAATTTCACCCAATGAAATTGCGAAAACTTTAGGGGAAGCGATTGGAAATTCCGACTTAAAATGGATCACTATTTCGGATGAGGATTTGTTGAACAATTTAATTAATGTCGGAATGAATCCCGAAACGGCAAAAGGTTTTGTAGAAATGAATAAAGCAAGACGAGGAAGCATTTTATATGAAGATTACTACAAAAACAGACCTGTTTTAGGCAAAATTAAAGTGAAAGATTTTGCAGAGGATTTTGCGAAAGCTTATCATAAATAATTTCTTTTTTAAATCTCAGATCCTTCGACTTCGCTCAGGATGACATCGCTAATACTTACGGGTTTAGTTTTACATGCTACGAATGTTAGTTTCAGCGAAGTCGAAGACTTTATAAACTCTTTGCTTTATAAAAATCAATACCTTTATCTTATGAAACAGCCGGTAAGAATAAAAACGATCAGTGAGTTCCATGAATTTCGTGGGTTGCCGAAGCCGGAACATCCGCTCATCAGCGTGGTAGATTACAGCCTGATCAAACACACCCAGGAAAGTGGTTCTGCGAGCTGGGTTCAGGATTATTATTCTATTTCCATCAAAAGAAATTCTCATGCGAAAATCAAGTATGGTCAGCAAAAGTATGATTTTGATGAAGGCGTGATGTTTTTTATGGCTCCCGGACAGGTTTTCAGTGTGGAAGTCACCCCAGATTCACCATCAAAACATTCGGGATGGATTTTACTGATTCACCCTGATTTTCTCTGGAATACATCTTTAGCTAAAAAAATAAAGCAGTATGAATATTTTGATTATTCCGTAAATGAGGCTTTATTTCTTTCCGAAAAAGAAGAAAATATCATTAAAAATATCGTTCAGAATATTCAGAATGAATACCATTCTTCAATTGACGCATTCAGCCAGAATATTATTATTTCACAAATTGAAACCTTACTGAATTATGGTGAACGCTTTTATCAGCGGCAATTTATAACGCGAAGAATTACCAATCATAAAATTCTGGATTCGCTGGAAGAGCTGCTTACAGATTATTTCAACAATAAAGACCTCATCACCAAAGGTCTTCCAACGGTACACGGCATTGCCGAACAGCTGAACGTTTCACCAAGCTATTTAACGGGATTATTAAAAGTGCTGACAGGACAAAGCACACAACAGCACATTCACGAAAAACTGATCGAAAAAGCAAAGGAAAAACTTTCCACTTCGCAATTATCTATCAGTGAAATTGCTTATGAATTAGGCTTTGAACATCCGCAGTCTTTCAGTAAATTATTCAAAAGTAAAACGCAGGTTTCGCCTTTGGAATTTCGGCAATCTTTTAATTAACAGCTCTTAAAATTTTGAGAGTTTTATATATATTTTGAAAAAAATATTTTAATTTTTAATATCTTGATGAAAATTAAAATAATCATGACCATACTAAAAGTTATTTCAGTTCTCTCCTACTGTTGCATTATGCTTGTGGGAATGATGATTGCCGTTCCGATGATCTTATTTTTGATAGGTACAGCCATACATTTTGGAAACATAGACCAGGTTTTTGCAATATTGGGACTCGTTGGAATTGTTCTGACTTTTATTTCATGGAAAGAAGGTATTTTAAAGTCAATTATTGCTTTCCTATTTATGATTTCACCTTTATTTCAAGCTCCTATTGAGTCGTTTAATTATTGGGTATTTACAGTTCCGTTGGCTATTTTCGTAATTACTTATCTTATTGTTATTGGTTTACAGATTAAAGAAAAATTGAATACCTGATGGGTGTATTTTTATAAAAGCCTAAGAACCTTGAGCGCTTACAATGATTACTCGTATTCAAAAGTATGTTTTTTAATAACTCTACTTTAAATAGCTTAAAAATTTCAATTCAAATAATTGATCTATATTAAGTTATTTATTAATTTTGAGGCCTTAAACTAATAATCCAAGAAGATGACCTCAAAAGAGAAATTCATGGAGTACTTAACTTCCGCCGGAAAATATGGCAAAAATTACGCTCCCTCTACAGTTTACAATTACGGTTTAGCGATAGATGTTGTTTCTAATGATATTACGACGTATTTAGAAAAGAGTTTTACATCTTTATTTAATATCATTGATGTAGATATTCTGAATGAATACTTTAATCAGTTTCATACCATCCCGCAGATTATTGAAGAAGAAAAAGTAAGCGGAACTAAAAAAAGCAGTGCCTTTAGAAGATATATCGAATTTTGTCAAACCATTGCCAAACCAAACTTCAATGTGAATCAACCAGAACTTGATGATATTTATGAAGTAAGATCACAAGACGGCGAAAAAATCATTATCTCCAAAGCAGCCGAAAGAGATGCATTATTACGAAGTTTAGCGATAAAAATACATGGAACAAACTGTTTCGGATGTAATTTTAATTTCGTTGAAAAATACGGAAAAGCTGGCGAAGGTTTTATTGAAATTCATCACACAGTTCCCTTAGCTCGTTATGAAGAATCCCGAGTTATTGATCCCAAAACTGATTTAATTCCTCTTTGTTCAAACTGCCACCGCATCGTTCACCGCAGAAAAGATTTTGTGCTTACCTTAGAGGAGCTGAAGGTGATTATTAATCAGAATTAAGATTAGCAGAAATAAATCTGGTAATAAACTTTAGATAATCTGAGCTAAAATATCGATACTTTTTTTGTTCTCGCAGATTTTTAGTCTATTTTTTTAAACACCAAGGCTCACTATTTTTTTTTCAACTGATCGTTTTAAGCTTCATAAAACGAAGTTTCACCGATTCAATTTAAATCAATTTTATAATTGAGGCAGAGCCGTTTCGCTTATATAAGATCACAAAAACCGTCGAGAATTCTATATAGATAGTCAAGATCTGCGGGAAATAGAAACAATAGCATTCGGGATCAGTTCCAAAACTTGGGGAGAAATTGTTTAGATGTATTTTTTGCCACAAATGCACCAATATTTTTATTTCCCACGGATTTTCACAGATGATGCTGCTGATCTATTTTTGCTTAATCTTAGTAATCTTTTATCAGTATAACGGCTTGGTCATACTTAAAACGGAAGTTGTCAAAAAAATTGGTGAGGCTTTGTGTTCACTATGTAAAGTGTAAGGAAAAGAATCTGCATCATTCGCAAAATCTGCGAGAGCAAAAAATTTCATCTTACATGATCTAAACTTTTTTGCCTGGTCCCAACTTTTGTACTTGATTCAGCATTCGTGCATTGGCGGCAAAAAAATCCCCACATCTACAGATGAGGGGAAATTTTATTTATTATAAAGCTTTTAATTAAAACTTCAAATCACCATTAACCTCTCTTACCGCTTTTGCAGCTTCAGCAAATTTCAATTGCTCATCCGCAGTTAATGTAATGTTTACGATTTTCTCAACACCGTTTGCTCCGATAATAGCAGGAACCCCCAGGCAGATATCATTTTGTCCGTATTCACCTTCAAGCATTAAAGAACAAGGGATCATTTTCTTCTGGTCGCAAGCAATTGCCTGAACCATTACAGAAACAGCTGCACCTGGCGCATACCAAGCAGAAGTTCCTAATAATTTCGTAAGCGTTGCACCTCCTACTTTAGTTTCTTCAATTACATATTTTTGTTGCTCTTCATCAAGGAACTCAGTTACAGGAACTCCGTTTCTTGTTGCTTTGCTCAATAAAGGAAGCATCCCTGTATCACTGTGAGCGGCGATTACCATTCCGTCTACGTCAGAAATCGGAGCTTCTAAAGCCTCAGCCAATCTGTATTTGAATCTTGCAGAATCCAGTGCACCCCCCATTCCAATGATTTTATGCTTAGGCAGTCCTGAAGTTTTGTGTACCAAATAAGCCATTGTATCCATTGGGTTAGAAACCACGATGATAATTACTTCCGGAGAATGTTTTACCAAGTTAGCCGTAACCTCTTTTACGATACCTGCATTAATCCCGATAAGCTCTTCTCTGGTCATTCCCGGTTTTCTTGGAATTCCTGAGGTGATAACAGCTACATGAGAACCAGCGGTTTTGCTGTAATCTCCTGTTGTTCCCGTAATTTGTGTATCAAATCCGTTTAAAGATGCTGTCTGCATTAAATCCATTGCTTTTCCTTCAGCAAATCCTTCTTTAATATCTACTAAAACGACTTCTGAACAGAAGTTTTTCATGGCAATATATTCCGCACAGCTAGCCCCTACAGCGCCCGCTCCTACTACAGTTACTTTCATTTGATTTATTTTTTAATTATTTTTTAGTTTAGTTTTAATTTGAAAACTCTCAAATTTAACAATTCCCGAAAAATTGAGCAATTTTTCGGGAATTTAATTGTATATAAAACGAATGTTTAATGTTTTTTTAAGAAAACTAGTTCACGTTTAATAGAAACGAGTATAGTTTTTTAGCTCCTGAAAGTACTTCATTATAGTTCTCTTCACTAACTTCGGTATCCAGAACCTCTTTAAAGTTTTTCCACATTGGCCCTGTATTTTCCTGATAACATCCGAAGAAATTGAACGTTACACTATCAAAACCTTCTGTTTTAGAAAGCTGCTTAGCGATTACGTTTCCACCTAAAGTAGAACCTTCAATCACATACATGGCTCCTAATGCTTCATGCTCGTTCCCAAATTCCAGCGGATGCGAAGGAGTTCTGTTTTCCAAAGCCAAACTTGCCAGGTCTTTCTCAATTAAAGGAAGTTTTTTTCTTTCGTTTAACTGAAGTTTTTCAGAAAAATTTCCGGAAAGGCTGTTGAATATTTTGTCTTCACTGTGAAGAAGCATCAGATAATTGGTATGGATAATTTTTTTATAATCTTCAAGAGTGAAAGTTTTACTAAAAATTTTCTCAGAGTTAAAAAGTTTCTCAGCAGCATCGTGGTATTCCGCTGTATTTTGTTTAAGATATTCTGATACCATAATTATGTTTTAAAAGTTTCCTCAAATGTAAGGCTTTTTAAACGTTAAAAAGAAACAAGTTCCTTCTTTATTGCTTTCATAATCAACATTTCCACCTATTCTTTTCATAATCCGATGGACGATGGAAAGACCGACTCCATTTCCTTTAAACTTTTTTGCATTATCCATCCTGTTGAATATTTTAAACATCTTATGTTTTTCCTCTTCAGGAATTCCTATTCCGTTGTCAGAAATGCTGTAGATCACCAGGTCACCTTCTATAGAACCTTCGATAATGACTTTAGGTTCTTCTTTGTGAGAAGAATATTTCACAGCGTTATTAATAATATTTAAAAATATCTGATGAAGCATGGTCTTATCCGCCAGAACGTCCGGACAGCCTTTGATCATGATTTCAGTCTTCGGACTTGCGAATGTCATCTTGGCATTTTCAACAATCTTGAGAATGGTAGATTCAGTCGGTATGACATCTAACTGTATTTCACTATGTTTAGCTCGGCTCAGCTGCAAAACATCCTGCATCATCACCGCCATATTATCAATTTCTTCAATAATAGAGTTGATTTTACCTCTGCTTTTTTCCGAACCGTCGGTCAGAGAATTCAGCAGCATCTGGGCATTCAGCTTCATCACGGTTAAGGGTGTTCCCAGATCATGGGAGATGGTGTAGGAAAAACTGTCCAGCTCTTCATTTACCTCTTTAAGCTCTTCATTAAGCTGCTTAATCACCGTATACTGTTTATGAGAAGTTTCCAGAATAACATCCCGAATGGCATGCACCGCGCTTATATTTTGGGAATTCCATCTTCTTGAACTTCCTTTGATATTTTCCGTAAAAGCATGAAAAGAGGTACGGGGAGAAACGATATGTTTTTCCTCTCCGTTCTGAGAAAATACCCCGATGGTTTTTTCCGGATTTCCCGCCCATTTAATATGTTCATCAAACTCTTTACGGAACCACATGAGCAACTCATTTTTATCTCTGTCGATAAAATAAATAATGATCCCTGCCGTATCTTCGGTGACCTCCAAATCGTGTCTGTGTTTCTTCAGGAAATTCCGGCTCACATACATACTTTCCATAGTATTTTCATGCGCCCAGTGAACAATTTTCTCTATCACTGAGGTAGTGGGGGTAATTCCTTCTTTTACAATATACTGATTCGATATAATGGCCAGACCATCGGCTTCAGGAAGGTCTTTTATTTTAGATTTATTTTCAACTAAAGATTCAAAAAGGGTATTATATTTTAAAAATTCTGATTTTAGCTCAGACACTTTTTCGGTAAGCGCCAATCGGTAATTCAGTTCTTTTTTAGATTTAAATGAAGAATAAGCATTGGAAGCCAAAGCGGTAAAAATGCCGGCCTGTACCCTGTCTTCAAGGTCAATATGCTTAGCTTCCGAATTTTGGCAGGTTACCAGCCCCCACAGATGATCTTCAATAATAATGGAAATACTGAAACTCGAAGAAGCACCGGAATTTTTGATATACTGCCCATGAATAGGGGACATGGCTCTCGAAGTAGAAAATGTAAGGTCAACCGTTTGATTTTTTCTGCTGATTAATCGCACAGGATCAGAATAGACATCGCTGAAAATTCTCTTGCGTTTTTTAAGATACAGTTCACGTGCCTGTCTCGGAATGTCAGATTCGGGATAATGCAGCCCCATATAGCTTTCCAGCTCGTTATTTGTTCTCTCCGCAATCACTTTTCCGGAACCGTCCATCATGAATTTGTAAATCATCATACGGTCATAATTCACAATTTTAGAAAGTGTACTCAGAAGTTGATCCCATATCTCCTGTTCATTATCAATAATATAAAAATTATCATATTTATTGTTGATTCGTTTATACGGATTTTCCAGCACTTTTTCAAACTCCAGAAAAATATTTTCTCCTGTTCTGAAAACCGAAAAATGATATTGTTCCTGGTCAATAAAGACCTTGTCAAAATAGGTAATATTTTCTCTTGAAGTATTGTCTTCCAATGCGATAAATATATCAGATTCAATAATACTTTTAAAGAGTTGGGGAAAATCTGTAATCTTCTTCCCGAAAAGCAGCTCAAAGTTTTCCAGTTTAAAGATATCCTTTATATTTTCGCTAAAAAAGCTGATGGAGTGAGAAGCTTTGTCAATGCCAATCAAGTAACCAAAACTTTGTATGTACCCAGGGATATGGATGGGCTCATCATGACATTCTACAAAATTCATACGTTTATTATAACTATCAAATATAACGCTTTTTTACCTGTCATAGTACTTTTGTGGTATTTAAATTAAGAAACCTTTACCCCGCGCAGGTTTCAGAAATACTAAAATGAAAAATTCCAAATTTTAGCCTCTCATATTTCACCATTTCATTTCCATAACTTCAGTTTTAATTAAAATTTAAGAAAAATTCACTCTTTTTTTTAAGAAAATGAATCATTATGATTTAATACATAAAACCCTATTATTAATTAAAATTATTCTATTAATTAAACAAAATTTATTAAATTTATATCACCCAATTATGAAAATATTTAATCTTATTAAAAAAACAAGACTCGCTTTTTCAATAAAATCACATGATTAACCAAAAACAATATTACTATGAAAAAATTTCCTTTAATTCTTTTTTCACTTATTCTTTCCATAGGAATCTGGAGCGAATACGAAGCCTGCACGAGAGTCGTCTATAAAGGTCCTGAAAATACCGTACTTACAGCCCGTTCTATGGACTGGCGGGATGAAATACCTGCTAATATCTGGGTATTTCCAAAAGGAATGGATCGCAACGGACAGGTTGGCCCGCGTTCCGAAAAATGGAAATCCAAGTACGGAAGTGTGATCAGCAGCTCTTGGGATATCGCTTCTTCAGATGGAATGAATGAGAAAGGACTGGTCGCCAATCTTCTATGGCTTGGTGAATCCGAATATCCTAAATTTGACCCGAAAAGAGGAAAAAAGGGAATTGCCATTTCTCTGTGGGCGCAGTATTTCCTTGATAATTTCGCAACCGTGAAAGAAGCTGTAGATAATGTTTCCAAAGAACCTTTTGTGATTGTCAGCGATTATATTCCGGGGACCGAAAGATTTACCACCGTTCATCTTTCTATATCAGATGCTTCGGGAGATAATGCAGTGTTTGAATATATTAAAGGAAAACTGGTCGTTCACCACTCTTCTGACTATAATGTAATGACCAATTCACCCGTTTTTGAAGATCAATTAGCCTTAAATAATTATTGGAAAGGAATTCCCGGAACTGTTATGCTTCCCGGTACTAACCGTGCAGCCGACCGTTTTGTGAGAGCCTCTTATTACATCAATGCTATTCCGCAGACTTCGGATACGAGAAAAGCCGTGGCCAGTGTATTCAGTGTGATCAGAAACTGCTCCGTTCCTTACGGAATTTCTTCAGAAACAGAACCTAATATTTCTTCCACAAGATGGCGCTCCGTTTCGGATCAGAAAAACCTGACCTATTACTTTGAAACTGTTTTCACGCCAAATACCTTCTGGGTTGATCTTAAGGAATTTGACCTGAGCCCGAAAGGCAAAGTAATGAAACTGGATCTCAGCAATTACCAGACGTACAACGGAAAAGCCAATACCAGCTTTAAAGAATCTGAACCTTTCAAGTTCTTAGGACTTTAGCAGCTGAAAAAGCCTCTCTTACACCCTCTCAAAAATATAAACTATGACTTTTTACGACATCATAAAGAGAACAGTTCTCTTTTGCCTCATCGTATCCGGTCTTTCCCTGTTTGCACAGATACCGGATACCCTGAAAGCAAAACAGGAAGAGGAGGTTAAATACCCTCAACTTCAGATCAAAGGGCTTTTTCAGGCGAGGTATCTCGTGGGAATGACCAAAGATGTGGATGTGAACGGGCTTCATCATACGGATGACAGCGGAACGGACAATAATTTCATGATCAAATATATGAGGGTTCAGATGCGGGCGCAGATCAGCAAAAGAACCGAAGTCGTTGTTCTCGCCAATCTTGCCGATTTTAAAAATGATCCGAAATCCCGAGTGCTGGAAAATGCTTATTTAAAATATACCTTCAATCCTAAACTAGCCATTACCGTTGGGCAATTCAGACCCTGGTTCGGGATTGAAGAAACCTACCCTATCGATATTATCAAGTCGCTGGACTGGTCGAATCAATATACTGAATTCGGAAAATTGGGCTGGACAAGCTTTCAGATCGGAATGTCGGCCACCGGGCAACTGGAATTGGGAGAAATCCCGTTTCAGTATGCGGTTTCTGTGGTGAACGGAAACGGAAAAAATCAGGTAAATGATAATGATAATGGAAAGCAATATTCTACGAGACTCGTTTTTGGTCTTTCTAAAAAATATAACTTAAATCTTGGTTTAAATGGCGGTGCAGGAGAGGTTTTCAGCAAAAAAGTCTATGCTTTGGGAGTTGACTTAAGTTCGCTGATCCACTTTGATTCCAAATGGAGCTTGGATATGCAGCTGGAAGCGAAACAGGCAACCAACCATCCGCTTTATTTTGCGGTAGCTCCTGAACTCAGACCTAATACCCCCGATGAATATCTGATTCGCGGAGCTTATTTCCTGCCGAATGTGCGGTATGAAATCAATCATAAGAACCTCAGCGCTTTTGAATTATCCTGCCGTTACGAATATTTAGATACCAATTTCAGGCTGAACTCCAATCCCAGGCAGACCATCACGCCAATGTTCGGTCTCGAATTTTTAAAGAATTACGGGGCAAGAATTCAGCTGGGTGTGCAGTTCGACCGTTACAAACATCAGGTGGAAAATACCACTCAATACAACAACAATCTGTTCATTGTACAAGTACAAAGTAGATTTTAAACCCTAAAAGCCAAATATTATGAAAGAAATTAATATTAAAGCAGTCGCCATTACCTTTGCTATTGCTCTTATCATATGGTTTATTCCTGCTCCGGAGGGCGTTACAGAAAATGCTTGGCATTTATTTGCCATTTTTGCAGCTACCATTTTGGGAATTATCTTAAAAGCGGCTCCCATGGGAACCATGTGTATGATGGCCATAGGATTCACCGCACTCACCCAGGTTGTGGCTCCCGGAGATGCAGGAAAGTCCATCACCAAGGCTCTTTCCGGATTTGGTGATAAAGTGATCTGGCTGATCGGGATTTCCTTTTTTATCGCCCGTGGGTTCATCAAAACAGGATTGGGAAACCGAATTGCCTTTCTTTTCATCAGAGTATTCGGAAAAAGTTCACTAGGTCTGGCGTATGGTTTAGGCTTAGCCGATGTTTGCTTGGCTCCTGCCATTCCGAGTAATACGGCAAGAGGTGGTGGTATTATTTATCCTATCATGAAATCGATGGCGATCAGCTTTGATTCCGTTCCTGACAAACCGGAAACACATAGAAAATTAGGATCTTATTTAACACTGAACAGCTATTATATGAACCTCATCGCATCTTCCATGTTCCTCACGGGAACGGCGAGTAACCCGATGTGTCAGAAGTTTGCAGCCAATTTGGGGATTAATATCACATGGATGTCATGGGCAGCGGCTGGCTTCGTCCCGGGACTGGTGGCTTTCTTCGTAGTTCCCTTGGTTTTATACAAATTATATCCGCCTGAACTTAAGAAAACGGGTGACGCACCTAAAATGGCCGCACAGAAATTAAAAGAGATGGGACCAATTTCGAAAAATGAATGGCTGATGCTATTGGCTTTCTTCATCTTACTGGCTTTATGGATTTTTGGCAGCGCCTTATCCATCGATGCCACAACAACAGCTTTTATTGGGTTAACATTGCTTTTATTAACTTCTGTTTTAACCTGGGAAGACGTAAAATCCGAAAAAGGAGCCTGGGATACCATCGTTTGGTTTGCCGTGCTGGTGATGATGGCGAGCTCGCTTAATGAATTAGGCTTTATCGGCTGGTTTAGCGATTTAATTAAAGAAAAAATTGGTGGTATGACCTGGACGGTAGCATTTCCCGTGATTATTCTCGTCTACTTTTTCAGTCATTATATTTTTGCGAGTGCCACGGCTCATGTAGCTGCGATGTATGCTGCCTTGTTAAGTGTCGGAATCGCGGTAGGCATTCCTCCCATGCTACTAGCAATGATGCTCGGATTTCTGGGTTCGATCTATGGAGTGTTAACCCATTACGGTCACGGTCCGGCTCCTGTATTTTTCGGAAGCGGATATGTTGACCTGAAAGCCTGGTGGCTTCGGGGTCTGGAAATAGGAGTCGTCCTGCTGATTATCTACATGGGTGTTGGCGGACTTTGGATGAAAATCCTGGGGTATTATTAGGGGCAGGAGGCTGGAAGCTTGATGCAGTTCATGTATTATTTTTTTTAAATCTTACCTATTAGGTTTAATTAAAATAGCATCATGAATATGAGCCAATCAAACCTCCAGCTTCCAGCCCTCATTTAACGTAAAAATAAAAAGCCATGCTGTCTACCTTATCAAGAAAAATACTGATGTGCCTCACCGGCTTATTCCTGAGCTTCTTTCTGCTGATTCATTTTCTCGGAAATCTTCAGCTGTTTTTACCTCAGGAACAGGCGCATCTTCAGTTTAATGCCTATTCGCATTTTTTATCAGGAAATATCGTGATCAAAATTGTTTCTTACGTGTTGTATGCAAGTATTATCCTTCATGCAGCAGATGGATTAATGCTTACCTTAAAAAATAAAAAATCTGGAGCTAATTATCAATCTGACAGACGCGGAAGAGCCAGCAAATGGTATTCCCGAAACATGGGAATTTTGGGGACATTACTATTGATATTTTTGGTAATTCATTTTCAGAATTTCTGGTATGTCTACAAATTCGGCAATCCTCCTTTGGACGAGAACGGAAATAAAGACCTTTTCATTTTAGTCGTAAATGTCTTTAAAGAATGGTGGTATGTTCTTATTTATATCCTTTCTATGGTGGCGTTGTGCTATCATTTAATCCACGGTATTCACAGTGCCGCCAGGACGCTGGGCTTGTTTCATCCAAAGTTTGTAAAAGGCTTTAAAACCGTTGGAATTGCTTATTCGATTATGATCAGTGTAGGATTTGCCTTGATGCCTGTTTATGTATTCTTCACTTACCGTTAAAATGCACAATTATGATTTTAAATTCAAAAATACCGGAAGGATCCCTGGAAAAAAAATGGGAAAACTATAAAAAAACAGCCAGACTGGTGAATCCCGCTAACCGGAAAAAACTGGATGTGATCGTCGTGGGAACAGGATTGGCAGGAAGTTCCGTTGCCGCTTCTTTAGGAGAAATGGGCTATAATGTAAAATCTTTCTGCTTTCAGGACAGTCCGAGAAGAGCACATTCCGTTGCCGCTCAGGGCGGTGTGAATGCGGCTAAAAATTATAAAAATGACGGCGACAGTGTCTACAGGATGTTTGTCGATACACTTAAAGGCGGGGATTTCCGAGCCCGTGAAGCCAATGTTTACCGAATGGCAGAATGCTCCTTAAACCTGATCGATCAGGCGGTGGCGCAAGGTGTTCCGTTCGGAAGAGAATATGGCGGTTACCTGAACAACCGCTCTTTTGGAGGAGTTCAGGTGAGCAGAACATTTTATGCAAGAGGACAAACCGGACAGCAATTGCTTTTAGGAGCTTATCAGGCTTTGATGCGGCAGGTTGGCAAGAAAAGTGTTCAGCTTTTTTCAAGGCACGAAATGCTGGATTTGGTCATGATCGACGGAAAAGCGAGAGGAATTATTGTAAGAAATTTAGACACAGGAGCCATCGAAAGACATGCTGCTCACGCCGTGATTCTTGCAACGGGTGGTTATGGAAAAATTTATTACCTCTCAACATTGGCGATGGGCTGCAACGGCTCGGCGATCTGGAGAGCCCATAAAAAAGGAGCGTTGATGGCTTCTCCAAGCTGGATTCAGGTGCATCCTACTTCATTACCACAGTCGGGAGATTATCAGTCGAAATTAACTTTAATGTCTGAATCTTTACGAAATGACGGCAGAATCTGGGTTCCGTTAAAAGAAAATGAAACCAGAAATCCCAATGATATTCCCGAAAATGAAAGAGATTACTATCTGGAAAGACGGTATCCCGCTTTTGGAAACTTAGCGCCAAGGGATATTTCTTCAAGAGCGGCAAAAGAAAGAATTGATGCAGGCTTCGGAATCGGACCTTTGAAAAATGCCGTTTACCTTGATTTTTCTAAAGCTATTAAAGAACAGGGAAAGGAAAAAATTCAGGAGAAATACGGAAATTTATTTGATATGTATCTTAAAATCACCGGCTATAATGCCTATCAGGAACCGATGATGATCTCTCCTTCTGCCCATTTTTCGATGGGTGGACTTTGGGTAGATTATGAATTAATGACCACCATTCCGGGATTATTTGCTCTTGGTGAAGCTAATTTTGCTGATCACGGTGCGAATCGTTTAGGAGCTAATTCCTTGCTTCAGGCTTCGGTTGACGGATATTTCATTGCGCCTTATACGATTGCGAATTATCTGTCTCAGGAAATTCATACCGGAAAAATATCAACAGATCATGTTGAATTTGAACAAGCGGAACATCAGGTAAAACAACAGATTGAAAATTTCATTCATATAAAAGGAACGAAAACGGTGGATTATTTTCATAAAACTTTAGGCAAATTACTGTACGACTACTGCGGTTTAGCCCGAAATAAAGAAGGCTTGAAATATGCCATTGAGGAAATTCGAAAATTAAAACAAGAATTTTATAAAGATGTAAAAGTTTCAGGGCAAGGCGATCAAATGAATACCGAATTGGAAAAGGCAGGTCGTGTTGCCGATTATTTTGAAATTGGTGAACTGATGTGTTACGATGCTTTAACCCGAAATGAATCCTGCGGAGCTCACTTCCGTGAAGAATATCAGACGCCTGATGGTGAAGCCTTAAGGAATGATGCTGAGTTTCAATTTATCTCTGCATGGGCTTGGAAAGGCGAAAATAATGAACCGGAATTGATTAAAGAGCCTTTGATTTTTGAAGAAATACAGCCCACCGTAAGAAGTTATAAATAATATTGAAGTAAAAAGGAAAAAGTACGAAGAGATAAATAGCTGAATTGAAAACATTTATGAGAAGCCGTTGATATAAATTCAATCGTCATTAAAAATTACAAAAAACACAGAAATTATGGATTTACACCTAAAAATATGGAGGCAGAAAGATCATCAAAGCGAGGGTAAACTGGTGAATTATGATTTGAAAAACCTCAATTCGCATATGTCTTTCCTTGAAATGCTGGATACTTTAAATGAAAAACTCATTATAGAAGGCGATGAGCCTGTGGAATTCGATCACGACTGTCGGGAAGGAATCTGCGGACAGTGCGGAATGATGATCAACGGGCTGGCTCACGGACCTCTGGAACATACCACCACCTGTCAGCTTCACCTGCGTTCTTTCAAAGATGGCGAAACGATTGTGATTGAACCTTTCCGGGCAGCCGCTTTTCCGATAAAAAGAGATTTGAAAATTGACCGTTCTTCTTTTGACCGGATCATCTCGTCAGGAGGTTTTGTCTCCGTTAATACCGGTCAGGCTCCCGATGCAACGGCAATCGCCATCACTCATGAAACCGCGGAAGAGGCTTTCGATTCTGCAGCCTGCATTGGTTGTGGCGCCTGTGTGGCAACCTGTAAAAACGGAAGTGCTGCTTTGTTTACCTCTGCCAAAATTACGCATATGGTTTTGCTTCCTCAAGGCAAAGAAGAACGAAGTAATCGTATTTTGAATATGGTTAAACAAATGGATTCTGAGCATTTTGGGCACTGTTCCAATACCGAAGCCTGTGAAATGGAATGTCCACAGGGAATTTCTGTACTGAATATTGCCAGAATGAATTACGAATACGGCAGAGCGCTGTTTTTTAGGAAGAAATAATTGAGATAATTTGATTTTCAAACATCTTTTCATCAAACCTTATAGGTTTTAGAAACCTATAAGGTTTAGTTAAAGTTGATTTTAGTTCTAAATGTTTTTAAACTTCTTTATCGAAATACAGCATATAATATTTTCCGTTTTCATCTTCTCCGGTAGCCAATTTCTGACGGTCTCCGTGAATATAAATGTGGAAATTTTTATCTAATTTAATGATGCTTTTAAAATGTCTCTGTGTTTTCTTTACCGCAGATTCATTGATCGGGAATTCTTCTGCAATATTAATCTGCATATCCTGCTCGTAATCTGTTTTAAAATTATTAAAACTTTCAATCACGTGCTCATCACCCAATACTTCACTGGCAAATTCATCCAGTTTAAATTCTTCTTTTTCTTTAAAGAAATTGATGGATTTATTTAAGAAATCTGCCTGATCTGCTTTAGAAACTTCAAATTCCTGAGGCAATTGTTTCGTGATATAATCTTTATACACCATTAAAGCTTCTTGTGTATGAAAATATTCATCATCACGCTGCTTTACCTTTAAGAAATCCTCAAACCAATAGTACATATCTCCGTTTTTGTTGTTGTCAACCACAGAAAGTACATATCCGGTTTCTTTATCATTGTTATAAATTAAAGCTGCTTTATCAATTTTAGACAAACCGATTCCCTGATCTTTTTCAATATCAAAAGTTTCATCCTGAGGAGAAATTTTAAGGAAAGATTCTCTTTTTTCAGTTTTGAAAATTCCGATCTTGTCGACTCTTTCTGTGCCTTCTCTTTCGTCTTCAAAATAAACGATAAACAATTCGCCACCCTGAACTCTTGGATTTTCCGCTGCTTCAAAAAGGTGTTTTGCAATATTTTCAGATTCCCAAAGAAACTTGGCTTTGTCATCAAAAATCTCAGACACCGAGCTGTAAACAGGATTATTCACCAAATAGGTATCGCTGTAAAAATGGAAGGTTTCCTCCGACTTGAATGAACCTAAAAAATAGTCTTCCAGCAATTCTGCCATTCCTTCTTCCAGTTGCAATTCTTCCTGAGAAAGCGTTAAAGATTCTCCGTTGATTTTATTTCCGACTCTGTGTACTATGATTTTTGAAAACATCTCTTGAATATTTTGGATTGCAAAGATATTCATTCTATCCTTTCGAACATAAAAATAAGATCCTTCTTTCTGTTTCTTTTCATTCTGATAAAAACCCTATCATTTTGACATGATTTTTTTAGCTAAAATTAAATTAAACTAAAATTAAAATATTGATTTATTGATATTTAATTAAAACAAATGGTAAAGGTATGCCATTGGTATCATGTCTTTCAAAACGACAGCATATGAATTATTTAAAAGCCATTCAGGAGATCTCGGAAGTGATCCCATTTATTGAAGAAGAACTGGAAGAAAATAAAACACCAAGCTCATACAGTGTGATCCACACTTTCAATGATCATATTAAAAAAATGATTCGGCAAAATGACCGAAATCTATTGTTCAAATGCCTGAAAAAGATGAACAATATTTACCGCGACGGCGACATTATGCTAAAATACGCCGTTGAATGTACGTTTATTTATTCTCTGGACAATTCAACCGCATTTTGCAGCGAAGAATACCGAAAAATGATCTTTAGTCACATTTCTCAGGAACTTCAGAAAATACATTCGAGACAAATCTACAGCCATGGCACATAATAAAAATCAGGTTTGTTACATTTTTAAGAACTTTCATTACAAAAGCACTCAATTCATCAAAATAAAAAACCATTAAAAATCAACCATTTATGAAAACAAAGATCAGAAAAACATCCGACTGGAAAACCTTTAAAACTACGACTACCAGACACAATTTGGAGATATTAGCAACTCACATTGCCGTGATTGTAGGAGTATTTATTTTTGCGGCTTGCCTGTAAAGTTTGGTACAGTTTTCGCGGAAATAAATTAGTTCTGAAAAATATTAATTATGATGAATGTAAAAATGCAGACTATTAATCAAAAAATAGCTATTGAATATTTAAAATTTTTCTATCCGCCCCTAAGAGGCGAAATATCACAGTTGTCTGTGCAGGATAACTTTCCGGGCGTTATTCAGGCGACCGTAAATTATCTGAAAAAGCTTTTATTAGAAGCAAAAGTAAGCATTATTGCCCATCACATCAAGCTGATGGATATGATTTACAAAGGTGGAGATTCTTATGTAAAAGGGATGATTGAAAACCTGTTTGTAAGGTCATTTGAAAGCTTTAAAAAGCATGCTAAAATTCAGCATTGGAAACTGCTTTATCAGTATATGCCGATCAGTTTCCAGATCATTTATAACGATCAGCAAAAACAGGATAGAATATTCTTCGGTAAATAAAATTTAATTTAAAAATTCCCTAAACATTTCGTTCAGGGAATTTTTTTATGAAAAATCTCAGACTTAATTATTTCACTTCGAAGAGTAAAATAGTTATTTTTGCAGCCAAATAAAACAAATTGATCATGAAAACTATTTTGAAAATGAGCTTGGGAGCACTATTCCTGATCTCTTGTGGAGGAAATGATGATGATGTTACAGAAAATCTTCAGCCTCAGGAAAAAAAGGTTTATAATTTTGAATATAAAAATTATTCTGTAAAAAACGTTGATGTCTATCTAGGTCCTTTTGGGAATAACGGAAATCCTGACGAATCTTATTTATCCGATTATTGGAGCCTTTACAAAGAACCGACGTGGAAAAAAATAAGTCTGGATCTTCAGAACAATTCTTTGCAATTAATTTCAGGAAATTCTGCAGATGTTACTTATAAAGTTACCATCAACAGTGATTCGGTTTTCATTGCCGAAAATCATGAATACATCGGAAATTTTAACAAAAATGAATCTTCATTTACCTTAAAAAGATCTTTTCAATATGTAAAGAAAATGCCACGAGACAATTCTTCTTCTCTGAATATTTCTCAGAAAGTTATTTTTGGAACAAGTACTTATAAAGACTTTTTTGGAGGTACTTTATTTGCAAACCCTTCTGAAATGACAGAAAATCAAGATAAAGTACTTTGGAGCAATATTGATTATTATTACAACAGCTTATAACAAAAAATTCCTCGATATGCTCGAGGAATTTTTTTATTTTTTTACAAATACATTTTGAATGATTTGCTTTTGCTCGGTATTTAATTTGGCTCCTTTTTCCAGTTTAGTAAGAAAAGCCTGCACTTCTTCAGATGTTGCCGGCGAACCTAAATTATCTCCCTTCTGATCGAAAGAATCTGCAAGTACAGCTCCTTTAGGATTCAGAATCAGCCAAAATGGTAATCCTGCGTTCTGACCTTTATATTTGTTCATGATTTCCTGTCCACCAGGATTTTCCAAAACTTTCTTTTCACCTCTCTCCTGAACATCGATATAAGCCGTGACAAAATTTTTGTCGAAGATGGGCTTGGTTTCCGGAAGGTTCATATTATGTTCCATCAGTTTACACCATTTGCACCAGGAAGCGTGAAAAACCAATAAAACATTTTTATTACCAGCTTTGGCTTCAGTAAGTGCTTTTTTCAATACAACATCTGCCTTTTCCTGCGCAAAGTTGAGTTGAAACAGGAACAATCCTAATATGATTAGTATTTTTGAGAATTTCATTTTATAATGATTTTGAATTTTAAACTATACGAATGTAGGTAATTTTTGTTTTATTTTAATGAAAGTTAATTCCAATAAGTTGATTTTTAAGAAGTAAAAAATTGCTTACATTTGTTTATAAATAGAATGCAAAATGAATATTTCTGCCGAAAAGAATGAGATCATAAAATGGATCTATTCATTGGAAAATCCAGAAATCATCGAGGAAATCAACAAAATCAGAAAAAGAAAATCTTTTGATTTTGAAAAAGAATGGGAAAGAGGAATTCCTGTGGAAGAGTTAAGAAAAAGAACTAAAGATTTTATTAAAACTCTTCCTTGGAAAGAATAAAAATACAATATTTACCGGAGGTTGAAGAATATTTAAATGAACTAACTTTAGCTCTTTTCCAAAAAGGATATTTTAGATTTATTGAATATTCTTTTGATTATATTGATCAGATTATCGATTTCAAAAAAAAAATATTTCTATTTACCCTTCGGAGAAAACACCTTATAATTTACTGGAATTAGGTTCAAACTATATTATTTATAAGGCTAATTCTCATACAACTTGGTATATTTTCTTTGAAAAATCTCAAAACCGTTATTTAATAACTTTTATTACCAATAATTACTCTGAGATTATTCAATTCCTATAAAATCAATGCCCAAAACCAAAATATACACTAAGGCAGATAATACAAAGTACCAAAATTGTAATTCCTACGTATAATTTATCTTTTTCCAGAATAAAACTCACTAAAGAAAGCAACAATCTTACAAATGGCGTCAGAAACAAAATAATGATGGCTACATAAATAATGCTGCTTCCGTTCATTTGCTGAACACCTCTGAAAATATCACCAATCACGGCAAAAATACTTTCTTCCTTTTCTTCAAAATGAGAATAATTTACCGTATCGTTTGCGTGATTGAAAAGGTAAACAAGGCCGCCTAAAATCCCGATGAATAAAACGGTACGAACACCATATTTCAGGACGTTTCCTACGAGTTTTTTTATTGTATCGTCTGTAACTGTCATTTCTTAAATTTTTCCTTTAATTCCACTATAGATCATATTCGCCGCTAAAAAGAAGATGATAAAAGCGAAAATAGTTCTTAATTTTTTAGGGTCGGTTGCCATTAATATTTTAGATCCGATCATCGCACCTACTAAAACTCCGATCATTACCGGAAGACAAATATCAGGAACGATATAGCCTTTCTGAATATAGATTACACAACTTGCCAAAGCCGTAACCCCCATCATAAAATTGCTTGTGGTGGTTGAAACTTTGAACGGAATTTTCATAATGGTGTCCATCGCAATTACTTTGAATGCTCCCGAACCGATTCCCAACATTCCAGATAGCATTCCTGCCAGCCCCATCATTCCGAAACCGCCTAATACATTTTTTGTTCCGTATTTCACTTTTGTCTCTTTATTAATAGGATAATCGGATGGTAATTTCAGGGCAATGGCCATTTTACTTGAATTTTCCACAACCGCTTCGCCTTTTTTTCTTAAAGAATTTCCGGCGGAAAAAATTAAGGCACATCCAAAAAGAATCGCAATAAAAGAACTTGGTGCTGCACTTGAGATCAATGCTCCGGCTACTGCTCCCGCTGTGGTTGCAATTTCCAGAAACATACCCAGACGCATATTGGCAATTCCCTCTTTTACATAAGCTGCTGCAGAACCTGAGGAGGTAGCAATAACCGATACTAATGCTGCCCCAATTGCGTAATGAATATCTACTCCCAATACAATTGATAAAAGCGGAATAACAACAATCCCCCCACCCAAACCGGACAGAGAACCGATAATTCCTGCGCAAACAGATCCTAATAAAACAAAAAGAGTAAACAGCAAAACGCTCATAGTATAGTATTTCCCAATAAATTCAGGAGCTTTTTATTAATGAAAAAGATCAATAGAATTCCGAAAATTGTATGCGATCATTGAAAATGACCCGCTGAATTTATTTATTAAGATTACAAAATTAGGCAAGCCTTTCAGTTTTGTGAAATTATATCATGAATTTTAACAAAATTTTAAAGTTTGTTAAATAACGTGAGTTTGGAATAATTGACTTTTTTAATGCAATAATACCATTTTATCTTTGAAATTCCCTCTAATTATTCAACCCCTGCGGGCTTATAACCTTATTAAATACTTGTCCGTCGGGCTTCACCCGACGCTACTGATATTTAACTCCTTCAGGGTTTATTAAGGTAAATTCAAAAAGAAAACGGTATAAGATAGGGAAGCTAGGGTGGGAAGATGGAGGTGATTAAAATTTTTTCTTTGAATTTTTGTCATCATAATAAAATGAAGAACTGGATAAACTTCAAACATCCCTCTTCCAGCTCCCAGCCAAATCCATATCCCGAATCCAAGTTAAATCGTAATCTTCAGGTCTGCATTATCTTTAATTGAAACTTAATTTAAATAAAAAACGCTACAAACTTTCGTTCATAACGTTTAAACTATATAAGTTACATGTGATTAAAGTATCAATACTGATTGTTAAGGATTTTGCTCATATCCTGCCACCTGAATCTGTGATAAAGGGATCTGATATAAATAATCATTGGTTGTGATGGTATAATTATAATTAAGATCCGCAGCTGCCTGATTAATCACGGAAACGGCGATATTCCAACGTACTAGATCGTGCCAGTAAACACCTTCGCCTGCAAATTCAATTCTTCTTTCTTTACGAAGTGCCGTGGTAAAATCGCTGCTTGATATTGAAGCTGAAAGTGGTGATAAACCTGCTCTCTGTCGAATTCTGTTCAATTGTGCAACTGCCGTGCCCGTATTTCCCTCGTTGTTTAAAACCTCAGCGTACATTAGAATAACATCTTCATAACGAATGATCGGGAAATTAACCGGCCAATCGTAACGGTTCGTTAAAACAGCCCCTGCTTCACGGAATTTGATAAAATAATTGGCAAAATCCGGTTGTCCGTTTTGCGCAATAAACTGGGTTTTAAGCGTAACTGCTTTTCTTAAATCCCCCGGTTCATACGCATTAATTAAAGACTGGGAAACGCCCAGTTCATTAGCGCTGTATAAACTTCCCTGTGCATTGTACAAAGGATCTGCTGTTCCGAAAGTGGGCGAAACATAACTTGGCAGATAAGAGCCCTGTGATACACCTCCACTGATATGCTGAATCTCGAAAATATGATATTTATTATCGTTGGCACTTTTAAACAAATCAGCATAAGTAGGTGCAAATGTTACATATTGACCTTCACCCTGGATAACCGTAAACAAATGATCTTTGGCTTTGGCAACATAGCTGCTGTTGTTTAAAGGATAGCCTGATCCCGTTAGGTAAATTCGTCCCAGCATGGCATGCGCTGCCGACTTTGTGATTCTGCCTTTATTTTTAGCATCATAGGTATTCTTTAAACCGGCAACAGACGCTTCAATTTCTGAAGTCACGAAATCATAAAGTGTTGCCAGATCTGTCCTTGGAATGGAAACAGCTTCCTCGGGACTTACCGGTTTATCGATTAAAGGGACTTTTCCGAAATTTCTCATCAGCTCAAAATATGCGTAAGCTCTTAAAAAGCGGGCTTCAGAGCGATATTGTTCTCTTGTTGCATTATCTGCAAACGGAACAGCATCAATTCTTGCTAAAATTGTATTGGCATACGTAATAAGCTCATAGGCATCTTCCCATAGTACTTCGACTTCTTCAGTGGATGAAGTATCCTGAAAACGGTTAATCGCATAATAATCCCGGTTTCCGTTTTGGGTAAGTGCCGTAAAGTTATTGGAACGAACTTCTGATGCCAATAAATAGAAATTGACGTCAAATCCTCCTCGGGAAGAAGCGTTAACCATTGCAGAGTAAACACCTGTCAATGCCTGACTGATCTGTAATTCTGTGGTATAAAAAGAAGTCTGGGTAATATTATTTTCAGGTTCCAGCATCAGATCTTTTTCACAGCCTGTCATCGCAGACAGTACTGCTCCAAAGAATGCTATTTTTCCGAATGTTTTGATATTTTTAAAGTAAGAAATTTTCATTATTCAAGATTTAGAAGTTAAAGTTTAGCCCCAGCATATATACTTTCGCATTGGGATAGGCTCCGTAATCGGTACCGTCTGACTGAACAGATTCCGGGTTATAGCCCCCATAGTAGTTATCTTTTCTCCAGACATTTTCTAAACTGGCATAAATTCTGAGATTGGTAATTTTTAATTTACTGGAAAGATCCTGAGGGAAGGTGTATCCCAGTGTTATATTTTTCAACTGAATATAAGTGGCGTCATACAGCCATCTTGTATCCAGTAAACTTCCCGTGGTTCCATCCAGTCTCGGGGTTTTTCCGTCACCCGGATTTTCATCGGAACGCCATCTGTTGGCCCAATTCCCCATCACGTTGGTTGTTGTTCCCATACCTGGTCTATCGATTGCACGACCTAGCAAAGCATAGCTGTATCCTCCTTTCTGTCCCTGGAAAAATATCGACAGATCCCAGTTTTTATAGGAAAAAGTATTTGTAAGTCCCCAATAATAATCCGGTGTCGGACCTCCGATGATGTGACGGTCTTTTTCATCAATAACTCCGTCTCCGTTTACATCTCTGTATTTTACATCTCCCGCGATCGCTCCTTTTGTCTTAGCCACATTTGCATTTGCAATATCTGCCGAAGACAGAACGCCGATGGCCTCATAAAGATAGAATGAATTCAGCTCCTGCCCCACCTGTATGATGTTCGTACTATTGCTGAAACCTGTATAAATAGGAGCATTGTCGCTGCCTAACTGTAAAACTTTATTATTATTGAATGCAATATTGGCTGAAGTATTCCACCTGAAGGTACCCACAATGTTTTTCGTGTTTACATCCAGTTCCAGTCCGCGGTTCTGCACCGAGCCAACATTCTTCCACATCGTCGTATATCCGGTGACAGATGGAATAGGTAACTGCAACAAAAGGTCGTTGGTTTTTTTGATATAGTAATCAGCAGTAAAATCGATTCTGTTGAATAGACCCAATTCAAAACCAAAATCCGATGACTGTGTTTTTTCCCAGGTAAGATTAGGATTAGGAATTGTATTTGGAATTAATCCGTTGTTTAAATTTCCTCCAAAAGAATAATTTCCTCCGGCCAAGGTACCAAACGCCCGGTAATCCCCAATGGAATTGTTTCCGTTTTCTCCCCAGCTGTATCTTAGTTTCAGGTTACTTAACCATTCCTTATCTTTCAGGAAGTTTTCCTGATCTATTTTCCAGCCGGCTCCAAATGCTGCAAACGTTCCCCAAAGATTATTCCATCCAAATCTTGAAGAGCCATCTCTACGGATACTGGCTGATAGCATGTATTTCTTTTTATAATCATAGTTTACACGGCCAAACATGGAAATCAACATCCATTCTGAAGCCGTATATTCAGAATTAAGCACAGAAGCGGACTGTGTAAAGTTAAAGGTCTTTAAATCATCATTCGGAAAACCTTTATTTCGGTTGTACTGCGTTGTCGTTCTGTAATTTTCAGCACTGTACCCCGCTAAACCATTGATACTATGATCGCCAAAATTCTTTTTATAATTTAATAAGGCTTCTCCCAAATACCTGTTGTAATTTACTGTTCTTCGGCTCCCGATACTTACCTGCCCCGGAATATTGGTAATAAGGTCAAAAGTTGGAGTATAGCCATTATTGATATTAAAGTTGTTAGTGGCTCCTCCGGAGATTTTCAAATTTAAATCTGGCAAAATGTCATAAGACATGTATAAACTAGACAGTAATCGGAATTCGTTGGTGTTGTTAGTGGTATTCTCCATCACACCAATCGGGCTTTGAGTAGAACCTGCCCATCGGTATCGGGTATTTTTCCAGAAATTGGTGTAAAGACCTGCGCCAAGTTCCGCAACAGGAACCATAGAAAGCATTTTATGCGCTAAATTATCTTTTCCGTCCACAGAAGCTCCGTAACTTTGGGAATAGCTGGGTCTAAGGGCAATGCCCATCTTCCATTTATCTGAAATATTTACGTCGACAACCGCACTTAAATTAAATCGGTTAAAACCCGTATTGATTGCCAGACCCTCCTGATCAAAGTAAGCCCCTGAAACCATATACTTTACATTTTTATTTCCTCCACGAACTGATAACTGATAGCTCTGAATAGAGGCCGGACGGTAAAACGCGTCTTGCCAGTCGATACTTGCCACCTGATTAGTTCCCCATCTCGGATCAATCATATTGGCGATATTGGCCAAATTGTAATCGGTTGCATTAGCTAATTTAAAATAATTGGCTCTTACCTCATAGCTGTCCGATGCGGAATGTCCCGGTGCCAGAGCAACCCAATTTTTATTAATGGATTCAGTGGCATAGTCAATCCACTCTGCACTGGTCATGATATCCAGCTTCTTTTCGATCGTCTGAACCCCGTAATATTGTGAAAAACTGAATAACGGTTTTCCGGAAGCCCCTTTCTTAGTCGTGATAATCACAACCCCGTTGGAACCTCTAGATCCGTACATCGCCGTAGAGGCAGCATCTTTCAATACATCAATGGACTGGATATCATCCGGTGAAACATTCGCCATATCGTCTACCACCATTCCGTCAACCACATAAACAGGAGAATTACTTGCCGAAATAGACGCTGTACCACGCACACGTATTTCCAGAGGCTCACCCGGTTTTCCTGTTGTGGCACGGGTTTTAACCCCCGCAATCTGACCCGTTAATGCCTGATCTGCTCTTGCAATCGGACGGTTTTTAAAGCTTTCGGCACTTACTCTCCCCACAGAACCTGTAACCTCACTTCTTTTTTGTGTACCATAAGCAACAATAACAACCTCCTCAATATCTTTCGTTTTAGAATTGGATTTTGTACTATCCTGGCTCTTGGCCATACCAGAAGCCTGTTTTTCCTGCGCGAAGATAAAACCTGTGGTACTTAACAAAATACCTAAAGTGACTATAGATTTCTTCATTCTATGATTCGTGATTATTAATTATTTTAAAATATTCTTTCTTACAATTGAAAGGCATGAAAAATAAGTAGGAAAAAGACATGATATTTTTCATATTTTCGTTTTTATAAAAGTATACTTATCACGAATTTCTGCTATCCTGTAGTCACCTGTTAGTATTTTCGGTTACCTAAATATTATGAAATAATTAAATTTTGTTGATGTTTTTAAGTTGAATTGTTTTAACATCTGAGGATAATATTCAGTAATTATATACTTGAGCATACCCAAGCAAAAAACTTAATCGTACCGAACTGATGTTAAACAACACATGTATTATCAGTACGTTACAGTCACGAGTATAAAAGCAGAGATTTAATACCATTTTATCTTTGAAATTTCCTTTACATTATTTAACTCCTGCGGGGTTATAACATCATTAAATACTTATACATCAGGTTTGACCCGACGCTACTGATATTTGATTTATTAAGATAAATTCAAAAAGAAAACGGTGATATTAAATTTCAAATTTTGTGATGAAAGATGGGTAAAAATTGTAATGAATAAATTAATTGAAATAATGAATAAATTAAAACCAAAAAAAACCTATAATACAATAACTTACAAAAAAAATAATGAATTTTATTTTAATTAAATACTAACCCCATTGACTGAAAAAATAAAGAAGTTTAATTTAACACTATTTAAACCTTTAATTAACTTAAATTAACTCATAAAAAAAAGATTATCGCAACTTTTACTTCATTTCCTTTTACCAAAAAAGACAGTAAAAAGGTAAGAATTAGGATATATTAACTTTTTGCTATTAAAATTTATGATTTAAATTAAACTTAAAAAAACATGATAAGCGATATCAGAACTGATGAAAAAAAACGATTAAAAATTTGTTTGACAGACATACAATAGAATATAATAAACGAAGTCATTTAAACTTTTAATATAAAAAACGGCTTGTTTATTTTTGTGTTGCGAAACATAAAAAACAAATCAAGCCGATGATGTACCAAGTACTAGACAAAGATATAATAGAAAATGAAATAGTACCTAATCTTCCTAAGCCAAAACGAGGATTTTTTCCCAAAGCCCCTCTTGCTGAAATAGTAAATTGCATATTATACAAACTGAAAACAGGGGTTCAATGGGCTTATTTACCTGTAAAAAGTCTTTTTGCAGAGAATGTTTTGACCTATCAAAGTGTTTTCTATCATTTTCGTAAATGGTGTGTAAAAAATATTTGGCAAGATTGCTGGATAAAGCTATTATCAAAAAATAAATCGAAATTAGATTTATCCAGTGCAGATTTAGACGGGAGTCATACATCAGCATTACGGGGAGGAGAAGAGGTCGCTTATCAAGGGCGTAAAAAGAGAAAGACCACTACTTCGCTTTATTTTACAGATAGACAGGGACTTCCTTTAGCAATGTCAGACCCTATTGCAGGAAATCATAATGATCTGTATCATATTGAAATCTATTTTGATCAGATCACTCAAACATTAGAAAAGGCAGATATTGCTGTAAAGGGATTATTTATGAATGCTGATGCAGGGTTTGATGCTCAAAACTTCAGAAAGCATTGTGAAAATAAAGATATCATGGCAAATATTGCTTTCAATAAGCGTAATGGCTCAGACACAGACGAGATTTATTTTGATGAGCTTTTATACCATCAAAGATATACTATAGAAAGAACAAATGCTTGGTTAGACAGCTTTAGATCATTGCTCAATAGGTTTGATACTACTGTATCTAGTTGGAAATCTTTTAATTATTTAGCATTTATGGTCATTGCACTAAGAAAGTTTTATAACACAAAAAAGTTTAAATGACTTCAACATAAAAAAAGCTTATCCCCTATATGATATGTTTGCCATATAGAATTTTATCTATTGTTCTGTCGATCTATATCTACATCTATTACTTGTAGATAATTCTATAATATTATTCCTTTGTAGAATAATCCTTATTATTTTAAACAATAAAACAAACCATGAAAAAAAAACTATTATTCTTAAGCATGTTTTTTGCATCTTTTTTCAATTCCCAAGTAGGTATTAACACTGCCAATCCGCACACCTCTTTAGATATAGTAGGTAACGCAGATTCCACTTCTTCCAAGGATGGAGTAATGGCTCCAAGATTGACAAAACAACAACTAGCCTCAAAAGATTCAGGTACTTATTCAACATCTCAAATGGGTGCAATTGTATATATAACAGATATTACAACACCTACAGGAGTTATTCCTAGTCTTTCTCAAACAACGGAAATTAATTTACCCGGTTACTACTATTTCAATGGAACGACTTGGAAAAACATGAATGACAGTGCTTTAAATATTTACAACTCTAATGGATCACTTACTGCAGATAGAACTGTAACACAGGGAACACAAACTTTATCTTTTACAGGAACAGTAGCAAACTTATTCTCTGTAGATGGAAATACATTGTCAATAAATGCAGCTAATCACAGAGTTGGGATTGGAAACACAGCTCCTTCCGTAAAACTTGACATCAACTCTGGAGGAACTTCAGCATCTCCAGTACCAGCCATTAAAATTGTAGATGGTTATCAAGCGGCTGATAAAGTTTTGATGAGTGATGCTAATGGTGTTGGCGTTTGGCGAACACCAGCTTCTATAAAACCGACCGCAACTGGTATATTTCCAACCTCTGAAATAGTAACTAATTCTAATGGATCAGGCGTAAGATACTTAGGAGTCTATATAGACCTTACTCAAGGGAAATGGGTGATAAATGCTGGTTTAACTTTATTTAATAATACTTCCTCCTCAAGATACTGGCTTCACTCTTATCTTTCAACTTCTACAACAGCCATTGCACGTTCAGGATTTACACACTTAGGACCTGCTGGTGGCGGAACAAGCTTTGCAGGTGTGATCATTAATGGTGGAGGAAGTGACAATGATAATACACTTAATTTTTTGAGCGGAAGTTCTGTAATTAATGTGACAGCAGCCACTGTGCGAATTTATTTACTATTAGAGAATAAGGCAGCCAATCTTTGGAGATATAGTACTACAGCTCAGGAAAACTATTTTTATGCCGTTCCCATTAATTAAATAATCTTCCATTATAAACAATGTCTTCTCTTATTTTTGACGACTGCTAAAAACGATTCTAAAAACACAACGAGTCCGTCTTACAATTAGTATAAACGGACTCTTGGAGTTGCTAACTTTGTTAGGACACAATTCTTATACTCTTTATCTTTAAGAGTATGAGAAAGATCAGAAAAAATTTTAGATGTATTTTTTGCCACGAATGCGCGAATATTTTATGTCCCCACAGATGGCCATATTTTCAGAAGATATCGTTGATTTTCTTTGCTTCGCCTTTCCGGTCTTTTATAAGTAAAACGGCTTGGTGAGACTTAAAACGGGAGTTTTGAAAAAACTTGGTGGGGCTTCGTGTTCAATATGTAAAGTGTAAGGAAAAGAATCCGCTTCATTTGCAAAATCTACGAGAGCAAAAAATTTCATCTTAGAGGCTGTTTAAATTTTATTGCTAAAAATTTTTATAGCTATTTTGAGATGGATTTTTTGCTTCGTGTTTGCAGATTTAGCGGGCTAAATCAAAAATAGGAAGTGAAAAATACGCTCAAAAGAGCATCAAAATGGAGCAAAGATCAACTTCATTAAGGATAATAAATAAAACGGTAAAATTTTAAACAGGCTCTTATAGTATCTAAACTTTTTTGCCTAGTCCCCAACTTTTGTACTTGATTGCATATTATAAAAACTGAAAACAGTTGTCCAATGGGCATATTTATCTGTAAAAAGTCTTTTTGAAGAGACTGTTTTGAGCTATCAAAGTGTTTTCTGTCATTTTCGTAAATGGTGTGTAAAAAATATTTGGCAAGATTGCTGGATACAGCTATTATCAAAAAATAAATCGAAATTAGATTTATCCAGTGCAGATTTAGACGGGAGTCATCGGCATTACCGGGAGAAGAAGAGGGCGCTTATCAAGGGCGAAAAAAGAGAAAGACCAGTACTTCACTTTATTTTACAGATAGAGAGAGACTTCCTTTAGCCATGTCAGACCGTATTGCAGGAAATCATAATGATCTGTATCATATTGAAATTTATTTTGATCAAATCACTCAAATATTAGAAAAGGCAGATATTGCTGTACAGGGATTACTTATGAATGCTGATGCAGGATTTGATGCTCAAAACTTCAGAAAGCATTGTGAAAATAAAGATATCAGGCTAATATTGCTTTCAATAAGCGTAATGGCGCAGATACAGACGAGATTTATTTTGATGAGCTTTTATACCATCAAAGATATGCTATAGAAAGAACAAGCTTGGTTAGACCGCTTTAGATCATTGCTCAATAGGTTTGATACTACTGTATCTAGTTGGAAATCTTTTTAATTATTTAGCATTTATCGTCATTGCACTAAGAAAGTTTTATAACACAAAAAAGTTTAAATGACTTCAATTAATAAAACGTAAAATTGGTAATATCAAAAAAAGAAAAACCGCTATAGACATTTGTCCATAGCGGTTTTTTATGTTTTAGTGATTATTACTAATCAGTAATTACTTGACTTCTTCGAAGTCCGCATCCTGTACATCATCTGCACCACCTGCACTTCCTTCATTCTGAGTTCCTGCATCAGCACCCGGCTGTTGACCTTGTGCATACATTTCTTCTGAAGCTGCCATCCAAGCGGCATCTAAAGCTTCTGTTTTAGCTTTTACATCATCAGAATTTTTAGCTTCAAAAGCTGTTTTCAATTCTGCATGAGCTGCTTCAACCGCTGCTTTTTTGTCTGCTGATAATTTATCTCCAAATTCTTTCAATTGTTTTTCAGTCTGGAAGATCAATCCGTCAGCTTTGTTGAAAATTTCAACTTCTTCTTTTCTTTTGTTATCTGCAGCAGAATTTTCCTGAGCTTCTTTTTTCATTCTTTCAATTTCCTCATCAGAAAGTCCTGAAGAAGCCTGAATTTTAATATTCTGCTCCTTACCTGTTCCTTTATCTTTAGCGGATACATTCAAGATACCATTCGCATCGATATCGAAAGTTACCTCGATTTGAGGAACTCCTCTTGGTGCTGGTGGAATATCAGAAAGGTCGAATCTACCGATTTCTTTGTTATCGTTAAACATTGGTCTTTCTCCCTGTCCTACTCTGATGCTTACAGCCGGCTGGTTGTCAGAAGCTGTAGAGAATACTTCAGATTTTTTAGTTGGGATGGTAGTGTTGGCTTCAATTAATTTAGTGAAAACAGAACCCATTGTTTCAATACCTAGAGAAAGCGGCGTAACGTCTAATAAAAGAACGTCTGTTACATCACCTGTTAATACACCTCCCTGAATCGCAGCACCGATGGCTACAACCTCATCCGGATTTACCCCTTTTGAAGGCTTTTTACCGAAGAATTTTTCAACTTCTTCCTGAATAACAGGGATTCTTGTAGAACCTCCTACCAAAATTACTTCATCGATATCTGAAGTAGATAAACCTGCATCTTTCAACGCTTTAGCAACCGGTTCCATCGATCTTCTTACTAAATCAGCAGCCAACTGTTCGAATTTAGCTTTAGTTAAAGACTTCACTAAGTGCTTAGGACCTGTAGCCGTAGCAGTAATATAGGGAAGGTTGATTTCTGTTTGTGCAGAAGAAGACAATTCAATTTTAGCTTTTTCAGCAGCTTCTTTTAATCTCTGTAATGCGATTGCATCAGATTTTAAATCAACACCTTCTTCAGCTTTGAATTCGTCTGCCATCCAGTTGATGATCACATCATCAAAGTCATCACCTCCTAAGTGAGTATCACCATTTGTAGACAATACTTCGAATACACCGTCTCCTAAATCAAGAATAGAGATATCGAAAGTACCACCTCCAAGGTCATATACTGCAATTTTCTGATCCTTGTGAGCTTTATCTAAACCGTAAGCTAATGCTGCAGCTGTTGGCTCGTTGATGATTCTTTCTACTTTAAGACCAGCAATTTCACCCGCTTCTTTAGTAGCCTGTCTTTGTGCGTCATTGAAATAAGCAGGAACAGTAATTACCGCTCTTGTTACTTCCTGACCAAGATAATCTTCGGCAGTTTTCTTCATTTTCTGAAGGGTCATTGCAGAAATTTCCTGTGGCGTATATTCTCTATCGTCGATTTTTACTTTTACCGTGTCGTTTGGTCCGGATACTACTTCGTAAGGTACTCTTGAAATTTCTTTAGCATCTTCTTTGAAGTGTGTTCCGATAAATCTTTTAATAGAGTATACGGTTTTTCTTGGATTTGTTACAGCCTGTCTTTTCGCAGGATCCCCTACTTTTCTTTCACCATCTTCTGTAAATGCTACAATAGAAGGAGTCGTTCTTTTTCCTTCTGCATTAGGAATAACAACAGGGTCTTTTCCCTCCATTACAGCAACACAAGAGTTGGTTGTTCCTAAGTCAATTCCAATTATTTTACTCATAATATTTATATTTTTTCTAATTTTTAAATTATTTTACATTCAGTAATTCTCAATATCTGTACCATTCAATTTTTTATGACAAATTGACAGAATAAAATAAAAAACCCCGATGTAATCGGGGTTTAAAAACACAAATACTATGAAATAATTTCACTTATTTCCCTATGAATTTCATCAATTTAACATCATTTTTGTGACGGTACATTCTGACATCATATCGTCCGCTTGCCAAGTCTTTTGTATCAATTATGTCAGTTTCTGTTTTCAGTACATATCCTCTTCATCAATCCTTCTTCAGCATTAAAAATTTCCCTCCCACTTATATTAAATCAGTTCATGAGTTAATTTCTAAAGACTATTTTTGTCTGTCAGAAAATTTCTGCGCCATACTTCCGGCATCTGTCGTCGGCTTTGGAAAACCCCTTCATTTTCCGGTCTGTTCTGCATGCTCTTCGTCACAAAATCTACATCGTAAAAAGCGTGATTTTCATTCCCATGATTTCATGTCTTTTACACCTTAAATATAATTGATTTTTATGTGATGAAAACACCTCTATTACAGAAAAACGGGAAGCGTAAACAAAATAATTCCATTAATATAAAATTATTCACTAAAGGTTAAATTTCCCATTAGTTTTTAATAACTTTATTCAATTATAAATAAAAATATAACTCACACGATCATATCTTATTTAACATATTAAAATTTAATTAAAGCTTAACGTTAAAAAAGCCCTGTGAGACACGATGAATCACTACTTTTGATAAAATATAAACTAACGAATGTCATTACATTTTAACCCGAGAGATATTACCTGGCTAGCCTTCAATGAGAGGGTTTTACAAGAGGCAATGGACGAAAAGGTTCCTTTGCATTTAAGAATAAGATTTTTAGGAATATTCTCTAACAATCTGGATGAATTTTTCAGAGTTCGGGTAGCAGGATTAAAGCGTGCGATGGATTTTAAGGAAAAAGTAATTGCGGAATCCTTTTATCAGCCCCCTTCCAAGATCCTTCAAAAAATCAATGATATTGTCATCAGCCATCAGCAGAATTTCGATAAAACCTGGAGAAAAATCCAGAGCGAAATGGCTGAGCATAAGGTGTCCATTAAAACTTCCAAAAATTTAACGGCAAAACAGAGGGAATTTGTAAGAACTTATTTTGATGAAGTGGTGGAATCTAATGTAATTCCGATCCTGCTTCATGAAAATACGCCCATGCCCTATATGAGAGATAAGAGCCTTTATTTAGGGGTGGCAATGAGGAAAAAGGACTGGCAGTATTCCAGCAATTATGCGATCATTGAAATTCCGTCCCGTTTTGTGGGGCGATTTGTTCTACTCCCAACCGAAGATCCGGAGGAGAAGAACGTGATGCTTCTGGAAGATGTCATCACCTTCAATTTACCACATATTTTTTCTTATTTTGGCTATGACGAATTTTCGGCCAATGCTTTTAAAGTCACTAAAGATGCAGAAATGGATCTGGACAACGATATCCGGACCAATTTCGCAGAAAAAATAGAAAAAGGGTTAAAAAACAGGCGAAAAGGAAAGCCTACCCGTTTTGTGTTTGATAAAGACATGGATAAAGCATTACTGGAACTGCTTATCCGAAAATTAAATTTAACAAAAAAAGACAGCATTATCCCGGGTGGGAAAATTCATAATTTCAAGCATTTTATGGATTTCCCAGATGTTTTTGAAAAATATGAACGTCCTGTTGAGAGAACTTCTTTTACACATCCTGCATTTGAACATGGCGAAAGAGTAACTGATGTTATTTTAAAACATGATGTCTTGCTCACTTTTCCTTATCATAAATACAATCCGGTGATTGATCTGCTTCGGGAGGCAGCAATGGATCCTGATGTAAAATCAATCCAGATCACCGCCTATCGTTTGGCAAGCAACTCAAAGATCAGCAACGCTTTAATTTATGCAGCAAGAAATGGCAAGGAGGTGACCGTCATGCTGGAACTGCAGGCAAGATTTGATGAGGAGTCCAATCTGGAGTGGAAAGAAATGTTCGAACCCGAAGGAATTACCGTTTTAATAGGTCTTCCTGAGAAAAAAGTTCATGCTAAATTATGTATCATTAAAAAGAGGGCCAACAACAAGACCATTCAATATGGCTTTGTGAGCACGGGTAATTTTAATGAAAAAACAGCAAAAATTTATGGCGATCATTTGATCATGACGGCAGACCGGGGGATCATGGCAGATATCAATAAAGTATTCAATGTATTAAAAAAACCGAAAGAAGATTACCTTCCCGTTTTGAAAACTTGTAAAAATTTATTAGTTTGCCCCCAATTCATGCGTGAAAAGATCGTTCACCACATCGATAAAGAGATTGAAGAGGCCAAAGCAGGAAGAAAAGCAGAGATGATTATCAAAGCTAATTCTGTAAGCGACAGGGCTTTGATTGAAAAATTATACGAAGCGGCAACCGCGGGTGTGGTGGTAAAAATGATAGTGAGGGGGATTTACTGTGCCGTAAACCAAAAAGAGTTTAAGGAAAAAATAAAAGCCATCAGTATTGTTGACGAATATCTGGAGCACGCGAGAGTGATGTATTTTTACAATAAGGGAGCCGAAGACATGTATATCTCCTCTGCTGACTGGATGACTAGAAATCTGGATTACAGAATTGAAGCAGCCGCCAAAATAACAGATAAAAGTCTTAAAAAAGAACTAAAGGACATCCTGGATATTCAGCTTCACGATAATGTAAAAGCCCGTATTTTAGATAAAAAATTAAGCAACGAATACATCAGCAACGACAAAGAAAAATGTCGCTCTCAAATTGAAACTTATACATATTTAAAAGGTAAAACGAAAGAAAAATGAAAATCGCAGCCATCGACATTGGGAGTAATGCAGCCAGATTACTTATTAATGAAGTTAAAATAAACAACAGACAACCGGAATTTATAAAGCTTAACCTTTTAAGAATCCCACTGAGGTTAGGGATGGATGTATTTACCCTTGGAAAGATCGGCGAACAGAGAGAAAAAATGGTTCTCGACTCCATGAAAATCTTCAGTGATCTCATGAAGATTTATAAAGTAGACCATTACAGAGCCTGCGCGACAAGCGCCATGCGCGACGCTTCCAATGGAAAAAGTATTATCGAAGATGTAAAGAAAACAACAGGAATTGATATTGAAATTATCTCCGGAGACGAAGAGGCTTCCCTTGTTTTTGAAAATCATGTTGCAGAAGGGCTTGACAAAGAATTCGCTTATTTATATGTAGACGTAGGCGGCGGTTCTACAGAGCTTACCTTCTATGAAAACGGCAAAATGAAATATGAAAAATCCTTCAATATTGGGACTATCCGCTTGCTGAATAACCTGGTAACCCCGAATAACTGGCAGGAAATGAAGGAGGAAATCAGAAAAAACATCAACAGTAAGAAACCGATTGTTGCCATTGGCTCCGGGGGAAACATCAATAAAGTTTTTTCAATGAGCAAAACCAAAGACGGCAAGCCAATGTCTCTTTCCCACCTTAAAAAAGTATACAAGGAATTCGACCTCCTTTCCGTAGAGGAGAGAATGACAAGGTATAACCTTCGTGAAGACCGGGCTGATGTATTGGTTCATGCCCTTAAAATTTATAATAATGTCATGTCATGGTCGGAGATTAACCGGATATTTGTTCCGAAAATTTCCGTTGCCGATGGGTTAATCCATAATATTTACAGCAAATTACAGGATAAAAAGTAATTTCACCCTGTAGAAAACTTTGAAAACCGGTCGTTTCGATCGGTTTTTCTTATGTTCAGAAGGAAAAGTAAAACCTGCATACACCCGGCTTACAGAAGTTATACCGTTTTCTTTTTGAATTTAACCTTCATAAAACCCAATGAATACCTACTCAATAATGTTATACCCCTTCAGGAGTTGAATAATGTAAAGGATATTTCAAAGATAAAATGATATAAGTAAGCCCATCCTATTCCCAATCATATAAACTTCGGATATACACTTTTTTTTTCAGAAGCTCTTTCCAGCTTTCCACTGTATCTTTTGGGTTCATCCTCCGCTTTGCTCCAGACTCACCCAAAAGGATGCCGTTACAATCTGGGCTAGGAAATGGAATCGTCAATTTTACTTTGTCCGTGATGTAAACATGCAGTAAGAGATACCTCTGGTAAAAATTCCCCTTCTTTGAAGGGTGGATTTTTGAATCAGCAAAAAGACAGGGGTAGTTTAATTATTATAAGAAAATGGAAAGTAATAATAAAACCACCCCGTCAAAAATTCTTACGAATTTTCGCAACCCCTCCAAAGGCGAATTTTTGTAGGATGAAATGTATTTAAGAAAGAAATATTCAAAACAATTAAAAAGTAGGTTTTTCATTTTGTTCAGAATAACAGCGTTGATATTTTCTAAGAAATAAAAAAAGTGTATAATTTTTGCTACCACATAAAGTAAAAGGTAAAGATTAAACGTCAACAGAATGAATAACAAAGAAGAAATGGACTCAATCAAAGTAATTCTCACAGGAGCAACAGGAATGGTAGGTGAAGGTGTTTTATTGGAATGCCTTGAAAATCCGAATGTTTCAGAAGTTCTAAGTGTCAGCAGAAAACCTTCAGGAAAAAAACACGCTAAGCTGAAGGAATATATTATTCCGGATTTCCTGGAAATTGACCTTCTGGATGAAAACCTCAGAGGATACGATGCCGTTTTCTTCTGTGCCGGAATAAGCAGCCTTGGAATGAACGAGGAAGACTATACCAAAATTACCTATGACACCACGCTGCATTTCGCCAAAGCCGTACTCAACCAAAATCCGGATATGGTTTTCAACTATGTTTCAGGCGCGAGTACCGACAAAACGGAAAGCGGAAAAATGATGTGGGCAAGAGTAAAAGGTAAAACCGAAAATACCCTTAGAAAGCTTGGTTTCAGAAGTGAATACAATTTTCGTCCGGGGTTTATGAAACCTGTTGAAGGACAAGAAAATATAAAATGGTTCTTTAAACCACTTATTTGGATTTTTCCACGTATATTACCTTCAAAATCTTTAACTTTACACGAGGTCGGGAAAGCGATGATCAATGCCGTGCAAAAGGGCTACCCAACGTCAACTTTAGAAATTAAGGACATCAAAAATTTAGCGATATGAGAGAAATGGTTAAAAGAATTGTTCTGGTAGTTTTCGTTTTATTGGTCTTGAGTGCAATTTCAGGATTTTTTTATATGCAGAAACATCCGCTGGAAAAATCTTCCAGTCCTATTTATTTAGCACATCCGGATAAATAAGCGAATCTTCGGAACACCATTTAGCCAATACCTTCATGTTTGGCTGATTTGCCGTTTCTTTAAGTTGCTATAAGCTGCTTTCGAAATTTAATTTTCATCAAAATTTCCAGAAATTACATTATTATTAAGAATTAATTAAAATTCGCTTAAAATCCTTGCAAAGTAGAAAGTTCATTTTTGCATCAATTTAATATCAAGCAAAAATGACTAATAACTACCTTTTGAAAGGTTCGTTAATTGCCGCTATCTTCCTTCACGGAGTAGCTTCTGGGCAATCCAGCCTTATTCATTACTGGAATTTTAATAACAATACTTCTGCAGCAGCGATGATGACGCCAACATCAACATTGGTAAACGGTTCGATGACCGCCGTAAACAGTGGAACAACAGAAGTAGATTTCGCAAACGGAACGGGGCAAAATTTCAACACAGAAAATTTAAATGCAAGAAACGGAGATCCTGCAGGCACGCATTTACGTTACAACTTCCCTATTAATGGTAATTTACAGTTTAATTTACCGACAACGGGATTCAATAATGTGGTGGTGAAGTTTACAACACGAAGATCAGGCTCCGGAGCGGGAACACAAACCTGGTCGTATTCTTTGGACGGGACCACCTTCCAGACCTATCAGACGATAGCCCCACAGGATGCTGCACCGCAACTGGTTATTTTTGATTTCGCAGCGATTTCAGGAGTGGCCAATAACCCAAACTTTACATTAAAAGTTGAATTCTCTGCCGGCCCCAACAACGGTACAGCAGGGAACAACCGTTTTGACAATTTTACAGTAGACGCAACAGCAATCGGAGGAAGTGACACTACTCCGCCAACGGTTGCCTACCTTCCCAACAATAACACAAATAACGCTTTAACGACTGTAAATCCTACCCTTACATTTAACGAAAATGTACGATTAGCAGACAACTCTCCGATTAACGATTCTAATGCACAAACGCTTGTAGATTTCCGTCTTGGAAATGCTTCAGGTACTCAAATTCCCTTCACAACAACTTTTTCTGACAATAAAATCACGGTTATCCCTACTTCAGGTTTAGTTCCAAACCAGACGTATTATTTGGCTTTAAAACCAAATATGGTGGAAGATTTCAGTGATAATGCGGTAACAACGGCAACTTCAACCATATTTACAACTGCCGGAACGTCTATTTCTTTAGATAAAAACTTTATCAAAGTCAATGAAAATGCAGGAACATTGGCATTTAAAATTAATGTAACCAATCCTTCCACGGCATCGGTAAATTTGGTGGCAAAACCGGCTCCATTCAGCACGGCAGACAATAATGATTTCACTTTTACCAGTCAAACAATTAATATTGTTCCAGGAACGACGAGTTATACAGTAAATATTCCTATTATTGATGATACTTTAGAAGAGCAGGAGGCCGAATATTTTGTACTCAGCCTCGAAAATCCTGCCGGAGCAACGATTTCGGGAGACAGTAATTCAACGGTTTATATTATTGACAATGATAAAGCGTCGCCTGTTCCCTCACACCAAATTCAATTAGACTATATCGGAAGTTTTGATCCTTCCGGAAACAACAGCAGCTCTACGGAAATTGTTGTTCATGATCCTACCACGCAGAGATTATTTACCATCAGTTCTCTGACAGATGTTTTTGATATTATCAATTTCAGCAATCCGAATACTCCAACGGTTATCAATACCGTAAATATGGCTGCATACGGAGGAATTACAAGTATTGCCGTGAAAAACGGAATTATTGCGGCAGCTTCTCCCAATACAGATCCTCAACAGAACGGTTCAGTTGTTTTCTTTGATATTAACGGGAATTTTCTAAAACAGGTTACCGTTGGCGCTTTACCGGATATGGTTTCTTTCTCACCGGACGGAACAAAAGTTTTAACGGCTAATGAAGGTGAACCGAATGACGCTTACACCATCGATCCGGAAGGAACTATCAGCATTATTGATATTTCCGGAGGAATTAACAATCTTAGTCAAAATAATGTGACCACGCTTAATTTCAATGCGTTTGATTCTCAGGTGGCAGCATTAACAGCAACCGGATTAAGAAAAGTAAGAACCAACAATACACTTTCTCAGGATTTAGAACCTGAATATATTACAATTAGTGCAGACAGCCAAAAGGCGTGGATCACGCTTCAGGAAAATAATGCGATTGCTGAGGTTAATTTAGCTTCAAAAACGATTACTGGAATCTGGGGATTAGGTAAAAAAGATATGAGTCTTCCAGGAAATGGTTTTGATGCTTCGGATAACAATGGTGAAGTTTTAATTGCGAACTGGCCTGTAAAAGCGTATTATATTCCTGATGCCGTCCAGAATTACAAGGTTGGAAACACCAACTATATTGTAACAGCAAACGAAGGAGATGAAAAAGATCTTTCAGGATTCAGCGAAAGAACTACGGTTGGAGCTAACGATTATACTTTAGATCCTGCACTTTTCCCGCAATCATCAACCTTGAAAGCTTCTCACAACTTAGGAAGATTCCGTGTTACCAATGCCAACGGAGATACAGATAACGATAATGAGTTTGAGGAAATCAACGCTTTGGGAGCCCGCTCCTTCTCGATTTTCAATGCTGACACCAAACAAATCGTTTACGATAGTGGTGATAAATTTGAAAGATATATTGCAGCTAACCATCCGTCGATCTTTAATGCCGATAATGAATCGAACACTACAAAAAGCAGAAGCCGTGCAAAAGGCCCTGAGCCGGAAGGTGTTGCTTTAGGAAATATCAACGGACAGACGTATGCTTTCATTACTTTGGAAAGAACCGGAGGTGTCATGGTGTACAACATTACCGATCCGACGAATCCTACTTTCACAGATTACAAGCACTCTCGTATGACTTCGGCGTATGGTGGTGATAATGGCCCGGAAGGAATTATTTATATCGCACCGGAAAATACTACAACCGGAAAAGGATATGTGGTCATTGCCAACGAGATCAGCGGAACATTGTCGATGTACGAAGTAGCAACTCCAAGTTTGGCAGCCGGAGAAGTGAAAACGGAAAAATCGACTTTCAACGTATTCCCGAATCCTGTAACAAAAGGTAATTCTTTGTATTTCAACAGAGTACAGGATTACGAATTGTATGATATGTCCGGAAAATTAATCGGAAAAGATAAAAATGCTTTAACAATAGATACTTCAAAGCTTTCTACAGGTGTTTACCTTGTGAAAACATCTGAAGGACAGCTAAAAAGAGTTATTGTAAAGTAGAATATATTATTTAGTTGATGTAAAAGCTCCGAATTGTTCGGGGCTTTTTTTATTATTGACGATTTTAACTCATTATAACTAAAAATATTCACAAATAATTAAAAAAATATTAAAATACAATATCTAAAATCGATTTTTTATTACATATCTTTCCGATGTGAAATATGATACATTAAAAATCTATTTATCCATGCTACTTTAATGAAATCGATCTCACAATTCTTTTAATTATTATACTAAATTTGACATAAAAAAACTCTTTATCCCATTATTCCTCCTAGTTTTAGGAGGCTCATCAACATTTGCACAAGTTGGTGTTAACAAAACCAATCCGGGATCTACTTTAGACATTAACGGATCGCTAGCCGCACAATACAATGCCATTACAGCAACCAGCTATGCAATGGTGAACACAGATTATTATGTATCTTATAACGGTACGGCTAATTCTACCTTCACACTTCCCGCGGCGATCACGGGAGTTGGTAATTTTAAAGGACGTTTATATACCATTAAAAATAATACTTCTTTTACCGTTACTGTAAATCCTGCAGGCGCTGAAACCATTAATGGAAACTCTACTATTAGTTTATCTGCTAATCAAAGTGTTCAGATCATCAATACCGGACTTACAGGAGCGGCTTCAACATGGGAAGTTTTAGGATATAACAGTACTTCTTCTACGGGAGCTGGTTGTATTCCTGATTATATTTTTGCGACTATTAATGGTATACAATCGGGAGTACAAAGCAATACCAATATTAACTTTAACTTAGTAAAAGCAGGTACAGGAATCGCTTTAACTGGTGGAGTTTTCACACTAAAAGCTGGTAAAACGTACGAATTAGAAGGACATTTATTAGGGGTAAATTTCAGTAGTTCTACCGCGGGAGTTATATCAGCTTCTTGGGTAGATACAGCGACCAATACCTCATTAGCAGGTTCTACAACAGCGGAATTTTATCCTGTAACCTACACCGTAACCAATAACAGTGAAATGCCGATGTCTAAGGCTGTGATTACTCCTTCAGCAGATATTAATGTTGCTTTTCGTGTATCAGGTTCTACGGGAACTGCTGATATGAGAGGTAATCAATCGTACGCGATTATCAAACAGCTTAACGCTTGCGGCGGCGGTGGCGGAAATACCACCATTGTTAATAGCGATGTTACAGCAAGCAATGGTTTAACAGCTTCAAGCAATAATGTAAAGCTAGGTGGAACGCTTTCTGAAGTTACAACTATCACCAATGCAGGAAATAATCTTAACATAATGGGAGCTGGATCTGTGGGTATAGGTACAGCTACACCTAGTGCTAAATTAGATGTTTTAGGAGTTTTGGGAGTACAATTCGGAAGTTTTCCTAACGCAAGTAATATGAGCGCCGTTGGTTGGAACGCTATACAACCAGGAATAGGTGAAAATGAATATGTAAATTATCGAGGTACAGGTACTGGTGGCTTTAGATTCTTCACTCTTACAAGCGGCACTCCCGTAATAGGTAATTCAATAGCATTTCTTGATGCTAACGGAGCATGGACTGCAACATCTTTCAACCCTACTTCTGATGCTCGTTTGAAAAGAAATATTAAAAATGTAGAACATGGTCTTGATACTATTTTGAAACTACACCCTGTAAGCTACGAGAAAAAAACAAATTTAGCATCTACAGAGTACAATACAAAAGAAATAGGTTTCGTGGCACAGGAAATTCGTCAGGTTCTTCCAGACATTGTGAAAGAAGCAGATGATTCAAATAAATTATTATCAGTGAATTATGATTCATTAATTCCTGTTTTAACAAAAGCTGTTCAGGAGCTTAATGCTAAAGTAGATGAATTGAATTCAAAATTACAAAAGCTTGAATCTGAAAATTCTCAATTGAAAAATCAGAAATAAAATTTCGTAGATTCTGAAAACACACTTAAAATAATATTTATTCCCAATAAAAAGTCTGCTCTCTTGCAGGCTTTTTTGTTGAGTTGAAATTGTTTAATTTTAAACTTTAAATATATAAATGTTTGCTTTTTCATTAGATACAGCCAAAGACCATGAAATTATAACTTACATTAAAGATGTTAAAAATCTTGAAAATAATAAGAGAAATATTGGTTTTAGAAAATTACAATTAATAGATGTTGAGGATATTAACAAATTGGTATTTGAAATTGAGAAAGCAACGAAAATTTATAATAATCAAGGATCTATTCACCTTCTTGATAAAAATAAATCAATTATTACTCAAACATTTATTAGTAATATTAAAATTATCAAATCTCAACATAACAATATTTTATTAACTGGGCATGTTTGGCATCACCCCAAAGGCTTTCATAAATCTTGGCAAATGTTTATTAATGATGAAATTAAACAAAAAAATATTTGGGAAAAATTTCATAAAGATGAATTACAAGGCTGGTTAGTTTTCGCATTAACTTTCCAAAAAATACAAATTGATAAAGAAAATCTCGTAATTCAGCTTGATGGAAATAATTTTAATAACCTTGATGAATTCTTTTGCACACTTGGAGAAGAAGTAAATGGAATTTGCGGATATTTTGGAAGACAATTGCCAGCTTTATACGATTGTTTACGCGGAAACTTTGGCGTAAAATCATTCGAAGAAATTACTTGGCTTCATCATCAAAGAAGTAAAAAAATGTTAAAAAATAATTTTAATAAAATTCTTGATATTTTCAAGGAATTTAATATTCCTGTAATTCTAAAATAAAAATCCAGTAAATAAATTTACTGGATTTTCAATATTTTTAATGCATTTCATCATAAATCCTCACCAGATCTACTACATTTTTCACTTGCAATTTTTCGAATATTTTCTTTTTATAAGTACTAATTGTAGATGTTTTCAGATCCAGACTGTTTGAAATTTCAATATTCCCATGCCCTTCTGCAAGGAGTTTAAAAATCTGGAGCTCTCTTTTGGAAAGTTTTTCTACTGTGTTATTTTCTTTGGAAGTCAGCAGTTTGTTCATCATCTTAGAAGGATAATAATAGCCTTCATCAAAGAGCGCGTGGATGCTTTTTAAAATTTCAGATTCTGAGGCATCTTTGTTCAGATATCCTTCTACACCTTCTTCTATATACTGAATCCCCACATTTTCATCATAAATGGAAAAGATCAATATTTTAAGATTTTTCTGTTTTTTCTTAAGATCTTTTACCATCGATTTAAAAATACTCCCGGGAATATCCGTATCCAGAATAATAAGATCATATTGGTTGGCAGAAATTTTCTCTTTTGTCTCGGAATAATTTTCAGCAAAATCAATGTTACAAGGAAATTTCAGCTTCGTTTCCAACAACACTGCCGTACCCATTCTTACTACATACAGACCGTCCGCAATGAGTATATTTTCATAGTTTTAGTTTTTTCAATAATAGTTTCCATAAAAACCCGTCATCTATTTTACAGAAGGTAATTTATCCTATAAATTATTACCACAAGTCAATACAACATGTAGACCAATACCACATTTTAATTTAAAAAAATCAATATTTAAGGGACTTTCTACGATCCTGTATAAAAGTCTTTGTACAGATTTTCTCCTGACCTTATTATCAAAATCAGTAACCTGCTGTAAAAGACATTGAACATCAAAAAGAACAATAATACAACCTCACAAAGAAGTAATCCAACCTCATATTGTATTGTAAATAAATTTTTTACAAAAATAACACTAATAAGCCTCACGAAATCATAGAATTATTTCTATATGCAGGTAATAATTATTCTAACTTTTTTTTCACATTTTTAAACAAAAAAAACAGTAAGAGTATGTTTACATTTTAAGGGTATTATTTTGAAAAGGATTTTTTTTAAGATTTGGCATGCCAAAATAAAACTAAGAGGTTAAAAATGTACTTAAAAGGGCTAAAAAAAGACCAAAGATAAAGTGAAATCTTACCCTACATATTTCGATAACATTTTCAATAGATTATAAGGAAAAGGCGATCTGCGGGAAATAAAAATATTCGTGCATTTGTAGCTAAAATTTAACCACAAATCGAAGATTATCTCCTTTCAGTCGATGAATGATATTTCGACGTAGTCAAAAGTCACAAAAGTTTTTTAACACTTTAGTTATTTAAGATTAATGTTAAACTGCATAGAAGTACACCTAAGTCTTTGAAAATCTTTGATTTTCCACTAATATATTCTAAATATGTGCGATCTGCAGTGAATAAAATTCGTGCATTCGTGGCCACAATATGCAGTCCTCAATTTTATCAAAGATAAAATCCTTGTGACTTAAAAACATCAGGCATTAAAAATATCTTTGCGGCCTTTGCGAAAACCAACAGAAACAGCCTCACCCGTGAAAATCCGAGCAATCTGTGGGAAATAAAAATATTCATGCATTCATGGCAAAAAAAATTTCTAAACAATTTCTCCCTTAGTTTTAGGCTTGATCCAAAATCTGTCCTTTTATAACGGTGAAAGTCCACAAAAAAAGACAGGCCGAAACCTGTCTCAAAAAAATATATATGTAGCTATTTTTTATTCCACGCTTATTACTTTTTCTATTTCCGGCGCATGTTGTTTGATTGTATTTTCAACACCTAATTTCAATGTTGATACATTCAGCGAGCAACCAGAACAGTTTCCTAAAAGTTTTACATAAACCAAGTTATCTTTCACATCAATAAGCTCAATATCTCCACCATCTTTATTCAAAAACGGTCGGATGCTTTCCAGAGCTTCCATCACTCTTGTTACTGTATCTTCGTGTGTTATGTTTGTTTCCATATTTTCTCAGTTCAATTCGGTTTTTTCAAATATTGAAAAATAATTATTTTGCTTTTGGCGAGCAACCCGCCATTGTAGAAATTTTCACTGCTTCAGTCGGAGGAAGATTTTTATTTCTTTCTACCAAGCTTTCCACCATTTTACGGGCAGTTTCTGTGTAAATATCAGCGATTTTAGAACCATCCTGCAAAGCGGCCGGTCTACCAACATCTCCCGCTTCTCTGATGCTCTGGATCAAAGGAATCTCTCCCAATACCGGAATTCCAAGATCATCTGCTAAATATTGTGCTCCCTGGTTCCCAAAGATATAATATTTATTCTCAGGTAATTCTTCCGGTGTAAAATACGCCATATTTTCCACTAATCCAAGAACCGGAATATTAATACTTTCCATCTGGAACATCGCGATCCCTTTTCTTACGTCTGCCAAAGCCACGTGTTGAGGTGTGCTTACGATCACCGCTCCCGTTACAGGAACTTCCTGAATAATTGATAAGTGAATATCACCTGTTCCCGGAGGAAGGTCGATCAATAAGAAATCTAATTCTCCCCAAGCTGCATCTCTGATCATTTGGTTCAGTGCCTTTGAAGCCATCGGACCTCTCCAGACAACCGCCTGATTGGCACCTGAGAAATATCCTATTGAAAGCATTTTTACTCCATAATTTTCAACAGGTTTCATTAAACTTTTACCGTTTACCTCTACAGAAATTGGCTTTTCACCTTCTGTATCGAACATTGTAGGAACGGAAGGACCGTAAATATCTGCATCCAATAAACCTACTTTGAAACCCATTTTTGCCAACGTTACCGCCATGTTTGCAGAAACCGTAGACTTACCAACACCTCCTTTTCCAGAAGCAATGGCAATAATATTTTGAATCCCAGGAATTTGTTTTCCTTTGATCTGACTTTGCTGAATTTCGCTAGGCTCCGGAGAAACGATCTTTAATTTCAAATTAATCTCGTCACCAAATTCACTTGCAAAAGCCTGCTTCATGGCTGCCTCAAGCTTTTTCTTCTCGTGCATAGCAGGTGAATGTGCAGTCATATCAATATATACGTCGTTGCCCATAACCTGAAAATTGCTTACCAAGTCATCAACTTCTATCTCTTTAAGGAAATTTTGTACCTTTTCTTTCGTCAACATAAACTAAATAAATTGTTTACAAATTTACGTAATTTTTACCTATTTAGAATAAGTAAACGCAATGATAGATATTTTCTTTTGTGAATCCAAATTTTAGTGTATTTTAGGGGAATTTAATTTTTTATAAGATGAAAAAAATTCTAATGGTTCTTTTGGGAATTATTGCCCATAATTTATTTTCACAAAATTATTCGCAATATGTAAATCCTTTTATAGGAACTGGCGGGCATGGCCATACCTTTCCGGGCGCCATTGTTCCTTTCGGAATGGTACAGCTGTCTCCCGATACCAGAATAGACGGAAGCTGGGATGGCTGCAGCGGCTATCATTATTCGGATTCTGTGATCTACGGATTTTCGCACACGCACCTTAACGGAACAGGTGTTTCAGACTATGGAGACATTATGCTGATGCCGACGATGGGAAATCCAAGTTTGGACAGCAAAGATTATTCTTCCAAATTTTCGCATAAAAATGAAAAGGCAACGGCCGGATTTTACTCCGTTAAACTAGATAAAAGCAATATCGACGTAAAACTGACCACAACCAAAAGAGTCGGTTATCATGAATATACGTTCAATAATGCCGGAAACGCTAATATTATTTTAGACCTGAACCACAGAGATAAATTGCTGGAAGGTGAGGTTAAGATTATTGATGATAAAACCATTGAAGTTTTCAGAAGAAGTGAAGCCTGGGCGACCAATCAGTATATTTATGCGAGAATTGAGTTTTCAAAACCCTTAAAAATTTCAAAAAAACTGGTAAACGGTAAAGACGAAAAAAATCTTTTAACCGGAACAAAATTAGCGTTAGCACTTTCAACAACCGTTAAAAAAGGAGAAAAAATCAGCATAAAAGTGGCGATTTCCCCGACAGGCTACGAAGGAGCCGGAAAAAATATGCTGGCTGAAGGTAAGTCTGATAATTTTGCTGAAATTCAGAAACAGGCGGTTGCAGATTGGGACAAAGAATTATCGAAAATTGAAGTTAAATCTTCTGATAAAGATAAACTTACTATTTTCTATACCGCGCTCTATCATGTTTTCACTCAACCTAATATCAATATGGATGTCGACGGAAAATACAGAGGGCGCGACAATAAGCTCTATATGGCAAAAGGTTTCGACTATTACTCGGTTTTCTCACTTTGGGATACCTTCAGAGGAGCACATCCTTTGATGACTTTAATCGATAAAAAGAGAACAGCAGACTTCATCAATACTTTCATTAAACAATACGAACAGGGTGGTAAACTTCCTGTATGGGAGCTGGCCTCCAACGAAACGGAATGTATGATCGGTTATCACGCAGTTTCTGTGATTGCAGACGCGATGGCCAAAGGAATTACAGGTTTCGATTATGAAAAGGCATTTCAGGCTTCAAAAAATTCGGCCATGTTGGATATTTTTGGGTTGAATGCTTATAAACAGAATAATTTTATCGCTATTGATGATGAGCATGAAAGCGTTTCTAAAACCGTGGAATATGCTTACGACGACTGGTGTATTGCTCAGATGGCGAAAATTTTAGGCAAAAAAGAAGATTACCAATATTTCATGAAGCGTTCTCAAAACTGGAAAAATTTATACAATCCGAAGAACGGATTTATGCAGCCCAGAAAAAACGGAAACTGGCTTGAACCTTTTGATCCGAGAGAAGTAAACAACAATTATACAGAAGGAAATTCCTGGCATTACTCCTACTCTGTTCAGCAAGATATCCCGGGATTAATTGCAGCGCACGGCGGAAAAGAAAAATTCGAACAATTTATTGATGCCATTTTTGCTGCTCCGGATAAAACTACAGGAAGAGAACAGGTGGATATCACAGGTTTGATGGGACAATATGCCCAAGGAAACGAACCGAGTCACCATATCGCCTATCTTTACAATTATGTCGGCAAACCTGAAAAAACAGATGCTAAAATCAAGTATATCCTTGATAATTTCTATAAAAATACGCCAGACGGATTGATCGGAAATGAAGATTGCGGACAAATGAGTGCGTGGTATATTTTGAGCACCATGGGAATTTATTCCGTAACTCCAGGATTACCCGAATGGCAAACAACAAAGCCTTATTTTGATGAAGTGAAAATTCATCTGGAAGACGGAACAACGAAAGTTATTACGAAAAACACAGGTAAAGAAGAGCTTAGAAAATTAGGTTTTGAAAACGCAAAATCGTTCAAAGATTTTAAATATGATGAATTAACGGCAACGCCTGTAATTGCAGCAGACAGAATTTTTGACATCAACACGAAAGTTACCATCACTCCACTCAATCCGAATGATAAAATTTATTATATGACGATGGATGAAGGCGATGCGAATGTGAGAAAAACATTCAAACAATATAAAGAGCCTTTCACCATTACAAAAACAACTCAGGTTTCGGCTTATGCGGAAAGAAGTGGTGAAAAAAGCTCGGTTGTAACGGCAAACTTCAATAAAAGACCAAACCATTGGGCAATTACCGTAAATGCAAAAGCAACTCCACAGTACGCAGCTAGCGGAAATTTATCTTTAATTGACGGAATAAATGGTGATGTAAACTGGAGAAAAGGCGAATGGCTGGGTTATCAGGGGCAGACTTTTGAAGCGATTATTGATATGAAATCCCCTCAGAAAATCACTCAGCTTATTTCTACATACCTTCAGGACAGTAAGGCTTGGATTTTATTACCTAAAAAAGTGGAATATTACGCTTCAATGAATGGTAAAGATTATATTATTCTGGCAACAGTAAATAACTCACTAGATCCAAAAGATGAAAAGGTTCAGGTGAAAGCGCTTTCTGCTGAAATTTTACCAACCGAAGCGAGATATATTAAAGTAAAAGCCTATCATTTCGGTAAACTTCCGGAGTGGCATCAGGGAGCTGGTGGCGAAGCATATATTTTTACAGACGAAATTTCCGTGAAGTAAATTAATTTCAGATGTAATATTTAACAAAAGACTGTCAGGCCGACAGTCTTTTGTTTTTTAGGAATAGCATTCATTTCAGTTCTTCGTTGAACCTTAACTCGACGATATTTAGCTAATTCACAATAAATCAAAAAATTTAAAAACAATTAAGTAATCAAAGAATAATCAACAAATTGATTTGATGAAGCTGTATTTTCAAGCTTCGCGAAGCAAATTTTATTTCCCTTAGCTTCCCCAAAATAATGAACAAGGTTGAATGAAGACTTTCCATTTAGAAATAAGAGAATTATAACAATATTAAATTTAAAATGTTCTAACGCAATTTATAAGAATGTTAATTGTTAAAGCAGTATCTCACATGCTGTTATTTTTGATCATTTTGCGTATTGATGCACGCAGGAGTCTGCATTGATCTTTCGGTATAAAAAAATAACGGTAAGGCCTAATCAAAGAATACTCCCTGCAAAATGGTCAAAAAGTCATTTCCCAGGGAGAGATTCAATGGCCGTGGGTCACCCCTTTATGCTCACGGCTTAAAAAAAATATAAATGTTAAAAAATGATATAAAATATACTGCAGGATACTTTTTACTTTTTTTAGAGGCTGTTTAAATTTTATTGCCAAAAATTTTTATAGCTATTTTGAGATGGATTTTTTGCTTCGTGTTTGCAGATTTAGCGGGCTCAATCAAAAATAGGAAGTGAAAAATACGCTCAAAAGAGCATCAAAATGGAGCAAAGATCAACTTCATTAAGGATAATAAATAAAACGGTAAAATTTTAAACAGGCTCTTAATCTTTTGAAATATTGAGCTTATGCTTTCCTTTCAGCTTGGGTTCCCTGTGACGTTATTTTTCAGAATTTCAGGCATTCCGACGACGTTTCATAGGAAAAAGTAAAAGTTTTCGCACTGCTTAATGAGGATTAAAGATGTATTAATAACTGTTTACAGGGCTTTTCCTTTCCTTAATTTCTCTATTACAGGAATCAACATATTGATAAATTCCTTCTTCTCAGTCCTATTGACCACCGTGCTTACATTATCTGTAAAATCTTTACACAGTGCAGGATCTGAAATCCTTTGCCCTATAATTTCAACATCAGCAGCCCATTGCTGAGGGTCATTAAGCACTAATGTATGAATGTCTGCCCACGAAGAAATTATTCCGGCCCAATGTCCGGAGGTATATAATGCACTCCAGTCCAGATCAGTCTTGATATAGTCTGAAATATTTTTTGCTTTTTGTTCTTCGTTTGCAATAAACTCAGTTCCTATTCCGCGTGAAAGGTTTACAATCCTAAGAAATTTAGCAGCATAATCTGATCTTTCATTTAATTTTTTCTGAAAAGAGCGATTATCATTCACCTGTTTTTCATACTCCTTTTTAAGAAATGAAAAAACGGGATCTCTTTCCGAAAAGGCTTCCGTGGCCTGAAGCATCGCATCATATTTTGCAAAAATACGTTTCTGCGCTTTGAACAGGTCATTCAGCGACTCAATTTCTGTATTATTTTTGTAGATAATAGTATTCTCTGAAGGTATTTTTTCATCGCAGAACACCGAAAAATCGTGTCCCGGAATCAGCATGTCTAAGCCACCTCCTTCGATAGTTCCGGTGATCAGCCATCGGCACATTCCGGTATAGGGCTCATATTCTTTGGGAATCTGAAGGGTAAAAATCCCGTCAGCGGGTACTGTTCCCTGCATTTTAACCATCTCTATTCCTCTAAAAAGAATAAAATCATAATTTTTACCTGCAAATTGCGGAAAATTCATGCTGATGACCTGACTGTTAAAGGTCATGTAGAAAATACCCAACAGTAATATCAATATTTTTTTCATTTTATAGAGGTCTTATGTCGTGTAAGATCAATACGGAATCAAGCCGCACTGTTCTTTTTGTTAGAAATACCATATTGTAAAGATTAGAAGTCTTATAAAATCCGGTGGTCATATAACCACCGGACTTATTTTTAATTATTCTTTGATACAACGCAATGGCTTCGCAAATGCTCTTGCAGATTCCATAAACAATATCCCACTGCTTCTCATTTCAATAAAGTAAGAATGGTCAAATGGGCCTAATGCCGTTGTCCAGTAAAACCCTCTAGAACCTCTGTCTGCCAATGCTCCCTGTAATGCATGACGTAGTCCGGCAATAGGAAATGTAAGCTTACTGTTACCACTTGTAAATACTTTAGCAGCGCCAAAATTGGTATCACTCCAATTATAAGTTCCAATATTGGACTGACTGGTATTATTAACAAGGGCTTGCCATTTTTCTTTTGTCGGCACGCGGAATCCTGCAGGACACGGATCGTTACCGGTTTTCGACGTATCACTCCATGCTGTACTGCCTGTAGAGCTGGAGTCCCAGCCACTTATAGCACCAGAAGGGGTACTGGAAGTAGCCACAGGATTTATTCTTCCCCATTGATAATAATTACCATGGATTCCCTGCACCGGTACATCAGGATCGAGGCTGGTATCTGCTCCCAGATTATAGCGTGACCATGTATCAGAACCAATAACCACTGTTGTTCCCTGGGTAACTGCTTTACTTACATTACATGAAGCAGAACCATTAAAGGAAACAGGTATGGTCATGGTGGTTGCTGCTGTTGGTGTTCCGGTAATATCATATATCAGATTACCTGAGGATGTTGTCAGGGTACCTGCACGAAGACGGAAGGTAAGTCCGTTTATGGTCTGTGAAGCTCCCTGAGGATAAGCCACGCCATTTCCACCGGTATAAGGAACACTCATTGTTCCGGTATAACTGCTTCCCGTTTCCATTAATGCCGGAGTGAATGATGCTGAGGCACAGGTTAAACCACCGATATTCGCTGTCAGCGTACCTACTGGAACCTGGAAGCTACAGGATTGTCCTGCAATCGCTACAGTGAATGTCGCATTTCCTGTTGCAGTAGGCGTTCCCATGATTGTAAAAACAAGATTACCGTCCCCGTTATTCAGTATCCCGTTAGCCAGATTGGCTGTCATTCCGGAAATTCCGGAGGAAGTAAACTGAGCTCCAAGATACACACCGCCATTCCCTCCTGAATAAGGAACGGTAACAGTAACACCTGAAACCGGAATCCCGTTGTAGAGATTTCCTGACACGGTTCTCTGATTACACTTCAGCTCTGTTACACTAGGAGCAATAGTACCGGGTCCCGAGGCATTAGAAGAACACATGGATCCCCATTGCGGAGATGCCGGATCAAGAGAGTCGTTCACCATAAGGCATCCCTGACCAGGGCTTAAAAAATCTGTACAGTAAATTACCAGTCCCAATGCAGGATTGGTAATGGCATCCATTTGTACCTTCGTCATTCTGGGCGGCAAAAACCCTCGGTTATTACTTTCCATCTGAACGATAGCTGAAGGATCTACAGAATTAATCCCTACTCCTACACGTCCGTTAGTGAATGCCATAGAACCACTGTTCATATCCATATTTCTCACTCCTGTAAGCGTTCCGTCACTTGTATAAATATTTGGACCCGATGAGAATTTCATCCAAGCATTGAGGCCTGCATCAAAATAGTAGTATCCGGATGCATCTACGTGAATGGTCTGCCCCTTAAGATTGCTCAGATCTGCAGGAGTCGTTACATATACAACCGCTCCGTCCTGATCGACTCCATATTGAGAGGGAGTACTTACTGAAGCTGCAAATAAGGCATTCCCTGTTAACCTCGGAGCCAGCAAACCTTCCGGTCTGCTTCCATCGGCAGTGATACCTTTAACATCAAGAGTAGCTTTTGGACTTGCGGTATTCATACCAATCTGCGCATTTACGCCTATTGATAAGACGACGCATACAATCGCTAGTATCGATTTTTTCATTTTTTTCTATTAATTGTTATAAATTTTTTCTTTCCTAAGTGTATTCAGAATCATCATCAATAAAATTTTCGGTAAGCCCCCGGAGACTTCAAATTTCATTTTATTTTTTACAAATTTAATTGGGTTCTGCCGATACAGACCTACTACAATTGCACTTCAAAAGCATAAATAACTCACAAACAAAAACATAAATTCTAAAATGCATCAATTTGTGCTATATTAAGCGTCCGCATTTTGGATGATCTGCGAGCAAATGCATACCTGTATCAGCTGACACTGGTGGTTTTTTCTCACCTGTTCATTATTGCTTTTCTTCTTATTTCATGAATAAAATAACGCGGAAAAAAACGAGAGCGAATATTTTCAGAGAGAGCTTTTTCTTGTGATAGACATCGACGAATAACGATCTTTTTATTTTTAAATTTTTAAAGATGATATGGTTCAATTAGCGCAGGTTAATTTCAGCTGAATCAGGATTTTTAACTGTTCAGAAAATAGATCTGTACCATTTGAAAATATAGGAAAAAAAGTTTAGTACATGAATTATTTTTGATTTGTTGCCAGAAAAAACAAGCCTAAAAACCTGAGTTCGATCCATAAAATATTCTACCAGATCAATAGGGACGGGCTTCAGCCCGTCTAAAAAAGAGGGCAGATTGAGACCTGTTTTAAAGCAATAAAATCCAGTGGCTTTTATATTGAAAATACGCATCTTCAAGATTTTTCATTTGCCTTTGCCCTCTAAAAATATACAATGCGATCAGTCAATCTTTGCGTCTAAAAAATTAAATATTTATCGAGATTCCTGAAAAAAGGAGGCATTTTTATTGCTATTAAAAATCCCTTCCGAAGATTCCGGAAGGGATTTGGGTGGCAATATCATTCTCCATTTTGATTTTCTTTTTCAATTTTGAATAATATTACCGGGTATTGCTGTTTTAAAAATAAGCGCTTTTAATCGAGATACCGTTTTCTAAACCACGTATCCAGGATATTCATACTGATATTCAGCATGTGATAATTTTCCCGGATCGCCACATTTTTCTGAAAACCATGAATTCCGTAGCCGTAGCCGACATTCAGAACAACTTTCTTCAATGGAATTCCGACTCCCACCGTTGCTTCCAATTTATCAATTTCAACTTTATTGATTTTATAATATCCGGTATCATAATTCAGTCCGAAACGATAAATAAAGGTTTCAGAAAGCTTTTCGGTACGTCTTCTTTCAGGAAGAATTTCAACTCCCAAGCCGTAGGTTTTCTGTTTGTAATATTGCTCTGAAGTCTCGGTATTTTTTATTTTATCCCAATTACTTTGCGTAAAATCAAAGGTAAGACGGTATCTTTCTTTCGCTAAAATTCCAAATCCGAACCCCATCTCAAAAGGCAGAGCAGAATCTTTTGACGAAAGATTGGTGGTAATACTATTGGTATAATCCTGATTTTCGGTGTAAGAAACATCTCGTTTTGAAACCAACTTGCTTCCAAAATTCACAATTCCTCCTAAAGTCAGTTGAAAGTTATCGCTGAAATCTTTTTTAAACTGAGTTCCCAAGTTGTAGCTAAAACCTGTGTACCGTACATCTCTGCTGATTTCTACCTCAGAACTTGTAGTAATGGTTTCTTTACGAATGATTTTGCCAAAATTATTTTTCACTTTTCCGCCAATACTCCAGTGATCATTAATTTTATAGGCTAAACTTACGCCCCAGTTCGACAGTCCGCCACTTCCTTCATAGGTTACAGGATATTCGCCGGCAGTCCCTTCAATGGGAATCGTTGAGGTAATCTTATAATCAGAAGTCGTTGCCGGCTGCATGCTAAGTCCCACAAAAAACTTTTGTGAAACCCTCAGTGCCGCGCTGAAATTCGTAAAATTAGCACTGAATCTGTTGTCTTTTCCTAAATTACTCGAAATGGTATTATACTTCCCTATTCCACTGATATTGAAAACTACATTTTTTGAAGAAATAGCCGTCATGGATGCCGCATTTTTAGAATTGATATAATCCGGAGCTTCCAAAGCAATTCCTGTATTTCCCAAGGAGATATTTCTGGCGTCATCCACATTATTAAACGTTCCCACCCCGAAATAGGAATACGGCGACGTGTTTTGAGCATACAGTCCGGAAGTAAAAACTCCTGAAAACAATAAGCCAATTACAATTTTATTTTTTCTGTTCATAAATTTTTTCTGCATTAATATCCTAAAATGTAAACCTTAAGTTTTGCCGGATTTGTTTTGTTTTTTGAATCTCCAATCACCACTTTTCCTGAAAGAACATCGTTGTAGGAAGAAGGGTAAATCAATGTATTATAATTTGAATTGGCTGTTTCCGTTAAAATAGTATTGAAATAGCTCAACATAGAAAAGCTGTACGCATGCTCATTCTGGAACTCGCTGCTGTTGGATAAACTTGCCGTAATTTCTGTACTTCCATCAGATGTATAAGTGCTTACCACATGATTTGCCTTATCACCCATATAATAATACAACGGACTCGGATTATAAAACTGATTAGAATAATACCCTGCCACAGGGCTCACGGTAAGCGTTGCATCAATGATTTTATAATTATCATATAAGTTTTTTATGGTTTTTAAATAAGGAATTTCCACTTTGGTATATACTCCTATTCCCGCCATCATATAAGCTTTGTTATCTAAATTTGTTGAAAGTACCGGGTTTTTAGGAGTCAGCCCTGCCAGATCAGAACCCGTAAAATCGCTTTGAACTTTATTATACTGATACGTCGAACTTGGGTTGAGGTCTAAAGTATATTTCACTAATTCAGTTCCGTTTTGTGATGTGGTGTGATAATACATTCTTATGATATTCGAGACTTTTTCTTTGGTACTTTTATTAATCTGAACCTGATAAGAAGAATTAATTCCAAACCTAAGCATTGCATTATTGTCAGAAGAAGGAACGAGCGCCAGACCTTTATAGAAATTCAGAAAATATTCCTGAGTAGTGACGTCACTATTTTTTAACGTATTGAAAAGTGTTTGCCCGTAAGATTGATCAAGCTTAACCTTCACAAAACTGCTGTCTGTATTTGGTCTCGGATAAAATTCTGCACTTCCGATGGAGTTTGATGCATAATTAAAATTACTTTTATTATAAAGATAGCCCCCATTCAGTCTTATTCTGTCGGTCAAAGGATGTACCTCCAACTTATATGTTTTCAGTGTATCTCCGTAATAAAAATCGGTATTCGTAAGATACATCACAATAGAATCGAAAACTGCGCTTGTAGGCGAATTTAACGCATACCTTTCTGGTGTAAGCTCAAAAAGCGAAGACGAATTTACCTTCCCAAAAGTCTGATCTTTTATATTTCCTATCATCATCACATTTTTTCCGGAAGTCACCACAGAATCCATCATAATGGTAGACATTCTCATGGTCAGCGTATCGATCATTACAATTTTTGACTGCGCATCCATCCACGTGCTTCCTACTTCATACGTATTGGTTTCATCTTCACAGGAGAATAAAAACATCATCGAAATACATAATAAAAGGTATTTATACATCTTTTTTCCGCAAACATATAGTGAAGATGCTATTGAGATAAAATTTATTCTCCCTTTTATCCATAGTTGTAGACCATAGCAAGATTTGCTTAGATAAATGATGATTTTCAAAACAATACCTCATCCGTCATAAAAATAAAGGCATTCGCCTACAAAAAACACGCATTCGTCTAAAAAATTTTCACAAGACCACAGAATGAAATTCATTTGCACAAAAAAGAATGAATAATGAATGGTAAACTTTCAATCTTAGCCCTTACTCTTGTAGGAACATTTTTAGCAGTAAGCTGTCGAAATGACGATGACGACGATGAACTAATGGGAAACTGGGTAAGAGTTTCGGATCTGGACGGTAAACCTCGATCCAATGCCTCTGCATTTGTGGTAAACGGAAAAGGATACATCACCGGAGGATATGACGGAGAATATTATTACAACGACTTATGGAGCTATGACCCCAATGCTAATTCATGGACCCAAAAAGCAGATTTTCCAGGTTCTAAGAGAAGTTCTGCAGTAGGCTTTGCGACCAATGCTTACGGCTACGTGGGAACCGGATATGATGGATTGAATAAACTGAAAGATTTCTATAAATACGATCCGACATCCAACACATGGAATCAGATTTCCGATTTTCCGGGAACAGAAAGATATGCCGCTTTAGCATTCGGTGTTGAAAACAACGGCTATGTAGGAACAGGATACGACGGAAGCGAACTGAAAGATTTCTATAAATATAATGAATCTACCTCATCATGGAGCTCCATCACAAGTTTAGGAGGTTCTAAAAGACGAGACGGAGCCGCTTTCGTGATCAATAATATCGCTTACGTAGGATTTGGAAGTAATAACGGAAGCCTGGTTTCAGATTTCTGGGCATTCGACCCTAGTTCTGAAACATGGACAAGAAAAGTAGATACCAGCAATGATGATGATTCTCAAAACCGCACGTCAACTGCCGCTTTTGCGGCAAACGGATTAGGATATGTGGCGACAGGTTCTACAAGCGGTGTGGGAAATACAACCTGGGAATATAATCCTTCTACCAATGACTGGACACAGAGAACATCCTTTGAAGGTTCTTCCAGAGAAAGCGCGTGTGCCTTTTCCATAGGAAGCTACGGATATGTTCTTACCGGAAACAGCGGTTCGTCTTATTTTGATGACATCTGGGTTTTCCATCCAAACGAAAGTGAAAACAGCTATGATTAAAACATTTTTAAAAATACTTTTTGTCTCAGGAATATTTTTGGTGAGTTGCGGAAAGAAAACCGGACATCTTGAAGTGAAGATCATCAGACAAAATTCAGGATATGGTTATCAGATTCTTAAAAAGCATAAGATCCTCATTAACCAGCCGTTTATACCTGCCATACCAGGAGAGAAAACTTTTAAAAACGAAACAGACGCACAAAAGACTGCAGATCTTGTTGTGAGTAAAATACATCAATATTCTTTACCCAGAATTTCTGTACATGAACTGGATTCTATGAAAATCGAATATTAATTGCTTTAATTCCCTAGAAATTCCTTCAATGATTATTGAAGGAATTTTGTGCTCACAAACAGTAAATTATTTTTTATGACCGCATTTTTAAAACAAATACAGACCACCTACATTTATCACTGGATTATCTGGAGTATTCTTATTTTCTTTAAATTAATAATGGATTATTCCGTTTTCGGAAATTTTCTTCTGCTCATGAATCTGAAAATTTTTCTTGTTTCCATTATACTTTTCTATATTAACTATTATATCGCTTTACCGTTTTTGATCAAGCAAACACCAAAAAAAATTCTGATCATTACCATTTCGTTTGTTATTATTTATGTGACGTTAATGATCATATTCATGCCGCCATTTCCGAAACATCCCCCATTTCCTCCGAAAGATTTTCATCCGAACGGAAGAATGATGAGACCTTTTCATCACGATGTTAATCTGTATGATATTTTCTTCAGAATAGGAATTTTCTCAATGATATTCAGCATCCTCCTTTTCTTTGTCGATAAATGGATGGAAAACGGAAAAAAAATAAAAGCCCTGGAATTTGAGAGACAATCGAGCGAATTGAAAATTCTTCGTGAGCAAATTAATCCACATTTCTTTTTTAATGCACTGAACAGTATTTATTCATTATCAATTATTCAGTCTAAAGATACGCCGAGGGTAATTTTAATTTTATCAGACATTATGCGATATGTTTTGAATAATAAAAATATGCAGAAAAACAACCTGAATGATGAAATTAATAATATTAAAAAATATATTGAAATTCAGTCGATTCGGTTTAATAAATTCAACAATCTACATGATGAATTCGATGGTAATTTTGAATCGTACGAAATTGAACCTCTCCTGCTTTTGACGTTTGTTGAAAATGCTTTCAAATATGCCGATCTGAGAAAAGGGCCATTGGATATCAAAGTGCATCTTGAAAACGGATTGCTTGATTTTAAGATTCGAAACTTTTATGAAAAGAAAAATCATGAAAAATCCAGCGACAGCAAAATGGGAATAGAAAATACCAAAATGAAACTGAATCTTCTGTATCCCGATAAATATCAACTGGATATTGACGACAATGGCTCAGAGTATAAAATTAACTTAAAACTTCAATTGAATTAAAAAATGAATTGCATAATTGTAGACGATGAAGAACTGGCGCACCACGTAATTGAAGAATACATTTCAAGAATTCCCTTCCTGAATCTGGTTAAAAACTGCTATGATATCCAGGAAACAATACAGACTTTACAAACTGAAAATGTTGATCTTATTTTTCTGGATATCAACCTTCCCAATATCACCGGAATTGAGTTTTTAAAAAGCTTTAATAAGCTTCCCGATGTTATCATTACCACCGCTTATGATGATTGTGCAGTACAAGGTTTTGAAATGGATGTGATGGATTATTTATTAAAACCGTTTTCCTTTGAAAGATTTCTGAAAGCTGTTTATAAAAGCTATAATCATCAGAATAACTCTAAAATCTTACAGGAAAAAAGCACGCAGGTTTTATTTAAAGATTCATTCATTTTTGTGCGATCCAATAATGAAAATGTAAAATTGAATTTAAGCGAAATCACCCGAATCAATGCCTTAAAAGATTATATCATTATTTATACAGAAACCCGAAAACTGATTGTGCATCAAACCATGAAATCCATCATGGAAAAGATAGAATCTGAGAATTTTATCCGGGTACACAACTCACATATTGTTTCGCTTCAGCATCTTCAAAGTATCGGAAAAAATAACCTGACGATCGGAAATGAGCGAATTCCGGTAAGTGAAAAATATAAAGCTTATTTAAACAAAGTAGTTGAAAAGTATAAATAGGCTGGAAGTTGGAGGAGGGAGGCTAGAGGCTTTGATATCGTCAAACTTCACGATTCGTCAGTTCGATTTTTCGGAGTAAAACGGAGAAAAATTGTATCGAGAACTTTATGATCAAAGGAAATTATCTTTTTCTAAAGAACTTCTCGATACACTACGCTACGCTGCGTTACTCGAAGTGACAGGATACCGACTTAGTAGGAAAGTCGTTCTGACCAATTCAACTCTTCCGGAAGTTCTTTATCCGAAAATTCAATATGGATCACTCTTCTTTTCTTTCCGTTGGTCGTACGGTTGGAGCCATGAAGCAGCAAAGGTTTCATGATCATTATTCCTCCTTTTTCTACGTTACAGATGGTTTCTGTTTCTACGGTCCAGTCGATGGTTTCGGGTCTGTAAATTCCTTTGACATGAGAAGTGGGAACAACTTTCAAAGCACCATTATTCTCATTCGTTTCATCCAGATGAATTCTGATGGTATAAATGTTCTCCAATACCGGCAATGGTGGCTGAACGGCAAACTGATTTTGCTTGGTCGTCCACGGTCCGAAGTTTTCAAGTTCTAGTTTTTTATCTACAGAAATTGTTAAATCCTGATGATAGGCAACATACCAGTTCGATTTTTCCGGTTTGTCGAAATAAATACTTTTTACCACAAAATATTGATCCCCGAAAACGTCTTTAATGATCGTCTTAATATTTTCATTAAAAACAACATCTTTAATTTCCGGAATTTCCTTTAGAAACTGTCGGATCGCAAAAAGGTCTTCTGATTTTCTGAAGGTATCTTTTGAAGTATCAATATTTTGAATCACTTCACTGATCTTTTCAATTTCTTCTTCGGAAAAAATGTTGTTGATGACCGTAAAGCCGTTTTCTGTGATTATATTTTTATGATGCTGTAAATTCATTTGATTGTTTTGAATTTATTTTTAAATGCAAAGATCGCAAAGATTTTCTGTAAAATAATACTTACTTTTTATGAGATTGTTTCACCTTCGGTTCGCAATGACTTCTTTATTTCCTGCAGATTTCGCTGATTTTTACTGAGGATGTTGGTTTTTCGCAAAGGGCGCAAAGATTGGTTTAATACTTTATGTTTTTAAGGTGCAAAGATTTTATCAATGATAAAATTGTGGAACGCGTAAGATGCTATTTTTTTTTACAACGAAGGCACGAATAATAGGAATGAACCTGTAAGAAAGCCCTCTCCCCTAGCCCCGATTGCAACGGCATCCTTTTTTGTTGCGGGCGTAGCGTAGCGGAGACCGTAACAAAAAAGATAGAGTGGAAAGCGGGAAATAGCTCCTCATAAAAAAATGGTCAATAATGAGATATTCACCATTGACCATTTTTTAGCCTAAGCCAAATTATAATTTATTTTTTAAACGACTTCGTTTCCGTTGCCATTTTCAAGCTGTCCTTCCCATTTTGAGACCGCTGAGGTAGCCAATGCGTTTCCTAAAACGTTGGTCATACTTCTTCCCATATCGCAGAAATGGTCGATGGGTAAGATCAAAGCAATACCTTCCGGTGGAATTCCAAACATTGAGCATGTTGCCACGATAATAACCAGTGACGCTCTCGGAACCCCTGCAATTCCTTTTGATGTTAACATCAATACCAAAAGCATGGTAATCTGCTGTCCGATCGTCATTTCAATTCCGTAGATCTGAGCGATGAAAATAGACGCAAACGTCATGTACATCATGCTTCCGTCCAAATTGAAAGAATATCCTAATGGTAAAATGAACGAAACCACTCTGCTGTTACATCCGAATCTTTCCAGTTCTTCCACTAATTTCGGGAAAACAGCCTCTGAACTTGTGGTTGAAAATGCAATCAGTAAAGGTTCTTTTATTCTTCTTAACAATTCGAAAAGGCGGTTTCCGATAATCAGATAACCTGCCAATAAAAGCACTAACCAAAGAACACCTAATGCAAAGAAGAAATCTCTGAGGTAAATGGCGTATACTTTAAAGATCTCAAATCCATTGGTGGCGACCACGGCAGCGATGGCTCCCAATACTCCCAGCGGTGCAAACCACATAATGTAGCCTACCATTTTCAGAATTCCGTGTGCGATGATATCGAATAATTTGATCACAGGTTGAGCATATTCTTCGCCCATATTCGCCAAAGCAATTCCGAACATAATGGAAAATACTACGATCTGAAGTACTTCATTGGTTGCAAAAGCTTCAAATATACTTTTAGGAATAATGTGCTTTACAAAGTCTTCCATGGAGAAACCTTTGCTGCTTTTCAAAAGTTCTTCGGCAGAAGCGGCGTCCTGAATCGGTAATTTGGTCACATGACCAGGCTCCATCCAATTCACCAGCATTAAACCGATAAAAAGCGAAACCAACGAAGCAGAAATAAACCACAACATGGCTTTTGTCCCAACTCTTCCGATCATTTTGATGTCACTCATTTTGGCAATTCCCACGACCAGCGTGGTAAATACCAACGGAGCAATAATCATTTGTACCAATCTGATGAAAACAGTTCCTAAAAGTTTGATATTTTTAGAAAAAGGTTCTGCGCTATCGGGATACATCGTATGTACTACTCCTCCAATTCCAACTCCTATTACAAGCGCAATAATAATTGCTATAAACAGTTTATTTTGTCCTTTCATATAAATAGTTCAAGTTTCGCAAATATAATATTTTTACAATTGGTACAACATTTCGTTATAACAGTATTAAATTTACCTAAAATTCGTAATTTGTCTAAATTAACAATCTGGAATCTAAATTATTATAAAAAATTTAAAAAATATTTATTAAATTTTAATTCCTTTGGTACAAATTTTATTGTTACATTTACTTGTATTAACAACATTATTAAAATATACAATATGAAAAAAACGATCGCAATGGCTGCATTGGCTATAGCAGTTTCTTTCGGCGCTGTTTCTTGTAAAAAGAAAGTTTCTGATGCCGACCTTCAAACTCAGGCTACTACGGTAGTAACGTCTAACCCAAGTGCTTCTGTGGAAGTGAAAAACGGGGAAGCTCACTTAAGCGGGACTTTCGCAGATCAGGCATCAAAAGATGCAATGATCACTCAGCTGAAAGCTATTCCGGGAATTAAGAGTGTGCATGATATGGCGACTATTGAAGCGCCTGCAGCAGTGGCTCCTGTAGAAACTCAGTCTGCTGTATCTCCTGAAGTTCAGCAAAAAGTAAAAGATGCTCTTAAAGATTTCCCAACCGTAAAAGTGGAAACAGTAAACGGAGAACTTACCCTTACCGGGACAGCTAAGTCTACAGATGCCAGAAAGATTAAAGAATCTATTGATGCCTTGAAAATCGGTAAATACAATAACAAAATCACTGTAAAATAATTTAAGATGAGCACATTACAAGATAAATATTCAAGTGTGGTTTCTGCTGCTCAGTCTGCAGGGATTTCAAACTTACAGGTTCAGGAACAGGACGGAATTTTGTATGTTTCGGGAAGTGCTTCCAACACTGCAGCAAAAGATTCTGTATGGAATGCTCTAGGCGCTATTGACTCTACCTATTCTGCTTCAGACATTAATATTGATGTTCAGGTGACGGGTCTTGCATCGGGAGCTGCTCTTACGGTAGCAACAGAGGAATCTAATTTAAACATCAGACAGGAGCCTTCTACGGAAGCTGCCGTGGTAGGAAAAGCTTCAAAAGGTTCTTCCGTAACACTGATTGAGCAGACCTCTGACGAATGGTGGAAAGTAAAAACTACCGATGGGCAGGAAGGTTATGCTTATGCAAGATACTTGAAAGCATAAAAAGTAAAAAAAACTTAAATTTAACATAGAACATCTTCGTTTCGGAGATGTTTTTTCTTTTTTAAATTGATAACAGCGAAAATTAGAGGTATCCCTTAGAAAATTAACGCTATTTAACTATAACAGCCCTTTCCGGAATAGTGTTTTTTTATAATTTTACGCTCTAATAACTTTTAAACTCAAATGCGTAAACTATTATTTCTACTTTTCCTGGCAGTGAATTCTCTGATTCTGAATGCCCAAAAATTCAATATCGATGGAAAAGTGTCCAACTTCGAAAAAAAACCGGTTGAAAATGCTACCGTTTATCTCTTAAAACAAAAAGATTCTTCCATCGTTAACTACACCTCAACCAATAAGGAAGGTAAGTTTTCCTTAAAAACAGACGAACTTCAGGAACCGAGCATTCTGAAAATTGATGCTGACAAATTCATTTCTTACTCTAAAAATCTTGAAAAAATAGAGCAATCTTCGTCTTTGGGAGATATTGAACTGGAAAAAAATTCCATCACCAATATTCAGGAAGTTAAGATCACCGCATCTCCCGTGAAGATAAAAAAGGATACTATTGAATTTAATGCTTCTGCGATCAAAGTGCGCCCTGACAGTAAAATAGAGGAACTTTTAAAACAAATTCCCGGCGTGGAAATAGGAAATGACGGGAAAATTACGGTAAACGGAAAAGAAGTCGATCAAATTATGATCAACGGAAAACCATTCTTCGACAAAAACGGAAAAATTGCCTTACAGAATCTTCCTGCCGATATCATTAAAAATATACAGTTCACAACAACAAAAACCAAAGAAGAGGAACTGAACGGAAAAACTGCAAAGTCAAACAATGCAACGATCAATTTTAATATTGACGAAAAGAAAAATAAAGGGCTCATTTCAAGACTAACCTTGGGCTATGGCTCAGATAAAAGATATGAAGGCAGCGGACTGATAAGCTATTTTAAGAAAGATATGAAAGTGAGCCTGCTTGCTTCATCGAATAATATCAATTCTCAGGGATTTTCCAACGATGAGGTTTTTGACAGCATGGGACATGGCAGAAACTCATGGATTATGAATGGCGGATCTGTGGTAACGAATGGTAATACGACTTATTATATGGAAGGGGGAAATAAAAAAGGAATTCAGAAATCGACCACCATTGGGTTTAATTACAGTGATAAATTAAGCAAAAATGTCGACCTGGATAATGTAAGTATTGTTCATACCGATAATAATCTCGAAACCCGCTCAAAAGCATCCAGAACAACTCTGCTTCCCAACAACACGTTGAATACCAACTCTGAAAGTAATGGAGAGAACAATTCGAAGCAATATAATTTCGATATTGCTGCCAGAGTAAGGCTGGATTCTTTAACGAGTTTTTATTTTTCCCCTTCATTCTCAAGAAATGAAGTTTCCAATTTTAATAATTTACAGTCTTCCACCCTGAGAGATAACATTCTTCTGAACGAAAGTAATGCCTTCACAAAATCAGATTCGGAAACCAACAATTTTAATCCCAACATTTATTTTTCTAAAAAATTCAGAAAAAAAGGAAGATTGATGTTTGCGAATATGAGCAGTACCATTTCAGAAGCCAAAGAAAATAACCTCAACCGATCTGAAAATATTTTCTATCAGGGATCTGTTCCGAATGACAACAGAAACCAGCTTGCCAAAAATAAGAGGCAGACAGATACCTATAATTTCAGAACTGGCTACACAGAACCGATCTCGGATTCAGCAAGCGTAAGCCTGAATCTAAGTTACAGTGCGAAAACACTCAGAAATTTAAGAGATGTCAATGATTTTAATGAAAGTTCCGGACAATATGCCGACTACAATTCTGAATTATCCAACACCATGAATCAAAAGATCAATCAGTTATCTCCGGAGCTGTCATTTGAAATCAACAAAAAGAAAATCAGTGCCTGGGGTTCTTTCGGACTTGACATTACGGATATGAAGGTAAACTCTTTCTTTACAGGTAAGAACTTCGATCTTCAGAAAAACTTTGTCCTTCCTACCTATAATGTGAGTATGAATTATGAGTTTTCGCCAAGCAAACGACTGAGTTTATATCAATTTTCAGACTTTACCATTCCTACCGCAGAGCAACTCAGCCCGTATCTGGATGAATCCAATCCTTTGATCTCTTTTCAGGGAAATCCGGATCTGAAAAATAGTTGGAGCAATATGACCTATTTGTATTTTAACAATTCTAATATTGTAAAAAATATCAACTATTATTTCAATGTAGGCTTTATTTACAAAAATAACGACATCATCAATTATTCGTCTTACGATGCAGATGGAAAGCAGCATATTACCTATGTAAATGTGGATGGAAATAAAAACTTTAACCTGGGCGGAAGCTTCAGTAAAACGTTGAAGTGGAAAGATAATAAGCTGACCATTAATCCCAAATTCAATATGAACTATTCGTTCATTAAAGGCTTTGTAGACGGGCAGGAACTGATAGGAAATGTATACAATATCAATCCGGGACTGAACTTCACCTATGAAATAAAGGATAAAATGACCATAAAACCGTCTTATTTGTTAAACTATAATTTTTCAAATTATAAAAACTCAGGCATTAATGAGGTAAAAACAAGTTATCAGACGTTGAAACTGGAACTTACGAACTATATCTTTAAAAGCAGGCTGGTTTTTGGAAACGACTTTGAATACAATACCAACACCAACATTGCTCCGGGATTTAAACGTGATTTTTACTTCTGGAATACCAGTTTAGGATATTCATTTATGAATAAACAACTTACCGCAAAGGTAAAAGTTTATGATGTTTTAAATCAGAACCAAAGTGTCAGAAGAACGATTGCCAATAACTATTTTGAAGATCGGGATGACCTTATTCTTAAACGATATATTATGTTTTCCCTGACCATGAAACTGAATAAATTTGCCAAGAAAGATCCGCCAACCAAGTAATACTTCCTACATCAACTTATTAATTTTCATTAAAAGTCCGTTCATTCAGGTTATTTTTAACAATTTTTTACATAAATAGCATCCCTAAACAGGGATGTTTTTTTATATTTTAGCAGCTTCAAAAACATTTTAATGAAAAAAATTCTTTGGCTGCTGTTATTTACCTTCAATTTTTTATGGTTGAATGGACAAAAATTCAGCATCGACGGAAAGATTTCCGATGCAGAGAAAAAACCGATTGAAAATGCGACAGTTTATCTGATCAAGCAAAAAGATTCTTCGATCATTAATTATACATCCACCAACAAAGAAGGAAAATTTTCATTAAAAACTGAGGAACTTAAAGAACCTTCTATCCTTTCTGTAGATGCCGACAAGCTCGCTCCTTATTCCAAAAAATTTGATAAAATAGATCAATCCTACACTCTGGAAGAAATTTTACTTGATAAAATTCGCAGCTCCGATATTGAAGAGGTAAAAATTACCGTTTCACCTATAAAAATTAAAAAAGATACAATTGAGTTTAATGCCAGTGCCATAAAAGTTCGTCCGGACAGCAATATTGAAGAGCTTCTGAAAAATATCAACGGCGTGGAAATCGATAATGACGGAAAAATTACGGTGAATGGTAAAGAAGTTGACCAAATTATGATCAACGGGAAACCTTTCTTTGACAAAAGCGGAAAAATTGCCCTGAAAAATATTCCGGCAGATATTATTAAAAATATTCAGTTTACGACTACTAAAACGAAAGAAGAAGAACTTACCGGAAAAACACCAAAATCTGAGAATAAAACCATTAATTTCAATATTGATGAAAAGAAAAACAAAGGCTTTCTTACCAAATTAGCAGTTGGATATGGTTCTGATAAACGCTATGAAATCAATAGTTTTTCGAGTTATTTTAAAGATAAAACCAAGATCAGTCTGGTGGCTTCTTCGAACAATATCAATACATCGGGTAATTTTAACGATGATGATTCCAGAAGAAATTCCCGTGCCGGAAGTTCGATGAAAGGAATTCAGAGATCTACAACGGTCGGATTGAATTACAGTGACAGCTTCAGTAAAGATATTGATCTTGATGCGCTCGGACTTACGCGCACGAGCAGCAATATGGAAACAGCTTCCAAAGTTTCTAAGACTACCTTCCTACCGGATTTTAATCTGAAAACCGACTCTGAAAACAGTGGAGAGAATAATTCGGAGCAATATAATTTTAATTCTTCTTTACAAATTAAGGCAGATACCGCCAATACGATTTATTTCTCGCCTACGTTTTCTCATTCAAAAACGAATGGTGTGAGCCTTGGAAATTCAACAACCTTTAAAAACGGTGAACTGCTGAATAAAAGTGAATCTTCTACCCATTCAGATTCTGAGAGTAACAATTTCAGTCCAAGCATTTATTATGTAAGAAAATTTAAAAAGCAAAACCGTAATTTTTCCGCCAATATCAGCACTTCTATTTCAGAAAATAAAAGCAATAATTTAGTCAATTCTCAAACATTATTTTACGAGAACGGCGCTGAAGATGTGTCTAAAAGAGATGTCCGAAATCAGCTGAGCCAGAACAAATCCCAAAGCAACAACTATGCTTTTGATGCAAGATATACAGAGCCTGTATCTGATTCGGTTACGGTGAGTATGGGATTACGATTTAATTCAAAAAGCAATATGAATGAGAGGCTGGTCAATGATTTTGATCAAAATACGGGACAGTTTTCCCAGTATAACCTGGCGCTCTCGAACAGTTCAGATGAGAAGGCGAATGAACTTACTCCCGAAATCACGGTTAATCTCAATAAAAAAAAGTTCAATCTTTGGGCGTCTGCCAGTCTCGCTTTCACCAATATACGCTATAACTCTACTTTTAACGGATCTGATTATAACCTGCAAAGAAGCTTCCTGCTTCCCAATTACAATGCCGGGTTTCAGTATAAACTTAAACAAAACTCTACGCTGAGTATTTATAATTCAACGACTTTCAATTCCCCGTCATCGCAAAATCTGATTCCTTATGTGGATGAGTCTAATCCCTTAGTCACTTACCAAGGAAATCCGGATTTGAAAAATTCGTGGGCAAATATGTCAAGCGTCAGCTTTAACACCTACAATATTCCGAAAAATATGAATTATTTCGTGAATGTGTCTTTTACATTCAACAATAACGACACGACCAATTTTTCGTATTATGACGATTCGGGAAAGCAATTCACTACCTATACCAATATCAGCGGGAATAAAAATGCCAGTCTTTTTGGAGGCTTCAGTAAAACTTTTAAATGGGAAGAAAACAGACTTACCATAAGCCCGCGGGCCAGTATCAATTACAGATTCAATAAAGGTTTTATCAACGAACAGGAGTTTTCAGGCAATTCCTACACCGTCGCGCCAGGCATCAATTTAACTTATGATAAAAGGGATAAAATCACGATAAAACCTTCGTATAGCATCAACTACTCTGTTTCAAATTATAAAAATTACAGCGTAGAAAGTATTAAAAACACATTTCAGACTTTCCGGCTGGAGCTTACCAATTATTTCCTGAAAACCAATCTACTGATCGGAAACGATTTTGAATACAACACAAGCTCCAATATAAGTCCGGGCTTCAAGAGAGATTTTTATTTCTGGAATGCAAGTGTCGGTTATTCATTTTTTGAGAAACAGTTGACCGCAAAAGTGAAAGTATATGATGTTTTAAATCAAAATCAGAGTGTCAAAAGAAATATTACGGCGTCGTATGTGGAAGACCGCGAGGATTTAATTCTGCGAAGATACATTATGTTTTCTCTGACGATGAAGCTGAATAAATTTGCAGGAAAAAAGAGATAGTTTTAAACACGAACAATCATATTTTTTTTAACGCAAAGATTTTATTGCTTTCTCCTGATTTTTAGAAAACAAAAGCAAATAAATTTACTTCATGAAGCTCGAAAACACACTTTATCAAATCAACTTGTTGATTCTTCTTTGCTCGCTTGAGTTTTTATACATTTAAATTAAGAGCCTGTTTAAAATTTTACCGTTTTATTGTCCTTAATGAAGTTGATCTTTGCTCAATTTTGATGCTCTTTTGAGCGTATTTTTCACTTCCTATTTTTGATTTAGCCCGCTAAATCTGCAAACACGAAGCAAAAAATCCATCTCAAAATAGCTATAAAAATTTTTGGCAATAAAATTTAAACAGCCTCTAAAACTTTGCATTAAAATAAACCCAATAAAATTTAAATATTCTCTTAAAACATAAATTTAATTAAAATCATTTTTATGTTTAAATTAGCCATAAATTTTTTACATAATGAAGATTCATTTTTCTTTTTTATTTATTTTCCTTTTTATTTTAGGAAATTCACAAAATATGCAACCTGCCGACACTTTTGTGAAAGATAATTTTAACAAGAAAGAGTTTTATATCACGATGCGCGACGGAGTAAAACTTTTTACGATTGCTTATATTCCGAAAGATATTTCCGGTAAGAATAAGTATCCGTTTTTGATGCAGAGAACCTGCTACAGCGTCGCACCTTACGGGGAAAACGAATACAGACCCAAGCTTGGGCCGAACCAGTATTTAATGAAAGATAAATATATCTTTATATTTCAAGACGTTCGCGGGAGGTATATGAGTGAAGGAACTTTCACCAATATGACGCCACAGGTTGACCATAAAACGAAAAAAGATGTTGATGAAAGTACGGATACCTATGATACAATCGACTGGCTGGTGAAGAATATCAAAGACAATAACGGAAAAGTAGGTCAATACGGAACTTCTTATCCGGGATTTTACACCGCTGTTGGAATTTTAGCACAGCATCCGGCTTTGGTGGCTTCTTCTCCACAAGCGCCTATTTCTGATTTCTGGAATGACGATTTTCTTCATAACGGAAGATTTATGTTAGGTTATTTCAAAACTTTCCCGGTCTTCGGAGTTCAGAAAACGAAGCCTGAAAATAAAGCTTGGTACACCGATTCTATGATCAAAGCCACTTCTGAAGATGGTTTGAAATTCTACAGAGACATGGGAACTTTGAAAGACGGTTATGAAAAATATTATCAAGACAACTTCTTTATGACAGAAATTATGAACCATCCCAACTATGATGAATTCTGGCAGAAAAGAGGGCTTCTTCCTCATCTTAAAAACGTCAATCATGCGGTAATGACTGTCGGTGGCTGGTTTGATGCAGAAGATCTTTCAGGACCTTTGAATATTTATAAAACCATAGAAAAAACAAGTCCGAAAGCAAAAAATACTATCGTGATGGGACCTTTCTCACACGGCGGTTGGGGACGTGAAGAAGGAAAACATTTCCATAACCAGATTTATTTTGGAGACAGCATTGCAACGTATTATCAGAAAAATATTGAAACGAAATTTTTCACTCATTATTTAAAAGGAAATACAAAGCAGGATGCGGGGTTACCGGAAGCTTTGATGTATGACACAGGAGCAAAACAATGGCGTGAATTCGCTACTTATCCACCGAAAGAAGGGCAGAAAGTAAATTTTTACTTAGCTAATAAAACATTGAATAAATCGGCCGGAGAAGGTTTTTCAGAATATTACAGCGACCCGAATAATCCGGTTTTAAGCTCTGATAATTTAAAAGATTTCAACGGATTTACGCCAAGAAATTATATGTCGGAAGACCAAAGATTTGCAGAAGGAAGACCGGACGTTTTGACGTTTACGACTGATATTTTAACAGAAGATATGACTCTTGCAGGAGAAATTATGGCTAAATTAAATATTGCTTCTACTTCCACTGATGCTGATTTTGCAGTGAAATTAATCGATGTTTATCCTGAAGATTTCAAGCCTCTTGAGAAAAAAGAAGGCGTGATTTACGGAAATTATCATCAAATGGTTAGAAGTGAAATTATGCCTGCAAGATTCAGAAATTCAAGAGAAAAAGGTGAAGCATTGGTTCCGAATCAGAAAACAGCCGTTAATTTCAGATTACAGGATGTGGTTCATACCTTTAAAAAAGGACATAAAATCCAGATCCAAATTTCTTCGACATGGTTCCCGTTGTTTGCCATTAATCCACAGAAATTTATGGATAATCCAAATTTTGCAACGAAAGAGGATTATACAAAGGCGTTTATCAAAGTCTTTGATGACAGCTCGATTGAAGTTGAAGTTTTGAAATAAATTTAAAAAGCTGTTCGGTTTGAACAGCTTTTTTGTTTTTTTAATCTCTCGCAGATTAAGCAAATTTCGCAGATGATTGTGCTTAAAAATCTGCGTCATCTGCTAAATCTGCGAGATAATTTTATTAATTTTCCTCGATCGTTCTAAAAGTCAAATTCACTCTTGGAGTTTTTACTTTTGTCGTGGGTGGAAGACGGTGCAGCCAATGATCCTGTGTTACTCCTTTCATCACCAGTAAACTTCCGTTTTCCAGGAATATCTCTATTTTTTCTTTGGTTATTTTATGTTTAAATAAAAACTTTCTTTCCGCTCCGAAAGTTAGTGAAGCAATCGCGCCGTGTTTTTTCAGATCTTTTTCGCCATCGCTGTGATACGCCATTCCTTCACTTCCGTCGTGATATAAATTCAGGAGACAAGAGTTGTAGGTTTCTCCGGTAACTTCTTCACATTTTTGTTTCAATTCTAATAATTCCGGTGTCCAGAATTTTGCATATTTTGTTCGTTTTGAATAGGTGTATTCAAAAGGTTTTTCTCCAAACCAAGCGACTTTTCTTTTGGTTAAAATTAATTTTCCAAAGATGATCGCTTCATCATTTTCCCACGGAATCTGATTGAATAAATAATTATAATAAAAATCCGATTTTTCTTTGGAAAAAACTTTTCCGTAATAGTGAACGGTTCCGTCATTGGGCAGGATATTTAAAGGATAATCGGATATGTCTTCGAATAGGTTGAGCATTGGAGTTCTGAGTTTAAGGTTTTGTGTTTAAAGCTTATTCAATAGCGTCATTTTTTTCATTCTGTAGAAATCTAAGCAAAATATTTCTATTTTAAACTCTAATAAATAAGCCGAGATTCCTACGGAATGACAAAGGTAAAGTTGATTTTTTATATTGAAAAAAAGTAATAAGTTTCGGCTAAAGCCAATTTAATCAATTCGTTTATATTAAACGGGCTAAAGCCCGTTCCTATTGATGGAATAAAATACCATTATCATTTTTCAAAGAAATTATTCGTATTTATTTGTGAGAAAAATTTCTGCAATTTGTGTTTAAAAACCTGAGTAAATTTTAGAACTCTCCCAACCCACAATCAACTGTTTTCTTTCACTTCCCCATCGGTAGCCTCCAATATTTCCTGAAGACTGAATCACACGATGACAGGGGATTAGAAAAGCTACAGGATTACTTCCAATTGCGGTTCCGACAGCTCTTGAAGCATTGGGATTTCCTATTTTTTCGGCTAAATTTCCATAAGTTGATAATTTCCCCATCGGAATCGTAAGCAAACTTTCCCAGACTTTTAATTGAAAATCAGTTCCTTTTAAATGGAGTTTTATCGTATTGAGTTTTGTCCAGTCTTTATTGAAAATGGACACAGCGTTTTTCTGAAACTCATCCTGTTTTTCAAAAAAAGAAGCATTAGGAAATTTAAAAATTAAATTTCCTAATGCTTTATTTTTATCGGTTTCAAAAGCCATAGAACAGATTCCTTTTTCTGTGGAAGCTGTGATTACATTTCCAAAAGGTGTTTCGGAAAAACTGTAATTAATGTTGAGGCTTTTTCCTCCGTTTTTATATTCTGCCGGAGACATTCCTTCGATGCTCACAAACAAATCGTGTAATCTGCTCGTGCTCGAAAATCCTGTCTCGTAAGCTGTATCAAATAAACTTGCTTTTTCTTCCTTCAGTAAATTTTTAGCATGTTCAAGACTGATGAACTGCAAAAATTTCTTCGGACTTGTTCCTGCCCAGTCAGAAAACATCTTCTGAAAATGAGCCGGACTCAAATGAATTTTCTCCGCCACTTCCTCCAAAGTGGGCTGAAGCTTAAAATTGCTCTGGATATACTCGATTGCCTTGGCAATTCTTTCGTAATCAATTTGATTTTGTGTGGACATACCATTGAATTAACCTCACAAATATCCAAATAATTTCTGGTGGAAAAAATCCGAATCTTGCGAAGTTTAGTCTTGATTAATATGATAATAAGCAAGCATTTTATAATATAACTTCGCCGCCAAGAATGCACTTGGTTTCGCATAAGCAGAATCCATCAATTCTACAATATCAAAAGCAACAACATTACATTTTTCAAATACTTTTCTTAATAATTCCAATGTAGGATACCATTGTAAACCGCCTGGCTCAGGAGTTCCTGTTGATGGAGCAATAGAAGGATCAAAAGCATCCAAGTCAATTGTGATATACACGTTTCCTGAAACTTTTTCTAATACATCGTTTACCCAGTTTTCATTATTGGCAATTTCGTGAGCGAAAAATACTCTTCCTTCCGGTAAATATTCAGCTTCCTCAATATCCATAGAGCGGATTCCCACTTGTACCAAATTATGCTTCTGATTCGCTTCAAAAACCGCACAAGCATGATTAGAAGTAGAACCATGAAACTCTGGACGTAGATCTGTATGAGCATCCAATTGAAGAACCGTTAAGTTTTCAAATTTCTCACCAACCGCACGAATAGAACCGATAGAAACAGAGTGCTCTCCACCGAAAAGTGTGAATAGTTTACCATCATTATTCAACAATTCTTTTGTTTTTTGGTAAACCGCTTCCGTCATGGCTTCAGGTGTAGAATTTTCAGAAACTTCTCCAGCCAGATAAACACCTTCCAAATAAGGTTCAGTCTGAGTTTCGATGTCGTAAAGCTCCATGTTTTCAGAAGCATCCAAAAACAATTCCGGACCTTTATCAGCTCCTTTTCCCCAAGTTGAAGTTCCGTCGTAAGGAACAGTCACCAACATTACTTTCGAGTTCTCCAATGAAGCATTTTCTTCAGGAATTCCTGCGTATGTTTTCATGTTTTATTTAAAAATTAAATGATTTCGGCAAAGATACGGAAAAGTGGTTGGAAGCCAGAAGGTGGAAGTCGGAAGTTTTACAAAATGAAAAAAAAATTAAACGTAACAATTTAAACTTCCCTCACCCAGCTTTCAACTCTTAACCCAAATTATACAGCACAATTGTAAACCTCCCTCCTCCATCTTCCCGCTTATCGCCAAATTCCTTACCTTTGTTCAAAACAAAATTGTATGTCGTTAAAAGCTGTGCTATTCGATATGGATGGCGTGATTGTGGATACTGAACCATTGCACAGAAAAGCCTATTTTAAAACATTTAAAGATCTGGGAATTGAGGTTTCCGAAGATTTATATACTTCTTTTACGGGAGCTTCCACCAAAAGTGTCTGTGAAACTTTAATTAAAGAATTTAACTTAACGCAGACCTTTGAAGAGATTGCAAAATGCAAAAGAGATTATTTCAAGGATTATTTTTATAATGATGAAGAATTTGATTTAATTCCGGGTGTAAAAGACCTGATTCAGCATTATTTCGATAACGGGATTACCTTAATTTTAGCTTCTTCTGCAACCATGCCAACCATCAATATGGTTTTTGAAAAATTCGAACTGGAAAAATATTTCAACGGGAAAATCAGTGGTGCAGATTTAAAAGAATCGAAACCTCATCCTGAAGTTTTTGAACTGGCCGCGAAATTAGCGAATGAACCTGTAGAAAACTGTATGGTAATTGAAGATTCTACCAACGGGATTTTAGCGGCACACCGAGCACATATTTTCTGTGCCGCGTATAGAAGTCCACATTCTATAAATCAGGATTATACGTTGGCAAATATTGTCGTTTCGGATTATGAAGAATTGCAATTGGATAAAATTTCAAAATATTTTTAAATAACAAAAGCTCTCAAATTCTGAGAGCTTTTTATCTTTTTTAAACACTAATTTCACTAATATTTTCACAAATGACACAATTAATATTTGTGTTTTTAGTGTAAAAAATTTGTGCTATTTGTGTTTAAACATTTACTTGTAACCTAAAAGTTTCAACACATCTTCCGGTTCCTGTTTTTCACGGAAAATCTCATATTGCAACTCACCATTCTCATCTTTCTGAATCAAAATATGTCTTGGCTGAGGCATTAAACAGTGGTGAACACCACCGTAACCACCAATCGTTTCCTGATAGGCACCCGTATGGAAGAAACCGATATACAAAGGTTTTGTATCACTGAAAACAGGTAAATAAATGGCATTTGTATGTTGCTCAGAATTATAATAATCGTCCGAATCACAAGTCAATCCACCTAAGAAAACTCTTTCATACGTATCATCCCAACGGTTTAGCGGAAGCATGATAAAGTGTCTTGAAATTGCCCAGGTATCCGGAAGCGTCGTCATGAAAGATGAATCGATCATATTCCATTTTTCTCTGTCATTCTGACGTTTCTGAGAAATAATTTTATAAATATTAGCGCCACTTTCTCCAACCGTGAAACTTCCGAATTCTGTGTAAATATTTGGTTCTTCAACCCCTTCTTCCTCACAGAATTTTTTGATTTGAGAAACGATCTCCTCAACCATATATTGGTAATCGTAATCAAACTGCAAAGACGTTTTGATTGGGAAACCACCACCAATATTCAGTGAGTTTACTTCCGGTGCAATTTTCTTCAAACGTGCGTAGACACGAAGACATTTATACAATTCGTTCCAATAATAGGCTGTGTCTTTGATCCCTGTGTTGATGAAAAAGTGAAGCATTTTCAATCTTGCATTCGGGTGTTCAGCAATTTTCTGGCTGTAATAAGGAATAATATCTTTATACCCGATTCCCAATCTTGACGTATAAAATTCGAACTTCGGTTCTTCCTCAGATGCAATTCTGATTCCGATATCAAAAGTTGTGTCTATGCTTTCTGTAAGCTTATCCAGCTCACGGTAATTATCTAGAATCGGGGTAATATTTTCAAAACCACTGTTGATCATATCTGAAATTTTCGCCAGATAATCATCCGTTTTAAAACCATTACAAATCACTTCGATATCTTTTGATACTTTCCCTTCTTTATAAAGAGATTTCACAATATCCATATCATAAGCAGAAGAAGTTTCTATAGAAATGTCATTTTTCAAAGCTTCTTCCAATACAAATTTGAAATGACTTGATTTTGTACAGTAGCAATATCTATAATTCTTCTTATATTCGGTTTTCTCAAAAGCTTCCTTAAACCAACTCTTGGCCTTCTGGATATTTTGAGAAATTCTCGGCAGGTAGCTAATTTTTAGCGGAGTGCCAAACTGTTCAACAACATCCATTAAAGGGATATCGTGAAACGACAAATTGTTCTCAGATACATTGAACTCCTCAGTAGGGAAATACAACGTCTGATCAATAAGTTCCGAGTATTTTATTTTCATTTCTAAATAAGTGAATTAAGAAATGCAAAATTGCTAAAAAAGTTTGATTTTTTCGCGTTAAATTTATTATAAATTTTAAGCTGTTTTTGAGTAAAAATTTCGTCTAAATTATTAATATGTAAACTTATGAATATATTCCTGTCTTTTATTTTCAGAAATTCCCAACACCTGTTGAACATAAATATCAGTTGAACCATATTTATTATTGATTTCATTAAAAGCAGCTTCCAAATAATCGGTTTCTACCCAACTCAGTTTTTCCAGTACGTTTACATCCATTTTCGGATAGAGAAAATGGAGATTATTGGCAAGATTTAATCTTTTATCAATTAACTTCTTCCTGTAATTATTGGATAAAAGATAATCATTATCAATGGTTTGCCTATCGAATTTTAAAATCGTCAAGATCAAAGCGGTCGTGATTCCGGTACGGTCTTTTCCGGCTGTACAGTGATATAAAATGGGCTGATCTGATTCTAAAATCTCAGTGATAATTTTTTTGATGACCTCAGGATTTTCTGTCACGTAATCTTTATAAAAATCAAGCATTCTTTTATCTGCATCAGAACCATTGACTTTTCCTTTTAATACAAGTTTTTTAGCCTGATCCAATTGATCCCCTTCATCTTCAAAAGCGGAATAGTTTTTATAAATAATTCCCTTGGGAAGATTATCTGGTTTTTGAGCAATTTCTTTTGAATTTCGAAGATCGATAATTTCTCTGATTCCTAATTTTTCAAGTTCATCAAAAGAACTTTTCTTTAATTGATGAAGATGTCCGCTTCTGTAAAATTTTCCGCTTTTTAAAGTTCTTCCGTCAATATTTTTAATATTGGCCACTTCACGAAAATTATGAACTTTTTTGATCTTAATATCTTTTTCAGTTTCTGCTTTTCCGTATTCGGGTGCAGAAAAGCCTTGTGTTTTACAGGAGAAAACACAAAATAATGTGATGATTAGAGATGATATTTTGACTAAATTTTTCATTCTTTATTTTCCCACGGATTACGCAGATTTTCACAGATGTTTGTGGAATATTTTTTAGGTTTTGGCTAAAGCCAAATTTAATTATTTTTTACTTTTCAAACGGGCTAAAGCCCGTTCCTACTGATGTTGTGAATCTTTAGTATTTTAATTTTTAATCTAAAAATTTGTGGCAATAGTGTTTAAGCTACAAATATTTTTTTCCAATAAAAATCAGCAAATCTCCTTTTTCATAAGTGATGGACACATCATCATCAACAGCGAAGTTTCTTGTTAACAAATTACCTGTTATCCTCGCATTTTCATTTTTCAATTCCCAGTTTAAACCTTTTGTTGTTATATTTTCAGCAATTGGAAACGGATACAAGGAAATCATTTTATTATTTACATTCTTTAAAACGGTTTGTTGGGAGATAAAATAATAGGTTGAGTATTCGTCATAAAATCGAATATTCAATTGATCCTTAAATCCAAAAGCTACGGTGAGATTACCTAAAAAATGATCCTGCTCTCCTCCACTTCCTCCTAAAACATCGACGTTATGGAAGCCTTTTCCGGCAATAATCTCCAGAGCTTTATAAAAATCCGTTCTTTCCTGATCGGGCGTATGAATAAACTTATCGTGATACATATTTTCATCAGAACCCGAATGCGAATCGAAGTCACCTGAAATAAAATCCAGTTGATCTAATGGGAAATCCATCTTCTTAAGATAATGAAAAGCACCGTCTGTACAGGCAATTAAGCCATAATTTTCAGGATTCGGGAAAGATTTCGGAGCGTCTCCGTTGATGAAAAGCAATACTTTATCTTTCATTCGGATTCCAGTATTCTTCGGGCTCGTTATTGATTTTCGAAATATATCTTGCCAAAACAAATAGATAATCTGAAAGCCTGTTGAGATATTTAATCAACTCAGGACGAACTTCTTCCGCTTCGTTTAAGAATACCAAAGAACGTTCGGCTCTTCTACAAATAGTTCTTGCCGCGTGTAAAAATGTTGCCGGTTTTCCACCTCCGGGAAGGATGAAATACTGAAGCGGTTCTAATTTTTCATCAAAGGTATCCATCCAGTTTTCCAGTTCTTCTATTTCAGTGTCTGCAATAATTAATGGTAAACGGGATTTTCCGTTCGCCAACATGAGTTTATCTGCCGGAGTTGCCGCTTCTGAACCTACCGTAAATAAATCGAACTGTATTTTTTTTAACTGTTTTAAAACTTTCTCATCCTCGATATGGCTTTTGGCGATCCCAATGAATGAATTCAGTTCGTCTATGTTTCCGTAGCTGTCGACTCTTGCGCTCGCTTTTGAAACTCTTGTTCCACCGTACAATGCAGTCTGACCTTTATCTCCTGTTTTTGTATAAATTTTCATAGGACTAATTTACTTTTTTAAAGTCAGGTTTACAATAGTTAATGGTTTTTGGTTAACCGTTGATCGATTTCTTCTTTCTCACAACGACTTTATTTTGTTTTACCAACGACTCTCCTAGCCCGGATTGCAGCGGCATCCTTTTATGGTGCGGCCGGAACGCAGAGAAGGCCGTGCCATAAAAGATACAGCGAAAAGCCGGAAACAGCTACAAAAAGTTGATGGTTTTTGGTTGATAGTTGATAGAACTTATCTTCGAAATGATAATTAATATTCTTTGATTAACTTATTGTCTATTCATTTAAAATAAAAATGATCGATCTCCACAGACCGACCATCTACAAATTATTTATTTACCTAACAAAAGCGTAAGTATAACCCTCTAACGGAAAAAATTGCAGGATTATTTTAAAATTAAAAAATATTTTTTCAAGGTGAAAAAGCCTACTGACAAACTGTTGTCATAAGTCTGATTTACCTTTGTATCAACAAAAACAAACAACATTAAAATTATGACAACAACAGCAACCATCACAAAACAGTTTATGACTTCTGAGCAATTATTAGAACATTGGCAGGGTCACCGAAATTTAACAAGAAGAGTAATAGAGGCGTTTCCAGAAAAAGAATTATTTGAATTTTCCATTGGCGGCATGAGAACATTTGCAAAATTAGCTTGCGAATTGATCGGTATCGCGGGGCCTGCTTTAAAAGGAATTATAGATCGAAATATGGACGATTATAATGAAGAAGGTTTCAAGCCGGAAACAAAAGCTGATCTTTTGAAAAAATGGGATGAGGAAACGGAGGTAATCAACCATTATTTCGCTCAGATTTCGGAAGAGCGTTTTCAGGAGACCTTTAATTTATTCGGGCAGTATGAATTCCCGGTGTATCAGAATATTTTGTATTTTGTGGACAATGAAGTTCATCACAGAGGTCAGGGGTATACTTATTTAAGAGCCTTAGGAATAGAACCGCCTTTTTTTTGGGAGAGATTTTAGTGTCTTTGCTGCCTTTATGGAGACTAAAATTGCTGATTAAAAATAATGAATACAACTCAATCATTTCTAAACAAAAAAGCTTTCAGGATTTCTGAAGGCTTTTCATTTTTAAGGATTTTATATAATTTTTTTTGACGCAAAGTTTTATTTTTTTTTAAATTTTATTTAAGGAGCAAAGAGGAATCAACAAGTTGATTGATGAAGCGTTGTGGTGATACTGCGCGGAAGAATTTGACATTTTCCGGATGTTATGGATTGTTTGAAATCGATAGGATTGGATGCTTTTTTACATGATATTCTACTTTAAAAATCCATCTCAATACTTCTCAGAAATCCTATCCAATAAATTTCTGAGGCTTTCTTTTAAAGATTCCGGTTCTAAAACCTCAGCATAGTCTGCAAAAGTAATAAGCCAACGTGGAAAACCTTCTTTGATCCAATCAGTTTCAAAAATCAATTCAACACCATTTTCTCTTTCTATTTCTTCAACCAATCCATAATATTTTTTTGAATTAACGAGATGCCCAATAATTCTTTTTTCCACCAAAAGACGGACTTTCGTTTTATTTCCGTTGGGATTTTGCCGATAGTCATTAATTTGTCCGTATTCCTGTAAAAACGGATTCTGAGTTTTAAAAATCTGTAAAATCCTGTCGACACGAAACTGCCTGAAATCATTTCTCAACGTACAAAACGCCATGATATACCAATAATTAAACTCAAAGAAAACTCCCACAACTTCAATCGTCCGCATGGAAACTTTAGAATCCACCGTTTCGTATTCCAGCGTCAATTGCTTTTTTTCGGCAATACTTTCCAAAATAATCGGGATAATATTTCGGATTTTATCTTCCGGTTTAGGATGATAATTAAAAACATCGATCTGCTTTTCAATATTTTCAATTAAATTTTTATCCGAATATTTTAATACAGAACGAACCTTTTCCATGGCTGTCTGATAATGGTTTCCCAAACTTTCATGCAAAAATTTCTGCATCAGTTTTTCCGCCGTAATGAAGCTCAACACTTCTTCTTTTGTGAACATCACCGGTGGAAGTTTGTAACCATCCATCAAAGAATAACCACTTCCCGCTTCGCCAATAATCGGAATTCCGGCATTTTCCAACGTTTTTACATCACGATAAATCGTTCGGACACTTACATCAAATTTTTGGGCTAAATCCTGTGCTCTTACAATCGGTTTTGATTGTAATTGAGTGAGAATAGCCGTGACACGGTCGAGTTTTTTGAGGTAATGATCGTTCATGGACTGGTTGATAGTTGGCTGTTGATAGTTGATGGATTTAAAACTGTAAAATTATTAAATTGTTACATTGTTAAACTGCTAAATTGCTACATTTTATTTAATTATCCTTGTAAGTACTGACCAACTTATCCAAATTTAAACTTCTTGCCGAAGCATCGAAAATTTCACGATAAACACCGTTGATATGAACCAATTCATCGTGAGTTCCGCTTTCTACAACCTTACCTTTTTTCATCACATAAATTTTATCTGAATCTAAAATCTGTGACAGAGAATGGGAAATAATAATTACGGTTCTTCCTTCTTTGATAGCGTCTAGAGAGTTTTTAATCTGTTCGGTTGCAATCGCATCAAGACTAGCAGTTGGTTCATCAAGGAAAATAATAGGTGGGTTTTTTAAAAATAATCTTGCAATCGCAATTCTCTGTTGTTGCCCTCCAGAAAGTTGTGTTGCATCATGATTATATTTTTCGGGAAGATCCAAAATCTGCTCATGAAGGTAGGCTTTTTTTGCAGCTTCTTCAATTTCTTCAAAAGTCGCGTTCATATTTCCGTAGCGGATATTATCTTCGATACTTCCCTGGAAAATGTGGTTTTTTTGTAATACCAACCCCAAATCGTTTCTTAAATAAGTATTATCAAAATCATTCAAATTTACGTTATCCAACATAATTTCGCCGGAATCCGGAAGATAAAATTTACATAGAAGATTGATAACCGTTGATTTACCGGCTCCACTTAAACCAACCAAAGCGGTTGTTTTTCCGTTTTCTATTTTCATGGAAACATCGTGTAAAGCCTGAGTTCCGTTGGGATAAGTGAAATTGACATTTTTTAATTCAAAGTTTCCTTTGATGTCTTTTTCCACGAAGTTTCCGTTGGCCTCTTTTTCGTCATCAGCATTTAAAATATCGAAATATCCTTCCGCATAAATCATCGCATCATTCATGTCATCGTAAATCCTATGCAATTGTCGAATCGGCGCGGAAACATTGTTGAAAAGCATGATATGAAGCATGATCGCACCGATTGTCATTTGTTGATCCAAAACCAAATAAACTGTCAAAAGGATAATTAAAACAACACCGAACTGTTCGATAAAAGTTTTTAATCCGTCATAAATAAAATTCGTTTTTCGGGTGAACATCTGGCTTTCCATCAACTGCATCTGCAGATCGTATTGTTTTTTTCCTTCAAATTTTTCTCGGACAAAACTTTTAATCACCATAATTGAATTGATGAGATTCAACAGTCCTGAAGTTTTCTGTTCCCTCTGATTCCTCAAAGTTCGCCTAACGCCACCCAATTTTTTCGCCTGTAAGGAGCTGATATAAAAATAAATGGGGACAATAATGGTTGACACCATCCCGACATACATATTCTGCATGTACATAATAATGAGTGCGATGAAAGCATTTGAAAAAAGCGGTAACATATCAATAAAAAAATTCTGAACCAGGCGAGTCAGGCTTTCAATACCACGATCGATTCTGATCTGTAGCTTTCCTGACTCGTGATTTTCATCATTAAAGTAAGCAACGCGGTAGGTTAAAATCTTGTCAATTGCTGACTGTGCCAAAACGGAACTTACATTAATCCGAATTTTCTCACCATAAAATTTCTGTCCGAAATTGATGAAAATGTTCAATAATTCTTTCCCTAACAAAATAATGGAAATCAACACCAGAATATGGATTCCCTCGGACATAGGATGAGGAAGATGAGTAAGTTCCGTAACCTCATCTACGGTATATTTTAGAACAATGGGATTTACCTGTGCAGCAAGCGCTCCCAAAAACGTGAGAAACAGCGTTCCATAGATCATGGGGCGGTAGGGTTTAATAAAAGGAACGAGCTGTTTGTAAATTCCGAATAAAGTGACGGTTCTGTTAAAAGGTTTTGCCATAGCTGGTGATCTGGATCTTTAGTAAAAATAAGCCTTTTTTTACAATGTAGAGAAAAAGCCTGCACTTATGCAGGCTTTTACACTTGTAATTCTATTTTCAGTATCTGGTTTTCAGGACAATTTCCCCAATATCAAGAAGTTCATCCTGTTGGGTAAAATGTACCCTGCCTTTTTTAGAAAGAACCTCCCAGGAAATCATCGAAACAATATCATCCACTACTCCAGGATCTTTTGAATCTTCGACATATTCGAATGTCCTGTCATCGATCATTTTTACGGGTTGCTCAAAATCCTGATGAATGATCAGCAGGTCTCCCCTTCCGTCTAAAGATGCCTGATAAATTTCCTGAAGATCAGTGAGAATTTTTCCTGTAGGAACAGCTTCTTTTAATTCTTCAATGGCTTGTGCTCTTTCTTCTTTCTGTTTTTCCCTGATCATTTCATAGGCCTGTTCTACAATATGATGTTCATCAGATTCAGAGTAATTTTTATGGTCGTGCCCTATATAAATTGAAGGAATATCGGCGACTTCCAATAATTTATTGTAATTATCGGAGGTACTGATGACGATTACTTTAAGATCTGTTTTTCTGTACATCTCCACCACTGATTTATCGATTCTGTTAAAATATTCCTTCACCTGATTATCCACTTGTTTTCCGTCACTTCTAATATCGGCATGGGTAATATAAAATGGATTTTCCGGAAAAGGGAATCCTCCATCACGAACTTCTCTGATTATTTTATCGTTTTCAGCCTGGAAAAGTTTTGTGCCGCTTTGTGCCAATACAAGAATCAGATATTCCTGAGATCTTACGGCAGCTTTAATTAACGGACGGACAGCAAATCTGGCATCAATTTCCACCGTATTGCTTCTTGCGGGCCAGGTTGACTTTATTATTTCTTCAGTTTCGTCGGATAAGAATAGGTGCAGACTTTCCAGATTATGCTGATGATCTATCTTTTCAGAAATAATAGCCAGTTTTTCCAGGACTCCGGAAGCCGGTCTTTTTCCGAATTCATCGATTACACGGTTTTCAGCCTCTTTGATCAGGTTTTTAAGTACAATTTCATCCTGCTGATTTTCAGGTGAAGTCCTGTGCGTGTTCATAGAGATTGTTACAGAAGTTTCATTTACCTGAGAGGCCAGTTTCTCTAATTTTTCTTTTAATGTCATCGTGTATATTTTTTTAAAATTGTTTCAATGATAATTATTATTATCTATTCCCTAGTTAATCAAAAACAATACCTATTTGTGACATCTGTATTACAAAAATCAATCCTCAATTCTTCTTTTCTCGTTTAAATTTAAAAAAAATGATCAATATCAGAAAAGAATGGATACAGAAAAGAACAGAATGGCTCTGTTCTTTTTTGTTATTATGTGTGTTTATTTTTTATGCTTCGAAGGCTTCACTGGTCAGGTAATGTAGTTCCGGCTTACTTGCTGCCTTAGATTCTGCCTCTGCCTGCTCCAAAGAATAAAGTGAATTAATTTCTTTTTTTTGCAGGACGAAAGAATTATTTGCATTCTTATCTACAACTTCATTAAGGATATGTCTGATTTCCAGACTACTTCCTAATGCAGCAAAACTAATATCTTCAAAGCCATGCATCAATCTCAAGTCATCAAACTGAGCAAAATTCTCATCTACGAAGCTCTGGAACTGCGCTCGTGAATCAAAATTTCCTGCCCAGATATTGTAGACATAGCTTTTCTTTTTTTCTTTATCAAAAATACTTTGGTACACGAAGTTTTCACCTAAATAAGCTTCTCTTACCTGCGGATCATTGGCCAATTCTTCGGGAAGACCTTCTTTCAGAATTCGCCCTTCAAACATGATGTATGTTTTATTGGTAATCGCCAAAGTCTGCTGTACGTTGTGATCGGTAATCAGAATTCCGATGTTTTTGTCGGTAAGACTTCTTACAATTTTTTGGATATCTTCCACCGCAATCGGGTCAACTCCGGCAAAAGGTTCGTCCAGTAAAATAAAACTGGGGTCTGTTGCCAGACATCTTGCGATCTCGGTTCTACGTCTCTCACCACCGGATAAAAGATCTCCACGGTTTTTACGAACGTGCTGTAGTGAAAATTCTTCTACCAACTCGTCACATTTCATCTGCTGTTCCCGTTTTGAGAGTTTCGTCAATTGTAAAACTCCCATAATATTTTCTTCCACCGAAAGTTTACGGAAAACAGACGCTTCCTGCGCCAGATAACCGATACCTTTTTGTGCTCTCCGGTACATCGCATCCGTTGTTATTTCCTGTTTGTCCAGAAAAATTTTCCCCGAAGTAGGCTTAACCAAACCAACAATCATATAAAACGAAGTAGTTTTCCCTGCTCCATTCGGCCCAAGCAAACCAACAATTTCTCCCTGCTGAACCTGTACAGAAACGCCTTTTACCACTTTTTTAGGGCCGTATTCTTTGATTAAGTTTTCTCCTCGTAAAATCATAACGGCAAAGATAAAGTTTTTTTGAATTCAAATTTTAGATTGAAGGTTGCGTGTAAAAGTTTTATGATATTTTAATATGTGGTTTGATGTATCCTTCGGCTGCTTCGCGCTAACGATGACATCGGCAAATCATTCTGTTTTTTTGTTTAATTAAACATTTAGCATTACCTCTGTCATCTTGAGCGAAGTCGAAGGATTTCAAAAAATAATATTTAAATCTTAGCAGCTTTATTTTATTTCCATAATTTTAAAGACAAATCAATTCTCAAATTTATTATGCAAAATAATCAACAACTAACTGATCTTTTAGCCTTAGATCTTGGTCTAAATATCGTTAATAGAAGACCGTATGCCAAAGAAGTTTTCAAATGGCAGGATATGGATCTTCTTCCTCATTCTTCAACCGATACTTTGCTGTGCGAAATTTTCGAATGGAATGGGAGAAACTGGCGAACTACGGGAAATAATTTAATAGGATTTTTGTTTTCTGGAGAAAATTTAAGCTTTATGAAAAATCAACTGATCAATGTTCCGAAAAATCCGGCTTTGATTCCTGATTTTGAATTTACCAAAGAAAGTATGCTGGAATATGGTCTTTCACTGCCTTCCCTATTTAATATCGGAATTAATGGAAATATTAAAAGTGCAAAAGATTTTTCTGTAAAAGTAAATGGTGTTACGAAATCAAGAATCACGAATATAGATTCTCCCGGCATTGAAATTCTGAGAAATTATTCTGAATTCACTCAGAATAAGTCTAAAACATACCGAAAAAATGTGAAGTTTAATTTTTTAAGCACCTCACTTTTTTATGCAGAAAGTGTGGAAGTTTATCTTGAAAAAGATTCGGGCGTCGCTCTGGATGTAAGTTTTCAGACAAAAGATGTTGAAGTAGAAGCAAAAATCAATACTGACACCAAAAAGAATTTTGTTTTGAAATATACCGGAAATCAGTCACCTTTTGCAGCAAAATTTACCAAAGGAAAAGATTTTGATATTTCTTAGAGGCTGTTTAAATTTTATTGCCAAAAATTTTTATAGCTATTTTGAGATGGATTTTTTGCTTCGTGTTTGCAGATTTAGCGGGCTAAATCAAAAATAGGAAGTGAAAAATACGCTCAAAAGAGCATCAAAATTGAGCAAAGATCAACTTCATTAAGGATAATAAATAAAACGGTAAAATTTTAAACAGGCTATTAATATCCATAGGAAATAATAAAGCAAATGGTCTTTAGCCAAAACTTAATATATGATTTCGAATCAGTACTGACAATAAGTTTTGGCTAAAGCCTCAAAAGCTGTAAAAAAGCGGGCCAAAGCCCGCTCCTATTGATAACATTGTTATTTTGAAATTTTAATTATCTGTTCAGAATCATCGCTGCTTCTTTCGCAAAATACGTAAAAATCATATCTGCTCCGGCTCTTTTAAAACAAGTTAAGCTTTCGATGATTGTTTTATCATTATCCAGCCAACCGTTTGCTGCTGCTGCTTTAACCATGGCATACTCTCCGCTTACGTTATACACGGCAATCGGAAGATCGATCGCCTCACGCACTTTGGAAACGATATCCAGATAAGGAAGTCCCGGTTTAATCATGATAATATCTGCTCCTTCATCAATATCTTTAAAAACTTCGTTTAACGCTTCTCTGGAATTGTGAAAATCCATCTGGTAGGTTTTTTTATCCTTCGGAATTTCCATATCATCTTTCGGAGCACTGTCTAAAGCACTTCTGAAAGGTCCGTAGAACGAACTTGCATATTTTGCAGCGTAGCTTAAAATACCAACATCCGTAAATCCGCTGTCTTCCAACGCCTCACGAATCACCTGTACTCTGCCGTCCATCATGTCACTTGGTGCCACAATGTCAGCTCCGGCTTCTGCATGTGACACAGACATTCTTGCCAATGCATCATTGGTTGCGTCATTTAGAATTTTACCGTTTTCTATAATACCGTCGTGTCCGTAAATTGAATACGGATCCAAAGCCACATCGGGCATAATTACCATCTCAGGAAGGGCATCTTTTATCGCTCTGATGGTATTTTGCATCAGCCCGTTTTTATTCCATGCTTCTTTTCCTGTATTGTCTTTCACCTCTTCTGAAACTTTCATGTAAAGATTGACAGCCTTTACTCCCAAAGAAAATAATTCCTTACATTCTTTCACCGTTAAATCTATACTCCTTCTGAAAATTCCCGGCATCGACGGGATGGGTTCCTGCTTGTTTTCTCCCTCCATTACGAAGATCGGCATTACGAAATCACTCGTCGTAAGAACATTTTCTCTTACCAAACTTCTCACAGATTCATTGACTCTAAGTCTTCTATTTCTTGAATGTATCATTTTGGAATACTTTTTGAATAAGTTTCTGCAAATTTACTACAAGTTATACAAAAAAATATTGCGTAGAATTGTAGAATTATTTATTTTTGTTTTAATATATTCGAGAAATTATAATTTGATGAAAAAAATTTTACTTTTATTAACATTTTTGAGCACATTTGTTGGTTTTTCCAACAATTTTAAGGCTCAAATAAAAGAACCCGGTGCGTTCTCTCAGAAGTCTGACGATGGGGTTTTGATAGCTTATCCGAATCCGGCGAAGGATTTCCTTATCTTTAAAGCTAAAGATACTTCGCTGAAGATCAAAAGTGTGACTTTTTATTCTATTTTGGGTACTCAGGTCGCCAACTATTCGGTGAATATGAATTCAGGGGAAGTAAATATTGAAAAATTGAAACCCGGAAAATATTTAATACGATATGTTTTAAGTGACAACACACAGAAGGTTACTCAAATCGTAAAACAATAAAATTAAATCCTGATAAACATCAGGATTTTTTCTTTTACATTAATTCTGTTTCAATTATTCCGTAACTTTCGGAACATTTTTATACTCATTATAAAAAAACAATTTAATGCTAAAAGCTGAACATATCAGGAAGACTTATAATGCCGGTAAAAAAGTAGCGTTGGATGATTTCAGCATCCATGTTCCCAAAGGCAGTATTTATGGTCTTTTAGGGCCTAACGGAGCCGGAAAAACTTCTTTTATCCGTATCATCAATCAAATTACGCAGGCTGACTCGGGAGAAATTAAAATCAACGGGCAGGCGCTCAATCCCAACCATATCAAGGATATAGGGTACATGCCTGAAGAAAGAGGTTTGTACAAAAATATGACCGTTGGCGACCAACTTCTCTATTTCGGAGAACTGAAAGGGATGAGTAAAAACGATGCGCTGAATGAAGCAAAAAAATGGTTTGACAAATTACATATCGACCAATGGTGGAAAAAGAAGCTTTCTGAGCTTTCAAAAGGGATGGCACAAAAAATTCAGTTTGTGGTAACCGTTCTGCACAGACCTCATCTTTTGATTCTTGATGAACCGTTTTCAGGTTTCGATCCCGTGAATGCCAATTTAATAAAGGATCAGATTATCGAGCTTAAAAATAACGGAACAACCATTATCCTTTCCACCCACCGAATGGAAAGTGTGGAAGAGATGTGTGATTACGTTGCTTTAATTAATCATTCAAAAAAAATTATCGACGGAAGGGTATTTGATGTTCGGGAAAAATTCAAGAAAAATATTTTCGGAATTACACTGGCAGATGTGGATAATACCCAACTTGATAGTTTTAAGCAAAAATATGAACTTTTGAATTTCTCACATCAAAATAATCTGACCTCATTTGATATTAAAAATGTAAGCGAGCAGAATCATCTATTGCTGGATCTGGTGAATGTTGGAAAAGTAAGGTCATTTGACGAAAAAATCCCGAGTATGAATGAAGTATTTATAAATGCGGTAAGCAATAACTCTTAATTTTATGAATAATATTTTTTTAATTACAAAAAGGGAGTTTCTGACGCAGGTTAAGAAAAAATCCTTCATTATATTAACTCTTCTCGCTCCTATTATGCTGATTGCTTTCGGAGCGGTGGTGGGCTTGATGTTCAAAGCCAATGAATCTCACAACATTATTGAAGTTGTGGATAAGAGCGGATTATTTATCAACCAACTTAAATCTGACGACCAGCTCAATTATATTTTTGTTTCTGCCACCGATGAAAAGTCGAAGATGAACAATTTAAAGGGCAATGAGTCAGTGAACGGCATTTTAATTTTACCGGAATTAAGAGATCAGGATTTTGATGAGCTTCAGAATAATTCGAGGTTAATTATTAATTCAAAAATAGGTTTTAAAACCAAACAGAAAATTATTTCTGACATCAATGAAGTGATCAAAAAAGAAAAGATAAAAAAATTAGGAATTGCAGAGAATAAGCTGGTTAATCTGGATAAAAATTTCACCCTGAAAACCATTAATGTTTCAGAAAATAATAAAGAAGATTCTGATCTTGTTTTTGGAGTAAAAAGCGTCCTAAGCATGCTTCTTATGTATGTTACCTTCATGTTTATCATCATTTATGGGGTGAGGGTTATGAGGAGCGTTTTGGAAGAGAAAAACAACCGTGTGGTGGAAATCATTATTTCTTCGGTAAAACCTTTTGAACTGATGATGGGAAAAATCCTGGGAGTAACAATGGTTGCTTTAACGCAGTTTATTGTTTGGATCACGATGTCGGTGATCGGTGCCTTGGTTTTAAATACCGGATTTAACTCACTACCAAAGAATATTCCTGGAGGAAATGAAGAGATGATGAGTAAATTTGATATTTTAAAGATTGGAACTGAGGTTTCCCATAGTTTATTAGAATTAAACTTTCCTTTGATCATCTTTGTTTTCATTATATTTTTCCTGTTGGGCTATATCTTCTACAGCTCCATTTATGCAGCCATAGGCTCTGCGGTAGATAATGAAACAGAAACACAGCAGTTTACTTTATTTGCGATATTACCATTGATGCTGGGGATGTACGGAAGTTTCTCCTTGATGAACAATCCTGACGGTCCTCTTGGCTTCTGGCTATCTATCATTCCGTTTACGTCTCCGGTGGCAATGATTGCAAGAATTCCTTATGGAGTTCCTGCCTGGCAGATTGTTTTGTCTATCACTCTTCTTTTGGCGACCACCGTTTTCATGATCTTTCTGGCAGGTAAAATCTACCGTGTCGGGATTTTAATGTATGGAAATAAAGCGACACTGAAAGAGATCTGGAAGTGGATTAGAGGATAGAATGGTTGATGGTTGATGGTTGCTATGCTTTGAATATTATTCAATTTTGCAGAGTATTATTAAGCGAACAGATTTTTAAAATTGAGATCTTTGAAATTTTTCGACTTCACGTTGTTTCGCCAAAAATGATAGGCGCAAAATTGAAAATCAAAAATGTATACCATTTTATCTTTGAAATTCCCTTTATATTATTCAGCCCCTCGGGTTTATAACATGATTGAATACGTATTCATCGGGTTTCACCAGACTCTACCGATATTCGGTTTATGAAGGTAAATTCAAAAAAAAAGGATTATACAAACCTTACAATTTTCACGACACTAAATAAAACAAAAACTCCCGAGAAATACATCTCGGGAGTTTTTTATTTTTCAAATGAAATATTTTTATTTGAAGATATAAGTAAGTCCTAAGCTCAGCACCTGCTCTGATTTGTTTTTATCAGATCCACCCGGTTCTTTTTTCAAACCTTTATAGGTATCTGATAATCCAAGATCATATTTTACTGCAACTTCGAGCTGTCTTTTATAACTATACCCAATACCAAATCCTACTCCAAAGTTAAAGCTGTTTGCTTTCCCGTTTACTCCAGGATATTTAGGATCAGTCACATCAGGATCGTAATACGGTCTTTTCACCGGTACGTCCTTCACGTTCTGGCTTAACAGGAAGTTAAACCTTGGTCCCACTAATCCAAAGAATTCTGATTCAGCCTCAGAAAAATATCCTTTAAAATAAACAGGAACGCTAAGATAATCGTTGGCATATCGTGCATTATAACCATCTACGCCTTTTGCATCTTTGTCCTTTCCTGTTTCTCCGGCACCGTAATATAATATCTCCGGCTGGATATAAAACTGGTTGGCTTTATCAATCGGTATCAAAGCCAATGCACCTGCCTGAAAGGTGTATCTTGGTCCTGAAGGATTGTGCGCATTTTTTACTCTGGAATAGTTAAGCCCCCCGGTTACCCCGAACCTTACATTTTTCAAAAAATTACCACCACTTTTGGCAGTTCCTTCCTGTGCGAAAGATAAAGTTGAGAGGGAAATTGTGGAGATTAATAAAAATTTTTTCATATGTTCTTGTTTAAATTATCCTAAAACTTTTGCGATCGTTGCTCCGATTTCAGCAGGAGAATCAACTACATTAATTCCGTTTTCTCTCATGATCTCCATTTTTGCCTGAGCCGTATCTTCAGCCCCCCCTACGATAGCACCAGCGTGTCCCATGGTTCTACCTTTAGGTGCCGTTTGTCCTGCGATGAAACCTACAACTGGTTTTGTAGAGCCACTCGCCTTGTACCATCTTGCTGCCTCAGCTTCAAGACCACCACCAATTTCTCCGATCATTACCACAGCTTCTGTTTCTGGATCGTTGATGAATAATTCTAAAGCTTCTCTTGTTGTCGTTCCGATAATTGGGTCACCCCCGATACCGATTGCTGTGGAAATACCATAACCAGCTCTTACCACCTGATCAGCAGCTTCATAAGTTAAAGTTCCTGATTTTGAAACGATACCTACTTTTCCTTTTTTGAAAACGAAACCTGGCATAATACCAATTTTAGCTTCTTCAGAAGTAATGATTCCCGGGCAGTTTGGACCGATTAATCTGCAGTCTTTGTCAGCGATATAAGATTTTACTTTCACCATATCCGCTACCGGAATACCTTCAGTAATACATACGATAACTTTGATACCTGCTTCTGCAGCTTCCATAATGGCATCCGCAGCAAATGCAGGCGGTACGAAAATAATACTTACGTTAGCCCCAGCCTTAACTACAGCATCAGCTACAGTATTGAATACCGGCTTTCCTAAGTGCTCGCTACCTCCTTTTCCCGGAGTAACACCACCTACAACGTTGGTTCCGTATTCGATCATCTGGCTTGCATGGAAAGTACCTTCGTTCCCTGTAAATCCTTGTACAATTACTTTAGAATCTTTGTTTACTAAAATTGACATTTTATTATAATTTTAATTTATTTATTATTTTATTAATCTTCACAAAAATAACGATTATTTGCCGTTAAAAAAAAATTTTAATTCTGATTTATTCGTCATATTTCTTTAATATCTCTAACAAATTTTCGTCTTTGAGTTTATTGTAGTTAATCTTCTCAATAATAGGCTCTAATTCAGGTTTATCTGCCATTAAAGCTTTCAGTTTTTTCTGTTATTAACAAGAAGACTTAGTACCTGCCTTATACCATTTTTAAACAGAATATCTGCACTTTGTACCGAACCGTCATAGCTGTTGGCGCGATAACTCCTGTACCATTTAATTTTCCCGTCATATAACTGCTCTATTAAAAATTTTTGATAATCAAAAGCATGAACAAAAACTCTTTCCTTATTTTTAAGGTCGGTAAATTCAATTTTTTGAATATCTGAAGCTGCATATCTAACTTTTTTTCCATCTTCTAACAAAGTAACTTTTTTATCGGAAACAGATAACTCGTTAATTTGATTCAAGTCAAACATATTAACACTGAAAGGAATTTTTGTGTTTATAACGTTTCCGTCATTCATGGTTCTTTGGCATCAATTTCAGTTTTTTGGCCAAAAGTAATAATCGAAATAAAAATGAATAGATAGCATAATTTTTTCATTATAAATTTCTCAATTTCACTTCCTTTTTAAGATACGTTTTATAATCCTCGGCAAACATACCAATGTATGTTCCTTTTTGAAGGTCTCTGTTGACACCCGTTTTGCCTAACAGTACAGATCCGCTTTCGATTGTATTGCCAGACGCGATACCTACTTGTCCCCACAGTGTGACTTCATCACCAATGACACAACATCCGGCAACTCCCACTTGGGAAGCAATCAGACATTTTTTACCAATAATGGTATCATGTCCGATCTGGATCTGATTATCTAATACTGAACCTTCTCCAATTACCGTAGAATCTGTAACGCCACGGTCGATGGTGCATCCGTTTCCGATTTCCACATTGTTTTCGATCACCACATTTCCGACAGAAATTAAACGGTCGAAATTTCCATCGAGTTTACGGTAATAAAATGCGTCCCCACCCAAAACCGTGTTTGACTGGATCACTACATTGTCTCCTATCACTGTTCTGTCACCAATGACAACATTTGGAAAAATAAGCGTATTTTTTCCTATCACAACATTGTTTCCGATAACGGCTGTACGATGGATTTTTGTGCCTTCCCCAATTTCTGCATCATGAAGCTCTTCCGTAAAATTATAAATTCTCGTAAAGTGTGTATTGATTTTATTGAAATCTCTGAAAGGATCATCTGAAACCAATAATGCTTTGCCTTCAGGACATTCAACTTCTTTGTCGATCAAGATTATGGTTGCCGCAGAATTTAATGCTTTATCATAGTATTTCGGATGATTTACGAAAACGATATCACCTGGTCTTACTCTATGAATTTCGTTGGTTCCCAATACTTCAAAATCTTCTGAACCCAGGAATTTTGCGCCGATAATTTCAGCTATCGTTTTCAGTTTTTGTGGCTGATGAAACGTCATGTCTTTAAATGATGTTTGGTTATCAACTTTGTCAAAGTTTGGAACTTTGACAAAGTTTTTTGCGGTTTACATTTGCAGTCCAGCCTCTGTGGAGCTCTTTTCGTTTCACTTGAGAAGTCAAACAAAAAAGCGGGAACGGAGGATGGAAATAGCTGCCCTAAAAAATGAAAGCTGAAAGTTGTGATACTTCCAGCTTCATGATATCGTAAAATAATTATTCTTTTACTCTTTCTAAGTAAGAACCGTCTTCAGTGCTCACTTTAATTTTATCTCCCGGCTCAATGAACAAAGGAACCATTACTCTAGCTCCCGTTTCAACGATTGCATTTTTAAGAGCATTGGTCGCTGTGTTACCTTTCACCCCCGGATCGGCCTCCACAACTTCAAGATAAACAGATTGTGGCAATTCAGCAGAAAGCGGAGTCTCATCAGCCTCTTTCAGGATGATTGTTACTTCTTCCCCTGCTTTCATCAGGTTTGAGTTTTCAATCATTTCTTTATTTAAATACAATTGAGAGAAGTCATCATTATTCATGAAGTGGAATCCGTTCTCATCATCATAAAGATACTGGAACTTTCTGGTGATCACTTTCACTTCCTCGATTTTATGACCTGCAGAAAAAGTGTTATCAATAACTTTTCCATTGGTTACTGATTTTAATTTTGTTCTTACGAAAGCAGGACCTTTACCTGGTTTTACGTGAAGAAACTCGATTACTTTAAAAATATCATTGCTGTATTCAATACAAAGTCCTTTTCTGATATCGTTACTTGTTGCCATTAATTTTTTATATTATTTTCTTTTATTAAACTGTATTCCCTGCCCTTGCATTGGCATTCGGTTGTATAAATTATTATTAAATGCATTTACATTATTTTGCAGCCTGTTCACGTTCGTCTGTACGTCAGATTGATATGAATGGGTTGTCCCCCAAATAGAACCACTGCCTACCGTATTCTGCTTCAGACTATTATTTAAATTATTTTTAGCAAGGCTGTCACTGGATTTTGATGGGATTATTCTCTCCATTGACATTCTGCTTTCTTTAATAATTTTTAAACCTTCTGTTTGCTGGCCTAACAATGGGTTTATCGCTGAAAATATAATAAGCAGGATTGCATTTTTCATTTATACTTTACTAAAATTACTCTCTTTCTTTACCTGTTCCGTATCCCTTTACGATACCTCTAGGTGAATTTTGAATGAACTGAAGGATCTCATCTCTTTCCGCTGTTGGAAGCATTTCTTTTTCAATATATACCAATGCCTGGGTCACATTCATTTTCATTTGAAAAATATATCTGTAGATTTTCTGAATTTCAAAGATTTTTTCATTACTGAAGCCTCTTCTTCTGAGTCCCACAGAATTGATCCCCGCGTAAGAGATAGGTTCCCTTCCCACTTTAATATAAGGCGGAATATCTTTTCTGATTAATGAACCTCCCGAGATCATGGTATGTTTCCCTATTTTCCCGAACTGCTGAACTGCGGATAGGCCTCCCATTACTGTATAGTCACCAATCTCGACATGGCCTGCAATACCGCATCCATTGGCAATAATAACATTATTACCAATGATACAATCGTGAGCAACGTGAGAAGTAGCCATAATGAGACAGTTATCTCCTACCTTTGTATATCCCAGGGCTTTTGTTCCTTTGTTAACGGTTACACATTCTCTAAGCGTGGTATTATCCCCAATGATTGTTTGTGTATCTTCACCATCAAATTTAAGGTCCTGCGGAATAGCAGAAATAACAGTTCCGGGAAAAATTTTACAATTTTTCCCGATTCTTGCTCCATCCATAATGGTAACATTAGAACCAATCCAAGTTCCTTCTCCTATCTCAACATCTGCAGCGATGGTAGTAAATGGTTCTACTACCACATTTTTGCTGATTTTCGCACGTTTATCTACGGCTGCTAATTGATGAATCATTTAATCAATTTTATTTTTTGCAACTTGAGCCATCAGCTCCGCTTCCACTGCTACTGCATCTCCAACATATCCGTAGCCCTGCATATGAACAATACCTCTTCTTATAGGCTCTATAAGCTCAATTTTAAAAATAATGGTATCTCCCGGCACCACTTTTCTCTTAAATTTCACTTTGTCAATTTTAATGAAATAGGTAGAATAGTTTTCCGGATCCGGAACGCTTGCCAATACCAGAATCCCACCGGTCTGTGCTAAAGCTTCCACCTGTAAAACTCCTGGCATTACAGGTTCTTTAGGGAAATGACCAACGAAGAAAGGCTCATTCATTGTTACATTTTTTAAACCTACCACGTGAGAATCTGAAAGCTCAAGAATTTTATCGATCAATAAGAACGGGGGTCTGTGAGGCATCAACTTCATAATTCCATTGATATCGAACACAGGCTCTTTTGTTAAATCAAAATCAGGAACGTTTTTCTTTTTTTGCAATTTCCATTGGCGGTTCAGTTTTTTGGCAAATTGAGTATTTACGAAATGTCCCGGTTTATTGGCAATTACTTTCCCTTTTATTTTCACTCCTGCCAACGCTAAATCACCAATTACATCCAGTAATTTATGTCTTGCCGCTTCGTTCGGGTAGTTTAAATTCAAATTATCAAGAATTCCGTTCGGACGTATAGAAACATTGTCTTTTCCGAAAGCTTTCTTTAATTTTTCTGTTGTATCCGGAGTCAGGTCCTTATCTACATAAACAATTGCATTGGAAATGTCTCCCCCTTTAATTAAACCATGATCTAAAAGCATCTCCAGCTCGTGCAGGAAACTGAACGTTCTTGCCGATGAGATTTCTTCTTTAAACTCGGAAATATTTTTTAAGGTGGCATTCTGGGTACCTAAAACTTTAGTTCCAAAATCAACCATTGTGGTTACCTCGTAATTATCTGAAGGAATAATGGTGATCTCCGAACCGGTAGCCGGATCACTATAGGTAAGAACTTCTTTTATCACAAGATATTCTCTTGCAACATTCTGGTCTACCACTCCAACACTTTCAATAGCTTCGACAAAGAATTTGGAAGATCCGTCCAAGATGGGAGGTTCGGCCGCATTCATTTCCAAAATTGCGTTATCAACATCGCAGCCCACCAGAGCAGCTAAAAGATGTTCGCAGGTTGTAATTTTTACCCCCAGCTTTTCTAATGTTGTCCCTCTTTCTGTTGCCACAACATAATTCACATCTGCCTCAACCTGAGGATGTCCCTCAAGGTCTGTTCTTACAAATATAAAACCTGTATTTTCTTTAGCAGGTTTAATGGTTAGTTTTACTTCTTTACCAGTATGAAGGCCAATTCCAGAAAGAGTTACCTCTTGCTGAAGTGTTTTTTGCATATCACTCATTAGTATGATCTTTTGAGGTATTCTCAAGATTATTTATTCTTTTTACGACTTCAGGAAGATTTCTGAAATGTACATAACTTCTCAGGTAGTCGTTATAGCTTATTGCCGGCGAGCCGTACAAGGTTTCTTTATCATTTACACTTGAATTCACACCACTCTGGGCCTGAATTTTCACCTGATTTCCGATTTTAATGTGTCCTACCACCCCTACCTGACCTCCGATCTGGTTCCAGTCGCCGATAACGGTTGAACCTGCAATTCCTGCCTGAGCCGCAATGACATTATTCTGGCCGATTTTCACATTATGGGCGATCTGAATTAGATTATCGATTTTGGTGCCTTTCCCAATCATGGTAGAACCAATCGTTGCTCTGTCGATACTACAGTTAGAACCGATTTCCACATCATCTTCAATGATGACATTTCCCAGCTGGGGAATTTTTTTAAATCCTTCGGCTGTAGGCTGAAAACCAAAACCGTCTCCTCCGATTACGGTATTGGAATGAATTACGCAGTTATCCCCGATAATACAATAGTCATAAATTCTGGCACCACTGTCAATTTTACAGTTTTTACCAATTTTTACTCCTTTACCGATATATACCTGGGGATAGATCTGGGTACCTTCACCAATTTTCGCTTTTTCGGAAACATAGGTAAACGCCCCGATATACACATTTTCACCGATGACTACTGTATCGTGAATAGATGAGCCGTCCTCAATGCCCTGTTTTCGCCCCTGCATCTCCTGATATAAATTCATCAGAATCTGAAAAGCAAGGTAAGCATCCTTTACAGCAATGATGGTGGGCGTATACGTATCTTTTGTTAAGAGATTTTCAGAAACAATAAGAACGGAGCAGTTGGAGGTATCTAAAAAATGGGCAAACCGATCCTGTGCTATAAAAGAAAGGTGCCCGGATTCCCCACCTTCAATAGGTGAAACCCCTTTAATAAGCGCATTTTCGTCGCCTATTATTTTTCCGTCAATAAAACTTGCAATTTGCGAAGCTGTAAATTCCATATTCTGCAAAGATAAGAAATTCTATAATTCGCAAACATTTTTTAATTTTAGGATTAACAATTTTAATATACTTTAAGATTTCCGGTTGCGTTTTCTCTCGGAAAGGTTAGGATGTATCTTATCGTTTTATTCACAATTAAGCCTGATAAAAGCTGGTCCTCGGATTCATCGAGTCTCAATTTTGTACCGTCTTTCTGCAATAAATAAATAGGTTGTTTTTCGGTATCATAAGGAAGAAGTTTTCGTGTAATTTCATGAACCACTTCATTTGCATTATCAATTCCTAAAATTTCGTTCCCATTTTTTATTTTTTCCTCAATAAATTTTGCTTCAAACGGATGTGATGAAATAATTGTTTTCGGTAAATTTCGCTGAATCACACATTTACACCAGTAAGATAAGACATAGTTTTCAGAATTCTGCCACAATTTCATCGCCTGAATAATATCATTATCATCCAACTGAGTGAATCTTTCCACATCTTCATCGGAGGCAGCGGCTTTTCCACGATGTAAAAAGTAGTTTAAATTACCGGAGGCCGGCAGTTCAAACCCCTGAGAAACTAGATATTTAGCCCTTTCTAAAACTTTAACTAAAATAAATTCCGCTAACGCCGAAGTTTTGTGATAATATACCTGCCAATACATGAACATTCTGGCAGTTAAGAAATTTTCTATGGAATAAACACCTTTGGCATCAATCACCAGTTCGCCTTCTTCACATACATTCATCATAGAAATAATTCGCTGGGTATTAATATTTCCTTCGGAAACACCGGTAAAGAAACTGTCCCGCTTTAAATAATCAAGTCTATCTACATCCAGTTGTGAAGAAATAAGCTGATTGAAAAATTTTCTATGGTATTGACCCTGAAACATTTCTATTGCAACAGAAAGCTGACCTTCAAACTCAATATTTAGCCGGTTCATCAGTAATAATGACAGATTTTCATGATGCCAGTCATCCATCAACATACTTTCCAATGCATGAGAAAACGGACCATGACCAATATCATGCATTAAAATCGCCAACATCGCTCCTTTCTCTTCTTCTTCAGAAATTTTCACTCCTTTCTGTTTTAAGGTATCCAGTGCTGTCACCATAAGGTGCATCGCCCCCAGTGCATGATGAAACCGGGTATGTGTCGCCCCCGGAAATATAAGATTTAAAAGTCCGGTCTGCCCGATTCTTCTTAATCTCTGAAAATAGGGATGTTCTATAATGTCAAATAAAATTTCGTATGGAATTCTGATAAAACCGTGAACAGGATCATTAATGATTTTTAGCTTATTCTGCATAAAAAGTCTGATTAGTAAACAAAGTTAGGAAATTTAAAATTGAAGATCCATTAAATTTTCATTAAAAGAACCGTACCCTGCAACGTTATTTTATCTGTTGCCCAATGGCGATATGTCAATTAATTTTTATCAATAAAATCTTTCATTAACGCATTAAAAATTATATCTTCATCCATTCAAGTTACTGAGTGAACCATGTATTTCTTTTTAACTATTATTTAACGTAAGATCCTTCTATTTTTAGGAGATTTTAGAAAGAATTGGTCAGCAATTTGATACCATAAACCATGTAAAAAAAATAGTATGTCGGAAAAAATATTATGGATTGATGATGAAATAGATTTACTTAAACCTCATATCGTATTCCTAGAGAAAAAAGGGTATCACGTAACCCCTGTTAATAACGTAAACGAGGCTTTAGAGCTTATGGATTCAGAAAAATTCGCATTGACACTTATCGATGAGAATATGCCGGGAATTTCGGGACTTGAAGCAATCCCGATGATCAAGGATAAGGATAATTCGCTGAAAATCGTTATGGTTACGAAAAGCGAGGAAGAGCATATCATGGAGGAAGCTATTGGTTCCCAGATCGCAGATTATATCCTGAAGCCTGTAAATCCGAATCAGATTTTATTATCATTAAAGAAAAACCTTCAGCAAGATAATCTCGTAGAGCAGAAAACCATATTACAGTACCAGCAGGAATTTAGAAAACTCTCGATGGAGCTCTCTTATCTACGAACGTATCAGGAATGGGCTGAATATTATAAGAAAATAGTAAATTGGGAAATAAAATTTGACAAGGTAGCCGATAGTGAATTTGCCGACCTTCTCCAAAGCCAGAAGGAAGAAGCGAATATTCAGTTTGCCAAATTTATAGAGAACAATTATGAAGAGTGGCTGCACCATCACGATAAACCTCTGATGAGCCATACCCTTTTCAAAGAAAAGGTAAAACCTGAGGTGGAGAAAGACAAGGTTCTCCTGTTGATGATCGACAACCTAAGGTATGATCAGTGGAAAGTAATTGAACCTTTATTTACCAAATATTACCGAAAATCGTCTGAAGATTACTATTACAGTATACTACCAACGGCAACCCAGTATGCCAGAAACTCTTTTTTCGCAGGTTTAATGCCTTCTGAAATCGAAAAGCGCTTTCCGGATAAATGGTTCAATGATAATGAAGAAGGAAACAAAAATGAATTCGAGCGTGATTTCCTGGAAGATCAAATGAAACGAATTGGTTTAAGTTCAAAATCAATGAAGTATTTAAAAGTTTTGAATGCTGATTTTGAAAGAAAAATATACGACGATTTTAATCAGCATAAAAATAATGATCTTTTGGTAATTGTGTACAACTTTATCGATATTCTGTCTCACGCGAAAACAGATAATCATATTGTTGACCAGTTGATTCGTGATGACAAGACCTTCAGATCTCTGACATTGAACTGGTTTGAGAATTCATCTTTATTAAAAATCATTAAAACGGCTGCGGAAAGCGGCTTTAAACTGGTGATTACAACCGACCACGGCACCGTATATGTAAAAAAACCAAGTAAAGTGGTAGGTGACAGAGAGACCTCTACCAATATCCGATACAAAACAGGTAAAAGCTTAACGTATGATGACCGCGATGTATGGGCAGTAACAAACCCTGAAAAATTATTTTTACCTAAAGGAAATTTAAGTTCAAAATATATCTTCGCCAAGAACAATACTTTTTTAGCTTATCCTAAGAACTATAATCACTTCGTGAATTATTATAAAGAGACCTATCAACATGGAGGAATTTCACTGGAAGAGTGTATTATTCCGATCAGTATATTAGAACCCAAATAGTTTTTTCATAGTTTATTCCATTTTGGGTTGAGCCGGAAAAGACCGAGAGGGTTTTTTCCGGCTGTTTTTTTTTATTTTTGAAGCATGAGATTAATTACCTATAATGTAAACGGCATAAGAGCTGCTTTTACAAAAGATTTTTTAGGCTGGCTTACAACTGCAGATCCTGATGTGATCTGTATTCAGGAGAGCAAAGCCGGAACCGACCAGATTGATATCGAAAGTCTTGAAAATCTGGGATATTACAGTTACTGGCATTCGGCAAAGAGAAAAGGCTACAGCGGCGTAGGAATTGCGTCTAAAATAAAGCCTAATCATGTGGAATATGGTTGCGGTATAGAGAGCTACGATAATGAAGGAAGAATCATTCGTGCGGATTTCGACGGATTCTCTGCAATTTCAGTATATGTTCCTTCTGCTTCAAATATCGAAAGGCTGGATTTCAAAATGCAGTTTTGCCACGATTTTCTCGCTTATATTAAAGAATTAAAAAAGACCATTCCTCATTTAATTATTTCAGGGGATTTTAACATCTGTCATCAAGCGATTGATATTCACAATCCGATCGGCTTAAAGAATGTTTCAGGGTTTTTACCGATGGAGAGGGAATGGATGACCGATTTTATTAATGAATGTGAATTAATTGATTCTTTCAGATTTTTTAATAATGAACCGGATAATTACACCTGGTGGAGCTACAGACAAAATTCCCGGGAAAGAAATAAAGGATGGAGATTAGATTATAACTTTACCAGTTATGCTTTAAAAGATAAGCTTTCGAGGGCCGTTATTCTAAAAGAAGCGGTGCATTCCGACCATTGTCCTGCCTTAGTAGAATTAGACCTTTAAAGGATCAGTTTCAAAACTTGGGGAGAAATTGTTTAGATGTATTTTTTTGCCACGAATGCACGAATATTTTTATTTCCTACAGATATGACGGATTTTCACAGATGCTGCTGTCTCTGTTGGCTTTTCGCAAAGACGCAAAGACATTTTTTAATACTCTATGTTTTTAAGGCGCAAGGATTTTATCTTCGATAAAATGGAGGGCTGAAAAATAATCGCCACGAATGCACGAATATTTTTATTTCCCACGGATCGCAAAGATTTTCACAGATGATATCGTTGATTTTCTTTGCTTCACCCTTCCGGTCTTTTTATCAATAGAACGGCTAGGTCAGACTTAAAAACGGGAGTTGTCAAAAAACTTGGCGGGGCTTCGTGTTCAATATGTAAAGTGTAAGGAAAAGAATCTGCATCATCTGCAAAATCTGCGAGAGCAAAAAATCTCACCTTATAGTATCTAAACTCTTTTGCCTAGTCCCCAAATTTTGTACTTGATCCCAACTTTTGTATTTGATCCCCTTTAAAACAAAGCAAAAAGCCAACTTCTCAGTTGGCTTTTTTAATTTAAAATCATAAATTTTAATCGACAATTTCATATTCTACCGGAATGGTACCGTGATCGATATTTCCGATTTCATCGAACGCGGCTTTAGACATATCTAAAGCTCTTGCAGAATGGTAAGGCCCTCTATCATTAATCTTCACAATTACCTCTTTACCATTATTCAGGTTAGTAACTTTTACATTAGTCCCGAATGGAAGCGTTCTGTTAGCTGCAGTAAATTTTGAGTTATCAAAAATTTCTCCGCTGGCTGTTTTTCTACCATTAAACTTATCGTGGTAGAACGATGCATAACTTGTTTTTTTCGCATCTATGGCATTATTCTTGAAAGAATAGATACCAAAGGTTGAAATCATCATTATGATTACGAGAATGAATCTTTTCATCATTTTGAACTTTTATTGGTTTTGACTTGGCAAATGTATCAGTAAAGTTCTAATGAGCCTATTCCATTTGTTAAAATATGTTAACGAAAAATCAATTCTGTGTTAACTACATCTGTAACTGCCTATTAATAGGGGATTTAAACGACATTGTTAAAAAACGTTAAAATACAGCTTAAAAAGTTAATAAAATTAACTAATTAAAACATAATTTAAATTTTTTAATTTTAAAAACACTTGATTATCAAGTAAATAAATATTTTAAGAATATTTATCCACATATTAAAGTTCCAAGCGTAAAAATTGGGGACTGAGCAAAAAGTTTAGATCGTTTGAAAGTTAAAATAGGAATTTGATTTTTACTTCCCAGGGATTTCCACAGATGATACTGTTGATCTAATGTCAAGCATTTAAAAAGCTTAAAAAAATCTGAGCCTAAATTTTAATGTCAATCTTTTGTTCTAGCAGATTATGTAGTCGCTCCTTAAAAAGCTGTTTTTTGACTTTGAAAATTATATTTGCCTAAAAAGATTCGGAGAACAAGTTCGAGCCAAAGAAGAATTTGTTGTTTGATTTGATTCAATCTCATCTTCAAATTGTATCCAATCCCTGCTAATAATGCATTATTAATATCTCCAGCCACTCCTTTCAGGAAGTTTAATCCTAAGGAGTGGTTTCTTTTTAAATGAGAGATACAAGGTTCTATGGCTGCTCTTGCCCGGAATCTTAATCTGGCTACTTGTTGCCCATATTTTGTTTTTTCTTTTTTTGCGGGAAGCAAAATTGCTGTTCCTTCCACTTCTTTGATTCCTTTAAATCCTCTGTCTGTAGTGGCTTTCGTAGGTCTTGTTCCGCCAACGGATTTTCTTACCCTCTCACTCTGTGCCAATGATTCTTCAAGAGTTTTACTATCGTGAGGATTGCCAGAAAATCTCTTTACCGAGCTGATGATCCCTGTTTTCCGACCTCTTACTACTGCTACTTTTGTCCCAAACTCGTATGCTTTTCCCGATTTTCCTTTCGCAATACACGCAACTTGTGGCTCGTGAAGACTGTAAATTTTATCTTTCGTGGTACGTTCTTGGGTGAGTGCTTTAAGGTAAATTTTAAAAACGTCTTCGTAGCCTTTCAAAACATCTTTAGGAAGTTTTCTTTCCAATTCCCGAAGAACTCTTTTACCAATCGTCCTGAGCTTTTTCCTCGCCATTTTTGCCTTCTTCTGTCTTCTGGGATGATGTCCAAAAAAAGCGTCCCGCAATAATTGTTTGCTCACTCTTCTGTAGCTTTGTCTTTGTACAACGCTCTCTTTTTCTGCTATTTTTCTACAATTGTCGATTACTTTTTTTGCTAATTTGGCATCGGTAGGAAAGGTAATGTTCTTCTCCTGAACCGTCGTATCTACCTGAACTTCATCTTCTGTTTTGGCTTTGGGATGGAGAGAAACGCTTTGTCCCAAAAGAAATTCCAAACCCTTATCTCCAATTCTTTTTCTGAAGTGTACAAAATTGCTCGGATCGAAAGGCTGCTCTGTCTGGAAAAAGGTTTCTCCGGTAAAATATTGCCAATACGCATTCTCAATCCATCTCTCTATTACACTTTCATCACTTTCTTTAAACATTTCCTTGAGCAAAAGCATTCCTGCTATTTTACGGATAGCAATAGAAGGTCTTCCGTTTTCTGAAAATAATTTCTCAAACTCTGACTCCATTTTATCCCAGGAAATCTCCCCAGCTAATTTTACCACCGGATGCTCCATATTAATAAGCTCCGTAAGCCTGGTCTTGAATAAATTCTGCTGTAAATCCTCTCTTATTTTGCCTAACATTTTGCCACTTTTTATATCCTAAAAATACAATTTATTGCAATTTTTTACAACGATTTTTTACGAAATATAAGTGCATAAAACTGATAATCAAAATATTACTTGGTTTTTAAGGAATGACTATGTAGATACCGCCGATTGATTTTTATTAAACCTAAAATATTGAACATTAAGTCCACTGAGTTTTTTTAACAAGTATCCGTTTTAAATGTCCCCAGGCTGCTCTTTTGATGAAAGACCACTAAGATTAAGCAAAAAAATATCAGCAGTATATGAAAACCCTGGTATCTGTGGGAAATAAAACACCTAAACAATTCCCCCAAAGTTTTGAGATTGAACCCAAATAAGTCTATCCTATTGTATAAAAACAAAAAACCAATGAAAAATTTCATTGGTTTTTTGTTTTTATTTGATTTAAATATTACTATTTCAAATATTCTAATACATAATCATACGTTCCTGTAGGATATACTACAGACATACTAGGAGAACCAGTAACAGCCGCACCACTAGTAGTATCATAAGAATATAACTCTCTTGCATACACCGTATTTGTGCCAGCCTTATAGATGGTAATACCATACATCGAAGTAATACCAGCTGGAGCAGGAATTGTCACAGCAGTACTACCTGCAGTTGTAGTGAAAGTTCCTTTAATCCCATAAATCTGAGCGTTGTTTACCATTCTGTTAGTAACTGTTTCTGTGGTTAAGATATTCTCTTTAGCACCATTACCTACGATCGGTCTCCATGTACCACCATTCACTGTAGTTGATTTATTATCATAGTACCAAAAACCTGCGAACAAAGATTGAGATGTAGCACCTATGCCAGCAACGCCAGAAGTAGCAGTATTATAAACGATCATACCATCAAAACGAGTAGGATAATTATTTGGAATACCTACACCACCAGGACCAGCAGGGTTAAAAGCAGTAAAAGTAGTAAGATCCACTCTAGGAAATATTAAACCTTTACCGACATTAGTGGTTGGGTTCGTACTCGTATTTGAAGATGCATCAATAAATGCAGAACTATTAGCAATTGAAGGGTTTGCCGAAGTATTTACAATTCTTACTTGAGCAAAAGAGTAGCTTACACCAGCTGTCATTAGTATAACAGCCAAAAATTTATTTGTGAAATTTTTCATAATTGAATTTTTAAAATGTTATACAATTAGTAACCAGATAAATATGACCATGATCCTGCACCAGTACCTCCTAAATAAATTAATATTGTAGCTTGCTGAGTCGGAATAGATGTATTTGCTGTTTCTCTAGGAGCAGGTATAATATCTATTGTTTGATCACCGCTGTTTGAAATATACAATCTTTTTCCTACAGGTATACCCGTTGTAGGCAATGTAACAGTCTGGCCTGTAATACTAACATTAAACAGAATAATATCTTCTGTAGTTGGAACTACATAGCTTGCTGTCTGAACTGCTGAAACAACTAAAGCAGGGTTTACAGGTGTTCCCCCTCCAAACGGTCTCCAAACATTATTACCTGCCGTACCATCATAGTAGTGAAATCCTGGAGCTGTAACATTAACTGTCTTTCCTGTTCCTGTACCTCCTAAACCAGTAACAAAAACCAATGCACCATTCTGAGTACTCGGAGTACCGGCTGTGCCGTCTACATAAGCGGCATTCTTAGCTTCTAATTGAGCTCTTGTCATACGAGGGACTAGTAACGCATCGGGTCTGGTAGCGTCAGCAGTGTTGGCTGCCACATCTAAAGTAGCTGCAGGCGTGGTAGTATTAATACCAACTCGTCCTTGCTGCGCGTTGGAAAACGCTGCGAAACAAACAAGCATTGTTGCTGTGAATAAAAATTTTTTCATAAGTTTTTAAAGATTTTAATTACATTTTTTTCACCAATAATTTTTTATACCATGAAATCTATCGATTCCAACTTGTGCTTACTTTAAAAATCAAAATCCTAAATACGTCAAATCAAAAACCATTCCGCTTCTGATTTTCGACATTGTTAATCCTTTAATTTTCAACAAATAGCATGTACAAAAAACTATTCTTGTTGCAAATTTATGATTTAATTTTTTAATTTCATTATGATCTTTTAAAAAAATTATAAAAAATACTAAAATCAAAAATTAAAAATCTGAATACCAGTCAATTAAAATCATACCAATCTAATGATATGATGTATTAAGTTTTATTAATACGATACTCAGCGTAGAAAAACGTTAGTAATTTTCTATAGGTTGTGATATAAAAAAAGCAAATACTTAAATTAATTCACCATAAAGATCAAATTCCTCAGCAGAGGTGATTTTTACCTCCGCAAAATCTCCAATCGAAATATAGGTATTTTCTGCAGACACCAATACCGTATTGTCTACGTCCGGAGAGTCATATTCTGTTCTTCCGACAAAATAATTGCCCTCCTTTCTATCAAATATGCATTTATATATATTCCCGATTTTCTCCTGATTTTTCTCCCATGAGATTTGAGACTGCAGCTCCATAATCTCCTCTACCCTCGCTTCTTTAGTTTCCTGTGGAATATCGTCCTCCAATACATACGCACCTGTATTTTCTTCATGAGAATAGGTAAAACAACCTAATCGATCGAATTTCTGCGTCCTTACCCACTCTTTCAACTCCTGGAAGATTTCCTCTGTTTCGCCGGGGTAACCGACAATAAGAGTTGTTCTGATGGCCATGTCAGGAACTTTTTCTCTGAATTTACCTAAAAGCGCATTGGTTTTTTCATGAGAAGTGCCTCTCTTCATGGACTTCAATAAATCTGAGTTGATATGTTGAAGCGGGATATCAATATAATTACATATTTTAGGTTCTTCACGAATGATATCTAAAACATCTTCAGGGAAACCGCTTGGGAAGGCATAATGAAGACGAATCCATGCGATTCCTTCTACTTTTACCAATTCCTTTAATAAATCTCCCAGAGCGCGTTTTTTGTAAATATCTAAACCATAATACGTAAGATCCTGAGCAATCAAAATCAATTCTTTAGTTCCTTTTTTAGCTAACTTTTGAGCTTCAAGGACTAATTTTTCAATAGGGGTTGACACGTGCCCCCCTCTCATTAATGGAATTGCACAAAAAGAACAAGGTCTGTCGCAACCTTCAGAAATTTTAAGATACGCATAATGTTTCGGCGTAGTGGTCAATCTTTCTCCCACCAATTCATGCTTATAATCAGCACCTAGGTGTTTTAACAAAATAGGAAGATCTCTTGTTCCGAAATACTGATCAACATCAGGGATCTCTCTTACTAAATCCGGCTTATATCTTTCAGAAAGACATCCGGTAACAAAAACTTTTTCAACTTCGCCTCTGTTTTTGGCATCTACATAATCAAGGATGGTGTTAATCGATTCTTCTTTAGCATTATCGATAAACCCGCAGGTATTAATCACTACAATATCTCCTCTGTCCTCGTGAACAACCTCTTTGCCATTAGCTTTCAGCTGACTCATTAAAACTTCAGAATCATAAACATTCTTGGAACATCCAAGGGTTACCACATTGATTTTCTTCTTACCTACAGATTTTGTGCGCATCTTTTTGATTTTGAGTTTGCAAAGATACAAAATATTGAAAGGTTTGAATTAAAAAATAAAAACCACTTCAATGAAGTGGTTTTCAATATCCTATTAAAAGTTTCTTTCTGAAAATGTGGGTAATACACGGTCTTTTTCCGACAATTGGACAGCGTCTAACGGCAATTTCCAGTCAATATTTAATTCAGAATCATTCCAAATTACACTCCCTTCAGACTCTTTATTGTAAAAGTTATCACATTTATAAGCAAAAATAGCAGTCTCACTTAACACTGAAAATCCGTGCCCGAAACCTCTTGGTATATATAACTGAAGTTTATTTTCCGGAGTTAACTCAATTCCGAACCATTTTCCGAAAGTAGATGAATTTTCTCGTAAATCAACAGCGACGTCATACACCTTTCCTTCCAAGCAAGAAACTAATTTAGCCTGTGCATGCTCGCCTTTCTGCAAATGAAGACCACGAAGAACTCCATAAGAGGATTTTGAAATATTGTCCTGAACAAAATGCCCGTTCATTCCTGTAAGCTCTTCAAATTTTTTTTCATTGAATTTTTCGTAGAAGTATCCTCTGTCATCCTCAATAACAGTGGATTCTATAATATAACAGTCCTTTAATGGAGTTTCTTTAATTTTCATAATTTATTTTGTTTTCTAGAGATTATATTGTTTTTTCAAACTCCATTTTAGCCCTAAATAAAGACCACCAAGCGGGATAAAAATAAGTGAAATTATCACCCATATGGGAAATTGCGAATTTATTAAAAATATATTTACTATGAATTGAAAAAAGGTATATACAGAACTAATTATCAAATGAGAAACTTTCTTCTCATTAGCAAAAAGCTGATATAGATGTCTTCTGTGTGCTTCGAAAATGTTCTCTTTCAATAAAATTCTTTCAATAATCGTTAAAACAACCTCCATTCCATAAATTGAAAGTAATAAGATGAATTTATATTCACCCGTTCTCATAATAAGTAAAGTAATCAAACCTATAACCCAAAACCCAATTCCCATACTTCCTACATCTCCCGCAAAACATTTTGCTTTTTTTCTGAAGTTAAAAAACAGAAAAACCATACACGCTAAAATAGGATACAAAATAAAATTTTCATCCGTAAACGGGATAACATTTTTATTGATGTACAGTATTGAGCTTAATGTAACTAAGCTGTAAGCACCGGTCATTCCATTAATTCCGTCCATAAAATTATACGCATTCAACGTACCTATGATCAAAATGAATAAAATGGGCCAAACCCAAAATGGCATCAAAACGAATGCTCCCGTAAAATAAAGTAATAAAACCACCGAGATTAAATGGATAGAAAGCCTAATTCTATTGGAGAGTGTTTTCACATCATCAATAAAACTTACAGTACAAATCGCGAGTAATCCCAAACCAAACGACCCATAATTATCTATTGCTTCGGTTAGATTAAAAAGACAAAAAACAATAAAGGCAATTGGATAAATAATACCTCCTCCACGAAGTGTAATCTGTGTGTGTGCGCTTCTATGATTTGGTTTATCTATAATATTGTATTTATCTGCAATTTTAAAATAAACCACTATTGAGATAAATAATATAATTGTGACTAAAATATATTCCATTACTTTAATTGGAAACTTTTAATTGTTTTTATTAAACCCTCCTTTGCAGATACGGGAAGTTTTTCAATTCCTAAGGCATTTTTAATCTTGCTATTAGAGACAATTCTGCTCATCGTAATTTTTCCTAGTGTGTTTGAATTAAAGGGTAATTTCAGCATATCTCCAATTTTTGCAAACGTACCAAATACAAATCTCGGAATAAAGAGTTTTTTTACTTTAATCTCTCCGTGCTGCCTGAAGCTTTCGATAATTTCCAAAGTAGAGAGTCCTTCATCATCATTTACATTATATATTCCGGAAGGAATAGTTTTTTTCTTAGAAATTATCCCTTTTATAAAAAAAACAAGATTATCGACTGCTAAAAAACTTCTATTATTATCATAAGAAGCAAACGGATATGGAATTCCCTTTCTCAAAAAATTGTAAAGTTGAAAAATAGTTCCTTTATCCTGAGGACCGTGAATTCTTGTAGGTCTTAATAAAGTAATTTTTTTATCTGTAAAATTAATTTTTTCCAATAAAAATTCTTCCGCTTTTCTTTTTGTAATTCCATAATGAGATATCGGATTACATGGAGCATCTTCGCTAAGATTACTATCACTCATTAATTCTTCAACGGCAGCAATACTGCTGAAGTGTATTAAAAGTTGGGCATCAGATTTCTCAAAGAAATCGTATAATTTTACAACAGAATTAAAATTTGACTCCAAATATTGTTCATAAGGAATGTTTTTTTCACCATCACCTGTTTTCCCAATACAATTGATAATAACATCTGATTCTTTAAAATCTTCAAAGCCAGTTTTTCGCAGATCAGGAGTTATAATTTCAAAATCACCTTCAAGTTCATTCTTCAAATATCTGCCTAAATAACCATTTGCTCCCGTTATCAATATTTTCATACAATATTTTTAAATTTATTAAGAATAATTTCTTCAGAAAAATGACTGACAGCTAAATTTCTTGCGTTTAGTCCTTTTATTCTAATAGATTCTTTTTCGTTTGTAGTAATTTGATTAAAGAAATTAAGCAATTCTTCTTTTTGACCGGGCTTAAAGTGATACCCAATATTATACTCATCAATCAATAAAGCTACTTCCGAGCTTTTGTCACCAATATACAAAATTGGTTTTCCTGCTGCCAGAATATTATATGTTTTAGAAGGAACACCTAATCCTAACATTTTATCTGAAAGTGTAACAATGGCAATTGTACAGGAATTAATGATCTGATTTTGCTGAGTTCTTGAATAAGGCGGCTTAAAACTTACATTTTTTAGTCTGTTTTTTTCAACATACTCTTCAAGATATGGTTTCATTTTTCCGCTTCCTACAAATTCAAAAGATAGATTATCATTAGCTATTTTTCCGATAATTTCAATTAAAGAATCCAGCCCTTGAATAGATCCCAGGTTACCTGCAAATTGAAAAACAATTTTTTCAGATGCTCCTCTGATATTTTCTTCAGGAAATATATTTTCTACATCCGCCCAGTTTTCAATAATGCTTATTGTCGGCTTTTTATGAAAATTTTTAAGCTTGTTATTAAAGATATCTTTCATATCTCGTCCCAATACAATTACATTATCGAATGTAGAATAAGCTTTATCAAAAATACTTTTTACTATTTTATACTTAAAGCTGTTTTCATTATCGACAAAACCTCCGGCTAATGTATTTTCGGGGAAAACGTCATGTACAAGTATGGTAACATCTATTTTTTTGAACCTTTTCACAATGCTTGCAAAAACAAGAAATGTCGCGGGATTTGTAACCGTAAAAATTTTATCTCCAGATTTCACTTTAAACAATAAATGAAAAAAAAATCCGAATGAAAGCGAAAGAAGTTTTAAAATTCTTGAAAGGGTTTTATCTTTATCTCCGCTATAGCTTTTTATTCTTTTCAGTTTTATATCGGGGTTAAGCTTTAAATAATCGGAGCTTTTATTTTTGTCGTAAGAAGGAAATCCGCACACAACCTCAACATCATATTTTTCTGCCAATTTATTACATATCTTGGTCATGATATATGAAGTAGAAGTTTCTTCAGGATAGAACAATTCCGAATATACCCACAGTTTCGTATTTTTTTTCATTATTATATAGAAAGGAAACTATAATTTGTTTGAATGTAAATCCTGAAAGGTTACAAATTCATAATCATTTTCCTTTAGCAGCTTTATAAGTTTATGCATTTTCTTTTCAACAGACTTTCTTCCTGCATTGAATCTTAATTTTGTTTTCGCGTCTGTATTTTCCGGTACTTTTATATTGTAGTTTTTTGAAAATTCAAAAGGGTGAATGTAAAAGAAATAGTTTCCATTTGTTTTTAAATATTTTTTCAATAATTTTTTTGTTATAAACCATGGAAATATTCTAAGATACCCTCCTCCTGAGACCGGAAGACTCTTTCCAACAACTTCTACAGTACTTGCTTCAAACTCAAAAAAGTTATCTTTTTTATAAATATCCGTCTTTAGCTTATCAAAATTATCCAAATCTATTCTACCGTACAAATCATGAGAATCAAACTTAATCTTGCTGGAGTCATAATTAAGATTAAATTCATTTTTAAGAATATCCAATCTTTCTCTGTCTAAGCTGAAACATGGAGCTCTATATCCTTTAGCTTCAATATTTAAAATATCTTTTAATACAGCTAGTCCTTTTTCAGTATCTTTTCTGAAATCATCAATTTTAAGATTCAAGGGTCTGATGTGTGAATAAGAATGAAGAGCAATTTCATGTCCGTTCTCAATAATTTTCTTTAACTGTTTTTCATACTGAGACACAAGTTCCCCAACAACAAAAAAAGTTGTTTTAATATTATATTGATTTAGTAAATCCAAATATATATCTAACCCATCCATAGTAGATTGGCTGGTATCACATTCTTCTTTTTTAAAGTAGTCAAGATGAAACCAATCTTCCACATCCATTCCAAGAACTGCGTATTTTTTCATATCAATCTACCTCCGTTTTTTCTGAAATCCTTAAAATTTTCTACTGTTGGCCAGGTAAAATAGCTTCCTTCGTGTACAGGATTATCTTTTGCTTCCTTAGTTCCGTTGTGAATATTTTTAATGACCTCACACATTACATTTCCGCCCACTTCTTTTGTCTTTTCGATAAGCGTTTTCATTGTTTCATTCGGTGCTATTTCTACTCTTTCTTGTCCTAAAATTTTACCATTATCGATTTTAGAATCCATATAGTGAACGGTAACGCCCGTAGATTTTTCTTTTTTATACAGAGTCCAAAAACTTGGCATCACCCCCGCGTAATGAGGAAGATATGAGCAGTGAAGATTAATACAACTATTCTTCGGAATACGAAGTAATTTATCTTTGAAGACCACCGGAGCAGAATAAGAAACAATAATATCAGGAGATAAAGTATTCATTCTTGCTAAGAAGCTTTCTTCATTTGGGTTTGAAATAACACTAAACGGAATATTATACTTTCCAGCAACAGCTTTTAAACTTCTTGGCTGAACTTTTAATTTATATCCAAAAATAGAATCTATTGTATTAATCACTTTATGACTAACGACAGTTAAACCCATTTTAACAGTCTGCGCCCAGCCAAAACCTTTAATAAATAAATCTTTTTTGTTTACAAGGCTGGACTTTGTGTGTATATCTATAATCTCGGTAATTTCTACAAATCCAAGTTTTATAAGTTTTTCAATGTTTCGTGGAACAGAAAAAGAATCTTCCTGTGTTAAAATTATGATCTTCATATTTTTATCTTTTACTCCAAACTACTCTATTCACATAGTCTGTATAACTTAAAATAATTCTGACTACTTTCTCCGAAACATTCGGCATAGAATAATCTGAAACCGGTCTGTAATTTCTGTCTTTACCTGTTTTTTGTTGCTGAAGCTGAACCAATCCCTGCAAAATTCTTTCAGGAGATAAACCAACCATCATTACAGAAGCCTCTTCCATCGCCTCAGGTCTTTCGTGAGTATCTCTTATATTAAGTGCTCTGAAGTTTAAGATTGATGATTCTTCAGAAATAGTTCCAGAATCCGATAAAACCGCGTAACTTCTCATCTGCAAAGCATTATAATCATGAAACCCTAATGGTTTTAGAAATTGAATTTCGGGTCTTACCTCCACTTTCATTTTATCAATCATATTTCTTGTCCTTGGATGGGTAGAAACGATAATTGGATAACCAAATTTCTCGGCAATTGAATTTAAGCTTTCAATTAATCCGTTAAAATTTTTCTCTGAATTGATGTTTTCTTCTCTGTGCGATGAAACCACGAAATACTTTCCTTCGTCTAAATTGAGACGGTTTAGAACATCTGAACTTTCAATTTGTGGCAAATAATGGTTTAGTACCTCAAACATCGGGGAACCTGTTTTGATAATTCTATCTGCAGGCAATCCTTCTCTCAGTAAATACTCTCTTGCAATATCAGAATACGTTAAATTGACATCTGATGTATGATCTACAATCTTTCTATTAGTTTCCTCTGGAACTCTTTGGTCAAAACATCTATTTCCTGCTTCCATATGGAAAATCGGAATTTGTCTTTTTTTAGCAGGAATTGCACAAAGGCAAGAATTGGTATCACCTAAAACCAAGAAAGCATCAGGCTTCAACTCTTCCAATAACGGATCTATCTTAATTAAAATATTCCCTACCGTTTCTGTTGCTGTTTTTCCGGCAGCTTCCAGAAAATAATCGGGTTTACGAAGACCTAGATCTTCAAAGAAAATCTGGTTCAATTCGTAATCATAATTTTGTCCTGTATGAACGATAATATGGTCAACAGCTTCGGAAGCATCCAAAGCTGATAATACTCTTGATAATCTTATAATTTCCGGACGAGTTCCTACGACCGTCATCACTCTTAATTTTTTCATCTTACTATTTTAATATTTGTCTAAACTTCTACAAAATAAGTATCTGCATCTTCTGGATTAAAGGGTTCATTAATCCAGAAAATGGTATATAATTCTTCTTCTCCTATATTTTTGATATTATGTGTATACCAGATTGGCATATCCACATAGGCAGGTTCATTTCCATTAAGATAAAAATCTAATACCTCATCCGTATCAATTTTCCTGAGTTGAATTAATGCTTTCCCTTTAATTACAGCAAATCGTTCGATTTTTCTGGTATGAAAATGATTTCCTCTGGTGATTCCCGGAACTGTAGTCGAAAATGAGCACTGTCCACCAACACCTAATCGTATCACTTCAACAAATGCTCCTCTTGGGTCTGTATGTTGTGTAAATTTAACGGGATAATGATTTTTTATATCAAAATAACAGCGAAAAGTATTAAATAAATTTAAATCAAATCTCGTTTCTAAGGTAGGAATTTCGCCATTATCTAAGTATAATTTTTTATAGTGTTCTAATTTCTGAAGAACTTCTGAAACTTTATTTATAGAAGTATTAGGCACTTCATACAATGTATTAGTCTTCTCACTATCAATTTGGCTTATAATTTCCTGAACAAGCTCTCCGACATAAATTAATTTCACCTCACCATCATTATCAATAATAGGAGTTTCACCATGGGTAAGTTTATAACAAAAAGTAGCAATGAAAGAATTGTAATTAGGCTTCCCAAAAGGTCCAAATACATTAGGTATGATAAGTCCTGTAAATTTGCCTCCTGATTTTTCTGCCCAATTCGCCAGAAGTTCTCTTCCATCCTTTTTTGATTGACCGTAAAGATTATCTTTTTCTTCCTGCGAAGAAGATGAGAAAAGAACATGCGCTTTAGACTTTGTTTTTTCAAGAGAAAGTATCAATTTTTTAACAAGATCAATATTATTGTTATAAATAACCTGCGGATCATGGTGACGATTCATGGCAGCAAGGTGTATGATAACGTCACATTGCCCTACAAATTCATCGAACTTTTCCTGATTATCAAAAAATTCTCTTTCGAAATGTATTCTTTCAAACTTATCAGGTTGTAAGCCTAAAGTATTATATAAATGTGACCCAACGAAACCGTTTTGCCCTGTGATACCTATTTTTTTTTTCATTTTAATTTTTCAAAATAATTTATTTCAAAACGATACTCATCCTTTAATTCTCCCATTAAATAATCTGCCATCACAATCAATTTTGAGTTATCTTCTTTTGCCTGAATTGCAGTGGCAAATCCTCTCGGAACATGAAGAATATTAAAAGACTGACTACTCAGTTCGAATTCCAATATTTCAGCTTTTTTATTAGGATTGTTCCAATTATCAACTTGTACCAATCTTATCACAAAACTTCCCTGTATTGTACTAAACCAACGTTGTTCTACCTCATGCCCTGTCCATCCTCTGATAGAATTTATATTCTTATTTTCAATAAAGTAAATTCTCTTGACTTCAGAAGCATTAAAATTATTATTGAAAAATAAATCCCCTCTTTCATCGGAATATTTTCCTCCTTCAATGATTTTAGGAAAGCTCATATTTAAATTTTAATCGGGATATTGCATTGTATCTTCTCCCAGAACTTCTTTTCGTATTAATGGAAGTTTTAACAAAAGTTGTTTCATTCCTTCCACGTCTTCCTGCTTTGTGTTATGAGAATGGTAATCTTCTATTTTGGAAATATCTTCTACCCCTTCCGAAAAATACTGAGCGTAGTTAAGATCTCTGTTATCTGCAGGAATTCTATAGAAATCTCCCATATCTTCAGCTTTAATCATTTCTTCCCTTGTACAAAGCGTTTCATACAATTTCTCACCATGTCTGGTACCGATAACTTTAATAGGATTCTCTACTTTAAACATTTCTTTTAAAGCTTGTGCAAGATCTCCAATGGTTCCTGCCGGTGCCTTATTTACAAATAAATCGCCTGAGTTTCCGTGTTCAAAAGCAAAAAGAACCAAATCTACAGCTTCCTCCAATGACATTAAAAATCTTGTCATATTCGGATCTGTGATCGTAATAGGTTCACCTTTTTTAATTTGTTTTACAAATAATGGAATTACGGAACCTCTTGATGCCATTACGTTTCCGTACCGTGTAAGACAAACTGTTGTATTTTCTAAATCTCTGGATGCTGCTACTGCCACTTTTTCCATCATAGCTTTAGAAATTCCCATGGCATTGATAGGATATGCAGCTTTGTCTGTACTTAAACAGATCACTTTTTTTACAATATTTGCGGCTGCTGCATCAATTACATTCTGAGTACCTTCAACATTCGTTTTTACAGCCTGCATCGGAAAAAATTCGCAAGACGGAACCTGTTTCAAAGCTGCTGCATGAAAAACATAATCAACACCTCTCATTGCCGGTTCAATACTTCTGTAATCTCTTACATCACCGATATAAAATTTCAGTTTATCATTTTTAAACTGATTCCTCATATCATCCTGCTTCTTTTCATCACGGGAAAAAATTCGGATTTCTTTAAAGTGATCAGTATCAATAAACTTTCTGAGCACTGCTGTTCCGAAAGAACCGGTACCACCTGTGATCAAAAGTGTTTTATTTTTGATTATCATAATTATCTTTCACTATTTTTTTTATAATATTCATATATTCATTTGTTCTATCCATACTAGAGCCAAACCGTTGAAGATTTTTGGTTCCTGTATTAACCAATTTATGTTTCATTTCTTCATTGAAGGAGAGCTCATAAATTGCTTTTGCATACGAATCGGGGTTTACGGGCTCACAGTAATAAGCTGCCTCACCGCAAATATCGCGAGAAAATCCTAAATCAGATGCAATTATAGGCTTTTTCATAAACATTGCTTCTAAATAAGTAGCAGAAAATACTTCCAACAAACTCGGTATGAATACAATCTGTGATTGCTCATATAAAGACGGAATGCTTTCGAGATTTACCTTGCCCAGATACTCAATATATTGATCACAAAACTCAGGATAATTTAACTCTTCTTTAGTTAATGTAATTAAAAATTTGAAATTATCCATAGTAAACTTTTCTTTAAGTATCATAATTATTTGAGGAATAATCATCATATTTTTATGTGGATAATTTGCAGTAAGAAATAATATATTAATTGATTTAGAAGATATTCCTTTATATTCTATCCATTTAAATTTATTTGAAAATATTTCATTTAGAGTATTGCCCACTGTAAAAGAATTATTTTCGTAACCCGATCTATTTATAAATATTTGTCTTGCATTTTCTGTTTCAAAAACTAATGAATCTGAATTTTTTTTAAAACTGTAAGTTTTTATTATTGATAAGATTTTATAATAAATTTTTTCTTTTATAGAGATTTGCTTAAAAAACGGAGAATCAGGATAAATAATATAGGGTATTGCAAAACCCACAAGCTTTGGGAAATTACTTTTGTGATACGAAGGACCAAAAATTGTAAAAATACAATCAGGATACACAGAATTTTCTATTTGGCTTACACTTTTGATTCTTTTTCTTTTAGACTTTTCTTCTTTTTTTCCTAAATTATAAAAGGTAAAATTATCGGGAAAAACATCATCTTTTAATACCTGAACACAATTTATCGATAGTACTACATGAAAAGTATGTAAAGAATTTAATTTTTTTAAATCTCTCAGAAATGATGCTGCCACTTGTAAACCTCCCCCTGCAAATAAATTTGAATTATCTATCAGAATCTTCATACTATTATTTTTTGAATAAAAATCTATATACAAAATAAAAACTACAAATTAAGCCTAAACTAAAAGCAAAAGAGCTTAACAAATCTCCACGTAATACGAAAAAAAGCATTCCTAAAAGTATAAAATATAAAATACTTAAATAATTTCCTTTCACAACATTATCATTCAACCAGTACAGTTTATCAATTTTAGCCGAAGTATAGCCTAAGATAATTATAAAAATAAAAATACCAATGAATCCAAAATTTATATAACCTTCTGCAAAATAATTTGCTGAAATATTACTAAAATCTAAATTTAAAACTTCTGCAACATATGCTCCAGAGCCTACCGGTTTTGTAGTCCAGATCGTTCTAGGGATCCAGAAAAATAGCACTCCAAGTAATTGATTACCATAAGTAATAAAATCATATTTTAATATCAAGGCAAAGTTTTGAAAACTATCAAAATGTCCTGTTTCGAACATTTTTAGATTATACTTCATTTCTATTTTATCAAACCCCTTAAAATTTCTAAAATTATCTAGCACTGGGAAGATAAAAAATATGCCTAAAAACACTAAAATAGATAGTACATTTTCTTTACGTAATTTGGGAAATATAATTAGTAAAAAAGGAATATATATAGCAGCAGCATAAAATCTAGGAATTCCTGTAGGAAAACATGTTACAACTCCTAAAATAAGCAAGACTATATAAGCTAATATATTTTTTTGTTTTGACATATGATACATCATAAAACAAATAATAGGAATCGGTCGTATAAACTGTTGGATTAAAAGATATATTGTTGTTGATTTTTCTTCACCAGCATCAGTAAGTTCGCCTCCCCTTAATATTATATTGAGAATATTAAAATTGTGATAATTAAAAACAATAAAAGAGCATATGAAACATACGATAAGAATTTTAACATTTCTAGAAAATGAAACTTTCTCTACAAGTTCAAATCTTTCTGTTTTAATTTTATTAATATGTAATATTTTACTAAAAAATTGATAAAATGCTATATAAAAAATCAAAATGAAAATAACAATGATATTAGTAAAAAAATAAAATTCTTCTCCGATGAATGGAGCACCATAAAAAGTTGATTTACTATAAAATTGTAACAATGGTGCAATCCCAAAAAACAGATAAGAAAAAATAAAGAAAAACTTTATAAAGGAATATCGATAATTTTTTTTATTGAAAATTTGCAAGATTGAAATAATCTGTATTATTATGCTGGTAATATACACCCTACTTGAAAAATGCGGTATATCACCATTGTAAAATACAATAATGCTAAATAAGATTAGTATGCTACGTAAAATAGTATTCATCGTTCGTTATATGTCAAATTTATTGACGATCAAATGCATCAATCCAAGAAGTATCGCTAAAGTTTTTAATTGATACTCCTTCAACGGCTGCAAAACTACGTATAATATGATAACTGTTAAACGCCCTTGACAAACTGGCAAACTCTTCATGAACCTTAACAGAGGTACCATCCGCGTTTATATGAGGAATCAACTTTTCCTTATTATCATAAAAATGTTTATCTTTTGTATATAAAACATTGTCTTTCTGCATAATATACCCCTCATGCCACGAATGATCTCCACCCCATAAAATGATATTACTGAATTTCATTTTAATACTGTAGAACAGACATGCCGTCAAAACATTTTGAAAAAGGGGGTTTGCGATGCCAAATTTAAAGAATATATTATTAATAGCATCACTCCCGCCTACAATCGGAGTGCTTTTGAAGAGCTGAACTTTGATCTTAGGATTTTCTTTAATCCTATTGAAAGCCTCTCCAAATCTCGCATAAGACGGGACAATAACTGTCATGTCCCAATTTGTTTTAGAAATCATATTACCGAAAGCATCCTCCTGTACTTTTTTAATGTGTGGTTCAGGATCATTGATAAAAAAAGCAGAGTCTGCCATTACATAGTAATTAGGCTTTATTTCTTCATACTCTTTTGCGCAGGAAAAAGAATTTACAACCATTACGGAATCGGATTCGCTTTTCATCGTTACAATCTTATTGTAATCATCTTTTAATGATGGCCCATTCCCTAACACAAATATTCTGTCAGAACGTTTATTTTTTTTAAAAACATTTCTGAAAATAAGGTTTCTTGGAAGAAGTAATATAACAATAATACAGTTTAATAAATTTTCTACGATTTTTAGAGTTTTTTGATAGTACTTAAACATTCTTTAAATATTTTACATTAACAAAATAATACACTGTAAATGAATTAATTAACTGGATAATAAAATAAAATATAATAAAATTATTCATATGAAACAGATAAATTAAAGACAACATTAAAATCCATGAAACAGCATTTGAACTTAGCTTTAGAAAAAAGTAATATTTGTACTTATCTAAGATCATTAAATAAGGTGCCGATATCCATTGAAAAATATTAAGAAAAAACACCAGAATTACAAAACACAAGGAATAGATAAATGTATTATCTATTTTCGGAAGAATTCCAGGAATTAAATTCCTTACAATAAGTAATAGCAGAGCTAATACCAGAAGACCTCCTGCTACCTTTATATACATAAATTTAATGCTTTTTGTATACGTGCGCGCATCAGCCATACTTTGTGCCAAGAGTTCTTTAAGCTTAGGCACATATACTTGATTAATCCCATTGGAAAGCAACTGAATCATCGAAAACATATTTAACAATAATCCCAATGCCAATAGCTGTTGTTCTGAACCCGAGTATATTTTTGAAAAATTTAAAAAGCCCAAACCTGTCCCCCACCCTATAAATGCGATAATCATGGAATATTTCACTCTCTTTAATAAAGAAATAAAATGAATAGATTTAAATTTAAATATATTTTTATATAGTTTATTTTTGATAAAGAAGAAGATAAAAAATATTGAAATTCCTGAAAATTTCCCTAAAAAGAAGGCTAATACTTTATCATCAAATGTTAAAAAAAATACAATACAAAAAACAAAACTTAAAAAGAATGGTATTGATTTATACTGTATTGCCAACTTATGATTGGCCGATATTTGTAAAGAAACAGATATATAATTTACAATGGTTGTAACAAAAGCATTTCCTATAATAAAGAGAATTACATAATGTAAATTATAGTTATAATACTGATTAATTTGCTTCTGAAATAAAAAGTAAATGCCGATATATAATAAAATTTGAATTATAGAAAAATCGAAAAATCCTGAAAACAGCGTCTTGATTTTATTTTTTTTGTATGAATAAAGAACATCGACATAATAAGAGAAAAAACTCATCGTAATTAATGCTTCCAATGAAATTAAGAGCATTAGTTTCAGATATAATTCTTTATTAATAAATGTTGCAATGATAACAAGTAATAATTGATTTCCTCCTTTTGCAAGGCCTTCAAAAATCGTATAATAAATACTTGTAAAATTTAGTTTCTTTGTTAGGTTAAAAATCATTTCCGATTATTGATTCCAAAACAAAAATAGTAATATAAAAATACTCTTATTATTATAATATGAACTCTTTTTGTTTTTAATTTAAAGATAATGCCCGATGTAACAACAGGCATTATCTATTTATAAATTTTATTTTTTAATCACATTTTAGTCGTTAAGCCCTGTTCCCATTACATTATGTCTTAATTTCCAAAGCCCTCCGTCATCTTTACCCCAAAGATGCGGAGACCTAAACTTATCTGCAAGCTCACCCTTAAAATATTCTGGGTCAATATCGAGATAATGCATAATCTCATCAAAATATCTATCCGGAAATTCTCCATCGAAACGATTGACAAGAGCGACTCCATCTTCACGAGTTAAATGTTTGTTTCTTATTTCCTGAGAGGCATCATATGTAGTTCTCCCAATTCCGAATTTAATATATGTCGTATAATAATGTAAATCATCAATTTTGTCATCTATACTATTATACTTGCTGTAAGTTCCCTGTGTACGGAAAGGTCTCGCTTTAAAGCCTGTATTTTCCACTGCATAGTAATAAACTTCTTGTGGAGTCCATTTAAGATAATATCCAAGATAATGGACTTCAATTTTAGATTTCTCCATTTCATCAGCAGATGCCGGCAAGAATGATAACAAGTCACTTAAAGAAAGGTGATAGTTTTCAATAAGTTCCTTTACAGATACACCACCAAGAAAAATCTCATCTAAATTCTCGTAGCTATAATACGATTTGTCTCTTAAAGAAGAAGCATTATCTGCAATGGGATTACCATATTCCGCTTCATTTTCTCCATAAAAAATTAAGGGAATACCATATTTCGCGGCGATCTTGGGAGCCAGATTTTTTTGACCTAAAATAAACGTCTGGAAGGGGTGAAATAAATTCTCAATAGATAATTTAGTTAAAAGCTTCATGGCTTTCCCATTTCTATTAAAGGAAATATTATCAAAGCCAGTATCGATCCAATTTTTCCAATTTTTGTATCCATAATCTGTATACAAAATTGGAGGCCAAGTAACTGTTAAAGGATTCATCCCGTACTTATACTTAAGTACGTGCGCCTGATAAGCACTATCTTTACCCCCACTTCCAGGTACTAAACAGTCATAACTGCCATCTTTACTTCTGTATTGATCCAAAAGTGCCACCAATTCTTTTTGTCTTTGCTCCCAATCAATTTTTTCCTTTTGTTCAGCCGTTCTACAGGCGTCGCAAACTCCATGCTCATCAAAGTGCATGGTTGTTTTCTTACTATCTCTGGTATGCCTAAATTCTACAGCCGATGAAGGTCTTTGATTAGACATTACGCATTTCTTACAAAACTTTACCTCTCCGGGTAGTCCGTAATAAATTTCTAATTTTTGTGTCATGTTAACTAATATAAATTATTTTGTTCTGCCCAGATTTTATAAATTTTGAGTCCTTCTTTTGCACTCTTTTCTGGATGGAACTGACATGCAAAAATATTATCTATCAGAATACTTGAGGTATATCGGATTCCGGCATATTCCGTGTAAGTGAGCGTAATCGATTCATTTTCAGGCACTATATAAAACGAATGTACAAAGTACATATCGGCACCTGATTTAGTATCTTTTAGAGGTGAAGATTTCCATACATCAGGATTATTTTCATGAATTGTATTCCAAGATATTTGGGGAATACGGATTTTGTGATCCTCAGTTTGTTTTGAAAATTTCAGTACTTTTCCTTTGACAAAATCAAGCCCTTCTGTAGTACCAAATTCTTCGCTGGATGTAAATAACAATTGAAGTCCAAGACAAATTCCTAAAAATGGTTTTTTATTTTCGATAACTGCTTTACGAAGTTCATCTGTTAATCCCATTTTATCAAGGTTATCCTTAGCTTCTTTAAAAGCTCCAACTCCAGGAAGAACAATCGCATCGGCGATAGCTATCTCCGAAGGATCAGAACTAATAACCACATCTAATCCTATATTTACTAATGCCTGATAAACGCTAAACAAGTTTCCTAAATTATAGTCGATTATTACAACTTTTTTACTCATGATTATAATCTTACAGGTATATTGTTGAGGTGAAGAGTTTCCTTGATATCAAGAATGGTGCATGGCTTAATTTTACCAAAAAAATTACCACTTTTCAAAAAGCTAATATTTCCTTCTTTCTCAAAATCATTTTCTGAATGAATTTTGTCCAGGCATCCGTAATGCAAAATGGAAGAGATGGCAATACCATCTGCTTCAGTATTTTTGAATATATTTAACGCATCTTCACTTCCCTTACAACCACCATGTGCAATTACAGGTATATCCACAAGCTCCGTTATTTTTTTCACTAATTCAACATCAAACCCCTCGCCTGTACCTTCTTTATCAACGGAAGTAATCACCAATTCACCAGCTCCTAATTCCTGTACTTTTTGAGCCCACTCAAATACATCCAATCCTGTATATTCACGTCCATTATCTGTATAAGCCAAATATTTTCCGTTATATTCTTTAATAGCTTCAATTGCGACTACAATTGTTGATGATCCGAATTTTAGAGTGGCTTCTTTTATAAAAAAAGGATTTTTAATAGCTGCTGTATTAATACAAACCTTGTCTGCCCCAGAGAGCAGAGCCCTTCGAATATCCGCTATTGAGCGAATTCCCCCCCCCACAGTGAGTGGAATAAATATTTTTTTAGCAGTTTTTGATATTATATCGCTTAAACTATTTCTTTCATACAAACTTGCTACTGTATCCTGAAAAAAAAGTTCATCTGCACCATTTTGATAATAGTACTCTGCAAAATATTCGGGTTTTCCCAAAACCCTGAGCCCTTCTAAGTGAATACCTTTCACTAAATTAGGTCCCTTTATGTCCAATCTGGGAATGACTCTCAGTTTGTTGCCTTTCATTCGTAGTATTATTGTTGGCTTATGTTGTTTTAATTATTCAAATTATATTCTTCCATTATTAGTTCTGTCATTTTCCAATCCATCATCGTATCAATATCAATATTGTAAATAGCTTTATCATCCACAATTTTAATAACTCTCTCAAAATCAGATATATTATGTTTTAATATTCTGTCGGTGCTAATGTAGTAAAAAGCTCCGTTATATTCATATACTATAGGACAATCTTGTCTTCGCGTAAAGTCTCCCTGTTTAGACTTCGCAAGATATCCGTTTTCATCTTCTTCAAACAAATTAAAATAAGGATTACTTTTGGCTGTCTTTACTGAAACTATCATATCGTAATCATCACTATTTCCGGCCATTTTTAATATATCCTTCATTGTTTGCTCATTTCTTACCGGCGATGTAGGTTGGAGCAGAAGAATATTTTTATAGTGTATTCCTTGTTTTTTATAATATTCAATGGCATGTATTATCACTTCTCTTGATCCGGAATAGTCTGAAGCCAGCTCATCCGGACGTAAAAAGGGGACTGTGTATCCAAGTGACTGTACAACCTCTCTTATTTCCTCCGAGTCTGTAGAAACACATATATCCTCAGGCTTATAATATTTCACTGCAAAATCGAGTGTATACTGGATGAGCGGTTTTCCCAAAAGATCTTTAATATTTTTTTTTGGAACCCCTTTGGAACCACCGCGGGCCGGGATGATTACCAATGTTTCTTTTTCTGTCATAATTGGATATGCTTTATATCTTCCTGGGCCTTTTTAAAGTCCTCATGCTTCCCTATATCTAACCAATATCCGTTAATCGGATACGTAATAAGTTTTAGATTCATTTCCAAAATACGATCCATTAAATCTGTAATATCATAAAACTGATCTTTAGGAATCATATTTAAAATTTTCTTCTTCATGATATAAATTCCTGCGTTGGAATAATAGGTATAGCGGGGCTTTTCTTTTAATGATTTAACCTCTATTCCTTCACCAACCTCCAATACTGCATACGGGACATCTACATGGTAGGAGGTAGCTGCCACCGCCATATCTGCATTAGATTCTTTATAAGTTTTAAAGAAATCGGCAAAATCGATATTTGTCAAAAGATCACTGTTCATAACAATAATGTCATCGTTATGAAATTCATCAATGAGTAGAATCGACCCAATAGTTCCCAAGGGTTTACTTTCTTTGGCATATTTTATATTGATATCCTTAGATGAACCATCACCAAAGTAATCAACCAGCTGATCACCCAAATAATTGATACTTAAATTAATATTTTTAATACCATATCTGGCCAGCCTGTCTATATTATATTCCACAATTGGCTTTTCCCCTACTTTTAAAAGAGGTTTAGGCGTTGTTTCTGTTAATGGTCTTAACCTTTTCCCCTCCCCTCCGGCCATGAGTACTGCATCTGCAGGTATTAGGCTTTGTTTAATATTAAAATCAAGAATATCTACGATTTTCTTGGAATCATCAACAATAGGAATTATTTTGAAAAAATCTTTTTTAAATTGCTCCAACTCACTGATACTATACTCATTACTTTTAATGAATACCGGTGAAGGCTGCACAAAATCCAGAAGTTTACTTTCCAAACCTAAGCCTTTAATAAACCCTCTTCTCAAATCACCGTCTGTTAAGGAGCCCAATAGTTCTATCTCCTCATTGACAAGAAATAAGATAGAAGACGGCGCAATCTGATCCAACTTAATAAGAGCATCTCTTACCGATTGTCCATAAAAGATGATATGTTTTTTAACTATATCCATGATAAATTGTAAAAAGGTTTATTGGTTTTAATAGTTTTATGATTCATAATTTTATTAAAAATTTCCTTCGCTGCCCCTCCGTTATCATAGGGATTTTTTATTTCAGACAGTCGCTCTCGAAAAAATGTGCTTTTAACCGATTCAAATCCTGATGAAATTCCTCCTTCAGAATTATCAACATTAATAATACTTAAAGCCTGTGCTCTGCCTTTCTGCCTTTCCCCAATATTAATAGTTGCTGTATATAATGAAGGTGCTTCTAAGATTCCGCTGGAACTGTTGCCCACAATGGCATCGCATACTTTCACAACCGATAGAAATCTTAAGGTTCCTAAAGAATGGAAAGCCCTGGCAATGTCCGGGTATTCATTGACAAAATCGTCGATCATCTGGTTGATAATTCTTCCGTCTGTGTCAGCATTTGCCTTGGTAAAAATAAAGAAACTGTCTTCCTGATTTTTAATGACATTGAGTAAATTCTGAAACTGTTCTTCTGAGGATAAGCTACCCAGGGTTTCGGGATGAAAAGTTATCTGATAATTATATTTTTTAAATTTAATATCTAGATCTGCTTCCAATTCTTTTGCTGAAAGCAAATCGAGATCTCTTATATTATCCAGACCTATTGCACCAACGTTAAAAACATTTTCAGGATTTTCCCCCATTTGGATGACTCTGTTTTTATACTCTTCAGTAGACGTAAAATGAATATGGCTCATTTTGGTAATGGCATGCCTTATCGCATCATCATAAGCACCTTCCGTAATTTCCCCTCCATGCAGATGAGCGATAGGAACTTTAAAAATTGTAGCGGCAGAAGCAATTGACAGCATCTCATAACGATCTCCTAAAATAATCAGCAAATCAGGCCTCAGTTTAGAAAAAACCTCCGCCATTCCCATCATTGCGATCCCCATTGTTTTTACAATACCCACCGGTGTATCCGATGATAAAAGTATTTCAACTCTTTCATCAATGTAAAAACCATCATCTTCGATGTTTTTGTAAGTAAGCCCAAATTCAGGGGATAAATGGGCACCGGTAGCAATGATCTGTAATTGTGCAAGATCCGAATTTTCAACAAGTTTCATTAAGGGCTTCAAAAGACCATACTCTGCACGGGTTGCCGTCACAAAACAAATTTTTTTCATATTACAATCAAATCATCCGTTGAATAATCTATTAACGCCTTCCTTCCAATAACCCGATCCCATTCCATGGGAGAAATTCCAGATCCAGGTCTTTTAATTGCTAAATTTTCCTCAGTGAAAATTTCGCCCTTCTTTATAAATTTTGATGCCACAATGCTTTTGCGGGCAATCTCTATATTTTTCATTTCGGAAGGACTTGGCTTCTTAATCCCATCACCAGAAATAGCCTTCTCTATATTTCGGATAGCTTCTACCATCGCTTTAAGTTCACCTGGTTCTAAAGACGCGGCATGATCCGGACCATCCAGCGTATTATCCAGTGTAAAATGTTTCTCAATAACTAAAGCTCCTAAAGCAACGGCAGCAATTGGGACTTCGATTCCCAACGTATGATCTGAATATCCTATATCTGTCCCGAATTTTTGCTGTATAGTAAGCATTGCTTTCAGGTTCACATCAGTCATTGGGGTAGGATATTCTGTATTGCAATGAAGAATGGTAATGTCTTCCTTTGATATTCCTTCTGCCAAAAATATTTCAATTGCCGCCGAAATGTCTTCCATAGTACACATTCCCGTAGAAAGAATAACTTTCTTAAAAAGCTTTGCCGCTTTTCTAAGGTAGGGTAAATTGGTAATTTCTCCGGAAGGGATTTTAACGAGTTTGAGTTCTATTTCTTTTAAATATTCCAAAGAATCCAGATCAAAAGCCGTTGAGAAAAAATTGATATTTTTCTTTTTACAGTACTCAATTAATAATTCATGCTGCTCAGAGGATAGTTCCAGCTTTTTCAGCATTTGGTACTGAGAGTCTGTTGTATTTCCAGTATTCTGGATCTGGTAATCTGCTTTTTTAGCGGATTTTGAAACCAAATTTTCAGATTTGAAGGTCTGAAATTTAACATAATCTACTCCCGCATCAACAGCGGCATCAATAAGTTTAAAAGCATTGTCTAAATTCCCGTTATGATTAACACCTGCTTCTGCAATGATTACAACCTTTTTCATTTACTTGATTTTTTTTGCGGGATTTCCAACCCATGTTTCATTATCAGGAATATCTCTCAAAACAACACTTCCAGCTCCAATAATAGAATTCCGACCAATATTAATTCCTTGCTTTATGACCGTATTTGCTCCGACAAAAGTATTTTCACCTATATATACATTCCCCGCTAGTACAGCACCGGGAGCAATATGTACTCCACTTTCAATGATACATTCGTGCTCAACAATACATCCGGTATTTAAAATACAATAATCTCCAATTTTTGCAAAAGCATTAATGCTGACGTTGGGCCCGATAAAATTTCCAGCACCTAATATGCTATACTTACTCGTTACTGATAAAGGATGAACAACACCAACTATTTCTTTTCCCTTAGCCAACAATATATCAGCCACCTTTCGACGAATCTTATTATCTCCTATTCCCAGTATAAATTGATCAGCAATCTGCCACTCAAAAGCATTAGAGCCTTCATCTCCCAAATAATGCAAGTCAAAAGGATTATAAGAAACCTCAGTTTTTTCACAATAATACATCACCTTTAGATTCACCTTCTCAGCGGCGTCCAAAACGGCTAAAGAATGCCCCGAATAGCCAACTATTGCAATCGAATTCTTATCTTGCACTGCTTGGAATATTTACAATTCTTTCTTCCAGATATTCTGCATTCTTTTGGGCATCTCTTTGGCAGTGGGCGTACATGGGCAAACGATACATTAAATTCCATATCGGACGCGTCATTATCCCATGTGCGTTAGTTGTTGTCAGAAACTCTTCTCTTTCTTTTTTATCATTAAGTTCTACGCACATCAGCCAATAGTTCGCCTTTGTATCAGGTATTTCCTGTCTGAATTTAATGCCCTCCGTTTCAAAAAATACCGCATATTTTTCAGCTAATTTTCGCTTATCAATGAGAAAATCATTGAGAGATTCTAACTGAGCACAGGCTAAAGCCGCATTCAGATTGGGCATTCTAAAATTATATCCCAAATCATCATGAAAAAACTCAAAAGCATGTGGGCGTTTAGCTGTTGTAGTTAAATATTTTGCCTGAGTACCTAATTCATTACTATTGGTAATAATAGCACCGCCACCACCGCTGGTTACGACTTTATTTCCATTAAAAGAAAAACCACCGATCAAACCTATTGTTCCGGTATGTTTTCCTTTGTATAAGCTTCCCAAAGACTCTGCGGCATCTTCCACTAAAGGAATATGCCACTTATTGCATAGAGCCGATAACTCATCAAGATGAACAGGGAATCCAAAAGTATGCATTGGCATACATGCTGCGATACGTCTTCCAGTTGATTTATTGTAGCATCCATCTTCACGCAGCTCACCAAACTCTTCCAAAAATTCTCCAAGATATTTTGGGGAAAGCCCCATAGTATCCAAGTCTACATCAAGAAATACAGGAATTGCACCATTATACGATATCGCATTCGCCGTCGCAATGAAAGTAAGTGCCTGGGTAATAACCTCATCATTTTGTTTTACTCCCGCCAACCTTAAAGCAACCTGTAGAGATGCAGATCCATTCACTACCGCAACGGCTTTGGAAGCTCCTGTAATGTCCTGCATCATCAATTCAAATCGATCTACGAATACCCCTACCGAAGAAACAAATGTTGAATCAATTGTTTCTTCCAGATATTTCTTTTCATTACCTCTGAATCGAGGCTCATGCAGAGGTATAAACTTATCTGTGCTATAATGATCTCTAACCAAAGAAATCATATTCTCGATGCTACTCATATTTACATTTTAGAGTCTAAGTATTTCCCTGTCTCTTTGTGTCCAAAATCAGGGATCATTGCAAAAAACAGATCTACAATCTGCTCTTTATTCCATTTTTTTATTAGTTTTAAATCATTAATTGTCGTCTCAAATAATTCCAGTTTATCATCTTCCACAATGAGATCATTTTTAATGATTCCTAAATTTTTAAAACAATCCATATCGAGAACTTCCTTATCTGTAAAAAACTCTTCAAAGTCCTTTTCTCCTGTTGTATCACTTGTCACAAACAGACACGGCCATTTGCCTTCCTGCGGCAATGTCTCCATTAATGATCTTGCCTGATCCTCGGTTTCACATAAAAATGGTTCATAACCAATTTCTTTAAGATATTTTACCGCGATTTCGGCAAAGGTAATCAAATGAAGATCCTCACTCAACTTTGGAAAGAAAATATCTCTGTTCTCTCCAAATATACAGGACATTAAACAGAGTTCTCCAGATTCTTTTGGGGTAACAAAATATCGTTTAATATCATTTGGCGCAACAATTGGCTGTTTTTTCTCTATTCTTTTATTAAACCCGTGTAATAATGATCCATCAGAAAATGCAACATTAGCAAAACGTGCGGTAGAAATCGTTATTTCTTTACTTTTACGCATTAAAAACATTTCCATAATACGTTTTGAAGCTCCCATCATATTAACAGGATTTGCCGCTTTGTCAGTTGAGACACAGAAATATTTACGAACTCCCCTATCAATAGACTGTTGTACTGTTTTTTCTGTATTACATATATTGACATCAATCATTCTCATGAGCGTATATGGATCCTTCTCACTTCTTACATGCTTTAATGCTGAAAGATTGAGGACATAATCATAATCTCCATCTGCATTCCAAAAAGCCTCGTATTCTACGGAACCAACATCCAAAGCAAATGTCTGGAAATCACCATCAATATACCCTAATGAACTACGAATATCTCGAACCAATTCCACCATATTATTTTCACTAATATCAACAACATGAATTTTCTTTGGATTTCGTTTAAATATTTCTTTCGTAGTTGCGGATCCTATTGAACCTGCTCCTCCAATTACTAAAAATTTAGAGTTTGACACGATACTGCTAAGTTGCTTCTCATTAGATTTTATATCACTTTCAAACAACTCCTTATCTCTTCCGATGAGTTTTAGAATCTCCATAATGTTCTCCTATTAAAATTTGCCTTTTAATTTTTCAAACCAACTTTTCTCTGTCGCGGTATAACCATAGCCATATTTATTGCTATATCCTAAGTAGTCCCTGTTCACATCATTAAGAACAAAACCTACATTCTTAATTTTACCACCCTCTATATTATTATTAGCAAACTCTATTAATGCTTTTTCTGTATACTGAGACCGAGTTACATAAAGCGTAGCATCTGCAACATCCGTAAACAGGAAGCTGTCCGTCACCAACATCAGTGGAGCAGTATCTAAAATAATATAATCGTATTCAGATTTTAAGCTATCAATTAGTACTTCGTATCTTCCGTTGCTTAAAAGCTCGGTTGGGTTTGGAGGAATACTACCTGAATAAATTACGTCTAAATAAGGATTAAATGAGGATACATGTATAATCTCTTTTAATTCGGTTTTATCATTGTATAAATATTCCGTTAGTCCCATCAACCCTTTTCTAGATACATTATATCTCTGAAGTTGAGGGTTTCTAATATCAGATCCGATAATAATAACCTTTTTCTTTGGAGTGGCTAATGTAAGAGAAAGATTTACAGAAATAAACGTCTTACCTTCACCCTTTACAGTTGATGTCACAAAGATAACCTTAGCTTCATTCTTTCTGGGAAGTAAAAAATTCATATTAGTAATTAAAATTCTAAAAGCTTCCGCTATCGGTGAAATGTCGTTAATCTTAATCAGTTCATCACCACCTTTTTCCAAACTAGGGATTTCACCCAATACAGGCTTTCCAAAACTAAGCTTTTCAAGATCATGTTTACTTTTAATTTTATTATTTAATAATTCTTTAATATAAATAATTATGAAAGGTATTAATAATCCCACGATTAACGCTGCAGATAAAATAATCATTTTTCTGGGCGCTACCGGTGTTGGAGATGCATATGCATAGTCCACTATCCTAGCTTTATTCGCTGTTACAGCTAAGGAAATTGCTGTTTCTTCCCTCTTCTGTAATAACAAAAGATATAAACTTTCCTTGATTTGTTGTTGTCTCTCTATATCTCTAAATAACTTTTCCTGAACGGGAATTTTGGCAATTCTTGAAGACACGCTGTTCTGTTCACCAAGATATTGGTTTCTAGCAAACTCTAATCCGGTTCTATTTTTAACAAGACTCTCAACAACCGAAGTTCTTAAAGATGAAATTTGCCTATCAAGATCTATAATGATCGGGTTTTGAGGAGTCGCATTTTCAAGGAGTCTGTTTCTTTCCAACACTAATTGATTATACGAAGAAATCCCTGATAACGTTTCCGAGTTTTCTAACCCGACACTCGAAGGAAGAACTTGGCTATTATTCTGTTTTGATATAAAACCTATCAACGCATTTGTTAAATCAAGCTGAGCATTAACTTCTATTTGCTTCGCCCGAGCCGCTGCAGAAGTTTCTAAACTAATTTTTGCTTCGGTTTCTATATCGGCAATTTTATTTGATGCCTTAAAACGTTCTTTTCTATTTTCAACTTCGCCCAGGTCATTAGCTATGATATTAATTCTTTCATCAATAAAATCTTTAGTGCTTGCAGATTCTGAATTTTTATCTTTAATTGCGTCGTTATTGTAAACGTTGATGATTTTCTGTAAAATATCTTTTGCTTTATCTATGTTCGCATAATTCATAGATAAGCCAATAACAGTAGCATCTTTGTTCAAAAGATTTACATTCAGTAATCCCTGAAACCTATTCACCGTATCCTCCAGAGTGTTGTAGGTGAAAGAAAAATTACCCAACTCGCCACTTTTCTTTTTATTAAACTTAGGATTTTTAACAATGATAATATTAGCATAAGGAAGACTTATGGTTTTATTAAATACTGTATTTATCTTACTGGGAAGCTCCTTGGAAGATAGCGTAATTGAGTTTCCTGAAAACTCTATGTTAATGGGTTCACCGGGACCTTTAACAAATTGTTTTTCATTAATAACTTTGATCAGAAATGGTGTCGTTTCGTCATATAGTTCTTTAGATTTAAAGTCATCATCCGAAAAAATAGCTGTTTGGATATTCAAATCTTTTACAACATCATACATTAATTTTTTAGATCTGAAAATCTCAATTTCATTTTCAATACTGTTGGTTCCCATCCCTTTGAGATTGGATAAATCCTGTAAGTTCCCGAACTCCCCAGGTATGGTGGGTGTATTTTTAGCATCTTTAATAAGTACAGAAGATTGTACGCTATAGATTGGTGTTGCAAATTTCAAATATACATATGTACTTATTACTCCTAAAATTGGAATAATGATAAACCAAATCCAATATCTTAAATAGGGTTTAATGAGTTCCTGAATATTTATTTCCTCTTTTGGTTCATCTATTGTCGAACTGTTCATCTAAATAATATTATATTTCAAATTCATAATTATGGTTTGCCGGGGCATTGCGTACATATTGACTACAGTCTGGCATCAACCAGGTTTCTATCGATACAGGCTTTTGTATCAAAGACCACTGCATTCGTATTCTTTAAAGTTTCAATATCTATTTCAAGAAACTCACTATGTGAAACAGCAATGATTATCGAGTCATATTTTTTGCCTTTCTTAAGATTATCGATAATAGTCACTTCATATTCACTCTCTACCTCAGATTTATTAGCCCAAGGATCATAAATATCAATATTTATCCCGTATTCTTTCAACTCATTGTAGATATCAATTACTTTGGTATTTCGTACATCCGGACAATTTTCTTTAAATGTAATCCCAAGAATCAAAGCTTCAGAATTTTTAACAACTCCACCTTTAGCGATAAGAAGTTTAACCACTTTGGAAGCTATAAATTGGGCAATAGAATCATTTACCCGTCTTCCTGACAAGATAACATCAGGATGATAACCTAATTGTTCCGCTTTATGAGCCAAATAATAAGGATCAACAGATATACAATGTCCTCCTACTAATCCTGGTTTATATTTTAAAAAGTTATATTTCGTGCCTGCAGCTTCCAGCACATCGTTGGTATCTATACCTATCCTATCAAATATTAAAGCCAGCTCATTTACAAAAGAAATATTAACATCTCTTTGTGCATTTTCAATGGCTTTTGAAGCTTCCGCAACTTTAAGGCTTGGAGCCTTATGGGTTCCTGCTGTAATAATTTTGCTGTATAACTGATCTACTTCTTCAGCAATCTCAGGTGTAGATCCTGAAGTAACCTTCTTAATTGCTGTAAGCGTATTGATCTTATCTCCAGGATTGATTCTTTCCGGGGAATAGCCAACAAAAAAATCCTCATTATAAATTAAATCTGAATACTTTTCCAAAATAGGAACACATTCCTCCTCTGTGCAACCCGGAAAAACGGTAGATTCATAGATCACAATATCCCCCTTTTTAATGATTCCTGCTAACATTTTTGATGCCGAAAGAAGGGGTTTAAGATCAGGAGCATTATATTGATCTATAGGTGTGGGAACAGTCACTATAAAAACATTACATCCTAATAGGTCGGAAAGCTCTGATGTCGCTTTGTAGCCTATATTGTTACCAGATTTTTTATATTCAGAAAGAGCTGTGCCTAGCAATTCCAGATCTGCCTCAAGCGTACTGTCTTCGCATTCATTTAACTCTTTAACACGTTTCGCATTAATATCATACCCCAATACCGGATAATATTTAGCAAACTCTAAAGATAGAGGCAGACCTACGTAGCCTTGTCCGATGACAGCTATTTTATATAATTTTTTATCATTCATATCATGCGTATTATATTTTACCTAAATCTCAAAGAAATACAATGAAAATAACATATCCATTGAAATTATTATTTCTTAATCAAACTGATAACAAGCGCAGCAGCAGTTAGAGCAATCGAAGCTGCCGTTAGGTAAATTCCTGTATTAGGGTTTTGTTTAGAGGCTGCATTTCTTACGTTCGTAGCTGCAACGATAATGGCATCACCTTGTTTTAAATGATAATAGGGTGAATTGATAAGGTTTGCGTCCTGTAAATCTATTTTACCATGAGTCACTTGACCATTTTCGGTTCTTACGATTAAAATATCATCTCTTTTACCATACATTGTTAAATCACCTGCTAAACCTAAAGCATTAAGAATAGTACCCTGTCCGTTAGATATCGTGTAATCTCCTTGCTTATTAACCTCTCCCAGTACCGTAACTCTGAAATTAGCCAATCTTATAGTAATGGTAGGATTAATAACATAACGCGTCATTTCCGATTTAATAATATCTTTAAACTCGGTCAAGGTTTTATTTGTTGTATTAAGTTTCCCTAAAATTGGAAAATCAATATTCCCTTCGGGATCAACAATATAAGTTGGCCCGGTAATAGTTGAATTTCCCTGACTCGGCGTATTCCCTCCTGCATAAGAATTACCTTGTACTAGTTCTGAAGAAGAATAATTTTGATTAAATGGCTTAACAACATCCATATCTTTTGCTGTTATCAAAACAACTAATTGATCGCCAGGCTGTATTGCAGAATTTGAATTTTTTATTGATGACTCTATAGCAACATTTTCTATATTTTGCATATAGTTTAGATCATTTTTCGTTTTCTCGTTTACCTTACAAGAAACCAAAACTAATGCAAAAAATACCGTTAAGATTTTTCCCTTCATATTTTAAAAATTATACAAATATACATTTATATTTTTCTATTTATCAAGCACCTCATACACCGAGTTATTACTCTTAAATTCAGGCACTATGATCTTTAATAATCTCACTACCTCCACTTTATCTCTTCTGAGAGATGCCTTAGTAACCAAATTTATCAATGAACTAATTTCTACAAACTCCGCCGAAGGATCTTTGGAAATCATTATTTTTTCATTATGCGTCGGAAGAGTTTTGGTATTATCACTCAAGAGCTCTTCATATAATTTTTCACCTGGCCTTAACCCCGTATAAATAATCTTGATATCAATATTAGGTTCAAAGCCAGAAAGCTTAATCATTCTGTGAGCCAAATCAAGAATTTTCACAGGCTCTCCCATATCAAATACAAAAATTTCACCGCCTGTCCCCATTGTACCTGCCTGCAAAACCAATTCACAGGCTTCAGGAATCGTCATAAAATATCTGACAATTTCAGGATGTGTGATGGTCACAGGCCCTCCTGCTTCAATCTGCTTTTTAAAATGCGGAATAACAGATCCGTTGGAACCTAACACATTTCCAAATCGCGTAGTGATAAACTTTGTGGTATTCCCCTCCACATTCTGTAATGACTGAACAAATAATTCAGCAGCTCTTTTCGAAGCTCCCATCACGTTGGTAGGGTTTACCGCCTTATCTGTAGAAACCATCACAAATCGATTCACATTATATTGACTGGATAATGTAGCTACATTCTTTGAACCCAAAACATTCACCAAAATCCCTTCATGTGGATTCTCTTCCACCAATGGAACATGCTTATATGCCGCAGCATGATAAACCATTGAAAAATTATACATCTGAAACAATGGTTCTATTCGATGTCTGTTCGAAACATCAGCCAAGACAAATTTAAATCTGATATGAGGAAATTTTTCCTTCATTTCAAGTTCAATATCATATAAAGGTGTTTCAGCCTGGTCTAGTACAACGATCAAAGCGGGATTAAATTGTACAACCTGCCTTACAATCTCACTTCCGATAGAACCGGCACCTCCAGTAACCAGAATATTTTTATTGAAGTGCCTGCTTTTAAGCTCTTCATTTTCTATTTTAATAGGTTTTCTATTTAATAAATCCTCAATTTGAAGATTTCTGATGGATCCACCTAAATCACTGCCCCTTAATTTCTGTACTGAAGGAGATTTAAAAACCTGAAGATCTTTTTCAAGAAACAAATTCACCCAGGAATTCATCTCATCTTTGGACATCATTTCTTTAATAACTAAAACTCCATCTATAATAAGCTCCTCTTTTGTATTTTCTTCAATTTTTTCCTTGCCGAATATTGGTTTACCAAGTAAAGAGGCTCTTTTAGAATCAGTCCTTTGCGTCAGAAAACCAACAACATGATAAGGCAAGCTTGGATTATCGAGAATAGCCCTCGCAATAGCAATAGATTGCTCATCAATCCCTAACACCAGAATCCTTTTTTTCAGAGCACTTCTTCTATATTCTCTTGCTATCTGAAAAAATTCCTTAACATATAACCGGAAAAGAAATAGGCCCATAAAAGAGATAATAAAGTAAAGAACCATATATACCGTCAGTATAAATCGGTTTCCTGAATACCAGAAATAAGCAGTATTGGCAACAGCTACAATGACCAAGGTACAAAAAGAGGCAAGTAAAAGTTTAAAAAGATCAATAAAGGTAGAATGTCGGATAATTCCCGCGTAGGTTTTGAAAAAATACATGAAAAAGGTATTGATCAGAATAATGAATCCAAAAACCAAATTCTGATTTTCATGATAGATATACGTACGCTGAGTTATTTTTTGAATTATATAAGTAGAAAAATACAAAGATACAACCAGAATAATAATATCTATAACAAGAATTATCCATCTGGGAAGGTATCTCACGTCCGAAAGGTTGACAACGTTATCTCCCGCAAATATTTTTTTCCTAAGAGAATTATACATTGCCTTTATTTGTGTTCATATTTTTGAGTTTGTAAAAACATCATTCAAATTCTAAATGACATATAGATGCAAAATTAATATAATTTTTCATCTATACACTACATTCAAAAATAAATTTTAGTTTATCTCTGAATTTAAAACCTCTGTAATTCTCCACTGTTCATCTTCGGAAAGGTTAGTTCCAGACGGTAAGCAAAGACCGGAATCAAAAATCGTACCACAAAAGCCTGTTCCAAAAAAACTATAATTTTTATAAAGTGGCTGCAGATGCATAGGCTTCCACAAATATCTGGTTTCTATATGATTTTCAGAAAATTTCTGTTTTAGTTTTTTTGCTGAAAACCGATCATTTTCCGTTATTAAAATAGTATTTAACCAATAGTTTGAATAAAAATTTTCATCATATTCCGAAAATAGATTTATACTTTTCACCCGATCAATAATCTTGTGATAAAAATCATGGTTTTCACGTCTTTTTTCAATTCTTTTTTCAAGAACATCCATCTGTCCAAGCCCGATTCCTGCAGATATATTACCCATCCGATAATTATACCCCAATTCAGAATGGCTATAATAATCTTTGTCGTCTTTTGCCTGTGTAGACAAAAAGAGAGTATTTTTTTTATCACTTGCTTTTCTTGAAATCAAAATACCACCTCCTGATGTCGTAATAATTTTATTGCCGTTAAAACTGATTATTGACAGATCTCCGAAAGTCCCACAGTACCTATTTTTATATTTACTTCCCAAAGCCTCAGCACTGTCTTCAACCACCGGGATCTCATATTTTCTTGAAATTTCCATTATTTCATCAACCATAAAAGGCATTCCGTACAATGAAACAGCAATAATCGCTTTAGGTTTTTTACCCTTTTTTAAACAATATTTTATCGCATCTTCAACCGCATTGGGACATAAATTCCACGTGGTATATTCACTGTCCACAAATACAGGAATCGCTTTTAGGTAAAGTATAGGATTGGCCGTGGCAACAAAGGTAAAGGATTGGCAAATTACAAAATCTCCCTGCTCGACATTTAATAACCGCAAAGCAAGATGAATGGCAGCTGTACCGGATGATACGGCAGTAACAAATGAGTTTTCACCTAAATAACTTTCAAGCTTATTTTCAAACTCATCTATATTGGAACCATATTGGGAAATCTGGTTGCTGTCAAAAGCTCGTTGTATATACTTAAGCTCATTACCTCCCATATGCGGAGGCGAAAGCAAAATTTTATCTTCTTTCAATCTTTGGTATGTGTTAATTTTTGACTTTTATCTTTAATCAAAAATATCATTTATTTTCTCATATTCAAAGCCTCTGCCCATTAAATATTTGATGGTCTTTGATTTCCGCTGATATTCCTTTAATCCAGACTGTTTCGCATAATAATCTTCATAGATTTTTCGGATGGTTTTTAAATAATCATCCTCATCAATCTCATCAAAACAGGAGTTGATCAGCTTTTCAGAAATCTGTTTCTGCTTAAGATTCATTTTAATCTTAGCTTTTCCCCAATGCTTAATATAAAACTTACCGCGAATGTAACTTCGGGTAAACCTCTCCTCATTAAGGTAATTTTCCTGCAAAAGATAAAGCATGATTTCTTCCTTAGCTTCATCAATCAGTAAAAACTCTTTCATCTTCTGCTCTACTTCCGCATGGCAACGATCCTGATAAACACAGTAGTTCATCAGTTTCAGTTTTATTTCATTGAAGGTAAAAGATTTCTTTTCCATAATTATAAAAAAAGAATGAGCAAAGGCGCTCATTCTTTTATATTTAAAATTGAAAGTAAATGATTAGTAATTGAATAACGCCTTACCTTCCATTAATTCATTAACATTTTTTCTTACAGAAGCAATAACTTCTTCATTTTTGATATTATCAACCACATCAGAAACAAATCCTGCGATGGTATCCATATCATTTTCCTTCAAGCCTCTTGTAGTGATAGCAGCCGTTCCGAATCTGATACCAGAAGTCGTAAATGGTGACTTATCATCAAACGGAACCATGTTTTTGTTACACGTAATATCTGCAAGAACCAAAGCTTTCTCCGTTTCTTTACCGTTTACGTTTTTATTTCTAAGGTCAACAAGCATTAAGTGGTTGTCTGTTCCTCCGCTTACGATATCAAATCCTCTGTCGATCATTGCTTTTGACAATGCCTGAGCATTTGCCTTCACTTGCTTAGCATACACCTCAAACTGAGTATCTAACGCTTCACCGAAAGCAACCGCCTTACCAGCAATTACATGCTCTAGCGGACCTCCCTGAATTCCTGGGAAAACAGCTCCGTCAAGAACCTGGCTCATCATTTTGATATCACCTTTTGGCGTTTTATGACCGTATGTATTTTCGAAATCTTTACCCATCATGATCATCCCTCCTCTTGGACCTCTCAACGTCTTATGAGTGGTAGTCGTTACAACGTGACAGTGTTCGAATGGATTATTTAAAAGACCTTTTGCAACCAAACCAGCCGGATGAGCAATATCTGCCCATAGTGTAGCCCCGATTTCATCAGCAACTTCTCTGAATTTAGCATAATCTAAATCTCTTGAATAGGCAGAGAAACCAGCGATCAACATTTTTGGTCTTTCTCTCAACGCTACTTCTCTCATTTGATCGTAATCAATAAGACCTGTTTCCTGCTGAACGCCATAAGAAACCACATCATACTGAATACCGGAGAAATTAACCGCAGAACCGTGCGTAAGGTGACCTCCCATAGAAAGATCCATCCCCATGATTTTATCACCAGGTTTCAAAACTGCCAGGTAAATTGCCGCATTAGCCTGAGAACCAGAATGTGGCTGAACATTGACATAATCAACTCCGAAAAGTTCTTTTGCTCTCTCAATAGCTAAAGTTTCAACCTCATCTACCACTTCACAACCTCCGTAATATCTTTTTCCGGGATACCCTTCAGCATATTTGTTTGTCAGTACACTTCCCATCGCCTTCATTACGTTTTCAGAAACGAAGTTTTCTGACGCAATCAGCTCTAATCCATGAGATTGTCTTTGTCTTTCCTTTTCAATCAGGTCGAAAATAATGTCCATTTTACTTTTACTTTTAGAAATTTTTCACCCCAAATGTACGGAATTTTCCTTCAAAAGCGAAATACAGAGACTGCAAATGAGGATGATAGACTGAAATTATATGGTATTAAAAATCTTCTTCCGAAAGCTCTTTATTCACAACCACTCCCGCAAAATTACCCTGGGCGGCCGCGTTCGCCACTGACCTCATCATTGTTGTATTATCTCCACAGGCAAAAACTCCGGGAACATTCGTTTTCATCATCATATCAATTTTAATAAAACCTTGTTCATTCAGTTCGACTCCAAGTTCATCAACATTGATATTTTGTTCGAAAGGAATTTTTGCATACAAAGCTTCCAATGGAAACTCTTTTCCGTTTTTAAGAGTCAATTTCTGAATTTGCCCCTTTTCATGAACAATTTCAGCAATTTCATCTTCTATAATATCTATTTTACGCTGATTGAATTTCCTTGTTTGCTCTTCATTTAAAGCAGATTTTCCGTTTGTCAATAAAGTGACCTCTTTTGTTAAATTAAAAACAAGCTTCGTAAAATCAAAAGCCATATCCCCGTTAGCCATAATTCCGGTCGTTTTTCCTTTTACTTCATAGCCATGACAATACGGACAATGAATAACAGAAATCCCCCAACATTCAGCAAATCCGGGAACATCAGGCATCAGATCCTTAACTCCGGATGCCAGGATTATTTTTTTTGCATTAAATTTTTCTCCGTTTGCCGTTTCAACCATAAAATCAGTTTCATTCTTACCTATTTTCACGACTTTTCCTTCATGAAATGTTACGGTTTCATATTTCAGAACCTGTTCTTTTGCCAAATCTGAAATTTCTTTCGGTGTTTTACCATCTTGGGTAATAAAATTATGCGAATGCGGCGTTTGTTGATTACACGGTTTTCCGCTGTCTATGATTAAGATATTTCGTAACGATCTTCCCAAAGCCATTGCGGCAGATAATCCGGCGTAGCTCCCTCCTATAATAATCACGTCTTTATTTTCCATAGTATCTCTTGTTGATAGTTGATAGTTGATAGTTGATAGTTGATAGTTGCAAAGTTAAGAGAAATTTTTACTAATGCGACTAAATCGCAATAATAATTTTTATCTTTGTACTATGGCAAAGAGAAATACCCCAACCAAACAATTGATTTTAGATTCCTTGAAAAAGTCTAAATCTGCGGTAAGTCAGGAAATTCTACAGAAAGAATTAGGTGAAGCAGTAGATCGCGCCACTATTTATCGGGTGCTTAATAGTTTTTGTGATGACGGAATTGTTCACAAAATTTTGGGAGACGACGGAAAGTATTATTTTGCCTTTTGTATCAGCTGTTCCGAGAAAAAACATCACCACAATCATTTTCATTTCAAATGCCTGAACTGCGGAAAAATTGAATGTTTACCCAATGAAGTTGACGTTAAATTACCGGAAGGTTACCGTTCGGTCAATTTTAACGGGTTTATTTCCGGATATTGTTCAGAATGTTCTTAATCAAATATCTCTAAAAACAGAAATCATTAACATATTGAAAAGCCACCATTTAAGGCTAAAAGCCAAGTTATTTCTACCTGTATTTTTCCCTTTTTACTTTTTACTTTTTACTTTCCTTCTTCGTTAATTTCATCCTTAAGCCTATCTCTAATATCTATTTTAGCCCCCTCAAAACTGAAAATCACGGTACCTTTTTCTCTGGCGTAGGGGTCCGCAATAAAATCTGCTATTTTGGACTTCTGAAAGATTTTGCCAGTTTGCTCAAGTTCATCTTCAGGATTTTCTTTTACACGAATAAGATTTTTATAATGAACTGATAAATTGAACCAATTAAGATAATCAGCATTAAAAGATACAGCACGAATCCCTTTTTTAGAATAATAATTAATTGCTGCGGCCTCCCCGTAATTGTCACAAATCACAATGGTATTTCCAGATTTCCCCAGTGCTTCATATTCCCTATCCACTTTTTCAGCCAACTCTTTCCAACCTCTCATATCCGCAAAATCCTGAGGCAAAGAATGTTCTTTTCCGTCTTCCCACCGAAGTAACCCAAATCTCCTATAATTCTCAGGATGATCTATAATATACTGAGGACTTTTATTGGGAAAAGCAACCTGATATAGAGGTAAAAAAAACAAAACAGGAATCAAAATACTTATTGGTCGTGCGAGTTTATTCATCAATCCCTTTTCAAAAAGATGAGCCAGAAAAACAGCTCCGATAGCGATATACGCAGGATACAAACCCATGGCATAATAATCTTTAGCCTTGAAAAATAAGAACAGCCCAATGGTAAAAACATAGCTCCAAAATAAAAACCGGAATTTCTCGAAGGGCGTATAAAAAAGCAACGCATAAAATCCTGCAATGATCGCAAAAAGAATTCCGGTAAAAAACAGAATCTGAGATTTTATAAAATCAAAACGATCCACGTTCACCAATTGTCTTTCCGATAATTCTTTCATGTGTTTTATAACCGGAAAATGGTTATTGTACTGCCATAAAACATTAGGTAAAACAATCAACAATGTTAAAATTAAGGCAAAATAAAGATGTTTTTGACGAAATATTTTTCGTTGTTTTGTCATTAGCAAACCCGGAACCAATCCCAGCACTGCAAAAGCAATATTATATTTATTTAAGAGTCCGATCCCGAAAATAATAGCGGCAATATACAGCCATGTTACTTTTTCTGAACTGAAATATTTAATTAAAACATAATATAACATCGTCCAAAGTAATATTTCCAGAGACGTAGGCTGAAAAAGCATATTGATACGCAGTAAAACAGATAATAAAATTCCGATTGAAGCTAAAACCTTAGCATAAAGATTACCTTTCAATTCTTCGACAATTTTCCAAACCATAACGATTGTTAAAGCACCGAATAACGCAGGAAAAAATTTCACCCAAAACACAGAATTACCTAATATTTTCACGATAAAAGCCAACCAGGAATTCACTGGCGGAACCGACAGATATCCCCACGCTAAGTGATTGGCCTGATCTAAATGCAAATATTCATCACGATGCAATTCATATTCAGATCCGATCAAAGAATATTGTAAAATAAATTTCGCGAGAACAAAAAGAAAAAGGATAAGGTAATTCTTTTTCATAGAATTGATTTAATAGTTTAAAAATAAGACATTTCAGGTTGTAATTTCATTACTTTTCAGATACATTTTTAATGCAAAATTATTTACAAACTCTTCACTTTTTTCGTTCTGAATGATAAAATAAAAAATCCCGAGAAATAATTTCTCAGGATCTCAGTTTAAAAACTATAGTGTTAGTTTACTATTTTTTTGTTTTTGCTTTCAGTTCTTCTTTATCTTTATCAGAAGGATTCCATACTTTGATTTCAGAATTTTTATCAATTCCTGAAAGAACCTGAACGTTGATTCCGTCGCTCGCACCTAATTTAATATATGCTTTTTTGAAAGTACCGTTGGCCTGCTTTGCCTCAACAAAAGGAACATCTTTCCCATTTTTCTTTTCATACTGAACCAATGATTCATCCAATAACAACGCATTTTTCTGAGAGCTTAAAACAATCTCACCGTTTGCAGAGAACCCGGCTCTGATATATTCATTATTCGGATTATTCACATCACCTTCCACCGGGAATTTAATAGTTCCGTTCGTATCTTTTCCTTTCGGAGCGATCATTGTGAGTTTTCCAGGGAATGTTTTGTTCTGAAGAGCACCAATAACAATGCTCATATCCATTCCTTGTTTTAATTTACCTGCCTGTGCCTCATCGATTTCTCCCTGAAAAATCAGAGAATTTAAATCTGCAATAGAACAAATGGTTGTTCCGGCATTAAACGAGTTGGCTTCAATTACCTGACTTCCTACTTTTACGGGAACTTCAAGCACTGTTCCTGAAGCTTTTGAACGGATCTGAGTCGTTGCCAACCCTTGCAGTTCCGGAGTGGAACCCGTTTTTGCGATCTGCAATGTTTTTTGAGCTGTCACCAAAGCCTGTTGCGCATTTTTCAGTGATTGCTGCTGAGAAAATAACTGCTGCTGAGAATTTAAAAACTCCTGTTTTGAAGCAACCCCTTGTTTGTACAATTTTTCCTGCATTTCGAATTGCTTACGCATGTTTTCGACATTCAGTTTAGCATTCGCGATTTGAAGCTGTTGGTTATCCACATTTTGTTGTGCACTGTTTACATCCGCCAGATTCGGAACAATTCTCACGGTTGCGATCAGCTGTCCGGCTACTACTTTATCGCCTTCATCCACCAAAATTTTATCAATAATTCCCGCGATATTGGGCTTAATTTCAATTTCTTCTTTCGGAACAATTTTTCCTGTCGCCATTACCTTATCATCCATATTCTGAATGGTCGGCTTTCTGGTAAGGAAAGCTTCGCTCTCTTTGGAGTTCGACTTAATTAAATACCCGATTCCCGAGAACAATGCCACTGCAAATAAAAGCCCCAACAAAATATAAATGGCCTTTTTCCAAGTGAATTTCTTTTTCATATGTATAGTTTATTTTTTAAATTCTGTTAAATGATTGAAAGATTTAATAAGTAAAATATTACTTTTTGATTATCAGATCTTTAAATTAAATTATTTTAAAATTACTCTGTTCTTAATGCTTCGATTGGGCGGATTTTCACAGCTCTTTGTGCCGGAATCATTCCGATGATCAATCCTAAAAATACCATTACCGACATAGCTGCGAATACGTTTCCATAATTTACCGTCGGATTATAGAACGGAAACGAATCCTGCCCCTGGGTAGCCATATTTAAAAGAATAAGTACAAAAATCCCCAAGATAAATCCTAATATTCCTGAGGAAAGCGTAATCACCACACTTTCCAGCAAAATCTGGTTTCTGACTTCCGAAGGTTTTGCTCCCAAGGCTCTTCTAATCCCAATTTCTTTAGTTCTTTCTTTGACCGTAATCAAAAGAATGTTGGAAATGGCAATTACCCCCGCCAAAATCGTTAATGTTCCCACGATAATGGTTAACAACTGCATTCCGGTAAGGAAACCAGTCAGTTTTTTAAACTCTTTTCCTAAGTTGAAGCTTCCGAAAGCATTAGTGTCCTCAGGAGAAACTTTATTTTTTGACTTTAAAGTCTGCTTCACTTTTTCTTCCACATCATTCACGTTGGCATTGGGCTTACTGACGATGGCAAACATGTCGATCTGATCTCCCGCATTATACATTTTCGTATAGGTAGAAAGTGGGATAAAAGCGGTTCGGTCATTTTCAAAACCACCCCCTTTTTTTACTCTGAATACACCGATTACATTAAAGAAAATCCCTTTGATATTAATTGATTTCCCAATCGGATTTTCATTCTTCTTGGAATCGAAGAAGTTTTTATAAATCTCTTCACCAATTACAGCCACATTTTTATTGCCTGAAACATCGGCATCATTAATATATCTTCCGAAAATCAGCTTCTTTTCAGAAATTTTATTTCCTACAGGATAATCTCCCGTTAAAGAATAAGTGGCATTTTTACCGTTTCTTGACATTGATTCTCCAGGTGTTCCTGTGAAACTTCCACGAGAATTCTGAGGTGAAATATAATCGATCTCCGGGATTTTATTTTTCAACATCTGAATGTCGGGCAAATTAAGATGCAGATCTCTTCCTTTTGGAAAACCTTCGTAAGGAATCGCCGTATTTTGCGCCCAGAGAAAAATAGAATTCGTGGCGAATCCCGAGAATAATTTATCAAAACCATTCTCCATCCCTTTGGCTGCTCCCAAAAGACTTACATACAAAAACATACCCCATCCCACTCCAATCATGGTAAGGAAGGTTCGAAGTTTATTATTCCTCAACGAATAATAAATCTCCTGCCACGTATCTTTTTTAAATATGATATTCACTTTATTTTATTAAAAGATTAAAAGATTGAATGATTTAAAAATTACTATTGGGCAATTTTCAAACTATCTAATTTTCAAATTGTTTTATTCCGTTCTCAATGCTTCAATAGGTTTAATTTTCGATGCCCGGTAGGCCGGAACAAATCCTGCAATTAACCCTGAAAATACCAGTGCAATGAATGCCGCGAAGATGGTTCCCCAACCCACACTCGGATTTTTGATAAAGAACTCTTCAAGCCTGTCACCTATTAAGCTTAAAGCCAAAACACCCACACCAACCCCTACAAATCCTGAGACTACTGTAATTACAACACTTTCCTGAACAATGAGGCCCACAATACTTCCCGGCTTGGCTCCAATCGCCTTTCTAACTCCAATCTCCTTGGTTCTTTCTTTTACAATATAAACCATGATATTACTGATCCCGATAATTCCTGCCAGCAAGGTCCCCATTCCAATAAAGGCCACGATTGCCGTAAGTACCGCCATAAACATGAAAGTATCTTCCATATTTTTAGCGTTATTCCAGACACGAACACCGTTTTCATCGTCCGGAGAAACACTTTTTCTGGCTTTTAATTTATCTTTAAGCTCATCCCCATATTTTACAGCTTCCTGAGGGCTCAGCTTTTCATTATAAGCAATATACACTGTACTCACCGTATCAGACCCCTTTTTCATCTGCTGCAAAGTAGTAATGGGAACAGTGATATGTCTTTCATCCCAGTCTCCCCCATCGTCAGAAAATACACCAACGACTTTAAACATGGTTCCGTTAATATTTAAATCTTTCCCGACCGGACTGCCGTTTTTAATTAAATCCCGCTGAACCATTCTCCCGATCACCGCTACATTCTGCTTTCTTTCCAAGTCGGTTGGTGTAAGATATCTTCCTTCGAGTATTTTTCTGTTTTCAATGTACTTCTCACCCGGTTCAGATCCGTTCACAGAATAGGTACCACTTTCCTTTCCGTATTTTACCAGTAAACTCGACTGATATCTCGGGGTAGCCTGTCCTACCTTTTCTTTATCAGTATTGATCAGAAAATCATAATCATCATTATTCATCGTTACTACCCTGTCAGACTGCAGCCCTCCATAGGCAATGGTAGTTTTCCCCGTAAAGATGGAGATCAGGTTTTGAGCATCTCTTGCAAAACCATCTGTAAAAGCATTTTGAAGCCCCTTTCCGATTCCGAAGAGAACAATAAAAATAAATAATCCCAAAGCCACGGTAAATCCTGAAAGTACCGTCCGCAATACATTACTGCGAATAGAACTGAATATTTCCTGCCAACGATCTAGGTCAAACATAGTTTTATTTTTTTACTTTGTAAAAAAGTCAATTATATAGATGTCAATTTCTGCGAGTCAATTGTCAATTTTTAAGCGCCCGCAAAATTCACTTGCGAAGCAAAATTGACCATTCAACATTCACCTTTTTAAAATTGACTATTTTAACATTCATAAAGGCGGTCTTTATTAAAAAGTCAATTTCTATGAGTCAATTGTCAATTTTTAAGCGCACGCAAAATTCACTTGCTAAGTAAAATTGACCATTCACAATTCACCTTTCTTAAATTAATTACTTTAACATTCCACTTAACAAGATAAAGGTGGTTTTTATTAAATTCCCAACTTTATTTAAATTCTCTCTTTCAATATAATTACATTCAATAACGATATCAAAACATGAATCTAACTCAATCACAGAACCTCTTGCCATTTCAAAATATCTTTTTCTTTCCACTTCAGACTTTCTGGAACAACCTTCAGTAATATTTAATACCACAGAAGTGGATGCTCTCCTTATTTGATCCGTTAAATTAAATCTTTCAACCTCCGGAAGTTTTGACAAGTTTTTATAACATTCATTTCTTAATTCTCTTGCCGATTTATAAACATCTAAATGATAATGGTTCAGATTTAAAAACATATTTATTTTTTTTCATTTGTTTTGTGTTTTATTCTTACTACTAAATATTGATAATCAATTGATCTACATTGACATCATTACAATTCACTTGCGAAGCAAAATTGACCATTCACAATTCACAATTCACCTTTCTTAAATTAGTTATTTTAACATTCATAAAGGTGGTCTTTATTAAAAAGTCAATTTCTGCGAGTCAATTGTCAATTTTTAAGCGTCCACAAAATTCACTTGCGAAGCAAAATTGACCATTCACAATTCACCTTTCTTAAATTAATTATTTTAACATTCATAAAGGCGGTCTTTATTAAAAAGTCAATTTCTGTGAGTCAATTGTCAATTTTTAAGCGTCCACAAAATTCACTTGCGAAGCAAAATTGACCATTCACAATTCACCTTTCTTAAATTAATTATTTTAACATTCATAAAGGCGGTCTTTATTAAAAAGTCAATTTCTGCGAGTCAATTGTCAATTTTTAAGCGCTCGCAAAATTCACTTGCGAAGCAAAATTGACCATTCACAATTCATTTACAAGACAATCTGCTTGATAAACTCATCACTTTCGATGATGCCGTCACGAAGAACAACATTTCGTTTCGTTTGTGCGGCAACATCCGGCTCGTGAGTAACGACAATAATTGTTTTTCCTTCATTATTAATCTCCTGAAGAAGCTTCATGATGTCATGCGTCGTTTTAGAATCCAACGCCCCGGTAGGTTCATCTGCTAAAACAACTTTAGGGTTGGTAATGAGCGCTCTCGCAATCGCTACTCTTTGTTTTTGACCTCCCGAAAGTTCGTTCGGAAGGTGGGTTGCCCATTGCGCAAGACCTACTTTTTCAAGATATTCCATCGCTTTTTGGTTACGTTCTTTTCGGGAAACATTCTGATAATATAAAGGAAGCGCTACATTGTCCAATGCCGTCTTATATCCGATCAGGTTAAACGACTGGAAAATAAACCCTAAAAATTGACTCCTGTATTCTGCCGCTTTTACTTCTGATAAATGTTCAATCGGTACTCCATCCAGCTCATAAGTCCCGGAATCTTTCTCGTCGAGAATTCCGATGATATTCAGAAGTGTCGACTTACCCGACCCCGAACTTCCCATAATAGAAACAAACTCGCCTTCAGAAATATTAAGATTAATACCCTTGAGAACGTGCAGCTTACTTTTTCCTGTATCGTATGATTTATGTAAATCCTGAATTAATAACATGAAGTGATGTATGTTTTTATAGCTAATAAGTAGATGATATTTTCGATTTGTTACAAGATTAAAAATTTATTGAAAATATTTATTGTTTAACTCATTAAACCTTTATTTAAAGTACATTATAAAAAAGTGTTTAATTGTAACTTTACAATTCCCTTTATTTTCCACACATATTCGTCGATAAGCCAATACCTAAGCAGGTTTTATGTAAATGTGGAAAACTTTTGCAGTTAAAAGTCAATCAATTACCTATTCACTCTTTCAAATACAGTTCTTTTTTTCGACCTTTGTGCTTCGCACGGCACAAGAAATAAAAACACTCAAGATGTGAAAAACTTGCAACAGTAAATCACAAAAAATCAAGAGGTTGAATATTATTGGGACGTTATCCACATAGATCCATTTTTTAACTTTTAAGACATTTTTAATATGGGAATTTTTGATAAAAGAGTAAGCTATAAGCCATTTGAATACCCTGAGGTTCTTCAGTTTGTAGAAGCTATCAACAAATCGTTCTGGGTACATTCAGAAGTTGATTTTACTGCAGATGTTCAGGATTTTCATTCGCAGCTGGAGCCTCATGAAAAAAATGCGGTAAAGAACGCACTTTTAGCCATCGCACAGATAGAAGTTTCTGTAAAATCTTTCTGGGGAAATCTTTACAACCACCTTCCAAAGCCTGAACTTAACGGTCTTGGATCTACTTTTGCAGAGTGTGAGTTCCGTCACTCGGAAGCCTATTCACGTTTACTGGAAGTATTGGGATACAACGAAGAATTTACAAACGTCGTAGAGGTTCCTGCCTTGAAAAAAAGAATTGAGTTTTTATCCAACGTTTTAAAACACGCCAATTCTTCAACGCCTAAGGAATATGTATCGTCACTTTTACTATTCAGTATTCTCATCGAAAATGTGTCTTTATTTTCTCAGTTTGCTATCATTCTTTCGTTCACAAGATTCAAAGGATACATGAAAAATGTTTCCAATATTATCGCATGGACTTCTGTTGATGAACAAATCCACGCCAACGGAGGAATTTATTTAATCAATAAAATAAGAGAAGAACAGCCCGGCCTTTTAACAGATTCTGATATTGAGGACATCTATACTTTGGTAGATCAATCTGTAGATCTGGAAGGGGAAATCCTGGACTGGATCTTTGAGCTGGGAGAACTTGATAAATTCTCAAAATTAGACCTGATCAATTTTATGAAATACCGTGTTGACGACAGTTTGAAAAAAATAAACATGGCACCGCGTTATAATATTTCTCCGGAGCAATATCGCCCTCTGATATGGTTCGAGGAAGAAGTTTTTGCGAATTCTATGGATGATTTCTTCGCGAAAAGACCAGTGGATTATACAAAACATGATAAAAGTATTACGGCCAACGACCTTTTCTAGATTTTAAAGTACCGGGGCGCCTTTTTCCGCCTTCCGTTCCCGCTTTTTTGTGATCGCGAACGATGGTAAGTTATCCGTTGAACGGCTTGCCCATCGCCATCACAAAAAGAGCTCCACTCAAGTCGGGGCGCGGGCAGGGTCATGATAGAAAGAGGGGTTCCTGGATCATGTAGACATCAACCAAATGAACCCCGAGATAATTGAAAAAGTCTTTTGAGCTTCAAAGGGGTAAGTTCTGAGAATATCAGAGTAGATCTTAATATAAGAAACGGACATCGTTCCTGGTAATGACACAAACGAAATTCAGGGTAAGGAGAGACCTGCCGGTTTTTTAGCCCTGATTGAGCGGCCTGTTTGAGCTCTTTTTCTTTGCAAAAGAAAAAAGCGAGTAGCGAAAGCAGGTGGACGAGTGAAAAAAATGACCAATTTTCTGCTCAAAAAAAAAAAAAAATAAACAATGCAACTGCTGCATTTTACAATATAAAACATGGAAGAACAAAACAACAATATATGGTGGCTCAATGAAGAATCTGAGCAAATGCTAAACAGAGGCTATTTGCTGAAAGGTGAAACAGTGGAAGGTGCTATTGACAGAATTACTACGGCAGCAGCCAAAAAACTATACAAACCTGAGCTTCAGCCCGCATTCAAAGAGATGATTACCAAAGGATGGATCAGTTTTTCTTCTCCTGTCTGGGCGAATATGGGAACACAGAGAGGTCTTCCGATCTCCTGCTTTAACGTTCATATCCCGGACAGCATTGAAGGGATTACCCATAAAATGGGGGAAGTCATCATGCAGACTAAGATTGGAGGGGGAACATCAGGATATTTCGGAGAGCTTCGTAACAGAGGAACTGCCGTTACAGACAACGGAAAATCTTCTGGTGCAGTTTCTTTCATGAAATTATTCGACACCGCAATGGATGTTGTTTCTCAAGGTGGTGTAAGAAGAGGTGCTTTTGCTGCGTACCTTGACATTGACCACGGTGATATTGAAGAATTTTTGTCCATTAAAGATATCGGAAGCCCTATTCAAAACCTATTCACGGGAATCTGTGTACCTGATTACTGGATGCAGGACATGATCGATGGTGATATGGAAAAACGTAAAATCTGGGCAAGAGTATTGGAAAGCCGTCAGCAAAAAGGGTTACCATACATTTTCTTTACAGATAACGTAAACAGAAACAAACCACAAGTTTACAAAGACTTAGGAATGCCTGTGAACGCAAGTAACCTTTGTTCAGAAATCATGCTTCCTTCCACAAGAGAAGAATCATTTATCTGCTGTCTGTCATCCATGAACTTAGAATTATATGATGAGTGGAAGGATACCAATGCCGTACAGTTGGCAGTATATTTCCTGGATGCTGTTTTAACTGAATTTATTGAAAAAACGGAAGGAAACTACTACCTTCAGGGAGCAAGAAACTTTGCCATGCGTCACAGAGCGCTTGGTTTAGGAGTTTTAGGGTACCATTCTTATTTACAGAAAAATATGATTCCGTTTGAAAGTTTTGAGGCAACTCAATTTAATGCCAGAGCTTTCAGACACATCAAAGAGCAGGCGGAAATAGCTTCCAGAGAGCTTGCCAACATCTATGGTGAACCTGAATTACTGAAAGGTTACGGATTGAGAAACACCACTACGATGGCAATCGCTCCTACTACTTCAAGTTCTGCAATTTTAGGTCAGACTTCTCCTGGAATCGAACCGTTTGCATCTAACTATTATAAAGCTGGTTTGGCTAAAGGAAACTTTATGCGTAAGAACAAATATTTAGCAAAATTGTTGGAAGAAAAAGGAATCGACAACGAAGAAACCTGGAGAACAATTATGTTGAACCACGGATCTGTTCAGCATTTGAAAGAATTAACTAACGAAGAAAAAGCAGTATTCAAAACGTTTAAAGAAATTTCTCCAATGGAGATTATTTCTCAGGCGGCACAGAGACAGCAATACATCGATCAGGCACAGTCGTTGAACTTACAGATTCCTTCTACAATGCCGGTAAAAGACGTAAACTATCTTTATATCGAAGCTTGGAAAAAAGGTGTAAAAACGCTTTATTATCAAAGAAGTTCTTCTGTTTCTAAAGAGATGATGGTAAATTTTGTTACCTGTTCAGCTTGTGAAGCTTAAGATCAGCAAATAATAAACATCTATATATTTACGAAGCACGCCGAAAAGCGTGCTTTTTTATTTCTTCGGATTGTTCTATCTTTGTTTACATAGTTTAATCACAAAAAGAAAGCAGATATGAAATTCGGGCAAGTAGAAGATCCTTCAAAAATAGATTTTACGTTACCAAAAGACCATTCTAAAACAAAGGAAATTTTAAATCAAAATAAAAAAGGATTAGAAAATATTTCTATCGGATGTGCAAAATGGAATAAGACGGATCTTAAAGGATTTTATCCTAAGGGAACAAAAGATGAGCTTAGCTATTACGGAACCCAGTTTAATTCTATAGAACTGAATGCTACATTCTACGGAATGCCAAGTCCCGAACAGGTGCAGACCTGGAAAGAGAAAACGCCGGCAGATTTCAAATTCTTCCCTAAGATTACCAATACCGTTTCACACTTCAGAAGATTAATTGATGTGACCGACCCTGTTACTCAGTTTTCCACATCCATTATGAATTTCGACGAAAAATTAGGCATGGTTTTTCTTCAGCTTCATGATAATTTTAAACCAAAAGATTATGACCGACTGGAAAAATTTGTGAAAGAGTGGCCTAAAGAAGTTCCGCTGGCGATTGAATTGAGAAATACAGAATGGTTTACTGATGAAGAAATTCTAAACACCACCTGCGAGCTTTTTGAGCAAAATAATATCACCAATATTATTGTTGATACTGCCGGAAGAAGAGATATGCTTCACATGAGATTAACCACGCCAAACGCATTTATCCGCTATGTGGGCGCCAACGCAGAAAGCGATTATGCAAGATTGGATGACTGGATGACACATTTAACAAAATGGAAAAAAGAAGGATTACAAAACTTATATTTTTTCGTTCACCAGAATGTTGAAAAAGCTTCACCGCTACTCTCTGCTTATTTCATCGAAAAAATGAACAAAGAGTGGAAAACAGATCTAAAGGTTCCCAAAATGGCAAGTGAAAATACCGCAACCCTATTCTAAGTAAGTTAATTTTTTGCTTTTTTTACTATTATTCACTGCTTAATCGAACGTAAAAATAATAATGAATATATTCAATTCATCTTTTCTATTTGAAAAGATGAATTTTTTTTAATTCTTATTTTTCCGGTAAAACTTACGTAAATTTCTTTAGCACGGCCGTGCAGAATATTAAGACATAAAAGCAAAATAATATGAAAAATAAAATTTGTGAAATTAGTATTTCTAAAGATTGGCTTGTCGACACCTATATCTTTTATGAGAACCAAACCATCAAAAGAGTTTTTGCCGACAACAGCCTGAATCATAAGTTAACCCGATGGCTGGAACCGAAGCAAATCAGCAAAACCATCAAAGATCAACTGATCAGGAAATGCCCTGAAGAGCTTAAAGAAAAGATTATGCTGATCTTAGACTATCCCTAGCATCTGTTTAAATTGTACGGGTATCATTTCACTGTTACTTTAGGAAGGATTTTTTATTTCATCTGGCTAGATCGGGAGTGATATCAAAGTCAGAAACGAGAAATACGTTCAAAAAACATAAAAAAAAATCTGAAAAAGAGAACCAACCGAAATCAATATTGGGTAAGATTTAAACAGTCTCTCAACAAAAGAATATTTTGAAGCTTTTTAATTCAAGCTCTAAACTCTTTATCAGAGTTACGAATCCCAACTTAGCAATTACTTTCTCACTCTTAAAAGAAGAACAAGATTTAAAAATAAAAGGAGAAAATCCAGTGTAACCCAGATTCCCAGTTTAGTATTTTCATAATTATATGCTTCGACCTGTTTTTTTGCCTTATCCGAAAGCCTGACACTCTGATTAATATAATTCTGAACCTCAATGATCTGGTCAATATTCTTATTAGGAACCGAATGTTGCGAAAAATACACCATATTTTTTTTTCCTAAATAACCCACGATCCAATATTCGTCAGAGGTATCCATTTTAAGATACTCTATTCTATAGTATTCAGGGCGAATTTTCCCGATATGCTTGGTGTCGAGTACTCCATTTTCACCATCTTTTTTATTGATTACATAAAAATCCAGAGGTTGCGGAAGTTTGTTAACCACCTGCAAAGCGACAGAATTACTAACAATTCCGACTGCACTTTTCTTGATAAACCAATAGGTGAATACCGATATGGCAAAAACAAGAGTGGCTACCCGGAATAGTTTTGTCCATTTTGCCGCTTTTCCTGATTTTACCTTAGATAAAATGAGCGAAAATACCAATGACCAAAATATAATTAATATGATAAGAACCATCTTGCAAAGATACAGATTTTAGAAATGCTTTATTAATCCACATTCCATTCTTTATAAAACTGGTCGAGGAAATTCAGCATATAGTGATGTCTTTCTTCGGCCATTTCTTTTCCTTTTTTTGTGTTCATTAAGTCTTTCAGCAACAGCAGTTTTTCATAAAAATGATTAACTGTCGTCCCGTTCGATTTTTTGTATTCCTCTTTAGACATGTTCAGTTTTGGTTCGATGAAAGGATCATACATCAGATTATTTTTAAAACCTCCAAAATTGAATGTTCTTGCGATGCCGATGGCACCAATAGCATCAATCCGGTCGGCATCCTGAACGATCTGAAGCTCAATGGGTGGATGTAAAGGCGCTTCTCCCCTATTTTTAAATGAAATATTTTTAATCACATATAAAACCTGCTCAACAACCTCTTCAGGAGTATGCTGACCTTCCAGGAATTCTCTGGAAACCGTTAAAGCAATCGTTTCATCTCCATTATGAAATTTAGGATCGGCAATATCATGAAGTAAAGCAGCCAATTCCACAACATCTTCATTACAATTTTCGGTAGCCGCAATTTTTTTTGACAGTTTCCAGACCCTTTCAATGTGAAACCAATCATGTCCTGCTTCTGCTCCTTCCAACTTCTCTTTTACAAAATTTACCGTATTTTCAATTATACTTTTCATTGATCTTTCAATTCATTTAAAATAATATTCCAAAGCTTTTTATTATAACTTCTAAAAAAATTTACATGTCCTATTTCTCCTCTCTCAGATTCCGAAGTTTTAATGAGCCGATACGTGGGTTTAAGATTAGGATAAGTGTCACTCAACAGGCTTTTCACTCCTTTTTCCGTTAACCAGACATCATCTTCAGCCCGGATGACCAATACTTTCTGTGTTAATTTTTTAGAATAATCATCTATTTTCTCCAACAAACCGTTGGTTGATTTCCTGTTTAAAATTAAGGTTCTCCAGTCATATGCGCAATTTTTTGGAAGACTTTCTCCAAGCCCAAACCAATTTCCCGGGAAATACCCTAGCAATGCGGTAGTTAAAGGCTGGGCAATTCCAAAACCGAGATAAGCCTCAATTTTAGTTCTGAATCTTAAATTCCCGACAAATGCATTCTGGGTTCCCACAAAAATGAGTTCATCAAACATCTCAGAATCTTTGTTCATTCCCAGAATCAGTGCCCCTACAGAATGACCTACACAATATTTTTCATAATCATTAAAATGAATCTTGATATAATCCGTAAGCGTTTTATAATCTTTCGAACCCCAAATTCGCATTGAGGCCTCAAAACCTTTCATATTTTTAGGTTTAGAAAATCCTATTCCGCGGTAATCATAGGTAAGAACGGTAAATCCCTGATCAGAAAAATACTGTGCAAAAGAGAAGTAAATTGGTTGCTTCACCCCTGTTGCTGAATTGATCAGTACAAATTTTCGATTGCTCTTTTCCGGCAAAAAAAGATGCGCTGTGAGTGGCAGATGATCTTCAGTAGTCAGAATCAGTTTTTCCATATTGTAAAAAGAAAAAATCCACTATAAAAGTGGAAATTTTACTTTGTATTTTATACTAAGTCTACAACTTTCGATATGTAGCAAATAGTTTAAATAAAATCTGAAACTCCAGGCAGCCCTGGCTGAGAACCTTTTTTTTCTGCCACCCGTGAAGAGACCTCATTTCCAAATTTCACGCATTCTTCAATAGAGTTACGATGACATAGTGCAATGGCAAAACCAGAGGTAAATGCATCTCCCATTCCCATTTTATGAACAGTAGCATCACGGTCATTTCTGAAATACTTCATTTCAGACCCGTCAAAATAAATTGTGGAATTGGTATCATCCCGTAAAAATACCTTATTGAAGTACTTTCTAAGTACTTCTTCCCGCTGTTCTTCTCCGAAGATAATATGAAGCTCACTGCTTTTAGCAATTATAAAATCTACATTATCAAGAATATATTCGCTTAGTTTTGCTCCCGGAGAGGCATAAATTCCTATTTTCTTTCCCAGTTTTTTTGTTTTCTTCACCGCATATTCCACCACTTCCATAGGGGCTTCCAGCTGTACCAATACGAGATCAACCGTATGAAAATAACGGTCAGCCGCTTCTACATGTTCTTTTGTCAGGTAACGGTTGGCCGCGGGCACCACAACAATAGCTGCATCTCCCCCGGAGGTTGTCACGTAAGCTGTTCCTGTAGATTCCTTATCCGTTTCAAAAACAAATCCTACATTTACATTTTCACTAACAAGGTTCCGCATAATCTGCTGCCCCAAAGGATCCATGCCGACACAGCCTATAAAATAGACACTGGCGCCCAACCTTGCTGTTCCTACCGCCTGATTGGCTCCTTTTCCGCCAAAGTAGCTATCTGAGTTATACGATAGAACGGTTTCGTTTGCTGAGGGAAGTTTTTCTGTTTCCAGAACCAGGTCAATAGAGCAGCTGCCTATCACGATGATTCTGGGTTGTTCTGAAGAAAATTTCATTGTGCTTTATATTAATTAATTTGCTTTTTGGTATTATTTATAAAAAGAGAATGGACAGTGTAAGATACTAAATTTAGCTTATTTCTATAAATTCCGTTACAATTTTTATTGGTGAATTATTTTTATCATACGCAATATAGCTTGCATAAAAACCTTCACCGTATCCTGTTTCAAAGGCAAAAATAGTTCCAGGATGCTCTTCTGAGGGTTTTAAAAATGCATACTGATCTATTGCGCCTTTGTCATCAAAGAAATGTTCATGGAAAAACTCTTCATAAATACCCATAAAATCCACGCCTTTACTTTGATATAATCTGTGTTCCAATTCATTCAGTAAATTCTGAGTATCATTATCCATAAAGCATCCCATTCCGCTTTCCGCAGGATATCCGTATACTTCTCCATCTGCCAATTCCTTTACATTCTGTCCGGCAGTGGTTGCCAGTTTCCATTCTGCAATCTCAGCATTACTGAAAATAATTTCGGCATATGCTACACAATTACTATCCTTTTCTTTGTGTAATAAAACAGAAAAATCTCCTTTAGGAAATTCTGTGGAAAAAGGCTGCATATCACTTGTAATCACAGGATCACAAGCTACCAACTTCCCACTGGAAAGATAGATTTTCCCTACTTCGAAGCTTTCCAATAATGGACTTTCCACGAAGTTTTTTGAGAATAGTTTTTGTATGTTTTCTATGTGTTTCATTTTTAAATTTAGGCTAAGATTAAGGCTAAGGCTGAGTTTGAAACTCAACCTTCACCTAAACCTTTAATTTTATAAACTCTTTAGCTTCTCTTCTAAGATCGCAATCTTATCAAGAGCATCTTTTTGTTTTTTACGCTCTACTTCTACCACTTCCGGTTTTGCGTTGGCAACAAATTTTTCGTTGGAAAGTTTTTTATCAACAGAAATTAAGAATCCTTTCAGGTATTTTAATTCTTCTTCTGTTTTCGCTTTTTCTTCTCCTAAATCTAAGTTTTCACTTAGCGGAATTGAAATTTCCGTTGCACCCACCAGGAAAGTAAAACTAGGTTTATCAGTTTTCGCTCCGAAATGAATTTCCGAAACGTTCGCCAGTTTTTTTATTACCGATTCGTTTGCAAATTCTGAAGCGTTTGTATAAATTTCAGCAGCTTCTCTTGGCGAAATACCTTTTGTTTGACGATAATTTCTAACTCCTGAAATAATTTCAGATGCTGTTTCGAAGTTTTTGATAATCTCTTCACTGAATGGTTCTGCTTTTTTCTGCTGAGCAATTACCAAAGCTTCATCCGCTTTTCTTTCAGAAATCAATTGCCAGATTTCTTCAGATTGGAATGGTAAGAATGGATGAACCTGCTTCATCAATTCTTCGAAAAGAGAAACAGTTTTATTATAAACTTCTTTTGAAATTCCTTCACCATAATTTGGTTTGATTGCTTCAAGATAAGAACCACAGAAATCATCCCAAATTAATTTATAAATTAAATGTAAAGCATCAGAAATTCTGAACTTTTCAAACTGATCGTTGATTTCAGCGATTGTTTTATTTAATTTATTTTCAAACCATTCAATCGTTTCAGTTTCGGTTGTGTTTGCAGGCTTATCTTCATGATTCCACATGTTGATCAAACGGAAAGCACTCCAGATTTTCGTCATGAAGTTTCTTCCTTGCAACATCAAATCTTCATCAAAAAGAAGGTCATTTCCAGCTGCAGAACTTAATAAAATCCCTACACGAACTCCATCAGCACCATATTTATCCATCAATTCCAAAGGATCAGGAGAGTTTCCTAAAGATTTTGACATCTTTCTTCTTTGCTTATCTCTTACAATCCCTGTGAAATAAACATTTTTAAACGGAACTTCTTTTCTATATTCCAATCCGGCCATGATCATTCTTGCCACCCAGAAGAAAATAATATCAGGACCTGTTACCAAGTCAGAAGTCGGGTAATAATAATTGATGTCTTTATTTTCAGGATCGTTTAATCCGTCAAAAACAGACATTGGCCACAACCATGATGAGAACCAGGTATCAAGAGCATCTTCGTCTTGTTTTAGGTTGTTAGTGGTCAGTTGATCGTTGTTGGTTTTTTCTTTTGCTAAAACTAAAGCCTCTTCGATCGTTTCTGCGACTACAAAATCATTTTCTCCGTCCCCGTAATAGAACGCAGGAATTTGTTGCCCCCACCAAAGCTGACGGGAAATATTCCAGTCGCGGATGTTTTCCATCCAGTGTTTGTAGGTATTTTTAAACTTTTCAGGATAAAATTTAACCTCATCCTCCATTACAACATCCAAGGCTGGCTTTCCCAATTCGGACATTTTTAAGAACCACTGAACAGAAACTTTAGGCTCAATCACCGCACCTGTTCTTTCTGAAGTTCCTACTTTATTTACGTAATCTTCTGCTTTCAGCAAAAGATCTTTTTCTTCTAATTCTTTCGCGATTTGCTTTCTTACATCAAATCTGTTTTTTCCAGCGTAATGTAAACCGTGATCATTCAGATTTCCGTCATCATCCAAAGAATCAATCATCTGAAGATTGTGTTTTTGTCCGATTTCGTAGTCATTGATGTCGTGAGCCGGTGTAATTTTTAAAGCACCTGTTCCGAATTCAATATCAACATATTCATCTTCAATAATCGGAATAACCCTGTCAACAATCGGTACAATAACTTTCTTTCCTTTTAAATGTGCATAACGCTCATCATTAGGATTGATACAAACCGCAGTATCTCCGAAAATTGTTTCAGGACGTGTTGTAGCCACCGAAAGAAACTCTTCTGTTCCTTCGATCTTATATTTTAAGAAATATAATTTTCCGTTTTGTTCTTTAAAGATGACTTCTTCGTCAGAAATATTGGTTTTCGCTTCCGGATCCCAGTTGACCATTCTGTAACCACGATAAATCAATCCTTTATTATATAAATCAACAAAGGACTTAATTACCTGTTTAGAAAGTTTAGGCTCCATAGTGAAGCTGGTTCTGTCCCAATCACATGAACAGCCCAATTTTTTTAACTGCTCAAGAATGGTACCTCCATATTTATTGGTCCAGTCCCAGGCATGTTTTAAGAATTCTTCACGGGTAATATCGGATTTATTGACCCCTTCAGACTTCAGTTTAGCAACAACTTTAGCTTCAGTAGCAATCGAAGCGTGATCTGTTCCCGGAACCCAACAGGCGTTGAAGCCCTGCATTCTTGCACGACGGACCAGAACATCCTGAATGGTATTATTCAGCATATGCCCCATGTGTAAGATCCCCGTAACGTTTGGCGGAGGAATTACAACAGTGTAAGGCGGCTTATCATTAGGCTCTGAATGAAAGTATTTGTTTTCCAACCAGTAATTGTACCACTTTTGTTCTGTTTCCTGTGGATTGTACTTTTCTGAAATCTGCATAAATTCTGTTTCTTTAATTTACAATTTGCAAAAATAGTCTAAAGAAAAAAAATTTTAAGTATGAATTAAAATAATTTTTAACTTTGTTTCTCAAAATTTATCTAACAACATATTTAACATTCAAGAATATGAAAAAATTAATTGCAGGAATTGCATTATTCGGAACATTTGCATTGGCATCTGCACAAACGATCACGTTTGATAAAACAACGTTCGACTATGGTACAGTAAAGCCAAGTTCCGACGGGACAAGATTTTTCACGGTAACTAACACGGGTGATAAGCCTTTGGTACTTTCCAATGTAAAAGCATCTTGTGGATGTACAACTCCTGAATTCAAGACAGATCCTATTATGCCAGGAAAATCTGCTCAGATCAAAGTAGGATACAACACAGCGATCAACGGACCATTCAACAAAATGATCGAAGTATTTTCTAACGACCCTGCAAACAGCAGAACGGTTATTTACATCAAAGGAAATGTAGATGCTAATACTCCTGCAACAGTGGCAGTGGCAGCAGCTCCGGCTGCACCAGCAACTAAAGCTGAAGCAAAAGCTGCAAAAAAGGCAGAAAAACAAGCTAAAAAAGTAGCTGCTGCAAAATAAGCTCTACTCAAAAAAATAAAAGAACCGTCTCCATCGAGGCGGTTTTTTTTATTATATTTAGGTGAGTTTAGTCGATAGATGATAGATGATAGATGATAGATGATAGATGAAGATAAAACAATTCATTTGTCTTCTAACAAAAATCTTTAATCTTTAATCTTTAATCTTTAATCTTTAATCTTTAATCTTTAATCTTTAATCTTTAATCTTTAAATCTTAATAATCTTTAATCTTTAATCTTTAATCTTTAATCTTTAATCTTTAATCTTTAATCTTTAATCTTTTAATTAAATAATATATGAGCACCAATTTCTCGGACGATTTCGAAGTAAAAGGAAAATTTTCAATCAAGAAAGTTTCTACAAAATATGAAGGAAAACTAACGAAAGAAGAAGGAATACAGTTATTAATCCAGGAAAAAGAAAAACTTCGTGAGTTGCAGGAAAGGTTATATGCCGATGGCAGTCAGTCTCTTTTGGTCGTACTTCAAGCGATGGATGCTGCCGGAAAAGACAGTCTGATAGAACACGTTTTCGGAGGTGTAAATCCTCAGGGCTGTAATGTGACAAGCTTTAAAACGCCAAGTTCTAAAGAATATTCCCACGATTTTTTATGGAGGCATTATTTAGCTTTACCTCAAAAAGGAATGATCGGGATTTTCAACCGTTCGCATTACGAAAGTGTGTTGGTCTGTAAAGTTCACCCTGAGTATAACCTCAGCGAAAAAACATGGAAGTCTGTAAAAGATTTTGACGCAAAATTCTGGGATACCCGATATGACAGTATCCGGAATTTTGAAAAACATTTAGCTCAAAACGGAACAAAGATTATTAAAATTTTCTTACATGTTTCTAAAGATGAGCAAAAGAAAAGATTGCTGGACAGAATTAATGAAGAAGATAAAAACTGGAAATTTTCTCCGGCTGATCTTCCGGAAAGAGCTTTGTTTGACGAGTATATGGATCATTACCAGACAGCTATTAACGAAACTTCAAAAGAGTATGCACCCTGGTATGTACTTCCGGCCGACAATAAATGGTTTGCAAGGCTAGCCGCTGTCCAGATCATCATTGAGACGTTGGAAAAAATGAACCTGAAATATCCGGAACTTTCAGAAAAAGAAAAACTCAGCTTGCAGGAGGCCAAAAAACAACTGGAAAGCGAATAAACACATAAAAAAAGCGGAGACCACTTCTCCGCTTTTATACAATAAATAAAATCATAGCAAAAACACGAGAAAATCTATAAGCCGGATTTTGTACTTCCGAAGAAGTGCCTGTTATTTATCTACGTCTTACATTGCTGCAAAACTTGAGCTGATTACCCCTCGGCTTTCAGAGCGAGCAACTCCTATTTTCATTGCTGAAAAGAACCGATATACTTATCATTGCACCACAAAGAGTTTACCTGGTTTCACTACAGCCGAACTGTACATACTTTCTGTTGCACTTGTCCTACCCTTGCGGGTGACGGATGTTATCCGCTTTGATGCTCTATGGTGTCCGGACTTTCCTACCCTTACCTAAATAAGAATCAACAGGCCGAAATTCTCGTGGCTGCAAAGATACAATTTAATGTAACAATCCAACAATGTAGCAGTATAACAATAAAAAAAATTCGGGTTTTAAGAATTCGTATATTGCTAAACTGGTACATTGTTAAATTGATATTTTATCTTATCTTCGTGCAACTAAATTACTCATTCACATTGGCTTCAAAGGAAAAAGAATTTGCGCAGCTCATTAAGGATAATCAGGGTCTGATTATCAAGGTTTCGCGTCTTTATACCAATTCTTTGGAGGATGAGGAGGATCTTTTTCAGGAAATTGTGTTACAATTATGGAGAAGTTATGACTCATTTAAAGGAAATTCAAAAATTTCTACGTGGATGTACCGTGTTGCCCTAAATACAGCCATTACCCTTTTCAGAAAAAAAAGCAAAAGCCTGCCGACAAACGAACTGGACATCAACCATGCGGATTTTATTGATGATGATGATGAAAAACAACAGCAGGTATCACTTTTGTATACTGTAATAAAGACGCTGCCCAATGTGGAAAGAGCGATCGTAATGATGTATTTGGATGATTTGCCTTACAAGGATATTGCAGAAAACCTCGGGATTACCGAAGTCAATGCGCGTGTGAAAATGAACAGATTAAAGAAAACCCTTAAAGAACAGATGGAAAAACATGCCTGAATTTGATTTAGACAGCTTTAAGAAAACATGGCAGGAGCAACCTGTTCAGCAGAAATACGACAATTCTGAGATTCTTCAGATGCTGAATAGAAAGTCACGTAATTACGTCAAATACATTTTCTGGATCAGTGTTGCTGAATTTTTATTCTTTTCTGTTTTGGGAATCTTCTATTTCTATCAGGGAGAGGAGCCCAACAGCTTTTTGAAAATTCTGGAAAGACTTGGGGTACAGAAAACGGCAGATGTTGAAAACAATTTCGACCATGCTTATATGGGGATAAAAATTTTGAGTCTTTTAATTACAGCTTATTTTGTACTAAAATTTTACCAGAATTACCGCAAAATTAAAATCGAAGAAAACTTAAAAGGTCTTATTACCAGAATTATAAAATTCAAAAAAACCGTCAATGCATTTATATTAATCAGCATTGTACTGCTTTTGGTGTTTACTTCGATCTTTACTGCCTTTATTTTTTACGCATTAAATACCCAAAATATACAACCGGATGATTCAGATCTTACGATTGTTATTGTCGGGATAATCATAAGTACGATTCTATGTGTTTCATTGATCTGGCTGTACTACAGATTGGTCTATGGTATCATCATCAGAAAGCTTGATAAAAATTTAAAACAGCTGAAAGGCATCGATTCTCAGGAAATTTAAGCGAAAAAAGTTATGTTTTGAGATTTAATCGTTAATTTTATTTTCGCAAATCTTTTTACTATGCTTTTATCTTATGTTTACGGGGCTTCCGACATCCCTCTATTGGGACAAACTATCGGTGGCAACTTAAAAAACACGGTCGAAAAATATCCCAACCAGGAAGCATTAATATGCGTTCATCAAAATTATCGGGCTACTTATCAGGAGTTTTACAATCAAACAACGGCCGTTGCCAAAGCCTTAATTTATTCAGGAGTAAAATCCGGAGACCGCGTAGGTATCTGGGCTGCCAACCGCTACGAGTGGGTTCTTTTACAATACGCTACTGCCAGAATTGGAGTTATTTTAGTGAATATCAATCCAGCGTACAGAACCAGTGAGCTGATCTTCGTGATCAATCAGTCGGAAATGTCACATATTTTCTCTTCACTTACATTCAAATCAAGCAATTATCAGAAGATGATTGCAGATGCAAGAGAATTTTGTACCACCTTAAGGTCTGAAATCTTCTTTGATCATAACTGGGACGAATTTCTAAACAACGGACAGGAAATTTCTGATGACATTTTACATAGTTTTGAGGAACACGTTCAGTTTGATGATCCTGTGAACATTCAATACACCTCGGGAACAACAGGTTTTCCAAAAGGGGTTACCCTCTCTCATCACAACATTCTGAATAACGGCTATTTTATCGGTGTCAGATTAAAATATACAGAGAAAGACCGGGTGTGTATTCCGGTTCCTTTTTATCACTGTTTCGGAATGGTGATCGGAAATATCTGCTGCACGACACACGGAGCCTGCATGGTGATCCCGAATGACAGTTTTGATCCTGATATTACCCTAAAAGTAGTGTCTGATGAAAAATGCACCTCCTTATACGGCGTTCCGACCATGTTTATTGCTGAGTTGGCGGTAAAAGATTTTGAAACTTTCGATTTTTCAAGTTTAAGAACAGGCGTGATGGCAGGCTCTGTTTGCCCACCCGAAATCATGAAGAAGGTGGAAAATTTAATGAATATCAAAGAAATGAGCATTTGTTACGGAATGACGGAAACATCTCCCGTTTCTACGCAAACCCTCATCGGAACGCCATTTGAGAAACAGGTAAATACCGTTGGAACCGTACAGAATCATTTAGAAATAAAAATCGTCAATGAAAATGGAAAAATCGTTGAGCGTGGCGAACATGGAGAGTTGTGTACAAGAGGATATTCCGTTATGCTGAAATACTGGAATGATCCTGAAAATACAAAGAAAGTTCTTGACGACGCCCGCTGGATGCACACCGGCGACATGGCGGTGATGGACGATGAAGGTTATATTACGATTTCCGGAAGAATAAAGGATTTAATTATCCGTGGTGGCGAAAATATTTCACCAAAAGAAATTGAAGATTTTTTATATACCTATCCCAATATTCTGGATGTTCAGATCATCGGAGTTCCGAGTGAAAAATTCGGGGAAGAAGTGATGGCATGGGTAAAAGTAAGAAAAGGATTTACCATCAAAGAAGAAGAACTCCTAGAATATTGTAAGGGACAAATTGCCCATTATAAAGTCCCGAAATACTGGAGGTTTGTAGATGAATTCCCAATGACGATCTCCGGAAAGGTACGAAAGGTGGAAATGCGTGAAGTTTCAGTAAAAGAACTTGGACTAGACAGGGTAAAATAACCGTATGGCGAACCTAAATTTTCCTGGTTCTTCCTTTTTAATACCGTAAACGATTATAGTGACTTATTAAATCCAAAAGCGTCTCAGAAATTTCTGAGACGCTTTTCTTAATCAAATTTATGGGTAGCCCTGTTATTTTCTGATAATTTTCTTTACCACAGCGCCTTTATTTTTAAGGATTACTTTCAGTATGTAAGCTCCTGAAGGAAGATTAGAAGTGTCAATACTTTCAACAGCAGTCCCTTTCTTCACGATAGCCCCTGACATGGTGTACAGCTCAAAGGATTCTATTTTCTCCCTGGTTTTGATATAAACTTTATCGGTAGCAGGATTAGGGTAAATGCCCAGCATATCTTCAGCTTTAACCGCTTCATTCGTTGCCAGATTTACCTCCTGAATTTCTACAGAATAATCTTCAACCTCTCCCATAGAATTGTACCCGCAGGCTCCGGAACCTACCCAGCCGTTCACTGCTTTCAGCCTCATAAGAACCGTCCCCGTTACCGCATTATCAGGTACAGTAAAGGAAATCGTAGTGGAAGTGGATTCTGAATTCTGAGATTCATAGATTCTTTCATCATCAGAAAATATTCGGTCTCCATTCCAGTCTATCCACGCAGAAAGGTAAGCAGTGTCTGTGGAGAAACCTAGATCCATAGTTACAGTTGAGTTCTTTGAGGCCGTCAGGGTAAGATTTGAAAAATCTGCATAGCCTGCCTGAGAATTTGAATTAGAACATCCTGAAGAGATATTATTTAAATTCCCTGTCGCTCCTGTCGTGCTTACTTTATCAATATACAGATAAGAGCAGCCATTTACAAAATAAGCCTGGCAATACCCCGGCTGCTGTCCGGAGATCGTAATTTCCAAAGAGCCGGAAACAGCAGGATCAGAATTAAGAGTTGCCATGACCTTGACGGTTCCGTCAGCCAGAGCTGTTACTTTTGCATACTGATCTATGGATGCATTACCCGTTCCAGGAATAACCGTCCATGTAACATCATCGGTATAATTTCCGTTCAGCTGAGCCATTAAACTCAGTTCTCCGTTACTGGTGGTAATTACTGCCGGACCTCCGCTGTAAGTATTTACCGTTAAATTCTGAGTTACCGCCTGAGAAGAAGCACTTACCGACAATATCGCGAGACGGATCTCATTGGCATAAGCAGCCGATGAATCACCATTAAAAGTAAAGGTAACTCCGGTGATTGTTTTGGATTGATTAGCCGTTGCAATAGGAATAGCATCTTCATACAATCTTGGATTTTCACTATCACCTTCTACATTATTATTGCTGATATTTATTCTTCCGATTCCCTTTACGGCAAAGCCTGAATTTCCGTACCAGTCTTTCGCCTGTACAGTAGTTGTCTGGCTCGTTCCGTCACTGAAATTAATTTGTGCAGTGTAGGGAATATTACTGGATCCTCCTCCGGCAGCAGATGAAAGAATATATAAAGTAGCAACATCCGAAGCCTGGAAAGAAAGAGTTCCTTCATTTTGGGAATTGGCAGAACCTATTACATAGTCCGGGGTAAGATATAATGCATTATTGGCAGAATAATCAGCCAATCGGTAAACCACAGACGGGTTGATAAGACTTGGAATCTGCCCATCAGCCGGAAGGCTGTAAGCCGGTGCCGGAGAAGAGGAATCAGCCTTAAAATCCGAAGAAAGTAGAGCTCTGGTATTGGCCTCATCCAATCCAATGGTTGTAGATTGGGAAGCATTTCCTGTTCCGTTAGCTATAATATCCTGATTGTAGCCGGTAATAGGGCCAAAAGTCTGCGCAGACAGTAAAGAACCGGCAGAAAGCATCAGAAAGGCTATTGTCTGGCTTCCTGACATCAAAAAATCATGTTTTCTCATGTTAAAAGGTTTATCTAATAATACATTGCAAAATTAATTTAATTTAGACTAATTATAAATAAATAATTAAAAAATGCAACCGGTTACACTATGATATAAATCACGAAAAATAGCAGTCAAAAATTAGAATTATAAAAAAAATGTCCAGTAATACTGGACATTTTATATTAATTGAGTCAATTAATTTTTATAGCTCTTTTCTCAATCTCGCGACAGGAATATTAAGCTGTTCACGATATTTCGCGATGGTTCTTCTCGCAATATTGTATCCCTGTTCTTTCAGAATCACCACAAGAGCATCATCCGTAAGAGGTTTTCTTTTATTTTCTTTACTAATGACTTCCTGTAGATGAGTTTTAATCTCTTTGGTTGAAACCTCTTCACCATCATCATTAGTCAGACTATCAGAGAAAAGATCTTTCAGATAAACAATTCCGTTTGGTGTGTCGGCATATTTACTCTTCACCACCCTTGAAATCGTTGAAATATCAAATCCCGTGATATCTGCAACATCTTTCAGAATCATTGGTTTTAAAGATTTTTCATCCCCGGTTATAAAATACTGTTTTTGGAATTTTACAATCGCGGTAATAGTTTGTAACAAGGTATTCTGACGCTGATTGATCGCATCGATATACCATTTTGCGGCGTCCAATTTTTGCTTAATAAACAAAGCAGCCTGCTTGTGTTCAGAAGAGTTTTTATCATGAGAATATGTAGTTAAGATATCCTTATATTCTTCAGAAACTCTTAATGTAGGAGCATTTTTGCTATTTAACATTGGTATTACCTGCCCATCTTTTACCTGAATCACAAAATCCGGAATAATTTCCTGATTAATCGTAATCGTCTGTGTATCAAAATTCCCACCTACTTTCGGAGACAATTTTGAAATTTCATCCAAAGCATCTTTCAGATCTTCTTCTTCAATATCATATTTCTGAATGATCTTATTATAGTGCTTATTGGTAAGCGCATCAAACTGATATCTTAGAATATTGGCTGCCAAAGAAACTGCTTTGTCAGAACTTACTTTCTTTTCAATTTGTAAAAGAAGACATTCCTGTAAACCTCTTGCTCCAACGCCCGGCGGATCCAGCTTTTGAACATAATTTTCAAGAATATCCTCCACTTTTTCCTTCGTAGTGTAAATCCCCTGAGAAAAGGCCAAATCATCAACAATAGATTTCACTTCTCTTCTTAAATACCCGTCAGTATCCAGGTTTCCAATAATATATTCAGCAATTTTAACATCCTCTTTATTGATATTTACAAGATTAATCTGCTCCATCAGATAATCATATAATGACTGCCCCTCCGTGAGAAGGCTTTCATTATCGAACTCCTCATCGTCAGGAGAATAGTTACTGGAAGCCGTTTTATAGCTCGGCTCGTCGTCATAAAGATATTGGTCTACATCAAAATCAGTCTCAATGCTTTCTGTACCTTCACTTTCATACGAATCTTCCAATGACGAGTATTCATCATCTTTAGTCTCCTCTTTTGCTATTTCTAAAGCAGGGTTTTCTTCCAACTCTCTCTCTAATTCCTCTTCAAACTCCAAGGTATGAAGCTGAATCAACTTCATCAGCTGAATTTGCTGAGGAGCTAACTTCTGTCCTAACTTAAGTTGTAAATGTTGTTTTAGCATATTACTATTTTGTGTTTTAACATAACATATTCTACGAATTTAGTCATTTTTTTGATACAAAATAATTTTTAGCACGATTTTTGCATTGGATATGGTATAATAAACTATTTAAATAAACAAAAAAAGCCTTTAATTGATTTTTAAAGGCTTTTTTATGTTATAAATTTAAGTTTTCAGGATCTTTTCTATATATCCCAAAATGCAAGAACTTCTATTACTTCCTCTGTAATTCTATAATAAAGTGAGAAATTTTTATCAATTAAAATATATTTTACTCCCTCTATTTCTGACTGAGAACCAAGGTGAGGATTTTAAGAAAGCAGTTTATCCTTTTTTTCAACTTCTACTATTAATTTAGAAGAATATTTGTTTGATTTATTATGATAAACCCAATATTTAAGGGTATCAATATAATCAGATTCTGCCTGCTTAGACCAAATTACTCTAAACATTTTCTTGCTTTTTCAGCCACAGATTCACTTGAAGAAAATTTCCCTTCAGAAATATCAGAAATTCCTTTGAAGATTTTCTCTTTCTGCCAATCTGTAAGTTTTTCTTCTTTATCGATTTCAAAATTAATTTTCAATTCTTTTAAAAGAGACTTTAACAAATTAATCTGATTTTCATTTTCGGTATGTATTGTAATCGTGCTCATTTTCATAATTTTAGGTAAAGTTAATAAAAAAATCCTTCTAAATTTAATTAGAAGGATCATATATAATTTAAAATAAACTATTAAAATTCAGCGTTTTTCGGTGTTCTCGGGAAAGGAATTACGTCTCTAATGTTCGTCATTCCTGTTACGAAAAGAACTAGTCTTTCCAATCCTAAACCAAATCCTGCATGCGGCACAGAACCGAATTTTCTGGTATCTAAATACCACCAAAGCTCGTGCTCATCAACGTGCATTTCTGCCATTTTCTGCTTTAAAACATCCAATCTCGCTTCTCTCTCAGAACCACCGATAATTTCACCGATTCCTGGAAAAAGAACGTCCATTGCGGCAACGGTTTTGTTGTCGTCATTCAGCTTCATGTAGAATGCTTTGATCTCTTTTGGATAGTCAAATAAAACTACCGGACTTTCGAAATGCTTCTCCACCAAATATCTTTCGTGCTCCGACTGAAGATCGGTTCCCCAATTTTCAACAGGATACTGGAATTTTCCTTTTTTGTTCTCTTTCGAGTTCATTAAAATCTCAATTGCTTCCGTATAAGAAACTCTCTTGAAACGTTTAGCAATAACATTTTCAAGCTTTTCAATCAACCCTTCTTTTGCTCTGTCCTTTTCAGGCTTGGATTTTTGCTCTTCTTCAAAACGCTTGTCTAAGAACTCCAAATCGTCTTTACAGTTATCCAAAACGTACTGAATTACATATTTCAGGAAATCTTCAGCCAGGTCGATGTTATCTTCCAAATTGTTGAATGCAACTTCCGGCTCAATCATCCAGAATTCTGCCAAGTGACGCGTGGTGTTAGAGTTTTCTGCACGGAAGGTAGGTCCGAAAGTGTAAATTCTTCCCAATCCCATTGCTGCAGTTTCTCCTTCCAACTGTCCGGAAACCGTTAAGTTTGTCTTTTTACCAAAGAAATCCTGAGCGAAATCGATATCTCCCTGCTCATCTCTTGGAATATTATTTAAATCAAAGTTCGTGACACCAAACATTTCTCCTGCTCCTTCAGCATCAGCTCCTGTAATGACAGGTGTGTTGATGTAAAAGAACTGGTTTTGGTTAAAGAAAGAATGCACCGCAAAACTTACTGCGTGACGCACTCTGAAAACTGCTCCAAATAAGTTCGTTCTGAATCTTAAATGTGCCTGATCTCTCAATGTTTCCAATGAGTGCTTTTTAGGCTGAAGAATAGTTTTATCTCTATCTTCTGTAAAGTTATCTCCTAAAACAGTAATTTTTTTAGCTACAATTTCTACTGCCTGTCCAGCTCCCTGACTTTCTACAACCTCTCCAACGATCTTCAAAGAAGACGCTGTACTGATTTTATTAATAATCTCTTCGTCGAAATTTTCGAAATCAACAACAATTTGCAAATTATTAATCGTAGAACCATCATTAAGCGCAATAAAGCGATTTGCACGGAACGTTCTTACCCAACCGTAAACCGTAATGTCATGATGTAATACTTTCTTGTAATCCTGCAGGATTTCCTTAATTGTCTGCTTTTTCATTTGTTGATGATAAAATTTTTGTATAAAAATTAATGAGTGCAAAGTTACAAAAAAACAGCGCAACTTGAAGATTGCGCTGTCTTAATTAAAAAATGATTTATCAATTATTTAACAAAAAACAATGCTTTAAATAGGAATTAATTAAAGAAAATCGTCTTTTTTCTCTGTTTTCCGTTTCGGATTTTCCACGCATGATAAGAACTTGGAACATCATATTGCCATTTTGGAAGGAGTAAAACAATTAAAATGACATCAATATGGGCAATAAAACCTAATACAACTGTGAGATAAAAAGCCCATCCCGCCTGTTGAAATCCTATTAAATAAGTAAAAGCAATCAACAGACTCAAACCCCACATTTTCGATAAAAAGGCATGTGTGCAAGTTTCTTTCCCAAATTTCCAGATGCTGATAATGTAGCAAAGGGCTTCCATGACGAAGATTAAAACAATCCCCTGCCATTCATTTTTAATTAATTCAGGATTTAAAAAGTAAGAGGCAAATCCTAATGAAAGCCAGAAAATCAAATCGGTCTGACTGTCTAATCTTCGCAATTTTTCAGAAGAAACACCCACTTTTCGGGCGATAATTCCGTCGAAAATATCTGTTAATAATCCGAAATACATTAATCCTAAAATTAAAAATCGGGATTCTGTACCTTTAAAATAGGCTAATAATAGAATAATTGGAGCCAAGAGAAATCGTATAGCAATTAATAGATAAGGTATTGTTTTCATGATTTTATATTTATTAGAAACAATCATTATTGGATTCGTTTATATTTTTCAGCATAATTAATTGTGTAGCCCACCCACATAATGAATAAGGCTGCTCCACTGTTATCATAATAATCCTGAATCAAGAGGTTTTTCTGATCTGTAAGACCAATTCTGCTTTGGAAGCTTCGGCATCCTCCTAATAAAAAAGGAATTCCGTGACATTTTGAAGTGTAATTGTTTACTGTAAGCAATCCGTTTTTAAGCGTTCCATTATATGTAAAAGAATATTTTACGGAATCATTCTTTAATAATTTAAACTCTAATTCATACTTTTTCTTTTTACCTAATGCTTTTGACTTGATCACAATTTTATCACAATCAACAATTTTGGAATTTTTCAGATCCATCATTCTCGCAAAATCACTCATTTTTTCAGATTTTTGCCCTGCGGAATTAATATGTTCATATCCTTTAAAATCATATTGGCCATCAATCAGCGAAACACCTTCTTTGGTAATTATCGACAAATCATCTTTAATCATCTTTCTGTTGAAAGTAGCACACGAATTAAGAATTAAGACAAATATTGAAAATATAACATACTTTTTCATAACATATTATTTTAAAATTACAATTCAAAATTATCCGTGAAAAACACAAATCCGAATGCGAAAAAAAATTAAAATAAATTCTTAAATTTGTGAAAATCACAAAATAATGCATCAGGAATTTTTGCTTAAACAAATCCGTAAGAAAATTGGCAACAAATCGTTGAATGACGAGATAGCCAATATTCTCAATATAAGTTACGATGCAGCTCACCGAAGAACTTCCCTGAAAGCAAAATTCAGCTTTGAAGAGGCTCTGGAACTCGCAAAATATTATCAGATTTCTTTGGATCAGTTTATGACTTCGGATCATCAAATATTGGTTCAAAAAACTTCGGCGGTCACCAAAACGGAAGATCTACAATCTTTTTTTCAGAATAATCTGAGTGTTTTTGAAAATCTTCCACTTTCGGATGGAATGACGATTTACTATTCTGCGAAGGATATTCCGTTTTTTTACACCCTTTCAGATACTTTACTTTCCCGTTTTAAAATTTATGTTTGGATGAATTTGTTGAATGCTAAACAGGTTTTCGTTCCTTTTTTACAATTTTCACCACCAAAATTTGAAGCCGATACGCAGGAATTAAGAAAGAAATACGAAGAACAAAATGTCGCCGAATTATGGAATGACATGACCGTTTCAAGTATTTTGCAACAAGTTTTGTTTTATTATGAAACCGGACTTTTAAAGAAGAATGAAGCGCAAATTATTCTTCAGGAATTAAAGGAACTAATAGAATACATCGAACAAAAAACAGAAAATAATCCTAAATTTCATTTGTATGAGAATGAATTGATGCACCTTTCCAACGACATCTTTTTTCATCATCCTCAGCAATCGCTTTTTGCTTTGCCTACGAATATGTTCGGATATATCTTAATTAATGATGCTAAAACATGTAACGAAACGTTGAATTATTTTGAACATCAGATTAAAAATTCAAAATCGCTAAACACTTCCGGAAATCGGGACAGAAAAATATTTTTCAATAAAATATATCAACAAATTGAAAATTTAAACCAAAAACTATAATATGAGAAACCTTCGTAATGGTGAATTTTTCGGACAAACGAACGAAACCCTCAATTTTGATGGCTTGACTATTACGGATACTGAATACACCCACCATTTTGTCGATTGGCATTATCATGAAAATCCGTATTTCACCTTTCTGTTACAGGGGAATATGAAGGAAGGAAATAAAAAGGAAATCTACGATTGTTCAGCAGGAACGCTGCTTTATCATCATTGGGAAGATGCACATTACAATATAAAACCTGACATTTTTACCCGAGGTTTTCACATTAATATTACAGAAGAATGGTTTGAAAAATTTCAACTTTCAAAAAATAAGATTGAAGGAAGTTTCAATATTAAAAATCCTGCGGTAAAATTATTAATGTATCAGATTTTTAAGGAAACAAAACTGAATGATCATTCTTTTGAGCTTTCTGCTCATCAACTTTTGCTCCATCTTTTTGACCAATTATCTACTCAGAAAAAAGATTCAGAAAAGAAACCAGTTTGGGTAAAGCAGATTGATGAAATTCTTCATGAAAGTTTTACAGAAAAATTGAGTTTGCATGAACTTTCAAAAACATTGAATATTCATCCAATTCATTTGAGCAGAGATTTTCAGAAATATTTTCATTGTAATGTGGGAGCATATTTGAGAAAGTTAAAAGTCGAAAAATCGTTGAAAATTCTAAATGATTTTGAATCTTTATCGGAAGTTGCTTTGGAATGTGGATTTTCGGATCAAAGTCATTTTATTCGTTGTTTTAAGGAAAATATAGGGATTACGCCTTTGAAATATCGGCAGATTTTGAAATAACTTGTCCCACAGATTGCACAGATTTTCACAGATGTTTATGTATATTTCTTACGAGTAAATTTAAATTATACGCAATCATCTGTGAAAATCTGTGTTATCTGTGGGAAAATCAAAAATGTTAATTTCATTCTATTTTTTGTAAAAACTGCTTTATATTTTTGTTGAGATAAAATTTGCCATGAAAAACATCTTCTTATTTGTTCTGATTCTTATTACTGGTTTGTCTTGTGGACAGATTCAAAATATTGTTGAACCTGACAAAATCGAAAATCAAATTCAGAAAAATCATTTGAATACTCTTCTTTTTTCGGATAAAGTTGTTCCTTTTGAAAATATGAAGGAAATTGATTTCTTACAATCAATGATATTTCAGGAAGATAAAGATTTTGATGTCCGGGTTTTTATGGATAATTCTTTAGTTAATTATTTACATCAGCTTGATCCTTCTCTATCTGTTGAAGAGTTAATTAAAAAAGGAAATTATCAATTCAATTTCTTTGTTGACGGAAAATTAATTTACACTGAAAATCTAAACTCAGGAGCCGGAACTGCGGATCAGAAAAAGTTTAAAACAAATTTTAGAATTCCTTTTCTCAGTTCTAAAAACGAAGATTCCTGGGGAAAATATCTTTGGATGCGATTTTACTTTGCCAATGGCGGAATTGATGCTTTGGAAACAGGAAATCATACACTGAAAATTGAAATTAAACCTTATTTAAAAACTTCAACCTTAAAAGTTGGAAAGACAATCGCACAGGGCGAAATTCAATTAAATATTCCGAAAAAGAATGTTTCTGAAGAGCAGATTGCTATTCAGAAAATAAAACCAAACAGCGGCTGGAAGGTTTCCGAAGAGAAATTTAATCAAGAAAAAATAAGGCTTTTAAATCAAAAAATAGCAGAAAAAAGATTCCGTGATATTACAGGAATTGTCATCATTAAAAATGATAAACTGCTCTTAGAAGAATATTTTAATGGTTATAAAAGAGATAGTTTGAATGACACTCGTTCGGTTGGAAAGTCCTTTTCGTCGGCTTTGATGGGAATTGCAATTCATGATGGTTTTATTAAAAACGAAAACCAAAGCCTGAAGGATTTTTATGATTTAAAGAAATTTAACAATTATTCTTCTAAAAAAGACAGCATTACCATTAAAAGCTTACTCACGATGAGTTCAGGTTTTAACGGAAACGACGAAGATTACGAATGTCCCGGAAATGAGGAAAATATGTATCCGACAGACAATTGGGTAAAATTCACTTTAGATTTACCCCTGACTGAAAATAAAATCGGAAAAAACTGGAATTATTTCACCGCCGGCGTTGTCTTAACCGGAGATATTTTAGACAAATCCTTTCCCAATGGTTTGAAAGATTATGCCGATAAAAAACTATTTCAACCTTTAGGAATTACCCATTACAAATGGCAATTCACCCCTCAGCAAAAACCTTCTCTCGCAGGCGGATTACGAATGAGCGCCTCAGATTTCGCCAAATTCGGACAGCTGTATAAAAATAACGGAATATGGAAAGGAAAGCAGATTGTAGATAAAAACTGGATCCAGAAAACCTTCACCAATTACTTTGCTAGTAACAAAGATTTTGAAGGCTATGGATATTTATTCTGGAGAAAAATTTACAAAGTCGGGAACCGAAATTTTGAATCCTACCAATCCAGCGGAAATGGTGGAAATAAGATTATTATCTTCAAGGAAATCCCAGTTGTGATCGTTGTTACGGCTAAAGCTTATAACAAACCTTACGCCCATTCTCAGGTTGATAAAATTGTACAAGAGTATTTATTACCCGCGATTTATGAGTAATAAGTAATTGGTAATGAGTAATAAAAAAATATTGTGAATAAAGTGAATGATCAATAGTGAATTGATCTTCACAAAAAGAAAATTATTCGTCTTTCTTAGAAGGAACCAGAAAAACATCAATAAGACCCTCCGGAAGCTGCATTTTGATGATTCGTTCTTCACGATCCACTCCAAGAATCCAGTCTTTGATCATAGGAATTACCACTTCCTTTCCGTCTAAATTGGTAACAAAATAAACCTGAGCCGTCTGATCATTTACTGATCTGATCACGCCACAGTTATTATCATTTTCATCAAAAATTTCAAATCCGATGATTTCGTGGTAATAAAATTGTTTGCCTGTTAGTTTTGGAAGAGAAGTCAATGGTAAATACACATTTTTACCCAAAGACTGATCTACCAAGGCTTCTGAAGAATTTTTAAAGGCAATATTCAGAGCATCTAATTTGCTCCATGATGACTTTGCAATAAAAAAAGGAACCAATAATCCGTTGATTTCAACGAATATTGATTCCAGTTTATTGTAAAGCTCGGGTTGATCGGTATCCAATTTAAGGATAACATTTCCCGCAAGTCCGTGTCTGCGTGTGATTTTTCCTAATAAATAGCAATCTTCTTTACGCATACCGGTTTGTTCTTAAGCTTCAGTGTTTTCTTCTGTAGATTCAGCAGCAGCTTCTCCTTCTGTAGCAACTTCTTCAGCAGGTGCATTAGCAGCCTCTTCAGCAGCTTTAGCATCAGCGATAGCTTGTGCAGCAGCAGCAACTCTAGCCTCGTTTACTTTTACTTCAGCATCCAAAGCAGCTTTTTTAGCATCAGATTTAGCAGTAGCCAAACCTTCTACTTTACCTTGTACTTTTGCATCTTTAGCATCTACCCAAGCAGCAAATCTTTTTTCTGCTTCAGCCTCATCAAAAGCTCCTTTAGCAACACCACCTTGTAAGTGTTTTTTGTAAAGTGCACCTTTGTAAGAAAGAATAGCTCTTGCAGTATCAGTTGGCTGAGCTCCGTTGTTTAACCACTTTACAGCTGCATCAACGTTCAAGTCGATCGTTGCAGGGTTAGTAATTGGGTTGTAAGTTCCTAATTTCTCGATGAATCTACCATCTCTTCTAGATCTAGAATCTGCAACCACGATGTGGAAAAAAGGTCTCCCTTTAGATCCGTGTCTTTGTAATCTGATTTTTACTGACATAATGTTGTGAATTTTATGGGAACTCGTCCCAGTTAAATATTTAAGAGTGCAAAGATAGTAAAAAAGTTTGAAGTAAAAAGCCCCAAGTAAAAAGTTTTACAAATTCAAATAATTTTTCAGGAGCCGGGAACCTGCTCTCGCTACTCGCTTTTTTCTTTTGCAAAGAAAAAGAGCTCAAACAGGCCGCTCGATCAGGGCTATTTAAGAAAGGTTACCCAAATAAAATAATCCCAGACATTTCTGGTTTTCCTCAATCGTTAAAGATTCTTTCAAATGGTCTACAATCTTCGGAGAACTCCAGTAGCAACCGATTTCGTTGGCTGTACAAGTAAGATACATATTCTGAACCGCCATAGAAACAGCAGCAATTTCTTCCCATTCAGGAACCATTCCGCTGAAATTAACAACGATAGAAACCACGGCATCTGCTTTATTGATCTTAAAACCGATGTCATTGTATTTTTTCTCTAAAAAAAGTTGTTCGGGTTGAGAGGCTTTGTAGATTTCCTGCATTTCTGAAGCCAGTTTTGCCTTCTCTTCACCTTTGAATATTTTAAAACGCCAAGGTTTTGTACGTTTATGATTGGGAGCAAATGTTGCCGAATTCAAAATTTCATCAAGAATTTCCTGAGAAATTTCTGTTTCTGTATAATCTTTTGGAAAGATACTTCTTCTTTGCTCTATGATCTCTTTTAAAACTTCTGCTTTGTTCATAAAGACAAAATTACGACATGAAATTCAATCTTTATAACTATTCTAAATTAAATTTTAAATGATTTTAAATCGTTAATTTCAATTGAACTTAAAACTTGTTTGTCTTTTTGCGAAAGAAGAATCTTCATGACTTTATATTTAAATGAACTACCCCGTCAAAAATTCTTTGAATTTTTGCCACCCCTTCAGAGAAGGGGAATTTTTAGAGTGCTTTATCTGCAAAGTCATGACTCATGACTCATGACTTATTATTCATAATTAAAGTACTTCAACAATTTTCTGATGAATCTTATTTAATATGAACTCATCACCGGGCTTCATACCCATCATTTTTTTAGCCATAGGACTTTCAGAAGAAATAGCGTAAAAACGATCACCTTCAAAAAAAAATTCACCCAACGAAACTGAGATATAAAAACGGGCTTTATTGGTAATTACCAAAGAACCCAACTGAACTCTATCGGTAGAATTGTTTAAAACTTTTGCCATATTTCTCTTCAAATCATGAAGTGCCGCGAGTTGTCTCTGCATCTGGTAAATCTCTTCCTGCATTTCTTCTCTCATGCTGTCATATTTCGGAGTTTTTTTAATGTCGCGACTTGCTTCCAGCGTAAACTCAATAAAATTTTTCAGCTTTTCGATCTTTTCTGCAATCACGGTTGTTACGTAGTTTCTTATGTCATTTTTCTCAAATACAATCTTCTCCATACATCGAATCTTTATATAAAGATAATATTTTTTTAATAATAATATCCTCTGAACCTGTTGATCTCCTGTAATCTCTTCCTCCTTTAATCAGATACTCTCAATACCCATGGATTTCAAAAATTACTATAAAATACAATGCGGTGATTTTACTTTTCTGAAATTACCTTGAGTTCATCCAGCCCCTGTCCAAACATTTTCCCCATCTGCATATCCATCATAGGTTTCAACAGCTTCATCCCGGTCGTCAGTTCATTATCAATAGCCCAGGTCACTCTAGTCCCTTTTTCCTCAGGGGTTAAAATGAATTTTGTTTTGGCTACCCCTTCCCAGGGTTTTATAAAATGGAGATTGCAGGAAAGCTTTTTATTCGGTATTACCTCGGTTATCGTTTCCTCACCTTCACCAACCTCATCATTCCCTTTCCAATGATAAGCATCTCCCACCGTCCCCTGGATACCTGAATACGTAATCTGAATATTAGGATCTGCCTTAGCAAAGGGATTCCATACATTCATTTCCTTTGTTGAAGCGATATGTTCCCAAACTTTTTCACACGGTGCCTCGATGACCACAGATTTTTCAAAATGATAGTTCTTACGGAAAGCCAACAGCGCAATGACAACATATCCGACAATGAGAAAAATAATTATTCCGATGATTTTTAATAATATTTTCATAGTTTAAATATATTGGAGTTTAATTTTTTAATATGGATCAGGATGAACCTTACCTTCAAAATTAGCTGTTCCCTCTCCATTTCAGCTTCGCTTATGACAAGATTATTAAAGATAAACAATTTTGTCACATCTTTTAACCAGGGCATTATTTTTGTGTCATTACTCCCGAATCAACTATGATTCCTTACATTTACAATAATTATAAATCAAAAAAATGAATATTTTAACCGAAAATTTTGCTACACCATATCATTCCGCACCATTCACTTCTATTAAAAATGAAGATTATCTTCCGGCTTTTAAAGAGTTAATTCAGAAATCCGAGGAGGAGGTTGATGCCATTGTTAACAATTCTGAAGAACCCACTTTTGAAAATGTGATCGAAGCTTTGGCTTATTCCGGAGAGCAGCTTGATAAGGTTTCCAATATATTTTTTAATTTAAATTCAGCTGAAACGAGTGATGAATTACAACAGATCGCTCAGGAAGTGTCACCGATTTTAACGGAATATTCTTCAAAAATTTCTCAAAACGAAGCTTTATTCAATAAAATTAAAAAAGTTTACGATGAAAAAGAGAAATATAATCTGAACGAAGAACAGCAAATGCTTTTAAATGAAACCTACAAAGGTTTTGTGAGAAGCGGTGCTCTTTTAAATGAAGAAGACAAAGAAAAATTAAAAAAAATCAGCATGGATTTATCCTTAAAGTCTCTTCAATTCGGGCAAAACGTGTTGGCTTCAACAAATAATTACTTTAAACATATCACCAATAAAGAAGATTTGGCAGGAATTCCGGAAGCGATTTTGGAACAATATGCCGAAGAAGCAAAAGAGAGAAATCTCGAAGGTTGGGTGGTAACTTTGCAATATCCAAGCTATATTCCGTTTATGACGTATGCTGAAAACCGCAAACTGAGAAAAGAAATTGCATTGGCAAACGGTAAAAAATCTTTCGACGGTGGTGAATTTGATAATCAAAACTTAATTAAAGAGCTTTTACATTTAAAACAACAAAAAGCAGAATTATTAGGTTACACGAATTATGCAGACTACGTTCTGGAGGAAAGAATGGCAAAATCTCCGACAAAAGTTATCGACTTTTTGAATGAACTTTTAGTAAAAGCAAAACCTTACGCTGATAAAGAAATCGAAGAATTAAAATCTTTAGCAAAAGCCGACGGAATCGAGGAAATGCAAGCTTACGACCATGCTTTTTATGCGGAAAAACTTCGTAAAGCAAAATATGATTTGAATGATGAGGAATTAAAACCTTACTTTCCATTAGAGCAAGTTCAGGACGCTGTTTTTGGATTATCAAAACAACTTTTCGAATTAACTTTTGAGGAAAGAAATGATATTCCGAAATATCATGAAGACGTAAAAGTGTATGAGGTTAAAGAAAACGGAGAATACAAATCTTTACTGTACGTTGATTATTTCCCGAGAAAAGGCAAAAGAGCCGGAGCCTGGATGACTAGCTATAAAAGCCAGTATCAAAAGGATGGAGAAAATTCTCGTCCTCATATTTCTATCGTTTGTAATTTCAGCAAACCAACGAAAGATACACCGAGTTTATTGACGTTTCAGGAAGTGACGACTTTATTCCATGAATTTGGTCACGCCCTTCACGGAATGTTGGCAAACACGCAATATCCTACCCTTTCCGGAACTTCTGTGAAATGGGATTTTGTGGAATTGCCTTCTCAGTTTTTGGAAAATTTCTGCTACGAACCGGAATTCTTAAAAACTTTCGCCAAACATTACAAAACAGGTGAAATTTTACCGGATGAAAAAATTGAAAAAATTGCTCAGTCGAAAAACTTTATGGAAGGTTATCAAACGTTGAGACAACTTGGTTTTGGACTGCTGGATATGAATTACCATACTAAAGTTGCAGAGTTGGAGAATAAAAGTGTGAAAGAGTTTGAGGATAATTATACAAAAGCTACACAACTATACCCTGCAAATCCTGAAACAGCGATGAGTCCGAGTTTTTCGCATATTTTCCAGGGTGGATATTCTGCGGGATATTATTCTTACAAATGGGCGGAAGTTTTGGATGCGGACGCGTTCCAATATTTCAAGGAAAACGGAATTTTCAATCCTGAAATTGCCGCAAAATATAAAGTTCTTCTTTCTTCCGGCGGTACAAAAGACCCGATGGAATTGTATAAGAGTTTCAGAGGGAGCGAGCCGAAAGTGGAGAGTTTGTTGAAGAGGGCGTTTGGATAGAATTTTAAAAATAAAACATTGAAACCATTAAGTTTGATCTTAATGGTTTTTTATTTAATAGAAATTAATTTTCAGATAAACATAAAATACTGTTATTCTATAATAAAAAATACATCCATCAAATTGTCTTTGTAAAAAATAAATAAGATATGAAATTGATAAAAACTGTACTTTTAAATTATGAAATACCTTCTCACCAATCAGGAAACCAAAAGACTTCTTTTTCGAAAACTGGAAAATTCCGATTTTGATCATTGGCTTGAATTATTTCAAGATGAGCATACCGCCAAAATGCTCGGAATGGAAAATTTTAAAACGCCAAAAGAACGTTGTGAAAAATGGTTTGAATGGACTTTTAATAGGTATGAAAATAATCTCGGCGGGCAAAATGTACTGATTTCGAAAGAAACTCAGCAATTAATCGGGCAATGTGGATTATTGGTACGTGAAGTGGAAAATAAATTTGAATTGGAAATCGCTTACTCTATCCTTCCTGCATTTCGAGGTCAAGGTTTTGCGATTGAAGCAGCTACAAAATGTAAAGATTTTGCTTTTGAAAAAAAATTTCATAATCGATTGATTTCCATTATTATTCCCGAAAATGAAAATTCAAAAAATATCGCGTTAAAAAACGGAATGACTTTTAAAAGATCAATTGATTATTCGGGAAAAATGATGGATTTATTTCAAATAGATAAACAAGATTGGGAAAATTTGAATTAATTTGTACTTTAATAAAAATCAACCCCGGAATTTAGACGATGAACACGATAACAAAAAGACTAGAAAACACAAAAAAACTCCAAGCCAAAAGATTGGAAAACGAAGATTATTGGGATGATATTAATGAACTTCTGGTAAAAGAATTAAAAGAAATATTGAGCATTGAACCTCAAAATACTTCTGCTTTAATCAATTTGGGTGCTGTTTTATCTGATTCTGGTGAGAATGAAAATGCCTTGGCGGTTTTAAAGATGGCGGTAGATTTGGGTTCTGAAGATAAAAATCTGTATATCAATCTCGCCATTGTGATGATCGATTTGGGAATGCACGCGGAGGAATATCATGAATATCTGGAGATTTCTGAACATTTCATTGAAGATCCGCTGACTTTTAAAGCGTATTTTGATCCTCAATCCCATTAATAAATTATAAACACAAAAATATGTTACTAGCCATTTTATTACCCTTCCTTTCATTTATCGTTCGTGGAAAAATTCTTACGGGAATTCTCTGTCTGATATTACAAATCACGTTGATCGGCTGGATTCCCGCTGCGATTTGGGCCGCATTATCACTGAATAATGAAAGAGCTGAAAAGAGAAACAAACAGTTAATCAGAGCTATGCGTGAAAATAAAAAGTAACATTTCATAACAAACAACTACCAATCCTTTAAGAAATTAGAGGATTTTTTCTTCAAAAAACCAACTGTACAAATCGTGAAATTAACACTAGCCCTTTTATTTTTTTCCGGAATCATCGGTAATAATCATGCTCAAGAGCTAAAAGACTGTTCAGTATGTTCAACACAGATGATCAAACCTGAGCAGATCGAAGCGTTGAGCATTGATGAAATTCGTCTGTTAAACAACGAAATTTTTGCACGAAACGGCTATCGATTTGAGAACCCAAGGTTTCAGCAATTTTTCGCAGAAAAACCATGGTATCATCCCGTAAATGACAATAAAAGCATTGTTTATAACACCACCGAAAAGCAGAATATCAAACTTTTCCAGGAAAGAACCGGACAGCTAAAAGTACGTCAGGAAGCAGTGGTCACTCAATTGAAAGATCTGAAGACATTGGTGATGAACGGAAAAATTACTGAGCTGAAATCAAAATATAACTTCTCTTACGAACCCCAATATTCAAAAGAAGAATCAGAACTGCTCAAGCGTGTATTTCAAAAGGTCAATGTAGATGATATTCATTATTACAAAAACAAAGGACTCCACAGCGTAACCGTAGACAATGGCTTTGTAAAAATTGTTTATGAAATCGCCATTGAGAATAACAAAATCAATTTGTTTTATAACTACATGGCCCATTCCAAGATTATTGCCAATTTTGATGTGTTTACCGATTATCATTCTGAAGAGGAATATATGTATAACTGGCAATTTGAGTTTACCAACAATAAATTACAATTCATTCGCTTAGCCATTGCAGGATAATTAAAAGATTGAAGGTTAATAAACAAAGATCAACAGTTTTAAACATCATTAATTCAAGGCATTACACCTTATAAAAATTTCAATATTATTCGTACAAAACTTTCCTATTCAATTACATCTAATTGCTTATTTAATAGTATTCTACACTTGATTTTCCAAAAATTTAATTAAAAATTTGGTGATAAAAATCAAATATTTTACATTTGCATAACTAGTTATATAATAAATTATAAAACAATGAATGTTTTTGATAAAACCGGGAAAATGGCTTTAGGAAGCAGAATGAGAGTTTTAACTGCTAAAATGACAGACGATGCGGCTAAAATCTATGAGATGTATAATGTGGAAGGGTTTATTCCGAAATGGTTTCCGGTCTATTTTTTACTTTCCGAAGAAGGAGAAAAAACGATCACCGAAATTGCTGAAGAAATCGGACATTCCCAGCCTTCTGTGACGAAAATAGTGAAGGAAATGACGAAGGAAGGATTTATTGACGACAGCATCCAGTCGGCGGACAAGCGCAGAAATGTGGTTGCTCTTTCGGAAAAAGGAATGGCGCTTTCAGACAAAATAAAGATCCAGTGTCAGGATATCGACAATGCGGTAGAATTGATGTTGAATGAAGCTTCACACAATCTTTGGGAAGCCATTAAAGAATGGGAACATCTTTTGGAAAAAAAATCTTTGTTTAAAAGGGTTCAGGATCAGAAGAAAAACCGCGAAAGTAAAGAAGTTGAAATTGTGGAATATGAAGAAAAATATCAGCAGGCATTTAAAGATCTGAATGAAGAATGGATCTCAACTTATTTTGAAATGGAAGAAGCCGATTATAAAGCGCTGGATCATCCGAAGGAATATATTCTCGATAAAGGCGGAAAAATTTTGGTCGCGCTTTATCAAAATGAGCCTGTCGGCGTCTGTGCATTAATTAAAATGAATGATCCCAACTATGATTTTGAAATGGCAAAAATGGCCGTTTCACCAAGGGTTCAAGGGAAAAGTATTGGCTGGCTTTTAGGTCAGGCGGTTGCAAAAAAAGCAAAAGAAATGGGCGGTTCTACCCTATATCTGGAAAGCAATACCATACTGAAACCTGCGATTAATCTCTATTATAAATTAGGTTTTGAGAAAGTAGCGGGTAATCCTTCACCTTACAAACGCGCCAATATTCACATGGTTTTAGATTTAAAAGATTAAAATTTTAATAAAAAAAGATATTAGAACTCGGAAATAGGTCCTTGTTCTAATATCAAATCTAAATCTATTAATAATTACCTTTATAAGTAAGTTTTACTTTTTGATAAAAGTTTTGGTTAAAGAATTTTTACTTCCATTGATTTTAACAAAATAAATTCCGTTCGGATAATTTTCGATATTCAGTTTTTCATTATAATTTCCGTTCAAAGAATTCATCTTTTTAGAAGTTAAGATGGAACCTTTTGCATCGATAATTTCAACTTTCAATTCCTTTTCATCCGATTTATATCTCACATTAATATCGTGAGTGACAGGATTTGGAAACAATTCAAAATCATTATTTTTTAATTTCACATCATTAACGCCTAAAACATTCCCTTGACAAACCGGAACTCTATTCACCCCATCAATTCCCCAAGAAGCCTGAACCGGAATACAAAGCCAGTTCAACACCGTCGGCAAGTGATCCGTTTCTCTTGTTGTTGATAAATAATTGAATATCTTAAAGTTGCTTGTTGTTGCTAAATCTCTTGCCGGAGAACCTGTAACTGCAGCATTATTTGCATTTACACTTGAATCTACCAAAGTATTTCCTGAAGTTTCATCGCATTTCCAATTTGCCAATAACTGACTGTAATAAGGATGCGAAGACGTAATATCCTGATTGGCCCAATTCACGATTACATCATTCGGAAGCGCAGATTTCCAAATTCTGATGTCTTTGTAAGAAGCCGCCAGATTTTGTCCGTACACATTTGTCCCGTCTTGATTAATCGTTAAAGGAAGCCCGGAATCTATATTTCCAATAGTATTCATTTTAGCAAAAGTCACAGGTACACCATCTTCATACATCGTCACAAGCCCCTCTCTGTCGAAGCTTACGGCAATATGTTTCCACTGGTTGGTTTCTGCTTTTCCGCCTACCAAGTCTATTCTGTTTACACCATCGCCAATATTCATTTTAAAAGTCTGCCCGGAATATCCTGAAATCACAAAACCTTTATATTTACCATTTGCCCAGTTTTTATTGCTGATCATTACCGGATCGCTGGAATAGCTTGCATTCGGTTTTACCCAAAATTCAATGGTAAAATCCTGAGTAGCTCCAAAATTAAAGGGTGTTTGATTCGCCGGTTTTGCATAAGTACCTGCCGGAAAACTTAGCTGATTGAAAGTTTTATTGGATTCAACAATTGTTTTGCTGATCTGCTGAGGAGTAAAATTCGGGTTGGAATAAATCGTAAAAATATCTCTTTCTGAAAGACTTCCGCCACCGTGAGAAGTATCTGTCGCGCCGTGATCTGTCGTTAAAACCACCATCCAGTCTTCATTATTGTAAGTCGTGCGGTTTTTCATAGCGGCAACAATTTCGCCGATGTAAGCATCTGTCGTTTCAATCGAAGAAACATATTGCGAAGTATTAGAATTGAATCCGTAAGAATGTCCCGCGTGGTCAACATCATCAAAATCAATAAATAAAATGTCAGGATTATCACTTTGTAAAGCGCCGACAGCAGCATTTTTTACGGCCAAATCGGTTCCGTAATTTGTTTTTACATCTGCATTCTGAACAATAATATCATTAATCGGCGACCAATGTGCCAAAGAAATCGTTCTTAAATTCGGATTATAAGCTTCTGCTCTCGTCATGAAATCAGGATAATTCGTGAAATTCGGACTTGTAAAATTGTTGTCCTGAACGTTGTGTTTCGTGTGCCAGGCTCCTGTTAACATCGTGCTCCAACCGTTTCCACTCCAAGTTGTTGCCGCGCAAAGTCCGTCCAGAGAATAGATTGATTGATTAATCAGATTGTGGATGTTGGGTGTGTTTGAAGACATCATCACATCTGCCCTGCAGCCGTCGATACCGATGAAAAGAATTTTTTTGGTTTGAGCCATTAAAGAACAGCCAACCAGAACAGCCATTGAAAATAGTTTTGTTTTCATAAATAGATTGTTTTTCGAAAAGAAAAAGTTTACAAATAGTAATTTTATTTTAATAATTGTAAAATTAATTTACTATTTGTAAACCTAAATAAACTCACTGTTAATTAATTGATAATTAAATTTTTCATAAGTAAAGAGAAATTTCAGCCGAAAATAACTTTGTCAAAGTTCTAAACTTTGACAAAGTTGGTGAAACAAATCTTTAAAATGAGGCTGAATAAATAGCTGAATTTGAAAGAATTAGTTAAGAAAAGTTTCAGCCTCAGAAATAGTATTTAAAATATAGTCGGGATATGATTTTTCCAGTTCAGATTGCGTCTGAGCCCCTGAGAGAACGGCAATTGTCAATCCACAACCTGCATTTTTGCCTTCTTCAATATCAATAACAGAATCTCCTGCTTTTAAAACCAATTCAGGTTTACTAATATTAAACTTTTTCATCGCCAACAAAATCATTTCCGGGCTTGGACGACTTTCAGAAACATCATTTGCGGTAATTAAAGCATCAAAATGAATATTTTCTTTCCATTGCAATTTATCTAAAAGCTGTTGCGCGATTTCGGAAGTATAGCCTGTATTTAAAACCACTTTTTTATTTTTAGACCTCATATTCAACAGGAAATTTTCAACACCATTGATCGGTTTTACATCTAAATTTTGATAAGCTTCTTTTAACTGATCTGAAAAGTTTTCAAAAATGGCGTGCGCATCGTTTTCATTTCCACCAATTTCTTTTAATAAACTTGTGATAGCTTCCAGTTTTTCCATCCCGGCGCAGACTGATAAAACTTTGTCTAACTTGACGTTATAACCATAATCGTTTACCGAGTTCATCACCGTTTTGTACACCACATTGTCTTCATCTATAGTAGTTCCGGCCATATCCAGAACCAATAATTCTATATTCTTCATTCTAATTTTTATGCGTAAATTTTGTCTATATTAAGTTTTGAGAAGCCACCGCTTCCCGTCATTCCTTTTCCTCCGATTCCTGTAATAATGTGGATATTCGGAGAAGGATTGTGCTCGAAAATGTCTTTCGATTTGCACTGAGAATACACGCCAAACCAGCGTCTTTGGATCTCATAAGTTGGTAAATCAATGATTTTTTTAGCTTCTTCGATCATGAATTCATCAATGTCCATATTTAAATCAAAACCAAGATCGTCGGCATGTTTCACATCGGCATATTCGTGAGAATCTCCCAAAATAATAGAACCATCCAAAGCCTGTTTAAATAAAATATGAATCCCAAATTTCTTTTCAAACGAGTTTTTATCTTCCAATTCTTTTATTTTCTGGAAAGACGGACATTCACCAAACGACTCATATCTTCTGATCGAAAGTCCCGTTAAAATATTTCCCTGCAAAGAATAAATTCCCTGTGGTTTTGTCTGAAGCATTTGAAGCTTACTTACTTCCAAATCGCTTTCGTTAAATACTTTTGGATATAATGTTTTAAACTCATGTCCGCCACAAATAATCAATTTTGAAGCATGAAATTCTGTCCCTTCTGAAGTTACTGCGATGCATTTTTGATCGTCTTCATTCGTTTCAACAACCGTCGTATTATAGAAAATCTGCAATCCGAATTTTTCCTGTAAAAGTTGATGAAGTTTTACAATCATCTCCGCCGAATCCACCGACAATTCCTGAGGAAAAAATAATCCGCCTTTGCAATAATCCGAACGAAGTCCGTCGTATTTCTGAACGCATTCGTTTTTAGACAAAAGAACAGATTCATAATCATTATTTTTATTGATTTCAGAAAGTTCTTCGATCAATTGTAATTCTTCATCGTTGGAAGCGATGTACACCGAACCGTTTTTTCTGATCGTTAAATCTGTTTGAGCATGCAATTCATTATATATTTCCAGACTTTCGCGCCCGAAGTTTTGCCATTTCAAATCCATCCCGGAAGGAACAACCTGCCCGAAATTTCTTACCGTTGCGCCTTGAGGAACAGAATTTCTTTCCAGCAAAGCCACTTTTAGATTTTTCTTCAACGCATGATAGGCATGGAATGTCCCAAGAATTCCACCTCCCACAACGATTAAATCAAATTTTGTTGTCATTTTTTACTATAGATTTAAATTTTTCGACGTATCGAAATTGATATACTGATTAGATTTTGAATTCAAATTAGAATTCGGTTTTGCCTTCTTTCTAAACGATAAAAAGGCAATGATTGAGGTAATTAAAACAATCGCTACAATGATGTAATTCAGATGAATATAAAAATTAAGCCATGATGTTTTTGCCGAACCGAAGTTTTTGTAAAGAAGAATTAAAACGCTTCCCAAATAACCAAAAGAGTCAACGACATAAATCAGAAATCCTACATTTCCTTTGATATCGAAAGCAGCGATCATTCGGTCAAAATAAATTCCGTTGAAAGGAATATAGCAGATATACATCCCAAAACCGGACAAAACCATCCAATAAAAAGGAGAAATTGAACCATTCTGAAATAAATACGTGGAAAAACCAACCGTCAGAATTCCTGCAAAAAGAATATAATGATAATATTTAAAGGCTTTCTTGTTGTTTTTAACTTTCACCATAAAACTTAAAATCAACAAAACCATCACCGCAATCGGAATTTCCGTTAAAGTGAAAATCGACGAATCAAATTGATAATGTAAACCATCCCAGATTTCACGGTTAAAATTATCCCTGAAATCCCTCAATATAGTTAAACTCACATACAGAAGCACAATGCAAAGAACCGGAACAAAAAATTGTTTGATTAATTCTTTTCTTTCCGTTTTATTCAACGGTTGCCTTTTATTTTTCGATAAAATATCTTCTTCCGATGGTTGAGGAATTCTTTCCAGTAAAAATCCGAAAAACAGTAACGGAATAATAAAAATCAAACCTGTAGAAAACGGCATCCAGAATTCTGAAATATTGAAGGTATCCATTAAAAATTTTCCTACAGATTTTGTAAATCCTGAAGAAACTACAAAGCTTGAACATAAAAATAACCCGATGATTTCTGTGGTTTTCCGACCTTCAATATAAGAGAAAACGATTCCCCAGATCATTCCCAACGGAATCCCGTTAATGAACATAAATGCAATATTATAAGGTGCCGGAACCGCTGCAAATCCTAATAAAGCTAATTCTGCAATAGCAATGAAAAAGAATAAATAAAAAATTCTTTTCTCTGGTTTTAGTTCTGAGATGAACTTTATTCCGATGAACTTTGAGATAAAATATCCTACCGCCTGAGCAATAATGATTAATATTTTATAATCAACTCCAAAGTACACCAATCCTTCAAAAGAAGCTACTGTAAATGGTTTTCTAAAACCATACATGCAAAAGTAGACACCAAAAGCAGCGAATGCCGCCTTCAGTGTTACTAATGATTTTTTGTTGATGGATTTCATCATTTTATATTGTGTTAGTTTAAAAATTCAACTTGATTCCAAGATTGCATCTTACACCATAATATTCAACCTGCTCCGGACGGGTTTCATCTTTTCCGAAATGATAAATCAAAGGTTTATTTAAGATATTATTCACGTCAGCATACAACATCAAATGCTTTGTAAACTGATAAGAACCTCCGAAATCAAGACTCGCATATTTGCCATAATAAGAATCATTTATGTCTTCCTCGGCATATTCTACCGCATATTTTCCTTTATAATTGTAAGCCAATCTTGCATTAAATCCTTTCTTTTCAAAGAAAAGCTGAATATTATACAGTTCATTCGCCTGATAAGGAAGCTTAACGGTTCTTCCACTTGGTTTTTCCATTTTAGAATCCATGAAAGTTGCATTCAGCTGCGTTCCGAAATACTGTAAGAAACCAGGCAGGAAATCAAATCTTTTAGTAATTCCTAATTCGATACCGCCAAGCCACGCTGCTTTTCCGTTGTTCGGAGCGGTAAATTGAACGCCGTTCATTCCGTTATAATTTCCGATAAAAGAATCCTGGAAAATTGGATCTGTGATTGATTTATAGAAAACTCCACCACTCAAAATCCCGACATTTGAGAAATAATATTCTCCCATCAAATCGAAGTTTAAAGAATAGGTCGGATTTAAATTCGGATTTCCACCTTTGAATTCATTGTCTGCTTCAATATAAGTTCCGCCCGGTGTTAAGTCTCCAAAATTGGGTCTTGAAAACGTTCTTGTCGCAGCAAAACGTAAATTCGTTTTATCATTCAAAGCATATTTTACGTGGATCATCGGTAAAACGGCTAGATAATTTTTGATATTTTCAACCGGAGTTAAAACATCATCAATCACATTATAACCTTTCACTTTTGTATGTGTGTTTGATAATCTGATTCCACCTAAAATGGTGATTTTCTCATTCAGTTTATAGGTTCCCATTCCGTATGCATCGGCGTGTTTTTCGAAAACATCGAAGTTTCTTCCTAACGCTTTGTTATATTCCAGCGCTTCAGAATCGGTAGGATTAATCTTTAAATTTCCATTATTTTGAAACCAAAACTGATTCATTCCTTCCGTTGACAAAACCGGTCCGAAAGTATTACCGATGTGGGCATTCATTTCACTCAAATATTTTGGGCCGTTCGCCTGAGCAGTGATGTATTTCGACATATCCGACAAAAGTGGCGCAGTTCCGTTTGCCCAATTGTAGAAAATATCTGAAAATCTGGCATTACGTTCTTTGTCACGATATTTAAAACCATATTTCAACGTTAAATTATCCGAAACATTGACTTCATGATTGAAAGCCGCCACAATTTTATCTTTTTCTTCCACAAAAACTTTGTAAAATTCAAGGTCGGTAAATCTCATCTGCGAAGCATCCATTTTGAAATTCGGATCGCTGTAAAAACCAAATAACTGATCTGCGTTTTTATAGTCTAATTTTCCGCCATCCGCTTTCCAATAGGCTCTCGGTCCATTTCCGTGATCCGAAATATAATCAGGATTAATTCCAACTCCGGACTGCGTATATTTTATGACATAATAAGAATTATTAGCTTTATCAGGAATATTTCCGTACTTGAAACGGTTGTCGTAATACGATAAATCCCAATCGATTTTTCCTTTATTTAAATTGTGGATTCCCCCTAATGAAATGGAAGTCAGTTCCGTAATCAAAAGATTATGAATGTTTTGCAATTCTACTCTTGCCGTATTATTTGCCGAACTGAATTTATCAAAACGAACTCTGTGCTTATAATGCGTTTCATCATCCGAAAGCGTTCCGTACATTCCTTTTAAATACAACGTGCTCTTCGGCGACAAAACATATTCGAAAGCCGTATTGATTCCCGTCGTTTTCCTAACTCCATTATAATCACGAAGTTCCAGCCTAAAAACTCCTTCATCACCACTTCTTCTAGCCTCAAAATTATCCGTTGACCAGTTTCTGATAAAGTGTGCAAAATTGATTAAATAACCGAATTTTTTATCTTTTGTCCTTCCGCCATACATTAGTCCGATATTGTAAACACCTTTGTCGGCTTTTGCGTTGTAACCACTTCCTAATGTGGCTTTAAACTCCGTTTTCATCGGTGGAGTTTTCGTGATAAAATTTACGCCACCTCCGATTCCGTCGGCTTCCATGTCGGGTGTAAAAGATTTATTGACATGAACATAAGAGATCAATTCTGTCGGAAAAAAGTCGAATGCCGTTGCTCTAGAAGTCGTTTCTTCTTCAGCAGTTGGCAGTCGGTTTCCATTGATGGTTGTTGATGCCCAAAAAGGTGGAAGTCCTCTCAGAGAAACGAATCTTCCTTCACCCTGATCTCTTTCAATCGAAACACCCTGAACTCGTTGAACCGTTTCTGCAGCATTTCTGTCCGGTAATTTCCCGATTCCGTCTGAGGCGATGACATTGGAAATATTAACTGCATTTTTTTGAAGGTTTAAAGCTTTCGCTTCGGTATTTCTCAAACTTCCGGTCACCACAACTTCATCGATGCTTTTCTGTTTTTGAGATAATTTTAAAACTCCCAGATCTACTGTCTCTCCAGATTTCACATCAACATTAACATTAAAAGTTTCGTATCCTATATAGCTGATCTGTAGATTGTATTGACCTTCTTTAATATCATTGATGGTGAATTTTCCTTCAATATCGGTCACAACATTTTTGGATGAACCTTTTATCTTAATCGAAGCGCCAGGAAGCGGTTGGCTGTCGTCAAGAACAGTTCCTATAATTAATTGTTTTTGCGCCGAAACAAATGTGATCAGGCATATAAAAACAAGGGTAAGTAATTTTTCGGTTATCGTTTTCATTTTTACATATATTAAATTTTTATTGCAAATCAAGTCAATAATTTTAATATATGTAAGAAAACAATATTAAGTAATGATTAAGAAATTAAGTAAAATTACTACACCTAATTTATATTTAAATTGTATTTGAAATTTAATTAAATAATGAAAAAACGTCGATAAAACTGACATTTGATGGATTTTAGTAAATAACGATGAAATAATTCTCTAGTTTAAATTGCCAGAAAAAACAGTTTTATTGATTAACAGAACGTTAATTTTAAACCATCCGAAAAATCCAAAAGTTGAATATTTGTAAACTTTTAAGAATAAAAACGAGTTTTCTAAAGTTTATTAAAGTAAAAATTCAGCGAAAATTTTAATGAAATCTTCGTAATTGTAAATTATTTATCTGTATAAAAATAAAGAACAAGCATAATACAACTTTCGTTGCTGATACTTACCGGAACGTGTGGAAATTTTCCGTTAAAATACAATGAATCACCTTCTTTCAGGATCACTTCTTCGTTATCGATGACATATTTTACTTCTCCTTTTAGGATATACTTAAATTCCCAAGCATCGGTAATTACCTTTTCTCTTTTAGAATTCGGTTCAAGTGTCAATAAAACCGCTTCGAATCCCAACGAATGCAAACTTTTACTGAAAATATGCATGTATTTGAAACCTTGGGCTTCAACTTCTTTTTCGATAACCTGCTGACTATCTTTAGGTAAATGAATAAATTTTGAATTGGATTTTTTCTCAACTCCTTCAAAAAAGAAACTTGCATCAATATCCAAAGACTGGATCAGTTCCAGCAAAACAGGAAGCGAAGGAATCGTTCTCCCGTTCTCGATCCTGGAAACAAGTCCGTTACTCACATTCGCTCTGAAAGCCAATTCGTTAATGGTTAAATTATTTTTTTTTCTAATATCTTTTAATCTTTTTCCGATGCCTATTAAAAAATCATTCATATTATTTACGATTTAACCTAAACTATTTTCATCATTTTGATAATGACAAATGTAGTATTATTCTGGAGAGTTTTTGTAAACTTTAGGTCAATTATCCTTATTTTTAAGCTTTATTAAATAAAAACCAAATGTTTTTAAAATCACTTAAGACTATATTTTCATTTTTCGTTGTGATTTTTTTACTGTCATGCAACAAATCAAATCAAAATCCGATGAAGACAAACCGGGTTGTATATTTCGAAATTCCTGTAACTGATCTGAAACGTGCTGAAAAATTTTACACTCATGTTTTCAACTTTACTTTTGAATCTGAAATTATTGATAATTACGAAATGGCATTATTTCCTTTCAAAAATGAAAATAGCGGAATAACAGGCGCTTTGGCGAAAGGTGATGTTTATAAACCAACAAAAGATGGTGTCATTATTTATTTTAAAACAGATAATATTGATGCGAGCCTCAACTCAGTTATAAAGCACGGTGGAAAGGTTTTATATCCTAAAACTATTAATAAAAATCATGGATTTGCAGTTGCTGAGTTTGAAGATTCTGAGGGAAATAGAATTGCTCTACACGAAAACCTTAAGTAGCATGAAATAATTTTCAAGTATTACAAAAATGAACATATTCATTTTATCTATTTAAATAAATCCATTAATATTATTTTATAAAATATTATAAGTTTCTGAAAACGTGTATTAAAATGTATTTTTTTAAATTTTTATTATTTAAATTCGACTACATAACTCAATACTAGATAAAAACACAGACACAATAAAAAAACTAATCTCAGTACTTACTATTTTTGTATTATCTAATTTTATAAACGCACAAAAAAGCTCAGATAGGGATTTAGTAAGTAAAATTACCGCTGAAATTGAAAAAGCAGAATACAAAGAAATCTACAGAGAAACCGGATGGGGTGGAAATTACCAGAAACCGAAAGTATATTTCGTTAATAAAACCCCTATTTTAATAATAAAAGAAGAAAACCAAGATCAAAAAGCAATTAACAGAGCTAGTAATGATCCTAATAAAGATGTCCACAAAACGGTTTCGGCCAAATATTATATTAAAAACTGGGCAGAAAATCAGTTTATTCGTGTAGGAGAAATTCAGAATAAAAAAGTAAAATCTGCGATGCCTGCTGACTTTACATTTAATTATGATAAAAAAGCAATTGATAATTTAATTTCAAAATAAAATAATAATTGGTAAATATATTTTACTCCGATATTCTTTTATTGGAGTAAAATATTATGCATCAATTAACAAATACTTTTAAACATATACTATTTTTCTTTAACTTAGTTTAGAAAATTGCTTGTGACTTTAGAACCAATAAGCTTTCAGAACTATGTCAGAAGAACTGTATTTCATAAAAATCAATCCTGTTGTAGCAAAAATTAACCTGTACAATAAGCTTTGCCGTGAGGAAAAGACAGTGCTCGATTTTCTTGAAGCAGATTCTAAAACCAGCTTAGAACTCATCAAAAATAAAATTCAGGGAGGCATTCACAGCCTTTCTAAAGAAGAACTTCTGAGTTTATTTTCATGGATCGACAATTTATGTAATGCAGATCATGAAGAATTAAAAACTCAACTTTTCACCAACGGAATTGAACTTTTTTATGAAATTCCAGAAGATTCACAAGTAAAAAACTTTCAGCAAATCGCTTCTGATTATGAAAAAATTTCTCAAAAAAATTTAAACTTCATTACCAGTTCGGAAAATTTTAATCAGTTTCTTATTTATGGGATATTTTTTACCACTTTATCCAATAAAGAAAAACCAGAAGATAATATCTGTTATAATTTTTTAAAATCGGATAATAAATCGCTGTATTTACTTGCAGAAGAGCAATTTAATGCTAATTATTTTGAAACTGTCCCTAATATGAACACTTATTTTTCTAATCTATACGATCTAACGAAATATTATAACGGTTCAATTATTAAACTTCATCATTTATAAAAAGTAAAGAAATAGTATTAATTCATATTTTTAAAATATGGAAAAAGACTTTCTTAAAATTGCCGAAAAATATATTCAGGAAAATATAGGTGCTGATTTTTCAATATCACTTGACGACATTACGGATCTCGACGATATTTTTTGTTTTTATTATCAGTCTAAAAAATTTATAGAAACGGGAGATCATCGCTATATGTCTGTGGGAATAGGTCCGCATTTGCTTATAAAATCTGATGAAAGAATTATTTCGTTACCACCTTCCTATACCTATGACGCTGCGATAAGGGAAGTCCGGAAAAAAATTAATACTGAAAAATTTATTCAAACAAAATGCCCCGACTATAATTACTGGCATGATAATTACGTGCTTATTATTGATAAAGTATATGACGAGACGAAATTAATTTCAATTTTAAGAGACTACCGGATAAGCTATATTGTTCCCGAAGTTATAGGGAATTCCATACATCGTGTCGGAAAGCCTTATAAAAAGGACGAACTCGAGAAAAGATTTGAGAATCTACCCACAGAATTCAATACACTGTATGGACTTTTTTCAAACGTATTAACTGAACTTATCCAATCCTTTTGCTGTGAGCTCAGCGTTACCCCGAAGATTATAAAGAAATACAATTCTTATGGGGAAAATGCAACTGAGGCTGATTATGAGATTGTATGGTAAACTTTACCTAATTGATAATATAGAAATCCACCCACGGCATACGAAACTACATCAAAAATATCTCCTGTAAACCGTTCAGAAATCATTGGACATACAATTTCAAATAAAACAGAAAGATAGATAACCGATTCCATAATAAATTTTTTACCCGGCTTCCAATTTCCTTCAAATATAGTATTGGTGATGTACTGAATGAGGTAACAATACATCGGAATCGTGATAAGATCTGTAAGATAACTGTTGACGACAGGAATTATAATTCCGAATTTCCTAAGCAAAAGAATGCTCATCCAAACTCCTAATCCGGCAATAAACCATCGGGAAATCCTCAGCCATTTACGCATGAAAAATAGCCATTAATATTCCAACAACTACCTGCAGAACTTTTGTAACAATTTCCTGCGGATCTTTTTTCGAAGATTGAGCTTCTTTTTTTGTGGCAGCTTCGTAGTCAAATTTTTTATTGCCTTCCATATTTTAAGTTTTATGATACAAATATATTCAAATTAGAACAAATGTTCTAATTTGAAAACATGATATTTAATATCTATCTTATATTTGTAAAATGAAAACCAGAGAGAAAATAGTATCCACTGCGCTCAGACTCTTTAATGAAAGAGGTTACAGCACCGTAACCACCCGACATATTGCCTCTGAACTGAATATAAGTGCCGGAAATCTCCATTATCATTTCAAACATTCTGAAGACATTGTAAAGGAACTTTTTATGATGCTGAAACAAGAGATGGACTATACCATAAATACTCTCAAAGCCAATGGCTCTAAAGATCTTGAAGCACTTTACCAATATACAACGTCAACGTTTGAAGTTGTATACGCATTCCGATGTATTTTTTTAAATTTTGTTGATATTTTAAGGCAAATCCCTGATATCGAAAATCTTTATAAAGAACTCAATATCAGTCGAAAAAAAGAATTCCTGTCTGTATTTTCAGATTTCCAGAGAAATAAAGTTTTTGTTGAAAATATTCCGGATTTTATTCTTGATCATATGGTGACTCAAATATTCATTATTGGCGACAATTGGATGAATTACAACAGCTTAACTTTAAAATTAAATAAAGAAGATGCTTTAAAGCATTATATACCCGTATTTTTAAATTTATTTTATCCGTGGCTTACTGCTGATCAACAGAAACTGTATCAACAAAAATATATAAGATAAATTCTCTATCTTTGCAAAGCAATGAAGCACTTAAACAACATATTACGTCTTCCGTTTTTCACTGAGTATTACGCTCCGGGCTATCGTTCGGGAAGACTTTCTATGGATATCATTCAATAAAAATATTCTAATATAACATAGAGCCCGAACACGATTGTTCGGGCTTTTTTATGCAAAAAATTCAACAAAATGAAAAACGTATTACAAGAAAATGTAGAAATTATTCTACCGGAAAATGGTTTGGAACAAAAATTAAAACAAGCCGAAGAAGAAAACAGAAAATTAATCATTAAACTTGGTTTTGATCCCACAGCTCCGGATTTACATTTGGGACATGCTGTTGTTTTGAAAAAACTGAAGCAATTTCAGGATCTGGGACATCAAATCGTTATTGTCGTCGGAAGCTTTACCGCAAGAATTGGTGATCCTACCGGAAAAAACAAAGCAAGGAAACCTCTAAGCACCGAAGATGTTCAGCATAATGCCGAAACCTATATCAATCAGCTCTCAAAAGTAATTGATGTAAACAAAACGAAAATTGTTTTCAATTCTGAGTGGCTGGATGCTTTGCCATTTTCGGAAGTTATTCAACTGATGTCAAAAGTTACTGTCGCCCAATTGATGCATCGAAATGATTTTAATAAAAGGTTCACTGAAAATACGCCAATCGCCATGCATGAGCTTGTTTACCCAATTTTACAAGGCTTTGACTCGGTAAAAATTGCCTGTGATATTGAAATGGGCGGAACCGATCAGCTGTTTAACTGTACCATGGGAAGGCAGCTGCAGGAAACGCACCAAATGTCGCCACAAATCGTAATGTGCATGCCTTTATTAAAAGGACTTGACGGCAAAGAAAAAATGAGTAAATCTTTAAACAATATCATCGGATTAACGGATGAGCCGAATGAAATGTTTGGAAAAACAATGTCAATTCCGGATAGTTTGATTGATGAATTTATTGATTTGACAACCGATTTTCAAAATGAAGAAAAGGAAAATTTAAAGCAAAGAATAAAAAACGGTGAAAATCCGATGAATATAAAAAAGCTGATCGCTAAAAATATCATCACTCAATATCATGATGCGGAATCTGCAGAGCGTGCGGAACATTTTTTTGTGAATCAGTTTCAGAATAAAATATTTGAAGAGAAAAGTTTTGAACCTTTTTCTATTGATTCATTACATCCTATTCAACAGACAACAACATTACTGGAACTTTGTCATCGCTTAAAAAATGATGAGAGTAAAACATTTATGAGAAAATTAATTGAAAGTGGCGGAATTCAGATTAATAATATCAAGAAAAATAATCCGAATGAAGAAATTGAATTAGTTCCCGAAACAAAAATTAAAATAGGAAAAAGAAGCTTTTTTGAACTTATTTAAATATAAAACTAATATATTCGCTTAGATAAGCAGTTTATAAATCTTTAAGAATATTATTAAAAATCATGAATTTTATACATCTTCAATCGAGAAAAGCTACAGAAAACGACATGGATTTTCTGCTAGACTTAAGAATTAAAACCATGAATGAACATCTTAAAAGTTCAGGTTTTCCGACTGATGATGATACTCACCTAAAAAGAATACTTTATGAATTTGAAACCGCAAAAATCATGATGTATCGAAAAGAAGATATTGGATTGCTGAAAGTGAAATATAAAAAAGATGAAATTGAACTCATCCAGCTTCAGATTCATCCTGATTTTCAGGGTAAAGGTTTTGGAAAGCACATTTTAAAAATGATTATTGAAGAATCTTTGTTTTCCGAAATTCCTGTTTATTTGAGTGTTTTAAAAACCAATCCGGCACAGAAACTTTATGCACGAGTAGGTTTCAGAACCGTTGAAGAGAATGAGCATTCTTTTACGATGAAGTTTTCCAAATAACTTTGTCAAAGTTTAGAACTTTGACAAAGTTGATTTTTTAAGAATATTTCTTGAGAATATCCACAAAATTATCCGTTGTATGCGGCTCTCCAATAGCACGGAACTTCCAGTCACCATCGTGACGGTAAGCCTCAGCAAAAACCATAGAGCACTTTCCATTCATGCTTGCATCCCCTGAAAGACTAAATTTGGTAATTTCTTTTCCTTTGGCATCCACTGCGCGGATAAAAGCATTTTCAATCATCCCGAAATGCTGATTATTTTTTGTTCCCTGATAAATGGAAACAATAAAAATAATCTTTCGATATTTTTCTTCAAGCTGATCAAGCTTTACAATAATCTGCTCATCATCACCCTCTCCGGCACCGGTTCTGTTATCTCCGGTGAGCCAGACATTCCCACCCGGATGCTGCATAGAGTTAAAGTAAACTACATCGCCCTGATACAACCTGATCTTCCTGCCATTGGAAGTGATGACTTTTCCTTTATCGGCCACTTTTCCGTTGGCATCCAGTAAAAATGCAATCGCATCAAGATCATATTCTGCAGCTTCTTTAGCAAATAGTTTCCCGAAGAAACCACCCTGCTTCCGGACATCCCAGCCCAGACCAATGGTCACTTTTGAAAGATCGTATATACTTTCTCCCCGATCGTTTTTCCTCAGATTGATCGTCTGTCCTTTTTGTAAATTAATCGCCATATTATTTTATGATTTGTCCTTTATAGTATTTTTCAAGGAAAAATCCAAGATCTGCACGGTAACCGATTCCTGATGCTTCAAATTTCCATCCACCATTTCTTTTGTAAAGACGCCCGAATTCAATTCCGGTTTCTATAGAGAAATCTTCGTCCAACTCGTATTTTGCAATTTCCTGATTCGTCGCATTATCCACCACTCTGATATAAGAATTTCTTACCTGACCGAAATTCTGCTTTCTTCGTTCAAAATCTTCAATCGTTACCACGAAAAGTATTTCTTGGACCCTAGAATCTACTTTATCAAGGTCTATAATAATTGCTTCATCATCATCTCCATCGCTGCTTTTCCCGTTCGGATCGTCTCCTGTATGCGTTAAAGCGCCATCCGGTGACTGTAAATTATTATAAAAAATAAAATATTCTTCACTTACCAGTTTTCTGTCTGCATCCACCATAATAGCAGAAGCGTCTAAATCAAAATCAAGACCTGTACCTTCATTGGGATCCCAGCCCAGTCCGATCGTCATTTTTGTAAGTCCTAATTCAATCTTTTGTCCTTTCTGTAAATTAATCGCCATAGTGTTAAAACTTATTTTTTCCTTTAAGATAGATTTGATTTATGAATTGACCAAATTTACAGATTAAAAAACGCTTAAAATTACGGTTTCGCGTAAAAATCAGCTAAAATTTTCAGAAAACAAAAAAGGTTCGAATAGCATCGAACCTTTTAGATAGTATAATAAGAATAATCTTAATCTTCTTTATTGGCAACCATTTTACTTCTCGCTTTCGCCAGCATTGGGATTGAAATAAGGCCCATCACCAACATAATAACAATTTGCATAGGCAATGATATAAAAGAATAGGTTAACCCGATTTCTCCGCCTAATTCTCCGTTTTTACCCATCGAAATAAACAAAGCCATAAAGCCATATTTCATCGCCAGATTAAAAGCACCAATTCCGCCACTTGCCGGGATCATCATTCCTAATGTTCCAACAACAATGATTAGAAAACCGTCTGCAAAAGTAAAATTGGAAGTTTCCGGTAAAGCAAAACACACCAAATAGGCTGCAAAATAATAGGAAATCCAAATCCCTAATGTATAGAGAATGAATTTACCTTTTTGTTTTAATTTAAAAATGGAGGTTAATCCCTGTACAATACCTTTTCCGAAGGCAATGAGCTGATCTTTCTTGTATTTATAGAATAAAATTAATCCTATTAATATCACAAAAACGATGGCAAGTTTTAAATAAAAATAGAAAGAATCAAAATCATGGACTCCAATTTTGATCATCTGTCTTTCGAAAAAGTTGGGAACAAACTCCTGCTTTTCCCCTTTCTTTTCTATGACGAAATTATAAAATGACAGAATTGCATTCAACTTAAAAATAAGCGTTAAGCCTAAGAAAACGACCATACAGACCAGATCCACGACTCTCTCAAGGATAATAGTTCCGAAAGATTTATCCACAGGAACTTTTTCTACACCGTATAAAGCCGTTGCTCTGGCCACTTCCCCACTTCTGGGAATGGTAAGATTCATTAAATATCCAAAGGAAAGAGACCATAACGAATTGGAATTTGAAATAGAATGCCCCATTGGTTCCAGCATCAGATTCCAGCGAATCGCTCTGAACCAGTACGCCGCAACCCCAAAACACGCCGCAAACAAAACCCAAAGGTAATTCGCTTTAGCCAGTGACTTTTGGATCACTTTGAAATCAAGCCCCTTTAGAGCCAGCCATAAAAAAAAGCCTGCACAAGCAAGCGATATTACTATGGTTAAAATTGATTTTACTGGATTCGATTTTTTACTTTCCATGAATTTAGGTCAAAAGATTTGTTTTTTCATCCGGGAACACAATTTTTGGCTGGAAGGTCTGTGCCTCTTCAGGAGTCATCTGTGCATACGCAATAATAATGATGATGTCATCCCTCTGAACTTTTCTGGCAGCAGGCCCGTTCAGGCAAACCTCACCAGATTTTCTTTTCCCTTTGATAACGTAGGTATCGAAACGCTCACCGTTATTTACATTTACGATATAAACCCGCTCTCCGACTACCAGTCCGGCAGCTTCAATAAGCTCTTCGTCGATCGTAATACTCCCAATATAATTAAGGTCTGAAGCCGTAACCCTTACCCTGTGAATCTTAGACTTAAAAACTTCTATTAACATGGTGCAAATTTATTAATAATAATTTATAAATAGCACTTTTAGAATCATTTTAAAACACGCAGATACACAGCTATTTAATTTTATTATAATCACTTATTTTGATTTTTACTTACATAATTTACAAGCATATCTGCAAAACTATTAATAGTTGATACGAAATTTAGAATTTAATAAATATAAGAAATAATTAATAAAATTTCATAAAACCAATACACATAAGCATTTGGCATGATTTTAGCAGCCCGTAACCTAGATTTTTCGTAAAAACTCTAATTATCATATTTTAACTGTTTTCACCAAAAATCAAAAAAATAATACATATTTTTATAAAAAAATTGCACAATTAGAAAATAGTATTATATTTGCTATACTAACGAACTAACTTTAATATTAAAAATTATGAACAAGTCTGAATTAATCGACGCAATCGCAAAAGATGCAGGGATCACTAAAGTTGCTGCTAAAGCTGCACTGGAATCTTTCATTTCAAATGTAACAACTACTCTTAAGAAAAAAGACGGTAAAGTGTCTTTAGTAGGTTTCGGAACTTTCTCAGTAGCTGAGAGAGCAGCGAGACAAGGGATTAACCCTGCAACGAAAAAGCCTATCAATATCGAAGCTAAGACAGTTGCTAAATTCAAAGCTGGAGCAGATCTATCTACTGCTGTTGCTACTGCTAATGCACCTGTTGCTGCTGGTAAAAAGAAAAAATAATCTTTTCAGATTACAGAAAAAATTGAAACCCTCATCTTTTGGTGAGGGTTTTGTTTTTATTGTAAAAGCTCTAGCTTAAAACTTTAAATACTAAATTTTAAGGTGCTAATCTTGATATTTTCCAATCTAATCCATTGATTAACTCATAAATAATTCTGTCGTGAAGCCTGTTTGGTCTACCTTGCCAAAATTCAATTTCATAAGGTTTTGCAATGTATCCGCCCCAGTTTTCAGGTCTTGGAACTTCAGAATTTTCGTACGTTTTTTCTAATTCTTTTAATTTTTCTTCCAAAAACTCTTTATTCGGAATTACCTGACTTTGTGGAGAAACAGCTGCTCCCAACTGGCTTCCCTTTGGTCTTGAATGAAAATAACCGTCGCTTAAATTCTCTGCAATACGCTCCAAATTAGCTTTGATAATAATTTGTCTCTCCAAATTGGGCCAGAAAAAATGAAGACAAGCGGTGTGATTTTTCTCTATCGCCTTTCCTTTTTTACTGTCATAATTGGTATAAAAAATAAAACCTTCGTGAGTATAAGCCTTTAAAAGCACCATTCTCGTTCGCGGACAACCGTCTTCTTCCACCGTAGAAATCGCCATTGCATTAGCTTCAGAAATCGCAGGATTTTCGCTGGCTTCCAAAAACCAATCTCTGAATTGTTCAATAGGATTTTGTTTTATCTCACTTTCAATAAGTTGGGATTTATCATACACTTTTCTTTTGTCGTGCAGGTTTTCCATAAATATTTTTTATTAAATTTGAGTATGAATTACTCTTACAAAGGTAAAATATTAATTTCCACACCTGACATTTCCGGCGATATTTTTTCCCGATCGGTAGTATTGGTTATTGAGCATAACGAACAGGGTGCATTTGGTTTAATATTAAATAAAAAGAACAGCCAAATGAGCAGTAAATTCAAAAACTTCTTCGATTTTAAAATTGAAGTATATGACGGCGGCCCTGTGGAAAACGACAAGGTTTTCTTTATTGTAAAAGGTAAAAAGGTAACCGAAGTTTATACCGAAATCTCTAATGAATTTTATTTAACGGAAGACATTGAAAATATTATCAGCGCCGTACTAAGCGGTGAATTGGACATCAACGATGTTAAAATCTTTTCAGGCTATTCAGGATGGAGTGCCATGCAGCTCGACACTGAAATACAGCGAAAACTCTGGACGGTTGTAGATGTCTACAATCTGGACTATACGTCACCTAATGACCAGACCCTCTGGAAATCTATCATGCAGAACTTAGGCGGAGAATATCTCCTTTGGGCTAATTCTCCCGAAGATATTTCTTTGAATTAATCGATTAACCTATTCGATTGAAATTATTTTAAAATTTTAACAAAGTTTAAGATTCTGTTAACCATTTTTTAAAGAATAATTCACGTTATTTGATAAACCAAAAATTCAAACAAAATGAAAGGACTAAAACTTCTTATTCAACAATTTTTTTCCAGACCATCTTTGAACCTTCAGCCGGTTTACGTTAAACGTAATATATTTAAAAAGTAAAAAAAATTCGTAAAGTCTCACTTTACGAATCAAAATACAAATTCTGATTTTTCAGAATAAAACCCGGTAAAGGACTTTTGGAACTTTGTTGTTTACCGGGTTTGTCAATTTTATTAAAAACTTTTCTTCCAGCTTTCCACCATTTCTATAAATCGGGAGCTCTCGAAGGTCTTGTTTCTTATTTTACCTACAGAAAATATGCCTTTCTCATCAGAAATCAATAAAATTTCTTCAGCTTTTTGAGATTCAAATGCAATAATCTCGTGTTCCTGGATATCTGCAAGGTTATTTTTATGTAAAAAAGTTACGAAATTTTCCATTAAAGGAGAAATGTAAGCTCCTTCTGTCTGCTTAGGAACTTTAATTACGTTTCCTTCTAAAAACAAAAGATTCCCGAAAGTGGTACGCGCGATCCTTTTATTTGGATTTAAAAGAATAACATCATCCAAGTCATTTTCCTGAGCGTAAATTCCACCGTAAATATTTTCAGGACAATGAACCCTGATATTACTTAAAAGGTTGTTATTAACGTTTATTTCTTTAATTAAGTCCAATTCCAATGGCCTTGAATGAACTGTTAAAACATCGTCCATTTCCGTGACTTGGTAAAAATATGAAATTGAAGATTTTGCCAGCGTCACTTCATCATAATTCCGGTAAACCTGAAAATTAATGATCCCATTGCGGATTCCCTGTCCTTCGATAATATCTTTCTGAAAGAGCGACTGGAAAAATTCCAGAGTATAAGTCAACGGAATATTCATTCTCATCTTTCTCATGGAAGCCATCAGAAAGAAGTAGCATTCTTCATCCATAATCAGTTTACCTTCTCTTACAAAGAAGGAAACCTTTACTGCGTCTCCGAAAAGAAACGCTCTGTTTTTCACATTTAATTCGCCAGATGTAAAATATTGATTTTCCAATTTTTGATGTGATTTATTTATAAAAAAATAATGAACGATAAATCGTTCATCAGTTTTATTCGTTTTAGCACTACTTACATGCTATGCAGCGCCTAATTTAATTCTAAGGTTTTCGATAAGGTTTTCCCAATACATTGCGTTTTCGTTCTCGTCTCCTTCTTCACAGAAATCTGTAATATTAAGGGCAAGATCTTCTGTAATATCGTCTATTACGATAGTCATTTCAAAGAAATTCTTCGTTCCCTCGTCTTCTTCCCATCTGAAACGTACGAAACCTTCAGGCTTATATCTAATCAAAGTAGCCTTCTCCGCAGCACTTCCGCCCCAGCTAAAAAAGAAGTCATCGCCTTTCTCTGTTACCTCATCCGCAAACCATTCAGACAATCCTTCCGCTGTTGCCAGATATTCATACAAAATCTCTGATAAACAGTGCATTGGAAATTCGTAATGGACTTTATGTTTCGCCATATAATCTTTGTTTTAATCGTCCCGCAATATATAAATTAATTTTTTTATTACACAAAAATGTATTTACTTTTTTACATAATCTTTATGATATTTATCAGAGATTTTCAAATACCCGTTTAATTTAGTTTTTAGCCTGAGTTCGCTTAAAATAAATAATTTAAAATACTGATTTTAAAACCATTAACATACGCCAATAGCGTAGCTTCAGCCCAATGATAAAATTCCAAATCAAATAGGAGCTTTAGTACAAATTGATTATATATTTCGGATAAAGCCTCTAGGAGTCCCATCTTTTTTAGACGGGCTGAAGCCCGTCCCTATTGATCCAGTAGAATATTTTATGGATCGGACTCTCGTCTTTAACAAAATAGCTCCATTTTTCACCATGAAAAAACTCTTCAAATTGAAGAGTTTATTATATTAATTTTCGTTTAAAACGTCGATAATGATCTTGCAGCCCTCCCGAATTTCCTCCAGAGAAAGCGTAAGTGGCGGAGAAATTCTCAAGTACTCATTTCTGTATAATTGCCAGAAAACAATTAGCCCTTTATCCATACATTTTTGGGCAACTTCAAGTGTATATTCGGGTGATCCCAGATTTACCGCAAGCATTAAACCTTTTCCGTTGATGTTTTTAATTTTCGGATGAACCAGCAATTCTCTGAATAGTTTTTCTTTCTCTTCCACTTCATTCATTAAACCACTTTCCAAAACTTCCTTTAAAGTAGCATAACTTGAAGCTGCAATCAAAGGATTGCCACCGAATGTTGTAATGTGACCTAATTTCGGAGAATGTGCAAGTGTTTCCATGATCTTACGAGAACTCATAAAAGCTCCTACGGGAACACCACCGCCCATTCCTTTACCCATCACCAAAATGTCTGGAACAATTCCGAAATGTTCAAAAGAGAACAATTTTCCGGTTCTTCCGAATCCAGGCTGAATTTCATCAAGAATCAACAAAGCTCCTACCTCTTCACATCTTTTTTTAAGTTGAATCAGATAATTCTCATTCGGAACTAAAAATCCTGCAGCCCCCTGAATCGTTTCCAGGATGACACAAGCGGTCTTCTCCGTGATTTTATCGAAGTCATTTTCATTATTAAATTCAATGAAAGAAACCATCGGCAAAAGCGGACGAAATTCTCTTTTATGGGTTTCATTTCCTGAAACACTTAAAGCGCCATGCGTATTTCCGTGGTATGAATCTTTGAAAGAAACAATTTCCTCTCTTCCTGTATATCTTTTGGCAAGTTTTAAACTGCCGTCAATCGCTTCTGCTCCGCTATTCACCAAATAAGTAATCTCCAGAGGATCCGGTGTCGCTTCTGCCAGTAATTTACACAAAGCAACAGGCTTTTCCTGCGCGTATTCTCCATACACCATCACATGCAGGTATCGATCTGCCTGTTCTTTTATCGCATTTACAATTTTAGGATGAGAATGCCCTAGTGTATTCGCAGAAACCCCGGCCACGAAATCCAGATATTTCCTTCCGTCTTTACCGTAAATATAGCTTCCTTCCGCTTTTTCAACCTCGAAGCCGGCTGCAAACTTTGTAGTTTGAGCCTGATATGTAAAAAAATCTTTTTGCATTTTCATTTTCCCGAAAATTTTCAGCAAAGCTAAAAAACATTCATCAAACATCGAAATTATCCTGATAGAATAAAGACATGAGGCTTAATAAAAAATCACCATCTTCAAATTGAAAATGGTGATTGTATTTTTTATTATTATTTTCTTGTTCTTTTAGGTTTTTTAGCCTCTTCTTTTGCTCTTTCTTTTTCTACCGCTTCCTGAGCCTGATTATAAAGTTCATCATCAGCCTGATACTTTACTTCTTCATTATTTGGCGTGTCCACGAGAATATCCTGCCATTTTCGAATACGGTCTTTGGTATTCCAGTTGAAGTCGGGGAATTTCCTTTTAGAAGGTTCAATCTTACTCATAGGATAAGTGTCGGATGTCGCCCCGATACTACATGAAATAATCTGCATTAATTTTTCCTCAAAAAAAGCACCGATAATTCCGCATGAAGTAAGAGAGATACCAATTCTTTCATTTTCCTTCGTTTTCTCATTAAAATCATCAGCATAAGTGATCGCCTGAGCATTTCCGATTACTTTGATTTCTTTGATATCATTATTTTGATAATAGGCATTCATGAACTTCCCTTTCACCTGATTGAATTCATCTTTCAGCGTCAGAGAATCCACTTTACTGATGGCAAAGGCATTTCCGATCACTCTGACAGAATCAAGATCTTCAGTTTGGGTATTGAAATAGGCTTCCACTTTATCGCCGGTCACCTGTTTTTCTCCACTCCACAAAATAGGGTCTCTGTACATATGAAGAACACCATCCGTCTCATTAAAAGCCAGTGAATCTGCTCTTCCCTGCGCATTTGATTTATAGAACCGTCCTTTTCTGAACGCTCTCATAAAACTTTTTTTCTTTGTAGGATCAAGAGAATCCAGCCTTTGATAAGAAATAATTTTCTCAGCCGAAAAGTAAATAGAATCTTTTTCAAGGATCTTTACCGCGTAAGGACTTTTGGTCATCATGGAAGAATCCTGCTTTTCAAAAATCTCCCCGTAACCGCCCTTCATGTATCTTTTTTCATTAGGATCATCCAACGTTACATTGCCGGTTGCTTTACCGAATCCTGAAAACTGGTTGTAATACATTTCATCGCCCGTAAGGATCTTATCATTGTAATAAACCTTAGAATTCTTATATAGAAAAGCCTCCTTCGTTCCGGTATTATAGGTTCCTTTATCCGTAACAATACGGTTTTTAGGATCTTTTTTGTTAGTAATCGTGGTAGGACCGTTGATGTTGACAATATTCGTATTTTGATTCTGCACGACATTATCACCTTCCAGGACATACTGTGCGTCTTCGATCTTCACTCTTCCGGTAAGATCTATAGTACGTGTGGTCAGATAATATGTCGCCGACTTTGAGTAGGTCGTACTTTTCCCGTCATTGATGGTTCCTCCTGTATTGTAATAGGCCTGATTTAAAACGCGGTCATAATACATGGTCTCGGTTTTAATCACCGTACCTTTAGGATCGGTAAGCACTACATTTTTTCGGGCTACCCCTTTCTGGGTATTTCCGTCATACTCCATTTCAGCGGCAGTAATGACAGAACCGTCTGTATTCTGCAGCCTTACATTTCCGATTGCTTTTACAAAGTTTTCCTCTTCGTACATTACCACCTCATCCGCTGTAAGAATAGATCCTTTATGATCTATTTTTACATTTCCTGTAAGAAACCTGTTACCGTCGTATTTTGCAGGATCCTTTTTAATTTCATCGGCATTCAGAATCTTCACCCTATCACCAGGCTTTACCTGTTGCGGAGTTGCATTTTTTACCGGATTCTGTAAATAAGGATCTCGCTGCGCGGGCTTGGGTTTGTCTTGCGCAAAAGTAAACGTCGAAATAAAAAGTAAGAGAACTAAAAACAGCCTCATTGGTTGGTTAGTCATTCTTAGTGCCATAAAAATATAGCGAATGGGAATCAATTTTTACGCCAAATGCGTCTTCAATTGCCTCTTTAATTCCCTGAATTCTAGGATCACAAAACTCAATGATCTCTTCAATCTCTTTGTCAGAATCTTTCTTGTAGATCACCAAATGGTCATGCTGCTTATCAAAATAAGATTTCTCATAAGAAGAAGAAGTTAATGTTTTTTCACCAAACTGATGCTTACGGATTAAACCTGCATCCAAGAAGATTTCAATAGTGTTGTAGATGGTCGCCTTAGATACGTGATATTTTTTCTGCATCATCAGAAGATACAGATCATCCACATTGAAGTGGTGATCCATATTATAAATCTCTTCTAATATCGTGTATCTCTCAGGTGTATTTCTGAAACCTTTTTCCAGTAAATAGTTTCTAAGTACATCCTTAATTAAAGCTATATTTTTTTCTTTTTGTAAAGTATCCATTAAAAAAAATTATCTACAAATTTATTGAATTTTATTTAAATAAATGTTAGACTGGTCTGTTAAAGGATCTTAACTATTATGTCTTATAAATCCTGACTGCTCAATTTTGTTGTCGTAAACCGTAAGTTCCGTAATCGGCGCAGACTCCACCACCACGTTGTGAATCGTGACTCCCCAAGACTTGAAATCGTCGCTTCCGATATACTTCACAAAGTTGTAAATATTGAGCGTAATCTTCTGTTTAACAGTCAAAAGTATATCGTTGATATAGGTGTTATCTATGATGACATATTTAAGATCCGGTGGGATATTGTGTGCTCTCAAAGAAGGATGACTGCTTCTTGAAGGAATGGTTCCGTCTGCCATTAGATCTTTTAAAACCATGTTAAAATAATCATTGATTCTTCTGTCAACTTTAAATCCTAACAAGAAATTAATTTTATAAACCGTTCCCGGCAGAATTTCATCTACAGTATATTTGAAAGTATAAGGATCTTCCTGATTGACTATACTTAAAATAAAATAATGGTCTGCTCTTTTCGGCTGTTTTTTAATGATGGAATAGATAATTTTTGATTCTACCTCATCGTTTCTTTTGGCTCTGCTCAGATATGCCAAATTGGTACAATATTTCGGAATCGTTTCATCAAGCTTCATATCTTTAATGATAGAAACATATTTATCAATCTTTACATATTGCGTAAAATTAGATTTAATTAAACGACCATTATACCAGGCATACATACAAACCGCGATGAATCCACCAAGAACCATGGTCAACCAACCGCCATCCATAAACTTGATGACATTCGCATAAAAGAACCCTGACTCTAACGCAACGTAAACCAAAGCAAAACCGATAAGGAAAATTTTATTCACCCTAGTTCGGCTCAACCAGAATAGTAACAATACGGTAGTCATTAACATCGTAATGGTAATCGTAAGACCATACGCCGCTTCCATACTTTCTGATTTCTGGAAGAAAATTACGACTACAAAACAGAATGCCATTAATCCCCAATTGATTCTAGGAATATACATCTGCCCTTTTACCCCTGAAGGATATTCGATGTGCTGATTGGGCCAGAAAGAAATTGACATCGCTTCTGAGAACATGGTAAATGAACCTGTAATAACCGCCTGACTCGCAATAATTGCTGCGGCCGTGGCTAAAATTACTCCCGGTAAGACCGCCCATTCGGGCATAATTCCGAAGAAAGGGTTTACTCCCTGATGTACCAAGTGATAATTATCCAATAACCAGGCACCCTGACCTAAATAATTTAAAATCAACATTGATTTAACAAAAATCCAGCTGATTCTGATATTTTTTGCACCACAATGTCCTAAATCTGAATATAATGCTTCCGCTCCTGTTGTACAAAGAAATACCGCCCCCATAATGACAATAGCACTCGAAGAATGGGTAATCAGATTATAGGCATAGATTGGGTTAAAAGCTCTGAAGATCTCTACATGATCAAAAATATGTATCGATCCGAAAATTCCCAGTACCAAAAACCACGTCACCATAACAGGTCCGAAGAACTTACCAATCGACGCTGTCCCAAACTGCTGAACAACAAATACGATGAAAAGGATAAAAAGGGTAATTAAAACCACCGGAGTTTCCGGATTATAGATCTTTAACCCTTCAATCGCAGACATCACCGTAAGTGACGGCGTAATGACACTATCAGCAACCAAAGTAGAGGCTCCGATAATGGCGACGACATACAGCCATTTTTTCTTCAGCTTTTTAACCAGTGAATAAAGTGCAAGAATCCCCCCTTCCCCTTTGTTATCTGCTCTAAGAGCAATAATCACATATTTTAACGTAGTCTGAAGCGTCAAGGTCCAGATAATACAAGACAAAGCCCCTTCAATATACTCATCGAACGGCATCGCGGCTCCGTCTTTCCGGGCATTCACAATGGCCTTCATTACGTAAAGCGGCGACGTACCAATATCCCCGAATACAATCCCCAGGGACACGATAACTCCGACAAATGAAAGTTTCTTAAGGTCAAAGTGATGACCGCCTTCTGTAACTTCTGACATATCAGCAATTTTAAATTTAAACGCGCAAATTTATACTAAATTTATGACCTCAAGAATTTTTCTTCATGAATATAATAAATGAAAAAACTTCCTTTCGGAAGTTTTTTTCTATAATCATTGAAAATTATTTTACGTACATCGCTTTTTTGATTTCCTCTTTCACTTTTTCAAGTTTCGGGAACCACTCTGCGAATAAGGCAGCTGAATAAGGTGCCGGTGCATCAGGAGTCGTAATTCTCTTGATTGGCGCATCTAAATAATCAAATGCTTTCTGCTGTACCATATAGGTAATTTCAGAAGAGATAGAACCAAATGGCCAGGCTTCTTCTAAAATAACCAGTCTATTTGTTTTCTTTACAGATGTTAAAATTGTATCAAAATCTAAAGGACGAATTGTTCTAAGATCGATAACTTCTACAGAAATACCTTCTTTCTCCATATCTTCAGCCGCTTGAATAGCTAACTTCATAATTTTTCCGAAAGAAACCAACGTAACGTCTTTACCTTCTTTTTTGATTTCAGCTTTTCCGATTGGCAAGTAGTACTCTTCCTCAGGAATTTCCATTTTGTCACCATACATCTGCTCAGATTCCATAAAGATTACAGGATCATTGTCCTGAATAGAACTTTTTAATAATCCTTTCGCATCATAAGGATTGGAAGGAACAACTACTTTAAGACCCGGAACATTCGCAAACCAGTTTTCAAAAGCCTGAGAGTGTGTTGCCCCCAATTGTCCTGCAGAAGCAGTAGGTCCTCTGAAAACGATAGGACAGTTCCACTGACCACCGCTCATCTGACGGATCTTTGCCGCGTTATTAATAATCTGATCAATCCCTACTAAAGAGAAATTGAATGTCATATACTCTACAATTGGTCTGTTACCATTCATCGCAGCTCCTACAGCAATCCCTGTAAAACCAAGCTCAGCAATAGGTGTATCGATTACTCTTTTTGGACCAAATTCATCCAGCATTCCTTTTGAAGCCTTATATGCACCATTGTATTCTGCAACTTCCTCCCCCATTAAAAAAATGGATTCGTCTTTACGCATTTCCTCGCTCATTGCCTGTGCAATTACCTCACGAAAAGTATATTCTGCCATATTTATTTGAAAAATTTAGAGTACAAAAATAGTGTTTTTTTATTATACACATAACAAAAAAGGCATCGCATTGACTGAGATACCCGTATTAATTTTAATTTAAATAAGAATTTATTCTGCTTTGCTTAATTCTCTGTAATTTTTTTTAAGGTCTGAAAGTATTTTACCGTACGTTTTTTTATAAATCCAATACAGAAAATAGATAACCGCTACGAGTATAAAAGCAAACACGATATAATGTACCATTGTAAGATTTACTGTATCCGAATGAGTACCATTTTGTCCGTCTTTCCAGCCACGTATAAAATCGGAAGTATTATGTTTAAAGTTAATTAAACTATCAAAAATAATCAGGGCAAAAGAGATTCCGGCATATCCGAAAACCGTTTTTCTTAGATTTAAAATATTTTTCATTAGAGCTAAAGAACTTTCGCCCGATTTTATTTTATTAAACCAATAAATGATCAATCCAAAAAATATCGCAAATAGTCCTATCCTGATAAGAGGAAATTCTCCGTCAATATATCCATACGCTGACCAAATAACAACTTCAACCACTCCAATAATCAATAAAGTTTTCGTTACTGAAACCGATTGCTTTTTTATCATGCCCAGAATATCCTTATCTGAATATTCTTTAAAATCTTCGGTATTTTTATTCCAGTCGTTTTTTAATAATTCCAGTTCTTCCATATTATTTTGTGTTGAGTTGTTGTTTTAAATTATTTTTCGCCCTGTTCATTTTCACTCTTGCATTCCCTTCTGTTATGCCAAGAATTTCGCCAATCTCACGATAAGATTTATCTTCGAGATACATCATAATCAAAGCTTTTTCAATATCCGACAATGTATAAATCGCCTGATACATTCTTTTCAGTTTATGCTCATCATCTTCATAGATTTCGTATTCGATCCTTAAAGAAGAAACATCAACCTCAGTAGTGACATCATTTTTTTTTGCTTTTTTAAATAAGGTAATCGCTGTATTCAAAGCCACACGGTACATCCATGTAGAAAATTTGGCATCACCTTTAAAACCCGGAAAAGATTTCCAAAGCTGAATCGTGATCTCCTGAAAAAGATCTTCATGATCTTCTTTATTATCTGTATAAATTCTGCATACCTTATGTACAATCCGCTGATTTTCTTTCAGAAAGGCGACAAAGGTTTCTTCCAAATTTGAGTTCATATTATATAAGTGTGCAGATTTTTTTTTCGTTACAGATTTTTCAAAACAAAAACGGCATCTCTAAAAGAAACGCCGTCTGTAAAATTCTATTTTAAACGTATTTAGTTCACTTTTTCCCAAGTCTGGCTTCTGCCCATCAAAGAAATACCTACATATCCTCTCACATTCAGTTTATCACCGCTTCTCGTTACCGTACATTTATACGTTTTCCCTGATTTAGGATCTGTAATTGTACCTCCTGTAAACTCATCGCCGTCTTTTTTCAGACCTCTGATGATTTCCATTCCCAAAATTGGTTTCCCTTTCCTATCATCTTTACACGCGGTACAGTTTGGATCTGCCGGTTTTATCAGCAACTGGGATACCTTTCCAAAGTACTGGTCTCCTTTTTTATAAATCTCTACAATAGATTTGGCCTGTTTTGTTTCATCATCTATTGTTTTCCATTTCCCCTCAATCTGAGCAAATGACATTACGCCAAACAGCGAAAGCATTAATGTTAATAATAATTTTCTCATATTCTTATAGTTTTAAGTCAAATAAAATATTTCTGTTGTCTATTCTCTGCTAAAAGTATAAATTAATTTTAAACAAACAAAAATTTTTATTATCCTGAGTATATATAACAATTGATGTACCACTTTTTAAATTCAAACACTTGCTAAACAGCGCAGCGTTTAATCTAATATTTGAATCAAATAGATGGTATCAAACTGTTCAGGTCGTGTTTTAGGATTTAGAAATTTCAAGGAAAGTCTTGTAATCCGGTAATCATTTTCCTGCAAAACAATTTTATAATTCCTTTTTACCGATTGTAAAACATCTTTATAAATAACAAAATAATCCCCCTTTTTCAGCTTATCTATATTCGTTCTTGGAGTATTTCTTTTGGTGTAAAAATCAAAAGCCCAGGATTCAGAGCCTTCCGTTGCAAAAATTCTATCCTTTGCTATCCTTTCGTTATTCACACGTTGTGCCAGTTTATAACTCCCCTGATATTGGGTAAGAACAGGATAAAACTGTGTATTCAGAAAAATATTGACTCCAACCGCGAAAACCAAAGACATGAAAACATACTTCTTGAACAGATTTTCTTTCCTGAAAATGATCATCATTAAATAAATAAAAATCAGAGCCGCTACGATATACATCACCACATTATCAGCACCAGTGAAAAAATAGGTCAGCAAACCAACGCCCAATAAAGTTCCGAAAACCACCACCAATTGAATGATATACAAAACTTTGATCTTCTTTAAATTATTCCGTTTAAAAATATCAAATAAATAAGCGGCGGTAAAAACAGCCAACACAGCAATTAAACCATTTAAATAATGAGGAAGTTTAAATTTGGAAGCCGAAAAAAGTAACATCACCAGCCAGAATCCACCTACAGTTAAAAACTCTGCTCCTTCGATTTTTCTGAATCTGTTTTTAATAAAAAATGCTGATTTTTCAAAAACTCCAACATAAAAAGCCAATGAAAACGGTAAAAACGCCCATAATAAAGTATGGAAAAAGAAAGAATAATCCGGACTTGTTTCTTCAAATCCTGAAGCCGTTAACCTGTTCACACTTTGATTAAATAAAATAAAACGAATTCCCTCTTCCCCAAACTGATGATGATAAGCATATAAAACCGGTAAAATACCGACGATAAAGCTTACGGCAGCAATGATTATTTTAAAATTAAAGAATTTTTTCCATTCTCTTGAATACAATAAATAAGCAAAAACACAGAATCCAATGATCACGATGGCCATTAATCCTTTGGAGGAAAATGCCATCGCCGTACCCAATCCTGCAAAAATAACATTAAGAATATTCTGAGTTTTAATAAATTTTATAAACTGCCACAAAGAAAAAATGATAAATCCGGTTAAAACCGCATCTGTTCTTACATCGTGTGCCGAAAGAATAATCGTTTGCGCTGAAAGAAAAATCAAGGAAGCCACGCTCCCCATATTAGGGTTGCTATAGAGCTGCTCCGTGAGCTTCTTTGTTGAAAAAGCCCCCAAAGCAAGGCATAGTAAAGCCGGAATTCTATAAGCGATATGACTGATCCCAAACATTTTCATGGAAATCGCCGCCAGCCAAAAATGCATGTGCGGCTTGTCCAGATAAGGAGAATCTCCCTTCATAATGTTCAGAAAATCGTTGTCCAAAGCCATTCTCATTGCCATGGATGCATGTTGTGCAGAATCGTTCTCCATTAAAGGAATAAACAAACCTGAGACATAAACTATTGAAAAACCGATATATAGAAATAAAATTTGACTCGGCCACAGCAGTTGATTTTGATTCATCTGAAAGATAGTTTTTTAGTATTTTTGCAAAAGCATTTCTATGCAAATTTAATAAATCAATATAAACTGAATGGATCATAATAAATTTTACTCTCTGGTCATCCCAATGTATAATGAAGAAGGTAATGCCGGACTGCTTATCGATCGCATCCGTGAAGCCATGAACGGCTATCCATATGAATTGATTCTGATTGATGACAATTCAAAAGACGGCACTGTGAAAGAAATTAATGAAAAAAATGATCCAAATGTAGTGTTGATCCAGCTGAAGAAAAATTATGGTCAGAGTTCAGCGATGATGGCCGGTTTCGATTATGCAACGGGCGATTATGTGATTACACTGGATGGAGATCTGCAGAATGATCCAAGCGATATTCCCGCGATGGTAGACCTTCTTGAAAGTGGAGATTACGATTTGGTGGTAGGAAAACGTCAGAAAAGAAAAGACTCTTCTGTGAGAACCATTCCTTCCCGAATTGCCAATTTTATTATTAAAAGATCAACAAAACTTAATATTTCAGATCAGGGTTGTGCCTTGAAAGTGTTTACTAATGAGACGGCAAAAGATCTGAATCTATATGGTGAAAACCACCGTTTCATCAGCTTAATGGCGCATTTAAACGGAGCGAGAATTGCCGAAATGCCGGTAAAGCACCACGCAAGACAGTTTGGTGTTTCAAAATACGGGATGAACAGGACGTTTAAGGTAATCAATGACCTGCTTTTGGTTTTATTCAATCAAAAATATCTTTCAAAACCCATTTATCTTTTCGGAAATATCGGTTTGGCAGCTTTCGTACTTGGAATGCTGATCAACACTTACCTTTTCATCGTAAAACTAATGGGACACGATATCGGCGGCCGACCTTTATTAATTTTAGGTGTGCTTTTAGCCTTCATCGGAATTCAGTTTTTCACCACCGGTATTATTATTGATATGTTGATGAAAACCTACTACGAATCTCAAAGCAAACGACCTTTCAATATCAGAAAAATTACAAATTTTGGAGAAAGCAAAGCTTAAAAAAATTCTGATCAATGCGGTAAAAATTCTGGTCAGCGTTGCCTTATTGTATTTTGTTTTCAAAAAAATACCGTTTCGCGATGTGGCCAAACTTTGGTCTACTTTACACGTAGGATACGTTATTTTGGCAGCGATTTTCTTTTTGGCTTCACAGGTTTTATCCACAAAAAGACTTGAATTTTATTTTCATTCAAATAATTTCAACCTGGATTTCAGAAGTAATCTGGAACTTTACTTTTTGGGAATGTTCTACAATTTCTTCATTCCCGGGGGAATTGGCGGTGATGCATACAAAGTATATATTCTGAATAAAAAATTTGGCTGGGGCGCAAAAAAAATCACGTCTGCTCTTTTCAACGACCGATTGAGTGGTCTTTTAGCAATCTGTGTCCTGATTTTATTTTCAGCAGCATTTTTGTTTGAAATTAAATGGCTTTGGCTGATTATTATTTTGATTCTGGCGGGAATTGCGTTTACCTATTTTCTGACCAAAAAAATATTTTCAACCTACACTGGAATTTTCTTTAAATCATTTTCATTATCGATCATTGTTCAGCTTTTACAGGTAATTTGCTTTATTTTGATCATGAAAAGCTTGGGTATGAATGATAATTTCACGATCTATACCGTTACTTTTTTAGGAAGTTCTGTATTGAGTCTCATTTCTTTTGCCGGAATCGGAGTTCGGGAAATGCTGTTTCTTCAGGCTTCGAAATACTTTGATTTCAATCCTTCCATTTCAGTATCTGCGTCTTTACTTTTTACGGTAATTACGGCATTTTTTTCTTTTTTTGGAATTATATTTCAACTGAGAAAGTTAAATTTAAAACTTACAGAAAAATAACATGAATTTTATAAAAAATAATCTGGCGAATGCCTTAACCTTAGGAAATCTTTTTGCAGGATGTGTGGGAGCCATTCATCTGATCTTGGGAGATTATCAAACGACTGCAATTTGTCTGATTCTTTCCTCTATTTTTGATTTTTTCGACGGTTTTGTGGCAAGAGCAGTAAAATCCAATTCAAACCTTGGGCTTCAGCTGGATTCTTTGGCAGATATGGTGAGTTTCGGAGTTATTCCCGGGCTGACAATGTTCAAAGCTTTGGAACCTTTCGGAAGTGAAATATTAGGAATCAATTTATTTTTTGAGATTAAATATATCGGTTTAATTGTTACCGTATTTTCATGTTTAAGATTGGCTATTTTTAATCTTGATGAAGAACAGCGATATTATTTTAAAGGCTTAAATACGCCGACGAACACTGTTTTATTATTCGGATTATATTATGCTTTTAAAGAAATGAATGCCTTCAGCTTTTTATTTGAAAACGCTGCATTGTTGATCGCATTAACCCTTCTTACGTCATGGCTTCTGATCAGTCCGGTAAAAATGATGGCGATGAAATTTAAATCGAAAAAACTACAGGATAATTATTCCAAAATTGTACTTTTAGGAGGCGGAATTGCTATTTTAGCAATATTCCAGATCGTAGGAATTCCTATGCTTGTTATTTATTATATATTAGTATCAATTATATTTCAGAAACAGCTGTAATGGGCTGGAAGATGGATGATGGGAGCCTGAAAATTTTCCCTGAAAACATTTTCAAATGATCAAATTAACACATTTTCAAATTATTAGAAATGAACTTAAAATTACATAAACCTCTTTGTATCTTTGATTTAGAAACAACAGGAACCAATATCGGAAAAGACAGAATTGTGGAGATCTGTATTTTAAAAGTAAATCCGGATGCATCGAGAGAGAGTAAAACATGGAGAGTGAATCCCGAAATGCCTATTCCGAAAGAAAGCAGCGAGATTCACGGGATTTATGATGAAGATATAAAAGACGCTCCTACTTTCAGGGAAATTGCATCAAAAGTAATGGAAATGATTGCTGGTGCTGACTTGGGAGGTTTCAATTCAAACCGATTTGATGTTCCTTTATTGGCAGAAGAGTTATTGAGAGTGGAAATGGATTTTGATTTAAGTAAATTTAAATTAGTAGATGCCCAAACAATTTTCCATAAAAAAGAACCTAGAAACCTTGGAGCTGCTTATCAGTTTTACTGTGGAAAAACATTGGAAAATGCCCACTCCGCAGAAGCTGATGTAATGGCGACTTTCGAAGTGTTAGACGCCCAAATCGGGAAATATGATGACATTCCGAATGAAATTGCGGCATTAAGTGAATTTACCTTTCATAATAAAAATGCCGACTTGGCAGGATTCATCGGCTACAACGATAAAAACGAAGAGGTTTTCAACTTCGGAAAATATAAAGGACAGGCTGTAAAAGCTGTTTTTCAGAAAGACTTAGGCTATTTCGGATGGTTGCAAAACGCTGATTTCCCTCTTTATACGAAAAAAGTTCTGACTAAAATTCAACTTTCAAGTAAATTTTAAAATATGAGCGAGCTGGTTACATTTAAATTTTACGAAACGGCTCTTCAGGCCAACAGAGACAAGCAGATTCTGGCTGAAAGTGGCATCAACAGCTTTATTGCTAATGAACAGCTGATTCAGTCGGATTGGTTGCTTTCTCAGGCGGTGGGCGGCATTCAGCTACAGGTTTTCGATGAAGATTTGGAAAAAGCTAAAAAAGTACTGGAAGACTACAGGGAAAATGAAGAATTTTCTCTGGAAGTAGAACATACGATTGAAAGCCCGGAATTTGATTTTGTTTGTCCGAAATGTGGTTCCAATCATATTTACAGAGATGATAGCGCAACGAGCTTCTTTGGGGTTTCTATTCTGAAAAGCCATAAGTTCATTTGCTATTATTGTGGGAATGAGTTTGTGCATTGATACTGCGAAAGAAAGGAAGATTGAGGATGAAGGCCGGAAGTTTTATTCAGCAAATGAGCAGTACACCTATCATCCTGAAAGGATCTGAGCCTAATATTAGAAATATAATTTGGAAGATTCTTGCCTAGATCCTTTCAGGATGACAAACTTTGTGGTTATTACAAAATATTGAAATAACACACCAAAATCCTAGCCCCGATTGCAGCGGCATCCTTTTGTGCAGCGCAGCGAAACAAAAGATACAGCGGAAAGCGGGAAAAAGCTCTAAAAAAAATAAATAATAACAGCGAGATTGCTTCTTCTCGCAATGACATAAAAAAATATGAAAATACTCTGCATAGGAAGAAATTACAGCGAGCACGCGAAAGAATTAGGAAACGAAATTCCTGAAAAGCCGGTGATCTTCATGAAGCCTGATACGGCAGTTTTGAAGGGAAATGATTTTTATATTCCTGAATTTTCTAACGATGTTCATTATGAACTGGAAGTGGTGGTGAAGATCTCCAAAGGGGGAAAATATATTCAGAAAGAAACGGCTTATAAACATTATGAAGAAATTGGACTTGGAATAGATTTTACGGCCAGAGATCTTCAAAGTGAATTGAAATCTAAAGGTTTGCCCTGGGAACTGGCGAAAGGTTTTGACGGTTCGGCCGTGGTTGGAAATTTCTTTAAAAAGGAAAGTTACAATTTGGAATCGCTTCACTTTTCATTACTAAAGAACAAGGAAAAAGTACAGGACGGCAATACCAAAGACATGATCTTTACCATTGACGACATCATTGCATTTGTTTCACAATACTTTACGTTGAGAGTGGGTGACCTTATCTTTACCGGAACACCAAAAGGGGTAGGAAAAGTGAATGAGAATGATGTTCTGGAAGCTTATCTTGAAGATGAAAAGATTCTTGACATCCGAATATTATAGGGATTTCACCTTCGCTTTGGCATAATTTTCCTATCTTTAATACACAAAACTAAAGGTTATGGTAAACATTATACTACCCGTAGATTTTGGGGACAAAACAGAACAGCTTGTAGAAGGTGCAGTACAATTTGCAAAGCAGGTAAACGGTAAAATTTTTCTGATCCACGTGGCTCCGTCAGACATTGGTTTTGCCATTGGTGACATGGGATTTCAGTATTTTCCTGAAGTGGAAGAAAATGAAATTCGTGAGGAACTGGTACAGCTCAATAAAATCGAACAGAAAATTCTGGCCCATGATATCGACTGTGAGCACATGCTAAAACAGGGTATTGCCAAAGACATTATCCTGGAATATACCCAGGAAAAAAATGCGGATTTTATTGTGATGGGTTCGCACGGAAGAAGCGAAATCTATGATGTATTCATTGGAAGCCTAACAAAGGGGATCACAAAAAACTCTCCGGTTCCGGTGGTTGTACTTCCTATTCACGAAAACAGCAATTAGGCAATTAGCAACATAAAAAAACCGACCAAAATATATATTTTGATCGGTTTTTTACTATATAACCAATTAATTAACCTTCTTTTTTGTAGATATTCGGATCGTAGTAAGGGTGCTTACCTTCCGTTGGAGAATAATAGTCTTTATCTTTATCACCGCCCAGTGTTGCTACCAATACATAACACCAATAGGTGAACATCACACAGCAAACAGCAAATAAGATCCAGTTTAAAACATTTCCGAAAGTTTCGAAAAAGCCGAAAGACCATTTGAAAACTTTGCTTAAGAATAGAAAGAAAGACGTCATTATTTTCCTTTTTTAAATTAACTTTGTACAAATTTATAAAAAATGTTTAAATTACTTTCAAAAGAAAGCAATATTTTTTCAATTCCTGTTTATATTGGTTTTCTTCTTTTAGTAGTAATATTATTTAACATACTGAATTTCAACACCTACGAAGCTATTGTTGCAGGAATTACTTTTCTGGGAATTGCTTTGGGATATTTTTGTTTTCACAATATTGCCTTGAGTTATCAGACTCACCTGCCGTTATTTCTGTATACATTTTTTATTTTTGGATTATATCCGGGAAATTTAGATATCGGGATTGCCGTTTCGCTATTGACCAATTCTTTTCTTCTGCTGCTTTTAACGAGTACTAATGAAGACATAAGAAAAAAATCTTATGTTTTAGTAGGCTCTATTGTGGCACTGAATTTTATTTTTCTTCCGACGACATGGCCCATGGCTCTCTTTGTAATAGTACACGTTATTGCAACTTCTGAAAGAATTGCGCTCAATCTTTTCAGATTTCTGCTGGGGATTATTTTAATTGCGTTCAGCTACTTTTCGATCATGTATTTTTTGGACTTCACGACATGGAATCCTGATTATTTACCTTTCGGGAACATGAAGGTTGTTACAGATTACAGTGATATTTCACCTTTAATTCCGATTGTACTGCTTCTGGTGTACGCGATCTATGACCATTTTAAAAATTACAATAAAAAGAGCCCGATAAGCCGGTATAAATATACCTTTTTACTGGTCTTTTCGCTGGCACAGCTTGTTACCATTATTCTGTATATGAATAGCAGTTATGAATATTTACTTCTTCTTGCTTTTCCGTCTACGATTATTATCAGCAGAATGATGAAGTTTTTACCGAAATACTGGATGCAGGAAGTGGGTGTCTGGCTTATTATTTTTAGTTTAGTTGCCTTTAAAATTGATACTTATTTTGATTTTTTTTAGATTATGATTCAGATTGACGATAAATTAATTTCTGAGGATATTTTTTCCGAAGAGTTTGTATGCAACCTTTCAAAATGTAAGGGGGCATGTTGCGTGGAGGGAGACGTTGGGGCTCCGTTGGATAAAAACGAGCTTGAGATCTTAGATACTATCTTTGATAAAATCAAGCCGTACCTTACCCAGGAAGGCATAAAATCCATCGAAGAAATCGGAACCTGGACTACTGATCCGATGGACGGAATGTATGTTACCCCGATGGTAGACAACCGTGAATGTGCGTATGTAACATTTGATGATAAGGGAATTACCAAATGCGGAATTGAAAAAGCCTACGAGGATGGTGCTGTGGATTGGCAGAAACCTATTTCTTGTCACCTCTACCCTATCCGGGTGAATGAATACTCTACTTTTACGGCTTTAAATTATCATGAATGGAATGTTTGTAATGATGCCTGCACCCTGGGAAAAGAGCTACAGGTTCCCATTTACAAATTCCTGAAGACCCCTTTAATCAGGAAGTATGGTGAAGAATTCTACGGTGTCTTAAGTGAAGTTGCCGATGAATGGAAAAATGAATATGGTTCTTAGCTAAAAAAAGTGAAAAAGTAAAAGTAAAAAGAGCCAACTGGGTGAAGTCATGAATTGAAATTATACTGTTTTTTGAATTTAGCTTAAAAACCCCTGAAAGGGTTAAATATGAGTAGCGTAGGTTGACACCCGATGTATACATATTCAATGATGTTACAACCCTCGAAGGAGTAAATAATTTAATGGAAATTTCAAAGATAAAATGGTATTAAACTTCTTTAGCCAAGTACCCGGTGATGAACCTCGATAGGTAAGAGTATTAGTTTTACCATCCTATTTTTTACTTTTCCCTAGTTAAGTTGCTCTTAAAGAATAAAAAACCGCAGACTTCTCTGCGGTTTTATTTTTTTTGTCACACGTTGATATTATCCTTTAAAATCGACATCTGAAACACCAGAATTAATCACAATTTTTGTTGTTTTGATATTAATTTTCTGTCCGTTTCCTTCTGCTTCTATTTCTTCAGGGAATTTAATCCCATCTACCGTCATATAGCTTTTAATCACTGCTGTTCCCTCTTTAGAGCTCGATTTATAGAGTAACCCTGTAGCAGCATCGAAATAATGCTGACCTTTGTCCGAAGACAGAACGTTATACTCTTTTCCGTCCAGTTTTTCTACCATCACTTTTTTAAAATTGGCAGCGTCGTAGCCCAGCGCTTCGATAGCTTTCCCTTTTTTTAACTCCCCAACTTTATCCGCAGGGATCATATTTTTCTGTCCTCCCTGATCAAAATATCCTTTTTCGCCATCAAAAAGCTGAGTCATGGTTTGCCCCATTACTTTTTGTTCAGATTTGAATTTGTTGCCCATTTTTTTTGTAGACATGGTAAATTCCATTCCCTGGACAGAAAGTGTATTATCTGTAATAGTTGTTTTTACAGCCTCGAGTTTTTCTTTTCCTCCAAGCGCCTTGAGGTAGTTATCAATAACTTCCTTAGAGGTAAGCTTTGATTGTTTAGCCTCTGTTTTTGCGGCATTTGTTGCTGTTTGCTGTGCTTCTGCCGCAGTGGAAATAAGCAGGGCACAAAAGAACGGTATGATTATTTTTTTCATATACATTATTTATAACTGTAAATATAAAAAATGTAAAAGATAAATTGCTTTTCAAGCACAAAAAAACCACCAAAAAAATTGGTGGTTCTGAAATATTTATATCTCAATACATTATTTTTTAAGTTCTTCCAAAAACTCGTCGTGAGAAATTGCAGTTTCCTTTTTAGTTGCTTTTTCAAGAATTACATCTTTCAGTTTAGCCATAGCCACTTCAGAAGAAATTTGTCTTACCTGCTCTTGGTCTTTCAACATTTCAACTGCATATTTTTGGATTTCCTCATCACCTAAGTGGTGGATTCCGTAGATAGCCAATTGGTTTCTTACTAACTGCTCAGCTTGCGCCAATACGTCAGCATAGTCTAATTGAATTTCGTTTTCAGTCATCAATTTACCTTCGATGATCTGATATTTCAACTGGTTTTTCTCAGCTTCAAGAATTTCTCTAGCCTGCTCTTCAGACTGGATATTCTGGTTAGAGAACTGTAACCATTTTACTAAGAAAGTTTCAGGAAGTGTTACTTCTTCTTTTTCAGAAACCTGCTCCAATACTTTGTTTACAAAGTGTACATCAGCATTTTGCTGGAAGTACTCATCTAGCTCAGACTTCACTTTTTCTTTAAGCTCGTCTTCAGTTTTGATGTTTCCTTCTCCGTATACTTTATCGAACAATTCCTGGTTAAGCTCAGCGAGGTTAAGACCATAGAAATCTTTAACTTTCACTTCAACTTCAGCGTGGTGTAAGTGCTCAGCTTCTTCTTTAGAGAATCCTAATTCTTTAGCCAATTCTTCGTTTTCCGCTAGAGTTTCTTTAGAAACTTTTACAGAACCGTCCATTTTCAAAGATTTTACCAATTTGAAAGCTTCTTTGTTTTCAGCGTTAATGGTAACATTCTTTGGATGGTGGTTGTGCTCTCCTTCAGCATCTTCTTCCACAACCTGAGAAACTTCTAAAGCAATGTAAGAATCTTTATTGATTTTTTCTTGAGGAGCCTGCTCTGCGAAACGCTTCTGCATGTTCTCAATACTCTTGTTGATTTCTTTTTCAGAAGCTTCTACTTTGTAGTGAGGCGCTTCATATTTAGCTAAATCGATAGTGAATTCAGGCTCGTATCCAACCTCGAAAGCCACTTCAATTTGATCAGCATTGTAATTTAATTCGTTTACTGGCTGAGGAACCGGCTGACCTACTAGTCTTAGTTTGTTATCGTTAACATACCCGTTCAACGCATCAGAAACCTGTTTGTTGATTTCTTCGAAAGCAATTCCTGCTTCATATTGTTTTCTAACCATACTCAAAGGCACTTTCCCTTTTCTGAATCCAGGAACTTGCGCATTTTTAGCATAATTAATCAATTGTTTTTCAACTTTTTCCTTATAGTCAGATTTTTCCAATGTTACTGTAAGCAATGCACTTACATCATCATGGTTTTTTGCAGTAACCTTCATTATTGATTAAAATTTTAGGTTGCAAAAATATAAAAATTTTATGAAAATCACTCATTTAAAGTCAACATAAAAGCTAAATAATGTTAAATAAAAAACCATCGAAAAATTTTCGATGGTTTCCTTTATTAATATGAAGTTATTATTTTAGTGTGCATCCACTGTAATATCAACATCACTTTCTCCACCAACGGTCTGACCTAGTTGGTTTGAAGCAGAAGGATAATTTTGATTAACAGAAGTAGGCGCGTGAATCAATTTAATATTCATTTTTCCTGTAGAAGCTACAGAAGTAATCGTCCATTCTGTTTTCATTCCTAATCTCTGTCCGTCTGTTCTTACGATATCATCGGTAGCTCTGATTACTTTAATATCAGCATCAGCAGGATTAAATGTAATGAAGTGGTGATCTTTTTCCTCTTCAATTTCGTCTGAAGAATGGTAATGATCATCATGCTTGATCTGGAAATCTAACACCGCAACATACGTATCTCCCTGGTGTAAATGAAGGTGACCATCTGCAACTCCTCCGATTACATTTAAAGTCTGAACATCGGTAGCGTCAGCTTTATTGGTTAGCGTTAAAACTACTTTTCCGATCTCATCGTGCTCGTGGATATCTTCAGGAATATCATCATCCCCGTTTCTACATGACAAAATAAAAGCTGCAGCTAAAAGTAATAGTGTTATATTGAATAATTTTTTCATTTTAAATTTAATTTTAAAGTTTTAATAATTTAGAAGTTGTATTTCAGAGTAACGATAAAGTTTCTACCGGATTCCGGCATAAAATATCTTAGTCTGTTAAGATATTCGCGATACTCTGTATTAAAAATGTTGTTGATTCTGAAATTAAGATTCAGATTCTTGAATAGGTCTGCACCCACAGACGCGTGGAAAATACTGTAGGCAGCAGGAGGAGTGCTCAGATCAAGCTCTTCAGATTTCGCCGTTGCGTCTTCAATAAAATCTACATTCTGATTTCTGATCGGAAAACGGTTTTGCCTGAACACATTTTCATTTTCCAATCTTATATAGAAATTTTTCGGGGTATTTAATTTAAATTCCACCGCATTTCGAAGATTTGCCGGCATCATTAGGATCAAAGGTTCGTCATGAGTTAGATCATCCGCTTTCAGAGCGCTGAAACTTGTATTCCATTTTAAATTATCAAGAATATTAAGTTCTGCATCGGCATCAATTCCAAAAATTCTGGCCTTGATTTGCTGATAGCTCCACACCGGGAAAACCCCTCTGTTAGAAGACTCAATCCCCGTCGGAACCTGATTGATAAAACTATCCGACATCATATAATAAGGATTCACCTCAATATGCAACCCTTTCAAAACATTGAATTTTCCTGCTAATGAAAGGCTCGCATTATACAACGTTTCTTTTTGAATTGATAAATCTCCTTCCTCAATAATCGCAGCAGAATGGTGAAGACCATCAGAAAAAAGCTCTGCCGGATTCGGCGTTCTGTCTGCTCTGGAAAGGTTTAATTTTAATTCAAAATTATTATTCGGCTTATAATTCAATCCCACATTGGCGGAAAAATTATGATAATCTAAAATTGGACGGGTTAAAATTCTGCTGTCTACCTCTTTCACAAAGAACTGAGGATAACGACTTGCAAATTTCTCATTCCAGTCTTTTGCATCATAATATTTATAAGAATCATATCTGCTGAAATCATATCTCGCCCCCGCTTCAGCATTTAATTTTGAACTGAATTTATATTTGAATACAGAAAAAGCACCTGCATCATATTTATAATAATCAGGAATTAAACGTCTTGCTTTTGTTGCCGGATTCGGATAATTATCCTGAAAACCTGCCGAAAGACCGCTTTCCAAACTCCAGTTTCCTCTTTCCAAAAGGTGAGTTACACTCGCTGAATGTGTGATCAACCTTAAATCCATAGATGGAAGTTCATTAAGTTCACCCCTTCTGATATCGTATTCTTTACGACGGTTCAACTGAAAGCTGTATTGAAAACTTACCTTTCCAAAATTCTCAAAACGCTTATAAGCAGATAACTTCGCGATATGATGTTCTACCTCTTGTTTAGGATTCACAATATCATAACTGAAATCATCCAGATAATAAGGCTGTCCGAATTTAATAGCATTTCTGAAATCTAAAGGACTTCCCAAATGCGCTCCTTTAAAGATACCAAACTCCTGATTAATACCGCTGTACGAAACATCAAACCCTTGCATAAAACCATGATTTCCAAAAGAGAAGTTAAAAGAATTTACCTCCGCACCCGTATTTTGCAACGTATGGTGAGGAATATAAAGATCCCCTAATTTTTTATAACTTCCTCCGGTCTTTACATACCATTGGTTTTTCCAGGTTTTAGCAGCATTGGCAGCAATTTCACCCCCTCTACCGTTAGAAATACCGGAAAGTTTTATACTTCCCATCACGGTATCTTTTTTAGGTAAAACAGCAGGTTCCAGAACGACAACTCCTCCTACAGCATCACTTCCGTATTTTAATGCAGAAGCTCCTTTAATGACATCAATATGCTCAAAATCATTAACATCTACATTCGGAGCGTGCTCTACACCCCATTCCTGTTCTGCCATTTTCACACCGTTATTCAAGACAGCGATACGGCTTCCGTATAACCCGTGAATCACAGGTTTTGTGATATTATTTCCAGTTTTAAGCGCGGTAACTCCCGATATTCTCGAAAGTAAATTCCCCAAATTTTCGGTAGAATTTCTTTCAATATCAGCTTTATCCAGCGTTTTTATAATTACAGAACCACTCTTTGTGTGGTTTCCGTGCAATGTTACGACCTCAATATCCTCAACATGATGTTCAAGGGTAATTGCTAAGTGCATATCCTGATTGACTCCTATATTTTCAGTATAATCATTACAATCAGGATGCTTAGCAATGAGTATATATTTTCCCGCAGGAATTTTATTGAAAGAAAACTTACCGTTTTTTCCTGTTTTTGTGGTGAAGTCACCAATTTTCACAACGGCATTTTCCAATGCTGTTTTGTCATGAAAATCCTGAACAGTTCCTTGTACGGTAAAGGTTTGCTGTGCGTTTGTCAATGCAAATCCACAAAGAATAAGCATTACACTATAAATCAATTTCATTGTTAAATAGATAGATTGTGTACCTGTAAAAGATACATTTCGTAAAAAATGTGAAATTTAAGGCTAATTAATTTTCATTAAAGCTATTGTATTGATGAATAATGTAAAGCAGGAAATAAAATAAATTATGATCATCTTTACAAATATCAAATGATGAATTCAAAATTATCCATTTGAAAAATTCAACGAAGTACAATGAACTTTAAACCTAATTAAAGCCAAAAAAGAATCTTAAAAAATTATGAAAGTGCGGGCGGACCGCGAAGTTGAAAGGTAAATTTAGTCTGAGACCATATTTTTTCCTGAACAGCGATGATCTGTTCCACTTCATGCGTGTAAGCTTCGAAATGAAAAGAAAATTCTTCAGGAACCAAGGTATGTCCGGTAGCTAAGAAGTGACAAGCCAGACAGTCTCCGGCTTTTTCTTTCACTACATCATTAGACATTTTGTGTTCTGTTTTTTTGAAACTGAAATTTTTGAAAACTTCTTCAGAACTGTGATTGTGAAAATTTTGAGAAAACAGCGCAATAAAGTAAATCCCAAACAAGAGCTTGGAGATAAAACTTTTCAGATTTCTGCTTTCTTTAAAAATCATTCGTCAAAATTATAAAAATAATTTAAGTTTTACCTTAAATATGAATTAAAATGCTTTTACTAATGTGTAGAATGGATTGTTTTTTTGTTACAAAGATTATGAATTATCTTTGAAATGTTTCGAAAACCTCAGCGTGACACTGCTCATACTAACTGTTTTTAATAGCAATAATTTTTCGCGATGTCATGCTGAGTTCGTCGAAGCATTTATTATTTTAAAATTAATTCAGCTGAGAACCCAAATGTTCCCATTCCTGCAAAGCAAGATCAAGATCTTCTTTAATTTTATTATATTTTTCAAGAGTTTCTTCAGAAGGATTCTCTTTGGTAAAAGAAGCTTCAAATTCTTCCACTTTTCCTTCAAGCTCAGAAATTCGTTCTTCTACTTTTTTAATTTTATTCTGAATATTTTTCTGCTCTTTGCTGACAATCACATTTGACTGACTAGTTGAAACCGGTTTTTCCTCAACCTTTTTTTCTTCAACTTTTGGCTCTTCTTTGTGAAGTTTTGCCTTTTCAGCAGAAATTTCTCTGATCGATTCCTTTTGTCTGAATTCCAGATATTCGTTGATATCTCCCAAGAATTCTTTCATTTTACCATCACGGAATTCATAAATCTTATCACAAAGTCCCTGAAGGAATTCTCTGTCGTGAGAAATTACGATCAATGTCCCTTCAAACTTCTGAAGTGCCAGTTTGATAATCTCTTTAGACTGAATATCCAGGTGGTTGGTAGGTTCGTCCATAATCAAAGTATTGAAAGGACGCAGCAACAATTTACAAAGTGCCAGACGGTTTCTTTCCCCTCCGGAAAGTACTTTGGTCTTTTTATTTACCGCTTCTCCCTGAAACAGGAAAGATCCTAACAAATCACGAACTCTTGGTCTTGTTTCTTCCGTTGCCGCATCTTCAGCTTCCTCCTGAACGGTTTTATTTGGTGTTAAAACTTCCTCCTGATTCTGAGCAAAGTAACCGATATTCACATTGTGACCCAAATTCCAGTTTCCAGAATACTCTTTGATATCTCCGGCAAGAATTTTCGCCAACGTGGTTTTTCCCTGTCCGTTTTGTCCAAGAAGGGCAATTCTGTCCCCTCTCTGAACGATGAAGTCTACATCATCAAAGATTTGTTTTTCACCATAAGATTTTCCAAGATTTTCCGCTTCGAAAATAACTTTCCCAGGAACCTGAGACTGTACGAAACGGATATTGAATTTCGAAACGTCTTCGTTGTCCACTTCAATACGCTCGATTTTATCTAATTTTTTGATCAGTGATTGCGCGAAAGATGCTTTGGTAGCACTTGCACGGAATTTATTGATGTTATCTTCCATTTGCTTGATCTCCGCATCCTGATTCTTTTTAGCCTGAATCAGTTTTTCACGGCGGTCTTCACGCATGATCAGATATTTTGAATAGTTAGCCTTGTAATCATCCACTTTTCTGTTGTTCACATCAAAGGTACGGTTACAAACAGCGGTCATGAATTGCTTATCGTGACTTACCAGAACAATGGCTCCAGGATAATCTTTCAGGAAGTTTTCAAGCCAGATGATGGATTCCATATCCAGGTGATTGGTAGGCTCATCGAGAAGCATGATGTCATTCTTTTGAAGAAGCAGTTTTGCCAGTTCAATTCTCATTCTCCAGCCTCCTGAAAATTCATCGGTAATTTTTTGAAAATCATCTGCTTTAAAACCAAGACCGAACAATACCTTTTCGATATCCCCTTCCAGATTATAGGCATCATGGTGCATCAAAAGGTCGTTCAGATCCGTCATTCTGTTGATAAGATCTGTATAAGAATCACTTTCATAGTCGGTTCTTACCGTCAACTGATGGTTGATTTCTTCCAGTTCATCTTTCCATGCATTAATTTGCTCGAAAGCCTGCGTCGTTTCTGCCCAGACGGTTCTTCCTTTCACAAAATCAAGATCCTGTTTTAGGAAACCGATGGTAATATTTCCTTCAGGAACTACATTTCCTTCATAAAAAGTAATTTCTCCGGAAAGCATTTTCAATAAAGTGGATTTTCCCGCTCCATTTTTACCAACCAACCCAATTTTATCATCCTTTTTAATGGTGAAATTGACGTTTTGAAACAGATAGTTTCCCGAGTGATGTAATCCTAGACCTTGAACCGAAAGCATGTTAAATAATGATTAATAAGTGAGTAATGAATTTTCGCGTGCAAAAATACGGAAAAAGAAATGAATACTCGAATCTGTTAAAATTCATAGGCTCATTTTAATTTTATCATCAGGGGAGGCGAATGACTTAAAAAAAAGAATCGCCCTGACCGGCGATCCTTTAACCTAAACTTAAAACTGAAAAAGTACTAACATTTATTATTATAAAAATTTTCCTTTACCAATATGGTACGGCTCCAATGATCATTATTCGGGATATTGGCAGCATATGCATAATCTATAACAGAATCTTCCATGAGATCTACGCCTGAGCGAAGCGTGGCTCCCATGGAATTGACCAGTTCGCCCTGTGCGTTACCGGGGACATTCAACCCACTGTTGATTAATTCGGCATCCATCTGTCCTTCTTTATTTCTAAGTAGAGACCTTGGATATAGTCCGAAATTGGCTGAGAAGTGGGTATAATCCGCCAGTTTTTCATAATCATAATCCGGTCGTAAAGCCTCGGAAAGTTCTCTGGTATATTTCTCAACTTCATTTGAAAGAGTAACTAAACACGAATGTTTTTCCGGATCAAGTTCAAAATTTGAGGCATCGAAAGTAGTGTTAAAAACATTTTGAAGCTCATTGGTTTCAGTTAACATGAGTTTTCCGTAAACTTTCGACAAATCACTATAGACCCAATCACGGACAACATATCCCTCAGAAAAGACCATTTCTTTTTCAGTCTGATAATATTTCAAAGGGTGAGCCCAGATTTTATTTCCTTTGGAGTCCAGAGAGTTTTCACTGATATTTTCAATATACTTAACCAATGCTTCTTCATCCGTATAATTTCCGGTTATATACACCGCATGTGGTGCTTCGAGATAACCACCTCCCACATCCGCATGAACACCGGGAACAAAAATTTCTTTATGAACTGAATCTCCTGCCCTGTATAATGAATCAACCTTCTCTTTTGATTCATCAAAAAAACCGGTTAGTGGAAAAAAATACCTGCACTCATGTACAGCACAAATATGTAAAGCTTTTTCAACTTCTGGCAACACCGTAACCTGATAATCATTAAAAGGGGTAGACTCCACAGTATCAAAAACACCTAAAAATTTAATTTTAATAATAGACTTGCATCCAAAATCCTTCTGGAGCAGCTCGTAGCAGAGATTTCTAGCCAGCATACTTCCTCTGCTGAAACCGTAAACGTAAAAATGATATTCCTGAGCTTCACCGGTAACTGTGTTATCAATGAAAGCAAAAGCTTTTTTACGTTTGTCTTCAGAAGAATATCCGGTAGATCCTTCAGGATTGAGACATGTTGCCATTGCAAAATCACTATCTTCTGCCCCATCTAATGTTCCGATTCCTTCTATATAACATTTCTGATGGCCATTAAAAAGTTCAAAAAGCTTGTAAATATTTGTTACGGCAGCGTAATAGCTTTCATTATTTTGTCGAAGCTTTTCCGAAGAGGTTGCATTTCTGCCGTTATTTCCGGTTCCGTCGAAGAAAACTCCGATAGAAATAATACTATTTTTCATGCCTTGTGGTTTTATATATTCTTCAAGAAAGAAGTTGCTTTTTATTGAACACCCCAAAGTAACGTTGAAAAACAGCAAAGAAATAGCGTAAAAAACACCAAATAAAAAATTCCGTATTTCTACGGAATTATATTTTGGTGGAGATCGAATAAATATTGTTGATAATGGCATAAACAACGATGCCTACCGTATTTTTAGCGCCTATTTTTTCAAGAACCCTCTGCCTGTGGCTTTCCACCGTTCTTGGGCTAATGAATAATTTTTCTGCAATTTCATTGTTGGTAAATTCCTGACAGATAAGTTTTACGACCTCTTTTTCCCTCTCTGAAAGTTCGTCTTCCATTTCAAAAAGAGATCTTTTTTTTGTTGAACTGTTCATATAAGAAAACAGCATCTGGTGATCTTCCTGAGTAAAGAACACTCCATTTTTATGTACCATTGTAATGGCTTCAATAAATGTTTTTCTGTCAGAATTTTTAGGGAGAAATGCAGCCACTCCTAATTTCACCATATAGCCTAAAATAGAAGTTTTATAGTGGGAGGATAGGATGATTATTTTCAGATCCGGATATTTTTCTTTCAGAATTTCAACAAGTTCAAAACCATTCATAGGCTGCATTTGTACATCTACCAATGCGATATTGGGAAATTCTTCAGGAGATAATGTTTCCAGCTGTTGAATAAATTCGGGTCCGTTATTGGAGGTAAGAGTAACGGAGATATTTTTTTCTGTAGACAATAGCATCTTCACCCCTTCGAGGATCAGTTGTTCATCATCTATCAGCGCTATTTTGATTTGGGAGTTCATTGTATGGAATTTTTATGATTAAACGGCTTCCTTTATCGATCATATTTTTCCATTTGTGTTGTGCATTCATCGATTTGATGCGGGATTCTATATTTTTGATTCCCATTCCTTTTTTTACGGCTTCGTATTCAAAACTTTGTCCGTTATCTGAAATTACCACCGAAAGATAGGTTTGATTATCTTTAATATAAATCCAGATCCGCGTAGCTTTAGAATGCTTCAGAACATTGGTTGTACATTCCTGAATAATTCTATATAACTGAACTTCAATGAATTTATTTTTTCTCTGAAATTTAGGACTGACGCTCAGAGAAATATTTACTCTGTTGGATAAATTGGCAATTAACTCCTCAATATACAAAACCAATCCCACCGTTTCCAGATTCACCGGATATAATGAGTGAGAAATGCTTCTGGCAGAATCTATAAGAGAAGACATCTGACCGGAAATATTTTTTTTGATGAGCTCATCTCCTTTGGTATCCAGATTATTCAACCATAAAGATAAGATATTCAAACGATTTCCAATGTCATCATGAATCATGACGGCAATTCTTTTCCTTTCTTCTTCCTGTGCTTTGATATTTTCCAAAGCCAGATTTTTCTGATGTTGAATCTTTGCAAAATTCTGGGCATCTTTTTCACGAATAATCCTTGCAACAAACGTTCGATAACCCATTAATATAAAAAACACGATAATAGCAAGCGTTACGATTATCAGAATGAGCAGATTGATATTTAGGGTTACTTCTTTAATTTTAAAAAGGTATAAATGATTGAACAATATAAGACGCCGGACAAAATATTATTGGTTCCTAAAAGAAGGTAATAATCATTTTCATTGAGATTGGCTATCTGATTTTGAATGATAAATATAAAAACAGATACCGCATAATAGAAAAATACAAAGGCATCTACCAGTAAAAAACGGTTCTTGAGCTTATTGCCTTTAATTTCCTGTAATAAAACAAAACCGGAAAGGCACATAATCACGATATTCGAGACCACTTTTACAATATCTGCATTATGCGGAAGATCTACACTGTATTTGGTAATTAAAAAAGCCAGACTAAGAAAAGCGATCAGATACAAGACTGTCTTCGGCAGATTCAGCTTCCTTGCAAAAAGCGTTGTTAAAAGGTAAAACTCTCCAGTAATGTAGATGGGATAGAGAAACGAAGTATCCTGAAAATCAAAAAACTGTGTTAAAATATTGGTAATTGCTTCGATAATAAAAAGAAAAACAATATAGAGATTATATTGCTTTTCTTCTTTATATAATAGAGAATACTTCGCACCTCCGCAAATACAGGAAGTAAGAAGTAAAAAGTTAGTTATTCCCCAGGTTATAATAAAATAATTATACATTATGTCTTATAACTTACAAATCGGCGGACAAGGTCTAGACCAATCGTAGGTGTTTGAAATCATTTCTACACTGGCGCCTACTCCGCTTTCCAATTTATCATCTTTATAATAAGAAATAAAAATAAGAGTTACCAATGTCTGCTGGAAAATGGCAGAATATTTGAGTCCAAACGAACAGATTACTTTATCCAGATCTCCTTTTTGTGAAGTTGAAGAGATGTCCTCTGACGGCGCATAAAATCTTTCAAAAATATTCTTCTGTTTTGTCTGGTCATACTTTCTGGCCTCATTATAGAACCAGTCCATCCCTTCGTTTCTCCAGCTTTCGATGGCAGCTACCACCTTGTCCTGCTCCAGCAAAGGAACATTGGCCACCGGAAAATACGTGTTGGCACTATCGTCAATTTTCTGCAGATCATTAGAAAGAACGGCATGTTTTACGACGGTATACTGCTTTGTTTCCACCAGCCGAATATCCCCGCTGCACTTTGCCAAAGTACTGAAAGGATATTCTTCCTGTTCAATCTTAAAGCCTTTTTCGTCAAGCGGACATAGGGCAAGAATCAGAGCGCCGTTGTAAATTCCTACTTCTGCGCAAAATTCGCTGCCTTTGTTTCTGCTTTTCAGCCACTCGATCTGACCTGCGTCAAATTCAAAAATATTGCTGGTAGGGATCAGGTTTTCAACTTCGTTGTACTTCTCTGATACAGCACTCCATTGTGAAACTGCACGTACTAATTCGTCTCTGTTTAATGTTGTCATATTACATGGTAAATTAAGTGTATAAAATTATGTAAACTTAATAATGTACACAACTATTCACGTTAAATTGAATTTAAATTAATAATTTCTTACCGTAACATGATAACAGCTTTGCTGCTTTTCTTTGATATAATAAATTCTGCCCGCAGCAGCATAATATTTTAAAACTTTTTCGAGAGCAAGCTCCATTTTAAGATTATTTCTGAGCTGATCATTAAATCTGACATATGAAATATCAAAGGAATTTCCATAATTGTGGGAACTGATTCCCAATGAAGCGTTAGAATTCACCTTTCTGAGCCTGCACTGATCTTCCAGTGTTCTGGTAATGGAAGACACCGTAAAAGTATGTCCTTTTGTTTCCTTACTAAACCTTGTTCCCATACTTTCGAGCGTCATCTTGGCTTTCGAAACCATCCATGCTCTGCTATAATCCAGTTTCTGAACCCGATATCCCTTCCCCGATTTTTTCACTTTATGGAATTTTCCATTATTGATATATTTTTGAACGGTTCTGGAATCTTTCAGAAGTTGAATTCCGAAACTTTTGGATGTATTGAGATGGGGTTGATAAAGAGCCGTGGCCTGTACTTTCAAGACTTCATTAAGGTCATAGCAAGGCAAGACTTTTTTTGAGGATTTCTTTGCTCCTTGGGAGTAAAACACCGTAAAAATACATGAAACACAAATCACACTCAATATCTTTCTCATTAATCAGACTTTTAAAAATTTCAACAGAATCTAATAAATTAAAAAAATTATTTCAATAATAATACCAATAACAGTATATTATTAATTAAAATAAAGAGTGTACATCTTAATTTATTTCAACTTTCTGATATCGAAAGGGTTCTTAAAAATCAATTCTTCATGCTTTCCCTTCACTTCCATTTTCTTTTGCAAAAGGGTAAGAGCGATTTTCCTGAGAAAAAAGTCTTTGTCATTCAGCTTCCAGTAAGATTCTTCATGAATACGTTTGGGTTTCCGGATCATATAAAATTCGGTTTCCCAGGAGTCTACATTATGATAAAACTCAATAATTCCGCAATGTTCAGGGATCATGGAGTGCTCTACCATACCCATTGGCAGTAAAAAACTAAATGCATTGCAGACATAATCTCCACAGGAAATTTTATCGTGTTTTAAAAATTTTTCACCGGTCCCTGAATGCGTATATGATTTTTTGAAATCGTTTTTAAAATCACTCTTAGAGAGCTTAATCTCAATCTCATGACTGAACCCTTCAGAATTAATAATAAGAATATCTGCTTCCCAATCGCCCTGAAAATGATTAGTCAGCACCGTTTCTTTCTCAAAATCACATTGAGAATGTAGGTAGGCATGCACCAATTCTTCTATTTTTAACATGATGAATGATTGTTGGTTGTTGATTGCCGGTAATTGGTTAGGGTTATTATACTCAAAAGAACACTCTACTCACTACACAGCTTCATTCTTTTTCCTTGAAAAAGGACAGTCTTCAGACCCTATAGGACAAAACTCTTTTACTCTACGACTCCAGCTAGCTCACCAAAAGGCTACACCCGCGAATATCCGAATGATCTATTCTTCCCAAAACCTGAAATTGAGTTCCGAAAGTTTTACCCAAATCCTGCGTTGCTATAAATGCACAAGAATGGATATTCGCCAGATCGATAATATTGATCGCTCCGGTTCTCCCTTCTCGTTCATAATTAAAGGGGTCCTCGGCATTTCTCACCATTATTCTCATCCAATTCGGACACTGGTATATATTTTCGCCCAGGGAATAGGCCTGAGAAAGCAATTCTGTCATTGAATATTCAGAATAAATTTTATCCGTTTTAAAGCCGTCCTGTAAAATATTCAGCAATTCGTCTTTGGTCATCTCTTCTTTTCGCCCTTTCATTCCACCGGTTTCTATAACCGTAAGAAAGTCTGACGACTTGAGAGTCTGAGAGCTTGAATGGCAATAATCGAGGAAATCTAATAAGGCAAATGAGACTCCGAAAAGTATAACTTTTTTATCCTTTAATTTATGTAAAAGTCTAAACAAATCTTCGTGATTATAGAGGAAATATCCGTTTTCCGGCTTGGCAGATTTTTGCATCAAATAATCTACCATATATATTAAGGAAGAATGTTGTTTTTCAAGATAGCTTGGCAGCAATCCCAAAAAGATAAAGCCTTCAGGCTTTCCGATAAACTGATCGAAGCTTTTGTAAATACTTTCCTGATAGATCGTTTCGTCTGCAATATGATGTTTAGAAAGCGTCATTTGTGTTGTCCCCGAACTCTGAAAATACAGTTCTGAGGACTTTGCCGAATCCAGGATCTTATGATTTTTAAACATTTCAATAGGAAGAAAAGGAATTTGAGCCAGACTTTTAACCTCATCAGGATTAATTTTCAGGTAATCCACAAATTTCCTGTAAATATCTAAATTTTGATACTGATGTTGAAATGTCATTAAAGCGGCAGCCAAAAAGTCCTGCTCGGTCTGTATGTCGAATATATTTTTCAAAACAAAATTATTTTTAAAACCTATTAATGATTCAGAATGAAACATTTATAAAAAGGACATTATTTTTTAACTATTTTTTAATAATAAAATTAAAAATTGGTCAGGTTCTTGCAACTATAAATCCGGAATATGGATTAAAAACAGGATGATTTCAAAATCATCCGGAGATTACCTCTTTAAGGGGTAATTTTTTTTGTTCAAATGTCTTCAGTTCAAAATCTTTCTCGAAAACGCCGTAGGTAAAATAAGAGATCCAGTCTCCAAGGTTGATATATTTTGCATTACTGTCCAGTGAAAGAACCATGGGAAGGTGGCGGTGTCCATAAATAAAATAATTAATCTTTTCTGTCTTCAGTTTTTCTTTTGAATAAATAATCAGGAACTCTTTATCTTCCCCCAGAAACTCCTTATCCTCTTCTCCAGAGATCATTTTATTTTTCTGAGACATGTATAGGGCAATCTTCATGGCAATATCCGGGTGCAGCCATTTAAAAAACCACTGCGCTACCGGATTGGTAAAGACTTTTTTCATTCTTTTATAACCTTTATCCCCAGGTCCCAACCCATCTCCGTGAGCCAGCAGAAACTGCTTTCCGCCCATTTCGAAATATTGCTTCTTATAAAAAACCGTACAGCCAATTTCGTCTTCCAGATAATCTTTCATCCACAAATCATGGTTACCCACAAAAAAATAGACCTGAACCCCGTTGTCTTTCAGTTCCGCAATTTTACCCAATACACGAACATAGCCTTTGGGAATTACATGCTCCCATTCATGCCAGAAATCGAACAGATCTCCCATTAAAAAAAGAACCTGCGCATCATGCTTTATTTCATCCATCCAACGGATGAATTTTTCTTCACGTACTTTGCTTTCCTTTGGATCTGGCGCTCCAAAATGCTGGTCTGACGCAAAATATACTTTTTTTCCGGGTTCTAAATTAATGGTTGTTTTTAGCACCGTTTTGAACTTTTAGTCAGTAAATTATTGATTGTCTTCTGCAAACCACTCTCCGTATGAGTTTTCTGTCTCATGAAGCTTCAGATAAGCCAGAGAAATTCCTTCAGGAAGTCTTGCTTTTACTTTAGAGGCAATAGCATAGAGCATATTTTCACAGGTTGGCTGGAAAGTGCAGTAAATCACTTTATGTCCCTGCTCTTCCAAAGTATCTCCAAGATCTTTATGAGGAGAAAGCGCATTGATAAGCACCGCATGATCCCAAACATCCACAATTTCGGATTTCACGATGGTTTTAATATCCCCGAAATCCACTACCATCCCGTTTTTGGGATTTTCCAAATCATTAACCGGTTTTCCCTTCACTGTTACAAACAGCTTGTAGGAATGTCCATGCATATTTTTACATTTCCCGTCGTAATTGTACAGTACGTGGGCAGTTTCAAAAGTAAAAATTTTTGTTATACGTATCATGCTACAAAGATATAATAAAAACCCCGTAACATAAAAAACAGAGCCAACGCACGAAATAATCGCTTTATTCAAAACTCAATGTATCTTTTTGACCGCCACGGAATGCGGGAAGTAAAAATATTCCTGTATTCGTAGCAAAAAAGATCCCTGGAATAATCCCCCAACTTTTGTAAAGTCCCCTAAAAAAACGTTTTATCCTATAAAAAGAAATAAGGACATTAGAACAAACCAAAGACCTTCCGGACGAGGGAAGGCCTTCAAAAAAAACATGTTATGAAATTAAATCAACTTTCTAATAAATATGGGTTTTACAATTTTTTTATAGATAATGCTGAAGCGCTACTTTTTTATTGTGTGAGAAACTGAATCGCCTCTCTGTTTTCTTTTACAAATTTGCAGTTAAAAAGAATACGAATGGCTACTACAAAATCACATCATCCGTTTAAAACACTGTTAATCAAACCATATATACAAACACAGATGTTATTTTGTAGTGGTTGTAGTGATTTGAATTGCCTTTAAATTCTAAATAAATCATAAAAAAATATTCCTGTAAAAATAAAAACAGAGCATAGGAAGTCATAATTCTGAATCGGGATATCTTCTGCGGAGCAATAAACAGTCGCATTCTACCTTGCCCATCAACGTGATATTGACAAAAAACATCAGCTTTCTTATTCAAATCCTTTCAATTTATTTTCTTATCTGACTTCAGGCTATAGCATCCCATAAAAATTGACCGCCAGCCCTTAAGTGATGCTCAAAGTCATTTCACCTTACTTAATACAACAGGCTAAATTTCCATGATCCATTTAACCAGATCTACTTCAGCCGGAAGTTCAAGCTTCTTTTTCACCCGATATCTTTTTGTCTGGATAGCCCGGGTAGTTACGTTTTCAAGGCGTGCTATTTCTTTATTGGTGAGACTAAGCTTGATATAAGCACAGAATTTGATGTCGTGCTCGGTAAGTTCGCCGCCCTGTGAAATTAGTTTTTCGTAGAACTCTTGGTATATTTCTTTAAATCTTCCTAGAAAAAACGGGCTGCCTTCTTTTGCCATTTCTACAATTTCACCAAAAGATTCATTTACTCTCTTTCGAAGCACATCAGTTTCTTCCGCTTTTTCTTTTAGCAAGCTGTCTTTTTTCTTATGCTTATCTCTGTAGACTTTAATAATAATCGAAAGTAAAACAGTCACCAAAAGGGCAACAAAGCCCAATATAAAATAAGTTCTGTTTTTTTCATCCTCTTCCTGCTCAACCAGCAGTTTTTCCACAGTACTCCCTATCACTTTCCTTTCATTGTAATTCACGGTATCATTAACTACCGTAAACTTCATAAAATACTCCCGTCTTTTTTCTTCTTCATTCAGCAGGTGATAGGTTTCGGATATTTTTCTATAAGTATCCCTTAAGCTCGTTTTCCTCCGCATCTTTTCGAATATCTTTAAAGCTTGAAAATATTTTTTCAAAGCTTGTTCAGGTTGTTTTTGTTGTAAATAAAGTTCTCCAGATACAAAATATGCTTTCGCTTTGTCATCATTCTCATCATGGGCAAGAGCAAGAGCCTTATTTAAGTAATACGAAGCAGAATCAAGATGCTGTTTTCTGGTAACAAATCCGTCTGCGATCTTTGTAAAAGTAAGAGAATTAGAAGGCATCAGCTTCATACTCTTCTTTTGCATTACAGACACTGAATCTTCAATTCCCAGCATATCAAAATTATACCATTTGCTGGAATAAATATAGTTAAGATAAAAATCGTGTCTTTTTTTATCTTTAATTTTAGCCGCCTTTTTTATGGCTTTATTAAAACTAACGTTAGATCGACTGTACAGTCCAAGCCCTGAATATACCTTACCATATTCGCTGTAAAGTCGCGCATGGACGATCGGGTTCTTCACTTTGTCTATATCTTTACCTGCGCAGTCTAGATAACTGAGACTTTCCTGATAGGCGTTCAGGGTACAGAATAAGTTCCCTATATTGATAGACGCGGTAACAACACCTTCTATATTATGAGTCCTTTTATACATGGCCAGAGCTTTTTGGTTAAAACGCAGCGCTCCTACGATATCCGCCTTATTCTGATACTGTACTGTCCTGTAAATCAAATCCTTAATATTGTACTCCTGACTTTGAGTGAACGAGGGAACAATGACAAGTATAGATAAGTAAATTTTCAGCTTCATTTTTTATGAGTATTTTATTTATAACATAATATTAATAAAAATTACTCAATAAAAGAAAATTAACAATCTCAAATCAAAAAATCACAACTGTTTTTCTCTGAAAAGTGATTAATTATTCCAAAAATAAGTATTCACAAACAGTATCTTAGCTTCTAAACACGTCCTTTTTATTCCGGAAAATCTATTATTATTTTTTTCATCCTCTGTAAAAAAATGCATGTAATAATGGTGCATTTTAGTAAATGATCTCATTTATTTCAAAGGGTACCCATGCCGCCCCCTCAAAGATTAATCGTCACAAATTAAAACAAATATTCACAGTTCACACTTCAAAGCTACAATAACCTCAATGTTAATCAATGCAAAACAGATAGTTATGTTATGTAGTTAATTTGTAGTAATTGATTATTGGCTAAACCTCAGTTACTTTGTGGCAGATTCTAAAAACAGAATCAAGATGAAATAAAATTAAAAATTAACTAAATGAGGAGTCCTTAATACTCCATTTTTCATTTCGTGTTTGTGTTTTTTACAGCAGAGCTACAGTTCGAGGCTCTGCTGTTTTGGTATTGAGATGTCATTTAGTTTTCACTTCATAAAAACAGATCATGTACAAAATTTAAAGACAAAGCAAAAAGGCAAGCTAATCTGAACTGAATTTTTTTGCCCTCACAGATTTTGTAAATGGTGCGCATTTTTTTCCTTACACTTTATATATTGAACACGAAGGCTCATCAAGTTTTTTACTGCTTACCGTTTTAGGTCTCAGCAAACCGCTCTACCCATGAGAAACCAGCAAGATTGAGGAAAGATGCTGTAGCATCGTCACCATACATATCCATTTTAAACACAGCTTACAGTTCCGAGAGCCAGTTGTTATTCAATCGAATAATTCGTTGCGTTTCATGCTCAATAAACACCCAGATGGTGAGTGAATCAACAACCAGCTGATCATGACAGTAGAATTCCACTTTTCTGGGCTGGCGTATCCCTTCAGGATCTTTTGGATAAGTTTTTACCGTTAGTATATCCCCCAGATAAACCTGTTTTTTATATTGAATATGGTGATCCAATAACATCCAGATGTCATTAGTAAAACCTGTTTTATGTTTTACAAGATCCCAGTGCTCCCCAGCGATTTCTTCTACCCATTTTACATACTGAACATTGTTTACATGATGATTGCCATCAATATGATCCTCCGTAACTGTTATTTTTTTTTCAAAAACCAGACTCATCTTCTTCAAATATTTACTCAAAAATAACACTTAAAAATCAAAAAAAATTCTGATTCCGAAAGGTTTTACAGCAGGTTCTCATTCAATTAATCAAAATCTGACAGCAAATAGTGGAGAACGAGGGGTAGCATAAAGCTGGAAGCTTTGATAAGTTCAGTCTATATTCTTAAAATTAAAGTACTATTGTTTTCTTTTTGAATTTACCTCAAAAACCACAAAGGGGTAGCATCTCGTGAAACCCGACGCATACGGATTCAATGATGTTATAACCCTGAAAGGGTTAAATAGTGTAAAGTAAATTTCAAAGATTAAGTGGTAAAAGGTTCTGATCGTGGAAATTTAAAAAGAACTTAAAAGAATATCATCACGACCACCAATTGCTTATCTTAGCGAGATAAGAACAACACAAATGATTACAGACCTTTTATTTCCAAATCGCTGTCTTAAGTGCAACCGGATCATTGAAGCTGATGTACTGCTCTGTACCCTTTGCTACCAGCATATCCCTTTTTGCCAGGACAGTTACAGCCCATACAGCTATTTAAGTAATAAATGCAAGACATTATTTCCTCTTGAAAGTGCATTTGCACTGATGTATTTTAAAGAGGCATCACTGAGCCGGGATATTATTCATGAACTGAAGTACAGAAGCCGTGAAAAAGCAGGAAAAATAATTGCAGAATGGACCATCGAACGTCTTCATTTCAGTGATGCAAAGCCTGACATTCTCGTTACCATCCCTTTACACTTCCGAAAACTCAGGCAAAGAGGATATAACCAACTGCATTTGTTTACTGACACTCTCTCAGATCACTACTATATTCCGTCTGATCATGACCTTCTTAAAAGAAATTATTATTCGAAAGCGCAGGCATTAAGAAATAAAAAGCATCGGCTGGAGACACAGAATATGTTTTCGATTGACCGTCCTGTTTCAGGAAAACATATTTTACTTATTGATGATGTTTTTACTACCGGAAATACATTAGCTGCCTGCGCCTGGGAAATTTTAAAATCAGGGGGAAATAAGGTAAGTGTTTTAGTTATGGCTGTTGATAAATAGTGTGAGCATGTTTAAATTTTCACCAAAATATTAATTCAATTCTAAAGTCAGTCTAAGAAATCAACTGGATACCGAAAGCCTATGGGGCTCTGCATTTTATAATGCTGATCGTCTAATCATCGAAAATTAAAAACGTTGGCCTTATGCCATTTTAAATTTCCTTTAAATTATTCAACCCACTACGGGCTTATTCAATCATTAAATACTTGTTTGCCGGGCTTCACCCGACGCTACTGATAGGTAACCCCTTCAGGGTTTTTGAGGTAAATTCAAAAATAAAATAGTATTATGCTTCAAAAACCATCGACAATAAAATCCCGGCAAATAAGAATAGCGCTTTAAAACCAAAGTCAGCTCCGGAAATTCCGAAGCTGACTTTTATGATTTCCAGAGAGAAAACCTTATATCCGTCTAAAATTTATCTCTGTAGTTTTTCACCATAACTCAAATCTCCGGCGTCCCCCAAACCAGGTGAGATATACCCTTTTGAAGTTAAGTTTTCATCAATGGCTCCTACCCAAATTTTTGCATTGGGATACGCTGCCTCAATTGTTGCCACCCCCTGCTTTGAAGCTATAGCTGCTACAATATGAAGCTGAGAAGGATTTCCATGGGTTAACAGATCTTTGATGGCTTCAATTAAAGAAGCTCCGGTTGCCAACATCGGATCACCAACAATCAGAGGTCTTCCTTCAATATTCGGACAAGTTAAATAATCTTGTTTGATAGAAAAATAATCGTTGGCGTCGTGTTTTCTATAAGCCGCTACAAAACCACAGTCTGCTCTGTCAAAATAATTTAAAAGTCCTTCAAACAATGGCACACCTGCTCTTAAAATAGTGGTAATAACAGGCTGAACCGCAATTTCTTTAACTTTAACAGTATCTAAAGGTGTATGAATTTCCACTTCTTTCTGCTCCAACCCTTTACTGATTTCGAAAGCTGCAATTTCCCCGATTCTTTCCATATTTCTGCGGAATCTCATTCGGTCGTGCTGAATGTCAACGTTTCTAAGTTCATTAATCCAAGAATTAACTAAAGAAAATTGTTCTGATAATACGACGGTATTCATTATTTTAAAAAGCTTTTTATCTAAAATTATAAATTTAATAAAGAATAAAATCCCTCTTAGAGAAATCTAAAAGGGATTGTAAATTATTTTTGTCTGAAATACACTTCAATTGGAACTCCGGTAAACCCGAATTCTTTTCTCAATTGGTTTTCAGTAAATCTTTTGTATGGTTCTTTTACGTACTGCGGTAAATTACAGAAAAATACAAACTGTGGCGACGGCGTTGGAAGCTGTACACAATATTTGATTTTAATGTATTTCCCTTTGTTTGCAGGTGGTGGTGTTCCTTCGAAAATCGGAAGCATCACTTCATTTAATTTTGAAGTTTTAATCTTCTTCTTACGATCTTCGTACACCGTCATTGCCATTTCAACAGCTTTCAAGATTCTTTGCTTCGTCAACGCTGAAACAAATAAAATTGGAATATCGCTAAACTGTCCGATTTTATCTCTGATTGATTTTTCGAAATCTCTTACGGTATTGGTAGTTTTATCTTCCACCAAATCCCATTTGTTGACAACAATTACAATTCCTTTTCTGTTTTTCTGAGCAAGACCAAAGATATTCATATCCTGAGATTCCCAACCTAAAGTAGCATCAACCATGATAATCACCACGTCTGAATACTCAATAGAACGGATTGAACGCATAACAGAATAGAATTCCAAATCTTCGTTTACCTTAGATTTTCTTCTCATCCCAGCTGTATCTACCAATACAAACTCGTGCCCGAATTTGTTGTAAAGCGTTTGAATACTGTCTCTTGTAGTTCCTGCAATATCGGTTACGATATTTCTTTCCACATCAAGTAAAGCATTCGTCATCGTAGATTTTCCTACGTTCGGACGACCTGCGATTGTAATTTTTGGCAATCCTTCGAAAGGATCTTTATATTCGGTTGTCGGGAAATCTTTTACGATATCATCTAACAAATCTCCTGTTCCTGAACCCGTTGCAGAAGACAAAGTATAATATTTATCAATTCCTAATTGATAGAATTCCGTTGCAGGAAGTTCTTCTTTTGAAGAATCTACTTTGTTGATCACAATATAAATCGGTTTGTTTGATCTTCTTAAAAGTCTGTAGATTTCGTAATCTGTATCGGTAAGACCTTCTTCCACGTTCATCATAAAAATGATAGAAGTTGCTTCATCCACCGCCAATTGCACCTGCTTACGGATTTCTTCTTCAAAGATATCATCCGTGCCTACATCATACCCTCCGGTATCAATAACGGTAAAATCTACCCCGTTCCAGTCAGATTTTCCATAGTGACGGTCTCTGGTAACACCAGCTGTAGAGTCTACAATAGCCTCTCTCCTTTCTAATAAACGATTAAATAACGTGGATTTTCCTACGTTGGGACGCCCAACGATTGCGACAATATTCGACATAAAAATGTTTAATAATCCTTTGCTAAAGCTCAGGATGAGTTATTAATGGGTTTCTCCAACTTTTGGAGCCCAATTTTTTGCAAAGATAAGATTTTTATTTGATTTGATTTTTTGGAAAAGAAAAACCGGAAACAATTATAAGTTGATTTACTGATAAGATTACTGCCAAATATTTAGTATTTTAATTAAGTGAACCTAAAAACCTACCCTTCATTCGAAAAAAAATCATAAAATAATTCTTTGAATATCAATAAACAAAGGCATTTCATAAAATTTTTATTAATTAATTTCAACCTTAAATTTTTATTTTCAAAATAAATGTTCTAATTTCGCGGAACAGAAATACAGACTCATGGTGTAGCGGTAACACTACTGATTTTGGTTCAGTCATCTGGGGTTCGAATCCCTGTGAGTCTACAATATAAAAAATGCAACTAGCTAAATTACAGCAAGTTGCTTTTTTATTTTGGTCACTTTCGGTCACTTGGTCACAATTTTGGTCACTGTTTTTCTGAAAAAAAATCTCAGATGAAGACACAATATGTGAAGTACAGGCAGAACAAAGGCGGATATTGGACTGAGTGGAGCGAATTAAAGAAAACATCCGTTACAGTAACCATAAATGCAAATGAACAAAGAATCATAGTACATTCAAGCCCGCAGGAAATATATAAAATCCTTGATTTTAAACCAACACAATACATCGATGATAGTTTAGTGCAGGATTATTACTGTGTCGATTCAAGTGGTAAGAAATGTATTGTAACACTTGTAATAAGCAAAAGTGAAAGCGCTATAATCAATCTCAAGTATAATAATTGGGAATATATTTACAGCGGATATTTACTGTAAAATTGAGCCTTGACCTTATGGGTTGAGGCTTATTTTTTTCGTATGAACACAAGGGTTGTATATAATCTGCTACATATTACAAATTTTATCTCTTAATTAATCTTTCACAAACCAACTCTAATACTCTGATCGGTAAAATTTAAAGAAAAAAGACGGTATATTTTATCGCCCTGCAAATATTTTTCAAAATACTTCAAAAAAGAACTATTAAACACGTCATGTTTTGGCGCAGTCAAGATTTAGCTTTGCTTTAGAAACATTTAAACAAAATATTAATTACTAAAACACAGCTTATGGAAGAATTTGATGACGAATTTGGTGATTTATCCCAGTTCAAAACACTATCTTTTGAAGATGTAAATCAAGGATTTACAGGAAACAATGCTTTTGCCAACACAATTATCAACAAAGATGACTCTCCTGATTATAGAAGCCCATTTCACGATTATAGAAATACTCCTTTAGGATACTCTTATCTTACTGATAACCCAGTATCAGTTTTTGCATCAACAGGTGTAAATGACAAAGGAGTGAAAGGATATGAGTATCAAGCTCAGGTATTACCTTGTGAAAATGGCTCACAAGTATTGGGAAGTTATAACGCAAACAAAAGGGAGCCCCAAAGTCTTTTTCTTTTTTATGAAAAGCCAGATTCTAAAAAATCCAACTTTGCAGGTGGCTTTTACATTGCCAAGATGGGAGATTATTTTGTCCAGCTTTTTAAGAGATTTCCTGAGCCATTACCTTCTAATATTGGCGGAAAATTCTTTAAGAACATTACTTCTATGGAGGATGAAGCTGCTTACTTGGCACAGTTAGCTTATACTTATTATGGGGATAAGATTAATGCAACTCTTATTCGTGATGCATTAATGAGAGAGTATCAGTTTTATACTGGTGACAGAAGATTTGAAGAAATCATAGGAAATATCATCTCAATTCCTGCTGATACCTTTGGATGGTGTGCAGAGCAATTAGAAAGTTTAAAGCCTACAGAAAAAAATTACAACCCCGAATCGGAAGATTACACACCTTTATTTCCTCTTGTAACTGGCGCAGGTATAATTCCTATACCTATTAATATGAATAAGGCATCTCAATTCTTTGAAAATTTAGGAAATAATCCTTTTGTGCAGGGAACACAGATTGCTTTCACCCAAGTTTGGGAGTTAGTAAAACAGTCCGCAAGTAAGGTTAAAGATGCTTCTATAGAACATCTTCCTGATGCTTTCAAAGGACTTGTAGAGAAAATAAGTAACGTTGTAAATACAATTAAAAATTTTCTTTCTGAGATTAAGGATCAATTAGAGGAGCTAGCCAAGATAGGTATTGAAGTTCTTAAAATAGCCAATGCTTTTTACTGTGGTATTAATGGCGGTATTGTCGGACTTTTACAATGTATTTTATACATTCTACAGTTTCTTTTTCAACCAACAACAACCTTTTCTTATGACCAATATAAAGAAAGAAGAGATTTATTGGAGAAAGCAGAAGATGTATTAGATTGGATTCATGTAAATATTCCTGTATTTTTAAAAGGTGTCAAAGACTTGTTCAGTTCAAATAAAGGTATATATAAATCTGATTTTGAAGGTATATTTGACAAATTGAAAGGATATTGGGACAATACATCTCGTTATACAGTCGCATATTATTCAGGAATTATTGCCTTTGAGTTCATCATTAATATTCTCCTTCTAATTTTCACCGAAGGTGCTGGTAACATTATAAAAGGAACTACTTACGTACAAAAAGCTGCAAGTTTATTAAAAGTAATTACAAGGGAAGCAATGTCAGCTGTAACATTTGGAATTACAGATTTACTTGCTCTTTTAGGAAATCTTATCTTTAGATTTGGAAAAGCATGTGTTAACGGTTTTAAAGGTTTTATCAACTTTATTGAAGATTTGCTACAAGGCATTAAGAATGGTGCTAGAGTTGATGATTTAGTTCAAGAGACGACAGAAATTGAGGGAGTTATTATTCAAGGGAAAACCCTAAGAGGATTAATTGCCCAAGATATAAAGAGATGGCTACAAACAAAATACAGAATTGGTAGAGCTACACTTGAATTATTAGAGGAACTAGGAATTACGATTATTCGAAATATAGATGACCGATTGAAAGGCGCAAAAGCACTTGCAACATCTGAGGGTTTTATTGTAAAATATGGTAATGATAATATTTTAGAAGGAACTGGTGATGCAATTAAAAAGTTCTCTAAGAAGATTGAAGATATAAGTAGGTCTGGAGGGAAAAGTGCTGCTAAACAATATATTGATGAATTAAAAGATATTCAAAAATATATTAAGACAAGAAAAACTCTTAAAGAAAGTTTAAATGAAGCAACTTTATTAGCTAAATTTAAGAATACTTTTACTATAAAACATTTTGATGCTGTTGCCTATTATGAAAAAATGGTTAAGAAATATCCAAAACTAAGAGGTATGACAGATGAAATAGGGAATGTAAGACAAGTAAATTTTGCTGAATTTACGATAGGTAAAACTAAAAATGGTAAATTTGAAAAAGTAGAAGAACTGTATCATTCTGGGCAAGATGAATTCTATAGGAATGACTTTACCCATCCCTTCGAAGAAGGAGACCAGTTGACAAATACCTTTAAAAAAGGAATTTCAGATTTAGATGGTAATTCTCGAAGAAATGATAGTGAAGCAAAGTTTATCTTTAATTTTATACGAAAGCACCTTCATACCGCAGATGAATTTGTAATAGAAACAAAGAATATTTATTTCACATGTACTTCATGCCAGAGAGAAATGCTTATGCTTCAAGAATATGCAACGGGTTTAGGTAAAAAAGTGGAAATTATTATTCATGGAGATGAAAGTATTTTAGGAGGAGCTCAATTATTTGAAAAAATGAAAAAATAAAATTATGGAAATAGTATATTTAAAAAAATACAAACAATACATAGAAAATGGAATTGGTAGGTTATATAGCACATTCGGCTCGCCGAGGGGATTAAGTGAAGCTGAAATTTTACAAATGGAATTGGAAATGAATAATGGCTTGCCTTTCCCCAAAGCATATAAAGAATTCTTGTTTTTAGGAGGAGAATTCAGTACGATACAGTTAAATCATTATGGCAAAAAGACTTCAAAAGGCACAGATTTTTTTAAAAGCGGATTAAAAAAGAGAAAAATTAACATGGTTCGCCCGTTTGCTATACTTAATGTATTGGATGGAGAATCTGGAACATTTATTTACTTAGATGAAGGAGATAATCCACGACCAAAGAATTGTTCATTGCATGAAGCTTATGATAGTGATGATGATGAAATTATTTGGAATACTCCCTATAAAACTTTTTCAGAAATGATAGATAAACGTGTTTATCTTGCCGAAAATAATCTGGGAATCTAATGTCAAAGAGAGATTAGGGTTAAAGTAGTATAATAATTTATAAATCTTAATAATTAGCCTTGACCAAAAGCGGTCAAGGTTATTTTTTTATATTGCAATTATGAAAAAAATCGTCAAATGGAATCCAATATTGGATTTTAACAGAATACATAATAATACCGATTTAAATAAAGAAACAGAAAGAGTCAAAGTATCAGAAAATACTTGATTTACCTAATACATGGACTAATAACAGCTATATCAAAATAAGCAATTCTAAAACAGGTCTTTTAAGAATTAATACTAAAGATAAAAATAATCCCGCATTTGTATTTTATGACACTCTCCCATAAAGTGTGTAAGTTAGTGAGACACTACCAGTAAAAAGCAGATATTTTATATTGAGTGATCCATTAAGCATATTGTCAACACTCTCAAAATCATCTATTAACCAATACTACAAGCAATAAAATTTATTCAATAAGAAACAAACAAATGTAACATGTTTAACCTGTGGATCTACGAAAAACCATCCTCTTAAGGATGGTTTTTTTATTAAAACATAAGAGAGATAATTATCTTACCCAAACTCTGTGAAGCGTATTTGCTGAGCCATTATTGGGGTAATCATCTACTTCCCAGCGATTATTATAACCAGCAATTCCCCAGTGATTTTGCCCCGATCTAAAAAAAGGAAATTCACACAGTTCACGTCCCGATATCGTTGTAGCAATCGCATTATTGGCAGCGCCAGGAATCATCGCGGTATGATCTGAAAACGGCGTAAATGATGATCGAATACCGCCTGCATTTCCGGATCCTGTTTTAAAATAGTTAATAGAAGCGGCATGCGAGGTTTTAAAATGGATAACTCGTGAATGAGCGCTTGTAATTCCATAAAAAAGGTATTCTGTAGAGTTCAATGCAAACTGAAGAGCTCTTCCTGCATTTCCCCAAAAATCAGCATTTTCCGCTTCATTGTCTCCTAATGTAGAGGAACCGATGACAGGAAGTGTAGCCAATCGTATGTTAAGTGCTGGCGAAGTAGCTCCTGCCTGATGCAGATAATTAAGGATAAGTGTCCAGCCTCCGCCATCTGTTGACATATCACATTGAGCCTTTATTGGTGAAAAACCGGTTCCTTCATGATCGGGATCAATCCAATACACCCCATCGGACGTACCGGGCACCTGAGCCAATAATTCTTTACAGCTGCTGCATACCCCGATATAAACTTGACAGCCTGATGCCGTAGTAAAGGTAACAGCGCCATGATCAGCTCCCTGATACGTCCCCGAAAGCACGTAATCTATTGTACCCGAACCCGAAACAGGGCCTCCCGCGTACGAAAAAGTTAATCCTTCAGCGCTTAGTACATCCGGAGCAATGCTACAATCCCCATCTGAATAAGGAATGCTGTATACTCCGCTATAAGACTGCCCGTTCATTAAGCCTGTGAGTTTATATTCTGGAGAGACCGCTACAGACCAGGCCGCTTTACTGCAGTCAAAAACCGTTGCTGCTTCTACAGAAACTGTGGCTGTACAGTGCAAGCTCCTTTTTACCCAATCTCCCTGAAGAGTACCGCAACCATCCGGGGTACCCGACAAGGTGTAGGTTACCTGCGCAGATTCTCCTCCATTCATGTTGACCGTAGCCGGATTTACAGATGCCACGGTGATACCTCCCACACCGGAAAGGGTAAGATCGTTGGTATTAAAAGAAAAGTTGACCACAGAAAGTGAGTTATTAACAATGGTAACCTTAAAGGTATTGCCCGGAGTAAGGGCTGTCCCTTTTTTATAGTGACCGTCAAAACCATTTCCCGAAGCGCTGCAATCTACTGTAACATCATTTGAAGATGAAGAGCCCGCATCCAGACAGTCTGACCATCCCGAAGAGCCTCCATTCGTACTTTTTTTATAAAGTCTCACACAATCCTTTGTGCTGTCGTACATAATAGTGCCTTCCGCAATACTTCCTCCCTGAGGATTCTGCATATTGGCAGGATCGGAATTCGTGGGCAGTACCAGTCCGTAAACATTAGTGGTAGGTTTGTTGATGTCCAAACCTCCTCGAGGAGTCGTTGTGCCTATTCCTACCTGACTAAAAAACAAAGTAATTGTTGTCATTAACAATAAAGAAAATAATTTTTTCATGTTTGATATTTTTTAATTAAATCTATACAATCGATCAACTATCTTATCCAGGTAGACGCCCATAAATCACCGGAATACGTTCTGTTTGAATTTGTCGAATTCATAAACCAATGTACATTATCTCCATTTCCACAGGCATGATAGGGAACCGGCCATCCCGTAGCGATAACAGAATTACAGCTAGCCGGCCATTGCCATGTTCCGACCGGGGAAATATTAGTATTACCGGTAAAATCTCCTACAGCCCCACTTCGATGCCATGTACCCTCACCCAAAGCAACAGTGCTAGGATCTCTTAAAGCCAATATCGCTGCGCCGCCAGGTTGGGAGGTTATTTTATGTGCATAATTTGTCGCTGAATTTCCCGCTCTAAGCTGAACCTGAGAACCAATAACAGCCATTTTGATAACGGTAGCTCGAGGCAGGTACCCATTATCATTCTCCCCTGTAATTACAGATTTCTGTCCTTGGCCTGAAAAACTTCTTCCATTAATTGCTATTAAAGACCAGCCTCCTCCGTCTGTTGTCATATCACAATATACCTGAGTAATATCCTGAACCCCTGTTTTATTCAGATTAAAATAATAAACACCATTGGCTGTATTCGATAATTCATTTTTTAATTCTTTACAACTTTCACATGGTCCTATATAGATTTTACATCCCATCGCGGTTTCCCAGGTAACAGAGCCATGATCAGTACCCTGATACGTACCCGAAAGCACGTAATCTATTGTACCCGAACCCGAAACAGGGCCTCCCGCGTACGAAAAAGTTAATCCTTCAGCGCTTAGTACATCCGGAGCAAGGCTACAATCCCCATCTGAATAAGGAATGCTGTATACTCCGCTATAAGACTGCCCGTTCATTAGACCCGTTAGTTTATATTCTGGAGAAACAGCAACAGACCAGGATCCCTGGCTGCAGTCAAATACCGCTGATCCCTCTACAGAAGCTGTGGCTGTACAGTGCAGGCTCCTTTTTACCCAATCTCCCCGAAGAGCACCGCAACCATCCGGGGTGCCGGACAAGGTATAGATTACCTCCGCAGATTCTCCCCCATTAACATTCACCGTAGCCGGATTTACAGATGCCACAGTAATGCCTCCCATACCGGAAAGCGTAAGATCATTGGTATTAAAAGAAAAGTTGACCACGGAAAATGAGTTATTAACAATGGTAATCTTAAAGGTATTGGCCGGGGTAAGGGCTGTTCCTCTTTTATAGCTGCCGGTAAAACCATTTCTGGAAGCGCGGCAATCCGCTGTAACAGCATCAGAAGACGATGAGCCGGCACCCAGACAGTCTGACCATCCCGAGGAGCCTCCATTCGTAATTTTTTTATAAAGTCTTACACAATCCTTTGTGCTGTCGTACATAATAGTGCCTTCCGCAATACTTCCTCCCTGAGGATTCTGCATATTAGCCGGATCGGAATTCGTGGGCAGTACCAGCCCGTAAACATTAGTGGTAGGTTTGTTGATGTCCAAACCTCCTCGAGGAGTCGTTGTGCCTATTCCTACCTGACTAAAAAACAAAGTAATTGTTGTCATTAACAATAAAGAAAATAATTTTTTCATGTTTGATATTTTTTAATTAAATCTATACAATCGATCAACTATCTTATCCAGGTAGACGCCCATAAATCACCGGAATACGTTCTGTTTGAATTTGTCGAATTCATAAACCAATGTACATTATCTCCATTTCCACAGGCATGATAGGGAACCGGCCATCCCGTAGCGATAACAGAATTACAGCTAGCCGGCCATTGCCATGTTCCGACCGGGGAAATATTAGTATTACCGGTAAAATCTCCTACAGCCCCACTTCGATGCCATGTACCCTCACCCAAAGCAACAGTGCTAGGATCTCTTAAAGCCAATATCGCTGCGCCGCCAGGTTGGGAGGTTATTTTATGTGCATAATTTGTCGCTGAATTTCCCGCTCTAAGCTGAACCTGAGAACCAATAACAGCCATTTTGATAACGGTAGCTCGAGGCAGGTACCCATTATCATTCTCCCCTGTAATTACAGATTTCTGTCCTTGGCCTGAAAAACTTCTTCCATTAATTGCTATTAAAGACCAGCCTCCTCCGTCTGTTGTCATATCACAATATACCTGAGTAATATCCTGAACCCCTGTTTTATTCAGATTAAAATAATAAACACCATTGGCTGTATTCGATAATTCATTTTTTAATTCTTTACAACTTTCACATGGTCCTATATAGATTTTACATCCCATCGCGGTTTCCCAGGTAACAGAGCCATGATCAGTACCCTGATAAGTACCCGAAAGCACGTAATCTATTGTACCCGAACCCGAAACAGGACCTCCTGCATACGAAAAAGTTAATCCTTCAGAACTTAGTATATCCGGAGCAAGATTGCAATCCCCATCTGAATAAGGAATGCTGTATACTCCGTTATAAGACTGCCCGTTCATTAAGCCCGTTAGTTTATATTCTGGAGAGACCGCTACAGACCAGGCCGCTTTACTGCAGTCAAATACCGCTGATCCCTCTACAGAAGCTGTGGCTGTACAGTGCAAGCTCCTTTTTACCCAATCTCCCTGAAGAGTACCGCAACCATCCGGGGTGCCAGACAAGGTGTAGGTTACCTGCGCAGATTCTCCCCCATTGATGCTGACCGTAGCCGGATTTACAGATGCCACGGTAATGCCTCCCATACCGGAAAGCGTAAGATCATTGGTATTAAAAGAAAAGTTGACCACGGAAAATGAGTTATTAACAATGGTAATCTTAAAGGTATTGTCCGGGGTAAGGGCTGTTCCTCTTTTATAGCTGCCGGTAAAACCATTTCCCGAAGCGCGACAATCTGCTGTAACAGCATCTGAAGATGAAGAGCCCGCCCCCAGACAGTCTGACCATCCCGGGGAGCCTCCATTCGTAATTTTTTTATAAAGTCTTACACAATCCTGTGTGCTGTCGTACATAATAGTGCCTTCCGCAATACTTCCTCCCTGAGGATTCTGCATGTTGGCGGGATTGGAATTCGTGGGCAGTACCAGTCCGTAAATATTAGTGATAGGCTTGTTGATGTCCAAACCTCCTCGAGGAGTCGTTGTACCGATTCCTACCTGACTAAACAACAAAGTAATTGTTGTCATTAACAATAAAGAAAATAATTTTTTCATGAGTCATGTCTGTATTTTTAATAAACTAAATATACAAACAAATAACAACAAATTAACCTCACATAAATGATTTAAATTAAGTATTTCATATTGAAAAATATAATTTATTAAAAATAAAATAAACCAAAATAAAATACAGAAAATATATTAACATTATGTATAGCTGAGCACATCAGAATTTAAAAAATCCGGACTTTCATGAAGTATTTTTCAGCTTTATATCTAAAGAGTATCGCGGCATCGTAATCAACTCATTAAAACCTTTACAATTGAACCTTGTTTTTTATATTTATTTAGGCTCTTATTTAAGCTTACTTTTAACGCTCTTATGACTGTATTTTTCTCATTTTTCCTCTTTGAGCTCTCTTAGCGGAGTTTACAATACGAGATAAAACAAGATCTCAAATCAATAAAGGAAAATTAGATCTACATCATGCAAACCGGCAGAAATACCGATTGAACAGCATAAAGCTGTTTGCAGATTGTTTACAAACAGAACAGAAAAAAGAAAGCCGGCTGGACGTCCGGCTTCCTCATTGAAAGAATGCTCAATTATTTAACGATAAGTTTTTTGGTGATTGTTTGTTCTTTTATTTTTAATTGTAAGATATACGTTCCTTTTGGCAAATGAGATACGTTGATTGACTGATCGTTATTTAATACCACATTCAATTTTCTCCCGTCTATTGAATACATCTCAACAGCCGTTGCTTTTTCTCCTTTAATGAATACTTTTTCCGTTGCCGGATTCGGATAAATTGAAATTTCTTTATCTAAATTAGTAATGTTCTGAACTCCTAAAACACTTTCCGAAGATGCATCAGAATACACTTTTGAAGCATCAATAGATTTCACGCTCCAAAAAACATTCTGAACCGAGGGATCGAGATCTAAAAACCATGATGGCGTTGTCACTACATATTTGGCAATATCCTGAGCGCCCGGCGTAGAACCTACTTTTATTTCGTATCGTAGGGCATTTTGGGGTGTTTTATCATCCGAAGCGCCACTCCATGAGAAATTCACTCGGTTTCCGGCTCTTGTAAAACTCAGGTTTGTAGGAGGTAAAGGTTTAAGATTGGTTCCAATAGAACCAGCCTTAAATAATTTTGTTAATGAAGGAAGCCCCGGAGTTGCCCAATCAAATCCGGAGAGTAAAACATCGAGCTGATGATCATTATTAATGTCAAGTAAATTCACAAAACCCGGCCCTCCTAAAAAATTCAAACCTGTAGGTGTATTCTCTGTAAAAGAGTTATCTGTAGTATTATATGTAAATATTTTTACGACCCCGTCATTACTTTCATCATTTCCTGAAACAATGAAATCGTAATATCCGTCGTTATTTAAATCTCCAGTCAAGACAGATGTTTCAGACATTTCTCCCGTAGGAATTTCCTGAAGCGTGAGTTGTCCCGTTCCGTCATTCATTAAAACGCCAAGATATCCTGAATAATTTTGATCCTGCGCAGAAACTACAATATCCTGAAAACCGTCTCCATTAAAATCTGCAAAATCTAATTTTCCGCTGGACATTGCCGGAAAACTCTGAGATTCCACCAAAGTGCCGTTTTCATTTAAATAAGACTTAAAAAGCGGTTCATAATTCGTATCAAAGCCCATCACGATCATATCTAAAAGGTGATCATTATTAAGATCGATCATTTTAAAACTTGAATTCTGAGTTCCCTGCATCCAACCGTTGTTAACCTGAAACCCGGCTCCTGTATTTTGGTATAAATCTAATTCGTGTACAAAACCAACTCCGTCGATATACTGAGTTCCGTTGATGGCATAATCTAATTTTCCGTCATGATTAAAATCAAAAACCTCCATCGTTCCATATACTTTTCCGGGAAGTTCTGCTTCTTTCACATAACCGGTTCCTGTATTTCGGAATCGGTAATGTTTGTAATTCACAATATCATTATAGCTTAATCCTGTAGAAATAATATCCAGCAATCCGTCATTATTAAAATCAACGAATCTGATGTCTCCTAAATGCGTTGCATCAATTCCCAAATTCGCATAAGGAACTAGTGTAGTGCCATCACTTTTATACACTTCATTAAAAGTTGTATCTACCTCCCCATCGCCATTAGAATCTATTGCTCCGTTTACCACAACATCGGGAAAACCATCACCATTCATGTCTCCCACATCGGCAGATCCATAATAGATATCCATCATCCCTGTGGGAACTTCGGTGAAAGTTTGTGCCATAATTCCTACAGGCAACATATTTAATAGAATAAAAATCCTCTTCATGTTATTTTTATTTAGATTAATTAAAAACAAAGATATGAGATTAATTTTCCGAATTAAAAGAAAGGATACATGAAATTTATCATTCATCAGGGTTGAGGGCAATAGAATATATTTTATATCGAAAATCAAGATTATTAATCAAGAAGTTATTTGGAAATATTTTCTAAAAGATTTGTCTATCTAAAAAATTCTTCGTTATTTTGCAACCTCAAATATTATACAAATAAAGAACATCGAGATATGTCAAGAATTTGCCAAATAACAGGAAAGCGTGCAATGGTTGGTAACAACGTTTCTCACGCTAATAACAAAACGAAGCGTCGTTTTGAAATTAACTTATTGGAGAAGAAATTTTACCTTCCAGAGCAAGATAAGCACGTAACACTGAAAGTATCAGCTCATGGATTGAGAGTGATTAACAAGATTGGAATCGAGGAAGCTATTGAAAGAGCTACAAGAAACGGATTGATTAAAAAGAACTAAGTCATGGCAAAAAAAGGAAATAGAGTTCAAGTAATCCTTGAATGTACAGAGCACAAAGAGAGTGGTATGCCAGGAATGTCTAGATACATTTCTACAAAAAATAAAAAGAACACTACAGAGAGATTGGAATTGAAAAAATACAATCCGGTTCTTAAAAGATCTACCCTTCACAAAGAAATCAAGTAATTTATTAAATTATAATTTACCATGGCAAAGAAAGTAGTAGCAACCCTACAAAGCGGACAGTCAAAAAAAATGACTAAAGTTGTGAAAATGGTGAAGTCTTCTAAATCAGGAGCTTACGTTTTCGAAGAAAAAGTAATGAATGCAGACGAAGTTGACGGATTTTTGAAAAAATAATCCTCACTTTATTTACAATATAAAAAACTACTCATATTTTGGGTAGTTTTTTTGTTATCTTTGCTTTTAATCTAGCTGGAAGCCGGAAGCTGGGTGCCGGAAGTTCATTACAAACTTAAAAAACTGAGTTTGTCAACTTCACGCCTCTATCCTCCAGCTTCCATCATTTAATTAAAATTCCGTAATTCATACTATGAGTTGGTTTAAAAATATTTTTAAAAAAGAAGAAAAAGAAACTTTAGATAAAGGGTTGGAAAAATCCAGCCAGGGTTTCTTTGAAAAAATGACGAAGGCCGTAGTCGGTAAAAGCAAAGTAGACGATGAAGTTCTGGATGATCTGGAAGAAATACTTATTGCATCTGATGTAGGCGCATCTACAACCATTAAAATCATAGAAAGAATTGAGGAGCGTGTTGCAAGAGATAAATATGTAAGCGTAAGCGAACTTGATAAAATCCTTCGTGATGAAATTTCAGGTTTATTACTTGAAAATCCTCATGCAGGAACAGGAAATATTGATACTTCAAAAAAACCATATGTAATCATGGTAGTTGGAGTAAATGGTGTAGGAAAAACAACAACGATTGGTAAGCTGGCTCATCAATTTAAATCTGAAGGTAAGAAAGTGGTTCTAGGAGCTGCAGATACCTTTAGAGCTGCTGCTGTAGACCAATTGGTCATCTGGAGCGAAAGAGTGGGTGTAACCATCGTAAAACAGGAAATGGGATCTGATCCCGCTTCTGTTGCTTTTGATACGGTACAAAGCGCCGTGGCTCAAAATGCAGATGTAGTTATTATTGATACGGCAGGAAGGCTTCATAATAAGATCAACCTGATGAATGAACTTTCTAAAATTAAAAGAGTAATGCAAAAGGTAATTCCTGATGCTCCTCACGAGATTTTATTGGTACTTGATGGTTCTACAGGACAAAATGCTTTTGAACAGGCTAAACAATTTACAGCCGCAACCGAAGTGAATGCTTTAGCGGTAACTAAATTAGACGGAACAGCAAAAGGCGGTGTGGTAATCGGTATTTCAGACCAGTTCCAGATTCCTGTAAAATACATTGGTGTTGGGGAAAAAATGCACGACCTTCAGCTTTTCAATGGTACAGAATTTGTAGATTCATTTTTCAAGAAAAGATGATTTTACATCATGTTTTCCCTTTATTAGTAAACAAATCATTTTATAAATATTAACAACTAAAAAATTTGCAACTATGGGATTTTTAACATGGATTATTTTTGGGCTATTAGCCGGTGCGATCGCTAAAGCAATTATGCCAGGTAAACAAGGAGGTGGCTGGCTGATCACCATTATTTTAGGAATTATAGGAGCTTTTGTAGGAGGAGCAGTTGGAGTATATGTACTTCATTGGGGAGATGTAACAACGTTCTGGAATCCTAGAAGCTGGATCTTAGCCATTGGAGGAGCTTTAATTGTTCTTTGGATCTACGGAATGCTCACCAAGAAAGGCTAAACCCTATCATATAAAAAAACAAAACCCCGAATTTGAAATTCAAATCCGGGGTTTTTGGTACAATATAATAATTTAGTTAGTTGATTTTGATCTGGTAAGGCATTTCCATTTTAACCTCAGATTTTAGCTTTTCGTCTGTGATCTGCTGTAAAATTTCGTAGTTGGCTTTACCAATTTTATTTTTAATAATTCTTGCAGAAATATCATCTTCATTTAGGCCATTGAATATCTGCTCAAACTGTGACATTTTCTTAGGATAAGAAGATACGTTGTAAGACTTTAATCCCGCCTTCTGAGCCGCGAATTTAACAGCATCATTCAGCGTTCCCAGTTCATCTACCAAACCGATTTGCTTCGCTCTCATACCACTCCATACTCTACCGCCACCAACATTATCGATTTGCTCGAAAGTCTGTTTTCTGTTTTGAGTTACAAAATGAACGAATCTTTTATAAGTTCCTTCCACGCTTCTTGTCATCATTGTTACTCCGTAAGGCGTAAGACCGTGAAGAGAAGAATAATATTGAGAGTTTGCATTTGTAGAAACGATATCTGAGTGAATTCCGTTTTTATTCGCCAATTCTTTAAAGTAAGGCATTACTCCGAAAACTCCGATAGAACCGGTAAGGGTATTTGGTTCAGAATAAATTTTATCAGCCGCCATGGCAATATAATAACCGCCTGAAGCTGCATAGTCACCAAAAGAAACTACCAAAGGTTTTTTCTTTTTCAACTGTTGAAGTTCAAACAAAATTTCGTCCGAAGCATTTGCACTTCCGCCAGGAGAATTGATTCTTAAAACAACTGCTTTAATTTTATCATTTTCCTGTAAATCTTTAATGTACTTTACATATTTTTCAGAATAAATATCATTATATCCGTCTCCATTATTAATAGATCCTGAAGCGTAAAGAATAGCAATTTTATCTCCCGATTTACTTTCGTCGGTGTAAGATTTAATATAATTCGACAAAGAAACTTTATTAAGCTTCTCTTTATCTTTAAGACTTAATTTTGATTTTAATAAATCATCATATTCACTTTTCTGAGCCAGTTTATCAACCAGTTTATATTTTAAACTTTGCTCAGGAATCATTCCATATAAGCTATCTACCGCTGTTCTGAATTGAGCAGTATCAATTTTTCTTGAAGCCGCAATTTTTGTAGAAGTATTTTTCCAGATGTCATTTAATAAAGTACTCAGCTGTTCTTTATTTTCAGGAGAAATATCATCTCTAAGAAAAGGCTCTACCGCAGATTTAAATTTTCCGTGACGGATAACTTCAATCCCAATTCCGTACTTTTCAGCAAATTCTTTGAAGAAAGTAACCTCAGTTGCCAACCCTTTCAGCTCAATTAAACCCGCAGGATGAAGAAAATATTTTTCAGCCACAGATCCTAAATAATAAGAAGACTGAGAAACCCCATTTCCGTAAGCATACACAAATTTTCCGCTTTTCTTAAAATCTTCCAACGCACTTCTGATATCATCAATCTGTGTGATGCCGGCATTCAGATAATCTGCTTCAATGCTTATCCCTTTAATATTATCATCTGTCTTCGCTTTATTGATAGCTTCCAACACATCATATATAAGGACGCTTTTACTTTCTTTGCTTAAACTGAAGAAATCCGTTTTCTCTTCCGTAGGGCTGTCAAGAATATCGGTTTTAAGATTTATCGTTAAAACTGAGTTCTTTTTTACCGTTACAGATTTGTCGCTTCCCATCGAGCTGAAGACCATTAGCATAATAAAAAAGATGAAAAATACGGCACACAATATCACAATTGCCACTATATTTGCCAGAACATTTTTAAAAAAACTTTTCATAAAATCAATCATTTTTCAATATGTCGCAGCAAAAGGTAGTTTTGTTACTCGGAAGTAACCTCGGAGATAAAAAAAAAAATTTACAAACCGCACTTCAGAAGATGGAACAGAGAGGAATCAACATATTAAAGAATAGTGAATTCTTAACATCAGACCCTGTAGAATTTGCCAGTTCCAATATTTTTTGTAATATTGCATCAATAATAGGTACGCATCTTTCACCGATTCAGTTGCTTAATTTGATAAAAAGCATTGAAAATGAGATGGGAAGACTTGATGATTCAAAGGTTTCCGGCGGCTATACAGACCGGATTATAGACATTGATATTGTTAAGTACAATGAGTTAAACTTCATCTCAGAAAGATTGAAAATTCCGCATCAAAAACATTTGTTTGAGAGAGAATTTTCTAAAATATTATTAAAAGATATTATCTGAAATAAAACATAAAACATATTGTATGAAATTAGGTTTATTATTATTGGCCGCTTTGCCTATTGCTACTTATGCTCAGGACAGTATTGCAGTAAGTTCCACGAACGAATATCCCAATACGTTTTCCTCAGGTTCCGCCAATGTTCAGCCTTTCAACAACAAAGCGAGACGATTCAACGACTGGTCGGTCTCAATTGGTGGTGGAGGAGCATTTATGGTGCACTCAGACCTTAAATCAATCCATGACAAAAAGGTGAACTGGGGATACAATGCCTACGTAAGTATTGACAAACAAATTACCCACACCTTTGGACTCAGCCTTATCTATCAGAGAGGTGAAACTACCCAGAAAGGGCAATTGGAGGGAGCTGCAGGATTAGCTGCAGGGGTCGCTACCGCAAAAACCAAGTATAACCAATTTGCTTTGATGGGAGATGTTAACTTTTCTAATTTCTTAAGAAGAGTAGATAACCATTCTCCTTACAGATGGGCGCTGCACGGATATGCAGGTATTGGTATAATGGGTTATGACACTTCACTGTATGACAATGATCAGTACAGGTACAGTAACTCTCCAAAGAGAACCCCTTTATTTATCAAACAGGATATAGACATTAATTCATTGTTCTACCAGTTCGGTATCGGACTGAAATATAATGTATCAAGGCTTGTTGATATTGAAGCAAGAACCATGTACGTTATCAGTGGAGATGATGAATTTGACGGCGGCGGATGGGCAGGCCCGGATAACTATGATCCGGCTTCTTCTACTCCGAAATACAACATGCTCAACAAAAGACGTTCTGATAATATGTGGACCGTTAACTTAGGAGTTTCTTTCAAAATAGGAAAACAGCTTTCTCACCTTGCTTGGCATGATCCTCTGCAGGAAGCGTATTACAGAACCAGTGTTCTTGAAAACGCCAGTTCAGAACTTGTGGTATGCGAAAAAGGAGATGCAGATAACGACGGTGTTTGTGACGACTGGGACAGACAGCTTGATACTCCGGCAGGGGCAAGAGTGGATGGTGCCGGTGTTGCGTTAGATATGGATCTTGACGGAGTAATCGATCTATACGATAAATGCGTTACTGTTCCGGGACCTGTAGAAAATAACGGATGTCCTACGAACAAATAATGTGTAAAATGAATCATTTAATTAACTAAATAAAAAATACATTATGAAATTAAGTTTAGCAATTGTTGCACTAGCACTAACTGTTCCGGCAGTGGCCTTTGCACAAGACTCAACGGCAGTTTCTTCCAACGGAGAATATCCGAACACTTTTTCTTCGGGTTCTGCCAATGTTTCCCCATTTACAAATAAATCCAAGAGATTTAATGATTGGTCTATTTCAGCTGGTGCAGGTGTACCTTTGATTCAGTCCGCAGATTTAACATCTATAAAAAATGGTAACGGGAAAAACCTTTTCGGATATTCCGCTTATGTAAGTATTGACAAAGCTATTACACATGCGTTTGGTTTAAAATTACAATACGACAGAGGGGAAACCAGACAGGGATGGTTTAATACAAAAGATCCTGTTCCCAATAATTTACCTTACCAGCAGGTAGGTGCCAGAACACAGTATGACGCAATCTCTATTTTAGGAGACATCAACTTCTCAAATCTTTTGAGAAGAGTAGACAATCACTCTCCTTACAGATGGGCTTTACACGGTTATGCGGGTGTCGGTACAATAGCTTACAGAGCATATCAGAAAGATAAGGCAGGACAAAGAATGGTTACGGAAGTTAAACCTTTCCAGTTAGGATCAATGTTCGCTCAGGTGGGTACAGGTCTTAAATATAATGTAAGCAACAGAATTGACCTTGAAGCTCGATTGATGTACGTTGTTACGGGTGATGACGAATTCGATGGTGGAGGATCTAAATACAGCGCAATCAACCAACGCGAAGAGCAGGTTTCTGACAACTTCTTCAATGCAACATTGGGGGTTAGTATTAAACTTGGAAAACACGAATCTCACTTAATGTGGCACGACCCACTTCAGGAGATCTATTACAAACTGGATGTTTTAGCGAATAAAAATCAGGATATTGAAGTTTGTAAAAAAGGAGATGCCGACAACGATGGTGTTTGTGATGACTGGGACAGACAGCTTGACACGCCTGCAGGGGCAAGAGTGGATGGTGCTGGTGTAGCATTAGATACCGATCTGGATGGTGTTATTGACCTTTATGATAAATGTGTAACTGTTCCGGGACCTGTAGAAAATAACGGATGTCCAACAACAACAAGCGGACCGGTACAGGAAGAAACAAGAAGTCTTGAAGGAATTGAGTTTGATCTTAATTCAGACAGAATTCTACCTTCTAACACTCCGATACTGAATAACGCTGTTAACTATATCAATACTTCAACTGGAAATTATACCGTGGTAGGAGCAACCGATACAAGAGGTACTGATGCCTACAACCAGAAATTATCAGAAAGAAGAGCGAACAACGTTAAAGACTATCTTGTTAAAAACGGAGTTCAGTCAGGAAAACTTAATGCAGTAGGAAAAGGTAAGAAAGATCTTAAATATCCTGAATGTAATCCTGCAACGAAATGTCCTGAATGGAAAAACAGAGCAAACAGAAGAGTTTACTTTGAAGCCAAATAATAATAAACTTTTTAGTACATTATATAAAAGCCATGCATCGCGTGGCTTTTTTTGTTGTCATACTTTTCTTACTTTTACATGATGATTTCTCCGCAAGACTTTAAAAAATTAAAATATGAGACCCTTAAACATTTTTGGGGGTACAGTACCTTTAGAGATTCTCAGGAAGAAATTATAGATTCTCTTATCTATGGAAAAGATACGTTGGCTTTATTGCCCACAGGTGCCGGCAAATCTCTGTGCTATCAGTTACCCGCTTTGTTAAAAGAGGGAGTGTGTCTGGTAATTTCGCCTTTACTGGCATTAATGAAGGATCAGGTCAACCAGCTTAAGGCAAGACAAATTGACGCAGAATATCTGTCATCTGAATTAGATGAATTTGACGCTGAACTCATTTACAACAGATGTAAGGAAGGCCTAACTAAGTTACTGTATATTTCCCCGGAAAGATTAACCAATAGTCAGTTTTTACAGAATATTGCAGAAATTCAAATGTCTTTCATCGCAGTGGATGAAGCACACTGTATTTCTGAATGGGGGCAGGATTTCAGACCCAGCTATCAGCATATAAAAGAGTTCAGAAAAAATAATCCCGAAATTGCCTGCCTGGCTTTAACTGCAACAGCGACTCCAAAAGTTTTAGACGAAATTAAAACGAAGCTTGAATTTAAAAATCCTGAAATTTTTCAGAAAAGCTTCAGGAGGGATAATATCAAAATTTTTTCAGAAGAAGTTTCCGACAAATATCAAAGAGTTTTTGATATCCTGAAATATGCTACAAAATCAGGAATAATATATGTCCGAACCCGTAAAGACGCAGAGCAGCTTTGTGAATTTCTGCATCAAAAGCAGTTGACGAATGTTGACTATTTTCATGCAGGGTTAACTGCTAGAGAAAAAAATAATAAACAAAACATTTGGAATAACAGTGACAGAAATGTTCTGATCTCTACAAATGCATTCGGAATGGGAATAGATAAGGATAACGTCCGTTTTGTCATCCACTTCTCTCCTTCTCCCTCCATTGAAAATTATTATCAGGAAATTGGAAGAACGGGTAGAGACGGAAAAAAAAGTTTTGCTTTTCTTCTTTGGAATCAACAGGAGTTATTGAATTTCGATCAGATTCTGAAAAATCAAATTCCCAATAAAGCAGAATTTTTAAAGATCATTACTTACCTCTACTCTGTATTTCAGGTGGCTGAACACGAATTGCCAGAAAAAGTTTTTCAGTTAAATTTTAACGGAATTCAGAACTTCACGAAATTATCAAAAGCTAAGATTACGAATGTTCTCACTTTTCTTCACAATCAGGAAATCATTTATTTCAATGATAATAAAAGTCTGTCATCATTAGAACTCTTTGTAAAAGGTGATGAATTAGATCAGCTTCCAAAAAAAGATGCCTATTTTATTGAGCTTTTACTACGTTCGATTTCCGGAGCTACGACTCACAAAGTAATGTTTAGCGAACAACAGCTGAGTAATAAAATTTCCATCGATAATCATTTGATCAAAGAAAGACTGAAAGAACTTCAGCAAAAAGGTTATTTGGAATATATTGACGGAGCTTTATCCAGCATTAAATTTCTAAAACCGAGAAATGAAAGACTGATACATTCTGCCTATTGGAAATTGTTTGAGCATATTCAAAAAAATAAAATTCAGAAGTGGGAAGAAATGAAATTCTATATTGAAGACAGTCAGTATTGTAAAATGAAGCTCATTCTTTCTTATTTTGGAGAAAAAAATACAAAAAACTGTGGAATCTGCTCTGTCTGCGAAAAAAATAAGCAGTCTATTTTTGGTAAGAATATTGGTTTGGAAATCATTAATTTATTATCTAAAAAATCGGCAACCATTGAGGAATTATCTATTCAGATGACGTATCATTCCAAAGAAAATATATTGGAAAATTTAATTTACCTGTTAGATTCCGGAAAGGTAAAAATGTTGAATTTCAAGACCTACGCCTTAGCATAGGTTCCAGGTAATTTTTAATAAATAATGATTTGAATTTTTTAATTTTTAAATCTTTTAATCCTTTAATAAAGACCTTATCTTTGCACCATGAAATCATTGAAAGTAGTTTTTTTAGGAACTCCGGAGTTTGCAAAAACGTCACTGGAGGCCGTTCATCAATCTCATCATGAAGTTGTAGGTGTTGTGACCGTGGCTGATAAAGCCAGCGGGCGCGGACAGAAAATTAATCAATCACCTGTAAAAGTTTTTGCCGTTGAGAATAACCTGCCTGTTTTTCAGCCTGAAAAATTAAGAAATCCTGAATTTCTCGAAGAATTAAGAAAGCTGAATGCGGATGTTTTTATTGTGGTTGCCTTCAGAATGATGCCTAAAGTATTATTTGAAATGCCAAAAATGGGAACTTTCAACCTCCACGCTTCTTTACTACCCGATTACAGAGGCGCAGCGCCTATTAATTATGCAGTCATTAACGGTGAAGAAAAGACAGGTGCCACGACTTTCTTTATCAATGAAAAAATAGACGAAGGAAATATTCTATTACAGGAAGAAATCCCGGTGCTGGAAGACGAAAATGCAGGCCATCTTCACGACAGATTAATGGAAATGGGTTCAAAACTGGTGGTTAAAACATTAAATGGACTGGCTGAAAACTCAATTACAGAAAGACCTCAGCCGCACGTTGAACATCCGAAAAATGCCTATAAGATCTTTAAAGAAGATACAAGAATCGATTGGACTAAAACCTCAAAAGAAGTTCACCAGTTTATTTTGGGAATGTCTCCTTATCCGGCAGCTTTCACCACATTAAAAATTAATGAGGAAGACAAAGGATTAAAAATATTTGGCGGAAAATTTGAAATTCTAAACCACGGAAAAACCGTCGGAAGCTTAGAAATCTCTAAAAGCGAATTTAAGATCTACACTCAGGACGGCATTTATTATCCTATAGAATTACAATTAGAAGGAAAGAAAAGAATGAATATCAAAGATTTTCTGAATGGTTTCAGAAGTTTTGAAGAAATAAAAATGGCTTGATTTTTCAAGCCATTTTTTATGTGAATTGTGAATTGTGAATTTTGCTTCGCAAGTGAATTTAAAAACGTATCAAAAAAATTGATAACGAAGTTTATTCACCATTCACATTTTATAGTTGAACCAACTCCGTCACCTCAACATCATATCCTCCTACCTGAGGTTTGATATCCGGATTTTGAGTGATTACTTTAAACTTATTAATTCCAAGATTCTTAAGGATCTGTGTTCCGATTCCATAATCTCTGTAATTGAAAGCAGCTGTCGGATGCTTTTGCTGCCCATCCTGATGATTGATGAACTGCTGTAGCTTTCTCAACGTATTTTCAGAATTTGAAACATTATTAATGAAAATAATAGCCCCTTTCCCTGCCTCATTCACCATATTGGTCACTTTCTCCAATAATGGCTTTTCTCCGTTGTTCAGCCTGGTCAAAACGTCAAAATAAGAATCAGAAGACTGAACTCTCACCAAAACAGGCTCATCAACTGTCCAAGTTCCTTTTGTTAAAGCAAAATGGATCTGATCATTAGATGTTTCTCTAAAAGCGAAGAAATCAAAATCACCATAAGCAGTTTTCACTTTTCTGTCTTCCAGTCTTTCGATCAAATTGCCTTTTTTAAGCTGATAATGAATTAAATCTTCAATAGATACAATTTTCATATCGTGCTTTTGAGCCAAAACTTGAAGATCCGGCAAACGAGACATAGAACCGTCTTCATTCATGATCTCACAGATCACCCCTCCTTCCTTTAAACCGGCAAGACAAGTAAGATCAATCGCAGCTTCCGTATGCCCTGCTCTTTTCAAAACACCTCCTTTTTTAGCACGAAGCGGGAAAATATGTCCGGGTCTCATAAAATCTGTCGGTTTGGATTTTTCATCCATCAAAGCTAAAATAGTTTTTGCTCTGTCGCCCGCAGAAATCCCTGTAGACGTACCGTTTCCAAGAAGGTCAACCGATACCGTAAAAGCTGTTTCTTTCGGATCGCTGCTTCTGCTAACCATCACTTCAAGCCCCAATTCGTCGCATCTTTTTTCAGGAAGTGGCATACAGATTAGCCCTCTGCCGTGAAGTGCCATGAAATTGATGATCTCAGGTGTTGTAAGTTCAGCAGCACAAAGAAAATCACCTTCATTTTCTCTGTCCTCATCATCTACTACTATGATTATTTTACCATTTTTAAGGTCTTCAATAGCCTCCGGAATGGTATTTAATTTAATATCAGACATTTTTACTTTTTAAATTTTTGTAAAGATACTCATAAAAATAAGCATCCTCCAATTAATATAAATGGTTTGTATTTGAATCTAAATTTCAACAATAAAAGTTTCTAAAATTTATTTTACACATAAGACGCATGAGATTAGTGGCCAACTTTGAAAAAATTGAGAACAAATAAGTTTAAAAATCTTTGATTTTTCATTCTTATATGATCCATTACTATTTTTTTTTATTTCTTAGAGGCTGTTTAAATTTTATTGCCAAAAATTTTTATAGCTATTTTGAGATGGATTTTTTGCTTCGTGTTTGCAGATCTAGCGGGCTAAATCAAAAATAGGAAGTGAAAAATACGCTCAAAAGAGCATCAAAATGGAGCAAAGATCAACTTCATTAAGGACAATAAATAAAACGGTAAAATTTTAAACAGGCTCTTACTCTACTATGACTTATATGTAAAAATTCTATTGGTGTTGATTTTTAACTAAATAATGAATCTTTTGCTTTTCTAATAATTTCGTAAGATGCCAATCTTTTCTGATGATCGTAAATGTGAGAATTAATCATTAATTCATCCACATTGTACTTTTCCTGAAAATTTTTCAGCATTTCTTCAATTTCAGATTGATCTCCTATAAAAGTATATCTCAGTTTCTGTAAAACCATAGATCTTTCCATTGGTGACCAGATATCGTCCATATTATCCACGGGCGGAGCAAAAGGTTTTCTGTCGTTTCTGACGATATTAATAAAAGCCTGGAATAAAGTCGTTGACATTTTATGTGCTTCTTCAGACGTTTCAGCGGCAATTCCGTTCACACAGGCGATGATATAAGGTTGAGCCAGATATTTTGAAGGTTCAAAATTCTGTCTGTAAATACTGAAAGCCATTTCCATCTGTTCCGGAGCAAAATGTCCTGCAAAAGCGTAAGGAAGACCCAATTCCGCAGCTAAATAAGCGCTGTCTGTACTCGATCCTAAAATATACAACGGAATATCCAAGCCTTCTCCCGGAATCGCACGCACCAGCGCGTCACGGTTTTCTTTGGAGAAATATTTTTGTAATTCCAAAATCTGTCTCGGAAACTGTTGATTGATCATTGCTGCGTTTCTTCCCAAAGCCTGAGCCGTTAGACCATCTGTTCCGGGCGCTCTTCCTACCCCAAGATCAATTCTTCCGGGAAAAAGAGATTCCAGAGTTCCGAATTGTTCGGCAATGACTAATGAACTGTGATTAGGAAGCATAATTCCTCCCGATCCTACTCTTATTTTTTTTGTTCCGTTGGCGATAAAACCAATCAGAACCGAAGTTGCAGAGCTGGCAATACTTTCCATATTATGATGCTCGGCCAACCAGAATCTTTTATAATCTAAATTTTCAGTATGGTTTGCTAAAGATAAACTGTCCTGAAATGTATCGTGAATCGTTTTATCCTGTTTTACAGGTGCAAGATCCAACACCGATATTTCGAAATTTTTCATATTTTAAAATTTAGGTCTAAAAACCAAGCAAATGTAAGGCTAATAAATTGCATTAGTTACTTTTTGTAATTGATAGGATGGATTGCCTAGTTCAGAAAAAAACTATCGAAAAATTATGGCTATTCAGAATGACTTCGCATCTATAGAAAAAGAATTAGCGGTAGATACAGAGACTTTAAATATTATTTTAGTCATAAAACATCAGTACAAAGTTTCTGTAGAAGAAGCGGTTACAGAATCCATGAATATTCACGATACATATATAAAAGAATTTGTAGAATTACAAAATAACCTACCCGATTTCGGTTCCGTGCAAAAAAATATAGAACGTTTTGTTCATAATATGGCACTTATGATTTCAGGATTAGGCGCTTGGTATCATAAAGGAAGTTCTACCCGATATAAAACTCCTGGCGAATTCCCAAAACCAGAATACGGCTTATCATTATAAAAAATGATAAATTTTTGATTCAATGCTTAAGAAGGGATTCAGTTTTATACTGAATCCTTTTTTGTAATTTTGAGTATGAAAATAGCGACTTTAAATATTGACTGGGCAAGGAAAAAAACGTCAGCAAAAATCGAAGAGTTTCTTAATCAGTTTGATTTCGACTTTCTTATTTTAACAGAAGCTATTGATCTTGATCTTAAAAATTTTAACCATAAATATCTTTGCTCACAAATTCCTGAAAATATTATTTACGAAAATCTTAATTACACGGAATATCTGAAAGGTGAAAAGGCATTCCGAACTATTTTATATTCTAAAATTCCTTGTTCAAAAAAACATTCTGTAACCGATGGCAAAACCAATCTCGCGTTGGAGTTTGAAACAGAGTTAGGAAATATTATAATTTATTGTACAATTGTTGGAACTTGGTTTAATCGAAAACCTTTTGTTAATAATGAATTGTACAATACCATTCAGGATTGCAGAAAAATTTATTCAATGAATAAAAATCTTTTTATTGTTGGAGATTTAAATACATCATTCAGAAAAGGAGAAGAAAGTTTTTCGATTAATTCTAAAACCACAAAATCCTTAAAAGATCTTTTTGAAGATTTAAATTTGATTAACTCTACTGTAGAAATTGAAGAAAATATCGATCATATTATTATTCCAAAGGCTTTTATGAATAATATTACTGAAACCAAAACTTTTGTTGATAAGAATCTTCTAAGTGATCATAAAGGAGTTTTTGTTTCTATTTAATACGTAAAATATAAAAAATGGCAAGAAATATAGAAATCTATACATTCAACAAAGAAAATGCTAAAGAAAATTTATTACCCTTGATTAGTGATACCATTTTGCACAAAAAATCTTTTTCTCAGTTTTTGAATGAAAGAAAAAATGAATTCGAAAATAATTTCAATATTTCTAAAAACAAAATTGCCAAAGCAATTTCAACTGATATTAACTACATTCAACCAGAAGATTTATTGGAAATAATATTTTTCCTTGATGAAGAAATTAAGTATAATAAAGATATTTTGGAAAAAGATATCGAAAAGTACGGAGTAAATCTGTTGTATGAAATACCCACAGTACGTTATAGTTATATGTATCAATACAGCAATTACACAAATTATTATCCCATCGAAGAGATTACGGATAATGATTATTATGGATATAATATTTCTGCTGTAGATTTTTTGAAATTCAACGATTATATGATTCTTCTTACTAGAAAAATATTAGATAGCAGAATGAATGGATATGATTATAGCGAAAAAGACTTTACGGATCTTGAAAAAAAAGTACTCGAAATTATAAATTATCAGTTTAAAGACGCTGACGGACTTCACAAAATCATAGAAGAAGAAATTCTCTACCTCAGAAATAGCGTAGATAACGAAGATAATAATGATGCAACACAAATCGTTTGGTGCGCATCAGAATTTTTTTCGAAATCCGTACTAATGCGGGAAAAAATTGATCTTCAGAATAGAGTTGTTATTCTGGATTATTGATAAAAATTCACTCAGTCTTATTTTTCTCCTTCTGATAATTAAAATGATTAATCAAAATTCTGATTTCATTAAATTCAAAATTACTTGGCAATATATTTTTCCATTCCGTTAAGGTTTCTTTCGGGTCTTTGTAGAAAATTTCTTCAAAAGCTTTGATCTTATCAGAAGTAATCACTCTGGAAATATCCAGCAAACCTTGCTCTGCAAATTTCGCCAGATGCCCAATTACCGTTTCCTTTACCAAGCCTCTTTCCAACGCAATTTCGGCAATGGTTTTTCCTTGTTCAAATAATTGAAAAGTAAGAACCTGAGACGGAACTTTTGCAATTTTCATGCTGACTTCCTTATCATTCTTTTCATCTAAAAGTTTAGTTTCCAACAAATGAATTTCTTTTAAACTATTTAAATATTCTTCAATATCTTCCAGCCAGACACGGAAATCTTCATTATACTGTTTCAACCCTTTTGCGCCTTTAATTTCCGCATAAAACTCTTTCAGCGGACTGAAAACTTTATCTTTAATTTCGGTAAAAAAGAAATTAACCGCTCCTTTTGTTTTGCTTTCAATATCAGACCATTCTTCATTCTGATTAATGAAATTATTCACCTTCTGAGAAATTACTCTTTCTAATTTTTCAAAGATTTTCCCCAGATTCACGACCTCATGTCTGAGCTGTCCATACAACTGTTTCGCTTTAAGATGATCTATACTTTTGGTAACAATAGACCGGTTATTCCAATCTTCAAGTTCTTTCAGAAACCATAGACAATCTATGGTACGAAGTACTTTTCTAATGCTGTAGTCGTATTTTTCTTTATTTAAAATGGCTTCAACATTATCGTTGGCGTGCGTCTCACCCTGAAATTTGAGAATTCTGTTATCTTTAAAAATAACTTCAGGGGTAATTTTAGATTTTAAGACAATCCCTTCCAGCGTTCGACAACGCGACAAGGCAACGTAAACCTGACCAGCTGTAAAACTTTTCCCGGCATCAATAATTACTTTATCAAAAGTCAATCCCTGACTTTTATGAATGGTCACTGCCCAAGCCAGTTTGATCGGAAACTGCTCGAAGCTTCCCAAAACTTCTTCTTTAATATTTTTATCGGTATCCAGAAAATATTTTTTCTGTTCCCAAACTTCACGTTTTACGGTAATTTCCCGGTCACTTCCATCAAGAATTACTTTAATTTCATTCTCATCCAACGCAGAAATTTCACCTAATTTTCCGTTGAAATATTTTTTTTCACCGGAAATGTCGTTTCGGATAAACATTACCTGAGCGCCCATTTTCAGATCTAAAAACTGCTCGTTCGGAAACTGATTTTCTTTAAATTCACCAAAAAGCTTCGCTTCATAACTTCGGGCGTCCACTTTTATTTCAGCTAATTTCTCCTGGTTGATCTCGTCCGCCATTTTATTGTGTGAACACAGATAAACGTAAGAATCGGTTCCCATTTCGAAATCGGGATTATATCTTTCATTCAAATGATTAAAATCGATATTGGCAACATCACCATCACGAATAGCATTTAAAATTTCAAGGAATTCCTGATCGGTCTGGCGATAAACTTTGGTTAATTCAATTGTAATTAACGGAATATCTTTGATCGCATGGCTGTCGAAAAAGAAAGGCGAATTGTAATACATTTTTAATATATGCTCATCTCTCACCACCGGCGGAAGCTGATACAAATCTCCGATGAACAACATCTGAACACCGCCAAAACGCTGATTATTTCTTCGGATAAAACGTAAGGAAAAATCCATCATATCCAAAACATCAGAACGCAGCATGGAAACCTCATCGATAATAAGAATTTCCACTTCCCTTAAAAGCTTCAGTTTATCTTTTCGATATTTGAAATGGGGCATCAGATCGGCAATATTATTTGCCAAACTGGTATCTATCCTGTCGGTTGTCGGTAAAAATGTTCTCAGCGGCAAACCAAACATCGAGTGAATAGTAACTCCTCCCGCATTAATCGCAGCAATGCCCGTAGGCGCTACCACAATATGCTTTTTGCGGGTATGCTTCACAAAATCATTAAGAAAAGTAGTTTTTCCTGTCCCTGCTTTTCCTGTTAAAAATACACTTCGGTTGGTATGCTCTAATAAGTCAAAAAAATGATTGTTCATCGCTTCCAAAATTACGGAAAATGAATTGTATTTTTCTATCTTGGCACAAGATTTGAAAATTCTTGTTGAGAAAAAACATTATTATGAAAAATTTATTTCTAAAAATACCCGCTTTAGTATTATGTACAGCGTTAACGGCAATGTCTTGTAACAGCACAGCCAATGCAAATACCAATTTGCCAAAAGATATTTCTGAAAGACCTGCCGATGCAGACAGTCAAAAATACGATCAGGCTCAGCTTGATAAACTGAAAAATGAAATAGAAACCGAAATCGGGAAAGAAAAATGTACGGAGGCTACCGTGAACGACTGGAAGCCTGTAGCAATGGGAGCAAAAGCCTGTGGTGGACCAAAATATTACATCGCTTATCCGTCAAAAATGGAAGCTTCAATTTTACCGAAAATTGAAAATTACAACAACAAAGAAAAAGAATTCAACAAAAAATACAACATCATTTCCGATTGTTCTTTTATAGGAGAACCTGTGGGAGTAAGATGTATCAACGGAAAAGCAGAGGTTGTTTATCCCGTTCAATAATAGATTTCGGAAAGGAGTTTAAATAAAAAAGGATAAAAAAAAGCTTTATCAAAATATGATAAAGCTTTTTTTGTGTCAATTGTCAATTTCTACGAGTCAATAGTGAATTTTTAGCCACTCAAAAATTGACCATTCACTATTTACATATAATTATTCTACAACGTCTTTTACGTTTTCTTTGTACCAAGAAGAATATTTCACATAATTATCGGCAATTCTATTCACCTCACCTTCTAACAGCTGTGAATTGATATCCTTAATTTTTCTCGCCGGAACACCGCCCCAAACTTCGCCAGATTTAATATGAGTTCCCTGCGTCACCACAGAACCGGCACCAACAATCGAGTTTTCTTCCACCAAACAATCATCCATAACAATCGCTCCCATCCCAATCAGAACATTATCCTGAATTGTACATCCGTGAACAATTGCATTGTGCCCTATGGATACATTATTTCCAATATTTAAAGGATATTTTTGATACGTGCAGTGCAGCATCGCATTATCCTGAACATTCACTTTATTGCCCATTTTAATATAATGAACATCCCCTCTTATCACCGCATTGTACCAAACGCTACAGTCTCTTCCCATCGTAACATCTCCGATAATCGTAGCTGTTTCTGCCAAAAAAGTATTTTCCCCAATCTGAGGTGATTTGCCTAAAAGTTCTTTTATAAGTGCCATATTTTTTAATTTGATAATTTGATAATGAGCTAATTTGAAGATTAAATCTTGAAATCACAAATTGTAAATTACAGTGATAGCGAAAATCTAACTTCCAACTTCTAGCTTCTAACTTCTAAATCCGTATTTTTGTATCTCAAATTTAACGAAAAAATGCATACTATACTTATAGAACCAACCGAAAACCCGAAAGTGATAAAATTTGTAGCAGATTACAATTTGATTCCGGGGTCTTTGGAGTTGGACAGAGAGTCAGATATTTCAGAAATCCCTTTAGCACAGGAGCTTTTCAATTATCCGTTTGTGGAAAGAATTTTCATTACGGCTAATTTTGTGGCCGTTGCAAAACAGGACACTGTAGAATGGGAACATGTAGCAGAAAGTCTGAAAAATGTAGTGGAAGACGAGCTTTTGGCAAATCCTAGAATTTACCTTCAGAAGAAAAAAGAGATGTATCAGATCTATGCTGAGATGACTCCTAACCCGAATGTAATGAAATTTGTTTCCAACAAAATGCTGATGGACGGCTTTGTGGAAGTAAAATCTAGAGATAAAGCAGAAGGCGTTCCGATGGCGCAGGCTATTTTCAAGGAATTTGAATTTGCAAAAGAAGTTTTTATTTCAGATAATTTCGTGGCGGTAACGAAAGATGATTCTGTAGAATGGCATCAGGTCATGATGACGGTTCGTGCATTAATTGCCGAGCATCTTCAGAACGGAGGAGAAATTTCAAACCTTGAACCTCAGAAACACGAAAATCCTGTAGAAAAAATCATCAACAGAGATTATACAGACGATGAGCAGAAAATTTCTGACATCTTAAATGAATATGTAGCTCCTGCAGTAGAAAATGACGGTGGTAAAATCTCTTTGATGGAATATGACAAAGAAAATAAAACCGCAAAAATGCTTCTACAAGGTGCTTGTTCAGGTTGTCCAAGCTCAACAGCTACTTTAAAAGGCGGAATTGAAAATATTTTGAAACAATTCGTTCCTGAATTGGTAGAAAGAGTGGAAGCTGTAAACGGATAATTTCCTTTAAAATGTCTGAAAGAAAGAAAATTGTTGTCATTATTGGCAGTGCTACGAAAAATTCCAGCAACTTTAGATTAATGGAAAAAGCACTACAGCAAAATCAAGCAACTGATTTTATAGTATATGATAATCTTTCTATTCTTCCGCATTTTGATACAGACCTTACCGATATTAAAACACCTGCCGAAGTATTGAAGATTCGCGAGGATATCAATAATTCAGCGGGTGTTGTATTTTCTACGCCGGAGTATATTTTCAGTATTCCGAGCAGATTAAAAAATTTATTAGAATGGTGCGTTTCTACGACTATTTTTAATGAAAAACCTACAGCTGTAGTTACAGCTTCCGCCAATGGAGAAAAAGGGCATGAAGAATTATTATTAATTCTGCAAACACTTGGCGCAAAAATTGATGATCACCAACTGCTGATCAAAGGTATCAAGGGCAGATTCCGGGAGGATGGCTCACTGAAAAACGATACCTTTACTGAAATTTCAAAGTTGATGATGAATTTTGAAAAGTCTATTCATAATTAAAATTAAAAATTTTGGCTAAAAAAGGAATTTTACTTGTAAATCTTGGTTCACCAAAGTCTACAGCAGTAAACGATGTGAAGGAATATCTTGACGAATTTTTGATGGATGAAAAAGTGATTGATTATCGCTGGATCTTCCGTGCATTGCTGGTTCGCGGAATTATCCTGAACACCAGACCTGCAAAATCTGCCGAAGCCTATAAAACGGTTTGGACAGACGAAGGATCTCCGTTAATCGTGATCACAGAAAAAATTCAGAAAAAACTACAAAAACTGGTCGATGTTCCTGTAGAAATCGGGATGCGATATGCCCAACCGAGTATTGAAGCCGGAATTCAGAAATTAGTAGATCAGGGTGTTTCCGATATCGTACTTTTCCCGCTCTACCCTCAATATGCGATGAGCACCACGGAAACCGTGATCGACAAAGCGGAAGAAGTAAGAAAGGAAAAATTCCCCAATATTAAGATTAATTATATCCAGCCTTTTTATAACAGAGATATTTATATTGATTGTTTAGCTGAGAGTATTAAGGAAAAACTTCCTGAAAACTTCGATGCCTTACAGTTTTCGTATCACGGTGTTCCGGAAAGACACATCTATAAAACCGATCCTACAAAGACGTGTAATTTAAACGACTGTTGCTCGCGAGAAAACAATCCGAGTCACCAGTTTTGCTATCGTCACCAGTGTTTTGACGTTACCAATTCTGTGATTAAAAAATTAGGATTACCAAAAGAGAAAGTAATGGTAACGTTCCAGTCGAGATTAGGAAAAGACAAATGGATGGAACCTTATACCGATGAAACCCTTGAAAGCATTGGTAAAAAAGGAATAAAAAATCTGGCAATTGTGTGCCCGGCCTTCGTTTCAGATTGCCTGGAAACATTGGAAGAAATTTCTGTGGAAGGGAAAGAACAGTTCCTTCACGGTGGCGGAGAAAATTTCCATTACATCCCATGTCTTAATGATGAAGACCGATGGATAAACGTTGTGAAAACATTATGCGAAGAAAAACTGAATGAATTTTATTTAGTTTAAAAGATAAAACCTCCAGAAATGGAGGTTATTTTTTTGTCGAAATAATTATTTACCGCGTCTGAGGTTCAGAATCTCTCAACTCATATTCATTTGCGTCGTCTGAACATCAGAAAACCTCAATCTGTTTTGGTTCTGCTCGTCTGGGGTTCATACTTGCTTCAATCACTTTTAGTTTAGTCCGTCTGAAATTCAGACGGCAGAAAATATTTTGAGTCGTCTGGCTCTCAGACGAAAGTTTATTTTTTTAAGGAAGGAAACACCTGTCGAAAACGTGACATTGTGGATAACTTTCAAATCGTATTATTTTACTTAAAATTTATATTTTTCGACTTTAATGTTCAAATTTTAATTGTGGAAAAGTATCGCCTCCAATTCTTATTACGAAGAAATCTCAGCCGTATTCAATATTTATAAACAACTAATATTCAAATCATTAAAACTAAATAAACTTGATAATTAATAGAATATTAAAGCGTATATTTTTATTCATCATTATAAAAAAGTCATATTGTGGATAACTTTTACTGAAAAAATTTTGATGATAGAAATTTTCAAAATTGAATCTTAAAAATATCTTTTGTGGAAAACTCTACACGTAATTCATTTTAAAGCTAGGGTGAAAAGAATGATAAATCGATTTAAATTATTAATAATCAAGCGAGCATGATTTAATAAAGACATTTAATATTAATATGTCATGAGATAAACTCTCCGTTACCAAAAGAAAAACTCATATTGTGGATAACTTTTTTCAGTCTTAAAGGAAGTAATATCATTAAAGATATAAACCGAACCAAAAAAAATAATTTCTATACACACCCCCTTAAAAAAAACCATGAATTTAAAATAAATATAAAATTTAAAACAACAACCCCTATTTTTTTTAATATAAAAATATAAAATATAATTATTTTTCTTACCTTTACCCCATCAAAAAGAACATCATCAACCTTAAAAATTAAAATGATGAATGCAACGGCACAAATTTTACAGCACAAGATTGAAAGTTTCACTCCGGAATTGTTGGAAACTTTAGCGAAAATGGTAGAAAAGCTAGAAACGCCCAGTAGTATTTCTGTTCCGCAGTTTCAGATCGATGAAGTCTTATACAGAATTCAGTTTCATCAGGAAAATCCAAAAACAAAACTTGATTTTTTTGAGAATATTTCCGAGCTGCAAAAGACCTGTGCTTAACACATGAAAATCCTGCTCTCTTCCATTGCCAAAAACGACATAAGGCTTCTTATGCGGGTTTTTAATGCTGACCAAGAAAAAAAAGGAATCGACTTTCTGGAAGATCTGAAAATGTCTATCGATGGTATTTTGCAGAGATCGCCCACTAAGTCTAGTGAGATTGCTGTGAATAAAATGCTGAATTTTCCTGTGAATATTCATTACGTTTTTGAAAATGAGGAAAATCTTTTCATCACCGCTATCTTTAAAGAAGATTAGAATTATTTGATTACATAATTATATTTCAAGACAAGTATTATTATATGAAAGCCTTACAGTCTATTTTCTGTAAGGCTTTTTTATTTTCGCTAAAAATACATTTATATAAATTTTATTTCACAGGCGTTCTGAATTCTCCATACCCCATCAATCCGTCATAATTTCTCCCAAACGGCTTATAATACATAAAACTCTGATATAGATTTTCTGTCTGCCAGAAATTCCCGTTAATTTCACCAAAATTCAATGCTCCGTTGGATCCTTTTGTCGCCAGAATATAGTTGTAGAAACCTTGTTTCAGGAAAATCTTCGCTACATATCTTTTATTTTGCTCATCATACTGCATCTGAAATTCTTTACTCGGTTTAAAATCATTAAAACCGCCCAAAACATAAATTTCTTTATCCAAAGGTTCCGAATCCAATGAAAAATAAACCCATGAATAATCTGCTTCACGCTCGGCATTTCGCTCTAATCCCAAGTCGTTCCTACGATAATACCAGGCTCCGTTCACATCCGGCTGATATTGGTAATTCAGCGGATAGGCCCAGACAGGATGAAGATACGTATAATTCACCCCCTCTTTTACCTCAACAGACTGCACCATATCGGCCGCCATATTCATATTTTTGTTATCGAAATAATAAAATTCGTTATTTCCGGGAAACACAAGATTCATTTGCTGAAAAAGCAATTTATTTCCTAGTGTTGTACTTGGCTTCAGATTATTAACGGTCAGATTCGGATTGTTATTCTGCATCACATTAATGGTGATGGAATTTACATTTGAAGTCAGGTCTCCCCCTACGGCAACCGCCTGTACTTCTACCCTTTGATTTGCATTGGGATTTCTCGCATCTGCAAAACGGGTCACATTTAATGCCATGGTCGCATTCTCTTCCACGACATAAAAACGCCTCGTAAATAAAGGTTTTTCGGCAGAATCTTTATACACAATTAATTCAAAATTTCCCGAAACTTTAGGCTGCATTTTATCATTCGGAAAATTGAGTTTATAATGCGTGTAAGGCTGCAAAGTATTAAAAGAATATTCAAAACGATCCAGCAAACCATTCAGGCTTCCGTTTGCAAATTCCGTAAAAAATAGATTATCATCTTCCCAGTTTCTATCGTAATGCTTCAATGTATACCGATAAATTTCACTGGAATTAGAGAGATCATCGAAACTCAAAACCAGTTGCTGATTAAAATTAATAACCGGCGTTTCGTCATTCGTCTGCGGATTGAACAATTGGATACTCTGGATTTTCTGCCCCAGCATCAAACCACTTAAAGAAACTAATAATAATTGCAAAGTTTTCATTATGACGAAGATAACGAAAATTCATTTTTAAACCATACAAGATGGAAACTGAATTCCTATTTTAACAAAAATCATTATTCATTTTTTTATTTGAAGCTATTCCTGCTTTCCGCACTCGCTATTTTTTGCCCTCTTCTGATCCAGCAAAAAAATGAGTTCAAACAATGCTGCAATCAGGGCTAAGGTTTTTGTCACGATGAAAAGATTGAACGATGAAAGCCGGAAGCTTTTTCTTTCCGCCTAATAGATGATAGTTTTCAATAGTACATGATGCCCTTGTGAAAAAACCTAAAATCTGCTGATAAAAAAACCACTTACACCATTTTGTCTTTAAATTTTTTTTAAATTATTTAACCCTTTCAGGGTTACATCATTATGCAATACTTATTCATCGGGGTTTACCCGACGCTATTCATATTAAACCACTTCGTGGTTTTTTAAGGTAACTTTAAAACATAAATGGTATTACTTCCATCTTCCTGCACCCCGCCTCCAACCCCTAAAATCAAATTCCCCCTTTACCAGGTTTACCCTAAACTTATCATTCAAATATTTTTACACCAAAACTTTTGTGGCTACATTTGTTTCAACAAAAAAAATAATCAGCTTATGCTTCAGATTCAGCGATTCGTATTCAATTTTGCAAGCGAAAACACCTATGTTCTCTATAATGACAATAAAAATGGATGGATTATTGATCCGGGAAATATGAATGAGCAGGAAACTCAGCTTATTGACAATTTTATTTCAGAAAACGGATTAAAAATTCAGAAAATTCTTTTAACACACGCTCATATTGATCACGTTTTGGGACTTCAATGGGCATACGACACATTTAAAGTTCCCGTCACAATGCATGAAGACGATCAGGAAGTTTTAGATATGCTTCAGGCAAGCGGAATGAGATTCGGTTTCCCGCTGGAACCTGTAAATGTAGACATAGAATATATTAACGAGGGAGAAACGATTGACCTTGATGGTGAGGAATTTAAGATTTATCATGTTCCGGGGCATTCTCCTGGAAGTATTGTGTATCATAATGACGATCGAAAATTCATGATCTCTGGTGATGTTTTGTTTGAAGGAAGCATCGGAAGAACGGATCTTTATAAAGGAAATCACGAACAACTTATCAACGGAATTAAAACCAAACTTTTTATTCTTGATGATGAAACACAGATTTTATCAGGACACGGAAATGCGACGAGTATTGGGTTTGAGAAGCAATATAATCCGTTTTTTAAATAAAGTCAGGCTTATTTATTTTTGTTGTGACTTTACCCTCTCTGTTTTTGTCATTTAACAGTTCAATCGTATTTTTTTGTATTTTAGCTTAATAAATGTATACAGATGAGCAAAAATAGAAGTACTCAAAGATGCCGAATGAAAGAAGCTCGCAGAAACAGCTTAAGACGAGAACGTATCGCCAGCTTTGCTCTTATTGCATCAAAAAATGCAAAGAGATCCTCCATAGCTTTGGATATTCCATTTGAAGTCATAAGAAATGGAATAATCTATCAGTTTAAGGAGGGAAAAATGGTTCAAAAAGCTTCCATTGAGAGAATGACAGCTGATAAAGGCAGAATAACAAAAGGTAGCAAAATATGTCTAAAGTGAAAAAATTAAGAATTTTTGCAGGTCCAAATGGCTCAGGCAAATCCACTTTATTCTATACTTTCCAGCAAAGAAATTACAGATATGGAATTTTCATTAATTCCGATGTCATTGAAAAAGAAATCCTTGAAAAGGGATTTCTTGATTTACAGCCCTATGGTCTCGACCTTTCTCAAGAAGATCTCCTCCGCTTTTGCGAAAGTCCGAATGCAAAAACACTTCTTAAAAAATCCGAACAAGAGGACCATAGCATCAATATTGAGATTAGAGAAAATATCATTGTGGATAAATCCCGTGATACGCATAGCTACGAAGCAGCGCTTATTACATCATTTATAAGAGAGCATCTATTAGCAAATGGTATTTCTTACACATTTGAAACAGTAATGAGCCACCCTTCAAAATTAGATGAAATAATCAATGCCCAAAGAAATGGTTACAGGATCTATTTATACTTTATCTGTCTGGATGAGGCAAATCTAAACATATCCCGCGTAAATGACCGTGTACGAAAAGGTGGTCACAAAGTAGACCCGCAAAAAGTAAAAACAAGATATATCAATACCCTTCAAAATCTCTACGCTGCCCTTAAGCTGGTAGATCGAGCCTATTTATTTGATAACTCGGACGAAATGCTTATGATTGCGGAGGTAGAAAATGGCGAACTAACAATAAATGTTGAAAAAGAATTGATTCCCGATTGGCTTATGACATATGTTATCAATAAAGCTGGATCTTAGATAGCATATAAAAAAGACTGTCTTTAATGAGACAGCCTTAAAATTATATAAAAAACTAATTGTTTAGAAATCTAAAGTAATCGACGCTCTTGCTGCAGCACCCATAATCGGTCTGGCCATTCTGATATCGCCGGTTCCCGTTAATGGAGATCTTGGATCACCTTCTGTGATTCCGATGGTATTAAAGATATTCGTTCCATCTATTGCAAAACGGATTTTTCCTAACTGATAAGAAGTTCCTGCTCCGAATTCTGAGAATGAAGGCAAACTGTTATTTTCCGAATTAACCTCATCCTGAAAACGCTTCCCATAATAATTCATACTTACATATGCTCTCCACTGTTTCGTAATATTTACCGCAGGAGAAATATTGAAATAGAATTTCGGCATTCTTCTAACCGCATTTCCGTCATAATTAAAAGAACTTCCGTCTGCATTTCGTCCCGTAAAATCTTTATATTTTGGATTTTGAATCGTTCCGTTGAAAGTCAGCTCGAGCACATTATTAAATAATCTGGCATATCCTTCCAACTCAACTCCGATATTGGTTGTGTTGGCGAATTTATTTTCAGAAGTTCCGTCTGAGAAAATATCAGTAAACGAAAGATTTTTCAAGGTTGAATAGAACGGAATCACCGCAAAATCAAACGATCTTGAATAGTATTTGTATCCAATTTCCAGCTGATTGGTCGTTACCGGCTTTATCGCCGAAAGATCATTCATATTATTATAGTACGCTTCTTCATTCGGGGATCTGAAACCATTTGAAAAACGGGCATAAACCGCATTTTCTCTGTTGATTTTATAATTTAAAGCGGTCGTAAACGAAACTTTATTCACATCATAATTCCAATAGGTGTATTTATTTCCTAAAACTGCCATATTATCATCAGCCGTCGTGGTTTCAAAACCGTGAGTTCCATCTATGGTCAACCCTGAATTATTAAGATTGGAAGTCGTGGTATTCACTCCATATCCTTTGTAAAAATCTCTACTATAACGAATTCCTCCGTTAAAACTTAAAGCTTCTGTAATATTATAATCTAAATTCAAATAAAGATCATTCAGACTTCCCTGAATCTGAGAATCTCTCATCAGGAAAGACATATCGGTAACGCCATTGTAGGTTTTAGAATATCCGACATCAGTAGGATTTAATGAAGAATCAACCAAATTCAGCAATTCAGGTCTGTCGGTTGCTGTAGTCAGAATATTGCTCCAGTTCCAGTTTTGATGAGATTTCCAGTTAGACTTATAAAAACCTGCCGTCACATTTCCTTTATCAAATTTATAATTAAGTTGTAAGTCGTTCACAAAATTATTCATCTGCTTATCGATTGCCCAAAAACCTAGCTTCTGAACATATTGAGGATTTACAATAGCTCCTGAACTCACTGATGAATACTGAAAATTATTCCCTGCAATACCATTGTCTTTAGCAAAATCTGCCGCTAACTGTGGTCCGCCGGAAGGGAAAATTCCGGTATAATTCATATTGATATTGGTGTATCTCGTTTTATTGATCACAGAGAAATTATTTCCAAGATCATATTTAAATTCAGCTCCTAAAACATCAACTCTCGGATGAATTCCATCTTCTAAATTTCTACTGAAAAAACCTCCTCCTGCTTGTGGAATATTCAACTGGCTGATGGCTCTGTAACTATACGTTCCGTAATTCGGATCAAACCCCTGAAAACCTTTCAGCTTATTTCCGTTTTGCACCAAAGGAATCGGAAGGAAGAAGGTATTTCGGTCGTCCAGTTTTTTATAATAAACTTTGGCGTATCCTTTATCGAAAACATATTTAAGATTCATTCTGATTTGTCCTCCGTTATTGGCTTTAAAACCTGTTTTTCTGATCCCGTCATCTGTTCTGTAAAAACCACCGACATTGAAAAATAATTTATCTTTAACCAAAGCACCACCAAGATTAAGATCGGTACGCATCAAGCCATAAGTACTGGTTTCCAACTTCGCCGTTCCTTTGAAATCGTTGCTTCCTTCTTTCGTAATAAAATTGATCAAACCTCCGGGAGAATTGGTGGCATAAATCGATCCCGAACCTCCTCTCAAAGCTTCCAGTCGGCTCACGGAATTATCTACACGGAAAAAATTATCGGCATTGGCAAACTGCAATGCACCATCTTCAAAAACCGGTAAGCCATCTTCCTGAACCTGCACAAATTCATACGCTCCGGCGGAAGGAATACCTCTTGCAAAAAGGTTATTTCCCACTTCTCCACCAGAAGTTTCCACTGCAAAACCGGGAACTCTTTGTAATAAAGCCGCCGCACTGATCGGGTTTTGCTTCTGAATTTCTTTCGCACTAAACGTGGAAATTGCGGTGCTGGATTCTATTTTCTTTTTCGGATTGGAATTACCTGTGATGACAACCTGCTCAATAGATGCCGATCTTGTGGAATCCTGCGGAGTTTCCTGTGCATACGCATTATTGAAATAAAGCGTTGCCACACCGGCCATTAATAAGATCGATTTTTTATTCATAGTCTTATATTTTTTTACAGTTAGTTTTAATTTTTTCTTGTTTAAAATTTAATCCTCTTTTAATTTAAGATAAACTCCATTCGTCCATCCAAATCCGTCCTGATTTGGATATTCGCCACCTCCCGCAATCGTTTCTGTATCTAATGCATTATACTTTTCCATTAATTTTCCGGTGTTTTTGTAGACTCTTTCCACGTTGAAACACCAGTTATTTTTTATTTTTTCGGCCAAATCATCAAAACCATAATTCTTCATCGCTTTAAAACCCAACCATTGATAAGGCGCCCAGGCATTTGGTAAATCCCATTGTTGTCCCGTTTTTTTAGTCGTGGTCACCAATCCGCCTTGATATAAAAATTTTTCAGAAATAATTTCAGCAACAGATTTCGCCTGTTCTTCACTCGCCAATCCAAGGAATAGAGGATAAAGAGCAGCAATATGTTCAGACGGGGTTTGTGTGTGTTTTTTTAAGTGATAATCTTTATAAATATTTCCATCCCAAAAGTATTTATCGATCATTTGTCTTCGGTCTGCTGCTCTTTCAGAATATTTTTTTTCTTTTTCGGTAAAATTTTGAAGCGCCGAAGATTTTGCCAATGTTTTCTCCAAATGCCACAAAAGACAATTCAGATCAACTTCAGCCAAACTCAACGTTTCAATCGTCTGTATATTTTCGCCGTCTGCAAACCATCTGCTGGAAAAATCCCAACCCGATTCACAAGCACTTCTGATGTTTCTGTAAAATTCTTCGCCAGTATTTTCGCCGTCTTCAATATCAATTAAATAACTTTCAGGGCGAGGCTCATTTTCTGCGTCGTAATATCTGTTTAAAATATTTCCTTCGACAGTTTTTGCCACTCTTTTTGTACTCGATCCGTTTTCCAGTTTTTCAACTCCGTTCATCCAGAAAGCGTATTCTTTTTCTAAAGTATCATGATATTTGATATAAGTATTTTCATCTTTTGTAGTCTCAAAAAGCAGATCCAACATCAACGAAAAATACGGCGGCTGAGAACGGCTTAAGAAATGAGTTCGGCTCGCATTCGGCACAAATCCAACAGTTTGAATTAAATAAGAACAGTTTTCAACAATATTCTCCATCATTTCCACTCTTCCGGAAACCTGTAGTCCAAGCATAATATAATAGCTGTCCCAATAGAAAAATTCGTTAAAACGACCTCCGGGAACGATGTACGGTTTCGGAAGTTTCAATAATGTTCCTTTTTCTTCATAAGCAGTTCTGGTCAACTCATCCCAAAGTTTTTCAATATGCTCTTCAATCGGCAACTGATCTTCTCTTTGAATTGAAACTCTTGCTCCTAAAAAGTCAAAGTTTGATAGTACGAAATTTTTCAAATCAAAATCATGAGATTGCTTCTCCTGCCCATATTTTTCATTAATCTCAGAAATTGGAAACAACGGAACTGCATCGGTCATCATTTTTTGATCTTCAAAAACCTTTGATCTCTGAACATCATCAAAAAGAGCCTGAATTTCTTTTATGTATAATTGTTTATTCATTTTTATTTTTTAGGATTTATTTTTAATTTATTCATGAAAATTGCCGAGATAATCAACAATGAAAGTGGAATTAATGAAAGGTAAAACGCCTGTTGACCACTGAATTCCTGAAACACAAAACCCGTGATAATAGATCCGATTGTTCCTCCGATTGCAGAGAAAACAACGATTAAACCAGACATGGCACTGTGTAAATATTTTGGAATCGATGCTAAGATCACCGAATTGATACTTGGATAAATGGGCGCCAATAAACCTCCCATCAACGGAAATAAATAGACAACCAACGGAGCATTCAACCAAGTTGTTCCTGCGTCAATATGAATATTGTGAGTTAAAGGAAGAACTAATAAAATACTGATTGCAAAACCAACGACGCAAAAAGAAACCACGTAAATCCAGCTGAATTTTTTCGAGAAAAAGCCCGATAAAAACCTTCCCAACGCAAAAGCTCCTGCCAAAACTGCTCCCGCCTGAATACTCATCGAAGTCGGAACTTTTAAAATTTCTTTATAAAAAGTCGGTGTCCACGTTTGGAAACTTTGTTCAACTAAAACGAAAAGGAAAGCACATAATAAAAAGAACAATACTTTTTTATAACTGAATAAACTGATGCTGTTTCTTAAGTCTCCGAGCAAATCTGTTTTCTCACTTTTCGCTTCGTGTTCGTCCAATTTTGTGAAGAATAAAAACAAAAAAGACAAGGTAGAAATTGCACCCAAAACCCAGTAAACATTCAGCCAATGGGTCGATCTTGGATTATGGTCATCAATAAATAAGCTGAATAAAACATTTCCCATTAATACGCCGATCATGAAAAACCCTTCCAGATAACCCATAAAACTTGAATGCTCTTTATCTGTATTCGTCACCAATCCGATAGAGGTGAACACGGAAATTTTAATTAAAGCAAAAGAAACCCCGACCACCGTAAACAAAATTTTGAAAAACCAGAAAGTATTCGCAAAAGGCATCACAAAACACATACAGCTTACCAAAAGCAATCCGATTAACATTGATTTTTTGATTCCGATCTTGGGTAAAAATGAAGCCAGAATGAATGAACAAATCGCAATCGGCAAATCTTTGAAACCTTCCAGAACACTGGCTGAAGATTTTGAGATTCCGAAGTTTTGTTGCATTTGCAAAATCACCGTTCCTACCGAATTCAGAAGAATCGCAAAAACGAAATAATTTAAAAATAAAACGGCCTTAATATTGAAATTTTTCATTCATATAATTTCTTGGTGACTAAGATAAAGGCATTTCGCTTAACGTTAATTTAACATCATAAATCAATATTTGAACTATATTAATATAATTATTATTTTAGTCAATAAAATATGATTAACTAAATGAAAGTTACTTTTGAAAGAGTTATCCCCGATGAAAAGAGCTCTTTTCGCATCATTCACAACAATTCTCCTATTTCAGAATTTAAATGGGAATATCATTATCATCCCGAAATCGAACTGGTGTGTGTGCTTTCCGGAAGCGGAACGCGACATGTTGGTTATCATAAAAGTAATTATACGAACGGAGATTTAGTTTTGATCGGTTCCAATATTCCGCATTCAGGATTTGGGTTGAATTCTATTGACCCGCATGAAGAAATTGTGCTTCAGTTTAAAGAAGAAATTCTCCAATTCCCGCATCAGGAAGTAGAAGCAATCTCAATCAAAAATTTATTGGAACTTTCAAAATTCGGGATTCATTTTCACCATAATATCCACAAAATGATGCTTCCAAAATTAAAACTCATGTTAGAATCAGAAGGATACAAAAGATATTTGCTGTTATTGGAAATCCTCTTTGAACTTTCAAAATGTGAAGATTATGAGCTTTTAAATAAAGAAATTATGCCTTATACCATTATTTCAAAAAATAAAACGCGACTGGAAAATATTTTCACCTATGTTGAAAACAATTATGACAAAGAAATCAATATTGATGAGGTGGCAAAGCTCGCCAATCTTACTTTGCCCGCTTTCTGTAACTTTTTCAAAAAAGCAACGCAGATTACGTTTACCGAATTTGTGAACAGATATCGCATCAATAAAGCCTGTTTACTGATGGCTCATGATAAAACGATCTCCGAATGCAGTTACAGTTGTGGCTTTAATAATGTGACTTATTTTAATAGAATGTTTAAAAAATATACTGAAAAAACGCCTTCAGAATTTATTAAGAATTTCTCACACAAAAAAGTGAATGTGGATTTGAAGATTGAAAATAAGGTGAAAATTAAAACTAGTTTTTAAAGTATTTTTTTAGATGTTTCGACAAGCTCAACATGACATTTCTCTAATAATAATTGCTATAAACCTCTCGCGGATTTGGCAGATTACGCAGATTTTTTTTTTTAACGCAAAGATTTATCTTTTTAAATATATTTTAAGGAGCAAAGATTGAATCAACAAGTTGATCTGATGAAGCTAAACGTTCGTTTCGCGAAGCAAATTTATTTGTCTTTGCTTGACTTAAAATCAAACATAAAGTTATATAAATCTTTGCGTTTAAAATTTCCCGCAGATCACACGAATTTCACAGATGATTGCACATAAAAATCTACTAAATCTGCGAGAGCAAACAAAAAAGCCGTCCAAAAGAACAGCTTTATATATTTTGAATTGCAAAGTCATCATCCGACAGCCCGCAAAAATCAACCAGAAATTATTTCCACTTAATATTACAACCCATGCTCGGTCTTTGAATTTCTTCCTGAGGTTCGCCCAACAAAAGATTTTCAAAAGCAATAATCAGATCCTCACCCGTTACATCTTTATGATTTCCAGGTCTAGAATCATCCATTTGCCCTCTGTAAATAAGGTCTAATTTATCATCAAAGAAAAAGAAATCCGGTGTGCAAGCTGCATCATAAGCTTTGGCAATAGCCTGGCTTTCGTCATATAAATAAGGAAAATCAAAGTTTCTTTCAATTTGAAATTCGATCATTTTTTCCGGAGCATCATCTGGATATTTTTCTACGTTATTGGAGTTGATCGCAATAAATTCAATCCCTCTTTCATTATAATCTTCATATAATTCATTCAGCTTATCAATCACATGAAGAACAAACGGACAGTGGTTACACATGAAGATCACCAATGTTCCTTTTTCTCCTTTCAGATCATCCAATGACTGAATTTCGTTTGTTTTTGAAGGGTTCGGAAGCTCAAAAAATGGTGCTTTTAAACCTAAATCAATCATATTTGAGGGAGTATTCATAACTTTTTTATTTGTGCACAAAGATAGAGATTTTCTTTATTATATAAGTAAATAAGCGTGAGGCAGGAAGATGGAAGTTTAAAAAATAATATTCAATTGAATTGGACTATAAACTATATTAATTTTTACAATGATTCAGAAATAAGAGCAAAAAAAGTAACTTCCAGCCTCTATTCTTCCAGCTTCCAGTAAATTTTCAAAATTATGTAAAACTATTCTTTAAAATGAAAGTCTAAAATTTGTTTGGAAGTTATGTTCAAAAGTTTGTAGTTTTGCTAACACTGTTAGAAAAAAATATCATGGGCTTACATGAACGTCGTCAAAGAGAAAAAGAATCTATACGTGCCAATATTTTGGACGCGGCTTTTTCTTTGGCTAAAACAGAGGGCTGGGCTTCACTTTCGATCAGAAAAATTGCTGATGCTATTGAGTACAGTGCGCCTGTAGTGTATGATTATTTTGAAAACAAAGAAGCTATTTTATTTGAAATATCACTGAATGGCTTCCATTGTTTGCACATCGAATTATTAAAAGCACAGAAAAAGCATGACACGCCTGAAGAGCAATTGGAAGCGATTGTAGATGCATACTGGAAATTTGCTTTTAAGAATAAGGAGTATTATCAGCTGATGTTCGGACTGGGAATGCAATGCAGCGGAAAAGGATTGATGAAAGAAGAATTTTCGTCGTTTCAGGATATGTTGTATGACTGCACCTATGAGATCATCAAGAAAAAAGGTTCAAATCCTGATAATGCCTGTCACTCCTCTCACGCGCTGTTTTCAGCGGTGCATGGTTTGATTTCCATTATGATGATGCGTAATGACGACATTCCTTCTACGATGAATAAAACGACTTTGGATGAAACAGTTTCTGCTTTCATTAAGTCTTTATAAATTTTTTTTGAACTAAAAATTAACACCGTTAGGAAAAGTATCACAGTATAATTAATAGTATTCAACTTAAAAAAAAATAAACTTTACAATGAAGACTAATTTCATGGCATTACTTTATGTAATTTTCTTTCCTTACCATTAACACTGTTAGGAAAAATAACACACGTACACCTTGCTTTTATATACTTAAATCAACATTAAAAACAATTTCGATTATGGAAACATCTACCTGATCAAGATTAATAATTCTGTAATTTTTTTTAAACTTTAAATTAACACCGTTAGGAAAAATAACAGAATATTAATTAAAAACAATATTATTTAATCTAACACTTCATTAAAAAATTTAAACTAAAAATGAAAATACCTGGAAAAATAAGGTTCATCGTACTTATATCAAGTATTATCCTTTTACAAAACTGCACAAAGGCTGCTGAAGGATCTAATACGGCTCCTCCCGCTCCAGAGCTGCCTGTTTATACTATCATCACGTCTCCGGCAACCACTTATCAGGAATTCCCGACTGCTTTGGAAGGAAAAAATAATGTGGAAATCAGATCGCAGGTAGACGGTTATCTAGACAAAATCTATGTGGAAGAAGGCGCTTACGTAAGAGCCGGACAGCCTTTATTCAAAATAGATTCAAGAACTTACGGCGAGCAGATGAATATGGCAAGTGCCAATTTACAGGCTGCAAATGCCAATATTCAAAAAGCTAAAGTTGAGGTCGACAGATTAGAACCTCTTGTAGCTGCAAAAGTAGTTTCAGACGTACAGCTGAGAACAGCAAAAGCCAATTATGCAGCTGCAGTGGCAGCCGCTTCACAAGCAAAAGCATCAGTTGGAAGCGCTAAAATTAATGTTGGATTTACTACGATTACCGCTCCTGTAAGCGGATACATCGGAAGAATTCCTTATAAAAAAGGAAGTTTAATTTCAAGAACAGATGTAAATCCGTTGACTTTATTATCAGACATCAGCGAGATTTATGCCTATTTCTCTTTAAGCGAACTGGATTTTATTGCTTTTCAGAATAAATATCCAGGTGCTACTTTGAACGAGAAGCTAAAAAATATGCCAATGGTAGATTTGGTGATCGCTGACAACAGTATTTATCCTGAAAAAGGTAAAATGAGCATCGTAGACGGGCAGTTTGATAAAACCACAGGAGCCATCAGTGTTCGTGCTGTATTCCCAAATGCCAACGGGGCATTGAGAACAGGAAATACAGGACGCGTTCGTATGCCGCAATTAATGTCTAATGCAATGGTTATTCCACAAGAATCAACATTTGAAATTCAGGATAAAACATACGTTTATGTGGTTGGAAAAGACCAGAAAGTAGCCAGCAAACCGATAAAAATATCAGGAAAAACAGAAAGCTATTACTTTATTTCTGAAGGAGTTTCCGCGGGTGACAAAATCGTTTACACGGGATTGGGCAGCTTAAAGGATGGTGTTTCTATCAAGCCGAAAGCTATTTCTTCTGACAGCTTACTAAAGGCAAAACCGTTGTAAAACAGCTTTTGCTTCTGGCTTTTTGCTTTTTGCCTTCAATGCAAGATTTAAAAATTATTAATTCTGAAGCATTATTTTTTTTAGTCAATGGCCAAAAGCTAATCGCTATAAGCAACTTAAAATTAAACTTCTTATGTTAAAACAATTTATAGAAAGACCGGTACTTTCAACGGTCATCTCCATAATACTTTTATTATTGGGGGCACTGTCCCTCTTTAATTTGCCCATCGCCCTCTTTCCGGATATTGCGCCGCCAAGTGTTCAGGTGACGGCTTTCTATCCGGGAGCGAATGCGGAAGTGGTTGCCCGTTCGGTAGCCACCCCAATTGAGGAAGCTGTAAACGGAGTGGAAAACATGACGTACATGACTTCCAATTCAAGTAACGACGGAACCATGACGTTAAGCGTTTTCTTCAAACAGGGTGCCGATGCAGATAATGCAGCCGTGAACGTTCAGAACCGTGTATCCAAAGCGATGAGTCAGCTTCCTCAGGAAGTTGTTCAGGCGGGAATTTCGACACAGAAAGTTCAGAACAGTATGATTATGTTTATGGGATTATCAAGTGATGACCCAAAACAATATGATGAGCTTTTCCTTCAGAATTATTTGAAGATTAACGTCATTCCACAAATTCAGCGTATTCCGGGGGTTGCTCAGGCACAGGTTTTCGGAACGAGAGATTATTCCATGAGACTTTGGCTGAAACCGGACCGATTAGCAGCGAACGGACTTTCTCCACAGGAAGTTTTGAATGCCGTAAAAGATCATAACTTAGAAGCGGCTCCCGGTCGTTTGGGACAAGGAAGCAAGGAAACTTACGAATATATCTTAAAATATAAAGGTAAATTAAATAAAAACGAAGACTACGAAAATATTGCTATTAAAGCAAACAGCGACGGTTCTTTCCTAAGATTGAAAGACGTGGCAAGAGTAGAATTCGGTTCTTATACGTATACAGCCGCTAACAGAGTTGATGGAAAACCGGTTGCCGGATTTGCTATTCTTCAAACAGCAGGATCGAATGCTAACGAGATCTTAACAGAGATAGAAAAACAGGTTGATCAGATGAAAACAACCCTTCCAAAAGGAGTTGAACCGATCATCATGTATAATTCTAAAGATTTCCTGGATGCTTCAATCCATCAGGTAGTTGAAACGTTGGTGATTGCGTTTATCCTTGTATTTATTGTAGTATATATTTTCCTTCAGGATTTCAGATCTACATTAATTCCGGCGATTGCGGTACCTGTGGCTATTGTGGGAACGTTCTTTTTCCTTCAGCTGTTTGGATTCAGTATTAATATGTTGACATTGTTCGCATTGGTACTCGCCATCGGTATTGTGGTGGATGATGCCATTGTAGTGGTAGAAGCCGTTCACTCCAAAATGGAAAGAACAGGAATGCCTGTGGAACATGCAACGATGAGCTCCATGAGTGAAATTTCCGGTGCTATTATTTCCATTACATTGGTGATGTGTGCTGTATTTATTCCGGTTGGCTTTATGCAGGGTCCTGCGGGAGTTTTCTACAGACAGTTTGCCTTCACATTGGCAATTGCGATTATGATTTCTGCAGTGAATGCCTTAACATTAAGTCCGGCTTTATGTGCGATGTTCCTCAATGATCCTCAGGGAGAACACGGTGAACATGGTAAAAAAACAGGTTTTGGAGCAAGATTTTTCAATGCTTTCAATGCCAGTTTTGATAACATGACCAGAAAATACATCTACAGTCTTAAATTTTTAATTAAAAATAAATGGGTCGCGATCGGAGGTTTAGCTCTTCTGATTGCCGGAAGTGTTTTCTTAATCAACAAAGCACCTTCAGGATTTATCCCAACAGAAGATCAGGGATTCGTTTTATATGCGGTGAATACGCCTCCGGGAAGTTCATTAGACAGAACCAACAAAGCGACAGAGCAAATCGATAAGATCATTAACGGGGAAAAAGCTAAAAATCACCTTTGGGTGGCCGATGGAATGAACTTCATCAGTAACTCTAATGCTTCACCTTACGCTGCAGGTTTCATTAAACTGAAAGATTATGATCAACGTGGCGAGATGAAAGATCCCGACCAGATTGCAGCTTCATTAACCGGAAAAGTCGCGCAGGTAAAAGATGCCAACGCGTTCTTCTTCAACTTCCCCACGGTTCAGGGATTTGGTAACGTTTCCGGGTTTGAATTTATGCTTCAGGATAAAACCAACGGTACTTTTGAACAATTGGGAACAACCACTCAGGCCTTCATCGGAGAATTGATGAAACGTCCGGAAATTGCTTTTGCTTTTACCACCTACGCAGCTGGAAATCCGCAATATACCATTGATGTAGATTCAGATAAAGCCAATCAGCTAGGTGTTTCGATTACGGAATTGATGCAGACTATGCAGATTTATTACGGAAGTAGCTTCGTTTCAGATTTCAACAGATTCGGGAAATATTATAGAGTAATGGCTCAGGCGGATATTCCTTATCGTACGGATGCGAACTCTTTGGAAGGAATTTATGTTAAAAATAAATCAGGAGAAATGGTTCCTGTAAAAACATTGGTGACTTTAAAAAGAACGTTCGGACCTGAAACGGTAACAAGAAATAACCTGTTCAATGCAGTTACAATTAACGGAACACCAAAACCTGGTTACAGTACCGGAGACGCCATTAAAGCGGTTGAAGAAACTGCACAAAAATCGCTACCGAGAGGTTTTGGGTATGAATGGACAGGAATTACGCGTGAAGAAATCAAAACAAGCGGACAAACGACTTTCATCTTTGCATTAAGTATTCTTTTCGTTTATTTCTTATTGGCAGCCCAGTATGAAAGTTACATCCTTCCGTTTGCGGTTATTCTAACGATTCCAACAGGGATTTTCGGAGTATTTGCTTTCACAGGATTAGCAGGAATTGACAATAATATTTACGTTCAGGTCGGATTGATCATGCTCGTCGGATTATTGGCGAAAAATGCCATTCTTATTGTGGAATTTGCCGTTCAGCGAAGAAATGCAGGAAGAAGTTTACTGGAAGCAGCACTTCAGGCTTCAAGATTACGTTTAAGACCGATTTTGATGACCTCATTTGCTTTCATCGTCGGAATGTTGCCATTGGTTTGGTCACAGGGAGCGGCTGCAAAAGGAAACCATTCAATTGGAATCAGTACCGTTGGAGGAATGTTTACAGGAGTGGTATTCGGAGTATTCATTATTCCTGTAATGTTTGTAATCTTCCAGTACTTACACGAAAAAATGCCGAGCAGAAAAAAGAAAAGACTTCAAAGACAAAAATTGGAGGAAGATCTTTTAACTCCGGCTCACTAATATAATGATTGACAAAACTTTGAGAATATTTAACCACAAACAGCACAAATATTTTCACAAATAATACAATCATCTGTGAAAATCCGTGGGTCTGTGGGAAATAAAAAAATAGAGAAGAAACTATTCAAACTAATATCATAAAAAGCAAAGCATTTTCTCCTACTAAAGACTTCTTTGCAACATAACTTCTCAAAGTTTTTGTCATCAATTAAAAATAAATATCGACTTATGAAAAAAGTAATAAATATCATCTTCGCTTTTGGACTGGCTCTGGGTTCGGTCTCCTGCGTGTCGAAACTGGCATACAAGGAGCCTGAGCTTGAGCTTCCGGAAACGTTTCAATATACAGCAACGGCCGATACAGCAAGCGTTGCGAACTTACAATGGAAAGAATTTTTCAGCGACCCTATGTTGCAAAGTTTAATCGAAAAAGGAATTAAAAATAATTACGATTTACAGATCGCTTTAAAACAGGTAGCTTCTTCACAGGAAAAATTAAAGCAGGCAAAATATCTTCAATATCCTGATGTTGGTTTTGGCGTTTCTGCACAGATTTCAAAACCTTCAAAAAACAGCATGAACGGGCAAAGCTTAAACTTATTTTTAGGTCAGAGTCATGTTGAAGATTATAATGCAGCATTCAACCTATCTTGGGAAGCTGATATTTGGGGGAAAATAAAAAATCAGCAGGAAGTTTCTAAAATGCAGTATCTGCAAACTTATGAAGCGACAAAAGCGATTCAGACACAGGTTGTTGCAGCGATTGCCCAAGGATATTACAATTTATTGATGCTTGACAAACAATTACAGATTGCAAAATCGAATTTAGAATTAAGCACCAATACCCTTTCTTTGACAGAAAAATTGTGGAAAAGTGGTGATACAACGTCTTTGGGAGTTCAACAGGCAACTTCTCAAAAACAATCCACAGAATTGTTGATTACGCAATTGGAGCAAAATATCACGATTCAGGAAAATGCCTTGAGTATTTTAGTAGGTGAAAATCCAAACAAGATCACAAGAACGATTGAAATGTCTGATACTTCTTTACCACAAGATATTTCTGCGGGACTTCCGGCAGCGATGGTAAGCCGTCGTCCGGATGTCCGTCAACAGGAATTGGTATTATTGGAATCCAATTCAATGGTGGGAATTGCGCAGGCAAATATGTATCCTGCATTGAAAATTACAGCCAACGGAGGTGTCAATTCATTTAAAGTAGACAATTGGTTTTCAATTCCGGCATCATTGTTCGGTTCTGTTTTAGGTGGAATTACTCAACCTATTTTCCAGAAAAGACAATTGAAAACAGACTTAAATGTTGCTAAAATTCAGAGAGAGAAAAACGTATTGGCGTTCCGTCAATCTGTTTTGAATGCTGTCGGTGAAGTTTCTGATGCTTTGGTTTCCAACGAAAGTTTAAAAGTTCAGGAACAAAAAGCAACCGAGCAGGTGGCAACCTTAAAAGATGGAATTAAAAGTGCCGAAATGCTTTACAAAGGCGGAATGGCAAACTATTTAGAAGTAATTACCGCTCAGGGAAATTCTCTACAGGCAGAGCTTAATCTGGCGTCCGTAAAAAGACAGAGATTGAGCAGTATTGTAGACTTATACCGAGCGTTAGGTGGCGGTTGGAAGTAGTAAATTTAATTATATTGTTAATGGAATGCGGTCTTTCGGGATCGCATTTTTTTGTTTTTATTTTTGTTGGAAAAACGCAAAGGCACAAAGAATTATAATAACAGGCTGTTTTTAAGACGCAAGAAAATCAAAGATTTTCAGCAAAATTCAACATTATACAATTTTATCGAAGATAAAATCCTTGCGTCTTAAAGCATTACTAAATAAAAAAACTTTGTGCCTTTGCGATTTTCCAACAACTAAATTATTTCAAAGCCTGTTCATTAATATACCCAATCAACCCATCAAAATCCTCCTGCGAATATCCCAACGTCAAATAATGAATATCATCCGCTTTTCGATACCAGGTCAATTGACGTTTTGCATATCTTCGGCTGTTTTTCTTTATTTCAGAAACGGCAAAATCTAAATCCCATTCGCCATCAAAATATTTGAATAATTCTGAATAACCAACCGTTTTCAAAGCTGTTAAATCTTTAAATCCTTCCAGACTTTTTGCTTCTTCCAGCAAACCTTTCTCCATCATAATATCCACTCTCCTATTGATTCGGTCGTACAATTCTTCTCTCGGCGCTTCAATTCCGATTCGGATCGAATTAAAATCTCTGGAATCCTGTGAAACAGCAATTTGTTCAGAATATTTTTTATTAGTCTGCCAAATGACATCAATCGCTCGTAAAAGTCTTCTGTGATTATGAAAATCAACAACGTTGAAATATTCAGGATCGAGTTCTTTTAATATTTCCTGAAGTTTATCGATTCCTTCATTTTCGAGAATTTCATGTAATTTTTTCTGATTGTCTTCGTCGGCTTCTGGCAAATCATTCAATCCTTCAATCACTGCTTTTTCATACATCATGCTTCCGCCAACCAAAATGACGGTATCATGATCTTTAAAAAGTTCATTGAGTTTTTTTAAAGCATCTTCCTCATATTGCCCGATTGAATAATATTCCTGAACCGAAAGATTTCCGATAAAATGATGAGGTGCTTCCGTTAATTCCTCTGCAGAAGGTGCTGCCGTTCCGATTTCCATTCCTTTGAAAAACTGTCGCGAATCGCAGGAAATAATTTCCGTATTGAAATGTTTCGCCAAATCAATCGCCAATCTCGTTTTCCCAATTCCGGTCGGTCCTACTACGGAAATCAAATTTTTCTTTTTCACAGCACAAATCTACGAAAACACGCTCATTTTATTTTACCGCAAAAGAGACAAAAGAACATTTTGAAAACATTTAGTTTATCAAAAGTTCAAAAAAGCAGGATGAAAACTTTTTTACACTTTTGAATATCTTAAAATGCAATGAAAATCTTTTGTCTCTTTTGCTGTAAAAATTGATTATAGTTAATACATAGACTTAAATGTTTATCTTTGTACGACAATAAAAAACTATGATTTTATCAATGACAGGCTTTGGTAGAGCCGAAGACGTTTTTGAAGGAAAAAAAATTACTATCGATATTAAATCACTGAACAGCAAAAGCTTTGATTTAAATATTAAAATTCCTTTACGTTATAAAGAGAAAGAATTTGAAATCAGAAAAATTCTTAATGATAGACTCATCCGTGGAAAAGTAGACTGCTACATCAATATAGAGAATCTTGAGGAGACCAACGATGTGAAAATCAATAAAGGATTAATTGATTCTTACATGAAAGAGCTTCGAAACATCGCTGGAGATGGACCCGATTTTGAGTATCTGAAAATGGCGGTAAGACTTCCGGATGCGATTACTTCCAGACCTGATGAATTGGCAGAAGGCGAATGGGAATCGTTGGCGAAAATTGTTCACAATGCGGTTGACCGTTTCGAAGAATTCAGAAAAACGGAAGGAAAAATTCTTCACGAAGAACTGGCAAGAAACATCCAGAATATCGATAAAAATTTAGCGGAAGTGATTCCTTTTGAAGAAGAAAGAATTGCTGCAGTAAAAGAACGTTATCAAAAGTCTTTAAAAGAATTTGAAAATGTTGATGAAACGCGTTTTTATCAGGAAATGGCTTATTTCACAGAGAAATTAGATATTTCTGAAGAAAAAGTGAGATTGACACAACACTTAAAATATTATAAAGAAGTAATGGATAACGAAGATTTCAACGGGAAGAAACTTGGATTTATTTCTCAGGAAATCGGTCGTGAGATCAATACTTTAGGGTCAAAAGCCAATCATGCACAAATCCAGAAATTGGTAGTGATGATGAAAGACGATTTGGAAAAAATTAAAGAACAGACGTTAAACGTACTATAATTTAGTTGATGGATTTTGGTTGATAGTTGATGGATTTTTTTTACAACTATCAACTAACAACCATCAACCAACAACAATATGGATAAAGTTATCATATTTTCAGCACCGTCTGGAAGCGGAAAAACTACATTAGTAAAGCATTCTTTAGAGGTTTTTAATGAATTGAATTTTTCGATTTCATGTACAACGAGACAACCGAGAGGAAGTGAAATCCATGCTGTGGATTATCATTTTTTAAGTCCGGATGAATTCAGACAAAAAATTTCGGAAGATGCTTTTGTAGAATTTGAAGAGGTTTATACGGATAAATATTACGGTACTTTAAAGTCTGAAGTTGAAAAAATTTGGAATCAGGGGAAAGTAGTGATTTTTGATGTTGATGTAAAAGGCGGAATTTCCCTGAAAAAATATTTTGGTGAAAAAGCATTATCGATTTTTATAGAACCACCTTCCATTGAAGAGTTGGAACGAAGATTGATTTCAAGAAATACAGATGATGCAGACACCATCAAAACCCGTGTAGAAAAGGCAGAAGAAGAACTATCTTATGCTAATGAATTTGACAAAATCGTCATCAACACGGATTTGGACGAAGCAAAAAGAGAAATAGAAAGTTTAATAAAAAATTTTATTGGGAGTTAAGAGGATGAATGATGAGAGCTGGAAGTTTGATGTCTAATAAATGATGTCAAAATTCTAATTTCTTATTTCTGACTTCTAATTTCTAATGAACAAAAACATTGAGGTTGATATGAGTACCGAAACATTAGAAAGGGCTAAATCGGCTATTCCGGTTAGGGGATATTTGGATATAAAAGACCTTATTATTCCGGAAGGTGAAGAATTGGTGAAAGCCATTCTCAAGTTGAAAGAAGAAAAAAATGCGGTTATTTTAGCGCATTATTACCAGCCTGGAGAAATTCAGGATATTGCTGATTTCCTTGGAGATTCTCTTCAATTGGCGAGACAAGCAAAAGATACCAATGCTGATATGATCGTATTCTGCGGAGTGCATTTCATGGCTGAAGCAGCGAAAATTCTGAACCCAACTAAAAAAGTAGTTCTTCCCGACACCATGGCAGGATGCTCTTTAGCAGACGGTTGCTCAGGAGAAGGTTTAAGAAAAATGCGTGAACAGCATCCAAATGCTTTGATTGCAACGTACATCAACTGTAACGCTGAAACAAAAGCTGAAAGTGATATTATCGTAACAAGTTCAAATGCTGAAACTGTGATTGAAGCACTTCCAACTGACCGACCGATTATTTTCGCACCAGACAAAAACCTGGGAAGATATTTATCTCAGAAGACAGGTCGTGATATGATTCTTTGGGATGGAAGCTGCATCGTTCACGAAGCGTTTTCAATGGAAAGAATTGCTCAGCAGCTGGCTGATAATCCGGATGCTAAATTAATTGCTCACCCGGAAAGTGAAGAAGCCGTGTTGAAATTATCACACTTTATCGGCTCTACTTCCGCATTGTTGAATTATGTGGAACAGGACGATTGTCAAAGATTTATCATTGCTACGGAAGAAGGAATTCTGCATGAAATGAGAAAACGTGCTCCCCATAAGGAACTGATCCCGGCTTTGGTTTTTGATGAAAGCTGCAACTGTTCAGAATGTTTCTACATGAAACGAAATACAATGGAAAAGTTGTATTTATGTATGAAATATGAACTTCCCGAAATTCTTATTGAAGAAGAACTGAGATTAAGAGCATTAAAGCCAATCGAGGCGATGCTTGATCTTTCAAAAAGTATAAAATAAACTAAAGCACTGTTTTTACAGTGCTTTTTTCGTTTTAAGTTAAACCATAGGTGCATAACAGGTTCCTCCGGGATTTCGCCAGCATCCCCAAGCTCCACCTCCGCGAAAACATACATAAGCTTCACCACCGCAGGCATCTATCTGAACTTGCGTAAAGCCACCCTGGATTTTTGTTTTCTCTTCTCTTGAAAGTTTTTTTAAATTTTTCATAATATTTTTTGTTTGGTTAAAAATCAATAGTAATAGGAACAAAGCACTCCGTATTTACGAGAACACAGTTTCTGCAGAACTCCGAAAGTGCCCAATAGGCATCACAAGAAAACGAGTCGTGAGGACCAAAAGCTCCTGTTGGACAGCCATTACAATGTGAAATCGGAGGAACTGCTCCCCCACTCATTTGTTTTAAATGAGTTCTGCTTAATTTTCTGAGTTGTTTCATAGTAATCTGATTTAGTTCATCTTATAAATATAATACTATTTAGTCGCTCCTTAAAAAGCTGTTTTTTGACTTTGAAAATTATATTTGCCTAAAAAGATTCGGAGAACAAGTTCGAGCCAAAGAAGAATTTGTTGTTTGATTTGATTCAATCTCATCTTCAAATTGTATCCAATCCCTGCTAATAATGCATTATTAATATCTCCAGCCACTCCTTTCAGGAAGTTTAATCCTAAGGAGTGGTTTCTTTTTAAATGAGAGATACAAGGTTCTATGGCTGCTCTTGCCCGGAATCTTAATCTGGCTACTTGTTGCCCATATTTTGTTTTTTCTTTTTTTGCGGGAAGCAAAATTGCTGTTCCTTCCACTTCTTTGATTCCTTTAAATCCTCTGTCTGTAGTGGCTTTCGTAGGTCTTGTTCCGCCAACGGATTTTCTTACCCTCTCACTCTGTGCCAATGATTCTTCAAGAGTTTTACTATCGTGAGGATTGCCAGAAAATCTCTTTACCGAGCTGATGATCCCTGTTTTCCGACCTCTTACTACTGCTACTTTTGTCCCAAACTCGTATGCTTTTCCCGATTTTCCTTTCGCAATACACGCAACTTGTGGCTCGTGAAGACTGTAAATTTTATCTTTCGTGGTACGTTCTTGGGTGAGTGCTTTAAGGTAAATTTTAAAAACGTCTTCGTAGCCTTTCAAAACATCTTTAGGAAGTTTTCTTTCCAATTCCCGAAGAACTCTTTTACCAATCGTCCTGAGCTTTTTCCTCGCCATTTTTGCCTTCTTCTGTCTTCTGGGATGATGTCCAAAAAAAGCGTCCCGCAATAATTGTTTGCTCACTCTTCTGTAGCTTTGTCTTTGTACAACGCTCTCTTTTTCTGCTATTTTTCTACAATTGTCGATTACTTTTTTTGCTAATTTGGCATCGGTAGGAAAGGTAATGTTCTTCTCCTGAACCGTCGTATCTACCTGAACTTCATCTTCTGTTTTGGCTTTGGGATGGAGAGAAACGCTTTGTCCCAAAAGAAATTCCAAACCCTTATCTCCAATTCTTTTTCTGAAGTGTACAAAATTGCTCGGATCGAAAGGCTGCTCTGTCTGGAAAAAGGTTTCTCCGGTAAAATATTGCCAATACGCATTCTCAATCCATCTCTCTATTACACTTTCATCACTTTCTTTAAACATTTCCTTGAGCAAAAGCATTCCTGCTATTTTACGGATAGCAATAGAAGGTCTTCCGTTTTCTGAAAATAATTTCTCAAACTCTGACTCCATTTTATCCCAGGAAATCTCCCCAGCTAATTTTACCACCGGATGCTCCATATTAATAAGCTCCGTAAGCCTGGTCTTGAATAAATTCTGCTGTAAATCCTCTCTTATTTTGCCTAACATTTTGCCACTTTTTATATCCTAAAAATACAATTTATTGCAATTTTTTACAACGATTTTTTACGAAATATAAGTGCATAAAACTGATAATCAAAATATTACTTGGTTTTTAAGGAATGACTATTTAAATAAATCACATTAATATGATAAAAATATTTTACCTCAAAAAACTGTCTTGTCAAAATAATTTGTACATTTGTTCAGTAACAATGAATTTTCTAAGAAACATATTTAATATTTCAGCTCCGAATTTCTCTATTTCGGAAGGAATTTTTGTTTCTATTATTGCTACAACAACTACGATTACCCCATAACGGGGTCTATTTTCACATATCATTATACGTTTGCGTACTCTTTTTTCTAAAGAGTAAAAATTTCAATTTTTTATCACTAAAATTTTACATAATGAAAGTTTTAAAATTTGGCGGAACTTCGGTCGCCAACGCTCAAAATATTTTGCTTGTTGAAAATATCATCAAAAAAGAAGCCTCTGAAAATAAAATAATCGTCGTAGTTTCAGCACTTCACGGAGTTACAGATCAACTCATAAAAGCAGCAGAAAGTGCCTCTCAAAAAGATGAAAACTATACTCAGATCATTAAAAATTTAGAAGAACAACATTTAAATGTTGTTAAAGAATTAATCCCGGTTTTAGAACAAAGTTCTTGGCTGAGTTTTGTAAAAAAACATTTCAACGATATTGAAGACATCTGCAACGGAATTTTTGTTTTAGGAGAATTTACCAATAGAATAAAAGATAAAATCACATCTTATGGTGAATTTCTTTCATCTCGTATTATTGCAGCCAAACTAAAATTTGAAGGATTGGATGTTCATTGGATGAATTCTTCAGAACAGATTTTGACTAACAGCAATTTCACAAACGCGAAAGTAAATTTTGAACGTACTGAACAAAATTTCAGAAAATATATAAATGAAAATCAACATCAGATTATCATTGCTCCCGGATTTATTGCTCAGGATGAAAAAGGAAATTCAACAACTTTAGGGCGCGGAGGTTCTGATTTTACAGCTTCGATAATCGCTTCTGCCATTCACGCAGAGGAATTACAAATCTGGACCGATGTCAGCGGAATGATGACCGCCGATCCGAGGTTGGTTTCCCATGCAAAACCTATTGCTGAGATTTCTTATCAGGAAGCTATGGAACTCTCTCATTTTGGTGCTAAAGTTCTATATCCGCCAACTATTCAGCCTGTAATGGTTAAAAATATTAATCTAAAAATTAAAAATACTTTTGAGCCTGAAGCTTTCGGAACATTCATTTCTCAGAATCTGAATAAAGTTGATATTGAAAATAAACCTATTGCGGTAGGAATTTCAAATATGAGCAATATTGCTTTACTCACTTTAGAAGGAAGTGGCATGATCGGAATTCCGGGTATTTCTGCAAAATTATTTCAATGTTTAAGTCATGAAAAAATTAATGTCATTCTCATTACCCAAAGTTCATCAGAACACTCCATCACCATCGCCATCAATGAAAAAGATATTTTAAATGCAGAAAACGCCATCAACAGTTCTTTTGAAGATGATTTACAGTTAAAAAGAATTGAACCTGTAAAAATCGAAAAAAATCTTTCGATTGTCGCTTTAGTGGGCGAAAATATGAAAAGCAGAAGCGGTGTAAGTGCTAAAATGTTCGGTTGTCTGGGAAATAACGGAATTAATATCAGAGCCATTGCACAAGGTTCTTCAGAAAAAAATATCAGCATTGTTATTTCCGAAAAAGATACCAAAAAGGCTGTGAATGTTTTGCATGAAGAATTTTTTGAATCTGAAATTAAGCAGGTTCATCTTTATATCTGCGGAACCGGAAATGTGGGAATGAAATTAATTCAGCAAATTTACGATCAGAACGAATATCTTAAAGATAATCTTCTAATTAATTTAAGAATTGTCGGACTATCTAACAGTCGTAAAATGATTTTCTCAGAAAAAGGAATTTCACAAAATGAATACGTTGATCATATCAACAATAGCGAAAATGCTTCTGCAGAAAAATTTGCTCAGGAAATGATATCACGAAACTTAAGAAATTCAGTTTTTGTTGATGTCACTGCAAGTTCAGAAGTTCCGAAAGTATATGAAAAGCTGCTGAAAAAGAGCATCAATATCATTGCCTGCAACAAAATTGCAGCTTCTTCGGATTTTGAACATTATAAAAATTTAAAATCAACCGCCCGAAATCACAGTTGCAAATTTTTCTTTGAAACCAACGTTGGTGCCGGACTTCCCATTATCGGAACCATCAATGATCTGATAAGAAGTGGAGATAAAATCACCTCTATTCAGGCAGTTTTAAGCGGAACCTTAAATTTTGTTTTTAATAATTATGATGGCAGCCAAAGCTTTTCGGAAGTTGTTCTTCAGGCACAAAAAGAAGGTTACACAGAACCCGATCCGCGGTTGGATCTCGCGGGAACAGATGTTGCAAGAAAAATTTTAATTCTCGCGAGAGAGTCTGGATATTCTCTTGAATTTAATCAGATTGAAAATGAAAGTTTTCTCCCTGAAGAGTGTCTGCGAGGAAGTGTTGAAGATTTTTATCAATCATTAATTAAATATGAAAATCATTTTAAAAACTTACTGAGTGAAGCAAAAAATAATGGTAAAATTCTAAAATATGTTGCTGAATTTAAAGATGGAAAAGCCAAAGTTGGATTACAGCATATTGCTCCTGAGAGCGATCTCTATCATCTTTACGGGAAAGATAATATTGTGATTTTTAAAACCCTACGATATTCTGAACAGCCCTTGGTTGTAAAAGGAGCTGGTGCCGGTGCAGAAGTGACAGCAAGTGGAGTTTTCGCTGATATCGTTCGTTCAGTTTAAAATTTTAAGTATGAAAAAAGTTAAATTACAAGTTCCGGCTACCGTTGCCAATTTGGTGTGCGGATTTGATATTTTGGGAATGGCCATCCATGAACCTTATGATATAATGGAGTTCAGCATATTGGAAACTCCTGAAATCATCATTAGACATACCGATCAGTTTGGTCTTCCTGAAGAAGCTTCACAAAATGTAGCGGGCGTCGTTTTATTGAAAATTCAGGAACATTTACAATTGAAAAATGGATTTGAAGTGATTATTCATAAAAATATAAAGCCAGGAAGCGGACTCGGTTCCAGTGCGGCAAGTGCAGCCGGAGCTGCAGTGGGTGCCAATATTTTGCTTGGCAATATTTTATCAAAAGAAGAATTGGTTCACTTTGCGATGTTTGGCGAAGAGCTGGCTTCTGGAGTACAACATGCAGACAATATTTCACCCTGCATTTATGGCGGAATAACATTAGTTAAATCTTTAAATCCTATTGATATTATTCCGTTGAATTCACCAGATTTATTTGTCACTGCCGTTCACCCGCAGGTGGAAGTAAAAACTTCTGATGCAAGACAGATTTTAAAGAAAAACATTCTCTTGAAAGATGCCATTGAGCAATGGGGTAATATTGCCGGATTGGTTGCAGGTATCCAGAAAAATGATTTTGCCCTGATCGGGCGAAGTTTACATGATGTGATTGTTGAACCCGTACGAAGTATTTTAATTCCGAAATTCGATGAAATAAAAGAAAAAAGTTTAAAAATCGAAGCTCTGGGAGGCGGAATTTCCGGTTCCGGGCCTTCTATTTTTATGTTGAGTGAACAAGAGGAAACGGCACAGAAAATTGCAAAAATGATGAAATCTGTTTATGAAGAAATTGATATTGAAAGTTTCGTGTATGTTTCAAAAATAAATCCGTCAGGCATCAAAATCATAGAATAAAATTAAACCGATGAAATATTATAATATAAAAGATAAACAGGAAGTTGTTGATTTCAAAACAGCAACTATAAAAGGACAAGGAAAAGAAAAAGGCTTATTTTACCCTGAATATATTCCGTCATTTGACAAAGAATTTATTGAAAATTTAAACAATTTTTCAAACGAAGAAATTGCATTTCAATGTATGAAAGATTTTGTAGGAGATGAGATTCCTGATGAAATTTTAAAGGAAATCGTTTCAGAGACCATCAATTTTGATATTCCTTTGAAGAAAATCAATGAAAAAGTATATTCTTTAGAACTTTTTCACGGTCCTACTCTAGCATTTAAAGATGTTGGAGCCCGATTTATGAGCAGATGTCTTTCTTATTTTTTGAAAGATGAAAACAAAAAAGTGACCGTTTTAGTTGCCACTTCCGGTGATACAGGAGGTGCGGTTGCCAATGGTTTTTATAACACAGAAAATACAAATATTGTCATTCTTTATCCAAAAAATCGAGTGAGTAAAGTTCAGGAACAACAACTGACGGCTTTGGACGAAAATATTTCAGCGCTGGAAGTGAACGGAAATTTTGATGATTGTCAGCAACTCGTGAAGCAAGCTTTTGCAGATGATGAAATTAACTCTCAGTTGTTTTTGACTTCAGCCAATTCCATCAATGTTGCGAGATGGCTTCCTCAGCAAATCTATTATCTATTAGCATTAAAACAATGGCAAGAGTTAGAAAAAGAAAATCCGGTAATTTGTGTCCCGAGCGGAAATTTCGGGAATATCTGTGCGGGAATTTTAACATATTTCAGAGGTCTTCCCGCAGATCATTTCGTGGCTGCCTGTAATGAAAATGATAGCATTCCAAATTATTTAAACACGGAAAAACTAGAAATCAAAGAAACTGTTGCCACACTTTCCAACGCAATGGATGTAGGAAATCCGAGCAATTTTGTGAGAGTTTTAGAACTTTTTGGAAATCAGTTTGAGGAATTAAAAAGTAAAATTTTCGCGTATTCTATTAATGATGAGAAAACTTTACAGACGATTCAGAACGTATATAAGAAGTTTAATTATTTACTTGAACCTCATGGAGCCGTAGCTTATGCTGCGTTGGAAAAATATTTAACAGAAAATCCTGATAAAAAAGGGTTTATTCTGGAGACGGCACATCCCGTAAAATTTCCTGATGCCGTGGAAAAAGCGACAAATATTAAAATTGAGTTACCGGAATCATTAAAAGAATTAATGAAAAAAGATAAAAAAAGTACAGAAATAGGTCCCGATTTTGAAGAATTAAAACGATTTTTGCTTAATAAAAATTAAAGAAAATATGAGCAAGATTTATCTTGAAGACGTAAAAATATATGCTTATCACGGGGTTTTACCTGAAGAAAATATTATCGGAACTTATTACATTCTAAATGTAGAACTTCACACTGATTTGTGGAAAGCCGCGGAATCCGATGATTTGAATGACACCATCAGTTACGCAGACATCAACGATATTATTCATGATGAAATGAAAATCAACTCTAAATTGCTGGAACATGTTGCAGGAAGAATCATCTCTAAAATTCATGAAAAATTTTCACAAATTGATTATATCAAGTTAAAAATAACCAAAACCGCTCCACCAATGAAAGGTGAAATGAAGGGAGCAAGCATTGAATTAGAACAAAGCTTTAAACCTCAGAATTAAATTTTTTTATTAATTTCGTTTATTAAAACATAAAGACTTGAAATCCATCAAAATAGTATTTCTTTTCGCATTCGCCGGAGTTTTCGGACAGACGAGTGTGAGCACTCAGCCCAATCCTTATAATTTCCCGAAGATAAAATCCAGCATTACCATGCCGGTGACGATCCCGCTTTTGGAGATCAGCAACATGATCAACGCTTCGGTGGGCGACCTTATTTATCAGGACGATTCTTATACGGATAACAACAACGACCAGTTTAAAGTAAAGGTGTGGAAAACTCGTGCTATACGCCTGGTTGGAGGAACAAACAATAACTTACTGATAGAAGTTCCCTTAAAGATCTGGGCAGAAAAAGGTATTGGAACTCTGGGCGTTTACAGTTATCAGAATACCACTTTTGAAACCGTAATGTCTTTTAACACCACGCTTAATTTTCAAAATAACTGGACCATTTCCACCAATACAAAACCCAATGGTTTTAAATGGGTGAGCAAACCGGTGCTGGATTATGGAAGAATTAAAATTCCCATCACCTCGCTGGTAGAGAAAAACCTGATTGAACAGCAGCAAAAATTCGCCAAAACAATAGATCAGCAGATGACGACTCAACTGAATTTTCAGCAGTATGCGGTAATGGCCTGGAACGTATTTTCGCAGCCTTTTAATATTTCGGAGGAATACAATACGTGGTTGAAAGTTACGCCCGTGAAAGTCAACATAACTCCTTTAAAATTCTACGGAAACCAAATCAATACCAATTTGGGAATCGATGTCTATTCTGAAACTTTTACAGGGTCGAAACCTGCTGCTTCACCTACGATCAACTCAGCGGCTAATTTTAACTTTTTGCCGAATTTGGCTGATCAATTTTCACTTCAGACGACCGCTAATATTCCTTTTACCGAAGCCAGCAATATTGCAAGACAAACTTTTCTGAATAAAGAATTTGATATTCAGAATTCAAAAGTAAAAGTGACGGACATCCGTGTGTATGGCATTGATGATAAAATTATGATCGAAGCCCAGACAGAAGGTTATATTAAAGGAACTGCAATTATTTCCGGTATCCCCGTGTATGATGAGGTGAAAAGAAAGATCGTTCTGTCGAATACCAAATTCAAGCTGAAAACTATGAATATTTTACATAAAACGGCTTCTGTACTATTTCAGGGGAAAATTGTAAAGACGATAGAACAGGAATATGGAATTCCCACACAGGAATTAGAGGATAATGCTAAAAAAAGTATAGAGGAAGCTTTTAACAAGGAATATTATAAAGGATTAAAAATGAACGGTCGGGTATTTAATTTAAAACCGTCAAAAATTCTTCTAACCTCAACGGGAATCACTGCTGTGATTGATACCAACGCTTCTTTAAAATTACTATTAAACGGAATGTAAAAACTTAAAACTAATAACTAAACATGAGAAAATATTTACAGATCATAGACAGAAACCGTGGCACAAAGTGGCAACGTTTCGCCAATTATTTTATTGACCGACTTATTATTAACATCTTTTTCTTTGGATTTGGTGCGTTTGGAGTACTGATTGATCAGCTTCTAGGCACCTATTATTTCACTAACTTTTTATTAAAAATCTCTCAGATAGGAAGATTCGGTGATATTCTTTTAACCTCTTTTATTTATTTTATGTATGCTTTTCTGATGGAATATTTTACTAATGGAAGAACGATTGGAAAGTATATTACAGGAACAAAAGTGATCATGACCGACGGGGAGCGACCGACACTGAGCAATTATTTTATCAGAAATATTTCGAGAATTGTTCCTTTCGATGTCTTTTCTTTCCTTGGTGAGAACGGTTGGCACGACAGCTGGAGCGATACCCGAGTCATTAATATTAAAAATTATGAAGCTGAAAGACAGGCAAAAAGCGAAATCGACAGCCTGGGCACGAAAGAAATTGCATAAAAAAATTTGGTTGAATAAAGAATTTTACTATATTTGCACACCTAAAAAATGGTAAAAACGGTGCTTTGGCCGAGCGGCTAGGCAGTGGTCTGCAACACCATCTACAGCGGTTCGAATCCGCTAGGCACCTCCAACCTCTTTGTATTATGCTGTAAATAAGCTAATTACAAAGAGGTTTTTTATTTTGTGTTTACGGAAAGTTTGATTAGAGGAAAGGAGGATCAGTTTCAAAGGATCAGTTTCAAAACTTGGGGAGAAATTCTTTAGATATTTTTTTGCCACGAATTCCCTAATATTTTTATTTCCTACAGATTTTCACAGATGATATCGTTGATTTTCTTTGCTTAACCTTCCCGGTCTTTTATAAGTGAAATCGAAGATTATCTCCTTTCAGTCGATGAATGATATTTCGACGGAGTCAAACGGCCTGGGGAGCCTGTCAACGATTAGTAGTTGTCAAAAACCTTGGAGAACTTAGTGTTCAGATATTAAATTACTTCAACATAGCTATCATTTGCTGAGTAGAACACCATTGCGAACGGAAAATAATTCGCATTAAAACAATTAAACCCTAGCGATCTTAGCGTTAAAAATAATGATTAGCCACGAATGCGCGAATATTTTTATTTCCCGCAGGCCGCAGATAATGCTTCCTATGTTGGTTTTTCGCGAAGCCGCAAAGATATTTTTCAATGCTTTATGTTTTTAAGTCGCAAGGATTTTATCAGAGATAAAATTGAGGGGTGAACATTATCGCTACGAATGCACAAATTTTATCTCCCACAGATTCTAAAGATTTTCACAGATGCTGCTGTTGATTTTTTATTGCTCCACTTTTCTGGTCTTTTATCAATAGAACGGCTTGATGAGCATTAAAAATAGGTAGTTGTCAAAAAACTTGGAGAGCCTTGGTGTTCGATATGCAAAGTGTAAGGAAAAAATCTGCATCATTTGTAAAATCTGCGAGAGTAACAAAAAACATTCTGATAAGTTAAAATTTTTGCTTCCTCCCCTAGTTTTGCGATTAAGCTACATTCGGTAACTTTTTGTATATTTAGAACGATCTAACAGCGATATTATGAATTACAAAGTATTACACAACTTATTTTTAGATTCTCTGGAACAGGAAGTTAATGAATACATTCTTCAGGGATGGCGGGCAAAAGGAGGAATAGTGGTTACAGACAAAGGGTTTTATCAGGCAATTTCAAAAGTATAAACTCTCTCTACATTTTCTTGAGAGAGGGCTTCATGAGTTCTTTTTATAATTGATTGATATTACAAAATCCTCAGCCTAAGCCGAGGATTAAAATTTGAAAGATATTATAATAAAGTGTTATAATACTATATTCAACCACTATGCCAGTAGCATAATGAATCCTGAAAAAGTGAATTTTTGTGGTACTTTTTACCAAATTATAGTTGAGGGATCATTTACGAAACCTGAAAATTAAGAAGAAAGTTGGCAGCCGAAAAGTTGCCCAGCCCCGTAGGGATTAAACATCGGATTAGAATAGAAGAATCAACAGTTCTTCATTTTATTTTTAACACCATCAATCGTTAAAGCGCTACCCCTCCTTTTAATTATTTTCTTTCGCCATGACGTTTCACTCAGAGCGTGTTTAAAATTATAATTAAAAAATGTTTTAGCTTATATCCTATTAAATTGTAAAATTTCAATGTTTTTTTTGTAACGCAAAGATTTTATTTACTTTCTACTGATTTTTAGAATGCACAGGCAAATGAATTTGCCTCGCGAAGCTTGAAAACACGCTTTGTAAAATCAACTTGTCGATTCTTCTTTGCTCACTTGAGTGTTTTTTACATTTAAATTAAAACTTTGCGTTAAAATTATACCACTAAAATTGAAACGGGCTCTCAGTAAATGCTAGCGACACTTAAAGATTTAACAGTAAAAATTCAAAGTCTTATACGTTAAACACTAGAGAATCATCAAGTTTTATGATTAAGTTTCAGCCAGCCGTTCTGCTTATAAAAGACCGTAAAAAGTTGATCATCTTATATCATTTTACCTTTAAAATTTTCTTTAAATGATTCAACCCCTTCGTGGTTATAACATTATTAAATACCTTATAAATCGAGTTTCACCCGACGCTACTGATCTTTAACCCCTTCGGGGTTTTTAAGGTAAATGCAAAAAGAAATCAATATTAGTTAAATGCTTGACACTAAATATACAGTATCACCTGTGGAAATCTGTACGATCTGTGGGAAATAAAAATCAAACTCCTTTTTAATTTTCAAAAGATCTAAACTTTTTTTCCAGATCCCCAAGTTTTGAGCTTGATCCTTTTCTTTCCATAATTCCATGCGGGACAGTGCTGCAATACGGAATACAAAACAACCCTCTGCGAACAGAGGGTCATAAAAACACAAATGATGAAAAAAAACGTCTCTTACGAGACATTGCAAATATACTAAAAAAAAACACTTCCGCGTGAATATTGCATACTATTTTTATCACGAATGTATTGATTTCCATTAATAACCGGTAGAATAAATACTCAGCATAACTATCCCAATGTTTGATACTCACTATATTTACCTGGAATAAACTTAGCCTTCTGTTTTCGATCAGTAATCACCGAATATTTTGCGCTGGAAGCCGCGAACAGGATTTGTAAAAAAAAAATCCTCAGAAAACTCTGAGGATAAAAACTAATAACCATGAAAACTCAAATTAAACATGAGTACTATACCATATTGAAAAATTATGCCAATGTATTTTCAAATTCATACTTTAAGAATATTTTAATAAATTTTATGTATTTTTAATAAAAATTCATTTATTTTTTCTCTTACGGTGAACTATAAACTATGACTATAATTGACAGAACAGCTCCATTCTACAGATACAGCATGTTACGATTATATCAATTTTTAAAAGGGTTATTTTATTTATCCTCTATTAAATTCTAAGGCATGATGGTTATTATTTAGTAAAAAACAAAAGCATAAGATACATTAATAGCAATTACAAAATGCTTAATAAAAAAGCTTTTTTTTACAAAAACAGCAAATAACAAAATCTAAAAACCTTCACTTTCATGAGCGATCACGAGAGAACAAAAAAAATAGAAATTATTGATAATAAGAAAATTACATACATTATACTTTTTTCTTACGACGTATTTTTTTTAATAATCACAGATATTTGATTTAAAAAATCAACCCAAATTAAGCATTTACTTAGCAAATTCAATAATTCACAATGGATAAAATTTATAAATTTTATAAAAAAAACAACTCTTCATATACTAAAAATAAGTAAAAAACGATTTAAATTTGTAAGATTAATATAAATAACGACAACTTATGAAGAAACTCTCTACTATTTTAGTACTTCTTCTGTGCCTCATTGACATTGGTTTTGTCCCCAATGCCTATGGTCAGGCCTCAACATTACCCTACAGTCAGGACTTTTCAACAGCTAATGACTTTACTTTCGTAAACGGAACTCAAACCAACGTCTGGTATTATGGTACGATAGCCGGTAACCCAGGTGGATCCCTTTACATTACCAACAATGGAGGAACCTCCAATGCGTATACAACAAATAATACCACCGTATCGCATGCGTACAAAGATTTTACTATTCCTGCAGGATCAGCTCTGGCTACTTTGATGTTCGACTGGCGGGCATATGGAGAAGGTGGCTATGACTACCTAAGAGTATGGCTTGTGCCAAGCACCTATACCCCTACCCCAGGCACTGAAATTACCGAAGATGCAGGAAGAATTCAGGTTGGCGGCGACTTCGGTGAGATTTCAGATTGGGAAACATACAGTAATTTTGCACTTGATATTAGTACTTTTGCGGGAGGTACCGTTCGCCTTGTCTACGAATGGACCAATGACTCTTCCTTTGGAACCCAGCCGGCAGCTGCAGTTGACAATATTACTCTGCTTATTCCGACTTGTTTGCAGCCGTCAGCACCTGCTGTGTCCGCCATAGGATCAAATACAGCAACTATTGAATGGACGGCACCGGCTACTGTACCCGGAAATGGCTATGAATACTATCTATCAACAGTAAATACTGCGCCCGATGTAAATACGGCAGGAACAGCAGCCCCGACTACATCTGCTATTTTACCTTCATTGGCAACCAGCACAACCTACTATTGGTGGGTACGATCAGTTTGCAGTACAACAGACAAAAGCATCTGGATTTCAGGAGGAAACTTTAGCACCACTCAAGTTCCCGCTCCGCTTCCTTATTTACAGGACTTTACAACAACTAACGATTTTGAATTTGTTAACGGAACCTCGGTTAACAAGTGGAATTACGGAACCGCTACAGGAAATACCGGGGGATCTATATACATTTCTACCAATAACGGCACGACCAACACATACAGCACAACGGACGCATCCACAGTACATGCCTACAGAGATATTACGATCCCTGCAGGAGCAACAACTGCAGTCTTCTCCTACGACTGGAAAGGACAGGGAGAGAGTATCTATGATTATTTAAGAGTATGGCTGGTTCCCACAACGTATACTCCGACTCCAGGAACATTAATTACTGCAGGAGGCGGAAGAATTCAGGTAGGCGCTGACTATATTAACCTAAAAGGTGATTGGCAGCATTATATGAATCCGATATTAAATATCAGCAATTTTGCCAATAGTACCATGCGTTTGGTGTTCCAATGGAGAAATGACTCAGGAGGAGGTACACAACCACCTATTGCCGTCGATAATGTCAACTTATATATTCCTACATGTAATGTGCCTACAGCACTTACGGTAAATTCTCAAACACAGGACGGTGCTTCACTGTCATGGACAGGCCCTAACCCGGCACCGGCGATCGGATATGAATATTACCTTTCAACAACCAATACAGCTCCTACCGGAACAACTGCGGGAACACCGAATACCGGAACGACTGCCAACCCAAGTGGTCTGGCATCAAACACGACCTATTATTGGTGGGTACGCGCTGTATGTTCAGGAACTGATCAAAGCATCTGGATGGCTGGACCTTCGTTCACCACAGGACAGATAGGTACAGGAACAACAACGTCTAGTTATCTGCCGGTATACTCTTACTATGGCTACAACTATTCTCAGCAGATTTATACAAAAGCTGAACTTACAGCTGCCGTAGGAAATAATAATTCTATCACAGGAATCAAGTTCTTTGTAGCAGCGTCTCAAAATCCTCAGTCGAATTATAACCAATGGGTAGTTTATTTAGGAAATACAGCGCAGAACAATTTCAGTTCAACAACAAACTGGGTTCCCCTTTCAGGTTTAACACAAGTTTATTCCGGAACGTTGCCTAATATGACCTCCGGTACCTGGGTTGAAATCCCTTTTTCAGCACCATTTATTTGGGACGGAAACAGCAATATTGTCGTTGCTGTTGATGAAAACTCTCCGAATTACACCTCAGGAGCAACCTGGGGAAGCTATACAGCAGGTTCAAACAGAGGTATTTTATATTATAATGACAATACGAACCCAGATCCTGCCAGCCCTCCTACAGCGAGCAGCAGATATTCCGATATTCCGAGAATTCAGTTCAAAGGAGAGCCTCTATTACCATGTTCCATCAACCCTCCAGGCAACATTGCTTTGGGTACGGTTACATACTCTACCGCTATTATCAGCTGGACACCGACACTCGGAGCGACTTATAATATTCAATACAGAGTTCAGGGTACCGGTCCGTGGATTCCGGCAGGACCTGTGGTTTCCCCTGGTTACAGTATCACGATTACTGGTTTAGAAGAGCAAACCACCTATGAAGTACAGATTTCGACAACTTGTGGAGGCTCTACAGGAGGATACTCTACTTCAACCGTATTTACGACCACTCCATTGTCCTATTGCCCAATGACAGGTACAGGAACGAATGATCACATCGCTAACGTTACGGTAACTTCTGCCAACGTAGGTTTCTTACCTATGAGCAACACGACTGTTCAGAATAATTATACAAACTACAATACACCTGCTACCTTAATTAATCTGGATATCGGATCTACAGGAAATCAGGTCTCTGTTGGTAAAGGATGGACAGGTACTACACAAAGTGACGCCGTGTCTGTCTGGATTGATTTTAACAGAAACGGTACTTTTGAAGCTTCGGAACGAATTCTAAACGCAGCAGCAAGTACTACGACTCCTGTTGCAGCCTATTTTGATGTTCCGGCAAATGCTTACCCAGGACCGTTAACGACGACAATGAGAGTTGTATTAAAACGTTCAAGTGCTCCTACTATGTGTGAGGCTTCTGTTACAAATGGCGAGGTTGAAGATTACGCAGTAAGATTGAGACCTTGTTCTACAGTTGTTCCAACTGCGCCAACATTTACAGCACCTACGCACACATCAACTACAGTTAACTGGACAGCAGTAGCAAACGTAACCTATCAGGTAAGATACAGAAAACAGGGACCTCCCGCCGGAGCCTGGGAAACTGCCTATGCTTCAACTCAGCTGGCTAATATTCCTTTAACAATTACAGGTTTAGATCCTGCTACAATTTATGATGTAGAAATCGCAACAGTTTGTGGTTCAAACGTAGGAACCTATTCTCCTACAACATCATTCACAACAAGATGTGATCCTACTCCTCCAAGTATCACTATCAGTAATATTACAGCATATTCAGCTACAGTAAGCTGGGCGCCAGTGGTTCCTAATGCTACTTATATCATGAGATACAGAATCGTAGGAAGTGGAGCTGCGGGATGGAGTGCAGACATTGCATTACCAACCACTTCAAACACGTATGCACTTACAAGTTTAACTCCTTATACAAGCTATGAAGTTCAGATTGCTAACCAATGTGTAGGAGAAACAACTCCAAACGCCTGGTCTAACCCTAAAGTATTCATTACAGAAAGAATTTGTGAGCTTCCTCCACCGGGACTAACAATCACAAACATTACACCTACTACCGCAGTTGTAACCTGGGATTCTTTCCCTGGAGCCACCTATATCTTAAGATATAGAAAAGTAGGAATTCCGAGCTGGACAAGCATTCCTTCCAACACGAATACAATAACCATAACAGGTTTAATAGAATTAACGAAATACGAAATGCAGGTAGTAAACGTGTGTAACGGAACCCCGGGAACCTACACCCCTCCGTACTATTTCACAACTCCAACTGTTGTTTACTGCCAGATGGAATCTGCTAACGGAACGGCAAATTATATTTCAAATGTAACAGTAAAACCTAATGGAAAACCGGAAATGATTAATGAATCAACAGGTTCAACATATACTGATTACACCGGTGATTCTACGAAATTCATCGAGCTTATTCAGGGATCCGAGGGCAATGAGATTTCCATCTCCAAAAAGCTATCAGGAACCAACAGCGATGCCGGCATTGCCGTTTGGATTGACTTTGATAGAAGCGGCACTTTCGATATTAATGAAAGAGTTTTTGCAGCAGGCCTGGATCAAACCGAGAAGCTGACAGGAACATTCAATGTACCGGCTGATGCTTTCGTGAGTTTAACAGATTACAAATATGTTGTCATGAGAGTGGCAATGCAAAAAGGAGGAATCCCTGTAAACTGTACAAGCTTTGCCGACGGAGAAGTAGAAGATTACACCATTAGAATTACTAAAAATCCGGTTCCGAACCCTACTAATCAGACGGATATCATGATCTATCCTAACCCGGTAAGTACAATACTGAATGTAAGAAACATCAGCGCAAGAGCTAATTATAAGCTTTACAATGCCGCCGGACAAATGATCTCAAGCGGAGTAATCTTAAATAATAAGATTGACGTAAGCAAATTGATAAACGGAGTGTATGTAATAGACATTGAAGATGTGAAAGGTACAGCTCAAAAGAAATTTATCAAGGAATAATAAAGCAAATTATTGCCATTTTAACGAGACCCGGAATATTCCGGGTCTTTTTTATATTTCCAGGCTGGTTATAAAGCATCTGCCTTACAGTTGCCATATATCCTCAATGATTCCGAACCTCATCTTGTACGCTGAGCGATATCACCGGAATAAGTAAAGGTAATACTGTTTTCTTTTTGAATTTACCTTACCCCCCGAAGGAGCTAAATATCAGTAGCGTCGGGTGAAGCCCGATAGATAAGTATTCAATGATGTTATACCCCTGAAAGGGTTAAATAATGTAATGGATATTTCAAAGATAAAATGGTATAAGATGATCAACTTTTTACGGTCTTTTATAAGCGGAACGGCTGGCTGAAACTTAATCATAAAACTTGATGATTCTCTAGTGTTTAACGTATAAGACTTTGAATTTTTACTGTTAAATCTTTAAGTGTCGCTAGCATTTACTGAGAGCCCGTTTCAATTTTAGTGGTATAATTTTAACGCGAAGTTTTAATTTAAATGTAAAAAACACTCAAGTGAGCAAAGAAGAATCGACAAATTGATTTTACAAAGCGTGTTTTCAAGCTTCGCGAGACAAATTCATTTGCCTGTACATTCTAAAAATCAGTAGAAAGTAAATAGTAACTGATCCAATATTTACGATCTGCCTTATCCCGCATTTTTCATTCTGTGGCTGAGAAAACGGATCACTTATTTCAAACTCGACAGCACAAAAAATTTTGAAAAATCCCAGACCTCATCATAAAAAGCATCCAAGAAGACATCGGCGACATCTTATAACACGAGTTGCCGTGGTACTTTAAACTTAGGGCCATAAAAACAAATGAACCCCACGGCAATCATGATACTAAAAAAAACCTCCCAAAGGAGGTTAAAAACACAAATGATGAAAAAAATTATTAATTAGATAAATTAATACCTATCAATTAATTCTCAAACAAATATACTTTCAATCATCAATAATATTTTATGACTCCAATCATAACACGAAAGATTCAGCAAATTAATTCACAAAAAAAAGACAATTAAATTAATAATTGTCTCAAAGTAAATTTCGTGTTTGTGTAAATTCTACCTGCGTTGTCTTTTATTATACCTTTTCCAGTAGGGCGTATCAAACCCGTACGTCCGAAAACCATTTCTTAGATTTTTTCTTTTAAGAAGCTGATAATAACCTAAAAGAGTCAGCAGAACTGAAACAAGCATACACGCGAATTTCAGAATAAATGAATAGTCTTCAATCTCCATAGTAAAAATAGCATTAGATAAAATGGGAGAATAAATTTACCATTTATTTCTTATCGACGTGAATAAAAAACCATTAATTTTTATTAAAGATTAAAATTTTTCACTTTAAGTAGAGAATTTCAGTAAGTTATATATTAAATCTTATTCTTCCCAGGTAATCGGAATATAGATCGTCACATATCCGTCAGCATCAACCTGTGCGTCTGAAACAGAAGAGGTCACAGAGCCATATCCTACCCAACCACCTTGTCCCTGCATGGCATAAAATTCATAAGTTCCTTCAGGAAGTCCCTCAGAATAAGCAGGTAAAGACTGGAAACCACCGCTATAGTAGGTATCAAAGCTTTCACCGGTCGTTGTATTGGTTGCTACAAAGCTTCCCACATCATAATTTCCCGAAAGTACTTTAGTTCCGCTTTTTGTCAAAAGACCATATCTTATTTTATAGGTTTTTGATGCAGCAACTTCTTTCGAAGAAATGTTTGAGCCAGATTCCTCATTTTTTAAAACATCTGTAGTTGTAAAAGAAGTCAAAACTGTCGTAAACCCTACTACAGCAAGGGTTTTAATCATTGAAATATTCATAATAATGTAATTTGGTTAAGTCAAAAGTAGAAATTTTATATGAATTGAAAGCAGATCCGAGATTAAATCAACATTACATTATTCAGTATTAAAAAATCAATGAAAAATATTAATTCAATTTTACTTTATCATAAAAAAAAAGATAATTAAATAATAATCAGTAAAATATAATTGCATATTATTTCAAACATCAATTAGATAATAGAAATTTTTTATTCATTGCATAAAATCAAAAATTTATTTTAAGATAATTTTAGATTATTTAACATTAGTTAACTCGGTTTTGGCTTTATAATTGAAAATACCTACACAATTAAAGGTCATCAAGACTTTTAATTCACTTCTAAAAATTTGAATTATGAAACGTTTAGTGTTAACAGGATTTTTGTCAGTATTTTTAATGACAGCCTGTAAAAAAGATGATCAGGTGGCGGAAAGATCTTTGGAACAACAGAAAATGGAGTTCCAGATGAGACAGCTTGAAATTGAAAAGCAGAAATTAGCAATTGAGAAAGAAAAAATGGCTTATGAAGCTCAGAAAAAAGCAGACAGCATTGTAGAAGCTAAAAAAGTGAAGGAAGCGGCTGCTAGCAATTCAAAACCGCAAGTGATAAGAGAAACGAAAACGATATACAGAGATAGAAATTCTTCAAGTTCAAATGGTAACTACGCCGATAACGGAAGTAGCTCTTCACAAGGAACAACCAAGAAAAAAGGGATGAGTAAAGCCGCCAAAGGAACCATTATCGGTACGGTAGGTGGTGCTGCCGCAGGGGCAATTATCGCTAAGAAAAACAGAGGTCTCGGTGCGGTAATCGGCGGTGTTGTTGGTGGTGCTACAGGTTATACGATCGGTAGAGCCGGCGACAGAAAAGACGGAAGAGTACAGCCTAAATAATTTATTATTTTCACGATAACTATAAAAGATTGCTTATTTTTAGGCAATCTTTTTTATGCTGTTATTATTTCTTTCCACCATTCTCATCATTCCGACCTTAATGGGATTGGGGAAAATTTTCACATTTTTTTCTCAGGAGAAAAGTATTTCAAGAAATATTTTAATCGGCATATTAGGTTTAAGTTTATTATTAACACTTAAATCTTTTTTTGGAGCTATTGATTTCTATACAGAAATAATAACTTTATCAATAGGATTATTTTCTTTTGTCTACCATAAATTATATAAAGACTTTTGCCAATTCTCAAAGAAAGAAATTTCATTATTAAGCATAGTTTCATTGATAATTTTATTCTGTTCTTCATTTCATCCTTATATATTAGATCATTTCGGATATTACGTTCCCACGATAAAATGGTTGAGAGAATTTGGAATGGTAAAAGGAATTTCAAACTTAGATCTCATACTTGGACAAATGTCGATCTGGCATATTTTTCAGGCTGGATTTTCACATTTTTCAGACCCTTTTTTACGAATGAACGGAATTTTACTGATAATTTATTCCATCTATGTTATAGAAAAGAAAAGCTGGATTCAATTGTGTTTTATCCCGGTTTTACTGCTTTTCTCACAATCGCCAAGTCCGGATTTACCCGTAATTGTTTTTTCATTAATTATTTTAAATGAAATTTTAAAAGGCAATAAAAATACAAATCTGCTTTTCGCATTTTCAGTTTTTGTTTTTGCCATCAAACCCACCATGATCTGGCTTCCGATTTTAAGTTTCCTCTACTCTATTTTCATCATTAAATCGCGTTTTAAATATTTAATTCCGGGAAGTTTAATTTTAATTTTATTCTTCATTAAAAATGTATGGACTTTCGGGTATCCTATTTTTCCGGTTGCAATTGGAGACTTGGGAATGTACTGGAAACCTAATCCCGAAGTCTTAAGAATATCGTCTCAATATGCCATTATGAAAACCTATGACATGCAATATTCTTATTCACAAATTCAACAATTTTCAGGTTTTGATTATATTAAAAACTGGCTTTTCTTAAACGGAATCAAATCAAAGATCAATATTTTATTTATTCTCAGTCTTTTAATTTTTATCATTTTTACCTATATCAAAAAGAACAAAATCATTACTCTTATTTGCATTTCAATTGTTATAAAAAGTATTTTAGTCTTATCATTTTCCGCGCAATACAGATTTTTTATTGATGTATTTTTTGTGATTATTTTTGTTATGTTTTTTCATCTTATTAATCAGAAAAAATCAATTATACTATTTTCAGGTTTAAGTATATTTTTCGTTCTGTTTTTATCATTTCCGAATATCATTCAAAAGTTGGCTCCGAGTTTCAGATTGGGAAATTACATGGCAAAATTCAATCAAAAGCAAATTTACAAGCCATCAACTTACGATTACAATCAATATCAAACATTTAAAGTCGGAAATTTAAAACTCAACGTATCAAATAATTATCCTTATAATTTTGACACAAAACCGCCTGCCATTTCTACAGGTTTTATTTTTGATGATGTTAAAGCAAATATTTTTCCGCAATTAATTGATGAAAATAATATTCAAAAAGGATTTATCTGGAAAAATTTAACACCGAAAGAAAAAAAAGAAGCGGAAAACGTTATCAATAATATCAAAAACAACTATAAATAGAACAAATCCTGAAACTTTATTATCTGAATAAAAAACGGTATTTTTGTACTATGTTCAATACTTTAGGTAATCTTCTCAGTCTTACAACATTTGGAGAAAGTCACGGTGTGGCTTATGGTGGAATCATCAATAATTTTCCGGCAGGTCTGGAGGTTGATCTTGATAAAGTTCAGCATGAATTAGATCGTAGGAAACCCGGACAGTCCGCTATCGTGACACAAAGAAAAGAAAGTGACACGGTGAAATTTCTTTCGGGAATTTTTGACGGAAAAACCACGGGAACCCCAATTGGTTTTATCATCGAAAACGAAAATCAGAAATCAAAAGATTATGATCACATCGCGAATTCTTATCGTCCAAGTCATGCCGATTTTACGTACGATCAGAAATTTGGGATCAGAGATTATCGTGGCGGAGGAAAATCTTCGGCAAGAGAAACCATCAATTGGGTAGTGGCTGGCGCTTTGGCGAAGCAGCTACTATCAAATATTGAAATCAACGCTTATGTCTCTTCTGTAGGCGATATTTTCTGCGAAAAACCATATCAGGCTTTAGATTTTTCTCAAACGGAAAGCAATGAAGTTCGTTGTCCGGATGCAGAAACTGCAGAGAAAATGATTGCAAGAATCAAAGAGATCAAAAAAGAAGGAAATACGATTGGTGGAACTGTTACCTGTGTGATTAAAAATGTTCCGGTGGGAATTGGTGAACCTGTTTTCTCTAAACTTCAGGCTGAATTGGCAAAAGCAATGCTTAACATTAATGCTGCAAAAGGTTTTGAATATGGAAGCGGATTCTGCGGTGCAAAAATGACAGGAAAAGAACATAATGATCTTTTCAACGAAGATTTTACGACTAAATCTAATCTTTCGGGAGGTATTCAGGGAGGAATTTCTAACGGAATGGATATTTATTTCCGTGTTGCTTTCAAACCTGTGGCCACAATTATCAGACCTCAGGAAAGCATCGATAAAGATGGAAATCCTGTGATTGTGGAAGGAAAAGGCCGTCACGACCCTTGTGTTGTCCCGAGAGCGGTGCCTGTAGTTGAAAGTTTGGCAGCATTTGTACTGGCAGATTTATTTTTAATTAATAAGACAAGAAATATTAATAATTTTTAATCATATATAAAGATGAAAAATTACTGGGATAAAGGAATTTCTTTCGAGGAATATCTTGAAATCGGAAAACAAAGACTTGAAAGTCCTGCTACACAACAGGAAATTGATTATCAACAATATTACGAACTGGGACTTCAGAGAATCGACAGAACGTTGAAAAAATTTATCCCAAATGAAGAGCAGTTGCAGGAACTTACCGCTAAAAATTTCGATGGAAAGATTTTAATTATTTCTGAAGTTTGGTGTGGTGATGCAAGCTCTACCGTTCCGGCTTTGGTTAAATTTTTTGAAGGTAAAAATGAGGTTAAAATTTTCCTTAGAGACAGCGATAAAAGTTTAATCAATCAATTTCAGACCAACGGAACAGAATCTATTCCGAAAGTTATTATTCTGGATAAAGATTTTAACGTAAAAAATTCTTGGGGCCCGCGTCCTCAATACGGAAAAGAATTGTTGATGAAACATAAAGCAGATCCTGAAGGTTATCCGAAAGATAATTTTTACAATGATCTTCAGATCTACTATGCAAAAAATAGAGGTAAAGATGCTGTTCAGGAAATTTTAGATCTTCTTTAATATGAATTCTGTACGATTTTTTATTATTTGTATTCTCATTTCAACGCTTTCGTATGCACAAAAAGGAGCATTTGAGGCTAAAGAAGTTTATTTCGCTACAGAATATAAAAAGATTCGGGAAAATAACGATTACGACAATAAAGATATTGAGTCTGTACAATTTTCTAAAGATTTTAAAAAGTTTATTTCTGAAAATCCTGAAACACTAAATTACAGTTTTAAGCAATTCAAAGAAATTGGAATTGATGTCGTTACTTCTGAGGATAAAAAATTAAGATTCTATGTTTGGGATACTGAATTGGGAGGAACGATGAAAAGTTATGATCAGATCATTCAATATTCTTCCGGTAAACAAGTGAAAACTGTTTACACCAAAGATCAGGAGGAAAATCATCATTTTGTATCTGAAATTTTGAAAACAGACATTAATAACGTAAATTATTATCTCGTTATTTTTAACGGAATTTTTTCAACCATGGACCAATCACAGGCTGTTCAGGCTTTTACGATTCGTCATAATGAATTGATTGATTCCGATAAAATTTTTAAGACCAAAACAAAAAGTCTCAACAAAATTGAAGCTAATTTTGATTTTTTCAGCGTGGTAGACAGACCCGAACGCCCTTTGAAACTCATTAAATTTGATCATAATAATTTGTATATTCCGGTGGTGAATGACAAAGGAGTGGTTTCAAATAAATATCTGATTTATCAGAAAAATAAAGATGGCTTCCAATATATTGGAGTAAAATAAATAGTATCATTTTCATGAAAAAAAATATAATTTATCTCGTATTAATTGTTATTATCGGAGGAATTGCCTTCATTCCCGGAGTAAGAAATATGTTGAAAGATACCTTTTTCCCGGTTGCTACTATTGAAAATGCAGTGCATATTGGCGAAGACGATTATGATATAGAATTAAAGGGAATCAATGTTCCGAGCACTAATCTGAAAACATTTAAAAACAAGCCTGTTTTTCTTAATTTTTGGGGCACATGGTGTCCTCCGTGCAGAAAAGAATGGCCTACCATTCAGAAACTGTATGATTCTAGAAAAGACCATGTAGATTTTGTGTTGATCGCCATGAATGATCAGGAAGATGCGGTAAGAAAATTCCTGAAGGATAATAATTACAATGTTCCTGTATACATCGCTCAAAGTCCGATCTCCGAAAAGCTGTTACCAAAAGCGTTCCCCACTACTTTTCTTTTGGATAAAACAGGACGAATCATGATCAAGGAAGATGCTTATAAAGATTGGAACACAGAGACTGTCCATCAGTTTATTGACAATATTATTAAATAATTATTTAACTAAAATTTATAATTACTTGGTACAGAATTTGCGAAATTTATACTGTTGAAAATTATTTTAAAACTAAACACAAAATGAAATATTCAAAATTACACGTAGCTAAAGAAGCCATCAGCCATAAGGGCTTTCTAAAAAAAATCCCTGATATTTTCAGAATGATAAAAGCATGGAGAAAGGGATCTTATCCCGTAAAATCAATGGACATGATTTTACCTCTGTTAGGTTTATTATATGTGATCTCACCGATAGACCTTATTCCGGAAGTAGCTATTCCCGTGCTTGGAGTTTTGGATGATTTGGCAGTATTGTCGCTTGTTATTCCCAAACTGGTTAAAGAAGTTGATAAATTTCTCCTGTGGGAAGCAGAACGCAAGTACAGTTCGGGCATCACTAAAATAATCGATGCAGAAATTGTAAAATAAATAAGAAACCATCTCTATACGGGATGGTTTTTTTATTTACTATTTTCAAATTAATACTAAACAAATTCACAATTGACTTTTAACCGTAAATCCTTAAATTTGCAACATCTAATAAAAAATAATGGAAAGTAAAAAAGAATTCTTTTTAGAATGCTACAAACTAGGTATCATTAAATTCGGAAGATTTACATTAAAAAGTGGGATCGAAAGTCCGTTTTATGTAGATTTAAGACCATTGGCTTCAGATCCTAAAATCTTAAAAAATCTTGCTAATTATTTATTGGAAATGCTTCCTTTAGATAATTTCGATTTGATTTGCGGAGTGCCGTACGCGGCTCTTCCCATGGCAACAGCTATGTCTTTAGAAAGTTATATTCCATTAATTATCAAAAGAAAAGAAGCTAAAAGTTACGGAACAAAAAAATTAATTGAAGGCATTTATCAGAAAGGGCAAAACTGTCTTTTGGTAGAAGATGTCATTACTTCCGGAAAATCTTTGGTTGAAACCATTGCTGAAGTTGAGCAGGAAGACTTGAAAGTAGCTGATATCGTAGTGGTTCTGGACAGAGAACAGGGCGGAAAAGAACTTTTGGAAAGCAAAGGATACAGAGTTCATACGCTTTTTAACATTTCAGAAGTCTGTGCTATTCTTCAGGAAGACGGGCAGCTAAGTGATGAAGAGGTAAAAAGAATTCAGGATTTCCTGAAAGGAAATCATATTCAGTTTGAAGAAAAGCAGAGATCTTCTTACGAGCAAAAATTAAACGTCGCTCAACACTCGGTTTCCAAAAAATTATTAGAAATTGCATTAGAAAAAAAATCAAACCTTATTGCTTCCGCAGACGTTACAACCACCCATGAACTATTGGATTTTGCGGAGAAAGTAGGCCCACATATTATTGCTCTGAAAACTCATATAGATATTATTTCGGACTTCGAGTATGAAAAGACAATTGCTCCACTAAAAGCGTTGGCTTCAAAACATCAGTTTTTATTAATGGAAGACAGAAAATTTGCTGATATCGGAAATACCCAGGAGCTTCAGTTTACAAGCGGGGTTTTCAAAATCACGGATTGGGCAGATTTTGTGACTTCTCAGGTTATTGGTGGTTTTGAATCTTTAGACTGTTTTAAAAACGTAGGTGTTGTTGCCATTATAGGAATGTCTTCAAAAGGAACTTTAACAACTAGCAGCTATCGTGAAGAAGCGTTGAAAGTTGCGCTTTCTCATCCAAACGTAATCGGTGGGGTTTCCCAGAATCAACTTCCGGATGAAATGTTATTATTTACCCCGGGAGTCAATTTAGCAGATTCAGGAGATGGAAAAGGCCAGCAGTATAATACCCCGGAACATGTTTTTAAAACCCTTCATACGGACTTTATTATTGTAGGAAGAGGCATTTATAAATCTGAAAACCCTGAGCAGTCTGCTTTAAACTATAAAAATGAAGGTTGGAATGCTTATTTAGGCTCTTTAGAGAAAAAAGCAATTCAGAACTAAAAACTTAAGTTAAAATTCAGCATATTTTAACTAAAATAAATTATATTTGGAGCTTTATCACATTTAATTGAGAAAGTTTAGTATTTGCTTTGTTTTGTTTTTGGGAATTGTTCAGGTTTCTGCACAGAAAGACAGTATTTATATTGAAGCCAAATTATCGGCCGACAAAAAAATACTGGACGTAAATCAGGAAATTACCTATTACAACCACTCCGATAAGGAGCTTAACACCGTAAAACTTCTCAATTGGGTTTCGGCTTATCACAAAAGAGGAACATCTTTGGTGTACAGAAAACTTGAAGACAGAAATAATGATCTTCATTTTGCACAACCTGAACAACAGGGAAAATTATTACAGCTTCATGTAAAAAATTCCGAAAATCAGGAAGTTTCTGTGGAAGATTTTTCAAAAGAAACGTTATTTGTTCCGCTTTCTCAGCCTTTGAAACCAGGTGAAAAAGTGATTTTACAACTGCAATATCAGATGCAGCTTCCCGATAAAAAATTTACGGGCTATGGAACATCTGATAAAAATATAGCTTTAAAATATTTCTTTATTGTTCCGGATCATTTTGATCCGGACAATATTTTGAAAAGAGATTATTATGATATTGAAGAAACGGTGAACTTCAATACCTACTGGACCGTTAATTTCGATGCACCCGTTAACAGTTTTATCGAAAGCAACCTTCAGCAGATCCAGATGAATTTTTTCAAAGGATATTTAGATTCTGATCCCGAATTTTTAATCTCGGATCGACCATTTTCTTCCATAGGTATACATTCGGAAGGAATAGATACTGAAATAATATTTGGTTATCCTCTCAAACCTCAGGAAAAGCAGGATCTTGAGTTTTTTCTTCCTCTACATTTAAAATTTATTAAAGACCGAATCGGCATCATTCCTGAAAGACTTTTCATTACAGATAAGTTCAGGACAAAGGAGGATTTTTTCGGAAATAATGATATCAGATTCTGGAAACTTAGATTTCAGATGTTCACCGATGCAGAGAAAACTGACTTGGATTATTTTGGAATCATCACTAAAAAAATTCTTGATGAAACGGTGATTGCGGATAAGGAAAATAAACACTGGTTTAAAAATGGGTTAAAATCTTATCTCGAAATACAGTATTTACAGAAATTCTACGGTGAAACTAAAATTCTCGGTTTCCTTCCAGAAACCAAAATTCTGGGTATGAAACCACTGAAACTGTTTCATGCCTCCGAGGTGAAATTGATTGATCGGTACGGATTGGCCTATCAGTATATTATGTCTCAAAATCTTGATCAAAAAATTGACGATCAGTTCTCAAAGCTGAGTAATTTTAATGATATGGCCATCAGTAGTTTTGAGACCGGAAGCCTATTGAGCTATTCAGCCGACAAAATGGGCTATGATCATTTCAATACACTGGTTAAAGATTTTATCACCAAAAATACAGACAGACCTATACAGCCTGAAGACTTTCTGAAAGAACTGTCGGAAAAAGACAAAACCACCAGCTACCTAAGTGAATTCTTAAGACAGAAGAACAGGATAAATTTCAAATTAAAGCGCATAAAAAAAGAAGAAGATTCTCTACATATTCATATAACAAAAAATACAGATGCGCCCATTCCAGTAAAACTGGAAACCGAAAACACCGATGGCGGTAGAAAATCATACTGGATCGAAACAGACGAAAGGGAAAAAGTAAAAACATTTACAATCCCTGCCACAGATATTAATAAAATCACGTTAAATGATAATTATATCTTCCCTGAATCCAACTACAGAGATAATTTTTTATATGCCAAAGGCTTTTTCTCAAACAATAAAAAGATCAGGCTTAAGCTGATAAAAGATATCCCAAACCCTGAATTCAATGAAATTTATATCAGTCCGAGAGTTCGTTTTAATAATGCATACGATAAATTTCTTTTAGGTTTTAATTTTAAAAATCAGTCACTGTTTGATCAGAAGTTTCTCTATTCGTTTACTCCGATGTACAGTACAGGAACAGGAAAACTGACAGGCTCAGGAGCCGTCTCTTATTCTATTTTGCCTGCTGAAAGTATTATCCGAAGCCTGACTTTTGGTGTTTCGGGATCATATTTTCACTATGATTATAATCTTGCTTACAGAAAAGCATCGTTCTTCACCTCGATTAACTTTAGAAAAGACCCGAGAAGTACTGTAGGACGCGGTGTTTCTTTTTCATACAATTATCTGGAAAGAGATCTGAACCCTATAAGAATAGCCCGAAGAGACTACAGCAAATATAATCTCTGGAGCTTAGGCTATGGGTACACCGACAGTCAGATGATTCATGAAAAAAGTTTAAGCATCAGTACTCAGGGGATGGAAGATTTTAATAAAATTACCGCAGAAGGGCTTTACCGATGGGAGTTTGCACCAAAGCAAAAGTTGAGTGTAAGAGCATTTGCCGGATATTTTGCCAGAAATGAGACCAGAAATGCCATGTTCAATTACGGTATTTCCAGAGTTTCCAATTACGCTTTTTCTTATACCCTGCTGGGTGAAAGTGCCAATAGTGGAATCTTATCGCAGCAGTATATTTTGGCGGACGGGGGCTTTAAGTCTTTTATTCCTGGAACTGTAAATCAGTGGATTACTTCTCTGAATGTTGACACCAGTGTATGGAAAATTTTCCACGTTTATGCAGATGCCGGCATGTATAAGAATAAAAATCAGACCACCCAGTTTATTTGGGACAGTGGTATAAAGGTAAGAGTTATCCCCGATTTCCTCGAAATATACTTCCCTGTTCAGTCTTCACTGGGATTTGAACCCGGATTTAAAGATTATGCCAGACGCATCCGATATACTTTGGTACTTAATTTAGGTTCTATTGTTAATGCCACCAGAAGAGGTTGGTACTAAATTCGCAGATGATGCTGTCTCTGTTGGTTTTTCGAAGGCCTAAAGGTATTTTTGAATGCTTAATATTTTAAATCGCAAGGATTTTATCAAAGATAAAATTGAGGGCTGAAAAATAATCGCCACGAATGCACTCATTTTATTTCCCACGGATCGCACAGATTTTCAAAGATGATATCGTTGATTTTCTTTGCTTCATCTTTCCGGTCTTTTATCAATAGAACGGCTTAGTGCGACTTAAAACGGGAGTTGTCAAAAAACTTGGTGGGGCTTCGTCTTCAATATGTAAAGTGTAAGGAAAAGAATCCGCTTCATTTGCAAAATCTACGAGAGCAAAAAATTTCATCTTACATAATCTAAATTTTTTGCCTAGTCCCCAACTTTTGTACTTGATCCGTTTCGACCTGAGATCGGGATAATAAATCCATCATTACATGCTAAACGAAAAACAGCTTCTCTAAAAAGAGAAGCTGTTTATGTTTGTAAAATTCTAATCTGAGATTAGTCTTTCAGGATTCTCTGAGAAACCGACTGATTGTTTACAGTTCCTGTAACAATATAATTTCCTTTGGCAAGTTCTGCTACATTAACCGAAGCACCTGATTTTACAGAAGCTGATTTTACAATCTGTCCTGACATATTGTAAATCTTTACATCTTTTACATCTGAACCGAAAGTAATTTCATTGGTTTTAACAAATGTGTTTTTCACAAAGTTTCCTTTAGCTGCAGAAGCGAAATCAGAAACTCCCAAAACAGCTGCCGACGTTACCACAATATCATCTAAGAAAAATCTGTTGTTAGAAGCAACATTTCCTTCAAAAGTTAGCGTAACATCTCCGGTAGCGTCTGTAATATTCACAGTGTAATCGGAAAATGAACCTTTAACCATCGTTACCGTAGCTTGACTTAAAGTTGCTCCCGTAGCAGAAATTTTCAAAGTAGTTGACTCACTGCTTCCACTCCAGGCTCCAGCTCTGAAAGTTAATGTGGCGTTACCTGTTAAAGTGAAACTAGGAGTTTTAACACTTCCTTTGCTATTACCTGTTCCTACCTTAATACATTGATCTCCTTTATACACTTTTGAAAAATCCCATGCTCCTCCTGTGGTATAAGAAGTATTTCCATCAGTGTAGCCAGCATTAGCTGCACTTCCACTCCATCCACCACTGTTTCCACCTGTTCCTGATACATCATCAAATGTTGCACTGAATACAGTTTGAGCAAAAAAACCGGACACTACCATTACTGTAGCAAAAAGCGAATAAATCTTTTTCATTTCGTAAAGTTTTAAATTAGTGGTGTAAAACTAGAAAAAATATACCGCCATATTTTGACGGCATATGATAATTAACAATAACTTAAAATTAGAGCTTAATAATTTTCACCGAAAGAAATTGGCTTTCCGAAGTTCCCGCCACTATATATGCTCCCGATTTCAAACCGCTGATATCAAGTGATATACCTGGCGTAACCAATGCCTTTTTAACAAGTTTTCCGTTTATGTCATATATCTTTACTTCAGCCTTTATCCCAAATATAAGTTCATTGGTTACCATTGTTTCTTTCAGGAAGCTTTTGGGGGAAATAAAATGTTCTGCGGTTCCCAGATAAGAAGAATTCTGTGGGGTCAGTGAAAAATCGTCCACAGCAAGACCGTCATCATTTCCGGGAATATTTACATCCACAAATCTGATCCAGAAATGCTCTCCCGGAGCAATATTCAGTTCCGTAATGGTTGAACTTATCAGTGACCTGTAATTATCATTGTTCCCATTTCTCGCACCTGCATTTCCTGAGATATCTGTTGTCATATACGAAAGCCCGGAAACTGTGGTCCATGTTCCTGTACTTAATGAAACAGCATCGGTACTGATTTCAAAAATAATCTGGTCCTGTGTAGTTCTTCCGGTGCTTCCCATTCTCCATTCTTCCCCGGTGTATGAAACCAGCAGTTGATTGATGCTGTAGCCGGTATCATTTTTAAAATGGGCTCCCCATCGCGATGTCAAATTCGTACTGGCTACTGCTCCGAGAGCTCTGTCACTGTCTCCCGCTGCCCCATAGCTATAAGTGTCTCCTGAGCCTGAAGATCCATTAGCTGCTGTATAGCTGGTATTGGCAGCAGAGCCCGTTTCTAAGATACTCCAGCCCGTGAGGTTTTCTGTAAGGGTTGTGGATCCGGTACCGGTACTTACCAATCCATCAAAATTCTGGGTATACTCCACATTCATTGTGGTAAGACTGATTTGTGCGAAAACTGAACATGCCAAGCAGATCATCATCGCTAGATAAAGTTTTTTCATTGTTTCGAAATTTTATTTTTAATCATTTTGAATCTTAAAAATAATTCGAATTAGACTTTAAACACAATAAATTGGCTAAAATTTTGTTAATAATGCTAAAATCTTAATTATAAACAATTTTTAGTTATTTTTACCAATTATTTTTAAGTTCTTGCGGAATTTTTTTCTAATATTCGTGATATTTTTCATGGGCCTTTTGACAATAAATGGTCAGACTTTTACGTGGAAGAATCCCAATATTCCTCAGGACTCTGTAAAAAAAGACAGTATACTGGCTGCAAGACTGGAGCAGGACATCTTCGCTAAAGACACTCTCGATTTTGTTAAAACCAGTAACAGAATTATCGTGGATGAGGCTGTGTTGGCTAAAAATGATAAAAAAAGATTTTTAGGAGAACTTAACTCTAAAGGCTCGATTATCCGTGGAATTACTTTTGGTAATAATCAGGGGCAGTCCGTCCAGAGTTCTATGGATCTTCAGATTTCAGGAAGACTGTCAAAAGATGTCACCATCTTAGCAAGTATTTCAGATCACAACCTTCCTATTCAGGCGGATGGTTATACCCAAACCCTGGAAGAGTTCGACAAAATATACATGCAGCTTAATATAAAAGACAAGTCTATCTTAAGAGCCGGACATTTAGATCTTGTTGAAGCTAAAAACTATTTTGCCAAATTCCAGAGACGAAGTATGGGTCTTGAGTTTCAGACTGAATTTGGTAAAGAAAACAAAACATTTGTCGATGTGTCCATGGGGGTTGCCCGAAGTGAGTTTCACAGAGTCCGCTTTCAGGGGGTGGAAGGCAATCAGGGGCCCTACCGTTTAACAGGGAAAAACGGGGAACAGTTTATCACTCTTATTTCAGGTTCCGAGCAGGTTTTTATTGATGGTATTTTAATGAAACGCGGGGAAAACCAGGATTATGTCATTAATTACAATACCGGTGAAGTCACATTTACCAGTTTCCGCCCTATTTTCCAGCAGAACTTTATTACCATTTCCTATAACTATACCAACCGGAATTATTCCAGGTATTTATTTACAGGAAAAGTGGAGCATAAAAGGGAAAAATTCAAAGTCGGATTAAATTGGTTCATGGAAAATGACAATAAAAATGCTCCGTTAGCTTTAAATCTTTCCAAGGAGGACGAGCAAATTCTCGCTGACGCAGGCAATAATCCTGATCTTATGTATGCTCCTTCCGGAGTAGTTACCCCTTATGATGTCAATAAGATTTTATATCGTTTAGTTCAAAACGGCAATGGCAATTATTATGAATTTTCCACCGATGCTGACGAAACACTTTATCAGGTCTCTTACACCTATTTCGGAGCTAATTTAGGGGATTATAAAACATCACAAACCACTAATAACGGACGTGTTTTTGAATATGTAGGACCTAATCAAGGAGATTACAGAGCCGTGAGAAAACTTCCTTCTCCACAAAAAGCGCAGGTGTATTCTGTGAATACAGAAGTAGCATTGAAAGATGGAAAGATAGGAGCAGATTTCTCATTAAGTAATTATGATCTCAACCTATTTTCATCAAAAGACTCTGACCAGAATTTAGGATACGCGGGACGTATTTTCGGAAATAAAACCTTCTCGAAAAATAACTGGAAAGGAACACCTAGTTTTGAATATCAATACATTGACAAGCAATTTCATATTCTGGACCGTATCAATGATGTGGAATTCTCCAGAGATTTCAACCTTGCTCAGGAATTCAGCGGAAGAACACAGAACAGATTTATTTTCAGTTTTCTGAATAAATGGAATAATAAATCAACCTTAAACTACCGCATCAACTATCTGGATGAAAAAGAATCCTATAAAGGGATTAAAAATGATCTGGACTTTGGCTGGATCAAAGGAAAATTTTTCACCAAGGGAAATTTCTCTTACCTCGGAACCAACGCGACCCTTCAGGATACTAAATTTATCCGGGGTGGTGCTTCTACAGAATATTCCGGCAAAAAAGGGAGCTGGACATTGGGGGGAAGTATGGAGCATAATGAAAAAACATACAATGACACCCAATTAATGGATGTTACAAGCTTCAGCTGGAAGGAACTCTTTGTTCAGAAAAAAATTGGGGACAGTACACGAACCAAGCTTTTAGCCAAAGTTTATATGCGCGATAACGACTCGGTACGTGATAACAAACTTCAGAATATGAATAATATTTTGGGAATCATGGCCGAAAGTCAGTTGATCAAAAGTGAAAAAACAACGCTTAACGTACTTCTCCATTACAGAAAATTCTTTTATCAGAATCAGGATGTCGATGCAGCAAGAAATAATGACTTTGTCGTCGGAAATATTCTGTATAACCAGCAGTTATTCAGAAACGGAATGCGTTTGCAGGCTTTTTATGAATTGGGTAATGGCCAGGAAGCACAAAGAGAGTTCCAATATATAAAAGTGACAGACGGACAGGGAGTTTATAAATGGACGGATTATAACGGTGATGGTGTTCAACAGCTTGATGAATTTGAAATTGCAGAATATTCAGATTTAGCACAATATATAAGGGTTTACACGAATTCTGTACGATATATTCCTTCCAATAAAAACAAGTTACAATTGGCATTATTTGTAAATCCTTCCATCATTTTTAATTCTGAAAATGCCTTTTTAAAACGCTGGAATTTTAATGTCTCTTTAAATTCACAAAACTCTTTTTATAAAAAAGATAAAGTTTTAGTACTCAATCCTTTTGAAAAAAGTGATGATCAGATTCTGAAAAATCAAAATATCCTGGCTTCTGTTCAGTTCAGCCCTACCGAAAAGTCAGGTTGGAATGGTAACTACCGTTTTATAGCCAATGACAATGTCATCAATGCCAATTTCAGTAATGAAGAACGCGAGCAAACTTCTCATTTTGTAAACATAGGCTACTGGTTTAATAAAGAATTCAGGATAGACTGGGAAAATTCCGTGCACGATATTCAGAATTCATCACAATTATTTGCCACAAGAGATTATCATTTAAGTAATTTTGAAACCAAACCAAAGGCTACCTATAAATTTACAGATGCCATTCAGGCTGAGCTCTCCTCTGCTTTCAGACAAAAAGAAAGGCTGGACGGTGAAGAATTATTAAAGGCTTTTGACATTACAGGAACCATTCAATGGGAGCGCAAGAAAACTTCTATCAGAGGGAATTTTTCTTTCATTAACAATAACTTTAACGGAAATAATTTCAGTATTGTCGGTAACCAGATGCTTGACGGTCTGAAACCCGGAAAAAACCAGGTTTGGAGTGTATTTATCCAGCAGGCTCTGAATTCTTTCCTGCAATTAAATCTGAATTACGAAGGAAGAAACTCCGGAGAGCGAACCATCCATATTGGAAGTATGCAGGTGAAGGCGAGCTTTTAGAGTTTTAGAGTTTTAGAGTTTTAGAGTTTTAGAGTTTTAGAGTTTTAGAGTCAAAATTACATATTATCGCATACTTCTGCCGCAAGAATAAAATATGATAAAAAAAATCTGAATAATTAGACGTTTTACCACTTTAAATAAATATCATCATATTCCACTTCAATACTTCCATCTTCCCACCTGATCCCTCTACTTGGCTCTTTTTACTTTTTACTTTTTACTTTTACCTTACAACCTTCCTCCATCTCATCTCTTACATTAATAGATACAATTATATTTTCGGAAGTTTAAAATTTTGTAATTTTGCAGCATGATAAAAATAGGCAATATAAAACTGCCGGAATTTCCGCTTTTACTGGCTCCTATGGAAGATGTGAGCGACCCTCCGTTCAGAAAGCTATGTAAAATGCATGGTGCAGATTTAATGTATTCAGAATTTATTTCTTCTGAGGGCTTGATTCGTGATGCCATGAAAAGCCGAAAGAAACTGGATATTTTTGATTACGAGCGTCCTGTCGGTATCCAGATCTTTGGTGGCGACGAGGAAGCTATGGCCATGTCTGCAAGAATAGTGGAAACCGTCAATCCTGATTTAGTTGATATTAATTTCGGATGTCCCGTAAAAAAAGTAGTTTGCAAAGGCGCCGGCGCCGGAGTTTTAAAAGATATTGACCTTATGGTCCGCTTAACGAAAGCCGTAGTTAGGTCAACCAGTCTTCCTGTTACCGTAAAAACCAGATTAGGCTGGGATTCTACTTCCATTAACATCGATGAAGTTGCAGAACGGCTTCAGGAAACAGGTATCAAGGCGCTCACTATTCATGCCAGAACACGTGCACAAATGTATAAGGGTGAAGCAGATTGGGAACACATTTCAAGAATCAAACAAAATCCGAATATTGAAATTCCTATTTTTGGAAATGGCGATATTGACTCTCCGGAAAAGGCGTTGGAATATAAACAAAAATATGCGTGTGACGGGATTATGATCGGTCGTGCCGCTATCGGGTATCCGTGGATCTTTAATGAAATCAAACATTTTTTTAAAACGGGAGAACATTTGGCTGCCCCCACTATCGAAGACAGACTACTGGCGGTTCGTCAACATGCTGAATGGAGTGCTGAATGGAAAGGCGAAAGATTAGGGCTTGTGGAAATGAGACAGCATTACAGCAACTATTTCCGCGGAGTTCCTCACTTCAAAGATTTCAGAAAAAAATTCCTTGAAGTTTTTACTTTAGAAGAAATGGATGCTCTGATTAAAGAAACCCAACAGTTTTATAAAGAATATCTTGCACAGCAAGAGGCATAGAATAAAAAAATAAACCATCAAAGTCAATTTTGATGGTTTATTTTTTATTATTTATCTGACTTTTCAATACGTTCCAGAGGCCGACTCATTTTTAATTAAAGCCAATGCTGAAGAGGTACCTATTCTCTTTACTCCGAGATTGATCATTCTTTCTGCATCTTCGGGAGTTCTCACTCCTCCGGCAGCCTTTACCGGCAGCTTTCCTGCATTGTTCAGCATAATTTGGATGCCTTCAAACGTCGCTCCGTTCGGCTTTCCATCTTTCGTTTGATAAAACCCCGTTGAAGATTTCACGAAAATAGATGCTACATCACCTTCTGAGAAATTTTCTTCAGCCCAATGAGAAATATGTTGAGTAAGATCTGCAATTTGTTCATCATTTAAAGCAGCAATTTCAATAATCCACTTCGCTATTTTATGATGCTGTAAACATAACCGGGTACACTGAACAAATTCTTCCTTTACGATATCCAGATTTCCTTTCAGATATGCTGTGTAATTAATTACGAAATCCAATTCGTCGGCCCCGTCTGAAATAGCCTTACCGGCTTCTGTCAATTTTTCGTCGATATTATAGGTTCCTTCATGAAAACCGATAACCGTTCCTACGACAACATCTGAATTTCTATCCTGAATATACTTTTTGATCGGTGCCACATAATCTGGACGAATCATGACGGCAAAGATACCATTATCAATAGCTTCCTGAGCAAGTTTCTCGTTAATTTTTAAAGTTTCTTCTTTTGATAGGCCTGACTGTTCAGGAGTTTTCAAATAGGTTGAATCCAAATATTGCGCAATATTCATAATCTGTTATACTTTCAATTGTCTGTAAATTCCTTGCTCCAAAGATATGAAAGTTTCCGTTCTTGTCACCCCTTTCAGCTTTTGAAGTTTACTCAAAATCTGCATAAGATGATCATTATCTTTACAAAGGACCTTAAGGAAGATGGTATAATTTCCTGTAGTATAGTGAGCTTCCACGACTTCATTGATATCTTTCAATGATTTTACGACATCCGGGTAATGGCTGGGCTGATCCAAAAATACCCCGATATATGATATTACCTTATACCCTATTTTCTTAGGATTCAGAAAAGAAATTGAATTTTCGATAACCCCTGCATGTTCCAGTTTTTTTATTCTCTGATGAACAGCTGTTGTCGAAATCCCTACATTTTTGGAGATATGGGCTAAAGATGTTTTAGCGTTATCCATCAGCATATAGATAATTTCCTTGTCAATGGAATCCAAATGATAGTTTGCGTTGCTTAAATTTTTCATTTTTTCTACTTTTTTTTATTATTCATGTTTTTAATTAACAATATTATAAACCTGTGAATTCCACGAAAACCGGAAAATGATCACTGTACCCTCCCAAATATCTTGTACCGGCGTAAGTACGGAAAGGTCGGCCTTCAAAATTCCTGTTGCGGCTTCTTATTTTTTCAGAATTAAAGATCCCTGCTTTCTCGAAACAAAGTACAGCATCACCGTCAAATAAAGATTTTGACAAAATAATCTGATCAAACAACAGTCCGGATTTGTAATGAAAAGTAGAATATTTTCTGGCAGAAAACAGCGCTTCAAAAGGGTTTTCCAACACCTTTATCTGGCTATCATCGAAGAGAATTTTTTTCAAATTTTCATCATCTGGGTTTTCGTTAAAGTCACCACAAAGAATTACATGTTCCTTATCTTTATCCAGAAGGCTCAAAATTCTGCCCCGAATTTCTGAGAGTATAAAGGCTCTTTTGGGTCTGTTAACATCCTTTTCGCGCTTAGAGGGAAGGTGCGCAATAAAAATGTTTAGGACAGCTCCTTTATATTTCACTTTTGAATAAAGTACATCCCTAGTTGTATCGTAATTCTCTGTGTTTTTATCTATAATTTCAAAGAAGTAAGTAATCGTTTCTGAATCTATTACCTCTATTTTATCCTTATCATATAACATGGCAACATCGACCTTTCTTTCATCCATGGAATTGTAATGAACAATTCCGTATTGAGAATTAAAAGGTTCTAGCTGCACAAGATCTTCCAGTACTTTCCTTCCGGAAACTTCAGAAAGACCTATGATAAATGGCAAATTACCATTTTTTTCTTTCATTAGCTGAAAAACGTGTGAAATTTTAAAGAGCTTGTTCTTGTATCGCTTTTCATCCCAATTCCTCAATCCCGATATCGTGGGATCCAGCTTATGTTTGGGCGGGGGATCCGGTAAAAATAAATTTTCTACATTATAAAAAGAGAACAGCTCCATCAACACGCATTTCTTTCCTAAAGTTTATACTACACTTTTCTTGATGTAAATTTATTATTTTTTTTTAAATATGATTAATTTATTTACAATATTTTCATATTTATTTTATATTCAAATAGTCACATTTTAGAAAAAACGTTTAACCACAATGGTTAATTTGGTTAAAAATTTCAACATATTTGAAATTAATTACTTTTTTCTTAAAATAAAATAGAATATATTTTTTTAAATTTAAGAAAAAAAATAACTCATTTAAGGCCTATAAAAGATAATATTTTAACTTCAAACGCATTTATAACAATTATCATTCCAATTAAAAAATGATTTATAGAACTATAATCCTGAAAACTAACTTTATTACCAATTATCATAGTAAATCGGGACGTTTTTCTTTTGTTATTCTCACCGCTTCATCATGACGCCATTCTTCAATTTTGCCAAAATTGCCACTTAAAAGAACTTTTGGAACCCCCAGACCTTTATAAATTTCAGGACGGGTATAAATAGGAGGAGATAACAGATCATCCTGAAAACTATCGGTTAAAGCACTTTGTTCATCATTTAACACGCCGGGAAGCAGTCTGATGACAGAATCAGCAAGAACACAGGCTGCTAGCTCACCACCGGTCAGCACATAATCTCCGATAGAAATTTCTTTTGTCACGTGCAGATCTCGCACACGCTGATCGATCCCTTTATAATGACCGCATACAAAGATTAGATTCTCTTTAATAGAAAGCGTATTCGCTATTTTTTGATTTAAAGTAACACCATCCGGCGTCAGATAGATTACCTCATCATACTCTCTCTGCGATTTAAGCTCAGAAATACAGTTATCCAGAGGTTCAACCATCATCACCATTCCTGCACCGCCACCGTAAGGTTCATCATCAACCTGCTTCTTCTTGTGAAGTCCCCAATCTCTCAGCTGATGAAAATGTACTTCGGCCAGACCTTTATCCATTGCTCTTTTCAAAATAGAAGTTTGAAAAGGACTTTCCATTAATTCTGGAAGTACACTTATTATATCAATTCTCATTGTACTGTTTCGTTTTTCTTATTAGGTAAAATAATGAGTCGTAAAGACGAATCTTTGTTGAAATAACTCCACATCCAGTTGAAGAACACGGCCAGTTTATTTCGAACGCTCAAAATTAGCATTAAATGTAGGAACATCCAGAAATACCAGGCCAAAAATCCCTGAAATTTTATAAAAGGGAGATCTACGACGGCTCTGTGCTTTCCGATAGTAGCCAATGAGCCCTGATCTTTGTATTCATACTCCACCCAATCGGCAGCTGTTTTCTTTAAAAGATTTTTACCCAGATTCTTTGCCTGATTAATCGCTACATTCGCCACCTGAGGATGTCCGTGCGGATATTTTGGAGTCTCCATATAAGCAATATCCCCAATGGCAAAAATATTATCATATCCTTTTATCTTATTATAACGATCTGTAATATATCTGTTTCTTATCAATTTATCTTCCGGAAAACCGTCGACTACATTCCCGGTAACTCCCGCTGCCCAGATGACGTTGTTGGAAGCAATTGTTTTCCCGCTTTTCATGTGTACTTTGTCACCGTCGTAATCTGTCACATATTCTTCACTGAGAAAAGTAACCCCCAGCTCTTTCAGATATTTTTCAGATTTTTCCTGAGCCTCGGAGCTCATTACTGCTAAAGGCTTTTCTGTAGAGCTCACCAGAATAATATTCAAATGGTCAAAATTCATAAAAGGATAATCTCGTGGAAGAATTTCCTTTTTCATTTCAGCAAAAGCTCCCGCGAGTTCAACTCCGGTAGGACCACTTCCTACGATCACAATATTCCAGTTTCCGTCATCACTTCGCCCTTTCTCAATGATCAGTTTTTCAAAGGTCATTAAAACGTGATTACGAATCCCAATTGCTTCCTGGGTATTTTTCATCCCGAAAGCTTTATTTTCAAGATCTTTATTTCCAAAAAAATTGGTTTTACAGCCGGTGGCAATGATGAGCTTATCGTAAGTAAATTCCGCTTCTTCCGTAATAACTTTATTGTTTGCCGCATCTATTTCGCGTACTTCTGTCATCCGGAACTGTGTATTTCTGGACTGCTGGAAAATCTTCCGGAAAGGAAAAGAAATATTGGAAGGTTCTATCCTTCCACACGCCACCTGATAGAAAAGAGGCTGAAACATATGATGGTTTACCCGATCTAAAACAATGACTTTTTTGTTCTTGTTATTTAATGTTTTTGCAAGTTGCAGCCCCGCAAATCCTCCTCCTATAATGATGATCTTTTCGCGTGTTTCCATAGTATACAAATTTACTGATTTTATTTAGCATTTAGTAGTGAAAAAAGTTAGTTTTGTAAAACTTTATGTCACCGAAAAAGTACAGCAAAAAGACCGCCAAAAGGCTCCATAATAACCGACGAAAGAACTATTTTTTCCGTCGCAAAGTGGTATTGGCTATTTTGATTATTGCATTAATCGGAACGGGGTTATATCTAAAACAATCAATCAGTTACTATTACGCCCTTTACTTTAATAAATTCACACATAAAAAGCTTCACAACAACGAAACTGAAACCTTAAGAATTCAGAAAATATTGTCCAATAACCTTGATAAAACATATGGTTTTGATATTTCACATTATCAAAACCGAGAAGACATCAAATGGGACAGTTTGACCATCGGAAATAAAACAATTCCCTTGGAATTTGTGGTGATGAGAGCCACCATGGGGAATCGTAATGCCGATAAACATTTTGATGAGTTTTGGGAGCAGGCTAAAAAAAATGATCTTATCCGCGGTGCCTATCATTTTTATCGCGCTGATGAAGATCCGGTCATTCAGGCTAATAATTTTTTAGAAAACGTAAAACTGGAAAGTGGAGACCTACCTCCCATACTTGATATTGAAAAGATTCCGAAACGTAAAACCAACAAAAAGCTCGTGGAGGATTTAAAAATCTGGTGTAAAATCGTGGAAGAAACCTATGGTGAAAAGCCAATTATTTACACCTATTATCATTATTATAAAGATTTTCTGAAAGGCGATTTTGATGATTATCCGCTCTGGCTGGCCAATTATAATGACGTCCCTACTCCATCTCCGGACAGCGACTGGGATCTTTGGCAGTTCACCGAAAACGGAATCGTACAAGGCATTAACACCAAAGTAGATCTGGATATTTACAATGGCAGTTCATGGTCTTTAAAAAGACTGACTTTAGATTAAACAAAAAACACTTCCGAGCCGTTCGAAAGTGTTTTTTATATTTTGATTTAGTAATTTAATTCTTCAAAAAATCAATCACATCTTTATTCAGTTCATCCGCAATTTCAAAAGGAAGATAATGAGAAACCTTCGGATAAATCTTCAGTTTTGCATTCGGAATTTCTTTAGCCAGCATTTCTGTATGATCTTTTCTGATAACATCATTCTCCCCGGCAATTACAAAGACCTTACTTTTTATTGTATTTAAGGATTTCTTGGTAATATTAGGTTCATTTAACATTAAATTCAGTAATCTTTTTTCGTTATTATATTCTGCCTGTTGAGAAAGCTCCATGAATTTCACTTTGCTTTTAAAATTTTTCAATAATTCTCCGTCAACGCCTTGCGGATAAGCATTCGCACCAATGATAATTAATTTTTCTACGTTTTGAGGATATTTTAAAGCAAATTCAAGTCCTGTATTTCCACCGTCACTCCACCCCAGAATATTGGCTTTAGACAAATTCAATTGATCCATTATATTTTTAAGATCATCAGCAAAGATCTTATAGGTTAAATTCCCTTTCGTAAGGTCTTCACTTTTCCCCTGAGATCTGGTATCAATGGCGATCACTTTGAATTGCTTTGAAAGCTCAGGAATCTGCCTGTAAAACTCTTTGATGCTACCGCCGTTTCCATGAAGTAAAATAAGAGGCTCTCCTTCGCCATAGGTTTCGTAATATAATGCTGCATCATTCAGTTTCACCGTTTTTCCTGCCGTTTCATTTCTTCCGTAAATAGAAGCTTCAGACTCCATATTGTACTGGCTGAGATCCGGAGTAAGCATTGAAGCTCTGTCGCTGTTATCTTTCACTTCGTCTTTGAGATTTTTTCCGCTCTTATCCACTTTTACGTCAATATTAATTGCCGGAGCTGCGATAGACATTTTTTTCCAGTCACCATAAAACTCTCGAATATATCCCGTTCTGAATAATGCTGCACTAATTTTTATTCCACCCTCAATTTTTCTTAAAAATTGTATTCCTACGAAAAATTTTCCTTGCAACCAAATATTACGATCATTTACATCAAGCGTAAAAGTACCGTCCTTCAGCTTATCTTCCGTTAATTTTACTGTAATCTCCTCATTTAGAATATTTTTATCCGGAAAACCATTTTTCTCTGAGTAAATACTATAACGTATTAAAATAGGCTGTTCAGAATCTATTTTTACAACATTCAGATTAATATTTTTAATTTTTGCTCTTTTGTTTGTATTAAATTCCAAAGCAGTTTCCAAATAATCTTCAGGCGACGAATCTTTGTTTAAAGAGTACATTATGCTCTTTGTTTTGGTCTTAACACCCCAATTTTTATCAACTAATTTTTTCGGTGCAATTTTCACTTCCTGAATATCCTTTACTTTTTCGTTTAAAATAATTTTTCGTGGATTTTGCTGAATGAAATCTTTAATATTCTCTGAAAAACTTTCGTAACCGGCAACATCTATTTTTACTTTATGGGAAGCATTTGACTTTGAAAGATCAATGGTAAAATTCCCTTTCTCATCTGAGATCACGCCGGTCGACTCTTTTTCCACACCTATTTTCACATAAGGGATTGGTCTTTTTTCATCATTGGAAATAACCGTTCCGGAAATGATCTGCGCATTATAATATAAAGTAGAGAATAAAAGAAATAGAATATTGAATTTTTTCATGTTAAAAGTTTGCGGCAAAAATCAAAATTTTTATCAACAATTACTCATAATATGATATTAAAATTAATTCCGTTTTAGTTAAATTTACTTAAAAACATACTTCACAGAAAATGCAACAACATAAACTATTTAAAAGGTTTTCTCTGAATCCATTCTATTTTCGGGGAAAGAGACGGAAAAATATTTTTCATAAATGGATTAATGGCGCAATTATTATGCTTGATCAATCCGAAAATTTCAAACGGTTCTGCTCCGATTGTTGACTTTATCTCTAAAGCCGTTCTTCCGAAAATTATTCTTGAAAACTGTTGAGTTATTCCAAATTCAACCATATCTAAGAGCATATTCAGATAAAGCTGCATCTGTTTTTGAATTTCTTTATCGTACCCTAAAAAGTAGGTATCAATATCTTTTGAGTTAAGAATTAAGGTATAAAAACCGACAAGCCTATCATCAAAAAAATATCCGAAAATTTTAAAATTTTTATTCAGGCATTCTTTCATTTTTTCAAAATGATTTTCAGCGAGAAAAAAAGTATTGAAAGGAGCATTTTCAGCAACATTTTGATATAGAACATTCATGGTATGCTGATGCTTTCTGATATCAGATAAGCTCAGTTCCTGTTTTATAATGCCAAGTGATTTTTTCTTCGCAGATTTAGCTCTGTCGCGGTATTTTTTAGAAAAATCACTCAAATAATCATTGAAATTTTTCCAATTTTCCCTGAGCCTCATCATCATATTGGGCTGCACTGAAAACCTGAAATACGATTCGTGGTTTTTATCCTGAAAATATTTTACAAAATTAGACTGATAATCTTTATAAATAACCAAGTCTGTTTTTCGGATTTCCTTCTGCATTCTGCAGACGGCTTCGTCCAGAAGTGAAACCATCTTTTCTATGGTAACTTTCGAACCATCGAAATAAAACCCGTTTTGTCCCGTCAGCATATTATTTCCGAGAATCATCACATCTTTGCTGAATTGTCTGGCTGTAAAATTCCGCATATCACACAACATCTCATTTTTCTGAAACGTTTTATGCTGAAGAAAATCCAAATACTGAAACAAAGCGCCGCCAATCAATTGATCATCCTGAAAAAATCCGAAAAAAAAACATTCCATATTCTCTGGTTTCGAGACCTCAAGAACACAAAAATATTCTTTGGAAAGCATGATATTATGATTTCCAACGATGGCATTCCAATTTTCAGGCAAATCAGAAGTCTTACTGTAAATTTTCAAAGTATATGACATAAAAAAGGCTACGCAAAAGTAGCCTTATCTTTTAAATATGTTCAAATTATTTTTGTGTTACCCAATGAAAACCGTCTACCGCATACCAGCCGCAGATAATTCCGCCCATAATGGTGATGGTAATTGTCCAGTAAGCAGAATTAATCATCGTATATCTCCAGGATTTCCTTTCAAACATTGCATTGATTGCCGTCATCGGAAAAACAAATAAAAATCCTGCCATGAAAGAATGTAAAGCCCCGTGTCCAAAAGAGCGATAGGCCATTTTATAGTCTTTCATAAACGCGTGATAAGAATCATTAGCATTCAGCTCATCTCCGCCTACCATTCCCAGTGCTCCAAACTGATGAATAGTGACAAATTGAAGAAAAAGCCCCATCAATAAGGATAAAATCACAGAGAAAACAAAGACACCAATCATAGAGCCTTTCATTTTTTCTTCTGTCAATCCGGATTCTTCCATCCAGATTCTACCAAAAATTTTGGGATGATACCAGATAAATCCCATTATTAATGGAACAAGTGCAGCTACGAAAATAGCCCAATAGTTAATTTGCATCATAGTTTTAATTTTATAATATGTTATAATAAAGCTACATTAAAAATCAATACAAAATGTATTTAATTTAAAACATTGTTAATTTTAATCACAATATCACAATTAAAACACCATCCATTGAATAATAATTCAAACCCAATAGCAATTTGTTGTTTATTTCAACCACAAACAAAATTCAAAATCGCATATTCTCAGAGGCTTTATTTAAAAGTTTTCTTGTTACATTTTCGTACTTTTGCGGCTCAATTGAAATTAAATATCAAACCATTACATTCCAATGAATTACGTTTCTGTAGAAAACCTTACCAAATCTTACGGCATTAAAGTTTTGTTTGAGGATATCTCTTTTCATGTAAATGAAGGAGATAAAATTGCCATCGTTGCCAAAAATGGAAGCGGAAAGTCTACCCTTCTTAAAATTTTAATGGGCAAGGAAATTGCAGACAGCGGAACGGTAAAAATTAATAAAGATATTCAGGTTGTTTTGTTTGATCAGGAAATCGAATTTGATTCTGATCTTACCATCGATGAGTTTATGATGACCTTAGATTCGGCACCTATTCAGGCTCTGAAAAATTATCATCAGTCGCTTCTTTCCACGGATTATGATTTCATTGAAAAAGCTTTGGCAGAAATGGAAATTCACAAAGCCTGGGATCTGGAAAATGAAATGGCACAAATCCTTTCTCAGCTAAAGATCACGGATCTGACGGCGAAAATGGGAACTCTTTCCGGAGGTCAGATCAAGCGTGTGGCACTGGCTAAACTATTGACAGAAACCAGAGCTGAACACCGCCATACTCTATTGATTATGGATGAGCCGACCAACCACCTTGATGTGGAAATGGTAGAATGGCTGGAAAGTTATCTGAGTAAAGCAAAAATCACGTTGATACTTGTAACCCACGACAGATATTTTCTGGATGCGGTTTGTGGAATTATCTGGGAAATGGAAGACAAAAATCTGTATTTCCATAATGGTTCTTACGCCACCTATCTTGAAAACAAAATGATTCGTGAGGATAATATGAATGCAACCATCGACAAAGCCAATAATCTTTACAGAAAAGAGCTTGAGTGGATGCGCAGACAGCCTAAAGCAAGAACAACAAAATCAAAATCCCGACAGGAGGACTTCTACGAAACGGAAAAAATAGCAAAAACCGACACGAGAAAAGAATCTCTGGAACTCGATTTCGAAATGAAAAGACTGGGAAATAAGATCTTAGAACTAAGAAATATTTCTAAAAGTTACGGTGAAAAATTATTATTGAAAGATTTCAGCTACCAGTTCCAGCGAGGTGAAAAAATAGGGATTGTAGGAAAAAATGGCGCCGGGAAATCTACTTTATTAAATATTATCCAAGGGTTTGAACCCAAAGATTCCGGAGAAATAGAAACCGGAGAAACCATCAAATTCGGGTATTTTTCACAAAAAGGACTTAAATATAAAGAAGAGGAAAGAGTCATCGATTTTATCAAAGAAATTTCTGAAAACTTTCCTTTGGCCAATGGAAGAACGATTTCGGCATCACAGTTTTTAAGATTATTCTTATTTGATGACCAAACTCAATATTCGCCCATCTCAAAACTTTCAGGAGGTGAAAAAAGAAGATTACACCTGATGTACATTCTATATCAGAATCCGAACTTCTTAATATGTGATGAGCCTACGAATGACCTGGATCTTCCGACATTGACGGTACTCGAAAATTTCTTATTGAATTTCCAGGGGAGTTTAATTATTGTTTCTCACGACCGATATTTTATGGATCGAATTGTTGACCATATTTTAGCGTTTGAAGGAGAAGGAAAAATCCGGGATTTTATAGGGAATTTCTCAGAATACAGAGAAAATTTAAAATTAGAAGATAAAACACCGAAAGCAGTTGTTGAGAAAAAAGCAGAAGCGCCAGTTCCTAAACCTACGCCAGTTGCTACGCCTCAGGCTCCAAAAAGAAAACTTTCTTTCAAAGAACAGAGAGAATTAGAGACTATTGACAAGGAAATTCCTCAGTTGGAAGAACAACGTGCGAAGATCCTTGAGCAGTTGAACAATGAAACGGATTACGAAAAAATAGCCAAACTTTCAGCTGAATTAGAAGCACTTTCCGAGAAATTGGAAAACCACGAAATGAGATGGCTTGAGCTTCAGGAAATATAATGAATTTAGAGTGAGAGGGTTGTAGAGTAGATAAGTTTGAGGAGTATCCGTATTTTAAATAAATTGTCTGAATTAATTTAATTAAGATACAGCCTCTACAACTCTCCTACTCTAAAACTCTCCCACGCTAATACTTTCAAACTCTATTCAAATGTAATTACCCGCTCGTCTTTCGAACTCGCCCACGCAGCATCAATAATTTTCATATTCAGAATCACTTCTTCTGCCGGTGATGGCAAGTAATATCCGAAAACGATATGCTCATAAATGTTTTGATAATAGTTCATATAATTTCCGGCCTCGCTTGAGGTAAGAATTCTTTCTGTTTCTTTATTTTCATTTAAATAATTCAGGATTCCATCTGCTTCTTTTAAAGGTAACGTCCAATCTTTACCATATTCAGGAACTGCTCCGGCTACCAGTTCATTTTCCTGATTATCTGTTCTTTCCTGTAAAAAACTACCATTGCTTCCATGCAGAACATAGGCGTAATGAGCTTCTTTACTAAACACGGAAGATTTTAACCTCACTCTTAATTCATCTTTATAATACAATAAAATTTCAAAATAATCGTTGGCATATTCAATTCCTTTCATAGAAAAAACATCTGCGAAAAGCTTTTCCGGAAAACCGAATAACTGAACTGCCTGATCTACCAAATGCGCCCCTAAATCGTGAAGAGAACCTGAACCCGTTTCATTTGGATTTTCTTTGTGAGATTTTCCACTTGGCTCGGTACGGAATCTATCAAAACGAATTTCCACTTCTTTAATAGTTCCTAATTTTTGTTCACTGATCACTTTCTGAACCTGAAGATAATCACGGTCAAATCTTCTGTTTTGGTAAACACTTAGAAAAAGACCTTTTTCTTCAGCTAATTTTGCCAACTGCTCTGCTTCTGAAACATTCACGGTGAAAGGTTTTTCCACCACAACGTTCTTTCCTGCCTCCAATGCCATTTTTACATATTCAAAATGAGTCTGAACAGGCGTATTCACCACAACCAGTTCGATATCTGCATGCTGCAACATTTCTTCGACGGAACGAAAAATTTCTGCATCGGGATATTTTTCTTTTGACTCTTCCTTACTTCTTTCTACCACAGCCGACATAAAAAATCCCGGATGTTCTTTTAAAAAGGGAGCATGGAAAACTTTCCCACTCATTCCAAAGGCACAAAGCCCGACTTTTACCAATTGCATAATTTTATTTTTAACAAATATATTTATAATTATTTTTAGCACATCCTTGATGATTCATTTTGGGATATGCATCATACGCAGAACTTTCCCGTTAGAATCTCACGGGATATTTATTTCAGTTCATCCCATTACTTTTACTTTTTTATTAAAAGCGGTAATCAGTACAGTACCTTTAAAGTTAAAACCCTTTACAGAGCCTTTATCAATTTATAATCACTATAATTTCTTTTTATAAAACGGAAGTTGCAAATTTGCATTTTTTAATTTAACCTTTAAAAGCAAAACAATTTACCTATGGATAAGATTAAGGATACGAGAAGTTTTATGAGAATCACCCATCGGTACCTGGGTTATTTTCTCGCGGGTATCATGGCGGTATACGCCATCAGCGGGGTTCTGCTGATCTACAGAGACACCGACTTTCTGAAAAAAGAACAGTCTTATGAAAAAGTAATAGAGAAGAACCTTTCCGAGAAAGAGATCAGCAAAGCGCTAAACATCAAAAACTTTGAAATAGAAAAGCAGGAAGGAGATATTCTTAAATTTAAAGAGGGCACCTATACCCCTTCTACAGGAGAGGCAAAATACACAAAAAAAGAACTTCCTTATCTACTTGACAAAATGGCTAAACTACACAAAGCCAAATCAAAGGACTCTTTGTCACCCTTAAATGCTTTCTTTGGGATTGCCTTATTATTTTTTGTGATTTCCAGCTTTTGGATGTTCAAACCGAAAACCAAAATATTCAAACGAGGAATAATTTTCACCATTTCAGGTATTATTATTTCTATTATTTTATTATTAATATAATTTTGCGAATTTTTTATTTTAAATGTTAAAAAAAACAATTATCAATTTTGTTAAATTTAACATTATTTTAAGAAAATTATCTGAAAATAAAGCTTTTGGCACGCATATTGAATCTCACTAGTTTTAGAATAATAAACATTAATTAATAAAAATTATAAATTATGAAAAAACTAATTCTAGCAGGTATACTAGGAGCAGCAGGATTAACAACTTCCATGAATGCTCAGATTCAAAAAGGAAACTGGATGGTAGGAAGCAGCTTGGTAACAAGTAATTTCGGATTAAATACCGGTGGTGGATATCAGATTAATCTTCAGCCAAAAGGTGCTTATTTCATTGAAGACAACGTAGCTGTTGGGGGATATGTAAATTTAGGTATTGGTAAATCATCAAACACATCAAATACCAGATTTGATTATGGAGTAGGTGCTTTAGGACGTTACTATCTTTCTCCGGGAGAGCAAGGTGTAGACAATTTATTAAACCACGGAAGATGGTTCTTCGAAGGTAATGTAGGTGTTGGTGGTTATTCTATCAGCAAAGGAGGTAACTCTACAACAGGTCTTGACTTTGGGGTAGGTCCTGGTTATTCTTACTTTATTACTCCGAACATCGGTTTAGAAGGTTTAGTAAAATATGCTGGGGTAACAGGTTTCGGGAACACAGGTTTAACGTCTAATATTACATTCAACCTTGGTTTCAGTATTTATTTGCCTACTTCTAAAGCTAAGCAGATTGCTAACGACGTTAAGTAATTTAATTACCTAACCTATATAAAATGAAATCGCCTCGAAAATATTTTCGAGGCGATTTTCTTACAAATTAAAACTAAACTATAAAAAATCAAATAAATCATGTATTGGGTTGGGGCGTATATCGTAGATACGGCTTTATTTCTGTAACCCCTTTTGGGAAAATTTTCCTCGCATCTTCTGTAGAAACCGCAGGGGGAATAATTACATCATCTCCATTTTTCCAGTTCACAGGGGTAGCAATTTTATGTGAATCAACCAACTGAAGAGAGTCCAGAACGCGGATAATCTCGTTGAAATTTCTTCCTGTAGAAGCAGGATATGTAATAATCAGACGAACTTTTTTTTCAGGATCAATAATTAATAATGACCGAACGGTCGCTGTCGCAGAAGCATTCGGATGAATAAAATCATACAATTCTGAAACTTTTCTGTCTTTATCGGCAATAATAGGAAACTGTACATCTGTATTCTGGGTTTCATTAATATCTTTTATCCAGTTTTGATGATCTTCTACACCATCTACACTTAAAGCAATAACTTTGGTTCCTCTTTTATCAAACTCAGATTTTAATTTTGAGGTAAAACCTAATTCTGTTGTACAGACCGGTGTATAATCCGCCGGATGAGAAAATAAAATTCCCCACGAATTGTCTAAATAAGTATAAAAATCAATGTTACCTGCAGATGACTCTGCCTGAAAATTCGGTGCAATATCTCCTAGTTTGATTGACATAATACGTTGTTTTTATTAGTCTACAAATTTAGTAGACTTTTTCTAACTGGCAAAATTTTTGCTGAAAATTTATATATTTAAATAAAAAAAGTTTCAATTCATGGAAAAAGAGAGTTTAAGGTATGTAGATGTGGTTTACAGAGTGCTGGAAAGCTGGTATATGAAATTTGCGGAGCTTACGCCCAAATTAATTGTAGGAATTCTTGTTTTTTCTTTCTTCTTAGTTACCAGTAAGTACCTCAGTAAAATTTCAGTAAAAATATTTCACAAACTGTTTCCTAAAAGCCAGAAGGAAAGTTCACTGGTCACCCTGATTGGTGTTTTCAGGTTCATTATTATGATCATGGGGACTTTTATTTCTCTGGAAATTATGGGATTCAGCGGTTTTCTATGGAAATTCATTGGGAGTCTGGGAGTTGCCGGGGTGATTGCCGGGGTAGCTTTGAAAGATCTGGTATCCAGCATTTTTTCGGGAATGCTTATCGGTATCGATAAAGCTTTTAAAGTAGGAGACTATATCAGTATTGGCGCCAACTCTGGAACGGTTTCGGAAATTGGCTTTCTGACCACAAAAATTATTACGGATGATGGTAGAAAGGTTTATATTCCGAATCAGGTCATTTTTAACGCACCCTTTTCCAATATTACCGCTTCACCACAACGCCGAATTATTTTAAATTTTGAAATTCCTGCTGATGAAGATATTTCCATAGCTCAGAAAGGCATGATGGAAGTACTTAAAAATTTAAAAGATATTGACCGTTCGGACAGTGCGGAGGTAATCTTCACAGATTTAAAACAGGGTATATTTACGCTTCAGGCTAAATTCTGGATGAAAGTTGGCGCCAACATCACCCACTTTAAAAGTGAGGCTTATTTAAAAATAAAGGAAAGACTGGATGCGGATGGCATACAGTTGATAACACCAACGAGCATCAGCATTACAGGTGTCGATAATGGAAACATCTCAAACCAGAGTTAATAACACTCCCATTTCCAAGCCGTCACCAGCCGCAGCCGCAGACTAGAAAAACAGCCTACACTTGCCCGGATGACATAATACAAATTATTTCAGAACTTAGAATGAAGGTCGGGACATCATATTTTTTTGATTTCCGACCTTATGCTTTATAGATGGGAAGAGTTAATGTACACAGATGGATACCCATTAACATTGTCATTTTCTTTGATTTTTTAGCATCAGTATTCCGCATGCTTCCAGCCGGATCTTTATTTTAGTTTCAGCGTCACTTACAGTATAGGATGCCCCCTATTGTGAAATCTTACCGTTATTACTTTTCTCTATCTGCTGTCCCTTCTTTTTTTCGGAAACAATACTCAATAAAACACCAAAAGTAATTAAAGATACTCCAACAGCTAAATTGACCCTAAAATCTTCACCGAAAAACAACACACTCACAGCCACAGCCACGATAGGCTCCAAAGCTCCCATAATAGAGGTTGGCGTTGAACCAATCATTTTAATTGCATACACTAAAGTGAGTATCGAAAGAACCGTGGTAACCAGTGCAAAAAGGGAAAGGTTACAGAAAATATCTAATTCAGGAATCAGCAATGAATCGCCCATTACCTGTGCTTTCACCAAATAATAAAAAGAAGAAAACAACATAGAATAAAATGTAATCTTCAGACTGGAGCCTCTAATTTTCACTTTATTTACCGTTACGATATACAATGCATAAAAAACAGCACTTAACGTTGCAATACCTAATCCCAGGATATTAATATCAAAAACCGAATCTTTGACACTTAAAATAAAAACACCGAAAATCGTTATAAATAATGATAAAACCGTGAGCTTCGTAATCGCTTCTTTAAAAACAAAAAAGACAATCAAAGCCACCACTACCGGATAAACGAAAAATATCGTTGACGCAATTCCCGGTGTGAGGTAGTCGTAACCCATAAAAAGAAATTCTGACATCAGTGCAAAAAAAACTCCCAAAATAAACAAAGTCAGGGTTTCTTTTCCGGAAATTCTCAGCGACTCTTTTTTGTAGATCAGCAAGGGAAGAATGAATATTGCAGAAAGAAAAAACCTGTAAAACAAGGTGATATTCATGGGAAACCCAATGGTTTTCAGAGGCAGGATAAACAAAGGAATCAAGCCATAGGAAACTGAAGAAATAAGAGCCGAAATGTAGCCTTTTGTTTTTATATTCATAGTGAATCAGCATCTATTTTTAATGCAAAAGCAAAGATTTTGATAAAAAACAGGGTAACAAATGACTTACATCACCGTTTTCATCTGATATAGATCAAATTTAAGGCTTTGAAATGCGGCTTAATGTCTCTCGGGAAATCCCCAGATAGGAAGCGATGATCGACTTGGGAACCCGCTGAATCAGCATCGGATATTGCAGAAGAAAAATTTCATACCGTTCTTTGGCATCATTACAAAGCAAAGAAACCAAACGTCTTTGGAAAGCGGCATAGGCTGCTTCAATTTTTTTTCGGAAGAAATATTCCATTTCGGGTAATTCATTACAAAGTCTCTCCCGGTCTTCAAAACTAAGCACCAGCAATTCACAGTCTTCAAGACATTCAACGGTAAGTGTGGCATTCTTTTTCTTAAAATAAGCATCGTAATCACTGATCCACCAATCTTCCATAGCAAACCGAACAATACGGTCTTTCCCGTCTTCAGACATCACAGAAGCCTTCAGACATCCCTTCACCACACAATATTCAAAATGAACGGAATCCCCTTCCTGAATTAGAAACCGATGCCTTTTTATTTTTTTAGACTTAAAAAAAGAGAGAATATAATTAAACTTTTCCTCTGTGAGAGGCGATAATTTTTCGATATGTTGTCTAAATTCTTCCATTCATCAAGAAAACCGTTTAAATCTAATTTTTATAAAGCGGGATAAATATATTAAAATCTCCATTGAATTCAATGAAAAAAGAACACTCCATGAAAATAGTAAAGGATTGTTCTGTTAAAAATAACAAGTCCTAAGTGTCATAAGAAACGACAGGTCACCTTTATAACCTGAGTTCGATTAAAATCAATAATTTAAAATTTTGATTTTATGGTTATTAAGATACGTATCATTGGGCTGAAGCCTATCCCTATTGGCCAGGTAGAATATCTTACCGATCAAACTCAGGTTTATATAGTATATTCAAAATAAAAAAAGGCAGCTTTAAAAAAGCTACCTTCTGTATGATATGAATCTCAGATTATTTTAAATCAAAACGATCTGCATTCATCACTTTTACCCAAGCTGAAACGAAATCTTTTACAAATTTTTCATTAGCGTCAGAACTTGCATATACCTCAGCAATTGATCTCAATTCAGAATTGGAACCAAAAACTAAATCTGCACGGCTCGCTGTCCACATTTTCTCACCTGTAGAACGATCTGTTCCTTCGTACAGTTCATTATCTGCTGAAACAGATTTCCATTGAGTTTGCATGTTTAACAGATTTACGAAGAAATCATTGGTTAAAACTCCTGGCCGTTTTGTAAAGATACCACGATCTGAACCGTCGAAATTTATATTCAAAGCTCTCATTCCCCCCACTAATACGGTTAATTCCGGAGCAGTAAGATTCAGCAACTGAGCTTTGTCAATTAATAAAGACTCCGTAGAAACAGCAAATTTTCTTTTTAAATAATTTCTAAATCCGTCTGCCGCAGGCTCAAGATACCCCATTGATTCCACATCAGTCTGTTCCTGAGAAGCATCTGTTCTTCCAGGTGCGAAAGGGACAATAATTTGATACCCTGCATCCTTTGCCGATTTTTCCACCCCTGCACTTCCCGCAATAACAATTAAATCAGCCAATGAAACTTTTTTACCTCCTGTCTGATTTTCATTAAATTCTTTCTGAATATTTTCTAAAGTTCCTAATACTTTTTGAAGCTGAGTCGGATTATTAACTGCCCAATATCTTTGAGGAGCCAACCGGATTCTTGCTCCGTTTGCCCCGCCTCGCTTATCGCTTCCACGGAATGTCGAAGCCGAAGCCCATGCCGTTGCCACTAACTCGGAAACTGATAATCCTGAATTTAAAATCTCAGATTTAAGAGCTTCCACATCAGAATTACTGATTAATTCATGATCAACTGCCGGGATGGGATCTTGCCAGATCAAATCCTCCTGTGGAATATCCGGACCAAGATAACGTTCTTTTGGCCCCATATCTCTGTGCGTCAGTTTAAACCAGGCTCTTGCAAAGGCATCTGCGAAGGCATCCGGATTTTCATAAAACTTTCTAGAAATTTTTTCGTAGATCGGATCAAATCTCAAGGATAAATCCGTTGTCAACATGGTTGCTCTATGCTTTTTAGCAGGGTCAAAGGCATCAGGAATAATCTCTTCACCATTTTTGGCCACCCACTGATGAGCTCCTGCAGGGCTTTTCGTTAATTCCCATTCATTTTCAAAAAGGTTTTTAAAGAAATAATTGCTCCATTCAGTCGGAGTTTCAGTCCATGTAACTTCTAATCCGCTGGAGATGGCATCCGTTCCTTTTCCGGATTTATAAGAACTGCTCCATCCCAATCCCTGATTTTCAATTCCCGCTGCTTCAGGCTCTTTTCCAACATGATCTGCCGGTCCGGCACCATGTGTTTTACCGAAAGTATGCCCTCCGGCAATCAAAGCCACTGTTTCTTCATCATTCATAGCCATTCTTCCGAAGGTATCTCTGATATCTTTTGCCGCGGCAATGGGATCAGGATTTCCATCAGGACCTTCCGGATTTACATAAATCAATCCCATCTGCACAGCCGCTAATGGCTTTTCCAAATCTCTGGAATGGATATCGCCGTCGGCATTGTCATCACTTGGCAGTACCCCGTGTCCAGGAACACCTTCTGAACCGTGAGCATAACGAATATCTCCTCCCAGCCACGTTTTTTCCATTCCCCAATACACATCCTGATCTGGTTCCCAAACATCTTCACGACCTCCTGCATATCCAAATGTTTTGAATCCCATCGATTCCAAAGCGATATTTCCTGTAAGAATCAATAAATCGGCCCAGGAAATGCTCCTGCCGTATTTTTGTTTGATAGGCCACAAAAGCCTTCTTGCTTTATCCAGACTTACATTATCCGGCCAGCTGTTCAATGGTGCAAACCGCTGTTGCCCTGCACCTGCTCCACCTCTACCGTCGCCTACACGATACGTTCCCGCACTGTGCCAGGCCATACGGATGAATAAAGGACCGTAATGCCCGAAATCCGCCGGCCACCACTCCTGTGAGTCCGTCATTAATGCATGAAGATCTTTTTTTACCGCTTCCAGATCAAGACTTTTAAATGCTTCTGCATAATTAAAATCTTCATCCATAGGATTTGAAAGCGAAGAATGCTGACGAAGAATGTCAACTCTTAATTGATCGGGCCACCAATCCAGGTTTTTAGTACCTCCTCCGGCGACATTTTCTTTTTTCATTGTACCGTTGTGAAACGGGCACTTGCTGATATCATTTGAATCTTTTTCCATTGTCGTTTAAATTTTTTATGTTGATTACAATTAAATTTCTCTGTTTAAGAACAAGGCAAACCTACAATAGTTTTAAAATAAATACAATCTATTAAAAATATTTTTACAATAGTAAAAAACTATAACATCTATTTTATCTTGTTTATAAGTTCATCTTCAAATGGAATACGCATTTAAATTAATAAATATTTGTAAGACTTGGACAGGAATAATGATGAGATTTTGATATTTAGAATAATTCAATTTAAAGAATAAGCAACTCATTAATTTTAAAGAATTATAAATAATATTGTAAAAATCAATTACGGTTCATTATAAATAAGTTCGGTATTGTTTACCTTTGTACATATTAAAGCACGAAAAAGAATTTAAAAATAGAACTCATGCAGGAAAACTGGCAAAATAAACATATTGTATTTTTCGACGGAGAATGTGGCGTTTGTAATTTTTGGGTACAATGGATCTTGGAAAGAGATAATGAAGACAAATTTATGTTTGCTTCTTTACAATCTGATTTCGGCCAAAAATTCTTATCTGAAAGAGGATTGGAAACGACTGTTTTTAACACCATGTATCTATGGAAACCTAATAAATATTATCTTATAAAATCAAGTGCAGTACTTCAAATCGCTAATCTACTGGGAGGAATTTACAAGCTTTCTAAAATAGGAAAAGCAATCCCCAAGTTTTTCAGTGATAAAGTATATGATCTGATCTCGAGAAACAGAATGAAACTGGCAAATCAAAAATGTTATCTGCCTACACCTCATCAGCGAGGGAAGTTTATTGAGGTTTGATTTTTTTCTTAGATATCAATTTACTCAACCTTCAAGGTAGTAATTAAGCTAAATAAATACAAAGACTGCTTCAAAATTGAAACAGTCTTTTTTTATTTAAATATATCGTTAAAATTTTATTGATTCAAAGACCAAACCGTGTAAGAATTTGGTGGACACTGAATTTTCACCCGTTTATCTGCCGCGGTTGTAGGATACCAGGTAGAATTTCCTGTAAAATCTTTAATCTGCTGATTGCTCCAGTTCGTATCCACCCATTTTTCCTGCCAGTCTGATGAATTATTGATATAAACCACCAATCCCGGATTTCCGTTATAGCCGTTTCTTCGTGCAATATACTCATCATTATCGGTATACAAAATGGACGTGTTTCCTGTGGCTTTGTTATTGTGAATCCATATTAAATTGTTCAGTTTATCTTTATTCAGCCATTCTTCATAATCGCGATAGAAAATGGTAGGATATCCTTCATGGGTTAAAATATAAGCATACGCTAACGTTTTATTGTAAATAATATCCGTGTCATGATTCGCTACAAAAGTCACCGCTTTATATGGGTTTCTTTTCCACATCATATCGTCATTCAAGACATTTAAATTTCCGTTATCAAACGCTTCATCCATCTTATAATATGCAGCAAAATCAAACACTGAACTATTCGCATTATTCGCCCACCACTCCAGCGTATTAACGTTAGAATCCCAAAGCTCACCCACAGAAAATCCGCCTACACTTGAATTCCACGCATTCACGACCCAAGGTCCGAAACCCTTCACATAATCGAATCGCCAGCCGTCGAATTTCATGACATTTTTATAATACTTCGCGACAGAATCATCTCTTCCCCAAAGCCAGTCCTGAACATAAGGATTCGCATGACACAGATCCGGGAAACCACCGAAAGCGCCTTCATCATTATTTCCGTAAGCATTTTTGTAAAAATCATTATAATTTCTCGGAAATTTTCCTGAGGCGATGCCTGAGAAATTAGTCCAGGTATTGGTTCCAGTGTAAGGATTCGCTTCCGATTGCCCGCCACTGTTATGGTTAATCACAATATCGGCGTAAACCTGCATATTTTCAGCGTGTGCCTGCGTGATCAATGCTTCCAGTTCCGTTCGAGAACCAAAACGGGTCTCCACACTGCCATTCTGATTATAATTTCCGAAGTCATAATAATCGGTAGGATCATACCCCATAGAATACGCTCCGTTTTGTGCTTTCGACGCAGGCGGCAACCAAATGGCCCCGATTCCTGCATTCGACCAGGCGATCACTTTTCCTTTTATGGTATTCCACCAGTTTCCGCCATCCGGAACATCCCAGTAAAATCCCTGCATCAGAACACCACCTCCTGGTCCCGCAACAAACTTTCCATTGACCGAAGAATTGGTTCCTGTACTGAATGACCGCCCATCATGTTTGGTGACATTCACAATTCTGTCATGAACTTCAGAATCTAAAGCTTTTTCACCCATCAGCTCATCACTGTTCTGACATGAATTAATAAGCATGAAACCTATTAAGGGAAGGAATACTTTTATTTTTTTCATAGACAATATTTTAGTTATTAACCTATTACCTAAATTACAATTTTATTCATGTAAATTCTATATTTTGTGATTTATTTTAGGTTTAATTAAAAAAAATAAGAATAATTGTAATTTAAATTTTAATTAAAAAAACATAAACTTTAAAGATTTTCGGTACAATTTTTCCATTATTGCATATATTTGCAGACTATGGAATACAATACCCAAAAAACCCAGCTTCATATACCGGAATACGGTAGAATTATACAACAGTTGGTTGAGCGTTGCAAAGAAACTTCTGACAGAAATGAAAGAAACGAAATGGCAGCCGCAATCATTGATTTTATGGGTCAGAGAAACCCTCAGCTTCGTGATGAAGATAATTATAAACATAAACTTTGGGATCATTTATTCATTTTAGCGGATTATGATTTGGATGTAGATTCACCTTATCCTTTCCCTACCAGAGAACAACTGGCAGAGAGACCAAAAACCATGGAATACCCTAAACTACAGGGAGATTTTAAATTTTACGGAAAGAGTATTCTTCAGTTAATAGAAAAAGCAATTGAACTGGAACAAGGCGACGAGAAAGAAGCCCTGATCGAGGTAATTGCGAACAATATGAAGAAATCTTACAACGTATATAATAAAGAACACGTAACGGATGATGTAATTTTCCGTCATTTGAAAGAACTTTCGGAGAACAGGTTGGATTTAACCGGAATTGATTCGCTTGAAAAGAGTAAAATTTACTACACCAGCAACAATAACCGTAATAACAATAATAACAACCGAAATAACAACAACCGAAGCAATAACCAGAACAATAACAACAAAAGAAGACATAACAACAATAATCATAAAAACAGAAAGTAAATGAGTGGAACATTTCAGATAAGAGGAGGGAAAAGATTGCATGGTGAAATCACTCCACAAGGGGCTAAAAATGAAGCTCTACAAATTCTTTGTGCGGTTTTATTAACTGACCAGGAAGTTAGAATTAAAAACATTCCGGATATTCATGACGTGAACCGACTAATTGAAATCCTGGGAGACTTCGGGGTAAAAGTGACTAAAAACGGACATGGAGATTATACTTTCCAGGCTGATAAAGTTAATTTTGATTATATAAAATCCAGCGAGTTCAAAAAGGACGGCGCGAGATTAAGAGGATCAATCATGTTGATGGGTCCCATGTTGGCAAGATACGGAGAAGCCTATATGCCAACTCCAGGTGGAGACAAAATCGGAAGAAGAAGATTAGACACTCACTTCCAGGGTCTTGTTGAACTGGGTGCCGAATTTCATTATGATGAAGAAGAATATTTCTATTCTTTAAAGGCGAAGGAGCTTAACGGTAAATTCATTTTACTGGAAGAAGCTTCCGTAACAGGAACTGCCAATATCGTAATGGCAGCCGTTTTAGCAAAGGGTAAGACAAGAATTTATAATGCCGCTTGCGAACCTTATCTTCAGCAGCTTTGTAAGATGCTGAACAGAATGGGCGCTAATATTTCGGGAATCGGCTCTAATTTATTAACAATTGAAGGTGTTGAATATCTTCATGGGACTGAGCACACCATGCTTCCTGACATGGTAGAAATAGGATCCTGGATTGGTCTTGCAGCCATGACAAAATCTGAAATCACTATTAAAAATGTAAACTGGAACCAATTGGGCGTTATCCCTAATACATTCAGAAAATTAGGTATTCAGCTTGAGCAAAGTAATGATGATATTTTCATTCCGGCTCAGGAAAATTATACCATCCAGAAATTCATTGACGGTTCGATCTTAACCATTTCGGATGCGCCATGGCCAGGATTTACTCCGGATTTGTTATCAATTATTTTAGTGGTTGCCACTCAGGCGAAAGGAAGTCTTTTAGTTCACCAGAAAATGTTTGAATCAAGATTATTTTTTGTTGATAAATTAATTGACATGGGCGCACAGATTATCCTTTGTGATCCGCACAGAGCAACCGTCATCGGATTGAATCAGGAAGCTCCTTTAAGAGGAACAACGATGGTTTCTCCAGACATCAGAGCGGGTAATGCGCTTCTTATCGCGGCACTTTCTGCAGAAGGAAAATCGATTATCCACAATATCGAGCAGATCGACAGAGGATATGAAAATATCGATGGAAGACTAAAAGCGATTGGTGCTGATATTGAAAGAATATAATAAGTTATAAATGATGAGTTTTAAGTTATTAGTTTACTTAAAATTATAATTTCATAAAAAAGCGTTCAAAATTATTTGAACGCTTTTTTTTTACTTTAAAAAGTATGTTTTTTTTAACGCAAAGTTTTATTTTTAATACTGCATATTTTTAAAGGAGCAAAGAGGAATCAACAAGTTGATTGGATCAAGCTTTCGTTTTAGCCTCGTGATACTTCTTGACATCTTTGTTTTAAAGGTTTTCTTACCCTATTTTTACTTTTACCTTTTTACCCGGCTCTCTTTACTTTTTACAGAACCGACTTACCAGCCGCCTCCGCCTCCACCACCGCCTCCACCGCCGGAGAATCCACCCCCTCCGGAACCGGAGCTGCTGCTGCTTGAATTGGAAGATGAAGGTTGTGTAGATGTAGACTGAATAGAGTTTGTAAGACTAGAGTTCAGCGCACTTGCAAAAGCATATTGATTTAAAGTAGAGCCTGTATACCACGTATTATTGTAGTCTGTAGACATTCGGCTCATGATCTGCTCAAATTTCTTTCCCCAAATATCATCAACCCCCAAAATCATCGCATAAGGCAATAAGGTTTCAAAAACCTGTGGCGTGATCTGAGGAGGATTGTGAAATTTCAACTGTTCATTTTCAGCAGCGCCCATGTACATTTTAAATCCGTCAATCAAAGATTTTTTTCTCAACTTTTCTTCACTGGGTCTTTTAACCAAATATTGAAATATAATTAAAAACATAAAAGCTAAAGCGAGAAAAAAATAACAGAAAATGAAATTATTGTTCTCGTAATTACCGTAGTTTAAGGCAGCAAATCCACCTAATCCTACCGTGATAAAAATCGGTAAAGGAATAAATACCCACCAGAACATTTTTCTGACAGCAAAAGTGAAGATAAGAAATGCAATCAGTAAAACCACATAAAACACTCCTCCCACTACCAAAAATACAGGATCATCAGACACTGTAAAACTCACAAACAATCCCACAACATAAATGATGGAGATCAGGAAAAATGGTAGTAACAGTTTCTTCCTGTTGTTTCCTTCGTTCAGAAGTTTATCATGCTGAAAAGATAAAGACGAGCGAAAACTATTCACCGCATTTTCCACCTTAGAATTATAATTTCCATCAAACTTTATGGAACTTTTAGCACCGGTAAATAAACTGTTCATCAAACCAATTTCTTCAACCGGTAAACTCTGATCAGGCTCTTTTATTTTTTGAATGGTAAAAACTTTACTGCTGAAAATACCTAGTATCCCAGAACTTGCGCTTTCGATAATTTTAATATATCCTTTTACCGCAAGATTAACCAAAGCCGCAGTCAAGAAACTATTTTTAAAACTTTCATGCTGAATATATCCCATAGAACCCGGGGATAGATTATCGGGAGCATTAAACTGAGGATAAACAGTAGGTGTCGCAGGATCTACTCCATATTTTTGCCATGTTCTGAAAAAATAAGCAAACAATCCAAATAATAGAATCGCAAAAACTGATAAAAGTCCGTACTCTTCTAAAAATCCGGGCGGTGGTGGCGGAACCATTATTCCTTTTTTGAATCCGACGGCAATGGTCAGCCCTTCCGAAGGATATAATTTTGAAGCCCCCCACTCTATTGAGGTATCCGATAAAAGTTTCGCATTACAATTCTGAGAATTGCTTCCAGAAGCTCCGGTATAACATGAATTCTGTAAAATATTGGCGCCCGCCGGAAGATTTACTTTTGCAGAAATTGTGTCTACATCAAAATTCCATGCATTTCCGTTGACATTCCAATACAATTCATCGTAATTATTGAAGAAACCGATCTGGTTTTTCGTCTCATATTTTATTTCATATGCATAATTTCCTGTATCCAGAATAACATCTCTGTTTCCGACATATATTTCAAAATTATCTCCGTTGGTCTCGGTATGATAATCTTCTTTTTCACCATTTTTTGTAATGGATATAATGTCATACTGAATCTTTTGCTTCTTATTATTCAGATTTCGGGTTAAAGGCAATGTGCGGAAAATTCCTCTTTTAATTTCATTTCCGGTACTATAAACATTAATCTTTTCAGTCACCGTAAGCCCTGAATTTTTATTAACATCTATATCCGAATGAAAAGAAGTTATCCTTTCCTTTTCATAATCCACACTTACGGCATCAGAAGAATTTAGATCATCTTCAATATGCTGCTGAGCAAAGCTCAATGCAAAAAATAAAAGGTAAAAAAGCAACAAAAACTTCTTCATTGCTTAAAATTTTACCGTTGGAACTTCTCTTTCTGCAACATTCTGAAGTTCGAAGAAAGGAGATTTTTCAAACTTATACATATTAGCGATGATATTGCTTGGGAAAGACTCCACGGCAGTGTTATTTTCGCGAACGGTTCCGTTATAATATCTTCTGGATTTTTCAATATCATTTTCTATAGAAGTAAGTTCGGCCTGTAATTGCTGAAAATTAGCGTTTGCTTTCAGATCAGGGTATTGCTCGGCCACTGCGAATAAATTCATCATTGCCTGATTCAGATTTTTTTCTGCTGCCTCTTTTGCTTCCACAGAATTCGCTCCTAACGCCAAATTTCTCGCTCTGGTCACATTTTCCAGTGTTTCTTTTTCGTGAGTAGCATAACCTTTTACAGTTTCTACCAAATTTGGAATAAGGTCATGGCGTTTTTTCAACATCACATCGATACTGCTCCACCCTTCCTGAACGAGGTTCCTAAGTCTTACCAATTTGTTGTACACCGAAACTCCGTAAAGAAGGAAAATAACCACTAAAGCGATTACAATAATTAAAATCATCATAGTCTTAAAATTTTTAAATGTTACTTAAAAATAAGCCTTTTTTCGATAACACAAACAAAAGGATGCCCAAAATGAGCATCCTTTTCGTAATTAAAACTATATGAATCTGGCTTAAGAGTATTTTCGGCAGAGATATTCTACCGTGGTACTCAAAAGTTTATTGTTTTCCAGATAATATTCGAGTTTTTGAAAATCATCTGAGTTGACATTAATATATAACTGTACTGAACCAAAACTATTTCCGTTCACATATTCCACATTAGCTGATAACACTCTGTGACATATCCCGAATTTATTGTAAATAGTATTCATCAAATGTTCGAATTTCATCTTCCCATTCAACTCTATTTCCAAGATCAATTCTTTTTTCGGCAGGTTTACTTTTGTCTGTAAAAACTGCAGGTTTGGATTAGGTGTAATCATAACTAAACATTTTTTTTGGTTAAACATCGTCGATTCAAGTATTATTAAGTCTCAAATCTTTGACAAAAATATAAAAAATTATTAGTCCACCAAATTAGTAGACTAATAATTTTTAATTTTAACATAAAAAAAAGAGAAGTTGATGCACTTCTCTTCTTTTTTATAACTCTTTTATTCGGTTTAACTTTTCGGAAGCTGCCAGACCATTGGGATTACAACCGGGCTCGCCTTCAGGCACTCTGAGGTTTTTCTTTCGGTAAAATTCTTGCCAGAATTCGTTTATTTTTCCTGTTTTCGGATCCATAAAGGTCATTGGTTCCAATTTAAAAATATGATCATCCCGAAAAGCTCTTTCAATATAATCTGAACAGTAATAAGAATTTTCATCCAGAATATAATTGAAATTATAAGGTTTTCCTAACATCGACTCTGCTTTTTCGATGGCCTGAGGAATTGTCTTCTGATAGTCGGGTTTCAAACGATAAACAACGACTCTTTGTCCGTCTTTCGCCTGATCTTTAAGAAAATCCTGTAAATTTTGTTTTTGAGAACCCCCTTTTGGGGCTGCATGCAGAACAAAAGCTCCCGTTTTATTTTTTTCTAAAATCCCGATATGATCGAAAGATGCATTTTTCTGCTTTTGGGTTACGTTATTAATCGCTCCTGAAAGTCCGCTTTCTTTTGCCGTAACAAAGAGCAGATCTCCAGTTTTTAAACCGCTTCCCAAAGAAGATGCGCAGGAATTCAGTACCAGAAAAAAGGCACAAAAAGTAAATGGTACGAAGAGGCTTTTGGCAAAAAAAAAGGGCTTTTTAGTATTCAATATCATCATTCAAAATTACAAATTTAGAATTCATTACTTTTGTAAAAAACACAGCAAAGCGTTTTTTACAAAAAAAACAATTCATCCAATGCCTCATATCCTATTATTAGAAGACGACAAAAGACTTTCAAGGCTCATTGCTACAGGCTTGCTGGAGCAGGAGATGGATGTGAGCTTTGCTTATGACGGAGAAAAAGCCTATGAACTGGCTTCGACCCAGTATTTTGATCTTATTATTACGGATATTATTGTTCCTCTAAAAAACGGAATAGATTTTTGCACAGAAATAAAAGAATTAAAACCCAATATTCCTGTGATTATGCTGACAGCTCTGGGAAATACCGATGATAAACTGAAAGGTTTTGACTCGGGAGCCGATGATTATCTTACCAAACCTTTCGAGATGCTGGAGCTGCTCGCCCGAGTGAAAGTTCTGCTCAAGAGATTTTCTCCACAAAACCTTCATTCATCCAATATCCTGAAGTATGAAGGTATAGAAATGGATCTAAAGCTTAAAACCATCCATCGGAACGGGATTCTTATTAAGCTGACTCCAAAAGAATTTAATCTGATGCAGTTTTTGCTGGAAAATCCCGAACGCGTGCTTTCAAGAACCGAAATCGCGGAGAAAGTTTGGGAAACACGTTTCGATACCGGTACTAATTTTATTGATGTGTATATTAATTATATCAGAAAAAAAGTAGATAAAGGTTTTGACGTTAAACTGATTCATACAAAGCTCGGAATGGGTTTCATCCTGAAAAAGGGCTACGAAGATCATATTCTCTAAACCATAGCATAATGAAAACCAGAACCAAGCTTACTTTACTTTTCACCATTGTGACTGCCGTACTGGTAAGCCTGTATGGCATTGCTGTTTACTACTTTTCAAAAGAGGCCAGGGAGATTTCATTTTACTCAGAATTAAAAGCTGAAGCAACTGCGAAGGCCAATCTTTTCTTTGAAGGCGCTCTCACGGAAAAAGAAATGCACCGGCTTTATAAAAGTAATATTCAGACCCTGACTGAAGTTCAGGTAGCCATCTACGATTCTGATTACCATCTTATTTATCACGACGATTATAAAGTGGACTATGTAAAAGAAGACTCGGCGATGCTGGCTTCTATTTTCAAGAGAAAGCAGGTTAGTTTTTTTATCAACAATCTTCAGGCAACGGGAACCGTTTATACATATCAGGGGAAAAAATATGCGGTAACCGCTGCCGGATATGACCAGTATGGATACCATTCAACATTAAATTTATTAAGCATCAGCATTTTTATCTTTATTATTATTCTGGTTCTGGTTTATTTTGCGGGACTTTTTCTGTCTAAAAAAGCTCTGAATCCTGCTGTGGAAATGGTAAAAGGCGTTAAAAATATTACCGCAGGAAAACTTCAGTTGCGGTTAGAATATCAGACCGAGAAAGATGAGTTTTATGAACTTGCCAAAAACTTCAATCTGATGCTGGAAAGACTCGAAAATTCTTTTTCTTCTCAAAAAAACTTTGTCTCTAATATTTCTCATGAGCTGAATACCCCTCTGGCTACAATGACTGCCGAGCTCGAGCTTGCCCTTCAGAAAACACACGGCACCGAGGAATACCGCAATATCATTCTTAATACCCTGAATGATGTTAAAAATCTCAGCAAACTCTCCGCAAGCCTCATGAATCTGGCGAAGGCGAGCTATGACCCTTCTGAGATAAACTTTGAAGACATAAGAATTGATGAAATCGTACTCGATTCCTATGCCAAGATCTTAAAAGAAAACCCACAGTACAGCATACAGATTAATCTGGATGATTCTATTGAAGAACAAAAGCTGATCTATGCGGGAAATCATTATCTTTTGCTGGTGGCCTTTACCAACCTTATAGACAATGCCTGCAAATATTCTCCCGACTATTCCTGCATTGTTTCTATCCGGATTATCAGTGGTTTTTTATCTGTAGAATTTATCAATCACGGATCTTTTATCTCGGAAAAAGACTATCAGAATATTTTTAAACCATTTTACAGAACCGAAGAAATACCTCATAAAAAAGGTCATGGTATCGGTCTTTATCTCACAAAAAAAATAATTGGCCTTCATCACGCCCGCCTTTCCGTATTGTCTAAGGACGGAATCACCTCTTTTCAGATTCTCTGGCCGTAAATTCGGAGTCATTTTTACATTTACTTTTTCTAATGGGATTCTAATATGATTCTAAAACCTCTCTAACAGCTGGTTAGGAGACGTATGTCTAATTTTGCAGCAAATAAAAAAACAATGGATCCTGACCCCTACAGTCTTAGCATTTATTAAATTTTCTGCGCATACTTTTCCTGTATGCCCGGAAGGCATATAAAAAAAAGGAAAAGTTATGAGTACATTAGAATTTACTAACAGGCTTTTTATTGCCTTTATCTTAGGCGCCGTTATCGGTTTCGAAAGACAATGGCATCAAAAAAGCGCAGGTCTCCGCACCAACACGCTCGTCTGCCTGGGCTCGGCGGCATTTATTTTACTTTCTATAAAAATCGGAGATGGTGCAACCGGAAGGGTGGCTTCTTATATCGTGAGCGGTATCGGTTTTTTAGGAGGAGGAGCGATTATGAAAGACGGACTTACCGTACGCGGGCTCAATACGGCTGCTACCATCTGGTGTTCGGCATCTGTGGGGGCATTAGCGGCATTGGGATTGTTTCCGGAAGCCGCTGTGATAAGCGGATTTATTGTGCTTACCCACACTTTTCTCCGGCCTTTGGGTATGAAAATTGGCAGCCAGACCTTACGAATAAATACCACAGAATACCTGATACGCATAAAATGTAAAACCGAGATTGAAAATCATACGAGAGCTTTATTAATGCAGTCCTTTAATTCTACCGATAAGATCCTGCTAAAATCTCTGGCGAGCGAAGATTCAGAAAATCCTGAGCACATTATTATCTCTGCGGAACTCTATGCTTCTTCTCCTCAGGATAGTTTTATAGAAAAAACAATAAGCAGGCTGACTCTGGAAGATAAAATACTTAAAGCCAGCTGGGAAATCATAGGAACAGAAAACGATCTATAAATTTTTAATACTAAAAAAATGCTAAAAAAACAGAACGACAACGTCCTGAATTCTGCTGCATTCTCAAAAATAAGAGAAATCTCAGCGGCAGATGATAAAAGAGTATATGCCATTCTGGAGACTTCAGATGATGGGATTAGCGAAAATACGGTGAAAGACAGGATTCGGATATACGGTAAAAATGAGATTGCCTCACAAAGCAGTCCTTCCGGGGCGAAGCAGCTCGCGTATGCATTTTTTAATCCATTCAATTATATCCTCGCCTGCATCGTTGTAATCTCCATTTTTATTGATGTTATCATCGTGCCAGCTGAGGAAAGAGATTTCAGTACCATCATCATTATTACCACGATGCTGTTATTCAGTACCGGATTAAGGTTTATTCAGGAATTCAGAAGTAATAAAGCGGCAGATGCTTTAAAAAAGATGGTAAAAACAAGCTGTCATATAAAAAGAAAATTTAAGGAAAGTGAAGAAATAGATATCAGTGAAATTGTACCGGGTGATATTCTCTATCTTTCTGCAGGAGATATGGTCCCTGCAGACTGCCGGATTCTGAAAAGTAAAGATATCTTCATAAGTGAAGCTATTTTAACCGGGGAAGCTTTACCTGTTGAAAAAAATAACCTTCCGGTTTCCAACGCCCAGAAAGAAAATCCACTTTCGTTATCCAATATCTGTTATATGGGAACCAATGTCGTGATAGGCACTGCAATGGCTGTTGTGGTGAATACAGGATCTCTGACCTATTTCGGCAGTATAAGCAGAAGCCTGAATACGAAACGTGCAGAGACCTCTTTTGACATTGGTATTAACAAGGTTAGTATGATTCTTATTCGGTTTATGCTGGTAATGACACCGGGGATCTTCCTGATTAATGGTCTCATCAAAGGAGACTGGATTCAGGCGCTTCTTTTTTCTATTGCGGTAGCTGTAGGGCTTACTCCAGAAATGCTTCCGATGATCGTAACGGCTAATCTTGCCAAAGGAGCCTTGAATATGAGTAAGAAAAAAGTAATCGTAAAGAGACTCAATGCGATTCAGAATATCGGCGCCATGGATATTCTGTGTACAGATAAGACGGGAACCCTTACTTTAGATAAAATTGTGCTGGAAACCCATCGCAATGTAAAGGGAATTGAGGATGAAAGAGTGCTAAAATGGGCATATCTCAACAGTTTTCATCAGACGGGCTTAAAAAATCTTTTAGATAAAGCCGTTTTAGACCATGCCGAAATGCACGATTTGCTGAAGACAGAAGAATCTTACGAAAAAATAGATGAAATCCCGTTTGACTTTGAAAGACGCAGAATGTCGGTCATACTCCGTACACCAACCGGTAGACATCTAATGGTTACCAAAGGCGCGGTAGAAGAAATGCTTCCTTTATGCCAATATTCTCTGGATCCCAGCGCAGATGAAAGCCGGACAATCGATCCTGAGCAGATGATTCCGCTGGGACAAGCCATGAGAAATGAAATTATTGAAACCTCTAATAAACTCAATGGTGAAGGTCTTCGTGTCCTTTTAATTGCCATCCGGGAATTTAAAGAAAATCATCCTTTGAATTATTCTGTAGCAGATGAAAAAGACCTTGTGCTCACAGGATTTATAGGATTTCTCGATCCTGCAAAGCCCAGTGCAGGCCCGAGTATTAAAGCCTTACAGGAACTTGGGATTGATATAAAAGTAGTGACGGGAGATAATGAGATTGTGGCGAGAAAGATCTGTCATGATGTAGGCATTCCCGTAACTCATATTATGTCTGGCGATGAGCTTTCACATATTTCGGATAAAGAACTTACGGATAAAATAGAGAACTATTCAATTTTCGCAAAAGTGAGTCCGCTACAGAAGCAGCATATCGTGAAAATACTGAAATCAAAAGGTCACAGTGTTGGTTTTATGGGAGACGGTATTAACGATGCGGCGGCCATAAAAGAAGCCGATGTGGGCATCTCTGTAGATACAGGAACTGATATCGCCAAAGAGAGTGCCGATATTATTCTTCTGGAAAAAGATCTGATGGTCTTGAGAAGCGGCGTTATCTATGGGCGAAGAACTTTTGGAAATATCATTAAATATATTAAAATGACCACCAGCAGCAATTTTGGAAATATGCTGAGTGTTATCGGGGCGAGTATATTTTTGCCGTTTCTGCCTATGCTTCCCTTACAGATTCTGATCCAGAATCTTCTGTATGACATTTCTCAATCTTCCATCCCTTGGGATACTATGGATAAAGATTTTCTAAAAAATCCAAAGAAATGGGATCCCAAAAGCTTACAGAAATTTATGTTATTTATAGGCCCGATAAGCTCAGTTTTTGACTATGTTACATTCGCGGTGATGTTTTTTATCTTCAAAGCAAACAGCACAGAGCATCAGAGCCTGTTCCAGACCGGATGGTTTATCGAGGGGCTTCTTTCTCAGACCTTAATTGTACATATTATCAGAACCAAGAAAATCCCTTTTATCCAAAGCTGGAGTACAGCTCCCGTTCTGGCGCTGACAAGTCTGATTATGCTTATCGGTATCGCCCTTCCTTTTAGTCCTCTGGCTGCCTATTTTAAAATGGAAGCACTGCCACTGAGCTATTTCCCTTATTTATTCATCATTTTATTAAGCTATTGTGCATTAACACAAATTATAAAAACATGGTACATCAAAAAATTCAACGAATGGTTATAGAAAAAATCCTGAAAACAGCTTTGGTAAGTTCTCTTTCTATTATAATAACTTCCTGTAATAATAAGGCCGAAACCTCATCCGCCTCATCAGAATGGATAAAAAAAGAAGGACAACATATTGTGATTTCAGAGAACAATCCTGTTTTAAAGAAAATTCAGGTAAAACCTGTTATCCAGCAGCCTTCTTATCATGACATCAGCTCTGTGGGGCTTATTGAAGCAATTCCTAATAACTATGCCGAAATCGCCAGTCCTTTTTCAGGAAGAATCGTTAAATCTTACGTGCAGATTGGTGATAAGGTCTCCGCAGGAAGTCCGCTGTTTGAAGTTCTTTCATCAGATTACCTATCGGTTCAGAAAGAATATGCCCAGGCATTAAATGAATCTCAGCTTGCCGAAAAAAAATTTACCCGGCAAAAAGATCTGGAAAAACATGGAGTGGGCATTCAAAAAGACCTGGAAGAATCGGAAACTGAATTTAAAAATGCAAAAAATTCACTGGCCAATCTTTCATCTGCTTTAAAAGTATATAACAGTACAACAGGTAAAAATCTTCTTGTACGCTCGCCAATCAGCGGAAATGTAACTTCAAGCAAAATTGTCAGCGGACATTATTTAAAAGATGATGCCGAGCCTGTGATCACCATTGCCGAGCTCTCCAAAGTATGGATTTCCGGTGAAGTAAAAGAAAAAGACATCCGGTTTATTAAAACCGGAGATGCCGTTTCCATTCAGGTGAACAGTTTTCCGGATACTCCGATCACCGGAAAAGTTTATCATATCAATGATCAAATCGATGAAAATACCAAAAGTCTTAGAGTTTTAATCGAGTGTGACAATCCCATGAAACGTCTTAAGCCCGGAATGTTTGCTTCGATTACGTATGCTACCAACCCTGAAGAATCCATTGTTATTCCTGAGCGTGCGGTAATGCAGGACGGAATAGAGCAATATGTATGGATAAAAACAGGCAAAAATAAATTTCGCAGGCAGAATATCGTCACCAAAGAGCTGTCCGATAAGGACGTAAAAGTAGTTTCGGGATTACATCCGGGAGATTCTATAATCGTTGCCGGAAGCATTTATTTACTTGATTCTTTATAATACTATTCATTGAGAATCTTTTACATCTTAATATTTTTTAGAAAAAATGGAAAAGTTATTAACACTTTCAATACAAAAGAAATGGCTGATCTTAGCTTTGTTTATATTTCTCGGTCTCTTCGGATATTACTCATGGACAAAACTTTCTATTGAAGCCTATCCCGATATTGCAGATACCACTTCCCAGATCGTAACTCAGGTTCCGGGGCTGGCGGCAGAAGAAATTGAGCAGCAGATTACCATTCCTTTGGAAAGAGCCGTAAACGGTTTACCAGGAATGCATATTATGCGAAGTAAAAGCACATTCGGACTTTCCATGATCACGATTGTTTTTGAAGATGGAACCGATGATTACTGGGCAAGACAGAGAATTCAGGAAAGACTAATGGAGGTATCTCTTCCTTACGATGCTCAGCCAGGGTTAGATCCTCTTACCTCTCCGACAGGGGAAATTTACAGATATATTATTGAAAGCAACAGCCAAAGTCTGAGACAGCTGACAGATTTACAAAATTTCGTCATCATACCTAAAATAAAAGAGGTCGCAGGAATTGCGGATGTTACTAATTTCGGAGGGATTACCACCCAGTTTCAGATCGAAATAGAGCCCGAAAAACTTGCTCAATATCGAATATCGCTGGCGGAAGTGGCAGAGGCGATACAGAAAAACAATATCAGCGCCGGCGGAAGTATGCTCACCAAAGGGGATCTTGCTTATGTGGTACGGGGAATAGGTCTGATAAAAAACCTTGACGATCTGGGAAAAACGGTGATTAAAACAGAGCAGGGAGTTCCGGTTTATATTAGTGATATCGGAAATTTAAAGTATGGAAATCTGGAACGTAAAGGAATTCTTGGCTTTACAGACAGAAATCGGAATTACAATGAAAGTGTTGGGGGCATTGTTCTTTTATTGAAAGGACAAAACCCGTCCCAGGTTTTACAAAAGGTACACGAATCCATAGATGAACTTAACTCGGGGCTCCTTCCGGATGATGTAAAAATACACACGTATCTGGACAGGACAGATTTGGTAAAAACCACCCTTTCAACAGTCTCCCATACCTTAACTGAAGGGATTGTTCTGGTTATTATTGTTCTTATTGTTTTTCTGGGAAGCTGGCGTGGAGCCCTTCTGGTAGCCATTACCATCCCTCTTTCTCTACTCATTGCATTTATTTTAATGTATTTTACAGATATTCCTGCTAATCTTCTCTCTCTGGGTGCGATCGATTTTGGAATTATCGTGGATGGATCTATCGTAATGCTGGAAACTATCCTGAAAAAAAGAGAGGAATCTCCAAAATCAGAATTAAAAGAGAAAACGATGATACAGGCCGCAACAGAAATTGCAAAACCCATATTCTTCTCAGGATTAATTATTATCACGGCCTATCTTCCTTTATTTGCTTTTGAAAGGGTTGAAAAAAAGCTGTTTACCCCAATGGCCTTCACCGTGGGCTACGCACTGGTAGGAGCATTAGCGGTCTCCTTGCTTGTGATTCCCGGGTTGGCTTATATTATTTACAGAAAACCACAAAAGATATATCATAATCACCGGCTTGAAAAATTAAGTGAATTATACTCAAAAAAAATAAAAAGTATTTTAGATGCTCCTAAAAAAATCTTTATTCCGGTAACGCTGATTCTCATCGGGGCAGGCATTCTGTCTTTTACGGTAGGTAAAGACTTTTTACCCGAGCTGGATGAGGGTTCTATCTGGCTGCAGGTTCAGCTCCCACCCGGAATCTCGCTCGACAAGGCCCGAGAAATGAGCGATACCCTTCGAAGTCAGACAATGAAGCATTCTGAAGTGACTTATATGATGGTGCAGGCAGGCAGAAATGATGATGGAACAGACCCTTGGACGGCCTCTCACTTTGAAGTTTCTGTAGGAATAAAACCTTATAAAGAATGGAAATCGGGAAAAACAAAGGCAGATCTTATCCGGGAACTTTCTGAGGATTATAAGAAAATGCCCGGTTTTACCGTAGGATTCTCCCAACCTATGATCGACGGAGTAATGGATAAAATTTCCGGAGCCCACAGCGAACTGGTGGTCAAAGTATATGGTGACGATTTTAAAGAAACCCGAAATATCGCAGAAAAAATACGTTCCACCCTGGAAAAAGTACCCGGCTCCGCAGATGTCGCCATCGATCAGGAACCTCCTCTTCCGCAGTTACAGATTATTGCCAACAGGGATAAAGTGGCTCAGTATGGGCTCAATCTGTCGGATGTAACAGATCTTATTGAGGTAGCATTGGGTGGAAAAGCTATTTCACAGGTTTTTATAGGAAACAAAGTGTATGATATCTCCTGCCGGTATGCTGAAATAAGCAGAAATACTCCCGAGAAGATAAGCAACCTCATGCTTACCTCAGCCGAGGGGCAGCCTATCCCGCTTTCGCAGGTTGCAGATATTAAGCTGAATACAGGAGAGAGCACGATTACGAGAGAGATGAACAAACGACATCTTACCGTAAAATTAAATATCCGGGGAAGAGATCTTACTTCATTTTTAGATGAAGCACAGAAAAAAATCACTCAGAACGTGCATTATGACGCGGCTAAGAATAGTATAAAATGGGGCGGCCAGTTCGAAAACAAAAACAGAGCTTATTCCCGACTGGCGGTTGTTGTACCTGCCGTTTTGGTTCTTATGTTTTTACTGCTGTATGGTGCTTTCAAGAGCTTCCGTCAGGCTTCGGTTCTCATGACGGTTATTCCGTTAGCATTATTCGGAGGAATGCTCGCCTTAAATGCGAGAGGTATGTCTTTGAATGTCTCTTCCGCAGTAGGCTTTATTGCTCTCTTCGGAATTTCAATTCAAAACGGGGTGATTATGGTTTCGCATATTAATACCCTCCGAACTCAGCACTATCCTCTTGCAGCATCCGTTATAAAGGGAGCAAAAGACCGTTTCAGACCCATATTAATGACGGCCTCGGTTGCCATTATAGGTTTGCTGCCCGCTTCACTGGCAACAGGAATAGGCTCAGATGTGCAGCGTCCCTTAGCTACCGTTATCGTCTATGGCCTTCTGTTTTCTACATTGCTCACCCTTTTTGTTCTTCCAGCCATTTATTATATCGCAGAATCCGGATCTCAAAATAAAAACGATTAAGATGAAATTTAAAATAATATATATATTGTATTTTTCCTTAGGTATGACAGGAATATCTGCACAGACCAATACGCAGGATACATGGACATTTAATGAATATATTCAGCATGTAAGAGAAAAAAATCTGAGCACCAAAGCTCAGCAATACAATATCAGTATGGCAGAAGCCGCTATTCTTGCTGCAGAGATACTTCCCGATCCGCAAATTGATCTTGAAAGCTCTAATAACGGTGTTTCAGCAGACTTAGGCTACACTCTGGGAGCAGGAATAAGCTGGACGTTGGAGCTCGGCAAAAAAAGAAAAGCCCGGATAAGCTATGCTAAGAACGAAGCCGAATTCAGCAAATTACAGTTTCAGGATTATCTCAGAAACCTTATGGCAGAAGCTGCCATACGCTATATTGATGCTATAAAATCTAAAATCCTACTCGACGTTCATAAAGATTCTTATGAAAATATGCGTAAACTAGCCCAGTCAGACAGCATACGGCATGCATTGGGAGATATTTCCAAAGTGAGCGCTCAGCAAAGTAAGGTGGAAGCTTTATCTTTATTAAACGAGCTTCACCAGCAGGAAAGTACGCAGAGACAAAATATAACTTCTTTAGCAGAATTTACAGGGGATTATTCTTCAGAAAAAATAGCGGAAGGAAATCTGAATTTTTTAAACAGAAGTTTTGATCTTAATGAACTTATTTCCGCGGCTCTCCTGTCGCGAACAGATGCTTTAGCCTCTCAACAGAATATCAGTCTCGCAGAAAGCCTGGTCGGTCTTGAAAAAGCTAACCGACATATTGATTTAGGGCTGAATATAGGAGCAGAACACAATACTGTCGCGAATAATGTGGTGGCACCCTCCCCCGTTTCCAATGCGGTGAAACTCGGCGTGAGCATTCCTCTTAAATTTTCTAACAGGAAAAATGCAGATCTCAAAATTGCCTATATGAAACATTCACAAGCCGAATTAGAATACCGGCAAACCGAAAATATCATCCGCATAGAAATTAGAAATGCATATCAACAATATCAGTCTACTCAAAAACAGATCCAGCAGTTCGACAATGGCATACTGAAAGAGGCAAAAGATATTCTGGAGGGGATAAAATACAGCTACCACCGCGGAGAGAGCTCAATTTTAGAAGTTTTAAATGCCCAGAGAACCTATAATGAGCTTAGAAAAAACTATTGTGAGGTACTCGCAGAAAATGCAACAGCTCTGGTTGATCTTGAAAGAAAATCCGGGATATGGGATATTGATTTTTAAAAACAAAAAGGTCTCTGTACGAATTGTAACAGAGACCTTTATTTTATTTTTTATATTGAGATTCGTAGATACTGATCCACTCCTGAACGGTCATTTTCGTGCATAATTCACCGATAAGCGCTAAGGGAATATCGTCCATATTTTTAAAACGTACACAGGATTTCCCCATATCCAGTTTTCTTTTTGAATATTTGGGATACTCCCCAACAAACCAATCCAACAGATCAGGCTTTGCATACATTCCCATATGATAAAATGCAATAAAATTTTTCTGAGAAGCGAGGGCCATAAAAGGAAGCGGCGAACCCGGCGTGCAATGGTAACCTGCAGGATAGAGATCCAGAGGAATAGCCCAGCCAATCATTCCGTAACTGATATTTTCCTGAAAACCTTCGGGCAAATGATCATTTACTGCTTTAACAAGCTTTCTAAAAGCTTCCTGTCTTTCCTCAGGAATTTTTGAAATATAATCTTCTGTTGAACTTGCGAAAATTTGCATTTTGTATTCGTTTTATAGTTCTAAAAATAACAAAAATTCTCATTAAAAGTATATTTAAACTTTTAACAGCTCAAAGAAATTTGATGTAAATAAAAAAAACAGTTACACAATGCATGTAACTGTCAGGTAAAAATTTGTTATAAAAAATTATTGCTTAATCGCTTTTGTCGTCAGCTGAGATCCGTCTTTAAACTTTAGGGTCACTAAATATAATCCTGAGTTTAAAAATTTCAAATCAATTTCTTTGGATGGGCTATCTATTGTTCTTACGACCCTTCCGGAAATATCACTTATCGTTACAGAGCTTACTTTATCAATTTCAGAGACATACAGCACCTCTTTGAATGGATTAGGATGAACTGCCAATTTTTTCTTAGCAGCAATAACTTCTGAGGTTGACAGCTGGGACGTTTCCCAATAGATATCATCCCAATAATAAGACTTACCATCATTTGCACTCCTGATTGCCAATCTTGCATTAGCAGGTAAGGTAGAAGGAATTTGAACAGTATATTCAGCATTGGATGCATAAGAGGTATTGGTAATAGAAACCGATTGCAGCTCTACAAATGTTCCTGCATCTGTAGGATCCGTTACATAACCGACAATAAGAGATCCCGGCGCTCCACTGCTTACTCTAGCTTTAAATCTCAGCTGATTGGCGCCTGAGTTAACATTAGTGAATTCAGGAAGTACCACGTAGGTAGGTGTAGCTGTAGAACCCGTATATTGATAAATATTTCGGGTACCGGATGCGGGGCTTGTCGATGTAATGGTCTGAGAACCTGTTCCCGCAATTCTGTTCCAACAGTCTGGCACGCTGGATCCTATACCATAGGAATCGAAATTTTCAAATAATGAAGCCACTGCCCCGCAAGCTGTTTTAAATGTTCCGGAGAAAGACCATACACTCTGGCCTGTTGAGGAGCTGCAATTGGCTCTTACCCAATAGTAATAGTTGGTATTGGGATTCAGATTATCGATAATATAGGCAGCATTGGATATTCCCTGTACAGAAGGCGTAGCACCTGATGCCGGTGGTGTATTAGTGGTACTGTAGTAAATATCATAACTTGTCACCGTTGAAGAATTAGCCACCCATGAAACCTGAACGGTGGTCGGTGTGACAGAGGCAACAGGCTGTAATGTCGGAGCAGCACAATCTGAATAAGCATCCGCAGAGAAGGCAAAAATATTTGGAATACCGGATCCTGACACTTTGCTTACCGTTACACTTTGAATAGGTTTCGTCTGATTTCCCGTATCCATATTCAACTGAGCCTGATAAAGTCTGGGATTTGTAGTGCTTGACTCCAGGTTATCATTATTTCTGTTAATCCTACCGATGCCCTGAATGGCATAATTTGTCCCACCATACCAGTCAGCCAGCTCCTGATTCGAAAAAAGCTGCGATGATCCGTCAGTAAAATTGACGAGAACATTTACCACAGAAGTACCACTACCACTTGTAGAAAGCATATAAAGTCTAAATGCAGGTACGGGTGTTGTGAAAGTCAGAGTCCCTGACTGTCCTGCGGTAATTAATTTCAAAGAATTGGGCGCATTCAGGTCTGCCAACTGGAAATTAAGTCCCGGAGTACCTGTTACGACAGAGTTAATAAGTCCGTCAGCCGGAAGACCATACGTAATAGGGGTACTCGCAGATGTTGCCTGAAAACCTTTTGCTACAAAAGCAAATGAAACCCCATCCACATCAGCGGAGGTACTGACAGAGGATGATCCGGTACCATTGGCGATAACATCCTCCGTAAAGCCTGACTGAATAGGCATTGTCTGAAAGTTCTGTGCCGACATCTGAGACACAAAAAAGAGAGCTGCAAAATTAGCAAATCCTAAAAATAAATTTTGTTTCATATTAAATAGTATTATCATTGTAAACTTAATTAAAAACAATTAAGTTTATTTTTTTAACTAAAAATAAACAAAAAATAATAATAAATATTAAATTATAAACTAAATAAATTAACAAATAAAAATAAAGTAAACCCAATAATAAAATACAATTAATAAAAATTCATTTAAAAAAAAATAATTCACCAATCATCTATTAAATACATATTATTAACTAAGAAAATAAAAAAGAAGCCAGACAGATCTTAGGACGCACGGGAAATATAAAATCGCACCTCGCAGGCGCAGCTTTCCTATGGAAACCACAAGTATCTACCCTTTTACAACCTGATTGGAAACCCGGCAGTATTTGATTGACGCTTTTATACATCATGCATTGCTTTAGATTTTATTATTGTAAAATTAAATCCTATTTTTGTCATACAAATTTTTGAACAATGCCGAATATTTCAAACAGAGCACAACACATGCCGCCATCGCCGGTAAGAAAACTGGTTCCTTTCGCCATACAGGCCAAACAAAAAGGAACAAAAGTATATCACCTTAATATTGGGCAACCCGATATTGAAACTCCGGAAACGGCACTGAATGCTTTAAAAAACATTGATTTAAAAGTATTGGAATATGCCCTTTCAGAAGGAAATATAGAATACAGAAAAGCGCTAACAACGTATTATCACTCTCTTGATTTTACAGATCTTACGCCTGACAACTTTATTGTAACCAACGGGGGATCTGAAGCTCTGAACTTCGCTATTTCCACGTTATGTGATGACGGGGATGAAGTCATTATTCCTGAACCTTATTATGCGAACTATAATGGATTCACAAGCACTTTCAATGTTAAGGTAGTAGCTGTCCCTTCCACTATAGAGACCGGTTTTGCACTTCCTCCGATTGAAGAATTTGAGAAAAAAATCACCGCTAAAACAAGAGCTATCGTTATCTGTAACCCTGGAAATCCTACAGGATATCTTTATACGCGTGAAGAACTTCAGAAATTAGCAGAGATTGCTTTAAAATATGACATCGTTGTTATTTCAGACGAAGTATACAGAGAATATGTATATGATGGAAAACAGCAGATTTCAATGCTTGCTTTTCCGGAGCTAAGCGAAAACTGCATCATTATCGATTCAGAATCAAAACGCTACTCTATGTGCGGGGTAAGAATCGGATGTTTGATTACCCGTTCCAAAAAAATCCACGATGCGGCTATGCTTTTTGCACAGGCAAGATTAAGTCCGGTACTTTTAGGACAAATTGCTGCTACAGCAGCACACCAGAATGACGGAGCTTACATCCGGGCAGTAAGACAAGAATATACACATAGAAGAAACGTTTTGGTAGATGAACTAAATGCCATTCCGGGGGTTATCTGCCCTAAGCCAAAAGGTGCTTTCTACTGTGTTGCTGAGCTTCCGGTAGACGATACTGAAAAATTCGCACAATGGTTGCTTGAAAGCTACACTCATAATAATGAAACGATTATGGTAGCTCCAGCCGGAGGGTTTTACAGCAATCCTGAGTTGGGTAAAAAACAGGTGAGAATTGCTTACGTTCTGAAAGAAGAGGATTTAAAAAGAAGTGTTGAGATTTTAAAAAATGCTTTAGTACAATATAAATTAGAATTCAACCTTTAATTAAAAGTATAAATGTCAGCAATAAAAAACCTTCGTTTGAAAATATTTTTTCCAACCTTTTTATTGCTGATATTTTTTTCCTGTGAACAAAAGAAAGAAATTCCTGTAAAAGCAGCAGCAACTTCTAATGAGATTACCTTTGTCGGCTTTTCAAAAGTAGGCGGAAAAGGGGGAAATTACAGGACAATAAAAATCACGAAAGATTCTATTCAATTAGAACAAGGCAGCACTGTCACAAAAAAGCATAAGCAATGGGCTTCCTCCGTTACTCCTGATCATTGGAAGCTGCTTACCTCATCTTTTGACCTTACTACTTTAGATCATATTAAAAGCTCTGAAAGCGTACAGGCGCAAGACGGCATAGATGAAACCTTCCGGATAAAAACTACGAAAAAGTCTCATGTCTATGTCAATTCTTATCATGACAGCATTCATTATAAGCAATTTGAAAAATTTAAATCTCAATTAGATAAAATTCTACCAAAAGAATATAAATAACTCCTCATGCAAGAAAATTTTTCTCTAAAACCGTTTAACACTTTTGGTGTAGAAGCAAAGACCAAGTATTTCACTGAAGTTCATACTGTTGATGAATTAAAAATTGCAATTAACTTCTCAAAATCAAAAAATCTGCCACTGCTTTTTTTAGGAGGCGGAAGCAATATTCTGTTGACGAAAGATTTTGACGGACTTGCCGTAAAGTTACATTTAAAAGGTTTTACCGAAGAATTTATCGGGGAAAATACAATCTGGCTTACTGCAAAAGCGGGTGAAAACTGGCATGAATTCGTATTGTACTGTTTAAGTAAAAACTACGGAGGATTAGAAAACCTTTCTCTTATTCCGGGGAATGTAGGGACATCACCAATGCAGAATATCGGAGCGTACGGAACGGAGATCAAGGATATTTTTGTACAATGCCATGTACTGGATCTTCATACCTTGGAAGTTAAAAATTTTAACCTTGAGGAGTGTAAGTTTGGCTACAGGGATTCTATTTTCAAACAGGAAGGAAAAGGAAGATATGTAATTCTGGATGTTACCTTTAAACTAACAACTGAAAATCATCATATTAAAACCGAATATGGCGCCATACAATCTGAACTGGAAAAATCGGGTATTGAAAATCCTACGATTCAGGATGTTTCAAAAGCCGTAATTGCTATCCGACAAAGTAAACTTCCGGATCCTAAAGAAATTGGAAATGCAGGAAGCTTCTTTAAAAACCCCACCATTCCTTTACGTCAGTTCAAAGAATTACAGCAAAAATTCGAAAATATTCAGGGGTATCCGAATGGAGATTTTGTAAAAGTTCCTGCCGGATGGCTCATTGAGCAGTCAGGCTGGAAAGGAAAGCAGATCGGAAACGTGGCTTCTCACCAACTTCAGGCCTTAGTCATCGTGAACGCAACCGGAAATGCAACCGGAAAAGAAATTTTTGACTTTTCAACACAAATCATCCAATCGGTGAAAGAAAAGTACGGGATAGAACTTGAAAGAGAGGTGAATATTATATAGCACATAAAATATTTCTTTTAATTTCCATTCCTTTATTATTTTGGCAAAATCTTAAACTTTCTAAAAAAATTTCTTTGTATTCATTTCTAGTAAAAACATCCAGCCAACCTACAACAGCAAAACTTATGAAATATAATCCTTCAGGATTGTGAAACTTATAATTACGACTCATCAATCATGTTTTTATAAAGATAAAAAACTTTTTAAGAAATTATTGGATAATAAAAATGCCACACGAAAGCATTCGTACGACAGTGTGGGTATATTGGAGAGCATTAATAGGTGGTGAAACAACCATGTTTGAATACATTAATCAGTTACCCATCACCAGCGATGAATACCACTTGACAAGATATGCCATTTCTGATGGGGCATGGCATATATCTAACACTCTAATCTATTCTATATCAGGCGGAATTACACAGGAAAAAAAAGCAAATTCTAACATTATGGCAAACCAACCATCTTCAAAAGAGGTAATCGATACGGCTAACCAAAATGATTTATTCGTTTTCTTTAATAATTATAAAGATACTCAAGGTGAAATACATCTGGTCAATTTTCAAATGGCAGATCTGAAAAAATAATGAATCTAAACATTAAAGACAACAAAACTTCACAAAACTGGACATTCCCAGCACACTATCTTCCAGGAGTATACGCATATAAAGTTATATTCAATGATGGTACAATAAAATCAGGCAAAGTAATTAAAAAATAAATTCAACAAAATAAATACAATACAGCAGCGAATAATTTTGCTGCTTTTTGATTGAAATTAACTGAACACAACGAAGATTTATAAAATTTCAAGACCCGAAAAAGTCATATTCCATAGGCCTTTATAAAACTTTAACATAAAAAAAAATCACTAAACACTGAGGTAAAATCAAGTTATTTTTATGATTATTATAAGATATCCTTCGTTACCCCTCTTAAAATTAAATAATTCACTCTCATAAACCCATATTCTTCCATAATATCTAATATACCCTGAGTTCCAAAATTTAACAATATTATCTAAGTACTTACATATGAATTAGTTATTTTTGCACAAACTAATTTCATGACATACAACGATGCCTTAAGACATAAAAAACAATTCCTGAGAGACTCAAGTACCTTTACAAAATCATTGTATCACTGTTTGATTACGCCGGCTATTCCTGAAGAATCTCAAAAATACATCAGTCTATTTACCAGTTCGCCTTCTTCCTATATTGATGAAAGCTGCAAACTACACTGTACCAATGCTGAGTTCAAAGTAGTAGTATTACCAAAAAAAAATATTTCATCTGCCAATCAGACCAAAGAAGCAGAAATGAGCACTTTGGAACAACCATAATACGTACATGAAGATGATTATCCTTTTAACTACCCTGTTTTTTAAGGATAATCGGATCCAATACAAAACCTGGCGAGTAAGAGCAAAAAGTTTGTCAGCACCATATAGGCTTGAGCACCGTATTAGAAAACAAAACGAGAACAATTCGGATCAAGTACAAAGTTGGGGACTATGCAAAAAAGTTTAGATAATGCAGGATGAAATTTTTTGCTCTCGCAGATTTTGCAAATAATGCAGATTCTTTTCCTTACACTTTACATATTGAACACCAAAGTTTAAGCAATATAAAATCGGCATCATCATAAGTGAAAATCTGTGGGAAATAAAATTCGTGCATTTGTGGCCACAATATGCAGCCCTCCATTTTATCAAAGATAAAATCCTTGCGTCTTAAAAACATAAAGCATTAAAAAATATCTTTGCGCCTTTGCGAAAAACCAACAAGGAGAGCAACATCTGTAAAAATCTGCGCGATCTTTTGGAAATAAAAAATTCGTGCATTCGTGGCCATAATATGCATACCTCCATTTTATCAAAGATAAAATCCTTGCGCCTTAAAAACATAAAGCATTAAAAAATATCTTTGCGACTTTGCGAAAAGCCAACAGAGACAGCAGCATTTGTGATCTGTGGGAAATAAAAATATTCGTGCATTCGTGGCAAAAAATACATCTAAACAATTTCTCCCCAAGTTTTGAAACTGATTCAACAATTCTTCATTTTCTTTTTAACACGATTGATCGGTATGGATTTAGCTCTCATTTTAAATATTTCCGGTAACAACAGCATTCTACTCAGCAAATACCAGCAATACTTAAAGGCTTAATAATAAAATTCAAAGCCTTCCCCTTTGAATATAAGTCCGGAAATTTTTATGATGATGATGACAGGTTTGAAGTTTCACAAAACGAATTTCCTCCGATTCAGATTGAATTAATTTTATAATTGAGATAAAACTGTTCCAATTATAAAAGACCGTAAAAAATGAAGCTACCTTCTCGCCAAGTTTTGAGATTGAACCTGAATACCCCCTTCAAAGAATGCTTACATAAAGCAATCCAAAGGACTTTTTTTAAGATTCCGCTATAAAATTCCCTTCATTTATAAATTGTTTATATTAAATAGCAATCAAGTCTCATTTAATTACTAATTTAGATTTAAATATTAACATTTAACAATTGGTGAGACATGAAAATTGCTATTCTTGGAGCCGGAAATATGGGGCTTTCTTTCTCAAAATCTTTTCTGAAATATGAATTGGTAAAACCAGAAAACCTTCATTTAATTACAAGAAGTGAAGAAAAAATCTCCAAAATATCGTCTGAATTTCCACAGTCCCAAATTTCAACCTTTGAACAGGTAAAAGCTATTGATGCAGATCTTATCATCATTGCTGTAAAACCTCAGGACTTTAAGAAGATAGCTGAAAATATTCGTTTTTCTTTACAAGAAGATCAAATGGTTTTATCAATTATGGCGGGAATAAAGATTGAGAAAATTAAGAGGTTGCTTAACCACGCATTGGTGGTAAGAGCTATGCCCAACTCTCCTACTCTTTTGGGTATGGGTATTACAGGATACACTGCCGCAGAAGGTATTTCTTTCAATCGCCTGATCAATATCGAACGATTGCTCAACTCAACCGGGCGATCCGTTTATCTTGAAAATGAAGAATTGCTGGATGGTGTTACTGCCCTTTCAGGAAGCGGACCTGCCTATTTTTATTATATTGTTGATGCCATGATAAAAGCCGGTGTCGAGATGGGAATTGATGAGAATTTATCTAAACTTTTTGTGAAACAAACCATGCTGGGGGCTTATCATTTAATTAATAATTCTGAGAAAAACTTAGAAGAATTAATTAAAGACGTTGCCTCAAAAGGGGGAACCACAGAAGCTGCTTTAAAAACTTTTAATCAGAATAATTTTAAGGATATTTTAAAAGAAGGAATTCTTAATGCGGAAAAAAGAGCGAAGGAATTGAATGGATAACTGTTTGCAGCAGATCACTACTCATTAAGAGCTTTTGTCACCAGGCTCTCTTTCCATGGTATTTCTGAAATCGTTATTACAGCCCTTGGAGTCTATGTAAATATTAAACCGACTCTTTATCATTTAAAAAATAAATGCCGAAAATCTTCTCTCCAATAACCGTTTAACAAAATATCCAATACAAACCCCTGATGTATTTAGAATAATATCATCCACTTCAAAAATTCCCATCCTGGTAAAATACTGTAAAGCCTCTACAATAATAATAGCAGATAAAAAATGGAAGACTAATGTTGTCGGATCTTCAATTTTAGGAAAAATCCAGCCCAGAAATCCATAAGGAATAAACATCACAATATTCCCCAATATAATAGTAATAATCGTTTGAAGGCGGATCGTATTTTCAATAAACATTAAGGTGGAAAAAAAAGGTGTTAACCTGATTATATTATCGTCAAACTGAGTTCTGCCAAACCCCAGAAGCATGAGATACAGCAACAGCAAAGTGTAGGGAACGATTATGACTTTATAAATTTTCTTTATCATCAATTACAAAGATATTCATTTCAAAAACATTAAATTTGTGTGTTAAATCAATTTAATGAAGTACGTTTTACTTACGCTTATTTCAGCGATGTTATTATCCGTTTCGTGGCCCACTTACGGAATTCCGTTTTTTATATTCTTTGCTCTTGTTCCCTTATTAATGATGGAGCATGGGGTCTCAAAATTTTCAAATTACAACAGGAAAAGCTGGGTAGTTTTCGGGCTCTCCTATGTATGCTTTGTGATTTGGAATGTGGTAACTACCGGATGGCTGTATGGTTCCAAAAACCCGGATGGAAGCCATTCTCTTATGGCCGTATTATTTCCTGTTCTGGTTAATTCTTTCTTATATTCCTTAGTATTCCAGTGCTATCACTGGTATAAAAATGCACAAGGCACCTATTGGGGATTAGGATTTTTCATTGCTATCTGGATGAGTTTTGAAAAATTTCACCTCAACTGGGAGCTTACCTGGCCCTGGCTGAACTTAGGAAACGTATTTTCAGAATACCCAAAATTTGTGCAATGGTATGACACGCTGGGTGCCACAGGCGGAAGTTTCTGGATCCTGCTGGTTAACATTCTGATATTTTATATGGTGAGAACCTGGGAAGCCGGCAGGAAAAGAAAGGATCTGATTAAAAACAGCCTGATGGTATTAGGTTTAATTATCTTTCCTATGATAATTTCCTTTATTAAATACAATAACTTCAACGAAAAACCGGTCGGCCAGGTCAATGTACTGATGCTTCAGCCGGATCTTAATCCGTATGGAGAAAAATATTCCAAAGACAGTTTAACGATTTTAAATGACCTTTTAACACTTGCTGATAACAATGCGAAAGGAAAAATTGACTATTTTATTGCTCCCGAAACGGCAATTCCCGGAAGAGGATCAATTTCCGAAACGGCTTTTGAAAAGAGCCTGCTTTTAAACAACATCAAAAATTTTCTTTCAAAACATCCCGGCTCTGTTTTCGAAACAGGAATTTCTTCGCATAAATTCTATCTGAATAAAGAAAATTTACCCGCTGAAGCATATCAACTCAATCAGGGACTTTGGGTAGAAAGCTTCAACTCAGCAGTTCAGCTAATACCGGATCATAAAGTGGAGGTCTATCACAAAGGAAAGCTGGTACCGGGTGTTGAAATATTCCCCTATATGAGCGTTTTAAAACCACTTTTAGGAGATGCAATGCTTAATCTGGGCGGCACGGTAGCCTCACTGGGAACCGATAAAGAGCGCATTGCTTTTTCCAATCCTTATAACAAAGGAAAATATGCCCCGATTATCTGCTATGAAAGTATATATGGGGAATTCACGACAGATTATGTAAAAAAAGGAGCCAATTTTCTAGGAATTATGACTAACGATTCCTGGTGGGGCGTAACAGAAGGACATAAGCAACTTTTATCCTACGCCAGACTAAGGGCTATTGAAACAAGAAGAGAAATTGCAAGAGCTGCCAACAGTGGTATTTCAGCACATATCAATGCGAAAGGGGAGATTGTGGAGGATACCTTTTATGGAGATAAAACCGCACTATTTGCCAAAGTAAACCTGTATGAAGGGATGACCTTTTATGCGCGAGCCGGTGATTTGTTATCACGTTTTTCAATGTTTGCACTAGGCTTCTTAGTTTTCTATTATTTAATTAAAAGAGTTCAGAACAGAAAAAAGCAAGGCCAGACATCCTGATGAAAAAGAAGCGAAATATACGAATGGGGGCACTTTTTCTTTCCCGCAGATAGCAGGTTTTCGGAGACAATGTCACTTACTTGTACAGGTACACGTAAAAAGAACCAATTGATAAGAAGCTAAGGTTACCTCAAATACCAAAATTATCTCGCTGAAGCATTTTTTCTCTCAAAAAATAAAAATAGGCTGCCCTTTTGGACAGCCTATTATCTTTTTTATCTAAAATTTTAGTCTTATGCCAAAACTTCTTTTACTTTGTTTGCAGCTTCTTCTAAAGTAATTGCAGAGTGAATTGGTAATCCAGCCTCGTCAATTAATTTTTTAGCTTCTACAGCGTTAGTTCCCTGTAATCTTACGATCAATGGAACAGGAAGACTTCCCATTGCGTGGTAAGCATCTACAACACCCTGAGCAACTCTGTCACATCTTACGATACCTCCGAAGATATTGATCAAGATTGCTTTTACGTTTTGATCTCTAAGGATGATTTCGAAAGCAGTTTTTACTCTTGCAGCATCAGCAGTACCTCCAACGTCCAGGAAGTTTGCAGGGTTACCACCAGATAATTTGATGATATCCATAGTTGCCATTGCAAGACCAGCTCCGTTTACCATACAAGCAACGTTACCATCTAGTTTTACGAAGTTAAGACCAGCTTCACCAGCTTCAACATCCAAAGGATCTTCTTCTCTTGTATCTCTAAGCTCAGCAAGATCTTTGTGACGGAACAATGAGTTACCATCCAAAGTTACTTTAGCATCTACAGCGATAATTTTGTTATCAGAAGTCTTCAACACAGGGTTGATTTCGAAAAGAGAAGCATCGATACCTACATAAGCATTGTAAAGAGATGAGATAAATTTCACAAATTCTTTGAATGCATTCCCTTCAAGACCTAGGTTGAAAGCAATTTTTCTAGCCTGGAAACCCTGAAGACCCAAAGCAGGATCAATTAATTCATTGTGGATCAAGTGAGGAGTTACTTCCGCAACGTGCTCAATATCCATACCACCTTCAGTAGAATATACAATCGTATTTTTACCTTCAGCTCTGTCTAAAAGAATAGAAACATAAAATTCTTTAGTTTCAGTTTCACCAGGATAATATACATCCTCTGCAACCAATACAGAATTTACCAGCTTACCTTCAGCAGAAGTTTGTGGAGTTACCAACTGCATTCCGATGATGTTCTGAGCGTTTTCCTTAAGTTTATCCATGTTTGGAGAGAACTTTACACCACCACCTTTACCACGACCACCTGCGTGGATCTGAGCCTTTACTACCCACCCTTGAGCGCCAGTTTCAGCAGTTAGTTTTTCAGCAGCTGCTACAGCCTCGTCTACGTTATTGGCAACGTAACCACGTTGGATAGCTACTCCGTACTTTGATAAAATCTCTTTTGATTGATACTCGTGAAGATTCATATTATTTTTATTATTTTATTTTAATAGTTAAAGGTTGACAAATTTACTAAAAATGAACAAGGTTAAAAAGAAAATTATAGAACTTTTAACGCATTCATTCAGTTTCATCTTAATCTTATCCAAATTCCAAACACCGAATCGGTGAATAACGCCGTAAAGATGGTAAAAAACCTTGAATAACAGCTTATATTCTAATCACATTTTAATAGCATTCTAATCTAGATAAGAATAATCCCCAATCTCATATTTTATCTTTGTACCGCCGAAAAAACCACGGATCTTTTCAGAATTTCAGACAATTCAGAGATCACTAAAATCGGTATTCACACCTACCATTCACAAAATAGCAATGAAGTATTTAAAAACATTTAAACTTACAACATAAGAAAATGGAAATAACTGCTAATGAACAGGGAAAAAGATTGATCCACTACATTACAAAAGAGAAAAAAGACGTTACCAACATTTATTTTTATGCTATTCTGAACGGGCTTGTCTCGCTAAGCATTCCTTTGGGGATACAGTCTATCGTAAGCTTCGTAATGGGTGCCACCATGGCTACTTCAATTTATATCCTCATATTTTTTGTCGTTATCGGAACATGGCTTGTCGGCTATTTCAGATTAAAAGTAATTGAGATCATCGAGAAAATACAGCAGAAAATATATGTTGAGTTTTCAATGGCCATTGCAGAAAAAATACCCAGACTCAATCTTTCCTACACCAGAAAATATTACCTTCCGGAATTGGTTAACCGTTTTTTTGATATTCAAAACCTTCAGAAAGGCGTTTCTAAAATTTTACTGGAAATTCCGACTGCTCTGATCCAGATTTTCTTCGGAATCTTATTACTTTCCTTTTATCACCCCTGGTTTTTGGCATTTGGAGCTTTAGTTGTGATTTGCGTGATCATCATTTTCCGATACACCATGGAAAGTGGCATTAAATCCAGCATTGAAGAAAGCAACAAAAAATACGACACCGCTGCATGGATCGAAGATATTGCCGGATCAGTAAAAACATTTAAAATGCATTCTGAAAGCGGAGCCCATATCAAAGGGACAGACGACCGTGTTGTGGAATACCTTAATCACAGAACTTCGCATTTTAAAGTTTTGGTCTTTCAATATAAAACCATTATTGCTTTTAAAGTGATTATTACGTTGGCGATGCTTGCAATTGGAACCTATTTATTGATTAATCAAAAATTAAATATCGGTGCTTTTATTGCCACAGAAATTGTTGTATTAAGTATTATGGCTGCCGTTGAAAAACTAATTGTAAGCCTTGAAAGTTATTATGACCTGATTGCTTCTTTCGCTAAACTTTCGAAAATTACCGACCTTAAAGAAGAAAAAGATGGCGAAATTGTTCTTTCTCAAAAAGAAAAAGGAACCGAAATTGAGTTTAAAAATGTAAACTTTTCTTTCAACGACAGCACGCCTATTCTTTCGAATCTTAATTTTAAAATAAAGGAAAACAGCATCACGGTTTTAACCGGAAAATTAGGAACCGGAAAATCTCTTTTGCTGAATATGATCGCCGGATTTTTTGAACCCAGTTCTGGAACTATTCTTTTTGATAAAATTCCGTTACAGAATATTGATAAACAGAAGATGCGAAATTCTATCGGATTGCATCTTGAAAATATGAAAGTCATTCAAGGCACTGTAAAGGAAAATATTCTCCTGGGAAACACTGTGAGTACAACAGAAGATATCATTGAGCTTTCCGAACATATAGGTATTGAAAATATTTCAAGTATTTTCAGCAGCGGTTTCCTTACAGAAATAAGTGAAACAGACTCCGAAATCACCTTTAGTTCAAAGAAAAAAATATTGCTTCTCCGAGCGCTTTTAGGAGAAAAAACACTCATTATTTTAGAAAATCCCTTTGCGGGGTTACAGCCGGAACATCAGGAAAAAATGATGAAATACCTTCAGATGAAAAAAGAAAAAACGACGATTATTCTGGTCTCTCAGGATAAAAACTTGTTGGAGATCGCAGATCAGCATATTCACATGGAGGACGGTACTTTAAAAATTCTATCATAAAATTTCGCACAATGAAACTACAGTCATTCGACAAAATATATCATATTCATAAAAAATCGAGGGTCAAAAGATGGTTTTTATTCATTTTTATCGGTGGAATTATCACTTTATTTCTTCCCTGGACTCAGAATATAAAAGTAAAAGGCAATGTAAGTTCGCTTTATCAGGAACAGAGACCTCAACAGCTTAACTCCCCTATTCCCGGCAGAATTACCAAATGGAACGTGAAAAACGGAGATTACGTAAAAAAAGGAGACACTTTGCTTCAGCTTTCAGAAATAAAAGATGATTATTTAGATCCGCTTTTGGTGCAAAGAACACAGGAGCAGGTCAACGCAAAAAAAGGTGTTCGGGATTATTATGAAGCCAAAGTGGGAACTGCAAAAAGTCAACTTGAGGCTTTGAATGCTGCGAGAGATTTAAAATTAAATCAGTTAAAAATAAAAATCAGTCAGCTGAACAACAAACTTACCGGTGAAGAAGCAGAACTGGAAGCTATTAAAAACGAACTGAAACTTTCCGAAGACCAATTTGCCCGACAGAAAAAAATGTATGATGAAGGGTTGGTTTCTCTTACGCAGTTTCAGCAGAGAAGTATTTCTTATCAAAATGCAGTGGCTAAAAAAACCTCTTCGGAAAATAAAGTCGCTCAAACGCGTCAGGAAATTGTAAATGTGGGCATCGAGCAAAACTCAGTTATTCAGGATTACACGGAAAAACTGAGTAAAATTGAAGGTGAAAGATTCCAAAGTATGGGACAAATCGAAGGCAGCGACGGGGATATTGCTAAACTTGAAAATCAGGTCGCTAATTATAAGGCACGACAAGGTTTATACTTTATTATTGCATCTCAGGACGGACAAATTGTTCAGCTAAATAAAGCCGGAATCGGAGAAATTCTGAAAGACGGTGAAAATATCGGAACTATTGTACCAACCGTTGTAGATCATGCGGTGGAAATTTATATCAAACCTGTTGATCTTCCTTTGGTAAAAGAAGGTCAGCGTGTGATGTGTACTTTCGATGGTTTTCCGGCGATCGTATTTTCGGGATGGCCCAATTCAAGCTACGGAACATTTGCTGGAAAAGTAATTGCAGTAGAAAGCAATATCAGTGTGAATGGCCTTTTCAAAGCTTTAGTGATTGAGGATAAAAATGAAAAACAATGGCCGCCCAAGATCAAAATGGGAACCGGAGTGCAAGGGATTGCTATTCTGAATGACGTCCCGATCTGGTATGAATTATGGCGAAACATCAACGGTTTTCCACCAGATTATTATGAAGTAAAAAATGAAAAAGCAGGCAAAGATGAAAAGGCAAAATAAAATTATTTTCACCCTTCTTTTATTCTTTTTTCAATATAGTTTTGCGCAGGATTCACTGAAGATTTCGGCGCAGGAATTTATTTCAGTGGTTAAAAATTATCATCCGTTGGCCCTAAAGTATCAGCTTCAAAATAAAATGGCAGAAGCTGAAATTACCCGGGCAAGAGGAAGTTTTGATCCTGTCGTCGGTGGAAAACTGGGAGAAAAGAATATTGACGGCACAAAATATTACGAACAGAAAAATGTAGAATTGGGAATTCCAACGTGGTATGGGATTGAAGTAACCGGAAGCTATAATTATCTTAATGGCGAAAAATTGAATTCCAGTGATACCAAAGGCGGATTGTATCAAATGGGAATTACGGTTCCTTTGGCTAAAAATCTTCTGTATGATAAACGAAGAGCGGTTCTGGATCAGGCAAAATTTGCACAGAAAATGACCGAAGCCGAGCAGGCGGTGCTTACCAATGATCTTCTTCTGGAAGCCGAAAATATGTATTTGGAATGGGTACAGCATTATGAAATCTATCAGCTGAAGTCTAAAATTGTCGACATCAATAAAGAACGTCTGAAACTAACAAGAAAAACTTTTGAATACGGAGAAAGACCCGCCATAGATACGGTTGAAGCCGTTTCTCAACTCCAGAGTTTTGAGCTTCAGCAGAGAGATGCTTATCTTAATTTTGTAAAAAGTACACAGCAGCTTCAGGTATTTTTATGGAAAGACGGACAGGAATTATATGAAATCTCGCAGCCTCTTTTTCCATCAGATCATCTTGCAGATCATGTGGCCTATTCTGATTTTGAATTTCTTTTGCAGGAGTTTGGAAATAGGGAAACAAGCCGTCATTTATCAATTTTATATTACAATCAGAAAAATAATATTCTCGAAAGCGAACGAAAGCTGAAGTGGCAGAGTTTTCTTCCCAAACTGGATTTCACCTATAATTTTTTCAATAAAGAAAATTACCGTGCAGACTATCTTCCGCTTTTTGACAATAATTTTCAATATGGCTTAAAGCTTGAAATCCCGATATTCCAAAGGGAGGCAAGAGCAAATTATCAGATAGCCAAAATTAAAATCAATCAGAACCAACTGGATACTCAGCTGAAAATACGAGAACTCGACACCAAAATTGAGACTTATAAAAATGAACTCATCAATTATCATCTGCAAATTGATCTATCTGAAAATAATCTTACCAATTATCAAAGGCTTTTGTATGCAGAAGAAACCAAATACAGCAATGGGGAAAGCTCACTTTTCCTTATCAATTCAAGAGAAAATAAAGTGATTGATGCGCAGGAAAAATTTATTTCCATTAAAACTAAATTTCTGAAAAGCTTTAATAAACTGAAGTGGATGAAAGAGAATTTTTCATTGTAAAATTATCATTCAGAAAAAACTCTCGCAGATTTAGCAAATTTCGCAGATAAAAAAAATCTGCATAATCTCTAAAATCTGCGAGAGATCTTAAAAACAAAAAGTTCAGGTTTTGCCGAGGGCACTGAAAAAGTAAACTTCATTAAAAAAAATAAGCAAAACTTTAAAAGTTTTGCTTATTTTTTTATCTTCAATGTAAATTTCAATAGCAAAGCAAATGTTAATACAGCAAGAAAAACTTCCGTTGAGTGCCTATTCCGGTTTGTATGATTTAATTGTACCGAAGGAAAACCTTCTTAGAAAAATTAATGAGCTGATTGATTTTTCTTTCATCTATGATGAGCTTTTGAGCAAATACTGCTTAAACAATGGTCGCAATGCTGAAAGTCCGGTACGGATGTTTAAATACCTGCTTTTAAAAAGTATTTATACAGTTTCTGATGTAGATGTGGTAGAGCGTTCCCGGTATGATATGTCCTTTAAATATTTCTTGGATATGACTCCGGAAGAAGATGTAATCAATCCCAGTTCCCTTACAAAATTCAGAAAACTGCGTTTGAAAGATAGTGATCTTTTAAGCTTGCTCATTGGTAAAACCGTGAGTATTGCGATTGAAAAAGGCATCATCAAATCCAGATCCATCATTGTAGATGCCACTCACACCTTGTCGATGAGCAATCCTTTTTCAACGATAGAAGTATTGCGGGAGCGCTCAAAACTGCTTCGCAAGACCGTTTATCAGTTTGATGAAGAATTTAAAACTAAAATGCCCTCAAAAAATATTGAAAATGATTTAAACAAAGAATTGGATTATTGCAGAGAACTCGAAAAACGCATTGAAAACGAAGCTTCTATCAGGGAGATTCCTGCTGTAAAGGAGAAGCTGAATCTTTTGAAGGAAACAGTGAGAGACACCGGGGAGCAGATGGTTTTTTCAAAAGATGCCGACGCTAAAACGGGTCACAAATCGGCTGACAGTTCTTTTTTCGGATACAAAACGCACTTGGCGATGAGCGAAGAGCGGATTATTACGGCGGCCGTGGTAACTTCGGGAGAAAAAGGCGACGGCCCGGAACTGCCAAAATTACTGCAGATGAGCCAGGACAACGGGATGGAGGTAGATGCCATCATTGGTGACGCTGCTTACAGCGGAAAAGAAAATCTGAAAATTGCGGGCGAACAAAATATTAAAATAGTAGCCAGACTTAATCCTTCCATCACCCAGGGTTTTCGAAAAGATGAAGACCGTTTTGATTACAATAAAGATGCCGACCGTTTTGTGTGTCCTGCAGGGCATTTGGCGATTCGCAAAGCTCGTGGCGGGAAGAAACACGTAGGCGGAAATCAAGTGGATACCTATTATTTTGATATTGAAAAATGCAAGGTTTGCCCATTAAAAGAAGGATGTTATAAAGAAGGAGCAAAATCTAAAACTTATTCGGTTTCCATAAAATCAGACTTACATAAGGAGCAAATGATTTTTCAGGAAAGCGATTATTACAAAGAAAAATCGAAACACCGCTATAAAATCGAAGCCAAAAACAGCGAGCTTAAAAACGTACACGGCTACGACAGGGCGATTGCAAATGGTATTGAAAATATGCAAATGCAGGGTGCAATGGCTATTTTCACTGTCAATTTGAAGAGAATCCTGAAATTAATATAGAGAAATCGATCTATACTCCGTCTTTTATAAACATCGCAGGCGTGGCGCAATATCAATCCCGTTAAACCTCAAAAATTTGATACTGAAAAAAAGAAAAAAAGCTTATTACGAAGGTTTAATTTTCGTAATAAACTCTTAATTCTAAATCCAAATCAATTGGTAATTCTATATGAACGGGGTTTTTCAGTGCCCTCCCAATTATCAAAGGCTTTTGTATGCAGAAGAAACCAAATACAGCAATGGAGAAAGCTCACTTTTCCTTATCAATTCAAGAGAAAATAAAGTGATTGATGCGCAGGAAAAATTTATTTCCATTAAAACTAAATTTCTGAAAAGCTTTAATAAACTGAAGTGGATGAAAGAGAATTTTTCATTGTAAAATTATCATTCAGAAAAAACTCTCGCAGATTTAGCAAATTTCGCAGATAAAAAAAATCTGCATAATCTCTAAAATCTGCGAGAGATCTTAAAAACAAAAAGTTCAGGTTTTGCCTGAACTTTTTTTATATCTAAAAATTAAACTCAATATCTACTCTTCTTCCGATAACTGTTCGGATTGGGAACCGATGAAAGGAATTTTTGGAGCTAAGAAATATCCTGTTAAGCTCGCAAAAAGTATCGGAACAAAATAAGTGAAGCCCGTTAAAGTTCCCAAAATAATCGTAGTACTCATCGGCGTTCTGGTGACACACGCATTGATTGCTGCCATACAGCTTACAATCGCCAATGTGGTATCAATACTTGGAAATAGATTATGAATAATTAATCCCAATGTCGTTCCCACAAAAAACAACGGAATGATGAAACCTCCTCTCCATCCTGAAGTTACCGTGATCGCAATGGCCAAAATTTTAAAAATCAAAATAATAATTAAAAAATTCAAGGCATAATTTCCGTTGATTAATTGATTTACTTCGTTGTGACCAAAATATCTCGTCAATGGAAAATAGAATGCGATAATTCCTAAAATAATTCCGCCAACGCAGGTTTTGATATAAATTGGAAATTTTCTGTATTCAAAAACTTTTTTGAAAAATTTTACGACAAAAATAAAGATCCAGCCGAATAAAGTTCCTACAATTCCAAACAGCGAAGCATAAAGGAAATCATAAACTCCTGTGTAATGATAAGCTTTCAGATCCCAGGTCGCCCCGATTCCCAAATGGATAATCAAAGCAAACATCAGATAACTGAAACAGCTCGCCACCAATGCAGGAATAATCGCTTTATAATATTCTACTGCGTGTTTGTGGTGCAGAATTTCCAGAGAAAATAAACTTCCTCCAAGCGGAGCCCCGAAAAGTGCCGTAAAGCCAGACGCCATTCCGGCAATACTTAAAGAACGTAATTCCTCTCCTTTCAATCTGAATAATTTTCCAAGATACGTTCCTGTAGAACCTGTGACCTGAACCAAAGGTGCTTCCGGACCTAAACTTCCTCCCGATGCCACACAAAAAAGTGATGATAAGATCATGGAAGGATTATTTTTAGGATCTAGCTTTCCTTTATTAAATCGGATATTGTTTACAATTAAATGAATCTCCCCGGGATCACCAATAAAGTGAATGACAAGTCCAGCCAGCAATCCTGAAATTGCCATCGTTGGAATCACCATCCAGCCTTGAAATTCAGCTAAAAACTCAGTAAAATGCTCGAGGACGATCCAGTATAGCCCGGCGATAATTCCGCCCACGAGCCCTGTAATCGCCCACATAAAAAAAGTACGGCTGAATACAAAAGGATTAAACCTGATGGGTTGATCCAACAAATTAAATGTTTTGATAATCCGTCTTCTTCTGTTAATTCTCATTTTGATTTATTTTACATTTAAAAAAATAATCATCATTTGTTATACTGTTTTACCAGTCTTTTATTCAAATTTCACCACAATAGGTTGGGAAAAATTTTGTGTAATAGGTTTGTTTTCAAAAAACAAAGGTTTTTCCAAACCTCCGATCGCATAGAGGAATAATGCGCTGATGATATTGAATTCTGTACCTGAAGTTCCGCTGTATTTTATTTTTTTAAATTTTCCATCTTCATCTATCAGGAAATTTAAAGTACAGCGATGTGTTTCATCTGAATCATTTGTCATTAAATAAGTAGGAAAATCAATCGTCAGTCGTTTTTGTAGATCCAGAATTTGTTGACCATTTTCTATCTGGGCAAGCGATGAAATTCCACCATTAGCTCCTACTTTTCCAATCACAATATCTTTATCATAAATATTTTGATACAGATTTTTCAGATCTCTTAGTTTTTCTCCATAAAAATGTCTGTATTTTTCATCATATAAAACAGAATTTTTCTGGAAATTGTAATGACTGATACTATCAGAAAAGCGCTTTTGTATATTCTTTACTTCTGTTAATATATTTCCGTTCAACAATTTTCCTTTTGTCTGCGCATTCATTTTATGAATACTTAGAAAGGAAATTATCAAAGTGAGAAATAATGAAAAACGACTGTTCAAATTCATTTTTAAGGAATAGTTTACTGCAATTTAGCCTTAACAAAATAAAAAATCAGCATCAGCCAGCTTACAATCATAAACAAACCTCCAAGAGGAGTAATCGGACCTAAGAACTTCAAATTTGCCCCCAAATAATCCTGCAAACTTAAAAGATAAATACTGAAAGAAAATAGCATTGTCCCTGCAATCATCAGAATAGAAATCCATTTTTGTGATGATGTGTCGAATTTTAAAATATACCCTGCAATCAATAAAAAGAACGCAGCATACATCTGGTATCTCACTCCTGTTTCAAAGCTTTCCAGCCTTTCTACAGATAAAATTTTCTTTAAAGCGTGCGCGCCGAATGCACCTAAAATCACGGATAACATTCCGTATACGGCACCAAAAACTAAAGTAATTGTTTTCATCTTATAACTCTTCTAATTCTAGTTTTAAATATTTTTTTGTATTATAATCCTGCCAGGTTCCTGTAATCTTATTACCTTTTATGTCTGCTTCTATTGCAGTTTTTAAGATCCACATACGGGTTTCCTCGCTGTAATAATCGCTTTCCAAAAGTGATACATGATTTCCTTTCAGCTTTCCATGCCATTCAATCAGTTTTTTATTCTTATTGTACCAATATTTTGCAGAAAGAGAACCGTCGTCATATACCTGATCGATTAACATCGTTATAGGATATTTACCGTCAATACTTCCTTTATAAAGCTTATGATCCAAACTTGTTTTATCAACTTTTTCAGAACCCGACAACAAATTTTTCGCGTAGGAGCTCCAATATGTATCCAAATCTTTATAAGGAATATCCACAACATGATCTCCCAATTCATCCAATGCTCTCATGGCATGATTAGAACATCTTCCGGCAATAAACCTGAGTTTATCCTTTCCGAAATAATATCTTATACTTTCCAGTTTATAATTGGTATAGCATTCTTCGTAAATCGAAATTTGATCTGCCACTTCTGATGATGGATCTTTCTCCGATTTTAATTCCACAAGAAAATCATTGATTTCCTTTTTTACACTTTTCTGAATTAAATTTTCAATGAGTTTTCTTGAATCTGGTTGAAAAAGATCTTTGGCATTGATTAAATTTCCTGTTCTCAGATCAAAGTTTTTCCAAATTGAAAAGCCTTCTGGATATGCTCCTGTTGCTTCACCATCTATGGCAATGCTCAAAATATTTTGTGGAGTTTCCATTTTCTCCCAACTATAAAAATAGACATAGTTAGAATAAGAGGTTTTTCCTGACAACACCAATTTTGAAGGACTTTCTCCAGAACCGGGAATATACTCCAACTGATCAACCTGCAAAAAAGTATTGATTTTATTTTCAATTCTCGGATTTTGAGAATAAGAAACCAACGGAAAATTGAAATCTTCCATTTTTGGCGGCAAATTCTTGATGGTCACATTTTTCTGTTGAGAAAAACCTAAACCCGAAATCAATAAAAAGAATAAAATTTTACTTTTCATTATTTTGATGCTAAATACATTAAAATAAATTTTGCGACCAACGTTGAAATCCCCAAAATAATAAACATCGTAGCAAATTTTTTAGAACTTCTAAACCCCGGATTATTGGTTTTCTTTAAAAATAATCCGAACATTAAAAATATAATTGGCAGGATAATTTGCAACATTATTTTTCTCTTAAACGGTTAAATTCATTAATAACTTCATGATGCGTTACCGTTTTATCTTTAAAATAGGTTACAAAATGTTGTTTTTCTTCTTCTGTTGCACCCATTTGGTTTAAAATATTCAGTAAATGCATTTTCATGTGACCTTTCTGAATTCCTGTGGTAATTAAAGAACGTAAAGCTCCAAAATTCTGAGCCAGTCCTGAAACCGCCAGAATACTCATTAATTCCTGAGCAGAAGGTTTTCCAAGAAGAGCTAAAGAGAATTTCACCAAAGGATGAAGATTGGTTAAACCTCCCACAACGCCTACCGAAATCGGAAGATCGATCCAGAATCTGAAAATTCCGTTGTCGGTTGTACAATGCGTTAGTGAAGAATATTTTCCGTCTTTTGCAGCGTAGGCATGTGCGCAGGCTTCCGTTGCTCTGAAATCATTTCCGGTCGCAATCACCACTGCATCTACTCCATTCATAATTCCTTTATTGTGAGTCGTCGCACGGAAAGGTTCAATTTCAGCAATGGTTACGGCTTGCTTAAATTTTCTCGCAAACTCTTCATTTGAAATTCCGCTGTCGTCTTTTAAATCCTCAATTTTACAAGAAACCTCAGCTCTTACGATACAATCTGGCGTAAAATTGGAAAGAATGTTCATCACCACCTGCAAAGAATTTTTCTCTTCCTGAGTGAAATCTTCACTAATCGCGATCTCCTGTTTTAATGTTTTTCCAAACTGTTCCAGACAAGAATTAATAAAATTCGCTCCCATGGAATCCACCGTATCAAAACTTGCCTTCAACTGATAATAATTCGGCATTTCTGAAGTTTTATCAATCAGTTTGATATCTAAAATTCCGCCGCCACGATTTCTCATGTTTGATGTGATGTCATTCGTCGCTTCTATTAATTTTTTCTTTAAATTGAAATTAAAAAAATGAAGCAGTTTGTGAGATTCAACATTAAAAATAAAATGGGTATGCCCTAATTTTTCGTTGTTGATGATCGTTGTTTTGAAACCTCCTTTATCGATCCAGAATTTAGCGGCTTTAGAAGCAGCTGCCACAACCGAACTTTCTTCAACCGCCATCGGCAGAGCGAATAATTTTCCGTCAATTAAAAAGTTGGGAGCAATACCGTAAGGCATATAAAAATTGGAAATCGTATTCTCAGAAAACTCATCATGAAGCTTCTGCAAATCAGCATTTTCATTCCAGTATTGATTTAATATATTTTGATATTCGTTGTTTCCTTCAAGGTATTCGTTTACAAGCCAATCGATTTTTCCTTGTTTTGTAAGCTTGGAAAAACCTTCAACGGGTTTATGATTCATAGGGATATGTTATTTCTTTTAGTGGGAATCGTAGTTTTACGACTTCACGCATAAATTAATGACCGTAAATATACTAATTTTGTCTCTGTATTTTGTTGATAACTTCAATGAAAAGATGTTGACTTTTATCAATTTTGGAATTATTTTTGAACAAAAGTTAATCCTTAAAATTAAAAATTTCACTCAATAAAAATGAATTTTGACCGCCTGAAAGAAAAACTCGAAATCCTTGCTGATGCAGCGAAATATGATGTTTCATGCTCATCCAGCGGAGGTTCGAGAAAGAATAAGAAAGGCGCTTTGGGAGACAGTTCTGCAAGCGGGATTTGTCATACCTATACCGAAGACGGGCGCTGTGTTTCGCTTCTCAAAATTCTCTTAACCAACCATTGCATTTACGATTGTGCCTATTGTGTTTCCAGAAGTTCAAATGACATCAAAAGAGCTGCTTTTACAGTGGAAGAAGTGGTGGATGTAACCATCAATTTTTACCGCAGAAATTATATTGAAGGCTTATTTTTAAGTTCAGGAATTTTCAAAAATGCAGATACCACGATGGAACGTTTGGTTCGAGTAGCGAAAAAATTACGCTTGGAAGAGAATTTTAACGGATATATTCATTTAAAATCAATTCCGGGAGCAAGTGATGAACTGATGCAGGAAGCTGCTTTGTATGCCGACCGATTATCAATCAACCTTGAAATCCCTACCGAAAGCGGTTTAAAATTATTGGCTCCCGAAAAAAATAGACAGGATATGCTGAATCCGATGAAATATATTCAAAACGGAATTGCGCAATATAAAGACGAAAAGAAAATTTTCAGAAAAACGCCAAAGTTTGCTCCGGCTGGTCAATCAACGCAAATGATCGTCGGCGCAACCAATGAAAACGATTTGCAGATTATTAAAGTTGCGGATTATTTTTATAAAAATTTCAGTTTAAAAAGAGTGTATTATTCGGGTTATGTTCCGGTTTTGGAGGATAAAAGATTACCGTCTTTAACCACGGAAGTTCCGATGCTTAGGGAAAACCGTTTGTATCAGTCGGATTGGCTGATGCGTTTTTATGGTTTTAAAGCAGAAGAAATTTTAGATCCCACCATGCCGTTTCTTGATTTGGAAGTGGATCCGAAATTGAGTTGGGCTCTAAGACATTTGGATCAATTTCCAATAAATCTTCAAACCGCAGATTATCAGATGATTTTGAGAATCCCCGGAATTGGGGTGAAAACCGCTCAGAAAATTGTCAGTGCGAGACGTTTTCAGGTGTTGAATATAGATCATTTAAAAAAATTAGGCGCCGCTGTAAACAGAGCAAAATATTTTATTGATTTCAATGCTGGAAATGCTTTCCTGAAATATTTAACAGATCAAAATTTGAAGAAATTGTTGATTGGCGGAAGTTCCTCAAAGTTTCATAATCAATTTTCGCAGCAGTTGACTTTGTTTTGATTTAAACACAAATTGCACGAATCTTCTCACGAATGGGCACAAATCATCTTTTTTAAATAAATGATAAAATTATCATTCTGAAAAGAATCGATCTTTTTAACAAACGTCCATATTTGCTAAATTTAGATATAATTTGTAATTTCGAAGAAAAGAATTTATCATGAATGTCAGTTTTACAAAAAAGCAGGAAGAATATATTTCAAATCAGATAGAATCAGGCGATTTTCAGAACGCAAGTGAGGTTGTTCGCGATGCTTTGCGACTTCACGAAGTTTATCGCCACCGAGTTATTCAGGATTTGAAAGCAGAAATAGAAAAAGGTTGGAGCGATGCCTCAAGCTCTCGTTCTGTAAAGGACATTATCCAAGATAAAAAAGATAAAATCAGTAATGTCTAAAAAAATCTATATTTTATCAGAAATTGCTGATAAAGATTTGGAAGATATTTTTGATTACACTTTGGCTGAATTTGGATTGGACCAAGCTGAAAGATATCTTTTGGAATTTGAAAAAAGTTTTCAAAATTTACTTTTAAATCCACAATTAGGAAAAAAAAGAGATGAAATAAAAAAAGGCTTATATAGTCTGCCGAAAGACAATCATATTATATTTTATCGAATTTTACAGAATAATATCAAAATTGTTAGAATTTTGCATGGAAGCAGAGATATTCCAAAATATTTTTAATTGATAAGTGATAAGCCTTTTGGAACCTAAACTCTAAACTCCAAACCCTAAAACTCTCAAACCCTCCCACCCAAAATGACCACTCTACTTTACGACGGCAGTTTCGACGGACTTTTCACCGCGATATTTGAAGTTTTTGAATATCGATATAAAGATGTGGAAATTGTAAGCAGAGAAAGATTTCATCAGGAAAATATTTTCGCTGAAATTCATGAAGTGATTACACAAAATGATAAGGCGGAACAGGTTTTAAATAAATTAGAACAAAATATCGGAAAATCGGGAGTTCATCAATTACTGAAAGTTTTTTTATCCGAAAATATCGAACTGGAAAAAACTATTTTATCTGCCGTTCAACAATCCATCAAACATCCCGATGAAAATATTCTGCAAAATTACGCAGACAGTGATATTTTAAAAATCTCAAAAATCTGCAAATCCGTTGATAGAGAAAGACATCGAATGACCGCATTTGTTCGTTTTGAAAAAATGCAGGACGACGTTTTTTTTGCAAAAATAGATCCTGATTTTAATGTGGTTCCTTTAATTCTAAAACATTTTAAAGACCGTTATCAGGATCAAAAATGGATGATTTATGACCTTCGAAGAAATTATGGAATTCTTTATGATTTAGAAACCTGTGACTTCTTTTATCCTGAAGAAAAATTAGATTTGCATCAATATCAACAGAAGTTTCATGATGATGAAAAAAACTACCAAACGCTTTGGCAACGGTATTTTACAAAGACCAATATTGCCGAAAGAAAAAATTTGAAACTGCATATCCAGCATGTTCCGAGGAGGTATTGGAAGTATTTAACTGAAAAATGGTAATTCGGTTATTTTATTTCTGAATTGTCCGCAATGCTTTTTTAACAATATACCTTGTCTCTTTTGTCGGACTTTCATCAAGCCATTTCTCACATAAATCTTTCACAAAATCTGGCTGTGACTTGCTTGCATCATTTAGCCAGTTTCCAACACTATCCTGAACATATTTTGCTTCGTCAGACTTCATTGGATTTAAAATTTGTAAACCTAATTCAGGATTTTGTTTTAATTCTTCAATATGCGCACACCAAACTCCTCGTGGACGCGTAGATTCACTGGCAAAACGCCTTATGTTTTCATCTTTATCGCTCGTCCACGCTGATAAAATCTGTAAACTCGCATTAAGATTTTCGGAAATATCAGACCTTACCGCCATCCAACAAATTTCGCGAACACCAAAATGTTGATCGGCTGCGAAGATTTTTATTTTTTCTAATTTTTCACTAATACTCAAACTCTGATCTTTACCAATCGTATAAGTCGCCCAACAACGAATCAAATCTGATTGATGATGAGAAATAATCTGTAAAAACTCAGAATCATTATTTTCTAAAGTCAGATTAAAAATACTGGTTCCAATCGCCTCATTAATGGTATTGACGGTTTGTTTTTTCAAACTGTTGATGTTTTCTAAAACGGGCTGAAAATAGGCAAATCTGTCATTTTGTTTCAATACATTTTCAAGCAGAATTTTCTGATCAACCGCAAGCCATTCTGTAAGATTTACGGTTTCCATTTTACCTTGATTGAGTTGCTTTAAAATTTCCTGTGGAATATCTTTTACAGAACGTGCGCCTTTTCGTTTTTCAGTCATAATACTTTTAATTATTAACTTTACAAAGATCTAAAAGCTTTACAAAAGAAGCAATACCGCATATTTTTCGCCCATAGAGATAAAAAAGTCAATTTTATGAATACAAAAGAACGCGCTGAAGAAAATAAAATTTGTCCGTTGGAAGTTGCTGTGAATACCATCAGCGGAAAGTGGAAAATCCCTATCGTATGGCAGATTAATGAAGGTAAGAAACGTCCGAGTGAATTTCTGCGCGGCATTGCCAAAGTAGACCGAAGAGTCTTAAATCAGCAGCTTAATGAAATGGTCGCCGATGGAATTTTATTGAAAGAATCCTTCAATGAGCTTCCTCCGAGAGTTGAATATCGTTTGACAGAGCTGGGGGAAAAACTGGTGAGCGTTCTCTGGCAGCTGAATGACTGGGGGTAAACTGTTAATTTCTGAAGAATAAAAATTTTAACTTAATCATATCCAGACTCATATTTTAATCAAAATGATCAATTAACAATTTCAGGAAGATGCATTTTATAAGTTTTACACATGAGATCTATTTTCAATTCTTCAAATATTAGAAGTTTTTAATCATTTATATTCAAATCTCCTATAAAGTTAATGTTATTATCTGAACTTGTTTTTGTAGATTTGTGTTCGAAATTTTTTACTAGATGAAAGAGAGTGCTGTAAAAAAAATTGCAGTTCTTACTTCCGGAGGAGACTCCCCGGGTATGAATGCTGCATTGAGAGCGGTAGTAAGGACCGCCAATTATTATAACATAGAATGCTACGGAGTAAGAGAAGGCTACAATGGCCTTATCAACAACGATTTCCTGAAAATGGGACCTCGTTCCGTAAAAAATATAATCAACCAGGGGGGAACTATTCTGAAATCTGCCCGTTCCATGGAATTTAGAACCAAAGAAGGTCGTCAGAAGGCTTATGATAACTGTGTAAAGCTTGGTATCGACGGTTTGGTGTGTATCGGAGGAGATGGAACTTTTACCGGAGCTAAGATTTTCAATGAAGAATTCGGAATTCGTGTAATTGGTATCCCGGGAACGATCGACAACGATATCTTCGGAACAGATAATACGATTGGTTACGACACCGCATTGAATACCGCGATGGATGCCATTGATAAAATTCGTGATACGGCCACATCGCACAACAGAGTTTTCTTTGTGGAAGTAATGGGTCGTGATGCAGGATTCATCGCTTTAAATAGCGGATTGGCAACGGGAGCTCTGGATATCTTGATTCCTGAGAAAAAGGACAGTATTGACGAACTTTTTGCCAACTTCAAAACTGCTGAAAAATCAGGAAAATCTTCAAGCATTGTGGTGGTTGCGGAAGGTGAAAAATTAGCCAACGTTTACGAATTAGCAGAAAAAACAAAACTTTCTTTCCCGGATTATGACATTCGTGTTGCGATTTTGGGACATATGCAGAGAGGAGGTTCTCCGAGCTGTGCTGACAGAGTATTGGCGAGCAGACTGGGCTATGGTGCAGTAACAGGATTAATGGAAGGACAAACAAACGTGATGGCAGGAATGCGTTCTAATGATGTGGTGTATACGCCAATTGAAGAGGCCATTAAAAAACATAATGAAATCAACCAGGATCTTTTATTGATTTCAGAAATTTTAGCAATCTAATATTTTTTAATATAAATTAAAAACAAACTATTATGTCAACAATTAAAGTAGGTATCAACGGGTTTGGTAGAATTGGACGTCTTGTGTTCAGAGCAATGACTGAAAGAGATAACATCGAAGTTGTAGGAATTAATGACCTTATCGATGCTACATACATGGCTTATATGCTTAAATATGATTCAGTTCACGGGATTTTTCCAGGTGAAATTTCTGTAGAAGGTAACGACCTTGTAGTAAACGGAAAAAGAATAAGAGTAACAGCTGAAAGAGACCCTAGTAACTTAAAGTGGAATGAAATCGGTGCAGATTACGTAGTAGAATCTACTGGTTTATTCCTTGATAAAGACAGTGCTGCAAAACATATTACAGCTGGTGCTAAGAAAGTAATTCTTTCTGCTCCTTCAAAAGATGATACGCCAATGTTTGTAATGGGTGTAAACCACACAGAACTTACTGACGATGTAAAAATCTTGTCAAATGCTTCTTGTACTACAAACTGTTTAGCTCCTTTGGCTAAAGTAATTCACGATAACTTCGGTATCGTAGAAGGTTTAATGACAACTGTACACGCAACAACAGCAACTCAGAAAACTGTTGACGGTCCTTCAATGAAAGACTGGAGAGGTGGTAGAGCTGCGCTAAACAACATTATCCCTTCTTCTACAGGTGCTGCTAAAGCGGTAGGAAAAGTAATTCCTTCTTTGAACGGAAAACTAACAGGTATGTCTTTCAGAGTACCAACAGTTGACGTTTCTGTAGTAGATTTAACGGTAAGATTAGAAAAAGCAACTTCTTATGAAGAGATCTGTGCTGCTATCAAAGCTGCTTCTGAAGGTGAATTGAAAGGTATCCTAGGATACACTGAAGATGCTGTAGTTTCTCAAGACTTCATCGGAGATAAGAGAACTTCAATCTTCGATAAAGATGCTGGTATCATGCTTTCTCCTAACTTCGTAAAACTTGTTTCTTGGTATGACAACGAAATGGGTTATTCTAACAAGTTAGTTGATATGCTAATCCACGCTGCTTCTTTATCTAACTAATAAAGTTTTTAGCTTGAAATATAAAACAACCTTCCGATTTGGGAGGTTGTTTTTGTTTACATTATTTTTTAAAATAGCTGATTAAGCGGAACTCCAAACTTTACACCCCAAAAACTTTCATCAATTCCAGCATCATAATTATCAAAAGATGTTGATCTCCAAAAAGGTTCTATGTTTATAGTTGTTTTTCCATCTTTATCTTTCAATGGAAACATAATGCCTACACTGTAAATATTTTTATTACTTGTAAATGTTGTTGTTCCAGGAGTAATAAATTCTTTGTTTTGATATCCTAAATCTAAACCAATTAAGTTTTGCTGGCCAACAGGAATAAAACACAAAAGCTGCACAGATATATCTCTTTTATATCTTTTTTTTAACTTATTAAGATCTGTTATATAAACACTTTGCTCTCCCATATCATAGTATACTGTATTATTCGTTCCATTACCATATTGAATCCTATTCCAGTCTACTGTAGAAAATATTTCAGAAAGTGACGTTTTTCTTGAATATGAAAGTTGGCCGTTTAAATAAAATATAAGACCATTTTTTAAACCATAGAAAATATTTCCAGATAATGAAAAATATCCTCCTCTTATATTTTTATTAATAGGATCTAAGACTGATTTTTGAACATTAATGCTATCAATTATTTTTAACTTATCTTCCGCATAACCTATATCCAATTTGGTCCACGCAAGAATTTTCGTTGTCCAATAATTTTTATAAACTGTATTTTCATACTTTTCAACTTCTTGATGATATAATCGTTTATAATCATTACTATCTTTTTCTTTATTTATAAGCTTGTCTAATTTTTTTTTTGAGTTTTTTTCATCAATTATTTTGTCTTTTATTAACCCGTAAAGTTCAGAATGCTTTGGGTATTTCTTTGAGAAATTATAAAAATATTTTGAGTACCAAAGAGCCGTCCAACTTCCTCCTACTTGAAGTTTTTTCCTGTCAGAAAAATCGAAAAAGCCATTATTATTTAATTTACCGCTTGTATTTACCGCAAGAATGTGTTTAAATGGCTTTGAAAAGTTATCTGCATGGACGACATAGTTAATAGGGCTAAAGGAAAAACTCTGCTCATTTTTATCAACAGATAAAGCTGCATATTTTCCCACTTGCGTATTATCTGCTGCCCCAGTAATTAACAATGAAAAATCTTTTTTTACCATTTGAGTAAATGTATAAGTTGATACAAGAGGACTAAACTCATCTTTGGCTACAAAAATAGAATCTGCCTTTGACAATTTAATAAGCAATGTATCTATATCTAATTCTTCATTTCTTTTTTCTTGTCCAAACACTATCCCCGCGCAACCTAGCAGAAACAGTAATAATAATTTTGTTTTCATGGCTATTAATTTTTAATACAAATTTTCAAAATCCAGAAATACAAAGAAATTACCCGTTTGTGTAATTTTTAAACATAAAAAAAACCTCTCAAATAAATGGGAGGTCGTTAGTTTATCATTTCCAAACAACTAATAAAGAAAAGAATAAACCGTTTAATTTTTTTCATTCCTGATTTTCACCTTAGCGTAAAAACTAAAATACAGGAAAAGCTCAAATTACAAATAACTTGCAGCTAAAATGAGCCCTTACGGTTATTAATTTAGACAAAGGTTGGAATTTTATCCTGTGAAAAAAATAACCCTTTTGGGGTATTTTTATGTAAACTTTAACTATTTTAGCCCAAAATTCAAAAATGGAGACTCCCGATAAGAAACACCCTTTGCTTGAAGTGTGGAAAACCTATCCCAGAATGAGGAAGGAAGGCAAAAAATTCTTAAACACTCCCCCTATTGAACGCATTATTGGTGAAATGTTTGCCATTGGTGAGTTTTATTATTACGTGATGAATCTTACGACCAGCACTCTTTCTCATCATCACGAAAATATCCTGAAACTTCACGGACTTGAAAAATATCCTGAAAACCTGAAAGAAGTCATAGATCTTACTCACCCCGACGATATTCCGTTTGTGATACAGGCAGAGCAGACCGCTATTCAGAAAATGATAGAAATCGGTCTTGAGCATCAGCTTTATTTAAAGATCAGTTACTGCTTCAGGATGAAGACCTCAAAAAATACGTATGAACTCTTCCATCATCAGTCCATTCACACCATGGAAGATGAAGATGGACAGCTTGTGCAATCGATAAACATTCATACCAATATCAATCATATTACAAAACAAAATCCCAATACAGTACTTATTTGCGGGATTGGGCCAAGAAACGATTTTCATCAAATCAAACTTCAAAATTTTAATCAAAATCCTTTATTTTCTGAAAATCTTACCAAAAGAGAAATTGAAGTGTTGGCACTTATCGCCAAAGGTTATTCAGGGCGTGAGATTGCCCGGATTTTGATTTTATCTGAACATACCGTCCGAACACACCGAAAGAATATTCTAAAGAAAACAAATTCCCGAAACAGCAAAGAATTACTGAAAAAAGCTTTTGAGGCAGGCGTTGTTTAAGTGTTGATTTTTAATAAGGATCGATTCATCATTGATAGATTTAATCAAAATCTGACAAATCTCACTGTGGAATTTCGGTGTAAAACTTGTATTTTTATATGAAATTAAAGGGATGATTTTACAACCTCGATTTAAAGATTCGCCACATTTCAAAGATTTTTGGAGCCATGGAAACGGAAAACAGCTGACTGATTTTTCCGGAGCTGAACTGAGCTTTGATGACTTTGAAAAATTTTCTCCTTATTTCTATGATGTGGATGAAATTGGTGATCAGGTGGTAAGAGAGGTTTATTTAACAAAAAAATTTCAGGAAGCTTCCAGAGAAATTGAAGGCTACATCCGAAATGGCGTATCTGAAAATGATCATGTTCCAGAAAGTGTAAAAAAATTATTCCTTCAAACGCAAAAAGTTCCGGATTGGCTGGATTATGACTTAATAAAAAGCGGCGCCGAACTTTGCATGAGAAGCAATCTGGATTCATTGATTTCCCTCAGAGATTACTGCCTGATTGGCGGATATGATTATGCTTACCTCAACAAACCTCTGATCGCTACCGAAGCCTTGAAAAAAGGAGCCGTAAAACGTCTTTCGGAAACATTGGATTTTTGGGTGAATGCCACAAGATACGATGCTTTGGAAATTCATAAAAAAGGCTATGAATTTGCCATTAAGACAAGATTGATTCATTCTTACGCCAGACTTTCCATTAAAAAATATGATAAAGATTGGGACACCGAAAATTGGGGCGAACCCATCAATTCCTGGGATATGATGGCGACTTATATAGGTTTTAGCCTTGTTTTTCTTCACAGTTTGAAAAAATTGGGAAATACATTTTCTGAAAAGGAAGAAAAAGGACTTTTTCATCTTTGGAAATATGTGGGTTATCTCCTCGGAATTCCTGAAAACCTTTTACCCAACGATAAAAAACAGGCGACGGAATATTTTTATTTATGGACTTCCGTGCAGCCGCCTTCCGATAAAGATTCTGTTCTATTGGCTCATTCTTTGTTGAATGAATCATTGGAAAACCCTATTTTAAAATATCAGTTTCAAAGAAAAAATTTAAGATATCTCCACATTTGCTGCACCTGGTTTTTACTCGATGATGAAGTTTGCAAAAGGCTTCAGATTCCGGATGTTTCCAATAAAAAAGCTTTCCCGCGAACGAAATGGGTTATCAACAGAATTTATGATTCCATCGTCAGCCGAAAAGCAAGAATAAAAAAAGGAAATAAGGACCAGATGAAGGTGTTGGAAGATTATTTAGCCATAACAAAAAACTCTAATTTTCATTAAATTAAAAATGAATTTATGAGCATGCATCCTTTTAATTGTTAACTGTTTAAGAAATAAAATTTTATATTTTTTTAACTATAAAAACAGTTTCCACAAAGAAAAAACATTAGTTTTTGATGTTTAAATTATGTATTTTTGAGAAATTATTAAAGACAAGATGAGTAATATTGACGATAAGAAAAAAGCACTGGCTTTGGTGCTTGACAAGCTAGATAAAACGTACGGAAAAGGAACGGTAATGACGTTGGGAGACAACTCGGTAGACAATACCATCGAAGTGATTCCTTCGGGTTCTTTAGGATTAGACATCGCTCTTGGAGTGGGTGGATATCCTAGAGGAAGAATCATCGAAATCTACGGTCCTGAATCTTCTGGTAAAACAACTTTAACGCTTCACGCCATTGCTGAAGCTCAAAAAGCGGGTGGTATCGCTGCTTTCATTGATGCTGAGCACGCTTTCGACAGAACTTACGCTGCAAAATTAGGAATTGATTTGGAAAACCTTATCATTTCTCAACCGGACAACGGGGAGCAGGCTTTGGAAATTGCAGATAACCTGATTCGTTCAGGAGCAATCGACATCGTGGTGATTGACTCTGTTGCAGCCCTGACTCCAAAAGCAGAAATTGAAGGTGAAATGGGAGATTCTAAAATGGGTCTTCATGCAAGATTGATGTCTCAGGCATTGAGAAAATTAACGGCAACGATCAACAGAACAAAATGTACGGTAATCTTCATCAACCAGTTGAGAGAGAAAATCGGTGTGATGTTCGGAAATCCTGAAACGACAACGGGGGGTAACGCATTGAAATTCTATGCTTCTGTAAGAGTTGACATCAGAAAAGCAAGTGCACCAATTAAAAACGGAGACGAAGCTGTTGGTAGCCGTGTGAAAGTGAAAATTGTAAAAAACAAAGTAGCTCCACCTTTCAAAATGGCTGAATTCGACATTATGTATGGTGAAGGTGTTTCTAAAACAGGAGAAATCCTGGATCAGGCTGTAGAACAGGGAATCGTGAAGAAAAGCGGATCTTGGTTCAGCTATGAAGAAACAAAACTGGGACAAGGTCGTGATGCAGTGAAAGAAGTTTTAAGAGACAATCCTGAACTTTCTGAAGAACTGGAGAATAAAATTAAAGAAGAGATTGCTAATAAAAAGCAGTAAGAAGAGCTTCTTGCAATTAGCTTTTTGCTATTGGCTTTACAATGAAAATGATCAGTTTTCAAAAATAAAGTAATAAATTATTTCAGAAACTAAGTTTCTGAAGACAAATAAAAAAACGGCGAATCATTTAGATTCGCCGTTTTTGTTGTATTAATTTCTTTATTTAAGCAGACTTAATATTAGGGTTTATCATCAGTTAACTCAAATCCCCAATCTCTTCCTTTTTGTGTAGCGGGAACACCTTTAGTCATCCACAACGGAGCTTTTGCGCCTTTAAGATAATAATCAAAGAATTGCTGCTCACGAATCTGGATATCTTTTCTGTTCTGACGTTTCATCAGGTTATGGTCATCCCCATTATAATTCAGAAGCCAAGATGGCTTTCCTAGACGACGCAATGCTGAAAACATTTCAATTCCCTGATACCAAGGCACTGCACCATCTTTATCATTACTCATGATTACAACCGGAGTTTTTACTTGATCTATCGCAAAAAGCGGTGAATTTTTAATATAAAGATCCGGAGCTTCCCACAGATTTTTCCCTAATCGGCTTTGTGTTTTTTCATATTGAAACTGACGATTCATTCCTGAACTCCAACGAATTCCTCCGTAAGCTGAAGTCATGTTTACAACAGGTGCACCACTCCATGCCGCAGCGTACATATCAGTATGTGCGATAAGATACGCAACCTGATAACCGCCCCAACTTTGTCCCTGAATTCCTATTTTAGAACCATCGACCCAAGAATTTTGTTTTAATTTTTCAACTCCTGAATTGATATATTCCATCGCAGATTCTCCAGGATAGCCATCAACATACGAAATATCAGGTGTGAAAACCAAATATCCGTTGCTCACAAAATAAGAGATATTTAACCTTGAAGGCGTTGGAGCCGGAGCTACATAACGATTTAGGTTATCCGAAAGTTTTTCGTAGAAATAAACGATCATTGGATATTTTTTGTTCGGATCAAAATTTTCTGGTTTAAACAAAACACCTGTTGAAGAATTTCCTTTTGGCGTCGTCCAGTTGACCAATTCGTCTGTTCCCCAGTTGTAAGTATTTTGTTGAGGATTGGTATTGCTCAATTTTTGTTGATTTGAAAAATCGGTTGTTGCAAAAATATTTGGCGAATCGGTGTAAGATTCTTTAACTAAAATATATTCTTCTGCATTTTTGGCCTTTTGAAGCGTTCTATACCCCCAAACATTTTCCATCTGAATTTTTACAGGATCTTTACCAGCCTGAATCGTTATTTTAAAAATTCCGTTGGCTTTCGATGTATTGTCAAACGCTGATAAATAAATAGAAGATTTTCGGTTTACACTTTTAATATCTTTATCTAAATCGTAGGTATCAAAAGTGATTTTATTTTTTCGCCCGAATCCGTTGGTGATATTTCTTGGCTTTTTAGAACCATTCAGGAAAAATTCCCAAAGATCATAACGGTCTCTGATAATAACCGATTCATCATTATCCGTCCACGAAGCAATTCCATAAGAACCCGGAAAATCAGGCATATCAAAATCTTCGTCAACGAAAGAAACTGATAATTCATTATTTAATGGAAGCGTCTGTTTTGTTTTCACATTATAACTGAACCATTTTCCTTTTTCTCTATCAAAAATCACAACGAACTTTCCAAGAGGTGAAACAGAAACTGCTCCGTTCAGATTTTTGATGACTTCTGTTCTTTCACCAGTTTTATTATCGATAAGGAAATAAGTCTTCTTTGTTGAACCCTCCCATTGCGAAGGAATACGATTGTTGAAACTCGTAATTCCCAGTGTAAATTCGGCATCTCCGTCGTTTATCAATCGTAAAGTATCAAGATTTTCCCCGTCAATAGTCGTAAAGAAATCCGGTTTATCGGTCTGCATCACCGCAGCGTAAGATTTTTTAAGATCATCTTTCAGCTCTTTCAACTGAACCGTTTGCAGGTAATCATCTTTATAATTCCAGATATCAACCACTGCATGATCGTTAGCAATCATTGCTGTATCCCTTGCGATAGGTTTTGGCGCAACTCCAAAATACAGCTGTTTTCCGTTTTTACTGAATTTCGGCAAGCGGTTTTCAGAAACTACCCAGTTCTTTTTCATTTGTGAATTGTCGTTGGCTATAATTTCCTTCTTTTTTCCTTTAACATTAAAATAATACAGCTGATACAATTTCACCAGATCATTCTGCGCAGAAGAAGTTCCCACATACGCCAACTGATTTCCTTCTTCATCAAAAGATAATTGTGAAAAATCACCTTCCATTTCAGAAATTTTATCCACAGTTCCGGTTTGCAAATTCACAACCTGTACCGTTTGAAGGGCATATTTCTTAGGCTTAGATTTATCTGTTTCCTTTTTAGCCACAGATTTATCATCCAAAGAATCTTTCTTTTCTTTTTTATCCTTGCTTGGCTTTTCCTCAGGCTTTTTGGTTACAAAAACGAGTTGTTTTCCGTTATTGCTGAATTCATAACGAGATACATTATCGTAAGTCGTACTTTTACCGTCCAAAAGATTTCGAACCACCAATTGCAATGGTTTTGCATTTTTATCATCATCTTTCTTTTCGTCCCCATCTTCTTTATCCGAAGCATCATCTGAAGATTTATCTTTTACATTTTCCAAAAGGTACGCAACATAAGAATTCCCTTTTTCAGGAATTTTAAAACCTTTTACATTAGGAATTTTCTCCGTTTTACCCGTAGAAAAATCAACAATTGCCAAGCTGTCTTTTGTCAATTTATCTTGCTTTAATTTTTTATCCTTTACCGCCTTGATATCTTTATATAAAGGACGAATCTGGAAAACAGCAAATCTGGAATCATTTGTTAATTCCACTTTTATTGCTCTTGGAAACTTCTGAGATTTTTTATTTTTAACGGAATATAAAAAAAGGTTGGGATTTCCTTCCTGAACATCAACAGAATAGGCGATCCATTTTCCGTCATTGGAGATTTTTCTTGAACCGATGTTTTGCCAACTGTCATAAACAGAGTGATCCAACGGCTTTTTCTGTCCATACATAAAACTGGTCATGATGAGCAGAACAAAAACTGTACATTTCAACTTCATTAGTAAGTAAATTTTAAAGTTTAAAAATAAGGTATTTTGATGAAAAAAGTGTTATTTGGACGGGAGATAGAGGCTGGAAGATTGAAGTTAAAAGCAGATCGCTAATATTTTAGGTTTATTTAATAAGATCACGGAACAGAACTTCCAGCTCCCATCTTTTAGCCTCCATCATTAAAAACAATGTCAAAATGTCACTTTTATCCAAACGGTATTTTTTTTGAGAAAGAAATAGAAAATTAAAAACAAAAATTATTATGACTAAAGGAAATATTAATGTATCTGTGGAAAATATTTTCCCGCTTATCAAAAAATTTCTTTACAGTGACCACGAAATATTCTTGAGAGAATTAATCTCTAACGCAACGGATGCTACTTTAAAATTAAAGCACTTAACAAGCATTGGCGAAGCAAAAGTTGAATACGGAAATCCACAGCTTGAAGTAAAAATCGATAAAGAAAATAAAAAGCTGACCATCATCGATCAGGGAATCGGGATGACGGCTGAGGAAGTTGAAAAATACATCAACCAGGTGGCTTTTTCAGGGGCTGAAGAGTTTTTGGAAAAATATAAAGACACGGCGAAAGATTCAGGAATTATCGGACATTTCGGACTTGGATTCTATTCTGCATTTATGGTGGCTGAAAAGGTTGAAATTGTAACTAAATCATACAAAGACGAGCCAGCCGTTCGTTGGATCTGCGACGGAAGTCCAGAATTTACTTTGGAAGAAACCACCGATAAAACAGACAGAGGAACGGAAATTATTCTACACATCGCAGAAGATTCTGTAGAATTTTTAGAAGAAGCAAAAATCCGTGAGTTGTTGTTGAAATATAACAAATTCATGCCTGTGCCGATTAAATTCGGAACTAAAACGCATACTTTACCATTACCGGAAGGTTCTCCGGAAGATGCGGTTGCTGAAACTGAAGAAGTAGACAATATCATCAACAACCCCACTCCGGCCTGGACAATTGCACCAAGTGAACTGACGAGTGAAGATTATATGAAATTCTACCACGAATTGTACCCAATGCAGTTTGAGGAGCCTTTATTTAATATTCACCTAAATGTTGATTATCCGTTCAATTTAACGGGCGTTTTATTCTTCCCGAAATTGAGCAATAATTTAAATATTGAAAAAGATAAAATTCAATTATATCAGAATCAGGTATTTGTAACGGATGAAGTAAAAGGTATCGTTCCGGATTTCTTAATGCTTCTTCGTGGAGTGATTGATTCTCCGGATATTCCGTTGAACGTTTCTCGTTCGTATTTACAAGCTGATGGCGCAGTGAAGAAAATTTCGTCGTATATCACGAAGAAAGTGGCCGACAAAATGTCTTCTTTAATCAATGAAAACCGTGAAGATTACGAGAAAAAATGGAATGACATTAAAATCGTTATCGAGTACGGAATTGTAACAGAAGAAAAATTTGCCGAAAAAGCAGATAAATTTACATTATATCCTACAACAGACGGAAAATACTTCCTTTGGAATGAATTAGAAGAAAAAATCAAACCAAATCAAACCGATAAAGACGGAAAAATGGTTGTTTTATACGCTTCTAATACAGATGAGCAGCACAGCTATATCCAGTCTGCCAAAGATAAAGGATATGAAGTTTTACTGTTAGATTCTCATATTATTCCTCACGTTATTCAGAAACTGGAAACTTCAAAAGATAATATTTCTTTTGTAAGAGTAGATTCAGACCATATCAACAATCTGATCAAAAAAGATGAGCCGATTATCTCTAAATTAAATGATACTGAAAAAGAATCATTAAAGAAAAATATCGAAGAGTCTGTGAATGACACTAAATTCACTGTTCAGCTGGAAGATCTTGACAGCACAGATGCTCCGTTTACGATTACCCAACCGGAATTTATGAGAAGAATGAAGGATATGCAGGCAACCGGCGGTGGCGGTATGTTCGGAATGGGCGGTTTCCCGGAAATGTATAATTTGGTGGTAAACTCTAACAGTGAATTTGCCAATCAGGTATTGAAAACTGAAAATGCAGAAGAAAAAGAAAGCTTAATTAAGTATGCTTTAGATTTGGCTAAACTTTCTCAGAATTTGCTGAAAGGAAAAGATCTGACGGACTTTATCCAGAGAAGCTACAAGCAATTGGAAAAATAATCTAACTAATTTATATTGAAAAATCGGGGCTGGAAACGGCTCCGATTTTTTTGTGGAAAATCCTTAATCTGTTAAAAAGACCATTTAGTAGTCAAAAATAACCATTCGGGCTATAATTTTTTTAATTTCCTGGATCTTGAAATATCTTTGCTTCAACAAATCGAGATAACAATACATAAAAATAAAAACCATGAAAACTAAAGCAATCTTAACTCTTCTTTTCGTATTAACGTTACAATTTTTCAACGCTCAGATGGATGATAAATTTTATCAGCCTAAAAAAGAACTGAAGCCGATAGAAAATATGAAATACGAAAATCTAAGCCTTCCTGTAGATAAAGATACCATCACCGCTATTTTTATAAGACCTGCCGCAGCAAAACCGAAAGCTACGATCCTATTTTTCCATGGTGCGGGCGGAAATGTAAGTTCTTACACTTTTATGATTAAACCTTTAGTTGATGACGGATTTCAAGTCGTAATGGTTGATTTCAGAGGCTACGGAAAATCCAGCGGTACCCCGACTCATAAAAATGTGGCAGAAGACGGACAGAGATTCTTTGATATTATCACCAAAAGAGAAGATGTGAAAAATACAAAAGTCCTTCTTTACGGAGCCTCTTTAGGTTCGCAAATCGCCACTCACCTTTCAAGAATCAACAAAGATAAAATTTCAGGGCTGATCATCGATGGCGGAATGTCCTCCTTTGCCGATATCGCATCTGCTTTTGCTCCTGATTATAAAAGCGTGATCGAGCAGGCTTTAGCTTCTGTGTATGCTGCGAAAGAAGATATCAAATTTACACAGGGTCTTCCCAAACTTTTCATCTACAGTAAAAATGACAGAACGGTTCCGTATTCTCAGGGAGAACTTATGTTTGCGAATGCTTCTGAACCGAAACAGTTTTTAGAATTTTCAGAAGATCATTTGTTAGCAGTGAAAGAAAAACCGGCAGATGTGGTGAAGGCGGTGGAAGCTTTATTGAAATAAAATCATTTCCATATTATAAAATTTCGGCAGGGCATTACGTCTTGCCGAAACTATTTTCACTTACAAAAGTATAAGATTTTCATTATATCATTTGTAAATATTACATTTGTAGAAACACCAGTTGCAAATGTTTGAAATAGATATTCAACTATTGCCTTTTCTAATGCTTTTCGGATTAGGAATCGCACTTTTTCATACGCTCATCCTTACAGAGCTGTTCAAATTAAAACTAAAGCCCGGTTGGATACTATTTATTATTGATCCACTGATTATCGCTTTGGGATTTTTTCTATTTCCGAAGCAGTCGGGATTTATCTTTATCGGACTTTTCGCTTCGGTTTTCGTTTTGGGAATTATTGCCTTTATCAGACATGGCATTCAGGGAATCGTAGACAGTTTTCGGGAAGCAAAAAAAGATAAAAAACCGCTATGGAAAGTCGTTGCATCAGGATTAGCTATTGTTTTCTTTTTTCTGTGCTTCCTTTTTCTGGGTATCTATTCCTTTTTCATCGTTATCTTTTTAGTCATTATCACTTCTATTCTTCCGAGTAATAAAAACCGTTTTTATTTTTATCAGCGAAATCTTTCGACCTCAAAAATTAAAAGTGTTGCTATGGGTTTAGCCGAAATCTGTGGAAAGGCAAAAGCCATTACGAAAGCTGTTTCGCCCCATACCTCTACCCAATGTGTTGCCTATATTTATACTATTGATGAGATTACCGAAAAAACAGACGATGACGGAAGAACCGACAAATCTTACAGAGAAATAAAAAGAGAGATTAACGCTAAGAACTTTCTGCTGCAGGATGAATCGGGAAGTATTGAAATTCAGACAGATAAACTGGAATGGATTAACTTTTCGCCCAGTTTTGAAACCGAAACCGGAAGCCGCCGTTACCGGGAATATATTTTAGATGAAAAAACAGAAATTCTGATGATTGGACAAGCTTTTTATGAAGGCTCAAACACTATTTTCAGATATGATGAGACGAAAAAGCTTTTCGGAATGGCTCCTTTGGAAATTGTAAACTTTGCCAATAAATGGCGACCTTTAAAGCTTCGTGCCGTAACTACTTTACTTTGTATTGCCCTGATTTCCGCGTTTATTTTCATCACGCCGATGAGAGCTGAAGGCAGCAGACTCATTTTTGAATCCATCAACCTAAAAGAAAGATTTTCTAAAAATCCATTAGAAATGTTCAATGATTTTTTCAAATAAAACTCAACTGTAAAAATGCTTGTACCGATTCTTATTTTTATCATTGTTATTGTAGCAGTCGTTACATTTCTGGTTAAATCTTACAATCAGATTGTAATCCTGAGAAATAATGTGGATAAAGCCTTTTCCAATATTGATGTGATTTTAAAACAGAGAGCCGATGAAGTTCCGAATCTCGTTCGTGTGGTAAAAGCAACGGCTTTAAACGAAAATACCGTACTCAAAGAACTGGTTGCGTTAAGAAGCCAGTACAATCACTCTGAAAAAACCAATGAAAAAGTGAAAATAGCCGGAGCTATTGAGGGTAAAATAAAATCTTTTTTTGTTACGGTAGAAAGTTATCCACAAATTAAGGCCTCACAATCATTTCTTGAACTGCAAAAAAGACTGAGCGATTTGGAAGATATGATTTCAGACCGAAGAGAATACTTTAATGATTCGGTGAATTTATATAATACAGGAATTCAGACTTTTCCGGATATGATCTTTGCTAAGATGATGCGGTATCAGAAAATGGAAATGCTGAAGTTTTCTGAGCAGGAAATAGAATATAACGGCGTTGAATTATAAAAACAATTGAAATATGACCATTGATTTAGGTATTTTAGGCGAGTTTGTCAACTCAAGAAAATTTTGGGGAAGCATGGCGATTGGCTTTCCTGTGATTACGATCGGGCTTTTCATTATTTACAGTATGGTTCGCAAAGTTCCTTTTTTAAAAGGAATTGTTCAATATATCATCATGACCTATGGTTTATCCATTTTGGTATTAATGCCCGTTGTTTTCTTCTCCGCTTTTTTGGAAACTGAAAAATTAAAAATAGCACTTACCTATCTTGTGATTTTATTTTTCACCGCAATTTTTACCTTGTTCAATCAAAAACAAGTGGTTAATTTCATGAAGGAAATCCAGAAAATGAAAAAATAAATCTAAAAACGATCAACCATGTGGTATACTTTAATTTTCACTTCAATTATTGTCGCTCTACTTGTCATCAAAAAGAAAAAAGCAAGAGAAAATATTTCGATAAGTCAGTTTTTTCTACCTATACTTGCCATACTTTTTGTTTCGGGGATATTTTTCTTCTTAGCCGGAATCGTTGGTCGCTCAGCCTATGCTTATCTGTTCGAGAAAAAATATGATGCAAAAGTCGTAAAATATGATTATACCACCGGAGATTCAGAATCTGATCCGGTACCTATTGCTATTGTGGAGTTTAAAAATGATAAAAACGAAACCATTCAAAAATCAATCGGCTACGGGACAAGCCATCCTATTGAACGGGGAAAAACCATTAAAATTTCATACAAAGAGGGTGATAAGCACATAAAAAACATGAATTTCGGAGATCAAAAACTCATTGTTTCCATTGTACTTTTATTCTTTTCTATTTTTTCATTTGCTATACTCGGAATTACGCTCTATGCCTTTGGACGCGATATCTCTTTTATCTGGAAAATCGTGATCGGTTTTGTGATGTATATTTTATTTCCCGCAGCCATGCTTGGTTTTATCCTTGTTCTGTCATGGGTTATCTGGGAATATTTTGAAGGAAAAAGAGATGACACCCCAATTTGGGCATTGGGAGTCTGTAGTTTGTTTGTCACCATTTTAGTTCCGGCTTTAATTGGCTATATTAAAATGCTTTTCGAAAAAAAAGATATGAAAATTGAAGAAAATTCAAATTCAAAAAGAATGAAAGTAAGACTTTCAAAGTTCAGTAAGAGGATTCCAAAATAATTTTTTGAAATTTTTAATTCTAAAGTTTTCCACCACAATTCCTTCTGCTTCCAGTTTTTTCTGAAATTCGGGTACCGACAAAGTTCCCGAACTGGAAATCACACGGTGCGCAGGAACATCTTCCGGGCAACCTCCCATCGCTTTTCCAACATGACGGGAATGGTTGGGATAACCAACCGCTTTGGCAATCGCTCCATAACTTGTGACTTTACCTTTGGGAACCAACTTAGTAATTTCCCAGACTTGTTTTTTGAAAATTTCGTCCATAATACGATCTCAATACAATAAAGATAGAGATAATTTTTAGAATGTTGAATATAAATTAAGTTTCGATATATCCTCGATTCGAGTAGAAATAACTTTAAATTTAACCGCAAAAGAAACAAAAGACTTTATAAGATTTATTAAAAGTATTTCAAAAGTCTACAAAAAGAAAAAATCTTCGATTTTTTTTAAACTTATGTGGTCTTTTTGCATTTAACCATTAGACTCAAAATAACTAAAGTGTAAAAATCTTTTGCACCTTTTGAGGTAAAAAAACTTAAACACAAATAATTTAAAATAAAGGTCTCGATACACTCCTTTTTATTGCATTACTCGACCTGACGTCTCATTTCATTATGAGATAATTTAAACGAGGTTTTCCACTTTCTTATCATACATCAATACCACAAAAATTTTTAAACGGTAACTTTAGATAAATCAAATTCAAATAAAATTATGGCAAATTTAAAAGGGAAAGTAATTATTGTAACGGGAGCAGCAATGGGTCTTGGCTTGGCTGCAGCAGATGTATTAGCTTCTAAAGGAGCCGATTTAACTTTGGTAGATTATAATGGTGACGCGTTGGATAAAGCAAAGGCTGATCTACAATCAAAATATACTGAAAGTAAATTTTTAACGGTAACGGCTGATGTATCTATTGAAGAAAATGTGAAAAATTATGTGGATGAAACCGTAAAAGAATTCGGGAAAGTTGATGGATTATATAACAATGCCGGAATCGAAGGAAAGCAGGCTCCGATGATTGATTATGATATTAATGTTTTCAAAAAAGTAATTGATATTAATTTGTTGGGTGTGTATTACGGAATGAAATATGTGATCCCCGAATTACAGAAAAATGGAGGCGGAAGAATAGTGAATGTAGCTTCTGTAGGAGGAATCAGAGGAGTTTTGAATCAAACAGCTTATGTAGCAACTAAACATGCCGTAGCCGGAATGACGAAAAATGCAGCTTTGGAATACGGAAAAGATAATATTTTAACGAATGCCATTGCACCTGGAGCGATTTTGACGCCGATGGTTGCGGAAGCTTTTAATCAGGTAAATCCTGCAGATCCGAAAGCTGCTGAAAAAGAATATGCATCGAGAAATCCTACGAGAAGATTAGGAGATCCGATGGATGTTGGTCATTTGGTGGCTTATCTTTTAAGTGATGAAAACGGATATGTTTCCGGACAGGTAATCGCCATCGATGGTGGAGAATCTAATATGTACGGAAATCCTTAATAAAAAAAAATAAATTTTTTAATCTTTGTTAGTGTTAAAAATTGCCTGTCTTTGGATGGGCAATTTTTCTTTTTTAGAAATAGGAATAGTTTATCAATAAACCAATTTCTGACTTCTGACTCGATTTCGCACAATTTTTGGACTTTCACTTAGTATCACTAAAATATACATTATGAAAAAGTCATTTTTTAGCTTTTTGAATACAATCAATAAAGCATTATTACCGAAATTGAGTGATAAAGATCCGAATAGCCTGACTACATTTCAAAAGGGAATTTTGGCATATCGATATTTTGTGTTGATTAATTCTATGGATTGATTTTAAACACAAATCTCACGAATGTTTTTCACGAATGGCACAATTTTTTGCGCTCTCTGATTTTTCTGATGAAGCAGATTATTGTGTTTAATTAAAACAAAAAAACGCCCCAAAATTTGGAGCGTTTTATATGATAGATCCTTTGACAAGCTCAGGATGACAAATCAAAAAACATGATTAAGCGTTCTCTAAAATATAAGAGAACATTAATGGTGCACAGATGGTTGCATCACTTTCAACGATAAACTTCGGTGTAGTAATATCTAATTTACCCCAAGTGATTTTCTCGTTTGGAACAGCTCCTGAATAAGAACCGTAAGACGTTGTAGAATCTGAAATCTGACAGAAATAAGACCAGAAAGGAATGTCATGCATTTCCATATCCTGATACAACATCGGTACCACACAGATCGGGAAATCTCCTGCGATACCTCCACCAATCTGGAAGAATCCAACTCCTTTTCCTGCTGAGTTTTTAGTATACCAATCAGCCAAATACGTCATATATTCGATCCCTGATTTCATTGTAGTAGCCTTCAATTCACCTTTAATACAGTAAGAAGCGAAAATGTTACCCATTGTTGAATCTTCCCATCCCGGAACTACGATTGGCAAATTAGCTTCTGCAGCAGCGATCATCCAAGAATTTTCTCTTGGAATTTCGTAATACTGCTCCAAAACTCCTGAAAGGATCATTTTGTACATGAATTCGTGAGGGAAATATCTTTCTCCTTTAGCTTCAGCATCTTTCCAGATCTCAACGATGTGTTTCTGCAATCTTCTGAAAGCCTCTTCTTCAGGGATACAAGTATCTGTAACTCTGTTTAATCCTCTTTCCAAAAGATCCCACTCATCCTGAGCCGTCAAATCTCTGTAATGAGGCACTCTTTCGTAGTGAGAATGCGCCACAAGATTCATTAGGTCTTCTTCAAGATTTGCACCTGTACAAGAGATAAAATCTACTTTTCCCTGACGGATCATCTCAGCAAGAATTTTCCCCAACTCTGCAGTAGACATTGCTCCCGCCAAAGTAATCATCATTTTTCCGCCATCCTTAAGATGTGCAACATATCCTTTAGAAGCATCCACCAATGCAGCTGCGTTGAAGTGCAGGTAATACTTTTCTATGAATTCAGTTATCGGTTTGCTCATTATTTTTTAATTTTTGCAAAGATAAAACTTAAAAACGGAATGCAGCGGCTGCACTTAAAGAAAGTCTCGCTAAACCTTCTTTTTGACCTTCTCCCAATTCGTAAGCTACTCCGTCTATCTTCATTTTATTCAATGTCCCGGCTGTAAGCCCTAATTTTGGCCCAATATGAATATTCTTTGTCACCTGATACTGATACCCAAGATTCAGTTCTGCACCGAGATTGGAGCCGGTGCCTTTCACAGTCGCCGTTTTAGTAGTATATGTAATTACTCCCAACCCCATGTCCACAAACATTTTATGTCTGGTCGCTTCATTAAAATTGGAAATCATTACAGCCGGTCCGTAAAAATGAATATGATCTTTCGTCGTTACCGGAACAGAAAACGGCATCCCATTGACATATCCCAAAATATAGCCGTCACTTGAGGCACTAAAATTTGAATATTTTAACCCGACCGACAGTATTTTGTTCACCTGATAATAAGCCGAAATATCGAAATTCATTCCGCTTTTTAATCCTTTCACATAATTTTTTTCTTCTTTTGAAAGTCCTTCGGCTATTTTAGCCGTTCTCCAGGCATATCCGACTGACGGAATAATAGTAAATCTTGATTCTGATTGAGTTTTACCTTGATTTTCCTGAGCAAATGAAAACATTGATACAGAGAATAATCCCAGCGTTATTAGTTTTTTGATCATAAATTAAATTTTGTCCAAAAATACAGTTTTATGCAATGTTAATAGTGATTGAACAAAAAGTAGATATCTAATTTTATAAATTTAATATTTAAATTTTCGGTTTTCTTTTTTGTCAGAAAGCTTCTTTTTATTGTCGAGTCTTTTTTGTTTCTGTCCTTTTGAAGGTTTGGTAGCAATTCTCTTTTTATGAATAAATAAAGATTGATCTACTATATCAAGGATTTTTTCAATCGCTTTATTTTTATTCATTAATTGAGTTCTGCTTTCAGAAACTGTTAAAAATAAAAACCCTTCTGCATTGATTCTGTTTCTCAGCTTATTCTGAATTAAAACTTTTTGGTCTTCATTAAAAAATTCAGATTCATCTACATGCCAAAGAACGGTTACCGAAGTTTCCACCTTGTTTACATTCTGACCTCCTGCTCCACTGCTGCGGGAAGTTTTAAAGCTGAGTTCTTTTGAGAAATCTTTCATTTTTAATTTGAGTTTATAAATAATAAAGTTTTTACTGATTTTTACCACCCCGTCAAAAATTTCTATGAAATTTTCGCCACCCCTACAAAGGTTTCGTACCGTTTATTTTTTTGCGATGATTTTATTTAATTCTATTCTATTCACTTTTCCATTCGGAGTTCTCGGAATTTCTTTCACAAAAATAATCTCTTTCGGCTTATGAAATTTTTGTTGATAATTGATTGTTGATAATTTCTGATTTATTAATTCAGAACTATTTCCTTCGATTACAGCAATTAATTTCTGACCCAAACTTTCATCATCAATTCCTAAAAAAATAACTTCATTCGGAATTTCTTTTTTTACCAAAGTCTCCAACTGTTCAGGGAAAATTTTGACTCCCCCCGAATTAATCACATTGTCTATCCTTCCTAAAAATTTAAATTCTTTTTCATTATTGATTTCAACCAAATCATTCGTCTGCAAAACCTCAGCATTCACATTAGGTGCAAAAATTTTCAGACAACCTCTTTCATCGGTTGAAATTTCCACATTTTCAAAAACGGTAAAATAATCTTCAGATTGAGGTGCAATTTGTTTTAAGCCAATATGAGAAAGCGTTTCCGACATTCCATACGTTTCAAATATTTTTGTTTGAGCTTTTGAGTGTTTGAGCGCTTGAACGATTTTTGACTTTAAACTTTCGGAAACTGCCGCACCACCAATGATTAAATTTTTAATTACATATAATTTATCCAATGAATTTTCCACCTGAAGCGGTGTCATTGCGCAGAAATCTACTTCTGTTTCCAAATTTTCCAAAGGATGAAGAGAGGGTTCTGTAATAATTAACCGTAATTTTCTTACGACAGAACGTACAACCATCATTTTTCCGGAAATATATTCAATCGGAAGACAGATCAAAGCAGTATCTCCTTCTTTCAATCCTAAGAAATTACACGTCATTATCGCAGAATTCACCATTTTATTTTTTTCTATATCAAAAACTTTAGGTGTTCCCGTGGAACCGGAAGTCTGTACTTTGACCGTTTCGGAGGTAGAGAACCATTCCTCAAGAAATTGATCTATTTTTTTTTCAAAGTCAGTTTTAAAGTATAATTTACTCGTATTGAGATTATTGAAGTCTATCTGCATGATCGTCGTAATAAAAAGTGTAGTAAATTTAAAAAAAAGTTTAAAAAGTTCTTGCAAATAATTAAAAAAGCTGTAAATTTGCACCACTAAAACAAACAGAGACTCATGGTGTAGCGGTAACACTACTGATTTTGGTTCAGTCATCTGGGGTTCGAATCCCTGTGAGTCTACGAAAGCCATCCTTTTTAAGGATGGCTTTTTTTATTGATATGCCCCATTTTAAAATCAGTATTAAGGGATCAAGTACAAAAGTTGGGGACTAGGCAAAAAAAGTGTAGATACTGTAAAATGAAATTTTTTGCTCTCGCAGATTTTGCAAATGATGCAGATTCTTTTCCTTACACTTTACATATTGAACACTATGTTCTCCAAGGTTTTTGACAACTACTAATCGTTGACAGGCTTACCAGGCCATTCTACTTATCAGAGATCACTAAGATTAAACAAAAAAATATCAGCATCATCATCTGTGAGAATCCGTATATCTGTGGGAAATAAAAATATAGGTGCATTCGTGGCAAAAAAGACACTTCAACAATTTCTCCCCAGGTTTTGAAACTGATCCATTATTATTAGGCACTACTGGGTGAAATGATTTTTATTTTTCCTTTAGATAAAATCCATTGTGTCCGATTTTTAGGAGAATTCTATCATTTATTATCTTACTTAGACGCCTTTTTAATTGTTCAACGGAAATATTTCAGTTTTCATTTGTGGTAATATTACTATTAAAATACGAATAGAAATGTCAATTATTCATTTTCTTACATTCGAGTTATCACGATATATCGAAATTGTAATCTTCCCGAAAAACTGGAACATTTAAAAATATAGTTTTTAAATTTGGAAGACTATGAAAAACAGTAAATTTTCAGAAGTTCAGATTATTAAGATCCTATCTGAACAAAATCAAGGTAAAACAGTGAATGAGATCTGCCGGGAGCATGGCATCAGCCAGCCGACATTTTACAAATGGAAGAGTAAATATGGAGGTTTGGATGTGCAGCAACTCTCCAAAATGAAGGAACTTGAAAAGGAACTTTCGCAGTACAAAAAAATCGTAGCGGAACTTACGCTGGAAAATGTGGTGATGAAAGATGTGATCGCAAAAAAGCTTTAACACCTTCCGAGAAGCGGGAACTGGTTGTTTATTCCGGATCAGAACACGGGATAAGCACTCGGAATGCGTGTAGACTTTTTATCATAAACAGTTCGGTATTTTATTACAAGAAGAAGAAAAACAATGAAGACGACAAAATTCGGGAGGAACTATTCTTGCTTGCAAACCAGCACCAGACCTGGGGATTTTGGACGATGCATCACCGTTTGAGAAACTTAGGCTTTGGGTGGAAATCGAAGATTCGACGTAGTCAATCACAAGCGGGTTTACAGGATTTACAAATCGATGAAGCTGAACTTGAGAAGCAAACGAAAAAGACGACTTCCGGCAAGGATAATGAACCCTTACTTCGTCCGATGTATCCCAATGTGACGTGGAGTATGGATTTTATGCACGACACTTTGGAGAATGGTAAAAGCGTGAGAAGCCTTAATATCATTGATGATTTTAACAGAGAAATTTTGAATATTACCATCGATACCAGTTTGCCGTCAGCAAGAGTAGTTTCACAACTGGAACAACTGATCGACTGGCGTGGGAAACCTGAAAAGATAAGAGTTGACAACGGTCCGGAGTTTATTGCAGAAAAATTGAAAGACTGGTGCGAAAAAAACGGAATTATCATCCATTACATTCAGCCCGGAAAGCCAACGCAAAACTCTCTGATAGAAAGATTCAACCGAACTTTCCGTACAGAATTCTTAGATGTTTATCTATTTGAAAACTTAAAACAAATGAGAAATTATTCAGAAACCTGGATGTGGATGTACAACAATGAGCGGCCTCACAGTGCGCTACAATACCTCACGCCCAGAGACTTTTTATTGAAATATGGAAAAATCAATAACAATAACTCTAAGGATTTTCCCACATTCCAACAAAATTTTAACAATGACAACAGTAAATTAATAAAGAAAAACTCTACTTTTGAGTGTGCCTAAGTTGGGTAAGATTACACTGCACATAACATAGGTTTATCATAGAAATATTTAAAAAAAAATAGAAGAGACTTTGACAAGAGTCTCTTTTTTAGTGGGTGATGATGCAGATTACAAAACCAAACTGTCAAATTAAAGTTTAAACGACCTCAGTTTTAAAATTTATAATAAAGTATATCAATTAATGGAGATTTTGAAATATAACTCACATACATAACAATTAATACAATATTTGCTACGGTAGTATTTTTTAATAAATGAATACTTGTTAATTGGAAAATAGAAATAATTGAGAAATTGAATATTATCAATAAAACAATTGGTATTTCTCCGATACGGAGAAAATATGGCGTAAGCAATAAACAATAAAAACTTAAAACAATTATAAATTTTGATAAAAAATATAGTATATATGGAAAACTATATAGCTCCTCATAAATAAACGTGTTATAAAAATAGGATTTACCCAAGAAAAAATCATTTATTTTAGTACTTAATAACAACAACATTACCAATATAAAAAGGAGAAAATTCTGCTGTACGAAAAATGAAAGAAACCAGAAAAGGAAAAAAAATGATAACAATTTATTACTAATATTAACTCTGAATAAAAAGAAATCTTTTTTCAAATAACTAATTAAAGATAAGTCTGTTTGATTAACATTAGATATATTTTCAATTGAAAAATCACCATTTTTAATATCGGTTGAAGATCTATTCAAATAAGCTAAATCATCACTATTATTGGTAGTAAAAAGTCTTTTAATTCTAATGAAAGACAGAAGATAAGCACTAAGAACAGTGAAAACTATTAGTAATAATTTATAATGTGTAAAGTGTGGTTCTATAAATTTTTTTAATGTTATTAGATTTAATACTTTTTCTTTAGAGATAAAACCAATTGCAAAGTTTTTCACAGGAACATTTAAATTCTTATAAAAAAGAAAAAGTTCTGAATTACCTGTAATGTATAAAAGCTTATCATCATAAATGATAAGTAATATAAAAATGGAATAATAAATAAAATATTTGAGATATTTATTCTCTAAAAGATATTCTATAAAATAGCATAGCGTAGAAATAAGTAATAAAAATGGAATACAAAAATATAAAACAGGTATAATAAACAGTACAATACTAATATTTTGGATATTTGCTAAGATTAATGATAAGTTTAATACCAAAAGTAATAATAGTGAAATTAGGTATAGTGCTGAAATTTTATATGAGTTTTTAAGAAAAGGATGTAACGAAGATAAATCTTCATTAATATAATAACCAGCAACAATATCTTTTTCTTTATCTCCTGCTATAATTAAGAAAAGTAACAAATAAATAATTAGATTGGAAAAAACGCCCGAAAGATTACCAATCCAATACTTATTACTAACAATTGACGAATTATTGCAATAAAAAGTAACATAATCTGAATTTTCATTAGGGATTAGAAAAAAGCCTAATAAGACTAATAATACAACACACAATAAAAATATTTTTTTATTAATTAAGTGTCTGAAATATATTATAGTTAATTGTAAAAAGGACAAAAGCATTAAAAATATTTTTTTAAATTTAAACTTTTCATATCGGCTATATTCTCACTTAATGAAATACTACCGTCTTTCATTATTATAACTTTATCACAATACTTAATAGCTTCATCTATTAAATGGGTTGAAAATATAACTATAGTATTAACACTTAAGCTTTTTAACAATTGATATAATCTCTCCCGTTCTATTTCATCTAAATTGTTAGTAGGCTCATCCAGTATCAATAATTTTGGATTATTGATAATCGAAATAATTATTGATACTCGTTGTTGTATTCCTCCAGATAAATTTTGAACTTTTGCATTTTTGAATTGAAGAATGCTAAAGGATTCTAAAAATAAATTTATTTTTGACTCTATATCTTTATTTTTCATCCCCTTAAGAAGACCAAAATACATAATATTTTGATAAACTGTCAAATCTAAATATAGATTAGGTTGTTGGGGCATAAATCCTATCTCCTTTTTTATTTGGCGATTTTTTTTTACATCCACATGATTATATTGATAAATTCCCGAACTAGAAGCAGTTAATGTACTCAACAGTTTCAGAAGGGTTGTCTTTCCAGACCCATTACTGCCCATTAATATATGAAGCCCATATGAGAGTTGAAAAGATATACTATTTAATATTTTGTTATCTTTTATTTTATATGAGATATTATCTAATTCAATACTTGTCATTAAATCTATATTTTTTCAATGGTTTAAAATCAATATTTATATAGTTACCCCACGCTATATAATTTAATAAAATCATTACAGTGCCAAATGTGTAAAATTGCATAGTAATGGCTATCATAAGGTGTAATAAAATAATACAGTAAAAAACAAAAACTCTTGTATATTTTATGTTTATTAAAAAAGGATATGATATTTGTAGTAATACGACAAATAAACTGGAAAATAGATAAAATACTGAGGGTAAATTCTTAAAACTGATATACTCAACAAAATAAAGGTGAGATATTTTCCAAAATGCATTACCATTCATCCAATCAATACCAAACAGCTTTCCAAGCCCTGCAAAAAAGTAGATTATACATAAATGTATTTGTGTTAATCGCTGTATAAAAGACTTTAAAATAATATTATTTTTTCCTGAATATGAAAAAAAAAACATTTATAAAAAGAGCAAAATTTATAAAAAAATCTGCACCATAAGAAAAGATATTACTACTATTAATCATCATTGTATGCAATAGTAGTGCAACTATAGAAAATATAAGTTTATAAAAATCTAAAACTATAGAGAGTAAGGAAAAAAAATAAAAAGATAACAATACTAGTATTGTAACTTTTGAACTAATTCCAATCACCTGAAACAATTCTGTAATATGTGAAAAATTTAAATAATATTTCGGAATGTAAAATCCATTAAATTTTGCAGGAATATAGGAATTATCTACATATATATAAATATAATCAGGAAATATTAATAATAAATTAATCAAACAAAAAAGGGAAATAAGCAATGAATATAGTTTTATATTTTTGCAACTAAATTCAAATAAATAACTATTCATTTTTTTTAATTTTAGCTATTAACATTTTATTTTTTTTTCCTGAAACTTTTCTATTGTTTAATTCTGAAACCATTGTTGAAACGATAAATACATTTATTTCATCTACATTTTGATATTTTTGAAATAAATGGGCACAAATATTTCTAAGGATAAAACCCTTATTTTCTGTGTTTGGCAATAATGGATTTATATAATTATTAAATGTATAATACTTTAAACTTCCTTCTATGGAACTTAATAGATATAATTGCTCATTATTATTACCTATAAAAATCAGTTTATTTTCACTGTTAGAAACATTAGGCGAAAAAAATTCGAACCCTCTATCTGCACCAAGTAAGTTTTCATAGATTCCTATTCTTTCAATAGTTTTTTTTGATACTTTATTTTGTTTCAAATAAGGAACAACTTGTTTTGATATTTCATTAAATTTAGTTTTTTTTTCTATTAGTACAGTTAATGCATTATAATTTATAATAAATAAACTAAGAATATGAAATATTAAAAAAATTTTCAGTAGATTTTTCATATTTATTAAATACAAATAATAAGGCTGTTAAGTTAACAGCCTCATTTTTTTTAGTTATTAGCTACAACAAGAACCCAGTCTTGTCCAAATGCAACATACCATCCTGCATTTTGATCAATGCTTTCAGGAGAAGCATTATAGCTTTCAACAGAAAGTTTCTTTAAAGAGACTTTTGTATTAGTAGCATTAGCAAAAACAGTTGTACAAAATGCTCCTGCACATAAAAATGCTACTAAAGATTTAGCAATTTTAGATTTCATTTTTGAAATTTTTTAATATTAAACATAATTTCTTTTTATTTCGCACAATTCTCTCCCTTATGGTTTTTACAAAAACTTTCTTAAAAATATTTTATTCTAATTCTATAGGATTATCAATTTTATTAACCATTTTTTTCACTTTTGCCTCTTCTTCTTTAAAACTTTCCTCGAATGTTTTACCGTTGGGCATCTTACGTTGAAGTTGTTCTGGTTTTAATGTTTGTCTGACACTTCCAAAAGGATCTTTTTTATAATCCTGATAGATTTTCGTATATTTTTCTTTTGAAATTGGGATAATATTTTTGGTTGACTCCTCAATTCTAGTTTTTTCGTTGTAATTATCTATCTTTTTATTTCCTACAAGTAACCAAGCATAGTTGTTATTAGTATCATTTATTTTTACAATTAAATCAGGTAATCCAAAAAATTTGTACGGTCCATCTTGAAATGGGAAATCAGTAGAAAACCATGCTTCCCATTGTCTTCCTCCATAATTACAAATAGCTTTTTGCGTATTATATTCTCCTATTCTTTTCTTTTCTGGCTTAATTTCCCAGTTAAATTTAATTTCTTCTTTATAGATAAAATTATCTTGTAATATTCTATCAGTAAATTCAATATTTTTTATAGGAAACTTCTTTTCAATTTTGTAAGTAAAGTCAGGCATTTTAAAATTCATTTTCTGTGGATCAATCGTTTGTCCTGATTTTATTGCCTTCTCTTTTATTGCCTTTATAATTGAATCTTGTGATATTATTGAATAATCACGATATATGGATTTTTCAGAAGTAATATCCAATACCATTAGCTATTTTTTTATTTTAGATGAGTCCTTATTAGGTTTGTATGCTAGTTCATAAAAAAAACGGTTTGCAGTGATTTGAGAAAATACAAATGGTGAAATACTTACTAAAATTATAGTAATAATTTTCAGAGTAATTTTATGAATATTATTTATTGTTTTTTTATATATTTTACTTTATAATATTTCTTGGAATCCTTTGTACAAGCATAACAAAACTAATAAATTATTTCATTAAATCAAGAAAAAAATTCAATCCCTAGTAGAAATGTTAATCAAAACAAGAAATACAATTCTTATATTTTCCAAATAACATTTAAAACATAAAACGACACACTATTAATTTATTTTAGACATAAATCAAATGCTAAAAATTAATAAATATTATTTTTTACTCATTTTTTTTGTAATCATAAAAAACATAGCCTGTTCCGTGAATATCTAATAATATTGCTCTGTCTGGGCATAATTTCAATAGGTAATAATTTTCATCATTTACAATCTTGTAATCATAAAACTTCACTGGATATTTTGGAAATTTTATTTTTTGTGAATTATCAAACAAATCATCATCAATATTGATAAATATTTTACTATTGTTAAATAATTCGTTGGTACAGACAACTTTTGATTTATTTGTTCCTGTATTAAACGTACATACAAACAATATTATATTGAATATCAATGATTTGTAATTAACAAAAATCATTCATTATTAATTAAAATTCATAGGTGATATAACCTGTGAGTCTACGAAAGCCATCCTTTTTAAGGATGGCTTTTTTTATTGATATGCCCAATTTTAAAATCAGTATCAAGGGATCAAGCACAAAAGTTGGGGACTAGGCAAAAAAAGTGTAGATACTGTAAAATGAAATTTTTTGCTCTCGCAGATTTTGCAAATGATGCAGATTCTTTTCCTTACACTTTACATATTGAATACGAAGCCAACCCAAGTTTTTTGACAACTTCCGTTTTAAGTCTCACCAAACCGTTCTACCTATAAAAGACAGGAAAAGATAAGCAAAGAAAATCAACGATATCATCTGTGGGACATAAAATATTCGTGCATTCGTGGCCATAATATGCAGCCCTCAATTTTATCTTTGATAAAATCCTTGCGCCTTAAAAACATAGAGTATTAAAAAAATATCTTTGCGTCTTTGCGAAAAACCAACAAAGACAGCAGCACCTGTGAAGATCTAAAGGAAAATCTGTATCATCTGCGGGACATAAAATAGTCATGCATTCTTGGCAAAAAGAGCCTATCTTCTGGTTTTCATTCTCTATCCTCCTGCTTATGTATCTCGGCATCGATACTCTGAGACGAAAATTAAATCCGTTTAAGGTATTATTCAGACAACAAACGATAGAATCTTCATTATTAAAATTCAGAATTTAAAATCTTTTAAAGAATAATTAAACACAAAAGATTATAAAGTTTAGAATAAAATATCAAATACTTACAGTAAGCATCTTCTTTTCAATTTTGTATTCATAGAATTGTTAATATTATATCAAGATAAATGTGATAATTCAAAGAAAAAAATAGAGGACTGATGTATTTATTAGTTTTCATGTGTGATTTAGTGTTGGCATCCTGAAAAGGATGCTTTTTACTTTACATCGCAGTATTTATACCATTTTATCTTTGAACTTTCCTTTAAATTATTCAACCCCTACGGGGTTATACCATTATTAAATACTTGTTCGTCGGGCTTCACCCGACGCTACTGATATTTAACCCCTTCAGGTTTTATTAAGGTAAATTCAAAAAGAAAATAGTATTAGACATAAAAAAAAGGATAGACCTTCTAGATCTATCCTTTTTCTATATTTTATTTTAAGTTTAATTTTTTTTATAAATCTTAAACATTGCAAATAAAAATCCTAACCAAACCGGAATCAGAATAACCTGAATTTCCATACCTGTGATACTCATTAAGACTAAAATCAATACCAAAAAGGCGATACAGATATAATTTGAAACAGGATAAAATATCGATGGAAACTTCAGATCCGTCCCTGCTTTAATATTAGCTCGTTTAAATTTCAGATGCGTGTAACAAATCATCAGCCAGTTGATGATCAGCGTGGAAACCACTAAAGCCATCAGGTATTCAAAAGCTTTCTCAGGAACGAGCTTATTAATGATGATACAAATTCCGGCAAAGCAAGATGAAATAATAATTGCATTCGTAGGAACACTGCTTTTATTCAGTTTCGTTAAAAATTTCGGAGCATTTCCCTGCTGTGCCAATCCGAAAAGCATCCTGCTGTTGCTGTAAACACTACTGTTATACACCGATAAAGCCGCTGTTAATACAATTAAATTAAGAATATTCGCAATCAACACATTGAACTGAATGACCTTTCCAAACATTTCAAACTGGAATCCATTCAGATTTTGGAAAACCATGACAAACGGGCTCGTTCCTTCCGTAATTTCTCTCCACGGACTCAATGAAAACAGAATTACCAGTGCCCCCACATAGAAAATTAAGATTCTGTAGATGACCTGATTGGTTGCTTTAGGGATTGTTTTTTCAGGATTTTTGGCTTCTGCTGCGGTAATTCCTATCAATTCCAACCCTCCGAATGAGAACATGATCATCGCCATGGCAGAAAATAAACCAGAATACCCGTCATCTCCTTTATTGAAGAAACCTTTAGGAAAAAATCCACCATCGTTCCATAAATTGGAAACCGTAGCCTTTTCACCTCCCGTTCCGCTTACCAAAAGGTAAATACCAAAAACAATCATTGCGATAATTGCCATAACTTTTATAATAGAAAACCAAAATTCGGTTTCTCCATAGACCTTTACCGAAGCTAAATTCAAAGCCGTAATTACAACGAAAAAGAATAAGCTGGAAGTCCAGAGCGGAATTTCCGGCCACCAGAAATGAACATAGTGACCAATGGCAGTGAGCTCTGCCATACTTACGAGAATATATAGGATCCAATAGTTCCAACCCGACGCAAATCCCGGGAAATTGCCCCAATATTTGTAGGCAAAATAACTAAAACTCCCCGAAACAGGCTCCTGAACCACCATCTCACCAAGCTGCCGCATGATAAAAAAGGCAATAATACCCGCTAATGCATAGCCTAAAATTACAGATGGACCGGCCAAAACCGCAGCAGGTCCAATTCCCAGGAAAAGCCCTGTACCGATAGCTCCACCAAGGGCAATTAACTGAATATGTCGGTTGGTGAGTCCCCTAACCAGAGAACTATTTTCGTTCTCTTTCTTCTCGTTGCTCATAGATTAAAATATTGCCCTTAAATATATAAAAACTTTCCCTCTGCACGCGAACAGAAAGTGGATAATGGAAAGGAAACCCTAAATAATCTAGAAAATGGCAATAAATTTTAAATAAATTGATCGGGAATCGAAATATTATTCTCCTTCATATAGTTTTTGAGTGCATTGTATTTATCTTCAAAATCATTTACACCACATCTATGTGAAATGCTGCATATATCTGAAGGTTTGATTTCGAGGATATTTGAGATTCTGGTTAAAATATCAAGGTTGATTTTTACTTTCGCGTTTTCGATATCAGAATATGCTTTTTGCGAAATTCCCATCTCAAAAGCCATATATTCCTGGGTAAAATCCTTATTTCTTCTGATTTTCCTAATATTTTGACTGCATACTTTCATTGTGTTTATTTTAGTAGTTTTCGGTATATTTTAGAAGGATATCTATTAGACTTACACAAAGTTAGTGAATACCTTTGGCAAAACATTATTACGCTACATGATATTTATTTTTAATTAAAATTCAAGTTTAAAAATTATTCAAAAACTTCTGTTTTAAAGGAAAATATTTCTTCGGTACAATACAATTGGAATTATGGAGACGCAACAATTTAATTATGACAATAACATTGTCAGAGCATTCCTCTATGCTACAATCGCATTTGGTTTGGTCGGTTTTTTACTCGGTCTTACCGCTGCACTGATGCTTTTTTATCCTGAACTTCCGGAATTTTTATTCGGAACGGATGATACGACAATTAAAAGTTTAGCATCCGGAAACATTCAGGGACTGATTAATACACAAGGAGCCTTAGGTTTCGGAAGGATCAGAATGTTGCATACGAGTGCGGTGATTTTTGCGTTTGTCTGTAATTCCTTTTTCTGTGGCGCATATTACAGCATGCAACGATTGCTGAAAACAAGAATGTACAGCGATACCCTATCATGGATCCACTTCTGGACATGGCAAATTATGATTATTTCTGTGGTGATTACCTTCTTAATGGGAATCAACACCTCAAAAGAATATGCGGAACATGAATGGCCGATTGATATTTTAATTACCGTTTCCTGGGTCATTTTCGGGATCAATATGTTCGGAACTATTGCAAAAAGAAGAGTAAGACATCTTTATGTTGCCATTTGGTTTTATATCGGAACGTGGCTCGCTGTGGCAATGCTTCATATTTTCAACAACCTTGAAGTGCCTTTATCATTCACAAGCTGGAAGTCTTATTCGGTATATGCAGGTGCGAAAGACGCCTTGGTACAATGGTGGTACGGTCACAATGCGGTAGCGTTTGTCTTGACAACTCCGGTTCTTGGTTTAATGTATTATTTTTTACCCAAAGCAGCCAACAGACCTGTATTTTCCTATAAATTATCAATCATTCACTTTTGGTCGCTGATCTTCGTTTACCTTTGGGCTGGTCCGCACCATTTACAATATACCGCACTTCCGGCTTGGGCACAGGCTGTAGGAACTGGTTTTTCTATCATGCTGATCGCCCCATCTTGGGGAGGAATGCTGAACGGACTTTTAACATTAAGAGGCGCCTGGGATAAAGTAAGAGAAAATCCAATTCTAAAATTCTTCGTAGTCGCTGTGACCTGTTACGGGATGGCAACTTTCGAAGGACCACTTTTAGCAACAAAATCATTAAATAAAATCGGGCATTACACCGACTGGGTAATTGGTCACGTACACTTGGGAGCTCTTGGCTGGAATGGTTTCATGGCATTCGGAGTGGTATATTATTTAATCCCTGTGATGTGGAGAACCGAACTTTGGTCTAAAAAATTAGCCAACTGGCATTTCTGGCTGGGAACTTTAGGAATTATGTTCTATGCCGTACCGATGTATATTTCAGGATTCACCCAAGGACTAATGTGGAAACAATTCAACCCGGACGGAACTTTATTATGGAAAAACTGGCTGGATACTGTAACCGCAATCATTCCATACTTTAAAATGAGATTTTTAGGAGGTATATTTTATCTTCTGGGTGCTATTTTAATGGTGGTGAATGTCTTTAAAACGATCAGACAAGGTTCATTCCAAAAAGATGTTCCTGCAGAAGCTCCGGCATTGGCAAACATCGGAACAGCAAGAAAAGAAGGCGAAGGCGTTCATCTTTGGCTGGAAAGAACTCCGAAATTATTAGCCATATTAGCATTCATTACTATTGCTATCGGAGGTATTGTGGAAATTATTCCGACCTTAACTTTAAAACAAAGTGTTCCGACCATTACCGCAGTAAAACCTTATTCACCTTTAGAATTGGAAGGAAGAGATTTATACATCAGAGAAGGCTGCAACTCTTGCCATTCGCAGATGATCCGACCGTTTCGTGATGAAATTGTAAGATTTGAAGGTAAAAATGGGCAATATTCTAAAGCTGGAGAATTCATTTACGACAGACCATTTTTATGGGGATCTAAAAGAACCGGACCCGATTTGCACAGAGAAGGCGGAAGAAACCCAGATTCATGGCACTTTAAACACATGTATAATCCAAGAATTACTTCTGCAGGATCTATTATGCCCCGTTTCCCTTGGTTGATTACCAATAAACTGGACAGAACACAAATGGTGAATAAAATGAAACTGATGAAAAACTACTTTGACGTTCCGTATTCCAAAGCAGAAATTGATTCCGCCAATGCATGGGCAGACAATCAGTCGAAAGCCATTGTAAAAAGAATCTATGCTGAAGCTACAGATGTAAAAGATCAGGTAGAAAAAGACAGAGCAGCAAAAGGAGCATCTTACGTTCCTCTGGAGCAAAGAGAAATTGTAGCAATGATCGCCTATCTGCAAAGGCTGGGAACAGATATTAAAACCACTCAGATTCAGACTGCAAGCGCTGATTAATTAAAATTGAATACAATGAAAACGAGAACCCCAATATCAGTCTACATCGCTGTAACGATAGGTTTAACCATTCTTGCCTTCGAAATGTTTGCACAGGATACCGCCTATTTTTCATCGCCCTTTTTCTGGGGACTGATTCTGATAACGATTATTCTTTTATTCATCATGAACTCCATCGGAGATCTGGTTGAAAATGAAAGTTTCAAAAAATTATCAGACGAAGAAAAAGCGAAATTTTTAGAAGAAAAAAATACGCCTTATTATCTGAAGCTTTGGAATTCTGCTTTCAAAAAACAGTCGGCGACAGAAGAAAAAGACATTCTGATCGATCATGGATTTGATGGAATTACAGAGCTTGACAATTCGCTTCCGAAATGGTGGATTGGTTTATTTTATTTCGGATGTATTTTCTGCGTGGTCTATCTTACGGCATTTGCCTTCACAGATTATGCCCATCCCGAAGCAGAATTAACGGTAGAAACAAAGAAAATGCTCGCTTCAATTGAAGATTATGAAAAAACAGCTCCACAAATCAATCTGGAATCTGCAAAATACAGTGCCGATAATATTGCGGAAGGTCAGGAACTGTTTAAAACCAATTGCGTAACCTGCCACGGAGACGGCGGCAAAGGAGGAATTGGACCAAACCTTACAGATACACATTGGATTAACATCAAAGAAAAAAGCCTTTTCAAAAATGTATTCTGGATGCTGGAAAACGGTTCGCCAAACAATCCAACTATGCGACCTTTCATTAAAGAAGGAACCATTACAGGAAGAGATGCCGAAAAAATTGCCGCTTATGTTTACCATATCAACCAGGAAACTGCTCCCATTACCCAAACTCAGGGTGGCGCGGCTCCACAGGGCGAAAAAGTAACGTGGGAAAACGGAAATAATTAAAAAATAAAAAAATTTATTACCTCATATATAAACCATGTAAAGTCCCCTTTTATCACTAACATTTTGAATTTTCATTTTTGCTAAACCTTTTCATACAACAGAAAATCAACACAAAAGGGGGCTTTTTTCAAAAACTACAAATCCGCGCCTTGGTTGTTTATATCAACTAATTCACTTGACTACTAACTAAACTAAATTCCATAATAGGCAGCCGAGGCAGGATTTTTGTATAAGAAAAGGGTACCATAACAATTATAATTAACATATTTTTCTCAAATGATTTATTATCTTTGTTTTAAACCCTCCCACATTTGAAACGAAAATTTAATACACGAAAATTCCTTAAGCGAACAGCAATCACCATTATTTCCATACTGGTTTTTCTCACCCTGCTCATCTTCAGTTTGAGGCTTCCGGTGGTTCAGAATTTCATCAAAGACAGGCTTGTCGTCTATCTCGAAAAGAAAATAAAAACAAAAGTAAGCTTAGAAAGGGTTTACATTGGGTTTCCAAACAGTCTTGTTATGGAAAATTTGTATTTAAAGGGACAGGATGTTGATACGCTTTTGGCAGTAAAAAAACTGGATGTTGGCTTGAATATGCTTAAACTTCTCAATTCCACAGCAGATATTACTTCGGTAGATCTTGAGGGAACGAGAGCCAATGTGGTAAGAAAACCAGACGGAAAATTCAATTTCGATTATATCATCAATGCTTTTGCTACAAGTGATAAAGAGGAAAGCCCGTCGAAACCATTCATTATTTCTTTAGATAAAATTAATTTAAAAGATATTGGCGTTACTTTCAACGATCAACAGTCTAAAAATGATATTAAACTTTACTTTAAATCTTTCGATACGAGGGTAAAAACATTCGATCTTACCAATAACAAATATGCTGTAAATGATATTAATCTTGACGGATTAAAGCTAAAACTGAAACAGGATATTGTAAAAGAAGTTTCTAAAAAAGTAGAGAAAAAGGTAGATTCTCTTAATAATCAAAAGCCGATGCAGATTGGTTTAAGAGGAGTAAAACTAACCAATTTCGACATCGATTACGGTGATGATAATACCAAAACTTTTGCTAAAGTTTTATTTAAAGAACTAAGCACGAAAGTCAATAAGCTGGATCTGGAAAATAACGCTTACAATATTGGGAATGTAGTACTTTCCGGGGCAGATGTTAATGCGAATCTTTACCTTCCGGCTCAGGATGCCAATCCGAAAGATAAAAAAGAGCCTGAAGTTTCAAAAGCTTCAGACAAAGAAAAAGCCATGCAGGTTCTTTTAGGAAAACTGGTTTTGAACGATGTAAAAGTAGTGTATAACAACACTGCAATTGCCCCAACAAAGCAAGGGATGGATTTCAACCATATGAATTTTTCTAAAATGAATGTTGAGGTTCGCAGTTTCAAAATGGAGAACAATACGTTTGCAGGAACGGTAAATTCTGCGGAAATTCAGGAAGCGCGAGGGCTTGATATTCAGAAATTCAACACCGATTTTGTGTATGCAGAAAAAGAGGCTTATTTGAAAGATCTTTACCTGCAAACGCCAAAAACATTGATTCGTGATGAGGTGATTTTAAATTATGAATCGATCGATCAATTAACATCCAATTTAGGTGCTGTAAAAATTTCAGCCAATATTAAGGATTCCAAAATAGGTTTCGCTGATATTTTGAATTTGGTTCCTACTTTGAAAAGTACCGTTCCATTTAATAAATATCCGAATGCTATTTTAAATGTAAACGCTAATGTAAAAGGAAGCGTAAATGATCTTTTGATTAATAATCTGAAAGTTTCAGGTTTGGATCAATTACGGGTTGCCGCTTCAGGACGCATCAAAAATGCGATGAATCCTGAGAATTTGTATTATGATCTGAGAATTGCAGAATTTTCATCATCGGCAAAAACGATCTTCAATTTAGTTCCGAAAAATACGATTCCGTCGAATATTTCTTTACCGTCTAATTTCAGCATCAAAGGAACTGCAAAAGGGACTACGAAAGTGGTTGATACAAATTTGAACCTCTACTCTACTCTCGGAAATGCCTCATTGATTGCTCAGGTCGACATGCGCAGAAAAAATCATGAATTGTATGATGTAAAAGCCAATCTTCAGGCAATACAAGTCGGGAAAATTATTCAGAATAAAGATATCGGATCTATTTCGGCTCAGATTTATGCGAAAGGTGAAAGTTTTGATTTCAAAAATGCTAAAGCAGATCTTAAAGGTCACGTGGCATCGGCGGTTTACAAAGGTTACCGTTATCAAAACATGAATCTTACAGGAAAAATAAACCGTGGCGCTTATAATATTTTGCTAGATTCTGAAGATCCGAACGCTAATGTAAAATTAACCGCTTCGGGCGTGTATGACGAAAAAAATCCTACCATTAAAGTAAATGGAGAAGTTATAAAACTTGATGTAAACAAATTAGGTTTTTATGAAAAACCAATGATTATCGCAGGTAAAATTGATGGTGATTTTACCAGCATCGATCCTGATCATTTAAACGGTTATTTAAATTTAAAAGATTTTGCTTTTTCAGATACCAAAGAAGTTTATCCGGTTCAGGAATTAAATTTAAAGGCATCTTCTACCAACGATTCAACGAAAATTGTTTTCAATTCTCAGGTTGCAGATGTAGAACTGGAAGGAAAATATAAATTAACTCAGATCTTTGGAGCATTATCGAATACGATCAATCAATATTATCAGTTTCAAAAGCCCGGAAAAACAGAGAAAATTACGGCAGGACAGTTTTTTACCTTTAATGCTAAAATTAAAAATGATGACATCATCAGAAAGTTTGTTCCGGATCTGAAAAGTTTTGAAACCATAAATATCACCGGAAACTACGACGCTGATTCACAAAAAATTGAAGTTGACGGACAAATTCCGCAATTGCTGTATGGTGAAAATACAATTGAAAATGCTTCATTAAAAATCACCAATGAAAATCAGGCTTTACAATATGCACTGAATGTTGCTGCACTGAAAAGTTCAAGTCTGGCATTAAATAAAGTAGGTATTAATGGAGATGTCGCAGATAATACCATCAATTATAATGTAACGACAAAAGATGAAAAAGATGTAACGCAGTTCCTGATCGCAGGTAATGCTAAATCGATGAACGATATTACAGAAATTTCATTGAACCCGAATGGTTTAAAATTAAATTATACAGATTGGACAGTAGGTGAAGGCAATAAAATTCAGATCAGCAGCAAAGGAATTTTAGCCGATAATTTCAGACTTTCGAATGGCGGAAGTGAAATTGCTTTGCAATCTGAAACTCAGACTCCAAATTCTCCTTTAAATGTTTCGTTGAAAGATTTTAAAATCGAAACGATTACCGAACTGATTAAAAAAGATACCGTCCTGGCAAGAGGAACCATTAACGGAACGGCTCAGCTGAGGGATTTAACCAAAAATATGACCTTTACGTCAGATTTAAAAATAGCAGATTTAATTGTTTATGGAAATCCTGTAGGAAATGTTGAAGCAAAAGTGAATAATGCCTCTGCTAATATCATCAACGCGGATGTTACGCTTTCCGGAAACGATAATGATGTGAAACTTCTGGGAGATTACAATACCTCTTCCAGCACATTTGATCTGAATATGGCGATCAACAAACTTCAGATGAAGAGTGTGCAAGGCTTCTCTATGAACGCCATTACCAATACGGAAGGTTATATTTCGGGAAATCTGAAAATTACGGGAAGTGCCGACAAGCCGAATATTTTAGGTAAGGTAAAATTCAATGAGGTAGGAATGGAAATTGCCAAAACAGGAAGTGATTTCAGAAAACTGAATGATGAGATCGATTTTACCAGCCGCGGAATTGAGTTTGATAATTTTAAAATTAACGATAAAGACGGAAATTCTCTGAAAATTAACGGTCAGGTTTTAACACAGACGTATAGAGATTTTGCGTTCAATCTTGATTTAAATGCTAAAGATTTTAAAGTAGTGAACTCGGAAAAATCTAATGATGCGATGATGTACGGCATTCTGGCAATTGATGCGGCTTTGCGTATCCGCGGAAATTTAGATTTACCAAAAGTAGATGGCAGACTGGCGGTTGCAGACAATACAGATTTCAGTTTTGTATTGCCACAATCCAGTCCTTCTTTAGAGGAGAGAGACGGAATTGTAGAGTTTATCGATCAGGATCAGGTGGTTTTAAATAAGACGGTAAAAGCAGATTCATTAAATGCTCAAAGCCGCATCAAAGGAATGGACGTGAGTGTCAATATTGAAGTGAGCAAGGAAGCAAAAATGTCGATTATTATTGATAAAGCCAATGGTGATTTTGTAAAACTACAGGGCGAAGCGGAACTGACAGGTGGCGTTGATCCATCCGGAAAAACAACTTTAGTCGGGGTATATGAAGTAGAAAAAGGCTCATATGAAATGTCTGTCAGTCTGCTGAAGCGTAAATTTGATATCCAGAAAGGAAGCACCATTACATGGACAGGAGAGCCGACAACGGCAACACTGGATATTACCGCCGTTTATACCACCGAGACAGCACCACTCGACCTCGTGGAGCAACAGGTAACCGACCAGACGACCATTAACCAGTTTAAACAGAGAATTCCTTTCAACACATTACTGATGATGAAAGGCGAATTGCTGAAACCGGTCATTACCTTTGATATTACAACAGATAAGAAAAATAACTCTGTGTCTTCAGCGGTCACCGATTTGGTTGATCAGAAACTTTCGCAGCTGAGAACTCAGGAATCTGAAATGAACAAACAGGTGTTTGCTTTGTTATTACTAGGAAGATTTATCGGTGAAAATCCGTTTGAATCCAGCGCGGGAATGTCCGGCGAAATGATGGCGAGACAGAGTGTGAGTAAACTTCTTTCTCAGCAGCTGAATAATTTAGCTTCAGGACTAATCAAAGGTGTGGATCTTAATTTTGGATTAGATTCTTCCGAAGATTATTCCACAGGGCAAAAAAATACAAGAACAGATCTGAATGTAGACATCAGTAAAAAACTACTGAATGATCGTCTGAAAGTAACGGTGGGAAGTAATTTCGGATTGGAAGGTGAAGCCCGACAAAATGAAAATATGACTAATATTGCGGGAGATGTAACGGTAGATTACAGTCTTTCCAAAGACGGAAGATATATGCTGCGTGCGTACCGTAAGAATGAATATCAGGTGGCTCTTCAGGGACAGATCGTGGAAACGGGACTTGGATTTATCATCACATTGGATTACGATAAATTCCGTGAGATTTTCCAAAAAGCGAGAAACAGAAAACAGAGAGAAACAAAAGAGAATAAGAAAAACCAAGTGGTAGAATTTAAATAATGAATACGAAGTTCCAAACCTATTTTAAATATTTGTTCGCATCCGGAATGGCTTCGGCAACGCTTTCGTGCAGCAATGTAAAATACCTGAAAGAAGGGCAAATGCTTTACACGGGCGCAGAAGTGAAGATCGACAATGATACGATTCCGAAGAAACAAAAAAGCGAACTGAAGTCTGCCCTGGAAGACAAGCTGGTTCCTAAGCCCAATTCTACATTGTTAGGATTAAGACCTAAACTGTATTTCTATAATATTGCCAAAGAGCCTAAAAAAGAAAAAGGGTTCAACTACTGGTTAAAGTACAAAATGGGAGAAAAGCCCGTTTTACTGGGCGATGTAGATCGTGAATTTAATAAAGATCTTATCGTAAATTATTCTGAAAACAAAGGATATTTTAATGCAAAAGCAACCTACGATACTGTTTCAAAAAATAAAAAAGCCCAGGTAATTTATACGTTGAGACCTGGCGCACAATATCTGATCAGTGATGTTAAATTTCAGAAAGATTCTACATTAATCAATCAGGAAATCCAAAAAATTTCTGACAGATCATTGCTAAAAAAGGGGAATTCTTTTGATCTTGATGTGATAAAATCTGAGAGAGACCGGATTGATAACAGTCTGAAAGAAAGAGGTTTTTATTATTTCCATCCGGATAATATTATTGTTCAGGCAGACAGTACAGTGAGTAAAAACCATAAGGTGGAGCTGAATGTAAAACTGAAAGAGGACACTCCGGATCTGGCGACTCAACAGTTCAGTATCAATAAGGTGGTTGTTTTTCCGGATTATACGATTCAGGATGTAAAAGACGGAAAATATTCCGTTCCGATGAACTCTGATTCACTGTCCCATTATCAGTATGATCATATTCATGTGATTGATCCCAGACATAAATTTAAACCTAAAGTTTTTGACCGGGCTTTATATTTTAAAGAAGGTGATATTTACAACCGTACCAATCACAACCTTTCCCTGAACAGACTGATTAGTCTGGGTGTTTTTAAGTTCGTGAAAAATGAATTTGTGGTTTCAGATTCTTTACGTCATAAATTCGATGCGTATTATCTCTTAACTCCAAGAGAAATTCAGTCGTTACGTTTGGAAGCCCTGGGGAGAACCAACTCCGCAAACTACGCCGGGAGTGAAGTAAACCTCAACTGGACCCACAGAAACTTCTTTAAAGGGGCAGAACAATTTAAGGCTGCTGTTTACGGAGCTTTTGATATCCAGATGGGAGGTCCTGAAGATGCAAAAAATATTTTCAGAGCCGGAACCAATGTTCAGCTTTCTATACCAAGGATCGTAGCGCCATTCCGCTTTAATTCCTCCAGTGCTTTTGTTCCGCGAACAAATATTTCTCTGGGGTACGAGTTTCAAAACCGTACAGAATATTATACCCTGAACACCTTTACGGGATCCTTCGGGTATTTATGGAAAGAAAATGCACGAAAAGAACATGAACTGAAAGTATTTGATGTCACCCTTGTTTCTCCGGCAAAGGTAACCCCTCTTTACGATTCTATCTCTAAAAAGAGTGATGCCATGAGAAGAGTGGTAGAAAAACAGCTGATTTTCGGACCTACTTATTCTTACACCTATACCAACACCATGCTGAATAAGCCCACGACTTTCTATTATAAAGGAATACTGGATTTAGCGGGAACTGTTACCGGTCTTGCTTCCGGTGCGGATGTAAAAAAAGGTAAAGAGAGAAAACTTTTCGGAATCCCGTTCAGCCAGTACGCAAAAATTGAGAATGATGTAAGGATGTACCATAAATTTACAGAAAAAACCTCTCTTGCCACGCGATTTATTGCGGGAGTGGCCTATCCATACGGGAACTCTGAACATATTCCTTTTATAAAGCAGTTTTTTTCGGGAGGGAGTAACAGTATCAGAGCATTCCGAGCCAGAACCCTGGGCCCTGGAAGTTTTGATCCGAGAACTGCTGAAGCAGGATCTTTTTTTGACCAGTCCGGAGATGTTAAGCTTGAATTAAATGCAGAATATCGTGCTAACCTATATAAATTTTTAAACGTTGCCTTATTTGCTGATGCGGGAAATATCTGGTTAATTAATGATGATCCTCAAAGACCCGGAGCAAAATTTTCAAAAGATTTTTTAAACGAAGTTGCCGTGGGCGCAGGGTTTGGTCTGAGACTTGATTTCTCTATTCTGATATTAAGATTAGATCTGGCAATGCCTTTGAGGGTTCCCTATTATGAAAAAGGCAACAGATGGACCTTTGACAGAATTAATTTCGGGGACTCCAATTGGAGAAAAGATAATCTTATTTTAAATATAGCAATCGGATATCCTTTCTAATATGGTACAAAATATAAAATTTTTCTGGGAAGCTTTAAAAGAAACATTTTCTGAGTGGAATAGCTCTTCTGCATCTAAGGATTCAGCGAGTCTGGCTTATTATGCTATTTTCTCCATTCCGGGGCTGCTGATTATCATCATTTGGATCGCTGGTTATTTTTTCGGAGAAGAAGCTATTCGTGGGCAAATCAGTTCGCAAATCAGTGAATTTATGGGGCCTGAAGCTTCCAAAAGTGTAGAAAGCATGATCGCCGGCGCTTTAATCGATAAGAAAAATTTTATTATGAAAGCAGTGGGAGTAGGTTCTCTGGTTTTTGGTTCCACGACTCTCTTTTTTCAGCTTCAGCAGTCACTTAACAGTCTCTGGGATGTGCAGTCTGCTCCCAAGAAGGCATTGATAAAATTTCTTTTAGACCGTGCCAACTCATTAGGAATGATCTTAATATTGGGGTTTTTACTGATGATTACGATGGTTTTATCCTCACTCATTAGCGTTTTCAATACCCTCATCACTAAATATTTTGGGTTTGAAACCTATATGTTGGTTGAACTGGTTAATTTTGGGGTAGGATTTGGATTTATCATGCTCCTTTTTGCCCTGATGTTTAAAGTGCTTCCCGATGTACAGATCAGCTGGAAACCTGTTTGGAGAGGAGCCCTTCTAACGGCAGTACTGTTTACGTTAGGAAAGTTTTTATTAAGCCTTTACTTCAGTAAAGCAAATCCTACTTCTGCATTCGGAACTGCCGGGACGGTAATTCTGATCATGATGTGGATCAATTATTCCTGTATGCTTGTATTTTTCGGTGCAGAATTCACAAAGGTTTATGCCTATAAAAGAGGATTTAAGATTACCCCTTCAAAACATGCCAAATGGAGTAATGCAAAGCTTTATGAAGACAGCCATTCTCATAAAACAGAGGTAGAATCGTAAATAACATACGGTCGAAACAAGAACCGCATATTTGAAGTTTCAGCCAATATATATTTTTTTTAACACAGAATTTAGTAAAAATACCTTTTACCTGGGTTTGATTAATAAAATATGCTACCAGATCGATAGGGACGGGATTGAGCCCACCTAAAAAAGATGAGACTACCAGAGGCTTTATCCGAAATTTATACCATTTTATCTTTGAAATTCCCATTACATTATTCAACTCCTGCGGGATTATAACATCATTAAACACTTGTTCATCTGGTTTCAACCGACGCTACTGATATTTAACCCTTTTGGGATTTTTAAGGTAAATTCAAAAAGAAAACAGTATCAGGTTTTTACTTTTTACTTTAACATACATTTCAGTAATAAACAAATCCTGCCCGAATCGGACAGGATTTCCCCTTATTATAAAAAAATAACCAATTCTATGGTTCTTTATGATCTACCGGTGTATGAATAATATCATAGTACGTGGATGGATCTCCTGCATTAGGAGTAATTCTGTAAGTAAAATCACCGTTATTCATCACGAGGATATCTACCACTCTAGTCCAAAGTTCATTTCCGTTTCCATCCAATGCAGTAATGGTACGTGTTTTACCGTCTGCAGAAATTGACCATCTTCCGCTGGATCTCAATACATCATCCAGTCCGAAAATAGAATACGTTCCGTTGGCTCTGAAATAAGAGTATCCCACAAGCCCTGCTACATTCGGGTTATCAAGCGCTACTGCATTACCGTCTTTATCTTTAGCTCCCGTTGTTTCCCAAGGTGTTGAAGCGAGGATCAGCTGACCGTTTGCCGGTTCAGCATGAGAGGTCTTTGTATGGATAATATCAAAATATACGGACGGATCCTGAGCATCTGTATGAATTCTGTAGGTGAATACGTTTTTGTTCAGCTCAAGAATTTCAACGTCACGAGAAAAAAATGCAGTTCCGTCAGGTCTTAATGAAGTGATAGATCTGGTTTTTCCTAATGGATCAACAGACCAGGTTCCTAATGATCTGATGACATCATTAAGACCGTAAATCACAAAATTACCATCTGCTTTAAAATAAGCAAATCCTACAAATCCGTTAACGCGGGCATCGTTAAGATCTACATCTTTGCCCTGATTGTCTTTGGCACCGGTCGTTTCCCAAGGTGTTGATGACAGAACCTGAGAGGGCGTCAGTTGTTCTTCAGCAATTGGGTTGTTGTCATCATTGGAACAAGATACAAGTGGTGTTGCCAAGGCAAAAGCAGCCACCAGGTAACAAACTTTTTTTAGTGTAATCATAATTTAAATTTTTTATCAGTACAAACATATCCCATTCTGATCATAAATCATTGTAGATCCTATTCCTTTTTTTGTAAAAAATATAACTTTTTGAAAGATACTGTCACTACAACTCTAAGTATTTCCATCAATTTTTCACGATTTCATATCATAAAAAAAACCTTTCAGAAGTTCTGAAAGGTTCTCTATGCATACGTTTTCCCTTGCAATTTTAAACTGAGATTTAATCTCATATCAGGTTTACTACATTCTGTTGACAGTCTGTATTCCCAATAGACTTAAGGCCTTTTTAATGGTCTTCGCAGTTAATTCCGATAGATTTAAACGGAATTGTGTGATATTTTTATCTTCCTGATTCAGAATTGGACTGCTCTGATAGAACGAGTTGTAAGATTTCACCAAATCATAAACATAATTGGCTACCAAAGCCGGGCTCAAAGCTTCTGCCGCTCTTGCAACAACAACTTTAAAGTTGGCCAACTGCATAATCAATTCTTTCTCAGACTGACTTAATTCAATAGCCGCAACTTCTGTAAATTCAAATTGAGCTTTCGTTAATAAAGACTGAATACGTGCATAAGTATATTGAATGAAAGGTCCTGTATTTCCGTTAAAATCAATACTTTCTTCAGGATTGAACAGCATTTTTTTCTTTGGATCAACCTTTAACATGAAATATTTTAAGGCACCCATTCCTACACTTTCGTAGTTATCATTCTTTTCTTCTTCGGTAAAGTTTTCTAATTTACCAAGCTCTTCAGATTTAGATTTAGCAATATCATGCATTTCCTGCATCAATTCGTCTGCATCTACTACCGTTCCTTCACGAGATTTCATTTTTCCGTTCGGAAGTTCTACCATTCCGTATGATAAGTGATACAACTGATCTGCCCAAGAATAGCCTAACTTCGCCAATACTTTAAATAAAACCTGGAAATGATAATCTTGCTCGTTTCCAACGGTATAAATTAACTTTTGGATGTTATTTTGTTTAAAACGTTCTACAGCCGTACCCAAATCCTGAGTCATATATACCGAAGTACCGTCTGAACGTAATAATAATTTCTGATCCAGACCTTCATTTGTCAGGTCGCACCAAACAGAGCCGTCTTCTTTCTGATACAAAACACCTTTATCTAAACCTTCCTGAATAAGATCTTTTCCTAAAATATACGTATTGCTTTCGTACTGAACCTGATCGAAATCTACTCCTAATCTTTTATATGTTTCGTTGAAACCTTTATAAACCCAAGTGTTCATTTCGTTCCAAAGATTTCTTACTTTTTCGTCTCCATTTTCCCAGTCTAAAAGCATTTGCTGAGCTTCCTTCATTAAAGGAGCTTCTTTTTTAGCCTGATCTTCAGAGATACCCTGCTCAACCAATTCAGCAATTTGCGTTTTATATTCCTGATCGAATTTCACATAGTAATTTCCAACAAACTTATCTCCTTTTGTTTGAGTAGCTTCCGGAGTTTCACCTTTCCCGAATTTTTCCCAAGCCAACATCGATTTACAGATATGAATACCTCTATCATTAATGATTTGAGATTTAATAACATCATATCCTGCCTCTTTCAAAATCTGAGAAACAGAAAAACCTAATAGGTTATTTCTAACATGCCCTAAGTGAAGGGGTTTGTTGGTATTTGGAGAAGAATATTCTACCATAACTGTAGAATTTTTCTTTTCTATATTTTCAAAATCATTATTTACAGACTTAAATTGATCTACAAAAAACTGATTTTTAACTTTAACATTAAGAAAACCTTTCACTACATTAAAGCTGTCAAATAATTCGGTTTGCTCCGTTAAAGCTTCTCCCAATTCTACTCCAATACTTTCAGGATTTTTCTTCAGTTGCTTCACCAAAGGAAAAGTAACGATGGTAAAATCTCCCTCGAATTCTGTTTTATTTTCTTGAATTTCCAAAGCAATGTCCTTCAATTGAAAGACATTTAAGATTACTTCAGAAAGTTTTTCTTCTATTATATTTTTAATATTCATCTTCTATAATTACGCGTGTACAAATTTAATAAAAAAAAGACTTCATTTCTGAAGTCTTTTTCTACTAAGGAAGGCAATTAAAATCCCACGCTGAACAATATCTCTTGATAGGATCCCAATCAATACAGCAAGGTGGAGCAGCACCTCCCTGAACTTTTTTAAGCTCTACAGCGCTTAGTTTTTTTAGATTTTTCATATTAAAATATTTTAGTAACCTAATTTAGCAAAAAATATATATTCAATACTAAATATTTTCAAAATAAAAAACCGCCCGAAGGCGGTTTTCATGTGAATGTTAAAATATTAAAATTTGTTCTATCATTTTTAGAACTTATCCCAGAATAATCTTGTCTGTTGCTCATCACCACCAATAGCTGATGAAGCCTGAGCCTGGTTAGCCCCATTTAAATTAACCTCTCGAACTGGATAAGTAAATCTTTTAGGAACCGGAGTTTGTGTTGACACAGGCAGTTTAAGAGCTGGTGCATCATACATTCTCCATACATTCCATGCATCTATTCCTCTATTATACATGGCAATCCAGAATTGTTTTCCTATTTTCTCTTTCCAGGTACCCGCCGCAGTACTGTATACAACATCAGGTCTGGCTAAGTATGTTGCAATATCTGCAGACGCTAATCCCCAATATTCCATATTTGCCGTAATGGCCTGTGTATAATATGCAGACGCTGTCAAAGGAACGTTATAACCTCTTTCCTTTGCTTCAGCCAATAAAAATGAAATTTCAGAATAATCTAACAAATCTCCTTTTAAAGTAGGCGTGAAAAATACTACACCGATATGGGTATATGCCGAATAATTATTAAAATCGCCATACACTCCACCTACATACGGAGTTTTATTATTATCCAAAAATACTGTTCTTCTTGGATCATCTAATCCATTTAAATAATCAACAAAAGTATCAGAAGGTACAAAATCCTGTCTTCCACTAAGAACTAAATCTGAATATAAAGGATTGGCATTTGCAGTACTATTTTCATAACTTAATACAAAATTATCCACATTAGAAGAAATCAATCCTTTATTAACCGCATCTTCTGCTTCAGTCTTTGACAGAGCTGGATCTACGTCTGCCAGTCTCATAGCTAATCGAAATTTAATTGAAGCCGCTAATTTTTTCCATTTTGAAATATTGTTTCCGTATACAAAATCGGTTTCAAAACCTTTATTGGCAGTATCAAAATTATTATAAGCTACTGTAATTTTTTGTAACAGATCCTTATAAATAGTAAAAGCATCATCGTATGCTGGAGTCGTATTCGCAGTTCCTTGAAGTGCCTGAGAATAAGGAATATTTCCAAAGGTATCTACCAATTGTTGCCATGCTAATACTTCAATAACCGAAATCATTGCTTCCTGATTACTTTTTTGGCCAGCAACTAAAGAAGGATCTGCATTAACATATTCCTTTGCTTTTTTTAAATCATAAAGAACATTGGTGTAAAGATTATTCCAGTAAGTATCCGGAATACTTCTACTTCTGATATTATAATTCGTTTCAGTTACATACTGACATTCAGTCCAATGTTGAGCTACTAATCTGAAAATATTGTTATTTACACTTGTAGACCCCATTTGATCAAATAAACTTTTAACACCTCCGGTAAAAAGGAAGCTACCTGGTACCTCCGAAGGGGTTTTAGGGTCTATGTTTAAGTTTGCATAATCATCATTTGAACAAGAAGCCAAAGAAAGAGCTGCAAATACTACTAATATCTTTTTCATTTTTAATTAAATTTTAAAATTCTACTTTAATACTTGCACCAATTTCTCTAAAAGCTGGGTGAGCACCGCTTTGGAACCCAATTGTATTACCTGCTGATAATCCTGCTTCAGGATCTGTATATGGTGTATTTTTATGAATAATCCATAGGTTTCTTCCAATTAAAGATAAAGTCATGCTATCAATGAATGAATTACCGAATGTTTCTTTTGGAAGTCTGTACGAAATAGTAACATTTCGTAATTTAACAAAGGATCCGTCATAAACATGCATTTTTTCAGGTGCCTCAGTACCACCACTACCTCCAGCATATCCATAAGGATTCGTAGAATCAGAAAAATCTGAGCGAATATCATTTGGAGTTCCATCAGCCTTAACACCTGGAAGTATAATACCTCCGCCGTTTGCTAATGAATTTCTAATAGGATTACCTAGATCATTTAAACCTGCGGTTTCTTCATACAAACCAGTTGACAGTCCGTAGGCCATATCTCTAGAGTACACATCCCCACCATGTTTTACATCAATAAGAAAACTTAAGCTAAGGTTTTTATACGTAATGGTATTTAATAGACCTCCACGCCATTTAGCTACTGCATCACCAATAACTGCGTTAGATTGTTCACCTTGTAAATATTTACCATCACTACCTACAACTCTTTGCCCATTTAAATACACAAAATCGTAACCTCTAATTGTTCCGGTAGATTCTCCTAATTGTGCACCTGTAGTAACATTCCACATGGATCCAGATTGTAAATATTGAATATCTCCATTGATTTTTGTAACCGTATTCTTGTTTTTAGACCAGTTTGCTGTCATTTCCCATTTAAAATCCTGAGATTTAACCGGAACTACTGTTAATCTAGCTTCAATACCTTTGTTTTCAATATCACCTGAATTCATCCAAGCTCGGGTAAACCCAGACCCAGAAGATACATCTGCAGCAGTAATTAAATCTCTTGTTTTTGATTTATAAACAGATACATCAAAACTCAATCTATTCTTAAGAAAGCTCATTTCTAAACCAGCTTCAATTTCTCTCATTCTTTCCGGCTTCAAATTGTTATTCGCCGTCGTTTGGGGATTTGAAGCACTATAAGAACCATTGAAAGCTGCATTTAATGTGTATGTATTTAATAATTGATAAGGATCTGTATCATTTCCTACTTCCGCATAGTTTAACCTTAGTTTACCAAAATTAATAACCTTTTTACTCTTTAATAATTCTGAAAATACAAAACTTCCTGAAGCTGAATAATACCAATATCTGTTATTACTCGTTGGTAAAGCAGATGAACGGTCTGTTCTGATAGACCCATCCACAAATAACATATTTTTATATCCTAAACTCCCTTGCGCATAGAAACCATCGACTTTTTTATTGATATCAAAATCAGTTATATTAGCTTCTGTAAGAGGTTGGGCAGTATTAGTAATCGAATATAATCCAGGAATTTTCAAACCACCATTAGTAACCGCACTATTTCCATATCTGCTGTTTGTTCTTAAATTCCAGCCTAAACTACCTGTTAAATTAAAATCAGAACCAAAATCCTTATTGACATTTAACATTAAATCATAATTATTTTCAGTCACTTTATGATTTAAAAAATAATACTCGCCTTTTCCTCCGTGTGCTAATCTCCCCTGCTCACTTGAAGATCCCATAGCAACCCTTTCTTCTCTTAACTCATCAAAGGTATCAAATGTATATCTAGCCATTGCACTTAGCCAGCTGGTAAGCTTGTAATTTAAACCAAAGTTTCCAAAATAGCGATTTCTCGTATCAGTCTGATAATTTTGATACCTGTTAAAATAATAATTATCAGAATAACCTATAGCTTGCGTTTGATAATCCTTTATATTCCAAGTCATATTTTGACCTGTAAGATTATAAGCCTCTCTCTGCTTATCCATGTCAACAGACATATTCCACCATTGTCTGAAGGATTGCATCGGATTTCTTGAATCGTAGCCTGTTAAAACTCTACCTTTTCCTCTTGTGTTAACATATGAGATATTACCAAACGCACTTAATTTCTCTGTAAAATTATAATCAGCTGAAAAGTCGAGCGTATTTTTCGTTATATTGCTGTTATCAAGAGCTCCTTCTTGTAAAAAGTTAGTATAACCAAATCTGTATTTTCCTTTTTCATTTCCTGCTGAAAACGCTACTGAATTCTGGTAGGTAGTAGCTGTTCCCCAAATTGAATTTGGATCTTTACCTGCTACAAATGCTGTTGGTTTTAAGTAGCCTGGCAATTGAGGATACTGGGAATCCCAGTTATAAACCATTAAGTTTGGGTCAAATGGTGACCCAAAAGATGCGTCATCATAGGTGTAAATAATATTATCCGGAATACCATCACCATTAATGTCATTATTTCCCGGATAGAAGGATGTTCCTGAATATCCACCCCCATATTGTTTCTGATACTTAGGGAGAGTAGATTTATCAACGAAACCTAATGTTGTAGAACTGTTGAATTCAACACCAATCTTTCTACTTTTTTTACCCTTTTTCGTGGTAATCATGATAACACCATTCATACCTCTTGAACCGTATAATGCAGATGCAGCCGCCCCCTTAAGTACGTTTACACTCTCAATATCATTTGGATTGACATCAGCCATACCGTTCGAGTAGTCATATGCTCCGACTCCTGAGCCAATATTAGCCTGGTTAAAAGTATCATTATTTATTGGGGTACCATCCACAACCACTAGAGCCTGGTTACTTCCAACAAAAGATTTTGTACCTCTTATAACCATATTTGCTGAGCCCCCCATCGTTCCGGATTGAGTAATATTCAACCCCGCTACCTGTCCCGCCAAAGCGTCTGTTACATTGGCAACCGGAACATTTGAAAGCTGATCTCCTTTTACTTCTGTTGTAGAATATCCAAGAGACTTCTTCTCTCTTTTAATTCCAAGGGCAGTGACTACCACGCCTTCAATTTCCTGAGTTCTTACTGTGTCACTCTTCTTTTGCTGAGCATTAGCAACAGCTAAAGATGAAGATAACACCAGCGCAAGAACACCAGCAGTTAGTTTCTTCATAATCAAATTATTTTTGTACCGTACAAATTTGTAAAACTTTCTTAAGAAAACAAAATGAAAACTTAAAAAAATATTATTTTAATCATAACATTTAAATTATTCGTACTTTTGACCAATTAAAAACGTTAATTTTTATGGAATTAATAAAAAACTACACCAATCTTTACATCGAAGCCGGGTGCGATGAAGTGGGCAGAGGATGCTTAAGCGGACCGGTAGTTGCCGCAGCGGTAATTTTGGATGATGATTTTAAGCAAAATTTGGTTAATGATTCCAAAAAGTTAAATTTTAAAACGAGAATGAGTCTCGATGAATATATAAAGGATAATGTAAAAAATTATGCGATTGCGGAGCTATCCCCAGCATTCATTGACGAACATAATATCCTAAATGCCAGCATACATGCCATGCATCAGGCACTCGACAAATTAACAACAAGACCCGAGTTTATTTTAGTTGACGGTAATAAATTTCATCCTTATAATTTCATTCCTCATCAATGTATCATTAAGGGGGATTCAAAAATTTTATCTATTGCTGCGGCATCTATTTTAGCAAAAAATTATAGAGATAAACTGATGATTGAGCTACATGAAGAGTTCCCCGATTATGGTTGGGATACCAACTTCGGATATGCCACAAAAAAGCACCAGGAAGCCCTTATAAAGCATGGTCCGACGAAATACCACCGTCAGTCTTTCAGATTGAAATATGATTAAATAGCGCAAACAACAGATTACGACTTTCATAATGAGCAAATGCAAATTTAAATTCTATCTAAATAAAAAAGAGAAGCAATATTCGCTTCTCTTTTTTGTTATATAAGATTATTTATCTATTTCTTTTTTCGTTGGTTCTCTTGAACTTTTTGCTGTTCCTGAGCTTTTTCCATCATTTCTCTCATACGTTTCTGGAACTTACCTTCCGCTTTTGGCTTTTCTTTATTCGCCTGGATCTGTGCATGGATCTTCTTTTCATCGAGAATCACATACTTAATCACAAGGATAATTAAGATATTAATTGCGTTTGAAACGAAGTAATACCAAGAAAGACCAGATGCAGAAGTATTCAAAAAGAATAAAAATGTGATCGGGAAGATGTACATTAATACCTTCATATTTGGCATTCCTTCCTGCTGTGGCTGCTGCATATTTCCTGAAGTCATTATGGTATAGATCAAGATAACCACGGTACATGCAATCGCGAAAATACTCAAATGATCTCCCAAGAAAGGTACCTTGAATGGCAATTTAATAATATCATCATACGCTGTTAAATCTTTTGCAAACCAGAAACCCTTTCCTCTCAAATCAATAAAGTTCGGGAAGAAACGAAACAACGCATAGAAAATAGGAACCTGAACCAATGCCGGCAAACATCCCGCCATTTGATTTACTCCGGCTTTTCTGTAGATTTCCATCGTAGCCTGCTGCTTTTTCATTGGATCTGCATCCTTAAATTTAGCATTCGCTTCATCAATTTCCGGACGAATTACTCTCATCATGGCACTCAATTTATGTTGCTTGTACATAATTGGTGATAAGATTAATTTAACCAAAATCGTTAATAAGAAAATAGCCCAACCAGCAGTTAATCCCCAAGATGAAATGAAATTATAAATAGGAATAAAGAACCCTCTGTTCATCCATCCTATGAAAGACCAGCCTAATGGTAAAATTTCATCGAAGTTTTTATCGTAAGATTTTAATAAAGGTAAATCTAATGGCATAAAGTACCAGGTAAAGTCCTGATTCAATTCGCTTCCTGTCATTTGAACAAAACCTTCATAGTTCAGTTTTTTCAAATATTCACCCTCTTCTACATTCTCCTGATTTCCTTTGCTTTGAGTAAATCCGTTTTTCGCTTCAATCACTGATGCAAAAAACTGCTGCTTCACTCCAATCCAGTTCAGCGTTTCTTTTTCTTCTTCCATCGTTGTTCTTCCGTCATAATCATAATCTTTATAATTATTGAAAGCATACGAGAATTCTGAGTGAGATTGCTCCTGAGCTCTCCCTTTTTCAAGGTTTCTCACACTGTAATCCCAGATAAAATCGGCTTTGTTATCAGAAGTAACTTTAGCAAGCCCCTGAGTTCTTACTTTAAAATCAAGCGTATATTTTGGAAGTAAAGTATAAATGAATTGGATAACCGCTCCGTTGTAATTAGCCGTCATCGTTACTGCATTTCCATTAACCGTTGGAGAAAAAACAAGATCTTTGGTATTGATTATCTTTCCTGTTTTATCCTTGAACTGGAAACCGTAGTTTGAATTATTTTTTGTGATCAGATACAACGGAAGATCTGCATTATCCGTTTTATGATCATATGCTTTGTATTCTGCAAGTTCTACTTTAGAAACCTGTCCGCCCAAACTTGCAAATTCCACTTTCAATTCTTTGTTAGCAAGATTCGCAGTCTGAATAGCGTTCGGCGTTACATTTGGATTGATATTGCTTGCCTGAGACTGTTTTACAGCATTTTTTACCTGTTCGGTCTTCTGTTGCTGAGCTTTTACCTCTTCCTCTTTCGATTGCTTGTTTTGGAAATAAAACATGAAACCAAAAAGAACCACGCATAAAACCGCAAAACTAATCATTTGACTTTTATCGAGTCCGTTGTTCTGTTGCATTTTATCTTAATTAAAATTTTTACCTATTTTCTGTACATAAATATATGTACGTAATTCGAGTCGACAAAAATACTGTTTTTTTATCAAAACTCTATACTATAATACGTTACTATATAATAAACTCAGGCTGAGAATAATCAGTCTGAGTTTATATATGACGTCTGTAATCTGTAAATTACTTTATTTCTGTGTACAAGCATTAATAAAAGCTCTGAATAAAGGATGCGGTGTTGCTACCGTACTCTTATATTCCGGGTGATATTGTACCCCAACGTAGAATGGGTGATCCGGCATTTCTAATGCTTCCACCAATCCTGTTTCCGGGTTTGTACCTGTTGCCAGGAAACCGTTTTTCTCGAATTCTCCAATATATTCACTGTTGAATTCATATCTGTGACGGTGTCTTTCGGTAATATTTTTCGCTCCGTAGATTTCGTTTAATTTAGAACCGTTTTTCAATGTACATTTCCATGCACCAAGACGCATTGTACCTCCTTTATCAACAACATTTTTCTGCTCTTCCATCAAAGAAATGACAGGATGTTCCGTAGAAGTATCGAATTCCATTGAGTTTGCCTTAGTATAACCAAGAACATTTCTTGCAAATTCAACAGTCATAATCTGCATTCCCAAGCAAATACCCAACATCGGAACTTTATTCTCTCTTGCATACTGCGCGGTAAGAATTTTACCTTCAATCCCTCTGTCGCCAAAACCTGGAGCAACAAGAATTCCGCTTACGCCGGCTAAAGTTTCTTTAATATTTTCAGCAGTTAAATCTCCACTGTAAACCCATCTTACCTTAACTTCAGTTTCCAAATCTGCACCTGCATGTTTGAAAGCCTCAGCAATGGATATATACGAATCCTGAAGAGAAACATATTTTCCAACCAAAGCAATTTCGATTGATTTTTTAGGATTCTGGAATTTCTTCAGGAAAGATTTCCAGTCTTTAAGATCTGCTTCTTTATCGCTTTTCAGATCCAATTCTTTAAGAACAACATCATCAAAATTTTGTTTCTGAAGGTACATTGGAACCTCATAGATCGTTTCCAAATCTTTACATTCAATAACGTTTTCTAAAGCTACGTTACAAAACTGAGCCAATTTTGCTCTCTGATCTTTCGGGATTTTATGTTCTGTTCTGCAAACCAAAACATCAGCCATAATTCCGCTTTCCATCAACTGGCGAACAGAATGCTGAGATGGTTTTGTTTTTAATTCTCCACTTGAAGCCAAATAAGGCAACAAGGTCAAGTGAATGACCATAGAATTATTTTCCCCCAATTCCCACTTCAACTGACGAACAGTTTCAATGTAAGGTAAAGATTCAATATCTCCCACAGTTCCACCGATCTCCGTAATAATGATATCGTAGTTCTGTTTAGATAAAATTTTAATTCTACGTTTAATTTCGTTGGTAATATGAGGAATTACCTGCACTGTTTTTCCAAGGAAATCTCCTTTTCTTTCTTTTTCGATAACAGTTTGGTAAATTTTTCCTGTCGTAACGTTATTGTTTTGGGAAGTCGGAGCATCAAGATAACGCTCATAGTGTCCTAAATCCAGATCCGTCTCCGCGCCATCTTCGGTTACATAACACTCTCCGTGCTCATAAGGATTCAAAGTTCCCGGATCGATATTAATATAAGGATCTAGTTTCTGAATAGTTACGTTGAAGCCACGTGATTTTAGTAATAGTCCAAGAGAAGCTGAAACGATTCCCTTTCCCAAAGATGAAGTTACACCTCCTGTCACAAAGATGTACTTTGTATTCTTTTTACTCATTAGATTAGGTTTGTGCAAAGTTAGGGGAAAAAGAAATACAAAGCAATTTTGTTTTAAGTTTAAATCCTAATGTCTTTTCTATTGGTAGATGAATAATCAAAAAGAACTTTAGATTTGATAGATTTTTTTATCTAAATTTGATTAAATCAAAACTCAAAAGACTAATAGGCACAATGATTTCCGTATACAAACTCAAACCAAAATTCCAGCAACTCCTCACTCCTATTCTATTATTTCTTCATCGAAATAAAATTACTGCGAATCAGATTACGATAAGTTCAATCTTACTTTCTGCAATTATCGGAATATTATTTTGGAACGCAGAACATTCAAAATGGTTTTTCCTGAGCTTACCCATCGGATTATTAATAAGAATGGCACTGAATGCGTTGGACGGAATGATGGCAAGAAAATTTAACCAAATCAGCAAATTAGGCGAGGTTTTGAATGAGGTTGGCGACATCGTTTCAGATGTTATTATCTTTTTTCCATTATTAAAATTTCAACCCGAAAGTTTATATTTAATCATTATTTTCATTGTTTTAAGTATTATTAATGAATTTTCAGGATTACTTGGAAAAGTAATTGGTAAAGATCGACGTTATGATGGGCCAATGGGAAAAAGTGACCGCGCTTTACTCTTAGGTTTATATGGATTATTGATTTTTTTCGGGGTCAATATTTCAGGAATTTCCAATTATATTTTCGGCATTATTATCGCTCTTCTCATCATCAGTACATTTACCAGATTAAAGAAATCTCTGCATGAATAAAGAAGAAAACAAATTTGCCGACGTTCCGTTACGCGTAAAAACATGGATCTATATTATCCTCGTTTTTGCCCTCGGAATTTCGCATCCTTTTGCCATGAAAATCTTCGTTTCGTGGATTGCCTTTCAAAGCTTTTTTGAATTTTTGAGATTATTTAAAATCACTTCAAACCGAATTATTACGTCCGTTTTCATCGGAATTTCACAATTTTTATTATTAAATTTTTTCAGTCTTGAACATTATTTTCTGTGCAGTTTAGCGCTAAGTTTAATTGTCTTGATTTATTTTTCATTATTAAAAACTTCCTTTAAGCAAATTTTAAAAATAGGAATTGCCTTGATTGTGTGTCTTTTTGCTTTTCCACATTTATATTTCATCAGAGAAAATTTTTCCGGCATCAATTCCATTATTTTCATTGTTGTAGTCACAGAACTGAATGATGTTTTTCAATATTTAATGGGAAAATTCTTCGGAAAACATAAAATCACCCCACAAATCAGCCCAAATAAAACATTAGAAGGATTTATCGGCGGAGTTTTTTTAACAATTATTTTAAGTAATATTTTAGGTTTTTTCTTATTAAAAACTAATATTTTAGTTAATTCAACTTTAGGATTAACATTGGGAATTTCAGGATTTTTCGGAGATGTTTTTATGTCTTATTTAAAACGAAAAGCCAATATAAAAGACACGGGAAAACTTCTTCCCGGACATGGCGGATTATTAGACCGAATGGATAGTTTAATCTTTAATGCGCCAATTTTTTTCTGGACTTTATCATTTTTAATCAAATTTTAAAAAGCAACGAGAAACTTTGCTGAGTGAAACGCCTTTGCGAACGAAAAATATTCTCAATTAATAAAAAAAAAAGCCTTTGCGAACTTTGCGTTAAAATAAAAAAACAAAATGAATCAGAAATTCGAAAAAGCAATACTATTTTCAGGAGGCGGAACAAGATTAATGATCTACCTCGGAATGTTTTCTGCTCTCGAAGAACTCGGAATAAAACCTGACGTTTTGATTGCTTCATGCGGCGGAGCTTTTGCCGCAACTGTCGTCAATGCTTTTTCGAACCATCTTTCAAGAAAACAATATTTACATTCTGAAGAATATTATCAGTTTGTTTTAAAAACAACCTTAACAAAACATCGAAAATTTAATAAAATTGGACTTTTTACTTTAAAGAAAATATTAAATAAAAGTAATGCGCCCTTTATAGAAGACATTTTCAACAGATATTTGGTTGAAATGAATCAGGATTTATCCGAAGATTTTCCTTCATTAAAGAATGTGAAATTTTCTCAGGAAATCCCAACGTTAATCATTGGTTCGGAAATTCTATTTACCCCAGAAGGAGTCAATCAAAAACGAAACAACAGAAAATTATATCAAAAAACAATTTTCACCGATCCTGAAACAACAAAGAAAATTATTCCTAGTCAAATACTAATTAATTCCGATAATTTAAAAAAAAGTGCCGTTGAAAATCTACCAAAAATAGAAACCCAATTTTCAATGTTGGAAAGTACAAGAATTTCAATCTCTGATATGTTTTACGTTGAACCCGTTTTTATTCATGGAAAATATTTTGCAGGAGGAGCTATTGATCTTATCCCGATTGAATTGGCAAAACATTTGGCCAATGAAGTCATTATTGAGAAAAAACAATCTTACAATAAAACAGAAGAAGCATTTGTCCGTGCCGTTTTAGGATACAGCGGAAATAAAAGATTGCAGGAAGTTGAAAAACTTTCTCCAGATTTTCAGATTGACACCATTAATATAAAGCAAGATTTGGAAGGACATTATTTAAAAAAGAGCATCAATTGGCGAAAATTTGAAATTGACTTTTCATTACCAAAAAGTTATCCACAATTTAAAAAAGATATGGAAAAACAGTGGTATTATGGTTTTGATCAGACGATAAAAAGTTTGAGAAAATAAATTGAAGTCTTATTGACATTACATATTGATAATTTTAAACGCAAAGATTTTTATTTCAAACCTTCCATTTTAGTGGGCAAAAGCAATAAATTTACTTCGCAAAGCTTGAAAACAACGCTTCATCAAATCAAATTGTTGATTGATCTTTGCTTACTCAAGTCATTAATCCTCACAAATAAAACTTTATCTCAAAAACACTCCAGATAGATATTAAACTAACCGTGTCAAGGTTTTGAACCTTGACACGGTTGATGCCAACAATCATTTTAAAATGAAGATTTTCATTTTTTATTTTCAAATAAAATCTATTTTTACATCAAATTCAAAATCACAAAAATCTCATGAAAGTTTTTATCGCAGGCGGAACTTCGGGAATTGGCTATTCTCTTGCCCAACATTATCTTGAAAAAGGTTTTCAGGTGGGAATTTGCGGACGTGATGTAACGAAAATTTCTCAAAATAATTTTCAACATTTAAAAACTTTTGAAGCGGATGTTTGTGATATCAATGCTATTTCTTCTGCAGTGAAAAATTTTCTCTTAAACAATGAAAATTTAGATTTATTGGTCAACTGCGCCGGAAGTTATGCAGAAGATGTTGCCGGAAATATTTCTTACGAAGAAGCTGAAGAAATGTTGAGAACAAATATTTTAGGAACCGTCAATTGTTTTGAAGTTGCGCGATATTTCATGAAAGATCAAAAATCAGGAAAAATTGCTGTGATTGCTTCGGTGTCAGGGATTCTGGATTATGAAAATTCAAGTTTGTATACGAAAACAAAACGTTCTGTGATTCAGATTGCCGATGCGTACCGAAGGGCTTTAAAACCTTTTGGAATCTCTGTAACCACAATTGCTCCGGGGTATATTGACACTCAGAAATTAAGAGATCTCAATAATAATGACTTGAGCAAAAAGCCATTTCTAATGGATGTAAAATCTGCAACAGAGATCATTTCTCAAGCGATTGAAGAACGAAAAAAATTCATCATTTTCCCATCGAAGATGAAATGGATGATGAAATCACTTGCCCTATTACCTTCCTCTTTATTAAATATCATCATGTTTAAAAAAGCAAAATGGATGAAAAACGACTGAAAATATCACAGAAAATCTACGCTCTACTATTGTGTTCTGTCGTATTCATGATGGTTTACAATTATTCAGCATGGTATATTTCGAAGCTGGAAAATGTTCCATCTTTTGTTTTTAATTTTGAAAAATATATTCCTTTTATTCCATGGGCGATCATTCCTTATATGACCAGCGGATTATTTTTTGGTTTGGTATTTTTCTTTTGCAAAACCAGGGAAGAACTTACTGTTCTAACTAAAAGAATGCTTTTTGTGACGGTGATTGCAGGAATTTGCTTTCTTTTATTTCCGTTAAAATTTTCATTAAATAAACCTGAAATCAGTAGCTCTATTTTTGGAATTCCGTTTCAGTTTTTAAAAATATTTGATTCACCTTTTAATCAGGCTCCATCGCTTCATATTGCGTATGCTTTTATCTTTTGGTCAGTTTTCAGAAATTTAAAACATGGGAGAATATTTTTAATAATTTGGCTTATTCTTTTAGGAATTTCTACACTCACGACTTATCAACATCATTTGATCGATGTTTTAGCCGGAGGAATTCTTGCACACGTAAGCTTTATTATCTTCCCTTATCGTAAAAATGATTTTCTTTACCGAAATTTTCAGGTTGCGAATTATTATTTTTTATTCAGTTGGCTTTTATTAACAGTAACTTTATTATTTCATCAATTTGTAACAAAATTTGATTCTACTTTTTTGTGGATAACTTTGTGGATAAAATTGTGGATAACTTTTTCATTAACCCTTATCGGATATCAATACCAAAAGAATAATATTCACTTTTTAAAAGATAAAAACGGAAATATTTCAATTTTCAAAAAGATAACCTATGCTCCTTATCTATTAATGTATCAGGCATTTTGGAGGTTTTTAAGAAAGAATAAAAAGCCTATTGAAATTGTTCCTAACATTTATATTTCATCCAAACCAAGTACGGAAGACTTACTTTATTTTAATGTTAATAAAAATACTTTCGTATACGATTTGTCGGCTGAAATTGAAGAAATAAAATCATTAAAAGACAACACAAAATATCAATCTGTTCCGTTTTTAGATATCGGAAGTTTTGATATTGATCAAACAAGAAAACTAGTAACTGAAATCACCAATAATTATTATAATCTTCCGAAAGACGGAAAAATCCTGATTCACTGTACGATGGGCTTTAAGAGAAGTTCTGTGATTGGGATTTTGGTAATGAAAAATATCCTATCTTTATCGTTAGAAGAAGCAGTAACCCACATGAAAACCAAGAATAAAAATGCAATTATCCATTCTTATGTATTGGATTTTTTGAAAAAAATTTAACTTTATGAACAGCGGAATTTTTAAAAGTTTTGACGGCAATGAAATTTTTTATCGCGAATGGAATTTTCAGCCTCAACAAAAAAATATCATCATGATCCATCGTGGTCATGAACATTCTGAAAGATTGAATGGTATCGCACAATCGCCACAATTTTCTAAATATAATATTTTTGCATTCGACCTTCGTGGTCACGGTCATACCAAAACCAAAACGTCTTCTATTTTTATGGATTACGTTCGCGATCTGGATGCTTTTTCGAAGTTTTTACAAACGAAATATGACGTAAAAATTTCAGATATTTTTATCTTAGCCAATAGTATTGGAGGTGTTGTCGCTTCGGCTTGGGCTCATGATTTCGCACCACAAATTGCCGGAATGGCTTTATTGGCACCAGCTTTCAGGATTAATCTGATCGTTCCTCTGGCAAATGAGATGATTACTTTGGGAACTAAGCTGAAAAAAGGATTGATCATTAAAAGTTATGTGAAATCAAAAATGCTGACACACGATCCGGAACAGCAAAAAGCGTACGACACAGATCCGCTGATTACAAGATCAATTGATGCTGAATTGCTGATAGATTTGGCAAAAGCAGGAAAAAGATTGGTTCAAGATTCCGAAGCGATTGATACACCAACTGTGATTTTAGCGGCCGAAAAAGATCATGTGGTTTTTAATAAAGATCAGAAAATTTTTCATGATAAATTAGATACTGATTTAAAACATTATGAAGTTTTACCCAACTTTTTCCACGGAATTTTATTTGATACCGGAAAAGAAATGGTGTATGATAAAATTGCAGATTTTGCAGAAAAATGTTTCCATACCCCCCCAAAACAGCCTTCCCTTTCACCGGATCAATTTTCTGTGAAAGAATATCAGGATTTGCAGAATAATGTTGGAAACAACCTGAATTTCAAGTTTCAAAAGTTTTCGTTAAATAATATCGGAAAAATTAGTGACGGAATGGCGATTGGCCTGAAATACGGTTTCGATTCCGGAGCTTCGTTGGATTATGTGTATCATAATCAGCCAAGTGGAAAATTTGGTTTCGGAAAAATGATGGATAAAAATTATCTGGAAGCGATTGGATGGCGAGGAATCAGGATTAGAAAGCAACATTTAATTCAAATTTTAGAAGAAAAAATTCAACAATTAAAACAGGAAGGTAGAGCTATTAAAATTCTTGATATTGCCGGAGGAACGGGAAATTATTTATTTGATATTAAAGAAAAATATCCCGAGACTGAAATTGTTATCAACGAATTTGTACAGTCAAACATCGAAATTGGCGAAAAAGTAATCAAAGAAAAAAATTATCAAAATATTCGTTTTACTAACTTTGATTGTTTTCATCCTGCAACGTATCAGAAACTTAATTTTCAACCGAATATCACGATTGTTTCAGGGATTTTTGAACTTTTTGGAGATAACGAAATGGCAAGTAAAGCCGTTCAGGGAATTTCGTCAATTTCAGAGAAAAATTCTTTCGTAGTTTACACAGGGCAACCGTGGCATCCGCAGTTGAAAATGATTGCTTATGTTTTAAATAATCATCAAAATAAAGACTGGATCATGAGAAGACGCTCGCAAAAAGAACTTGACAGAGTGTTTGCTTTTAATCATATTCAAAAAGAAAAAATGCTAATCGATGATTTTGGAATTTTTACGGTTTCTTCTGGGAAGGTGAATGTGTAAAAATGGCCACGTATGAACGAATATTTTTCTTCTCGCAGATTTTGCAGATAACGCAGATTCTAAAAATTTAATATAAAGTATCGTCATTTGTGCATTCTTGGCTATAAAAATCGCATGTAAGGATAATTTCTTGACTATTTCATACTCAATCCCAAAAGCTTTTAAAACAACTTTTGAATCTTTTGCTGTTAAAACTTTCAAACACAAATACTAATTTTTTTTTTTCACAGATCGTATAATTAGCCTCTCGCAGATTTTGCAGATAACGCAGATTTTTAAAATTTCATGCAAACAAAAAGGTTTTCAAAAAATTGAAAACCTTCTTCCTAAACCAAATTAATATGAAAATTATTGCTTAATTAACTCAAAATATAAGTTAACGTCAACGTCTTTTGCTACACCTGCTCCCGTTGGATCATATTTGATGTTATAATCTAAACGGTTCACTTTAAATGTTGTCTGGAAACCAAGAATCTCTTTTCCCTGCTGATTTTTTGTAATTCCTCCGAATGTAACAGGAACTGTAATCTCTTTCGTTACGTCTTTGATTGTTAATTTCCCCTTCAACAGATAAGCATTAGTTCTTTTATCCTTCGCTATAGAAGTACTTTCAAATTTCATTTCGCCGTATGCTCCTGCATCAAAAAAGTCTGCACTTTTAAGGTGCTTATCTCTCATTTCAACGCCTGTATTGATTGAATTGGCGTCAGCTGTGAAATCGAAAGTTGCATTATCCAGCGTGTTTCCTTTGGTAATCACTTTTCCTGTGAAAGTATCAAATCTCCCCTGCACGAAGCTGATCCCCATGTGCTTGATGTTGAAATTTACAGAAGAGTGCATCGGATCAACAATCCAGCTGTTTTGTGCAAAACTTACTGTGCTTAATAAAGCAAAAACGAAAGTTAAAAATATCTTTTTCATTATATAAATAGTATTGTTTGAATGGTTCAAAGGTAAAACAAGCCTGAGAATCTCATCTTGATCTATGTTATTTTTTTGATTTTGTCATAATTATTTTTGAATACAACACATGATACAAATAGATAATAAAAAAAGTAATCGCAGAATTTATATAAATGAATAAACTGAAGACATTTACTTCTTTAGTTCCAAAAGGATTAAAACCTGATAACATTAAACAAATCAGATAAATAATTTCAAACAAAACTGCAATTCTTGAAATAGAATAGTAACTCTTTTTAAATATCATAACTGTTATAAAAGCAACTACAGAAACAAGACAACATTCTATAAGGATTAAAAAAAGATGCATCCCAAAGCTTCCATCATGGATATTGAGTAAGTATAAAACTAATATGCTTAATAAAAAATTAATAAAGGTCATCAACACAAAAACCTGAGCACTTTTAAGTAAAATATTTTTCATGCCTGAAAGTAAGAAAAATTCAAAAAAAATTTTGAACTTCGCGATATGGCAAAACTAAAAACAGCATATTTCTGTCAAAACTGCGGAACCCAGTATCCACAATGGATGGGGCAATGTAAAAACTGTGGCGAATGGAATACTTTGGTGGAAGAAGTCGTGGAAAAAACGTCGTCTAAAACTCCGCCTTTCTCAAAAACGAAACAAAATGTCATCAACATTATTGAAGTTGAAACCAATGAAGAACCCAGAATAAAAACTCCTTCCGAGGAACTGAACCGGGTTTTAGGCGGCGGAATTGTCTTAGGCTCCGTAACGCTGATCGGCGGCGAACCGGGAATTGGGAAATCTACCCTTTTGCTTCAGCTGGCCTTGAAAATGAAGAAAAAAATCTTCTATGTTTCAGGGGAAGAAAGTGCTTCACAAATCAAAATGAGAGCCGACCGACTGACGGATGTTCAGAATCCCAACTGTTTTCTTTTTACAGAAACCAATCTTGAAAAAATTCTTCACGAAGCGAAAAAGCTGGAACCTGATTTTGTCATTATCGATTCTATTCAGACCTTGCAGTCTCAGCTGATTGAAAGTTCTCCGGGAACGGTTTCCCAGATCAGAGAATGCTCCAACGAGATCATTAAATACGCCAAAGAAAACAGCGTTCCTGTATTTTTGGTAGGTCACATCACGAAAGACGGACAGATTGCCGGACCAAAAGTATTGGAACACATGGTAGATGTTGTTTTGAATTTTGATGGTGATAGAAACCACCTTTTCAGATTGCTGAGAGCCAATAAAAACCGTTTCGGATCGACTTCTGAGATTGGAATTTATGAGATGATCTCGCAGGGTCTAAAGGAAATCAGAAATCCTTCTGAAATTTTAATTACTAAAAAATTTGAAGAGCTTTCCGGAAACTCCGTTGCCGTAACTTTGGAAGGAAACCGACCTATGTTATTGGAAATTCAGGCATTGGTAAGTACGGCAGTTTACGGAACTCCGCAAAGAAGTTCTACCGGCTTTGATGCTAAAAGGCTGAATATGCTTTTGGCTGTTCTGGAAAAAAGAGCAGGTTTTCAGTTGGGTGCAAAAGACGTTTTCCTAAATATAACGGGAGGAATTAAAACCGATGATCCTGCACTGGACTTGGCGGTTGTAGCATCTATTCTTTCATCTAATGAAGATATTGCAATTTCTGAGCATTATTGTTTTGCAGGAGAAATTGGACTGAGTGGAGAGATCCGTCCGATTGCACAGGCTGAACAGAGAATTACCGAAGCTGAAAAATTAGGTTATGAGAAAATTTTCATTTCCAATTTAAATAAACTTCCGAAGAAAAAATTTGGAATAAAAATTGAGGAAGTCAGTAAGATTGAAGATTTTCACGACAGACTTTTTTAAACCATGAAAAACAGCATTTTAGAATATTATAATCATCTCGCAAAAACCTATGACGAAAATCGTTTCGGAAATTCTTACGGGAAATATATTGATCAGCAGGAAAGAAAATTTTTAACTTCTTTTTTTCATGATAAAAAATATTCTAAAGTGCTGGATCTGGGTTGCGGAACCGGAAGATTATTAAATTTTGCCACTCACGGAACAGATTTCAGTGAGGAAATGCTTTCCGTAGCCCAACAAAAACATCCTGAAAAAATTATAGAAAGAGGAGAAATCTCAGGAATTCCGTTTGAGGATACATTCGATTGTATTTTTTGTTTTCATGTGATCATGCATCAGAATAAGCAGGATACTATATCTTTTTTACATGAATGTTATCGTAAATTAACCCATAACGGAACTTTAATTTTTGATTATCCTACCAAAGCGAGAAGTAAAAACATTTCTCCACAGGAAGACTGGCATGCAAACAATAGTTTTACCCTTTCAGAAATTTCTGAGCTTTCAAAAGATCAGTTTACCATAAAAAATACAGCAGGAGTTTTACTATTTCCCATTCATCGGTTTCCGAAAAGTATACGAAAATATTTTTTACCGTTAGACGTATTTTTATGTAAAACGTTCCTTAAAAAGTACGTTTCTTATCACATTGTTGTTTTAGAAAAAATATGAAACAGCAACTGAAAAAATGGCTACCTCATCGTTGGAAACTGCAATTAAAACTGTTGCAGCGTTATTTTGACGAAAAGAAGAATCAATACGTTTACCCTAAAAATTATCTTTCAGAAAATATTGGTGAATACAGAATTGAGCTTCAACAAATTATTAAAAAAGGAAATTTTCATGAAAATAAAGTTCATAATCTAAAGATTGTTGGCAACAAGATCCATCACTTAGTTATTCAGCCGAATGAAGTTTTTTCTTTCTGGAAACTGATCGGCAAACCAAGTGAAAAAAATCATTTTAAAGAAGGAAGAAATTTAATTAATAATCATATTTCAAGTGATTTCGGAGGCGGAATTTGTCAGTTTTCCTCCATTTTATATTTTCTGGCGTTGCAATCTGGTTTGAAAATCATTGAACGGTTTCCGCATTCTGTTGATATTTACAAAGAAAATGAACGCTTTACGCCTTTGGGTTCTGATTGTACAGTGGTTTACGGTTATAAAGATCTTCAGATTCAGAATTTGTTTTCTTTTCCGATTCAGTTGAAATGTGTTGTCAGTGATGATGAACTTCAGCTTCGTTTAATTTCTCAGAACAAAATTGAGAAGAATTTGATTCATTTTAATTATTCTGAAATTGAAAAAGGAGTTTGGGTTGAGACTTTTTGTAATGATAAAATTTTGTTCAAGAATTTTTATTTGAGATTTTAAATCTTGTTTTTTCTGTTTTTTAATACTATGCTTAGATTCCTTCGGGATGAAAAACTTGATGTATAGATAGTAGGTATTTTTTCTACTTCTCGATACGATTTTTTTCAAAAACCTACTCGAACTGACGGAATGTGTTTACTATAACGGGTTTTCAAAATTGAGATCGATTGATTTAAATTCAATTAAAAAAATCACTAAAGTTTGAAATAAATTATTTACATTTATTATACCAAATCATTAAACTTTAGTACACATGAAAACAAAATTTATTATCCTTGTGATTTGCTGCTTTAATGTATTGTCAGCTCAAATCAATGTATTTCAAAATTCAGTAAACGAAGCAGGTTTAAATTCTAATCAAAAGATTACCAAAGAATTGGCTTCAAATTATCTTTCAACGAAATATTACATTCAACCCGCTTTCAAATTAGATTCAGATTTGAAAATCAATCTTCCTAACAAGAAGCAGATCACGGCAAAATTTGAAAAATTGTTCACCTACGGAAACAAAAGTGAATCGTATGTTTACTCCATTGAAAACGAACCTGAATCGGAATTAGTTTTATCAAAATATGATCATATTGTAACCGGAATGTATGCTCCAGTTTCCGGAGAAAAAGTAATGTTTCACCAGACGAATGGAGACGTATTTGCTTTGTCGCTGGTAAGTGATCAGAAAATTTTAGATCAAGATTCCAGAGACGATTCTGTTTTAGATTCTACCCTTCCTGAATATGCTGGTAAAGCAAATACCAATGTTTGTCTTAGCACAACTCCGGTTTGCTCTGCTTCAAGAGTAGATGTGATGGTGGTGTATACTTCGGCGGCGAGAACGGCTTGGGGCGGCGTTTCGCAAAGTAACTCCTTTATTGCGACTGCAATTACCAATTTCAATACTTCTCTTATTAATTCCGGAGTGTCGAATGTGAATATTAATCTGGTTTATTCAGGTGAAATTGCCTATACCGAACCAGGAAACATCAGTACAGATTTAACGAGATTAAGAACGAATAACGACGGATATATGGACAATGTTCATACCTTAAGAACCACTTACGGTGCCGATCTTGTGGCTTTGGTGACAGGAACACCGACGAACACCTGCGGTTTGGGTTACGTGAATACAAGCCCGACCAATTATAGCGGTAGCAGCGGATTTTGTGTAAGCCTTTATAATTGCGCCGTTTCCAACTATTCTTTGGCTCATGAATTGGGTCACAATATGGGATTACAACATGACTGGTACGTGAATACAAGCACTTCGCCTTGTAGCCATCATCACGGATATGTAAACAGAACAGCGATTAATCTGGGAACTTCAAGCACGTCTTCTCAACGTTGGAGAACGATTATGGCGTATAATGATGAATGTTCTTCCAAAGGGATCAGCTGTACAAGGGTTAACCGTTGGGCCAATCCTGCGGTGAATTATAATTCTGAACCTACAGGAATTGCCATTGGAAACACCAATCCGTCTAACGAAGCCTATGGTTTTGCCCGTTTTGCGTGTGTAGTTTCGAACTTTATGCCGGCGGTGGCTGCGGACGCTTTAGTCTTATCTACAAATGAACTTGCTAAAAATTCAAAAGGATTTACGATCTATCCGAATCCGGCTAAAGAAATCATCAATATTTCGACTGCAGACGATAAAAAATATATGTTTACGATAGTTAATTCAGCGGGGCAGAACGTCATTACTACTTCTGAAACGAGTATTAACATCAGAAATCTGAATTCAGGAGGTTATTTCCTGAACATTTATGATGAAAAAGGAAATCTGATAGAAAATAAAAAATTCATTGTTAAATAATTTTCATAACATTTTACTCATTAAATCCCCTGAATATACCTTAATTTGTTCAGGGGATTTTTCAATTTTAAGCCTTATCTTGTGGTATGAATTATTTAGCACATTCTTTTCTGACTTTCACAGACGGACAAATTGTTGGTCAGTTCCTGGAAGATTTTATAAAAAACAGAGATCGCTTTTCTTTTCCGAAAGATATTCAGGATGGTATTACACTACATCGTGCGATTGATACATTTACCGATTCTCATCCCGCCATTCATGAAGCGAAAAAAGTTTTTTCACCGCTGGTAAGATTGTATGCCGGGGCTTTTGTGGATGTTTCGATGGATTATTTTGTGGCAAATGATCTTAGTTTACATTCGTTGGCGGAATGGAAAGCCCATTCTTTAAAAGTATATCGAGTCTTGAATGAACATCAGCAATATCTTCCAGAAAATTTTAAAAATATGCTGATAAGAATGGAAGGTGATGACTGGCTGTATAATTATCGTAATGACCGCGGCATAAAATTCAGCATGCAGAATGTGTTGAATAAGGCTAAATATTTAGAAAAAGATATTCCGGTTTTTGAGGCATTTTTAAACAATAAAGATATTTTACAACAATGCTATGATGATTTCTTTCCTGATCTGCTGGATCATGCAAAAGGGGTAAATGCATTGCTTCAAATGGAAAATTAATTCCACAAAAAAAGCATCCACCGTGGTGAATGCTTTGGGAATATAGGAAATTTGTGTTATTAGAATTTTTGCCTGAATAGAGTAGATTAATTATTTTTTAGCTTCTACTTTCTCCAGTCTTGCTTTTAATTCATCGATTTGAGTTTGCTGCTCTTTGATTAATTCCTGCTGCTGTTGTACAGCTTTTGTAAGAACTACCGTCATTTCCGCATAGTTTACTCCAAGGGTTTTCATTTCGTCATTGGCTGTAGTTACCAATTCCGGCATAGCAGCCTGAATTTCCTGGGCTACAAATCCCACTTTTTTATCTTTGCTTAAACGCTCGTCTTTGTATTTATAATTAATAGTTCTTAATTTTAATAATTCATTCAAACCATAGCCGTTATCCACGATATCTTTTTTAATTCTGATATCCGAAGGCGTTACCGTTCCTGATGCTAAGATATTTCCGATCACGTGAAGTTTTTCTGTTGGAGCTGTAGTTCCTATCCCAACTCTTCCTGAATTGTTATCTGTCATATACATCAATTCATTAAGGGTAGTTCCTACGCTAAAAGAAAGGTATTTTCCTGTACCTGCTGTACCGGTACTTGTATCTCCAAAATTAATTCTGGCAACCGACCCTCCTCCAATTGAAGAAGAAGATCTTACGTTTATCCCAAAATTATCATTTCTGTTACCATAACCTAAACCATCCTGACCTATGTTAATATCAATGGCATTTTTGGTTACTCCTGTAGTTACCGCAGCGTTAAAGTAACTTGCCCCTTCTACATGTAGCTTTCTAGTAGGCGCTGTAGAGCCAATTCCAAAGTTACCAGTAGTGGCTAGGGTCATATGTTCAACCCCCTGCGTTCCAAAGGCTAATCTTCCGTTAGAACGATTATCAAGATAAGCTTTAACACCTGCCCCGAAGATCGCGGAACCATTATCTACCCCCAGATATACCGAACCTGTACCTGTTCCAACACTAACATCCATTCTGCTACTTGCTCCTGTATTTGTATTGGTAAAAGCTGAACGTTGAAAGCCATTATTATTTGTCTGTACAGAAAAGGTTCCCGTAGTTGAACTAAAAGTAAGATTATTGGCTCCTAAAGTTGCTATTCTGTTCCCGGTAAGAGAGCCGTCTGAATTATAAATATTCACATTTGTTCCTGTTCCCACCGTTTGCCACGTTGCTACACCACTGGCATCTGAAGTTAAAACTTTACCGGCTGCCTGATTACCATCTACTACTTTAAGTGCAGCAACAGGAGCTGCAGAGGTTCCACCTGAGTTTACATCGAGCTTAACTGATGGATTGGTAGTACCAATACCTACATTTCCAAGAGGATCTATACGCATTTTTTCTCCGTTAGAAGTGTTAAAAACTAAATCAGTAAGAGTTGTTGCACCATCACCACGATATGCTGATACAATAGAGGAATACGCACTTGAACCGCTTTGTATCTTACTTCCAAAATATAAGCTACCCGCAATATCACCTGCTAAAAGGTTAGTAGGAGCAGCTTCTGTACCTCTCGCGGACAATAAAAATATTGCAGGATTAGTGGAGGTTCCAAAGCCTCTGAAATAATAATCATTTCCTTGGGTATTTCCAATATTATCCGAAACAACATCAAATCTCCCTATCGGAGCACCTGTACCAACACCTACTCTAGAATTTGCCCCATCCACGGAAAGAATACTTGAAGTTCCTGCAGCGTTATTAACAGAAAAAGCATTAACAGCCCCTCCCCTAAAGGCTAAGGTATTTGCTGCTTGGGTTACTATTCTATTTCCTGTAAGATTACCATCACTATTATAAATATTTACATCATCGTGAGAAACAGCCTTCCATTGTGTACCATCAAACTGATGATATCCAGGAGTGTTGATCAGGGAAACCTGCGATATACTGGGCGTAGTACCTGACGGGGCTGCCACATCTGTAATGTATACCAGTGTACCCATCTGTGCAGTTCCATACGTACCTGCTACCTTCGCCGCCAACTGCTGCTTTGAAAGTCTGGGAGGCATAAGCCCATCTTTTACTGTGGTAGAATTACCATTACCTACAATATCCAAAGTTGCTTGCGGATTGGGAGTATTAATCCCTACTTGAGCGCTTAATCCGGCAGAAACCAGAAAAAAAGCTGCTAGAGAATAAACGTTTTTAAATTTCATATTAAAAAATATTTATAAGTTATTATTTAAATTTTCCATAAAAGCTTATTGGGTGTAAACCCGAGAAACTTAAAGTTTTGAGCAGGAGTTAACTTAAATAGAAAAATGAAAACGAAAAAGATTATGATATCGCCAAAGTAAATTTTGTTATAGGCAGCGGTAATACGCTAAAGTAAAAATATTTCATGTCAAGTTTAGTTTCAAGTTTAATTCCTATTCATATGTTAAAATAATTAATCTTTAATTGTTAATTGTTAATTATTAAAATACATTCATAATCTGGAATCAAAATAGAGGATTTACTTCAATATTTTGTTCCATGGCTCTTAGTGTTAAAACAAATATAGAAATTATAATATTATAAAACAAATAATATTAACAAAGGTTCATTATTTATTTAATTCATTACAAATCATTTAATTCAATAAAATATTTTCAATAGAAATCAATATTGAGAATAAAAATTATTCACCAGCATTTGTATTACTTTTAATTCCCATTTTACTATTTAAATAAAAAAACACCCGCCGAAGCAGGTGCTTTACTATTTGTGTTATTAGAATTTTTTTGCCTAAAATTAATTTGGGAACTATTTGATGTAAACAAAATAACTACTTAGATAAGTTATCAACTTTTGATTTCAGATCATTAATTTGTTGTTGCTGATCTTTAATCATTTCCTGTTGATCTTTAATCATTTTTTGTTGCTCCTGAACTGCTTTAGTTAAAACTACTGTCATCTCTGCGTAATTTACTCCAAGCGTTTTCATTTCATCATTAGCTACAGAAACTAGTTCTGGCATTTCTGCTTTGATTTCCTGTGCTACAAAACCTACTTTTTTATCTTTGCTTAAACGTTCGTCTTTGTATTTATAGTTGATTGTTCTCAGTTTCATAATCTCATTCAAACCATATGAATTATCTATAATATCTTTTTTAATTCTGATATCCGAAGGCGTTACCGTTCCTGATGCTAAGATATTTCCGATTACATGAAGTCTTTCTGTAGGAGCATTAGTACCAATACCTACATTTCCTGTAGTTGCTATCGTCATACTTTCATTACCTTGTGTTCCAAATGCTAATCTTCCGTTAGAACGATTATCAAGATAGGCTTTAACACCTGCCCCGAAGATCGCGGAACCATTATCTACCCCCAGATATACCGAACCTGTACCTGTTCCAACACTAACATCCATTCTGCTACTTGCTCCTGTATTTGTATTGGTAAAAGCTGAACGTTGAAAGCCATTATTATTTGTCTGTACAGAAAAGGTTCCCGTAGTTGAACTAAAAGTAAGATTATTGGCTCCTAAAGTTGCTAATCTGTTCCCGGTAAGAGAGCCGTCTGAATTATAAATATTGACAGAGTTTCCGGCTACACTTTTCCAAACGGTTCCGTTGAAGAAGTAATATCCGATGTTGGCAATTTCGGCAGTTTGCGCTAAACTAGGTGTGGTACCTGTAGGTGTGGTTGCATCTGAAACATAAACCATAGTACCCGTTTGTGCAGCAACATAAGTACCTGCTGCTTTAGAAGCCAATTGCTGTCTGGTAAGCCTTGGCGACGTTACCCCATCTTTGGTTGTAGTAGAAGCACCGTTACCTACAATATCCAAAGTTGCTTGCGGATTGGGAGTATTAATCCCTACTTGAGCGCTTAATCCGGCAGAAACCAGAAAAAAAGCTGCTAGAGAATAAACGTTTTTAAATTTCATATTAAAAAATATTTATAAGTTATTATTTAAATTTTCCATAAAAGCTTATTGGGTGTAAACCCGAGAAACTTAAAGTTTTGAGCAGGAGTTAACTTAAATAGAAAAATGAAAACGAAAAAGATTATGATATCGCCAAAGTAAATTTTGTTATAGGCAGCGGTAATACGCTAAAGTAAAAATATTTCATATCAAGTTTGTTTTCAAGTTAAATTCCTTTCAATACCATAAAATAATCAACAATATTCATTAATTATTAAAATACATTCATAGTCTGGAAGCAAAATATAGTAATATTTCAATTAAATAGAGGAAGTACTATATTAATGGTTCTTAGTGTTCGAACAAATATAGAAATTATAATATTATAAAACAAATAATATTAATAAAGCTTAATCCTTTTATTTAATCATTTAATAATCAAATAACTCGTAAAAATATTTAAAAATAAAACGAATTATTTTGATCACTAAAAAGTGTATTATTTCAATCATAAAAACAATATCTATGAAAAGTATTTAGATATTTAAAATTTTATTATTTTATCAATATTAATCTGAAAATAATAATTGCTATTGATAAAAAAGCACCTACCGTAGTAAGTACTTTACATTTATATTGTATTTGTGTTATTAGAATTTTTTTTGCCTCAACATTTCAAAACGGTAAAGGGAACTTTTTACCTGTGTTTATTTTTTTTTATAGTGTATTATATTAACTTCCAAGTTTAAAAATCAAAACCTGTGTTGCATAATCAAACAGTTCCATTCCTGCACCAGAACAATTTCCAGATTGCCCACGACCTAAGTTAATCGTCCATGAATTACTGGATGTTCCATCAAATAATGCAGCAAAAGTAATGGTACCTCCATGGTTAGAAAGCCCTCCCTGGTTGTGAGCCGCGGTACTATGAATACGTCTAGCATGAACTCCCGGAAAATCCATAAAGTAAGAACTTAAGTTACATCCTGTAGCATTATGAGTTCCTTCATACATAAAAGTGATCTGGTAAGCACCATTCGGGAAGGTTACCACACTTGTTGCCGGATTGTAAGTTAATCCTGGAATATTATTTCTTCCGACTTCCAAGGGTAGCCTTTGGGATGCCCCAATTCCTGCTGATGATAAAAAGTTGGTTTGAGCATTTCTTAATACTAATATAGCAGGAGCAGGAATCGCTAAACTTTCTAAATTCCCTAATGATTTTACAACTCCGGTAGCATCGGTTGCTAAAATGGCATCGGTATTAGCGGCTGTAGTAAGCCCTTGCAAACGAATAGGGTTTGTTGCATTCACATGAAGCCTGGTTTGTAGGGGCAGTAATACCTATTCCCATATTTCCTGCAGATGTCATCGTAGCTACTGTTGCCAATGTTTGACCATCCCCATAGGTACCCGTAGCATTGGCCCCTACATTAAACTGCAGACCTGTTTCAGCCCCAGATGCATTGATAGACGGTGCACTTCCCGTTAAATTAAACCAAAGATTATCCCAGCTACCTCCTCCTGTCGCCATCTTCATCCCAAAAGTAGTTCCCACTGCGTCTAACTTGGCTAAAGGTGTCGTAGTACCAATTCCTACTCTATCATTAGCAGCATCTACAGACAATGTTGCCCCGTCAACAGAAAAAGCATTCACTGCAGATCCCGTAAAAGCCAATGTATTGGCAGCCTGTGTTACCACTCTCGGTCCTGTAAGAGATCCGTCTGCATTATAAATATTGACAGAGTTTCCGGCTACACTTTTCCAAACGGTTCCGTTGAAGAAGTAATATCCGATGTTGGCAATTTCGGCAGTTTGCGCTAAACTAGGTGTGGTACCTGTAGGTGTGGTTGCATCTGAAACATAAACCATAGTACCCGTTTGTGCAGCAACATAAGTACCTGCTGCTTTAGAAGCCAATTGCTGTCTGGTAAGCCTTGGCGGCGTTACCCCATCTTTGGTTGTAGTAGAAGCACCGTTACCTACAACATCTAATGTTGCCTGCGGATTGGGCGTACTGATGCCTACCTGAGCGTATAAGCTAAAACTTGTACCAATCAGAAAGGCTAGAGAATAAACGTTTTTCAGTTTCATATTAATTTCTTTATTAAGTTGTGGAATATGGGTCAGGGAAATTAGCGCATAGCTATAACAGTCTTCCTTTGGCAGAGCAAAGCAGAACTTATGATAATTCAAATGATAAAACTAAATGTGAAAAGGGTAAATTACCCGGCAGCTTTAAAAGCTTTTATAAAAGGATTGTGATTCAATATTTTCATGACAAGGTTATTTTAAGTTTAAATATATCTTATCGAAAATCTAAAATAGATCAACTTCCAATTATCAACAGCATTTTAATTCGTGATTTTGAAAAGATGACAATTAATTTTATTAAACCTAAAATTTTAAATAAAATTAACTGCTTTTGATTAAAGCAAATATAACAAAAATTACATATAAAACAAATTTTCCCAATAAATATTAATTATTGTTAATAAATTTCTATAAATCACATGATTTAGAAATCAAAATCATTGTAAAAGATGAATAACAAACAGAAAATTGAAATTAATTAAATATCAAAAAACAGAAGCTAAATTGAATAATGCACATCAAGTCTGGTTATTTCTCCAAAAAGTAAAACATCTATATCCGAATTTAACACTTCAGGTCATAAAATAAAACAAGGCAGGAACAAAAAATGCCCTCACCTACACAAAAAAAATCCCGTATATTTTTTTCATAATGAGATAGGTAACACTTAAAAAAGCAGAGATTGAGGTATTAGAGCATCTTCATCAAAATAGTCCTAATAATACGGTCAGAAAACGCAGTCACTACCTGGTTTTATCGAATCAACGGTATAAGATTAAAGAGCTTCCTTCTATTTTTAAGGTCAGTCCCGAACGATTGAACGTTGGTTTGACAGTTGGTCTAAAACAGGGGTTGATTCCCTTGCTATATCAGAAGGAAGAGGAGCAAAAACAATTTTGAAAGACTATTCTAAAGCGGTTTCAGAGCAATTAGAACTTCACAGTAAATATTTAAAAAATGTATTGATTTACTTTGAGCAACAACACAATATTATCATCTGCAAAAAAACATTGCAGAATTTTTTTAAAGTTACCGGGTTATAAATGGAGTTTTGAGGCTTATGATTCATTCCAAAACCTCAAAGAAAAATGACATCATGTATCGACTGATTTTGGAACAAAATACGACATTAAATTCTGATCATCACTTAACTGTTCAGGATCCTGATCTTCCATCATAAAGAACGAGGCCAGATCCCATTAAGATATCGCGGCAGAGCAAAACTCAGATAAGGAATCCGCGAAAACTAATTTCTGTGCAGTACGATGGGATACTGTGAAATCAACTTTTCAGTATTAGGGAAAAAGCTGATAAACATATCGTTGGGGATACGTCAGCTTTTCGCTTTTCCTTTTCCCATCAACGATAATATGGATTATATTGATCTGATCATCGAAAAGATTGTATAAAAAACTCGCAGCGACTTCTACTTTCTTAGGAGCTTTACTCGTTTCGGTTTCCAGATAAACATTGACCGATTCGCTGTCTTCTTCGTAACCGATATAATTAACTTTTAAAAATTGATTGTCTGATTTTACTTTAAGATATTCTTCAGCATAATTTTTCAGAGCCTCATTTAACTGATTTTTATATTTCGGATCATTAAAATGAAAAGGTTTTCCGTATTTCTTTGCTAATCCGTTTTCAAGATCATCAAGAAAAAAACGGCCGGTAATTTCAAAAGATTTTGATTTATAATTATAATTAATCTCCACGGACCCCACATGATAAGGGTGAAAATCTTTCATTGTAAAAGAGCTTTGAACTCCTAGAAATAAAAAGAAAACAGAGAAAAAAAGGTATTTTTTTAAAATCAGCGTCATTGGATAAGTTTTTCCAAACAAATATAAAAAAAGTGGCGGTTAATAGCCGCCACCTTTTCAATGATAGATATAATTAAATTATTCTTTAATCACTTTTTTCACCACTTTCGTTTCATTATCCAAAACGATATTGAATACATATGTTCCTTTCACCAATCCGGAAACGTCTATTTTATTGTCTTTTGAACTCACGTTTGCTGTTTTCACCAACTTACCTGATGCGTCAAAGATAGTAACCGCAGCTTTAGAAGCTTTTCCAAGTTCTACGTTAACAACAGATTTAGCAGGATTCGGATAGATATTAACACCGGCATCATTTCTAAGGTCATTCAATCCTAGAGAAGCCTCGGTTGTTTTCACAAAATATCCTCCAAATCCGGTAGTCTGGAAGCTCACTTCCCAATACTGATAGGTATTATTCCAAACAATATCAGCAACATTTGGCGTAATTACCGTTGCCGTTCCTCCATAAGAAGCCACCGTCCCCGTATTGCTTGCACTTGTTCCTGTATATTTTTCGATCATAAGATTCGCCTTATTGGCATTATCTGTACTTGAAGTAGGAAGTTTTACAGTATGGGTAAGGTTATACTCATCAAATTCCGCCTGCTTGAAGTATAAGGTTATTTTTCCCGTTGCGGTAGTAGCCGCCGCCTCAGGGTTGATTTCAAATCTTCTTGCAACATAATTTGGCTGTGCACTGTCTACCCAAACTTTTGAAGTCACGTTTCCTGCAACAGTACTCGCTGCTTCTTTTTCCACTCTTGAAATTAACTGACAAGAATTGGTAAAGTAATTATATCCGCTGGCAACGGCAGAAGCTTTAGTTTGATTGGAAGTTGCTAAGTTTTTCACCTCAGCGATGTTTTCGTAAACGGTAGCTCTCATTTTAAGATCGAAAGTCCTTGCGCTCCAGTTTGTGCCATCTGTCGATGTTTTACTACGTCCACTTACGGTTACAGCTTCATTTTTGATAGGTACTCTTCCGTTCAATCCATTGACAACAACATAAAAATCTTTTCCGGTAGCCACCTGAACATTCAGATCAGAGATGTTAATATAATTCCATGTAAATCTTTGGATATTATCCTTCCAGGAAGCAACTGTTTTTGTAGCAATAATATCTCCCGGATTACCATTTACATCCACTTTTCTAATCTCGATATTTACCGGAATGTCAGTTACAATATCAGCCGAACTCGTAGAAAATGCTACAGCACCCAGTTTTCCTGTTAGTGTAGGAGTATAACGAACGGCAAGCGATGCATTATCAAAATACGTATTCGCTTCCTGATTTACTGTTAAAAAAGGATCATCATAAGTTACAGTCTCAAAATTAGATTTTACACAACCTAACTCATCAGTAACTGCTTTATAAATATCTAATTTTCCGTAGCCCCATCTTGCATTAGGAACCACCCCTGTCGCTCCGTCTTGTCTTGCATTTGCTGTAAGACGCGCTTTTACCTGAGCAGCAGTTAATGTAGGATTAGCCTGAAGTAATAATGCAGCAGCTCCTGCAACACCCGGGGATGACATACTTGTTCCTTGGTTCATAACATAGTAATTCGTATTTTCAATAATATTAGAAGCTGCTGATGTAGAGCTGCTAGATCTTACAGAAATTACGGCCTGCCCGGAGGCTGTGATATCCGGTTTCTGAAAACCATCAGCTCTGGGACCCTGGGAACTGAATGAAGAAATAGACTCCTGAGGGGTATTACCATATCCAACACCTCCTGCTGCGCTGTACCAGGTTACTCTTCCGAGGTATGAAGCCACAGTAATTGCGTTGGAGGCATTCCCCGGTGATCCTACAATGTATTCATTATCTCCTCCCTGCAGCGTCGTTGGAACATCCTGTCTATACCTCCATCCATGTATCGTCACAGGCAGTGTATTATTATTAGTGATCTCCAAAGTGTAATTACCTGCGTAGCTGAGATTAGAGCTTGTTGGTCTATAAATAACCAGCTGTATAGACCTTTTTCCATTGCTTGAAGAAATATCGTTAGAAATATAAGCCCCCAATCCACCCATGATTGTATACTCTTCATCCGAATCAATCACTTGCGTATACTGTTGTCCATCAGGAGCAGTCAGCTTAGCGGTTAGAGGGCCATTGTTATTTGCGTATGCAAGGAGACCAAAAGCTATAGAAGAACTGGTTACACCGGTAGCATTATTCGCAATGTTAAATGTATAAGTTCCCGTAGCATTAGGCTCTAAGTCTACTTTTTTATGAAGATTAAATCCGTAATCATTACCTGCGGAAATAACCACAACTCTACCCGGTGCTGAAGTTGTAAAATCATTAACTGCCACCTCATGATTTTCCGTACCGTCATGAGCACTACCCTGCCCTCCGATACTCATATTAACAACAATAGGCTTATTAAGTGCTGTTGCTACATTTTTAAAATAGGTTAAAGCATTAATTGTATTGGTAGTTGGGAAAGAACCATTACCACCTTTTACAAAAACAATGTCCGCATTCGTAGCAAATCCCTTATGTCTGTTATCTGCTATTCCCATACCGTTTCCGGCAACTGTTCCGGCAACATGAGAACCATGACCATTGGTATCATTTTCACGCACGAAATTTGCAGGAGAGCCATCCAGCTCATCTTCAATCTGAGCTCTCGTATATTCAACACCTGTTGCAAAACCTGCCGGTGGTGCTTCTGTACCTTGCGCTGTTAACGTCTGATCCCAGATAGAAACAATTCTGCTCTTTGTCTGGTCATCTGCTTTTCTGAAGTCAGGATGCTTCCAGTCGATACCGGAATCATAAATTCCTACCAGAACTCCGGTTCCGTTATACGCTGTATTATTGAATACGCCGTCTTGTAACAAACTAGCCCCGGACTGCGCTCTGGAAACATCATTATGAAGCTCGTCAAATGTCGGCGCCATGATAGACGTTACATAAGGCAATTGTCGCAGCTTCTCGATATCCTCAATGCTCGCCAAAGCGGTAACAAAGCCAGGTAACTGGCTCTGAACCAAAATCCCGTCTTCTTTTAACTTCTCCGGTGTCTTGGTATATACGATACATGAATACATCGTTTGAGCCCCCTTAGAGGTTACCACGAGATGTTTGTCGAGTTTTATGTCGTCACGCTCCAGCTCTTTAACAGCTCCGCCCTTCTGTACCTTTTCTTTGTTCTTAAGCAGCAAAGAAAAGCGGTAATCCAGCTTTTGTGCCTGCCCGGAAACTGTATAAGAATACAAACCGAGAAAAGCAGCTGCCGCATTACGTAAAAGTTTCACACCTCCATGAGGAATGCTTACTTTTGTAAATAGTAGTTTTTTAATATTCATTTTTAAAGCATTTTTTAACGATACAATTATACTATTTTTATTTCAATTGGCTTTTATATAAAAATACATTATTCAATTTTAATATAATTTTAAAATCACATTACCAATTAGCATCATTTAACACAAATAAAATAAAACATCATGCAGGATTTTCTTTTCTACCTCAACCTCGGCTGGGAACATATTATCTCTTTAGACGCTTTAGATCATCAGCTTTTTGTATTAGCATTAATTGCAGTGTATTCATTCAGTGACTGGAAAAAAATATTGGTACTTGTTACAGCTTTCACGATCGGGCATTCCGTAACATTAGCATTGAGTATTTTAGATATTGTAAGAGTGTCTTCAGATTGGGTAGAATTTTTAATTCCGTTAACGATCGTTATAACAGCTTTTGGAAATATTGTGATGAAAAACAAAAAACAGTCGCAAAACAAAATCGCTTATTATTTAGCATTATTTTTCGGATTAATTCATGGGATGGGATTCGCCAATACCGCAAGAGTGATGATCTCTAAAAGCCAAAGCATCGCTGTTCCGCTTTTAGGCTTCAATATTGGGTTAGAATTGGGACAGATCGTCATTGTTTTTGCGATATTAATTCTACTTTTCATCCTCCTAAACATCTTTAAAGTAAATAAAAAAGATTGGATACTTTTCGTTTCCTCAGGGGTTTTTGCGCTATCGCTGAAGATGACGCTGGAAAGAATTCCGTTTTAAATTGAAACATCTTTAAATTTTCAACTACTTATTATTATATTTGATAATTCTTAAATGATTTGGCTATGAAATTAAAAGTAACTGCACTTTCAGTTTTATTATATGCGGGTGCAACTGCTCAGAATATTCAAAATAATCCGGGAAGTAATCACGGAAATAAATTCGAGCAACTGGGAACCATCCTTCCCACTCCCAATATCTACAGAACAGCTTCCGGTGCGCCCGGACACGGATATTGGCAAAACAGGGCAGACTATAATATTACTGCTTATCTGGATGAGGACAAACGAAATCTGAAAGGTTCAGAAACAGTTACTTACTACAATAATTCTCCTGATGATCTGGATTACATTTGGCTTCAGTTAGATGAAAACCAACAGTCTAATGTAAAAAACGCAGATTATCAGTACGCTTCTACCCTTCCGAAAAATACAACGGATAAACATTTAAAAGTAACCGAACTTCCTGCAAAAGATAACGGATATGGCGTAACGCTTGAAAAAGTGACCGATGCAGCCGGAACCCCTTTAAAATATACCGTCAATAAAACAATGATGCGTATTGATTTGCCTAAAGCTTTAAAAAAAGGTGAACAATTAACATTCAAAGTAGACTGGAATTACAATATTCCGAACAGAATGGAAAAAGGCGGTCGTGGCGGTTACGAAAACTTCCCTGAAGACGGAAATGATCTTTACACGATGACGCAATGGTATCCCAGAATGTGTGTATACAGCGATTTCCACGGATGGCAGAATCATCAGTTTACAGGAAGAGGCGAATTTGCTTTGGTTTTCGGAAATTTTAAAGTTTCGATGAATGTTCCCGCAGATCACGTGGTGGGAGGAACCGGAGAATGTAAAAACTACGATCAGGTTTTAAGTTCAGACCAATTGGCAAGATACAGAAAGGCAGAAAATGCAAGTGAACCGGTTGAAATTATAACGTTGGATGAAGCTAAAAAAGCAGAGAAAAATCATTCCAAACAAAGAAAAACCTGGAATTTTGAAGCCAATGATGTGAGGGATTTTGCGTGGACTTCTTCAAGAAAGTTTGTTTGGGACGGAATGCGTGTTACGATTCCTGAAAACAACAATAAAGTAATGGCGATGAGTTTCTATCCTAAAGAAGCTTATAATTTATACAGAAAATATTCCACAAAAGCAGTTGCACATACGATTAAAACGTATTCAGAATTTACGATTCCGTATCCGTATCCTGTAGCGCAATCTGTAGAAGCTGCCAATGGAATGGAATATCCGATGATCTGTTTTAATTTCGGTAGAACGGAAAAAGACGGTACCTACTCTGAAGGTACCAAAAACGGAATGATCGGCGTTGTTATTCACGAAGTCGGGCATAACTTTTTCCCGATGATCGTGAATTCTGACGAAAGACAATGGAGCTGGATGGATGAAGGTTTGAATACCTTTACGGAATACCTTACCGAAGAAAAATGGGATAATAAATTCCCATCCAAAAGAGGACCGGCCTGGGCTATCGTAGATTATATGAAACTTCCGAAAGATCAGCTGGAACCTATTATGACAAACTCTGAAAATATCGTGCAATTTGGTCCGAATGCCTACTCAAAACCGGCAACCGGATTAAATATTCTTCGTGAAACAATTATGGGAAGAGAACTTTTCGATAAAGCATTTAAAACCTATGCTAAAAGATGGGCTTTCAAACACCCGGAGCCAGCAGATTTTTTCAGAACAATGGAAGATGCAAGCGGTGAAGATCTGGACTGGTTCTGGAGAGGCTGGTTTTACGGAACAGATCCTGTAGATATCGCCATCGATAAAGTGACTATTGCAACCCCCGATCTGGCAACAGCTCCAAAATCCGCAGGAGAAGTAACCTATAACATAGACCCACCTGCTGTCAACAGTTTCGAAGACTTATCTAAAATCAGAAATAAAGAAGATAAAACCATCAATTTTGCCGTAGATAAAGATAAAGAACTTCAGGATTTTTATTACCGATATGACAGAGGGCAGGAAAAAGTGGATGCCGCTAAAAAATATATCGTTAAAACCGCAGCCTCTGAACCTTTAACTCAAAAAGATAAAGATCAGTTTAAAAACATCACCGCCTATCAAATCGATTTCACAAACAAAGGCGGATTGGTAATGCCGATTATTCTTGAATTTACTTTCGAAGACGGAACAAAATTAAGAGACAAAACGTCGGCTCAGATCTGGAGACTGAACGAACAGAAGGTTTCAAAAACATTTTATTTTGATAAAAAATTAAAATCAATCCAGCTTGACCCGATGAGAGAAACCGCAGATATTGATACCTCGAACAACTTCTGGAGCAATGACGGTCATATAGGAGAAGTTTCCAAATTCCAGCTGTTCAAAGAAAAGGAAAAAGGCAGCGCAAGAGGATCTTCCAACGGAAGAGTAAACCCGATGCAGGCTGCAGGAAAGAAAAACTAAAATAATTAACCCCATCAAAAACAGACTCCTTTTATTAAGAGTCTGTTTTTTTCTGCCAAAATTTCCACTCCCAAAAAATAAATTCTGCCATTTGCGCCACGAATAATTGATGGCACACATTTAGGGAATTTCAACAAAGAAATAATAAAAAAATTAAATATATTATGTCAGTAAACTTTAAACCATTGGCAGACAGAGTTTTGGTAGAACCAATCGCTGCAGAAACTAAAACAGCTTCAGGTATTATTATTCCGGATACAGCTAAAGAAAAGCCACAGGAAGGTACTGTAGTGGCAGTAGGTCCAGGTAAAAAAGATGAGCCTACAACTGTAAAAGTGGGTGACAAAGTTCTTTATGGAAAATATTCAGGTTCTGAATTGAAATTGGAAGGAAAGGATTATTTAATTGTAAAAGAAGGAGATTTACTAGGAATAATTGGCTAATAGCTCTTGGCTTCTGGCAAATGGCTTTCCAGCGTTGAAAATAGTATATGAGGGATTTTAAAAAGTTTGAAGTTTGGCAATTAAGTCATCAGTTAACTTTAAAAATTTATAAAGCAACTAGGGTTTTTCCAAAAGAAGAATTGTTCGGTATAACCTCTCAAATCAGAAGATCATTTGCTTCAATCGGATATAATATTCCGGAAGGAAGCGGAAGAAATTCAGATAAAGAATTTGCTAATTTTATTAATATTGCGCTAGGATCATCCAACGAAGCCGAAAACCAATTAATTCTTGCTAAAGATCTAGATTACATTAATGAAAATGATTATCAAAATCTTTTAATTGAATTAACCATCTTAAAAAAGAAGCTTGTAACACTTTGGAACAGGCTCAACGGAAATTAAAATCAAATTATAAAATTAAAACAGCGAATTGCTAAAGCTAAAAGCCAAAAGCAAATCGCCAAAAGCTAAACAATATGGCAAAAGAAATAAAATTCGATATTGAATCAAGAGACGCTTTAAAAAGAGGTGTTGATGCATTGGCTAATGCAGTAAAAGTAACGTTAGGACCAAAAGGTAGAAATGTGGTCATCGAAAAATCTTTCGGTGCACCTCACGTAACGAAGGATGGTGTTTCTGTTGCAAAAGAAATCGAACTTGAAGACAGAGTAGAAAACATGGGAGCGCAAATGGTAAAAGAAGTGGCTTCCAAAACTAATGATATCGCAGGAGACGGTACTACTACCGCTACTGTTTTGGCACAGGCTATCGTAAGAGAAGGTCTTAAGAACGTAGCTGCAGGTGCAAACCCAATGGATTTGAAAAGAGGGATCGACAAAGCAGTAACTGCTGTTGTTGAAAACTTAAAAACTCAGTCTCAAGCTGTTGGAGATTCTACAGATAAAGTAAAGCAAGTTGCTTCAGTTTCTGCTAACAACGACGAAACAATCGGTGCTTTGATCGCTGAAGCTTTCGGAAAAGTTGGTAAAGAAGGTGTTATCACAGTAGAAGAAGCTAAAGGTATCGATACAACGGTTGACGTTGTAGAAGGTATGCAGTTCGACAGAGGTTACCAGTCACCATATTTCGTGACTAACCCTGAGAAAATGTTAGCTGAACTAGAAAATCCATATATCCTTTTAGTAGAGAAAAAAATCTCTTCTATGAAAGAATTACTTCCAGTTCTTGAACCAATCGCTCAAGGTGGTAAATCTTTATTGATTATCTCTGAAGAAGTTGAAGGTGAAGCTTTGGCAACTTTAGTGGTAAACAAATTAAGAGGTTCTCTTAAAATTGCTGCTGTAAAAGCTCCAGGATTCGGAGACAGAAGAAAAGCAATGTTAGAAGATATCGCAATCCTTACAGGAGGTACTGTTATTTCTGAAGAGCAAGGTTTCACAATGGAAAATATCACTATCGATATGTTGGGAACTGCTGAGAAAGTATCTATCGATAAAGACAACACAACTGTTGTAAACGGTGGTGGTGAAGAAAGCAAAATCAAAGGTAGAGTTGCGCAAATCAAAGCTCAAATGGAAACTTCTACATCTGACTACGATAAAGAAAAATTGCAGGAGAGATTGGCTAAATTAGCTGGTGGTGTTGCCGTTCTTTACGTAGGTGCAGCTTCTGAAGTTGAAATGAAGGAGAAAAAAGACAGAGTAGATGATGCACTTCACGCTACAAGAGCAGCAGTTGAAGAAGGTATCGTTGCAGGTGGTGGTGTTGCTTTGGTAAGAGCGATCGCTTCTTTAGATACTCTTTCTGGTGCTAATGCAGACGAAAATACAGGGATTAAAATCGTAAAAAGAGCAATCGAAGAGCCATTGAGACAAATCGTTGCGAATGCAGGTGGTGAAGGTTCTGTAATCGTTGCTAAAGTAGCAGAAGGAAGCGGAGACTTCGGATACAACGCTAAAACTGACGAGTATGTAAATATGCTTGAAGCAGGTATTATCGACCCTACGAAAGTAACAAGAGTTGCTCTTGAAAACGCAGCTTCTGTTTCTGGAATGCTTCTTACAACTGAATGTGTTATCACTGAAGTGAAAAGCGCAGAACCAGCTATGCCAATGGGTGGTGGAATGCCAGGAATGATGTAACAGCGTGTCGCTGAGACAATTTAATATATAAACCGTTCTGCTTTTGTGGAGCGGTTTTTTGTTTTAAAACAATTAATTAACAAATCTGCAATTATGATATAAATGTATATATTTAGATAACAAATTAAAACTCAAAAAAATGTGGACTTTTATTGTAACTATAATTGCAGGAATTATAATTTGGGCTATTATCAGCAATAACACTGATAACAAAAAAATTAGAGAATATAATAACAAGCTAGGTGGACTTAGTAATCAATTTTTGATTTTTTCAAGTATATTAGAAAATAAATTTAATATGAACTTAAAATATGATGATGATCGAATGATTCGCTATAAGAAAGAAGTTTCAGTTGGCGAACTGAATATAGGGGTTCAACTAGATTACGCCAATTATAAAGTAATTTATTCTGAAATACTAAAGAAAGACGGAACAATTATTAAATGTCAAAATGTTACTTATCCTATTGTTAATGATGTAAAATTAATTGAAAACAGTATAAATATTAGTATAAAAAATCTAATGTCTGAAATTTCAAAAATGGATTTGCAAAATCAGGCATTTCATATTCAAACTAAAAAAAATACTAAGCATTGGATGAAAATTATTAACAATTCAAATGTAGAAGATGAAATAAATTTTTATGCAAATGATCTGTTTTTGAAAGATGACATTAATCCCGATGTAGTTAGAGCTAATTTATTTTATTATAAATTTGGAGAGGCTCATCCTGAAAGATACGAATCTCAATCAATACGACATATCAATTCTGTGCCACAAATTTTTGGTGATTTATTTATTTCAGCATATCCAGATGTATATCTATGGATTAATAAAAATAAATTAGATATTAGCACATTTTATAATTTAAATAACCAAAATAATAACCAAGAGTATATGAGAGGATTAATGGATTTTTACAGATCATTTATTGATCGATATGTAGCTGAAAAAAATAACCTAGAATGTCGAAATCCAGGATTTCGACTTGCTTGAAAATTCTATTAATACTGTCAGCTGCCACAGCTGGAGCGAGCCCCCTTGCTCGCACCAATAAATATAAAACCGCTCAATTCCCAGAGCGGTTTTTCATTTCAAAACAACATCGATACTGGAAATTCACAATCCGCTACTTTTCCCTATCTTTAAAACCAAATTCGCGATTTCTAAGTAACAGCGTGTCGCTAAGATAATTTAATATATAAACCGTTCTGCTTTTGTAGGACGTTTTTTTAATAATAATTTTCCGTTAGGAAATAGAATATTTACATAGTATTTTTAATAATTAATAAATAGAAAGTTAAAAACAAAATTAATATAATGTGTAAATTTGAATTTTAGCTATAATATCAATACTATCATGGAAAAACCTCAATCTCAAATAGTTTTCATAGATACAAGTATTTTTGAAAGTGAGAATTATTTTGAAGGACGAAATATTAATCTTTTATTTCATTTATCTCAAGAAAAATTGATTAGTTTAAAAATAACCGATATAATTTATCGTGAAATTCAAAAAAGATTGGAAGAGCATTCCATTAAAGCAATTAATTTATATAAAAATCAGAAAATCGAATTTAATCACGAAGCAAGAATATTAAGGAATATTAATCTATTGAATGACCAATTCAAAAAAGATAATATTAAATTACTTAAAGAAAATTCTAAACAACTTTTATTAAAAAAATTTGATGAAGCAATTGAGAATAATAGCATTGAAATTATTAATACAAATATCGCTGATACATCAGAAATATTAGAGGATTATTTTGCCGCTAACGCTCCATTTAAAGAAGGAAATAAAAAGAATGAATTTCCTGATGCATTTAATATAAATACAATTAAAAAATGGTGTGAAAATAATTTTAATGATTGTTTCTTTATTACAAATGATAAAGATTTCACAAATTATGAACACCCACAAATCAATAGTAAATTTAATTTATCAACATTACTTGAATTCTTATATATTGAAAATAGCGATGTTAAAGAAGAAATATTTAATAGAATTTATCGAGATTCATTAAGAGAAATTGAATACGAAACTGAATCTTCTTTAATTAGCAATTTAGAGAGTTTTGCTTTTGAAATGTTATACAACGATCCTTGGATGGAAGATGTCGAAGTTAATTTTCACGCGTTTGAAGAAATTGAGCTTGATATTGCTTTAATAAATGAAATCAAAACAGATACTTTTACATATGAAATTGAATTAAATATTAAATATTCTGTTGATTGTGACTATACAGATTTGAATTCTGCTTTCTATGATAAAGAAGACGGAATGTGGTTAGGAGAAGTAAATAGAAGTGAAAAAAGAAATTTTAAAGCAAATGCTTTAGTTTATCCATTATTTAGTTATGATTCTAAAAAATATACTGGAGAGTTTATAGAAATTGTAGATTATGAAATAAGAGAAATTGAAGAAGTTTAAAACTACATCTTATGTCTAAGTCCGACTTTGATCCCCTGCTGGTGCGAGCGTCTCGCTCGCATCAATAAATATAAAAACCGCTCAATTCCAAGAGCGGTTTTTCATTTTAAAACAACCTCGGTAATATTGAGAATAAATTATAAATCCGCATGATCTAACATCCCAGCACAACAATAAAAGAAAAGGGAAATTCAATATTCTTTCAGTTTAACTTTATCTTTTTAAAATGTCATTTTATATTATCGCAGTGTAGATTAACATTCTCCCATCGTAAGAAGACATTCTTGTGATGTAAATTCACTTTATTGCGATGTAAGTTCACTTTTCTACGATGTAATTTTATATTATCCCCAGCTGGTGCTCGTATCAATCGATATAAAGCCACTCAATCATAAGAACGGCTTTCCATTTCAAAACAAACTCGATATTGGAAATTCACAATCCGTCACTTTTCCCTATCTTTAAAACCAAATCTCAACACCATTGAAAACAAAATCATTCCTCCCCTTAATTTTCGGCTTATTCTTCGCAAATGCACAGACCCTAAATTTCAAACATCTCGCAGATATGTCTATGGGCAGAGGCGCTATAAGCAGTGTCATTGTCGATGATAATATTTATGTAAGCAATGGGTATAAAAGCACTAATGGTAATGCCAATTTTATCGAGAAATACAATATTAAAGATAACCGATGGAGTATCATCAACTCTACCCTTTTTCCCAAAAGATTTGCCAATTCGGAGACTTACAATAATAAAATTTATATTTTTAACGGTTGGGGAAACAGCCATCTAGAAATTCTGGATCTTGAAACTAATAAAGTAACAAAGGGAGCAGTTAACCGTGCCTACACAGGAAATGCAGGTTCTGCCATCCACAACGGCAAAATATATACGTTCGGCGGCAGCGGACTAAATAATACTGCGACCACTGTATTTTCCAATAGATTTCAATACTATGATATTGCATCAGATACCTGGAATCCGTTACCGGATATGCCCACAGCCAGAGAAACAAAGGGCAAAATTGTGAATGATAAGCTGTATGTGATTGGTGGTTTTAACGGCACATCATCCCGTCTGATCAATGTTTTCGATCTCAACAAAAATATCTGGACTGATCAATATACGATGCCTGCCGCGATATCGGGTCACTCATTAGCAGTATCCGGTAATAAGATTTTTATTGCAGGCGGTTATAACAATCAGACTTTTCTGGCTTATTTTGATACAGAAACCAATAAGTTACATCAGTTAACTTCAAACATGATTCCACGAAGACATGCGGCTGCAGAAATTTATAACAATAAATTATACATCGTTGGCGGAAGTACAACATCTGTTACGACATCAGCTATTAAAAGCATTCAGGTTGCGGATATTAGCGAAGAAGCACTTTTTGGTGAAAATACCGAAGAAGATGTATTTAAATCAAAAGTGTATACCAATGCTCAAAAAGACGGTTTCGTCATCAGCAATAAAAATAACAGCAACCAGTTTGAATTTACTGTCTATACAATGGATGGTAAAGAAATCTGGAAAGACGTTGCGTATTACAACAAAAATATAGATTTAACAAAAGTACGTCGCGGAACTTACATTTTTACCTATAAAAATGAGAAGGGGGTTTTACAGAAAGTCAGAATCGTCAGATAACAAAAACAGCACAGATTTTAAATCCGTGCTGTTTTTGTTTTACTAAGCTTTCCTACTCATTTAAAGGTAACCGTATCAGATTTCAACAGACCTTCAGCATTCTTTATTTAAAAAGATTTCCCAAATCTTCTTTAGCCTTTTTTAGTTCCTTATCAGCAGATTTTTTGGCGTTATCCGATGCCTTTTTAAGGTCATCGCTTGTTTTTTTGACCTCGGATTTTGTTTTATTAACAGTAGATTTAGCCTCAGACTCCAGTTTTTCAGAAGCTTTCTTAAGATCAGCTTTCTTTACGACATCACTTACCGCCTGGGCAGCTTGATGATCTACCACTTTACCGACTTCATTGCCTACCGCTTTTGCAGCATCTTCTACCTGCTCCACCGGGGTTACGGGAGTCTGGGTCTGACTTCCCTGGGAAGCGGGATCTTTTTCAAGTGCTTTGGAAGACGTTTCCAGATAATTTTCATATTTGGCATTGGCTTCCCCTCCTTTGGAAACATATACTTTTTTGGATTCCATATAATTAAGCCTTGCTTTTTGCAATGCCGCTTTGGCTACTTCAATTTCTTCCGGCACCTGGCCACTTAATGCTTCCTCATATTTCTGCTGTGCACTGTGGAGGGCCAGTGCGGCATCCTCGTAAGACTGCGTAAAATCTATCTTTATCCCTTCTGAAGGGGTACTTTTTTTACAGCTGATGATATTCAACAGGAATACCGCAGCTAAGATGAATAATAATTGTTTTTTCATTTCGGTTGTATTTATTGTAATTGTTTTGTCAGTTTCTGAATTTCCTCATCTTCTGAAGACTGGGAAATATCACCATTCAGCTTGCTGATTTCCAGATTATTGATCTGTTTGGCGAGATCAAGATATTTTAAATATTTATTCAGGATCTCAATCTTTTTATCATCCGGCACATCCGGCACATTGGCGTGCTTCACAAAAGTCTGCATATTATCACTACACAGAATATAAGCCTGAAAGGCATTCGACGAAAAATAATCTGAAACCAGAGAATTGCTCTGCATATTGCTGTATAGTTTCGGCATCTCTACCGGAGCGTCATGAAGAATCTTCGCGAGATCGGATCCTTTTTCGGCTGGGTTAAGGTACATTCCTTTGGTTCGCATCTCACTGCTTTCTATGGAAAGATTGGTCGCGGAAAGGAGTTTGACAAGATTTTTTTTCTGATTCACATCCAGCAGAATGGTATTCAGACTCAAAGCCACAAAAAAACCTGTAAATGTAGAAATAAGAGAAATAAAGAATTCAAATGTTCTTTTATGCCTTTCCCTAAAAGGATTTAAAGATGGAATATTGATTAGAACTAAACTTAAAGTCACTAATAAACAAGCGATTATAATATACATATGTGTTTTTTTCCGGGAATTAATCAATTTCTATGCCTTTATTTTTATTAATAAAAGAAAAACATCAATTTTCCGTTTTCCATTCAATAATAATTTATTTTTAAAGCAAAATTTTAATAGTATTATAAATAAAAGAGAATAAAATAAATCATTACATAAAATATTAAGTCTATTTTTTATTTAAAGAAAAAATTAAATAAAAAAATAAGTTTAACAAGTTTTATATACTATATTTCAACTAAAACAAAATATAAAATTCTTTTCTTCCAGTTTCATCTGCATCACTATTATTTCCTGACAGGTATTTTCTCGCTCATTGATATTTTTTGGCGGCTAATTCGTCTGATTTTATTACTTTTATGTAAAACTAAAAATATAAAATGATGAGTTTAAAAACATTAGTTACCCACAGTGTTCAGTACAACGAATGGGTTGTCAGCAAATATGTGAATTGGTTATCCTCAAAATCTGATGAACAACTGAATAAGGAAGTTATTTCAAGTTTTCCCACTATTTTAGCGACTTTACATCATATCTGGCAAACCCAGGAATATTGGTGGGGACATATCGCCGAAAATGATGACTTCGACTTTGAGAAAAATTCGGCTCAAACCGGTAAAGAGGAAATTTTTTCAGGACTGAAAAACAATTCTGAAAAACTCACAAAATACGTAGAAAGCCTCTCCGAAGCAGATTTATTGAAAAATGTAAAAATAGAATCTCCCTGGTTTCAGTGCAATTTTTCGAAGTATGAATATATCCAGCACATCATCATGCATGGCATCTATCATCGCGGACAGGTAGTGACCATGGGAAGAAATGTCGGTATCACGGACGCCCCTATGACGGATTATAATTTCTGGAATATTTACAAAAATGATTCTCCCCTCCAATGATCCTGATCTAAGCGACTTTCCAAAAAAAATAAGCGGAACAACCAGTTATTACTTTAAAAAAGCATAAACAAGTAGGATAATCTCAGAGAAAAACATACACAGTAAACCTGGCTGAAATTTTAATCTATAAAAGTTTTTCAAAACGCTAAAGAGCCTGTTATGTATATACTTTATCTTTGTATTTCTTTTTGTTCGTGAAAGAGAATAAAACCTAACCCATAATCACTGCTTCAAAAAAAATAACCAAGAAATGTCTACTTTTCCAGTAATAGCTTCAATACTATCAGAAACGGAATTAGCTCAGTTTATAAAAGAAAAATATCTATTAAAAGAGGATAGTAACTGTCAATTATTCAGGACAGGAGTTAACCACACTTATTTTATTTCTGATAACGAAAAAAAATATGTTGTGCGTATTTACTGTAAAAATTGGAGAACGAAGTCTGAAATTCAGGAAGAATTACAGCTTTTACTCATGTTAAAGGATAATGATCTTGCAGTATCCTACCCACTTCCCGATAAAAATGGAAATCTGATTCAGGAGATCAATGCTCCGGAAGGGCTTCGATATGCAGTATTATTCACCTTTGCGGAAGGTAAAAAAATGCGGTTTATGCACGACGAAACCTGTTTTGCTATTGGCGAAATAATGGCTAAAATCCATAACCTCACGGCGGGTAAAAAAATTAACAGAATAGATTATAATTCCGAGGTTCTTTTAGATCAGGCGTATGATAATATTAATTCTTTTTTTGCTGAAGATCTTGAAGAGATGCAATATATCAGGAAAATTAGTCCTCAAATAACACAAAAATTCAACGAAATTACATGGTCTGAAAACCAAAAAGGAATCGTTCATCTGGATATTTGGTATGACAATCTAAGCGTAAATAAGGAAGATGAAATTATAATTTTCGACTTTGATAATTGTGGAAACGGAGCGCTTATTTTAGATGTTGCCTATTTTTGCAAACAGTTATTTTTTATAGAATCCGACAAAGAAGAATACGAACGTAAGTTTCAAAGCTTTATAAATGGCTATCAACAAATAAGAAGTTTATCCGATAAAGAAATTAAATTAATTCCCGAAGCCGGAGCTTCTGTATTTATATTTTATATCGGTGTTCAGGCAAAAAGATTTGATTGGTCTAATATATTTTTCACTGAAAATTATCTTAAAATGTTCGTCGGAAGAATAAAAAATTGGATGGATTATTATGAAACTGAGAAATAATTAATGGAAAAAGGAATTTTAACAATAAGAGGTTTGATAGAGTAAGCAATGAGTTTCAAAAACTCAGTAACCAGTCATTTAAACTTAACATTGAGTCTTTTTACTTCAGCAACCACTATTTTATACTGGAAAATGAGTCTTTTATATTCGCCAGCCACTCTTTTACAGTGAACGAAAAGTCTTTTTGCGTCGATAATCAGTCTTTTATATTCGAATTTTCAACAAAGAATTGAATCCCAAAAATATTATTCATTTATTTTTGCTATTGTAAAATGCAGGATACATTTAAAACATTCAAGCCGCGAAATTCAATCATAAAAAAATATGTGGATTACTATTATTTGGATATTAAACCGAATAATAAGGTGACTGAATATGAATGTTTTCCTCATTTCAACAACACAATTTCGCTGTATCAATCGCATATTCGGGCGAAAAACGGAGAAGTTATTTATAATGAAAAAGCAAAACCTTTACAGATTTTCACACCAATTCGAGAGAAGGTTTTGCATGTGAAACAATCGGGCAAGGTGCATAGAATCGTTCTTGTTTTTCATCCGTTGGGAATTCAGCAGTTTTATAAAGAACTTAATTTTGTAGATTATCTTTTTGATTTCGAATTTTTTAATGAAACAGAATTACTTGAAATTTTCTCCACAACAAACACAGATATTCTTTCTCAAACAATAGATTCTTTTCTGGAACAAAGATTCATCAAATTTGAGCATCTCATTCTTGAGCAAACCATTCATTATATTTTTAATTCAGATGAAAATTTTTCCATCATAAATATTTCCGAAAAAATAGGAATCAGCAGACAGCATCTCAATCGTGTTTTTCAATCTCATTTTGGAGTTTCCGTTAAAAAATTCTATAAAATTGTAATTTTCAGAAATACCATCAATAAAAAGTTGTTTGAAAATCCTGAGGAAAGCTTCACAACTTTGGCGCACGAATTTAATTTCAACGACCAATCTCATTTCAACAAAATTTATAAAAACCTTACAGAAAAATCTCCAAAAATATTCTTCAATAAAGGAACGATCTTAGGAAAAGAAGATACCTTCTGGCATTTGGAACCTTAAGAGGAATGTTCCATTTTTACAAGTTTTTATCATCGTATATTTTTAGTTTTGTCTCATTAATTAATAGTCATGAGATTTTACGCCCTTTTATTTTCGATGGTATGCTGTTTTCTAATAAAAGCTCAGGAAAATTATTCATCGTTAACGAGAAAAGCATTGGAAACAATGTGGAAAGCCAAAACAGAGCAAGACTATGAAAAGGCGTTGGCAATGTACGAAAATGCATTCAGAATACATCCTGATAAAATAGACGGAACTGGTTTGTACAAAGCTTCAGTTTTAGCTTCAGAACTAAAAAATTATGACAAGGCATTTAAGTATTTAACGCCTTTGTCTATGATGAAAATCACCGAAGACGGCTATCCTGGTTGGGTATATCTTGCCGGAAAATATTCTGACGGTGAATATAAAAACTTACTGACAGATCCGAGATGGAAAACTTTAAAAGAGCAGGCAATTAAAAACAAGGAAAGTTTTTACAACGATTTAAAAAGTAAAGAAAATGAATTTTACAATGTTAAATCAAACGATTTGAAAAACATTCAAGATCCTGAAAAATTATACCAAACCATTAGAAATTTCAACCCCTACTTGCCTAAAAAAGATCGTGACTATTCACTTTCTTTTTCCGTAAATAGCTCCAATACGACATCATATTTCATTCATTTACCCAAAAACTACCAACCTGAAAAAAAGTATCCTCTTCTTTTCTTTTTACATGGTGCAGTAAAAAATAATGCACTGACAGATTACCAGTTTGCCAACGGAAATTTAGATGGCTGGAACCGATATTACACAAAATATGCAGACCAAAATGATGTTATCCTAGTATTTCCGAAAGGCAGCAAACAATACAATTGGATGGCTCCCGATGACGGATTTTTTATGGTTCCCGAAATGTTGAAACAAATAAAAAAAGCAATTAATATTGATGATAACAAAGTGTTTATTTCCGGACATTCCAATGGTGCGACAGGCTCGTTTTCTTATTTGATGAAAAAGCCTACTCAATTCACCGGATTTTATGGTTTTAATACCTATCCTAAAATTTTTACCGGAGGAACTTTCGCTGAAAATGCTAAAAACCGTTCATTTATCAACTTTTCAACGGATGAAGATTATTATTATCCGCCTAATGCCAATGATGATTTCACTACTTTAATGAAAAGTATTTCAGTTGACTACAAAGAATACCGATATAGCGGATTTCCGCATTGGTTTCCACAATTTGATGAATCTGAACCCGCTTACACCCTTCTTTTTAATGATTTGAATCAAAGAAAAAGAAACCCTTTTCCCAAACAAATTTCATGGGAATTTGATGATGAAAAGTATGGTGACCTCGACTGGATTTCTAATATGAAATTAGATACCACCAACGCTGCTTATCAAAAAAATAAAGAATTAAATTTCAAAATCACCAAGTGGCTGGAATATGACGAGGAAGACAGCCTTCAAACAAAAACGGTCAACAAAAATGCGTTCGATTTTCCAAGAAAATCAGGGAAAGTAAAAGCAGAGTATCAGAATAATATATTTCGGATAGAAACCTCAAATATTTCGTCACTTTCTATCAATATTTCACCTGAAATGGTTGATTTGAAAAAGGATGTGAAAATTTTCATTAACGGAAAATTATACTTTAAAGGAAAAGCAACATACAATCGTGAATTTATTTTGAATAGCTTTGAAAACAGCCCTGAAAGAGAACAGGTTTGGATAAATTGGGTGGAGATTAAAGTTTAGTAAAATAAAAATTTCGTAGCTTAGTTTCACTGAATAATAACCCATGAAGTCACGAATCACTTTTCTAACAATTTTTATCAATATTCTTGTTTTTGCACAAACAGAAAAAGCTATAGAAATTTTCGCAAAAATTAAAAATGATTCTGCGATTCATGTTGAAGTAAAAAATGTAACCGAAGATTCTTTATCTGTCAATACACAGGATTCAAAATTTTTTATGATTAAAGAATTCAAGAATAAATCAGGGGTTTGGCAGCCACTTGAATTTTGGAAATATTCAACTTGTGGGAATAGTTATTTTGAAAACTTGGTGATTGCTCCAAAGGAACATACGGAAACAGAAATCAATTATATAAAAGGAAAATCTCCTACTGAAATTCGAATAAAATTTCTTTTTAAAGATGAAATTTATTATTCAAACAGTATAAAATTGAAAATAAATTCCTCAAAAATCTACACGAAAAAAGATCTCAAAAAGGATGCTATTTATAATAAAGTGTTAAATGTTTCTGATAAAAAACTAGCTGAAAGAGTAGTTCTTTTAAAACCATTTGCAACGAAAGAACATGTTGCTAAATATAATGAATGGTTGAAGAAAATCACTCTTAAAAGAGAGAAAATAAACGATAAATAAAATTTCGGCAAAAGTATCAACCACTCTTTTTTTAGTTATTTTTATCTACATTAGATTCTTTAAATAAAACCATGATTTCCATAAAAAACCCATCACTCCTACCCTCTCCTCAAAAACTGCAAAATCTTTGCAAGGCTCTTTCTGTATTAGATTCTATCCTTTCTCAGGAATGGGAATATCGATATTATTCGTATAATAAAGATTGGTCGGATCATGAAGAGTTTTTCGAAATGCGTGACGGTTCGGGCAATCAGATGTTGATTTTATTTACCAAAAATGGCTGCGTCATCAATGGTTTTGCACATGAATATCCACAACCAAACAAGCAAAAATTGACTGCAAACTTACCTTCCATTTTTTATGAATTTATTTTTGGAGAGCCTGTAGCTTCTATCGGAACTACTTTTTGTCTATGGGCGAATTCTGAGAATCAATGGCAAACAGGGCAACTCGAATATAGTGAAGATCATTCTGAAGAATTACTGAAAATTTTTAATGGAAATCCTCAAACCTATATCGATTGGGCAACTGAATATTTTGAAGATAGTTATAAAGAATCCGGAATTCCTTTAGAGACCGTTACAAAAATTTATAATGGACAAACATTAACCAAAGAAATGGTTTTAAGCATTGTTGATGAACTTGAAGATTGGGAACAACTGGAAAATGATCTTCAGGAAATTGGATATCCTTATCAGTTTAAATAAAATACAAATTATGGATAAAAAAGAAAAGGAAAGAAGAAAGCAATTTCTCAATGAACTAAGGCAAAAACAACAACAAGAGTTTGAAAATAGCCTGCCCATGGATCGATCATCTTTTGAAAAACTTTTCGATTTTCTGGATGCTCAGCTCGAAAATAAAGGTTGTGATCATAGCCATACAATAACCCTTGAATTTTTAGAAAATCATAAAATTCAACATATCGATACGGTATTAAAATGGTTAGCCGAAAACGGTGGTTATTGCGACTGCGAAATTCTAGCCAATGTGGAGGAACTGTTTTAACAGATTTTAATGTAGAATACAGTCTTATTTAAAAATATAATTTAAATTTAGTTTAAAATAACAATGTCCTATTAATTCATACCTTATGAAAGCAAAATTAGAAACTACTTTATTCTATGTGAAAAATGTAGAACTGATCAAAAATTTTTATGTAGAAAATTTCAGTTTAAAGATAATGGAAGAAGATTCGGCTTGGGCGCTGTTGAATGCTGGCACTTCAAATATTGGATTTCATAAGATCGGAGAGGATTATTTAAAAAAAATTCCAAACGACCATCAGTTTGAAAATAATACAAAGCTGATTTTCGAGATCGATACCGACATTGTGTCTGCCAGAAATGAACTGATTTCAAAAAATATCCAAATGCGTGAAATCAAAACTTTTGATAATTATAATTTCTGGCTTTGTGACGGTCTGGATCCTGAAGGAAATGTCTTTCAGCTGAAAAGCAGAAAAATAACAAATACTCTTGAAGATAAAGGACCATTTTATCACGGCACAAAAGCAGATCTTACGATCGGAGATGTATTAACTGCCGGTTTCGAGTCTAATTATCATAACGGAATTATTATGAACCACATTTATTTTACAGCCCTACAAAACGGCGCCGGATTAGCCGCAGCACTGGCAAAAGGTGATTGTGATGAAAGAATTTATATCGTAGAGCCTACTGGAGAATATGAAAATGATCCCAATGTGACTGATAAAAAATATCCAGGAAACCCTACCCGATCTTACCGAAGTCAAGATCCTTTAAAAATAGTAGGAGAAGTAAAAGAATGGGTGAAACTAACCGACGAAGAACTTCAAAAATGGCACGAAAATATAGCTATATTAAAAAGTAATCCTGAAGTACAAATTATCAATTAATTGAACCCTCTTAAGATTCGGACATCAGTTTTCAGATGACCTAAAAATAATCATATGAAAAGTACATCTTCCCATACGTTCAAAAATAAACTTACTGTATTCTTTATTTTAGGTTTACTGACTATCATTGCGATTATCCTGTTCGCTATTGTTGCCTTCAACAGCGTTTCGGCAGCAGATGGATTGGCAGGACTTTATGCTTTATATGGAATCCCGCCCGTTATCCTTCTACTTATTATCGACAGAATCTGCGTATGGAAATTCGGAGCTAAAAAAGTCAATAGAATCCAGTGGCGCATTATCGGGATATGTTTTGTACTCATGATTCTCAACTATATCCGATTGCAGCTTCAACAGTTCTGAAACGAACTGCAGATCCTTTCTAGACCTCTCCCCTGTCGATAAATATCTACAAAAGGACCGACGTTTATCTACCAGTTTTATCGTGAAGAATTCAGTACAGCTTGCTATATTTGCATCAGAAAGTAAGACAAACAACACAATTAACCTTTTGATTATTCATTGAAACACAAATGATGAAAAAATCAAAAATCCTATATACACAAATGACTGAGAATCAAACCTCCGAAACTGCATCGGAGGTTTTACTTTTACGATATTCACTTACCGAATTCATAGTTACCGATCACCCACTGAGTAGTTTAAAAAGTCTGGCTTCTGGCAAAAATACAAGTATCAATGGGAGACATGACAATTTTTTATTGCCACGAATACACGAATATTTTTATTTCCCATAGATCATAGAGTTGGTTTGCTTCTTTAGGCTTTCGGAGATTATCTTTGATTTTACGGTCATAAAAAGGATCGGCGGAAGCAAAAATGTAATCCTATCTATTAAGATTGCTAATTATTTGCGATTGGAATTTACCTTAACTATTCGCAGATTTCTTTATAGTAACAGGTCGCTCCTACGGAGCTTTTTCACCGGGTCAACATCTGGAGCTATTAACAGATCGCCCCTCCGGGGCTCTCCCGCTTCTAGCGTCTAGCGTCTAGCGTCTAGCGTCTAGCGTCTAGCGTCTAGCAAAAATATAAGTATCAATGGGAGACATGATAATTTTTTATTGCCACGAATGCACGAATGATATTTTCATTTCCCATAGATCATAGAGTTGGTTTGCTTCTTTAGGCTTTCGGAGATTGTCTTTGATTTTACGGTCATAAAAAGGATCGGCGGAAGCAAAAATATAATCTCATTTATTAAGATTGCTAATTATTTGCGATTGGAATTTACCTTAACTATTCGCAGATTTCTTTATAGTAACAGGTCGCTCCTACGGAGCTTTTTCGCCGGGTCAACATCTGGAGCTATTAACAGATCGCCCCTCCGGGGCTCTCCCGCTTCTGGCTTCTGGCTTCTGGCTTCTGGCAAAAATACAAGTATCAATGGGAGACATGACAATTTTTTATTGCCACGAATGCACAAATGATATTTTCATTTCCCATAGATCATAGAGTTGGTTTGCTTCTTTAGGCTTTCGGAGATTGTCTTTGATTTTACGGTCATAAAAGGACCGGTGAAACCTAAAATATAATCTCATTTATTAAGATTGCTAATTATTTGCGATTGGAATTTACTTTACCTATTCGCAGATTTCTTTATAGTAACAGGTCGCTCCTACGGAGCTTTTTCGCCGGGTCAACATCTGGAGCTATTAACAGATCGCCCCTCCGGGGCTCTCCCGCTTCTGGCTTCTGGCTTCTGGCTTCTGGCTTCTGGCTTCTGGCTTCTGGCAAAAATACAAGTATCAATGGGAGACATGACAATTTTTTATTGCCACGAATGCACAAATGATATTTTCATTTCCCATAGATCATAGAGTTGGTTTGCTTCTTTAGGCTTTCGGAGATTGTCTTTGATTTTACGGTCATAAAAGGACCGGTGAAACCTAAAATATAATCTCATTTATTAAGATTGCTAATTATTTGCGATTGGAATTTACTTTACCTATTCGCAGATTTCTTTATAGTAACAGGTCGCTCCTACGGAGCTTTTTCGCCGGGTCAACATCTGGGGCTATTAACAGATCGCCCCTCCGGGGCTCTCCCGCTTCTAGCGTCTAGCGTCTGACATCTGGCATCTGGCATCTGGCATCTGGCATCTGGCAAAGGTAACTTTGTTTGAGTTTCGAGCAAAAAAAAGTCTCATACTAATTAAAGTATGAGACTTTTTAATAAAAACTGGCGGCGACCTACTCTCCCGCGTTAGCAGTACCATCGGCGCTGGTGGGCTTAACTTCTGTGTTCGGAATGGGAACAGGTGAGCCCCACCGCTAAAACCACCCTAAATATGGTTTAATATAACAATGTAGTTAATGTAACAGTGTAACAATTAATTTTATTTCTTACAATTATTGTTACATTGGTTAAATGGTACATTCTTAAATTATATGTATCGGTAAATTTCATCACAAAGGCAAAACCAGTGGCGCACTTATAAGGCTTGTTTAATAGCAACCAATAGGCTATAAATCTACGGGTAATTAGTACTACTCGGCTATGCTGTTACCAACTTTACACCTGTAGCCTATCAACGTGGTCATCTCCCACGACCCTTAAAAGATGTCTCATCTTGAGGCGAGTTTCGCACTTATATGCTTTCAGTGCTTATCTCTTCCAAACGTAGCTACTCAGCGGTGCACCTGGCGGTACAACTGATACACCAGAGGTTTGTTCAATTCGGTCCTCTCGTACTAGAATCAAGCCCTCTCAAACATCTAACGCCCGCAATAGATAGAGACCGAACTGTCTCACGACGTTCTGAACCCAGCTCGCGTGCCACTTTAATGGGCGAACAGCCCAACCCTTGGGACCTTCTCCAGCCCCAGGATGTGACGAGCCGACATCGAGGTGCCGAACCTCCCCGTCGATGTGAGCTCTTGGGGGAGACTAGCCTGTTATCCCCGGAGTACCTTTTATCCTATGAGCGATGGCCCTTCCATACGGAACCACCGGATCACTATGTCCTGCTTTCGCACCTGATCGACTTGTTGGTCTCACAGTCAAGCACCCTTATGCCATTACACTCTACGCACGGTTACCAAGCGTGCTGAGGGTACCTTTGAAAGCCTCCGTTACTCTTTTGGAGGCGACCACCCCAGTCAAACTACCCACCACGCAATGTCCTTCTAAAAGAAGTTAGGCTCCAAGTAAGTAAAGGGTGGTATTTCAACGTTGACTCCACAAACACTAGCGTGCCTGCTTCAAAGTCTCCCACCTATCCTACACATTACTTACTCAAAGTCAATACGAAGTTATAGTAAAGGTTCACAGGGTCTTTTCGTCCCATTGCGGGTAATCGGCATCTTCACCGATACTACAATTTCACCGAGCTCGTGGCTGAGACAGTGCCCAGATCGTTACACCATTCGTGCAGGTCGGAACTTACCCGACAAGGAATTTCGCTACCTTAGGACCGTTATAGTTACGGCCGCCGTTTACTGGGGCTTCAGTCAAACGCTTCGCTTACGCTAACGCCCTTCCTTAACCTTCCAGCACCGGGCAGGTGTCAGACCCTATACAGCATCTTTCGATTTAGCAGAGTCCTGTGTTTTTGATAAACAGTCGCCTGGGCCTCTTCACTGCGGCCACCATTGCTGATGGCGTCTCTTCTTCCGAAGTTACGAGACTATTTTGCCTAGTTCCTTAGCCACGACTCACTCGAGCACCTTAGGATTCTCTCCTCGACTACCTGTGTCGGTTTTGGTACGGGTTGCTTCACTTCGGCTTTTCTTGGATCCGAGTTCACTACAGCAGCTTCGCCCGAAGGCTAGGCCTTGACTATTCCGTCAGTCTCCAGTAGCTACATCGAACCGTCCCCTTTTTAATGTGAGCAAGTATGGGAATATTAACCCATTGTCCATCCACTACCCCTTTCGGGTTCGCGTTAGGTCCCGACTAACCCTCAGCTGATTAGCATGGCTGAGGAAACCTTAGTCTTTCGGTGAGGGGGTTTCTCGCCCCCTTTATCGTTACTTATGCCTACATTTTCTTTTCTGTCCGCTCCACAATACCTCACGATACTGCTTCGGCGCAAACAGAATGCTCTCCTACCAGATGTAATAAATTACAAATCCATAGCTTCGGTAATATGTTTATGCCCGATTATTATCCATGCCGGACCGCTCGACTAGTGAGCTGTTACGCACTCTTTAAATGAATGGCTGCTTCCAAGCCAACATCCTAGCTGTCAATGCAGTCCAACCGCGTTGCTTCAACTTAACATATATTTGGGGACCTTAGCTGTTGGTCTGGGTTCTTTCCCTCTCGGACATGGACCTTAGCACCCATGCCCTCACTGCCGCAGAACATTTATTAGCATTCGGAGTTTGTCAGGAATTGGTAGGATTTGACTCCCCCGCATCCAATCAGTCGCTCTACCTCTAATAAACTTTTTTACGACGCTGCACCTAAATGCATTTCGGAGAGTACGAGCTATCTCCCAGTTTGATTGGCCTTTCACCCCTACCCACAGGTCATCCGAAGACTTTTCAACGTCAACCGGTTCGGTCCTCCACTTTGTGTTACCAAAGCTTCAACCTGCCCATGGGTAGATCACAAGGTTTCGCGTCTAATCCTACTAACTATGCGCCCTATTCAGACTCGCTTTCGCTCCGGCTCCGTAACTTAATTACTTAACCTCGCTAGTAAAATTAACTCGTAGGCTCATTATGCAAAAGGCACGCCGTCACCCAACTTGTGGGCTCCGACCGCTTGTAGGCGTACGGTTTCAGGTTCTATTTCACCCTTCTATTCGAAGTGCTTTTCACCTTTCCTTCACAGTACTTGTTCACTATCGGTCTTTCAGGAGTATTTAGCCTTGGAGGATGGTCCCCCCATATTCAGACAGGATTTCACGTGTCCCGCCATACTCATTTATCATCTTAATATACCTTTCGAATACCGGGCTATCACCGTCTATGGCTGTTCTTTCCAGAACATTCTTCTAAATATATAAAAACTTTTGGGCTAATCCGCTTTCGCTCGCCACTACTTACGGAATCTCTTCGATTTCTTTTCCTCAGGGTACTTAGATGTTTCAGTTCTCCTGGTTTGCTCCTCTTACGAGGTGACAGGTCTTCAACCTGCCGGGTTGCCCCATTCGGACATCTGCGGATCTATTCGTGTGTGCCAATCCCCGCAGCTTTTCGCAGCTTACCACGTCCTTCTTCGCCTCTGAAAGCCTAGGCATCCGCCATACGCCCTTAACGATTTCTTTCCTATTTTTAGGTTACTCAAGCACTTATAAGTGCTCGGTTTTCTCTTTGTGATGTCTTTACCGTTAATGTCAATGATCTTAATTTCTTCTCTTCCGTTTGATGAACAATTGTTGTTTTTGGCTCCAATCGTAACTTTTAAATCAAACTTCCAAAACTGTGGAGAATAAGGGAGTCGAACCCTTGACCTCCTGCGTGCAAGGCAGGCGCTCTAGCCAGCTGAGCTAATTCCCCCTCTAGTTGAGTGTATGAGTAGTAGTGTGGGAGAGTTTGAGCGTTAAACTCATATTCCCTTATACTCTAAAACTCTTATACTCAAAATTAGTAGTCTCGGGCAGGCTCGAACTGCCGACCTCTACATTATCAGTGTAGCGCTCTAACCAGCTGAGCTACGAGACTTTGTTATGAGTAATGGCCGATGAGTAATAAGTAATACCTTTCCTCATGTTCTTTTCTCAATCTCTTCCCTATACTAATTTCTAGTGGGTTTTGTATTTTTTATATAATCAACCAAACAAAAAACTAAAGCTTCTCTTTAAGTAAGTACTTGTGTATCTTGCGATACTAATTTTGTTTATCGTCCAAAGACGCTCTAAAATGAGATGTTCCAGCCGCACCTTCCGGTACGGCTACCTTGTTACGACTTAGCCCTAGTTACCTGTTTTACCCTAGGCAGCTCCTGTTACGGTCACCGACTTCAGGTACCCCAGACTTCCATGGCTTGACGGGCGGTGTGTACAAGGCCCGGGAACGTATTCACCGCGCCATGGCTGATGCGCGATTACTAGCGATTCCAGCTTCATAGAGTCGAGTTGCAGACTCCAATCCGAACTGAGACCGGCTTTCGAGATTTGCATCCTATCGCTAGGTAGCTGCCCTCTGTACCGGCCATTGTATTACGTGTGTGGCCCAAGGCGTAAGGGCCGTGATGATTTGACGTCATCCCCACCTTCCTCTCTACTTGCGTAGGCAGTCTCACTAGAGTCCCCAACTTAATGATGGCAACTAGTGACAGGGGTTGCGCTCGTTGCAGGACTTAACCTAACACCTCACGGCACGAGCTGACGACAACCATGCAGCACCTTGAAAATTGTCCGAAGAAAAACACATTTCTGCGTCTGTCAATTCCCATTTAAGCCTTGGTAAGGTTCCTCGCGTATCATCGAATTAAACCACATAATCCACCGCTTGTGCGGGCCCCCGTCAATTCCTTTGAGTTTCAAACTTGCGTTCGTACTCCCCAGGTGGCTAACTTATCACTTTCGCTTAGTCTCTGAATCCGAAGACCCAAAAACGAGTTAGCATCGTTTACGGCGTGGACTACCAGGGTATCTAATCCTGTTCGCTCCCCACGCTTTCGTCCATCAGCGTCAGTTAAGACATAGTGACCTGCCTTCGCAATTGGTGTTCTAAGTAATATCTATGCATTTCACCGCTACACTACTTATTCCAGCCACTTCTACCTTACTCAAGAACTGCAGTATCAATGGCAGTTTCACAGTTAAGCTGTGAGATTTCACCACTGACTTACAGATCCGCCTACGGACCCTTTAAACCCAATAAATCCGGATAACGCTTGCACCCTCCGTATTACCGCGGCTGCTGGCACGGAGTTAGCCGGTGCTTATTCGTATAGTACCTTCAGCTACTCTCACGAGAGTAGGTTTATCCCTATACAAAAGAAGTTTACAACCCATAGGGCCGTCGTCCTTCACGCGGGATGGCTGGATCAGGCGCTAACCCATTGTCCAATATTCCTCACTGCTGCCTCCCGTAGGAGTCTGGTCCGTGTCTCAGTACCAGTGTGGGGGATCACCCTCTCAGGCCCCCTAAAGATCAATGACTTGGTAGGCCGTTACCCTACCAACTATCTAATCTTGCGCGTGCCCATCTCTATCCACCGGAGTTTTCAATATTAATTGATGCCAATCAATATATTATGGGGTATTAATCTTCCTTTCGAAAGGCTATCCCCCTGATAAAGGCAGGTTGCACACGTGTTCCGCACCCGTACGCCGCTCTCTCTGTCCCGAAAGACAAATACCGCTCGGCTTGCATGTGTTAGGCCTCCCGCTAGCGTTCATCCTGAGCCAGGATCAAACTCTCCATTGTATGTTTGTTCTGACTCACTCAAAGTTTTGACGCTTTAGTTTTTCCTTACTTGGTTGTTATATTATATTTCAATGAACTTCGTTCTTTCGCTTTTTTACCAGGACAATCTTTCTGTCAGTGTCGTCCCGTATTTGCGAGTGCAAAAGTAATAACTTATTTCTTATTGACCAAATTTTTATGAAGAAAATTTTAAAGTTTTTTGATGACCTTAACTCTTCGTTTATTATTTATCAACCTCACTCCTGCTCCCCGTTTTACCGGACTGCAAAGATACAAACTTTTTCTAAACTCGCAAGCTTTTATCTAATTTAATTTTGAAATTATTTTAAATTAAAAACTGGTAGTTTTTATTTGTTTATCTTAAAGTGATCTTTAATTTATTGCTTATTCAAAAGCTCTTCTGCGCTTACTGATATACTCTCGTTTTCAGTGGGGCAAAGATAGGAGCTTTGGACAATACAATCCTAATTTATTTAACATAACATTATCATTGAAAAATAATTGTGGAAAAAAATAACATTTAAACTATTGATATCATATACATTATAAGCGAACTCCTACTTATCCACATAAATGATCATATTGTGAACTATATTGTAAAATGTATTTTTATCGTGTAGAAAAGTGATTAAAGAAGCATTTAGCATTTAGCATTTAGCATTTAGCAAAAAAAAAAAGGATTGGCAGTATATACATTTGAAGAATAGTTGTCAGAAAATTTTTGCCTTTCATAATAGATTATTTCCTTTAAAGATTCTTATTAGGATCATAAGCAGGTTGCCTTTACAGGGTTTGATTATAAAAATAATATTGAGCCTATTAACAGTTCGCTTCTAGGGAGTTCCCTTTCCTATTACTGTGATAGCAGCTTAAATAAAAAATTTGGGAGAAGTATTACGCAAAATATTGAGCTTATTTTATTTCCCGCCGATTGCACGGATTCCCACAGATGATACTGAAAATATTTTATAGCCACAAATACACGAGGTTTAAAGAATCTTGGTGTTTAACTGTTGAGCGGGCTCTTATGAGTGGGACAGCTTGGTAAGAACTTAAATATCCAGTGGGGAAAAAAATTGGTGGACTTAATCGTCAAAAATTAAATCGATTTTTATTTAATCTCTAATTTTTTACAGAAGCCCCATCATAAAGACAAGCTTAATTAATTGTTACAAAATTTATCTGATTCTTTTGTGTCCTCCTAAATATTGTTTTAACGGTAAGATCTATTACAAAGACGTATTCTTAGTTGAAATTGCAATCTATAATTTAAAAATAAAATTAACAGGTTTATAGCCACTTCGTGTCCATTTTCTAGAGTATAGGATGGAGTGCTCGGATTTTAAAACATCTCTAGTATATAAACAGACTTCTCCCGCTTCTAGCTTCTAGCTTCTAGCTTCTAGCTTCTGGCTTCTGGCTTCTAGCTTCTAGCTTCTGGCTTCTGGCTTCTGGCTTCTGGCAAAAATACAAGTATCAATGGGAGACATGACAATTTTTTATTGCCACGAATGCACGAATGATATTTTCATTTCCCATAGATCATAGAGTTGGTTTGCTTCTTTAGGCTTTCGGAGATTGTCTTTGATTTTACGGTCATAAAAGGACCGGTGAAACCTAAAATATAATCTCATTTATTAAGATTGCTAATTATTTGCGATTAGAATTTACCTTACCTATTCGCAGATTTCTTATAGTAACAGGTCGCTCCTACGGAGCTTTTTCGCCGGGTCAACATCTGGGGCTATTAACAGATCGCCCCTCCGGGGCTCTCCCGCTTCTAGCGTCTAGCGTCTAGCGTCTAGCGTCTAGCAAAAATATAAGTATCAATGGGAGACATGACAATTTTTTATTGCCACGAATGCACAAATGATATTTTCATTTCCCATAGATCATAGAGTTGGTTTGCTTCTTTAGGCTTTCGGAGATTGTCTTTGATTTTACGGTCATAAAAGGACCGGTGAAACCTAAAATATAATCTCATTTATTAAGATTGCTAATTATTTGCGATTGGAATTTACTTTACCTATTCGCAGATTTCTTTATAGTAACAGGTCGCTCCTACGGAGCTTTTTCGCCGGGTCAACATCTGGGGCTATTAACAGATCGCCCCTCCGGGGCTCTCCCGCTTCTAGCGTCTAGCGTCTGACATCTGGCATCTGGCATCTGGCATCTGGCATCTGGCAAAGGTAACTTTGTTTGAGTTTCGAGCAAAAAAAAGTCTCATACTAATTAAAGTATGAGACTTTTTAATAAAAACTGGCGGCGACCTACTCTCCCGCGTTAGCAGTACCATCGGCGCTGGTGGGCTTAACTTCTGTGTTCGGAATGGGAACAGGTGAGCCCCACCGCTAAAACCACCCTAAATATGGTTTAATATAACAATGTAGTTAATGTAACAGTGTAACAATTAATTTTATTTCTTACAATTATTGTTACATTGGTTAAATGGTACATTCTTAAATTATATGTATCGGTAAATTTCATCACAAAGGCAAAACCAGTGGCGCACTTATAAGGCTTGTTTAATAGCAACCAATAGGCTATAAATCTACGGGTAATTAGTACTACTCGGCTATGCTGTTACCAACTTTACACCTGTAGCCTATCAACGTGGTCATCTCCCACGACCCTTAAAAGATGTCTCATCTTGAGGCGAGTTTCGCACTTATATGCTTTCAGTGCTTATCTCTTCCAAACGTAGCTACTCAGCGGTGCACCTGGCGGTACAACTGATACACCAGAGGTTTGTTCAATTCGGTCCTCTCGTACTAGAATCAAGCCCTCTCAAACATCTAACGCCCGCAATAGATAGAGACCGAACTGTCTCACGACGTTCTGAACCCAGCTCGCGTGCCACTTTAATGGGCGAACAGCCCAACCCTTGGGACCTTCTCCAGCCCCAGGATGTGACGAGCCGACATCGAGGTGCCGAACCTCCCCGTCGATGTGAGCTCTTGGGGGAGACTAGCCTGTTATCCCCGGAGTACCTTTTATCCTATGAGCGATGGCCCTTCCATACGGAACCACCGGATCACTATGTCCTGCTTTCGCACCTGATCGACTTGTTGGTCTCACAGTCAAGCACCCTTATGCCATTACACTCTACGCACGGTTACCAAGCGTGCTGAGGGTACCTTTGAAAGCCTCCGTTACTCTTTTGGAGGCGACCACCCCAGTCAAACTACCCACCACGCAATGTCCTTCTAAAAGAAGTTAGGCTCCAAGTAAGTAAAGGGTGGTATTTCAACGTTGACTCCACAAACACTAGCGTGCCTGCTTCAAAGTCTCCCACCTATCCTACACATTACTTACTCAAAGTCAATACGAAGTTATAGTAAAGGTTCACAGGGTCTTTTCGTCCCATTGCGGGTAATCGGCATCTTCACCGATACTACAATTTCACCGAGCTCGTGGCTGAGACAGTGCCCAGATCGTTACACCATTCGTGCAGGTCGGAACTTACCCGACAAGGAATTTCGCTACCTTAGGACCGTTATAGTTACGGCCGCCGTTTACTGGGGCTTCAGTCAAACGCTTCGCTTACGCTAACGCCCTTCCTTAACCTTCCAGCACCGGGCAGGTGTCAGACCCTATACAGCATCTTTCGATTTAGCAGAGTCCTGTGTTTTTGATAAACAGTCGCCTGGGCCTCTTCACTGCGGCCACCATTGCTGATGGCGTCTCTTCTTCCGAAGTTACGAGACTATTTTGCCTAGTTCCTTAGCCACGACTCACTCGAGCACCTTAGGATTCTCTCCTCGACTACCTGTGTCGGTTTTGGTACGGGTTGCTTCACTTCGGCTTTTCTTGGATCCGAGTTCACTACAGCAGCTTCGCCCGAAGGCTAGGCCTTGACTATTCCGTCAGTCTCCAGTAGCTACATCGAACCGTCCCCTTTTTAATGTGAGCAAGTATGGGAATATTAACCCATTGTCCATCCACTACCCCTTTCGGGTTCGCGTTAGGTCCCGACTAACCCTCAGCTGATTAGCATGGCTGAGGAAACCTTAGTCTTTCGGTGAGGGGGTTTCTCGCCCCCTTTATCGTTACTTATGCCTACATTTTCTTTTCTGTCCGCTCCACAATACCTCACGATACTGCTTCGGCGCAAACAGAATGCTCTCCTACCAGATGTAATAAATTACAAATCCATAGCTTCGGTAATATGTTTATGCCCGATTATTATCCATGCCGGACCGCTCGACTAGTGAGCTGTTACGCACTCTTTAAATGAATGGCTGCTTCCAAGCCAACATCCTAGCTGTCAATGCAGTCCAACCGCGTTGCTTCAACTTAACATATATTTGGGGACCTTAGCTGTTGGTCTGGGTTCTTTCCCTCTCGGACATGGACCTTAGCACCCATGCCCTCACTGCCGCAGAACATTTATTAGCATTCGGAGTTTGTCAGGAATTGGTAGGATTTGACTCCCCCGCATCCAATCAGTCGCTCTACCTCTAATAAACTTTTTTACGACGCTGCACCTAAATGCATTTCGGAGAGTACGAGCTATCTCCCAGTTTGATTGGCCTTTCACCCCTACCCACAGGTCATCCGAAGACTTTTCAACGTCAACCGGTTCGGTCCTCCACTTTGTGTTACCAAAGCTTCAACCTGCCCATGGGTAGATCACAAGGTTTCGCGTCTAATCCTACTAACTATGCGCCCTATTCAGACTCGCTTTCGCTCCGGCTCCGTAACTTAATTACTTAACCTCGCTAGTAAAATTAACTCGTAGGCTCATTATGCAAAAGGCACGCCGTCACCCAACTTGTGGGCTCCGACCGCTTGTAGGCGTACGGTTTCAGGTTCTATTTCACCCTTCTATTCGAAGTGCTTTTCACCTTTCCTTCACAGTACTTGTTCACTATCGGTCTTTCAGGAGTATTTAGCCTTGGAGGATGGTCCCCCCATATTCAGACAGGATTTCACGTGTCCCGCCATACTCATTTATCATCTTAATATACCTTTCGAATACCGGGCTATCACCGTCTATGGCTGTTCTTTCCAGAACATTCTTCTAAATATATAAAAACTTTTGGGCTAATCCGCTTTCGCTCGCCACTACTTACGGAATCTCTTCGATTTCTTTTCCTCAGGGTACTTAGATGTTTCAGTTCTCCTGGTTTGCTCCTCTTACGAGGTGACAGGTCTTCAACCTGCCGGGTTGCCCCATTCGGACATCTGCGGATCTATTCGTGTGTGCCAATCCCCGCAGCTTTTCGCAGCTTACCACGTCCTTCTTCGCCTCTGAAAGCCTAGGCATCCGCCATACGCCCTTAACGATTTCTTTCCTATTTTTAGGTTACTCAAGCACTTATAAGTGCTCGGTTTTCTCTTTGTGATGTCTTTACCGTTAATGTCAATGATCTTAATTTCTTCTCTTCCGTTTGATGAACAATTGTTGTTTTTGGCTCCAATCGTAACTTTTAAATCAAACTTCCAAAACTGTGGAGAATAAGGGAGTCGAACCCTTGACCTCCTGCGTGCAAGGCAGGCGCTCTAGCCAGCTGAGCTAATTCCCCCTCTAGTTGAGTGTATGAGTAGTAGTGTGGGAGAGTTTGAGCGTTAAACTCATATTCCCTTATACTCTAAAACTCTTATACTCAAAATTAGTAGTCTCGGGCAGGCTCGAACTGCCGACCTCTACATTATCAGTGTAGCGCTCTAACCAGCTGAGCTACGAGACTTCGTTATAATTTTAAATTTTAAATTGAAAATTTTAAATGCTTTTTAAATCTAAAATCTATAATTTATAATCTAAAATCTCTCTATCCCTATACTAATTTCTAGTGGGTTTTATATTTTTTATATAATCAACCAAACAAAAAACTAAAGCTTTACTTTAAGTAAGTACTTGTGTATCTTGCGATACTAATTTTGTTTATCGTCCAAAGACGCTCTAAAATGAGATGTTCCAGCCGCACCTTCCGGTACGGCTACCTTGTTACGACTTAGCCCTAGTTACCTGTTTTACCCTAGGCAGCTCCTGTTACGGTCACCGACTTCAGGTACCCCAGACTTCCATGGCTTGACGGGCGGTGTGTACAAGGCCCGGGAACGTATTCACCGCGCCATGGCTGATGCGCGATTACTAGCGATTCCAGCTTCATAGAGTCGAGTTGCAGACTCCAATCCGAACTGAGACCGGCTTTCGAGATTTGCATCCTATCGCTAGGTAGCTGCCCTCTGTACCGGCCATTGTATTACGTGTGTGGCCCAAGGCGTAAGGGCCGTGATGATTTGACGTCATCCCCACCTTCCTCTCTACTTGCGTAGGCAGTCTCACTAGAGTCCCCAACTTAATGATGGCAACTAGTGACAGGGGTTGCGCTCGTTGCAGGACTTAACCTAACACCTCACGGCACGAGCTGACGACAACCATGCAGCACCTTGAAAATTGTCCGAAGAAAAACACATTTCTGCGTCTGTCAATTCCCATTTAAGCCTTGGTAAGGTTCCTCGCGTATCATCGAATTAAACCACATAATCCACCGCTTGTGCGGGCCCCCGTCAATTCCTTTGAGTTTCAAACTTGCGTTCGTACTCCCCAGGTGGCTAACTTATCACTTTCGCTTAGTCTCTGAATCCGAAGACCCAAAAACGAGTTAGCATCGTTTACGGCGTGGACTACCAGGGTATCTAATCCTGTTCGCTCCCCACGCTTTCGTCCATCAGCGTCAGTTAAGACATAGTGACCTGCCTTCGCAATTGGTGTTCTAAGTAATATCTATGCATTTCACCGCTACACTACTTATTCCAGCCACTTCTACCTTACTCAAGAACTGCAGTATCAATGGCAGTTTCACAGTTAAGCTGTGAGATTTCACCACTGACTTACAGATCCGCCTACGGACCCTTTAAACCCAATAAATCCGGATAACGCTTGCACCCTCCGTATTACCGCGGCTGCTGGCACGGAGTTAGCCGGTGCTTATTCGTATAGTACCTTCAGCTACTCTCACGAGAGTAGGTTTATCCCTATACAAAAGAAGTTTACAACCCATAGGGCCGTCGTCCTTCACGCGGGATGGCTGGATCAGGCGCTAACCCATTGTCCAATATTCCTCACTGCTGCCTCCCGTAGGAGTCTGGTCCGTGTCTCAGTACCAGTGTGGGGGATCACCCTCTCAGGCCCCCTAAAGATCAATGACTTGGTAGGCCGTTACCCTACCAACTATCTAATCTTGCGCGTGCCCATCTCTATCCACCGGAGTTTTCAATATTAATTGATGCCAATCAATATATTATGGGGTATTAATCTTCCTTTCGAAAGGCTATCCCCCTGATAAAGGCAGGTTGCACACGTGTTCCGCACCCGTACGCCGCTCTCTCTGTCCCGAAAGACAAATACCGCTCGGCTTGCATGTGTTAGGCCTCCCGCTAGCGTTCATCCTGAGCCAGGATCAAACTCTCCATTGTATGTTTGTTCTGACTCACTCAAAGTTTTGACGCTTTAGTTTTTCCTTACTTGGTTGTTATATTATATTTCAATGAACTTCGTTCTTTCGCTTTTTTACCAGGACAATCTTTCTGTCAGTGTCGTCCCGTATTTGCGAGTGCAAAAGTAATAACTTATTTCTTATTGACCAAATTTTTATGAAGAAAATTTTAAAGTTTTTTGATGACCTTAACTCTTCGTTTATTATTTATCAACCTCACTCCTGCTCCCCGTTTTACCGGACTGCAAAGATACAAACTTTTTCTAAACTCGCAAGCTTTTATCTAATTTAATTTTGAAATTATTTTAAATTAAAAACTGGTAGTTTTTATTTGTTTATCTTAAAGTGATCTTTAATTTATTGCTTATTCAAAAGCTCTTCTGCGCTTACTGATATACTCTCGTTTTCAGTGGGGCAAAGATAGGAGCTTTGGACAATACAATCCTAATTTATTTAACATAACATTATCATTGAAAAATAATTGTGGAAAAAAATAACATTTAAACTATTGATATCATATACATTATAAGCGAACTCCTACTTATCCACATAAATGATCATATTGTGAACTATATTGTAAAATGTATTTTTATCGTGTAGAAAAGTGATTAAAGAAGCATTTAGCATTTAGCATTTAGCATTTAGCAAAAAAAAAAAGGATTGGCAGTATATACATTTGAAGAATAGTTGTCAGAAAATTTTTGCCTTTCATAATAGATTATTTCCTTTAAAGATTCTTATTAGGATCATAAGCAGGTTGCCTTTACAGGGTTTGATTATAAAAATAATATTGAGCCTATTAACAGTTCGCTTCTAGGGAGTTCCCTTTCCTATTACTGTGATAGCAGCTTAAATAAAAAATTTGGGAGAAGTATTACGCAAAATATTGAGCTTATTTTATTTCCCGCCGATTGCACGGATTCCCACAGATGATACTGAAAATATTTTATAGCCACAAATACACGAGGTTTAAAGAATCTTGGTGTTTAACTGTTGAGCGGGCTCTTATGAGTGGGACAGCTTGGTAAGAACTTAAATATCCAGTGGGGAAAAAAATTGGTGGACTTAATCGTCAAAAATTAAATCGATTTTTATTTAATCTCTAATTTTTTACAGAAGCCCCATCATAAAGACAAGCTTAATTAATTGTTACAAAATTTATCTGATTCTTTTGTGTCCTCCTAAATATTGTTTTAACGGTAAGATCTATTACAAAGACGTATTCTTAGTTGAAATTGCAATCTATAATTTAAAAATAAAATTAACAGGTTTATAGCCACTTCGTGTCCATTTTCTAGAGTATAGGATGGAGTGCTCGGATTTTAAAACATCTCTAGTATATAAACAGACTTCTCCCGCTTCTAGCTTCTAGCTTCTAGCTTCTAGCTTCTAGCTTCTAGCTTCTAGCAAAAATACAAGTATCAATGGCAGACATGACAATTTTTTATTGCCACGAATGCACGAATGATATTTTCATTTCCTATAGATCATAGAGTTGGTTTGCTTCTTTAGGCTTTCGGAGATTGTCTTTGATTTTACGGTCATAAAAGGATCGGTGAAACCTAAAATATAATCTCATTTATTAAGATTGCTAATTATTTGCGATTAGAATTTACCTTACCTATTCGCAGATTTCTTATAGTAACAGGTCGCTCCTACGGAGCTTTTTCGCCGGGTCAACATCTGGGGCTATTAACAGATCGCCCCTCCGGGGCTCTCCCGCTTCTAGCGTCTAGCGTCTAGCGTCTAGCGTCTAGCGTCTAGCGTCTAGCGTCTAGCGTCTAGCGTCTAGCAAAAATATAAGTATCAATGGGAGACATGATAATTTTTTATTGCCACGAATGCACGAATGATATTTTCATTTCCCATAGATCATAGAGTTGGTTTGCTTCTTTAGGCTTTCGGAGATTGTCTGTGATTATTACGGTCATAAAAAGGATCGGCGGAAGCAAAAATGTAATCCTATCTATTAAGATTGCTAATTATTTGCGATTGGAATTTACTTTACCTATTCGCAGATTTCTTTATAGTAACAGGTCGCTCCTACGGAGCTTTTTCACCGGGTCAACATCTGGAGCTATTAACAGATCGCCCCTCCGGGGCTCTCCCGCTTCTAGCTTCTAGCGTCTGACATCTGGCATCTGGCATCTGGCATCTGGCATCTGGCAAAGGTAACTTTGTTTGAGTTTCGAGCAAAAAAAAAGTCTCATACTAATTAAAGTATGAGACTTTTTAATAAAAACTGGCGGCGACCTACTCTCCCGCGTTAGCAGTACCATCGGCGCTGGTGGGCTTAACTTCTGTGTTCGGAATGGGAACAGGTGAGCCCCACCGCTAAAACCACCCTAAATATGGTTTAATATAACAATGTAGTTAATGTAACAGTGTAACAATTAATTTTATTTCTTACAATTATTGTTACATTGGTTAAATGGTACATTCTTAAATTATATGTATCGGTAAATTTCATCACAAAGGCAAAACCAGTGGCGCACTTATAAGGCTTGTTTAATAGCAACCAATAGGCTATAAATCTACGGGTAATTAGTACTACTCGGCTATGCTGTTACCAACTTTACACCTGTAGCCTATCAACGTGGTCATCTCCCACGACCCTTAAAAGATGTCTCATCTTGAGGCGAGTTTCGCACTTATATGCTTTCAGTGCTTATCTCTTCCAAACGTAGCTACTCAGCGGTGCACCTGGCGGTACAACTGATACACCAGAGGTTTGTTCAATTCGGTCCTCTCGTACTAGAATCAAGCCCTCTCAAACATCTAACGCCCGCAATAGATAGAGACCGAACTGTCTCACGACGTTCTGAACCCAGCTCGCGTGCCACTTTAATGGGCGAACAGCCCAACCCTTGGGACCTTCTCCAGCCCCAGGATGTGACGAGCCGACATCGAGGTGCCGAACCTCCCCGTCGATGTGAGCTCTTGGGGGAGACTAGCCTGTTATCCCCGGAGTACCTTTTATCCTATGAGCGATGGCCCTTCCATACGGAACCACCGGATCACTATGTCCTGCTTTCGCACCTGATCGACTTGTTGGTCTCACAGTCAAGCACCCTTATGCCATTACACTCTACGCACGGTTACCAAGCGTGCTGAGGGTACCTTTGAAAGCCTCCGTTACTCTTTTGGAGGCGACCACCCCAGTCAAACTACCCACCACGCAATGTCCTTCTAAAAGAAGTTAGGCTCCAAGTAAGTAAAGGGTGGTATTTCAACGTTGACTCCACAAACACTAGCGTGCCTGCTTCAAAGTCTCCCACCTATCCTACACATTACTTACTCAAAGTCAATACGAAGTTATAGTAAAGGTTCACAGGGTCTTTTCGTCCCATTGCGGGTAATCGGCATCTTCACCGATACTACAATTTCACCGAGCTCGTGGCTGAGACAGTGCCCAGATCGTTACACCATTCGTGCAGGTCGGAACTTACCCGACAAGGAATTTCGCTACCTTAGGACCGTTATAGTTACGGCCGCCGTTTACTGGGGCTTCAGTCAAACGCTTCGCTTACGCTAACGCCCTTCCTTAACCTTCCAGCACCGGGCAGGTGTCAGACCCTATACAGCATCTTTCGATTTAGCAGAGTCCTGTGTTTTTGATAAACAGTCGCCTGGGCCTCTTCACTGCGGCCACCATTGCTGATGGCGTCTCTTCTTCCGAAGTTACGAGACTATTTTGCCTAGTTCCTTAGCCACGACTCACTCGAGCACCTTAGGATTCTCTCCTCGACTACCTGTGTCGGTTTTGGTACGGGTTGCTTCACTTCGGCTTTTCTTGGATCCGAGTTCACTACAGCAGCTTCGCCCGAAGGCTAGGCCTTGACTATTCCGTCAGTCTCCAGTAGCTACATCGAACCGTCCCCTTTTTAATGTGAGCAAGTATGGGAATATTAACCCATTGTCCATCCACTACCCCTTTCGGGTTCGCGTTAGGTCCCGACTAACCCTCAGCTGATTAGCATGGCTGAGGAAACCTTAGTCTTTCGGTGAGGGGGTTTCTCGCCCCCTTTATCGTTACTTATGCCTACATTTTCTTTTCTGTCCGCTCCACAATACCTCACGATACTGCTTCGGCGCAAACAGAATGCTCTCCTACCAGATGTAATAAATTACAAATCCATAGCTTCGGTAATATGTTTATGCCCGATTATTATCCATGCCGGACCGCTCGACTAGTGAGCTGTTACGCACTCTTTAAATGAATGGCTGCTTCCAAGCCAACATCCTAGCTGTCAATGCAGTCCAACCGCGTTGCTTCAACTTAACATATATTTGGGGACCTTAGCTGTTGGTCTGGGTTCTTTCCCTCTCGGACATGGACCTTAGCACCCATGCCCTCACTGCCGCAGAACATTTATTAGCATTCGGAGTTTGTCAGGAATTGGTAGGATTTGACTCCCCCGCATCCAATCAGTCGCTCTACCTCTAATAAACTTTTTTACGACGCTGCACCTAAATGCATTTCGGAGAGTACGAGCTATCTCCCAGTTTGATTGGCCTTTCACCCCTACCCACAGGTCATCCGAAGACTTTTCAACGTCAACCGGTTCGGTCCTCCACTTTGTGTTACCAAAGCTTCAACCTGCCCATGGGTAGATCACAAGGTTTCGCGTCTAATCCTACTAACTATGCGCCCTATTCAGACTCGCTTTCGCTCCGGCTCCGTAACTTAATTACTTAACCTCGCTAGTAAAATTAACTCGTAGGCTCATTATGCAAAAGGCACGCCGTCACCCAACTTGTGGGCTCCGACCGCTTGTAGGCGTACGGTTTCAGGTTCTATTTCACCCTTCTATTCGAAGTGCTTTTCACCTTTCCTTCACAGTACTTGTTCACTATCGGTCTTTCAGGAGTATTTAGCCTTGGAGGATGGTCCCCCCATATTCAGACAGGATTTCACGTGTCCCGCCATACTCATTTATCATCTTAATATACCTTTCGAATACCGGGCTATCACCGTCTATGGCTGTTCTTTCCAGAACATTCTTCTAAATATATAAAAACTTTTGGGCTAATCCGCTTTCGCTCGCCACTACTTACGGAATCTCTTCGATTTCTTTTCCTCAGGGTACTTAGATGTTTCAGTTCTCCTGGTTTGCTCCTCTTACGAGGTGACAGGTCTTCAACCTGCCGGGTTGCCCCATTCGGACATCTGCGGATCTATTCGTGTGTGCCAATCCCCGCAGCTTTTCGCAGCTTACCACGTCCTTCTTCGCCTCTGAAAGCCTAGGCATCCGCCATACGCCCTTAACGATTTCTTTCCTATTTTTAGGTTACTCAAGCACTTATAAGTGCTCGGTTTTCTCTTTGTGATGTCTTTACCGTTAATGTCAATGATCTTAATTTCTTCTCTTCCGTTTGATGAACAATTGTTGTTTTTGGCTCCAATCGTAACTTTTAAATCAAACTTCCAAAACTGTGGAGAATAAGGGAGTCGAACCCTTGACCTCCTGCGTGCAAGGCAGGCGCTCTAGCCAGCTGAGCTAATTCCCCCTCTAGTTGAGTGTATGAGTAGTAGTGTGGGAGAGTTTGAGCGTTAAACTCATATTCCCTTATACTCTAAAACTCTTATACTCAAAATTAGTAGTCTCGGGCAGGCTCGAACTGCCGACCTCTACATTATCAGTGTAGCGCTCTAACCAGCTGAGCTACGAGACTTCGTTATAATTTTAAATTTTAAATTGAAAATTTTAAATGCTTTTTAAATCTAAAATCTATAATTTATAATCTAAAATCTCTCTATCCCTATACTAATTTCTAGTGGGTTTTATATTTTTTATATAATCAACCAAACAAAAAACTAAAGCTTTACTTTAAGTAAGTACTTGTGTATCTTGCGATACTAATTTTGTTTAACGTCTAAAGACGCTCTAAAATGAGATGTTCCAGCCGCACCTTCCGGTACGGCTACCTTGTTACGACTTAGCCCTAGTTACCTGTTTTACCCTAGGCAGCTCCTGTTACGGTCACCGACTTCAGGTACCCCAGACTTCCATGGCTTGACGGGCGGTGTGTACAAGGCCCGGGAACGTATTCACCGCGCCATGGCTGATGCGCGATTACTAGCGATTCCAGCTTCATAGAGTCGAGTTGCAGACTCCAATCCGAACTGAGACCGGCTTTCGAGATTTGCATCCTATCGCTAGGTAGCTGCCCTCTGTACCGGCCATTGTATTACGTGTGTGGCCCAAGGCGTAAGGGCCGTGATGATTTGACGTCATCCCCACCTTCCTCTCTACTTGCGTAGGCAGTCTCACTAGAGTCCCCAACTTAATGATGGCAACTAGTGACAGGGGTTGCGCTCGTTGCAGGACTTAACCTAACACCTCACGGCACGAGCTGACGACAACCATGCAGCACCTTGAAAATTGTCCGAAGAAAAACACATTTCTGCGTCTGTCAATTCCCATTTAAGCCTTGGTAAGGTTCCTCGCGTATCATCGAATTAAACCACATAATCCACCGCTTGTGCGGGCCCCCGTCAATTCCTTTGAGTTTCAAACTTGCGTTCGTACTCCCCAGGTGGCTAACTTATCACTTTCGCTTAGTCTCTGAATCCGAAGACCCAAAAACGAGTTAGCATCGTTTACGGCGTGGACTACCAGGGTATCTAATCCTGTTCGCTCCCCACGCTTTCGTCCATCAGCGTCAGTTAAGACATAGTGACCTGCCTTCGCAATTGGTGTTCTAAGTAATATCTATGCATTTCACCGCTACACTACTTATTCCAGCCACTTCTACCTTACTCAAGAACTGCAGTATCAATGGCAGTTTCACAGTTAAGCTGTGAGATTTCACCACTGACTTACAGATCCGCCTACGGACCCTTTAAACCCAATAAATCCGGATAACGCTTGCACCCTCCGTATTACCGCGGCTGCTGGCACGGAGTTAGCCGGTGCTTATTCGTATAGTACCTTCAGCTACTCTCACGAGAGTAGGTTTATCCCTATACAAAAGAAGTTTACAACCCATAGGGCCGTCGTCCTTCACGCGGGATGGCTGGATCAGGCGCTAACCCATTGTCCAATATTCCTCACTGCTGCCTCCCGTAGGAGTCTGGTCCGTGTCTCAGTACCAGTGTGGGGGATCACCCTCTCAGGCCCCCTAAAGATCAATGACTTGGTAGGCCGTTACCCTACCAACTATCTAATCTTGCGCGTGCCCATCTCTATCCACCGGAGTTTTCAATATTAATTGATGCCAATCAATATATTATGGGGTATTAATCTTCCTTTCGAAAGGCTATCCCCCTGATAAAGGCAGGTTGCACACGTGTTCCGCACCCGTACGCCGCTCTCTCTGTCCCGAAAGACAAATACCGCTCGGCTTGCATGTGTTAGGCCTCCCGCTAGCGTTCATCCTGAGCCAGGATCAAACTCTCCATTGTATGTTTGTTCTGACTCACTCAAAGTTTTGACGCTTTAGTTTTTCCTTACTTGGTTGTTATATTATATTTCAATGAACTTCGTTCTTTCGCTTTTTTACCAGGACAATCTTTCTGTCAGTGTCGTCCCGTATTTGCGAGTGCAAAAGTAATAACTTATTTCTTATTGACCAAATTTTTATGAAGAAAATTTTAAAGTTTTTTGATGACCTTAACTCTTCGTTTATTATTTATCAACCTCACTCCTGCTCCCCGTTTTACCGGACTGCAAAGATACAAACTTTTTCTAAACTCGCAAGCTTTTATCTAATTTAATTTTGAAATTATTTTAAATTAAAAACTGGTAGTTTTTATTTGTTTATCTTAAAGTGATCTTTAATTTATTGCTTATTCAAAAGCTCTTCTGCGCTTACTGATATACTCTCGTTTTCAGTGGGGCAAAGATAGGAGCTTTGGACAATACAATCCTAATTTATTTAACATAATGTTTACTTTGAGTTCATATTTGAGCGTAACGAGCTGATTGATTGGGAGATTTTTTTGATTAAAAGGGTTTTCTGTGCGAGGGTTTTGTATGCGAGGGTTGTAGAGTTTGAGGGTCGGTGGGTTTGGGGGGAGTGGAGACCATGAAGTTGAAGATACGTGGAATGGGATTATGTTCTATTAGATAAGGAAACCTTATAGGTTTTGAAAACCTATAAGGTTGGGGGGTAAATGGTGGATGATGGCAAGGTTATGTTATCATATGGATGGGAGCAGCTTCGGAAGAACCACCTCGTCAAAAATTCTTTGAATTTTTGACACTCCTCCAGAGGAGGAGAATTTTTTCGAAAGGCGATCTGAGGTTGGGAAATGCTTCAATTGAACGTTTTTTAAGTGATGTGAACTTGAAAAGAGAGACTTCAGACACCAGCTAACCTGCAAAAAACAGGAATCAAAAGCAAAGACAATCTATTATTCTAATTTAATACCAGTTAACCACATTCATAGTATCAAATTAGATAAGTGATGTAAGCAAATCCTGCAAAGCACTGTGTTTATATATTACACAAAAGGGTAATGGACTGACTTTTAATTATTTCATAATTTTAAATCAGCAAACCAGGTATTAACAAAAATTACTAACATTTAAAATTCAGAAATTATGAAACCACGTATTATATCAGCATTTATTTTAATGCTTTGTATCTATTCTTTTCAGGCACAGGATCTACCAACCGGTTGTAAAAATCAGGCCGATACATTTAATGACATCATGAAGGGCAAAATTACCAGTGAAGTGAGGGCGGTGCATTTATATTATTTTGGCAGTGAAAAACCGCAGGCAGGATCTACGTACAATGAAAAAGCAGAAAATTTACAAAAAGAAATTAAAAGAATTTTTCAGGCTTTTATGAAAGCGCGAAGAGAAGAATATAAAAAGACCGTCTGCTCCTATTACAAAACAGATTGGAATCAGGCAGGAAAAAGCAGTTTTCGAACTTTGACTGTTCAGCCCGGATTTTATCTTTTAAAGAAAACTTTAAAAAGAACGACCAACGGAGACTGGAAAGGAGGTCCCGACTGGACACAGGACGAATCTTTCCCAACATCGATTACGTGGAAAACCGGTGGAAACAAAAAAAATGAAACATTTGTCGATATTAAAGCGATGTACAATGAAGATTATATAAAAAACATTATCATCGAAGAATTAAATTCGGCACGGAAAGAACTTAACAGCATAGGAATCCCTACAGAAATCCCGCCATTTGTGGAAGGATAACGTAAAAATAACAATTGAACCGCTCCGGAAATCGAAGCGGTTTCTTATAAAAAAAATCCTTTACAGATAAGGATTCCCGTAAGGCAGCCTGCCTCACTTGTTTTATTTTTGAATTTCAATTTTTGATCATGAAAAATATAACAATGAAAAAGGCTGCACTGATCGTCACCTTACTTATTTCTGGAATTTCATATTCCCAAACCAGTCCGAAATTTGAGAATGACACCTTAACCACTTCCACGGGCTTCAAAGTATACGAAGGACTGGATTTAAAAATCGGGACAGGCTCCATGAATGACGGAGACTTTAAATTTATCCGAACCAATGCATCTTCTATGTTCAATTATTATTCAACAACAGGTTATCAGGGGTTGGCCAATCAGGCGAATTCTTTCAGAAGAAACAATTCAGGGCTGACTTTTAAAGTTAAAAAAATAATGACCAGAGGGAATAAGCGAAACGGCTTTGTCTATTATGCCAAAATAGGAAACGGAATTATAAATTATGAAGTGGATATAGAAAATGCCATACAGTCCCATGAAATCATTGTTCCCAATGAATTTTTACCTATCGAAAAACCTCAGCAGCAAAATTCAGAAACAAAATATGACAAGCTGAAGAAAATTAAGGAATTAAAAGATTCAGGCGTTTTATCTGATGAAGAATTTCAGAAGGAAAAGGATAAAATTATGAGTGAGAAGTAAATTTTAATTACCGTTCTGTTTCAGAGCGGTTTTTTCTTTACCTTTATATTCATCAAAATACACGAATTGAAAAAATTAGCCACTTCACTCATTATTTTATTCTTCATTGTTTTCGGATTCATTTATATATTTAAAAAATTCAAGAATATTGGGCTGGTTAAGAAAAGAATGCATACCTTAATTTTAAAATAACAATTAAGCCCATGCCCGAAAACTACGAAGAATCCGGTTACTTACACCTAGAAGATTTTTTCACAGAAAATGAATTACAGGATTTGGAAAAAATACTGATTCCGTTTCATAATGTTTGGCTAAAAAATAACGAAAATGGGTTCCAATCAGGTCTCATCAATAGCCATAGCATCACATCAAGCGAATATATTGAAGAGAATGAAAGGTTACACATTTTCAGATTTATTTCTCAGGAGAAAATTGCCGATATTGTTGCTGGCTTATTTCCCAACAAAGCTTTATTTCTGAATACTCAGTTATTTTTTGATCCCTTTAATAAAGAACAAAATAACTACTGGCATCGCGACATTCAATACACAGGGATGAGCCTTGAACAACAGCAAGAAAATATCTGTCGGCAAAATGTGATCCACTTCAGAATTCCGCTAAAACCTGAATTAGGAATTGAGCTGGTTCCCGCCTCCCACAGAATTTGGGATTCAGAAGAGGAATTGGAAACCCGACTTTCACTAAACGGCAGAAAGCCCAGTGATAAGCTCACAACAGGAAAAATGCGCCCTTTGAACAGAAGAGATCTGCTTGTTTTCTCTGCCAATATGATTCACAGAGGCCTCTATGGAAACGACCGTTTTACATTTGATATTATTTTCTGCGATGACATTCCTGATTTTAAGAAATTTATAGATGTCAGAGATCAGCCAACAAAAAAAGAACTGGAGTTTCTGAACAAAAATTTGTTTTTAATGTAATACTTTCGTCAGGCCAATTGTCTTTAATTTAATTAAAGAAAAACTCAACCATGAAATATCATTTTCTTACTGTATTATTCATCCTAATATTCAGCAACGCATTTTCTCAAGAAGCAGAGAAAGTCATTCTCAAAAACAGCAACAATTTTTACTACAGAATTGTTCCGGAAAAGAAACCTGAAGGAATGCTTATTGTCTTACCAGGTGGTGGCGAAACTGCTGAAAGGGTAATGAATCAGATTTACCTTGATGAACTGGCTTACGAAAAAAATATCCTTGTTATTTTCACCAATTGGGAAGAAAATGGTGATTTCTTTTATCATTCTGATCAGAAACTACTGGATCAGATTGCTAGAGATAATGTTGAAAAATTTAACATCTCTAAAAATAAAATCTCCATTGGTGGGCTTTCAGGTGGTGGAATGTTGGCCATTACCTACGCTGAACGTTCAGTGCGAGATAAGAATACCTATTTTACACCGAACTCTATTTTTGCCTTAGACCCTCCTCTGGATTACGAAAATATGTATTACCGACTGGAAAGAGACATCGCCAGAAATTTTTCCGAAGTGGCCGTCAACGAAGCTAGAATGTTCAATAAAGAACTGGTAGCTGAAATCGGAACACCTGATAAAAACAGAGACAAATATTTAAAACAATCCATGTTTACCTACAGGGATAAAGACGGCGGAAATGCTAAATACCTGATGAACATTCCTATTTTAATGTACACAGAGCCCGGCATTATTTGGGAAGTGAAAAACAGAGGAAGAGATCTTTACGACCTCAACTGTACAGACATTACCGCGATGATGAATTTATTGAAATTAAAAGGTCATAAAAACGCAGACCTCATCATTACCAATGACAGGGGTATTCGTCCTGAAGGCTTCAGACATCCGCATTCATGGAGCATTATGGATCCTGAAGAATGTTTGAATTGGATCCTAAAACATTTTAACTCAAAGAATTGACGGTTTTCGGCTTCTTTTGGTATACATAATGAAAACAATTGTCGCTAAAATTCCCATTCCTCCTTCAATCAAAAGAACATTTCGAGTACTTATGTATTCTGCCAGAAAACCGATCAAAAGACTTCCAATGGGAGTCATCCCGATAAATGCCATAATATAATAACTGATGACGCGGGCTCTCATTCCGGGCTGAGCATTAAGCTGAACATAGGTATTGATGGCCGCTGATTGGGAAATCATTCCGAGACCACTCAAAGCCAGTCCTAAAACAGCAAAATTAATATTTCGGCTTAGTGAAACCGTGAAAAGTCCGGCACTCATAATCATGCTGGAAATAACAATAATCCGATACAGTTTTCCCATTTGTTTCAGTCGGGTCATATAAACTGCGCTCACCAAAGAACCCACTCCCACCGCACTTTCAAACACCGTAAAAGTCTTGGAAGTTCCGGAAAATACTTCTTTAGCGATCACCGGAAGCAATGTGGTAAAAGGAATCAGCATTAAACTGAAAAAAGAAAGCAGCAAAAGCTGTGAAAAAATAGTTTTCTCACTTTTCACATACATAAATCCTTCCTTCAGCTCCTGCCAGGCATTCGACAGATGTGCTTTTTTCTCATAAAAAGGCAGATTCATCATGTAAAGACAGCAGATAACGGGAATAAAACTCAGAAAATTACTGATAAAGCAGAAATCGTCCCCAAAAAGCGACAATAAAATACCGGCTAATGCTGGCCCTACTACTCTTGCCAGATTGCTCATCGCAGAATTCAGTGCAATGGCATTCGGCAGAGATTCTTTATTGTCTACCAGTTCAATCATCATCGCCTGTCGGCAGGTAACGTCAAATGCGTTGATGATTCCCTGCATCAAGCTCAATGCGACAATTAAACTGATATTATACATTTTAAAATAAAACAGAAACGCCAGTAAAAACGCCTGAAAAGCAGCAAGATACTGGGTATTTTTCATCACCTTATATTTATAGCTATGTTCTACAAAACTTCCTACGTAAGGCGATAGAAGTAAAGTAGGAACCAAGCTTACGAAACCAATTAATCCTAAAATAAACGGTGAGCCTGTCAGTTGATATACCACCCAGGCCACAGCCGTTTTCTGAATCCAGGATCCGAGTACGGATATGGATTGACCGATGAAGAATAATTTGAAATTCGGAGATTTTAACGCAACTAATGACTGCATTTCGAAATTTTTCACAAAGTTACCCTTCAATTTATAATTGATAAAACGCTTTTTTTCGATATAACCAATCGTTTTTCCCGATAGATAACAATTGAAAAACAGAGATTTTGAGGCTTCCGGCTCCCCCCCTGCCCTATATTATTTCTTCACTAAATGATCACCCCTGATTAAGATCAATCATTTAAAATTCCTATTAAAACTCTTTCCCTATTTCAAAAAACTTCCCGAAATTAGCGACCTGTGTATTAAATAACAATTAATGAATTAAAAAAATTTAAACAAAACATACAGTAAAAACTTAGTATAAGTTTTCTTCGGGGCAGGGTGCAATTCCCTACCGGCGGTTATAGTCCGCGACTCCTTTCTTTTTGAAGGGACTGATTTGGTGAAATTCCAAAACCGACAGTTACAGTCTGGATGGGAGAAGAAAATGGAATGATCAGTGAGGCTATTGCTATAGACTCGCTGTGTCGTATTTCATTTCCATGTACCGAAGTGTATTTTAACTTTTAAAGTAAAAATAACATGGAAAAATTAATTGAAAAATTCGGAGCAACTCCGAAAGAACGTGTAGAAAATGCACTTTTAAAACTACAGCAAGGCAAAGGAATTCTTCTTGTAGATGATGAAAACCGTGAAAACGAAGGCGACATCATCTTTCCTGCCTCCACCATTACAGAAAAAGACATGGCACTTTTGATTCGTGAATGCAGCGGAATTGTCTGCTTATGTATTTCTGAGGAAAAAAGTAAACACCTGAATCTTCGTCCGATGGTGGAAGCCAACAATTCTAAAAATCAAACTGCATTTACCATTTCTATTGAAGCCAAAGAAGGCGTTGAATCCGGAGTTTCTGCAAAAGACCGTTTAACAACGATCAGAACTGCCATTGCTGAAAATGCTTTGGCGGAACATATTGCAAGTCCGGGACACGTTTTCCCTTTAATCGCAAGAAAAGATGGCGTTTTTGAAAGACGCGGCCACACAGAAGGTAGCGTAGATTTGGTAAAACTCGCGAATTTGGGAGACGATGCCGTACTCTGCGAATTAACCAACGAAGACGGAACAATGGCAAGACTTCCTGAAATCATCAATTTTGCAGAGCAAAGAGAAATGACGGTGGTGACCATTGAAGATATTTATAGTTATCGTAAAATGATGATCAGTCAGAATTAAGAAAAAGAGATTTAATGCACAGATAAGCCGTTCAATGATGTTGAACGGCTTTTGTTATTTTAATTTTAATAGCAGAACCCGTAGAAATACGTAACGCTTTTTTATTGAAATAATCTAATTTCGCCAAAACGATATCAAAATAGTTCCTATTATTAGAATTATTTTGATATGATTTAAGAATTAAAATCATATTAAACTCAATTTCAATAAGATATTCAACACTCATTGAATCTTAAATGATTTATTTCACTAACTTTAAAAAAATTAAAAACATGAAAAAAAATCTACTGATGATGCTCGCGGCATATGGATTATGTTCGGCACAAACTACGATTACCAAAGCATTTAACGACCCGAATTCGGGAGATTCTCCCAATTATTTTACAATAAGCGGATCGATAGATAATTCTCCTACAGGAAATGGTGTAACTTTCAATAATTCGTTGGTAACGCAAGGGGCAGTCTCTTCTACGAACTATTCTACACCAAGTGCAAGCGAAATTTCCACTTTTCCCGGCTCTACTTTAAAAATGGTCGGAAGCGGAAATACAATCTATTTTAAACAATCGGCTTCAAAACTGGAAATTACAGGATTGGTAATTCCTGAAGCTACCTTGAACTTTTCTACCAATAACGGAACTTATATTTCTTATCCTACAAATCCAAGTTCCGAGCAAGATTCAGATACTGCTTCAGGAACATTTACTTCGTCTCCTGCTAATGGAAATATCACCGGAAACTTTTCCGGAACCATCAATATTACAGTAGATGGAACAGGCACTTTACTCCTTGGAGGAGCTACGTACACCAATGTTTTAAAGATAAAGTCTGTTCAGAGTTTTAATTTATCCTTTTCCGGATTTCCTTTGGGAACCATTACAAACACTGCCTATTTCTATTATGACAGCACTCACAAATTCCCATTACTGTCTTATACATCGGCCAATATCAACGTCCCTGCTCTTAATATGAACCAAACAACAACCGCAGCGCAAGCTTTGTTTGAAAATGTTTTGGCCGTGAATGACAGTTTTGCGAAAAAAGATAAATTAAAAGTATACCCCAATCCTGCAACAGATTTTATTGAATTTAGAGGAGAAACAGAAAGTTATTCAACAGCTAAAGTTTATAGCTTAGATGGAAAACTGATTAAAACTTCGGATATAAAATCTGGAAAAATTCAAGTTTCAGAATTGCCTTCTGCAGCTTATTTCATAGAAGTTTCAGGCAAAGATGCTAAAGCAGAAACTACGAAATTTATCAAAAAGTAAAAGTTTTTAATTATTAATAGAATCCGCCCGGAATATTTTTTCAGAGCGGATTTTTTTTGTTTATTTGAAGTGTTTCAGAAATGATTTCATCCCACTTAAACTGATTGTATGTCTAAGAGCCTGTTTAGAATTTTACGGTTTTATTTATTATCCTTAATGAAGTTGATCTTTGCTCAATTTTGATGCTCTTTTGAGCGTATTTTTCACTTCCTATTTTTGATTTAGCCCGCTAAATCTGCAAACACGAAGCAAAAAATCCATCTCAAAATAGCTATAAAAATTTTTGGCAATAAAATTTAAACAGCCTCTAAAATTATATTTCTTTTTTCGTTTTTTCTGTCGATCTCAGTTTGTGCCTGTAAATGTGAGCCATTCAATATTGAGCAGTCTTTTGAAAATGCCGATATTGTTTTTACAGGAAATATTATTTCTGTGAGGCGAACACCTTCGGGATTCAAAAATTTGCAGAATTTTATAAGCAGTGTAAAGATTGAAAAAGTTTTTAAATCTGATCAGTTTGAAGGGTTTTATCAGGATCAGGCCACTCTGTTTTCGTCTTAGATCGCGTCCTGTGACTATCCATTCACTGAAGAAGGAAAATATCTTATTTTCGGCTCTATTGATTCAGATACCGGTTTTATTCGTTCTCCTATCTGTCTCGCGACGAAAGCATTAAACCAGATTAAACCAGATGACTTAAAACGACTTAATCATTTAAGTGAAATTTTTAAACAAAAATTAAAAAAGAGAGATCGTGAAACCATTGTTGTAAGACCCTTCATTGAAGATAATCCAGACCGGATTATCAGTGATTTAAAATTAGAAATCTCACAGCGGAAATTGGAAAACAAAAAATGGAAAACCATGGCTTTATTGTCAGCTTCAGCATTTATTTTATCAATTATCATTTTAGTGCTTAGAAAATTATATAATCAAAAATAAATCCGCCCAGAAATTCTGAACGGATTTTATTTATCTAAAATTTTAAAAAGTTTATTTCTTAATTATTTTCGCAGAAGTAGTATTACCTCTTAAAAAATAATTTCCTGATGGATATTCGCTGAGATCAACTTTATTATTTCCTTTATTTAAAGGTACATTTTTAATCACCCTCCCTACGCTGTCGTACAAATAAGTATTTTCGTTTGCTACAGCTTCAACAGTTATCACCCCTGTTGTTGGATTAGGATAAGCTGAAGTTTTTGATTTTGGTGAAATTTCTGAAGTTGATAAACTTGCGCTACAATTTGCATTATAAGTGTCTCCGATAATATTGAAACCGTTGTTAACCAATTGAGCTCTTGCCATAATAGCCTGCGGTGTAGAATAAGTTAATCCTTCTGCTTGTATCACTCCAATTGCCGATCCTAAATTTGATAATGTAGGATTATTGCTGAGCGCAATTAGGAATTTATTATAATTAATACATGATAAACCAGAATTGTTAAATCCGAAATACACATAGGCTGAAGGAACATTTTGAAAGCTGATATTCCAGGTAGAAAGATCCTGATCAAAAAGTGAAGCACCATTAAACATACTAAAACTATCAGCACCCCAAACTTTACTAACATCCCAGTTTCCAATAGGCTGATTAAATGATGATGCATTGGTAAACATTTGACCAAAACTTATTACTTTACTGGTGTTCCAATTATTAAGAGGCTGATTAAAGGATTTAGCATTAGAGAACATAGAACGGAAATTCGTTGCATTGCTCGTATTCCATGAATTTAATGGCTGATTGAATGCTAGCGCATCCTGAAACATTGAAATAAAATTGGTCCCGGACGAGGTATTCCATGCTGAAATATTTTGATTAAAAGCAGATGCGTAAGAAAACATATCCCGAAAATCTGTTACTTTTGCTGTATTCCAATTTCCAATAGGCTGATTAAACAATTTTGCTCTGCTAAACATACCCTTCATATTTGTGATGTTGCTTGTATTCCAGCTAGCAAATGACGGATTACCAATCAAAGACGGACAATAAAGGAACATTTCCGATAAATTATTAATTTGTGTCAGATTAGGAACATCTGTAGCAGTTACATCAAGATTTGGACAGCTCGAAAATCCCTGATCAAATTGCTGGAGCCAAAGAATATCTCCCCATTGACTCACCTCGAAGAGTTTCGGATTTCCTAAGGCAGGCATATTTGCGCTACCTCTAAATCCGTAAAATAATCCACTCCCATTGGATGCTTTTACTCTGTAAGTTGCCTGAATAGGATTTGCATTTAAAGAAGTACCAAAAGAAATTACCGCAGGGCTGCCGCTACTCGATGTTACAGAACTAAGAACCCCATTATGCTGAGGAAATCCTATTTCTTCCCAGGCAATGGTATAGCTCGTTCCGGTGCCTCCAAAAGATATGGAGTTATCAATCGTTCCTGTGATATTAGGTTTCCAAACCGTAATAAATTCATTCTGCGCATAAGAAATGAAAAATAGAAAAAGAAAAAATGTTACCAATAGTTTTTTGTGCATAGTTTAATAGAAAATTTTAAGGTTAAAGTTTAATTTATTAAGACATCATTTCCCGGGACTCTGTCTCTTATTTCTTATATAAAGATAGCTATGGAAGGCGACAAAACACGTCGTATTAAAAATTTATTTAAGTATTTTATCCTTTTTTTCTTTGGAAAATCAACTTCAAATACATAAGAAAGCAAATCCGCTCAGAAATTCTAAGCGGATTTTTATTGATATTTACACTGACTTTAGAAGTGGCAGGCGGAGGTGTTTGTGCAGTTTTCGCATTTTCGTATGCCAGGGCACATATCCAAAAAGACAGTCTTTACATAATAATTATTACATCCCAAATCCATTAAATTTATCCGTTACATCAAAAATCTTCAATCTGCAAATATTTTTTCACTAAAAAGTGTATTTTTTTATTTCTGCCCGTTTTTTGCTTTCATCTTTATAACACCAAATTTCAAAATATAAAGTCATGAAAAAATATTTCCTTATACTTCCGTGCTTTATTTTTTCAGGAATATCTGCACAGGAAATAACGACCGCTGAGCCTTCTGAAAAGATGAATATCATCAAAACGAACGTTACAGCCTATGCTTTCCGAAATATTAATCTCTCTTATGAGAGAGCCTTTACCGAATGGTTTTCACTGAATATGGGGTTCGGCGTAATGCCTGAAGGAAAAGTTCCTTTTATCAACTCTTTTTTAAGCGATGCAGACGAAAAAAGATTTCAGAATCTTAACGTAAAATCTTTTAATTTCACCATTGAGCCCAGATTTTATATCGGTTCAGGTTATGGAAAAGGATTTTATATTGCTCCTTACTACCGCTACTCCCAAGTTACCTCTAATACTTTTGATTTTTATTATGATTATAATTTCAGCGGAACGACCTATCAAATTCCCTTAAAAGGAAACGGAACCGCCCATGGAAACAGCGGCGGATTAATGGTCGGCGTACAGTTTTTCTTAACCCGAAGCCAAAATTTAGTCTTAGATTTCTGGATTGCCGGAGCCCATTACGGAGCCGGAAAAGGAGATTTCACCATGACAAGCGATGTTATTTTAACACCCGATATGCAGGCTCAGCTGAAAAAAGAGATTGAAAACCTTGACATTCCGGTTGTGAATTATACAGTGGAAACCAATGCCAACGGAGCAAACATAAAAGTAGATGGACCATGGCTGGGTTTAAGAAGCGGATTATCGCTTGGATATAGATTTTAAAATTTATTATAAATACTTTCAAAACCGTTCATATTTTGAGCGGTTTTCGTTTTTATAATCATTCTAAAAACTTTAATTATTACTTTCAATTAAATATTTTCTCAATTTTTATCTGTCTCGAAAAAATCTATATCTTTCCCACATGAATTCATCACAAATTACCACCGCACAAAGAATCAAAGCCATTGTAGGCGGATCCATAGGAAATTTGGTGGAATGGTATGACTGGTATGCCTACGCTGCATTTGCCATCTACTTTTCCCATTCATTTTTTCCCGATTCCGATCTTACGGCGCAACTTCTAAATACCGCCGGAATTTTTGCGGTTGGTTTCCTGATGAGGCCTGTCGGAGGATGGGTTTTCGGAAGTATCGCGGATAAGATCGGGAGAAAAAAAGCAATGACCTATTCCGTTTTGTTAATGTCTTTCGGTTCATTACTGATTGCCTTAACACCCACTTATAAAACCATCGGTGTTTTAGCCCCTGCTTTACTTTTATTGGCAAGACTTTTACAAGGATTAAGCGTAGGTGGTGAATACGGAGTGTCCGCCACTTACCTCAGCGAAATGGCTACCGAAAACAGAAGAGGTTTCTACTCAAGTTTTCAATACGTAACCTTGATTGGCGGACAATTAATTGCCTTAGGAATTCAATTGATTTTACAGAAATTACTATTAACAGAAGCCCAACTGGAAGACTGGGGCTGGAGAATTCCCTTTGTGATCGGAGCGGCATTATCGATTATTGCACTATACCTTCGCTCCAATCTTCATGAAACGGAAGCTTTCGAAAACAAAAAAGAGGTCAGTGAAAAGAAAAAAGGAAGCATCAGCGAACTTTTAAAACATCCCAAAGCCTTAATTACAGTGGTAGGTTTAACATTAGGAGGAACACTGGCATTTTATACCTACACCACGTATATGCAGAAGTTTTTAGTGAACACGGTTCATTTAACGAAAGAACAGTCTACACTTGTTTCTTTCATTTCCCTCCTTATTTTTGCGTGCCTGCAGCCCGTTTTCGGAGCATTATCAGATAAGATTGGAAGAAGACCGTTACTGTTATCGTTCGGGATCTTGGGAACACTATGTACCTATCCGCTTTTAACGGCTTTAAGCCAGACAACATCTATGTGGGGTGCCTTCTTTTTGATTATGGCGGCATTAATTATTGTAAGCGGCTACACTTCGATCAACGCGGTGGTAAAAGCAGAACTATTTCCTTCGGAAGTAAGAGCACTGGGCGTGGGATTGCCTTATGCCTTAACAGTTGCTATTTTTGGAGGAACGGCAGAATATATTGCCCTTTGGTTTAAACAGGAAAATAAAGAACCTTATTTTTACTGTTACATCACCGCGTGTATTTTCTTTTCCCTGATTGTATATGCAGGAATGAAGGATACCAAGAAGAACTCTACTTTAGATAAAGATTAAACTTTTTTGTATATAAAAGCAGCGCGCCAAAGAAAAAATCCTTAGCGCGTTTTTATTTTTTTAGTGATAAGCCTGTTTGAACTTCTCGACCATTGTGTCCAATGTATGGCGCTGAACAAAAATGGTTTTTACTTCCTCATATCGTGGAGATTTATAGTATACTTCATGGAAATCCATGCTTCCGTTTCCCACTTTCACGATTTTCTGTACATCAATATTCAACTTTTTCAACTCACTTTTGAAAACTTGGAACTCGTCTTGGATATTATTCATTGTTCGATCTGGATTTTAATTAAAAATTAGTGTTTTATATCAAACACCCTACCAATTTTTAGGGGGTCAGGGTGAAATTTTGACTAAAGTTAATAATTTTTTAACACAAAAACAATATTAAATTAATAATTATTCAATTTATTTTAAAAATTAAAAACAATTTAGCAACATATTTTAAGTTTTGTTAAAAATATCGCGCAGACAAAACCATTCTGAATATATCATAACCTCGATGAATAAAGGCTTTTCAACACTTGATCAAAGAAAAACATTAGCTCTGTTTAAAATTTATGATTTTTAACAAAAAAAATTATTTAAGTATTTTAAAAACAGTTGTATACCTTAATTTCAGTGATTCCAAAAGAAGCAATAAAAGAAGAGTTATTATGTTAAAGTATTTTTTGATAATTCTCACTTTAACTTCAGCCATAATTTAGCATCATAAAGAGAAACAATAACATGAAAAACTCAAAATTATTTCTTTTACTGATCTTATTATTTTCCGGAATAATTTGCGCTCAGAAGAACGATACTAAAATCACCGTCAAAGAAAAAGGTAAAGCTGCAAAAACAGTAGAGAAACAGGAAAACCTTCCCCACTTTATCCAGTTTGGAATTATGTCTAAAAATCATCAAGCCTTTAGAAATAAATATAAAATTGATGTGAAGTATGAAAACTGTGTGATCAGCCCAACCGTTTCAAAAATGGCAAAAGAAAACAACCTTGCGATTGCAAAGTTGTTGACTGAAAAATATGGTGATAGCTGGAAAAAAGAGCTGGAAATTATTCCTTACGGATTATAATTTGCTTTCCTCTTCCAGTTCTATTTCGTGTCTCAATTGGGCTTTATATAAAGTGGCGTAATATCCGTTCTTATCCAAAAGTTCCAAATGTTTACCTTCTTCAACAATTTTACCATGTTCCATTACGATAATTTTATCGGCTTTTTCGATAGTTGACAATCGGTGGGCAATAATGATGGATGTTCTGTTTTTGGTAATTTTTTCCGTGGCTCTCTGGATTAATTTCTCACTTTCGTGGTCAATAGAAGAAGTTGCTTCATCCAGAATTAAAATCTTTGGATCTGATAAATAAGCTCTCAGGAAAGATAATAATTGTCTCTGCCCCAGAGAAATTGAAGAACCTCTTTCGCTCACCACATAATCATAACCACCCGGAAGTTGCTCAATAAACTGGTCGACTTCAATTTCTTTGGCACCCGCTTTTATTTTATCTAAAGTAATAGTTTCATCACCAAAAGAAAGATTTTCAAAAATACTTCCGTGGAAAAGGAAAACATCCTGCAACACCACGCCAATGTGGCTTCTCAGGTTATACAGTTCGTAATCCTTCAGATTCACATCATCAATTAATATATTTCCGGAATTGATGTCATACAATCTTGTAATCAAGCTGATAATGGTAGATTTCCCTGCTCCCGTTGCTCCAACGATGGCTACCGTTTCTCCCGGACTTACTTTAAAATCGATGCCTTTTAAAACCTCCTGCTTTTCATCGTAGGCAAAACGTACATCCTGAAATTCAATTTTACCATCGAAATGATCTTTTTTCACAGTTCCTGTATTTGGCATCGCAAAATCTTCATCCATTAATCCCAATACTCTTTCCGCTCCCACAATTCCTCTCTGAATATTGTTAAATCGGTCTGCAATTTGTCTCAAAGGACGAATCAACATTGATATATACTGAATAAATGCAATAACAACCCCCGCACTGATCGTAATATATCCTCCATAAAAAAGTATAAACCCGATAAAAAGTGAAGAAATTAATTCCACCACAGGAAAGAATAAAGAGAAGATGAAAACGGTTCTCAATAATGCGCCCTTCAGCGTAATATTAATGTCATCAAACTTTTTAAACTCAGATTCCTGTCTGTTGAACACCTGAATAATGGGCATTCCTGCCAGCCTTTCCTGAACAAAAGAGTTTTGATTCGCCGTCCAGTTTCTTTCATCCCCAAAAGCCTTTTTCAATCTCTTTTGGAAAAATCTTGTGATCACCACCATCAGTGGTAAAATCGCCAATGTAATATAGCTCAGATGAACGTCTGTGCTGAACATCATGATCAGTACAAAAACAATTCTCAGAACATCTCCGAACACCATCAAAAAACCGTCCGTATACACCGTCGCAATAGTTTCCACATCACCGACAGCTCTCGTTACCAACTGACCGATGGGTGTTTTATCAAAAAACGAAGTTTTAAAATAGATCAGTTTTGCATATAGCCTTTGTCTGATATCTCTGATTACGTTTTGAGAAATATAATTGGAGAAAAAGACTAAGAAAAAATTCAGCACGGTTTCTGCAAATACCAGCGCTACCAGCAGATAAATATGCTTCATCATCAAAGCTTTATCCTGTAGTTTCGTGATATCATTATCCACCACATTCATCGTAAGATAAGGTCTGTATGTAGAAACGATGGAGAGTATAATGGAAATTATCAGAGTGACGATGAACCAAGAACGGAACTTCATCCCGATAAAGAAAAGCCTCTTAATAATATCCCAGGTATCTTGTTTTTTCATTGTTCGAATGGAAGAAAGAATTAATTTAAAAATTCCCTGCAAAAATAAGACTTTCTAATTTCACACGCTTTACAAGTTGATTAAATACTCATGAAAATTACAGATAGATATTATTTATGATATAGATGGTTATCGGATATGACTGATTTTTTTTAATAAAAAACTTACTCCCCCGAAGTTCACCTTCCCTAAGAAAGTAAAAAGACAGATAGTATATAGGGGAAAAATAAGGTTATTTTTTTAATTTTCTTGTGTAAGTCCTGCAAAATGTTTCAGGGCAAAGGCTCATTTTTTGATTTCGTCTGTGGGGTTTTAATTGAATTAAAAATGGTGACTTAAATTCGAGCCACCATCATTTATTACAATTCTTTATTTCCTATTTCTTCAATTTCCAGAGAAGGTTTGTGTAGATTTTCTTTCATAAATTTATTCTCAAGAAATTTATAAATTCCATATACAGCAGCAATCGAAAGCAGCCAGCCTATAAAATTAATCCCTGAAAACGCCATAAAACTGGAGTCTTCCAAAGATGCAGCATCCGTGATTCCTTGATAAATACCATACGCCACTCCAAAAAGCAACTGAGTTCCCAAATAAACTCCTATTGCTAAAAGCCCATAGTGCCATTTTGTTCTGCTGAACCTCTCAGCCAGTCGCGCATAATATCTGTAAGCAGCGATTAAAATAAAAATACCTAGCATAATGTTATTAGTTTTTTATAATAAATATTTTTTTAAACACGAATTACACTAATATTTTTTTCACAAATAACACAAATCTACTTAAATCAGTTTTAAAATTATTTGTGAAATTCGTGTGAATATTTGTGGTATTTGTGTTTAAATCAGTCAAATTCATACCCAACATCCACCAGATACAATCCATGCGCCGGTGCGGACGTTCCTGCAGAATTTCGGTGTTTGTCTTCAATGACTTTTCGAAGATCCTCAGGTTGTATTTTCCCGGAACCAATTTCTACCATTGTTCCTACAATCGCTCTCACCATATTTCTTAAAAATCGGTTGGCAGAAACGGTGAATTTCAGTTCGCTTCCGTTTTGTACCCACTCTGCTTTGTACATTTTGCAGATATTGGTTTTGTTGTCGGTTTTCAGTTTAGCGAAACTTGTAAAATCTTCGTATTCGAATAAAATCTTACAGGCTTCGTTCATTTTATCAATATCCAGATCACGTCTCCAATGTTGCCACGCAGATTCTGTGGTAAACGGATTTTTCTCTAAAGTAATATAATATTCATACGTTCTGAAAGTAGCATCAAAACGTGCATGAAAATCATCTTTTACCTGAAAAATCCTTTTAATGGAAATATCCGGCGGAAGAAAACTGTTCAGTCTTCGCGGAAGATCTTGATCCAACACTTTTTCGGTGTCGAAGTGGGCGAAAATCTTCTTCGCATGCACACCGGTATCAGTTCTTCCTGCTCCTGTCGTTTTTATTTCTTCTCTTAAAATCGTGGAAAGTGCTTTTTCCAATTCTTCCTGCACAGAAATAGCATCCGGCTGTATCTGATAGCCGAAATAATTTTTACCGTTGTAGGAAAACTCAATAAAATACCTCAATGTGATAAATATAACTCCACAAAAATACTTTAATTTAATAATAATCGGGAATAGAATTTTTAAAATAAATATTGAAAAGAAGCTACCATATTGAATCAAATCCCTTTGAAAATTCTTATTTTTGCAATCGTATGAAAAGATGGTACCTTTATCCTTTTTCCCTCGGTTATCATTTGGTCACGGGTTTCCGAAACACAATGTATGATCTGGGAATATTTAAATCAACGAAATTCAAAACACCGATTATTTGTGTCGGTAACCTTTCTGTGGGCGGCAGCGGGAAATCGCCAATGGTGATGTATCTCGCCCAATACCTGTCTAAACATTACAGAACAGGTGTACTTTCGCGCGGTTACGGAAGGCTGACCAAAGGTTATGATGTGACGAACTACGAAAGTAACTATAAAATGGTGGGTGATGAAGCCATGCAGTTGTTTGAGCGCTTCAAAAACCGTTTTGTGATTGCTGTCTCTGAAGAGAGAGTTCCGGGCGCCAAAAAAGTAATTGAAGATATGGATCTCGATGTTCTGGTACTGGATGATGCCATGCAGCACAGAGCGATAAAAGCAGGATTCAATATCATGATGACGGATTTCAACGATCCTTATTTTAGAGACTATCTGCTTCCTGCAGGAGATTTGCGAGAATCGAGAGCGGGTGTAAAAAGAGCAGACATCATTATGGTAAGCAAATGCCCTGATGAACTGACGGAGGAAACCAAGCAGTATTATGTTTCGAGAATAAGACCAGACCGTACCCAAAAAGTATTCTTTTCATCCATCGGGTATGACGAAAATGTATACGGAAGAGAAAAAATGCTTCCTGACAACAACCTGAATTATTACGATATCCTTCTGATTACCGGAATTGCCAACCCGACGCCGCTTATTCAGCAACTTGCTAAATTTACGAAAAGGGTAAAGCATCTGAAATTCAGGGATCATCATAATTTTTCTGAAGACGATATCAAAAAAATCGTCACGGAATATAAAAAACTGGGAGAATATAAACTAATCTTAACAACGGAGAAAGATTATGTTCGTCTTAAATCTTTTGACTATCTTAGAGATATTCTTTACTATTGGCCTATCAATGTCATTATTGATAAGAAGGAAGAATTTGATCAAATCATCTTAGATTATGTTAGAAAAAATTAAGGCGACGGCAGATTTCATTAAAAACACGATTCAGGACACCCCTGATTTTGCGATTATTTTAGGTTCCGGACTGGGAAAACTTCAGGATGAGGTAGAAGCCCTTCACATACTGGAATACAAAGACATTCCGAATTTTCCGCAAACCACGGTTACGGGACATAGCGGAAAGCTGATCTACGGAATTCTGGAAGGTAAAAAAGTGCTGATGATGAGTGGCCGTTTTCATTATTATGAAGGTCATTCCATGGAAACAGTAACTTTCCCGATACGTGTTTTCAAATTGCTGGGAATTCAAAATCTTATCCTTTCCAACGCTTGTGGCGGAGTAAATCCTGACTACAGTGTGGCGGATATCGTGATCTTAAAAGATCACATCAACATGATGCCTGAGCACCCGCTTCGTGGCAAAAATATCGATGAATTGGGACCTCGTTTCGTAGATATGAGTGAACCTTACAACAAAAAAATGATTTCAGTTGCCGAAAAGGCAGCTCAGGAAAACAATATCAACATTCATCAGGGAGTTTATGTAGCATTGCAAGGTCCAACCTTTGAAACGCCTGCGGAATATGGAATGATTAAAGCCATCGGTGGTGACATGGTTGGAATGAGCACCGTTCCTGAAGTTATTGTAGCCAAGCATATGGAAATGGATTGTTTCTGTATTTCCGTGATCACCGATTTGGGCGGTTCCGATATTGCCTTTGCCGTTTCTCATGAAGAAGTTCTGAATGCTGCGAATAAAGCAATGCCGAATGTAATTGCACTGGTGAAAGGCCTGGTAAAAAATTATCAGTAAGCCTTTATAGAAAACCTCAATCTCTTAAATTTTTACTAAATAATAAGAAACCAGTTTCAAATTGCGTTTCATTGTTTAGATTTGCATAAAATGAAACTGAAAAAATGAGAAAGTTACTTTTAATTTTAATGATAAGCATTTTCGGGCTAAGCTATGCGCAGGAGGTTCCGAAAGTTTTAAAAACTAGTTTTTCTAAAGAAGCTTTGGCTCAGAAACTGGAAAACAAAGAAGGAAAAACTGTAACAATACAACAAATTCTTGATCAGCATAAAGGAAAAGTTCTAGTGATCGATTTCTGGGCCGGATGGTGCAGAGATTGTTTAAAAGCACTTCCTAAAGCTAAAGAACTGGAGGAAAGTAATAAAAATATTGATTTTGTATTCCTTTCACTAGACCGTTCGAGAGAAGGTTTTGAAAAAAGTCTTGAACGATTTGAAATGAAAGACAAAGAGAATTATTGGTTTTCCACAGGTTGGAAAAATGCTTTCAACAATTATATTGACCTGAACTGGATTCCTAGATATATGGTGATCGATCAGAAATCAGCGATTGCAAAATATTATGCTATTTCTCCGGAAGATCCTGAAATCCAAACAACAATTAATAAATTACTTAAATAAGTTTAAAGGCTAAGGTTGAGGTTTTAGGTCAATACCTAAAATCTAAATCCTGCAGTCTAATAAAATATTGAATCCATATCTTTGCGGTATGGATTTTTCTTTTCCCGTTCGCAAAATCATTCATGTTGATATGGACGCATTCTATGCATCCGTAGAGCAGCATGATGATCCTACTCTGAAAGGGAAACCTATTGCCGTGGGAGGCCAGCATCGTGGTGTTGTTGCTGCGGCAAGTTACGAAGCCCGAAAATTTGGAGTTCGTTCTGCAATGCCCAGTAAAACAGCCAAAGAAAAATGCCCGCACCTGATCTTTGTCCCGCCGCGTTTTGCCCGTTATAAAGAAATTTCAAAAAAAATTCGGGAAATTTTTCACGAATACACCGATCTGGTAGAACCTCTTTCTCTGGATGAAGCCTATCTGGATGTTACCGAAAATAAAAAGGGAATAGAATCTGCCAATCAGATTGCTAAAGAAATTCGTCAGAAAATTTTTGAAGCCACAGGATTAACTGCTTCAGCCGGAATTTCCGTCAATAAATTTTTAGCTAAAGTGGCTTCAGATATTAATAAACCAAACGGACAGAAAACGATTCATCCCGACAAGCTTGAGGAATTTCTCGAAGAATTACCCGTTGAAAAATTTTATGGTGTCGGAAAGGTTACAGCTAATAAAATGTTCAGCCTTGGAATTTATAAAGGAAAGGATTTAAAGAAAAGGTCGATAGAAGATCTGACAAGAATGTTCGGAAAATCTGGTGGATATTATTACAATGTTGTTCGCGGAATTCATAACTCCGAGGTAAAACCTCATCGGATACAGAAAAGTGTAGCGGTGGAGAGAACTTTTTTTGAAGATCTTTTTGATGAGCAGCAGGTCAACGAAAAACTGGAAAGTTTAAGTGACGAACTTCATACCCGACTGCAGAAAAATAAAATATTGGGACGAACTTTAACGCTGAAAATTAAATATAAAGATTTCTCGCTTTTTACACGAAGTATAACTAAGGAGGAATACTTTACATCACCTGAAGAATATTTCAAAACTGGAAAAAAACTTTGGGAACTGAGACCATTCGACAAACCTGTCCGTTTGCTGGGTTTATCGTTATCGCACCTCAACACGGAAGAAAAAAAACAGGTTTCCGTTCAACTAAAAATCCCGTTTTCAGAATTTGAGAATTGATAATCTCGATTTTTTTCGCTAAATTGTTAATACCAAATTTTACAATTTATGAATGAAACGATGATTCAGTTTTTCCACTGGTATTCAGACGGGGATGGAAAGCTTTGGAAAGAGGCAGAGCAGAACGCAGATTATTTATCAGAATTAGGAATCACTTCGGTGTGGTTTCCGCCTGCTTACAAAGGCGCAAACGGTGGTCATTCTATTGGCTACGACGCTTATGATCTTTTTGATCTCGGTGAATTCGACCAGAAAGGAACGGTTCCCACAAAATACGGCACCAAAGACGATTATATTAAAGCAATTAAAGCTTTAAAAGAGAAAAATATTCAGGTAATTGTTGATATTGTTTTAGGACATAAAGGTGGCGGTGACGAGCTGGAAACTTTTAAAGCTGTAAAAGTAGATGAAGAAAATCGTGAGAAAATAATTTCAGACGAAATCGAAATTCAATCCTATACCAAATTTACATTTCCCGGAAGAGAAAAAAAATATTCAGATTTTGAATGGAATTTCACTTGTTTCAGCGGCGTAGATTATGCGGAAGGAATGGATTCTCATATCTACAAAATTAAAAATGAATACGGAACCGGCTGGGAACAGATGATCGATGATGAAAAAGGGAATTACGATTATCTGATGTTTAATGATGTGGAACACCGTAATCCTTTTGTGCGCGAAGAGCTTAACAACTGGGCAAAATGGTATTTTGATGAAACCGATTTCGATGGTGTACGATTGGATGCTTTAAAACATATTTCCTTTGATTTTTATAAAGAATGGCTCACTTTATTGCGTTCTAATTCCGGAAAGAATATTTTTGCGGTCGGAGAATACTGGGCACCCGGACAATTAAATTTATTACAAAAATACATTGAAGCCACCGAAGGATGTATGAGTCTTTTCGACAGCTCACTTCACAACAATTTCCATACGGCTTCTCATGAGGGAGGCTCTTATGATCTGCGACGGATTTTTGATGAAACGCTTACCCAAGCAGACCCGCTTCACTCGGTGAGTCTGGTTGATAATCATGATACGCAACCTTTGCAGGATTTGGAAGCTCCTGTTGAAAAATGGTTTAAACCTTTGGCTTATGCACTTATCTTATTGAGAAAAGATGGTTATCCATGTATATTTTATCCCGATTTATACGGTGCACATTATGTGGATAAAGACAGAGAAGGCAATGATCAGGAAATATTTTTGGATAAAGTTGACGGAATTGAAGAACTGTTAAAAGCAAGAAAATACCATGCGTATGGCGAAGAAAAAGATTATTTTGAGGATGCCAACTGTTTGGGCTGGGTTCGTGAAGGCGATGAAGAACATTCAGGATGTGCCGTTGTTTTAAGCAATAAAGAAGCCTACGAAAAACCTATGGAAGTGGGTGAAAAATATATCGGACAGGAATTTTATGATTTCCTGGGAAGATTTGAAAAAACAGTGACCATCGATGAAAACGGTTGGGGAAATTTCCCTGTTCCGGCCGGAAATGTAAGTGTTTGGATACCTAAATCTGAATAAATTAAATACTTAAAAAATATAAAGCATACACAACCAAATGTGTATGCTTTATTTTATTATTAATGATTAGCAAAAAATATGTTGGCAGCTCCACATATCCATCGCCCATTCGCAGCAATAGCCATCTTCATTATAATTGCAACAATGTCTGTTACGAATACCAATTCCGGCTTTTACTGTTTTAAGTTGTTCACGATCGATCTTTTTTAAATTTTGTTTGTTTTTCATGATTGATATATTTTACGTTTAGTCCCTTTAAATATACACAAAATATCACAAAATAATGAATATAATTTAAAAATTATTAAATAAAGGGATATATAATACAATTTTATTCTGTCGAAAAATTTAGTTTTCGAAGGTTTAGAATTTCCGGTAAATCTGTATTGGAAATCTTACCTGTTCGAACAAATTCTGCCCATGCAGAACGAATTTTTTTCCCGTGTTTATCCACCGTTTCCCAAGCAATATCTTTCAGTAAATCTGCCGTTTTCCAAGCTTCTTTATCTGCAAAAATCAGAGGAAGATCAATACAATGAGGAGCACCTAAAGAATTAGTTTTCAATTGAGAATGAATACTGAACAAATAAATATCCCCTCCGGCTTCTGCATAGTTTTCAGCAAAGATCTTCGCCGGCTTTCCATAAATTATGTCAGTGGTTAACCTGATCAGCTTATTTAAAATATTTAAACCAATTCCTTTTCCGAAATATCGGTTCAGTTTTTCTGAAGTTTTTAAATAAAAGGAAGTTTCATCATGATTGAATCCTATCAGCACGTCATATTTTTTTGCAATCTGTTTCCACTTTTCGATCGATTCATTTTCTGAACATAAAGGAGGAAAACCATACTGAATACCAAAAGGCATCGCCGCTTTTAAGCCATACTTCATTACCGACGGAACAAAACTGCGATATTCATCCATCATTTTTAAAACATCTTTTTCATCTTTCAAATGCTCTGTTTTTCTAAGAAATTCTTCAGACATTTTCTGACGGTTATGTCGTAATCCTAACGGTGCACTTTGGATAATTACCCGCTGAAACAACCCTTCTACTCCATCCGAAATCATTAAATGAGCAATGGCATCGCCACCGGAAGACTGTCCTAACAAAGTTACATTTTTGGAATCGCCGCCAAAACCATGAATATTATGATGAATCCATCTTAAAGCTTCAATAATATCAAACAATCCCAAGTTGGGAATTCTATACCCGTTGCCTCCCAGAAATCCAAATAATCCCAATCTGAAAGTAACCGTAACCACGATTATGTTTTGTTCTTTAACCCAAACCGAAGGATTGGAAGTCGGAAGATCTCCACAGCCAATTTCGTGTGACCCGCCATGAATCCAAACTACAATGGGTAGTTTTTCATTTTCATTAATAAACTCCGGACGAAAAACAGAAAGATACTGGGAAGACTCATCAACTTCAAAACTTTCAATATGGGTCGGGCCGATCATTCTTTCAACCAACGGACTGATCGTTTGCGGGCAAACTGGTATTTTTTCAGGGAAAATAATTTCCGAAGGAGAATTTTCTATCGGAACAGGCTTTTGATAACGCTCCGATCGAGCATAGCGAATGCTTTTAGCTTCAATAATTCCATTTTCCTTTAAGGCTAAAATTTTCCCAAAAGGAGTTTGAAAAGTATGAGTTCTAAGATGTTGTTGTGATGTCATGTGATATTGGCTTTTAGCAGTAAGCAATTGGCTTTAAGCTAATTTCAATCACAATTTACGATTTTTTTTGCTAGTTGATGGTTTTTGGTTGATAGTTGCTGGTTTAAGATTCTATCTAAAAAAGCCATTAACTTCCAGCCTCCCGCTTCCGGCTTCCAACCGGCATAAAAAATTAATTCAATGCTTTAAATTCGCTTGGAGAAATTCCAACTTTACTTTTAAACAATCGTGTAAAATGCTGTGGATATTTAAAACCGAGATCGAAAGAAATTTCGCTGATCGATTTCGAAGGAAAGAAAATCTGCTCTTTGGCCACTTCTATCAATTTATTATGAATATATTCCTGTGCGGAAATTCCCAGTTCTTTTTTGATCAGATCTCCGAAATAATTAGCAGAAAGATTGAGCTGTTCAGCAAAATAATTAACCATTGGAAAACCTAGACTTTTAGGTTTGTCAGATTTTAAATATTCATCCAAAGAATTTTCAAACTTACCAATAACGCCCTGATTTACGTGATCTCTAGTCAGAAATTGGCGATCATAAAAACGCATACAGTAATTCAGGAACAATTCGATATTATTTACAATTAAAGATTTGCTGTGCTTATCGATGGATTGTTCTAATTCAAGCTTAATATTTTTAAAACATTCTAAGATAATTTCACGCTCTTTTTCAGAAAGATGTAAGGCCTCGTGAACTTCGTAAGAAAAGAAATTATAGTCTTTTATATTTTTTCCTAGATTGGTTCCTTTAATCAGATCCGGATGAAATATCAAAGCATATCCTCCCGGCTGAACGTAATTTCCGTCATTATTAATTCCGTAGATCTGCCCAGGCGCAATAAAAACCAAAGTTCCTTCCTGATAATCGTAGCTGTGCTTTCCATAATGCATATCGCCGCACATAATATCTTTCAGAAAAACTGTATAAAAACCAAACGTTCTTCTGAACTGGCAGATGGGATCTGACTTTGAAAAATCAATGATACTCACCAGCGGATGCAGGGTTTCATGGTTCGCCATCTTATTATATTCCGAAACGCTGCTATAAACCTCAACCTTTTGATCTTCCATGAAATACACTTTTATTCTTATTCAAAATTACCACTTTCCGGCGGACATTTCACCGTTTCAGTAAAATTGGTAAATCTTTCGGTAATTTATATAAGTATTTTTATCTTTAAACTATCGACTTTTGTATCAGAAAAAATCGAAATATTTAAAATTTAAACGAAACGAAAGACAAATGAGTACATTCACAGTAAAAGCTTACGGAGCTGAATCTAAGACAACGGATTTAAAAGAATTAAATATTGAAAGAAGAGAAGTAACGCCTCAAGATGTAGAAATTGAAATTCTATATTGCGGAGTTTGCCACTCGGATCTTCATACAGCAAGAAATGACTGGGGCGGCTCTATGTATCCTGCGGTTCCGGGACACGAAATTGTGGGAAGAGTTACCAACGTAGGAAGTGGGGTTTCTAAATTTAAAGTTGGAGATCTGGCTGCTGTAGGTTGCATGGTAGATTCTTGTGGCGAATGCGAAAGCTGTAAACACGATCTTGAGCAATATTGCCAAAACGGTTTTACAGGAACTTATAACGGGCACGATAAACATTTGGGCGGACAGACTTTCGGAGGATATTCTCAAAAAGTAGTTGTTGACGAAGGTTTTGTATTAAGCGTGCCTGAAAACTTGGATCTGGCTGCCGTTGCACCACTTCTTTGCGCGGGAATCACAACTTGGTCGCCTTTGAGACATTGGAACGTTGGTCCGAATTCTAAAGTGGCAGTTGTAGGTTTGGGAGGTTTGGGACACATGGCGATTAAACTGGCAAAAGGTTTAGGTGCTGAAGTTACTTTATTCTCAAGGACTCCTGGAAAAACGGAAGATGCTAAAAAATTAGGAGCAGATCACGTGGTGATTTCTACGGAGCAAGATCAGATGGATGCTGTAAAAGGAAAATTCGATGTTATTATCGATACGGTTCCTTACGAGCACGACATCAACCCTTATATGCACACCGTTGCCCTGAACGGAACTTTAGTATTGGTAGGTTTTGTAGGTGAATTTGAAAATGAATCTCCAAGCACAAGACCCATGATTTTCCAACGTCGTTCTGTAGCAGGATCATTGATCGGAGGAATTGCTGAAACTCAGGAATTACTTGATTTCTGCGGACAGCATAATATCGTTTCTGATATTGAATTGATCAAGATGCAGGATATTAACGAGGCGTATGAAAGAATGCTGAAAAGCGACGTAAAATACCGTTTCGTGATTGATATGCAATCTCTATAAATCTTCGTATATTTTAACTGAAAGGCTCTTCATTTTTGGAGGGTCTTTTTTGTTTTTTTAGTTGATAGTTGTTGGTTGATGGTTGATGGTTGATGGTTATTAGTTTACAGTATATTAGTTGTATTACTACATTGTTACATTGCTACATTGCTACATTGTTACATTGCTACATTTCTCATCGTATTTTCCCTCCATGTCTTTAAAAGCCCATTCCGCCATAGAGTGAATTACCGGAATTAATCCTTTTCCGGCTTCGCTTAATTCGTAGGTTACGTGGGGAGGAACAACAGGTTTTGCCGTTCTGATGACCAAGCCATCGTTTTCCAGCTGCTTTAAATGCTGAATCAACATTTTTTCTGTTACAGCAGGAATGGCGCGCTTCAATTCGCTGTATCGTTTATCACCGTTCGAAAGATGATATAAAATAATCGGTTTCCAAAATCCTCCGATTTTCTCCATCACATACGTTACAGGGCATAAATCGAGTGCATATTTTTTATTCTGCTGAATGGTTGAACTTTCTTTAATAGCTGTCATAATTAAACATACTTTAGGGTAAGTACTTGTATAAAAGTAAGTACAAATATACCTTTGTATCAGGAAATAAAAAAATAATTATCAACAAAAAATAAAATTATTATGAAAATTGTAATCACAGGTTCATTAGGAAATGTAGCGAAACCTCTTGCTCAACAATTAATTGCAGAAGGTCATGACATCACTATCATCAGCAGCGATGATGCTAAAAAAGTTGAGATTGAAAACTTAGGTGCAAAAGCAGCAATTGGTTCGATCACCGATGTAAACTTTTTAGTGAACACTTTTCAAGATGCTGATGCTGCATTTTTAATGACTCCTCCGAATATGGGTGGAACGAATATCGTTGAAAATACCATTAATGCTGGGAAAAATTATGCTGAGGCTATCAAGCAAACCGGAGTTAAAAAAATTGTCATGCTAAGCAGCATCGGTGTCGAATCTCCTGTTGAAAACGGACCAATTAAAGGGCTTCATTTTATCGAAAAATTCTACAATGAACTGGAAAATATATCTGTCACTTTCTTAAGAGCCGGATATTTTTATATCAACTTCTTCAATGATATTCCTTTAGTTAAAAATGCAGGAATTATTGGGGCTAATTTTCCTGCAACCGCAACAGTTCCATTGGTTCATCCAACTGATATTGCCAAGGCTGCTGCGAAAGAGTTGATTAACAACGCTGAAGGTAAGAATGTGAAATATATTGTGAGTGATGTTCGCCCAGCTTCTGATTTTGCAACAGTTTTTGGAAGTGCGATTAGTAAACCAGAACTTCCATGGATCGAGTTTAAAGATGAAGATTCTCTGAATGGAATGCTTCAGGCCGGAGTTCCACAGGAAATGGCTGAATTGTATACTGAAATGGGAAGAGGAATCAGAACAGGTGTTGTGCAAAAGGATTTTATTGAGCATGGCTCTGTTGTGAATGGAGAGGTGAAATTGGAAGAATTTGCAAAGGAATTTGCTGATAAGTTTAATGCTTAATTTCTTTTGTCTTGAAACAAAAGAGACAAAAATTCAAGACTTGGAAATTTTCGTTAAAAAATAAAAATCAATTCTAAAATTTCCAAACTTGCGCTAGCTCAAAAACAGTTTTTTAATTCAAAATTTCTGTCGCGCTTCGAACAGTGGAAATTTTTTAACGAATTTATTATTATTTTTCTTAACGCTTCATTTTCCTATGTCATTTTAACCAATTTTCGGCGAGCCTTTGGCTCGCCGAAAATTGATTATCTTTTGATAAATTGATAGGGTTAAAACCCTATCCTATTATAAGTCGTCCTTTCAGGACTCCTTCTATTTCTTCTCTTTCAATATTCCTTTTAAGACCTTGAATTTTCCATCGATCGGCTGATCAATTTTTAATCCTAAAACATCTGCAACTAAAGGATAAACATTAATATTAGCAAATTCATCAATGACCAGATTACTTTTAAATTCAGGCCCCCAGGCAAAGAATGTCGCTTTCATTTCTGGAACTTCTTTTGGATTGTATCCGTGTTTTCCCACAGAAGTTTTCTTTCCTTTTTCCAGGAAGATCTTAGGAGCTTTTGGGATTAATAAAATCTGTCCTATTCGGTTGTATTTATCATCTTCTGTTCCGAAGTGAAGATATTTTGGTAGCTTTTTATCCAGATACACTTCATAATCATCCGTTTTATTTGCCTTCAATTCTTTATAAGCAGTTTTTACATCCGCCGGATTTTTAACATACACTCTTAAAAGAGTCTGAGAATTATAAAAATCAAATTTTTCTTTATTAAAAAGCATTGCCGGAATCTCCAAAGGAGTTCCGCCATCCACTTTTATCATTCCGTGGTCTGAAACAAAAACAAAATTAACGTTCTTCAATCCTAAAGCATGTACTTTCTGAACCAATTCACCAATCGCATTGTCAACCAAATGAACCGCTGCTTCAGTTTCTTTTGTATCCGGACCAAAATGATGTCCGCTTCCATCAACTTCAGGGAAATATAATGAAATAAAATGCGGTCTTTGATCCATCGGTAACTTCAACCAATTCACTACTTTTTCCACTTTTTCAGAGGGTGTAAATTTTTCGTGATAAGGATAATAATAGGTTGGTCTTTTTCCTCCCGCTTCACTCGCAGAACCAACCCACATTAAAGAGGCTGAAACCATTCCCTGTTTTTCTGCCAATGCCCAAAGCGGAGTTCCACCGTACCAGCTTCCATCTTCAGCATTCTCCTTATTGCTCATTGCGTAGGTTTCTTTTCTCTTATAATCGTAGAAAAAATTATCAATCAATCCGTGATGAGAAGGATATAATCCCGTAATTAAAGACCAGTGATTCGGAAAAGTGATGCTCGGATAGCTTGGAATCATTGCTTTTGCCTGAACGCCTTCGTTGGAAAATTTCAACAAATTTTCAGCATTGTATTTTTTAGCATAATCATAACGGAAACCATCGGTTGAGATCATGATTACATAAGGTTTTGTCTGCGCATCAACGCTGTTGTATCGGTTTCGAATAATAACCTGTGCGGTATCCGCTGTAATTTTCTGAGAAAAAACGGAACAGCAAAACAACAATAAGGTAATCTGTATTATTTTATTCATAACTATTTCAAAATCTTTACTAATCTTTGTAAGTCCCCATCTACAGGAGAAATCATTTTTAAATTTAATATTTTTGCAACAAGAGGGTAAATATCCACATTAGGAAATTCATCAATAACAAGTTCTTTTTTAAACTTCGGACCCCAGGCAAAAAAGGTAGATTTCATATCCTGAACAATTGCCGGATCATAGCCATGATTTCCGGAAGGTGATTTTTCATCCTTATCTAAAAAAGTCTTCCCGGGATCCGGAACCAGTAAAATATGACCAATCCTGTTATAATGATCATCTTTTGTACTAAAATGAAGATAGGTTGGAAACTTTTTAGTCAGATAAACTTGATAATTCACATTTTTTTCAGCTTTCAGTTCCCTATAAATAGTTTTCACTTTTTTTGGGTCTTTTACATGCACCCGCAGCAATGTTTGAGAATTATAGTAATCAACATCTCCTTTATTAAGGAGAATTTCAGGTATATCAATACGGTTGTCATTACCAATTTTTGTCATACCATGATCTGAAACAAAAATAAAATTTACGTCTTTTAAACCCAGATCATTCACTCTTTTGACCAATTCCCCTATTGCCTGATCTATCACATGTACAGCATTTTCTGTTTGAGGAGCATCAGGTCCGAAGTGATGCCCATTATAATCGACTTCCGGAAAATAAAGTGAAATAAAATGAGGTCTTTTCTCTTCCGGAATACTAAGCCAGCTAATCACCTTATCTATTTTCTGCAATGGTGAAAATTCTTTATGGTAATGATAATAATAGGTAGGTCTGGTATCTGAAGCATCACTCGCGGAACCGACCCACTGCAACGAAGCACTTATTACATTTTGCTTTTCGGCCAGACTCCACAACGGAATACCTCCGTACCAGCTTCCATCCTCAACATTTTTGCTGTTAGTCATTGCATATCTTTCTTTTCTTTTGTAATCATAAAAAGAATTATCAATCAGTCCGTGATGTGAAGGATATAATCCGGTAATTAAAGACCAATGATTCGGAAAAGTGATGCTTGGATAGCTCGGAATCATTGCTTTTGCCTGAACCCCTTCGTTAGAAAATTTCAATAAATTTTCAGCATTGTATTTTTTAGCATAATCATAACGGAAACCATCGGTGGAAATCATGATTACATAAGGTTTTGTCTGTGCTTCAACACTGTTATACCTGTTAGGAATAACGACCTGTGCGGTATCCACCGTTTCTTTCTGAGCAAAAACTGCCAATGAAAAAATCAACAGTAAAAATTGTACCCCTCGCTTCATTATAAAAATTTGTACAAAGTTAGTTTCTGTATTCCTGACTGAAAAGTTTTATAGATTAAAATAAATTTAAATATAATAGAATCTGAAAAATGTTCATCAATTTGAATTAATGAACACTCATCTTTGCTTAAATATTAAATGAATTCTTTTGTAATTTATTAATTTTCATTTGTTTGATAATCTGATAAACCGAACCCATCATAAAAAGTATAAAAATCACAAGCAAAGTCTTACCGATTAACGGATCATTGATATCTTTAGCCAAAGGATGCCCAACCGGAACTCTTGTAAGAGTTTCATTGACAGTGGGAAGCATTGATAGCAGAAAACTGAACGACATGAGAAAATTCTCAAAATAACGAGCTCTATTATTACCTTTTTTTTGGGTGTGAAGATAAAATGCAGCGGTTACAAGAATCAAAATAATTAAAGATAATACATGTCCTGCATTAAAACCTCCGTGCTTAGAAATTCCTAATGCGGTAAGCGAGGTGATGATTGTAAAATAAAAATAGATCTTACCCGTACTATTTTTCAAATTAATTTTACCGAATCTTACTAATGAAATTAAAGCTGAAACAATGGCAATAACGCCAATAATCGTGTGGAAAATTCCTAAATTTGATAGTCCCATTTTAGTATTTTTTTGAATTTGTTTTCTTTTAAAATTGTATGTCTTAATTAACATTACAAAATTGCATCAGATTCAAAAAAAGTACTTTGCGAATTGGCTCAATTATTTATCATTTTGGTTCAACCGATATTTTGTGGGCGGAACATTATATTTTTCGGTAAAACTTCTGGTAAAATTGGCAAGATCATTGAAACCGCAATCGAAGGCAATTTCAGAAATGCGTTCATCAGAAACTAAAAGTAATTCGGCCGCTTTCTCCAGCTTCTTTGTTTTAATATAATTGGCTGGTGTGTCCTTGTACAGCTTTGTAAATTCTCGTTTAAAAGATGAAACACTTAAATTATTGTGTTGTGCCAATTCTTCAATCGTTAATTGCGAAAATAAATGTGCTTCAATTATTTGCTTGAAAGTATAAGCCGCCGGTGAAAAAAGTTGCGACAGTATGATCTGTATTGCTTCCACATTACGTGTTTGTGAAAGAAGAAGTATGATTTCTTTTAATTTTAAAACTAAAATATCTTCGTTTACCAAAGACGGGTTTTCAAAATAAAATAATAATCCTTCAATATATTTTTGAATCAAAAAATCATTGTTAATCTTTTCAATTGACTTATTTGATACAATATTTTTTTGTGATTTGATTATTAAAGGTAGTTCTTTATCATAAATTTTCTTCAGAATATCGGGATGAAAATTAATAATAAGAATCTCGTTTTTGTTTTCTACATTTTCATTACTTATCTGTTTGTCAGATTTTATACAATTTTGAAATAATGAATGCTTCCCCGGAAGATTTACCTTTTCATCATCAAACTTGTACTGCATTTCGCCTTCCAGCATATATAAAAAACAGGCATTATCTGTGATAGGAAAATCAAATATAAAAGGTGATTTTAAAACCAGTTTATGCAATAAAGGTTTCCCAAATAAGTCATATTGTTGATGGTCTATTATCATAATCCTCTAATTTTATAAAAGAACAGATTTTATATTACAAATGTGGATAAATTTATCAAAATACTTTTAAACAAAGAAAAAATCCTGAAAGCCTTACAACTTTCAGGATGATAATAATCAAGATTTTAATTCAATTATTCTTTAATCAATTGTTGATAAGAAGTTGTTCCGTCTTTCAAAGTGATCTCAAAGTAATAGTTTCCGGATTTTAAATCATTAATATTGATGTTTTCTCCGTCTACGATTACGGTTTTCACTTTTCTTCCCGTAGCTTCATAAATATCAATCGATTTAATTTTATCGGCATTTTTAAAACTCACCGTCTCTTTTGCCGGATTTGGATAAAGCATTACTTTTTTATTCGCTAAATCCGTTTCGCTTGTACCCAAAGTTGCTCCCATCGTTAAGGTTGTATATCCTCTGTTTCCGCCATGATAGCCTAAACTTTGGCTTCCTGCAGTTCTTGCAAAGAAAATATTAATAGATCCTGCCGAATTCGAAATAGGAAAATCGCCACTTCCGCCATTAAGAGATCTTGTTGCAACAACCGTTCTTGTGCTTCCCGAAACTGTATTCGATGTTTGGGTCCAATCTTGGGTTGTATCCGCGGTTGGCGTTGTCATTCCTACAAAGGTATAATCTCTGTTAGCCGATGAATTATAAATAAAACCATCCGAACCGGAAGCCATTCCCACGTTTCCAAAACCAATTCCCATCATAGAGTTGCTGTCGCCGATCAGCGTAATGGTTACTGTTGTTGCATTGGTGTCCAGCTTTACGGACATCCCAGTCGAGCCAAGGCTCACTGTTCCTGATGAAAATTGAGCTCCCACAGCATTTGCCAGAGCTAAACTTACTACTAATAAAACTTTTTTCATATTTAATTCTTTAAAAGATTGATGATTTCTTTATTGTTAGTTTGAAGCGCATATTCAAAAGGAGTCATTCCCTGCGCATCTTTGATCGATTTATCTGCTTTATATTGAAGCAGTAATTCTATGAGTTCTTTGTTTCCAAATTTTACAGCCCAAAATAAAGGGGTAAATCCTGTAGCATCCGCGATATTTGGGTTCGCATTTTTAGATAAAATATACGTTACCAAATCTTTATTATACTTTATAGAAAGCCCAGCCAATGCCGTTCCTTCCTGGCTTTTATAATTGATGTCTTTCACATGATCTATCAAAAATTTAGCGACTTCCACATTGCCTCTGTAACATGCTAAAATAAGCGGCGAAAAGCCATTTTCATTGGTTTGATTGATGATATCCGGGTTCTGCTTCATCTGTTCTTTTACCTCATCTACTGTTCCGTTTCGGGCAATATCGAAAATTGATTTTGCTTTTTCCTGCGCAGAAATAAAGGTAAAACTAAGGACGAAACTTAATAAAAAGATTACCCTTTTCATGGTTTTGCCATTACATAATTATACTCTACTTTCACAGTTTCAGCTACTTTTTTCATCACCATTTTAGGAATGGTCACTTTATAATCTGCTGCTTTCGCCATGAAACTTCCCTGAACATAAATTTTTCCGTCTTTTGAATAAATCGTTGCATTGGAAGTCACCGGATTTTCAACGCCGTGAAAATTTAATTTTCCCTGAATTGTATATTTCTGTGGATTTGCCGTTAATTTAGATTTATCAAAATTGGCAATCTTTCCCGTGAACGTCGATTTCGGATATTTTGCTGTTTCTGCATAATTTTCGTTGAAATGCTCTTCCATTAATTTCGTTTTAAAATGGAAATTTTTCACCGCAGAAATCGAAGCGATATCACCGGTATCTGCATTCATAATGACAACATTGTTATCATCCTGAGCAAAAATATCTTCAAATAAAGGAACCGATGCTTCAAAGGTTACTTTTCCGGTTTTCGAGCTGTATTTTTGAGCCAAAGCAAGGTTTGACAATACTAACGATACAATAACTAGTGCTAATTTTTTCATATTAATTAAATTTTAGTTTTCCAAAAGCCCATCTGCTTTCCATGTAACAATGACGTTGATCTGGCTGCCGGATAAAGATCCGCCCTGAGGCATTTTCAGAGGATCTCCGTTTTGTTTTTGAATTCTTTCGATAATCGCATCGATATTGGTTTTTACATCGTTGTAAGTTGTTAATGGTTTAAAACTTCCTGCCCCGTGACAACCGATACAATTGTTATCAATAATGGTCTTTACTGCAGTATTATATTTTACCACTTCCGTGATTGGTGTGTTATCTGAAATTTCTTCGTAGGTTCTGCTTTCACAAGAAATAAGGAAAACAAAACCTGATAATATGTAGAATAAATTTTTCATTTTTAAAAAACTCTATAAAGATTAAACCCAAAGAAAATCTGTCCTTTTCCCCATTTTCCGGTGGCATTCGTAAGATATCCTATATCCGAATTCAGCTGAGAATTGGTGAATAAAAGCTGGAAAACGTGACCTCCCGTTTCAATATCCAAGCCCAAAGACAAAGGATTTTGATAGAAACTACGGTTATTGAAATTCACGAAATATTCCGCGTTGATGGAAACTCTTTTAGAGATTTTGTAACGACCTCCCAACCCTGTAAGAAACTGATTTTTGTCTTCAACAGTTGGTTCGTAAAGATTTTTGTGAACATAAGACGGCGTTAACTGCAAAGAAAAATTCTCGCTAAATCTTCTCGATATCAAAGCCTGTGTAAGGTAAGAAAGTCTGTCGCCAAACTTCAGATGAGGATAATTGTCTTTATCCAGATCCGTATTTACAGCCATTACGTTGTAGCCTACGATGTCAACCGGGAAATTATCGCTTTGCTTTACCAGTTTGTACTTTGCGCCACCCTCAAAAGTTTTCATATTGGTTTCTCTTGAAAGACTTAACGAAAGTCCGTCGGTAACACCATAGATCACGCCCAGTTTTGTGGAAGCATCATCTAATCCAAAGAAATCTTTGAACCCTTTGCTTACATCTCCAAAACGGTGGGCAACGACGATGTACCATTCGTTTTTTGCAGCTAATTTTGTGGATTGTCCCGTGACAATCTGCAGCGCCTTAAAGGCAGGCTGTTGAATTTCGGTTGTTTTAATAGTGTCGATATCCTTCAACAAATCTTCCTGAGAATAAGCAAGAATTGAAGCGAACATCGACAAAAAGAAGAAAGTTTTTGTCATACAAATTTTTACTTAAATTATTCGTATGACAAACTTATTACGTTATAAATTCAAAAGTGTGTGATAAAAGTCACCGATGAAATTGTTTTTATCAATCATAATATTAAATTAATTAAAACAATATAAATTAGACACGTCTAACATTTTCATTTTCAGGGATTCTGATGCCTTCTTTGCTTTGCAAAATTTCTCCTTCATTTTCAATTTTTTTTAAAACTCGGCTCACAACTTCTCTTGAAGTTCCCAAATTGTTGGCAATTTCTTTGTGAGTAAGCTTAATTGGATTGTTTCCGGTGATGTTAATTTGTTGTTTAATGTAATTCAGTACCCTTTTATCCAGCCTGTGGAAAACGGCATCATTTACCATATTCATCACATCGGAAAAACGCTTATCGTATTCGCTGTAAAAAACACGATTGATCTCCGGATATTTTATCAGCCATTCATGAACAACAGAAACGGGAATCAGCATCACTTCCGACTCATCTTCGGTAATGGCATATACACGGCTCGTATAATCCGTAAAAATGGAGGAAAAGGTCATCAGACAGCTGTCATTGGGTCTGATGTAATAGTAAATCAGTTCTCGCCCGTCATTCAAAGAATAGACTTTTATAGAACCTTTGATCAAAAAAGGAACATATTTGTTCTTCTGCCCTTCTCTGATGATTTCAGTTTTTGCTTTTATATTTGTTATCACCGCATGTGTTTGGAGTTCGCTAGAAAAGTCACTACCCAAGAACCCAAATTTATCAAGAATAAATTGGTTGTTTATCATATCGTTATTCATATCCGAAAGCAAATATATAAAATTGAAGAATCCGTCGTATATTTTTTTAATCTATTAAAGATATTTAACAATAAGTGGATTTTGAGACTTTTTGAGTGAGAGGAATATAGAGGGTTTGAGAATTTGAGGGTTGTAGGGTTTGAGAGTTTTTAGGGTAATGTGAGTAGTTTGTGGAGGAACTTGGGATCAGTTTCAAAACTTGGGGAGAAATTGTTTAGATGTATTTTTTTGCCACGAATGCACGAATATTTTTATTTCCTACAGATATGACGGATTTTCACAGATGCTGCTGTCTCTGTTGGCTTTTCGCAAAGACGCAAAAACATTTTTTAATACTCTATGTTTTTAAGGCGCAAGGATTTTATCTTCGATAAAATGGAGGGCTGAAAAATAATCGCCACGAATGTGCGAATATTTTTATTTCCCACAGATCGCAAAGATTTTCACAGATGATATCGTTGATTTTCTTTGCTTCACCTTTCCGGTCTTTTTATCAATAGAACGGCTAGGTGAGACTTAAAAACGGGAGTTGTCAAAAAACTTGGTGGGGCTTCGTGTTCAATATCTAAAGTGCAAGGAAAAGAATCTGCATCATTTGCAAAATCTGCGAGAGAAAAAAATTTCATCTTACATGATCTAAACTTTTTTGCCTAGTCCCCAACTTTTGTATTTGATCCGGAACTTGACAAATCATCATAGAAATTTGGCAATAAAAAAATGCCCCAATAAAATTGAGGCATTCTTATGTATGATTAAGAAAATCTTAAGCTTGTACGTTGTTTCCACCTAATACGAAAGGCTCAACTTCTTTGATTTCACCAAATTGTTGCTCGTAGTTTGTGATGTTTTGTTGAAGAGCAGTAAGTACTCTCTTAGCGTGAAGAGGAGCAAGAATGATTCTTGATCTTACTTTCGCTTGTTGTACACCCGGCATTAATTGGATGAAGTCTACAACGAATTCAGATGGAGAGTGGTTTACTAAAGCAAGGTTAGCATAAACTCCAGCAGCTACCATTTCGTTCAATTCGATGTTGATGTTCCCGTCTTGTGGATTTTGATTGTTGTCCATTGTTATAAAATATTTTTTTTATTCGAAATTTTGAGGTTGTGAAAATATAAAAATAATTTCAAACCTCAAATTTCCGAATCATTAAATTTAGTTAAGATCTTCGAATTCTTTCTTAGAACCAACGATTACGTTCTGATATTCTTTAAGACCTGTACCTGCAGGGATTCTGTGTCCTACAATTACATTTTCTTTAAGACCGTTCAGATCATCAATTTTACCTGCAACAGCCGCTTCGTTTAGAACCTTAGTCGTTTCCTGGAACGATGCCGCAGACATGAATGACTTAGTTTGAAGAGCCGCTCTTGTAATACCTTGAAGTACAGGTGTTGCTGTAGCCGGTAAAGCTTCTCTTACTTGAACTAATGCTTGATCTTCACGCTTCAGTTTAGAGTTTTCGTCTCTTAATTCTCTTGCAGTGATCATCTGACCTGGCTGGAAGATTTTAGAATCACCAGCTTCTACAACTACTTTAAGACCAAATACTCTGTTGTTTTCTTCTAAGAAGTCATATTTGTGTTCAAGAGCTCCTTCAAGGAATTGAGTATCACCTCCGTCAACGATAGATACTTTTGTCATCATCTGTCTTACGATGATTTCGAAGTGCTTGTCGTCGATTTTTACCCCTTGTAGACGGTAAACTTCCTGAATCTCGTTTACCAAGTATTCCTGAACCGCCGTTGGACCTTTAATTCTTAAGATATCGTCTGGAGTGATTGAACCGTCAGAAAGTGGCGAACCAGCTCTTACGAAGTCATTCTCCTGTACCAAGATCTGGTTTGATAATTTAACTAAATAAATTTTTCTTTCACCAGTTTTAGCCTCAACGATCAATTCTCGGTTACCTCTCTTAATTTTTCCGTAAGAAACTACCCCGTCGATTTCAGTAACAACCGCTGGGTTTGAAGGGTTTCTTGCTTCGAATAATTCGGTAACTCTCGGAAGACCTCCGGTGATATCCCCTGCTTTTGCAGATTTTCTTGGGATCTTGATTAAAACTTTACCAGCCTTAATTTTTTCACCATCGTTTACCATTAAGTGGGCTCCTACCGGTAAGTTGTATGCTTTCTGCTCAACTCCTTTAGAATCTACCACCTTCAAGGTAGGTACGGCTTTCTTATTTCTAGATTCAGAGATTACTTTCTCTTCGAATCCTGTTTGTTCGTCAATTTCAAGTTGGAATGAAATACCTTGGATAATATCCTCGTATTCTACCTTACCTGAAGTTTCTGCAATGATAACCGCGTTATACGGATCCCATCTACAGATTGTATCACCTTTGCTTACTTTATCACCTGGTTTTACAGATAATATAGATCCGTAAGGTACGTTAGCTACCATTAATGGAGTTCTAGACTCATTATCAGCAACTAATCTGAATTCTGTTGAACGAGATACTACAACCTCAGCTGTATTACCGTTTTCATCTTCAGAAGTAATTGTTCTTACTTCGTCCATTTCTACGATACCATCTCTTCTTGCAACAATTGAAGGGTTTTCAGAAACGTTACCTGCGGTACCCCCTTGGTGGAAGGTTCTCAACGTAAGCTGAGTTCCCGGCTCCCCAATTGACTGTGCACCGATAACACCTACTGCTTCACCCATGTGGATCATCTTACCTGTTGCTAGGTTTCTACCATAACATTTCGCACAGATACCTTTTTTAGCCTCACAAGTAAGTGGTGAACGTACTTCAACAGCTTCTAATCCTGCTGCCTCAATTTTCTTAGCTAATTGCTCAGTAATTACCTGGTCAGCCTCAGCGATTAATTCATCACTTTCAGGATCGTAAACATTATGAAGAGAAACTCTACCTAAGATTCTTTCAGAGATCTTTTCAACGATCTCATCATTTTTCTTAAGTGCAGTAACTTCTGTACCTCTTAGAGTTCCACAGTCGTCTTCTGTAACGATAACATCCTGTGCAACGTCTACCAATCTTCTCGTTAAGTAACCTGCATCGGCAGTCTTAAGAGCCGTATCCGCAAGACCTTTACGAGCACCGTGGGTAGAGATAAAGTATTCTAAGATGGAAAGACCTTCCTTAAAGTTTGCAAGGATCGGGTTTTCGATGATCTCCGCACCGGTAGAACCAGCTTTCTGCGGTTTCGCCATCAAACCTCTCATCCCTGATAACTGACGGATCTGTTCCTTAGAACCCCTCGCCCCAGAGTCAAGCATCATGTATACAGAATTGAATCCACCTTGGTCAACTTTCATTCTGCTCATGATCATTTCAGTTAATCCAGCGTTGGTGTTTGTCCAAACGTCGATTACCTGGTTATAACGTTCTGTATCGGTAATTAGACCCATGTTATAGTTAGCTCTAATTTCGTCTACAGTTTCAATAGATGAAGCAATCATTTGTTTTTTCTCAACAGGAACTACGATGTCTCCTAATGAGAAAGAAAGACCTCCTTTGAATGCGTTTGAATAACCTAAATCCTTCATTGCATCCAAGAACTTCACAGTTGTAGGGAAATCTGTATCAGCAAGGATCTTACCGATAACATTTCTTAATGATTTCTTCGTAAGAAGCTCATTAATATACCCTGACTGCTTAGGTACGATTTGGTTGAATAAAATTCTACCAACAGAAGTTTCGATTAATCTAGTTACGATTTCACCGTCTTCTTTTACCGGAAGTCTACATCTTACTTTAGCATTTAAAGATACTCTACCTTCAGCATAAGCGATTTCCGCTTCTTCAGGAGAATAGAATGCAAGACCTTCACCTTTTACTTTCATATCTTCTGTAGAGCTCAATTCTTTAGTCATGAAATAAAGACCAAGAACCATGTCCTGAGAAGGTACCGTAATTGGAGAACCATTTGCAGGGTTCAAGATGTTTTGAGAACCTAACATCAATAACTGAGCTTCAAGGATCGCTTCAGGACCTAACGGTAAGTGTACCGCCATCTGGTCACCGTCGAAATCGGCGTTGAATGCCGTTGTTACTAACGGGTGTAGTTGGATTGCCTTACCTTCGATCATCTTAGGTTGGAAAGCCTGAATACCCAGCCTGTGAAGCGTAGGTGCTCTGTTCAATAGAACAGGGTGACCTTTCATCACGTTTTCTAGGATATCATATACTACTGGTTCTTTTCTATCAATAATTCTCTTTGCAGATTTTACTGTTTTTACAATACCTCTTTCAATTAGTTTTCTAATGATGAACGGTTTGTAAAGTTCCGCAGCCATATCTTTAGGAATACCACATTCGTGAAGCTGTAAGTTTGGACCTACAACAATTACCGAACGCGCCGAGTAATCTACCCTTTTACCTAATAAGTTCTGACGGAAACGACCTTGCTTACCTTTCAATGAATCAGAAAGTGATTTCAATGGTCTGTTTGATTCAGATTTTACTGCTGAAGATTTTCTTGTATTATCGAATAATGAATCTACTGATTCCTGAAGCATACGCTTCTCGTTTCTCAAGATTACTTCAGGAGCTTTGATCTCCAATAATCTCTTCAAACGGTTATTTCTGATAATAACTCTTCTGTAAAGGTCATTCAAATCGGAAGTAGCGAAACGTCCACCATCCAATGGAACCAATGGTCTTAGTTCTGGTGGGATAACTGGAAGTACACGCATAATCATCCACTCTGGTCTGTTGATCATTCTTGTATTAGCACCTCTCAATGCTTCTACAACGTTCAATCTTTTCAGCGCTTCAGTTCTTCTTTGTTTTGAACCTTCGTTGTGAGCTTTGTGTCTCAAGTCGAAAGACAATGCATCAAGGTCGATTCTTTTTAATAATTCCTCAACAGCTTCAGCACCCATTTTAGCGATGAATTTGTTTGGATCAGAATCGTCAAGATATTGGTTCTCGATCGGAAGAGTTTCCATGATATCAAGGTACTCTTCTTCAGTTAAGAACTCCATGTTTTCGAAATCAGAACCGTCTAATTTTTTAGCAATACCTTGTTGAATCACTACATATCTTTCGTAGTAGATGATCATATCTAATTTCTTAGAAGGAATTCCTAAAAGGTAACCGATTTTGTTCGGTAAAGAACGGAAATACCAGATGTGAGCGATAGGAACAACAAGGTTGATGTGCCCAATTCTCTCTCTTCTTACTTTTTTCTCCGTAACTTCTACACCACAACGGTCACAAACGATCCCTTTGTAACGAATTCTCTTGTATTTACCACAAGCACATTCGTAATCCTTTACAGGACCGAAGATTTTTTCACAGAACAAACCGTCTCTTTCAGGCTTATGCGTTCTGTAGTTAATAGTTTCCGGCTTAAGAACCTCCCCTCTTGAGTCTTGTAAAATAGACTCCGGTGAAGCTAAACCGATGGTTATTTTATTAAATCTACTTGATTTATTTTTATTTGACATAATTTTATTTTTGATTAAAAGATTAAAGATTGAAAGATTTAAAAATTACTTTCGCTCTTATATCTCGGAGTTAATTAATACTTTAATTTTTATAATTAAATCTTAATTTACTCCTCCAATCTTACGTCTAATCCAAGACCTTGTAACTCGTGAAGTAATACGTTGAATGATTCTGGAATACCTGGTTCAGGCATAGATTCACCTTTAGCAATTGCTTCATAAGTTTTCGCTCTACCAATCACGTCATCCGACTTCACAGTCAAGATTTCTCTTAGGATATTCGATGCACCGAATGCTTCAAGTGCCCAAACCTCCATCTCTCCGAATCTCTGACCTCCGAACTGAGCTTTACCTCCTAACGGCTGCTGAGTAATCAATGAGTAAGGCCCAATAGAACGTGCGTGCATTTTGTCATCAACCATGTGACCTAGCTTCAACATATAGATAATACCTACTGTTGCAGCCTGAGTAAATCTTTCTCCGGTACCACCATCATAAAGGTGAGTGTGACCGAATTTAGGAACTCCTGCTTTTTCAGTATATTCAGTAATCTGTTCTAAGCTAGCTCCGTCGAAGATAGGTGTAGCGAACTTCAATCCTAATTTCTGACCAGCCCATCCAAGAACTGTTTCATAGATCTGACCGATGTTCATACGAGAAGGTACCCCTAGTGGATTCAATACGATATCTACCGGTGTTCCGTCTTCTAGGAATGGCATATCTTCTTCACGAACGATTCTCGAAACGATACCTTTGTTACCGTGACGTCCTGCCATTTTATCTCCTACGTTCAGTTTACGTTTCTTAGCGATGTAAACTTTAGCCAACTTCATGATACCTGCTGGTAATTCGTCTCCGATTGAAAGTGCAAACTTCTCACGGTTTTTAACCCCTTGAATATCGTTGAATTTGATTTTGTAGTTGTGAATTAATTGTTTGATCAATTCATTTTTGTCATTGTCAACTGTCCAGTCAGAACCGCTTACGTTAACATAATCTTCAACTGAAGTCAATAATTTGTGAGTGAATTTCACTCCTTTGCTGATGATCTCTTCATCTAAGTCGTTGGTAACTCCCTGAGAAGTTTTACCGCTAACAAGAATATTTAATTTTTCAATTAAAGTATTTCTTAAATCATCAAACTTAGCCTTGTAAGTGTTTTCAATCTCTTCAAGTTTAAGTTTTTCTTCAGTTCTCTTCTTTTTATCTTTAATGTTTCTTGAGAACAATTTTTTGTTGATAACAACACCTCTTAATGAAGAGTCTGCCTTCAATGAAGCATCCTTTACATCACCAGCTTTGTCACCAAAGATTGCTCTAAGAAGTTTTTCTTCAGGAGTCGGGTCAGATTCACCTTTTGGAGTAATTTTACCAATCATGATATCTCCAGGCTTCACTTCAGCACCAATTCTGATCATACCGTTCTCGTCAAGATCTTTAGTAGCTTCTTCAGAAACGTTAGGAATATCTGCTGTAAGCTCTTCCATACCTAATTTAGTATCACGAACTTCAAGAGAATATTCATCTACGTGGATTGAAGTAAACCAGTCTTCACGCACAACTTTTTCGTTGATTACGATAGCATCCTCAAAGTTGTAACCCTTCCAAGGCATGAACGCAACCACTAAGTTTCTACCAAGAGCTAATTCTCCTTTTTCAGTAGCATAACCGTCGCAAAGTACTTGTCCTTTTTCCACTACATCACCTACTCTTACGTTTGGTCTTAGGGTAATTGTTGTACTCTGGTTGGTTTTTCTGAACTTAGTTAATTTATATGTTTTAGTAGCAGACTCGAATTGTACTAAATCTTCGTCTTCGCTTCTTTCATATTTAATCACAATTCTGTCAGCATCTACGTACTCTACAGTACCTCTACCTTCAGCATTGATCAAAATTCTTGAATCTCTCGCAACTTGTTGTTCCAGACCTGTACCTACGATTGGAGCTTGTGGCTTCAACAAAGGAACTGCCTGACGCATCATGTTGGATCCCATCAACGCACGGTTCGCATCATCATGTTCCAAGAAAGGAATCAATGAAGCTGAAATACCAGAGATCTGGTTTGGTGCAACGTCGATTAGGTTCACCTGAGCTGGCTCAACTACCGGGTAGTCACCATCCAATCTTGCAATAATTCTGTCTGTTAAGAAATCACCGTTATCGCTCAATTCAACGTTTGCCTGAGCAATTACTTTGTCTTCTTCGTCCTCAGCATTTAAGTAGATAGGATCTGCAGCAAGATCAATCTTACCATCTTCTACTTTTCTGTACGGAGTTTCGATGAAACCTAGTCTGTTGATTTTAGCATAAATACCTAAAGATGAAATCAAACCGATGTTTGGTCCTTCCGGAGTTTCAATCGGGCAAATTCTTCCGTAGTGAGTATGGTGAACGTCACGAACCTCGAAACCTGCTCTTTCTCTTGATAAACCACCAGGCCCTAGTGCAGAAAGTCTACGCTTGTGCGTGATTTCTGAAAGCGGGTTGGTTTGGTCCATGAACTGAGAAAGCTGGTTGGTACCAAAGAACGAGTTGATTACTGATGTTAAAGTTTTAGCATTAACAAGATCAAGCGGAGTAAAGATTTCGTTATCTCTAACGTTCATTCTCTCCTTAATCGTTCTTGCAATTCTTGAAAGACCTACACCGAACTGTCCTGCCAATTGCTCACCAACAGTTTTAATTCTTCTGTTTGATAAGTGGTCAATATCATCCACATCTGTTTTTGAGTTTACTAACTCAATTAAGTGTCTTACGATTGCAATGATGTCTTCTTTTGTAAGAACTTCAGTTGCAGTCGGGATGTTTAGGTTTAGTTTTTTGTTTAGTCTGTAACGTCCAACTTCACCTAATGAATATCTTTGCTCAGAGAAGAATAATTTTTCGATAATTCCTCTTGCAGTTTCCTCATCTGGCGGATCTGCATTTCTTAACTGACGGTAGATGTACTCTACTGCTTCTTTTTCAGAGTTCGTAGGGTCTTTCTGTAATGTATTCTGGATGATAGAGAATTCATTGCTGTTTTCTTTGTGAATCAAGATAGATTTCACACCAGCATCTAAGATTAGATCTAAATGTTCTTTTTCAAGAATAGTTTCTCTATCCAAGATGATTTCGTTTCTTTCGATAGAAACTACCTCACCTGTATCTTCGTCTACGAAATCCTCGAACCAAGTGTTCAATACTCTCGCAGCCAATGTTCTTCCTTCTACTTTTTTAAGGGCAGCTTTAGAAACTTTCACTTCCTCAGCAAGGTCGAAGATCTGAAGGATATCCTTATCAGATTCATAACCGATTGCTCTTAATAAAGTCGTTAATGGTAATTTTTTCTTACGGTCGATATACGCGTACATTACGCTGTTGATATCCGTTGTAAATTCCATCCAAGATCCTTTGAAAGGGATAATTCTTGAATAATACAATTTTGTTCCGTTTGCGTGGTAAGTCTGTCCGAAGAATACACCCGGAGATCTGTGTAACTGAGTTACGATAACACGCTCTGCTCCATTAATGATAAATGAACCAGATGGAGTCATATAAGGAACCGGACCTAAATATACATCCTGAACTACCGTTTGGAAATCCTCGTGCTCAGGGTCTGTACAATACAATTTAAGTCTAGCTTTAAGAGGTACTGAATACGTCAATCCTCTTTCCACACACTCATCGATTGAATAACGTGGAGAATCTACCAAATAATCTAAGAATTCCAATACGAATTGGTTTCTAGAATCGGTAATCGGGAAGTTTTCCTGGAAAGTCTTATACAAACCTTCGTCTGTTCTGTCTTCCGGAAGGGTATCTAGCTGAAAAAACTCACTGAAAGACTCAATTTGGATATCCAAAAAGTCTGGAGTGATAATTTTTCCTTTCGCTGAAGAGAAGTTAACTCTCTGGTTTACCCTGGTTGTTGCTGGTGTTTTACTCATAAAACTTTTAAGAAAGGGTTAAAAAATATTTTGATTAAAAAAATATCAGAAATAATAAAACTGCGATGGAGAAACAACTAAAGACCTTATAATGTTTGGCGCTATTAAGAATAGCCTTTAATTTTTCTTCTTGATTCCCAGAATCTTATTCCTATATTGCAACACTGGTATATCTTTTCACAGCGTAATGCAAAATATTTTTATTACTTTTGAGGCAAGGATCGCCATAACATCCATATACAAGAAAGCCCTTTCATTCTGATGAAAGAGTTGATTTCTAATATTTTACAGATTTATATACAATTTTTAGCGCCAAAAGAGGAGCAAAATTACAAAAATTTATTCATATTTACAATAGTTGCAGTATTAAAATACTAATTTGCACCTTCCTAATAATAAGAAAGTCTTTATTGATGGGAAAAGTGTGAATATTTTTTTTGTGAAAATATCTTGATTATTCTGAACACGAAGTGCGCTAAGTTTCTTTTTCTATTCTTACTTTTTTTAGTTTCATAAAGCCGTTTCAAAGATAAAAGGGATCAGTTTCAAAACTTGGGGAGAAATTGTTTAGATGTATTTTTTGTCACGAATGCACGAATATTTTTATTCCCCACAGATCCTGCTCTATTTGTTGGTTTTTCGCAAAGCCGCAAAGATATTTTTTAATACTTTATGTTTTTAAGACGCAAGGATTTTATCAAAGATAAAATTGAGGGCTGCATATTATCGCCACGGATGCTCGAATATTTTTATTTCCCACAGATCGCCTTTAGATTTTCCACAGATGGTATCGTTGATTTTCTTTGTTTAACCTTTGCGGTCTTTTATAGGTAGAAAGGTTTGGTGAGACTTAAAACGGGAGTTGTCAAAAAACTTGGCGGGGCTTCGTGTTCAATATGTAAAGTGTAAGGAAAAGAATCTGCATTATTCGCAAAATCTGCGAGAGCAAAAAATTACATCTTACATGATCTAAACTTTTTTGCTTAGTCCCCAACTTTTGCGCTTGATCCGATAAAAGCATTTTTTTTCAAACCTCACAGGTTTTAAAAACCTGTGAGGTTTAAATTTGTTTATTCTACAAAGCGGTTTCGCTTGTTCAAGATTAAGAACATACAATATTTCCATCAATATCTAAAGTACAAAAAAGCCTGAGTACTTACATACTCAGGCTTCATATTTTTAGGTAAACCTAGAATTATTTCAATTCTACTTCAGCACCAGCTTCTTCTAATTGCTTCTTAAGAGCTTCAGCTTCGTCTTTAGAGATACCTTCTTTGATAGCTGAAGGAGCTCCGTCTACGATGTCTTTAGCTTCTTTAAGACCAGCACCAGTTAAATCTTTTACCAATTTAACGATAGCTAATTTAGAAGCACCTGCAGACTTAAGAATTACGTCGAATTCAGTCTTTTCTTCAGCAGCTTCACCACCACCTGCAGCAACTACTACAGCAGCAGCAGCTGGCTCAATTCCGTACTCATCCTTAAGGATAGTAGCTAATTCGTTTACGTCTTTTACTGTTAAGTTTACTAGCGTTTCAGCTAAATTTTTTAAATCTGACATTGTTGTAATGTTTTTGTTGATTATTGATTATTTTTTGAGTGTAATTATTCAGCAGCTGGCGTTTCGTCAGTGCTTTCTGCAGCAGGAGCTTCTGGAGCTTCCTCAGCAGCTTTTTCTTCAACAGCAGGAGCAGCTTCTTCAGCTTTAGCTTCTACAGTTTCAGGTTTGTTTTGAAGAGCAGAAACAACTCTTTGAATTGGAGACTGAAGTAATCCGATGATTTCACCGATCATTTCTTCTCTAGACTTGATGTTTGCCAACGCGTCTAGGTTGTTGTCACCAACATAGAAAGTTTCCTGAACAAAAGCAGACTTCAATGCTGGCTTTTCTTCTTTCTTTCTGAACCCTTGGATTAATTTAGCTGGACCGTTTGCAGTCTCAGAAATCATTAATGCAGAGTTTCCTTTAAAAGTTTGGAACATTTCAGAGTAATCTACTCCTTCAATTTGCTCCATTGCTTTTTGCAAAAGTGTATTTTTTACAACTTTTACTTTGATATTTTGTTTGAAAGCCTGTCTTCTGAATTCTGAAGACTTAGCAGCGTTCAATCCGTCTAGATCTGCTACGTATACTACTTTTGCATCCTGAAGCAAGTCTTTGATCTCTTGTATTGCTACAACTTTTTGGTCTTTTGTCATTGTCTTAAGGAATTATTATTAGTTAACAGATTTAGTATCGATTGCAATACCAGGACTCATTGTAGAAGACAAATAGATAGACTTCACATAAGTACCTTTAGCAGCCGTTGGTTTCATTTTGATCAAAGTAGAGATCAATTCCTGAGCATTTTCCTTGATTTTAGCAGCATCGAAAGATACTTTACCAATACCAGCGTGGATAATACCGTATTTGTCTACTTTGAAGTCAATTTTACCTGCTTTTACTTCAGTTACTGCTTTACCAATTTCCATAGTTACAGTACCTGATTTAGGGTTTGGCATAAGACCTCTTGGTCCTAATACTCTACCTAATGGTCCTAATTTACCCATTACAGCTGGCATAGTAACGATAACGTCAACGTCAGTCCAACCGTCTTTGATTTTTTGTAAATATTCGTCAAGACCTACATAGTCAGCACCCGCTTCTTTAGCTTCAGCTTCTTTATCTGGAGTTACTAAAGCCAAAACTTTAACATCTTTACCAGTTCCGTGAGGAAGAGATACAACACCTCTTACCATTTGGTTTGCTTTTCTAGGATCTACCCCTAATCTTACAGCGATGTCTACAGAAGCATCAAACTTTGCAGTGTTTACTTCTTTTACAAGAGCTGAACCTTCTTCAAGGTTATAGATTCTTCCTTTTTCTACTTTGCTTAAAGCTTCCTTTTGCTTCTTAGTTAATTTTGCCATTTCTTTAAGTATTAAGCGTTAAAAGTTGGTTTAGTTCCTGTTACTCTTAATCCCATAGATCTTGCAGTACCTGCAACCATAGAAACAGCAGAATCTAATGTAAAGCAGTTAAGGTCAGTCATCTTGTCTTCAGCGATCTTTTGAACCTGAGCCCAAGATACAGCACCTACTTTGTTTCTATTAGGTTCTCCAGAACCACCCTTGATTTTAGCCGCATCCATTAACTGGATTGCTGCAGGAGGAGTTTTAATTACGAATTCAAAAGATTTGTCTTCGTATACTGTAATTACTACAGGTAAAACTTGTCCTGGCTTATCTTGAGTTCTTCCGTTAAATTGCTTACAAAACTCCATGATGTTCACACCTGCAGAACCCAATGCTGGACCTACTGGTGGAGAAGGGTTAGCTGCGCCACCTTTCACCTGAAGCTTTACCATTTTAAAGACTTTTTTAGCCATTGTTTGTTTTTTAAATTTGAATAATTAATGAGTTTGGAAGCATTTATTATTCAGCAGATTATCCATATCTCACCTCAGATAATCTACTTTTCGGATTGCAAAAGTATGAAATATTTTTTAAATAGCAAACGGAAATAATTGATTTTTAGAAAGATTATAAAAAACTTCCTTATACTCTCGATATAAGGAAGCCACCTACATTTAAAAACTCAGATAGAAATGTAATTATAATACTTAAAAACTTTCATATACCAGGCAGTCCGCCGATTCCTTCTGGAATTAGACCTTCTTATGCCCAACAGATTAAAAAAATTTCTATATCAGATCAAAATAAACGAATCCCAACCTATAAAAATAATTTTTAAAAGAGATCAAATCAGCCCACCCTATCCCCTGCTATAAGAGATTATTTACAAAATTCAAAATTAATGGAAATATAAAAAATTTCAAAATAATAAATTCTAAATTAGAATTTTATCATACTTGTGTGATTTAATATAAAACACAATAGAAATCACTTAATTTAGTTTAGTGATGAAAATTTTACAATAAAACACTCATCAAATATTAAAAACAAATTAAATAAACGACGCATTTAAGAATAATATAAATATTTTCTTCTGCTATTCAAAACTAAAATAAATCGCTAAATATTCAATTTTAATTTAAAACAATAACCTAGAACAAATGTATACAGACATAAAATGAGCTGGTTTGCAATGCACTTCACATTCGCTAAAACCAGGAACATTCTGAAAGCTTGGGAAAGAAATTGTTATAGCTACGTGATAGCAGCTTTTCTTCGCCACGAATGCACGAAATATATTACTTCCCGCGGATCGCTCAGATTTCGCAGATAATGGATCAAAATAGATCAATAGTATCATTGCGAAATTCCGAAATTCATGGGAAATAAAATCAAGCTCCTACTTTAATTTTCAAACGATCTAATACCATTTAATCTTTGAAATTTCCTTTACATTATTTACCCCTGTTAGGGTTATAACATCATGGAATACTTAACACCCCACGCTAGTCCTATTTAACTCCTTGGGGTTTTTAAGGGAAATTCAAAAAGAAAACAGGATAAGCTTACTTGGGGAGAAATTCTTTAGATATTTTTTTGCCACGAATTCCCGAATATTTTGATTTCACACAGACCGCAGATAATGCTTCCTATGTTGGTTTTTCGCGAAGTCGCAAAGATATTTTTTAATGCTTTATGTTTTTAAGGCGCAAGGATTTTATCAGAGATAAAATTGAAGGGTGGACATTATCGCTACGAATGCACAAATTTTATTGGATCAGTTTCAAAACTTGGGGAGAAATTCTTTAGATATTTTTTTGCCACGAAATCCCGAATATTTTTATTTCACACAGACCGCAGATAATGCTTCCTATGTTGGTTTTTCGCGAAGTCGCAAAGATATTTTTTAATGCTTTATGTTTTTAAGGCGCAAGGATTTTATCAGAGATAAAATTGAAGGGTGGACATTATCGCTACGAATGCACAAATTTTATTGGATCAGTTTCAAAACTTGGGGAGAAATTCTTTAGATATTTTTTTGCCACGAATGCACCAATATTTTGATTTCCTACAGATATCACGGATTTTCACAGATGATATCGTTGATTTTCCTTGCTTCACCTTTCCGGTCTTTTATCAATAGAACTGCTTGATGAGCATTACAAATGGGTAGTTGTCAAAAAACTTGGGGAGCCTTGGTGTTCAATATGTAAAGTGTAAGGAAAAAATCTGCATCATTTGCAAAATCTGCGAGAGTAACAAAAAACATTCTGATGAGTTAAAATTTTTGCTTAGTCCCCAACTTTTGTACTTGATCCGTTTTAGGCTTGTTCTGGAAAAATCAAGAATCCAGAATTCAGGTAATTGCACAAAAAAAGACCGCTTTACAGCAGTCTTTATATATTTAAGTATATTATTTACACTTTTTCTACTTGCATGTAGCTTAACTCCATTGGAGTTTTTCTACCGAAGATAAGAACAGATACTTCGATTTTCTTTTTATCCTCAAGAATTTTCTCTACAGTTCCGTTGAATCCATTGAATGGTCCGTCAATTACTTTAACGTTTTCTCCTACTACGTAAGGAATTTCAACATCACTTGCAAATTCGGATAGTTCATCCATTCTTCCCAACATTCTGTTCACTTCAGACTTTCTCATTGGAACAGGATCACCACCTTTCGTTAAACTTAAGAAAGAAATAACTCCGGGGATGTTCTTAACAACATGTGGAATCTCCCCCATTAAATCTGCTTCTATCATTAGGTATCCAGGATAGTAAGGTCTTTCTTTAGGAACTTTTTTTCCGTTTCTAATCTGAATTACCTTTTCCATAGGAATAACCACCTGAGTAACGTACTGCTCAAACCCTAAACGCTTGATTTCTGTCTCAATATAGTTTTTCACTTTATTTTCCTGTCCGCTGATTGCTTTCAGCACATACCATTTCAATTCGCTCATTATGGGAAAATACTTTTATTATTAATTGAACAAGTTGATTAGCATTCCTATTATGTTGCTTATTGCTTTTGAAAACAATTCGTCAACCCCAAAGGTAAATAATGCCAAAATAACGGTTGCTATAGTAACTACGATTGTAGATGACTGCAGATCAGCCCATTTCGGCCATTCAACTTTATGTCTGAATTCGTTATAAGAACCTTTTAAAAAATCGATAAATGAACTCATAATTGTTATTTGCACGGGCACAAGGATTCGAACCCTGATCAACGGTTTTGGAGACCGGTATCCTACCATTGGACGATGCCCGTAGTTAAAAGCTTCCGAGAGTTTCCTTTCGGAAGCTTATTTATTTTAAGATGATTAGTCTAAGATTTCAGTTACCTGACCTGAACCAACTGTTCTACCACCTTCTCTGATCGCGAATCTAAGACCCTCGTTAAGAGCGATTGGTTGTAACAATTCTACAGTGATCTCTAAGTTATCACCAGGCATTACCATTTCTACACCTTCTGGCAAGAAGATCTCACCTGTAACGTCAGTAGTTCTTACGTAGAACTGAGGACGGTATTTGTTGTGGAATGGAGTGTGACGTCCACCTTCTTCTTTAGAAAGGATATAAACAGATGCTTTGAATTTCTTGTGAGGCTTCACAGAGTCTTTCTTAGCGATTACCATACCTCTCTTGATGTCAGTCTTTTCAATACCTCTCAACAATAGACCTACGTTATCACCAGCTTCACCTCTGTCAAGGATCTTTCTGAACATCTCAACCCCTGTAATAGTTGAAGTTAATTTCTCTTCACCCATACCTACGATATCAACTGGATCACCAGTGTTGATAACACCAGCCTCGATTCTACCAGTTGCTACAGTACCTCTACCTGTAATAGAGAATACGTCTTCGATTGGCATCAAGAATGGCTTATCTGTATCTCTTACAGGCTCTTCGATCCACTCATCAACTGCATCCATTAATTGTTCTACAGTTTTGAACCACTTATCTTCTGAATCACCGTTAGTAGCTGCAGTAAGTGCTCCAAGAGCAGAACCTTGGATTACTGGAGAGTTATCTCCGTCGAATTCATATGTAGATAATAAGTCTCTAAGCTCCATTTCAACAAGCTCTAATAACTCAGCATCATCTACCATGTCAACTTTATTCATGAAAACAACAATTCTAGGTACGTTTACCTGACGGCAAAGTAGAATATGTTCTCTTGTTTGAGGCATTGGTCCATCAGTTGCAGCACATACTACGATTGCTCCATCCATCTGAGCAGCACCAGTTACCATGTTTTTAACATAGTCGGCGTGACCTGGACAGTCAACGTGAGCATAGTGTCTTTTTTCAGTTTCGTATTCGATGTGAGCAGTATTGATAGTGATACCTCTTTCTTTTTCTTCTGGAGCAGAGTCAATTGCAGAGAAGTCTTTTTTCTCAGCAAGACCTTTGCTAGCTAATACAGCAGAAATAGCAGCTGTAAGCGTAGTTTTACCATGGTCAACGTGACCAATAGTACCAATGTTCAAGTGTGGTTTGTTACGATTAAACGTTTCCTTTGCCATGATTTAAAATTATTTATTTATTGTTTTTCAAATTTTCGGTGTGCAAATATAATGATTTTTTACATACCAAAACCTTTTTATTAAAAAAAGTTTTAATATTTGCATTCAATGAAGTACAAACCTTATATTTCAACGTATTGAGACTGCAAATTTACACATTTTTCTCAATTGAAAAAAACTTTGTAAAACCTTTTGCAGAAGTCACTGAAAAACAACCTGTTTAACATTCCCTAAAGTACAAAATTCATCAATGATGCACTACTTCCTGTTCAGGGCGGGCTTTTTAAAAGATTTAATGAACAGTATCAATCCCGCGATAAAAGCTCCCCCCAGAATAATAATAGATGTTGCATAGGTACTGAAGGTAAATAATGAGAAGAATTTATTGATCGTAAAACTGATGATATTAATATTGAATATAATAAATACGGAAATCAATACCATAACGATCCCTAAAGCAATATTTTTATATTGGAGGCTGAATATTTTTTGTAAAGCATTTTTTACAGTTTTCTTCAATTTTTCAGACAGTAAAGCTGTAGGAATGAAAAGAGAATACAGTCCTATAGAGTAGACAAACGATATATTAAGCATAAACAATACATTGAGATGAAAAAACAAAGCAAGAAGAAGCATTATCCTAAAGAATTTCGGTCTTATAAATGCGATAATAAATAAGGTTTCAAAAATGACAGTGAAATAATCTAAAAATTCCCAAAATATTTTTGAGGTTATTTTAACAAAATAATCAGATAAAAGTGCGTTCCATCCAATACCATAACGATACTGATACAGGAAAATCTGCGTGTACTGAAGGTCCGGGTTCAGCCATCCACCTTTTATTTTTGCAAATCCTGCGGTAAACATTCCGAATGAAAAAATCATGCTGACTAAAAAAACAGGCCATGATTTAGACAATATATCATTTTCTGTCTTCGGTTCCTTAAAAAAACTGTAAGAACAGTTCCATGGAGAAAATGACATGATGAGGATAGGAAGCGTATAAATAAAATCATGATTGATCTTTCCGAAAGAATAGGCATAATTACTCGTGATGATATAAGTAAGCATATAAAGCACAGCAAAAAGCCGGGGCCTAAGACCTATGAGGATAAACAGAAGACATCCATACATAAGGTATTTGGTAAAGAAAAAGAAAGCAACAGGAGGAATGGTATCTGCAAATGACAACATACTGATAGGGGGATGCATGGCACTGTTAGGAATATTATTGATCCAGCTCGCATCCGAAACCCCCATCCAGAGAAGGAATAATGAGAAAAATATCCTGTAAAATGCCAAAAATTCATAACTCGGGTGATAACTGCTAAAAGGCAGCTCTTTTATTTTTTTGATCATGGCTCAATTAAAATTTAAAATTCAACACTGTATCTTGTACAATCCGATTGGTAATTTTCCCCGTGGTTACATCAAAATCTTTGTTTTCGTTAATCACCAAAACCCGGGAAACCTCTTTATTCGGAAAACGCTCTCTAAGTTTTCCTACCACAAATTTTTTGCTTTCATCCATGTTGACTTTTTTAATATTCCTGTTGAGAATGGATTTTTTAAACAAATACATTTCTCTCTGATATACCGGCAGAGATTTAATACGTGAGTCTAAAACTGGATACTCTTTAGGAAATAATAAGTTCTGTATCAGCGTAATCTGAATGGTTCTGGGAATCTTCTCACCTAAATAATCGTTCTGAGCCAAAATATCCGAAGATCCGTCTTTAAAAAAGACTTGTGAGGTTGTTTTGGTAAATTTGATATACTTCCCTTCTTTAAGAGGAAGAGAAGAAAATCCCGGGAAAATAAAAGAAGGGTAAGTTTCCTCAAGGTTCATTTTAATGATCAATTGCGAAGGCAACAGAAAAATGAAAAACAGGAATACATACAGCACTTTTTTTTTGTAATTTTTCATAAGTGTTGACAGTAAAAATGAATATAATATGGATAGTTTCAGGCACTGGCCTCAACTTTAAAAGTAATAATACTAATGAATATCAGACCATTCAGATAACCTTCATGATAAGAGAGTCAAATTTTAAATTCATAGGTTTTGTATTTTTAGGGATTAAGCATAAGGGGGGATTTTATTCAATCATTAAATAATAATTTTCCCGTTACACGACAAAGGTAAAATTTTAATTTAAAAGTGACAGATCCAGGATAAAAATATCTTCCTCAAAACCGTGGCGCCGTTTAAATGTAGCAGAATCAGATACCCCCTGAACTCACTACCATTTAAATAATTTATTCTTATGAGTAAGGCCATTTGTATCTTCAAATTTATTTTTGGCTTAAAATTCTACTTCGAAATAAGCAAATTTAAACTTAATATTTTCTATTAGCGAGATTGCTTATTATTCTCCTTCTTTAGATTATATAAAACTACCTAGCAGAGAGTTTTTTTTATCATCAGATAAATATTATAGTACTCTATTTCATGAGATCATCCACTGGACAGGTCATAATGATAGATTATCAAGAGATATGAAAGGCCATAAAGACAAAGAAAGTTATTCATTCGAAGAATTGATAGCTGAACTTGGCAGTATGTTATTATGCCTTCAATTTGGAATTTTAAGCGAATTTTTAAACTCAGTCAGATATTTAAAAGGTTGGACTAATCACAATATTGAAAATAGAGAACATCTTATTCGTAATGCATTTACACAATCAAAGAAAGCAAAAAAATATTTAGAAAACATTTAAAATAAACAGAATATATATTCTGTTTATTTTAAAAACAATTATTATTATGGAGAGACTATCAAGCGATTTAGCCAATGATCATTATAGACATTGTTACGGAAGTGAAAATTTTTACAAATATTTTAAAAATATTGCGATAACGGAAGGTATAAAAGAAGTTGCAGAGAAAGAGCAATGCTTTTGGTTCCTAGATGTAATTATAAGTTATCAAATTTATCCAATATTTAAAAGTACAAGTTTTCAAAATTGGAAACTAACTAGAGTTGATAATTGTGAATTTGAAGTAACAGGAAATGACGGAAATGGAAATATTTTAGTAGTACAAAAAATTCCTTTCTCTGATTTCTTTTTTGATAAATTAATAGTTTTATTTAAGGGAATCGGTAATAATAATCAATATTTAGTGCATCTGCACCAAAGTACAGGCGATAAACACCTGCATATTATAGCGAACCGGATAGATTTTCACGGTAAAAATCAGGTAAAGAGCCACAATATAGGAGAAAGAGCATCCGGACACGCTGAAGTGTTATCCAAAGAGCGGAACTCGAAGACCGCACAGGAGATCACCGGAGAGAAGAAAGCAGAATTTTAGTTAATTGCGTATAAATCGGCTTCGCCTACTCATGTTTTTTTCAAAAATTATAAATTTTATCAAAATACATTTGGTTGAAATTCATGTTTTTATACAGCTAAAGATGCATTGTAAAGACTAAAAATTGGTTAAATCATAAAATTTAATAACTTCTTTTTTATCTATATCTTCCTTCCATGGATTTAAGTTACCAGTATAAGGATCATAGCTACATTTAAGAGGTTTAGAAAAATCTAAATTATCTTTATCTATGTGATTTCTTTCTGTATAGACTCTACAATCTGTACAGATATACCTAAACTCACAATCTTTGCATACATCAATAGAATCTTTAGAGATATCCCAATATTTTTTAAAACCAGGAGCTTGAATAATTTCGTCTAAGTTTTTATCATTTATTTTACCAAACGATTTTGACATAGAGGGACAGTTCTTAATATTTCCGTTGGAATCAACGGAAAGCTTACAATTTAAGCATGAATTGTAAGACATCGATTCAAAAATTAAATTTCTTGTTAAAGAGTTTATGTTATTATCGACAACTCCACAATCTTTTTCATTTAATACTTTTTTTTCATGAATGTGAATTTTTTCATTTTCAAGTTTTAGAAATTTATTAAGACTAAATATATTAACAGTATTTATAATAGGATTTTTTGCTAAAGTAAGTATTATTTTTTTTTGTAAACTTGATAAAGATTGATTGTTGACTGAAATATTAATTTGAATATTTTTTAGTCGATTAAGCCTATTCTCCCCACTTAAAAAAGAAACAAATTGATTTGTATATTCTAAGTATTTTAATTCAAACACTCTGATTTCTAACGAATGAACTCCAAGTTTTCCTATTTCAAAAGAAAATTTATCTTTTTGTATTTCATAGTTTCCAACATCTATAACCATATTGGTTATTTGGGAAGGTGTTTCCCAATTTGTACTTAGTTTGGGAAAAGAAGATTCGTCTTTTGACGAAACCTCAAAAATCAATTCATTTTTAGTTAAAAACTGAATATAATCATCAATGATTGTAATGTCATCAGGATGTTCTTCATAAAGTTTATTAACATCAATAAAATCTTCAGAAATTATTTCATATAAATCATTAGGAATGAAATAGTAATTATCTCTACTTGAGTCAAGTAGAAGTGATCTAAGATAGCCTTTTACCGGAGTTAGGGAAGGAAATAACTTATAATATTTTTTCAAAATTTTGTAATGTTTTTATAAAACCCATAATTAACAGTAATCCCTGAATTATTAAATAAACTGCCTTTTACGTGTCTATGCCCATCATTTGGACTTAATTCAGAGTTTTTAATAAATAATTTTTTTGGATCTTTGAGAATAAACGGCACTAAATTTTTCTTTGTTAATTTCTTAAATGAATCCATTATTTAATTTTTCTAATTCGTTTATGAGAAAATCAGCCACTTTTTTTTCTAAATTATAATTACAAGGATATGATACCATTCCAAATTGACCGATAGGATTAACTTCTAAAAAATAATGCTTATCATTTTGGTCTAAAATAAAATCAACTGATCCTGTTTTTAAAGATAAGTCGTTCATTAATTTTTTTAAGCTATCTTCAATATCCTTTGGTAGCTGGTATGGAATTCTTCTATTTGGTTTTCGAAAATCGTACTTTCTAAAATCAACAGAAGTCTTTTTGTTACTGGACGAAAATATTGCCATAGAATAACAATCATCTCCTAAGACAAAAGTTCTTATCTCTATTTTTTTGTCAATTTTCACTTGAAAAAGAGAAGGGATAAACTCCCCATAAATGCTTTCAACTTCTTGCGTATGAGACATATATGAGCCTTTGTTTTTATCATGGTCATAGTATGAAACTTCAGCTATAGGTTTTGTAATTAATGATTTTTGTTTTAATAGATTTTTTATAGGAGCGCTCTCGTTAGAAATATATGTTTCAGGTATTAAAAGACCATTTTTTCTGGCTTTTCTTAAAACATCAAGTTTGTCTATTGCCAAAATATTTTTATAATAATCAAACCATTGTATATGAGGGTAAAAATCAAATATAGATTTTAAAAAAATATTTACTTCTGAAGAAATAAATTTAGAAAGTGATTCTGAGTTTGCACTTACATTATCTTTTTTTAAATCAAAAAAATATGATTTGAATGTAAATCTCCTACTCCAACCAACTTTAATTGTTGATAAATCTATTAATTCTTCTCTCCTTTTGTCAAAAATATGTAAAATGTTGTTTTCTAAATCTGAAAAAACAGAATATAGTTTTGGATTATATAATTCTTCAATGTTTAATCTAATAAAATTGGCTTTTAAGTGATATAACCAATTGCAAACTTCATCAGTTGTATCTTCAAAATGATACTGAGAAATTATTAATATTTCGTAACTCATCTATGTCGGTTGAATAATAATTAAAAAAGGCTGTCCAATGGTCAGCCTCTATAACTTCTGTAAGAAGAATTAATTAACAATCTTCACTAACACTGTCTGTTTTTACTACTCCACCTTTATTAGTCATGTTCAATGTCTCAGCATCAAGAGTAGAATCCGAGAGACCTAATTTACCTCCTTTAATAGTTACTAATGTGTTTTTTTGCAGTGATCTTGACTGTAATGATTCTAATTTTTTTTTCATAGCGAATATATTTTTTTATTAAGTCACTAATATAATAAAAAAAATAATATAAGCACGATTTAAATAAAAATTAAATCTAAATTTATTTTATTATTGTCTATGGTAGTGTAGTTTATACGATTTCACACTAGGAAAATATTCCGTTAATAATTTATTTTATGATTAATTTCAACAGGATTATTACAAGATTCAATTTTAGCCTGTCTAGATTTAGTCCATCCTTTAAAATCGGGTTCCATTACTTTTCCATTTTCATCACGAAAAACTACTTTTCTATTTGAAGCGGAGTTAGATTTCATTTCTGCGTAAGGATCAGAGTAATACTGTTTAGATAATTTTTCAAATTTAACCCAGTTTATATTTAAGCTTTTTTTACCTCTAACATCGTATAAATCAGAATTTACATTTTTTACTTGAATAAGTGAAAAATCATACTGTTTATTCGTATCATATAGTTTCACAATTAATCCTGGAAGTCCATGAAATACATATGGACCGTCTAAAACAGGAATTTGAGAAGTAAAAAATGCCGTCCATTGTCTTCCTCCATAATTTGCCATAGCCTTTTGACAAGAATAATCACCTATTTTTACAACTTCAGGATCAATTTTCCATTCCATTGTTTCTTCTATGTTTATAGAATAAGTATCGGTATTGTTCTGTATAAGTTTTGTCACCTTTTTTTTGTATAAATCCTTAATTATATAGAATTGATTGTCAAACCCGACAGGGTAATTAGTTATTTTTTTTGTACTGTATAAAATAGAATCGCTGTCTTTATCTTCAGAGGATCGGAATATAGATTTTGATTTAGAAAAATCTAAGATCATATTTTGCATTTGTACTGAATCTTTTTCTTGACATGGTTTATATTTCATCTCATATACGAATGTATTAGTTTGAGAAAATAGTAAACCACTAAAAATGAAAATTAAGAGAAATAATGTTTTTTTCATATTGAATTCTAATTATGTAAAAGCTAATTTAAGAAAGATAAATTAAATATCCATCCAGAGAAATTTTTCAGCCGTCACTTCATCAGACTGCTCCTTAGTTCAAAATTCATTAGTCTTTATCCAGTCCTTTTTCTTTGGCTTCAATGAAATTTTTTTCTCTCAAACTCTGCACTAGAGATTTATTTGTTTCGGTCTGCTGAGCAAAATTAAATCTCAAAAATTCTAATTCTGTTTTAAGACTTTCAATATATTCTTTGAGAACCAGATATTCATTGATCCGCTTTTGGAACTCTATATACTCCTCAGTTGTGAACGCTTCAAAATAATCAAATTCTTCTTCATTTTCGTTGTCTGAAATTTGTCTAAAAAATTATATTTTTTAAATCTTCAGATATGGTAAATCCTTTAGAATAGGGGTTTTTTAGTTTGTCTGAAATTGTCTGAATTTGTCTTAAAATTGTCCTTTCTGAAACTTCAAAAAGTTCCGCAAGTTCTTTAATGGTATAAGTTTTCATACTTTATTTTTTTACAGGTAAAACCCCTTTTTTCTGATATATTCCGATTAGATATCCGACAGAATTTTCAATCTTCAGTTTTCTCTGCCTGATCTTTTCGTTCAGCTCTGTAATTAAGATATCAAAATCCTTTTCTTTTTCTTTTTCTTTTCCGGCAATCAGTTCCGCCTGTTCTTGGTTAAAACCATAGGTAACCAATTTAGAAGCAAATTTTTGAATGTTTATAGGTTTTTCAAAATCTATTTCGAGCTGTTTGAATTTTTGTGAGTTAATTTGTAAAGTGATCCAAAAAAACTCTCGACCACGCTTTTTTAACTCGTAATCAATTTCTATATCAGTATTTTCACAAATTTGTGTTCGTGCAGTATCTAAAACAAACTTTTTGAAATCGCTTATTCTTTCAAATTGTTCGTTCCCTTTTTTGTCAATCAATCCGAGCATATTTTTTAGTTCAGGAATTTCAAATCTTTTCGTACCAACACTCCGCCATTGACAGACAATTGCATACAGTCTTTTAGCATATTTTGAAGAACAGTTTAGAACAGATTTTAACTGCATAGCAGTAAAATTATTTTTCAGATCAAAAAAGTACGGTGTTGCTTCATCGTTTAATTTTATTGTAAAACTTCCTGTACCTTTCAAGTATTTGACACGAGAGAAAAGCCAAATTTGATCGTAACTTTCCGGAGTATCAATTTCAAACATTCGAGAACCAATACTTTCAGTAGCTTCTCTTAATTGTTTATAGTTCCATTTGCGCCCTGTAATTGCTTCAATGTCGTGCGTGTGAATAGTGTATTCCAACTTATCTTTTTCAAGGCAGGAAAGCACCATAAAAAGAATATCTAACATACACGCTGAGTAATCATATCGTCCGGAAGTGATAACATTATGCTGATAAATTAACTTATCATCCTTACTAATATCCATTAAGGATGAAATTATTTTACTTCCTAGTGAAGATTAAAATAACAGTAAATTATTTCCCTGAGTTTCCTAATAGAGTGCTCAGGGTAAATATTGAATTACTCTAATTTTGTTAATATTGATATTTCGCAGCATAACGATTAATTAAACGTTAAGTTTTTTGAATTAAATAAGGAAACTGCCCATAGTAAAATTGAGTTACTTAATTCACTTGCAAACCGAATTATTTATGAAGAGGATAATATGCAAAGTCAGAGAATGAGATTATGGTAGTCTCATTTTTTATATTAAATGTGATTAAAGTTAAATAAAAAATTTCTTTTAATATTTTATTTTTAACAAAAAAATAATAACTTATAATTGATTGGATATTAATTAATTCAAGTCGTTTACATAAAAAAGGTAACCTAAAATAGATTACCTGCGTTATAAAATTCAACTATTTATTCGATTTATTCAGCAAACAAATCCCAAGCTTTAGAAAAGCCTGCAATTGCAGCTCCGCCGCCTACGATGGCTCCTGCTACGGCTCCAATAACTGTTGCAGAAGCAGCTCCTCCAATAGCATCAGCAACACCGGTAAAAAGTTTTTCCAAAACTCTTTAGCGGAAAGATTTTCTTCACCGATTCTGCTATTCCAATATGATAAAGAATAACGGTGATTTTAAAATTATCTACAACATACCACCTAAACGTTAAAGCGTTTTAAAAAAGAATTGTTAAATTGGTTATCTAATAACAAAAACTATTTATCATGGGAAAATTTTTTTTTGGTACACATACCGATAAAGAAAAAGCAATGAGAATTGCAGATATTGCCGCTAATGCTTATTCAGAGGGTAAATGCTATACACCCGCTAGTCGTATGAAAAAGATACCTCCAACTTTTAATGAAATAACCAATCTTTGGACTTGTGCAGCAGAAGCACATCACCATTGGGGTAGTTGTGGCTCAACAGAAATTACTTGTGGACATCAAACAGGGAGAGGTATAGAATGGGATATTAGCATACCAATTGGAACAACTAATTCACTAAATTCGGTTGATGCTGATATATCAGAAGAAGATACAATGGCTGAACCCGAAGATTATTTTAATACTTAAAAAACGTTCTCATTATAAGGTAGTCCCTTATATGTTTTTTCCAATAGTAATATAATACCTGCAAGTTGTTCCAAAATACTTGCAGGTTTTTTATTTTAAGTCCATTTATACGGTAGTATTTTGAGATTTTAAAAGATACACACTTTGAAATCTTATTTTTTCAATTGACTTTCTCAAAATCTCATATCATTAAACAAAGTTTCATAAATTTATATGGTATGAGTTTAATGTAACAAATTATGAAAATAGGATATGCCCGGGTTTCAACCAAAGACCAAAATTTGGATTTGCAAATTGAAGCTTTAGAAAAAGCAGGTTGTGAGAAAATCTTTCAGGAAAAAATTTCTGGTGCGACAAAGAATCGCCCCGAACTTGATAAAATGATTGAACAGTTTAGAGAAGGTGACGAACTGTATGTCTGGAGATTGGACAGATTGGGTCGAAGTTTGAAAAATATTATTGATCTTGTATTAAGTTTGAGTGATAAAGGCATTATAATAAAAGGTCTTGTAGATGGTGTAGATACTTCAACGATTAATGGAAGACTTTTTTTAAATTTAATGGCTTCATTGGCTGAGTATGAAAGAGAACTGATTAGGGAAAGAACAAATGCTGGATTGCAATCTGCAAGAGCAAGGGGAAGAACCGGGGGACGACCAAAAGGATTTACTAAAGAAAAGATATCTAAACTGATAATCATGCGTTCATTATACAAAGATTATACTAAAACACCGGAAGAAATTTATAAAGCATTAGGATTGACAAGAGCAACCTTTTATCGCTACGCTAAAATACTTGACAATCATACAAACGAGGAAATAAAAGAAATGGAAATAAAAAAACGTTAAAAAAATAATGTATGAACATTAATAATGAAATAGAAAAAATATTGTTAGAAATTAATTCAACAGAAAATTATACCAAAAAATATGATGATGATTTTTATGATGATGAAGATGATGATGAAATTGGCGACGACCGTGCCCATATAAATCTTCAAAATTATAATATTACGATTGATAAACTAATTCAAGAACAATTGATAATCGGAAATAAATTTGATAGAAGATTATTTTTAACGGAAAAAGGACAAGATATTATTAATAAAGGAGGTTGGATTAATCATTTAAATTCCATTAAAGAAAATAAGGAAAAAGATATTGAGAAAAATAATTACGATTTTCTAACTAAAAAATGGATTTATAAAACTAGATTTTTGCCTTATATTTTTTCCTTTTTAGCACTTGTTATTTCAATTTATGCGGCTTTTTTTAAGGATAAAAAAGAAAATATTAATACTGGAAAAAAACTAAATAGTTTAGAAACATCAATAAAAAAAATTAATTAGCACTAAAATAAAATGATAATATGACAGAAAATTATATTCAATTTGCAGGCGGCTATCAAAAAGACAATATTGAAGAAGAGGATATAGAAAAAGCTATATCAGACATTCAATTAATGGATGACGAACATGGAGCATTCTGGGTTTCAGTTATAACTAATCATGAGAATGTTATTGAAGTAAATAAAGATTTATCACTTTTTGTAATTTTCGATGGACAACAAACCAACTATCAGGCTAAAGATTGGAACGAAGTCACAGAACTTTATAAGCTATTATTAACTGAAAAATTCGATGAAATAGCCGAGAGAGTAAATAGAAATAAGTAAATCTCACAAAAATGACACTCTTTATTTTTAATTTTGCCTATAAATAAAAACTAATACTTTATGGATATATTAACCATTGCTGATCTACTGGATGGATTTGTTCAAGCAGAAAGAGAAATTCTTAATAAGCATCATATAAAGCATCCAACAACGATTGGAAGTATGTATGAAGGACTTACTGAAACTATTTTAAACCGTTCTATATTTGAAGGACTAGGGTTAAAGGTGATAAAAAATAGTTTTATTAAAGGATGTCCAACTGAGTTCGATATATTGCTTGTTGAGGGAGAAGGACAAAAAATTCCTTACACAGAAAGATTTGAATATGATGCAGATAAAATAATTGCTGTCATTCAAGTAAAAAAGAAGCTGTTTTCAAAAGATATTGTCGAGGGTTTTACTAACTTACAGTTTATTGTAGATCATTATGACAATGTAAAGCCGGAGCCCTTCATGATGAGATTGCTAAATGATGGTTTTCGCGCAATATGTCAGAAAGATATTTCATGTATAAAATCAGGTGATTATACTATTTACGAGGAAGGAATTTATAATACTTTAGTTACTGAGGCTAAATTGCCAGTTCGTATCTTATGGGGATACAATGGTTTTTCAACTGAATATAATTTTCGAGAGGCTTTTGTCGAATATTTAGGCAATAATATAACTAAAGATTCAAATATAATTGGCGGTTTTGGACCTCATAATTTTCCTAATTTGATTGTCTGTGGAAATTATACAATGATGAAACAAAATGGAATGCCTACAGCCGCAGCAGTACAAGATGAAAACTGGTGGCCATTTTTTACATCATCAGCTTATAATCCAACTTATTTTTTTTTGGAACTAATATGGACTAGACTTAGTTACAAATATGAAGAATTATCTATGGAAATATTTGGAGAGGATCTTACAATTGAACCTGTAAAAAGATTTCTCGACTGTAAAATAGGTAAGTTTAATGGAACTAATGGATGGGAATATAATTATTGGGAAACAAAAAGGAAATCATTGAAAGAGTATTCTGAAGTTGCTGATTGGCAACCAATAGAACTTGATGAGAAACAACATATTATTTTGCAAGAATTATGCAAAAAAAGTATGGTAGATATTGATGATGATTTGGAATCGTATGTTATTGAGGGAGGATTGTACAGTTCATTGATGGAATTTGTAGATAAGCTTAAAGAATCAAAATTAGTTTTCGTTAGCAATAATAAGCTAAAATTATTAACAGATTATTGCCAATGTGCAATACTTCCTAATGGAAAAATTTTTGCTGCTGATAATAAAAGTGGTAGATTAACCAGATGGATAGAAAAAGAACTTGAAAAAATTAGAGAACCTATCTCTGAAGACCATTCTACTTTTGAAGAATTTTAGAAATAATCTCAAAAAACGATATATGAAATATAATTGTCAAATTTTAAACGAAACGAAAGCTGTTGTAGAAATTGTTCCTGAAACGGATATAGAGAAATCATTATTAAATCAAATCGATAAAGACAGTCCTGATCAGAATACACTTGGATATCATTATAGCAAAGCATTAGAAATTAAAAATAGATATGCTGTTTTGTTAGCCATAGATAGTTTTCAAAAGTTTCCTACCAAAGCGATCATATCTTACGATATTGCAAAAGGTATTTAATAAATCTCAAAAAACGATGTCTAATCAATATAGAATGGAGAGTATATAAATTTTGTCTCAAAAATAGTTGCAAGTTCAATAATTGGTGTAATCCTTATTTGAAACAAATATTATGGAACTGAAAAATAAAATATTAGAAATTATTAAAATAGCTGAAGCTAAACATTTAAATGATCCAACCATTTCAAATGAAATGGATCTATTAACACAATTAATGCTAATTGATGTTAATAATACTATTGAAGTATTGGAAAAATTAGATATTGAAAATATATTGTGGCTAAATTCAGATTTTGAGGAGTTATCCTATAAATTTCAAAGCAAAGAATTTATAGAATGTTTGGAAAAACTAAAAGATAAATATCCGAATAAAATGAGTTCAGAAATACAGAATGCTATCGAAGCATATTATGGAGATTAATAGAAATAAATATATTTATTGTAAAATGTAAAAAAACACTAATAAAATGGTTGTCCTGTATTTTATAAATTAATTTTCTTAGGATTTAAATGCTGACAAATAGATAACAAAACCATAAATACTAATTAATTTATGAAAAAAAATAAGTTCTATATTTTCGCAATAATCGTGGTAACTATAGTATTCTTAGCTTTTTTTTCTAACTATAACAAAGGAGTAGAAGTTGAAACCTGGGGAGTAAATAGATCAATAAACTGGGGATTGAACTTTGGCTTCTAAAAATAATTTAATCTCAAAAAACGTTCCACCACAAAAACTGTATCATTTAACTGATAAAAAAATTCACTATATAGATTCAAAAGGTGAAGATCTTATAATTGAGCTAATTCAATATTTAAAAGATAATATAAAGAAGGATTATGAAAATAAAATGGTTTCAACAGAAATTTATGCTGAATTTCTCAGAAACTTTAATTTGAAATCTGATATAGAAATTAATGAGTCAACAAATACCATAAAAAATTTTAGTGGTTTAAATGGAGATACCGAAACAATAGCAGAATTTGTAATAGATTCAACTTATCCAGAGATAAATAAGGTGATAGATGCCTCTGAGGGTGAATTCATTGACGAACTGATAATTGATAAATCTGCATTTAAAAATTTAGATTTAAGAATGGAAGGAATTAAAATAGCCGATCTAAGTGATATCGCTACTTTAACGATCTCTCCTATACCAATATTTGATAAAGACGTCGATGTTTCTTTTGAAAATGGATATGAGATTAATGATATAAGTGTTAAAGTGACAAGAGGCGGCAGCAGAACTAAAGTGCTCATTGAATTTCAAAAGAATGAATTTGAACTTATAATAACTATCAAAGAAAATAATTTTATTTTACACGTAGACTATAGAAATTCTACATTAATAAATAACGTCTCTAGACAACTTCAATTTTACAATGCTATGAATTTGTTAGCGACAGGAAATACAATAAATGCATTCTCTGAAGGTAAATTAGTATTTACTTCAATGGAAAAATTTGATAGGCGAATTTTAGATGGTTTTAAAGGTCTTTATGATTATAACTTGTTTTATCTAAAGTATTTTGAAAAGTTAAAAGAAATAGAAAAAGAATATAATATTAGATTCTCAAACATTGATATAAATGAAGTATCGGATAAAAATGATATAATTCTAAACAGAATAATATCCAAGATTAGAAAAGAGCCAATAGAAGAGTTTTTTAAGGGTATTTCATTTAATATACCCCTCACTGAAAGGAATAAGAAATTGTTTGCAGATATTGAAAATCCAGCTATAAAGTTTGCTGCAAATATGGAAAAATTTACTCTACATAATCAAGAATTTCAATTAGGAGAACATGATATACATATCGTAGAACCGAGAATATTAAATTATGAGAATGTTCTCAAAGGAATTGATGAAGAAATAAGAATAGAAAGTAAAAAAGAAAAGATATTAATTAAATTCAAAGATTAAAAATTATATATAAGTTGAATAATTAATCTCAACAAACGATTAGAAAAAACCCCGCAACAATGTTTATATGAAAGATATATTTATTCTAATTTTATCACTTATTATAATGTCTTCCTGTAAAGAAAAACATACAGAAGAACAAATTCTAGTCAATCAAAATAAAAAAGTCATTGATTCTTTAACGTATATAAGACATAATTTGCATCCAGAATATTTAAAATCTGGTAATTCTGAGTTAATAGCAGATGAAATAATAAAAAATTCCTTTTCGGTACTTGAAATAGATAGTAAAAATTTAGATGCAGTTAAAGATTTAGCTCATTTCAATTTTGAAATAAAAAATTATAAGGAAGCTGTACATTATTATACCATTTTAATAGATTTAAAAGATGATCTGAACAATAGATATGTTATCCCATATTACCTTCAAAGAGGAATCGCAAAATTTCATCTACAAGATTTTAATGGTGCAATAGAAGATCTTCAACACTATAAAGATGAAAACATTGACAAAAGAACTAATGGTTATACAGAGGCTTGCTATTATTTAGGGACTTGTTATAAAAATGTAAATGATCAATCTAATGCATGTGATAACTTCAGAACGTATGCTGAAAACGTGGCAACAGATGAAGCCTGGGATCTAATTGCAGAATATTGTAATTAGTCTCACAAAACGATATGATGGAAAAATTAAGATCTTATACTATACTGCTGTTTAGCTTTTTTGCCGTTTTTTGGATGGATGAGAACTATATTCACTCATTTCCTTTTTCAAAATTAATAGTTTCTCTTTTCATTGAAAATATAAACATAATTTTTTCAATATGGTTTATTATATTTCTAGCAGTTTGGATTTTTGAAAAGAAGAGAATTACAAAAGATAACTAATCTCGAAAACCGATAATAAGTAGTATCTAATTAATACGGTTTGCCGTAAATAAATTTAATTTTTAAAATTTAATTTTGTTAGTTAAAAGAATTGATGAAGATGAAACATCTAATGAAGTCATTTAAACTTTTAATATAAAAAACGGCTTGTTTATTTTTGTGTTGCGAAACATAAAAAACAAATCAAGCCGATGATGTACCAAGTACTAGACAAAGATATAATAGAAAATGAAATAGTACCTAATCTTCCTAAGCCAAAACGAGGATTTTTTCCCAAAGCCCCTCTTGCTGAAATAGTAAATTGCATATTATACAAACTGAAAACAGGGGTTCAATGGGCTTATTTACCTGTAAAAAGTCTTTTTGCAGAGAATGTTTTGACCTATCAAAGTGTTTTCTATCATTTTCGTAAATGGTGTGTAAAAAATATTTGGCAAGATTGCTGGATAAAGCTATTATCAAAAAATAAATCGAAATTAGATTTATCCAGTGCAGATTTAGACGGGAGTCATACATCAGCATTACGGGGAGGAGAAGAGGTCGCTTATCAAGGGCGTAAAAAGAGAAAGACCACTACTTCGCTTTATTTTACAGATAGACAGGGACTTCCTTTAGCAATGTCAGACCCTATTGCAGGAAATCATAATGATCTGTATCATATTGAAATCTATTTTGATCAGATCACTCAAACATTAGAAAAGGCAGATATTGCTGTAAAGGGATTATTTATGAATGCTGATGCAGGGTTTGATGCTCAAAACTTCAGAAAGCATTGTGAAAATAAAGATATCATAGCAAATATTGCTTTCAATAAGCGTAATGGCTCAGATACAGACGAGATTTATTTTGATGAGCTTTTATACCATCAAAGATATACTATAGAAAGAACAAATGCTTGGTTAGACAGCTTTAGATCATTGCTCAATAGGTTTGATACTACTGTATCTAGTTGGAAATCTTTTAATTATTTAGCATTTATGGTCATTGCACTAAGAAAGTTTTATAACACAAAAAAGTTTAAATGACTTCGAAATAAAAAAAATTCATCAAAACAATATCCGGCTGGGGTATTATTTTGATGAATTCTCAGGAAATTCCCGTTATATGATACAGAGAATTTTAAAAATCTAAATCTGTTGGGATTTTCTTGTTCTGTTAAAAATCCAGAATATAATCGGGAAAATCAACAAAGTAAGAACAGTAGCTGTGATTAATCCACCAATGATAACAATAGCCAATGGTTTTTGAGATTCGGATCCGATACCGGTAGACAAAGCGGCCGGCATTAATCCAATTGAAGCCATTAAGGCAGTCATAATCACTGGTCGTGTTCTGGATTTAACCCCATGCAATATTGCTTCATCAAGACTCTGTCCGTTTTTTACATTCTGATGAAATTCCGTAATAAGAATTACTCCATTCTGAATACAGATTCCAAGAAGAGCGATCATACCTACACCGGCAGAAATTCCAAAGTTAATTCCTGTGACATGCAAAGCGATAATTCCTCCAATTAAAGCAAAAGGAACATTTGCCAATACCAAAAGAGAATCTTTCATATTTCCAAAAAGAATAAACAAGAGGAAGAAAATTCCCAAAATACTGATTGGGACAACCTGGGTGAGACGTTTTGAAGCTCTCTGCTGGTTTTCAAACTGTCCTGTCCATCCCACAGAATATCCATCAGGAAGGTCTATTTTAGCCACTTCTTTCTGAGCATCGGCAATAGTGCTTCCCAAGTCACGATCCCGGATCGAGAATTTCACTCCGATATATCTCTTAATATCATCTCTATAGATAAATGCAGCTCCATTATCTTTAACAATGGTACTGATCTCTTTTAAAGGGATTTTTGCGCCATCCTGAGTGGGCACCATTAATGCTGCAATATCGTTTTCATCCTTCCTGTACTCTTGGGAGTAACGGAGACGAATCGGAAACTTTCTTTCGCCATCAAACATCTCTGAAGCTGTTTTCCCCCCAAAGGCCATCTCCAGTACAGATTGGGCATCATCCGGCATTACTCCGTAAGCCGCCATTTTATCACGATCCAATACCACACTTACTTCAGGCTGTCCTATATTTTTTATAATCCCAGGATCTTTTACTCCCTGCACATCTTTTATCTGCTTTAAGACCTCCTCAGCAAGCCGATCCAGGGTTTCAAGATTATCGCCATAAATCTTAATCCCATTCTCGGCCTTAAAACCAGCTACCGCCTCAGCAACATTATCTGAAATAGGCTGGGAATAATTAAATGTAATTCCCTGATAGGATCTTAGTTTCTTATCAATCTCCTCAATAAGCTCTTCGTAGGTAATTTTCCTTTTCCACTCTTCCTTAGGCTTGAGATTGACTGCAAATTGTACAAATCCGAAACCATTAGGATCGGTTCCGTCATTACTTCTCCCGGTTTGCGCCAGTACATCAGTAACTTCAGAAAAACTCATAATGTCCTTCTTTAAAAGATCGGCCGTTTTCAAAGACTCCTTAAGAGACGAGCTCATTGGCATTTCTGCCGTGATCCAAAGTGATCCTTCATTTAACTGGGGCAGGAATTCTGTTCCTAAAAATTTTCCTGAAAATAAGGTCACCGCCAAAAATGAAATTGCGACAATTAAACTCATTTTTTTATGTTTAAATGTATAGCTGAAGCCCTTTAAAACAATGCGATCCCAAAAGTTCACGAAAGGATTATTCTTCTCTTTAACATTTTTATTCAAAAGGAGATGGGAAAGTACAGGAACGAGGGTTAACGTAAATATTAAAGCCCCCATCAAAGCAAACCCCAATGTAAATGCAAGCGGAGAAAACATTTTACCTTCCACTTTCTGAAATGAGAAAATCGGAATAAGAGAGGTAATAATAATTAATTTTGAAAAGAAGATGGCTTTCCCCAATCCGGTTCCGGTTTGCTTTATCCAGCCTCCCTTCGCCATTTTATTGAATTTTTCTTCCCCGTACTTATGCGCTTTATGATCGAGCATAACAAAGAGGCCCTCCACCATGACGACGGCTCCATCAATGATAATTCCAAAATCTACCGCTCCCAGAGACAATAAGTTCGCGCTCATTCCTGCCATTTTTAAACATAAAAAAGCAAATAATAAGGAGAGTGGAATAATGATGGATACGATTAAGGTGGTTCGCCAGTCTGCCATAAAGATCAATACAATAACCGTAACCAGTACGATACCTTCTATAAGGTTATGCATCACGGTATGCGTTGTAAAGTCCATCAGATTATCACGGTCATAAAAAGTCACCATTTTGACATCCTTGGGAAGAATTTTATGATTAAGTTCCTCAATTTTGGCTTTTACTCCTACCAGCACCTCCCGCGGGTTCTCACCTTTTCTCATGACTACGATTCCTTCTACAGTGTCTTCCTGATTGTTGAGACCGGCCTGCCCTACTCTTGGCATTGCACTTTCATGTACATCCGCTACATTCTTAACCAGAACAGGGTTACCACTGTCATTCTGAATGGTTATGTTCCCGATGTCAGCCACTGATTTCACAAGTCCTATTCCTCGGACTACGTAGGCCTGACCATTTTTTTCAATCACATCTCCCCCAACATTAAGATTACTTTTTGTCACCGCATCATAGACCTGAAGCGGGGTCAGGTTATATTTATCCAACGCTCGAGGATCAATGCTAAGCTCAAAAACTTTGTCCTGGCCTCCGAAAACGTTAATATCTGCAACCCCCGGCACTCCTCTCAAAGCCCGGTCGATAACCCAGTTTTGTAGGGTCAGCAGTTCGCGGGAATCTTTTGTTTTACTTTGTAAAGTATACCGGAATATCTCCCCTGTAGGTCCGTAAGGTGGCTGCACTTCGGGATCTACTTCATCAGGAAGGCTGACTGTTCTTAGTTGATTATTGACCTGATTTCTGGCAAATGTATCGTCTACCCCATCATCAAAAAGAATTTTCACAATCGAAAGTCCGAACATTGTGGTACTTCTAACACTGGTTTTCTTCTGAACGGGGCTCATCGCCAACTCAATGGGAGTGGTAACAAAACGTTCTACCTCTTCCGCACTTCGCCCGTTCCACTGAGTGATAATAACAATTTGGGTATTGGTAACGTCAGGAAAGGCTTCAATAGGCATATTTTTGAAACTGATAAATCCTGCAACTGCCAAAATCGCCACCCAAATAAAGGTAAATGCTTTATTTTTTAACGAGAAAGCAATTATATTTTTTATAAATTTATTCATGATTGATTTTTTGATGACCTAAAAAAGTCGTTGAAAGAGTTTTTTATTTTTAAACCATTAAGATAACCAAAGAAACCAGAAGTTTGATAAGATCGGTCAACAGCTGAATACTTAGAAATATCTTTTGTTTATATCCTTAACAACTCAAGTTTCTGATTAAAACCCGGAGCCCGTTTAAATAGTATCCTTATTATTTTCTACTGCTATTCTGAGATAGAATTTTCATTTCTTATGTAGAGACCGGGCGATACCCCATCAAAAATAAAAAATGAAAAAATACATTCTGAAAAACATAAAAAGAAATCAAAGATCAAATGATAAACAGATCTCCTTAATCTGTAAAATTTTAAATGGATTCTTAATAAATAAAATTTTAACTATTCAAAGAACGGTAAATCAGCAGTTGATTATTCGTGATTACCTGTTCTCCTTCCGTTAAACCGTCCTCAACATACGTGGTATCTCCCACTTGTTTCAGTACTTTTATTTCTTTCACCTTTACATCTGCTCTGGAGTGATAGATCACAACAAAGCTTCTGTTATCATCGAAGATCACCGCCTTGGAAGGAATAGTAAGTGCCATGTCATTCTCAGATTTGGATACTTTTATGGTGGCCTTACTTTCGGGGATCAGCAGACCATTGGCATTATCAAGGACCACCCTGGCCTGCATGGCGTTCGTCTGCGGGTCTATAATTTTAAATATTTTATCAATTTTTCCATCAAATACTTTATCCGGATAAGACAGAGTGGATACCTGAGCACGCATTCCCAGACTAATTTTATCGATATCAGATTCATTGATATTCATAATAGCCCAGACATTCGTGGTATTGGCTACATCAAAAATATTATCACTCCGATCACTTCTCAGCTGCATATCTTTATTGATATTCTTCTGCACAATATATCCGCTGATGGGAGCCACTACACTGTAAATATTTCCTTTCTGTACATTATATACCGTACTTACTGCATTGGCTCTCTGCATCTGATCCTGCGCCTTTTGCAACTGACTTTTAGCTTCCAGCACATCACGTTCTGTATTCAGCTTTCCTTCATACATTTCTTTTGCCACCCGAAGATTGTTTTGTGCCACCACTAGATCTGTCCTTGCATCACTCACGTCTTTCTGAATTTCTGCCAGCTCCGTGCTTCGTATCGTTGCAAGAACCTGCCCTTTTTTTACATAGTCTCCCAGCTCCACATTGACGTTCAAAACATTACCTCCTACCAACGGATATACATCAATATAACTATTTTTATCCGCAGAAATTTTTCCGTAAAAATTATAGTGATCTTCTATATATTTCTTTTCAACTTTTGCGAATGTCATCGAATTGAGCATGGTGTTGCTTAGTTCAAAGCCTTTTTTAGCCTGAAGTTTTTCGTCGCCTCCTTTTTTGGAGCAGGATAGGATCGATAAGGCTACCATTACGGGGATTATATAATTTTTCATGTTTAATAGAAGATTTTCGTTTGTACTAGTTGGTTCAATTGTTCTGCAGACTCCATAATACTGTTTTTCATATCATAAATCTGAAGGGCAGTCTCCCGATAGCTGTCCATAAAATCCGTGAATTCTATAAGACTGATATTTCCTTTTCTGAAATTATTTAGCATTCCGTTATACACCAATTCCATATTTTCCATATCTGAGGTTTTAATTTCTGCTAACTGATCATACTGACTTTTCCAGGTCTTATAGGCAGCCCGTACTTTGGTCTCAAGATTTAATCTCTGAAATTCTGCATTCTTTTGATTTTGCTGAATAGCGTACCCAGCCTTTTCAACATTCCCCTTATTAGATTTCCAAAGCGGCAGCGGAATTCCCACCAGAATGTTGACTTCATTTTTAAAGGTTCCTCCGTTCTGATCCCAGCCTGCCCCCACATTTAAATCGGGAACATTCAATGACTTTTGCCATTGGGCATATAATTTACTGTTGTCGATCAGTTTTAAATTGTACTGGTAATCGGCATTATTTTCCAGCGCTTTTGTTTTCAATTCCGAATCGTCTCCAAAAGGTTGTCTTGCCAGAATCTCTTTCGCTTCGGATTCTGAAAGCAGAGGTTCCACATCGTCAGTAATTCCAGTCAATACCTTCAGATTCTGCTCAAGTTCCACGATATCTTTATTAATACCTATTTTATCATTGTTAAGCTGAATCACAATACTCTGAAGCCGTACTTCATCCTTAAGGGAAACATTTCCTTTCGCAGACTGTATTTTATACGCTGCCAGGAGATCATTCATATAAACAAGCTGTCTAGCAGTATTTTCAAGTTTTAATTTTTCGTAGTATAAATTAAAATACGTGGATCGAAGCTGAGAGCGCAAATCCACCAAAAGCTGTGAAAACTGAAGCTGTGCCAGCTCTTTATTCGACCGGGCAAAAGCAATTTCATTTTTCTTTTTACCCCCCATATAAATTAGCTGGGTCACCTGTGCCCCTTTTGACTGGCCTATATCAAAAAGTTTCTTATCCTGAGGGTTATAGGCATTGATCTGCCCGCTTAATTGGGGAAGTTCCCAGATTTTTGCCTGCAAAACATCTGCATCAGCCATATTAATATTATACTGTTCGGCGAGCAGTTGCAGATTATTCTCCTGAAAGGCCTCTTCACAGGCCTGAAGAGACATCTTTTGTTGTGCTGCCATGAATGAGGAAACAAGGATAAGCAGCCCGGTAATCTTGGTCATTTTTTTGTTATTAAATTACAAAAATGCCCTCATATAATTAAAAGAAACTTAAAGCAGCCTTAAAATAATATTAAATTTAAATTAGAAAATGATTAGAACATCGTATGAAAGCCCCCATTAATAAAGAATGTATACATCGATCCATTTTTTTTCTGAAATCAAATTACATATTCAGTAAAGAGTTCAAAAGCCGATCAGTTTTTATACCACTTTATCCTTGAAATTTCCTTTACATTATTCAACCCCTGCAGCGTTATAACATCATTAAATAGGTATTCATCGAGGTTCACCCGCCACTACCGATATTTAACCCCAGCGGATTTATTAAGGTAAATTAAAAAAGAAAACAGTATTATTCTCTACTCTGAGCCCGGGATAAAGAAGGGGTAGAAAACAGGAAAAACAAAGCACAATACCCAAGGTATGCAGAATCTTTTGATCAGAGTAAAAACACAGTAAAAATACGATGCTCTGATCTTTCAAAATATAACCTTCCATACAACATGATACCGTACAGAAAATCCATTATCCCTGCCAGTATACCTCCCCTTTCATCATCCCAAGTAAATTCAATAGAATTCTTTTAATTTTGAAAAATTCTTTAAGTATTAACCGAAAGGTAAGCCATCATTCAACATCCTGCTTTCGTTTACAGAACCATAAACAGATTGTTTTATCCTAACCCGGTATTGACAGCAAAAATGTCCCGTTCCAAGTCGATTTAATTTTTTTTTCATCGAATTTATTTTCATTAGATAAAAAGCAATCAACTCGGGATTTCTGCAGCTCGGTCAAGCTATTTATTAAATATGACACTGAACTTATTAAGCATTTCAGTGGGAGAAGTATAGATGATTTTTGCACCGTGATATTCAAGAATTCTTTTAACAATGCGAAGCCCCAATCCGGATCCGGAAATATTCTGAGAATTATTTCCGCGCATAAAAGCTTCAAAAAGCTTGGCCTGTTCTTCTTCAGGGATCGTGTTACCGTTAGAAATAACATCTACCATCAGCTGCTCATCCGTTTCCTTGATTAAAACATCCATTTCTGTATTCTCAGAATAAACTGCAGCATTTTTAAACAGGTTAATAAATACAATATCAAGGAGAGACTGAACCCCCTTTATAGTCAGTAAAGCATCTTCAGAGGTATCTTCAGAAATAAGAAAATCCATTTTCAGACGGGGGTAACTTTTTTCAACAGCCTCGAAAGACTCAAAAATAACTTCATCAATCCTCACTTCCTCGTAGATCGTCTGAATATTTTCTTTATCGAATTTTGTAAGTAACAACAGTGAATTCGTAAGATCCGATAGTTGATAAACATCCTTCTGAATTCTTTTTAATGCAGCAATGGTCTGCGGGGAATGTTTCTCAAATTTTATTAAATTCTCCAGCTGAAAAGCCATCCTTGTAATCGGCGTTCGTATTTCATGGGAAGCACTTGCCGTAAAATCTTTCTGGGACTGAAAAACATCATCCAGTCTGGTAATCATAGTATTGAAAGACTGTGCCAAAACATTGATTTCATCATTTGACTCACGAACCGGAATCTGTGTCGTGAGTTTATGAGCGGTTACCTCAGAAATTTCCGTATTGAGATCTTCTAAAGGTTTTAAAAACCTTCCCATAAAATAATAACTGAAAAAACCTATGAGAAGCGTACTCATCACATAAGCCGTTACCAAAAGGTATTTAAGATAGGAAAGTTTTGAGTTGCCATTGGTATCAAAAGCACTGGTGAGAATATAATAATTTTCACCATTAATATTCTTCAGAGCGGCATAAATCTCAGGAACCGTTTTTTCAGAATAAATGATCTTTTTTTCATCCAGTTCCTTCAGCAAGGAATTATCCCACGTCACATTGCGGTCTTTAATTGTACTGTAAATTAATTCCTTTTCGCCATTAAAAATAAGAATCGTCTCGTTCAAAAGAATATTATCCGAATTTTCATTAAAAAATACAGGAGCCTCTTCTTCAAAATCTTTGGATTTCGCAATAAAATGAGAAGTAAAATCCAGCCTCTGCCTGAATCTTTCCTTAAACTCATCTTTTCTGAAATCATTAAAAGACATGTAGATCACCATCATTACGATAGCAAATAGTAATGAAAAGGCAATACTGAGGGTAAGAGCAATCCTTCTTTTTAAAGACATTCTATAACGGGCTTAAATAATATCCGAATCCGGAACGTGTATGGATCAGTTTAATCTTAAAATCTTTATCTATTTTCTTCCTAAGGAAATTAATATATACTTCTACCGTGTTGGTATTGGTATTAAAATTATGTTCCCACACATGTTCGGTAATCTGCTGCTTGGAAACCGTTCTTCCTTGCGCCTCCGCAAGATATTCCAACAACTGAAATTCCTTCAAGGTAAGGCTAATCTCATGTCCTCCCCGGTACACTTTCTGTTCAGTTTTATTTACAATAAGATCATCTATTCTAATGATATCCTGATCGGTGACATCAGAAGGAGCTTTCCTCCTCAACAATGAATTAATGCGCAGCAACAATTCCTCAAACTGAAAAGGTTTTACCAGATAATCATCCGCCAATCTTGTAAATGCATCTTTTTTATCGGACAGATCCCCATAGGCAGAAATAATAATAATCGGTGTATTTTTATCGAAAGACCGAATGGTCTGGCAAACATCGAGACCGTTTATTTTGGGTACGTTAATATCCAGTAGATACAGGTCGTAGGTACTGTTCTTAATCTGACGAAGAAAGGTCTCTCCGTCATAGATTTTGTCACAGTTAAAATTGTTAGATTCCAAAAACTTACAAAGCTCTGCAGAAAGTATGAGATCGTCCTCCAATAAAAGAATATTCATCGAAAAATTATTTTATACGAATGTAACGAAAATTTTGATCACACGCTATACGTATCATTCATGCTTACGGCAATATTTTTCAACCGGTTCAACAGCCACCGCAATAATCTCATCACTGAATCCCGAATCAATTATTTTACGGGCATCTTTCTTTAATTCTTTTAACGACCTACAGTACCCGGATTCAACATTCAGTTTTTTTAATGCTATGAGTAATTCGGGGGTAAGACTATCCAAAATCGGGCGTACCTCTGCTGCCAAGTCAGGAGCCGGCTCAAAAAGACCGTGGTTTTGGGTTTCCCATTCTTTATGAAGCCTCCTCTGCTCCATTTTTCCGGCCTCAAACTGGGCCTGAAAAAAATCTGATGCCAACTGTGCGCTAAGCCCCATCTTTTCTGCTTTTACTTGTACACTGTCCAGAATAATTTTCTCCCGGACAGGATCATCTATGGGGGCTTTGGTGTTCCATTTGCTTTGAGCAACAAGCGGTGCTACCAGCAATCTCTTGTTTATTAAGGTAAGCAGCAACCGGTCCTCAGAACTTACAGAAGCTTCTTCTGCTCTTCCTGAACATGCACCCAACAATAATATGATAATAAGAAAAGTAACTGATATTTTCATAACCTTTTATTTTTCATTAAATTACCTTTTTACCCATATTCCTTCCAAGCCAAACCTTCACCTTGTTGATCAGAATGCATTTTTTAACTTTCACCATTAACGAATAGCATCAATTTTCTTAAAAATACTTTAATTCGTAAACCCGGAGCATCTTTATAGGCACGAATGCACGAATTTTTTGTTTCCTTCAAATCGATCAGGTTTCGCAGATTATGCTGTTGATTTTCTTACTGCTCAATTTTTGTAGCCTCTTATGCGCAGAAATCTGTGGGAAACAAAAAAATATTGGATCAGTTTCAAAACTTGGGGAGAAATTGTTTAGATGTATTTTTTGTCACGAATGCACGAATATTTTTATTCCCCACAGATCCTGCTCTATTTGTTGGTTTTTCGCAAAGCCGCAAAGATATTTTTTAATACTTTATGTTTTTAAGACGCAAGGATTTTATCAAAGATAAAATTGAGGGCTGCATATTATCGCCACGAATGCACGAATTTTTTTATTTCCCACATATCGCACAGATTTTCACTGATGATATCGTTGATTTTCTTTGTTTAACCTTTGCGGCCCTTTATAAGTGGAACGGTTTGGTGAGACTTAAAACGGGAGTTGTCAAAAAACTTCGGGTGGCTTCATGTTCAATATGTAAAGTACAAGGAAAAGAATCTATATCATTTGCAAAACTGCGAGAGCAAAAAATTTCATCTTATAGTATCTAAACTTTTTTGCCTACTCCCCCAACTTTTGTACTTGATCCAAAACGGATCAGTGTCAAAACTTGGGGAGAAATTGTTTAGATGTATTTTTTGCCACGAATGCACGAATTTTTTATTTCCTACAGATCGCAGATAGTGCTGTTTCTGTTGGTTTTTCGCAAAGTCGCAAAGATATTTTTTAATACTTTATGTTTTTAAGGCGCAAGGATTTTATCAAAGATAAAATTGAGGGCTGCATATTATCGCCACGGATGCTCGAATATTTTTATTTCCCACAGATCGCAGATAGTGCTGTTTCTGTTGGTTTTTCGCAAAGTCGCAAAGATATTTTTTAATATTTTATGTTTTTAAGGCGCAAGGATTTTATCAAAGATAAAATTGGAGGCTGCATATTATCGCCACGAATGCTCGAATATTTTTATTTCCCACAGATCGCAGATAGTGCTGTTTCTGTTGGTTTTTCGCAAAGTCGCAAAGATATTTTTTAATACTTTATGTTTTTAAGGCGCAAGGATTTTATCAAAGATAAAATTGAGGGTTGCATATTATCACCACAAATGCACGAATTTTTTATTTCCCACAGAATACACGGATTTTCACAGATACTGCTGTTAATTTTTTCTGGCTTCAACTTTATAGTCTTTTGTAAGTAGAACGGCTTGATGAGCCTTAAAGCGGGAGTTGTTAAAAAACTTGGCGGTGCTTCGTATTCAATATGTAAAGTGTAAGGAAAAGAATCTGCATCAATTGCAAAATCTGCGAGAGCAAAAAATTTCACCTTATATTATCTAAGCTTTTTTGCCTAGTCCCCAACTTTTGTACTTGATCTCAAAAAACTTGGCGGGGCTTCGTGTTCAATATGTAAAGTGTAAGGAAAAGAATCTGCATCATCTGCAAAATCTGCGAGAGCAAAAAATCTCACCTTATAGTATCTAAACTTTTTTGCCTAGTGCCCAACTTTTGTATTTGATCCAAGTTTTGCTCTCGATCCAGAATTGACCCGATAAAAAAGGAGAAAAAAAAATCCCGAATAATTCGGGATTTTTGAAGAGCCAACTACGGGACTTGAACCCGTGACCTCTTCCTTACCAAGGAAGCACTCTACCGCTGAGCTAAGTCGGCATTAAGCAAAAAAATCATACTGTATAGCATGATTTTTTTGAGCGGAAGACGAGGGTCGAACTCGCGACATTCAGCTTGGAAGGCTGACGCTCTACCAACTGAGCTACTTCCGCAATTTTGTTTTCCAAAACTGTTGGTAAACGCTTTGCAAACTTAAGGAAAACCTTTTAGTTATGCAAGTTTTTTTTAATATAAAATGTGGGGAGAGCAGGATTCGAACCTACGAAGCCGAAGCAACTGAGTTACAGTCAGTCCCATTTAGCCACTCTGGAATCTCCCCAGACATAATATATTAATAGAGCCTCCAGAGGGATTCGAACCCACGACCCCGAGATTACAAATCACGTGCTCTGGCCAACTGAGCTATGGAGGCATTTACTATTTTTATTGAACTGAAAGTTTCGAGAAAATTCTACTCTCACTGTTCAGTAGTTAAAAAAAATCATGAGATACGTATGATTTTTTTGAGCGGAAGACGAGGGTCGAACTCGCGACATTCAGCTTGGAAGGCTGACGCTCTACCAACTGAGCTACTTCCGCAATTTTGTTTTCCAAAATTATTGGTAACGGTTTGCAAATCTAAGAATACTTTTTGAATCCTGCAAGACTTTTTTATTAAAATAAAATGTGGGGAGAGCAGGATTCGAACCTACGAAGCCGAAGCAACTGAGTTACAGTCAGTCCCATTTAGCCACTCTGGAATCTCCCCAGACATAATATTCTAATGAGCCTCCAGAGGGATTCGAACCCACGACCCCGAGATTACAAATCACGTGCTCTGGCCAACTGAGCTATGGAGGCATTAAAATCAAAAAGAATTCAAAAGAACGCTGTTCCCTTTTTGCGAGTGCAAATATAGAACGGTTTTTTTGAATTCTCAAATTTTTTAATGACTTTTTTTTACTTTTTTTTTAAGCCATTTCTTTTTTCTTGATTAATAGCTTTTTAGCAGTATCAACGCATAGGTCTAAACTTTCTTCAAAACTAGCTGTAGTCTTTTTCACTACTATATCTTCTCCCGGAACGGCTAAAATAAGTTCGGCTGTTTTATTAATTCTGTCTGCATTGTTTTCTACTTTCAAAAACACTTTACATTCCTGGATTTTGTCATAAAACGTATCCAACTTACTTACTTTTTTGTCAATGTGTGACTCTAGTGGTTCGTGAGGAGTTAAACCAATTGATTGTACTGTAATCTTCATAATTCTTCTTTTTTTGATGCTCGAGGATGAGCCTGATTAAACACTTTTTTCAATTGTTCGATATTAGCATTCGTATAGACCTGAGTACTTGCAAGACTGGAATGACCTAATATTTTTTTTACTTTGGAGATCTCCGCCCCATTATCCAGAACGTGTGTAGCAAAGCTGTGACGCAGGATGTGAGGGCTTCTTTTTTCTTTTGTTGTTATAAAACTAAGGTACTTATTAACTACCACATAAACAAATTTTTCAGTGAGTTTTTTCCCTTTCTTATTCACGAAATAATATGATTTATATTCTGCCATGGGTCGTCTTATTTCCTGATAACTTTTTAGCAGATTTGACAAATCAGCAGAGATGGGAATGATTCTTTCTTTATTCCCCTTCCCTTTTATCTTTAATTCATTTTGGTGTAAATTAACATTCTCAAAAGTCATACCACAAAGCTCAGACTTTCGAATTCCTGTTTGATAAAGAACCTCAACGATACATTTTTCGAGCGTATCAGTAATCTGATTAAACACCACGTCATCCAACACCTGCATCTCTTCCTTTGACATAGGAATCTGTCTTTCCGGATAAAATTTAACTGATGGAATACTTTCTGTGGGTGAGACTTTAACTTCGCCGATTTTTAAAAGGAAAAGATAAAAACTGCGTAAAGAAGACAGTTTTCTGTTGATACTCCTTTTGGAGATCCCTTTTTCGCTCAATTCAACGATGAAATTCCTAATTACCTTTTTATCTGCTTCCGCAAGATTTTCAGAAGACTCCGTTCTCAGAAAAAACCCGGAAAAGTCTGCAAGATCTTTTTTATAACTTGTAATTGTATGTGGAGAATACCGCTTCTCGAATTGTAAGTAGTCTAAAAATTTATCTAACATATCATTAGATTATAAAACAAAAATTCACTCTTCAAATATAAGTATTTAAAGAGTGAATTCAGTATGTGTCTAAGAAAATTTCTTAAGCCTGTTCTTCTTTGCTAAGATTTCTTTGCTTGTGAGCAGCTTTCAATCTCGCTTGTCTTAAAGTTACTGAAGGCTTGATAAATTGTTGTCTAGCTCTTAATTGACGAACTGTACCCGTTTTATCAAATTTTCTTTTATATTTCTTTAATGCTCTGTCGATAGACTCTCCGTCTTTTACTGGAATTATTAACATATATTACATCTCATTTTGGATTGCAAAAATATACATTTTTTATTAAAATACAAAACATCAGAGCATTTAAAATGATATTTTTTAACCAAACCCTCTTCAACAGTGCATTATAAGCACCTATTTATTAAAAATCCACAAAGCGTAACAGAATAGTTCTCATTTTGAAACAAAAGTCTTATCTTTGCATCCACTTTATTCACGGGGTTGACTGGTTTCGACAGCAAGGTCAGTGGGTAAGTAAGCATGCAGAGAACCGTAGCGCGATCTCTATAATCCCTTGCTACAAAATTTTAACTGGCAACGAAGAGTTCGCTCTTGCAGCTTAATCCGAATAAAGTAAGATTTCAAGCGCTTTCCCGAAGATAGTAAGGAAGCAAGATATCTCACAAATGCTCCGTTCTGCGGCGTTTGATTCTGAGATATAGTAATGCAGAAATAAGGTTTTAGATGCTTTGGCTAGAACTCGAAAACCTCAGAAGATAAGCCGGAAGTTGGGTGTCTGCTCTCTGCCTCCGGTCGAAAACCAATAGTAGAATAAGCATGTAGAAAGCTTATGTATTGCTTGTTTGGACGAGGGTTCGAATCCCTCCAACTCCACTTAAAACCCTGTAAATCATTCATTTACAGGGTTTTATATTTTAAGGTGCTATTGTAGGTGCTAGAAAATTGCGAATATTTTATACACAAAAATTAAAAATAATCTCTTTAGAAAATGAAAGTAGAAAACTTAGGAGCAGTTATAATGGAATATAAAGCAAAATCAGCACCGACAGACAGATATACCTCTTTTGATTATTGCTACAACCATTTTAAAAACACCGACAACCTTAGAGTAGACATAGAGAAAAGCTGTTTAGTCCTAGGGTTTTATTTAGCAAGCTGGGGGATGCTTAGAGGCTCAAGTTTTTTATTACAAAAAAGTATAAAACACCTACAACCTTTAGCTGAATACTATTTAATGTTAGACAAAGACACTTGGTATATAGATATTGATAACTACACTGAAAACAATATTCAAAAAATTATAGAAATTTACAATAACTCTAAAAGACTAATTATTGATAAAAACAACTCTCATTTGACACTTATCACAAAAATATTACTTGGAGTATTTGGATTCATCCCAGCATTCGATCAATTTTTTTGCAAAACATTTAAAACATTATTTTACAATAAATGCGGATTTGCAACAGTAAACACAAAGTCCTTAAATTTACTATCGGAATTTTATTTCAATAATGAATTTGAGATCAGTGAAATCTCTAAAAATACATTCACAACAGATTTTACCACAGCAAATAAAACAAATATCAATTATCCCAAAGCTAAAATTGTAGATATGTACGGCTTTACCCAAGGATTGAAATAGTTTGTAAGTATCATTGCTAAAATATTTTCAAAAGCATAACCTTACAACTTTTTGCTAATTTTTTACCCCTTGAGATCGACTTACCAACAATTAAAACATTGACTAACTCACATTACTACCAAAATTGAAGCTTAAAAACAAATTCGTCTGTGGCGGATTTGCTTGCGAAAACCCTCAAAATTAAGGTGCAAAAAGTAAGATATTTATCAAATACATAATATGAAAAAGCTAGAAAAAGTTAGATTTAACTATGGTTAAGGCTAAAATATAAATGAGAAAAATCTTGCAGAACAAGTTGTAATTCCATATTTTTGGACAAAATTAGTCCGAACCGAAAAGTTTACATATATGGAAGTTACATTTGGAGAATATATAAAACAGAAAAGAACTGAGTTAGGTTACCCACTTCGCAAAGTCGCCTCTCATATTGACATTGATCCGTCAACATTAGGAAAAATTGAAAAAGATGAGCGTCAACTTAATATTGAACAGTTTGATAATCTTTGCCAAATATTACAAGCTGATAAAAATACACTTTTAAATTATCATTATTCAACAAGAATATTCGGTGATTTAAAAAGCTATCCAAAATTTAAAGATGTTTTAAATATTGTAAATGATCAACTAACACAATTCGTAACAAAACAGACCTCGATTAAATTTGACGAAGATTGGCGTGAGAGGGAGTTCTCAAATCCTGACGCAACGATTCAAATTGGAACAATGTTCTCAGGAATTGGTGCGATTGAATATGCTTTAAAACGTTTGAATTTAAAATCAAAAATTCAATTTGCCTGTGATATTGACAACTTCGTAAAACAAAGTTATTTTGCCAACTATGACATTGATGAGAGCAATTGGTATAGTGATGTTCACAATATCGATGGTAAAAAATATAACGGAAAGTTAGATTTATTAGTTGGTGGAAGTCCTTGCCAATCCTTTTCAATGGTTGGCAAAAGACGAGGTTTTGACGACACTCGAGGAACGCTATTTTATGAATTCGCAAGAGTTGTAAAAGAAAGTCAGCCAAATGTTTTCATTTTCGAAAATGTGAAAGGATTGATAAATCACGATAACGGAAACACCTTCGAAACAATAAAAGCAACATTTGACGAACTTGGTTACAAATATTTTTATCAAGTTCTAAATGCTAAGAATTACGGGATGCCTCAACATAGAGAAAGAATTTTCGTAATAGGTTTCAAGGATAAAAACACAAAATTTGCTTTTCCTGAACCAATTGACTTAGAATATAAGATGCAGGATTTTTTAGAAGACTTTACAGATAGCAAATATTATCTGAAAGAGAAAGGAGTGAAATTTGTAACTAGTTCTAAAAACCGGAATAAAAGGTACACTCAAATTAACGGAGAGATTGCTCTTTGCCAAAAAGCTAATCAGCAGTTTAACTGGCACGGGGATTTTGTTTTCGAGCAGGGACAAAGAGAATTTGACGAATTTATTTTTGATGTAAATGATGTTGAAGAAAAATACTACTTATCAGATAAAGTTCGTGATTATGTTTTAAGCCCTGGAACAAAAACGTTTAAAACCTCAATAAAAACAGATCTTGAAGTAGCAAGACCACTTTTGCAAAGTATGCATAAAATGCATAGAGCTGGGGTAGATAATTATGTAACACACACTGGGAAAATTAGAAAACTCACACCAAAAGAATGCTTGCGCCTAATGGGATTTAGAGACGACTTTACACAAGTTGTAAGCGATACTCAAATGTATAGACAAGCAGGGAATAGCATAGTTGTCGATGTTCTTATAGCATTACTAAAACAAATGGACATTACCAAATACGCAGGCTAATGAATCGAATTGAAATATTAGAAGAGGACTACGAAGTTTTAGGAATATTAAAGAACATAAATATTGCCGATTCTTTTGTAAGTCCCGTAAATAAAATTGGGGAAGGGAATGGTGAGGCAAAGCTTTACGTCGGTCAAGATGGAGAAAAGATCACAGACTTTTTTGGTAATAGAGGATTTGAATCCAACTGTTTTTTACTAAAAGAGGACTTAATTCAGTATTTAGATGAGATCAGAAAAGAACACATTGCTCCAACACAAGAGTATAGAGAAAAAGACAGATTTGAAAAATTATGGGAAATCAAACGTGAAAAAATTCTACGCTTAGATGAAGTAATTGAGTTCAAAATTAAAGACCAAAATAATTTACAGGGTCCTCGAGTATATATAAATTCCACTTCGGAAGGATATAAAATAATACGTGACATTTCACTCCCTGTAATTTCACATCTTGAAATAACCAAGATTAAGAATTTGGAAGATGATGGAGTCAAATATTATTTTTATTTGTTTTCGGACTATGTAAATGAGATTATTGAGGAGGAAGAACCCACAAAAGAAGACCCTGAATTTGAACCATTTAATCCTGAATTAATATCTATTGATACCAAAAAGATAACAATGGATACACTTTTGAGAAGATTAATACAGGGCACTATAAATCTTAGTCCGGATTTTCAAAGGAATTACGTTTGGACGATGGATAAAAAATGTCAACTTATAGAATCTCTAATGCTCAAAATTCCTCTTCCAATGTTTTATGTTTCAGCAGACGATAAAGGTAATTACACTGTAGTAGATGGTTTACAAAGACTTTCAACAATCAGAGATTATATTTTAGATAAGAAATTCAGGCTTCAAAAATTAGAATTTTGGGGAGATCAGTTTAACGATGCCACATTCGAAGATTTACCCACATTTATTGAAAACAGAATCTTAGAAACAGAATTTACTTTTACAGTTATTAATCCTGGAACACCTGAGATAGTTAAAAGAAATATTTTTAAGAGAGTAAACCGTGGAGGCGCACCATTAACTGATCAAGAAATACGACACGCCCTTTATAGTGGAAAGGCAACCGTATTACTAAAGGTATTGACTTTAAAAAAGCAGTTCCTTACTGTTACAAACAGTTCCATAAAGGCTAATAGAATGCTTGATAGAGAATTTGTATTGAGACTTCTATCGTTTATGATTCGCGATTATAATCTATATCCGAAAAATGGAAATATGGATGAATTTCTAAGTGATACGCTTAAAATAATAAATTCAATGCCTGAAATGAACTCGAAAGAAGTAAAAAAGATTTCAGAAAACATAATATCAGAAATAAAAATTAGCGATGTAAAATTACTGATTGATAAATTTACTCTAGGTATGGTAAGGTCATCTATTATATTTGGTGAGCATTCCTTTAGAAAAAGCTATCCTGGAAAAAGAAAAACACCTATTAATAAATCTTTATTTGAAGTTTGGGGTGTTTTGTTATCCGAAATTTCGGATATAAAATTTAACCAACTAAGAGAACATAAAAATGAGTTTCTAAATGATTACAAAAATAATTTTTTGAAAGATTATAAATTTGATGAAATCATTTCAAGAAATGCTCTGAAATACAGCTCTGTAGTGGAAAGATACACGAAAATGAATAATTTATTATCTAAATACGCAAAATGATAAACAGTCTCACATTACAAGCATTTAAATCATTTTTTTACAGAGAATTAGATTTAGAGAACTTAACTATTCTTACAGGTTTAAATAGTAGCGGAAAAAGCTCAATTATTCAATCGTTGTTAATTCTTGAAAAAGCATTTAAAAATGAGAAAAGCCTGTTACTAAATGGTCACGGAACAGAATCAGATTTAAAGAACAAAAACTCGAAGGATGATATTGAACTTAAAATTGAAATAGACAGTGAGGAATATTCAATACAATTTCCTGACAGTACAAAAACATTTGAACCAGGTCTTTTTCCTAAGTTATGGTATATTTCGGCAAATAGATTTGGGCCTCAATTATCAATTCCTATTTCAAATGATGAAGAATTAAAAAATATGATAGGCAGAAATGGTGAAAATGTATTACAATGCATAAGATATTATGATTCAGTAAATCCAACACCCCTTAATGAATCAATAAAACACCCCGACGCAACTTCTTTCACTATCCTAGAAAATGTTCGAACTTGGTTAAAAGTGATTTCGCCTAATGTTAGTTTCAACTACGAAGTACTAGATATTAGCGATACATCTTATGCAACGTATGACGGACATAGAGCAACAAACGTTGGCTTTGGACTAAGCTACATTCTTCCAGTAATAACAACTTTGTTAGTCTCAACATTAGAGAAAAACAATTTGGTGATTATTGAAAATCCGGAAGCTCATTTACACCCGAAAGGTCAAACTGAGCTTGCAAAACTAATTTGTATGTGTGCAAAATTAGGTACACAAGTAATTGTAGAAACGCATAGTGACCACATATTTACGGGAGTTAGATTATTTACAAAAGAAAATGACTTTTCGGATAATACATTAATACATTGGTTAGAACTAAACGAAAATAGAAATACTGAGGTTACGACAATTTTTATTGATAAAGATGGTCGTGTCAATGACTGGCCAAAAGGATTTTTTGATCAATTTGAATTAAATCATTCTAAACTAATTTAGTATGAAGCTATTTGTATTCAATGACTTAATTCCTAATCCTATTTCTAATCAGGAAATTAATGTTGCACTAAAAAATACTGTGATAGAATACAAAATTCTGAAAGAGAAATACCCGGACAATATCGATGGAATTATTTCCTGCGCACAATTAAGCAGCATTACTCTTAACCCAAATTTAACTTTAGCTGATGCTTTAGAATTAATAGATAATAAAGAAATCAAAGATTATTCATATAGCATCTTCACAAAACATCCAATAGAAAATTTTTTCGATATCGAATTTGTGTTAGCAGAAGGAAAAGACCATACTATTTCACTAGATGATACTAAAAGAGATGCTTTTTTTATTAAAATTGCTTCTAATGAAAATGGTATTTTATTCAGTTTAAATCTGCATACAGACCTAGCTAAGGATATACTTATTGTTAATTGTAGCGATTCCACAAATTTTTCTATTGATAATTTATATGGAATAGAGCCAAATACTGCTACTATAGAAAAAGTTATTAAAAAGGAAGAAATATCTAAGTTAGGTAATTTAGATAAACTAAAAAAAATACTTAATAACGCAACTACATCAAAAAAGTTTGACAATGCTTTTAATAAAACGTCTAAAGAAATTCAGGACTTAATTATAGAAAATTTTGAAACAGTAATAAACTATAAAACGAAAGGATTTAATATTCCAAAAACACTATTAAAAGATGTAACTCATAAAAGCGATACAATTAAGGAATTAAAAATGAGAGATCCTATCGCAAAAAGATTATATTTTGACGAGATTGATGGTGCATACTACTTAGCTTCGTTGGAGAATAAGCCTCTTAAAGATAGGCAAACAAAGGAACAAAGTTTACACATAAAAAACGCAGTTTCGATATTGAAAGAATTAAAGAAGTAAAAAATTAAACTAGATTATATATTATGCCTGAATATCAAAAAATAAAGATAGACAACCTCGAATACTTTATTATCGATGCAATACAGGATTTTAGAGCTGAAGATAGCTTCATTCATCGTTCCAATAAGCTAGCCCAATTTGACGGTAACGGAGAAAGCAAAAAGCACGTAGGCACATATAAGGGTGAACTTGGTCGAAAAATTTCTAATTTTTTTGATTATTCTACCTGGGGTTTGGAACATTTTGACAGTCATAAAAAACGCAAGACTTTAAACTCTGCAAGAGAAAGCGGTGCTATTATACAGGATTACACCTGTTTCTTTAGCAAAACAAATTTGCTTAAATATTTAGATGACGCTAAAGCGGAATATTATAATCAGGAACAAATTTACCATAATGACATTAGCGTTTATTTTGAAAAACGATATCAAGAAGTCCAAAATATTGATACAGAATACATTCCTTTTTCAATCTATGATGCTTCTGATAATTTATCACAACGTCAAAATAGAGGGTACATCAGATCGGATGACAGTATATGGAAACTGTGGAGAGAATTAATATTGCCAAAGATAAGTTATCTTTCAATTTTAAAATTAGTACCTGTTCTACCACAGGAGGGAAACAGTAAACCAATATTTTATTTTAGAATTTTATTAGATTATCAATTTCGAACCTTTGTACATCCAAGTGCTTTACAAATGATTGAGGAAATAGTTTTCGATATCCCCGAAATTGAAGAAATTAAAAAATCATATCGAATTGGACAGGAAAAATACAGAAGAGCTGTTATAGAATATATGCCACAGTGCCCTTTTTCAAAAATTACTGATGAAAGACTTTTAATTGCAAGTCATATAAAACCATATAGTGTCTGCATTAAAGAAAACAATCAGGAAGAGGCTTTAGATTACTTGAATGGCCTAGCTCTTTCACCAACATTTGACAGACTTTTTGACCAAGGTTATATAACGTTTTTAGACAGCGGAGAGTTAATATGTGGCACTCAGTTAAGTTCTTATACCTGGGATAAACTTAATATTAATCCAACTGCTAAAAATAAAATGCGGATTTATCCTGAAAATAGAGAGAGATACTTGGAATATCACCGGAAAAATGTATTTTTAGACGATATTAATGATTTAACTTAAAGATTAACAGCAACTTAACAAATAAAAGATTAAGAAATTCAGCGGAAGTGTTATTTAAATTATTATGACGGATAAACACACTCCGGAGCAGAGAAGGTTCAATATGCAACAAATAAAAGGTAAGAATACCAAACCTGAAATGTTGCTGAGAAAAATTCTTTTCTCCAAAGGTTATAGATATAGAATAAACAGTAAAAATTTACCGGGAAAACCTGACATTGTCCTTAAAAAATACAATACAGTAATTTTCGTAAATGGATGTTTTTGGCACGGACATAAAAACTGTAAATATTTTGTTATACCTAAAACTAGGACAGCGTTTTGGACTGCAAAAATTAATTCAAATATTAAAAGGGATCAAAATAATGTTGAGTCACTATTAAATCTTGGATGGAATGTCATTACGGTTTGGGAATGTGAATTAAAAAAAGATAAGATTGAGGAAACAATAGATAAACTGATTACGGAGCTAAAGAATAATATAGACATTTCTTGAAATTTCACTTTTGTCAAGATATAACTTCTTCGAATATAAGTAATCATCATCCTGAGAAAACTAGTCAGAAGTAAAATATTTTCCAATAACACTCTCTACAAGAAAATAGAGAAATTCCATTATCAATTCCGCTTCCTCCTTGGTGACAATCATACCTTCGCTTCTAAAATACTCAAGCACCTCCTCTATGGGTATTTTTTTTATTTCTTTTAATTGAGACATATATTTAGATGTTTAAGTTTAAATCCAAAAATAATAAATCCGAAAATTAACTTTCAACGAATTTTTGATGATATTTTTTGTAAATTTTTTATTAGTTTTTCGACAATCACTTTCATTTGAGTCACCTCTTCTTTTTTCAAATGTGTGATATGATGATGAAGAATCATATGGTAATCTAAATATGGGAAGAACTTAGTCCAGAATTCTTCAAACAGATAATTGTAATTTCTCAATTCAGGATTTGCAAACTCACATAGTCGCCACAAAGCATAATTGGATAAATAGTTCGGCATATAGTAAAGCTTTGCATAAATGTATGTCCTGCAAAATGAAAGAAAAAATAATGTGAAAAAGTATGGCAGACCTTGATAATTTCCTTTCTCATCTTCTGCTAATGCAAGAAACTGTTTAGAAAACTTCATTGTCGCCTCAAAGTAATAATCAAGATCGGAATAGTTCGGAGTATGTGGATATTCCCAATGAGGCTCCGGATGAAACGGATGAGATTGGTAAATTTTATTTTTGCTTTGAATAACATTTGCAAAGAAACTTTGATAAAAGTACAGATTCTTCTGAATCCAATATCGGTCGTGACTGATTAAAACAAAATCAGACAAAATTCTGTGCTGACTTTACCACTGATATTTTGCCACCAACAGAACACTGGCATGTAGAGCTGTCTAACAGCTCTTTTTTGCCTTCAATTTCAAAATCAGAAGTATTATCCCACTTAACAGGTGATGGAGAACAGAAAGACCTTAAAACCCTACACATTCCAAAAGGTTTAATATTACTGTTAGGTTGCTTGTCTTCCTCCGTTGCCTGTAGCTTATCTTCAATCTTCATAAAAGACTGACTGGTTACTGTGAGTGGGGCTGCTGAAGCTCCTTTATCACACTTTAGCTGAGTTGTATCCGTGATGTATTGTGGCATACTTTCATTTTTTTGAAGTTTTCTTTTTTAGTGCTACTCCAACAAGTTTTTTGATGTAACTATCTAGTTCCTTAGATTCATAAAAATCCATACAATACCAAAAGATGTAGTTAGCATTAGCATCTTCAAGATTTTCCAGAACTCCCCTTTTGTAATAATCTCCAGTAGTTTTATCTACGAAAGCATCTATAGCATTGAGATTATTGTAATCAGCTTTTTTAATCTGAAATATATAGGATGCTGAATAATCATGACTGACAAATGAAGGGTCAGCATTTTTGTAATTATTTGACAAACACTTATGTAAAGCATATTTTTTAAGAATTACATTTTCAGTTTGTGCTGTTATAATTGTACTAAAAAATACACATAAAGCTGCAATTATTATTTTGGCCTCATTTACTCTTCTTTCCATTAACAATTTCTTTAATATAACTATCTAATGCTTTTGATTCATAAAAATTAAAGCAATCTGCTGTTATTGTATTACTTGTACCAGTTTCAGAATGGTAAGATGACTCAATATTTGCTAAATCTTTTGTTTGTTTTTCAGTGAACTTTCTGATTTTGGCACTTTCTGTGTCAGAAATTTCACCTAAATCAAGAAATAGATTTTCAGATTTATCACTTAGTTGAAACTTACTATCCAAATAGGTAGTATCTGTCTTGTTATTATTTATATATATACAATTGCAATAAGCATATTTTTTCATATACCTAACCTTATTTTCTTTTGTCTGACTGTAAATGATGTTACTTAAAAAAAACAAACTAGCAACTATTAATTGACTCACTTTAACTCCCATATTCTTATTCTATTTGTTTGTACAAAATCTAACTCATCATTTCTATTTTTTGTTGGATAAAGCATATGAAAATAATACTTTGAACTTTTAGGGTCATCATGTTCTGCCCCACCTGGATATATTAAATGGCTACCATCCCAAAGTGTAAAATGCCCAGAAGCATCGGTCCATCCTGAGACATCAAATGTTATTATACCTTTAATAGCATATACCTTTAACCAGTCAGCTTGTGAAATCTTCTTTTTACTACTCCACAATTGTGTCCATTCTGATTGTGAAAGATTTTTTTTATTTTTAAAATTGGCTGGCATTTCAATTTTATCTAATTTTATATCAATCTCTGGTTTCCCAAGATGTTCAGATAAATACGGAGCTAATTCACGTACTCTATACCAGTAATTCAACTTGTCATCTCCTATGTGAACACCTCCTTTTGAACCTTTTGCCCTATACTTTGTATTATTATAGGGTAACTTATATCCACTATAATTTAGTCCTTTACTCATTCTGAATGCACAGGTATTTTCCCATGCTCTATTTTGTTTCAACATACTAAGTAAACCATTTCCAATATCTGTAATATAATGTATTTACATCCACAGAAGTATTAGGATAATTTTTAAGCATATCTCGCCAGCTTGGTCTTAAAACCTGAACAGGTCTTGTCTGTTGATTTCCACTTGTTGCAACGATACCTCTTCGTTGTTCTAACAATATAGGTAAACGGTTAATGATATTCATATTAATGTGTTTTTTATATAGTTTCTATCTCTTCATCTTTCATCAGTTCAAGAGTATAAGGTTTTAATGGTTCTTTAAAAACCACTATTCCATCTCTATCAACTACTCCTGATAACGTCAACTCAGTAAGACCTTCAGCCAAAGGTTCTCCATCATCAGACTTTATAGTAACATCAATGCTTTCCCCCTCTTCATAGTTTCTTGTTTGAACAATAAGATTCATATCTACAAAAAACTTGGAATCATCCATCAACGAAGCATTTTCTTCTTCGTAAGCCCAGTACATCGAGGCTATTTGTTTTTCTCTTGTATATTCAAAATCTCCATTCTGAGGAAGTTTATTCATTTGAGGGGCTTTATACTCAATCTTTTCTTTAGCCGTAAGCAATGAATTAGCACCATAAACATGCATTCTCTCTTTTGCTCCGAACTCTGTCTGCCCATCTGTATAACCAATTAACTTTTCCTTACCATAAAGGTCTAGGTGAGCTTTTGCTGATATTTCAGTATTGGTTCCTGCATTTATTGCAGTTTTCTTACCACTGTCTTGTGTGATTTCTTGTTTCGCGATAACTCTTATGTTCTGCCCAACATTTGTATCCATGTTCTTACCTACATGGGTTTCGATATTTTCTTCAATATCAAACTTTAGATTCTTTGATTTTATAGTTATGGTCTCAGGAGCCGTAATATTAATATTGCTTCCTTCAGTATCAAACCTCAACTCATTCCCACTCTTATCTGTTAAAAGAATACTCTCATCCTCTGTAAACACTAGTCTATGTCCGCTTCTAGTCTGTAGAGACTTCACACGATTATCCATACCGCCTCCCAAACCTATACCACCATGAAACATTCCCCCCATTGCGAAAGGAAAATCTGGATTATGGTATTCAAAACCTACCATTACTTGGTCTCCTATCTCTGGAACTGCAACGAAACCCCTATTTTGATTTATAACATCTGTACCTCCAGCATCAGGACTCATCATTCGAATAAAATGAGTATTATCATTTACTTGCCAATCGAACCTGACTTGGATTCTACCCTGGTTTAAAGGGTCAACATTAGAAATCACCGTAGCTATCTGTGGTTCAGCTTTTGGTATTTCATAATCTGGTTTAGGCATATAACCTGTACCTTCTGCAATAGCCTCAAAACTTCCCGAATAAAATCCTCTTCCATCAACTTCATGGTTTACTTCTGTCATCATTAATGTGGTGAAGTGTGAGGTTTGATTACTACTTTGATTTCTCATATCAATATCTGCTACACATCCTACGTAAAGAAAAGGAACTGTAGTATTTCCAGAAACAGTAAATACTTCTACTGCTTTACTTCCCCTAGCACTTTTTTGAGAATCATCTACATCCATAAACATATTAGCGTTGATAGGGGTTGGTGTAAGCGACCTTGTTTTGAAAATAGATTCGTTCAGCTTGTATGCTTTTTGAGATAAGTCTCCAACATGTTTAATTTCATTATCTGAGCCTAACATTTTAGAGTTGTTACTACTATTATATCCGAAGTATTCAGGCTTTGTATGAACCGCTTTTAACTCTACTTGTATATCTGTAACGTTACTTCCATAAACAAGCTTAATAGCCTTTTTTGTTTGAGGAAGCTTTCCAAAATGTAAGATATCCCCTTCATAATAAAATTGTTCACCATAAGCTTCTGCTAACCGTGCAAGATAATTATAATGTGTTTCACAGTACTGCGTGCTATAATTTATATAACTTTTATTCTGTGTATCAATTCTGACATCAAAATCATCATTACCTAGTGTCTCCTTAATAATCTTACTGGCAATGATTGAAGTATTTACAGGCTGAGCTCCTCCAAAACTTTGAGTGTGTGGAGCAGAATCCATTAAAATAGTAGGACTATGACCTTTAAGAACAATGTTACCCAAACTCATCTTTTCCTGGCTGAATGCGACCTTTGTAACGAGTCCGACAAATGTCATTTCTGGACTTTCCATATCAACTTCTTTGTATTTAAATACAACAGTTATACGTTTTCCTAAAAACTGTTGAGCCTGCTCTAAATTGTGATTCTGAACCTCCTCAAGAGAGTCATGTGCTAATATCAATTCAAAGCTATGATGTGTTTTAGCACTCTCATTCAAGCGAAAATACTTAAAGCTATTTATCAGTAAACCATTAACTACAATATCGAGTTTAACAGTACGGTTAATGCCTATTATTTGATTCCGTAAAATCTTCTCAGAGTTGGAGATATCTTTGTTCATAATTGTGCTTTTTTGAATTTCATATCACCGAAGATAGATAAAAAAAACCATGCCAAATGACACATTTCTAATGAATTAATAACAATTGTAGTAGAACTACGATTCATGAAAGTTTTTAAATTAATTTAAAGATATCCACAGTTCCAGCATTATACAAATCATTTAAAATCCTAGACTTTTAAAAATCTTAGCTGTTAATTTCGCTTTTTCAGCATCTGTTTTATTTATATATGTAAGGAGCTGTCTTTCTGTTTTGTGTCCTGTAAAATTCAGCAAGTAAGTAATAGAAATTTTTTCATAAAAGTTTGTAGTAAAGCTTTTTCTTCCAATGTGAGAAGTTACAAGTTGATACTTTGGATAGTTGCCAAACACTTTTCTTGTGATTCTTGGTAACCCCTCTCTTTCGATTGTTATTACCTTTCCATTGTACAACACTTCATCTATACCAGCCAGTTCACAAACATCTTTAATATGAATGTTCCATTTTTTGAGAAGTACTTAGGCATAACAATTGGAGAGCTTAATTACGGCATTTATGATAAGACAACAGTGAGTAAATTGTTAACTCCTTAAACTTTTTAAAATGAATAAGATTAGACTTTTCCTTATTTCAGTATTTTTTTTATTTAACACTCTTGTTTCATGTCAAAATATTAAAAATCAACATTTTATTAGTGATGCAGATAAAGTAATTATTTCAACTGTATATTTCAAAGATAAGACAACAGAACCTCAATTGTTAAAAAAAGATCGTGCTTCCAAATTGTATTATCCTACTGAAGCTAATATAAAAGAAAGTATTACAAAAACAGGCTTTGCCAATTTAAACAAGGAAGAAAGTAAAAAATTAATATCATTATTGGAGGAACCAAGTCTAGGTCACGCTTTGCCATATCAATATGATATACAAATTGATTTCTATAAAAAAATAAGATTGTTCAAACTGCTACCATTTCTTCTGAGACAAAAAATTTAGTCGTAAAAAAAATTGGATGCAAACCCCACAGTTATGAAAATGGGCAAGAAGATGACAATTGTTTCTTTAGAGGGATGGTTTCGCAAAGCTTAAAAAAATATATCGTTAGTTTATTAAAAAGCAAAAAGCTTTGGAATAATGAACAACAATTTATGGAAGACTATAAATAAATATAACATGCCCCAACACATTACAGATACTACCCAGCTAAAATGTGATAAAGGAGCTTCACCAACTCCGCTCACAGTAACTAGTCAATCCTTTATGAGTATTGATGGAAAGCCACACTTGCAACTTCATTTTTTATTACAACTAAATTATTTTACTTGGCGATGCACCAAACTGTTTTTTAAAAGCAAATGAAAAGTGAGAAAGGTCTTCAAAACCAAGATCCAGATAAATATCGGAAGCCATCTTCCCTTTTTCTAAAATTAAATAATGCGCCTCCTGCAATCTTTTTCTGAGCAACCATTTTCCGGGTGTAATGCCGAATATCTTTTCAAAATCACGTTTGAATGTTGCCAAACTTCTTCCCGTTAAATAAGCAAACCGATCTAAATTAACATTAAAATGAAAGTTTTTATTCATAAATGCTTCAATATCAATTTTACCGGGTTCATTAAAATCAAACAAAATATTTTTCAAATCGGGATCTTCCTGAAGCAATAAAATCAACGCTTCTTTTATTTTTAGATCAACCAAACGAGGATCCGAAAGCTTTCCAGAATTTTGATATATTAATAATGAGTGCATATAATTTTGAAGTTCCGAACTTTCATGCAACAGCCACAAGGGTTTATGATGCTCTTTTTTTTCGGAGATCAAATTATATTCAACACTAAAATCCTTTAACGTTTGTTGATCGAGATAAATGGACAAAGACTGAAATTCGCCATTCGGAGGTGGTTGTTTAATAAATTTCAACAACTGATTTCTTCTCAAAAAACGGATAGAACCATCTTTTGCTGAATAATCATGAAAACCGTCATTCAAAACCAAGTCTCCGGCAATCTGATAACTCAGCACATGATCCGACACAAAATGCTCTCCCTGCCGGCTCAGTTGCGTATAACAGGAATAAACGATATTGCCAAAATCTTCTCTTTTAGATTTCATTTCATACAAAAATAAGAAAATGAGACTGCATTTTTCACAGTCTCATTCATTAAGAGCCTGTTTAAAATTTTACCGTTTTATTTATTATCCTTAATGAAGTTGATCTTTGCTCAATTTTGATGCTCTTCTGAGCGTATTTTTCACTTCCTATTTTTGATTTAGCCCGCTAAATCTGCAAACACGAAGCAAAAAATCCATCTCAAAATAGCTATAAAAATTTTTGGCAATAAAATTTAAACAGCCTCTAAAATTATTTCAAACTAATTCCTTTGTGAGCCAAATATTGCTTACCATATTCAGTTTCAAACATATTTACGGCTTCATCATGATCGGTAGAAATCGTTACATCCATCCATTTTTCAAACTCTTCCTTTCTTTTTTCATCAGCAGCACGAAGAATAGAAGCCGCTTCGCTTCCCAACACAAGATGCAAAGGCGGGTTTTCAGCTTCAACAACATCAATCATTACTTTCGCTGCTTTTGCAGGATCTCCCATCGGTAAAAATTTCCCTGAAGTTAAATGTTCTTTAATTCCGCCCACGGTTGTCTCGTATCCTTCAACATCTTTGGCGAAACTCATTGAAGAACCTGCCCATTCTGTGCGGAAACCACCGGGTTCAATGCACGTCACTTCAATTCCGAGAGGCGCAATTTCTTTACTTAATGATTCCGAAAATCCTGAAAGACCGAATTTTGCAGCCTGATAAATCGAAAGCCCCGCATTCCCTACTCTACCGCCAACAGAACTGATCTGTAAAATATTTCCCGAACGTTGTTTTCTCATATAAGGTAAAACCGCTCTCGTTACTTCAATCGGCGCATATAAATTAACTTCCAGCTGATTTCTGACCTGCTCATTGGTAAAAGCTTCTGCCGCTCCTGTAATTCCGAAACCTGCGTTATTCACCAATACATCAATTCTTCCAAAATAATCCACCGCTTTTTCTACTGTTGAATAAATCTGTTCTTTGTTCTGAACATCTAATTCCAATGCGAGAGTCTGTTCCGGATATTTTTCAACCAAATCATTTAACTGTTGAGGATTTCTAGCGGTTGCCACCACGTTATCTCCTTTTGCTAAAACTGCTTCAACAAGATTTTTACCTAAACCTTTTGAACTTCCTGTGATAAACCAAACTTTTTTCATTTTCTTTATTATTGAATTTTGTTGATACAAATTTCCGTTAATTCCTATCCTCTTAAGTTTGTTAAAAAGCTCAACTTTACTTTGTTTAAAAAGTCAATTTTACTCAATCTGTATTTTTATGTGTCTGCAGGTTTTAGTTTAAATAAATTTTAAAATGAGTTAAACTGAAACCATAGCATTACATGTTAAAATATAAACCACTGAAAACTAAAATAATAACCTCCATTATCATAAAATACATACCTACGCGCCACAAAAAAGAGTAAAAAAATGTTTTATCGTAAAGAATTTTATATATTTGCACCATCTAACAATTAAAAAAATAATTTACTATGTCAGACATTGCATCAAGAGTAAAAGCTATCATCGCTGATAAGCTTGACGTTGAAGAAACAGAAGTAACTCCAGAAGCTAGCTTCACTAACGATTTAGGAGCAGATTCTTTGGATACAGTTGAACTTATCATGGAATTCGAAAAAGAATTTAACATTCAAATCCCTGATGATCAAGCTGAAAAAATTACTACTGTAGGACACGCTATCGCTTATATCGAAGAAGTAGTAAATAAATAATATTCTTCAACAAAAAAGAAATTAAAGAAAGTTTATGGAATTAAAAAGAGTAGTTGTAACCGGTTTTGGAGCAATAACACCGATTGGAAATAATGCAAAAGAATACTGGGAAAATCTTCTAAAAGGTGAGAGCGGTGCTGCTCCGATTACTCTTTTTGATGCCACAAACTTTAAAACGAAATTCGCTTGCGAGGTGAAAGGTTTCAATCCATTAGACCATTTCGATAAGAAAGAGGCTAAAAAAATGGATAGAAACACACAACTTGGGTTGGTAGCTGCTAAGGAAGCGGTATCCCACTCAAGGATTATTGAAGACAATGTAGATAAAAACAGAGTTGGCGTAATCTGGGGTTCCGGAATCGGAGGTTTAGAGACTTTTGAAACTGAAGTTTTAGGTTGGGCTCAGACGGATATTCCGAGATTTAACCCTTTCTTTATCCCTAAAATGATTGCGGATATTACTCCGGGGCATATCTCAATCGAATATGGATTCCATGGACCGAATTACACAACTGTTTCTGCATGTGCATCTTCAGCAAATGCTATAATTGACTCCAAAATGCTGATCCAGTTAGGAAAAGCGGACGTCATTGTTTGCGGAGGCTCTGAGGCAGCCGTTACAGCAAGTGGTGTCGGTGGATTCAATGCAATGATGGCACTTTCTACAAGAAATGATGATCCTACAACAGCATCCAGACCATTTGATAAAGACAGAGACGGCTTTGTACTGGGTGAAGGAGCAGGATGCATTATCCTTGAAGAATATGAGCACGCGGTAAAACGTGGGGCTACAATCTATGCAGAATTAAAAGGTGGCGGTATGAGTGCAGATGCACATCACATGACAGCGCCTCATCCTGAAGGTTTAGGAGCTTACTTGGTAATGAAAAATTGCCTGGAAGATGCAGGATTAACTGCTGATGAAGTAGATCACATCAATATGCATGGTACGTCTACTCCATTAGGAGATATTGCAGAATCTAACGCGATTTCAAAATTATTAGGAGAGCACGCTTTCGACATTCAGATCAATTCTACAAAATCAATGACAGGTCACCTTTTGGGTGCAGCCGGAGTGATTGAAGCTATTGCTGCGTTGGGAACTATTATTCATGGTATTGTTCCTCCTACCATCAACCATTTTACTGATGATGAAAATATCGACAGCAGACTGAACTTTACGTTCAATGATGCTGTGAAGAAAGATGTAAAAGTAGCCATGAGTAATACTTTTGGGTTTGGTGGACATAACGCTTGCGTTCTATTTAAGAAAATCTAAATTTACTGAATGGAGTTACAGAAATACTTTTCTAAATTCCTTCTCAAAAAAAGAAAAAGACAGCTTACAGAGAGAGACTACAACCTGAGTATGGCATTAAATAAAATGCTGGGAACTGAGGTGCAGAATGTTGCTCTTTACCGCGAAGCTTTTTCTTTAAAAAATTCTTCTAAAAATCAGGATAACAGTAATTACGAAAGGCTTGAATTTTTAGGAGATTCTGTTTTGGGTACAATTATCTCTTGTCATTTGTTCCAGACTTATCCTCAGGCTAATGAAGGATATCTGACGCAGATGAAATCTAAGATTGTTAATAGGAAAAATCTTAATAAATTAGGAGAAGATCTCAAGTTGACAGATCTGTTACAAAAACAGGCTTCTGCAGCACTGGGTGAAAACATCTCCGGAAATTTATTTGAGGCACTCATTGGCGCCGTGTATTTAGACTTCCACTATGATACCTGCAAAAAGATCATTTTGGAACGATTGCTTACGCCAACTGAGATTAATAAGCTTGAAAACAAAATTGTCAGCTATAAAGGGCTTCTCCTCGAATGGAGCCAGAAAAAAAAGCTGAATATAAAGTATGAAACTTGTGAGGAAATCCAGGTGAACAAAGCAATAACATTCAGATGCCATGTATGGCTGGGAGCTGAAAAAATTGCCAACGCCACCGAGACTTCCAAGAAAAAGGCAGAGGAAAAGGCAGCACAGAGGGCATTTTATATTTTAAACAAAAAAGAAAACATACTTGGAAATTCAAAAACTTTATGACCTGGATGATATAGAATTTGAAGATATTGCCATAGGATTGGTAAGATTAGCAAAACATATACCCGATCATGAGTTTTTCTATAAAATAAATCAAAACAACGACCTCAAATTTTTCAGAAAACAAGACATTGTTTTTCATGGGGTGTTTTATGACTACTATTTTTCAAGATTCGAGGCCTACCACAAGTTTACAAAGACCTGTTTTACTTTCATTTCAAATAAATCTACGGAAAGTAAGCAAAAAAAACTACAGACTGAGCTATTCTCAGGAGAAGATAACATTAAATTTTTATTAAATAATCAGGTAGATGTGCAATATATTTTGCATAGTTCGGAACAGTTTCCTGATTTTTCCGTAATTTTGCTCCCTGAAAATCTTGTGTTTCCAATTCAAGATTATACATTAGGTTCTGAAGAGGAACTTTATCAAATTATCCAGTATTATGAATAAGTATTTAAAGAAGACAAAAATTATCGCGACACTTGGACCGGCGTCATCGTCGAAGGAAGTAATGTTAGGGCTAATGAAAGCAGGTGTTGACATTTTCAGAATCAATTTTTCACATGCAGATTACGACTTAGTTCGATCAAATATTGAAATAATCAGAGAACTTAATAAGGAATATGGTTATTCAGTGGGTATTTTGGGAGACCTACAAGGGCCGAAACTAAGAGTGGGGGTTGTAAAAGAAGGTTCTTACCTGAATCCGGGTGACATCCTTACTTTTACCAATGAAAAAATAGAAGGGGATTCTACAAAAGTGTATATGACTTATCAACAGTTTCCTCAAGATGTAAAAGCTGGTGAAAGAATTCTTATCGACGACGGAAAATTAATGTTGGAAGTTATCGAGACCAATAGTATAGATACTGTAAAAGCAAAGACAATTCAAGGGGGACCATTAAGTTCTAAAAAAGGGGTAAACCTTCCTAATACAAACGTTTCTCTTCCTGCTTTAACAGAAAAAGATATTCAGGATGCCAATTTCATGCTAGACATGGAGGTTGATTGGATCGCACTTTCTTTCGTTCGTCATGCTCAGGATATTATCGATTTAAAAGAGTTGATCAATGCTCATCCAAACGGAAAATTCAAAACTCCGATTATCGCGAAAATTGAAAAGCCGGAAGGGGTAAAAAATATCGACGAGATCCTAATGGAATGTGATGGATTAATGGTTGCTCGTGGTGATCTAGGTGTGGAAGTTCCGATGGAAGAAGTTCCTGCTATCCAAAAAACATTGGTAGAGAAGGCGAGATATTATTCTAAACCGGTAATTATCGCTACTCAGATGATGGAAACAATGATCAACAGCTTAACGCCTACAAGAGCGGAAGTGAATGACGTTGCCAACTCTGTATTGGATGGTGCTGATGCGGTAATGCTTTCAGGAGAAACTTCTGTAGGTAGATACCCAGTTCAGGTGGTAGAAAACATGGCTAAAATTGTGAAAAACATCGAGATGACCCATTTTTACCAACACAAAAACGAACCAATTGAAAAAGACTTCGACTGTATTGATGAGAGATTCATCACCAACAGAGTATGTCTTGCTGCGGTAAGAATCGCTAAAACAACTAATGTTTCTGCTATCGTTACTTTAACGAGTTCTGGTTATACTGCATTCCAGTTGTCAGCTCACAGACCAGATTCTCACATCATTGTTTACAGCGGTAACAAAAGAGTGATCAACATGTTGAACCTTCTTTGGGGTGTTCACGCATACTATTATGATATGAACAAATCTACTGACGAAACAATTATCCAGGTTAATATGTTAACACACAACTACGGATTTATCGAGTCCGGAGACTTTGTCATCAACATCAATGCTACTCCGTCTTACGAAGGTGGAAAAACAAATACCTTGAGATTGACTACGGTTTAATTTGATCATTAAAATTCAACCTCAACATATCAAAAACTCCCGAAGCTTCGGGAGTTTTTTAGGTATAGGTGTTTCGCTTTTTTTGCCACGAATGCACGAATATTTTATGTCTCACAGATTTTCATAGATGATGCTGTTTTTTGTAGGTGGTGCACAAGAGCGCAAGGATTTTATCAAAGATAAAATTGTGGAGTGCTTAACGCTACAAATGCAGGAATATTTTATTTCCCACAGATCGTACAGGTTTTCACAGATGATATCGTTGATTTTGTTGTTGTATAAAACGTAAAAAATATTCTTCTAAAACATCAGTCAGATTAGAAATTATAGCTTAATGCCATTCCGTTTCCACTGCCTTCCAGCTTAAAATAAGGGTAAAATGCTGTAGAAGTCTCATTTTCGGCATTGAGCGCTTTGTCAAAATTTTTCTTCGAAGATAATGCAAAAGGAATTGCTATGGCTACTAAGCCAGCACCAATACCTACCAGCCCCCAACCTTTGGTCTCTGTTTTATGCTGTTTCCCATACTGGTCAGTAACCGTTTTATCTCCTCCGCTTAATGCTCTTGCCAACCCAAACCCCATACAACCTCCTCCTATACCTCCGAAGATCATAGAAACCGTACTGTTGGTTCTGTACTTTTGAAAGTAGTGCTTCGCTTCTGTATTCTGAAATACCTTTTCATATTCAGTCATACGGTATTCTTGGCCGTCTTTTAGAAGTTTTCCTTTTCTGGTTACACTTACCTGTGAGAATGCTATCTGAGACAGCAAGATAAAGCTCACGACAATAATTTTTTTCATTATGTTTTAATTTTAAAAGGTTTTTTATTTTAGTAGGATGTACTTCGTATTCTATCGAATTCACATTACTATTCGAGAGTTCTGTGTTTTTTATTCTTGCATATCATAAGAAATCTTATCCCATTTCATCTTTGAAATTACTTTTCGATTAACTTAACCCTTCCAGGGTTCTTGCATCATGTATAACATCGGGGTTCAGTTCACCCCACGCTATTCATCTTTAATGCTCTACGGGGTTTATTACGGTAAATGTAAAAAAGGTAGATTCTCATTTGAAGATACTTTTTAAATAATTGTTGAATATGAATTTTATTATTAAAAAAAGTCTACTCGGTATCTTTCTCTGAAATGTTTATGAATAGGCTATCTTCTATGATGGGTTGCAATACAAATTTTGCTCTACCAAAATTGAGTTTTGAAAATCTTCTCAGATATTCTCCTTCCGGATAATTTCCCTTTAATACTTTCTCATAAGGATAATAGTTTTGTTTGTATTTTGAAGCATACTCATAATACGGTGGTGATTGTTTAATTTTCAGTTTATATTTTACTCTTGTAGACTCATAAGGTTTTAGATAATATACAGAATTTCCATCACCTGCCTTTTGAGCATTAATAAAATTAGCATTGCCAATTTCTGTCAAATAAGAATTATGTATACTGTCAAGTTTTTGCTGATAAAATTTTGAAGTATGTCTAGGCTCAATTATTCCATAAATAATGATTGGAGGAAAACCATCTCCATCTGGTATTGAGGTTGGTCTTTTCTTTTTAACATCACTAAAATGAAGTGTATTAGGAGCTAAAAAAATGATATCATAGTTTAATTTATTTTCAAAATCAAGATATACTTCGTTGCTATTTTTTATATACTTTAGTTCAAAAGAATTACTTTGCTCCTGTTTGCAAGAAAAAACAAATATGATACTTATTATAAAAAAAATCTTACTCATTATTTTAATGTACTTTTTAAATAATTATTATAAATAGGAATAATTTTATTCATTAGCTTTTCTAAAGATTTAGAATAAAATGCTTCGGTATTAAATGGTTGCATACTTAATTTAAGATTATCCCAACCTCTAAATTTTATATACTGCTCTTCCCATCTTGAAGTAAAATATTCATGTGCTCTTGCTTTTGTATTAACTGCAGTGATCGTATATTCGTCAAAAAGTCCAGCATTGTTTAAAATAGTATGAAAAATTTCATGACCCATCGTTAAATCTAACTGCTCAAGACTTACAAAAGTTCCTTTAGGTAAATAGATTCGCTGCCAAACTAATTTTCCTTTATTAGTTACCATTTCTGTAACACCCCATACTTGTTCTCCACTGCCATTAACTACCCTACTAATATTACTATTATAAATATAACCTTCATTTCGTAAATGTTGGCTAAGATCACTCGTTTCATCTACAATACGATAGGCTCCTCTTACAAACTGCCCTCTATATCTCGTATTATCTATCTTCTTTACTGTATCAATAGAGAAATCTGCTTTTGTACCTCCTTGTAGTGTATTATCATCACTTACCAGCATTTCATTAATACTGTATTGGTAAGAGTTACTTAATCTGTTTACTACCCAGCTAATGCCATTCACAATTCCTGCTGTGGCAGCACCAAACACCGCCCCTCTATACATCCCCGTAAAGAAATTCTGCCCATTAAACAACGCATCAATCCCCCCTGCAATACCTCCATTCATACTTCCGACGATGACCGCTCCATTAAATCCACTGGCAGACATTCCTCCGAGCAGTCCAGCGGTAGCTCCTCCTGTGATTGCTCCCATGAGCAGGCTTCTTGCAAAACCATTCCAGGACCAGTTTCCACTGATCAGGGATTTTATGATATATAATCCTCCGGCAACTGCTGTACCTAAAATGGCTCCCCAGAGTACAGGAGCAATATAAGCTAAGAAAAATCCGGCGACAAAATATTCACCACTCGGATCATTAAACATCAGCGGATTGTTCATGACATACCCATATTTATTGTAATTCTGGGTATTGGTAGGATCCTGAATGTTTTCATCAGCATTTAAAAACCTTCTTAACAGAGGATCATACAAACGACCATTCATGTGGATGATTCCTACTTCCATGAAATGCTCATGGCCGGTATATCCCCTATCGACAATAAGAGTCTTCGACAGGCTCAGAATGGTCGCTTTATCGGTAACAGCAGCTCCATTTCCAATTTGAAGGTGAGTGAAATTTCCCCATGCGTCAAAATGCCTTTGCTCTACTTTATTTCCTGCTTCATTACTGATGGCCAAAATACTACCGATGTAATCTTTATGTAAAAATTGGTAAGAACCGCTGCTCTCTGCAAAGTCTTTGAAATATACAATATTTGATTTATAAGGTGTCCCTCCGATATAAAGAATATGTTTTTCTTTTCCGGTTGTATTATCTTTTACCACTTCATAGCTTCCGTCTTCACTGTATATTTTGGTGAATGTACCTTCTCCGTCTGTACTAAAATTACCGCCATGGGTAACTCTTTGTCGCATACCCGTCAATCCGTATTGGAACGCAACATCTCCTTTTTCACCATCAATAAATACCGGATCGTTGTTTTCGTTGTACACAATACTCTGGATGAGATCACTATTATAATTCTGTGTTCCGGCTACATTTAAAGTCATTCCGGTTGGCTGGTAGAGCCTGGCAGCGTTTTCATATTTTATGGTTCCCACCTGATCATTTTCCAGAATTCTACCTCTGTGGTCATAGACATTTCGATTCGTAGATGGTTTTATTCCCGTTACAGGATTGGTCCAGTTGATCAATCGGTTATTGTCATCATAGTCAAATGATTCTGTGATATTAAAATCTCCTCCGGTTGTTCTGCTTTTCAGTTCATTCTTTAAACCATCAAATGAGTATGAAATTTGAAGAATACCTGGTTTTACTGCCGATGAATGATTGACATTTGTTAAGAATCCATTAGTATTATAGGTATTATTGATGTTTGCGGCTCCCAGTTTTGCTTTTAAAACCTGTCCCTTTGCATTTGTTTCCTGCAGTTGCCATAGGCTTTTGCCCGTTATTTTGTCTTTCACCTGGTACAGTTCACCATTCCAGGTACTGTATAGATTTTCTACCGTCACCTTGGTTAGCGTACCAGACGAATAGAGTTGCTTTTCGTAAGAAATTACTCTTCCTTTGTCATCATACGTAATACCTTTTCTTATGAAATACTTACCGTTACTGCTTTCAGACGAAGATATTAATCTCCCTTGAAGATCAGATACCACATTTGAACTGTAAGCCTTTCCGTTCGAGGTTCCGCCTTTTGCAGTCACTCTCCCTTTATGATCATAAGAGTATGAAATTTTTTTATGAGTCGCCTGCCCTCCGTCTGAAGTTGAAATTTCCGTATGAGAGGTCAGTTGACCTAATGTATTATAGGTATATTCTTTGATTCCTTTCGGGCTGATAATTTTCTTTGCTTGTCCGAAAGGATCATATTCATATTTGTATAATCCGTTAGAAGGATCATTGAATTCAGATTTTCTGCCCCAGGAATCATACCTGGTTATAATTGTATTTCCGGCATATTCGGCTTTAATTTGTTCTCCGGCTGCATTATATGAGAACATGACTGTTCCGCCTTTATCGGTACTTGAAATCAAATTATTCAGGGCATCCGTGGTTTTCGAGGTTGTTCTTCCATAACCATTAAGCTCTTTCACAGTGGTGATCAACCCGGAAACAGAAGTTTCCATTTGCTTACCATTAAACGAAGTAGCAGTTCCTTTAGCTGGATATACAGAGTCATCATAGGCAATCGTATTCCACTGAGAGGCAATTTGTCCTTCAAAATAAGGTTCAGATTCTTTGAGTTTTCTTCCTAAAGCATCATATTGGATATCCTTAGAAACATACTTCCCTTCACCTAAAGACTTAGTTGATGATTTATATTCCTGACCTAGTTTATTAGTGAATTTCTTTGAAATATCCCCATCCGCATCATATTGAGTAACGATGATGTTGGAATTATTATCTCTTTCGTACTGATAGGTGGTTGTTCCTTCCAGATTGGTTTTGGATCTCAAGAGCTTACCCCATGCATCAAAAGTGTTGGTAAGCATATTTTCCAACGGATCAATCTGCGTTAGGATTTGCCCCCGGCTATTATAAGTATAACTGGTTACCAATCCTAAATTATCCGTATTTTTTTCAACAAACCTACCGGTAGACTCATAGGTAGAGGTATTGGTCTGCGTTTGAGAATCAATGCTGTTGCTGATTACTTTCTGTCTGATATTACCAAAACCATCATAACTGTAAGTTTCCTGTAAATAGGCGGTATTGTCCCTGTTCCATGTTTTTAATGTTTTCAAGAGATTGTTTTCATAAATATATTCTTCTTTTGTAGATTTTGTATCTCCATAGGCTTGATTTACCGTAGTTTTGGATTTTGGACGTCCAATATAGTAGTTAGCACCTGTTCCTGCCGGATTATGAATATATTCAAAAACGGTCTTTATCGTTGAAAAATTATTATTTACACGAAGCTCTGTGGAGGCAGGTAAATAGTAATTATCATAGGTTACTGATTTTGTTAAAGTAATATTTTTTAAAAAATCTTTTTCAATGATCGTACCGATAAGACAGGCTTTGACCAGTCATTTACAGCAGGTGGGGACGAGATGGTAAGTAAACCGGTATCATGAGGTTGGTAGGCAGCAGTTATCCAGACGACATCCGAGCCTGCCTGCTGCCATTTGCTTATTATTAGTAATCTGTAGTCCGTCAGATGTTGTACTGGTATTCAATTGTAAACGACCAAATGTTTCCAGAGAAATACCTACATCAGAATACTGCTTGATACTTACCTTCCCCGCGGAATTAATATTTACTCTTTCACTATTGTTAGATTTCAATATCAAATCCTTAGCATCTGTAGTCCCTAAAAAATGTGTTGATGAATTAATTCCCGAATTTCCATTGATATTCCAGGACTGTGCCCATGAGAAAGCGGCTACGAGTAGAGCAGAGATTGTACTAATTTTTTTCATACTATTTGTTTTTTAATGGTTGAACCTTATTATTTTGATATCCTTTTCGAAGCATAATATCTAGACAAAATTGAATGAAACAGATCATATTTCAAAGGACAATTGGTCTGAAAATAAATTATTTAACAGATAATTCGTCTAAATTTTGTCACAATCAAATCTTTTTAAATAAATTAGTAAAAAAACACACCATAGATTATGAAAAATCATCAAAGCCTTTTTTTTGATTTGCTGCTACATAAGTCAGGAGGGAAAAAAAATCTCGTTAGCACCATGACTGACCAGCTGGCATTATCCGGGGATTCTTCGTACCGGAGAATAAGTGGAAAAATCCATATCACGCTTAATGAAGGAATCTCATTGGCGACCCATTATGGAATTTCTTTGGATAGCCTTACACACACCTATCCTGATAACAAGATCATCCATAAAGTTCAGGACATCTATACTACAGAAGATCTGGAAGACTATTTTGATTCTACTATTGAAAATCTGAAAAAATTAAAAGAAGACCCCAATGCTGAATTCATCTATGCCGCAAAAGATATCCCTCTCTTCTATTTGATGAAATTTGAGACTATAAGAAAATTCAAAATCTATACCTGGATGAATCTTATGGATACAGACTACTTTTTGCAAAAAATAAGTTTTGAGAAATTTGCAATTCCTGAAAAAATCAAACAAAAAGCCAGATCACTTTTCAGGTCTTATCGTGATATAAATGCTACAGAAATATGGAGTACGGCAACCCTGCATACCCTTTTGGGACAAATCGCCTACTTTCTTCAACTGGAAATGCTGAACACGGAAAGTGTTTTAAAGATTTGTGATGAAATCATCCTCATGCTGGATTTTATCCATGAAAAAACAACAAAAAAAATTAAAAACACTTCGAATTTTAAGCTTCAACTTTATCAAAATGATCTATTGATCATGAATAATATGGTATTTATCAAATTTTTAGATCATAAAATGCTGTTTGTACCTTATACAATTTTAAGTTACTATTATACCATTGACGAAAGTATATGTCATCCCTTTGAAAAAAGCATGAATTTACAGATCAAAAATTCGGAACTGCTTTCCGGTAATCAAAAAGCCAAAAAGGTATTCTTCAATGCCATGTATAAAAGTGTGGAGGCTCTCAGGAAACTGACTAAAAAATTAGATTAAAAAATGAAAAAGGGAAGACTTCCCTCTTCCCTCCTCTCAAACTGACTTCCCGATCAAATATGCAGCCGCTGTCATCATTTTTTTTATATAGGACAAATTACCCGCTCTCCTACAGAAAGGTGATTGACTTAATTCAATAAAGGGCAAAAATTTTTATAGGGTCCGTATTTCCTTAAAGCAAAGAAAGCAAGATCAGAAAGTCATATTCTTTATTATTCTGCTGATAACTTCAGGGGTAAGTCCTAAGTAGGAAGCAATCATATATTGAGGAACTCCCAAAACGGCATTACGCTGCTTTCACTGACTTCAATTAAAAAAAGAAAAACTCGCGAAATATCGCGAGTTCTTATCTTGTTATTGACTGATATTTTAATTCCCAACAATCGTCTTAGCCGTCACAAACTCTTTTAAAGCCAATAAAGAAAGCTCTGTTCCATAACCTGATGCCTTGCTTCCCCCGAAAGGAAAACGCGGATCTGAACTCGTCATTCTATTGATATTTACCGTTCCGGATTCAAGATTTTCGATAAAGAATTGCTGACGGTCTTTATTTGCCGTCCAAACAGAATTTGAAAGCCCAAAAGGAATATCATTCGCCATTGTCAATGCTTCCTCATCACTGTTAGCGATCATCACCATTCCCAGTGGTCCGAAAAGTTCTTCCTGCAAAATAGGATTTCCATCCTGCACGCGAATTAATCCCGGTTTAAATTCATTATCAGAAACTCTTTCCAACGGAATAATAATTTCTGCACCATTTTCTAATGCTTTGTTGAATTGTTTTTCCAGATCATCTGCCAGATCAGCTCTAGCCATCCCGGCAATTTTCGTTTCCTTGTTAAAAGGATCGCCAATCTCATATTTTTTAAATTCCTCTATCAATTTCGGTAAAAACTCACCTTCAACCTTACGGTCGATGATAAATCTTTTGGCCGCCGTACAGGTTTGACCACAATTTTGAAGTCTGGATTTAGCACCCGCCTTTGCCGCTTCATCTAAATTAGCATCATCAAAAATAATAAAGGCGTCACTTCCGCCTAACTCAAGCAATGATTTCTTGATATTCAAACCAGCTATCGAAGCTACTTCTCCACCGGCTTTTCCGCTTCCGGTAAGACTTACACCTTTTACCGCATCATGCTCAAGAATTTCTTTTACCGCCTGATGTCCTACTTCAAGATTCTGGAAAATACCTTCAGGAAAACCAGCCTCCAATAAAACCTTTTCAATAGCATTTCCGCTTCCGAAACAGATAGAAGCATGCTTTAAAACAATAGTATTTCCGGCTAAAATGGCAGGAACAGCAAATCTCAGGACTTGCCAGAATGGGAAATTCCAAGGCATTACCCCCAGAATGACACCTTTGGGAACATAATGAACTTCAGAATAAGTAAACTCGGAGTCAATTTTTTCTGGTTTTAAAATATTCTCAGCATCCGCATAATAATTCATCATTAAAGCACATTTCTCCACCTCAGCAATCGATTCTGAAATGGGTTTGTTCATTTCCTGAGTAATGATCGTCCCATATTTTTCAGCATTTGATTTTAAAATTCCTGCTGCTTTAGCAATACGTTTTTGACGTTCTTCGAATGGTACTTTTCTCCATTCTGAAAATGCCTTATCTGCCTTGATAAGTTTATTTTCAATTGATTGTTCCATAATGTAATTTCTGTTTTAAATTCAATTGAATGAATTTATTTAATGCCTTTGTTTAAAAAGCATCGTCAAAGCAACAAATTTTGTTCCTTAGGGTTAAATAAAATAGTGATTTTCTCTATCGGAAAAATACCGTTTTGTCATTTAAATCATTAGCCACTCATTCATAAGACAGGCCGCCAGTCTTGCCGTTCTGTCCTGGATGTCATAGCGGGGATTTACTTCTGCAACATCGAGCGCCAGAAGTTTTTCACTTTTTAAAATATGTCTGTAAAAATGCATAAATGTTGCATCTGCAAAGATACCATTATATGCCGAAGCAGAAACTCCGGGCGCAATGGAAGCATTAAAAACATCCATACAAATCGTTAAATAGGTATAATCAACATTTTCCAACAACTCATCAATTCGCTGATAGATCGACAAAAGGTTCTCAAAAAATAGTTCGTCTGAGAGAATATACTTCATTCCGTAATGATGAGCAGTATCAAATAATTTCAGGGTATTTGAATTTCTCTGAATACCGATATGAAGTGAATGAATTTCACCCTCCTGGGCAATCTGCCAAAAACCGGTTCCTGAACTTGCTCCTACTCCATTTTCGGGTTGCCTGTTATCGAAGTGGGCATCAATATTTATAATTCCTATTTTCTGCTCCGGAAAAGCTGTTTTCATCCCCAGATAATGAGCATAGGTTACCTCATGCCCGCCACCCAATACCATAGATTTTCCGCCTTTTAATAAAACTTTTGAAACATTTTTGGCAAGCTGATTCTGGGTATTCTCCAGATGCCCATCCTCACAGGTAACATTTCCGAAATCCAGCAAAGAAAAATTAGGACGGATCACCGGAAAATTAGCCATATTTTTGCGAATCAGATCGGGAGCATCTTTCGCTCCCTGCCGACCTTGGTTTCTCCTCACGCCCTCATCAACGGCAAACCCGTGTAAAACGAAGTCTCCCGTTGAAATAAAATCGTAATTACTTTCCTCTTTTACTCTCTGAAATATTCTGTGGAGAAGAAGTTCTTCTCCGTCTAATCTTCCCTGCCAAATCATGAATTTCAATTTTAATTTACAGTATAACGTTCAAAACTCTGCCAGTATTTATCTTTATAAATATCTAATGAAATCTTATATGAGGAATTATCCTGTATCACCCGATGCAAAACTTTAGAGGGCTGTCTAAAATCTTTGCTTACAAAATAACTTTCCCGAATGTTATCTGCACTTTCTCTGCCGATATAAAGATGCCCATCTTCTCTTTTCAGTTCTGCTACGATACGGTCTTCAATCTCACTCAGCTTTTTATAATCTTCTATTTCCGGAAGTCCGCTATTATCATCTCCCTCATAATGAATTTTCAAAACCGAAACCCAAGGATAAGAAGCCTTTGAATCGTATTTTAATAATGAAGTATTAATAGCTGCTATAAGAGGCAGCCCATTCATAAGTTCAGCCTCCAGAATCGAAAACTCTTCATCACCTGAAGATATTTTTTCATTTTTATATTTTTCCGTAAATTCCCTTTCCCTCCATTTAAGGAAATCTTTTAGTTTTGTAATGGGAATAAGATCTTTTTTGGCATTCTCTTTTCCTATGATATTAAAGGTATCAATCTGTGTTGCAAAGTTGAGCTCACCTAAAAAATGATCCAAAAATATACATATTCCTGTGGTTACGGGATCTTTAATTTCTTCTTTAAAATTTTCATACACCAGGGTAATATCAATCTCATCTGGGTACTCTTCAAAATCATTAGAATAAAAAAAGATCGTATCTCCGGTAAATTTCAGACCTTCCAACTCTATATTTACATTCTCAATTCCCAGTTCGGGTTTTAAAGCAGTAAATTTCCAGCCTTTTATCTGTGGTGCTTCTTTAATAATTTCCTCAGCAAAAATAATATTTTTCACTTCACCTTCAACAGTTATAATAAGCTCTGCTGTAAGATCATCGGCCATCCCCGCGAGGAAATAGTAACCGGTATTAATCTGATGAAGCTTAGGAGCAATACAATCGAAAAAATTCTCTTCAATCTCTGTTCCTGACCGGATAACATCATGAAATTTTCTTTCGTTGGCTAAAAACCAGTCCCAAAAATCCTGATAGGTCTTAATATGCTTTTCTTCACTCCCCATGTTCTTGTATTTTATTTCCACCAATATAAACATTCTCTGCCTTCAGACTTCCCTGATTATAAAGAATATTTTGAAAATTAGGTGTTTTAAAGGTAACAAAATCTGCATTTTGTCCCTGTACCAATCTTCCCCTATCTTCTAAACTAAGAGCAAAAGCAGCACGGAAGGTCATTGCTGCCAGCACTTCTGCAGTCGTTAACTTTTCAAATGTGGCTAAAATGGAAGCCTGAGTAATAAGATTTCCCATAGGCGCAGACCCAGGATTCCAGTCGCTTGCAATAGCTACAATGGCGCCCGCGTCCAATAATTTTCTGGCCGGAGTGAATTTCTCCCCCAATCCTAAACTTGCACCGGGCAATGCTGTAGCCACGGTATCTGATGCGGCTAAAAAATCAATATCCTCATCTATCGTGGCTTCCAAGTGGTCAGCGGATCTGGCGCCTACTTCCACAGCAATTCTTGAGCTTCCCGGTGTAAACTGATCTGCATGAACGGTAATTTCAAACCCCAGTTCTTTAGCTTTAACTAAAAAGTCTTTACTCTCCACAGGTTGAAATGCTGATTTTTCAATAAAGATATCCACACGTTTCGCGAGATTTTCTTCTTTTACTTTCGGTAAAATATCGGTTAAAATATAATTCAGATATTCTTCATTGCTTCCATCAAAATCTCTCGGCTTTAAATGGGCAGAAAGGCAGGTCGGAACCAAAGTCGCTTTTGTCTGCTCCTGAGCTCTCTTGATAATCCGAAGCATTTTCAGTTCATTCTCGGCATCTAGACCATAACCACTCTTAACTTCAATTGTCGCAATTCCCAGAGACATTAAAAAATCAATTCTTTCTACTAGAGTTTTCAATAATTCTTCACCCGAAGCTTCCCTGGTATGCTGGACAGAACTCCAGATTCCGCCTCCGCTTTCAGCAATTTCAAGATACGTTTTTCCCGCATTACGCATCGCAAAATCATTCGCCCGGTTTCCGCCAAAGCAAATATGGGTATGAGAATCAACGAAAGCCGGAAGAGCGATTTGCTCACCTTCAATCGCGTCAATCTCTACATGCTGATTTTCAGATTTTAATATTTCAAAATTTCCGATTTGCTGAATTTTATCCTGATTGATTAAAATTCCGCCATCAACAATCACTTCGAGTTGTTCATCAGAAAGTTTTCCTCTTAACGGAAGATTGGCAAGGGTTACGACTTGTTTGAAAGGTCCTATCAGTTTCATTTATTTAGTTTAAAGCTAAAGTTCAGATAAAAATAATGTTATAATTTCACTTCGCCTAGATTCCTACGGAACGACAAAAAGAACGTATAGTTTGTCATTCCGTAGGAATCTCTACATCGTTATAGGCTGAACAATTTTTATCTTTAAAATTTTCTCTCTCAAAAATACTTAAAATATCTGTTGTTCTCAAATCTTAATTTTTCCTCCATTTCTCCTTCTAAACCTTAGCCTAAAATTCCTATCTTTACAGTAAATGAAATTGAATTAATGCCTGATTTTTTACATCCAGACAAAGACAATTATTCTTCTGAGGAGCTCGCTCAGGAAGAACAGATCCGGCCCCAGAGCTTTAAAGATTTTGCGGGACAGAGAAAAACCCTGGAAAATCTTGAGGTTTTTGTGACTGCTGCCAAAAGACGTGGTGGTGCGTTAGACCATGTTCTCCTGCATGGGCCTCCCGGTCTGGGAAAAACCACTTTGGCCAATATTATAGCCAATGAGCTTGGTGTCAACTGCAAAATAACATCCGGTCCTGTATTGGATAAGCCCGGAAGTTTAGCCGGGTTACTGACCAATCTTGAAGAAAACGATGTTCTTTTTATTGATGAAATCCACCGACTTTCACCTGTTGTGGAAGAATATCTGTATTCTGCAATGGAAGATTATAAAATCGATATTATGCTGGAAACGGGTCCGAATGCAAGAAGTGTTCAGATTGGTTTAAATCCTTTTACTTTGGTGGGAGCAACCACCAGAAGTGGAATGCTGACCAAACCAATGCTGGCAAGATTCGGGATACAAAGCAGACTGGAATATTATACCATTGAATTGTTGTCGATGATTATCATCCGAAGTTCAAGAGTTTTGGGTGTGAAAATATATGAGGATGCAGCGATTGAAATTGCCAGAAGAAGTCGTGGAACGCCGAGAATTGCCAATGCTCTTTTAAGAAGGGTTCGCGATTTTGCTGAAATTAAAGGCAACGGAGAAATTGAAATTGAGATCACAAAATATGCCCTAAATTCATTGAATGTAGATGAATTTGGTCTGGACGAAATGGATAACAAAATTATGCGGGTGATGATTGAAAACTTTAAAGGTAAACCGGTAGGAATTTCTGCTTTGGCAACCTCAATTGCTGAAAATCCTGAAACACTGGAGGAAGTTTATGAGCCGTTTTTGATTCAGGAAGGATTTATTATCCGGACGCCAAGAGGTCGTGAAGTGACTGAAAAGGCCTATAAACATTTGAATATTGCGATTCCGAGAAATCCGGGAGAATTATTTTAGAGTCTAAGGTTTAAGGTTTTTACCGCACAAGTCACAAAAGATTTTAACACTTTAGAAACTTAAGTTAAAATAAAACTGAATAGAAGGACACTTTAGTTTTTGAAAATCTTTGATTTTCTTCTAATGTGAACTTTTAAAACGAATGTTGTAAGGTGTTTGTCGTTAAAATTAAAATGTAAAAAAATTAATGTTTATTCCTAAATTATATAAAAGTGAAGATTATCATCTGATGAAAGAAATCATCCGAGAGAATTCCTTTGCTTTATTAATCTCTTCTGTAGATAAAATTCGGGCAACCCATGCGATGATGATGTTGAATGAAGATGACAAAGAAAATCTTTATATTGAAACTCATATTTCCAGAGCCAATCCACAGGCGAAAACCCTGAAAAACGGAGATGAGGTGCTCTGTGATTTTTTAGGAGCACATACCTATATTTCGAGCAGTTGGTATGATCATATCAATGTTTCGACATGGAATTATGAAGCGGTACAGATTTACGGAAAGATTGAATTAATGAACACTGATGAACTGTACCGGCATTTGGACAGATTGACATCGAAATATGAAAGCTCTCAGCAATGCCCGGTGATGGTAAAAAATATGGGCAAAGAGTTTGTGGAAAAGGAAATGAAAGGTGCTTTTGGAATGAAAATAACCCCTACTGAGATTTTTATTAAACAGAAACTCTCTCAAAACAGGAAAGAACATGATTTTCAAAATATAATTTCAAACCTAGAAAAAGGGAATGAAAATGGAAAACGAGTGGCAGAAAAGATGAAACAATTGAAAAAATAATGCTGCATTCTACCATAAAAAAGACAAAAGATCTTAGTTTTGAAAAATAAGCTATTCAAAAGATTCTGAAAGCGAATTTTATGTAGCCTGATGTAGGGGTTACGCATTTTAAGATTAAAAAAAGTATAAATAATACATTATAAAAAACTTAATATTATATGAAATTATATCCAATACAATGTGGAAAATTTAAACTGGATGGCGGTGCCATGTTTGGAGTCGTCCCAAAGAGTTTGTGGGAAAAGACTAATCCTGCAGACGAAAAAAATCTGATAGAACTGGGAACCCGCTCCCTCCTTGTGGAAGACGGCAAAAAATTAATCTTAATTGATTGCGGTCTCGGAAACAAACAGGATGATAAATTCTTTGGGCACTATTCGCTTTGGGGAGATGATAACTTAGATAAAAACCTCAGTAAATATGGTTTTGTCAAGGAAGATATCACCGATGTTTTTCTGACTCACCTTCACTTTGACCATTGTGGTGGCGCGATTGAATGGAATGATGATAAAACGGGCTACAGACCCGCCTTTAAAAATGCTCATTTCTGGACCAATGAAAACCATTGGCAGTGGGCGACAGAACCAAATGCACGAGAAAAAGCAAGTTTCCTGAAGGAAAATATTATCCCGATTCAGGAAAGCGGGCAACTGAACTTCTTACCCCTTCCGACCACTGGAAATTACGGTTTTGCCCCGGATCTGAAAATGGATGTTATTTTTGTGGACGGGCATACGGAAAAGCAAATGCTTCCTGTGCTGCAATATCAGGAAAAGACCATAGTTTTTGCGGCAGATTTAATACCAACCGTTGGGCACATTAATCAGGTTTATGTTATGGGATATGACACACGCCCCCTTTTAACCCTTGAAGAAAAAGGGAAATTTCTTAAACAATGTGTGGATAACGAATACCTGCTCTTCTTTGAACATGATGCCCACCACGAACTGGCAAGTCTGAAAATGACTGAAAAAGGAGTGAGACTGGATGAAACATTTAGCTTTAATGATGTTTTCGGATATTAATTTTTAAGTATGGAAGAATTACATTCAGAAACTCAGAAAGCAGACCCTGATCCGTTATCTTCGCCCAAAATCATTGGGTTGACAGGCGGAATCGGTTCTGGAAAAACAACGGTTGCCCAATTCATTGAAGAGTTCGGATTCCCGGTATATTATTCGGATGACAGAGCCAAGGATATTGTGAACGACAATGATGATTTAAAGCTAAAAATCAAGAAACTTTTAGGTGATGAGGCTTATGATGAAAGTGGACTTTACAACAGAAAATTTGTTGCTTCAAAGGTGTTTAACAATAAAGAATTACTTCAAAGTTTAAATGAAATTATTCATCCTGCTGTTCGGATCGATTTTGAAGAATGGGTAAAGAGACAAACGAAGTACCTCGTTTTCAAAGAGACGGCTCTTCTGTTTGAGCTCAAGCTCAACAGGCAGTGCTACCGCTCTATTTTAGTGACGGCTGAAGATAATATCAGGGCAAAAAGAGTGATGGACAGAGACGGCAAAACCTACCGTGAAGTAGAAGCCGTTATGGAAAAGCAGATGCCCGAGAAAGAAAAGGTAAGGCTGGCTAGCTGCATCATCTATAACAATACCAATCTGGATGATTTAAAGGAACAAACTGAAAAGATCATCTTCGATATCGAATAAAAACAAAACTCGTTAGAAATTACTCTAACGAGTTTTTTTTATGTGATACCCGTGACGTGAAACTAAGGGGAAATTGTGGAGTTTACATATTTTTCATGGTCACGAATTGCACCAACAATAATACCTCTTATTTTTATAGATCGCTCCATTATAAAACATGTTATACTATTTTTCTTTTTGAATTTACCTAAAAAAAACGAAGAGTTAAATATCAGTAGCGTCGGGTGGAACCCGATGTATAAGGAATGATGTTATAACCCTAATCGGGCTATAAATAATCGAAAGAAAATGGCAAAGATAAAACGGTATTAAAAATCAACAACGGTAACGATTCTTATTGATATAAAAAAAAATCAGCCCTCATCGCTGAGGACTGATTAAGTAATTAATATAAATAACGTTTATTGTTTAATAAACTTCTTCTGTGCCGTACCTTGAGTATCCTCAATATCGATCACATAGACTCCATTTATTAGCTTGCTTACATCGATATTGTTATTCAGAATTATACCACTTGAAACAAGTTGTCCTGCAGCATTGTAAAGCTTATAATTTGCTCTTTTGCTGATATTCTTAATATGCAATATCGTACTTACCGGGTTAGGGTAGATCATAATATCCGTCTGGTTAACCGGATTACCCACCGGATTTTTAGAAATTCTAACTGTATAATCCTCAACTTCACCAGCCGCAAAACTCGTACAGTTTACTGGGATTGCTCCTTTTTGCAAGGCCACTCTCATGACCACATATTTGTAGTCTGTAAGGCTTACAAAGGCATCAGCCGGTACACTGAACGTTCCGTTAATCGGCGTTGTCTGATTAGGAGCTACCGCAAGAACTCTTTCATTGATATCAAATGTTCCGCTTCTGTCGAAGTCAATCCAGACCGCAATACCAGAGTCACTGTTTGTTCCCGAAAGCGTTTTAGCAATTGAGATTTCGTTTCCTGTGGAACCCTGAATCAACTCAATAAACTTCTTAGGATCACCCGTAAAATCTGAATAGTTGGAAGCATTGGAATCATTAATCATCTCTGGTTTCCCATTTGGTTTTACGGTTACATTAGAAATATAATTCGCTGCTCCACTTGCAGACTGCATTTGGCAATAAACAACAGTAGGCGTTGTGAAATAGTAAGGAGGGGTGTATGTTCCCGGAGTTCCGTTACACACGTTAACCACCTGTAATTCATATTTCGTTAACTCTATTAAGTTAGTTAAAGTAACGGTATTGGTGGTAGAAGGAACATTTGTCCAACTCGGAATACCTACTTTTCTATATCTCAGGATATAGGTTGCTCCCGGGAAAGGATCCCAAACGACCACTGCAGTTGTAGGAGTGATATTGGTAATTGTTAATCCCGGAGGCGGTAACTCACACGTTCTTTCTGTAGTAAACACTTTAGGATTAGACCAAGGGTTTAATGTTGTTTCCCCGTTACACATATTCGCAATCTGTACCTCATACGTTGTATAAGGATCTAAATTAGGAAGCGTGTACGTATTAGCAGGAGGGTTAGGTAAATTGATATTTGGCTCCCAAGTTGCAGCTCCTACTTTTCTATATCTCATGACATAGGTTGCGCTTCCTACCAATGGAGTCCACGTTACCAATGCAGAGTTTGTCGTGATGTTACTGATGCTAACGTTCGGAGGTGTAGGATCACATCTTGTCGAGAAGGTCTTAATAGCAGTAAAGACTCCCGGTGTACCATTACAAACTGCCGCTACCTGTACTTCGTAAGTTGTAGCAGGGTTAAGACCAGTTAATGGTAAAGGCATATTTCCAAGAACAGTGGATGCTGTTATTGAAGTCCAGGTTGCAGTACCTAAAGGTCTGTACTGTACTAAGAAGGTAATATTATTAGTAGCTGCTGTCCAGCTTACCGTTGCTGAATTATGAGTAACTGCAGAAATTTCAACATTGGTAGGTACCGTAGTCGCACAAGGTCTCAATTTCACTGCATAGTCTTCCACTTCTCCGTTGGCCGGGTTCTGACACATTACTGGCGCACTGGTTCGTCTTAAAACGACTCTCATTGTCGTGGTTAATGGTCCAGGGTATGCTCCGGCAGGAACATCAAATGCACCATTTACAGTAGCTGTTGTACTTGCCGCAGAATTCAGAATACGTTCTGAAGTATCAAAAACACCATTTCTGTCAAAATCAATCCAGACAGCAACAGCATCACTCTGTGTAGCTCCTGTCCACCCTTTGGTTACTGAAATCTGATTATTGGAAGATCCAATTTCCAGATTAACAAGAGCAGAAGGTGTAGATGCGTAATTAATATAATTCGTTTGAACCGACGTATTCGTCATCGTAGGAAGCCCTTGGCTTACCGGAGTAACTGTCACATTCGCGATATGATCATTCGTTCCGGTGCCGGTCATGTTACAATACGTGATCGGGGTCGTGGTAAATGTTGTAGAAGGCGAATAATTTCCTGTAGTTGTACCACATTTTGCAGCTACCTGTACTTCATACTGGGTCTGCTCGGTAAGTCCGGTAATGGTATAATTATTTCCTGGAGCAGGAACAGGATTTATGGTATTGATCCAAGCTACATCTCCTACCTTTCTGTATCTTAAAATATAGGTAGCTCCGGTTGTAGGTAACCAGGAAACATTAGCTGAAGTCGCTCCGATGTTTGAAACCACAAGCGGAGACGGAGCTGTCGTTGAACATGGCTGAAGATCCACAAATTTAATGGCATAATCTTCCACTTCTCCATTGCTGCTTGAAAGATCAGAACAAGCATCCGTAGGAGTATAGTAATACACCACCACACGCATTTTCACTTTGTTTGTCCCTGTATACGCATTGGCAGGTACTGCAAATGTTGCCGTCAACGGAGTCGTCTGAGAATATCCTGAATTGATTATTCGCTCGCCTCCAGCTGTTCCTACAGCAACATTACTGAATACTCCATCTCCGTTAAAATCTATCCAGACATTCGTGGAATAAGTAGCAGAACCATTAAATGTTCTACCGACAGACAGTACATTTCCTGTAGTTCCACGTACCATCGTAATCAGCTTCGAATTGTCATTTGAATAATCCGTATAAGTACTAGGCCCGGAGTTATTCGTCATAGGCATAGAACTCGTAGGCGTCATAGTAACATTACTGATATATCCATCGGAAACAGATCCTGTACCTGACGGGCAATAAGTGAATGCAGTTGTGGTAAAGTTCACAGAACCGGACCAAGGTCCCTGAGTTCCGCCACATATGGTTGCCACCTGTACTTCATACTGAGTCTGAGCATTTAAACTTCCGATCGTATAAGGGTTGGTAGCCGGGTTCACCGTAGTCCACGTTGTTGCAGATACCGCTTTATATCGTAAGGCATAGGTTGCCCCTGTATAGTTTAACCATGATACCTGCGCGGTAGCACCGGTAACATTGGTTACAACAATTGGAGTAGGTGCAGCTGCAGAACATGCCTGTAGCGTTACAATTTTCACTGCATAGTCTTCAATTTCACCATTGGTTACGTTAGAACAAGGGTTTGTAATGGTAGACGTTGAGAAAATAACTCTCATTTTAAGGGTAAGAGGACCATTGTATGATCCTGCAGGTACAGGGAACGTAGCAGTAATAGGAGTTGTTGTGTTCGCTGTCGTACTGATTACTCTTTCATTGGTTTCAAAAATACCATTTCTGTTAAAGTCAATCCATGCTCCTACGGCTAAACTTGTAGATGAACCTGACCATGATTTGCTTACTGAAATAGAATTCCCCGTAGAGTTGGCTACTAATGTAATCAGTTTATCCGCATCCGCAGAATAGTCAGTATATCCGTTGGCTGCAGAATTATTACTCATCACATAAGACCCTGTAGGGAAAACGGTTACATTAGAAATATATCCGTTGGTACTTGTTCCTGTGACCGTACAGTAAACAACGGCCGGTGTTGAGAATTGCGCCGGGTTTGTAAATGTTCCCGTAGTTCCTGAGCACACATACGCTACCCGTACTTCATATTGAGTAGACTCTGTTAATCCCGGAATTGTATACGCATTTGTCGTTAATGGGATCGTTTGCCACGTAGGATCTCCTACTTTTCTGTATTCTAAAATATAAGAAGCTCCTATCGCAGGATCCCACATTACATACGCTGAGGTCGCAGTAATATTTGAAATTGTAAGGTTAAGCGGTGCATTAGAGGTACATGCAATAGGTTCTATCAATTTTACGGCATAGTCTTCTACTTCTCCATCTCCAAAACTAGAACACATAACCGGAGCATCATAATATCTCATTGCCACTCTCATTCTGGTTGTTGCAGTTCCGTTATAGGCTCCTGCAGGAACATCAAATGTAGCAGTAACCGGCGTCGTCGCACTAGCCGGAGAGGTCATCACCTGTTCATTCGCTTCAAATACTCCATTTCTGTTAAAATCAATCCATACGCCTACAGCCTCACTGTAGCTAAAGCCACCAGGAAAGAATTTAGAAACTGAAACGGTATTCCCTGTAGAGCCAATGATTAAATTTACTAAAGCACTAGGCGTAGATGAGTAATCCGTATAGGTAGATCCCGCAGAGTCATTACTCATTACCGCAGCTCCCACCGGAGTCACTGTAACATTCGAAATATATTCTGACCCAAAGTTGCTCGACTGCATCTGGCAGTAATTTAACCCCAGGGTTGTGAAGTTTACTGATGAAGACCATGCTCCCTGAGTACCGGAACAAACTGTCGCCACCTGTACTTCATATTGCGTACTGTCTGTTAAAGGCGAAAGAATGATTGTGTTGACAGGAACAGGAACTTCGATCCAAGCCGCAGAACCTATCACACGATATCTTACCACGTAAGTAGCGTTTGCATAAGCCGTCCAGTTAACTGTAGCCTGGGTCTGAGTAATCCCCGAAACCACGATATTGGAAGGAGCAGCACCTGTACAGTTTGCAAGAGTAGAAACGGTTGCGGTACTTACTGCATAAAACACGTTTCCTACCGCACTCACTCTGATTTTAACAGTAGCACCTACTGTTAAAGCTCCGAATGTTAATGCTTCACTGCCATCATTTGGCGTACTGGCTGTTAAAGTAGTCCAGTTAGCACCATTATCTAAGGTATAATCAATTTTTACATTGGCAACATTATAAGGGGCAGCAGTAGTATTTACCACATCCCACGCTACGTTTGTTGGTCCATTATTATATACCGTTGTTGTATTTACTTTAAATGGGCCATCACTTCCTACCACAATGGTCTGATCAGCAGACTGAGTCTGTTGCTGTTCAGGCACCGGGTTGTTATCTCTCACGGTCACTGTGAACTTAGTCGTTCTCGCTACAGTAGAAACCGCTTCCCATAAATTGTTTGAGTTATTAAGGACACCAGCTAATACTGATGATAATCTTGGGAAATATCTCGTAGGACTTGTAGAAGGTGGCATCGATCTGAACGTTGCCCCCGTTGTCGTGTTTCCAAGGTTATTCTTATTAACAGTAACACTTGCATTATCAGCCTGCTCCCAGGTATAGGTCATTGGATCATTTTCAGCATCCGTTGCTGAAGCTGTTAAAACAAACGCAGTACCCTTCGGAATATTATAAGTAGGCAAGGCCGCTATGACAGGCGGATTATTATTAATCGTCGTTTCAACATCACATGTTTTGCTGATTAAGTTTGTCTGAACCTGCTTAATGCTTGCAATATGAAAATAGGGATCAGAGTGAGGCTGAACATCTGTGTTCGCACCTGTAATCCCAGCATATCCCATAATTGTAGATCCTGAACCCGGTTCCTGATTTACTCCTGTTCCCTCAAGAGCATGAGAGAAAGTATGGTTGGCACCCAGCTGATGCCCCATTTCGTGGGCAACATAATCAATATCAAAATTGTCCCCTTGCGGAATACCATCCGCCGGAGAAGTATAGCCGGAACCTTTTTGAGTCGCAGTATTACTAGCCGGATTGATACATACACAGCCAATACATCCTGCATTTCCTCCGCCACCTGACGCTCCGAATAAATGTCCTATATCATAATTGGCATTTCCAACATTGGCTGTCAGAGTCTGCTGTAGCTGCAAGTTCCAGTTATTCATCTGGGCTGCCGGCGAATAAGGGTCGGTAGCAGCATCTGTATAGATAACTCCCGGATAATCCTGCAGATTTAAGTGTAAAGCAAAATCTTTTTCAAATACACCGTTCACTCGGGTAAGCGTAGCATTAATAGCAGCTAAAGCACCAGCAACCGTACCGCCGAAATACTGAGTATATTCTCCGGTAACAGACATTGCCAGCCTCATCGTTCTGTACTTTTTATCAGAAGTTTTTGCAAAATCAGTCGGATTTTTTGCAAATGATTTACCACTGTCATAAAGTTTGCTAATCTGCTCTTTAGATAATGTGCTTTCGTTCATAGAACACAGGAAGCCTTCATTGCTTTTATCGGTTTTCGGATGCACACCGTAAACCGTTTTGTTTTTGTCAGCAGGTTCTATAAATTCGTATTTCCCGTTTTTGATAATCATAGACTGAAAATCATTCGGTGCAACACTGAATCTCAGATATTTGCCGGGATCATCAATCCCCACACCTATATAAGATCCCAATTGATATTCATCTGCCAGAGACTTTACTACAACAGGAAAGCTGTAGACGGCAAATTTTTCGATTTTCCCTTCCAAAGTTGGCAAAGAGACGGTAACAGGTTTTGCATCTTTTCCCGTTTCTTGTGCTTTTGCCAATTGAGACTTGAGTAAGGAAATGTCTAGAGAGTAATAGTTCTTGATCTCAGAACTCCCTCTAATTCTCTCTCCGCTGTACGATTTGGGACTCCACTGGGCGTGGGTGATCGCAAATAATAAGAGGAAAAAGAAAGAAGTAAAGGTTTTCTTCATAATTTTCTCAATATTATATTAACAACACAAATCTAATGATTTTTTAATATCATTTTAACAATTAGATTATTTTTTTTATGAAAAAATTACAATATCAACTTTTATGATTGTAAATAAAAAAAATCCTCAAGCAAAACTTGAGGATTTATAAGTATTTGAAGCTAATTTTTATTTTTTAATAAATTTAAAGCTTTCTGAAATATTATTATCTTTTATCGTAATAATATAGTTTCCTTTCAATAGTTGGGTAACATTTACCTTATTATTATTAATCGTTCCATTTTTTACAATCTGACCTACTGTATTATGAATTTCGTAAGTAGCTTTGTTTGAAACTTTTGTTACATTCAAGATATCTGATACCGGATTTGGATAGATACCGAAGTTATCTTTTTTAACGACTTCACTTGTAGCTAAAGCTGCTGGAGAAATTACTACGTTATAATCTTCAACCTCACCATTATAGAAGTTAAGACCACATGCAAATTCTACCGGTAAATAGGCACCTAAATTATTTGGTCCCGCATAGAATGCAACGACTCTCATTCTTAAAGGAGTCCCTTCAATAGCATCATTAGGAACAGTAAATGTACCGGCAATAGGACCTGTAGGGTTACCTACTGGATAATCCAAAACTAGCTCGCCCTCATCAAAACTACCATCTTTGTTAAAATCTATAAATGCAGCTACTCCAACATATTGTGCATTGGCAATAGTAGCTGAGATAGGATATGGAGCAGCACCTTTGGTTAAATTAACCTGAAGAGCTGTACTTGTAGTATAGTTACTGTATGGAGCTCCCGCTGTTGAATTATTTATATTACCTACCGTAACATTTGATATATAAAGGATACTTCCATCCATGGTAGAGGCAGTACAATACGTAATAGCCGGTGTTGTAAAGTTAACAGATGCAGAATATGTTCCTACGGTTGTTCCACAGACTAATGCTACCTGCACTTCATAGGCTGTACCATCTAATAAATTATCTAAATTGATAGACGGTACATTTGTATCGATTTCAGTCCAAGCACTTGTACTTGTCTTTTTGTAGCGAACTTTATATGTAGCTCCTGTATAAGACATCCAGGAAACACTTGCTGAGAAGTTAGTAATATTACTTACCTCTATATTTGTAGGCGCATTATCACTACAAGCAGAAATAGGACCTAACGTAACTTTTCCAACAGCATAGAATATATTTCCAATAGATGAAATTCTAACTTTTACAGTCTGTCCATTCAAGGAAGAAGGGAACGTAACATTTTCAACACCGTCATTTTCAGTTGAATTTGTTAAAACAGTCCAGGTAGCACCTTCATCAGTAGTATAATCTATTTTAACATTGGCTACATTATAAGGAGCTGCATTTGTATTGGCAACAATCCATTCGATAGGAGTCGGTGTATTTACATCTGCATAACTATTAGCCAATCTAAAAGGGCCATTATTCCCTACTACTACTGTTTGTATTTTATAATCACTTTGTTGTTGAAGGATATTTGCATTATTATCTCTTACTGTAACAGCAAAATTGGTAGTACGTGCTCTTGTAGACACGGCTTCCCACTCATTGTTCGCATTATTTAAAACACCTCCTATTACAGATTCTAGTTTAGGAAAGTATCTGGTTGGGCTTGTTGAAGGAAGCTTAGATCTAAATGAAGCCCCACTTGCCGTTAATCCTAAGTTATTTCTATTAATATTCACTAATGCATCATCCACTTCCTCCCATGTATAAGTAAGAGGATCATTTTCTGGATCTGTAGCAGAAGCTGTTAAAACAAATGCTGTCCCTTTAGGAATATTATAAGTAGGTAAATCTCCAATAACAGGAGGATTATTAGTGATTACTGTTTCAACATCACAAGTTTTATCTATCAAATTTTCCTGAACCTGACCAATACTTGCAATATGAAAGTAGGCATCTGAATTAAGCTGTACATTATTATTAGCACCTGTGATCCCTGCATATCCCATAATTGTAGAACCAGAGCCTGGTTCCATATTAACACCTGAACCTTCTAAGGCATGAGAAAAAGTATGATTAGCACCTAGCTGATGTCCCATCTCGTGAGCAACATAGTCAATATCGAAAGCATCACCTTCCGGCTCTCCATTAGCTGGTGATGTAAAACCAGAACCTTTAGCAGTATCTGTATCAGAAGTTGGATTAATACATACACAACCTATACAACCTGCATTTCCTCCTCCGCCATCAGCACCAAATAAATGCCCAATATCATAATTTGCATTTCCTACTCCAGTAGCATTAGTTAGAGTATTTTGTAATTCTACATTCCAATTATCCATATCATCAGAGTCTGAATAAGGGTCATTGAGAGGATCAGTAAAAATTAAATTCTGGAAATCTTGTACATTTAAATGGAGTGCAAAATCTTTTTCAAATACACCATTTACTCTCGACATTGTTACATTTATGGCATCAACTGCATCAGCAACAGTCCCGCCATGATACTGAGTATATTCTCCTGTTACCGATATTGCCAATCTCATAGTTCTGTACTTTTTATCAGAAGCTTTTGAGAAAACACCTGGCTGGTTTGTAAAAGATTTTCCTTTCTGCAATAATTTTTCAACCTCTTTTACCGCTACAGGACTTTCAGAGGTCGTACATGCAAAACTTTTATTTCCAGTTTTAACCGTTTTTGGATGAACTCCGTAAACAGTTTTATCACTATTCTGAGGATCAATGAACTCATATCCTCCCTCGCCCATAATCATTGAATTGAGCCCTTTGGGAGAGACCGAAAATCGAATAGTCTTTGTGGGATCATCAATACTAGCTCCGATATAGGAACCCAACTGATATTGATCAGCTAAAGACTTTACAAGCACTGGAAAACTATAAACATTGAATTTTTCAATTTTCCCACTTAACGTAGGAAAGGAGATAACAACGGGAGTCGCATGGGATCCCATCTCCTGAGCATTCTTCAACTGAGATCTTAGGAGATTAAGATCTAACTTATAGTATCCGTTCTCTCTCACTCCAGATAGCTGCGCTGTAACCGCTCTTCCCTTTTTCTTTGTATCTACTTTATTAAATGAAGTTGGTGTCCATTGTCCGAACGCAGCTCCACCTATGAAAGTACACACCAAGGCAGTAAATAATCTTTTCATAAATTAAACACAATTATAATTTCCGCCAAATATAGAAATTTTAGAGGGCATATTACGAAAAATATCGTCTTTTATTTGACAACATATTAAATAAAATAGTTTTGATGCAAAAAATAAAAAAAACTTCAGAAAATTCCGAAGTTTTATATTGTAATTATTTAATTGAAATTAAGATGATTTTAAAACTTATATGCCAAATTCCATGCAAACCCCATATTAAACTTTGACGAACTTCTTCCAAAGCCCGGAACGATCATAGGCTGAATATCGTCCTGCTTTGTAGTGAAAACCATATATTTAGGCTGAAGGTTGACATCAATATAGAAATTAGATTCAAACAACTGCACTCTGCCACCAATAGTTCCTTCAATCCAATAAGATGACTGTGTGGAAGACGGATATGAAACAGAAGCATTACTCCCACCATAACCACGCACCGGAACAGACATATATTCCTGACTGTAAAAAGATCCGGCTACTTTACCGCCGGCATAAAAACCGTTAAATTCGTTCTCAGCATCTTTAGCCAACATATAAAAAGCGCCCAATTTCAAAAACGGACCATTCACTTTCGCATCATAGCCATTTTTCTGGTAAATATTCTTTTCAAAACCGGCATCAATTACAGCATGAACATTTCGATTTATTTGTGAAGATATAAATCCCTGATATAGCATTCTGTCTGAAAAGAATGAAACCCCAAAATTCAGAGCATCAACCCCCACCATAAAGTTGGGTGTATATTTCCATTTCTCTTTTTCTGCTGCTTCTTTCTTGTCCTGAGCAAAACTCAACAAGCTACAAAGACTCAAAAATAAGGTATAGATTAGTCTTGTCTTCATTCTCTATAAAATTTTGTGCCGTTTCTACTGATAAAACCGGAGTCGCTGTTATTAATTCTGAACTTAAATTTTCGTAATCTTTTTTCACTCCGCATCCTGGGGATACATAAATAGATTTGGTGGTGTAATTAACTCTAACGTGAGACTCCTGCCCTTTGTTGGTGAGCCTGAAATATACATCAGTATAGGGAGAATCATCCACTCTTAATGGAATCAGGCGTGAAGTGGCTGTTTTTGTTCCTCCCAGCTGAACTTTACCCGAACCATAATCTACCGCCACATAAATAGAATCCAAAGTAGTTTCTTTATCACCTCTTTTAAAGGAAACCTTCATTCGCGGTGTTCCTTCACCACTTTCACAAATATCGTCGTCACCACCGCATGACACCAGCATGCTCAGAAAACCGATCATCAGGAAAAATTTAAAATACTTCATATTAAAATTTGAAAGTCAAATGTAATGAAATTATTTTTTTATTAATAAAGCAATATTTTCCACGTGGTGGGTTTGCGGAAACATATCTACCGGTAAAATTTTAACTACGGTATAATGATCTTTCATTAAAGCTAAATCTCTCGCCTGAGTTGCAGAATTACAGCTTACATACACCACTTTTTCAGGCGATAATTTTAAAATTTGTTCCACCACTTTCTGGTGCATTCCATCTCTAGGCGGGTCTGTAATTAAAACATCTGCTTTAGGATGATTTTCAAGGAACTCGTCATTGAAGACATTTTTCATATCTCCACAATAAAAGGTCGTGTTTGTTAAACCATTCAGTTCAGCATGCTCAATAGCTGCATCAATAGCTTCCTGAACCGATTCTATCCCAATTACCTGCTTTGCATTTCTCGCTACATATTGGGCAATAGTTCCCGTTCCTGTATATAAATCGTAAACCACTTCATCACCTTTAAGATCAGCAAATTCAAGGGTTTTTCTGTATAATTCCAATGCCTGCTTATAATTGGTCTGAAAGAATGATTTTGGACCGATTTTAAATTTCAAACCATCCATTTCTTCCATTAAATAACCTTCTCCGAAATAAATATTCACATCTAAATCGTAGATTGAATCATTTGGCTTAGGATTAATCGCATACACCAACGTTTTAATCTGCGGAAACTTATTTAAGATAAATTCAAAAAGCTTTTCCCTGTTTTCCTTTTCTTCTCTGTACAACTGGAAAAGAACCATCCACTCCCCTTTCGAGTTTTGTCTCATCATTAAGGTTCTTAGAAAACCTGCGTGATTTTTAACATCAAAAAAGTCCAGTCCTTCATTTACCGCATAATCTTTTACCGCCAGCCTGATAGCGTTAGAAGGATCTTCCTGAAGGAAGCACTCTTTAAGATCAAGAATTTTACTCCACATTCCCGGAATATGGAATCCAAGGGCATCTTTACTGCCAAAATTCTCTTCAGAACTGATCTCATACTGAGTCAGCCAACGGGAATTCGAAAAAGAAAACTCCATTTTATTTCTGTAAAAATACTGCTCTTCAGAACCTAAGATCGGAACCGTTTCAAAATCTTCAATCCCGCCAATTCTTTTGATATTGTTATATACCTCTTCCTGCTTGAATGCCAATTGCTTCTCATAGCTCATATTCTGCCATTTGCAACCACCACAAACACCAAAATGAATACATTTTGGTTCTACTCTGTAAGGAGATTTTTCAATCACTTCTATAGCCTCGCCTTCAAAATATTTAGACTTTGCTTTTTTCACTCTTACATTCACAATATCACCAGGGATTGCTCCGGAAACCATCACTGCTTTACCTTCTTCCGTTCTTCCGATGGCAACACCTTTTGCTCCTGCATTCAGGAGTTTTATATTTTCAAGAATTAAATTTTTCTTATTATTCTTCCTACCCATTCTAAAATTTTCTGTTTTTCCTAATTGAAACATTTCTGTTTCAGCTTGCAAAAATACAATAAAAAAAACCTTATCCGAAGATAAGGTTTCTATCTATATTGAATATAAATTATTTTGTTGGAGCCGGTTGCGGATTTGCAGGCTGTGGAGCTTGCTGAGCCGCAGAAGGATCAATATTCAATCCCGGCTGCATTTGTGCCTGTGGCGCAACTTTAGGAGCAGAAAGACCTGTTTGTTTGTCTAAGATCTCTACCAATTCCTGCTCACCAAGATTCACAAAAGATCTTGAAGCCACTTTACCGTCTTTATCTATGATGATGAAATTCGGAAGTTTGAAAGCATATACTCCGTATTTTTTAGCAATATCAGAGTTTAATCCTCCTTCTGCATAAACGTTAGTTCCGGCGATACCTTTTAATAAAGAATTGCTTGTTTTAACAAACTGATCTTTGGTATCATCTACGTTTACAAATACAAAGTTCATTTTAGATTTGTAAAAGTTCACTACTTCTTTTAAGATTGGAACTGTAGCCTCACCGATATAAGGATTCCATGAAGCGTAGAATGCAATCATATAAGGTTTTCCTTTGTTTTCAGAAAGCTTGTATGCTTTTCCGTCTTGTTTAATTAATGATGCATCAGGAGCAACTTCACCAATTTTCAATCCGTTTACTGCCAACTGGATCTGAACAAGATCTTTTTTAATGGTTGCGTCTTTAATATCTTCATCAATGATTTTTTTGATTTTCTCCATTGTTTTGGCAGGAGTTCCCGGATGAATGTCTGATTGCGCCATTACGAATGCCAAAAGGTAATCTTTTGTTAACTGAGAAAACTCTTTTTTATCTTTCAAAAACTGACTGAATAACTCAGAAGTTGTAACATCTGTTTTTGCCTTACTTTTTGCCTCCGCGTATTTTTGGAAATCAGGGCTCATTTTTGATAAAAGATAACTTCTGTACGCAGGGTTTTCTTTTACCATGTCATCCTTATTCTCCTGAAGCTTGTTTTCATAATCTGTGAAAACTTTAGCCACTTTAAAAGAAGGAGCTCCGGACATTTGCTTTTTCATCATCTCGTATTGGCCCATGATAGAAAGCAATGTGCTTTTGATATCATTTTGCTTCCACTTGATTACTTCGCTGTCTGGGCTGAATTTCTTAGCGTTTTCATCGATATTTTTATTAATATCAGTTTCCACTTTCTGAATTCCTTTTACGAATGTAGCTTCGTCTTTCGTCATCAGCTCATTCATATTTACCTTCTGGGCATAGTCCGCCAGGTATTTTTGAGAAGCGGTGAAGAAATCATTGTTTTTCTTTGCATCCCCTGTGATCACATATTCCGATGGAAATGTAGCTCCGTTTCCGGAAATTTCAAGGTTTTGACCGCCTTTTAAGTAAACTAAATTTTGTTTTCCTCCATAAGAGATCACATACATTCCGTTTTTAGGAGCTTCAAAGCTTCCTGCAAACGTTCCGTCGTTTTTCATTCCGATATTAGCCAAAGGTAATGTAGCCACCCCTGAAGCTTCAATGAATTCAATTCTCTCTAATGGAGAACCTCCCGTGATTTTTCCTTTTACTTCAACTTTTTTAGAGCAAGACATCGCAAAAATCGCGATGATAAACAATAAAAGATATTTTTTCATTTTGAATTTTATAATTACGCAAAAATAAGTTTTTCTATTGGTTATTTAAAAGTTAAATCATTTTTTTGTGATAGTTTTAACAATAGATTATAATAAACGAATTACTATTCTCATTATTAATATTTTACCAGAGATGAATCCTTTAAAACAACTACTTCATCACAAATATTTTTTATATTTTCTAAATTATGAGTAATCATAAAAATAATTTTGTTCTTCTTTACTTTTATTATTAACTCATAAATAAAAGCTTTATTCGCAACATCTAAAGATGAAGTAGGCTCATCTAAGATTATAAACTCAGGATTATGATATAGTGCTCTCATCCAACTTAGCAACTGTTTTTGTCCGCCTGACAAATTAATACCCTCTTCACCTACTACCGTCATAAAGCCTTGTGGCAATGAATTAATAAAATTATCAAACCCTAATAAAACAAGTTCCTGTAGCTTTTGATCATCTCCTTCCTCTTCTAAAACAATATTTTGTAATACTGTACCATTAAATAGCTGACTATTTTGAGGTACCGAAGCTGTTATTTTTCTCCAGTCATCTAGTAAAATATCACTTAAGTGATGAGTTGTACAATACAAGGTAATCCACCTTCAATTTTGAGCATACTTTCTTCACTTAATTTTTTCATAATTTATTTTTTTTAATATAAAATTCAAAAAAACATCAAATAACACACCTGCCATACAAAACAAGATTATCTTAGCACTTCCTTCTATTTCAATAAAGTGATTTATAATAATCAAAGTTATGGCGAGAAATGAGTAAGCAAAAATTTTGACCTTCCTGTTCATAGATAAAAGATTTTAAATTACCAACAATCAGCTGAAGCAACAGCAATTCCAATGGCTGGCTCCCATAAACTCAAACCTACTGTACCTAATAATCCTACAGCTGCTAATAGACACTGTCTCTGAGATATTCCTCCTTGCAAATTTTCCATTTGCGAAACATTTAATTTTTTCATTTGTTTTATTTTAAAATTTGTATATTGAATATAGAAATAAAACCCCAACAAAACAATCACCTTAATAACTAATTAACAAAACATTAAGCACATCTATTTAAAATATTCTAGTAAAAATAAAAACATAAAAAAATGCCGTTTAAAAACGGCATTTTCTATTAATAAAATTAACTTTATTTTTTTATCCTCTATCAGCCAAAGCAGCCATGTATTCTCTGTTCATTCTCGCGATGTTTTCAAGAGAAATTCCTTTTGGACATTCTACTTCACAAGCACCGGTATTTGAACAGTTTCCGAATCCTTCTTCGTCCATCGCTTTCACCATGTTCAGAACTCTTCTCTTAGCCTCTACTCTACCCTGAGGTAAAAGAGCGTACTGAGAAACTTTAGCTCCTACGAATAGCATTGCAGAACCATTTTTACATGTTGCCACACAAGCTCCACATCCGATACAAGCCGCAGCATCCATTGCTTTGTCTGCATCTTCTTTAGGAACAGGAATAGCATTGGCATCCAATGTATTACCCGAAGTATTTACCGAAATAAATCCACCAGCAGCCATCACTCTGTCAAATGCACTTCTGTCTACCATTAAGTCTTTAATAACAGGGAAAGCAGCACTTCTCCAAGGCTCAATAACGATGGTTTCACCGTCTTTGAACATTCTCATGTGAAGCTGACAAGTCGTGATACCTGTATCCGGACCATGCGCTCTACCGTTGATGTAAAGAGAACACATACCGCAAATTCCTTCACGACAGTCGTGGTCGAAAGCGATAGGCTCCTTACCTTCGTTAATGATATTTTCGTTCAGAATATCCAACATTTCTAAGAATGAAGAATCTGTGGAAACATCCGATATTTTGTAGGTCTCAAACTGACCTTTAGTTTTGCTATTTTTTTGTCTCCAAATTTTTAGGGTAAGATGAAGGCCTTTTTTTGCACTCATAATTATTTATTTATAGGTTGGAGATTATTTGTAACTTCTTGCTTTAACTTCAATGTTTTCGTAGATCAAGTCTTCTTTATGCAGAACTTCTGTGGTGATATCATCGGTCTGATATTCCCAAGCTCCAACATATTTAAAGTTAACATCATCTCTTTCAGCTTCCCCTTCCGGAGTAGCATGGTCTTCTCTGAAGTGTCCTCCACAAGATTCGTTTCTGTGTAAAGCATCGATAGCCATCAATTGTCCAAGCTCGATAAAGTCTGCCACTCTGAACGCTTTTTCAAGCTCAGTGTTCATTCCGTCTGCATCACCAGGTACTTTCACATCTGCCCAGAATTCTTTTTTAACCTGAGCAATTTCAGCGATAGCTTCTCTCAACCCTTCAGGCGTTCTTCCCATTCCCACTTTATTCCACATAATGTGTCCTAATTTTTTGTGGAAATGATCTACTGAATGCGTTCCTTTATTATTTAAGAAGAAATCTACTTTATCTTTAATATCTTTTTCAGCTTTATCAAAATCTGCCGAATTTGTAGGAATGGCACCCGTTCTGATGTCTGCAGAAAGATAATCTGCAATTGTGTAAGGAAGTACGAAATATCCGTCTGCCAAACCTTGCATCAAAGCAGAAGCTCCCAATCTGTTGGCTCCGTGATCTGAGAAGTTAGCTTCACCGATTACGAAACATCCAGGAATAGTAGACTGCAAGTTGTAATCAACCCAAACACCACCCATTGTGTAGTGAACGGCAGGATAGATCTTCATTGGCGTTTTGTAAGGATCATCAGCCGTAATTTTTTCGTACATTACGAATAAGTTACCATACTTCTCCTCAACCCAAGCTTTTCCTAAATCATAGATCTGCTGATCTGTAGGATTATGAATATGTTTTTCTATAGCGGCTTCTTTACCTTTTTTAATGATCTCTGTAGAGAAATCTAAGTAAACACCTTCTTTAGTATCATTATTTTCGATTCCGAAACCAGCATCACATCTTTCTTTACCCGCTCTGGATGCAACGTCTCTAGGCACCAAGTTTCCGAATGCAGGATATCTTCTTTCTAAATAGTAATCTCTATCTTCTTCTTTAATATTTTCAGGTCTTAATTTACCTTCTCTGATCGCTACTGAATCTTCAATCTTTTTAGGAACCCAGATTCTTCCTGAGTTTCTTAATGATTCAGACATCAAAGTCAGTTTAGACTGCTGCGTTCCGTGAACCGGAATACAAGTCGGGTGAATCTGCACATAACATGGATTTGCGAAATACGCTCCTTTTTTGTGGATCTTCCAAGCTGCAGAAACGTTTGAACCCATTGCGTTGGTAGAAAGGAAATAGACGTTTCCGTAACCTCCTGAAGCAATAACTACAGCGTGAGCAGAATGCCTTTCGATTTCACCTGTTACCAAGTTTCTTGCGATAATTCCTCTTGCTTTTCCATCAACAATGACAAGCTCCATCATTTCGTGACGGTTGTACATTTTAATTCTACCTTTACCGATCTGACGGCTCATGGAAGAATAGGCACCCAATAATAACTGCTGACCTGTTTGTCCTTTAGCATAAAAAGTTCTTTTTACCTGAACCCCACCAAATGAACGGTTATCCAGCTGACCGCCGTAATCTCTACCGAAAGGAACTCCCTGAGAAACACATTGGTCAATAATATTTGCAGAAACTTCAGCCAATCTGTAAACGTTAGCCTCTCTTGCTCTGTAGTCACCACCTTTAATGGTATCATAGAACAATCTGTACGTAGAGTCACCGTCTCCCTGATAGTTTTTAGCTGCATTGATACCTCCCTGAGCTGCAATAGAGTGGGCTCTTCTTGGGGAATCCTGATAGCAGAATGCTTTTACGTTATAGCCCTGCTCAGCCAAAGTAGCTGCTGCAGAACCTCCTGCCAAACCTGTACCTACAACAATAATATCAATCTTATCTCTGTTGTTGGGTGCAACAAGGTTCATATGGTCTTTATGATTTTTCCACTTATCCTTTAGAGGACCCGCCGGAATTTTTGAATCTAATTTACTCATATTAGTATATTGATATTATTGAGTTACAAAGTGAAAAATTGCGATAAAAATAAATCCTGCAGGAATAAGGATAGAATACCATTTTCCAACAGCCTTAATTACCGGAGTATATTTTGGATGTCTTGCACCGATAGACTGGAATGAAGACTGGAAACCGTGAGCAAGGTGTAATCCCAACAACACGAAAGCAATAACATAGATAGCCACTCTCCAAAGGTCTGCAAACTTCTCGTGAAGTTCCGGCCAGAAACGTTCTGCATCAGGAGCGATTCCTTCTACATACTTGTACGTGATCTCGTGCAACCAGAAATCATACAAGTGAAGCGCCAGGAAAGCCAAAACAACAGCACCGGAAACAATCATGTTTCTGGACATCCATGAAGAATTCACGGAAGCGTTGTTTGCTGCGTACTTTACAGGACGCGCTTTGTTGTTCTTAATTTCCAGAACAAATCCCATAATAAAATGGAAAATAACTGCAAAACCAAGAACAGGCTGCATTAAGAACTGCACAAAAGGATTATAGCCCATGAAATCTGATGCTGTATTGAACGCATCACGATTCAGAACCGATAACAAATTGGTCGTCAAATGCAGTATAAGAAAAATCAGCAAAAATAGAGCTGATAATGCCATAGCATATTTTCTACCTATCGTAGAACTCGTTAAACCTGCCATATAAGTTTAAATTTGAATTTCCCACAAAATTAAGAAATGTTAACAAGATCAAAAAGTGAGAAATCTCACAATTAGACAGTTTGTAATCTTTCTAAATAAGAATTTAACAGGTTATAGATAAAGGAAAAAAGGAAAATTTAACAATTACTTCACCTGATAAATTTCACCATCAAAAACAATCTTTTCAGTCGCTGCAGGAAAGGTTTTCAATTCTGTTTTACCCAATCGCCTTGATGCAGCATAAGGAGCAATAATAAACTGTAGAACTTTCTTTTTATCCTCTCTTTCGTCCATCCAGAAGCAAGCTCTATTTCCTTTTTTCACCGAAAAAACAACGTGTTTGTTAATGCTATGGACTAAAATTTCCGTCTTTTGTTTTTCATATAAATTGAAACCCAACCGTAAGAAAAGAAAAGTAAAAATCGACATTACCAATCTCGCAGAATTTCTATGGTTTACTTTTAATATCGTGAATTTCACCATATAAACAATAGTAAAGAGTGACAAAACTTCTATTAAATTCATGGGAATATGCTCAAAAAATAACACTTCAAAACCAGCAAACCAATGGATGACTTTCAATAAAAACTGAATAATAAAATCATACACCGTATTTAAAATTTCAAAATCAAGTTTAAAAGCTACCAGAGCAGTCATTAAAAATGAAAATACAATAATGATTTCTGAAAATGGAACAATGAAAAAGTTCGCCGCAATCGAAAAGACAGAAAACTGATGAAAATAATATAAAACCAAAGGAAGTGTTGCCAGTTGTGCTGATATAGAAATGGAGAAGGTATTAAAAATTATTTTCTTAAACCTATTGTTCTGCTTGGGCAAACGATTTAAAATGGGCTGGTTGAGCCAAAAAATTCCGAGAACCGCCAAAAAACTCAACTGAAAGCCTATATCAAAAAGCTGCTGAGTATCAAAAATTAAGATCATAAAAGCAGACAATGATAAGGAATGCAGCAAATCCTGTTTTCTTTGGAGCAAAACATAGGTAAAATAAACGCTCAGCATAATAGAGGAACGAACGACGGAACTTCCAAAACCAATAAACACAGTAAAAAGCCAGATGAAAACCAGACTTGAAATAACCGCATATTTCCTAAGCTTCAGAGGTAAAATTTTAATTAATAAAAAGTAGAACAACCCAAAGATGGCAACGATATGAGTGCCTGAAATCGCCAAAAAATGCACCAACCCGGATCTGTTAAAATCCTGAACCGTTTGTGCATCCATTTCCGTTCGGTCAGCAAGAATAATTCCTTTTAAAAATTCTCTTGTATGAGCCGACATTTTTACTTTGTCAATATTCTGAATAACTTGTAATCTTTTTTGAGAAAATTTTTCACTTACACTTAAATCGTCTCTCTCGGCGGGAAGAATTTCCTTATTGACATAACATTGATATTGAATATTTTTTCGATGAAGATAGAGAGCATAATCGAACTGAAAATCATATTTCGGAGATTCCGGCTTTGAAATATAGGCTACAGATTTATAGTAATGATGAAAATCCAATTCCTTCTCATTTTTACGAATATAAATTATGGCCCTAAAATTTTCCCTTCCAGCCTGAATTCTTGCTTCATATTTCCTGTTTTTCTCGTTAGAATTAAGCTTTTTGGAGATCTTAAAAATAATGGTTTCCTTTTTCTCCACCGAAATATTCCGTGGATCAAATGAATTGCAAAAATGTAGAACTACCCCGATGCCGAAGAACATACATCCCAATATATACGGTTTTATCATATGGAAAATGAAAGACCTGAAAAATATTGAAATCAGAATAAACCCGCAAAAGCCACTTATTAAGTGAATAAAATGTTCATCCAAAGAAAACCGATCCTGAAAAAATATCCCCAAGATAAAGCAGATAACTAAAATTAGAAAAGGCTGTTTATTCAATATAAAAAATGTGTATGAGTCAAAACTAATGAATGATACAAAAATTGACAAACCAGTCTTCAAAAACCTTTTAAAACCAATAAAATTCCGCTGAAAAAGAAAAAACCGCGGAATTTTATCCCACGGCTCATCTACTTATTAGAAATATTTTAAACTTTCAAAATCACGTCTGCAGCATTTTCACTGGCTCCTTTACCACCCAATTTATCTCGCAGCAATGTGTATTCCTTTAAAACATCATTTCTTTTATCTGTTTCGAGAATTTTTTTCAGTTCTTCAACTAAATTAGCTGTATTCAAATCGCTTTGAATTAATTCTTTCACCACTTCCCGGTCCATGATTAAATTCACCAAAGAGATATATTTAATATTTTTAACCAATCTTTTAGCAATAGCATAAGAAACTTTACTCCCTCGGTAGCAAACCACTTCCGGAACATTCAGTAAAGCCGTCTCCAGTGTTGCCGTTCCTGACGTTACCAATGCTGCTTTTGAACACCTTAACAGATCATACGTTTTATTGGAAACAAAATGTACGTTATCATCCACATATTTCTGATAAAATTCTTTCGGAAGGCTGGGAGCTCCAGCAATAACAAACTGATATTGTTTGAAATACGACCTCACTGAAAGCATCATATCCAACATTTTTTCAACCTCCTGTTTTCTGGAACCCGGTAAAAGAGCAATAATCTCTTTTTCATTTAATTGATGTTCTGCTTTAAAATCTTCAATACTGAGATCCTGCAAAGTTGAGATTGCATCCAACAACGGATGCCCCACAAAATGCGAATGAACGCCATGTTTTTTATAAAAATCTTCCTCAAATGGGAGGATCACCATCATTTCATCCACATATTTTTTAATGATCTCTACCCTGCCCTCTTTCCATGCCCAAAGCTGAGGAGAAATATAATAGACCACTTTAATACCTAATTCTTTGGCAAATTTTGCAATCCGCAAATTAAATCCCGGATAATCTACTAAAATCAATACGTCTGGCTGGTTATTTTTAATATCCTCTTTACAGATTTTAATATTATTTAAAATTGTTCTCAGATTCATCGCCACTTCCAAAAAACCCATAAAAGCTAAGTCCCGATAGTGTTTCACCAAAGTACCGCCTTGCTGCTGCATCAGGTCTCCACCCCAAAATCTAAACTCTGCGTTGGAATCTTTTTCTTTTAAAGCTTTCATTAAATTGCTTCCATGCAAATCTCCGGAAGCTTCCCCTGCGATGATATAGTATTTCATAAAAGATAATTGATAGGGATGAATGATTTTTTCTATTGAAATGACATTTAATCTCAACATTTAAACATCAAAATTCAAATAATAATTAAGTAAATTTGCTTCAAAGATAACGATAAAAAATGTCAGAAGAATTTGAAATAAAAAATAAAGTTGCTGCAAGCGGACTGATCAACTTTGACCTTACTGATTTGGTTCCTAAAGGAGCAAGAAAAGGGATCGATCTTAAAGATTTTCTTTTTATGGAAATGATTTTAAAAGAAAAAGATTTTCGCGAAAAAGTAGCAGCCATTGACGTTGAAGAATACAGAGACAGCTACGTTTATATTTATAACTCGGCAGATGCTATTGTTCCTCTCTGGGCATATTTTCTAATCACGGCTAAACTTACGGAAGTTACTAAAAAAATTGTTTTTGGAAATAAAGAAGATCTGGAAGTCGTTCTGATGCACCAAGCTATTCAAAGCTACGATTTTGATGAAATGATCGGCAAAAGAGTATTGGTAAAGGGTTGCTCAGACAAAGAAATTCCAAACAATGCTTATATCGAACTGGTAGAACAACTACAGCCTATCGTAAAATCTTTGATGTTTGGAGAGGCATGTTCTAATGTTCCTATTTTGAAAAATTAATACTTAAAAATCAACATCTTAAAGTAAGATATAATTTTTAAGATTACTTTTTAACTAAAAAAAATCATTCAGGAATATTTTTTGATAACTTTGGTTGATTAACAATTAAACAAATACAAAACTATGAGTTTAATCGACTTACTGACAGGAAATACAGGCAATCAGGTGGCTGATCAGGCTGAAAGTAAATTCGGCATCAGTAGAAATCAAATTATTGCTTTATTGGCCGTGGCCGCACCTTTGATCATTTCTTATCTCAGAAAAAAATCTCAGGATACCAAAGAAGCAGAAGCTTTGAATAACGCACTGGATAAAGATCATGACGGAAGTATTTTAGATGATGTTTCGCAAGCTGACGCAAGACAGGATGAAGGAAATTCTATTTTGAGCCATGTTTTCGGAAATGACAAACAAAATGTAGAAAACCAGCTTTCTCAAAATACAGGAATTTCCATAGATAAAATCGGACCTATACTGGCCATGCTTGCTCCCGTAATTATGGGATATATTGGTAAAGAAAAGCAACAAAATAATGTGGGCGCCGGAGGTTTAGGAGATTTGTTAGGCGGAATTCTTGGAAATGCTTCTAACCAGGCACAAGGACAACAATCAAGTCCATTAAATGATATTTTAGGAAGTGTTCTTGGCAGTGGAAACTCTCAATCTTCAGGTAATCCTTTGAATGATATTCTAGGCAATGTGCTTGGAAGCGGTGGCGGTGGGAACGGCAACCCCAAACAACAAAGCGGAGGTGGATTAGGTGATTTGCTGGGTGGAATATTCGGAAAATAAATAAAATTTAATTTTGTATAAAAAAAGACCGGAGAGCGATCTCTTCGGTCTTTTTTTATAGTTACTTTTTAGACTTATCTTCCGAATTTTCAAAGGATTTTGAGTTTTTTTTCGGTCTTCTTTTACCGTAACTTCCGTTGTTGATCTTTCCTCTTCTTGATTTTTTGTCTCCTTTTCCCATAGTAATATAATTTGTTATTATCACGAATTTAAAAAATTTCATTTGAAGAAAGTTCATGATAGCTGTTAAAATTTTTATAAAGTCATCAGGTAATGAAACTCAACAACTTCCAACCCAACACTATTTTTAACAATTTAATTGAAAAATTACATTAAATTGAATATATAAATTCAAATCTTATGAAAACTTCACGAGATCTATCAAAAAAATAAATTAGCTTTGTACATTCCTATAAAGTTAAATTTTTATGAAAAAAATAATCTCTACGACCTTAGTGTTCGGATTCTGTGTTTTTGCCAACTTCCTTTTTGCACAGCAAATTTCTAAAGACCAGATGACTGCTTTTCAATCTGACAATGTAGAATCTTTTAAGACAGCCTTCCCTAAAGAAGATTATAACAAATGTATAGGCGTAAAAGAAAACAGCTATACCCTTTTATCATACAGCATAAAATATGAGAAAAACAATATTTTCAATTACATGCTGAATAATGGAGCAGATGTAAACAAAGAATGTGATCATCAAACTCCATTAATGGTTGCCGCGAGATACGGAAAAGCTGAAATGGGAAAAGTTTTATTGAAAAAAGGAGCCAATAAAAATGCTAAAAACAGTAAAGGAGAAACTGCAAAAGATTTTTCAGCAAAATATAAACATCCTGAATTTGCAACAGTTTTAAAATAAATTAAATCTCATTATATCAAAAACTTCCTTACCCGGAAGTTTTTTTGTTTTTAAAACCTTCAAAAATCTTATCTTTGCAGTCGAAAAATTCAATGTTCTGGATTTCATGTTTTGGATTTGATATTCAAAACCTTAAACGCAGAACCTTGAACTTTAAATTTTAGAACTTTAAACAAACAATTATGTTTCGATCGCACACAAACGGAGAATTATCTCTTCAACATCTTAATGAAGAAGTTACACTTTCAGGATGGGTACAAACCATTCGTGATAAAGGATTTATGATTTGGATAGATCTTCGAGATCGTTACGGAATTACTCAATTATATTTCAATCAAGATATTTCTTCAACGGAAATGATTGAAAATGTAAAAAAATTGGGACGTGAATTTGTGATTCAGGTGACAGGAAAAGTAATTGAAAGAACAAGTAAAAATCCCAATATTCCGACAGGCGATATTGAAATTTTAGTTGAAAAATTAACGGTTCTTAATGAATCTATTCTTCCACCATTTGAAATTGAAGATAAGCTTGATGTAAGTGAAGAGTTAAGAATGAAATACCGTTACTTGGATATCAGAAGAAATCCGGTAAAAGATAAATTGATCTTCCGTCACAAAATGGCGCAGAAAGTGAGAAATTATCTTTCAGAGGAAGGATTTATCGAAGTTGAAACTCCGGTTTTAATTAAATCTACACCGGAAGGAGCAAGAGATTTCGTGGTTCCTAGCAGAATGAATCCGGGACAGTTTTACGCTTTGCCGCAATCTCCACAAACTTTCAAACAATTGTTAATGGTAGGCGGAATGGATAAATATTTCCAGATTGTAAAATGTTTCCGTGATGAGGATTTAAGAGCCGACAGACAACCGGAATTTACACAAATCGACTGTGAAATGGCTTTCGTAGAGCAGGAAGACGTGATGAATGTTTTTGAAGGAATGACGAAAACGTTGATTAAAGATATTACAGGTCAGGAATTCGGAACTTTCCCAAGAATGACATTTGCTGATGCAATGCAGAAATACGGAAACGACAAACCGGATATCCGTTTCGGGATGGAATTCGTGGAACTGAACGATTTAGTAAAAGGAAAAGATTTCAAAATATTTGATGAAGCAGAACTGGTTGTCGGAATCAATGTTGAAGGATGTGCAGATTATACAAGAAAACAAATCGATGAGCTTGTTGATTGGGTAAAAAGACCTCAAATCGGAGCTTCAGGAATGGTTTGGGCTAAATTCCAGAATGACGGGGTAAAAACTTCTTCGGTAAATAAATTCTACAACGAGGAAGATTTAGCAAAAATTATCGAAAAATTCGGAGCTAAAGAAGGCGATTTAATGTTGATTCTTTCCGGAAACGAGCACAAAGTAAGAACTCAGCTTTCTGCGTTGAGAATGGAGCTTGGAAACCGTTTAGGATTGAGAAAAGGTGACGTATTCGCACCCCTTTGGGTTGTTGACTTCCCGTTATTGGAATTTGATGAAGAAAGCGGACGTTATCACGCAATGCACCACCCTTTCACCTCTCCAAAGCCTGAAGATATTCATTTGTTGGAGACAGACCCAGGAAAAGCAAGAGCCAACGCGTACGACATGGTATTGAACGGAAACGAAATCGGCGGAGGTTCTATCAGAATTTTTGATAAAGGTCTTCAGTCTAAAATGTTTGATTTGCTAGGATTCTCAAAAGAAGAAGCCGAAGCACAGTTCGGATTCCTGATGAACGCATTCAAATACGGAGCTCCGCCTCACGGTGGTTTAGCTTTCGGGTTTGACCGTTTGGTAGCTATTCTAGATGGAAACGAAGTAATTAGAGATTATATCGCATTCCCTAAAAATAATTCGGGACGTGATGTAATGATCGATGCGCCTTCTTCGATTGCTGATGAGCAGCTTGATGAATTAGAATTACAATTGAATTTAAAAGCATAAATTAGAAGCGGAGATTTTTTCTCCGCTTTTTTTATTATGAAAAACCTGATCTCCTCCCTTGTAACTTTGGGATATATTTCTGCAATAATTACTATTGTTTCTTTTGCTATAGTAATTATAAAGAAGTGCCTTTACTATCCTTCAGACATAAGAAGAGAAGCCTCAAAGAAGACAACAAAAATCTTCTATATCACAGGATGCTGTATGGTATTTAGCTCTATTTGTTTTTTAGGGGCAAAAGAAATTATTGAATATGATTTTAAAAGAACTCTGAAACAGCATACTATTATTTCTGCAGATATTGAAAATATTTTCTTTAGTCAAACCGACATAGAAGGTGTTTTTGATCATTTTGAATCTGATGAAGGTCGTTATCGATGTGAAAGTTTTACGGCTATAATTAATCTAGATGATAACGAATATATTCCGATTGAAATCATAAGACATTGTTATGAAAAGAACAGATATATTATTATTTCTAAGCAATATAGTATAGATTCCACGATTGGAGATATTCGGACTGATAAATTTAACCATATTCAAAAAGACACTATCACTCAATAAATTATGTCAAAACAAGAATTCATTCAATTCATAGAAAATCTTAGATCACAATTGATATGGGAACACCTTTTACTTATTTAGTTAATAAGGAAGAAACTGAACAGTATCAATACATTTTAGATTTTTTAAATAAAAAGTCGAAATTAAAGAAATAATTACGGCAACTTCGCCACCAAACTCTCCGGCAACATTTTCAAAATCAAATAAATCATTTTCCATTTGAAATTCGGCACGATCGTAAAAGAATTCCCAGCATTTACAATATATTTTGCTACATAATCTGGTTCCATCATTAAAGATTCATTCAATTGTAATCCTTCATTTATTTTTGTTCGGATATAGCCAATGACCAAAGCATTCACTTGTATATTTCTTGAAGCTAATTCCTGTCTTAAACCAGCCAGATACGTAGTAAAAGCTGCCTTTGTACTTCCGTAAACGAAATTACTTTTTCGACCTCTTACTCCAGAAAGAGAAGATAACCCGATAATTCTTTCTAAATTTTTATTGTCTGTATCTGTCGCAATAATATTCAGAATAGAAACAGCGCCCATATAGTTTACCAACATCATTTGCTGGGTGCCTTTGAAATCTTTCAACGCTTTTTCATTGTCTACTAAAAATCCTGCAGCATAAACGACAATATGAGGTTTTATAGGAAGTTCATCGTAAAATTTTTGGTGAGAATCAAAATCAACCGAATCGAATGATAGAATTCTTACTTTTTCAATAAGATTGTTATCCTGAACAAATTCTTCCAAAGATTGTGTATTTCGGGAAGCTGCAATGACAGACAATCCTTTCTGAATGTATTGTTTGATACTTTGTTTGGCTACATCGGAATTTGCCCCTAAAATGAGAACGGTTTTGCTTGTGTTTTGATTCATTGGACAAAGATATTTCTTTTTTTAAACACTAATTGCACTAATTTTTTCACCAATGACACTAATCCTGATTTTTAAATTATAAAGGCTTCGACAGGCTCAGCCTGACAGTGGATAATAATTATGGATAGTATTAGCATTGTCAGGCTGAGCGGAGTTGAAGCCCTTCATTTTTTCAAGTGAAATGATAATCTTAGTTGAAATAATAACCCAGATTCCTACAGAATGACAAATTTGGATATTACAAATACTGCTAACATTGAGTTACTATACATTATAAAAAGTTTCGGCGGGGTGAGCTTTGCTCACCCCGCCGAAACGAAATATCTTTCAAAAAACAAAAAGAATTACTTCTTCTCAGTTTCTATTTCTTTTTTGTCAGCAGCCTTTTCTGCCGTTTTTTCAGCAGCTTTTGCTTTATCTCCAAAACGTGTTTCTGTAAATTCTCTTGAAACAGCCGCTTTTTCGAATTTCAGTTTTCCTGATAAAGTTTCAATTACGAAACCATCATCCTGAACCTGAGCAATTCTTCCGTGAAGACCTGAAGTAAGAACTACTCTGGTTCCCACTTTCAATGTTTCCTGAAAGTTTTTCTCCTGCTTCTGCTTTTTCATTTGCGGTCTTATCATTAAGAAATAAAACCCTACAAACATTACCCCCATCATGATCAGCATCATGGAAGAATTTCCTCCCTGAGGCGTTGCCTGTAAAAAGATTGATAACGTATTCATGATATTATGGTTGAATATTCGCAGTGAATGTTAATTTAATAGGCGCTTTTTCTACATTTGCGTAAACATCAGCAAATTTGCTCACGTTTCCGTCGAAATTTGAAGAATCGAAATGTAGAGTGATTTTTCCTTTTTTACCTGGCAAAATCGGGTCTTTTGTGAAATCAGGAGCCGTACATCCGCATCCAGGCTTTACTTCAGAAATTACCAAAGGATTTGTTCCTGTATTTGTTACTTCATATACGTGCTCTACTTTGTCTCCTTTTTTGATGTTTCCAAAATCGAAGTTGCTTTCAGAAAGCGCGATTGAAGTAGATGGCTGGTTAGAAACTGGAGCCGCAGCCGTTGCATCAGCAGATACAGGAGCCACAGCAGAATCAGCAGGAGTTGCAGTTGCAGCCGTAGAATCTGTAGCGACAGCATCAGCACCCTGAGCTTCTGTGTTTTCTTTTTTACAAGAAACTAAACCAAAGCCTATGATAGATAAGGCGATAATTGATAACGTCTTTTTCATATTTAAAATATTTATATTCTATTTAAATCTTTACAATATTTATCTAAAATACCGTTGATGAAGATATTCGAACGGTCTGTTGCAAATACTTTAGCAACCTCAATATATTCATTAATAATAACTCTTGAAGGGGTAAAAGGGAAGTTGTCCAGCTCCGCGATCGCCGTTGATAAGATTACTTTATCCATTAAAGAAACTCTTTCCAGATCCCAGTTTTCTAATCTTTCAGCAAGCTTTTTTTCGTTAGTTTCCCAGCTGTCTAGGGTATTTCTAAGAAGTTTCATTGCGAAAGTTTTATCTTCTTCATCTTTAATCATTTTAATTAAAGTTCTGCTTTCTTCATCTTCTTTCAGGAAACCGATTGTTTTTTGAACCATAGAATTCGCGATGTGAATATCATCGTACCAAGAAAGTTCTTTATCACCAAGATAATCATGGAAATCATCATTCTCGGCAATATATCTTAAGAATAATTTTCCGATAAATTTTTGATCATCTTCAAAAGAATATCCTTCTTCTTTCATGAAATCCTGATAACGCTTTCCTGCTGTCATTCTCTGGAAGGTTTTCACCAACAGATCATCATGCAAATCCCATTTCAACTGCTTGTGCTGTCCGGTAAAAAATAATCTCTCAGGGTTTTCCTCAAGTTTAATTAATACCTGATTGTTGATGAATTTCTGGTTCGGGTTTACATCAGCATCACTTTTAATATACTTATTCTTTCCAATCTCAATTTGGTGTTCAGCCAATTCTTTAAGAGAAACCAAGAAATTTAGCTGGTAGATATAGAGATGATAGATTTTCTCTATTCCGGCAAACATGTTTTTCTCTAAAACATCAAACTTTACAGGATTCTGGTAATAAGAATACACAGTCTGTACTACTTTTTCACGGATTTGTCGTCTTCCTAACATTCAAAGAGCTTTTTAATGGCTGCAAAGATACAAAATTTAAAATTGATGAAATTCGTAATCTGATCACATTTTCGTAATTTTGTAAAACTATATGAAAGCGCTTAAAACCTTAAACCCTTATTTTTTAAAGCACAAAATATTATTATTTTGGGGGGTATTATTCATCATCACCAGTAATTTTTTCAACATATATAAAGTTCAGTTTGTAGGAAAATCTGTCGACGAACTCACAAAAAACGGGAATCTTGGCTTTAACAATCAAGTTCTGATTTACGTTGCCATTATTGTTGGCTGTTCTTTACTGACCGGATTTTTCACCTTTATGATGCGACAAACCATTATCGTTGCCTCCAGAAGAATTGAATACGAACTGAAAAATAAAATCTACAGACATTACCAGGAGCTTTCTTTAACGGATTATAAGCAAACAACAATTGGAGATTTAATGAACCGATTAAGCGAAGATGTTGTTGCGGTAAGAATGTACCTTGGGCCGGGAGTAATGTATGTTGCCAATTTAATCGTTTTGGTGATTATCACAGCAATCTATATGGTAAAAACGGACGCCTCCATGACGCTCTGGACCTTGCTTCCCCTTCCTGTTTTATCATTTGCTATTTATAAAGTAAGTTCTATCATTAATAAAAAGTCGAAGATCATGCAGAAAAGCCAGTCTGCGATTTCCACTTTTGTACAGGATAGTTTTTCGGGAATCCGTGTGGTAAAATATTTCGCAAGAGAAAAATATATCGAGAAAAATTATGGGATAAAAGTAACCGATTATCAGGATAAAGCACTCGATTTAGCGAAAACAGAAGCTTATTTCTTTACCATTATTTTATTTGTTATCGGATTATTAAATGTTGCGATTATCTGGATTGGCGGACAGAAATATATTGACGGACAATTAAGCATCGGTAAGATCGCTGATTTCTTTATGTATATTAACACCCTGATCTTCCCTTTCTCTATGGTGGGTTGGGTAACTTCTGTTAATCAGAGAGCTGAAGCATCCATGCAGAGAATTAATGAGTTTATGGATAAAAAATCTGAGATCGTAAATAAAAACTTTGAAAATTATACGATTAAAGGTGAAATTGAATTCAGAAACGTTTCTTACGTGTATCCGAATACAGGAATTAGAGCCCTGCATAATTTAAGCTTTAAAATCAATGCCGGAGAATCTTTAGCCATCATGGGAAAAACCGGAAGCGGAAAATCTACCCTTGCCCTGCTTCTTTGCCGACTGATAGATCCTACCGAAGGTGAAATTTTAATCGACGGAAAAAATCTGAAGGAGCATAATTTGGAAAACTACAGAAATTTCATTGGCTATATTCCTCAGGAAAGTTATCTTTTCTCAGACTCTATTGAAAATAATATCGGGTTTGCCATCGACAGCCCATCTCACGAAAAAGTGGTAGAATATGCCAAAATCGCGGATGTGGATAAAAATATTGTTGAGTTTAAAGAACAGTATAATACCATGGTTGGTGAACGCGGGGTGATGCTTTCGGGAGGGCAAAAACAGAGAATCTGTATCGCAAGAGCCTTAATAAAGAACCCGAATATCATCATTTTCGATGATTCCCTGTCTGCTTTGGATACCGAAACCGAACAGAATATCCTGGAAAATATCGACCGTAAAATCAGGAATGCGACTTCCATAATCATCACACACAGAGAGTCTAGCGCTCAGAGAGCAGATAAAATCATCAACCTTAGTGAAATTACCAATTCTGTAACGGCTTAGCCTATTTATTCATAAATGTTAAATAAATCATAAAAAAAATTTTGTGATTAAAAGAAAACTTTTATATTTGTTCTTAACAAGATTAAAAAATATCTAACAATGAGTGAATACAAGGAGCGCCATGAAAATGAAATTTTCACAAAGGTGTTAAAAGCAGGGAGAAGAACTTATTTCTTTGATGTGCGCGAGACAAAAGCAGGAGATTATTATCTTACGATTACAGAAAGTAAGAAAAATTTCGGAGAGAATGGAGAAGCTACATTCGAGAAACACAAAATTTACCTTTACAAGGAAGATTTTAAAAGTTTTCAGGAGATGTTTAATGAGTCCACAGATTTCATCATTAACGAGAAGGGTGAGGATGTAATATCAGAAAAACATGACAAAGACTTCAAAAGCAAATCTTACACAATAGATTCTGACGACGAAGTTTAAAAAAAGAATAATTCTAAAAACACAAGCATCTGAAAAAGGATGCTTTTTTTATATTCCTAAAGCAAAAATTCACTTATAAAAAAAGGTACACCGCTAAAGTGTACCTTTTTAATTTTTTAGGAAGGAAGATGGAAGTTTGAGGCAGGAGGTATGGCCAGATCTTATACCATTTTATCTTTGAAATTCCCTTTACATTATTCAATCCCAGAGGGATTATAACATCATTAAATACTTGTCCATCGGGTTCCACCCGACGCTACTGATATTTAACCCCTTCGGGGGTTATTAAGGTAAATTCAAAAAGAAAACGTTATTAGTATTTACAATGATACTGCTTCCTTACTCATTGATAAGCATCTTCAACTTCCTTTCTTCCAGCATCCATCATCCAGTTCAATTTCAGACAAATTCTCTCTTAATCTGAGAAAGTATCGTGGGATCCTGTATTTCGTTGTCTTTGGCCAGTAATAATACTTTAGATAAAACCTCAGCAGATTTAGGATCGTCATCAGCGAAAGGAAGGAACAATCTTCCTCTGTGCTGCGAATGAACAGGCAAAATAGATAAATATTTCCCCGGAACCTGATGCACTACCGCACTTCCCAAATGAACGCTGTATTCCGCCATTTGGCCTTTTACTAAAACGTGAGAACCATCAATTTTAATATTATCAAGCTTAAACAATCTCGCTGTTTCTTTCATTAAGACCGCTCTCATTTCGATGGATGAATGACTCGCTTCCGGATCTACTCCACCCACGTGCGCCACAGAAACCACCAGATCAATATCCCTCATTACTTCAGAGAATAATCTAGGATTGATCTCTTCAAAAGGAATATTTTTATAATCTTTCAACGAATGGAATTCTATGGTTTCAAGCGTCGGACTTTCCACATCTGCCGGTGAGAACCAATCTGCCATGGCATATAATTTCACCTGGAAACCTTCTTTATGATACACTTTTTGCAAGCCTTCTTCATAATCTACTTTCCAGCCTCTTGTTTTCAGCAATGCCAATGCCTGTTTTGGCTGAACCTGATGCCCCGCATACCGTCTGGAAATCGATTTTTCCTGCAATTCATCCGGGGTCGGAACATACAGTTCTCTGAAGATCTGCTTAAAAGGCTGAATCAGTTTTTCTTTAAAACAATAATGCTGGAAATCGCTCCAGACAGAATATTGATGCAAATCGACACAGTGAGCAATTCTTAAGGTATTATTTCCATTTAATTCATGAATTTCACCCTGTGCATCCACTAAATTACCATCATGGAAAAATCCGATTTTATTGTCATCGGAAATAAATACCAGTTTTTCCAGATGTTTTACGATCACCGGATGTTCAAACAGGTTCTGGATTTCAGCATACAGAAACTCATCGCCACGAATCATCGCTTCCTCAAGACCTTTTCTGGAACGGCTCCATTGCTCGCGCATAATTTTTCGATTGTTTCCTAATTCCACAATCGCTTTATCTTTTTTAATTTTTGGAGGAATTGATTTTAGCTGTTTATCATCTCTGAAAACCACCAATCCTGCCTTTCCGTCGTCTTCGATAATCAAACCAACAGTAACTCCGTCAATCGTTACCTGCGTATCTTTAGACAGTAGATTTTGAATTTGCTTGGTTTCCATTGCCCAAGTCAAACGGATTGGATCGGGATAACCTGCATTTCGGGCAAGATTTTCCAGTGCCACACGAATCGCCAGGGCTTCACTCGCCTGCTTCATCGAGCCAAATTCTTTACTTTCTTTTTTGAATTGCTGAATATATTCGTAACGGTTCAGCACATCTTTTTCAGGGTTTGTTTTGCTTAAAGGTACCAAACCGTACACGCGCAGATAATCCTGATCGCGTTTATCTTTCACTTTTGCCGTCACTTCTTTTATCTTCAGGCTTCCCGTTAAGGTGTCAGAATATAATCTTGCTCTGCGGTGCCCGTTTCCGTCTGAAATATATTTAGCCGAATCATACAGCATCTCCCAACGTGCTTTTCCTAATTCTTTATAGGCTTTTGTAAACCATTCTTTATCTACCGCACCATCTTTAAACTCCTGAACATCTACAGAAGAATATTTAGCCACCTCACTTTCCAACCCGGAATTCTGTGCTTCATAGGTGCCTGTTTTTGTATGAGCGTGCATCCACCAAATCGCAGAATCCAATCCTTTCCAGCCTAAATAATTACTGATGAATTTCTGCCATTGTGGAGCATAAACAGCCGCCTGAATCAGACGAAGTTCTGCAATCTTTTCTTTCTTCACCATTTCGTTGAATGATTCCTGAGTATCTGTTTCGCGAGGATAACAGTTCGATAAAAGATAAGAGAACAGCTTTTGCTTCGTCATGCTTTCGCTGCTGTAGCTGTAAATATAATTGGCATATAAATTCGCCTTGCCAAAACCTTTTAAAATTTGCACAAAACGTTCCGCACCATAAATCGACTGGAAATCCTGAACAAAATGAGAAACCGAAGTTCCTGCGTCGCCACGAATTAATTCGATATCTAAAAATTTATTCTGAATTTCCTCAATAATTGGTTTCAGGAAAGGGAATGTTTCCAAATATTTTTCGTTGTGATGATAGAATTTTGTTGTCGTAAGATCTCTTATTGCCGATTCTGCCGTGAAAATCCCTTCGTATAATTCATCTTTTGTAATTAAATTCAGTTCATACGCTTTGCAGAATAAATATAGATTCGGAACGGTATATTGTATATTTTCTTCCAATCCGTTGAACTGCATCCATCGGTACAGATTCCAGACCTTTACAAATTGTTCATCTGTTAAATTTTTAGTCGGAATCGTTTGTAAAAATATATTGAAAAAGAATTGCTGTTGCCAACCGTTTCCGTTTCTGCTGTAATAATATTCGTTTTGTTTTGCTTTAAAATTGATAATATCTTCCGGAAGATGGGCAAATAAAGTAGCGCTGGCATCGATCAGGAAATCATTCTTGTGTTCAAAAACAAATTTTCCCTGCAGAGATTCTAAAATTCTTTTTACAGGATTATCCCAGTAATAATTACTTTTCAGAGGATTAGGCATGATATCTTTGTGATAGAAAACATAATTTTCAAGGAAATCCCTGAATTTTTTACGGTCACAGTTATCCACAAATGTTAGTAAAAATAAATCCTGCGGCTGCAATCCCGATTCTTTATACCATTGTTCCCAAACCTCATGTAAAGGATAATTTTCAAATAATTGCTCGCCTGTAAACCCATCCGTATTTCTTTTGATCGGGCGGAAGCTGTTGCCTAGTAATTCTTTTGTAAAAGAACCATTCCAGTCTTCTGTTTCGTATTCGAAATCTTTATTTTTAAGGAAAAGATCACTCAGTTTTTTCAGTTCATTTTTAATATGAGCCTGCGATTGTGTAAAACCGTATTTATCACTTTTTGTTGCTTTCGCATAAACAGAATCAGAACCTACTTTGGGCAATTCATACGCTGATTTTACTGAAGGATTATAGAAACCAAAGCCATTTTCAGCAGAAAGAATTTCTTTATTTTCAGTAGGATTCAGCTGATCCAATAGGCCTTGTTCCCGTTCAGAAATTTTTGTTCTCTCTGAATATTGTTGAAGCCATTGCCCAATTTGTGTTGAAGCTCTTTTACTTTTTTGAAGCTGAAGCATAATATCCAAAGAAGCCGTTCTCTGCTCTACATCACCTTTAGTTGTCAGTTCATCCACTAAAGGCGTGACAACCTCATCTTCCTGCTTCATCATCAGCTCAATCAGCTTTTTACGAAGATTTCCACCTTTTCTTTTAAACAAATCATAGAAAGTCATGGCCTCCTCCTTTGTCAAAGGATTTTGCTGCAAAACGTTGATTCCTGAAGCCACTAAAGATTCCCCGCGGTCTTTAACGATTTTAAAGGCAAACTCTTTCTGGAAAGGCGTTACCGCTTTTTTCTTTTTCTCAAAATTGTAGGAATAAGAATAACAGTAGAAATCGCCCAGAAGGTTTCTCGTTAACTGCTCACGCAAAGCCAGTTCAAACTGATCGAAATACGAAAGCACCAAATCCAGCTTTTCGCTATCCTCGCCTACCAAATAAAACATGGAAGCATACAAATCACTCTTTCTGAATACTACATTCTGCCAGGAGAAAACTTTACCTTCAAATTTCTTTTCTTTGACTTCTATTTTTTGAGTCAGTTCATGCAGTTTTTCAAAGAAATCAGGATAATCGGGATTATTGATATAGAATTTTGATTTTACATTGACGCTCAACAACGAGCTTAAAGCCTGTCCCGCAAACGCCAACACTTGTAGATCGCCATTCAGAACAGCTTTATAAAAAAGAGGCATCTGGATATAAGGATCTCTGGTTTCTATGGCAAATTTTATCGCCAGACATTTCTTTTCTATACTTCCTTTATCCAGCAGATCATGCAGATAAGGAACAGCTTGTTCTACATCCCAAACCCCCTGCACCCAAAGCGCCATATAAACTTCGTTATTATTCTTGCTTTTTACCGCTTCTGAAATCTTATCAGGGTTATTGAAATACGTATTGGCCAGCGAAACAATATTTTTCACGACAGATTCTTTTTCAGACTCCCAGCCAAGTCCCGTCCATGTTCCGATAGCTCTTACAACGGATGAAAAACGGGTCAGCTTATTTTCTTCGATGACATTTACCATGTATTGTAAAGCCTGCGTATTTGTTTCATCCAAAGCTTCCAAAATGGTTTGTCTAAGACCTTCCTGACGCTGTGCCGCCAGCAATAGTTTTTCCACAAGCTCCCAACATTGTTTTTGCTCGCTGTTCAGCAAAGCGTGGATGATATTTCGTGATACTTTTCCTTCAGGATGTTTGTTGAATATAATATCCTCGATCAACTGATAAATTTCTTTGTTTCCGGTATCAATCGCTGCAGACCAGATGTAAAACTGACTTGCATTGTTAGAAACCTGCGTATCATAAATAATCTGCTCTTCCAAAGAAAGTTCGTAAGACTGATGTCCCGAACCATAATTATAAATACTCGGAAGCTCCAGCAACGTTCTTATTAAATTCACCTGATTAAGCAAAGTGAATCTTTCGTTATTCGGAGCACGGAATGAACGGCGTTCATAGCCTGTCTGATACATTTTGAAAGGCATTTTATTCCATGCATATTTCACCAAATCGGCTTTATCTCCGAAGAAATAAACCAATAATTCGTAATAGTCTTTATCTTCCCAGATATTACTTTTGATAAGCTCTTTAATTTTGTCGGCTTGTGAAGAGCCAAGGGTAATTTCTTCGTAATAATCATTCTTACCAAGAAGGAGCAATCCTAATTCTGCAACTTCTTTTTTCAGTTTTGATTTTGAAAAGAGTTTTGAGATCAACCCTTTTTCTGCCTGCTCTTTCAGGTCTTTTTTCAGATTCTTGTGGTAATCGACAATTTTCTTCGATTTTAGTTTTTCACTGATTTCCATTGTTAGTGTGATTTAGTATGATTTGACTATTTTTTTGGTTGGAAGATGAGTGATAGAAGCTGCAAGTAATAAGAGCCATCCCAGCAATAGCGTTACAAAACTTCCAGCTTCCAGCCTCTAGCTTCCCTTCCTAATTTACCAATAGCTTCCTGCCAGAAATGTAAGTCGGATGAAGGTAAAAGTATGTTGTAAACTCAGATCGATTGTGTGGGAAAGATTTTCAAGTTGCTCGTCATTATAAAAAACGGCAAACATTCCGTCTTCAAAAGCCTGAATAGCATTTTCCTGAGCCTTTTCAAGATTGGCTCTCTTTTCGTTGTAAATACTTCCGAAACCTACTTTTCCGGTATCGGTTAAAATGTTTAGATAATTATCCTGTGGAATTTTAGTATAATCTTCATCTTCCAATTCAAAAGATTTTGCATTAAATGCGTCTACCTGTTGTTGAACAACCAATTTTAAAAGATGTTCTAATGAAATGGTATTTTCATGATGAGCAATATTGAGAATTTGCTCTGAAAGAACAGGATGTTTCCTGCCGAGTTGCTTTACAGTAACCTTTATTTCCATATTTTGAGATTGTGATTTTAAAAATAGGGAAATATTTTTTGCTACCTCATTGTATATTTTTCACGTATTTTTAATCATAAACGAAATTCCTAGCCCCGATTGCAGTGAAAATCCTTTTTTGAAAAAAAAGATTGTAACGAAAAGCGGGAAATAGCTTCAAAAATAGAATATCGAGAAAAATAATGATTTTCGTCAAGTTTAATTTGTTCTAAATGATACGGAAAAATTTCAAGGCAAAAGTTTTATTTTCCGCTGATTCCACGGATTTTTGCAGATGATCGGTTGATTTTGGAGCCACGAATTAACGAATATTAATAAATTTTGCTGAATTCCCAAATTCCGTCTACTAATAAAGAGTAAACCAATATTTTAGATCGTTAATTTTAATCGAACTCAGTTTTTTAATGAAGTGACTCTTTTTTAACGCAAAGATTTATTTTTTGGAGTATATAAAGGAGCAAAGAGGAATCAACGAGTTGATTTAATGAAGCTATTTTTATGCTTCGCGAAGCATTTATTTGTATTTTTTGATTTCTAAATATTTAGGATTTGAAAAATAAATCTCTGCTTTTAACCTTAATTCGATTAATATCATATGCTATAAATCAATAGGGACTGGCTGAAGCCAGTCTTAGAAAGATGAGGTATCTGAGGCTTTAGCCAAAACTTATTATCAATTTAGACTTAAAACCCCATTTTATTGGATCAGTTTCAAAACTTGGGGAGAAATTGTTTAGATGTATTTTTTGCCACGAATGCACGAATATTTTTATTTCCCACAGATCACAGATGCTGCTGTCTCCGTTGGCTTTTCGCAAAGTCGCAAAGATATTTTTTAATGCTTTATGTTTTTAAGGCGCAAGGATTTTATCTTTGATAAAATGGAGGGATGCATATTATGGCCACGAATGCACGAATTTTTTATTTCCAAAAGATCGCGCAGATTTTTACAGATGTTGCTCTCCTTGTTGGTTTTTCGCAAAGGCGCAAAGATATTTTTTAATGCTTTATGTTTTTAAGACGCAAGGATTTTATCTTTGATAAAATGGAGGGCTGCATATTGTGGCCACAAATGCACGAATTTTATTTCCCGCAGATCACAGGTTTTCCACAGATAAATCGTTGATTTTCTTTGTTTAACCTTTGTGGTCTTTTATAGGGAGAACAGTCTGGTGAGATTTAAAACGGGAGTTGTCAAAAAACTAGGGGTGGCTTTGTGTTCAATATGTAAAGTATAAGGAAAAGAATCTGCATCATTTGCAAAATCTGCGAGAGCAAAAAATTTCACCTTACATAATCTAAACTTTTTTGCCTAGTCCCCAACTTTTGTATTTGATCCAAAAAACTTCAGAATGCAACTCAGAGGAGTCAAAGATAGAAACTTCTTTATATTCAGATTAACCAAACTTTTTGCTTAGCCCCAACTTTTGCGCCTGATTCATTTTATTTAAATTTTACCATCGGGCGTAATGTCAGCGCTCATCTTCGGTATTTAAAAATCCGTGGAAAATAAAAATCAGATTCTTATTTTTACATTTAAAATGATCTCAACTTTTTACCAAATCCCCAATTTTTGTGTTTGATCGGATCAGTATTAAAATTTGGGGAGAAATTGTTTAGATGTATTTTTTTTGCCACGAATACACCAATATTTTTATTTCCCAAAGATAGCATAGATTTTCACAGATGATATCGTTGATTTTCTTTGCTTAACCTTCCGGGTCTTTTATGTGTAGAACGGCTTGGTGATACTTAAAACGGGAGTTGTCAAGAAACTTGGGCTGGCTTCGTGTTCAATATGTAAAGTGTAAGGAAAAGAATCTGCATCATTCGCAAAATCTGCGAGAGCAAAAAATTTCATCTTACATGATCTAAACTTTTTTGCTTAGTCCCCAACTTTTGCGCTTGATCCGTTTGATCCTCCATTTGTTTTCGGATGGATCACAGCACTCACGTCCCAAATAGTAAAGTTAAATGGAAATTTTTGATAAAAGTTGTTAGAAAATTATGAAATAAGAATACGAAATAATTTCTCAGATAGGCATAAAATAAAAAAGTACACTTTATAAAAAGTGTACTTTTCTTGGGTGAATGAGGGGTCTCGAACCCCCGACCTTCGGAACCACAATCCGACGCTCTAACCAACTGAGCTACAATCACCGTTTTGTGAGTGCAAATATAGAGAAGATTTTTTAATTACCAAACTATTCCATCAAAATTTTTCAAAGAAATTAACTTTTCAGACGTAAACCCCTCAGCATAAGTCACTCCCGATAACCGCCCTAAATCCTGCGCTCGGTACGTTAAGCTCTCATAAAAGTCTTTTGACGTAATTGGCGTTTCCGGTTCCTTAGAAGTTGGGTCATAAAACTGAGTTTTGAAAGCCATGCACGCTTCAATTTTTTTATCCAAGTGATTTGAGATGTCGATTACGAATTCTGGTTTGATATCTTTCCACTGAATATAATGGAAAATATGCTTCGGTCTCCACACTTCCTGATTTTCTCCGTCTAAAACCGTTTCAATCTTTCTCAGTCCGGATAAAAAGCACGCATCCGACACTAATTTCGCTCCTTTTGCATGATCTGGATGCCTATCATCAATTGCATTCGCTAAGACGATTTCTGGCCTATATTTACGGACCATTTTTACGATCCTCATTTGATATTCTTCTGAGTTTTCCAAAAAGCCATCCTTCATCGCCAAATTCTCTCTGGCAGCCACTCCTAAGATCTTTGCAGAATCTGCAGCTTCTAGTCTTCTGGTTTCATCTGTACCTCTGGTTCCCAATTCTCCCCTTGTAAGATCTACAATGGCGCAAATCTTTCCTTCTGAAACTAATTTCGCAATTGTTCCTCCGCATCCTAATTCCACATCATCCGGATGAGCACCGAAAGCGAGTATATCTGTTTTCATTTTTCTTTTATTCTTTAATTTGTAAGACAGAACGTCCAAGAATTATTCTTAAAACATTCGTACTTTCAAATATAGTCATTAAAACAAAAACTCCCCAAACATTACGAATGGGAAGTTTTTATATCTATAATTTAAATTTTAAATTACTTGTTGATCTCTGCGTTTAATTTTACAGCATCCTGATATGTTGGATCTAACTGTAAAGATTTAGCAAGATAATCTTTTGTTTTAGCTACATCAGAGTCTTTGCTCATATAAGCTACTGCGAAGTAAGCATAAGCTAAAGTCTGCTTGTTTGCTTCCTGATCAGCAGGTTTTACTGTGCTGATGAATTTTTCGTAAGCAATTTTAGCTGCATCATTGTTACCCGCTTGTTGGTAAGAATATCCTTGGCTATAATATGCAGGCGCCCAGTCTGGTAAAAGAGCGATCATTTTCTGCCATGTAAGGATAGCTCCGTTCCAGTTTTTAGCATCCTGATAAGCTGTTGCTAACTTGAATAAAGAATCTGAATCCTGTGCATTAGCAGCAACTTTTTGCTTCAATCCTTCAATAGTAGGGTTTGTAGGTCCTGCATCAACAGAAGACTGAGAAACAGCACCACCTCCAGAGATATTTGCCAATTCCAGATCCCATTTCATTGTTTCGTCTTTCGCAGCTTTAGCAATAGCAATCTTTTGTTGAGATTCTGTTGTTAAAGCAGATTTTTTAGCAGCATCAGTTTCAGTTTTAGCCAAACCAGCAGCAATTAGACCTTGTAAACCTTGGTCAGCAGGTTGAACTCTTGACTTTTCTGCCTGAGATACGAAAGTATCCATAGCTTGTTTTGCTTCAGAATATTTTCCTTCGGCATATAATTGATAAGCTCTTAATTTGAACTTAATCGGATCTTGTACTTTATCAAAGATCTTATCTAAAACCGTTTTAGAATTAGCGAAATCTTCGTTTGTGAAATATAATTTAGCAATTTCTAACTGCGTGTACGGATCTTCGTCAGCATATTTTGTATAGTTGATCAAATCCTGAGTCGCCTTGGCATTTTGCTGATATTTGATATCATAAGCAGCTAATGCTTTATAAGCGGGTGCATAAGTAGCATCTGTAGCGATTGCTTTTTCTATACTTGTTTTAGCCTGTTGCCACTGTTGGGCAGCCATCCACAAAGTACCGATTCTTGTATAAACAGAAGCTTTGTTTTTAGCTAAAGGTAACGCCTTGTCATAAGCCGTCATTGCATCACCAGGAATTCTCTTCAATCTGTAAGCATCTCCTAAGGTATAATAATAATATGCAGGAACTTCTTTTCTAGATGCTCTTTCAATTGCTTTATTCAGAAACTGAATAGCAAGATCCGGAGCGTTATTATTTTCAAATAAAGTTAATGCTTCTGCCGCTCTGAAAAGCACTTCCGCATCTTTCTCTCTTGAGTCAGTTACAATCTTCTGAATTTCAGCAACAGCAGATTTATCACCTTTTCCTAGTTTTACAGCTGCCAAACCAATTTTGTTTAGGTAGCTTTTACCGTCTGCAGCAATACCTTTGTTAAAGTTTTCAGTAGCCGAAGCAAAATCAGGTTCTCCTTGCTTTAAAAACGTATTACCTAAGTAGAAATAGTTTTCAGCTGTAGGAGCTGTAGCAATCATGTTAGTAAAATTAGTTTTTGCTTGAGCAAACTTGTCGCTGTCAATGCTGTTAATACCATCTTGTAACGTTTGCGCAGAGGCAAAGTTGGCAAAAAATACCACGGCTGCTCCAAAAGCAATCTTCTTTACATTCATATTCATTATATCTTTCATTTTATATTTTCTAATCTAAATTTCGAATTACTGTAAACACAATTTTCAGACCAAAATAGTGTATTTATTTCGGGTAAAAGGTTTATTTAATACTTTTTAACGCATTTGCACTTCTCTTCTATAAATATTGTAAGGCTGCAAACCTTCCTTCTGTACAATCATTTGCCCCAATTGAGTACATGAATATCTTATAAATCCGTTGGCGATGTTAAAGTTTCCTTCATTTGTTAAAAAATATAAAACACGCGTAAACGGATATTTCATTTCTCTAAGCGCAAAGGAATCTGGATTATATAAAACTCCCTTATTTTCAACCGGTAAAATTTTAACTAAATCTCTCAGCTGTTCTGAAGTTTTATCATAAGGTCTGCTAAAAGTATTTAAACCAATAACTCCTATTTTTCCAGGGAATTTATTTAATTCTTCAATGATATTTTTACTTCCCGGAAGGACTGAGAATTTCAAATCTTTCGGTTCCTTTTTAAGTTTTTGAGCAACGAAATTCAAATTACTGGAATTCGCTCCATCAAAGATAAATTCTTTACTTTCCGATGCCAACCCATTCTTAATTTCATCCATCGTAATAGAATTCTTCGGAGAATTTTTAGGAACAATAAAAATCACCGCATCAGCAGCAAATTTCGCGGGTAAAAACTTCAGATCTACCTGTTCTTCATACGCTTTGATTTCCTCAGGATTAAGTTCTTTAGACATCACAGCAATTCTTGCTTTATCCTGCAAAAGATCAAGAAAACCTAGATCTTCTTTCTTTGTTACGACCTTTATTTTCGTCTCAGGATAATTAATCATATAACCCTCTGCTAATGCTTCAGTTACACTTTTAAAAGATTCATCTGTAAGAATAGTTAAATCACCTTTATGATAAGACGGAGATTTGTCTTCCTGCTTGCAATTAATAACAATTATACTAATGAAAAGCAGCATTATCAGTTTAACACTATTTTTCATCACCAGAATTTTTAATTTTTGAAATAGCTCTATAGATTCTAAACAATCCGTAAAGTATTAGAAGTGCGCCTAATCCATAGGCTACAGCAGGTTCCAGAATTGTAAAAAAGAACTTATAAATAATAACTACAACTCCTAAAACGATATAAAATAATCCCGTAACAAGGGATAACCAATTGAACATCATGTAACAAAAATACCAAAAAAAATAAAAAGAGAAGCATAAGCTTCTCTTTTTTAATTATTATTTAAAGATAAATTATCCTTCAAAATTCATCGTTAAAGGTAATCTGAATCGGTAACGAACAGATTGACCATTGATTTTTGCAGGAGTCCATTTATTTTTAATAGACTTAATAGTTCTGATAGCTTCCGAGTTGAAGTCAGAGTTTCCTCCGCTAGCCTTCACATCAGTAATACTTCCATCTCTTTCAACTACGAAAGTGATTTCTGTTTTTACCGTACCCTCGTCACCATTCATCGCAGATCCGTCGAAGTTGCTTGCAACCTTGTTTCTGAAAGAGTTAATACCTCCAGGGAATTCTGCAGTCTGCTCTACCTCCGTATATACCTGAGTATCACTCACCTGAGGTTTAACTTCAGCTGTTGAAGCTTTAGTACCTGTAGATGGTGGTGGTGGTGGTGGAGTATAAGCCGGAGCTTTTACACCTTCCTGAGCTACCAAACCAGTTGTAGTTTCTAACTGCTTAGAAATTGGTGGCGGTGGAGTCTCAATTTTCGGAGCTTTTACAGGCTCAGGAACCACGTTCTGAATAACCTCAATTTTCTCTTCCTCTTTTGGAGGTGGAGGTGGTGGAGGTGGTTCTTCTTCTTTTGGCTGCTCAATAATTTTATCTTCCTGAAGAATTTCTACCAAATCAGCCTTCACTTCTTGCTTAGGTGGTTCAGTAAGTCTCTTAATGGTAAGATAAATAAAAGGAGACAAAGCCGCAACTAGGAATAATGCTGTTCCAACGATGAAAGATTTCGTCAGTAATCTAGGATACTGAGATCTAAGATCGTATGCACCATATTCCTTGTTTCTATTTTCAAATACAATCTCATCTAAAGTTAGATTAGAATTGTATACATTTTCATCTGCCATAGATATACAATTTTATGGTTAAATTACTTTGCAGCTGGTGCAGCAGGAGCTCCTGAATTACCAACCTTCTTGTTATAAATAGCTAATTCCCAAGGCTTCAAGTCGGTAACACCGTACTGTTCACTCTTTGTAATAGCCATTTCGTCAAGAATATCTACAAAGTTTTTATATACAGCATCGTCAGTCGGTTTGATAATAACAGTAAACTTAGTTTTATCAGCCGCGTTTGCTTTTGCCTGCTCAATTACTTTTCTAATCCCTTCTCTATCGAAGTTAGTTTCATTCAGGTTCTGATCTGTTAAAGACGTATTATCCTGTTGGTGCCAGAAAATTCTGTTGTCTTTACCTAATAATAAAGAGATAGAGTTAGAAAGTTTAATTTCTGTTGGAGGTGGTTTTTGTTTTTCATCTTTCGGTTTTGCCGGAAGACCCAAATCCATTACATTCGGTTTAGAGAATGTTGTTGTAAACATAAAGAAGGTAATCAAAAGAAACCCTAAGTCCACCATCGGAGTCATATCTACGCGGGTATTCTGCTTCTTGGATCTAACCTTGCCGCCTTTCCCGCCTTTTTCCTGTACTTGTACTTCTGCCATTTCTAAATGATATTAAGGTTTACCTTCTTGTGATGTAATCAACCAAAATTTAAGAAAATCGATATCTCTTAAACCCTCAAATAGGCTTTTAACTTTCGGATACTCAGTAGTAACGTCACCCTTGATTGCTAATTTGTAATCAGGATTTACGCTTAAACTTTGCTGTACCCAGTCCACTAACTGCTTATTTGTACTATCCATAGGAATCCCTGTAGGACTCTTAAAATTTTTCTGCTCTTCATCTGACAAATCAAGATAGCTTTTCAGCTGGTTCATAGGAACGCCGATAGCTTGTACTTTCTGGAATGAAGCTTTTTCGTTATTGTCAAAAGTAATCCCATACTTTTTACCCATATTGTCTAAAAGCTGAATTCTCTCAGATGCATTTTCTACGGGCTGGAAATAAAATTTTCCGTCCGGCGTAGCGTTGATAGTCATCAAACTTGCATCAGGAAGTAACTTCTCTGATATTGAAGATGGCGGTTTAATCTGCTCCACGTCAGGTTTTTTAAACTGAGTGGTCAAGATAAAGAACGTAAGTAGTAGGAACGCAACGTCACACATTGCCGTCATATCCGTCACTACTCCATGTCTTTTTGGTTTGACTCTCGCCATTATTATTAATGATTTTTAATTAAACTTTATTTACTAATACAAATTCTTTGCTAATTCTTAGTTGAATTCAGCGAAAGACTGCTGGATGCTCATTGCGATCTCGTCGATCTTATAAGTTAATCCGTCAATTCTAGATGTAAAGTAGTTATAAAGGATAATTGCGATAGCTGAAGTACCAATACCTAATGCTGTGTTAATCAAGGCTTCAGAGATACCTGTAGAAAGTGCAGCTGCATCTGGAGTACCACCACCAGAACCTAATGCGAAGAATGCTTTAATCATCCCGATTACTGTTCCTAATAGTGCGATCAACGTTGCAACAGTACCTAAAGTAGAAAGAATCATCATGTTCTTTTCTAGCATTGGCATCTCAAGAGTTGTAGCCTCTTCGATCGCTTTGTTAAGAGCTACCATTTTCTGCTCTTTATTTAAAGTAGTATCATGAGAAAGAGCTTTGTAAGTTGTAAGACCTTCTCTTACTACGTTACCTACAGAACCTTGTTGTCTGTCACACTCTTCTAAAGCTTCGTCGATTTTGTTGTTGTTCAACAAGCTTCTTACCTGTACTACGAAGTTATCTAGGTTTCCTTTTCCTGCTGCTTTACCTAACACGAAATATCTTTCAAAAGAGAAAACGATTACAGTAATCATGAAAGTAATCAAGATTGGTACGATAACCCCTCCTTTGTAAATAATACCTAAAAACGACTCTGGGTGAATGTCTTTTCCTTCAACACTTGAGAAAGCAACAGAACCACCGCCTAGTTTTTCTGCATCCTTGAAATTTCCTGGGTTACCAAGAACGAATAAATAAATAGCAATCCCTATTAAAAATAGAATAGGAATAATAACAGCTGGATTAAGACCTCCTGCTTTTCTAGCAACTACTTGCTCATCATTTTTTGAAACATTCATTTCCATATTTAACTAAATTATATTGTTTTAAAATTTTACAGGGTGTAAATTAAAGGCAAAATTAATTAAAATGCAAGAGTCTTAAATAAACATTTTAGTTTTTTTTGATAAAGAAATTTTAATACGATTTCGATATTATAATTATTTTTCAAAAAATTAAAAACTTTCCTCAATTTTAACAATTACGTTAAAAAATCAAAAAATTTACCCCTTCATTTTTTTTAATTTGCCAATGTTAATTTTTTTTTAAATTACTATATTCACAATTCGGTGATGCACCACAATAATTTTTTTCGGTGTTTTTCCTTCCAAAATTTGCTGCATTTTTTGATCCTGAATCACCAAATCTTCCACCTCCTTCGCCGAAAGTTGAGCCGAAAGTGAAATTTTGAACTTCATTTTACCATTTACACTTACCGGATATTCAATTTCGTCTTCTACTAGGTAATCCTCGTTCAACACAGGGAATTTCTCGAATTCGATAGATTCTTTATTACCTAATAAACTCCAAAGCTCTTCACAAATGTGCGGCGCATAAGGAGAAATGATAACGGCAAGAGGTTCTAAAATATTGCGTTTGTTACATTTTATTTTTTGCAATTCATTGACTGCGATCATAAATGAAGATACAGACGTATTGAAAGAGAAGTTTTCGATATCGTAAACTACCTTCTTTATTAAGGTATGCAAAACTTTATATTCAGCTTTTGTCGGCTCCTCATCAGAAACGGTGAAAGTATCTCCGTCAAAATACAGATTCCAGAATTTTTTAAGGAAACCATACACTCCACTTAACCCTTGCGTATTCCAAGGCTTAGATTGCTCCAACGGACCTAAGAACATTTCATACAATCTTAAACCGTCTGCTCCATATTCATTACAAATATCATCAGGGTTTACGACGTTGTATTTAGACTTAGACATTTTTTCTACTTCACGACCTGTGATATATTTCCCGTCTTCTAAAATAAATTCTGCATTTGCATAATCTGGTCTCCAAGCTTTGAAAGCTTCAGTATCCAACTCATCAGAAGTTCCTTTTAATAAAGATACATCAACGTGAATTGCTTGGGTTGCATAATCTTTTGCTAAATTTTTAGATACATATTGATTCGTACCATCAATTCTATATACAAAAGCACTCATCCCCAAAATCATTCCTTGGTTAATCAGTTTTTGGAAAGGCTCATCATGACTAATGAATTCTCTGTCCTTTAAGAACATATTCCAGAAACGAGAATATAATAAGTGACCAGTCGCGTGCTCGCTACCACCAATATATAAATCTACTTGTCCCCAATAATCAGCTGTTTCTTTCTTAACAAAAGTTTCCTGATCATTCGGATCCATATATCTTAGGAAATACCAAGAGCTCCCTGCCCAACCCGGCATCGTAGATAATTCTAATGGGAAAATAGTTTTTTCGTCGATTAAATGAGTATCCACAACTTTTTGGTTCGCTTCGTCCCAGGCAAAAGTTTTTGCATTTCCTAATGGCGGATCTCCGTCTTCGGTTGGTAAATATTTTTCAACTTCAGGAAGTTCCAAAGGTAGTGCAGCATTTGGTAATGTATACGGCATTCCATCCTTATAATAGATAGGAACCGGCTCGCCCCAATATCTCTGTCTTGAGAAAATAGCATCACGCTGTCTGTAGTTCGTTGTTCCGTGACCAATTCCTTTTTTCTCGATCGCAGAAATAATTAATGATTTTGCATCATTATAATTAAGACCGTTTAAGAAATCAGAATTTACACAAACAGAATCTTTAGAATCAAAAGAAGCTTCCTGAACGTCTTCGTCCGTCTCAACTACTTTTTTAATTTCTAAATTAAATTTCTTCGCAAATCTGTGATCACGCTCGTCATGTGCAGGAACCGCCATTACAGCACCCGTTCCGTAGCCCATCAACACATAATCTGAAATATAGATCGGCATCTTTTCATTGCTGAAAGGATTGATCGCATAACTTCCCGTGAAAGCACCTGAAACGTTTTTCACGTCAGACATTCTGTCTCTTTCAGACTTTTTAGAAGTTTCTTCAATATAATTTTCTACTTCAGCTTTTTGTTCAGCTGTTATAATGGTTTCCACTAAAGGATTTTCAGGAGCCAATACCATGAAAGTTGCTCCGAAGATTGTATCAGGTCTTGTGGTGAATACCTCAACAATTTCGTCGTGACTATCAACATTGAATTTCACCTGCGCTCCCTGAGATTTTCCGATCCAGTATTCCTGAGAATCTTTCAACGGTTGTGGCCAGTCTAAAGTTTTTAAACCTTGCAATAATCTTTCAGAGTAAGCAGAAATTCTCATGCTCCACTGCATCATTTTCTTTTGGAAAACAGGGAAACCTCCTCTTTCTGATTTTCCGTCTTTTACTTCGTCGTTTGCTAAAACTGTTCCTAAAGCTGGACACCAGTTTACCGTAGTTTCTGCTCTGTACGCTAAACGGTAATTTAAAAGGATATCTTCTTTATCAATTTCAGAAGCAGATTTCCATTCTTCTGCGGTGAAGTTTAACTCGTCATTTTGATTGGCATTTAATCCTTCCGTTCCTTTTTCTTCAAAATGTTTGATCAAAGTTTCGATAGATTCTGCCTTGTCGGTATTTTTATTATACCAGGAATGGAACAATTCAATGAAAATCCATTGCGTCCATTTATAATAAGAAGCGTCAGAAGTCCTTACTTCTCTGCTCCAGTCGAAAGAGAAACCAATTTTTCTTAATTGTTCTTCGTATCTTGTAATGTTTTGTTCAGTTGTAATCGCAGGATGTTGCCCTGTCTGAATGGCGTATTGCTCAGCAGGAAGCCCGAAACTGTCGTAACCAACCGGGTGAAGCACATTAAAACCCTGATGTCTTTTATATCTCGCATAAATATCGGAAGCAATATATCCCAGCGGGTGACCTACGTGAAGCCCTGCCCCTGAAGGATACGGAAACATATCGAGAACATAAAATTTCCGTTTGTCTGTGTTATTGGAAGTCTTATACGTTTGGTTGTCTTCCCAGTATTTCTGCCACTTTTTTTCTATCTGCTGATGATCGTAAAACACTTTATATAATAGATGTTAGATGTTAGACTTTAGATATTAGATTTATTTTTGCCGTTAAATCCAATTCTAATTTTCACAAATTTAATAATTTTAAAAGAAATGGAAATTTAATTTGTCATTAATTATCATAAAGATGCTAAGAGAATGTTTAAAATTTCATCAAAATATTTCTATTGAGATTCTACTTTATCATCGATTTCTTTTCAGCGCTTTTAAGCATACTTTTCACAGCCTATTCTTGATCTGGTCGTCAAAATCAAGAATACGAAATAGAGTGCATGCACTAAAAAAAATACCAACAAGATTTAAACAGGTTCTAATAAGAAAAATCCCACCCGAAGATGAGATCTATATATTTATCGCATTTAATTCTTTAGTATAATTATTGCGGAATTCTTGTATAGGTAATGGTTTTAGATTCGTATGTCGTCGGATCTGAAGTATCCTCAAAAGTAAGATTCAATGTATTGGCATCAAGTCGCGTTACTTTTCCTTTTTCAGATTCCACAATTCCCTGATATTTTATTTCAAATTGTGTAGAACTCTTATCATAAGTATATGAAAAATTATAATCAGCCACTGCGCTGCAAGCTCCTCCCACCTCTTCTCTGTCAGTTCTTTTTCCGTTCCCTGCTTCGAAGAAATCCCATCTTGAAGATTTCTGACAGTCTGTATAATCAATAGTATCAGAATAAGGGTCTTCTCCCGTTTCCACTACTGTTCTTACTTCTTTTATCGGCTGCCACTTCCCTACCAATGGAAACACCTGCTCAGTCACATCGTCCTTACATCCGCTAATTGTTAACAACGATACTCCTGCAAATAGTAATGCTAATTTCTTCATATCAAATTTTTCAGGCCTTAAAATTATAATTTTTTTACTTTATTTAATCATTTTTTGTAAAAAACGTTGCTGAAATTTACATTTTCAAAGATATTCAAAAAAATTATACCTCCGAAAAAAAATTTAATCCTGTAAATCATCACAAAACACCTTTGCTTACGTATGCTTAACACAAACTTCAAAATAAAAAACTATTTTTGTTAAAAATATACAAATGCAAGACATCGCGAAAAATAATTTTGATTTTATCCGTGTTCTCCTCGCTTTCATCGTTTTTGTTGGTCATTTAGGGTATCTGAGTGCCTCTCAGGATTTGGCCTTTCTAAAACACAGTCCTGTAGAAGTCGCGGTTTTTGCCTTCTTTATCGTAAGTGGTTTTCTGATAGCCCGAAGCTACGAAAGAACGAGTACTTTGAAAAAATACGTAATGAAAAGGCTTAAAAGAATCCTTCCCGCTTACTGGCTGGTGGTTATCCTGTGCACTCTGCTGTTATGCCTTGTAAGCACGCTATCTTTTCCTCAGTATTTCACGAATATAAAAACGTTAAAATACTTCTTATGGAATTCGGTATTTATGAATTTTATGGCTCCGGATCTGCCTGGAGTATTCGGAAATGGAGCTGTAAACGGAGCACTTTGGACATTAAAAATTGAGATGTGCTATTACTTTCTGGTTCCCGTTTTATTTTTATTTTTCGGAAAGAACAATAAGTACCGAAACATCAGTTTAATTATATTTTACTTCCTCTCTTTAGCCTATCTGAATTATTTTGAGCATATAGGAAAGGTAGAGCTTTCAAGACAGATCCCCGGCGCACTCTGCTATTTTATCGGCGGAATGCTGATCTATTTTAATTTTGATCAATTTATTAAACATAAGCATACTCTATTTATTATTGCCTTCATAACCGTTTGGCTTGATTTAATTTTAAAAGTTAAATTATTCTCACCCATCATGATCAGCATTATCGTTCTGTACATCGCCTACTCTTTCAAGTTTTTAAACCACTTCGGAAAGTACGGAGATTTCACTTACGGAATTTATATTTTCCACTTCCCCATCATCAGAGTTTTTGCCACTTTAGGATTATTTACAGATTACAATCCTTATTTCATGGGGATTATCTGTATGTTTGTTGTTATTGGGGTAGGAATTGCATCATGGCATTTATACGAAAAGAAATTTTTATAATTTTACATCACCAATGAAAGACCTTGTTTCCATCATCACGCCGTGTTACAATTCTGCAGAATTCATCGAAGAAACGATACAATCTGTCTTGAACCAAACCTACGAAAACTGGGAATGGCTGATTACTGATGACCTTTCTAAAGACAATACTGTAGAAATCATCCGAAAATACAATGATCCAAGAATAAAACTCGAAAAACTGCAGATAAATGGAGGCGCAGGAAATGCCCGCAATAAAAGCCTGGAAAGAGCTGAGGGAAGATATATTGCCTTCTTAGATTCTGATGATCTTTGGTATCCTGAATATTTGGAAACCATGACAGATTATATGGAAGAACACAACGTAGAGTTGGTTTACAGCAACTATTCGAGATGTGATGAGCATACGATGGAGCCTATTTTAAAGGATTTCATGGCCGATAAAATTGTTACTTTTTCTAATTTGCTTAAAACGTGCAGGCTGGCTCCGGTTTCCACCATGTACGACACCAAAAGAGTTGGAAAATTTTTCTTTCCTGTAAAAAGTAAGCGCGAAGATCACGTCATGTGGCTGAACTTATTGAAAGAAATTCCTGAAGGTCATCCCGTAAAAAAGACCCTCGCAAAATACAGAATGCGCGAAAACAGCGTTTCGAGAAAGAAAAAAAATATTATTGTTGACCAATATTTGGTGTATAAAGATTTTATGGGATTTTCAACAATAAAATCATTGTATTATACTGCCAATTGGGCAATGAACGGGTTCCTGAAGTATTCAAAAATATTTAATTAATGGAATATTCAAAAGAATTTAAAGCTGCACTCAGTAATTTTTCATCTATAGAAAAAGACCGTCTTATTTTCAGGTTGCTTAAGAAAGATAAGCTTTTGTCTAAAAAACTGTATTTCGAACTAATCGATCAGGAAACGACCGATAACAAAAGAGATGCAATGGAAGAAATGATCGGTGAGAAAGTTCTTTTGGCTTCAAAATATATAGGAAATCAAAAATATTTCCTAGGAATTATCCGAAAATTAAGCGCAGAAATCACGGAGCACGTAAAGATTACAACCGATAAATTCGGAGACGTTTCTTTAAACTTATTAATGATCAATAAAATCCTTGATTACAATGATGACTTGAGAACTCAACGGTTTGATAATGTGTATAAACTATACATTTATCTCATCAATAAAATTTTCAAAGCATTGGTTTTAACTAAAAAACTAGATGAAGATTATTGGATCGAAATTGATGAATATTTAGACAAACTTTCGGATAAAATTAAAGAAAATCATTACCTACAAAAACTTTGCATCAACAACGGATTAGACTTTAACTGGCTGACTTCCGATAAGATTCCAGATAATATTGAAATGATAATTAAAGAAATAAAAAGTCAGGGATTTTTAAGATAAAATCTTTTCGATAATCAACGCAGTAGAATTCGGTTTATCATCTACAAATTTCTGAGCATTTTCAGACATTGAATGAAGCATTTCTTCATCATCAAGAAGGAATAAAGTAAAACTAGTCGCTAAACTTTCATTATCGAAAGATTTTCCGCCTTCAAAAGAAATTAATTCATCGGCTTCAGGATTTTTCCTGTATTTATTTCCGAAAATCACAGGAACGCCAAAAGTAGCCGCCTCCAGGATATTATGAAGTCCCGCATCATGGAAACCACCGCCAACAACAGCGATATCTGCATAAGAATATAATTTGGAAAGTAAACCGATACAATCGATAATCAATACTTTGGACTGTGAATCTGCCAATAAAGAATGACTGATCTCACTATACAGAATAGCATCCGGAAACATCAGCTTTAAGTTCTGAACTCTTTTTAAATCATGCGGCGCAACAATAAGCTTAACAGAGGGATTTTTCTCAGAGATTTCTTCCGCAATTTTATCCTCGGCCTGCCAGGAACTTCCGAAAACAATTACTTGATCTTCACCGATAAATTCATCAACTAAATCAACCTGATTTTCTCTTTCTCTCAATTGCTTTACACGATCAAACCTCGTATCTCCTGTCACAGAAGCATTTTCTAAGCCAACACTTTTTGCCAGAACATAAGACATTTGCGTTTGATGAAAAAACCAATCAATATGCTGTTGCAATTGTGTTACAAACCATTTTCCATAAGAAGTAAAAAATGCCTGTCTTTCATAAAATAACGCTGAGATAACATACGTTTTTACATTCTGATTTTTAAGCTCTTCCAAAAGATTATACCAATAATCATACTTCACTGTAAAAAATAGTTCAGTAGAAAAATGAGAAGTAAATTCTTTTATTTTGTTCTTTTTATCGAAAGGCAAATAGCAAATTACATCTGCTATATTTTCCTTTTTAATCACATTTTCATAGCCGGAGGGAGAGAAAAATGTAATCAGAATTTTATGGGTTGGAAACCTTTGTTTTAATTGTTCTAAGACCGGTAAACCCTGCTCATATTCGCCTAAACTTGCGGCATGCATCCAGATGACCTTATCTGATTTTTTTAAAGCTGATTTTACTTTTTCCAAAGACTTTTTTCGCCCCTCCACTCCCTTTTTTGTTTTCTCATTGAAAAACGAAAAAACTTTCATTCCGAAAATAAGCAGACTTATAAAAATATTGTAAAGAAACTTCAAACCTGATTTTTATTTTAAATAATACTTTTAATGACTCTTAGCTTATGGGTATGCTTATTGAGTTCTTTATTGAAAATCCCTGTAGAATCCAATGTATCAATTCTTACCTTTCCCGAAGCATGAATAATTTTCTGATTCTCCAGCATAATACCGACATGGATAATTTTTCCTTCAGGGTTTTCAAAAAATGCCAAATCACCCAACTGGCTTTCCTCAACAAAAGTTAGAGACTCACCCACTTCCACTTGCTGCGAAGTATCCCTTGGCAATTTTATATTGTGAACTTTATAGACCAACTGTGTAAAACCGGAGCAGTCTACCGCAAAAAAGCTTTTGCCGCCCCATAAATAAGGAACATTCAGGAATTCTCTGGCCGTTAAAGCAATACTCTCTCTTACATCATGACTTCTTCTTGATGCTACCACAGGAAATTCTACCTCCGAACCTATTGAAAGTAAAGTTTTGCCGTCATTCATCAGAACAGAAGAAAAATCTTCCGTAACAACAGTCACTTTTCGTTTTGCGAGATCTTCGTCTGTTACAGGCTTCAGCTGTTTCGTGTCCATCCATCCTTCATAACCGTCATAATGCATTTTTATCCTGGTCCAGTTTTTATTCACTTCCAGAATATCTGCACTTTCCCCAAACAATATTTCCGTAACAATTTCCGCTTTGTCAGATCCTTCTGCACGAACGGGAGCCACTGTAACAATACAAATTCCTTTATTCATTAACTTTAATTAAAAGATTGAATGATTTAAAAATTAAAAAATTAGAGACTGCTTAATCTTTTAATAATTTAATATTTAAATCTTTTAATTTTATTTTCTTCTTAAAAAATTAACACCGTCACGCAAAGGTAAAATAAGATTTTCAAAATCATTATCTTTTGCTACGGAATCATTTAATTCCTTGATCATTTGCGTCGATTTCTGCTTCGGATTTTCTTCCAGTACTTTTCCGTACCAAAGCACATTATCAAACAGCACTACAGAACCGGATTTTGTTCTCGGTTTTATCAATTTGAAATATTCAGCGTAATTTTCTTTATCCGCATCAATAAACACCAGATCGAAGATTTCGTCTGTAGTTCTTAAAAAATCTTTCGCATCCTGAAGCTTAAAATTAATTTGACTCGAATATTCACTTTCGATAAAATATTTTTTCGGCAAATACGCCAGATCCTCATTCACATCCAATGTGGTTAATTTCCCTTCTTTTGGCAAACCTGTTGCAAGGCAAAGAGTAGCATATCCCGTAAAAGTACCGATTTCAAGAATATTTTTTGGCTGCAACATTTGGGAGATCATTGTTAGTAACCTTCCTTGCTGATAACCTGAAATCATATGAGGTTGTGTTGTTTTCTGATAAGTCTCTCTTCTTAGTTTTTTCAGAATTTCAGGTTCGGAAGACGCGTGATTTTCCAGATACCTGTCCATTTCAGGATTTTTTTCTTCAAAAAAGCTCATTCTACAAAATTTTTGGTATTCAAATTTACTTAAATATAATCAAAATAGGGAAAAACCCATATCAATTACCGTAAAAATACGGATGGTTTGGTGCCTGTAAAACGCAGTACATTTGCAACAAGGAATTAACACACACTTGAGGGTAAAAATAATAAGCGATGGAAAAACTAATTATTAAACACGAATCAGTACAATCAAAAGAGGCAAAGGTTTTATCCTCAAAAAAAACTAATAACGAAATATCCAATTCATTTTTACGGAAAATTATTTCATTATTGAAAAAAGAAGAACTAATTTGATGAAAAAGAAAAATCCCGAAGCAATTCGGGATTTATTTGTTTATCACTTTTTCATTTATTTCTTCGGAGCAATATCCATCAATTTCATAAACTCATCAAGTTTAGGCATAATGATGATCTCTGTTCTTCTGTTTTCAGCTCTTCCTGAAACGCTCATGTTTGTCGCTTTAGGATTATATTCTGAACGACCACCTGCTGTAATTCTGGCAGGATCTACCCCAAACTGAGTCTGTAATATTTTAGCAACCGCTGTACCTCTCAAAGCTGAAAGATCCCAGTTGTCTCTTGGTAAGCTTGAAGAATTCAAGGCTGCATTATCTGTGTTACCTTCGATCAATACAGAATATTTATCATAATCGTTGATTACTTTCGCTACTTTTCCTAACACTTCCTGAGCTGCCGGCAAAATGTTATAATCTCCCGTTTTGTAAAGCATCTTATCTGAAAGAGAAATCATCACAACTCCTTTCAGTACTTTCACCTGAACATCATCATCAGTCACATTATCCAAAGATCTTTTCAGTTTGTTTGATAATGCTAAATTTAAACTGTCGTTTTTAGCATTATTAGAAATCAACTGCTTGATATAAGAGTTTGAAGCGTTGATCTCTCCTACCAGTTTATCAATATTGGCAGAACTTTTACCCGTGTTGGATAAACAAGCATCCAAAGATGATTTTAAAGCATCATGCTGGCTTTTTAATAAATTATTCTCACTTGTCAAAGCAGAGTTCTGAGACTTTAGATCCTGAATTTCTCTTTGTCTCTCCCCTACGTTTTCGATACATTGCTTGTAATTCGAGCTCAAGGCATCGTATTGCTTTTTGCTAATACAAGATGTCATCCCTAACACCATTGCAGAAACCGCTAAGATTTTAAAAAATTTCATAAATAATCATTTTTAGACGAACCAAAGGTAGAAAATTCATTTTAATTATATGAATTATCTTTGCATAAAAGAAATCCTCAACCTAGATGTTGACAGAAACACACTTCAGAACCCGATTAGAAAGCCTTACAGGTTCCCCCGAAAAGCAGAACTATCTTCTGGCGGTAAGCGGAGGCGCCGATTCTATTGTACTGGCCGCTTTATTCAAAGCTTCAGGCTATTCTTTCGAAATCGCACATATCAATTATAAACTTCGCGGCGAAGATTCTGAACTGGATCAGAAAACAGTTCAGGATTTTTGTGAGAAAAATCATATTAAATTTCATCTGTATCAGGTTTCCGAAAAGGATAAAAAACCTGAAAATTCGATCCAGCTTTGGGCAAGAGAACTGCGCTACCGATTCTTTAAAGAAATTCAGGAAAAAGAAAAACTGACATTTCTGGTCACGGCTCATCATCTGAACGATCAATTGGAAACGTTTATCATTAATCTTTCAAAAGCTGCCGGAATTAATGGTTTAAGCGGAATTCCTGCGAATGACAATTATATTTTAAGACCGCTTTTGGATTTTACTAAAGAAGAAATCTACGAGTTTGCAACCCGGAATCATATTGAATACCGCGAAGACCTTTCCAATAAAAAAAGTGATTATTTAAGGAATAAAATCAGACTTGAAATTGTTCCGAAATTATTAGAAACAAATGAAAATTTTCTGGAAAACTTCCAAAAAAGCTCTTCTTATTTAAATCAAACCAAAAATTTTGTTCAGCAACAGATTCAGGAAAAAGAAAATCGGCTGACGATATTTAACAAAGAGCATAAAATCCTATCAAAGGAAAGACTTAATCAGGAAAATGATTTTGTAAAATTCGAGATCTTAAAAAAGTACGGTTTTAATCAGGAAGAAGAAATCTCAAAAATTTTTAAAGCCGAAAACGGAAGTCATTTTTTCTCAAAAGAGTATCAGCTGATGGTAAGTTATGATGAATTGATTATAATCAAAAGGCAAAAAGCAATAAGCAATAAGCCTGAAGAAATTCTTTTAATTGAAAAATTTGACTATTCTGAAAACCAAATGGTCATTAATCTCGAAAATATAATCAGCGACATTGAAGAAATCAATAAAAACTTCGAATGGAGCTTTGATGCTGAAAAAATCAGCTTCCCACTGCGATTGAGAAGACAGCAGGATGGTGATGAGTTTTATCCCATTGGGTTTTCGGGGAAAAAGAAAGTTTCTAAATTTTTTAGGGACGAAAAAATATCTATTTTAGCGAGGCAAAAAATCTGGATATTAACTGACAGTGAAAATTCCGTACTCGGAATCATACCTTTCAGACAAGATAGAAAATATGCAATGGATGAGAAGACAAATAAAATTCTCAAAATTTTTAATGAAAAGTAAGATGAAATTTAGAAACTGGTTTTTATTAATTCTGTTGTTTTTAGCGACAGGAATTAATGCACAAATCAAAAATCCCGTAAAATTTAAATTTACAGTTAACGAATTAGGAAACAATCAATACGAAGCCGTGTTGAATGCCACGATGGAAAGCGGTTGGCATATTTATTCACGAGATATTCCTGAAGATACGGGAATTCCGACGGAATACAAGGTTTCCGGAAAAAATATTGAGCTGATTGGAAAATTCGTGGAAGTTGGAAAAAAACATGAAGAATTTTCTGAAGCCTTTGGCGGAAAGATCGTTTTTTATTCAAATTCCGCAGGATTCAAACAAAAATTTAAGCTAAAAGACGGAACAAAACCGGCTGATGTTGTAGCAGAAATTACTTATCAGACTTGTGATGACCGTGTTTGTTTGGCTCCGAATACCTTAGAATTCAACAAACAGGTTATGCCAAAAGGGGCAACTGAAGAAGCAAAAACGGAGGAGAAAGCAGAACCTGCAAAAGATTCTGTAACTGCTCCGGTAACAACAGAAACCGTTGTTGAAAATCCGGCAAAAGATCAAATTACCGTAACTGAAACATCAAAATTAGATCCTAAACAATTAAAAATTGAGTCGATTGATTTTCAAAATCCCTTGACAGATTGCGGAACTGCTTCTACAAAGGTTGATGAAAACTACTGGACTTATCTTTTCTTAGGATTTATCGGAGGACTAATTGCATTGTTAACGCCATGTGTATTTCCAATGATTCCGTTAACGGTTTCGTTCTTTACCAAAGGAAGTAAAAACAAAGCAAAAGGAAAAAGAGATGCCTTAATCTACGGATTTTTCATCTTTTTAATTTTCGTTTTATTAAGTGTTCCTTTCCATATTATTGATGGGATTGCAGGAAACATTTTCAACGAAATTTCAACAAGCGTTTGGCTGAATATCGCCTTCTTCATCATATTTATTTTCTTTGCAGGAAGCTTCTTCGGATATTACGACATTACGCTGCCAAGCTCGATTGCAAACAAATCTTCAAAAGCGGAAGAAGCAGGTGGAATCATCGGAATTTTCTTCATGGCGTTGACGTTGGTTATCGTTTCTTTCTCATGTACAGGACCCATTTTGGGAAGTTTATTGGGAAGTGCCGTAACAGGTTCTACAAACGTTCCCATGTTGCTAACATTTGCTTTGGCAGGTTTCGGATTGGCTTGGGCGATTATTTTTGGATTATTGGCTTTATTCCCGCAAGCGTTGCAAAGTCTTCCAAAATCGGGAGGTTGGATGAATACTGTGAAAGTGGTTTTAGGTTTTGTGGAATTGGCTTTAGCGTTAAAATTCTTGTCAAAAGCAGACTTAGTTTCTAAAACATTCTTATTAAAAAGAGAACTTTTCATCGCGGTTTGGATTATCGTGGCGTTAGGTTTAGCATTATATTTATTTGGATTAATCAGATTCCCGCACGATGATAAAAAACCAAAAATTTCTATCACAAGAAAGATTTTGGGAGTTTTAGGATTCGGGTTTGTGATTTATCTGGTTCAGGGCTTGATTCCTTCTGAGCGTCCGAAACTGCAATTATTAAGCGGTATTTTACCTCCGTTAAATGTTAGCTATTTCCATGATGAAAAAGACGGAATTTTGGGAATGCATCCTGAACACGATTTCTTTAAAGCGATTGAATTGGCTAAAAAAGAAGACAAGCCGATCTTGATTGACTTCACAGGTTACGGTTGTGAAAACTGTAGAAAAATGGAAGAATTCGTCTGGAGCCAAAGTGATGTATTGCCAATTCTTCAAAATGATGTAGTTTTAGCTTCTCTTTATGTGGATGACAAAGAAGAACTTCCTGAAGATCAGAAAACAAAAATTGATTTAGGAGAAGGGCAGATAAAAAAAGTAAAAACCATTGGTGACAGATGGAGCTTATTCCAACAGGTTAATTTTAATAATAATTCTCAGCCGCATTATGTTTTGGTAACTCCGGACGGAAAAGTGATTAACACTCCGGTTTCAGGATATATGCCGAAAGAAGATTTCAAGAAATTCTTAGAATGTGGAGTCAATTATTACAAAAAGAATAAATAAAAACTTCAAAATAGTATTGAAAAACTCATGTCGAAAGGCGTGAGTTTTTTGTTTTTTAAAGCTGAAATTTAAAATTACCGATTGCTAAACGTTTGAATTTATAAATTGACGCGCCAACTTGACTTTCAACAACATTAATAAAACACAAACCATAACTAAATAATAATCAACATTTTAATCAAAACTAAAAAGAAATAAATTTATAAATCAAAGGAGTATCTCCTATTTCTCAGATAAAAAACAGCTGTTTCAGGTATTAGCTTTGTATCAATCATTACAGATCAATACTCATCGATATTCAACACTAGAGTAATTGTTTAACATTAAAAAACATCAAAGTTATGGCTGAAGTAATTGCACAAGAAAAACAAGGAGGCAGCAAGCAACGTAAAAAACCGATACGTGTAGATATGACTCCCATGGTAGACTTAGGATTTTTATTAATCACCTTTTTTATGTTTACCACTAATTTTACAAAACCGAATGTAATGGATTTGGGATTGCCCGGAAAATCAAGAGATCCAATCAATAATCTTGATAAATTTATCGACAAAAGAAATCAAGTGACCTTTATTCTAGGAAAAAACGACAGAGTTTTCTATCATCAAAGTGATGCCGAAGATTTAAATACAAGCAACCTGAAAGAAACCGATTTTGGAGGCATAAAAATCACAAAGATCATCGCGGAAGCTTATAATAATGCTCCGAAAAAGGAAAATTTCACGATCATCATAAAACCAACCGATGATGCTAATTATAAGAACTTTGTAGATGTGCTGGATAATATCGCGATCTCCAAAAAAGAACGCTACGGAATTACCGACATCAAGCCGTGGGAAAAGAAAGTTTACGAAGAATTAACCAAATAATACGAGAGGGCATTTTCAAAATGCTCTTTTTTTGTTTACATTTGAGATAAAATTTTATTTTTTGATGAAAAACTTCTTAACCGCAATAGCTTTAGCTACTATAATTATTTCGTGTTCAAAAAAAGAAACACAATCGACAGACGGCAAATCAGACAGCACAACAGCTGTTGATTCTATTAATGCTGCGAGAACAAAAATCAATGACAGCATTAAAGCTAAAAACAGTATAAACCGTTTTAAAGATTTCAATGGAGAACACAAGTTCACGTATCAGAATGACAGTTCGCCTAAATATTCAGGATCGGTAAAATTCGATAAAATTGATGGCGAAAGAGACCATTATACGATTTCTGGAGATATAAAATCCGGTAAAAATAACGTTACCATTAAAGGTTTTGTAGCCGTAGTTTCAGACAAACATCTGAATTTCACCGGAGAAATTACTCAAAGTATTGCCGATAACGACAACGGAAAAACGTATACCAGAAAAGGAACCAAAACTTTTATGTCGAAAGATGGCGGTAAAACTTGGAGACTTCAGGATATGGTGAATGGTTCAGGATTTGTTGATTATATTGACATTCACTTTTAACAAGTAAGATCATGCTACATTTTGAGAAAAAAGGAAACGGAAAAGAGACTTTAGTACTGCTTCATGGCTTCATGGAAAATATTTCTATCTGGAGCGATATGGAACCTCATTTGTCTGAAAATTTCACCTTGCTAAAGATTGATCTTCCAGGGCATGGGCAATCTGAAATTATCGCTGAAGTACAGACGATGGAATTGGTGGCCGAAGAAGTAAAAAAGGTGCTGGACAGCCAGAATCTTAAAAAAGTTCATTTATTGGGGCATTCCATGGGTGGTTATATTTCTTTAGGTTTTGCAGAAAAATATCCTGAATATCTTAAAAGTTTAACTTTATTTTTCTCAACTTATTTTCCGGATGATGCCGAGAAAAAAGCACAGCGCATTAAAAGTTACCGAATTATACAAGATGCGTTTGCCCATTATGCAAGAGCCGGCGTTCCGAATCTTTTCAACCCAAATGAAAAAGATATTTTAGAAGGAAAGATTGAAATTGCTTTGCAAACGGCACTTTCCACCAACAATCTTGGAGCATTGGCTTCTGTAAAAGGAATGGTGGAGAGAACTGATAAAAAACACATTCTTGAAAATTTGGAAGCCAAAATTTTAGTCATTGCCGGAAAACACGACAACGCCGTAAAAACCGAATTGCTTATCAAAAATCTTCCGGACAGAACCAATATAAAATCTTATGTTCTAGATTGCGGACACAACGGGCATTGGGAAAAACCGAGCATTTGCGCCGCGATCATTAATACCGAGCTCCTTCACAACTTACCAAAACACCTTGTATTATAAAATATTTTTATGAGAATTTACTTATTTTCAGCATTATTATTTTGTTTAATTAATTGCAAAAAAGAAGGCAAAACAGCCAGCAAAAATCCTGCAAAAGATTCTGTTATCAATACTGAAATTCAGAAAAAAGACAGTCTTCAAACAAAGAAAATAAAGAAGGAAGTCTTTAATTTTGAAACAGAATTATGCACAAACAAGGGCTATTTTGATGCTAATACCTATTCAAAAGAGGAAATCCAAAACACGTACAAACTCTGGTTTGAGCTGGGTGGTCTTTCTCTGAATGATCCTGCTGTTTTTAAACTGGAAGACCTTCAGCAGGTAAGAAGAGATAAAAACCAGCTTCTCGCTAAACTGGATAAAGATTTTACAGAAAAGAAAGCCTTGATTCAAAATCTGAAAGTGGTCAATACCCCTTATTGGCAGAATGTTAAAACCCAGACAGCTCAAGCTTTGGTTCAGGAATACGAACTGGATAAGATCAAAATAATGGCTTATTCTGATCCTTCCGTTTTGTTGAATTCTAAATTTAAAAGCTGCAGTCATTTTGCCCGTGTTTTAAACTCCGGAGACAATGAAATCATTGAAGAATGGAGAAAAATGCGTGAACAAATGAGTAAAAAAAATGGCGATCCGCAGAGAATAATGGATGAGTTTGAAAGCCGTTTGAATTCTTCATACAAAAAAGATTATGCGATTCTTGACCTGATTGTCTTTGGATGGGGAAATTGTGCTAACGATGAAATTCAGCGTCCTGAACATGATGAAAAAATGAGTAAACAGTTTGAATCTCTTTTCATTAAAACAGATTCAGAATGTGATGAGCCTTAATTCATAACCTCAAAAAATCTCGTATCTTAGTCAGAACTTACTATTTTAATGAGAATTTTCAATTTCAAAAAAAAGAAACCGGTTATCGGGCTGACACTTTCGGGCGGAGGAATGCGCGGAATTGCCCATATTGCGGTTTTAAAAGCTTTGGAGGAATTTGATCTGAAACCCCAGATTATTTCGGGAACCAGCGCAGGGTCTATTATTGCAGCCTTCTATTCTTTCGGGAAAACCCCCGATGAAATGATGGAAATTGTAAGAGAGACCACTTTTTTTTCCAGATCATATCTGAGACTTTCCAAAAATGGGATTTTCAGCTCTAATTTTATTTTAAAGCTTTTTAAAGATCATTTTCCTAAGGATGATTTTAATATTTTAAAATTACCTGTTTACGTGGCCGCCACCGAAATGACGCATGGGATTGTTGACTTCTTTTCAGAAGGCGAATTATTTGGTCCTTTATTGGCATCGTCAAGCGTTCCTTTTGTACTGCCGCCCGTGAAAATGGGTGAGAAAATATATGTTGACGGCGGTGTTTTAGACAATCTTCCGATTGAACCTATTATTGATAAATGTGATTTTTTAATTGCGTCACACGTTAATTCCATAAGTTACGACAGTCTGCAAAGCATGAGTTTACTGAAAGAATTTGACCGGATCTTACATTTAGCAATCGCCAAATCGGTGTATTCTAAAGTAAAACATTGTGATATTTTTCTGGATCCTCCTAAGATGACCAAATTCAGTTTATTCAACAAAAAATCGCTGGATGTGATGTTTCAGGAAGTATACGAATATACCTGCCGTGAATTGGAAGAGAAAGGATACTCGAAAGGTTTGAGAGAATTAGAGTGAGAGGGTTTTAGAATTGAAGAGTTTTTGGGGTTACCAGAAGTTATTGCTGAGAAATAATTTCATTATTTAAATAAAATTATTCGCTTTATTCGACATGATAAAAAAAGAGGAAAATTTCATCAATAATCCTCTCTATTTTTAACTATAAGTTTTCTCCTTCTATTTTTTCTTTAAAGATTTCAAGCGTATTCAACAAAGAATCATTTGATTTTCCGCCTGCTGCGTTGATGTGTCCTCCTCCATTGAAATATTTTCTTGAAAACTGGTTCACATCCATATCATCTTTACTTCTGAAAGAAATTTTAATAAAATCTTCATACAGATCTTCCATGAAAAATGCGGACATTTTTACACCCAAAATACTTAGGCCGTAATTTACAAAACCTTCGGTATCTCCTTTCTGGAAGCCATACTCCTTCAATTCTTCTCTGGTAAGATATAAAACCGCAACCGTACCCTCTTTTACCACTTCAATTCTTCCTAAAATCAAGGCTAATAAATGAAGTCTTGAAACCGTGTTTGTATCCCAGGTATTGGAGGTAATCATCGCAGGATCCGCTCCTTTTTCAATTAAATTCGCAATAATTCGATGTGTTGTTGCACTTGTAGAACGGAAACGGAAACCGCCGGTATCCGTCATAATTCCGGTATAAAGACATTCTGCAATATCATTATTAACCAAATTTTCATCACCCATCGCTTCGATAAAATGATACACCATCTGGCAAGTCGCAGGAATAACGGTATCTGAATAGACAAAATCAAACTGTTCCGGCTGTTGATGATGATCGATAAGGATTTTTTTAGCTGTCGCTTTCGTTAGCCAATCTCCCAACAAACCAATTCTTGAAGGTGAATTGAAATCTAAGCAGAAAATAACATCCGCTTCGCTGATCAAATCGAATGCAACCTTTCTTTTATACTCACCAATAATGGCTTTTTTAGATTCCGGCATCCATTTCAAAAACTTCGGAAAATCATTTGGAACCACAACTTCAGCGTGAATTCCTTTTGCCTTTAAATAATGTTTCAGACCCAAACTGGAACCAATAGCATCTCCATCCGGATTATAATGAGTAAGAATTACTATTTTATTTTCTGGAATAAGTAATGTATTGATTTCTAAAAGTTCTGCAGGTGTAAACATCATTATGTTTAAATTTTTCTTTAATTTTGAGTCTCCAAAGATAGAGCTTTTAAATAAATCATTAATATTATTATTTAAATATAATAGGAATTCGTTTTACAGCGGAGGTTTATCAGTAATCCATTAAAAAACACTGCAAATATTTTCAAAAAAAACTTAGGAATATTTGCAACTTCTAAAAAATTCCATATCTTTGCAACCTGAAAATTAATAGAATAATTACGATTTAAACATATAGTAATGAGTAAAAGAACATTCCAGCCATCAGAGAGAAAAAGAAGAAACAAACACGGTTTCAGAGAAAGAATGTCTACGCCAAATGGAAGAAGAGTTTTGGCTGCGAGAAGAGCTAAAGGCAGAAAGAGTTTAACTGTAAGTGCTGCACGCGCTAAGAGATAATCACTCTATTATCATATACAAATCATGCTTGAAAAGAAATTTTTCGAGCATTTTTTGTTGTTAAAATTTCCTAAAATTCAAGGTTCTTACGTTTCTTTTTTCTATTTTTAAAATCTGAAAAAATATTCCAGAAAAAGCCTTATAAAATCGAATTTATGCCACATACCAATATCTCCGGAGATAATATTATAAGTTTGCAACACGCGAAAATCGCACAAAAAAACTTCACTGTTCTTTCTGATGTTAATCTAAACATTAAAAAAGGAAGATTCTGCTATCTTATCGGAAAAACAGGTTCCGGAAAAAGTTCATTGCTAAAGACTTTGTACGGGCATATTCCATTAGCTTCAGGACACGGAGCGGTGGTAGGTTTTGATTTGGCTAAACTGAGAACTTCCGACATTCCGAATTTAAGAAGAAAGCTAGGCATTGTTTTCCAGGATTTCCAATTGCTTTCTGACAGAACGGTTGAAAAGAACCTGAAATTCGTACTTGAAGCCACCGGATGGAATGACAAAACAAAAATGGAAGACCGTATCAACGAGGTTTTAGGAAGCGTAAACATGAAGAGCAAGAAGCACAAAATGCCTCACGAACTTTCTGGTGGAGAGCAGCAACGTGTGGCGATTGCAAGAGCCTTACTAAATCATCCGGATCTTATTTTGGCAGATGAGCCTACCGGAAATCTTGACCCTGAAACTTCCAATGAAATTATGACGCTGCTAAAGCAGGTTGCTCTTGAAAACGGAGCTGCTGTGGTAATGGCAACGCACGATTATCACATGATCCAAAACTTCCCTGGAGAAGCAATCAGATGTGAGGATGGAAAAGTTTCTGTGTTGGATACAGCAGAATTATTTGAATAAATTTAAACCGTTAAGATCTATTAAAGAAATTAAGTTCCATTAAGAGAAATTATTAGATTTCAAAGCACTACTAACTTAATTCTTTTTAATGGTTCAAAATAAAATATTTTATTTACGAAAAATATGAAACTCTTTGGTGAGTTCAAGATATTGGTCCGAGTATTGTCTCGGACTTTTTTCTATAATAAATTCCAGTTCTTCGAAAGGTCTTTTAATCAAAGAAAATTCTAAAATCTGTCTTTTTATTTTTGAATTTTCAATTCCTATTATATTAATTTCTTTTATTAAATGAAAACCGTTTTCTCTGGCAATTTTAGAAAATTCAAGCCCGGCCTCAACAGGAATAATGACGGAAAAAATTCCTTTTTTGGTAAGTAATTCTGATGATTTTGAAATGAGTTGTCTGAAATTCAATTCAACCGTTTGTCGTGCAATCTTATCTTTTTCAGAATCTGAAGCTTCAAAATAGGGTGGATTTGAAACAATTAAATCAAACTTTTCTTCTATTTCAAAATATTTAAAATCATGATAAATATTTTTCAGTCTCGACGCAAAAGGTGAGTTTTGAAAATTGATATGGGTAAACTTTACAGCCTCATCGTTGATATCAATTCCTAAAAACTTAGCTTTCGTATTTCTTTGCGCTAACATTAGTGAAATTAAGCCTGTTCCCGTTCCAATTTCCAGAACATTCGAAGCTTCACTCACATTTGCTAAAGCGCCCAGCAAAACACCGTCCGTTCCTACACGGAAGACGTCTTTTGACTGTTGAATCTCAAACTGTTTAAACTGAAAAGGTTTCACTATAAATTCGTAGGTAATGTAATGGTAAATGTAGAGCCCTTGCCGACTTCAGACCTTACAGCGATCTCGCCTTTATAATCTTCGATCATCTTTCGAACCATTGATAGGCCAAGTCCCATTCCGCTGTTTTTTGAGGTAAAATTAGGTTCAAAAATTCTTTCGTACATATTTTCAGGAATACCGATTCCGTTGTCCTGTATAGAAATCATCACCCTTCTCTGATGTTGTTCTACATCTACATTAATAATCAATTTCCGATCATCACTTACCGCCTGTTTAGCATTCGTCACCAAATTGGTAATGATCCTGGAAAGGTAAATCCTATCCATATTAATCATGATATTACTTTTATTGGAATGCATGAAAATACTATCATCATTGAAAACACGCAGAATATCTTCCACTTCGGTATTCAGATTAATGACTTCATTATTTTTTTCAGGCAATTTGGCAAATTCTGAGAAGGCAGAGGCAACTGTGGCAATCAAATCAATCTGATCTACCATTGTTTTGCTCATTTGCTTTACTCTTTCTCTGATATTCGGATCTTCTGGATCAAATTTTCTTTCAAAATTCTGAATAGTCAGTTTCATTGGTGTTAAGGGGTTTTTCACCTCATGAGCTACCTGTTTTGCCATTTCTCGCCAAGCTTCTTCCGATGCTTTAAAACGAAGCCTTTCTTTTTGATCCTGAATCTGAAGAATCATTCGGTTATAAGCTCTCGCCAAAGCATTTAATTCATCATTTTTATAATATCTGATGGGGCGCATCTCATTCTCAAATAAGGTAATACGTGTGATCATATCAGAAAATTTAGTAATCGTTTTTGCTAAATTATTTGATGTTACCCAACTCAGCCAAATACTGAAAAGAATTAAAAAAAGATCGACTAAAAGAATATATTTTACATACTTATGAAGTACTTCAAGATAAGCAGATTCGTTGTGATATAGCGGAATATACACAATCCCGATCGGCTCCAGCACATTATTTCTCAACAGAATATAAGACGAGGTAAAAACTGCATCTTTTGTCTGGTCGTACCCACGAATATCCACCCGTGCATCGGTAGACAGAATTTTATTGACAATATTGATGGGAATAATTTTCTGCTCAATAAGATCAGAATCTCTATTCGAAAGGAGATAATTTCCTTTCAGATCATAAATAATAATATCGTGCTGATTAATATCTGCAATTTCCAGAATTTTATTTCCCAAAACACGCGGAAGATCCCCGGTCTGCACCTGGGTTCTGCTTACGGCATAATCCAGATAACCCATGACAGCATTGGTTTTATCCTGCATATCAATACGGCTCTCCTCAAGAGAATTATTCCGGAGAACAAAGTACGGCACCAGCGAAGAAGCAGCAACACTTAAAAGACATACCAGTAAAAAACCGAAAAACACCCGGTTTCTTAAGCTATATCCCCTGTAAATATTAATTGACATTCTGTTTATTAATTAACCTAGCAATATACTTACCAATTATATCAAATTCAAGATTTACCTTATCTCCTGATTTTAAATGTTTCATGTTGGTAAATTCCCAAGTATAAGGAATAATTGCTACGGAAAACTGAGTGTCTTCACTTTTTGCAACCGTTAAACTAATTCCATTGACTGTAATTGAACCCTGAGGAACCGTTACAAAACTTCCGTTATCTTCGTATTTAATGGTAATGAAATAACTTCCGTCTTTATTTTCAATGCTTACCACTTCTCCGGTTTTATCTACATGCCCTTGTACGATGTGCCCGTCTAATCTTCCGTCCATTTTCATGCAACGTTCAAGATTTACCACAGAACCAACTTCCCACTTTCCAAGATTTGTTTTTTCAAGAGTTTCGTTGATAGCGGTCACCACATATTGATCTCCTTCAATTTTCACCACCGTTAAACAACAACCGTTATGTGCAAGGCTTTGATCTATCTTTAATTCATTAGTAAAAGGGCATGTAAGGGTAAAATCTATATTACTTCCGTTTTCCTCAATTTTCTCAATAACCCCAACTGCTTCAATAATTCCTGTGAACATATTATTTTTTGCTAAATTTGTAAAATTATAATCTTCAAAGATAATCAAAATGAGCCCAAAAAACCATAAAGTACGAGTAGGAATTTCAATCGGCGATTTCAACGGCATCGGCCCTGAGATCATTATGAAATGCCTGAAAGACAAAACCATCACGGATTTTTTCACTCCGGTAATTTTTGGTTCGGGAAAATTATTTACCTATCAGAAAAATATTTTTAAATTAAATCTCAATTTCAATTACATCAACGAACCTTCACAGGCACAGGCAGGAAAACTGAATATGGTAAACCTTGTGAAAGATAATGTGAATGTAGAATTGGGAAAACCTACCGAAGAATCTACCAAAATGGCGATCGATTCTCTGGAAGCGGCTACCGAAGCTTTAATTAAAGGAGATATTGATGTTATTGTTACCGCGCCTATCAATAAAGACGAAATGGTGAAAATGGGTTTTAAACATACCGGCCACACCGGATATTTTGAAGAAAAGTTCAACAAAAAAGGATTGATGTTTCTGGTAACCGAAGATTTGAAAGTTGCTGTTTCTACGCACCATATTCCAATTTCAAAAGTTGCTGAAAGTATTTCAAAAGAAAAAATAAAGAAACAGATCAGAATGCTAAACCAGACGCTGATCGAAGATTTTAACATTTCTAAACCTAAAATTGCCGTTTTAGGATTAAACCCTCATTCAGGAGACGGCGGCGTGATCGGAACTGAGGAAATAGAGATTATTGAACCCGCCATCAGAGAGCTTTCGGATAATGGAATTCTTACTTTTGGCCCTTTTCCGGCGGACAGCTTTTTCCAGCCAAATAAGTACAAGAGCTTCGACGCAGTATTAGCGATGTATCACGACCAAGGTTTAGCACCATTCAAAACGTTAGCGTATGAAGAAGGTGTTAATTATACAGCAGGACTTCCTTTCATCAGAACATCTCCCGATCACGGTGTTGCCTATGATATTGCGGGAAAAAATTTAGCCGATGAACAGAGTTTTATGGAGTCGATCTTCACAGCCATTAAAGTTTTCAAGAACAGACAGGAGTACAACGAACTGATGCAAAACCGTATGCAGCCAAGGAAAATGGCGATGGACAACGGAATTGATGAAGATCTTCCTGATGAAACTGAGTCTTAAAATGTTGATGCAAATTTTAAATTAATTTGTTAGGAAATTTATTTGTTATTATAAAAAAATTGCATATTTTTGCACACTCATTTTATGGACAAGTTAAGAAACTACGACGTAAGCTTTTCCGGATTGAAAACCGGCAAGCACGAGTTCAGGTTTGAGATAGATAAAGAGTTCTTTCAATTATTCGACACTGAACAGGAATTTACAAATCCCAGAATCGCAGTGGATGTTTTATTAGACAAACACTCTACTTTCCTGGAATTTGAGATTAAAATAGAAGGATTATTGGAATTGGTTTGCGACATAAGCAACGAAAATTTCGACCATTCTATTGAAAATGAGATAAGAGTTTTGGTAAAATTCGGTGAGGAATATGATGACAGCGAAGAAGATGTAATCACAATACCTACCAATGATCATGCTTTCAATGTAGCACATCTTATTTATGAAAATGTGATGCTTTCCATTCCAATGAAAAAGATATCACCCAACGTAAGTGAAGAAGATCTTGAAATTCTAAACAAGTTCAGTCCGAAAGAAACTGAAGAAGAGAAAGAACATGAAAGTGACCCAAGATGGGACGCTTTAAAAAATTTAAAGAATAAAAATTAAATAGTTTAATGATGGGATGATGAATCTCATCGCTCATCAATTAAAAAAGTTATTACAAAATGGCACATCCAAAGAGAAGACAGTCGTCTACAAGAAGAGATAAGAGAAGAACTCACTATAAAGCTGTAGTTCCTCAATTAGCAAAAGATGCAACAACAGGAGAGCTTCACCTATACCACAGAGCTCACTGGCATGAAGGAAAACTTTACTACAGAGGTAAAGTAGTATTGGAAAAAGAAGTAGCAACTACTGAAGAAAACTAAGAGTCGCTTTTCGCTGAAAAAGCCTCATTTTAATACAAAAACCGCCCAATTTTGATAAAATTTGGCGGTTTTTTGTTGTTTTTTACGTTTTTTTGGTATCTTTGGCAAAAATCAAATATCAAATTTATGGACATTAAAGACATACAAAATCTTATCAAGTTTGTATCTAAGGCAGAGGTTTCTGAGGTGAAGTACAAAACTAAAGATTTCGAAATCACTATTAAAACTCCATTAGCTGGAAGCGAAGTTGCTTATGCTCAACCTGCAGTTTACCACACTGCTCCTCAGCAAGTGGCTGCTGCTCCTGCACCAGTAACAACTCCTGCTGCTCTTGCTGTTGAAAAAACTGAAGCTGCATCTGATGACAGCAAATATATCACGATTAAATCTCCAATGATCGGAACTTTCTACAGAAAGCCATCTCCTGATAAAGACGTATTCGTAAATGTAGGTGACGAAGTTTCTGTTGGTAAAGTTGTTTGCGTAATCGAAGCAATGAAATTATTCAACCAAATTGATTCTGAAGTAAGCGGAAAAATCGTTAAGATTTTAGTTGATGATGCTACCCCTGTAGAATACGACCAACCATTATTCCTGGTAGATCCATCTTAATTAAGAGGTTAGATGTTAGACATTAGATGTTAGATTAAATTCTACATTAAAATAACATTATCTAATTTTCAAATTATCTAATTTTCAAATTGAAGAAGATGTTCAAAAAAATATTAATTGCCAATCGTGGCGAGATTGCAATGCGTATCTTACGTACTTGTAAAGAAATGGGAATCAAAACTGTGGCGGTATACTCTACTGCCGATAAAGACAGTCTTCATGTAAGATTTGCTGACGAGGCTGTTTGTATTGGTCCTGCAATGAGCAAAGACTCATATCTGAAAATCCCTAACATTATTGCTGCTGCAGAAATTACAAATGCAGATGCGATTCACCCAGGTTACGGATTCTTATCTGAAAATGCTAACTTCTCAAGAATCTGCCAGAAAAATGGTATCAAATTTATTGGTGCTTCTCCGGAACAGATCGAGAAAATGGGAGACAAAGCAAATGCTAAAGCGACCATGAAAGCTGCCGGAGTACCTTGCGTACCTGGTTCTGACGGTTTGATCGAATCTTACGAGCACGCTGTAAAAACTGCTGAAGAAACAGGTTATCCTGTAATGATCAAAGCGACTGCCGGTGGTGGTGGAAAAGGGATGAGAGCTGTTTGGAAAGCTGAAGATCTTAAAGAACACTGGGAATCTGCAATTCAGGAAGCTGTGGCTGCATTCGGAAACGGAGGGATGTACATGGAAAAACTGATTGAAGAGCCCAGACATATTGAAATTCAGGTAGCAGGTGACCAATTTGGTAAAGCTTGCCACCTTTCTGAAAGAGACTGTTCAGTTCAGAGAAGAAATCAGAAATTAACGGAAGAAACACCTTCTCCTTTCATGACTGATGATCTTCGTGAGAGAATGGGTGAAGCAGCGGTAAAAGCAGCAGAATTCATTGGATATGAAGGGGTAGGAACTATTGAATTCCTTGTAGACAAGCACAGAAATTTCTATTTCATGGAAATGAATACGAGAATTCAGGTAGAACACCCTATTACTGAGCAGGTTATTGATTATGACTTAATCAGAGAACAAATTCTTTTGGCTGCAGGAACTCCGATTTCAGGTATTAATTATTATCCGAAATTGCATTCTATTGAGTGTAGAATCAACGCGGAAGATCCTTATGCTGATTTCAGACCCTCTCCGGGAAAAATCACCGGATTAAATATTCCTGGCGGACACGGAATCCGAGTAGATACTCACGTATATTCTGGATATTCAATTCCTTCAAACTACGATTCAATGATTGCTAAGTTGATCACGACGGCTCAAACTCGCGAAGAAGCGATTGCAAAAATGAGAAGAGCGTTGGAAGAATTCTATATTGAAGGAGTAAAAACAACTATTCCTTTCCACAGACAACTAATGGATAATGAAGATTATCTTGCAGGAAACTACACGACGAAATTCATGGAGGATTTTGTAATGGATAAAAAATATGATAATCACTAAGAGCCTGTTTAAAATTTTACCGTTTTATTTATTATCCTTAATGAAGTTGATCTTTGCTCAATTTTGATGCTCTTTTGAGCGTATTTTTCACTTCCTATTTTTGATTTGGCCCGCTAAATCTGCAAACACGAAGCAAAAAATCCATCTCAAAATAGCTATAAAAATTTTTGGCAATAAAATTTAAACAGCCTCTAAGATTATTTAAAATAGAAAACTTGAAACTGTCTCTTTGGAGGCAGTTTTTCTTTTATAAAAAAACTTTGTCAAAGTTCAGAACTTTGACAAAGTTGGCAGAAAAGATATTATCACCGTAATCAATAATTAAATTAAACGGGATATCCAACTTATCCTGATATGCCTTAATTTACACCTCAGACAAGCACTTATGACGGATAAGATCTCTGCTGAGGAATATCATTTATAATGTTTAACTTTGTCCAAAACCAAAATATATGTCAACAGTAGAAACAGCAAAAAACTCACAGTATTTTATTGACCTTGAAGACAAACATGGCGCTCACAACTACCACCCTCTTCCAGTTGTTCTAGACAAAGGAGAAGGCGTTTTTGTTTGGGATGTGGAAGGCAGAAGATATTATGATTTTCTCTCAGCGTATTCTGCTGTGAATCAAGGGCATTCTCATCCTAAAATTGTAGATGCTTTAGTGGAGCAGGCTAAAAAATTAGCCTTAACTTCAAGAGCATTTTACAACTCGAAATTAGGAGAATACGAACAAAAGATCACTACTCTATTCGGATTTGATAAAGTTTTACCCATGAATTCCGGTGCTGAAGCTGTGGAAACTGCCGTAAAATTAGCCAGAAAATGGAGCTACGAAGTAAAAGGAATTTCAGAGAACGCAGCAAAAATCATTGTTTGCGAAAACAATTTCCACGGAAGAACAACAACCATTGTTTCTTTCTCGAATGACCCTGATGCCAATCAAAATTACGGACCTTTCACTCCTGGATTTATCAAAATTCCATACAACGATATCAATGCTTTAGAAGAAGTTTTAAAAAATGAAGCAGATAATATTGCAGCATTTTTAGTTGAACCTATTCAAGGAGAAGCCGGAGTATATGTTCCGGATGAAAACTTCCTTAAAAATGCTTCTGAACTGTGTAAAAAACACAATGTTCTTTTTATTGCAGACGAAGTTCAGACAGGTATTGCAAGAACCGGAAAATTAATTGCTTGTCATCACGAAGATGTTCAGCCTGATATTTTGATTCTAGGAAAAGCACTTTCTGGCGGAATGTATCCTGTTTCAGCAGTTTTAGCAAACAATGAAATCATGAATGTGATTAAGCCCGGACAACATGGTTCTACTTTCGGAGGAAACCCGATTGCTTGTGCGGTTGCAGTTGCAGCTTTAAATGTTGTTGAAGAAGAAAAATTATCTGAAAGAGCGGAAGAATTAGGAAAATTATTCAGAAGCAAAATCGAAAAACTGATCGACAAAACAAGCCTGATCACTAAAGTAAGAGGAAAAGGTTTACTTAATGCAATCTTAATCAATGATACTCCAGACAGCTCTACTGCATGGAATATTTGTTTACAATTAAAAGAAAACGGCTTACTGGCTAAACCAACTCACGGAAATATCATCAGATTGGCACCACCTTTGGTAATTACTGAAGAGCAATTATTAGATTGTGTAAAAATTATTGAAAAAACAGTATTAGAATTTGGGAATTAATTCTGATTAAGAATTTTTTCATAAAACTTAAGATAATTATTGGACATGGCTTTATAACTATATTGCTTTGTCCAATTTTTTATATCCTCACTCATCACTTCTTTATTCCTGTTATAAATCGTCATTTTTTCCTGAAAAAGAGCACTCATGGCTTTAGGTTCAAAATTATCAAAATAAAAAGCCTGATCTCCGCCAATCTCGGGAAGGCTGGTATATCTTGAAAGGAATACCGGTTTCCCAAATGCCATAGCTTCTATAGGCGGAATTCCAAAACCTTCTGCTATCGATGGATGACACATGGTTTCACAATGCTGTATAATAGCATACTTTTCTTCTTCAGAAACATTTCTCAGAAAATGAACCCTGCATTCCAGATTTAAGTCTTTAATTCTTTTTCTAACCTCATCTGCATAAGGCTGCCTTTCATCCGAAGCCAAAAGAACCAAATCTTTATCGATATAGGGTAACATTTCAATTAAAGTCAGCTGATTCTTTTTGCTAAAGAGCACACCAATGTTGAGGATATATTTTATATTCTTTAGAAAACGGTATTTTCCCAAATCATATTCTTTATCTTCAGGAAGTTGAATCCCGTTATGAATGACAACAATATCCTTAAGTTTATTAAATGTAAAAAGCCCTTTATTCTGTATTAAATCCTTTTTGGCATATTCAGAGATACAAACGATATAATCCGCATTTTTAACGTTACTTCTCACCTTCCCCAGCATTTTTCTTTTTTTGGATTCAGTGAGGTTTTCATGTAAAAAATTTAGATCATGAAGTGTTACGATTTTAAGGGTATTTTTATAATTGCGATGAAAATAAGATGAAAGCTGATGACTTACATGGATCAAGTCAAACTGACCACTGAAACGCTCAAAAAACTTATGGGTCTTATTCCAGAAAACACAGGCCTGTATATTTTTAAACTTTCCAAGCTGTTCTTTATTTCCAAAATAAGCGATCTCAAATTTAGAATTACTTTCAAGTAATCCCTTCGTAAGATTTCGAAACACATTGGCAATACCTGAGTTGGGATACCTAAGACGTTCAAGGTCAATTAAAATCTTTGCCATAGTTTACGACGAATAATGAATAATTAGGAAAATTTATTTTTAAAAAATGCTTCTTCTTTTTCCAGACTATGATTATTTTTAATAAAATTGTGAGCTTTTCCTCTCATCAATTCGTAAAATGCATCATCTTTAAAAAGAGTTTCAATATAATGTGCAAATTCCACTTCATCGTCTGTAACCAAACATCCATTATCATTTTTTTGCGAAAGGCCATCCACTCCACGTGTATTGGTAACAACCGGTATATTATTGCTTAAAGATTCCAATACTTTAATCTTAACGCCTGTTCCGGTAAGCATAGGACAAATAGCCATTCTTGCATTATCATAGTACTCCTGCAAATCTTCTACCATTCCATGAATAATTACATTTGGATATGATTTTTTAATCTCTTCACCAATTTTCCCAATAATATGGATTATTCTATTTTCCTGCAAATAAGGTAAAACTTTTTCTAAAAACCAATAAATCCCCTGAATATTATGAGGATTATTACTGGCTATAAAAATAATATCGTACTTCCATATATTTTTTTTCTGCGCTAAGTTCTTTTGAGGAAACGGTATAGGAAGGTAAAGCACCTTTTTGTTGGTAAATTGATTAAATATATACTCCTCCTCTACAGAATACGTCCAAATCTCATTAAATGTATTCAGAATATTAATTTCATCCTGAAAAAATTTCCCAATTTTTTTTCTATTACTTTTTTTTTGCGCGGTAATAAAGTCGTGAGTATCAATAATACAATTGGAGGTACTTTTTATTTTATTAATAATTTTTCCCCAGCTCGCATAGCTAACAATAATATGATCAAAATGTTCATCATTCGCAATTTCTGAAAATTCTTTTCTCAATATCCAGCTTGTCATGTCAATAGAATTTCTTTTGAAAAAAAACGGAATCTTATACAAAAAGAAATATTTCAAGAAATTGCTTTTATGCTTTTTATCTAAAAGAATTAATTTAATATGATGATACTTTTCAGAAAACTGCTTTTTTTCCTCCTCTTTCCACAACCCCCAATCTTTTAATGAAACAAATGTCACCTCCAAGTTCTCAATATGATTAAAATAAGTTAATAACTGATTGAGTCTCGTCGTATTTCCTGCTTTTCCTGACATAGGATTATCAGGCATAAAATACAAAAGTTTTTTCTTCAAAATCTTCTTTTTCTATTGTAGTATTTTAGAATATATCTCGATATGCTCATGAACCGCTTTTTCCCAGGAAAATTCTTTTGATCTGGCTAAAGCTTTCTCCGCATAATCTGTTCGAAACTTTTCATCGCTATACAATTTCCAAATAGTCTCAGACAAAGCCTCTTCATCATTAGCATCCAACATTATGCCAGCATCTCCCACTACCTCAGGCAACGATGAATTATTAGATGTTACCGCCGGCACTCCGCACTGCATAGCCTCTAAAGGTGGAAGGCCAAAACCCTCATATAGAGACATATAGTAAAATGCATTGGCATTGCTGTAAATTGGTGCAAGTTCTTCATCCGGTATCCGGCCGGTAATGATAATCTTTTCTTTTAGTTCCTTTGAATTTTCATATTCCTCAAAGATCTTGTCATATTGCCAACCTTTTGCTCCGACTAAAACAAGATGCAGATCTTCCATGTTATATTGATTAAGTGCTTTTACAAAAACTCTGATAAGATGATCTATATTTTTTCTCGGCTCTAATGTACTGAGACTTAAAATATATTTATCCGGAAGATTATATTTTCTTTTTATTTCAAGATTTCTTTCCATATCTTTCGAGGGATAAAAAATCTCGGGAGCGGCAGCAAGCCTGCTTACAAAAACTTTATTGGGATCTAAATACGGTGCATAGGTAAGTAAATCTTTTCTGGTATTCTCAGATACACAGATAGCATAATTATCTTTTCCTATACTTTTAACTACCGAATCTAGTAGTTTTGTATTGGCGTTATATTCAGGAAATAAAATGGGAATTAAATCATGAATGGTAACTACTTTTTTTAGATTCGCAAAATTCTCCAAACTCCGGTGGATCGGATAATATAAAGAATGATAAATATGTCCTTCAGAAATATTTTGGTTATAATTAATTTTATAATCAAAAATATTTAATTTATTATACAGCTTTCTAAAAGGCTTTTCTTTTCTGAACGGAATAAACTTTACTCTATCGCAGCTATTTACCGTTTTTACTCTTAAAGAGTTCTCAGAAAGAAAACGTTCAATTTTGGAATGGGTTTCTTTATGATTATTAAAATTAAAATTAGAATAAAAAAGTTCTAATTCTTTCCTCGACAGAAAGCGGCTAAAAAGTTCGTAAGCAACTCTAAATATTCCGGTTTGATTAATCTTATAAGAATTTCCAATTATTTCAAGATCATAAATAAGTTTTATCTTCATCAAATATTATATTTCCTTTATAAGCTTATAATGTATCATAAAAAGCATTCTGCTTTTTTTGTCTCTCTATTTCTTTAATATGCACCAAACAATAATCACCATTGAATGTTGGCAGTTCTTTTGGATTATTATAATTGGTTAAAACTTCGTGGATTTTATTTTTCCAAAAAATATTCTTATTCAATTTAAACAGTCTCATTTGAAAATCAGGAAAATTCACATAATTTCTATCATCAACTTTCCAATTCCATTTTTTTATATATTCTTCTGTGATCCCATTCACAATATTAATCCTGGGAACCAAAATACAATCAGCTTTTCTATTTTTAAATAAAAACCATTTTAAATTCTTTATCAATATATCCTTAGGATATTCGTCTGCATCAATTTGAAATAAATAATCTTTATTAGATTCTTTAATTAAATTATTTTTAAAAGTTGCAAAATCGCCGTTCAACTTAGAGGTAATTCTTTTAATTTTATCTCCGTAAGAATACAAAATTTCAGTAACTTCTTTTGTTTCGTTTGTTGTATCTTGTAAGACGATAATTTCATCCGTTTTATCAATCAGAGTAATTAAAATATCTAAAAGAACTTTAATCTCTTTTACTTCGTTATTTACTGTAATTCCATAAGAAATAGTAGTGCCACTAAAAAGATTAAAAAAATTCATTATAAGATTTGTTTACATTTTGATATTCATAAGATTGTTTATTCAGAATCTCAATTTTAATTCCATACTTTATATATACTTTATCAAATCCAAAAAACATTTTTGAAAATGTCTTTTTTGATCCTAATTTATCTATGATTTCGGGAATATTATTTACTATTTTTTGCGATTTACTTTTCCATTTTTTACTATTGATCGTAATGATAATATCATTATTTTTTTCAGTTTTTAAAGCTTTAAATTTCGCTTCTATATCAACTTTAGATTGTAATTTTTCTTTCTCCAAATAAGAATTTACTAAATTGATATCATCTGTGTATATGGTAGTTGCAAAAGGTTCTATAGCCTTAATTATATCATCTGTGGTATTTTTTAAAACAAAACCTATATTAAATGTTTTTTTAATTTGACTATAGGTGTAAAAATGCCATTTTCTCGTAAAATTTCTAAAAGAATTTTCTTCAACAATTCTTGTCTTTTTCGAAAACTCTTCCGAAAATCTTGAAGTTTTACTTACAAAGTGATAAACCATACTTCCTTGAGCTAGAAATAATTTAACCCCATTAAGTTTCAATCTAATGATCAGATCATCGTCTTCACAAAACATGGGAAAAAATAAAGGATCAAGCCCTTTTATTTCTATCAATTTCTTCCTTGATACAGAAATAAAAAAAGTAGTATCATTTACGGATATTAATTCGTTATATTTTTTTACATTTTCATTTTCAAATGTAAAGAAACTATCATACTGAAAATTAGAAAAATCACTTCCAAAATCTTCAACTGTTTTCCAAGATCTCGGATCACCGGCAAAAACAGGAGGTTCAACAGCTTTATAACAAACAATTTTATCTTCAGATAAATGCTTTTGAAGATTATCTATAAAATGATGTCCCAGTACCATATCATTATGCAGGAAACAAACATATTCCTTAGATGCAATTTGTATGGCTTTATTATAAGTGTCGGATAATGATTTACTTTCTTCGGAATAATAATAAATAAGATTGGGATCGTTTAATGAATCGAGCCAATCGTGGGTTCCGTCTGTACTCCCGAAACTTACAAATACGATTTCCTGCTCCGGAAAGTTAGTGCGTGTATTTTCGTAAAATTTCTGGGAATACTCTAGATTATTTTTTAGTCCTATTAAAAGTGAAATTTCATTCATATTTTAAATATCAACTTCTATCATATTCATCCTCAATCCTTACGATATCATCTTCACCAAAATAAGTTCCTGTCTGAACTTCGATGAAAACAACGGGCTTATCAGAAAGATTCATCATTCTGTGTTTTGCACCCAATGGGATAAAAATACTTTCACCATAAGCCAATTTAATTTCTTTATCGTCTAAGACAATTGTTGCATCGCCTTCAATGATAGTCCATTGCTCCTGTCTTTTATGGTGGTATTGATAAGAAAGCTTTTGTCCTGGATCAACTTCGATTCTTTTCAATTTATAATTAGGCTCATCCGCTAACACATAATATTTGCCCCAAGGTCTTTCTCCAATTTCTAACATAATTCGATATTTTTTTAGCGAATGTAGTCAAAATACTTTTTTAAAACCAAAAGTGATATTAAATTTTCAATATTTTTATTACCAAATTTGGCTCTGTATTCTTTTGCATTTTCAATGATATCCTTGGCTTCATTTAGATGTTCTAGATAATACTGAAGTTTCTCTTCAAGATTTTCATAATTTTCATCAATACAGATAAAATGTTCATCCGGTATTAAAGTTCCCTCCATATACCATGTTTCCATTTTTAGCGGTGGAGTTACCGCAATTGAATTTGAAGACATGATCCATTTTAAATTGGTTGCTACATCATTCCCTTCAAGACTTAAAATAAATTTATTTTTTAAGTGCTCATCAATAGATATTTTGGGCTTTATCCAATCCGGATTTCCACCGTTTTTGTTCACCTGACCTAAATCGCAAATCGGATTATTGAAATATTTTTCATAAAACCTTTTTCTGTGCTCCTGATGAACTGCTGCTCTTCCAATCATCAGATCTTTTTTACCTTCAAATTCCAGATTGTCCTGCACAGAAACAAAATGCCTGGCTTTATCAAGATTTAACAGAATATTATTATCATTACCTCCATGAATAGGTCTGCTTTTGGTAATCATCGGAAAATCCAAAATCGTATTAACATCCCCAAAAGCATAATCTATCTTTAGATCTTTAGGGAAATATCTGGCGTGTTCATACGTATCAAAATAATAGGCTTTGGGAGTTCTGGGCTTCAATAAATCCTGAATAGTAGTACCTATATGATTTACTTTAACTTCGGAATTTATTTTATTATAATAATCTACCCTTGAGTCTACATTCTGTAATTCTTCTTTTGACATCTTTTTATAAAGACTGTCAATTTTTTTATCGTGGGATTTTACAGATAAAAATCCCCTGGAAAAACCCTGAATATAGAAAGATAATTTATTTTGTTTCTTAATTTTTGTCATGGTTATATGAAAATTGCACAAAAATACACTATTCTATCCATTCTTTTTCAATCAGATATAAATTTTAATCTGAATTTTATTTTTCTTAAAAAACAGTTTTGATCATCTCTTTGCTATACTGATTACTTTGAAATAAATTTATCTTTTTAGCTTAGTTTAAGTAAATTTGCATCAAAATTTTAATTGAAATGGACAAAGTAAGAGTACGTTTTGCTCCAAGTCCCACGGGACCTTTGCATTTAGGAGGCGTAAGAACCGCACTATACGACTATCTTTTTGCTAAAAATCAAGGTGGTGAATTTGTATTGAGAATTGAAGATACAGACACTGCCAGATATGTGGAAGGAGCCGAGGATTATATTGAAGAAGCATTGGAATGGTGTGGAATTATAGCCGATGAAAGTCCTAAAAAAGGAGGAAAATTTGCCCCTTACAGACAATCTGAAAGAAGAGATATTTACGATAGGTATACAGAGCAGATCTTAAAGACAGATTATGCGTATATCGCTTTTGATACGGCTGAAGAATTAGACGCTATCCGTGCTGAATATGAGGCAAGAGGTGATGTATTTTCTTATGATAACAAAACAAGAAATCAGCTGAGAAACAGCCTTTCTCTTTCTGAGGAAGAAGTTCAGAAATTGCTGGCAGAAAAACAGCCCTATGTAGTAAGATTTAAAATGCCGATTGACAGAACCTTGAATCTTGTTGATATTATCAGAGGAAATTCTTCCGTAAATACCAATACTTTAGATGATAAAGTTTTAGTTAAAAACGACGGAATGCCAACGTATCATTTCGCCAATATCGTGGATGATCATGAGATGGAAATTTCTCACGTTATTCGCGGTGAAGAATGGCTGCCGTCTTTAGGGCTTCATACTTTACTTTATGAAGCAATGGGTTGGGAGGCGCCGCAATTTGCACACCTTTCTTTGATCTTAAAGCCAGAAGGAAAAGGTAAACTCAGTAAAAGAGATGGTGACAAATTCGGATTCCCGGTTTTCCCGTTGAATTTTACAGATCCGGCAACCGGAAATGTTTCAAAAGGATACAGAGAAAGCGGTTACCTGCCAGAAGCATTTATCAATATGGTAGCTCTTTTAGGCTGGTCCCCTGCTGATGACAAAGAAATTTTGTCACTGGACGAAATGGCTAAGGAATTTGATTTAAATAAAGTTCACAAAGCGGGAGCAAGATTCAGCAAAGAAAAGGCAGAATGGTTCAACCATCAATATCTTCAGTTAAAATCTAATGAAGAAATTCTTTCTATCTTGAAAAGTTCTGACCTTAATTTAAGTATTTCGGATGAAAAACTTTTAAGAATCATTCATTTGATGAAAGAAAGAGCTACTTTCCCAATTGATATTTACGAAAGCGGAAAATTTTTCTTCGAAGCACCTCGTACTTACGATGAAAAAGCATCTAAAAAAGCTTGGAATGACGAAACTTCTGTCATTTTAGGAGAATTTGCTTCAGGTTTAGAAAATGCGGAATTTAATGCTGAAAATTTAAAGCAGGGCATTCACGATTTCGCGGAAAATAAAGGACTTGGAATGGGTAAAGTAATGATGCCATTGCGTTTATCACTAGTAGGAGAATTGAAAGGACCGGACGTTCCGGACATCATGGAAATCCTTGGAAAAGAGGAAACTATCCTAAGAATAAACAATGCAATCAATAATTTTAAATAGGTTTTCATAATTTTTCATACATTTGAAAGATTTAATTTACTTCAAGAAATGGAATATTTAAGTTTCGAACTTCCTATAAAAGAATTAGTGGATCAATACCAAACATGTTCTTTAGTAGGAGAAGAAAGTGGTGTTGATGTAAAATTAGCATGTAGCCAGATAGAGGATAAAATCATAGAGAAGAAAAAAGAAATCTATGGCAGCCTTACACCTTGGCAGAGAGTACAACTATCTCGTCACCCCAATCGTCCTTATACATTGGATTATATCAACGGTATGGTAGACAAAGGTAGCTTCCTGGAACTTCACGGAGACAGAAATTTTGCCGATGATCCTGCAATGATTGGAGGTATTGCTACCCTGGACGGGCAGAAAGTAATGATCATTGGAACTCAGAAAGGAAGAACGACTAAAGAAAGACAACACAGAAGATTCGGAATGCCGAACCCTGAAGGCTACAGAAAAGCTTTAAGATTAATGAAGCTTGCTGAGAAATTCAACATTCCTGTGGTTACTTTAGTTGATACACCGGGAGCTTACCCCGGACTGGAAGCCGAAGAAAGAGGTCAGGGTGAAGCCATTGCAAGAAATATTTTCGAAATGACCATGCTTAAAACTCCTATTTTCACTTATATTATCGGTGAAGGAGCGAGTGGCGGTGCATTAGGAATTGGCGTTGGTAACAAAGTATATATGTTGGAAAATACTTGGTACACGGTAATTGCTCCTGAAAGCTGTTCTTCTATTCTTTGGAGAAACTGGGATCACAAAGAAGATGCTGCGAATGCATTGAATCTGACTCCCAAAGATGCTTTAAGAGAAAAATTCATTGACGGAATCGTAGAAGAACCACTGGGTGGTGCGCATTATGATCCCGAAGCTACATATCAGAACCTAAAGACTTCAATTTTACAGAACATCAAAGCGTTCTCGAAATTTACAGGAAAAGAACTGGAAACCCAGAGACAAGATAAATTTATCGCAATGGGACAGTTTAAAGGATAAAATAAAAACGGTTAAGAAAAATTTTCTTAACCGTTTTTTGTATAGTTTAGTTGTAATTTTGAGATCTGATTAAATTGCAATACCTTTTTCTTTTTGAATCTACCTTGATAGGTTAAATATCAGTAGCGTCAGGCGAAACCCGATGAATACATATTCAATGATGTTATAACCCCTCAGGGGTTGAATAATGTAAAGGAAATTTCAAAGATGAAATGGTATAAGCAACCTCTTTACTCATCTCTTAAATTGAGCTCGATTTCAATATCTTTATTAATATTTTTCAGCGATGAATATTTGGCATCACAGACCATCGTTGTTAATACATATTCTCCTTTATCTATTAAGATAAAATTCTGACCGCTTGCGGGAACATCCAGGTTGTAATATTTTTTCCCGGTGATTTTTACGATCAGGTTGCATTTTGATCTGTTTCTGATATTAATGTACGCTTCTTTATCAGTAGGATCATTATTAAAAAGATGGGTCAACATCTTGGCTGTTTTCTTATTTCTCTCGGAAGGTTCAGCTTTTTTACTCACATTTGCAGCAGCAGAACTCAGATTTCCGGCAGATCCTTCAGAATTTGCTTTTGAACTGGCAGCCAATGTTTTATTTTGGGAAGTTTTTGATTCATTTTTTGCCATGGCTGCAACTTCAGTCCTGCTTAAAGGGGTGATGGAAGGTTTGGCTTCCGGAGAATTATCGGCCATGATAATATCAATTAACTTTCTTTTAAAGTAATCGGTCTTCGCATGCCCGGGGTTTTGTTTCAAAAAACCCGCAATTATTCTTGCTTCCTTCGTACTTTCAGCATCCTGCTCTGTATAGATAATAAGGGTCTCTTTTTCAGCAACAGCCTTAGATTTTGCTTTCTTCTTTTTTTGGGAAAAGCCTAAAGTAAAAATGCACAAAAACAGCAGAAGTAGTATTTTTTTCATTAACTGAACATTTAAAAATTTATTAAATATACAAATAACGCAAAAAGTCATTTTTTAGTTTATCATTAAAATCATTATCTTTGCATCGCTTTAAAATTAAGCTGAAAATTAATACTAATCTTACAATAAAAAAATAATAGATATTATGTCTTATACACCAGCTGCTGCAGACGTAGCAAAATTGAGAAACCAAACAGGTGCAGGTATGATGGACTGCAAAAAAGCTTTAGTTGAAGCTGAAGGAGACTTCGAAAAAGCAGTAGATATCCTTAGAAAAAAAGGACAGAAAGTTGCTGCTAACAGAGCTGACAGAGAATCTACAGAAGGTGCTGTCATCGCTAGAGTGAACGAAGATAACACTTTGGGTGCTATTATCTCTCTAAACTGTGAGACTGACTTCGTAGGTAAAAATGAAGCTTTCGTAGAACTGGCTTACGAATTAGCTGAAATGGCAATCTTCGCTGCTACTAAAGAAGAATTATTGGCTACAGATTTCCACGGAATCACTGTTGCTGAAAAATTAATCGAGCAGACAGGTGTTATCGGTGAGAAAATTGAGATTGGTGCATTCGAAAGAATCGAAGGTCCTTTCTTAGGAGCTTACATCCATGCTGGAAACAAAATCGCTGCTATCACTTCTCTTTCTGCAAAAGTAGAAGGTTCTGACGAGGCTGCTAAAGCTGTTTCTATGCAAGCTGCTGCAATGAACCCGATCGCTCTTGATGAAACTTCTGTTTCTCAGGAAACTATCGATAAAGAATTAGAAATCGAAAGACACAAACTTGTAGAAGAAGGTAAGCCTGCAAACATTATTGACAATATCCTGAAAGGTAAAATGCAGAGATTCTATAAAGATAATACTTTAGTACACCAGGATTTCATCAAAGACAGCTCTATATCAGTTGCTGACTATGTGAAGTCTGTAAACGGAGATCTTAAAGTTACCGGATTCATCAGAATCAGCCTTTAATCTTTTTAGATTTTAACATATTAATCCCGATGAAAATTTCATCGGGATTTTTTTATTTATTCTATGATAAAAACCCATCAATATTAACTCATTATTAAATATTTACATAATTACGCATTGTAGGATATATGAAGAAAAATTCATATAAAAATTCACTTATTAATAGGTACATTTGCACCCCTTTATTAATAAACATGAAAAAAATTCTACTAAGTATTTGTGTGTTTCTTTGTGTAACCTTTAATGCCCAATTAGATCTCGAACATTGGTTCGCTCCAATGTCAGCAAGTTCTCTACAGGGAACCCCAAAAGGTTTTCTCTACCTGTCCACGAATGAGACAACCCCATTTCCGGTTCAGGTTTATAACAACAACAATGTGATCTCTACTGTCCAGCTGAGTAAAGGAAATCCCGCGCAGGTAAACATCCCTAATAATATGATGATTGCCTCAACGCCCTCCAATCTATTTACCTCTACTCCTATGGGACTTTATGTAAAAGGAGGTAAAAAGTTTTTTGCGAGTTATCGATTTACGGTCTCCGATCAGGCAGAATTTGTGACCTCTAAAGGTTCCGCAGGACTAGGGAAAACCTTTTTTGTGGGAATGGCACCCAATACAACGGCTAAACCTTATGTAAACTCTACAATTGGGGTTACGGCTACGGAGGACAATACCACGGTGACGCTTTCAGGATATAATCCGGGAGTTGTTTTTTCTGACGGCGTTTCGGCCACTTCGAGAACCTTTACCATTAACAAAGGAAAATCCTATATTATTGAGGCTCAAAGTAATCTCAATCCAATTAACCTCACCGGATTGGTGGGAGCGAAAATTGTGGCTAACAAGCCCATTTCTGTAACTAACGGAAATTTTAACAGCATCTATACCAATTTTAACAGCACGAATGTTGATGTCCTGATGGATCAGTCTGTTCCGGTAGAAAGACTGGGAAAAGATTTTGTTGTGATGAAAGGTAACGGGCCCGCTAATTCGGGTATGGAAGTGGCAGTGGTGGTAGCTACCGAAAACAACACCAAACTTACGGTGAATGGGAACCTGCTGAATAGTGTAAATCTTAACGCCGGACAGTATTATATTGTACAGGGAAATAACTATGTAACCCAAAATAACGGGAATTACAATATGAGTATTTCTGCAAACAATAATATCTATGTATACCAGCTTCTCGCAGGTACCTCTACAGGAAATATATATGCAACAGGAGGAATGAACTTTATTCCGCCTCTAAGCTGTTTTTTACCACAGGAGATCAATGAGATCGGATATATTAACAAGATCGGGGCGGACACCTTCAATACAAGACTGAACATCATTACCCAAACGGGGGCTGCGGTAACCATCAATGGTAATCCGATTCAGGCAAGTGCCGGGCCGGCTCCTGTTACAGGAAATCCTAACTGGGTTACGTATTCCATCCCGAGTGTCACAGGAAATATTACCATTTCTTCTACCAAACCTGTCACAGCAGGTATTGCGGCAGGTAACGGAGCTGTCGGATACGGTGGATATTTTGCCGGCTTTTCTTCTGTTCCCACGATTACAAAAACCGGAGACTGCTACGCGGGTATGCTTCTTCAGGTAGACAGCTCCTATGACGCCTACCAATGGTATCTGAACGGAGTCCTGATTCCGGGTGCTAACAGTTACTCCATTAATCCCGAGTTATACGGAGCGGGTGCATATACCTGTGAGATCACAAAGAACAGCTGTGAAACAAGAATGACCGCAGTGTATGATTACACATTATGCCCCCCGATTACCACAACAACCTTCACCATCGGCTCTTGCGGTACCCAAACCATCACTCCGATTTTTACTGCTTCAACGCAGAGCATAGTGCCTTCTTTAACGAGCATTATTTCTCCTCCGACATCAGGCACAGCGGCGGTGAATCTGGTAACAGGGCAAATTGTATACACCCCAAATCCGACCACAGTCAATACAACAGATTCATTTATATATTATATCCAGGGTAACGGAAATCCTTTTGATTTTGAATATTTTAAAATTGTAATCAATACAGACGTTCTTCATGTAAATAGTGCGTCTCTTACATCTTGTACAAATGCAAGCGGAACCGGAACATATGATTTAACAGGGGCAGTTGTAACCTCCAATCCCGGAACAACGGTTACTTATTTCACGAATGCCAATTTAACGGGGCCAATTACGACTCCCACAACTTACAATGGCCCTACCGGAACTGTTTATGCTCAGGTAACTTCAGCGTACGGATGTTCACAAGTTGCACAGATTACTTTATCATCTTTTCCTTCACCTAATCTGAATATTAATAATTTCAATGCCAATATTTGTGATGATAATTTTGACGGAATTATTCCTGTGAATTTCTCCAATGTTACTTCACAAATTGTCAACAGTGCAGGAAGCTTTAATGTCAAGTACTATTTAACACAAGCTGATGCTACTGCAGGAAATACAAACACCCTCCCAACGAACTGGAACTATACAGCCAATACCGTGGTCTATGTAAGAGTAGAGTCACCTGGCGGTGATTGTCCTGCTGTTTTAGGGCAAATCAACTTTACGATCGGAAATAAAATCAGTTTAATAACAAATGCTGCAACCACAGATGTTTGTGATAATAATTTGAACGGTTCTGAAAACATCAACCTTAGTGACTATAAAAATTTATTGACGACAGATCCCACTGTAACCCTCACTTTTTACACTTCTCTAGCGAATGCTCAAAATGCAACCAACGCTATCCCTGCTGCACAAACAATCACCTCAACTACGACCTGGTACATTAGATTGGTAAGTGCAGGTGCCTGCCCGAATGTGGGAACGTTAACTCTTAATTTTAAATCTCCGCAAAAATCGGGCACTCTTCATGACCAGGTGATCTGCTCTGATGATAAAATCATGCTGGATGCGGGCCCCGGCTTTACTTCTTACCAATGGAGTACAGGTGCTTTGACCCAAACTATTCTGGCAGCTGCAGGAAGCTATTATGTTGACCTCGGAATGAACGGGTGTGTTTATCGTCAATATGTAAATGTAAACACCGCCCAGGCACCTCTTATCACCAAAATTGAAGTATCAGGAAACAATGCTACGGTACATGTTACAGGCGGAACTCCTCCCTACAGATATTCTTTAAACGGGATTGATTATCAAAATTCAAATGTATTTAACGGATTATCAAGAGGTACACATAAAGTATACGTTCTGGGATCAGACGGATGCCTTCCGGTAACAAAAGAGTTTCTGATAATCAATATCATCAATGCCATTACTCCGAATGGGGACGGAATAAATGATGTTCTTGACTACTCCGAATTAAGAATTAAAGAGAATGTAGGCATTGAGGTTTCAAACAGATATGGAGCCATTGTTTACAAATCTGCTAAAAACGTTTATACATGGGACGGAAAACAAGACGGAAGAACTTTACCCACCGGAACCTACTGGTACGTATTGCAATGGACAGAACCCGAAACGAAATTAACAGTTTCATACTCAGGATGGATTTTAATAAAGAATCGTGAATAATTATTCACGATTCTTTATATTTTACAGATAATATTTTAAATATTTACTACTTTTGTAAAAATCCTAATTCCCAAACATATGAAAAGATTTTTCCTCAGCTTATTACTCGTTTTTTTTACGTGTAATTTACTCTTTTCACAAAGAGATACCGATCATTGGTTTGCGCCGATGGCGGCAACTACTACAGCATATTCCTCTTTTTATCAGGGGCTGTATTTTTCTACAGATTCGACAACACCTTTTGATGTTACTATTTATACCAATGACTCTAACGGGAACAGCGTTCCTATTGGTACAGTCAATATAAAAAAAGGAGATCCAAAAGTATTTGAATTCCCGACAACTCCTGCTATCCCCAATGTGAATATGACCACGGTAATGGTAACAACAGGTTCCGCAGATAAATTCACCAAGGTTAATAAAGGAATTTACACTCACGGTGAAAAGCCTTATTTTGTGAATTACAGATTTGGAGTGACCAATCACGGTGAAATTTTAACTTCAAAAGGAAAAGCTGGAATTGGCAAGCTTTTTTACACTGTTGTCGCTCCTCTTACCTACCTTAATGCGGGAGGAATTATGAACTTTACCACAGGAATTATGGCTACAGAGGACAATACAACCGTCAATGTTTCGGGCTATGCTTCCAATGTTCAGTTTACCAACGGAACTACAGGCGCTACAAATCCTACCATCACTGTTAACCTAAACAAAGGAGAATCATATATTATCGACGGATCCGGCTCAACCGGGGGAAACGCTACAGGATTTATCGGCTCCAGGATAGAGTCTGACAAACCGGTTTCTGTAACCAACGGAAATTTTAACGGTCAGTTTGCAATCCTTACTCCCCCCAATGGTTTCGACGGTTCAGATATCATTATGGACCAATCTGTACCTGTTGACAGGTTAGGAAACGAATTTGTTTTGGTAAAAGGAAACGGAGACATTTCAGAAGGAATGGAAGATGCATTGGTTGTTGCTACAGAAGATAATACTGAGGTCTATGTAAATAACGAAGGACAGGCTCTTTTTACCCTAAACGCAGGACAGTGGAAACGCGTAAACTCACCGGATAATATCACTTTTAACAATAAATATATTGATCAGGGGAACGGGCATTATAATCTTCGTGTAAAAACCTCTAAAAATGCTTATGTTTATCAGCTTTTGGCAGGTATTAACAATAGTAATGCGACAGTAGGATTTAACTATATCCCACCACTCAACTGCTTTTTACCAAGAAAAATAGACGAGATAGCGATGGTTAATATTTTGCCTCCTACCTCTAATACCGTAAAATTAAACATCCTTACAGAGGCAGGAGCTACCGTAACAGTCAATGATGCTCAGTTACCCGTTGCTCAAGGCCCTTATCCTGTATCAGGAACAACTGCCTGGGTATCCTATTCTGTTCCTAATGCCACAGGGAATATGACCGTAGCTTCTACAAAAGCAGTTACTGCAGGTATTGCCGGAGGTAGTGGCGCCGTAGGATATGGAGGATACTTCGCAGGATTTTCCTCAATTCCGGTTATTGCAAAGAAAACAGGAGAATGTGTACCCGGCATCGTCCTCGAAGTGGACGACAGCTACGAAACCTATCAATGGTTCAGAAACGGAGTTGCCATTACTGGAGCCACTGCCAACACATACACACCTACCCAATCCGGAAACTTTACGGTGAAAGTAACTATGGGAACATGCCCTCCTGTAACAACACCTATATATAAAGTATATACCTGTCTTAAAAAGACGACTAAAGAGCTTACCATTTGCGGAACAACGGTGATCACTCCAGCTTTCACCAGCTCTACCCAAACCCCTGTTCCCAATACGGTAACCATTCTTACCGCTCCTACTCATGGAAATGCAACCCTGAATACCTCAACCGGCGCTATTACCTATACCCCCACCGCGGGATATTTAGGACCTGATAAAATTGTTTATAAATTCTGTGGCAATGATGCCGAATTTATAGATTGTGAAGAGATTACACTGAATTTAACAGTGGTTCCATTTGTGATTAAAGATGCAACCATTGAAGCATGTCAGTACGATACAGATCCTTATGCTGAGTTCGACCTGACGACTGCTCCGGTGACAGATTATCCATTAGTTACCAAGAAGTTCTACAAAACAATGGCCAACCTTACTTCAGGAACCAATATGATCGCAGATCCTGCACATTACCAATCTCTGGACGGGATCATCTATGTAAAGGTGACCACCAATGAAGGGTGTACGGCTAACGCACAGATCACATTAGTTGCAAAACCGATCAAAAAGTCACCTCTTTTGGTAGACCAGTTTATTTGTATTGATGCAAGAACCAGTATTGATGCAGGTCCCGGATATGATTCCTACCAGTGGAACACAGGCGCTACCACCCCTTCCATTCAAGCGGTAAGTGCCGGACAGTATACCGTCGTTCTAGGCAAAAACGGATGTTTTATTACTCAGGTTGTGAACATTAAAAAAGCCCCTGATCCCGTTATTACACAAATCGATATTACAAACAATACCGCTACCGTAATTGTAAACGGAGGAAAGCCACCCTATCAGTATTCGGTAGACGGGGTTACGAATTGGCAGGAATCCAATGTATTTACAGGCCTTTCCAGAGGACAACATACATTTTATGTAAAAGATTTTTATAATTGTGATCCTATTTCCGTGGAAGTTACTGTTCCTAATCTGGTTAATGCCATTACTCCTAACGGTGATAATGTGAACGATTATATCGATTACAGGGAATTAGGATATAAAGAAAATCTCGTATTCGTTGTATATGACAGATACGGTAACAAAATATTTACCGGAGATAAATTCAATAACTATACATGGGACGGAAGACATTATGACAAAAAGATCCTGACAGGTACTTACTGGTATCACATTACCTGGAATGAGCCCAACAAGAATAAGACCCCGATAAAATATACCGGCTGGATTCTTGTTAAGAATATAGACTAACAAAGCTTTACAAAGTTTTACAATATTAGGTTAAACCACGATTTTTTGAAATCGTGGTTTTTTTATTCACTATTGTATGAATATTTTAAATATTACATTACTTTTGTAATCATCCTAATTCCCAATTATATGAAAAAACTTTTATTAAGTTACGTATTGATCCTGTTATCAATACCTTTTTCTTTGTATGGCCAAAGAGATACCGAGCATTGGTTTGCTCCTATGGCAGCCAGAAGCTCCGTACTAACCAGTCCCCAGCAAGCGCTTTATTTTTCAACAGATTCCACAACACCTTTTCCGGTGGACATCTACAGCAATAATACCGTTATCGGTACAGTTACCATTAGTAAAGGAAGTCCCCAAACTTTTTCAGTTCCCTTAGGTACTATGATCAGCTCCGCGACCTCAGATCTCTTTCACCCGATAAATAAAGGGCTTTATACAAAAGGTAGCAAGCCTTATTTTGTAACATTCCGGTTTTCAGTAACAAGTCATGGTGAAATTTTGACTTCTAAAGGAAAAGCGGGTATCGGGACAAAATTCTACGCCGTTGTTTCTCCTATTGAAGATATTCAGGTATCTTCTACCAATCCTCTTCTGAATTTCACAGCAGGAATTTTAGCTACAGAAGATAATACTACGGTTACCGTCTCCGGATATGCTCCCGAAATCGAATTTACAAACGGAGACACCGGCCTTAGCACACCGGTTTTAACTTTTACTTTAAACAAAGGGCAATCTTACATTATTGAAGGTATCAGTAATAAAGTAGGAAATAAAGACGGCTTCATAGGATCAAAAATAGAATCCAGTAAGCCCATATCTGTTACCAACGGAAACTTCAATGGACAGTTTGCTATTGACCCCGCGGGAGGGTATTGGGACGGTTCTGATATTGTCATGGATCAATCTGTACCCGTTGACCGATTGGGAAATGAATTTGTAGTCGTAAAAGGAAACGGTAATATCAACGAGAAAATGGAAGATGCCCTTATTGTTGCCACCGAAGACGGAACCGAAGTTTACATTAATAATGCAACCACTCCCGTTTACGTTCTTAATGAAGGTGAATATTACAGGGTAAATAAAACCAACAATAATAATTACATTAATCAAGGAAACGATCATTACAACATGTATATTAAAACCTCGAAAAATGTATATGTTTATCAGCTTCTTGCGGGTGTGGCAACAAGCAACGCAACTATCGGTTTCAATTATATTCCGCCTTTGAATTGCTATTTGCCAAGAAAAATTGATGAAATCGGAATGATCAATATCCTTCCTCCAACCACCAATAATGTTAAATTGAATATTCTCACAGAAGCAGGCGCCGTGGTCACAGTAAACAACGGAACTCCTCCTGCCACACAAGGTCCTTATCCTGTATTGGGAACTTCATCATGGGTTTCTTATTCAGTTCCGAATGTTACTGGAAATATGACGATTACTTCATCCAAAGCCGTAACGGCAGGTATTTCCGGAGGAAGTGGCGTTGTAGGATACGGAGGTTATTTCGCTGGGTTTTCATCTATTCCGGTCATCGCCAAGCAGACGGGAGACTGCATTCCCGGGATTGTTCTTGAGGTCGACGACAGCTTTGAGTCTTACCAATGGTACAGAAACAATGCCCCTATCCCCGGAGCTACAAACAACTCCTATCTGCCTAACCAGTCAGGAAACTATACCGTAAGAATAACCGTAGGTTCCTGCCCACCGGTTATTACACCGGTTTATAAAGTGTTTACATGCTTAACTGAAACCCACGTCAATGATACCGTCTGTGAAGGGGTAAAAACTATTATTCCACAGTTTACCAACTCTAGCCAGGCCTATGTTCCCGGATCTGTTATTATTGTCACTCCCCCTGCGAATGGAAATGCTGTTATTGATCCTTCCAACGGTGTCATCAGCTATGCACCGAACTTTGGATATTTTGGTCCTGATTCATTTGTATACAAATTCTGTGGGAATGATCCTGAATTTACTGATTGTGAAGAAGTAACTCTCAATTTAACTATTTCTGAAAGTCCGGCAGTAACGAATGCCACTTTGAGATCCTGTTTTATTGAATCTAATCCTGCAGCCGCAGTGTTTAACCTAACCGCCGCTGCCGTTACATCTCAGCAGGGAATTATCAAAACATATTACCCTTCTCCAACGGATGCACAGAACGGAACGAACGAAATCCCTACCCCGGGCAATTATATTGCTCCTAACGGAGTGGCTTACGTAAAAGTGACTAATGCTAACGGATGCTACCGAATTGCTGAGGTTACTCTCGTTGTTCTTCCTCCTGTAAAATCAACGGTATTAAAGGATCAGATCATTTGCATGGAAAAAACCACCGTTTTAGATGCAGGTCCGGATTTCAACGGATACCAATGGAGTACCGGAGCCACAACCCAAACGGTTACTGATATTGGAGTAGGTGTTTATTGGGTAGATCTTAAAACAGGAGACTGTATCACAAGACAAACGGTAAAAGTATACCCGGCAGAACAGCCTGTTATCACCGGAATTGATATTTCCACGACCAATCTCACTGTCAATGTTATTGCCGGCACAGCCCCCTATCAATATTCACTGGACAATATTCACTGGCAGGAATCCGGCACATTTACAGAAGTTCCCAGAGGAACCGGAACTGTATATGTAAAGGACTCTTATAACTGCAACCCCATAAGTGTAAACTATACCAACCCGAACATCATTAATGTTATCACCCCGAACGGAGACGGCATCAATGATATCCTCGATTACGCTGCACTGTCAGGAAAAACAGATCTTATATTCAATATTTATGACAGATATGGAAGCAAGATCCATCAGGGAGAAAAGGCAAACGGCTATCAATGGGACGGAACGATAGGTGGCAATAAAAAAGTATCCACCGGAAGCTACTGGTATGAAATTGTCTGGAAGGAACCTAATAAGCAACTGACTCCTGTTAAATTTACAGGCTGGATCCTGGTAAAAAACAGGGATTAACATAAAACGGACAAAGGCAGCCCCCGCCAACAGTATTACAAACCACGATTTTATTATCGTGGTTTTTTATTGGTTTTCCAACACATTAACGGTTTTTATTATTAAATTTGTACTAAATCAACTGCTGAATGAAGAAAATTTTATCCTTTTTTCTTATATTTTATATTTTCTCTACCGCTTTTGCACAATTAGATAGAGAGCACTGGTTCGCACCTATGGTCGACAGAACGGGAAATCCCAATCCGTATCAGAAACTTTATATGTCGACCAATCGTTCAACTCCCTTCCCTGTAAGCATTTACAACAACAATATTCTGATCGGAACGGTAAATATCAGCAAAAATAATCCTCAGAAGTTTGATGTTTTGAGAGATTATATTATCACCACACAACAGACCGATCTATTTACTCCGACAACGAAAGGGCTTTACCTAAAGGCAGATTTTCCTTTTTATGCTAACCTGAGATTTTCGGTATTCAATCACGCGGAGATTATTACATCCAAAGGGATCCCGTCTACCGGAAAGCTTTTCTATATAGCCACAGCACCCATTACAGTCATAAACCCTATTCTGAATTTCATGACCAGTATTTTGGCCACAGAAGATAATACCACCGTTACGATTTCCAATTATAAACCTACTGTTCAGTTTTCGAATGGCAGTACAGGAGCAGCCAATCCTACAATGACTGTCACCCTGAATAAGGGACAGTCCTATATCATCGACGGTATCGGAAATCTTTCAGGAAATGCAGATGGTTTTATAGGAGCTAAGATTGTTTCTAATAAAAATGTGAATATTACCAATGGTAATTTTAATGGTCAATATGCAGGAAACTACCCTTCCAGTTCAGATATCCTTATGGACCAGGCCGTTCCCGTGGACAGACTGGGAAGTGAGTTTGCCTTAGTAAAAGGAAACGGAAATGTAGGGGCCAATATGGAAGGTGCTATTGTTGTTGCCACAGAGGACAATACTCAGATCTACGTTAATAATGAAATTCCTCCTGTTGCCACTCTTAATACAGGGCAGTACTATGTAATTCCGGACAACAAATATCAACTTCAAGGCAGCGGTCATTACAATTTATATATTAAAACTTCAAAAAACGCGTATGTATATCAAATCCTGGCAGGTGATTCCGGTTCAGGAAATGAGACCGCAACCGGAGGTTTCAATTTTATACCGGCACTTAACTGTTATTTACCCAAACAGATTAATGAATTGGGTTTGATTAATGAAAACTTTGTCCACTCCAACAATAATCTCTCAGGAATATTAAATATCCCTACCAAATTAAATTTAATTACTGAACGAGGGGCAGTGGTTACCGTTAACGGATCTTTTCCTCCTGCCACAACGGGACCTTTCAATATGACCGGTACCAACAATTGGGTTACCTACGGAATTCCGAATGTGACCGGAACCATCACCATTGTTTCAGATAAAGCCATTACAGCAGGAATCACCGCAGGAAGTGATGCCGTAGGATATGGTGGTTTTTTCGCAGGTTTTCCTACACAACCCGTTATTTTACAGTCAGGTGGCAGCTGCGCTCCCGGAATTATCCTTACAGTAGATCCTATTATTTATGACACCTATCAATGGTATCGAAACGGGATTCTGATTAATGGAGCCACCAACTCGTCTATTTCTCCTACTGATTCCGGATATTATACATGTTCTGTAACTATGGGAAGTTGTGCACCACTGGTAACTGCACAATATAAAGTACTGAATTGCATGAAACAAAGTACGGCAACCTACGATGTTTGTACTGACAAAATAATCACTCCGGCATTTACAAATTCTGCCCAGACACCGGTTTCCTCTACAGTCGGAATTACTGTTCAGCCTACATTAGGAACTGCAACTGCAGATCCGGCAACAGGGTTAATTACCTATACGGTAGCGAACCCCGGAGTGACGGGAACCGATACTTTCACCTATACTTTCTGTGGGAATGATCCCGATTTTACCGACTGTGAAACTGTAACGGTCACCGTCCACATTGAAGCACTTATCACTCAAAATGCCACATTGACGGCCTGTAATATAAACGGCCAGGGAACATTCGATTTAACAACAGCAAACGTTACCAGCAGCACCGGAACCACCATCAGCTATTATCCTACTTTGCAGGACGCGCAAAATGAGAATGCCGCCGCATTGATCACAGTTCCAAGTGCCTATACAGCTCCTAACGGGACAATTATTTATGCTGTGGTGAAAAATAATATAGGATGTAAAACCATTGTTCAGATCACCTTGAATTTATTTAATCTTGCAGTCGTTCTTCCCAATTATAATGGTGTTTTTTGTGATGATAATTTAGATGGAACGGTTACGGTAGTTCTTTCAAATATCACTCCCATTGTCTTAAATAATCCGGGATTCTTCACCAATATCAGATATTACGCCAATTTAGCCGATGCGAATGCGGGTAATGCCAATGTTCTTCCCGACAACTGGAGTTACACTGCTACGACCATCATTTACATCCGCGTAGATTCGCCTGACGGATGCCCTCCTGTTGTCCAGCCACTAACCTTCAGTATCGGGGCGAGATTAACTCTGTTAAGAACCGGATTCAGTGACACTGTATGCGATGATGATCTGGACGCTGTAAAATTAGTGGATCTCATTCCTTTTATCACTCAGTTTACCACGGATCCATCCGTTACCTACAGTTTTTTTGCTACATTATCTGATGCACAGAATAATGTTTCTCCCATTAACAATCCGGTCAATATTTCTGGAAACCAAACTATTTATATCAGATTTGAAAAGCCCAATGCCTGTCCAGAGGTAGCCTCTATCACCATCCATATTAAAACTTCAAAAAAATCGGATATTCTTGTTGATAAAATCATTTGTCCCAAAACCCAAACCTCTCTGGATGCAGGACCTGGATTTGATGCCTATACCTGGAATACCGGAGCGACAACCCCCTCAATAGACAATGTAGGGGTAGGAAGCTATTGGGTAGACCTTACTTTCAATGGCTGTGTGTACAGGCAACACATAACGATTACAGAATCGCCGCTTCCGGTCATCACGCTCATAGATATCAACGGAAGCACAGTTACCATTGGAGTAAGCGGAGGAACTCCTCCTTATCAATATTCTCTCGATGGGGTGAGCTGGCAAAGCTCGAATGTTTTTAATAATATTCCAAGAGGCGGGCATACCGTATTCGTTAGAGATGCTCAGAACTGTGAAGATATTAAAAGGGAATTTACCATCATTAATCTAATTAATGCAATCACTCCAAACCTTGACGGCTATAATGACGGTATTGATTATTCGGGGCTAATGACCAAGGAAAATCTTGAATTCCGAATTTTTGATCGCTATGGCGCAGAGATATTCAGAGGAACCCCTGCCAATAATTTTAAATGGGATGGAAATATCAAAGACCGGCCGGTGAACACCGCCACTTACTGGTATTTTATAAGTTTCAGTGAGTTTGGATCATTAACCAAGGTAAAATACACCAGCTGGCTCCTTGTGAAAAACAGATAATAAAAATGGAAAATAAATATTGGAACATGAAAATTAAGGTCGATGGCCGGGCTTTCTGACAGGTTAATTATCAGATAGGTCATCAGGTCCTTGCATTCCATTTGATGATAAAAAGGAAGATGAAATCTCTTATATCCATCAAAATTCAGCGTATCACTTTATCTGATGAAGTGCTGTGAGAGATGAAATCGCCTATCATAACATTCATTAACATTTTAATTTAAAGTTTAATATAACTTTAACCACTTTTCACAATCAAATCGGGTATACAATGAAGTATTTCTGTGTAATTTTGCCACATTATATATGAATAAACTTATTACTCTACTGCTATTGACTTTTTTGATAAAAGTGAATGCACAATTATACTCCGGAGAAGTATTCTTAAGAGATAATTCCGTTTTATACCTTAACCAGGTATATGTTACCAATCTTAATACCCAGAGAACCGTTTTAACAGATTACAACGGCGACTTTAATATTCAGGCCAACGTCGGAGATGTTATCCGCTTCACTTCAATCGTCACTGAAAGAAAAGATGTAAAACTGACTCCTCAAATGATTGGCAACCGAAACTTTATAGAGCTTAAAATCGCCTATCATGACATCCAGGAAGTAGTCATCAGCAGATTCAAGCCCACCGGAAACCTGAGATACGATGTCAATGCGCTCCGTAAGGAAGATAAAGCACTGGCTATCAAAAAAGTGATTGGGCTTCCTGAACCGAAAGGAGATGGAAATCCGCCGGAACTTCCAGTAGCAGGTCTTCGGGATGGTGGTCTCACCTTCAGTCTTGAAAGTATTTACGATATCCTTTCCGGTGAAAGAAAAAAGAAACAGCGCTATATTGCGTATGAAAAGATGAACAGTTCTATTACTCAGATCAAAAATTACATGGGTAAAGATTATTTTACAAAATTTAAAATTCCGGAAAATTTAATTGATAATTTTCTACAGTTTGTCTATACCTCAGAAAATATTGAACCTTACATCATGACCGGTAATTTTGAGGCTGTAAAAATACCGATCGAAAAATATCTGCCAATTTATCAGAGAAGATTGAGAAACTCGCACCTTCAGGATGTTGCAAGATAATATACACTCATATTGTTTTAAAATGTGCATTATAATAAATTTGTAGTGCACATTTTTTTTATCTTTTAAAATTATCCTTACTTTTATCTCACAAAGCGGTGTTAAAAATAAAAATAGAATTATCCCGTTTATAAATTAATCACTAATAACCTCACCAAATTAAGAAGCCAAATACCTTAACCTAATATATTAGTGTGAATGAAAAAATTACTTTTACTGTTTAGTACCGCTTTATTTATAAACCTTTCTGCACAGTCAAGGGGGAAAGACTACAGCAATATTCTTAAGAGTAAAAATATATATGAAATTAATGCTTTCCTGAGAGACGCTCATCCGGATGATCCCCGACGTTCCGTTTTGAAGCCGAGAGTCATGGATATGATGAAAGATTATATAAAAAATGCCCCACCGGGAGATTCCAAAGTAAGGCAGATGCAGGACTGGCTTGCCATGCTAAAGAGAAGACCGTCAACAAAGATCTCTTTTGATGAAATGAATGCCATTATCAAACAAAAGCAAATTGCAAAATACGAAAAAGAACTTCAGGTAGGACAATCTGCAATTGTGTACACGCCCAGTGCGTCCCAAAATGTATATGCAGCCACTCCCTCCGTTACAAAAGCTGTGATTGCCGATACAGAAGCTTCAGAGTTCAATATGCTGATGGGAGAAAATCCTGTAGAGCATAAAAATAAAACCGTAAAAATATTGAATTCCCTCTTTGATAACGATCCGAATGCTAAAGAATGTATTGTAATGATTGAAAATAAGTCGGACTGTAATATTATTATGAGGATGGAAGGCGTAGGTACTACAAAATACAGACTCCCGGTTCCGGCTCACGGAGATAATGCCATTGTGGTTCAGAAAGGGGATTATCTTTTCACCAGTATAGTCTGTGGTGCTCAATATGCCTCTCAGAAAACAATCCAGAAACCTTTGATTGTTGCTTTAGGAAGTTCGGTGAATAAATAACGTGAACTCGATGAAAAAAACATGAGTTAAAGAGCTGGAAGATAGAAGCTGGAGGCTGTAAGTTTTATTGTCAAAAGAACGAAAAAGTAGCCTTTTAAGACCCAACAGATGAGGGTTGGTGAATTGTGAATCATGAATTTCTTCGAGTCAATGGTCAATCTTAACCGTGTGCAAAATTCACTTGTGCAGCAAAATTTACCATTCACCATTCATTAAATTTAACAAACTGAAAACAAGGGAAATACCATCGAGTTCACATTAAATAGAGATTTTCATCGTGCTATTGGTTTTAATAATGATCTTTCATTCTGTTTTTTCACCAAAGCAGTATAATATCCTCTATTTTTTACTATTTTTGCAGGATTTTATTTTTTAATCATGGGCAAGAATAAACTAGCAAGATTTGCTGAAAACAAAATACTACCAAACGTAATTCAACCAACAAGAGAACAAGCTTTAAGCGGTTTCGATTTAAAAGGAAAATGGCGAAAAAACTTCTTTAAAAATGATCATCCTATCGTATTAGAGTTGGGTTGTGGAAAAGGTGAATATACTGTGGGGCTGGCTAAAACTTTCCGTGAGAAAAATTTTATCGGAATTGATATTAAGGGCGCCCGATTTTGGTTTGGTGCAAAAGAGGCTGTTGATTCAGGAATGGAAAATGTTGCGTTCTTACGCTCACAAATTGAGCTTGTAGAATATTATTTTGCAGAAAATGAAGTTGATGAGATCTGGATTACTTTCCCTGACCCTCAAATCAAATACAGACGTACAAAACACAGGCTTACCCATCCTGATTTTCTTGATCGGTATAAAAAGTTCCTTAAACCCGGAGGTATTGTTCATTTAAAAACAGACTCTGAGTTTCTGCATGGCTACACCCTTGGTTTTTTACAGGGAGCAGGTTATGAGATTATTTCTGCTCATCACGACATTTACGGAGCTCTAGAATATGATCCGGACACCCCTCATCTTAGAGATATCAGAACCTATTATGAAGAGCTTTTTTCAGCCAAAGGAAAAACAATTACCTATATAAAATTTAGGATCAATTAAAATTGTCCGCACCATCAAGGCTGAAAATCAAAAGCCAGATGAGGAACATCTCGCCCTTCCTCCGCATGGCCGAGATCTTTTAGCGATTAAGATATCAAGAATCCTAAAAAAAATGTCAGGACACTAATCCTGCCCAAAAGATACAATTACTCACATTCACGAAATTATTTTAATTTTTTCGAACAGGGAATAGTTAACAATCAGGGAATAATGCTTATTACTCCCTGATTGTTATTTAATCTATCCCCTACTTAGATAAAGTATTAATAAAAATAATTTTCTGATGAAAAGACAGACTTTTATACTCTCGCTCTTTGTGATTACACTGAGTAATATGGCGTATGCACAAAAAAAATTTAACAAAATTCTCACTTCCGCCAGCATCCCTGAAATTGAAGAATTTCTCAGACTTGCGCATCCTGATGACCCCCGAAGAACTGTATTACGCCCCAAACTGACTGCCCTGAAGAACAAAGCCTGGACAAAAGGAGCAAGAAGTGCAAAACCTATGGAAATACGCCCGTTACGTGAACAGATCACCAAACCTGAATATGATGCGGAGGAATTTGAACGACATATGGCAACCACTTCTCAGAAACATACCGATAAAACCATAAAGCTTCTAAATACCCTATTCAATGAAGACATCACCAGTAAAGAAGCCATTCTACTCTATAGAAACAACTCAGACTGTAATATTATCGTAAGAATCCAAGGAAGAGAAATTTACAATCTTGCTGTTCCTGCTCATGGTGAAAACTTCACGGTCATTAAAAAGGGCGAATATATTCTCACCAGTAACGTATGTGACATTCAGTACAGTTCAAAAAAAGAAATCAGAAAAGGAATGCTCATTACTTTAAGTCATCCTATTGAAAAAAGACATAAACATTAAATATTTACTGAAAACCTCTTCCCATTGTTCTTTTTATTGTATTATATAATATTTTGTGTGCATTTTAGAGCATATTGTCACTTTTTTGCATTTAGATTGAACTCTCAACATCAAAGCACAGAGGACAATGGATTCTCCGGAAACATTAAAATATAAACAAATTTATCCAGACTCCGGGTAAAATCATACATTTACAAACTAAAAAATAAGATATGTCAAAGTTCTTAATTTCTCTTTCAGGAATTTGTTGTGCGCTCTTGACCAACAGCTGCAGCCCTACTTATCACAGAACCCCTTACCCTACTCAAAATAGCGGCAAGGTCTCCGCCAACACAGGGAATACCAATACTTCCGAAAGCCAGACAGAAAGAGAATATCAGACTTTAATAAAGACCTATAAATCGGAAACTGCAGAAGTATTGACAGATTTACTTAACGGTTCTGCAGACAGCCCGAAAACATCCATTACCGTAGAAAATAAGTCGGACTGCAATATGGTTTTAACGATCAGCGGAAATAACTATTTTAAGAAAATCCCGATTGGTGCGAATAAAATAGGTTCAGCCATGGTGATGAAAAACCAGAATTATACTTTATCGGGAACGATTTGTAATGCTGTTTATAACAAAACAAAATTTGTTACAAGTTCTTATAATATTACGCTTTCACACTAAATAAATTTTGAAATCCATAAAAACAAAAAACCGCTGAATCGTTGATTCAGCGGTTTTTCTATAGTAAAGAAAATTCTTTAATTATTCAGCATCGAAATCAGCATCTTTATCAGCAGATACTACTTCTCCTTCTTCTTTAGATTTTTCTTTATCAGCTTTTCTTTGAGACTGACCTTCTTTGATAGATTCTGAAACAATGCTCAGGATCATATCGATAGATTTAGAAGCATCATCGTTTCCTGGGATAACGAAGTCTACTTTTCTTGGGTCAGAGTTTGTATCAACAATACCGAAAACTGGAATACCTAATTTCTTAGCTTCAGTTACCGCGATATGTTCTCTCATGATATCTACAACGAAGATTGCAGAAGGAAGACGAACCATGTCAGAGATAGAACCTAAGTTTTTCTCTAAGTTAGCTCTTTGTCTGTCTACTTGTAATCTCTCTTTTTTAGATAAAGTTTCGAACGTACCATCTTTTTTCATTTTGTCGATAGAGTTCATTTTCTTAACAGCCTTTCTGATAGTAACAAAGTTTGTTAACATACCACCAGGCCATCTTTCTGTAATATAAGGCATATTAAGTTCTGCAGCGTGCTTAGCCACTACCTCTTTCGCTTGCTTTTTAGTAGCTACGAAAAGAACTTTTTTACCTGCAGAAGTTAATTTTTCCAAAGCTCCACAAGCTTCATCCAATTTAACTGCTGTTTTATGTAAGTCTACAATGTGAATACCATTTTTCTCCATAAAAATGTATGGAGCCATATTTGGATTCCACTTTCTAGTCATGTGACCGAAGTGTACACCAGCCTCTAGAAGGTCTTTTACATTTGCTTTTGCCATGTTTTCTGTTTTTGTTAGTTTACTTTCCGTTTTTTAAACAATCAACAACTTCTTTAGATGGGAGAAGCGTTTGGATGCTAAACGTAACGGGCAATTGGTGTATGGCTTTTTGCTTTGGGCAATTGGCTTTTCACCGAGATTAAGTTTAAAAAAAATTTAATAAATTCCTGAAGCCAATAGCTAAAAGCCATTCGCCAACAGCAAATCTTAACGTTTTGAGAATTGGAATCTCTTTCTGGCTTTTTTCTGACCTGGCTTCTTTCTCTCCACCATTCTTGCGTCTCTTGTAAGTAAACCTGCAGGCTTCAATGCTAATCTGAATTCAGCATTAATTTCGCAAAGTGCTCTAGAAATACCTAATCTGATAGCTTCTGCCTGACCTGTATTACCACCACCGAATACATTTACGGTAACGTCATACTGACCAACAGTTTCAGAAAGGATAAACGGCTGGTTTAATTTGTAAACCATCACGTCTGTAGAGAAATAAGTTGCAGCCTCTTTACCGTTTACTGTAATGTTACCAGTTCCTGGCTTTACATAAACTCTAGCTACAGAAGTTTTTCTTCTTCCGATTTTGTGAACTATAGACATAATTAATTATTTAAATTCGTTAACATTAATTGTTTTAGGCTGTTGAGCTTCATGTTTGTGCTCAGTTCCTTCATATAAATAAAGGTTCTTTAATAAAGCAGATCCTAATCTGTTTTTAGGTAACATCCCTTTTACAGATTTTTCTAATACTTTTAAAGAATCTTTCTTTTGAAGTTCAGCTGCAGTCATAGACTTCTGTCCTCCAGGATAACCTGTATGCCAGATATAAGTCTTATCGTTCCACTTGTTTCCAGAAAGAGTTACTTTCCCAGCGTTCAAAACGATTACGTTATCACCACAATCTACGTGAGGTGTGTAGTTCGTTTTGTGCTTACCTCTCAAAATCTTTGCAACCGTAGAAGCTAGTCTTCCTAACGGTTGTCCTTCAGCGTCTACCACAACCCATTCTTTATTAGCAGTAGCTTTGTTCGCTGAAACAGTTTTGTAACTTAATGTATTCACACGTTTTAGTTAAAGATTAAACATAATTTTCCCCTAAAAGGGTGTGCAAAGGTACAAATTATTTTCGGATTGCAAAAACTTATTTCATTTAATCCTCAGAAGCGGATTTAGGTTAAACGATTTGACAGATTTCATCTATAACAATTATCATTGGCATAAATATTGTTAAAGCAGTTCGGGATGAAAAATCAGAAGATTCTAAAAACACACTGCAAAAGAGTTTAGTCGTTAAGCTCTTTTTTTTATTTTCAAACCAATCTAACGAATATTTTAAATTATATTTAAACTTTCGATTAAATATTTTTCAAATTCAAACAAAATCAACCCAAACAATAAATTTTCTTCGTATAATTAATTATATTTGCTTTAAACCTTAAAACTATGAGCCACGGGAAATTACGGGAAGAAAAAACGTGTCTTAATTGCGGTTATCACGTTGAAGAAAGATTTTGTCCGCATTGCGGGCAGGAAAATATCGAAACCCGCCAGCCTTTTCATTATCTCTTCACTCACTTTATTGAAGATTTCACCCATTACGACGGGCAATTTTGGAAAACAATAAAATATCTGTTATTCCGACCGGGAAAATTATCCAAAGAATATCTTTCTGGAAAAAGACAGGTTTATGTTGCTCCCGTAAAGCTCTATATTTTTATAAGTTTTGTTACATTTCTACTTCCTGGTCTTCTGCCTCAACATAAAAATTCAGAAAAAGAAGAAGCAGAGAATATACGGGTAATCCAACAACATAACCAGACGAAGCCCATTGAGACTACCAAAAAAGCTGTTGATCATCTGGAAAAAGAAGGAATTCTTTCAAAAACTGTCGCCAGCAACACCCAAAATGCAATAGATTCTGTAAAAAAAGCAGACGAAAATGATGATATGATCGAAAATTCCTTCAAAAAAGAAGATGCCCCGATCATGAAAGCTCATAACCTGAAACAATATGATTCTATCCGGGCAAAAGATGGCAGCGGGATTTACAGTCTTTTAAGACCTGTTGCCAAGAAAATGTTTGAAATGAAAGAAAAAGGTCTCACCAAAAAACAGATGATTGCCAAGTATTCAGAAACCATTATTCATACGCTTCCGAAGGCTCTTTTCATTTATCTTCCGATCTTTGCTTTTTTTCTTTGGTTGTTTCACAACAAGAAAAAGTGGTGGTATTTCGACCACGGGATCTTTACATTGCATTATTTTTCATTCCTGCTTTTAGCCATACTGGCGTTAATTGTACTGAAAAATATCGTAAGTTTTTTACCGGATTACACTGTTTTGAGCCTACTCTGCTTTTTTGCTTTTACAGCACTTATAATCTATATGTCGATTTATTTTTTCATCGCCCATCATAGAGCGTATGAAAGCTCACGCACGACGAGTGTTTTCACAGGAATGCTTTTATTTATAGTAAATTTTATCGGTTTATTATTAATGTTCTTCCTGTTATTATATGTAAGTCTAATTACCATGCATTAATTACGCAGTGACTTATTTCCTCTGAAGCTTGCTAATAAATAATACGCCACAAACACAGTAGAAAATTTCATAATAGAAGGAATCGCTAATTTCAGATCAAACAATACAGCGCCCACAGCCACCAATATTGCCATGGCAACAAATGACAACCCTAATTTTTGCGGTAACGAGAAATTGGGAGTGTCCAGATAATAAGCCATTCCCCAGGCAATACCAAAAGCCAGGGCATAATAAATATCAAGACCCAGGTTTTCTGAACTGTAAAAAAAATAATTAATTAAAAAGCTTAAAACCGTTCCCAACGCAAAATAGAGCAATGCCTTTTTCATATCTTATATAATAGGATGCAAAAATAAAAAAATTTAATCTGAGAATATCATTAAGCTTAGCCTTAATCTCAATCTTCCTTTAAACGAATGTTTGTTATTTTGGATAAAGACCATTTAAACAAATTATTTAAATAATTAAAAATCAACCAATTAAAATCAAACAGCTATTTTTATTTTATTGTTATATTTGGAGAATTCAGAAATTCTCATACTATTTATGGAAACCCAAAAATATACTCCAACAAATAAAGTAAGAATCGTGACAGCCGCTTCCCTATTCGACGGTCACGATGCTGCTATCAATATCATGCGTCGCGTGATCCAGGGAACAGGATGTGAAGTGATCCACCTTGGCCACGATAAATCGGCAGAGGAAGTAGTAAATACAGCCATTCAGGAAGATGCCAATGCGATTGCCCTAACCTCTTATCAGGGCGGTCACAACGAATATTTTAAATACATCTACGATCTTTTAAGAGAAAAAAACTCTCCGCAAATCAAGATTTTTGGTGGCGGTGGCGGTGTAATTCTGCCTGAAGAAATCGAAGATATTATGGCTTACGGAATCGACAGAATTTATTCTCCGGACGACGGCCGTGAACTTGGTCTTCAGGGAATGATTGATGATTTGGTGAAGAGATCAGATTTTGCGACAGGAAAAGAAGTTACAGCTGAGGATCTAGATTCAATCAGTTTTGAAAATTCTACAAGCATTGCAAAAATCATTTCAGCAGTTGAAAATTTCTCAGAAGAAAAACCGGAACTGGTCGCTGCAATTGACGAAAAATCGAAAGATTTACATATTCCAATTATCGGTATCACAGGTACCGGTGGAGCCGGAAAATCTTCTTTGACAGACGAATTGGTAAGACGTTTTCTACGTTCCAACACCGATAAAAAAATTGCCATCATTTCGATTGACCCTTCAAAAAAGAAAACCGGAGGTGCGCTTTTGGGTGACAGAATCCGTATGAATGCGATCAACGACCCAAGAGTTTATATGCGTTCGATGGCGACGAGAGAAAATAACGTTTCAGTTTCTCCGTTCATTCATTCTGCTTTGAATGTGTTGAAATTGGCTCATCCTGATGTGATCATCCTTGAAACTTCGGGTATCGGACAATCAGGTTCGGAAGTTTCCGACTTTGCCGATGTTTCAATGTATGTAATGACTCCTGAATATGGAGCTTCAACACAGTTGGAAAAAATCGACATGTTAGATTATGCGGATTTAGTGGCTTTAAATAAATCTGATAAAAGAGGTGCTTTGGATGCACTTCAAGCCGTTAGAAAACAGTTCCAGAGAAACCATTTATTGTGGGAACAGCCATTGGATGAAATGCCTGTTTATGCCACAAAGGCATCACAATTCAACGATCATGGAACAACTGAATTATACAACAGATTGGTTTCTAAAGTCAACGATAAATTTGCTGATTTAAATCTACAAGGTTTTGTTGAACAGGAAATTACAGATGAAGTAACCATCATTCCTCCGAAAAGAGTTCGTTACCTTTCTGAAATCGTTGAAAACAACAGAATTTATGATGTCAACATTGAAAAACAGGCTGAATTAGCGAGAACAATGTATCATATTGATGGCGTTAAAAAAATTATATCCAACGAAACTTTAGACGCAGAATATCAAAAAGCTGAAAAAGAACTTCAACAAGAGAACATCGACTTTCTTAAAACTTGGGATGACACTAAAAAAGCTTTCCACGAAGAGTTTTATTCCTACTTTGTAAGAGGAAAAGAAATTAAAGTTGAAACCTCAACAGAATCTTTATCTCACTTAAGAATTCCGAAAATCGCGTTACCAAAATACACCGATTGGGGCGATTTGATCAAATGGAAAGGTCAGGAAAACCTTCCGGGAGGATTCCCTTTTACAGCGGGAATTTATCCTTTCAAAAGAACCGGAGAAGATCCGACGAGAATGTTCGCGGGAGAAGGAGGTCCTGAAAGAACCAACAGAAGATTCCATTACGTTTCTGCGGAAATGCCTGCAAAACGTTTATCTACAGCTTTTGACTCTGTAACACTTTACGGACAAGATCCAGCTTTACCACCAGATATTTATGGTAAAATTGGAAATGCCGGAGTTTCAATTGCGACGTTGGATGATGCTAAAAAACTATATTCAGGTTTTGATCTGGTGAATGCATTGACTTCAGTTTCAATGACAATTAATGGTCCTGCACCGATGTTGTTGGCGTTCTTTATGAATGCTGCTATCGACCAGAATGTTGAAAAATATATTGCTGAAAATAATCTTGAAGCTAAGGTTGAGGCTAAGCTTAAGGAAAAATTTGACGATAAAGGTTTAGCAAGACCAAAATATAACGGAGAATTGCCGCCTTCCAATAATGGTTTAGGTTTAAAATTATTAGGAATTACCGGTGACGAAATTATTCCCGCGGATGTTTACGCTGAAATTAAAGCTAAAACCATTGCAACAGTTCGTGGAACCGTTCAGGCAGATATTTTAAAAGAAGATCAGGCACAAAATACTTGTATTTTCTCGACTGAATTTGCTTTGAGATTGATGGGCGACGTTCAGGAATATTTCATTACACAAAAAGTAAGAAACTTCTACTCTGTTTCTATTTCCGGATATCATATTGCGGAAGCGGGAGCAAATCCGGTTTCTCAGTTGGCATTTACTTTGGCAAACGGTTTCACCTATGTGGAATATTATTTGTCAAGAGGAATGGACATCAATGATTTTGCACCGAACCTATCATTCTTCTTCTCCAACGGTATCGACCCTGAATATTCAGTAATCGGACGTGTTGCAAGAAGAATCTGGGCAAAAGCAATGAAACTGAAATATGGAGCCGACGAAAGAAGCCAGATGTTGAAATATCACATTCAAACTTCGGGACGTTCTCTTCACGCTCAGGAAATTGATTTTAATGACATTAGAACGACATTACAAGCCCTTTATGCAATTTACGATAACTGTAATTCACTGCATACCAATGCTTACGACGAGGCAATTACAACTCCTACTGAGCAATCGGTAAGAAGAGCAATGGCGATTCAGTTGATTATCAATAAAGAATTAGGGTTAGCGAAAAACGAAAATCCGCTTCAGGGTTCGTTTATTATTGAAGAACTGACTGATTTGGTGGAAGAAGCTGTTTATGCAGAATTCGACAGAATCACAGAAAGAGGCGGTGTTTTGGGAGCAATGGAAACAATGTACCAACGTTCAAAAATTCAGGAAGAATCAATGCATTACGAATGGTTGAAACATACCGGAGAATATCCAATCATCGGGGTAAATACCTTCTTAGGAAAAGATGGTTCGCCGACAGTGCGTCCGGGAGAAGTGATCCGTTCGACAGAGGAAGAGAAGCAGTTCCAGATTGAAATGCTTCATAATTTCCAGAATTCTAATCATGATAAATCTGAAGAAGTTTTAAAAACTTTACAACACGCAGCCATCAATCAGCAAAACTTATTCGAAGTAATGATGGATGCCGTGAAATATTGTTCTCTTGGACAGATTACCAATGCTTTGTTTGAAGTGGGTGGTAAATACAGAAGAAATATGTAAGTATTTTAAGATATGGAGAACGAAATTGAAGAACTAGAAAATTTAATCAAAGAAAGTGAAAAGACTTTGCAAAGTATTGAAAAGAAAGTAGACAAAAATACTGACGAAATTTCAAGATATTTTGATAGAATTAATGACAAACTTTTTCAATTAAATTCATTACTCTTAGGTATGAGTAGTATATTTTCTTATTTTAAAATAGCTCAATATCCTAAATGGCTCATCCTTTTATGCATATATAATTTGACTAGATTAATTTATTTAGAATATTTGAATATGGAAAGCAGGCGAAATTGGGCAAATTTAAAGTTAGAAAAAGGAGAAACTTTATCTAATAGATCTACAAAAGTTTCACTTGATGTTATATTGGTAACGATTATTTATATGGCTCTTACTTTATATAATATTTTTTTCAACTAATATTTATTATCTATTTATAAAGTAAAATCTCCCTATTTTTGGGAGATTTTTATTTTTACAATGAAACCAAAAGCTATCTTCAACTGGAGCAGCGGAAAGGATTCTGCCCTTGCATTATATAAAACTTTACAAGAAGATCAATTTGAGATTACTTCTTTGCTAACAAGCATCAATAAAGAATTTCAAAGAATTTCGATGCATGGCGTTCATGTCTCTTTATTGGAAAAACAGGCAGAAAGTTTGGGCATTCCTTTAATTAAAATGGAACTTCCCAAAGAACCATCGATGGAAGAATATCGCGAAATCATGAGTAAAATGATGAACGATATAAAATCTCAAGGCGTTACACATTCTATTTTCGGAGATATTTTTCTGGAAGATTTGAGAAAATACCGCGAAGATCAATTACAATCTATCGGAATGGAAGGCGTCTTCCCTTTGTGGAAAATCAACACAACACAGCTTATTCATGAATTTTTGGATCTTGGCTTTAAAACCATTGTAACCTGCATCAACGAAACTTATCTGGATAAAAGTTTTGCAGGACGAATTATCGATAAGGATTTCATAAAAGATTTGCCTAAAAATGTTGATCCCTGTGGAGAAAACGGGGAATTTCACACCTTCACTTTTGATGGTCCGATTTTTAAAAATCTGATCGATTTTGAAATTGGTGAAACCGTTAAAAAAACATATCCGAAACCAAAATCCGACGACAACGAAGAAAACGGAGAATATGTTTTCTGGTTTTGTGATTTGATTTTAAAGGGATAGCGCATGGATTATGTTTAAAATAATAGCAAAAAATTGGTTTAGCTTACTGCTAAAATTTAAAGACTGTATATCATTTCCAACCTTCTGTAAACAGATTTATATCATATTAACCCACCTCTTCATAAAAATCAGGAGGTTTTTTCTTATTTTTGAGATAACATAGGACTAAAAATTTATTTCTTACGACAAATGACTAGAAAAACACTTTATTTATTCGGCTTAATTTCAATTCTCATTAATTTTATTTCGTGCAAGAATGACATTCCTCCCACAATATCCGTCAATAAAAATGAAATTATAGATTCTACAATCACCGCTTTCGAAAAAAAACTTTTGAAACAACAGATAGATTCAGTTTTTAAAAAGTATCAATTTAACGGAAGCATTGCCGTTTTTAAAGATTCTGTCGAGTTATACCGAAAAGAAAATGGTTTTCTTGATTTTAAAGCTAAAACTACAATTGATGCCCACTCCGTTTTTGCAATAGCATCAGTCAGCAAACAGTTTACGGCAGTTCTGGTTTTGCTTCAGATGGAACAGGGAAAACTACATCTTGAAGATAAAGTTTCTGACTATTTGGATGATTTTAAATTGAAAGAATATGAAGATATCACCATTCATCAATTACTCAACCATACTTCTGGATTAAATACTTTTGGAGGAAAATTGATGTTTAAAAGTGGCTCCGATTTTTATTATTCTAATGATGGTTTTAATGCTTTGGGAAAAATCGTAGAAAAAACTTCAGGAAAGTCTTATGATGAAAATATCACGGAACTTTTTGCAAAAGTGGGGATGAGCCATTCTTCTACAGGAGATCTTTTTAAAGCCGGAAATTTTGCAGGCGCTCATGTTGGCAACGGAAAAAATGCTGAAAAAATTGAGAATATGCCCAAAAGATTAGGTAGTAAAGACATTGGAATCCCAGCTGGCGGACTTCTTTCAACCCTTGACGATCTTCATACCTGGAATAATGCATTATATGGCGGGAAAATTTTAAAGCCGGAGACCCTGAAGCTGTTTACGTCTAAAACTTCACAGCGAAACCACGCTATTTTTGGTAAAATGGGATACGGATACGGAATTATGACCAATCTTGGCAAGCCGTTATCCTTTTTCCACAGTGGTTATATCAAAGGTTCTCCTTCCCTGAATATTTATTATCCCGAAACGAAGACTTCAGTCATTATTTTATCCAATATCGCAGATGAACAGAGTGGAAAAGGTCTTATTTTCAGACCCCACAAAGAAGTTAAAAAAATTACGGATATCTTAGAAAATACGATTCACGAGATGAAAATCGATTCTTTAGATTCCCCGTTGAAAATTTAATGAGCCCTCTTTAAATAATTTTGAAGTTTTGTTACGGCCTTTTTATGTTCAAAGAAATTAAATAGGAAGAAAATGATTAAAACCTGTGCTGAAAAAGGAAAAATAAAAGTAAAAAGAGAGGGATAAATATGGTCAACATCCCCCATTCTCAACAACGAGTATGCATATTTACCATCTTGATTAATAACCTGAGCCATCGAAGTTACACATACAATTAGTAATCCTATATTTTTCTGATATATGGTATAGAATGTCTGCCCTTTAAATTTGAAATCTTTATTGATGTAAGGTCTCATTTTATAATTCGTAGCCAAAATGAAAAGCAGTGCCAATAAAAACATACAATTCTGTGCTCTGAAAAAAGAAGCATACGTTTCTGCATTATCTGCTAAAAAGATTAAGATCAAAGTAACCGCAAAAGAAATCAATCCTAATAAAAAAGATTTTTTGAGAATATCGGTATATCTCTCTTTTACGATTTTCTTTACAATCACAGGGATTTTTTCAAAATAAAAAGTGTAGTAAGAAGTCATTTTAAATTCATCTTTCCATGATTCCTTAGTCTTGCAAAAAGCCTCATCAAAACTTATATTTTCATTGATCTGAATATCCTGGATTTGCGAAATCATATGATCCTTCACTTCAAATAAAATATCCAAAGGAAGTTTTTGGGCAATGAGATAGTCTGTCATTAGAATTTCCTGTTCTACTGTAATCATCGTTTGAGTTTTTTAGATATTAAAAATAGCATTTAAATTAAAAAGATAACTTTTCATTTCATCCTCCTGGAGGCTTTGCTGCATTTTCCCCTTCTCCGTTAAAAGATAATATTTACGATCTCTTCCGTTTATTTTCTGTACTTCCGACATAATCATCCCCTCTGCTTCTAATTTATGTAATAGAGGGTACAGAGCGCCTTCCGTCATTTCTAATTCTCCCTGCGTAAGTTCTTTTGCACGCTGGGTAATTTGGTAGCCGTACATTTTAACCTCTTTAGAAAGCAGTTTTAAAATGATATTCTGAAGTGTTCCTTTATAAAGACTGTTCTTTTTCAATACTTATCTTTTAATACCTAGCAAATATATACATAATTTTCTTATGTATTTAAATTTATTTTAATTTTATTATTTTCAGATCATGAAAAAACTCTACTTCATCGCCATTTATCCGCCCCGGCAAATCATCGATGAAATCAAAATTTTCAAACAGGATTTAGCATTGAATTATGATAATTCCAAGGCTCTGAAAAATGATGCTCATATTACTTTATTTCCCCATTCAATAGAGAAACAGAATTTGAAAAGGATATCCATACCGCATTTGAAAAAATAGACACCCATATTTCACCGTTTGAAGTTACGTTAAACGGCTTTGGAAGCTTCCCGCATTCTAAGCATCCTGTTCTCTACATAAAACCCGAGCAAAATAATCATCTAAACGAACTTTATCATCGGGTACAGCGTGAATTTAACTTTATCAACTATTCCTTTAATCCGCATATTACCGTTGGTTACAGAAACTTAACTTTTGAAAATTATTGGAAGGCCTGGCAAATATATAAAGACAAGCATTATAAAACTAATTTTCTCGTTGATGAGATTTCGTTACTTAGACATGATGAAAATTGGAAAATTATGGCTCGGAAAAAACTATCTTTGTCCCAATGATTGCAGAGAAGATAATATTAGGAATAGATCCGGGAACCACTGTCATGGGTTTCGGACTTATTTCTGTAAAGAAAGGAAAAATGGAAATGGTGTCTATTCACGAGCTTTTACTGAAAAAATACCCTAATCATGAGACGAAGCTTAAATATATTTTTGAAAAAACGTTAGCCCTTATCGACGAATTTCATCCGGACGAAGTGGCTCTGGAAGCTCCTTTCTTTGGTAAAAATGTTCAAAGTATGCTTAAATTAGGCCGCGCACAGGGCGTTGCGATGGCTGCGAGCCTTTATAGAAATATTCCTATCACCGAATATTCTCCGAAAAAAATCAAAATGGCCATCACCGGAAACGGAAACGCGAGTAAGGAACAGGTAGCCGGAATGCTTCAAAACCTTTTAAAACTTAAGGAGTTTCCGACCAAATATCTGGATGCTTCTGATGGTCTGGCTGTGGCGGTATGCCATCATTTCAACTCAGGAACACTTAGTGATACAAAGTCCTATTCAGGTTGGGAAAGTTTTCTGAAACAGAATCCTGATCGGTTGAAATAGGCGTTAAGATACATGGCTTTTCTTCACTTACATCAACTTATCATGGTCAAGAGCTTCTGCTAAAGTCATAAAAAACAATTACTTTGACTTATACTCAGTCTCTGTTATTCTGAAATCTGCGGTCGGTTTCCCATTTTTATCATAATAAAAATACTCCAAAGTAACTCCGTTATCGCGAAACTCTTTCATATCAGGTGAAGTTCTTACGAGATGAGTAGCGCCTTCTTTTGCTGTTTTTTTAAATAGGTCAATTTCTTCTGCAGTTACACCTTCCTTCACATCATCCGTAAGAGTATAATTATACTTAAAGATTTTTCCCGGTTTTACAGAGACGCTATCCAACCGGATTCCTTTACTCAAAACCTGCGGTGTAAGCTTATTCATACTTACAGCGGCCTCTTTCAGTTCATCGTCTATTGTTTTTTCTTGTTTGCATGAGATTAGCAGCGAAGAAATAATAAGTAATGTACTTATGATTTTTGTTTTCATATAATGCATTTTAGATTTGATGATTAAAGATATAAATAATTTTAATAATAAATTTAACAACTGATTATCAACACATTAAACAAAAACACAGCAATACTTGGTAAAACATAATACTATCTTTTACATTGGTATGGTTTTTAATGCTAATTTTGTATAAATTTTCTATCATGAAAAATAATCAACAAACTATAAATCAAGTGAATCATAAAATAAATTGGTTCCAGAAGTTTCTGATGGTATGCTCCGGAGGGAACCTTCATATTCTGAGAAAAACGCCCAGCGAATGGAACAAATTTGCAGGAATCGGAGGCATCGTTCTCTTCACCGCTGTTTTTGCCACTCTATCTGCCGGCTATGCAATGTTTACCGTTTTCGATAATATCTGGGCTTCAGTTGGCTTCGGAATTTTATGGGGATTAATGATCTTTAATCTGGACAGATACATTGTTTCTTCCATTAAAAAAACGGGAACCTGGTGGAATCAAATTTTAATGGCAATTCCACGTCTGGTTTTGGCAACATTCCTTGGGATCATTATTTCAAAGCCTTTAGAGCTGAAAATATTTGAGAAAGAAGTTAATAAACAACTCAATACCATTATTCAGCGAAATAAAAAACAGCTTCAGGGTGAAATGAATGGTCGAATACTTCAACAAAGCGGACCATTTGAAACAGAAAAGAAGCAAATTTCAGAAAAGCTGGCCCAGTATCAGAAATCTTATGACTCTGCTGCAGTGGAGCTGGAAAAGGAGATTTTAGGAAAGCAATCAACATTAACCAGCGGAAAAGAAGGTTTTGGACCGAATGCCAAGCGTAAACAGGAACTGAAGGAACAAAGAAGAACAGATTTAGAAAACTATCAAAAACAAATCGCTCCGAGGCTGGATTATCTGGATAAAGAAATCTCAAAAGTATATACCAACCTAGAAAAGGAAAGAAAATCCACAGAAACGGTTGAAGATAAATTCAACGGATTTGCAGCGAGACTACAGGCTTTGGATGAATTGGGAAAAAACTCAGCAATTATTGCTCTGGCAGCAAGTTTTATCATGGGATTATTTATTTGCCTTGAGATTTCTCCTGTTCTGGTTAAGTTGATTTCTGCCGTTGGCCCCTACGATTATCTGCTGGAGAAAACAGAAAATGATTTCAGGCTCTATTCAAAGGAAAAAGTGGAAAAAGGAAATTTTCTTACCGATTTCAGAATTAAGGATTTCAAAGATCAATTAAAATAAAACAAACACTACCTTTCAGACCAGTCTGGAAGGTTTTTCTTTTTTAGGGATAAAATAGTTGATACATTTAGTAATTTTGCAGTATACAAAAAACTTATCAACATGAAAAAATTAGCTCTCACTTTGATGATGCTTTTAGGCGTCACGACAACATCAGCTTTAAAAGCCCAGGCAACAGAACCTTTTTTGGGACAGATTGCTTTTGTTCCTTACAATTTTGTTCCTAAAAACTGGGCAGCGTGTAATGGACAACTTTTACCTATCGTACAAAACACAGCCCTTTTTTCACTCTTAGGAACGACTTATGGAGGAAACGGAACAACAACTTTCGCATTACCGGATATGAGAGGAAGAGTGTTGGTACACGAGGGGCAGGCTCCCGGAGGACCTACCACATACACGATGGGACAAGCTGGCGGATCTGAATCTGTAACCTTGACCGTAACGCAAATGCCCGCCCATTCTCATACAGTTAATGCCGTTACCACTGAAGGAAATCAAAACATTCCCACTAACAGCCTTCCGGCGGACACCAAACTATTAGATAAGGAATATTCTGATGCTACAGCGAATACCACCATGAAATCAACAATGATTTCACCGACCGGAGGAAATCAGGCACATGAAAACAGGCCTCCATTTTTAACATTGAAGTGCATCATTTCTCTCACTGGTGTTTATCCTTCACAAAATTAATAAGCCATGAAATATCTTTACTTATTCGGGCTGGCTTTCGGAAGTCTGGCATTCGGACAGCAGACGATCACTTTTAATGGCTGTCATGAATTATTTGATGACCAAAACTTTGTCTTCAACAAAACTGGAGTAGATTCATTTAACAAAAACATCTATATTACAACCCCCGTAACCGGAGACCAGAACTGCGGAGGATTGGGAACATGTGAATTTAAAATCCAGTGGAATAACAGCCAAAACAGATGGGAATTTCTGGCAGATGAAGGAAACGGCACTTTCGCCAATCCAAATCTGATCTACTACAATTCTACAGGAAATGCAGCCGCAGCCAACCCTCCAAGCAATACATTCGGAACATGGGTTGAAAACACAGTGATTACTGAAGGAGAATGTGGCGGCAATCTTAATGCCGTTAACTCAACCATGACCGGAGATGTACATTCTACATTTTTGGGCACCACAGAAACTGTAAAGACTCAAATTCAGATTTTTCCAAATCCCGTTGCTGAAGTCATAACTATTTCAGGCATTAATAACGCTCAATCTGTTCTGATCTATAATATGGCAGGACAATTAGTGAAAAATGAAACTTTTGACAAAAAACTAAATGTTTCAGAATTAACTTCAGGTGTATATTTACTGAGAATAAAAACCAAAGATTCTCAAACACATGAGTTTAAATTTGTAAAAAAATAGATTTCAATTTATATTAAAATGATCTTAAGCTTTCGGATATACCGGAAGCTTTTTTATTTGAAAATCAGATTCAATTTATTTTTAATATTAATTTAAGACTTCCAAAAGCATTAATCAAATACTTATCCCTAAATTTAATACATTATTCAAAATTTATTTAACACAACAAACCACAATACTATGATATTAGAAAAAGGAACTCCCGCCCCGGAATTTGAACTTCATTCCACACCCGATCAAAAATTGAAACTTACTGATTTTTCAGGCAAGAACCTCATCTTAGTTTTTTATCCTGCAGACTGGAGCCCCGTATGTGGAGATCAGGTAGCATTATATAACGAAATGCTTAGTATTTTCCACAAATATAATGCAGATATTCTCGGAATTTCTGTGGACAGCGCGTGGTGTCATGATGCTTTTATGGCTGACAGAAAATTACATTATCCTTTGTTAGCAGATTTTAATCCGAAAGGTGAAGTTTCAAAAGCCTATGGAGCATATAATGAAGAAAACGGAACTTCAAAAAGAGCCTTGTTCGTGATTGATAAAGAAGGAATCATCCAGTGGAGTTATTTGTCTCCAGATGGTATAAATCCGGGAGCAGATGGTATTATTGATGCTTTGGAAGAATTAAATAAAAATGCTTAGCCATGTCTGTATTACGAATTCCCATCGGTAAAGAAGATCATGTATTAGGAAACCCGGACACTGCCAAAATCGTTTTGGTGGAATATGGAGATTATCAATGTCCATATTGCGGGCATGCTTTTCCTTTAGTTAAAAAATTTGTGGAAGAATACGGAAATAATGTTGCTTTTGTATTCAGAAATTTTCCATTGACTGATTCTCATGAATTTGCCATGTCCGCAGCTACAATTGCCGAAGGAGCGGGAAAGCAGGGTAAATTTTGGGAAATGCACGACCTCATTTATAGTAATCAGAATTTGTTGAGTCAGGACATGCTGAAAGAATGCGTAACCGCTTTGCATCTTGATTTTAACAAAATTGAAAACGATATAACAACTTCTGATATTCAGGATAAAATAGAAACCGATTTTGAAGGCGGAGTAAGAAGCGGCGTTAACGGAACCCCTTCATTTTTTGTCAATAATCAAAAATGGGAAGATTATGACGGAACTTATGATTCTTTTGTAGATCTTATTTCTTAGTTGAAGAGTTTTTAAATTGAATTAAAAATAAGTTTGGGCAAAAGCTAAATTCATTAAATCGTTACTGAAAGTGGGCTAAAGCCCGCTCCTATTGATAAAAAACAAGGCTACCTCAAAACGAGATAGCCTTATTCATTATATTTAATTTATTATTTACAAAGAATAATTCGGAGCTTCCTGAGTGATGATAACATCGTGAGGATGAGATTCTTTTAATCCGCTTCCTGTGATCATTACCATTTTAGTTTCAGTTTGTAAAGCGGTAACATCCTTTGCACCACAATACCCCATTCCTGCTCTAAGACCTCCAACCAACTGGAAAATAACTTCTTCCAACTTACCTTTGCTTGGAACTCTTCCTTCGATACCTTCCGGAACGAATTTCTTAGCTTCACTTTGGAAATATCTTTCTTTTCCACCTCTCTTCATTGCAGAAAGACTTCCCATTCCCTGATACGTTTTGAATTTTCTACCCTGGAAGATGATTTCCTCACCAGGCGCTTCATCAGTTCCGGCAAGAAGTGAACCTAACATTACTGCTCCTGCTCCACTTGCAATTGCTTTTACGATATCTCCTGAAAGTTTAATACCACCATCTGCAATTACAGTTACATTTTTAGACTGAGCATATTCGTAAACGTTGTAAATAGCAGATAACTGAGGAACCCCAACTCCAGCAACAACTCTCGTAGTACAGATAGAACCCGGACCAACACCTACTTTAAGAACGTTTGCACCAGCTTCGATCAAATCTTTTGCGGCTTCCGCAGTTACGATATTTCCACCAACGATATCCAAATCAGGATATGCCTGTCTAATTTCTTTAATTTTATTTAAAACTCCGATAGAATGACCGTGAGCAGAATCGATACCGATGATATCAACACCTGCTTTTACCAAAGCTTCAATTCTTTCCAATGTATCTTCACCTACGCCAACCCCGGCTCCAACGATTAATCTACCGTTTTGATCTTTATTAGCATTCGGATATTCAAGCTGATTATCGATATCTTTAATGGTAATTAAACCAACCAATTTATTTTCAGCATCCACGATAGGAAGTTTTTCCACTCTGTTTTTAAGAAGAATTTCTTTAGCCTGCTCTAGATTGGTATTTTTATCCGAAGTGATTAAATTATCTTTTGTCATGAATTCCTCCACTTTTACGTCAAGGTTTTCCTGATATTTTACATCTCTGTTGGTGATGATTCCGATCAATACATTATCAGCATCTACAACCGGAAGACCAGAGATTTTATATTTAGCCATTAAGCCTTTAGCTTCCCCTAAAGTATGATCTTTTGAAAGGGTAACAGGATCAGAAATCATTCCGTTTTCTGAACGTTTTACACGATTTACCTGTGCAGCCTGTTCCGCAATCGTCATATTTTTATGGATAAAACCCAACCCTCCGACTCTCGCCAAAGCAATTGCCAAATCAGCCTCTGTAACGGTATCCATTGCAGCGGAAACAATCGGAACATTCAGCGTAATTTTGTCGGTAAGTCTTGATTTTAATGAAACCTGGTTAGGTAAAACTTCTGAATAAGAAGGAACTAGAAGCACGTCATCGAAAGTGATGGCTGTCTCTACAATTTTGTTATGAATAGACATCTTTACTTTCTTGCAAAATTAAGACATTTTGACGACATACGAAAATTGATTTTAATAGTTTAAATAAAACTTAGTAATCAATAACTTAAATCGAATTACATTAAAAAAACCGTTCCAATGTGGAACGGTTTTATTGTACAAAATAATTAAGTATATGATATGAAGTTACTTGTCTTTAGCAAAATTGATCATTTTTGAGATGTCATCAGCCGTAAAACTTCCTCGTACATCAATAAAAACCAATTCCTTGTCTGAGTTCACGGTAAGAAGCATATTTTTAATGGCTTCCCCTTTTTGTTTCACCCTTACATTTACGTTATCCCCTTCATGCTTTATCGTGGCCCACTCTTCGTAATTATTGTCATTTAAATAATTGGCAAATTCTTTCAACATGGTTCTGTCGCCATTTTCAACAGTCAGAATTTTTATTTTTGAAACTTTTCTTACGAGTCGCATCGCTTCCTCATTGTCACCATCTTTTTTCAAAGCCCTTCTAATAATAGGTTTGGCTAAAAACATCGGAACATTAATGCTTGCAAATCTTGCTCCTTTAAAATCTCGTCCTGAATCTGAAAAATAAGCCATATTCGGTCTTTCTGAAACGATGCAGGACTGCATCAGAAACATCGCGCATACGATGATAACTATATTTTTTAAAGTTTTCATGGTCATAAATTTTAGTTGATTGGTTTTAAACTACCACCTGATGTCTTGCTGATTTTAGAATCAATCTCAGGATTTCCTTTATATTTTACCAAACCTCCCGATGAAGCTTTCACGTTTAGCTTATCCGAAACCGTTACAGATATTGTTCCGCCTGAAGTGGCTTCTGCATCTAATGTTTTAAGGACAAAGTTTTCCGCTTTACAAACTGCTCCACTGCTGATGTCGATCATTCCTGAATTCGCAAGTCCGTCTAAAACCGCATCCGAACCGCTGGAAGATTTCACATTAATCATTTTGGTTTTAATCGTAGCTTTTACATTAGAACCCGAACTTGTCTCTACGTTTGTAATATTTGAAACTTCAAAATTTCCTTTTAAAACAGAGCCTGACGAAGTATCAAGGCTCAGATTATTTTCTCTGATCGTATTTACTGCGGTAAAAGTTCCTCCTGAAGACGTTCTGATATCATTCAATCTTGGTGAAGAAACATTTACGCTGATGTTTTTAAACTTTAGATTCTTCTGACCTTTATTATCAATATAAACTTTTAGCATTCCGCCTTCCACTTTGGTGATGATATATTGAAGCTTGTCGGCATCGGCAATTACTTTTACGCTGGTCGGATTTTCCTGTTTGAAAACCACATTTACACCCGTACTTACCTGAATGGCTGAGAAATCACCTACATTTCTGGATTCACCACTTAAATAAGAAGAATTACTTTCTGAACTAATATTTGTTCTCGTATTGGTGGCCGGATTGAATTTTGTTTCGCTGGAATTGATGAGTTTATTCACATCATCCATTGATAACTTTCCATCAAGTTTTACCAAAATATTTTCACCGCCTCCGCCGTCGATACTCAATAACAGATCATCCAGAATACCATCTTTAGCTTCCGAGGAAAGAAATTTTATTTTCGATCCGGAACTATTCATCGTCATGATCTCGCTATAATTTAGATTCTTCAGATAAGATGAAATATCTCTATTTAATTCAGATAAATTGGCCTGAACTTTTTTCCCGTCTTTGCTGTTGGCATTTTCGGGATTTTCTGTAATCAAAATTCTTAGACCTTTGATTTTTGCCAAAAGAGGTTTAATCTGATCCAGTTGAGAATCTTCAATATTCAGACTGCTGAGCATTCCAAACATGGGCTTTGCAATTTTTATGGAAGTTACACCTTCTGCTTCCTGATATTTTTCAAGGAGCCTATCGAATTTGTCATCCTGGCCGTACACATTGAAGAAATGTGAAAAGGCCAATGCGAATATGATGAATATTTTTTTCATGAGTTAATTTTATTTTATCAATGATTATTAGTGCCTGATCAGGTGCATAATCTTAAAAAGGTTAATTAATAGTCGTCATCTACGACGGTTGGTTGGGCTAATTTATCACTAACGTTATTTGCAAATATCTGAAATGAGTATTTAGTTACATTAATGGCTTCTTCCACATTATCAATTCTTTTTCCGTTTACAATCACGTAAGAATCTTTGTAGCCTGTAGAATCTTTTGAAGCGTTTTTATAAGAAGAATTGCTTACATATTTTGGCTTTTTCTCCTTTTTCATTCTACCCCTTTTCGATAGAATCTGGTCTAAAACATCTTTCTCAGCTAAAGTATTTTCCTGAAAAATTGAATCTTTTTTCGCTCCCGCAATAGAATCTTCCACATGATTCAGAGCTACCTGCTGCTGATGTTCGTTATTTTCTTCGATAAAATCTTTTTTCTGTTGCTTGATTTGATTTTCAACCAACTGAGCCTGATCATTTACCGTTGAATTTGTATTATAATTAAAGAAAAACCCGATGCTTAAAAGCAATACTACACTCGCAGCCATCCAGAACCATTTCGGAAATGAAGGTTTGCTTTTCGTACCGATCGGGATAACCGGAGTTTCATTCTCGGCTTCACTCTCCTTATTTCCTTCCGCCTGGGTAAGGAAATCTTCAAAATCCCAGTCCATTTTTTCTTCCTTTAGCTGTTGGAAGACTTCGTCGCATTTATCTTGAAATTTGTCTTTGTTCATAATCCATCAATTGAGTGATTTGTTCTTTTACCTTTTGTCTTGCCCGCATAAGATTGACTCTTACGGCATTTTCTTCCATTTCCATCATTTCGGCGATCTCCGAAACGTCATATTCTTCTACATCTTTTAAATGGATAACCAACTTTTGTTTTTCCGGAAGCTGATTGATAAAACCTACAATATGTTCTTTCAAATTATTCACTTCCATGCTGTAAAGCTCTGAACGGTGAAGCTGCAGATCGGCAAAACCCTGCTTTACATCGTGATGCTTCAATCTGTTCAGGCATTCATTCCGGACGGCTTTCAGCGCGTAAGATTTTAAATTCCCGAACTGCTCCAGCTCCTCTTTTTTCTGCCAAAACTTGATCATCAAATCCTGAACCACATCTTCCGCTTCATCACTGCTCATGACAAACCTTTTCGCAAAGCGATACATCTCATTTTTGAGAATAAACACCGTACTCTTAAAAGTTTCTTGGGTCATAAGTTTTGTTTCTATAAGTAAGACAACCGGAATTTCAATTCTATTACATCAAAAATAAAAAAACTTCAAAATAAATTGAAGTTTCTATTTTTTATCGAGAAGCTGTTTAAGATAAGCGATCTCAGAATCCTTGTCTTTCAACCGTTGTTCGTACTGTTCTATTAATTTTTCCGAGGCATTAATTGTTGCATAGTTTTGTGCTATTGCTACATCATTATTATTTTGATTTACCGTAATATTATCTCCACTTAGGAAATCAAGCACACTTACTTCCAAAACTTTGGCGATATCTTCCACCTGATGAAAATCGGGTTTACTTTTATCATTCTCAAAATTAGAATACGTTTTCTGAGAAACATTCAGTACTTCTGCAAGATATTCCTGGGTAAAGTTTTTATGTATTCTCGCTTTTTTCAGTTTTTCACCTAAAGTCATGGCGCAACAATATTTTTATCAAAATTACATAAAATTTTCTTTTAGAAAAAAAGTACGGAAAGCAGTAAATTTTTACTTCATTGTATCACTTATTTTTTCACACCTTTGTAGAGTTATAAAAAATTAATATATTTAACCCATAAAAAACAAATGCTTATGACGAAAAGATTTATTTCGCGGTTGTGTTTCTCAGCAGTCTTTACATTTCTTGTACAGTCTTGTGTACATGATGAGGTTAATTCCAATACCCTGGAAACAATTGAAGCCCCTTCTTCAGCATATGCCAGTAAAAGTCTCTGGAAAGAAGATGAAAAGTACATTAAAAATGTGATGAAAGTTTTTAATGAGTATGCTGATAGAAATTATTTCACTTCTAATTTTGGAACTGTATATTGGGATTATGCACTTACATTCGGGACTTTTAATGAGAGCTACCTGGAGGTACCTGTGATTAAAAACAATAAAGTAAGCTTCATCATGGTAGTCTACAGAGAAAATGACCGGGTATTTTTTAAAAGAAAAGAAGATACTGCTTCTGATGAGTTTTTTAACGCTTTAGTCTTTAATGACCGAAGTAAATACAAAATAGAAGCTAACAACGGTGCCTTAAATACTGCGGCGAAAGGCTGTATCTCTACTGTGACCACATGGACGTGGACCAATGAAGACGGAAGCGCAGGCCCTACTTTTCAATACACTACGATCTCCTGTACTCCTGTCGGGCCGAAATTACCCTGTCAATCTGTGGATCCTGACGATGCCAACTGTGGAGGGTCTGTGGGAAATAATCCGGGAGGTGGACCAGGCGGCGGCGGCGGATATCCGTATCCTTCACAAGTTCTCCATCCTTGTCAGAAAGGAAAAGATTTATTAGACCCCGCAAAAGGAAATGTTAAAACCCTCATTACCAACGGAATGTATAATTATATTAATAATAGTAGCACGGGAGAAGCAGGTATATATTTGAAGAAAGATAGTGCAGGAAATATTACGACTGAAGTGGCTCCCTATACAGCGGGTGCAGCATTAGCTATTCAAGCGGGAGGAACCTATTATAGCGCCATACATACGCATCCTACTGACACTTATCCTATGTTTTCATGGAGTGATATTTATGCATTATATACATTAGAAATGAAAGCTGCGTCTTATAATAATGGACAATCTAGTCTTACATTGGTCTGTCAGGATGATAATGGAGTAAAGCAAACGTATGTGATTATGTTTGAGAACATCGGGCAGTATATGGAAGATATATTTAATAACCCCGAAAATATTGGATGTACACATGAGCAAATTAAAAAACGAATGGATGCCACATTAAAAGAAAAATATGAAAAAGAATCAGAAAAAACTAATCCAGATTATGAAAGTATATTTTTACAAATGAATTTTGGAACTAATGTCGGCTTATATAAAGCAAATAGCGATATCACAGGATTTAGTAAATTGCAAATAGCATCTAATATACCCAATGCGCTAGTACAATCTATTAATTGTAATTAAAAACTTATGAAAAATATATATTTAGTTTTAATGATATTAATATCCATTATTACAAAATCACAAACTGTGATAGATATAAATGATACCACCTATTCAACTTTTAATAATACATATCATAATTATTATAAGAAAGATCTTAACAACTTGTTAGATCCCTTTCAGGGAACTTACATATATACTAGTGGGAATACTACGTTCAAAATAGTGTTAAAGAAAATGATAAAACAACCAGAAGGCCTACATCATGAAGATATGATTATTGGAGAATATCAATACCTGGTGAATGGGGTTGAAAAAGTGAATACTTTATCTAATTTGGATATAGCTTATTCTAATCAATTATTAAGACATGGTATTGCAGGTAATTCAATTATATCAAATATTAATAATAGAGTGTGGAAATGCCCGCAATGTAATCCAAATGAAAAAAGAGCACGCCTAACGATCACTGATGAACTAACTAACAGATATGCTGATATGTTTTTAAGAAGAACAGTAATAAATGGACAACAGGTATTGCAAATAAAAATAGCTAATACAGATACTGTCTCATATGATGTAGAGCATGAAAGCCCTCCAGCAAATTTTTCGTTACCACTAGGTGAATTTACAATGATAAAGCAATAAAAAATAAAAATACTGTTATTTTCGTCTATAGAGGGACTAATTGCAATGTAGGTTTTGGAGAAATTAAATTAAAAAAGATAAATTCAACTCAAATTTCTTGGCAATATCGTCCCAATGACATTGTAACTACAGCAGCTAAATGCCCTCCGACATTGGATACAAAAATCTATTTGCCTGAGGCAAAGGATTTGATTTTTACTAAACAATAAACAAAACCTCTTCGGAGGCATTATAAATAAAAAATATCATGAAAAAAATAATATCAGTTATCACGTTTGTCTTTAGCTTAATATATTGTAAGGCACAGGAACAGATATTTCCCTTAACAACGATGAACAACGAGCTTCCTCCCAACTCCTATATAAAAGATACGGAAAATCAATTACCTGTTTTTGAAGGAACTTGGAAGGGAACTTCAGATAATAAAACATTTACTGTTGTTTTTAAAAAGGTAAAATTCTTTGATACACTTGCACAAAAAAATCCTTACTACAAGGATATCCTTTGGGGCAAATTTCAATTAAAGGATGCAGAAGGAAAAATTCTTTTTGACAATCTGTCTGTTGAAGATCAATATTCAAAAATACAAGGTATGCGTATCCATCCTAGCGGAAAGTATGAATTAGTGTATATAGATCCTGAATTATGTAATAAAGTAGGACTTATTATGATGGGTTTTACAGGTCCTTCTAAAAAAGAATTGAAATTTAGATACAAAGATTACCCACAACCTTTAGACTCCAGTTGTTTTTATTTTGGCAAACCCGTTGATCAACAACCCGACCCGTTACCCAAAGAAATTATTTTGACAAAACAATAAAATCAAAAACCTCCAAATCTGGAGGTTTTTATCTTTTAATACGTATCAAAAATATGTTTCATAATCGCCTTATCCTTATCCGTCAAAGCAACTTTTCTTCTTGCCATTGCCTTTTCGGCGACTTCGTAGGCTTTGTCCAGTTTAAATTTTTCGTCACCTTTAAAACCTCCCCACGAGAAATTTTCAATTAAATTGGGAGGGAAACCTTCTTTAAAAATATTGGAAGCCACGCCCACAACCGTTCCTGTGTTCAACTGGGTATTGATGGCTGTTTTAGAATGGTCGCCCATAATTAATCCTGCAAACTGAAGACCGGTATCTTCGAACGCTTTTGTTCTGTAATTCCAGAGTTTTACATGACCGTAATTATTTTTTAAGTTGGAAGAATTGGTATCTGCACCGAAATTACACCATTCCCCAATCACAGAATTTCCGATGAAACCGTCGTGCCCTTTGCTGGAATATCCAAAAATAATAATGTTGTTCACTTCGCCTCCCACTTTACAATGCGGACCAATAGTGGTCGCACCGTAGATTTTTGAACCTAAATTAAACTTCGATTCTTCACCCAAAGCAATCGGACCGCGAAGATGACAGCCTTCCATTACTTCCGCATTTTTTCCGATGTATATTTTTCCGGTTTTGGTATTTAATGTAGAAAATTCTACCTGAGCGCCTTCTTCAATAAACAAATCTTTTTTATCTCCTAAAAATCCGTTGGTAGAAGAAAGCTCTTGTGAAATTCTATCTTTAGTCAGCAATTCAAAATCAAAATCGATCGCTTCTTTATTATAGGTAAAAAGGTCGGTTGGCTTTTTAAAGAAAACTAACTCTTCTTTGATATCGGTCATTTTCTCTATCTGATTCAGAGAAAAACCTTCCATATTGATTTTTGCCGCCACCAATTCATCTTCATAAACCAATGCTTCCCCTTGATTCAAGTCTTTTATTTGTTGAATGACCGTTTCTGTAGGTAAAAAGTTGGTCACCAAAAAAAGGCTTTCCTTTTTTTCAGGTTCTGCAAATTTATCCTGCAAATAGGTTTCTGTGAAAAAAGAAATTTCTGTATTCTCTAAAATTTTCTGCCATCTTTCGGAGAAAGTAAGAATTCCACAACGCATTTCTGCAACGGGGCGGGTAAAAGTAAGCGGAAGAAAATCTTCCCAATATTGTGCATCTGAAAATACTAATTGCATCGTTCAGTTTTATGTTTTAAGTTTAAAATTCAAAGTTTAAACAAAAATACAAATAAAATTTTCCTCAATTAGTTTAAATAAAGAACAATATCGAAACTTAAAATCAAATGGATCAGTTTCAAAACTTGGGGAGAAATTCTTTAGATATTTTTTTGCCACGAATGCGCGAATATTTTTATTTCCCACGGATAGCACAGATTTACCACGGATGATATCGTTGATTTTCTTTGTTTAACCTTTGCGGTCTTTTATAGGTAGAACGGTTTGGTGAGACTTAAAACGGGAATTGTTAAAAAACTTGGGTTGGCTTCGTGTTCAATATGTAAAGTGTAAGGAAAAGAATCTGTATCATTTGCAAAATCTGCGAGAGCAAAAAATTTCATCTTACATGATCTTAACTTTTTTGCCTAGTCCCCGACTTTTGTACTTGATCCATCATTTTCAACCTTAAGAAAGACAATCATACACCATTATAGAGATATCCTAAATTATTTTGATAAAAGAAGTACTAATGCTGCCGCTGAACCTTTCAATGCCAAGATAAAAAACTTCAGAATGCAACTCAGAGGAGTCAAAGATAGAAACTTCTTTATATTCAGATTAACCAAACTTTTTGCTTAGCCCCCAACTTTTGCGCCTGATCCGAAAAAATCTGCATCATTTGCAAAATCTGCGAGAGTAACAAAAAACGTTCTGATGAGTTAAACTTTTTGCTTAGTCCCCAATTTTTGCGCTTGATCCAATCAAATTAATTTAAAAAACGAAATCCTCAATAGAAGCGCATAAAAAAAGTCTTCCGAAAACCGAAAGACTTTTAATATTTTGAATATCAAAAAATTACTTAGCGAATTTTTTGTATTTGTTCATGAACTTATCAACTCTACCTGCAGTGTCAACTAATTTAGTTTTTCCTGTGTAGAAAGGGTGAGAAGTTGAAGAGATTTCCATTTTGATCAATGGGTACTCAGTTCCTTCAAACTCGATAGTGTCTTTTGTGTCTGCAGTAGACTTACATAAAAATACCTCGTCGTTACTCATATCTTTGAAAACAACAAGTCTATAATTTTCTGGGTGAATTCCGTTTTTCATAATACAATTTTAAAAATTAAAGTTTGCTTTCGAAATAGTAATGGTATTTCTTCTGCTAAATTTTAGGTTGCAAAAATACAATATTTTTTTAAAATTGCAAATAACCAATCAATAATTTTTTCTTCATAAGAAATTTGAAGTATTTTCGTTACATTTGAAATCTATTTAAACTTTAATTTCGATGAAATTCAAATTATTACTGGCCTTTTCTTTCTGGATGCTTCTTATGGCTGTATCCTGTAATAAGGATGACATTAGTTTTGATCAGCCTTCGCAGGAGCTAAGATTCTCAAGAGATACTGTTTTTTGTGACACTGTTTATCATCAGGTTCGTTCGGAAACCTATGCGGTAAAAGTTTTTAATAATGAAGATAAAGACATCATTATCCCAAGAATCAATCTTGAAAAAGGGGCGGCTTCTTTATATAAGATCAATGTAGACGGGAAACCGGGCTATGATTTTAAAGATGTTCCGTTAAGAAAAAAAGACAGTCTTTATATTTTTGTTGAAATTGCACCACAGGCCACAGGCCCGGAAGCCATTGCCGAAGATCGCGTGATTTTCACGAGCCCAGCGGGTCAGCAGCATGTGACTTTATTCTCAGTGGTTCAGGATGCTGAATTTTTCATCCAAACGCCTACCAATCCGAATGTTATCAGCAATCATACCGTATGGAAGAATGATAAAGCAAAAATTATTTATGGTAATTTAACCGTGGATGAAAATATTTCTTTAGATATAGAAGAAGGTACGAAAGTATATTTCCATAAAAACAGCGGAATGAAGGTTTCTGCAGGTGCATTTTTAAATATCAACGGAACGCTGGATAAAGAAGTTGTTCTTCGTGGCGACAGAAATGATCCTTATTATGATACGATTCCTAAAAACTGGAATTCTATTAAAATGGAAGCCGGTTCTAATTTAAATATGAACCATGCAAGACTTTTCGGAGGTACAAAAGGATTGGAAATGAAGCAAACCAACGCAATCATTAATAACTCTTTCATTCACACATTTCAGGAGTATGGTATTTATGCCGTGAATTCTACGGTAAATGCTAAAAACTTAGTAATGAACAATTGTGGGGAATCGTGTATCGGGATTTTCAGAGGTGGAAGTCACAGCTATACCCATTCTACGATTGCCAATTATTCTAAAATAATGAGCTCTTATAACCGAAACGGAATTTTCGCGACCAATGAATGGAAAAATGAAAGCGGACAAACCGAACAGGGCGCTTTGCAACAGCTGAACTTACTGAACAGCATCGTTTATTCTGACCGAGATAACGGAATCAACTTTGAACAAACACCGGGGCAATTATTTAATTTCTTCTTTCAGAATAGTTTAATTAAATATTCCAACACTTCGGAAGCAGGATTCCAGTTTGATAATAACCCGAGCAGCATTGTTCAGTGTTATAAAAATGAAGATCCTCAGTTTGTTAATTATTTTACGGCGAAATTGAATTTAAGGGTTAACCAGAATTCTTTTGCCCGAGGAAAAGGAAGTACAGCCATCGCAGGCACTGTTCCTACCGATATCGTGAATGTTTCAAGAACAACAAATCCTACTTTAGGAGCTTATCAATAAATGGAAATTACAAATCTGCAGCAACAAGTTGATGAATGGATAAAAACCATTGGCGTTCGTTATTTTAATGAATTGACCAATATGGCAATGCTCACGGAAGAAGTTGGAGAAGTGGCCAGAATTATCGCCAGAAGATATGGCGAACAAAGCGAAAAGGAAAGCGATAAGAGCAAAGACCTTGGTGAAGAATTGGCAGATGTACTTTTCGTTACGTTATGTTTAGCTAATCAAACGGGAGTCAATTTGCAGGACGCTTTCGATAAAAAAATGAAAATAAAAACTGATCGCGATAAAGATCGTCATCAGAATAATGAAAAATTGAAATAAGACAAAAGATATAAGATTTCAGATTCAAGACTTTAAAAATCTGAAATCTGATGTCTAGAATCTAAAATCTGAAGAATAATGAAGAAGCTAGAAAAATCAAAATTATTAGGAAATAAAACGGTACAGATCAGCGGTTCGAAAAGTATTTCGAATCGTTTGTTGATTTTGGAAAGTTTATTTAAAAACATAAAAATCGGAAATCTGTCGAATTCTCAGGATACCCAATTGCTGAAAAAAGCATTGTCTGAGAACACAGAAACCGTAGATATTCACCACGCCGGAACGGCGATGCGTTTCCTTACGTCTTATTATTCTATTCAGGACGGTAAAACGACAATTCTTACCGGTTCCGGAAGAATGAAAGAAAGACCTATCAAAAACTTGGTAACCGCCTTGCAAAATCTGGGCGTTGAAATAGAATATCTGGAAAATGAAGGTTTTCCGCCATTGAAAATCACGGGAAGAAAAATCACGCAAACAAGCGTTGATGTTCCTGCCAATATTTCGAGCCAGTTTATCACTTCACTTCTTTTGATTGCCGGAAAACTGGAAAACGGATTGGAAATAAACTTGGTTGGCGAAGTTACGTCAAGGTCTTATATTGAAATGACGCTGGATATTTTAACCAAATTCGGTATTAAAAACAGCTTCATCGGCAACACGATCAAAGTAGAATCAACCAGCAACCAGCAACCAGCAACCATTAACTATGAAGTAGAAAGCGACTGGAGTTCTGCTTCTTACTTCTACTCTATCGCGGCCTTGGGAAGAGAAACCATTCATTTAAAAAGCTTTTATCAGTCATCCACTCAGGGAGATTCTGCGATTGCTGATATTTATGAACAGTTTTTCGGAATTAAAACAATCTTTAATAAAGGCGAGCATCAATTAACGCTTCAGCCTGATCCTAATTTTCAGTTTCCTGAAAAGATTGTTTTGGATATGAATAACTGTCCGGATATCGCTCAAACCCTTTGTGTAACGGCAACAGCTTTGAAAATTCCTTTTGAGATTTCAGGATTGGGAACATTAAGAGTAAAAGAAACCGACCGACTTTTAGCGTTATATAATGAACTGAAAAAATTGGGCGCAGAAACTGAATTTACGGATTTAACCATTAAATCAATCAGCTTTAATGAGCCTGAAGAAAATATCATCATTAAAACCTATCAGGATCACAGAATGGCGATGAGTTTTGCTCCTTTTTGCCTGATTAAAGAATTACAGATTGAAGATGAAGATGTTGTGGAGAAATCTTATCCGATGTTTTGGGAAGATCTTTCAGGCATTTTCACGCATTAATTTAAAATAAAATCTATTCAAATTGATTTTAAATGTAACCACAAAAGAGGCAAAAGATATTCAGAAGAATAATTTTAGGAGACAAAAGTACTTAAAAGGACAAAATCAAAGATTGTAAAGACTTTTATGTTCTTTTGCCAGTTTAACGATAAACTTTAATAACATATCAAAAACTTTTGTGCCTTTTGTGGTTAAATAAAAGTATACTAATTAACACCAATTTCAATGACAAAGTATTTATTATTCCTGACCTTTCTGGTCCCGGTGTCTATTTGGGCACAATATCTTCTACCTAATGAAGAAATCGTTTATTCGTTTGAAACCAAAGCGGGTAAGAAGATGGTTTTGGCGAAAGACAAAAAAAATCAATATCTGCAATATCGCTTTGGAAGCAAAAGCAAAGTGGAAATGGAATTTCCTGCTGAAAGAACAAAATCCAGCTGGAAGAAATTCAAATACAAATCCTATATGAGAGGCGGAGGTAAGCAGAATTCGGGAATGGAACTGAATTACCTGACGTTTATCAATAAGGGCTATACATATCAGCTTCACAAAGCCTATTACGCAGAAGATGGCTCCTACTCCACCGGAATTACCATTACCGATGCCAAAGGCAAGGAGACCGATATTTCAGGAATTTACAAATCAATAAAAGGTTGTCTTTGTGATCTTCCAGATATAGGATTAGTTGAAATAGAAGATACGGGAGGTTTGTAATTTTATTAGCTAAACAGAATAAAAAAATGTAGTCTTTATTAATAAGGACTACATTTTTTTATTTGATTTAACTGCGAAAAGCACTGAAATTTTATAACCTATTTAAATTTCTTTTAACATTAAGAAGTTAAGATTGTTTTCCTTAAAGATCTTAATAAAAATCAATTTATGGATTTCTTAATCTTATTCAGCTTAAAGAGCTTAAAATCTTAATGTTAAAAAAAAGAATAAACAAAGTTTATTTTGATTAAGAAAATTTAGAACAAGCAATAAAAAGTCTTAAAATGCAATATTTATTATTTCTGAATTCCGTATGCCTTCATTATTTTATTGAAGATCTCGGTATTTTCAAACAATCCCGTAAACTCTTTTGAATTCGGACCATAGGCGAAAACACTCGAAGGAATAGAAGTATGATCGTTGGTACTGAAGTTTCCGAATATCCAACCGTCCTGCAGACTTCCGTCGAGAAGCGTTAATCCGCCTGTTTCGTGATCGCCAACGACAACTACCAAAGTTTCTCTATTCTCGTCAGCAAACTTCATCGCTTTTCCGACAACATGATCGAAATCTAGCAATTCAGTCACCAATTGTCCCAGATTATTGCTGTGACCGCCACCATCGGTTTGAGAAGCCTCGATCATCATGAAGAACCCGTTTTTATTGTCTTTCAGATTATTTAATGTAAGATCAAAAGCGTCTGAAAGCCAGTTTCCTCTTCCGTCCGTAATCCTTTTTGAAGCCAATGGATCGATCACCAGGGTTCTGTTTGCCATTTTATTCGCAGATTTCAAATCTTTATAGAAATCAATTTTAGCCTCTTTTATTTTCTGAGCATTTTCTGAAGTCAGACCACTTGTCGGGCCGCCGATCAGAATCTTTGTTTTAGAACTGATAAAGTCTTTTAAAATAGTTTCCGAACTGTTTCTGTTGTCCGAATGGGCATAAAAATCAGCTGGAGTCGCATCCGTAATATCTCCTGTAGAAATTAACCCTGAAACCATTCCCTTTTCAGCAATAATATCTGGAATCTGTGCTAAGGCTTTTCCAGCTCCGTCAACGCCTACAAATGTGTTTTTTGTTTTTACTCCTGTCGCAAAAGCCGTAGATCCGGGTGCAGAATCGGTAATATACGCGTTGGAAGAATTGGTTTTCGACAATCCGGTGGCTTTCATATTAAAGACATTCAGTTTCCCTTTATTAGCCGTAAAAGCAGCGTAATATTGAGGCAAAGAAGTACCATCCGGAATCAGAAGAATGACATTTTTCACTTTCTTAACCACTCCGTCTGTTTGGTAAGTGGGCGAATAAGTTTCGTAGTTTTTTGTATTCTTATAAAAATTTTTCGGAAGAGTTGTTAAGAATTTTTTCAGATCAGGAATATGATCGGTATTGATATAATCTACCCCCAGATCAATCAGATTAATCCATGCATTGGTAAAATCCGGAGCGCCATAGAAACGAATTGCCTTTTTTTGCGCATGAGCATTGTCCACCGTTTTTTTGATTGCTAAAGTTTCCTCGTCTCGCGGGATGCCTTTTCCGTTCCATTTAATAAAATCCTGAAGATCGGCACTGAACAATCCTACTCTTTTCAACTCATCAGCCGTATATTTTTGGTTGATATCGCCATCAAAATACAGATAATTGGGATAATTTTTAAAATCCGAAGGTTTCGGACGACCTCCCGTAATAACGATTTTAACGCTTGAACTGTTGGTGATTTCAGGATATTTCTTCAATATATCCGTCAAGGCAGCTAAGGTCGTTTTGTACTCCTGTTTAACATCAATCAACAATTGCAGTTTTTTATTGGCATCAGGATAAACGCTTCCTTTATTCAGTTTAATTTGTTTTGAAATATTATCCAGATAAAGACTTTCCAACGTTCTTTCTGCCGACAGTTCCTTTTCAGAATGAGCCACCCAAAGCTTACCTTTCACTAAAAAAACATCGGCTTCAATAGAACCGAAATCAGCATAATACGCTTCCCAAAACGGAACTTTTTGTTCGTAATCATTGTGTGAATGAGCGTTGTTTACGCTATAATTCAAATAATTCTGTGCCTGATTTTTAGAAAAAACAGCCAGAGCCAATAATGCCCAAATTTTTGCTTGCTTCATATTCTCTGTATAAAAAACCCTATCACTACAGAATTTTCAGTAGTGATAGGGTGTATATTAATAGTTTATATTCAATGTTTACCAACCTTCATTTTGCTTGATGATTCCGTGGCTGTTTACGATTTCTGCCTGCGGAACAGCCCACACATTGTGGATTGCCGGATTGAAATTTCTCGGAGCCCAAACCTGTTGATTGCTGCTTCCGTGAAGTGCCTGTGCGTACGTTGCCTGCGCATCGCCCCAACGGACAAGATCTCTATGTCTGTCGGACCACTCGCCTGCCAGTTCGCAACGTCTTTCATGCTTAAGATCGGCTTATGTGCAGCCATTTTTTGCAGGTAATCCGGCGCGGGTTCTGATCATATTAATTTCAATATCTGCATTTTGTCCCAGCATGATTTTAGCTTCCGCTTTGATCAGAATAACCTCAGCATACCGCATGATCGGAACCGAAAGATCAGTACACGGATAATCTCCGTTGGCACTTACATGGCCGCTGCTTAAAGGATATTTAAAAGCATCCATGTATTTGTTGAACTGATAGCCCGTTAATGAATTCGTAGAAGTATAGGTTCTCTGCGTTCCGTTAAAAGTAAATGTATCTCCCAACCTCAGCAAAGTCGTACTTCTCCTTTTATCATTGGCCTCAAACTCATCATACAACTCTTTTGTTGGCTGAAAATATCCCCAGCCGTTATATTCCCCCCAACCTTTATTTTCCAGCATTACTCCAGGAAGAATACTTCCCCAAGAGGTAAATTTCGGAGTCCCTGGAATAGACCAGATATATTCTGTACTGTAATTATTTTCAGATTTAAAAACATCGGCATAGTTGGCAAGTAAAGCTCTTCCGCCCTGCGTCATCACTTCATTGGCGTAATATTCTGCATTCTGATAATCTTTCATAAAAAGATATACTTTAGCCAATAATGCCCAAGCCGCCGCTTTGTGAGGTCTGCCGTAATCTTTGGCAGGAAGTTCTTCCTGTTTTGGCAGTAAATCCGCTGCCTGTTTCAGATCATTAACGATGTAATTGTAATTGGTCATCACATTCGCCGCTCTCGGAATTGGGTTAGGATCTGGCTCCTGAGTTCTGTCAATGATCGGAACACCTGCTTTTTCATTCCCATAATTTGAAGCCAGTTCAAAATACATTCTGCTGCTCATGAATAAAGCTTCACCCAGATATTTATTTCTAACCGCTGTTGAAGTCTGAATATTATCGATATTTCTGATCACACGGTTGGCCACACCAATAACCGTGTACCTTTTATTCCATTGCGTTTCCAGATCACCTGCTGCGATATAGTTGCTGCTAAAGTTTTTAGCATTATCAGCCTCACTTCTCGCTCTTCCCGTCACCATATCATCACTCGCATTGATGAACCAGAACAACCCTCTTCCGTAAAATTCACTGTCGAATAAAGGTTTATACATCGCGTTAGCTCCCGTAATCAAATCGTTTTCTGTTTTCCAGAAACTGGCTTCTGTAGGCGTGCCTTCCGGCTGAACATCTAGTTCGCTGGTACAAGATAAAAGCGTGGCTGCCAATCCTGTTGCTATGATTATTTTTTTGAAATATTTCATCTTTTTTTGTTTTAAATCATTATTAAATTATAATCCCGCTTCAATTCCAAAAATAAACGAACGCGCCTGAGGATATCTTCCCGTATCTACTCCATAAGAATCCATTCCCACTTCAGGATCGAAACCTGTATATTTTGTAATGGTGAAAAGGTTGTTGGTCGTTACATAAATTCGTAATCTGTTGACATTTATTTTCTTGTAAAGATCTTTAGGCAAAGAATAGCCGATGGTAAGGTTTTTCAATCTCAAATAAGATCCGTCTTCCACATAAAAATCTGAAACTTTAGAATAGTTCCCGCTTGGGTCACCATGCATCAGCATCGGAATATCTGTATTGGTATTTTGCGGCGTCCAGGCATTCAGAATATCTCGGTCCATATTATAATTTTGTCCTGTTCCACCTGGGTTTAACGAAACGAATTTCATCCCGTTAAAGATTTTATTTCCGTAAACGCCCTGAAGGAAAATATTCAGATCAAAATTCTTCCACGTCATGTTGTAAGACAATCCGTAAGAGAATTTAGGATAAGGATTTCCCAAGTTGACCATATCGTTATTGTTCAGTATTCCTACGTTTCCGTCTTTTTTAAGGAATTTAATATCTCCCGGTTTTGCATTAGGCTGAATTAAATTTCCATTAGCATCTTTGTAATTATTAATTTCCTCCTGAGATTGGAAAATTCCGGCTGTTTTGTAGCCATAATAAGAATATAAGGATTCACCGGTTCTGATGCGGGTAGGTTTCAAGACCCCTCTCACGCCATTGGTATTGATGAAAATCTCGTCTACATCCGCCAATTGCTTCACCGTATTTTTTAGTTGACTAAAAATTGCACCTACTGAATAGGTAAAATCACCTTTGCTTTTGCTGTTGTAATTAATTCCTAATTCATATCCTTTATCCTGAAACAAACCAGCATTGATGTACTGACTAAGATAGGTCGCTGTACTTGGAAGGCTCACATTAAAGATCTGATCTTTTGAGTTTTTAACGAAATAATCAAACTGCAAAGACAAACTGTTTTGTAAAAATGAAGCATCAACCCCGAAATCGGTCTGTTCAGATTTTCCCCATTTCAAATTAGGGTTTGGTCTTATTGTAGCGTAATAGGCAATATTCTGAGAAGGATCTTGTCCGAAAATAATATTGTTATCTCTGATCATTAAAGGATTAACCGACTGTGGAGAAATTCCGCCAAGATTTCCCAAGATACCGTAGCTTCCTCTTAATTTTAAGTTGGAAAGCCAAGAAACATCATTCAAGAAATTTTCTTTAGACACGACCCAAGCTCCCGAAACCGAATAATAATTAGCAAAACGATTCTGCTTGGCAACTAATGAAGAACCATCTCGTCTTCCCAATACACTCAAAATATATTTTCCAGCGTAATCGTAATTTACTCTCGCTAAATACGAAACTAAAGCATTTTGATAACGGTAGCTGGAAGCTTCTCTATTGGTATCAGCTGCATTTTGAAGGTGTTGAAAAACCTCAGCTTCACTTCGGAAATCGTATGTTTTTGCTGTAAAGCCTTCTTCAATATTTTTCTGGAAGGTAAAACCAGCCAGGAAATCAAAATTATGTTTACCCGCTGATATTTTATAGGTAAGGAGCTGCTCGGCAAGAGCGGTTGAAGAATTATTCGACTGATATTCCAGATTATTGGTATCAAAAATTTTCCCTACTTCCAATACTCTGTAAGTAAAATTCTTTACGTTCCCCAGTTTAAAACTTTGTGAAAAGTTGGATCGGAATTTTAAGTCTTTCGCTAACGTAATTTCAGCATAAGGATTAATTAAAATTTCATGAGTAGGGTTTCTGATGCTGATTCTTTTAAGATAAGCCACCGGATTGATCATATCTCCGTAACCACCCGCCACGCTGATCGGTAATCCTGAATAAGCTCCCGTTGGAGTATACACCGGCACATTGGGCGGATAGTACATCGCCGCAATCAAAGCTCCCGTGTAGCCACTTTGAGTATCTGCGGTATTTCCATCGGAATAATTATAATACATATTTTCCCCGATCGTTAACCAGTCTTTCACCTTATGTTCTGAATTTACTCTGAAATTATATCGTTTTGCCTGTGTATTCAATAAGATTCCTTCTACATTTCTGTGGTTCATTCCCACAAAGAATTTCGATTTCTCGCTTCCTCCGCTTAAATTCACATTATATTCCTGAAGTGTTCCCGTTCTGAAAATCTCGTTCATCCAGTCCGTTCTTGTCACTCTTCCGTCGGGATATTTTTCTGCGTTAAAGGCCAATGGTAAACTGCTCAGCTTTCCTGCATTTTCAAAAGCGGCATGCATCACGTCCTGAAATTCAGCCGCGTTTAATGATTTTTTCAGCCTCCAGGCCTGGTTGATTCCGTATTTAACATCAAAATCAACCGTTAAAGTTCCTTTTTTTCCTCTTTTAGTCGTAATTAAAATAACCCCTCCGGAAGATCTTGCTCCATAAATGGCAGCAGAAGCATCCTTCAGCACAGAAATATCCTGAATATCATTCGGATTGATGGATGGCGTTCCGTTGAAGACAACTCCGTCAATAACATACAGAGGAGATTCTCCGTTAATACCTCCCAAACCACGAATATTCACCCTTGGGGTACCATTCGGATCTCCACCTTCATTCACCACCGTAACACCGGGAGCTTTACCCTGAAGTACCTCTCCGACTCCTGATAAAGATCTTGAACTGAGTTTGTCTAATGATGCTTCTGTAACGGCTCCTGAAATTTTGCTTTTCTTTTGCGTTCCATAGCCTACCACAACTACCTCGTCTATAGATTTCTCTTTTACGCTGTCCTGCTTTTGCTGTGAAAGCGTGAGTGTAGAAACTGAAACTGCGCTTAACAACAGCGCACGACCTGTGAAATAAGATAGAGAAACAGGCATTTTAAGTACATTCATATCACCTCTTAATTAAGACGCAAAAATAGACTGCATCATCTCCTATCTTCATGAATGTTCTCTTATCCTTTTATTAAAAAACCATTAACAAAAATCTCGTGAAAACCCGTAAATACGATGATTTTCAGCATTTTTACCTTTTAACAAATCATTAATTCATACAGAACCCATTAAGAATTTATTATGTTTTAAAATAATACTTACACGAACTTAGCCTTACGATTCAAATTGATGACGGGAAGAGGAAATTTTTTCTCAAAGTATGATCCTATCATATATTCATATGACTCGCTATTAAATATCTCTATAAGGTTTCCATTCACTATGATCGTTTCACGTACCTGCTATTATTTCTTTTAATTTATTAAAAAATATCACCAATATTAGTTGATTTAAGTTGTTCTATTGCAAAAATCCATTCATAATATAATGGGTTCACACAAAAGTAGCCAATCTGTTATTGTTTTGTCAATATAATATCTTTAGGAAAATTAAAAGGCCAGTCTTGTCCCTGTACCATTATCTGATTATAGTATGGACAAGATTCGTCAATCCCGTGCGGATTATATTCATAATGAAGCTTCATCTGTGTTTTTTGTGCATCAAGGAAAGTAATATCTACATTAGCCGTTTTATTACACATATTTTTAGGCTGAAATAATAAATATTTCTGAGCAAAGTTTTTATACTGACCGAAAATACCTAAAAATTCAGAGGATGTTTCATTAAAGTTTGAAATCCTGTCAATCTCAACAGTTCCATTTTAAGAAATTATTTTGCGTTCCGCTACTATTTGATCAGAATCAAAATAATTACCATTGCTCATCGTAAACCTTTTCTTTACTTTTCTCAATTGCAGATATAAAATTTTCCCTTTCCATGTTCCTTTCCATGTTCCTTTCCATGTTCCAATATATTGATTTAGTTCCCCATCTAGATCTTTATAGTAATCTCCATTAGAATAATCGATTTTACTTGCATTCAAAGGAAATATTTGCTGTGCAAAAATTAAATTAACATTTAAAATTAGTAATATAATTGATATTTTTTTCATAAGTAAAATAAAGCCTCATTTCAGAGGCTTTACCATTATTGTTTTGTCAATATAATATCTTTAGGAAAATTAAAAGGCCAGTCTTGTCCCTGTACCATTATTTGATTATAGTATGGACAGGATTCATTAATCCCGTGCGGATTATATTCATAATGAAGTTTCATCTGTGTTTTTTGTGCATCAAGAAAAGTAATATCTACATTAGCATTTTTATTACACATATTTTTAGGCTGAAATAAAAGGTATTTTTGAGAAAAATCTTTATACTGACCGAATATTCCATTAAACTCTGGAGCATTCTGATCAAAATTACTAATTCTATCAACTTCAATAGACCCATTGTACGATACTATTTTGCGTTCACCAACTATTTTATCGATATCATAATAATTATTATCATTTCCTGTACGTCGTATTTTCACCTTTTTTAGTTGTAGATATAAAGTTTTTCCCTCCCAAGTTCCTTTCCAGGTTCCAACATATGGATTAAGTTCTCCATCTAAATCTTTATAGTAAGCCTTGTTAGGTCTATCAATTTTTGACGCATTTAATGGAAATATCTGTTGTGCGAAAATTGAGCTTGTATAAGCTATGACTAGGATAATTAATATCTTTTTCATTATATATATTTTTTTTATGGACAATTGGGGGTTGATAAATTATTTCCGTTCAGGGTTAATTGTTTACTGTTTCCATCACCATCAGTTTCATAGAGCTTAGCTCCACTGATGTTCATATGTTCTTTCATAAATTTTAGAAATCCCTTCTGTAGATCAACTGATGAAATATTAGCATTACCAATATTCTCTACATAAATCGAGTTTAAAGCATCAATTTGTGCACCAGTAAACATACTTAAGTTAGCAACATTAATTCCGTCTCCTCTAAGCTGATATACTCCACTACTGGTAATCACAGAAAGAAACACGTCACTCAAGGGAATGTTATTGGCTTGTGCATTCTTAAGAAGTTGAATAAACAAATTAATATCACCTGGTGAAAATATTGGAACTAAACCGTCGTAATGAGAATGCATAATCCCGTGGGTTGTATTAAATATTTTAAAATCAAGTTCGCTTGTTCCCGGTTTATTACTCAGTTCCTGATACTGAGTTCCTGTTTGTCCGGAACCTGAAACGGGGCTTCCCACTCGGTAACCACTTTCGGAGGTATTTTCAGTCTTTTTTTTCAGGTCATTAATCTTATCCTTAAAGTTTTTATCTGCATTTTGCATTTTCAGCTTAGCACATGGATTTTGCTGCGTTGGTGGCTGAACACCCCCTCCTGCTCCAGGACCTCTAGGTCCTCCGCAATTTCCAAATGCACCGCAAGGACCTCCAGGAAGTCCCGGAAAAGGTGTTACCGGCTTGGGGATGGTAATGGTAACTCCCGGAATATTTCCATTTCCAAAGCAGGGTCCTCCCGGCGGCCCAGTACCATCAGGACATTCATTCCTGCTAGCCATTTCTCGCGAATAGAACGGCTCAAAAAATCTTTTTACCGGCGCATACTCGTTTCCACTCAACTCTGAAAATCGAACATAGGTTTCATCCTGCTCTACAATCCCCATGAGTAAAGTTTCAATTTTTCCATCCTTTATCACAGGATAGATAATCGCCTTATCCGTACTTCCGTAATCGATCACCGGAGTGTGGACATTAAAATCTACAAAATAATCTTTAGCAAAAGGGCTGCTTTTATTAGCATCGACGTAACTTTTATACAAGTCTGCAAATGCAACAGCATAATCCTTTTTTCCTGGATCGCTGAAAATATAAAATTTTTCAGGGGGTAATGGTTGATCAGCAAAGTCATTCTCTGAATGACAACCGAATAATAGACTACAAGCTGCAATGACCAGCAGCTTGTAGACGAAATTAAAATTCATCATATATTAAAAATTGTATTTTTTTCAAAAATATAAAAAAACACAACAAATAGATTGTGTTTTTCTTAGATTTTTAAATTTTATTTTTAATCGTTATAAATAAGAATAAATTCATTTTTCTTTTTTTACATTTGCTAAAAATTAACAAGAAACGTATTATAGAAGAATTCAAGATCACCATTGATATTGAAATCTGCAAAACATATAATTCTAACAGCGTATAGTACATGACAATAATCATCACAGGAACCTCATCAGGAATCGGTTTCGTATTAGCAGAATATTTCGGAAAGAAAGGCCATAAAGTGTATGGTCTGAGCAGAAAACACACCGAAAGCCAGTATTTCCAATCTATTCCGACGGATGTTACAGATAATGAAGCGGTTCAGAATGCCATTGCCGAAGTATTAAAGACTGAAACCAGAATTGATGTTTTGATCAACAATGCAGGAATGGGAATGGTAGGCGCGGTGGAAGATTCAACAAAAGAAGATATTCTGAAATTATTCAACTTAAATTTGGTTGGAGCTGTGCAGATGATGAGTGCCGTGATGCCGAAAATGCGTGAACATCAATTCGGACAGATTATCAATGTTTCAAGTATAGGAAGTGAGATGGGACTTCCTTTCCGCGGATTTTATTCTGCTTCAAAATCTGCTTTGGACAAAGTAACGGAAGCCATGAGATATGAAGTCTACCCTTGGAATATTCACGTTTGTTCGCTTCATTTGGGGGATATTAAAACCAATATTGCTGAAAACAGAGTAAAAACACACGTTTCTGAACCTTACAAAAATGTGTTCGATAAAGTATATGCTTTAATGAACTCTCACGTAGGCGACGGAACTGAACCTTTGGAAGTTGCAGAATATGTAAATACCCTTTTAACCAAGAAGAAGTGGAAGGCACATTATTATTTCGGAAAATTCGGGCAGAAGATCGGAGTTCCTTTGAAATGGATTCTTCCGCAGGGAACTTATGAGAATCTGATGAAGAAATACAATAAAATGAACTAGTTTCAGTTAAACGTACTAAGTTTTACTTTTTATAAATTAATTAAAAATAAAACAGCACTTTTGTCATTCCTTAGGAATTTCGGCAAAGAGTTTAACAGAAATCGTTTAGATTCCTACGGAATGACAATATTGATTTTTAAACTTTATTGAGTTGAAATTAATTTTAAAAATATTTTTTGTACTGTTTTGCGTTTTCATCCAAGCGCAAAAGAAGCATTATTTTCTTATAGATTCAGAAACGAAGGTTAAAAAAAAGGTAAAAGATTCTACGTCGGCAGTTAAATTTCTGGATTCCCTGGCTCAGAATAATTATTTTTTCACTCAGCTGAAAGACGTAAAAATAAAAGGCGACAGCACCGAAATCTTTTATGATAAAGGGAAAAATTTCAATGAAACATTTGTCAGCATTTCAGATTCTATTTCACAAAGAGTAAAAACTAGCAAAGAATTTTTCACCAAAAATTTAGATTCAACAAAGAAAAGTATCAATAAAGCTTATATAGATGATGGCTTTGCATTCAGCAGAATAAAATCTAAATACAAAGGTCAGAAAAACGGCTATCCGGTGGTTGAACTGGAAATCAATAAAAACGATAAAAGAAGAATCGATGCTTTTGTGGTGAAAGGCTACGAACGAGTTCCTAAAAGATTCATGAAAAATCTTGAAAAGGAGTTTAAAGGAAAAAACTACGACGATAAAAACCTGATTGCCATTAATAAAAACTTTCAGGGTCATCAGTTTGTATCTTTAGAACGGCCGCCACAGACACTTTTCACTAAAGATTCCACGAGTATTTACCTTTTCATGGAAAAGAAAAAGACAAATACGTTTGACGGGGTGATTGGTTTCGGGAACGACAAGACAGATAAATTTACGCTGAACGGAACACTGAATGTGAATTTCAGGAATATGTTCAATGGTTTTGAGACCGTTAATTTGTATTGGCAGAGAAACCCGGATAAAGGTCAGACTTTCGACTTACAAACGGATATTCCTTATCTTTTCAAATCGAATGTCGGGTTGAATATGAAGGTGAATATTTTCAGACAGGATTCAACCTTTGCCAATGTAAAAGCACTTCCTGCATTGTATTACCACATGAACAGCCGAAATAAAATCGGTCTTCGAGGGACTTTTGAAAGTTCGAGTATTATTGACACTTTATATGTTCAGGGGAAAGATTATAACAAAAAAGGGATCGGGGTCTGGTTTGAAATGGTAGATCCTACTGACATCGACCTGTTTTTATACAAAACAAAAATAAGTGCCGGATATGATTATCTGATGACCACTTACACGAAAGATAATATCAGTGCGCCACAAAATCAGTTTTACTTTTTCGGGGAACATAACTATCACATCAACGGAAATCATTTTCTGAATATAAAAGCAGAAGGAGCCATGATGGATTCTAAAGTGGAGTTTTCAGCCAATGAATTGTATCGTTTCGGAGGCTGGAATTCGATGCGGGGTTTCAATGAAAATTCCCTCGCCGCCGATTTTTATTATTACGGAAGTTTAGAATACCGATACCTTATCGGAAATCAGGCATTTTTTGATGTGTTCGGGCAATATGGACAGCTCAATAACAAATCCCTGAATGTAAAACCTAAACTCTACAGTGTCGGGCTTGGTTTCAATTTCTTCATTCCGATCGGATTAATGAGTTTCCAACTTTCTAATGGGAATGAGTTTGGAAATCCGTTTAAGTTCAACGATATTAAAATCCATTGGGGAATTCTGAGTAGATTCTAGCCTGAAAGGCGATTTATAACTATCTATAATATTATTTAAAAAAGCGGAAAATTTCTGAGCTTATCATCATTTTTGTGGTTATTATTTCATTAAATTTTATCTTTACCTTATCATAAAATCATATTTTTATGTTAATAAAACCTTAAAACCCAGGTAATAATGCAGGTCTAAATTTGCCTTCAAAAAAAATGAAGAAGACTTTAGCTACTTTTGCAGTTTTTTTACTCCCCCTTTATCTTACTGCCCAAGAAATTAACATTTCCGGAAATGTAAAATCCGAAAACGGCTCCAGTGTTTCTGGTGTTAGCATCACCGATAAAAACACCGGAAAAACGGCTACTACGGATGCCAATGGTAATTTCACCATTTCTGCCAATCCGAAAGATATTCTTGAATTTTATTCACCCGAATTTTCGATGTATACTGTAGAAGTTTCAAACAGAAAAAACTATTCTGTTGTTCTAAAGAAAGTATCTGAGAAACAAATTGAAGGCGTAGTAATTACCGCATTGGGAATTACCAAAAAGAAAGAAAAGATTGGGTATTCTACTCAGGAAGTAGGAACCAAACAATTTGAAACTATTACGACACCAAGTATTGGGAACTTATTCTCCGGGCAGGTTGCCGGTTTGAACGTTTCTAACCCAACAGGAATGCAGCAGGCTCCTGAATTTACTTTGAGAGGAAACTCAAACTTAGTTTTCGTGATCGATGGGGTGATTGTAGAAAAAGAAGTTTTCCAGAATTTAGATCCCAATAATATCGATAATATCAACGTATTGAAAGGAGCAACCGCTTCTGCCCTTTACGGATCGAGAGGAAGATATGGTGCTGTTTTAATTACGACAAAAAGTGCTAAAAAGAAAGGTTTCTCTGTAGAATTCTCTCAGAACACGATGATCACAGGTGGCTTTACCAATCTTCCGAAAACGCAAACAGAATACGGAAACGGTTCGCACGGAAAATATGAATTCTGGGACGGTGCCGATGGTGGTGTAAACGATGGTGATATGATTTGGGGACCGAAATTTGTTCCCGGAACTAAAATTGCACAGTGGAACAGCCCGATCAGAGACAGACAAACCGGAGAAGTGATCCCCTGGTACGGAACGGTTGCCGGAAGTATGTACAACGATAAATCGAGATACGAAAGAGTACCGATCGACTGGGAATATCATGATAACTTAAAAACCTTCATGAAACCCGCGGTTATCAACAATAATAATTTCTCCATCAGCTACAGAAACAATAAAGATGTGTACCGACTGTCTGGGAATTTTATGAATTATGATGACAGAATTCCGGAAGCGTATCTTCAGCGCTACGGAGTAAATTTTTCATCAGAAAATCATATTACCGATAAATTAATTTTCAACACTAAATTTAATTTTAATCAAACCTTTACGCCCAATATTCCAAACTACGATTACAATCCGAGTGGGCACATGTACACCATTCTGATCTGGATGGGTGGCGATGTAAACGGAAGAGATCTCAGAAATCACCTTTGGGTTCCTGGTCAGGAAGGCAGAACGCAGGCCAACTGGAACTACGCATGGTACAACAACCCTTGGTTTGGATCTGAATATTATAAAAATAAAAACAGAACCAATATCATCAATGCGCAAACCGGTTTAGAATATAAAGCAACGCAAGATTTTTCGATAAAAGGTAAAATGTCGATTGTTGAAAATCATAATAAACAGGAGATTTTCAGTCCGTATTCTTATTTCAATTATGATGCACCGAGAAGCGGCGGATATATTTTGAATGATACTAAAACCTGGAACCTCAACTATGATGTTTTAGCGACTTACAAAAAGAAAATTTCAGAGGATTTCGGATTTACGATCAACGCGGGAGGTTCTGGTTTTTATTATAAAAACAATCTCAATAAAGCTTCCACAGACGGTTTAATAATTCCGGAGGTTTATAATTTTGATAACTCCATCGGTGCTTTAAAAAAATATACTTATTTAAAAGAAAAGCTTATTTACAGTGCCTATTCTACGATTGATATTGATTTGTTTAATGCTTTCTTCATTAACGTTTCAGGGCGTAACGACTGGTCTTCTACCCTTCCGAAAGCCAACAGGTCTTACTTCTACCCTTCTGCTTCGGTAAGTGCAGTGATTTCTAATTTGGTTAAAATGCCGGAATCTATCAATTTATTAAAGCTTTCTGCTTCATGGGCGAGAGTGGCGTATGATTTCCAGCCTTATTCCATCAGAAATTATTATCAGAACAACAACGGAGTTGCTTACAACGGAAACCCAACTTTCCTGTATCCGAAAATTTTAAATGTTGAAAATTCATTAAAACCCGAACAGACAAAATCTTATGAATTGGGGTTAAGTGCAGGTTTATTCAACAACAGAGTGACGTTGGATGCTACTTATTTCAGAACATTAGATTACAACAACATCCTTGAATTCCCAAGTGCTGAATCTTCAGGTTTCACTTCTCAATATGTAAACGGAAACGAATATACAACCAAAGGTTTTGAAGTTTCCCTGGGCTTGGTTCCTGTGAAAACGGCTAATTTCACGTGGAGATCATTAATCAACTGGAGTACTTACGAGCAGAAACTGACATCCATCTACGCAGGCATGCCGAATTATAACAATATTAAATTGGGCGAAAGAATGGATAGCTATTACGATACCACTTGGCAAAAATCTCCGGACGGAAAAGTAATTCTAAATGCCGACACGGGAATGCCGACAAGAGCAACCACGCCCACCAACTTAGGACATTTTGCGCCGGACTGGACCTTTGGTTTCAACAACACCTTCAAGTATAAAGAATTATCACTAAACATCGGGATCGACGGAAGTATCGGCGGAGTGATGAGGTCTCAGGTCGTTGAGAAAATGTGGTGGGGAGGAAAACATCCAAACTCTACACAATACAGAGATCTGGAATATGCTAATCCGGGAACCTATTATTTCGTACCAGACGGTGTAAATTATAACGCAACAACAGGAGCTTATACGCAGCACACCAAAGCCATCAGCTTCCAGACGTGGGCACAGAATTATCCTTATCAGGCTAGGGTAACAGAAGATGAAAATGAAATGTTTGCCAATGTTTTCGACAGAACTTTTATCAAGTTAAGATCTGTGGTTCTGGAATATGATTTCTCTTCTTTGCTGAATCCAAAAGGGATGATCAAAGGATTTACCGCCAATATTTCAGGATACAATCTTGTCATGTGGAAAAAATCTAAAAACCTTTACTCAGATCCGGATTTCAAAATTGGAAATGTTGAAGACGGATCAGGAAACGATATTCAGGATCCTTCCAGCAGATGGTTCGGAATCGGGTTTAATCTTAAATTTTAATTAAAAAGCATTTAATCAACATGAAAAATAGTATAAAATCATTATTTGTTGTCGGATTATTGGCATTAACTTCTTGTGAAAGCAGCCTGGACACCATCAATGAAAATCCAAACGATCAGGCGAGTATTGATCCTAAATTTCTTTTAACCTATGTTTCAAAAGAGGTTTTTCCGGTGAATGGAGATAATATGTATGCTTCGCGAATGCTGATCGGAACAGACGGTGAAAATGTTTACCAATACATGAAATGGAATGACACTTCATTCGGAATATATGCCGGCGGGCTTCTGAACACCGTGAAAATGATGGAAGAAGCCGCAAAAATCAATAATAAAAACTATCAGGCCATCGGTAAGTTTTACAGAGCCTATTATTTTTATAATTTAAGTTTAAAACTGGGAAGCATTCCTTACACGGAAGCGGTAAAAGGAGAATCCGGAATCACTCAGCCAAAATATGACAGTCAGGAAACGGTAATGGCAGGAATTTTATCTGAATTAAAAGAAGCCAATGATCTTATTAACACCACTGATAAAATTGAAGGCGATATTGTATACAATGGCGATGCGACAAAGTGGAAAAAGCTGATCAACTCTTACCGTTTGAAGATCTTACTATCACTTTCTAAAAAATCGACAGTCGGAACTTACAATATTGCGACAGAATTTGCGAATATTGCAGGAAATCAGCCATTGATGGCCTCTGTTACCGATAATGGAGAACTGAAATTTGCCGATGCTGCGGACAGCAGGTATACGATGTTCAACAACAGTGGTTACGGTTCGAGTTTATATATGGCAGATTATTTTATTAATCTATTCAAAGACAGGCAAGATCCTCGTTTGTTCACTTTTGCTGCGCAAACTACGGGAGCCAAAGAAGCGGGAAAACCGCTTACTGATTTTACGGCTTACAACGGAGGAAATCCTACGTCTTCGTACTCAGATAATGCCGCATTGATTACCGCTAAAAATATTTCTAAAGTAAATGACCGTTTCTATAAAGACGCCACCAATGAACCATCGAATATTTTAAGCTATTCTGAATTAGAATTTATTATGGCAGAAGCTGCTGCAAGAGGCTGGATTTCAAGTTCTGCAAAAACGCATTATGACAATGCCATTAAAGCAAGCTTCACTTTCTATCAAACCTATGTCAAAAATCCTAATCAGTATTTTGCAGGCTTTGATGTGAATCAATATTTAGCAACTCCACTGGTTGTGTATAATACATCTGCTTCTTTGCCAAATCAGTTGGAAAAAATCATGACGCAAAAATATATGACAATGTTTCATCAGGGACAATGGACTTCCTATCAGGATTATCTGAGAACGGGATATCCTAATTATCCTTTACAAAACGGAGTTTCAGCGCCATTCAGATTCAGATATCCACAATCGGAATACAATTATAACAGCGCCAACCTTCAGGCGGCCGTAGCCTCTCAGTATGGAGGAAATGATAATATCAATTCAAAACCTTGGTGGTTACAGTAAAAACTTTTTAATTTTAATACTTTCAAAAGAAATCGCAGGTCAATTTATTTTACCTTGCGGTTTCTTTATTATTACGATTGGATATGAAAAGAAGAGAATTTTTAGAAAAATCGAGTTTGCTTTTAGCGGGATTGGGAACTTCTACCATGTTGCACCCTTCTATTTTAAAAGCATTAACAATAGAGCCCGACGCTCAGTCTACCTTTTATGATGCCGAACATGTGGTGATATTGATGCAGGAAAACCGTTCTTTCGATCACGCTTTTGGGTCGTTGAAGGGCGTAAGAGGTTTTTTAGACAAAAAAGCTTTTACCAAACAGGATGGTCATTCTGTTTTCTTTCAAAAAAATGATGATGGAAAATATGCAGCTCCGGCGCGTTTAGATTTAAGAAATACAAAATCTACGTGGATGAGCTCGCTGCCGCATTCCTGGGACAATCAGCAGCATGCGTTGAACAAAGGTAAGTTTGATAAGTGGCTTCAGTCGAAAGCTTCAGGAAATAAAGAGTATAAAAATATTCCGCTAACGTTAGGTTATTATAACCGCGAAGATCTTCCTTTTTATTATCAGTTGGCAGATGCATTTACGATTTTCGATCAGTATTTCTGTTCATCGTTAACGGGAACCACACCCAATCGACTTTTCCTTTGGTCGGGATCGCTTCGTGAACAGCAAAACGGTAAAGTGAAAGCTAATGTTTATAATGAAAATATAGATTACGATAAAGCAAAACAGGCTAAATGGAAAGCATTTCCCGAGATTTTAGAAGATCAAAATGTTTCGTGGAAAATTTATCAGAATGAAATCAGTCTTCCAAAAGGAATGTCTGGTGAACAGGAATCGTGGTTGAGTAATTTCACGGATAATCCGATCGAATGGTTTTCAAAATTCAATGTAAAATTCTCGAAAGGATATCATGAGAATATTCCGAATATCATTTCTCAGTTAAAAAAAGAAATCGAGAAAAACCCTAAGGAAAAAGAGCGATTGGAAGGAATAATTGCTGAACTCAACAGTGATTTGGAACAATATAAACCTGAAAATTTTGCTAAACTTTCTCAAAAAGAAAAGAATCTGCACGAAAAAGCATTTACCACCAATATCAACGATCCTGATTATCATCAAATTGAAATCGGAAAAGACGAACATGGCGAAAGGCTGGTTGTTCCGAAAGGTGATGTTTTGCATCAGTTCAGAAAAGATGTTGAGGATAAAAAGTTGCCTTTGGTTTCCTGGTTGGTGGCTCCCGAACATTTCTCAGATCATCCCGGTTCGCCGTGGTATGGCGCATGGTATATTTCTGAAGTTTTGAATATTTTAACCAAAGATCCTGAAACCTGGAAAAAGACGATCTTCATTATTAATTATGATGAAAATGATGGCTACTTCGATCATGTTTTGCCTTTTGCACCGCCAATGAACCCAAGTCAGCCAGTTGATCTGAACGGAAAAGAAGGCGTAGAATATGTTGACAAAAGCCAGGAATATATGTCGAAGGAAAATTTGAGAGATTACGAAAAAATCGAGGGAACGGTTGGTTTAGGTTATCGTGTTCCGATGATTATTGCTTCGCCTTGGACGAAAGGAGGTTTTGTAAATTCTGAAGTTTCCGATCATACTTCGGTATTGCAGTTTTTGGAAAAATTTATTCAGAAAAAATACAAGAAAGACGTAAAGATCAATAATATCAGCGATTGGAGAAGAGCAATTTGCGGAGATTTGACATCAGCATTTAATTCATCAAGCGTAAAAATTCCGCAAATGGATTATTTAAATCAAAAAGATTATGCTAAAACCATCAATTCTGCGAAAAATAAACCGGTTCCTAATTTGAAATGGTATTCAGAAAATGAATTGCACGATAATTTACTGGAAATTCAGGAAAGAGGTTTAAAACCATCCAATTCTCTTCCTTATAATTATGAGGTGAATCTTGAAGACGGTACAATTAAAATGAGCAATTTAGCTGAGGTTGGTGTTCCTTTGTTGATGTATGATAGAACACAATTTGATTCAGGTAAATATCATTTCTCTTATGCTTTATATTCAAAAAAAGAATTGTCACACGCTGTAAATTCAGGGAAATATGACTATGAAGTTTTCGGTCCCAATGGTTTCCACAGAAGCTTTAAAGGAGAAAACAAACCTGAACTAGAAATTTCGTTAAAAAATAATCCTTCTAAAAATGAAGTAGAACTGACATTTAAAAAGATCGGTAAAAATAATATTACATTAACGATTGAAGATTTTTATCTTAAAACGCAGAAGAAAATTTCATTAATGAAAGCAGAAGAAAAAATCACGTTTAATCTTGATAAAATGAAAGGCTGGTATGATGTAAAAATTAATGCAGGCCAAAATATCTGGCATTTTTCCGGCAGAATAGAATCTGGAAAACCGACCGTTTCTGATCCGCATTGGGCCTAATTATTCAGATTAATTTCATCAAAAATAAATTAAAGTCTTATACAAAATAGTATAAGGCTTTTTTAATGAAACAAAGGCTTATTTTAAGCTGTCACCTTCCTCTTCTGTGCCGTCAAAAGAGCCACACAAACGATTAACCCACTGAAATATAATGAGTAGCAAAAAAAATATAATTAAAATTATTTCATATTAGCTTGAATTTTATTAACTTCACTTTAACTAACCAAATAACAATAACATGAAAAAATTAAAATTCACATTAGCTATGTCTTTCGTTGCTACGGCTTTTTCTGCTACTTTATATGCACAAGACACGAACACTGACAATCACACAATCACGATTTCTATTCCGGAAGTGGCCTTGGTTGACATCGAACCTGCTGCAACCAAAAACATTACGTTAGGTTTTACTGCCCCCACGGAAGCGGGACAACCTCTTGTTGCCAATGCATCGAACACCACGCTTTGGCTCAATTATTCATCGATTAAATCTGTTGCCGACCCCACACGTAATGTATCTGTAAAGCTCAATGCCATTATACCTGGTGTTGATATCCATCTAACAGCAGCGGCAGCTACCGGATCTGGAGGCGGAACATTGGGAACTCCGGCTGCTCAGCTAACTTTGAGCGCAGCAGACCAAACCATCATTTCAGGAATCGGAAGTGCTTACACAGGAAATGGAGCCAATAACGGGCATAACCTAACCTATGCATTAGCGCCTGGAAGTGGGCCTGGTGGTGTCGCGGTATATGCTGATCTGCAGGCAACTGCCACTACAGTAGCAACGGTTACGTACACGATATCAGACAACTAACTGTTCCTATTCCATCTAAAGTACAGGCAAGAAGAAATTGAGATCCGTTTCTTCTTGATCTTGTATTGTTATCGTTTTAACTCCAAACTTTACATATATTATGATAAAGCGCATACTCCTATTTCTCACTTTCATCCTTCAAATTAGTTTTTTGAAGGCAGGTATTGTGGTTCTCAATGGGCTTTCCCACACTTATAAAGTAGAAAACGGAAAGGTTTACAAAGGAAAAATAGCCTTAGAAAATACAAGCAGCCAGCCCCAAAATGTAAAAATATTTCTTCAGGATTTTAGTTATAAATCAGACGGAACAATTTATTATTCTACGCCACACACCAATGATCGAACTAATATTGACTGGATAAAATTCAACACCAATTTAGTGACGCTTAAAGGTAAAGAAAAAACGGAGGTTTATTATGAAATCACCATTCCCAATACCATTTCAGATCCTGGAAGTTACTGGAGTGTCATTATGGTAGAACCTGTGGAAGATATTAAGCCTAATGATAATAAACAAGGAGTAAATATTACCTCGATCATACGATATGCAATTCAGGTTATCACCGATTTTGATACTGAAAAAGCAAAGCCTGACCTTCAATTTGAAAGTGTAAAAATTGAAAGAGAAGAAGGTTATAAACTTGCTAAAATAGCCATTGCCAACAATGGGAATTTATATTGTAAACCTTCCGCAACCTTAGAAATTTATACCCGAAAAAACGGAAACAAAATCGGAACATTTACCAGTCTGGAAATGGGTTTGCTGCCAAACACCTCAAAGTCTTTTGCTATCGACATCAGTAAGGTACCTCCGGACCAATACAATGCGGTGATTATTGCCACTGATGAAAATGAAAATGCCTTTGCGCTAAATGTGGAACTAGAAATTAAGAATGATTAAATTTTGGACTTTATATATTTCCTTATTATTCCCTGTACTTACTTTTTCCCAACAACAATCGAGAGAAATTGTTACTAAAAAAGATAGTCTGCTGCCGGGAACGTCTACCTCTATTTCGTTTATTTTAGAAAATTCAAGTTTAGAAAACAAAAAATTTACGATTGAGGTCGCCACTTCCAGTCCTAATATTATTCCGATTTTATCTAAAAGTGAATTCAGTATTTCTGCCGGGGAAAGCAAATCTTATATTGTTCCGCTGAGAATTTCGGCAGAAGCACCACAAGGAATGTATTCTGTGATCATCTATGGAACCGATCAAGCGAATGGTAACCGCTTTACCAAAAAGGAAAATATTATTATTTCCGGAAGTCGAAAACTTTCAGTTACCGCCCTTGATTCTCCTGAATTTATCCGAGCAGGGGAAACCATACGGGCCTCATTCGTTGTAAAAAATGGTGGCAATGTTGTGGAAAATCTTATACTTGAAAGTAAAAATGCCATTGTAGATCATATACCCGACCTTATATTACAGCCAGGTGAAACAAAGTTGATCAGCATTCATAAACCAACCAATGCAGATTTGAGACAAAATGAATATCAAAATCTGAATCTTTCGGTGTATTCCCGAGAAAATCCTGCGGAAAACCAATCGGTATATGTAAGTACAAAAATCATTTCTATAAAACCTGTAGAAGAAGACATTTATCACAGGCTTTCCGTTGCGGCTTCTCTATCTTTTATCGGAATGCAGAATATGGGGAGGTATGAAGATGGTTTTCAAGGAGAAATTTATGGTAAAGGAAGTTTAGATAAAGAAAATAAAAATAATATCGAGTTTCACGCCATCACAGAAAACCCTGTAGAATTCAACTCGTTTACACAATATGAAGAGTATTTTATCAATTATAAAAGAGAAAACTTTTTTATTCATTTGGGAGACAAAAATTACTCAGCATCTTATTTAACGGAGTTTGCAAGATATGGTCGTGGCGCAGAAATCAGATATGATTTCAAAAAAATACGTTTGGGAGGTTTTTACAATCATCCGAGGTTTTTCCGAGATATTAAAGATGAATTTAATGTGTATTCCACTTTTAAAATTCGTAAAGAATCTGAGATCACGGCAGGTTATCTCCATAAAATTCCGAGAGCCGGAGAACGTAATTACGGAACCATTCGTCTGGATTCTGAGGCCCATCTTCCTTATGCTGCAGGAAAATTTACCCTCACAAAAAACATAACGGTTTCAGGAGAAGCAGCTTACAGCAAAACTCAGGAATTGGAAGGAAATGCCTATATGATTCAAGGGCAGGCTACTTTTGACCGATTAAACGGAAATATTATGTATATGAGGGCAAGTCCGCAATTTGCAGGTTACTTTACTAACACAAGTACTCTCAACGGAAATATTCAATACAAAATTTCGAACCGATTGAATGTTTTTGCCAATTATATGCGGGATGCACGAAACTTTCAACGTGACACTTTATTTCTAGCCGCACCTTACAGAAATTTCCTGCAATATGGTTTGCAATATAAATATTTGTCGAGCGGCTCCATTATGTTGTATAATGGATATCAGAAATATCAGGATCGTTTGGAACCTAAGCAATTTGATTATTACGAACGTTTTTTTAAAGTAAGTCTGGATCAGAAAATCGGGATTTTTAATGTAAATCTTGAAGGACAATTTGGAAAAACGGAGAATTACCTTACAGGATTTACGGGAAATACGAGTTTCTATACAGCCAATCTAGCTTTTGAATATTTTAAAACTTCCTTTACAGTTTTTACGAGTTATGCCATTACCTCACGCTATCAATTAGAAAACCAAAGGCAGATCTATTACGGAGCGAGAATCATCAGCCGACTTTCGGATAAAACGAATTTTAGCCTTTTTTATCAGAATAATTATATGCCTGAGGAATATTTTAAAGATCGAAATCTCTTTGAATTGCTTTTTCATCAGCAGATTTTTCAGGGACATGAACTGGATCTTTCGGGAAGATACTCACTTCAGCGCGGCGAACTAGGAAATAAAGATTTTATTTTTTCCCTTCGATATACCTTGAGAATGCGTGTACCTGTTCAGAAAATAGCAGAATATACAACGCTGTCGGGTAACATTCAAAATTTAGGCGTCAAAAAAACGGAAGGTATAAGGCTCATGCTGGGAAGTTATCTTTCTGTTACGGATTACAACGGAAACTATCTATTTAAAAATATCATTCCCGGAGATTATTATCTGGAAATAGACCGTTCCACCACTCATATTAATGATATTACCAATGTCTCATTACCCGCTTCTTTACATCTTTCAGATAAAGAAAATATTTTCAATTTCGGATTAACCACCGCTTCCGGTATTGAAGGAACCGTTCAGCTGAGTGAAAACGAAAATCAGTACAGTTTTGCGAAATTTCCGTCCAATCGGGATAAAAAGAAAAAAGAAAGCATTATTATCGAGGCAACCAACGGGGATCAGACCTATAGAAAAATGGTTTCCATTGGAGATACTTTTGATTTTACGTATTTAAGACCGGGAAACTGGAAAGTAAAACTTTACCGAAACGGTCTTGATAAACGCTATAAGATCTCTGTTGAAAATTTTGAATTGAATTTAAAACCTTCAGAAAAACATACGATAGTCATCCACATCACCAAACAGCAAAACGAAATAAAATACCAAAAGGAAAGCATAAAAGTAGGATATAATGAAATAAAGGCAAGAAAATGAGAATAATTAAATATTTAGTATTGATAATTTCCTGTATGATATTTCATTTTACCTATTCACAAACCACAGGAAATAGAACGGTAAGTATCACCTTGCCCATTGTTACTTTGCTGGACATTGAGCCTACAGGAACAATAGCGATGAATTTTACTGCCCCCAGTGAAGCAGGCCAGCCATTGATTGCCCCGACAGCCAACACAACAAAATGGATAAACTATACTTCAGCCATTGCATCAGGAGGCCTTACCAGAAGAGTGACTGCCTCTGTGAATCAGGTTATTCCGGGAGTCAATATCAGATTACAGGCAGCAGCAGCTTCAGGAAGCGGGGGCGGAACTTTAGGAGTACCCACCGCTCAGGTTACCTTAACCACCACGGCAGTTAATATTATCACAGGAATTGGCGGAGCATTTACCGGAAATGGAAATGGCAATGGACATCAATTAACGATCAGCCTTGTGGTTAATAATTATACGAATCTGAATGCCCGGACGAATACCCCTATTGTGATTACCTATACCATCACCGAATAAAAAATGAGCAAATGAATCCAACCCCTATTTAGTCGCTCCTTAAAAAGCTGTTTTTTGACTTTGAAAATTATATTTGCCTAAAAAGATTCGGAGAACAAGTTCGAGCCAAAGAAGAATTTGTTGTTTGATTTGATTCAATCTCATCTTCAAATTGTATCCAATCCCTGCTAATAATGCATTATTAATATCTCCAGCCACTCCTTTCAGGAAGTTTAATCCTAAGGAGTGGTTTCTTTTTAAATGAGAGATACAAGGTTCTATGGCTGCTCTTGCCCGGAATCTTAATCTGGCTACTTGTTGCCCATATTTTGTTTTTTCTTTTTTTGCGGGAAGCAAAATTGCTGTTCCTTCCACTTCTTTGATTCCTTTAAATCCTCTGTCTGTAGTGGCTTTCGTAGGTCTTGTTCCGCCAACGGATTTTCTTACCCTCTCACTCTGTGCCAATGATTCTTCAAGAGTTTTACTATCGTGAGGATTGCCAGAAAATCTCTTTACCGAGCTGATGATCCCTGTTTTCCGACCTCTTACTACTGCTACTTTTGTCCCAAACTCGTATGCTTTTCCCGATTTTCCTTTCGCAATACACGCAACTTGTGGCTCGTGAAGACTGTAAATTTTATCTTTCGTGGTACGTTCTTGGGTGAGTGCTTTAAGGTAAATTTTAAAAACGTCTTCGTAGCCTTTCAAAACATCTTTAGGAAGTTTTCTTTCCAATTCCCGAAGAACTCTTTTACCAATCGTCCTGAGCTTTTTCCTCGCCATTTTTGCCTTCTTCTGTCTTCTGGGATGATGTCCAAAAAAAGCGTCCCGCAATAATTGTTTGCTCACTCTTCTGTAGCTTTGTCTTTGTACAACGCTCTCTTTTTCTGCTATTTTTCTACAATTGTCGATTACTTTTTTTGCTAATTTGGCATCGGTAGGAAAGGTAATGTTCTTCTCCTGAACCGTCGTATCTACCTGAACTTCATCTTCTGTTTTGGCTTTGGGATGGAGAGAAACGCTTTGTCCCAAAAGAAATTCCAAACCCTTATCTCCAATTCTTTTTCTGAAGTGTACAAAATTGCTCGGATCGAAAGGCTGCTCTGTCTGGAAAAAGGTTTCTCCGGTAAAATATTGCCAATACGCATTCTCAATCCATCTCTCTATTACACTTTCATCACTTTCTTTAAACATTTCCTTGAGCAAAAGCATTCCTGCTATTTTACGGATAGCAATAGAAGGTCTTCCGTTTTCTGAAAATAATTTCTCAAACTCTGACTCCATTTTATCCCAGGAAATCTCCCCAGCTAATTTTACCACCGGATGCTCCATATTAATAAGCTCCGTAAGCCTGGTCTTGAATAAATTCTGCTGTAAATCCTCTCTTATTTTGCCTAACATTTTGCCACTTTTTATATCCTAAAAATACAATTTATTGCAATTTTTTACAACGATTTTTTACGAAATATAAGTGCATAAAAACTGATAATCAAAATATTACTTGGTTTTTAAGGAATGACTATTTATTACCGTACATTAGTATTCACTTTCCTAACGATATTTTTCAGCAGCCCTTATTATCAGTCGCAGACCATGACGGTGGGAGGCAGCAACTGGGCAGTAGCTGTGCCATCTATTACGGAAGCGGGAAATAATTACGCGGGAACGTACGAAAGTGCAACCAACCAGGTCATATTGGCTGTGAGTGTACCATTACTATTAGGAAGTGGCAAAGTATCTGTACACTACGAAGCAAATCCTACGTGGAATAGTGCACTTATCTTATCCGGAAGAAGAACAAATAACGGTACTACTACCTGTGTACTGTGTACGATTACCGGGGGAACTGCTTACCAAACCATTACCCAAACGGCTATTGAATTATTCAGAATACAAGCCGTTTTGGCTTTGGGGGCTTATACAGGAATTAATATTCAGCTACAGTTAAGTGGTGTATCTGTAACCGTACCTGCAGCAGCCTACAGCAGCCGAGTGGTATTTACTGTCGGTCCCTAATGAAAATAAAAATTCCTTTCCAAAAAAAATGAAAAGGAATTAAAAAGTGCATAGTTTCACTATTATGTTCTTAATGCTGTGCCCACCACAATGGTGTTAAAACGGCATCTTCACCTCCCAAAAGCTGTACGGCTTTAGAGTATCCTGTCTGGTCTGTATTTCTAAACGTACTTGGATATCTTAATCTCTGTGGAAAATTTTTAATTGAATTTGTCATATAATTTCCGGGACTAAGATTTGGCAAATTCACCAAGGGAGTTTCTACTGCCGGATTTTCGAAGAACGGCAAACCTAATCTTCTGTGGTCATTCCAGGATTCTAATGGGAGCCAAGGTGTATTTGCTAAATATTTCTGGGTAATAATCTTCGTGAGCTTATCATTTTTAAATGCTCCATTTTTATAAATTGTATTAACCGGATAATTAATGGCTACAGAAACCAAATTATTCGTTGTCGGATCTTTATACTGCATGGTATGAGTTGCTCCCGGCTCAGCAGTATGGCTGTAAGAAACAGAAGTTCCGTCTCTGTTATAATCCGTCGAGTTTATATATTGACCATAAAATTGAGAAACACCATTATAATTAAAGCTATCTTGGATTCCCTTATTATAAGCAGCTACATCACTCATAGGAACATTCCAACCTTTTAAAGCAGCTTCCGCAATAAGGAAATAAGATTCCCAGCTGGCAAAAAATATTCTTGAATTGGTACTTTCTCTATATTGTTTTCCTAAAGCAGGCATACACCCTACCACATTTCTCAATCCATTTCGTTGACCTTTAGTTCCCCAATTTCCTACTGTGTAAGCATTCCAAGTATTTACTGTATTAACGGTAACCTTAGAATTATCCGCAAAAGTAAGGTCACCCTGATTGGTTGTTGCCTGATTAGTATACGTGGGATATAACGAATAAACCGGACTGGTAAGATCCCCAGGAATATAAAAGGTTTTATATGCTCTTGGATCTATTTTATTTGGAAGCCCATCTAACCAATATCCGGCGCTAGGATCATTTGTCATTGTTGTAAACTGCTGATCGTATTTTATCCCTAAATAATTTTCGGCTTTTACCGATGAAGCCTGAGACGAAGGGAGCTGATCTGTAGAATTAATTCCGCCCAACCCAATATACATATTATTAAGAGTTGCAGATAAAATCTGAGAATTCCACTCTCTGGACATTACTCCTGAGAGGGCATTCCAGCCGGTATTTTCAGCTACTGTAAAATTATCTGCGCTGGTTGCTATAAACATATCTGAATTAGCAGCATCCTCAAATTCTGCTTTTGCTTTGGCGGGATCTACTTCGGCAATTCTCATCGCCATTCTCATACGAAGAGAATTGGCATACTTCACCCATTTAGACCAGTTAAAACCGTATACCATATCATAAGCATTAGCATTTGAAGGGGAGCCCTGGCTGGTGTCCATTTTAGCCGTCGCATCTTTTAATTCATCTAAAATAAAATAATACACTTCTTTTTCAGAATTAAAAGTAGGATTCGTCCCCTGAAAAGCCTGAATAGGCTGCGGACCAAAATTATCAGAGAATTCGCTCATTAAATAAGCTCTCCAGATCCTGGACATTTGAATTACATTATCATAGTATGGCTTTCCCTGTCCCAAAGCTGTTTTTTCATTAGCAATCTGAATGGCTGCATTCGCATTATTCAACCATTCGGAAACATATTTCCAATATTCTGAAGTCCAGGAATCATCATAGGAACCTCCGGCAATGCCTGTCGATAAATGTTGTCTCGATGCCGTTTTCCAATATAAAACAAAAACACGTTCTGCAATATTAGGATCTTGCTGGGCTCCAAGAATAGAGTTATTTAAAAAATATTCGGGTTCAGATTTATTAATATCTACAGCATAAGGATTTTTATTCACTTCTTCAAAATCACTACAGGATACAGAAAACATTGTAAGCGTAAGAACAGATAAAATATATTTTTTCATTGTTTTAATTTTTGGTGATGTTAAAATCCTAAAGTAATGGTAAACAGATATGATCTTGATGTAGGAAAAGCCATATTTTCGAATCCTACTGCATTTGAATTGATGGCAAAAACAGATTCAGGGTCTATTCCTTTTGCTTTACTATAGATCATCCATACATTATTTGCTGTAAATGCCACTTTAGCGCTCTGTAAGGCAACTTTTTGAAAAATACTTTTGGGAAAATTATATGATAACTGAACATTTCTTAAACGAACATTGGTAGCATCGTAGATATTCTGTTCATTAATTCCTAAATTTCCACCACTTGTTGTCACTGCAGTCCAATAATCCTGTTGTGTAATTTCTTTTGTATTGTCTATATAGTTACTTCCATTCTGCACAACTGCATCAAGAACAAAATTATCACGTCTGCCTCCCGGGGCAGTATCCGCAGCAAGCCCGGCATTCTGCAATGCATGTTGTGATGATGAGAAAAATTTACCTCCGATTCTTCCATCAATTAAAAAAGAAATTCCGAAATTTTTGTAGGCAAAGCTATTGGTAAATCCGAATAGTGCTCTTGGATTCTGATCGCCTAAATATTGACTATCCGGAGTAGAAATTGGCAATCCATTGGTATCTACAATAAGTTTTCCAAAATGAGGACTATTCTGATCTTCTACTCTTAAAAATTTAGTCCCGTAAATAGCTCCGTAAGGTCTTCCTACTTCTGCAAAAATGCCCACCGTGTCATATCCTCCCAAAAGATATTTTGAAACCTTTCCGTCAATTTTATCAATATTACTTTTTAATGTGGAAAAATTTACATTCACGTTCCAGGTAAAGCTTTGCTTTTTAAATATATCGGTATTGAATACAAATTCAAAACCTTTATTATGAAGTCCTCCCGCATTAATCATCATTCTTTCGTATCCTGAAAGTGGATTTACGGGAATAGCAATAAGTTGCTCGGTTGCATTATTATTAAAATAACTAATATCTAAAGAAAATCTATCAAAAAATTTCAGATCTACACCCACTTCAAAAGTTTTGAGTTTTTCTGCATGTACATTAGAATCAAAAAGTATCTTATTTCTAGTTAATGTAATATGTCCTGTAGGATCTGTAGAAGCAAAATACTCATTCTCTAATTTTTGGGGATCTAAAGAATTTCCGGTAGATGAGTATGCAGCCCGAATTTTTGCGAATGTTAAAACATCAGACTTTGTACCATTCAATTTTTTCAGCATATCCGTTAAGACTAACGACGTACTTAATGATGAGTAAAAATAAGAAGCGTTGGATCTTGCTAAGGTAGAGGACCAGTCGTTTCTGGCAGTGGCATTTAAAAACCAGTAACCATCATAATTAATTTCTGCCGCAGCAAATACCGAATTAATCTTTCTCCATAGGTCTACCTCTGTTGTGCTTAATGAAGCCAGATCACTGGTATTGGTTGTACTGAATACATTGGGTAAAATAAGATTTTGAGTCGTAAAGTAAATAGCTTTATTTCTACTCTCCATCATTTGCCCATACACAGAAAGCGAGCCTCCCCATTTTCCAATAATATTATCCTTTTTAGCATTAAGACTTAAAATATAATTGTTTTCATAAAATTTTTCCTGATTCGTTGCATAAGAATTTCTACGAACAGACCCTGTCCAAACTCTTGCATCGCCATTTAATGAATAAAAATCGGTTCCTAATCTGATATCCGAACTTAGCCAATTGTTAAATTGATATTTTAGGAAACCATTTAATAAAATTCGGTCTTTCTTATCTGCATTAAGACCATTATAGGCAGACCAGTAAGGATTTATTCCGTTAGAGGTAATCCATCGTGAATTTACTTCATTCTGCATTTGTCCCTCACGATAGTCTCTTATATCAATATTTTGTGGAGTGAGAAGGATATTAGGATAAAAATTTCCGTCTCCTCTTCCTGCTGAAGGTCTGTTTGTACCTCTTATACTCATATACTGAGCTTTCACTTCAGTAGTCCATCTTTTATTAGCTCCAAAATTAGAATTCATTTTAGCCATAAAATTGAATCTTTCATACTTGGAATTAGGAATTTGACTGTTACTATTCAAATAATTTGCAGAAGTATATAAACTTGATCCTTCCCCCAAATTCTCCTGAAAACTTAAAGTATGCTGTGTATTAGTCCCTGTTTTGAAAAAATTCTTCACATTATCATGAATGCTCATTCCGGAATTCTCAAAAGTAGGTCCCCAAGATTCTGTTGTGGGATTAGGATCACTTGGCGTATTCGCAATACCATTTCTACCTTGAGCAAAAGTATTTTGCATATCAGGTTTCATGAAAATATTTTCGAATCCTAAACTTGTAGAATACATAATTCCTATTCCTCCTTTTCGTCTCCCAGTTTTTGTGGTTATTAAAATCACTCCGTTTCCACCTCTTGAACCATAAAGCGCAGAAGCGGCACCTCCTTTTAAGACAGATACACTTTCAATATCATCAGGATTGATATCACTCAAACCATTTCCCATGTCTACATCCGGATTCCATACATCATTGTTGAAATCTCTACCATTCTGTTTAACCTTTGATCCAAGACTGTTGCTTAAAGGAACGCCATCCACAACAATTAAAGGTTGATTGTCTCCACTGAAAGAATTAAATCCACGTAAATTAATTTTAGATGAAGAACCAGGTCCGAAACCGCCTTTTATAACCTGAAGACCGGCAACCTTACCTACCAAAGCATTGGTAACATTATTTTCTTTAGCATCCACTAAAGCCTGACCTTTTACATCCTGAAAAGCATATCCTAGTGCTTTTTTTTCTTTTTTAACTCCATAGGCGGTAACCACAACTTCATCAATTTTGGTCGTTTTGAGAGAATCATTCTTTTGAGCATGTAAACTACTAAACGAGAACAAGGCGGCCGGTAACAAACCGACTTTAAAAATTACTTTCTTCATATAAAAGTGCTAATATCAACAAACTTAATAAATTTCTTATGGATAAATTAAAATATTTACAAACATAGAGTGAATTATACACTATATTAGTACTATTACCGCACTAGCTTTATAAATATATCAAATTTGACTATAAAAATATATTTTTTTCTAAAATGAATTAAGTTCGATTAATAGAAATTATTTGAAAAAGTCAAGGTTAAACGTTAGACCTTATAAGTATATAAGAAATAATAACATCATAATGCCTTTACGCTATCTCTCCTCTAAAGCTTCTGGCTTCTAGCAAAAATACAAGTATCAAATGGGAGACATGACAATTTTTTATTGCCACGAATACACGAATATTTTTATTTCCCATAGATCATAGAGTTGGTTTGCTTCTTTAGGCTTTCGGAGATTGTCTTTGATTTTACGGTCATAAAAAGGATCGGCGGAACCTAAAATATAATCTCATTTATTAAGATTGCTAATTATTTGCGATTGGAATTTACCTTAACTATTCGCAGATTTCTTTATAGTAACAGGTCGCTCCTACGGAGCTTTTTCGCCGGGTCAACATCTGGAGCTATTAACAGATCGCCCCTCCGGGGCTCTCCCGCTTCTGGCTTCTGGCTTCTGGCTTCTGGCAAAAATACAAGTATCAATGGGAGACATGACAATTTTTTATTGCCACGAATGCACAAATGATATTTTCATTTCCCATAGATCATAGAGTTGGTTTGCTTCTTTAGGCTTTCGGAGATTGTCTTTGATTTTACGGTCATAAAAGGACCGGTGAAACCTAAAATATAATCTCATTTATTAAGATTGCTAATTATTTGCGATTGGAATTTACTTTACCTATTCGCAGATTTCTTTATAGTAACAGGTCGCTCCTACGGAGCTTTTTCACCGGGTCAACATCTGGAGCTATTAACAGATCGCCCCTCCGGGGCTCTCCCGCTTCTAGCGTCTAGCGTCTGACATCTGGCATCTGGCATCTGGCATCTGGCATCTGGCAAAGGTAACTTTGTTTGAGTTTCGAGCAAAAAAAAGTCTCATACTAATTAAAGTATGAGACTTTTTAATAAAAACTGGCGGCGACCTACTCTCCCGCGTTAGCAGTACCATCGGCGCTGGTGGGCTTAACTTCTGTGTTCGGAATGGGAACAGGTGAGCCCCACCGCTAAAACCACCCTAAATATGGTTTAATATAACAATGTAGTTAATGTAACAGTGTAACAATTAATTTTATTTCTTACAATTATTGTTACATTGGTTAAATGGTACATTCTTAAATTATATGTATCGGTAAATTTCATCACAAAGGCAAAACCAGTGGCGCACTTATAAGGCTTGTTTAATAGCAACCAATAGGCTATAAATCTACGGGTAATTAGTACTACTCGGCTATGCTGTTACCAACTTTACACCTGTAGCCTATCAACGTGGTCATCTCCCACGACCCTTAAAAGATGTCTCATCTTGAGGCGAGTTTCGCACTTATATGCTTTCAGTGCTTATCTCTTCCAAACGTAGCTACTCAGCGGTGCACCTGGCGGTACAACTGATACACCAGAGGTTTGTTCAATTCGGTCCTCTCGTACTAGAATCAAGCCCTCTCAAACATCTAACGCCCGCAATAGATAGAGACCGAACTGTCTCACGACGTTCTGAACCCAGCTCGCGTGCCACTTTAATGGGCGAACAGCCCAACCCTTGGGACCTTCTCCAGCCCCAGGATGTGACGAGCCGACATCGAGGTGCCGAACCTCCCCGTCGATGTGAGCTCTTGGGGGAGACTAGCCTGTTATCCCCGGAGTACCTTTTATCCTATGAGCGATGGCCCTTCCATACGGAACCACCGGATCACTATGTCCTGCTTTCGCACCTGATCGACTTGTTGGTCTCACAGTCAAGCACCCTTATGCCATTACACTCTACGCACGGTTACCAAGCGTGCTGAGGGTACCTTTGAAAGCCTCCGTTACTCTTTTGGAGGCGACCACCCCAGTCAAACTACCCACCACGCAATGTCCTTCTAAAAGAAGTTAGGCTCCAAGTAAGTAAAGGGTGGTATTTCAACGTTGACTCCACAAACACTAGCGTGCCTGCTTCAAAGTCTCCCACCTATCCTACACATTACTTACTCAAAGTCAATACGAAGTTATAGTAAAGGTTCACAGGGTCTTTTCGTCCCATTGCGGGTAATCGGCATCTTCACCGATACTACAATTTCACCGAGCTCGTGGCTGAGACAGTGCCCAGATCGTTACACCATTCGTGCAGGTCGGAACTTACCCGACAAGGAATTTCGCTACCTTAGGACCGTTATAGTTACGGCCGCCGTTTACTGGGGCTTCAGTCAAACGCTTCGCTTACGCTAACGCCCTTCCTTAACCTTCCAGCACCGGGCAGGTGTCAGACCCTATACAGCATCTTTCGATTTAGCAGAGTCCTGTGTTTTTGATAAACAGTCGCCTGGGCCTCTTCACTGCGGCCACCATTGCTGATGGCGTCTCTTCTTCCGAAGTTACGAGACTATTTTGCCTAGTTCCTTAGCCACGACTCACTCGAGCACCTTAGGATTCTCTCCTCGACTACCTGTGTCGGTTTTGGTACGGGTTGCTTCACTTCGGCTTTTCTTGGATCCGAGTTCACTACAGCAGCTTCGCCCGAAGGCTAGGCCTTGACTATTCCGTCAGTCTCCAGTAGCTACATCGAACCGTCCCCTTTTTAATGTGAGCAAGTATGGGAATATTAACCCATTGTCCATCCACTACCCCTTTCGGGTTCGCGTTAGGTCCCGACTAACCCTCAGCTGATTAGCATGGCTGAGGAAACCTTAGTCTTTCGGTGAGGGGGTTTCTCGCCCCCTTTATCGTTACTTATGCCTACATTTTCTTTTCTGTCCGCTCCACAATACCTCACGATACTGCTTCGGCGCAAACAGAATGCTCTCCTACCAGATGTAATAAATTACAAATCCATAGCTTCGGTAATATGTTTATGCCCGATTATTATCCATGCCGGACCGCTCGACTAGTGAGCTGTTACGCACTCTTTAAATGAATGGCTGCTTCCAAGCCAACATCCTAGCTGTCAATGCAGTCCAACCGCGTTGCTTCAACTTAACATATATTTGGGGACCTTAGCTGTTGGTCTGGGTTCTTTCCCTCTCGGACATGGACCTTAGCACCCATGCCCTCACTGCCGCAGAACATTTATTAGCATTCGGAGTTTGTCAGGAATTGGTAGGATTTGACTCCCCCGCATCCAATCAGTCGCTCTACCTCTAATAAACTTTTTTACGACGCTGCACCTAAATGCATTTCGGAGAGTACGAGCTATCTCCCAGTTTGATTGGCCTTTCACCCCTACCCACAGGTCATCCGAAGACTTTTCAACGTCAACCGGTTCGGTCCTCCACTTTGTGTTACCAAAGCTTCAACCTGCCCATGGGTAGATCACAAGGTTTCGCGTCTAATCCTACTAACTATGCGCCCTATTCAGACTCGCTTTCGCTCCGGCTCCGTAACTTAATTACTTAACCTCGCTAGTAAAATTAACTCGTAGGCTCATTATGCAAAAGGCACGCCGTCACCCAACTTGTGGGCTCCGACCGCTTGTAGGCGTACGGTTTCAGGTTCTATTTCACCCTTCTATTCGAAGTGCTTTTCACCTTTCCTTCACAGTACTTGTTCACTATCGGTCTTTCAGGAGTATTTAGCCTTGGAGGATGGTCCCCCCATATTCAGACAGGATTTCACGTGTCCCGCCATACTCATTTATCATCTTAATATACCTTTCGAATACCGGGCTATCACCGTCTATGGCTGTTCTTTCCAGAACATTCTTCTAAATATATAAAAACTTTTGGGCTAATCCGCTTTCGCTCGCCACTACTTACGGAATCTCTTCGATTTCTTTTCCTCAGGGTACTTAGATGTTTCAGTTCTCCTGGTTTGCTCCTCTTACGAGGTGACAGGTCTTCAACCTGCCGGGTTGCCCCATTCGGACATCTGCGGATCTATTCGTGTGTGCCAATCCCCGCAGCTTTTCGCAGCTTACCACGTCCTTCTTCGCCTCTGAAAGCCTAGGCATCCGCCATACGCCCTTAACGATTTCTTTCCTATTTTTAGGTTACTCAAGCACTTATAAGTGCTCGGTTTTCTCTTTGTGATGTCTTTACCGTTAATGTCAATGATCTTAATTTCTTCTCTTCCGTTTGATGAACAATTGTTGTTTTTGGCTCCAATCGTAACTTTTAAATCAAACTTCCAAAACTGTGGAGAATAAGGGAGTCGAACCCTTGACCTCCTGCGTGCAAGGCAGGCGCTCTAGCCAGCTGAGCTAATTCCCCCTCTAGTTGAGTGTATGAGTAGTAGTGTGGGAGAGTTTGAGCGTTAAACTCATATTCCCTTATACTCTAAAACTCTTATACTCAAAATTAGTAGTCTCGGGCAGGCTCGAACTGCCGACCTCTACATTATCAGTGTAGCGCTCTAACCAGCTGAGCTACGAGACTTTGTTATAATTTTAAATTTTAAATTGAAAATTTTAAATGCTTTTTAAATCTAAAATCTATAATTTATAATCTAAAATCTCTCTATCCCTATACCAATTTCTAGTGGGTTTTGTATTTTTATATAATCAACCAAACAAAAAACTAAAGCTTTACTTTAAGTAAGTACTTGTGTATCTTGCGATACTAATTTTGTTTAACGTCTAAAGACGCTCTAAAATGAGATGTTCCAGCCGCACCTTCCGGTACGGCTACCTTGTTACGACTTAGCCCTAGTTACCTGTTTTACCCTAGGCAGCTCCTGTTACGGTCACCGACTTCAGGTACCCCAGACTTCCATGGCTTGACGGGCGGTGTGTACAAGGCCCGGGAACGTATTCACCGCGCCATGGCTGATGCGCGATTACTAGCGATTCCAGCTTCATAGAGTCGAGTTGCAGACTCCAATCCGAACTGAGACCGGCTTTCGAGATTTGCATCCTATCGCTAGGTAGCTGCCCTCTGTACCGGCCATTGTATTACGTGTGTGGCCCAAGGCGTAAGGGCCGTGATGATTTGACGTCATCCCCACCTTCCTCTCTACTTGCGTAGGCAGTCTCACTAGAGTCCCCAACTTAATGATGGCAACTAGTGACAGGGGTTGCGCTCGTTGCAGGACTTAACCTAACACCTCACGGCACGAGCTGACGACAACCATGCAGCACCTTGAAAATTGTCCGAAGAAAAACACATTTCTGCGTCTGTCAATTCCCATTTAAGCCTTGGTAAGGTTCCTCGCGTATCATCGAATTAAACCACATAATCCACCGCTTGTGCGGGCCCCCGTCAATTCCTTTGAGTTTCAAACTTGCGTTCGTACTCCCCAGGTGGCTAACTTATCACTTTCGCTTAGTCTCTGAATCCGAAGACCCAAAAACGAGTTAGCATCGTTTACGGCGTGGACTACCAGGGTATCTAATCCTGTTCGCTCCCCACGCTTTCGTCCATCAGCGTCAGTTAAGACATAGTGACCTGCCTTCGCAATTGGTGTTCTAAGTAATATCTATGCATTTCACCGCTACACTACTTATTCCAGCCACTTCTACCTTACTCAAGAACTGCAGTATCAATGGCAGTTTCACAGTTAAGCTGTGAGATTTCACCACTGACTTACAGATCCGCCTACGGACCCTTTAAACCCAATAAATCCGGATAACGCTTGCACCCTCCGTATTACCGCGGCTGCTGGCACGGAGTTAGCCGGTGCTTATTCGTATAGTACCTTCAGCTACTCTCACGAGAGTAGGTTTATCCCTATACAAAAGAAGTTTACAACCCATAGGGCCGTCGTCCTTCACGCGGGATGGCTGGATCAGGCGCTAACCCATTGTCCAATATTCCTCACTGCTGCCTCCCGTAGGAGTCTGGTCCGTGTCTCAGTACCAGTGTGGGGGATCACCCTCTCAGGCCCCCTAAAGATCAATGACTTGGTAGGCCGTTACCCTACCAACTATCTAATCTTGCGCGTGCCCATCTCTATCCACCGGAGTTTTCAATATTAATTGATGCCAATCAATATATTATGGGGTATTAATCTTCCTTTCGAAAGGCTATCCCCCTGATAAAGGCAGGTTGCACACGTGTTCCGCACCCGTACGCCGCTCTCTCTGTCCCGAAAGACAAATACCGCTCGGCTTGCATGTGTTAGGCCTCCCGCTAGCGTTCATCCTGAGCCAGGATCAAACTCTCCATTGTATGTTTGTTCTGACTCACTCAAAGTTTTGACGCTTTAGTTTTTCCTTACTTGGTTGTTATATTATATTTCAATGAACTTCGTTCTTTCGCTTTTTTACCAGGACAATCTTTCTGTCAGTGTCGTCCCGTATTTGCGAGTGCAAAAGTAATAACTTATTTCTTATTGACCAAATTTTTATGAAGAAAATTTTAAAGTTTTTTGATGACCTTAACTCTTCGTTTATTATTTATCAACCTCACTCCTGCTCCCCGTTTTACCGGACTGCAAAGATACAAACTTTTTCTAAACTCGCAAGCTTTTATCTAATTTAATTTTGAAATTATTTTAAATTAAAAACTGGTAGTTTTTATTTGTTTATCTTAAAGTGATCTTTAATTTATTGCTTATTCAAAAGCTCTTCTGCGCTTACTGATATACTCTCGTTTTCAGTGGGGCAAAGATAGGAGCTTTGGACAATACAATCCTAATTTATTTAACATAATGTTTACTTTGAGTTCATATTTGAGCGTAACGAGCTGATTGATTGGGATATTTTTTTTTGATTGAAAGGTTTTCTGTGCGAGGGGTTTTGTATGCGAGGGTTGTAGAGTTTGAGGGGTCGGTGGGTTTGGGGGGAGTGGGGACCATGAAGTTGAAGATACGTGGAATGGGATTATGTTCTATTAGATAAGGAAACCTTATAGGTTTTGAAAACCTATAAGGTTGGGGGGTAAATGGTGGATGATGGCAAGGTTATGTTATCATATAGATGGGAGCAGCTTCGGAAGAACCACCTCGTCATAAATTCTTTGAATTTTTGACACTCCTCCAGAGGAGGAGAATTTTTTAGAGTGGGGATCTGAGGGTGGGAAATGCTTCAATTGAACGTTTTTTAAGTGATGTGAACTTGAAGGGCAATTCGGGTAAATCAGTACTCTGTCTTGTTGGATCTTTTTACTTCTTACTTCCTGCTTCCTGCCTCATGTGAAAAAAGGGAGACTCCCCTAGCCCCGATTGCAGCGGCATCCTTTTTTGGCGAAGGATTGAAAAAAGAAGGGGGAAAAAAGATACAGCGGAAAGCGGGAAAAAGCTACTTAGTCGCTCCTTAAAAAGCTGTTTTTTGACTTTGAAAATTATATTTGCCTAAAAAGATTCGGAGAACAAGTTCGAGCCAAAGAAGAATTTGTTGTTTGATTTGATTCAATCTCATCTTCAAATTGTATCCAATCCCTGCTAATAATGCATTATTAATATCTCCAGCCACTCCTTTCAGGAAGTTTAATCCTAAGGAGTGGTTTCTTTTTAAATGAGAGATACAAGGTTCTATGGCTGCTCTTGCCCGGAATCTTAATCTGGCTACTTGTTGCCCATATTTTGTTTTTTCTTTTTTTGCGGGAAGCAAAATTGCTGTTCCTTCCACTTCTTTGATTCCTTTAAATCCTCTGTCTGTAGTGGCTTTCGTAGGTCTTGTTCCGCCAACGGATTTTCTTACCCTCTCACTCTGTGCCAATGATTCTTCAAGAGTTTTACTATCGTGAGGATTGCCAGAAAATCTCTTTACCGAGCTGATGATCCCTGTTTTCCGACCTCTTACTACTGCTACTTTTGTCCCAAACTCGTATGCTTTTCCCGATTTTCCTTTCGCAATACACGCAACTTGTGGCTCGTGAAGACTGTAAATTTTATCTTTCGTGGTACGTTCTTGGGTGAGTGCTTTAAGGTAAATTTTAAAAACGTCTTCGTAGCCTTTCAAAACATCTTTAGGAAGTTTTCTTTCCAATTCCCGAAGAACTCTTTTACCAATCGTCCTGAGCTTTTTCCTCGCCATTTTTGCCTTCTTCTGTCTTCTGGGATGATGTCCAAAAAAAGCGTCCCGCAATAATTGTTTGCTCACTCTTCTGTAGCTTTGTCTTTGTACAACGCTCTCTTTTTCTGCTATTTTTCTACAATTGTCGATTACTTTTTTTGCTAATTTGGCATCGGTAGGAAAGGTAATGTTCTTCTCCTGAACCGTCGTATCTACCTGAACTTCATCTTCTGTTTTGGCTTTGGGATGGAGAGAAACGCTTTGTCCCAAAAGAAATTCCAAACCCTTATCTCCAATTCTTTTTCTGAAGTGTACAAAATTGCTCGGATCGAAAGGCTGCTCTGTCTGGAAAAAGGTTTCTCCGGTAAAATATTGCCAATACGCATTCTCAATCCATCTCTCTATTACACTTTCATCACTTTCTTTAAACATTTCCTTGAGCAAAAGCATTCCTGCTATTTTACGGATAGCAATAGAAGGTCTTCCGTTTTCTGAAAATAATTTCTCAAACTCTGACTCCATTTTATCCCAGGAAATCTCCCCAGCTAATTTTACCACCGGATGCTCCATATTAATAAGCTCCGTAAGCCTGGTCTTGAATAAATTCTGCTGTAAATCCTCTCTTATTTTGCCTAACATTTTGCCACTTTTTATATCCTAAAAATACAATTTATTGCAATTTTTTACAACGATTTTTTACGAAATATAAGTGCATAAAACTGATAATCAAAATATTACTTGGTTTTTAAGGAGTGACTACTTATGAATTACTCGAAGAGAGAGGTAAAGGGGTTTAAGATTGTCGCATTGTTACGCTTACCGCAATGGCAAAATAAAAAGCAGAGTTAATTACTCTGCTTGTCTTTAGTGTATATTGTGCTTAAAAACTCTGCGTATGATTTTTCGAGACCTATAATATCACCACTTTTAAGGTTTAGTCCACCTACTCCGCTATCGTCGGGCTTTATTTTGGTGGCTGAAATTTGAAAATACTGGTTTTGTTCTCCTAATTTCGGCTGTAATCTGATCGTGGAGCCTAATAATTTCTTGGTTGAAATCGTATAAACGTCTCCCGGAACCGTTTTAATCTTTAAATAAGTTCGCGAAGGTAGGATGTAATTTTTTCTGTTAATACTTATCGTCTGAGGTTTATCAGAGGAAGCGAACAGATATAGGTTCCCTGTTTGATCTTCCAGTTTTTCTTTTGGCAAGTAATAGAGATTAAATCTGTAGTTGGCCGGATTAAAATTTACCGGTGAGCCATCTACGTTTTCAAAAGGTTTCAATGAAAAAGCATTGGCTCCAATTTCCTTTGCCTTTTTGTATATTAATGAAAAAACTTCTGCATCATACTTTGAGAATCCCTGAATTTCTACTTCTCCCAAGTATTCTGCATTTTTTGCTTCGTCAATTCTGTAGAGAAATTTATCTGTGTTGTCATGTGTTTTTGCAACTTTCGTCATGTACACATTTTGGGCATGAAAAAGTTGGGTAAAAACGGCAAAAACAGCGATAATTAAATTCTTCATTTTCTATTTATTGTTTTGAAAGGATCTCAACACATTCCTCCAGGCTATTTTCCCAATGTTTTGGTTCTATTTTGTAGATTTCTTCGATTTTATCTAAAGACATCGTACTTCTTTTGGGTCTTTTTGCCGGAGTTGGATACTGTTCTGTTGTTAGCGCATTCAATTTAACTGAAGATTTAGAGAATTCAGCAATTTTTTTAGCAAAATCAAACCAGGTTGTTTCCGGATAATTTGAAAAATGGAACACTCCGAAAGTTTTAGTTGAAGCAACGATGATATCCATGATAGCTTCCGCCAGATCGTTGGCATTGGTTGGCTGACCAAACTGATCGGCTACAATTCCCAGCTGGTCTTTTTGAGAAAACAGATTCAGCATTGTCTTCACGAAGTTTTTGTTGAATTCAGAATACAGCCAGGATGTTCTTAAAATAATCGTCTTAGGATTGATCTCCAAAGCAAGCTCTTCACCTTTTAGTTTTGATTCACCATACACACCAATCGGGCTTGTAAAATCGTCTTCGGAATAATCAAGATTAGTTTCTCCATCGAAAACATAATCTGTTGAAACATGAATAAGAGTTGTTTTGTATTCTGCACAAGCTGTTGCCAAATTGGCAACACCGTCTGCATTGACAGCAAAAGCTTTTTCTTTTTCGGTTTCAGCTAAATCTACAGCTGTATATGCTGAAGCGTTGATACAAAATTCAGGTTTGTTATCGTAGAAAAAACTATTGATCTGATCTTCGTTAGTAATATCTAAAGTTTGTGAATCTGTAAAAATAAATTCGTAATCCAGTTCAAAATCGGGTGCAATTTTTCTGATGCAGTTCCCCAATTGACCATTGCTTCCTATGACTAAAATTTTCTTCATTATGAATTTTTTGCGTTTTGTACTCTTAAAAATTTAACTCGAGACTGGAAATCTTTTTGTTCTAAATCTACGTAGAACTTACCAAATGTTTCTATAATATCCTTTGGATGTACTTCTGATCTTCTTGTTTTAATATTAAAATAAATAACCGTAACCCATAGAACGGCATGAATTGTTTTTTCGTCGAGACTTTTCATAAGAATTTCGACTTTCGCCGTCCGTTCTCCCACTTCGATGGTTTTACTGCTGATGGCCACCTGAGTATTGTATCTTACTTCCTTTAAATAGGCTATTTCATTTTGAATAGCGATCCAGGTACATCCTGTTTTTTTTGTATATTCCTCATAGGTAAAGCCATAAAATGTTTCTACGTGATCTTCTCTGGCATTGAACATATAATCCAGATATTTCACGTTATTCAAATGACCTATCGGATCACAATCACTGAAACGAACTTTTACCGTCGTTGACACTTCTCTTTCCATAGTGCAAAAATAAAAAAACCACCTCGAAGGGAGATGGTTATTTTATAAATGTTTGCTAATTTTTAAAAATTATTGAACACCTAGAACTTTTTTCACAGCTGCAGTAGCATCAGGACCTCCTTTGAATACAAAAGCAGAAGAATTTGCATCCATAATATAGTCATATCCATTGTCTTTCGCTACTTTAGAAACCGCTTCGTTCAGTTTTTTCTCGATTGGTTCGTAAGCTGTATCCTGCTTAGCCACAAAATCTTTTTGAGCCTTATCGTTCATTTGCTGGATTTCTTCCTGCATTTTAGCTAATTCAGCTTCTCTTGCCTTATTTTCGTCGGCCGATTTCTTAGGAGCCTCTTCAGTATATTGCTTTAATTTAGCTTGTCCGGCATCTGCTTTTTTCTTAATTTCAGCTTGTTTAGTATCTAAGAAAGTTTTTAAATCAGCGTCAGCTTTCTTTTTTTCAGGCATTACATTCAGTACACCTGCAACGTCTAAAGTAGCTACTTTTTGTGCCTTCATCATACCCACAGATACAACCATCATTGCAGCTCCAAATAATACACTTAATTTTTTCATAATTGGTAAATAAATAATTTAATTTGTTTTTAGATTTAAAATTTGGGTTAAAGTTAATTACTTTTTCCCTTTTGTATTAGTTTTTTCCTTTTTTTCGTTTCCTTTTAGTAAAATATCTAATACTTTGTCTGTATAATCAAATCTTTTCTGTAGGAAAATGACATTGGTAGTTGTTTTATCAATAACCATGCCCAATCCGTTTTTCTCAGACATTGTCTTGATAGCCTCCCAAATCTGGTCCTGAAAAGGCTGAACTAAATTTGTTCTCAGTTTTTTGATCTCGCCAGTTGCTCCAAAGCGTAAGCTGGTAGTGGTTTTGATGTTTTTATCCAAATCCATCACCTCTTTTTCTCTCAACTTAAGCTGCTCGCCCACCAGCAAAACTCTTTCGTTTTCGAAAGCTGATCTTTTTTTCTCATACTCAGCCTGCATATTCTGTAGTTCTGACTGCCAGGTATCGATTTGCGAATTTAATCTGGCTTCCGCTTCTTTGTATTGCGGAAGTTTATCCAGGATATATTCCGTATCTACCACCCCAACTTTTTGAGCATTTCCGAATCCGAAAAGCAAAAGTAATACAAATGTGAAAACAACTTTAAAATTCTTCATATAATGGATTATAATGATTGGTTCATTAAGAAGTGGGTTCTGTTTCCTGAAACCTGACCACTGATTGTTTTATCAAATCCGTACGCAAAGTCAAATCCGATCAAACCAAATGCTCCCATATAGACTCTCACTCCGACCCCGATTGATCTTTTCAACTGGAAAGGGTTATAATTTCCCCAGGAGTTCCAAACATTACCTCCTTCAGCAAATGTTAGTGCATATATTTTAGCGGTTTGATTTAGGGAAATAGGATATCTTAATTCTAAAGTAAATCTGTTATAGATTGTTCCCCCTCCTCTTTGAGTAATATCATCCGCTTCACCACCATAACTTGATGCATTTTCATATCCTCTTAAAGGAATCAGCTCTCTACCATCGAATCGGCCACCGAATAAACCGGTACCCCCTACGTAGAATCTTTCAAATGGCGGAGCTCCCAATTCTTTGTTATATCCGTCCATGAATCCCATTTCCGCAGAAGATCTAAGCACCAATTTACCGATGATTTCGTTATAAACGTCAGCTTTAAACTTCACTTTATAGAATTCCATCCACTTGTATTTGTCAGTAGGAGTCATGGTTGAATAATCCTTGTGTCCAAATAAGGAATAGGGAGGTGTAAATTTCGCAGAAAGTTCGATATTGGAACCTACTGTCGGGAATATAGGATCTATACCCGCCGAGTTTCTGCTCAATCCTACGTTTAAACTGAAGTTATTGGCTGAACCGTAGTTTTCTGTTGTATTTCCAAATTCAAAAGGATAATTCTGGAAATCATACTTTTGATACTGAACTCCTGTATATAATGAGAAATAGTCATCCGGCCACAGTAATTGTCTGTTCAGACCTACGGATGCGGAGAAAATATTCAATTTTGATGCGTCCGTACTTGTAGACGTCAGTGATGAGCTATATCTTACTCTTGAGTTATTAATGCTTACCGAAAGCGCTGTAGGTCTCGTTCCGAACAACCAAGGTTCTGTGAAAGACACACCGTAATTTTGGAAGTACTGTCCGGCCTGTGCCTGAATAGACAGGGTCTGGCCATCTCCCTGAGGAACCGGTTTGAAATCTTTAAATTTCAGGAAGTTTCTAAGGGAGAAGTTATTAAACGTCAATCCCAAAGTTCCGATAAAGCTATTACCTCCGTAACCTGCCTGTAACTGCACCTGAGAAGAACCTTTTTCTACCAGTTTCCAGTTGATATCCACCGTATTATCTTGCTGATTAGGCTGTATATCCTGACCTACCTGCTGCGGGTCGAAGAATTGCATCCCGGCCAGGTCAAAATAGGTTCTTTTAATATCACTTTTTGCGAAAAGGTTTCCTGGTTTTGTTCTTAATGCTCTAAGAATAACGTGGTCATGCGTGGTCACGTTACCTTGCCAGGTAACTTTATTCCAAGTTGCTTTTTCTCCTTCCGTAATACGGATCTCAAGATTGATTTTATCTCCGTCTACCGACTTTTCAACCGGTGTTACGTTAGAGAAAAGATATCCATTGTTCATATAGACCGATTTGATATCAGAATCATCTTCCTTACCTCCGTCTTCACCCACTTTTTTGTTGAAACCTACTGCATCATAGATATCTCCTTTTTTATATCCTAAAAGTCTTTGTAAATATTCTGTAGCAAAAACAGTATTCCCGGTGAATGTAACATCGCCGATATAATATTGCTTACCTTCTTTTAATTTGACATTGATCTCATAATTGTTTCTCTTGTTTCTCCAAACAGAATCCGAAACAATAATAGCATCTCTGTACCCCAAAGAGTTGTAGTAGTTAATAAGGTTTTGCTTGTCTTCCTGATATTTGTCTTCAATAAATTTTGACGATTTCAGGATTCCTCCGATACCAAACCTTTTTTGTTTTGTTTCTTTGAAGGCTTTATTTCTAAGTTTGCTGTCGGTAACGTTTTCGTTACCTTCAAACTCTATGTGATCGATTTTTACTCTTTTTCCCTTTTCTACGTTAATAGTCCAGTCTACCAGGCTAGGATCTCCCGCATTCACTTTATCCTGAATGGTAATCTTAGCATCAGCAAAACCTTTCTTTACATAATCTTTAGGAATATTTGTTTTAAGGCTTGAAACTAAATTTTGAGTGATTTTGGTTCCGGGCTTTAAGTTATTATCCTTCGCCAGTTTTTCGTTTTTAGATTTACCAATCCCTTTCCCGGTAAATTTCACTTCCCCGAGTTCTTTAAGATCCTGAAGATAGAATCTCAACACGATTGTTTCACCTTCAATACTCTGTACATATACCTCTACCTCCGAGAAAGACTGGGTATCCCATAGTTTCTTAACCGCATTACTGATTTTCTGTCCGGGGATATCCACACTTTCTCCTTTTGATAGGCCCGTAAATCTTAAGATTTGTGCCGGTGTATACTTTTTCACCCCATCTACAACAATGTCTTTAAGAACATAAGTTCCTGTCTGGCTATCTGCGTGTACAGCAGCATTATTCACTTTCGTGCTGTCTTGTGGCGTTGCCTGTCCATAGAAATGTGCAGAAGCAGCAAACATAACGATGGGTAATAGTCTAAACTTCATTTTATCGTAGTCTTTCTTTTCTTAAAATTATTGGATTTTTATTTGTTCACCGGTAAGGCCGTATCTTCTTTCCTTGTTCTGATAATTTACGATACACTGGAAGAAAATATCCTTACTGAAATCCGGCCAAAGAACATCTAAAAACTGTAGTTCAGCATAAGCGATTTGCCAAAGGAGGAAATTGCTAATTCTTACTTCACCACTTGTTCTGATAAGGAGATCAACAGGAGGAAAATCTTTAGTATAGAGATAGTTTTCAAATAATTTTTCATCTATATTTTCTACATCCACCTTGCCCTCTTTCACATCAGAACTTATATTTTTTACGGCATTCAGTATCTCATTTTGTGAGCCATAGCTAATCGCTAACACCAAATTACCTTTTGTGTTTTCTTTTGTAAGTTCTACCACGCGTAATAATTGTTCCCTTACCAGCGTTGGTAATTTTTCTAAGTTACCAATGACATGCATTCTCAAACCTTTGCTGAAGATCTCTTCTGCTTCCAGCAGCAGGGTCTCCACCAACAAGCTCATCAAAGTGTTTACTTCTTCAGTAGGACGGCTCCAGTTTTCCGAAGAAAAGGTATAAAGCGTCAGATACGGAATATCAATTTCATTACAAGCATTAATCGCATTTCTTACTGCATTAATGGCATTCCTGTGACCGAAAGTTCTTTCTTCGCCACGAGACTTTGCCCATCTCCCGTTACCATCCATAATGATGGCTACATGTTTTGGTAAATTCTCAGAATTTATTTTATTTTTAATCAATGACATATTTAATTAATCACAATAACACGGAGGTCTTCCAAACGAATACGTTAACCCTAAGCTGAATGTATTGATCCAATCTTTGGAGTTACTGTCCCCCACATTTCTCTTATTTGTAAACTCGGCTTCTCTTTCCTTCGATACAACATAATAAGCACCTGACTGCAGCAAAGACCCGTTTGTAGCAGGATCTTTAATATCAGCATTATAGGAAGACTTCACATCTTTTGAAAGAATATTGCTATAATCCAGCTGATCAGTCAGCGTATATCTAAAGGTAGCTTCCGCAAAAATCCCCCAGTTGTAGTTAAATTTATATTTTAAACCAATTCCAAAAGGAATATGCACGGTAGTTTTCGTTCCTGTAGAGTACTGCGCTGTAGTCACAAAGTCCAATTCATTGATTGGAGCCTGTGCCACCCCATCGGCATCCCTTCTAAAGTCATGACTGAGGGTTGCTTTGGGTGCATCGTACACTAACGCTCCGATACCTCCGAAAATATATGGACTTACCATACTCACCTGTTCGTTATTCACTGGGAAGAAATTATATTCAAATACTAAGCTTCCTTCATATACATCATTCTTACCATAAGAATTTCTGTGTCTTCTGTAATCTTCCTTTGCAACTTTATCACTAAACTGAATCTGGTTATATCCAAGATCCAATCTGATTGTTTGATAGGGATTAAAATTAAATCGGTATAATAAACCTCCATAAAACGGCACTCCCCAATCTGATGCTCTACCTAAATCCAATGGCTCTTGTAAAAGATAATTCGTTTTTCCTATATCCCCCACTAGGTTACTCATACCTAGACGAACACCCAGTTCGTTTCTTTGAGCTTTAACACTTACCACAGTTCCTAATGCGGCAAGGAAGCTAAACAATAATTTTCTATTCATAAAAGAATATGGATTTATGGTTATTTTAAAATTTAATTTTTGCAAATATAAAACATTTTTATATTAATGATAATCTTAATGTTTAGTTAAAAATAAACAAAAAAACATAATTTGTTATAAAGTAAACGATAAAGTAGCAAAAATATTCTTTTTTTAATAGATTTCGCATTCTTTCTATAAGACAAACCCCCATTATATGAGGGTTTGTTCTGTTATTTTCTGCTTAAGAGTGCCTGCACCCTATTTCGTAGCCTTATCAGCATTGGTTCTTTGTAATTTTTATCTTCATCAAAATATCCGTAACCATAGCCGTAGCCATAGCCGTAACCGTAGCCATAACCATAGCCCTGCTTCGTATTATAATCATTATATACAAGCCCCAAATGCTCAATTTCGTTGTTATGATACTTTTCGGTAATCATCTTCAGCATATACTTTTCCGTGTACTCATGTCTAACAACATAAATATTGGCATCAGAATATTTCATGAGTTCATAAGAATCTGCTACCAGCCCTACAGGAGGCGAGTCAATTATAATAAAATCATAGATTTCTCTAAGCTCTTCAATAAACTTGATATTTCGCTGACTCATTAACAGTTCTGACGGGTTGGGAGGAATAGGTCCCGAAGTGGCTACATCAAGATTAGGAATATTGGTTTTATTGATCACCTGATCAATATCCACTTCTCCGGTAAGATAATTTGAAATACCATATTTGTTGTCAATTTTAAAATCACCAAAAATTTTAGGTTTTCTAAGATCCATTCCCAACAAAATAGTTCTTTTATCACTTAACCCAAGAACTGAGGCAAGATTTATGGATACATAAGTCTTCCCTTCTCCACCAATAGACGATGTTACCAGGATTACCTTACTCTTACCGTTCTCATTGGAAAGAAATCTCACGTTGGCACGAACTCCCCTGAATGCTTCGGAAACAGATGACTTAGGCTGCTCCAATACGGTAAGCATATTTTCGTTGTTATTATTACCAATAACTCCCAGCAACGGAATACGTGTTGCGCTGAGAAGCTCTTTGATATTTCTTATTTTATTATCCAGTAATTCTCCTACCAGCATAAAAATCAAAGGCATACAAAGAAGAACCCCGTAAATTCCGATTTTCATCGCTTTTACATTAGGACCGATTGGTGATTGTCCTACGTTTTTTGCCGGGTCAATCACTGTGATATCAGATTGATTGGTCGCCATCCTCATCTGCGTATCATTCTGTCGGGCAAGTAAGCTGTTATAGGTGGCCTCAATCATATTATATCCTCTTTCGGCATCCAGATATCTTCTCTGTTTTTCGGGATATCCCACCAGATCAGAATTGGCATCGCTTACCTCTTTATTGATTTTCTCAATCTCTTCATAGAATTTCGCATAGTAATTTCTCAAAGAACCATTAGAGGTAAAACGGGCATCCTTAATTAACCGGTCTATTTCTTTCATAGGCTCAGAATCAGGCCTGTAAATAGATGCCATTTCTCTTCTTTTAAGATACAGTGCTTTAAGCTCCGTAACAGAAGCGGTGAACAATCCATCCTGAAATCCTGCGGCATCTGTACTGATCATATTATCAAAACTCTGGGCTTCAAGACTTCTCTTTATTTCATTTAAAGAAGAAAGTTTACTTTCGAGATCCGCTTTTTTAGCTTCCAGATCTTTGATTTTTGTTAAGGACTTTTCGTCCCTGTCTTTAATATCGTATAACTTTTCAGTTGTTTTAAGATAGTTCAATACGGCAGCACTTGAATCAAGTTTTTTTCTGATCGCACTTAAATTACCCTGAAGATACTCCTGCGTATTCTTATCGACAGTATTTTTATCAACAAGTCTTTTCTTCTGAAGTTCACTCACAGATTTATTCAGAAAATTAACAGTCCCGTTCAGGTTAAAACCTGTTTTACTGATAATCATTATGCTTCCTATCTCTTTATCAAATTCGATATTAATGGTAGACACAATATTGTTAACCGTCTGATTAACGGTTCCTAATGTCACAATGATATTATCAAGCTTGAGTTGTGGTACCACAGGATTCTGCAATAACCTAAATCTTAAATTGGGCGAATTATACCACTCCCCCACCTTAATAATCTTATTGGCAGGCCTTGAGAAAGGTTTTATCGACTGATATCCTTCGACCTCATAGCTGTAAAGATTAGTTGACTGCCCTTCCTCCGGCAAAACAACCTCATACGTACCGGCACTTTTAGGGATGAAGGTAATTGGATAATTTACCTGTTGAAGATGTTTTTTATCAACCTGCACAAAAACAGGAGAATCATCTTTATCAAGATAAGTAGATTTTATAGCCCCCTTAGTAGAATAATTTATAAAAAGATCAAGTTCCTTTACCAAAAACTCGTTATGAGACCTGGAGACTAACATTTTTTTTAGAAAAATCCCGTCCTGATTACCATTTTGTCCCCAAATAAAGTTGATAGACTGGCTCGGCGTGAAATAGCTTGCCGTATTACTGGAAACACTTAAAGAAAGGTTGGAAGAATAGATATTCTGCGCATAATACTTGCCATATATATAGGAAACGATATACCCGATAAACAGCATAAAGGCAAACCAATACCAGTTTTTAAGGATCCTTCTTATAAAGTGCTCGACATCGAATAAGGCAAAAGAACCGTATTTTTCTTTAACCACTGTTTTTTCTACTGTAGCGTCTTTTTCTGGGATCATTTTGAAAGTGATTTAAAGAGTAAATAAACAGTAACTACAGTCGAAAGCAGGGAAATACCTGTTGTAAGCGTCTGAGATGGATCTTTTCCAAATCCGTTCAGATTCTTTGTTCTCGTATTGAGTAAAATTTCATCTCCGTTTTGTACATAATAGTAAGGAGAATTCATAACATCTTCACGGGTAAGATCAATTTTAGCAATCTTAATTCCTTCAGGAAGCTTTCTGTGAATCACGATGTTTTTTCTGTCAACGGTTCTGTTCAATCCTCCGTTAATCGCTAGAGCTTCAGTAATGGAAAGTGTATTTTTATGAACCACTTTTTCACCGGTAAGACCTGTTGTTTCAACATCTCCCAGTATATAATAAGTAATTCCGTCTGTATTGAGTCTCACCTCGGTTTTTCCTTCCTGGAAATTTTCATTCACTTTATCCTGAATTTCCTGGCGTATATCTTCAATTGTTCTTCCCTCCGCTTTAATATAGCCTATTCCGAAAACATTAATGTCTCCTTTAGAATCCACTTTAAGTCCGTTGAAATAAAAATTGATATTTCCTCCCCTTGGGCCTCCCCCACCTGTATTTCCTATAACAGCACCGCCTACTGCAGAACCGGTAACGGGATTGCTTGTACCGGGAGCCACTGTACTTCCGGATGTATTCACAGAAGCATAAAACTGCGCGGCGTCTCCTTTGGGGGTTGTAATAATATTAAGATTTAAAATATCATTTTTGGTAATTCTGTAGATAGGAACATTATAAGGTACCAATCCCTCCTCATTGATAACAAGGGACTCATTAGGCTGCATATACCTCACATCTTTTGTACTGATACAAGATGCTAAAAAGAAAGGTAGTGCTAAAAATAAATACTTCGGGTTTTTCATCATATTTTCAACGTTGTTTGCAAAAGTAAAGATTTAATTGGTTGTCTCCCTATTATTTTTAAAAAGATAAATAATATCGGGCAGATAAGCACCGATAAAGCCCAGCACAAGAATAATAAATAATAATAAGTTTATATTTAAATGTCTGAAATAATAGGCTGCTGCCACTATAAAAAGATAATAGCATATAATATAAAAACTTGACCTTCTGTGTGTTAAGTTTAATTTTAATAATTTATGGTGAATATGATTTTTATCTGCTACAAAAGGTGATTTTTTATTGGACAGCCTAATGATGATCACATTCAGGGTGTCCACGATCGGAAGTATGAGAATCGCAACAGCAACGGCAGGAGCCGACTGCAAATGATATCTCGGTACATTCGGAAGTGCTTTATCTATAAAAATATCGATGAAACAAACTGAAGTAAAGGCAAGTAGAAAACCCAGCAGCATAGAACCGGTATCGCCCATAAATATTTTATTGGTCCTGTAATTGGATAGATTGTAATATAAGAAAGCCAGCACAGCTCCAATAATTACTACCGAAAGCACGACCAGAGGGTAATTATATTCACCAAGACGGTAATAACTGATCCCAAACAGCGCACTGCATATCACAGAATATCCACCGGCAAGGCCGTCAATCCCATCAATAAGATTGAAGGCATTGATAAGAATAATAAACGTAACAATACTGAAAATGAGACTTACCCAATATTCCAGCTGATACACTCCAAAGATACCGAACAGATTCCGGATTCTTATATCAGAACCAATCACAATAAGAGCGGAAACTACAATCTGTGCGACAAGTTTTTTATAAGCCCTCATCACGACAATATCATCCATCACTCCAACATACAGGAGGATGACCAGTGAAGCAAAAAGGAATTTATACAGATCAAAAAGCTCATATGCAAATATCGACGTGCAGACCCCTATTGAAAAAAATATGGCAATCCCACCTAGATTGGGTATTTTCCGGATATGGGAACTTCTAATCCCAGGCTCGTCCATCAGGTTTTTTCTTCGGGAAATTTTTACAATTGTAGGAATCGAAAAAAAGGAGATTAAAAAAGAGAATAAAAATCCCAGTCCTATTTTTACATAAAAAATAGAAACATCCATCTCACGCAAGAACAATTCAAAATTTTTCATTTTTTTTCTTATCAAGTATGTGTTTAGATACTGTCAACGATATCACCTTCACTCAAGGTTTACAGAAACCGAAATAATCGAACGCTCATTTGTATTTACAATATTTTTCTTAATAGTTTTTGCTGGCCCGCAAAAAATAACAGATAAAATATCTTTTTTTTCAGAGGCAAATATAACAGATAATTTTTATCAAAACGACTATACTGCAATATATCTTTAATTTTAATATTTCTCCGATTACGGAAATCCTCTAATTTTTCAGACATTTTATAAAATAACTCCTCATTCTTCACGAATGCTAAATAGGCCAGAAAAGAATAAACCCCCTCAAAAATCTGGAAGTTTTTAAGCTCTTTCTCTTTATGCGCATATCGTGAATTCTCAAAAACAATTTCTACATCTTCAACAGCTTTTAGTATATCCAAGCCCCGCTCTGTATGGGTTTTGGTGATAGAATCACTGCGTTCAAGATATTGATAATGAAAATTCTGGGTCTGAGCGATCGTATCACATTCCAACAAAAGCTGTGGAATAAGCTGAATATCCTCAAAATGAGCGGCTTTCTTAAATCTTTTATCTTTAAAAAGGTCCTTACTAAACAGTTTATTGCATGCAAAATAGCTTACATCTGAAAAAACTGAAAAATGGCTGTTCAAATCTATTTTTTCCGGCATATTAGGAATCTGGGTCAGTTTTTGGGTAATTTTCCCATGCTGGTCTACTTTCTGAATATTACAGATAACCATTTTACACTGATGTTTAAGTGCCAGAGCAGTCATTTCTTCAAACATGGAAGGCGACACATAATCATCACTATCCACAAAGCCGATATAGTCTCCTGTAGCTCTGTCTATTCCGTAATTCCGGGCATCACTCAGCCCACCGTTTTCTTTAGAAAAAGATTTAATCTTATCAGGATATTGGCGGGTATATTCCTGAATAACATGTTCCGAATGATCGGTGCTTCCGTCATTTACCACTACAATCTCAATATTTTTGTGTGTCTGATTCAGTAAAGAATCAAGACATTTCCCCAGGTATTCCTCTACATTGTAAACCGGAACGATCACAGAAACTTTAGCAATATTCCTCATATATCAGAATTTGGTAAGTCTCGTATTAAGCCAGCCCTTTTTGGCTTCGTCAAAATCTTTCCTCGAACACGGAATACAATTTTCTATATTCTCATCATCGCCAAAATACCAGAGATTACTGAATGTATCCCTTTTAAAGGCGTACTGCCGTTCATCCACAAGAACGTAAAAGATCTCATATTGTCTTTCCTTAGGATGAGACCTCTGGATATTAATCCCCTCCGTAAGATACCATATCATCTGGGCGAGCAGCTGGTGATTCAGCTGATTATCCGAGTAAATATTATAATTAAAAATCCCGACTGATTTCAGATTTTCACTTAATCCTATTTCTTTCATATAGGCACAGATCTCTCTTCTGTTAAGCCCATTTACCTGAGGGTTCATCGAGATAGGCTCGCCGAAACTCTCGATAGCATCGCAATTAACGGTCACCAAATCTGCTTTTCTAAAAAAAGGTTCTGTTTTCTCGGTGGAGTTCATCATCTCTGCCAGACGGATGATATCAAATTCAACTTCTTTAATCAGTCTTACAGAATCAACTTCATTCAAATGCTTTTGATATCCTAAATGATGATAATTCTTGATTCCAAAATCTTTTGCTCCAAAAATCTTACTTAAAAAAGTATGTTCATTAATCATCTCTCCCTGCTGAAGAGAGATGGTATTACTTATCTGTGTATAATTAATGCTTTTGGTATGAAGATTTAAAACCGAAAAGAGCGAAAATGCAAAATCATTAGATCCACCGATCACCACCGGAATTGCCCGCATAGAATGACATACAGAAAGTACTTCCTGCAAGATATAGTGGGAATCCTGAACAGATTTCCCCGAAACAAGATCTCCCAGATCTACCATGGGGATTTCAAAATCCAGCTGCGACAATTTATAAAACTCTTTTCTCACTCCGGCAAAGTTCTGCACTTCGGCATCTCCACCGGCTCCTCTGTAATCCGAGACAAAGAGCAGAACAATGCTGTCCTCCTTTATCTGCTTTGTAATTCCCCTGCCAATTTGCCAGCTTTCAGTTTTGAAATTTCCAGGTGAAATGATAAAATCTTCAAAATCCATTCTCTTACTTTAATATTTGTAAAGAAACATCCTTAGGTATATGCCTGGAAAACTCGGTCAGCTGAGCCCTTAACTTTCCGGCATCCTGACTCCGTATGGCATAAAAAGTAACCGTGGGACCACCGCAAATATAGTTATTCTGTATAGATAGTGTCGCCACTTTGATAAAATCATCAGGCATCTTCACCCAGCGTTCGTACACGATCGCAAGTTCGAAATTTTCATCTATGGCTGTTTTCTTAACATAGTCTTCCAACGGCTTATTTCTGATAAATTTTCCATGGTCATTTTTACGCAGTTCAGCTACTTTAATACTTCCTAAACCAAATGTATCGAGCAAATAAATATTATTAAAATAAGAAATTGCACCGATATCGTTAACGATCACCCTGGAGTTAGGGTAATACTGGTGTAGAAAATCTGCCAGCTGAATCTGCTGTTCATAGATATTTTTTGAAGCTACTTTCTGGTAATGAATCATCCTAATAAAACGGATATAAAAAGACGCTGCAAAGACAATAATAATACCGGCAAATACATATTTCATCTCTTTTTTTCGCTCAAAAACCATTTCTAAAAACGGAGCAATGGCCAATAAAACCAACACAGCCAGATACGCCTCATAGCGAATCATCCAGCCAAAATTGGCAAATAAAACATGAATTCCAAATCCTCCAAAGACCACTAAGCCAACCGCATTTTTTACAATTTTATCCGAAATCGATTTTCCACTCTTTGAAAATACAAAAATCTGAACCAATAAAATCAAGAAAAGAATCATCACTGAAAATCCCCGGTATATATTCCCGCCAATCCTTATCAGAAATGCTCCCAGCCCCGTGAACGTATTGCCTTTTAAGATCAATGAATTGGGTAAAAAGAATGAACCTTCCCGAATCGATAACCAGCCATATATTACCACGGGTAATAAAGAAACCACCCCTAGTAGAATACTTTTGGAAAATTCTCTTTTCATAAAGAAGAGATAGATACAGATAAAAAGAATAAAAAACAGGCTTTCATATCTAAAACCTGTCGCCAAAAACGAAAACAAGACCATCATCCAAAAGGTTCCGGCCTCTCCTTTTTCTATATACTGCCTGAAAAAAAATAAAATAAGTACCATGGTCAGGGTATGAAAAACATGCTCCATCCCGGAGATGATCATCAAATGTAGTGGCATAAGAAACAGAACGCCCAAAAGTACAACACCGTAAGTAATTAAAGAATATCTTTTTAAGTATTGATGGAGGACAACTAATAAAAGCACGCCGGCTATACTGTTTAACACCAGAGGAATATACTCCCAGTCTCCAAATACCCTGATGACAACTGATAGTAAAAAAGTAAAAAATGGAGAGGAAGTAGTAGATGAAAACTCGTGTTTGGTAATTCCCCAAACCCCTGATTCGGCAAAACTTTTTGCCATCGAAAGATGAATGTAGCTGTCATCGAGCGGATAAATAAATCTTCCGGCAAAATCAGTTACCGATTGTATACTCAGCACAATCAAAATTCCCAGCACTCCGAACACGGTGAAAAGTAATAGCTTTTTTTTCATCTTTTTCATTTATTGAACAAAATAATAATCGAATCTCCATCACAAAAATCTCCCGTAAAACGACAGCACGGTCATCATTTATTATCTTGTTACTTCTTTATGGGAATCAAAAGTATTAAAATAAAATTATTTAACCACCATAAAAGTCCGTTTGTTAACAGCTTCTTATCATAAGTTTAAAGAATTCAACCTGTACACCATTCTATAAAATCTCAAATACAAAAGTAGTTGACGTTCCAAATGCTCCTCCCTGCGTGGCTCCGAATAAAAATTGAGGAGCTTTTCCCTCCTTATCCAGCAAAACCATAGGTCTTTCTAACCTTCCGAAACGGGTTAGATGCTGAGGAGGCTTTGCTTCACTGATACAATGAGCCATATTCAGGTAAGCAATTTCGGGCTTTGTCCAGTGAATACCGTCTTTGGATGTTAAATGTAAACCATATTCATGATTAAAAAATCCCATATCACGGGCTATCATGTGAAATATACCTTTGTGTTCCCAGACAAAAGCATCTTCCAATTGTGCATTATTGGGTAATGATGAAAAATCAATCACAGGATTTTCTGACACTTTTTCGTAAGGTCCAAATGGAGAATTTGATTTTGCCAATCCGTATTTCCGATTTCCTCTCACAGGTCCTTTTTGTGTTTCGTATTCTTTTGTGTTCCAGGATTTGTAAAACAGCCAGTATTTTCCGTCGTTTCCTTTTACAAAAGCAGGGTTCGTTGTGCAATGATCATCCCAAGCGCCTTCTTTTCCGGGAAGAAGTAATGGTTTTTCCGGCCTGTTCCAATCTCCGTCAAGACTTTTCGATGTTGCCAGCCCTATTCTTTTGGTATTTGTTTTCCCGTTAGAAGTTCCCATGAAGAATAACAGATAGTCTTTACCAACTTTTTTAATTAAAGGATTGTGACAAGTGGTGGCATCCCAAAAACCTTCGCCACGTGGAGCTAAAACAACCTGCTTGTGTTGAAATTCATCAAAAGGCGAATTAGCTTCTGCGCGACAGATTTCAGAACCGTTCAACCAACCGCCCATTCCTTTTTCTTTTTTCCATCGGGAATAAAAAAGATGAATCTTTCCGTCTTCACCCCAAATCGGAGAACTGCACCAGATATAATAACCTTCCAAAGCCAAAGATCTTCCAATAGGTTTTAAATTGAAATAGGGTTTTTCTTCTGAGGATAATAAACCTGTAAATGATGATCCGAAAAATACAGCAGCAATACCTAAAGCGGAAATTTTTAGAAATTCTTTGCGGGTGAAGGGTTTTTCCATTGGATTTATTTGAAAGCTAATTTAGAAGAAACGGGAGTAAGTAGTGTCCTGAGGTTTCAGGTGGTATCACATGTACTTTGAAATAAATCCGCACAAAGAAAAGGCTGCCCTTTTTCGGACAGCCTTTATATCTATTATTTCAAAACTTATTTATTTCTTCGCTGCCGGTTTCTTCGCCGCCGGCTTTTTCACTGTTGTTGTCGCCTTTTTAGTAGCCGTTGTTTTCTTAGTAGCTGCTTTTTTAGCCGCTGGTTTTTTCTTTTCTGCAAAAGCTTTAGGATCCTGATCGGTGATCCATTTTTTAACCTCATCAAGAGAAATACCTTTCAGCTCCTCGCTTTCGTATTTGGTATCATCTTTCTTCTTTGGAATTTTATAAATATTCTTCCCATGCTTTACAATAGGACCCCATCTTGCATTTTCAATGGAAATTTTTTCGGCTTCCCATTGCTGAATATAACGGTTGGCCTCTTTTTCCAGCTTAGCCTCTACCAATTCATTGATGTCGCTTTGAGAAAGATTTTCGAAGTTATATTTTTTCGGAACATTAATGAAAATACTTTGATACTTAATAAAAGGACCAAATCTTCCCGTTCCCTTTGTAATTGGCACACCTTTGTACGATGCAATCGGTGCATCTGCAATTTTCTTTTCGCTAATGATCTCTTCGGCACGTTTTTGATCTACAGAAAGCGGATCTTCTCCTTTTGGAATACTGATGTACGTTTCGCCCCACTTTACATAAGGTCCAAATCTACCTACACCGACAGAAACAGGCTGCCCGTCTACTTCGCTAAGATCAAATGGAAGTCTGAATAACTCCATGGCCTCCTCAAAGGTGATGGTTGCTATATTCTGTCCAGCCATTAATGATGCGAAAATAGGTTTTTCTTCGTCGTCTGTTTCACCAATCTGAATCATAGCGCCAAATCGTCCGATTCTTGCGTGAACATTTTTACCTGTGCCCGGATCGACCCCTAAAAGCCTATCTCCCGTGGCACGGTCTGCATTTTCTTCCACATCTTCAATTCTCGGATGGAATTTTGAGTAGAAATCCGTCATCATTTCTTTCCATTTCTGGTCACCGTTGGCAATTTCGTCGAAGCTTTCTTCTACTCTTGCCGTGAAACCGTAATCTAAGATTTCTTTGAAATTATCTGTTAAGAAATCACTTACCACCTCACCCGTGTCCGTAGGAACGAATTTATTTTTATCCCCTCCGAATTTCTCGTTAAGGACTTCTTTTTTAATTTTATCTTTTACTAAAGACATCTTCACCACTTCTCTGGTCTGTGGATCGATCTCTCTTTTATCAACATATTCACGGTTTTGAATCGTCTGGATGGTTGGTGCATAAGTCGATGGACGACCGATTCCCAATTCTTCCAGCTTTCTGACCAAACCAGCTTCCGTATATCTCGCGCTTGGCCTTGTGAATTTTTCTGTAGCGGTAATTTTTTTATATTCTAAAACTTCACCAACTGTTACTTTCGGAAGTAATTTATCGTTGTTTTCATCGTCATCATCTTCCGCTTTTACGATTCCGTACGCTTTTAAGAAACCATCAAAAATGATCACTTCACCTTGCGCTTCAAAGTTTTGAGGAAGCTTTGTGTTTCCGATTTCGATTACTGTTTTCTCAATTTTAGCATTGGCCATTTGAGAAGCCAGTGTTCTTCTGTAAATTAACTGATAAAGTCTATTTAACTGAGAATCACCGATACTTTTCACTGCAAAATCAGTGGGACGGATTGCTTCGTGAGCTTCCTGTGCCGATGCAGATTTTGTAGTATAGTTTCTTGGTGCAGAATATTCCGCTCCGTATTCTGAAGTAATTTGTTTTTTTGCACCTTCGATAGCCTCCTGAGAAAGGTTTACCGAGTCGGTTCTCATATAGGTAATGTACCCTTCTTCGTACAATCTTTGTGCAAGACGCATCGTGTTGGTCACATTATATCCTAATCTTGAAGAAGCTTCCTGTTGAAGTGTAGACGTTGTAAACGGCGCAGAAGCAGATCGTGTCCCCGGTCTGGTTTCAACATTTAACACTTTAAACTCCGTTGTTCTTGCTAATTCTAAGAACTTTTCTGCGTCTTCTTCGTTTTCGAAATCCTTTTTTAGTTTCGCAGCAATTTCCTGCTCTGTTGCGTTTAAGAAAATACCATCTAGTTTGAAACTTGCTTTCGGAGTAAACTCACGAATCTCTTTTTCTCTTTCAACGATTAATCTTACAGCAACTGACTGTACTCTACCTGCCGACAAGCCCGGTTTCACTTTTTTCCAAAGTACAGGAGACATTTCGAAGCCCACGATCCTGTCTAAAACTCGTCTAGCCTGTTGAGCATTTACCAAGTTCTGATCTATATCTCTGGGGTTCTCAATAGATTTTAGAATGGCATTTTTAGTAATCTCATGGAAAACAATTCTTTTTCTGTTTTCCGGTTTCAGTTTCAGCTCTTCCGCCAAGTGCCATGCAATAGCCTCTCCCTCGCGGTCTTCATCGGAAGCCAGCCAAACCATTTCGGCTTTTTTCACGGCGGCTTTCAACTCAGTTACCAATTTCTTCTTGTCTGCAGAAACTTCATAATCCGGACTGAAGGTGGCCAAATCAATCCCCATCCCTTTTTTAGGTAAATCCCGGATATGTCCAAAACTGGATTTTACTTCAAAATCCTTCCCTAAATATTTCTGAATAGTTTTTGCTTTTGCCGGTGACTCAACGATTACTAAATTTTTCGACATTCTAAAATTTTTGCAAAAGTAAAGCTTTTTTATTATATAGGTTTTGAAATCTGAGTTTTATTTGAAAATGAATATCATTTAATTAAGATTAATTAAAAACACAAAAACCACAACAAACCCCTTCACAAAAACCATTCGAGTTACAAAATAAAACACAGAAACTTGAAATCAGGAGATCGATATAGAAATTTTCTTCATTGATGATAGATGAATAAATTTCATGGATATTAAAAAAGAGATGAAATACCCAAGGGCATTTCATCTCCGAATAGCATTCATCTAATAAAGTTATTGCTTGATGATCTTCACCATTACCTCTGAATTTACTTTCAAAAGGTATACCCCGGAAGGCAGTGCAGAAAGATCGGTTTTCCCATTTTCAAACTCTCCGGCTTTTATCATTTGTCCGGACATATTATAAATTTGAAAAAAATACCCTTTGTTCTCTGAAGCTTTTATGTGAAGCATATCCTTCACCGGGTTCGGGAAGAAAGAAATTTTATTATCTTTAACCCGATCTGTCACCTCAGCAGCCTTTAAAACTGCGGGCATTTTTGTTACTGGCAGTGAAGTGATCTGCAGTGTAGGAATAGGACCACTTTCGTTACCGTCCGCCTCGAATTTCATTTTTACACAACGGCAGTTCATTCCGAAATACGGATCATTATTATCATAATAGGCCACCATTCTGTTCGCAGAAGAAGCAGCATCAAACATGATATTGACAGGCCTTCCCAGATAGTTTGAATTTAAAGCGTCCGTCCAGATTCCCGGATATTGAAAGTTGATGACATTGTAGGTTCCCTGAGCTGTCTGATTTCCGGTAACATTCCTAATCCCTCTTGAACCGGCATTCGGATAATTCCCCACGCTATAAGATGAGTTATCATACATATAACCAATTGTAGTAGAGGTACTGTTCCTCACTCTTACTCCTAAAAAGTCATTAATCACGCTCCACCACCCGGAAACATTCTTGCCTTTTTTATACCAGGGCGAAAATCCAAAATCCATACCAGAAACAATAGAAACACTGGTTACATCAGGTATTCTCCATCCTTCAGGACAAGGATCGAAAGGAGATTTTGGCCCCCCTCTTCCCCAACGGTCATAGGCCAGATTAGGTTCCGTCGCCAGCCAGTCCGTTCCATTGGTATACAGAGGCTGAGACGAATTGTAGGCAGCAAAAGTACTCGGAACCATAAACACAAGAGGTTTCTGCACAGAGTAAGATAAAACTTTACTTATTTTTTCCGAAGGTTTATCAGTAGACAATACATTAGCATTGGCTGCATTTGCATAGGTACTGTACGGAATGATATAGTTTCCGGACAGATTATTGTACGTTGCATAAGACAATGTCGTGTAGGTGAGTGTACCACTTGGAGACATACTTCCTAAAAAGACACTGTTAGAACTGCGGTTGTCTGTATTTTGAAAAATAGGTATAGGGTCTTTTCTGCCCCATTGATAATGCATACCCGCCGACGCCCGGATTTGAGCCAGCTCAGCCGAGGTAGGGGTTAAAGGATTTGCCACCATCGGGAAAACATTTACAGCCCCAAGATTCCTGTCCATAAATTCTGTTTGAAGCGGAGAATATCCCTGCGTAATATAATTCACGTAATTTACAACCCCATCCAGAGGCAGCTCTGTGGTATAAGGTCTTGAATCAACAGGAGTATCTGTCACCCAGATATGCCAAGACCAGTACACAGGGTTTACAATACTCCCATTATGTAGGGTAACTACAGCATTCCCGCTCTGACCAGGATTAACCGTTACCCTGATCTTTGAATTGGTAAGACCCACGAGGGAGCTGGGAGAAGAATCTGAAATATTTAAAGCACTGATTAATGCCGTATTTGTAGTCCACAAAACATTCACCCGCAAATCATTGAAACTCGAAGGATCGAGAATCTCTTTATTGTTCAGCAATTCACTTTGTACAGAAAATGCCTTACTGACAGGAATTTCTATTATAGAAGGTGTTGTACCCTTTACTATCTGATAGGTATTAGGGTTATTAATCCCTTCTCTGTATTCTAAGGAATCGGTAAAATATTCTGTTGGAAAATTATATCCGTTCACCAAATACAAAGGATCCTTAATACAACGACAGGCATTAGCATCAGAGGTTCCTGCTGTCATTAAGGGCATATAAAAAAAACGCCCTTTTGCATTCGGAATATTAGGATCCTGTACGTCCGGCTGATCTTTATCAGGAATCATCCACAACATCCTTGCTCCAACAGCAGGAGAGGCATCAAAGTGTCTTGGCATTGTCGCTGTCCAGACAGCGGTATGATGCTCATCACTGTATTGTCCTTCATGAGCATTTCTGATCAGCTGACCGGATCCTGGAAAAACCCCCATATTATAACCTCCTACATTCGACATGTCAAATCCAAAATTGGCATAGACGCGAAACCCCGTCATATATGAAGGAACTCCGTTATCCGTAGGTTTTATAAGATGATATTTATTATTTTCAAAGGTACTCTTCCCCAAATTGGTTCTTACCCCAAACGGCGAATAGTCGAGGCGGATATCATCAATATAAGAAGTTGAACCCTGATTGGCGACTAATACAGAAGGAATACGCCATCCGTTCGGACAAGGATCAAAAGAAGATTTATCCCTATAAGGTTTAGCATTTGCATCGGCATTATAATTCGTGGTGATAATCTTACCCTGAGAATTGTCTGACCATAAATTAAGTTCTCCCAGCTGGGCATCAGTAAAACCAGGGGATCTTCCAAACCAGTTGACCGGAGAATTCAAGTTATTATTATAATAAGCCTGCCCCGAGTTATCATCTTTATTAATATAGATCAGACTCAACGGATTTTTAACCGACAACTGCAGATTATTGCTAATTAAAGCGTTCGAAAAAGTAACATACTTTGTAAGATTATCAATTGTGACGGCATTAGTCATGTTTTTAGCCTGTCTGTGCCGAATCCTTCCAATCGTTCCGCTAACCTCGTAAAAGTCATCCGATTTAGTAACCAGAGCAGGTATGGGATCCTTTCTTCCCCACTGATAAAGCAGCCCACCGCTTCGGTTCCATTCCGAAGAAGTCATAGAACTGCTGATGGCTCCTAAGTTACGATCCATCCACTGCCAATCCGAATCCGGAATAACTTCAATGGTTCCGTTTGTTCTTTGTCTTGTGACCCCGGGATAACTTTTATACGTAGAACCATTGGTAGGATCATCGGTAACCCATATATGCCAGCTCCAATAAATTTCACCATCAATACGCAGGGCTATTACCGCATTCCCTTCTTTCGCCTTATTAACACCCACTCTTATTTTTGCATTCTCGCCCGAACCGGTTATTTGCAGCAAATAATCCTCTCCCGTATCTATTAATCCATGAACATCCTCCCAAAGAACTTCAGCAGTTGTTTTACCAGAAGGCACTTCCGCCCCCAGCCATTTGTTCGTTTTCCATATCGCATATACTTTCTTCACCGGAATAACAAGACCCGTACTGGCCAGAGACGGATCAAAGATATAACTGTTAGGAGCCTTAGTCCAATCTAAAGCCGGCTCACGATTTGCGGATCCATAAGAATTAAATTGAGTAGAGTTTACATTGCCATTCTGAACATTTACTTGTAGAGTTGTAGAATTTTTATTATTCAGGTTAAGATCACCTGAGTACTGAGTCATCAGTCGGTTTTTTTCATGTACCTGATCTTGAGAATACAGGAAAACCGAGGCTAGGCAACAAATTGCCGCTAAATGTTTTTTGTAATTTTTCATATTCCTTGTTTTGCGCTCTTTGTCACAATACAATTTTTAAGCCTTCTGTAATAAATTATCATTTATTATATAAATCGTTTTTCAATATTTAAATTATATAATGAAAAACATATATTTTTTACATTATAAATACAGATACCACATTTTATATGTTAAGATTTGCAAAAATACAAGAATATTGATTAAAAAAATTATTATTCAAATCAATATGAAGAAATATTAAAACTAAAAACTTTTATTTTGGTTTAAATTTTAAAGATCAATCTTCGTCAAATTATTCAATATAACCACGCCCTTTATTATAAATTTTCATCTTTAGAAGATAAAATCAAGAATAAATTCAATGTAAATCAGACTACCTCAATCCACATGAAAGGTCAATAAAAAAAATGAAAAAGAATCAAAAATATTTTGACTAATAAGAATTAAAACGGCTTCATTATAAGAAATCTCCAGGACATCGAAAAGGAAAGCTCCGGACTACCTCATCACCCGACAGATATTCCCTCATTTTTAATAAAAAAAGACAGCACATTCGCACTGTCTCAACTTCACAACAACATCGCAATCCATCACCTATTAAACGGACATAATACCTCCTGAACCGTAAAAACATTTTTATCCAACTGATCTAAAAAAGACCTTTTTGCAAAAATTCTTAAAATTTTATCATACCCTATTCTGCTAATCAGACAATTGACATAATGCTTTTTAAAACGAGAATCATCCTGTATCTGCTTAAATATCAATTTATTAAAATTACTCACCTCCAGAACTTTCAGCAAATCACCCGGTTCTGAAAAATCTCCTGCAATCCAAAATAAATCCGGTTCCTCTTCAAAAAAAACACTTTTACTGAAGCCCGCATGGTTTTTCATCAAAATACCATCATTACTCTTATCTGCATGCGCCATTTTCACATAATTCAACCCGAGCATATCCATCGTTTTACCTTTATATACAAAACCACAGCCTCCCGCCGCCATAACTCCCTGGGTTGGATACCTCATACATCCTGAAAAAAGCTTATTAAGCTCTGACGAATGATACCGCTCATTCTTGGCAACTTTAAACTCGTGAGCAAGCTTAGACTCCCGTTTATAAAGGAGATTATAATTGTAATAAGAAGAAAAAAATACAGCCACAGCAAGAGAAATAATATGCTTACCCGTAAGCTTCACTCTCTGCGCATAATCAGTAAAGAAAAAAGAGAGAAGAACAAGAGGAATCACAGGCTGCATGAAGCGGTAATTTGCGAAATAGTCCCCACCCGTATACAATGGAACAAGCAACGCCAACAAAAACAGAGAAAACAGAAAGAGAAAATTAAAATATTTCTTTTGTGTAATAAATTTTAGTTTTTCTGCCATAAAGAGCCTTATAAAAAATAATATATTCAGCACCAGAATTATCAAAAACAAAGGATTATACAACAGAAAGCCCACAATATATTTGCCTCCCAAAAACAAATTACGTGTAAAACTTGTTGAAACTTTAGCATAATAGGTGTTAGGAAAAGGATACCCAAAATAGCTGATCCTCCAGACAATAAGAAAGACCAAACTCGTAACAAATACCGCTAACAGGGAGAGATTGTAAAAAAATATGCTTTTTGTTTTCCTGTTCAAAACATATTCTTTACTGGCATTAAAAAAAATAAAGAAAGGAACCCACACCATTGACTCCGGCCTCGTCAACACCATAAAAAAAACAAGAACTCCGGCTATTGTGTAATATCGGATTCTATGGGTGGAAGAACTTAATTCCAAAATCATCAGAGAGAATATAATCAGTAAAAAACACCATAATCCCGTTTCAAGCAGAGACAAAACCGTCCATTCAAAAAAACCGGGGATTACAGGAAGAAGTGTGATAAGAAGAATCCAACGATAGCTATCTGCCTTACAATCGTGCAATGACAATCGTACAAAAAAAAGATTGATCTTATAGAAAACGATCGTTATCAAAACGATATTCAACAACAAAAGAGCTATATTGGGATATTCAAAAAAATAAAAAAACACTCCCCCGATTAAAGTCCAGAGTAAAGAAGTAACCCCCTCAACCCTCTCGCCATCAAGATTAAATACAAAACCATGGCCAGCTGCCAGATTCCGCATATAAACAAAATAGATATTTGCATCATCAATTCCGATCCATGAAGAATCATTTAGCCAAAAATAGATCAGCGTGCATCCTGTAACATAAAACAGAATCCATAAAAAAGTCTTTAATTTCATCGTTGTTTTCTTCTAAATATATTAAAATATATCCAGATCCTTTGATAAAATCTCATCGAAAAATGCATTTCAAACACCCATTTAACCCATAATTTCTTTTAGGGTCTCATCATCAAAATTTCTGACATCTTTTGCTAATTTACTTCATCTGATATTAAAATATAGCGTAAAAAATAAATCAGAAAAAATAGCCAAAAACAACATAAAATAGATTTCCAGCCCCTTTAAGATCCATAAACCTTTAAAATACAGCTCCCGATTAAGGCAGTAAGAAATTGTTATAAAGATCAATTGTAAATCTACCCGCTACGATATTTCTGAAACTCGCAAACACAAGGAAGTTAAATACAACCATAAAAACAATAAACACATAGACCATGATCTTACTCTGCTTGGAAATCACGTACATCGAATTCGGAATAATAACAAGCCCCAACCCGGTGAACGCCCCCACCAACCTTGATGAGAAAACCGGATTATTTCTGAAAATAAAGAAAAAACAGATCCCCACAAGTGCATAATTTCGGTGGTATTCATAGTAAGGATATTTTTCCTTGAGCTTTGTATCATAGAAAAAGAGAAAAAATGTCAAAATTGCGGTCATTGCTTCCGGAATCCCCACTCCACCATTCAGCCTCTCAACAGACTCTTCCATATAGGCATTAAAACCACCAATAACAGTACTGTCTGAAGCCACACTGTCTAGAAAGCTACCAAAAACCCTATACACCTCAAACGGAGACAGAATAATCGATATGATAATTGCAGCGAGCATTATGGTTTTATTCACCGGAATTCGCGCGATCCAATACATGGGAATAAAAGCATAACATATATTATGAATTCCACCTGCCAGATAAATACAGAGTAAAAAGTAAAAGAGCTTCCTGTCTTTTATAAACCTTACCGCAAAATAGCCGATGGCTACCCCCAAATTCTGCCGAATCTGCCCACATTCTCCAATAAAGAAGCCGGGAATAAACATAAAAAGAATAAAGGTAAAGGGATAAAACGTATTATCCTCAACGTACTGTAATTTAAAAAATATCGCCACCGCCGCAATAACGAGCGTTAGCATATAATAAGGTGAATCGAAAACGTTCAGAAGAATTTTATTGATGAGCACATACAGCCATTCCACCGAAACAGACTCTTTGGAATCCATGTGCAACCCTTTCAAAATAATACTGGAATAATCTACGGTATCAGAATAGATATAGATCCCTTTATAACTTCCGTAATCAGGGCCCACACCATTTCGAAGGCCTGCTACGAGAACCATAAAACCTCCCAGCATATACAGATACTTTCGGTCTACCTTAGCCCTAAAAACTTCCTGGTAACTAAATATGAATAGGAAAAAGATTATGATCAGAAAATATGGGTGTAATAAACTCATTATTTTTTATTGTAAATCTCTAATAAATTATTTTTTTCATCATCGGAACTTTGCAAAAGTAGATTATTTTTTATTCCTCCTGAAATATTTTATTGATTTTCAGATAAACTTATTGTTAAAAACCTTTGAACTCCTTCCGAAAAAATTAAATTTGCAAACCTGATTTTCATAATGCAATGCATCGTTTTTTTATATTTTTATATTATCTGATCGCCAGAAACAAGATTTCATCTGTATTTTTCGCAGTAGGAACCTTGCTTTTATGTGTATTTTTTGCTTCAAAAATAAATTTTGAGGAAGATATCAATCAGATTATTCCAAAAAATGAAAAGTCGGATCTTACGGCAAAAGTCCTGAAACAGCTCAACTTTTCAGATAAGGTCATTGTTATTATTGAAAACAAATCCAAAGAAGAAAATTTTCAGCTTTCGGAAACGGCTGATACTTTTTTAACCAAAATTGAACCTTTACAGAAATATATTGGTTCCGTTCAGGGAAAAGTAAACGATAACGAAATTTCAGAGACCTTCGATTTTGTAAATCAGAACCTTCCCTTGTTTCTGAATGAAAACGATTACAAAGAAATTGAAAGAAAGCTACAAAAGGACAGCATTGCGAAACAGGTCGAAAGCAATTATGTTTCACTGGTTTCCCCTACAAGTCTTGTTACAAAGGAATTTATTAAAAAAGATCCGCTGGGAATTACTTTTTTAGGGATCAAAAAACTGAGTGCCTTAAATATCAGCAAAGATTTTAAACTTGAAGACAATTACATCGTTACCAAAGACGGAAAAAACCTTCTTCTTTTCATTGACCCGAAAAACAAAAGCAACGACACCAAAAACAATGAAACATTTGTTAATCAGCTAAATGAGATCAAAGACGGAATCAATATACAATTCAAAGGAAAAACCGAGATCAGTTATTTTGGCTCTCCGGTAATTGCCGTTGCAAATGCCCAACAGATCAAAAAAGATATTCAGAATACAGTCATTATTTCCATGACGGTGCTTTTGATCCTGCTTATTTACTATTTCAGGAATATTTTTACGCCACTCATTGTTTTTCTTCCCACCGTTTTCTCAGTTTTACTAGCGTTGTTGATTTTATATTTTATTAAAGATAAAATTTCAGCCATTTCATTAAGTGTCGGAGCCATTCTAATTGGAATCACGATCGATTATGCGCTTCATATTTTAACTCATTACAAGCATAACAACAATATTGAAGAGCTTTACAAAGAAATCACGAAGCCGATTGTTTTAAGTAGTGCCACTACAGCCGTCTCATTTTTGTGTCTGGTTTTTGTCCGTTCGGAAGCCCTGAAAGATTTGGGACTTTTTGCCGCGATAACAGTTATTCTCTCTTCGGTCACAGCTTTGATTATCGTTCCGCAATTATATAAACCAAAGAAAAAAGAACACAACTTAAACACCAATTTTATTGATAAAATCGGGTCTTATCCTTATGAAAAAAACAGACCTCTGATTATCGGATGTTCGGTGATTATTTTGGCTTGTCTTTTTGGCTTCAGGCATGTTGGTTTTAATGAAGATATTGGTGATCTCAATTATATCCCGAAAGACCTGAAGATCAGCGAGGCAAAGCTTGAAAAACTTTCTGACATCACTTCAAAATCTATTTATACGATTTCTTACGGGAATTCAGAAGGGGAAGCACTGGCAAGAAACTCTCAATTGAGTCAGTTTTTGGAAAAAGAAAAACAGGAAGGAAAAATCCTGAGTTATAACTCTCTCGGAAATATTGTCTTATCTGAAAAAGATCAACAAAAGAAGATCGAAGAGTGGAAAAAATTCTGGGACGAAAATAAGAAGCTCCAAACGGTTGCTGAGTTAATTAAAAACGGAAACCAATTTGGATTCAACAGCTCAGCCTTTGATCAGTTTAATGAAAATTTAAATAAAAACTATTCTACACTAACTTTAAAGGACTATGAAAAGGTGAAAGCCCTACAGATTTCGGAGTTCTTAAGCAATGAAAATGGGTTTTACACCGTTTCTAATGTGGTAAAAGTTGATGAAAAGAAAAGAGACATCTTCATTACAGATGTTGAAAAAAAGCACGACGCTTTAGCGATTGATCGCCAACAGATGAATGAAAACTTTTTAGGTTTATTGAAAAACGACTTCAATACATTAATCAATTATTCTCTTCTGGCGATTATTTTAACCATTATCGTCTTTTTCAGAAATTTTGAACTGACGGTCTTAACCATGTTCCCAATTGTATTAACAGGCGTTGTGACAGCAGGAATTTTGTATTTCTTAGGGTTAGAATTAAATATTTTCAGCACCGTTGTCTGCACCTTGGTGTTTGGAGTGGGCGACGATTTCAGTATTTTCCTGACACAGGCCATGCAGAAAGAGCATACGAATGGTAAAAATGAACTTCCGACGTACAGGACTTCCATTATTTTGGCAGTTTTTACAACGATTTTATCTATCGGTTCTCTAATTTTTGCAAAACATCCGGCTTTGCATTCATTAGCTTTGGTTGCATTGATCGGAATGTTCTCGGTCATCATCATTACCTCTACATTATATCCGTTTTGGTTCAGATTATTAATTACCAATAGAGCAAAAAAAGGACTTTCTCCGATTACATTTCGCTTGTTTTTAAATTCTGTGATTTCATTTTTATATTACGGATTAGGAGGCTTACTATTTTCCGCGATTGGAAGCATCTTTGTGAAAAATTCCAAGGGTAAAACATTAAATATTATTAAATTAATTCTAGCGAAGTTTTTAACTTCTGTATTATATTCCAATCCATTTGTAAAGAAAAGAGTCATTAAAAACCCAAATGAGGATTTGAGCAAACCGGCCGTTATTATTGCCAATCATACTTCATTCCTGGATACACTGGCTTTGGCGATGACAACGCACAAGATTATTTATCTGGTGAATGACTGGGTCTACAACTCTCCTATCTTCGGAAAACTGGTGAGGGCATTAGGTTTTTATCCGGTTTCGCAGGGAATAGAAAACGGGATGCATCAGCTGAAGGAAAAAATAAAACAGGGATACTCTTTGGTGGTATTCCCTGAAGCGGAGCGCTCTTATACAAACGATATCAAACGATTCCATAAAGGAGCATTTTATATTGCTGAAGAATTCGGACTGGATGTGGTTCCGGTTTATATCCACGGGAATTCTGAAGTACAGCCTAAAGGCGATTTTATCATTTTTGACGGAAGCATCACCGTAAAAATCGGGAACAGAATTCATAAAGATGATATAAGCTTCGGAAAAAATTATTCTGAAAGAACGAAAAAAATAAATGCCTACTTCAGAGAAGAGTTTACCAAGCTGAGAAATGAGCTTGAAGATGAAAATTATTTTAAGAAAAAATTGTTTTTAAGCTATCTATATAAAGATAATGAAGTTGTACAGGAAGTACAAGAGGATTTTAATCAGAACAAATCCGTTTACTTTGAACTGAATAAGCATCTTCCGAAAGAAGCGAATATTCTACATTATGCGAATGATTACGGCCAGAAAGATGTTTTATTAACCCTTCAGCAGCCAAGCCGGAAAATGTTCACCATTATTAAAGATGATGATAGAAGAGCAACTGCCGAACAGACCTATTTAGTAAAGAGAAGAAAAATTAATTATATAAAAGATACCACAGAAATCACCAAAAAAATTGATGTCCTTTTGGTTTCGGATGAGAATTTTGACATCAACACTGTTGCTCAGCTGCCTGAGATGATCATTTTTGTAAATGTTAAAGAAAATTCGTTAAATCATACAAATTTTTCTTTAAAATTCAGCTCCGAATCATTAAAAGTATTTAGTCTTAAATAATAAATATGAAAAGCATATTTTTGTAAACCCTTAATAAAAACTAATGCAAAAAAATATACTCGTTATATACTACACACAGACCGGACAGCTGGAAGACATTGTAAGGAATGTGGCGAAACCTTTTGAAGCAAAAAAGGATGAATATAACGTAACTTATTACAACATCAGGATGAAGGAAGATTTTCCTTTCCCCTGGCCGAATGATGTGTTTTTCAATACATTTCCGGAGTCTTATTTGCAGATCCCCAGTGAAATCGTTCCGCCATCGGAAGACCTACTGAATAAAAAGTATGATTTAATTCTCTTCGGATATCAGGTTTGGTATTTAACGCCTTCTATCCCGATTATTTCATTTTTGAAGAGTAGTTACGCCGCGAAGATATTCAAAGACACCCCTGTGGTGACCATTTCCGGGACTAGAAATATGTGGATGCTCTCTCAGGAAAAACTGAAAGTATATTTGAAAGATTTTAATGCCAAATTGGTTGGAAACATCGCTTTGGTAGACCGACATGACAATTACACCAGTGTGCTGACGGTAATCCGATGGATGATTGGCGGACAAAAGGAAAAATCCGGAATTTTACCCGCAGCGGGCGTTTCGGATAAAGAAATTAATGAATCCGGAAAGTTTGGCGAAATTATTGAAAGACATTTCCGCAATAATAAGTTGGGGACTTTGCAACCCGAGCTGGTAAAAAACGGAGCCGTGGAAATCCGTGCCTTCTTGGTAAGAGTGGAAAAAGTGGGAAACAAAATTTTCACCATCTGGTCCGGTCTTATCATGAAGAAAAAAGAAAAACGACCATTGCTTATCAAATTCTTTAAGGTATATTTGATGGCCGCGATATGGATTATTTCACCTATCGTATTGGTTTTACACTTATTGACAACACCTATCTTTTGGTTTAAAAGAAAGAAACAAAGAGAATATTTACAAGGAATTAATATAAAATAGAATGTACGACGTATTTATAACAAAAGCATCAAAATACCTACCCAATGAGCCGGTTTCAAATGATGAAATGGAAACGTATCTTGGTTATATAAATGACGCAAAATCTAAAGCAAAAGCACTTATTTTAAGAAATAATAAAATCACTACAAGATATTACGCTTTAGACAAAGAAGGAAACCCAACGCATACCAATGCCCAGATAACGGCAAGAGCGATCGAGGGACTTTTTGATGAAAATTTCAAAAAGGAAGATATGAAATTACTGTCTGTGGGAACCACTTCTCCGGATCAGATTCAGCCTTCACATGCTTCCATGGTTCACGGTGAATTAAATATCGGAAAATCTATTGAAATTAATACCGCAACAGGACTTTGCAACTCAGGGATGAATGCCCTGAACTACGGATTCCTTTCCATCAAAGCAGGGGTTCAGGATGCTGCCGTTTGTGCAGGATCTGAAAGAATGTCCGCATGGATGACCGCAGATAAATTCAACCACGAGGCAGAAAATTTAGTGTTGCTTGAAGAAAGACCAATCATCGCTTTCAAAAGAGAATTCCTGAGATGGATGCTTTCTGACGGAGCCGGTGCTTTTTTATTGGAAAATAAGCCAAGAGAAAATGAAACCAATTTAAAAATAGAATGGATTGATTTTTATTCTTATGCTCACGAAATCGAAGCCTGTATGTATGCAGGTTGCGAAAAGCAGGAAGACGGAAGCCTGAAATCTTGGGCAGATTACCCATCAGACGAATGGCTGAAGCAGTCTATTTTTGCCTTAAAGCAGGATACAAAAATTTTAGATAAATATATTTTAGTAAAAGGTGCTGAAAGTTTAAGATCATCTTTTGACAAACATAATCTTGATCCTGAATCTGTTGATCACGTTTTGGCTCACATTTCTTCTGGCTATTTTAAAGAAGGTCTAAAAGAAGAATTTGCCAACGTAGGATTAGATTTCCCTTGGGAAAAGTGGTATTACAACCTTTCTGAGGTTGGAAATATTGGAGCAGGTTCTATTTTTGTGGCTTTAGAAGAATTAATAAATTCCGGAAAGCTGAAAAAAGGAGAAAAAGTACTTCTTTGTGTGCCGGAAAGCGGAAGATTTGCTTATTCATGTGCTTTATTAACGGTTTGCTAATGGAAAATAAGTTACCAACATCTGACCAGAATTTTGTGGAAAGCTTAATTCCGCAAAGATTTCCTTTTGTCATGGTAAACAGTATTGCATCATATTCTGAAACGCAATTAGTTTCAGGATTTGAAGTAAAAGAGGAAAATATTTTTGTTCAGGACGGAATTTTTCAGGCTTCAGGCTTGGTAGAGCATCAGGCACAGAGCGTTGCTTTGCACACCGGTTACAAATATTATTTATTAGGAAAAGAAGCTCCCACAGGTTATATTGGTGCTATCAAAACTTTTGAAGCAATACAATTACCGAAGTTGGGAGATAAACTAACTTCTGAAGTTTCTATTATTAATGAAATGATGGGAGTAACTTTGGTTGATATTGTAACGAAGCTGAATGATGAGATTATTGCAAAATCTCAAATGAAAACAGTTGTAATGTAATTATAAAACTGAAATTAATATCCAAGTTAAACCTCATAGGTTTTCGAAACCTATGAGGTTTGTTAAGATAAAATTGAAATTTTAATGGAAATCAAGGAAGAAAATATCATCAATATTCACAACTTTTTGCCGCATCGCGAACCGATGCTCATGGCAGATTATATTCTGGAGCTTACTCCGGAAAAAGTGATTACTTCCTTCGAAATAAAAGAAGATAATGTTTTTGTTCATGATCATAAGTTTGTTGAAGCGGGCTTGGTTGAAAATTTAGCTCAAACCTGCTCATCCATTCTCGGACAAAGTTTTTTCGAAAATCCTGATGCAGATACCAAAGTGATTGGTTTTATCACCAACATTAAAAAAATCGAAATTTTTGCATTACCGGAAGTGGGCAATAAAATTATTTCAAAAGCATCTTTGATTTCTCAGTTTGAAAACATCTGTAATATCTTCTGTGAGACCTTTATTAATGACGAGTTATTGATAAGAGCTGAAATTAATTTGTTTATCCAGGAAGTAAAACCTTAACCGATGAAAAAACAGGACCTACCTCAGGACGAAAGCAATCTGAAGTCTGCCAATATGACGGAAGTTTTGTATGTGACTGATGAAAACAACAACTATACAACGGCAAACAGTATTGGTTGGGATATTAAAAAAGCGGCTTTAGATGAATCTTTAGCGCTGATTAACGAAAGAATTGAAGAAGCCAGGCAAAATGTTGCCCATCACATCGTAAGCCCGATTATTTATTTCATGGAACTGAATAAAATGGATCTACAGGTTCTTGCAGCCTATGTCGGAATGTGGCAATGGCGCGTTAAAAGACACGCAAAACCAAAAATATTTAAAACATTAAGCGATTCTGTACTGAAAAAATATGCCGAGGCTTTCGGTATTTCAGTGGATGAACTAAAAAACTTCACCGGAAAATAATTAAACCTCATAGGTTTAGCAAATTTATCCGGGATAAAAAGAGAAAGCTAGGAATGAAACTTAATTTTGAACACCATCAAACCGCGCATTGCGAAAACGGTGTTGCCTCCAATCTATTATTAAACAAAGGGTTAAAACTCAGCGAACCAATGATCTTCGGAATTGGTTCCGGGCTGTTCTTTGTATATCTCCCTTTTTTAAAAGTAAACTTTGCTCCGGGTTTCAGCTATCGTCCGATGCCGGGTGCTATTTTCAGCAAGGCAGCAAAAAGACTGGGAATTAAAATTAAAAGAGAAAAATTTTCAAATCCCGCTGAGGCTCAAAAGGCTTTGGAGAGAAATTTAGATCAAAATATCCCTACAGGTTTACAGGTTGGTGTTTTCAACCTAACCTATTTTCCTGAAGAATATAAATTCCATTTCAATGCCCACAATTTGGTGGTTTACGGAAAAGAAGACGGTAAATTCCTGATCAGCGATCCTGTGATGGATTATGTGACGACTCTTTCCGAGGCTGAACTGGAAAAAGTAAGATATGCCAAAGGCGCACTGCCTCCCAAAGGTCATATGTACTACCCTACTTACATTCCTGAGCATGTAAATTTGGAAGAAGCAATAAAAAAAGGAATTAAGGATACCTGTAAAAATATGTTGGCTCCCGTTCCGATCATTGGGGTAAAAGCCATGCGTTGGGTCGCTAAAAACATCCCGAAATGGGCCGATAAAAAAGGAACGAAAGTTACCAATCATTATTTGGGGCAGCTGATCAGAATGCAGGAAGAAATAGGAACCGGCGGTGGCGGTTTCAGGTTTATTTATGGTGCATTTTTACAGGAAGCCGCTGTGATTCTTAAAAATGATCAATTGAAAGAATTATCCAAAGAAATTACAACAATTGGAGATCTTTGGAGAGATTTTGCGGTGGATATCGCAAGGGTGTATAAAAACAGAAACTCGAAAAGTGACATTTATAATCAACTGTCAAAAACGATGCTTCATATTGCAGATCTGGAAGAAGCTTTCTATAAAAAACTGAGAAAAGCGATCTAAATGGAAAACTTAATTGAGATTAAAAATTTATATAAAAAATATAAAAGTGCAGAAGAATTTTCTGTAAATGACATCTCGCTGACTATTGAAAAAGACGAAATCTACGGAATTCTTGGTCCCAACGGAGCAGGAAAAACAACATTGATTTCCATGCTTTCAGGATTGGTAAAACCGACTTCCGGAAGCTTTAAAATCAACGGATTATCTCCTCAGAAAGATGGTTTTAAACTAAGACAGATCATTGGAATTGTTCCTCAGGAATACGCTTTATATCCAACTTTAACAGCTAAAGAAAATTTAATGTATTTCGGCAGTCTTTATGGTTTAAGTCATAAAAATTTAAAGAAAGCCATTGACGAATCTTTGGAGATCATGGGTTTATCAAAATTCGCTGACAAAAAAGTAGAACAGTTCTCAGGAGGAATGAAGCGCCGTTGCAATCTGATTGCCGGAACGCTGCACAATCCGAAAGTTTTATTTTTGGATGAACCCACGGTCGGCGTTGATGTTCAGTCTAAAAAAGCTATTATTGATTATCTTTTCGATCTAAACAAACAGGGAACCTGCATTATTTATACTTCTCACCATCTTTCGGAAGCGGAAGAATTTTGCACCAAAATTGCCATCATCGATCACGGGAAAATCCATGCAGTCGGAACCCCTGAAGAATTGGTGAACAGAGTGGCAAGTGCCGAAAACTTAGAAGATGTTTTCATTTCATTAACCGGAAAAGAATTAAGAGATGTTGTGGTATAAATTGTGGAGAAGTTTCGTTAAGGAAGTCCTATTGCTTAAAAGAGATATCGGAGGAATTGTGATTATTTTCGTGATGCCTTTATTGTTAATTGTCACGATAACGTTGATTCAGGACTCCACTTTCAGAAACCTTGAAGGCTCAAAAATTCCGATTATCTTCATCGATAAAGATCAATCTGAAATTTCAAAGAATATAAAACAGGAGCTTGAAAACAGCAAAACGTTCGAGCTGTTGACCAATTATAATGAAAAATCAGCCCAGGAAGCTGTTTTCGGAGGAGATTATCAGATGGCCATTGTCATCCCTGAAAATTTAACTAAAGATTTAAACTCAAATATAGAATCCAAGGTTCAGACCATCGTAAGCTCGTTTGGCTTGGAAGAAAATTCAGGAAAAGTTCAGATTCCGCCTGTAAAAGCTAAGGATATTCATTTATATTTTGACCCTGCAACAAATATAGGCTTCAAAAACAATGTGATGAATTCCGTGAACAAAATGGTTTTTGAGATCGAAAATAAAAAGATTTATAAAGCTTTTCAGGATCAATTGGGAACCACGGAAAATCTTGAGGAAAGTAAAAATTTAATCAGTTTTAAAGAAATTACCCCTAAAAAAGGGAAGATTGAAGCCATTCCGAATTCCGTTCAGCACAACGTTCCTGCCTGGGCATTGTTTGCCATTTTCTTTATTGTGGTGCCTTTGTCCATCAATTTAGTCAAAGAAAAAAGCCAGGGAACCAGCGTGAGGGCAAGAATCAGTCCGACACCGTATTTTATCCATATTTTAGGAAAAACATTTACGTATTTAATCATCTGTATCATTCAGTTTTTGCTAATGGTTGCAGTGGGCATCTACCTTTTCCCTTATATGGATTTACCGCAGTTTGATGTTACAGGAAAGATGTTTCCGCTTATTGTGGTGACCCTATTTTCAGGATTAGCCGCGATTGGATTCGGTGTTTTATTGGGAACCATTGCCGATACTCAGGAACAGTCTGCACCTTTTGGAGCAACTTCCGTCGTGGTTTTGGCCGCCATTGGCGGAATCTGGGTTCCGGTATTTTTAATGCCTGAATTTATGCAGAATATTGCAAAATTCTCTCCAATGAATTGGGGATTAAACGCTTATTACGACATTATTTTAAGAAACAGCGGAATCGGCGGAATTGCTAAAGAATTGACTTTCTTATTTTTATTTTATCTTGCCATGGTCGGCATCTCATTGATTTACGAAAAAAAACAGCATGCAGTCTAAAGATTTAACTTGTACAGAAGAAGTCCGCGTAAGATTCAACGAAACAGATCCCTTGGGAATTGTTTGGCATGGACATTACATCGTGTATTTTGAGGACGGCAGAGAAGCTTTCGGCAGACAGCACGGTTTGACCTATCTTGACATTCAAAAAGCGGGTTATGTTACGCCAATTGTAAAAAGCACTTGCGAACATTTTCTTCCCTTAAAATATGGTGAAACCTTCAAAATTGTAACGACTTTTGTGAATTCCACTTCAGCGAAATTAATTTACAAATACGAGCTTTTTAACGAAGAAAATAAATTAGTCTGTTCAGGAGAAACCATTCAGGTTTTCTTGGATTCCGACAATAATTTATGTTTGTATAATCCTGAGTTTTTTCAGGCATGGAAAGATAAAATGGGATTATCATGAGGAAGGAAATTTATATCACTGATTACAACTGCGTCACGCCTTTAGGTTTTGATGTTTCTTCAAACTGGAAGGCTCTTTTGGAAGGAAAATCCGGCGTCGCTTTACATAAAATCATCGAAAATCAGGAGCCTTTTTATGCTTCGAGGATTGATTCTGAAAAACTGAATGAAGAATTTAATAAATTCTTCAACTCCGTTCAGAAAGACAATCAGGATTTCACAAGGCTTGAAAAAATGTTTTTATTAAGCTTAAAACCTTTAATTGAAAAACATCCCATTTCAGATGAAACAGCCTTTATTTTATCGACAACAAAAGGAAATATCAGCTTATTAAAAAATCAAAATGCTTTACCGGAAGGTGTTTTTCTTTCCAATTTAGCCCAGAAAATAGCTGATTTTTTCGGATTTAAAACAAAACCGATTGTTGTTTCCAATGCCTGCGTTTCGGGAGTTATGGCAATTGCTGTGGCGAAAAATATAATTCAGGCTGGAAAATATAAAGACGCATTTGTCATTGCCGGAGACGAAATTTCCGAGTTTGTGATTTCAGGTTTCAATTCTTTTCAAGCGATTGGAACAGAAATTTGCAAACCTTATGACAAAAACCGTGACGGAATCAATATTGGTGAAGCAACTGCAGCGGTTTATATAACCTCTGAATCAAATAAAAACGAAAAATTTAGTTTTAAAATTTTAGGAGACTCAGCCATCAACGATGCTAATCATATTTCCGGTCCATCAAGAACAGGTGACGGATTATTTGCCAGCATCAAAAATGCAATGATAGAAGCCAAAGTTCCTGTAGAAAAAATAGATTTTATTTCTGCACACGGAACAGCTACGATATATAATGACGAAATGGAAGCCATCGCTTTCAACAGAATGGAATTGCAAAATGTTCCTCTGAACAGTATGAAGGGCTATTATGGTCACTGCTTGGGAGCTTCGGGATTGTTGGAAAGTATTATTTCAATGGAATCTGCTCTAAATAATATATTAATTCCATCAAAAAATTTCGAAGAAACGGGAACTTCGCAATCTTTGAATATCATTAAAGAAAATCAACCTGCAGAAATAAAATATATTTTGAAAACAGCATCAGGTTTTGGAGGGTGTAATGCAGCAATTGTTTTGGAAAAATGCTGAAAATAATTTTGTAATTTTATAGAATTAAAGTTTTAGGAAATGGAATCTACTGTAGACATCAGAAAAAGAATTCACGAGTTCATTGATATTGCCGATGAAAGGATTTTGCGAATCATCAACGGAATCATCGATGTTGAGGAGCAGGAAGATAATTATCCTGCTGTTCCGGATTGGTACTACGAAAAGCTCGAACTTGAAAGAGAGAAACACTTAAAAGGCGAAACTCCCTCATATACTTGGGAAGAAGTGAAGCAAAGATTGATGAAGGATTATGACTTATAAATTAATTTTAAAGTCAAGAGCTCACATTGATTTAGCAGAAGCAATTGAATATTACCAAAGTAAAAGAAAAGGTTTAGGTAATAAATTTCTGAAATGTATTCACAAGTTTTTTGACAGAATTGCCAAAAATCCTCTCCATTATTCTTTAAAAAGCAATAATTTTCGTGAGGCATATATCCAAAAATTCCCTTACGTCATTATCTATGAAGTTATAGAGAATGAAATTGTTGTGTTTTCTGTTTTCAACACGCACCAAAATCCAACGAAAAAGCCTTAAACTTTATTAATGAAGAAAACAGACATTTGCACCATAGAAAATTCAAAAATCGTTCTCAATAATGAGGTTATTTTTGAAACTCAAACCGAAAATTTTTCAGATTTTGCGAAAGAAGCCTATAAAAGTTTAGAACTGAATTATCCAAAATTTCATAAAATGGATCATCTTAGCAAACTCGCTTTCCTCGCTTCTGAAATGATTTTAAAAGATGAAGATCACAGCAGAACCGCTTTGGTTTTTGCCAATAAATCATCCAGTTTAGATACTGATTTTAAATATCAGGAAAGCATCAATTCTCAGGAAAATTATTTCCCGAGTCCTGCCGTTTTCGTCTATACTTTGCCTAATATTTGTGTGGGTGAAATCAGCATCAGACACAAAATGCAGACAGAGAATGCTTTTTTTGTTTTAGACGAATTTGATGAAAATTTTTTAAAAAGCTACTCAGAACAGATTTTACAGTCGGGAAAGGCTGATAAAGTGGTATGTGGCTGGGTAGAACTATATCAGGAAAGTTATAATGCTTTCGTATATTTGCTGACTACGTAATATAACAATATAAAAATGTACTAGTTTACCAATTTTTAAATAACACTAATAACTATTGTTACATTGGTACATTGGTACATTATAAATGAAATTTATTTATGGAAAACTTAAAAGAAGAATTAAAACACAAAATCGTTGAAGTCCTTAATCTTGAAGACGTTGCAGTAGAAGAAATCAAAGATACAGATCCTTTATTCGGAGGTGGTCTTGGTTTGGATTCTATCGACGCTTTAGAATTGATCGTTCTTTTGGATAAAGAATACGGAATAAAATTAGCCGATCCGAAGAAAGGAAAAGAAATTTTCTCTTCTATCGACACGATGGCGAAATTCATTGAAGAAAACAGAACAAAATAAATTAATCTAACAATGTATCAATTGAACAGTGTAACAATATTGGTACATTGCTAAATTGATACATTGATACATTGGTACATTGGTACATTATTAAGAAATGGGTCAAAAAATTGCCATCACAGGAATGGGCATCATTTCCGCCATTGGAAACAATGTTGGGGAAAATTTAATTTCGTTAAAATCCAGAAAACACGGAATTTCAGACATTAGCTTGTTTGAAACCCGCCATGCCGGAAACATCAAAACGGGCGAAATAAAATTATCTAATGGAGATCTTGTTGAAAAACTTCAGTTAAGTGAAGGTAACAACGCGACAAGAACCTCTTTATTAGGGATGGTTGCCGCAAAAGAAGCTGTAGAAAGCGCCGGAATTTTCGATATTAATGAATATAAAACCGGACTAATTTCCTCAACCAGCGTTGGCGGAATGGATATTACTGAAAAATATTTCTACACTTACGAAGACTTTCCTGAAAAGCAAAAATATATTGACGCTCATGATGCCGGAAATTCATCACTGCTGATTGCAGATTATTTGGGTCTACAAGGTATGGTTTCCACGATCAGTACAGCCTGTTCGTCTGCGGCAAATGCCATTATGATGGGCGCAAAACTCATTAAAAATGGAATTTTAGACCGTGTTATTGTTGGCGGAACAGATTCCCTTTCAAAATTTACTCTGAATGGTTTCAATACGTTGATGATTTTAACAGATTCATACAACACCCCTTTCGATAATGACAGAAAAGGGCTGAATTTAGGTGAAGCAGCCGCTTTCATCGTTTTGGAATCCGATGAAATCGTAAAAAAAGAAAACAAAAAAGTTCTGGGTTACCTTTCGGGCTATGGAAATGCTAACGATGCGCATCACCAAACCGCTTCTTCGGAAAACGGACAAGGTGCTTATTTAGCGATGGAAAAAGCTTTGAAAGTTTCAGGATTAGATAAAGAAAACATCGATTACATCAACGTTCATGGAACGGCAACGCCGAATAATGATTTGTCTGAAGGCATTGCCATGATTCGAATTTTCGGAGAAAACAATGTTCCTGAATTCAGTTCTACAAAAGCTTTTACAGGTCATACTTTAGCAGCTGCTGCGGGAATTGAAGCCGTGTATTCGTTATTGGCGATTCAAAACAATCTTATTTTCCCCAATCTGAATTTTAAAACTAAAATGGAAGAATTTGAATTGATTCCTGTGACTGAACTTAAAGAGAAAAATATCAACCACGTTCTTTCGAATTCCTTTGGTTTTGGAGGAAATTGTTCCACTTTAATTTTCTCAAAATCATGAGTCCAGTTTACATCAACAGTGCAACCTGCATCTCAGTTCAGGACACTTTAAATGAAAATTTCATCCAAAATTTGAAGCCTGAACATTCAACTCAGGTTTTAAAAGCTATTGAACCCAATTACAAAGAATTCATTCCACCCGCGGCAAGCAGAAGAATGTCTAAAACTGTAAAAATGAGCTCTGTAGCTTCAAAACATGCTTTACAAGAAGCAGGAATCGAAAATCCTGATGCGATTATCGTCGGAACAGGAATGGGCTGTTCCCAGGATTCTGAAAAATTTCTTAAAAATGTACTGGATAATGATGAAGAGTTTCTGACTCCGACGTTTTTTATTCAATCCACACACAATACGGTGGCAGGGCAAATTGCTTTAGGTCTGCAATGTCACGCGTACAATTTCACGTATGTAAACACTTCTTCCTCTCTTGAATTTGCATTTTTAGATGCCAAATTGCAGATCAACGACGGTGAAGCAGAAAACGTGTTGGTAGGTTCAGCAGACGAGCAAACCGACCGAACAATGCAATTGTATAAATTAAACAAAACCATTAAAAAAGAAGAAAATCTCCCCGTTGATTATCTGAACTCAACAACAGATGGTGTTATGTGGGGCGAAGGAGCAAGCTTTTTTGTTTTAGGAAAAGATAAAGCAGAAAATCATTATGCTCAATTACATGATATTCAAATTAGTAATAAATTAGATTTAGACAAAACTCAGCAATTTATTGAAGGTTTTTTAGCTAAAAATAATTTAACAGCGAATGATATTGATGCTGTGATTTTAGGTTTCAGCGGAGATTCAAAATCGGATGTTTATTATACAAAAGCAATGAATGTATTTGAAGATTCAGCATTATTGTATTACAAACATTTGAGTGGAGAATTTAATACGGCGAGTGGTTTTTCAACATTTATAGCTTGTCATATTCTGAAAAATCAGGAGATTCCTGAGGTGATGATGATTAATGATTTGAAAAAAGAAGAAGTTAAAAATATTTTGCTTTATAATCATTTGGGAGGAAATGACCATAGTTTGGTTTTGTTGGGGAAAGCTTAATTTGCTGAATTATTTTTAACACAAAATAATTAAGTCTCTGTGTCATTCAGAACGAAACGCAGTGGAGCGTGGAATCTAAGCAACGTTAAAGTTCTCGCTGGGATTCCTACGGAATGACAAACGCACCACACGGAATATTTTAAACCAAAAATTCAAAAACAATAAAAGATGAAACATTACTCATTTATCCTGTTTTATATTTTGTGCAACGTTTTTATTTGTGCGTTTCACGGGACTTTTTGGGTATACATATTTTGTTTTTTGCTGTTTTCAGCAGTCGTAATTTGGGGTTCCTTCGATATTACTTTAGGATATTTTGTCAATAGCATTACTCACAAAAGAACGAAAATCAAGGAGGTAGCTTTGACTTTTGATGACGGTCCGACTGAATTTACTCCGAAATTTTTAGATCTATTAAAAGAAAATAAGGTGAAAGCCACCTTTTTCTGTATCGGAAAACAGATTGAAAAATATCCGGAAACTTTTCAAAGGATTATAGCAGAAGGTCATACCATTGGAAACCATACCCTTTCTCATTCGAATACAACCGGATTTTTATCGACTTCAAAAATGGTTGAGGAAATTGAAAGATGCGATGAAGTGATGTTGAAAACCGGAGGTATAAAAACCAATTTATACCGTCCGCCTTTCGGAGTTACCAATCCGAATATAGCAAAAACCATCAAAAAAACTCAAAAACAAAGCATCGGCTGGAATGTTCGTTCACTCGACACCATAACAGAAGATCAGAAAAAAATTTACCAAAAAGTCACAAAAGGATTAAAGAAAGGAAGCATCATTCTTCTTCACGACACATCAGAAAAAACGTATAATGTTTTGGCAGATTTATTAGTATTTTTGAAGGATAAAAAATACTCAACTTTTACAATTGATAATATTTTAATAAAAAGATAATTTTAACACTTTAGTTAATTAAAGTTAGAGACATACCCTATAAAAAGATCATTTCAATTTTTTCCTGAAAATCTTTGATTTTTTATCTTTTGTTCGCTTTTGATTTCTAATTTGAATTAAAAAAAAATTAATCTTTTGTGACTTTTGTCGTTAAATTGAAAACGTTCAACAATGATTAAAAATACTGCTCTTGGAGCATTTCTATTGATTTCAAGCTTCTTTTTTGCACAAAATACGGCAATGTCGGGAGCGGAAGCAAAAGCATTTGTCTCCCAAGTTTCATCGGAGGCTAAAGAAATAAAAACTTTACAGGCGGATTTTACCCAAACCAAGAAAATGGATTTTTTGGATAAAAGCATCATCACTTCAGGGCGAATGTCATTAAAAACGCCGAATACTCTGAGTTGGAAATACACAAAACCTTATCAATACGGCATTGTTTTTAAGGATAATAAAATTTTCATCAATGATCAGGGGAAAAAGTCCTCTGTGGACGCCAAAAGTAAAACGTTTGAAAAAATTAATAAACTGATTGTGGGAAGTTCAAACGGTCAGATGTTTAACGACCCTGAGTTTTCTGTTAGTTATTTTAAAAACGCAACTTCCAATATTGCAAAATTTACTCCGAAAACAGCACAATTACTGAAATATATTAAGCAAATCGAGCTTCATTTTCCTAAGAATCAAGCAACAGTTTCGCAGGTAAATATGACGGAAGCTTCAGGAGATACAACCAATATTATTTTCAAAAATACAAAGATCAATGCGCCGATTGCTGCTTCAGAATTCAGTTTATAGTTTGATTTTTTTATTGTTTGTTTCCTGCAAAACATACCAGTTAACAGACGTACAATCTCTTCCTAATTCTGAAAAGATGGTTGAAAATTTATACTTTTCTTCCAATGAAGATTATGTTTATAAATGTCAGATGGATATTTATAAAAATCATGTAAGCGGAATTTTGATTATTAAGAAAATCAACGAAACGACGCACCGTGTTGCCATGACTTCTGATTTCGGAAACAAATTAATTGATTTTGAGATTTCAGAAAATAATTTTAAGCTCAACTATGTTCTTCCTGATCTGGATAAAAAAATTGTGATTAATTTTTTAAAGAATGATTTTCAACAGCTTTTAAAAAGACAATATCCTGTCACTGAAAGTTTTGAAAATAAAAATTCAAAAATCTATCTTTCAAAAATTGATAAAAATGTCTACTACTTGTTTTTTAACAAGGAAAATGGGGTTCTAAACCAGATCATTTACACAAAAAGTAATAAGGAAAAAATCGATTTTACTTTTGATGCAAAAAAACATATCTTCGCGGATAGTTTGAATCTTCAGCATAAAGACTTTAAGATCAACATCAAGCTATTTCAGATCAACGAAATTGAATAACTAAACCATGAAAAAACTATCATTATTACTTGTATTACTAATTTCAGGCGTATCTTTTGCGCAGGTAACCTTTAATCCGGGAATCAGAGCAGGCGCCAATTTTTCACATTTTACAAATGATGAAAACTACAGCTATTATTGGGGAAATAATTACTATGACACCCATACGGTAAACATGAATTTCAAAACGAAAACCGACTTTTATATAGGTTTGTTTGGTAATATCCGTTTTGCTAAATTTTATGCGTTACAGCCGGAGATCAACTATTCAAGACAGGGAACTAAAATGGATACCAACATCAACGACTGGAACGGACAGACTCTTACAGCGACCTATGTGGGCGTACAGATTGTCAACAAGTTCTATTTCAATAAGTTCAATATTCATTTCGGTCCGACATTGGATTTTTTGGTTGAAAATAAAAATTTTGATGCTGAAAATGAAATAGATCTTGGTCTTACAGCCGGTTTAGGATTTGATATTACAAAAAACTTTGGCGTGGAAGCAAGAGTGAAAAAGGGATTTATTCCGGTATATTACTTTAATAATAATCATTCTAATGTCACTTTTCAGGCCGGAGTTTATTATACCTTTAACATGAAAAAATAATTTTAATGCAGACTATTCTTACAGACTTTTACACTTTAGAATCATATGAACAGGCAGAAAACGGAAGTTTTACTGCCAAGATCACTTTAAATAAAGATCATGATATTTTCAAAGGTCATTTTCCGGGAAACCCCGTGACACCAGGCGTATGCATGATGCAAATCGTAAAAGAACTGACAGAAGAATTTACTGGGTTAAAATTATTCTTAAAAACCGCCTCAAATGTGAAATTTATGGCGATTATCAACCCGTTTGAAACACCGGATTTAAAATTGCAACTCGATATTACACAGAGTGACGATGATGTCAAAGTAAAAAATATCACTTCTTTTGGCGAGACTATTGCATTAAAAATGTCAGTAAACTATAAAAAATTGACATCATGAAACTAATTTTTTCATTTTTAACTGCTTTTTTTCTTTTTTTTCAATCGGATCTTGAGTCTTTAAGAGACAGCTATGCCAAAGCAAATGCCTCTGATGTGAACACAGAAGCATTTATCAATATTGCTGATAAACAGCCAGGTTCTGATGCGGTGACGAAGGGTTATAAAGCCGCGGCAAAGATCATGGAAGCAAAAATTGCAAAATCCAACAGAAAAGCTTTGGTAAAGGAAGGAGCCACTCATCTTGAAGCCGTTATTAAAAGTAACCCGAATAATGCTGAATTGAGATTAATCCGAATGAGCGTACAGGAAAACATTCCTAAAATCGTAGGTTACAGAGGAAGTTTAAAAGATGATAAAGCTTATCTTTTAAGTAATTATACAAAGCAGAATCCCGCTCTAAAAAATTATATTAAAAGATTTGCCGCTCAGTCCAAAACGATGACCGATGCTGAAAAAGCAACCTTAAAATAAACCCATGACCCTGCCTGAAATACAACATGCGATTTCTGAAAAGAAAATCTGTGTTTTAATACCCACCTATAATAACGAAAAAACTCTAAGAAGAGTGATCGACGGCGTTCTCGATTACACCGAAAGTACTATGGTGGTTAATGACGGCTCTACTGATTCAACTAAGGAAATTTTAAACCAATATTCTCAAATTAGCGTAATTAATTTACCTGAGAATAAAGGAAAAGGCAATGCCCTGAAAATAGGCTTCAGAAAGGCAAAAGAACAGGGTTATCATTATGCGATAACCATTGACTCTGACGGGCAGCATTACCCCGATGATCTGCCTGTTTTCGTGGAAGCCCTTCTGAATGAAAAGGATGACGCTCTACTTATTGGAAACAGAAATATGGCTCAGGACGGGATTCCAAAAAAAAGCAGTTTTGGAAACCGTTTCTCTAATTTTTGGTTCTGGTTTGAAACAGGAATAAAACTAGAAGATACACAATCGGGTTATCGATTATATCCTCTACATAAAATTCCGAAAAAATATTTTACACCAAAATTTGAGTTTGAGATTGAAATTATTGTAAGAACAGCCTGGCGACACGTTCCCGTGAAGAATGTTCCGGTAAAAGTTCTCTATGATCCGGCAGAAAGGGTTTCCCACTTCAGGCCATTCAAAGACTTTACGAGAATCAGCATTCTGAATACCATTTTAGTGACGATTACCCTTCTTTATATTATTCCGCGAAACTTCGTGAATAATTTCAAAAAAAAAAGCTTTAAAAGATTTATTCAGGAAGATGTTTTAGAAAGTGACGGAACCAACCGCACCAAAGCTTTTTCTATTGCCTTAGGAGTATTTGTAGGACTTTCTCCTTTTTGGGGTTTTCACACCTTGCTGGTGATTTCTCTGGCTGTACTTTTCAAACTCAACAAAGTACTGGCTTTTGTGGCTTCCAATGTAAGCTTACCACCGTTTATTCCTTTTATCATTGCTGCTTCTCTGTTTTTAGGAGCACCGTTTGTATCTGGCAACAGCAATATTTTAAGTCAGGATCTTAATTTTGAACTGGTGAAGAATAATTTACTTCAATACGTGATCGGAAGCTCTATTTTGGCAAGCACACTATCTGCCATTGCCGGAATTACCACCTTTTTATTCTTGAATAAGGTCAGTCCGGAGAATAATTAATTTATTTCAGCTTTTTAAGCGTTTTATTTAAATATTTTTCAACATCCTGTTGATCAGGAACTGTTGTAATTTCCTTAGTTAAAGCCTTTTCAAATTGAACTTTTGCTATAGAATATTCTTTTTGGCTAAAATAGTATTTTCCGGAAAGGTGATAAACCAGCCAAAACTCAGGATTCAAAGACTGATAATGACTGATAAAATCTTCTGAAAGAATTTTCTTTTTATAAATTGCATCTTCAATTTGAGAAGTCATTTTTTTATACTCTTCGTAATTTTTAAACTCCTCAGAATCTGCGAAAGGATCTCTCGTGATATTTACATCTGATTTTGCCAACTCACCGCTTTTTAATCTTCTATCGGAAAAAATTTCATTTAAATCATAACATACAAATTCCCCCAACTGATACGGATTGGACGATACCCAAACCAGTTTTTTCTGAGGCGAAAAAATGACCGCGTGATGTGCCAGTAATTGGTTAATCGCCTTTTCATTCCCATACCCTATCTTTTCTCCTTTCAACCCGGATTTATCTCTTAAAATAGCCACCATTTTCTCAGGATTCAGCTTTTTATTTTCCTGTAAAAGTTCCTGAAGCTTTTCATAACGGTATTCAGAATGGCTTTCTGCAATTTGTTTTTGATTTCTTTTGTCATCTTTGTAAGCATCCGACTGAAAATGGTTGGTACAGAAAACACGGCTCGTATTCTCCACTTTGTACACTCCGAAATTATCCGGCGAAACTTCAATAATTACCGCATTTTTATCATTCGCGCTTCCCACTAAAATAGATTCTGAAACAAAAACTTTTCGCTTTTTAGCAATTTCAATCGCCTCCTCAATGTTTTTGGCATATTGTAAAATTTCCCGTGTTACCAAAGAAATCGGAGTTTTTGCCGTCAGCGGAATTTTAGATTTTCCGGCGTTGATCGTTACCGTAATTCCCTCCTTATTCATTCCCGAAACAACACCAATCATTCCCGGCCAGCTCACCGACAGATAAGGAATTCCGTCTTCAGGCTCTACAAATTCCACCATTTTATTTTTAGAGAAATCATCTCCCACATAGAAGTCGAAGTTTCTTCCGATCAGCAAATCTTCATCCTCTGTATTTTCATTCCACACCGCCAGAGAGGTGCAGCCGACCACCATCAGATCCCGCATTGCGTGACCAATATCATGAGCTCCGTGCAGATATAAACTTCTCATAAATTTCGGTGCGATAAAGTCATATTTATCTGATGAATACTGGGATAATCCATATAATTCCGCCTGAAAATCTTCACGAATATTGAGATACATTTTACGATTATACCATTTCAGAAAACCGCGCAATAAGTTTTGCTTAAACTTCGACGGAACAAAGCCTTCCACTTTAGAAAAGAAAATTTCTTCCTGTTTCTGCATCAGATTCTGCGTTAAAGCTCCATTGTTATATCCCAACTGCAAAGGATTTCCTTTAATATATAATTCCCAAAGCTGTTGCTTATTTTTCGTTAAATAATTTTCATTAAAACTAAAAGTTGAATCGTTAATTTTACTGACTTTTGGAATTTCAAGCGAATATTGCTTGACATCAGGAATGTGTTTGATAGATTTTCTGATTCCGCAAGATGAGAGAATAAAGCTAAGGTTTAGGCTTAGAAAAATTAAGGTTAAAAGACGAAACCGGAAATCTATCTTTGTACGTTTAGATTCGCCAATACGCTTCATTCCATTCCGAATGGCGGCATCAACCAAATTATTTCCTTTCACCATTATATTTATTAATCACTTGTGTTAATCTTTCATCAATCAATTCTTTTCCCAGAATTTCGGAACAGGTATTAAAAGCACCGATGATACAGCCTAAAATCCCGTGCATGTTAACAGACTGGCCCGTCAGAAAAAGATTATTGATCTTTGTGCGTGGAGAAACCATTGTTTTCAGAGGGTTTTCAGAACTTTTACTGTATCCGTACATATTGCCCTCAAAACTCCCAATATAATCGCGGTAAGACAATGGCGAAGAGGTATAGATATTTTTAACAGATGTCCTTAAATTTGGGATTTTCTTTTCCAGAGCATCTATCATTTTTTCAGCTTTTTCCTGTTTGAACTGCTCATATAACACTCCCCTTTCATGCTCATCTGCCACTGTATTGACTGTTTCTTCCCATTCTTTGACTTCATTGAAATTCATATAAGAAATGGCCGTCAGACTTTCTGCAAATTCAGGATAATTCTTAGATTGGGTTGAGGAAAGCATATAGGTTTCCGGCCATGAATTCTGTTCATATCGAAAGGCATTCCAGACCAATTCTTTGTTCGAATAATGGTAAATATTATAATTAAAATTCGGGATTGTATGAAGTTTCAAAACAATATAAACACTGAAGCACGATGGAGCAGGCTCCCAGCTCATTACTCTGTTTACAAAGGATTTTTTCAGCCGTTCTTCCCCAATCAATTTTATGGTTGAACGAATTTCTATATTTGAAATAAACTGTTTCGCAGAATACTCTTTTCCCGATTTAGTTCTGACTGAACTTACTTTTTGATTTTCATTAAATATAAATTCAGAAACCTCCGAATGTTTATGAATCTCAGCACCGTGTTCTCTCAGTTTCTTTATTAGTAATTTCGAAATCTGGCTTCCTCCTTTCACGCATTTATAAGCACTTTGAATATAAGAATTCACCGTCAAAGCATGAACATAAAACGGAACATTCTCAGAATCTCCTGCATATAGAAAATTAGAACCCAACAGAATGGACTGTAATTTTTTATCCGAAATTAACGATTCGATGAATCTTTTGGTATTAAGATGGAGAATTTCTTCATTATAATTTTCTTTTCCCACCAAATTATATCTCGGAAACTGACTGCAAACCCGCTGAATTTCTTCGCAGTAGTCCTCAAGATTTTCTCTTTCTTCAGGAAAATATTTTGACAATTGTTCAACAAAATTATCATAACCCTGCGCATGAGGATATTCAATTTCGTCATCTCCAAACGTGATTTTGTCATATCCATTTTCATCCATTTTCTGAAGTTCCAGATCCTTTATAATCTCCAGATACGAAAAATACTGATGAAGATTCTGGCCTTCTGAAAGTCCGCCCAGATAGTGAACGCCTGTATCGAAAATCAGTTTGTCCCGTGAAAACGTCTGTAGATTTCCACCGTATTGGTTATTTTTCTCCAGGACACACACCTTTAAGCCTTCCTTCGCCAAAACAAGTGCTGAAACAAGACCTCCCAATCCGCTGCCGATTACAAGTATGTCAAATTCTTTTTTCAAAGGAGAAAAGCTGTGTTTTTAATAATATTGAATTTTAAAACGCAAAGTCCAAAAAGATTTTTTTAACTACTAAATGTTTTTAAGTTCGCAAAGGCGTTAACACTTAGCAAAGACAAAAAGTGGATATATTACTTCATTTTAAATTCCTCAATTATTAATTTTTGAGTTTTAAATATTAGTTTTTCAGGAGTAAAAGTAGGAAATTTAATCAATATCATCCCAAAAATCGAAGTAATTGAACCATTGAAGAGGATATTTTTTAATCATCGATTCAAGATTTTGAGTATAGGAATTTAAAAGTCCCTGTGCATCGCGCTTTTTAACGTTCTGAGCAACTCTAGCGTATAAATGATAATGTAGTTTTTTTTCTTTCATTACATACACATACACCACAGGAACGCCCAATCTGGAAGCAATCATGAATGGTCCGGCAGGAAATTTCGCCGATTTACCAAGAAGATCTCCTTCTAGGAACTTTGAACCTTCGAAATATCGGTCACCTGTAAAGCAGATCAGCTCATTTTTTGACAAGGCTTCATTGATATCAAAAATATGCGACATATCATCTTTTACATAAATGAACTTGATATTACTTTGCTTAACAGAAACACTTTCAAGATATTCTTTAATTACGGTAACTTCCTGATCTGCTGTCACTAAATTAATCTGACAGTCAAAATCAATATCTGCAAAAAAATGTTCGGCAATTTCGAAATTACCGATGTGGGCACTTATTAAAACTCCTCCTTTTTTTTCTGCTAAAAGATTTCTGAGGTTTTCAATTCCGTCGAATTCGTAAGTATATTTTTCTCTTAATCCGGCAGAAATTGCCGTTTTATCGATTAAAACAGTTCCGAAAGTGAAATAACTTTTAAATAATGAAATTTTTGTTTTCCAATATCCGTAATTCAGTCTTTTCTGGAAATAATATCTGTAATATTTGTTGCTGTTTTTTTCGAATAAAAAGTAATACAGCGCAACAAAATAAAGAACAAAATATGAACTTCGGATTCCGATATTTCTAATACACCAGACGAAAATTCTGTAGCCCAGAATCGTGCCTTTAGACTTACCTTTCCATTTGTTCATAGTATTAATTTATCAATGTAGCAATATAGCAATGTAGAAATGTAGCAATGTAACAATATAACAATGTAGAAATGTAACAATACTTCAAACATCGGTAAACTGTTAAATTGATAAATTGTTACATTTAAATTAGAGTAGATTTTTAATCGATAATTATGCGTTTTTTTCAGTGATTTTGTTCTCGATTGTCGAATAAAAGTCATCGAATGTGACCATTTTCTTGAAGTCTGCTTCACCCAATTTCACTCCGAAATTAGATTCTATCACCACAACCATATCAATATAATCCAGACTGTCTAAGCCCAGCGTTTTTTTTAAGTTAGCCTCATTGCTGATTTCATCGCCATCTACTTCAAATTCATTCACTAGAAAGTCGTTGACAATCGCAACAATTTTTTCCCTGTCCATGTTTTTAATCAAATTTTTTAACAATTAATGCTGAATTTGTTCCCCCAAATCCAAAAGAATTCGACAAAAATACATCAATTTTTTGACTTTTTGTTTCTGCTACCAAATTTATCTTTTTAGCCTCATCATCAGGGTTTTCCAGATTAATATTCGGAGCAATAAAATTGTTCTGCATCATTAAAATAGAATAAATCACCTCACTTGCACCCGCCATCCAGCATTCGTGCCCCGTCATTGATTTTGTAGAACTTACAGGAGTTTCGCTTCCAAAAATTTCATAGATTGCTCTTGCTTCATTCGTATCACCAAGCGGTGTGGAAGTTGCGTGAGCATTGATATAATCGATATCTTTTGCCGTTAAACCAGATTGTTTCAAAGCCCGATCCATTGCCAAAGCAGGTCCGTCAACGTTTGGAGTGGAAATATGTCCGCCGTTTGAAGAAAATCCGTACCCAACGATCTCAGCGATGATATTGGCGCCTCTTTTCTGAGCAGATTCTAAGCTTTCAACAATTAAACTTGCCGCTCCACCACTTGGAATTAAGCCATCTCTTCCTGCGTCGAAAGGTCTTGATGCCTTCGTAGGTTCGTCTTCTCTCACAGAAAAAACACCCAACCCGTCAAAGCTCGCCATTGAATATTTATTCGTTTCCTGAGCTCCTCCGCAAACGATCATATCCTGAAAACCATTTTTGATCATCATATAAGCCAGTCCCAAAGAATGAGAACCGCTCGCGCAGGCTGCACTGATGGTTAGATTGATTCCTCTTAGCTTAAAAATCGTAGAGAGATTCATAGTGACCGTAGAGTTCATCGATTTGAAAATCGCTCCCGAACCCATTAAAGTCGTATCTTTTTTTTCTCTTGCAATGTCGATAGATTCCACAACTGCCTGAGAAACACTGTCGTTTCCGTATAAAATTCCGACCTCGTTATTGTCTAAAAAGTCTTGGTCGATATTTGCCTGTTTTAAAGCATCCATTGTTGCGATATACGCATATTCGCTTTCTTCGCCCATGCTTACGCGCTGTCTGCGGTTTAAAAGATTCTTCAAATCCGGTTTTGGAACAACGCCTGTTAATCCCGATCTGAAACCGAATTCTTTTCTTTCGTCTACCAAAACAATACCGGACTTCCCTTGAAAAAGTGATTCTTTCACCTCATCCAAAGAAGTTCCAATGCAGGAATAAATTCCCATTCCGGTAATGACTACTCTATTTTCCATTCTAATAATGTAACAATTTACCAATTTAACAGTGTAACAATTTAATGCCAAAAAACATTGGTATATTGTTAGACTGTTACATTGCTAGACTAATTTATGAATAAATTCCGCCGTTAATATTAATCACTTCACCTGTAATGTACGATGACTTTTTAGAAGCTAAAAACGCAACTAAATCTGCCACTTCTTCCGCTTCACCGAATCGGTTGGCAGGAATCATTGCTTTTAATTCATCTTCATTGAATTCCTGAGTCATGTCTGTTTTGATGAATCCCGGTGCGACTGCATTTACAGTGATATTTCTTTTCGCAACTTCCTGTGCCAAAGCTTTTGTAGCTCCCACCAAAGCGCCTTTTGCCGCAGAATAATTTGTTTGTCCTGCCATTCCTTTCACTCCGGAAACGGAAACCATGTTGATAATTCTGCCGTATTTGTTGCGCAACAATTTTTGAATAAAGAAATTCGTCACGTTGAAAAAACCATTTAAACTCGTGTTAATCACCGAGTTCCAATCTTCACTTGGCATCCACATGAACAATCCGTCTCTTGTGATTCCGGCATTATTGACGATAACCTCAACTATAGATTTTGGATTATTTTCCTGCCATTCCGTTAAAACTTTTTGAGTTTCTTCAGCATTTCCTACATCAAATTTCAGGATCTCACCTGTAGAACCCAATTCTTCAACTTTGGCTAAAGTTTCCTTTGCTGCAGTTTCGTTTGAAGTATAGTTGATTAAAATATGATAATTTTTCTCTTCTGCCAGTTTGATACAGATTGCTCTTCCAATTCCTCTTGAGCCGCCTGTGATGATTGCACATTTCATGTGTTACTTATGTTAGTTTTAGTTTTTTCAAGTATATTTTTCCTCCTTAGTTGTAAACAATTAATCACCGATAGTAATTACATTGCTTTTAAATATTTCTTTACTTCCTCAAGATACGGATACATCACCATATCATTTGAGAACGCAGGAATGATCTTTCTTATTTCATCATACAACTCTTTTGTTGAAGATGAAACCTGATCCTGAAAACCTAGATATTCAATCGCCTGAACAATCGTGATGGATTCAATCGTCAATACTTCGAAAGCATTTTCAATTACTTTTCTGCAGATTACCGCAGCATTGGTTCCCATACTCACAATATCCTGATTATCATTATTATTCGGAATACTGTGAACATACATCGGATTCGACAACATTTGGCTTTCCGCCGTTGTAGAAGTCGCCGTAAACTGCACGCCCTGCATCCCGAAATTAAACCCTAATTTACCTAAATTTACAAAAGGAGGCAAAATTTCGTTGATTTTAGCATTCAAAAGATAGTTTAATTGTCTTTCTGCCAACATCGTCAGTTTCGTAACAACTATTTTCAACTTGTCCATTTCCAAAGAAATATAATCTCCGTGGAAGTTTCCTCCGTGGTAAACGTGTTGATCTTCAACGTTGATGATTGGATTGTCATTTGCTGAATTAATTTCGTTTTCAAGAACTTTTTCAGTGTATTCCAAAGTATCCAAAACAGGTCCTAAAATCTGCGGAACACATCGTAATGAATAATATTCCTGAACTTTTTCTTTGAATACTTTTTCCTGCTCTTCAAAGTGGGTATATAAATGATCTGCTCTTTTTCTGATTAATTTACTGTCTGACAAATGTTCACGCATTCTTGCCGCTACTTTCTGCTGACCTTCGTGAAGTTTTGTTCCGTTCAATGCTTCAGATAAATGATCGTCATAAGCCTGAACAATTTCGTTGATTGCACAAGATAGTTTAATGGAGATATCTGTCAGTTGATTCGCTTTATGCGCATTCACAACACCAATTCCGGACATTACAGAAGTTCCGTTCATTAATGCTAACCCTTCACGAATTTCCACCTGAATAGGCTCTAAACCTTCAATTTCAAAAACTTCTTTTGTTGATTTTCTTTCTCCTTGATAAAAAACTTCACCTTCTCCGATTAAAACCAAAGCTAAATGAGCCAACTGAACCAAATCACCACTTGCACCCACTCCACCATGCTCAAAAATCAATGGTGTAATATCTCTGTTGATTAATTCCTGAAGTAAATAAATAACCGATTGATGAACTCCTGAATTGCCAAGAGATAATGTGTTCAGCCTTGCCAGCATACAAGCTTTTACCTCATCTGCAGGAAGCGGATTTCCGATTCCCGAAGAGTGACTCCTGATTAGGTTATATTGAAGCTGGTGTGTATCTTCATCGCTGATTTTAAACTGCGCCATCGGCCCGAAGCCCGTATTCACACCATATATTACTTTATTCTTTGAAAATTCCTTTAGAAACTGAAAACTTTTATCCACTCTGTCAATAAGTGTTTCATCCAGTTCTATCTTTTCATTCTCTATGATGATTTTTTTGAAGTCGTTCAGTTCTAAAAAGTTATTTATTTTCATTAATTAAAAGTAATAGTATATAATATTTTAAATATTAATTAATTGTCATTAATTTTGCGGCAAAGATAGAAGTTATTATTAAAATAAAAAATCAAAGATGAGCAAAGAATTTGTTGACGTGCTTGTAATCGGTGCAGGACCTTCAGGTTGCGTATCTTCTTCATACTTAAAGAAGAACAACGTCAGCGTAAAAGTTGTTGAAAAAACAAAATTTCCAAGATTGGTTGTAGGCGAAAGTTTAATACCAAGAGTTATGGATCATTTTTATGAAGCCGGATTGTTTCCTGCTTTAGATAAAATGGGCTTTGAGAAAAAATTGGGAGCGCGTTTCCTTCGTGGTGACGAGGTTTGTATTTTTGATTTTAGTAATAAATTCGGAGAAGGCTGGGACTGGACTTGGCAGGTTCCGAGAGCTGATTTTGACAACGTTTTGGCTCAGGAAGTCATCAATAAAGGAATTGATCTTGAATTTGAAACTGAAGTAATCGGGATTGAATTCAACGGAACAGATTCTATCACCACCGTGAAAAATAAAGATGGTGAAACAAAGGAAATCCATGCTAAATTCGTGATCGATTCCAGTGGTTACGGAAGAGTTTTACCGAGACTTTTAGATTTAGAAAAACCTTCGAAACTATCTCCGCATTCTGCGATTTTCTCTCATGTTGAAGACATCAACAGAGAAGAAGGTGTAGAAGGAACTTTGATCTCTTTTGATATTATTGAAACTGAAGTCTGGCTTTGGGTAATCCCTTTCTCAAACGGAAATACCAGTTTGGGAATTGTAGGGCCTACGGATTATATTGAAAAATTAATTGAAAACGGCGATACTGCAGCAGCTTTAAGAAAAGCAATTTCTCTATCTGATTATTATGTGAAACGTTTCGGAGATGTAGAATTTCTTTTTGAACCGAAACATTTGAAAGATTATTCTTGCTCGGTAAAACAATTGTACGGCGATGGATATGCATTAACAGGAAATGCTTCAGAATTCCTGGATCCTGTTTTTTCATCAGGAATGGCTTTCGCTACTGAAGGTGGAATGACTGCCGCAAAACTGGCTTTAAGACAATTAAACGGAGAAAAAGTTGACTGGCAAAAAGAATTTACAGAGTATATTTTATATGGTGTTGATGTTTTCACCACTTATGTAAAAGAATGGTACACGGGAAATCTTCAGGAATTATTCTTCCACCAACCCGAAAATCCGGATGTAAAAAGAAAAATTTGTGCTGTTTTAGCAGGATACGTTTGGGATAAGAAAAATACGTTTGTGAGGATACATGATACGGCGATAAAAAACCTTGCCGAGTTTATTAAACTGGAAAAAGAACAACAAAAGCAATTATAAAAAAACGGTCTGAGAATGTTCAGACCGTTTTTTGTTTTATTTAATCGCTTTTTTAATTTCCTTGCTAATTTCTTTGCCTGTCTTTTCGTAGGCTGCCGCAATTCTTCCGTATTCCATCCCGTAATCTACTTTACTTCCGACACCTTCTATTTTGTCGCCTTTTATGGTCACTAAAACATTGGTGGGATTTGCCGTTTCTACAATGGTAATTTCTGAAGATAATTTCCCTGGTTGCATTACAAAGCCACTCCAACCAGCATACATCCATTTCGGATGAATAATTAAAGTATATTTAGCTTCAACATTTTGGCTGAATTTAATTTTCTTTGATTTGTTTAAACCTTCGATAAACTTTTCTGTCCAAACCATTTCCACATTCTTTTCCCAGGTTTCAATCCAGATTTTCCAGGCTGCCTCGCCTTTTTTATCTATCGTTTCTTTTTGTCTTCTATTTAAATATTCTGTTTCAGTAAAATTATCAGCCTGAAAAAGTGGAGATCCATAATTACGTTCCACATTCACTTCTGTTTGTCCTTTTAGAAAATTCAGGTTTCCCGATTCTATCGTCAGCTTATTTTGAGCAAAAATGGTCGTGCTTATTGCCACAAATAGCCCTAGAAACAATTTTTTCATAATTTATAATTTTAATTAATTTAAAGATTTTTATTTTTTAATATAATGATCTACTTTTAAAGCAAGCATTTTCGACGTTTTTGCATAGCATTCTGCAATTCGGTCGTTATTATTTGGAATTCCAATCACATTATCGCCTGTAGCCTTAATCCCTTCAACAACCATTAAAACATTGCTTGGATTATCTGTTTCCACAAAGCTCATTTTGGTATTTAATTGTGCAGGATCATTCATTATTCCTCCGAACCAGCCTTGATAAATCCAGGTCGGCTCAACAATTAAAGTATATTTTGTTTTTTCGAAATTGGTTGATGCTTCTATTTTAGTATTCTTATTCCATGAAGCTAAAAATTTATCCTGAAAAGTTTTAGATTTTGAATACTCCCAGTCGTTTTTCCATTTTTCTGCTTCTTCTTTTCCGCTCGATTTTTCAATATCCCCCATTCTTTCGGCGATATATTGATCTTCGCTAATTTTTTTCTTGGCAAAAGTTACCCCTTCAAATTTGAAAACAACTTTAATGAATTTTTGATCTTTCAGAAAATTATAGTCTCCCGAAATCACCTTCACTCGTTGAGCCATCATCAACGCTGAAACGGCTAGAAATAATAGAAATAATGTTTTTTTCATGGTTTGTTTTTAGTTTTATCTTAAATCGGTGAATGTAATCGGTTTTCTGCTGTTAGGATTAAAAACGAATTTAGACAAAACATCAAAATCAATGATTTCAATTTTTGGGCTCACCCTTAATTTTGCTCTGAAATGATCTCTCACCTCATTCACAAAGTTTTCGGAATCACTGTCTGTGCTTATTTTAATGATAATTTCATCTAACCCGATTTCATTCGACTGAATTACGATTTGATAGCACAAAATATTATTGAAATCATTCAAAATATCGTTCATCGCCGGCGGATACAAAGTCGTTCCCTTGTATTTAATCATCTGTTGTTTTCTCCCGATCACGGGTCCTAACCTCATCGTATTTCTTCCGCATTTGCAAGGTTCGTAATGCGCTTTCACAATATCTCCCGTTTTGAATCTTAATAAAGGAAGTGCTTCAACGCCTAAAGTTGTAATCGTTAGTTCTCCACTTTCGCCTTCTTTAACGAGATTTCCTTCGTCGTCAAGAATTTCGGTGATAATTAATTCAGGATGTTGGTGACCTCCTATTTGTTCTTCGCATTCCGTGAAAGCCGTGCTCATTTCTGTGGAAGCATAGGTTGAAAACAACTTAATATTCCACTTTTCCTTAATCTTTTGAGATAAAATATTATCTGTAAAATCCTGATTTTTTATGCTTTCTCCGATGCAAACCGCACCATAAACGCTGGAATTTTTATAATCGATTCCATGTTTTTCGGCATAATCGATCATTTTTAATAAAAACGACGGAACGGTAATCAAATATTTTGGTTTATATCTAAAAATAGAATCCCATTGAAGTTCCGGAATCCCAGGCCCCATTCTGACCACGCTCGCTCCCATTTTTCTTAACCCTAAAAAATAGGCAAGCCCAGCCATAAATCTTTTATCAATGGTCGTAATCATTTGCACCACATCACCTTTCTGGACTCCTGCGCAAGCAAAAGAAATCGCTTCATTATAAGCCAATCTTTCAAGATCATTGTCTGACAGTCCAAAAGTTACCGGATCTCCCAATGTTCCTGAAGTTGTGCTGTAATCCACAATTTTATCAGGTGTGATACAGAAGAAATCGTCGTTATTCTGCTGAATATCGTTCTTTGTCGTCGTCGGGATCTTCTGTAAATCCTCCAACGTCTGAATATCCGAAATATTGATTTTATTTTCTTTGAAAAGTCTTTGATAAAAAGGGGAATAAGTTTCAAGATAAGTCAACAGTTCCTGAAGTTTTTGCTCCTGAAACTTTTTTATTTCCTGACGGTCTGATTTTTCGATTGATGGATAGAATTCCAATGGTTTTTATTTTTAAAGGACAAATTTATTTAATTAAAATTAAAACATTGCTTCCTCTGAAATTTTAAGCACAGATTGACACAAACTTTCACAGATGATTGTGCTTTATCTAGTTTTGAAATTTTATTTAAACGCAAAGATTTAATTATTCGAACTTTTGAATTTAGAAAAGTAAAGGCAAATAAATTTGCTTCGCGAAGCTTGAAAATACAGCTTCATCAAATCAACTTGTTGATTCACCTTTGCTCCTTCAAATTAATCATCAACAAAATAAAACTTTGCGTTTAAATAAAAAAACAAAATATTATCTCTGAAAAGTAAAAGTCTGCGTGTTTGAATTTCCTGCTGTATTGATCGTAGTTACTTTTAAAGTATGAGAACCTGAACCTTTCGGACATTTTTCATCAAAAACATAGACAAAATCATCTTTTATTCTGGCAAAACTAAGCCATTTTCCATCTAATTCTGCACGAAAAGATTCTATATCTCCGATTTTTGTGCTTCCTTTTAAACGCAATGAACTTGTAGTTACAACAGATCCTTCTTTCCAGCTTGGAGAAACGGATGGCAAACCATTATCCAATAATAATCTCGCGGTTCCGAGCCTGTTGAATTGTCCTTCTGCCCAATCGCCACTCCATTTTGGCTTGATGATATTTTTATCGCTTCCATAATTGAGTTCTATGACTGTTTTATTTTTTTCTTCATTGGATAACTTTCTATTGGGTTTTATTTTTAACGAATAATTATCATGAACCGGAATGTATGGACTGTTTAAAATAATGGCATTTGAAACCGCTTCTGCATCCGATTTTTCAGACATATTAAAATTAACAGCATCGTAAACTGCATTTTTGCTTAAATTGATTTCTGCATTTTCAGTTTTAATGGTTTTTGATTCGTTTGGAAAAACGGTTTTACTATTTGAAGAAACTTTTTCTGACGAATTGTTCATCTGAACTTTCGTCGTTAATCTGCTCGTATTTCCATTAACATCTTTCAAAATAATTTCAATGTTATGAATTTCGTTGTCTGAAAGATTTATCATTCCATTCGAACCGGAACTGTAATTCGGTAATTTCATTCCCGGCAAATTCGATAAATGCTGAATGCTCATTTTATCGCGAACAAATTTTATATAATCTACACAACCGTTGATATAACGCGTATCATTGTAATGAATCCTGTCAATTTTAAAACTGTAAACCAATTTACCATCCATCAATAATTCTGCATCATAAATTCCCAGATTAAAACCTTGATTGGCTTTATCCACCGCTTTTATTGCAAAACTTATCTGTGGAGAATTTACCTGAATAATATTTGAAGTATAAACACTTCCCGCTTTTTTCACCACAATTCCATTCGCACCGGGCTCATACGTGCTAAAACGACGATCATACCAATACAATCCACTGATAATCGGAGCAATTCCATCGGGAATATTGAAACCAAAAAGCAAAGGATTGATACATTCTTCCGTTTTGGTATCCCGAATCTCAAAATGTAAATGTGGCCCTGCTGAACCTCCTGTATTTCCGCTCAAAGCAATCAATTGTCCTTTCGTTACAGGAAACTGATTGGGTGAAAAGCTGATATCCTGTTCCCATTTTTCGTCTTTGTACTGTTGATTTTTTACGTATTCATCGAGTTTGTCGAAATATTTATTCAAATGAGCATAAACCGTAGTGTAACCATTTGGATGAGTGATATAAACTGCATTTCCGAAACCGTAACGTTCTACTTTTATTCGGCTTACATAACCATCTGCAGCGGCAACGACGGATAAGTTTTCCTGACTATTGGTTCGAATATCTAATCCCATGTGAAAATGGTTGGAACGGACTGCACCGAAATTCGCAGCGAGATTAATGGGAATGTTTAAAGGATTTCTGAAATAGCCTTGTGGATAATTTTGGGCAAATGCTGTCATGCTACTCATTAAACAAACAACAACGATTAGTCGGAGAAAGATTTTCATGCAAATGGTTTTAAGTGTTATTTTAAAATTACGAAAATTTCTTTTTATGTCCCACGGATTTCTCAGATTTTCACAGATGATCGCTTTAAAAATCTGAGTAATCTGCTCAAATCTGCGAGAGAATATTTTAAGTTTGGGTTAAAACCAAATTCAAACCCATTATTTTGAAAGCGGACTAAAGTCCGCTCCTATTGATCCGCCACTTGGCAAAAATATGTGGTATTTGTGAAAACATTAGTGCTATTTGTGTTTAAAATTCAATTCAAAAAACCGATTTTTCACGATACATAATTCACAAAAAAATAATCTCAACATTTATATTTCTGAAACAGAACTTTTTAATAGGAAATATCAAAATAAAACATATATTATAAACCGACAAATTTTAGTAAATTTGCCAACTTAATTAATCAACGATATTGAGATATTACAATGAGCCAATTTAAAGAATACAAAAACCTCAACCTTATTGACGTAGCAGAGAATGTAGCGGAATTTTGGAAACAAAATAAAACTTTCAATAAAAGTGTTGAGATTCGTGAGGGGCAACCTGAGTTTGTTTTTTATGAAGGTCCGCCTTCAGCAAACGGTATGCCCGGAATTCACCACGTAATGGCCAGAGCGTTGAAGGATATTTTCTGTCGTTATCAGACCCAGAACGGAAAACAGGTTTTCCGTAAAGCGGGTTGGGATACACACGGACTTCCGGTAGAGCTTGGCGTGGAAAAGGAATTAGGAATCACTAAAGAAGATATTGGCAAAAAGATTTCAATTGAAGATTACAACAAAGCTTGTCGTGAAGCGGTAATGCGTTATACAGACGTTTGGAACAACCTTACCGAGAAAATCGGGTATTGGGTTGATCTTGAAGATCCGTATATCACGTACAAATCAAAATACATGGAGACGGTTTGGTGGTTGTTGAAGCAATTGTATGATAAAGGATTATTGTACAAAGGATATACTATCCAGCCTTATTCTCCAAAAGCAGGAACTGGACTTTCTTCACATGAAGTAAACCAGCCGGGCGCTTACCGTGATGTTTCTGATACAACAGTGGTTGCTCAGTTTAAAACATTACCGGAAACATTACCTTCATTTTTACAAGGTTTTGGAGAGGTACATTTCTTGGCTTGGACGACAACTCCCTGGACGTTGCCTTCTAACACCGCTTTGACAGTAGGTCCGAAAATCGATTATGTTTTAGTTAAAACTTTCAATCAATATACTTTTGAACCAATCAATGTTGTTTTGGCTAAAGCTTTGGTTGGAAAACAGTTTGCTAAAAAATATGCTGAAGGAACAGAGGAAGATTTTGCAAATTACACACCTGAAATAAAGGTTATTCCTTACCAAATTTTAGCAGAATTCAAAGGAGCTGATGTGGTTGGAATTAAATATGAGCAGTTATTACAATACGCTCTTCCTTATCAAAATCCTGAAAATGCGTTCAGAGTAATTTCCGGAGATTTTGTGACGACGGAAGACGGAACAGGTATCGTTCACACCGCGCCGACTTTTGGTGCTGATGATGCTAAAGTAGCAAAAGAAGCTCAGCCTGAAGTTCCGCCAATGTTGGTTTTAGATGAAAATAAAAACCCAATCCCGTTAGTAGATTTACAGGGAAGATTTTTATCTATCGTAAGCGACGAAATCTACGGTTTTGCCAATGAATATGTAAAAGGAGAATACCTTAGCGAAGAAGAAAAAAATACTGAATTAAATATTCAGAAAGAAAATTTAAAGTCAATCATTGCAGATTTGAAAGCTTATCTTTCTGTAGATGAAAGAATTGCTTTAAAATTAAGAAAAGAAAATAAAGCTTTTAAAGTAGAAAAATACGTTCACAGTTATCCACACAGCTGGAGAACAGATGAGCCTTTATTATATTATCCGCTGGATTCTTGGTTTGTGAAAATGACTTCATTGAGAAGCCGTTTAGTAGAACTGAATGAAACAATTAACTGGAAGCCGAAATCAACCGGAGAAGGACGTTTCGCGAACTGGTTAGAAAACGTAAACGACTGGAACCTTTCCCGTTCAAGATATTGGGGAATTCCTTTACCGATCTGGAGAACAGAAGATTTGAAGGAAGAAAAAATCATCGGTTCTGTTGAAGAAATATACAACGAAATTGAAAAATCGATTGCAGCAGGATTCATGACAGAAAATCCATTCAAAGATTTTGAAATCGGAAATATGTCTGAGGAAAATTATGCTTTGGTTGATCTTCACAAAAATATTGTTGATCAAGTAATTTTAGTTTCAGATTCAGGAAGAGCAATGAAGCGTGAAAGCGATCTGATCGACGTTTGGTTCGATTCAGGTTCAATGCCTTATGCGCAGTTGCACTATCCTTTTGAGAATAAAGAATTAATAGACAATAATAAAGCTTTCCCGGCAGATTTCATTGCAGAAGGAGTTGATCAGACTCGTGGTTGGTTCTACACGCTTCACGCAATCGGAACGGCAGTTTTTGATTCAGTTGCTTATAAAAATGTAATGAGTAACGGACTTGTTTTAGATAAAAACGGCGTGAAAATGTCAAAATCCAAAGGAAATGGAATTGATCCTTTTGAAACATTAGCCGTTTACGGACCGGATGCTACGCGTTGGTACATGGTTTCGAATGCGAATCCGTGGGAAAACCTGAAATTCGACATTGAAGGAATTGATGAAACGAGAAGAAAATTCTTCGGAACGTTATATAATACGTATTCATTCTTTGCTTTGTATGCAAACGTTGACGGATTCAATTATTCTGAAAAAGAAGTTGAAAACAGACCAGAAATCGACCGATGGATTTTGTCTGAATTAAACTTATTAATTAAAGAAGTTAAGGCATTCTACGAAGATTACGAACCGACAAGAGTGGCAAGAGCGATCAACACTTTTGTGAACGATAATTTATCCAACTGGTACGTAAGATTGTGCAGAAGACGTTTCTGGAAAGGAGATTATTCTGAAGATAAGATCTCGGCTTACCAGACTTTATACACTTGTCTTGAAACTGTTGCCAAATTATCGGCGCCAATCGCTCCGTTCTTTATGGATCAGTTGTATCAGGATTTAAATAAAGTAACAGGAAAAGACACTGCGGAATCTATTCACTTAACAGATTTCCCGGTTGCAGATGAAAGTTTAATTGATACCGATTTGGTTGAAAAAACGCATTTAGCACAGAACATTACAAGTATGGTTTTCTCTTTGAGAAAGAAAGAAAACGTAAAAGTTCGTCAACCGTTGCAAAAGGTGTTAATTCCCGTTTTGGATAAGAAAACAGAAGAGCAGATTTCTGCGGTTTCAGAATTGATCAAACAGGAAGTAAATGTTAAAGAAATTCAGTTAATCAATGCTGAAGAAGCGGCAGATTTAATTGTAAAACAGATCAAACCGAATTTCAAAGCGCTTGGTCCTAAATTAGGAAAAGACATGAAAACGGTTGGAGGTGAAATTGCCAACTTTAAAGCAGAACAGATTTCCACCTTAGAAAAAGAAGGAAAAATTGACGTTCAGGGATACGAAATTACACTAAACGATGTGGAAATTTCAACAAAAGATATTCCGGGATGGACCGTAACTTCTGACGGGAAAACAACTGTGGCATTAGATTTGAAGCTAACAGATGAATTAAAATCTGAAGGGATTGCAAGAGAATTTATCAACAGAGTTCAAAACCTGAGAAAAGACAAAGATTTTGAATTAACTGACAGAATAAACATCACATTGGAAGAAAGCTCTCCATTCCTGAATGACATCAGGAAAAATGAGGAATATATTTCGTCCGAAGTCTTGTCAAGTAAAATAGAAATTGTATCTTCACTTTCAAATTTTAACGAAATCGAAATAGATGAGGTTAATTTTAAGATAAATGTTGAAAAAAATTAACATATAGTTATTGTTTTTCAAATTCCATTTCATAATTTTATTAAAAAACAGAAACGAACATGTCAGACGAAAGAGTAAGATATAGTGATGCTGATTTACAAGAGTTTAAAGCAGTCATCAAAGAAAAAATAGAGAAAGCAGAGAACGATTTAAAACTGATCAGAGAAAGTTTTATCAACGACCAGAATAATGGAACAGATGATACTTCTCCCACATTTAAAGCGTTTGAAGAAGGTGCTGAAACTTTAAGTAAAGAGCAGAACTCTATTTTAGCGGGAAGGCAGGAGAAATTCGTACGTGATTTGAAGAATGCTTTGATAAGAATTGAAAACAAAACGTATGGTGTTTGCAGAGTAACAGGTAAGCTGATTCCTAAAGAAAGGCTATTGGCTGTTCCACACGCTACCTTAAGCATTGAAGCGAAAAATATGCAGAAATAACCGCAAGGTTAGTTAAAATAATCTTTGGTTTATATCGTATTTCATGAAATACTTTATAAACCAAATTTTTAATATATACCCATGAGCGAATTATTAGTTTTAATCATTATCATTATTGTAATTTTGGGATTTTTCAACAGAGAACGGATCAAAAACAGATTCTTTCCCAATGAAAAAAGAAATTATACCATAGATGATCAGTTTAATTCTGATAAACGCGAAAGGGAGAAAGAAATAGACGGGCTTTTAAGCAAAATGGGCAAGAACGGAGTGAATGATTTGTCCGCAAAAGACAGGAAGAGACTCGATGAATTGTCCAAAAAGTAAAAAATTAATTATATAAAGATGGAGGCATTAATTGTACACCCAAAGAACCAAATGGAGCTGAATGCACTGAAAAGTGTGATGAAAGACATGGGAATTCGTTACGAAAAATTTCATACACGAGGAGCAAAAACCCAAAATTTCGAGCCAAGGACTCCCACTAAAAAAGAAAATACTCGGAAAAACTTCAAAGACAAACCAAAGACGAACCTGTAATGAAAAAGATATTATTTGTAACGTTTCTTATTTTATTAATCGATCAGGCTTCAAAAATATATGTAAAAACGCATTTTAATCTGGACGACAGCGTTTCTGTTTTACCCGGATTTAAACTGACTTTTGTAGAAAACCCGGGAATGGCTTACGGACTTCATTTTGGTGGAGTTATCGGTAAATATTTTCTGGTGATTGTACGGGTTGTGCTGATCGGTGGAATGATTTACTTATTCAAAAAATGGTTACAAAGAGGAGAATCCAATTATCTTCTGATTCCTATGGCCATGATTTTTGCCGGAGCCATCGGAAATTTAATTGACGGAATGTTCTACGGTTTGATTTTCGACAGCGGAACCGTGTATGATCAAAGTATAGACCGCTGGATCGGCTATGGCGGAATTTCCAAAGTCGTAGGTTTCGGAAACGGATATTCTACTTTTATGAGAGGTTGTGTGGTAGATATGCTTCACTTTCCGCTGGTAGACTGGAATGTTCCTGAGAGCTGGCCATTAATTGGAGGCAAACATATTGAATTTTTTAAATATATTTTCAATGTAGCAGATTCTGCGATTACGGTAGGTGCTGTTTTATTATTAATTTTCAGAAAAAAAGCTTTCCCGAACGGATTGGAATTTTAAAAAGACATAACACAAAATGAAAAAAATCACTAAAAACATTTTTAAATTTTTCCTGCTTCTTTTAGTTGCAGGAATTATTTTTATAGTATGGGCGAATTACAGCATCAGGAAAAACAGCGATGCTTATATCTCTTACCATATTGCCGATATCCCCGAAACAAAAACCGCGCTCCTGTTGGGAACAAGCAAAAACCTGAACAGCGGTCTTCCGAATGCCTATTTTTATAACCGAATTGAGGCCGCGGTAGATCTTTATAAGAGCCGAAAGATAAAATACATTATCGTAAGTGGAGACAATAGCACCAAAGATTATAACGAGCCCGAGGATATGCTATTAACTTTAGTGAAATACGGCATCCCCGAAGATAAAATTTTTCTGGATCATGCTGGATTCCGAACGCTGGATTCTGTAGTAAGAGCGAAGGAAATCTTCGGTCAGACAAAATTGGTGATTATTTCCCAGAAATTTCACAATGAAAGAGCGGTATTTTTAGCCAAAGAAAACGGAATCGATGCTTTCGGATATAACGCAAAAGATGTGAATAAATATGCAGGTTTTAAAACCAATTTGAGAGAATATCTGGCAAAAGCAAAGGCGTATTATGATTTACTTTTGGGCGTTGAACCTAAATTTGGAGGAGAAAAGATTTTGATTCCTTGATTTTCTCTTTCTCGCAGATTTTTCTGATTAAGCAGATTTAAAATCATATTAAAAAGATCTGCGTTATCTGCTAAATCCGCGAGAGAATTAATTAAATTTGCAATTCATTAATTTTTAAATATAAATTTTAAACAAATGTCAAGAATTCTTACCGGCATTCAAGCCACCGGAACACCACACCTTGGGAACTTGTTGGGTGCTATTATTCCTGCGATTGAACTATCAAAACAGGCAGGAAACGAATCTTTTTTATTTATCGCAAATCTGCATTCTTTAACTCAGATAAAAGACGCGAAAGAATTGAAACAAAATACCTACGAGATTGCTGCGGCTTGGCTTGCTTGTGGATTAGATACCGAAAAAACATTTTTTTACAGACAGAGTGACATCCCTGAAACCTGTGAACTATCTTGGCATTTATCATGTTTTTTTCCTTATCAGAGATTAACGCTGGCGCATTCATTTAAAGATAAAGCAGACCGTTTGCAGGATGTAAACGCAGGTTTGTTTACCTATCCGATTTTGATGGCTGCCGATATTTTATTGTATGATGCTGAAATCGTTCCTGTTGGAAAAGACCAGCTTCAGCATTTGGAAATTGCGCGTGATGTAGCTTCCAGATTCAATAATCAGATGGGCGAAGTTTTTGTTTTGCCTCAATCTGAACTTCAGGAAGACACCAAATACGTTCCAGGAGTTGACGGACATAAAATGTCTAAATCCAGAGGAAATATCATCAATATTTTCTTACCTGAAAAAGAACTAAAAAAACAGGTGATGAGTATTGAATCCGATTCAAAATCATTGGAAGAACCTAAAGATCCTGAGACAGATAAAACATTTGCCATCTATCAACTGATTGCAACACCTGAGCAGACGGAAGAATTGAGAGCAAAATATGTAGCCGGAAACTTTGGTTACGGTCATGCGAAAAAAGAACTTTTGGATTTGATCCTGGTAAGATTTGAAAGAGAAAGAGAATTATTCTCTTATTACATGAACAATCTTGATGAGTTGGAAGCAAAACTTCAGGAAGGAGCAACAAAAACGAGAGTGATTGCTACTGAAACTATTAAAAGAGTGAGAGAAAGTTTAGGAATTTAATTCTGCTTTTTTTAAGAAATACAAAGTTTCGGCGGCACCTTCGGTGCCGCCGAAACTTTTTAAAATAGAGAAGCCTTTCAATTAGAAAGGCTTTTGTTTTTTAGTAATAATAAAATAATGCATTCCACCTTCAAATTCATAGGAAATTCTCCAAATGGGGTACTGTTTAATGATAGACATGATAATGGACAACCCCAATCCGGTAGACGTATGATCTGAGCTCTGTTTATAAAAACGATTGAAAATTTTCGTTTTATCTAATGATTTTTGGGAGCCGCTATTTTGGAAAATAATCTGATCTTTATCGATGATGATATTAATATTTCCCTTTTCATGATTATATTTTACTGCATTTTTAAGCAAATTGGATAAGAGAATATTTGCAAGATCCGGATTAAAATCACTTATAAATTCTTCTTTTTTCAAAACATTCACGCCAATACGTTTAAACTCAATAAAGTCTTCATATTCTTTCAATAGATCATCGATCATTTCATTAAAATTAACGATCTCAACTTTATTAAACTGACTGTTTTCAATCTTGGAAAGCATCAGCAGTGACTTATTAATAGCCACCATTCTTCGCAGATCATTTTTAACATCAACGAAAGAATTCAGGCTTTTTTCTTCCAGATCTTCATTTTGAATCAATAAATCAATTTTATTGATCACAATGGCTAAAGGGGTCTGCAATTCGTGTGATGCATTTTCTATAAACTGTTTCTGTTGATGAAAAGCAAGCTCGTTTCGCTCAATCATTTCATCAATTTCTAAATTTAATTCTTCAAATTCAGAAATTTTATACGTTTCTACAATCGGTGAAGAAGCCACTCCAAACTGATACTTTTTAAGCTTGTCTAAAATTTTATAAAACGGACGCATCGCTTTATTCAGCAAAAATCCGTTGATGAATAGAATACTTACGACCAAAAAGAAATACAATACGACCAAAGCAATACTAAGATCATAAATCAGCTCGTCCTCTTCTACCGTTGATGTTCGGATGGTTAACTTACGATAGCCGCCAAACTGGTCTTTAAAACCCGTCTCCAATACTCTATAAGGTTCATCGTCGTCATCGTATTCCATATAATACGTTCGGTTATAAAGCTTATTCCGGTTATTATATTCAGCTTCGGAAACCGGAACGATCTTAAATTCATTAAAAGCAAAATCCGTATTTTCCAGCAATTTTTCATCCTGATAAACCGCTTTAATCAGCTGGATCTTTCGATTTTTCAGTCCGTCATCCACATTATCATACACTTCATCAAGAATAAAGGCGTAAAACAATGCTGCCCAAACCGCAATAATAAGCAGCAGGACAACAATGAGGTATTTTATTGTATAATATTTTAATGAACTCTTCATCAGATCAATTTGTAACCAATTCCGTAAACTGCCTGAAAGTCCGCTTCAGATTCTGCATTTTTCAATTTTTTCCTAAGATTTTTAATTTGAGAATAAATAAAATCTAGACTATCCGCCTGATCGATATAATCTCCCCAAATCGCTTCCGCCAACGTTGTTTTCTGCAACGTCTTCTGTGGTTGAATCATAAAATAATACAACAAATCATACTCTTTACGATTCAGAATCAATTCTTCTCCGTTGATTAAAACTTTTCTGCTTTCAGGATGAATAATGATATTTTTGTACGAAATAATATTCTCGCCGTCCTGCTTTTTTCTTCTGATCACCGATTTTATTCTAGCCAGTAATTCAGCTAAATGAAAAGGTTTTGCTAAATAATCGTCCGCACCAATTTCCAATCCTGCCACTTTATCATCAACAGAATCTTTTGCAGACAAAATAATCACGGGATCTTTTTTGTGCATCGCTTTTATTTCCTTCAGCAAATCGATACCGTTTCCATCGGGAAGCATGATGTCTAAAAGAATACAATCATATTCGTAAGAAATGATTTTTTCCAGTCCGGAACTGTAATCTTCGGCATATTCAATGATAAATTGTTCCGCTTCCAAAAAGTTTTGAACGATATTTTTCAGTTCAGGTTCATCTTCTATAATTAAAATTTTCATGCTTTTAAATATTGAAGTTCTATCAAAGGTATACAATTAAAACCTCCCGCTTTGAGAAGGTTATTGTTTATTAAGTTAGGCATTTGTTTTTACATATCGACCGTCTGCATCAAAAATCAGACTCAGGCCACTCATCAGATTGATTCTGTAGGCATTGTATTTCCTTTCAATGGAAGCCACCAGACCACCCTGATGATTTTTCGTCATGTACATTAAAATATTTTTTCTGATCGTCTTCGAAGAAAATCTTCTTCCATTTCCGTTTATTATATTCCAATTAACCATTTTGTTGAGATTTTTAGTGTTAAACATTTTGTTATTTTTTGGTGATTAATCATCGATTTTTGTGAAGTTTCCATTTCTGTCAAATTCAACTTCGATTCCATTTGAAAGTTCGGCTTCGTATGACCATCTCTCTTTTTTTACCTGGGTGATCGATGTATGAGGAAAGCTTTTCGCTACATAATTTGTGATGCTTTTAGGAATAAAACCGTAAGGAATCTTCTGATGCTTTCCGTCCACTTCCTTCCAGTTGCCTCGGCTGTCAAATTCAATTTTCATTCCATTGGCAAGGTAAACCTTGTATTCATCGACTCCGTAAATTTCCCGGTCTTCAATGGCTGAACCGATTTTGGTTCCCTTAAAGTTTGTAAAAAGAAAATTCTTAGCCGTTTTGGGCAGCTGATTAGGATTTATTGCTCTGTCTTGTCCGTAAACGCATCCTGTAATTAAAATAAGGACTACGGCTAGTATAATGGTGATTTTGCTTCTTGCTTCCATAATTTTCACTTGTTTTGTTAATTATTATGGAACAAAGGTCTATATCAAATTGGGAAAGAATTAGGAAAAATCTGGAATATGATTGGAAGAATAGAAATATGAGGAATTTTAACGCAAAGATTTATAACTAATTTTTTATAGTTTTAAAGAGCAAAGAATGACGATAAATTGCCGATGAAACTTTATAGATACTAGGTTCGCTTCATGAAATCAACCTTGTTGATTACTACTTTGCTCACTAAAGATATTCTCAAAAGAAAATAAATCTTTGCGTTAAAAAATATTTAGTCTAAAAATTTACAAGAAATCTTTAATCTGCAATAAATGTTTAATTGATTTTAATCCTTCCTGTTGAGGATTTTCATTGAAGACATCAAAGAAAATAACATCCATTCCGAAGTTTTGTGCACCGGTAACATCAGCAACCCAATCATCACCGATCAAAATACTGTTTTCTTTTATGGCATCAGAAAGGTTTAGTGAATATTCAAAAATTTCAGGTCGCGGTTTCCTTACGCCAACTGTATCGGCACTGGTAATAGTTTGAAAATATTTATCAATTCCGGATAAAATACATTTTCTTTCCGTTACTTCTTTAAATCCGTTGGAAATAATGTGCAAGACGTAATTTTTAGCTTTAAGATATTCTAAAATATATTCCGCACCTTCTACCAGTTCATTATGATTAAGAATTTTATCTAAGAAATGCTCTTCAAAATACATTGCCAATTCCGAATCATCTACGTTAAAACGCTTGAAAGTGTCATAAAAACGATGTTTTCTCAGATATTCTTTATCGATGATTCCGTCGCGAATATCTTCCCAAAGTTTCTCATTAATTTCATGATAAACAGAATGGAATTCATCAAAATTGATATTATATTTTAAAGCAATTTCTTCTTTATCGAAAAGATCTTTTATTGTTAAATAGGCATTTCTGCGGTGATCCCAAAGTGTATTGTCGAGATCAAAAAAAATGTGCTGAATTTTCATACAGCACAAAATTAATCATTTTAATTTTTGGAGACAGGATAATTCTTATCCTTGATTTTTAATACGTTCAGATTTTTTGAATAGTTCAGTAAAAAATCAATTGTTTGTTTTTTAGGTTTCAAAGTTTTCACTTTTAAGGAGTCATTTTTTTTCATACGCGAAAGATGTTTTCCTTACAACGAAACTTTTTATCATTTATTATCTATCTGGTGAGTACAATATTATTTTCATCCATGATTTTTCTCAGGTTAATCAATGCATATCTAACCCGTCCCAATGTAGTATTAATACTCATATCGGTATGATCAGCAATTTCTTTGAAACTCAGTCCGTCAAAAAACCTTAACTTAATCACTTCCTGCTGGTTAGGAGGCAGAAATTGCAGCATTCTCATGAGATCTTCCTGAATCTGGTTTGTCACCAACTGGTCTTCAATATTTTCAGAGGGCTCTCTGATCAGGTCAAAAATTGAATACTCATCGGTATCGAAGGTAGTTTCCGACACTTTAATATTCTTTGCTTTCAGTCTGAAATGGTCTATAATAAGGTTATGGGCGATTCTTTTTGCCCAAAGAATGAACTTTCCTTCTTCGTTATAGCGTCCTTCCTTCAGCATCACAATGATTTTCATAAAGGTATCCTGAAAAACATCATTCGCTAGGTCTTCATCATTAATTTTGTAAAAAATGAATGTAAACAGTTCTCTCTGATGACGATGAATAAGCGATGACAACGCCTCCTCGTCTCCTTTTTGGTAAAGGGAAATTAGTAAACTATCCGATTTTGATCTCATAACTTTCTTCTCAATATTATATTTGTAGACCAATCATTCTCCAGATATTTTATCTGGTTCAAATTGTAAATACAAAACAATTTTTTAGAGTAAAGTCAGATCAATAGGCGGGTACACTTTAATAATGTGTAAATATAATAAAATTTTAATAACTGTTAACCTATTATTAACTTTTTAAAGGAAAAATTTAAAAAAAATCACTTAAACATATCATGAATGAATACTGTCGGTATATTTAATGTAAAATTAACATTTACACCTTTCATTTCTTTACCGTTTAGCCTCGCATCTCCGATGGGGAAAGCATAACCGGCAGTTAAATCTAACATTCCGAAGAGAGAAACACCTATTTTTGGAGCTACATATTTGTTGGTTCCTTCAGCTCCGGCAAGGAAATAATACGAATGGTAAAAGTCTACATCTTTTTGAAAATTTAACAAAACATCTGCTGAAAGTTTCGGCATAATAGCAAATTTGGAATTCGCAGATCCCATCATTGCTGTACCTCCCAAGCGGTAGATCACATCATCATTTTTCAAGAAAAGCAACTTCCCTCCTACTTCTCCAAAGCTTTGGTTTTGATAGGTATATCCTACCGTAATCATTTTATGCATCGTGTATTGTGCTTTTGCAAATGTGCTCAGGAAAAATACCGAAAGGATTGTAATTGCGAATCTAACGTTCATCATCTTCTATTTATTTACATGTAAAATTAAAAAAAACTGCCTTATCGGAAAGATAAAGCAGTTATTTATTCTGTAAGTTTAAAAATTAAATACCGAAAGCGGCTTTAATTTCGTCTACTTTGTCAAGTTTTTCCCAAGTAAAGAACTCTAAACCAGTTAAAGTAATCTCGTTTTTATGTCCTTTATTGAATGTTTTATCAGCTACATAATGCTCTCTTCCCATATGTCCGTAAGAAGCGGTATCCTGATAAATAGGGTTTCTCAATTTTAAGTTTTGCTCAATAGCATAAGGTCTCAAATCGAAAATTGTAGAAACTTTCTTAGCGATTTCACCATCATTAAGACCTACTTTTGAAGTTCCGTAGGTATTGATATATAAACCGCAAGGCTCAGCAACACCAATTGCATAAGAAACCTGTACCAAAACTTCGTCTGCAACACCTGCAGCTACCAAGTTTTTAGCAATATGTCTTGTTGCATAAGCAGCACTTCTGTCTACTTTTGAAGGATCTTTTCCAGAGAAAGCGCCACCACCGTGAGCTCCTTTCCCACCGTAAGTATCTACGATGATTTTTCTTCCTGTAAGACCTGTATCTCCGTGAGGACCACCAATGACAAATTTACCTGTTGGATTGATGTGATATTTGATTTGATCATTAAATAAAGCCTTGATCTCCTCAGTTTGTAAAGCAACCACTCTTGGAATCAAAATATTTTTAATGTCTTCTCTGATTTTGTTAAGCATTTCTTCTTCAGCTCCGAAATCATCGTGCTGAGTAGAAACTACGATAGAATCAATTCTTACAGGTTTGTGATCGTCAGAATACTCGATAGTAACCTGAGATTTTGCATCCGGACGAAGATATTTAATTTCAGCATCTTCTCTTCTGATCGCAGAAAGCTCTTTAAGAATAGTATGGGCCAAATCTAAAGCCAAAGGCATATAGTTAGCCGTTTCGTTGGTTGCATATCCAAACATCATCCCTTGATCACCAGCACCCTGAGCGTTTGCTTTAGCCTCAAAAGACTCGTCTGTCACCGCTCTGTCAACCCCTTGGTTGATGTCTGGAGACTGCTCATGAATTGCAGAAATAACTCCACAAGAATCACCATTGAACATGTATTCTCCTTTCGTGTACCCAATTCCGTTGATAACATCTCTGGCGATGGTTTGTACATCAAGATAAGCATCAGACTTTACTTCTCCTGCTAAAACTACCTGCCCTGTTGTAACAAGAGTTTCGCAAGCCACTTTTGAAGTTTTGTCGTATGCCAAAAAGTGATCGATCAACGCATCGGAAATTTGATCTGCAATTTTATCCGGATGTCCTTCTGAAACAGATTCAGACGTAAATAAGTAAGACATATTATTCTTTGTTTTTTAGATTTAAAAAATGTTGACGAAGAAAAATAAGAATAAATTGCCAGAAAGCTAAAAAGAGAATACTGTTTTAGCATTTTTTTATAGAGGTTGCAATCAGGTCAAATTTTTCCTCGTTCGTAAACGTCAGCAAATTTAAGTACTATTTTTTTAATACTCAAAACTTTTGTTTACTAATTATAATTTTCTTGAAATTAATGATTTATCAAGCTTTTTCACAATGAAACTATTGTGGTTTTATGCTTACAAATTCTTTTGGACTTTCATTATAATTTAGTTTTTTCTCTAATGAAGCCTTAATAGAATGTGATAATTCATCAATAATTTTCTGCTTAAATGTTGGTTTGTAGTAAATAATACTGATTTCTCTGTACGGGAAAGGCTTCTTGAATCTGAAAACATTTTCCTTCTGCACTTCGGAAAGCTGGCTTAATGCCAATTCCGGTAAAATACTGATTCCTCCTACTTTATCAACCATATGTACCAGCGTCTGAATATTGGATGCCAGGAAATCAAGGTTTTTAGGTTTCAGTGTATTTTCCTTTAAATGGCAGATATTTTCAAACTGGTTTCTCAGGCAATTCCCCTCTTCAAGCAACCACACTTTTTCTACATTCAGCTCTTCAGGAACAACGTAAGAATTTTTTTTGTTTGCTTCGGTATCAGAACTGTAGATCATTAACTCCTCATTAAACAAGAAATCCTGATAAAATTCATCAGCCGTATCATAAGGCGTTGAGATAATGCCTGCATCCAGTTCACCTGCTTTTAATGCTTTGATGATACTGTCTGTGGTCATTTCTTTCACATTCATCTGGATTTTCGGATTTTGCTCTAAAAAGCTAAATATTTCCGTGGGTAGAATAAATGAAGAAACAGTAGGAATAATCCCCAGGTTAATGGTTCCTCCCAGAATATTATTTAAGAGATTCGCCTTATTTTTTAATTCATTGACAGATTCTATAATGACCTTTGCCTGATCGATGATCTGAAGCCCCACATCCGTGGTACGAATCGGATGTGTTGTTCTGTCAAAAACTTTTACATCCAGTTCATCCTCAAATTTCTGTATCATTGCACTAAGCGTAGGTTGCGTAATAAAGCACGCCTGAGCCGCTTTACCAAAATGTTTGTACTTATCAACAGCGATAAGGTATTCCAATTGCTGAATGTTCATCTGATTAATATTATCTATTACAAAGATATGATGTTTTTGTAATTGACAATTAAAAATTCAAGTAAATTTGATATTTACTACCTTTACATGTTACAATCTAAATAAGAAATCAATCATACAAATCATCACTCTATGGATTCTAAAAAATTAACGTTAAGTAACGGTGCTCCCTATTACGAACATCAGGACTCACAAACCGTTGGCCCCAGAGGTCCGGTTCTGCTTCAGGACTTCATCCTCCAGGAGAACCTTGCCCATTTCGTGAGAGAAAGGATTCCGGAAAGAATTGTTCATGCTAAGGGAAGTGGCGCGTATGGGAAATTCACAGTTACACACGATATATCAAAATATACAAAAGCAAAACTGTTTTCGCAGGTGGGAAATTCATGCAGAATGTTTGCTCGTTTTTCCACTGTTGGTGGTGAAAAAGGAAGTGCGGATACCGCAAGAGACCCCAGAGGTTTTGCCTTAAAATTTTATACTGAAGACGGAAACTGGGATCTGGTAGGAAATAACACCCCTGTTTTCTTTATTAAAGATGCCAAAAAATTCCCAGATTTTATCCATACCCAGAAGAGAGTTCCAAAAACAAATCTGAAAAGCGCAACCATGATGTGGGATTTCTGGAGCTTAAATCCTGAATCTCTTCATCAGGTTCTCATTTTAATGTCCGACAGAGGAACTCCTTACGGTTACAGACATATGCATGGTTTCGGATCTCACACGTTCTCTATGATTAATGCTCAAAATGAACGAGTTTGGGTAAAGTTCCATTTTAAAACAAAACAAGGCGTAAAAAATTTCAGCAATGAAGATGCGGTAAAAATGGCGGGAGAAAATCCCGATTTTGCACAGGAAGATCTTTGCAAAGCTATTGAAGAGGGTGATTTCCCAAAATGGACGCTTTTCATTCAGGTGATGACAGAAGAACAGGCCCGCGATTTCAGATGGAATCCTTTTGATATCACAAAAGTATGGTTCCATGATGATTTCCCTTTGATCGAAGTCGGAGAAATGGAGCTTAATGAAGTTCCTGTGAATTATTTTGCCCATGTAGAGCAATCCACTTTTTCACCGAGCAACTTAATTAACGGAATTAGTTTTTCTCCTGACAAAATGCTTCAGGGACGATTGTTTTCTTATCCCGATGCGCACAGATACAGAGTGGGTGTCAATGCACATCACCTGGAAGTAAACCGCTGTCCGTTTGAGGTTAATAATTACCAAAGAGACGGCTATATGGCAGATTCAAGCCAATATCAGGACAAACCTAATTATTATCCCAACAGTTTTGATGATATCAAGGCTGATTCGTCATACAGAAACTTTGAATATGAATTGGACAGCGCGCATGTTGCCAGCTACAATCGCAATGAAAATGATGACGATCATTATACTCAGCCTGGATTATTATATTCAAAAGCTATGAATGCGGCAGAAAGGGAAAATTTGATCAAAAATATCATCGGCAGCATGAAAGGAATTGACGGGCCGAAGAAAGATGAAATCATAAATCGTCAATTATGTCACTTTTTTAGAGCGAATATAGAGCTTGGCATGAAAGTAGCTTCCCAGTTAAACGTAAATATTGATGCCAATATGATGAATCATTCAAAATAATTATATTTGATAAAATTTATGATATAAAGGAAAAAAAAATAATATTTTTCCTTTTTTTTTGTAAAAAATTTATAATTTGCGAAGGATAATATTTTAAAGTGGAAAAATGAGTTACGAAAATATATTATTACATAAAGAGGATAAAATATCTATTATTACCATCAACAGACCTGAAAGCCTGAATGCACTTAACGCACAGACTATTAAGGAATTGAGCACAGCCATTGAAGAATTGAATGATGACAGTTCGTGCAGAGTGGTGATCATCACAGGAAGCGGCGAAAAATCTTTCGTTGCAGGTGCTGATATAAAAGAATTTACAGATCTCGGGCAGAAAGAGGCCGAAGAACTAGCCCAAAAGGGGCATCACCTGCTTTTTAATAAAATTGAAAATATGAATAAGCCTGTCATTGCTGCCATTAATGGGTTTGCTTTGGGAGGCGGACTAGAGCTTGCTATGGCATGCCACATCAGATACGCATCGGAAAATGCTAAGTTGGGATTACCGGAAGTTACTTTGGGATTGATTCCCGGGTACGGAGGAACGCAGAGATTACCGAAGCTTGTGGGAAAAGGCATTGCCAATGAAATGATCTTCTCAGCCAAGATGATTACCGCGCAAAGAGCGAAAGAAATCAGCCTGGTGAATGAAGTATACCCTATTGAAGAACTTTTAGCCAAAACCAAAGAGCTGGCCTCTGTGATCACGAGAAATTCGCCAATGGCAATTGCCAAAGCAATACACGCTGTTAATTTATCGGATACAGAAAAAGGCTTCGATGCCGAGATCAAGGCTTTTGGGGAAGTTTTTGAACTTGACGATAAAAAAGAAGGAGTGACTGCTTTCATTGAAAAAAGAAAGCCTAACTTCTAAACATTTCCACCCTTAATACAAATTATTTCGAAACAAAACAATGCCGAGGTTATGAATAAGTTTGATAAAGCTTATCTAAAAATGGCTCAGGAATGGGCAAAATTATCCTACTGTAAAAGAAAACAGGTAGGAGCTCTTATCGTGAAAGATAGGATGATTATTTCAGATGGTTACAACGGAACTCCAATGGGATTTGAGAACTGCTGTGAAAATGAAGAAGGCAAAACACACTGGTATGTACTTCATGCAGAAGCCAATGCGATATTAAAACTTGCGACTTCCACACAATCTGCTAAAGGTTCTACCTTATATTTAACATTATCTCCCTGCAAGGAATGCAGTAAGCTGATTCTTCAGGCGGGAATTTCCAGGTTAGTGTATATTAATGAATATTCGGACGATGACGGCATATCGTTCCTGAGAAACCATCATATTGAAATAGAACAAATATCGGACTATGAACTAAAAAAATAACACAACAATGACTTGGGATGAAAAGATTAAGGATTTTGAAATTTTTCTCCGATTCGAAAGAAATTTTTCAGAAAACACACTCGACGCTTACGTTCGGGACATCAAAAAATTAAAAGAATACGCTGTCGAAGACCTTGAAAACATAGGTCCGGACTCCATTGATTATGAAAATCTGCAGGAGTATATTTTTAACCTTTCCAAACAGAAATTCAGCGAAAGGTCACAGGCAAGATGGATCTCTTCCATAAAAGCTTTCTTTAAGTTCCTTCTTGAGGACGAGTACCGCGAAGATAATCCGGCTGCTTTGCTTGAAGGCCCTAAATTGGGACTATACCTGCCTGATACGCTGAGCCTGCCTGATATCAATAAAATCATCGGGGCCATCGAGGTAGATTCTGATTTGGGCAAGAGAAACCAATGTATCGTGGAGGTACTTTACGGTTGCGGGCTTCGCGTTTCGGAGCTCATTGATCTAAAGATTTCAAACATTAATTTCCATGAAAATTATATCAAGGTAAACGGAAAAGGAAATAAAACCAGATTCGTTCCTTTGGCAGATTATACTGCGGAATTACTGAAGAACTATATCGAAGATGTACGCTCCGGAAACAAGATCAATAAAAAACATGAAGACACCTTGTTTCTGAACAGCAGAGGAACTTCCATGTCAAGAGTTATCGTCTTCTTAATTATAAAAGAGCTGACCGATAAAGCAGGGGTAAGTAAAAAGATATCTCCACACACGTTCAGACATTCATTTGCCACACATCTTTTGCAAAACGGTGCAGACCTGCGATATATCCAGGAAATGCTTGGCCACTCCAGCATTACTACAACAGAAATCTACACCCATCTGAAAACGGAAGAACTTCGTGATGTAATATTAAGTTACCACCCGAGAAACATTAATATTGCTTAATGAAAATATTGAAATATTGCCCAAGCTGCGGCGAGCAAAACCTACATTGGGACGGCGAAAAGAAATGGAGCTGTACAAATTGTAGCTTCACTTTATACAACAATGTTGCAGGCGCTGTAGCTGTTGTGATACGATATGGTGACGAAATTTATCTTACCAGAAGAAATCGTGATCCTAAAAAGGGAAAACTAGATCTTGCTGGAGGTTTTGTAGATCCTATAGAGAGCGCTGAAGAAACGTGTAAACGTGAGCTTTTTGAAGAACTGCAATTGGATATTGACATTTCAAACTTAAAGTATTTAACGAGCCTTCCAAACGTTTACCAATACAAAGAAATCGATTACAATACGATTGATTTATTTTACGAATACAATGTTTCGGAGAAATTTGAGGTTAATCTTGAGCTTTCGGAAATTTCTGAAGCCGTCTGGATTCCTTTAAAAGAGCTAGATCTTGAAGATATTGCTTTTGATTCTCAGAAGAAGTTTTTCGAAAGCTATTTAAAAACTGTTTAGACTTAACCAAATAAAAAACTCTCGCAGAATCTGCGAGAGTTTTTTATTTAAATATGATTGAATTAATACGTCTTCGTTTTCAGCATCTGCTCAAAATATTGACTTAGCAATGTTCTTTCTGCCTCGGATAAGTTGGCTTCTTTATGATAGACAATATACCCCGGCATCGGCATCGTTTTATGATGAAGTGCTTCCATGGCATTATCCAGCATATTTTCCTTTAATTCTTTATTATAAGTACCCCAAATAGAAAAATTCAGACGGGATCTCCCATCATTCACATGACTTTTTACAGACCATGAAATAGGCGCAATATAGGCGTACTTTGGATAAACCGTTTCATTGGAATGACAATCGTAACAGGCAGATTTTAATAATCCCGCAATTTTGGGCGGTGTTTTTTTAATGTCAACAAAATTCACTTTGTGATCAATTGGCTGATTCGTTCTGTCTATAGGAACAAACTGAATCAGGGCAAATACCACTAATATCCAAAATAAGATCTTCTTTGCCGTTTTCATCTCTAATTATTTTAACTATTTCACAGGCGTAACCAGTGCAGTATTGGATTTAAGAGGAGTTGCATTTGAATCCTTCAGAACAGGCTTCGTTTCTTCGGAAGCCGCTTCGTCACTTTTTGTTTCTGCAGGCGGTGCAGGAACAGGAGTCACGTTTCCTTTGGGATTATCCAACGTCCTCGTATCTTTTAAATCCCAGGTTTCTACGGAATCCCAAAGTTGTTTTACAATCGCCGTTTTATAGTAAACAAAGGAATCTTCTGCAAAAATATCATGTTCGAAATCTGCTTCGTCCCAATATTTATTTTCGTTGTTATCCACCAAAATTCTTACAACATATTCGGCTGGCTTCAGAATTGGGAATTTCACTTCATCCGCATTGACATATTTCTGATACAACACTTTTTCCGAAGAATCCAATAACTGAATCCAGAAACTTGCATTGGGCCTGTTCTGAAGTTTAAAGGTCAAGCTTCCGTAGTTTTCCACTTTATCCGCTTCAAAATCGAAACGTTTGGATTCTGCATTTTTATCATAAAAGGAAGAAACTGTCGTTCTTGGTACTGTAAGCTGATATTTTTTACCCACTTCAAAGTCCGCATTTACAAGAATCTGATACGGATTGGTATCTGAAATCCTTGCTGTAAAAGGATGAGTTGTTAAACTATCACTCTTCAGCGTCCATTTTTCAGGCTCTATTTTATTGATGATATAATTTGAAGTAATTTTAAAATCTGTTTTTGGAGGAAGAAGGTTTCCGTCGTTATTAGACAGATCCATTTTGTTCTTGGTATTATACTTGTAAAAAACAGAAACCGTATCCTGCTTTTTATCGACATCATAACTGAATTTCAGATTTTCAGTAGTCTCCTGCCCCACTTTATTTTTCACAGCATCAAACCATATCTTTATAGAATCTGATTTGGGGGTATGGGTTACTTTATAATCCTGAATCTTGTCATTGAGTGAAAGAACTTTCACATCATTCGGGTGTCCTTCAAAAGTCATCAGAATACCTCCGGGAACCTCCTTCATTTCACCATATTTTAATGGCTTTTTTGAAGGATATACTTTTAAGTTTAATCCCGAAATCGACTTATCCGTGATCTCAATAAGATCTTTCTGAAAACCTACTTTTTCTTTTCCCGGATCATATACCGAATTGCTGTTTTCATCTTCAAATGCGATGATCCTGTATTTTCCCGGAGACAGATAGTTTAATTCATAATACCCATCCGTATCCACTTTCGTAATATAATAAGGTTTTTGCTTATAATTAATGGTATCTTTTACCTGATATAAGCCTACAACCAACTTATTTTCAGTGGTGCTCGTTTGTTTTTTTGTATTTAAAGCATCCTTGATTTCTCCACTAATATACAGATCATCCAGCTTATCTCCCGTAGAAAATGCAAAATTGAAATAAGGCAATACATTCGCCTCATTATTATCCGAAATTGAATTTCCAAAATTGAAGTTATACGTTGTATTTGCCTTTAATGTATCTTCCCACTGGATCAGAACATATTTATTGGCAATCCCTGAAGGCAAAATACGTTTGATCTTCTGAATCGGAGGTGAAATAATTAAGTTTTTATTGATGTCTTTCAACGTTACATATTCGTCAAAATCCAGACGAAGCTCACGAATATTTCGTGAAACATTAATTCTGGTTGTGTCGATATTTGAACTTAAAAATTTCGGAGCGATAGAATCTTTAGGCCCACCGACAGGCGAACCCACTCTTGCACAAGACTGTACAAGAAAAGCCAATATGATAAATAAAAGAAATCTCTTCATGAAGATGTTTACGCAAAAATAAACATTATTCTCCATAAACTTCATGTTGGCTGCTCAAAGTATCTTTATTATCGTTCATTACGCTGTGGAGCTTATCTTTTTGAACAGGAAAATCTTCAAACAATCCCGATAAAGCAAGCGCTGTATACACTCTGTTGGAATATTTATTTCCGATGGCTACAATCGTAACTTTAGACTTTAACAGGTGAGCAAAAACAGAATTTGTCCCGTGCCACCAACCATTGTGATAGGTCAGTTTTTCACCGTTATCAAAAATTTTCATTCTAAAACCTAAACCATAATTGTTCATTCCAGCTTTTTCGTTGCTGTAAGGTTCAAAAACCATTTGCATTAATTCAGGTTTTAAGAAATCTTTGGAGAACATGGCCTTTGAAAAATTAAACAAATCTCTCGGGGTAGTATAGACATTTTTATCTCCGTAGATCAGATCAAGCCTGTCCAAAGGATATAATTTCCCTTTTCCTCCATAATAAAAAGACTGTGAAGCGGTCGGAATATCTTTCTCCTGAAAAATATAAGAATGATCCATTTTCAACGGTTCGAAAACCATCTCTTTCATTGCCTGAGGGAAAGGCATTTTTGTTACTTTTTCAACCAATAAAGCCAATAAAGCAAAATTGGTATTGCAATACATAAATCCTGTATTGGTTTCTCTCGCCAACTGAGGTTTATATTTAATGATCATGTTTAAAACATCCTCATTCGTAATAAATTGCTTTGAAAGCTCTGCCGGAGCAGGTTTTATATTGGTAATAAAATATTCATATTTCGGGAGTCCGCTTCTTTGTGACAATAAACTCTGAACTGTTACATCGGGATAAGGAAACCCCTGAAAGAACTGTGTCAGATGATCGGTCAGTTTTATTTTTCCGGCCTCGATCAGTTTCATCATCGCCATTGCGGTCATTGTTTTTGAAACTGAAGCGACATGTAAAGGCGTATTTTTATCAATCGGCATCTGGTTTCCTTCTCTTCCGAAACCTCTGTAGTTTTCGTACAGCACATCGTCACCTTTTGCCACCAGAATTCCGCCACTCAAATCACTTCCCTCCCATACTTTTTTGTAATACTGATCGATATATCGTACCAATGAAGCCTTATCTGAAAGTATATCATCCTCTTTTGTAAAAACCTTGTCCAGATCCACATTTCCGTAGTTAGGAGGTGAAGTCTTATTTTCGGTAATATTTTCTTTCGTTTCTGATTTATTTTTACAGGAAAAAATGATAAAAAAAGCTGATAAAGCAAGTACAAAGTTACGCATCCTCATGAGTTTCAAAAATGAGCAGCAATTTAATAAAACTCAAAATAAATATTTACTATTGAATGTATATTATGAATTATTTAACATAAAAAAAAATGAAGGATAAGCTAAAAAATCAACTTATTCTTTTGCTTGTCTTTGTTAACAATATGCCCCTATGATCTTATCCACAATTACCTGTGCCAGCTTTTCTTTGCTCTGAACCGTCCAGCCTGCAATATGAGGGGTAACAATGGCTTTGTCGGATGCTAAAAGATAATTCAGATCTTCGTTTTCTGTTTCCAGATTTTCAAAAGAAGATTTTTCATATTCCAAAACATCAAGACAGGCACCTTTTACTTTTCCAGACTTTAATGCTTCCACTAAACTTTTGGTTTCTACATTTTTCCCTCTTGCCGTATTTACAAAATAGAAATCGTTTTTCATTTCTGAAATAAATGTTGAATCTACCAAATAGCGAGTTTCTTCCGTCATCGGAATGTGTAAACTTAGAACCTCAGCCTGTTCTTTCAATTCATCCAAAGAAACCTGAGTTGCAAATTCATCCGAAAGATTAGGCAAAATGTCATGAAAAATCACTTTACAGCCAAAGCCCGAAAGCCTTTTAGCCGTAGCCTGACCCATGTTTCCATACCCGATAAGTCCAACAGTTTTTCCTAGTAATTCATCACCGCGGTTTTCTTCACGAAGCCAGATGCCGTTTTTTACTTCCTGAGATGCGATGAATAATCGATTCATTAAAATCAGCAACATTCCGACAACATGTTCCGCTACAGAATCTCTGTTCCCTTCCGGAGAATTAATCAGTTGAATTCCCAATTTTTCAGCCACAGGAATATCAATATTTTCCATTCCTGCTCCTACTCTGGCAATAAATTTCAGATTTTTAGCTTGTTCTAAAAAGTTCTTATCCAAAGGAATTCTGCTTCGGATGATAATTCCGTCATAGTTTTCAATTTTAGCACAAACCTCATCGTAGGAAGATGCAAAATCTTCTTCCAAAATAAAGTTTTTCGCTAAAAGCTGCTCGGTAATTAAAGGGTGATTTTTATCTAAAAGAAGGATTTTCATATTTATTTAAACACTAATGACACAAATATTTTTTGCACAAATGGCACTATTATCGCTTTCCGTTGATCACTCTTTTTACACCATCTTTAAATTGATGGGTATTAAAGTTGATCAGCATTCCTAGTTTAGAATTACTCAATCTAAGATAGGTAAGGATTTGAGCTAAATGAATATCGCTCAGTACTTCGACTGCTTTTATTTCTAAGACAAACTTATTCTCAATAAATAAATCTAATCGATATCCTACATCTAATTTTATCTCTTCATAAATAAGAGGCATAGCCTTTTGTTTTTCAACCTGAAGCCCGCATTTCTGAAGTTCATAACACATACATTCTTCATAAGCACTTTCTAAAAGTCCGGGACCAAAACTTTATGAACCAGATATCCCGATTCATAAACAATCTTTGATATTTCATTTTCAGAAATATCGGTTTTCATATTTTTTTCATCTTTGTATTTATTAAGCACAAATCACACTCAATATTACTCATAATATTTGTAAAAATTCGTGCAAATCATTTGTGTTATTTGTATTTATTTACCGGGTTCTTGGAACAGCTTTTTCAGTTCCACAGATTCCAAAGGCTTCATTCTTCCTGAAAGAATTAATGAAAGTTCTTTTCTTCTCAATGCTGCGGCAAATCTTTCCTGCTCTTCCACCGTCTCAGGCTCCATTGCTGGAATAGGAATGGGTCTGTTGAATTCATCAACTGCCACGAAAGTATAAATTCCAGAATTCGTATGTGTTTTTTTCTGATTGATCGGGTCATCCAACCAAACATCTACATACACTTCCATTGAAGTTGAAAATGCTCTGGAAACTTTAGATTCCATCACCACAATCCCCCCTTCAGGAATAGGATGATCAAATGAAACGTGATTCACAGACGCTGTTACCACTCTTCTTTCACAATGTCTTGTTGCCGAAATAGAAGCACATCTGTCCATTCTCGCTAATAATTCTCCCCCAAAAAGGTTTCTCAACTGGTTGGTATCGTTGGGAAGTACAATATTTGTCATGACCGTTAAGGATTCTGACGCTTTCTTTATTTTTGCCATGTCTTAGTGTTGTTGTTTAGGAGTTATCGGAGTCTTGGCCATCGGGACCGTGTTTACAGGTTGTGCAACCGGTTTTATAACAGAATCCTTTTTCAGGGAATCTGAAACTTTGATCCACGCGGAGTCCGTTGGCATTTTCACGGTATCTTTTACGATAACTTTAGGCTTATTCTGTAGTGCCTGTATAGAATCTTTTTCCTGCTTAAAAGACTGATCTCCGAAAAGCAGCTCCTGATTGGTCAGCCCAAGATAAGCAATAACTGCCACAGGAATGGCAATAAGAAAAATCCAAAGCAGTGACTTTCCTACTTTGTATTTTTTCCCTTTGCGCTCCACTGATTTTGGCTGCTGGTTATTTTTAATGTCTGAAAGCTTGATTTCTTCCAAACCATAAAAATCGGGATGTGCAGATTCTACTCTTTTTCCTTTAAAATGAATTTTAGAATCTTCCTCAATGGTTATCGTTCCCAAACCGGAAATTTCTAAAATATTTTCTGACTGCAGTTTTTTCTTCCAGAAATCGGTCTGGATCTTCAAATCACTCTTGGAAGCTTCCAGCGTCATCTGCTTCTGTTCACTGATAAAAGCCGCCAGATCATCCGACTGCACTTCATAATCAGAGGTAAAAGCAATCTGACTTGCCGGAGGCAAAATGCTCCCGTTCTCAGAGTTGATCACCGCCTTGGAATTTTCCAGAGAAAACACACCAAAACCGGGAACTGCTGCAGTCCCAAACTGTTTCAGATATTCTAAAATGTAAGCTGAAATATTCATTTGGTGGCAAATTTATAACTTTTTCATGACTTTTTTGAACATTTGTTTTCATAAAAAACAGCTAAAATCATTGAGTTTCAAATTATATTTTTCAAGAATTAATACCTTGATTCTAATTTTTGCTTTAGTTATTTAATTTTCAGCACTAAAAAACATTTCAACGACAACAAAACATTACATTCCGTGAATTCTATTCTTTTTATATTTTTCGTAATTTTTATCACCATTTTTAAACAATAATTTAATTTAAAAATAAAAAAGACCACCGAAGCAGTCTTATAAAAATTTAGTCTAACATTTACTTATATAAGTTCAAAGTTGAATGTTCAATGTTTGAAGTTATCGGTTTTTGACAGTTCAATACAGGATACAACATTTTTCATCATCCTCATCAATTTCCATATCCATCTTCCCGCTTCCAACCTCTAAAAACCATCTGGCTCTTTCCCTTTCCATCTTATTGAATTTTCCAGCTGATCCCAAACATAAAGTTGGTTCCTGCCTGAGAAAAATAGTAGGGACCTCCGTCATACACCGCTCCATTATTCACATATTTTTTATTGAAAAGGTTGTTAACCAACAATTTCAATGCGACATCATTATTTTTAATCTTAAACTGATACTGAGCATTAAAATCTGTAAGGAAATAATCTTTTAACTGCAAATTTTTATCTTCTGTATTATCCAGATATTGTCTTCCGACATATTGATTGGATAAACCAAACTGGAAATTTTTATTAGGATTGAATCGTATTCCCAAATTTGCGATCACGTCCGGAGAAAAAGAAATCTGGGTATTTCCAAGATCTTTGGTCACTTTTACATTTTCAATCTTGAAATCTAAATTTCTATTCTGGCTGAATGTCACGTTTCCCGTAAGTTCCCATTGTTTGGAAAGCTTAGCCAAAGCGCCAATTTCCACTCCTCTCCTGTAACTTTTCCCTGAATTTGTTCTGATAAAAGCTCCTACGTTATTCATTTGTCCGTTTAAAACCAACTGGTTTACATAGTACATATAATATAAGTTGGCGGTAAAAGATACAATACCGAACTGTTTTTCAATTCCCGCCTCAAAATCGTGAAGCTTTTCTGCTTTCACATTATTGTCTGCCATCAGATCATCACGATTCGGTTCACGTTGAGCGTGCGCATATGAAAGGAATACTTTTCCGCTGCCAATTCTGTAATTAATTCCTGCTTTTGGATTAAAAAACAACCAGTTTTTCTTCAGATTTCCGCCTTCATCATCACCAGCCTGAAGAATTTTTGTGTCGTAATCGATATGTCTCAACTGAAGATCTCCGAAGAATTCAAAATCATCAACTTTAACCAATGCTTTTGCGAACCCGGCAACTTCATTTTTTACCGAGCGGTTTCTGTAGTATTCATGCTCATCAATTTGCGGAAGAAAAACGCCTGTTACGTTTCCAAAATGCCGACCATAATATTGGTTGGCAACAGCCCCAAAATTCAGGTCAATATTCTCAAATTTCCCGTATAGTGTGGAAACAATTCCGTAAAAATCATTATCAAGCCATTTTTTTCTGATGAAATCTGTTTTAGCTAAAGTTTGTGAACCATCAACAAAATCGGGAAGATTATATTTTGAAAATTTACCGTCCTGCTTATAGTTTTCATAATATCCTTTACCTTTCGTGTAATGCAAAGTGGTTTCTAAATTCCATTTTTCATTAAACTTCTGTTCCCATAACAACTGATAATGGTTTTGTCTGTAATTATCTGTTTCATTATCATAAAAGCTGGAAATATTACCGTCTGCATCGTAGATCGCTCCTGAATAATTGAATTTAGGATTGGTTTCCCATGTCTTTCTGTCGATTCCGTTCCAAGCCTGATAGGTTTTTTCTTTACCACCAAAAGCCATCAAACGGATTTTCGTGTTCTTCTCCTCAAATAATGCCGTGAAATTATAAGAATGTAGTTTTGAAGACGCTCTATCGATATATCCGTCAGAATTGATGTGTGTGTATCTTCCCATTACGGAAAGTCGGTTTCCCCAGAATTTTCCGGAACCCACCTCACCAGAGTATTTGTAGGTATTAAATGAACCATAGCTGTCATCGGTTTTAAAATAAAACTTGTCGTCTGGTTCTTTTGAAATCACATTGATGCTTGCACCAAATGCAGAAACCCCGTTATTGGAAGTTCCCACACCTCTTTGGATGACAATTTGTGAAGCTGAGCTCGTAAGATCCGGGACATTCACAAAAAATGTTCCCTGGCTTTCAGAATCGTTGTAAGGAACACCATTCATCATCACGTTAATTCCTCTTCCCGCCACCCCACGAATTCTAAAACCTGTGTATCCAACGCCATTTCCGGCATCAGAAGTCGCGATAATAGACGTTTGATTTTTAAGTAAAATAGGAAGATCCTGCCCCAGATTTTTATTATCTAAATCTTTCTGAACATTGATGATCTCTTTAGCGACAGGAAGTCTTTTGGTAAAGTTAACAGCTTCAATTTCCTTTATTTTCAAGGAATCGGTATTTTGTGCTTGTAAAAAAGCAAAAGAGCCAACGGTAAGCCCTAAAAAAAATAAACCTTTCATTCTATAAATCTTTAAAATTTAATGAATAAAAGGGGCGGATTAAATAATGTAGCAATTTATTAGTTTAACAATCTAGCAATGAGAATTGGTATATTGTTATAATGTTTCATTGGTACATTTTCAAAATTCCCTAAACGGCATTACCCGTTCCAGGTTCATTGGGTATAATCTCAGCTTGTTACAGCACCCCTTAATTCAGCCGCGAAATTACAAAAAATATGTCATCATTACAATTTAATACGCTTTATTGTGAGAATCAATATAATAATATGTTTTTCCATCTCTGGACACTTCAAACATTTTACCCATAATCCAGCTATAGTTCCTTTTAATATCATCATATTCGAAAGGTATCACAATATTATTTCTGACATCAATAACGCCAAACCTATCATTTTTTGAAGCAATGATCATAGGATTAGAAACGTCGTCACCTTCCATAATATGCAGGTATTCATACTGAGGGTAAATCTGGTAGTCACGATAATCCTCCGCATTCACAAATTTCGATTTTTCAATAATCCCATAGAATCCATTTTTGATATAGGCCTGATATTGCTGGGACTTAAAATTTTTAGGACATTTTCCCAGATCTGCATCTTTATACTGATATACCCTCTTACCCGCCTGATCGATTCGGTAGGAGATCATATTTTTTTCTACCGTTGCATACTCTTTAGTACCGAATTTTTTAATCTTTTCATTCGGTGAATTCAGAAGATTACAGTCTTCATAAAAGAACAGCGCAATATGATAGTCTGCAGGAATTACAAATTTTCCTTTTTGATTGACGTATCCGAACTTTCCTTCTTTCTTTTTGGGAATCAAAACGGGGATATCCTGATTCAGTGTCACCAGGTCAGGATTGGGTAAGCTCCCTTCATCCACTTTAGAAAGACTGCTTTCAAGAATTTTTTTAATCGGAATTTTTTTAATCGTTTTCTTTTGTCCATTAAAGGATAACGAAATAAAAAGGGTTAAAATAAAAACAATATTTTTCATAATCATCATTTGTCTGCAAAAATAAGACTAAAAATAGAAATTATAAAACTCATATTTATAAAGAATCTAAATAATATCGCTCGCATAAAATACTAAAAATTCGTAATTTTGGAAACATTTTTAATTGTTTGATAATTTAAAAACGTTTTCAGCGATATGAGTTTTGATACGGATATGATCAAAAAAATATACAAACGTTACCTGGAGAGGGTTTTTGCGGCGTTACAAATGACAGGTGAGCCTCTTACTTTTACAAAAAAGTTCTATCCATTTACCGTTGGGGCAGAAAATTATCTTACATATTTAAAACAAGGTGCAACCTATACTGACTTCGCTTTCCACCGTTTTGTAAGTCAACATGCAAAGCCGGAAAATGGCAGTATTCACCATTATTTTATTTAACGATCTAAAAAATTTGAAAGACTTCTATTATGAACATTTATAAGGATTACATCAACGAAATTGAAGAAAGAAAAAGCCAGGGACTGCATCCAAAACCGATTGACGGTGCGGAATTATTAAGCGAAATTATCGCTCAGATCAAAGACGTAAACAATGCAGACCGAAAGGACTCTCTTCAGTTTTTCATTTACAACACGTTGCCGGGAACTACAAGCGCGGCGGGTGTGAAAGCAGAATTTTTAAAAGAGATCATTTTAGGTGAATCCGTAGTAGAAGAAATAACTCCAACATACGCTTTCGAACTATTATCTCACATGAAGGGAGGTCCTTCTATCAAGGTATTGTTAGATCTGGCTTTAGGTGAAAATGCTGAAACGGCTAAGCAGGCTGGTGAAGTTCTTAAAACTCAGGTTTTCTTGTACGATGCTGATACTGCCCGTTTGAAAGAAGCGTACGAATTAGGCAGCGAAATCGCTAAAGATATTTTGGAAAGCTATGCAAAAGCAGAATTTTTCACTAAACTTCCTGAAGTTGCAGAAGAAATAAAAATCATTACTTACATTGCTGCTGAAGGTGATATTTCAACCGATTTATTATCTCCGGGAAATCAGGCGCACTCTCGTTCTGACCGTGAACTGCACGGACAATGTATGATGTCTCCTGCTCAACAGGAAGAAATCAAAGCGCTTCAGGCTCAGCATCCTGATGCAAGTGTTATGTTGATTGCTGAAAAAGGAACAATGGGTGTTGGTTCTTCCCGTATGTCGGGAGTAAACAACGTTGCTCTTTGGACAGGTAAACAAGCCAGTCCCTACGTACCTTTCGTCAACATTGCTCCAATTGTAGCAGGAACAAACGGTATTTCTCCGATTTTCTTGACTACAGTAGACGTAACCGGAGGTATCGGAATCGACCTTCAGAACTGGGTAAAGAAAACTGACGAAAACGGAAACCCTGTTCGTAATGAAAATGGCGACATTGTATTAGAAGAAAAATATTCTGTAGCTACAGGAACTGTTCTTACGATCAATACCAAAGAAAAGAAATTATATAACGGAGCTACTGAATTGAAAGATATTTCAAAATCATTTACTCCTCAAAAATTAGAATTCATCAAAGCGGGTGGTTCTTATGCGATCGTTTTTGGTAAAAAAATCCAGACTTTTGCTGCTAAAACGTTAGGAATTACAGCGCCTTTAGTTTTCGCTCCTTCTAAAGAAATTTCTATCGAAGGACAAGGACTTACTGCTGTTGAAAAAATCTTCAACAGAAATGCAGTCGGCGTAACTGAAGGTAAATTATTACACGCAGGTTCAGACGTTCGTGTAGAAGTAAACATTGTTGGTTCTCAGGATACGACAGGTTTGATGACTTCTCAGGAATTGGAATCTATGGCGGCAACGGTAATTTCTCCAATTGTAGACGGAGCTTACCAGTCGGGTTGTCACACCGCTTCAGTTTGGGATAAAAAAGCGCAGGCTAATATCCCTAAATTAATGAAATTCATGAACGATTTCGGAGTAATCACGGCGCGTGACCCGAAAGGTGAATACCACGCTATGACAGACGTTATTCACAAAGTTCTTAACGACATTACTGTTGACGAATGGGCCATCATCATCGGAGGTGACTCTCACACAAGAATGTCTAAAGGGGTGGCTTTCGGAGCTGACTCCGGAACGGTAGCTTTGGCTTTGGCAACAGGTGAAGCTTCAATGCCGATTCCTGAATCTGTAAAAGTAACTTTCAAAGGCGAAATGAAAGAGCATATGGATTTCCGTGATGTAGTTCACGCCACTCAGGCTCAGATGTTAAAGCAATTCGATGGAGAGAATGTTTTCCAAGGTAGAATTATCGAGGTTCACATCGGAACACTTCCGGCTGACCAGGCGTTTACATTTACAGACTGGACTGCAGAAATGAAAGCTAAAGCTTCTATCTGTATCTCTGAAGACGATACGTTGATCGAATCATTGGAAATTGCGAAAAGCAGAATCCAGATTATGATCGATAAAGGAATGGATAATCACAATCACGTTCTTCAAGGTTTAATTAATAAAGCAAACAAGAGAATCGAGGAAATTAAGTGTGGTGACAAACCTGCTTTAACTCCGGATGCTAATGCTAAATATTACGCTGAAGTTGTTGTAGATCTTGATGTAATCGTTGAACCAATGATTGCTGACCCGGATGTAAACAACGACGATGTTTCTAAAAGATATACGCACGATACGATCAGAGATCTTACTTTCTACGGAGGTGAGAAAAAAGTTGATCTTGGTTTCGTAGGTTCTTGTATGGTTCACAAAGGTGACTTAAAGATCGTTTCTCAGATGTTGAAAAACATTGAAAAACAAAATGGTAAAGTAGAATTCCAGGCTCCATTAGTTGTTGCAGCTCCTACTTATAATATCATTGACGAGTTAAAAGCTGAAGGCGACTGGGAATTATTAGAGAAATATTCAGGTTTCGAATTCAACGATGCAGCTCCGAAAGGCGAAGCTCGTACTCAGTATGAAAATATGATGTACCTTGAGCGTCCCGGATGTAACCTTTGTATGGGTAACCAGGAAAAAGCTGAGAAAGGAGATACTGTTGTAGCAACTTCTACGCGTCTTTTCCAGGGAAGAGTTGTGGAAGATTCTGAACGTAAAAAAGGTGAATCTTTATTAGCATCAACTCCGGTTGTTGTTCTTTCTGCGATCATCGGAAGAATTCCAAGTATCGAAGAATACAAAGCAGCTGTGGAAGGTATTGATTTAACGACTTTCGTTCCGTCTATCAAAGAACTGGTTACCGTTGGTCATTAATTGATTTTAGATTAAAGCCGAAAGGCTTTTACATTCAATATAAAAAAGAAAGGTTTTAAGTCCAATGGATTTAAAATCTTTCTTTTTTTATGGAATTAATCTTAGTGAAAAAAGAATATCAATTTCTCCTACTCTTTTATCAATTTAATCGTCGAAATTCCTTTTTCAGATTGAACGGTCACGACAAATACTCCCGAAGCCGATGATATCACTTCAGCCTGGTTTCTTCCTTTCCCAGAACCTATCTTTGCCCCTAACATATTGTGAATATTGTACGTAAATTCTCCTTACGCTTTAATCGTAAAAGTCTGACCGGCAGGATTTGGATAAATCACTGCATTAGCTGATAGTACCTTCTGAAATGCATTTGCTCCCGCAGTAACAATATTGGGCTTTGTTTGCGCTGCCATGTCTACACCTAAATAAAAACTTGGATGAGGAGGCTGGTTGTAAGCTGAATTTTGCCATGCAATAGCCGTTCTATATTGAGTATCGTGCATCAAAGTGTACAATTTATGGGGTGTAGCTATATTGGTCGTATAAATCCTTACGGAAGAATTATCTTCTTTACGAAATATCACTTCCTCCCGCCAATCGCCAAAAATATCAGCACTTAAACATGGGGTAGCTTTTGTGGTGTTGTTTGATGAATACCCTGTAGCAGTAAGTATATTAACGGTTTTTCCATTGGTATAATCCCATTTATCTATTTTATTCGAATCTAATAATTCACGGTTCAAATCTCCATCCCACCAGATAGAAAAATTTTGTGTCGGTTTTTTATTGCTGATTAGATTTCCTTTGCAATCCATTAAATAGTTTACGCCATTTGCACTTCCAAAACATTCATAACCTTTGTAACGTGGGTCAATATCTGCTGCATTAGCACGGCCTATGTCGCCTGTGGCAGGAATTCCCCATATCGTAGCTCCTGTTTTAGCATCTAGAAGCACAAGACCGTTGGTTTTATATTTGCTTTTTTCTTCGAGACACATCCAGATTTCCTGCCCTGGACGATCAGGATCCATATCACTCATGTGTAGAGCGTCCCCATGCCCTAACGTGTTTGCGAATAACTTTCCGCCGTTATCATCTATTGCACTGGAACCATTGAATATTTCATCTTTACCATCACCATCCACATCGCCTATGGTCATTTGATGATTTCCCATTCCTGCATAAGCTGAATTTCCTGAAGTATTGCTATCAAAAATCCATCGTTGTGAAAGTGTATTATTTCTCCAGTCCCAGGCAACACGCACCAGCCTTGTGTAATAGCCCCGTCCCATTATTAAACTTGGTTTTTCTCCATCAAGGTAAGCCACCGCTGCAACAAATCGGTCTACGCGGTTACCATAACTGTCTCCCCAGCTGGAAACTGTTCCACGTGCCGGTAAATAATTGGTTGAAGACATGGCCGCGCCCGTTAATCCATTAAAAACAGTTAAAAATTCGGGACCGGACAAAACATATCCACTTGAATTTCTATAATCTGCATTAGCATCTCCAATAACGATTCCTGTTCCGTCTTTAGTTCCGTCGGCAGTCTTGCATGCAATTTCTGCTTTACCGTCGGAATCTAAATCATAAACCACAAATTGGGTATAATGCGCCCCGGCACGAATATTCTTACCTAAATCTATTCTCCAGAGACGTGTTCCGTCCAAACGATAACAGTCAATATAAACATTCCCTGTGTAACCTGATTGTGAATTATCTTTACTATTGGAAGGATCCCATTTTACAAACAATTCATATTGCCCGTCTCCATCTACATCACCAACACTGCAATCGTTTACACTATAGGTGTAAGCAACATTGTCCGGAGTCGTACCACCAGCCGGTACTTGCATAGGAATATCCAGATATTGATTGGCCCAAACAGTAGCAGATTCTGATGCAGGCTGCTCTACCCCATTAATTATGGCGCGAACGGTATAAGTTCCGTTGGTTGTAATATTATGATTAAAATTGGTAGTCGTTGTAAAAGGGCTTTCCGCCACTTTTACATTATTATAATACAGATTATAGCTTGTATTGGGTTCTTCGGTCCCCAGCATTCTCCAGCCTACGTAAACCTGATTGGCATTTAATCGCATTGCTACGAGACCCCGATTGAGTTTTTCAACGGTTCGTTGTGCATTCATTTGCGAAACCACTCCAAAGAGTAATAAAAACAACAGGCCTGATTTCCGAATTATATCGGCAATAGCAGGTCTAAAATTTACATACGGTTTTAGTTTTTTTTTGTTCATGATATTAATATTTGTTGTTTGGTATTTTTTGCTAGAATAAATTAAAGCAACTACAATTCACTAAAAAGTGATTATAATTATATGTAAATCTACCAAAAAAACTATTTTCAGCTATAATTAAAAAACAAAAAATTCATAACAAAATATAATTATATTACAACAACAACCACCTTATCATTAAAATATCATCAATAAAAAACACAGAATAAGCCCATTAACACATAAGAAGGCAGCCATCACAGAGGTGCTTTATCATTTAAAAACACCTGCGGAAACTATATTTCAATTGCTTTTAAAGATCAAAGAAATACATGATAGTTATACCTAATGATAAAAAATAAATTCCTTTTTTTAGAACGATTCCATTTAAGGCTCTCAGGAATTATTTTGATGTAAATCAACATCTAAAGTTTTATTTTTCCTTAAATTGATAGTTATAAATTATCTTAGTTATTTATCATATTAATGTGCTTGTAAACCTTATAGGAACAGAGTTTGATTACTAAATGATGAAGATTCTTTTGAATTAAAAAACAAAAATTAAACGAAAAATAAATCAGATATGACTTTTGATATTGATATGATCAAAAAAGTGTACGAACGTTATCCTGAGAGAATTGCTGCGGCAAGACAGATCACAGGAAAACCACTGACACTTTCAGAAAAGATCCTTTACACCCACCTTTGGGAAGGAAATGCCACACAGGAACACGAAAGAGGAAATTCTTATGTAGATTTCGCTCCGGACAGAGTCGCCATGCAGGATGCAACGGCGCAGATGGCACTTTTGCAATTTATGCAGGCAGGAAAAGCTAAAGTTGCCGTTCCATCAACCGCTCACGCCGATCACTTGATTCAGGCAAGAGTTGGTGCACAGGCAGATTTACAAGAAGGTCTTAATAAGAACTCGGAAGTTTTTAATTTCTTGGGCTCGGTTTGTGATAAATACGGAATTGGTTTCTGGAAACCTGGAGCAGGGATTATCCACCAGGTTGTATTGGAAAATTATGCTTTCCCGGGAGGAATGATGATCGGAACCGACTCTCACACGGTAAATGCAGGAGGTTTAGGAATGGTTGCTATTGGTGTTGGTGGTGCAGATGCAGTAGATGTAATGGCAGGAATGGCCTGGGAGCTTAAAATGCCAAAGCTGATCGGTGTAAAACTTACCGGAAAAATGAATGGATGGACCTCTGCAAAAGATGTTATCCTGAAAGTGGCCGGAATTCTTACCGTAAAAGGAGGAACAGGTTGCATCGTAGAATATTTCGGGGAAGGAGCAGAGTCTCTTTCTGCGACAGGGAAAGGGACAATCTGTAACATGGGTGCAGAAATCGGAGCTACCACTTCTACTTTCGGATATGATGATTCTATGAGAAGATATCTTTCTGCAACAGGAAGACAGGATGTTGTAGATGCTGCCGATAAAATTGCAGAACACTTAACTGGCGATGCAGAAGTTTACGCGAATCCAGAGCAATATTTTGATCAATTAATTGAAATCAACCTTTCAGAATTAACACCTCATCTAAACGGACCTTTCACTCCGGATTTGGCGACTCCGGTTGCGGAATTCAGAGCAAAAGCAGAAGCCAACGGATGGCCTTTGGAAGTGGAATGGGCATTAATTGGTTCTTGTACCAACTCTTCCTACGAAGATTTATCAAGAGCAGCTTCTATCGTTGAAGATGCGGTAGCTAAAGGTGTGAAACCAAAAGCTATTTTAGGAATCAATCCTGGTTCTGAGCAGGTGAAATTTACCGCGGAAAGAGACGGTTTCTTAGATTCTTTCAGAAAATTTGAAAACGCAAGAATATTTACCAACGCTTGTGGACCTTGTATCGGACAATGGGACAGAGAAGGGGCTGATAAAGGAGAGAAAAACTCAATTATTCACTCTTTCAACAGAAACTTTGCCAAAAGAGCAGACGGTAACCCAAATACGCACGCTTTCGTAGCATCTCCTGAAATGGTGGCTGCAGTGGCTATCTCAGGAAGATTAGATTTTAACCCGATTACAGATACTTTAACCAACGAAGCTGGAGAGCAGATTAAATTGGATGAGCCTAAAGGATACGAGTTACCATCAAAAGGTTTTGCAGTAGATGACAACGGTTATCAGGCGCCATCTGAGGATGGTTCTTCTGTTGTGGTGAATGTAAGCCCTACTTCGGACAGACTTCAGCTGTTGGAAGAGTTCCCTGCTTGGGATGGTAAAAATATCGAAGGGGCTAAAGTTTTAATTAAAGCTTTTGGGAAATGTACCACCGACCACATTTCTATGGCAGGGCCATGGTTGAAATACAGAGGTCACCTTGATAATATTTCAAATAATATGCTGATCGGCGCAGTCAATGCTTACAATATGGAAACCAACAACGTTAAAAATGAATTAACGGGTGAATACGGCGAAGTTCCTGCTGTACAAAGAGCTTACAAAGCTGCTGGAGTTCCAACAATCGTTGTGGGTGACCAAAATTACGGTGAAGGTTCTTCAAGAGAACACGCTGCAATGGAGCCTAGACATTTGGGAGTAAAAGCGGTATTGGTAAAATCATTTGCTAGAATCCACGAAACTAACCTTAAAAAACAAGGAATGTTAGGAATTACTTTCGCTAATGAAGCAGATTACAACCAAATTCAGGAGGATGATACGGTTAATTTCTTAGATCTTGACCAGTTTGCTCCGGGAAAACAATTGACATTAGAATTCGTTCACAAAGACGGAACTAAAGATATCGTTATCGCCAACCATACGTATAACGAGCAACAAATTGACTGGTTTAAAGCAGGTTCTGCCTTGAACTTAATCAAACAACAGGAGAATTAATTGTTAGATTTAATTCATCATAGAAAAAGCAGTTTCGTTTGGAACTGCTTTTTTATTTTGGGAATTAAAGGATGGGAGCTGGATGATGGAGGCGGGAGGTTAATGGGAGGCATAATTAAAAAACTGTAATACTCTTCCAGCCTCAAACCTCCAGCCACTAAACCTATTTTATTTTCGTGAGAAGATTCATTCGGTAACTCTCTCCTATCGGGATTTCCTGTTCGGAGATTAAGGTCACTTTTTTGGTTGAAACATTTTTAATCTGATGTAAATTAATGATAAAAGACTTATGAATTCTTGCAAATGAACTTTCAGGAAGCTGTTGCTCCATTGATTTTAAAGTGTCAAGGACGATATATTCCTGCTCAGAAGTCCTGATATTCACGTAATCTTTGATGCTTTCCACATACAGAATATCTTCAAAGTTGATTCTGTGTTGCTGTCCGGAAGATTTCACAAAAAAATGAGCATCTTCTTTAGTTTCATTTACCACAAATCGTTCCTGAGCTTTTAAAGCACTTTTATAAAATCGTTCAAACGAAATCGGTTTTAAAAGATAATCCACAATATGATGATCGTAGCCCTCTAAAGCATATTCGGAATAAGCGGTTGTTAAAATATATTTCTGTTTATCACCGAGAATTTTCATAAAATTAATTCCTGTAAGTTCCGGCATCTGAATATCCAGAAACACAAGATCCGATTCATTTTTCTGAATATAATCTAATGCTTCAATCGGATTTTCTGTTGAAAAAACCAGCTCTAAAAACGGAACCTTCTGTACATAACTTTCCAGCAGGGAAATTGCCAGCGGTTCGTCATCTACGACAATACATTTAATCTTATTCATTTCGTAAATCAATTTTTAAATCTACGATAAATTCCGTTTCCGAGTTCTGTATGGTTAATTCATGTTTTTTTGGATATAAAATGGCCAGTCTCTTCTTCACATTATCGATTCCTATCCCTGAGACGGCATCTTTCATACGGTCTTTTTTATGGTTTAAAAGATAAAAATGCAGGGTTTGATGGTCGTCAGAGATTTTCATTTCAAAACCTTTATCTTTAAAATCGCCATGTTTAAAAGCATTTTCTACAAAAGGAACCAAAATCATTGGTGAAATATTCAGTTTCGGATGATTGATATTTTTTTCAATAATTAATAATTCTGGTCTTTTAATTCTCAATTTTTCCAGAGCCGTTAAACTATCAATATACCCGATCTCTTTATCTAACGTAATACTATCTTCTCCCAGATCTTTGGTGCTGTATCTCAACAGCTGACTCAATTCTTCCAATGCAGGCAAGGCTTTTTCTGAATTCTGAAACACCAGAGAATAAATATTATTTAACGAATTAAAAATAAAATGTGGATTAATCTGTGTTTTTAAGGCCTGTAATTCTGCTGTTTTTTTAGCTTCAATCAATTCCGTTTTTTCCTGTTCGGCCTGTATAAAATATTTAAAAAACCAAAAAGTGGTGCTGATAAAAATAGTAGTGCTGCTATAAAAAATATTATCGAAGAAATAAAATCCAAAGCTGGTCCCCTCCATATAATTTCTAAAACCAAGAGTGGCAGGCAGCAACATTTCTTCTACAGAATAGCGCACCGTCACAAAACAGGTAACACTCAGCAAAAATGCAATCACCGACTTATAGAGTTTACCTGCATCAAAGAAATTCGGAACCACCAAAAAATAGTTCACATAAAAACAGATAAAACTCGTCAGAAAAAAGGTCATATTCAAAATGATCTTTTCTGAATGAAATACAAAATATGGGATAAGAATAGAACCGATAAGGTAAATTCCCCAGAAAAAAAGGTGCAGGTATATTAGTTTGTTTGTTTTCATATCACAAAAATAGGTTTTCCTTGAAATTCAAATGTTGATTTTCGATGAACGCTTCATTTTCTCCGATGAATTGTAATATCTGTTTATCTAAATTCTTTATTATTAACCATAATACTACGGGACGAATAATAGTGGAAATCGATGGAAACCGGATAGCTACTTCTATTCTCTAATTTTAAGATTCCTTTTTTAGGCAATCTGTATGTAAATTCTGATTTGCCTGATATTTCATTAGGCATATTAAGTGAAGAAACTAGTGCAATCTTTTCTTCTGACAGATTTTTCACCTCTATTGTTGCAGGCGCCTTCACGTGATCAATACTTATACTTTCTCTTGGAGCTATGGTTATTGTTTTCCAAACATCCACTCTATGGTTATGTATACAAGAATACATCAACACTAAACCTGAAAAAAAAATGGTTTTATTCATTTCATAAAAATAAGTAGGAAAATGAAAGCGCTGCCTTGAAAATCTATGAACACCCATTTTTCTCCGACGAAAATATATTAATCCTATAAAAACGACCCTTCATCTAAATGCTGTTTCACAAGGTTTTAAGAGCCATTAATTTTGGAACATCAAAAAACAACAACCATGAAACTACAGTATATCATTATTGCAAGTCTAATTTCAACCTCTATTTTCGGACAGGTAAAAAAAGACAGTATTAAAAACATTGAACAGATCAACCTTTTGGTAAAGAAAAAATTGCTGGAAAGAAAAGCTGACCGATTGATCTTTAATGTAGAAGCTTCCATCGCTTCTCAGGGAATGGATGCTTCGGAAACCCTGGCGAATGTTCCGATGCTGAAAGTGGATGAAAATATGGGCAGCATTTCAATTACAGGGAAAAGCAGCGTCAATGTGATGATTAACGGCAGAATGCTGAACCTTTCAGGAACCGCTCTCTTAAATTATCTGAAAGCTATCCGTTCAGAAAATATTGCTAAAATCGAGGTTATCACCACTCCACCGGCAAAGTATGAAGCACAGGGAAACAGCGGACTGATTAATATTATTCTGAAAAAAAATCCGAATCTAGGTTTTAGCGGAAATATCAATGCGAATTTAATCCAGAGAACCTATTCCGGATTCAGTGATAACGGCACATTGAATTATCAGACTGAAAAATTCAGCAGCAGTTTGAAATTTAATTATTATGATTCTGCAAAACGTACCGATGAAAATTATGATATTATCGGGATCTCAAAAAACTACAGCAATTCTGTAAGAAGAGACATGTGGAAAGAGGTAACTCCCAGCCTCACGATGTCGTATAAAATCAACAAAAATTCAGAAATTGGTGTAGAATATATTTATGCCCACCAAAAATCAGGGATGGATATTGTAAATACCACCAGAAACATCAGTGAAAATCAGGTAGAAGAGCAATTACTCACCAACACATTTCACCGCGAAAAACTTCCGACCCATACGCTGAGTGCTTATTACGATCTTAAGCTGGATTCTCTTGGAAAAAAATTAAGCATTGCCGGGAATTTTTATAAAAATAATTCCGATACGGAAGTAAATTTTTCTACTTTGAAAAGTTCAGATAATTCTGTTCAGGATGTAAAGACCACGTCTTTGATCTCGCCACAAATTTTCTCTGCACAGGCGGATCTGGAGCTTCCTTTTTCATTCGGAAATATCGAAACCGGTGTGAAATTTAATCAGTTTAAAAACGCTTCCGACTTACAATATTTCAATTTAGTCAATAATCAGTACGTTGCAGATCAAGAAAAAGCCAATCTTTTTAATTATCAGGAGGAAAATTATGCGGCCTATTTTAGTTATGCTAAAGGTTTTGGTGAGCATTGGGAAACAAAAGCCGGACTTCGTTATGAAAATACTTTTGCAGAAAGCTTTTCACCTTCTACCAATTCAAAAAATAAGTACAATTACGGACAATGGTTTCCATCTGCTTTCGTTTCTTATAAAAAAGACAAAAATGTATTTAGCCTTTCGTATTCAAGAAGAATCAACCGTCCGAGCATGAGTAATTTGAACCCTTTCCGATGGTATTCTAATCCGTATTCTTATTCTTCAGGAAATCCTTTATTAACACCATCCTATATTAATAATTTTGAACTAGGATATGTTTATAACAGTAAATTTTCTGCCAGCATTTATTATTTAAAACTAAAAAATGCGTTTGGACAAATCTCGTCCATTAAAGATAATGCTGAACTGGATATTATCGGAACTTACCTGAATTATTACAACAATAATTTTTACGGAATGAACTTTTCTTACACCGACACATTTTTTAAGTTCTGGGAAACCACTTTATCCGGAAATGCTTCCTATCAAACTTCTGACGTTTTCAATGTGAATGCCAAAACACAGAAGGGATACTCCGTAAGTTATTTATTCAATAATACTTTTACTTTAAACAAATCAAAAACGCTCGCCTTTTTCCTGAATTACAGCCAGGATTTACCTTACAAAAATGTCAATACTTCTTTCCAAAATTTCTCTAATTTAAATTCCGGAATTAAAATATCTCTGATGGAAAAACAATTACAAATTAATGCTACCGTAACGAATATTTTTGCCCAAAGATACCGCGGAAATATGACCTTTGCTGACAATACGCAATATATGAACAATTACTGGGACGGAAGAAGTTTTCGTTTGAGCGTAAATTATACTTTCGGTGGCAATAAGAAGAAAATCAGCAAGAAAAATATCAATTTCGACGAAAAAGACAGAGTTCAATAATTCATTTGTAACAAAAAATACTTTTCTGCGTCTAACCAAATAGTAGAAAAACAATATGAAGAGAACAATTATTGCGCTATTTTCTATTGGGTCTGTACTAACGTATGCCCAGGAAAAAACTAATAACCAAGAAACGAAAGAGAAACAAATTGAAGAGGTAACTCTTACCAAAACTAAAAAAGCCGTTGAACAGAAAGCAGATCGTACGATCTTCGATTTTTCGGAGCAACCGAGCCTGAATTCCGGATCGTTGATGGAAGGAATTAAAAAACTTCCCGGTCTTGTTGCTTCGGAAATGGTAGGAATGATGTATCAGGGAAAACCTCTGGAAGTGTATATGGACGGAAGGCCGCTGAACATTTCCAGCAATGAGCTGACTGCCTTTATGGAAGGAATGCCCGCCAATTCGGTAGAGAGAATTGAGATCATTACTCAGCCCGGAGCAGAATTTCCGGCCACTTCGGGAAGTGCTATTTTGAATATCATCACCAGTAAATCGGCAAAAAACTATCTTACCGCAGTGTACAACGGAGGCTACCGATTTTCCAATTATGATAAATACAGAAGCAGATTCAACAATTCCATTGCGTTAAACTCAAGAAATAAATGGTTTGGATGGCAGGTGAATTTAGGTCAGTATTATCGTGAAAGCTTATCAGATTCTGAATTTGATGCGTTGAGTAAAAACCATTCCAACTCATTGGGGAGAACGTATTATCTGAATTCAGCTTTTACGTTTGAACTTGGAAAAGACCGATTGTTGGTAAATTATGACATTACGCACAATAACAACGGTTCGTCTATTGTTTCGGATGAATTTGTAAACGGATTCAACAGAAGTAATTTTACGAGTGATACAAAAGGTTTAAGACAGGAAGCTTCGGTAACGTATCAGAAAAAATTCAGTGATAAAAACAGAAAACTGGATTTTAAATTTGTGTATACCAATAATGATTCTGAATTTAATCAGCAAAGCAGCAACAGCCTAAACCTATTGGACAATTCATCCAACTTCAATGTGTATAATTTTAAGGTAGATTACTCACAGCCTTTAAAAATTTTAGATGAAGGAAAAGTAAGTTTCGGAGGTTTGTTTGATCAGCAGGACTTTAAAACAAAAGATCGAAGCATCGTTAATTTAGATTATACAAGACAAACGACTTCCGGATATGTGGAATTTCAGGCAAAGCTTAAAAAGTTTGATTTCATTGCCGGCGCAAGGGCTGAAAACTACGATATTACTGGAGTGACAAGAATGTTCAACACCAATAATGAGGTGGAGCAAAAGGATTTGAATGCATTTAAAAAATTCAAGGTATTTCCAAACGCAAGCATTCAGTATAACCTGATGAAGCAGCTTTTTGTCAATCTTAATTATAATAAGAAAATCAGTCTGCCAAGTGTATCATTATTGAATCCGAATAATACCACTTTACAGAACAATACCCTAACTTCCAACGGAAACCCGAATCTTCAGCCTACCATTTACGATAATGCTGAATTTAAGATCAGTGCATTCGATTATGCTTATATCAGTTACAACACAAGCTGGGTAAATAATCAGATCGTACAGAGAGTTTCCAGAGAAAATAATCTCATCAGAAATGAGCAGGTACAGGTTAACAGTTTGAGAACCCATAATTTCAGCTTTGGAATGCCGATTCCTTTTATGTTGTTTACAAAACCTTTCAGTGAGTTGATGAAGTTTAATGTAAACCCTGATAAAATGAATTTATTATATCTCTACACGGGATATCAACTTCAGGAAATGCCGGATATTAAAGCCAAAGGGTTCTGGATTTTCAGCGTGATGGGACAATTTATTTTACCAAAAGATGTTCGTCTACAGGCTAATTATAACATCATTCCGGCAAGAGGAAACTTCTATTATTTTGAGCTTGAAAAACCGCTTAATAATGCATTGGATATTACCATTTCAAAGAAATTCATGACGGACAGATTAAACCTTTCATTGTACGCGAGAGACATTTTTAATCAGAATAAAAGTGTGATCATCGCCCGTTCAGCAGGAGGAAGCGTTTATACATCCAATAAATTTGATAGCAGAAGCTTCGGAATTTCTGTTAATTATAAAATACCAACCAAAAACAAGCTGGCAAAAGAAGATCCGAATATGATCAAAACGACTACTCAAACCGAGAATAATGGTGGAGTGATGAGCCAAGGACAATAAGTCTTTTTGTTTAAACACAAATTACACTAATGCTTTGCACTAATATTCACTAATTTTTAAAATTTAAAACTCAATACTTAATCAATAGGAGCGGACTTTAGTCCGCTTTTTTTATGATATTTTATGGCTTTTGTCAAAAAATTTGATGGGATTTTTGTGAAACCACCCCGTCAAAAATTCAAAGAATTTTTTACACCCCTCCAAGGGAGGGGAATTTTTTTGGTGGTTGATTTATGTTTAAAATTCAATCGTTTGGAAACGCCAGTTTAGGGTATCGATCAAAGTCAATTGATTAAACTGCAAAGGCAGATCGGTAATAATCTTTAAGGCTAAATTCGCCATCATGCTTCCCACAATTCCAGGCAAAGAACCTAAAACTCCAAGACTGTCGCAATCCGGAAGGTTTTCATCAAAAGGTGGTTCGGGGAAAATATCTCTTAGGTTTTTGCTTCCATTGTAATTGAAAATTGCAACCTGTCCCGAAAAACCCAGAATACTTCCGTAAACCAAAGGTTTTTCCAACTTTACACAAGCATCATTGACCAAATATCTTGTTTTGAAATTATCAGAACCATCGATAATTAAATCAAATTGAGAAATAATTTCTTCACCATTTTCATCATCAATTTTCTTTTCAATTCCAATAAAATTGACATGGTGATTGAGATTTTTCACAAACAATTCAGCACTTTTCACTTTAGAAATACCAACTGATTTTTCATTGTGGATAACTTGTCGGTTTAAATTATGGAGCTCAACCTCATCAAAATCAGCAACGCCTAAAGTACCGACTCCCGCCGCCGCCAGATATTGAATAACAGGGGTACCCAAACCTCCTGCTCCAATGATCAAAACTTTGGAATTCATTATTTTCCGCTGACCTTCTAATCCGATTTCTTCGATGAAAATTTGTCGGTTATATCTTGCGAAGATGTCTTCGTTTTTCATTTTTTTGATTTTTAACGCAAAGGCGCAAGGTTAATTTTTAAAATTGTTATGTGTATTCTCGTTCGCAAGGGCATTTCATTCAGCAAATGATAGCACCATTTAGTTTAATTCAAACCTTTTAAATTTGAATTCCACTATAAACAGCGTCCCAATCTTTCATTATTGGGTCGTACCCAGCTTTTTTAATGATATTTTTCATTTCTTCCATGCTTCTTTCATCACTGGTTTCAAATTGTTCCAGTGATTCTTTATCTACCGCGTAACCTCCAGGATTCGTCTTTGATGCAGCGCTCATCGCCGTTGCTCCCAACGAAATGATATTATTCCTGAATTTTTCATTCTCTCTCGTTGAAATTGAAATTTCCAGATCTTCATTCCAAATTCGGTAGGCACAGATTAATTGTAGTAAATCTTTATCGGACATGATAAAATTCGGTTCGATAATTCCTTCAGCTGGTCTAAGTCTCGGAAATGAAACAGAAAATTTACTTCTCCAATACTGCTTTTGAAGATAATCGATGTGAAGTGCATTGAAAAAACTGTCAATTCTCCAATCTTCAAGTCCCAACAAAACGCCCAATCCCATTTTATGAATCCCGGCTTTCCCGATTCTGTCGGGGGTTTCCAGCCGAAAATTGAAATTCGACTTTTTTCCTTTCGGATGATATTCTTTATACACTTCCTGATGGTAGGTTTCCTGATACACCAAAACTGCATTCACTCCCGCCTCATGCAGTTGCAGATACTCTCCTTCCGACAAAGGCTGAACCTCAATCGAAATATTGGCGAAATGAGGTTTTAAAAGCTTAATCGCATTCAGAAAATAATCAATTCCTACCGTTTTATTGGCTTCACCGCTTACCAACAGAACATGGTTTACTCCCATTGATTTCAAGACCATTGCTTCCATCATCAATTCTATGTTGGAAAGTGTTTTCCTTTTAATTGAATTATCTAAGCTAAAACCGCAATACGTACAAATATTCTGACATTCATTACTCAGATACAGCGGCGCATACAACTGAATTGTTTTCCCGAAACGTTTTTGAGTAAGCAGTTGAGTCATTTTCGCCATGACTTCTAATTTCTGAGCAGCAACAGGTGAAAGAAAATTCAAAAAATCTTCTATGGTTTTATTCTTTTTCTGAAGACTCGTTTCGACATCGTATAATGTCACTTTTTCAAGCTTTATTTTCACTTCTTCCCATTGATATTTTTCAAAAAAATCTTTAAAACTCTTCATAAAATTTAGTTTTAATCAAAATAAATTGCAAACACCACTTATAAATAGGACTTCATCCTATTCTTTATTAAATCATCCCTTCGGGACTCTTCTATTCTGTGTATCAATCAAATAAAAATGAAGTCAACGGACTTGAAGCTTCAGCATGATTTCCAATCGCTCCCAAACCAGATTCAAAAGCTCTTCTTCCGGCAATTACTCCTTCTTTAAAAGCCAACGCCATATTGATAGGATTTTGCGCCACTGCAATCGCTGTATTCACTAACACTGCATCAGCACCCATTTCCATGGCTTTCGCCGCATCGGAAGGCGCACCAATTCCAGCATCTACAACAACCGGAACATTACTCTGAGCGATAATAATTTCTAAAAAATCTAAAGTTTTTAAACCTTTATTCGTTCCGATTGGTGCTCCCAGAGGCATTACCACCGCTGTTCCCGCATCTTCCAAGCGTTTACACAAAACCGGATCTGCATGAATGTAAGGCATGACGATAAATCCTAATTTTGCCAATTCTTCCGTAGCATACAATGTTTCAATCGGGTCAGGCAACAGATATTTTGGATCGGGATGAATTTCTAACTTCACCCAGTTGGTTTCCAAGGCTTCTCTTGCCAATTGTGCTGCCAAAACTGCTTCCTTAGCCGTTCTTGCCCCTGAAGTATTCGGTAAAAGATGAACGTTTGTAGATTGTAAAGAGCTTAATAAATCTCCCTCCGTAGATTCAGAATCGATTCTCTTCAACGCCATGGTTACCATTTCTGAACCTGAAGCGATGATAGATTCTGCCATTTCTGAAAGACTTCCGAATTTTCCTGTTCCTAAAAACAATCGGGATTCAAAAGTTCTGTCTGCTATTCTTAATTCTTGATTTTTCATTGTAATACCTTTTTAAATTTAGTCACAACCGCTGGCTCATTAGTAATTTGTCCAGAAACTGCGACTCCATAAATTCCGATTTGTTGTAATAATTCAATATCTTCCAAAACGACTCCACCAATGGCAAATATTTTTGGAATTTCTGCTGATTTTTCTTTTAAGCCATCAATGATATTTTGATAGCCTTCAAATCCTAAAATCGGGCTTAACTGTTCTTTAGTTGACGTAAATCTTAAGGGACCCAAACCAATATAATCACAAGATTCAGCCATTCTCTGAAGAACATCTGAAATCTTATTTGCCGTTCCACCAATGATTTTATTTTCTCCTAAAATGTGTCTGGCAATTTCAATGGATGTATCTTTTAAACCTAAATGAACGCCGTCGGCATCAATTTCTTTTGCAATTTGAACATGATCGTTGATGATACAAACCGCTTGGTTATCTGCACATAATTTTTTTGAAATTTCACAAAGCCTGATGAATTCATTTTCGGGAGCATTTTTCCAGCGAACCTGAATCCATTTTACTCCGTTGTCAAGTGCTTTTCGGATGTTCAGTTCCTGATCTTCTATGGTAAATCCTTGAGAGAGGTATTGTAATTTTTCCATTAGTATTTTGTTGACTTCATTTTCATTATTTTCCGAAATAACCGTATTGGTGAATCACTTTGCCATACTGCGCCTAAAAGAGCTATCCCATCGATCGTATTTTCAAAAGCTTTAGTGATATTTTTTTCATCAATTCCTCCCAAAGCAATTAATTTTACCTTTGAATTGTCTCGCTTTTTAATATCCCTTAAAATAGTCGAATTTTCACCGTAGCCTTTTTTAGAGATACTCGGAAAGACCGGACTGACAAAAGCATATTCCCAATCTGCATTCAATTCATTAAACGTTTCAATATCGTGAACAGATGTAGACATTATTTTATCTTTAAAAGCTTTAAACAAACCATTTTGTCTATCAATTTCTCTGAAATGAAGTCTTGAGATATTGAAGGTTTCTGCTACATCGTAATGACTATGCAAAACCAATTGAGCATGAAATTTCAAATCTATATTTTGAATAAAACCCGTCATTTCTTCTGAATTGATGAAAGGTTTTCTGACGTGAAGTAAATCCAATCCTTCATGAAATAGTTCATTAATTAACTCAACTTCATTTTTTTTCCGTTCTTCGGGGGTAATGACGATGATCATATATAAATTTCTTTCCCTTTTTCGATAAATTCCTGTGATTTGTCGAACATTCCTTTTTCTGCCGATTCGCGGATTTCCTGAGTAATTTTCATGGAACAGAATTTTGGTCCGCACATCGAACAGAAATGTGCAATTTTTGCCCCATCCGCCGGAAGGGTTTCATCATGATAAGACCTTGCTGTTTCCGGATCCAATGAAAGATTGAACTGATCTTCCCAACGGAATTCAAATCTGGCCTTGCTCAAAGCATTGTCCCGGTATTGAGCTCCGGGATGACCTTTCGCTAAATCTGCAGCATGAGCCGCCAGTTTATAGGTAATCACTCCTACTTTTACATCGTCTCTATTCGGAAGTCCTAGATGTTCTTTGGGCGTTACATAACACAACATTGCACATCCAAACCAACCAATCATCGCAGCTCCGATTCCCGAAGTGATGTGGTCATAACCTGGCGCAATATCCGTCGTTAAAGGGCCTAATGTGTAAAAAGGAGCTTCATCGCATACTTCCAACTGCTTCTCCATATTTTCTTTAATCATGTGCATCGGAACGTGCCCGGGACCTTCAATCATGACCTGAACGTTGTGTTTCCAGGCAATTTTCGTTAATTCTCCTAAAGTTTCTAATTCCGCAAACTGAGCTTCATCATTAGCATCGGCAATCGAGCCAGGACGAAGACCATCTCCCAACGAAAAAGCAACGTCATATTTTTTCATGATTTCACAGATTTCCTCAAAATGCGTGTACAAAAAGTTTTCTTTATGATGGAAAAGACACCATTTTGCCATGATAGAACCGCCTCGGGAGACAATTCCCGTGACACGCTTTGCTGTTAAATGAATATATCTCAGCAATACTCCCGCATGAATCGTGAAATAAGAAACTCCCTGTTCTGCCTGCTCGATCAAAGTATCTTTAAAAATTTCCCATGTTAAATCTTCCGCAACACCTTTTACTTTCTCCAAAGCCTGATAAATTGGAACGGTACCAATCGGAACCGGACTGTTTCTGATGATCCATTCTCTGGTTTCATGGATATTTTTTCCGGTTGACAGATCCATAATTGTGTCTGCACCCCATCTACATGCCCAAACTGCTTTTTCAACTTCTTCTTCAATGCTTGATGAAACGGCGCTGTTTCCAATGTTAGCATTAATTTTAACCAAGAAATTTCTTCCGATAATCATCGGTTCGCTTTCGGGGTGATTGATATTGTTGGGTATAATTGCCCTTCCTGCGGCAATTTCATCTCTTACAAATTCGGGAGTGATTTTATTTTTCGGCGTTTTTGCGCCAAAACTATTTCCCTGATGCTGAAAAGCCATGTCTTTTGAAACAGCATCCAACTGTTCAATTCTTTGATTTTCTCTAATGGCAATGTATTCCATTTCGGGAGTGATGATCCCCTGTTTTGCGTAGTATAATTGAGTAACTTGTTGTCCTTCTTTTGATACTTTCGGTTTGTGGTTGTAAGAAAAACGCAGGTTGTCTAGTTTTGAATCGGCAAGTCTAGCTTTTCCGTATTCGGAAGTAATTCCGTCCAGAATTTCGACGTCATTTCTGTCTAAAATCCATTGTTCACGGATTCTTGGAAGTCCTTTTTCAATATTAATTTCAGAATTTTCATCGGTATAAGCTCCTGATGTATCGTAAACGGTAACTGCAGGATTGTGTTCCAAAGTTCCGTTGGATAGTTTGGTCGGACTTAGTTCTATTTCGCGCATCGCTACACTGATGGGATGAATTTTCCCTTCAACATAGATTTTTTTTGAGTTCGAAAACGGCGAACGGGTGATGTTATGAGCCATATAATTTTTGTTTTTTATGGAAATTAACCGCCCTGAGTGGCAGTAATAATTAAAATTGAATCTTTGTCGTTGAGAATAGTTTCCGCCCAGAATGACTGCGGAACAATGCGGTTGTTGAGTGCTACGGCAATCCCTTTTTTCTTTTCGGGTAATTCCATAGCGATGAGTGCTTCCAGATTTTCGGGAAGTACTTCGAATTTTTTGGTCGTGTGGTTGATTGTGAGCTCCATTCCTAACATTTTTTTAAATGCACCTTAGGAATGGCCATTATTGTACAATAGAATGTACAGCAAAAGTCATCTACTTTTCCCTACGCTAGTATGATCTAGAAATCAGGTTCAAAGGGTAAAATCTCAGCCCGTTTGTTCAACAGACACCCCTAAAGTGTGGGACGAAGTTAGACATTTTTTTAGAATGGGCAAAATTTTTGGGAAAAGCTGGATGGTGGAGTTTTTTTATGGCCACGAATGCACGAATGGTTTTTTATCTCGCTCAAATACTATTGATTTTCATGGACAATGCTATTTTTTGTTGGTGAATCGCAAGGGCGCAAAGATGTTTTTTAATGCACGATGCTTTTAAGGCGCAAGGATTTTATCAGAGATAAAATTTTGGAACGTATTTTTTATGCCACGAATGCACGAATGGTTTTTTATCTTCCTAAGATGCCACGGATTTTCACAGATTATTGCAAAATATTTTTTTAGAAAGGTTTATGAATCTGCGTTATCTGTAAAATCAACGTGAGAATAATTAGTCGCTCCTTAAAAAGCTGTTTTTTGACTTTGAAAATTATATTTGCCTAAAAAGATTCGGAGAACAAGTTCGAGCCAAAGAAGAATTTGTTGTTTGATTTGATTCAATCTCATCTTCAAATTGTATCCAATCCCTGCTAATAATGCATTATTAATATCTCCAGCCACTCCTTTCAGGAAGTTTAATCCTAAGGAGTGGTTTCTTTTTAAATGAGAGATACAAGGTTCTATGGCTGCTCTTGCCCGGAATCTTAATCTGGCTACTTGTTGCCCATATTTTGTTTTTTCTTTTTTTGCGGGAAGCAAAATTGCTGTTCCTTCCACTTCTTTGATTCCTTTAAATCCTCTGTCTGTAGTGGCTTTCGTAGGTCTTGTTCCGCCAACGGATTTTCTTACCCTCTCACTCTGTGCCAATGATTCTTCAAGAGTTTTACTATCGTGAGGATTGCCAGAAAATCTCTTTACCGAGCTGATGATCCCTGTTTTCCGACCTCTTACTACTGCTACTTTTGTCCCAAACTCGTATGCTTTTCCCGATTTTCCTTTCGCAATACACGCAACTTGTGGCTCGTGAAGACTGTAAATTTTATCTTTCGTGGTACGTTCTTGGGTGAGTGCTTTAAGGTAAATTTTAAAAACGTCTTCGTAGCCTTTCAAAACATCTTTAGGAAGTTTTCTTTCCAATTCCCGAAGAACTCTTTTACCAATCGTCCTGAGCTTTTTCCTCGCCATTTTTGCCTTCTTCTGTCTTCTGGGATGATGTCCAAAAAAAGCGTCCCGCAATAATTGTTTGCTCACTCTTCTGTAGCTTTGTCTTTGTACAACGCTCTCTTTTTCTGCTATTTTTCTACAATTGTCGATTACTTTTTTTGCTAATTTGGCATCGGTAGGAAAGGTAATGTTCTTCTCCTGAACCGTCGTATCTACCTGAACTTCATCTTCTGTTTTGGCTTTGGGATGGAGAGAAACGCTTTGTCCCAAAAGAAATTCCAAACCCTTATCTCCAATTCTTTTTCTGAAGTGTACAAAATTGCTCGGATCGAAAGGCTGCTCTGTCTGGAAAAAGGTTTCTCCGGTAAAATATTGCCAATACGCATTCTCAATCCATCTCTCTATTACACTTTCATCACTTTCTTTAAACATTTCCTTGAGCAAAAGCATTCCTGCTATTTTACGGATAGCAATAGAAGGTCTTCCGTTTTCTGAAAATAATTTCTCAAACTCTGACTCCATTTTATCCCAGGAAATCTCCCCAGCTAATTTTACCACCGGATGCTCCATATTAATAAGCTCCGTAAGCCTGGTCTTGAATAAATTCTGCTGTAAATCCTCTCTTATTTTGCCTAACATTTTGCCACTTTTTATATCCTAAAAATACAATTTATTGCAATTTTTTACAACGATTTTTTACGAAATATAAGTGCATAAAAACTGATAATCAAAATATTACTTGGTTTTTAAGGAATGACTAATTATGTCAATATTTAAATACATGACTGAAGCCATAGCCCCGATTGCAATGAAAATCCCGCAATGAAGCGGTGGAGCGAAGCGGAGTCGCGTAATGAGGAATTGTAATGGAAAGCGGGAAATTGCTCCTTAAAATAATTAACAATTCGGTGTAGCCAAATAGCTTCAAATAAAAAAAGGAAACCCAATCTGTTTCAGTTTCCTTTTCTATTTTTGTTATTATTTATTCTTCACAGGCTCTCCAAATCGCATCATTTTGCGGAACAGGAGCGATGATTTCAATATTTTCTTTGGTCACCGGATGAATAAATTCCAGTTTTCTGGCGTGAAGATTGATTCCGCCATCGGGATTGGAACGTGGTGCTCCGTATTTGAGATCCCCTTTAATCGGAACGCCGGTTTTTGACAATTGCGCTCTGATCTGGTGATGTCTTCCCGTTTCAAGATCAATTTCCAATAAAAGATAATTATCCAGCGTTTTGATCACGTTATAGGTAAGAATGGCCTCTTTCGCACCCTCTGTCACTTTCGGAAAAACAATCGCTTTATTATTCTTCTCGTTTTTCTGTAAATAATGAACCAGTCTTTGCGTTTTCGGGATCATATCTTTCGCTACCACCGCCCAATACGTTTTTTTAATCTCACGGTTTTTCACCATTTGAGTTAAACGCGACAATGCTTTGGAAGTTTTAGCATAAATCACCAAACCTGAAGTTGGCCTGTCGATACGATGAACCAAACCGAGAAATACATTTCCCGGTTTGTCATCTCTTTTCTTTATAAAATTTTTGATCAATTCCAACAGAGAATCATCACCCGTCTTATCGCCCTGAACGAGCTGTCCGACTTTTTTATTGATGACCATCAGATGGTTGTCTTCATATACAATCTGCTCCTCCATCATTTATTGTCGATAGTTGGGTCTGTTGGCAATGGAAAGAATAATTCCGCCCAAAAGTCCAACGGTTTTTATAGATTCTAATCTTGTTCCCACTGGAATAAATAATCCTCCCAATACACAAATGGCTGCAGCAGCGTACATGGCATAGGTGAAATTTTGGTTTTTCATTAAAGGAGCCTGTAAGAAAAAGCTTCCTCCAATTAAAACATAGAATACTTTTCGGGAAAGTAATGTATTGATTTCGGGAGAGAAAAGATGAAACCACCCCACTGCTAAACAAAGCAAAGCAATGATTGATAACATTCCCTGAGTAGACTGTTGATTTCTCATGAATTAATAACTTTCATTTTCGTTAGGAAAATCCTGGCTTTTTACATCTTTTACATACTGCGAAACCGCACCCGTAATTTCTGTATATAAATCCAGATATCTTCTTAAAAATTTCGGACTGAAACCTTTGTTCATTCCCACCATATCGTGATACACCAATACCTGACCATCGCAATGAGGTCCTGCCCCGATCCCGATTGTCGGAATGGAAATAGCTTCCGTTACTTTTTGAGCTAAATCTGCAGGAATTTTTTCTAAAACAACCCCGAAGCAACCTAATTCTTCAAGTAATTTTGCATCGTTGATTAGTTTTTCTGCTTCAGCCTCTTCTTTAGCTCTTACTTTATAGGTTCCGAACTGATAAATAGACTGTGGCGTTAATCCCAAATGTCCCATAATCGGAATACCCGCGTTGATGATTTTTTTAATTGATTTTGAAATTTCTTTTCCGCCTTCAATTTTAATGGCATGTGCGCCACCCTCTTTCATCATTCTTACTGCTGACTCCAAAGCCAGATCAGGATTACTCTGATACGTTCCGAAAGGAAGATCCGCAATAACCAAAGCTCTGTCTGTTCCCCTTACCACACTTTGTGTATGATAAATCATCTGATCCAGCGTAATAGGCAATGTCGTTTCAAAACCAGCCATCACATTAGCTGCAGAATCTCCAATCAAAACCGCATCAATTCCTCCTGCATCTACCATTTTCGCAGTGGTAAAATCGTATGCCGTAAGCATCGTAATTTTTTCCTTGTCGAATTTCATTTTACGCAAGGTTTCAGTCGTAACTTTTTTAATTTCAGAATGAACAGACATAATGTATCTATTTTTTAAAGTTAAAAAAGTCGGCACTAGGCCGACTTAAAGTTTTTGTATGATTTTTATAAAACTACGTGACCTAGTTTCATTAATTTATCGTGGTTGAGAATTTTAATATTTCTTCCGTCTACTTCGATGAGCTGATCTCCTTTAAATTCTGATATTAAACGAATTGCACTCTCTGTAGCCGTTCCGATGATATTGGCAATTTCCTCTCTCGTTAAAGAAATTTTGATGAATCCTTCAGGATCTACGCCTAATTTTTGTTCTAAAAGAAGTAAAATTTCCGCCAATCTTTCTCTTACCGTTTTTTGAGCAAGGAAAGTAATGGTATTGGAAGACTCTCCCAATTCGTAAGAAATTTTCTGAAGCATTACAAAAGAAAGCTGTGGATCTACCTCCAAAAGATACATAAAAATATCTGCAGGTAGAAAAGTAGCTTCAATATCCGTCATTGCCTCAGCCTTCGCCTGGAAATTTTCCCCGCAAAGTAAAGAACGATAGCCGATGATGTCCCCTTCTTTGATAAATCTTAAGATCTGATCTTTTCCAAACGCTCCCGATTTTGACAGCTTAGCTGCCCCTTTTTCTAAAACAAAGACCCCTCTTGGTGTTTCTCCGTCTTCGAAAATGGTATCATGTTTCTGAAAACTGAATTTCTTCTTACCATTAATATATTTCTCAAAATCAGCGCTGGAAAGTCTTTCCTTGAATGATTTATCATTAAAAACTCTTGCGAACCTCTCCTCAATTGCAATCTGTTGTTCCTGCGACATTTTATATGACATTTATCACAAAAATAGAACTTTTTAACTCGATAAACAAAAAAAATTGTTATAATTTTGTCGTTCAATAATTTATGGAGGTGAGTGATAACTGTTTTCATTGCGGTCAAGGGATAGAAAAAGAGAGAATTCTATTTGACGAAAAGACTTTCTGCTGCAACGGTTGCAAGTCTGTTTACGAAATTCTGAACATCAACAACTTAACTAATTTTTACGAACTCAATAAAAGAGCAGGAATTCGTCCGGACGACAACTCTTCTCAATACGAATATCTTGATACACAGGAGATTTTTGACAAAATCACGGATTTCTCAGAAGGCGGAACGAGTTTAGTCACATTCAAGATCCCTGTAATCCACTGTTCTTCTTGCATTTGGCTATTAGAAAGCCTTCATACATTAAACCCGAATATTAAATATTCTCAGGTTAATTTCACAAGAAAGACCTTACAGATCTCATTCAACCATAACGAATTAAAATTAAGCGAGTTAGCTAGTTTTTTAACTAATTTAGGATACAAACCTGTTATCAGCCTTGAAACAGCCGATAAAAATGTGGAGCATCTCGACAAATCTTTACTGGTAAAGTTCGCCATTGCCGCTTTTGCTTTCGGAAATGGAATGTTTCTTGCTTTCCCGGAATATATCGGTGGGGAAGACTACTGGATGGAGCATTATAAAGGCCTTTTCAGAGCTCTAATGTGCGTTCTTGCCATTCCTGTTGTGGTATATTCGGCTTCCGATTATTATAAATCGGCTTGGTATGGTTTAAAAAACAAGATCGTTAATATCGATGTTCCTATTGTTTTAGGAATTATTGTTCTTTTCGGACGAAGCTTGTATGAGGTTGCTACAGATTACGGTCCGGGCTATTTCGATACCCTTTGCGGACTGTTATTCTTTATGCTTTTAGGTAAAATCTTCCAGAAAAGAACTTACAATGCGCTTTCTTACGACAGAGATTACAAATCATTCTATCCTATTGCGGTTACCAAGGTTGATTTCGAAGGAAAACAGGATAATATTCTGCTGTCTGAGATTAAAATCGGAGACCGAATTTTGGTAAGAAATCAGGAAATCATCCCTGTGGATGCTATCCTGATCAATGGTGAAGGAAATATTGACAATAGCTTTATTACAGGAGAAAGTGCCGCCATCAGCAAACAGCCGGGAGATAAGATCTTTGCAGGAGGAAAACAAATCGGATCTTCATTAGAGCTAGAAGTTATTAAAGATGTAGACCAAAGTTATTTGACACAGCTCTGGAATAAAGAAGCTTTCAAAAAGCATGAGACAGGATTGGATACGCTCACCAATAACATCAGCAAATACTTCACATTCATCATTTTAGGGATTGCCCTGATTTCAGGAATTTACTGGTCGTTTGTGGATATGGAAAAAATGTTCCAAGTTATTTCTGCCATTTTGATCATTGCCTGTCCCTGCGCCCTTGCGCTGTCAGCACCATTCACATTCGGTCATATTATGAGGATTTTAGGTCGAAATAAGTTTTACGTAAAAGATACTTTAACGATAGAAAAAATCGCAAAACTGGACACCATTGTTTTTGATAAAACAGGAACGATTACCCACAGAAAAAAATCAAACATAAAATTTGAAGGATCTGAGATCAAAGAATTTGATTTACTGAATATTAAAACCCTGTTAAAAAATTCCAACCACCCTCTTTCCAAGTCTTTATATGAATTTATTGAAGCGAAAGACGAATATTTTCCGGTTGAAAACTTCAAGGAAATTTCAGGAAAAGGATATGAAGCGAGCGTGAGAGGAGCTATTTATAAAATCGGTTCTGCACGCTACAATAATCAGGAATCCAAAAATCTTGAAACAGCCGTTTACATCAGCAAAAACAATGAATTTTTAGGGAAATTTATCTTTAAAAACGAATATCGCGAAAACCTGAAAAGCTTATTCAACAAGCTTACGGATTATAAAATTTTCATTCTGAGCGGTGATAATTCTTCTGAAGAAAATCAATTGAAAGAGTTAATCCCGAATTACAAAGGAATGGCTTTCAACCAAAATCCTGAAGATAAACTTAATTACATTAAAGAACTCCAGAATCAAAACATGAAAGTAGCGATGCTTGGAGACGGACTAAACGATGCCGGAGCATTGAAACAAAGTAATGTAGGAATTGCTATTGCCGATGATTCTAACAGCTTTACCCCTTCTTCTGATGTGATTATGAATGGGGAAAAAGTAGTTGATCTGGATAACTATCTGAATGTTGCAAAAGGCTCCATCACTATTGTGAAAATGACATTTATAATCAGTTTTCTTTACAATGTTGTGGGTTTAAGTTACGCTGTAACAGGTCATATGCATCCTCTTTTTGCAGCATTAATCATGCCTGCAAGTTCAATTACAGTGGTTTCATTCACTACACTTTCAACTTGGATATTGGGAAGAAAATATTTCAAAAAACGTGCTTAAAAGCCCTTATTTAGACTGATTTTAAATTAGCTGAAAACCGTATTTCGTGATGAATGTCATTATTTTTCACTAAATTTGAACCCCGAAAATAGGTTAATTTTGTTGTCCAATGGATATTCTATATTTAATGATCTTATGCAGTGTTTCTTTGGCTGCGGTTTTCTTGATCGTGTTTATAGTGTATGCCCGAAAAGGACAGTTTGAAGATGATGAATCTCCGGCTGTCAGAATTCTTTTTGAAGATGAAGTCAGAGAAAAGGATAAGACCGGCAACAAAAAAGATGACGAGAAAGAAATAGGAGAAAATAATAAAATTGAAGAAAAAAGTGAATAGTTGATATGGAAACACAGAAGTTTAGTTATGACAACAGTATTGTTCGGGCATTTCTTTATGCGACCATCGTTTTTGGGATCATAGGGTTTACGTTCGGACTTACGGCGGCATTAATGCTTTTCTACCCTGAACTTCCGGAATTCTTTTTCGGAACAGATGACACAACCATTAACAGTTTGGCATCGGGAAATATCCAAGGGTTGATAAACACACACGGTGCATTTGGTTTTGGTAGAATCAGAATGTTGCACACCAATACCGTAATCTTTGCATTTGTATGTAACATTGTTTACGTTGGGGTATATTACTCTACACAAAGATTATTAAAAACAAGAATGTACAGTGATACCCTTTCATGGATTCATTTCTGGACATGGCAGTTCATGATCGTTGCGACATTCATCACCTTCTTTATGGGGATCAATACCTCTAAAGAATATGCTGAGCACGAATGGCCAATTGATATACTGATTGCAGTATCTTGGATCATTTTCGGGGTCAATATGATTTTAACAATCAAAAAAAGAAGAGTAAGACACTTATATGTTGCCATCTGGTTCTATTTAGGTACTTGGGTTGCTGTAGCAATGCTTCACATCTTCAACAACTTAGAAGTTCCGTTATCTTTCACTGGCTGGAAATCTTATTCAGCATACGCAGGAGCAAAAGATGCGATTGTACAGTGGTGGTACGGTCACAATGCAGTAGCATTCGTATTAACGACTCCGGTTTTAGGTTTAATGTACTATTTCTTACCTAAAGCAGCAGACAGACCTGTATTCTCATACAAGCTATCTATTATTCACTTCTGGTCATTAATTTTCGTATATATCTGGGCTGGTCCTCACCACCTTCAGTATACAGCTTTACCAGCTTGGGCACAGGCAGTGGGAACAGGTTTCTCTATCATGCTTATTGCACCATCTTGGGGAGGTATGTTAAATGGTCTTCTTACATTAAGAGGAGCTTGGGATAAGGTAAGAGAAAATCCTATTCTGAAGTTCTTCGTAGTTGCAGTTACTTGTTATGGTATGGCAACATTTGAAGGACCGCTTTTGGCAACAAAAAACATCAACAAAATTGGTCACTTTACAGACTGGGTTATCGGTCACGTACATTTAGGAGCACTTGGATGGAATGGTTTCATGGCATTCGGGGTTATCTATTACTTGGTACCAATCTTGTGGAGAACAAAATTATATTCTACGAAATTAGCTAACTGGCATTTCTGGTTAGGTACATTAGGGATCATTTTCTATGCGGTGCCAATGTATATTTCAGGATTTACTCAAGGTTTAATGTGGAAGCAATTCAATCCAGACGGAACATTACTATGGAAAAACTGGTTGGATACGGTAACTGCTATTATCCCTTACTTTAAAATGAGATTTGTAGGAGGTTTATTCTACATTTCAGGAGCTCTTCTAATGGTTGTAAACGTTTTTGCAACAGTAAGAAAAGGATCATTCCAGAAAGATGTACCTGCAGAAGCACCAGCTTTGGCAAACATCGGAAACAAAAGAAAAGAAGGAGAAGGATTCCACCTTTGGTTGGAAAGAATGCCTACTCTATTAACAGTAATGTCTTTATTAACAATCTCAATTGGTAGTATGGTGGAAATTATCCCTACGCTATCTCTTAAGAAAAGTGTACCTACAATTTCTGCTGTGAAGCCTTATTCGCCGCTAGAATTAGAAGGTAGAGATATTTATATCCGTGAAGGTTGTAACGCTTGTCACTCTCAGATGGTAAGACCGTTCAGAGATGAGATCGTAAGATTTAACGGTAAAAACGGACAGTATTCTAAAGCAGGAGAATTCGTTTACGACAGACCATTCTTATGGGGTTCTAAAAGAACAGGACCGGATTTACATAGAGAAGGAGGTAAAAACCCAAGTTCTTGGCACTACAAGCACATGTATAACCCAAGATCTACATCTGCAGGTTCTATCATGCCTCGTTACCCTTGGTTGATCGCTACTAACCTAGACAGATCTAAAATGGTAGACAAAATGAAGCTAATGAAGAATACATTTGATGTACCTTACACAAAAGCTCAGATTGATTCTGCTGATACATGGGCAAATAACCAAGCTTCGAAAATTGTAAAAGATATCTTCTCTGAAGCAGCTGACTTAAAAACAGCATATGCTAAGAGACCACAGGGAGAATTAGAGAAAAAAGAAATTGTAGCTTTGATCTCTTATCTTCAAAGATTAGGTACAGATATCAAGACAACGGAAATTAAAACAGCAAGTAATAACTAACATTAAAGGCTCAACATGATTCCTCAGAACTTTAAAGATATATTATCCAATACAGAAAACGCTGGTTTTTACCAGACGCTGGCTCTGATTTTCTTTTTGCTGTTCTTCGTAGCACTTATAGTATACGTTTTTAGCAGGCCTAAAAAATATTATAAAGAAGAAGAAGAAGCGCCTTTGGGGGATGATGAAGATGATTTTAATTTAAAAAATTAAACTACTTATTATGAAACAAAGAACACCGGTTGTTGTAAACATTGCAATAATAATTGGACTTTTAATAGTTTTTTATTATCTGTTTGTACAAAGCTACGCGTTTTTAGGCTCACCATATTTCTGGGGAACTGTAGTGATCGCTGGTATCCTGGCGTACATTCACAGTGCTATCGGAGATTTGATTGAAAATAATAAATTCAAAAAATTATCTCAAGAAGAAAAAGATGCATATTTAGCTGAAAAGAAAATCCCTTTCTTAAAGAGACAATATGATGCAGCTTTCAAAAAGCAATCAGATTCTCATGAGAAAGATATCCTTATCGACCACGGTTTTGATGGGATTATGGAATTAGATAATCAATTACCAAAATGGTGGTTAGGATTATTCTATTTTGGGACTGCTTTTTGTATTGTATATATATGCGCTTACTCTTTCACAGATTTCGCACACCCGTTGAGCGAATATGAGAAAGAATATAAAGAGCAAATTGCAAGCATTGCAGCTTATGAAGCAACTCAACCTCCTGTAACAATTGAGACTGCTAAATATTCAGCAGATAATATCGCAGAAGGTAAAGAATTATTTAAAACAAACTGTGCATCTTGTCACAAAGAAGACGGTAGTGGTGGTATCGGTCCTAACCTGACGGATAACTACTGGATCAACCAGCCAGAGAAAACGTTATTCAAAAACGTATTCCATATGGACTGGAATGGTTCTCCTACTAACCCGGCGATGAGAGCATTCGGTAAAAACGGTGAAGTTTCTGGTGCTGAAATTGAAAAAATTGCAGCGTATGTGTATCACATTAACCAAGAGCAACCTCCAGTTACGCCGGCTCAGGGTGGAGCTGCTCCTCAGGGAACAGAAGCACATTGGGAAAAGGAATAATTTTTAAAAAGAAAAAATAGAACATATGAAAAACATAATTTGTTATTAACTAAAAACTAGTAACGAATTATGTTTTTCTTTTTTTAAACACTTTACAAAATGTCAGACATAGAAGAAATAGAAGTACGCGGCGGACAGGGACAAGTTCTGGATCCTGAGACTTACAGAGATTCTATAGGCACGATGGATCAATCCGGAAAGAGAAGATGGGTTTTTCCAAGAAAACCGAAAGGTAAATTTACCAACTATAGAAACATTGTAAGTTATCTTTTATTATTAGTTTATTTTGCGGTTCCGTTTATTAAGATAAATGGCAACCCCCTGATTTTATTTAACGTCATCGATAGAGAGTTTTTCATCTTCGGACAACCTTTCTATCCTCAAGACTTTTTCATCCTTACTTTAGGAGCCATTGCCTCTTTAATATTCATTATTGTATTTACGATTGCATTCGGAAGAATTTTCTGCGGGTGGATTTGCCCTCAGACAATTTTTATGGAATCTATATTCCGTAAAATAGATTATCTTATTGAAGGAGACCGAAACAGGCAAATGAAGCTTGACCGACAGGAATGGAATTCTGAAAAAATCTGGAAAAGAAGCTTGAAATGGACGATCTTCGTGATCATCTCTTTAATTATCACCCACTTCATGTTCATGTACATCGTAGGATATGAAGAAGTTTTGAATATCGTTTCTCAAGGCCCATTTGCCAACCCTACCAACTTTATGGTAATGATTCTTTTTACTGCCGCATTTTATTTTGTATTCGCGTGGTTCAGAGAGCAGGTTTGTACATTGGTTTGCCCTTACGGAAGATTGCAGGGTGTTTTAATTGATAAAGACACCATCAATGTTTTTTACGATTTTAAAAGAGGTGAAAACAGATCTAAATGGAGAAAAGGAGAAGACAGAAAAGCAGCCGGAAAAGGAGATTGTATCGATTGTCATCAGTGTGTGGTTGTTTGCCCTACAGGAATCGACATTAGAGATGGACAACAATTAGAATGTGTAAACTGTACGGCTTGTATTGATGCTTGCGACGAAGTAATGGAGAAAGTAGGTCTTCCAAAAGGGCTGATTCGCTATGCTTCTGAAAACGAGATCGAGCAGGAAACAAAATTCAAATTTACCGGAAGAATGAAAGGTTTTGCCATTCTTCTTTTAGGACTTGTTGTATTTTTAGGGTATCTGTTATCAAGCCGTGGAGAAATGGAGGCTAAATTCATTAAACCTGCAGGAAGTACCTTCTTTGTAAGAGACGGAAAAATTACCAATACCTACAATTATACTTTCTTAAACAAAACAAACGATAAAAAAATCGTTACCGTTAAAGTTATTTCCCCGGAACATGGTGAAATTATTTACAGCGCATCAAGCAAAATTACGGTAGAAAGAGATAAAATTACGAAAGGAACCATCAATATCAGCTTCCCGGAAGATGATATGAAACTTTCAAAACAAAATATCACCATTGGGGTCTATGATATGAAAGGGAAATTGGTAGATTCTTACCAAACCTATTTCGAAGGACCATTTAAATTACAATTTTAAATTTTAGAAATGAAGAACTTTAGTTGGGGACACGGTGTTGTAATCGCATTATTTGCGTTCATAGTTTTTATATTATCCATGATGTTTCTTTTCCCAAACGGGCAGAAAAACTCTGAAATGGTAACCGATAATTATTATGAAGAAGAACTGCAGTACCAGGATGTAATTGATGCTAAAAAAAGAGCTGACGAACTTCAGGAAAAACCTACGTACAGCCAGGATACAAACGGAATAAAAATTTCTTTTCCAAAAGATTATAATAATTCTAATACTACGGTAAAATTTGTTTTAAACAGAACCGACGACCAAAATCTGGATATTAAAAAATCTGAACAATTGGATGCGAATCAATCGATTTTAGTACCTGCACAGGTGCTGAAAATGGGAAATTATACCTTACGATTGATGTGGACTAAAGGCAAAACAGACTATAGAATGGATTATGATGTGATATGGAAATAGCACTTATTGTTTCGGCAATCGGATTAGGTTTTGCTTCCGGATTTCACTGTATCGGAATGTGCGGACCTATTGCGCTGTCGATGGGATTAACAAAAAAACAGGCTACCAATTTTTACCTTCAGAATCTCACATACCAATTCGGTAGAATTTTCACCTATTCACTTTTGGGCGCGATCTTAGGAATTATTGGCGAAGGTTTTGAAATGGCCGGAATTCAGCAATACCTTACCATTGGTGTCGGTATTTTGCTGATCATTATGGCTTTATTTTCATTCGGAGGAAAAGATTTTGCTTCAAAGATTCCTTTTTTCTCTAAGTTTTTATTTAAAGTTAAATCAAACTTAGGAAGATTACTTCAAAAGGCTGATTACCGTTCAAGATTCACCACCGGTATTTTAAACGGATTTTTACCTTGCGGAATGGTTTATATGGCGCTTACCGCAAGTCTTGCCAGTGGCGGAATTTGGCAGGGAGCTTCTTATATGGCTTTATTCGGATTGGGAACCCTTCCGTTCATGTTTGCGGTAGTTTTGGTGGGAAATCTAATGAATCAGGCTTTTAGAATTAAAGTTTTAAAAGCAATTCCTATAGTCATGATCATTTTGGGCGGATTATTCATCGTAAGAGGTCTTGAATTGGGAATTCCTTATATTTCGCCAAGAGCAGAAGCTATGACGATCTCAAAAGACAATCAGGGCGACTGTCATTTACCGGGAGATCACAGTACGCATCAACATTCGAATACGAATTGTCACTAATCATACATTAAAACCATGAAAAAAACATTCTTTTTACTCATTATCAGCCTTTTTGCTTTGCAGTCTTGTAAGATTAACTCCGAAATAGTTTATCATAAAGATGCAGCATCTACGGCCATTACCGATATTGATATTAAAGATTTTGTAAAAGAGATGAAAGCAATGACACCTGATTCTCTGAAGAACAAAGAGTTTGGTGATATGGATAAACTTCCCTCAACGTGGACGAGTTTTTACGATCTGGAAAAGCAACAGGGAAAACTGAAAACCAAAGATCCGGATTCATTGCGTTTGATGAAGAAAATGTTTTTAAAATCTACAAAGGAAAATAATGAACCGACAGCTTTTGCTTTAAAGCTGGATCATTTTAACCAAAGTGATTACAAACAATTGAATGCTTACACTCAACAGGAAAAATTACCTTTAGATCAAAACATCTATAACAATTGGGACGGGAAAACATTAACCATCGATACCGATAATTTTAATATTAAAAGCATTGAAGATGCAATGAGCAAAAATTCTCCTGCAGGAGGTTCTGAAAGCGAAGGCAGCACCAAAGGAATGCTTATGATGTTCTTAAAACAGGTAGGAACGACCCTAAAATTCGACAGCAAGATAAAATCCATCACCGGAAAACATGATTGGCTGAAGCAGATCGACGATCATTCTGTGAAAATAGAATACGATCTGGAATCGCTTTACGACAAAGAAAAAAAACTAACCAACAAGGATAAAAAAATCATCATTGTTACCGAATAAATGAAGCCACCGAAAATTTCGGTGGTTTTTTTGTTGGATATGTTTGTATTTTTAAATGGTTTGTTTTGGGGTGGGATTACAAATTTCACAATACCTCCAAAACATAAAACTTTTCAACATTATAGTTTTATTTAACTACACGTAATTATTCATAAACTGTAAATCCACAATAGATTCTCGAGGAAATTCCGGATTGTAATACAAAGTGGTAGTTTTCTGCATTTTTAATATAACTTCCGTGCTTTCCTTTGAAAATGGAAAGAATATTTTCTTTTAAAATATTTTTTGATCATAGATAAAAAATGTTTACTCAATTTATTTTTCATGGTATTTATTTTGCGGGATATTGCCTATATGTATTACCTGTTCATCATGGTATTTCTCAAAGAATTTATGAAAATTTATTCGCATAATCTCAGGTTTCATAATTGTTGCTTCTCCTCCTAAAAAAGTTATAAAAAAGTAAAGATGCCCCATGTAGGTCGTCCAAGTATTATCTGCTATAGTTAAATAATCTTTCACTGCAAAATCTTTTCTTCTCATACTTAAGTTTACTATTGTCGGAGTTGGCCATATTCTATCAAGTGCACGTGCAAAAAATCTATAATTTCCTTCTTCATCCTTATGGATTCCAAACTGCCTGTGTCCAGAAAATGGTTGAGTTTTACTTTTCTGAGATTTTGTGTTTGGCATTGCATAAATATACTCAACCAAATAAATATCAATATCTTTCTCATATTAATAGCTATCATAAGGAAATTCTTCTCTCTTAATCACCTTTCCCGTCTGCCCATCCAAAGTAATTTTTACTTCTTTTTCCTGTTTATTTAAAGAAATGATATAAGAAAGCAGCCAGACTTTTTTACCATCTAGCTCATTTTTATAAACACTGGTTTGATAGCCGTCTCTTTCATGATAGCCCTTAGAAAGCTTAATGTTATTTTTTTCACAGTATTTTACAATATCTCTTGGTTTAAATAAATATCCAGAATCGGTATCTTCTTCTTTTATTAGGCTACCTTCTTCATTATAATGATACCAAATTCCAATTGCTGAACCTTCATTAAAGGAAATACCTTTATCCTTAATAATTCCATTCTTATGAAAATTTTTACCTAAATTAAAATATAAGTTTTGTGGATAAAAATATTCTACAAAGCCATTTTTATATGAAAAAGATTTGACTGTACAATCCTCCGTCTTTATTAGGTAGCTATTATTTTTCTTCCGTTTTTGGAAAGTTAATACATCAAATTTTTCAACCTTATTATTAAGTTGCAAAATTGTAGATTCTTCTATGTTTTGTGTTTGGCATTGCATAAATATACTCAACCAAATAAATATCACTAGCTTTCTCATATTAATAGCTATCGTAAGGAAATTCTTCTCTCTTAATCACTTTTCCCGTTTGCCCATCCAAGGTCAGTTTTACTTCTTTTTCCTGTTTATTTAAAGAAATGATATAAGAAAGCAGCCAAACTTTTTTACCATCTAACTCATTTTTATAAACACTGGTTTGATAACCATCTCCTTCATGATAACCTTTGGAAAGTTCAATGTTATTTTTTTTACAATATTTTATGATATCTTCGGGTGTAAAAGCGTAAGCTTCATCTGTATTTTCTTCTTTTATCAATTTTCCATCCTCATCAAAGTGATACCAAACTCCTATAGAAGCTCCTTTAATAAATCCAATTCCTTTTTCTTTTATATTTCCAGACTTATAAAACAAATAATTAAAACAAAAAATATTTTGCTGATAAATCTGTCTTATAAAGCCATATGACTGTATATCCTCAAGAATTAATTGATTTTGATTTTTTAATACTCTACTTCCTCTTACTGCATTATTTTCAAAATCTTTAATATTAAATTTTTCAAAAGAGTCATTAACCAAAGGAATTTTCAATGTATCTCTTTTCTGAGTCTGGCATTGCATAAATATGCTTAACCAAATAAATATTAATATTTTTTTCATATTAATAGCTATCATAAGGAAATTCTTCTCTCTTAATCACCTTTCCCGTTTGTCCGTCCAAAGTAAGCTTTATTTCTTTATCCTGTTTATTTAAAGAAATGATATAAGAAAGCAGCCAGACTTTTTTACCATTGAGCTCATTTTTATAAACACTTGTTTGATAGCCGTCTCTTTCATGATAACCTTTAGAAAGTTCGATGTTGTTTTTTTTACAATATTTTATGATATCTTCGGGGGTAAAAGCGTACCCCTCATCCATATTTTCTTTTTTTACTAATGTTCCTACTTCATCAAAAAAGCACCAAACACCTATAGGTGAACCTTGAATAAATGCCCAGCCTTTATTTTCTATATTTCGTGACGGATTAAAGTTTTTAATGGACATAAAATAACTATCCGTCTCGTAACGAGCTTCTCCAAAACCCACATTAGCAGAAGTGTAGATAATATGCTCTTTCTGATTTATAACATCAATTCTAGATTCATCATCCATTTTTTGATCAAATCTTTCAAAACTACAATCTAAATTCAGCAAGTTTTGTTTTTTGAGATTTTGTGTATGGCATTGCATAAATATGCTCAACCAAATAAATATCAATAGCTTTTTCATATTAATAGCTATCGTAAGGAAATTCTTCTCTCTTAATTACCTTTCCCGTTTGCCCGTCCAAGGTAAGTTTTACTTCTTTTTCCTGTTTATTTAAAGAAGCGAGATAAGAGATTAGCCAAACTTTTTTACCATCTAACTCATTTTTATAAACACTTGTTTGATAGCCGTCTCTTTCATGATAACCTTTAGAAAGTTCAATGTTATTTTTTTTACAATATTTTATTATATCTTCGGGGGTAAAAGCGTAACCTTCATCTGTATTTTCTTCTTTTATCAATCTTCCTGCCTCATCAAAATAATACCAAATTCCGACTTGAGATCCAATATTAAATAAAGCTCCCTTCTTTTCAATATTTCCATTATTAAAAAAAAACTTATTTATTTTAAAAAAAGAATCTAAGCTATAGTTTCTTTCTCTATAACCTGGTGATTGAAAATCTTGAAAAGAACTTATTTTATTATCCTTAAATTCAAGCATTCCTCGTACGGCATTTTTATTAAAATTTTCGATATTGAACTTTTCAAAAGAACTGTCTGTTTTAGGAATCACTTTATTTTGTGTATGACATTGAATAAATAAACTAAGCCATAGAAATATCAATATTTTTTTCATATTAATAATTATCATAAGGAAATTCTTCTCTTTTAATCTCTTTTCCCGTCTGCCCATCCAAGATCAGCTTGATTTCTTTATCCTGTTTATTTAAAGAATTGATATAAGAAATCAGCCATACTTTTTTACCATCTACTTCATTTTTATAGATTCTGGTTTGATAGCCGTTCCTCTCATGATAACCCTTAGAAAGCTCAATGTTATTTTTTTTACAGTATTCTACAATATCTTCTGGCTTAAATAAATATCCGAAATCGGTATCTTCTTGTTTTGTAAGGTTACCTTCTTCATTATAATGATACCAAATTCCGATTGATGAACCTTTATTAAAAGAGATACCTTTTTTTTTAATATTACCATTTTCATAAAAAAACTTATCTAATATAAAATAATCATCATCTTTATATAACTCTTCTAAATAGCCAGGATTTTGTGAGTCTTGCCGAATGGTAAAATTTTCAACTTTAACGACATAACTCCCTCTAATTGATTCTTTTTTAAATTTTTCAATATCAAATTTTTCAAATTTATCATCTATTATTGGTATGATTTTATTTATATTTTGCGTTTGACAATGAATAAATATACTTAACCACAGAAATATTAATATTTTTTTCATATTATTTTTTTTATTGAATTATTTATTATTTTCCATTGCCAATAGTAAAGAGAACATCGTTTATTTTTAGATTCATGTTCTGTATAATCCATTAAATTATCAGTCATTTGATACATATAAGTAAATAATGCTTTAGGATCTGTATATTTATTGGTGAAGATATGCGCTAATCCCATAGAATGTAAAAGCTCATGAGTGGCAGTCTGTTGGTCAGCTCCATTAAATACTACTACAAAATCAGCATCCTCCACAGAATAACCACCTAGATTTTGTGCTCTTCCCCCATATCCTGTTTCAGCAAAATAAAATGCTTTGAAATGATTGTTATATTTCTCCTTATATTGTGTTTTTAACTTCATTTTTAAATAAATTTCCAAATCTAAATTACCTAATCTTTTTTCTTTATTAATTTCATTGTCGACTATAAAATTATAAAAATCTGCATCTGCAGATAAATCCAACATTATTATGTCTGAATTATCCGATAGCTGAATATAGGCTTGTCTTAAATATTGAGTAATATTTTCTTTTTCATTATTTACAATGGGTTTATTTTTTTTACCATTTATTTCAGGAGTTTTTATTTCTATAAATACCACGTCCATTTCTTTCTGTTTAGAAATGTCATTGGCCCACACATTTATTTTTCCTGCTATGGCTTCTATAGTTTCCCCTTTCGCATCTTTTTTAAAAGCTTTTAATTCAATGGTTTGGTCAGTTTCAAATTCTTTCACGCATTTTATGATAATATTTTCTTCGTTTAATGCTACGCTTTTTTTACCTTTAATATCTATTCTGTTTGGAGTGAAGATAAAGTAATCTGAGGAAGGAAATTCTAAGTAATCTGCTTCTTCCTTAATCTCTGCAATAAATGTTATATTAACTTCCTTATCTTTTAAAATACTCATCCAGGGAATAAAATATTCTTCAGCCATGGGCTTTCCGGTTTTAGGATTTTTCGTTGTTTTCCAAGGGATGGTATAAGGCTGATAAACCTGCTTCAGCTGATTGAGCATTTTTTCATCAGGTTTGAATTGCCCGCTATGCATATTAAGACTATCCGGTTTAGAATTATCTACAATTTTAGTGAATTCGTAATCACTATACTGATAAGCGACAATTCTTGTGAAAGCAACATCATGAAAAAGCATGGTATCTGCCAATCGAAACCAGTCAAATCCAAATTCGCCTCTCCAATCTTTATGCGGTCTGAACTGTACAATAATTTTAATAGGTTGGGAAGCCAAAGGGGGAAATTCCGGATCACCAATATTTATCCCTTTATCAGCGGTAAAATGGCTAAACTCTCCGGCATAAGCTTTAAACTCATCAGTATAAACTGTCCAACTTTCACACTCAATACTATTAGTTCCGCCTACTATTCTCGTAATTTTTCCTCTTGCCATAACTTAATGCATTTTAGAATTTTCACCACTATTATTATCAAAAGTACCTTTAGTATGAATTTCATTTTTCTTTTCAGATACGATTTTCTTTTCTTTGGATTGATCGGTGATTTCTTTCGCTCTAGATTTTCGTTCCCCCTGTGCCACTTCCATAATATTAGCAGCCATTAAAGAATAATCTGCCACCGCATTCTGAATCATCATTCCACCTGCAAAACTACTATGGCTCGCTCCTGCAGTTTCAGAAATATTCATGCCTGCATTAGATGTGATATTCATTCCTGCGGTTATCGTTACATTTTTTCCAGCAGTAAACGTAATATCATTCGGCGCATTCACCTCAATATTCCCCTGCCCATCCATCAAATACGTGTTCCCGCTCGGATCTTCAATAAAAACACTGCCTTCACCATCATTTAGAATAATTTTCGTTCCTGAACGCGTGTGAATTACTTTTTTATCATTCCCGCTCGTATGATACGAGCTCGTTTCACTTCCATTATAATGCGTCCCCACCGCAAAAGGCTTTTCCGCATTCTGAGACTCATTCTGTGTTTAACCGAAAAAATAAAATTAATACTTTCCAAATTTAGAAGGCATTAAAAACGAATTTGTTAATTTTTCCTTTTAAGAAAAAAAAAGATATTAAAATTAAAAAGATACTAACTAGTGTCGAATAAATAACAATTATTGTAAAATCATTATCATACTTATAGATATCTGGAACACCATCACCATCTAATTCATCATTTTTGTAAATAGAATATATAAAATAAGCTCTTAAAATAAATGATAGATATAGAAATAATATTATCCCAACTCAGATCCTTAATTTTTTATTTATTATTCCCATAATATACTTTTTGGATCAAAATCAGCAACGGTTTTTACAAACCTTCTAAATTCAGTGATAAACCAATTAATAATAGGACAAATAAATTTATAAAGCCTAAAATAATAGTGGCAATCATTGTTAAGATGATATAAATAGGAAAATTGTATTTTGTTTTATAAACAAGACTATGTATAAAATATGTTTCTATGCAAAATATGAGTACCATAAATATATCTACAATTATTTCCCAAATTTTTGAAGGTAAAGGATTTAAAAAGTATGATATACCTATTATATATAATGACAATGAAACAATTAGAACTTTTTTGAAATGAGCTCCTAAAAAATAGGTCAAACTATAATAACACATAAAAATAAATAGAACCAAGAACTCCATATTATTTCAATTTACTTAGAAATTTATCTAGTCGTTGTAAACTAATGACCTTTCCTTTATCTTGCTTTATCTAATAATATCTATAAACTACTCTCATTTAAACTTCGAATCGAAATAAATAACAATTTTCACAAGCCAGGGGTATCAGTTAAAATACCGAAGATTAATATTATGAAAGACAGTAAAAAGAACCACAAGCTTGAGGCAAAATAAAAAATTAAATTAAACTTTAAGTAATTGTTTTTTATAACTTCATTTTTACTAATCAAATAATTTAGAGTATTTAAACCAATTATGTAAATAAATATACAGACAGCGGAAAATATATAAATATTTAATTTCAAAATTGAAATCAACGAAATTAATATTATCATGAAAGTAAATATATTAATAGAAACAAGTAAAAATACTTTCTTTTTCTTATTATATATAAAAAAGAGAAATGATACTATTAATATTATTATTGAGTAGATTATAAAATTTTGCATAACATGTTTTAATCTAAACTAAAGAATTTTATAATTTTTTTTCTTTGTAAACTTACTCTACATCCCTCGCCAGGGGATATTTTATGGTTTGGATTATTTTTTTTTGCTGTTAAAAATTTCTTTAAATATAAATCTCCTTGTTTATAATATGTTACGTACACAGCTTCTTTTTTACAATCACAATAACCTGAAACATATTTTTCAAATAACCCTTGTGCTTTTTTTATTACTAATGTAGCTAAATGAACTGTTCCTTCATTTGATTGTATATAATTTACAATATCTTTATAGTTTAAGTCACTCCTTTTAAACTCTGATTTGTATTGATCATATAGTTTTTTTGCAGTTTCAAGTTTAATATTTCCAATCCCTAAATCATGTTTTGCTGCATTATTCAATTTTGAAGTTCCGCCTATATATACATCAAATTCAATGGCAAAATTTGGCATAAAATTTACTAAAATATCATCTTGCAACCAATTTATAAACTTTGCCTTGTCACTTTCATTAATAATATTATACTCATCAGCAATTGATCCTGCAACAGCCACTGGTGGAACAGAATATTTATTTGAATAATATTCAACCAAAGGAGCAATTTCCTTAATTTTATTAAATGTATTTTCTGAGTAAGGAAAATTTTCTTCGGGCTTGGGACAATTACATAAACATTTTTTTAGATTTACCAACGTACTTACATTTTCCTCAGGAGATCTAAAATAAGCATAGATTTTAAATTTAGAAAAGTCATTATTTTCCAAGATTTTATGTGTAATTTCTTTATAGCCTTTACAGGAAACATCTTTCAATTCATTAATTGTTTTATCATCATATCTTATTCCCCACCGAAGATTCTGTAATTCATTTTTTGTAGGTTCTCTAGTAAACTGTGCGACTTTATATGTATACCATTTGTTTTTTTCAATTGTTTCAATTTTTTTATTATTTTCATCGAAAGGGCCGTCTATTTTTACAACTCTTAATTCTAAAGATATTTTTCTAGCTCGGTTATTCCCATTATGTACTCCGCTTTCTTTACCACTTTGGATGTGTTTTAATCCTGCTGAGTTGGTCGTTTTCTTACTCTCTTCAAGTATTTCTCCCTTTGCTTTACCAATTATATTTTTGGCAAAAATCTGTATTTTACCTTGTCTATTTTCTGCTTCCATATCTTATGAATTATAGCTTTGTTCTCCTGACAAATTGTGAATAGTTGTCTCACTACTCTGTATAAAATCCTTTCCCGCAACTACGTCAATGTTTTCAGTAGCATTTTTATAAATATCATTCGCTTCATAAGAATAATTCTCAGAGGCAATCTTAGTAATATTTGTAGCATTCAACATATAATCTAAAGTTGCATTCTGAATCATCATTCCACCCGCAAAACTTATATGGCTGACTCCTGCGGTTTCAGAGATGTTCACTCCCGCATTAGACGTGATATTCATTCCTGCGGTTATTGTAACATTCTCTCCCGCCGTAAACGTCATATTCTTCGGTGCACTCACCTCAATATTCCCCTGCCCATCCATCAAATACGTATTCCCGCTTGGGTCTTCAATAAAAACACTGCCTTCACCATCATTCAGGATAATTTTCGTTCCTGAACGCGTGTGGATCACCTTTTTATCGTTTCCGGAAGTATGATAGGAGCTCGTTTCACTTCCATTATAATGCGTCCCCACCACAAAAGGCTTTTCTGCATTTTGAGACTCAAAACCAATCATCACTTCTTCGCCAATTTCAGGAATAAAATGAAAACCTTTTCCACTTCCAGAATGAGCCTGAACTACCCTTATCCACGGCGATTTATCTCCCTTCCTCTCCTGCCACGAAAACTGTACGCGCACTCTTCCGAATCCCATCGGGTCATTATTGTCGATCACTCTTGCCATCTGTTCTTCTCCCAAAGGAACGGCTTCCGAGTCCTGATATGGTGCATTATACAAATCCGGAATGCCCACAAACTCGTTGTAGTATTCATTACCGTCGTGGTAATGCTTGATCTCGATGATCCGGTAGGTTTCCATAGGGTTGTTATTGATGTCCACCAGCTGGGCACGTCCTGCGATCTTCAGCCTCGGATCCCTGCTCCGACCTCTTACCATGACCAGATTTTCACGGTTTTCGCGCTCCCGGCGCACCGATTCCTTCAGCTCCCGCGAGGTGCTGTCCGATATTCCCGTGTGGTTGTAGAACATACCCGATGGTTTCGTATACACCTCATTCGAGGCATTGATTGCCACCGCCTGAAAATGGTTGTCTTTATACTGACGCTGGGCGGTATGGGAAAGATAACCGATCTGTTCACCCGCCTGGACATCATACGCCGAATACCCAAAATGCTGGGGTTTGATAGTCATCTCAAATTCGGCATCGATAAGGTCGATGTTTTCCTCCACCTTAATCATCGCCTCAACTTTATTTCCCAACACCAGCTGCTGCCCGTTGTAATAAAAATATTCCCCGAAGCGCGTGGCCATTCTCTGGAGAAACTCATAATCCGATTCTTTATACTGTACCGTATAGGGAAGAATATAATCTGTATTGGGAAACTCCACAAGCACCCGGGTTTCCTGTGGATGCTCCGAGGTCACTTCCTTTACGATCTGCTCCAGCGTTTTTCTTTCAAAACTCCGGCAGTTTTTACCGCTTTCCAGCAGAATGGTAGGAGAATACCCTGTAATATAAAGGCTTCCGTAACCGTTTTCCTTTCTGTTTCTTACATTGCAGATGATTCCCACAAATACCTGGCGTGTCTTTCCGTAGCGGTGGAGAAGGATGGTCACCGTTTTTCCCAGAATATTTTTAGAATTTTCCATCAGATATCCCGAAAAGCTGTCCAGCGCGTCGTCGGGGACCGTAATGGTAAAACGGTCGTGACCATTGGTCACCTGATCCAGATTCACAGAATAAGAAGATTTTTCCAGAAAAGGTTTTCCGTCCATGCTCAGCAGGCAGTAGACCACGGGATTTTTTTTATCATCCAGAAAATCCTGAAATGTCTTGAAGGAAAAATATTTCTTCATATCGTCAGGATGGTTCAGCCTTCCGAAATCCGAATTGTAATATCTTTCATCGTCATTCTCGTTTTTGCCGGTTTCCTGAGAACCGTTATTTTCGAAATTGCCGTCGTTTTCGTAATCCTCGTTGGGATTGTTGGGATTGTCTTCCATACTTTGGTGTTTTTTTAGAATTAATTTTAAATATCTGATTGTTACCCATCATCAGTTCCAGTCTTTATAGAACTGAAATACCATTCATAAATTAAACAAATCGGCTGCTCTTACCATTTGAGTAAGAGTAATTCGTCATTTAAGAAATTGTAAAATCTGGGCTGATGGGGAAGGAAAAAAGTTTCTTCAAGCAGTTCTCTGAGATCTTTTTCCTCTAGCATAATGGCAATGCTTCCGTCATCGTAATTAATGGAATCACCGACATAGCGCAAAGGATACCGCTTTTGAGACCATCCGCAGGTAAAGTTACTGCCTCGATTGGTCATGATATTGGGTCCGTCACAAAAAATAAGATGATTGGTTTTATTATAGTAAGAAAAGTGCTTTTCGGCAAAATGGTTATAAATAAACATTTGTTCCCCGCGATAAGCCTGAATATTAATTTCCTCCCCCTGATACAATCTGTTATTCGTACGGGTATTATGCCAATGGTATTCTTGATCTTCAATCATGATATGTGTTTTTTATAAGTATTGATTCGGAAAAGTCAGTTTATTTTTCGATTATTAAACCCATGACAATAAACTACTGAATATCAAAATATTTAATTCCCAATCTCTTATCTCAAATATAGGAAATACATTGCAAATAAAAATTTCAGAGCTGACTTTTTTAGGAGGCATTCACTTTTTTACTATTTATTAGGAAATAAATCACAGCATTATTTTCATTTTGATTTTTTATTTTCATCAATAAATGAATAAACCAAAATTATTTTTAAATTAACGTGAATTCAATGAAAAAAAAACTCCCAACCTCCCTCTTCCCTTCCATTAAGCATATTTTATCCATCAAATTCAAGTCATTAAAAAGATAAAATTGCTTAATCACCAACTTTTCATTTAAATTCACCTTAAAATCACCTTATCTTATTCAAAATGAATTGCAAACGCTTTGATATTTCAGTACATTTGAAAAAATAACTGAATGAGAAAGGCCGACAACCAAGATAGAGCCAAGGTCGTAGATATATTGTGTAAAGCATTTATAGATGTACTTATTCCCAATTCGATCAACTTTGTGGTCAAAAAATCGGGAAACCGCGAAAAAAGACTGAAAGCGTTGATGGAATATCAGTTTGATATCTCTATGCTTTTTGGAAAAGTCTTTCTTAGTGATGATGAAAAAGGCTGTGTTTTATACCTTGAAAATAAGGGTTCAGGACTCAAAAAAACTATTCTGGAAGCCAAACTTTTATTTCAGTGTATTGGGGTTGAAAATATCTTCAATGTCTTAACAAGAGAAAAATTATTAAGCCATTACCATCCAAAAGAGAAATTTGTACACTTATGGCTGATGGGAGTTATTCCCACCGAACAAGGAACAGGTATCGGTACGAAGCTACTGCAAGAAACACTGGAACTTTACGAAGGAGAACTTATTTATGTTGAAACAACGACTCCTGAAAACCGGGCATTCTATAAAAAAAATGGGTTTACCATTTTCCACGAGACCTTTGAACTGGACTATCCACTTTATTTTCTGAAATATGTTTAATACTGAAATTTACCTCAGCACATTTATTAATATACTGATCTTTACCGTTCTTCTGATCATTATTTCTGTACAGTTGTTTTTTGTGTGGAAAAGAAGAGACCGGAATTTTTTTCTCAAATTTCTGGGATTGGTCATTTCCGGGATTATTTACAATGTGGTGGAAGGGCTTTTACCGGATGATCGTTTCGGTGTAAATGTTATTTCACAAAATATTTGCGCCTGGATCGTAGGCTTAGCCGTTGCCTTGCATTATTTTATTTACATCAAAAACGAATACGACCTTGTTTTCTTTAAGAGATTCTCTTTAAGTTCTATTGGGATGTTTGCCTGCATCACCCTGATTTTATTGTTTATACTTCCCTACACCATGACGGGATCTCTGGAAATATCGAGAATATTTTTTCTTAGCTTTTTCTTAGCTTTATTTATTTTGGCGGCTATTGTGGTTATTAAACAGCAGGCCATCAAATACAAGACCCGTAAAACCAAAGTATTCAGGTTTCATGATATTGCCGGAATTTTCGCATTTTTCGGGTTAATTTCTCTGCCGGTCACGATTTTAATTTTTGGTGATGATCAGTTTATTGAACAGACTTCTTTCAGCGTTGGTTTTTTTGTCGTTGCTGTGGATTTTTTCCTTTATGGTTTGCGAAAAAAAGAAATGAAAAAACACATTCCTTTCGAAAAGCTTTCTGTTCGCGAAACCGAAATTTTAAAATTACTTTTGGAAAACCCTAACCTGAAATATGCAGAAATCAGCAGTATGCTCCATATTTCGGAAAAGACATTATCCGCTCATTTATCGAATATTTACAAAAAAGCGGAGATCAAAAGCAAGAAAGAAATCAAAGAATTGAGTAAGGTTTACCGGGACTCAATAATTGCATAAAACGCTATTATTCAATTAAATAAAAACCCTTAGAGGCTACCCTTAGAGATTTAAGGTATAGCTTAAGGGTTATAAATTTTAACATTCAGATTTTCCGTGATATGTTTGCGTCAGAATAAAGCACAACACAAAAAATTGGAAATGTTGTAAAGATTTTCTTCGCCTTATCTGGTAATTTTAAACTAAATGAATTGCATCTGCTAATTGTAAGATTCATTGAAAAAAACACAACTATAAATATGGTCTGCCTATTTAGATTTAAAATTTCATCCAAAAAAACTAATAATCATGAAAATTTGTATAAAGAAAATTGCTCATTCTAATCCCGGTTAGAAAAAGCATTTAGAAGAAAGTCAATACAAATAATAAACCCTCTGAATTCAGAGGGTTTATTTTTTATGTAAAGTGATTTAACTAATCACATCAAATCTTGCATATTCAGCAATCTTTTTAGGAAGCCTAATGCCTTCTTCCGTTTGATTGTTCTCCAGCAAAGCCGCCATAATTCTCGGCAAAGCCATTGCAGAACCGTTCAATGTGTGAACCAACTGAGATTTTCCGTCGGCTTTGTAACGGCACTTCAATCTATTAGACTGGAAAGTCTCAAAGTTAGAAACTGAACTTACTTCCAGCCACATTTCCTGAGCAGCACTCCAAACCTCAAAATCATAAGTCATTGCAGACGCAAAACCGGTATCTCCGCCACAAAGTCTCAACACTCTGTAAGGAAGCTCAAGATCAGTCAGAATTTCCTTGATATGCTCAACCATTTCTTCCAAAACGGTGTAAGAATTTTCTGGCTTCTCAATTCTTACAATTTCAACCTTTTCAAACTGGTGAAGACGGTTCAAACCTCTTACATGCGCTCCGTAGCTTCCAGCTTCTCTTCTGTAACACTGAGAAAATGCCGTATTTTTAATCGGAAGATCTTTTTCTTCCAACAAAACATCACGGTATAGATTCGTTACCGGAACTTCAGCCGTTGGGATCAGATATAATTTATCTTCAGTTACATAATACATTTGCCCTTCTTTATCCGGCAACTGACCAGTACCGTATCCTGAAGCTTCGTTAATTACGTGAGGCGGATTTACTTCCGTATAACCTTTCTCTATATTTTTATCCAGAAAATACTGAACCAAAGCTCTTTGCAATCTCGCTCCCTTTCCAAGATAAACAGGGAAACCTGCTCCGGCAATTTTTACCCCCAATTCAAAATCGATCAGGTTGTATTTTTTAGCTAATTCCCAGTGAGGAATGGCGCCTTCTACTAGCCCTTCTACTTCGTGAGACTGGAAAATAATTTCGTTATCATCTGCAGAAGCACCGCTTTTCACCAATTCATTTGGGATATTCGGGATTTGGTATAAGATCTCAAGCAAAGCTTTTTCTTTAACATCCAGCTGAACTTTCAATTCGGACGTCGACTCTTTGTATTGTGCTGTTTTAGATTTCGATGCTTCAGCTTCTTCTTTTTTCCCTTCTTTCATCAACAAACCGATCTCTTTGGAGATTCTGTTGATTTCGGAAAGCTGGGAGTCTAATTCAAACTGAATTTTTTTTCTTTCTTCGTCAGTAGCAATAGCCTCGTCTACCAACTCAAGATTCTTGAATTGTCTTTTTTGAAGACCTTCTAAAACGCGTTCCTTATTGTCGCGCAAAAAATTGACTTGTAACATTTTATTTAGATGTTAGTTATTAGAAAGTTAGCATCAGAATGCCAACAGTTATGCAAATGTATAAAATTATTTTACGATAGTCACGACATTCGGAACATTTGGCTCCTTCGTGAACTTTAGTTCATCGTTATAAAAAACTTTCGAGACCTCAAATAAGGAGGGTGTCCAGTGGTATTGAATTTTAAGCCTGTCGACAATCGAAACGTTGGTTGAATCTGTAAGTGGCCTCGTTAAGGTAACGTCAATCTCCGACTGATAGGTTCTGTCTTCAGGACTGATGGAATCCAGGGTTACCCGCTTTGCGCCGGCAAGATATTCAATATAGTAAATAGAGTCCGTAGTCATTTTTAATGAAAAAGTAACCGGAGCAACATCTGCGGTACCATTTACATCATTCATAGAAATGGTGGTAAAAGAACCCGACTTTTTACTGTTCAGTAAATCCTGTCCTGCGTTGTTTTTCATGTAAAGATTGAATAACTGATCTATTTTCTGCAAAGAGTCATCGTCACTTCTACAGCTTAGAAGTGCGAAAAATATGACCAATATTCCGAAGACTACATTTTTCATTATTCGACAAAGATAAAAACTTATTTTAATTCTTTAAGGTATTTATGAAAGAAGTACGCAAGAATAAACCCTGAAATCAGCAAGGTAAGACCAACACTAATGGTCATTCCCAGAATTTCATATTGCGGAACTAAAATAAAGGCTAAAACAACTAGTAAAATCAGAGAAAACAATGATGTTTTTGTATTCAAAGACATTTTTCCCGCCGCAGAAAGCAAATTTCCATATAAATTTCTGTACAGAATATTCATCAGAAATGTAAACATGAAAAGAATGAATAAAATGTAATTCTCCGAATATTTTTCGTTAAATAAAATTTTCAAAATGAATTTACTTAAAGTCGAGCAGATGATAAAAATCCCGATGCACAAAGGAACAAAAAGCTTATAATACCCTGATATGTAGTTTTTAAGATATATTTTGTCATTATGATTTTTAGCCAAAACAGGAAAATCACTTTGCATGAAAGCCAACGCTAAAAACGTCACATTGGAAGGAATCAAAATGGCAACGCGGTAACCGGCTACTGCATTTTCATTCAATAAAAATCCTAACAGCAAAATATCCGCAGAAAACAACGCATCCGACAAAATAGTGGTGCCTGATGTATGAATGGCATATTGCCAGATTTCCTTAGAATTAAAAACTGAAGGCAGATCTGTTTTTGAAAAATCTGAAATTTTTAGCCAGAATAAAGATAAAAACGGTGCTAAAGCAATGGCTATCAAATATCCTTTTAGCTGAAAATAGTAACTCAAAACAAGTAAAATAGCCAATCCTACAACATTCACCACATTATTAAGCCTCGCAAATTCTCTGTTTTTTTGATTGATTCTTAATTCAGACTGAATAAAATAGAAAAAATAAAATCCAACAAAACGAATAGAAAAAAATAAAAATATCCAGAAAATATCCTCATATTTTTCAATATAAAAAATACTGCATGCAAGGAAAATTAAAGTAAGAATCATCTGATAAATAAAGCCTTTAACCAAAAGATAGCCCGATAAATTTTTCTTGACAATATCACTTTCTGCCAACGATCCGAAACGTAATAAACTCTGATAACTTCCCAACCCTGTGCATGAAGCAAAAGCTGAAAACAAAGCCGCAACAATGCTCATCACACCGAAATCTTTTTCCGGTAACAATTTAATAATGAATAAAGAAGACAGAAAAGCACAAATCTTCCCAATCAACAGAGAAACAAGAACATACTGTCCCTGATTACTGAAAAAGTTCTTTAGAAATTGCCATCCGCCTTTCATTCATTAAAAATACAGCTTAAAAATGGATAAAATATTGATCGCCTGACATTTGTGATAAAATGTTTTTTGAGAAAACAGATCAGAAACCTCCAAAAGCAATTCGGGATAAAATTCTAATCTTCCGATATTTTCATTAAAATAATTCTGATAATACTGTTGAATTCCCGGTGTGGAATCAAAATAATACTGATAAGGATACATGCTCGCTTTTTCAGGAGAACGCAAAATTTTATTAAAGAATGCCAGATATCCGTTCTTCACATATTTTTCTCCAAACTTTACTTTCCAGAATGCATCTGGTTTCATTAAAGTTCTTTCCCAAGTATATTTTTCGGCTTCCTTACAATGTTTTGAAAGCCATTCCAGATAAAATTTGTGACCGAATTTCCATTCTTCAGGAAGGCTTACTGACAGTTTGATAAAATCTTTGGTCATAAAAGGAGAAATAAGATAGCCTCTCGGCTGCAAAACCTGAACGCCCAAAACCGTTCGGTTATAGGCCAAATTCTGAAGTAAAAATATTTCTTCTCTTTCGTAATTTGACATTATATTTTTCAGATCAGACTGAATCTTTGGAAGGAAATTCTGATTGACGACAATTTTATATTCTGATGGTCCTTTTCTTACAGGTTCAGAATTAAATCCCCCTAAAATACCATCCCCAATCTGGCCGCCATGAAAAATATTAAAATCCTGAAAAGAGAGCTGATCTAACGCGTACTGAACGTGAATTCCACCAGAATACAGACTTGTTCCTTCAGAAATGGCCGTAAGCTCATCTATTTGCTTGAGAAAAGTTCCGCTATCCAAAGGAATAAACTCGTAATTCAATTGATAATCCGCTGCAATTTTTCGGGAAATGGTTTCGTCAAAATATCCGGAATGTGAAAAACATAAAGCACAACCTATGTCAAATTTATTCTTAATCGCATAAAACATCGCCATTCTGCTATCCAGTCCCCCGCTTAAAAATGCTAAAGAAGAAGTACCGAGTTCCAAATCTTTATCATATTCCCATCTTACCGATTCTGTAAAGATTTCATGAATATCATCAACAGCATTTTCCTTTTTATTAGTATAATATTCAATCCCTGAAACATTAAAATATTCTTTTTCCGTTAAAGAATAATTTTCACAATTAATTTCTACAAAATGAGCATCTTTAACTTTATAAACCCCTTCAATAGGCGTTCTGTTTTCCAAAAGGTTTCCAATCGCCAACAGCTGATAGACCGAGGTCATATCCGGATTGATGGAAATATCTTTACCTTTAATCGTTTTGCTTAATCGAACCAAATCTGAATCCGCAAAAACCTGATTGTCTATTTTAGCATAGAAAACACGCTGTGTGGACGTGGGATTGGTAAAAATCAAAACTTTTCGGGTATTTTTATCCCAAATACAACCTCTGAATTCTCCTTCTAAGTCCTGAAGAAGCTTCCAACCTTTTTCAGCATATCGTTTCAATACATCATCCTGAAAACTGAGCGATGAATTTTTAAGTAAATCTTTTTTATTCAGAATAATTCCTTCCAGTATAATGGTAACTTCAGGAGTTTCCATAAATACGGAATCGTAAGTTCCCTGCTCAAAATAATGAGTAATTTGAACCTGATCTTCATGAATAAAAACAGAAAAACCTAATGCCATTTATATAACTTTCTGATAAATTTCGGTGAACTGACGGGCAATTGCTTCTCTTGAATAATTTTCCGTAATAAATTCTCTGATCTTCGTATTTTCATTAAAAGAACATTCTTTTTTGTAAATCTTTTCTAATGTTGCATACAATTGATCAATATTATTCTTTTCAACCCCAATACCTAAACCATCCAAAATAAACTCGGCAGCGCCACCTACTCTTGTTGATATAACTGGTTTTCCGCACGCATAGGATTCTAAAATTACGCAACCTTGGGTTTCATTTTCACTGAATAAAATAAAATAGTCGGAATTCTGCATTTTTTCAGCGACTTCCTTATAACTTATTTCATCGAAAATTTTAATATAAGATTCAGCATTTATTGATTTTACTAAATTTCTTAAAGAATCCGTATCGCCATCGCCGCCAATTTCTAAACTGACGGAATAGCCGTTTTGATGTAAAGAATGTATTGTTTTAATAATATCCTGGGGTCTCTTTCGCGGAATAAGACTTGAAACGTGCAAAAATTTTACCGTTTCTGAGGAATCCATAGAAGGTTTAATATCAAAAAGTTCCGTATCCACGACATTTGAAATGACCTTCATCGGAGTTTTTATCCCTAAAATCTCAAGGCTTTCTTTTAAATTATTGCTTACCGGGAGAATATAGCCTGCATTTTTTGCAATATATTTTGCAATTCTCTTAATATTACCTGATGTTTTCGATAAATTATCCTGCTGTAAAGCGGTCCAGTGCTCCGTTAAAACAAACGGAATTCCCAATTTCTTTTTTAGATACACCGCAAAAAGCATATTGTTATGAAGCACATTAGCGTGCACCACATCAGGCTTCTGCATTTTTGAAAAGCCTATTTTATACGCTTTCATCCTCCGTAAAAAATTCTGAACCGGATTTTTTGAATTTTTGTAATAAATGATTTGTGTTCGAATTCCATTCACCAATTTATCATCAAAAACAAATACTTCTTTCTGATTAAAATCTCCTATTACATGCAGAATTTCAACGTCATGCAACAGCGAAACCGCTTCCGCATGACGTTGTACGAAATTACCGTTTGTGGGTTCCAGTTTATTCGGAAACCATGAGGAGATAAAAAGTATTTTCAAAAGATTATTTTATGGATACAGCCCAGCTTTTTTCGAATGGTAAAAGAAAATGACCTAAGAAATCCAGATAAGTATTTTTAGAGAAATCAAAAACCTGAATATCTTTAGATAATTCTCCACTTCTGATCTTATTTTTAAAATCGATAAGTTTCAATGTTTTCACGTCTCCATTTTCTACAAAGCTTGCTTTCATTCGGTCAAATAGGCCCAGTTGATATTGCTCATCAATTTCTCTCATGATTTTCCCTAAAGCATCAATGCTGCAACCAGATGCCGTCTCTTTTTCCTCATCCACACATATAACGATAAATTGATTTTTCTCAATCTTAAAAGACGAGGAAAGCGGCTTTCCGTGAGCTGCCCAAGTGGCTAGGAAATCGAATAATTTTTCGGTGATCGCTTTTGCTTCTTTTGTTTCAAAAGGTCTGGACGCAGGATATATAATGACTCTATAGTCGTTTGTTTCTACAATACTGGATTCTTCAATTTTCATCTTAGAAAAATTTTATATAAAATTACGATTTTTTATTCAAACAAAAGTTTTACAATTTGTGAAGATTACTTGCTATAACTCCTGAAATTCAAAGACAGCATTATAAGAACTTTCGTTTTGACTTAATATTTTTGTCTTATTATAGCCCTTTGCAGTCAATAATGAAATTAATTCCTCTTCACTATGATGCGAGCTTTTTAAAGCAATATTGTTTATTTCTATTACTATTTTAGGCTGATAATGCTCAAGAACGTTACTCATTCCTTTTAAAGCTGCAAATTCTCCTCCTTCGATATCAATTTTAATTAAATCGATCTTAGAAATCTGTTTCTCTCTTACGTACTCATCTAAACTGATGCTTTCCACACGCTCTTTTGCAGTGTATTCCTCCAAAAAAGAAGAAGCCATTCCCACATTGTTGTAGGCATCGTTATACAGAATCTCAATAAAGCTTTTTCGATCTGCAATGGCAAGATGCTCCAAGGTAATATTTTGCAAATGATTGATGGAAACATGATGGTTAAACTGATGATAATTCGGTGTAAAAGCTTCAAAAGCAACTATATTTCCTTCGTTTCCAATAATTTTAGACGCATTTAAAGAGAAAAGTCCAATATTTCCACCAATATCAATAAAAGTATCTCCTTTTTTCAGGTGGGAATAAAGATAATCGATCTCATTTTTCTCGTAATCACCAAGAAAATAAATCTGCTGCTGAATCCAGTCTTCAAGATTTAAATGAAGCTTTATAGAATCGCTGTAGAGCACCTCTTTTTTAACCCCTCTAAAGAGTTGATATGGATTAAAAATATATTTATGAAAGGCAAAATACTTCTGTTTAAAAAAACTGAAACTTAAAACAAATCTAAAAAACGAAGCCAGAATACTTCTCATACCGGATTTTATATGAGGTGCAAGTTAGTTTAAATTTAGCCTTAAAACAATAAAACCCAGGATTACTCCTGGGTTTTACGTCTATTTTTTTACATTGCTTTTCCTACAAATCTTCTGCCTCGGCAAGAAGTTCTACGATATCTTTTACGGCAACTTCTTCATTTTTATTGAAGTGTTTCACCCCATCTGTCATCATCGTGTTACAGAACGGACAACCTGTAGCAATTACTTTAGGTTCAAAAGACAAAGCCTCTTCTGTTCTTTCGATATTGATGTCTTTATTTCCTTTTTCAGGCTCTTTAAACATCTGGGCTCCACCAGCCCCACAACAAAGTCCGTTGGTTTTACAACGTTTCATTTCAACCAGTTCAGCATCCAGTTTTTCCAATAGAAGTCTTGGCGCCTCATACTCGTCGTTTGCTCTTCCTAAATAACAAGGATCATGGAAAGTGATTTTCTTTCCTTTGAAAGCACCGCCTTCAATTTTCAGCCTTCCTTCTTCCATTAATTTCTTCAGAAACTGCGTATGGTGAAGAACCTCATAATGTCCTCCCAAGCTTGGATATTCATTTTTAAGGGTATTAAAACAGTGTGGACAAGCCGTCACGATTCTTTTTACCTCATACATATTCAGAACTTCAATATTGGTAAGCGCCATCATCTGGAAAACGAATTCGTTTCCGGCTCTTTTGGCGGGATCTCCCGTACAGCTTTCTTCCTGTCCCAAAACAGCAAAGTCAACCCCAATATTGTTCATTATTTTGCAAAATGCTTTCGTAATTTTTTTGGCACGGTCGTCGAAACTTCCCGCACAACCCACCCAAAATAAAACTTCGGGCGATTTTCCTTCGGCAGCGAATTCTGCCATTGTTTTTATATTGAAATCCATTTTTTAAACCAATTTAGCAATATACCAATGTAGCAATTTACCAATGATTGTTACATCGTTACATTTTTTGCATTGTTACATTAATTAATCATTTGCCCAGTTCAAACGGTCTGCCTGATTATACTGCCAGGGAGCAGCATTGTTTTCAACATTCGTCATCATCAGATTCAATTCCTGTGGCGCAGCAGACTGCTCCATTACCAGGAATCTTCTCATTTCAAAAATAATAGAAAGAGGATCTAATAACACAGGACAAGCTTCTGTACAGGCATTACAAGTCGTACACGCCCAAAGTTCTTCTTTTGTGATATAATCGTTCAGTAATTTTTTGCCGTCGTCTTCGAACTTACCGTTTTTATCGATATTTCTACCGACTTCTTCCAAACGGTCTCTGGTTTTCATTAAAATTAATCTCGGAGATAATTTCTTTCCGGTAATATTCGCCGGACAAACTGAAGTACAACGCCCGCATTCTGTACAGGAATACGCATTTAACAGCTGAACTTGGTTTAAGTCAAACACATCTTCAGCCCCAAATTTTGAAGGAACTTCTGCAGCATCACCTTCTGCCGGAGCAGCGTAAGGATCTGCATTGGGATCCATCATCAGCTTAATTTCCTTTGTAACTGATTCTAAATTGTTGAATTTTCCTTTCTTCTCCAAATTTGCATACCATGTACTTGGAAAAGCCAAAATGATATGTAAATGTTTTGAATAATAAAGGTAGTTCATGAAGAAAAGAATGCCCACAAAGTGAAACCACCAAGCTCCCTTTTCAACAAACATTAAAAATCCGTTATCAAAACTGAAAATTTCTAAAAATGGAACAAGTGTCATTTCACTGATAGGGAAACTTCCATGCTCAGGAAGGACACCTCTCAATTGCAGAATATGATCAGCTGCATTCATTTTAAAGAAAGCCATCATTAAGGCAAACTCAATGATCAGAATCCAGTTGGCATCATTTTTTGGCCATCCGAAAAGTTCTTTCATGGTTAATCTTTTCACCCCGTAGAAATTTCTACGAATAAAGAAAACAACCACCCCAATCACCACTAAAAGTGCTAACACTTCTAATGTTGCCGTGAAGAAATTATAAAATGTATGTCCGAAAATGGTGGATAAAAAACGATGTGTTCCAAAGATACCATCAACGATGATTTCTACCAGTTCGATATTGATGATCACAAAACCAACGTATACGAAAAGGTGTAAAACTCCGGCTACAGGACGAACCGTCATTTTGCTTTGTCCCATTGCAACCCGTGCCATGGTTTCCCAACGCTCTCCTTTCCTATCGTTTCGGTTGATTTCCCGGCCTAATCTGATGTTTCTATAGATCTTCTGCAGACTTTTTGCAAAAAGCCCAAAACCTGCAACCAATAAAATCAGAAAAATAATATTATCGATATATTGCATGGCATATCAGTTTAGTCTTTGTTATTCTTTCCGAAAACCGAGAAGTTAATGTATCTCTTCGGATTGGCTTTCATATCTTCAATTAATGAATTTAAATTGGTAGATGCAGAATTTAAGTTATTATACAACTGCTCATCCTTCATTAATTTACCTAAACTTCCCTGTCCTTTGTCAATACCGCCAATTACCTGGTTCAATTGACCAACAGTAGCATCTAAATTGGCAATCGTTGCGTTCAGTTTTTTAGTATCAATGCTTTCTGCTAAGTTTCCGTATTTATCTAAAGTGGTTTTACCGCTTTGCATGGTAAGACTCGCATCATCCAAAACTCTCTGAAGTTTCGGATCGTTGTGCCCCACTAATGAATTTACGCTTCCGGCGGTAGTCTGTAAAGCCCCCACTGTTTTATTCAGGTTTGACAATAACAATCTGATTTCTTCTCTGTTCTGAGCATTTACCACCTGGTTTGCGCTGGACATCAAAGAATCTACTCTGTACAAAACATTCTGCAACTGATCTTTCACCGGACCAACCTGAGAAGAAAGGCTTCCCAACGTCCCCAATTTGAAAGCTCCCTTCAATGTATCACCATCTTTTGCTGAAGCTCCCCCGTAAGATAAGTTGACTCTCATTTCCTTGCCACCCATTAAACTCGGTTCAAAGATCTCAACCGTTGAATTTTTTGAAAATTCAAAACTGTTATCAACAGTAATCTTTACGATGAAATCGATATGACCGGTTTTAGAAGTACGAGGGATAATTTTGTCAACCTGCCCTACTTTCAACCCATTAATAGAAACCGGAGACGACTGCGCCAGCCCCTCCACGTTATCATATTTTGCGTAAAATATATTATCGGTAGTAAAAAGGCTCCTGCCTTTCATAAATTGAAAAAGCACGACAAAGCCAATGATGGCAAGAAGTGCTATTACACCAGCTTTTATTTCTTTACTGAACTTCACTTGCTAATTTTTTTCTAATGAGCAAATATAGTACATTTTAAATTAATGTTTTTCTTTATTGCTCTGCGTTAAATACAAAAAAAGCGGCAAAAACTTTGCCGCTTTTCCATATGAATGAAAATTAAAATCTTATTGTTGCTGAGAACCTAGTTTATTCCAGATTTCAATTCTGTAATCATCGATATCAGCATTGTCCTGTAAGCTCTTTAACCAAGCCTGTCCGAACATTCCTGCATTTCTCTGAGTAACAGACTCTGTGAACTGCTTAAGATCTCCAGGCTGTTTGTTTGTTGTTTCGTTTTTCTTCACTAAAACATACACTCCTGTTCCTCCTTCGATTGGGTTAGAAACCTTACCTTTTGCCACACCAAACGCAGCACCGGCAACTTTAGGTTCCATAGCTCCCGCTACTGAAGGGTTTAATAAATTCACCTGAGCAGCCTGTTTTGTTGTGGCAAATTGTTTAGCAATCTGGTCTAAACTTCCTGCTTTACCAATTTTCTCAGAAATTTGTTTTGCAGCCAGTTTATTTTTAACAACAGTTTCAATCTGGTCTCTTACAGATTCAGGATCTGCAAGACCTTTTTCCTGCTTACCGTTAAGATAAACAACAATTTTATCTCCTGTTCCGTCTACTGTAAAGAACTCTGTATCTCCTTTAGATCTTTTCTTATCAAAAGCCCAAGCTAAGATTTCAGCATCTTTATCTGTTCCTAAACCTTGAAGCTGACCATCGAATCTCTTCGCCTGTTTAGGATTTGAGAACTGATAGTTTCCTTTTTTAGCAATATTCACGAAATCGTTGAAAGATTTCCCTTGTACCTGCTGAATAAATCTTCTTGCATTTTTATCTGTAGCTGCCTCTGTAGCATCAGAAGGCTTCACAGCTTTCACCAGGTTAGCCACTTTATAAGCCATTGAACCTGGTTTTTTATCTTCAATATTGATGATATGGTATCCGAACTGAGTTTCTACCACCCCTGTAGCTCCTTTAGGATTGTTCGCTAAATAATGTAAAAATTCAGGAACGAAAGGCGTTTCAGGAGTTGTCCATCCTAAGCTACCCCCTTGTGCCGCAGAACTTGGGTCGTTAGAAAGCTTAAGGAATTCTGTAAATTTAGCCGGAGTCGCTTTTACAATCGCACCAATAGAATCAGCCAATTTCTTAGCTTCTTCTTTAGATCTTGTCACCCCTTCTCCCGCAGGGCTTCCTTTGAAGGCAATAAGGATATGTCTTGACAATGTGGAATCTGAAGTCTTTTTATCCAAAAGTTTAGAAACGACATAGAAGTTTTGCTCTTTATAAGGTCCAAAAGTCTGTCCGATAGCGGCAGATGTAATTTGTCCCTGAATAGATTGTGGCAATTGGTTTGGCTTTACATACTGAGCATTGAAAGGCATGTCAGAATTAGCCATTACGAACATAGAGTCGTTTTTAGTATTTTGGAAGTTTTCAGCTCCTCCACTAGCATCGCTTCCTCCAGAGAATAATTTTGTAATCTCTTTCTGAGTTTCTGCATCATCCGCAGCACTTGGCTGAGATGGAAAGAATACAATTCCTAAGTTTCTGCTTGGTTCAGCTTTAAACATGACAGGGTGCTCCTTAATGTACGCTGCTAAATCTTCAGTCGTAACTTTGATATTATTTTTCTGAAGGTAAGCCGTGTAATCAATCTTAACGAAATCGATATCCGCTAACTGATCTCTTTCTTTCATTAACTCCTCTGCTTCTTTCTTACCCGTCGTAATCCCTGTAGAAATGTTTGCAAATACCTGTCTTGCCATGAGTCTGTACTCAATAGATTTTTTTGTTTTGATCCATTGATTATAGCCTTCCGGACTCGCTTTTTGCAAATCTTCAATCTGCTTCTTCAGCTCCTGAGTTTTAAAGTTCCCTTTTTCGTCAAAGAACTGCTGCTGCTGAGCAAACATCTGATCATACTGAATCTGATTCCAGAAATAATCATCCGTCATCTCAAAGCCCATTTTCTCAAACTGCTGCTTGATAAGCTTGGATTGAACCAATAACTGCCAAGCCTGTTCTTCAAGACCCGCCTTCGGCTGCCCTTGTTGTTCGGCTTGTTGCTGTAATACAAAAAGTTGGTCATTAAACTCCTCACGGGTAATTTTTTCACCATTCACTTTTCCTAAAACATCAGGATTTTTACCAAAAACCTTGTCGATGCTATCCGGGTTTACCAGGAACGCTAAAAGCGCCAGTGCAATTACTCCCATTAATAGCCAAGGTTTACTCCTAATTTGTCCTAAAATTGCCATTATATAAATTATAGTTTTTTATCAGTTTGCGAAAATACACATTTTTAAGAAATTAGAGAAATATAAGGTCTTTTTTTACTATTTAAAATTCAAATAATGCAAAAAAGGAAATTTTGACCATATTTTCTATTGAAAAACAAATGGCACAAGTATTGCGCGATTAGTGATACCCTTATATATAATAGATTTTCAATGTATATTAAGGGATTTCAATGTAATGAATTAAAACGATAATGACAATTTGTCATTCGATTAACTATGACAGAATTTGAAGATATTAATTTAGAGGAAATGATTAGCGATGGATTTGATATTGTAGCAGAGGAGATCAACCTTTCTGATGTATCAGAAACCCAACAAAATTCCGAACAAAAAATATTTCCGATCCTTCCCGTAAGAAATATGGTAATGTTCCCTAATGTGGTTATTCCTATTACTGCAGGGAGAAAAGCATCAATTCAACTTCTTGAAGAGGCTCAGAAAAACGGGGACTTCATCGGAATAATAAGCCAGGTAAATTCAGACCTGGAGCAGCCGACTGAAAAAGATATATTTCAGATCGGAACATTAGCCAAAATCATAAAAATAATAAAGCTTCCGGAAGGAAACATTACTGCTATCACGAAGGGTTTTCACCGATTTAAGGTTAAAAAGTATATAGAAACGCAGCCTTACTTCAAAGCTGAAATAACAAAATTAAAAGATACCAAAGCAAAAGATAAGGAAGAATATGAGGCTCTGCTTGCCAATATTAAAGATTTAGCATTAAAGATCATTGAGCTGGATCCGAGTATTCCAAATGCCGCGAATTTTGCTATTAAAAATATCAATAATAATGATGATCTTTTAAATTTCATCTGCACCAATGCCAGCTTTCAAGCCATTGATAAGCAAAAGCTGCTAGAGGAAAAAAGTCTTCTTGAAAGGGCGAACAAGTGCTATGAAATGATGCATGAAGATTTCAGAAAACTGGAATTGCGAAATAAAATTCATCAGAAAACATCAAAGGATCTTGACAAGCAACAGAGGGATTATTTTCTGAGCCAACAAATGCGAACCATTCAGGAGGAATTAGGCGGCGGTACTGAAAGTGATGTTGAAGACCTTATTGCCAAAGCAGGAAAAAAAACATGGAATGTTGAAGTTGAGGAACATTTCAAAAAGGAAATCAACAGGTTACAGCGCCAGAATCCTAATTCACCCGATTATAATGTTCAGAGAAATTACTTAGATTTCTTTACAGATCTTCCTTGGGAAACCTATACAAAAGACGTTTTTGATATTGCCAAAGCTGAAAAAGTTTTAGATAAAGCCCATTTCGGACTTGAGGATATTAAAAAGAGAATCCTGGAGCATATGGCTGTTTTAAAATTAAAAAACAATATGAAATCTCCGATCTTATTGCTGGTAGGTCCTCCGGGAGTCGGTAAGACATCATTGGGAAAATCAATTGCCGATGCGTTGGGAAGAAAGTATGTACGGCTTTCTTTAGGTGGCCTTCATGATGAGAGCGAGATCCGCGGACACCGAAAAACCTATATCGGAGCGATGGCAGGAAGAATTCTTCAGTCTATTAAAAAAGCGGGAACCTCAAATCCTGTTATTGTTTTAGATGAAATGGATAAAATTGCCCAGGGTCTGCACGGCGATCCAAGCTCTGCCCTTTTAGAGGTACTTGACCCTGAACAGAATAAATCGTTCTATGATAATTTCTTAGAAATGGGCTATGATTTGTCTAAAGTCATGTTTATCGCCACAGCCAATTCATTATCAACCATTCAGACCCCTTTGTTGGACAGAACTGAAATTATTCAGATCGCAGGATATACCTTAGAGGAAAAGATTGAAATTGCCAAGAGACATTTAATTAAAAAACAGCAGGATGAGAATGGTCTGGATGCAAAATCATTCAAGTTGGGAAATCCTGAACTGAAACACATTATAGAAGCCCATACATCGGAAAGCGGTGTAAGAACCTTAGAAAAAAGAATTGCAGCCATAGCTCGTTGGGTCGCTTTGCAAACTGCTCTTGTTAAAGAGTACTCGCCTAAAATCACTATTGAAAAAGCAGATGAAATTCTGGGAGTCCCAAGACCTAAAAGCTTATCAGAGATCACAGGGGTTCCCGGCGTCGTAACCGGCCTTGCCTGGACAAGTGTGGGTGGAGATATCCTATTTATTGAAAGCATTTTAAGCAAAGGAAAAGGAGCTCTGACCATGACAGGAAATTTAGGAACCGTTATGAAGGAGTCTGCTACAATAGCCTTGGAATATATTAAGGCAAAACATGATGAATTGGGCATTTCCCAGGAGGATATTGAAAATAACAACATTCACGTTCACGTTCCTGAGGGAGCAACGCCTAAAGACGGGCCTTCTGCGGGTATTGCCATGCTTACCTCCATGGTTTCTTCTTTTAAAAATAAAAAAGTAAAACCTCATCTTGCGATGACCGGTGAGATTACACTGAGAGGAAAAGTACTTCCTGTTGGTGGAATTAAGGAGAAATTACTGGCCGCCACCAGAGCCGGAATCCAGGATGTTATTCTTTGTGAAGCCAACAAAAAAGATGTAGAGGAAATAAAAAAAGACTATCTGAAAAACCTGACCGTTCACTACGTCAACATAATGGAAGAAGTAGTAGAAATAGCGATAGAAAAGTAATTGACATACATATTAACATTCTCAATAAGAAACACGTCTTAAATTTTTTTGAGACGTGTTTTTGTTTTAAAGCATTCTGATTAAATGTGATACAATTTCACAATAAAAAACATCATTTTCAGTTTTTGACGGAATAGATTTTGCTTTAAACAAAAAGAATTCAGTGTTATCAATGAAAAAACTCTTCAATTCGAAGGGTTTTTATTATTTTTATACAGCAGATTTTGAAATTATGAATATACTTCGACTTCCTTTCCTCGTTAAGCTTACGCTAGTGATTGTTTCCATTATCGGGTTCGGTTATCTCTTAGCTCTGGGGCAAAGTATCCTGGCTCCTTTCTTTCTGGCATTTTTAATGGCCATGCTCTTTTTACCTTTTGCTACTTTATTAGAAAAAAAACTAAGGTTTCCAAGATCTATTTCAACCATGACCTCGGTATTGATGATGCTGGTGATTTTATCGGGATTAATATATTTCTTTGGATCCCAACTCTCAGATTTCAGCAAAGATATTCCACATTTAAGAACCCAGTTTACCACTGTTTTTGAAAATCTTCAGCATTGGATTTCCAGAACATTCAATGTTAAAATCAATGATCAGCTCGATTATATTAATCAGGGGATGAATAAGCTATTGTCATCATCAGGAGTAATTTTAGGATTTACTTTCGGGATCTTCTCCACTGGATTCGGGTTTATCCTTTTCTTTATTCTTTTTTTCATTTTTATTTTAAACTACCGAAGAGTCCTGAATAACTTCATTGTCACTGTTTTTAATGAAAAACACAGAAGCAGTGTACAGGAGGTGGTGAATGAGGTGCGGATTATGACGAAAAAATATATTATCGGGCTTTGTCTTCAGGTTTTTATCGTCTCTATTTTAACCTCCGTAGTTTTAACCGTCTTAGGGGTAAAATATGCCGTTCTTTTAGCAGTTTTAACAGGTTTATTAAATGTTATACCTTATCTTGGGATCTGCATCTCATTGATACTTTCCTGCTTTATCGCTTTCGCTACCGGAGCACCTTCTACCTGTTTTTATGTTGTGTTGGGGTATATTGCCGTACACGCGATAGATGGAAATATCATTCTACCTTTTGTGGTAGGTTCTAAAGTAAAGATCAATGCACTCTTTTCATTTTTAGGAATTATTATCGGGGAACATATATGGGGAATTGCCGGAATGTTTTTATGTATTCCGGCCATTGCCATCATAAAAATAATTTTTGAAAGAGTAGACGGCCTCAGACCTTGGGGGAAACTTCTGGGTGAGGAAGAAAAACCCGATAAAAAGAAAAAAAAATACAAGATATCCAAGAATATCACTCTGGAGGAAATGGATTAAACGTCTTTACCTTCTATTGGTCTTGTCTCTTTTAAACCTGTTTACACTTTTCACCACAAAAGAACGTAACCCTTTTAATTAATTTTGAGTTGAATACTAACATGAAAGAAGAGCAAAGTAATACTGTTTTCTCTTTGAATTTACCTTCATAAACCCCGGAGGAGTTAAATATCAATAACGTCGGGTGAAACCCAGTGTACAAGTATTTAATGATGTTATAACCCTGAAAGGGGTAAATAATTTACAGGAAATTTCAAAGGTAGAATGCTATAAGTGATACAGAAACTTTCATTTTTTTCTTTTGCTGGGGTTTTGAAAAACTTCAAACAAATCCAATGGAACGCTTTTGTTTCTTTTGCAGCCAGATTTAAAATGATTGTAAACAAACTCAGAGCGGGTTTACATTTTACTGTTATTTTGACTAAAATAAAAAGGACTGCCCTAGGGCAATCCTTTTCTATAATATCTTATCCATTATCAATTACTGAACCTGAATATTATCGATCTGAACAGTAGTTGTAATACCGCCTGACGAACCTGAATATTCGAATATCACGAATCCATTTCCAGTAAGTGCAGGGTCAAAGTTATGCTGGCCAGCCGGAGTTAATGTACCATAAGCCGAAGCCGGGCCATCAGGAATAACAAATGATGCGGTAATATCCTTTAGCGTCGCATTGGTGATATCTCCCAGCGGAGTATAGTCAGTAGTGGTATAGACTTTTAACGGTTTTCCGTTGTCATATCCTAAATTAACATCAAACTTTAATGAATTAGCAGCAGTAAAGTTGACAGGAACGGCAAAATAGGTTAAGTAGCTTCCTGAACCTGAATTCGCTCCTAACTGGATATATTTGTTCCCGCTAAAAGTTTTCAACTGCCAGTATCTGTTTCCTAAAACAGGATCGTTCACGTATTTAGGATAAATCTCAAGGTTGGTACCTGAATAACTTTCAAAAGTTTCAATAAAATTACTCAAATACTGGATATCTGTACCTCCTTTTGGTGGTGTGGCATCTACTCTCGTTCCTGCGAAAGAAAGATCAGAAGTCTTTCTTATCAACATCTGCCAGGTAGAGTTATAACGGCTTACAACAAAAGTTATATCCCCGTTTCCTTTAGGTAATAACTTTGAGCCTTCAGAAAAGAACCCTGAATTTCTTAATGTTACAGTACCTCCTGCTGAATCTTCCAGATTTCTATCAGTATCAGTACCGGCACCTGCTACATAGTCAATATACGCTTTATTAACAGGATAAAGATCCCCTAAAGCAAACTGTACATTCGGTACTTTTACCAGCATATTAATATATTGCTCACTTTTTGCTGCCGCAAGATTAGGCAATTCAACCGGTTTAATATTTACAACTTCAAGCCCGTTACCGTTACATACTCCCGCAACATATCTGCTCACCAAAGAAGAAGGAATTCTTCCGATTGCATACGTAGGATCTACGGAACCTATTTTCACTACACCTCTGTCTGTTCCCACTCTTAAACCTTTTGCATTGATTCTGATATGAGCTCCAACGGGGAAATCTGCATAGTTGCTTGATTTATCAACTTCAATCTGAAGCCCCACTGTCGGGTTATCAGGGCTGTCCTGAAAAGAAATGGTCTTATAAAAATTTCCGTTTTCATCTGAAGAAACTACATATCCGTCAAAGATCTGATCTGTTGTAATTAAAACAAATCCTGAAGAAGGAGCCTGTGCCTTGAAGTCTGCCATTGAAATAGTAGCAGCAGGAAACTTATTTTCACATTTGATAGGAGGTGTATCCCAATCGTCTTTTTGTACACAAGAGGTAATAGAAGCTGCTGCAAATGCGGCTCCCGTTACTAAACTTAAGTATTTCTTTATATTCATTTTGTTTATTTTAAAAAGTAATTAGAAGTGATAATTTTAGAATCTGAACTGTAAATTAACAAAGTATGATCTTCCTTGTGTGTACCAGTATTTTGGGGCAAACAATGTATATTCTCTGTCATAATCTGTAGAGAACGTAGGGAATTTAGCATTTCTTGTCTGTTCGAAGCCTCCCGTAATATACCTTCTGTTATTCAGCAGGTTATTAACAGACGCTGATAATAACACATAATATTTACCGAATACCCATGATTTTCCTGCATTTACATTCACAAAGAATGAAGAAGGCAATTTTGAAGGTTCCAATACTCTTCTGATATCAGACTCTGTTAAGCCATAATATGGTGTAGAAGTATTGTTGTTCTGAACAAAAGACTCTGTTCTGATAAGAGAAGCGGGATCAAGGTAATTATCATCAAAATAATTCCAGTTCGCGCCGAACCACCAATATTTAGGAGAATTATATCTGAATCCTAAAGAGTACGCCTGCTGAGGAGTCCCTCCCTGACGGTAATTCTTAATATATGCTTTTCCTACACTTGTATAAGGAAGTCCGTTAGCAAATATTCCAGCCGCATCTGATGCAAAATACGTAGTTGGATCATTCTGATAAGTATATTGCCCTATACTCGCCAGACCCTGTAAAGATAAGGTAGGCAGAACTTTATAATCAATACCCAATTCCATACCCATATTTCTTTTCTTCACATCCGTCATAATCTGTGTTACGAATGCACTCTGAACATTAGTCTGATTACCGTCTGCATCCACACTTGCCAATGGAAGACCATCTGCAAAGAATCTCTGAACAGTAGTTTCATTATTCGTATTCACAAGGAATCCTGTCAGTCTAAGTTTTAAGAACGGAGTAGAAATCACATAGCTCAAATCATTGGCATTCACCTCCATATTCTGAATATTCGGAGCTACAGAGCCATTTACTCTCGGGTTTACGAAAAGATCTTCAAGGAAAGGAGCCTGAGAGAAATATGCTCCGTTATAAACAAAGAAATTTCTTCCATTTAGCTTATAGATCACCTGACCTTTTAAGCCATAGTTCCAGAAATCATAATTCTGTCCTTTTCCTTTAGAGTCTTTATAAAGATAATGATTGAATAAGCCTTCTCTGCTTGAGCTTGAATATCCAGCCATGGCAGAGACAAACAGGTCAAACTTCCCTGTTGTAAGTTTAAGACCAGGATTTACTTTTACCTCCTGTCTTCTGAAGATATAATCATAGGTCATTCTATCACCTACTTTTTTAGTTACATTATCTTCACCTTCATTATAAAGACCTGTCTTTCCGGGTTGGTTAGTAGCAGCAAACGGATCTCTGTTGAGTACAAAATCTGCTCCTAAAAGATCCTTTACTTCTCTGTACTGCTCAGAACGGTAATTCTGATAAGATACATTCAGTAAAAATTTTGTATTATCATTAAAATTATGAACAAAATGCGTAGCGGCATTGAAGATCTTGTCATCACTTACATCATCAACAAGGTAGTATAATGCTCTTTTTCCTGTTTGCCCGTAATAGTTACCGGCAGGCTGCTGCATATTTCTTCTGTATAATTTATCCCAATCCAGTTGTGTTACAGAAGGATCTCCGGATGTCCACCCGTTATAAGCCGTCCTGAAAGCGTCCTGGGCAGTAGTCTGAGCTCCGGTAGGATCTATCACCGATGCATTAGGGTCTAATGAATCAAAATAACTTGGTAAATTTCTGTAATAAGTAGGAGACGGATTCTGTACATTCTGCCAGTCTAAGCGAGAACCTCTGTCTTTTCCGAACTGGTAGGAAACCGATGTCCAAAGATTGGACTTTTTATTGATCTTCCAGAAATCCTGAAGTTGAAAAATAGGCTGAAACCCCTGTCTGACTCTCTCACTTCTCTGTTTACCATCCTGATACCCCCAGTAAGAGTTATAATGAACCCCTCTATAGTCATATACCTCCTGAGTACTAGGGCTTGCAGTAGATCTTCTATATGGAGCCCCAATAACATTGAAGGTTACCGTATGACTGTCATTGATCTTTTTCTCTACCCCGGCATAAAAACCATAGGCATCATAGAACGTCCCCTCCTGGATTCCTTCTTCAGCCCATCTTCGAGCTCCCATTAAAGTAAACGCCCATCCTTTTTTACTCATTCCTGAGCTGTATCTCAACGACGTTCTGTTTCTGTAATTCCTATTTGTAAGAGATTGTGTAAACTGGAATCCTTTTCTATACTCACTTGCTCTTGTATTTTTATAAATAACGGAGTTATTCCCTCCAAAAGCATATTCTGATGGCGAATGATTCGCTGAAATTTCAGGATACCTCGTAATCTCATTCAGCCCACCCCAATTTCCGAAATCAACGTTACCGTTGTCAGATTTAACCATTGAAATACCATTAAGCATAGTTTCCCCGGTTCTTCCGTCAATCCCTCTTGGGCGGAACCAGTAAAATCCTAAGTCAAACGCTGCAATTCGGCTGAAAACATCCTGAGAGGACTGTAGGAGCCCTACTGTAGAAGCCTGTCCGCTGTTTCCTTCTTCATCGCTGTCGCTGTCAATAATCGCAAGACCTTGATCTGCATTTGTAAGAGCAGAATACAGGGTAATAGCCCCTAGGTCTTTTCTTTTTTCGTCACTGATGACGTCAAACTCCATTACTTTTGTTTCGTAATTCGGTTTTGTAATCACAACCTGGTAATGCCCCGGCTGTAAATCCACAAACTGGAAATATCCAATTTTGTCTGCCGTTACATCATTCTCACTCCCTTTTAAATCTACTTGCGCCTTTTCGATAGGCTTGCCGTCTGCATCTTTAAGATACGCAAACACAGTGGTCTGCGCAAAATAATAAGATGCCGGAAGCAAAGTAAATAAAGAGACTAATGATAGCTTTTTAATCATGAGTATATTATTTTTTTTAAATACTTTTTCCCTTAATTTTCAATAGGTTAAATCTTGGGGGGCACAAATTTAGCTAAAATTTAGAATTTAAAGCTTTTTTAACATTATCATTTCTTAACATTACAACCCAAATGACAAAAACCCCAAAGCTCTTCATTAAATTATCATAAATTTACATTTAATTAAAATTGAATAGGTTAAAAAAAAGTAAATTTGCGGATTAATTAATTTTAAGACTCAATGAGAAAATTTTTAAGTTTTTTAACTATTATTTCTACGGTAGTCATTTCTGCACAACAGGGAAAATTGAGAAAGGTAGCCACTGTCGGATTCCTGAATGTGGAAAACCTGTTCGATATCTATAATTCTGCAGATTATATCGATGGAACAAAAGATAAGAAAAACCCGGCCTTTCACAGAAGCATTCCGGTGGACTCCATTCAATTTTTGGAAGCAGAAAAATACGATGGAGAATGGAGCGATGATCTTCTAAAAGGAAAAAAAGTCGTGAGATACCAGGGAAGCTCTAAGGAGTTCACACCTGAAAGTCCAAAGAACTATGACACCAGAATTTATCAGCAAAAACTTGCCAATGAAGCAAAGGTAATCTCTGAACTTGGATCACAATATACCAAAACAGCTCCAGCGGTCGTTGGCCTTATTGAGGTTGAAAACAGACAGGTTATCGAAGATCTTATCAAGCAGCCGGCACTGGCAAAGTACGATTATGGTATTGTTCATTACAATTCCTATGATTATCGGGGAATTGATGTAGCCCTGATCTATCAGAAAAGAAGATTCACGGTTACCAACTCCCTAAAAAAAGAACTAAAGGTCTATGGCAGTGACGGAAAAAGAGAATACACAAGGGATATCTTAGTGGTTACCGGATTTTTAGATAACGAAAAAGTAGCCTTTTTTATGAACCACTGGCCATCAAGAAGAGGTGGTGAAGCGGCTTCTCTACCTAAAAGAAACGCAGCAGCGACATTGTTAAAACAACAAATGGATAGTGTAAGAGCAGCAGACCCAAGCACAAAACTTTTTGCAATGGGAGATTTTAATGATGATCCTGTAAGTCCCAGCCTGAAAGTACATTTACAGGCGGCATCTTCACCGAAAGAGCTAAGCGACAGCAAGCCTTATCTTAACCTCATGTATCCTTTATACAAAAAAGGTGTTGCATCGCTGGCCTATCAGGATGCCCCCAATCTGTTTGATCAGATCATTGTTTCCAAAAATCTTATTTCTGATGAGGTAACAAAAGAATATTCGGTATATAAATCTGAAATTTACGCCCCTTCCTATTTAGTAAACAAAGAAGGAAATTATAAAGGTTATCCTTTTAGATCCTGGAACGGAGATAAATTCACAGGGGGATACAGCGATCACTTTCCCGCATTTGTCGTTCTTCAAAAAGAACCATAAAATTAAGAAAGCACTCATTTTGAGTGCTTTTTTTATGTAAATCCAGGATATAAAAAATTGCTTTCTCATTATTTTTGTGGTTTTTATAACTATTAGCTGCAAGGCCCAAAGTAAATCCAGAAGCGATAAACAAAAGTCAAAAATTACCCCCTCAAAAAATGAGGATAAAAAATGGGATATCACGGTAATTGATACTCAGTTTGATTATTTCCTGAATGCCGTTGCCAAACCCATGAATCAATATTCAGAATCATATTTGAAAACAAAAAAATACGATGCTGGTCACAGAGTGGAATGCTTATTCTTCTTCAGGAAAATACAGAAATGTCATAAAATCCTCCATTGATTATGATTCTAAAGAAAATTACAGATTAAAATTTGAATATAAGCTGTATCAGGTTTGCGTATGTAAACTGGAAATATCGTTTAAAAACGAATAGCTTAACCAGAAGCGACCGTGCAAGATCGTAACGAAAATTCTATCGGACAAATTTCATTCAGGTTGTGACCAATTCACTTGGTCATTTATCTATCGGGAAATTATGCTAAATCCCGAACAAGCAATAATTTTGTGGTCATTATTAAGATTTCAGCACACAAGTTTAATTAGTAAAACAATCTTCATGACCAAAAATCAATCAACAAATTCTACATTCAAAATTTCGCGTTTTATTCTTTTATGCCTTACTTTATTTTCAGTTTTTATGAGTTCAAAAGCATCAGCGAATTCATTATTAAATCCTGAAAAACCTAAAAAATTCTTTTAATTCAGGGCGCTAATATGTCTTATTTGGGAAAAAGAGACCCCAATCATTATGGAAGTACGACCGCAGCTCAGCTGGATGAACTTGTAAAAGCACATGCAAAATCCAAAGGCTATGATCTTGAGATATTTTACACCAATACAGAAGGGCAAGCCATTGATAAAATTTACTCCGCAGTGGAAAAAGGAGTTGAAGGAATTGTAATGAACCCGGGAGGTTTTACGTATAGCGGAGTCTCATTAAGAGATTGTTTAATTTCCGTGCCTGTTCCTTATGTGGAAGTTCACATGCTTAGTGAAAAAGACTGGAGCGGGGAATCTGTAACGATGGCTGCAGGAGATGGGAAGATCAGCGGTTTCGGAACGTATTCCTACATCTTAGGATTAGATGCGATGCTTAATATATTAACAACAGCGAAGAAGTAATTAAAAAAGGTTCAGTATAATTCTGAACCTTTTATTTATCAATAGCTGAAAATTATTTGTTGAATAATTCTTCTACTTTATCCCAGTTTACTACAGAGAAAAACGCTGCTACATAATCAGGTCTTCTGTTTTGGTAGTTTAAATAATAAGCGTGCTCCCAAACATCAAGTCCTAAAACCGGAGTTCCTTTTACGTCTGCAACAGGCATCAACGGGTTGTCTTGGTTCGGAGTTGAAGAAACAGATACAGAACCGTCAGCATTTTTTACCAACCAAGCCCATCCTGAACCGAATCTTGTTTTAGCAGCATCAGAAAAATCAGATTTGAATTTTTCAAGACCACCGTACGCTTCAATAGCCGATTTTACGTTTCCTACAGGCTCATTGCTTCCCCCTGGAGTTAAGATTTCCCAGAATAAAGAGTGATTGAAGTGTCCTCCTCCATTATTTCTTACCGCTAGCTTGTCTGTTCCAGTCTGGCAGATTTCTTCTATCGTTTTTCCTTCTAGGTCAGTTCCTTTAATTGCATTATTTAAATTGTCAATATATGCCTGGTGGTGCTTAGTGTGGTGGATTTCCATTGTTTTAGCATCAATCGTTGGCTCTAATGCGTCGTAAGCATATCCTAGTTTTGGTAATTCAAATGACATAATTTTATTTTTAATGTTATTACCCAAATTTAACCATTATTTAAACTATTTTCAAAAAATGGGGATTACTTTAATAAATCTTTAACATTGATATATTGATTTAGAAGGAATTAAATTTTTAAGTAATGAAGTTGGAGGCTGGAAGATGGAAGTTTTATTCTTGTTAAATCTTAATAAATATTTTTACAATTGGTAATCACAAAGACACAATTTGTATAAAAGGCCACTGCTTTTAAGACGCAAGGATTTTATCTTCGATAAAATTTAATACTGTAGAAATTCGCACTAAAATATTCCACTACTTTTTAATTATTATTAAAAAAAATAAACCACAATAATTAAAAACCTTCCCACCTCCAACATCCATCTTCCTGCCTAAAAAAGCCAAAAAGCACGAACATTACTGCCCGTGCTTTTCATTTAACAAAATTAAATTAATTATTTATTCATAGACATCAGGAATTCCTCATTATTCAGGGTTCCTTTGATATTTTTACTTACAAATTCCATCGCTTCAATAGGATTCATTTCAGAAAGATACTTTCTCAGGATCCACATTCTCTGAGACGTAACTTCATCAAGAAGCAAATCATCTCTACGAGTACTTGAAGCTACCAGATCAATTGCCGGATAAATTCTTCTGTTGGCAATTTTTCTATCTAATTGAAGTTCCATGTTACCTGTTCCTTTGAATTCTTCAAAGATCACTTCGTCCATTTTAGAACCTGTATCAATAAGAGCGGTTGCGATAATCGTTAAAGACCCTCCACCTTCAATTTTTCTGGCTGCCCCGAAGAATCTTTTCGGTTTGTGAAGAGCATTGGCATCAACACCTCCAGATAATACTTTTCCTGACGCAGGCGTCACTGTATTATAAGCTCTTGCTAATCTGGTAATTGAATCCAAAAGAATTACTACATCATGGCCACATTCTACCATTCTTTGAGCCTTTGCCAAAACAAGATTCGCCACTTTTACGTGCTTATCCGCAGCTTCATCAAAAGTAGACGCAATCACTTCTGCATTCACGCTTCTTTCCATATCAGTAACCTCTTCCGGACGTTCGTCGATCAAAAGCACCATCATATATACTTCAGGATGATTGGCTGCAATAGAATTGGCAATATCTTTCAGCAACATCGTTTTACCCGTTTTTGGCTGAGCAACGATCATGGCTCTCTGTCCTTTTCCGATAGGCGCAATTAAATCTACAATTCTCGTAGCCATTGTAGCGCCTTTTCCTGCTAAATTGAATTTTTCTTCAGGGAAAAGTGGGGTTAAATATTCAAAAGCCACACGATCTTTGATGAAAGCAAGATCCCGGCCATTTACTTCTGTTGGTTTTAATAAAGAGAAATATTTTTCACCTTCTTTCGGAAGTCTTACAATTCCTCTTACGGTATCTCCGGTTTTCAGACCAAAATTTCTGATCTGCGCCGTAGAAACGTATACGTCATCCGGCGAAGAAATGTAACTGAAATCTGAAGAACGTAAAAATCCGTAGTTATCCGGTAAAATTTCCAATACCCCTTCAATGCTTACCATTCCGTCGAAACTGAACTCTTTTTTCTGTTCGTGATGTTCCTCCGCTCTTTCAGAATGTTGCTGCTGTTGCTGTCTATTCTGATTTTGGTTTTGATTCGGGTTCTGGTTTTGATTTCTATTTTGGTTTCCGTTGTTATGCGGATTGTTTTGTTGTCCTTTTTGAGGTCTTGCCTGATTTCTTTGTTGAGGAATATTAGACTTTTCTTCTGCGGGAGCAGATTCTTCGGACTCGGTATTTTTAGGAGTTTCCTTTTTCTCCTGCGGTATTTCTGTCTGAGCGGCAGGAGTTACCGAAACTCTTTTTCTTTTAGGCTTGGGCTGTGCGGCAGCGGCTTCCTCCGGAGTCATGACCGGCTCTACCTTTTGCTCCGCTTTTTGTTCTTCAGCAACAACTTCTTTCACTTCCGCCTCAGGCTTTTCATCAGTCTTCAGTTTTATGTCTGCCGGAGCTTTTGCTTCTGCTTTCGGTTTGGCTGCAGTCTTTTTGGGAGCCGCCTTCCGGGCGGTTGCCTTGACTGGTTTTTCTGCCGTTATTTCCTCAGTTGGGGTACTGGTCTCTGTGGTGTTGAAATAATCTTTTGCCACTTTGGGATTTGAGGCCTGAAAGTCAAGAATTGCAAAGATTTTGTCATTTTCATTGCTGTTTCTTGCAACTTTAACGCCCAAATCTTTTAAGATTTTAGTCAACTCCGTTACGGATTTTGACCTTAACGTTTCAATGTTAAACATATTTAATGTAAAAAATGTAATTAATTGTGAATAAGAAAAGTAAGTCCGGTGACTGTTATTTTCAAGTGCATTCGTATAATGCAAATCTACACTTATTTTTGAATTGTGCAAAATTTATATTACTTTTGCCAAGTATTTAATATTCAATGCTACAAAGAATACAGACTATATGGACTTTTTTAGCAGTTTTGGCTGCCGTGTTCCTGTTCGTTACAGGACAGGATGTTATCATATCTGATAGCATTCCGGTGCTGAATATAGGTTGTGTAGTACTTGTTTTGGTGGGATTGCTGAGTGTTTTCAGCTTTAAAAACAGAAAAAGACAAATTTTGCTGAATAATATCAGCATCATTATAAACGCTTTGTTGATTGGTGTATTGATTTACTGGTTACTAAAATTATCCGGAGGAGTGCAAATTCCTGAGAAGGGTATTGAGCCAATTTTCCCATTGATCGCGATTATTTGTTTGATTATTTCAAACATCTATATCAAGAAAGATGAGAGGCTCGTAAAATCTGTAGACAGACTTCGATAACCTTACAACGATTTTTTGAGTGAGAACAGCTTCTTTTTAGGAGCTGTTTTTTTTATTTTATAGCTTGAAAAGTTTTGTCAAACTTTAAAACTTTGACAAAGCTCTGACGTTAAAATCCCAGAAAGATGCAAAAAGTAAAAATTCAAATGCAACATTTCTATTTTAACTGCGACATATTATTTATTAAATTTGATCTAAAATGAAAAAACTTACCTACCTCACCTTTTCACTTTTCTCGATATTCACTTTTGCACAAGAAGTTTCAAAAGAAAGAGTTCAAACTGTACTTTCAACACTGGCCTCAGATGAAATGAAAGGTCGCGAAATAGGAACTCAGGAAAATGAAAATGCCGCCAATTATATTGCTAAACTTTTCAAGGAAAATAATTTAGACTATTGTACTGGAAATTCCTACTTAGTTCCATTCGATTATAAAGGAAAAACAGCGTACAACGTTTGTGGAGTTAAAAAAGGAAAAACTGATAAATATCTAGGATTCTCAGGACATTTCGATCATATTGGCGTTAGCGAAAAAGAAGGAACTGACACTATTTACAACGGCGCAGATGACGATGCCAGCGGAATTACAACTTTTGTAGGTATTGCAGATTATTTCAAAAATAAAAAGCCAGATTTCTCAATGGTTTTTATGGCATTTAATGGTGAAGAGAAAGGTATGCTGGGTTCAAAAGCCATTTCTACAGATAAAAATTTAGATAAAATTTATAATAACATGACTGCTCTTTTCAATTTTGAAATGGTAGCCACAGAATCTGAATTTGGTAAAAATGCAGTTTTCATGACGGGAGATGAATTTTCAGATCTTGCAGAGCTCTTCAATAAAAATGCAGCAAACGGATTAAAAATATATCCCGATCCGTATGCTAAAGAACAATTATTTTACAGATCAGATAATGTAAGTTTCGTGAAAAAGAAGATTATTGCCCATTCTATTTCTACAGCAGATATGAGCAAAATAACGCATTATCATCAACTTAATGATGATGTAAATGTGGTGGATTTTGATAACCTTACAACCCTTATCAACAATTTCGCAAAGACTTTTGAAAAGCTTAACACAAAGAACTTTGCTCCAAAATATAATGATACAGTAAAGTTTTAATAAAATTTAATGATAACCAAAGACCTTCACCTGCGAAGGTCTTTTATTTTATTCATAAGATAAATATTACAATTCCCCTCCTATTTTGATCTAAAACTGTAACAAAAGCAAAAGAATATTCACCTATTATATAAAGTAAAACGTTACACAAAACGTCTTATCATTTAAATTACGTAATTTTGCTATCCAATTTTTTCATTGAATGAATCAATATATTAAAATATTAAAGTTCGCGAGGCCTCATCAAAAATACATTTACGGAAGTTTATTCTTCAACATTATGTATTCTGTATTTCAGATTGCGTCTCTGGGAACGATTCTTCCGGTTTTAGGAATGCTTTTCGGAACCATTGAAGCTAAAAAATACAAAAGCGCGCCCGTATATTCCGGAGACATTTTAGATTTCTTTGATTATGCTAAAGAATATGCCAATTATTATGTTCAGAGCTTAGTAACAGAATATGGCGCACTTAATGTGTTGGCATGGCTTTGTATCATCACGGCATTTATGTTCTTACTGAGAAACCTTTTCAGATATTTGGGATCTTTTTTACTCATCAATTACCGTGTAGGTGTTACCAAAGACCTTCGTGGAGCGATGTACAGAAAAATTCTTTCTTTGCCTGTTTCTTTTTTTACAGAAAGCAGAAAGGGAGATCTTATGTCCCGTATGTCGAATGACGTGGGCGAAGTGGAAGGAAATATTTTAGGAAGCTTGGTTGAATTAATCAACGCTCCTTTTATGTTGATCAGTACTTTAGTGACCTTATTCTGGCTCAGTACAGAAATGACGCTTTTCTCACTTTTGGTATTACCAGTAATGGGAACTATGATCGCTTTGATCGGGAAAAGCCTGAAAAAAGATTCCCACGAAGCACAAAACGAGATGGGAAACATCTTCTCTATTGTGGATGAAACGTTAAAATCGACCAAAGTTATCAAGATTTTCAGCGCTGAAAAAATAATGGACAACCGTTTTATGCAGTCCATGCAAAAATGGATTAACAGTTCCATCAGATTAGGCAGAAAAAAAGAATTAGCCTCGCCTATGAGCGAATTTTTGGGTTCTGTTACCTTCTTAATTATCGCCTGGTACGGAGGAAAACAAATCATCGTAGAGCAAAGTATTTCGCCCGCTGATTTCCTTGTTTTCTTAGGAATTTTCTTCCAGATCCTGCCTCCTATTAAGACTTTATCCTCTTCTATCTCCAACGTTCAGAAAGGAGAAGCTTCTCTGGAAAGAGTATTGGATATATTGGATGCTGATGTGAAAATCGACGAGGTTGCCAATCCCGTTTCTATTACAACCCTTGATCATTCCATTGAATTTAATAATATTGGTTTTTATTACGATAGAGACCACACGATTCTTAAAAACTTTAGTCTAAGCATTCCGAAAGGTAAAACAGTAGCTCTTGTAGGGCAAAGTGGAAGTGGTAAAACAACCATTGCTAACCTTTTAGCAAGATTTTATGATGTTTCGGAAGGTGAAATTTTAATCGATAAAACCAACATCAAAAATTTAAAGCTTAAAGAATATCGCCAGTTATTAGGAATGGTTACTCAGGAATCTGTGCTGTTTAACGATACCGTTTACAATAATATTCTGATGGGTAAACCTGATGCCACGAGAGAGGAAGTAATTGCTGCCGCAAAAATTGCCAATGCAGACGACTTTATTACAAGACTTCCTCAAGGCTATGATTCTAATATCGGAGATGATGGAGGGAAGCTTTCCGGAGGTCAGAAACAAAGGGTTTCTATCGCAAGAGCGGTATTGAAAAACCCACCAATTATGATTCTGGATGAAGCGACTTCTGCCTTGGACACAGAATCCGAAAGATTTGTTCAGGATGCGTTGGAAAAAATGATGGAAAACAGAACTTCCCTGGTGATCGCTCACCGCCTTTCAACCATTCAAAAAGCTGACTGGATCGTTGTAATGGAAAAAGGTGACATCGTGGAACAGGGAACTCACCACGAGCTTATTGCCCAAAAAGGAACCTATCAAAAATTGGTGGAGCTCCAGAATTTCGACTAAAATCTAAAGGTTTGAAGCCAGAAGAAGAAAGGCTGGGAGTATGTTAGCCTCACTATTATCTTTTTGCTTCCGACCAAGTAAAACATAAAAAATGAACCCAATACAAGAGTATTTCTACAGAATCGAAGAGCCTGAGAGAAGTACTCTTCTTTTTTTACGCAAAAAGATCCTGGAATCTGATACAGAATATATTACTGAAACGCTGAGCTTCGGGTTGCCGTTTTTTAAGTATAAAAAGAAAATGTTGTGCTATCTCTATTACAGCAAAAAGCACAAACAACATTACATCAGTTTTTATCACGGTGATCGGCTGGACCATCCTTTACTGCTTCAGGAAGGCAGAAAGAAGTTTAAAATCCTCTTAATTGATATGGAGGAGGATTTGCCGGTGGAATTGATTTTGGAGTTGATAAATGAAGTTAAGAAATATATCAGATAGGTTGCAGATTTTAGGTATTAGATTGCAGTAATTTGAGTGTTTTAGATTTTGGTTAAAGCCAAATCTGATGGTTTTACATTTATTAAACGGGCTAAAGCCCGTTCCTATTGATAAGAATTTCGCATTTTAAATTCAAAGTAATTAGTCGCTCCTTAAAAAGCTGTTTTTTGACTTTGAAAATTATATTTGCCTAAAAAGATTCGGAGAACAAGTTCGAGCCAAAGAAGAATTTGTTGTTTGATTTGATTCAATCTCATCTTCAAATTGTATCCAATCCCTGCTAATAATGCATTATTAATATCTCCAGCCACTCCTTTCAGGAAGTTTAATCCTAAGGAGTGGTTTCTTTTTAAATGAGAGATACAAGGTTCTATGGCTGCTCTTGCCCGGAATCTTAATCTGGCTACTTGTTGCCCATATTTTGTTTTTTCTTTTTTTGCGGGAAGCAAAATTGCTGTTCCTTCCACTTCTTTGATTCCTTTAAATCCTCTGTCTGTAGTGGCTTTCGTAGGTCTTGTTCCGCCAACGGATTTTCTTACCCTCTCACTCTGTGCCAATGATTCTTCAAGAGTTTTACTATCGTGAGGATTGCCAGAAAATCTCTTTACCGAGCTGATGATCCCTGTTTTCCGACCTCTTACTACTGCTACTTTTGTCCCAAACTCGTATGCTTTTCCCGATTTTCCTTTCGCAATACACGCAACTTGTGGCTCGTGAAGACTGTAAATTTTATCTTTCGTGGTACGTTCTTGGGTGAGTGCTTTAAGGTAAATTTTAAAAACGTCTTCGTAGCCTTTCAAAACATCTTTAGGAAGTTTTCTTTCCAATTCCCGAAGAACTCTTTTACCAATCGTCCTGAGCTTTTTCCTCGCCATTTTTGCCTTCTTCTGTCTTCTGGGATGATGTCCAAAAAAAGCGTCCCGCAATAATTGTTTGCTCACTCTTCTGTAGCTTTGTCTTTGTACAACGCTCTCTTTTTCTGCTATTTTTCTACAATTGTCGATTACTTTTTTTGCTAATTTGGCATCGGTAGGAAAGGTAATGTTCTTCTCCTGAACCGTCGTATCTACCTGAACTTCATCTTCTGTTTTGGCTTTGGGATGGAGAGAAACGCTTTGTCCCAAAAGAAATTCCAAACCCTTATCTCCAATTCTTTTTCTGAAGTGTACAAAATTGCTCGGATCGAAAGGCTGCTCTGTCTGGAAAAAGGTTTCTCCGGTAAAATATTGCCAATACGCATTCTCAATCCATCTCTCTATTACACTTTCATCACTTTCTTTAAACATTTCCTTGAGCAAAAGCATTCCTGCTATTTTACGGATAGCAATAGAAGGTCTTCCGTTTTCTGAAAATAATTTCTCAAACTCTGACTCCATTTTATCCCAGGAAATCTCCCCAGCTAATTTTACCACCGGATGCTCCATATTAATAAGCTCCGTAAGCCTGGTCTTGAATAAATTCTGCTGTAAATCCTCTCTTATTTTGCCTAACATTTTGCCACTTTTTATATCCTAAAAATACAATTTATTGCAATTTTTTACAACGATTTTTTACGAAATATAAGTGCATAAAAACTGATAATCAAAATATTACTTGGTTTTTAAGGAATGACTAATTATTTTTCAATTCGTGTTCATTCGTGAAAAAATTTGCGTAATTTGTGTTTAAGCAAAACAAAAAAGACTGTCTCTTCCGAAACAGTCTTTCAATATTTTAAGCTTAAATTTTAGTCTTTCATTTTTGCGATCACATCTAACCCACCTTTGGTAATATCTCCGATCTTACAGATAATTTCAGTGTCTAAAGGCAAAAATACGTCCATTCTGGAACCGAATTTAATAAAACCAAACTCGTGTCCCGCTTTTGCCTGATCGCCTTCATTACAATAGAAAACAATTCTTCTCGCCACATATCCTGCAATCTGTCTGAAAACCACTTTATGATTGGTTAAACTCTGAACAGCAACGGTTGTTCTTTCGTTTTCAGTAGACGATTTTTCATGCCATGCAACCAGATATTTTCCAGGGTGGTATTTTTTATAAATCACTTCTCCTGAAACGGGGTATCTGCAAATATGCACGTTTAACGGTGACATGAAGATGGAAACCTGAATGGCTTTTCCTTTGATGAATTCATCTTCGATTACCTCTTTGATCATCACCACTTTTCCGTCTACCGGGGCGATTACATTTTCTCTGTGCTCCAGAATATTACGATTTGGAACCCGGAAGAACCAAAATACCAAACTGTAAACCACCAATAACGGCATGATGATCAGTAAAGACCACATTTTAAGGAAATAAATAGCTAAAGCACCCAATATCACAAAAAGTATAGTGGCTACGGTAATCGTACCTTTCGATTCTTTATGCAGTTTCATTAAATAAATTTTTCTAAAATAAAGTACAAATATACGACAGGCGCGCAGATTAAAAAACTATCCAGCCTATCTAATACGCCACCATGCCCGGGAATGATGTTTCCGCTGTCTTTTACGGCAAAATTTCTTTTCAGCTGGCTTTCCACCAAATCCCCCAAAGGAGCAAAAGCCGCTACCAGGAAACCTACTACCATCCAGTTTCCACGAAGGTCTTGTTGATATTTTTCGATGAAGAAAGAGAATATCAACGTCAAAACCACTCCACCGATATATCCTTCCCAAGTTTTTTTAGGGGAGATTTTCGGAGCCATTTTATGTTTTCCAAAGAATTTCCCTACCAAGTAGGCAAAAGTATCACTGCTCCAGATTAATATAAAGAGGAACAGCACTTCTAAGGTGAAAGTATTTTCATACGTAGAATACTTTGGCAATCCTAATGCAAAACAGAACGGTAAAGCCACGTAGATTACAGTGAATATCAGCTTTCCGCTATCGAAATATAATTCGTTTGGATATTTAAATAAAGTAACGGCTGCGATTAAAATTAAAAGCAAAGCCAGAATTTCACTCAGCCTGAAGTCAAAGAAAAAATCGTGATGAAAATATCTTTTTGAAAAAATATAAAATATAAACCCGATCAAAGGGAAAACAACCCATTTTTCGTAGCCATTGCCAAATTTCATGATCTTTACACACTCCCAGGAGCCAACAGCCAGTAAAATCGTTATTAAACCATAAAACAGATATTGCTGTTTGACAAGATCCGGAGAAATACTATTCACTAATTGTGCGCCCAGCGGAGTCGTACAAAGAATAATAACTGCAACGTAAATAAGTCCCGAAAGGGTTCTCTGAATAAGATTTTTGTCCAAAATTTAAAATTTAGAAAGTTGATGCTTAGTCTTCAAGCAGCAATAAAAATAGCTTTGTATTACCTTGTGATACGGTATCCATTTTCGACTGCCCACCGCTAATGGAGGTCAGGTTCTTAATATTTCCGTTTCGCTTTATTTTACTCATAGCGTCGTTCAGGTTGCTTACGATTTGCGAGACATTAGCAATAATAATAATTTTTTCGGGAAGCCTTGAAGAGTGATAGTGAAGGATATTATTATGGGACAGCATAATTCTACCATCATAAGCAATAAGGTATTCACACGAGATGAATGCCGCATCGTTTGAAGACTGCAATTCCGAAGTATATGAGGTCTTCACAACATTTAGAAAGTCCTGAAGATCTTTATCCCAACAGAAAAGATTTCTCATCCCCTCGATTTTGATGATCTGGTTTAAAGTCTGTAGAGCCTCCGCTTCATCCGCACAATAATTAAAAAATCCCCCCGAATGCGTAAATAATTGCGCAAACTTATAGTCAAGATCCGCATTTTTCAGCGAGTCCCCTAGCTTCTCCAGGCTCTGTCTATCGTCTTCCTCAGGCTGGTTGGTCAGTTTGCTTACAATCCTCTTGAATAAATTCAACTTAATTTATTTTTAGTCAACTTTATACAAAAATAAAGAATTAATTACAATGCATTCCAACATTTCCCCTTTAAATATTAAAAAACCTGACAATTTTACTGTTGTCAGGTTTTTATGATGTTTAAGTTCTCTGTAAAATTACAGTTGAGTAGGGCTTTCAGGTGCCTGAATTTCGCTTTCCTCTTCTTTATCTTTTATAATAATTTCCTCTGTAGGCTCCTTTGTATCAGGAATTGTATTTGTTACAGGTTTCTCTGTTAACTCAGGATCCCAGGCTCTCTTCCCGAATACCTCTTCGAGATCCTCACGGAAAATAACTTCTTTTTCCAAAAGTTTATGAGCCAGAGCATCAAGCTTATCTTTATTTTCGGTTAAAATCTGAATAGCTCTTTCATATTGATTTTCGATGATTGATTTAATCTCGATATCAATCTTCTTCGCCGTTTCTTCAGAATAAGGTTTTCCGAAAGAATATTCAGACTGTCCAGAGCTGTCGTAATAAGAAATATTACCGATATTAGAGCTCAATCCGTAAATTGTAACCATTGCCTGAGCTCTTTTCGTAACACTTTCGAGATCCGAAAGCGCTCCGGTTGAAATATTATTGAATATCACCTGTTCTGCAGCTCTACCTCCCAGTGTAGCACACATTTCATCCAACATTTGTTCCGTAGTAGTAAGTTGTCTTTCCTCAGGAAGGTACCATGCAGCTCCTAAAGAACGTCCTCTAGGTACAATAGTCACTTTCAACAATGGAGAAGCATGCTCCACCAGCCATGAAATCGTAGCGTGCCCCGCCTCATGATAAGCTACTCTTTTCTTTTCAGAAGGCTTAATGGCCTTATTTTTCTTTTCAAGCCCTCCAATAATTCGGTCTACGGCATCAAGGAAGTCCTGTTTTGAAACAGAGTTATGATTATTTCTTGCTGCAATTAATGCCGCCTCGTTACAAACATTGGCGATATCCGCTCCGCTGAACCCAGGTGTCTGTTTAGCTAAAAATTCTCTGTCTACATTATCGTCAAGCTTAATCTTTTTCAGATGCACATCAAAGATCTGTCTTCTTTCATGCAGCTCAGGAAGGTCTACATAGATTGAACGGTCAAAACGTCCGGCTCTCATCAAAGCTTTATCCAGGATATCCGCTCTGTTGGTTGCAGCCATTACAATAACGTTGGTATCTGTTCCGAAACCATCCATTTCAGTAAGCAACTGGTTCAAAGTATTTTCTCGCTCATCGTTTCCGCCTGAGAAATTGTTTTTTCCTCTTGCACGTCCGATTGCATCAATCTCATCGATAAAGATAATTGCAGGAGATTTAGCTTTAGCCTGAGCAAAAAGATCTCTCACTCTTGAAGCACCTACCCCCACAAACATTTCCACGAAATCTGAACCTGAAAGTGAGAAGAAAGGAACTTTAGCTTCACCCGCTACCGCCTTCGCCAATAACGTTTTACCTGTTCCCGGAGGGCCTACTAACAGCACTCCTTTAGGAATTTTACCTCCCAGTTTAGTATATTTCTCTGAGTTCTTCAAGAAATCTACAACTTCCTGAACCTCTTCTTTAGCACCTTCTAAACCTGCAACATCTTTAAATGTTACCTGAATTCTTTCCTTTTCGTCGAAAAGTTTCGCTTTAGATTTCCCTATAGAGAAAATTTGTCCTCCAGGGCCTCCTCCACCGCCCATCTTTCTGAAAAGAAGGAAATAGAAAATACCTAAGATCGCGATCCAGATCAAAGCAGACACCAATATATCCATAAACGGGCTCTTTCCTGCTCCGTAATCTTTGGTTGTTTTAATCCCTGCGTTTGATGCTTTTACCTGATCAAATTTTTGAAGAAAAAGCTGAAGATCACCATATTTAACAGTATAATCTGCCTTTGGTGCTACTGCAAATGCTGAAAACGGATCATTTTCCTTGGCTTTTTTGTTTACCATTTCCGTTTTAGCAGCTTGTGTTAAGAACACATCCGCCTTTTCAGTGTCTTTGTATATTAAAATGTTCTGAACCTTTCCGGCTTGCATGACTTTGAAAAACTCGTCTTCGTCAATAGATTTTGCACTGTTATCTCCGAAAAAATTCGGGATAAAAAAGAGCAAAAGAGCTATGATCGCAATCGGAAAAAACCAGTTAAATCCTTTATTGTTCATTGATACTTTTTAAAATTTATAATTCATTTTCAATTTTTGTGATTTCTGCATCTCCCCAAAGTTCTTCAATATCATAATATTCACGAGTTTCTTTCTGGAAAATATGCACGACCACTGAAACGTAATCTACCAATACCCACATAGAGTTTTCAGTTCCTTCTACGTGCCAAGGTCTATCTTTGAGATCGTTTCTCACTTTTTTCTCAACACTTCCTGCTAATGCAGAGACTTGTGTATTTGAGTTTCCGCTACAAATTACGAATGTTTCCGCTACAGAATTTTCAATTTTCGAAAGGTCGAAAATCATAATATCTTCCCCTTTTACATCCTGGATTGCCTCAACAATTTTATCTATTAGCGCTTGCTTTTCTGCTGTTTTGTTCATTAAAATATCTATAATCTGCAAATTTATTGTTTTTTCTTTACTTTAGCCTTATTTTTACCCTTTTAAAAGTCTTAAAGTTTTCTTAAATGCCTCATCTGTTCTATTTAAAAGAGTGTTCTTCTACTAATGACGAAATATCTGAGTTTTTACTTTATGAAAATTCCGATTTTATTGGTTTACATACTTTCAATCAAACGAAAGGCCGCGGACAGTATGGAAACACATGGTCTTTCAATGCTGAAAAAAATTTAGCTTACACTTTAGCGGCAAAAATCGGGAATTTTACGTGCTCTGATTTTATGTTCAATTATTATACCGCAATCCTCATCAGGGATTTCCTTGCCAATTTGACTGATAATGATGTTAAAATAAAATGGCCGAACGATATTATCCTTAAAAATAAAAAAATCGTTGGAATTTTAATTGAAAAAAAGAAAATAAATGAAAATAATTATTTTATCATCGGAGCAGGCTTCAATATTCTCCAGGAAAAATTTGAAGAGGTTTCCAATGCAGGCTCCCTTTTGACTCAAACAGGGAAACATTTCAGCCTCAGCCAAACCGCAGCTGATCTTCACCGCTACATAACTGAAAAACTACATAAGATCCCTTCTGATGAACAGATTATGGAACGCTTTAATAACCATTTATACAGAAAAGACCAAGTGTCCGTCTTTGAACTGAATAAAACGCGACAAAATGGCATTATAAAATGCGCGGATGAAAAAGGAGAACTCCTGATTGAACTGGAAAAAGAGGGGTTACGGTCTTTTTATCACAAAGAAATAAAACTTCTCTACTGATTGGCTCTTCTAAGATATAAAACAAGAGCAATCGGAAAAAAGATCATATTGGGCAGCCACATGGCCACCAAGGGCGTCATACTTTTATTTTCCGAAACTACCTTTAAAGCCTCAAATGAGAACACGAAAATAAAGGCTAAAGAAATACCCACCGCCAGATTAACGCCAAGCCCGCCCCGTTTTTTCTGAGAAGCTAAAGAAAGCGCCAAAAATGTCAAAATAATTATCGATACCGGCATGGAAGTCCTCTGATGGAGCTCATTTAAATAAGAGTTCAGATTTCCATTTCCTTTATCCTTTTCTCTTTCAATAAATTTTAACAACTCCGGGGTCGTTTTATTTTGTCCTAACAGTTCATTCGGGAATAACTCTTCAGGAGAATGTCCAAAATTTTTCCTCAACTCAAAACTGTTGACAAGCTTCTGAGAGTCATCTTTATTGATGCTTTTTTCTGTATAATTATTAAGGACAAATTGTTTTTTAGCCGGATCCCAGTAGACCTCGGAAGCTTTCAGCTCATAAAGCAGCCTTCTGTCTTTATCAAATCTCTGGAATACGAAACCGGTTCCCCGTTTTTCTTTCTTATTCCACGAATTAACGAAAATATATTCCGTTTTACTTAACTGAGCCGAGGCAGGTGCCGTACCAAGAATTTTTTCTTTATTGGTCGAATTATAGGTATAAGCCTCAAGCGCATTCTTTTTGATATTGGCCCAGGGCAAAACCATATGATTCACGGTAAGAGAAATCATCGCAATAAAGATCGAAGTCAGCAAATAAGGTCTCGCAAACCGGTGAAAACTGGCTCCGGAACTAATGACAGCGACAATTTCCGTATTATTAGCCATTCTGGAGGTAAAATAAATTACAGAAATAAAAACCAGAATAGAAAGAAATGTAACAATAAGATTCAAAATCCAGAAAGGATAAAAGTGGATCAAAAAGTACATCAGATCCATTTTAGGATCGAGTGCTTTCGCATTTTCAATTCTGGGAATCTTCTGCTGAACATCAATCACCAAAACAACAATAGACAGCAATATCAGCATGAAACTGAAAGTTCCAAGATACTTTTTAATGATATATTTGTCTACAATTTTTAGCATTTCTGCGTATTTTATTCTAATAAATTAAATATGCCAATCAATATTATGTAACATAGGATTCGCATCCTATTCTAATTTAAGTCGTCCCTTCGGGACTCCTTATGTTTAAAGTCTTTGTCTAAGAACGGGAACAACAGAGTTCTTCCATTCGTAGAAATCTCCTGCTAAAATATGTTCTCTTGCCACTTTTACCAAATCTAAATAGAAAGCCAGGTTATGAATTGAAGCAATTTGTTTCGCCAGATATTCTTTGGAAACAAATAAATGTCTCAGATAAGCTTTAGAATATTCTCTGTCTACGAAACTTGTTCCAAACTCGTCCAAAGGTGAAAAATCTTTCTTCCATTTTTCATTCTTCATGTTCATAACGCCCTGCCAGGTAAACAACATTGCATTTCTTGCATTTCTTGTCGGCATTACACAATCCATCATATCAATCCCCAACCCAATAGATTCCAGAATATTCCAGGGCGTTCCTACCCCCATCAGATATCTTGGTTTTTCTTTTGGCAAAATATCGGTTACCTCATCGGTAATTCTGTACATTTCTTCTTCAGGCTCACCTACAGAAAGTCCGCCAATGGCATTTCCTTCTGCGCCGGCTTCAGAGATAACCTCTGCTGAAATTTTTCTTAAATCTGAATATGTTGAACCCTGAACAATTGGGAAAAGCCTTTGTTTATGACCGTATATTTCAGGATTATTTTCCGTCCATTCAATACATCTTTTTAACCAACGATGCGTTAACTCCATCGAAGATTTAGCCTGATTATACTCGCAAGGATAAGGTGTACACTCGTCAAAAGCCATAAAAATATCGGCTCCGATCTGTCTTTGGATCTCCATCGATTTTTCCGGAGAGAACATGTGGTAGCTTCCGTCGATATGAGATTTAAATCTCGCGCCTTCTTCAGTCATTTTCCGGCTGCTTGCCAGTGAGAATACCTGAAAACCTCCTGAATCTGTTAAGATAGGAAGATCCCAATTCATAAATTTATGCAAACCTCCCGCATCCTGCATGGTTTCCATACCCGGACGAAGGTAAAGGTGATAGGTATTACCCAAAATGATCTGGGCTTTTATGTCTTCTTTTAATTCTCTTTGGTGAACTGTTTTTACACTTGCCACAGTTCCTACAGGCATAAAAATAGGCGTTTGAATTTTACCATGATCGGTGGTAATTTCTCCCGCTCTTGCCTTTCCCTCAGAGGTTTTTTCTATCGTAAAAAACTTTTGCATCATAACTAATTTTCCAAATTCGTTGGATTAACTCCGTTATTCTTGGTTTTATCCTGAATATATTTTTCCGCTTTTGGATCTTTTTTTAATAATAATTTTTGTGCTTCCTCCGTAATTCCTTTCATTTTCTGCTTCAGCACATAATATTTAAAACTTTCATTAAAATCGGCAGGTTTTACATTATATGTTTTCAGAACATATCTTGTTCCTGCTTCCATATTGGTATTCTGAAAATTAATGCTTGCCTGATCGTTAATTGACAAATCAGCCAGGATTTCTGACATGGTATCCTCAGAAACAAGATTTTTAGGTTTATCAATATAATCTGTACATGAAAATACAGATATCAACACAAAAAGTAATATCAGCCTTTTCATAATTTATTGATTAATGATTTCCATTTCAAATTCAAAACCCCAAAAACGGCTTCGTGAATAATGCCTCCGTTCATTTTACTTTCACCCAAAATTCTGTTGGTAAAGATAATGGGAACTTCTGTAATTCTGAAACCTTTCTTAAATGTCCTGAACTTCATTTCAATCTGGAAACCGTATCCTTTTAATTTCACATTATCCAAGCCTATTTCTTCCAAAACTTTTCTTGAAAAACATACGAAACCTGCTGTGGTATCATGAATAGGCAATCCTAACACAAATCTCACATATTTTGATGCAAAATAAGACAACAGAACTCTGCCCATAGGCCAGTTGACCACATTTACCCCTTTTGAATAGCGGGAGCCTATTGCCATATCTGCATTTAGGCACGCTTCGTATAACTTCGGTAAATCGTTGGGATTGTGTGAAAAATCGGCATCCATTTCAAAAATATAATCATAGTTATTTTCAAGAGCCCATTTAAATCCGTGAATATATGCCTTTCCCAAACCGTCTTTTACATGTCTTATTGAAAGATGTAAATGATGGGGGAATTCTGTCTGCATTTTTTTTACTATATCTGCTGTACCATCCGGAGAAGTGTCGTCCACAACCAAAACATGAAAATTTTCTTCCAATGCGAAAACCGCGGAAATAATATTTTCAATATTTTCCTTTTCGTTGTAAGTTGGGATAATGACGAGTTTTTTCATTTCAGTTTGCAAAGATAGTTTATTTAACCTTTTTATTTTATACAAAATATTCTATAATTTTGCAAAAAATATTCCTTTGCCGTTATCACAAACCTTCATCAACCATGTAAGAATACCTGAGAACAATGATTGGGTAATCTTTATACTGCTGGGATGCATCTTTTTATTCATTTTTATGATGAATATTGTTGAAAGAGATGCTAATCTAAGAGACTTTTTGCTTCAAAAATATTTTGATGCCAGTAACAACCTTCCCAGCTGGGTTATTACCTCCTGCGTGACAGCCCTTACCATCTCCGTTTTACTGTCACAATATATTCCGATTGTTCCGAAATTTGTCTCAGATCTTCATCTCTTTGGCTATAAGCTGAACAAATTTGGGTTTACATTCATTGCTGTGGTTGCTTTTTATTTAATAAAATCGGGATTAGGCTTTTTATTCTATCAAAGTATTGGCGACGGCAGAAAATGGTCTGTTTTCTATTTTACTTCTACCAAATTTTATTTTGTAATCTCATTTTTGTTAATAATTCTCTGTGTAACTCACTATTATTTCCCTATTGACAGAAATGAAATGTTTTTGTATTATCTGTACTTCGCAGGTTTTGTATTTATTTTTAAGATTTTTTTCTATTTATTTCACAAGAACAAGATCTTACCCGAAAAATGGTATTATAAATTTTTGTATATTTGCACCCTCCAAATTGCACCTCTTATGTTGCTTTGGAAATTATTATTTTTTTAATAAAAGTCAATGATGAGAATAAAGTCTATATTGGTATCACAACCAGCGCCTAGCGAGTCGTCTCCATACCTGGAAATAGCGAAGAAGGAAAAAATAAAGATTGATTTCCGCCCTTTCATCCACGTCGAAGGAGTTGACAACAAAGAATTGAGAACACAGAAGATTGATCTTACGCAGTACACGGGTATTATCTTTACCAGTAAAAATGCAATAGACCATTACTTCAGATTAGCAGAAGAACTGCGTTTTGCGGTTCCGGACACGATGAGGTATATCTGCCAGTCGGAAGCTATTGCGAATTATCTTCAGAAGCATATTGTTTACAGAAAAAGAAAAATCAGCTTTGGGGAGAAGAACTTTGCAGATCTGGCTCCGCTTTTCAAAAAATTCCCTTCGGAAAAGTATCTTTTACCCTCCTCGGATGTATTGAGTCCGGATATTGTAAGAACCTTAGATGCCGCAAATATCGACTGGACCAGAGCAATTATGTACAGAACGGTTTGCAGTGATTTAACCGATATTACCATTACGGATTATGATATGCTGATCTTTTTCAGCCCACAGGGGATCAAGTCGTTACAGCAGAACTTCCCGGACTTCAAGCAGGGGGAAACCAAGATTGGTGTATTTGGTGCAACCACTTCAGCGGCAGCAGAAGAAGCTGGATTAACTATTGATCTGATGGCGCCTACAAAGGAAACTCCATCCATGACCATGGCACTTGAAAAATATATTAAAGCATTACATAAGTAAAATTTAATACAAAAACATATAATAACCGTCTTTTCAACAAAGGAAAGATGGTTTTTTTTTAATTAAATTTGAACAAAAATTAATATTGACTAAAATGTTCTTAAATTTTGCCTCTATTATTGAGTAACATTTTAAAAATATAAAAAGAATTAAAATATTCAAATGAAAGCTCCACAGGCAAAAAAAATAGAAAAAATACTCGAAATACACGGAGATCAAAGAAAGGATCATTATTTCTGGCTGAATGAAAGAGAAAACCCTGAAGTCACAAAATACCTGGAAGAAGAAAATGCGTATGCCGATTTTATCATGAAAGATACTGAGCAGCTTCAGGAAGATCTTTTCGAGGAAATGAAAGCGAGGTACAAAAAAGATGATGAATCTCTCCCCTATTTCTTTAATGAATATTGGTATATCGTCCGGTATGAAGAAGGAAAAGAATACCCTATTTTTTGCAGAAAATACGGGAATTTAAATAGCGAAGAAGAAATTATTTTAGATGTTAATGTTCTCGCAGAAGGTGAAAATTATTTTGAAGTGGGCAGCGTTGCCGTTTCGCCCAATAACAAGCTGACTTCATTTTCCACAGACAATGTAAGCCGAAGAATTTATACCATCAATTTCAAAGATCTGATAACCGGAGAAATTCTTTCCGATAAGATCCCGAATACTACAGGAAAAGCCGTCTGGGCGAATGACAACGAACACGTATTCTATATCCGGAAAGATGAGAGCCTTCGCGCTTTTCAGGTTTACAGACATCGTTTGGGAACAGACACTTCGGAAGATGTTCTTATTTTCCATGAAGAAGACGAAACTTTTGATATTAATGTTTTCAAAACCAAATCATTAGAATACATTTTCCTTGCCAGTTCAAGTACAATCTCTGATGAACACAGATTTATCCCTTCCGACAATGTTTTTGCAGAATGGAAGATCATTCAGCCGAGAATTGATGATCTCGAATATTCTGTGGAACATTATGAAGATGAATTTTACATTATCACCAATGCAGACGATGCGTTTAATTTTAAAATCGTAAAAGCAAAAATTGATCATTGCGGAATCGAAAACTGGGTAGATGTGATCCCTCACCGTCCGGAGGTTTTACTGGAAGGCTTTGAAATCTTTAAAAATTATTTGGTTCTTGAGGAAAGAGAAGAAGGCCTGCTTCAGATTAAAATTATTGACGAAAAAACTCAGAAATCTCATTACTTACCTTTTTCTGATCCCACGTATACCGCTTATATCGGATTAAACCTTGAATTCGACACGGAAGTTTTACGATATGGCTACACCTCTTTAACACAACCCAGCTCGACCTATGAATACAATATGAAAGAACAAACCACCAAACTTCTGAAACAGCAGGAAGTTTTGGGCGGAAAGTTCTTTGCAGAAAATTACATTTCGGAAAGAGTGTGGGCTGATTCAAGAGATGGACAGGTTAAAATTCCGATTTCTCTGGTGTATCATAAAGACACCCAAAAATCTGCAGATACTCCTCTGCTTTTATATGGTTATGGAAGTTACGGGCATACGGTTGATGCAAGCTTTTCAAATGTAAGACTATCGATTTTAGACCGTGGATTTATCTATGCAATTGCTCATATCAGAGGAGGAGAATATCTGGGAAGAGAATGGTATGAGGACGGAAAAATGTTGTCTAAGAAAAATACATTCTTCGATTTTATTGATGCCGGAAAATTTTTAATTAAAGAAAATTACACTTCCTCCAAACATTTATACGCCATGGGCGGAAGTGCCGGAGGATTGCTGGTGGGAGCTGTTATGAACTATGAACCGAAATTATTCAACGGGATTGTAGCACAAGTTCCCTTCGTAGATGTAGTTTCAACCATGCTGGATGAAACAATCCCTTTAACTACTGGAGAATATGATGAATGGGGAAATCCGAACGACGAAGAATATTATCATTATATGAAAGAATATTCGCCCTACGACAATGTAGAAGCGAAAGAGTATCCAAACACCTTAATTACTACCGGGCTACATGACTCCCAGGTTCAATATTGGGAGCCGGCAAAATGGACAGCCAAATTAAGAGCGCTGAAAACGGACGATAATCTATTAATTTTCAAAACCGACATGAGCGCAGGACACGGTGGTGCGAGCGGAAGATTTGAATCATTAAAAGAAGATGCGTTGGAATATGCATTTTTATTAAAATTAGAAGATAAAAAAGATGATTAACGAGGCAGAATACTGGAAAAAAGTACAACATTTTTTCATCGAAAATTTTGATACCGAAAAAGATGCGCCTATTGAAACATATTTGTTCTTAATAGGACTTCAGGAACTGGGAACCGGCCAGCAGAAATTTACGAAAGATGACAAAGTTAACCTTATTCACATTTCCGTTTGCAGACTCCTGGAACCCTTTGGATATTATAAATTTTCGCATTACGATGATGACGGATACCCCCATTGGGAGGAACTGGAGCCACTCCCTGAACTAAAACCGAATGAGCAGCAGATTCTGATGAAGAAGGCAATTATTCAGTATTTTCAGGATGAAGAACTTATATAAAATAAGCCACTCACCCAGAGTCATCTCCCTGATATAATCAACAAAAGACCAGCTAACGAACGTAAAATATCCGTTGAAAAATCTGAGCCCAATTCCTATTTTTAAGATTTTTCAACGGATATTTTAACTTTGAGCTTTTAAACTATTTAGTCGCTCCTTAAAAAGCTGTTTTTTGACTTTGAAAATTATATTTGCCTAAAAAGATTCGGAGAACAAGTTCGAGCCAAAGAAGAATTTGTTGTTTGATTTGATTCAATCTCATCTTCAAATTGTATCCAATCCCTGCTAATAATGCATTATTAATATCTCCAGCCACTCCTTTCAGGAAGTTTAATCCTAAGGAGTGGTTTCTTTTTAAATGAGAGATACAAGGTTCTATGGCTGCTCTTGCCCGGAATCTTAATCTGGCTACTTGTTGCCCATATTTTGTTTTTTCTTTTTTTGCGGGAAGCAAAATTGCTGTTCCTTCCACTTCTTTGATTCCTTTAAATCCTCTGTCTGTAGTGGCTTTCGTAGGTCTTGTTCCGCCAACGGATTTTCTTACCCTCTCACTCTGTGCCAATGATTCTTCAAGAGTTTTACTATCGTGAGGATTGCCAGAAAATCTCTTTACCGAGCTGATGATCCCTGTTTTCCGACCTCTTACTACTGCTACTTTTGTCCCAAACTCGTATGCTTTTCCCGATTTTCCTTTCGCAATACACGCAACTTGTGGCTCGTGAAGACTGTAAATTTTATCTTTCGTGGTACGTTCTTGGGTGAGTGCTTTAAGGTAAATTTTAAAAACGTCTTCGTAGCCTTTCAAAACATCTTTAGGAAGTTTTCTTTCCAATTCCCGAAGAACTCTTTTACCAATCGTCCTGAGCTTTTTCCTCGCCATTTTTGCCTTCTTCTGTCTTCTGGGATGATGTCCAAAAAAAGCGTCCCGCAATAATTGTTTGCTCACTCTTCTGTAGCTTTGTCTTTGTACAACGCTCTCTTTTTCTGCTATTTTTCTACAATTGTCGATTACTTTTTTTGCTAATTTGGCATCGGTAGGAAAGGTAATGTTCTTCTCCTGAACCGTCGTATCTACCTGAACTTCATCTTCTGTTTTGGCTTTGGGATGGAGAGAAACGCTTTGTCCCAAAAGAAATTCCAAACCCTTATCTCCAATTCTTTTTCTGAAGTGTACAAAATTGCTCGGATCGAAAGGCTGCTCTGTCTGGAAAAAGGTTTCTCCGGTAAAATATTGCCAATACGCATTCTCAATCCATCTCTCTATTACACTTTCATCACTTTCTTTAAACATTTCCTTGAGCAAAAGCATTCCTGCTATTTTACGGATAGCAATAGAAGGTCTTCCGTTTTCTGAAAATAATTTCTCAAACTCTGACTCCATTTTATCCCAGGAAATCTCCCCAGCTAATTTTACCACCGGATGCTCCATATTAATAAGCTCCGTAAGCCTGGTCTTGAATAAATTCTGCTGTAAATCCTCTCTTATTTTGCCTAACATTTTGCCACTTTTTATATCCTAAAAATACAATTTATTGCAATTTTTTACAACGATTTTTTACGAAATATAAGTGCATAAAACTGATAATCAAAATATTACTTGGTTTTTAAGGAATGACTATTTATTCTGAAAGAATATAAAAATCGGGAAAACACAGCACACTTCACTGCCAGATATACCCTTCTCTGATTTTTATTCACTTATCGGTTTTATCCTTTCCTCTGGTCCTGCTCTATTTTTTGCCGGTAATAAAACATAGGAATAATCAACAATAAAATGAGAGGCTGGATCACAAACCTTCTCATATAAAAAGAAAACAGATAGCCAATTTCGAACTCTGATGAAATACAGTATAAATAAATGGGAAAAGTAATCAGGAATATAATAAGTATCAGGAAACCTCCCTGGACAGTCCATTGCTTTTTTTTAAATAGATAATGGATAACAACACAGGAAAAAAACAGATTCAGAAAAAACCTGAAAAAATGCCCAATAATAAGTTTACCCCATTGAAAAGAGGGAAAATTCATATTTTTGCTGGCTTCATGGAAATAATCAAGAAAAGGGTCATAGAAGAGGCGATCTTCAAAAACCCTTACCCCTACAAGCCCTATCAAGGCTGCAATGATAAAAAACCAACTAAGTATTTTCATTTTTCAAAGCAAAAAATTTAATCCATACCAGCCAAAGCAACACCACGGTCCCGTAGATGACAGCCGGAAAAATATAGTCATGAAATATTTTATCATATTGCTTAAAGTCTGTCACCACAATATTGAGCCCTACAATCCTTAGCACATTCATAATATACAAGACAATAAGACCTGACAGCGCAAATATAAAAGTTTTACTTCCCTTGTAAAAGGCAAAAACAAAAGCTAAAAAGAGAATCATCACAGAAACTGCATTGCATCCTTCGACCATTCTCGAGGAGTATCCATTTTTCACATAAAACCATACCTGCTCGCCTTTTACATCATTAAAAAGCTGCGTAGGATAACCACAGGCATTCTGCACATGCTGTACCTGGCCTGCAATTAGTCTGGAAAAAGGATCCAGACCCTTTGGCTGAAAAGTATTGAGATAAAACTGATATCCAAAAAGCAGCACCAAATAGATGGCAATAAATCTCAACAAAGTACCCAATACCGGTTTAAAGTCCTTTAGCATATTGCAAATATAAAAATTCAGCTGTAAATTACTATATTTGTTGCTACTATGATTTCCGAATACGCACAACGATTTTTTGAAAATTATACAGGCAAAGAATCTTCTGAATTTATTATTTTGGCTCAAAGCGGCTCCGCAAGGGTAAATTTTCGGGCTAAATGTGACAATAAAGAGTATATTATTACCTATAACGAGAACATTCAGGAGAACGAAAGTTTTCTCTATTACTCAGCAGTTTTCTCCAGTCTTCAGCTCAATACCCCGCAAATTTTTGCAGTTTCCGCTGACCGGAAAATATACATACAGGAATTCCTCGGAAACCACACCCTTTCAGAAGTTATCGCCAATGAGGGGGAAAGCGAAAAGGTGCGGTCTCTGGTCAAGGAAACGTTAAGAAAACTGTATCAGCTGCAAACTGAAACACAAAACAAAATAGACTTTACCCTGACTTTTGAATATGAATCGTATGATGAACTTCCGGTAACTCATGATCTTTATTATTTTAAGAATTTTGTAGCCGATGTACTGGAACTGGAATATCATAAATCTACTCTTCTAAAGGAATTTAAAAGTATCGTCCTTCTCATTGAAAGCCTCGCACCGAAAGGGCTTATGATCCGTGATTTCCAGTCGAGAAATATCATGGTGAATGACCAGCATCAGGTTTCTTTTATCGATTACCAGTCTGCTATGAAAGGACCACTGATGTATGATGTTATTTCTTTTTTATTTCAGGCAAAGGCCAACTTCAGTGAAGATCTGAAAAAAGAAATGTTATATTTTTATATTCATCAGTTTGAGAGCGATACAACCAGGACTCAGCTTCAGCAATCCATAGCTCCCCTGCAGCTGATGAGGTTCCTGCAGGTTCTCGGAGCCTACGGTTTCAGAGGGCTTATCCAAAAGAAAAACCATTTTATAGGAAGTATAGGTAAAGGAATTGACAATCTGACGGCATTTTCAAAGACCTGGGATCAGATGAAAAAATATCCTGAGCTTCAAAAAGTGATCGAACAATTACAGTCTGAAAAAACACGTCTCAAAATTAAAGATATCATTGAACCGGTCTGAAAGACTTCGGTTTTCGGTAGAAAAGAGAATAAAAAAATTAAATAGAAATAAAAAATGTTACACATTGACATCCATAGCTTTTCGTACAAAAAAGGCGGAATTCCAAAAGACGAATCAGGAAACGGAGGAGGCTTTGCCTTTGACTGCCGGGGAATTCTAAACCCAGGAAGAATTGAAGAATACAAAAGTCAGACGGGAAATGATCAAGGAGTACAGGAATATCTGGAAACAAAAACTGAAATGCCAGTATTCCTTAATCTTATTAAGAATATAGTGTCCATCACTATTGATAATTATCTTGACAGAGGTTTTGAAAACCTTCAGATCAACTTTGGATGTACCGGCGGACAGCACCGCTCCGTGTATTCAGCCATTAAAACAGCAGAATTTATAAAGGAAAAATATCCCGAAGGCACGTACATCACGATACACCACGACGAACAGCCACAACTTAATAACCTGTAGCAGGTCTCATTTTCACTTGTGTTGTTACCGGATTTTACGAAGTAAATATTCTTCTTTTACCACTTATACTATTATTCATTATCTATATTATATGAAGGCTCTTATTTTTGCAGCAGGAAAAGGAACAAGATTAAAACCTTTCACAGACCACCATCCGAAAGCTCTCGCGAAGGTAAACGGAATTCCTCTATTGGAAAGAAATATTACTTATCTCAAAAGTTTCGGAATTACCGACTTTGTGATCAACATTCATCATTTTGGAAATCAAATTGTTGATTTTTTAAAGCAAAACAATAATTTCAACTGTAAAATAGAAATCTCTGATGAAAGTCAGGAATTGCTGGAAACCGGAGGCGGCTTGATTTTTGCTAGAAGATTTCTTGATCTTGGAGAAGATTTCCTGATCATGAATGCAGACATCTTAACCGATATTGATATTCATGCATTGGTAAATTATCATAAAAAGATAAAAGATTTTGCTACTTTAGCCGTTTCTGAAAGAGAAAGTTCAAGAAAACTTCTTTTTAATGAGGAAATGGTTTTAAGAGGATGGATGAATGTAACCACCGGAGAACAGAGGCTTGCCGAATTCAATAAAGGTTTCAGGGCACTTGCCTTCAGCGGTGTACACTGCATTAATCCTTCAATTTTTAATAAGATTAAAAGAACCGGTAAATTTTCTGTAATGGAGGAATATCTGGATCTGATGCAAACTGAGCATATCCATGGCTTTGTTCATCAAAGTATCCTTATTGACGTCGGAAGGCCAGAGTCTGTAACAGAAGCCGAAAAATATTTTAAATAAAAACCTATGATGGAAATGAATGAAAGAGATGAAAGTCTGGTAAATCCTGAATTGGACAGCAACGAAACAAAACTACATAACAGTTTAAGACAAAAAACCTGGGACGAGACAATCACTAAGGACAGCTGGATGGTTTTCAAGGTGATGGCAGAGTTCGTAGACGGTTATGAAAAGCTGGCTAAGATAGGCCCTTGTGTATCTATATTTGGTTCTGCAAGACTAAAACCGGAAAGCCAATATTACGAAATGGCCGTAGAAATTGCCGAAAAGATTACCAAGCTTGGCTTTGGAATCATCACCGGTGGCGGCCCGGGAATTATGGAAGCAGGAAATAAGGGAGCATTTAATGCGCAGGGGAAATCCATAGGATTAAATATTGACCTTCCCTTTGAACAGCATTTTAATCCTTATATCAACAAATCATACTCAATGAATTTTGATTATTTTTTTGTCAGGAAAGTAATGTTTGTAAAATACTCTCAAGGTTTCGTGGTCATGCCCGGAGGATTTGGTACCCTTGATGAGCTTACGGAGGCCTTAACCCTGATTCAGACCAATAAAATCGGAAAGTTTCCGATTGTACTGGTTGGCTCAGAATTCTGGAGCGGATTATTAGACTGGTTTAAAGAAACTTTACTGAAAGAAGGGATGATCCACGAAGATGATCTGGATCTTTATCGCGTGGTAGATACCGCAGATGAGGCGGTGGCACATATCAAAGCCTTTTACGATAAGTATTCAGTGAATGTAAACTTTTAATTGGCATATTATTTGACATTTGAACCTAACAAAGATGATTGTAAATCTATTAATTAAGATGAAAAAACTTTTATATATATCAGGAATTTTAACATTTTTTGTGTTAATGAGTTTTATGTATGTAGACTTTTTCTCTTCAATGACAAAAGTGGATTATATTGATGGAAGCAAGACATTGAAGTTTACCACAAAGATGAATACCGGTCACATTTCAGATGCCATCAAGATCAATCCAAATACTGCAGGATTTGAAGCAGAAGTAAAGAAGTACGTTAATAATAATTTTGACGTGTATGTTAACGGTTCTCCCAAAACCATCACTTTCACAGGAAGCCAGGTAAGCGGGGAAACGGTATGGGTATATTTTGAAACAGGTGGTATCTCCGATATCAGTACCCTGAAGATTAAGAACACGATTCTTCTGAGCGCATTTCCTAAGCAGATTAATCTTGTCAATATCGCTTATAAAGGAAGTCAGAAAACCATGAATTTTCAACGCGGGAAAGAAGTGAATGAAGTTTCTTTTTAAGATAATTACATGTTAATAAAGCATGAAGGTAAAAAGCCTGCCTTAGTTTTAAGGCAGGTTTTTCATTGAATTAAATTCAAAGTCCTATCCTTTAAATACAGTACCTTCAAATTTTACCAAACATCAGATACGGAACATTAAATCCATCAAATCTTTTAATCATTTCCTTTATGTGGTTTACCAAAACACTATATCGGTTATAAGAATCAAACCATAAAAAAAATCAACCGAATCATCTGTGAAAATCTGCAGCAACTTACACTGTTTTCTTTTTGAATTTATCTTAAAAAAAACGAAGGGGTTAAATATCAGTAGTGTCGGGTTAAACCTGATCTATAAATATTCAATGATATTATAACCCTGAAAGGGTTAGATAATGTAATGGAAATTTCAAAGATAAAATGGTAGCAGGGAAACCGAAACCCCATGTATTGGTCGCAGTGAAAAACAAAATATTCATCAGTTCATTTGAAGTTCTCAATTGTATCAAGGATACGGCAATCTCTTATTCTTAACACTACTCATTAGAAAATTTTCCTAATTTTTACATTGTAAAATTTCCCACCACCATTTTTATTTGGCTCAATTTATTATAAAAATTCACAATAATTTGATATTTTATTTTATTTTTGCGCTATTGATATTTTTCAATTGTACCGTTTATGAGTCTGCGCCTCTTACAATAGAGCTATGCAGAATATAGCCTTTAAAATTAAATAAAACAGTAACATAATGAATCTATCAATGAAGCATCTATTTAAGTATTTACTACTTGTATCAACATTTACTTTTTCCGTATCCTGCAGCTCGGATAATGATGAAGTGATCACCAGTGAGGTCATCAGTGTATATTATAAAAATGCGGATGAATTTGCAGCTACCTATGATCCTTCAGGAACCGTAAGCCCAACCCTTAGAAGCCAGGCATTTGAGCTCTACAGAGCAGCAAGATGGTCGGAGCTTGAGGCTCTTTTTAAAAATAATGAACTGAACGGAGGGTGGCCACCCGCTAACGGGGGCTATAATATTGTGGACGACATCACATTTTCCGCAGGTCAGAAATATGACAGATACAGCGGGGCTGTAGGCAGCTATAATGGAACGGGAGTTCCCACCCTTGGAGGGAGCTTCACCAGCCCGATCATCAACGGATACACCTATACATTTACCCAACGTGCTTTGAATCAGACCGAAGACCAATATGACTTTTATTATGAAATTGAAGTTCTCAACAATCTACTTCCTTTTAAAGGGCAGACAGCAGATATCATTCCATGGTTTGGACAAACCGGTAAGGGAAAGCAGACGATGTGGAAAATTCCCGTGGATATTACGACAGGATATCAGAAAACCTGGAATAAACTAGCCGAAGAAGGATATATAAAAGTTACCATAAAGAAAAGCCCGAGCGGTAAATACAATAATATTGTCGGGACTGTTATTCAACAATAAATACCTCTATGCACTCTCTTGCAAAAAAAATACAACTCGTGAAGCAGGCATTTCCCACAAAAACAAGCTTCTGCAATGGGGAAACATCTCCTTCTGCCGTTACCTCGTTTGAATGCTGTGAATGCGGCCATCAAAATCCTCTCAAGATTACGCCTTACGAATCCGGATATCCAATCGGACTCCTGTATCACAAGGATCAGGTTATATCAAAAGAGGAACTTCTACGCCACAAACTGGTTACAAAAACCGCAAAAAATTTCCTGCATTTTGGAGAATTTACCGTAAACAATTTACCAACTCTTTATTTTGGTATTTCGTGCACCTTCTGCCGCACAGGTTATATCTGTATATTTAGCTATGGTGAAAAACAGCCCGGGCTTACCCTGCTGACGATCTCTGGGATCTGGGAATATCTGTAGACCATGAAAATGGCTGACTACCCTCCTTTTGTTACGGATTTTCACGAGCAGATAATCCGGAATGATTTAATTATATAAATAAAGCCTTCCATCTGAAGGCTTTTTCTTTCAATTATAATGCACAAATAGGACTCATCCCACTCGGACAACTTTGATCGCAGGGAATGTACGACTGATTATCAGGACAATACCCAACAGGATCACCCGGATTTCCAGGAAAACTTCCTCCACCTCCTAAACATGGATGCCCAGCAGGAATTTTACATGGACAACCTTCAGGGCCGATATCACAGATCTGCTCACGACCACCTCCTTTCAGTTTTCTTAAATCTCCACGATTTAGCTTTTTAAGATTTTTCAACATAATATAAATTGTTTAGTTTGACTTGTTTAACAAATATATAAAATACAAGCGTGCAGCCTGTAAAAAACTCACATTAAATTGAAAAATAGGTAAAAAAAATTAATCTGTTCAAATAAACGAATATCATTTTTGTGTTATATTTAATATAAAATCAACAATATGAAAATCGTAAAATTTATTGTATCCTTACTTTTTGGATTGATGTTTATTAATGCCGGTTTAAACAAATTTTTAAACTATATGCCAATGGAAAAACCAACGCCGGAGCAGATGAAAATCTTTACCGCTTTTGGAGAAATCAGTTGGTTGATGCCATTAGTAGGCGCTGTGGAAGTTCTCGGAGGATTGCTTTTCATTTTTCCTAAAACCAGAGCACTTGGCGCCATTGTTATTTTACCGGTAATGGTAGGAATTGTTGCCCACATTTTCACAATAGATAAATCTACATCAGGTATGTCTATTGCCGGAATTATGTTTCTGATCAATCTTTGGATGATTATTGATAATAGAGAAAAATACAAAGCTTTAATAAGCTGAAAAAGAGAATAGTGAGCTTTAAATTCTGCTATGCCAGTGAATTTTAAAAATTGACAGGCAAAGCGAATAGACAATTCACCATTCACTTCTAATATCATACAAACGCACTGAATCCCGTAATAGATCTTCCGACAATCAGGGAATTGATCTCTTTAGTTCCTTCATAAGAATAAATAGCTTCGGCATCAGCAACAAATCTTGCCACATCATATTCAAGCAAAATTCCGTTTCCACCCAAAACTTCACGGGCTCTGGAAACAATATCTCTGGTTCTTAAGGTACAGAAAACTTTTGCCAGAGAAGCATGCTCGTCTTTTAAAATCCCTTCATCCTGCATTTCCGAAAGTCTGAAAACCATCGTTTGCATCGCTGTTAAATTTGACAACATTTCCACCAAATGCCCCTGAATCATTTGAAAAGAAGCAATCGGTTTTCCAAACTGTTCGCGGGTTCTTGTATACGCTAAAGCACTTTCATAAGCTCCTCTCGCGCATCCTGTCGCCATCCATGCGACTCCGGCCCGGGTCATTCTAAGTACTTTTGCGGTATCTTTGAAGGAATTGGCATTTTGCAAGCGGTTTTCTTCTGTGACTAAACAGTCTTTTAAGGTGATTAAACCATTTTGAACGATTCTCAGCGCCATTTTTCCTTTGATCTTTTCAACAGAATAACCCGGATTATCTTTTTCAACAATAAAACCTTTCACTTCTCCGCTGTCTTCGTCTCTTGCCCAAATGATAATTAAATCTGCAAAGGTGGCGTTACCGATCCATTTTTTCTGACCATTTAAAACCCAGCCTTCAGGAGTTTTCTTACAGGTTACTGTTAAACCTCCCGCGGCTCCCGAACCCACTTCAGGTTCCGTTAAACCAAATGCCCCAATTTTTTCAAATTTCTGCATTTGGGGAAGCCATTTCTGTTTTTGCTCTTCGGAACCGCAAATATAAATAGAACCCATTGCTAACCCTGATTGTACCCCGAAGAATGTCGCAATTGAAGCGTCAATTCTTGCCATTTCCATAGCGATAACACCTTCCATTAAAAAAGGCATCCCAGGACAACCGTAACCTTCATAGGTTACACCGCAAATATTGAGTTTTTGAAATTTTGGGATTAATTCATGCGGAAATTCATCTCTCAGCCAATAATGATTCACCAAAGGCTTCACTTCTTTTTCCATAAATGCCCTTACTTTTAATTGAATTTCCCTCTGTTCAGGGCTCAAGGTGTGATAAATATCGTAGAAATCTCCATCAATTGGTGGAAGTTCTTTTTTCTTCTTATTAGGATCGAGCATTTTCATTAAACTACCCAACTGTTGGTCATCGAGTTTTGAGAAATTATGCATCAATTTGGGAAGATCTACTTTTTGAGAAATAGCACTCAGCTGATCAAAGTCAATGGATCTGAATAATTCTATCGCGTTTCTGATTTTGGAAAAAGTATTTGACATAAGTAATTATTGTGTGTTTGATTTGTAAAAGTTAAGCAAAAATTAATCCGAAAACAAGACTTAAATTTCTGTTTTATTTTACAAAATACTGATATTCATCAGCTTAAATTAGAATTTTTCTTTACAAAATTTTTACTTGCCATTTCCAAACATTACAAATGATTCTGTCTGAACTTTGGGATAAGCAAAACAGTAAAAATCAATATTATGAGAACGACTTACATCAAACTATCAGTTGCAACAGCACTTTTATTAGGAATTTACTCGTGTAAAAAAAGAGAAGCTATCGGCACAGAATACGAAGCTACAGCAGATTCTGCTGCGGTTATTGTTTCAGACAGTGTTTCTTCGGCAGCATCCATGACCGTAAAAGATAAACAGTTCATCAAGACGGCAGATATAAACATGGAAGTTAAGGATGTTTATGACGCCACCATTTCTATTGAAAAATCAGTTCAGCAACTGGGTGGATTTGTTACTAAAAGCAATCTGCAAAGTAATGTTGTCTCTGAAGATACTTATAATACATCCAACAAAAATGCTACTTTGGTTAAAAAATTTCAAACCGAAAATAGGATGCAGGTTCGGGTTCCTACGGATAAATTGGGTGAACTTTTAACCTTGATTAATGATAAAAAACTGTTTTTAAACTCAAGAGTTATCAATGCAGAAGATGTGACCACCAACATAAAATATGCAGAACTTGAAGCTCAGAGAAATAAAAAGACGGATGACAATATTGCTCAGATGAAAGTGAACAAAGACAAAGTAAATATGAGCAATGACAATATGAAAGAGGGGAATCAACAGCAGCTGGAAACGATGGACAGAGCAGATCTACTGAAGTACAGCACGGTGGATATTTACATTAAAGAACCGAAACTTCGTATCGCAGAAATTGCCATCACCAATACGAAAAGCATAGACGACCAATACAGATTTGAGTTCTTATACAGTGCAAAATCAGCTTTTGTGGAAGGATATTATTTAATCCAAAGAATTATTGTGGGATTAATCGTTATCTGGCCATTATTATTAATTGGAGGGGTTGTATTATTTTTCTACAAAAAGAGAAAATCAATTAAAAAAACACATTCGAATATTTCAGAATAGCAATCCTAACCTTTGGTTATTTATATAAATTTTAGATTTTACAAGAAACCTCCGGAATCATTCTGGAGGTTTTTATCTTTAAAATTTCCTTTTTAAAATCTCAGGTTTTGTTTTGTGAAGATGGAGAATCAGTTCACCAAACAAAGTATTTGCCCATGCAAACCAGGATCGTGTAAAGTCTTTCGGGTTGTCAACATCAAATGATTCGTGGATGAATCCAGTCCCTGCGTGCGTTGCTTTCAACATTTTTAAACAGGAAATAATTTCCTCTTCATTATCGGTCGTCAAAGCCTGCATAATTAAACCTAAAGGCCAGATTTTATGCTCTCCAATATGCGGTCCGCCAATACCTTTCGCAAATTTACCTTCACTAAACCACGGATTGGCATGACTTAAGGAAAACTTTCTTGTATTTTTATAGATTTCATCCTCCTTTGAGGCGTACCCCAAATAAGGAATCGATAGTAAATTAGGCACATTCGCATCATCCATAAATAAAGCATTTCCAAAGCCATCAACTTCTAAAGCATAGATTTTTCCGGCGGTCGGATGATTTAAAATGGCATATTTCTGAATGGCTTCATCCACTTCTTTTGCTAAACTTTTAAATTGATTGGATAAATTTTCATCTTTTAAAATCTGAGAAAAAATTTCCGATGTCTCCCGTAAAGAAACGACTGCAAACATATTTGAAGAAATCAAAAACGGATAAAAAGTAGAATCATCCGAAGGTCGGAACATCGAATGAATCAAACCAACTTTCTTCGTCGGATTTCCAAAACCTTTACCAAATTGTGTATCTAAAGGGTTTCCATTCGCTCTCTCAAAAGAATAAGGACCTTTTGAATCCTTTCTTTGCTGTTCTTTAAAGGTTTGTAAAATTAAAAGCATTGCTTTTTTCCAATCTTCATCAAAAACAGATGAATCTCCTGTCGTTTTCCAATAATTGTAAGACAAACGCATCACATAACATAAAGAATCAATCTCCCATTTTCGCTCGTGAATTCCTGGTTTCATATCCGTTACATCATCTTTCCACTCGCTGATTTTGTGAGAATCATCAAAAAATGCATTGGCATAAGGATCGAGAAGAACACATTCAACCTGTTTATTGATAACACCTTTCAGAAGATCTTTTAATTTTTGGTCTTCATTAGCCAAACTTAAATACGGATAAACCTGCGCCGAAGAATCCCGAAGCCACATCGCATCAATATCTCCTGTGATTACATAGGTATAAGCTTTGTTATTTTTCTGATAAAATTTTACCGTTGTATCCAGCGTATTCGGGAAACAATTTTCGAACATCCATGCCAATTCTTCATCAGCAATCGTCTTTTTTATGGTTTTAATTGTTTTTTCAACTGCTTCTGAAGTGAATTTTCTTTGGTTAAGATTCGGTCTTTTTGAAACAAAATCATTCGCAAATAAAAATTTCGCTGAGGAAGGAACTGTGAAAAAACCTAATCCAAGTCCTGATTTTTTGATAAAATCTCTTCTGTTGATCATTGGTGTACTTGTAAAAATTTGAACGGGAAGTTAGCCATTTTAGTAATATAAATATTGATTTTAAACTTTCTGAAAAGATTTTTGATGAAATTTTTCAAAATTTAAATATTTCTTATCATTTTGAGACATTCACCCCATTCATTTTTTCCTTAAATTTGCAGATTGAAATATCATAAACTGAATTTATGAATAAAAACACCATAAATTCTAAATAGTAAAACCCTAATTTCTAAATATATGCTATCGAAAATAAATCCGACTCAAACCAACAGCTGGAAAGCATTGGACGAACAATTTGCTAATAATGATTTTGATCTAAGAAGTCTTTTTCAATATAATCCGAACCGTTTTAATGAGTTTTCAATCAAAAGACCTAATTTTTTGTTTGATTATTCTAAAAATCTAATCGATTCTAAAACGAAAAACCTTCTTTTAAACCTTGCTGAAGAATGCGAATTGAAAGATGCAATTTCAAAAATGTTTTCAGGAGACAAGATCAATGAAACTGAAGGAAGAGCAGTTCTTCACACCGCTTTGAGAGATTTTTCCGATAAAGAAATTTTGGTAGACGGCGAAAATATCAAACCTCAGATCAGAAGAGTTCTGGATCACATGAAATCTTTCTCTGAAAGCATTATTTCAGGATCTCACAAAGGTTTTAGCGGAAAAGAAATTACAGATGTCGTGAACATCGGAATTGGTGGTTCAGATTTGGGACCTGTGATGGTAGTTTCGGCTTTAAAGCATTTTAAAACTAGGTTAAACGTTCATTTTGTTTCGAATGTGGATGGAAATCATATCGCAGAAGTTGTTAAAGATTTAAATCCTGAAACCACTTTATTCATCATTGCTTCTAAAACGTTTACAACTCAGGAGACCATGACGAATGCTCATTCAGCAAAAGACTGGTTCTTAAAAGCTGGAAAACAAGAAGATGTAGCAAAACACTTTGTTGCTTTATCAACTAACGTTCAGGCCGTTAAAGACTTCGGAATTGCAGAAGAAAACATCTTCGAATTCTGGGATTGGGTTGGTGGAAGATACTCATTATGGAGCGCAATTGGCTTAAGCATCGTTCTTTCAGTAGGATACGAAAATTTCGAACAATTATTGAAAGGAGCAAACGATACAGATCAACATTTCCAAACAGCCGAATTTGGAGAAAACATTCCTGTTTTAATGGGATTGATCGGAATTTGGTATCGTAATTTCTATGCTGCAACAACACATGCAATTCTTCCTTATTCTCAATATTTAGACAGATTTCCAGCATATTTTCAACAGGGAGATATGGAAAGTAACGGAAAATGTGTGGACAGAAACGGTGAATTTGTAGAATATGAAACGGGACCAATTATCTGGGGCGAACCTGGAACAAACGGACAACATGCTTTCTATCAGTTGATTCACCAGGGAACAGAATTGATTCCTGCAGATTTCATCGCATATGTTGAAAGTCCAAACAAGATTTCTAATCATCAGGATATCTTATTGGCTAACTTTTTCGCTCAGACTGAGGCATTAGCCTTTGGAAAAACAGAAGAAGAAGTGGAGGCGGAATTAAAAGCTTCAGGAAAATCTGATGAGGAAATTGATTTCTTATTAAATTATAAAGTCTTCCACGGAAACACGCCAACAAACTCTATATTAATCAATGAATTAACTCCTTTTTCATTAGGACAGTTAATTGCTTTGTATGAACATAAAATTTTCGTTCAGGGTGTGATCTGGAATATTTTCAGTTTTGACCAGTTTGGTGTAGAACTTGGGAAAGTTTTAGCAAACAAAATCCTTCCGGAACTTGAAAATAATGAGAACGTTACCTCTCATGATACATCAACAAACGGATTGATTAATTACTATAAAGCGAATAAATAATTTATTGCTGATTTTCATTAATTTTGATTAAAAATACAAAGATATGAGTACCATTACAATCCATCTGAAAGATAAAGAAGAAGAAACTCTAATGGAAAATCTTTTGAAAAGAATGAAAATCAGCTTTGAAAAAAACGAGGATGATTTTGAGTTGACGGATGAAATGAAAAGGGTGATTGATGAAGCATTAAAGCAAGATAGATCTACAGCAGTAGATGGTAAAGAGTCATTAAAAAGAATTAGAGCCAAGTATGGACTTTAATTTTAAATTTTTACCCATTGCCGAAGAAAATATTGAAGAGGCAACAGACTATTATGCTAAAATTTCATTGAAAGTTCTGAGGGATTTTAATAAACAGTTCGATCTTTCAATAAGCAGAATTATCATCAATCCTTATTTTCAGAAAAGGTACAAATCAGTAAGAGATTTTCCTGTAAAGAAATTCCCTTACATCATTTTCTATGAAATAAATGAAGAAGAAAAAATGATTTACATCCTCTCCGTTTTCTGCACTCATCAGAATCCGGAAAAATATCCTTAAAAATCTAATAAAAAGTAATAAAAGTAAAAATGGCAGAAATTCTTGACGGATTAAAAGTATCCAAAGAAATAAAACAGGAAATCAAGTCTGAAGTTGAAAAAATCCTTGCTTCAAAAAGAAGAGCGCCGCATTTGGTAGCAATTCTTGTTGGGAATAACGGAGCAAGCAAGGCTTATGTAAACGCAAAAGTAAAAGATTGTGAGGAAGTTGGTTTTCAATCGAGCTTAGTGAAATTTCCAAGCACGGTTTCTGAATCTGAATTATTGGAAAAAATTGCAGAGCTTAATAAAGATAAATCAGTTGACGGATTCATCGTTCAGTTGCCTTTGCCGGATCAAATCGATCAGGAGAAAATCATCAACGCAATTGATCCAAGAAAAGATGTTGACGGTTTTCATCCTACCAATTTCGGAAAAATGGCATTGGAAATGGATACGTTCTTACCTGCAACTCCATTTGGAATTTTGACATTATTGGAAAGATATAATATTGAAACAAAAGGTAAAGACTGCGTCATCATCGGAAGAAGTAAAATTGTAGGAAGACCCATGAGTATCTTAATGGGAAGAAAAGATTTTCCGGGGAACTCAACGGTTACTTTGACGCACTCTTACACAAAAGATATCGAAGAATACACTAAAAAAGCAGACATCGTAATCACAGCTTTAGGAGATCCTCACTTCTTAAAAGGAGAAATGATCAAAGACGGAGCAGTGATTGTTGACGTAGGTATTACGAGAGTAGACAACGATTCTCCAAAGGGATATTATTTGGCTGGTGACGTAGATTTCGACAGCTGTGCTGCAAAAGCAAGCTGGATCACGCCGGTTCCGGGAGGAGTTGGACCTATGACAAGAGCGATGTTGATGAAAAACACCATCATTGCTTACAAAACTTCAGTCTACAACGACTAATTTTAAAATGAATAAAGAAGAAGATATTTTATTAAAAGAAGGTAAAATGCTCCCTGTGATGGAGCATTTTTACACTCTTCAGGGAGAAGGAGCACACACGGGAAAAGCGGCCTATTTCATCAGATTAGGGGGCTGCGACGTGGGGTGCCATTGGTGTGATGTAAAAGAAAGCTGGGATCCGAATTTACATCCGTTAATGAATGCAGAAGAAATTGCAGAAACCGCAGCAAAACACTGTAAAACCATCGTTTTAACAGGTGGAGAACCGTTAATGTGGAATCTCGACATTTTAACATCCAAATTAAAGGAATTGGGATGTACGGTTCATATTGAAACATCAGGAGCCTATCCTTTAAGCGGACAGATCGACTGGATTACCCTTTCACCAAAGAAAACAGGACTTCCAAAAGAGGAAATTTATCAAAAGGCACACGAGCTTAAAATGATAGTGTTCAACAATAATGATTTTAAATTTGCTCAGGAGCAGGCTGCAAAAGTTTCGGAGCATTGTACATTATACCTTCAAAGCGAGTGGAGCAAACGCGATGAAATGTATCCTAAAATTACAGATTTTATTTTAGAAAATCCGGATTGGAGAGCTTCTGTGCAGACTCATAAATACTTGAATATCCCATAAAATACGTACATTAGCCCTTGTATCCGCTTATACCGTTATAGATGCAGAGAATTCGATACTCAAGATACCTGAAATCGATTATTATAATGCTTGACCTTTTGGTTATTGCATCCATTTTTATATTCTTTTTTATAAGCAGAAATGAAGAATTAAAGTATAATCATGAAAGCTGGTATCAGAATTCTTTTTCACTGGTTTTATTGTTTTTGTTCTGGATGCTGCTGAGCGGCAGGACAAAAATCTATAATATACCGAGAAATTTAACATATACGTTATTTCTAGAGCGGCTTGTAATTCACTTTCTCCTGTTTATTTTAGGGGTATTCCTTATTGGAAAGGTGAGCTATAACGCATTTTTCAATTCTGATATTTATTGGTTGTCATTTTATTTATATTTCTTCGTACTTCTTTCGAAATCAATTATTTATTTCGGAATAAAATATTTTAGAAGCTTAGGGGTAAACCATAGGAATATTATGTTTTTAAATGAAAACAGCTCTACAGAAATTCTGAAGAGTATCTTTAAAGAAAGAAAAGATTATGGTTATAAGATTTTTGAATATAAAAATGAAGATATTCACTCTGGACACATCGTTAAATTTTGGCAGGATCATGGAATTCACACGTTATTCTTACCTACTGACCACTCATTTGAACCCGCCAGCGAAGATTATTTATTCAAACTTGCGGAAGCCAATAAGGTACATATCACGTTAATACCGAATATTGCACAAAGTGATTTTTTCCTTTACGACTTGGCTTATATTCAAACGCAGCCGGTTCTTAATCAGGCAAGATACCCATTAGATTATTATTCAAATTTTCTAATGAAGAGAACATTTGACATTCTGTTTTCGATCTTTGTTTTGGTTGGAATTTGCTCCTGGCTTTTCCCGATCATTGCCATTTTAATTAAATCAACGTCCAAGGGACCCGTTTTTTTCATACAGCAAAGATATGGCTTTCATGAGGAGGTTTTTAATTGTATTAAATTCAGAACAATGGTTGTAAATGATGAATCTACGACCAAGACAACCGACGAAAACGATTCAAGAATCACCAGGATTGGTAAGTTTTTAAGAAAAACCAGCCTTGATGAGATGCCCCAGTTTCTGAATGTTTTAAAAGGCGAGATGTCTGTAGTAGGCCCAAGACCGCACATGCTTGCAGTTGATGATTATTACAAGCCCAAAATTGGCCGCTACAGTTTAAGAAGTATGGCCAGTCCCGGAATTACAGGCCTGGCACAGGTTAACGGACTACGTGGAGATTCGGGAAATGTAAAAGTAGAGATGAAAAAGCGGGTTTTGGCAGATGCTTTTTATGTGAGAAATTGGAGCTTTATGCTGGATCTTGTCATTACTTTAAAAACTATTATATTAGTTCTTGGCGGTGACAAAAATGCGAAATAAGGTTGAACAGCTTAATCTCTCCTTTAGGATTTAGAAGCTTACAACCAACTTCACAATCTGCCTCCACTGTATTGGTATTATTTTGGATGGAGCCTAGAGTCCATCAAAAGGTGCGGCGGAATCACTCAAAAATAAAAAGTAAAATATTCTCTTTAAAGGTTGGAAAGGAGCCCGGGAACAGGAATGGATATTTCTATAAAATTTTAACCGGCTCTTAATCTCAATCTCATAATTAAATAAAAAAAGTCTAATTTAGCAGTATGTTAAAAAAGTTTTTTACAGCAGTAGGAGAATACATCCTCCTTCTTGGTAAATCGATCCAGAAACCTCAGAAAATGAGAGTATTCTGGAAGCTGTTCATGAGAGAAATTAATGATTTGGGAGTCAACTCTTTCGGGTTGGTGATCTTCACTTCTATATTTGTAGGAGCAGTAGTGGCTATTCAGATGTTTAATAACTTTGATGCTTCCTCATTTCCTATCCCCCCTTCATTTGTAGGCTATGCCACCAAGGCAGTTCTTATTTTAGAATTTGCACCCACCATTATCAGCTTAATTCTAGCGGGTAAGGTAGGTTCATATATTGCTTCCAGTATAGGAACGATGAGGGTTTCTGAGCAAATTGATGCGCTTGACATTATGGGAGTAAACTCTCCAAATTTCCTTATCTTTCCAAAGATCATCGCCTGTATGCTCTTTAATCCTTTATTAATTGCCATCAGTATCGTTTTTGGTATCGGCGGAGGTTATATTGCTGGTATTCTGACCGGAAACTGGACGACAAACGACTACATGATTGGTATTCAAATGTATATGCCTAATCTTTTTATTTATTACGCATTTACCAAAACCATTGTTTTTGCCTTCATTATTGCCACCGTACCGTCTTATTTTGGATACAATGTAAAAGGAGGTTCGCTGGAAGTAGGTAGAGCAAGTACGCAGGCAGTGGTCTGGACGATGGTTTTCATTATCCTTTCCGAATTGCTGTTAACCCAATTAATATTAAGCTGATGATTGAGGTAAAAGAATTAAAGAAAAGTTTTGATGGTGTTGAAGTACTAAAAGGAATTTCAACCTCTTTTGATAAAGGTAAAGTCAATTTAATTATTGGGCAGAGTGGTTCAGGAAAAACAGTTTTCCTTAAAAGTTTACTGAATGTTTTCCAGCCAACCTCCGGAGAGATCCTTTTTGATGGAAAAGATATCAATGTAATGACACGGGATGAAAAACAGCATCTCCGTTCTGAAATCGGAACAGTATTTCAGGGGAGTGCTCTGTTCGACTCCTTGACTGTGGAGGAAAATATTATGTTTCCTCTGGATATGTTTACGAATTTATCTTTCAGAGAAAAGAAGAGACGCGTTTTTGAAGTCATCGGGAGAGTACACCTGGATAAGGCCAATAAGAAATTTCCTTCCGAAATTTCCGGGGGAATGCAGAAAAGGGTTGCCATTGCAAGAGCTATTGTAAATAACCCAAAATATCTTTTCTGTGATGAGCCGAACTCGGGATTAGATCCCTATACCTCCAATGTGATTGATGATCTTCTTATTGAGATCACCAAAGAATATAATACAACCACCATTATCAATACCCACGATATGAATTCCGTAATGACCATTGGAGAGAAAATTGTTTATCTTCGGTTAGGAATCAAAGAATGGGAAGGAAATAAAGATGTATTGATCACAGCGGGCAATAAAAATCTGATTGACTTCGTTTATTCATCAGAACTCTTTAAAGAACTGAGAGAATATTTGCTTGAGAATAATAAAACTATTGATAATACAATTACAAAAATAGACGATAATGAAAAAGGCACTTAGTATCGCATTAATAGGATTTTCAGTATTTGCCTCCGCTCAGATTTCACTGGCAGGAAAAGCGAATTTAATATTTCCTACAGGATCGCCATCATGGAAAAATATTAAAGGAACAGTAAATGAAGCAGTGGAAGGAAGCGGAAAAAACAATGCGGGCTTCAATGTTGGTCTTTCATTAAAAGTACCTTTGCCAGGGGCTTTATATGTAATGCCGGAATTGTACTACACGCATTTTAAAAATGAATTTACTACGGAATCCACCACTTTTGATATCAAGAGTAACCGTATGGATTTGCCGGTACTTTTGGGATATAATGTTTTGGGAAATACGCTGGGGGTATTTGTAGGTCCCGTTGCCAGCTATAACCTGAGCAAGGAAGATACCTTTAATGATTTTAAAGAAAACTCCCGGGATAACTTTACAGTGGGATATCAGTTCGGGGCTCAGTTGGAAATAAAAAAACTGATTCTGAATGCCAGATATGAAGGAGCTTTCAGCAAAGATTCCCGAAACTTCATCAATAAAGTTTCCGGAGAGGAAATAAGATACGACAACAGACCGAACCTATTTATGGTTGGGCTGGGTTACAAATTTTAACGTCAAAATATACAATATATAAAATCCTCAAGTCATTAGATTTGAGGATTTTGATTTTGTGCCTGTAGCTCTGCTTCACGTTTTGCTATTTCAGCAGCCTGTTTTTCAAGTTCTTCTTTGTCTTTCTGGAGTTGCTTAAATTCCTTTTTCTTCTGCTCAGCCCGTATTGCGCTCCCTTTGCTTACATATCCCACCATTCCTCCGATAATTAAACCTATACCAACACCTCCCATAATACCCATAACATGGGACATCTGAAGGTCATTGATTCTAAAATTAGGTGAAGTAAGATAAAAAAGCAATACCGAAACGGCTAAGAGAATAAGTCCTGTAAGTGATAAACCTTTCATAATATTGTGTTGTTAAATTAAAATAAAAGCCTTATCAAATTGAACAAAATTTAATAAGGCCATTCAAGATTAAATTCTATTTATAACTTTCCACCTGCTGCTTTATAATATTCCAAAGCTTTAGGAAGGTCTTTATTAATATCTGAAATTCTTGTTTCAGGATTTGGGTGGGTAGATAAGAATTCGGGCTGTCTTGCTCCTGTAGCTGCTGCTTCCATTCTGCTCCAGAACGGAATTGCTTCTCTTGGATCATATCCGGCCATGGACATTAAGTATAATCCCATTTTATCTGCCTCGGATTCCTGATTTCTTCCATATTTTAATAAAGCTACCTGAGAACCGATAGGATATACTTTTTCAAAAACACTTGCCCATTGTCCGTTAGAAATTGTTCCTCCCAATATCTGACCTCCATACTGAGCAACCATAGCCTGAGAAATTCTCTCATTTCCATGTCCTGCTAAAGCATGAGAAACCTCGTGTCCCATTACTACGGCAAGACCATTATCATTTTTGGTAACGGGTAAAATTCCGGTATAAACGGCTACTTTTCCACCAGGCATACACCAGGCATTCAGCTCGCTACTCTGCAAAAGATTAAACTCCCAACTGTAGTTTGCCAAATCTGCACTTCTTCCGATACTCTGGTAATATCTTTCTGCTGCTGATTTTATTCTGTTTCCTATGGTTACCACTTTTTTTGCGTCTGCTGTCCCCGTAATAACTTTACCTTTCGATAAGGTAGTTTTGTATTCTTGTGAAGACATGGTAAGTATTTCGGAATTATTTGCCAACTGTAAAGAAGACCTTCCCGTAATAGGGTTGGTAGTACATGCTGCAACTGACAGAGCTACTGCTCCTATTCCTAATATGTGTGTTATTTTCATAGTTTAGAGGGTTGTTAAATCATCATTTACAATTTCTATTCCAAAATTTTTTCGAAACAGAATTTTTGCATACATTTTGCTATTTAAATTTAATAATTATTTTATTATCATGAAAAAGTATATTTCAATTATATTCATCTTTGCTTTTCTGTTGCTCTTTGAGAATAGTTTTGCTCAAACAAAAGTAGATCCTCAAACCATTGCAGGAATTGTGGGTGCCGAAGATTTTTCATTTCGTGCAGAAAGGGCAACCCCGACCAATTATGATGTGATCAATGTAATGAATTCCCTTCCCAACAGTACCTCAACAAGGATACTTGACCTTGGAGGGAGTAATTATTCTATCGATCTGAGAAAAGATAAGCTTGATGTTTATTTGCCCTATTTCGGAAGAGTATTTAATCCTACTTATGGCAATACAGATAAAAACGGTTATAAATTCACGTCCAAAGACTTTGCTGTCAGTAAATCTCAGGGCAAAAAAGGAAAATGGATTGTTAAGATTAAAGTCAATGACCAAAGCACTGTCGATGAGATCATTATTGAGATCTTTAAGAACGGAAGAGCCTTTACGTCGATCAGAAGCAATGACAGACAGCCTATTTCTTATGACGGATTTATTTCTAACAATATCGAGGAAAAGGAAAAGCTTTAGTTTTCCGGATTAAGAAATTTTTCAACAAATAATTTTGCTTCAGTGCTTGGGTTTGAAACCATGGCTGAGGCATTTTTTTTATGCTCAAGGTAGGATTCTTCTAAGGCTTCGTTTCTCTTCATCATGGCTAAAATATATTCCTGAACCCAATATTCGTATCGTTTTTCAGCCTGTTGGGTTCTAACTTCTTCGAAACTATTGGTTTTCTTTTTTAGATTAATGAAATCTGTTATTTTTTCAAAAATTTCTTCCAATCCTTCATTATGCAACGCAGAACCTAGTAAAACCGGAACTTTCCAATCTTTTTCTTTTGGCGGAATAAAATCGAGGGCACGTTTTAATTCTAATCTTGTATTTTTTGCTTTTTGAAGATTGTCTTTTTCCACTTTATTAATGAAAATTACGTCTACCATTTCCATAATTCCGCGTTTGATGCCCTGAAGTTCATCTCCACCTCCGATTATTTTCAGAAAGAGAAACACATCGGTAATATCTGCCACCAGTACTTCTGACTGCCCAACGCCGACGGTTTCAATTAAAATATAATCATAACCCGCTGCTTCACAAATCATCATTGTTTCAAAAGTGGTATTCGCAACGCCGCCTAAAAAACCTGAGCTTGGAGAAGGCCGAATAAAGGCATTTTCTTCTTTTGCCAGTTCTTCCATTCTGGTTTTATCTCCTAAAATACTCCCTTTATTAATTGCCGAGCTGGGATCAATGGCTAAAACAGCTACTTTTTTGCCATTTGCAATCGCTAATCTTCCGAAACTTTCAATAAAAGTTGACTTTCCTGCTCCCGGAACTCCTGTGATTCCTACACGAACGGAATTTCCTGTAAAAGGCATAATTTGTTTTAATAATTCTTCTGCCTGAGTTCTGTGTTCTGCCTTTTTACTTTCGACTAATGTAATGGCTTTTGCAATCAGACGTTTGTTGCCTGACCGTATTCCGTCAATTAGTTCTTCTGTAGAAAATTTCATTGACTCAAAAATAAGGATTAAAGAGGGAATTGTCAAATGTGAATGATGAATTTCTTTGAGTCACTGGTCAATTATACACTGATCAAAATTAACTTGCGAAGCAAAATTCACAATTCACCATTCTGCGGTTCATATTTATACTTCTTCTAAATTAACCCCCTTTTAATCAATGAAGAACGGAATTTGCTACATTTGTTACCAATCAAAATAAGAAACATGAAAAAGATAATCGCTGTAGCATCATTCACTGCTGTTTTACTGGCATCTTGTACATCAAAATCAACTACACCAACAGCTCCGATAGGGCCTGCAACATCTACAGCCGAGCAAATAGCACAGGGAAAAACGATTTTCGAAAACTCTTGTGGAAAATGTCATAAATTACCAGATCCAACCGCTCACACTTCGGTACAATGGGTAGGAATTATGAACTCGATGGCTCCTAAAGCTAAACTGACAGATGAGCAACATCAGTGGGTTTATGATTATGTTGTTTCTGTGAAGAAATAAACCTTTTCAAAAAATATTGTTATGAAAAATTTGATTTTAGGTATGATTATCGTGTCTGCATTTATGACTTCATGCGGACCCAAAAGTATGGCTGTAACCGGTCCCAAATACACCTCATCTGAACAAATCGTTCAGGGAAAAACCATTTTTGAGAACTCTTGTAACAAGTGTCACAAACTTCCTGATCCGGCAAAGCATGATGATCAAGGTTGGATAAAGACTTTAGCGAGAATGGCTCCTAAAGCCAAATTAACGGATGATCAGCATCAAATGGTTTATGATTATCTGATTTCTGCGAATAAGAAATAAACTTTCTTTTGAGAGTTTTCATATTTTAATTCTACTTCTATTTTAGGAGTAGATTTTTTTATGTTTAATTATTTCATTAAAAACAAAAAGAGACCCGAAAGTCTCTTTTAAATAGCATATAAATTAAAAATTATCTTACAATAAGCTTTTCAACTTGAGTTTTATCTCCCTGTTTAATATGAACCATATAAACACCTTTTTGGAAACCTCTCGTAGAAATTGCTTTCTTAGATGCCGCTTCTCGGGAATCTGAAAGAACTAGTTTTCCGGACATATCGAACATTGTAATCTTCACCTCTTCTTTAGATTTATCAATATTTCCTACGAAAAATTCATCGTATGTTGGATTTGGAAATACAATAAATTTAGTATCAGCTAATTTTATATCCTGAGTTGCCAAAGCTGTATTACACTCTTGGGGAACTGTAAAATCTTCTACCTGATCATTTGCTACAGAGCTACTTCCCGCGGATGCATTTACACCGAGCCCCCTTTTAGCAAACGTATTCCAGATCATACATTTATCGGCTGCAGCGTTTCCTACCGCATCAGCCTGAAGAATTGCATTTCTTCCATCAATAAATGAAGGATTACAAGCCTGTAATTTAAGCCCATCCATTACAATTTGTAGAGCTTTCGCATTTCCTGAAGTTGAGCTTGCCATTACATCACTATTATACCCATACTTTTCAATATATTTCCATGTAAGATCCCATAGCATCGTTGCCCATATAAAACCAATGGAATGAGCTCCTGTGACGGTATTTGTTCTTGCATAGGTATAATTATTCACTCCAAAATCAGGAGAATATTTAGCCGGTCGTATTCCGTCTCCTGTAGTTGGTTCACTGCTGGCATATGTTCCGATAGCTCTTGCTAAAGCAGACGTATCTCCCGGTTTTGTGGTAAGCATTAAAGCAAAATAATCTGACCAGCCTTCCCCCATTTGTTCAGCACTTTGAAGACAGCTATACCCTTGCCCTGTTAATCTGTTTGAAATACCATGCCCATATTCATGGGCTACAATCCCATTATCAAGGCTTGAATGTCTAAAGCCATTATAATCAAAATTCAATGTAAAGTTTACAGTTCCTGTACCAATTTGACTTACAAGAAAGTCTCCTTCCGTTTTTCCCATCATAATTGATGGAATATTGATCCCCGTAACCGCAGCATCGGCTCCCATATTAATAGGTGTTGTATTTACTGCATCATAAATAATGCCTCCAACAGCTCCAGCATTCTGCATATTTTTTACCTTTAGTGCAAAGCTACAGGTTCCCCTTTTTGCAATCCCTATTTTACCTGTCAAGCTTCCTGCAGTAAGTGCTGTACACGCATCATCAGGAGAAGAAATTGCCAAATCGCCTGTAACTGTTGGTCCTCCGATTAATAATGGGCCAAATGACGCACTGCCAGTTGCTACTTTAGGTCTATTGACAATAGCAGACGGAGAATTATATTGATATCTGATAACCGGATCATCTGCGGGTTGATCTCTATCCCAAAGGTACATCTGCATTCTAGGTGCAGCAAAGTAGGAATTGCCATTAAATACATATTCATATCCTGAGGCGAAATTAGCGTTATTTAAACCGCTTCCATCAAAAGCTTCAGCTCTTACAGCGTCTCCCTGTATTCCTCCTTTTCCAAAATTGTTAGTTTGAAAATTTCTTGCCGTTTCTGTAAATCCAAATTTATAAAAGATGTCATGCATCTTATTATTCATGTAAAACAGATTGGTAATCGCAGCGTCTCTGTACGCCACAGGATTATCATATCTTCCATCAGCAAAAGGAAAGTTAAATGTTAAACTACTGCCTCCATCAGGAGAATAGCCTGGAGTATTCGTATTGTTCTGATCCGAATAGGCGTACACATTATTTCCTCTTGTATTGGTATAATTGTTTGTTCCGTCAGAATGCCAGCCTTCAGGAGATGCTACCAGATACCAAGGATCACTCACAACAGCCCGGGATCCAAATGTTGGCGCTTCTACCGGTAAAGGAAAAACGTTATAAGAGGCACTTGTAGGCGGCGGAGTAACGGTATTAGCAAAGTAATTATTTGTACTCTGCTCACTATCGAAAGGTGAATTTTCCACACTTTCTGAATGCGCTGTTTCTGAGTGATGACCATTCTCAAATTGGCAGTTAATTGTTGTATTATGTTTAGAAAGCACTTCTCCTGAGCTTGCATCCGCAATCACATGCCAGATATCTGAAGAATTTTTATCATAAACGAATAGCTCTTTAGCAATAATATATAAACCATTTTTATTAAAATAAAGATCCGGAAGGTAATCAACATTAGAAATTTCATCTACTCCTAAGTTCTGTTTCAGTGTGTTCTCAGGAACTTTATCAACGATCTTTCCTTGCTGAGCAATAATGATATTTTTACTGAATTCATTCTTCTCAGAAATAATTTTATCACCTTTAATAATAACTTTTCCGAAAGCATTATAAACTCTTAATCCATCATACGTCTGTTGTACATTTACAATATTTGCACCCAAACTTCTTGAGGCATCTTCATTTAAAATAATGACATCTACCTTACTAGAATTTCCGCCATTTTTTTGATTTAATTGACTACTTTTTTTATAGTAATCCTGAATAATCGTCTTCGAATTCTGTGCACTAAACGTACCAAAAGCAAAAAACACCGCCAATGAAATTGGCAACAAAAATAATTTTCTATTCATAACCCCTTTTTAATTAAATCTAATTTATAACTTTTTTTCAAACAATTTAAAAAATCATTAGAAAAATAACAATTAGGGTGATTTTATTTTTTTATTAAATTCAGAGTTATTTTTATTTTTGTTTTTTTTAATTAATTTTTTTTTGACAAACTTCTTACGATCCTTTACCATACTCAAACTCTCTTCCGTAAAGCAAAACTTTGCAGCCTCGTCGAGAAACTTCAGTGCATTCTTAAAACTTCCTCTTTTTTCGGAAAGCAAGGATCTGTAAAACCATAAAGTAGCTTTATCAATTCCTTTTATCTTTAAAGCATATTCAATCAGCTTGGTGGCCTCATGATAATCTTCATTATCCAAAAGACATTTGATATAATATTGCGGAGTATTAAGATTATTAACATCATACAGCATTGCTTCCTCAAAATACAGCTTTGCTTTTTCGTAATCGATAAGCATTTCGCTATAAATTCTGCCCATCAAACACAAGCTGTCTGCATCTTCCGGATCGTAAGACAGCGCATAATTCAAGGCTTCCAAACATTCTGGAAGGCTGTATGGATAGTGGTCCAAAGCCTCGAAATAGTATTTATTTTTAGTTAAGGTCATTTTTGTAGTTTTTTAACTCGTTTTTCAGTTGACTTCTCTGTTTTTTGAAAGATTTTTCCTGATGATTCTTTTTAAAATCTGTTCCGGCAAATGTTCTGATCGGGTTTCCTCTTTGCACCTGCAAATGATTATTCCATGTTTCCTGCATTCTTTTTTGAAGCTGAATAATATTCTGTTCCAACACTTTTTCTTTCAGTCTTGAAATTGACAATTTTTTATTCTCCAATTGTGAGCGCGAATCCTGAACGAAAACACTTTGCCCCGTCGGAATATGAGTTGCCCGAACCGCCGTGTTCACTTTATTTACATTTTGTCCGCCACTTCCCTGACTTCTCGTGGTCTGAAACTGAATATCTTTTTCATTAAATTGAATCTTGTCCAAACCTTCCAGTTCAAAAACTCCAATAAACCAGTTACTTCTTTTATGAAGTTTCCGGAATGTACTTTTTCCTGTCCAGCAAATACTTCCTAGCCAGGTTTTTAAAAAGTCATTTAAAATTTGGGCTTTTAAAAGGATGGTCACAGATTTCAAAGTAAGGTTTTCATCCCCATTTTCACGATGGATGATTTCATAGTCTATATTATTATTTTTTGCTTCCTCAAGGAAAGTTTTCAGCACTTTGGCAACGACCCATTGGCATTCCAAAGGTCCTCTTCCTGAGGTTATTTGTATGAGTTTTTCCATTTTTGTAAAATTTTTAAAATCGCCTCTCTATTTTTGGCTTCTTTAATAAATGTTGGTAATCTTTCTACCATTCGCATTCTGTACGGCAATCTTGTTCTCAAGTCTGATGAAACATAGTTTTCCATTTCCAACAGATGCTCCCGATTTCTTGCCCAGAATAATTTTCCTTTAAAATCTTCCTGAAAATAATATCGACAACCGAAAATTGGATCGTGAATCAAGCCCTCTTCTTTTATGAAACGATTGAAATATTTCTCTGATTTTGGCTGAATTTGAAAAGAAAACTCACACTCATCACATTTTACAGTAACATTCTTAGGCTTTTCTTTTAAATTACCTTGTTCGTAATGAATCGGGTGTGAACAAGCGGGACAATAAAGATTGACAAACGCTTTGTAAACCACTAAATCCAATCCGTTTTTTCGCAAATCACAATGATTACATTCCAGTGTTGCCGTTTTATAACTATGTTCATTTTTTACAAGTGCATCTTCTCCGCAATCCGGACAGACTACGAGAATACTTTCGTGGTAACCAAAATGTTCCTGTTTATATCTTTTTTTCATTTCAGTTTATTTTGGGCATTTCACTTAATTTCGGATGACCAACAGGATCAATTCCTTTTTCCAATAAATCTTTTGCCGCCATTACCGCCCAACATTTATCACTGGAATGGATATTTCTGTAAAACGAAAGCAAAACATCAGGTTTCACCACCGTAAATCCGTTGGTTTCGACAATTTCCAGATCATTTTTCTCAAAGAAATCGATCGTGATTCTGTGGAATTTTCCGTTTTCCATTTCTATTGTTTTCTCGTACCTGCGAAAATTTTCTTCGCTTGGAAGATGATCATATCTCGTCCAGACTTTCTGAAAACCTTCCTGCTGAAGAATCATAACCACCTCAGCAATATTCTCCTTTCGTACAAAAACATCAATATCCTTATGATCATGAGCGTGTTTATATTCCGTGTGTCCGATTTCAGACATAAAATGCCATGCCCAACCTCCTGAAATAATGACTTTTTCTTTTAATTTCTCTAAAATTTCCAGTCCGTGTTGAATTCTAAATTCCGGCCAGACTTCGCCGTATCTTTTTATGTTATGTGGTGCTCCCATTTTTTTGTTGTTAGTTGCTAGTTGTTGGTTGACGGTTGTTAGCAGGAGTGTTCCCTCCATTAACTAACAACCATTAACGATCAACCAAATTATTTATCCATTCTCACAATTCGAGGCTGGAAAGTTCCAAGAATATCCACCAGTTCACTTTGCGCATTCATCACTTCATTGATGTCTTTGTAAGCCATTGGAGCTTCTTCCGTATTTCCACCCATTAATGTGACATTTTTGAGTTTTAATTCTTTTTTAATGTCATTTTGAGTGAATAAACTTCTGCATTCACCTCTAGAATGCGCTCTTCCCGCTCCGTGCGAAGCCGAGTTCAACGAATCCGGATTTCCTTTCCCGCGAACGATAAAACCTTTTGCCGTCATTGAGCCGGGAATCATTCCTAATTCATTTTCATTCGCAGGAGTTGCTCCCTTTCTGTGAACAATGACTTCTCTTCCGTTGTGAATTTCCTTCCACGCGAAATTGTGATGATTTTCAATTCTTGCCTTCACTCTTCCTCCGACTGCTTTTACCAATCTTCTGTGAATATCATCGTGACAGGCTGAAGCATAATCTCCTGCTAAATTCATTGCCGTCCAATATTCCAAACCGAGATGTGTGCTTAAATCTAACCACGCAAATTGCTGTGCTTCTTTTGGCAACGGACATTGTTCTGCCGCCACTCTCGAATAATATTGAGCGATTTCCGCTCCCAATCCACGAGATCCACTGTGTGAAAGAATTCCTAGGTATTTTCCTTTTGGAAGTCCGATTTGTTCGTCTTCTTCTGTGATTTCTACTTCTCCGAATTCCACAAAGTGATTTCCGCCACCGGAACTTCCCATTTGTTTAATGGCTTTTCCTTTTAATCTTCTTAAAATCGGAATCATATCAAACGTATCTCTGTCGAAAATTTCGTGATCGATGTGAGATTTATGTGTTTCATACATTCCGAATTTAGTATGCTCAGCAAGAGCTTTTTCATATTTATCTCTTGCTCCGTCAAGATATGAAATAGGGGTATCCAAAATACTCAGGCTCATTCTACAACCGATATCCATGCCGACTCCATAAGGAATTACGGCATTTTCTACGGCAAGAACACCTCCAATCGGAAGTCCGTACCCGCTATGTGCATCGGGCATTAAAGCGCCCTGCGTTGAAATTGGAAGTTTCAAAGCGGTATACAGTTGGTTTTTTGCTTCATCCGAAATATTGTTTCCGAAAATATTAAAAGTTGCTCTGTTTGTATTAAGCATTCTTTTTTCTGTTTTCCTGGATGAAAGCAAAGCTTCTGCGATTTGTCCGAACGTTAAATCTTTTTCAAACTGTTCCGGATTTTGCAGAATTTCCTTTAAAAGAGATTTTACATGATGAATATTTTTCGTTGCAAAATTTCTTTTCATGACTTCCAAAGCGATGTTCACACTCTGATTGTTTGGATAGCCTATTTTTAATATATCTTTTCCTTTAAGTTTTAAATTTCCCATTGTTTTTGTTTTAAAATTGGAGGATATTTCCATCCTCTGAATTTTCTGCAATCTCTGTTGCAGACATTTTGTAGCGAACGCATTTTCTGCTGTTCAGCGGATCACGTGTGTATTTATTTTTCCATGGATTGGGTTTTCCATAAATCTTTTTATGAATAATTCCCGTGACTTTATGCCGACCTAAAAATGAATCGAGTTCATCAATTTCTCTTTCTAAATCGGAATTCAATGGTTTGCAATGAGTAATCATATTTGGTTTTACTCTCAATACAAATCTCCATGGTTCAATAAATTCGTAGTAAATATTATATCTCTTTCTGATCGGACAATAATCTTCTCTTTTTAAGAAATATTGCCTTTCCCGGGTTGTTAATCCTAACTTTGGATCGTTCCATTGATGCGTTGAAAGTCGAGCCAATTTCTGTTCTCTTTCAACATAAATTCTTCGTCCGAATTTTCTTTTCTTTTTTAAGAATTTTCGGGTTTCGGAATACATCTTTGTATTAATCTTATCTAAAATTCCTTGGAAGAAATCGCCATCTTTAGATCGTTTCACATCGTCTCTTACGACAAAGAATCTTACAAATCCTTTCTGATAAGGTTCCATCAAAGAAACTAACGGAATATTTCTTCTTATTTTCCAAAGTTCATCACTACGTTTATACTTTTTCCTGATCTGCTTTTCTACATCTTTTCTTATTATTCTTTTTCTGCTTCTCAGACTTCGTAATCTGAAAGACAAAAGGTTATCTTTTTCCATTTATTAATAGATTCTAGATACAAGACACAAGATTTCAGATTTTCTGAAACTGTATTTTTGCATTAAATCTTTAATCAACTATTATTTTAGTTGACTTTATTTAAACCTCATAGGTTTTAAAAACCTATGAGGTTTAGTTTATCCGTAGCCTTCTCCTAGCCCCGATTGCAGCGACATCCTTTTTTGTTGCGGCCGCAGCGAAGCGGAGGCCGTAATAAAAAAGATACAGCGGAAAGCGGGAATAGCTTCAAATAGAAATTATCTGCTATTTCGAAAAAAGCTCCAAAAATTTTATAAAAAAAGATTTCGGGGAAACTGATTTGAGTTTGAAATATTGCGCAATAAAAAACCCGAAAATCTTACGACTTCGGGTTTTGATATTTCAATATACTGTTATTCTATGAGTGTACCAAACCACGAAGCCTCGCCTTTGCAAAAGGCAATCCTACTGTTGAATGTAGATTAAATTTGAACATTGCTTCGTTGCTTTTTAATTGGTTAAACTTGATTTTCAGATGCAAAGATATAGTATTTTTTTAATCTGCAAAATAAATTTTTAAAATTCTTCACCTTTCATCATGCTGAGCATCAAGTTCAAAGCATTTTCCGAGTGAAGTAATACCGTATTTTTCAATGTATCTTCGGTGACTTTTGAGGTTCTTTGCTGCATTTGTTTTTTCGTAGTATGAAATGGCTCTGAGGTCAATTTTGAAAGGATGAGATTCAATCTGAGAATTCATATAATTAAAAATTTACTTCAAATTAATCAAGCTGATGAAAATAGCATCAATCACCTTCGTCATTCGCTGTAGATCGAGCGTTTCCAAAGTATCTGTCGGTTCGTGATAATTTTTATTTCTGAAAAATGATGTATCTGTGATCATTAAAGCCGGATAATTAAATTTCCAATAATTAAGATGGTCAGAAAAATCTACTCCTTTTACGAACTTCGGAGCGGGAAATGTTTCTGTTTTTATTTGCTTTGATTCTTTAAAATTAGCAACAAAATTTCTTACAAATTTTCCTGAACCACTGAATCTTTTAACCAAAGTGATAAAATCTCCTTTGTTACCATAAATCCAGGAAAGCGCACCCACCGGAAAGCTTTGTGAATTTTTTTCATCTTTAAAATAGCCGATCATTTCCACACTTGCCATTCCGTACACTTCAATATGATTGTCTTTGAGGTATTTTGCATGAATATAACTTCCCATATTTTCAGTTCTGAAAAACGGTGGTTCCTCTAATGTATATGCAACTAAATCTATTCTGTAATTGAGTTTTTGCCCTTTCAACATTCTGGCCAATTCTAAAAGAGCCGTCACTCCCGTCGCATTATCATCCGCTCCTTTTTGATCGCCGCAAACATCATAATGAGCTCCTACGATGATTCTTTTTGTATGTTCCGTTCCGAAAGAACAAATTACATTTTTATAGGTCTTTCCATCAACTTTATATTCCTGAAAGGTCGTTTCATCGGCATATTGAGTGAAGTTTTTAAAAATATAATCGGCAACAGAATTCAGCTGTTCTAAATTTTGATAATTCCGAAATTGTGGCGTTTCAACAAGCGCTTTTAAATGTTGATTTACCAAAATACTATCTGCCGAAGTGTTTATACTATTCAAATAAACTTTCTTTTTAAAAGTTCCGAAAAGAAAAAGTACGATAAAACAAAAGCCTACGAGAAGAAAAAATTTTCCTCTTGTAGGCTTAATTATATTTTTAAAATTCATTATTTATAATAAATGGGTTAATTGAATTTAATCTTTCGAACCCAAATCATCCATCGTATCTCCCATTCCTCTACTGTTTGGACTATAGGTTCTTTCCGAATCCAGGAAATAAATATTATGCTTTGCTTTCGCAATAATTCCGTCATATTCCTGCTCGGTCATTCCTTCAGGGATATCTTTCTGCTGATCCGCAGGTTTTCTGTAAACTTCAAGTGCTCCTTTCTCGTTAAGAACCGCTTTTGCAAATTTTGCCTGTTCCAAATCATCCGCATACACCACGATATTGTTTTTTCCGACACTATGCGTTCTATAAGCATCTAGCATTTCGGCGTCATGAGCGAAAACATAATCAAAGAAACCTTTTGTCTGCTCGTCTTCCTGATAATGATTGAGACCCGTTTCAACCTTTGATTTGGAAACAATAATATTTGCTTCGCTGAATCCTTTTTCTTTTAAATCTTTTTTAATTTCCTCTGTATCTACAGTCTGCGGAAATACTGAAACTACTGTATAAGCCATAATATTTTGTTTTGGTTATGGTTTACAGTACAAACGCTGTGCAATTTTTTCGTTGAAAACGTTAATTTAGTTTAAAAATTTCTCCAAAATATCAACTGCGCATTTCGGAAGATTCGTTCCCGGGCCGAAAATAAAATCTGCTCCGTTGGCATATAAAAATTCATAATCCTGTTGAGGAATTACGCCACCAACAACGATTGTAATATCGTCTGCACCTAACTTTTTCAACTCTTCAACCACTTGCGGAACCAATGTTTTGTGACCGGCCGCCAATGAAGAAACTCCCAAAATGTGAATATCGTTTTCCACCGCCTGTTTTGCCACCTCTTCCGGAGTCTGAAATAATGGCGCAACATCGACGTCGAATCCCATGTCTGCAAATGCAGTTGCTACTACTTTTGCACCTCGATCGTGACCATCCTGCCCCATTTTTGCTACCATTAATCTTGGTCGGCGACCTTCTTCTTCCTCAAATTTCTGAGTCAGATTTAATGCTTTTTCAAAATATTCGTTTTTCCCTGCATTCATGGCATAAACTCCTGAAATTGTTCTGATATTCGCTTTATATCTTCCGAAACTTTCTTCCATCGCATCGCTCATTTCGCCAAGTGTCACTCTTCTGCGGGCCGCTTCGATACATAATGCGAGAAGATTTCCTTTTCCTGTTTTTGCAGATTCTCTGATTTCATTTAAAATCTGTTCTACCGTTTCGGAATTTCTATTTAATTTAATAGATTCTAATCTTTCGATTTGTTTTCTACGAACTTCCGTATTATCAATATCTAATATTTCGATCTGATCTTGTTTTAAAGCAGATCTGAAAGAATTAACTCCGATGATAAATTCCTCGCCGCTATCAATTTTAGCCTGCTTTCTTGCCGCCGCTTCTTCAATTCTCATCTTTGGAATTCCGGCTTCGATGGCTTTTGTCATTCCGCCTTCCTGTTCAACCTCATCAATGTATTTCATGGCTTCCTCGATCATTTGCTGAGTCAGAGATTCCACCAGATTACTTCCACCCATAGGATCTACAACATCGCAAATTCCGCTTTCCTGCTGAAGAATAATCTGAGTATTTCTCGCAATTTTCGCTGAATAATCTGTCGGAAGGGCAATGGCTTCGTCCAAGGCATTGGTGTGAAGAGACTGAGTTCCGCCCAACGCTGAAGATAAGGCTTCAATGGCTGTTCTTGTAATATTGTTAAAAGGTTCCTGTTCAGTTAAAGACCATCCAGAAGTCTGGGAATGGGTTCTCAAGGCCAGGGATTTTGGATTTTGAGGATTAAATTGCTTTAATAATTCAGCCCAAATATATCTTGCGGCACGCATTTTTGCGATTTCCATGAAGTGATTCATTCCGATGGCCCAGAAGAAAGATAATCTTGGGGCGAAATCATCAACATTCATTCCTGCTTTTATCCCGGTTCTTACGTATTCCAAACCGTCTGCAAGCGTGTACGCCATTTCCAGCACCGGTGTTGCACCTGCTTCCTGCATGTGATATCCTGAAATAGAAATCGAGTTGAATTTCGGAATATTTCTAGACGTATATTCGAAAATATCAGCAATGATTTTCATGGAAGGTGCCGGTGGATAGATGTAAGTATTTCTCACCATGAATTCCTTTAAAATATCATTCTGAATGGTTCCTGAAAGCAAATCCTGAGCAACGCCCTGCTCTTCTGCAGCCACGATGTAGAAAGACAAAATCGGTAAAACTGCGCCATTCATCGTCATGGAAACGGAAATCTGATCTAACGGTATTTCATTAAACAAGATTTTCATATCCTCCACAGAATCGATGGCAACGCCCGCTTTTCCAACGTCTCCTACCACTCTTCCGTGATCTGAATCATACCCTCTGTGTGTCGCCAGATCGAAGGCTACTGAAAGTCCTTTTTGTCCTGCCGCCAGATTTCTTCGATAAAAAGCATTGGATTCTTCTGCTGTGGAAAAACCGGCATACTGACGAATTGTCCACGGTTTCTGAACATACATCGTCGTGTAGGGACCTCGTAAATAAGGGGCACTTCCGGGGGATGTTTCTGTTAAAGATTCATCTTTAACATCTTCTTTTTTATAGGAAGACTTCAACTGTAATCCATCTTTTTCAAAAGGATAGATTTCAGTTATTTTTTCAGTTATATTAAATTGAGGAGTTTTGTTCTGAACTTCTCTTCTCATACTTAAATATTTATTAGATGGCTAAATTTAAGCATTTTTAGAATAATAAATAAGTATTGATAATCTTATGATTACGTGAGTTTTAAATTGTAATCTCTGTATATTAAATTGTTTTTAAAATTTCTTTTGAAAATAATTAGTCATTCCTTAAAAACCAAGTAATATTTTGATTATCAGTTTTATGCACTTATATTTCGTAAAAAATCGTTGTAAAAAATTGCAATAAATTGTATTTTTAGGATATAAAAAGTGGCAAAATGTTAGGCAAAATAAGAGAGGATTTACAGCAGAATTTATTCAAGACCAGGCTTACGGAGCTTATTAATATGGAGCATCCGGTGGTAAAATTAGCTGGGGAGATTTCCTGGGATAAAATGGAGTCAGAGTTTGAGAAATTATTTTCAGAAAACGGAAGACCTTCTATTGCTATCCGTAAAATAGCAGGAATGCTTTTGCTCAAGGAAATGTTTAAAGAAAGTGATGAAAGTGTAATAGAGAGATGGATTGAGAATGCGTATTGGCAATATTTTACCGGAGAAACCTTTTTCCAGACAGAGCAGCCTTTCGATCCGAGCAATTTTGTACACTTCAGAAAAAGAATTGGAGATAAGGGTTTGGAATTTCTTTTGGGACAAAGCGTTTCTCTCCATCCCAAAGCCAAAACAGAAGATGAAGTTCAGGTAGATACGACGGTTCAGGAGAAGAACATTACCTTTCCTACCGATGCCAAATTAGCAAAAAAAGTAATCGACAATTGTAGAAAAATAGCAGAAAAAGAGAGCGTTGTACAAAGACAAAGCTACAGAAGAGTGAGCAAACAATTATTGCGGGACGCTTTTTTTGGACATCATCCCAGAAGACAGAAGAAGGCAAAAATGGCGAGGAAAAAGCTCAGGACGATTGGTAAAAGAGTTCTTCGGGAATTGGAAAGAAAACTTCCTAAAGATGTTTTGAAAGGCTACGAAGACGTTTTTAAAATTTACCTTAAAGCACTCACCCAAGAACGTACCACGAAAGATAAAATTTACAGTCTTCACGAGCCACAAGTTGCGTGTATTGCGAAAGGAAAATCGGGAAAAGCATACGAGTTTGGGACAAAAGTAGCAGTAGTAAGAGGTCGGAAAACAGGGATCATCAGCTCGGTAAAGAGATTTTCTGGCAATCCTCACGATAGTAAAACTCTTGAAGAATCATTGGCACAGAGTGAGAGGGTAAGAAAATCCGTTGGCGGAACAAGACCTACGAAAGCCACTACAGACAGAGGATTTAAAGGAATCAAAGAAGTGGAAGGAACAGCAATTTTGCTTCCCGCAAAAAAAGAAAAAACAAAATATGGGCAACAAGTAGCCAGATTAAGATTCCGGGCAAGAGCAGCCATAGAACCTTGTATCTCTCATTTAAAAAGAAACCACTCCTTAGGATTAAACTTCCTGAAAGGAGTGGCTGGAGATATTAATAATGCATTATTAGCAGGGATTGGATACAATTTGAAGATGAGATTGAATCAAATCAAACAACAAATTCTTCTTTGGCTCGAACTTGTTCTCCGAATCTTTTTAGGCAAATATAATTTTCAAAGTCAAAAAACAGCTTTTTAAGGAGCGACTAATTAATGATATAAATTGACTTAATCTTTACCAATCTCAATTAATTCGGATGTAGGTTGAAAAAACATAAAAGCCGGATGAAATTCATCCGGCTTTTACTTTATCTTTTATAAAAGTTTATTTTAAAGATTTTATCCCCATTTCATACAACGCAAAAGAGATCAAATCTGCATTTTCGCCAATGACCTGTTCTGTAGATCTTCCGGCTCCGTGCCCAGCATTTTTTTCAATTCTTAATAAGACAGGATTTTGACAAGCCTGTTTTTCCTGCAACTCAGCTCCAAACTTAAAAGAATGTGCCGGAACCACTCTGTCATCATGATCACTTGTAATGATCATTGTAGACGGATAGCAAGTACTTTTCACATTATGAACCGGTGAATATGATTTTAAATATTCAAACATTTCTTTATTATCTTCAGCTGTTCCATAATCGTAAGACCATCCTGCTCCGGCTGTAAATTTGTTGTACCTCAACATATCCAAAACACCTACACCAGGAAAGGCAACTTTTGCCAGATCAGGACGCATGGTCATCGTAGCTCCCACTAAAAGACCACCATTTGATCTCCCTGACAAAGCCATATATTCTTTAGAAGTGTAGCCTTTAGACTGTAAATATTCTCCCGCTGCAATAAAATCATTAAATACATTTTTCTTCTGCATTTTCGTTCCTGCATCATGCCATTTTTTACCGTATTCTCCACCTCCTCGGATGTTTGGAACGGCATAAATTCCGCCATTTTCCATCCAGATAGCATTTACCACAGAGAAAGAAGGCTGTAAACTGATATTGAAACCTCCGTAAGAGTAAAGAATGGTCGGGTTTTTACCGTCCAGCTTTGTTCCTTTTTTATAATTAATCATCATCGGAACCTTTGTTCCGTCTTTTGAGGTATAGAAAACCTGCTCAGAAACATAATCTTCAGGATTAAATTTCACTTTCGGCTTCTGATAAATTTCCGATTTTCCGGAATCTGCATTAAATTTATAGGTCGTTCCCGGAGTAATATAGTTGGTAAATGAGAAATACAATTCCTTTTCTTTCTCCTTGCCGCCAAAGCCACCAATATTCCCTTTGCCCGGGAGCGCAATTTCTCTAACTAATTTTCCTGCCTTATCGTATTGCTTCACCTGATCAATAGCATCAATCATATAAGTTGCGAAGAAATAACCACCACCTGAAGAAATTCCCAGAACGTTTGGAGTTTCAGCAATCACATCCTTCCAGTTTTCAGGAGAAGGATTTTTGATGCTTGTTTTTACCAGGCGCATATTCGGAGCATCTTTATCTGTGAAAATAAACAAATCGTCTCCTTCGGTATCTACAATACTTGCATTGATATCAAAACCTTTGTTGATCTGAACAAAATCGCCTCCGTTTTTAAGATCTTTGATGTATAATTCGTTTCCGTTGGTTGCATTGGCCGCCGAAATAATCAGATATCTCTGATCTTCAGAAACACCTGCACTAAGATATCTTCTCGGAGTTTTTTCACCACCAAAGATCAGCTGATCTGCCGATTGCTTCGTTCCTAATTTGTGAAAATATACTTTATGCTTATCCGTCATTCCTGAAAGCACAGTTCCTTCTTTTGGTTTGTCGTAGCTTGAATAATAGAAACCTTCATCACCTTTCCAAGAAATTCCGCTGAATTTTACATCCACCAATGTTTCATCGATCTGCTTTTTAGAAACAGCATCAATAATAATGATCTTATTCCAGTCGCTACCGCCTTCTGAAATTGAATAGGCAGCTAAATTTCCTTTTTTATTAAAAGATAAATTGGCTAAAGAAGTGGTTCCTTTATCTGAAAATTTATTTGGATCTAAGAAAACTTCTGTAGATTTTGTTTTATTGTTGGTTCTATATAAAACCGACTGCGCCTGCAATCCGTTGTTTTTATAATAATAGGTATAATCGCCTTCTTTGAAAGGTGCTGAAATTTTTTCATAATTCCAGATGTCTCTCAACTGATCTTTGATTTTATCTCTGAAAGGGATCTTGGAAAGATAATTCTGTGTATAGCTCACCTCTTCATCCACCCATTTTTTTGTCGCTTGGGAATCATTTTCCAAATCACGGAACGGATCTGCAACAGCAGTTCCAAAATACGTATCAGTCTGATTTCCTTTTAATGCTTTAGGATAATTCATTTTTTGAGAATAAAATGTGGCTGAAAACAAAACACCAGCCGTTAATAAAATAGGTTTAAAATTCATTTTGAACGATTTTCTCAAAAATACGTAAAGTATCTCACATAAAAAAAGCCACTGAAAACAGTAGCTTTTTAGTATTTTATTTATTCTCTTTATTGATAGAATTGAAATTTTCAAAGTAGAAATTATTCAGTTTCCACAACAATTCCTGAGGGCCTCCATTCCAGTAATAAACGCCTTCTTCTTTATAAATTTGATATAAAAGAAACTTCTCGGAATACGAAATTTCTTTATTCGAATTCAGAAGTTTATTCGTTAAATCTTTCAGATAAATCTTCAGTTGCTTTGCTGTTATATTTTTGCCGTCTTTAAAATCAACACTCGATGTATCAGCGGGAACTTTAATTTTCACATCATAATAAACTTCCGAAACATCCTGACTTTGAGAATAATCATTCCTCATCGTATCAATATTTTTGATGGAATACGTTGCTGTTTTAAATCTGTCGAAAAGTGCTGCAAAGTAATTTCTTACATCTTGTTTGCACTCTTTACCCACACTTTCTGAAAACCCGGTAAGAAAAAGATTGGTAAACCCGGTAAGCTCCTGTTCGTAGGTATTTTTCATATCCATATGATAGATAGCTTCCTGGCCCATAAAATTTTTCAGGTAATTATTGAGGTCGGTTAAAGCCTTATTATCATGCTTTACAAAGGTGTTAAAGTACAGTTCAAACACCCTGTCTGGTTTTAAAACAGAGGTCTGTGCCCGTACATTTTGTGCACAGATAAGCACCACCAATAGCAGCACATTCTTGATCCATCCCATAGTTTATTTTAATTCTTAGTGTGTTGTGTAAGTTGAGAGCAAAAAAAAGCTCTTGAAATTTCAAGAGCAATATTAGTGTTATTTTCTTTAAAAGTTTTCTTCTTCGCCTTTCATTTTTTCAGCATTTTCTGCCATGATTACAGCATCGATCATTTCGGAAATATCACCATTCATATACGCATCTAAGTTATACATAGATTTGTTGATTCTGTGATCCGTAACTCTTCCCTGAGGATAATTATACGTTTTGATCTTTGCAGAACGGTCTCCTGTTGAAACCATCGATTTACGTTGTGCTGCAATATCTCCCTGAACTTTCTGCAACTCGATGTCATACAATTTTGTTCTCAACATTTCCATTGCCAACTCACGGTTTGCTAACTGAGAACGTGCCTGCTGACAAACAACCACCATTCCTGAAGGTTTGTGCGTTAACTGAACTTTCGTTTCTACCTTATTTACGTTCTGTCCCCCAGCTCCACCTGAACGTGAAGTCTGCATTTCGATATCGGCAGGATTTAATTCAAAATCCACTTCTTCAGCTTCCGGAAGAACGGCAATTGTGATCGCAGAAGTGTGAACTCTACCTTGAGATTCCGTTTCAGGAACACGTTGTACACGGTGAACTCCGGATTCGAATTTCATCACCCCGTAAACGCCTTCGCCTTCTACTTTCATGATCAATTCTTTGTATCCTTTTGCTGCTTCGTTAGAATCGGTTACTTCATGTCTCCAGCCTTTCGTTTTGAAATACATGGTGTACATTCTGTATACATCTTCCACGAAAATTGCGGCTTCATCTCCACCTGTTCCGGCACGAAGTTCCACGATAACGTTTTTATCATCTGCAGGATCTTTAGGAATTAATAATACTTTTAATTCTTCCTCCAATCCCGGAATTTTATCCAACGCTTCGTTTTTCTCGATTTTTGCCAGTTCTACGAAATCTTTATCAGATCCGTCGGCAATAATTTCGTCAGATTCTTCAATAGTATCCAACGCTCCTTTATATTGATCGTAAACTCTTACAATTTTCCCCAAATCGCTATATTCTTTGTTCAAAGAAGAATATCTTTTTTGGTCTGAAATTACATCAGGCTGTATAATAAGGTCTGCCACCTCATTATATCTTTGTTTTATAGCTTCTAATTTTGGAATTAATGATTTAGACATTATGAAAATTTTGTGGCTGCAAAGATACGGATTATTAATTCAATTTTAAAACTAATAGTTTGTTGTTCTGAATGAAGCGTAAGTATCTTATTTATTTCAATTGTCCTTTTGTCTTGAAACAAAAGAACGAAAAATTCAAGACCTGGAATCTGAATGCTAAAAATTAAAATTTAATCCTAAAATTCCCAAAACTTGCGCGAATTCAAAATTAGGCCTTCGGTTCGGCATTTGTCTCGCGCTTCAAACAGTTGGAATTTCTTAACGGCTTAACTTTTATTTTTTTTAACGCTTCAGCTTCCTATGTCGAAAATAAATCCTTCGACTGCTTCACGCTCAGGATGACATTGCGAATACTAATTGCTTATATTAAAAATATAATTAAAACATACGCATTGTCAGTCTGAGCCTGTCGAAGACTTTTCATTTAAATAAAAAGGTATCATCAACCTTAACTTCTTAAATAGCCTTAATGGTTTTAAAAAAAATCAAACTTTACTTCTAGTCAATTTTCTATCAATCAAATACAAAATAACACCCAACGCTACAATTCCGAGCCCGATCAAACTTTCTTTAGGATTATGAATAAAAGTGAAATACAAAATATACACACTAAACAACAAAAAAACCGTCGGGAAAACGTAGAATACATTGGATTTAAATATTTTTCGATCTTCTTTTTTAATAAAATACGATGTAGAAATCGCTAAACTGGCAAATAACTGAAGAATAAAAGCGGTATACACGAAAATTTCTTTAAAACTTCCCGTTAAAATAATCAATGTAGCAATCACAGCATGAGCAAAAATAGCCCGAACCGGAATTCCTTTTTTATTTCCGACGGATAAGGATTTCCAGAGTTTATTTTCTTTGGCAAAAGCCTGAGTTAATCTTGAACCTACCCATAAATAACCGCTGATGGTAGCAATTAACTGCAAAGCAATAAATACATTCACCACTTTTCCAAAGGTATTTCCAAGCATGTTATTAGCCACTTCACCCATTACATCTTCTTTTCCTGCCATTTGGGCTACGGGCGCATGCTTCAGCATAATAAAATTCACCAGAAGATAGCAAACGGTTACGAAAACTGTTCCTACAATTAATGATTTTGGAAGATTTTTCTGAACATCTTTAATTTCTCCCGCAATATAGGAAGCAGAATTCCAGCCCGTATAAGAATAGGTCACAAAAACCAAAGATGTGGCAAAAGCAGGCAGCATCATTTCTTTTTTCCAGGAATCATCAAACAGAAGACTGTTCCCCACACTTTCCGAATTTGAAAGAAAAACACCCAAAGCAATTAAAATGATGATAAAAGCAATTTTAATGAACGTAAAAAAATTATGAAACTTACTCGAAGTTTTTAAACTAAATGACAGAGAAGCCGCCACGAGAAAAATAATGCCGATGGCAAAGCCATTTCCAAAAGAAAAATTAAACGCTGAAAGATATTTAGACATCGCCAAAGCTGCCAAAGCAACCGGAGAAGAAAAACCGATAATCAGAGAAATCCAGCTTACCAAATATCCTAAAATTGGATGATAAGTTTCTTTCAAATAAATAAAATCACCTCCGTTTCCTTTGAAATGAGAACCCAATTCGGCATAACAAAAAGCCCCGAAAAGCGCTAAAATTCCTCCAATGACCCAAAGGAGGAATATGCTGTATGTATTCGTAATATCTGCCAGCTGAAAACCCAGCGTTGTAAAAATTCCTGTTCCGATCATATTCGAAACCACAATGGCCACTGCCGTTTTCCAGCCAATCTGATGTGACGTTGAATTCATTTAATTAAAATGTAAAATTAAGCCTTCCGAAGAAATAATTTCCCAATGCTCCCATCTGAACCGGAGCATATTTGAAAACCCCATAATATGAATTTTCGTAGCTCTGAAGATCCGGAAAAACATCAAATAAATTATTGGCACCCACGGTAAGATTGATATTTTTGGTCAAATCATAGCCCACACTGATATCGGTTACTACTTTTGGTGAAAATTTCTGCACGCCTCCGAAGGGATAGCCATCTCTTGTTACCTGACCAAAATACGTATTTCTCACCAGAAAATTAAATTTACCGATTCCGTAGTTTAAGCCCAATGTTGCCTTTGTTTTAGGCGATAAGGTTTCTATGATATTGATCTGATCAGGACCGAAAAACTCGTCCTGCGGCGTTTGTAAGCCTTGTGGAAAATGAAAATCGGTGATCTTGGTTTCCGTATAATTTCCGGCAAGGTTGATATTCAGATTTCCGCCGCCCAATTTCCAGTCGTAAGAAACTACCAAATCTACCCCTTTCGTTTCAGTATCGATAGCATTGGCAAAAAATCGGGCACTTTCCACTTCATTTCCTTCACCTACGATAGCGGGATCCTGTAATCTGTCGTCTGTAATATTACTTGTGATCACAATTCTGTCTTTCACGCCGATCCAATATCCGTCTAAGGTAATAAATAGTCCTTTTGCAGGTTTCAAGGTAAATCCGACACTTCCATTTACTGAGGTTTCCTGTTTTAATTTATCAAATCCAAGAATTTCAGCCGCTCTGCTGTCGTTGTTAAAAATTCCTTTTTTCACAATTCCAACTCCGGTGGTTGAAATATCTGCGTAAGAATTATTGAAATATTGTTGCTGCAAAGATGGCGCGCGGAAACCTGTTCCTACTGCTCCACGAATAGCAAAGTTTTTAATGAATTCATATCTGAGAGCCAATTTACCATTCAGGGTATTTCCAAAATCTGAATAGTTTTCAAACCTCAGCGCCGCATCGATATTTAATTTTTTAGCTAAATCATAAGAAACATCTGCATAAACCGCTGTAGAATGTCTTGATTTGGTTAAAGCATTGTCTGTCGAAAACCCGGTGAACGATTGCGCACCACCCGCCCCTATTACATTGGCTTCGGGAGTTGTTGGCGTTACGACGTTTCCAAAAATATCATATCTGGCGTAAGAAGCCTGTTCGCCAGCTTTAATATCATATTGCTCAAATCTGAATTCTCCACCAAAAGCAAAATTGAAATTTTCAACACTTTTAGACACATCTAAATTAACGGTATTCTGAAGAAAACTATGAGCTCCCGCGTAAAAACTCGTAGGTGAATTCGCTCCTAATGAAGCATTTAACGTGTTATCCACATTGTATTTAAAGGTATTGCTCCCGAACGTATTGCTAAGATCAAATTGCCAGTCGTTCAGATTATATTTCGCTCCAACAGCATAAGAAATATCGTATACCTGAGAATTCAAAACTGCCTGAAAACCGTTGGGATAGATGGAATACACATTATTTGAAGTCTCACTAGGGAGCCTTCTGAAACCATAGCCCTGACCTTCTTTTATGCTGAAACCTCCGAACGAATAGATTTTGAAATGATCATTAAAAGGATATTCGGCATTCACAAATAACTGCGCCTGTTTAATTTTGGCATCTCCGATCTGAAAATTGAAATCATCGCGGGATAAACCTCTTTGCTTGATAATCGCATCATCAGCTGCTCTTGCTGCATCAGGATCATCAGCAAAATCATAGGCAAAATTATCTCCAAAAATATCCAGATTGTGATTCTGAGTTCTCGTGGTCTTTCCTCTTTGATTAAGCTGAAGAGATAGGTTGATATAACTTTCGTCTTTTCCCAAAGATGACCCGTAGTTCACTCCTGCCTGATACGTTTCGCCATCTCCTCTTCCTGTGATTCCATAATTCAACGTGGCAGAAGCACCGATATCTTTTTTAAGAATAATATTAATAACTCCGGCAATCGCATCCGAACCATACTGAGCCGCTGCTCCGTCTCTTAAAACCTCAATCTTTTCAATAGCAATTACAGGAATTGCACTTAAATCAGTTCCGACAGAACCATTTCCGACCGTATTCTGATAATTGACCAAAGAAGTGGTATGTCTTCTTTTTCCGTTTACCAAAACCAGAACCTGATCCGGGCCCATTCCTCTTAATGTGACTGGATCAATATGCTCGGTTCCATCCGATGCCGACTGACGAACCGCATTGAAAGACGGAATGACATAATTTAATAAATCCTGAACGGTAATTTGCGGTGAGGATTTCTGTATCTTTTCGATATTGATAATATCTACCGGAACCGGAGTTTCCAGTTTTGTTCTTTTAGTATTTCGGTTACCCACGATAACCACATCTTCAATCTGTTTTTCCCTTTCCTGTTCCTGCGCGGAAATTATAATAGCGCCAAGTAGCAATACAGATAGGCTAAGCTTTTTCATCTTTTGTTTTTTGCAAAATTAATAATCAACCCGAACGGACAACATCCGCCAACAAAGACCGTCAAGAAAATGGAATAATATTTAGAATATTGTTTCACTTATCTTCCCCCAAATTGGGTTGGAATTAGCACCATTACCTGTCTAGAAAAGGCGGTTGCTAAGGTTTCACAGGGCCAAATCCCTCCACCTTTCTTGATAAATCTAGCACAAAGGTAGACTATTAATTTCACATAGCAAAAACTTGTAATTATTCCCTTACAATCAGCTTTTCCACAATTGTGAATAAGATGTGGAAAACGTATTAATTAGCTATTAGCAAGCTGTTAGAAGCATATGAATAAGCATAAATTGAGTATTAATAAGCTCGTGGATAAAATATGAATAAGCCGTTAGTAAGGTATTAGTAAGCCGTGAATAAACTTCAATACCAATGTGGGTAACTTTGTGAATAACCTATTAAAAACGTCTTAACAACCCGTTTACAAGTATACTTTTCAACGTGGATAATATATGAATTAATAAAAAAAAGAGATCGCTAAGCGACCTCTTTACAATCATTTTCAGACTTATCCACAAGCTATTCCACTATCATTTTTTGAATCGAAACTCCCGTATCTGATTTTAAATGAACCAAATATGTTCCCGAAGGATAACCCACCTTCATCTCATGCGTTCCGTTTTCCTGAGCAAGTCTAAATGAATCCATCAGCTTACCCGTCATGTCATAGATGAAAATTTGTCCGTTTTTAGCTTTGTTATACACCAATTTGACGAAACCGCTCTTCACAGGGTTATCAGCAATCTGAAGCAGTAACCTTTGAGAACCACTTGCATCTATTGTGGATAAACTCCCCGTATAGTTTCCAAAGATCCTGAATTCGCCCGGTTGAAGCGTAATCGGAGCCGTTGTTGACGTAATATTTGAAATGGTATTATCCATTAAATTTTGCCAAGCCCCAACATAAGGAAAATACGGAACTACACTCTTCGCTGTTGTATTATAATTCGCCAACACAACCACATTTTTCATATCGTTGTTTGTCAATAGATTATCATAAACGTAAATCCTCGTTATTAAACCCTCCGGATCATTCGTTAAATTATTAGATTCTATCGTGTAGGTTTTTGATTTAAATACAGAATGCGCATTTCGGATGTTGATAATTTTCGCCCAGGTATCGTAAACCGCCTTTCTGTTGGCATCAGCTTCATATCCCAATGCAAAAGCAATCGGCTTCTCATCTGTTCTGCAGTCATTATTAACAGATCCGTCTGCACACCTGTTGATACTGAATTCATAGCCCAATTCCCCAAACTGCCAGATCATTTTCGGACCAGGAATCGTAAAGAATGTAGCACCAAAAGTTTTCATTCTGTCAAGCGCCATATTTAAGTTTTTAACATCATAAGAACCATTCACCGCACCGTAAGCAAGATTTTTAAACATCAATCTTTCCTCGTCATGACTTTCCCCATATCCTACTGCTCTCATCGATGAAAAGCCGTGAAGCTCATGATCCACTCTGTCGAAATTACTATTTTCCTTATAGCCCATTGTATTTTGGTTATAAGAACCATTCTGATTATTCCACATCATTACTCCTTTTCCTTCTGATGCCTTATAATTAGCCCACTGCTGCTCTTCCTCGTCTGTTCCCAAATGCTCGAAGATCACATAAGAATTCGGATCGATTGCCCATTGTTTATCGGCATAATCTTTAAGAATATCCACCCTATCCTGTTGATAAGCATTGGTACAGCCTTCGTCATTTTCAGAACAGTTTTGGGTAAAACCTTTTGTAAGATCCCAACGGAATCCATCAACCCTATACTCAGTTAGCCATTGTTGCAATGTTCTTTCAACGTAATATTTAGTCGAAGGACTTGTATGGTTAAAATCATTAAATACATTATAAGAATGCTTTGGAACCGTATTAAAATAAGGATTATTAGCCGCTACATCTCCGTAACCGTCGCCATCAGGATCTACATTCCAAAGTCTTACCAGGGGAGAACGACCTGTCGCATGATTGAAAGCAACATCTAAAATCACCGCAATACCGTTTTGGTGACAAACATCTACAAATTCCTTGAATTTTTCCGGCGTTCCGTAGGCTTTGTCTAAAGCATAATGAAAAGACGTATTGTATCCCCAAGACAGGTTTCCATCAAACTCCATAATCGGAAGCAATTCGATTGCATTAATATTTAATCCTTTTAAATAAGTAATTTTATTGATCAGCGACTGCCAATTTTTTTCCTGGGTAAAATCTCTTAATAACAATTCATACACCACAAGATCTTCTTTTGCCGGACGCTGGAAATTATTTACCTGCCAGTTGTAAGGCGTTTGACCTGTTTTAAACATAGAGACCTCAAAATCCTGTCCTGCAGGAAATGTTGGTAAGTTCGGATAAGTAGTCGCCGAGATCCACTGATCATCATAAGAAGATAAAATCTGTGGCGAATAAGGATCTGCCACTTTTTTCAGATCATTGGTTCTGTATTGGAAAGTATACAATTGCTGAGGAGTCAGCCCGTTTAATTCAATCCAGTATAGATCAGGATTTGTCGTATCTCTTTTCATTAAATAGACATCATTCACTGCCCAATTATTGAAACTGCCGATCACATGAACGAAGTTTTTAAAAGGCGCATACAAAGCCAACCCAACCTTAGTCTGATCCGCCGGATCATAATTAATCCCCTGTCTTATCCATCCCGGAATCGATTCAGAAACCACATCTCGCGGAACCTGCAAAGTAAACGTTGCATTTTTAGAAGAAGAACCTTCCGTCGCAATTAGTTCCATAGAAGCATCTTCTGTTACGGTATAGCTGTAAGAATACGACGAAGAAGGCGTTGTTGTAGAATTTACGACCGTTCCGTTTGCTTTTAGCTGGAAAGTTGCATTTACATTTGTTGTCGCTGTAATGTTGATTGAGTTTCCTACAGGAACCGATGTCAAGCTATTTGCAGCAGGATTAGTAAGGCTTAAACTTAAAGTCCCAACATTTACAAAGCTATCTCCCGTTTGATGCGCTCCCGTTTTATCTTTTAATAAAAAACCAAATCTTCCGATTCCGGTTCTGCCGTAAAAAGTGGTTGGTGTAAAAGTTAAAGAATAAGAATCTGTTGTGCTGTTGTAAACCAACTTGTTCGCATCGTTTGAATCTCCCCATTGTCCGTTAGTAGGACAATCCTGATCATTTTGAAAATTAGAATCCAGTGACCAGGACCAAATATAAACTGCATTATTTGAAACGCCCCAAGCAGCTTCATCGATCTGATCTCCCGGAACCGTTAAAGTAATCTGATCCGTCTCATTGAACGGATTGGGTGTAACTGTATAGCTGATCTGCCCAAAGACAAAAGCCATTATCAACAGAAATACACCGGAATAAAATTTCCTCATAAAGTTCTCTTTTTTAATTAGTATTGCACTAAAATAATTTATTTTTCAGCAAATGATTATGCTTTTAATTAAAAAAGATGAAATTAAAAAAGATGAAATTCAATAAGCAAAAATAATATGCAGAACCTTTCATTTTAAAGATTAATAAAAAGATCTAACGTCACGGTTTGTCTTTTTCAAAGTCCATTTTGTCCGTTTTACCCCACTTACAATTTTTCAACACCCAATTCCCTACTACTTTTGAATCATAATTTAAAAATCGAAACCATTATGCATTCATATCCAATACCTCAGCAGCTTCAGAATATCAAAAAATATTTAACCAAAGGAATTCTAATGCTCCTTTTCAATTTCGGACTATCATTAAATGCTCAACAGAAAACAGAAGGTTCTTTGGGAAATTTAAAACAGATCAACGCAGGCGTTTTAAACATTGGCTATACAGAAGCAGGCTCTCCCAAGGGAACTCCGGTTATTCTTCTTCATGGCTGGCCTTACGATATTCACAGTTATGAAGAAGTCGTCCCCCAACTTACTGCAAAAGGATACAGAGTGATCACTCCCTATTTACGAGGTTTTGGAACCACCTGTTTTCTTTCTGATAAAACGATGAGAAACGGACAACAGACTGCCGTGGCTTTAGACATTATTACTTTAATGGATGCTTTAAAAATTGACAAAGCTATTATCGGCGGCTTCGATTGGGGCGCAAGAACAGCAGATGTGATGGCTGCACTTTGGCCGGGACGTGTAAAAGGGTTGATTTCCGTAAGCGGATATCTGATCACCAATTTAGAAGCCAATAAAAAACCACTTCCTCCGAATGCAGAATTAGGATGGTGGTATCAATATTATTTTTCTACCGAACGCGGCGAAAAAGGCTATGCAGAAAACACGTATGATTTCAATAATTTGATTTGGAAAACTGCTTCCCCCAACTGGAATTTTGATAAAGCTACTTATGACAGAACTGCTCAATCTTTCAATAATCCGGATCACGTAGCGATCGTAATGCACAATTACCGTTGGAGATTATCTTTAGCCAAAGGAGAGCCCTCATATGATGAACTGGAGAAAAAGCTTCAGTCAAAACCAAAAATCAGTGTCCCAACCATTACAATCAGTAGTGATTTCGACGGGGCTGCTATTGATGGAAAGGCATACGAAGGCCAATTTACAGGAAAATATTCCCATAAAATTTTAAAAGGAATCGGGCATAATGTTCCTCAGGAAGATCCCAAGGCTTTTGCAGAAGCGATTGTTGAAGTGGATGGTTATTCGAAATAGTTGATAGTTGATAGTTGATAGTTGATAGTTGATAGTTGATAGTGAAATTTAAACAAGTTTTAATTAATAAAAATCTTAAAAAATGGAAAATACAAACATTATTCAGGCAGAAAAAGTTTTATACACAGGAAAAACGCATACTACAGGCGGCAGAGAAGGCTTCTCTAAAAGTTCTGATGGTAATTTAGATATAAAACTATCAACATCGGGAGGTTCGGAACAGGGAACCAATCCGGAACAGCTTTTCGCTTCGGGATGGTCTGCCTGCTTTATCGGTGCTTTGGGAATTGCTGCCCGAAAAAGAAAGATCAGGCTCCCTAAAGAAACTGCGGTAGATGCCGAAGTAGATTTATGTTTAAACGATGATGCTTACTTTTTGCAAGCCCGATTGAACATCAGCCTTCCCGGAATCGATAATGAAACAGCAAAATCATTAGCAGAAGAAGCACACCAAACCTGTCCGTATTCAAAAGCAACGAGAGGAAATATTTTGGTAACGCTACAAATTTCATAGTCTATTCAATTATTGCCAAACAAAAACCCGCACTGTGACGAAACAATGCGGGTTTTACTGCAATTTAAAAAATGAACTAGCGCTGACTAATAAACAAAGGTTTATGGAGCAAACCTCCGCATTAAATCAAACGTTATGACAATTAGTTTTTAACAACTTTTTTAGAAATCTTCTGTCCGTTCTTCAATTTCAATTCTACGATATAGACACCATTTGAAAGAGCTTTCATATCGATTTGATTATTTGAAATCTGAACGTCTACTTTTTGACCGACAAGATTATAAACAGCCACAGTATCAATTGTTGAATCTGCTTTAATATTTAAAATACCGTTGGTTGGGTTGGGATACACCCCTGCTGTCGCAGCATTAAGTTTTACGTCAACAGTCCCAAGCTGCGTAAAATCTTTAATACATCTTATAGCTTCTCCCTGCCCTCTTGGCGCTCCGGAAGTGGGCTGTGCATTTCCTGTTCCAACATATAAATACTTACCTCCTGAAACAGCAGTTTCTGAACTCCAGAAATACCCTCTTTCTCCAACAAAAGAAAAACCTCCCGTTGAGCTGCTTCTGTATCCGCTCGCAGGCAACTTTAAATAACTGCTATAAGCCGTTGCCGGATTATTAATTCCTTCAGCATTTACAGCCGAAACCCATTCTGCTGAAACCGGAAGCCTCCAGCCCTGCCCTACTTTTTTACAGGGATCTGCCCCTATTGCCGTAGTCACATCCGAAGAAGATGCTGCCGTCCATGCATCGCTGGAAGCATGAGTCCCCCACCATGAAGATCCGGAAGGCCCAATAATAAAAGAATTATTTCCTCCGGTAATCCCCATAGGCGAATTGGGATCCGGTGCGGAATCCGTTGGCGAATTTCTCAACTGATGTCCGTCGTCCCATCTTCCCCATTGGAAAAGATCCCCATAAGATTCTGCATCATTAAAAGCTGTAGCCACTCTTGAACTTCCTAAGTTTTGCTGAAACCATACTTTTCCGTCTGCTCCTCTTACTGTAGTGTATACTATCTGCTGACCTTGATAAAAGAAAGATACACAACCTAAATCTCCAGGGTTTGTACCCGGATCTGTATTATTACAAGTAGGAATAGCATTGCTTCCTTCAAGAGAAATTCTTTTCACTTTTGTTCCCGTATCGGAATAGGCTAAAACCAAATAATTATTAGCTTTATCAATTGCTAAATCATTATAAGTCGCCTGTCCGTCAGAGATAAAATCTCCTCCGAATTTCTCCCAAACCTGATTAGCATTTAACTTAAATACTGAATTTTTCAGATAATTATCATTTTCAAAACGGCTCCCCACCACATAAGGTTCTCCTGAAGACGTCACTGCAATGGCAACGTGCTGCACTCTTCCTTCACTGAAATATTGATTTCCTACAGCAACCCACGATGTCCCGTCGAATTTTTTAACATTTAATTTAGTTCCGTTTGAAGAATTGGAAACATAAGCAACATACACATTATTATTTCCGTCAATGGCAATATCAGAAGTATAAAGCTCGCTTGCCGCAGCACCATCTACAATGCTTCCGCCAACCAACTCCCAGTTGTCTGTAGCACTGGCTGTCGTAGAATTTACATAGACTCTTAAACCACCTGATACGTTTGCCGTATATACTTTATTGTTGGTTCCGATAACCATTTCTGCATACATCGCTCCGTTTGAAAAACCCGCATTCCCAACTTGCTCCCAAGCACCGTTAACAAAACGAGAAACGGTTCCTGAATTATGACTTCCAAACGTAAATAAAACGTTAGACGGCGAAACCGCTGACGCATGGTAGTTAACCGATGTCGTTGTTGCATTAGGCAATGAATTCCAAGAAGTTCCGTTAAACCGTCTAACCTCCATTCCAGATCCCGGATACCCGATTTGATTTGTATAAAAAATATTGCCTAAACCATCTACTGATAAAGAATTATAAAGCGCAGTTCCTGTTGTAATTCCCGCACTTCCTCCGGCATAAGACCAAGTATTTCCGTTAAAAATCTGAACCGAACCTTTTGCTACCGAAGTATCATAATATGAAAGATAATATTTTCCCGCATTATCTATAACCAAATTGTTATAGCTACTTCCACCAGCAGAAACCGTTGCCACGCCTCCTACATTTTCCCATTGCTGAGCATATGAATAAGAACCTGCAAAAGCTAAAACACCGAGACTTACCCCGATTTTTTTCATTGCCACCTGTAAATTTCCGAACATATTCAATATTATTTTTATTTATTCTAAATTATATTTAATTTTGCGCAAAATTACTTCTCATAATTAACCTCAAGTTATCATTTTCAAACTTTTTGTTATCCAATGGGAAGCTTTTCTTTCAAATTGTACCATAAAAACCACGCATCGTATGAAGCAAAATAAGAACGGCGCCCTATTTATGTCCGATGATATACAGATTGTCCTGCATGAAGATTCGTACGCGGAAAATTATTTGAAATCTCAATTTATTGAAGGGAAATCCAGTTTTAACCTTCTTTTTTTGCTGAGTAATGACATTCACCTTGAAGCCAACGATTGTGGAGCTAATTTTCTGTTTAAGAAGAACCAGTATATTCTTCATTATTCCTCGATGGACAGTTCGGCAGAATTATGGGCAGAAAATCAGGACTGTTTAAAATATGTACAGATCAAAATCAATTATAATTATATATTCAACCTTATTAATCCTGAAGCTAACCGGGAAAATGCAGAGATTCTGGAAAGCATGATTAAAAATAACTTTATTTTTCTTCACAAAGAAACGCCTCCTGACATGACAGTAGAAATGCATATGATCCTTAGAGAGATTGTCAGCTACTCAAAAAAAGGGGTTATGCTCAAATTATTTATTGAAGCCAAGCTTATTAAACTGCTGATTTTAATTTTTGAACAGTTCAACAGTAAAGATGACACCCACAAGATCCCCCAAGCTCCTTCTATTATTAAAAAGTACATCGATGAGAATTACCACCGAAATATTAAGGCAGAGGAAATCGGGAAGTTAATCGGAATGAATCAGAATAAGATCAGGAAAGAGTTCAAATCACAGTACCAGATCACCATGACCGATTATATTTCTGAACTGAGAATGCTAAAGGCTAAAAAACTTATCATCAACAAAGATATGATGATCAAAGAAATTGCGATTGAATGCGGCTACGAATATGTCCAGAACTTCACAAGAGCCTTTAAAAAGAAATTCGGGGTATCTCCTGAAAAACTGAGAACCGACTAGAAAAAAGAAAAACCACTTAAAAAATTAAGTGGTTTTATATATGTTGTTTTGCTTTGATATTACTTTCTCGGAATTCATGTGAGAAAGCAATGACAATCAATTAATGATGTCCGTGACTATCGTGACCGTGGTCGTGTAAAAAAGGACCATGCCCCTTAGGTTCGCTGAAGATTACTTCAACTCCTTCCTGCTCCGTAAGCAATTTGCTTCTTATATCTTCTGGATCAAAAGGTTTTACCTTTCCGAAATACTCCTTTAAACCTTCAGTCAACCACATAGGAATTACCAATCCGAAGAACATGAAAATACACCAGAATCCTACCAGGAACATGATTATGAAAAATACGGTCCAAAGGAACTGATAAAACGGCCAAAATGCTGATAAAATCGTTATCATTCTTTAAAGATTTTAGGCAAAAGTACAGCTTTTTATTGTTTCACACAAAACATATAAGCCGTATTTTGTTATTTATTTTTATTTTAAACTAAATTAAAGACGTCTAGATAATAGATGGATAGATAATAGACTGTTTATCTATGTTCTATTTGTCTATCATCTGCGCATCAATTCTATATTTTTAATGAGCAAGATTTGCGAAGAAATCATTTCCTTTATCATCAGTAATAATAAATGCAGGGAAATCTTTTACTTCAATCTTTCTTACCGCTTCCATTCCTAATTCCGGAAAATCCACTACCTCAACAGAGAGAATATTGTCTTTCGCCAGGATCGCGGCAGGACCTCCGATAGAGCCGATATAGAAACCTCCGTATTTATGGCAAGCGTTGGTCACGTCTTTCGTCCTGTTCCCTTTTGCCAGCATCACCATGCTTCCGCCGTGGCTTTGGAACTCGTCTACATACACATCCATTCTTCCTGCCGTTGTCGGCCCGAAACTTCCGGAAGCCATTCCGTCCGGAGTTTTTGCCGGTCCTGCGTAATAGATCGGGTGATTTTTGAAATATTCAGGCATTGGTTGTCCGGCATCCAATAATTCTTTGATTTTTGCGTGAGCGATATCCCTTGCAACGATTAACGTTCCGTTTAATTTTAATCTTGTTTTGATTGGATATTTCGAAAGTTCAGCCAAAATATCAGACATAGGCTGATTCAGATTAATTTCAACCGCTTCTTCCAAATGTGGCGGCGTATCAGGTAAAAATCTATTCGGATCTTGCTCCAATTGCTCCAAGAAAATACCTTCTTTGGTAATTTTTCCTTTGATATTTCTGTCCGCCGAACAAGAAACTCCCATTCCAACCGGACAAGAAGCCGCGTGACGAGGAAGCCTGATTACCCGAACATCATGTGTTAAATATTTTCCGCCGAACTGTGCTCCGATTGCACTTTCCTGGCAGATTTTCTGAACTTTTGCTTCCCATTCCAAATCTCTGAAGGCCTGTCCGGCTTCATTGCCTTCAGTAGGAAGATGATCATAATATTTTGCTGATGCTTTTTTCACTGCTGCCAAATTCGCTTCCGCAGAAGTTCCACCAATGACTAAAGCTAAGTGGTAAGGCGGACAAGCAGCTGTTCCTAGATCCGAAATTTTCTCTTTGATGAATTCTTCAAGAGATTTTTCGTTCAATAAAGATTTTGTCTTTTGATAAAGGAAAGTTTTGTTTGCAGAACCTCCACCTTTTGTTAAGAATAGAAACTCATAGTAATCTCCTTTCTTAGCGTAAATATCAATCTGTGCCGGAAGATTTGATCCAGAATTCTTTTCATCAAACATCGTTAAAGGAACCACCTGAGAATATCTTAAATTTCTTTTTTGATAGGTATTAAAAATTCCTTTGCTTAAATATTCTCCGTCATCAACACCTGTGTAAACGTTTTCTCCTTTTTTACCCATCACAATCGCAGTTCCCGTATCCTGACAAGAAGGTAAAGCGCCTTCCGCAGCTACCGCAGCGTTTTGTAATAAATTATAAGCAACGAATCTATCGTTATCTGTAGCTTCAGGATCGTCGATAATTCTTCTCAAACTTTCTAAGTGCGAAGAACGAAGCATAAAAGAAACATCCGCCATCGCTTCTTCTGCAAGAAGTTCAAGACCTTTCGGATCTACGGTTAAAATCTCTCTGTCGCCAAGTTTTTCAACTTTCACAAACTCTGAAGTCAACTTCTTATACACCGTATCATCTTTCTGAATCGGATACGGATCCTGATATCTAAATTCCATGTCTACTTTTTCTTTGGTGCAAAAATACGGCTTACGCAAAAAAACATGAGCAAAATCAGTGATTTAGATTGATATTTATAATGATTATAAATTGTGAGGTTTTTCATTATTGAGTAACTTTATGGGAACATATTTTTTAATTAAAATATTTCTATTTTTTTGCTGAGATCCCTAAAGAATGCAAACTAAATGGAAAATTTTAATCGTTAAAATTTATGATTAAAAAGTTTAAACTAAACAAAAAATATTCAATCACAATGAATTACAGAATTGAAAAAGACACCATGGGTGAAGTGCAGGTTCCTGCAGATAAGTTTTGGGGCGCACAAACAGAACGTTCAAGAAACAATTTCAAAATTGGTCCGGAAAGTTCTATGCCTCACGAAATTATTGAAGCTTTTGCGTATTTAAAAAAAGCGGCCGCATTTACCAACACCGATTTGGGCGTTCTTCCTGCTGAAAAAAGAGATATGATCGGTAAAGTTTGCGATGAAATCCTGGAAGGAAAATTGAACGATCAGTTTCCTTTGGTCATCTGGCAAACTGGTTCAGGAACACAATCAAACATGAACGTGAACGAAGTTATCGCCAATCGTTCACACGTAAATGCCGGAGGAAATCTTGGTGACAAAACTGAAGTTCACCCGAATGATGATGTGAATAAATCTCAATCATCAAACGATACATATCCAACCGCAATGCACATCGCAGCATATAAAAAAGTTGTTGAAACAACGATTCCGGCGGTTGAAAAATTAAGAGATACATTAAAAGAAAAATCACAAGCCTTTAAAGATATAGTAAAAATCGGGAGAACGCATTTGATGGATGCAACTCCTTTGACTTTAGGACAGGAATTTTCAGGATATGTGGCTCAATTGAATTATGGAATTAAAGCTTTAAAAAACACGTTACCTCACCTTTCAGAATTGGCTTTGGGGGGAACTGCGGTTGGAACAGGTTTGAATACTCCCCAAGGTTATGATGTAAAAGTGGCTGAGTATATTTCAAAATTTACGAATCTTCCTTTTGTAACAGCAGAAAATAAGTTTGAAGCTTTAGCAGCTCACGACGCCATTGTAGAATCTCACGGCGCTCTTAAACAACTGGCTGTTTCTTTATATAAAATTGCTCAGGACGTGAGATTACTGGCTTCAGGACCACGTTCAGGAATCGGAGAAATCCATATTCCTGAAAATGAGCCAGGCTCATCCATCATGCCGGGGAAGGTGAATCCTACACAAAATGAAGCCATGACGATGGTTTGTGCTCAGGTTTTAGGAAATGATACTACCATTTCTTTTGCCGGCACCCAAGGAAATTATGAACTGAATGTTTTCAAACCTGTGATGGCGTATAATTTCTTACAGTCTGCTCAGTTGATTGCCGATGCCTGTATTTCATTTAATGATCATTGTGCGGTAGGAATAGAGCCAAATCATGAAAGAATCAAAGAACTTGTTGACAAGTCGTTGATGCTGGTTACGGCCCTGAACACCCATATTGGTTACGAAAATGCAGCAAAAATTGCAAAAACTGCTCACAAAAACGGAACGACACTGAAAGAAGAAGCGGTCAATCTTGGACTTTTAACAGCCGAACAATTCGACCAATGGGTTAAACCGGAAGATATGGTGGGAAGTTTGAAGTAATATAAGGTCGAAAGATGAAAACTTGAGGTGGGAACTTTAATTCGCTTTCAACCATCTGTCTTTAATTAAAATGATCAATTTCCAGAAAATAAAATATGGGAAAACCTCGGAGAAATCTGAGGTTTTGCTTTTTTATAAACAATTGAAATACAATTTTTTAAATAAAATCAATTTTCAATCATTTTTTTTCATAAATTAGTGATATAAATACAATCCACTATAAAACAAATCATTATGAAAAATCGAATTAAGTTAAACAGAAAGGATTTAAAAGAAGTTTTAGGAGGGCACACCTGCCCCGGAAACCTTATTCATGTGCAATGGAATGGTTATCATGCCTGCTGCATTACACCGCCTCCGGGAGGAAACCCATGCAACGGAACAGCCTGCCTTATACCGGTAGACATGTGCGAATCCGGACCCTTTTAAACAGAAAGCCTGTTTATAATTCTATTAAAAGCGGCCTCCGAATGTATAAATAGTTGATAAAAGATTTCAAAAAAGAAAGGTCAGGGAATTTTCTCTGACCTTTTATATGAATATGAATCTACCCGGCTACATTTTCCAGAGTAACAAACAATAAGATTTACCTTAATGGTTGAACGCACGCTGACAGAAAAGACACCAATCATAAAAAACTGAAAATCAACACACAAAATCAACAGTCTTTTATAAGCATAAGATGTCAGCAATCCATATTACATTAAAAAATAATATGTTTACTAAAATTTGATTTTGATTTTTCCGGCTAAAATGTTAACTTGTAAAAATCATAAATACAGATAGAATTTAATGCTAGAAAAGAAAGAACATAATTACGAGAAGGCGGTCTTGGTAGGTGTTGTTACCCAGCATCAGGACGAAGATAAGCTGACCGAATATATGGATGAACTAGAGTTTTTAGCCTTTACGGCCGGGGCTACAGTGGACAGAAGATTTACACAAAAACTAACCCAACCTGACTCCAAGACCTTTATCGGAAGCGGAAAAGCGCAGGAAATAAAAGAATATGTAAAGGAAAAGGAAATCGGAACCGTTATTTTCGATGATGAATTATCTCCTTCCCAGCTGAAAAACCTCGAAAGAGAAATGGAAGTGAAAATTCTGGACAGAACCAATCTGATCCTTGATATCTTTGCCCAAAGAGCAACAACTTCCTACGCAAGAACTCAGGTGGAATTAGCACAGTACCAGTATCTTTTACCACGATTAACGAGAATGTGGACTCACTTGGAGCGTCAGAAAGGGGGAATCGGGATGAGAGGTCCGGGGGAAACGGAAATTGAAACGGATAGACGTATCATTCGTGACCGAATTTCATTATTAAAAGATAAACTAAAAACTATCGACAAGCAAATGGCGACCCAGCGAAACAATCGCGGAAAGGTAGTGCGCGCAGCTTTGGTAGGATATACCAACGTAGGGAAATCTACATTGATGAATTCTCTTTCGAAATCTGAGGTTTTTGCTGAAAATAAACTATTCGCAACGCTTGATACGACTGTAAGAAAAGTAGTGATCGGAAATCTTCCGTTTTTGCTCACCGATACGGTAGGGTTTATCAGAAAATTGCCTACTCAATTGGTAGAATCATTTAAATCCACACTGGATGAGGTTCGCGAAGCTGACTTATTGATTCACGTGGTTGATATTTCTCATGAAAGCTTTGAAGATCATATTGACTCAGTTAATCAGATTTTAATGGAAATCAATGCACATCAAAAGCCGATGATCATGGTTTTCAATAAAATTGATGATTTCAGTTATGAACAGAAGGAAGAGGACGACCTTACGCCTTCCACCAGAAAAAATATTTCTCTTGATGAATGGAAAAATACCTGGATGGCAAAATCTAAATATCCTACGGTATTTATTTCTGCTCTTACCAAAGAAAACTTCCCTGAAATGAAGAAAATGATCTACGATGAGGTAATGAAAATACATATTTCAAGATTTCCTTACAATGATTTCCTTTTCGAATATTTCGATGATGAGGAGGAAGATAATAACAAAAATTAATGAAAAAATGCCTTTTCTTGTTGCTGCTTTTTATTTCGGTTTTGGGAATTGCTCAGAAGCTGAAACCAGATTTTAAAAGCATTGAGAAAAATCTTACCGATAAGCAGTCTCCCTACCATTATGACAAGCTGATTTTTAAATATAAGGCTTATCCTAAGTCTTTAGACAGCCTGGAAGCGCAATACCTGTACTACGGAAGAAACTTTCAGGAAAACAAAGTTTCAACCACAGATGATGACTTTAAACAACTGGCGGACGCTTTCAAAGAAAAGAACGCTGATGCATGCATTAAACTGGGAAATGCTTTATATCAGAAAGACCCTACCAATCTCGATGTTTTACTCATCCTGCTACGTGCTTATGATTCCAAGCAGGATGCCGGTAACTTTGCCCATCACGTAAGCCAGTTTCGGCTACTGACTGACGCCATTAAAAAATCTGGCGACGGAGCCAGTGAGAAAACGGCATATCTCGTCAATTCTGTGGGGGATGAGTATATTCTGCTTAATATTTTACAGATTGGAGAGGATTTTAACCGACAGTCAAAAGCACAAAATGATGGCATGATGGACGTCTGGGACAAAGACGGCTACAAGATATACATCAAGGTTCTGTACCTGGATTTTTAAACCAAATAAAAAAAAACACTTCGTGGAGTTATATTATTCATTTTCGGCCTTAATTGTTTTAGCCTCAATATTTGCTTATCTGAATTACAGATTTCTTAAACTTCCGAGCACCATCGGAATTATGGTGATTGCCATTGTTGTTTCCATCATTTTGGTATCTTTTGGTGAAACTTTTTTACCAAGAACTTTCGGACATCTTCATAATTTAATGAGCAGCATCGACTTTACCGAAGTGCTGATGGGAGCGATGTTAAATTTCCTTCTCTTTGCAGGGGGAATTCATATTAATATCAATGATCTTAAAGAACAGCTCAGACCAGTGGTTATTTTTTCCACTTTAGGAGTCGTTATATCCACTTTCGTGGTCGGTTTTGGAATTTTTTATCTTCTTCCTCTATTTGGGATCCAGTTACCGTTTATTTTCTGTCTCCTTTTCGGAGCCTTAATTTCTCCAACAGATCCGGTGGCGGTGTTAAGTATCCTGAAACAGGCCAACGTTTCAAAATCTTTAGAAACGAAGGTGGCGGGAGAGTCTTTGTTCAATGACGGTATGGCCGTGGTTGTATTTTCGGTAGTCCTGCAACTGGCCATTGGAAAAGAAATTGATCTGGGAATAGAAAACATTGGACTTTTATTATTGAAAGAGGCCGGAGGCGGACTGTTGCTGGGAATTGTCCTGGGATGGGTAACGTCAAGGCTTATGCGTGAAGTGGATGATTATATTATTTCAGTTTTGGTTACCCTTTCTGTGGTAATGGGAGGCTACCTGATTGCGAGACAGATGCATATCTCGGGGCCTTTAACAATGGTAGCTGCCGGATTATTTATGGGTAATTTCAACGTTAAGTTTAAAATGAAATCCATCACTCAGGATTATTTAATTAAATTCTGGGAACTGATCGATGAAATTCTGAATGCCGTATTGTTTTTATTCATTGGATTTGAGTTATTAATGATTAAAGACCTAAAGCACTTTGTAATTCCTGGTTTAGCGGCCATTGTAATCGTTTTATTTGCAAGAGTAATTTCCATTTGGGGACCAACGAAGTTTATGAGAACTACGTTTAGTCCGCAGACCGTAAAAGTTCTGGTTTGGGGAGGAATTCGTGGTGGTGTTTCCATTGCCTTAGCAATGTCTATTCCCAAAAGTGAATACAGTGAAATTATTTTAAGTATTACTTACTGTGTCGTAGTATTCTCTATTATTGTTCAGGGACTTACCATAGCGAAAGTAGCAAATCCGAAAAAAATTGCCAAAGAAGAGCGGGAACTGGAAAGTATTGCTGCTGAAGAAGGACATTAAACAATAAAATAAACACAGAGATGAAGAAAATAATTTATCTGCTATTTCTGGTTAATTTCAGCATTTGCTTCTCACAGATTAATGTTGAGGAAATAAAAAAGTATATGTAAAATTAGTGGGAGGTTTCAAATGAGTATTATTAAAGAAATTCACGAAGCATTAGCCGTTTTATCTATTCCCGAAAAAGCCGCATTTTTTCCTAAATTCTTTAAAACAGGAAAAGGAGAATATGGAGAGGGTGATCTTTTTCTTGGGGTAAAAGTTCCGGATCAGCGTGCTGTAGCAAAGGAATATTATACTAAAATTTCATTAAAAGAGCTGAGTGAATTACTTTCTTCAAAATATCATGAACACCGTTTAACGGCCTTACTTATATTAATTTTCAAATTTGAAAAAACGAAGGATAAAACGGTAAAAGATGAGATTATAGAATTTTATTTAACCCATTTGCAATTCGTTAATAATTGGGATCTTGTGGATTCCACCTGTTACAAGATCCTTGGGAGATATGCTTTTGAATATGAGAGGGAAGATTTGCTTAAGAAACTATCAGACTCCGAAGAAATGTGGCATAAAAGAATCGCGGTGGTCGGGACAATGCATTATATAAAGAAAGACTCCTTTGATTTAACGAAAGAATTGGTGACGAAGAATTTAAATCATCCTCACGATTTGATGCACAAAGCAAACGGCTGGCTATTGAGAGAAATGGGTCAGAAAAATGAAAAAGAACTTATCAAGTATTTAGATCAATACTACAAGGAAATGCCGCGAACCTGTTTGCGGTACGCCATTGAAAAGCAGGATGAAGAAGTACGTCAAAACTATTTAAAAGGCCGAATATAATGGATTGTTTCTTTTGGAAAACGGTAACTCATTATTTTCTGCATTTGGTGTTTCCTGTTTTTATCGCACTGATCTTTTACCGGGAAAATTGGAAAAAAACCTATTTTATCCTGTTGGCGACCATGCTTGTAGATATGGATCATCTGTTTGCCCATCCTATTTTTGATCCGAATCGTGGGAGTATAGGGTTTCACTTTTTACATTCTTATTATGCCATTGCGGTGTATTTTTTGCTGCTGTTTTTTAAAGGAAATATAAGAGTTATTGGCATCGGGCTTCTACTCCACATGATCACTGATTTTCAGGATTATCACCTATGGTGTCATTAAAATATTATTAATATTTTCTTTTAAGATGGTAAAGATCATAGATTTTTTGTATTTTAGAGACGCTTATGAAATTAAAAGAATTCCTTCATTATACTTATATCTTCCCCGTCCTGGCCGTAATTTATTATTTTTCCGGCCTTATGGGCAACGGGGTCATTTATGATATTATTGCAGGGCTTTTACTTACGGGAAGCGTTCTTTCCGCTGTCCATCATGCTGAAGTAGTGGCTCATAAGGTAGGAGAACCTTTCGGAACGATTATCTTAGCGCTATGCATCACTATTATAGAAGTTGCCCTGATCATCTCCCTAATGGTTGCCGGAGGCGATCAGGCGATTACATTGGCCAGAGACACTGTTTTTGCAGCTGTCATGATTATTCTTAATGGGATCCTGGGCATCTGTATTCTGGTAGGAGGTGTAAAATATTACGAGCAGTTTTTTGCAAGAACCTCCGCTACCACCTATCTGGTAAGCATTGTCTCGATTCTGATACTGACTCTGGTTCTTCCCAATTTTACATCAAGTGTCAACGGGCCTTTTTATAATGAGGCTCAACTGATCTTTGTTTCTATTGCCTGTCTTGTTATTTACGGCATATTTTTGATGGTTCAGACGATCCGGCACAGAAATTATTTTATTGTTCCTGAAGAACATTCTGAAGAAAATTATATTCCCAATCTCACGAAAACACTGGTTAGTTTTGGTTTTCTTGTAGTTTGTTTAGCCATTGTAGTGATGATGGCTAAAGGTCTTTCCACCACCATTGAAAATATGGTTCAGAGCTTTGGAGCACCCAAATCCTTGGTCGGAGTAATTATTGCAGCTGTTGTTTTACTTCCTGAAGGGGTTGCGGCCATTCGTGCCGCACGAAGCAACCAGATCCAGTCCAGTTTAAATCTGGCTTTGGGTTCTGCCCTTGCCAGTATAGGTTTAACGATCCCTGCCGTTTCTGTGGTATGTATTCTGTACGACATTCCCTTGGTTTTAGGCTTGGATAAAAAAGATATTATCATCCTATCACTATCGGTATTTATCGTTATGCTTTCTTTAAGCCGGGGAAAAACAAATATACTATACGGAACTGTGTTATTGGTAAATCTTGCCGCTTATATTTTCACGGTTATTGTTCCTTAAGCTTAAATGGCATTTAACCATAAACGTTAAATCTAAAACTTTAAACGATTAAAGTCTTCTTGCCAAATCCATTTTAAAGGCCATCAGTTTAGCAATATTTTCCGCTTTATAAATCGCCAAATCTGCGTTTTCGCCCACGAAATTTTCTTCAACAGTTGAAGTCCACATGGTAAGCCATTGATCAAAATGTTTTTGCTCCATTGCCTGCATTTCATTGATCGGGAAATGAACGCCCATCGGATTTCCTTTATAAGTCATCTGTCCGAAAAGAATAGATTCCCAAAAAGAATACATTTTAGGTAAATGTTGGCTCCAGTCAACTTTGGCAATATCATTAAAGAAAAACCCAATCGTCTCATCTTTAATTACTTTGTCATAAAAGGCATTGACAAGGGTTTCAATATCTTCTCGTGTTTCCAGCTTTTTCATATTTCAAATTTAGCTTAAAATAGATTTAAAAATTCAATCGCGAACTTGATAAATTTCATGAAAACAATATTTTATCTTTGCCTATCGTAAAAATAGAATTTACGATGCATGGAGAAGAATCAAAATGAACTTAGAATCATATAAAAAACAGGCTTTACAAAAGCAAAAAGAACATAAAAAATTTCTGGACGGATTGAAGAAAAAACCGCCCAAAAACCTTGATTATATTGTTCAGGAAACGCATGATGAAGTATTTGAGGAAATTGATTGTCTTCAATGTGCGAATTGCTGTAAAACGACGGGACCTTTGTACACCGAAAAGGATATTGAACGAATTTCCAAGCATCTTCGTATGAAAGCCTCTGATTTTGAAGCGAAATTCCTTCGTGTAGATGAAGATAATGATAAAGTTTTGCAAAACCTTCCCTGCTTTTTTTTGAATGCAGATAACACATGCTCTATATATGAGGTCCGCCCGAAAGCATGCAGAGAATACCCTCATACAGATCGTAAAAAAATCTTCCAGATCAATAATCTTATGATTAAGAATACCGTAATTTGTCCTGCGGCATATAAATTTGTAGAGAAAATTATGAAGAATTTGGCAAAATAAACTACATTTCCAAAATCGTCTTAAAAGATTATAAAGTACGTTACACTAAATATTTACATATAATATTCGATAAAATGGTGCCGTTTAACTTAAACAACCATTTAAAATATTATTATGAAAAAGTTAATTTTTACAGCAGCATTCTCATTAGTCGGAGTAATCGCAGTATCGGCGCAGACAACAACACAAAGTCCTGCAGAAACACCTAACCAGACCACTCAGAATCAAACTCAAACTCAGAATCAACAGCTGCAGACAACTGACCCCAACGTTATTTCAACGCAGCAAAATACGCAGACTGTGGATCCTTCGGTTCAAAATCAAACAACTGTAACCACTACAGATCCTAATCAGGATGCGACAAAACCACAAGAAGTAACAAAAGAAGAGCGAAAATCTAAAAAGAAAAAATCGAATTAGAGAAAACCAATCTAATTGTTTAAAGTAGAAATGAGATCCTGGAACATTATGTTTCAGGATTTTTTCCATGAGTAATTTCAAAAAAAAAGTGTAGAAAATTAACTTTAAAATGAACTTCTAATTTATATTTTCTGAAATAGAATTATTTCTATTAATTTATATAATACAAAATAACAAAAACAGGAAGACAACACTTAAAACATTAACAACCAATGCTTTAACACCTTAAAATCATTATATTTGTTTGTGTAAAAAAACGGATTATTTCTATCATTAATAAAAAAAAGAAAAAATGATGACACAAGCAACTACTTTACCTCTGACAATTATGGCCTTTACAGGCTTTTTTTTTCAGCCTCAGCTGACGATGGCTCAGCAGAAGAATCCTCAGGAACAGAGAGTTTCCGTCCGGGAGCTGCCACAATTTACAACAGATTCTTCTATGGGAACGTTCCATTTAAATTTTGAAGGACTTAATATTACTTCATCTTATCTTACCGCTCATTTTAATGAATGGTTGGGAGCAGACAGCAATCACACCTTCAAACTGATAAGCGAAAACACAGATGAATTAGGTATAAAACATTCTGTTTATCAACACTTTTACAAAAACACAAAAGTGCAGGACGAATTGATGCTTTTACACGAAAAAAACGGAAGACTTACCTTTGTAAATGGTGAATTTACCGGGAAAATTGATCTCAATCCTTCAACATTGTCCGAAAGGGAGGCAGAAAATATTATTTCTAAAGATTTTCCCGAAAATACAAAGATTACATTCTCTTCTCCTGAAACGGTAATTGCTAAAGTGAAAAGTGAAAATGGTATAAAAACATACTATGCCACCAAGGCTGAAGCATCTTCTATGAAGCCAATGAAAGCTTTTGATTACTATATTGATCATGCTAGCCGTAAAATTGTAAAAAAGCTTTCAAAAATTTATGCCTCAGATACTCCTTCTACAAGTGCAACTCTTAATAAAGGTAATCAACAAATCACGGTAGATTCTTATTCAGGCGGATATAGGCTTAGAGATAATGCACGAAAAATACATACTTTCAACGGAACTAATTTTGATGGCGATATAAACCAAAACGGAAGCTTTGTAGGAGCTACAGAATATAACAATTCTACCGCAAATTATACATCCAACGCCACTAAACCTGCTGTAGAAGTACATTGGGGAATAGAAAAAACACATGATTATTACTTAGCAAGACACAATAGAAATAGTTTTGATAACAATGGTACACTCGTAAGAAATTACTATAATATAAATATGAATGTCTTTAGTGATGATCCTGGTCATAATGGCGCCAATGCTGCAGCTATAGATCAAAATGGCATCGTAGCAATGGTATATGGGAATGGAAAAATAAATAATACAGCCGTATTAAATCCAGTTGTAATGATTGATGTTGCAGGGCATGAATATTCACATCTAGTGGTCAGCAGAAATGGTTTAGGAGGTCTTAATTATGCAGGGGAATCCGGAGCGTTGAACGAGTCTATTGCAGATATGATGGGAACGGCAATTGAATTCTATACAGGATTAAATCCCAATTGGACAGTGGCTGAAGGAATATTTATAAATCCTCCTGGAAATTCTCCCAATTATTTCAGAAATATGGGAGATCCAAATTCGGCTTTCCAGCCCCAACCCGACACGTATATGGGTACTTTTTGGGAACCAACAGGCAATCCATCAGAATCAAATGATTATGGTGGCGTACATACCAACAGCGGCGTAGGAAATTATTGGTTTTATCTTTTATCACAAGGAGGAGCTGGAACAAACGACATTGGAAATACTTATTCAGTAACAGGAATTGGAATTCAAAAATCAGAGAAGATAATTTATAGAACATTAACAAACTATTTAACACCCAATGCAACTTACCTAGATGCCTACAATGCTACTAAAATGGCAATAACAGATCTGTACGGAGCCAATGGCAATGAAGCCATCCAGAATGCAAAAGCATGGTACGCAGTAGGTTTCGGAAACGGAAATCTGGCGACCAGCGAAACTGTGAAAGTTACAGAGAATGATTTCAGAGTATATCCCAATCCTGTTTCTCAAGGATATTTTACGATAGAAACACCAGCTAAGGGAGATTCTACATATGAATTGTATGATCTTTCCGGAAAACTTTTAATACCTTCTCAAAAATTGAATTCAGGGGTTAATAAAATTCAGGTAAACGGCGTGCAAAGCGGAGTTTATTTACTGAAAATCAATTCAAGCGGAGATATGTTTTCAAAAAAAATTATCATTAAATAATCAACTTTTCATTACATTTTCTTACAGTCCGTAATTCATTTTACGGGCTGCTTTTGCAATAAAAAAACCGGCACAGAAAAAGCTTCTGCACCGGCATCTCCATATCAAATAACACTATTACTGTTATTTATTTTTTAATAAATTTATTTTTATAAACTTTTCCGTCAATACTTTTAGAAACAATAAGATAAGTTCCGGTTATTAATCCGCTTACATCAATCGCTTCTTTATATTGATGATCTTTTTTCTGAAGAACAAGCTTTCCTGTCATATCAATAATAGAAACTTCTGTATATTTCTTATCAGATTCTTTTCCGATATATAAAAACTGCGTGGTTGGATTCGGATAAATACTTAAATTATTATCCTTCGGTTTCGTTTCTCCCGTTCCCAAAGTACAACTGCTCCACTGTCCGAAATTCAGGGTTAAAAAAGCATTAATGCTCAACATTTCGCACATATCAGGACAATACTCCGTACAGGCATAGAATCCATAAACTCCCGATTCCGCGGCAATAAAAGTATCATCCGTTGCCCCTGGAACAATACAAGGATCTGTCACTGAAGGTGGGTTGCTGCTCGGAAGACATTTAAACCAGGTATGTTTTCCGTACACCTGAGGAAAGCCATCATCTAACTTTACCGTGGCTCCTTCACAGATATTATATTCTCCTGGCCCCACCTCTTCAAACGTTCCCGGCGTAAAGTCAGCTATCATATAAGGAAGCCCATAGGCATATCCGTCCGCAAGAATGGCAGGACTTTCGGAAGAGCAGTCGGCCTGTGTAACGACAACTTTAAAATAATACAGCATATCATCCGTCCCGTTAATCGTTAAGGTCTGCGAGTTGGCATTGGGAATAGCAGTCCAAGGATTTGTATTCGGCGTCTGCCAGTCCCATTGCTGCTTATACCATTGATAAGTGTCATAAGTCTGCGTCGTGGAAATTGTTTCGGTCTCTGAAGTACAAAAAACGATTTTGTCCTGAAACATAGCTCCCAATCTAGGACTGGTGATAGTGGGATTGCATTGTGCCTGTATTTTTAACAGGTTTAAAAATAGATAGCACAGTAAAAAAATTAATTTTGTTTTCATGTAAAATAAATATTTATTGGTTGTTTTAAGTTTTTTGATCTTGAAAATTGGGACGTATTTGGTGGGAAGACTATTATATAGCCTTCTAAAATTGTAATATTTAATTAGCATCTTAAACGTTAATCAATCTGCACCCTAATCCCGAATTTCATATTAAAATTCAATGGTTTTTCTTTATAAATCGTATTCAGCTGGCTATCATCTTTGAAATGGTACGCTAGCCCTGGCTCTGCATATAGGCCAATATTATTGAGGATTTTAACCTGAACTCCGACCGCAGTGTTTACCGAAAACTGCAATGGTTTTACCTCTACCTTTTCCGTAAACTCTTCTTTCACTATGTGATCTACCACATACTGTGTTTTCTGCTTTCCTGAAACGGCCTTTTCCGCCAGGGCTCCTGCGGTTATATATCCTGTAAAACGACCTTTTTTCACTACATTATAATTCACCTGAACTGGTACTCCGATGTAATGAACCGACTGATCTGTTTTAATAAAATTATCATCACTTCCCGAATGAATTTCAGAAGATAATTTCGTGTAATTGATACCCGTTCCGATGCCCCATCTTTTCCCAATATTGTAATACATCGACAAACCGAAACTCACCGGAGTCTTGTGTTTCACTCTCGCGTCAACTTCTTTATTCTGATTCGCAATAAGGACATCTACGAAAGGATTTACCTCTGCACTCTGGTACACCTCACTTACACTCATCGGTTTTCCCATGGCTGTTGCATATCCCGGAAATTGTTCTGCAGCACCTGAAGAAGCATTCCCCGTTAACATACTCAGCATCCACTTTTTAGAGGGCTGTTTTTTCAGCTTTTTTTTATCAATTGCTGAAGGGGCGGAAAGTATTTGATGGTCAGCAATAAGTTCCTGAAATTCATCTTTTTCCTCAGAAGATTCTTTATTGTTAGAAGTCCCCTCTTCATTTTTCTGAGCAATTATTTGATTTTGATTGAATAAATCTTTCGTTTTAAACTCGTTTTGACCTTTAAAAAATATCTTGTCGTTGTTTTCTTCTTCTCTCAATTTTTGACCCAAGCTACTTTTTTTTGAATTCTGAATTAAAACACTTCTAATCAACTGATTACTTACATCAAATACACTTTCAGTTTTTATATTTGCATTTACTTTCGAAGTTGATTGATTTTCAGAAACTTGATCGCCAGACTTTGTTTTATGATTAGAATATGAATTTTGATGGATAAGTTTGTTTTGTTCTGAATGATTGGTATTTACTAATTCTTTAGCCACAAAAAAGAATACAGCAATCGCCGCCGCAACTCCCGCAACACGGTAAACTTTCGTCTTAAAATTGATTGGGATTATTTTTTCCTGTGCCTTCGTTTCATTTCCCAAAGCTAATCCCGCACCTTTATTTTCATCATCTCCACGGAATAATTCATCGCTGATGTCATCCCATAGCCCTTCCGGAACATCCTCTGAGTGATCTTCCATTCTATTGCGCAGGTTATTTAACCATTGATCATCCATATTGCGCCTTTTTTGACATTTTATAATCTTTTACTTTCTGAACAAGCATTGCCCTTGCTCTGTGAAATTGAGAAGCAGAAGAATTCTCGGCAATTCCCAGGGTCGACCCAATTTCTTTATGACTTTTTCCTTCAAACACAAAAAGATTAAAAACTGTACGATAGCCATCCGGAAGCTCCCGAATCATATTCATCATCGCAGATTTAGGTACTTCTTCCAGATTGGGTTCGTCTTCGTGAGCCCTATCCGGAATTTCATCTACGTCTGCCCAGTTTTTACTCTCTGTATTTTGTTTAATGTGTTTTAAAGATTCATTCACCACAATTCTTTTAGTCCATGCATGAAGAGATCCCTCTCCGCGATACTCAAAAGAATCAATAGATCTGAACATTTTGATAAAACTGTTCTGAAGCACGTCATGCACATCCTCACGGTCGATAATATACCTCGAACAAACATAGGTCAGCTTGCCCGAATAAGCTCCAAACAGCTCTTTCCAGGCAGTTTCGTCCTTTTTTGCCAGACGGTTTACCAAACTTTGTTCTTTACTGATGTTCATCTATAACGTTCAGAAAACTATTTATTTAACGATTGTTATTCACTTAAAAATACAAAAATAGGTTGCCTTTTCACAAAGCACAACCTATTTGGGGCTATAAACATTAATTAATACTTTAAACTGTATGGAAAATCATATTTTATTTTTTCATAAGGAGTCAAATCCGTACCGTCTACTGTAATTTTATCTGCTACAAAACCAAATCTAAGAGACCAGTCCTGTCCAATGAAGTATCCTTTGTTTGCTGCTGTGAAAGTAACAACAGTATTTTTTGTCTGTCCGTTTAACGGAATCTGAAGTGTTAATGTTTTGGGCGCAAAAGTAAATTCAATGACATTTTGCTCAGGCACTAATTTCGGGGTAAAATTCAGCTTATATTCAATTTTACCCATAGCTGCCACCGCAGAATCCGCTTTACCGGCATCTTTCACTACCGATCTTACAATTTCTTTAATAGGAAATTCTTTGTAAGTAATTACAGAATCTTTCACCGTAAAATCCATAATTTTCTCTGTTCTGCTGTTGCCCTGTGTCGTAATCAATTTTGTTCTGAATGTTCCGTTTTCATCTCCCTTTTTTACAGGAATTGCTTCATAGCTATCCGTATTACAAGATATTAAAGACACTCCAAAAAAGGCAACGAAAGCCGCTACAAAAGCCGTAAGTACTATTAATTTTTTCATTATTTCAAATTCAATTCATTATACATTTTGTTATATTGAGTACTCACTTATATAAATCCGGTTTTCGTAAAATCTTGCGTTCAAATTTTAATTTTTTAACGATTATTTCATAACCCACTGATTTTAAGCATAAAAAAATACAGCTAAATAAAAAAATGCTTCATCTTTTTTATTATTTCAATACATTTGTTAAAACCTATGTTTGAGTGAATTCCGTAGTGAACGATACCAATGTTAAAAAAGAGCGGAAAAACAGAACGTTGTTTACTGACAATAATCAAAAGAAATCCGGGCTACAGGAAAAACAGGCAGAACAAAAAAAACAAAAACAGAGCAACTAATCAACACATTATGAATATAAAACCGGATATCTCATGGACAGATTTTGAAAAAATAGACATCCGATGCGGAACCATCATTTCAGTAAACGATTTTGAAAAAGCGAGAAATCCATCCTACCAGTTGGAAATTGACTTTGGAGATTTGGGGATCAGAAAATCCTCAGCACAAATTACTTCACTTTATCAAAAGGAAGAATTGATTGGCAAACAGATTATGGCTGTCGTCAATTTCCCTAAAAAACAAATCGCTAATTTTTTCAGCGAATGTTTGGTTTTAGGAGTTTATGGAGAAGACAAAAAAGATGTCACGCTTTTAACACCTTCATTACCAACAAAAAATGGAATGCAGGTTGGATAAATTTTTCAATATATTTATTCTCATTCATTTTAATTAAACCTCATAGGTTTTAGAAATCTATGAGGTTTGATCTTAATCCGTCATATTTAATTTAAAGTAAAAAACAAATGATACAAAACATTCCTATAGAAAAGATTTTATTCATTGATATTGAGACGGTTCCGGGCGCAGAAAACTGGGAAGACCTTACAGAAACAGAGCGAATGCTTTGGGATAAAAAAACCAAATTTCAGCGAAAAGATGATTACTCCGCAGAAGAGTTTTATCCCGAGAGAGCCGGAATCATGGCAGAATTTGGAAAGATCGTCTGCATCACCATCGGGATGCTCGAAAAAAATGATACCCTGAAAATTAAAAGTTTCGCTCATCATGATGAGAAAAAGCTGTTGATGGATTTTGGTGAAATTTTTAACAGCACGCGGCTTCGTGATGTTATTCTTTGTGCGCATAACGGAAAGGAGTTTGATTTTCCATGGATTGCCCGAAGATTTTTAATTAATAGGATGATGCCTCCGGCACCGTTTCAGATGTTTGGAAAAAAACCTTGGGAAATCCCGCATCTCGATACCATGGAACTCTGGAAATTTGGGGATTATAAAAGTTTTGCATCCCTTGAATTACTCGCCCATCTTTTCGGCATCCCTACCCCGAAAGACGATATCGACGGCTCAATGGTTTCATCAATCTACTACATAGAGAAAGACTTGCAAAGAATAGTTGACTATTGTGAAAAAGATGTCTTAACTTTGGCAAATGTTTTCCGGCGTATGCGTCAGGAAGATTTGTTGAAAAGGTACATCAATTTAGATTAAAAAATGAAATTTACAGACGATCAGATCGCTGACATTGGTGAGGAAATCATCGGTGTCCTAAAAACCGTATATGACCCTGAAATTCCGGTAGATATCTACGAACTGGGTTTGGTTTACGACGTACAGATTTCCGACGATGCGGATGTTAAAATCATCATGACACTGACAACGCCCAACTGCCCAGTAGCAGAAACGCTTCCCCAGGAAGTAAAAGATAAGGTGGCAGAGGTAGAAAACGTGAAAAGTGTAGATTTAGAGCTTACTTTCGAGCCTAGCTGGCATAAAGATATGATGAGTGAAGAAGCGAAGTTTGAGCTGGGAATGCTTTAATATTCGATAAAATAAATCAGGCTGTCACACCCGTTGACAGCCTTTTATTTGGTGAAAAATTAAATTTCTCGCGCCATTTCTTTTCCATCCCTTCGGCTCCATTCGCTCCAGGAGCCTACATATAAGCCAGGGATATCAAAACCTGCATAATATAATGCTAAAATGGTATGGCAGGCAGTCACGCCAGAACCGCAATGAATAATTAAATTCTGAGGTTTATCCGCTAATAATTTTGAATATTTTTCTTTAAAAGCTTCAGGTTTCAGGAAATTACCATTTTCATCTAAATTTTCAGAGAAAGGAATATTAATCGCTCCGGGAATATGTCCGGCAACCAAATCGATTGGCTCAGATTCTCCGTTATAACGATAAGCATCTCTTACATCGATTACCGTTGAAGAATGGTTTGTTAATTCATTTTCAACAGTTTCCAACGTTGAAGTTGGAAGAAGCCAGTTTACTTTTTTAATTAATTCTGCTTTTTCAAAATTTTCTTCACCAGAAGAAAATTCTAAACCTTGTTTTTCAGCATTTTGAAATCCACCATCCAAAACCTGTACATTATTAAAACCAAAAGATTTCAACATCCACCAAACTCTTGCCGCAGCATTTGATCCGTTTTTATCATCATAAACAACGATGTGAGAATCCTCTGAAATTCCAAGATTAGAAAGTGTTTCTGCAAATTTTTCAATGCTCGGAAGCGGATGTCTTCCTCCAAAAGCGGCATTTTCACCAATTTCAGCTAAATTTTTATCCAGATCAATAAATTTTGCACCTTTAATGTGCTTACTTAAATAGTTATGGTGAACTTCTTTTCCTACTCTCGCGTCTAAGATGATTAGATTTTCTGTCGAAAGATTTTTTAATTCGGAGGGTGAGATTATGGGTGACATTTTATTGATTTTTTGAGTTGGTTTAATTATAAGTTTTGGCTAAAGCCATTTTATATTTTGAAGAATAAAGCGGGCTAAAGCCCGCTCATTGATATTTATTCGAAAATATAAAACCTCAGAAAAATTCTAAGGTTTAAAAAATATTTTATTGATAAATAAAAATCATGGTTTGTAACAAATCAGGATGAAGACTTTTCGCTACCGGACAATTATGCGCAGTTTCTTCGATAAATTCTTTTTCTTTATCCGAATATGAATCTGAAAATACAAAATTGCATACAATTTCACCAATTCTTCTTGGCTCACCTTTCATAATTTTTTGAAGATTACAGTAAGCTCCATCAATGTTAATATTTTTTTCTTTGCCTAAAATGGCAATCGTGGTAAGCGCACATTCGGCTAAAGAAGTTGCGCATAAGTCTGTAGGAGAAAATTTTTCTCCTTTTCCATGATTATCAGTTGGAGCATCACTTTCAATAATGGTTCCTGATTGTAAATGTTCCGCTGAACATCTTAAATCTCCAATATATGTAATTTTTGAAGTCATAATTATTAAAAATTAAGAGAGACAATGTCTCAAAAATGAAAAATATCTTTCGCTTTGTTATAAGAGCTTTCGAAGTTTAGCAGTTTCAGTTTGTGGTCTGCTTTTTCTACGCTCATAAAGTTGATGACCTGCTCTGTCGGCATATTTCCAACCAAATCATCTTTCGCCATCGGGCAACCTCCAATTCCTTTGATCGCGCTATCGAACCTTGTACAACCTTGGTCGTAAGCCGCTTTTAACTTCGAATAAGAATCTTCGTAACGGTTATGAAAATGTGCTCCGAAATTAATTTCAGCATATTTTGAAGGTATCTTTTCAAATAAAAGAGAGATTGATTGTGGTGTCGCAACTCCCGTTGTATCAGATAGTAAAACATCTTTAACTCCAATTTCTGAAAAACGCTGTGCCCAGAAATCTACATCTTCCCATTTCCACATTTCGCCATAAGGATTACCGAAAGCCATGGAGAAATAGATGTTTAATTGTCGGTTTTCACTTTTTACCAATTCCAGCATTCTGATGATTTCTTCAAAAGCCTCCTCTTGGTTTTTATTGGTATTTCTATGCTGAAAAGTTTCAGAAATAGAAAACGGAAACCCGATAATATCCACCGATTGATGCTTCAATGCTTTTTCGGCACCTCTGTAATTGGCAACAATCGCAGAAACCTTAGTTTTGGAGCGGGATTTATCGATATTTTCGGCAACCTCATCAGAGTCTGCCATTTGCGGAATTGCTTTTGGAGATACAAAACTCAGACAATCTAATACATCAAAACCAACATCCATCAAAGAGTTGATATAATCTATTTTTTTATCAGTGGGAATAAATTCTCCCCAACCCTGCATTGCATCACGCGGACATTCAGTAAGAAACATTTTACTTTTAGATTTTCTCAAATATAATAAAACTAAACAATTTGGAATATGATATTTACAAATCTAACATTATTTTGATTTTCAAAGGATTATATTCAATTTAAAATTTCAATAATAAATATTAAATAACGAATACTTGAAGTGCTTTTTATCAATTTCTTTTTCATTAAAAATTAAATCATAACCTGATTCAAAAATTTAATATTAAATTTCATCACCTTTAACACCTTTTAATAAAGGAAAAATAAAAATGTGGTATATTTTTTATTCAAATTGGTAAACAAATTGTATATGCTTCATTACCAATAAAATTAATTACTATGAATATTTCTTACTACGACTTCAAAAATTTGCCGGATCAGCAATCTCAATGTAATATGGTGATGACCAACGGGCGGGTGATGAACGAAAGAACAGTAAATACACTGAAATATGTTCTTTATGAAATTTCATGTTTTACTGTAGAGATTGTTTACAACACGTTTACCAACAAAATAGAAGGAATGACTGTTTTTCAGAATAAAGCGGCTTACGCAGTTTAATATTTACTTGATTTTGATTTTCAATGAATTATGATTAATGATTTAATTCAAGGATAAATCAATTATTCTCCGCATCAAATTTGCTAACTTTGCTGGAAATTTAATCTAATAATGAGTGCAATAGAATTCAACCAATTGTGGAAAGAAAAGTTACTGAACCGTTTTCTTAGTTATGTAAAAATCTATTCAACCAGTGATGCCGAAAGCGAGTCAACCCCTTCTACAGAGAGACAGTGGGATATCGCCAATTATATCACAGAAGAATTGAAAACGATCGGTCTTGAGAATGTATCGATTGACGAAAATGGTTATATCATGGGTTATGTACCGTCAAACCTTGAAAATGATGATCAACCGACCATTGGATTTATTTCACATTATGATACTTCACCAGACTTTAGTGGTGAAAATGTAAAGCCACAGGTTTGGGAAAATTATGACGGAAATGATTTACTTTTAAATCAGTCGACAGGTTTTACCTTATCTCCTTCAAAATTTGAAAGTTTAAAGAAATATATTGGTCAGACTTTAATTACAACAGACGGAACTACGCTTCTTGGAGCTGATGATAAGGCAGGTTGCGCAGAAATCGTAACGGCTGCAGAATATCTGATTGCTCATCCTGAAATTAAGCATGGAAGAATTGCTGTAGGATTTACCCCTGACGAAGAAATCGGAAGAGGAGCCCATAAATTTGATGTAGCAAAATTCGGAGCTGAGTTCGCCTATACAATGGATGGCGGTGAAGTTGGAGAATTGGAATATGAAAACTTCAACGCGGCTGGAGCAGTCGTAAAAATCCACGGATTGAGTGTTCATCCAGGTTATGCGTACGGAAAAATGGTTAATGCAGTTCTTTTAGCTTCTGAATTTGCACAATCTCTTCCGGCAAACGAAACTCCGGCTACAACGAAAGGATTTGAGGGATTCTATCATTTAATGGATTTGAATGCTGATATTTCTGAGGCTAAATTACAATACATCATCCGTGATCACGATGCTGAAAAATTCGAGGCAAGAAAGAAATTCATGGAAGAAAAAATTGCTGAATTTAATCAGAAACACGGCGAAGGAGTTGCTGAAATTGAGATTAAAGAGCAATACCGAAATATGAAACAGCAATTTGAAGGAAAAATGCATATCGTAGATCTGGCTGCTGCCGCTATGAAAGAAGCAGGAATTGAGCCCAAAATTAAAGCGATCAGAGGAGGAACGGATGGGGCACAATTGTCTTATATGGGTCTTCCTTGTCCTAATATTTTTGCAGGAGGAATTAATTTCCACGGACCTTACGAATATGTGGCATTGGAAAGTATGGAAAAGGCAATGGAGGTAATTTTGAATATTGCTAAAGTGTAATCGCTCATTTCATATAACACTGTTTTCTTTTTGAATTTACCGTAAGGGTTACATCGGGTGAAATCCGATGTATAATTATCCAATGAGGTTATAACCCTGAAAAGGTTAAATAAATTAATGGAAATTTCAAAGATAAAATGGTATAAACAAAAGACTGCCTCTATTGGGCAGTTTTTTTGCTTATATAACCCACTCCATTCCAATCTGAGTTCGGGGTAAGAAACTTTTTCAATAATATAAACCAGGTAGGCTATCAATTTTTCCCTTCCTTTTTTCAGCCCGCTTCCACCCAACAAAAAAAACGAATATATCACTAATAATCAAAACATTAAAAACCTAACCCTATTAAGAAAAATGAATGGTCTGATTTTTGAAAACTTTTAAAAATAAAAAATTTAAAAATGAAAAAGAGATTATATTCAGCAGCAGTAATTCTTTTATTTGGAATCGGCATATCAGCACAAAAAAAAGAACCGGCAAAACAAGAAATAAAGAAAGATGCCGGAAAAGTTGAAACAGCTGTTAAAGACGGTGCAGAATGGACCGGTAAAACCGCAGAAAAAGGATATGATGCGACAAAAAAAGGAGTTAAAGATGCTGTGAAATGGACAAAAAAAACAGCCAAAAAAGGCACAGACGCGGTAGATAAGACCTATCACGATGCCAAAGCTGATATTAAGAAAGACTAATCCCTGTAATGAGCTGTCTGCATCAGCATTCACCCTCATAACAAAATAAATAGGCAGATCCGAAGGAATATTTTCTTCGGATTTTTTATTATTTTCTTTGCAGCATGAGTAACCGAGGATTCAGGATGATTTGGGATCAAGTACAAAAGTTGGGGACTAGGCAAAAAAGTTCAGATCATGTAAGATGAAATTTTTTGCTCTCGCAGATTTTGCAAATGATGCAGATTCTTTTCCTTACACTTTACATATTGAACACGAAGCCAACCCAAGTTTTTTGACAATTCCCGTTTTAAGTCTCACCAAACCGTTCTACCTATAAAAGACCGCAAAGGTTAAACAAAGAAAATCAACGATATCATCCGTGGTAAATCTGTGCTATCCGTGGGAAATAAAAATATTCGCGCATTCGTGGCAAAAAAATATCTAAAGAATTTCTCCCCAAGTTTTGAAACTGATCCATGATTTGACGACCTGTGTTTTGGCACTGATTTTTTTGCTAGATCCCGGTCATTTTGTGCGCCCCATAAAAATATTTTGACTGTTTTTTTCTCCTAGTTAAAAATATACAATACGATGCTTTTGGCTACATGGGTGAGAAAAATTAAGAATCTAATTCCTATTACTATTATCAACATCCATACACAACTGACCATAATTTTATCTTTCATACGTAAATGTGTGTTTTTTATTAATTGTAAAAGAAAAACCATTATCTGAATAGTTCTTCATTTTATAATTAGGTCATCATTATTCAAATATGGCGCCAAAATAAGGGTCTGGATTCAAAATACCGCTTTCCGAATAGCACAAAAAAAACACTGCAAATCAGAACATTATCAACCTACCTCAGTGATCAACTTACCAATTTATGCAATAGCATCTCCTTTCATTAAAAAAAGCAATGGATGGAGCGAATTCGCTTATTTTTATTATTTCAATAATTATGATCAGGGCGCGCTGAAGGGAACACTTAAAATGACAAAATTTCCTGTCTTTCGAATCTATCATTACATAGGCTGACAAAATTCATCGGGAAAAGATTCTGCTGAAGAGTCGAAATGAAATTCATTTTTAGCCTATTTAAAATTTCTTACTTTTGAAGCATATTCCGAATAATGAACAGAGATCTCTATATTGACTTTGCAAAAGGACTGGCAACGCTTTCCATTATATTCATCCATACCGCTTTCTGGTCGGGACAGTTTTATATTCCCGCTGAAGTCAGGGTCTTTTCTTTAGTCTTTGATGTGGCTTTATTTTATGCATTAAGTGGCATCACCTCAGGGTCAAATATTGAAAAAACCTTCTACAGACTATTAAAATTACAGATCACCTTCATGATCTTTGTGACATTTTTATTCTTTTTAGATTATTTCTTTAAGGTTTTTGGACTCAGTTTTTTTTCTTTAGAATGGCTGCAAAACTTTTATTCCACATTCGGGTCAAAATATGCGACAACGAGCATTTCAGCTGTCCCACAATGGCAAAATCTCGGAAACTGGTATCTTCATCAATACACCAATGCAGACACCTTTCCGGTCGTGATGGGAAGTTTTTGGTATTTAAAAGTCTATTTTATCCTGACTGTTTTCGGCGTTTTAATTTTAAGATTCTTCCCGAAACATATCAATTGGCTCATTGGAATTTGTGTTGCTTTAACCTTGGTATTTAATCTTTTTCCTGAAATCTATCCGACAGGACAAGTGGGATACGTTTCATTTTACCTGGCCATTTTCCTGATTGCGAACAGAATGAGAGGTAAAAAAATCCCGAAGAAAATAATTCCCGTTTTATATGGAATTGTGGCAGCAGCTTTAATCTGGATGTTCTGGTATTATGGCAGTGAAATTTTCTTTAAAATCAATAAAAATAAATTTCCGCCGAAGATCCCTTATATTATATGGACCTTATTTTCACTGGTTACTTTATTTGTTTTTTACAACCGATTAAAGATCACCAAAGATAACTTCGTCACCTACATCGGTAAAAATGCCATCTTTTTCTATTTTGCACAGGGAATAAGTTCTTCTTTAGTCTATTTTCTGGTGGTTCCTCTGAAAGAACATATGCCTTGGTGGCTTTTGATGGTTTTAATTTATATCATTAATATCCTTTTAGCCTTCGTTATTTCATCCGTATTGAAGAAAATTGATGATCTGGGCTGGAATATTCTTGAGTTTTTAAGAAAAAAAACCGCTAATAACCAATCCTAAACTTACAGATCGAATTTTTTATTGAAAGGATGTGAAATATCAATCCGAAGTCCTAATGTAAAAACACTTTTTTCCCTTTCTCCAAGAGAATTTTTTCCCATGGAAATCCTCTGCTCACTATACATTTGAGCAAACCTGAACGGATGGTAACTGAGACCTAGGATAATGTCACTCCTTTTAAATCCAGGATCTAAACGGTAAGGTGTAGAAGTATTTTCATTTTTATGAAGATCCGGAATATAGAGGTTATAACCTGCCAGCACAGAAAATTTCTGAAACTTATACTTTCCCGACAATTCAACTCCTTTGGCATCAAAAACCATAGTGGACACAATTATTCCGAAGCTTGGATCAACATAGGAACTAGGCGAAAAATCACCGTTTTTCTTTAAAACCCCCAACACACTGAGGTCAAAGATTTTCCCGGTATATTTTGCACCGATAGAAAAATAAGTGGGCTGTCCACTGATTCCTATAGTAGCACCGTTGTTAACCAGTTTTTCACTTAAAAATGCCCTATTGAAAGCAGCCCCTATAATAATTCGTACTGAAGAGAAGCCCCAAATCCATCGATGAAATGATCATTATTACCTCCCCTCGCCTGAATTTGACCTCCAACGTAAAAATTTCCCATTCGATTTCTGTAAATTCGAGACTGATCCGCACGCCCTGTTCCGGTTTCTCCTCCATCCGTACCTCCGATAAAAGTAGCAGAGGCTCGCGCGCCGAATACGTTAAACCGATCTGTATAGGCGGTCACATCTCTGTAAACACTCCACTGCTTTCCAATGGTGACAACTCCAAATCTTCCGAAATCAATTCCCAGATATCCCAGTCTGTTTCCAAATACCTGTCTGTCTTGCGTAGATTCCACGGTAACAAATCCTCTGGAAAGATTTCCATCAACATTAAACGAGGTGCTGCCTCGAAACATATTCAGCTGTACTTCTCCACCTGCGATAAAGCTTAGCTCACCCTTTTTTATTTTCAGCTCCACCCCGATTCTCGACGCATTTTCCTGTAGCTCCATTTTATCATCAAAAAAAGCCATATTTCCGCGCAGACTTCCGTAAGGCTTCAACAAAACCTCGAGAGAATCGTTTACCTGCTGCCCACATACCGAAATAGTAAAAAAACTAAAAAATAAAACGTATGATGCTAAGAAATAGAGTGATCTGTTCATCATCATTAAGGATATTAGTTTTTAATTAAAGAAAGTAGCGTTCTGATTATACAAAAAACAACAGAAAATAAATTCTGTATCATCAGAAGTACAAAATATGTCTAATTTGTTTTAAATTTACAAAAATTTTATAAAATGTTCAAGTTGAAACTTCCTACTGATCCAAGGTGGGCCAATATTGCAGAAGGAAATCTTCAGGAAATTTTAACGGATCATGCGTGGTGCGAACAGAAAGCCGCTACAAACGCTATCGGGCTCATCACCATGCTACCTGAATATCCGGAAATCGTGACCGAACTTTTACTGATTGCCCAGGAAGAATTGGAACACTTTCAGCAGGTGCACGAGATCATCAAGAAAAGAGGCTATACTTTCGGACGTACCCGAAAAGATGATTACGTAAACGAGCTTGTCAATTTCATCCAAAAAGGGGGCAACAGGGATACTTTGATTATCGACAAAATGCTTTTCGCAGCAATGATTGAAGCAAGAAGCTGTGAAAGATTTAAAGTTTTAACCGAAAATATTAAAGACGAAGAACTGAAGACCTTTTACAGGGAGCTGATGATCTCAGAAGCCAATCATTACACCACTTTCATCAGTTTTGCAAGACAGCTTGGAGACGAAGAACAAGTGAATAAACGTTGGGAAGAATGGCTGGAATATGAAGCAAAAATTATTCAGTCTTACGGAAAAGGGGAATCTATCCACGGATAAAATAAAAAATAACAGATAAAATCGCAGTGAAAAAACTGACTTTTGAAAATATTGCCAACTTCTTTCTGAAAAATTTCTTTCAGGGCCTGGTAATTATTGGCCCCATCGGGTTAACCATTTTTGTCATTTATTATGTTGTCACTTCTATCGACAACATCATTCCTTCGGTGGCAAAGGAAATTCCGGGGCTGGTTTTTATTTCTACGATTTTAATAACGGCAATTTTAGGGTTTTTAGGAAACAAATTTGTAGTCGGAAAATTCTTTTTCGATTCTATGGATCGTTTGCTCGAAAAAACTCCCGGTGTAAAACATATTTACACCCCGACAAAAGACGTCATGTCTTCCTTTGTCGGCGATAAGAAAAAATTCAATGATCCGGTTTGGGTAAAGACGAATGAAAATCCGGAGATCTGGAGAATTGGATTTTTAACTCAGAAAGAAATGGCAGATGTTGATAAGCACAATTATGTGGCTGTTTATCTTCCTCATTCTTATGCAATTTCTGGCTGGGTGATTGTAACTGAAGAAAAAAACATCAAACCTGTAGTGGGAATGACCGCAGCTTCAGCAATGAAATTTGCTGTGAGTGGTGGTGTAGCAGGCTTCCATTCAGACGATAATATTTTTAAGGCACCTGAGTAATTCTTTAACTGCCTGATTCTTATTCACCGCAAAATAAACAAAAGACTATTAGAACATGTAAGTAAGTTTAAACGCTCATAAAAGCGTATTCGAAAATATACATTTACTTTTTGTGCCCTTTTAATGAACTATTTACCTGTTACAACTTTTGTGGTTAAAATAAAGCATTATCACGCATTACATTATTCCTTTTAAAAATACTTGATGAAATTTGAATGTATTTCAAATTAAGTTTTCTTTAAACAATCTAAAAAAAATATCATGAATTTACCGTACGCGGAACCTTTCCGTATTAAAATGGTGGAAGAAATCCACCAGTCTACAAGAGAACAAAGAGAAGAATGGCTAAAACAAGCGAACTATAATTTATTTAATCTAAAATCTTCACAGGTTTTCATCGACCTTTTAACCGATTCCGGAACCGGTGCCATGTCCGACAGACAATGGGGAGCCTTGATGATGGGAGATGAAAGCTACGCTGGATCTCGTTCATTCGAACAGTTACAAAATACCGTTGAGAAAATCACAGGTTTCAAATATTTATTACCAACTCACCAGGGAAGAGCTGCTGAAAACGTATTATTTTCAGTATTGGTTAAAGAAGGTGACGTAGTTCCGGGGAACTCTCACTTCGACACGACAAAAGGTCATATTGAGTTCAGAAAAGCACACGCCATCGACTGTACCATCGATGAAGCTTTTGACATCAATGATCTTCACCCTTTCAAAGGAAACATCAACCTTGAAAAATTAGAGGAAGTTTATAAAAGTCATCCAAAAGAAAGCATCCCTTTTTGCTTGATTACGATTACCTGCAACTCTTCAGGAGGACAGCCTGTTTCTTTGGAAAACATGAAAGCGGTAAGAGAATTATCTAATAAATACGGAGTTCCTGTATTTTTCGACTCTGCAAGATTCGCTGAAAATGCGTATTTCATCAAAAAAAGAGAAGCCGGACAGGAAAACAGAAGCATTAAAGATATCTGTAAAGAAATTTTCTCTTACGGAGACGGGATGACGATGAGCTCTAAAAAGGACGGACTGGTAAATATCGGTGGTTTCATCGCTTTGAATAGCGAGGAAGTTTTCAGAAAGGCATCTAATTTCACCATTATCTACGAAGGTTTCATTACTTACGGAGGTATGGCCGGAAGAGACATGGCTGCTTTGGCGGTTGGTCTTGATGAAGCGACTGACTTCGCTTATCTGGAAAGCAGAATTTCTCAGGTTGAATATTTAGGTCATAAATTAATTGAATACGGAATTCCGGTTCAGAAACCTATCGGAGGACACGCTGTTTTCATCGATTCCCTGAATTTCTTACCAAAAGTTGACCGTTCAGAATTTCCTGCGCAGACTTTAGGTCTTGAGATCTACAAAGAAGCTGGAATCAGAACGGTGGAAATCGGAACTTTATTGGCCGACAGAGACCCTGAAACGAGAGAAAACCGTTATCCTAAGTTGGAATTGGTACGTTTGGCGATTCCAAGAAGAACCTACACCAACAACCACATGGATTATATTGCAGCAGCCATCAAAAACGTTTACGAAAGACGTGAGGAAATTGCGAAAGGCTATAAAATCACATGGGAACCGGATTTATTGAGACACTTCACGGTTCAGCTGGAAGAAGCATAAAACAAACAAAAGGATTCAAATTAATTTTTGGATCCTTTTTTTATAAACATTTTCGATAATCGATGAATGGCCTTTTACATTTTTCAGGAGCTGTTTCCTGCTTTCCACTGTATCTTTTTCGCCAGCGCTTTTTTCAAGCCATTTCAGAAAAAGGATGCCGTTGCAATCAGGGCTAAGAATTTCAGACCTTCACAATCGAAGAAACCGACCAGAATCCTTGGAACCTTGTCAAGGTTTAAAACCTTGACAAGGATTATTAATTAAAATTTTATTCAAGACTTAATGATTCAATTTAAATTTTAAATAAAACTATGCCCTACATCTAATTATCATATTATTTATTAAATAAAAGTCAATTTTATTGATTATTTAAAAACAAAATTTAATATTTTTGATTAATCCATCAATTTACAAACCGATTAATATGAAAATTAAATACCTGAGCATTATTTTTCTTGGCACTTCCTCCATTTTATATTCACAGCAGATCAACGATACGATTTCTAAAGAAGCCAAAATTGAAGAAGTGTCCATTACAGGAAGCCGAAATAAGAAAAGAACCGTTGTGGATACTCCCGTCCCGATTGATGTCATCGATATCAAGCAGGTCAGTCAGTCGACCGGTCAGGTGGAAGTCAACCAGCTTTTACAATTTGCGGCCCCTTCTTTCAATTCCAATAAACAATCCGGTTCCGATGGTGCGGACGCGGTAGATCCCGCCACGTTGAGAGGTTTAGGTCCGGATCAGACCTTGCTGTTATTAAATGGAAAAAGGTATCACCAATCTTCATTAATTAATCTGTTCGGAACAAAAGGCCGTGGCAATACCGGTTCGGACATGAACACCATCCCGATTGGTGCCATAAAAAGAGTTGAAGTTCTTCGTGACGGCGCATCGGCACAATATGGTTCAGACGCCATTGCCGGCGTTATTAATGTAATTTTAAACGACCGTAATCACGGCTTTGAAGGAAATGCTTTTTACGGAGTTAATTTATTTAAAAGCCCCGGAGACCATGATGTGGTTTCAGACCGAAAAATAGACGGAAATACTTTTGATTTTTACGGAAATTACGGAACTAAAATAGGTTCTCAAGGAGGTTTTGGAAACTTTACCGCCGAATTCATTAATAAAGAATTCGCTATCCGAAATGCCAATCCTGAAAAATATGAGGCTCCAAGACAGAGATTTGGAGATGCAAAATCTCAGAATTTTTATTTCTTCGGAAATATTGAAGTTCCGTTATCCGATCAGATAAAGTTTTATTCAAGACAAGGATTTTCTCAAAGAAATACAGACGCTTATGCGTGGACGAGAAGTGCTGATGCAGACGGAAATATTCCTCAGGTTTACCCCAATGGTTTCAACCCGCTACAAGACACCAGCATTACCGATTTTACGTTTGATAATGGTTTAAAATTCAAAGTGGCAGATTGGGATGTCGATTTTTACAACGCTTTCGGAAATAATAGGTTTACCTACCAGATAGACAATACCATTAATGCAACATTGGGTATCAATTCTCCGACAAGCTTCAATGCGGGAGGCCATTCTTTATTGCAAAATACCACAGGTTTTAATGCTTCAAAACAGTTCAAAGTATTGGAAGGTTTAAATATTGCTTTCGGATCCGAATTCAGATATGAAAAATTCGACATTATTAAAGGAGAAGAAGCTTCTTACGCGATGTATGATATCAATGGAAATCTTGTAACGGCGAATACCAATCAGAATTTACTGGTGACCAATCCTTTAAGCGGAGAAATACGGCCGGGCGGATCTCAGGGATTTCCGGGATATTCTCAGGGAGTCAACAAAAGCAGAAATAATTTTGCGGCTTATATTGATACCGAACTCGATATTACCAAAAACTGGATGATCAGCATTGCCGGAAGATTCGAAAATTATAATGATTTCGGAAGTACCATGAACGGTAAATTTGCCACAAGATATAAAATAACGCCTCAGTTAGCTTTCCGGGGTTCTGTTTCTACAGGGTTCCGTGCGCCTTCTCTGGCTCAGAAATATTACAGTCTGCAGTTTACCAATTTTCAGGCAGGAAATCTGGTTACCATTCAGCTGGCTTCCAATGACAGTGATTTGGCAAAAGCAGTGGGCATTCCTCAACTGAAACAGGAGACTTCTCTTAATGGAAGTGCCGGATTTACTTTTAATACAGGAAAATTTACAGCTACCATTGATGGATATTATATTAAAGTGAAAGACAGAATCGTCTTAACAGGAAATTTCTCACAGGATGACGATGCCATCGGACAGATTTTAATTGATAATCATATCGATCAGGCGCAGTTTTTCACCAATGCTATTGACACCAAAACAAAAGGAGTTGATATTATTTTAAGTTATAATCAGAATATCGGAAAAGGAAAATTAACCACCACTCTGGCCGGAAATTATAATGAAATGGAAATTACCAAAGTCAATACTTCTGAAAGGCTGAAAGGAAAAGAAGACGTCTATCTGAGTCCTCGGGAAAGGGCTTTCATCTTAGCTTCAGCACCAAAAACCAAGATCAATTTAAATGTAAACTATAAGATCAGTAAATTCAATGCCAACCTACAATTGGTAAGATTCGACCGACTTACTTTAATTGGCTACAACGGCGCCGATGATTACCAGAATTACAGTCCGAAAGTAACGACAGACCTTTCTTTCGGTTATGAATTTTCAAAAAGTGTTACCTTAACGATTGGAAGTAAAAACATCTTCAACCGATATCCGACTTTACAAAAATCTGCCGTATCCGATGGGAATACCGAAGCCGGAGGTATTTTCGACCCTGTACAAATGGGATTTGCAGGAAGACAGGCTTTTGCAAGATTTAATTTTAGATTCTAAAAATGCAAACTCCTCAAATTTTTTTGACGCAAAGATTTTTACATTTTTCAATTCTAATTTTAAGGAGCATAGAATTAAAAGATAAATTTTTCTGATGAAGTAACTTCCTTACTATTGAAAAGCGAATCGGGCTCAAAACAATGTCTTGAGCCCGATTCTAATATAAAAGACTATTTTTTCGATATTTTATACAGTTTTCCGCTGTCCGTCACAGCATACAAATTTCCGTCGCTTCCATTCAGAACATCGCGGAATCTTTCTTTCTGGTCTGCCAGAAGCCGTTCCTCTCCTACCACTCTATTATCTTTCATTACAATCCTGTTGATGTGCTCGCCACTCAGGCAACCAATCATTAAATTACCTTTCCATTCCTCCATATTTCCGGTGTAGAAGGTAACTCCGCTTGGAGAAATTACCGGATCCCAGTAGTAGACAGGCTGTTCTGTGCCTTCTTTTTGAGTGGTTCCGTTATTTATTTTATCTCCTGAATATTCAATTCCATAAGTTACATCACCCCAACCGTAATTTTTTCCGGCTTGAATAAGATTAATTTCATCTCCTCCCCGCGGGCCCATTTCCACATCCCAAAGCGTACCGTTGGGATCAATCGCCAAACCTTGAGGATTTCTGATGCCATAAGCATAAATTTCAGGCTTAAATCCTGCCTTTCCAATAAAAGGATTTCCGGGAGCCGGCTTTCCGTCTTTAGTAATTTTTAAAATTTTCCCTAAATAATTATCTGTTTTTTGAGCATATACCCTTGTCTGTTTATCGGATCTCTCTCCGGTGCTCACGAATAAATTACCGTCTTTATCAAAAGCCAGTCGACTTCCGTAATGTTTGTCGCCATCATAAGTCGGGGTTGCTCTGAAAATCACGTTGACTTCAGAAATATTTTTTAAGTCGGCAGAAAGCTTTGCTTTGGCAACAGCCGTATGATTTCCTTTTTCGTAAGGTTCAGAAAAGCTGAAATAAATAATATTATTGGATTTAAAATCCGGATCTAAGGCAACATCCAGCATTCCTCCCTGGCCTTTCGAATCCACTTTCGGGAAGCCTTCTATTTTTGAAACTTGTTTTCCGTCTGCAGAAACCACATTCATGTGACCTCTTTTATCGGTAATTAAAAACTTTCCGTCCGGTAAATTGATGATTCCCCAAGGCCTACCTAAATCTTTATTTAAAATTTCAACATTGTAAGCTGTTGTTGTTTTTACTGCTTTAATTCTTGTCTGTCCGGCAAAAGCAGGTTTGTATTCAGGAGAGTTTGGTTTTTCTGTTTCCACGCTTCCATCTTTACCCACTTGCGCATGAGCCGTATTTTTTTGGCAAGATGAAAGAATTAAGAATAAACTGAAAGCTGAAATGTAAAAAGTATTGAATTTCATAGAAGTGCAATTTGGTGATTTTATAATGGAATGGAAAAATAATGCCATAAAATTTGCGGGTTCAAATTTTTATTCTACATTTGTAGAAACGAATAACAAAACGTAGAGCATGAAAGAAATAAAACTCACAGATTCTGAAAAAATGGTCATGGAAATTATCTGGGAAAAAGAAAAGGTTTTCATGAAAGATATTCTGGAATCTTATCCTGAGCCCAAACCTGCCACCACAACCATCGCCACGCTCCTGAAACGCATGCAGAATAAAGATTTGGTAGGTTATAAATTGTATGGAAATTCCCGCGAATACTTTGCAAAAGTAGCCAAAGGCGAATATTTCAAGGAAGAAATGACTTCTATGATTGACCGTTTTTTCAACAGTTCAGTAGCACAGTTTGCCTCTTTTTTTACATCCAATGCTAAACTATCTCAAAAGCAACTGAAAGAACTTCGTGAAATTATTGATGAACAGATAAAAGAATAAACCATGATTTTAATTCTTATTAAAATAATTCTCTGCTCCTCATTGCTCATCGCATTATATTATGCCTTTCTGGAAAAAGAGAAAATGTATCAGTTTAATCGGTTTTTCCTGATCTCAGCATTGATATTTTCCTGTCTTGCACCGTTGATATCCATTAAAACAGAAAGTCCGAAACCTACCGGTAATTCAAGAATTTTTTTTGAAAATGCAACTCAGCAGGTTTTAGATTTAAGTCAAAAAGAGGAAAATTTCAACTGGATAAATTTCATGTGGATTATTTATGGATTAGTAACCTTCATCTTTTTACTAAAAGCATTGAATTCAATCTTAATTATAAAAAGAATAAAAGGGAAAAAAATACTTTATCATAACCATCAGGTAATAGTGACCAAAGATCAACTTTCACCTTTTACATTTTGGAAAACAATTTATTTAAGTGAAAATTATCTGGTCGACAATACGATAGATTCGAGAGTGTTTCTTCATGAAAAGAGTCATTTAGAACAAAAACACAGTGTTGATCTTCTTTTTATTGAGTTTCTAAAAGTGATAATGTGGTGTAATCCTGCTTTTTATTTCTTCAAAAAAGCAATTATTACCAATCACGAATTTTTGGCGGATGAAGCTGTTTTGAAAAACGATTTTAATATAAAAGAATATCAGGAGCTGATTTTAGACGAAATTATTTCCGGACAAAACTATAACCTTACGCATACATTTAATTTTAACAACACCAAAAAACGATTTATTATGATGAACAGAAAAAAATCAAAACTAACGGGTTTCAAAAAAGTCATTAGCATTCCTATGTTAATCGTGGCTTTCGGATTATTTGTGCAAAAAATATACGCCAATGATCCCAAACCTAATCATGAATCCATTATTCAAAAAACGGAGCCTGAAAAAACACAACAGCCAACAGCATTTCAGCAAATTGTTGGCGACACCAAAGAACTGCTTGAAAACAAGATGGTAAACAACACAAATGACGAAAAAATGATTGCAGATACAATTCGTCCCAAAAGCAAAAGTTCTTCACAAGAAACCACTCTGCCTAAGCAGGAAATTGCAACAGCAGACACAGAGAATATTATTAATCCTGTTTATCCCGGCGGAATGAATCAGCTAAGATCTAAAGTTGCAAATACTTTTGATGGTTCAAAACTTGGATCAAGCAAAGCAACCCTGAGAACAGACATTGAATATGTTATTAACGAAGAAGGAACAGTTGAACATTTAATGGTGACAGGAGATAATGAAATCTTTAACAACGAAGCAAAAGCAGCCTTTATAAAGGCAAATGAAGGCATCAAATGGCAGCCGGCAACAAAAGACGGTGTTGCGGTTCGCTATACCTTAAGGCTTCCTTTAACCATGACCTTTCATTAGTTTTTATGAATAAATTTAACAAGAGTCCGATTCAGGACTCTTTTTTATTTCATAAATTTGATATATGGATTTTAAACTTCAATCAGAATATCAACCGACCGGCGATCAGCCACAAGCCATAAAAAAACTTACCGAGGGAATCGAAATTGGTGAAAAATACCAGACTTTATTGGGGGTAACGGGTTCCGGAAAAACATTTACCGTCGCTAATGTTGTTAACAACGTTCAGCGTCCAACATTGGTTTTGGCACATAACAAAACCCTGGCGGCTCAGCTTTTCATGGAGTTTAAAGAATTTTTTCCGGATAATGCCGTAGAATATTTTGTCAGTTACTACGACTATTACCAGCCGGAAGCCTATATTGCGACCACAGGAACTTATATTGAAAAAGACCTGAGCATCAACGAAGAAGTAGAAAAGCTCCGTCTATCTGCAACCGCAAGTTTGTTATCAGGAAGAAGAGATGTATTGATCGTTGCCTCAGTTTCCTGTATTTACGGTATCGGAAATCCTACAGAGTTTCATAAATCCTTAATCTCCCTTGCTATTGGTGAGAAAGTGACACGCACGGCACTCCTCCATTCTTTAGTAAGCGCACTGTATTCCAGAACCTTAAATGAATTCCAAAGAGGAACATTTCGTGTGAAAGGAGATGTAATCGATGTATTTCCTGCGTACGCCGACAATGCCGTCCGAATTCAGTTTTTTGGGGATGAAATTGAAAAAATCCAAACCTTTGATCCGGTTTCAGGAAATGTAACGGGATCTTTTGATCATATTCAAATTTATCCAGCGAATCTTTTTGTAACTTCCAAAGAGACTTTGAATAATGCGATTAAAGATATTCAGGATGATTTGGTAAATCAGGTTGATTTTTTCAGTGAAATAGGCAAACCTTTAGAAGCTAAAAGATTACAGGAACGAACAGAGCTCGACCTAGAAATGATTAAAGAATTGGGATATTGCTCTGGAATTGAAAATTACTCACGATATTTGGATGGAAGACTACCCGGATCCCGATCTTTCTGCCTTTTAGACTATTTCCCGAAAGATTTTTTAATGGTGATTGATGAGAGCCACGTAACCGTTCCTCAGGTTCACGCGATGTACGGAGGAGACAGAAGCAGAAAAGAAGCATTGGTAGAATACGGCTTCAGACTTCCTGCCGCGATGGACAACAGGCCTTTAAAATTCAATGAATTTGAGGATCTTCAGAATCAAGTCATCTATGTTTCTGCAACCCCTGCCGACTATGAAATGGAAAAAACTGGAGGTGACTATGTTGAACAGATCATTCGTCCTACCGGGCTTTTAGATCCAATCATTGAAATCAGGCCTTCATTGAATCAAATTGATGATCTGATGGAAGAAATTCAGAAAAGATCGGATGCTGACGAAAGGGTATTGGTGACCACTTTAACGAAGAAAATGGCGGAAGAGCTGACCAAATATTTTACAAAATTCGGAATCAGAACAAGATACATTCACTCGGATGTTGAAACGTTGGAGCGTATCCAGATCATGCAGGATCTGCGTGTGGGATTGTTCGATGTTCTGATTGGGGTAAACTTGTTGAGAGAAGGTCTCGATTTACCGGAAGTTTCTCTGGTTGCCATTTTGGATGCCGATAAAGAGGGAATGCTAAGAAGCAGAAGATCAATGATTCAGACAGTTGGTCGTGCAGCAAGAAACTTAAATGGAAAAGCGATTCTGTATGCTGATAAAATGACTAAATCTATGCAGGCAACGATTGATGAAACAGAATATCGTAGGGCAAAACAGATGAAATACAATGAAGACCATGGCAAAGTTCCTATGGCCTTAAATAAAAAAATATCTGAAAACTTAGTCGGAAGAAGTAAAGATTTTCCTGATGAAAAATATACTCAGAAACAAATTTTACAGCAGGTTGCAGAAACAAAAGCCACCTATGCCACAGAAGACATTGAAAAAATGATTGTGGAAAAGCAAAAACAAATGGAAGCGGCGGCAAAAAATCTGGATTTCATTAAAGCTGCTAAACTGAGAGATGAAATTGAGGCACTGAAAAGTTAATTTTAAAAACAAGCATAAAATGAAAAGAGTAACCGGCATCGGAGGTATTTTCTTCAAATGTAAAGATCCAAAAGCCTTAAAAGAATGGTACAAATCCCATCTCGGAATAGATGTAAATGAATACGGAGCAACATTCGACTGGCAGGAAATAGCAGATTCAAATCCAAAAGGTTCACTGACATGGAGCCCTTCTCCTGAAACAACAAAATATTTTGAACCTTCTGAGAGAGAATTTATGATCAACTATACTGTTGATAATCTCGAAGCTTTGGTGGGGGAATTAAATAAAGAAGGCGTTACCATTTTAGATGAAATAGCCACGTATGATTTCGGTAAATTCATCCATATTCTGGACCTGGAAGGAAATAAAGTTGAACTTTGGGAACCAAAATAATGATAAATATTTTCGGGGACCAATAAGCGTTCCCGAAAATTCCAAAATTTTATTTTTCCTTATCAGCAAGGTTTTCTTTATTGCATCATGATACAGAAATTGCTGTATTTCTTCTTTGTGCATTACCTTTATAAATAAACTGATAACGTGAGGTCTCTGATTCGCTCCAAACCATATTTCCGCTATCTGAAGTTAAAGTCTTTCAACGAAATTCTGCCATAAAGCATTACCCTCATCATTAGAACAAGGAAGCTGCTCAGAAAGACCTATACATTCAATCATTTTTTCATCATGAATCTTAGCTGTCATTTTCACCGCTTCATCCCAGCTAACACTCCTTTCACGCTGTACGGCTGATTGCCGATTACATGAAAAATAAAAAGCCTCCTTTATCCACGAAAACAGATCATTAGAGATACACATCAGATAAGCCCCTAATTCTTCCAGATTCTGCCTTATTTTCTTTCTTTTATAGAAGCTGGTATTATGTTTCAGAAAACAAATTAATGAGGCTAAATGCCGCCATAATTTTTCTTATACTATTTTCTTTTTGAATTTACCTTAACAAACCCTGAAGGGGTTAAATATCAGTAGCGTCGGGCTTCACCCGACGAACAAGTATTTAATGATGGTATAACCCCGTAGGGGTTGAATAATTTAAAGGAAATTTCAAAGATAAATGGTATTACATTATCTATTTTTACTTTTCTTTATAGTAACAGTTCGCTCCTACGGAGCTTTTTTGCCGGGGTCAACATCTGGAGCTATTAACAGATCGCCCCTCCGGGGCTTTCCCGCTTCTGGCTTCTAGCTTCTAGCTTCTAGCTTCTAGCTTCTAGCTTCTAGCTTCTAGCTTCTAGCAAAAATACAAGTATCAATGGGAAACAAAACAATTTTTTATCGCCACGAATTTTATATCGATGCTGATTTTTTATCTCCCACAAATTCCACGGATTTTCACAGATGATGCGGTTTTTGAGAGCCGCTAATGCACGAATTTTAAAATATTGATGTAGGCTTTATTTTTCTTGCTATTAACAGATCGCCCCTCCGGGGCTCTCCCGCTTCTAGCGTCTGGCATCTGGCATCTGGCATCTGGCATCTGGCATCTGGCATCTGGCATCTGGCATCTGGCATCTGGCAAAGGTAACTTTGTTTGAGTTTCGAGCAAAAAAAAAGTCTCATACTAATTAAAGTATGAGACTTTTTAATAAAAACTGGCGGCGACCTACTCTCCCGCGTTAGCAGTACCATCGGCGCTGGTGGGCTTAACTTCTGTGTTCGGAATGGGAACAGGTGAGCCCCACCGCTAAAACCACCCTAAATATGGTTTAATATAACAATGTAGTTAATGTAACAGTGTAACAATTAATTTTATTTCTTACAATTATTGTTACATTGGTTAAATGGTACATTCTTAAATTATATGTATCGGTAAATTTCATCACAAAGGCAAAACCAGTGGCGCACTTATAAGGCTTGTTTAATAGCAACCAATAGGCTATAAATCTACGGGTAATTAGTACTACTCGGCTATGCTGTTACCAACTTTACACCTGTAGCCTATCAACGTGGTCATCTCCCACGACCCTTAAAAGATGTCTCATCTTGAGGCGAGTTTCGCACTTATATGCTTTCAGTGCTTATCTCTTCCAAACGTAGCTACTCAGCGGTGCACCTGGCGGTACAACTGATACACCAGAGGTTTGTTCAATTCGGTCCTCTCGTACTAGAATCAAGCCCTCTCAAACATCTAACGCCCGCAATAGATAGAGACCGAACTGTCTCACGACGTTCTGAACCCAGCTCGCGTGCCACTTTAATGGGCGAACAGCCCAACCCTTGGGACCTTCTCCAGCCCCAGGATGTGACGAGCCGACATCGAGGTGCCGAACCTCCCCGTCGATGTGAGCTCTTGGGGGAGACTAGCCTGTTATCCCCGGAGTACCTTTTATCCTATGAGCGATGGCCCTTCCATACGGAACCACCGGATCACTATGTCCTGCTTTCGCACCTGATCGACTTGTTGGTCTCACAGTCAAGCACCCTTATGCCATTACACTCTACGCACGGTTACCAAGCGTGCTGAGGGTACCTTTGAAAGCCTCCGTTACTCTTTTGGAGGCGACCACCCCAGTCAAACTACCCACCACGCAATGTCCTTCTAAAAGAAGTTAGGCTCCAAGTAAGTAAAGGGTGGTATTTCAACGTTGACTCCACAAACACTAGCGTGCCTGCTTCAAAGTCTCCCACCTATCCTACACATTACTTACTCAAAGTCAATACGAAGTTATAGTAAAGGTTCACAGGGTCTTTTCGTCCCATTGCGGGTAATCGGCATCTTCACCGATACTACAATTTCACCGAGCTCGTGGCTGAGACAGTGCCCAGATCGTTACACCATTCGTGCAGGTCGGAACTTACCCGACAAGGAATTTCGCTACCTTAGGACCGTTATAGTTACGGCCGCCGTTTACTGGGGCTTCAGTCAAACGCTTCGCTTACGCTAACGCCCTTCCTTAACCTTCCAGCACCGGGCAGGTGTCAGACCCTATACAGCATCTTTCGATTTAGCAGAGTCCTGTGTTTTTGATAAACAGTCGCCTGGGCCTCTTCACTGCGGCCACCATTGCTGATGGCGTCTCTTCTTCCGAAGTTACGAGACTATTTTGCCTAGTTCCTTAGCCACGACTCACTCGAGCACCTTAGGATTCTCTCCTCGACTACCTGTGTCGGTTTTGGTACGGGTTGCTTCACTTCGGCTTTTCTTGGATCCGAGTTCACTACAGCAGCTTCGCCCGAAGGCTAGGCCTTGACTATTCCGTCAGTCTCCAGTAGCTACATCGAACCGTCCCCTTTTTAATGTGAGCAAGTATGGGAATATTAACCCATTGTCCATCCACTACCCCTTTCGGGTTCGCGTTAGGTCCCGACTAACCCTCAGCTGATTAGCATGGCTGAGGAAACCTTAGTCTTTCGGTGAGGGGGTTTCTCGCCCCCTTTATCGTTACTTATGCCTACATTTTCTTTTCTGTCCGCTCCACAATACCTCACGATACTGCTTCGGCGCAAACAGAATGCTCTCCTACCAGATGTAATAAATTACAAATCCATAGCTTCGGTAATATGTTTATGCCCGATTATTATCCATGCCGGACCGCTCGACTAGTGAGCTGTTACGCACTCTTTAAATGAATGGCTGCTTCCAAGCCAACATCCTAGCTGTCAATGCAGTCCAACCGCGTTGCTTCAACTTAACATATATTTGGGGACCTTAGCTGTTGGTCTGGGTTCTTTCCCTCTCGGACATGGACCTTAGCACCCATGCCCTCACTGCCGCAGAACATTTATTAGCATTCGGAGTTTGTCAGGAATTGGTAGGATTTGACTCCCCCGCATCCAATCAGTCGCTCTACCTCTAATAAACTTTTTTACGACGCTGCACCTAAATGCATTTCGGAGAGTACGAGCTATCTCCCAGTTTGATTGGCCTTTCACCCCTACCCACAGGTCATCCGAAGACTTTTCAACGTCAACCGGTTCGGTCCTCCACTTTGTGTTACCAAAGCTTCAACCTGCCCATGGGTAGATCACAAGGTTTCGCGTCTAATCCTACTAACTATGCGCCCTATTCAGACTCGCTTTCGCTCCGGCTCCGTAACTTAATTACTTAACCTCGCTAGTAAAATTAACTCGTAGGCTCATTATGCAAAAGGCACGCCGTCACCCAACTTGTGGGCTCCGACCGCTTGTAGGCGTACGGTTTCAGGTTCTATTTCACCCTTCTATTCGAAGTGCTTTTCACCTTTCCTTCACAGTACTTGTTCACTATCGGTCTTTCAGGAGTATTTAGCCTTGGAGGATGGTCCCCCCATATTCAGACAGGATTTCACGTGTCCCGCCATACTCATTTATCATCTTAATATACCTTTCGAATACCGGGCTATCACCGTCTATGGCTGTTCTTTCCAGAACATTCTTCTAAATATATAAAAACTTTTGGGCTAATCCGCTTTCGCTCGCCACTACTTACGGAATCTCTTCGATTTCTTTTCCTCAGGGTACTTAGATGTTTCAGTTCTCCTGGTTTGCTCCTCTTACGAGGTGACAGGTCTTCAACCTGCCGGGTTGCCCCATTCGGACATCTGCGGATCTATTCGTGTGTGCCAATCCCCGCAGCTTTTCGCAGCTTACCACGTCCTTCTTCGCCTCTGAAAGCCTAGGCATCCGCCATACGCCCTTAACGATTTCTTTCCTATTTTTAGGTTACTCAAGCACTTATAAGTGCTCGGTTTTCTCTTTGTGATGTCTTTACCGTTAATGTCAATGATCTTAATTTCTTCTCTTCCGTTTGATGAACAATTGTTGTTTTTGGCTCCAATCGTAACTTTTAAATCAAACTTCCAAAACTGTGGAGAATAAGGGAGTCGAACCCTTGACCTCCTGCGTGCAAGGCAGGCGCTCTAGCCAGCTGAGCTAATTCCCCCTCTAGTTGAGTGTATGAGTAGTAGTGTGGGAGAGTTTGAGCGTTAAACTCATATTCCCTTATACTCTAAAACTCTTATACTCAAAATTAGTAGTCTCGGGCAGGCTCGAACTGCCGACCTCTACATTATCAGTGTAGCGCTCTAACCAGCTGAGCTACGAGACTTCGTTATAATTTTAAATTTTAAATTGAAAATTTTAAATGCTTTTTAAATCTAAAATCTATAATTTATAATCTAAAATCTCTCTATCCCTATACTAATTTCTAGTGGGTTTTATATTTTTTATATAATCAACCAAACAAAAAACTAAAGCTTTACTTTAAGTAAGTACTTGTGTATCTTGCGATACTAATTTTGTTTAACGTCTAAAGACGCTCTAAAATGAGATGTTCCAGCCGCACCTTCCGGTACGGCTACCTTGTTACGACTTAGCCCTAGTTACCTGTTTTACCCTAGGCAGCTCCTGTTACGGTCACCGACTTCAGGTACCCCAGACTTCCATGGCTTGACGGGCGGTGTGTACAAGGCCCGGGAACGTATTCACCGCGCCATGGCTGATGCGCGATTACTAGCGATTCCAGCTTCATAGAGTCGAGTTGCAGACTCCAATCCGAACTGAGACCGGCTTTCGAGATTTGCATCCTATCGCTAGGTAGCTGCCCTCTGTACCGGCCATTGTATTACGTGTGTGGCCCAAGGCGTAAGGGCCGTGATGATTTGACGTCATCCCCACCTTCCTCTCTACTTGCGTAGGCAGTCTCACTAGAGTCCCCAACTTAATGATGGCAACTAGTGACAGGGGTTGCGCTCGTTGCAGGACTTAACCTAACACCTCACGGCACGAGCTGACGACAACCATGCAGCACCTTGAAAATTGTCCGAAGAAAAACACATTTCTGCGTCTGTCAATTCCCATTTAAGCCTTGGTAAGGTTCCTCGCGTATCATCGAATTAAACCACATAATCCACCGCTTGTGCGGGCCCCCGTCAATTCCTTTGAGTTTCAAACTTGCGTTCGTACTCCCCAGGTGGCTAACTTATCACTTTCGCTTAGTCTCTGAATCCGAAGACCCAAAAACGAGTTAGCATCGTTTACGGCGTGGACTACCAGGGTATCTAATCCTGTTCGCTCCCCACGCTTTCGTCCATCAGCGTCAGTTAAGACATAGTGACCTGCCTTCGCAATTGGTGTTCTAAGTAATATCTATGCATTTCACCGCTACACTACTTATTCCAGCCACTTCTACCTTACTCAAGAACTGCAGTATCAATGGCAGTTTCACAGTTAAGCTGTGAGATTTCACCACTGACTTACAGATCCGCCTACGGACCCTTTAAACCCAATAAATCCGGATAACGCTTGCACCCTCCGTATTACCGCGGCTGCTGGCACGGAGTTAGCCGGTGCTTATTCGTATAGTACCTTCAGCTACTCTCACGAGAGTAGGTTTATCCCTATACAAAAGAAGTTTACAACCCATAGGGCCGTCGTCCTTCACGCGGGATGGCTGGATCAGGCGCTAACCCATTGTCCAATATTCCTCACTGCTGCCTCCCGTAGGAGTCTGGTCCGTGTCTCAGTACCAGTGTGGGGGATCACCCTCTCAGGCCCCCTAAAGATCAATGACTTGGTAGGCCGTTACCCTACCAACTATCTAATCTTGCGCGTGCCCATCTCTATCCACCGGAGTTTTCAATATTAATTGATGCCAATCAATATATTATGGGGTATTAATCTTCCTTTCGAAAGGCTATCCCCCTGATAAAGGCAGGTTGCACACGTGTTCCGCACCCGTACGCCGCTCTCTCTGTCCCGAAAGACAAATACCGCTCGGCTTGCATGTGTTAGGCCTCCCGCTAGCGTTCATCCTGAGCCAGGATCAAACTCTCCATTGTATGTTTGTTCTGACTCACTCAAAGTTTTGACGCTTTAGTTTTTCCTTACTTGGTTGTTATATTATATTTCAATGAACTTCGTTCTTTCGCTTTTTTACCAGGACAATCTTTCTGTCAGTGTCGTCCCGTATTTGCGAGTGCAAAAGTAATAACTTATTTCTTATTGACCAAATTTTTATGAAGAAAATTTTAAAGTTTTTTGATGACCTTAACTCTTCGTTTATTATTTATCAACCTCACTCCTGCTCCCCGTTTTACCGGACTGCAAAGATACAAACTTTTTCTAAACTCGCAAGCTTTTATCTAATTTAATTTTGAAATTATTTTAAATTAAAAACTGGTAGTTTTTATTTGTTTATCTTAAAGTGATCTTTAATTTATTGCTTATTCAAAAGCTCTTCTGCGCTTACTGACATACTCTCGTTTTCAGTGGGGCAAAGATAAGGGCTTTGGACAATACAATCCTAATTTATTTAACATAATGTTTACTTTGAGTTCATATTTGAGCGTAACGAGCTGATTGATTGGGAGATTTTTTTTTGATTGAAAGGGTTTTCTGTGCGAGGATTTTGTATGCGTGGGTTGTAGAGTTTGAGGGGTCGGTGGGTTTGGGGGGAGTGGAGACCATGAAGTTGAAGATATGTAGAATGGGATTATGTTCTATTAGATAAGAAAAACTTATAGGTTTTGAAAACCTATAAGGTTGGGGGTTAAATGGTGGATGATGGCAAGGTTATGTTATCATATAGATGGGAGCAGCTTCGGAAGAACCACCTCGTCAAAAATTCTTTGAATTTTTGACACTCCTCCAGAGGAGGAGAATTTTTTAGAGTGGGGATCTGAGGGTGGGATATGCTTCAATTGAAAGTTTTTTTAGCTGATGTGAACTTGAAGGGCAATTCGGGTAAATCAGTACTCTGTCTTGTTGGATCTTTTTACTTCTTACTGTTTGCTTCCTGCTTCCTGCATTGCCTCATGTGAAAAAAGGGAGACTCCCCTAGCCCCGATTGCAGCGGCATCCTTTTTTGGCGAAGGATTGAAAAAAGAAGGGGGAAAAAAGATACAGTGGAAAGCGGGAAAAAGCTAATGAAAAAAATTCGAGAGGAAAGGCATTTGAGAGTTGGAGAGTTGGAGTTTATTAATTGAGAATTATGGCAAAAAAAATTCTGCAACATAAAAATGTTGCAGAAAATTATCTTAGAATTTATAAGTCTTGGGCTTGGGCTTCTCGTAATGCACAGCTCCACCGCGAATTGGAGTTAGCAAATCCATCAAACCATTTAACTTTATTTCATAAATCGTTGATAGCTGCATTCCCAATTTTCCGGGAGGCATCCCTTTTCGGTAGAACCATTCGAGATAGCTTATCGGTAAATCTGCCAAAACAGTGCCTTGGTATTTTCCAAAAGGCATTTTTACGACACAGATTTCATTTAATATTTCCGGGTTTATTCCTTCCACTTTTATACTATTATATCAATTTTATTTTCAAGATCGTCATCTTCTTTGTTTGGTAATGCTAAATCGGGCGTTTCATCATCAGAAAATTCATTTCTGTAAACCTGAATTAACAGAAGCGTAAGAGAAATCAGAATCGGACCGAAGATCAATCCCATGAAGCCGAACAAATTCATTCCCATAATAATTCCGAAAACGGTATTTAAAGGATGGATATCTTCCAATTTTTTCAAAAGCGTAAAACGCAAAACATTATCTGTTAAACCAACAACGATAATACAATACGCAGCCAATCCCAATCCTGTTCCAGTGTCGCCACTCGCTATCATATAAATACAAACCGGAACGTAGATAATCGCCGCTCCTACAACCGGAATCATAGATGCCGCCGCCGTTAATGCAAAAAGCAAAACCGGACTTGGTGCTCCAAAGATAAAATATCCGACAAGACCAACAAGACCCTGTCCAAGCGCCACGACAGGAATACCAATTGCATTGGCCATGATCAGTTTTCTCATCTTCTCTCCTATTAAAGAAACATTTGATCTTTTTAAAGGTGCTGAAGAAGCCAGAATTCTTTCAAAAAATCGTGGTCTTTCCAACATGAAGTAAAGAATAAAATACATGGACATGATTACCGTAAGCGTATTGAAAGTACTGCTTAAAGCTCTGGTAGAAAATTGCCCAACAGAACTTTTCAGCTTATCCATATTTTCTTTGCTGAGAATATCGAAACCAACTTTAGAATAAATATAGGTATGAATTTTTTCAAGAAATACATTAAACTTATCCATATAAGCCTGAGCATTTCCTAATTTTTCAATAATAAGATCGGCAATGAAATAAATCGGTAAAATAAGTATGATCAAACTGGCAAGCATTAAGATCAATGAGGACGCCCAAGGTTTCCATTTTTTTTCTTCCTGTAAATAGAAATTGTATTTTCGGCAGACCACATAAATTGTGATAGCTCCTAAAACCGATGGAATAAAAAGGGCTAGATTAAAACAGATCAATCCCGCCAACACTAAAATGATGGCAAGCAGAGAAACCTGTTTTATTTTAACGCTGCTAATTTGTTCTCCTTTGTTCATTATTGTTTATATAATATTTGTCTTGGTTTTCCTAAAAAGGCGCAGTAAAGAGAATACATTACTACCATGATGAATGGGGCGGTTACGATAATTCCGATTCCGCAAAGAATGATTCCTGCGAAGGAAATTAACAGACCTAAAAATGTTGCACCCAAAAACGTTCCATAATTTTCTTTAGCGATATTATAAGACTTCCCTAAAGCTTCGGTTGCTGAAGCATTTTCAAACAACAGAATAGGATATCCCAACATCAATAAAGGGAAAACGAAAAAGAACGGGATAAAGCACAACCACATTGAAATGGTTGAAATAATTCCCGAAAGAAGGCTATAAACCAAAATATTAACAAAATTCTGACGGTATCCTACAAACAAATCTGAAAACTCGATGGTATTTTTTGTGTTGAATTTATTGACAATAAAAATCAATCCTACATATAACGGCGCCAATAAAATATTCAACAAACCGGATAAAGTAAGATAGGTTGAAAATCCAGGTGCATTCCAATAACTGAAATCGGTAAAATCGCCTCCCGCATCTCTAATTTCTTCAGCAAAGCTAGCAGAATTAAAACCGCTGATGGTTTGTATTAAAAATCCGCCGACGAGATAAATAATCATCGCTACAATAGCATACAGAAAGATGCCTTTATACATCTCGAAAGCATGCGAAATAATAGAACCTGCATCTCTTGAAGGTACAGATCCCTGTTGATCGAATTCGTTAAAGTCAGACATAGTTTATATTTTAGTGATTTTACCAAATTTAGCTTTTTTTGATAAAATATTCAATAACCAGTCTGAAATTTAACTTTTCTCTGAAAAAACGGTTTTATATAATGAATAAATCATCGCATTCCAAAACGGAAAAGTAAATAATCCGCCTATTAAAAATAAGGCAAAACCGATATATTTAAAGAAAAAAGCCACCATTACACACACCAAAACTTCAACAAAGAACATTTTCAATGCTTTAAAGCTTAATGCGATGGCTTCAAAAGTCCCTTTTCCTGTATAAAACATCAAAGGCGCTGCAAAGACGGTTACCACAACCCAAACGACTGCCAAAATAATGGTTTGAGCCACTAAAAGGTAAGTAAACATCCAGAAAATATAGAATCCGATGTATTTGAAGAAATTAATTCCGTTGTAACCCGCAAAAATATCACCCAATTCCAACTTCTCCTTTAGATCAATCTTTCTGAAAATCTGGAAAAAGCCAAGATTTAAAGGATATAAAAAAATCAATGTTGCTAAAATTCCGTACGTAAAACTCTGATAACTTTCTGTGGCGCTTACTTCAGCAATCTGCTTCATATACTCCGTTGTGCTTATCTTGAAAGCGTCTGCCAATTGCTGATTCATCTCCCAAATTCCGTATCGGGAAGCGAGAAAGAAAAATGCTGTAAAAAATACCGCAAAATAGATGATGGAAAACACCAGTTGATAAACCAACGTCTTATTCCAGTAAAAAAAAGCCTGCTTTAGTATAAAATCAATTCCCGGTTTCTGAGGATATTTGTTCTGCATTAAAAAAAATTTATGCAAAAGTAAACATCTAATAATTATTTTTGCCGAATGTTTTCAGTGAATCATCAAAAATTTATGGAAATGGACGAACTTTCTCTTCAGAAGGTTCCCTATTTCTTCATCGTGGACTTCCTTACGGAGAATGTAGAGATCTTTAAAGAAGATGAAATAGAAAAATCAGGCTTATTAATTGATTTTCAAAACTTTTCAAGCTTAAAAAAGGAAGAAAAACTCCATAAAAATATCGAATGGAAATCGTTTCCGGAAACTATGGAAAGTTTTAAAACAGGTTTTGATGAAGTACAGAAAAATATTCGCTTAGGAAATTCTTATCTTGTAAATTATACTAGAAAAACGAAAATTGAGACAAATTTAACACTTGAGGAAATTTTTTATCATTCTACTGCAAAATACAAGGTTTTTTATAAAGATTTTTTTGTATTTTTTTCTCCTGAAACTTTTGTGAAAATCGTAGACGGCAAAATTTTGACTTATCCAATGAAAGGAACCATAGATGCGTCTTTGGAAAATGCAGCAGAAATTTTGAAGAACGACAAAAAGGAAAAAGCAGAACACTACACGGTGGTAGATTTGCTTCGAAACGATTTGAGCATGGTGGCAGATGATGTGAAGGTTGATCAATTTCAACACATCGACTTCATCAAAACACAGCAAAAAGATTTGTATGCCATGAGTTCTGAGATTTCAGGAACATTAAAACCTGAATTTGACGGAAAAGTGGGAAGCATTATGCAAAAACTGCTTCCTGCGGGCTCTATTTTAGGAGCTCCCAAGCCAAAAACGTTGGAAATAATCCTTAATGCCGAAGGATATGACAGAGGTTATTACACGGGAGTTTGCGGTTGGTTTGATGGTAAAAACGTAGACAGCTGTGTTATGATTCGTTTTATTGAAAAGGAAGGCGAAGATCTTTATTTCAAAAGCGGCGGCGGCATCACGCACATGAGTAAATTAGAAGACGAGTATCAGGAAATGAAAAATAAAATTTATGTCCCAATTCATTGAAAGCATTAAAGTAGAAGATCAGGAAATTTACCTGTTAGATTTTCATCAGAAGCGTGTAAATCAAACCTTTGCCCATTTTGGGAAGGAAGGTTCTATTGATTTAAAAAAAATATTTGAACATCTTGAGCATGATGAAGATGGGCTTTTCAAATTCAGAATTGTGTATGATCTGGATAAAAAAGTGCGTACCCAGATGATTCCTTATGCGATTCCGGAGATACAAGATTTTCAGCTAGTTGAAAACAACAGTTTTGATTATTCCTTCAAATTTGAAGACAGAAAAGAACTGGAAAAGATGAAAATGAAATCTAAAGCAGAGGAAATTATCATCGTGAAAAATAATCACATTACCGATACTTCTTTTTCTAATCTTTTATTTTTGAAAGGTAAAGAATGGTTTACACCCAACACTTATCTTTTGAATGGAGTTCAGAGACAGGATCTTTTAAAATCGAAAGATATTAAAGAAACTGAAATAACGCTGCAAAATCTGAAACAATTTTCACATTTTCAGCTTATTAACTCTTTAAATGATTTTGATGAAAACTTCATTTACCCAATAGCCCGAATTATCAACCTACCGGGTAATGAAGAATATTTAGATCTTTAATTTTCTTTCATGAATTCAAAATAACCTTTTAGAACGTCAGCACTATTTTTACCATAGGTGTTGACTTCTAATATTTTAGGCTGTGCATCTGGCTTGAAGAAATTTTCCAGCACTCTGTCCAGCGTTGGTTCGTCTTCCACTTTTGTGTAAGCAAAGCCGAAATGCTTGGCAATATGTTCTGCGTTTTTCTTATGCTTGGTCGCGATAAATTCGTCTAAAGTATTTGGATTTGCATTTCCTGGTCCCGGAATAATTTTGAAAATATTTCCTTCTCCATTGTTGAAAATAATAATTCTCACAAATGGCGGAATATATTGATTCCAAAGTCCGTTTACGTCATAGAAAAAGCTTAAATCACCTGTAATTAACAAAGTTGGGCTGGCATTTTTTATCGCAAAACCCATCGCTGTTGAAGTAGAACCGTCAATTCCGCTTGTTCCTCGGTTGCAATACATTTTTCTTTTCCCGAAATCGAACAACTGCGCATATCGAATTGCCGAACTGTTGCTGAAATGAATATTGTAGTTTTCAGGAATAGTTTGAGACGCTTTATTAAAAAAATAGAAATCTGAAAATTCAACTCTATTCAAATATAATTCGTGTTTCGCATCTTTTTTATCCCTCAAAACATCCCAAAGATTGAAATAAGGTTTAGGCTCAAGAGTTACGAAGTTTAATAATTTTGAAAAGAAAACTTCAGGCTTTACTTCAATTTTCTCCGTTAAAGCGAAATATGTATCCGGCTGCCAGACCTCATCCAAATGCCAATGTTGCTTTGGTCGTGCTTTTCTCAAAAACTGTTTTACTTTTTTAGAAACTACGTTTTGCCCAACAGTAATCAACAAATCGGGTGCATAGGTTTTAAAATCTTCTTCCGTGAAATTGTAAATATAACGGTCAATATGCTTAAAGAACTTTTCGTAATGCAAATTAGAATTCGCTTCACTCAAAACAACAACCGAATGATTTTTAACCAATTGAGTTAATTGATTTTCAAGTTCCGGACTGTAATTTCTGGTTCCGACTAACAATAAAATTCTTTGTGAAGTATTCCAATCTGCTACTAAATTAGACGGAATTTCATATTCTTTATTCTTGATCGTTTTTTCAACGCTTGGGAAAGTTGGAAGTTCTGAAACCAATTCATACAAAGGTTCTTCCAACGGAATATTAATATGTACCGGACCTTGTTTTTCAATACAGAGTTCGATCGCTTTTTTAATAATATCAAAATTGATGTCTTCTGCATTTTCCTTACTGTCTTCCAGCAACTGGAAATCTCCGTAAGAATGCTGATGAAAAAGTTGATTCTGTCTAATCGTCTGCCCATCAAAAATATCCACATAATCTGTCGGGCGGTCTGCCGTTAGCACCAAAAGCGGAATATTTGAATAAAATGCTTCTGTGATCGCCGGATAATAATTGGCCGCCGCCGAACCGCTGGTACACGTTATGGCCACAGGTTTTTTCTCACTAATCGACATTCCGAGGGCAACGAAAGCAGCACTTCTTTCATCCACAATACTAAAAGAATTGAAAACGCCTGCCATTTCCGAAAAATGAATCGCCAAAGGAGCATTTCGGGATCCCGGAGAGATCACTACATCTGAAATTCCATATTGCTGAAGAAGATGCGCAAGTATCTGAATACTTCTTTTAGAAGAATATTTTTTCATATCACAAATTTAGTTTATAAATACTTAATTCTAAAAACATTTAATTTAAAAAAAATGTAATTTTGCAGTCACGTTAAATTTCTAAAATGGACAAAATACCTAGTGTAGACCTGCGTGATTTCCTTTCGGGTACCCCGGAACGCAAACAGAAATTTGTAAATGAAATCGGAAAAGCTTATGAAGAAATTGGTTTTGTAGCCTTAAAAGGCCATTTTCTTGATGACAACCTTGTAGAAGATTTGTATGGAGAGGTGAAAAACTTTTTTGAACTTCCAACGGAAACGAAACTTAAGTATGAAATTCCCGGAATTGGTGGCCAAAGAGGTTATGTAGGATTTGGTAAAGAAACTGCAAAGGGTTTCAAAAAAGGAGATTTGAAGGAGTTTTGGCATTTCGGACAATATGTGTCTGATGATTCCCAATACAAAAGCGAATATCCTGACAACGTAATCGTGGATGAACTTCCAAAATTCAATGAAGTAGGCAAGGAAGCTTACCAGATGCTTGAAAAAACAGGACAGTATGTTTTAAGAGCATTGGCCATTTATCTTGGTCTGGATGAATTTTATTTTGACGACAAAATCGCAGAAGGAAATTCTATTCTTAGACCTATTCATTATCCGCCAATCACAGAAGAGCCTAATGATGCGGTAAGAGCAGCAGCTCACGGAGATATTAACCTCATTACTCTTTTAATGGGTTCTCAGGGGAAAGGTCTTCAGGTTCAGAATCACAACGGAGACTGGATCGATGCGATTGCAGAACCGGATGAATTGATGATCAACGTTGGAGATATGTTGTCGAGACATACCAACAACAGATTGAAATCTACGATTCACAGAGTGGTAAATCCGCCAAGAGAATTGTGGGGAACTTCAAGATATTCGATTCCTTTCTTTATGCACCCTGTAAGTTCAATGTCGTTAAATGCGCTTGAAAACTGTGTGGATGAAAACAATCCTAAATTGTATTCTGATACTACAGCCGGAGAATTTTTGCATGAAAGATTGGTAGAATTGGGATTGATAAAAATTTAACTGTAAAATATACCACAGTTATTTGAGTTAATCAAAAATTAATTATCTTTACTTAAGTATCAAATTTCTAATTAAAACATTATGAAAAATTTAAAAAAACTAAGTAAAGGCCAATTAAAATCTATTACCGGCGCAGGAGGTGTAAAACTTCCGGAACCAGAACTTTGTCTGTATGCCTGCAACGGCATTGTTGTATGTGTAGCTTGCAGCGACGATTTCAAATGTCCGGTAGATGATATGTAAGATCAAAAATCATACATGATAAAAAAGAACCGTTCCTTTGGGAGCGGTTTTTTGTTTTTGAAATCATTACAATAAATCTATTTCCAGCATATTATTATCTTTTTTAATTCTGTTTTTAAAAAGCTTCTCTTCATCTCTAAAAACCTGTTCGCCTGTCCTGAAATTTCCGTCACTATCTGTTTGATCCGGATATCTTCCGCGTAAATGCTTTAATGGATCTTTTCGATATTCAGTCAAAAGCTTTTTATATTCTTCCTGAGTAATCTGTTTAGTAGGTTTTGAATTTTCAGTTGATGGATATTCTTCATTATTTTTAGACTTTACAATCTGTATCGCAGTGAAAACATGATTTTTTTTATCATCTTCAATTTTTAGGATTAAACCCGGAAGCCCTTTAAATTTATAAGGTCCGTCCTGAATAGAAATATCGGAAGCAAACCACGCCGTCCAGTTTCTACCTCCAAAATTGGTTTCTGCGCTGGTAACAGAATGCCCTAAAATACTGCCTTTTCGATTGGTTATTTTCCAGTTTATTTTTCTTTTGTCTGAAACACCGTAAACTGTAGAACTAATTTTCGTCATCATATTCACTTCATTATTCTGAAGGTTTTTAATAATCCTGAAATTAATATATTCCCGATTGGGCGGCATATAAAACAAACCTTTCTTTTTATAAGCAACAGCAGTAGAATCTACATTATAATTTCTATAGCTGTAAAATTGCGATTCTTTTGGATGAATATCCAGAAACATATATTCCTTACTTATGACTTTTGGAAGTGTAGTGTCTGGCACAAATTCATATTGATAAATAAACCTTGTGGTCTGTGCTAATGAATAATTAAAAACAAAAAGTAAAATAATTAATAGTCTCATCAGGAATTATTTAGTACTAAAATACCAAAGAAATGAGAAAAATAAAAATTAATCAAACAATCTCAGCTGCTGATCTCTACTTCCCGTAAAATCTTTTACAGACAATTTCGGAAACTCTTTACCCTCAAAAAACTTCTTTTTCCCGATTTTGAAAGTTGTATGAATCATCTCTGCTATATTCCCCTCCCCTCTTTGTCGTTCAAAATATCTTTTGTCGCCCAATTTTCCGCCTCGCATCGAGCGAATAAGGTTAAGTACTTTTTGAGCGCGATCCGGAAAAGCCGCTTCAATCCATTTCACAAAAACAGGCTCCACTGTATCATTTAGCCTCACCAGCGTGTAACCAAAACTTTGGGCACCAGCTTCTGAAATAGACTTCAGAATATTCAGTGGCTCATCACTATTCAATCCGGGAATAACAGGTGCCACCATCACGTGAACAGGGATATTGTTTTCAGATAAGACCTCTATGGCTTTCATTTTATTTTTTGCGGAACTCGTGCGCGGCTCCATTTTTCTTCTGAGATCTTCATTAATTGTGGGAATGCTTAACGAAACGGAAACAAGATTCTTTTCCGCCATAGGTTTCAGAATATCAAGATCTCTTAAAACCATTGCATTTTTTGTCAGAATATTGACAGGATGTCTGTAGTCGAGACAAACTTGCAGTAATTTTCTGGTGATCTCAAACTGTCGTTCTGCAGGCTGATAACAATCCGTATTCCCGGAAAGTAAAATCGGTGCAGGCTGATAACCTCTTTTTTGAAAAAATTTTTCCAGCAATTCCGGTGCATTTTTCTTTACCATGATCTTTCTTTCGAAATCAATCCCGGCACTGTAGCCCCAATATTCGTGCGTGGGTCTGGCAAAACAGTAAGAACATCCATGCTCACACCCCTGATAAGGGTTCATGGAATATTCCATTGGAAGATCCTCACTTTTCACCTGGTTTACAATTGATTTTGGAAATACTTCCGTGAAAGAAGTTTTCACAGTTTCGAAATCTTCATCTTCAGGCTCATGAGTATATTTATCGAAACGGTTAATGACATTTCGTAGCGCTCCCTGACCTTTTATGATATTTTCGTTCTGCATTTCAGATGTAAAATTAGAGCGGAAATTTTGTAAAATAATGAGTTTTAACATTAAATTTTTCCACAAAAAAAATCCAACACCGTCACAGTGCTGGATTTAAACATAATTAATATATTTTTTTACTACTTCAGTGCGTAAAATTCCACTCCGTGATATTCATCCTCGTGGTTTTTTTCATCAAAGTGTCTGTGATAGTCTGAATAGCTATCACTATATTTTTTGTCTTTTTTGTGTAATATTTTCTTAATGCCTATGATACTTAATACTGCCAAAAGACCAACTCCTCCTGCCAGTAAAACTCCAACTTCTTTTTTCATATTTTGTCCGATTTATTAAAATGACTACTGCAAAAAGCATACCTATTTATTCCATGTCAATTATAATTTTTGTTAATATGCCCCGCCTTGCCAAGTAAAATGATTTAAATTTTCAAAACAAAAAATTTTAAAGCAAATTCGGATTATTATTTCTTTTCGAGTATCATTTTAATGAAAACAGAAAGTAGTAGGCATCCGGCTGCATAACAGAGAATATCGATCAGGGAAAATGAATTTCCGATTACAATATACATCAGACTACCTGGCTTGAAGCCAAGTTTTTCAGCGACATTAAGATATTGTGCAAACTCTACGAGGCAGGAGAAAACAAAAATACCGAGAATCAGTTGTAAGTTATTTTTTATTTCAAAAAAACATTTGATGAAAGTATAAATCAGCATCACCACAATTACATCGCCTAAATAGGCTCTTACGAAGAAAATATTTTTGAGTTTTGTGGCTATTAAAACTTCAATTAAGAAAATTATTATTGTTACAACGAAATATTTTAGATTGAATTTGAATTTCATCATTATTAATTTTTAGACATAAAAAATCGGTATTCAGACAAACACCGATTTTGTATGCACAAATATATTATTTCTTTACTTTCACGGTGCATCCAATAGCAACTGTTTTCGTCATTTTTATCGGTTCATTTTTAATCAAAGCATTTACCGCATCCTGCACATAATATTCAGAAACATCATTCGGGTTTTCGTAGTTATTGTCGATGGCACCAATGTATTTCACTATATTTTTACCATTCTCTTTCTGCAAAAGAAACACATGAGGCGTTTTTGTGGCTCCGTATTGAGGGAAAATTTTCTGTCTATCATCCACCAGATACGGAAAAGTAAAATTCTTCTGCTTGGCTCTTTCGATCATTTCCTTGTAACCGTCTTCAGGCTGCACATTGGGGTCATTTGGATTGATCGCAATTACCGGATAACCCTGAGATTTGAATTTCTTATCTAATTCAATAATTCGGTTTTCGTACTTTTTCGCATACGGACAATGGTTGCAGGTAAAAACAACGATAAACCCTTTTGCGGTTTTAAAATCTGCCAGTGATACCATTTTCCCATCTACATTTTTCAGTTTAAAATCTGTCGCTTCATCCCCAACTTCATAGCCTTTTACAGAAGATTTATCTCCCGATTCCGTTTCATTTTTATGATGATTTCCTGTTGTGAAACTCAATAAACCAAGCCCAAGAACAAAGGCAGTCAATATAACTTTAAAATTTTTCATAAATATTTGTTTATACGTTTTTTGCAATTACAGATTCCAGTTCATCTTTACTCATTTCACCATCATTAAAATGAACCTTCACTCCATTTTTATAGAAAATCGTTACCGGAATATTTCCATCCCAGTCTTTTTCAAATGTTGGAATCCAGGTATTCATCCTTTTAATATCATCCAGTAAAATGACTTCGGCAGTCAGGTTTTTATTTTTAATAAATTTAATCACTCTCTCTTTATCCATCAATCTGTCCAAAGAAACCAAGATCATTTTAAATTTCGGATTATCAGAATACTTTTTATTGATTTCCATAAAATGAGGAAGCTCTTTTACGCAGGGCGCACAGGTAGTTGACCAGAAATTAACTACTACAAGCTTCTCTTTTTCCTGTTGAATTCTCTTTTCAAGCTCTTCATATTTCACAGAAGGTAAGGTTGCTTGCTGAGCATTAACTATAGAAATAGAAAGGAGGATTAAAAAAAGGGCGATTAATTTTTTCATAGTCAAATTTAACTAAAATGAATATTTATACCTGACTATCAAAATGTTAAAATTTATTAAATTCCATAATTTTTTAATCACAATTAATTGATTTAATAAAAATAAGTGTACTTTAGCGGTCAATCAAATAAAAATTATCACTATGAAATCCACAAAAAATTTAAAAAAGAAGCTTACAAAAAATGAATTAAAAAACATTAAAGGAGCAGCAAAAGGACCTTGTTATGAGGGATTTTGTCGTAATGGTGCAGATGAAGAATGGAGATTGGGTGCAGGGGACAGAAATGGCTTCTGCTGCTAATTTCAATGTCATAAAATAATGAATGATTGAGGAGAAATCTTCAATCATTTTTTTATTCTTTCTTTAGGCTCCTTTTTTGCATGCATACATCTACCGTCAAATCCGTTTTATCATGAAAAAAGTACTTATTTTTCTGGTACTCCAGTTCAGTATCTTAGCATTCACGCAAACCGCTGAAACTTATATTCCTGAATTCAGTAGTGTAAAAAACATTCCCGACTATGGAATTCTTAGAACAAAAATGAAACTCAGTGATGTGGTTACTAAAGCAGAGATATCCCCCGAATTTCCCGGAGGCACAGAAGCATTCAAAAGGCAGTTTGCCGAAAAAATGGATGTTATAGATGTTAAATCAGATCAGATCAATACCCGTGTTTATTTTATTGTAGAAAAAAATGGTTATGTAAGGTTTGTGGCAGCCACCGGAGATAATAAAAAGCATTCCCAGGCCGCCGAAGTAGCAGTAAGAAGGCTATTCGTACGATGGAAACCAGCTACAAACAATGGAGAGCCTGTCCGCTTTTTATATACTTTCCCTTTGACCTTAAAGAAGTATGATTAAGCTTTAATAAGTTTATCTTTGTTAAAAATTTTCACCATGAAAAAAATCGCAAACTGTTATTGCCTGTTATTTTACTGTTTCATTTCGGCCCAGGAAGCCATAGCAGGATCTACCGATTTGAACGAATTGGTTTTAATAGAAAAAAATAACAACGTGACAGGAGACATTGAAAAAGCAGCCGAATTTCCTAAAGGGATTAATGTTTTTAGGCAAATGCTTTTAAAAAACTTTAGAGGCAAAAAAATAAAAGGAACTGAAAATATGAGTTGCGAACTTCTTTTTATTATTGACAAAACAGGCTCAATGACAGATATAAAAGCCACAGGAAACAATCAAAGCTTTAATGAAGAAGTGATTCGATCGGTTTCAAAAATTAAAGACAAATGGGTTCCTGCTGAAATTAATGGTCAAAAAGTCCGTTACAGAGTGAGGATTCCGTTACACTTCAACTTTGATTCACCAAAAAAATAGAATATATTACTTCCCAATCATCTTTTTAATCGCATTCAGCTTCATCAAAGCTTCAATCGGGGTCAGTGTATTAATATCAATTTTCGTCAGTTCTTCCCGAATACTTTCCAAAACGGGATCGTCCAACTGAAAGAAAGACAATTGCATATTTTCCTCAGTCACTTTTTTGATGCTTTCGGAAGAGCTTCCCTGAGTTCGGCTTGCTTCCAGTGTTTTCAGAATTTCGTTCGCTCTGTTCACTACTTTAGAAGGCATTCCCGCCAGTTTGGCCACGTGAATACCGAAGCTATGCTCACTGCCTCCCGGCACCAGTTTTCTAAGGAAAATAATATTTCCTTTGTTCTCCTGAATCGAAACATGGAAATTTTTTACCCGTTCAAAATTCACGGTCATTTCATTCAATTCATGATAATGTGTTGCAAATAAGGTCTTTGCCTGAGTCGGGTGCTGATGAAGATATTCCGCAATCGCCCAAGCGATAGAAACCCCGTCATAGGTTGAAGTTCCACGACCGATTTCATCTAATAAAATTAAACTTCGATCAGAAATATTATTCAGAATATTTGCTGCTTCATTCATTTCCACCATAAAAGTAGATTCGCCCGAAGAAATATTGTCTGTTGCCCCTACCCTTGTGAAAATTTTATCCAAAACACCGATTTCAGCGTGCTTTGCAGGCACAAAACTTCCAATTTGCGCTAAAAGACAAACAATCGCGGTCTGACGGAGAATTGCCGATTTACCTGCCATGTTCGGTCCGGTCACCATGATAATCTGTTGAGAATCTTTATCTAAGAAGATATCATTCGGGATATATTTTTCACCTAAAGGAAGTGCATTTTCGATAATCGGATGTCTTGCTTCTTTTAAATCGATCGCAAAAGTTTCCGTTAAAACAGGTTTTGTATAACTCTCAGAGACAGCTAATTCAGATAAACCAACCGCAACATCTAACTGAGCGATAATATTTGAATTTTCCTGAATCTGGTCGATGTAAATCATCGTTTCAGCACAAACATTTCTGTACAGCTGATTTTCTAAAACGCCGATTTTTTCTTCCGCTCCAAGAATCTGGCTTTCATACTCTTTCAGCTCTTCCGTAATGTAACGTTCGGCATTTACCAACGTCTGCTTTCGCAACCAGTCACCTGGAACTTTATCTTTATGGGTATTTCGAACCTCAATATAATATCCGAAAACATTGTTAAAATCAATTTTAAGGCTTGTAATTCCGGTTCTTTCAATTTCTCTTTGGCACATTTCATCCAGGAAACCGCGACCTTTGGATTGAAGCCCTCTTAATCTATCCAATTCTTCGGAAATCCCTTCTTTAATGACATTTCCTTTTGATAAATTAACCGGAAGTTCTTCATTTAAATGATTTTGAAGACATTTTATCAATTCATCCTGATCGTATAGAGGTTCCAGCCAAGCCAAAATATCGGCGTGAGGATGAAGCAATCCTTTAATCGTATGAATATTAATCAGACTCTGGCGAAGATATCCCAATTCTTTTGGAGAAATTTTTTCTGCCGCCAGTTTTCCCATTAATCGATCCAAATCAGAAATCGATTTTAATAATTGGAAAATTTCATATTTAAGATGATCGTTTTCGTTTAAAAAATCAATTAAAGAAAGCCTTCTGTTGATTTCGTTAACCGATTTTAAAGGTAAAATAATTCTTCGTCTCAACAATCTTCCTCCCATCGGAGTTGAAGTTTTGTCGATAATATCCAACAAAGATTTTCCCTGTGCATTGCTTGGATACACAATTTCAAGGTTTCTCAATGTGAAATTATCCATCATCAGAAAATCTTCCTGCGGAATCGTCTGAATTTTAGTGATGTGAGCCAATAAATTATGATGCGTATCTTCAACTAAATAGGCAAAAATTGCTCCTGCCGCCGTAATCGCCAATGGCTGATTTTCAACACCAAAACCCTTTAATGAATTGGTTTTAAAATGATTCGTCAGTTTTTCGTAGGCAAAATTATATTGATAAGCCCAATCTTCAAGCTTGAAAGCATTTTTATTTTTAATCTGTTCCGGAATCTGCACGCTTCGCTGATAAATAATTTCACTCGGATCAAAAGTATGAATGATGTGAAGCAATTTTTCTAAATTTCCCTCACTCACTAAAAATTCTCCCGTAGAAATATCAACCAAAGCAATCCCAAACTTCTCCTTTTCTTTATGAAGAGACAGCAGGAAATTATTCTTTTTTGAGTTTAAAACCTGATCGTTGAACGTAACTCCGGGCGTCACCAATTCGGTGACTCCCCTTTTTACGATTCCTTTCACCATTTTCGGATCTTCCAACTGGTCGCAAATCGCGACTCTCATTCCAGCTCTTACCAATTTTGGCAGGTAAGAATCTACCGAGTGATGCGGAAATCCGGCCAATTCGATATGACCTTCACCGTTGGCTCTTTTCGTTAAAACGATTCCTAAAATCTGAGAAGTTCTCACGGCATCCTGCCCGAAAGTTTCGTAAAAATCCCCCACTCTGAATAGTAAAAGTGCATCCGGGTACTTCGCCTTGATAGTGTTGTACTGTGTCATTAACGGGGTTTCTTTCTTTTCTTTCGTCGCCTTTGCCATTAAAAATCGGTCTTTAAAATTTAGGATGGTAAAAATATGAAATAAAGATGAGAAAGTATCCCGATTTAAAAAGTGTCATTTAACATTAAAGCGTTTAGCGGAAAGCCGGAAGAGTGAGGCTGGAAGTTCTTTATGATGTGATGATCATAAAAATTCAGAGAAAAATGGGCCGATTTTGATGTTATCACTTTACATAACCTCCAGCTTCCCAACTTCATTAAATAAACAAGTCTGTTATCCCGAATTCAGGTTAAACACAAACTTTGGTAGATTTTAACGTTAAATCTCGTTTTGAATCTTTCGCTTAACACATATTTAACTATAAATCAATCTATAAGGCTTACTATTTAGTCGCTCCTTAAAAAGCTGTTTTTTGACTTTGAAAATTATATTTGCCTAAAAAGATTCGGAGAACAAGTTCGAGCCAAAGAAGAATTTGTTGTTTGATTTGATTCAATCTCATCTTCAAATTGTATCCAATCCCTGCTAATAATGCATTATTAATATCTCCAGCCACTCCTTTCAGGAAGTTTAATCCTAAGGAGTGGTTTCTTTTTAAATGAGAGATACAAGGTTCTATGGCTGCTCTTGCCCGGAATCTTAATCTGGCTACTTGTTGCCCATATTTTGTTTTTTCTTTTTTTGCGGGAAGCAAAATTGCTGTTCCTTCCACTTCTTTGATTCCTTTAAATCCTCTGTCTGTAGTGGCTTTCGTAGGTCTTGTTCCGCCAACGGATTTTCTTACCCTCTCACTCTGTGCCAATGATTCTTCAAGAGTTTTACTATCGTGAGGATTGCCAGAAAATCTCTTTACCGAGCTGATGATCCCTGTTTTCCGACCTCTTACTACTGCTACTTTTGTCCCAAACTCGTATGCTTTTCCCGATTTTCCTTTCGCAATACACGCAACTTGTGGCTCGTGAAGACTGTAAATTTTATCTTTCGTGGTACGTTCTTGGGTGAGTGCTTTAAGGTAAATTTTAAAAACGTCTTCGTAGCCTTTCAAAACATCTTTAGGAAGTTTTCTTTCCAATTCCCGAAGAACTCTTTTACCAATCGTCCTGAGCTTTTTCCTCGCCATTTTTGCCTTCTTCTGTCTTCTGGGATGATGTCCAAAAAAAGCGTCCCGCAATAATTGTTTGCTCACTCTTCTGTAGCTTTGTCTTTGTACAACGCTCTCTTTTTCTGCTATTTTTCTACAATTGTCGATTACTTTTTTTGCTAATTTGGCATCGGTAGGAAAGGTAATGTTCTTCTCCTGAACCGTCGTATCTACCTGAACTTCATCTTCTGTTTTGGCTTTGGGATGGAGAGAAACGCTTTGTCCCAAAAGAAATTCCAAACCCTTATCTCCAATTCTTTTTCTGAAGTGTACAAAATTGCTCGGATCGAAAGGCTGCTCTGTCTGGAAAAAGGTTTCTCCGGTAAAATATTGCCAATACGCATTCTCAATCCATCTCTCTATTACACTTTCATCACTTTCTTTAAACATTTCCTTGAGCAAAAGCATTCCTGCTATTTTACGGATAGCAATAGAAGGTCTTCCGTTTTCTGAAAATAATTTCTCAAACTCTGACTCCATTTTATCCCAGGAAATCTCCCCAGCTAATTTTACCACCGGATGCTCCATATTAATAAGCTCCGTAAGCCTGGTCTTGAATAAATTCTGCTGTAAATCCTCTCTTATTTTGCCTAACATTTTGCCACTTTTTATATCCTAAAAATACAATTTATTGCAATTTTTTACAACGATTTTTTACGAAATATAAGTGCATAAAACTGATAATCAAAATATTACTTGGTTTTTAAGGAATGACTATTTAACAGAATTTAAAATCAAAATTCTGAAGCGATTATCTATTTTTGTGTCGTTAATAACACACTCTGATGAAAAAAAATTTTGGATACTAATTTCTGTACTAGTGTTAACTTCATGTTCCCAAGACAGTATGAACCACCAAGTGTTAATCATAGAAAATAGCCGTAAATTACCTACCCTCGTTGTTACTTTTGAGCTTGAAGACGGAAAAAAACCGCAAAAAACACTTTATTATCACGAACACAAGGACAATGGTGTAGAACTTCTGTATCAGCCGGACTTAGGCAAATATACCTATCTGGGAACTCCCGTAAAAAAAATTAATCTGGGCCATACTTCGGAGATCTCCTTTACCCCAAATAATGTGATTTATAAAGGTCTCGGACAGAAAGCTTATACGCTGATAAGGGACTATAATACCAACACCTGGGGATTATTCAATACCGTTGATCTTAAAGGAATAAACGACGGAGGTCCTTTACGTATCGAAACCATACGGGACGCCAATAATAAAAAAATAATCAAACTCCGAAGTTATCGCTAACAATTCCTATTCGCACCATTATTGTACAAACAAGAATCTCCGGGTTCTTGTTTACTTTTCTTTATTTAAAAACTGTTGCAATGCGGCTGTGCTTTTCTTAAACGCCCATTTTTGTTTATATGTTACCCATTTTGCTTTGAATATTTTTCGCATTAATTTATCTGTATATCGCATGATAAAAACGTGATACAGCATATTGGCAAATACATTCGGTTTATTGGGAAGTGCACGAAGCGACATCGAAAACCCAGGTTCTAAATAGCGGTTAAAATGCCAGAAAGCACCCGGAATAAAAAGTGCATCACCATGTTCCATGAAAATTTCAAATCCTTTGGCATGTTTCAGGGCAGGAAATTTTTCATAATCAGGATTTTCATAATCGATATCATAAATTGTATGAACCGACAACGGAACTTTATACAGAAAAGCAGACTGCTTTTGGTCGAACAATAAAATTCTTTTTTTTCCTTCAAAATGAATATGAAGAAAATCTCCCAGATCAACATCATAATGCATCAGGACGTGTGCTTCACTTCCTCCAAAAAACAAGGTTGGAAGACGCTTGAAAAATTTCATTCCTAAGTCAGGATATGTGAAGTTTTTCAGCAATTCAGGAAGCCGGTCGGTGATAATATAAAAGAAAATACGAAGGTCGGAGGGCTTGCTTTTAATGGTGTCGATATAATCCTTCATCTTCATTTTAATAACCGGAGCATCGCTACTTTTATTGGCATCCGCAGGTTTGTTATCATATAAAGGAACTTCCTGCTCACCTGCCTTCTCACGAATAAAATCAAAATTCCATTGATCAAAGGCTTCCCAGCGGCCGGCGAAATTCTTAATCAGAAGAGGTTTATGCTTTCTGAAATAGTTCTTCTGAAAATCTTCTTTGGTAATATCCGTTACAACATCTACGTTTTCGAGAATCATTTTGATTTGGTATTTAAAATGAGGACTAAAAATAGTCTTTTTTTGAATTTTGAGGAAATTTTAAAGTTAAATAATCTTTCACGGATTTTGAAAACAATTTTACTCCCAATAGCTATTATTTTATTTAAATGCAAAGCTTAATTTTCAATCCTTATTTCATTTCAGAAAGCAAAGGTAAATAAAATTTGCTCCACGAAGCTTGAAAATAATGCTTCATCAAATCAACTTGTTGATTATTCTTGACTCACTTAAATATTAAGAGTTTAAATAATACTTTGCGTCAAAAAAATAATCCTAATTTCAGATTTAAATCTAATTTAAAAAGCCCTTCAATCTTCAGATCAAAATGAAAATTTTATCTTTGTAACACCAAAAACATTTATGAGAGTTTACAACACCAAACATTTCCTGAAAATCCTTTTCAGTTTACATAAAAGTGATACTTTAAAGATCTTATTTCCGAGTATGGTTCTTGTAGGATTATATTCATGGGGGATTGAATATCTGGAACTGGAATATTTTCATTTAACTTCCAAATCAGGGATCAGCAATGTGGGAATGATCCATTCTTTATTAGGCTTTGTCCTTTCTTTGTTATTGGTTTTCAGAACCAATACAGCGTATGACCGATGGTGGGAAGGCAGAAAACTATGGGGGAAATTAGTGAATGACACCCGAAATTTTGCCATAAAAGTCAATACTATTCTTGGCGATGACAGACAGACTGCTGATCAGATGGCAAGATATCTTAAATTCTTTCCGCACTTTTTAGCAAAACATTTATCCAAAGAATCCACTAGGCTGGCTTTGGATGAAGATTATTCTGAACTGGAAAAAAAATTAACCAATCACGGGCCCAGCGAAATTGTCATTTTGATGAGTCATAAACTGAATCAATTAAAAAAAGAGGGGAAAATTTCGGATATTGAAATGCTGTATCTGGACAATCAGCTTTCAGGTTTTCTTGAAGTTTGCGGTGGTTGTGAAAGAATTAAAAATACACCTATTCCGTATTCTTATTCTTCGTTTATCAAGAAGTTCATTATTCTGTATGTCTTTGCTCTACCTATTGCCTACGTGATTAATATCGGGAACTTTATCATTCCGCTGACAGTTTTTATTTATTATGTTTTAATGAGTCTTGAACTCATTGCCGAGGAAATTGAAGATCCCTTCAACAATGACGAAAATGATATTCCCATGGAAACGATCGCTCAGAATATTGAGCGAAATGTGCATCAGATTATAAACGAAAAAAATAAAATCAAGCCTTAGAGCTTGATTTCTTTTATTTCGCCGTCCTGCTTTATTTCCACAAACTTACTTTCGCGATTTCCTGCGTTGTAACCATAGAAAAACGTTTGATAAATAGGGGTAGAATATAAATAACCACCATACGCATTATAAGCATCCGATTGTCCGGTTTGTTTCTGATAACTTGCGGTTGCTGTGAAATTAATGATGGTTTCCAGATAATATTTTCCGGGTTTTAGTTTTTCGAATTTAAATCTTCCGCGGTCGTCTGTTAAGGCTTCAATTCTGTATTTAAAAGCTTCTTCAGACATATAAACCGTTGTTTTTTTATTTTCATACTTCTTCCTCATGTCATAAAACTCCTCAAAATAAGGCGTTACCGGAAAAAGCATAATCACAGTTCCTTTTTTAGCATAATGTTTTTCTGCCAGCAAAGGTTTGATTCCCCAATTGTTTTTCTGTTTCGTGGAAGCCACCCCTTCAATGGTTGAGTTCCCGAAACCAATCATATTCTGAGCTAATTTTTTATCGAAAAAAGCTTGCGGATAGTATGTATTTTGTGCTTTGGTAAAAGTAAAAGCAGATACCATAGTCATTAAAACGAGTACATTTTTCATAGCTGATATTTTAGCCAAATATAGGTATTTTGTAAAATCGAATAAATACCCATATTTGGGGATAGAAATGTTAAAATTCTTCATGTATTCATGAACATGAATTTATATTATTTCAACAAATATTAATTTTAAACAAAAAAGAATTATGAAATATTCATTATTAATTGCATTGTGTACATTCGGAATCATGTCTGCCCAAAAACCATGCGGCTTCAAAGACGGATTACAGGAAGGAAGTTGTAAACAGTTTTACGAAAACGGACAGGTAAAAGAAATTGCAGAATGGAAAAAAGGAAAATTAGAAGGCGATGCTGTTTTCTATTATGATAACGGAAAAGTGCAGGCCAAAGGAGAATATAAGAAAGATTATAAGGTTAAAGAATGGTCTTACTTCAATAAAGAAGGTATTTTAACCTCAAAGGAAGTTTTTAGAAATGGCGAGAAAAATATTTATGACAACAGTTTGGTTGCCACTTTTTATAATTCTTCCGGAATTATTACTGAAATTTCAAATTTTAAATTTGGTAAATTGCAGGGCGAAAGTAAACTTTTTTATGATAATGGAAAATCTGTAAAGCAAATCGGATATTACGATAACGGAATTGCCACAGGAAAATGGAAAATGCTTTACCCGTCTGGAAAAATCCAAAGGGAAACGGAATTCGTAAATGATAAATGGAACGGAACCAGAGTTCATTACCGCGAAAACGGAAGCATAGAGAAAACAGAAGTTTACAAAGACGGAAAATTAATCTCAACAAAATAAGACATTGGTACACAAATTAAAACTGGAAAAACTCAACAGAATAGATGTAGAAACTTTTAAATCGGTTGAAAAAATTCCTTTGGTCGTGGTTTTAGACAACATCAGAAGTATGCATAATGTAGGGGCAACCTTCAGAACGGCAGATGCATTTTTGGTTCAGAAAATTATTCTTTGCGGAATTACGCCTCAGCCGCCACACCGTGAAATTCACAAAGCCGCTTTGGGAGCAACGGAAAGTGTAGACTGGAGCCACGAGAGTGATATTAATACAACCATTGCCGATTTAAAATCGCAGGGTTTTGAAGTTGTGGGTATTGAACAAACAACAAGCAGCCAAATGATTACTGATTTTACGATCGATAAATCGAAGAAATATGCGGTTATTTTAGGAAATGAAGTAGAAGGAATCAGCGATGAAGCGTTACCGAATATTGATTCTTTTATTGAAATTCCTCAATTGGGAACCAAGCATTCTTTGAATGTAAGCGTTTGCGGTGGAATTGTAATGTGGGAATTTGCGAAGGTTTTGGGAATAAAATAAAAAAGATTTCTAATTAGATCTCATGTGATCTTTGTTGAGTGAAACGCCTTTGTGAACTTACACGCATTTAGTAGTCAAAAAAAATACTTTGCGAACTTTGTGTTAAAATAAAATTGAAAAAGCTTTAAAATAAAAAAACTGCATGTGTCTAACAGACAGTGCAGTTTGAAATAAATCTAATAAAAAGTAAAAATGAAAGGCGACAAAGATACTTCTTTTTTCGACACGAACAAATTTTAATTTCTGTTTTTTAAAAATTCAAGAAAAAAAGTTTCATTTTCAGAAAAAGTTTCATTTAATTTTTTATAAATTAGCACCATGTTTATCAAGGACTATATCTCAAAAGACTTCCCATGCTTTAGCCTTACTGACTCGATAGAATCAGCAAGGAACATGTTAGAAGACTTTGGATATTCTCATATTTTCATTAAAAAATCCCACCACTTTTACGGTGCCCTTGCACAGGACTTTCTTTACGAAGAAGAAGGAACACTGAAGGATCTGGAACGCCAAATCGAACGTTTTGCCATTCCGGAAGATAATAATATTATGGACAGCATCCGGCTGTTTCATACCTTCAATGCCAACGTAGTCCCTGTGATCAATAAAGCGGAAAAGTATCTGGGATACATCAGTTGTGAAGATATTTTCCAGGATTTATCGAAATATGCATTATTTTCAGAATCGGGAGCTATTCTTACGGTGGAAACGCCTTCCAGAAAATACTCGATGACGGAGATCGCCAATATTGTGGAGAGCAACAACTCGAAATTTTATGGTGCGTTTATCAGTTTCATGTCCGATGAGGTGATCCATGTAACGATAAAGATCAGCAATGAAAATCTGAGCTCCATTGATGAAACATTCGACCGATATGATTACAGAATTGTAGAAAAATATTATTCTGATGAAAAGTCGGATTTGTTGAATGACAGATTCGGATTTTTCCAGAAATTTATAGAAATATAAACTAATGAAGGCAGCCATATATTCTCAGAAAAAAGATCTTGATACTTTTTTATATTTAAGCAAATTTATTTCCGAACTGGAAAACAGAGGCGTAAAATCTGTTTTGTATGATGAGATGGCTGAAGCCCTTCAGTTTTCAAAAATTTTCGAAACCTTTAACAGCAAAAAGGATCTTGTAGATAAAGAGGTCGATCTTTTCTTCACTTTTGGTGGTGACGGAACGATCGTAAATTCTTTAACTTTTATTGAAGATCTTGAAATCCCAATCGTTGGTGTAAATACCGGAAGATTAGGATTTTTGGCGAGTTTTACCAAAGAAGAAGCTTTTAAAGAGCTTGATTCTATTTTGAAAGGTGATGTAAAAACCAGCCGCCGATCTGTTATTCAAGTAGTTTCACCTGTTTTAGAAGATTTTTTTCCGTATGCTTTAAATGATGTTACCGTTTCCAGAAAAGAAACGACATCGATGGTAACGGTGGATTCTTATATTAATGATGAATTTTTAAATGTATTCTGGGGAGACGGTGTTATTGTTTCAACGCCTACCGGTTCTACGGCTTATTCATTAAGCTGTGGCGGCCCGATCATTTCTCCGAACAACGAAAACTTCGTCATCACACCTATCGCTCCTCACAATCTGAATGTAAGACCTTTGGTGGTGAACGATAGCGTGGAAATTAAATTCAGAGTTGAAAGCAGGGTTTCACAGTATTCCCTATCGCTGGATTCACGATTGATACATATAGAAACCGATAAAGAAATTGTAATTAAAAAGGCAGATTTCCAGATTTTACTGGTGCAGCCAAACAATTTGAGTTTCTACGAAACCATCCGCCAGAAGCTACTTTGGGGAAGGGATAAAAGAAATTAAGAATATTTTAAAAATTATTACCTTTACAGGAATTTTACAAACCCTAATAATTTATATTAAAACGTAAAACATGAGCAGAATTTTCCCGGCAGGAGTTGCCACAGGTCAGTTAGTGACTGATATTTTTCAGCACGCTAAAGAAAACAAATATGCATTGCCTGCAGTAAACGTAATTGGTTCAAGCAACACAAATGCAGTTTTGGAAACGGCAGCAAAATTAAACTCACCTGTTATTATTCAGTTCTCTAATGGTGGAGCTGCTTACAACGCAGGAAAAGGATTAAGCAATGATGGGCAAAAGTCTGCAATCTTAGGAGCTATTGCTGGTGCAAAACATATCCACACGCTTGCAGAAGCTTACGGAGCAACTGTAATTCTTCACACAGACCACGCGGCAAAGAAATTATTGCCTTGGATCGACGGATTGATGGATGCTAACGAAGAGTTCTTTAAACAAACAGGAAAATCTCTTTATTCTTCTCACATGCTGGATCTTTCTGAAGAATCTTTAGAAGAAAACTTAGAAATTTCTGCTAAATATTTCGAAAGAATGGCTAAAATCCAAATGACTCTTGAAGTAGAAATCGGAGTAACTGGAGGTGAAGAAGATGGTGTTGACAATTCTGATGTTGACAATTCAAAATTATATACTCAACCGGAAGATATCGCTTACACATACGAAAAGTTAAAAGCTATTTCTGATAACTTTACAATCGCTGCAGCTTTCGGAAACGTACACGGAGTTTACAAGCCAGGAAACGTGGTTCTTACACCAAAAATCCTTGATAATTCTCAGAAATATGTTCAGGAGAAATTCGGAACTGTTGAGAAGCCAATCAACTTCGTATTCCACGGAGGTTCTGGATCTACTGTAGAGGAGATCAGAGAGGCAATCGACTACGGTGTAATTAAAATGAACATTGATACTGACCTTCAGTTTGCTTACACAGAAGGTATCAGAGATTATATGGTAAACAATGTAGATTATTTAAGAACTCAAATCGGAAACCCTGAAGGTGAAGAAAAACCGAACAAAAAATTCTATGATCCAAGAGTTTGGGTAAGAAAAGGTGAGGAAACTTTCGCAGCAAGATTAGTTCAGGCATTTGAAGATTTAAATAACGTAAATACGCTTAAATAAATTATAATTGATAAGAGATGAATGATAGCTGATTTCTAAATCGCTTCTTTTATCTCTTATCATTTATCACACATCAATTATATACAATATGGCATTCGAGTGGTTTAAAAGAAAAGCACAAAATATTACGACATCTACTGATGAGAAAAAAGATGTTCCCAAAGGTCTTTGGCATCAGACTCCTTCAGGAAAAATTGTTGAGCATGACGAACTAAAGAGAAATAACTATGTTTCTCCGGAAGACGGATTTCATGTAAGAATAGGAAGTGCAGAGTTTTTTGATATCCTTTTTGATGAAGGTAAATTCACTGAATTGGATGCTAATGTTGAAAGTATTGACATCCTGAATTTCAAGGATACAAAACCTTATGCAGACCGTCTGAAAGAGGTAAAAGCAAAAACAAAACTGACAGATTCTATCAGAAATGCAGTAGGAACTGTAAAAGGAACTGAAATGGTAGTTTCTTGTATGGATTTCGCTTTTATCGGAGGTTCTCTAGGATCTGTAATGGGTGAAAAAATCAGAAGAGCGGTAGATTACTGTATCAAAAACAAACTTCCTTACATGATCATCTGCCAGTCTGGTGGAGCGAGAATGCAGGAAGCAACGTATTCTTTGATGCAGTTGGCAAAAGTTCAGGCTAAATTGGCTCAGCTTTCAGAAGCAGGACTTTTATATATCGCTTACCTTTGTGACCCTACTTTTGGTGGAATTACCGCTTCTTTCGCAATGACAGCCGATATTATTATGGCTGAACCAAAAGCATTGATCGGTTTTGCAGGACCAAGAGTTATCCGTGAAACGATCGGTAGAGACTTACCGGAAGGTTTCCAGACTTCGGAATTCCTTCAGGAAAAAGGTTTTGTAGATTTCATCGTGAAAAGAACTGAAATACAGGAAACCGTTGCTAAAACAGTAAAATTATTAGCAGTAAATGCTTAACGATTTGTAACAAAATACTACAATCTCTCTCTAATTAGGGAGAGATTTTTATTGATGAGAACTTTTAAAATATTTTTTAATACGATCCGAAGCATGAGCTTTAAAAAGATTTGTCGTCTTTTAGGGCTTGTTCTCCCCCATCCTATTTTCGCCATATTAAGTTTTCATGCTACCGTCCAGGCTTTTACCATTGCTCAGAAAAAGTTCCCGAAAACGGCTTCTAATAACGGAATAGGTAATGCTTTCAGACACGCACTTTGGTGCTGTTTTATTACGATGTACTGCTCAAAAGTTTCCTCTCCTGAGAAAGCTCTTGATTTCTGCAAAAAAATCACCGATATGCACGAAGAATTATTTCCCAACAAACCTTTGGAAACCAAAATGGATCTTCATAACAACGCATTCGGAATGAATTTTTACAGAGAATTATTGCCCGGAATTCACCGCCAGTTTTTTGAAAAAAGTTTTTTCATTGATGGATTGGAAAAGAAAATGAAAGAAGCCAAAGTTTTGAAAAATCTGGATGATAATTTTGAAGGATTTTTGGTTTATCTTGATGAAAAATAACCTATTTTCATATTCAATTATTCCTTTTCTTTCAACGTTTGTCTTTTCGGAGGAATCTAAGCTTTCCAATATTTATCATTTATTTTTGTTAGGTTTTGGCTAAAGCCAATTCTGATCCTCTATACTTGTTAAACGGGCTAAAGCCCGTTCCAATTGATATTAAAAGACAGCTTCATCATTTCATTCCTCGCAATAACTTAAAAATTCACCGTCTCTTTGTAATCTGAAGTTTTTTTGATAAGTTTAAACAATCTTAATTCAAACAAATGGTTCTCAGCAGAATTTGGTCGGCATTTATCATTATTGCCATTGCCATTGCCAGTATAAAATACGTCTCATCAAGCAACTACAAAACTATTTTCAATGATATGGTGGTAGGAAAAGGCGGCGATACGGTGAAAATTGCAACACAAAAAATGAATGTTGTTGCACCTATCGTGCGAGACAGTTTGATGAAAAAAAACAGTTTTGAAGACAACCGAATTTATTATAAAACCGATTCTTTAAAACAGGAAGTAAATGTCTACCGCGTTCAGGAAACAGACGGCGTGATCGGAACTTCCGAAACCGCAGTGAAAATCTGTCTGGGGCTGATTGGGATTATGGCTTTGTTCATGGGTTTCATGAGCATTGCAGAAAAAGCGGGCGGAATTAATCTTTTAAGTCGATTAATTCAACCATTTTTCTCAAAATTATTCCCTGAAATTCCGAAAAACCATCCCGCTTTTGGACATATGCTGATGAACTTCAGTGCCAATCTTCTGGGCTTGGATAATGCGGCAACTCCTTTTGGATTAAAAGCGATGGAAAGTCTTCAAAGTTTAAACCCGAATAAAGATACGGCGAGTAATTCTCAGATTATGTTTCTCTGCCTTCATGCCGGAGGAATGACGTTAATTCCGGTTTCGATCATTGCATTGAGATCTTCTGCAGGTTCTAAAAACCCGACGGATATTTTCCTGTACTGCATGATCGCTACTTTTGCAGCAACTTTAGCTGCGATGATTATCGTTTCAATTTATCAAAAAATAAATCTTTTAAAACCTGTTCTTTTAGCCTATATCGGAGGAATTTCGGCATTGATTGGTCTTCTCGTTTGGTATCTTACCGGTTTGAGTAAAGAAGCGTTGGATATATTCAGTCAGGTTTTAAGTAACGGACTTATTCTTTTTATTTTCGTGGCAATTGTATTGGGTGCAGTTTATAAAAAGATCAATGTTTTTGAAGCATTTGTGGACGGTGCAAAGGAAGGTTTTACAACAAGTGTGAAGATCATTCCTTATTTGGTGGGAATGTTGATCGCGATTTCACTTTTAAGAACTTCCGGCGTTTTTGAAGTCATTATTGACGGAATGAAATGGGTTGCCAATGCATCCAATTTAGATGCAAGATTTGTGGACGGACTTCCGACTGCTTTGATCAAACCATTATCTGGCTCAGGAGCCCGTGGAATGATGATGGATACGATGGCCACTTTCGGTCCGGATAGTTTTCAGGGGAAGTTGGCGGCAGTTCTTCAGGGAAGCTCAGATACGACGTTTTACGTGATTGCCGTTTATTTCGGAGCCGTAGCCGTCAAAAACACGAGATATACGGTAATTGCCATGCTTTTGGCTGATTTGGTAGGCGTTATTACTGCGATTGTGCTGGCGCATCTTTTCTTTGCTTAAAAGTGGGTGATGCTAGTTAATTGCTAGCTGGTGATGGATTATTCTAAATTAAAAACATAAAAATGGCGAAAAAATTATTTATAAAGGTACAAGATATTGAAATAGGAATAAAGAATATTGATAATCAAGATTATATTTGTCTTACTGACATTGCAAAAGGACAGGAAGGAGATGATCATATAAGGAATTGGATGCGAAATCGTAATACTCTTGAATATCTTGGAGTTTGGGAAGGTTTACATAATCCAGATTTTAAAGGTGTCGAATTCGACACCTTTAGGAAACAGTCTGGTTTAAACAGCTTTAACATGACTCCAAAAAAATGGGCTGATAGTACTGATGCTATTGGAATTATTTCAACCGCTGGAAAATATGGAGGAACCTATGCTCATAAAGATATTGCATTCAACTTCGCCATGTGGATCAGTCCGGTGTTTCAACTTTATATTATTAAAGAATATCAACGGTTAAAAGAAATTGAAAGTAATGAACATGGATTAGAATGGAATGTAAGACGAATTTTAACAAAAGCTAATTATACAATACATACAGACGCAGTAAAAAATTATATTATCCCAAAAACAAATTTCTCCAAAGCAAAAGAGTGGCTATTGTACGCCGGAGAAGCAGATCTACTGAATATCGCATTATTTGGATGTACAGCAAAAGAATGGCAAGAGGCAAACCCCGCCAGAGCATTGCAGGGTGAAAATATTAGAGATATGGCAAGTATCAATGAATTAGCGATCTTGTCTACAATAGAAAGCTTAAATGCAGCATTAATTAAAAATGGATTGGATAGAAAATCAAGGTTTCAAGTTTTACTTGAAACAGTTAAAGATCAAAAAGCTACGTTAGATAAAATCGACGTACTGAAATCTATCAAAAAAATATCCGAAACGACCTTTCTAGATTATAAAAAAAATAAAAACAATAATGATGAGAAGTAATTGAAGTCTCCGAATACACCTTCGCGATTTTATATACAACTCATTATAAAAATTAAACAAGCAAACCGATTATGATTACAGATAAAGAATTTACATTAAGATTAATACGTCAGTTAACTCAAGCGTTAGAAAAGCTGATTTTAGATAAACCTGAAGAAAGTTTAATGCAGAAAGAATTGGACTTCGAAACATTAATGAAAGACATTTTCAAATTTGATTTTACAACGCTTGCATCGAAATCAAAAGAAGAAATTATTGAAATCGTGAACGAAAGACAGGAAAGAGACCACAAAGATTATTACGAAATGCTGGGTAACCTTTTCTATTTTAATGGTAAAACTAGTCAGAATAATGAATTTTTAGGCAAAGCAAAAACATTCTACGAACTATATCTTCAGACCAGCGGAATATTTGCTCTTCCCGTTATCAACAGAATCAACGAAATAAAAAAAGCACTTGAATAAAGTGCTTTTGTATTTTTAGAAAGTAATTTTATAAGATCCGGTGGAAGAAACATTGGCTTTTTCAGCTTTTACATATTTCTTAACCCAAGCCACCGCGTTTGATGAGATACAAGGATCTGAAGTTCCACTAAGTCTTCTTGCAGAAACTACATTTCCGGCTTTATCTACGGTGTAGGCAACGGTAATTGTTCCGCTTGCCGTACAGCTGTTTGATGGTTGCGCTCCGCCTCTTCCCATTGTTCCGGGAATAAAGCCAACCAATTTTCTGTCGATTCCGACTTTACTGTCTCCGTTTCCGTCGCCTCCTAAAGGATCTCCTGCATTTCCTACTCCCGTTCCGTCACCTTGACTTCCCGCTTTCGTTCCTCTTCCTTTAATTAAATTTCCAATGGCTGCATTTCCCTTTCCGTCTCCGCTTCCGGTTTTAGAATTGGCAGTTGTAGCACCAGATTTTTTAGTATTCTTAGATGCTGATGTGCTTGTTGATGCTTTATCAGCTTTTTTAGATTCTTCTTTTTTAGATACGGAAACTTTAGAATTATTTCCCGTTAGTACTTTATCTGTCGGTTCAGATTTTTTTGCAACAGGTTCTGGTTTAGGTTCCGGCTTAATGACGGTTTTTGTTTCTGGAACAGGCGTTTCAATGGGTTCCGGAGTTACTTCTTCCGTCGCCGCAGCTAAACTTCCTTCCTGTTCGGCAGGCTCTTCAATTCCGTTACCATTTCTGTTGTCTCCGAAATTCACAAGCATAGTATTCACCACTTCGGGTTGCTTCTCTATTTCGGGTTTTAATTTATATAAAAAAACAAACAACAGGATGGCAGACCAAACCAGGATGGAAAGCAATGCACTTTTTACCCGATCTCTATTTTCCTCGTCTTTGTTTACAATATGGCTTCTCATCTTGAAATGATCCTTACCGGAAATTCCGGTTGTATTATTTATCTTTAACCGTTGCAATGGCGATATTAAATTTATTTTTTTCAGCAATTTCCATTACAAATACCACGTCTTTGTGCATCGTATTTTCATCTGCACGAATGGTAAAAGATTTGTTGGTCTGGTTGGCCAATTTACTTACCACCGTGGGTTCCAACTGATCTCTTGACACCGGATTATCATCTACAAAATAAGATCCGTCCGGCTTCACGCTTACCACCAAAGGATTAGGAACATTATCTGCCGCCGTATCTGCTTTTGGTAGTTTCACATCTATGGCACTCTGATTGGCCGCTGTAGATGTAATCATAAAGAATATCAGCATCAGCAAGATAACGTCTGTCATCGCTGCTAAACTGAATTCTGGATTCGCTTTATTTCTTCTCTGAATTTTCATCTGTTTTACTTTTATTGTTTTTAAATGGTCAGATGGAACCTTTCGGTTTCATAAGAAAAATTATAAAGGTTTATTGATAAGATCTAAAAATTCTCCAGACATATTTTGTGCCTTTAATACAAATTTATCAATTCTCGTTAATAAAATATTGTAGAAAAAGTTAGCCGGAATAGCCACTGCAAGACCCACCGCCGTTTGTCCTAAAGCCGTGTAAATACCTTCAGACAAAGTTTTTGGAGAGAAAGATCCTGTGGCATGGGATAGATTAAAGAACGCAATAATCATCCCGATTACCGTTCCCAATAGTCCCAACATTGGAGCGATACTTGGTACCACTGCCAAAAGATTCAGGTTTTTCTCCATATTGGCAACCTCCACCTGAGCCTGAGATTCCATTGCGCTTACAATATCTGAAACAGGACGCCCCAGTCTTGAAATTCCCTTTTCTAAAATCCTTCCTTCCGGAGAATTCTGTCTTTTGCAATAATCTGCTGCCGATTCTATTTTGCCTTCTTTAATGAAATCTTCAATATTATCCATAAAATTGGAATCTGTTTTCGAGGTTAATCTTTTAATAAAGAAAAAACGTTCAAAAAACAGATATACGGAAAATATACCCAATGCGATCACGGTAACCATCACTATTTTAGCGAAAGCCCCACCGTGGAACATGATCTTCCAAAATGAAAATTCTAAATCTTCTGCAGCCACTGCAGGTGTAGCAACTTGTGCAAACAACATCGTAGTAAGTTCCGTTAACAGCATTAATGTGTATTTTTATAAAAGTTTTAACGACAAAAATAATGGAATATTATTAATTCGTGTCTTAAAAATAGCTTAAAAACAACTTAAAAAATTGTTATTACTCAAAAATAGCAAATTTCTCTCCAAAACAGGTTTGAAAAGAAATCTGATCTATAAAAAAATAGGGAGGATGAAAATTAGAATTAATCTTCGTCTACCTCAATATCATCTTGCTTAAATTCGCATTTTAATCTGAAAGGAATCGGCGTATCAGATCCTGTATAGAAATCGTCAATTGTGCCTTTCCAGATCACCTGTAACTCTCCGTCTTCACTTTTTTCAAACAAAAGCTCATTATCATAGATAAAAGCCTCCTCGTCGTCAAAAAGATCTACCTCGGTGTAGGTATCCTCATCAGAATCGTTGATTGTGATTGTTTTTCCTTCTATTTCCGCGGAGTCGATAGGAAAATCGAAAACTTCCAGCGAAAGCTGAGGAAAATTGTACTGTAAAGAATCATCATCTACGTGATCCAAACCGTCATCCGTAGTAATTTCAACCTCTAAAAAATGCTGTTGGTTGCTGTAAACTGCCTTACAATAAGTATTTCTAATATTGTACTTTAGCGTTTCGTCCGGATGGTAAATTTTTAAAATCCCTTTCATTATTTCTTAAAAAAGAACTGTAATAGTATGATTGTTAAACGTTAGCAACAAAGATAAAAAATAGATTGAACGTGAAAAATATTTTGAAAAGTATTTTTAAAAAATCCGCTTTAATTATTAATTCGGCATATTCCAATAATACTTACTTTTGTTTTCATAAAGATTCTGAAAAATGAAAAACATTTTATCGAAAAGTATTTTAGGCGTAGGACTTATTATTGGTCTTGCTTCCTGCAAAAAGTCGGATTCGCCGCTCACGAAAGTTACGCCATCCAATCTCGATTCTATTGCGTCCAATTATTATGAGCAATATCTTAAATTATATCCTTTGGAAGCCACTTCACAAGGTGATTTGAGGTATAACGACCAATTGCCCATCAATATCGATAAAGATTTTATTTCCGGAGAAGTAGCCTTTTATAATTCTGTTCAGAAACAGCTGGATAATGTAGATTATAAAAGTCTTTCAGATGAAGATAAAGTGGTATACGATGTGCTGGATTTTACCCTAAAAGATAAAATTGAAGCTTACGCCTATCACCCGGAATATATCCCTTTCACACAGTTTGGAGGCCTTCCTCTGAATTTCCCTCTGTACGGAAGCGGAGAAGGTAGTCAGCCCTTTAAAACAGAAAAAGATTATAACGACTGGCTTCAAAGAATGGATAAATTTCCGGACTGGATGAATGCGGCTCAGGATAATTTCCGTGAAGGAATTACCAATAAAATGGTTTTACCTAAAAAACTGGTTATCAAAATGATTCCTCAGATGAGAGCGGAAGAAATTGTTTCTACCGATCCTGATAAAAATATTTTTTACGGACCAATTAAAAAGTTTCCGAAGAATTTTACTCAAGCTCAGAAAGATAAATTCTCAGCGCTTTACAAAGACGCCATCACTAAAAAAATCATCCCGGCTTACACTAAAATGGGTGATTTTTTAGAAAAGGAATATTTACCGAAAGGTCGTGATACCGATGGATACAACAGCCTTCCAAACGGAAAGGAAATCTATCAGTTTTATGCAAAAAGCTGGACGACCACCAATATTTCCACAGATGAGATCAATAAAATCGGACTTCAGCAAGTGGCAATGCTTCGTGCGGAAATGGAAAAAGTAAAACAACAGGTTGGTTTTACCGGAACGTTGGAAGAATTCATCAATTTCGTAAAAACGGATGAAAAAGCGATGCCTTATAAGACTTCAAAGGAAGTTTTAGCAGCATTTAATGGTGTTTTAACGAAGATTACTCCAAAGTTGAAAACCATGTTCAGTGTAACTCCGAAAACGAAATTTGAGATCAGACAAACGGAAAAATTCAGAGAAGCTAGTGCGAGTGCCGAATATATTCAGGGAACTCCAGATGGCAAAAGACCTGGGATTTTCTATGTTCCGCTTCCTGATCCCTCGAAATTCAATGTCACTTCAGGGATGGAATCTCTTTTCCTTCACGAGGCAATTCCGGGGCATCATTATCAGGTTTCTTTGCAACAGGAAAATACAAAACTTCCTAAGTTTATGAGATTCGGTTGGTTTGGAGCGTATGGCGAAGGTTGGGCGCATTATTGTGAAACTTTAGGTCCGGAATTCGGCTTATACACAGATCCTTATCAGAAAATGGGGTATCTGAGCGATCAGATGTTGAGAGCCGTAAGATTGGTTGTAGACACCGGAATTCATTCAGGAAAAATGTCTAGAGAAGAGGCTATTAAATATTTTTTAAGCAATATTTCTTATGATGAAGCGGGAGCAACTGCCGAAGTGGAAAGGTATATGGCGATGCCGGGACAGGCTTTAGGCTACAAAATCGGTTCGTTAAGAATTCGTGAGCTGAGAGAGAAATATCAAAAACAATTGGGTGCAAAATTCAATTTGGCAAGTTTTCACGATGAAGTGTTGAGCCAAGGATGCCTTCCTTTGGATGTTTTGAACAGAAAAATGGAACTTTGGGCTAAAAAACAGAAGTAATTTTAAATAAAATAAAGGTCACAAATTAATTTTTGTGACTTTTTACTTTAGATTTATACTTAAAATTTAATTAAAAATGATCACAGCAAGTCTACAATCTCTTTTCACGAGAGATTTAACTCAATTAAAAAAAGAAATTCAAGCCTATACCAACGAAGACGCTATCTGGAAAATAGATAAAAACATCTTGAATTCTGGTGGGAATTTATGTCTTCATCTGGTAGGAAATATCAATCATTTTATTGGTGCATACCTTGGAAACTCCGGTTATATACGAGATCGTGAGCTTGAATTTTCGTTAAAGAATATTCCGCGTGAAGAATTGATATCGCAAGTGGAAAAAACAATAGAAGTGGTAAATTCTTCCCTGGAAAAATTATCTGCTGAAGATCTTGAAAAAGAATATCCGCTGGAAGCTTTAGGTTACAAAATGACAACCGGATACTTTTTGATCCATCTTTTTGGACATTTAGGCTATCATTTAGGGCAAATCAATTACCATAGAAGACTGTTGGATATTTAAAAGAAAAAACAACCTTTAATCAGGTTGTTTTTATTTTATTTTTCAATGGAATTATCATTTTTCTGAAAATACTTTTTATAATCATCTGCCTGCTGACGCATTTTCATCATTACTTTTGAATCTTTATCAATATTCATCATTGCCTGCATAAATATCGGCATCGGATCTTGCATGATCATTTTTTTATTTTTAAGATAAGCTTCTTTGGAAACCTGCTGTTCGCCATCCATTGAGCCTTTAAGAGACAAATCTGCGTTAGGTATTTTCTTACTTCCAAGTAGCTTCCAATGATATTCGTCGGCAGAATCTTTAATATCAACAATCAATCCCGGAAGTCCCATAAAAACATACGGCCCATCCCATTGTGGAATATCTGGTACAAACCATGCGACCCAGGTTCTTCCGCCATAATTCACTTCGGCTTTTTGAGTTTGATATTGCTCAAAACTTCCTTTTTCCTGAGAGATTTTCCACGGAAACTCTACATTTTCCTTATAAGCAAGAATTCCAATAAAAAGATCATCCTTGAAAGAAACCGATTTATTCTTAATGTCTTTTAAAATCCTGAAATTCATCGTTCCGTAAGGCGTAATCGATTGTGTAAGCTCAGGATTAACCAAAAACAGAGAATCGGACTCTACTTTTTCTTTTCGCACAAAAACCGAAGTATTATCCTTTGTATCGAGATAAAAAATATCTTTCTTTAATTCAGGAGATTTTGTAGATGGCTTATAATTCAGCTCATAATAAAAACGGTGAATCTGACTTTTACAAATGCTGAAAACAACGAGAAATAACGAAATAATAATTTTGTTCATGAATAGGAATTTGATGTTTACTCAAATATATTCCTTTTTGCTGAATTTTAAAATTATTTCTCAAATAGCATTTTCGTAATAAAATCTTTCTCTCCCTTTCCTCTTGCTGGCGAATACTCTCTTCCGTAAAAGATAATCTGGAGATGAAGTTTATTCCAAACCTCTTCTTTCCATATTTTTTTAGCATCTTTTTCTGTTTCCACCACATTTTTACCGGAAGTCAGTTTCCACTGCGTCATCAATCTGTGAATATGCGTATCGACAGGAAAAGCAGGAAATCCAAAGCCCTGGCTCATTACCACAGAAGCCGTTTTGTGACCAACTCCGGGAAGGGCTTCCAGCTCTTCATAGGTTTGCGGCACCACTCCATCATGTCTTTCCAGAAGCAATTCTGCCATTCTTTTTAGATTTTTTGCCTTTGTATTGGCTAATCCGATTTCCTTGATCAGTTCTTTAATCTGAAACTCTTCCAGTTTTGCCATTCTTTGCGGCGTTCCGGCAACGGCAAAAAGATCAGGCGTTACCTGATTGACCTTTTTATCGGTTGTCTGTGCAGATAATGCGACTGCCACCATCAGCGTATAGGGATCGGTATGATCTAATGGAATAGGAACTTCCGGATATAGTTTTTCTAATTCTGACTGAACCAATTCTGCTCTTTGCTTTTTTGTCATGTAACCATTAAATTTGAACAAAAATAAATCATTATGTTGAAAGTTGGAGATCAATTACCTGAATTTGAAGGAATCAATCAGGATGGAAATACAATAGAATCATCAAAATTACTGGGTAAGAAACTGGTTGTTTTCTTTTATCCTCAGGCAAGCACACCGACTTGCACGGTGGAAGCCTGTAATTTAAGCGACAATTATTCAATGCTGGAAAAAGAAGGATTTCAGTTATTGGGAATAAGCGGTGATTCTGTAAAAAAGCAGAAAAATTTCCATAGCAAATTTGCTTTTCCTTATGACTTAATTGCTGATGAAAATCGTGATATTATTGAGAAATTCGGAGTTTGGAAAGAGAAAAAAACGTTCGGAAAAACCTATATGGGCATCGTAAGAACGACTTTTATCTTTGATGAAAACGGAATCTGTACAAGAGTTATCGAAAAAGTGACATCGAAAACAGCGGCAGCGCAAATTTTGGAAGGATAATTTTTTCTTGAAAACTAATTTCACAAATATTTTCACGAATAACACTGCTAGCGGTGAAGTTGGTGAAAATATTTGTGTGATTTGTGATTTAGTCTAATGTTTCGTAGTACATTAATTCTTCATTATCATCGGGAATCATCACCATTTTTTGATATTTCAAACCTAATTTTTCGATTAATTTCTGAGAAGAATAATTATCTTTTGAAGTAATCGCGGAAATTTTCTTTAATCCAAAATCATCCATTCCGATAGATTTTACTTTTAAGGCAGCTTCATAAGCGTAACCTTTTCCTTCAAACTCATCTAGTAAAGAAAATCCTATATCTACGATTTCCAAACCTTCCCTTTCGAAGATTCCTACTCCACCTATTTTATGATTTCCCTCTTTCGTTAAGATCAAATAATTGCCAAAGCCTAGCTTTTCAAACTGAGGCATAAACCGGTTTTTGATGTAATTTTCAGCATCAGCAACCGTTTTAATATTACGATCACCGATATATTGAATAAATTTCGGTCTGTTATACAAATCGAAAATAAATTCTCCATCTTTCAAAGACATCGGACGGAGGATCAATCGTTCTGTTTCGTAGGAATTATCTGCGGGTAGATCGGGTTGATTTTTTAGGTTCATTTTTTGGTTCTTCCTTTTTTTCGATTTTTAGAAGTCGAGGATTATTTGGGCATTTTTTGTTGTAAAGCTCAATATAAGTTCCGTTATCTTTTATGTCTTTTATCGTTCCGGCCGCTTTATTTACGGTTAAAGTAAAGTGTTTTTTCTGATATGGGCATTCTTTGGAAGTTAGTTTTCCCAAATCAAGATAATAATTCATTTTATCTTCAGAATAACTGGCCGCAATATCTTTGAATTCCTCATCAATAAGGTAACCATCGATTGTTGCTACAATAGCAGCCTCTTCAGCATTATCTATTTTACCGACAAACTTTCTTAAACCCTCAAAATCTGTTACATAATTGATATTTCCGCCCGATGAATAGACGACATAATAAAAGCTGTCTTCACTTGGAAACAAGTTAAATCCTGAAGTTTGAGGTGTATAATCTTTCTTTTTTCCGGAAGTTCTCACCTCATTATTTCTACCATATTCATTATGAACCAATACCCAAAAATCTACGCGCTCGTTGGGAATAATTCCGTTAAGAACACTTGAAATATTAGCAAACTTTTTGTTTTCCTGACTATACGCTAAAACACCTATAATCAAGAAAATAAACAATGTGAATTTGGATGTTATTTTTCTCATAGTCAAAAAACTTGGCAGAAGTTATGCCAATTATTTTACATGAATTTATCCCCTTTTTTGAAGTTTTTCAGATCGAGAACGTAGTCTTTGATCATTTGATCGTGACCTCTCGGACAAATTAAAAGAGCTTTATCGGTATCAACAATAATATAATCATCTAAACCATCGATAATTACAGCCTTATTATTGTTTTTTAAACGAATAATATTCCCTTTAGAATTGTAAGTTAAAAGATGCTTTAAATTGGCCGCATTTTCATTCTCATCTTTTTCCGCATTTTCATAAACGGAAGTCCATGTACCTAGGTCGCTCCAACCCAAATCTGCCGGAATTACATATACATTTTTAGCTTTTTCTAAAATTCCGTTATCAATAGAAACTTTTTGAACTTTAGGATAAATAAGTTCAATACAGCTCTGTTCATTTCCTGCGTTGTATTCACAAGCCATAAAATGCTGAGTCATCTCCGGAAGGTAAGTTTCAAAAGCATGATGAATGCTCTTCACGTTCCATATAAAAATCCCTGCATTCCACAGAAAATCGCCGCTTTCTAAAAAGCTTTTGGCAATTTCAAGAATGGGTTTTTCGGTAAAGGTTTTTACTTTATAATAATCGGAATCATGCTTATCTACAAACTGAATATATCCGTATCCCGTATCAGGACGCGTAGGAGTAATTCCTAATGTCACCAGATACTCGTGCTCTGCTGCTATTTTAAAGGCAATCTCAATTTTTTCTAAAAAAGTTTCCTCTTTTAAAATCAAATGATCTGCGGGTAATACCACCATGGTTGCATTAGGGTCAATCTCCGCAATTTTATTCGCCATATACAAATTGCAGGCAGAGGTATTTTTCATCAAGGGTTCACCTACAATATTCTCCTGTGGAATTTCCGGCAGTTGCTGATGAGAAAGCTCCACATATTCCTTATTCGTAATAACAAATATATTTTCCGTTGGAATTAGCTTATTGATTCTGTCATAGGTCTGCTGAATCATTGTGCGACCAACTCCTAAAATATCCTGAAATTGTTTTGGAAACTTCTGTGTACTCATTGGCCAGAATCGGCTTCCGATTCCTCCCGCCATTATCACACAGTATTTATCTGATTTTGACATTATTAAGCAAATTTTTCTACCCTCGCCAAAGGTTTGAAAGAATACTTTCTTCCGGTAGCCAGGTTCTGACAAAGATAGTTTTTTTTAATCAGACCTTCTAATAAATACTTTTCGTTGCGATAGATAAAGTGATCTCCTTTTTTTAATTCTTCAATAAAAACCGTGTTATCATCCTGTTTATCAATGTGAAAACACTTAACCAACTCGGGGCTCGACATGAAGTTCGCCTTTGGGGATTTTGAGAATTTAATGATAATTGGCCTCAGTTTTTCTTCATAAACACCGACACTTTGTAATAGCATCTTTCTGAAAGTATCTTTCCACTCATTACCGTGAGGAGAAATTCTTCTTCCGTATTTTTCGAAGGCAATAAGATGAGCCAGTTCGTGGGTTAAAACAAAGAAAAAAAGCTGTGGTACTAAAGTAGAATTTATCGTAATTTCATGGGAATTATCCGGGAGCTTCCGATAATCTCCCAATTTTGAATCTCTGTTTCGTGTTACTTTTATATGAATATAATAATCTGCAAACCAAATTTTTAAATATTGCAGTGTATTTTGGGGTAAATATTTTTCTAAAGACTGAATAGACATTTTACAAACTTAGTGGAATTCCCGCATAGAAATTCAATAATTTAAGACTGAAAAGATAATTAAATTTTGCCTGAGCCACAGAACCTTGTGCATTCGCGTAATTATTTCTCGCCACGTTCACATCATAAATCGTTGAGCGACCCGCTGCATAGCTTTTATCTGCAAACTCCAGTGCCAATTTTGTACTTTTCTCTGCTTCTACGGATGAAACGTAAATTTCATAGTTCGCATCAACGTCAAACTGTGCCTTCTGAACATTCTGTCTCACTGTTTGTTTCTGTTGCTCTAAAGTGATCTTCGCTGCACTTTCATTAATTCTCGACTGTTCAACCTGAAGCTTTGTAATTCCTTTATTAAAAACCGGGATGCTTAACGAAACAGCAGCCTGCTGACCAAAGTTATCTTTATATTGTGTAAAGAATCCTTTTTCAGGAATATATAACAATGCTGAACCAATATTATTTGTATTCAAAAGGTTATTATAGAAACTTCCAACTCCTGCACTTGCTGTAAGTGACGGATAAAAAGCTGTTTTATCCACTTCAATTTGCGCCTGTGCCGATCTTATTCTGCTTTCCGCAGCTTTTACCTGAGGTTGTGTTTCATAAGCCGTCGCTAAAACCTCATCAACTGATTTTAATTCAGGAGTCAACTGATCCGGAACAGAAACATCGTCCACATCAAAATCTTTGTATTCCTGCAGCTGTAACAATTGAGCCAACGCAAATAAACTTCGCCCGACATTGATCTCAGCCGTTTTTAGATTCTGTTTTTCTCTTGCCCACGCCGCTTCAGCTTCTGCCAATACCGTTTGAGCCGTTGTTCCCACCTGGGTTGTAATTTTCGCTCTGTCGAATTGCTTTTGAGCATTTTCAACCGCAGCCTCAGAAATTTTTACAATTTCTTTATTTAATAATGTCGTTAAATATTGCTGAGCAATCTGAAGAGAAATATCATTTTTGATGGTTTCAATATCATACTGGCTTGCTTCCACATCAAATTCTACTTTTCTAATTGTTTTTTCAAGCCTTCTGTTGTTGTATACCAGGATATCTGCACCAATATTAGAACTGTTGCTGAATCTGTCGTTTCTCAAACTTCCGGTTCCGAAGGAGGTCTGTCCGAAACTCACGGTATTTCCTACACTGGCCGAAACAGAGGGAAGATAGTTTTTCTTTGCGATTTTTAGGTTATTATCCTGGATTTGTTTTGAATATTCATTCTGGATCACCTGAAGATTATGCTGCGTGGCATAGTCTACACATTCCCTCAGAGACCACTTTTTTTGGGCACTTAAACCCAGACAAGTTAGTCCAAAAACAACAATCCAAACTTTTTTCATAGTAAGCTTTTTCCGAATTAGACGAACCAAATATAAAAAAGTTACAGTTTTAAAAAATTAATATTTTATTTTCAAAAACTTTTGACAAATTTGCACCATGACAAACGAACAATATCACGAGGCCGTAGAATGGCTTTTCGTGCAGGCACCCAACTATCAGAGGGACGGAGTAAATGCTTATAAACCGGGTTTAGAAAATATCACAAAACTGTGTGCCCTTTTTGATAATCCACAAGACAAAATAAAATGCATACATATCGGCGGAACTAATGGTAAGGGGTCTACCAGCAATATGCTGGCGTCGGTTCTTCAGGAAGCCGGATACAAGGTTGGGTTGTACAATTCTCCACATCTTATTGATTTTACAGAGCGTATAAAAGTAAACGGAAAACAGTCTGAAAGAGAGTTCATCTTCAATTTTATTCAGAAGCTTAAAAAACTTCCTGAAGAAATTCGTCCGTCATTTTTTGAATTTACAACCTTAATGGCTTTCGAATATTTTCGTCAGCAAAATGTCGATTTTGCGATTATTGAGGTAGGATTAGGAGGAAGACTTGATGCCACCAACATTATTAAACCCCTGGTTTCAGCCATTACCAATGTTCAGCTCGATCATCAAAATCTTTTAGGCGACACGATCGAAGAAATCGCAAGAGAAAAAGCAGGAATTATAAAAAACTCTATCCCCATCGTTTGCGGAGATGAAAATGAGGTTGTAAGAAGCATCATCAAAAATAAAGCAGCGCAAGAAAAAACTCCTTTTATTGATGCAACAGTGATACAATCTGATTTAAAATCCGACTTAAAAGGAGATTATCAGGCAAATAACATCAAAGTAGCAGTCGCTTTAGTTGAAGAATTAAAAAAATTAAATCTTACGATTTCCGATCAGAATATTGAGAATGGCTTGTCAAACGTTCACAAAAACACAGGATTTATCGGCCGTTGGTTTGAATTTTCAAAAAGCCCCTTGACGATTTGCGATACGGGACACAATCAGGCAGGCTTGGAGTATGTTTTTAATCAATTAAGAGGAATTGATAGGCATAAGCATATCATTTTGGGGTTCGTGAATGACAAGAAAATAGATGAGGTCATGAAATTATTACCTGAAAATTCTGATTTTTATTTTGCGAAACCAGCCATCAACAGAGGAAGACACCCAAAAGATTACGAGAATTTGCTAATCGAGGCAAAAATTTCTTATAAAATTTTCGATTCTGTACAGGAAGCGTATCTTTCTGCAAAAGAAGCTTCTACAAACGAAGAAATGATTTTTATCGGCGGAAGTAACTTTGTTGTGGGAGAATTTTTAGAAAAAAATTTGGAGGTTATAAAATAAGTCGTATATTTGCACCACTCTAAACGAGGATAACAAGTATAGAGGGCGATTAGCTCAGTTGGTTCAGAGCATCTGGTTTACACCCAGAGGGTCGGGGGTTCGAATCCCTCATCGCCCACAAAGGTTCCTAACACCTTTAAAAAATTTAGGGCTCTTAGCTCAGTTGGTTCAGAGCATCTGGTTTACACCCAGAGGGTCGGGGGTTCGAATCCCTCAGGGCCCACAAAAATCTCTCTTTTCTAAGGGAGATTTTTTTATTTTATACTACTTCTACTCTATTCATGGGATTTTTTTGCTCTCGCAGATTTTGCAGATGATGCAGATTCTTTTCCTTACACTTTACATATTGAATACGAAGCCCCGCCAAGTTTTTTGACAACTCCCGTTTTAAGTCTCACCAAACCTTTCTAGGATCAGGCGCAAAAGTTGGCGGCTAAGCAAAAAGTTTGGTTAATCTGAATATAAAGAAGTTTCTATCTTTGACTCCTCTGAGTTGCATTCTGAAGTTTTTTGGATCAAATACAAAAGTTGGGGACTAGGCAAAAAAGTTTAGATTATGTAAGGTGAAATTTTTTGCTCTCGCAGATTTTGCAAATGATGCAGATTCTTTTCCTTATACTTTACATATTGAACACAAAGCCACCCCTAGTTTTTTGACAACTCCCGTTTTAAATCTCACAAGACTGTTCTCCCTATAAAAGACCGCAAAGGTTAAACAAAGAAAATCAACGATATCATCTGTGGAAAATCTAAAGGCGATCTGTGGGAAATAAAAATATTCGAGCATCCGTGGCGATAATATGCAGCCCTCAATTTTATCTTTGATAAAATCCTTGCGACTTAAAAACATAAAGCATTAAAAAATATCTTTGCGGCTTTGCGAAAAACCAACAAATAGAGCAGCATCTGTTAAAATCTGCACGATCTGTGGGGAATAAAAATATTCGAGTATCTGTGGCGATAATATGCAGCCCTCAATTTTATCTTTGATAAAATCCTTGCGACTTAAAAACATAAAGCATTAAAAAATATCTTTGCAGCTTTGCGAAAAACCAACAAATAGAGCAGCATCTGTTAAAATCTGCACGATCTGTGGGGAATAAAAATATTCGAGTATCCGTGGCGATAATATGCAGCCCTCAATTTTATCTTTGATAAAATTCTTGCGACTTAAAAACATAAAGCATTAAAAAATATCTTTGCGGCTTTGCGAAAAACCAACAAATAGAGCAGCATCTGTTAAAATCTGCACGATCTGTGGGGAATAAAAATATTCGAGTATCTGTGGCGATAATATGCAGCCCTCAATTTTATCTTTGATAAAATCCTTGCGACTTAAAAACATAAAGCATTAAAAAATATCTTTGCAGCTTTGCGAAAAACCAACAAATAGAGCAGCATCTGTTAAAATCTGCACGATCTGTGGGGAATAAAAATATTCGAGTATCTGTGGCGATAATATGCAGCCCTCAATTTTATCTTTGATAAAATCCTTGCGACTTAAAAACATAAAGCATTAAAAAATATCTTTGCAGCTTTGCGAAAAACCAACAAATAGAGCAGCATCTGTTAAAATCTGCACGATCTGTGGGGAATAAAAATATTCGAGTATCTGTGGCGATAATATGCAGCCCTCAATTTTATCTTTGATAAAATCCTTGCGACTTAAAAACATAAAGCATTAAAAAATATCTTTGCAGCTTTGCGAAAAACCAACAAATAGAGCAGCATCTGTTAAAATCTGCACGATCTGTGGGGAATAAAAATATTCGAGTATCTGTGGCGATAATATGCAGCCCTCAATTTTATCTTTGATAAAATCCTTGCGACTTAAAAACATAAAGCATTAAAAAATATCTTTGCAGCTTTGCGAAAAACCAACAAATAGAGCAGCATCTGTTAAAATCTGCACGATCTGTGGGGAATAAAAATATTCGAGTATCTGTGGCGATAATATGCAGCCCTCAATTTTATCTTTGATAAAATCCTTGCGACTTAAAAACATAAAGCATTAAAAAATATCTTTGCAGCTTTGCGAAAAACCAACAAATAGAGCAGCATCTTTGAAAATCTGCACGATCTGTGGGGAATAAAAATATTCGAGTATCCGTGGCGATAATATGCAGCCCTCAATTTTATCTTTGATAAAATCCTTGCGGCTTAAAAACATAAAGCATTAAAAAATATCTTTGCGGCTTTGCGAAAAACCAACAAATAGAGCAGGATCTGTGGGGAATAAAAATATTCGTGCATTCGTGACAAAAAATACATCTAAACAATTTCTCCCCAAGTTTTGAAACTGATCCGAAATTTCCTATATCATCCTTATCAAGTATTGAAAATAAAAAAACCTCTCAAATAGAGAGGAATTTAACTATAAAATCTTTTCAATAATTTTCTGTACACTTAGCTCTTCCAGACAAGCCCAATCGCCCCGATAACACTCTTTGTCACCAAAAACAGAACAAGGCCTACAAGTAAGATCCTTTACCTGAATAACATCCTCTTCGCTTTGCCCGAAACCTAAGAAACCCGCATAAGGATGAGTAGATCCCCAAATAGAAATACATCTAGTTCCCACAAGGCTTGCAAGGTGCATATTTGCAGAATCCATAGAAATCATAAGCTCAAGTTCAGAAATTTTCTGAAGCTCTTCGCTTAAGCTTAATTTTCCAGATAAACTTTTAGTATTAGGAATCTCACTCTCCCACTTTTCAAGAGTTTCAGTTTCTTTTTTTCCGCCTCCAAAAAAATATACTGGATATTTTTTAGCTAAACCCCGAGCAAGTTCATAAGATTTCTCTAAAGGATACATTTTTCCTGTATGCTGTGCAAAAGGTGCAAACCCAATTCCGGATTTTTCACCTGATTTTGGTCTTAGCTGATGAGAAAGCTCTACTTTAAAACCCATTTCGCGAAAAACATCGGCATATCTTTCAACTGTTTTTTTCAACTGAACTTTATCCAGATTCCAGATATCCGTAAGCCTTTCCTTTTCTTCCTTTCCTTTATCTATTTTAAAGACTTTTAAACCTTTTCGTCTGTAAATTTTGTCTAAAATTTTGGTACGGATTACATCATGAAGATTCGCAATAAGATCCGGATTAAATTCTTTCACCAACTCGTTGGATAATCTTCTTAATCCAAAAAACCCTTTATAATCATCAAGGTTGATTCCTTTAAATATAACATTCGGAATATCTGCGAATAAATCCTCAAAATTACTACGGGAAACCATAATAATTTCCACATCAGGATTTTGCTCCAAAAATTCACGAAATACAGGTGCTGTCATTGCGACATCGCCAAAAGCGGAAAATCGATATGCTAAAATTCTGGTCACGACTAAGACTTCAGTTGATAAGCAACTGCGTAAAATTTAATTTGCTTTGTCATCGCCATCAAACCGTTGGCTCTGGAAGGAGAAAGAAACTCCTGCAATCCGATTTCGGCAATAAATTCGAAATCAGAATCTAAAATTTCCTGAGTAGAATGTCCGCTGTAAATGCTTACCAAAAGAGAAACAATTCCCTTTGGCAAAATACCGTCAGAATCTGCATCAAAAAATAATTTTCCATCTTTAAATTCAGCATCAATCCAAACTTTGCTTTGGCATCCTTTGATCAGGTTTTCATCGTTTTTTTTATCTTCCGCAAGGCCTTTCAGCTCTTTTCCAAGGTCGATAATATATTCATATTTCTGCTCCCAATCGTCAAGAAACGCAAATTCGTCGATAATTTCCTGCTGTTTTTCTTTAATGGTCATTTCTATACTTTCTTTGTGCAAAGATACTAAATTAGAAATTTTTCTTTTTTAATAATGAGTTGAAATATTTTCGGCTTCATTTACTTCATTATTACGATTTTCCATTCCGTTTTTCCATCTTCAAAGTTGCAGATCTTAAATTGATTCTTTTCTATTTTTAGTACTAAATCGCCGAATTCTACTTTATCTGGATCCTGAGTATTAATATCGAACATAGATCTTGCAATTTCATGCCAATAATTTTGTTTTAAACTAAATATTCTCAAGGATTTATATCTGCTTACACAACTTGAATAATAAATACCAATTTCATTAATTCCATCTTCATTAATATCATCAATTACAAACAAATTATCAGGATTACAGCAATAAGAATCTGTTAAAAGCCGAGGAATAGACTTGTCATAAAAAACATAAGACTCACCGTCATCACAATAATTAAATGAAGGAACAACAAAAACAGTATCTTGCTGAGCATTATTTCTGATATTCTTAATGATTTTTATTCCCTTAAAATTATCTTTCAGCTGCTTATTTGTATAATTTTGATTTCCACACTTTTCAGATTGATACTTTTCCAAATAATCTTCTAAAATATCATTATTAGCCATCAGTAAACTATCTGAAAAATATTTTATTGAAGATTGAATTTCCGAAACATTATTTTGAGCATCAACCTTTGTTTTATTAGAACAAGATGTGATAATTAATAGAATAAAAAAGAAAGCTGAGATGTTCAGGTTATTCATTTTACATGCTTAAAATGACATTGCCGCTTGCTCAAAAACCTGCAGCAGTTTCACTTCCTCATTTTCCCAGCAAAGTGTATTGGCTGCTTTTTCCAATTCAGACTGATAATTTATTCTTCCTTTATCTAAAACCTTTTGTATCGCCGCAGCAATACTTTCCGGCTCATGATCTTTAATGATCTCCCCCACATCAAACTGATCTTTGATATGCTGTAATTCCGGAAGACCAGATAAAATTAAAGGAACTCTTGCCTGGATACAATCCAAAACCTTATTGGGCAAAGAATAAAAATAGCTTTCTCCCCCATTCTCTTCAATGCTCATTCCGCAATCGGCAGCAATGGTGATATCTCGTAAATTTTCAGGTTTAAATTTTCCTATAAACTGAACTTTATCCTGAAGATTTTCCTGAATAACCAATTCCTGATATTCCTCTTTTTTAGGACCAAATCCGGCAATTTTAAATATGACATTATCTAAATGTTTCATCGCTAAAATAGCCTTATCAATCCCCCGAAAAGGATTAATTGCTCCTTGATATAAAAGAATTTTAGGATTATTTTCCTGAATTTCATGATCGAATTCAAATCTGCGAGGTGCATTTTGAATTACTATTGGATCTACATGATAATTTTTTTTGAACCATTTTGCATAGCTTCCACTGGCCGTAATCATGAATTTCATGTCAGGAATGAGCTTTTTTTCAAGGTAACGCCATAATTTTTGTGACATTTTGCCCTGAATCGCAGGCATTTCCGAAAAAATTTCGTGACTATCGAAAACTAGCGGAATATTCAGCTTTTTAGCAATTAAATAATTCGGAAGCAAAGCATCCACATCATTTGCGTGAAGAATGGTATTTTCATCCGCTCTTTTCTTTAATTCATGGTATAATTTCCAATTGAATTCGAAATAAGCAGTTTTTAAACTCTTGGAAATTAATTTAATCCTGGAAAAAGAATACGGTCGCGACATTTCTTCGGCTCCATTCCAGTCGTTTCCGATGAGATCGATCTCGTAGCCATTTTCATGTAACGTTCTGCAAACCTTTTCTATACGCTGGTCTGTGTATAAATTGCTGAAAGCAGAGGTAATAATTTTTTTTCTTTGCATTATTTCTTTTTAGCCACCAAAAGATGGTAAATTTGGATAAAGCAAATTAATCCGTTCGGGATAATTACCGGCCAAAGCATTCCGCTGAAGATACCATAGATGACAAAACAGATACAACCAATCATGTTGACAATTCTGATTTTTCTGATATCTTTCAATATGAAACTCAGCACGATGAAAAGTGAAGCGGAATATCCGATATAAGTAGCAATTTCGGGATTCATGAGAAAAAATTTGAGGATCACAAACTTAATCATTTTCAATAAGATAATAAAATTTTTTCTGCCATAAAGTCATTTATTGATTTTTGGTAAAATATTTGTAATTTAGATAATGAATAAATGGCAATGTTGCTTTTATTCTAATGAGATATATTATGGATTATAAGTTTTCACAAGGTTTGAGCCAGGTGTTCAAACAAAGCAAGAGCGAAGCAAAAAGGCTCAAAAGTGAATTTCTTAATACAGAACATCTACTTTTAGGTATTATAAAAACAGAAAACTCTGCAAAAGAAATCCTTCAAAACCTTAATGCGGATTTAACACAAATCAGAAGAAAAATTGAAACTTTAAATACAGCAAGTCTTAATCCTATTTCTGAGGAGGTTACCAATATTTCTTTCACGAAGATGGCAGATCATTCCATCAAGCGTGCAGAGTTAGAATGCAGACAATATAAAAGTAATGAGATTAATACCGTTCATTTGCTTTTAGGCATTCTTTATAAATATGAGGATCCTACTTCAAATATCTTAGGAGCTTACGACATCGATTATGAAGGAGTTTCAAGAGAGTACCAGACGATGCTTAAAAACTCAGGAGAAGCACCACAGATGAGTGCTTACGATGATGACGACGAAAGAGAGGAATTTGAGCAAATGAGAAAGCCTACAGGAAATTTAGGTTCTGCTAAAAGTAAAACGCCAACTTTGGATAACTTTGGTAGAGACTTAACTTCTTTGGCTAGAGACGGGAAATTAGACCCTGTAATCGGCCGTGAGAAAGAAATTGAAAGAGTTTCACAAATCTTATCGCGTAGAAAGAAAAACAATCCGCTTCTTATCGGGGAGCCGGGAGTTGGTAAATCTGCGATTGCGGAAGGTTTGGCATTAAGAATTCAACAGAAAAAAGTGTCTAGAGTTCTTTACGGAAAACGTGTGATCACTTTGGATTTGGCAAGTTTAGTTGCCGGAACAAAATACCGTGGTCAGTTTGAGGAAAGAATGAAAGCAATTATGACCGAGCTGGAGAAAAACAGAGATGTCATCTTATTTATTGATGAGCTTCATACCATTGTTGGTGCAGGAAGTTCAACAGGAAGTTTAGATGCTTCGAATATGTTTAAACCTGCTTTGGCCAGAGGTGAAATTCAATGCATCGGGGCTACTACTTTGGATGAATACCGTCAGTACATCGAGAAAGATGGTGCTTTGGAAAGAAGATTCCAGAAAGTAATGGTGGAACCGACTTCTATCGACGAAACGATTCAGATCTTAAATCAAATCAAAGATAAGTATGAAGAGCACCACAATGTAATTTATACTCCTGAAGCGATTGCAGCGTGTGTCAATTTGACATCAAGATATATTACAGACCGTTTCTTACCAGACAAAGCGATTGACGCGATGGATGAAGCCGGATCTCGTGTTTATATTAAAAACATGAAAGTTCCTACTGAAATCATTGATTTTGAAAAGAAAATCGAAGATATCAAGGAATTGAAACAAAAAGCAGTAAAAGCTCAGGATTATCTTGAAGCAAGAAAACTGAAAGATGAAGAGGAAAGACTTCAGATGGAGTTAAATTCTGCTCAGGATAAATGGGACAAAGATGTGAAGGAGAAAAAAGAAACCGTTTCTGAAGAGAATGTAGCAGAAGTAGTTTCTATGATGAGTGGTGTTCCTGTAACGAAAGTTGGCAAAAACGAACTTGATAAACTAGCCGGAATGGATAATAACCTGAACGGAAAAGTAATCGGTCAGGAAGACGCTGTGAAAAAAGTTGTTAAGGCAATTCAAAGAAACAGAGCGGGTCTTAAAGATCCGAACCGTCCGATTGGTACGTTTATTTTCTTAGGAACAACCGGAGTTGGTAAAACGGAGCTGGCTAAAGTAATGGCAAGAGAACTTTTCGAATCTGATGAATCTTTAATCAGAATCGATATGAGTGAATATATGGAGAAATTCGCAGTTTCAAGATTAGTTGGAGCGCCTCCGGGATACGTTGGATACGAGGAAGGTGGACAATTAACGGAAGCTGTAAGAAGAAAACCATATTCAGTTGTTCTTTTGGATGAGATTGAAAAAGCTCACCCTGATGTATTCAATATCTTATTGCAGATCTTGGATGAAGGGCACGTTACAGACAGTTTGGGAAGAAAAATTGATTTTAGAAATACAATCATTATCCTTACTTCAAATATCGGTACGAGAGATCTTAAAGATTTTGGAGACGGCGTAGGATTCGGAACTTCTGCGAAGAAAACAACTACGGATTCCAGAGCGAGAAGCACGATTGAAAATGCACTGAAAAAAGCATTCTCACCAGAATTCTTAAACAGAATTGATGATATTGTGATCTTCAACTCTCTTGAAAAAGAAGATATCAAGAAAATCATTGATCTTGAATTGAATAAACTTTACAGCAGACTTGAAAAATTAGGTTATAAAGTTGATTTAACTGATGAAGCTAAAGACTTTATTTCTGAAAAAGGATGGGACAAAGACTTCGGAGCAAGACCACTGAAAAGAGCGATCCAGAAATATATTGAAGATTTATTGGCGGAAATGCTGGTAAACAAGCAATTAAATGAAGGAGAAACGGTAGTTCTTGATCTGAATGAAGCAAAAGATGCTTTGGCAGGAAAAACTTCAAAGCCTAAGAAATCAGCAGCTGAGAAATCTTCTCAATCATAAATAAATAGTTTAATCATACTGAAAAAGCATCGGGAACTTTCTCGATGCTTTTTTTGTTTTTAGTAATTATTTTTTACCACGAATTCACCAATCTTTAAACATAATATTTTTAAATATTAGTGAATTTATGGCATATCAAAATTAAAGTCCTACAACAAACCCGATATTCGGAATCAAGCCACTTGAAAATATACTTGAATCTTCTTTCCAAAGCACATTATACATTAATCCGAGTTGCATGAAAGAATTATTCCCGATTCTCTGCATATAACCTCCGCCAAGATAGAGAGCATTTTCCTCGGTATTCATTCTGTAATCGTAATATTTATCTTTATAATTGATAAAATAATGCTGGTAATTGGCTCCTACATAGAACATTCGAGCAATATAATAATTCACAAACGGTCCCACTCCAAACATTGTTGATCGGTAAAAATCTGAGGTTTGCCACGAAACACTTCCCGTAACGCCACCTTCCAAATCATTAGTAAGCATATAACCCACTCTTGGTGAAGCAGATAAATTAAAAGAGCTATTGCTTCCAAAACCTAATCCGATGCCGCCACCGAAAGTCCAGCGATTCGCATTTTGTTGTGGTGCGCTTACCGAGACTTGAGAAAATACAAATCCTGAAACCAGTAAAAATAAAGGGATAATAAGTTTTTTCATATTAATATTGTTTTTGTCGATGTTTAAAATTATGATTTTTTTGCGAATTTATTTAGTTGTATTTTTGCGGCGTCAAACTAAGAACTCCCGTTAAGAGTTTCGTAAAATTGAAATACAATGAAAGTAGTAGTAGGCCTCTCAGGAGGTGTAGACTCGAGTGTAACAGCCTATTTGTTGCAGCAACAAGGTCATGAAGTAGTGGCTTTGTTTATGAGAAACTGGAATGATGCTTCGGTAACGTTGGAAGACGAATGCCCTTGGATTGAAGACAGTAATGATGCCTTAATGGTTGCTCAAAAGCTTGGAATTCCGTTTCAGGTAATCGACATGAGTGATCTTTACAAAGAAAGAATCGTTGATTATATGTTCGATGAATATCAGAAAGGAAGAACTCCCAATCCTGATGTTTTGTGCAACAGAGAAGTAAAATTCGATGTTTTTATGAAGACGGCGATGTCTTTGGGTGCGGATAAAGTGGCAACCGGACATTATGCAAGAGTAGATTCAACGATTGATGAAAATGGTAAAGAAATTTTCCATCTTTTGGCTGGAAAAGATAATAATAAAGATCAGTCATATTTCTTATGTCAATTAAGCCAGGATCAATTGTCTAAAGCTTTATTTCCGATTGGAGAATTAACAAAACCTCAGGTAAGAGAGATTGCAAAGGAAATCGGATTGGTAACGGCTGATAAAAAAGATTCTCAGGGATTGTGTTTTATCGGAAAAGTGAGTTTGCCTCAGTTTTTACAACAGCAATTGGTTCCGAAAGAAGGTGAAATTGTAGAAATTTTTAAAGATTCTCCACTTTTTGCTCAAGAAACGCCTGAATTTTCTTCAAAACAGGAAGAACTAGAATTTTTAAGTCAGAAAATCAATTATAAAAAAACGGACGGAAAAGTAATCGGAAAGCATCAGGGCGCCCAGTTTTTCACGATCGGTCAAAGTAAGGGATTAGGAATCGGCGGACATAAAGAAAGCTGTTTTATCATCTCCAGAGACATGGAAAACAATATTCTTTTCGTAGGAGAAGGTCATCAGTTTCCTGGATTGCTGAAAAGAGCCTTGAAAATTGATAATTCTGAATTGCATTGGGTTCGTGAAGATCTTAGGTTGAAAAACGGCGAATCGATGGATGTAATGGCAAGATTCAGATACAGACAGCCTTTGCAGAAAGCGACTTTGTATCAGTTTGAAGATGCTTTTTATGTAGAATTTGAAAATCCACAATCTGCGATTGCAGAAGGTCAGTTTGCTTCGTGGTACGATGGTGAAGAATTATTGGGAAGCGGCGTGATTGCATAGTTTTTTGATTAGTATGAATTATTTTGTCATCAGAAATGACAAATTTTATAGATTTAAACGTCATAGGTTTTTGAAACTTATGACGTTTTTTTATGACCATCCTCAATTCCTAGCCCATTGAGCGGTATGTTTGAGCTCTTTTCAAGTTTGGGCTCGGCGGCTTCGCCGCCGAGCCCAAACTTGAAAAAGCGAGTAGCGAAAGCGGGAAATAGCTTCAAATAAAAAATAAATTGAAACCTTTCAATCTAATCAAAATTAGCCTTTAAAAAACTTAATTTACGATTAGTCGATTAAATTTTATCATTCATCTATAAAAATGGCTTATACTTCTATAATCCATTGTTTATGGCGCTTTAAGGCATATCAATTGTTTATTCTAAAGCAAGAACAACGAAACAGAATATCAATTTAAAATTTAATTATTATGAAAAAATTAGTTTTGGCTTTAAGTATATTTTTCGCATTCACTGCCAATGCACAACAAGGAAGAAAAGAAGGTTTTAGAAACGAAAAACAAGAGTTTCACCAACAAAATGATAAAGGTTTTTCAGGGTTGAGGTTAACGGCTAAGCAGGAAAGAAAAATCAGCGATCTTTCGAGAGAACGTTTGTCTGCAAGAGAATATGATGCAAGAATCAGAAGAATTCTTTCTAAAGAACAATATGTACAATATCAAAGACATGGTTTTGATAAAGACAAAAAAGTAGCGATGAGCAAACCTTTCAGAAGATAAACGAATAGAGTCCGGGCATGTGTTTCGGACTTTTCTATTCAAAAGATAAAGTTTTCTGTAACATATTTTGAATTGTGATACTTACCTGATAAATAACAATTTAAAAAATATCATTATGAAAACGACTTTAAAAAACCAGTATGCTTTTGCCAACCAGATTTTAATCGCTGTGGTATCAGCAGTTTTTGGATATAACCTCTATCAGGCGATCGTTCATCCTGAAAATTCTCATCTTATTTTGAGCTTTGTTTTGGTAGCACTCACTTATATTGCTGTTGAAAAATACGGGCCGAAAATCGACAAAGAAAAGAAATAACTTAATCAGAATTTTTAAGACTTATTTATAATTAAATAGCTCAATCTGATTAAAGCATCAGTTTAAATAAAAAATGCCTGATATGACTGTAATATCAGGCTACTTAAAAAAATTTAACTATATAAAATATCTGGATGAATGAGTATACTCTACTCACCAAATTATTATTGAATGATAATATAACCAGTAGATACCGAATGAGCAGAAAAATACCCTAATGCCCCATTACTGATATTACTTACCGGATTTGCCGGAATTGAAATACCATCAGGATTATCTGCACTTGAATTGGGTAAAACTCTGAAATAATCAAAAATCGGTGTATCTACAGACCTCATCTCTACAACCACAGTATCGTTTTTCTTTAAGAAATAATTACTTAATAAAGAAAATGAAAGTTCTTCACCATTATCTAATTGATCCGAGAAAACATTATATACAGCTTTACCTTTAGATCCAACTTGGCTTCTGAACACATATCGGTTACCTAATGTGGAAGGATCTGTAAACCCTACGGATACAAGTATATTACCTTCTGTTACAGGATCTTTTTCCTGTTCCACATTATCAATTTCTACTAATTTTGGCATTGTACTGGTTGCTTTATATTCTTTCCCATCAACAGTAACCGAAAGTGTGTAAGTATCTCCTTCTTTAGTATGAAAATTGGTGGTTGTATATACTTTTTCCGTTGCATCATATACAAGCGTTTCAGTTTGACCATGATTGTCTGTAAGTACAACTTTTGCATTCGTAATGACCGGATAATCATTACTTCCGTTGGTGATTCCTAATGATTTTGATACTCTTATTTCATAAGGCCCATCTTCATCCGTTACATATCCTTCAATCACCACTTTGCCACTTCCATCTTTTAACGGAATATCTACTCCTCCGCCATCATCAATACTGCAGCTGAAAAGAAGCATAAATAAAGCACAACTTACTAATATTCTTTTATTTATCATCATTTATTATTTTAAAATTTAAAATTAAGCCCAATACTTGGTAGTGATCTGAAAAGAACTTCTTGTACCACATTTATCTTTCCAGGATTTTTTTGATCAGCTTCAAAATTCAGCATATAAGGATTAGATCTTCCATAAACGTTGTATATCCCGAAAGTAAGTGCCGCTTTGAATCTTCCTGTATTTTTAAATTCATAAGTCGCATTCAGATCCAATCTGTGATACGCCGGCATACGACTGCTGTTTCTTTCACCATACTCAAGCATGGTTTGCCCGTCAAGATTGTATTTGGCAATAGGAAAAGTAGCTGCATTTCCTGTAGCGTAAACAAAAGCTCCGGAAAGCGTCCATCTTGGACTTAATTCGTAATTAGTTACAATAGAAAGGTTATGTGTTTTATCAAACGTAGAATTATACCAATCTCCGTTATTAATTCCGTTGATTTTTCTTTCAGATTTAGACAAACTATACGCCAGCCATCCGGTGAATTTACCACTTGTTTTTTTTGCCATAAATTCTAAACCATACGCTCTACCAATTCCGCCAAATAACAAATTATCCTGAAAATCGGCCTCATAAAGAGCATTATTTACATCTACTCCATCTTTATAATCTGCAATGTTTTTCATTTTACGATAATACACATCTGCACTTAGCTCATACCCTTTTTTAAATTTCTTTACATAGCCCAAATTTACCTGATCCGAAACCTGAGGTTTAGCCAGATTGATCCAAATATCATTCAGCTGAGTCCCATCGCCGGAGCTTAACGTCTGAATTCCCTGCGAATTTCTGCTATAACTTGCATTAAAACTGTTAGAATTATTAAGTTCATAAGTTGCCATTACACGAGGCTCGATAAACACATTCGTTTTCCCGATTTCCTGAAACTTCTCTTTACCTTTACTTTTAGATTGATAGGCCGATGCTCTCAATCCGTAATTAACTGATAATTTGTCCGTAATCTTATAATCATCATTAATATAAACCGCATTTTCCCACATCGATCTAGATGTATTCAGGAACGGAGATTCTATATCTTTAGAAATATTTTTGGTATCAAAATAATAGTTAGAAATCTGGAATCCGTATTTTAAAGAATGTTTTGGATTAATAAAATGCGTGAAATCCTGTTTCAGCATTAAATCTTTGATGTTAGGATTAACATCAAATTTAACTGTCGGCGCATCCAACGAAATTCTGTAATCATAATTACTGAAAATCAACGATGTTTTTGAGAATAATTTATCTGAAATAATGCTGTTCCAGCTTAAAGAACCTACTTTATTTCCCCAGTTATTTTGAGCATTATCAAACTTTATAACATCTCGACCCATGTATCCGGATAAGTAAATGCTATTGTTTTTATTGATCTGAAAATTCAGTTTTGCATTCAGATCATAGAAATACAGCTTATCCTGTGATGTTTTTTTCTGCTCGCTACCGTCTTCATTTTGGTTATCTCCCATATAAAGCTCCATAAAAGAACGTCTTGCAGACACAATAAATGAAGATTTTCCTTTTTGAATCGGCCCTTCCACACTCATTCTTGCACCGATCGTACTGATTCCCCCGTTCACGCCAAATTTTTGATTGTTACCATCTTTCATTTTCACATCCACCACAGAAGAAAGTCTGCCGCCATATTGCGACGGAATATTTCCTTTGTAAATGCTTACATCCTTCAAAACATCGCTGTTAAACGTGCTTAAAAAGCCTAATAAATGAGAATTATTGATCACAGGCGCTTCATCCAGCAAAATAAGGTTTTGATCGCCGTTTCCTCCTCTTACGCTAAACCCGGAATTCCCTTCCCTTGAAGTAATTCCCGGTAAAAACTGCATAGTTTTGATAATATCACGCTCACCTAAAAGCATCGGAATTTTAGAAAGCCCCTGAACATCCAAAACTTCAGCTCCCATTTTATTTCTCGCAGAAACCGTGTTGGATCTTTTTTTATTATTGATCACAACTTCCTTAATCGTGGTTTCATTGTCCTTGTAAAGATCCCAATCCATTCGTTTGGTGGCATCCAGGTGAACTTCTTTAGAAATTTCGTGGTGTTTGCTGTAATTAATGATCAAAGTATAATCATTTTCCGGTAACGAAAGAGAATAGAAGCCATATTCATTGGTTTTGATACTGATTTCCGGAACCTCTTTTACAGTGATTACCGCTCCGGAGATAAGCTCGCCCGAATCCTTATCTTTTACAACACCATTGATGGAATAAGTACTTTGAGCATAGGAAAAAACTGACAAAAAAATTGCCATCGTTGTTAAACGTATCATTTGTGTCTATATTTTTTATTGTGTGTGTTTTCGATGCAAATATAAAAACATTCACAAATAAAAATTTTGCACTAGTTCAATTTAAAAATAATACAGAAAAGAATATTTTCAAGAAATTTTATCTTTAAATATTAAAAATCAGTCTAAATATGGCTATTTTTTTAATTTAATTAATGACTTTAAATCAATTTATAGATTAAGCCATTCATAATCATATTATATTTTTAATAAATATTTAACATTTCATTTCTGTGAAACTTTTATTAAACAGATATATTTATTTTTTTTCTGAATTTTTAAAGATAAAAACAACTGCAACTATCGCTTCAAAAATAAGTATTACAGATAAATAACCTATAGGTTTTTCTAAAATGAAACCCTTTGTCCACTTAATTATTCCTAAAATGAATATCAACATCATAAAATAGATGGAAGTTTTTGAAAATTGCTCTTTGAAGTATTTTAAACTGAAAATTGAAGTATAAAATCCGAAAATAAGAACTAAATAAAAGGAAAGAAAATAAGGCCCTTTTAAAGAAATCGGATTTAATGAATGATGGTTTGCCATAAGCCATAGAAAACTGAACAAAACCGGAACGGTGTGAATGAGTATCTTTTTCATAATTTCTATTTTTGAATTAATCTCCGCCGCCGCATCCTCCACAACCTCCACCGCAACTGCTTCCGCAAGATGAACTGCTGCAACTTGATGAGCTCCCGCCACAACTTCCGGAAGAGCCATTGTCATTTTTATGGCGATCTTTATTATTATCTTCTCCGAAAATTTTGGAGATTAAAAATGCAATCACGAAAATAAAAGGTCCAGCTATTGAGATCACAGTCAATAAATTATCTATTCCATCTGAACAGGAACTTAAAATAAAGAATGCCGATAAGATTGCTAGAATTTTAAAACTATTGAGCCAGAATTTTTTACGTTTTGGCTGTTCTTTTTTAATTAACCAAATTTCGTGAGGCGGCTTTTGCTGAAAGATCTTTTCATAATTGCTAAGCGCTTCTGAAAACCAGTTTTTGTGTTTTTTGTTTTCATTCTCGCCTCCGTTTGAAGGATGATGATGAAGTTTTTGCTGTAAAATATTGGGGCAAAACTCTTCCCAGTAATTCTGCGTGTAGATAAGATGCATATGCCAGACTTTATCTACAATTTCGCTCGGTGAAGCTCCGTTGGGTAAAACACAGCAGAGATAAACGAATTTTTTATACTCTTCTATTGCTTTTGCTGTAAATTCTTCCGTCCAGTTTTCTTCTTTTGCTAATTTCTTTGAGAAAGGAAAATTGGCATTTGGTTGATCTAAAGAAAATTCCTGAAGCCTTTTCCAAAGCGGATCATTTTGTATTAAAAATTTTGTTTCCATTGTTTTAACTTTTAGTTTCTACTCAAATATCTTTTGATTTTAGAATATAAAAGTCTTGCAATAGTCTTTTTTAGTTTTAAAATAATCTTAAATTAGTCTTACAAAATTAAAATACAATGAAAAAAGAAGATATTCTACATTTAGAGAAGTTGATGAATTTCTTAAGCATGCATTTTTTAAAGAAAAACCATTGGGAAGATGTCTCAAAAACTGAATGGTCATATATTGTGGCAGAGCTTAATGATTTAATTATCAATGACAATTCAGAAAAGAACATAAAAAAAAAACCCGACGTATTAGGTTCCAATTATTTATATGAACATTTGATTATCAACAAATTAAAAAAGTATTATCAAAACGAAAATGCTGTTTTAAGTAAACCCAATTTAGCAAAATTAAGCTTGATTGTCAAAGTTTTAGGCTATTCCAATTACATCGATTTTATCAATTCGAATACGGAATCATTTAACTTTAATGATCTCAGAATTGAAATGAATAATGTGAAACAAAATACGGATTTACTCGACAAGCTAGTCGGTTGTTGGTATTCCTACAACAGAAATCTTCCTGAGAATCCTTTACAAGCGAAAGAAGACCGCATTTGGCGTTCGGCCACGGAAATCTATAAATCTGAAACTTCAGGCGAATATTTCATTGAAAGAAGCGGTGGCGACCGTCATAAGTATTTTGGGAAAGTAACTTCCTATTCCGACTATGTCTTTATCATCATGAACAGCAATACGTTCATTCGCCAGCGTCATTTTATTTCAAGGATAAAAGATATCAAGGAAAAGCTGAAAAATCCAGAATATAAGCTCCATGAGTTGCATTTTATAAGTACATGTATCAGTTTTAATCAAGAGCCTATCGCTCTTTTCGAGATCTTTCAGAAAGCAGACCGGAAAACATTCATTCCCGATTCTTTAAGTTTCCCGATCGACAGCGAAGAAATTCCAAAATCTATTCTAAAACAACTTGAAGATACAGAAGCTAACCGTATTGATTATAAGTAATTTGGTTGTTAGTTGTTAGTTGATAGTTTATAATTGATGAGAACTTTATAAGTCTATTATCTTTTCTCTATCATCTTTATTCAAATTAGCAAACCAACCAATCTTTAAAATCTTTCACACGATCCCGGCTGACTGTGATGTCTTCCTGTGGCTGAAAGGTAAGATCAACTTTATAATTGGGAGAAGTATGAATATTTTTAATATAATCTGAGTTAATGATGAATTGTCTATTCACACGGAAGAACTTTTTCTCGTCCAAGATATCTTCAAGCTCGTCCAGCGTAAAATCCGAAGGATACGTTCTTTCCGAAGTCTGAAGATAAACGATCTTGTTTTCGCTGAAAAAACAGCTTACCTCCTGTGTCTGAACAATTTTAAGATTATACCCGATTTTAACTAAAATTCTTGAAAGCGTAGATTTATCTTTTTTAATCAACTGTTTAATTTCCTTCGAACTCACCGAATTATCTGAAGGCAAAAAAGACTTGAATTTTTCAATCGCTCCCACCAGATCTTCATCTAAAATGGGTTTTAAAAGATAATCTATACTGTTCAGCTTAAAAGCTTTTAAAGTATACTGGTCAAAAGCGGTCGTATAAATGATGAAACCTTTGCTGGGCACTTTTTCAAAAATATCAAATGATAAACCGTCACCCAACACGATGTCCGAAAAAATAAGCTGCGGATGTTCATTTTCAGAGAACCACTGTATGCCCTCTTCCACCGATTCTATTTTCGCAACCACTTCTATTTCAGGAAATTCATTAAGCATTCTTTCCAATTTCCTTGAAGCCGGTTTTTCGTCTTCGATAATCACAGTTTTTATCATTGAATTCCTGATTTTTAGTTTAAATTTCGAATAAAATTAAGTAAAATTGATCAATTTTTAAAATTGAATCGGTTCTTTTGATTTCTGCATTTCCTCTTTCATCATTCTATTTTCCCATCCCGAATTTAAGATGAATAATTTTACGGCTTTCACCACTAAAACAATTGCCCAAATCGTTAAAATAAAAGATCCGTGAAATAGAGAAACATCAATTTTTCCATGTCTGAAAATATCTCTTCCGTAGATGATCGCAGCTACGATTCCGAACCAAAGAAGGTTTTTGTAAAATTTCTTTAGACTCTGTACTCTTTCCTGTGCCTGATAATAGTTCATTGTATTAATTTTTAACAGATTAGTGATAATTAATTAAAGTGATTTTAAATCTCCAAATTCATGATCCATTAATTCCTGAATTTTGCGGTTTTCCCATTTTCTTCCTGTAAAAACATAGATTGCATAGCTTAGAAGACTGACTGAAAAGCCTGATAAAGGAAACCAAAACCAATGAAATTCGGGCGTTTTAGTTAAATTAATAAAGATCAGATAGGGTGAAAGTAAAACACATCCAAAGAGCATGAAGTAAAAGTATTTTATTTCTTTCATCCTCCTTTTGGCCCGTCTGTATTTTAATTTTTGTAGATTATTTTCCATGGCAAATTACCTTTTGAAGTTTCTTTGATCTTCATTCATCAGCTCCTTGATCTTTCTGCTTTCCCAATTTCTGCCGAATAGAAAAGTCGGTAAAAAAATACTCATCCCATGTATCGCTACACCAACTCCCCATAGAGCAGGAAGTTCCAATAAATCCCAACTCCAGAATTTTTCATTTTGATCTAAATCCACAGCCTGTAAGCCGATAATAAACAGATTTACACACACATAAACTATTAAATGAATATAAAATCCTTTGATCTGTTTTACCTGTTTCTGAGCTTCCAGATAGTTCATTGTATTGTTTTGAAGAATTTCCATGAGGTTAGTTTTTAATTAAATTGATTTTGTATTTCTTCTCTCCTCCTCCATCAGTTGTTTGATTTTTTTCTCTTCCCAGTCTTTACCAATTCCGAAAGTACTGATTCCGTGCGCAGCCAATCCCATTCCCCATCCTAACATGGGCCAGAAGAACCATAAATGTCCCGGTGAAGTCAAAAGATTTAAGATAACCAAAAACGGGATTACCAGGCAATAAGAAGTAAGATTTCCGTAGAATCCTTTAATGTCCTTTACTCTCTTTGCTGCTTTTCTGTAAGCCTGATCTTCTTTGTTGATGTAAGTTTCCATAATTTTTATTTTTAAGATTGAGTTGTTTGTTTTTGTTGATACAAATGTAAGTCAGGAAAACCCCTCCAATCAATTTTATATTACTGAACCGTAGAATATGGATACCGAATGGTAAATATATTGTATTTTGTGGATGAGATTGATGTATCTTGATCATAATTTTGCTTAAAACACAAACGGAATCAGCTTTTTCGTCTGCTTTTTATACTGAATATATTCATCCCCAAATTGTTGAATCAGGGCATTTTCTTCCGTTTTAATTCGGTCAATAATCATCAAAAACATTGGAGTAAACGCTAAAAGAAGAGAAATCCAGTTATTCAGATACAAACCGGAACCTATTAAACCCAATAAAACGCCTGTGTAAGAAGGATGTCTTACCAACGCATAAAAGCCATGTCTGATAAGTTGATGATCTTTTTTAATGGCGAGTTCCACCGTAAAATATTTACCCAAAAAACGGATGACTGAAAGCCTTAAAATAATTCCTGAAATAAGAAATAAAACGCCTAAAATATGAATCCACTCAAAATTTAAAATGGGTAAATAAGAATAATAAGCAACAAAGATTGGTGTGAAGAAGCAAAAGGTAAAAAGAATCCAAATTTTAGTCAAATTCATTCGAATTTTCACTTTTTGATCGGTTTTTCCAGCTTTTAGCTTTAAAGAATAATAAATTTCTGAGCAAAACCAGAAAATCATCAGCGTATAGTATACGATTTCTAAAGTATTCATGCGTGTTAGTTTTTGCGATTTGTGTAAAACATCATCATTAAAAACAACTTCATTTAATACAGTCAACAAATATAAAAGGAAAACAGAATACGTAAACGATTATTTAAAAAATCAATAAAAAAAAACCTGACCTATTACGATCAGGATCAATATTTTATTGCCTATTTTCTTTGTCCATCAATTCTTTTATTTTTTTCTCTTCCCAATTGTTACCCAGAATAAATCCGGAGAAAAAAACATTCATTCCGTAGCAGATTAAACCAACTCCCCAAAAGAAAGGCAGTGAGAAATATTTTAACTGCCAAATACTTTCTCCTCCTTTTAATCCTGAATAATTCAGATAAAGAATAAAAAGATTGACAGCGAAATAAACAAAAGTAAAAACATAAAAGCTCTTTATTTTTTTCACTCTCCGCGCAGCTGCTTTGTAGCGGATTTCGTTTTCATTAGTATTTTCCATCTTGATGTATTTTTTATTGCCTGTTTTGTTTTTCTAATATTTCTCTGATTTTTCTTTCTTCCCAGTTTTTCCCAATGGCAAAAACACTCATTCCGTGCGCTGCTAAGCCAATTCCCCAGCCTAACATTGGAAAAATAAACCAGATATTTCTTGGGCTTGTGGCAAGATTAATGATAATCAATGCAGGGATTACTACACAATAAGAAATCAGGTTTCCGTAGAAACTTTTGATTTCTTTTACTCTTTTCTGAGCTCTCTCATATGCTTTATCCTGATCTTCAGTTTTTATACTGACAATATTGGGTTTACTTTCTAATATCGGAAGTTTTACTTTAAAATAATCTTCAGATTTTTCAATGAAAACATTCCTTTTCGTAAGCAGCGCATAACGTTGAACAATATTCGCCAAACCAATTCCTGAGCTTTCTTTTATCTGCTCCCGAACCTGTAGATTATTCTCTATGCAAAGTGTATTATTTTCAGAATAAATTGTAATCATTAAAGGCTTTGAAGAAGTCGCAAAATTATGCTTGATACAGTTCTCTAACAACAACTGCAATGAAAGCGGAACCACAAATTCCCGAAAATCTTCTTTTCTGACATCAAAAACAAAATCTACACTGTCTTCAAATCTTGTTTTAAGCAAATCACAATAGGTTTTAGCAAATTCGAGTTCATCTTCAACGGTGACCAATTCTTTATCTTTCTGTTCCAAAACATATCGGTAAATCTTTGACATTGAGGCCGTAAACTTCTGCGCCTGTTTTGGATTTTCGTCAATTAATGAACTTAAAACATTCAATGAATTAAAAAGAAAATGCGGATCCAGCTGATTTTTAAGACTTTCAAACTGTGCATTGGCAGATTTCGCAATCAATTTCTGCTCTACCACTTCTTTTTTCGACGTCTTTTTCAGTTCTTCCATGAAACCTCTTGCATGGAGAAAAGCAGAGATTAAAAGTGCAATATTAATCGTAAACCAGTTGATAAAATTATACTTCCCCGAAAAATATTCCTGAGTGGTTGCTCCTCGCTGAATAAGTACAAAGTTTACATAATTGCAGAAATAGACCAGAATAATATTGGCAATTAATATTGAAATAATACTTATAACAGCTCTTTTAGTAGTTGCCTCAGACCAGGGAAATTTTTTATTCAGAAACTCGTTCAAAAAACCATTTCCAAGTCCCAGAAAAAAAGAATACATAAAGGAAACTAGTACTGTCAGCATAAAATTCTCTAGGGATTTCTGCTCTGTAAATACCAAAAAGAAAAACATAGAGGTACCCAGCGATACCCAAAATAAGGGAATTAAATTCTTACGTTTCATGATTGATTTTCTTGGTTCAAAATTAGTTTAAAATAAAAGTATTAAAAATAAATGTTTACTGAACAGTCAATTTTCAAGTCTGAATGGTACAAATAAACCTTCGCTTTTGGAAGGTTTATTTATTATTTAAAGATTATTTTGTAGAGCCCTGACTCAGGAAATATTCTGCTTCTGCTTTCCCCCAATTCGGATCCAGCGATGTTTTTGGTTTAAAAGCATTGAATTTATCCAACGCTGTTTTAAACTGTTCCAGACCCTTTACCTTGCTTCCTCCATATTGCTCAGGAGTGAAATAGGTGTCTTCCGCTTTAATCAAAAACACTCTTGGATTGGTCGGATCCAGCTTTTCGGCAGTTTTCAATTCCTCAATCGCCTTCGCGCCATCCGTCATGTATCTTTCGGCAGGATTTTCCATCATTCTTAGAGAATAAGCCATTTTTTTAAGCAAATGAATCTCAGAATTGTTATTTCCGGCAATTTTTTCAGCCTGATCTAAATAATTAAAAGCAGCATTTGCCTGAGCAGAAAGTTCGGTCATTTTGCCTTCCCTCATCAAAAGTCTGCCTTTCTGAATATAGGAAAATGCGGCGTAATAAGAAGGCAGCCATTGCGTCGTTTCTTTCTTGGCAACTCGGTCGAAATCGTTGGCTAATGCCTGAAATTCATCGGTGGTTTTACACGCTTCCAGTTTAGTCATTTTTTCAGCCATTACTTTTTCGTAATTAGACTGAGCAAAAGCCGTTAAACTCATCAAACCTAAAGCAAAAGTTAAGAAATATTTTTTCATTTTTTCTAATTTTTTAACGTTGATATTGGATTAAATAAAGATCAATTTTTAGTGGAATAAAATCTGTTTTTATAAATTATTATTGATAGCATCTTCGGTTTTATCTACTCCAAAGCTGATGAATGCGCCGACAAAGACAAAGGTATTCACAGGTGGAACCACGGCAGCACTTCTCATTCCGTTTTGAGAAAAATTGTAGCCGTAGATATTTTTTGATCCTAAAATATTGGAAACACTCAAGACAAAAATGGTAAATGCTTTGGCATCTTTTTTTCCTAAATTGGGCAAATAATTCAGACTGAAATTCAAGGCATTATAATCTTTTAAATGACCTTCATTTCGGGTGAAATTAATGACTTTATCACTTTCTGTTTTTGTTGCAATATCGTAATAAGGTCTGCCTTTTGCGTACGTGTATGAAAGATTTACACCTAATTTCCATTCAGGGATGAAACGTTTGGCAACGGCAGAAAGGGTATGATTAGAAGCAAAATTAGGCTGCAAACTCATCGGATAATTCATAAAATCACGCTTAGAATCCAAATAAGAATAACTGAGCCAGTAATCGATATCTTTAAATGTCTTTTTATCTCTCCAGAACAATTCCAGCCCTTTTGCATAACCGAATCCGGCATTATTTAACGCAGACTGAACCTGCTGATTTTGATTTTCCTGAGGATTGATGGTGAATGTTTTAATCAGCTGATCATATTTTTTATAAAATGCTTCCAGCCTCAAACTTCTACCTTCGGAACTTCTCTGAATCTGAAAAATATAATGTTGAGATTGCTGAAAATCTAAATTTGAAGGCCCGTTGATATATTTACTTTCAGGATTTTGATAAAATAATCCATACGCAAAAGAAGTCGTCCAGTCTTTCGCCAAGCGATAAGCCAAGGCAAAACGCGGAGCAATATTACTTTTATCTAAGTAAGAAGAATGTTCAGCCCTCGCTCCTATTTTTGCTGAAAAACGATTGCTGAACCCAAGATCTGTTTCCACGAAAACGGCAGAAATCAAATCCTGATAATGTTTATTGACTTGCTGAAAATCAAGCTTTTCATCGGTATTATTGAATTCAAAACCACCACGAATAGCGCTGATCTTGTTCACCTTTCTTTCTAAAACCGCTTTGAAATTCAGATAATTGCCATCATTTAACAGTTGGGATTTTTCACCTTCTGTTTCATTTTTTTCTGTGGAGAAATTCAAATCGGATTGATTGTAAGAATAAGAGGCTCCGGCATTGAATAGATATTTCCCGAATTTTTGCTTAAATGATAAATTATGATAGGTATTTTTACCTTTTAACCTGATCAGATTAAACGCATTATCCTCTTCAAGACTTTGCGTTTTCACCCCCATTTTGTTGGAATTATACATTCCGTAATATTTGAAAAAACCACCTGATTTCGTTTTGATCCTGAAATTAAAATCTCCATTCAGACCTTGGGGAGCATCCATAAAATCGGTATTAAAAGGAATAACTTTCTGCATTAAGCTCAACAAAGAATATCCTAAAGTGGCTCCGTAAGAATGATTTTTATTTTCACTCAACTTTTGAAAACCGGCACTTAAAAAGATTGGAGAAATCCCGAAATCATAAGAACTTTGATCCGGTAAATCTACACTTTCCAACATCAGAGCGCCCGAAAGTGCCTGACCGTACAAGGCAGAATAGCCGCCACTTGAAAAAATATTGCCTTTAAAAAGTGAGGTGTTAAATCTGTCTCGCCCCGCAATTCCGGGAATAGAATTGGAAAAATAATTATTGATTAAGCTTCCATCCATAAAAATTTTGGATTCTGTTCCGGTTCCACCGCGGATGAACAAACCTTCTGTTTCGCCGACTTTCTGCACGCCGGGAAGATAGTTTAAAGCCGAAGAAATCTGTCCGTCTGCACCAGCCGTGGTATAAATATCGATAGGCGTTAAAAGTGCCGTGGCGCGCTTTTTATCACTAGCTTCAATAGAACCCGCCGAAACCACGACCGCATCAATTTCATTTATTTGTTCTTTCAGATCGGCATTTACAGAAATATCCTGATTTTCAATGAAAATTGATTTTTCTGTTTCTATGTATTTTGGATGAGTAAAAATAAGCTGATGGTTTCCTTTTTCTGAGGTTTCAAAAGAGAAGTTTCCGCCGGCGTCAGTTGTTGCGCCATCATAGGTATCTTTCAGCGTAACATTGACTTCGCTAATGCCTTTATTTCTAAAACTGACTTTCCCTGAAATTTTGGTCTGGGCAAAATTCAGACTAAAAATAAAGAAAGCGATCAAAAGCAGAAATTGTTGTCCTTGAGTTTTCATGGGGTTTAATTTTCGATTCAAAATTATATCTAAAATGTGCTTCTGCTTAATTTTTCTGACCGAAGGGTTATTTTTCAGTTCTGAACGGTTATCGTTTTTTACAATTCATTTTGACACCCGCAATGGTTGTGTAATCAGACCTAAATGAGTTTTAATAAAGCTGTTTTTTATTCCTGTTCAGAAAAAACGACCCGAATCATAAAGCGTTTCGGAAAATCTTTTTTAAATTTAACCTAAAATCATTTTAAATCATTAAAAAAATGAAAGGAAAAACATTAGCATTATTAGCGGGATGTACACTTTTTGCCGTTTCTTGCGGAACAACAAATACGTACCAGATCCTATCTAAAAGCGACACCCAAACCGGAGGAACGGCAAAGTTTACTCAAAAAGGAGATGAAGTGATCATGAAATTGGATGTAACCAATCTAACTCCGGGAATCCACGCCGTACACATCCACGAAAAAGGAGACTGTTCAGCAGCTGACGGAACTTCTACAGGAGGACACTGGAATCCATCGAAAAACGATCATGGAAAATGGGGTGCTGAGCATTTCCACATGGGAGATATCGGAAACCTTGTCGCCAATCAAGACGGTGTTGCTACGTTGACATTTAAAACTAATAAATGGTGTCTTGGATGTACAGATGAGTCTAAAAACATCATCGGAAAAGGGCTTATCGTACACGCTGCTGCAGACGATTTCCATACGCAACCAACGGGTAACGCCGGAGGAAGAGTGGGATGTGTTGAGATTAAATAATCTTACGATTTTGCATAAAAAAACCGCTGATTTTTTTTATTAGCGGTTTTTTAAGTTATTAACAATCATATTTTTGCCATACTTCCTTCCGATTATTCAGGTAATTTACCTTTTATATCCTCTACAATTTTATCAAAATCAGATTTATATTCTCTGTCCTGAATGATTCTGAATTTTTCATATTCATTTTCTGCCAATTGCCTGGCTATAGATGCGGAGACTTTTCCTAAGTCTTTTAAAACCTCATATTCATTGAATGAAAGAAAACCGTCAAGCTTCACAATCCAATTAGACATTTTCATTTGTTTATGCCTTCTTGCCATATTTTCAGCAAAATCAAGATACATGGTGACCACTCTGTTCAATTCTATAATCTCTTCTTCATTCAAATAATTTTTAGCAATAGAAATATCTGTTTTTAGTATTTTCCCATTCTTTTTGTCATTCTTCCAAGACGTTAATCCCATATTGGGTCTATTTGAATCGGCTCTTAATTGAATGAGTTCAGCCGCAGTATGTCTGTGAATAGCCCAATGAAGTTTATTTTGAACTGTTGCATAAAATTCTTTTGTAACAGGAGAATGAATATCATAATCGATAGACGTGGAATAAATATCTGTAATCTTCTGATAAAAAAGTCTTTCACTTGCCCGAATTTCACGAATTCAGCAAAATAGTCTTTCCCAAATAGCTGATTGCCTTGCTTCAATCTCTCATCATCCAGTACAAATCCTTTAATTAAATATTCCCTTAAAACCGATGTTGCCCACTTTCTGAATTGGGTTGCCCGAAGAGAATTTACCCGATAACCTATTGAAATAATAACATCTAGATTATAAAATTCTATATTTCTTTGAACATCTCTCTTTCCTTCTTTTTGAACCGTCAAAATTTCTTTGACAGTTGAATCTCTATTAAGTTCTCCTTCTCTAAAAATATTGTTGAGATGATAACTTACAGTTTGCTTCGAAGTACTTAAAATTTCAGCTATAGAATTTTGTGAAGCCCATATCGTTTCACTTTCATTATCAATAATGACCTGTACATTTACTTTACCGTCCTCAGCCTGATAAAATAAAAAATCAGAAAAATTGTCTTTGTTATTTTCCATCGTTTGTCTTTTATTTAATCATTAAATGTAAAGAATTTATTGAAATAAAATGGCGAAAAAAAACCGCCAAATTTTCATTTAGCGGCTCTATTTCGTTCTTATTTTTCTAAGATTTTGCACCCATGTCTGCAACGATATTCATTGCTTCCTGAAGGTATGGGTCTTTCTTAAGACCTTTCACCCAGATTTCAGATTTTTTCTTGAATGCTTCGTCTTTTTTCTCTCTTTCAACCTCTGCCGGATACATGATAAACTGAAGGCCGTTTTCGAATTTACTCAACGCTTTGAATTTCTCGATCTGCGCTTTTCTTTCTTTCATTACCTGATTGAATTTATTGATATTCAATGTAATGCTTTCTTCTTTATCTAATTTTTCTCTCCACTGGGCAGATTCTAATAACAACTGATAATTTTTATTATTAGCCATTCTCGCTGCACTTGCTTTTTCAAGCGCTACCGCATTGAAAATATTTAATTTATCAAATTTTGAAGAAGGAATTTTATCCCAAGCCAATGCAAAATCATCATATCTCTCTCCGATTTCAGCATAAGTAAAGAAGTCTTTCATCTGAATATCAGACACAATTCCTTTTCTCTGGTTAGACTCTCCCGTTACTCTATAGAACTTCTGAATGGTAAGTTTTAAAGATCCGAAATCATCTTCTGTATTTAAGAATCTGTTCAGATCCACAAAAGTCTGAACCGTTCCTTTTCCGAAAGACTGTGGTGATCCGATAATCATCGCTCTTCCATAATCCTGCATTGCACCAGCCAGGATCTCAGAAGCCGAAGCCGAAAGTTCGTTTTGCATAATCACCAACGGACCAGTCCAAATCGGAGTTTCCTGCTTGTTTTTTAACGTTTGAATCTTTCCGTTTCCGTCTTTTACCTGAACATAAGGCCCTGCATTCATGAATAATCCCATGATGTCACCCACTTCCGTTAATGAACCACCACCGTTATTTCTAAGGTCTAAAACAATCCCTTCGATATTTTGAGATTTAAGCTTAATGACCTCATTTTTAATATCATCTGAGGCATTTCTTCCGTTAGGATTCTCAAAATCTGCGTTAAAGCTTGGTAAATTAATGAAACCATATTTTTTACCGTTCGGAGAGTTTACCACAATACTTCTCGCGAAAGTATCTTCAATAGCAACCTCTTCACGAATCATCGTAACGTCCTTTATTGTTCCGTCTTTTTTCTGAACCGTTAAAGTAACCGGTGTTCCTTTTTCACCTCTGATTAAACGTACCGCCTCATCAGAAAGCATTCCCACAACGTTTACTGCATCTTCTTTCGGTTTAGATTTTACCTTCAAAATCTTATCACCTTCTGAAAGCTGCTTGGACTTCCATGCCGGAGCCCCAATCGTTAAAGCCCCCAGGAAAAGATTTCCTTTTTTCTCCTGAATAATAGCTCCGATCCCGATCACTTTCCCAACGAATTGAGTATCAAAATCTTCTTTATCTTTTGGAGAATAATAGTTGGTATGCGGATCGAAAACTTCTGTGTAAGAATTCATATACACCGTGAACCAGTCCATTTTTTTTCTCTTTTTAAATCTTGTAAATGTTTCTTTTACAAGATCTTTCACTTCATCAGTCGCTTTTTTAATCTTCTGATCCGGGGATAGAGGCTGATATTTAATTGTATCCTTTAACTTAAATTTCTGAACAGAATCTTTCTTGATCTTTTGAGCTTCCTCTTTACTGTTCATAGACTCCACTTCCTGAAGAATATTGTACTTGATAAATTTTTTCCACTCGTTGTACTGCTCCTGCTTGTTGGCAGGGATTTTTTTCAACTTAGGTTCAAGAGTTAATGTTTCATCTTCCTCCAAATTAATCGGTTTACTGAAAATATCCTGAGTAATCTTATCGATTTCATCCACTCTTTGGTACAATCTGTCAACAGTAAGCTTGTAAAAAGTAAGATCTCCCAGATTCAGATAATCATCAAGCTTCGTTGCATGCTTGCCGAATTCATCCATATCAGACTGAAGGAAGTATCTTTTGGCCGGATCCACCATCTCAAAATAATGCTTATACACGTCTTTCGAGTAGGCATCATTGATTGGCTTCGGACTATAATGTAGATAAGAAAGTGTATTCTTTACGCTCACCATTATCGTCTGCATCTTTTCGTCATCATTCTTTGGCGAGTTGAAACAAAACATTAGACTTGTTAATGGAATTAGGAGTAAAAATTTATTTAGCTTGAAATTTTTCCACATAAATCTGTAATGTATTTTTATTATTTTCTTAAAAGTATTTTAATTAGTAGTAATTTTTAATTTACTGTTACAAACTATCAAATTTAATACCTTATTTACAAATATCAGGTACTTTTAAGATTTTTTATTAAAAGAAGTTTTATGTTATCCACTCGCTAAAATGCAAGCCTTGAAAAATGCCATAATTTTCTTAAAAAAAATAAAAATGGTATGGTTTATTCATTACCGAAAATAATTATAAACATCAGATCATGAACTTCACAGAAGCAAAAAAATACAAAAAGAATGCGGTGAAAAACGCCGATGAATATGTTTTAAAAAACTTTCATGTCATCATAGCTCCTCTTAAAACAGATGAAAGCGCGAAATACATTGAAGATTTTTTAAAGAAACCCCAATCATTTAATGACGAAAGTTGTAAGGACTACTGCTCAAATAACGAGTATGAAGTGGTAAGTTTTCAAAAAGAAAAAGAATAATTGGTATTTTTTCGGAGTCATGATTATAACTAACTTTTTACTAAAAACAGAAAATCCGCTCCTTTCATCCGAAGGATGATATTACAACGTGGTCAAAATTTCAGGAGATTTTATCCTTTGGTTATTTAGACTTATGTGCTCTTTTAATTAAACAAAAAAGGTCATTTATCTCTTTTTCGGTTAAGTTTAAAATGGATGTAAACGTACTTTCTAATTAAAATTTAAGTGTGAATACGAATAATTGTATATTTGTTACAATTAAATTATTTCTATGGAAAGACCACTTATTCTGGTAACAAATGACGACGGAATTACAGCACCCGGTATCAGAAATCTTGTCACGTTTATGAACGAAATCGGAGATGTAGTGGTGGTAGCACCCAACTCTCCACAAAGCGGTAAAGGTCATGCTATTACCATCAATTCTACCCTAAGTTACGAAGAAGTACAGCTTGAAGGGCCACAAACCGATTATTCATGCAGCGGAACCCCTGTAGACTGCGTAAAAATGGCTTTGGATAAAATTTTACCGAGAAGACCGGATATTGTCGTTTCAGGAATCAACCACGGAGCGAATTCTTCCATTAACGTGATCTATTCAGGAACAATGTCTGCCGCTGTGGAAGCAGGTGTAGAAAACCTTCCGGCGATCGGATTTTCTTTACTGGATTTTAGCTGGGAAGCAGATTTTACACAGGCTAAAGAGTATATTCAGAATATCGTAAGAAGAACTTTGGAGAAGCCAATGCCCAAAGGTATTGTTTTGAATGTAAATATCCCCAAGCTTCCGAAAGAAGACATCAAAGGAATTAAAGTCTGCAAACAGGCTCACGCAAAATGGGAAGAAAGCTTTGAGGAAAGACTAAGTCCACACGGTAAAAAATATTATTGGCTCACAGGCTATTTTAATAATATGGATGAATCTCCCGATGCTGATGAAACGGCTTTGGCGAATGGATATATTTCCATTGTTCCCGTAAAGTTTGATTTAACAGCTTACGAGTACATGAAAACTTTGGAAGAGGTAATGAACTTTGATTAACATTGAATATTGAGGCGTAACGTGGTTTACGCCTTATTTTTTTATTAAATGTCCTTTTGTCTTGAAACAAAAGAACGAAAAATTGCCTCCATAAAGTCGGCGAATGTTATTTCAAGACTTGGAATCTGAATGCTAAAAATTAAAATTTAATCCTAAAATTCCCAAAATTTGCGCGAATTGAAAGTTTGTTCTTCGATTTAAGATTTGTCTCGCGCTCAAACAGTGGGAATTTCTTAACGTATTAATTTTTAATTTTCTTAACGCTTCCGATGTCGATTTTGGATACGTTAAAAGTTTAAACTTAAAAAATCTGCGCAATCTGCAAAATCAGCGAGAGAATCTTTTATTAAACTTTTTATAAAATCCATTATTTTAAAACTTTCCTTAAATCTTTTTCATAATTTTAAGTAAAATAATTTTCCAAATTATGCGAATAGAATATGATATAAAGCTCGGATTTAAGGATGTAATGTTCCGTCCGAAACGTTCAACTCTGAAATCCCGTTCGGAGGTTGATCTTGAAAGAGAATTTACTTTTAAACATACTCAAAAAAAATGGAAAGGCACCCCGATTATCGCCGCCAATATGGATACGGTGGGGACTTTCGAAATGGCTGTAGAATTAGCCAAAGACAAAATCATCACTGCTGTACACAAACACTATACTCCCGAACAGTGGTCTGAGTTTTTAAACAGCCAACCGGAAGAAATTCATCAATATATCGCTTTAAGCACCGGAACCGGAAAAGCAGATGAAGAAAAAATAAGAATGATCCTCGAAAAGCATCCGAAAATAGAGTTTCTCTGCATCGATGTTGCCAATGGCTATTCTGAGCACTTCGTGGAGTTTGTGAAGAAGGCAAGAGCCAATTTTCCGGATAAAATTATCATCGCCGGCAATGTGGTTACAGGCGAAATGGTAGAAGAGCTGCTTTTGGTGGGTGCTGATATTATTAAAGTTGGGATTGGTCCCGGCTCTGTTTGTACGACACGCGTAAAAACAGGGGTTGGATATCCTCAACTTTCCGCTATTATAGAATGTTCTGACGCAGCCCATGGCTTGGGCGGTCACATCATTGCAGATGGGGGTTGTAAAGTTCCAGGAGATGTCGCAAAAGCCTTTGGTGGCGGAGCAGATTTTGTGATGTTAGGCGGAATGTTTGCCGGTCATGACGAAAGCGGCGGTGAGATCATTGAAGAAAATGGTAAAAAATTCCGTTCTTTTTATGGCATGAGTTCTAAAACAGCAATGGATAAACATTCCGGAGGCGTTGCAGAATACAGAGCTTCCGAAGGTAAAACTGTGAAAGTTCCTTACAAAGGGCCGGTTTCCGAGACCGTAAAAGATATTTTGGGCGGTGTTCGCTCTACCTGTACGTATGTTGGGGCTTCAAAACTAAAGGAATTGTCCAAAAGAACTACTTTTATTCGGGTTCAGGAACAGGAAAACCAGGTTTTCAATTAACGGTTGAAAGCTGTAGAGAGGCTGGAAGTCATAGAGTCAGTCTAAAAGATAAAGTACAGTTACATTTTTTTTGAAACCATTTTCATTATAATTATACTGTTTTCTTTTTGAATTTACCTTAATAAACCCTGAAAGGATTAAATATCAGTAGCGTCGGGTAAAACCCGATGAATACGTATTCAATGATGTTATAACCCCGCAGGGGTTGAATAATGCAAAGGAGATCTCAAAGATAAAATGGTATTAGGACTGCTAAAAATGATACGACAATCATAACATCGTCCCGCTTCCAACCTTATTAACATAAAAGCCGAATCGCAATGATTCGGCTTTCATTATATTTTAAAATTTTAATTCAAAATTAAGGCATCAGCATTCCTCCGTCCACATTTAATGTCTGACCGGTTATATAGGCAGACATATCACTGGCAAAGAATACACATGCATTAGCAATATCTTCAGGAGTTCCTCCTCTTTTCATCGGAATTCCGTCTCTCCAGTACTGCACCGTTTTCTCGTCCAGAGCAGCGGTCATTTCAGTTTCAATGAACCCAGGAGCAATTGCATTGCAACGGATATTTCTTGACCCTAATTCTAATGCCACAGATTTAGTAAATCCTAGTACTCCTGCTTTTGTTGCTGCATAGTTGGCCTGTCCTGCATTTCCTTTTAATCCCACAACAGAGCTCATATTGATAATAGATCCGGATTTAGCCTTCATCATTGGCTTAATAACGGCCTTTGTAAGGTTGAATACAGAATCCAGATTCACTTTAATAATTGTATCCCAGTCATCCTTAGACATTCTCAACAGCAGATTATCCTTTGTAATTCCTGCATTGTTCACTAAAATATCAATTTTACCGAACTCAGCCATGACATCATCCACTAATTTTTGAGCCGCATCAAAGTCCGATGCATCCGACTGATAACCTTTAATTTGAGTTACAGAACTTAAAGCCGCTTCTAATTCTTTCGCTTTGTCTACAGAACCTGCGTAAGTAAACGCCACTTTTGCTCCCTGCTGAGCAAAAATTTCAGCGATTCCTTTTCCGATTCCTCTTGTAGCTCCCGTAATTAGCGCTACTTTTCCTTCTAATAGTTTCATATTTCTTGACAATTATTTCTTTACAATTAGCTAGCCTTTTGAAAGTTGGCTAATTTATATTGTTTAATTTTTTCTAAATTAAACGGTGCGCAAAGATATTATAAATTGTTATTCAATACATTTTAAACCATTATTTTAGCAAAAATTTATGACTGTTTTTTATCATGTGTCAATTATTGAGGAACTTTTTCGCCTACAAGATCGGTAAAGAACAGATATTCCGACGTTTGTCCTGCTGTAAGTTTTATCCCCTGTTTATCGACAGAATAGGTATCGTAAATCACCTCTTTCAAAGGTTCATTTTCATAATTGGTAACTCCAAACTTATCTCCTTTTTTTACAACAATTTCATTTTCAGAGATAAAAGTGAAAATATCATCGTAAGTAAAGGGAACAATTTCCTTACCATTTTCGTCAAGAATTCCGAAAAGACCTTCGTTATTTTGAGCCACAATGGCAGGATAAACTGTTTCCGTATAATAAAATACTCCGTTTTCCTTTAATGAGATAATATTTTTCAGCTCTTCATACTGTTTTTCCTTTACAGAAAATCTATACAAAATACCAGCTTTTTTCAAAATAAGGGTATTCGGTAAAATTCTCTCAATCTGATAGCCAGGCTCCAGAACATCCTTCAGGTCTTTATCCAGAAATCTCTGCTCACTTCCTTTCGTTAAATACACAAAATTTTCGCCCGAAACCTTTACCCCCTCAATACTGTCATATTCTTTAGGAATCAGAATCTCTCCCTGAATATTTATAACAGCAACAGACGGACTTTTTAAGGTCTTTTGTGTCGTAAACATAGTATTAAACAAAGACTTTACGTAACTGAATTCTGTTGGAAAAAGCTGTTTTGCTTCTTTGGAAAATATACTTACTTTATCTTTTTTTATAAGATAAATATACCTTGTACCCAGAAAAATTTCATCATAAATATCTTCGGTCACCGGATTTTCTTCGGCATCAATAATTCCGTATTTTTTACTCTTGTTCTTCGTAATCAGAAAAGGATACGAGCCTATATTATCTACTTCATTATGAGTGATAGTGTTTAAAACTATACCATTATTATCTACAATTTCTCCCTGTTTCGGGCCGGTACTAATGTATACTCTGTTTTTATAGAAATAGAGATTTTTTTCAAATTTTTTATCCGAAACCTTCTCTCCATCGGCATTGTAAATATACCACCCGTCTTCATTTTTAACAAAAAAGCGGTTTTGTCCGGCAAATTTCACCTTTTCAGAATAAGGAATAACCTGTTTGCCATTGTAATCAAATACCCCCTCCTTACCTTCCTTGGCCGCAATAATTCTTTCGTTAATACTCCATGAAACATCAAGTTTTTGATTATCTAAAGGAATTAATTCTTTTCCTTTTCCATCAATCAGTGCCACTTGATCCTTTCTTTCTCCGTCTTTTATTTTTAAAATAAATCTATTTCTGAATAAATGTGAAATTTCATTTTTTTCAGGCGAATCAAAAGTAATCACTCCCAGGGAGTCTACAATGTTTGTTTTATCTGCTTCAGGATCAAGAATAAGCCCATAACCTTTAGAATAAGAACGTACTTCCTTACCCAGTTTTTTAGACAGCAGAATTTGTTTGTATTGATCCGTCTGTCCTAAACAAACCGACGAAACCAATACGAAAATTAACTTTTTCAATTAAATAGAATTATTTACGATGAGAACAATCTCGCCTTTTAAAGTTTTGCTTTTTGAAAATTCAATTAACTCATTGATTGTTCCTCGTTTAGTTTCTTCGAATTTTTTCGAAATTTCACGACTTAGGCTTACCTTGGTTTCTTCACCAAAGAATTCTTTGATCTGCTCCAACGTCGTATTGATCTTATGTGGACTTTCGTATAATACGATGGTCTTTTTCTCTTCTGCAAGCTGTTTTAGCTTCGTTTGCCTGCCTTTTTTCTGAGGTAAAAATCCCGCAAATAAAAATTCATTGTTAGGTAATCCTGAAACCACCAAAGCCGGAACAAAAGCTGTTGCTCCAGGTAAACAAATCATTTCAATATTATTATCAGAGCCCGCTTTTGAAAGCAAATAACCCGGATCTGAAATTCCGGGAGTTCCCGCATCGGTAATGATGGCAATATTCTGACCGTTTTTAAGGTCTGTGATCACCTTTTCCGTTGCCTGATGCTCATTGTGCAAATGATAAGATTTTAAAGGCTTAGAGATCTCGAAATGCTTCAAAAGAATTCCGGAAGTTCTCGTGTCTTCGCATAAAATATAGTCCACCTCTTTCAGTACATTCACCGCCCTGAAAGTCATATCTTCCAAGTTCCCGACCGGTGTGGGAACAAAATAAAGAATTCCGCTCAAAATTTAGTTTATAAAAATTTATTTTCTACCAATATCCAAAGTCTCTGTGCATATTCATCCACTTTATTCCACTTCCTTTCGTAGTAAAGATCGCTCAGATATTCTTTTGCTTCTTCAAGATTCTTAAATCTGTTCAAAACAGAAACAACATCATTCAGATCAGACTGGCTGCCTCCGAACAACATTTTTGAAAACGCAATTCTATCGTTCAGATCCAACTTAAATTCAGGTTTCGGTTTTGCCGCTTCCATAAATTGAGTCGGAATATTGGTCTTCAAAATACTTCCTGTTTCCTCTTTTATCACAGGTTCCTGCTTCTTCTCAACAGGAATTTCTCTTTCCAAAGGATCATCATCAAAAAGAGTCTGAACACCTTTTAATCCTTTGATATTGGCTAATTTTATTTTTCTCTCCTGATGATATTCGTCTGTATTTTCAAAACTTTCATCTGAAGGATGTTTTTCTTTTAATTCAGGTTCTGGCTTGTCGATTTCTACAATTTCACGTCTGATATTAGCCTCAGAACTGTAAGCTTCCTCCTGTTTTTCGTCTAACTGAGCTTCATTTTTAATTTCACTCAAAATATTTTCAACATTAGAAGTTTCAGACGCCATTTCCCCCTGACTGATATTGATGTTGGAAGCTACAAATTGCTCTTCCGTTTCTTCAATTAAAATTTCCTCTTCATCATCCACAATTTCCGGATCAAAAATACTCGGAATTGTTTCCGTAATTACTGAAGCTTCATTGAAAGTCTTTTCTTCTGATTTTACTTCCGGTTCAAAACTAAACTGAATTTTCTCTTCTTCCTGAAAATTATTCAGATTATTTCCCTGATTATCAGAAATTTCATTTTCTAATTCATCAATTTCATTCAGTTGATTATTAAAAATTGCTTCTTCTTCTGTTGTTTTTTGATTAAACATTTCTTCATGAATGTTTTCATCATTATCAGGTTCAGAATCAGCAAGAATTCTTTCTTCATCAACGAAATTCACATTAGTTTCAACATTTTCAGAAGGTTGATTTTCTTCAATTTCACTCAACTGATCATTAAAACTTTTTTCAGAATTAATATTTTGATTATCAATATCATTACGAGCAGTTTCAGCTGCTTGAAGCTCTTTATCTTCTTCAACAAAGTTTACAAAATTCTCGTGAAATTCATTCTCAACAATTTCATTCAGCTGATTATTAAAAATCGCTTCTTCTTCCTCATTTTCATCAATTTCGTTCAATTCATTATTGAAAATTGCTTCTTCTTCCGTTACTTCATTATTTTTTGAATCGTGAGAATCCAAATCATGAGCAGTGAAAGAAACATTTTCCTGATTTTCAAAAACCTGAGAAACGTTTTGCGGAATAAAATATTCGATATTTTTCTCCAGCAATCTCAAAAAAGAAATCCTGTTAGCAAGCTCATCCACAAGATCTTGCTTGGAAAGTAACTCGTCGACATTGTTTATTTTATCCAGATTATCAATGATATTCTTGGATTCAAAAAAAATTTTTTCCTTTAAATCTTGGATATTCTGCATATAAGAATCTTGTTAAAATTGCTTACTTTTGATGATAGAAATATACGGCTAATTTAACAAATGTTTTTAGAAAATACAATTAATCATTCCAAACAAAGCGGTTGGATGGAAGTTATTTGTGGCTCAATGTTTTCCGGAAAAACAGAAGAGCTTATCAGAAGGCTCAGAAGAGCAGAAATGGCGGGACAGAATGTAGAGATTTTTAAGCCTAAACTGGATATTCGATATTCGGAGGAGGATGTGGTGTCTCATAATCAAAATAAGATCCGAAGTACGGCAGTAGAAAATCCGAATGAAATTCTTTTGCTGGCTTCCAACTGTGATGTGGTTGCGATAGATGAAGCTCAGTTTTTCGATGAAAGTATTGTGGATGTGGCCAATCAATTAGCCAATAGCGGAATTCGTGTGGTAATCGCCGGACTGGATATGGACTTTTTAGGAAGGCCTTTCGGACCGATGCCCAATCTGATGGCCACTGCTGAGTATGTAACGAAAGTACACGCCATCTGCAGAAGAACCGGAAATCTGGCTAATTATTCAATGAGAACCTCCCAAGGAAAGGATCTTGTAGAACTCGGAGAAACAGAATCTTACGATGCGGTGAGCCGAAGGGTTTTTGTTGATGAAGTTTTGAATAAAAAAGAACTTTAGTATCAGATTTATTTTTAAATTTGTTTATAATTTAATAGTAAAAACTATCAAAAAATGATATTAGAAATCAAAAATTATATAAAGATCAGCAATTCTATTGATGAGATTTTGAAAAATTCGCCCTTCAAAATGAAATATATCATTGAGAAAAGCGGGATTTCTGAACCTACATTTTTTAGAAAGATGAAAGAGAAAAAATTTCTTCCTGAGGAATTGTTGAAGATTGCGGAGATTATTGAGCCGGAAAAATCTCTTTTAAATTCATTGGAAGAAGCTGAAAGCGATTTTGAGAATGACATTTATTATTCTCATGATGATGTTATGAAAATTTCCGAAGAACGTTTCTTAAAGAAATATGGAAATAAGGTGGTCTAAATTTGCACTCCAGGATTTGGAGCAAATAGAGGATTATATCGGGAATAGATTTACCTTTAGAGAATATCAAAACTTTATGAATATACTAAATCATAAAATAGGATTGATTCTCGACAAAAAAGTAGGATTTCAAAAGCTGGAAAAATTTCCTGATTATCACAAGCTTTTGATTACCGAACAAACAACTCTAATCTACCGATTAGAATCAAAATATCTGAAAATATTCCGTTTATATAATAATTATCAAGACGAAGACAAAAAATTTATAATAGACGATTTATAAATGAACTATACAGTAGAAGACATTGCCAGAATCACCAATGCGAATATCATTGGCGACAAAGAATTAGTTATCAAAAACATCGCTTTTGACAGCCGGATTATTTATTCTACGAAAAATGCGGCTTTTATTGCCATCAATACCCATAAAAATTCGGGTGAAAAATTCATTGAAGCGGCTATTGACAGAGGTATAAATGTCATTATTTCCGAGCATCATTTTCCTCAGTTTGAAAATATAACGTGGATTATTGTTGAAAATTCTGTGGAGTTTCTTCAAAAATTAGCTAAATATCATTTCGAAAATTCACATTTAAAATCTATCGGAATTACAGGAAGTAACGGAAAAACGATCTTAAAAGAATGGTTGTACCAATGTCTTTGGAATGAATTTTCGACCGTGAAAAGTCCGAAAAGTTTCAATTCTCAGATTGGTCTTCCCCTTTCTTTGCTTCAGATAAATGATTCTCATCAACTGGGAATTTTCGAAGTCGGAATTTCCGAGCCTCATGAAATGGAAAAACTTGAACATATTTTCCATCCTCAAATTGGTTTGCTGACTCACATCGGAACTGCCCATCTTGCCAACTTCAAATCGGAAGAAGAATTGATTGATGAAAAAATCAAACTATTCAAAAATTCCGAAGTTGTCATTTATAACGGTGACAATTCTACAGTGGACAAAAAAATTAAAAATTTATATTCAGATAAAAAACTAATTTCTTACGGATTTAAAAATCACAATCATGTTTTCTTTAAAAATAATATTTCGAAAAATGAAGATGTTATTGTGCAATATTTTGATGAAGAAATCACTTTTCCTGTTCATCAGAGAGACGAAGCGACATTAACTAATGCTCTGGCGCTTGTAACCATCTTAAAGGAACTGGGAGTCAAAAATAAAAAGATCGTTGAAAAAATCAACGCTCTGAAGGCCGTTGAAATGAGACTTGAAGCCATCGAAGGAATTAAGAGCAATATTGTCATCAATGATTCTTTTAATCTTGACCTCGATTCTTTGAAAACTGCTCTTCAATTTCTTAATGAATATAATAAGCCGAAGAAATCTTTGGTCTTAACAGATATCGTCGGCGTCAATTCAAATTCAAAAGAATTGTATGAAGAAGTTTCTGATTTGGTAAACGAACAAAAATTTGATTCTGTTTTCTTAATCGGGAATGAAATATCAAATTTTAGTGAATTATTTAAAGCTAAAACATTTACTTTTATTGATACGAAAGAATTAATTGAAAGTAAACATCTTACCGAACTCGAAAATCAGATCATTCTTTTAAAAGGAGCCAGAAAGTTTGAAATCGAAAGGCTTAAAGATATCCTTGAACTTAGAAAACATGATACCGTTTTAGAAATCAATCTCAACGCGATTCTTCATAACATCAATTATCATAAATCTTTGCTTAAACCAACCACAAAAATGATGGCAATGGTAAAAGCAAATTCTTACGGATTAGGAAGTTATGAAATTTCAGAATTTCTACAGCATCATCATATTGATTATTTAGGCGTTGCTTTTGTTGATGAAGGCGTTGAACTCCGAAAAAAAGGTATTACGGTTCCTATCGTTGTGATGAATCCTGAACAGCATAGTTACGAAACCGTTATTCAATATAATTTAGAACCGGAAATTTACAGTTTCCGAGTATTGGAATTGTTTTATGAAGCCGTTCAGAAATCGGGTTACGATAAAAAATATCCTGTTCATATCAAATTGGAGACAGGAATGCACAGGCTTGGTTTTAAAGGTTTTGAATTAGATCAATTGAGTGAAACCTTAAATACCATGAATGTAAAAGTTCAAAGTATTTTCAGCCATCTTTCGTCTTCAGATATACCGGAAGAAAAAGAATTTACTTTACATCAACTGGAAACATTTGAAAAAAATTCAAGCCATTTGATCGAAAAATTAGGCTACACTCCTATCCGACATATTTTGAATTCCTCAGGAATTACAAGCTATACCAATCATCAGTATGATATGGTAAGAATCGGTATCGGAATGCTAGGGGAATCACAAAACAGTGAAATACAAAAACAATTACGATCTGTTGTAAGCTTTAAAACCGTAATTTCACAAATCTCTTTAGTAGAAAACGGAGAATCTGTGGGTTACAGCAGAAGATTTAAAGCAGATCATAATACAAAAATTGCCACTATTCCCGTTGGATATGCAGACGGAATTCCAAGGTTGATTGGAAATCAGGTTGGAAATGTTGGCGTAAATAAAACCTTAGCTCCTATTGTTGGAAGCATTTGCATGGATATGATGATGATTAACGTCGATCATATTCCGAATGTAAAAGAAGGCGATACCGTAACCGTTTTTAATGCAAAACCAAGTTTAAAAGAATTCGCAGACTACTGCAAAACGATAACCTATGAAGTATTAACTTCCATTTCGCCCCGTGTGAAACGGATCTATATAAAAGATTAACACCTATGAGAAAACTCCTGACTCTATTATTTGTATTTCAATTGCTTTTGATCCATGCTCAGGTAAAGAAGGATTTAGTGATTCCAAAAAATCCTAAAATCGGCCTCTCCCTGGCCGGTGGCGGTGCTAAAGGATTTTCTCATGTCGGAGTACTTAAAGTATTGGATTCTTTAGGAGTAAAGGTAGATTATATTGCCGGAACGAGTATGGGTGCCATCGTGGGCGGTCTGTATGCTTCAGGATATTCAGGAAAGGAGATTGAAAAAATTGTGATGGATACCGATTTCTATTCCTTAATTATGGATCCGAAATCTAAAAGACAGGAAACTACTTTTTTCAATAAATCTGTTGATAAATATCTTTTATCGATTCCGCTTCAAAACGGAAAAATCACACTACCCTCTTCCATCAGTTCGGGACAGAAAAATGTTTATCTCTTAAAAGAATTATTTAAGAATGTTTCGAATATAAATGATTTTTCAAAACTTCCGATTCCTTTCATGTGTGTAGCTACAAATCTTGAAAGTGGCAATATGGAAATTTTTGAAAAAGGAGATTTGGTGCAATCCATCATGGCAAGTTCTGCATTTCCTTCTTTAATGGATCCCGTTAAAATTGGAGACAGCATTTATATCGATGGCGCGATGACGGTAAATTATCCTTCCAAACCATTAAAAGATAAAGGCATCGATATTGTCATAGGTGTTGATCTTAATCAGGACCTTTCAAAAAGAGAAGATCTGAACAATATTATTTCGATCCTGAATCAGGTCATCGATTTTGGAATTAAAAAAGATACCCGCAGACAGTATAAATATACCGACATTAATATAAAACCCAATCTAAAAGGGATGACCGCCACAAGCTACGATGATAAGAAGAAAATCCTCGACAGTGGTTATGCTGAAGGTTTAAAATATATGAAGACATTAGATGAACTGCCTAAGAGACCTTTTGACCGCATCAGACAGCGCATAAACCCCATCTATTCCAATGTCTATAAGATAGACAGTATTGCAATAGACGGAGGGAAAATTTACGGAAAAAACTATATTTTAGGGAAAATGGGACTTCGTCTTCCTTCTCTTCAGACCTACGGAAGTATTAATAAAAAAATAGATAAGCTGATTGCTACAAACAATTACCGGTTTATTAATTATGATATTATCTCAGACCATGAGGGTAATTATCTGAAGCTTTATGTCACAGAAGATGAGGCCAGGCATTTCCTAAAATTCGGTTTACATTATGATGAAATATTTAAAACCGGGTTGCTTCTCAATTACTCTGCCAAGCGACTTCTATTTAAAAATACCAATCTTTCCCTCGATGTGGTTGTAGGAGATAAACCAAGGTATTATTTAAATTATTTTATTGATAATGGATACATTCCGGGATTTGGGATCTACTCTTCCGGAATGGGATTCGATCTGAGAAATGACAATAATCAAACCTACGAATCGTGGAAATGGTTCAGAAATGAGGCCTACATTCAATCCATCTGGAGAGATAAATTTGCGATAGGAGGCGGAATCAGTCACGATTATTTTGAATCAGACATCAATGGTGAAAGCAGAAGATACAGCCGCTTTCTGAATCCCTATGTATTTCTAAAGAGTGATACCCAGAATGACAGGGATTTCCCCACTAAAGGAATCTATTTTTCTGCGGAAGGAAAAGTAGTGGATCTGTTAAGCTCTGAGGTTGAAAAAAGGCCGGTTCAGATTAAGGCAGATATCAGAATTAACATTCCGTTATCCAGACAATTTACCTACAGACTCAACCTGTATGGCGGCGTTACACTCGGTGATGAACTGCCCAACTATTATAGATATAAGCTGGGCGGAATTCTTGAACAAAATCTGGTCAATTTCAGAACTTTTGGAGGTTTTTATTTTGCTCAGCTCAACACCAATAATGTTGTTCTGATCTCTAATGATCTTCAGTTCAAATTTAACAAAAACTACTTTCTAAGCGGGAACTTTTCCTTTGCCAATCTCTCAGACGATATTACTTTTGAAGACGCAGCTAAGTTAAATTACAGTTCCCTTGGAATGACAGCAGGATATAAATCTCCGTTTGGACAGATCAGAATCAACTTCAGTCACTCACTAAAAAATAATCAAAAAGGTATATTCAGTGTTATTTTAGGACACTGGTTTTAATAAAAATATGATACAGTTCTTTTACGAAAACTTACCGGATACGGTAAATACAGAATACAAAAAATGGCTGGAAGACATCATTCTTTCAGAAGAAAAAAAGTTGGGCGAGATCAATTATATTTTCTGCGATGATGAATATTTATTGAAGGTAAATCAGGATTATTTACAGCATGATTACTATACAGATATCATCACTTTTGACTATGTAAAAGGAAAGACTATAAGCGGAGAGATTTTTGTATCTTTGCAGCGGATTTCCGATAACGCTTCTACTCTATCCCGAGAATACGAAGAAGAATTAAGAAGGGTTCTGGCCCACGGTATTCTTCATCTCTCCGGATACAAAGATAAAACCGAGGAAGAAGAAAAGTTGATGCGAAGTAAAGAAGATCATTATTTAGCAAAATACGAATAAAGAAATTGGAGATTCAGAGACAGAGAAATTATTACATTTCAAAACCTCTAAATCTCTATTTTTTTTGGAGCTATTTCCCGCTCTCCGCACTCGCTGTTTTCTTTTTTTTTCAAAAAGAAAACGAGCTCAAACAATTGCTGCGATCGGGGCTAGATAAAGCACATTAAAAGAGATTTTAGACCATAAAATTTACAAATGTTTCACGTGAAACATTTGTAAATTAAATTAAAAATTAAGGCTTAAAACAAGCAATAAAAAATGATTTCAGAAATATATGATGTAATCGTAGTAGGTGCCGGTCACGCAGGATGTGAGGCAGCCGCTGCAGCCGCAAACTTAGGCTCAAGAACGCTGCTCGTTACGATGAATATGCAAACTATCGGACAGATGAGTTGCAACCCCGCGATGGGAGGAATCGCCAAAGGACAGATCGTAAGAGAGATCGATGCAATGGGTGGTTATTCAGGAATTGTGGCAGATAAATCAGCGATACAGTTCAAGATGCTTAACCTTTCAAAAGGTCCTGCAATGTGGTCTCCAAGAACACAAAATGACAGAATGCTTTTCGCAGAAGAATGGCGTCTTGCATTAGAAAATACACCTAACCTTGATTTCTTCCAGGATATGGTAAAGCAGCTTATTATCGAAAATGGTAAAGCTGTCGGTGTAGTCACTTCTTTAGGAATAGAGATAAGATCCAACTCTGTAGTTCTTACAAATGGTACTTTCTTAAATGGTTTGATCCACGTTGGAGATAAGCAATTGGGAGGTGGAAGAATGGGTGAACCGAGAGCTTTTGGAATCACAGAGCAATTGGTTTCTTTAGGTTTTGAAGCAGGAAGAATGAAGACCGGTACCCCACCCCGCGTAGACGGAAGAAGTCTTGATTATTCCAAAATGGAAGAACAGAAAGGCGATGAAAATCCTCAAAAGTTCAGCTATCTTGACACTCCGAAATTGACAAAACAATTAAGCTGTCATATCGTTTATACCAATGAAACAGTACACGATATTTTACGTGAAGGATTCGACAGAAGTCCAATGTTTAATGGTACGATTCAAAGTTTAGGACCAAGGTATTGTCCAAGTATTGAAGATAAGATCAATCGTTTTGCAGAGAGAAACAGGCACCAGTTATTTGTAGAACCTGAAGGCTGGAAAACCGTGGAAATCTACGTTAACGGATTCAGCTCTTCTCTTCCGGAGGATGTTCAGATCAAAGCAATGAAACATATTCCGGGATTTGAGAATGTAAAAGTTTTCCGCCCCGGCTATGCGATTGAATATGATTACTTCCCTCCTACCCAACTAAAGCATACCTTAGAGACAAAATTGATCGATAATTTATACTTTGCCGGGCAGATTAACGGAACAACAGGATATGAAGAAGCAGCAGGACAAGGGTTGATTGCTGGGATTAACGCTCACAATAAAGTACACGAAAAAGACGAATTTATTTTAAACAGAGATGAAGCCTATATTGGTGTTTTAGTAGACGATTTGATTACGAAAGGTACAGAAGAACCTTACAGAATGTTTACTTCAAGAGCAGAATACAGACTTCTTTTGAGACAGGATAATGCAGATATCAGACTTACCCAAAGAGCTTTTGATCTAGGTTTAGCGAAAGAAGACCGATTAAAAAGAGTTGAAGAGAAAGTATCTAAAAGTCAGGAACTTGAGTCCTTTTTACGAGAAACTTCTTTAAAGCCAGGAGTAATTAACCCAATTTTAGAAACCATTGAAAGCAGTCCTGTGGATCAGGCTTACAGAGCCGCTCAGATCCTGACAAGACCTAATATGACGTTGGAAAAACTGGATGAAATTGATTTTATCAAAGAATTTTCTTCTAGTTATGACGACGAAATAAGAGAACAGGCTGAAGTAAATATTAAATACAAAGGCTATATCGAAAAGGAAAAAGAAAATGTTGCCAAGCTAAATCGTTTGGAAAATATTAAAATTCCTGAAGATTTTGATTATAAAGCGATATCCAGTCTTTCTGCAGAAGCCAAACAGAAGATGTCCAATGTAAGACCAAAAACGATAGCCCAAGCCGGAAGAATCAGTGGGGTTTCTCCCGCAGATATTAATGTTTTATTGGTCTATTTAGGAAGATAAATTTAAAATGTTTCACGTGAAACATTGCTAAAAACAACAATTAAAATTAAGATATTTATGAGTTTGATTTGAATTCTGAATATCTTAATTTTTTATATAGAAATAAACAAATTCAATGAAAATAAAAGATCATTTTCTTTCACAGGAAATATTTGAAATTAAAGAAACAGATACTAAAGGAGTTTTCAAGACCTCCCCTATTCCACCGAATATTTCAAAATATTACGAAAGTGAAGATTATATTTCCCATCATCAGGATTCAGGAAGTTTAAAAGAAAAGCTTTATAAATTTTTACAGTCATTCAATTTACAGTATAAAAAAACGATACTTTTAGACAGAATAAAAAAAGGTTCAAGAGTATTAGACTATGGTTGTGGCGCAGGAGAATTTGTAAAATATATAGAAAATGACTTTGAAACATTCGGATTTGAACCGGATGCTGATGCAAGAAAAGCTGCTCAGAATAAAATTTCAAAAGCAACAATTCTGGATAATATTAATCTTATTGAAGATCACAGTTTAGATGCTATTACCTTATGGCATGTATTTGAGCATGTAGAAAATCAGGATGAGATGCTTGAGATCTTTAATAGAAAATTAAAAGAAAAAGGATTGCTTATTATTGCTGTTCCCAATCCAACTTCTTACGATGCAAAACACTATAAAGAATATTGGGCTGCTTATGATGTACCGAGACACATCTACCATTTTTCTAAAAAAGGAATGGAAAACTTAATTTCTAAGAAGCCCAACTGGAAAATGAGAAAAATAAAACCCTTGATTCTCGATTCCTATTATATCTCTATGTTGAGCGAAAAATATAAAAAATCACCACTTTTTTGGCTAAAAGCGACGATCTACGGAACGATTTCTAACATAAAAGCCCTTTTTTCTAGCGAATTTTCAAGTTTGATATACATTATCGAAAAAAAATAGAAAATCGATTTTTAAGCCATTTCTGGAGGTCAGTTTTCGCTATTTTGATCAAAAATCTACAAACTCGGGAACTTTCTCGAGTTTTTTTTATTCTGTAGAACTCCCCTACTCCGTCCATAATTCTGTGTAGAAAAATAAAAGAATAGAAAATCTATCGTCGTTTATTTAAATTTGTTAATAAAAAGTGGATAAGTACATTTTTCTCGCTAAACTTTCAAAAATAACAAAATCGAAAATATTTTAAGCTTTCAAAAAAGTAGAAAAACAGAGATAGATGATTTTATATTTATCTTCAAGCGTAAGAAAAATATTCTAAAAAGAAATCTAATAAATGATTTTAAAAATTTTGATATTATATTATAATACAAATTAAAAATCAATTCTAAAAAATTGAACTGCAAAAAAATTAAAAGATAATTTTTGCTGCCAAGAATATACGAATGAAAATTTGATCATTCTATTTCCGATATACTTTTCTTTTCACATTTAAATCGTAGGTAAGAAATTACATGATTGTCAAAATCTAAATAAGCAATAAAAAATAAGAAACTACAATAAATCATCACATAGAAAAAAAATTAAGATCAAATCAGCTGTCGTAAAAAAATGTAAGATTTTATTAATGATATAAAATTTTCAAAAAATAAAATCACAAAAAAAGTCTGCCAAAAATTTCAGCAGACTTAATTTTTATAATTTCAAAAAAATTACTTATTTATCGCAGCAACTCCCGGAAGTTCCAAACCTTCCAAACTTTCCAGCATGGCTCCCCCACCGGTAGAAACATAACTTACTTTTTCTGCATAACCGAATTGTTTTACAAAAGCAACACTATCCCCTCCACCAACTAAAGAGAAAGCTCCTTGTCTTGTTGCTTCAGCAATACTCTCACCAAGAGCAACCGTTCCTGCTGAGAAATTAGACATTTCGAAAACACCAATCGGACCGTTCCACAGAATCGTTCTTGAATTCAATAATACATCATTGAACTGATCTCTCGATTTTGGACCAGCATCCAATCCCATCCATCCTTCCGGAATGGCATAAATATCTTCTTCTCTTCTTTCAGAATCATTGCTGAAAGTCTCAGTAATAATAGTATCTGAAGGAAGATATACTTTTACATTATGTTCTTTAGCTTTTCCTAAAATTTCAAGAGCTAAAGGCAATTTGTCTTCTTCCACCAATGAAGTTCCGATCTTACCGCCTAGAGCTTTAATAAATGTGAAAGCCATTCCACCACCGATGATTAAATTATCAATCGCAGGAAGTATATTTTCTATAATGGTGATTTTAGTTGAAACTTTGGAGCCACCGAGAATAGCTGTTACAGGCCTTTCACCATTTTTCAATACTTTATCAATTGCCTGAAGTTCTTTACCCATCAATAAACCGAAAAATTTAGTTGAAGGAAAGAATTTAGCAATTACAGCTGTAGAAGCATGTGCTCTATGCGCTGTACCAAAAGCATCATTCACATAAGCATCTGCTAATTGAGAAAGTTGCTCAGCAAAAGCTTCATCACCTTTTTCTTCTTCATTATGAAAACGAAGATTTTCCAATAAAAGAATTTCACCCGCTTTAAGCTCAGCAGCTGCCTGTTGAGCCTTCTCCCCTACACATTCATCCACAAACTTCACTTCCTGTCCTAAAACATCAGAAACTTCGGTTAGAATGTGTTTCAGTGAGAATTCATCTTTCACCTCTCCTTTTGGTCTTCCCAGGTGAGCCATTAAGATTACAGAACCACCGTCCTTAAGAATCTTGTCTACGGTAGGTTTCACAGCCGCAATTCTCGTGTTGTCTGTCACTTTCAGCTGATCATCCTGCGGAACATTGAAATCCACTCTTACAAGAGCTTTCTTTTCATTAAAATTGAAATCATTGATTGTTTTCATATGTACATCTTATTTTTTCTTCGTGATCCGTAATCAACCATGGAAAGCATTACAAAAATTTCGGCCAGGTCGATTTCATAATGATCATAGAATTTTCGTTTCACAAATGTAAGATTTTAAAATTCTCAATAAGCTGCAACCCTTTAAAAGTTTTCAAAAAGTTTCCCCCACTCAACTCATTCAATAATCAACATAATTTCTTTCTCTTTAAAAAAAAGAAAATGATATTGTTGTTAAGTATTGTTAGTTTAGGGGATAAGTTTTAGGTTTAATTTTGATAACAAAAGATTGTGACTGATTTCACAACTTATCTACAATGTAAAATACTGTATATAGAGCTATTACCATACTTATTCACAAATGTTGATAATTTTCTGAAATTCCTATCATTAATAACTATTCTATGGAAAAGCTAACAATTACTCTCAGAAAACTTTTTCAAAATTGTGGGGAAAAAATTTGGAGCTGATTTCCATTACAAATTTTTCCAATGTTACGAAACATTTACTTTCAAACATTTTTCCACACTTACTAACATTACATTTCACAATTAATACCCAAAAATTTAAGACTTATCCACATTATACTTACATTTGTGAGGAAATAAATCTAAACAGGCTTAATACAAGAATTATGAAAAGAAAAATTGCTATTGCCGCTGACCATGCAGGTTACGAGTATAAGGAGATTGTTAAGAACTATCTTTCGGAAAGGTTTGAAGTTCAGGATTTTGGAACGTTTTCCACAGACAGTGTGGATTATCCGGACTTTGTACACCCTGCTGCAACATCTGTTGAGAATGGAGAAAATGAATTGGGGATTTTACTTTGCGGAAGTGGAAATGGTGTTCAGATCACGGCGAACAAGCATCAGAAGATTCGTTGTGCACTTTGCTGGATGCCCGAGATTGCAGTACTGGCGAGACAACATAACGATGCCAATATGATTTCTATCCCGGCAAGGTTTATATCTAAGGAAATGGCCATGGAAATTGCAGACAAATTTCTTTCCACAGATTTTGAAGGCGGAAGACATCAGAACAGAGTAGACAAAATAGCATTTTGTTAAAGTATAAAGGCTTGTAAATCACATTACAAGCCTTATTTATTTTTTAATTTGTATCTTTGCCACGTCCAATAGATTTTACCAATCTATTCTTCTCCCATTTAACCTATGTAAATAGTAAAACATATTTAATAAAAGGTTTTTCTCCATTCTTCTCCATATTTGTATTAAATTTATACAAAACTAAAATTTCCGTTGTAATAGTTGGAAGGAAAATTGATGCTAATTATTAGATATTAATGAGAATAAAGTTATCTGTAATACTGTTGTTTGTATTAAGTTGTTTCCAAGCCCAGGAAATAGTAGATAAAAATGCTTTTAAAAAATGTTTAAAAGAAAATAGCAGAAGAATTTGTTTATCAGACAAAGATAAAGACGGAGTTCCTTTTTATTTAGATATTTGCTCGGAAGTTCCAGGTTTACCAGAATTTAATGGTTGTCCGGATACTGACGGTGACGGGATACCTGATAAAGATGATCGATGTGCTGATGTTTCAGGACCTTCAGAAAATCAAGGTTGCCCTTGGCCCGACAGTGATGGTGATGGTATTCGGGATATAGATGATGCTTGTCCGAACAATATTGGTCCGACTGAAAACCATGGTTGCCCTTGGCCAGATACTGATGGTGATGGGGTTTTAGATAAAGATGATGCATGTCCCACAGTCCCAGGTTCGGCTAAATATAATGGTTGCTATCAAAAAGATTGTGATAAAGAGATTATTGAGGAAAAGGAAAGAATTAGTAAATTTAAAGAAGATTCTAAAAATGTTGATTATAATAAATTGACAGATGAGATATTAAAAAGTATTGATAAAAAAAGTATTGATAATGATAATTTATTGGTTAGTACTCAATTTGTTTTATACATTGAAGCAGGAGGTTGTAGTTTTATAAAAAACCAAAGTCCTATGTATAATAACAGCAATATTTGGTCTTTGGAAGCGCTCAAAAAAATATCAGTATTGTTAAATAAGAATATAATTATTGCCGGAACTTCTCAAAGTGTACATTCTTCAAAAATGGGTCTTGAAGGTGTATACGGTTATGGTTTAAAAAAAATTGTAAATGTTAATTATCATGATCAAAAAATAGCTTTACAGGCAATTAAGTATTTTAAAGAGATACCTAAAGATTTAAAGAACTATGGAATGCTGATGATTAGCTTTAAAAATGAATTAGGAAATATTGTAAAAACAGAAATTTCTTATTTCATGATTAAAAATGCTTCACCAATTAATGTAAAAACATATAATATTACCTATCAATATGTAAATGATAATTGGAATATTATCGAAAAAGGATAATCTAAATATGAAGATTATTTTAAATTAAAAATAAATTAAAATGCCAAAAAAAAGAAAATATATAAGTCAAAAAAATGATCATAAACTGATGGAGATCGGAAGATTGATCCTGCGTTTTATGAACGAAAATTCTACGAAGATCTATAATTACAAACAGATCTCGGATGGAATTGATTATAAAAACCCAAGACAGAGAGAGCTGGTGATTCAGGCTTTGCATAAACTTCAGGCTTCTGAAAGAATCAAAGAAACTGAAAAAGGAAAATATATTATCAACCTTAATATAAAAGGAACATTAACCGGTGTGATTGATTTTAATCAATCCGGAAATGCTTATGTAAAAGTGGAAGGTTTAGAAAATGATGTATTTATTCATTCCAAAAACGTAAAAGATGCGTTGCAGGGCGATAAAGTTTTAATCGTAACCTATACTTATAAAGGTAAAAAGCTGGAAGGTTCGGTTTTGGAAGTTTTGGAAAGAACAAGAACGGAATTTGTAGGAACTCTTCAGGTTGTTACTCATAAAGATTTTGGGTTTGTGGTGTGTGATAAAAAGACAATCAATACTGATATTTTTATTCCAAAAGGGAAATTCGGAGGTGCCGAAGATGGTGATAAAGTCATTGTAAAGATGACAGAATGGAAGCCGGGAGATAAAAATCCTGAAGGTGAAATTATTCAGGTTTTGGGTGCTCCGGGAGAACACGAAACGGAAATTCACTCTATTCTGGCTGAATACGGTTTGCCTTATCAATTCCCTGAAGAAGTGGAAAGAGATGCTGATAAAATTGATAGAAGTATCAACGATGAAGAAGTGGCAAAACGTTGGGATATGCGTGGAATTACTACTTTTACCATTGACCCTAAAGATGCTAAAGATTTTGATGATGCCTTATCGATCAGACAATTAGAAAACGGAAACTGGGAAATCGGCGTTCATATTGCAGATGTTTCGCATTATGTTGTTCCGGGAACGATTTTAGATGATGAAGCGTATCAAAGAGCAACGTCAGTATATCTTGTAGATCGTGTTGTACCCATGCTTCCGGAGGTTTTGAGTAATGATGTATGTTCGCTTCGTCCGCATGAAGATAAGTTCACGTTCTCGGCAGTTTTTGAATTGAATGATCAGGCTGAAATCCAAAAACAATGGTTTGGAAGAACGGTTATTCATTCCGACAGAAGGTTTACCTACGAGGAAGCTCAGGAAAGAATTGAAGGACAGGATGGAGATTACAAAGAAGAAATTTTAGTTTTGGATAAACTGGCGAAAATCATGCGTCAGAAAAGAATTAAAGATGGAGCGATTACTTTTGACCGAAGTGAAGTTCGATTCAATTTAGATGAAAACAATCAGCCGATCGGAGTTTATTTTAAAATCAGTAAAGATTCCAACCATTTGATTGAAGAATTCATGCTTTTGGCAAATAAAAAAGTGTCTGAATTTGTTTCATTAAATAAAAAAGGAGGAATCAGTGATAATACCTTTATTTATAGAGTTCACGATGATCCGGATCCTGCGAAATTAGAATCTTTGAGAGATTTTGTTTCAACTTTCGGATATAAAATGGATCTTGCCAATACCAAAAAAGTGGCGGAATCTTTAAACAGATTATTGCATGACGTAAAAGGTAAAGGCGAAGAAAATATGATTGAAACCTTAGCAATGAGAAGCATGAGTAAAGCGGTTTATTCTACAGAACCGATCGGTCACTACGGTCTTGGTTTTGATTATTACAGCCACTTCACCTCTCCTATCCGTCGTTATCCGGATTTAATTGCGCACAGATTGTTGCAACATTATCTGGACGGTGGAAAATCTCCGAGCAGACCTGAATTGGAAGAGAAAGCAAAACATTGCAGTTCAATGGAAAGATTGGCCGCTGATGCGGAAAGAGATTCCATTAAGTACATGCAGGTGAAATTCATGGAAAAACATTTGGGAGAAACTTTCAATGGCGTAATTTCCGGAGTTGCAGAATTCGGTTTCTGGGTTGAAATTCCTGAAAACGGTGCCGAAGGTTTGATTAAGTTGAGAGATCTTGTAGACGATTCTTATACGTATGATGCCAAAACTCACGCAGTATACGGATCCAGACACGGAAAAAGATATCAGTTGGGAGATCAGGTTCAGATAAAAGTGGTAAAAGCAAACTTGATTCAAAAACAGTTGGATTTCAAGATAGTTGATTAATTAAAACATAAAGTTTACTTTTGTATAAAATGAAGTGAAACCAAGTGTTTCATTTTAAATACCATTTAAATGTTTGAACTTATATTATCTGCTGTTGGACTTGGCTTTATGTTAAGTTTAGTGTTCATAGGACCAATCTTTTTTCTTTTGATAGAAACAAGCTTTTCACGCGGTCCAAAACATGCTCTCTCACTTGATTTGGGGGTAATTACGGCAGATATAATATGCATTATAGGATCTTATTATGCAATAAAAAGATATTCTAGTAAAGAATTATCAGAAGTGATGGATAGTCATCCTGTCTTTTATTGGGTGACTTCTGTACTTATATTTGTATATGGGATTTACATGATACTTTCTAAAACTAAAATGCATGTACAAAATGAAAACAACCTTATTAGTCAAAATTATTTAAAAACCTTTTTTAATGGCTTTCTTTTTAATTTCTTGAATATTGGTGTTTTATTATTCTGGTTAGTAACTGTAATAACAGTAAGAAAAGAATATCCTAATAATCATCATTTTGTACTGTATTTAGCAATTATTATATTAACTTACTTTACAATAGACTTAGTAAAGATTTTTTTGGCAAAGCAGTTTCATTACAAACTTACCCAAAATGTTGCTAATAACATCAGAAAAATAGTTGGTTGTGTACTAATCTTATTTAGTATTTTTATTTTTTTGCAAAGCTTCCCTAGATTCAATCAGTTTGATAAAAGACTGGAAGAAGCAGAAAAAACTGAAATAAAATATCAAAAGAACAAATGACAAAAATAATCTTTCCAAAATCCCTTAAAAAAGGTGATAAAATAGCTGTAATTTCCCCTGCAGGAGCCGTTGAAGCTTCTCAGCTGGAAAAGGGAATAAATAGGATTAAAAGCAAAGGATATGAGCCTGTTTTGGGTGAGCATCTTTACACTAAATTCTCCAACGGATACCATTATGCCGGAACAGAAAAGGAAAGATTAAAAGACCTCAATTGGGCTTTGAACGATAATGAAATTTCTGCCGTTTGGGCTTCGAGAGGAGGCTATGGATGTCAGCATCTGTTGCAGGAATTAAATCTGAAAAAATTTGTTAAAAACCCGAAATGGTATATTGGATATTCTGACAATACAGTAATCCAAAGTTATTTGTTGAAAAAAGGTTTTGCTTCCATTCATGGGCAAACCATTAAAACTTCAAGTTTTGGCGTAACGAAGGAAAGCTATGAATTGATTTTTGATATTCTAAAAGGAAAGACGCCAAAATATACAATTGCTTCCCATCAATTAGATAAAAAAGGAAGTATTAAAGGAGAATTGATTGGCGGAAATCTGGCGTTGATCTATGCTCTTTTAGGAACAAAATACTCTTTCGATTTCAAAGACAAAATTCTTTTCATTGAAGATATTGGCGAAAATTTTTATGCGCTTGACCGAATGATTATGAGTCTTGAATTAGCAGGAGTTTTCAATAAGATATCAGGGTTAATCGTTGGCGGAATGACCAATATGGGCGACGAAAAAGATAATAAACAATATGGAGAAAGCTTTGATGAATTTGCTTATCAATTGATTTCAGATAGAATTTCTAAGTATCGGTTTCCTGTTGTTTTTGGTTTCCCAAATGGGCATATTAAAGATAATCGTCCTTTGATTATCGGAAGTCAAATAAAGGTTAAGATTGAAAATAAGGTTAAGATTGAGTTTTAAATTCTCCTACTCTCAAACCCTCAAACACAAGTATGGCAGATCACAATGACTTCGGAAAATTAGCAGAGGATTTGGCAGTTGATTATTTAAATAAAAACGGGTATAAAATTCTGGTGCGGAACTTTCGTTTTCAAAAAGCGGAAGTTGATATTATTGCCGAAAGAGATGATCTGACTATTGTGGTAGAGGTAAAAGCAAGATCTACGGATTTTTTCATTTTGCCTCAGGAGGCCATTACAAAAGCTAAAATACGATCTATAGTTTCCGCGACCGATTATTTTATGGAAAAATCCGCAAGAGATCAGGAGGTGAGGTTTGATATTATCTCTTTACTTCCGGATGAAAACGGAAATTTAGTAATTGAACATATTCCCGATGCCTTCGAAGCATTTGATGCTAATTAATAAAAGGCATACTAACGAAATAAAAGATTTAGAAATTACAGAAATGATTAACATCAACTGTTTGTTTAGTTTTTAATATTAACTAAGTATTTAGTTTTAATATTATTTCTGTTAATATAAATTTTACAGTTAATACATACAAAATTATGAAAACAATATTGATAACCGGTGCTACTTCCGGAATTGGAAAATCTACTGCAGAAATTTTGGCTAAACAGGGAAACAGGATTATTATCTGTGGAAGAAGAACTGAAGTTTTAGATTCTGTAAAAACTGAACTTTCCGTATACACCGATGTATTTAGTTTAAAATTTGATGTTAGAAATTTAGTTGAAGTAGAAACTGCGATCGATTCTTTGCCTGAAGAGTGGAAAGATATTGATGTTTTAATCAATAATGCAGGAAATGCTCATGGGCTGGATCCATTATCAGCAGGAAAAACGGATGACTGGGACTCTATGATCGATGGAAATGTGAAAGGCCTTTTGTATGTTTCCAAGATGATTATCCCAGGAATGAAAGAGAAAAAAGCGGGGCATATTGTCAACATCAGTTCTGTGGCGGCGAGACAAACTTATGCTAATGGCGTTGTGTATTGTGCAACCAAAAAAGCAGTGGACGTAATTTCTGAAGGGATGAGGATAGAATTAACCGAATTTGGAATTAAAGTAACCAATATTCAGCCAGGAGCTGTAGAAACCGATTTTTCCATGGTAAGATTCAAGGGGGATAGTGAAAAAGCTTCTACGGTATATGCCGGATATGAGCCTTTAAAAGCGGAAGATATTGCAGATTCTATTGCTTATTGCATAAACGCTCCTAAACACGTTTGTATTTCTGATATGACCATTTACCCTTCTGCTCAGGCAGAACCAAGAACAATTTACAGAAAATAGTCTCAAAATAATGGTTTAACTTTGCAGGAATAGCAGCATTTATCATCGGTAAATTAGCTGAAACTGTTAATTATTACATTAAAAATGAAAATCTTATACCTCGAAACGTCTTCAAAAAACTGTTCTGTAGCTATTTCTGACAATGAAGAGTTGCTGTGTCTAACTGAGGAAGTTTCTGAAAATTATAAACAGTCTGAAAGCCTTCACACTTTTGTGGAATGGGCTTTAGAAGGTGCCGGAATCTCAATGAAAGAGATCGAAGCGGTATCTTTGGGAAAAGGCCCGGGATCTTATACCGGACTGAGAATTGGTGCGTCTTCTGCTAAAGGTTTTTGCTACGGCTTAAAGATTCCATTGGTTGCCGTCAATTCTTTAGAAAGTATGATAGAGCCTTTTTTAAGGCAAAACTACGACTTTGTAATACCTTTGATCGATGCGAGGAGAATGGAGGTTTATACGGCAGTTTATGACGGTTCAACAGGAGAAGAAGTATCATCAACTGAAGCAAAGGTATTGGATGAAACTTCTTTTGAAGAATTTAAAGATAAAAAAGTGATATTCGTGGGAGACGGAGCAAAAAAAGCTCAGGAAATTTTACGGCTTCCAAATGCTGATTATAATGATACCATCTACCCTTCTGCACAGTATTTAATCAATAAATCCCTTGAAAAAATCGGTAATAAGGAGTTTGAAGATATTGCGTACTTCGAACCTTTTTATCTGAAAGACTTTCATGGAGTAAAGAAAAAGAAAAGCGAAGATTAGATTCTTCGCTTTTTTTATGATGCCTTACTGAGCTTTCGGTGCTTGTGAATTTGGATTTAGGGGTACTTTTTTACTTTTTTTCTGTTCCGGCACAGGTTGCGGTGCTGCATTCAGATCATCAATAAGCAAATTGGAATTATTCTGAATGACTTGCTGTGGCTGTTGTTTATTTTGATTCTGAACAGAACTGCTCGTCTTAATATTGGAAGATTTTTTATTATTTCCCTGAACCGCAGATTGTGAAGGCATAAGGTTTCCTCCCTCTCCAGGCGTTTGCGGTATTGAATTTCCTTTGTTATCTGTCGCCTGGAATGCAAGGTCACTTTTCAGATAATTAAGCATTTCTTTGGCCTTTAAACCTTCAGGTGTCTTGGCATAGTTCAGAACGATCTGTTCCAACTGAAGAATCATAACCTCCTTCCCACTCGATTTTCCGGCGTTGAAAGCATTTAGCAAAGATAATTTCGGTACCAATGCATCTTTTGGATTTTTCTGAATAGCCTGATCCAGAATATCTTTACTTTCTGTAAATTTTTCGGACTCGTAAAGAGCATACGCCTTTTTGTATTCATTTTCAGTTTCTTCTGATGATTTTACAAAGGTGTTACTCTTGGGGTTCCTTGCAAATTCAGCAAATGACGAATAAGGATAATCTTTCAGAAGTATACTTTTCGCTCTTTCAGAAGCCGCAGGATTTTTCTCGTGATTCATGGCAAAAATCTCATACAAAGCCTGTAACATTACTTTTTCTTCAGGCTGAACATCTACCAGGTCATAAAGCGTTTTTGTGGCTAAAGGAGTATTGGTAAAGTAATTCTGATACATAATTCCCAATCCTAAGGAAGCAGTATCCCTGTCTTTTTTTAGCTGAGATAATTTTCCTGCATCCGTCGGGATCTGTTCGATGTAGAAAGCAGGTTCAAAACGTCTCGGATTAGGAGCCGCCGTCTGTCCTAAAGCCTCATTTTTCATGTCGTCAAGTGAGGAGCCCATCTTCTTGGAGTAACGCCAGTTATCTACCAATGCTCTGTCTCCCCATACCTGCTTAAATGAAGAACTTCCCTTAGCTACGGTTCCTGTATTACCAAAATAAAAGCCTTTGGATACCGTTCCGAAATCTTCAAAAGAATTGGAGCTGTTGGCAAATAATGATGTAGAACTGTAGTCACCCGTATCAAAGCCTTTTTCTCTTTCCGCACGGCGTCTTTCAAGCTCTTCCTTTTCCTCTTTTACTTTTAATTTGGCAATATATTTATTGAAAAAATCGGTTTTCTGCTCTGTGCTCATTTTTGCAAGGCTAAGAATACTGTCATTTTTCTTAATTAAATAATAATTTTTTGAGATCTTTTTAATGTTGGTAGACTGGTCTTTCAGGAGTACTTTGGAAGGTTCATAAGTCATCACTGCCAAAGCTGAATCATAATAAGTTCCGGCTCCTATATAATCATTTTTAGAGAGATAACCCTGCCCTATTTCATAATACGCCAGTCCGCGAATCTGCGGATCTGAGATCTTTTCCAGCAGAGATTTTCTGAACAGCTGTTGTGCTTCTTCTTTTTTACCGGCTTTATCCGCCATTAAGCCCAACGCATATAAAAATTCATTTTTTCTGGAACCGTATGTTCCTTTCTTACTGATTCCTTCAAGGTATTTTTTACCCCCTTCATAATCCCCTTTTCCATTAAATGTTTTAGCGACTTCGATTTGTGATTTTACCTCGAATTCAAAATCATTGGCATATTTATAGGCAGCCATAAAACTTTCCCGCGCTTTGTCACTTTGTCCTGAATTTTGTAAAACCTGACCTCTCAGAAAAGCAATTCTGCTTTTGAGTTTTCTGTTGGAATTAAGCTCAAATGCCCGATCCAGTTCTTTTATGGCCTCATCTTTTTTATTGGCATCCAAAAGAGATTCAGCATAATAGATGCTTAATAATTTCTGATAAGTTTTGCTGATTTTTTCATCCTGAAGCTTAGCAAAAGTTTCGTGAGCTTTGTGATAGTCTTTGAGCTGTGCGTAGGCCAGTCCCTGATAAATTCTGGCTAAAGGAATTCTTTTATCTTCTTTCATGTGGCTGAAAACGTAGTTCAGCGCATCCAGTGCTTCCAATGATTTTCCTCTGTAAATTCTGGATTGTGCGAGAATCATATAGGCCTCGAAAATCTGTTTATTTTTCTCTTCTCCATTTCTGATCACAGAGTATTTATTAATGGATTTCAATGCCTTTGCTTCGGCAATTTCAAGAGCGGTAGCCCCTTGAGGGGCAGCTTGTTCAGTTTCCTTTGTTGATTTTCCAAATGAGTTCGTACTAGCCCCGGAAAGCCCCGGCATCCCCGGCATTCCGGGCATTTTTACGGTGTTTCCAGCGGCAGGAGTTCTGTTGATCTCTGCCATTTTCATAGAATTCTCGGCGAAAGCTGATGATTGGCCCAGATCGCTTCCCAAAGGCTGATCTTCATAGGTTAAAATAGGAATATAAGGAGCATAAAAGTTATCTTTATGGCTCTTATCTCTGGTTTCAAACTCCGTATTTAATGCATCTTTTGCATTAAACAAGGTGTTGTAATATGTGGTAAACCCTTTCATGAACTTGGATCGCTGTTCCGGCCTTTTTACTTTCGTTCCGCACGAAATAACGATACACGCCACTAAAAGGAATAAAATATTCTTTTTCATTATTCAATATAACTCGCTAATCTGCTTTTTATTATCAGAAGCTTTGATGATTTTGTAAAAATAATAAAATTTTATATTGAAACTCTTTATATTTCTTTCAAAATTTTGTAAACCAAATGGGTAGGAAGTCCCATAATGGTATAAAAGCTGCCATTCATTTTCTTGATCTTCGCCATTCCGAGCCATTCTTGTATCCCATAGCTTCCGGCTTTATCGAAAGGTTTGTAATTTTGAATGTAATACGTGATTTCTTCATCAGAAATAATATCAAATTCTACGTCGGCAACGTCGGTTTCGGTAATGGTTTTATCTAAAGTTTTAATGGTAATTCCCGTGTAAACCTGATGGGTCTTCCCTGAAAGCAGTCTCAGCATATTTCGCGCATCTTCTTCATCTCTGGGTTTTCCAAGGAACTGGTTATCAATAGCTACGACTGTGTCAGCCGTTAATAACACTTCTCCTTCTTCTAAATTTCGGAATGCATTTGCTTTTAATTCAGATAAATAGGCAGCAGACTCTCCTACTTTGATATGTTCAGGAACAATTTCTTCACAATCAATTTTTACCACTTCAAACTCAAATCCTAAATGGGTTAAAAGTTCTTTCCTTCTTGGAGATTGTGATGCTAATAATAATTTCATTTTCAGTTAATTAAATAGATTGTGTGTTGTCTTCATGCCAATTTCCCTGAACTTTCATGACCTGCTCAATAACATCGCGTACTGCTCCACTTCCTCCTTTAATGGGTGAGATATAAGAGGCTATTCCTTTCACTTCAGGAACCGCATTTTCAGGACATGCCGCAATAGCTGAGTTTTTCATCATCGGGATGTCCGGAAGATCGTCGCCCATGGTTAAGATTTCCTCATTTTTAAGATTGTATTTCTTCTTGAAATCCTCATAGTCAACCATTTTATTATGAGATTTCGGATAATAATCCTCAATTCCGAGATAATTGATTCTGTGTTTTACCATTTCATCATTTCCACCTGTAATAACACCGATCAAATAATCGTTTTTCAATGCTTTTACAACGGCATAACCGTCTAAAACATTCATCACTCTCGACATATTTCCACCGGGCATCAAATACACACTTCCGTCTGTGAAAACGCCGTCTACATCAAATACAAATGCTTTTATATCTTTTAATTTCTCTTTATAGCTCATACATTTTTTGAATTGAATGATTCATTGTTTTATAAATTTCAAGACTTTCGTCTTGCAATAATTGCTCATGTAATTCCAGAATTCTTTTGTCATTTCTTACTGCCGGACCGGTTTGTGCCGATTTAGGTTCAATTTCATGAACTTTTTGAATCGTCTCATCAATTATAGGTAAAAAATAATCAAACGGAATTTCCTGAGAATCCGAAATTTCTTTGGCTCTTGAAAAAAGATGATTCACAAAATTGCAGGCAAAAACAGCTGTTAAGTGAATATATTTTCTCTTCTCATGAGTACTTTCCATTACATTTCTGGAAATTTTTGAAGCGATTTCAAATAAGATTTTTTTATCATCTTCATTTTCGGTTTCAATGAAAAAAGGAATGTTTGAATAATCCAGTTCTTTTGATTTTGAAAACGTCTGCAAAGGATAAAAACTTGCCTTTCGGTAATTGCCTTGCAAAATTTCTTTAGGAAGAGACCCTGAAGTATGTACCACAAGTGCGTCTTTTTTTTGAATTAGTTTTGAAACATCTTCCACAGAGTGGTCGCTGACACAAATAACATATAAATCCGAATCGACTAAATTTTTAGTTGAATAAGAAATGTTTAATTCTTCTGAAATTTTTTGAAGTTCAGGTTCATTCCTTCCAAAAATCTGGGCTAAAGGAATATTATTCTGAACAAAAGCTTTTGCCATGTGATACGCCACATTTCCGGAACCGATAATTACAACTTGCATAAAACAAAGATAAGATTTTTAGATAGGAAGATAGGAGAGGGGAGTTGGAAGTTTTATTATTTTAGGTTTTAATTTTAAACTTTTTACCACAGAAAAAGCAAAAGATTTTTACACTTTAATTATGTTAAATAGTTAAACGCAAAAAAGAACAGATAATACCGTTTTCTTTTTGAATTTACCTTAATAAACCCTGAAGGGGTTGAATACTGAAAAGGAAATTTCAAAGATAAAATGGTATAAGTAAATAAAATCAAAGATTTTTTTTCTTTTGCAGACTTTTGAACTCCTTTAAATAAACACAGTAAAGTCTTTTGTTTCTTTCGCGGTTACTTTTAAAATTGGTTTAAACAGATTTTTTTATTTTGAATAATCCTTTTAACATAATTCTGCTAAAGTTTGGCCACGGAAATAGGCGCTTTTTGGTGGACAAGATTTTACTTATCCTATACTATATCTTTTGTTATATTTAAAATCCTCTTAAAGAGTGAGATTTAAACATAAATTTAAAGATTAAGTATTTTTTAATCAATTTATTATCAATTTATCAATGGAAAATGATGGAAAAAAATGGTGTTGAATTATACTCAGATAGGTGATGTTATCACTGTACAGTAAAGAGATTGGTATGGTTTTTAGTTAATTTCCTTGTATAAAAAATTGATCTAAATTTGAGAATCATTCTTATATTTGATTAAGATATCCGAAATGAAAATTAAAAAAGTAATTTAACTTTCTGTTATTTTTGTAATCCAAAACAATGAAAGCATCTTATGAAGATTAAGGACGCAGAAATTATTTCGTTGATGCAAGATCCACGGACTCAGGAAAAAGGAGTTCGTGCATTAATGGACGCTTACCAAAGCAGACTGTATTGGCACATCAGGAGAATTATTGTGGACGGAGATCTTGCGCAGGATACTTTGCAGGAAACTTTTATAAAAGCTTATCAGAATTTTCATCAGTTTAAGAATGATAGTCAGCTATATACCTGGCTGTACAGAATAGCCACCAATGAAGCCTTGCAGCAGGTAAATAAACTGAAGAAGATGCAAAAATCTGATGAAGATCCGGAGTATCATATGCAGAATCTCGTGGCAGATAACACGGCAGGAGATGCGGAAGAGATACAGGTATTGCTGCAGAACGCTATACAAAGCCTGCCCGAAAAGCAGAAACTGGTATTTATGATGCGGTATTATGATGATTTACCTTACGAAGAGATATCAAAGATTGTAGATATGTCTGTGGGGACTTTAAAAACAAATTATCATTATGCCAAACAGAAAATAGAAGAATATATCAAAGAGAATTACGAAAGATAATTTTTGAGAAACCACAACATGAAAGATTTTGATCTGGAGAAATTAGAACGCAAGAACATTTACAAAGTTCCTGAAAACTTGTTTGAAAGTGTTCAGGGAAAGGTATTGAGCGAGATAAACGATTTTGATCTGGAAAAATTAGAACGTAAGAACATTTATAGTGTCCCTGAAAATTTATTTGAACAAGTTCAGGAGAATGTAATGAATACGGTATTACCCCGTAAAAAATCCCCGATTTTTAATATGAACTGGGCATACGCAGCAGCTGCTTCTGTAGCTTTGATTTTTGGAACAACTTTCGTTCTGAATAATGATAACTCTAATACTTCAGGAGAACCTGATAAGCTTGCGCTTGTTGATCAGAAGCCGAAGACCGAAAGCGAAATGGCTTATGAAACTCTGGAATCTGATTTATCTTCTGTTGAGGAGAATACTAAGACAGCCAGAGTTCAAGAAAATAAAAAGTCTTTTTATGCGAATAATAAGGCTAATCTAAAGGCGAAGAACGAAGTAAAAACTCAAACGGTAAAGCCGGTATCAAAACAGACAGAAACCCAGATGAACGAATATCTGGATGCTTTCTCAAATTCCGAAATTTCGGATTTGGCAAGCAATTCCACTCAGGATGTTTATCTGGATATATACAACTAATATAGGAAGATGAAAAAGATATTATTTACACTTTTTATTATTTATGGTTTTGGCTTAAATGCCCAAAGGACGGATTATGACTGGAAAAAAATGGACCCTAAGCAAAGAAAAGAGGTAATAAACAATCTTTCTCCCGAAGAAAGAAAAGCACTTCTTACCAAGTTCAGGAACAATATGGTCATGGATAATCTGGAAATTGATGCCAATGATAAGGCAGAATTTACACAGATCTATAATGAGTATCTTGAAAACCAAAAACAAATTAAAAACCAGTTTAATTCCAACTTTAATCCCGAGACGCTTTCTGATGATGAAGCAAAAGCGAAGCTGCAGCAAAGTTTCGAAGTAGGGCAAAAATTGCTGGATAACAGAAAGAAATATGCTGATAAGATGCAGGAGATTATTCCCTGCCAGAAGGTTCTGAAACTGTTCCAATCTGAGAAAATGATGAAGGATAAGATGGATGAGAGAAAACCTCAGGGGAACCATAGCAATGGCCGACAAAAATAAAACCCATAATAGTTTATTTTTTTAATGTTGGACGACTCTTACAATTATTTTGTGAGAGTCGTTTGATTTTAATGGAATGCTTAGTTTTGTAAAAAATAAAAAAGCATTATGAAAAAAATAATCTTGTTTCTTTTCTTCTCAATTACTCTTCTGGCACAGGAAAAAGAAAAAATCTCTTTGAATAAGTCGATTAAAGATCCTAATTCTTCATTTAAAAGCATTACTATAATTGATCATAGGGATAGTAAAGATGTGGGGAGTGTGATGTATCATAAAGATCAGATTGATCTCGTTTTCGAAAGTGATAATGCAGATGCTGATATCAAAAACTGGTTTTATAAATACAATCCGGCAAAAGGTAAAGATGATTTTGTATTGTTGTTGGAAGATGTTAGGGTTAATGAAGACAAAAAAGAAAAATTTTCAATAGGGAATCTTCATTTTAGAGCAAGTACTTTTATCAAAAAAGAAGACGGCTATCATTTCATCACCAGAAAAGATACATTGGCAAATGTTTCATCACGTGTCACGCCTTATATGGCACAAAGTCTGGCAAAGAAGATCACGCTTATTTTTACGGATTTGTTTAAAGATTCTTATAAAACCAGAGCTTGGGAATTTGGTATTTCTGAAAATGATCTTTCAGATTATACTTCTGTATTAAGAGACAGGCTTGATATTTTTAAAGCAGATACTTTGAAAGAAGGTGTTTACAAAGATTCATATAGCTTTTTTATGCACAAGCCGGAACCTGGATTTGTTATTCAGACGAACAGTAAGGGTATTGTAACAAAAGCTGTAAATGGAGAAGAAAAGATACCTTTAAGAAATATGTATGCATTTGTACACCAAGGTATACCTTATAAGGTAATTCCTGTGGGGTATACAGAGGTTTTTAAAGATGATAAAGGACTTTCTATTGAAGCTACAAGTGCAGATCTTTTCCCGGAAACATCTACAAGTGGCGTTGCGATTGGTGCTGCCGCAGGTGGCCTGGTGGGCGGAATGATAGGTGCAGTTGTAGATGTAAGTCTGGGAGCTGGAAAACGAAAAACCAACAGTGGTTCTCAGGTTTATCTTGATCCTTTTACTGGAAATTATATTTTACCCGAAAATTTTGGTAAATCAAAATAAGCAAAAGAGAGACACGCCGTCTCTCTTTTTGTTTTATTTTTTATCCGTAGAATAAGAATAAGGAAAATCTTTTTCTTTGGTTCCCCGGTTCTTATTGGGCTTATTTTCCATGTTGAATTGCAATGTTGCCCCTTTCATTAAGTCAGCATGACTCAGCCAGTTTTTAGAATAGGTTTGGCCATTCATAAGTAATGATTTCACATAACGGTTTTCGTCGCTGTTATGATCGGCTTTAATCTCAATTGTTTTTCCGTTTTCTAAATGAACTTTGGCATTTTTAAACAAAGGCGCACCCAAAACATATTGATCCGTTGCCGGAGTTACAGGGTAAAAACCAAGTGCCGAGAAAATATACCAAGCTGAAGTTTGGCCGTTATCTTCATCGCCACAATAACCGTCCGGAGTTGGCTGATACATACGATTCATCGTTTCGCGTACCCAATATTGTGTTTTCCAGGGCTCTCCGGAATAATTGTATAAATAAATAATATGCTGTGCCGGCTGATTTCCATGAGCATATTGCCCCATGTTTGCATTCACCATTTCCTGAATTTCATGAATGGTTGAACCATAATAAGAATCATCATAAACAGGAGGAAGCTCAAATATTTTATCTAGATTTTTCGAAAACTCTTTTCTTCCGCCCATCAGTTTTGCCAGCCCGTCAATATCCTGAAAAACCGACCATGTATAATGCCATGAATTTCCTTCCGTAAAAGCATCTCCCCATTTAAACGGATTAAAAGGATCCTGAAAACTTCCGTCCTGATTTCTTCCGCGAGCCAATTTCGTTTCCGGATCAATTACTTTTTGGAAATTCTGGGAACGTTTATAATACTCTTTCCATTCAGATTCAGGTTTTCCTAAAGCTTTTCCCAATTGAGCGATCGCAAAATCATCATAAGCGTATTCCAAAGTTCTCGCTGCATTTTCATTGATTTTTACATCATAAGGAACGTAGCCTAATTTTTTATAATATTCAATTCCGAGTCTTCCTGTTGCTTGCGGACCTTCATTATTCGCACCGTGTAGCAAAGCCTGATATAATGTTTCAATATTATAACCCCGCAATCCTTTCATATAAGCATCTGCAACCACCGAAGCAGAATTATTTCCAATCATAATATCAGAATATGACGGGCTCGACCATTCCGGCAACCAACCGCCTTCTTTATAATCATTAATCAATCCTTTTTGCATTTCAACATTAATGCTTGGATAAACTAAATTCAGGAAAGGGTAGAGCGCTCTGAACGTATCCCAAAAACCAGTTCCTGCAAAACGATATCCCGCTTCAGTTTTTCCTGAATACGGACTGTAATGAACAACTTCTCCAGCCTTATTTATTTCGTACATTTTATGTGGAAAACAAAGCATTCTGTATAAACAAGAGTAGAAGGTTCTCATTTGATCAATAGTTCCGCCTGCCACTTCAACTCTTTTTAATTTTTCCTTCCATGCCGTTTTGGCTTTGGCTAAAGTCTGATCAAATGAATCTTTGCTCAGTTCTCTTTGTAAATTCAATTCTGCCTGTTCTAAACTGATGAATGATGAAGCCACTCTTAAATTTACTTTTTCGCCTTTTTTAGTGGCAAAACCGACTACAGCGCCACAATGATCTCCTGTAATTTCCAAAGCATCTTTTATAAAATCTTTGTCTTTCCAGGTTGAATATTTAGTGAAAGGTTTATCAGCATAAATCACAAAATAATTTTTAAAATTGGTCAGTTTCCCTCTTGAATATCTCGTTGAATACCCCACAATTTTATTTTGAGAGGGAATAATGGTAATGCTCGAACCTTTATCAAAAGCATCCACCACGAACCATGAGTTTTCAGAATCTGGATAGGTTAAACGTAACTGAGCAGCTCTCTCTGTTGGAGCCAATTCTGCCGTTACATTATGATCCGCCAGATAAACACTGTAATAATAAGGTTTTGAAACTTCCGATTTATGTGAAAACCAGCTTTGCCTTTCTTCTTCATTAAAACGCATTTTTCCGGTTATGGGCATAATCGAAAACATTCCGTAATCGTTCATCCAGGGGGAAGGTTGATGCGTTTGTTTAATCCCTCTGATTTTATCAGCATCGTAAGTATATTGCCATCCATTTCCGTTTTTTCCGGTTTGAGGCGTCCAGAGGTTCATTCCGTGAGGAACGGCAACTGCCGGATAGGTATTTCCATTAGAAAGTGAAGGTTTGGAAAGTGAACCAATTAACGGGTTGACAAATTCTTCAGGATTTTGGGGTGCATTTTCAATCCACTGCGATTGGAATGGAGCAAAAGAAATAATGAAAAGTAATAAAAAAGTTTTTTTCATGACTTAAAATAAGTTTGGGCTACTCTAACCACAAAGATCACTAATAATTTCAAAAATCACACAGATTAGAGAATAAAGTTTTTGAAGCATTAAGATAATTTAAGTTTTTAAGATTAATTAAGGCAGTTGCTAAAAGCGAAGGCATCAGATATTCTAAACTTCTTACCAAAAATCTTAATGGGCTACATTAAATCCGAAGATTTTCATAGGTGCTTTTAGTGTTAAAAATTTGTGCTATTTGTGTTTAAATCAGATTTAAAATTAAGAATGAGGATTTATCCTGCATTTTCTTATCTTTGCAAATTACAAGGTTCTTAAATGAAAAACATACGAAATTTTTGCATAATCGCTCATATCGACCACGGTAAAAGTACTTTGGCGGATCGTCTTTTGGAGTATACCAATACGGTGACTCAAAGAGAATTACAGTCTCAGACGCTAGATGATATGGATTTGGAGAAAGAACGTGGGATTACGATTAAGTCTCATGCCATCCAAATGGATTATGAATATAAAGGCGAAAAATTTATATTAAACTTAATTGATACACCGGGACACGTTGATTTTTCTTACGAAGTTTCCCGTTCAATTGCTGCTTGTGAAGGAGCACTTCTTATTGTGGATGCTGCACAAAGTATTCAGGCACAGACAATTAGTAATTTGTATTTGGCGTTGGAAAATGATTTAACGATCATTCCGATTTTGAATAAAATTGACCTTCCTTCTGCAAATCCTGAGGAAGTAACTGATGAAATCATGAATTTGATCGGTTGCGAATATGAGGATGTTCTAAGAGTTTCAGGAAAAACAGGTGAAGGTGTTCATAATTTGTTAGAGCAAATTGTTAACAGAATTCCAGCTCCGGTTGGAGATCCAGACGCACCGCTTCAGGCTTTGGTTTTTGATTCGGTTTATAATCCGTTCAGGGGGATTGAAGCCTATTTTAAAGTAGTAAACGGAAGTATTTCTAAAAACGAGAAAATCAAATTTTTTGCTACCGGAAAAGAATATGGAGCAGATGAGGTTGGTACTTTAAAGCTGAAACAGGTTCCGAAAAAAACAATTGGATGTGGTGATGTAGGATATTTAATTTCAGGTATTAAGGATGCAAGAGAGGTAAAAGTAGGTGATACCATTACTTCATTTGAAAATCCTGCTGCAGGACCAATTGATGGATTTGAGGAAGTAAAACCAATGGTTTTTGCCGGTATTTATCCAATTGAGTCTGAGGATTTTGAGGAATTAAGATTCTCACTTGAAAAATTAAGACTAAATGATGCTTCTTTGGTTTTCGAACCGGAAAGTTCAGCAGCTCTTGGTTTCGGTTTCCGTTGCGGATTTCTTGGAATGCTTCACATGGAAATTGTTCAGGAAAGGCTTGATAGAGAGTTCAATATGAACGTGATTACAACGGTTCCGAACGTTTCTTATTTTGGTTATTCTAAAAAAGAACCGGAAGTTCCGATCCTGATCAACAACCCGTCTGAAATGATGGATCCTTCAACCATGGACAGAGTAGAAGAGCCATATATCAAGGCTTCTATTATTACAAAATCTGATTTCGTAGGTGCAGTAATGACGCTTTGTATCGAAAAAAGAGGAGAAATCGTTAACCAGAGTTATTTAACATCAGAAAGAGTAGAATTAATCTTCAATATGCCTTTGGCTGAGGTTGTTTTCGACTTCTATGACCGATTAAAATCTATTTCTAAAGGATATGCTTCATTCGATTATCACCCAATCGGATTTAGGGCCTCTAAATTGGTGAAAATGGATATCCTGATCAACGGCGATATGGTAGATGCTCTATCTTCTTTGATTCACGATTCTAACGCTTATTATATTGGTAAAAGAATGTGTGAAAAACTTCGTGAACTAATCCCGAGACAGCAGTTTGATATTGCGGTTCAGGCAGCATTAGGAGCGAAAGTTATTGCGAGAGAAACGATTAAAGCATTAAGAAAAGACGTTACTGCAAAATGTTACGGAGGGGATATTTCCAGAAAGCGTAAACTTTTGGAGAAGCAGAAAGAAGGTAAGAAAAAAATGAAGCAGATTGGTAGGGTAGAAGTACCGCAGTCCGCATTCATGGCCGTTTTAAAGCTTAATGATTAGAAGATAACCAATAAAGGTCAAAAGATATAAGTAAAATCCGCAGAAATAATCTGCGGATTTTTTTATGAAATGATTTTCAATAAATTTTTGAAATAAAAAATTTTGTCATAGATTTGTGTATTCATAACGCAAATTATTTCAATGAGCATTCCAAAGAAATTACAAGACATAAAAGTGGCGGTAGATGCCGTTATTTTCGGATATTTTGATAAAAAAGATCTTCAGCTTCTGTTGATTAAAAGAAATATTGAACCTTTTAAAGGGGGTTGGGCACTTCCGGGCGGTTTGGTTTTGGATGATGAAAATCTGGATGATGCGGTAAGAAGAGAGCTTCACGAAGAAGCAGGCATAAAGCCTGATTTTTTAGAGCAATTGTATAGTTTTGGAAACGTAGGTCGTGATCCTCGGAATAGGGTGGTTTCTGTGGCTTATTTAGGGCTGGTGAATCCTTCTTATCACGAATTGTTTGCTGATTCTGATGCAGACGATGCCCAATGGTTCAGTGTCAACAAGCTTCCAAAACTGGCTTTCGATCATCAGACTATTATTGATATGGCGTTGAAAAGGCTTCGTACAAAACTTCAGTATCAACCGATCGGATTTAATCTTCTGAATGAAGAATTTGCTTTTTCTGATTTAGAAAATTTGTATAAAACGATTATCGGTAAAGAAATCGACCGCCGAAATTTCCGAAAAAAAATTATGAGCTACGGATTGTTAAATGATACCAATACCTTAAAAAAAGAAGGTAGCGGCAGACCCGGAAAACTCTTCACTTTCAATCAGGAGAAGTATAAAGAGCTTGAAGAGCAGGGTTTTTATTTTGAAATTAAATAGTAGTTTACCTTCTTTTTTTAGTAAAGCCAAAAAGTATTTTCCTAAAGTCATTTGTACGTTTCATAAAGTAGTCTGGTTGTCTTTTTTTTAATTGATTTTTCTTTGTTCATCATAATCAAGAAAATTAAATATCATGAGACGCTTACTACTTTTTTTTTCTGCTATTGTAGCATTAAATGTTGCTGCACAGCTTCCTGCTCCAGCCTACGAAGCGACCTTTAACGGTGCGAACTGGGATACAGCAACAGGATTTACCATAAATACAACTAACGGAACTACTTCCGGAGCTGATATTTTTAATACTCCGTATTCGGCATATAATTTTTATTCTCTTAATGGCAAACTTCAGTTGGATGCTGTTTCCCAAACCGGATTGAGAGAGAAGGGGACAATTTCTTTCTTTGCCAAATACAACAATACACAAACATCATTAACACCCATAGGATTTACTTATCCCATATTTTATCTCAATAATGGATTGACAAGTTGGTCTGAAGGCCTGATGCTGGGCTTTGAAATAGTGGCAGGAGCTCCAAAGCTGATGATGAAAAGCTATTCGGCTCAGTATACAGGTTTTAGTGAGCAGCTAAACAATGCTGTTTCTAATACAGATTGGCATCATTATATTATTTCCTATAAATTTGGGAACGGTGGATATATTAATGTTTATCAGGATGGGAAGTTGGTTTTAACTAAAGATATAAGTCATTCTTTAAGTAATCTAACGAAGCCTTTTGAGTTTTTCAGCCATACCTCGGGTTCTGTTTTTAATCGTTCGGCAACAGGTTTTGTAGATGAAATCCGAGCTTATACAGAACCTTTTAATACAGCGCAAGCAAAGGAAATTTATGCCTCTTATTTAAAAATAAACAGCGGCAGTACCATTGCAAAATATAGTTTTGATGATGATCTTACCGAGCATTTTGGAAATTATCAGCCTTTAAATTCTTTTTTTGGTTTCAACAGATATATTGCAACCGTCTCCCAAGGAGGTAATAACACCTATGTTGGTAATATGGTTGTAGGTGCTACCGCAGAATTACCGATTGGAGTAGGCTCTATTCTCAGCGAAGGTTCTTACACAATTTCTCTTGCTGCTATCGTCACTGGATTTACCAATAATGACAATGGCGAAATAATGGCAACAGTGCTTTCCATACCCAATACAACCGGAGGTGATTTTCTGAAAATCGGAATGCATAAAGGAACTAAAGTGTTAAGGTTTGAAATAAACGAATCCTCAGCAGTATCTGTTAACGGGACTTCTTTAGAAAACTGGCAGCATATTGTATTTAGTGCTAATAATCAAAATAATACGCTTAGTATTTATGTAAATGGAGCTCTGGCTGCTACGGCGGTTTACAATAAACACCAGTTTTTAAATACACTGCAAAATATATTACTTGGTAAAAACAGAAAGCCTACCCCGACTTATGCCGTCTGTGCAGTAGATGATCTTGTGATTGATCGTAAAACATATAATGCTGTTGAGGCCGCGAAAGCCTATAGACAGTGGAAAACCGCAGTAACCAGCTATGATACAACCTATTCTACTTTAGGGGTTGATCATATTCAAAAAACACAAAATAATATAAAGGTTTACCCTAATCCAACTACAGATTTTGTAAAACTTTCGCAAAAAGCAGACGCAGAGGTTTACGATCTGTCTGGAAAATTAGTGGGTAGCTACAAAAATGCTGAAATGCTTGATCTTTCGACTTACCAGCAAGGAATTTATCTGTTGAAATTATCTAATTCTAAAGGAACACATTCTGTCAAAATCATTAAAAAGTAACCCATTTAAAAATTATTAAATCATGAAAAAAATATTTCTGCTGTACAGTATTGTTATTACCCAAATGGCAATAGCACAGGTACTTTCAGCTCCTGTATACGAATATATGGGAACAACGACTTCGTCTGAATTTTCTGCAGGCTCCGGGATAACACCAACGACTGATATAACCGGTGTAGGGAATGGTGCCGTTAATCTTGCTGCCAATCATGGTCCATTGAAATTAAACCTTACGACTCACAAAGCCTCTTTGATGAGTGAAGGAACAGTTTCGATGTGGTTTAAATATAGCAGCAGCGGAACGAGTGCTTTCGGAAGCGACAAACCCTTAGTTTTCTGGTCAAACGGAGCCGGTTCTTATTCCGAAGGTATTATGATGGGGTTATCAGGAAGTAAACTGATTGCGCGTTCTTATACATCAGGAAGCGTTGGGGTAGGAGATACTAGTAACGAGAATTTTGGAACGGCAGGTACATGGAAACACTTTATCGTTACTTGGAAAATGGGGAGTGGTGGCTTTTTGAAAGCGTATATGAACGGCGCATTGGTCATCAACAGACCGTTAACACATTCTTTGCCGTCTGGAACTTTATCAACAATGTATTTTACAGGTTTTAACGATACCTTTTCGAGTGCAATAAACGGAGCAATAGATGAGATAAAAGTGTACACGCAATCCGTAACAGATGCCCAAGCATGGTCTATTTATAGCCCTGCAACACCATATTGTGTGGTGCATATTCCTGATGCAAATTTTAAATATGCTTTACTAAATCATTCTCCAATTATCGATACCAATGCCAATGGAGTTATCGAATGTGCAGAAGCTGCTGCATTTACAGGAATTCTTAATCTTTATAATAAAAATATTTCCAACCTTACAGGGATTGAAGCTTTTACTAATCTTACGAAGCTTTACTGTGGTAAAAATTATTTAACAAGCCTGGATGTAAGTGCCAATACTGCATTAAAAGAACTCTCTTTTACCAATAATCAAATAACGAATATCAATCTGAATACTAATACAGAACTTAGTATTTTGGATACGAGTTACAACCTTCTTACAAGTTTAGATGTAAGTGCTAATACCTTATTAACCAAGTTGTACTGTAATAATTCTTCTTTAACAAGCTTAAACGTAAATGGCAGTACTCTATTATCAGATCTATTTTGTAACAATAATCAATTAACCAATTTGGATGTGAGTACAAATTCGGCATTATACAGATTCTATTGTTTTAGTAATAATTTAGCGAGTCTTGATACAAGTTCTAATACCACATTATATCAACTGCTTTGTAATGACAATCAATTAACGAGTTTAAACATTGCAAATGGAAATAATGGATTTCTCAATTATTTAAGATCCAGAGAAAACCCTAACCTTACTTGCGTTCAGGTAGATAATGCAAATTGGAGCAATACAAACTGGACAGGTTACAATTATGAAATTCCTTTGGGAGCGTCCTATAGCCAAAACTGTTCTGGAATTCTCAGTACATCAGATCATCCAAAAATACTGAAAATGGAGGCTTATCCAAATCCAACAAGTGGGCTGGTAAATCTTTCAGAAATGGCAAATGTTATAATATGCGATGCTCAGGGAAGAAAAATTCTTGAAATCAAAAACACAAATTCTTTTGATTTATCTGCTCAGACTGCAGGAATATATACGGCTCAAATAACAAATGAAAAAGGGATAAAAACAGTGAAAATCATAAAAAAATAGACTTTTTATCCGAAAAATAAACTTTAAAAATGTAAAACCATGAAAAAAATAACCACAATCTGCTTAGTCGCTTTTATAACCACGGCAGTACAAGTTCAGGCTCAGGGACTATTGGGTAGACTTGCCAATAAATTAGAACAGGCTTCCTCCGGAAATGGGGAATCTGGTAGTAATGAAAAAGAAGTAAAAAAAGATGTGGAGTCCACTGTTTTAGATGGTAAACCCATTCATAAAGACAGCCGTAATCTGAGTGGGATTTACTTTGCAAAATATCCAATCAGAATAGGACAGGGCGGAACCGGAAAATATAGCTATGCAAAGAAATTCTTAGTGAATTATGAGGAAGGTGAAAAGCAGGAAATTGAGTTTATTTCTCGCTATTATTTTGAAAACAGAAAGGATATTCCGCCATTGGTATATGCTCCTGCTCCGGGAACTCCGGATTATTTTCCGGTAACGACCAGTAAAAAAATGGGGCATTTGTATTTAGACGGTATCAGCAATAAAAAGTACGGAGGAAATGCGACTTCCAATTATGCTTCTCTAACCCGTTATATAGATTTTTTTGCTCCGGATGGAAACTATTCGAGACAGGAAACAATGGCGTTCAATTATGAAGGGCTCTTGGAGCTGGAAGAAGGAATTTTAGTGATAGGCCGTTTAGATTATATTCCTAAAGCAAATACTCCTGAGAAATATAAATTTTTACAGGAAAAAGGAAGTTATAATTTATTCTACAAAAAAGATAAAGAAGCTAAAGCTTTAGCCATGACAGATGCACAGGTTTGGGACAGGATGAAAGCATTTTACGATCCGTATTATAAAGCCTTTAAAGCGGCAGAAGGCGGTAATGTAGAATTGGTAAAACCTGTCGGAAAGTTTAAAGATGAACCTAAAAATGGTGACTTAGTGCAAGCTGCTAATGACAGAATGAAGTCGATGCCCCATTTTTCTGAAGAGCTTGTTTATCTGTATCCGGTAACCACCTGGGAAAACCGTTTTGAAAATATAGGTTTAATGGGAAAAACTCTTACACACCGTGTTTTGCAGGCACAGGCTGTTTTGAAGAAAGGAAACGAATGCCAGATTACTCAGTTTTTAATCCGCCAGGACAATACCTACAGAGGAGGTTCAAACGCAGAAAACTTTACAGGTAATCCCGTAAAAGCAGTAGGAGACATTGGAAAAACAGTGATAAGCTGTAGTAATGCCATGAAGTATAAAAAGTAAATGAAGTAAGTTTTCTTTATCATACTGGCTATACAATCTTGTCAAGGTGCTGAACTTTGGCAAGATTTTGTAAATTTAATCATGACTTTACGAGTAAAATGAGAAGAAAAAACAAAAAAGAATTTATTTTTAATCATTAAATAATTTTTTAGAAATGCTGATGAGGGAATCCGAAATAAAATACATTTTACTGAATTTTTTATTCTTATCCTGTGTTTTTACACAGGCTCAGCAGCCATATGCCTTGTCTCTCAGAAATATCAGCGAATTGCCAGATGAAAGTATTTACAGCATCCATCAGGATAAAAAAGGTCTTATTTGGATGGCAACAGATGAAGGCTTACTACAATATGATGGATTTCGTTACACTTCTTATAAGTCCGAAAAGCAAACCTCAATTTCAGGAAGTAATATAAAGGAAGATAAATTTGGAAGAATCTGGTATCAGAATTTTGACGGATATCTTTATTACGTTTCTGAGGGTAAACTTAAACACCTGCGGCAAAATCCACCACCTGGTTTTATTTCCTACGGAATTACGGATCGCTATCTCTTTGTCGTTCAGAAAAAAGGGGTTGATATTTTTGATCTTAAGTCTTTGAAATTAATTAAAACAATTTTCATTTCGATAGAAAAAATTGAAAGCTCAGCGGTACTAGGTCAGGATATTTACCTTATTTCAGATGATATTATTTACAAAATAGACGAATGCTTTAATCTTGTGTCCAATCATTTCTTTGTGGGAAAGAACCTTCATATCAAATATATTTTTCCGTATAAAAACAAGCTTTATGTCATTTCAAAATTGAATGAGACGAAGCGTCTTTATTTTTTTGATAATCAATTGAACTTTATCAAAAGCTTTCCTATTTCTAAAATTTCTCAAATTCAGGGAAGTGATGTTATTGATGAAAATATTTGGTTACATACTCCACAGGGTACTTTGATAATTGATGAAAACGGAAGGGATAAAACGGAGAAAGTCTTGTTCCCGGAAAACAGCAGCTCTAAAGTAATTAAAGATTATCAGGATAATTATTGGTTTTCATCAGTGAACAACGGTATTTATATTGTTCCCGACTTAGAGGACAAGATGTACAGTCTTGCTCCTTTTTATCCCAAAACCTTCATGAAAACTCGCGAAGGTTATTTGTCAGGAACTGAAAACGGAGAACTTATTATTTCAGATTCAACATTTGGGAATAAGAAAATTCTGTATTCCAATAAAAATAAATTACCCATTTACTATCTGTATTATGACAAAACAGATCAGAACATCATTTTTTCGGATAATGGTTTTTCTGTCATTAATGAAAAAAAATCAGCCACAAAGCATTTTGATATGGCGCTGAAAGAAGCAGTGCGTCTTGATCAAAAATATTATGCAATAGCTGTAAGCGGTTTTTTCGGGTTGCTTCTGAACCCTAATGCCAATGAAAAGGAACCTTCGGCTTGGGATGATTTATTTTATAAAAACAGAGATAAAAAAGAACCTCAGATTGCGCAATTGAAAAAAGGGCTAAGAGCAAAATCTGTTGCCTTTTTACCGGAAAGAAAGCAATTGATTTTTGCAACCAATGTAGGGACGTATAGTGTACATCCAAATGCGGAAAAAGAACTGAGAAGATACAGCTTGCCATTGTATTCCAACAGCCTTGTTACTTTTGAAAATGCTATTTATTTGCTTGATACGAAAGGAAATATTTCTCGTTTAAAAGCCGGTCAAAAGCTGGACGATATGAATGTGAAATGGAAAATTCCGGTGGGAAACATCCGAAAAATGAAATGTACAGATGATAAGCTGATTCTATTAAGTACAAATTCTGTTTACAGTTTTAGCAATGAAAAGTTGGAGAAATTCAATCTTCCGGTAAAAAATAGCAGTATTAAAGATTTTTGGTTAGAAGAAAGTTCCATTATTTTACTGAATAATGAAAATATTCTCACGTTTTCCCAAAAAACTCAAAAAAATCCAAAAAATATCAGATTTCAAATAGATCATTTCTTGGTGAATGCTATTTCCAGAGATTCACGAAAATTTCAAGAATTCAATTATAATGAAAATAATATTTCGGTTCAGTTTTCGGTCTTAGAATTTGTTAACAATCATCCTGAGGTGTATTACAGAATCAACGGAAACCGTTGGGTTTTAATCAATAAAGAAAGCAGAACTGTAGAGTTTCCTTCCCTTTCTGCAGGAAATTATCTGATAGAATTTAAACTTCAGGATATGGTAAGCGATCAGAAAATTCAGTTTGAAATTTTGCTTCCTTTCTGGAAAAAATGGTGGTTTTATCTGGCCGTTTGTAGTTTGAGTGCGGCATTAATTTTCCTTTACTTCAGAAGACAGTCCAAAATAATGCAGCAACAGATCGAATTACTGGATGAAAAATTACTTCTGGAAAAAAGCCTCAGAAAATCGGTGTTGGTTTCAATAAAATCACAAATGAACCCTCATTTTTTCTATAATGCACTCAATACTATTCAGGCTTATATTTTTACTAATGATAAAAAACGCGCAAGCAATTACCTGTCTAAGTTCTCTAAGCTTACCCGCATTATTCTTGAAATGTCTGAGAAAGAAATAATTTCACTTAGTGAAGAACTAGTCGCTATCGAACTTTATCTGGATTTGGAAAGAATGCGTTTTTCGGATAATTTCACTTACAAAATCTCCATCGATGATAACATTGACAAAGATGAGGTTACATTTCCTCCCATGCTGCTGCAACCTTATATTGAAAACGCTGTAAAACATGGTCTTTTACATCAACGTGGAGCAAAATATCTTCATATTTCATTTGAGCAGAAAAAGGATCTGCTTTATATTTCTGTTGATGATAATGGGGTTGGGCGTAAACGTGCGATGGAGCTTAGTGCGATTAAAAATAAAAATCACAAATCTTTTTCTACTCAGGCAAATGAAAAGCGGTTGGAAATGCTGAATAAGGAAAGATCCCAAAAAATTACGGTAGAAATTACGGATCAGTATGATTCAGACGGAAAAGCTGCAGGAACTTTAGTTCAACTGGTAATCCCGATAAAATAAAAAAACATGTATAAAGCGATTATTATTGATGATGAAGAAATGGCGAGAATGCTCTTAAAGGGTATGGTTAAAGAATTCTGCCCGGATGTAGACATCGCAGATCTTTGTTGTGACTTGCCCAATGGGATAAAATCCATCCGAAAACATAAACCGGATATTGTATTTCTTGATATCGAAATGCCCGGTCACAGTGGTCTGGAATTATTGGATTTCTTCGACGAAAATGAGATTGATTTCTCTATTATTTTTGTCACGGCGTATCATCAGTATGCCATTCAGGCATTTAAATTATCTGCGGTTGATTATCTTTTAAAACCTATTGATGACAGAGATCTTGTGAATGCAGTTTCTTCCTTCAAAAAGCGAAAAAATAGCAGGACGGATTATTCTTTACTGAAAGAAAACCTCAATTCTCCGACAAAGAAGATTGCGTTAAGTGTTGCCAACTCAGTTTTATTTGTTCCTCTGGAGGACATTTTGTTTTTTAAAGCAGATGGTTCTTATACCCACGTTATTTTGAGAAATGGGGAAACTATTCTGACAAGCAGAAATCTAAAATATTACGAGGAGACTCTGTTTTCAGACAACAGCTTTTACAGATGTCATAAGTCGTTTATTGTCAATATCAGCCATATTACGGAGTATGTAAAATCTGATGGAGGATATCTGAAAGTAGGTGAACATTGTGTAAATGTGTCTTCTGATAAAGTTTCTTTAATTTTTGATAAACTGAAAATATAAAAAGCTTTAAAAACAATAGTTTTTATATATTTTAATTACTGAATAACAGTGTTTTATATTTTTTTAGCGTAAAATTAACACAAATAAATTTGGAAGATAAAATTATATTCTTTTATATTTGTGTAATAATAACGCAATAATGAAATACACATTACAAAATATAATTGAAAGATTTCAGAAGAAAGAAAAATTAAAATTTTTATTCTTTTGGGGACATACAGTAAAAGATGAAATCACAAAATCATGTTTCAGTCAATGGTTTCCTTTTCAGTTTGAAGAAAACGGAATAAAATACAAAACGGCGGAACATTATATGATGGCCGGAAAAGCGAAACTATTCAATGATGAAGAAATTTTAGAAAAGATTTTAAATGCAGGCTCTCCTAATCAGGCGAAAAGTTTAGGTAGAAAAGTCAAAAATTTTGATGCAAAATCTGGGATGAACATAAATATGAAATCGTAAAACAGGGAAATCTGTTGAAGTTTTCTCAAAACGAAAAGTTTAAAGAATTTCTTTTGTCCACAAATAATAAAATTCTGGTAGAAGCGAGTCCTTATGATAAAATCTGGGGAATCGGAATGCTGGAATCAGATTCAAGAGCGGAAAACCCATTATTGTGGAACGGTGAAAATCTGTTGGGATTCGCTTTAATGGAAGTGAGAGATTTGCTTAAAAAATAAATCAATTCGCTGATAATCATTCAAAACTATGTCTTTTTTAATTAGCGTAATATCAACACAAACAAAAAATAATATGGAAGAAGACCTAAAACCCAGATTTATTGAGTCATTACAGAGAAATAATGACCAGATCAGAGAAGATCGTGCCCGGATTATCGGTGAAGATGCCGAGCTGATCTATAAAAGAAGAGTAGAAGATATCGAACTGAAAATCAAAAGACTGGAAAGAGAACAGGAAGGGTTAACGGATGTGAGTCCTTTAGATAAAAACAGTCTTACTTTCGTAGATTTTCAGCCGGAAGCATTTGTTCAGAAAGACATAGAATTATCATTAACAATCAGAAATTTAAATATTCAGCTAGAATTAACAAGAAATAGATTTGAGTATTTATTTGGCAAAAAAATTTAAGTTATGGGAGGTACAAGATACGATATGGACGCTCGTTTTGACAGAGCAAAGAAAGCAGGTTATGCATCAAAATCTGCAGGAGAGATCTTTACACAGAATGCAAAAAGAAAAGCACATGAATCGATGAATCCTCATGGGATTTCTTTCAGAGAATCAAGAGATTCAGACGTTCACCCGAATTCAGTTCCTATTATTTTAGGATTGGATGTAACGGGAAGTATGGGGCATATTCCTTATGATCTGATTCAGGAAGGATTACCCAAATTAATGGGCGGAATTATTCAGGGTGGTGTTCCCGATCCGGCACTTTTATTCCTGGGAATCGGCGATCATGAATGCGACAGTTATCCTTTGCAGGTCGGTCAGTTTGAATCCGGAGATGAAGAGCTTGATATGTGGTTAACAAGAACTTATATCGAATCGGGCGGTGGAGGAAATGCAGGCGAAAGTTATTTACTGGCTTGGTATTTTGCCGCTTTTCACACAAGAACAGATGCTTTTGAAAAGAGAAATCAAAAGGGATTATTGTTCACGGTGGGTGATGAGCCTTGTCTGAAAACACTTCCGGCATCTGCGATCAGAGAATTGATGGGAACGGGCCAGCAAACCTTTAAACATACAGAGCTCCTGGCAGAAGCGCAAAAGAAATATGAGGTTTTTCACATCAGCGTTTTACATTCCGGACAGGCAGTGAATGCAGATGCAGGCTGGAAAGATCTGTTGGGGCAAAACTGTTTATCTATTGAAGATTACAAAGATGTTCCCAAGGTTATTAAGGAAGTGGTTTGCGGAAGATTTAAAGATCAGGCGACCAGAACAACAGGATTAAACGGATTCGATACTATTCAAATGTATTAAAAAATGAAAACAGCACAAATAGTTATAGGCTTAGGATTTGGGGATGAAGGTAAAGGGATTACCACCGATTTTCTGGCTCAGCAACATCCTGAGTCTGTCATTATTCGGTTTTCAGGAGGTCAGCAGGCAGCGCATACGGTGATGATCGATGATAAAAAGCACATTCATTCCAGCTTTGGAAGTGGAGCGTTGCGCGGTCTGCCTTCCTATTTTACAGAACATTGCACGATTCATCCGACCTTTTTATTCAACGAAAGAGAAGAATTGATTCAGAAAAACGGAAATATTGAACTTACGATTCATCCTTTGGCAAAAGTGACCACGCCTTTTGATGTTTTATACAACAGGAAAAATATCAAAAATCTCGAACACGGAACCTGCGGAAAAGGAGTCGGCGCTACGATGAAACGAAATGAAAGTCCGTTTAAATTATTTGCTGTTGATTTAATTGCTCCACGAGCGATGTTGATTGAGAAATTAAAAGGAATCGCCAATTATTATGGTTTTGAAGAAGATGAAGAAATTACAAATGCATTGCAGGATTTTTTAGAAGCCATCGATGAAATTGATTGGAAAATAGAAGGTTATGAGTATTTAAAAAACTTTGATCATCTTATTTTTGAAGGCAGTCAGGGAATTTTGCTCGATATGGATCACGGAGTTTTTCCGAATGTAACCTTTGCGAACACAACTTCAAAAAATGCGTATGAAGTTTGTAAGCAATTAAAAATTGAAGATATAGAAATGTTTTACGTGACAAGAAACTACGCAACCCGTCACGGAAGTGGATGGATGAGCAATGAAAAATCGTTAACATTAAAGAATAATGACGAAGAAACCTGTATTTTTAATGAATATCAAAAAGATTTACGTTTCGGAGATTTAGATTATGATTTGTTGAATTATGCATTGAAAGTGGATGAAGCGTATGTTGTTGCTCAAAAGAAAAATCTTGTGGTAACTTGTCTTGATCAAATTTATGAGGAATTTAAAACAGAAAATCTAAAGGTGAAATTTGATGCTGTATTTGGATCTTATTCGCCTTATTCAAAAGATTTTAGAAAAATTAATTGATATAAAGAGATTGATTAAATTTAAAAATAATTAAAACACAACTATCATATCAATAGTAATGGGCTTTAGCCCATTTACATCATAAAAATAAGTCCACAGGCTTTAGCCAAAACTTAAAATATTAATAACAACCATGAAAACCATAACATATTTAAAAGGCGATGCAACAAACCCTCAAATTGAAGGGAATAAAATCATTACCCATATCTGCAACTATATCGGAGGTTGGGGAAAAGGTTTTGTTTTGGCAATTTCAAATCGATGGAAGAAGCCTGAAAATGAATACAGAAAATGGTTTCAAAATGGGAATAATTTTAACCTTGGCGAAATTCAAATGGTTCAGGTTGAAGACAAACTTTGGGTTTGCAACATGATTGGGCAGCATAAAATTATTACCAATTCAAAAGGAGTTCCGCCGATCAGATATGAAGCTGTTGAAGTGTGTTTGGAGAAACTTTCTGCTGAAGCTTTACAGTTAAATGCAAGTATTCACATGCCAAGAATCGGATGCGGTTTGGCAGGTGGAAAATGGGAAGAAATTGAACTAATTATTGATAGAACCTTGCTGAAAAATAATGTAGAGGTATATGTTTATGATTTTTGATAAAATGAAATAACAATGAAGGAATTTGAAATAAGAGCAGATTATAAAAACGAAACTTTGGTTGTATATCAGGCCTATAACAAAGCCATTGCAAAATCGGCGGTAGAAAATCAAAAATTTTGTTCTCCATTTTCATTTGCAAGAATGACTTGGATAAAACCTTCTTTTCTTTGGATGATGGAACGTAGCAATTATGGCCAGAAATCTAACCAGGAATGTACTCTTGCGTTGCATATTAAACGAGATGCATGGGAAAATGCGCTACAGAAAGCGATTCTTACTTCACCGGAGAAAAGAGTTTATTCCGATCCAAGTTTATGGGAAAAAGAGTTTGAAAATGCTGAGGTATATGTGCAATGGGATCCTGAAAGAAATATCAAAGGAGCAAAGCTTAATTATCGGTCTATTCAGGTTGGAATAAGTCGTTATCTGATTGAGGAGTTTAATGAAGACTGGATTGTGAAAATAGAAGATTATTCTCCTTTGGTTAAGAAAATACTGAATCTTACAAAATCAGGGGATTTTAGCAAAGCAAAAAAATTATTGCCTGTCGAAAAAAATTATCCTTTATCAGAGAAACTCGCTCATAGGATTGGGGCGGATATTTAATTAATTATTAACCATTCGAAATGAAAACAAAAATACTATACAGACCCGTCGGAGAAAAAGAAATGCTTTTAATTATAGAAAGCAATTACAAAAAGTTTCCTCCAAGGCTGAAATGGCAACCGATTTTCTATCCCGTTTTGAATGAAGATTATGCTTCCGAAATTGCAGAAAAATGGAACACAAGAGATGAAGCTGGAAATTATTTAGGTTTGGTGACGAAGTTTGAAGTGTTGGAGGAAGTTGTCAATCAATATCCTTCACAAAATGTTGGCGCGAGAAATCATAATGAATTGTGGGTTCCTTCAGAAGAATTGGAAATATTTAATCAGGCAATCGTTGGAAATATTGAAGTGACAAAAGTTTTCATGGGAAAAGATTTCAAAAAAGCGGCAAATGAAGCGATAGAAAATTTATTATTAAACATTAAAAACTAACAATGACCAATAAAGGAATGGCAAAAGATACATTGGAAATCTTAGCCAAGAAATATTATATAAACGAACACAACGAAAAAATCAGCATAGAAAATGAAATGGAAATCTGTACGAAAGAAACCGTTTTATTTTCATCCGAAAAATTGTCTGAAATGACAAAAAATGAGCTTCCTGACACCAATTTCGAAACACAATTTGAAGTCTGGAAATGCAGTTCTTTAAAAGCAATTTTACAATTAGCCGAAGAAGAAGATCAGGAAAAACTGATGTGTCTGAATTTTGCATCAGCAAAAAATCCGGGCGGTGGCTTTATCAACGGAGCCGAAGCGCAGGAAGAAAGTCTGGCGAGAACTTCGGGACTTCACGACAGTTTGCTTCAGGGTTGGGAATATTACGATACCCATCGCGCAATGGAGTCTTGTTTTTATACCGATATGATGATTTACAGCCCGAAAGTTCCGGTTTTCAGAAAGGATAAAGGTGAATTGTTGCCGAAACCTGTTTTGTGCAATTTCATCACTTCTCCGGCGGTTAATGCAGGAGTTGTAAAACGTCAGGAACCGGAAAGAGAAGGTGAAATTTTCGGAGCAATGGATATTAGAACAGATAAAATGCTGTCTTTGGCTTTAAGTCAGGGAAATGAAACCTTGATTTTGGGAGCTTGGGGATGCGGAGTTTTTAGAAATGATCCGAAAGAAATTGCCGAATTATTCAAAAAGCATCTTCACGGGAAGTATAAAAATAAATTTAAAAGAGTGGTTTTTGCAATTCTCACGAAGAAGGAGGAAATGATACAACCGTTCGAGGAAATATAATGGAACTCAAATTAAAAAAATATAGAGAACAACTACAAGATTGGCCTGAAAAAGGACATCACATCATGGCTCAATATGATGATGAAAAAATAATTGTGTATCAATCATACCGAAAAGAAATTGGTGGATTTGCTGTTGAAAATCAATATTTTGGCGGAGCATTCAGCCTGGAAAGAATGACATGGATTAAACCTAATTTCCTTTGGATGATGTACCGAAACGGTTGGGGAAGAAAAGAAGATCAGGAATCAGTTTTGGCAATTCATTTGAAAATGGAAGCGTTCAAAAAATATCTAGAAAACGCAGTGTATTCTTCCTATAATGAACGATTGGGAATTTCAAGAGAAAAATGGCAAGATCAAGTGAAAGAATCTTCTGTAAGATTGCAATGGGATCCGGATCATGATCCTTTTGGAAATAAATTGGAAAGAAGAGCGATCCAGATTGGTTTAAGAAATGATTTCGTTAAAACTTTTACTAAAGAAGATCTAATTTTAATTGAAGATATTTCGGAATTTGTAAAAGAACAACATCAATTTGTATTGAATGACGATTTGGATCAATTAATTCTTCCTGAAGAAAAATCGTTGTTGTTTGATGATGAAGATTTAAATAAAAAATTAAGGTTAAAGTAATGAAAGATAAACTCTTACTCGCTTCAAAATCCTTGACAGGAATTTCCATTGGTGATGCTTTTGGAGAAAGTTTCTTTGGTGAAGAAAGCTTGATTAAAACCCATATTCATCAAAGAATTATTCCTGAAAGTTCTATGGATTTTACGGATGATACAATTATGGCGATTGCTGTTTTTAAGTCTTTGGAGAAATTCGGAGAAATTAGTCAGGATTTTTTGGCAGAAGAGTTTACAAAAAATTATTATTTGGATATCAACCGAGGTTATGGACCTTCGATGCATCAATATTTCAGAGAGATAAAAAGCGGGGAAAATTGGAAAAATGTTTCTTATTCAAAATTTGAAGGACAAGGTTCAATGGGGAATGGAGGAGCAATGAGAGCAGCTTTAATTGGAGCTTATTTTTATGATGATTTAGTTCAGCTTAAAAGAAATGCAGAACTTTCCTGCGAAGTTACTCACGCAAACAAAGAAGCAATCGAAGGAACAAAAGCCATTGCTTTGGCGGCGGCTTTTGCAGTTCAGGAAAAATTGGGATTAATACAATTGAATCAACAGGATTTTATTCAAAAAGTTCAAAATGAATTGGATGATTCTGATATGAAGAGCAAATTGAATAAGGCACTATATTTAGATGGAAATCCAAGTATCGAATTATTGGTGAAAACTCTTGGAAACGGCACAAAAATGACTGCTCAGGATACTGTCCCGATCGTCATCTGGATGCTTTCCAGATACAGAAAAAATTTTGAAGAATGTCTTTGGAATACTATTTCTGCTTTAGGCGACAGAGATACAACATGTGCAATGTCGGGAGGAATTAGCATTTTATGTTGTGATGAAAATACAATTCCGAACTGGATAAAAAATGTTGAAAATTTGAAAAACAGCAAATTTTATGAAAATTGAATTAATAAAAGTAGACATCACCAAAATAAAAGCAGATGCCATCGTCAACGCAGCCAATTCTTCCTTGCTCGGTAGAGGCGGTGTTGATGGAGCGATTCATCGGGCAGGAGGAAAACAAATTCTTGATGAATGCATTGAAATCAGAAACCGACAAGGCAAATGTAAAACAGGAGAAGCCGTGGTAACAACTGCCGGAAATCTTCCTGCAAAATATGTCATTCATACAGTCGGTCCGGTTTGGAATGGAGACGACGAAAAATGTTCACAATTATTGGCAAATTGTTATCAAAATTCCTTAAAATTAGCGGAAAGTCTGGATATTAAAACGATTGCTTTTCCCAATATCAGTACAGGAATTTACAGGTTTCCAAAAGAATTGGCTGGAAAGATTGCTGTGGATGAGGTAAAGAAATTTAATTCAGATATCATCGAAAAAATTATTTTCGTCTGTTTTGATGATGAAAATGTAGAAATTTATAAAAAATTATTGGAATAATTTAAGACTGTTTAAATTATAAAGAGTTTATTTTAACGCAAAGTTTTAATTTAAATGTTAAAAATATTCAAGTGAGCAAAGAAGAATCAACCAATTGATTTGATATAGCTTGTTTTCAAGCCTCGCGAAGTCAATTCATTTGCCTTCTAAAAATAAGCAGAAAGAAATAAAATCTTTGTGTTAAAAAGATAGCATATTTTACCATTTAACATGATATAAGCTAAAACATTTTAAAATGCTAAACGCTCTTAAAGTATTCCGTCAGAGAATAGTGTAATTTTCCAGATTAAAAATCTGTGCAATTTGCTAAATCTGCGAGAGATTAAAAAATAAAACAAATGAAAAAACTAACCATATTAACCGGCGCAGGAATTAGTGCCGAAAGCGGAATAAAAACCTTCAGAGACGGAGATGGTCTTTGGGAAAATCATAGCATCACAGATGTTGCAAGTCCGGAAGGATGGCGAAAAGACAGAGCGTTGGTATTGGAGTTTTACAACCAGAGACGTCGTCAGCTTCATGAAGTGGAACCCAATGATGCGCACAGACTATTGGCAGAATTAGAAAAACATTTCGAGGTTCAGATCATCACGCAAAACATTGATGATTTGCACGAAAGAGCAGGTTCTACGAATATCATCCACATTCACGGAGAATTATTCAAGTCGTGTTCATGCAATAATAAAAACCTGATCTATGAAGAAAAAGGGGACATCAACATCGGGGATAAGGCGGAAGACGGCGCTCAGTTGCGACCTTTTATAGTTTGGTTCGGAGAAGATGTTCCGTTGATGAAAGAAGCGATTAAAAAAACAAAAGAGGCCGATATTTTTCTGGTAATCGGAACGTCTTTGCAGGTGTATCCGGCAGCGGGATTATTGCACGATATTAAAGATGATTGTCTGTTAATCGTTATCAATCCTAATGAAACGGGATTTGGATACGGGCAAAGAGCGGTTGTAATGAAAGAAACGGCAACTAACGGAATGAAATTGCTGTTTGATAAATTGGTAAATCTTGCCTAATGGAAAATGTTGTAAAAGCAGGAATTTTCGGGGTTTGCATTGGTGATGCTCTGGGTGTTCCGGTGGAATTCAAAAGCAGAGAAACTTTGAAAAGTTTTCCTGTCGCAACCATGCAGGAATTCGGATCCTGGAACCAGCCAAAAGGAACCTGGAGCGATGACAGTTCGTTAACTCTTTGTATTGCAGAACAATTAACCAAAGGATATGACTTGGAAAAGATTGGAGAAAGCTTTGTAAAATGGGTAAAATATGGACATTGGACGGCTCACGGAAGACTTTTTGATATTGGCGGAACAACCCGGCATTCCATTGCAAGATTAATTAAAGGGGAAAGTGCCAGGTTTTCAGGAAATATTTTTGAAGAAGATAATGGGAACGGTTCTTTAATGCGAACTCTTCCCCTGGCTTTTTATCTTAAAGATGAAGAAAATATTGAAAAATTATATCAAACGGTAAAGGAAGTTTCATCGATTACTCACGGACATTTTCGTTCGGTTTTCGCATGCTTTATCTATGTGATTTTTGCCATTGAATTAATTAAAGGGAAAGATAAAAAAGAAGCCTATCAGCGTACTCAAAAAATAGCCTTAGAATTTGCAGAAATTCAGGGTTTTAACCCCAAAGCGATTCAGCTTTTTGATAGAATTTTAAAGAATGATATTTCAAAATATCATGAAGATGAAATTAGTTCAGGAGGTTATGTTCTTCACAGTTTAGAAGCCTCATTATGGTGCTTTCTAAACTCTGAAAGTTATGCTGAAGCAGTATTGAAAGCGGTCAATTTAGGAGAAGATACCGATACAACAGGAGCCATCACAGGCGGAATTGCCGGAATTTATTATGGTTTTGATAATATTCCTGAAGAATGGGTTGAGGTGTTGGTAAGGAAAGTGGATATTGAAAAGCTGTGTGAAAAATTAGATAAAAAAATAATGAAATAAAAAACACAAACCATGAACGAACAACAAAAGAAAAAAATAAGCAAATTTCTAAGCCTGGTTCTTAGACATAAACCCGAAGTTATCAATCTGACTTTGGATGAAAACGGCTGGACAAGCGTTGATGAATTACTTACAAAATCAAAAAGAGATGTTCATCAGGGCTTGACCTTTGAGGAACTCGATGAAATTGTGGAAACCAATGATAAAAAACGTTTTGTTTTTAATGAAGATAAAACCAGAATCAGAGCCAATCAAGGGCATTCGATTGATATTGATTTGGCATTGAAACCACAACAACCGCCTGAGTTTTTGTATCACGGAACGGCCGAAAGTAATATCGACTCCATTTTAGAAAAAGGAATTGAAAAAAGAAACCGACAACATGTTCATTTGAGTCAGGATAAAGAAACCGCTACCAAAGTAGGAATGCGTCACGGAAAACCTGTTATCCTGAGCATTAAAACTACAGAAATGTCTGAAGACGGAATTCTGTTTTATCTTTCAGAAAATAATGTTTGGTTAACGGATTTTGTGGATGCTAAATATATTTTAAAGTAAATGAAAAGAACATTAGCAATAGGTGACATTCACGGAGGGTTCGGAGCATTGAAACAGGTTTTGGAAAGAGCCAATGTAACCGAAAATGATACCTTAATTTTCCTCGGCGATTATGTCGATGGCTGGAGTGAATCTGCCCAAACCATGAAGTTTTTAATCGAACTTTCCAAAAAGCAGGAATGTATTTTCATTAAAGGAAATCATGATGCATGGACGGAAGATTGGCTTTCTTTCGGAAATGCTCCTGATGTCTGGCTTTTCAATGGCGGACAAAGCACAGTCGACAGCTATTCGGAATATTCTCCGGAAGATCTTGAAATCCATTTAACGTTTTTTGAAAGGATGAAAAACTATTATGTAGACGAAGAAAACCGCTTGTTTATTCATGCCGGTTATTCTTCTATGCATGGACCTGAAAAAGAGGTGTATTCCAGCAATTACCGTTGGGACAGAACGCTTTGGGAAACTGCGGTTGCGATGGATAAAAAATTAGACAAAAACTCAGAACTTTATCCAAAAAGATTGCTTTTATATAAAGAAATTTTCATCGGTCACACCCCGACTTTGTATTTGGGAAGTAAAGAGCCGATAAACAAAGCCAATGTCTGGAATTTAGATACCGGAGCCGCTTTCACGGGAGCATTGACGATTATGGATGTCAATACCAAAGAATTCTGGCAAAGCGATCCGCTTCCGAATTTATATCCTGATGAAAAAGGCAGAAATAATGATAGTTTAAGACAAAAAAACAGCTGAAATATCTTCTCTGAAAAAAGGAAGATATTTTTTCGACATAAAAAATCTGCATCATCTGCAAAATCTGCGCGAATAAAAATATACGTCCAATTTGTCATTCCGTAGGAATCTCGGCGGTTACTCTAAAAAAATAGATTCCACGCTCCTCTTCGTTCCGCTCTGAATGACAAGCTGAATGTACATTTTGTTGAATTTCTTTGTTGAGTGAAACGCCCTTGCGAACGAAAAATATGCAGAACAATTGTAAATAAAATCTTTGCGGGCTTTGCGTTAAAAATAATCAATCAGTTTCGTAATTTTAAAGCTCGAAATATCACTTCAATGAAACTGAAATATCTTTTATTTTCTTTCGCTTCATCCTTGTTTTTTGGTCAAACGCAATTTCAGACGCCTTTTGAAAAAGGAAATGGAAATCAGACCGTTACTTATGGCGAGATGAACGCGTATTATCAAAATTTAGCTGAAAATTTCAATACCATTCAATATTTAAAAAAAGGAGAAGACGATAACGGAAAACCTATTTATGTGGTCGTTTACAATCCTTTTCCTGAAAAAGATCTGAATCAGTTAAGAAAAGACAAGGCGATTTTGTTTGTCAATAACGGAATTCATCCTGGCGAACCGGACGGAATTGATGCTACAATGATGCTGATGAGAGATTTAGCAACGAAGAAAATAAAAATACCTCAGAATTTTATTATTGCAGCGATTTCGGCTTATAATATTAGCGGAATGCTGAATCGTGGTTCTTTTTCAAGAGCAAATCAAAACGGTCCTGAACAATATGGTTTCAGAGGAAATGCCCGGAATTATGATTTGAATCGAGATTTTATTAAAGCGGATACAAAAAATGCGAAAAGTTTTCAGGAGATTTATCAATGGCTGAAACCGGATGTTTTCATTGATAATCATGTGAGTAACGGGGCAGATTATCAATACACCTTCACTTATATTTCGACGTTTAAAGAACGATTAGGAAATGTTTTGGGTGAATATTTTTACAACAATTATCAGGCAAAAAATCTTGAAGATCTAAAGAAATTAGGATACGAAAGCACACCTTATGTGAATATTCATGGTGATGTTCCGGAGGTTGGTTTTGCTTCGTTTGAGGATTCGCCGAGATATTCTACGGGTTATACGACGTTGTTCAATTCTTTAGGAACCGTTCCTGAAACACACATGTTGAAGCCTTATGACAAAAGGGTGGACGCCACGTACCAATATATGCTGGTCAATCTTCAAAATTTGGATAAGGATTATAAAAAGATCAAACAGCTTAGAATTGAAAATTTAAAGCAATATCAGGCCGGAAAACAGTACGGCATTCGTTGGAAAATAGATTCTACGAAATATTCTACAATGGATTTTAAAGGATATGAAGGAAAATATAAGCCAAGCGAAATTTCCGGAAAGCCAAGATTGTACTACGACAGAAATAAACCTTTCACGAAAAATATAAAACTGTTCACAACAGCGATTCCGACAGGTTATATCACGATTCCGAAATATTATGTAATTCCACAGTCGCAATATCGCGTGATTGAAGAATTTAAAAGAAACCAGATTCAGATGAAACCTATTCAGAAAGATAGTCTGATTACAGTGGAGTCTTATAAAATTAATGATTTTAAAACGGTAAAAAGCCCTTACGAAGGTCATTATTCACATTTTGAAACAACGATTGATAAATCAAATAAAAAACTGACATTTGCTGCAGGAGATTACCTTGTTCCAACGAATCAGGATGGCGTAAAATATATCATAGAAACGCTTGAACCGGAAGCTTTGGACTCTTTCTTCAACTGGAATTTTTTCGACGGAATTTTAGCTCAAAAAGAATATTATTCAGCGTATATTTTTGAAGATACGGCGGCTGAGTTACTGAAAAATAATAAAGAGTTAAAAGAGAGATTTGAATCCAAAAAAGCATCTGATAAAAAATTCTCAGATGATGGAACAGCTCAATTGGATTGGGTGTATAAAAATTCGCCTTACTTCGAAGAAAAAACATTTAAACAATATCCGATTTACAGGATTTTATAAAACAAAAAAGACGTTTCAATTAGAAACGTCTTTTCATTTTATCTTCTAGGTAACCCCTTTTTCAAAGCGAGTTCTGCTCTTTCGACTGCTTTTTTCTCTTTCCAGTCCATGTATTTCTTCTTGAAATTCTTCTTCATAATATCATCAAACTTACGTTGGAAAGTAAGATTCCACAAAGAATGCGCTTTTACTGCCCAAGATTTATCCCAAGCTCTTAAAGAAATAGAGAAACTTCCGTCCAGATACTTCATCCAGTGCCACCAACCTGTTGGCATAAACAGCGTATCGCCATGCTCAAGATAACATTCAATACCTTCTACGCCATCTAAGGCAGGGAATTTTGTAAAATCCGGATTTTCAATATCATAATCTTCCAGAGCATACGTTGCATAAGGAATCTGGTATAATCTTTCTCTCCATTTGTAGTCAAAAAGGAGAACGTGCTTTCTTCCGTTGAAGTGGGTATGGAAAATATGCGCCATATCGATATCGTAGTGAAGAAAAGTTACAGAACCTTTTCCCCCAAAAAACATGGAAGGGTATTTATCTAAAAAACCACCCATTAAATCTTTTGGAGAGATATAATCATCTAATAATTTTTTAGCATGTTTTATAGGATCAAAAAAGAATATTCTAAGATCAGTAGGTTCTCTCTGGATAAGATCGATATAATCCTTGAACATCATTTTAGCTGCAGAAGCATTGATGGGAGCAGCGGGGTCAGCCTTGGAACTGTCGTATAACGGAACTTCTACATCTCCAACTACTTCTTTCATATACTCCATTGTCCATTTCTGGTAAGCAGGCCACTTTTTTGCCATATTTTTAATGACAACGGGCTTCCTGGGCTTTAGATATTTTTCTATGAATTCTTCTTGAGTAATATCATCTACAATATCTATAGGCTTTAAATTAATTCCCATCTTATAAATTTTATGTTACAAAATTATTAAATAAATACTTAGGTTGTAGCGTTTAAGTTTTTTTTAATCTATGATTCAAATCACTATTTTAAATATTTAGACTAAATAAAATTAAATAATTCGTTGTTTTTATTTATGGAAATATTTTTTTCTTAAATGTTGAAATTTATAACTATGTTTGTAGTGATAATAATTTGATTTAACTTTAGAGATCAAATAACATCTTTACTAAAAGTGTAACAAAAACTTAAAACCGCAAACTAATTACACAAATAATGATTATGAAAAAGAAGATTTCTTTGTTTTTGATGATATTTTTCTCGGTATTGTCTTTTGCCCAAAAAACAGTTTCGGGGAAAATTACAGATGAGGACGGAGTGGCGATTCCCAGCGCAAGTGTGACCATTGAGGAACCTGGAAAAGATGCAATTCTGGCATACGGAATTACCAATTCTAAAGGGGAATATAAGGTGACTTTTACCACGGCTGAGCCCAATGTAGATTTGAAGGTAAAGGCTTTCAACCAAAAACCATTAACAAAGCAAATCAGCAATAGCGATCAGAGTTTGAGTTTTAAACTTCAGTCTGAAGCTACCGAAATTAAAGAAGTTCAGCTGAAAACGAAGATGATTACTTCAAGAGGAGACACCATTGCTTATGATCTGAAGGCCTTTGACAGTAAAAGCGACAGAACATTGGCGGATGTCATGAAAAAAATTCCGGGTATTGAGGTAAATGCAGACGGAAGTATTCTCTATCAGGGAAATGCGATCAATAAATTTTATGTTAATGGTAAAGATTTAATGGAAGGCGGGTATGGAACAATTAATAACTCGCTTCCCAAGGATGCTGTACAAAAAGTGGAAGTTCTTGAAAATCATCAACCGGTAAAGATTCTTTCAGGTAAGGTTCCCTCTGATCAGGCGGCTATTAATATCAAATTAAAAAATGCCGTTACCATGACGGGGCGTGGCGAAGTGGGAACGGGATTCGGTGATCCTTGGTTATGGAATGTGAAGTTAACCCCTATGTTTTTCGGGCAGAAAAGTCAGTGGGTAGTCAACTATAAAACCAATAATATGGGCGAACAGGTTGAAAATGAAGGGAATATTCTGGCATTTGGAAGCGCCTGGGAGGGAAGAAGGATTAATGCCTCCCAAAATGACTGGCTGAATGTAGAAACGGCAAGTACTCCGAATACGCCGGTGAAAAGATATTTGATGAATAACGTCCATTATTTATCAGCCAATTACCTTACCAATATTGATAATAAGAAGGAATGGGAGCTGAAAGTAAGTGCCAATTATACCAATAATGCGGTAGAAAGAGAGGACTATAGGGAGACGACCTACCTTGACGGCTCTAAAATTATCAACAGTACAAGAAATAATTTTTTTACAGATAAAATTAAAGGAGAATTAATTTTTACTAAGAATGCGAAGAAAGGCTTCTTTAAGAATACAACGAGTTTCAGCCAATTCTGGAACGGTGATAGGGCTTTTGTCGTCCGCGACGGAAGAACAGGAGGGCAATCGGTACAGTCGCCGACATCATCTTTTCAAAACTCATTGAGTACCATTATTCCCTGGAAAGAAAAGATGGTTAATTTTAAGTCCTATATTAATTATCAGGATGACAGCCAGGTACTTGAGGTCTCACCAGCAAGCTATCTGCTGATTCCTTATAAAGAAAATGAAAATTCTCCTGTGGGAACTATTAATTTTGCGCCGGGAACTATCGCTCAACAGGCATTCAGACTTAAAACTTTAGACACTTCCCACTCTGCAAATATAAGTTTTTCAACTAAAGGATGGACATTTACTCCACAGGTCGGTTTCGATTTCTCCTCGGATAAATTAACAACCAATTTTGATGGGCAGGCTACTTCCGGAAGTCCTGACTTCAGTTCTGCGGCTTACGAAAATAATCTCCGCTTCACAGAAATCAACCCCAATGCATCAGTAGGCGTCAACTATAAATCGGAGAGTTGGAGTTTATTTGCCAATTTTCCTGTAAACTTTAATAACATTAAGGCGGAAGACGATATGAGAGGAGTTTCGAAATCGCTAAGTAAAGCTACTTTTACGCCAAATGTCTTTGCCCAGTATACATTTGCCTCTTTCTGGAAGGCAAGTGTAAATGGAAATATTAGCAATAATTTCGGAGACGTTAAATCTGCTTATGCTGGCTATATGCTTTTATCTCCGACAGGATTTAATGTAATGGATCCCCGAAATCCGATTCCGCAAACAACAACTTCAAGCGGTGGTGCCCGAATTGAATATAGAAACCCACTGAATAATCTTTTCTTTAATATCAATTATTCCCTGTCAGACAGTAAGCGAAACCTTCTGAGTTCACCGATTTTGGATCCTACCACAGGATTTACGCTTATGCAGTACAGAGACCAGGAGAACCATTCGAAAAATAACAGATTCAGTGCTGAGGTCGGAAAGTATTTCCCTAAATTTAAAACGAATGCGTCTGTAAGCTACGGAAATACCACTTCAATATCTGATGCTTTCCTTGATGAGCAGCAGTTCAAAAATAAAAATAATGCCCAGAATTATGGTTTTAAAATCAACAATACCTATTTCAGCTGGATGAGTGTGGATTATAATATGACGATCTCAAGAACGAAGCAGGACAGCCGTGGAGGCTCATTAGGAATGAATAAAGGGTATAATCATAATCTTGGGGTATTCTTTTACCCGATTGAAAACCATACTGTAGGATTTAACTGGGATCAGGTTAATACGGTGAACGGAGAAAATAAGTACAATAACCCCTTTTATGATATTTCCTACCAGTTTACGTGGTCTAAAAAGAAAATTGATTTCGAGCTGAAATGGATGAATATCGGAAACCGTAAAGTATTTGAAACCTATAATCTGGATGGTAACCTCGGAGCACTTACCTATACAAGGATTCAGCTTCGTCCAAGTCAGGTCATGTTTACCGTAAAATTCAACTTTAAATAAAATCAAAGCCAACCCCAACAGGTTGGTTTTTTATTTCCCCGGATATTCCCCATATTTTCGATGCCATCAGTTTGAAATCCGGGCGAAACTGTTCTATTGCTGAAAAATGGTGGTAAAGTTTATTTTTACTTAGAGGCTGTTTAAATTTTATTGCTAAAAATTTTTATAGCTATTTTGAGATGGATTTTTTGCTTCGTGTTTGCAGATTTAGCGGGCTAAATCAAAAATAGGAAGTGAAAAATACGCTCAAAAGAGCATCAAAATGGAGCAAAGATCAACTTCATTAAGGATAATAAATAAAACGGTAAAATTTTAAACAGGCTCTTAAAAAAGTTAAAAAAATAATGAACTGACGTTTATCATGTTATGGATTTCAATGAATTGGTTATCAGTGGTTAATTTATTTATTTCCTGCATCAAAAAAAATAAGTCAAAAAAACTGTAACAAAAAATACGAACCACTAACTAATTATATAAACCTTTCGAAATGAAAAAACTTTTCTCTATATTTTTACTGACCGCTATTTTTTTTGCAAACGCTCAGGAAAAGGAAACCGCCAACCGTTTCTTTTATGAATTGACATTTAAACCAAAGAAAGATTCAGCAAAGCTTGATAAAGTAATTACAATTCTGGATATTACGAGTAAAAAATCAATCTATCAGGATTACACAATACCGGCTCAGGACTCGATCTTAAAATTGACGGTAGAAGAGATGGAAAAAACAAAAACTTGGAAAGATGTAACCAAGTTGATAAAGATGCCTAAATTCTCTTTTAAAATTATCAAGACCTATCCAGATATGAAAGAGCAGTATGTTGACAGAATCAGCATGAATTTATTTGGATATGAGGATGACGTGAAATATAATTGGAATATTTTACCAGATAAAGAGAAAATAGGTGAATATAATACTCAAAAAGCATATGCTGAATTTGGAGGCAGAAAATGGACAGCATGGTTCAGTACCGATATTCCTTTTCAGGACGGACCTTATAAATTCTATGGTCTTCCGGGTCTCATTGTTAAAATTGAAGATTCTGAAAAAAACTATTCTTGGAAACTAAGTGGGAATAAAAAGATTGAAAATTATGATGAATTGTCCTATTCTGATAAAATAAACGCAAAATATGGAATTTCTCAAACGGTTACTCCGACAACAAAAGATAAGTTTGAAAAAGCCTATATTGCTTTTAAACAAGATCCGATGGCAGAATTCCGAAGCAAAGTTACTCCGGAAATGATGAATATGAAAATGCCGGGTTCAGATACTACCATTGGTGAAATGGCAAAAAAACAGGAAAAAATGGCTAAAGATTTCCTGAGTGCAAATGATAATCCAATAGAAATAAAATCACAGATATCCGAGAAGAAAAAATAAGCTTCATATCAACTAAATTATATTTATAAATCAACCTAAATACAGAATGGTATTTAGGTTGATTTTTTATATTTTGTGATAATCAGATGATGCTTTAACTTGTTTTATTTCAATAAAATAATTCATCGCTATTTGATATTTGCAATTTCTTTCCTATTTTAGCCTAAACAATAATTTACAACCATGAACAAATTTTTTTTAACTCTACTCGTAGGATCGTCTACTTTATTATTTGCTAATACAGAGAAGCCTAAAGAGAATCATCCTTTAAATGATCAAAATAATAAAGTTTTGATCGCTAAAAAAACAATAGAGACAGAAGAAACTGTAAAAAAAGAACCAATTACTTTAAAAAAGATAGGTAATCTTTCTTCTGATGCATGCTATATTGCGATGTCACAAGTTACCCCTCCGGCATTCCCTGATTATAGCCTTTGTGCGGCTTTAGCAGAAGCAGGGTATTAATTTGGCATCCTATTCTATTTTAATTTTAAAACTTTAGCGAATGATATTTTAATCATTCATCAACTAAATGATATTTATAAACCAACCCAGATACACCCACGTATCTGGGTTGATTTCTTTCATAGAAACCTGTTATTTAGATTAAATTTAAATAACGTATATTTGCATATACAAAAAAGTAGGCTTTGAAAGAGAAGGATTTACATAAGTTGAGCGGATTTCCCCAAAAAAAAATGGGGAAGATTGTAGGGTATGATAATGACAGTCTGAAAATGCCCAACAAGATCATTGAAATGGGGCTTCTTCCCGAAACTTTTTTTAGGATTTTGTATCAGGCGCCTTTCAACGGACCAATGTATGTGGAGTTTGGGGATGAAAAAAGCCGAATTGCTCTTCGTGAGGAAGAAGGAGATTATATCATTGTTGAAGAATTGAATTAATGCAGGACACTCAAAAAAAACAGGTACTTTTAGTAGGGAACCCGAACGTAGGAAAATCAACGGTTTTTAATGCGCTCAGCAACAAAAAGCAGAAAACCGGAAACTATGCAGGGGTTACCGTAGCCAGCCATTCAGGGAATTATACGTATAAAAACGAGGAAGTTGAGATTATTGATCTGCCGGGTTCTTATAGCTTGTATCCAAGTTCAGAAGACGAAGCTATCTTTTCGAAATATTTAATTGATAATCAGAAAGATTACGCCGGGGTTATTTATATTCTTGAAGCGCTAAGCTTAAAAAGAGGTCTTCTTTTATTCCAGCAGATTCAGGACTTGGGAATCCCAATGATTTTGGTTGTCAATCAGATCGATCAGGCAGAAAGAAGAGGAATTGACATTGATATCCAGAAATTTTCTGAAGCATTAGGCATAAAAATTATTCAGACTAACGCTAAAGAGTATCTTGGCATTGATGAAATAAAAGAAGCTGTCTTTCAAAACGAATTTCTAAAAATAGATCACCTTTCTTTTGAAACACCAACAGAGCACAAAGATTTCATCCAGAAATTAGCTGCTCACAAGGGGTTTGATAGTGAATATAAGGCCTGGTTGAGCCTTTCTTTAGGAACGGATCTCGGTAGGATTGACAGCATCACAGGTTTAATGAATGAGCCTGATGCTAAAAGTTTAGTTCCGAAAAGATTACAGGTTCAGGAAACCGTAAGAAGATATCAGAAAGTAGATAAGGTTTTATCCAATGTAATTACCAAAAAACCGCAGTTCAAAGAATTGCTGACGGAAAAGCTGGATAAGGTTTTAGTTCATAAATTCTGGGGATATGTAGTTTTCCTTTTCATCTTGTTAATTATCTTCCAGTGTGTTTTCTTCCTGGCAGCGTATCCAATGGATGGAATCGACTGGCTTTTTGGTGAGCTTGGTGCTTTCGCATCAGAATATTTGCCGGAAGGACCTGTCAATTCTTTGATTTCCAACGGAATTATTCCGGGAGTCGGAGGAATTGTCATTTTTGCCCCTCAAATCGGGATTTTACTTTATTTCCTGTATCTTTTGGAAGATTCCGGATACATGGCGAGGGTTGTCTTCCTGATGGACAGGCTACTTCGACCGTTTGGGCTAAATGGTAAAAGTATTGTTCCGCTGGTTTCGGGGACTGCGTGCGCCATTCCTGCGGTGATCTCTACGAGAAATATTGAAAACTTAAGGGAAAGATTGCTTACCATTTTGGTAACGCCTTTTATGACCTGCTCGGCGAGGCTTCCTGTGTACAGTATTATCATTGGATTAATTATTTCAGATAAAACATTCTTCGGAATACAGTATAAAGCCTTGGTTTTGATGGGAATGTATCTGTTAGGTTTTGCCGTAGCATTGCTTTCTGCTGCCATTCTTAAAGGTTTTATTAAAGATAAAGGAAAAACCTATCTTGTGATGGATTTGCCTACGTATAAAAAACCACTGTTCTTATATGATTTTAAAATGGTTTTGGGAAAAGTGTGGGACTTTATTACAGGAGCCGGAAAGATTATTTTCATTGTAAGTATCATCATTTGGTTTCTGAGTTATTTCGGACCCAAACAGCAGCCGGATCAGTTGGTGGCAACCAATGTTGAGCTCGATCATTCTTATTTGGCTAAAATGGGTAAAGGAATCGAGCCCGTTATTGCACCATTGGGATACGACTGGAAAATGGGCGTTGGAATCCTGACAAGTTTCGTCGCAAGAGAAGTGTTTGTAGGAACCATGTCAACGCTTTACAGCTTAGATGATGATGCTCCTGAAGTGAAAGTGATTGATAAAATGAGAAGAGATATAAAACCGAATGGCGAGAAGGTCTTCAGTTTTGCAACCGGTGTTTCGGTACTCTTGTTTTATGCGTTTGCAATGCAGTGTATTTCTACACTTGCAGTAGTCTACAGAGAAACCAAAAGCTGGAAATGGACTGGCTTACAGGTAGCGATGATGACAGGTTTGGCATACTTTGTGTCGATGATAGCATATCAGATATTAAAATAATGGACTCTTCATTAATTTTACAATACGTAATTGTTCTGCTAATCGTTGCATTCGCCTGTTACTCTTTATTTAAGGTACTCAGAAAGAATTTTGCACCGAAAAAGTTTAGCTCAAAAAGAACCAACTGCGATAAGGATTGCGGTTGTTCATAAATTTATAACGTTCCTTGTGGAAAACTAAACGAGTAGATTGATTTTATTTTTTCTAATTTTGTAAAAAACTACAGATGAAATTAGAAACAGTAGAATCATTAACTAACTCGTTTGAAGACTTTTCTCATACTACAGAAGAAGGAATCGAATTTTGGTTTGCAAGGGATTTACAACATTTATTAGGCTATTCTGAATGGAGAAACTTCAATAATGTAATTATTAAAGCTAAAACCTCTTGTGAGGTAAGTGATAATAAGATTTCAGACCATTTTGTTGATATCAACAAAATGGTAACACTAGGATCGGGATCCCAAAGAGAAATTGAAGATATTATGTTGACGAGGTATGCTTGTTACTTAATTGCTCAAAATGGAGATCCTCAAAAAGAACCCATTGCATTTGCTCAAAGTTATTTCGCAATTCAAACGAGAAAATTTGAAGAAATTCAAAAAAGAATAAAAGAATGTGAAAGACTTCAGGCAAGACAAAAGTTTAGTCTTTCAGAAAAAGAACTTTCAGGTCTTATTTACGAGAAAACAGGAAATGACAAGGATTTTGGGATCATTAGAAGTAAAGGAGATTTGGCACTTTTTGGCAAAACAACCCAACAAATGAAAGACATTCTAAATATTCCTCAAAACAGACCTTTAGCAGATTTCCTTCCAACAATTACTATTAAAGCGAAAGATTTTGCAACAGAAATCACAATCTTTAATACAAAAGATAAGGATTTGAAAACTGAAAATGCTATTTCATCTGAACATGTAACAAACAATAAATCGGTTCGTGAAATTTTATTACAAAGAGGGATTGTACCCGAAAATTTACCTCCTGAAGAGGATATTAAAAAGCTGGAAAGGAGAGTAAATTCAGAAAGTAAGAAAATAGAAAAGAATCCAAAGAAATTAAAGTAAATTATGTCATTAATAAAAAGTATTTCAGGAATCCGAGGAACCATTGGCGGTAAAGTAAATGATAACTTAACGCCGTTGGACGTGGTCAAGTTTGCTTCGGCATTCGGAACCTGGCTTCAGACTCAAAAAAATAAAAAAGATTTAACGTTGATCATCGGAAGAGACGCCAGAATTTCTGGGCAAATGGTTTCTTCTTTGGTGACAGCAACGTTACAAGGTCTTGGAATCAACGTAGTTGATTTGGGACTTTCTACCACTCCGACCGTTGAAATTATGGTTCCGGAACTTAAAGCAGACGGTGGAATTATCCTTACCGCTTCTCATAATCCTAAACAATGGAACGCTCTGAAATTATTGAATGATAAAGGAGAGTTCATTAGTGGTGAAAATGGGGCAGAAGTTTTGGCTTTGGCTGAAAGCGAAGACTTCAACTATGCTGAGGTGGACGATTTAGGAAATTATGAAACCAGAGACGATGCTTTCGATATTCATATTCAGCAAATTCTAGACTTGCCGATGGTAGATGTTGAAGCGATTAAGTCTAAAAACTTTAAAGTGGTTTTAGATGCTGTAAACTCTACGGGAGGTATCGCAATTCCAATGCTGTTGGATAAATTGGGTTGTGAGACAGTAAAATTATATTGCGAGCCGACAGGTCATTTCCCACATAATCCTGAACCGTTAAAGGAACATTTGGGAGACATCTGTGAATTGGTGAAAAAAGAAGGCGCAGACTTCGGAATCGTTGTAGATCCGGATGTTGACAGATTAGCATTGATCGATGAAAAAGGCGAAATGTTTGGGGAAGAATATACGTTGGTTGCCGTTGCAGATTATTTATTGAAACATAAAAATGGCGTGGCAATTTCCAACCTTTCTTCAAGCCGTGCTTTGAGAGATATTGCTAAAACTCACAATTCAGAATATTTTGCAAGTGCTGTAGGAGAAGTAAACGTGGTTACTTTGATGAAGGAGAAAAATGCAGTAATTGGTGGTGAAGGAAACGGAGGAATTATTTACCCTGAGCTACATTACGGAAGAGATTCTCTAGTGGGTGTTGCTCTATTTTTAACACATTTAGCAAAGGAAAATAAAACTGTTTCTGAGTTGAGAGCAGGATATCCGAGCTATTTTATGGGTAAAAAGAAAATTGAGCTGACTCCGGAAATTAATGTGGATGATATTTTAACCAAAATGGAAAAAGAATATCAAAATGAAGAGGTTTCTACGGTAGATGGCGTAAAAATAGATTTTGAAAACAATTGGGTTCACCTTAGAAAATCTAATACAGAACCGATTATCAGAATCTATACAGAGGCTAAATCTCAGGAAGAAGCCGACAAATTGGGTGATGATATAATAGCTAAAATCAATAGTTTGATTTAAAAAAATTTAACAGCTAATTCATCATTCTAAAAAAAATAATTATTAAATTTATAGTACTAAGATTTTCAGAACAGAGTATTTGTATATCTCATCTCTCAAGTCTTAAATCTTAAAACTGGTTTATATTGGAAGAATATTTTGGAAATGAACTTGTAAAAAAGTTCGAAGAAATGATGGAAACTCATGATGAATTATACTTTGATACAGAAGAGTTAGAAGACATTATTGTTTATTATCTGGAGCTTGGAGACTTTAATTATGCCGATACAGCGGTTACTTACGGTTTAAAGCTTCATCCCAATTCTTTAGATATCAAGATCAAAAAACTTGAGATTCTTCTGGAATGGGAAGAGTATAATACAGCAAAAGACCTTATTGATGAGCTGAAAGGTTCTTCTATGGAAAGCACAGACTTTTTGGTGTGCTACGCGAAGTATTATTCGAATTTAGGAAATCCGAGAAAATCCATTGAAATATGTAAAAAAGCGCTGGAACTGAAAGAAGAAGAGAACTTCCTTCACAATTTTATCGCGGATGAATATGTGAATCTTGGAGATCCTTTTAACGCGCTTAAACATTACAGAAAAGCACTTAAAGAAGATCCTACGGACGAGTATTCTTTAGAAAATTCCATGATTTGTTTTTCTGAACTGAATAAGAGCGAGGAGGCAATTGCCTTTCTTAATGAATATTTGGATGAATTTGCCTATTCAGAAATTGCCTGGTTTGAATACGGACAGTTTTATTTCAACAGAAAGAATTATGAAGAAGCCATAAAAGGTTATGATTACCTGTTGGCCATCAATTCAAGCTCTGTTGGGGTATATGCCAATAAAGCGGCTTGTTATGAAGCGCTGGGACAGTATAAAAAGGCCATTGAAGTGTATGAGGAAATGTTGGAGTTAGAATACACCAAAGCCTTTACATTTTATAAAATAGGCCTTTGTTATAAGGCTTTAAAGCAGCCCACTGTTTCATTAAACTTTTTTCAGAAATCATTGAGAGAAGATCCTCAGTTCTATCTGGCGATGATGGAACAGTCTTATCTTTACGAAGAAATGGGCGGTATGACGGAAGCTCTACATTTTGCAAAAGAAGCGACCTTTCTGAATGGAAGTAATCTCGATTATCAGAAAAGGCTGGCATTTTTATTCATTGATTCAGGAAGCTTTGAAGAAAGTCTTTCCTGTCTGAAGATATTGGTAGAGGCTGAACCGGCGAGATTTTATAATTGGTATGCGTATTCTGAGGTGCTAATGCTATTGGGGGAATATGAAGAAGCCATTATGATTTTAAATAAAGCGGTAAAAGCACATCATAGAGCCGAATTATTTTATCAGCTAAGCAACTGTTATCTAAATCTTAAAGAACAGCAAAAAGGGATAGAATCACTTCAGAAAGCTTTAGAACTGGATTCTTCATTGGTTTCGGATATGCAGAAAAAATATCCGTTTATTAAAGATGAAGTGAAAAAAGTAAAAGCTAAAGTAAAAAAGAAGAATTAATCTTAAATAAAAAGAAAATCCTGCGGAGATGCAGGATTTTTTTATTGTATTGTTTTTGGTTTAGATCTTAAAAATATTAATCCAGCAATGATAATTCCCGCACCTACGAATTGCATTGATGTTAATTTCTCACCATCCAAAAATCCCCAAATAATAGCAACGATCGGCATTACCAAAGTTACAGTTGAAGCAAAAAGAGGAGTGGATACTTTTAACAATCGATAATTCATCATCATCGCCAATCCGGTTCCGAAAATTGAAAGTAAACTAACAAATAGTAATCCCGTTAAATTATTTTCATTAAAACTAAAGGTCGAAAAAAATCCTGAAAAAGCCAACGCAATTACCGATGGTAAAAATAAAACGAAAGAAAATACAAAAGCCGACAAAACTGTTGAAGAAACTTCCATTAATTTAGATTTTACCGTTGTTGTGCTCAAGGCGTAACAAAAAGTAGCTAAAAGCAATAACAAAATCGGCAGTAATTTAAATGAACCGCCTTCTCCGTCACCACCACCAAAAGCCAGTAAACAAACACCTGTAAAGCTTATTAAAGTCCCGATAATCTGTTGTTTTGTGGTTTCAAACTTCCAGATCAAAGAGCCGACAATAATCACAAAAATAGGCATCATTGAGTTGATAATTCCTGCAATACTGCTGCTCACCTGTGTTTCAGCAATCGGAAATAAAAACATCGGAATAAAATTACCCGTAAATGCTGCTAAGATTAACCATTTTAAGTGCTTTTTCGGAAACAGTTTATATTTTGAGATCGCTACAGGCATTAAAATAATTCCGGCAATCAAAACACGCAAAGCTCCTACCTGATAAGGATTGAAATGTTCTAAAGATTTTTTAATTAAAATAAAAGAAGATCCCCAGATAATACTCAAAACAATCAGAAGAATCCATTTTTCTTTATCTGCGTTCATTGTTTTTGTGTAAAATTTTTAAAAATTCTCTTTTGGGAATCATTTTCGCACCAAGACTTTCGAGATGTTCTGTATGAGACTGACAATCAATTAATGAAAGGTTATTTTTATTACTTTCAACAAAATGAATAAAGCCAGCTTTGGAAGCATTGCTTACCTTGGCAAACATACTTTCTCCACAAAAAACATCGCCAACCTGCAAACCATAAAATCCACCAACCAGGTCTCCGTTTTGCCATACTTCAATGCTTTTTGCCAAACCATATTCATGAAGCTGAATGAAAGATTCCATCAATTCATCAGAAAGCCAAGTTCCTGTTTGTCCTCTTCGGCTAATTTCCTGACAATTTTGAATAACCTCCCTGAAATGTTGATTTTCGGTAAAACTGAAAACATTCCGAGCCAATATTTTTTTCATCGATTTTGAAATCTTCAATTCCTCAGGAACCAATACAAATCGAGGATCGGGGCACCACCAAAGAATTTCTTCATCAGGATTATACCAAGGGAAAATTCCTAACTGATAGGCAAACCAAAGCCTTTCGATGGACAAATCTCCACCAAAGGCAATTACTCCTTCGTGCCCGTCATACAATTCCGGATCGGGAAATGAAATTTCGTTTTCGTCTAATCGAACCATTGTTAGAAAAAAAATCCCACTTCATAAAAAGTAGGATTTGTATTTGATTGTATTCTTTAATTAAAAAGGTAAATCGTCATCATCATCTCCTGCGAAAGGATTTTCGTTGGATACTGAAGATGCAGATTGAGAAGGTGCTGCCTGTGTAGGCTCTGAAGCGTTATCAAAAACTTTTTCTACTCTCCATCCTGTAATAGAGTTGAAGTATTTAGTTTCACCCTGAGGAGAAACCCATTCTCTTCCTCTGATGTTGATTCCCACCTTTACATTTTCACCTTCTTTCAAATTATCCAATAAACTAATCTTATCAGACAAAAATTCTATGTTTATCGGTTGTGGATACTGTTCCTGAGTTAAAATAACCATTTCTCTCTTTTGGAAACCGCTCGCAAATGTTTGAGCATCAAATATTTTCTTTACCGTTCCTTGTAATTCCATATCGTAATTATTAACGTGGTAAAAGTAAGAAAATCAATCGTAATAAAGGGTACGAGAAAAAAAAAATGTAAAAATTTTAATTTTTTTTGCTGAAAAGTTTGGAGGTAAAAGAATTTATCCTATCTTTGCACCACTGAAAACGGAAAACGATACAAGTTCTTTAAGAAATAAGTTTTCAGAATAGACAACGCGGATGTGGTGTAATTGGTAGCCACGCCAGACTTAGGATCTGGTGCCGAGAGGCGTGGGGGTTCGAGTCCCTTCATCCGCACAGTATGCGAAAATAGCTCAGCTGGTAGAGCACAACCTTGCCAAGGTTGGGGTCGCGGGTTCGAATCCCGTTTTTCGCTCCACTCCATGCCCTGGTGGTGGAACTGGTAGACACGCAGGACTTAAAATCCTGTGCCTCTTTTGGCGTGCGGGTTCAAGTCCCGCCCGGGGTACTAAAACCCTCTGTAATTTATTACGGAGGGTTTTTTGTTTTATATCTTAAAATTTTTAGCTATCTATGGATCAAGCGCAAAATTTGGGGACTAAGCAAAAAGTTTAACTCATCAGAACGTTTTTTTTGTTACTCTCGCAGATTTTGCAAATGATGCAGATTTTTTCCTTGCACTTTACATATTGAACACTATGTTCTCCAAGGTTTTTGACAACTACTAATCGTTGACAGGCTTACCAGGCCATTCTACTTATCAGAGATCACTAAGATTAAACAAAAAAATATCAGCAGCATCATCTGTGAGAATCCGTATATCTGTGGGAAATAAAAATATAGGTGCATTCGTGGCAAAAAAGATACTTCAACAATTTCTCCCCAGGTTTTGAAACTGATCCTTCATCTTCCTTCTTCCAAGACAAATAAATTTTCTATTTTTGTGAAATTCCTTATTTCAAATGAAAAAGATTATCCTTATTGAAGACGAGACAAGTGTGGTGTCCTTTATTAAAAAGGGGCTTCAGGAGAATGGATACGAAATTTCTGTGGCTTTTGACGGGCGTACAGGTGTCCGGCTTGTACAAACCAATGATTTTGATCTGGTAATTTTGGATATTATGCTGCCCGAAATGAATGGTCTGGATGTCTGTAAGGAGATTCGAAAAACCAATCAGCATGTTCCGATTTTATTTCTGACTGCCTTGGGAACGTCTGAAAATATCGTTCTCGGATTGGAAAGTGGAGGGGATGACTATTTGGTTAAACCTTTTAAATTTATCGAGTTGGTAGCCCGTGTGAAGTCTTTGCTGAGGAGGAGTCATAACGGAGGATCTGTTCCTGAAATTATAGAGCCAGAAGTAGACAACAAGCATGTTTTTCAGTTTTCAGATTTGGTGTTGAATGATTATACTAAAAAAGTGACGCGCTCCGGAGAGGAGATTTCGCTAACTTCAACGGAGTATAAATTGCTTTTATATTTTCTAAATAATCCCGAAAAAGTAATTTCCCGAGCTGAAATTTTAGATGCCGTCTGGGGAGTGAATTATGAGCTGGGAACAAATGTAGTAGATGTGTATGTGAATTATTTAAGGAAAAAATTAGATCATCAGGATGATAATAAATTAATCCATACCGTGATAGGAATGGGGTATGTGCTTAAAAAACCGTAATGAATGTTTAATAAAGTAATCACAAATCAAACTAAAACGATGGTGCTTTTGATGTTGGTATTTACCGCCATCATATTGCTGTTCAGTGGATTGGTTTATTTTTCGATTGTTAATTTTTCGCATCAGAGGTTTTATGAGTTATTAAAGATTCGTACCACAACCATTGTTCAGATTGAAAAAAGTAAGGATGATCTGGATATTCCTGAAAATTATATTCTGAACAGTTTAAATGATGAAGAGTTGCCAATGGAGCGCGATTATGTTTTTGCGATTCCGGCAGATTCTAATTATAAAAAAATTTCCCATGAAGTTCATATTCCGGATTATTTTTTCAAGAGTATTGTGAAAAAAGGTGAAGCCAATTATAATGATAAAGAGTTTTACTATATCGGGCAAACCTTTAAACATGATAACAAAGATTATATTGCGATAGCTTCCGCCAAAAACCACTATGTGGTTTATTATTTGGGCTTTTTAAAGCGAACTTTAATTACCTGCATCGTACTTTCTCTGTTTTTTAGTATGATTTTTTCTTTTTATCTGTCTAAAACTTTATTTAAACCGATCTTAAAAATTACGGGTAAAGTAAAAGAAATCAGTTCTGAAAACCTGCATTTACGCCTTGAGCCACAACCGGATAATAAAGAGTTAAATGAGTTGGTCGATACTTTCAACGGAATGTTGAATCGTATTGAAACTTCTTTTGAGACTCAAAATCATTTGATTGGAAATGTTTCCCACGAATTGAGAACGCCTTTAACATCCATTATGGGCGAGGCAGATGTGGCGCTTTCCATCAGCAGGACGAATGAGGAATACAAGGAGACGCTGGGGATTATTCTGGATGAGGCTGAAAAGCTCGATAAAAAAATTAAAGCTTTATTAATGATCGCTCAAACCGGATTCGACGGTAAGATTCAGAAAATGGATAAGGTGAGAATGGATCAGTTGCTTTGGGATGTGATTGAAACATTGAGAAGAATAGATTCACGAAATAATATCTATCTCGACATCAGTATGTTGCCTGATAATCCCAAGAAGTTAAAGGTTCAGGGTAATGAACAGTTGTTGCATCTCGCCGCGGCAAATATTATCAGTAATGGCTGTAAGTATTCTAATTTCCAGCAGGTTAAAGTTTCTCTGGGAGCTACGGATTCAGATGTTTATCTGATCGTAAAAGACAATGGAATCGGGATTCCGAAAGAAGAAATGAATAAAATTTATGATCCCTTTTTCAGGGCTTCCAATACCAAAAATTACGAAGGCTACGGAATCGGACTTCCTTTGGCGAGAAATATTGTAAGAATGCACCGGGGAGAACTGATTGTAAGCTCTCATGAAAATGAAGGAACTACTGTGCAGCTTCGTTTTCCTAATTTTTACAGTGTCCAGCAGGAGGAAAAGTTGGATTAATTTAAAGTAAAAAGGTAAAGGTAAAAAGAGCTAAGTAGCTGAGGGCAAGGTCGAGAAAGAGGGGCCATTTGTATTACATTTTATATCACACGTTACTTTAGTCTTATTGAATATCAAGCAGGTATCGTCGATTCTTGACAGATAAAACTTCCGACCTCCGGCTTCCTGCTTCCATCAGATGAACCGAATTTCCACTTCATATTAACGTGGATTTGATGGTATTTCCCTTGTTTTCAATTTGTTAAAATTAATGAGTAGTGAATAGTGAATTTTGATGCACAAGTGAATTTTATGTATGGTTAAGATTGATCATTGACTCGAAGAAATTCACGATTCACAATTCATCAACCCTCATCTGTGGGTCTTAAAAGGCTGCTTTTTCGTTCTGTTGACAATAAAACTTCCAGCCTCCAACTTCTATCTTCCAGCTCTTTAACTAATGTTTTTTTTTCATCGAATTCATGTATATTAATTTCCATTAACAATTTTCTAATCTCATTTTAATCTCTTTAATGACATTTTAATTCTATTCCAAAGAGCTTCTAATTTGGTCGTTCTAGTTTTGTATTATCAAAATAAGATAACGAAACTAAATCTTAATACTATGACCAAAACGATTTTAATTGCCACAGATTACTCTCTTGAGTCTTTAAATATTTTGAAGAAAGTGCTTAAAGAGAAGGATGCTTCTGAAGACCAAAATCAGTATAATATTCTTTTGGTTTCAGGATACGATATGGGAGACTCTATCAGAGATCTTCTGTTCAAGACAAAAAGTACGATTTTCAGTAAAATAAAATCCAGGGAATTCAGCGATGCTTACGGAATTATAAAGAACAAATATCCACATCTCATCAATAGGATCGTGTGTGATGTTTTCACAGGAAGCTTCCAGCGTACCTTCAATAACTTTGTGAAAGCGGAAAATATTGAGGAGGCATATTACTCTTCGTCCATTAAAAGTAAAGGGAAAGGAAAGTTTGACATCGTTCCTTATATCAAAAAATGCAAGGATTTAGAATGTCACGAAATTACTGTCGAGATGCCGGAGAGACTTCCTGAAAAAGGAAGGCTGGCAGAGATCTTTGTGGAGGCTTAGAGTAGATTAATTATTAAAAAACAAAGAAAATGTTAAGGAATTATAGTAACAGCAGGACTTTGGGAGACAACATCAGGTTGGGGACGCTGACTGCCTTTACGGCAGGTACTATAAATATAGCATCCCTATTGATATTCCTCTCTTTTACCTCAAACGTAACAGGGCATTACGCCATTTTAGCAGCGGAAATAAGTAAAGGAAACTGGGGGCAGGTAGCTGTTGTCGGGCTATGGATTTTCCTGTTTTTTTTCGGAGGCTTTGTGTCGAATTTTATTGTTATTAATTTCAATAAAAGAAGTAAATATTTTGCCCATGCAATGCCTTTAATCTTAGAAATCATCTGTCTATTGTTTGTCGGAATTTACGGGCAGTTTTATTATCAGAAAACTCTGGAAGAAACGGAATATCTGGTAGCACTCATGTTATTCGCAACCGGTTTACAGAATGGTTTAACGGCAAGTATTTCCAATTTTTCGGTGAAAACAACCCACCTTACAGGTACCACAACCGATTTGGGTATTTTGGTTTCCATGTTTACTCAGAAAAAATTCCGAAAGAATGGTGAATTGGTGGCAAGAGCAAAATTACTTTCGAGCATAATGTTTGCCTATGTTTTGGGTGCGGTTTTCTCGGGATTAACTTATTATTATCTTGAATTCAGAGTGTTTTATGTGATCAGTTTGTGCTTATTGGTTGTTATCGGATATGACGCTTATAAAATTCATATCAGGCACTTTAATACGCAATACAGATACAGTAAAATCTATAAGAAACCGAACATCCTGGCTTATCTGTATGATAAGATTCACGGTATTCCTGAAATTAAAGAAAAGCGGGAGAAAAAGAGAAAGCTTGTATTTGAAGATTAATTAAATACTAACGATGAATATATGCGACGGAATGTATTTTTAGAACAGACCATGTAATAAGAGATATAAATATCAGTATTAATTTTGTGTAAACTAGCTGTGAAACACCCCTGATCTGTAATGGAAAAGGGGTGTTATTTTAGAAATACACCAGGTTGTAAAGCCGTCGAAAAATGGGAAAAGCGGAAAAAATGTTAATAATTAAATTTTAATTCACCGTTTTACTATTTTTATTCTTAATCCGAATGACTATTTTTGTAAGTTGATTAACCAATTTATGTCAGATATTATTCAGCTTTTACCGGATCATGTAGCCAATCAAATAGCAGCAGGAGAGGTGGTGCAGAGGCCTGCATCCATTGTGAAAGAACTTTTGGAAAATTCCATAGATGCGGAGGCTACTAAAATAGAACTGATTATACGGGATGCCGGCAAAAATCTGATTCAGGTTGTAGACGATGGAAAAGGAATGTCTGAGACGGATGCGAGAATGGCGTTTGAAAGGCATGCTACTTCCAAGATCCGCGGGACTGAAGATATTTTTAAGATTGCTACCAAGGGATTCCGGGGGGAAGCTCTGGCTTCCATTGCAGCAGTCTCACAAGTAGAGCTGAAAACAAAACAGAAAAATACTGAAGTGGGAACCAATATCTATATTGAAGGGGGCGTTTTCCAGTTTCAGGATCCTGTACAAACGGCAGACGGGTGTAATTTTTTAGTTAAAAACCTCTTTTACAACGTTCCGGCAAGAAGAAAGTTTCTTAAAAATAATAATGTTGAATTCAGACATGTTATCGATGAATTTCAGCGTGTCGCTTTAGCGCATGAGAGTCTTGAGTTTTCACTTTTCCATGATGATGAGGCTGTTTTCAGGTTAAGAAAAGGAAGCCAGATGCAGCGTATTGTAGATATTTTCGGAAGAAAGCTACAACCCCTGTTGATTCCTATTAAAGAAGATATCATCTGGTGCAAGCTCCACGGATTTGTAGCCAAACCTGAAGGGGCAAAGAAAACCAGAGGCGAGCAGTTTCTTTTCGTAAACGGGAGGTATTTTAAAAGTCCGTATTTTAATAAAGCAGTTCAGGAAGCCTTTGAAGGTCTGCTTTTACCGGGATATGTGCCCTCTTTCTTTTTGTTTTTAAATCTGGATCCTGAAAAGATTGACGTTAATATCCATCCGCAAAAAACCGAAGTGAAATTTGAAGATGAGCATCTTATTTTTGCCTTACTTCGTTCAACCATAAAAAGGTCATTGGGAATCTATAATGTAGCACCAAGTCTTGATTTTGAAAGAGATCCGGAATTGGATAGTATGATGAATTCTTCACCAAGCAAAAACAACAGCAGCGGTGGAATGATTAAAATGCCTGAAATTATTGTTGATAAAGATTATAATCCGTTTTTGGAGGAAAGAGAAGTTGCACAAGCAGAATTTCAGAACCTTACGGAAATGTATCATCAGAATATCACAGCAGAACCATCTAAGATTAATTTGTTCGAAGAGGAAGATTTTGATGAAGATTTAATGAGGCTTCCAAACGGCTACTGGCTGTTTAATAAAGGAGACAGTACATTAATGCTTGACTTGGGTAGAATGCACAGGCTGGTGGTTGCCGAGAATAATAAAAGCTCAAAAAAAACCACTACCAATAGCCATTCATTACTGTTTTCTCTGGAATATCACATGAATGAAATTGAACATGTAAAGTATAAATCTTTTAAAAAATACCTTCCTGGCCTGGGATTTGAAACAACAACCGCTCATGGAAATGTATTGAGAATAGACGCGGTTCCGGAAGGTATGAAAGAGACTCAGGTGATAAAATTTCTGGAGAATCTTTTTGAAATATTAGAATATAAAACGGAAGAAGAATTTATGCAACATTATCAAAATCAGTGGGGTAAGATGAATTCTAAATCTCGATTCGATTTTATTTATAAAGCCGATGCTGAGCAGTTAATTAAAGATTTCACCGCATTAGGCTTTCCGGAATTTTTACCAACAGGAAAAAGATGCTTCTTTGAAGTTCCTTTCAATGATTTTAAAAATAAATTTTAACTCAATGTTTAACAATATACCGCCGATTACAAGAAATATCATCATCATCAATGCGATCGTATTTGTGGTGGCTAATTTTATCTTTAAAGATCAACTTATAGAGGCTTTGGCAGGCTTTTATCCTTTTTCTCCCTTTTTCAAATCATGGCAGGTGATTACGCATATGTTTATGCACGGGAGTATAATGCATATTCTTTTTAATATGCTGACTTTGTTCAGTTTCGGCCCTATTTTGGAGCACGCATTAGGGGAAAAGAGATATTTGATTCTGTATTTTGCCAGCGGTTTGGGAGCATTTGCCCTGTTCAATCTCTGGAATTTTGTTGAGGTTCAGCAGATTACATCGGCTTTAAATGAATTGGGATTTAATACCAATGCTTATCTGGCGGGGGCTGAAGTTCATTTTTCGGGATCATCAGAAGCTATTGTAAAGCAGCAGGAGCTGGTGGAAAACTTGAAGAATATCGTTGCAACACCTATGGTGGGAGCTTCAGGTGCTATTTTTGGTGTCGTTGCTGCATTTGCGACTCTGTATCCCGATGCGAAGATTGCCATGATGTTTATTCCCGTTCCTATGAAGGTTAAATATTTAATGCCTGTTCTTATTGTAATTTCAGTATTTTTGGGTGTTTCAGGAAATGTTGGAGGGATTGCCCATCTGGCTCATGTGGGTGGGGCTCTGGTTGGTTTTATTTTGGCATGGAGCTGGAGAAAGCATTTGTATAGATTTAATTAAAATTCTGTGAAAGTTGTTCGCCTGATACTTTTAGTTTTGCATTTTGGAATTTTATTTCTTTTGCTCTGTACGTTGCTGAATGCTTACGTTCCGCCAAAAGTATTTCCATGGTTTAATTTACTTTCATTAGGTTTCCCGGTTTTAATAATCTCCTATTTTCTCTTAATTTTTTTCTGGATATTTTCATGGAAAAAAAGGGCTTTTGTTTTTCTGTTCTGTAGTCTGGCATTCATTAATCCAATAAAAAGATGGATTAATTATTCTCCTGAAAGCAAAGAAACTCCTGATTTGAAAGTGATTTCTTTTAATACTAAAGGAGCAGAATTTGGACAAAAAAATATTGAAGATTATATTAACTCAAAAAATGCTGATGTTGTATTGCTTCAAGAAGATGGAGATAAGGATTATAAGTTTGGAGAATTAAAAAAATCCAACTTAGAGAGAATGTATATTGTTTCTTTATTTACGAAACATAAAATTGTTGGTCATAAAATTTTAATATTGGGGAATTATGATGATTTAAATGCCTATGCCGATCAAAATGATATCGAAATAAAAGGAAAAACTTATCGTTTCATCAATCTTTATTTACAACCATTTAAATTTGAAAAAAAGATGGTTAAGCTGGATGGCAACAGTGATGAAGATAAGCAAAAAATTAAAAATGTGGTGAAAAGACTGATTCCCACGTTTAAAATGCATCAGGAGCAGGTTGCGATGATCAGAAAAGCAATTGACGCATCACCTTATCCCGTTTTTGTTACGGGAGATTTCAACTCGGTTCCGAATTCCTACGAATATTATCATTTGTCTGAAGGTTTAAAGGATGCTTTTGTAGAATCGGGGCGTGGAAGCGGGACCAGTTTTCACGATTATAAATTTCCTTTGAGAATAGATTATATTTTTACTTCTCCTTCCATAAAACCAATTAGTTATCAGGTAGATCGCTCGGTGCACCTGTCAGACCACTTTCCGGTTATTTCCACTTTTTATCTTCAAAAATAGAAATCATAAAATTCGTTAAAATCTACTTTATTGGTAGGGTTTTTGCTAAAGAAGATGCGGAACTAGTAAAGTTTATTTTATGAAGCCGAGCCGGATTGTACTGTTTTTTCACTTCACCGTTATTTTCTTATTGTTGTGTACTTTTGCAAACGCCTGGGTTCCTCCTAATTATTTCAGCAAACTCAATCTCCTCTCCCTCGGGTTCCCCTATCTTATGTTCGTTCACGTTCTGCTCACGGTAATTTGGATTATCAGCCGTAAAAAGTTCGCTCTCTTTTTTGTTTTAACAACGTTTATATTTTACAATCCCATTCGAAGGTGGATTAATTTTTCTCCTCAGACTCCAAATACCGGCAAAACGAAAAATGATATTAAGGTATTGACCTTTAATGTGAAATATGGCAGCGTAGGAGGTTGGCCGACGGTAAAGAAGTATATTACAGATCAGAATGCGGATATTATTTTAGTTCAGGAGAAAGATACCAACACATCGATAAAAGAAAATCTCGTAAAATATCCCACAGTTATTCTGAAAACCAAGCATAAAATCGTCAGGCAGCAAGAACTTATTAATGACGGATCCAGAGGAAATTCTTTTTATGCAGATATCGATATCAACGGGAAGATTGTTCGGGTCATCAATGTATATCTTGAGCCTTTCAGGCTGCACAAATCAATGATGGAATTCAATGGAGTGTCGAATGAGACCAATAAATTAGGGATGATTTTTTCGCGTTTAATTCCGACTTTCAGGGCGCATGAAGATCAGATAAAAAAAATAAGAAAGGCCGTAGACGGCTCTCCCTATCCGGTTATCTTAGCCGGCGATTTTAATTCTGTGCCCAATTCCTATGAATATTATAATTTAGGAAAAAACCTGGAAGATGCTTTTGTTAAGGCAGGTAACGGGATATCTACCAGTTTTCATGAATACAGCGTTCCCTTGCGTATCGATTATATTTTTACTTCCAGTTCCATCGTCCCTGTAAGCTATAAAGTAGATCATTCTGTAAAATTATCAGATCACTATCCGGTAATTGCAGAATTTCTATTAAATTAGTTCCATGAAAAATTTCCTATTCGGGATAGGGGTGTTCTCTTTATCGTTTACGGCATGTTCCAAGAAAGAACCTGTAGATCTTTATCCTGTGGACAGCCCAAAGGCTCCATATGATACGATTGCAAAAGATTCTTTTGCCAACGGGTCGACTTCTATAGATATTGTAAGGCAGATCAGAATGTCATCACAGAAATATCAGGATTCGATTAAACAGGCTCTGAAAGTTCAGGCCGAGGAGAAACGTATTCAGGCTGAATTGGAAAAAGAAAATAAAAAGAAAGCCGAAGAAGAGAAAAAGAAACTGGAGGAGGAAAAGAGAAGACAAAAGGCGGCAGAAACTTCAGCGGGTACTGAAACAACCAATTAATGAACATTTAAAAAATATAAAAAGTATGAAAAAACAAATTTTAGCAGCGGCAATCATTTCTCTTGCCGTAGTATCCTGCAAAAAATCTGTAACTAAAACCGAAAGCGTTGAAAACCCTGACGGGTCTGTAACTACCACCACAACAACGGAAACAAGCAATACAGACCTGGTGGACAGTGCTAAGATCGACGAGGCGAAAGCCAACGTAAAAAACAAGGTAGATGAGGCCGGAAATAAAATAGATGATGCCGCTCAAAAAGCGAAAGAGAAAATCGATGCTACGGCAGATAAAACCAAACAAGATCTTCACAAAGCCGGACAGGATATTAAATCTGAAGCCGATAAAGTAGGTAAAGATGCTAAAGAAGCAGCTAAAAAAGGAGCTTCTAAAGTAGAAGATGCCGCTAAAAAACTAAAAGAAGATCTAAGCAAATAAAAAACAAACCGCAGTTGTCGCTGCGGTTTTCGTTATTTATAATTAAGATCTAGCAAGGGCTCTATATATTCTCTGTCATTGCTTAGTCTGGGAACCTTATTTTGGCCTCCGAGCTTTCCTTTTGACTCTAACCATGAGTAAAATAAATTAGGCTTCGCAACATGCACTATCGGCCTTTTTAAGGTCATGTTATTATAACGCTTAGCTTCGTAATCGGAATTAATGGACTTCAAATGCTGATCAAAAATATCGATAAAACTTTCGATATCGTCTGGTTTCTTACAGAATTCAAAAATCCACTCGTGGGCACCCCCTTCATTTTCCTTCATAAAAACTGGAGCTCCGGTAAAATCGGTTACAGACGCTTGGGTTTCATTACAGGCTTTGGAAAGGGCAGATTCTACATTGGTAATCATTAATTCTTCTCCAAAAGCATTGATATAATGTTTCGTACGACCCGTAATTTTTATTCTGAAAGGATTTACTGAGGTAAAAATGACGGTATCTCCAATTAAATACCTCCAAAGTCCACCATTGGTCGTAATCACCATGGCATAATTTTTACCTGCTTCCACGTCTTCCAGGCTTACGACTTTCGGATGGGAATAGTGAAATTGATCCATCGGGATAAACTCGTAAAAAATGCCATAATCCAACATCAAAAGCATTTCATCACTATTTGGTCTGTCCTGGATTCCAAAAAAGCCTTCGGAAGCATTATAGATTTCGTAATAATTGATGTTTTTTCCGATAATCTGCTTGAACTGTTCCTTGTAAGGTTTAAAACTGATTCCGCCATGAAAGAAAACTTCGAGGTTGGGCCACAATTCAGAAACACTGTCTACATCGGTTTCTTTCAAAACGCGTTGAAGCAAAACCATCATCCAGCTCGGAACGCCTAAAATACTTCCGACATCTTCATTTTTAACTTCAGATGTAATTGCATTAAGTTTACTTTCCCATTCTCCCATCAGAGAAACCTTTTTGCTTGGCGTGGTGGTGATCTCCACCCAAAACGGAAGGTTATCAATCAAAATAGCAGATAGATCCCCGAATTTGGTATTAAAGTCGGCGTATAATTCAGAACTTCCTCCTAAACGTAAATTTTTATAATTGAATAACTGATTTTCAGGATGATTATTGGCATAAATGGAAACCATGTCCTTTCCTGCTTTCATATGGCAATATTCAAGGCTTTCTGCGGAAATAGGGATGAATTTGCTCTTTGCATTGGTTGTGCCCGAAGACTTTGCAAAATGCTTGATGTATCCTGGCCAGGTGACATCCTTTTGCCCTTGTCTTGCCTTTTCAATATAAGGTTCAAAATCTTCGTAGGTAACGATAGGAACTTTATTTTTAAAATCCTCATAGCTCGAAATAGAATTAAAACCATATTTTCTGCCGTATTCAGTATCCTCAGCATGAAACAGTTGTGAAAATAAAATTCCCTTCTGTGTTTCAATGGGATGATCCATAAAATTCTGTATCTGATCTATCCTTTGGCGGATAAACCAGTTGACCACAGTATTGAAAAGTGCTTTCGTTGCCATATCCAAATATAATAATATTTGCCTTTTTAGAGAATATTTTATTAGTTAAATAAAAAAACCGCTACAATAGTGCAGCGGTCGTGTATCTGAAATGATTGTGCTCTTAGCAATACTCGTCATAAGCAGCCTGAAGGTTGGCAGCAATTGCTCCTGCAGGGTTTCCTTCGATGTGGTGTCTTTCAAGCATATGAACCAATTCTCCGTCTTTAAAAAGAGCCACACATGGTGAGCTTGGAGGGAATGGTGCTAAATGCTTTCTCGCTTCTACAACTGCCTCAGTATCGAAACCAGCGAAAACAGTCGTTAAATGATCAGGTTTTTTCTCACCTGTCAAAGAATATACAACTCCCGGTCTTGCAGCTCCGGCAGCACATCCGCATACAGAGTTGATCACCAGTAGAGTGGTTCCCGATTGTTTTAATGCTTCTTCTACCTGCGTTGGTGTCGTTAAGTCTTCGAAGCCTTTATCTGTAAGTTCAGCCTTCATAGGCAGTACTAAATCTTGTGGATACATATTTTTGTTTTTTTTGATCTATGCAAATTTAAGCAATTAATTACGTTTCTTCAATACATAAAAACTATCAAAGCTTTTGGGAAAGAAAATGAACTGATTATTAATTGTATATAAATATTCTAAAAATTGTGAATTAAAATGATGGATAAGTGATTTTTTTTACTAAATTTGAAATGATTCTAAAAACAAGAGCCTTTTGAAAAAACATTACCCTTTCCCTCTAATGAAAGAATGCCAATAATTTAATGCGAGATTATTGATATGCAAGAAATAACAAGAAGCCCTGAACTAATGTTCAGGGCTTCTTTAATCAAATCGATATGCAAAGGTTGAATATCCTTTTTTAATGGTTGATGGTTTTTTGGTTGTTAGTTGATAGTTTAATACCTATCGGTGGACAACAATTAACCAACGATTAAGAAAGCAGCTTTTTCGCCATCTCGGAAATACTTTTTCCGTCAGATTTTCCGGCTAATGTTTTTGAGGCTACTCCCATTACTTTTCCTAAATCTTTCACAGATTCAGCGCCAGTTTCAGCAATAATATTTTTCATTTCTGCTTCCAACTCTTCAGCAGAAAGTTGCTTTGGTAAAAATTGCTCAATAATTTTCATCTGAGCATCTTCTACTTCCGCAAGGTCATTTCTTCCCTGCGCGGTAAACTGATCGTAAGAATCTTTACGCTGTTTTACCATTCTCTGAAGAATAGCAATTTCCTGTTCTGCTGTTACTTCTGCACCTCTGGCTTCAGTTTGCAGCAATAATATTTGAGATTTTACAGCACGAAGAGAGTCCAAAGCAACTCTGTCTTTTGCTCTCATTGCTGTTTTTATAGCTTCGCTTATGGTATGTTCTAAACTCATTTTAATTAATTTACCAATGTAAAAGTGTATCAATGTATCAATAATGCGTAATATAAAAATTGTTACATTATTTAGATTGATACATTGTTACATGATTAGTCTACGTCTTTATTTAAAAATCTATTCTCTCTGATCTGCATATTTCCATCGTTATCAGATAAATAGGTGTTGATATTCTGATCTGATGCATTGGTTCCTTCAATAGAAATATTCTTTCTTTTGAATGCAGGGATCGATTCAAATTCACTGGTGCTGTCAAAATTCTGATAACGCGAATTGAATTCTTTTAATTTATTTCTTCTTTCAATGACTCTTTCCTGATCAACGGTTTTATTCACAAACGTGAATTCTTCTTCAGTTTTCTGAGCTTCTGTTTGAGGTTTTGTTTCTGCTACAGGCTCTTCTTTCAAATGCTGAAAGAAATGTTCTACTTTCTGAAGCGGTTCCTCTGTTAGCTGATTTACCTCACCGGCTGTTGCCAATTCTGCTTTAGGCTGCCCGAAATCAGATTTGGGCTCATTTCTTGTGGGTTCATTCACAAAAAAACTAAATTCCACAGGCTTTTCCTGAGAATAAGAATTATTGAATGAATTCGATTGTGGCTCATCTTTTTTATTATCAAAATCAAACTTGAAAGATTCAATTTCAAGATCATTAGGATCATCTATATCATCTTCAGAAGTGAAAAGACTGTAAGACTCTTCGTTTTCTTCCTGATTTTTCCAACTTTGAGCATCTTCTTCTCTGTCGGTAAACTTTATTTCAGCTCTTCTTTCTTCCTGCTCGATAATCATCTTTTTCTCTGCAGATGCAGCAGCTCCGTAATGATGAGTATCATTTTCTTCATCATCTAATCTGAAAAGATTTTTCCCTCCAAAATCATGAGATCCCGTAGTTTGTCTTTCTTCTCTTGTTTTGAAAGGTGAAGCTTTTGGAGAATCGAAACTATCATTTAAGCTAATTTTGATTTTCTCAGTCGGTCCGGCAAATTTTTTATTGTCATTAGAAAAACCTGTTGCAATAACAAGAACGCTTACAGAATCTCCTAATTCTTCATCAGCACCCACCCCGAAAATAATATCCGCGGTGTTTCCTGCCTCTTTCTGGATGTGGTCCATAATGATACCGATCTCGTCCATCGTTACTTCTTCAGCACCACTTCTGATCAACAATAGAACGTTTTTCGCGCCCGTAATTTTGTTGTCATTCAATAGAGGTGAGTCTAATGCCTTTCTTACCGCTTCTTCTGCTTTATTTTCGCCGGAAGCAATACCTGTAGACATCAACGCTGTACCGGAATTCTGAAGCACAGATTTAGCATCTCTAAAGTCAATGTTGACATCAAAGTAACCTGTAATAACTTCTGCCATTCCTTTAGCAGCATTTGTCAACACTTCATCGGCCTTTGAGAATCCTTGTTTGAATCCTAGATTTCCGAATTGTTGTCTTAGTTTATCATTATTGATTACAATAAGTGAATCAACATTATTTCTTAATTTATCAAGACCGTTTTCCGCTTGTTCTAATCTTCTTTTACCTTCAAAACTAAAAGGAACGGTAACAATACCCACGGTAAGAATTCCCATGTCTTTTGCCACCTTAGCGATTACAGGAGCAGCACCGGTACCTGTACCACCACCCATTCCGGCAGTGATGAATACCATTTTGGTGTTTTGCCCCATTGCAGCTTTGATGTCTTCGATGCTTTCGATAGCAGATTTTTCACCTACTTCCGGATCGGCACCTGCACCAAGACCTTCTGTAATGGTGGTTCCCAACTGTACTTTGTTGGCAACCGGGTTATTATCTAGAGTTTGAGCATCCGTATTACAAATTACGAAGTCTACCCCGTAAATTCCTTTCTCGTACATGTGCTTCAGCGCGTTGTTTCCACCGCCACCTACACCGATAACTTTGATGATCGATGAATTTCCCTTTGGCAAATCAAATGAAAATCCTTGTGTACCTATATTTTCCATAACTGTTTTTTTAATAATTGATAATCGATTTCATGATAATTGATAACAAGACATTTTATCGATTACCATTCACCATTTATATTTTTTACTCTACTTCTTCAAAGAATTTTTTAACTTTCTCCATAAGCGACTGGCCGAATGTCAACTTTGCCGCCCTCTTGCTTTCCTGTGGCTGAGGAACAACTTCCTGTTCCTGAATAGGCGCAATTTGCTGAACTACTGGTTGTGCAGTTTCAACAGGTGCTTTTGCTGCTTCCTGCTTTGGTTTTTCGGGAACAATTTCTTCTTCCGCCAAAGCGTTCTGCTTTTTGTCGCGAATTTTTAAACTTTCCATCAACAATCCAATGGAAGTAGCAAATTCCGGACCTTTAAGATACTGGTTTTTATCATTCGCAATGTATTCATTTGCAAAACCAATTCTGCTGTCGAAACCTGTTGTATAATTGGCTAGCTGACGAAGATGCTTCAGATTAGAACCACCACCCGTCAAAACAATTCCTGCAATCAGTTTTTTCTTTTGTTCAAACGCACCATAAGCTTTTAATTCTGTATTTACCATTTCAAGGATTTCTTCAACTCTCGCATTGATGATCTGTGCTAAAGTTTTTAACGAAATCTCTTTGTCAGGTCTTCCATGAAGCCCCGGAATGGTCACATACGTACTGTCTTTTTCAAGCTCAGGAACTGCAGAACCGAATTTTACCTTCAGTTGTTCTGCATGTTTTTCGATGATCGAACAGCCTTCTTTAATGTCTTCCGTGATAATTCCACCTCCGTAAGGGATCACACACGTATGACGAATAATATTATCTTTGAATATAGCAATATCCGTAGTACCACCACCAATGTCTACGATGGCCACTCCGGCTTCTTTTTCTTCTTTTGTCAATACAGCTTCAGATGATGCTAAAGGTTCCAAGGTAAGAGCTTCCATTTCCAGACCTGCTTCACGAACGCATCTTGCGATGTTTCGGATGCTTCCCATTTGTCCTACAACAACGTGGAAATTAGCCTCCAAACGTTTCCCATGCATTCCCACAGGCTCCTGAATTTCACCTTCAGAATCTACCTTATACTCCTGAGGAAGTACGTGGATGATTTCTTCACCGGGAAGCATGACCAGCTTTTTTACCTGATCTTTTAACGCTTCAATGTCGTCATCGGTAATGAACTTATCCGGATGTTCACGCATAATATAATCAGAGTGCTGTAGAGAACGAATATGTTTTCCTGCAATTCCTACCGTAACTTTGCGGATAGGAACACCAGCACTTGACTGTGCTTCAGACACAGCTGCTTTGATTGAATTAATGGTTTGCGAAATATTGTTCACAATCCCTTTATGAACCCCAAGACTTTTGGCCTTACCAACACCGAGAACTTCTATTTTCCCGTGTGCATTCCTCCTTCCGACAATGGCGACAATCTTCGTTGTCCCAATGTCCAGACCTACTGAATACTCTTGATTTTCCATTTTTTATATCGATTTGATTTTTTTATTCTATTTTAACCTTTGCTTTAGTCTTCGGTTTTGCGGCCGTGGGTTTCTTCTCTGTTTTTGGGTTCTCCTTGGGTTTGGGTTTAGTTTTTGGTTTTATACTTTCCTTCGGTTTTGCCGAAGCAGAGCTAGGTTTTTTAGTTTCTTTTTTGGTCTCGGTTGTTTTCTTTACAGCGGTTGGAGTAGGAACTTTTGCGAGTTCTTTATTTCCAGCCTTTAAAATACTGTCATTTTCTTTAAAATAAGGATTTAAAGTGGTTACAATCTGATTTTGATATTTCACCGAAACCATATTGTACTTTTGAGGATCCTGAAATACAAGGTATTTTTCGACAAATGTTTTAAAGCCTTTTACTTTAAAATCAATATTATCCAGATCACCAATTTCCACTCTGTAGTTTCCTTCACTGGTCAAAAGATTAAAATCTCCGTTCCGGTCTTTTGAAACACCAATAAAGAATTTTTTACTGAAATCATCTTTATCAATTTTTTCAACCAACTCTGCCAGTTTTGCATATTCCTCTCTCTTCACCTTTCCTGTTACCAACATACAGGGGTGGGAATAGGTTTTCGATATAGGAAACTCAATCCCTTTTTCATCTACATAGAAATCTTTTCCATCATAATTCAATCTGAAAACCGGAATTCTCTGCTTAATATCTAAATTCAATTTTCCATTTAAATTTAAATAAACATTGGCACTGTCAACAGCCGGAAGCGCATTTATTTTCTTTTCCAGTGTCGGAATATCAATATCTCCAACTTTACCCGACGGATTTTCTTTTTTTACAATCTCGCGAATGTCTTTTTCATCAACAAAATAAACAGGTGTCTTCTCATTCATCTTTACAGAAATTTTATTGTCAGTAATCGTCTGACCATTGAATTTCTTCAAAGAGAAACTCAACAGAAACCCAAGGATGATTACTGTGATGGCAATTTTTAATATTCTGTATTTATTTTTCATTATTTTAAGATGACAGATTTTAGACGTCAGATTTCAGACATTTAAAACTGTTTTAATATTTTCATTAATGCTTTATTTATTTTCCATCAATTCACAAATAGGATCATACAGCGTATCAATATTTCCTGCACCTACTGTAAGAATGATATCAAAATCTTTTTCTTTTATTTTATCGAAAGCTTCACTTAATGTTGAAACTTCCTTTTTATCTAAATTAACTTTTTTTATTAACCAATCTGAAGTAATTCCTTCAAAATTTTCCTGAAGTTCTCTCGCAGGATAAATATCAAGCAAAATCAATTCATCAGCCTGACTTAAACTTTCTGCAAATCCGTCTGCGAAATCTCTCGTTCTGCTGAAAAGATGAGGTTGAAAAACCACCAATAATTTCTTTTCAGGGTAAAAAGTCCGGATCGAGCTCATCACCGCATTGATTTCCGTTGGATGATGCGCGTAATCGTCGATGTAAATTTTACCGTTTTCGTATCTGTGCTTGGTATATCTTCTTTTAATTCCTTTAAAATTGGCAATTGCTTTTTTCAGGGTTTCGAAATCAACGCCCAAATTGCTTAAAATGGCTAATGCAACCGTTGCATTTTCCACATTATGAATTCCGGGAACATCCCAAACAAAATCTTTAATCGTTTCTGTTGGAGTATGGAAATCAAAATAATTTTGATCGCCTTCCATTCTTAGGTTATCCGCGTAATAATCAGCTACTTCATTTACTGCATACGTGATATGGGGTCTTCCGATCTCAATTCCTTTTCTTACAAAAAGCTGTTTGTCATTCGGAACTAAGGCTGCAAATTGTCGGAAACCTTCTTCAATGGTATTTTTATCACCATAAATATCCAAATGATCTGCATCTGTGGAAGTTACTACCGCCCAATCCGGAGAAAGGTTAAGGAAACTTCTGTCATATTCATCTGCTTCAACAACAGAATATTGCGAACCATTATAAAGGAAATTCGATTTAAAATTCTCGGAAATTCCACCTAAAAAACATGAGAAAGGCAAATCTGCTTCTTTGCACAAGTGCGAAACTAGGGTAGAAGTCGTTGTTTTTCCATGAGTTCCGGCAACAGCAATACAATCTGTATTTTCTGTAATTAAACCTAGAACTTTTGCTCTTTTTAAAACTTCAAACTGATGATCATTAAAATAATCTAAAATCCTTAAAACCTTGATGGCAGGAGTATAAATTACTAATGTATTTTCCTTCTGAAGCGAAGTGATTCTTTCATCAATAACATCTTCAAAAACAATATCAATTCCCTCACTCATTAAAGTCTGAGTAAGTTTGGTGTTGGTTTTATCATAGCCAGAAACTTTCTTGCCTGAAGCATGGAAATAACGTGCTAAAGCACTCATTCCGATACCTCCGATTCCAACGAAGTAAAAATTTTGATATGTTTCTAAAACTTTCATTATTTAATTAAAATATTTAAAGATTAAATGATTAAAAAATTAATTCAGATTATCTTACTTTATCACTTTAAAAATCTCATCTACAATCTCTTTTGCGGCATTCGGCTTGGCAAAATATTTCAGATTGTCGGACATTTCTTTTCTTATATTTTCATTTTCGCAGATTTCTGAAAGCATATTCCAGAATTTTTCCTGCATTTCGGAGTCTTTTACCATTCTGGCTGCATTTTTTTCAACCAGATTCATCGCATTTTTGGTTTGATGATCTTCCGCTGCAAAAGGGAAAGGAACCAATAAAACAGGCTTTTGCGCTACCGCCAACTCTGAAATGGCAATCGCTCCCGCTCTCGAAACAATCACATCTGCTGCAGAATAGGCTGTTTCCATGTCTTTGATGAATTCCTTGATTTTTATCTGGTTGTTGGTTGCTGGTTGCTGGTTTTTTCCATCAACTGTCAACTGAAAACCATCAACAATTTCTTTATAATCCAGTTTTCCTGTTTGCCAGATCAATTGATACCCTTTTTCTTTTAGGTTTTCAAGGTTTTCTTTCCACCCGTTGTTTAATGTTCTTGAGCCTAAAGATCCGCCGACTGATAAAATCGTCAGCTTTTCTTTATCCAAGCCCATTTTTTCTTTTGCCTGAGATGTTTCCTGCATTCCTGAAACTATAGTTGAACGAATCGGATTCCCCAGAAATTTTATTTTTTCAGCCGGAAAGCCTTCCACTTTCGGATAGGCTGTAAACACGGCTTTAGCTTTTTTACTTAATATTTTATTCGTGACTCCTGCATGGGCATTCTGCTCCTGAATAAAAATCGGAATTCCCATTTTGCTGGCTTCATACAAAGCCGGTCCGCTTGCGAAACCACCAGTTCCCACCGCGAAATCCGGAGCAAAATTTTTAATGATTCTTTTAGATTTAGATAAACTTTTTAAAATCTTAAAGGGTAGCCCTAAATTCGACAGCATATTTCCTCTGTCGATTCCGGCAATATCAATTCCTTCAATCTTATAACCTGCCTGCGGAACTTTTTCCATTTCCATTTTTCCGTTGGCTCCGATGAACAAAAACTCTGCATCAGGAAATCTCTTTCTGATTTCGTCTGCAATAGCAATGGCAGGGAAGATGTGACCTCCTGTTCCTCCACCCGATAGTAAAACGCGGATGGCTTTTGGCTTTTGGCTATTGGATGATTGATTGTTCATTTTTTTTAGTCTTGTTTCTTTATTTTTCTAATGTTAAGCGATGTCGTTAATTTCGACGATGCTTTGTTTTTTGCCCATGCCTTCTTCATCGTAAATCTGAATTCTGGAGCTGATATTCAGGATAATTCCTAACTGCAAATATGTTACCAGCATTGAGGTACCTCCGTAACTTATCAATGGCAGCGGCTGCCCGGTAACAGGGATTAAATTGACCGCAACTGCAATATTTACAGAGAGTTGTATAAAAATCATCACACCGAGACTGAGAACGAGCAACGATCCGAAAAATGCGGGCATCTTACTGGCTATCATTACGATACGAATCATCATAATTAAATATAAACTAATCAGAAAAACTGCACCAATTACTCCATATTCTTCAACAATGACTGCGAAAATGAAGTCGGAGGCGGATTGTGGAAGCATTTGCTTTAACGCGCTCTTCCCTGGTCCCATCCCTGTAATTCCGCCGTGAACAATGGCTGCTTTCGCCTGCATCACCTGATAATTCTTGGCTTTTACACTTTCATCATCTACATCGGCCGTTTTTGCTTTGCTTGATGTAAAAGTTTCGATACGGCTCATCCATGTGTGAACACGGTTTCCGCCGATCATATTGGTATTTAAAGCAATCAATAAAAAGAAAACAATTGCCACGAATGATGCAGAAATAAATCCTGCAATATATTTCCAGTGCAATTGGCCTATAACCAAAACAACTACGGAAACCATTAAGATCATTAATGCCGTAGAACCGTTATCTTTTGCAACCAAAACGAAAACCAATAAAATAGGTCCGAAAATGTACATAATGTTCTCAATCGGAAGCCGTTCTCTGGTTATTTTTTTAGTTAAATATCTACAGAGATAAATAATCAACATTAAAAACGCAAACGAAGATGGCTGGAAGGAAATAGGCGTTCCCGGAATTTTCAACCAACGGGAAGCACTCGCTCCGTCAATGGTCTGCCCGGTAAACATGGTGACAATCAGCAAAACAATCATTAAGCCGAGCAAAATACTGCTGAGCTTTCCGATATATTCGTATTTCACCATTCCTACTACTCTCATGATTCCCAAACCTAAGACTACGAAGAACATATGCTTGATCACGTGACCTGTTGTGGTCCCGTTATTTACAATATATTCCAGATTCGAACTTGCAGAATAAACAGGGAAAATAGAGAAAATGGAGATCACAAGAATGACCATCCAAAGTACTTTATCGCCCTTCAGGAATTCAAATCTGTTTTCTGTATCGTGTTCGTTCATATGTTCTGCTATTGGCTATAGCTAATTGCCATTGGCTTTTAATACTTGCTCTTTAAACTGTCGACCTCTGTCTTCATAGCTTTTGAAAAGATCAAAACTTGCACAACAAGGAGAAAGTAAAATCGTATCTCCTTTTTTAGCCAAAGATTTTGAAATCTCAACTGCTTTTTCCATGCTCGAGGTGTCGTAAATGAACTCTTTCTTATCTTTAAAGAAATTGATAATTTTCTCATTATCAATTCCTAAGCATACAATTGCCTTTACTTTTCTTTTAACTAAATCTTCAATTTCGGTATAGTCATTTCCTTTATCTAAGCCACCAACAATCCAAACGGTCGGGGTTTTCATACTTTCCAACGCATAATAAGTGGCATTCACGTTGGTTGCTTTGCTGTCATTGATGTATTTTATGCCATCAATTTCAGTGACCAGCTCTAATCTGTGTTCAACCGCCTGAAAAGTCATTAATGAATTTCTTATGCTTTCATTGTTGATTTTCAAAATCTTACCGGCTATTGATGCAGCCAGGCTATTCGCCACATTATGAGTTCCAATTAATGATAACTCGTCAATTTTCATTGAGAAATCATCCTTTAATTTAACCTCTATTTTATCATCATTAATAAAACCTCCTTCCGCTAAATGCTCTTTTGTTGAAAAAGGAATCATTTTCGCTTTAATTTCTAATTTTTCCAGCAGATTTTTACTCATTTCATCATCTTTATTGTAGATGAAGAAATTATCATTCTCCTGATTTTCAGTAATTCTGAATTTAGCTAAAGCATATTCTTCATAATTGTAATTGTACTGATCCAAATGATCCTGAGACAAATTCAACAATAAAGAAATATATGGTCTAAAATTCTGAATATCATCTAATTGGAAAGAACTAACCTCTAATACATAATATTCGTGGTTTTCATCGGCCACCTGCTTTGCAAAACTGTACCCGATGTTTCCGCCTAAACCTACATTTAATCCGTCATTTTTCAAGATATAATAGATTAAAGACGTAGTTGTTGTTTTCCCGTTACTTCCTGTAATCGCGATGATTTTAGCATCAGTAAACTCCGAAGCAAATTCAATTTCAGAAGAAAGCCTGATGCCTTTCTCATGAATCTTTTTAATCATTTCCGCTTTTTTCGGAATTCCCGGACTTTTTACAATCCAGTCTGCATTTAAAATTCTTTCTTCATTGTGGTTCTCTTCCTCAAACTCAATTCCGTTTTCAACAAGAAATTGCTTATAATTATCCTTAATGGCTCCCTTGTCTGAAAGAAAAACTTCCATACCTTTCTTTTTAGCCAAATAAGCAGCACCACAACCGCTTTCTCCTCCTCCTAGAACAACTATTTTCATACTTTTTGCTTTATGCCGTAGGCTCTAAGCTTTAAGCCCAATGCTTACCGCTTATTGCTTATTGCAGTTTTTTTATCTCATCTTCAGTGTTATCAGACAAACAATCGCCAGAATTACCCCGATAATTATCATTCTGTTTACGATCTTACTTTCGTGGAAACCGCCTTTCTGATAATGATGGTGTAATGGTGACATTCTGAATAATCTATTGTTTTGGGCATATTCCAACCCATACTTTCTTTTTCTGTACTTGAAAACCACAACCTGTAACATGACAGATAAGTTTTCTATTAAAAAGATTCCGCATAATACAGGAATCAGTAATTCTTTTCTTAAAATAACTGCTAAAACAGCAATGACGCCTCCCAACATGAGACTTCCCGTATCGCCCATAAAAACCTGAGCCGGATAGGTATTGTACCAGAAAAATCCGATAACGGCACCTACCATTGCTACGGCAAAAATGGTGGTTTCCCCCATATTCGGAAGGAACATGATATTGAGATAATCTGCAAAAATGATATTTCCCGAAACGTAGGCAAATAAAGCCAAGACAAGAAGTATTACAACACTTGTTCCGGCGGCGAGACCATCAATGCCATCCGTAATATTTGCTCCATTTGAAACGGCTGTTACGATGAAAATTACAATCGGAATGAAAACGATCCATGCCCATTCGTGAGCATCTTTATCATTCATCCAGAATAAAATTCCGCTGTAATCAAATTCGTTATTTTTAGCAAAAGGAACCGTGGAAACCGTGATTTTTTCTGTAGGCATAAAATTCTGTTCTACATTATTTCTGTTCACTACTTTTGCATCTGCATACTTTCTTTTAACCGTAATATCAGGGTGGAAATACATTGTTACTCCGATGATTAACCCTAATCCAACCTGTCCGATAATTTTAAATTTACCACTTAAACCATCTTTGTTTTTCTTTATTTTCTTTAAATAATCGTCCACAAAACCAATAGCGCCCATCCAAAGCATGGAAACCAATAGAAGAACGATGTAAACATTTGTAATTCTGGTAAATAGCAATACCGGAATGATCGTAGCCAAAATAATGATAAGACCTCCCATCGTAGGAGTTCCTTCTTTTTGTTTTTGACCGTCTAATCCAAGATCACGAACCAATTCACCCATCTGTTTTGCTCTCAGATAGTTAATGATTCTCTTACCGTATACAAGAGCAATGATCAAAGAAAATAAAACTGCCATCCCTGCTCGGAAGGAAATGTATTTCAACATTCCCAATCCGGGAACGTGAATTCCGTGGGCGGTTAAATATTCGTATAGATAGTATAACATGTATTCTTTATTTAAAAATTTAATTTATTTAATGATTTAAAGACTGTGGTCTCTCAATATTTTCACTCAAATATTTAATGAAATTTGAAATATTAGAAGATACTTCTCGTGATAAATTAATGATTTCCTCGGCTTTATTTTCATTCCCCAGCTTTAATCTTTTACTTACCATCATCATACTTCTAACTTCGGCACAGCTGCCTTTTGCAATTTTTAAATATCTAATAAATTGTCTGTTATTATTATATTCTGAGCCTTCCTCAATATTATTTGATATTGATAAACTCGCTCTTTTTATTTGGTTATTAAATTCAAACTCTTTTTCAAAACTTCGCTCTTGAAGGAATTGATATACCTTTTCAATCAAATCTAAACTTTTGATATACACCGGAAAATTTTCAAAATTCTTTGTCATCATCAAATTTTTAAATTTTTAAATCAATTCAATCTTGAAATTAATAATCTACTTACTCATTAATTTCCAAAGCTCATTAATCGTCTCTTTGTCGTCAAAATGATGTTTTACACCATTAATCTCCTGATATGTTTCGTGTCCTTTTCCGGCTACGAGAACAATATCTTTCGGTTCTGCAAACTTAATCGCCATTTTGATGGCCTCTCTTCTGTCTGGAATTGAAGTGTACTTGCTGAAGTTCTGAGGTTCAACACCCGCTTCAATTTCCTTTATGATAACAGCCGGATCTTCCGTTCTCGGATTGTCTGAAGTGATAATTGCCAGCGTTGATTTTTTCGTAGCAATATTTCCCATTTCAGGTCTTTTGGAGTGATCTCTGTCGCCTCCGCATCCGAAAACAGTGATTAACCTTTCGTTTTTGGTTCTGATATCATTAATGCTGTCCAGGATATTTTCTAAAGCATCCGGAGTATGTGCATAATCTACAATGAAGAAAATACCGCCATCTGACTTGAATGTTTCAAATCTTCCGGAAACTCTTTTTAACTGACTGATCGCCCGCAAAATTTCATCCTGCTCAAAACCAAGTTCAGAAGCGATTCCGAAAACCAATAATAAATTGTACACATTGAATTTTCCAGTCAGTGTCGTCCAGAATTCTTTGCCATTGAAATTCAATAACATTCCGTTGAAATCAACTTCCAAAGATTTTCCGTGATAATCTGCCATTGTTTTCAAAGCATAAGACCTTTTTGTGGCCTTTGTGTTTTGAAGCATGACATTTCCGTTTTTATCATCTACATTCGTGATGGCAATGGCTGTATCTTCCAGCTGATCAAAAAATCTTTTCTTCGTTTTTAAATACTCGTCAAACGTTTTATGATAATCTAAATGATCGTGCGTTAAATTCGTGAAACCTGCCACTTTAAAATGAAGCCCTTCGATTCTGTTTTGAGCAATTCCGTGAGAACTCACTTCCATGAAAGCAAATTCACAACCTTCCTCAACCGCTTGGGCTAAGATTTTATTAATGGTAATAACATCCGGGGTCGTATGTGTTGCCGGAATAACCTGATCTCCGATTCTGATCTCCACCGTTGAAAGTAACGCGGAATCATAACCTAGGTTTTTAAATACATCAAAAAGCAGGGTAGAAACAGAAGTTTTTCCGTTGGTTCCTGTAACGCCGATTAATTTTAATTTTTCAGAAGGATTTCCGAAGAAATTAGAAGCTAACTGACCCAACGTTTTAGATGAATCTTTTACCTTAACATAAGTCACATTTTCATCCAGATTTTCAGGAAATTCTTCGCAAACAATTACTGTTGCTCCTTTTTCAACCGAAGATGCAATAAATGAATGCCCATCCACAACCGTTCCTCTCATTGCGATGTACAAAGAGTTTTCCGTAACCTTTCTGCTGTCGAAAACCAATTCTGAAACCTCACGAGTATCATCACCGTGAATTTCCAACACTGGAATTCTTTTTAATAATTCATTTAACTGCATTTCTTTGATGCTTTATATTTTTTAATCGTTCCTTCTTATTCTATAAGTCCATAAGTTTAACTTACGGCTATTAATATTGAACCCTTTGGGTTCGTTATTACATTTTGTTGAATAGGATTTTCATCCTATCCTGTTTTAAATCGTCCTTTCAGGACTCTTCTTTTTTAATTCTGCAGAGACAAATAAATTCTCTGGTTTTTACTGATCGTTGTACCTTCCAGCGGGAATTGTTCGGTAATTCTTCCAACGCCTTTAAAGTCTACACGATATCCTAAATTTTCCAGTTGTGGGATTACGTTTTTACCGATTAACCCGACTACACTTGGCATTTGTTTATTGTTAACTGCTATTTTTACATTAGGTTCCACCATTTTGCTAAGGTTTACCTTTCTGTCTACAAGCATTTCTTTTTCAATGTTTTGTGGTGTTTTCAGGAATGTTTTTCCTGCAATTTCTTTAAACACCGGCGCAGAAACTGTTCCTCCGTAAAAACTTTTCGCTGTATTCGGTTCGCTGATCATAACATAACAGGTATATTTCGGATTATCAGCCGGATAGAACCCTGCGAATGATGCGCGATACTTCATCGGACCAGGCAACCAATATTCAAATCTTGCCGTTCCTGTTTTTCCTGCCATTTTTAAATTTGGTGTGAAAATGCTTCGTCCTGTTCCTTTTTCCACGGCTTTTGTTAAAGCATTGGTCATCATTTTAATCGCCTTTTCAGACGCCATTCTGTTGACCATTACTTCAGGTTTTGCCTCATACATTACTTTGCCGTCTTTCATGATTTTATCGATGAATAAAGGCTTTAGCATTTTACCATTATTAGCAACTCCGTTATAGAAAGTTGCTAATTGTAATAAGTTGATGTTGGTGGAATATCCGTAAGCGATTGACGCTAATGTGGCGGCATTCCATCTTTTATTTTGAGGAGTTACGATTTTCGGTTTGGTAATTCCCGGAAGCTCGATTTCCATTTTATCAAATAATTTCCAGCGTTTCAGGTGATCCAGAAAAATCTGAGGCTTTTCAGCATAATATTTTGTGATCAGTTTGGCGGTTCCCACGTTACTGGATTTAGCCAAAACATCACTGATGTCATATGTTCCGCCTCCGTGACCATCCGAAATTCTCTGCTTTGCATAGGTCCAGACCCCGTTTCCGACGTTTACCGTGGTATTTTCATCAATGAAACCATCATCCATGGCAGCCAAAAGGGATATTGTTTTAAAAGTAGATCCAGGTTCGATATTATCTTTTAAGGCGTAGTTATAAGAATCTACATAGTTGCCATCGTCATCTCTTCTTAAATTAACCAAAGCACGCACTTTTCCGGTTTCAACTTCCATCACAACCACGGTGCCGTGTTTTGCTTCGAAATTAATCAGCTGCTTCTGCAAAGCGGAGTGTGCAATATCCTGAATTCTAAGGTCTAAAGTCGTATACACATCTTCACCATCCACAGGTTCCTGAACTTTCCAGAAATCAATAGGCTTCCACTGAGAAGAGTTGATTCTCTGTTCTAATCTTTTGCCATCGGTTCCTCTTAAATATTTAGAAAAGGCACCCTCAAGACCTGCGGTATGTTCGCCATCATCCATTCCGATGGTTCCGGCTCCGATTTCGGAAGTTGCCAATTCTCTCTTGTAGTTTCTGTCAACGATAAAACCTCCTTTATTTTTACCTTTATTAAAAATCGGGAAATTTCTGATTCTGTCATACTGATCAAAGTCAAGACCTTTTACCAAAGTGTAATATTGGTTTTTCTTTTTTCTCTGTTCGTCAAATTTCTTTCTGAATTCAATTTTCGATTTTCCGAACATTTTACCTAAAGAATCCGTTAAGGCTCCAACGTTGTTCGTGTAAATTGTATCTTTCATCGTTTTGAAATCCAGATAGATATCATAACGCATTACCGTTGTTGCCAGAATAGATCCGTCTGAAGCGAATAAATTTCCACGAGCGGCTTTCAGGGTTGCTTCGCGGTAATTTTTATTGATATAGTCGTCTTTAATTTCTTGAACATTAGTATTTTGAAGAATGACAATTCTCGCGAGGAACATGACAAATACGCACAAAGCTACCACTGTGAAGAGGTAGCCCCACCTTAAGGTATTTTTACGCTTGTTATCGTATTCACTTGGCTTTTGCATCTGTTCCGTCCAGTTTTATGAGTAATTTATGTGGATGGTTTTCCAGGGTCATCAGAGAGTCTTTTGCTACTTCTTTCCCCAGTTCCGATTCCATTTTTACTTTTATCAGCTTACTTTGGGCGTAAGCATTTCTCGATTTATATTCTTCTGTTTCTTCTTTTAATGTATTTACGATTTTGATCTTTTTATTCACCAAATGATTGGTGTAGATCATCGCCATCATTAGCACAAACAACAATAAAAAATACTTGTAATGTACTTTTATCTCATCACGATTCAGGAAATTACCTTTTATAATGTCTATAAAAGTTAATTTCTTCTGAGGGCGATTTGTTGTTGCTCTTTTTGCCATTTTGGTTGTTGGTTACTGGTTGTTTGTTGCTAGACTAAAAACTATCAACTATCAACCAAAAACTAAACTTTAATTCCTGTTCTCATTTTAGCACTTCTGGCTCTTGAGTTTTCTTCGATTTCCTTATCGTCAGGGATAATCGCTTTGCTCTTTACCAATTCGAATGCTTTTTTATAATTTCCGTAAATGTCTCTTTCGGGCTCGCCTTCAAACATTCCGTTTTTCAAAAATCTTTTTACCAATCTGTCTTCCAAAGAGTGGTAAGAAATGACAACCAGTCTTCCTTCAGATTTTAAAACATTGTAAGCCTGAACCAGCATTTCTTTTAAAACTTCCAGTTCCTGATTCACTTCAATTCTAATGGACTGAAACAATTGAGCATAAAATTTATTCACTTTATGCGGTGGAAGATAACTGAATAATTTTTTCAGATCCTCTGTTGTTTCGATGCTTTTCGTTTTTCTGTGATGAACGATGTCTCTCGCCAACTTTCTTGCTTCTCTCAATTCACCGTAATAGTAAAAAATATCCGCAAGCTGCTCCTCATCGTAATCATTGATCACTCTTTTGGCATCCAATCCCTGCATAACATTCATTCTCATATCCAGCGGGGCATTGCTTCTTGTAGAGAAACCTCTGTCAGCCTCATCAAACTGGTGAGAAGATACACCAAGGTCTGCCAAAACTCCGTCTACCTTAGGAACTCCATACATCAGCAGGGAGTTTTCCAGAAATCTGAAGTTCTGATTGATCAGCGTAAATCTCGGATCATCAATTGCATTCTCAAGAGCGTCCAAATCCTGGTCAAAGCTGAACAATCTTCCTTTATCGGAAAGTCTGCTCAGGATCTCTCTTGAATGGCCACCGCCACCAAAAGTACAGTCCACGTATGTTCCGTCTGGATTCGTTACCAAATCATCAACACTTTGCTTCAACAAAACGGGGTTATGATACATGTCTAATTGTGTTTTTTAACGCTTTTCAATCGCGTGGTTATTCTTCCTCGAATGAGCCCATAACATCTTCGGCGAGGCCAGCAAAATCTATTTCATCGGCAGAAATTACTTTCTCGTACGCTTCTTTATCCCAAATTTCAAATAATTCTCCTGCGCTGGTAATCACAATATCTTTCTGAAGATGTGCGAAAACCATAAGGTCTTTTGAAATCTGTAATCTTCCCGCATTATCCAACTCTACAGTTTTTACGCCTGCCGTAAACATTCTAATGAAATCAGCATTCTTTTTAATGAACCTGTTCAGTTTATTAATTTTGCCCATCATTTTATCCCAGGCATTCATGGGATAGACTTCCAGACAAGGTTGGAACACAGATCTTTTGACTACAAACGCCTTGTCGTCGAAGTTTTCCATCTGCTTAATTAGAGATGAAGGAACTTTTAAGCGGCCTTTGTCGTCAATTTTACACTCATATGTCCCAATGAAACTTTTCATTTGGAGCAAATTTATATAATAATTTCCAAAATTTCCCACTTTTTCCCACTTTTTCCCTTAATGTTAATAAGTTTTATTAAAGATTTAAGGTAAACGCTGTAATCTATTGATATTTTGGAGGTTGTCAGAATTGCTATTTAGCCCATAATAAAGAGATTTTCAAAAAAAAAGTTAAAAAGCGGATTATTATATTATTTTTATTTTAAATTAGGGTAATCAAAATATTTTTGAGGTTTAATTTGTATTTTTGCAAGGCTTTATTACAGGCATTATATGATATTTAGTACAAAAAAAGAAAAGAAATATACTTTTGTTGAGGCGGGAGAAGGACATCCATTGGTGCTGTTGCACGGGTTAATGGGTGGTTTGAGTAATTTCGATAAGATGGTAGATTTTTTTTCAGACAGAGGTTTCAAAGTATATGTTCCTCAGTTGCCGATCTACGATTTGCCGGTACTCAATACGAATCTTACGACGATAGCGAAATATATTATCAAGTTTATAGAGAGCCAGATAGAAGGGCCGGTTACTATTGTGGGAAACTCAATGGGTGGTCATGTCGGGCTAATTTTAACATTGGCAAGACAGGATTTGGTTAAAAATCTTGTTCTTACAGGAAGCTCTGGTTTATACGAAAGAACTTTCGGAGATAGTTTTCCGAGAAAGAATGACCGTTCGTATATCAGAAAAAAGACGGAAGAAGTTTTTTATGATCCTGCGGTAGCGACTGAAGATTTGGTAGATGAAGTTTTCGGTGTGGTAAACGACAGAATGAAGGGAATTAAAACCGTTATGCTGGCCAGAAGTGCCATCAAGCACAATATGCTGAACGATTTGCCTAAAATTACGACACCAACGTGTCTTATTTGGGGGAAACAGGATAATGTGACGCCTCCTGAGGTTGCGGAAGACATGCACAAATTTATTCCGAATTCGGATCTGTTCTGGATTGATAAATGCGGGCATGCAGCGATGATGGAAAAACCAGATGAATTCAACGAAATTCTCTACAACTGGGTAAAAGATAAAGTTTAAAATTAAAATATAAATGACCATTAAGAGCTTTTCTTAATGGTTTATTTTTCTAAAAAATAGTCAAATGGTTATTAAAACAGCAACGTTTGTAAAGAGCAGCGGAAAATGGCAGGAATGCCCAGACCCGAATCTTCCGGAATACGCATTTATCGGAAGATCTAATGTGGGGAAATCATCGCTGATCAATGCAATGATGAATCATAAAGATCTGGCCAAAACTTCCGGAACGCCTGGAAAAACTCAGCTTATTAATCATTTTTTAGTGAATGAGACCTGGTATCTTACCGATTTACCGGGGTATGGATATGCGAAGGTTTCAAAATCCATCAGAAAAGATTTCGAAAAACTGATTACCAATTATATTCTGAACAGAAGAAATCTGGTGAATCTTTTTGTACTGGTAGATTCGAGACATAAGCCACAAACCATCGATTTGGAATTTATCCAATGGTGTGGAGAAAGTGGAGTGCCGTTTTCTATCGTGTTTACAAAAGCAGACAAGCTGAAACCGAATGTGGTTATTAAGAATGTTGAGGATTATAAAGCTGAACTTCATAAAACCTGGGAAGATCTTCCGGAATTGTATGTAACTTCTGCAGAGAAAAAGGAGGGAGGTGATAAAATCCTTGATTTTATTCAGAAAACGAATGAGTTTTTAACAAATAACAGCGTAAGTTTTGATGAGTAATATTGTTTGGAAGATCAATACTTTTGATGAATTTACCGTTCCTGAATTATACAATGTTTTAAAAGCCAGAATTGATGTTTTTGTGATCGAGCAAAATTGTCCTTATCCCGATTTGGATAATTATGATCAGAAAGCCATTCACATTTGGGCAGAACAGGATGGGGAAGTGCTTGCTAACTGCCGGATTTTCGATAAAGGAATAAAATATCCTGAGGCTTCTATCGGAAGAGTTTTAACAACCGAAGCAGCGAGAGGAAAAAGTTTAGGAAAACAATTGATACAATATGCTGTAGAAACCATTGAAAACCGTTTTCATACTTCGGAAATCAGGATTTCTGCACAGGATTATCTGTTGAGATTTTACGGAGACTTTGGTTTTGAAGATACCGGAAAAAAATATTTAGAAGATAATATTCCGCACACGGAAATGTTGAGAAAATAAAAAAACGCGAGGAGAAATCTGAGGGCACTGAAAAAGTAAACTTCATTAAAAAAATAAGCAAAACTTTTAAAGTTTTGCTTATTTTTTTATCTTCAATGTAAATTTCAATAGCAAAGCAAATGTTAATACAGCAAGAAAAACTTCCGTTGAGTGCCTATTCCGGTTTGTATGATTTAATTGTACCGAAGGAAAACCTTCTTAGAAAAATTAATGAGCTGATTGATTTTTCTTTCATCTATGATGAGCTTTTGAGCAAATACTGCTTAAACAATGGTCGCAATGCTGAAAGTCCGGTACGGATGTTTAAATACCTGCTTTTAAAAAGTATTTATACAGTTTCTGATGTAGATGTGGTAGAGCGTTCCCGGTATGATATGTCCTTTAAATATTTCTTGGATATGACTCCGGAAGAAGATGTAATCAATCCCAGTTCCCTTACAAAATTCAGAAAACTGCGTTTGAAAGATAGTGATCTTTTAAGCTTGCTCATTGGTAAAACCGTGAGTATTGCGATTGAAAAAGGCATCATCAAATCCAGATCCATCATTGTAGATGCCACTCACACCTTGTCGATGAGCAATCCTTTTTCAACGATAGAAGTATTGCGGGAGCGCTCAAAACTGCTTCGCAAGACCGTTTATCAGTTTGATGAAGAATTTAAAACTAAAATGCCCTCAAAAAATATTGAAAATGATTTAAACAAAGAATTGGATTATTGCAGAGAACTCGAAAAACGCATTGAAAACGAAGCTTCTATCAGGGAGATTCCTGCTGTAAAGGAGAAGCTGAATCTTTTGAAGGAAACAGTGAGAGACACCGGGGAGCAGATGGTTTTTTCAAAAGATGCCGACGCTAAAACGGGTCACAAATCGGCTGACAGTTCTTTTTTCGGATACAAAACGCACTTGGCGATGAGCGAAGAGCGGATTATTACGGCGGCCGTGGTAACTTCGGGAGAAAAAGGCGACGGCCCGGAACTGCCAAAATTACTGCAGATGAGCCAGGACAACGGGATGGAGGTAGATGCCATCATTGGTGACGCTGCTTACAGCGGAAAAGAAAATCTGAAAATTGCGGGCGAACAAAATATTAAAATAGTAGCCAGACTTAATCCTTCCATCACCCAGGGTTTTCGAAAAGATGAAGACCGTTTTGATTACAATAAAGATGCCGACCGTTTTGTGTGTCCTGCAGGGCATTTGGCGATTCGCAAAGCTCGTGGCGGGAAGAAACACGTAGGCGGAAATCAAGTGGATACCTATTATTTTGATATTGAAAAATGCAAGGTTTGCCCATTAAAAGAAGGATGTTATAAAGAAGGAGCAAAATCTAAAACTTATTCGGTTTCCATAAAATCAGACTTACATAAGGAGCAAATGATTTTTCAGGAAAGCGATTATTACAAAGAAAAATCGAAACACCGCTATAAAATCGAAGCCAAAAACAGCGAGCTTAAAAACGTACACGGCTACGACAGGGCGATTGCAAATGGTATTGAAAATATGCAAATGCAGGGTGCAATGGCTATTTTCACTGTCAATTTGAAGAGAATCCTGAAATTAATATAGAGAAATCGATCTATACTCCGTCTTTTATAAACATCGCAGGCGTGGCGCAATATCAATCCCGTTAAACCTCAAAAATTTGATACTGAAAAAAAGAAAAAAAGCTTATTACGAAGGTTTAATTTTCGTAATAAACTCTTAATTCTAACTCCAAATCAATTGGTAATTCTATATGAACGGGGTTTTTCAGTGCCCTCAGAAATCTTCGCGTTTTTTTGGTAATGTATATGAAGTGTTTTTTTATGGTTTTTAGTTTTAATAATGATTAATTGCAGCCTGAACAGTAAGCCCTGTCAACATACTGTTTGCTGCTTCCTGTGTAATAATAACAGCCGCCTCTTTTCCCAACATATAATTGGTGTCCATTGTAGGTGCATCCTTTGCTGCTGCTTTTAGAATATGATTTTGATGATTGACTTTTCTTAGATTTCTTCGTTTTTTTCTTAGGGTTTTTGTTGGCATACTCTGCTACCGAAGTTGTACTTTTTTCAGCCGCCGAAAAAGTAGTTGGTAATAATAATCCTAGACCTAAAAGGCTTGTAAATAGTAGTTTTTTCATGGTTATTAGTTTTTATCGATTATATTTTAAATTGAACTTAGGATTAGACATGAATAAAAAGGCAAAAAAATCTATTATGGCAATACATAAAGGAATGAAGGTCCATGAGAATAGTAAATATAAAATTCCTAATATGGGCTGTCCTAAGTAGAATCTGTGAATTCCTAAACCACCGATTAAAAAAGCTAAAATTGCGGCTGTATTTTTATCTTTATGAGATTTGATACTATTAGAAGGAGTATTGCTTTGGAGTGTTTTTACATTTTCTGTTTGTTGAAGTTTTAATTTGAGAATATCTTCAGCCGACATTGAAACTAGTTGAGCAATATGATTAACAATTTTTACAATGTGATCATTTGCATTTGTTACCTCATGAGACTCATTAAAAGTTCCTATTTTTCGTCTGATCTCAATAGTAATTTCAGTTTTATTTTCAGATAAAGAATTTAAATTGATGTCAATAAAAACTCCTAAGCTTAAAAATTCGTAAGATTCATAAGTGTATTGATTAAAAATTTCATTAGATGAATTAAATTTATATTTCGGATTTACAAGCGAAATATTTTTAACACTGTCTTTTACTCTTTCAATAGGAAAGTCGACACTGAGGTTTTTCTTCGGATTTGGAATTGCAAAAACAGCCATACGTATTATTTTAACACGTCAAAAATAGAACGATAAAAAAAGTATTCCTTACGTGAAACCGTAAAAACAAAAAACCTTTCAAAAATATTGAAAGGCTATGTAAAAAAAACTTGTTTAAAAATTAATCAAAATAAACTTCAGGTTGGTTTTCGCAAAGAGACAAAGTTATTTATACAGTAGTACGCTTTAAGGCGCAAGGATTTTATCTACGATAAAATTGATAATCTACATTATAAAAGAAAATCAAAGATTTTCTCCTTGTGTCTTAAAAACAGAAAACTTTTATTAAACTTTGCGCCTTTGTGTTTTTCCAATAAATTTATGCAGACTTTAAGAATTTAAATAATCCCCAAATCTTTACAAAAAGCAATCAATTGCTCATTGCTGGTAACTTCCAGATCTTCTTTTAAACTGTTTAATCTTTTTTCAACGCTGCTTAAACTGTTAGGTCTAATGTTATTCGCTTTAAGGTAAACGGGAATATTTTTAAGCAAAACACCCTGCGAAAGGAGAGAAACTAAAATAATATCATACTCTGTAAACTCGTAGCTGTTGAGTTTTTTGACATCCTGTTTAAGATCAAGAGAAAGGTAGGTTTCATCTTCATAAACGGATGCGATTGCTTTTTTCAAATCTTTAGAATCATTTCGGGCTTTTCTTACATAGCCGTTGATTTTAGTTTCATTAAACAAAGAATAGATAACGCCGGATTTATATTCCGCAGAAAAAACGATTACTTTTAATTCCGGTTGAAGTTTTCGAACCTCTTCCACCAATTCTTTTCCGTCTTTGATGTTTTGCGGATGATGATCTTCCTCATAATATAGATCGGTGATCAGCAAATCATAAGACTCATTTTCACGAATCGATTTCTGAATCTTTGCTAAGGCATCGTCACAATAATATACATGATCCACGGTAGGAATATTCAGCTCCTCTAATGTTTTCTGTACTGAAATACTGATGCTTTCGTGGTCTTCGGCGATTAAAATTTTTTTGAACATTTTTGGTCTTTTTTTAAGATGTAGGGAGAGAAATATAAATCTTCAATCCTTTTTCGATATTGGTTTCAAAAATAATTTTTCCCTGGATAGCTTCAATACGGGTTCCCGTATTTGTCAGTCCATTTTTGCGGATAAAATCTCCGGAAATACCAATCCCGTTATCAGTATATTGAATGGTGATGGAATCATTCAGCTTTTCAAATTTAAAAGCAACTGTGGTTGCCTGGCTGTGTTTTTTCATATTCACGAGTAATTCCCGAATGATTTGATATACCTCATCTTTTGAAGAAGCGGGTAAATTTTCCCAAATAGCTTTTCCGTTTCCGGCAATATAGGTTTTCACTGTATCATTTTTGAAAGAAGCAATAAGCACGGAAATTTTTTCATCAAAAGGCTGGGTATCTTTAATTTCATTCTTTTCGTAAGAAATATCCCTGGATTTTTCATAAACGTATTCCAGCTCATCCAGCGCTTTATCTTTATCAAAATGTTCCTGATTTTCAATTTTTGTCATTACCTGATAAATGCCGTTGGCAACTACGTCGTGAACTTTTTTAGACATTTTCAGCTGGGTGTTTTTGACTTCGAGTTCTTTTTCCTGCTTTAATTTTAGTTGCCTTCTTCTATACCAAACGGTAATAATAATAATGATGACAATTAAGATAGCAGTTCCTATGTATAATCTCAGGATACTATTTTGATCCTCTATTTTATCATTTCTTAACCTTTGGTTATCAACTTCTTTTTTCTCACTGTCATATTTTATATAAGCAAAGCTCTTTCGGTCATCATTTCTGCTCCTTTGGATACTATCTGCAAGAATTTTATAATCCATAAAATTCTTAGTAGAATGAATTGGATTATCCACAAAAAGTATTCGTTCCAAAGCTTCCAGGCGGTCTTCCGGACTTTTAATTATAATCGCATTTTGAAGCATTCTTTTTGCATAATAAAGAGATTTTTCTTTATTCTTCAATTGATTGATTTCTGCTAAATGAGAATAGCTGGAATTGGCTCCCCAAAGATCATCTTCTTTTATTTTATTAATTAATAACTTCTCAAACTCTTCTTCGGCAGGATGGCTTTTATTTTCGAGCCAATTAATATATATAGCATTTTCTTTGATTCTATTGATGAGATATAGATCAGATATTTTTGCCATATCTATTGCTTTGAGAGTGTTTTTGGCTTCGACAAATTTACCTTGTCTATATTCGGCTGCTGATTTATTATTGATGAGATTCGCTCTTTCTTCGTACGACTCAAAGTTTTCAGAAAGCGCCTTTTTAAACCAATTTTCTGCTTCAATATATTCTTTTTGATCATATTTTATATTTCCTAAACTTCCAAAAACTGAATAGTAACTTTTATCCCCTTCTTTCATATAGGTTAACGCTTCTACCAAAGAGGATTCCGCTCCGAGAATATCTCCTGTGTAATTTTGAGCAATAGATTGATAAATTAAACTTTTGGCAACTTTTGAAGAGTCTTTTTGTTTATTGTAATAGCTAATGGCTTGTTGAAACTTCGAGTACGCTTGAATATTATCTTTTTGAATTAATTCTTCACCTTCTTCATAATATTTATTTCCTTCTGATAGATTATTGGATATAAGTTCTTTTTGTTCGCAAGAAATTATAACAAAAAGTAAAAAAAATAATAGAAAATTTCTCATTTTACTAAATTAAAAAAACCACTCTAAAAAAGAGTGGTTAAATATATTAATTTTTGGGTGGTCGAACTGGTCCTGTATCTCCACCTGTGTCTCCTTCGCTTCCCCCCGGATCTACACCGCCTCCCGGATTACTCGGTCCGCTCTGCACGGTTACTGGGTTCTGGTGACATGTTGCTGTATTGGCGTTATTATTTCCGAATGCTAAACCTAATAGCATTAATATAAATTGGATCATTTCCTTTAAAATTTGAAGTTGAAATTGTTTTTCTTCCTCTCACGATCTATTAATCGCAAGCTGTACACGTTTAAAATTTCGAAGCGCTTCTAAAATTTTTTGGGAAGTGAACCTTCAAAAACGGAGGAGAAACATCTGCTTCCCAACCCGGAGTTTTACCTCCGTTTTATCGGGTGTTTTTAAAATCAGTTTTGTAAATTTGTTTTTATAATGTTTTGTTTATCACTGATTTTGTTATGGCAAAGATGGAGCATAAAGGCAGGCAAGGGTTAGACAAAACATGGACATCGATGGACATCAAATGGACAGGAATTGTGTTACGGAAAACCGTAATGCGACACGGTCAAGAATTTATTATTTTGTAATGCCCTTTAAAAATTAATTATGTCCAAAAGAAAACTACTAATTCGTGAAGTATTTAAAGAAATTAAAAGGAGTTCCGATAAGGATACTAAGTATGGCTGGGCGGGAGATCTTTCTGATGAACTTGAAAAAAAACTGAGTTTTCATATATCTACAAAGACTCTCTCTAGATACTATGATTCATTTGTTACAGAAACAAAAGAAGAGACGGGTATTGAAACGTTAGTTTTAAATAAACTAAGTGAGTATTTAGATTATGATGATTTCACAGATTTTTCCAGAACGTTTATAAAGAAAGATGAAGAAGCCAATAAAACAACGGTGAAAATAAGCGTTGACCAAGATGAAGAATCTCTGGCTGAAAAACTTTCGAATATCATCATCAATATTACCAATGAACAGCATTTCAAAATGCCGGATTTCATGAAGAAAAATGGTATGGGCATTGTAGAAATTGCATTTTTACTATGTTTGGCCAGTGGAAGCGTGATGTTTTCCAAGAAACCCAAAGGGGCTGGATTTGCAGGGATTTTAAATTCGGGTCCGCATTGTATGTATTGGGATCAAAGTGAATATAAACCTGTTGATTGTGACGATAAAAACCCGATTTATGGTCAGAAAATTCCCTTTGATTATGAAATGATGGAATATTTTAAAAGGATCGAACGAAAAGATACCTTAACGGTGGAGAATGCCGCGGGAAAGGTTTGGTATTCAAAATATAACGGTGAAGTTGAATTTTTTACCAATGACGGGATTGATCCCAATAACGGCAGGGAATTAAGAAGGGCTACCCCTTTTATGATTGATAAATATGCAGGTAAACAAAATGTTGTGATAGAGGAAGTAGAATAATTTTTCATAATTAATTAAAACTGGCGTAAAACACTTCATTTCAGAAACGCCTAATTTCGTTTTATTTTACAATGAATAAAGGGATATTCTCATTGCTGTTTTTTGCGGCAATATTATTTTCGGCACAAAAACCTGTACAAATTGCTTTTCTTTCTGATGTGCATTTTCAGGATTTATACGGAAGTTTTTCGGATAATGATTTTAAAGGAATTACAAATCCTAAAAACGGAAAGCCAACCATTTTACGAACAATGGATTCTCAGTTGCATTCCACGCGAATTTTCAATGAAAACTATTTTGCTTTTCTGAAAGCTTTGGATGATATTGCCGCTAAAGGGATCAAAATTGTAGCCATGCCTGGTGATTTTTCGGATGACGGACAGGCGTATAATCTCCGCGGACTTCATCTTATTTTAAATCAATATCATCAGAAATATGGGATGAATTTTTATTTAACGACAGGAAATCACGATCCGGTCGGTCCTTATCGAAACGAAGGCGGGAAAGATGACTTTTTGGGAAAAGATGGCAATCCTTTAGGGATTTACAGCAAAGAAAACCTTGGAAAAACAGATAATAAAATCATTACGAAAGACATTGCGGAATCAGGATATTTAGAAATTTTAAATGAACTGAAAGACTTTGGTTTCTATCCAAAAAAAGAAGATTTATTCTGGAGTACGCCTTTTGGTTCAGAAGTTTTTAAAAATTATTCCTATAAAAAAGCGTTGCAGTCAGCAGATTACTCCAAAAGAATGTATGAAGTGGCGAAAGGTTTTTCTGTTCCGGAATTAAGTTATGTGGTGGAACCTGTAAAAGGAGTCTGGATGATTGCCATCGACGGAAATACATATATTCCGAAAAATTTTAATGAAAATCCTCAAAATACTTCCAATTATAAAGGAGCGAGTATTGGCTATAATAATGTACTTACCAATAAAAAACACCTCATCCAATGGGTAAAGAAGATTGCAGATGATGCGAAAAAAAATAATAAAGTTCTGATTGCGTTTACCCACTATCCAATGATTGATTTTAATGATGGTGCAACGACTGATATTAAAAATCTGCTTGGAGAGAAAAAGTGGCAACTAGAGCGTGTTCCCCAGGAAGAAGTCGCAAAAGTTTTTGCAGATGCAGGTTTGCAGATTCACTTTGCGGGGCATATGCATATTAATGACACGGGGATTCGTAAAATAGGAGATAATATGTTGGTAAATGTTCAGGTTCCTTCGCTGGCGGCTTATTTACCGGGGTATAAAATTCTCACAATTCAATCCTCGGATAAAGTAGAAGTGGAAACAAAAATTTTAGATGAGGTTCCGAATTTTGATGAATTATTTCCTTTATATGAAAAAGAGTACGAAGCTTTGCAGAAAGATCAGCCTAAAATGCTTTGGAATAAAGATATTCTGAAAACAAAATCCTATCATGATTTTATGCTTTTCCATTTGAAAGAGCTGGTTCGTTTGCGAATGATTCCGAGCGACTGGCCAAAAGATTTTATTCAGAAAGGAAGTACGTTAAATGGTGAAGATTTGCTGCTGTTAGTTCAAAATAAAAGTCAATTAAAGGAAAAAGGTATTGCTTTAGAATCTTTTAAAAAATGGACTTTTGATGATTTATTATTGGATGTTTACAAATTTCAATCGGCAGACGAATTGGCAAAGAAAGATATTCCTGCAGAGCGATTAGAGCAATATCAGGTATTGGAAAAATTGTTTATTGAAAATCAATCTCAAGATGCTTTCGTGCTTCAATTGAAATCTTTATTTAAAATTTTATCCTTATTATCAAACGGAGATCCGGCCGATCATTTTGAAATAGATTTGAAGAGCAAAGAAGTCAAAAGATTATAGTTCTTTGCTTGTTACGAATGCCCAGATTTTATTTTACCGCAAAAGATTCAAAAGTAATTGAATAGCTTTACGATTAAGGATTGCAAAAGTGAACAAAACGTTCGTTTTTAATTCTTATGGTTCTTACTGATTATACAGGTTTTCACAGTAAAAACTTTTGATATTTGCCACTAATCCACGAATAATTTCTTTAAGCACACTGGCTAAAAGATCCTATTTAAAAATCTGCGTTATCTGCAAAATCAGCGAGAGAATAATGGTGTCATTTGTGAAAAATATTTTTGAGATTAGTGTTTAGATAAAAACAGAAAGACCATCACAAATGCAACGGCCTTTCCTTTCAAAATCTAATTATAAAAGTGTTTATTTTCCATTGACAGGGTTCTTTCTCTCATACGTATTATTATCAAAACTTACCTTGTAATTCGATTTGAATAATTTGCTGGGATAATAGTAATCTGTAGTAATTATTTGCGCGCCGCTTTCTTTTGCTTTTTCAAACCTCGAATAATCTTCATTTCTTGCTTCCATAGTATCGGCATCGGCTCTGGTTCGGATGATGTAGCCCTGTTTTACCAGTTCTTTAATTTTAGAGTTATCTTTCGGTTCATTCATAAATAAGACCGCAGATTCCGGAGTTCCGGGTGTGGAATTGGTAAAGATCATTCTTCCTTTTAATGAAGGATGCCCTTTAGCATACAGATCTCTGTTCTCACTGTTATTATCAAGAACAAAAAGAAATTTGCCTTTCGAGTCTTTTACCTTTGGCCAGTTTTTATTCAAGACAGCTTCGTTCAATGTTTTATAAGAACCGCGAATATCATCGGGTGTGATGATTTTATCTTTTCCTAAGAATTTTTTCAACTCATTATCCAAATCGTCGAAAAGTTTTGAAGTATAATGTTCGGGTTCTGTTCCGTATTGATTGGCTTTTCCGTCCTTTGGTTCAAGTGTGATAAACACAGGATCGTGATCAGGATGTGCATCAGACCATTTTTTTAAATCTTTTAAACAATCTTCCAGCGTATAATACCATGTTTGATAGTCAATATCGGTAATATGAATCATTTTATAACCCGGTTTTTTCATTTTACCAGTCGGGTCAAAAGGTTCCGTCGTTTTTACCAGGTCCAAAATTTTCGGATGGGCATATTTTCCCCCTTTGCTGTCGGCATATACGTCAATTTCCAGATTTCTCAGCCCAAGATCCAATTGTTGGGGAATAGGGATGTGTTCATACTGAATCCTTGGTAAAAGATGTAAAGTATCTTTCTTTTCCAAATAACTGTAAACTTCTGGAAGAATTGCCTTTTTATAAGAATTGTGTGAACCAATTACCTGAATTTCGTTGATTTTTAAATCATTAAGGTTTTGAGATTGTGACCAAAATAAATGGAATGTAGATAAATATAAGCCAAAGAAAACTGCCTTTTTCATGTCGTCGAATTTTGTACATGCGAAATTAGCGACTCTTCGCTGGCCGCTGTTTATATATTATGTTAAGTGTTTTTTAAGCTTTTGTAAATGATGAAAATTGTCCGTTTATAAGTAGTTGATAATTAATATTATTCTATTTTCTCATTTATAACTATTGATGTTTTATTGATTTTAAGATAATATTATGTTAAAATGAATTCGTGGTAGATGCTTTTACTTTGTATGCCGAAAAATAAAAACTAGCGATTGACTGAAAACAAAACCACTGTTGCGGGAACAACAGCGGCTTTTGAATAAGCAATGTAACGTCGTGCAATTACTTTACTTATTGATATGTACCACAAAATTAATTTTTTTAAGTTTAAAAAGCTAATTCCTATTGCATTACTTTTTTTGGTGGCCAACCAAGCTAATGCTGAAGGGCTTACTTCAAACTATCCTGTCTTTTCACAGGTGAACGAAACCATTTCCGGGAATGTAACGGATCAGGACGGTTCAACCATTGAAGGTGCCAAAATCACCGTTGTGGAAACCGGAGACACAGCAACTACCGATGCATCCGGAAACTTTACCATTTCTGCAGCTATCGGGCAAACTTTATCCATTTCTTATGACGGATATGCCGTACAGATGGTGAAAATTACCGGAACTTCAGTTTTCGTGAAACTACAATCTAAAAAAGAAGCCACTTCTATTGAAGAGGTCACTTTGGTAGGTTACGGATCTCAGAAAAAATCTGACTTAACGGGTGCCGTGAGCCAATTGAAAGCTGAAAATTTCAAAGAGGGAATGAATATTTCTGTTGATAATCTGATGCAGGGTAAAATTGCGGGGGTTCGTATTGTTCAGACCAGTGGAGAGCCCGGAGCCGGAGTGAATGTTTCGATCAGAGGAATCGGTTCCATCAGAAATGGAAGTACGCCTTTGTTCGTTGTAGACGGAGTTCCGTTGAGTAATGATGCTGTAAGTGCTTCCGGTCCGAATGTCGGTTTAGGAAATGCTCAGGCAAAAAACCCGTTAAACTTTTTGAATACGAGTGATATTGAATCGATCACGGTGTTAAAAGATGCTTCTGCCGCTGCTATTTATGGAGCAAGAGGTTCTAACGGGGTAGTTTTGGTAACCACGAAAAGAGGTAAGAAGGGAGATCCTTTGTTTACGTATGATACGTATTTAGGTTTTTCTTCGGTGATTAAAAAATTAGACCTGATGACCGCTGACGAATACAGAGGGGCAGGAATTGATAAATTATACGACCACGGAGGAAGTACAGACTGGCAGGATGAGATTTACAGAAATGCAGTTTCTCAGAATCATTCGGTTTCCTTCTCAAAATCTACGGAATCGGGAAATTATTTTGCATCCCTTTCTCACATGGATCAGGATGGTATCGTTTTAAACAGTGGCTTTAAAAGAACAACAGCCCGTTTAAATGCTGAGGAATCTTTCTTCGATAATAAAAGATTAAAAATTAAATTAAACCTTACCGCAAGTGATATCAGGGAAACCGGAATTCCAAACGGTGCCAATGCAGGATCAGACGGGCAGGTGATTATCCACGCTTTAATGGCGAATCCTACACGTTCGGTGTACGATCAAAACGGAAATTATACCAACTTCAACATGAATGCTCACTACAATCCTTTGTATCTGTTGAGCAAGTATGAAGACAAAACCAATACCACAAGGATATTGGGGAACACAGAAGCGACGTTGAGAATCTTACCGGGGTTAAATTATAAATTCAATTTAGGGATTGATAAAACGGTATCGGAAAGAAATACGACCATGTATCCTAACCTTACCGACAGAACACCGAAAGGAGTATATGTTCAGGCTAATCTGGATTCTTACAATGTGCTTTTGGAACATTATTTAACATATGATTTAAGCTTAAATAAACATAATTTCAGTTTATTGGGAGGTTTCTCTTATCAGAAATTTAAATCGACTGGAACGTATTTCGGCGTAAAGGATATTGCCGATAAAGGAGCGGGCATTTCACCGGATATTAACCCTGGATATTCAGGAACAGCATTTGTTCCGGGAGCAGGTTATGCACAGGAAAATGAGCTGCAATCGTACTTCGGAAGGGTAAATTATAACTTTGATAAGAAATATTTGTTAACCGCTTCATTAAGAGCTGATGGTTCTACACGTTTCGGAGATAACAATAAATACGGATATTTCCCTTCTGTGGCTGTGGGCTGGACGATTTCTAACGAAAACTTTCTGCAAGATTCTCAGTTTGTCAATGAATTAAAATTGAGAGGAAGCTGGGGGCAAACCGGTAATCAGGAGGTACCAAACAAAATTACAAAGGCGAGTTATTCACTGGCGCCGTCTACAGGTTATTATTTATATGACAACTTGGATTTGGTCAATGGAATTTTGATTAACAGAACTGCCAATCCTGATTTGAAATGGGAAACCGTAGAGCAATCCAATATAGGAGTAGATTTCAGTTTATGGAAAAATAAATTGTACGGATCATTAGAATATTACCGCAAGACAACGAAAAATCCTATTTTGAATATCCCTCCTGGACCGTTGAGTCCTACGAATAGTGTCTGGAAAAATGTAGAAGGAGAGATTGTGAATAAAGGTTTTGAATTCTCTGTAGGTTCAGAAATTATTAAAAACGAAAACTTCACATGGAATTTTGATGTGAACGGAGCAACGGTAAACAATAAAATACAGAATCTTCCGGTTTCTGCGGTTTATTCTGGAGAGGTTTCCGGGCCTGGATTTTCGGGAGTTACGGCCAACATCTATAAAAATGGATATGAAGCAGGATCTTTCTATATGCTGAATTATCAGGGAATTGATGCCAACGGAAAATATATTTATGAAGATGTAAACGGAGACGGAAGAATTGACCAAAGTGACAGAAAAATCTTCGAAGGAGCAATTCCTAATTTCACTTTCGGGATCAATTCTTATATGAAGTATAAAAAGTTTGATTTTTCATTCTCATTCATCGGACAGACAGGTGGATATCTGGTAAACAATACGGCATTAAATTTAAATATCAACAACCTGGCTTCGGACAGAAACGTATTGAAAAACTTCTACGATTCAGGCGCAAGTTTTACCAATCAGCCGCAATTGTCTTCTTTGTATCTTGAAAAATCAGATTTTATCCGTCTGAATAATGTGAGATTAGGCTATACTTTCGATATGAATCAGTTAAAATTTCTGAGAAGTATCAATCTGTATATAAGTGCTCAGAATTTATTTACCATCACCAACTATACTGGCTATGATCCGTTGGTGGATACCAGCAAGGCATCCGGAGGAAACCAGTCTTTGGGAATAGATTATACAACGTATCCATCTGCTAAAACCTTTATCCTGGGCGCAACTGTTAAATTTTAATTTAAGCTAAAGAAATAATGAAATCTACACTTTTAAATATTAATAAAATAGTTTTATCCGTTGCTGCATTGGCTTTAATGGGATGTACCAATCTGGATGAGAAATTGATCGATGAAGTACCGTCAAGTGAAAATGCAGATCCTCTAGCCTCTTTAGCTGCAGCATACAGCCAGCTGGGTGAAGGAACTTTCGTAGACCACGGAAACGTATTTGCACTACAGGAATATTCTACAGATGAGGCTTTGCTGCCAACGAGAGGAAGTGACTGGGGAGATGGCGGAAAATGGAGAGCCATGCATGAATTTACCTGGGATGCCGGCAATGATGTGGTAAAAACAACATGGAATAACCTTAATTTCGGAATTACAAGGTCTTTAACGGCCATTTCAAGTATCGAAAAGAGCAATGATATGAATAAAGCGATGTTTTTGGCAGAAGCAAAAGGATTATTGGCTTACTATACTTATACAACACTCGATCTTTTCGGGCAGGCGCCTTACAGAGATCCGGGAAACCTAAGTGCTCCGATTGAGATAAAAAAAGCAGCAACTTCTATCGATGCTTTAATTACTGAAGTTGAAGGCCTTATTCCGGCATTAGCAGATATTAAAACACAGAATACCCACGCGGGAAGATTTACCAAGCAAGCAGCTTACGCTTTATTGGCAGATATGTATCTGAACAGAGCGGTATTAAAGGATAAAACATCAAGTAATTTCAACTTTTTGGAGCAAGCCGTGAATGGAAGCGGAACGGATATGGATAAGGTGATTGAGTATTCTAATTTACTAATCAATAATGCGAATTTCAGTTTAGAATCTAATTATTTCCACAATTTTGATATCAATAATGATACAAGTAAAGAGATGATCTTTACAGTGGTTCAGAAGAAGTTGAATAATACAGATAAAGGTTCTGATAATGATTTAGCGTATATGTCGATGGAGAGAATTCAGAAACCTTCTCCTGATAACAGAGGAACGAATGCCAACTGTGTGACCCCTGAATTCTATTATTCATGGAATGGAAATTTCAACGATCCGCGTTTCCACAGAACGTATCAGTATGAAGACGGAACTTGGTTCAAAAATGACGGATCGGATGTAAGCGTACCGGCAACCAGTAAAGTGGAAGGAACAGGAAAACCTTGGTTCCATTTCAACAGAGGATTGCAGGTGGGGCAGCAATACGGACCAAAGATCGTTGATGGTAATTTTGAAATGACATCAGACGGAAGAATTAAGGTATTTAAATTATTCACAGAAAAAAATACGACGCTGGCGGCAGATTTTACTCCGGAACTGAATTTTGATAATCCTTCGGAAGCCGTTTTCACGCAGTCTCAGATCAACAGAGGAGTGAGAAACTTCAAATTTGAGTTCGATCCGGGTTACGGAAACAACGGAACAAGCGGTTACGACGTACCATTATACCGTTTGGGAACCATTTATATCATGAGAGCGGAAGCGTATTTCAGAAACGGAAATGTAGCGGCAGCTCTGGCGGATGTTAATAAGCTGAGAACAAGCAGAACTCGTGAAGCGTTGTATGGAAATGCTCCGGGAACTTCGATTGCCTCTTTGGATGCAAATACTTTGTTTAAAGAATCGGGATATGAGTTGTATTGGGAAATGTACAGAAGAAAGGCGATGATCAGATTCGGAAAATTTGATCTTGCAGGGACGGCAAAACCTGCTTCTCAGCCTTACAGAAGAATCTTCCCGATTCCTCAGGCTACGTTGGATGCTTCAAAAGATTTCACACAAAATCCGGGATATTAATATCTTCATATCAAATTAATTTTTTGTCCAAAAAAAAGCGAAGAGATTCATTTCTCTTCGCTTTTATTTTTTACTGATATCAATAGAAATGGACTTTAGCCAAAACCTAAATGACTACAAATCATTCAACATTCCCAATTCTCCGAAATGTTTTTTAAACTTCTGGATTTTCGGTCCTACTACAGCGCTGCAATACGGCTGAGTCGGGTTTTCATTATAATATCCCTGGTGATATTGTTCAGCAGCCCAGAATTTCTCAAATTTCGTTAATTCTGTCACATACGTTCCTGCCCATCTTCCTGACTCCTGAGATGTTTTGATGGCTTGTTCTGCTTTTGCTTTTTCAGCATCATCTTTATAATAAATCACAGAACGGTATTGCGTTCCGATATCATTTCCCTGTCTGTTTAATTGAGTAGGATCGTGAAGGAAGAAGAAAACATCCATTAATTGCTCATAAGAGATAATTGTAGGATCATAAGTGATCTGAACCACTTCTGCGTGCCCTGTTTCTCCTGTGCAAACTTCCTGATAGGTCGGGTTGTCTTTATGACCGCCGGAATATCCTGAGATTGCAGATTCTACCCCTTTCAGCATATTAAAGCAGCTTTCCACACACCAGAAACATCCGCCACCGAAAGTAATTTGCTCTAAGTTATTTTTATCCATTGTAAGGTTGATTATTTTTTGTCAATATTGTTCTTTTTCCGATTTCTGAATTTAGTCTTCGTCACTTTGAGTAGATTTTTGAAGAACATCGTATCGAGAATTTTTCGATTGATAAACAGTCATTTATTCACTGCTTCTCGATACATTTCTCTCCGCTCTGCTTCGAGAAAGACTCGAACTGACGATAACCGAAAAAAGACGATCAAAAGTATGAAAAAGTTTTTCATTCGAGCACAGTTTAATCCTTTAAACGTAAATGATAATGATAGATGAGACAAATTTATTTTAAACAGAAATGGATAGAGATCCTTCGACTGCTTCACGATGAGGTTGGCACCGCTAAAAATTAACCGTTAAAATCAAACCGTTAGTATTAGCGCTGTCATGCTGAGCTTGTCGAAGCATTATTATTAAATCAAAAAAAGCACCCTAAAAAGGATGCTTGATATTATTTAAAATAGCTTTCGATTATTTTTCCCAAACCAAAGCACTTGCGCCTAAAATGGCAGCATCTGCTTCGTCCAGCTCACTGAAAACCAATTTTACTTTATTTCTGAAAATCGGAAGAAGGTTTCTTTCCATGTGAAGTTTTGCAGGTTTTAAAATAAAGTCTCCCGCCTTAATAACTCCTCCAAACAAAAGAATCGCCTCCGGTGAAGAGAACATTACGAAATTTGCCAATGCTTCACCTAATTTCTGACCTGTATATCTGAATACCTCAATCGCAATAGGATCTCCTTTTAAAGCACATTCGTGAACTGTTTTAGAGTTGATGGCTTCTTCAGGATATTGGCTTAGCATAGATTCCGGAAATTCGGCTCTCATTTTCTTTGCTGTGATCGCAATTCCCGTTGCTGATGCATATGCTTCAAGACAACCTTCAGAACCTGTGCTCCAGTGTTTTCTTCCGCCTGGCTTTACAATGGTATGACCCAATTCTCCGGCAAAACCGTCGTGTCCGTAGATCAATTTTCCACCAGATACAATTCCGCTTCCTACGCCTGTTCCCAAAGTGATCATGATAAAATCTTTCATGCCTCTTGCTGCTCCGAAAAGCATTTCACCAATTGCCGCTGCATTCGCATCATTGGTAATGGTACATGGCATGTGGAATTTATTTTTCATCAATTCACCGAAAGGAATAACACCTTTCCAAGGTAAATTGGGAGCCTGCTCAATAGTTCCTGTGTAATAGTTTCCGTTGGGAGCCCCAACGCCTATTCCGTCAAAATTATCTTCAGTACCAAATTTTTCAATCAGGGGATGTACGGCTTCATACAGGGCATCGATAAAATCTTCTACCTTATCATAAGCATCTGTACGCAGATTGCCCTTTTCAAGAACTTCACCTCTATGGTTTACTACCCCAAATTTTGTATTCGTCCCGCCGATATCAATTCCAAGGGCTACATGTTTTGATAAATCTATTAATGACATTGTCTATTGTTAAATTCTAAAGGGATAAAATTATAAAAAAGATTGTATTAATAGCTTATTCTTAAACATTTATTTAAAAAAATATTTTATGCTGTTTTTGGAGTTTTCTTTTTTCTTCTACCCCACCAGATGAGGAATCCGGTTACTGGTAATGAGGCACATATCAAACTTACAATGAAGGCAATGATCTTAGTAGGCAGCCCTAAAATAGAACCGACATGGATATCATAATTTGCCCCTACTGTTTTTTCACCAAAATTTTTGTCTTTCATGTCGTGTGTATGAAGCAATTCACCGGAATTTTCATCAAAGATCAAACTGCTGCTTTTATGATAAGAGTAAGACAAATGTTTTACATATACTTCAAAGTTCGGGTGCTCATGATCGTCCATATGCTCATGACCTAAATCTATTGAGAAACCGTAAGAATCCGGATATTTTGCTTTTACGGTATTGCTGATTTTATCTAAAGTACCCTCGGTTCTTAATTCGATCGGTGCTTTAGTTTTGATGGCTGAAAAATCAGGATATGCTGTTTCTCCACCTGAAAACACAAAATAAATCGCTGCCTGAACCACGAAAAATGCATAAAACAGACCTGTAATTGCGAAAACCAAAGCGAAAATGGAAGAGTAGAAGCCTAAGACATTATGAAGGTCGTAGTTTTTTCTTTTCCAGCTTTTTACATTTTGCCATTTGAATGAGAAACGCTGTTTTCTTGCTGCTTTATTTTTAGGCCACCAAAGGATGATTCCTGAGATAAGCATAATCACGAAGATAAGTACAGGAATTCCGGTAAGATAAGTTCCCCACGATTGTCTCAGCAAATAACTCCAGTGGATCATTTTTACGATCTGAAAGAAACCGTTCTTTTCGTCGTAGGTTCTTAGTACTTTTCCGTTGTAAGGGTTTACATAGGCTGCTTTATAAATAGGAAACTCGGTAAAGTAATTCCAGCCGCTGGGATCGTGTTCGTACCAATAAAAAAGATAAGACATCTTTTTATCAATCGGAATGTTTACCCAATGAATAGGATATTTTTCCTTCACCTGCTCATCTACCGCCTTTTCCAATATACGAATCGGAAGAACCTGCTTCTGATCGATATTAGCTTCGTTATGGTAAATGACATCTTTTCGGGTAACGTTTTCAATTTCGTCTTTAAAAACGTACAATGCTCCGGTGATCGAGATGATGAAAATTAGAAATCCTACACCCAGGCCTAACCACAAATGCAGTTTTCCTGTCCATTTTTTGAATACGCTGGGCTTCTTTTTATGATGATGCTGTTTCTTCATTGTTTCCTTAAGTTGCGCAAAGATAGTTTTTTAATTTTATTTAGAATGTTTATAAATTGTTAGAGGGGAATTTTCATTGCCAAGGGTCTCTTCGTCTTTTTTTAATGACTTAAATGAAAAGACAATTGCCCCTAGCCCCGATTGAGCGGCATGTTTGAGCTCTTTTCCAGGCTTTTGCCAAATGGCTGAGCCGCTGGGCAGAGGCCTGGAAAAAGCGAGTAGCGAAAGCGGGAAAAAGCTTCATATAAAAATGAATATTGCTTTTCGAGGTAATCAATCAGCTACAAAAAATGCTCTTAAAATTTATATTCCACCATCAATGTTCCTCTCATTCCCAAAGCATTGATGAAGTCGGTATCTCTGGCTCCCCACCACGAAATGGCAGGTTGATAATTTTTGTTGAATACATTTTCGATACCTAAAGAAACTTTCCAGTTTTGATTAACATCGTAGCTTGATTTCAGATTAAAAACCGTGTATTCAGGAACTCTTCCTTCGCCGTATACATAGAGCCCTTTGGCATTGGGCTCAAATCTGTTTTGAGCGAAAGAATGAAGCATATCTAACCCAACAGATAAGTTCTGCGTAGGTCTTACCTGAACATACGCTAATACTTTAGGAGCCGAAATTCTGCTGTTATTGATTTTTGCTGAATAATCGCCGTCATCTTTAGGAGAGGTAACGCCTTCCATCCAGCTGTAGCTTCCTCCGAAATTGATCCATTTTGTAGGGGTAAAATGTAAAAATCCTTCTACACCATAAATAATTTCCGGAGCACGCTGAACGGTAAATGCATTGTTGACTCCCTGTACATAAGAGTAACCCAGTTTTGAAGTGCTCACATAAGAAGTCACTTCATAGTTTAGCCATTTGGTAATTTGTCCGGTTACTCCCAATTCATAATTGTTGACGATAATAGGTTTTGTCTCTATTTTGTCTATGGTGCTTTCTGTAGCATCTCTTAGCGTCCTTCCCAGCTCATTGATCGAGAATGACTGGGAGAAACTTCCGAAGATATTAATAAGCGGCTCTATATTATATCGGATTCCGACATTGCCGACCAAACTGTTGAAATTCAGGTCTCCTCCTTTTACAAAAATACTTTCGGGGAAAGTTCCGTCATTTTTAATTCTTGGAAGCGTGTTGAAATCACTTACATTCACCTTCATGTTTTCATAACGGAAACCTCCTTTGATGGTTAATTTTTTAAACAGATCTATTTTCACCAAAGCAAAAGGAGCGATGTTGGTCATGCTCATTTCGGGAGTCCAGAAACGTCCGTCTTCCAGCTTTTGAGCCGTTTTGTCATTCAGAACATCTAAACCGTAAATAACTTCCGCCTGAGAATTAGAAGCACTCCACAACTGAGTGTCTAAATTAATCCTTGCTCCTCCTTTCTTTGAAACGATATTAGACTGGCCGCCATTCAGGAACGTATTGCTGTAGCCATATACCGTTCTGAAATCTTGGTAATAAAGATTGATGTTTAAAGCTGTTCCGCTCCAAAGATTTTTATTGTCATAGCTTAATTTATAATTGTGATTTCTCGGAGTTCCCTGCGGCGTTGTTTCCAATCCTTTTCCTATACCTTCACCAATTGTTGGGGTAACACCGTATTTACCCGTTACTAATCCTAAATTCAGGTCAGATTTTGAAGCATACCCAATGTAAGACGCCTCAATTCTCTGATTATCATTAATATTATAGCCTAACTTTAACATTCCGTTATAGTTATCCATTTTTGCGGTGCTGTAAGTCGGGCTTAGATTATCACCATTGGCATCTTTCATATAGCCGGTTCTTTCATAAGCGAATGCAGCTACATAGTCGAATTTTTTAGCAAAACTTCCCGACAAAAGCTGACTGGCTCTTACGCCCAACGTTCCGCCATAAGGCTGTCCCGTGATGCCAACCTGTGTGATTCCGGAGATCTTTTTATCAGATTTGTTTCTTCTTGTAATATAATTGATAATTCCTCCGTCGGCTCCGTTTCCATAAATAGAAGAAGCTCCTTTGATGACCTCAACTCTTTCAATCGCGGAAGGATCTATTACTCTTAAATCTCGGGCGCCATTTCTAAGTGGCGTAGATTGTGGAATCCCATCGATAAGGACTAAAACCTGTCGGCCTCTCAATGTTTGCCCGGTGTTGGATGTTTGCCCTGAGCTCGTTGCCAAACTGGGAACCGTATATTGAAGAATACTTGTGATGTCTGAATTAACCGTTAACTGTGACTGAATCTGCTTTTCATTAACGATGGTGACAGAACTTGGAATTTCCTTGATGTTTTCCTTTTTTCGGGAAGCGGTAAGGATTACTTCTTCAACATTTTTGGTCTGTAAAGTATCTTTAACCTGAGCAAAAACAGTAACTGTACCCAGACAAGCGACTGATAAAAGTGCCTTTTTCATTATATTTTTTTCTTTCCTTTTTTTTGTTTTCCCCACCAGACTAGAAATCCGGTTACAGGGAGTGATGTGCAGATTAATCCTGCTAAAAACCAGACAATTTTACCGAATAAGCCAAAATAAGATCCTGTGTGAATGTCATAGTTGGCAAGTGCGTATTTTTCGGCGTTATTTAAGTTTTTATGAGCTTTATTTGATAATAGTTTCCCTGAATATTTATCGAAGGAAACCTGACTTCTGTGGCTGTGTCTTCCTTCTTTTTCGTAAACGATAACAGGAATATTTTTTAATTCTTTCCCTTTTTTATTTTTTCCGTTAAGCGGAATTCTGAAGCTTGATGATTCGGGATATTGTTTTTTTGTTTCTAAAGCTACCCAATCATAAACCGAAGCATTTTTCACCAATAAAGAATCGGGAGATTTAATTTCCTTATCTTTTGGAAGTTCCAGAGAACCTGATAAAGTAACGTTAAAAGCATTTTTTACCCAGGGATAAGCGAAATAAATTCCGGAAAGGCTCATAATTAAAGCAACAAATGAAGCATAAAACCCGAGAATATTATGAAGATCGTAGTTTTTACGTTTCCAGGTTTTTACATTTTTCCAGTCGAAGGTAAGACGGCTTTTTCTTACTTTTTTATTGATGGGCCACCAAAGAACAATTCCTGTAATCAGCAAAATAATAAAAAGAACCACCGGAATTCCGACCACATATTTTCCCCAGTCTGCTTTTAACAACAAACTCCAGTGAATGGATTTCAAGATAGGGAAGAGGTCGTATTTTTCGTTGTAAATACCTAAAATTTCCCCAGTGTACTGATTAACGTAGACTGCTTTGTAAATCTTAATTTCCTGAAAGTAATTCCAGCCTTTTTTGTCTCTTGCGAGATACACAAATTCATAAGATTTGTTTTTATCCAAAGGAATTTCTACCGTGCTAATAGGAAATTTTTCATTGACTTCCAGAGAAATTTTTTCCTTTAAAACTTCAATGGCTAATGGCTGTTGTGTGATGGTTTCAGGTTTTACCCAGATCGCCTCTTTTCGGAGAACGCCCTGTATTTCATCCATAAAAACATACATTGTGCCCGTTAAAGACACAATAAACACAATAAGACCAACGGATAAACCAAACCACAAATGCAGTTTGGCGGACCATTTTTTTGTCAGTGAAGGCTTCTTCTTATGATGATGCTTTTTCTTCATGTCGAAAAGCTAACCCCTGAGGAGGTTAGCTTTTAATTATTTAAAATTTATATCCTATTGAAAGTCTGAAGTTTCTTGGAGCTTCTGCCTGGTAATAGTAGTAGCTTCCGTATGGAGAACCAGAGTATAAATATCTGTTGAATACATTAAATACATTCAGACCTACTCGGAATTTTGTATTTTCCCAAGAAGCACCCGCATCGAATTTTACATAATCACCCATATTTTGTTGGTTACCTGTATTAGCCCAATTCCAGCTGCTTCTTCCCGCAAGGTAAGTTCCTCCAAAGCTTAGCCCGAAACCTTCTAAAATATTATCTGTAAATGTATAGTTTAACCAACCGTTAGCCGTATGTTTTGCATAACCCGGAACTTTCATTCCTACTGGATTATTTACCGGATCATTAGATTCTGTTACTTTGTTCTCTGTAAATGCATAGTTGAAGATCACATTAAATCCTCTGGTGATCTCTCCTTTTAAATCAAATTCGACTCCCTGAACTCTGGTCTTACCCAGAAGAATTGAAAACGGTTCGCCTGGAGCGTTAGTTGGATCACTCACTGTAGCATTGTTTTTAATGATATTATATGCAGAGAAGGTCGTATTCCATTTTCCTCCGAACCAGTCTTTTTTCACCCCAATTTCCATATTGTTTCCGGTAATTGGCTTTACTGTGCTTCCATCTCTGAAAACAGCAGCCTGAGGAACAAATGACTGATCATATAAACCATAAACGGATAGATTTTCGTCAATAGAATAACTAATACCCACACGAGGCGTTATTTTGTCTGCTTCAGATTTCGTTCCGTAGTTTACTTCCTTAACGTTCGTATAACGAGCTGCTAATGTTACTCTTAAAGCATCATTGAAAAATCCTAATTCATCCTGCAAATATAGACCTGTATAATTTTGCTCAATAGAACTTCCAGATCCTGCTCTTACAGAAAGAGGAGTACTTTTGTCGAAAGGTTTATAAGTGCTTGAATTATTAGGACCATAGTACGCTCCAGTACCGTTGATATCATAATTATTTGTATTCAGATTATACCAATACCTGTAATCGGCAACTGTATTTCCTGGATCTGTTGCTGTTGGAGCTCTGTAATCTCCGTCAGCATTAAATTTATCAAGATTATATCCCTGAGACCAGTCCGCCATATATTTTTTGCTTCCCAAATCCAAGCCAGCTAAGATTTTATGAGAAACAACACCTGTTTTTACAGAACCGTTTAAGAAAACCTGACCAAATTTCATGGTATTATCGCCTTCCCAATATCCTAAACGACGGATCATATAGTTTCCTTCAAAACTGCTTGGCCAAAGGTTGCTTCCCATCGTGTATTCATTCACATACGTTAATTGGGAAGTCAGTTTCCAGTTTTCGTTGAATTTATGCTGTAAATTGATATTTACGGTATTATTGTCAACTTTCGTAGGTTCAATTCCCGGATCTGTTTGCGTATAGCTTTGAGGTCTCGTTGCATACCCGTCATAGCTGAAAACATAAGCAGAACCTACCTCTGACATTTTTGCCTTTTGGTAGATATATTCAGCTGTTAAAGTTGTTTTGTCAGTAAGATTTACTTTTAATGAAGGATTAATGATATATCTGTCATTGAATTCATAGTCTCTGAAACTGTTTCTGTTCTGAGCCATTAAGTTCAGTCTGAAAGCTACTTTATCCGTGATTTTAGAATCAATATCTGCCTCACCTCTGTACATATTGTAGCTTCCAAGTGTTACTCTTGCCGTTCCATTCAGCGCTTGCCCGGTTGGTTTTTTGGTAACAATATTATAAATACCACTTGGCTCTCCGTTTGACATTAAGAATCCTGATGGTCCTTTAATGAATTCGATATGATCTACGAAAGACATATCTTCACTTAGAGGTCCCCAGTTAGAGGTAACGTTTACCCCATTCATGAATGCTGCAGCTCTGGAACCTCTCATGTTTACTCTCGTATACATATCTCCCCAGTGCTCTAATCTCTGAGCTCCTGCCACGTTTCTCAAAACACCGTCGCTCAAAGTGGTTACCTGCTGATCTTCTAATGCCCTGGCTGTAATAATTGAAATATTTTGAGGTATTTTAATTAAAGCTTCGTCAAGTCGCATAGAAGAAGAACCTTCTTTTTCTACATATTTTTTGTAATATTTCCCGCTGACAACAACCTCTTCAATATTAGAAGATTTTACAGTATCTTTTTCTTGGGCAAAAGACAAAACGGTTGTAAGCAAAGCAGCACCAATGATAATTTTCTTCATGGGGTATAAGAGATATATTTAATTTTTAGAATTTATAAGCGATTGTTCCTAAGAAGTTGGCCAGTTTTTGCGGATTCGCTGTAGAATATCCTGTCCAATAATGCTCGTTGGTGAAATTATCAACCTTAACTCCGATTCTGAACTTCTTTGCATCGTAAAATGCATTGGCATTCAAAACGAAATATTTTGGTAAAATGAAATCTCCTGTTACATTATTATCACTCGCATAATTTCCTCCAAATCCGAAACCAAGACCTTTTATTTTTCCGTCAACAAATTGATATGCCAGGTTGAAATTTGCATTCCAGAAAGAACCTGCTGTTGTTGGTCTTAAACCTGTACCTTCATCCACGGTATCGTTGTAAGCCAAACCTCCGACTAAAGAGAAACCTTTTACTAAGTATGCATTAACTTCCAATTCAAAACCTTTACTCAATGTAGAAGCCGCCTGTTTTTGAACTGAAACAAAATTTGGGGCATATTCTCCGGTGTAAAGCAATTGGTTTTTCACTTTAATATTATAGTAAGAAACCGTTGCATTGAATCTGTTGTTGAATAAACTTGCTTTTAAACCTCCTTCAAACTGATTGCCTCTTTCAGCATCTGATAAAGTGGTATTTCCGGCTGTATCAGAAGTGTAATATCCGTTTGATTTGAATGAGTTTTGGTAATTTCCGAAAACTGAGAATTTATCTTTTACAATTTCGTAAACAATACCTGCTTTTGGAGAAAATGCAGACTGGTTGAATGCTTTCTCTGCATTTGGTCCAGCCATTCCTCCCAAGAAATCGTTGTTTTCATAACGAAGTCCTGCCATAATGTGCAAGTTCGCAATCGGAGTAAATAAGTTGGAAATATATCCTGAATAGGTATTCAAATCTCTTAAATAATCGTAAGTTGAAAATTTACCTGCATCTGCATACATTGCAGACAAAGCCGCGTTATTCATTCCTGAATAATCTGCACCTGAAGCTGCTACTGTATCAAAATTACCGTTCAGATATTTGTATTTCAATCGCTCTGTAGTTCTCATATAATCAAAACCAACAACCGTTTTGTTTTTCATTCCGTTGGAAAAATCATAATTAAAGTTGAAGTTTTGTTGAATTTGGAACCAAGATTTTTTGCTGCCATTGGTGGATTGATCTGCTCTTGCAACATTATAAGAAGAAGATGCAGCATCATAAGCAACCGAAAAATAAGGATTGTAACCGTCTGAATAAGAATCAGAATTATTAATATAAGTATTTGAGGTAATATTATCGTTGATTTTCCATTTTGCGTTTCCAAAAACATTGGAGTTTCTCGCCGTCATGTACAAATCATTTCCGGTGTAAGATTCTTTATAATTCAAGCCTGCCGCTTTTTCCAAATCTTTCATATTATCAATTCCGTTCAATGTTTTAGGAGAAAGATAGAAGAAGTAAGGGTTTGCCGTTACTCGGTTATCGAATAATTCATAATCAACATTCAACTGAACTTTGTCGGAAACATTCCAAGTCAAGCTCGGTGCAAATGTGGTGTATTGATTTTTCGCGTCGGTTTTTGTGAAGTTTCCTTCATTTGTATAGGCCGTATTTACACGGAAAAGTAAGTCTTTTGTAATGGGAGCATTAATATCTGCCGTTGTTCTGTACGTATTGTAACTTCCTGCAGAAGCTGAAACTGCACCAAAGAAGTGGGACTGTGGTTTTTTGGTAACTCTGTTAATAAGACCACCATAAGATGCTACTGTACTTCCGTAAAGCGTTCCCACAGGACCTTTTAGGAATTCTAATGTCTCCACATTTATGGCATCAATTGTAGAGGTAACGGGAGCCACTACACCATTTCTTGTAGAAGCCTGCGAAGGAAAACCTCTCAAAACGAAGAAAGAACCTCCATCTCCGGCTCTTCCTGTAGGGTTCCACATTTTCTGTAAACCTGTTACGTTTCTGTAGGCATCATCCACTGTAAAAATGTTTTCATTTTCTAAAATCCCTTTATCGATAGATGAATAAACTTGTGGATTTTCTATGAATTTCACTGGCATTTTGTTGGAAGATTCTGTATCTAGTTTTTTCACCATTCTATTGATGATCACTTCTTCTATATTTTTAGAATTAACAGTATCCTTTTTTTCCTGGGCAAAAGTGAGCATAGAACCCAACAAAGAGGCACAGATCAGTACATTTTTCATGAAAGTCAAATTTTCTGCAAATATATTGTTTTTAATTATTCTAAATTAGAAATGAAATTGATATTTATCATATAAATGTTATACAGTGAATAACAAAAAACCGCTCCAAGTAGTATTGAAGCGGTTTTATATGGTTTAAATTAATTTAAAACTTATGCAGGAATTTCTCCTTTATATAAGAATGAAATAATTTCTTTGTTTAATTTGTCGATCATTTCACTGAATAAGTGGAAAGATTCTTGTTTGTAAATCACCAACGGATCTTTCTGTTCGTAAACAGCACCTTGAGAGGATCTTCTTAAATCATCCATTTCACGAAGGTGAAGTTTCCAGTTTTCATCAATGATAGATAAAGTGATATTCTTTTCAAAATCATTAATTAAACTTTCACACTGCGTTTCGTAAGCTTCTTTAAGATCTGCCACGATAGTCATTGTTTTATGACCGTCTGTAAAAGGAACCTGAATCATTTTGAACATTGAACCTTGATTTTGATACACATTCTCAATAATAGGGAATGATTTCTCTTTCAATAAGTTCAGTTTCATATTGTAGTCTTCCTGAGCAGCTTTAAATAAAATATTCGTTAAATCCTGAACATTTTTATTGTTGAAGTCGTTTTGAGAAACAGGAGATTCCATCGTAAAAGTCTTGATGATCTCGTATTCAAAATCTTTATAGTTTCCTGTAGCTTTTCCTTTCGCAACGATAGAATTGGCAACATCAAAGATCATGTTTGTAATATCATACTTCAGGTGATCTCCGAACAAAGCGTTCTTTCTTCTCTTGTAGATTACGTCACGCTGTTTGTTCATTACGTCATCGTATTCAAGAAGTCTCTTTCTTGTTCCGAAGTTGTTTTCTTCTACTTTTTTCTGCGCTCTTTCGATAGATTTAGAGATCATAGAATGCTGAATTACTTCACCATCTTTATGCCCCATTCTGTCCATCATTTTAGCAATTCTTTCAGAACCGAATAAACGCATCAAATTATCTTCCAAAGAAACATAGAACTGAGAACTTCCCGGATCTCCCTGACGTCCCGCTCTACCTCTCAACTGTCTGTCAACACGTCTAGAATCGTGTCTTTCTGTACCAATAATCGCTAAACCTCCGGATTCTTTTACTTCTTTAGAAAGCTTAATATCCGTACCACGACCTGCCATGTTGGTTGCGATTGTAACCACTCCCGGCTGACCTGCTCCAGCGACGATTTCTGCTTCTTTTTTGTGAAGTTTCGCGTTAAGAACCTGGTGATTAATTTTTCTTAATTGAAGTGCTTTTGATAATAATTGAGAAATTTCAACTGAAGTTGTACCCACCAAAACAGGTCTTCCTGCAGCAGTTAATTTTTCAATTTCCTCGATTACAGCGTTATATTTTTCTCTGTTAGTTTTGAAAACTAAATCCTGTCTGTCATGTCTTAAAATCTGACGGTTGGTAGGAATGACCACTACGTCTAATTTGTAGATTTCCCAAAGCTCGCCCGCTTCTGTCTCTGCAGTACCCGTCATCCCCGCAAGCTTGTTGTACATACGGAAATAGTTCTGTAGTGTAACCGTTGCAAAAGTCTGAGTTGCCGCTTCGATTTTTACGTTTTCTTTTGCTTCGATCGCTTGGTGAAGACCGTCAGAATAACGTCTTCCTTCCATGATACGACCTGTTTGCTCGTCAACGATTTTTACTTCACCATCAATTACTACATATTCATCATCTTTTTCGAATAATGTATATGCTTTCAATAATTGACTCATCGTGTGAACTCTTTCAGATTTTTCAGCAAAATCAGAGAAAAGTCTTTCTTTAGCTTCGAATTCTTCTTCTTTAGATAAATTTTTAGCCTCCAATTCTGCGATTTCAGTTCCGATATCAGGAAGTACGAAGAAGTTGTTGTCTTCATTTCCTTGAGACATGTATTCAACCCCTTTATCTGTCAAGTCAACCTGATTGTTCTTCTCTTCGATGACGAAATAAAGATCTTTATCTACAATTGGCATGTCACGGTTGTTGTCCTGCATGTATTGAGCCTCAACTTTCTGAAGCAATGCACGGTTTCCGCTTTCCGATAAGAATTTAATTAATTGTCTGTTTTTAGGAAGACCTCTGTAAGCCTGAAGCAATTTGAATCCTCCTTCTTTTGTGTTTCCTGCACCGATTAGCTTTTTAGCTTCATTAAAGATTGCAGAAACTGTTTTTTTCTGAACTTCAACAATTCTGTCGATAGAAGGTTTTAGAACATCAAATTCCTGTCTGTCTCCTTGTGGAACTGGACCAGAAATAATCAAAGGTGTTCTTGCATCATCTACCAAAACAGAGTCAACCTCATCCACGATCGCAAAGTTGAGTTCTCTTTGTACCAGTTCTGAAGGTGAAGTTACCATGTTATCTCTCAAATAATCGAAACCGAATTCGTTATTTGTACCATAAGTAATGTCTGAATTGTATGCTTTTCTTCTTCCGTCTGAGTTCGGCTGGTGATTATCGATACAATCGATGCTCATTCCGTGGAATTGATATAATGGACCCATCCACGCCGAGTCTCTTTTTGCAAGGTAGTCATTCACCGTTACCACGTGAACTCCTCTTGCAGGAAGTGCATTTAAGAAAATTGGCAATGTTCCTACCAAAGTTTTACCTTCCCCGGTTGCCATCTCGGCAATTTTTCCGCTGTGAAGAATAATACCTCCGATAAACTGAACATCGTAATGCACCATATCCCAGTTTACGGGTGTTCCGGCAGCATCCCATGAGTTTTTCCAAACAGCCTGATCCCCCTGAATTTCCACGAAATCTTTACCCGCAGCCGCCAATTGTCTGTCCCAATCGCTTGCTTTGATTCTGATCTCACCATTCTGAGCCCATCTTCTTGCCGTTTCTTTTACTAAAGCAAATACTTCAGGAAGAATTTGAAGGAGTACTTTTTCTTCGATTTCGTAAGACTCTTTTTTAAGCCCCTCAATTTTCGTGAAAAGAGCTTCTTTTTCGTCTACGTTCTTAGAATTTTTTATCTGCTCCTGGATCTGTTCTATTTGAGCTGTGATTTTACTGGTTGCAGATTTAATATTTTCTTTAAACTCAGCAGTTTTCTCTCTTAAACCATCATCAGACAATTGCTGAATTCCCGGTTCAACAGCTTTGATTTTTGTTACAACTTTTTTTACTTCTTTTAGGTCCTGCGCTTTCTTGTCTCCCAAAAACCCTTTTAGAACTTTGTTTAAAAAACTCATAAATATTTGCTTTTGGCAATCTGCTTTTGGCGAATTGCCTTATTGTTAATTTAAAAATATTGGCCAATAGCGCTAAGCCATCAGCCAAGTGCTATTAATACTCGTCTTCGTTCCAAAGATAATCTTCGTCCGTAGGATAGTCACTCCAGATTTCGTCGATTGCATCATAGATTTCTCCTTCATCTTCGATCGCCTGAAGATTTTCTACCACTTCCATTGGTGCACCAGTTCTGATCGCATAGTCGATAAGTTCAGACTTTGTCATTGGCCAAGGTGCGTCACTTAAGTAAGAAGCTAATTCTAATGTCCAGTACATAATTTTCTAATTTTTTGCAAAAGTATAAAAATAGCTTATATTATATGCTTTTTTACACCTGATTTTCAATTCTTTTTATTAATTTTTGTTCATCGTACGCCACAGGAAGCATTATCACTGCGCTGCAGACCTACTCGATGTCATTTTCTCAAAAACCATTCCACAAATTTTTTTATGCCATTTTGGAAGTTGGTGTCAGGTTTATAGCCAATTAATGTCTTAGCTTTGGTAATATCGGCATTGGTTTTCAGGACATCGCCGGGCTGCATTGGCAGATTTTTTCTAATGGCAGATTTTCCTAGAGTATTTTCTATGGTAGAAAGCATTTCATTTAAATTAATAACCTGGCTTTCTCCTAAATTAATGATTTCATAAACATTGGAATTATTTTCCAGATATTGGATCGATTTCGTAATTCCGTCAATAATATCATCAATATAGGTATAATCTCTGGCCGTTGTTCCGTCACCATAGAAAGGGATTTCCTGGTTTTCAGAGATTAATTTTGTGAATTTGTGAATCGCAAGATCAGGTCTTTGTCTCGGTCCGTACACTGTGAAGAACCTAAGCTGGATCATATCAATTTTATATAAATCATGATAAACATGACCTAAAATTTCACCACATTTTTTGGTAGCAGCGTACGGTGAAATAGGATTGTCTACATTATCTGTTTCTGCAAACGGAATTTTTTCGTTGTTTCCGTAAACACTTGAAGATGATGCACAAACGAATTTTTTAATACCAAAATCTTTGCTCAGCTCCCAAAGGTTCATCGTTCCGCGGACATTTACTTCTTCATATTCCAAAGGTCTTTCAATGGAAGGCCGAACGCCGGCAAGCGCTGCAAGATGAATAATTAAATCAATCTTATGATTTTTAAATATTTGTTCTAGCCCTTTTTTATCACGGATGTCCTGATAATACAAAGTGTAATTCTCTGATGCTGAAATTGAAATCAGTTGATGGATATCATCTACTTTATCAGAAAATTCAAAATCCGAATTTTTTCCAATTGATTCTAAAGTATTCTTAATTTTTACCTGATAATTATAGAAATCATCAAAATTGTCAACGTTTATGACAGAATGTCCTTTTTTTAATAATTGTTCTACTAAGTGAGAACCAATAAATCCGCTTCCTCCTGTTACAAGATAAATCATTCGTGATTTTTTAGTAATACAAAAATATACATTTACTTTTTGAAAATATAATCTTACATTTGAATTAATATATAAAAGATGGAATATTGGCATTGCTCCTTAGCATTCGCCTCAGTTTTTCTTCGTCTTTAACCTTTATTTTTTAATCAAGTATCTATTTTATGCAGTTTCAAGGGCAAATTTTAAAAATGACGAGCTTCAATGATGAGCCGATTCAATATTATCTTAATCTTTCAGGTGATCTTATTCATATGAATGAGCTTTTGGGAAAAGAATTAACGATAAAACACACAGGTTTTCAATGTGTAAATTGCGGTGAAAATAAACCTATTTACAGAATGGGATTTTGTAAAAGCTGCTTTTTTGAAAGCCCTTATGCAAGTGATACCATTATTCGTCCTGAACTTTCTACGGCGCATTTGGGAATTGCAGAGCGTGATCTTGAGGTTGAAAAGCAAATCCAGCTGCAGCCGCACACCGTGTATTTGGCCTATACGGGAGATGTAAAAGTTGGGGTGACGAGAAATACACAGATTCCTACACGATGGATCGATCAGGGCGCCACTTTCGCTTTACCTATTGCTAGAACAGAGAATCGGTATGAAGCCGGAATGATAGAAGTTGCCTTAAAAGAACATCTGGCTGATAAAACCAACTGGAGAAAAATGCTTCAGGATGATTTTGAAGATGAAGTAGATCTGGCAGATTTTCAACAAAAAATAAAAGAATATTTTCCGGAAGATTTCCAGCAGTTCTACAGTGAAGGCGAAGAACTCTGGAGGTTCGATTATCCTTATGAAAAACCTGAAAAAGTAAGTTCTTTTACTTTGGATAAAAAACCGGAATTTACCGGGAAGTTAACAGGTATTAAAGGACAGTATCTGCAATTCGATGGTAGTAATTTTATTAATGTAAGAGGACATGAAGGGTATGTGATTGAGTTTAATGTAAAAAATTAATCTTATATTTAATATAAATTAAACCAAATCGCAAAAATGAAAAAATGGGTTAAAAAAATTTTAATCGGTTTTGCCGGCTTATTAGGAATTCTGTTGCTGGCAAACTTCGGACTGAATATTTGGCTCAAGACCCAGCTCCCCAATTACATCAAGAACAATACAGATTATAAAGTCTCTTACAAAACGTTGGAGGTGGATCTGATTTCAGGAAATATCTTGGCTTCCGCAATCAGTGTCAACAGTAAGAATCCTCAGAATGTCAACGTTATTGGTTTGCAGGGGACGATTGATACATTAAAGATCAGCCGTTTTGGAATTTATGATGCTGTTTTTAATAAGCGGATCAGTTCTACCGATCTGCGATTGGTGAAACCTCATTTAAATATTATTTTAGCAAAACCTGCTGATGCCAAAAGTGCTAAAAAAACCAATCCTGTTTTATTTGAAAATATCAGAATAACAGAAGGAACAATCACCATTTTTAAGCCCACAAAACAGGAATTTCTCTCGGTTCAGCAGCTGAATTTATTTGTTGAAAATCTTCAGATGACAGAAGAATCTGTAGAGGAAAAACTTCCTGTGGTTTTTGATAAATACGATATTCAGGGGGAAAACTTTTTCTTTCGGCCGGATAATATATATGCTGTAACGGTTCATTCAATAAAAACTACCAACGGACAAGTTGTGATTGATAATTTCAAGCTGACGCCGTTGCTGACCTTAGATCAGTTTAAAAGATTTTATCCTAAAAAAACAAAACTTTTTCAGTTTCATGTTCAGAAAATGGAGTTTAAGGATATTGTACTGGAAAAAAATAAAGTTTCCCTTACGAATGCCAATTTCGAAAATCCGCTGATAACCGTTTATAATACGAATGCTGTTCCTGAAAAAAAATCTTCAAAACCATTGAATTTTGAGGTGAACTTAGATCAGGTAAAACTTAACAATGCGGTTGTTCAGATGGTGAAACCGAGCGGGGATAAAATGTTATTTGCGAAGGATCTGGATCTTGTCATTAATCAGTTAACATTTGATAAAGAAACATCTTCACAGGTGATTCCCGTAGGATATAAAAGTTTTCAGTTTTCAGGGAAAGAGATTTTATATTCTAATCAACAGAATTTCAATATTGGAAGCGTGACTTTAAATCCTAAAAGGGGAGAATTGCGAAATATTTCTGTAACTCCGGACGTCGATGATCCGGGAAAAAAAGCAAGTGGTTTAAAGGTAAATCTGGCCGCTTTTAATATCAATAGCCTTGAATTCATCGATAAAAAATTAAATCTTGATATCAAAGATGTTTTGGTGGACAACGCCAATGGAATTATCAAAGCGGGAGAAAACAAAATCAAGAAAACACCGAAAGAAAATGTGATTAATTCTATTTTGGTGCGAAAAGTTTCTTTAAAAAATTCAAATATTACTTACGACAAAGGAAGTGAACCCTTGGTATTTAATGATTTAAATGCAACAATTAATGATGTTGACATTCAACCTAGGCCCAATAATCATGGGCATACCATCAACGTAAAAGACTATTTTCTGACGACGAAAAATTTTGCTTACAAAACAAAGTTCTATAATTTGAGTGTCGGACTTTTAACGCTTAATAAACATAAAGTTCAGATCGATCAATTTGCGATGAAGCCTCTCGTTTCGAGAGCTCAGTTTATCAAAATGATCCCTGTGGAAAGAGATTTATATGATTTAAAAGCAAACCGGATTTCGGCAGACGGAAACTGGGAACTTTTTTCGCAAAATAAGTTTATTAATGCTACAAATGTGACCATTGAGTCTGCAGATGCGAATATTTTCCGGAGCAAGATCCCGAATGACGATCCCAAGGAAAAACCTTTGTATTCCCGAATGTTACGCTCTATAAAAATTCCTTTGTTTGTTAATACTCTGAACCTGAAAAACTCGATTTTGGTTTATGAGGAAGATACGCCTAAAAGTGCGGGACCAGGGAAACTGACATTCAGTAATTTTAATATGAATGTTAAAAATTTAAATTCTGCCAAGACGAAAGGAAAACCTACGCGTGTTGACATAAAAATCAATTGTTCATTTATGGATCAGGCGCCACTGTCTGTTAACTGGAATTTTGACGTGGCAAACACCAGCGATGTTTTTAATATTTCGGGGAGGGCTGCCAATCTTCCTGCAGCGGAAATTAATCCTTTTATTCGTCCGTATTTACACGTGACGGCAACAGGAACCATTCAGGAGATGCTTTTTAATTTTAAAGGAAATCCTAAAGGTCTGAACGGAACTTTTGCGCTTAAACATAAGGATCTGAAAGTGGCGATTCTGGATAAAAATAATCGGGAGAAAAAAGGTTTTCTGACGGCTGTTGCCAATCTGCTCGTGAAATCTGATTCCGGAGGGCTGCCTCAATCTGTAACGGTTGAAGATGTGGAAAGAGATCCTACAAAATCATTCTTTAATCTTTTCTGGAAGGGAATTGAACAGGGATTGAAACAGACCCTTATTGGTATCAATGTTGATAAAACCAAGAAAAAGGTTGAGAATACGGTTGCTGCGGTGAAGGATATGAAGCAGTCTGTAAATGAATTGAAGCAGGAGATAAAGACTAAAAAAGATCAGCCAAAACCCGTTGAAGAGGAAAAAGAAAAGAAAGGTTTTCTGAAAGGTATATTTAAGAATAAAGAAAAATCCGAAACAGAATAAGTTTCGGATTTTCTATATGTTTTTAGAAATTATATTCTTCACTGTCTTCCACAGGGATGTCTCTTAAAAATGTATCAAAATCCTCACCGGGATAATTGCTGTCTGCGCCGTACGAATCGATGATCATTCCAATATTTCCTGCGGTGTCTTTCAACAAATATAAAACTGCGTTATCATCGGGATTACTGTCTCCTTCAAAACGGTAGGTCTTTAAAATAGTCAACTCGGAAGGCTTATAATTTTTTTCTGAATTTTCGAATTTCATTTCGCAATTTTCGTTCATTCTGAATTCTCTGTGAATGCCTCTTTCCCGTAGTTTTTCCATGACCTGACTGAGCGTCGTCATCCGATCTGTATTTTCTTGATTTTCCATAATACTTTTTTCTAAATATCTGCAATAATTAAACCATAGATATTGAGTATCTTCGGACAGGCTGATGATCAATCCTGTCTCCATGAGATGATGGAGAAAATCTGCAGCATATTGTTTTATTTCGAATTCAGATCCTGTGCAATAAGCCATGCCTCACTCCAGCATGCCTGAAAATTAAAACCGCCGGTTACCGCATCAATATTCAGAACCTCTCCCGCAATATAAAAGTTCGGTAAAATTTTCGAAGTCATGTTTTTAAAGTTAATTTCCTTTAAATCTACCCCTCCCGCAGTTACAAATTCATCTTTAAAAGTAGATTTTCCGGTGACTTGAAATTTCTTTTTGCATACATTCTCTAGAATGGTCTGCATTTCTTTTCCGGAAATCTGTGCGACCTGTTTGTTTAAATCAACTTTTGAAACGTCTAAAATTCTCTGCCAAAAACGATTCGTAAGCTCAAAAATTTTCGATTGTCCTATCGTTTTCTTCGGATTCGATTGTTTGAAGTTCTGAAATAATTCTTCCGCTTCGTCAATATCTTTTGAAATAAAATTAACCTCAATTTCAAAATTATATTTCATTTTTGCCAAACTGATCGCTTCCCAGGCAGAAATTTTCAGAATAGCGGGGCCTGAAAGCCCCCAATGCGTAATCATCATCGGTCCGCTTTCCTCAGTTTTGAGTTTTGGAATCGAAGTTTCAGCCATTTCAAAACTTGTTCCGGCAATGTCTTTTAATAAATCGTCTTTAATATTAAAGGTAAAAAGCGAAGGAACTAAATCGATAATTTTATGACCTAAATTTTCAACCATCTTCAGTGATTTCGGAGAACTTCCGGTGGTATAGATCACAAAATCAGCTTCAAAATCGCCTAAACTTGTTTTTACAAGATATTTTTCATCAGACTTTTCGATTTCTTTTACCGAACATTTTGTTTTGACTTCAACATTTTTCTTTTGAATTTCACTTAAAAAAGTATTGATAATCGTTTGCGAAGAGTTGCTTTCCGGAAAAACTCGGTTGTCATTTTCTATTTTTAATGAAACGTTCCGCTGATCGAACCAATCCATCGTATCGCCAGGCTGAAATTTGGTGAAAACACTTAACAGCTCCTTGTTTCCTCGAGGATAAAACTGCACCAGCTCTTTCGGATCAAAACAGGCATGAGTCACGTTGCAACGACCGCCTCCTGAAATTTTTACTTTCTGAAGAACATCTGAATTTTGTTCGAGAATGGTAATTTTATATTGGGTTTCGTCCAGGTTGGATGCACAGAAAAAGCCCGCTGCACCACCTCCGATAATGATAATTTGTTTCATAATACTTTTAATCTTATGCGCAAGATTATTTTTGCAAAACTACAATTTTTATAAACCATCTTATTTAAGTAATTTTGAGGAAAATAATTTTTTAATAAAATATCGAATAATTATTAACTGCAAAAGTTTTTTTAAGTTGCCTTTTAACAGTAAAAAAGAACATATTGGTTTTTGAAAATCTTTGATTTTCTTTTTATCTGAACTTCTATGCGATTTATTTTAACTTATCTGTTCTGAAGTGTTAAAAGCTTCTGTGACTTTTGTGGTGAAGAAATGTAAAGTTCATTAGTAAAACAAAATTTAAATGATATTCTACCATAAATTCGAAGTTCGTTGGAGCGATTTGGATGCCAACAAACATTTAGCAAATTCATCTTATGTTCAATATTGTGCCCAGACGAGAATGGCTTTTATGAAGCTTGAAAAGATGGGGGTAACCCAAATGAGCCGTTGGGGAATCGGTCCGGTGATTATGCACGAAAGATTTTCTTTTTTCAAGGAAATTTTTGCAGATCAGACGGTGATTGTAAGTCTTGAGGTTGATGCTTGTGCAGACGATTGTTCAATTTACCGTTTCGTTCACAAATTTTATACGCCCGAAGGAGAACACTGTGCCACTTCTGAAGCAACGGGAGTTTGGATCGATACGATGTTGAGAAAAATGACAACTCCGCCGGATGATGTGGTAGAAGCCATCAACAAATATAAAACGCCGAATACTGTGATGTTGACGAGGGAGGACTTCAAAAAATTACCTTTCCGTCCGGAAAATATTGATCCGTCAGTATTCAATTAAAATGGTTTTAAGTGTCATGTTTTGAGTTTAAAGTTCAGGCATTACTCATTACCAATTATTCATTACTTATAATTAAATAATATGTTTGAAGATAAAGAACAGGAATTAACACCGATTTCAAAACTGGGAGAATTTGGGTTAATTAAACATTTAACAGAGCATTTTCCTTTGGCCAACGCCTCTTCAGAGCTTGGAGTGGGAGATGATGCAGCGGTTATCAATCCTGGAAATAAAAAAGTTGTCGTAACGACCGATGTGTTGGCAGAAGGTGTGCATTTCAATTTGGGCTATGTTCCGTTGAAGCATTTGGGGTATAAGGCAGTTGTGGTAAATCTTAGTGATATTGCGGCAATGAATGCGACTCCGACTCAGATTTTAGTTTCTCTGGCGGTTTCCAATCGCTTTCCAGTTGAGGCGCTGGAAGAAATTTATTCCGGAATTCAGGCTGCTTGCGGAAGATATAAGGTGGACTTAATCGGGGGAGATACCACGAGTTCCAACGCTGGTCTTGTGATGAGCATCACCGCAATCGGGATTGAGAATGAAGAAAATATTGTCAAAAGAAGTACGGCCAAACCCAATGATTTACTCGTGGTGACAGGGGATTTGGGTGGCGCTTATATGGGACTTCAGATCCTGGAGAGAGAACATGCCGTTTTCCTTGCCGATCCGAATATGCAGCCCGAAATGGAAGGGTATGATTATATTTTGGAAAGACAACTGAAACCGGAAGCAAGAACCGATGTGAAAGGAATTTTAGAACAGCTGGATATCAAACCAACTTCCATGATTGATATTTCAGACGGTCTGGCTTCTGAAATTCTACACCTTTCTGATCAATCGAATGTTGGATTCAGATTGTATGAAGAGAAAGTTCCCTTGGATAGTCTGACGATTTCTACGGCAGATGAAATGAATCTAAATCCTGTGGTGACGGCTCTTAGTGGGGGAGAAGATTATGAATTATTGTTTACCATCGCCTCCGATGACTTTGATAAAATTAAAAATCATCCGGATTTTACCATTATTGGTCATGCCGTTGAAAAAGAAGAGGGAAATTTTATGGTGGCAAGAGGCTCTAATCAGTTGATCGCTTTGACGGCGCAGGGTTGGGATGCTTTTTTAGGAAATAGCCAGGCGTAAAAAGACAAATTGATATAGAAAAAACCACTGCTAAAACAGTGGTTTTTGTATTTTACAGAATTCTCTCTTGTGGAAAGCAGTCTCTTCCCCTTCGGCAATGCATTTGCACTTTATTAAGAGTAATTCTTATTTTCAAGGGTTCTCTATCAGTCGTTATGAGCCTGAAACCATCCTATGATACTATCAGGTTCCACATGATAAGCTGTTGTACACTTTAAAGAATATTTATGATGATAGTTAATACCATTTTATATTTGAAATTTCCTTTAGAGGCTGTTTAAATTTTATTGCCAAAAATTTTTATAGCTATTTTGAGATGGATTTTTTGCTTCGTGTTTGCAGATTTAGCGGGCTAAATCAAAAATAGGAAGTGAAAAATATGCTCAAAAGAGCATCAAAATTGAGCAAAGATCAACTTCATTAAGGATAATAAATAAAACGGTAAAATTTTAAACAGGCTCTTACATTATTTAGCCCCTGCGTGATTATAATATCATTGAATACGTATTCGTCGGGCTTCACCCGAAGCTGCTGATATTTAAATCCTTTGGGGTTTATGAAGGTAAATTCAAAAAGAAAACAGTATAAATGGATCCCTTGCCTCTTTTTAGGCGTATTTTTTACTTCCTCCCCCTGAGTTCAGTCAATAAAATATTCTACTCGGTCAATAGGGACGGCTGAAGTTTACGCTATTGGTGTGTGCTAATTATAATATAATCAATGTCTTAAATTATTTTTTAAATAGAGCTCAGGTTCCTGTTCTTGATCTGGTCTTTCAAATACGAAGTAAAAATCCATTTCAAAAATAACCGGCAAATACTATATAAAATGTAAACACGCTCTCAATAAAAACCGGAATCATTATTTTTTGTGGCCTGGTTATCTCTATTTTTATTATACAGAAAGAACATATCAATATTAATCTGTTTGGTGTTAAGGAGAGAATAATATTAGAAAAACGTAAATATTTGATTAAAAAAAAGAATTTTTATGATTTTGTATATTTAAAATTTTCAGTTGAATGTGGTTGGTTTGATTTGGTTTTAATGTTTTGATAATCAGTGGTTAAAAATATGTTTTAAAAATATTTTGTTGTTTTATAAAAAAGTATATCTTTGTGAAAACTCAAAAATAAAAAACAAATATGATGAAAAAAGCTCTTCTCTCTGATCCTGATTTTCACTAGGAACAATCCATTAATTTTTGAAGGAAATATTTTTTATTTCTGAAGACTTTTCAATTTAGATTACTGAATATGACAGATATTCGGGTGCTATCTTATTAGATAAACACAAATAGTATGTAGGGAAACAGATGTTGTTTTTCGGGCTTACTGTTTACTATCCTGGTTTCCGGAAAATACTCTTAAGCAGCTGTATGTTCATTCCAGTCGTTTATAGTGCTGTTTTGCAATTGACCCTTGTATAGTCAGATAAATTATTTTAAAACACAAACATTTATGCAAAAAAATTATAAGAAGTCTTTGATAGCGGCTTCTGTTTTTTTCTTCCTGTCATCTTATGCACAAGAGAAAGACTCCGTTCAAGATATAAATACGGCAAAGGAGCTGTTATCTTTTAAAAACCGAATAGATCGATATGCACAATATCAGAAAGAGGAGGTTCAGAGACTTAAAAGGATGGGATACAGGGAATTTATCTCTGAAAATGATCATCAAAAACAGCTTATAGGAGCCGATGACCAGGGATACCCTCAGTACTACACGACCTTAAATGCCGGAGCGGCAAAGATGACAAAAGCCGACAATCTTTATCTTGGGGGAGGGTTAGGTCTTACTATATCCGGGCAAAATATGCTGATTGGTCAGTGGGATTATGCTAAACCAAGAATAACACACGACCTCTTAAAAGGAAAAATAAACCTCTACAATCATTTACAAAACTCCGATATTTCACGACATAGTACTTATATAGCCGGAACATTAGCGGGGAGTAACGGAGAGCATGAGGCAAGGGGGATTGCTTATGGTGCAAGGATTAATGCCTACGACTGGGTGAATGATGTTGCTGAAATGCTTGCCGAAGCCTATGTACCTGGAAATAAAGGAATCCTTGTCGCGAATAATAGCTATGGTTTTGATCCTATTTATCTGCAGTCTTATCAATTTGGGAAATACAACAATACAGCTAGAGATTGGGATAATTTAATGTTTGTAAAACCTTATCTTCAGGTGGTAAAAGCGGCAGGTAATGCCCGTGAAATGGATCCGGCGATAGTTCCTCAGGTCGCGGCAAAAAATGGGTATGATCTTCTGGAAGGTGCGGGCATTGCCAAAAATGTTCTGGTAGTGGGTTCTGCAAAAAAGAATACCCAAATGAATTCAGATGAGGCTTTTGATGTTTCAGCATTCAGCAGTTTTGGTCCTACGGATGACGGTAGAATAAAGCCGGATATTTGTGCTCCCGGAGAAAATATGTACTCGTCGATAGAAACCTACGACGGTGCGTATGGAATCTATCGCGGAACCTCAGCGGCAGCAGCTGTTGTTTCCGGTATAATTGCCCTTCTTCAGCAATATTATCAATCTGTGAGTCCAACGAAGAGCTATATGCTTTCGTCTACTGTTCGGGCATTATTGGCTCATACAGCAAATGATAAGGGAACCGAAGGTCCGGATTATATCTATGGGTGGGGACTCGCAGATGCAAAAAGAGCATCGTCTGCCATCTACAATAATATTGAGGGAACCGTAAATGGGGAAAAAAAGACGACACTTATAAAAGAAATCACGCTTAATCAGGGAACTCAATATACATTATATGTGGTCCCATATGAAACGAGCCAGCCATTATCAGTCACCATTTCATGGACGGATCCTCAAGGAAATCCTGTAAGTAATGTGGTTGATCTCAACACTCCCAATGTGATTAATGATCTTGATCTGAAGATTGTAAAAATAAATTCTAATGGCACCGAAAACACGTATTATCCTTGGAAACTGGGAGGAATGAATAATCTTACTGCGGCAGCTACCAGAAATTCGACCAACGATGTAGACACGATTGAAAGGGTAGATATTAAAAATCCTCAGAAAGTCACCTATAAAATCATTGTTTCTCCAAAAACCAGCGCTACACCGTTGCTTCCCAATGGAAAACAGACGTTTTCAATCGTGGTTTCCAATGTTGATTTCTGTTATAAAGATGATTTGGTGACCCTCACCAGTCCTTCCAACGATATTAATTCCAGCCAGACGATTTTCGCAAAAGAGATTGTGGCGAGTAACAAAATTATAGCGCCCGTTCAGAATGTCAATTATCTCGCTTCAAGAAGCATCCTCCTGAAACCGGGGTTTGAAGCCCAATTAAATACAGGATTTATAGCGATGATAACGCCTTGTTTTGATGTTATTTCTGCCTTAAAATATAAGGCGCAGAAGAGAGTGAACCCAGAAGATGAGTTGCCAGCAACGGGAGAGACTGTTTCCTCATCGGGCTTTACCTTGTTTCCGAATCCTGCAAAAGAAGAAGTGAATATAAAATTTTCGTTAAAAAAAGACTCAGATATCAAAATATCGATCTATGACTTTTCCGGTAAGCTGATCAAGACCGATCAAAGCTCCGGTAAGTTCCCAAAAGGGGAATTCTTAAAAACCATTGATACAAGATCTCTTCAGCAGGGAATTTATCTGGTTTCCGTAGAAATATCGGAATATAAAGAGACCAAAAAACTAATCATAAAATAAAATAACAAACAGTATGAAAAGCATTGTCTCAATTTTTTGGGTATTGATCATGGGGATGATGAATGCCCAATCTCCGGGTGGAGTAGGTGGAGTGAGTGTTTGGTATAAAACAAACTCAGGACATTCTCCTGCTTTAACCTATCCGGATTATAGTGGGAATAAGCATCAGATTCAGGCTTTGGCTTCTGCCAATAAACCTTCCTATTCCTTACTCAATTATAATGAATGTCTTGAGTTTGACGGAGCTGATGATTATCTGAAATTTCCGTATGTCATTGAAACGGCGGATAAAATAAATTTTTTTACCGCCTATCAGAATAAAAATGCACATTCAGAGAGTGCGCTATTTACCACTGAAGCGACGGATGAAAAAGAATTGTTTTACGGAACAAAAAATATATTTCGATATAACAATGAGCAGATTAATTATATTAGTACCCATGTCATTGATACTTTAGCTTCATTCAGTTTATATTCCAAATTCGGGATGCCTTCGGGACGTATTACCGAGGTTATTGGAAATACGGGGCTTTCGTCTCTGCTTATCGGAAAGGACTCCGGAACTCATCAATGGCAGAATTTTAAAGGAAAATTACCGGAATTTTTTATTTATAAGAAAATGCTGACCCTTAACGAGAGGAATAGGGTCAATTCTTATCTGGCGATCAAATATGCTGTGACCATGCCGTACACAGAATATATAAGCTCGAAAAATAAAACGATCTGGAGGCATGAGGATTTTTCCGAGTATCCGAGCAATATTGCGGGGATTGGCAGAGATGATTATTCTGCTCTTTATCAGAAGCAGGCCACAAGCTCGTCGGAACAAAAAAGGCTGATCATTGCCGCCAAAAAGCTTGCTGTAGATAACAAATCTAATGATGCGCAGCTTCCTGAGCATACTTTTTTGGTTTGGGGTGATAATAAAAAACCGTTAGAGCTGGATCAGGAAACGTTTGGTTACAGACTGTTAAAAAGAAAATGGAAAACAAGGCTGACGACAGAAAGCGCCCATACGGTTTCGACAGAGGTCGTTTTTTCGGTTAAGGATTTATCGATAACCATTCCGTCAGATAAAAAGCTATGGCTTCTTATCGACAGAACGGGGAAGGGAGATTTCAGTGCTTCCCATATTGATGCTTATCCGATGGAAGGTATTGATAATCATGAGAATGTCTATTTCAAAGATATCGTTTTTGATAAAGATCTTTCGGGGACGGATGTCTTCTCATTTGCGGTAGGAGATCCTATTTTATCACTTTATGATATAAGGCAGCCCAGCTGTGTGAATACGAAAGGGATGCTTCAGCTGAATATTAAAGGAGGAAAGGCTCCTTTTACGGTGCATCTTACAGGTTCCGGAGCGAATCAAAATTTTACAGCTCAGACTTCGCAGATATCTTTTCCCAATTTGGCTATCGGAAATTATCATTTACAAATTCTGGATTCACAGAATCATACGAGTAATTATGATTTTAATATTAATGATTTTAATACCATTAGCCTGGATCTTGGAGAGGATGTGATCCTCTCATCAGGAAATTCGGCTCATTTTAATGCAGGAACTCATATTACAGATCCGAAAGCCACTTATAAATGGACCTCTGATAATGGTTTTGTGAGCAGCTCATCAAAAATTTCCGTAGATCAGCCCGGTGAATATACCGTTGTTGTTACGACGTCCGACGGATGTGTGAAAAAGGATTCCGTAAGGGTGATGAGGAAGAAGGAAAAAGGAATTGTCATTTATCCAAATCCTGTTTCTAAAGAAGATCCTTTTACCATAAGAATCATTTCAGACAAAAAAGAAAATATAGACATCAAAATACATGATGGCTCGGGAAGACTCGTAAAAACGATTCAGGATAAAGGAAATGATCATTATGAAATAAAAGAAACCCTTTCTGTGGAAGGTGTGTATTTGATTATCGTAAAAACAACTTCGGAAATAAAAGTCTTTAAACTGATTGTAAAAGGTTAAACCAATTGACTCAACCGTATTTGATGAACGCTAAATCAAATTCTAAAAATTAAAGTATAAAAATCTCAAAAAGGTATAATTCATAAGAGCTGTACTTCTAATCATAAACAAACATCCGAATGAAAAAATCTTTGTTAAGTGTTTTCAGAGAAAATACAAAACTTCTGAATTCATTGTTGTTTTTCATCTGCTGGAGCCAAATTCATGCTCATTCTAATGCCATGTACTTTGGTGATTATACGCGTAAAAGTGTACCTGTTGGTGAACTTGGAAACGTAAAAAACGTGCAATATCATCATGTAGAAAAAATAATTCCTGAAAATGAGGGAACTACACATGGTATGGTAGATTCTCAAGAGACAACTTCTGATAAAAAAATAAATGTATCCCATCCGATTGCTGCAGGGTATCCGTATAAAAGTTCATTCACCAATATCAGGCAGTATGGGTCTGATAGTAAAGAAGGGACTATTGGAACCGATGCGGAGCATCCTGTAGATCATGTCTATGACAATATATTCCATATTTTGGTGGATGACAAAATCAATGTTGGCAGTCAATTTATCCTGGAATATGATTTATATGGGATCACCAGCTACGATAGTGTCAGTAAAGTAATCAATGATGATCTGGCAAAGGGTGGCGGAAAAGATATTGAACACAATAAGGTGTGGACCCATCAGTATGAACCGCTCCGTCAAGAGTCGATTAAAAAAGGCATGAATACCATTATTTTTACGATTCCTGATCATGCGCAATACAGTTATAAAGTAAAAAATGTTCGTATTTCTGTTTCGGACAAATCTCGGCCCTTAAAAGAAATAAAGGAAGAATATAAAGCTTTAAGCATTTCGAAGTTGGTCAGTAAGAGCAATCTTGCTGAAAGAATAATTTTAGGAAATTCAGAATTGAGGATTCCTGCTCATGTTCTTAAAAACGTAGAAAAAATTTCGATTACAGCTTTGAGGGATATTGATATGCCTGTGCTGACTCCTGAAATGGTGAATGTAACCTCCGGAAATTCCGGCTATCGGTTTTTGCCTCATGGGGAGCTTTTTTCTGCACCTGCTCATGTATCGTTGGGATTTGATGAGAATAAAATTCCTGAAGGATATACTCCGCAAGATATCAAAACCTATTATTTTGATACCTCCGAAAAAAGATGGATTGCTTTGGATAAAGATAGCCTGGATCTTAAAAAAAGTACCCTGATTTCTAAAACAACCCATTTCACCGATATGATCAACGGAATTCTGAAAGTTCCTGAATCTCCGGAAACAGGCAGCTATGCTCCGAATTCGATTAAAGATATTAAAGCCGCAAATCCATCAGAGGGAATTGTAAGTATCGCTCCGCCTACAGCGAATAGTATGGGTAGCGTGACCACCAGCTTCCCGATAAAAATTCCTGCCGGAAGACAGGGTATGCAGCCTTCTCTGAATATAAGTTATAACAGCGAAAGCGGGAATGGCTGGCTGGGAGTAGGCTGGGACCTGTCTCTGCCTTCTATTACGATAGATACGCGCTGGGGAGTTCCGAGATATGAAAATGGAACAGAAACTGAAATTTATACGTTTGGAGGCGAGCAGCTTGCATTTGAAGTCGGAAACGGAACCATGGCAATGCCGAACAGAAGTGAAGGTTTTGAAAAAGCGCGACAGAATGACCGCCGGTTTTATCCCCGGATTGAAGGCTCCTATAACCGAATCATAAGAAAAGGCTCCAATCCTAAAAATTATGTTTGGATCGTAACCTCTAAAGAGGGAACGAGATCTTATTTTGGGGGGGACGAAAATGGAGTAAAAGAGAATGCTGTTCTTAAAGATGATGCTGGAAATATCGGTTATTGGGCGCTCTATAAAACCGTAGATCTCAATAAAAACTATGTAGAGTATCTCTACGACCGTACAGGATATTCGGGAAATACAGCGCCGGGTGCACAGCAGATCTATCCACAGCAGATCAATTATACCCTTCATGAAACGACGAATACTTCTCAAAAATATTCAGTTCATTTTACGACCCAAACCATAGGAGAGGATGTACAGATTGACGGAAGACTGGGTTTCTTAAAAGCAGATTCTAAAAAGCTCACCAATATTACCATCAGCTATGGCAATAGTAAGGTGAGATCCTATCAATTGAATTACAAGGAAGGAGCTTTCAAAAAGACTTTACTGGGCAGTATTACGGAAATGGATGCCAATGGTGCTGTTTTTTACACCAATGCTATAGAGTATGAGCAGGCTCCGAATAAAATTTTTGCAGACCCTATCCCTTGGTCGGTCAAGGAAAATATTGACCTATCGGACAAATACTCTATGCTTTCAGGAAGTTCCGGAACTTCAAAAGGAGCGAATTTTGGGATCAGTGTGGGTGCTTTTACCTTGCCACCTCCTAGCCCTGTGGGAGATAAATCACCTTTTTCTTTTAGAAAAGGTACGTTCGGAGCTCACGGTTCGATAAGCAAAAGTGATTCGGACGTTAAAATTACATTGATCGATATCGATGGGGATCATCTTCCGGACAGGGTATATGAAAAAGACGGGGCTATTTACTACTCAAAAAATAAATCGGTACCCGGAGGTCAGCAGGAGTTCGGAACTTCACTGAAAGTGGGTGGGGAGATATCGACCATCAGTAAGTCCAAAACTTCGGCATGGGGAGTTGGGATTAATGGAAACTTCAGCAATGTAAGCCTAGGTTTTGATTATTCCAATACCTCTTCTACAACGCATTCTTATTTTATGGATTTTAATAACGACGGTCTGGTCGATTTTGTAAAAGACGGGAAAGTCTATTTTAACAGAATCACCGCCGGCATTCCAAGTTTCCATGAAGACAGCAGCAGTACTCCTTATCCGGTAAAAATAACCTCATCGAATCCATCCCAGTCGCTGTTCGACGCTCAGGATGCTGCGGAAAAGAAAACAATGCTTGAGCAAAACCCGCTCCATGATGTGGTAAGGGTATGGGTAGCTCCGAAAACCGGAAAAATAACGGTAAAGAATAATTTTAATCTTAACCAGGTTACCTGTCCATCGGAAGAAGACTGTTCAAAAGCTGATGGTGTCGCAGTTTCTTTTCAATATAAAAATAATGATCCTCTGGTCGATAATATCAACGCCGGCGATTTTGGAATGCACTCTTTTGCTGATCAGACCATTGATATTAAAAAAGGAGAAAAACTTTACTTCAGAGTAACTTCAAAATATGACGGAACACAGGATCAGGTGACCTGGAATCCGCAAATCACCTATTCCGTGCAGAGCAACCCTGCTTTGGACAGTGAAAACAGAAATTTATCTGTTTATAAAGCGGAAGAAGACTTTGTGAATTCGAACGGCAGCACATTTTATGCAGAAGATCACGGAACCTTAACGCTATATCTGAATAAGCCGATTCCATTATCAGATGATGCCATCATCAAATTGACTGTGAATGATCAGGAGACTGCCCTGGATCCGGTATTGGCTGGAAGTACCTATAGCAATTTGACGTATGGTTCTCCTGTGATGCTGAATAAAGATGATAAAGTAAAAATAAAGGTATTTACGGATACACAGATCGATTGGTCCAAATTTAAACTCATTCCTGAATTTATAAATTCAAACGGCGATAAAACCATCCTTCAGGTGGAATACACCATGTATAATGACCGTGGAACTTTTAACATTTATAAGGTTTCCGGAGGGGAAGTAAACCGTAAAATTTCGGTAAAAGCATCTTCCTTCCCGAATTTTCAGGGTAAAAACGGCAAAATCGTTGTTTCTGCAAAAATGAAAAATAAGCTGTTGACTAAAACGGTGTACACCATTACCAATGACGGAAATACGATTACCCCTTCTTTTGGTTCTTCTTATACGGTAAAATCCGGGGATGTAAATAATGACATTTATCTGGAAACGACGATAAGCAGTGATGACAGGGGGTTTATTACAGGAATTTCAAGTGTTAACGGGTCTTTAATGAATAATAACCTTAATTATATTGATAACCCCGGAACCCTTCAGAAACAATATCCGGAAACGTCATCCGGAAATAGCGGAATTTTAGAAATTGCTCAGAACAATACCTCTTTAAAGTTTGAAATTGTAGATCACAATGCCTCGACATGGGCAACGCTGTCTTTAAAAGACCAGAATGGCAATACTACTGTTTTTCCTAAACTCTCCGGAGAGGCTTCGTTTCCGAAAGAAGCGGTGGTAGCTCTGCAAAGAGGGAGCTACACCTATTCTCTAGAGTATTCTGAAAATCAGAATGCTCCGGGGTATGCGCGAATTTCAGTTCCTAACGGTGGCAGTGAATCGAGAATGAGAGATTTTGTAAATGCTCCTCCACACAAACCTATTCTGTCTTCATTGGATCTTACGAAAGCTCTGAATTCTGATCAGTATGATGGCAGGTTCGGAACCTTATACAGAGGATGGGGTGCATTTGTGCTCAATGGGAATAATGCAAAACATAATACCGTACAGGAAGCCTATAGCTTAACGGCCAACTATGCGAACAGAGGAACCAAAGAAGAGATGAAAGTCATTGAGTCTGAGTTGGCTTTAAGCAATGCTTATGGTAAAGATCCCGGGACTTCTCCTCCGGTCAATGTACCGACGCATGACAGTGAAGGGAATGTCACGTTTCAGTCTAATGAAAGCTCAATGGCAGAGAACAAATTTTTAATGATGAATTCCGATATCAATAATGATGATAAAGGAAGATGGATTGATACGGATCCATTGATCTACATGACGCAAAATGCCATCAGTACTTCCCGTATAGGGGTACACGGTATCGATCACAGTTTTGATAATTACTCTACCGGGCAGGCTCAGGGAGATAGGCTGAGTGCTCCTGATATAAAGACAAAAAATCAGAGTGTCAGTGTTGCCGGAGGGGTCAGTTTAGGAGGAGTGGCAGGTATTAATGCTTCCCATACGGTATTTTCCCAGGCACAATCGATACGAAATGTATTGGATTATAACGGAGATGGTTTTCCGGATGATTTTAATAAGAAAAATATTAAGCTTACCTCTCCGCTGGGAGTTCCTTCCTCTTTAGGGCAGGATGCTTTCGGGATAGGTAATCACCAGTCAGTCTCTTCGGCCACGGCGGAAGGCTTGTCAACAGGGATGAATTTTACTCACGGATCATCAGACAGAACTGCTTTTGTACGAACCGTTGCAACGAAAAGCGAGAATTATAATAATTTTTTACAGGCGGTCAACACCGCGAAAGAAAGCCAGCGGGGATCAACCAAATTAACAATAAGCGGAAATATGGGGATCTCTGCAGAAAAGTCTGAAAAGACATTTTTAGATATCAACGGAGACGGATTACCGGATTTGTATAACAACGGGAATTTCAGCTTAAATATCGGGCGAAATCAATTTGCCAATACCGCATCGTGGAATACCGGAGACGTATCAAAAGGGAAAGGTTTTTCAACAGGAGCCGGAGCGGGAGTCTCTTTATTCTGGGGAAGTTTTGAAGGAGGTGTTAATACATCAACAACTGAAAACGAAACCAAAGAGGAACTTCTGGATATCAACGGAGACGGTCTTCCGGATAAAGCGGTGTACAGCGGATCTAATGCTAAGATTTATTTAAATAACGGGCATACCATAGGAAGTACCGTATTGTCTGTAGATGCGGGTTCCAATTTGCATGTAGATCAGTCGATCAGTGTCGGAGGAAACATCGGAGGAACCATTCCTGTGCTTATTCCTACCAATCCGACATTTACAACAGGCCTGAAACTGAATATTACCGTGGGGGTTTCTGTGGGAAAATCCTCCGGAAAAACAAAATCTACTTTCAAAGATATGAATGGAGATGGCTATCCTGATTTTGTAACCTCCGATAATGCCAATAATATCAGAGTATCTCTTAACCAAACCGGAACCGCCAATCTTCTTAAAAAGGTCATTACCCCGATGGGAGGGTCTTGGGAAGTGGCTTACGACAGAATAGGGAACACCTATGAGATGCCGCAAAGCAAATTTGTATTAAAAAGTGTCATCACCAATGACGGATTTGCCGGAGACAGGATATTTAAACCGGATGTATCTAAAATAACAGTCACCTATGAAAAGCCATTCTACAGCCGATGGGAGAGAACATTCTACGGATTTGAAAACCTGACAGTCAACCAGATTGATACCAAACAGGGAGGCGCTGCTTCCAATGTGATCTACAGAAAAACGATTCAGAAATTTAATAATAAAAATTACTATTTCAAAGGATTGCTACTTGATGAGGTACTTCTGGATAAGGATAATAAGGTGTGGAGCAAGAAGGTAAATGTCTACAGCCTCAAAAATATCATCAATGTAGATCACGCTACTATTTATTATGAAGGAGAGGCTGAAAAAACAGGAAATAACTTCGGTTCTTTCGTGGCCGCAGAATCGGTGAGAAGTAATTTTTATGATGGAACAGTAAAAATTGACCTCCTTACGGATGCTCATATTAAGAAATATACCCTGACGGAATTTAAAACCTATGATCAATGGGGAAATGCCACAGAAGTAAGGGATAGGGGAGATTTGGATATTGGCGCTTCAGAAATCTTAACCAGCAAAGTGACCTATACCCAGCTCAACAATGCCGCCTATATTGTGATGCCAACTTCTGTGAAAAATACGGCACAGGGAATCACGCGTGAGAAAAAAGCAAAATACAGCCCTGCCAATGGCAATCTTATCAATATGACGATCCTTAATCAGGGGGCAGACTATTCTGTTTATGATTTTGAGTATGACACGTATGGAAATATGACCAAATCTACAGGGCCTGCGAACAGCGATCATCAGAGATTCTTTCATACCTATACTTATGACGATCTTGTAAAAACCTATCCTGTAAAAGTGGAAGATGCCTTCGGGTATACCAGTAGAACCCGATATGATTTCAGATTTGGATTGCCGATCCTGACGGAGGATATGAACCTTCAGCCTATGAAGTATACCTATGATGCGAAAGCAAGAACCACTGAAATTACGGGGCCTTATGAAATGTTTAATAATATTCCGTGGACCATTAAATTTGAATACAGCCCGATTACCAATGCCCCGAAAAATGCGACCAATGCGCAGTCTTATGCCGTAACGAGGCATTATGATCCTGAGTACGCTGGCAATACCATCAATACCATTACGATTGTGGACGGATTTGGAGAAGCTGTTCAGGTCAAAAAAACCGGAGCGATTCATAATGAAGGGATTAAGTATATCGTGGCAGGAAAAGTGGAAGAAGATGCATTCGGCAGAGCTTTAAAAACCTATTATCCGACCGTGGAAAACGTCAGCTCGGCTAACATCCGGTATAATGCTGTGGCAGATCAAGTACCCCCAACGGTGAATACCTATGATGTGTTGGACAGAGTGGTCTCTACTAAACTTCCGGGTGAAGATCTGTTCTCAACCATTTCCTATGGATTTGCCAATGATGTGCAGGGAAGAAGAATGTTTGAAACCACTTTCAGTGATGAGCTCGGAAGTGTTAAAAAAACATATACCGATATCAAAGGAAGAACAACTTCTGTGCATGAAGTCTCCAATACAGGAGCTATCAAGACGCAGTTTACCCATGATGCGATTGGAGAAATTCTTTTGGTGAAAGATGTCAATAACAATAGCACAACATCGGTTTATGATGATCTGGGAAGAAGAATCTCTTACACTCATCCCGATACAGGAGTCACCACCTACGTATACGATAAGGCCGGAAATATGATTTCCAAAAAGAACGCGGCCAATGAAAATGTAGAATACAAATATGACTTTACAAGGCTGAAAGAGGTGAAGTACCCTGTTTATCCAGCAAATAATGTAAAATATTATTACGGAAAGGCATTGGATGCGGCTGCCATGGACAACAATGCGGTAGGAAGACTTTGGTATCAGACTGATGCTACAGGAACCCAGTATTTAAAATACGGAAGACTAGGTGAGCTTATCCACCAGAGAAGATCGGTCGCTGTGCCGGGAGCCGGAGTATATTGGTTCGGAACAGACTGGAAATATGATACCTGGAACCGTGTAAAATCCATTACCTATCCGGATGGGGAAGTACTGAATTATAAATATGACAGAGCCGGAAATCTCAATAATATGGTTTCCGTGAAAGATGGCGTTACCTATCCTATGATTAACCTTCTGGGCTACGACAAATTTGAGCAGAGGGTCTATCTGAAAAACGGAAACGGAACAGAAACCAGCTACGAGTATGAAACCAACAGAAGAAGACTCTTGAAAATGTTTGCTAAAAATACAAACAACAACAGATTTTTTATGCAGAACGTCTATCAGTATGACGTGGTTTCCAACGTCATGCAGATTCACAATAATGCACCTGTGGTGGCCGGGCTCTTAGGAGGTGGTACCAACTATGCATTCGGATATGATGATCTGTACAGGCTGACGTCAGCGTCCGGAAACTGGAGAGGAAATAATACCCAAAATCAGGAAGAGCGACACCGTTACACGGTGGGAATGACGTATGATAATATGCACAATATCATGAGCAAAACCCAGAAACACGAGCGGGTGGCAGGAGCAACAAGCAATAACTGGACGACTCTGGAACCTACCTCTTACAGGCTCAACTATAAATACGATCATGCATCGCATCCCCATGCGCCATCTACCGTTATTGATGAGCAGAATCTCGTGCCTTCGTCCACCTGCTGCAATCCGAATGATCCCGGTGTGAAGTTCCAGAACTATACCTACGATGCAAAAGGAAACCCGACCCGTATTGCCCAGCAGACCTGTACGGTAACCGAAAATAAAGCAATCTATGACTGGGATGAGGAAAATCGCCTGCGCTTTGTAGATACCAACCCTTCGACTCCGGAGATCGATGGGGCTGCAATCTATACCTATGATGCAGGAGGAGAGCGAATTATTAAAGATGTTCTGTATTCCGGAATGTTGTTCAGAACTGCCGATGATAGCTCTGCAATGTCTCAAACTCAGCCTCAGGTGGAGTCTCATGCCTTCACCATATATCCGAACGGATTACTGACAATGAATGTTTCTTCTGATGGGAAAAGTACAACCGTTCCTCGCTATACCAAGCATTATTATGCAGGCAGCCAAAGGATTATCAGTAAAATAGGCGAAGGAAACAAAGTGGGAATGTTCAACTGTGCATGGCAGATTATTCCTTTTTCAGGAAGCACTCCACCAATTAATACCGTTACGTCTTCAGATACTATTTTGCAGACCGCCACGCAAAGCAATATCGATATCCTGCAGAAAAATAATATAACGGCACAAGGCTATGGGCAAAATGGAGGCTACAACGGAAGCTGTACAGGAACCTATGCCGGAGCGAAGGAAAACAGACAATACTGGTTCCACCCGGATCACCTGGGATCAAGCAGCTATATCACAGGACTGGATGGAGAAGTAACCCAAAATATAGAATATTTCCCAAGTGGCGAGATTTTTGTAGAAAACCATAAGAATAGTCATAACAGTCCGTATAAGTTTAATGCGAAGGAACAGGATGCTGAAACGGGGTATTACTATTATGGTGCGAGATATTATAATCCAAGGGTTTCTCTTTGGTTGAACGTGGATCCGCTAGCGGAGAAAATGCCGAGTTGGTCGCCGTATGCTTATGCGTTTAATAATCCCATTCGTTTCACAGACCCAGACGGAAGAGAACCAAAAGATGATTATAAACTTCATAAAAATGGAAGGTTAGAGTTAATTAAAAGAACTGGTGGTAGTTTTGATAGATATTATAATGAAAGTGGGAGCAAATCCATTAAAGTTAATAAAGAATTTACCAAAAATTTTAAACAAACTACAGAATGGAGACCATATGGACAAGGCGATGTTCCTACAGAAACAAATGTCACGCTCAAAAATCCTAATATTTCTTCTAAACAGATTAAAAATTATTTTTACTTTCTTGCCTCAAACACCAATAAAGAGTGGAATTATGATAAATTATCTAAAGACGGAATATTTGGTAATACAACATTATATTTAATTACGTCTCAACACAGAGTAGGCGATGTTACTAATCACGGAATTCCTGAAAGTTATGCAAACAATGGTTATACTTGGTTAGAAACAGGACATAGTCATCCATTTGGTTCTCTAATGAAAGAATCTGGATACTTTGATGTTAATTGGCCTTCAGGATTTAATTCAAATGGAACTATTAAACCAGGTGAAGGTGGCGATCGTCAAACCTTCGAAAGTAATAAATCAATAATGCCGGAAAAGGCGTGGATTTTCTTGCCAACACAAAAAAATCCAAACATTATTTATTACAACGACCAAAAGTTTTGGTTTCCAAATCAAAATACAGAAAATGTTCACCAATAAATTTAACTATATGTATAAATATTCAGTTGTGGTTACTTTATTAATGCTTTTCTCTTGCAAGGAAAAAAATGTTTTCAAAGAAATAAACCTTAATGAAAATATTTTGAAAGAAATTAAATCTGATAGTAAAACTTCAAAAAAAACGAGTGTTTATATTGTTAGCTTGTTCACAGACAAAGAAGAAAATATATGTGAAATAGTGAAATATCAAGAATCTCCCACGTCTACAAATTTTGTGGGGTGTCAATTTTTGCAAAAAGACACAATATTTTTATATACGGACAAAAAAAATAAATATTCGGATTGTTATGTTTTATCTGGCAAAACCATAAGTTTAAATAAAAAACAGTTTGCGATAGAAAACAGAAAAGAAATAGGATACTATAAAATAGATACACTAAATTGTTCAATGGCAAAGTTTATTCCTAATAAAAACACCAAAGCCACTCGATGAGTGGCTTTATTGTTATATTGCAAGCGCATTAGAAAGCGTTTTCTTAAGTTTTAATTTATAGAGAGCCATATCAATAATACTGAATATGGATTCTTTTTGTTTATCGTCCAGCTGTTCTATCAGTTGGACTTTTTCTATTACCGATTTATTGAGAGAATCAATCTCAGAAAATACGTTATCAGAATTTACAATATCTGCGATGCTTACGTCTAAAGCGTTTGCAATTTTTTCTATTGAGGAAAATTGTGGGTCTACTTTACCGTTCTCAATTTTAGAGTATTGGCTTGGGTTCATACTCAAAGTTAGGGCAACTTCTTTTTGAGTCGTAAACGCTCCATTGCCATATTTTCATTATCAGGATATGAAATTTGGTCAATATAAATGTAATCTTTTCAAAAAAAATCGGATAATTCAATGTTTTTATAACTCCAAATTCATATTAGGAACGAATAAGTTTTCTTTTATTTTAGGAAAAAATTTATTTTTTTAATAGAAATAAGAAAGTTTAAGTACAAAGTACTGAATAGAGTAAAAGTAGTTTTTCTCCATTCAATAAATATGTATTTTTGGAAAGAGAGCGAGCGAAGAAGTTCAAGATGAAATATTCAGGGATAATGGTTTAGAGGTGTTTTTGGTTTTTGTAGAAAATCATAAGAACAGTTATAACAGTTTAATGCCAAGGAACAGGATGCTGAAACGAGGTATTACTATTATGGTGCGAGACATTATAATCCAAGGGTTTCTCTTTGGTTGAATGTGGATCCACTGCCGGAGAAAATGCCGAGTTGGTCGCCGTATAATTATACGTTCAATAATCCAGTAAAGTATACTGATCCTGATGGAAGAGAACCATTTAATGAGTATGATAAGAATGGCAAGATGATTAGTAATTTAGGTGGAAATAAAATAGATTTTTACCATCAAAAAAATGGAGATACTAAAGTAGTTAGTCGACAAACTGGAGATTCAAATGTTATTAAAGGCGGAGAATCTATTATTAGTGGTTATACCCATAGAGGGAAAGATGTTGGATGGGGTACTATAACAGGTGAATTTTTTGGAGGAGACGGACCTACACGTAGTTTGTTTAGCGATTTTAATGATTCTAATTCTGGTCCTTTTGCTTCTTTAGATAGAGCATCATCTCCTTATTCTTCTTTAGCAAGACAGGATGCACTAAATTCGAAAAATTCAAAAGGAGTTGTAAAAATGGATTATTCCCACGCAAATCCGCTTACTGCAAATTTTGATGGATATGAACAGATGTGGGGAAGATCAAATGTATCTTGGTATAAATTAGGAGATGAAACACTTTTTTTAATGACCGATTCTAAGTCACAAGAGTCGTTATTTTATAGATTACCAGTAAATAACTTTGAAAGAACTGAAGGGAAAGTAAATAGTTTTGGAAATACATATCAAACCTATATATGGACTGAAAGCAATTCAGAAGTTCAAAAAAAAGCAATTAACCCAACGTTAAAGAACGTTTTTAAACAAGCTATAACACCGCCATCTATATTAACAAGACCTTGATTTAAATCGAACATTTTAAATTTAATAAGTATGAAAAAAAGTATAAGTTTAATTTTATTACCTTTTTTATTTTCGTGCCAAAATATTAGTAATCAAGATATATGTGGAAAATATTCACCCATTTCATACAAGAATACATATGACACTCTAACAATTAACAAGGATGGGGTTTATAACAGGGTAATTTATAATATAAAAAGGAAGAAATTGTTGAATTACAATTCGAAATACAAATTAGATGGTTCTTCAATAAAATTTTCTGATTTTTATTTGAATTTGGATAAAGATTTAATTGCTTTTCCCGAAGATATTAAGGATATCGATATGACTTACACAACTTTTTTTGAAACAAAGAATAAAAATATTATTCTTTGTTTTGGATATCACGAAGGAGAAAATTGTTATCAAAAGATTATAGAATAAATAAAACTCTCGCCAATTGGCGAGAGTTTTATTTAATATAATGCCGCTGCATTTTTAAAGATTTTTTTAAATTTTTGTTTGGTAATCATCGTTTCTAGCATGGCGAAAATTACATTTTTGTCTTCTCCTATAATCTATTGATTAATCTTACCTATCCAGTCATGGTTTTATCTTTTACTACAACTTCTGTAGGAAATTGATTATCAGTATGTAAAACTTGTTCAATATAAATGTAATCTTCTTAGAAAATCTGATAGTTCAATGTTTTTTACAGCCTCAACTTCATATCGGAAACGAATAAGTTTTCTGTGATTTTAGAAAAGAATTTATTTTTTAAATGGGAATAAAAAACTTAAAGTATAAAGTAATGAATAGGGAAAAATTCGTTTTTCTTCATTAAATAAATCTGTATTTTTGGAAAGAGAGCGAGCGCAGAAGTTCAAGTTGAAATATTCATTTATAATGGTTTAGAGGTATTTTTTTGTAGAAAATCATAAGAACAGTCATAACAGTCCGTATAAGTTTAATGCCAAGGAACAGGATGCTGAGACGGGGTATTACTATTATGGGGCAAGGTATTATAATCCAAGGGTTTCTCTTTGGTTGAATGTGGATCCGCTGGCGGAGAAATTTCCTTCGTGGTCGCCGTATGTTTATGCACTGCAAAATCCTGTAAAACTAATTGACCCCGATGGAATGGCACCAATGGATCCAGGACCAGGACCAAAATGGAATCATTATTCCGCTATAGGATTGCGAGGTTATACTCAAACTTATTTTCAAAGTAAAACAGATCCTGATCCTTGGACAATAAATACTTTTTTTGGTAGTGTTAATTTGCAAAATCCAACAGCGGTAAATGCTCATATTCTTCACGTTGGATATGAAGACTTTATGCTTAGCTCTCATAAGCAAATGGCAATATATGCCAATGCAATCGACTGGAATCATTTTGATGAAACTCACGAAGTTCAATTTAATTCTACCTCGAATTACCAAGGTAATACATATCAAATTGGAGAAAGACCAGTTACCCTTACAGAAGTTCGAAACAATATTGCTGCTATACAAGAATTGAGCTGTAATTGTGGCGCTGTTTTGATGGGAGCGGCAGGGGCGTCAAAATCTCGTTATAGTAGCATTGATGATATTTTAGAAAACCCTAATTTATTAAAAAACCAAAGTCCTGCTGATGTTAGTAAAAACATTGGGGCAAATCCTAATTGGAGAGAAACAACCTTGGGTAAAGGCAGTAATAAAGGGGGTGGTTACAAATTAGAAGAACTTAATAACCGTGGTGACGTTACTGGCAAACAGATTAGATATAATCCAGGTTCAAAGACAGGACGAAAAGGAGGTGATCCGTATTGGAGAGTTAATAGTGGACACGGAAATTCTGCACCGATATTTAACAAGAAAAAGTAGGAAGATTATGAACTCATTATTTGAAAATGATTTAGTTAGAACATTAAAAGTTATTGGTGAAGATTCAAATTATCAAAAAAAGCATATAGCTAATCTCTTAGGTGAAAATTGTGATAATGTGGATGAAATTTTATTAGAATATGATGATTACAAATATTTGAAACAAAATTACAATGATTGTGTTAATAATCTTTTTACAGATTTAGAGAACATATTAGATGAAATTGATAATTTAGGATTACATAGTTTTTCAGATTTAAATGATGATGTATGGAATAAAGCAAGAAATATAGCTAACGAAATTCTAAAAATAGTAACCAAAGCCACTCATTGAGTGGTTTTTTTGTTTCACAGTGCCGCTACATTTTTATTAAAGAAATCTTTAAATTTTTGTTTGGTAATCACCTTTTCCAACATAGCGAAAATTATATTTTTGTCTTTTTCCTCTAATCCATTGATTAATCTTACTTGTTCAATGAAGACTTTATCTTTCTCTATAACTTCTGTATAATCATCATTATCAGGGTGTAAAATTAGATCAATAGGAGTATAATCTTCTTAGAAAATCGGATAGTTCAATGTTTATTACAAGTCCAAATTCATATCGGGAACGAATAAGTTTTCTTTTATTTTAGGAAAAAATTTATTTTTTTAATAGAAATAAGAAAGTTTAAGTATAAAGTACTGAATAGGGTAAAATTCGTTTTTCTCCATTGAATAAATCTGTATTTTTGGAAAGAGAGCAAGCGCAGAAGTTCAAGTTGAAATATTCAGGGATAATGGTTTAGAGGTGTTTTTGGTTTTTGTAGAAAACCATAAGAATAGTCATAACAGTCCTTATAAGTTTAATGCGAAGGAACAGGATACTGAAACGGGGTACTACTATTATGGGGCGAGATATTATAATCCAAGGGTTTCTCTTTGGTTGAATGTAGATCCGCTGGCGGAGAAAACAATGCAACCTTATACTTATGGGAACAATAACCCAATAGTTTTTACAGACCCAGATGGAAGAGCTGCTTATCCACCATTAGGATACAGAGGAAATAGTTGGATTGATGGCACTGGTGATTTTGTTAGGTCAATAGGAGGTGAATATATCAATAAGAGAGATGGTAAAATGTATGATAATGGAACTAAGGGAATGCGTCAGACAACGCATATACAGTCTTTATATATTCCTGCGTCTTCAATCGCTAACGAAACAAATTTTACTCTTAAAATTTGGAATAGAAATAATTCTGAAGGTGTGGTGAAAAACTATAAGAATACTCGTGATATAATTGTTGATTATCTTGCAGGCACTGGACCCGACAATGCGATAATAAATTCTGGGGGAGCTTTAGAACAAATTAAAAATTTGGAGTCTGTCAAAGCAAATCTTAAAACTCTATTAGGAAAGTTAAATGATAATGGAGGTTATCATATTGGTAAATCCGAAGAATTATGGCACGACAACGGGAGTATCTTTGGACACGGGAAAGAATTTGGTCAGCTACTGGGTGCTTTATATAAAGGTATTAAAGGTGGTGCTGGACCTGCTTTTGATTCCGATTTAATGAATAATCCTATGAGTGCACTTGGTTCATATGGTATGTCAGTTAGAGTAAACTCTGATTATAAAACGGCAACTGTAGGTGTTTACAATAGTCTATCACTTGGTTCAGGACTAGATAATATGTTTGGTAACATTTCAAGACCTAGGACAGCAGTAAGTAATAATAAACTAACAAATACTTATCAAATATATATATGGACAGTACCATTAAAAAAATAATTATTTATGAAACTATCAAAACTTACACCGTTTAAAATTTTTCTTATACCAGTTCATATAATTTTTCTGTATTTTTTTACATATGGTAATGCATTTTTCATTCAAGCATTTTTCATTGTAGTATTTTTATTAATAGTTTTTCTTTTTTTCATTATTGATTTAGGATTAATATTATCGATTAAAAAAAATCAGTCATTAATGTATGTGCAAGTCGGATTAATTATTGTGTATTTTATAATCATTTTATTATGTAAATCTCAAATGTTTGAAATGTTGCAAAATTTGGTTCCAGTTATTCCTAAACATTGATGAATGGGTTCCCCACTGCGTGAATATATCAAAAAGTTGGTATTTCTCTAAGTGGTTGAAAATTAAATGATGTTAATCAAGAGCAGAAAATTTTCTGTTCTTGATTTTAAGAAAAGAAGTTCTTTAAAATAATGTACGCGGTAACGGAAGAAGACGATTTCTATTGGTATACCCGATGAGGCTGTCCAAAAAGTTTGGACAGCCTCTTTATTATGTTTTTTTTTGCGCTTTTTTAGAGCTAATACTCATTTCTTATTGTTAACCCAACTCTAAACGTTCATTCAGATCTAGTTTTCAATTGCTACTTCGGTTGGGAAAATTTTCTTCGTGATTTACAATTTGGTCTTAGAGAAACCTTCAATCTTTTCTACCCCTCCAAAATCATAGAAAAACGAATAAATTTTCTGTGATTTTAGGAAAGAATTTATTTTTTAAATGGGAATAAAAAACTTAAAGTATAAAGTAATGAATAGGGAAAAATTCGTTTTTCTTCATTAAATAAATCTGTATTTTGGGAAAGAGAGCGAGCGCAGAAGTTCAAGTTGAAATATTCAGGGATAATGGTTTAGAGGTGTTTTTTTGTAGAAAATCATAAGAACAGTCATAACAGTCCGTATAAGTTTAATGCGAAGGAACAGGATACTGAGACGGGGTACTATTATTATGGGGCGAGGTATTATAATCCAAGGGTTTCTCTTTGGTTGAATGTGGATCCGCTTGCAGAGAGTTTTCCGGGAAGATCACCGTATGAGTATACGTTTAGTAATCCGGTACGTTATACAGATCCTACGGGGATGGCGCCGGATCAAGAGTATCCGGATTCTTATAAAGGAACACTAGGAAAGGGGGATTGGCGTAAATCAGATCGATTAAATAATACCCAAACATGGAAAAATGCTAATGCATATAATACAAAAAATAGTATTAAAAATCAGTATGCTCCTTTTTCTCAGATCTTAGATTATTATAAATGGGTACAATCTGAATCTACAGCAAGAGGGCATCAGGTAAGATGGATGAGTGGAGCAATAGGTTTAGTAGATGATATGTCTATAATTGATTCTGGTGCAGATATTTTCATTAATTCAGAAACTATTGGTTTATTAAAAAAATTGAACGTGGGAATTCAAAATGGGACTCTGCCTTATTTTAATGATTTACTATATGGAAAGTTCGCTAATACTCCTCTAACAGGCTCTGTAGCACAGGCATGGGATACAGCTTTGGTTAATTACGAGCAGGGTAAGGTTGCTCCACCAATTTATGCATCAGCCTCTCCAACTGCACTAAAATATATGAATCAAATGGCTCATTCCGCGGGATCTGGTAATGGATGGCACTCATTTGTCGGAGGGGGATCTGCTCCTAACTTCTCTACATTTGGAGCTACTGTTACAGATACTCAGGCAAGAATTGATATTCCTTTATTAATGTTGTATCCGAATTCATATAAACCAAAATGGAAAGGATTTGATAATATGAAAGGCTCAAGCGGAACCCTGAATTCAGCTTGGGGAGGATGGTTTAAAGGTAAAGGATGGTTAAAAAATTAAAAGCTATGTGGTATTTATTTATGTATATTGCTAATATTATTATTTCTTCTTTAGTTTGGAAGTTGTACGATAATACGTCTAGATTTTTTTTTCCGGTAATTTTTACAATTACTTTAATGTATGTTCCAATTTTGATTATTAATTATTTTGTAAAAAATAATAATATCTTTTACAAAAATGTATTTTATACGATTGTAGGGTTATTTTGTTATACATTTTTTATATACTTAGTACATGGTACGATTGACAAAAATGTATTCTTTTCTATAGCGAGTATAGTTACGATTTATTCTTTTATATCATTTATGCTACTACACACGTTAATATTTTATTTTTTTAAAGTTAAATATTAGTGCATAGATTCCCGCTGCGCGAATATTTGAATACATTGAAATCTGGTACAACAAAAAAAGACGTCACAGCGCCTTGAGTTACCAAACTATTGAAGAGTTTAACAGTCAAAACAAAATTTATCAAAATGTAGCTTAACTTATACTGGAATTTTTATTTGCATATCCAAATCTTCTATATAAGTAAAAAGAGGCAAGAAAATCTCGCCTCTTTTTTTAAAATATGCTAAAAATGAATGTTATTTCAACTCTTTAAACTCTTCAGCAGAAATTTCTCCCGACTGAATTTTTCTCAGCTCGTCCATATATTGGCTCATATACGCATCCAACTCCGGATACTGAGTATTTTTTGCCATTTTATATGTTCCGTTCAGCACGCCTTGATAATAATAGAAGAAATTATAATCGAAAGCGGAGGCCGTAAGATCATACTGACCTAAAAGAAATCCCAAACGTACGGCAGATCTCCTTTGTGGCGGGGTTCCATGGTGTCCGGCGCTGTTGGTTTGATAATCACCAATACTTTGAGCAAACTCATACGCTGCAGCGATCTGTGCAAATGATGTTTGGTTATAACCATTTGGTCTTCTCAGATAATATCCCGCAAAACCATCTGCTTCCAGTTCATTGGGTCTTGCAGTAGACTCACTAACGGAAGGCAATCCGAAAATGTATTGCAACTGATGACCGTACTCATGAGCGAGAATCATGGCGTTTACAATATCTCCGCCTTTGGATTTGGCATCATAATAAATGGCATATCCATAATAAATTTTCCCTGTAGAATAAGAAATTGCGTTGTAAGTAGAATTGTAATTGGAAGGATCATTTACAAATCTTAGTGTAGGATTGCTTCTTCCCCACATACTGGCAATTTTTGTCATCTGCGAATTCATAAAATTGGTATCTGCTGTAGCTTGCAGTGTTGTGGTAAGCACCGCAGACGAGCTCCAATATTGATCTACATAATAACACACTTTTTCTAATTCGTTGGGCTGATCAAGTCTTAAATTTTCTACCTGAACCTCCGGTAATACCGTGTCTTCTACATTATCATTGTTACATGCTGCCAATGTAAAAACAGCAAATGCTCCCACTAAAGCGCGGAAATTAAAGTTTCTTTTCATATAAAATATTTTTGGTGTGAACGAAGGTATAAAATATTATGATAAGTATCATCACTTTATGGTGAAAAATTATTCAGAACATAAAGAAAAAATTTATGTAAAAAATAATGGGTTTGATTGTAAGCAAATTAGAATTTAATTCTTATATTTGCACCTCGAAATAACTAAAAATCTATAAACAATGTTTGCAATTGTAGAAATAGCAGGGCTTCAATATAAAGTTGAGCAAGACCAGAAGTTGTTTGTAAACCGTTTAGCAGGAGACAAAGGAGGTAAAGTATCTTTCGATAAAGTACTTCTTACTGTAAACGGAGCAATCACGGTAGGCGCCCCAGCTGTAAGCGGAATCACTGTAGAAGCAGAGATCCTAGACCACGTAAAAGCTGATAAAGTAATCGTTTTCAAAAAGAAAAGAAGAAAAGGTTATCAGGTGAAAAATGGTCACAGACAATCATTAACTCAAATTCAGATTACTGGTATTACAGGATTTGATGGAGCTAAAAAAGCAGAAAAGCCTGCTAAAAAGACAACTAAAAAAGCTGACGCTGAAAGCGCAGAATAATTTAAACCAAAAAACCTTAGAATAAAATGGCACATAAGAAAGGAGTTGGTAGTTCCAAAAACGGTAGAGAATCGCACTCTAAAAGATTAGGTGTAAAGATTTTCGGTGGTCAGGAAGCTATTGCTGGAAATATTATTGTTAGACAAAGAGGTACTCAACACCACCCAGGTGCAAACGTGGGAATCGGTAAAGATCACACTTTGTTCGCTCTAGTAGACGGTAAAGTAGTTTTCAGAAAGAAAGCAAACAACAGATCTTTTGTATCTGTAGAAGCAAACGCATAATTCAATTAGCGTTTTATAAAATAAGCTCCTCAGCATTTTTGTTGAGGAGTTTTTGTATGTAATAAATAATATTCTAAATTCTTCTGCGTTTTACTCAGACACTAAATTAAAACGGATCAGTTTCAAAACTTGGGGAGAAATTCTTTAGATATTTTTTTGCCACGAATGCGCGAATATTTTTATTTCCCACGGATAGCACAGATTTCCCGCGGATGATATCGTTGATTTTCTTTGTTTAACCTTTGCGGTCTTTTATAGGTAGAACGGTTTGGTGAGACTTAAAACGGGAATTGTCAAAAAACTTGGGTTGGCTTCGTGTTCAATATGTAAAGTGTAAGGAAAAGAATCTGCATCATTTGCAAAATCTGCGAGAGCAAAAAATTTCATCTTACATGATCTGAACTTTTTTGCCTAGTCCCCAACTTTTGTACTTGATCCATTAAAACGATATTTAAAATGAAAAATTTAAAAAAACTTTCAAGACTTCAGCTTAAAACATTAAAAGGTGGTTTTAAGTGTGAAGGTATTTCTTGCGACTGGTATTGCGGCTTGCCTGCAGAAAACCGCCCTGTTTGTCTTTCGCCACAAACATTGATGCCTATTTGCGGTGGTTGTAATAATAGTGATATTTAAGATGGTTGTAAAAAATAAACCCCGGCAGAAAACCGGGGTTATGTATTTTATAAAAATTTTGTCTAGTTTAAAACCCAACTTGGAAGCCTGCTTTTACACCAAATTTCGAAATATCAGGTCGGTCCAGGTAATTTCCTCGCCAGTTAAAGTCGACACGGAAAATTCTAAGGTTTCCGATCCCGATGTTTTCAATTCCGAAACCGTATTCAAAATAAACGTGGTCACTTGGTGCTGAATATCTTAATCCATCAACATTGATTGCTCTTGCTCCATCACTTAATGTTCCGTAGGCTCCCCTGATGAAGGCAACTTCTCTTAATTTTAATTTTTTAATTAAAGGAATAAAAGACAGTATTTTTCCGTTAAAGTGATGTTCGAGATGCAATGTGGTGTAAGTGTCGGCAACAAATTCGTAATAATTAAGCTGTGCAAAAGTATTCTGAACCAATCCGTAAGACTGGTTTCCGGGGATTACGTTTTGTAAAGCCAAAGGCACGGTGTCGAAATTCTTGCCAGCCTCGAAATTAACCATCAATTTGCCCAAACTACCAATGAGAATAGGTTTATAGAATAAAAACTGTAATTTATTATAGTTAAAATCAGCGTTGAATAAGCCTTCAATACCTCTTGTGTACTTCAAAACAATGGTTGGTGCCAGCGTTCCGTGCTCATACCTGTCTACTCCGGTTTGTGAGAATTTTGCACCCGGTCTTGCGATTAAACTTAAAGTGACATGAGAATCATTAACGGTTTGTCTGAGCTCACCGTTTCTGTAATACATCAGGTTAAATCCTCCGGGGTTAGCGGATTTGATACTCTGCATAGTCCCGTCTACGCGTACCTGAAAGTTTTTCCAAGGTTCTATAGAGGCAAATATGTTCGTTGAGTTTACAGAACTTAAAGAAGCGTTGTCTCCTCTCGCAAATACCGTTGAAGAGGCAAAGGACCGCGACATAATTCCGTCATCATCAGTAAGCTGTGTACCCAGCTGTAAAATATCTCTTCTGGTTCCTAAGCCAATCATGAATCTGTTGAGTCTGTTGAACATATACTTTCCTTCAGCTCCGTACTTGAACTGCTGGTCTCTGAAGCCATAGGCTCCATAAAACTGAACTCTCCAAGGGTCATTTTGACTAAAGTAGGATCTTGCCCCCAGTCTTATTCTGTCTCCCTCCACTTCATTAAAGCCGTAAACAGAGAAAATAGGACCAATATCAACTCCTTTTACGATATTGTAATATCTTGAACCTAAAGTTTCGTAAAGTTTTACAATTCGGTTGAATTTCGGTGTTTGTTTTAGCTTGTCCAGCATTTCATAAACACCTTGTTCGGTTTTCGATAAAGAGTCAGGTCTTGCTTTTGCCCAATACGCATCGTCTTTATCTACAAATTTATCATCATATTCTTCTTCTCTTCGAACGAAAACTTTGTTGTCTAAAGGTTTATTAAAATCATATTGATAATAATCTACTGATCGCCTCGCAATGATGCTTTTCGAGGTTTTTTTCTTGGCAAAAGGCGTTAATTCAATTGCGGTAACGAATTTTTTAGGTAAGAATGTTTGATCATCAGGGTTATCATATTCCAACTCGGTTGAAATGCTGTTGATGAAATTAACATTGATCTTTTTGGTAGATTTTAAGGTAGCTCCCAACACGGCATAGCTGTCGGTATCGATATAAAGATAGCCCTGAAAAGCCAAAACTTCGGTTCTTTTCGGCTGATATCTGATTCTAAAAGCTCTTTCACCGTGAACGGTAATGGTATCCGTTAAATTATAATCATAGGTACTGAAACCATCTGTTCCGACAGGGCTTGGGAAGCCAATATCAAAATAATTTAAAGTATTGTCGTAAATATTAATATCACGATAAAGATTTTTGGCCGTTACCGTAATCACCTGATTGTCCTGAAATCCCGAGGTTTTCTGAGCAACAAGAAGTCTTTTATTTTTTTTATCGGGTTTGTTTTCGCCGTAATTTTCGTAGATCGATTCGTTTAAGAAAATAGGAAGTCCCATTTTTCCGCTGGCGGTGGAATCTGCATAATCGAAGATAAAATCCATCTTATTGAAGATTTTTTTCTTCATAAATGTACTGTCCAGATTATTGGCATCAAACTGAATTTTCTCGTATTCTTTGTAAGTATACGTATTGAATTTATCTAAACCGTTATTTCTTTTTCTTTTCCATACTTCCTGCATGATGGCATAAGCCGGATTTTCTTTTTTGTTTTTATACTTTGGTTTTTCGTTATGAATTACAACTTCCTGAATATCTCCCACTTTTTCAGCGGAAAGTTTTACAAAAATATTAGAGTTATTTTCTGAAGTAATATCAATGCTTTGTAGCGAATAGTTTTTCTTTAAAAATTTAAGTTTATAAATAATACTGTCCGACTGAACGCTAAAGTCTCCTGAACTGGTCGTTAAAGCAGCTTTATTGCTGTCGTTGATAAAAATATCTACGCCAGTAACGGGTTTGTTTGTTTTTTCATCTATAATTCTCCCGTTTGCTGTATTTTGAGCGAAAGTGATACCTGATATGAGGAAAAAAAAATAAAATAAATTATATTGAGTGTTTTTAATTGACATTTGTTGTTCTTCAAGCTATTAGCATAAACAAAAAGTATGCTGTTTTATTATAAAAAGTTAATAACTATTTAAACTTTTTAAGATTCAAATAAGAAAATGCAAAGGTAACAAAAATAACACCATCAAAATTGACGGTGTTTATATAATAAATTTGTGAAAATTAATACTTTATCTTTGAAGCTCTGCAAAGATGTATCCTAAGGCTCCAAAACCTAAAGAATCACCATCAGCAATATGGAAACTTACTCTGTAATACGTTCTGTCGGTATACGAGAAGAAGGTGAATTGCGCCGCGCCATCCTGCACACAGTTTACGGGAACAAGTGCCGCGTTGGGAGTTCCTGGTATTCCGGCTCCTAAATTAGCAAAAGTAGGAGTAAAAGTCATTGGGGTTGTATTGATAAGTCCTGTACTTGCCTGGCTACTTCTTGATATGGCATGAAGGATTCCGGTGTTGTTAACTCCTGTTGTAGATCGTACTTCAAGATAGGTGTTGGTATCTGTACAGGTTGTGGTTGGATATCTGAATTCAAGAGAGCCTAAAGTTACTGTAGAGTTAGCAGCTACGCTGGCATTTATACTGAAAGATTTGAAGGTAGTAGTTAAAGGAGCAATGTTCTGTATCACAACATTTCCACTTGCATCAACTCCTAAAGCGGCAGCGTTTTGGGTGGTAGGTGTAGTATTGTTAATATTTGTAAACTTCATTCCTGAAGTTCCTGTTGTTCCCGATGATACTTCTAATTTAGCGGTAGGAGCCGCAATTCCTATTCCTATATTTCCGGTACCTGTAAATCCAAGATTGTTTCCTGCTAAATTTACATTTCTCGCGCTGGAAAGAGATCCGTTTCTGTCGTAAATTGTACTGTCTACTTTTATCCATGCAGTTCCGTTGAAATAATAAAAGCCGATAGTATCTATATTAACCGCAGTTCCGTTTTTGTTCCGTTGGCGATGCTGTTTACATAAATCATGGTGGAGGTAGGTGTTCCCGTCATATTTTGTGCTCTCAATCTATCAACTCTAGGAATAATAATTCCGTCAACATTTGTTTCTGTTCCGGTTGGGTTTTTTGCGGTAACGTCTAATGTTGAAGTGGGAGCTGGGTTGTTGATTCCCACTTGGGCGCTAATTGCGAATGGAAGCATTAGAGATGATAAAAGAAGCTTTTTCATATTAAATTAATTTTTATTGCAAAATAATAATAAAATATTTACTTAAAATGTAATTTTGTTTAAATTTTTAATAAATATTCGTTATGAAGCAATAAAATAAAAATAAATTCAGGCATAAAAAAAGACTTACATTTCTGTAAGTCTTTTTGCTCCTCCTGCTGGGCTCGAACCTTAAGGTGTTACATGTTGATATTTAGTGATTTATATGTTGGTTTTTAATAGAGTATACCTAAAAGTATGCCTTTGAGGTCATTAATTACCTACAGCAATCCCTCATCATTAAAACTTGTATAACTCTCTTTCGTAATGATGATACTGTCAAGAAGAGCTATGTCAAGTAGCTTGCAAGCTGTATTAAGCTTTTTTATTATGGCTAAATCTGCACTACTTGGATTAAGATTGCCACCTGGGTGGTTATGTACCAATATTAATCCAGTGGCTAAACACTTTAAGGCTACTGATAAAATCAGTCTAATATCTACTAAGCTATTTGTAATACCTCCTTTAGATAGGCTATAGAAGCCAATGACAGTATTTGAAGAGTTTACGAAGAGTATTTTTACTTCTTCCTGCATTTCTATTATTCCATTATCCCAGAATGTCCTGATAACTTCTACTACATGACTACTGGTAGTGAGCTTAGTTTGAGACATTTTGTTGGGTTGGTATGTTACCTGTATCTCTGATACTGTTGTTTCTGTATTCATTTTTTTTTGGAGTATGTGAGGAAGCTTATTTCACATTTTTTGTAACCCCAAAATCATAAAACTTGTTTAGCACCTTTTTCTGATACATTAGAGTAGTTACATTCTCTTCATCCTGATAAGACAGTTTTAGAGTAACTGAACTGGGAAAGGTCATATATGCCAAATTTGTCGATAACTATAGCTTGGGGTATACAGGTGGGAGATAAAAATGAAGGTGTTGATAGACCTTGGGCCAAAAATAATCCAGACCCAAGCCCAGGAAGGTCAAGCTATTTAGTCATTCCTTAAAAACCAAGTAATATTTTGATTATCAGTTTTATGCACTTATATTTCGTAAAAAATCGTTGTAAAAAATTGCAATAAATTGTATTTTTAGGATATAAAAAGTGGCAAAATGTTAGGCAAAATAAGAGAGGATTTACAGCAGAATTTATTCAAGACCAGGCTTACGGAGCTTATTAATATGGAGCATCCGGTGGTAAAATTAGCTGGGGAGATTTCCTGGGATAAAATGGAGTCAGAGTTTGAGAAATTATTTTCAGAAAACGGAAGACCTTCTATTGCTATCCGTAAAATAGCAGGAATGCTTTTGCTCAAGGAAATGTTTAAAGAAAGTGATGAAAGTGTAATAGAGAGATGGATTGAGAATGCGTATTGGCAATATTTTACCGGAGAAACCTTTTTCCAGACAGAGCAGCCTTTCGATCCGAGCAATTTTGTACACTTCAGAAAAAGAATTGGAGATAAGGGTTTGGAATTTCTTTTGGGACAAAGCGTTTCTCTCCATCCCAAAGCCAAAACAGAAGATGAAGTTCAGGTAGATACGACGGTTCAGGAGAAGAACATTACCTTTCCTACCGATGCCAAATTAGCAAAAAAAGTAATCGACAATTGTAGAAAAATAGCAGAAAAAGAGAGCGTTGTACAAAGACAAAGCTACAGAAGAGTGAGCAAACAATTATTGCGGGACGCTTTTTTTGGACATCATCCCAGAAGACAGAAGAAGGCAAAAATGGCGAGGAAAAAGCTCAGGACGATTGGTAAAAGAGTTCTTCGGGAATTGGAAAGAAAACTTCCTAAAGATGTTTTGAAAGGCTACGAAGACGTTTTTAAAATTTACCTTAAAGCACTCACCCAAGAACGTACCACGAAAGATAAAATTTACAGTCTTCACGAGCCACAAGTTGCGTGTATTGCGAAAGGAAAATCGGGAAAAGCATACGAGTTTGGGACAAAAGTAGCAGTAGTAAGAGGTCGGAAAACAGGGATCATCAGCTCGGTAAAGAGATTTTCTGGCAATCCTCACGATAGTAAAACTCTTGAAGAATCATTGGCACAGAGTGAGAGGGTAAGAAAATCCGTTGGCGGAACAAGACCTACGAAAGCCACTACAGACAGAGGATTTAAAGGAATCAAAGAAGTGGAAGGAACAGCAATTTTGCTTCCCGCAAAAAAAGAAAAAACAAAATATGGGCAACAAGTAGCCAGATTAAGATTCCGGGCAAGAGCAGCCATAGAACCTTGTATCTCTCATTTAAAAAGAAACCACTCCTTAGGATTAAACTTCCTGAAAGGAGTGGCTGGAGATATTAATAATGCATTATTAGCAGGGATTGGATACAATTTGAAGATGAGATTGAATCAAATCAAACAACAAATTCTTCTTTGGCTCGAACTTGTTCTCCGAATCTTTTTAGGCAAATATAATTTTCAAAGTCAAAAAACAGCTTTTTAAGGAGCGACTATTTAGATTTTTTCTATAATAATGCTCTTGTTTTCAGGGTTGCTTATTGTATTGTGGATGGTGGCAGATGTGAAATACCATTCCCAGATTATGATGAGCAAGGGAATGTTTCAGTTCCTAGAGAATATCATGACTTAATAAAAAAATTCAGTGAAATAGTAAATAGGTCATTTATTTTTGATGGTTATTTTGCAAGAACAGGAATAACTATTTCAGAAGAAGAATGGAAGTAATTTTATATTTATATATATACAACAATAGACTGCATAAAAAGCAGTCTATTTGTTTTGTTACTTAAGTAATTATTCTTCTAATGGAAATACTTGTCTCACAAACTTAAGAAGTTCTTCAATGGTCTTCAATTCTTTTTTTATTGCAATTTGACCTGTGAAATAATTAACAGTAATTTGATTATCTAGAAGACTAACTCTAAATACATTTTTCATCATCTTAGAGCCTAGCTCCTCACTAAATCCATTTTCTTGTCCTGCTGCTAAATATCCATTTTTAGAAAGCATAACTAAATAACCTTCAGTTTCTAACTCATTTTTTATTTCTTCTATTTTCATAATATTTAATTTATAATTTTACTTGTGCCCAATGGTATACAGTTCCAGCCCAATATGTTTCAAAGTCATCCAAGGACATTGTAGCTTCAACACCATTTTTCTGACCAAATCCCTTTGTCTTGTCCCATGGGTCTCTAATATGTACTATTCCATCTTCTATTTTATCAACTATAACAGTATGGATTTTTTCTGTGTTTGGATGCATTAAACTGGCTAGCCAAGGTCTTTTAGTTGCTTTTGATAAATATTCAGCTGTCTTTTTCATATCATCAATTCCTACATAAGCAGAACCAGAATTTATCTTTTTACCTTTAAATACCATCTCTAAAGCAGGTCCAACATCACGTAAATCAGTTCCTAAATCAATATCTGTTTTAGCAAATTCTCTGACTAAACTTTCAGGAACATCAATCCCATTGTCTTTAGCTAGCTGTCTGATGCATGCAGCAGCACAAGACATTCTTTCTTCCTGACAGAACATCCTTGCTGATGTAATTTCAGACAAGTATTTAAAAGCTCCTCCAGTCCCAGTCCCTAACCTAGGCTTCAGAATCTTATTCCAAAAGGAGTTGACCTCTTTAAAATCTCCTTTAAAAATAGGTTTTTCTTTCCATTTCAGAAGATAACCATCAACCTTTGCTACAATCTCAATACCAAGCTTTTGAAATCCAATTCTTGCACTGGCAAGAATATTAAAAATGCTCTGTGCTTTCTTTCCTTTTATTACAACTTCTTCAATCTCTTCTGCTGTCATGGCTAAATCTTCAGCCTTAGCCCCATTCTTAGCCCCTTGCAAGAGTTCTTCAATAAACTTAATGAAACCTTTGAATCCTTTAACACAAGCTTTCCCAAATCTAAAGATAAGCTTTCCTAAAAAAGAGTAAGCAAATCTGTAACTCCAAATGTTACAGCAGACATTGCTTCCCTTGTTATTACTTTTAAAAGACTTGTAGCTTTTTGAACATAAGTTGTTCCTTTTATGATATTTCCTTCTCCTGCTGTGAAGATAAGAAGTAAAATATTGATAATGAACTCAAAAGCAATAATTCCTACGTAAAATGCAATTGTGTAACGAGAGGTTTTATCCCAATATTCCTTCATCTTGTCAAATATACCTTCAAAATCAGATTGAGAAATGCCACCACTTGAACTGAAAAGATTTTTAACTCCTTTTAAAAATACTGGACCATTTGCAAGAATCCAGTCTAATACATCTTCTGCTTTCTCTAATACATCTCTTCTGTCTTTATACTGTTCATAAGATAAAGCCATTGTTGGCTGGAAAAGAGCCTGTAAAATGTAAAGTATGCACTGTAAAAGACCTACAAGACCACTGTTTATACCACAGTAAAAAGCATTGGCAATTTTAAGAACTTCTAAACCTTTCTTGGCTAATTCTACCAATTCATCCTTAACCTCACCAAGAAAATTTTTAATCGTATTAACAACACTACTAATCTTCTCTACAAGTCCTTTGAAAGCATCTGGTAAATGTTCTATAGAAGCTTCTTTAACCTTACTTGCTGCCTGTTTTACTAATTGCCAAACCTGAGTAAAAGCAACTTCTGCACCTTGAACAAAAGGATTATTTCCCAAATTTTCAAAGAACTGTGCAGCTTTATTCATATTAATAGGGATAGGAACTACAGCCCCACCAATTACAAGAGGAAAAAGAGGAGAATAGTCTTTAGCTTCTGGGTTGTAATTCTTCTCTGTAGGTTTAAAATCTTCTAAATGTTCTGCACACCACCCAAAGGCATCAGCAGGAATGGAAGTAATATTACCTATAATTTCTTCAAACCTCCTGTCACCAGTATAATATTGATATTCTCTCATTAATGCATCACGAGTAAGAGTAGCATTAATCTTATCACCTTCATAAGTATAAGCTAACTGTGCCAGATATGCAGCTTCATCATCCATAGATGTGATATTCCTGAAGAATTTTCCACCAACAGTAGAAGATAATGGTTCAGGAAATCTCTTAAAGAGTTGAACAAAATAATCTCCCATCTTAGCAATGTAAAAGTCTCCTGCAAAATTGGATTTCTTGGAATCAGGCTTTTCATAAAAAAGAAAAAGGCTTTGAGGTTGTCTTTTGTTGGCATTGTAGCTTCCCAATACCTGAGAACCATTTTCACAAGATAGTACCTGAGCTTGATACTCGTATCCTTTCACTCCTTTATCATCTACTCCTGTTGATGGAAAGACAGATACAGGAGTATCAGTAAGATAAGAATACCCTAATGGAGTATTTCTGTAGTCATGAAATGGGCTTCTGTAATCAGGAGAATCATCTTTGCTGATAATTTTGTTTCCAAAAGCATTATTTCCTGCAAATCCTTGATTAACTTCTTCAAAAGAGAGTATTTTGAACTGAGATAAGTCACCAAATTCGTCATCAAATTCTTCCATAAGCTTTGTGTTTTAGCAATTAATATTTTATTTAAATGTTTCTAAAAGCAAAGCTAAATCTTGACTGCGCCAAAACATGACGTGTTTAAAATTCCTTTTAATTTTTTTCAGCTTTTATTTGACTACCTGTCAATGAATAAAAATCCACCCCACAAAATGCAAGGTGGAAGCAACTAACTCAAAAACCAATGATATTTACTGTCACCATTGAGTGCTTTCTGAATACCCTGAGTAAATTCAAAGGCATTCAAATTCCTGTCAAGGAAAGTGTCTATATAACTGCTCTTATTAGCCTGTGTAAAGAGATTATATACATTCCAAAGATTAATGTCTCCCTCTTCACTTCTGCAAAAGCTTTCATCTTCATAGTAGTCTTTTGCCACTGTATTAAGCTGACTATCATTGAAGTTCAGGCTTGGAATGACTAATCTCTCCTTTTTAGGTAAGTGTTGATACAGTCTTGACCTACCCAAAAGCTGAGCAAATTGTTGTTCTGTAAGGTGATTATGGGATAAAGACCTCATGACCCCCAGGTGACTTTCTGCACTGTAATTCTGAATAACATTAGTCACTTTCTCCTGTAGTTCATGATAATTCCCCACTCTCATTTCCTCAACAAAGCCATCAGAAGATACACAGAGATTACAACACACTTTATTTTGAAAGCCAATGAAAAACTTGAACTTTTCAAAAGTTTTCTTGTTGTAGAGGTTCTCCAAGTTATAACTTCTTACTCCACCCAGAGTAAGAGCCAGTTCATTACCATTAATAGTGTCTACAATGGATGGTATCTGAATAATAAAAGCCATTCTTTCATAATAGATAGTCTTTTCGTGGTCAAGTAAATCTTTAGCACTCTTGTAGATGGCATCAGGAGTTCTACCTTTGATTTGGTGTGATACCCTAATTTCAGGGTTACTGATACTATGGTGAGGAAACAGTTTTAATGCTGTATTCATTACAATATCTATAAACTCCTGATGTGCAATGGTCTTTTCATTGTCCTTACTAAACACAGGAATAATGCAGTCACTTTTAAGGTGGCTCAAATCAACCTGTAAGGTATTAGCTTCAATAAAAGGTTTATGAACATAGGTAGAGTCTGTTGTGCTAATGATAGTATTGACTGTATTAGAAATCAAAAGAGGCTGAACACTTCTTGGTTCAACCTCCTTAATTTCATTCATTCTGCTTGGGTAAAATACCTCTGCATCTTGGATATTTACAGCCTCCAGGTTAAGGTGACTGCTTCTTTGAACATTGTGCAGTTCCATTACTGCTGTATTATCTGTGTACTCCATTAGTTGAAAAGTTTTGTGGGTTAGACAGTTTGATTAAAAATGATTTTCTGGCTTCATATTCAGGCTTTAACTCTTCCTGATATTGGGGATATTGTTTGTAAAGAGCTAAAAGGTCACTAATTGCATTACAGTCTCCTATTTTATTAATTAGAGCGTTAATCTCATTAGTGCCCAGGTAACTTTGTTTAGTCATAGAAGGGGTTACCTGGGCTTGGTTAATTGTTCCTGCATTACACCAGTCAAGAATCACCTTACCAGTTTGAGGGGTTATCAGAAACTCAGGTTTATTCATGAATAGTCCTGTTCTATCCTTACTTGCTTTAGCCAAATGATTATCATTAACTAATTCAAAATTGATGGTAAGTTCATATTCAAAACCATCCCTGGTGATTTCTTTGGTTCCATGTTTGACGACTTTAGTCTTACCATTGCTACCAATATCTAAAGAATAATCCATCTTTCTTCTTGTGGTGGTAATGATATGGCAGCTTGACTGTAGTATCTTGTTGATGAATGCTTGATGTCTTGGAGTTACATTAGCCCAATCCTGAAACCTACCACCTAGTTTCTCATGGATTTCAAGACATCCACCAGAGCCATTCCATTCATGACTGGCTGAATCTATGATAATGACTTCTATTCCTGACTTTTCACACAATTCTATAGCTTGTATATATCTTTCAGGTGAATAGGGAGCTTGTAAGTCCAACACCTTATAACTACCCAGGTCAGAATACAAGGAAGCTGAGGAGTTTTCTGTGTCTATGACTGCTATTTTACTCCAGTCCTGTGTCATTCCATAGGCTAATAATAAAGCTGATTTGGTCTTTCCAAATCCACTAGCTCCTGATAATCCTAATCTGAGCTTTACTTGTTGTCTTTGTGACTGTTTTAATTGCATAATATTTTGTATTTAAAATTGTTGATATCACCCTTGGATTCTCAAGGGTGTTGGTGAATTATTGATTGTTTAAAAAGGTTACGATTTAGAACATCAAACCTATTAGAGGAAATCCTCCAATGGAGAGAATAATGTGGTTATTTCCCTTTCTTTTTCCTTAGCCCAGGTTTAAGATACTTTTGAATATCTCTGTGACCTGGAAAAATCCTTTCTTCCTCTTCATCTCCAAAAACTTTTGGAAGTATTTCTATAACTTTTTCAGGATGTAGAAAGAAATAATTAACCTGTTGTGGCTTACTTTCAGAGCTTATGCTTCTTTTATTTTCAACAGAAATGACTCCTAATTCCTTAAATCTGCTGATTATTTTTTCTGCCCTGTCTTTCTTGATGCCTAATTCCTTAAAAATTTTTTCTTTAGACCAGTAGAATGATTTGAAATTAAATGCTTTGTATTTGATAAGTAATGCTTCAAAAAAGACTCTTTCATCACAAACAAAGAAATTGCTGTCATACTGCATGAAATTTAGAAGTCTAGTCCCAAATATGGTGTCATAGTCTACGAAATACCTATCAAAATTGAATTCATGAAAGTCTCTCATGTTAACAACTATTTTATCACTAGGAGATAGTATGTTCTTAACCTGCATGTTTCCTGTTGAATTTACTTCAATAAGAATGTGCTTTGGAGTGTTGTCTTGTTGGAAATTTTCGTCAAAAGAAATGTCGTGATTGTAGAGTTTTACTTCTTGAAAACTCTCTTCAAAATCTTCACTATGTACCCCAGGTAACTTCTGAGGAGAAAGATTACTTTCAATCTCATTTTCTTTATGAAAATTCCATTCTTGTTGGAATTCATTCATAATTTAATGAGTTAAAATTGTGTTTTCAAAATTAAGAAAAATATTAAGAATACTGTTGAATTATCTTTTTATTTTTTCAGTTTAATCTTAAGTTTTTGAAGTTGCTCACTTAGCTTTTTTGGCATTAGCTCTGCATAATATTCCTGTGTAGTAGTAATCTTGGAATGACCTAAAAGTTTAGATATAACCTCCATAGGAATATCATTACTCAATAAGACTGTAGAGGCAAATGTTTTTCTTGCTGTGTGATGAGTGAGATTTTTAGAGATTTCTAGTATAGAAGCTATTTCCTTAAGTAGCCTATTAAAATATTGATTACTTATTCTGGGTAAGAGATACTCACTTTCTGAAGAATATTTCTCCATTACCTCAAGGGCTTTTGGAAGTATTAGAGGTACAGAGAATGTTCTGTCTGTCTTTTCTCTTTCCTTATAAATCCAACTGATTCCATCAGGTTTAGTTATTAAATCTTCTCTTTTGAGTTCAAACATCTCCTTATAAGCAAGTCCTGTATAACAGCAAAATAAATAACAGTCCTTAATCCTATTTAATGTTTCAGACTGGAATATATGACTTTCAAGTTTGTCTAATTCCTTTTGTGTTAAGAATACAAGTTTAGGATGTACTGTCTTAGGTTTATGTTCTTCAAAAGGATTAGACTGAATATACTTCTGTGATACAGCTTTCTTGACTACTTTCTTAATTCTCTGAATAGCTTTGTTAATAGTAATCTGACTATGTTTAAGTTCAGTTTTAGAATAGTATTCAAACTCTGAAATGAAGTCAAAATCTAAATCCTTTAGCTTAATATCTGATTTTTTGAATTTGAACCTTATAAACTCTTCTAAATCACCTTTGATATATTCAAACTTATCATAAGTGGGTTGTTTAATATCAATCCCTATTAGCTTTTTAAGTCTTTCAAGGTAGAGTTTGTAGTATTCAAGTAAAGAATAATCTTTAACTAGGGTTTCACCTTTATATTGCCTGTAAATATCATCTACATCAAAGTTCTCATCTTGAAGTTGAAGTAATAGAAAAGCCTGATTAATCTTGTTTTTAATCAGGCTTAATTGGTTGTTGACATAATTGTTATCTTCATTGGGTGGTTTAGATTTCTGCTGTTTACTATCCCAATGTTTAGGATTAATAAATAATCCTGTAGCAAATGGTTTTCTTTCTCCCAAATATGTTATTCTACATCTTAATGGGGCTAAACCTTTAGTGTTTGTCTTTGCTTTGTCTAATACAAAGAGTATGCTTATAGTGTTCATGATTTTGTAGAATTAATAAGGGTTTGAATGGTGTTCCAATATTTAAAAGTGGTGTTCCAGCTCTTAAGAAATGATGGTGTTCCAAAGCTAAAAGGAATGTGTACCTTTTTGGAAGCCTATTATTTAATAAAAAGTATGGGAAATAGGGTATTTAAAATATTGTAAAATCCCCTAAACATAAGGTAACCCACAGAAAATGAGTAGAAATAAAAAAAGACCTACATTTCTGTAAGTCTTTTTGCTCCTCCTGCTGGGCTCGAACCAGCGACCCTCTGATTAACAGTCAGATGCTCTAACCAACTGAGCTAAGGAGGAATTTCCTTGTTTTAAGGTGTTGCAAATATAATATGAATATTTATATCAAGCAAGTTTTATCCTTTATTCATGATGTTTTTTCGCTAAATGTATTGAAATTCAATCACAAATATTTTATATTTTTTTTAATTAAATCTGAATTTTTACCAATTATTACTCCAAAAAAAGAAATGTTTAGCTTAGAAAAAATGTTGTATTGCTCAGAAGTTACTACTTTTTATCTCAACTGAAATAACAATAAAAAGAATATTGCTATTTCAGCTTCTGATATTTTAAATTTTTTATTTCTTTAAATCTTTAAGAATTTCCTGAACAGCGCGCTCCAATTGCGGGTCATTGTTCTGCTGGCGATCCATAAAAGTATTTTTGATATAAATGTCCGGTTTCACTCCGGTTTTTTCAAGATTCTTACCGTCTAAAGTATAAGTTCCCCAAGAAGGAAGTCTGTAAAAAGATCCGTCTACAAGGCTTTTTCCTGAAGTAAAGATAATCCAGCGGTAGGTATCCTGACCGATGATTTTTCCTAATTTCAAAGCTTTGAATCCTGCTGCGGTCATTTCAGCATCACTTAAAGATGCTTCGTTAATTAACAGAACGATGGGTTTTCCTGAAGGCGCAAAATTTGGCTGTGTTGTCATTTTTCCTTCACGGTATTTCCACTGTAAATAGGGTCTTTGAGAAAGGAAATTCAACACTTTATCATGCACATTTCCACCTGTATTGTATCGAAGATCAAGAATCACGGCATCTTTTTGATTTTCCTGTTCCACCATATCCAAAAGAAAACGGTCAAGCTCATCGGTCGACATGTTTTTCATATAAGAATAAGCGATTTTATTATTACTCAGCTTATTAACGCGGTCACGATTGTTGAAGATCCAATCATCATAAAGCAGACTTTTCAATTCCACATTTGAAATCGGATGTACTTTTGTCGTTATATTTTTACCATTACGGTTGAAGGTGAGAATAAGTTCTTCCTGTTTTTTCGGAGTGGTAAAGTAGTTTTCACGATTTTCATTCGTCTCTATCTTTTTTCCATTAACGGAAATCAATTGATCTCCAGGCTTAATATCAACACCCGAACGGAATGCCGGCGATTTTCTTACAATACTTTCTACGGTGTACGGCTGATCTTTTTTAAAGATAATTCCACTTTCATTGGTGAAGTAATTCAGGTAGGTGCTTTCTTCTTTTCCAGTGGAAGAAAATCCGGTGTGAGAAGAATTTAATTCGCCTAAAAGATCGTTCAACAAAATTCTAAGATCGTTTCTGTTATGAACATACGGAAGATATTTTGCGTATTGGTCCTTTTTAGCCTTCCAGTTGATGCCATGGAATTTTTCGTCGTAGAAGTTTTCTTCAACGCCCGTCCACGCTTCATTGTACATCTGTGTAAATTCTGAAGCCAAATCTTTGTTAAATGTATATTGAATCACTACTTTTTGGGGTTTCAAAGCAGAAATTGCTGTTTTGTAAACATTTCCTTCGATTAATGCGAACAGATTTTTAGCATTTTTCGTGATATTATAAGCGGCTTTATCAAAAACTTTTTCAGATTTGGCAGGTTCAAAATCGGTAAAAACTTTTTTAAACAATTGCTTTTTACCATTATCCTGATTGGAATTAAACAATAAAATCTCTTTTTTATCATCTAAGAAAACTGCCGGATCATCCTGATAACCATATCGATCGGTTACCAATTCTATTCGCTCCAAAGTATATTCAGGATTTATTTTGATTTCCTTAACTACAGGTTCTTTCTCTTTCTCCTTTTCATCTTTTTTATCCGCGTCTTTATCTTTGCTTTCTTCCTTTTCCTTGTCGTTTTTCTCTTTTTTGTCCTTTGTTTTTTCGGAATCTTTTGTTTCTTTTTTATCTTCTTCAGTGAAAAGTTTGTCGAATTTCTCAGATTTATAAGGTTGATCAAACCAATCCAACGCCATACGGTAAATATTGGATTTTTGCAGACCTAAAGGATAAGATGGGTTCGTTCTGTCGCTTGTAAAATAAATATATTTTCCGTTCGGAGACCAATAAGGATCTTCTTCGGAAACTCCGGTGTTCGTAAGGTTGGTGGTTTCACCTTTTTTAATATTATAGATGAAAATATCAAGTTCAAAGTTCCTTTTAGCTGAAAATAGAACATATTCGTTATTTGGCGAAAAAGATGGTTTTGAGTTTTGAAAGGCCCAAATTTCATCTTTCACAATCGTAGTCGAATTGAAATTTTTAAGATCCATTAATCTCACTTCATCACGGCCGCTTAGATAAACTGCTTTTGAAAGATCGCTGTTCAGGGTAATATTGCGGTTGTTGCGTAAATCGTTGGTCAGCTGCTTCTGTTGTCCTTTTCCGTCCGCAGAGATACTGAACCAGTTTTGATAGCCTTTATCAGTTTGACTGAAAAGTAGAGTACGGTTGTCTTTCAGCCATTTTACTTCCATCACGCGTTCTTTTCCGTCGGAAATCTGTTGTGAAAACTTTCCTTCCACATCAGACACAAATAAAACACCACGGCTTACATACGCCATTTTCTTACCGTCAGGAGAAACATCATAATACGAAATATTATTTTCTACGTTGAAACTTTGCTCTTTTTCTAATGTTTTATTGGTGTTTAAATTGATGTTAAGGGCTTTTGTGCTTTTTGAGGCAGCATCATAAACATACAACTGATAATCTTTTTCAAAAATAACTTTAGAACCGTTGGCTGCGACAAAAGGTTTTTTAATAGAAGTGTCAAACTGTGTTAAAGCGATTTTTTTACCATTTTCAAGTTTATAAAGGTTGTATTCATTATTATTTTCATCAGAAATAAAATAAATAACTCCATTTTTATCTACACTTGGGTTAAAATCTTTCCCTTCGTAATTGGTATATTGTTTAAAAGAATTATTTTTTGGATTAAAGCCTAAAATATCAGGGTTGTTTTCCCCTTTGTAACGTTTACGATGAGTCTGTCCGGCGCTTTCCATAGAGCTTGTGAAAAGATATTCTCCAGCCGGAGTTTCTGCAAGTCCGTTTGTATTATTAAAATAGTTATTAAAAAGCTTTTCCGGAGTTTTTCCTTCAATCGTTGTTTTAAAGCTTCCGAAATTGTTCTCTCTGCCGGAAGTAAAATAAATCGTTTTGCTGTCCCATCCCCAATTTTCTATTTCGTCTTTTCCGGTATGAAAAGTCAATTGTTTGATATTTCCACCTTCTTCAGGCATTACATACACATCATAATTTCCATATTGATTGGAGCTGAACGCAAGCCATTTTCCATCCGGAGAAATTCGCGGGTTAATTTCTTCGCCTTCCATCGCGGTGATTCTTGAGGCATTTCCTCCGCTAGAGTCTGCTTTCCAGATATCACCATCGTAAGCGAAATAAGCGGTTTTTCCGTCCGGACTTAATGAAGGTGTTGATAAAAAATATGATTTTTCCTGCGCAGAAAGCTGTGTGATCGCAAAGGCAGTGAATAATGAAATGTATAGTCTTTTCATGAGGTAGTTTATATTGATGAAAAATACTGATAGAGTAAGTATTCAATAAAATTCACAAATATAAACATAAAAAAAGACCTACATTTCTGTAAGTCTTTTTTGGCTCCTCCTGCTGGGCTCGAACCAGCGACCCTCTGATTAACAGTCAGATGCTCTAACCAACTGAGCTAAGGAGGAATGTCCTTTGTTTTAAGTGGTGCAAATATAGGACGAATATTTATACCCTACAAATATTTTTAATGAAAATTTTAAAAATAATTATAATTTTCCGGTGAAGACCTTGAAAATGTCGCTTCCGAAGATCAGTAACATCAAGCCTAACAGGAAGATAACCCCGATCATCTGTGCGTTTTCCAATACTTTCTGAGGAACAGGTTTTCCAACGATCATTTCATATAAAGTGAAAATTACGTGTCCACCATCCAATCCCGGAATAGGAATTAAGTTCAAAAATGCCAACCAAATAGAAAACATGGCAGTAAAGCTCCAGAAAGAAACCCAGTTAATAGCGATGCTGCCATCAGCTGACTTATCAACAGGCATATTTTTAATAATAGCGATTGGTCCGCCAACGTTTTTATATCCCTGAATTTTTGAGTTAAACATAATTTTGAACTGCTTTACCTGCATGGTTAAAGCCTCAATAGTTCTTACAAAACCTCTTGGAATAGCTTCTCCGAAAGAATATTTTTTATCAGTAACAACGCTTGCCATTGCTTTTTGGTCTACACCAACTCCCAATTTACCGTTTTGATCTACTGTTGCAGAAACAGTTTCCGCTTTTCCGTTTCTCAGAACGTCGATGTTTACTGCTTTACCTTTATTTTTCAATAAAACATCACTCACTTCATCAAAGAAAGGAGTCTGTTTACCATTAATTGAAACTACTTTATCACCTTTTGCCAATCCTGAAGCTTTCGCTGTTGGGCTTACCAATGTATCAATGATCATTGGGATTCGTGGAGTAATGTACATTTTAGCTTCTTTTTGCTTTAGTACATCCGCAACGCCATCTTTGTTTACCGGGAAAGTTACTTCTTTTCCGTTTCTAAGAACCGTTACATTGTCGCCTAAAAGAATATTAATAGAAGCATTTTCTAATCTTTCTGCTGGTTTTCCGTCAATATTGATGATCTTGTCACCACTTTGGAAACCCATTTTTTTACCGGCATCCGTTACCCCAATTCCATTATTGAATTTCGTAAGATCGGTATACATTTCTCCGTTGAATAGAGAAAGGCAACCGTAGATCAGCCAGGCAAGGAAAAAGTTGACCGTTACGCCTCCAAGCATAATAATTAATCTCTGCCAAGCCGGTTTTGCTCTGAATTCCCAAGGCTGTGCAGGCTGTTTCAACTGCTCAGTATCCATACTTTCGTCTACCATTCCGGCAATTTTCACATAACCTCCGAAAGGAAGCCATCCGATACCATATTCGGTTTCACCAATTTTCTTTTTAGCGATTGAAAACCAAGGATCGAAGAAAAGGTAAAATTTTTCTACTTTGGTTTTAAAGTATTTTGCGGGTAAGAAATGCCCGAGCTCGTGTAAGATGACTAAGATAGAAATGCTCAATATAAATTGAAACAGTTTAATTGCTATTTCCATTAATGCTTTTTATGTTTAATTTGCAAAGGTAACAATTATCAAAACTATGCCAAATAAAAAAGCTCCTCGAAATGAGAAGCTTTGTCATATAATCAGGTGTTTTTCTACAAATTGAACGAAACCCCAAGACTGCCATTGTTGCCGACTTCCGCAAAAACTCCGAATTTCTCCGTGAAAAAGTATTTGGCGCCAATGTGAGCTCCGATTCCGAAGTCTTTTCCTAAAACTCCAACATCAACTCCCGGATAGATGTCCCATTTTGATGGAAGGTCCAAAGCATCCTGAAGGTGAAAATTCAGTCTTCCGAAAATGAAAACACGATTGTCTTTATCATTATCCTTATAATTGTCAAAATAAGCATTCGCACCAGCTCCTACAGATATCAGCTTGTTTAAACCATAATCATAGGTTGCCGCAATCCCGGTTCCATATCCCCACGCACTGAGACCCAGATTGATTTTCTGATCTCCTTTGCCTGTCCAAGCCTGTGCGCTGGCTGTTGCTCCCATAAAGATCACCATGAACATAAAAACCAATTTCTTCATAAATTTTACATTTTTAGTGTTATTAATAAAAAAGATTCGTATCAAAAATAGAACCGAAATTATCAGAAAATCGTATTTTTATTGAAGTTTTTAATAAAGTTTATGAAAATCACAGGACTGAATTTAGATATCATCTGGAAAAATAAATCCGCAAATTTTGAAGAGATTGAGAAGGAGTTGCAAAATCAGGAAGCGGATCTTTTTCTGCTTCCGGAAATGTTTTCAACAGGTTTTTGTATGGATGCCGCAGAGATTTCAGACAGAAATCAGGAATCTCTGGAGTTTTTAAAGAAAATGGCAAAAGAGAAAAATGCTGCTTTTTGCGGAAGTGCGCCCGTGGAAGAAGAAGGCAGTTTTTATAACAGAATGTATTTCGTACAACCCGATTCTCAGGTTGATTTCTATGATAAAAGACATTTGTTTTCCTTTTCCAGAGAAGATAAAGTCTATACGCCGGGACGAGAAAGAGTGATTGTAAATTATAAAGGATTTAGAATCTTGCTGCAGGTTTGCTATGATCTTCGTTTTCCTGTTTTTGCAAGAAATAATGATGATTATGATGCGATTTTATATGTAGCCAACTGGCCGGAGAAAAGGGTAGGAGCCTGGGAGCATCTGCTGAAAGCAAGAGCAATTGAGAATTTATCTTTTGTTTTTGGTTTGAACCGAATCGGGACCGATGGAAATAATCTCTTTTATCAGGATAGTTCGCACTGTTTTTCTGCTGACGGATCTGAAATTTCTGAAAAGAACGGAAATCTTGTTATTGCAGATCTGGATGTAGAGCAATTGAAAGATTTCAGAAAGCATTTTCAGTTTTTGAATGACCGGGATGCTTTTTCAATTCAATTATAAAAAAATTGAGGTTAAGATTTAGGCTGATATTTTTACAACCTTAGTCTTAACCTCAACCTTTTTAAGCATATTGTTGTAAAAGTTGTGTCAATCTGTTCACATCGTGAACCCCGCTTTCTTTATAAAGCAATTCTCCTTTTTTGAAAACCGCTAATGTAGGAACGCTGCGCACACCATATTGTGAGGCAATGGCAGGATACTGATCGATATCTACTTTTATAATTCTGGCGGTTTCGCCTACTTTCTCTTTTACCGTCGTTAAAACCGAAGACTGAACTTTGCAAGGCTGACACCAGGTTGCAAAAAAGTCGATTAATACCGGTCTTTCCGAGTCTATAATTTCCTGAAATTTTTGTGACATAGTTTGGTTTTTTATTTATTTTGATGATGGCTCATCCTGAATGGCTTTTACGTTTTTCCAGCTTGTGCCGTCGTACACTTCCACGCCATTTTTCTTTAATATTTCTACTGCTTGGTCCGCCTGAATTCCTTTGTTGCAAAAAACAACTACTTTTTTGCCTTTCAATTGTTCAGTATTATTCTGAATTTCAGCCAAAGGAATATTAATAGCATTCTTTGCGGTTCCTTCTGCATATTGTTCCGGAATTCTTACATCTACCAACGTTACATCTGAGCTGTTCACAACTTCTCTGATGTTTGCTTTTGGCGCTTCAGAATGACTGGCTGTTTTACAGGCTGTTACTGTAAGTGTTGTAAGGATAATTCCAAAAAGTATACCTTTCTTCATCTTGATTTTAGATCACTTTAGACTGACAAACAAAATCTGTTGTCGGGAATTTTTCTGTTTTTTTGATTCCGTTGAAACCACCTTCGATTTCAGTGAAATTTCTGATTCCGTGAGAGTTAAGGATGCTTGCCGCAATCATGCTTCGGTAACCGCCTGCACAGTGCAGGAAGAAATGTTCAGAATCATCAATCGTTTTTACCCAATCGCTGATTAAATCTAAAGGTTTATTGTAAGCATTATCAATATGTTCTGCCGAATATTCTGAAATTTTACGAACATCAACTACTTTTGAACTTACATTAAATTGCTCTGCAAATTCAGTCGGAGAAATTCTTTTTACTTCGTCCGTTTCTTTACCCCCGTTTTTCCAGGCTTCAAAACCTCCGTTCAAGTAACCCACAACATTATCAAAACCAACTCTGCTTAGTCTGGTAATTGCTTCTTCTTCAGTTCCTTCGTCTACTATTAATAATAAAGGGTGTTTTACATCTACGATCAACGTTCCTACCCATGGTGCGAAATCACCTTTTAAACCGATATTTACTGAATTAGGAACAAATCCTTTATGAAATTCTACAGGACTTCTCGTATCAAGAATCAAAGCGCCCGTTTCTTCTGCGTAAGCTTCAAAATCATTAACCTCAATTGGTGTTAAACCTTTGTCCATCACGATATCAAGACTTTCGTAACCGCCTTTATTCATGGCTACATTCATTCCGAAATATTTTGGAGGAGCGGTAAGTCCATCAAGAACTTCTCTCACAAATGATTCTTTATCTGGTTGATTAAGAGCGTAATTCGTTCTTTTTTGATTTCCCAAAATATCAACCGTCTCTTTCTGCATATTTTTTCCACAAGCAGAACCCGCGCCGTGAGCCGGATACACTGTAATACTGTCATCCAGCGGCATGATTTTGCTGTGTAAACTTTCGTATAAAATTCCTGCAAGGTCTTCCTGTGTTACGCTTCCTGCTTTTTGAGCAAGATCTGGTCTTCCTACATCTCCCAAAAATAAAGTGTCACCTGTGAAAATAGCAGTTTCCACACCGTTTTCGTCAATAAGAAGGTAGGTTGTACTTTCCATGGTATGACCGGGCGTGTGAAGCGCTTTTATTTTTACTTTTCCGATTTCAAAAATTTGCTCATCTTCAGCAATCGTTGCTTCGAATTCTGGTTGTGCCGTTGGTCCGTAAACCACAGGAGCTCCCGTTTTTTTGCTTAAATCCAAATGCCCCGAAACAAAATCTGCATGAAAATGTGTTTCGAAGATATATTTTAAAGTTACATTGTCTTTTTCCAGACGATCCAGATAAGGTTTTACTTCTCTTAAAGGATCTATAATTGCAGCTTCATTTTCTGATACAATATAATAGGCGCCCTGAGCCAGACAGCCCGTATATATTTGTTCAACTTTCATTGGCTTTATTTTAAAAATTTAGTTAAAGATACGAAGTATTAGATGAATTGTATGTCAAATGTTAAATCTGCCTAATAGTTTATATCAATTTTACTGTGTTGATCGGGTTTAAATTGCTTTAATTCAAATAAAAAGAACAGCCTAAAAGCATACTAAATTAGTAGACTGTTTTTTATCATGTTTGAAAGATAAAAATAATAGTGTAGATATTCACAAAAGAATATTATTTATCAGAATAAAATATCTTACAAAAACTTTTATCTTTAGATGTCTAAAAAAAATCAAATGGCAAATAAAGTGAAATTTATTGAAGAATTAAATGCTAAATACACTCCGAAAGGAGATCATATTATATTAGGAAAGGCAATGCTCAATGGAGAGGTAGTCCCTGAAGTGAATGTTACCATTCCTTTAAAAACCATCAACCGCCACGGATTGATCGCCGGAGCTACTGGGACAGGGAAGACCAAAACGTTACAGGTCTTCGCCGAACAGCTTTCTCATCAGGGAATTCCGTCTTTGGTGTTGGATATCAAAGGAGATTTCTCCGGAATTGCTGAAGCTGGACAGAAAAATGCTTTAATTGAAGAAAGATATTCTAAAACTCAGCTTCCTTACGAGCCACAGGCTTTTCCGGTAGAGTTGATGACCATTTCCGGAGAAAGAGGTGTGAAACTGAGGGCAACTGTTACGGAATTCGGACCTGTTTTGTTGAGTAAAATTTTAGAATTAAATGATACTCAGCAAAGTATCATGTCTATTGTTTTTAAATATTGTGATGATAAAGGGCTGCCTTTAATTGATCTGAATGATTTGAAGAAAGTTCTTCAATATGTCACTGAAAATGCTCAGGGAAAAGCCGAATTGGCAGGAAATTATGGTTCCATTTCTTCAGCTTCTTTGGGAGCTATTCTGAGATCGATAGTCGCATTGGAACAACAAGGCGCGGCAAGTTTCTTTGGAGAATTAAGTTTTGATGTGCATGATCTGTTGAAAACAAGAGACGGAAAAGGCGTCGTGAATATTTTGCGGGTTGCGGATATTCAAAGTAAACCTCAGTTGTTTTCTACATTTATGTTGTCTCTTTTTGCTGAAATTTATATGACTTTCCCTGAAGAAGGTGACAGCGGAAGACCAAAACTCGTTCTTTTCATCGATGAAGCACATTTGATTTTTGATGAATCTTCCAAAGCGCTGCTTTCCCAAATTGAAACCATGGTCAAACTGATTCGTTCTAAAGGAATCGGAATTTACTTTATCACGCAGGTTCCAGGAGATGTGTCGGAAGGAGTGCTTTCTCAATTAGGGTTGAAAATTCAGCATGCGTTGAGAGGTTTTACCGCGAAAGATAAAAAAGAGATTACAAAAGCAGTTGAAAATTACCCGACAACGGAGTTTTATGATGCTTCTACTTTAATTCAGAATTTAGGAATTGGGGAAGCTTTTGTGACAGCTTTAGATGAAAAAGGAATTCCGACTCCGCTGGTTCATACGTATTTAATTTCTCCGGAATCCAGAATGGATGTGCTGAATGATGCTGAAATCTCTGAACTAACAAGTAAATCTGCCTTAGTTGCCAAATATGAAAAAGTAGTGGATAACGAATCGGCTTACGAAATCTTAGTCAACAGAATGGAACAGGCCGCTCAGAATGCAGCTCCGACTCAAAAAACGAAACCTGTAAAAGAAGAACCGGGAATGCTGGAGCAGGTTTTACAGAGTAAAGCGGGAAGAACCTTCACCAGCACGCTGATGCGAGAAGGGGCGAAGGCTATTTTGGGAATGCTTGGTTTAGGTGGCAGAAAGCGATAGAAATTTTAAATAATTTTTATATATTCGTAACAATAGGAATGGTAAGGTTTTTGACCTGTCATTTTCGATTTTAAATAATGAGGGGTGCTGTGTAACCGTTTGAAAACAAAATCATTTGTTGAAGATTGTTATACAGCATTTTTCTGTTTTTAAACTTATTGTATGAGTTTAGATTCAGCCTTATGCTGAGCAGTAACGGGCAAAATTTTTGAAGGAACGAGGAATTCTATGAATTTATGCCTACATTTATAATTAGATTTTAATTAAGTAAAGTTGTACTCCATAATTGATATAGAAAGTAACGGCGCGGGTTACAGAAAAGAAAGTATTATTGATATTGCTATCTACAGATATGATGGGCAAAAAATTGTTGATCAGTTTATTTCGCTTGTTAATCCTGAAAGTGATATCACACCTTTTGTGCAGAAATTAACCAATATTACTCCAAAAATGGTTAAAACGGCTCCGAAATTTCACGAAATTGCCAAAAGAGTTGTGGAAATTACGGCCAATACTACGTTGGTTGGTCATAATATCGATTTCGATTACCGGATGCTTCGTCAGTCTTTTACCAGGTTGGGCTATGAATTTAAAATCAATACATTAGATACGATTCCTTTAGCTAAAAAACTGATTCCCGATGAGGTAAGTTATTCTCTCGGAAAGTTGGTGAAATCGCTGGGAATTCCTTTAACCAATCATCATCGTGCAGATGGAGATGCGCGTGCGACATTAGAATTGTTCAAGCTTCTCATATCAAAAGATACGGAAAACGAGATTATTCAGAAGCAACATGAGGAGTCTAATGCCAAAACTTATATTAATAAGATCAGGCAGTTAACTCAGGATTTGCCAAACGAAAAAGGTTTTGTTTATTTTCAGGACGAGGCTGGGAGAATCATTTTTTCAGATCATGTTCAGGATATCAATAAATTTTCGAAGAAAGTTTTTAATTCCAAATCAAAAAAATGGGACGATATTCAGCAGGGTGTTGAACAAATTAATTTTGAATTGACCGGAACGGATATTATTGCGAAACTTATTTTAAATTCAAAAGGGCTTAAAAAACGAGATACGCTGCCTTTCGGATTATTTTGCCGAAATAATAAATATGTTGTTGAGAAAAATACACTGAATAAAACGGAGAAGCCTCTTCTGAAATTCAGATCTTTCACGCAAGGTTCAAAAGCGGTTCAGTTTATTAATGGGATTGAAGAATATCAGGATGCGAATGTGTTTAAAAAGAAGATTGATTTCAGGAAAAGAAACGAACTTTGGTTAGGACAAGGCCGAAAATTAGGTGAGAAATTATTTATGATCATTGAAAACGGTAAAGTAATTTCTTACGGATTTTATGAGCTGTTTACTCAGATTCAGACACTCAGTAAACTGGCCAAGCTGAAAATAGATTTGCCTTTATCATCTGCGGACCTAAATAATGAGTTGCAGCTGGCTTTGCTTCGCGGTGATTTTGAAACATTGCCTTTGCCGAAATAATTTAATATAAATACAGCATGAATTCCTTTGATAAAGATTCAGAACATTGGAAATTCGGACTTTTTTATTACAATAAAGAAGATAAAAGGATATTTCCGCCCAAAAGATTCGGATGGGGCTGGACGGTAAATTTTGCCAATCCGTTATCTGTTTCTGTATTTTTATTGATATTAATCGCGATTGGGATTATCACTTGGTTGCTTCCAAAGCAGAATTCCTGATCTTGCTGAAAAACAAACACTTTGCAAATCAGTTTTCTGAAAATGAAAAAGAATTAGTATTTTTGCAAAAAATAAAACAAAGCAATGCAAGATTTTAAACAAAATAAAACCGGAAAAAAGGGAGCTGTAAGGTTCTCTAAGGTTTGGAATATTTAAAAGAGTTGCCTTGCATAAAAATAATAATATTGTGGCGGACTCTTTTCGAAGAATCTGCCTTTTTTTATGCTAAAATGAAATTATGAATTCAAATGAATTATTAAAGATTGCCAACGAATTTGGCACACCGGTGTATGTTTATGATGCTGAATCTATAAAAGAGCAATACGAAAAACTTACATCTTCTTTTTTAAAACACACAAAGTTCTTCTATGCAGCAAAGGCATTGACAAACATTAATATTCTTAAGTATGTCAAGAACTTAGGTGCTTCTTTGGATTGTGTATCGATAAACGAAGTGAAACTTGGGCTTAAGGCAGGTTTCTCAAAAGAAAAAATATTATTCACCCCGAATTGTGTGGATCTTGCTGAGATTGAAGAAGCAATGACTTTCGGAGTGCACATTAATATCGACAATATCTCTATTCTTGAGCAATTCGGAAACAAATACGGAAATACATACCCGATTTTAGTAAGAATCAATCCGCATATTTTTGCGGGAGGAAATTATAAAATTTCAACGGGGCACATCGACAGTAAGTTCGGTATTTCCATTCACCAGGTTCGTCACATCGAAAGAGTGATGAAATCTACCAATCTTAATGTGGAAGGTCTTCACATGCATACCGGAAGTGAGATTAAAGATCCTGATGTGTTCCTGCAGGCTCTGGATATTATGCTTGAATTGTCTGAGCATTTCCCGAATCTGAAATATCTGGATATGGGAAGTGGTTTCAAAATTCCTTATCAAGACAGCGAAGAAGAAACAGATGTGAAAACATTAGGTAAAAAAGTAGAAAAAGTAATCGCTGAATTTTCAAAATCTACCGGTAAAAAATTTGAACTTTGGTTTGAACCGGGAAAATTCCTTGTTGGAAAAAGCGGTTATCTTTTAGTGAAGGCTAATGTGATCAAGCAGACTACAGCAACGGTTTTTGTAGGAGTAAATTCAGGATTCAATCATCTGATTCGTCCGATGTTCTATGATTCCTATCACTATATTGAGAATCTTTCCAATCCAAAAGGGGCAGAAAGAATTTATACCGTGGTGGGAAATATTTGTGAAACAGATACTTTCGCCTGGGACAGAAAACTGAATGAAGTAAGAGAAGGTGATATCTTGGTATTCCACAATGCGGGAGCCTATGGTTTTGAGATGAGTTCAAATTTCAATTCTAGATTAAAACCTGCTGAGGTTCTTTTCTTAGACGGAAAAGCTCACCTGATCAGAAAAAGAGACGAATTCGAAGATCTGTTGAGAAATCAGATTGAAGTGATAAAATAAATAACGGAAACTCTGCAGGAAATTGCGGAGTTTTTTTTGTTCTTAATTAAATTTTAATGGCTAAGAATCTTTAAAATATTAATTATTCCTTACATTTGATAGGCAAATATTTTGAACAAAAAAATAGAATGCCTTCAATCCATATTCACATCCGTTTTTTCAGATACATTAACCACCAAAAATATTAATTATGGCTAAAAACATAGCTGAGCAAATAGTTGAGATGCTCGAGAACGCAAATGTGAAAAGAATTTATGCGGTAACCGGAGATAGTTTGAATCATTTAAATATTGCTGTTAAAAAAAGCAGTATAGAATGGATTCATGTGAGACATGAAGAGGTAGGAGCGTATGCAGCGGCGGCAGAAGCTGAACTCGATGGTTTTGCGGTTTGCGCAGGAAGTTGCGGACCAGGTCATGTGCATTTGATCAATGGGGTATATGAAGCGCATCGTTCGCACGTTCCGATGTTGGTGATTGCCTCCACGATTCCGAGTGAGGAAATGGGAATGGATTATTTTCAGGAAACAAATACCATTAAACTATTTGACGATTGCAGTCATTATAACCAAATGATTACAAGGCCCGAACAGGTTCAGAGAACAGTTCAGACGGCCATTCAGCATGCGATTTCTAAAAAAGGAGTTGCGGTAATCGGGCTTCCGGGAGATGTTTCTGAGCTGAATGCTGAAGAGGCTACGACTTCGAATAAAATATTTAAAACAAATCCGGTTATTCGTCCGTCTGATGAAGAATTGAATCAATTGGCCAATTTAATTAATGAAAGTAAAAAAGTAACCCTCTACTGCGGAATTGGCGCGGAACATTCTAATGCAGAAGTTGTTGAACTTTCAAAATATTTAAAAGCGCCGGTAGGATATTCTTTCCGGGGAAAAATGGCAATTCAGCCAAATAATCCAAATGAAGTAGGATTAACCGGGCTTCTTGGGCTTCCCTCTGCATATCATGCGATGCACGAAGCAGATTTGCTTTTATTGTTGGGAACCGATTTTCCGTATGAGAAATTTATGCCTGTTAAAAATAAAATTGTTCAGATCGATGAAAGTCCGGAACGTTTAGGCAGAAGAGCTAAGTTGGAATTGGGTCTTGCAGGTGATGTGAAAGAAACGATTAAGGCGTTATTACCTTTGTTAAAAGAAAAAACAGACGTTAATTTCCTGAATCAACAATTGGAGTTTTATGAAAAAGTAAAAGAAAACCAGTTGATTTATGTGAAAGACCGAGGAACAGAAAATGCGATCCAACCGGAGTTTGTAGCGCATACTTTAGATCAGTTGGCTAAAAATAATGCCATTTTCACGGTGGATACGGGAATGTGTTGTGTCTGGGGCGCGAGATATATTACAGGAACCGGAGACCGTAAAATGCTGGGATCATTCAATCATGGATCGATGGCGAATGCAATGCCGATGGCGATTGGCGCTTCATTGGCACATCCTGACCGACAGGTGATTGCAATGTGCGGCGATGGTGGATTGTCTATGTTGTTAGGCGATATGGCGACTATTTTTCAGTATAAATTACCTGTAAAGCTGATTGTTTTCAACAACAGAGCATTAGGAATGGTAAAACTTGAAATGGAAGTAGGCGGAATGCCGGATAATGAAACCGATATGATTAACCCTGATTTTGCAATGATCGCACAGGCAATGGGCTATACCGGGAAAAATGTCCACAATCCTGACGACGTTGAAAGTTCAATTAAAGAATGTTTGGAGCATAACGGAGCTTATCTATTAAATATTTTCACGAATCCAAATGCATTAGCATTACCTCCGAAAATCGAATTCGATCAGGTATTGGGAATGACGAAATCTATGGCGCAATTAATGCTTGGCGGTAAAATGGAAGAAGCATTAGATACAGTAAAAACGAACTATAAACATATTAAAGATTTGCTATAATGAATGCATCTTTGAAGAAATTCTACATTATTGCTTGGGTTTTCGGGCTTATTTTCTATTTTTTAGATTATGTGATCCGATCGGCACCCGCGGTAATGATTCCTGAACTGGTCAATAATTTTAATACAACCGAACTGAAACTGATCAGCATGGTAGGGACCTATTATTACACCTATTCTACCTGTAGTTTGATTGCGGGAATTGCGTTAGATAAATTTGGTGGCAAAAAATCACTTTTTGTAGGAACGCTTATTTTGGGAATCGGGTGTCTGTTATTTTTAATTTCCAGTCAGGTGGCCGGAGTTTCCGGAAGATTGCTGCAGGGCGCGGGTTGTGCTTTTGCATTTCCTGGCTGTGTATATCTGGCAAGTAAAGGTTTTTCTTCAAAGTCATTGGCTACGGCAATCGGCTTTACGCAATGTATCGGAATGTTGGGCGGAACGGCCGGGCAATTTGTGGTTGGGCCTTGGGTAGAAGAAGGTGTAAATATTGATACTTTCTGGCTTTGGTCAGGAATTGCCACTATTATCACTGCTTTCGGATTGTTTTTCGTTATTCCTAAAGAGAAGAAAGCAGAGGAATCCACAGAGACGGGAGTAAAACCTATGGGCTATCTGGAGCCTTATAAAATTGTTTTTAAAAACCCTCAATCATGGCTTTGCGGAATTATTTCCGGGCTTTTATTTGCGCCAACAACCATATTTGCGATGACCTGGGCAGTTGCTTTTTTTGAAAAAGATAAGCAGTTTGTCTTTCATGATGCTGCGATTACCAGTGCGATGGTTGCGTTTGGTTGGGTTTTCGGTTGTCCGTTATTAGGTTTTATTACTGATAAAATGGGTCGCAGAAAACCAGTTTTGATTGCCGGAGCTGTGGTGATGATTTTAAGTTTACTACAATTAATTTATCTTCCGGAATTATACCCAGCGAAGATCAGTATGTTTATTCTTGGGTTAGGATCCGGAGCGGCAATGATTCCTTATTCTGTTATTAAAGAAGCTAATCCTGATTTTGTAAAAGGAAGTGCAACGGGAGCGATCAATTTCATTACATTCGGAGTTACGACTTTACTGAGCCCGGTTTTCAGCCGTTGGTTCGGAAAGAGTTTAGGAGATTCTGCGGGAGATTTACATTTTCAGCATTCTATTTTATTTTGGATCTCAGGAATTGTTGTGGCCATCATTGTTTCATTAATGTTAAGAGAAACGGGAATTAAAGCTAAAGTTCAGCCTTTACAGGCATAAATTGTTTTAGTTCTTATCGATCAATTAAAAAAACTTCATCATTTTGTGTGAAGTTTTTTTGGTGTAATTTTGTTTTAATTAATGATAAATAAAAAAAATATGAAGATAATAGCGTTATGTATAGGACTTTTTATTTCAAATCTTGCAATGGCGCAATATGATGTTGAAGATAGAGATGATACGCCTGTAACAGAATCTAATAAAAGCATTTTGAAGATAGATATTAAAGAGCCTCTTTTTCAGATTGCTGCTAAAAATTGTAGCGGGTTTAAAGCTGCTGCTTTTGAAGGCGGAGTCACAGTTTACAAGGAAACACTCAGGAAGTTTATGTATGATTATCTAAATTCGGATTTTTACGTACTGAATGGTGAATTTACATTTACTTTAACAATCGATGAAAAGGGAAAAGTAACGGATATTGTAGGTTCTCCGAAAGTGCCGAATAGTGAGTATTTTTATGATGACATGAAGTATGTCGTAAGAAGAATAAAAAAGAACTGGACGCCGGCTTCATGCAATGGTCAGCCTATTGCTTCACAAATCAAAATTAAAATGAACTTATCTTCTATAGCCACCGATTTGTAAGATCATATTGAAGATGTTATCCTGTTTTCTTTTTGAATTTATCTTAAAACCCCGAAGGGGTTAAAATAATGTAATGGAAATTTCAAAGATAAATGGTAGTACATCTGCTTAAAAAAACAAAAGCAAAATGCCAACAGACAATGCTGTAGGTTTAAAATGTATTTTTAAAGTCAAATTTTCCACTGTAATCATGATTAGCAAAATATTTCCTTTATTGGGAGTGGCCCTGGCATTGCCAATGTTCGGGCAGCAGGTAGCATCCGAGTACTATCATTATCCTCATCTCCAAAATCCTTATGGTGATGGAGAAGTACAGTTTTACAAAGATTTTCACCAGGTTTTAATTGATAAAAATCTAAAACCTTGTGATAATAAAGATGAAGTTTTTTATCTTAAAGTTCTTATCGGGGAAGATGCAACTGTAAAATATGTAAAAGACGATACAAATAAAGAGCTCGCTGAAAAAAATAAATGTGCATACAATCTTGGATTGCAGGTTTTAAGATATATGAACAAATGGAATCCTGCAGAAATAGATGGCGGTAAAAAGAAAGCTGTTGCTGGCTTTTTTGTTCTCCCAAACGACTTGTTTGAAAACTATAAGGAAGGATATATTCCTCAGGCAAATCCTGCTTTATTTGAAAATCTGCCTGGTGGCATCAATCAGTTTCGTAAAGAAGTTGGGAAAAAAATTAATCTTGACGGTTTCCAATGGAAAGAAGCTTTTAAACTGGTAGCCATTTTTGTTGTAAAAGCAGATGGTACTATAGGAGATGTAAGTCTAGAACAATCGTCAGGTGTTAAAGATTTTGATGATAGAATTATCAGAGGGATAAAAAGTATCAAAAAGAAATGGAATCCCGCTACAGTAGGTGGTGTACCGGTAAATTACAGGTTTAGATTGCCCCTAAATTTTGGTCCGATGTAATAGCCCTGCCATTCTGTCTCAATATTTTGTATCTTTGCAAATTCAATAAGTTCAAAGTTTACTATTTTGAGTTCAAAGTGATATGCAATGAACCATAAATTTTAGGCTTTAAACCTTAAACAAGACTATCGTGCAAGAAAAATATATAGACGAAACCAAGCAGGGAGAGGCTTTTGCAATTGCAGAGAGACCTGAAAATTCTAAAAAATTATTTTTGGAAAGCTATGGTTGTCAAATGAATTTCTCAGATTCCGAAATCGTTGCTTCTATCCTTAATGAACAGGGATACAACACAACAATGAAGGTTGAAGAAGCAGATCTTATTCTTTTAAATACCTGTTCAATCCGTGAAAAAGCGGAGCAGACCGTAAGAATGCGTCTTTCTCAGTTTAAAAATCTGAAGAAAGAAAAACCGAATATGACGGTGGGTGTTCTTGGGTGTATGGCAGAGAGGCTTAAAACTAAATTTTTAGAGGAAGAGCAATTGGTCGACCTTGTAGTTGGTCCCGATGCTTACAGAGATTTACCAAACCTTTTGAAAGAAACTGAAGACGGAAGAGATGCAATTAATGTAATTCTTTCCAAAGAAGAGACTTATGCAGACATTAACCCGGTTCGTTTAGGCGGAAATGGGGTAACAGCGTATGTTACTATTACCAGAGGTTGCGATAATATGTGTACGTTCTGTGTGGTTCCGTTTACGAGAGGTAGAGAAAGAAGCCGAGACCCACATTCTATTTTGGATGAATGTAAAGATCTTTGGAACAGTGGTTATAAAGAAATTACATTGTTGGGTCAAAACGTAGATTCTTACCTTTGGTATGGTGGCGGACCGAAGAAAGATTTCGCCAAAGCTTCTGAAATGCAAAAAGCTACTGCTGTTAATTTTGCTCACTTGCTTGATTTGGTGGCTAAGGCCGTTCCGGAAATGAGAATCAGATTCTCAACGTCGAATCCTCAGGATATGAGTCTTGATGTTTTCAAGATGATGGCAAAGCACGAAAATATTTGTAAATACGTTCATTTACCGGTTCAGAGCGGAAGCAATAATATGCTTGAAGCCATGAACAGACAACATACGCGTGAGGAATATTTAGATTTAATTAAAAAAGCTAAAGAAATTGTTCCGGATATTTCTTTTTCACAAGATATGATCATTGGTTTTTGCAATGAGTCGGAACAAGATCATCAGGATACTTTAAGTTTGATGAAAGAAGTGGAATATGACTACGGTTATATGTTCGCCTATTCAGAAAGACCGGGAACGCCTGCTCACAAGAAAATGGAAGACAATATTCCGGCAGACGTAAAACAAAGACGTCTGGCTGAAGTTATCGCTTTACAGGGCGAATTGTCAAGAAAAAGAATGGCTGGTTATGTAGGAAGAGTTCACCAGATTTTAATTGAAGGAACTTCCAAAAAGAATAAAAATCAGTGGAAAGGCAGAAACTCTCAGAATGCAGTTTGTGTTTTCGATATGGCAGAAGGACAGAAAATTGGTGACATTGTGAACGTTTTTGTTTATGATAACACGCAAGGCACGCTTTTAGGACGAGAAGTGGAGAATTAAAGTTTTTGATCCTTAGATAATGAGTAACCTACAGTCACAACAACTCATACAGAATATTTCTGCATTATTGGATAATGCCAGAAAGAATGTAGTTGCTGTGATAAGTCATACCATGGTTCTCACTTATTATGAGATTGGAAGAATGATTGTAGAAGATGAACAGAACGGTGAAAACCGTGCGGAATATGGGAAATCAATTCTAAAAGATCTGTCCTTACACCTTACGGGAAGATTTGGTAAAGGGTTTTCAGTTGAAAATCTTGACAGAATGAGGTTTTTCTATAGAACTTATTCTCACCAGATTTCGTCAACACTGTTGACGAATTCTCAAAATAGCTCAGTTCAACACGTTGATCCTGTTAGTTTTAATCTTTCATGGTCACATTATTTAAAGCTGATGCGTATAAAAGATGAGCATGAAAGAAAATTTTACGAAATTGAAAGTTTTAAAAATAACTGGAGCTTAAGAGAATTACAGCGACAATATGACTCTGCGCTCTATGCAAGGTTGTCTTTAAGCAAAAATAAGGAAGAGATTCTTCAACTTTCGGAAAAAGGACAAATTATAGAAAAACCAAAAGACTTTATCAAAGATCCTTATATTTTGGAATTTCTTGGCCTGCCGGAAAGGTCTAATTATTCTGAAAATGATTTAGAAAGTGAATTAATTAATAAGTTAGAGCATTTTCTTTTAGAATTAGGAACGGGCTTTACCTTTGTGGCAAGACAAAACAGAATAACGTTTGATGAAAAGCATTTCAAGATCGATTTGGTTTTTTATAACAGAATTCTGAAATGTTTTGTATTAATTGATTTGAAAATTGGTGAATTAAAACATCAGGATATCGGGCAGATGCAGATGTATGTTAATTTCTACGATCGTGAAGTGAAGTTGGTGGATGAAAATAAAACAGTAGGAATTATCCTATGCCAGGATAAAAGTGAAGCACTGGTGCGATATACTTTGCCGGAAGATAATGAGCAGATTTTTGCCAGCAAATATCTCACGGTATTGCCTAGTAAGGAAGATTTTGTACATATTTTGAATGCAGATCATTAAAGAAAGTGATGAAGGTTATTTATTTTTTAATATTTTTTTCATTTGTTTTGATGTCATGTCAGACAGAGAAAAATGTCAGTAAATATCCTTCAACAGTAGGAAATATTGAATTTGATTCAGAATTGGATGATGCTGATTTTAAAAAGTGTATTCCAGAGAAGCTGGTACCGATTCAATATTATCAAGGAAATCAGGGCTTTAATTATAGAGGAGAAAAAATTGCCATTGAAGAAAAGTTAAAGAGAGAAAATATTTTCTCTAAAAAAGATATTAACGGTTATTTTACCGTCAGATTTATTGTAAATTGTGATGGAAAGACCGGATTATTCAGAGGGCAGCATATGGATTCTGATTTTAAAGAAAAAAATTTAGATCAGGATTTGGAGAATAAATTGTTGCTCTTTACAAAATCTCTTGACGGGTGGATTCCCAAAGAGATGAAAGGCGGTGTTAAAATAGGCTATTATCAATATTTAACCTATAAAATTGAGAATGGAAAAGTTTCAGAGGTATTACCTTAGCTTTTTATTACTTATCGTTTATACCAATACTATCGCACAGGTTAATTGCAATGCGATAGAGGGTGAAGACTGCAAAAAAGCTTGTGAGCAATACAACTGGGCTTCAGACAGACAGGGTTTAAGAGAGTCTCAGGAAGCATTTGATAAAGCAATAGGCTTATGTCCTACTTTTTCCAATGCCTATATGGAAAAAGCAGTTCCCTATCTGAAAAACGGCGATTTTATTACCTGGAAATTACTGATTGATAAAGCAGTTGCTTTAGATCCAAGAATGCACTTAGGATACAGAGGTTGGTGCAGATTTCAATTTCTAAGAGATTATAAAGGAGCAATCGTTGATTTAGAAGAATTTAAGAAATACTATCCCGAAGATCTGGGAAGATCTTTAAACGGAGATTATAATCTTGAAATCATCAGAGCGCTGTCTTATAGTGCTTTGGGAGAAAAAGATAAGGCAGTACACCTTATTGAAAATCTCTTAGCATCAAAAAATTATTTCAAAGGTCTTTTTGATCATTATCAGTTAGGAGTAACTTATTTTGAATTAGGAAGGTATGATAAAGCCTTAGAAAATTTCGAAAAACAAAGCAAAGAATTCGACTTTGCTGAAAATATATATTTTAAAAGTAAAGTTTCTAAAATTAGAAACAAGGATTATTTGGATTTAAAAAGGTTAGCCTTAAGAACGTACGATGAGGGAAAGATCATGAAGGATGCTTACACTCATCATTTCAACAAAGTCTACAGAAAACAGATTGAAGAGTTGTAGATTAAATTTAAATCAATATTCTTAAAATTTACTTATGAGCAACGAGCTACAAAATATAAAAAACCGCTTTGGTATCATTGGGAACTTTCCGGCTTTAAACAGAGCTTTGGAAAAATCCATCCAGGTAGCACCCACCGATATTTCCGTTTTAGTAATTGGAGAAAGTGGTGTGGGGAAAGAATTTATCCCGAAAATCATTCATTCAGAATCAAAAAGAAAACACCAGCCGTATATTGTTGTTAACTGTGGAGCAATTCCTGAGGGAACGATCGATTCTGAATTGTTCGGACACGAAAAAGGAGCTTTTACCGGAGCAACAACGACGAGAAAAGGATATTTTGAAGTAGCTGATGGCGGAACGATATTTCTTGATGAGGTGGGGGAACTTCCTTTACAGACGCAGGTTCGTTTATTAAGGGTGTTGGAAAGCGGTGAATTTATGAAAGTAGGTTCTTCTCAGGTACAGAAAACCAATGTGAGAATTGTTGCGGCTACCAACGTGAATATGATGAAGGCAATTCATGACGGAAGATTCCGTGAGGACTTGTATTATCGTTTAAATACCGTTCAGATCGATATGCCGGCTCTTAGAGAAAGAAAGGGAGACATTCATTTGTTATTCAGAAAATTTGCAATCGATTTTGCAGAAAAATACAGAATGCCTGAGTTGGAACTGGAGCCAAGTGCCGTTCATTATGTTGAGAATTACTCTTTTCCCGGGAATGTCCGTCAGCTGAGAAACCTGGTGGAGCAAATGACGGTTGTGGAAAGAGACAGGTATGTAACGGTTGAAAAACTGGCGGAATATATTCCCATGGAAACGCATCTTCCCATGGTGGTTAATACACCCAATACCCAAAAACAAAACGATTTTGGCAGCGAAAGAGAAATTATGTATAAGATTCTCTTCGACATGAGAAACGATATAAATGATTTAAAATCCTTAACTTCGGAATTAATAAAAAATCGCGGAGGAGGAGATTTAAGCAATCAGGAGAAAAATCTGATCAACAGAATTTATACCCCTGAAGCACAACAGTCTGTAAGCCAGAATTCTTTATTGTATTTTGAAAACGGAAATAATACGCCTGTTGTGCAGAATTCAACAATCATTGCATCACAGGATGAAAGTTATGAAGATATAGAAGATATTGAAATTGAGGAAAATAAACCTGAATCTTTATCCCTTCAGAATAATGAAAAAGATTTGATCGTTAAGGCTTTAGAAAAGCATAAAGGAAGAAGAAACAAAGCCGCGGACGAGTTGGGAATTTCCCAGAGAACTTTATACAGGAAAATAAAACAATATAACCTGGAAGACTAAATTAATAAAATAACACATACATGACGGAACTGAACGCGAAACCAATCGATTTTAAATTTGGGCAATACCTGAGCAACGGATTTGAATTTCTGAAAAATAATTTCGGAAATCTCTTACTCGCTGTTATTTTTTGTATGATCATGACATTTATTCCGCTTTGTGGGCTGTTGGGGATGGGTAATTTGTATAAATATTGCCGGAAACTCAGAAAAGGGCAAACCACATCAGGACCCGGAGAAATTTTTAATTTTGATGATTTTATGCCTTATTTGATGTTGCAGCTGATTATATTGGGTGGTATGCTTCTGCTTTTCATTCCACTATTTTTTATTGCCCTTCTTACAAGGATTGGCGGTGACGATTCTGCGGTAGGTTCAGTGATGGCCGCGGTTTGTATGATTGTTTTTTATATCGCTTTATTTTATGTTATTTTCAGAGGATTTTATATTCCGGCTCTCATTTCATTAGGAGAAGTAAAAGACATTAAAAAAGCTTGGAATATGTCTAAAATAATGACAAAAGGGAACTTCTGGTCGATTCTGGGGTTTGCAATTGTTGTAGGAATGCTTTCTCAATTGGGGATTTTAGCATGCGGAATAGGTATTTTATTGACATTACCTTTTAATTATACAGCCAACTATTTTGCTTTTGAAGATGCAATGCAGCAGATTGAGCATGACGAAATAAAAGAAATCGGACTAAAAAATGAATATTAAATTAAGCCAAATTAAAATAAATCAGCCTATATTTATAGGGCTTTTGTTTATCTGTTTAGGATTTTTGCAGTCTTGCTACAGTTTTACAGGTTCGTCTTTAACGGATGAAAAGACGGTACAGATCAATGAATTTCCGAATAATGCGGCGTTGGTAAATCCGGCGTTGGCACAACAGTTTTCAACCGATATTCAGAACCGGTTTTTACAGAGAACAACTTTAAAAGGGACCAAAGAAAATCCTGATATCCTGATTGAGGGTGAAATTACAGATTATTCTATTTCGCCAACAACCATCAGTTCTACTACCACGAGTAACAATGTGGGAGGTGTTGTTCAAGAATCACAGAATAAGCTCACGATCACGGTGAAGGTGCATTATGAAAATAAAATCCATCCGGATTCCAGCTTTGACAGAACGTATTCTGACGAGGCCGTTTTCAACAGTAGTTTGTCGCAATCGGATATTGAGGCATCTCAGGTGAAAATTGTGACAGACAGAATTATTAATAAAATATTTAACGATATTGTAGCCAATTGGTAAGATGAATCCCAGAGTTTTAGAATTATTAAAGAACCCGAAACACATTCAGTCGGAAGATCTTGGTCTTTTGAAAGAAGAGATTAATTCTTTTCCCTATATTCAGAATATCAGGGCGCTGCACTTGTATGGGGTTCACCTTTTTGATACAGAAAATTACCGGAAAGAGCTTTCAACGACAGCGGCTTATACTACTGATAAAAAGATTTTGTATCAGTTAATTAACGGTAAAATTCAACAGAAAGAAAAGCCAAAACCTGAAGTCGTTGAAAAGGCTGAAAAACCGAAAGAGGAAGATGTAAAAAATAATTTCCAATATGTTTATAAAAGCAGTAATTTCCCTCTGAAAAGAGAAGATAAGGTTCAGCAAATAGAGATTAATCAAGAGGATATCAATCAAAGCTTATCAATGCCTGTTGAGCCGGAAGCGGTAATCGCAGAACCTGAAAAGCCTGAAATTAGTGAAGATCAGGAATCTTGCGAAACTCAGACCTCTCAAATTGATTCAAATTATATTTACGTAAACGGCGAAAGAAACCGGATTTTATTTGAAGGCGAAGAAGATTTCATGAATGAAACACTTGCTGACAAAAATGCTGAATTTACGCCTGAAGTTATCATTAATAATGATCATATTTCTTCAGAAGCGGTGGAAGAAACCGTCAATGAGGAAGAAAATATAGCTTTCCACGAAACAAAAACATTACATCCTGAAACAGAAGCTTTAGGAAATACTGAAGTTGAAGATGAGGAAGTAAATCTAACTCTAACTCAGGAAGAAACCGAAAAAGAAAATATTGAATCTGATTCTGAATTAAATACCACGGAAGAAGAATTAATTATTGAAGAAGAGCATCATTCAGCAGAGGAAAAAGATACCCAATTTACTTCCGAAACGATTATTCATGAGGAAGAAATTACCTCGGACCTCGCTGAGGAAATGATTGTTGAAGATGAGTCCGAATTAAGTTTTCACGGTACGGATTCTTTTCTTCCCGAAGTTAAAATTGAATCTGAACGTATTGAAGCGCCAATCCAAGAGGAGGAGGTTGCTCAACCGAATATCAATAAACATGAAGACGAAATGCGTCGTTTAATTGAAGAGGTTGAAAAGAAAATGAAGGAAACAAAATCAATAGTTTCTGAAACGAAAGAAGAACCTGAGCCTGTTGTAAACCACGATATAAGTTTTGCTGAAACTCAAAATTTTGAGATTAAATCTGAAGAGGTAAAAGAAGAAGATTCTGTAGCTGAAATCGTTGAAACTATTGAAGGAAATGAGCCGTTGCCTTCAGAACAAACTGAAGAAACAAATAGTGAAAATGATGAAGCGGCTTCAGAAGTTGAAGAAGTAAAATCTTCATGGAAACCGATGAATTTTGAATCTCACGTTCCTGATTCTTTATTGTCAAAAAATCAGCAAAATGAAGTATCTAAAACAGAACCTGTAATTGTTGAGACTCCAGAAGCTGAGGAGGTTAGAGAGGAAGAGGAAACAGAAGAAGTTTTACTGATCGCTGAGGAGGATTCTGACTTGATTGAAGATAAATCAAAAGAAATAAATACTCCGGAAGCGCCTGTAGAAGACAAGGAATCATCTGATTCAGATGAAGAAACTCCCGTAATGAATGTTTCTTTCTTTGGTTCTGATATATCCAGCTGGAAACCAGCCGAGCCTGTTACGGAAGAAATTCAGGAAGAAGAGGCGGAGGAAATTAAACCTGCTTCGGAAGAAAAGAAATTACCCAATATTCTGGACAGTAATGTTCCGGGATTTATCAATACCTGGCAAAGTTGGCTGAAGATTGACAGACCCGAGGAGGAAGAAAAGCAGAAAACACAGACCAAAGCCAAAGCAATAGAGTCCTTTATTGAAAATAATCCCAGAATCAGTCAGTTAAAAGATGAAAGCTCCTATGTGGTTAAAGAAAAAACCGGAGATATTTCCCACCTAATGACAGAAACACTGGCCAATTTATATACAGAACAGAAATTATATACCAAAGCCATTAAAGCTTTTGAAATACTGATCAAAAAACATCCGGAAAGAAAAAAGCATTTCGAAGCTAAAATTCAGGAAGTAAAAGATATAAGAACAAGAAGTTAATAGCAGAAGTCCCGGTTTTTAAGATCGGGATTTTTTATGGAGTGCTGCGGGCTGTGTTTCTTGTTTTTAATTTTTTCCAAAATTTTCGTCCCGAAACTAAAATAAAGATTACTAAAATAATAGCGCAAATACCCGCTAAAATAGGTAAAATCATTGCTAAAACCGCCATAATCCCTGCTCCTGCAGTTTCTGTGGTGCCTACGACTGAATTTCCCAGTCCCCCCGTAGTCATGGTGGAAGCGGCCCGGATTCCGGCAAACCCTGAACTGACGGTAGCTGCCGTTCCTCCTCCGGCAATAAGCGCCAGCGCCCATTGAGGAAAAGTTCCCAAATCTGCAAACTGACTGGCAAAAAGTACAGATCCCGCAATAGTCGCCAGTGGAATGGATAAGGTGTCCAAGAGATGATCTACAAAAGGAATATAATAGGCTAAAACTTCCACGATGGTTGCAATTCCTGTGGTTATTAGCGTGGGAAGTCCGGAAAGCCATTCAAAGTGTTCGTTCATTGGAATCCAACCCATAAAGGAAGCTAAACTTACGGCAAATAGGGGAAGGAATACCCGAAATCCTGTGGCTGCTGCCAATCCGATTCCAATAAAGGCACTTATGACATAAGGTAAATAGGGAATTTGGTCTAACATTTTAATTTTCAGATTAATTGTTTTCCCTAAAGTTACAAAACCCAACAATATAATTCGAAATAATGACAGGTTAAATTGACGAAAAAAATGCTAGGCAAAGGCAAAGATTAATTTTTTTTCTGGTGTTGGGCCTGGCAAAGTTTGATAAACTGCACTTCAACCTCCTGAAATTTCTGTGGTAATTCCGGGGAAACCCAAAACAGCATCGCCGCTGTTTTTTCACCAAAAGCTTCTTTGAAAATTTCTTTGTTTAAACGATAACATTCACGCAAAAGTCTTTTGATACGATTTCGGTGAACCGCTTTTTTGAAATATTTTTTAGAAACCGAAACTGCAAATTTAGTACTTTCAACAGGCGCTGAAGGCTTATCTTTTAGCACAATAATTCTCAAATTCCCATTCGTTTTCCATTTGCCTTTTTCGAAAAGCAAAGAGATCTCTGTGTTTTTTTTGAGTTTTTCGGCTCTGGGATATTTGAAATTTGTCATTTACGGACTGTAAATATAGGGGAAATTTTCTTCTTTTTTGATTTTAATAGATATGCTTCGGGTTCGCTCAGCATGACACCACTACAATTTTACTGCTAAAATAAGACAGTTGGTATTAGAATTGTCAGGCTGAGCAAAGTCGAAGCATCTTTAAATATAATAGAAAAATATTATTTTTTTTCTAATAAATAAGTAATTACTTCAGAAGCTGTGTACAGTCCGAAAATAGCTGGCATATAACTGATGGTTCCGTAGAAAGATCTCTTATAATTGGTTCCGTCTGTCATTTTTAAACTTTCTTCATCCTGAATATCGTTAGCGAAGACACAACGTACGCCTTTGTCGATCTTTACTTTTTTAAGTCTTTTTCTTACCTGTCTTGCAAGGTGGCAATGTTCGGTTTTGCTGATATCTCTAACCATAACTTTGCTAGGATCTGTCTTTCCGCCGGCACCCATAGAGCTTACGATTTTTATCCTTCTTCTTTTTGCTGCAATAATTAAAGTGAGCTTTGGGGTTACGCTGTCGATACAATCCAAAACGTAATCGAATGTGTCGGAATCTAAAACTTCATCCATCCTTTCAGGATTCAGAAACTCATTGATTTTAGTGAGATTAAGATCCGGATTAATATCCAAAAGTCTTTCAGCAACTACCTCTACCTTATGTTTTCCTACAGTAGATCGTAAAGCGGGGAGCTGTCGGTTGATGTTGGTGATATCTACGGTGTCGCCATCTACAATGGTCATGTTTCCAACACCGGCTCTTGCTAAAAATTCTGCGGCAAAAGACCCGACCCCTCCTAATCCTACTACCAGGACAGTTGCTTTGTTCAATTTTTCCAGACCTTCTTCTTTAACAAGAAGCTCTGTTCTCTCCAACCAGTATTTATCCATTTTTTATTAACTCTAAATTTTCTGCAATTTGTTTATTTAAATTTTCCAAAGAAATCTGCTTAATTTCTGAAACCTTCAGATATAATTCTTCGATAGGGAAGTCTTCATTATCGGTTTCTAAAAAGATCCTGTCTAAAGGAATCATTTTCAAAGTATTTTGCAAAGATAAATTATACAAAACGGCTTTTCCAAAACTCAGATAAAAATTATTCTTAAGCAAATCATCGGCAATGCTTTGTTTTTTATTAAAACCATGAATAATCATTGGTTGTCGCGAATACTTTTTTAAAGAGATGACTTCATAAAATTTCCTCACACAATGAATGATGATGGGTTTCTTTATTTCGTTGGCGAGCTGTATCTGTCTCAGAAAGATCCTTTCCTGAATTTCCTGATCTGTTTCTGCAAAGGAATCCAACCCGCATTCTCCAATGGCAAAACAGTTTTCGGTGATATTGTTGTTTAACCAATTTAATTGATTGTCAATATTCTGAGTATCAATGTCTTTTGGGTGGATGCCAATTGAATAAGAAAAGTCCGGCGGAACGGTATTGATATCAAGATTATAGATTCCGTTGCGGGTATATTCTTTATGATGATGAAAATCAAAAAAATCCATAGCCAAAAATACGACTAATTTAGATTTAACGTAAATTTCTTAAACGAACGTTTATAAATTTCTTAAAAATTTCTTAACTTTACCTGAATGCCATATGTATGAGAAAAAAATTCACAGAAAAACAGATCCACATTTTAGATATCGCTGAAGAGCTGATTGCTAAGAAGGGATATGAGGGAACATCGGTAAGAGATATTTGCTCAAAGGCCAATATTAATGTTGCCATGATATCCTATTATTTTGGTTCAAAGGAAAAAATGATGTCCTATCTCTATCAGTATCGCGTGCTGAAGACCAGAGAGAATTTTTCTGAATTTGCAGACACCATAAAAGACGGGAAACCGGAAATGCAGATGAAGGAAATTATTAAATATATCGTTTCTCAGTTATTTAAGTATAATTATTTCCATGGTTTTGTGACGCAGGAGCTTCGGCATACCGAAAACCTAAAGGATGAACTGTTGGATTTCTATCAGCTATTTGTAAAAAAACTGGATGATGTCATCAAAAAGGGTGTAGCATCAGGGGTTTTTACCTATACTCCAAGACCGGAAGACATCTTGACAACAATTATAGGTTCTACTTTATTTGTGATCAGGAATAAAAATTTTTATGAATTGTATGTTCCGAGCAAAAATGAGGAAGCTTACGCAAAAGAAGCAGAAAAAAAAGTGAGAATGAATCTTTTAATGAGTGTTTTTGCTATTTTGGGATACGCAGCAGACTAAAATTACGTTAAATATTCATAAAAAAAAATCTATTGACAAAAAAGTTATATTTTTGCAAATTAATAGATCGGTTATAAAATCCGAAAACTGTTGAACTTTTTATATGAAAAAATATATTTTAGGTCTTTTTGCTGTAGTTGTGGTGTCATCATGTATCAGTCAGCAAGACAAAGCAATGAAAAGTGCTGACAAAGCTTACATCCTGAAAGTAGCCAACGAAAACTTCGCTAAAAAGAAATGGAAAAATGCTTTGGCACTGTATGACAGACTTGCGAATCTTGTTGCCGGAACAGATGATTTCCCTAATGTTGCTTATAATACGGCTTCTGCCAATTATTATGACAAAAATTATAAATTGGCAGGTCATCAGTTCAAAAACTTTGCGATCAATTTTCCAAAAGATCCGAGAGCTGAAGAAGCCGCTTATTTATCGGCACTTTGTTATTATGAAGGTTCAATGGATTATAATCTGGACCAGTCCAGTACAGAGTTGGCTATCAACGAGCTCCAAAGCTTTTTGAATGAATATCCGAATTCTGAAAGATCTAAGAATATCAATACCATGATTGATGAATTGTCTTACAAGCTTGAATTTAAAGCTTTTGAAAATGCAAGACAGTATTTCAAAATGGGTGAATATAAAGCTGCAAATGCCGCATTGGAAAATGTACTGAACGATTTCCCAAGTACTAAGCTGCGTCCGAAAATATATGGTTACATCATGGATTCCAGATACCAGCTTGCTGTGAAATCTGTTTATGATTTGAAAGATGAACGTATCGAAAGTGCTCTGGCATTTACAAGACAGGTTGAAAAAGACCTTCCGGATACAGAATATGCGAAAACAGCCCTGGATCTTAGAAAGAAACTGGAGAGAGAAAAGGCCAATTTTGTTATTGTTAAAAAGAATACGGAAGAAAGAATAGCAACATTAACGGCAAAACAGAAAAAAGAAGCGGATGAGCTCGCGGCAAGGCAGAAATCTGTTGATCAGGAGAAAAATCAGATCGATGCTCAGAAGAAAGCAATGCAGATCCAGAGGGATAGTGCAGCGATTCAGACCCCTCCGCCGGCAGCGACTTTCAAAATTCAAAGATAATTCGTAAATTTGCCATCTTAAAATAAAATAAATTTCTCAAAATGAGTGTAAAAGATACAAAAGCAGAAGTAAATACGATTACTTACGATAAGGATAAGATTGAAGATAAAGTAGGTTCAATCTATGAGGCTATTGTTATCATGGGAAAGAGAGCAGAGCAGATTAATGCTGAAATTCGTACGGAGCTTCATAATAAGCTGGACGAATTTGCTGTTCACAATTCTACATTAGAAGAAGTTTTCGAAAACAGAGAGCAGATCGAAATCTCCAAGCACTACGAAAAACTTCCGAAGCCGACTTCTATCGCAATTGAAGAGTGGTTAAATGAAGATGTTTACTTCAGAAAAACTGAAGAAAGAAAATAAAATACAATATGTTTTTTATAGATGAGGGTCATAAAGGAGTTATTTCTTTTATGACCTTTGTCATTGTATAAAGCTGCGTTCTGAGAAAAAATAAGTAATTTAGTGTTCTAAAATTAAAACTACATGAGCGTTTCAGGGAAAAAGATTCTCATAGCTGTTTCGGGAGGTATTGCAGCCTATAAAATTCATTTTCTGATAAGAGATTTTATAAAAAAAGGTGCGGAAGTACAGGTTATTATGACACCTGATGCGGAAAACTTCGTTACCAAGCTCAGCTTATCCACTTTATCCAAAAAACCGGTGTATTCTGATTTTTACAGTGATAACGGAACGTGGAACAGCCACGTGGAAATGGCGCTCTGGGCAGATGTAATTCTTATGGCTCCATGTACAGCGAATACTTTGGCTAAAATGACTCACGGGATGTGTGATAACTTGGTTATTGCGACCTATATGTCTGCAAAATGCCCTGTTTTTATCGCTCCGGCAATGGATTTGGATATGTACCAACATCCGTCTACAAAACAAAATCTGGAAATAGCGGAAGATTTCGGACATTTTATTATTCCTGCTGAAAGCGGAGAACTGGCGAGCGGATTGGTAGGCCAGGGAAGAATGGCTGAACCTGAAACCATTGCAAAAGCAGTGGAAGATTTTTTTAATTCAAATGAAAATAAAAGTCTTGAAGGAAAAACAGTTTTGATCACTGCCGGACCTACTTATGAAGCCATTGATCCTGTGAGATTTATAGGAAATCATTCATCCGGTAAAATGGGGTTTTCCTTAGCTGAAGAAGCCTCTAAAAGAGGAGCGAAAGTAATTTTGGTTTCAGGACCTAGCTCGCAGACGATTCATCATAAAAATATTGATTTACATAAAGTGACTTCCGCCAAAGAAATGCTGGATAAAGTTTTTGAATTTTATGAAGATGTGGATATTGCAATAGGAAGCGCTGCTGTTGCAGATTATGCTCCGAAGGAAGTTGCAAAAGAGAAGATTAAAAAAAATGATGAAAGCCTGACGATTGAACTGATTAAAAATCCGGACATTCTGAAGACGATGGGCGAAAAGAAAAAACAGCAGTTTTTAGTTGGTTTTGCCCTGGAAACCCAAAATGAAGAAGAAAATGCAAAAGGCAAGCTGGTAAAGAAAAATCTGGATATGATTGTTCTGAATTCCCTTCGGGACAGTGGTGCGGGCTTCAAGAACGATACCAATAAAATAAAGATATTCACCAAAACAGAAAAAAAAGAATTTGATTTAAAATCAAAGGATGATGTGGCAAAAGATATTCTGGATTTCGTTGAAACTCAACTTTTAAAATAATTTTAATAAATTTCCGTTTTCAATTTTTAGTACGACAATGAAAAAAATTATAAGTTTATTTTTACTGCTTTTCATATTTACGACAGGTTTCTCTCAGGAATTACTGGCTACCGTTCAGGTGAATTCTCAACAGGTGCAGGGGAGTAATACCCAGGCATTTAAAGCGTTGGAGAAAAGTCTGCGTGATTTCATTAATAATACAAGCTGGACAGGAAAAAGGCTTCAGAATTTTGAGAAGATCAAGTCGAATTTTGCAATTGTTATTGCGGAAAGAGACGGAAACAGATTCAAAGCCAGTATAGTGGTTCAGGCAGTTCGTCCGGTTTTCAATACCAATTATGAATCTCCTTTAATCAATCTTCAGGATCAACGATTCTCTTTTGAATATGTTGAAAATGAAAATCTTATCTTTAATGAGAGACAGTTTTCAGGTAAAAACCTGATCGATGTGGTGAGTTTTTATGTATATCTGATCTTAGGATACGACGCAGACAGTTTCCAGTCGATGGGAGGAACACAGTGGTTTCAAAAAGCTCAACAGATTGCCCAAAATGGAGAATCTCAGAATAATTATGATGGATGGAAGCAGGTAAATGAACCAAGAAACCGTTCCCAATTGATAAGAGAGATTCTTAACCCTAATATGGCACAGCTTCGTTCTTCATTTTATTCATATCACAGAGCCGGAATGGATAATTTATTCAATCAGGATCAGACTCAGGCTAAAAAAGTGATTTTCGATGCCTTGATGCAGCTGAAAATGTACGAGAACTCATTTACACAGAATTATTTTTTCGATCTTTTCATTACAAATAAGGCAGATGAGATCTTCAACGTTTTCAACTCAACGAATAACGGAGGCATTAATATTGCGGATCTTAAACAGTTGATGATGATGTTCTCACCTAAGAATACGGATGCCAGATGGAGCAAGTGGAAATAATTTTTTCCCGTTCTAAAGTTCTATATTTGCAATATCTAAAGTAATTAGCTTAATCGATGCTGTCAAGAATTTATATTAAAAATTTTGCATTAATTGATACGCTTGAAGTATCATTGAAAAACGGTTTACAGGTAATCACCGGTGAAACGGGAGCTGGTAAATCTATTATTCTGGGAGCACTGAGACTGATTTTAGGAGAAAGAGCAGATGTAAAATCCATTGCAAAATCGGAAGATAAAAGCGTAGTGGAAACGGAATTTGCTTTAAATAATCAGTTCAAAAAGTTCTTTATCGAAAATGATCTCGATTACGAGCATCAGACCATTATCCGCAGGGAAATTTTACCTTCTGGAAAATCAAGAGCGTTCATCAATGACGTTCCGGTAACGCTGGATATTTTAAAAGAGCTTTCTTCTCAGCTGATCGACATTCATTCTCAGTTTGAAACCTCTAATCTTTTTACCTCTGAATATCAGTTTAAAATAATCGACGGGCTTTCGGAAAACAAAAAACTGATCGATGAGTATCAGTTTGAATTTTCAGAATTCCAAAGTTTAAAAAGTCAGCTTAAAAAACTCCAGACTCAGCTGGCTGAAAATAATAAAGAGAGTGATTACAAGCAGTTTTTGCTGAATGAATTAACGGAACTGAATCTGGATGATGTCGATTTTGAGGATCTTCAGAACCAGTTATCTGTTCAGGAAAATGCTGAGATGATCTCGGAAAATCTGAGCCAGGTATTATCGAGATTTCATCAGGAAGAAATCGGGATCCTGTCATTTTTTAATGAAGCCAAAAGCAAAATTTCGAAGATCGCGGAAGTGTCCAGTGGTTTTGCAGAGCTTGACGAAAGGCTGGAACAGTCTTTTGTTGAATTAAAAGATATTATTTCCGAGCTTGAAAATGAATCTGAAAAAATAGAGATTAATCCCGCCAACCTTTTGATTTTAACTGAACTTAATAATAAAATCAATAGCTTATTCATTAAACATAATGTTTCTGATATCAATGAATTAAAAGAGCTCAGAGATCAATTATCGGGTGAACAGAAAGGGGCTTCCGAATTGGAGGAATATATTATAGAAATTCAGGAGAATATTATTAAAAAAGAAAAATCTTTACAGGTTTTAGCGGACAAGCTGGCTAAAAACAGAAATAAAAGCGTTCCTGTATTTATTGCTAAAGCAGAAAAGCTGCTGAAGCAGTTAGGTCTTGAAAAAGCCAAAGTTGATATAGAGCTGCAAGATGCTGCAGAATTCAATCAATTCGGAAGAGAAAATATCCAGCTGCTGTTTCAGGCGAATTCTGGCTTCCCTCTAAAACCGATTCAGACGGCAATTTCAGGAGGTGAAAGATCCAGAGTTATGTTGGCTGTGAAAAAAATTATTGCAGAAAGTGATGATCTTCCCACTTTAATTTTGGATGAAATTGATACCGGTGTTTCCGGAAAAGTGGCTGAAGAAATCGGAAATCTAATGCGTGAAATGTCTAAAGATATGCAGTTGATCGTTATTTCTCACCTCGCGCAGGTTGCAGCCAAAGGAAATAATAACTACAAAGTGGTGAAGCAGGATATCGCCGGAAAAACGCAATCTAATATTGTTCCTTTAAGCGATGCTGAGAAACTCAATGAGATTGCACAGTTGCTTTCAGGAAGCAAAATTACCGAGGCTGCTTTGGCACAGGCAAAAGAGCTTATCGGTTAAAATAAAAAAAATAATTTCAAAAATATATGAAGACTTCTAATTAAGGAGTCTTTTTTTGTTTAAAAGGCTATATTTTTACTAAAAAACGGATTAAGTACAAAAGTTGAGGACTAGGCAAAAGTTTAGATACTATAAGATGAAATTTTTTGCTCTCGCAGATTTTGCAAATGATGCAGATTCTTTTCCTTACACTCTACATATTGAACACGAAGCCACCCCCAATTTTTTTGACAATTCCCGTTTTAAGTCTCACCAAACCGTTCTACCTATAAAAGACCGGAAAAGATAAGCAAAGAAAATCAACGATATCATCTGTGGAAGATCTGCGATCTGTGGGAAATAAAATATTCGCGCATTCGAGTCAAAAAATACATCTAAATAATTTCTCCCCAAATTTTAAAACTGATCCTAAAAAACTGTAACATATTTCACAAAATCGTAACTAATACCTAAAAACTCAACTATGTTTATAAAATTTTTACGGTTAGAGATCAAAAGTTTTTTTCGTGGATCCTCCGTCGGGATGAATCTTGCCATGAAGATCTTCAGATTACTTGGGATTCTCTATTTTATGGCATGTCTTGTGGGAGGGGCGTTTGGGGCTTATTATTATGTTCATAAGGAAATGAGCGCCGATCCCGTAAAAATCGTTTCCCGGTTTTTAATAATTGTCTGGCTCGTCGATCTCATTTTCAAATATATGATGCAGCAGCTGCCAACGCAGAATATCAAGCCTTTTCTGACCATGAATATTTCGAAGAAAACATTGGTCAATTACATGTTGATTAAAACCTTTCTATCTCCTTTCAGCTGGCTGAATTCACTGTTCTTCATCACATTTTCAGTCATTGCCTTGTGGAATGGCTTCAGCATTGTAGGAATGTTAGCCTGGCTTGTTGGTGTTTCTTTATTCTTTTACCTGAATAATTTCATCAATATCCTTTTAAATGAGAAAGAAAAGATAGCTATAGGAATCGGAATTCTGATTGCAGGAATCGCCGCACTGGGATATTATAATATCTTTCCGGTGCTCTCTTATGCTGAAATATTTTTCTATAATTTTTACGAAAGACCTTATTTTATTGTGATTCCCATTTTGCTTTTTTCAGGACTGTGGAAAATATCTTTTAATTCAATTTTTCAAGAATTTTATCTTGATCAGGGGCTTGAAGCAAAAAAAGAAGTCGGTAAAACGGAAAATATCGCTTTTCTGAATAAATACGGCGTTATCGGGACGTTTATCAACAACGATATTAAAATGCTGAGACGTAACAAAGTCACCAAAGGTATTCTGATCGGAAGTTTCTTTTTCCTGTTTTACGGAATGCTGATGTTCTCGTCTCCCATTTATAAAACTCCGGCCATGATGATGTTTATGGGACTTTTCGTAACGGGTGGTTTCCAGTTTTTATTTGGGCAGAGGGTTCCTGCCTTCGACAGTTCTTATTATCCTTTGATGATGACATTGAATGTCCCTTATAAAGAATATATTAAGGCAAAATGGTGGCTGATGAATATTGTAACGGCTGTTTCTATCGTGCTTGCGCTATGTTATGCCTACTTCGGATGGGAAATTTATATTACATTTTTGGCGGCGGGAATTTACAATATCGGTGTTAATTCACAGTTTACCCTATGGTCCGGTGCTTATAACAAAATGCAGATCGATCTTAATTCCAAGGAGAAAAGATTCGGGCAAAAAAATAGTTTCAATATAAAATCTCTGATTCTGTTGATTCCTAAAATGCTTTTACCGATGGCTGTTTTTGCAGGTGCAAAATATTTCTTCGGAATCACCGCAGGTGTTGTAAGTATTGCTGTTGTAGGCTTAATAGGATTTTTACTGAGAGAAAAGATCTTCGATATCATTGTAAGACACTATAAAGTGGAGAAATACAGCACCATAGACGCATTTAAAAATAAAGCTTAAACTCATGATCACAATACAAAATTTATCTAAAACATACGGAAATGCTACCGTTTTAAATATAGAAAATCTCGAAATCCCTAAAGGAGAAACCTTCGGATTGGTAGGAAATAACGGAGCCGGAAAAACAACACTTTTCAGTCTGATGCTTGATCTTATCCAACCAACAACAGGTTTTGTGAGTGTGGATGGAATTAAAGTCAATGAATCAGAAGCCTGGAAAAGCAAAGTTTCGGCGTTCGTGGACGATACTTTTTTGATTGGCTATCTTACGCCTGAAGAATATTTTTATTTTATCGGCGAACTGAGAGGCCAGAACAAAGCTTCTGTAGATGATTTCTTAAAACAGTTTCATGATCTTTTCAATGGGGAAATTTTAAACTCAGGGAAATATATCCGTGATCTCTCAAAAGGAAATCAGAAAAAAGTGGGTATTGTGGGTGCCATTATCGGTAGCCCTGAAATTATTATTCTGGATGAACCTTTTGCGAACCTTGACCCTTCAACACAAATTAAATTGAAGAATTTAATTAAAGAATTATCAAAGCAGGATGGAGTAACCTTCCTTATTTCCAGTCACGACCTTTCGCATACGACAGAAGTCTGCAACCGGATCGTAGTGGTAAATAAAGGGAAGCAGGTAAAGGATATTCAGACGAATCCGGAAACATTGAAGGATCTGGAGCAATATTTTGCAGATCAGGTAAGTTTACCGGTTTAATCCTCAAAAACAGTATTCTATGATTTTAAAACGAATAGCAATTGTCTTTTCAGTTATCGGATTATCCGTTAGTATCAAGGCTCAAAGGGCCAAAACATCAAAAGACAGTATTCAGATATTTTATCGTCAGTTATTTTCTGACCTTAAAAAATCGTATGTAGACCGAAAGTCTGTGGACTGGAAATTGGTGGAATCGGAAACCAATGAGCATTTGAAAGAATATGATCATTTCATGAGCTCTTTAGAGGAGATAAAAGTACTCTTTGGTAAAATTAATGCCACTCATTGCATTATTATGAAAGGAGAGAATAGATATGCCTTAAAATCTGATATACCTTCGAAAGACAAAATGAGTGAGCAGTTTATCAGTAAGTTTAATACCAAACCCGGCTTTGAAGTTAAGGTAATTGACGGTGAGTATGGATATATTCTGATGCCATCTATTTCATCCCTTGACCAGACTTCTGATAAGATCCGTAAAATAGCGCAGCCGCTGTATGATCAGATTGCGGAAACAAAAATTAATAATAAGCTGAAAGGGTGGATTGTTGATTTGCGATTCAATACAGGCGGAAATTCTGAGCCTATGCTCTTGGCCTTATATGATTTTTTAGGAGATCATGAGGTTTGGGGTACGCTTGACTCCGACAGAAAAGCAGGGGATAAAATAAAACTCAGCAAAGGAGCTTATATCTATAATGGGAAAAAAAACTCTGAGATCATACCTAAAGGGGAATTACTGGACCAGACAAAAGTGGCGGTAATTACAGGCTTGCTTACCGCGAGTTCCGGAGAGGTAACCGCATTGGCTTTCAAAGGGAGACCTCATACCATCATGATCGGGGAAACTACTTTAGGATATACTACAAGTAATATCCTTACAAAACTGCCTTTTAATTTTGATATGGCTTTGACTGTGGGCTACGATACAGATCGAAACGGTATTTTTTATGAAAAAATTGTTCCCGATATAGCGGTTACAAAAGGGGATAATTTTGAAAATTTACTCATGGATAAAAATATTCAGGAAGCCATTAAATTCTTTAAGAGCGTATAAGGCTTAAAATAGAAAAGGTCGGAGAAAACTCTCCGACCTTTCTTTTTTTGAAATCGCTTAATCGGGTTTTGACATCGAATTGATATTAAAATATTGAAAAATGATATCCTTCCTACGTTATTTGGTGAAGCTAAAATTTCTAAAATGACGATTTTTTGAAATTTTAGGGATAAATTTCTATTTATGCTATTTTTTTAGACCTTTTTTTACGAAAAAAAATGTGTTTCTTGTTTTTTTCTATAAATTTTAAATTGATCAATAATTTCTGCTTTTAAAAATTCAAAATATTAAATAAAAAGCATTTATTTGTGGTTTTAATTTGTTATTTAGTTTAAATTGTTGTGGAAAAACAAATTTAAATCTAGTAATAATGAGGAAAAAATTATTTTCGCTAATGTCCTTGTCTGTGGTGTTCTTGGGATTTTCACAGACCCATGTATATTTTAAATATGATGAGGCAGGTAACCAACGGTATCGAGGTATAGATTCTAATACTAAACAAGCTATAGATGACAGGAAGATGGTATCTCATCTAAAATCTTCAGCTCAACCTCAAACAATCGATGAAAAAGAATTCTGGAAGCAAATTCGCTTATATCCGATTCCTGTAAATGATGTACTGACCATAGACTGGTCTGAAGATCTCGATCATATCATAGAATCTGTTTCGCTTTATCAACACAATACCTTACACTGGAAATTTCAACAACAAAATATTCCAAGTTTGAATAAGAAATTGCAGATCAATATGACGGGTTATCCTTGGGGTATATATGTATTGAAATTTACGCTAAAAGACGGAAGGACATTTACTAAAAACATTACTAAAAGATAATTTAAAAAAACACCAACATGAATTTTTATCACAAAATAAAGAGATTCTTAGGGTCTCTTATCCTGTGCTGCATTTCTATTGCAGGCATAGCACAGACAATAGAACCCCCAAAATTTTACGATACAAGAGGCAATGTGGATGTAAATACAGCAGGCCAGCTTGTATTTAATCTACCTATTGCTCTGCCACCCGGAATAAAAAACATTGCTCCAAAAGTGGATCTCGTTTATACCAGTGGAGCTTCTAATGGAATTGCAGGATATGGCTGGAATATAGCCGGGATCCATGCTATTTCAAGAGTCGGAAAAAATATTGAAAAAGATGGTGAAATGAAGGTGATTGAATTAGATTATTCTGATTTTTATGATTTCAACGGGCAGAGGCTGATTCTGAAATCAGGAGAATACGGAAAAGAAGGGGCAGAATATGTGACGGAGAATTTTTCCAATACAAAAATAAAATCTGTGGGTGCAGTCGCAGGACAGCAATGGAAAGGACCCGAATATTGGGAAGTAACCTTTGCAGATGGTACACAGGCCTGGTACGGAGCCATAAGTTCGGGGAATAGTAATGCCCGAACACCATTGGAATATAACATTGTGAAATCGAAAGATGTGCAGGGCAACTATATCACTTATACTTATGCACAACCCACAGGAAAAAATGTGGCTGTAATTTCTTCTATTAAATGGGGAGGAAATGAAACTTTAGGGAAACCGCATTTTAATGAGATCTTGTTTAATTATAATGTGGGAGTGAACCGTGGAGTCATAGAACAATCGTATTTGAATGGGGTATCATTTGTTCAGGATAGGCTGTTAAGTAATATCGTTGTAAAAACTAAAAACTCACAGTATAGAAAATATGCGATTATCTATAAAACTGAAGATACGAAATATCAATTTGTAGATAAGATACAGGAATACAATGCGGAAGATCAACCCGCAAATCCGATTGAATTTATCAGACAAGAAAATAGGCCAAATAATGGTAATGTCGGTGCTTCAGAACACATACATGAGCTCTTTTTATCCGGAGATTTTCGTGGAATGCATAGAACGGATTTTATTATAAAACGACAAACAGCCAATGGACAGTATCATTATTATCTGCAAAGTACCGAAGGGGAGCGCTATGTGGGACCGCATGATATTTTTAGAAATGCCGCTGCCATTACTATTAAAGATGCTAATGGTATTGTTGATAGCAAGCAGGGAATTGTTGCTTATTCGGTAGATAATACAACGAGAAATCTCACGATTACCTATTATCTTATTGATTTTACAAAACCGGCTAATGTTAATTCACTTTACGTTGTAGCAACAAAAGTGATCCCCCGTAATCAATGGGATGAAAGTGAAGATAATTACGGGCAGGATTCCAACTACTCCTATGACAAAACAACAATTATCCGAAAAATCATTTCGTATGATATAGATGGGGATGGAGTGCCGGAGGTTCTGATCGAAAAACATAATAATACCGAAACCAGGAGATGTACTCCTTTCTCGGAAAATCACATCCCTACTGAGGAAGAATGCCAAAGAGGTAATTATAATGAGTATAAATATATAGTTCTTAAACAGCAGGATCATGCTTTTCCTCACTTTGAATTTATTTTTGATAATAGTGATAAGGTCTTTTTTGGTGATTTTAACGGGGATGGAATTTCTGATATCGGAAAATCTATTGGTTTAAACTCTAGTACTCTGATAAATGGAGAAACTGTACCTCTCAACAGCTTCAGTGCTTTTAATCTTCGAAAAAATGCACAAGGGAATTTAGGTTTGGTACAGGTTTTTTCTGCCGATTTTTCGGGAGTTTCTTCAGAGACTCAAATCGGTGATTTTAATGGAGATGGGCTTGCTGATCTTTTTGTTCGGACAAATGTTAAGGATCATTATATCATCAATTTAAATACAGGGAAAACTTTTGTTAAATTACCATATTTTACGGGTTTTAATGCCACGGAGAGCTCTGTAACACAAAAAAATGGCTACTATTCAGTTGCTAAAGTATTGGATATTAACAGGGATGGAAAGTCGGATATTGTCAATTTCAGTTCCAGCTATAATATTACATCTTCAGGTTCTGCAACTTCGACCTATACAATTAGAGTGAGCCAGAATGAGGGGTATGCTAATGATAAGATTAAATTCAGCTCCAATACCCCGTTTATATCCAATTATAATGCCCCATTTATTTTTAGAGACATTGTGGGATTAAGCCAAAATGATTTCCATATTTATACTCCTCCCTCTTCACAGAAAAGTTTAGGAAGAATTTTTGAACTTTATTACCCTTCCAATCTTAGAGAATCGCCAATTATGGGGATTAAACAAGGTAATATCGAAACAAGGGTCGAGTATAAATCTGATGCAATACTATATGCGCGAGCTTATAAGCCCATAAAAAAACAGCAGTATCCTTTGATGGAATTGGAGAATACAAATTCACAGATGGTATCGGCAATATACCAAACTCATCGGGGTGACAATTCTCGTAGTACTGGCAGAGCAAAACATTTCTGCTATCGTGGGCTTATCATCAACCTGCACAATAAGAGAATGGTTGGATTTCAACAACAGGCAAGCTCTTCATGGTATTTTATCGCTTACGGATTGCCCCATATTCCGGTATGGTCCGGTATTGAAACAGATCCTCTGAAAGAAGGAGTGCCTGTAAAAGAATGGTCTATAAGAACCAAGGATAAAGATAAAATTTTCCCGACAGATATTTCTGAAAATAATACTCAGCTATTAAGTTTTAAGGCAACTACCTATCAAATAGACAAGCTCCTGAATGGTCAGGTTGTAACAACTATTCCCACAACCGATAAAGCGAAGATCGTGACCGCTGTTCTTCCTAAAACGAATAGAGGAAAAGATTTCTTAACAGGCAATATCGCAGAGGCTTCCACAACGTATGGCGAGTTTTATCTTCCGTCACAAACGGTTTCCAGGATCAATAACTCTTATGCTGTAACGACATCTAATTATCTATACAGCAATAATCCTTCTGGTACGGGAACCGCCTATTATATAGGACGTCCCATATCCAAAACGCAAACCGTTCAGGCGTACGGAGATACCCAATCTGCCAAAGAAGAATATACCTATGAAAACAATCTGCTTAAAACCCTCAAGACCTGGAGTCGTAAAAATACCGACTATCTCCTTGAGACCTATCATTACGATGGTTTTGGAAATATGAGACAGAAAGTACTCGGCAACAGTATCGATTCCCAAGTCCGCACGATAACCTCACAGTATGATTCCAATGGAAGATTTGTTATAAAACAGACGGATCAATTGGGGTTGGAAACTGTTTTGGGGTATAATGATTGGGGACAGGTCATAAAAAAAATCGATCCTTTGGGAAATGTACTCACCAATACCTATAACGGCTGGGGTAAATTAATATCCTCCCATCATAGCTTAGAAGGCGAAACGTCCTACACTTATACAAAAGACGGAGATAATGCCGTGGTTACCAGTACGACCCCCGACGGTAACATATCGCAGGTGTACACCAATGTCTGGGGAGATGAATACAAAACAAAAACCAAAGCCTTCGGACAGGGAAAATTTAGCGCTAAAGAAATACAGTATGACGACCTTTTCAGAAAAATTAAAGAATCGGAGCCGTATTTTGAAGGGCAAACTTCCAGACAATGGAACGAGATTGCTTATGACGATTCAGTATTTCCGTCAAAAGTAACCGTCACTGCATTTAATGGAAAACAAACCCAAACCTCTGTTTCGGGCTCTACTACCATCGTTAAAGAGATGAATGGATATGGAAGAACGACGTCTAAAACAGCGGATGCCCTCGGAAATATCATTTCCACTTCGGATCATGGCGGAACGGTTCAATTCTCATACAATGCAGCAGGAGAGCAGATTCAGGCAAAATATGCAGAAAATATAGTGACGACATTATACGACTCCTGGGGAAGAAAGAAGGAGTTTAATGATCCCTCAAACGGAATATACAAATATGAATATGACGGTTTGGGACAGGCAACAACAACCATAAGCCCGAAAGGAAGGAAAAAATATACCTATAACAACATCGGGCAAATTATTTTACAGGAAGAGCGATCAACAGTAGATGGAGGGCAAGCCACCAATAAGACCATTCATTTTACTTACAATCAGAAAAAAATGCTCACTGCAAAATCCGGAACGGCAAATGGAGAATCATTTTCGAACAGTTTTTCTTACGATTCTGCGGGAAGACTGCTATCGATGGTAGAAAATAGTTTTGGGAAAAAATATTCTCAAAAAGATATTATCTATGACAGTAAAGGAAGGATTGTTTCCTACGAAAAAGAACTGCAGTCTTCGGGGATGGTCACCAAGGTTCAGATTGAGAATGTGTACAGCCCGTGGAGTGGCGACCTTTACCAGATAAAAGATAAGATATCGGGGAACGTGCTGTGGGAGCTCCAAACTGCAACAGCGAAAGGAGAAGTGCTTACTTCAAAACTGGGGAGTACCACGATCACAAATTCCTATCATCAGAATACCGGGTTTTTGGCAGGCATTAACCATTCATCGCAGGTAAAACCATCCATTCTTCAGATATCCTATTCTTTTGATGCCTTGAAAAATGAACTCAAGAGCAGAACTACAGGAGGAGATTTCAATATTGTAGAAGCCTTCGATTATGATGAGAACAACCGTTTGATCAACTGGACAGATCCGGTGACCGGGACAAAACCTTCTGCCAACAGAAATACCTACGATGTCAAAGGCAGGATTACGGCAAACGATCAGGTAGGAAACATCAGGTTCGAAAATTCGGCAAAGATCTACCAACCTACAGGAATGACCCTGAATGCTGCAGGAACTCAAAACTATAATGGTGATCTCATCCAGACGGTGATGTACAATGAGAATAATGATCCTGTGCATATCTTCGGTGAAAAAAATCAGGTCGCTTTTCAGTATGGGTTGGGCAATATGAGGCAACGTGTAGATATCACTAAGAAAGTAAGCTACGGAGGGGAGCCTATTTCGGCTTTCAAAGCACCACGGCATGATGATGAGATTTGGGATCCCAACAATCACTGGAGAGGTACTTTTACTCATTTCTATAATGAGGATGGCAGCTTTCAGATTGTAAGAGATCAGAATACCAATCTCGAAAAGCATATTTTATATATTGGAGGGAACCCGTATGATGCCAATATTGTATATTTGAAAAAAGAAACAGAAAGCAGTGGATCTTATCGGTTTCTCCATAAAGATTATCTCGGAAGCATCCTTGCCATAAGTGATGAAGCCGGGAATAAGCTGGAGCAGAGACATTATGATGCCTGGGGCAGTTTTACGCATCTTCAGCTGGCAGGAGGTCCTGTGGTGACCGATAAAAATACCATTGCCAATGCTGTTTTAATCATAGACCGAGGATACACCAGCCATGAGCATTTCCTGGGTGTGGGGATAATTCACATGAATGGCAGATTGTATGATCCGCTTCTGAGAAGATTTTTAAGCGCTGATGAGCATATACAGGATCCCGCCAATACCCAGAATTATAATAAGTACGGGTATGTGCTGAACAACCCTTTGCTGTATAACGATCCCAGCGGTGAATATTTGGGCTTTATCATCGGGTTTGTCGCAGGAAGCTATATATCGGGAGTACAGGCGAATGGCGGAAATATGAACCCTTTCACCTGGGACTGGAAGAATTCATGGTCTGCTGTTGTTGGAGGAGGTTTTGCGGGTGGAGCCATTGGGGCGGGCATACAGAATATCTCTGTTGCCGGAACCAAATTTATCCAAAACTCCATTGTTGGAGCCGCAGGAAGTATCTTCAACGGGATTGCCAATGGACAGAATGTCTTTAAAAGTGCCTTTATAGGATTCTCCGGATTAAGCTACTCTTTTAATCTCTCCGGAAATACCCAAACCTCTACCGATGCTACAAGTGCAGGATATCGGTATATCATTTCTCCGGATTATAATGCCGATACAAGGGATTACGGAAATGATGGACCACATCCTTTTACTAGATCGGAGATTAACATATTGTTAAGTGGTGGGCTTATAACAGCAGCCACAGCAAAGGTTTTATTATCCGGAGTAGCGTTAGAAGGAATAGGAGCCGGTACTGTTGCGACAGGAGCTGTCTCTTCTTCTATGACTTGGGGAACTTTTGCAACCGTACTTACCCGAGCACTTTCTATAGGAGCATTATTATCTATTAAAAATGATGCTCCACCACAAAGATATTATGTGTATGGAATTGCAGGAAAAGACGAAATGGCGAAATTTGGAGTTACAAAACAAGATGATCCAATAAATCGACCGCAAAGTCAAATTCCAGGACTGAATAGAGACTATGCAGCATTTGGTCCCCATAGTTGGAAATTCTTAAAAGGACCTGTTGATAGGAATACAGCATTCATTTATGAAAAGTATTATGTGTGGGCATATACTGAAAATGCTGGTATTAAGCCATATGCTCAAAAATATCCATATCCTGATGCTATTATAAGATTTAATAAGAAACATTAAATAAAAATAAATGAAAAATATTTGGTTTACCATGTATGTATTACCTAAGCACAATGATAAATATATTAGATTGGGTAATTATAGGACATTGCTTGAAATTCTTATGATTCCAGCTATCCAGAATAAAATTAATAGAAATAAAAAAGCTCAAAAAATTATGTTTTGTCTTATTCCAGAAATGGATGAAGATTTAATAGATAGCTTCCGCTCTAATTATTTTAATAAGGAAAGGCTAAATGGAGGTATTATCAATTTTAATGCAACATCAAAAGGAATAAATTGGAATAGCTATACAGATCAAGAAAGGAAAGATTTTCTGATTGAAAAATGGAAAGTTCTATTCGCAAATTTATCAGATGATTATTTTGTAGTAGATAAATCTGAGATCATCGATTCATTAGAAAAACTGAGAAAAGAAGATTGGAAGCAAACCAGTCTCTTATTCAAGAAAAGACTAAAGTACAACAGAGAAGCTTACAGTGTTGTCATGGATATTTCGGTGGAAAGAGCAAAGCTTGCTTTGGTAAGAGATTCTGATGAAAAATGTTTTGTTCTTAAAGAATATGAAGAAGTCTGGAGAATAATGACAGATGCTAATTTCAAAAATTTCAAGCTTGATGGAGATATTTTATCATTTGAGAATAAAACCTTCTTTTTGGAACCTGAAGTTTTTGATTTGAGAGAACTAATAAAATGATGTTGAATGAGAAATATTTGGTTTACAATATATACAGGTTCAGTTGAAAATTATTCTGGAATAGCTAATTACCGTACTCTGCTTGAGAAGCTACTAATCTCCGTTATTCAGGATAAAATCAATAGAGAAAAAAAGATTCAAAAGTATATATTGATGTTTTCTAATAATATTGAGGTCGATAATATTGAACTTTTTAAAGACCTGCATTATGAAAAGAAAGTAAGAGATGGGATAGTTAGTCTCGATGTCTCCACAAAACATATTGATTGGAATAACCTTTCAGAACAGGAAAAAAAAGATTTTTTAATCGAAAAATGGAAGGTTCTTTTTAATAATCTTTCAGACGATTATTTCTTAACTGATAAATCAGAAGTAATTGCATCTTTAGAAGATCTTAAAACTCAAGAATGGCGAATAACAAGTTCGCCATTCAAAAAAAAGGTAAAATATAATAAGGAGAATTATTCAGTGGTGATTGATCTGTCAACGCAAAGAGCGCAATTGGCTTTGGTGAGAGATTCGGATCAAGAATGGTATGCCCTCCGAGATTTTGAAACAAGTATGATTCATACCAATGCTTATTTTAAAGGTTTTACATTGGAAGGAGATAAGTTGACTTTTCTTTATAAAAATTTCTTTAATGCGATGTTTAAATCCCCGCCGGTATTCAATTTAAAAGAGTGTATTGTATAGATCATTTGATTTACCTTATAAACCCCGCAGGGGTTAAATATCAGTAGCGTCGGGTGAAACCCGATGTATACGTATTCCATGATGTTATAACCCTGAAAGGGTTAAGTAATTTAAAGGAAATTTCAAAGATAAAATGGTATAAAATGTCGGAGAAAACTCTCCGACCTTTCTTTTTTGAAATTGCTTAATCGGGTTTTGACATCGAATTGATATTAAAATATTGAAAAATGATATCCTTCCTACGTTATTTGGTGAAGCTAAAATTTCTAAAATGACGATTTTTTGAAATTTTAGGGGTAAATTTCTATTTATGCTATTTTTTTTAGACCTTTTTCTACGAAAAAAAAATGTGTTTCGTGTTTTTTTTCTATAAATTTTAAATTGATCAATAATTTCCGCTTTTAAAAATTCAAAATATTAAATAAAAAGCATTTATTTGTGGTTTTAATTTGTTATTTAGTTTAAATTGTTGTGGAAAAACAAATTGAAATCTAGTAATAATGAGGAAAAAATTATTTTCGCTAATGTCCTTGTCTGTGGTGTTCTTAGGATTTTCACAGACCCATGTATAAATATACTAATGGGGGTTGGGAAGGTTTGACAAAAAATATTTTACTTAATTATATTCAAAGTAATTTCTGCCCAGAATGTTCATCTGGTTCTCTTCAACGAAAAGCGGGTCTGATGTTTGAAAGTGCTTTTAATGCTATTATGACTACAGATTTGGCTTCATTTAATTATACGAATAATAATAATAGAATTGGAGGAATGTATAAGAACAGACCGAGAAATACAATTCCTGATGGAGTCTACGATTTGGTGCGGGATGAGATAGAATACAGAAAGGATAATTTTAAATTAGGTCCTTTTAATATTAGAATTCCTATTCCTACAGGAATAAATACGCAAAAGTTCCCAAGTGTACTGTATGCTGAAGTAAAGGCAATGGATGGTACTTTATATACCAGCTCCAATCAGGGGCAATTATCAGCCATGATTACCTCAATGCATACTAATAATGGGGTTAATAGCTATGGAGGACAGTTTTTGATAGGGACAACTTCCGACACTGTAATTTCTTCAGGTATTTATTCATTAGGAGCCAGCTTCGGTAAAAGCGCCATTAGTATTGTTCACATGACCAGCCAATACAGGATAATATCAGGAGCGATGCAGATCAGGTTTTCTCAAGGGTGGTTCGGAACAACAAGTGCAACCTTTCTTAAATAATTTATTATGAAAAATATATTAATAGTATTTCTTTTTTTAATTCTAAAAACAAATAGCATAATGGCACAAGACAATTTTAAGGTTTTAACAAAAGATGAAGAGCAAGCAAAATATAATTTAAGGGATTTAAAATTTTATAAGATGTCCCCATATAATGAAAGTCTTGCTTACTTTATTGATGATCGTAGTTTACTTGTTCTGCAAAATTTTCCGGCAGCTGAACATTCTTTGATACTCAGTATTTCTGATTTTGACCATAATAAATTTCCTTTACTCCCTGAAAATGATACTCCTTACTATGGATGTAAGGAATTAATCAATAGGGAAAATTTCACAAAGGAAAATATGTTGAAGATCTTAAATGAACTTAATTTTGTCTATGATGAAGAAACGTTGTATATGGATGCAGAAAAATTTAATAAGAAGCTTTCTCGAAATGATAAAATAAAGTTTTTTATTCCCATGTTATATTTTATCGGTGAAAACCTACACAAAATTTGTCCGAATGCAGAGTGGCAATTTTATACTCTTAATTATTTTCATCCATTTTGTGAAGCAGGTCTTTATTATGAGAAACGACAATTTTCCTTCTATGATTTAAATTTATTGTTAGAGGATAAACTTTTACGTGATAAGAATTTAACATTTAGAAGTATCTACAAAAAAATTCAAAAAAAATTATTAAAGGATAAAGAATTATGGTGGGACTTTGGGAATGTTAAAGGTGACTGATCTAAATTAATTCCATACAGCAAAAGTGGGTAAATCCTGCTTTTGCTTTAATTTTAAAATTTAATATTGTGATGAGTCAGAAATACATAACAATCAATAAAGAGTAAGCTTTTAATAAATATCCTTTGGAAGCTCTACAGATAATAGAGCGTCAGTCAGAGTATAATCTTGCAACAGCAACTCTAGTTGAAGATAATTTATATCTACTAGAACCGATGGAAGGAGATCTAAGTATTTTGGCGTCTAAAGAAGTATATGAGAAAATGTTTTCCAATAATAGTTTCCCTTTATTCACAGATAATAATACTCCTTATTACAGGTATAAAGCATTGATGAATAAAGAAGGATTTATAAAAGAGAATATGTTGAGGATATTAAATGAACTCAATTTTGTATATAAGCCGGATACATTCTATGCCGATGCGGAAAAATTTGTGAAAACACTTTCCATAGAAGATAAGATTAAATTTATTATTCCCATTCAATATTTTATGGGTGAAGACTTCCGTAAAATAAGTCCCGAAGCAGAATGGGAATTTAATATCCGATGTTATTTTCAACCTTTTTTTGAGCCATGTCTTTATTATAAGACCTATAATTTTGATTTTTATGATATCAATTTGTTGTTAAGGGAAAAATTGTTTAAAGATCGAAACATAACATTTAAAACTATTATAAAAAAGGAAAACTTCAGATTTCTTCGAGGTTTTCCGGTATTTATTTTTATAGGTCACAAGATACTTTCATATTCATAAAATACGGTTTGAAACGGATTTATCGCTTATTTTTTCTCTCGCAGATTTCTCCGATTTGGCAGATGATGAAAAATAAATCTGCTTTATCTGTTAAATCTGCGTGAATAAATACTTTGTCAATATGTATTTAACGTGAACTCGATGGTATTTCCCTTGTTTTCAGTTTGTTAAATTTAATGAATAGTGAATTTTGCTTTACAAGTGAATTTACGCACGGCTAAGATTGACCATTGACTCGAAGAAATTCACGATTCACAATTCACCAACCCTCATCTGTTGGGTCTTAAAGGGCTACTTTTTCGTTCTGTTGACAAGAAAAATCCAGCTTCCAACTTCTATCTTCCAGCTCTTTAACTCATGTTTTTTTCATCGAATTCACGTTAAATATTAATCCCAATCAGCAGCAATAAATTTCATTGAATTTCCCTGAGGATCCGTTAATGTTAAAAAATGACCTTCCACTTTAAAATTTGTGATGTTTTTAAATGTTTTTGAAAAATCATTTTCCAGTTTCATATCTTGACAAGCTTTCTCTGTAGAACCTATTCCTGAAATCTTCACTTTACCATTGTTTTTAAATTCAGAAGTAAAAAATATATTGTTGCAGCCAACAAATGCGTTTCCATGAATTTTTCCATCTTTTGCGGATCCGGTTAAATTTATTTTAGCATTCATCTTAATTAAATCAGCTTTAGTAAAATTTTCAAAAGCAATCATCATCCATTCTCGTTGAAGATGAGGGTTTTTTGCCGTGTTTATTGAGTTTTCGGGCATCAGAGAAGAGCAGTTTAGCAACATCTGTAAAACTAAAATCGTAAAAATTGATAAAAGCAGTTTTTTCATAAGTCTCAGTATTCCATTTTTGTACCACTTGAAAACAGAATATCGTAAAAATTAGTAAATTAGCGACACAAAAATTTTTTATAAAATGAAAAGACTATTTCTACTATTCACTTTTCTATTGGGCTTCGCTCAGATGAGGGCGGATGAGGGGATGTGGCTGTTAATGCTCATCAAAAGACTTAACGGTGTCGACATGCAAAAAGAAGGTTTGCACCTGACGCCTGAGGAAATTTATTCCGTAAACAATTCCAGTATGAAGGATGCTATCGTAAGTTTCGGTGGTTTCTGTACGGGAGAGATCGTATCTGACCAAGGATTGATCTTTACCAATCACCACTGTGGTTACGGTGCTGTTGCGGCGGCTTCTACTCCGGAGAAAGACTATTTGAAGAATGGTTTTTGGGCAATGAAGCAAAAAGATGAATTCAACGCAAAAGATCTTTATGTAAGATTTTTAGTAAGAATGGATGATGCTACGCAGAGAATCAATTCTAAACTAAACAACAATATGTCTGCTGACGAAAGAAAAGCTGTAATTGAGGCTGAATCGAAAGCAATCCAGACAGAAAACTCAGAAAACGGAAAATATACAGTAGTAGTAAGAGATTTCTTCAACGGAAATGAATTCTATTATTTCGTTTACCAGGATTATAAAGATATCAGATTAGTAGGGGCTCCACCTTCATCATTGGGTAAATTCGGAGGAGATACTGATAACTGGGAGTGGCCAAGACATACGGCAGACTTCACGGTTTTCAGAGTGTATGCCGATGCTGCAGGAAATCCTGCTGAATTTTCACCAAGCAACAAACCATTGAAACCTAAGCATTTCTTACCGGTTTCTTTGAAAGGAATTAAGCCTGGTGATTTTTCTATGATCATGGGTTATCCAGGAAGAACAAATCGTTATTTGACTTCTTACGGAATTCAACAAATGGTAGGTAAAGATTATCCGGCTTGGGTTCAGGCTTCTAAATTAGCAATGGATGTTATGAAGAAGTATATGGATAAAGACAAAGGAACTCAACTTAATTATGCTTCTCAGTATGCTTCAGTAGCCAACTACTGGAAAAACAGACAGGGAACTATTGATGCTGTTATTAAAAACGGAACAATTACCGACAAGCAGCAACTTGAAGAGAAATTCAGAACTTGGGCTGTACAACCGGAAAACGTTTCTCAATATGAGATGGTTTTAGATGATATTGCAACATACTACAAGCAATCTTCTGACAGAAATGTTGAAAGAAATTACTATTCTCAATTGATGAGAAATTCTAAATATTTCTCTTTAGCATTACAAGTAGGATCTGTTCTTAAGGCTTATGCTGAACAAGATATGGCTGGAAGACTGGCAATGAAACCAAAAGTGGATGCTGCTGTAAAAGCTGCTTACGAAAACATCAATACAAATCTTGAAGGTGAAATGATGAATTCTATGGTTGGTCTTTATCAATCAAAAGTAAGCAAAGATGTGGGTTCTGCTACCATTATGGGATTAGATTCAAAAAATCTTTCAAACGTAGCTTACTCATCTATTTTCGCTAATAAAACTTCGGTTACTAACTTTATTTTAAACCCAGACCGTTTAAAATTAGATGCTGATCCGCTTTTAAAAATCGCTAACGGAATTGTTGCCGATCAAAAAGGATCTAACGAAAGATTTGTAAAAATCGACGATAATTTTGCTAAAAACAGTCGTCTTTTCTTAGCTGGTTTAATGAAAGCTATGCCTGAGAAAAAATTCTATCCAGATGCTAACTCTACCATGAGATTAACGTACGGAACTGTTGATAAATTACCTATCAGAAACGATAGAAATTACTTCGGAGTTACTGATAACTATTATACAGATATGGCTGGTCTTGTTGGAAAATACAAGAAAGGCGACGAAGAATTTGATCTTCCACAAAGAGTGATCGACCTTTACAACATGAGCGACTTCGGTCAGTATGCTGATGCTAAAGGATATATGCCGGTAAACTTCCTTTCAAACAACGATATTACGGGAGGTAACTCTGGTTCTCCCGTTATCGATGGAGACGGAAACCTTATCGGTATTGCATTCGACGGAAATAGCGAAGCATTAAGTGGGGATATCGTTTTCGAACCAGAATGGCAAAAAACAATCAACGTAGATATTCGTTTCGTTCTTTGGACGATCGACAAATATGCGGGAGCAAGAAGAATCATCGACGAACTGAAATTAGTAAGAGATGAGAACACTCCGGCTGATACAAAAACACGTGCTGCTAAGCCTGATCACTTAAAAGCAAAAAATAAAAAATAGTCTTTATTGATCTATTTTCAGAAACCGTGAAAGTTTTCTTTCACGGTTTTTTATTTTTTAAGACTGCGTTTACAAATCAAAGATCTATCTGGTATAATACTGTTTTCTTTTTGAATTTACCTTAAAAACCCAATATCAGTAGCGTCGGGTGAAACCCGATGTATAAGTATTCCATGATGTTATACCCCTGAAAGGGTTAAATAAATTAATGGAAATTTCAAAGATAAAAAGGTATAATCTTGGAATAAGGATTTTGGTGTAATTTTTAAATGATTAAAAAGTATTGAAATGCTGTAAAAAGGCTCAGCGTTCATTTTTATTCACTTAAATACAGTTACGTTATTCAGATTTATTTCAAGATCCTGCTGAATCCCTCCGTTGGTTATAGCCAAAACGCCTTTATGATGAGCAATAGTAGCTCCAAGATCATTTTTTATTTCTTTAAAGTATCCTTTGGATTCGTAACTTTCATTTCGTTGCCATAAAAAATCAGCCATCAAACCTGTACTGCTTTTAATGGATAAGGATTTAAGGGTATTCTTGAAATCAAATTCCACAATATTGATTACAAAACTCTCATGCGCTGCAAATTTTTTACTGAGGATCTGAATAGGCTGATTTGAACCGGTAGTATTCACTGATATTGTTTTAATAGACAAAAATCGATCCTGTATACGACAAAACTTGACGTATAAAATAATATTTTAATAAAACTTTTACACTCTGCTATTCTGCCAATAGCGCTCATGAATATATATTCCAGTACCCGGGAGCGAGAAACGGAAATGAACAGATATTATAAGCAAACCGGATAAAAAACTGATCATTGAATGCTGCTTTGCTTTAACTAATCATGGATTATATTATACATTCCAGAACTCCCGGTCTAAACTCCGATATTGTATAGCTTCAGAAATGTGGTCGGATTTTACAGTTTCAGAATTTTCCAGGTCCGCAATAGTTCTGGCAACCTTTAAAATCCTGTCGTAGGCTCTTGCGGAAAGATTCAGCTTTTCCATAGCCACCTTGATGAGGTCAAAGGAAGCCTGATCCAGCGCACAGTATTTTTCAATTTCTCTTGAACCCATCTGAGCGTTATAACTTATTTTCAGGTCTTCATATCTTTCTTGCTGAATTTCACGAGCCTGTAAAACACGCTGTCGGATATCTTCGCTTTTTTCACCTTTTCTTCTTGTTGATAACTGTTCAAATTCTACCTTCTGCACCTCAATATGAATATCGATCCGATCCAGTAAAGGGCCGGAAAGTTTATTCATATATCTTTGCATCTCAAAGCCGGATGAAGTATTATTGGGATCATCCGGAAAATAGCCGCTGGGACTTGGATTCATGGAAGCAACAAGCATAAAGCTGGAGGGATAGTTAACCGAAAACCGGGCTCTTGAGATGGTGACCTCCCGATCCTCAAGCGGCTGCCGCATCACCTCAAGAACTGTTCTTTTGAACTCCGGCATTTCGTCCAGAAATAATACGCCGTTGTGTGCGAGAGAAATTTCACCGGGTTGGGGATAGCTGCCTCCACCTACCAACGCGACATCCGAAATTGTATGATGGGGATTTCTGAAGGGTCTTGTTGTCATTAGGGATGTATTTGCTCCCATTTTTCCGGCTACGGAGTGAATTTTGGTGGTCTCCAGTGCCTCTTTAAGTGTTAAAGGCGGTAATATACTGGGAACCCTTTTTGCCAGCATGGTTTTGCCACTTCCAGGAGGTCCTATCAGGATAATATTATGTCCGCCTGCTGCGGCTACTTCCATGGCACGTTTTGCGGTTTCCTGCCCCTTAACTTCCGAAAAGTCAAAAGGAAAATCATTGATTTTGTCCCGAAATTCTTTCTGGGCATCAATAATCACTTTCTCCAGCGGTTTATCTTCATTAAAGAATTCAATAACCTGTTTTATATTTTCTGCAGCGTATACATCAAAGTTAGTGACAATGGCGGCCTCACGGGTGTTCTGGACAGGCAGTATAATGCCCTTAAATCCTTCTTCTTTAGCCTGGATGGCAATGGGAAGAACCCCTTTTATAGGCTGCAGGCTCCCATCCAGAGAGAGCTCACCCATGATGATGTAGTCATGGACTTTTTCCGTTTTAATCTGATCGGAAGCGATAAGAATTCCAAGGGCAATACTGAGATCGTAGGCTGCCCCTTCTTTTCTAAGATCAGCAGGAGCCATGTTAATGGTAATTTTCTTTCCGGGGATTTTATAACCTACATTTTTTAAGGCGGCAGAAATCCTGTAGCTGCTTTCTTTAATGGCATTGTCAGGAAGGCCAACAAGATGATAGCCTACACCTTTTGTATCAACATTTACCTCGATGGTAATGGTCTGTGCTGAAACTCCATGGATTGCGCTTCCGTAAATTTTTACAAGCATGTTTGTGTTTTAACGTAAATGTAATTTATTTTTTTTAATTCGTAAAATACCGGAGTGGATGATTATTCTTATTTTCTATGAGAGTAAATGAATAGCATTCTAAACAAATCGTGTATGAATTTCTATTTTACATCATATTGAATAACCTTTGGAAAATTGGAAAGATCTTATATTTTTTGAAAAAAATGATCGGTAATTTTTTGAATAAGTTGGCTGATATGAATGGTGAAAATAAGGATGGGACGAATGACTGATGTACGTGGTTCTGTATCCAGCCGCGTATTTTTTGTAAGAAATTCGGATCAAGTACAAAAGTTGGGGGAGTAGGCAAAAAAGTTTAGATACTATAAGATGAAAATTTTTTGCTCTCGCAGTTTTGCAAATGATATAGATTCTTTTCCTTGTACTTTACATATTGAACATGAAGCCACCCGAAGTTTTTTGACAACTCCCGTTTTAAGTCTCACCAAACCGTTCCACTTATAAAGGGCCGCAAAGGTTAAACAAAGAAAATCAACGATATCATCAGTGAAAATCTGTGCGATATGTGGGAAATAAAAAAATTAGTGCATTCGTGGCGATAATATGCAGCGCTCAATTTTATCTTTGATAAAAATCCTTGCGCCTTAAAAACATCAGGCATTAAAAATATCTTTGCGCCTTTGCGAAAACCAACAGAAACAGCCTCATCCACGAAAATCTGTGCGATATGTGGGAAATAAAAAAATTCGTGCATTCGTGGCGATAATATGCAGCGCTCAATCTTATCTTTGATAAAATCCTTGCGCCTTAAAAACATAAAGCATTAAAAATATCTTTGCGACTTTGCGAAAATCAACAGAAACAGCCTCATCCACGAAAATCCTATCAATCTATGGGAAATAAAAAAATTAGTGCATTCGTGGCGATAATATGCAGCGCTCAATTTTATCTTTGATAAAATCCTTGCGCCTTAAAAACATCAGGCATTAAAAATATCTTTGCGCCTTTGCGAAAAACCAACAGAAACAGCCCCATCCACGAAAATCCTATCAATCTATGGGAAATAAAAAATTAGTGCATTCGTGGCGATAATATGCAGCGCTCAATTTTATCTTTGATAAAATCCTTGCGCCTTAAAAACATCAGGCATTAAAAATATCTTTGCGCCTTTGCGAAAAACCAACAGAAACAGCCCCATCCACGAAAATCCTATCAATCTATGGGAAATAAAAATATTCGTGCATTCGTGGCAAAAAATACATCTAAACAATTTCTCCCCAAGTTTTGAAACTGATCCAGAAATTCTGCAAAGCAGTTTCCGCATTTTACGAAAAGATGTCTAAAAAAAAAGCGTTGAATACTCAACGCTTTCTCCTTTCACTTTTTACTTTTATCCCATTTATAAATCCCGGGAACAGGCTGTATGAAAAAAGGTCGGGAGTTTTTACCCCAACCTTTGTATTTTATACGACTCCTTGAGCTAACATAGCTTCTGCAACCTTTACGAATCCGGCGATATTAGCACCTTTTACGTAGTTTACATAGCCATCTTCCTCTTTTCCGTAGTCTCTACATGCTTTGTGGATTCCGATCATGATCTCTTTCAGTCTTGCGTCAACTTCCTCAGACGTCCAGTTTAGACGGATCGAGTTTTGTGTCATTTCGAGACCTGAAGTGGCAACACCACCTGCGTTAGATGCTTTTCCGGGAGAGAATAATACTTTATTGTCAAGGAAGTAGTTGATGGCATCTAAAGTGGAAGGCATATTGGCTGCTTCAGTTACACAAAGACATCCGTTTTCCACAAGGATTTTAGCATCTTCAAGATCAAGTTCGTTTTGAGTAGCCGAAGGAATGGCTACGTCACACTTCACTTCCCAAGGGCGTTTTCCTGCATGGAATTCTGCAGACGGATATTTTTTAGCATAGTCTTCGGCTCTGTTATTTCCGGAAGCTCTAAGCTCTAATAAATAATCAATTTTTTCACCATCGATTCCGTCTTTATCATAAATATACCCATCCGGTCCGGAAAGCGTCACCACCTTACCGCCAAGCTCAGATACCTTCTTAATAACCCCCCAGGCTACATTTCCGAAACCTGAAACCGTTACTGTTTTATCTTTGAAGGTTTGTCCGATGGTCTTAAGCATCTGCTCCGCGAAGTAAACAACTCCGTAACCGGTAGCTTCAGGACGAATTAATGAACCTCCATATGCCAATCCTTTTCCGGTAAGAACTCCGGTAAATTCATTTCTTATTTTCTTATATTGACCGAATAAATATCCGATCTCTCTTGCTCCCACACCGATATCTCCCGCAGGAACATCCGTTTCAGGACCAATATGCTTGCACAGCTCTGTCATGAACGCCTGGCAGAAACGCATCACTTCCATATCAGATTTGCCTTGCGGATCGAAGTCTGAACCTCCCTTACCACCACCCATTGGGAGAGTAGTTAATGAGTTTTTAAATACCTGTTCGAATGCCAGGAATTTCAGAACCGAAAGGTTTACAGTCGGATGGAAACGAATCCCTCCTTTGTAAGGTCCGATAGCAGAGTTCATTTGAATTCTGAACCCTCTGTTTACCTGAATTTCTCCCTTATCGTCAACCCATGGAACTCTGAAAATGATAATTCTCTCCGCTTCAGCCATTCTTTCAAGAAGCTTCATGCCAGTATATTCTTTCTTATTCATGATGAACGGAATTACGGTAACGGCAACTTCTTTTACGGCCTGTAAAAATTCCGGTTCGTTCGGGTTTTTTGCCTCTATTTTTGCAATAAACTCTTGTATTTTCTGGTCAATATTATATTGTTCCATATAGTAGGGTTGAATATTATTGTCAACAAATTTAATTTTTTTTTCAAAATTCACAATAGCTTAATTGAAGATTGTTGAAAATTTAATAATAATGTGTTCAAATATTATTAAAATAATAATTTTGATGTAAATGTTGTTAAAAATTAAAAGTTCTCTCTTAATTAATGTAGTATTAAGAAATCATTAATTATCAAATTATCATAAATTGCCTCCCGGAAAATGATTTTACTTTCCCTAAAAGTTCTAACTCTAAAATTATTGATAGAATTTTATGAGAAGGAAGGGAAATTTTATCCGCCAGGTCGTCCAGGCTGATACGTGGGTGGTCGGCAATTATACGGTATATAAGATTTTGATTTTCAGTAAGCAAAAGATTGGTTTCACTTTCAGGGAATAATTCTTCTATTTTGTCTGCAGGCTTATTAAATCCTAATGAATCCACGAGATTTTTAAGGGTTGAAATGGTTGTTGCTTTGTTCTGAAAAATGAGGTGATTACATCCTTGACTGTATTTATCCGTAATTTTTCCGGGAAGCGCAAAAACATCCCTGTTGTAATTGTTGGCGAATGTGGCCGTGCTGATAGAGCCTCCCCCAAATGCTGTTTCCACAATGATGGTAGCAGGAGAAAAACCGGCAACGATTCTGTTTCTTTGGATAAAATTTTCTCTGCCCGGCTTTTGGGAAGAATTAAATTCAGTGAAGAGTGCTCCTCCCTGTTCAATGATATTTTCCGATAGCTTTTTGTTTCGGGAAGGATAAATCATCTGAAATCCGTGAGCTAAAACTCCTGCTGTAGGAATCTGAAAGTGAATAGACTGCTCATGAACCTCCTGGTCCGCTCCCAAGGCAAGACCGCTGATGGATATATATCTGGAATGCCGGGTTTCCTGAAAAAAATCCTGGATAAATTTCTTCCCGTAGGAGGTCATATTTCGTGTGCCAACGATGCTTACTGTTGTTAAGGAACGGTCGAAGTTCCCTTTTTGGTAAAGGATTACGGGAGCATCATCACATTCATGGATAAGACCCGGAAGGTTTTTCAGGTGTCTAAGATGAATCAGGATATTATTCTTTTCGCAAAATTCTAATTCTTTTTCTGCAAATTTCAAATGATCCGGGTTTCCAATGTCGGAAACTGTTTTTCTGCCGATGCCGTCTGCTTTTGGATACTCTTTTTTAGCATAAAGCCATGCTTCTTTAGCGCTTTTAAACGTATGGATAAGTTTGATGAAATTAATATCACCAACCAGATTGCATTCACGCAATGCGATGGAATAAAGATGTTCTTCGGAATACATTCGTGTTTTTTTGTGTAACAAATGTAGCAATTAAGTTTTACTTTTTCCTTAATTCTTCCAAATGATCCCAAATATCATCTCTTTTTTTATAAGGGAGTTCCAGGAAATCTTCGGGATGATTTTCTTTATATTCCTGCCATAGTTTATCGTCTTTTTCACTGTAATAATGTGGAAATTCCCAAATGTATTTTTTCTTTCGATCTCCCACATTCTTAAACATAAAGGCAATAATACTTCCGACAACTGCGCCAGAGAGGTGTGCCTGCCAGGAAATCTTACTTGGCTCCTGCAGATTATAGAAAAGTTCTTCAGGCAGCATTCCCCAAACAAGGCTTCCGTAATAAAGAACAACAAGCAGTGAAATGGTGAGAAGCTTCATATTCCACCTGAAAACTCCGCTGAAAAAAAGAAAAAATGCAAGAACATACACCACGCCGCTTGCTCCTATGGTGCAAGTATACATATATTGTCCGGTCATGATATCGATAGGAGGGAGCATCCATACCAGAAGCCCCGTGGCCAGCCATCCGAGGATAAATACTTTGTTCGCTACCATAGGATAAAACTGGTAAAGCAGAAACATTAACGCTCCAATGGGAATGGAATTTCCTATAATATGATCTATATTTCCATGTAAAAGCGGAGAAGTCACCACGCCCAGCAACCCTTCAGGAACCAATGGAATAATGGCTCCGAAACAGCTGCTGAAAAAGCCCATGGTTTGCAGAAAATATCCGAACCACATTGCTGCCAGCATGAATAATGGGTAGATGACTGCTCTTTTGGAGATTATATTTTTAATCATAATTGATATACTAGGAATAGGAGACCACAAATCAAAAGCCAATACACAATTTCGGAAAATTTGGCGATGATTTCCTGTGAAAGAAATAATTTTAAGCCAAAAGGTAATGATTTTTACTATTTTTGAAATTATAATTAAAATTTTGGCATTTACTTTTCTAAAGTGGCTTGTTTTTAGCTGGTTAAAGAAAAGTTTGATGTAAATATAGAATATGCCTGAGGCATACTTTTTTTAACAAAAATTATATTTATACTTTTGTAATTGATAATCTTTAGTCTTATGAAGAAGTTTTTATTCATTCTTTCCCTTACGTTAGGGATTTTTGCCAGTGCTCAGGTGGTGGTTATTGATACCGGATCTGTAAAAATTGATACAATAAAACATTGGTCGGTATTGGGAAAACAATCCGTAATGATTAATCAGGCTGCATTCTCAAACTGGGTTGGTGGTGGTGCCAATAATGTAGGTTGGCTTGCTGCAATTGATTATAATATTACATATGAGAATGATAAAGATCTCTGGGAAAATATTATTCTTCTTAATTACGGACAGAATGATACAAAGGGAATAGGTGTCAGAAAAACCCAGGATGTTATCAACATTTCTACCAATTATGGTCGGAAGATCTCCAAAAGCTGGTATCTTTCTGCCGGAGCTGGCTTCCAGTCGCAGTTTGCAGTCGGATATGAGGACGGAAACAATCCTTTAGCGAAAAAATTGTCGAATTTTATGGCTCCGGGATATCTGAATCTCGGTCTCGGTATCACTTACCGGCCAAATGATAATATTAATATCAATCTTCGTCCTACCAATGCCAGATGGACGTTTGTGCTGGATAAAGATCTTCAGACCGCAGGAAGCTATGGTTTAAAGGCTGATGGAGATACTTCGCTATTGCAGTTCGGTTTTCTGGGGACGGCTTCCTATAAATTAAAGATTATGGATAATGTAAACATGACAAATACGGCTTCTGTTTTCTCTAATTATCTGGATCATCCCGAAAGGCTGGTATTAGCGTACGGAATGGTTCTGAATTTGAAGGTTAACCGATTTATTTCTTCCAATATTACAGTCGATGTTCTTTATGACCATAATCAGATCCAGAAAACGCAGCTTAAACAAACGCTTGGAGTTGGTTTAGCTTATACTTTGAATAACGGTGTAAAACGATCTGAAAGAAAAGACAGCCAGTGGTGGTTGAAAAAGTAATTATTTAAGTACTTAAGCTAAATAATTTTAAATAGAAATTGAAATCAATATATCAATAGGAGCGGACTTTAGTCCGCTTTTTTTATACATGAGAATCTTGGCTTTAGCCAAAACTTATATTTTTAAACACAAATAACACAAATGTTTTTCACGAATAACACAATTCTCAGCCATATTCTTAGTAGTGAAATGGCTTTATGAAACTAAAAATATTTAACATCAAAAAAGTTCAATGATCTTTTTTGCGTTCAAAATTTAAGTTTGTTATCCTATTTTCAGCTATCATTCGCTGAGTGAAACGCCTTCGCGAACAAAAAATATCCTCAATCATTTCAAAAAAACTGGCGATCTTTAGCATCAAGAAGAATATGAGGACAGCTATAAAAACAAAAAGCACCTCAAAGAAGTGCTTTTTTATTATCAATTATATATTGTTAGAACTCTATATCTACTTCAAGTTTCTCCGCCAAAAGCTTTGAAATTTTCTCTTTTAAAGGCTCAATGTCAATATTCTGCATCGCATCATTAGCGAACGCATATAAAAGCAGTGCCTGAGCTTCTTTTTTTGAAATACCTCTTGCTCTTAAATAGAATAACGCATCTTCGTTCAATTGTCCGACTGTACAACCGTGAGAACACTTTACATCGTCTGCGAAAATCTCCAACTGAGGCTTGGTGTCAATTGTGGCGCCTTCGCTTAGTAAAACGTTGTTATTTTGCTGGTAAGCATTGGTTTTCTGAGCAATTTTATCTACAAATACTTTCCCGTTGAAAACCCCGTGGGATTTCCCGCTGAAAATACCTTTGTAGTTCTGATAGCTTTCACAATTCGGCTGATTGTGGTGAACCGCCGTGTGGTGATCTACCAGCTGGTCTTTCCCGATAATCGTGATTCCGTTCATGAATGAATTGATATTCGATCCGTTTTGAATGAAATCCAGGTTATTTCTTACCAATTTACCTCCGAAAGAGAATGTATTTACAGTCGTTAAACTATCTTTTTCCTGCTTTGCGAAAGTATTATCAATTAAATAAGAAGTATCGTTATCGTTTTGCAATTTATGCCAATCTGCTTTTGCATTCGGATAAGTGAAAATTTCCGTCACAGAATTGGTCAACACGTATGTATTGTCAAAATTGTGGTGACTTTCAATGATTTCCACTTTTGCACCTTCTTCTACGATTAATAAATTTCTCGTGTTGTAGAAAGTGTTTTCTTCCTGATTTTGAGAAATATAGAAGATATGGATGGGCTTTTCAATGACAACATTTTTAGGCACTTTCAAAAAGAAACCATACTTGCAGTAAGCCTGATTTAAATTGGTGAAAGCTGACTGATCCGCAGCAATTGTGTTGAAATATTTATCGAAAACATCTTTATGCTTCTCATCATTCAATGCATAATTAAATGAAAGAAACTCAACATTTTCAATCGAAACTTTTGATAACTCTTTACGAAGTTTACCGTTTACGAAAGTAATCCAGTCAAAATTTTCTTCTCCCAAATGTAATTCATCCAATTGTTCTTTGGTGATGTTATGACTTTCCTTTGGGAAAAAGTTGTATCCTTTTTCAGTAATTTCCTTTAGGTTGGTATATTTGTATTCTTCGTCTTTTTTCGTAGGAAAACCAAGATTTTCAAATCTTTGAAGAGCTGCTTTTCTACCGTCATCCAGAAATCTGTGACGAAGGCTCTCCAAAAATTCACTGTGATTTTCAATAATCTGTTGTTGTAATGCCATTACTGGTATATCTGTGGTTTGCACCATTTTTTCTTTTTTGTTTGGCTGAAATTGTTAAACTAAGAGATCATCTGAATCTCTGAATTTCTTAATCTTTTAATTAATTTAAAAGCCAGTCGTACCCTTTTTCTTCCAATTCAAGAGCAAGAGATTTATCACCTGTTTTGATGATTTTTCCGTTTGCTAAAACGTGAACGAAGTCCGGTTGAATATAATTAAGCAATCTTTGATAGTGAGTAATCAGAAGAACTGCATTACCTTCATTTTTAAATGCGTTTACACCGTCTGCAACGATTCTTAGAGCATCAATATCTAATCCTGAATCGGTTTCATCGAGAATAGCCAATTTAGGATCAAGCATCATCATCTGGAAGATCTCGTTTCTTTTCTTTTCACCTCCTGAAAAACCTTCATTCAATGATCTTGAAAGGAAATCTTTTTTAATACCCAATTGCTCAGATTTTTCACGAATTAAAGCCAACATTTCTTTTGCAGGCATTTCACCTAATCCGTTTGCTTTTCTGTTTTCGTTCATCGCAGCTTTGATAAAGTTGGTTACAGAAACCCCCGGAATTTCTACCGGATACTGAAAAGATAAGAAAATACCTTTGTGAGCTCTGTCTTCAGGAGCATCTTCGATGATATCTTCACCTCTGAAAATGATTTCTCCGTCAGTTACTTCATAATCTTCTTTCCCCGCGATTACCGAAGAAAGTGTAGATTTTCCGGCTCCGTTCGGCCCCATGATCGCATGAACTTCACCCGGTTTTATTTCTAGATTGATTCCTTTTAAAATTTCTGCGCCGTCTTCAATTTTGGCGTGCAAGTTTTTTATCTCTAACATTTTAATTTATATAAAATTATCGCAAGGCTAAACCAACATTGCGTATATGTTTCACTACAATTATTTTTAATAACCTGAATTTTCCTTTTCCAGGATCTTCTTCACATTCTGTTTACTGATCTTATTTTTTACAATAAGTTTTGAAAGCTTTCCTGTAATGTATGGCGCAGCCACGGACACGCCGGAAACTGTTTCTTTTTTATTAAGAGCCATTGTTACGGCAATATCCTCAGAAGGAGCATAGAGATCTATGTTTTTTCCTTCATTGGAAAAGTCTGCTCTCTGTTTCAGATCTTTATCAAGACCACCAACCACAATTACGTTGGGCAGTACAATATTGGCAGGCACATCCTGAGATGTTTCTATATTTTTCCCGTCATTTCCGCAAGCTACAACAAACGTTATTTCGGGATGTTCCTTAAAATTCTTTTCTAAAGAGCTTTTAAAACTATTAAGCCACTTTTGGGAATTCTGAGTTTGTTCTTCCAGATTTTTTCCAAAATTAGGATTCTTTTCTATAATTCCTTCAAGAGTCTGCCCAAAACTTATGTTCACAAGCTGGATCTTATTTTTACTAAAATAATCAATCGACTGCCCGATAAACTGATCCATTCTTTCCAATTCCTGTGGCAGCTGCTTTATCCTTTCTTCAACAGAAAGCTGTAACAAACCTGATTTTTCAAGTCTTTCCGTTGTATAAACAAACCCTGCTCCGTACAATTCAACATTTGGGTTTTGTTGAAGGATCACTGAGGCGATTGCCGTTCCATGATCGTAATCGTCCTGATTTCCTTCGTTGGCCACAAATGTTTCCGGAACCAATTTTTCAAACTCATTAAAGCCAATTCCGTGAATATCGTCTACATAACCGTTTCCATCATCATCTTTAGCATTGATGCTTTCTTTTGTGTTCGTATAAACACTGTTTTTCGGAAGCGAATTCACATCAAACCTTTCCCAAATTCCTACTTTTACCTTTTGTGATAAAAGTAAGCTGCCTTTCAGAGCTAATAATAAGAAAAAGCTTTTATAATTCATAGTAAAAGATCTTCTGCTTTTTTATTCTAACTTCCTCTATAAGTAGAATATCCAAATGGTGATAAAGAAATAGGCACATGATAATGCTCTTTGTTCTTTACCTGAAATATAATTTCAATACTCGGATAGAAACTCTCTACTTTTTGAGCTTTATAATAATCTCCGGTTTCAAAGATCAGTTTATAAGTTCCGTTATTCTGATCTCCCTGAGCATAAGGCAGAAAATCGCCAATTCTCCCGTTGCTGTCTGTATACTTCTTGCCCATGGGAACCCACTTTTTGGTGTTTTCGTTAAACTTTTCCAGCGATACTCCCACCTGTCCTGCTGGGTGCCCCTGCGAGATGTCAAGAATATGGCTTGAAAGCTGATAAGTACCTTTTTCCTGAGCTGAAAGCCCAAGGCATAAAACACCAAAAAATACTAATAAAAATTTTTTCATCGTCATCATTACAATTTACAGTTTATGGGATTGATTACCCTACGGATCCTTCCAGAGAAATCTCAAGCAATTTTTGAGCTTCAATGGCGAACTCCATTGGTAATTTATTTAAAACCTCTTTACTGAAACCATTTACGATCAAAGCAATTGCTCTTTCTGTGTCGATTCCTCTTTGGTTACAGTAGAAAATCTGGTCTTCACCGATTTTTGAAGTCGTAGCCTCATGCTCCAGCTGGGCAGAAGGATCTTTGATCTCTATATAGGGGAAAGTATGGGCACCGCATTCGTTACCCATCAATAGAGAGTCGCACTGAGAAAAGTTTCTCGCTCCTTTTGCTGTTGGCATTACTTTAACCAAACCTCGGTATGAATTCTGAGATTTTCCTGCAGAAATACCTTTAGAAATAATCGTAGATTTTGTATTCTTACCGATATGGATCATCTTTGTTCCTGTATCAGCATATTGGTGATTGTTGGTCACTGCGATAGAGTAAAACTCACCGATTGAATTATCACCTTTCAAAATACAAGAAGGGTATTTCCAAGTTACAGCAGAACCAGTTTCAACCTGAGTCCAAGAGATTTTTGCATTCTTTTCGCAAAGTCCTCTTTTCGTTACGAAATTGAAAACTCCACCTTTTCCTTCTTCATTCCCTGGATACCAGTTTTGTACAGTTGAATATTTAATTTCAGCATTATCCATTGCGATTAGCTCAACAACAGCCGCGTGAAGCTGATTTTCGTCTCTTGATGGTGCTGTACAACCTTCTAAGTAAGATACATAACTTCCTTCATCTGCAATCACAAGTGTTCTTTCAAACTGACCTGTACCTGCTTGATTAATACGGAAATATGTAGATAATTCCATCGGGCATTTTACTCCTTTTGGAATATAGCAGAAACTTCCGTCAGAGAAAACTGCGGAATTCAATGCTGAATAAAAATTATCTCCTCTCGGAACTACTTTTCCAAGATATTTTCTTACCAAATCAGGGTGGTTTTTAATCGCTTCAGAGATAGAACAGAAAATAATTCCTTTTTCCATCAATGTATCCTGAAAAGTTGTTTTTACAGAAACTGAGTCAATTACGATATCTACCGCAACTCCTGAAAGTCTTTTTTGTTCTTCGATATTGATTCCTAATTTTTCGAAAGTCGCCAATAATTCAGGATCTACTTCGTCTAAACTTTCAAGCTCAGGTTTTGCTTTTGGTGCAGCATAATATTTAATGGCCTGGAAATCCGGTTTTTCGTACTTAATATTCGCCCATTCCGGCTCCACCATTTTCAACCAGATTCTGAAAGATTCCAAACGCCATTCTGTCATCCATTCCGGCTCTTCTTTTTTAGTAGAAATCGCGCGGACGATGTCTTCGTTTAAACCCGTCGGGAAATCTTCATAATCGATTTTCGTCTCCCAGCCGAATTCATATTTTTTATTTTCTAAGTCGACGCGTAAATCGTCTTCAGTGTACTTTGACATTAATTAAATAATTAAAAAATTAAATGATTAAAAAATTAGTTTCGTTTTCTAACATCTGTTTTAGAGAGATAATCAATAAATTTTGATAATTGTCTTGAAACCAATTTGCAATCATTAATTAAATCTTGTGTGTCCTCTTCATATAGGATTGAGCAAAGATGTAACATATTTCTTACTTCGCCACAACTGCCTTTAGAATATTTTAAAAATCTAATGAATTGTGCATTGTTGTTATACTCGCTCCCTTCTGCAATATTGTTTGAAATTGATAAAACCGCTCTTTTTATTTGGTTACTCAATTCAAATTCTTTCTTGTATTTATCTTGACTTAAAAGATTAAAAACATTCTTAGTAAGATTAATGGCTAATTGATAAACTTCAAATTTTTCGAATTCAACAGCCATTGCTAATTTTTAAATTTTTTAATCCTTTAATCTTTTAATAATTACAAGCTAAAAGATTCTCCACACCCGCAAGTTCTGGATGCGTTCGGATTGTTAAAAACAAATCCTTTTCCGTTCAAACCTCCTGAATATTCAAGAGTGGTTCCTGCTAAATAAAGAATGGATTTTTTATCTACAACAATTTTGATCTCGTTATCTTCAAAAACCTGATCTGTATCAGATTTCTTATTGTCAAATCCCAAAACATATTCTAATCCGGAGCATCCTCCGCTTTTTACTCCCACTCTTATATAGTCTTCAGCAGCGTTGAAGCCATCCTCCGTCATCAGTTGGATTGCCTTTACTTTTGCATGATCTGATACTTTTATCATTGTATTTATTTAGAATGATTTAATGATGCAAAAATACAAACTAATTTCCGCAATCTCAAATCGATGATGTCTATTTTAACGATTTTACGTTCAGATAAGTTTCTGAGTGTTAAAAATTCTATAATTTATTTTTTACAAATCATAGCATTCTGTTTTTGATTTAACTTTGAAATATAATTTTTATCTATACAGTATAAATGGAAAAAAAACTATATTCCTTTTTTGTGTTGCTATTGGTAGTGGTGGCTTATGGGCAAACCACGAGATTTGTCTATGATACTTCAGTGAATCCGGATTCGATTAATCTGGTAAGTCTGAAGAGTGAAAAAACGTTTCTCGATGTTAAAGACAACCGGTCATTATTTATCAGCGAAAATAAATTGATCAAAGATTCTCTTTTTGCTTTTTTTAAACCTGAAGAAAAAGAAAATAATAAGAAAGAAAGGAAAGAACTTTCGAAGCCGGGAGCTAAAAAAACGACTGAACCGACTTTTTTTGATTATTATATTACCAAAAATATTGCGGAGCAAAAAGTTTATTTTCATGATCAAATAGCCAGCAGACAAATTTATTATCAGGAAGATCGACCGGTAAAATGGGAGATAACCAATGTTACGGAACAACAAAACGGATATCCTTCACAAAAAGCGACTGCATATTTCGGAGGAAGAACCTGGACGGCCTGGTTTACAAAAAGTATTGCCATTTCTGACGGACCGTATAAATTTTCAGGTTTACCCGGTTTAATTGTGAAGCTGGAAGATGATAAAGGGGATTATAAGTTTGATTTAATTAAAAAAATCAATATTAAAAATGCTTTTGAAGAACCTGTTAATTCTGATGCTAAATTAAGTACAAGAATTGATTTTAAAGGAGACATGGCTGCGTTAGAACTGGAAGCGAAAAGTAATAGAAGAGCTTTTTCTTCGAGTGATCGAGGTGGAAAGCGTGGTGGCGGAATGTCAGGTGGCGGTATGAGAGGGAATGGACCTCCTAACGGAATGGGAATGCCTCCCGGCGGAAATGACGTTGATGGAATGATGCAGATGTCGAATTCAAGTGTGGGAAATTCAACTTCTTTCACGAGTGAAGTCGGCCAAAATCCAATTGAATTAAAATAAAAAATCATAGATATAATGAAAAAAATAGGAATTATTGTGTTAGGGCTGTTCATGCAGACTGTCTTTGCACAAACCAACAGATTTGTGTATCAGGTGACCATGAAGTCTAATGCATCAGATAAAAACGACGTGAAAACGGAGAATGCATATTTAGATATTTCAGCAGAAAAATCACTTTTTTATTCGGAAAATAGAATTAAAAGAGATTCTATTATGCAGCAGAATTTCCAGAGTGGTGGTGCGAGAGGTTTCAACAGAGATCAAATGGAAAGTTTAAGATCAAACATCAATTATACGGTTGAAAAAGATAAGGCAAACCAGAAAACATTCTTTAAAGACAGATTGGGACGAGATGTTTATCAATATGAAGAAGATCGCTCGATCAGCTGGAAAATTTTATCTGAAACCATGAAAATCGGAGATTATAAAGTACAAAAAGCAGAAACTGAGTTTGGTGGCAGAAAATGGACGGCTTGGTTTACTACAGATTTACCTTATCAGGACGGCCCTTATAAATTCGGAGGGCTTCCGGGGTTAATCGTAAAAGTGGAAGATGCTCAAGGAGAATATTCTTTTGATTTGATGAAAAACTATAAAATTTCAGATTTTCCTTCGATGAATCAGTTTGGAAATACAATTAAAGTAAAAAGAACGGATTTTGTAAAACAACAGGAAAAATTTAAATCAGATCCTGTTTCATTTATGAGTAATCAAGGAGGTGGATTTAGCCAAACCCGAATGGGGGCAGGTGGCGGAATTGCTGCCCCAAGATCCAGCGGCGGTGGAAACCGTGGTGGAAATGGCGGTGATTTCAGGAAAAGAATGGAAGACCGGGTAAAAGAAGATGCTAAGAATAACAGCAACCCGATTGAATTAAAATAAAACAAAACCCCTGAAGAACTTCTTCAGGGATTTTTGTTTTATGGTCTAACAATTATCTTAAAAGCTGATTGAAAGTATCACCTTGCTTGATATCTCCGGTGTTGTAGCCTTTCATAAACCATTCTTTACGCTGGGCCGAAGAACCATGTGTAAAGCTTTCCTGATTTACATATCCCTGAGATCTTTTCTGGATATTATCATCACCCACAGCTTCCGCAGCTTCAATGGCTGACTGAATATCTCCGGGTTCTAAAATATGCTCTCTGCTATCGGTTTGTTTTGCCCAAACTCCGGCATAAAAATCTGCCTGAAGTTCTGTTGCCACAGAAACCTGATTCATTTTTGCTTCAGAAAACCTTCCGCTTCTTCTCATATTATCCACTTCCTGAGTAGTTCCCAAAAGAGTCTGAACATGATGCCCGACTTCGTGAGCGAGTACATAAGCGATTGTAAATTCTGTAACTTTTGCACCAAATCTAGATTGAAGTTCATTAAAAAAGCTCATATCCATATACACACTTTGGTCTGCAGGACAGTAAAATGGTCCCATGGCAGATTGTGCAATTCCGCAGCCAGATTGGGTGGTGTTTTCAAAAAGAATAATTTTAGGAGCCCTGTAAGTCATTCCGTTTTGTTGGAAAATTTTGTTCCATGTTTCAATATTCCATTTTCCCATCATATTTACCATTTCTCCAATTTTTTGCTCATTGGCTGTTAACTGTCTTTGTTCAGTTCTTGGAGCGTTCGCACCAGCACCAGAGGAAAGAATAGAGGAAGGGTCTCCTCCCAGGAAAAATATAATAGCAGCAATAATCAGTGTTCCCAAACCGCCTCCAACGAGGGCGCCTCCGCCCCCGCCGGAACCTCTTCGGTCCTCTACATTACCACCTCTGTCGTCAGTCCATTTCATAATAATAAATTTTGTAAGTAAATTTAAAATTAATATTAAAGTGAATTCAGTATTTTATTAAAAAAATAATCAGAATTGATGAAAATTTAAAATTTAGCCTAAAAAAGATTTGTTAATCAACGATTAAGCTGATTTTTTTTCAACCAATAAGAAGTCGATTGATACGCTGATATCGTTTGATCTACTAAATTTTGTTGTGGAGTTTTCACCGCATTTTCATCATAATAAATATTGAATGCCGGAGCGAGTTTGCTTTCCTGTTGCTTTAATGCATATTGTTTTACCTTTCTTACTGGTGAAATAATCGTTAAATGATCGTCTTTTACAAAACCTAAATCCTGATAAGTGGCGATATATGCTTTCGGTTGGAAATATTCTTTAAAAACATCCTGACCTAAAAATTTAGACTGATAATTAAAATTCAGCAATCCGAAAAGGGTAGGCATCAGGTCGATCTGAGACATCAGCTTATCAAATTTCTGAGGCTGAACAAATCCTTCAGAAAAAATCATCGCCGGAATTCTGTATTTATCCATCGGTAATTCGGTTCCTCCGGCACTTGAAGCACAGTGATCGGCAACAATCACAAAGACTGTATTTTTATACCAATCCTGTTTTTTAGCCATTTCGAAGAACTTTTTAATTGAATAATCGGTATACTTTACGCCACCTTCTCTTGATTTTGCATCTCCCGGAATGTCGATTCTTCCGTCAGGATACGTGAAAGGTCTATGGTTGGAAACTGTCATCCAGTGGTTGAAGAATGGTTTTTCGGATTTTGCTTCCGCATTCATCGTCTGAATGGCTTTTTTAGCCATATCTTCATCAGCAACACCCCAAACGTTGGCGAATGAGATTTCTTCAGGTTTAAAATTATTTCGGTCAACAATTCCGTAGCCGTTTCCTTCAAAGAAATCCTGCATATTATCGAAATAACTGTAACCGCCATACAGGAATTTTACATCATATCCTTTTGATTTGAAAACGCTTCCTGTGGTAAACTTATTTTTGTTGTTTTCTCTTTTAATAATGCTTTCCCCGGCTGTCGGTGGGATACAAAGTGTTAAGGCTTCCAAACCACGAACGGTTCTGTTTCCGGTTGCATATAGATTGGTAAACATCATCGACTTGTCTGCCAGGCTATCCAAAAACGGAGTTATCTTTTGTGTGTTTCCATAATGTTCAAGAAACTCTGCCGATAAACTTTCAATAGAAATTAAAACTACGTTTTTCTTTTGTTCAGGCTGTTCAGTAACAATATTTCTCGTTAATGTATGTTCCGGATATTGGCTTAGGAAGTTTTTTTCTGCCTGGTTTTGATCAATTTGAGAATAGAACTGGAAATAATCAAGTTCATTATGGGTAAAGGCCCAATAGAATTTCGGAACTCCGTTGGCTTCTATTTCTTCGGCAAAGACATTGGATGATTTTATCTGCATCATCGCAGGAATCACCAATAAACTTGTTCCAACCAAAACAGCAAATGTCCCCAGTAAAATTAATTTCTGTTTAAAATTTGGAAGCGTTAAAAGCTCTTTTTTTGTTTTTTTAAAGATCAACCACGTAATCCCGAAAGTAACCGCAAAAATGACTAGGAATAACGGGACTACAGGATAACTTTCCATAATATTCCCGATCACTTCATTGGTATAAATAAGGTAATCTACCGCAATGAAATTGTATCTCAATCCAAATTCGTTATAGAAGAAGTATTCACTCATTGCATTGAAAACAATGGATAAAACATATAGAAATAAAGTGATGAAATATAATGTATTACGAATTTTTATTCTCTTTGAAGGCAAGAAAAGCATCAATCCGAAAAGAAGAGTTTTCAAACCGACAAAAATTAAAGCAATTTTTGTAACCGAACCTCCGTACTGTTTAAAAATATTATTCGGAATGACTAAAATATAGAGGAAAACTAACAAAAGAACCCCGAAAATAATATATCCGTAAGGTTTATTGTATTTTGAGTTTGATAAAAATAAAAAGTAAAGCGCTAAAATAGAGCTTGCCAGGATGAAAACAAAAATATCATTCACAAGCCCGATGGATAAAACTTTTATGACTTCAAAGAAGCCAAAGCTGACATTGGTGATCGGATGAAAGAAAAATACAATCCTTACCAGCAGTGAAATGATAAGGTAGAAGATTCCCAAATACAGAAAAGGTTTAATTTTTTGCGTAAACATTTTATTAACTGTGTATTAATTTATGCAAAGATAGTTTTTATTTACTTTCAGGTCGGAAATGTTTGAGCATCAAAAAAGGACTATCCTGCGATAGTCCTTTTGTATGCGTTAGGCTTGGCAATTAATGTCCGAAACCAATGTTGCCTTTTTTACCTGAAAGATTTTTTCTGAAATCGATCATTTTTAGAGCTGTTACAGCTGCTTCCACTCCTTTATTTCCGAGATCTCCGCCACTTCTCGCGATAGATTGCTCTTTCGTATCGTCCGTTAGTACACAGAAAATAGTAGGGGTATCTGTCATAATATTACAGTCTTTAATGCCCTGTGCTACGGCAGAACATACATAATCGAAGTGAGGTGTCTCGCCACGAATGACACATCCGATAGAGATCACTGCATCATACTTTCTTTCTTTACAAAGCTGCATGCTTGCATAGTTTAGTTCAAATGCTCCGGGAACAGGGAAAAGTTTAATGTTTTCCTTTTTTACGCCTTCTTTTTCAAGAATTTCCAGAGCTGCATCACGAAGATTATAGGTTACAAAATCATTCCACTCAGAAAAAACAATGCCGATAGAAAAATCTTCGGCATTCGTTATATTCAGTGGCTTGTAATCTGAAAGATTAACTGTTGCCATTTTTTAATAATATTTAGTCATTTCAATATAAGAATCAGACATTCCGTTGTCGTAGTCCTGATATTTTTCGCTGATTGCAGCAAAATATTTCTTAGCGTCAGCATTTTTCTTTAATCCTAAAGCTAAAATACCTGCTTTTCTAGTAAAATAATAAGTCGTATACGGATCATCAGAAGCAGAAGCTGCCTTGTCCAATAATTGTAAAGCGTCGTCATTTTTGTTTAGCCCTGACTGAGCGTCAGCCATAGCTCCATATTTCATGGCCATCATCGTTTTGTTGTCCGATGAAAATTTATCCAAAAGATCGAATGCCTCCTGGAATTTTCCTTCTTTAAATTTCAATAAACCTGCATTGTAAGCAGACAATTTACCGATAGAAGTAGAAGAATATTCGTTAGCCGTCCCGATAAATCCTGGATTAGCTGCAGAAGTTCCTCCCAGCGCTTCTTTATCTTTACCGGTGGTAAGATTTTTCTGTGCTGCAAGGAAGCTTTTTACCGCTTCAGCATTTTGAGGTGCCACTACGAATTGCTTATATGCGAAAAAGCCTAAAACTCCCAATACCAAAGCACCGAAAACTATTCCCAATTGCTTAGAATATTTTTCAAGAAATCTTTCTGTGTTTAAAGCCTCTCTGTCAAGATCTTTAAAAAACTCTACTGTTTCTTTACCTTCCTGATCTTTTGTAAGTTTTGCCATAAATTCTTAAAAATTGAAATGCAAATTTAATTGTTTCTGAATGATTTACAAAATACTTTGTACGTATTATTGATGAAATTTTGTCAATTGTGAATCGTGAATGATGAATTTTGTGAAAAAAGTTGCTCCGTTGTGGCTCGGCATGACATTTTTGAGACCAATTTCTTCATGTTAAGGTAAATTATTAGCATTGTCATGCTGAGCTCGTCGAAGTATTTGTATTTTTAGTTTAATATTCTAAAATGTGATAGATCTCGGCATTGAATTTCTTCAGTTTTTCATCACCATTCAAGCCTTTTAAAGCGGTTAAGAAACTGAACTGAGCAACGGTAGCTCCTTGTTTTTCAACCAATTTTGCAGCGGCTTCTGTAGTTCCTCCCGTTGCGAGCAAATCATCATGAATAAGAATTCTTTGTCCGGATTTTATTTGTCCTTCGCGGGTTTCGATGATGGCATTGCCATATTCCAGATCATATTCTTCAGATATAACCGGTGGCGGAAGTTTTCCTGCTTTTCTGATTAAGATAAAGGGCACTTCCAAGGCTACTGCAATGGCAATTCCGAAAAGATAACCTCGGCTTTCGATTCCACAGACAGCGTCTACTTTTCCTCTGCTGAACGCCACCAGATCCTGGATTACCTCTTCGTATAATTTCGGATTAAGAAAAATAGGAGAGATATCTTTAAACTGAATTCCGGGAATCGGAAAATCAGGAATATTCTCGATCGTTTCTTGAAGTTTTGTGATGAGTCCCTGTGAAGCCATTAAGGATTTATTTTATAGCTGGAAATTTTCCAGTCTCCGTTTACATTTTTAAGTCCGAAAGTTACCTTCAAAGAAGTTGTTTTTCCGGATTTATCCGTTACATCATAGGTTGCGTTTACACTTGCATTATTGGTGTTAGTCGCATTGGTGTTGATGTTTTTTACATTTACATTTTTTACAGAGCCAAAACCTGAAGTCGGGTTTGAGAAAGATTCATAGCTTCCCCAACTCGGGTTGTTGGATGCGTCAAATGCTGCTTTTAAATTCTGAGAACTCACATTATTTAAAAACTTACTTATTGTAGCTTTCGGATCAGCAGCCGGTTGTTTCGGTGTTACAGGCGCTGTCGTTGCATTTGGATCTGCAGATACGGGAGGGTTAGCTGTATTTACAGGACTATTCGGATCCACTGCACTTGGATCCTGAATGACTGCGGTAGAGTCTACTTTTGGCGGAGCAGCAACTTTCAATGCAGAAGGGTTTACCTCCAATCCGATTTTAGACATTTTAAAAGTCTTCGCTGTTGTTTTTACAGAAACCGTGATGTCGATTTTGTTATCCACTACTTTCTCAGCAAGAATAGAAGAGAATTTTAAGTTAAATCCTTTAAAATTATTGTCTGTCATTAAGTTTTTGGAGGTAGATAGACGAACCCCATTACTGAACACTTCCAATGTTGTTTCCAGGCCGGCACCTGTAAATGAAACAGGATTTCCGGCGTTGTCGACAAGTCTTGGGATAATCTGAATGGCTGTCGCGCCGTTTCCATCGTCAGCAGAAGGTCTGGTGATGATAGAAAGTGAGTTTGCTTTTACATCATTCGGGTCACTTTCTTTGGCTTTTTCGTCACCGAAAATATTCATTTCACCTAATGAAGGAGGAGCGGTACTTGCCCATTCAATTCCGTTTTTTTGTGCAACTTCGTCTGCCATGGTTAAAATTTCGGGAACTTTTTTCCCATTAACCAATTGTCCGAGTGCTTTTAATTCCGCAACGTCACCGTCAGCTTCCACGCCAAAAGTTTTTAGAATGTAAAGCGCTTCATTAAACTTAATCTGCTTAATAGTCGGCAAACTGGACGTCATATCGTTGATACTTGACTGTAAAGTTTTGGTACTGGTAGCATCCACCGAGTCTTTTTTACAAGCGGTGAAAAGCAACAAGCTGAAAACTAGAAGAAAAGATAACTTTCTCATTTTTATTCTGTTTGCTACAAATTTAATAAAACCTTTATTAATAGTAGATTTTATTTTTTATTTTGTTGTTCTTTTAGATCATCCTTGAAAAACGAACTGAAAATCTGCTGCATATTCGGGAAGTCCTTGCTTTCCCAATATTTTGAAGTATAATTGCTGTTATCGGTATTGAATTTTACTTTTTCAACTGCGTCATCGTTTCCTAAATCTAATTCTATTGGATAAAAATTACTGTAAGTTGCGATAGAATTAAATTCGGGTTCGCTTTTGTGCTTCATTTTTAAAAATTCAATTTCATTATATTCTAAAAGGTCTTTCAATGTTTTTTTTGAGTTTTGTTCATAAGCCATATTTAAGATGGTTCTGAAATCGAAAAATCTATAGCCGAATAAAGCGAATTCCTGTTTTTGCAGAAACTCTCCGGTAACTTCCACTTCATCTTTTCTATCTCCTTTTAATTCTTTGAAAACAGTGTTTTTATTTTTTTTATATTCATCTACATTTCGGACATTTTTAATTTTCGGAATTTCTAAAAACTGGTCATAATCCCAGGAAGACATTTTCTTTCGATCCATTTCAGGATTTTCTAATCTAAAAATGCGATATTGTTCAACTTTAGACCTCTTTAATTTTTTTGATTTATTGTCGAATACATACATAATAATTCCATCGGCATAGCAGTTCAATTTGTCGTTCACGGTGACATAGGTGTTGAAGTTCCCTTTTAAGAAAACATACTTAGCCGGTTTCTTACTTTTAATGACCACGGTTTCGATGTCTTTTACACGATCATTGATTGTAATGATTTCTTTAGTAAAATCAGAATAGGAGAGTGTGGCTACCGGAAAGTTATCATACACCAACTGGAATTTTTCCTGTTCGGGTTTTATCGTTTTCCTATCAATTTTACCATCAATGTCTGAAAAAGCAACAATGTTTCCGTCTTTTCCAAATACAGAAACTTTAGCTAGAGGTTTATTTGTTTTTTCTGAAACGAATGTGATGGATTGAGCGTAAGCAAAATTTAATCCTAATAAAAATAAGATTAAAATGAGAAGTTCCTTTTTCATTATAATTTTTTTATGTGTTTTTAAATATTTTGATCTGCATTAAAAGCAAAAAAGACTGATCATTACAATCAGTCTTTTTCAATATTATTTTGTTACAAGTCCTTAGAAAGGATACTCATAAATTTCAGATTCGTGTAGGTAAGGGTTACCTGTAGGAATCAATTTAAGTTTAGATAATGCAGTAAGCACTGTAAACATAAATAATCCAACTACGAATAACACAGCTCCAACAACAAGAAGGAATACTTCTGGAGTGTTCCAGAATGGTCCTACTGTTCCCGGCATTACCATGTTGAAGTAATCTAAAAGGTGACCTAAAATAACAACTACTGCCATTGTAGTAACCACTTTGTAATTTCTTTTGATGCTGCTGCTCACTAATACCAATAGTGGTAATAAGAAGTTCACGATCAACATTGGTAAGAACGTTACTCCATAATGCTGGAATCTTCCAAAGAAGTAGTTTACCTCTTCCGGTACGTTGGCATACCAGTATAACATAAACTGAGCAAACCATGTATATGTCCAAAGCATACTTGTAGCGAAAAGGAAAACTCCTAAATCGTGTAAGTGATTGTCATTGAACTGAGGTAAGAATCCGTTTTTCTTTAAGTAAACGCTTAAAAGGATGATTACCGCGATACCACTTGAAAGGCAGCTAACCATTGAATACCAGATATACATTGTCGAATACCAGTGAGGGTCAATAGACATCAACCAGTCCCAAGCCCAAGCTGCAGAAGCAAACCCGAAGAATGCGATATATCCAACAGCCCATCTGTAAAGGAATTGATACTCAACTAAAGATTTTGTATCATCTACTTTTTTAGATTGAGCTTTCAGTTTCCAAGCAAAGAAAGAAGCTCCAATTACATAAATGAAAGTTCTGATTGCATAGAAAGGAATATTTAAGAATCTTTTCTTTTCAAACAAGATCACATCGAAATGAGCAGAGTTAGGATCTGTAAGATCCGGATCCATCCAGTGGAAAAGATGACCTTGGTGAAGGATGTTTAATAACATGATGATTACTAAAATAGCACCTCCGTAAGGGATGTAGGAAGCAATAGCTTCCATTACTCTGGTAATGATGATTGGCCATCCTGCGTGAGCAGCGTGCTGAATACAGTAGAAAAACAATACCGCACAGCTCACTCCGAAGAAAAATACAGCTACAAAATGTATTGATGCCAACGGTGAATTATGAACCTGCAGCGTAGCATGTTCTAAATGTGCCGCGTGATCCTGAGGTCCTACCATTTCACTTGAGTGAGTAGGCGCATTATGACCGGCAGAATGTACTGCCTCCATCATGTGCTCTATTCTTTCTGTAGAGATTCCTTTGTTCATAAAGAAACCAACAGCAAATAGAACTAAACCTACAACAAGAAGTATTATAGAAGTTGATTTTAATTTTGGTGAAAAACTATACATTTCTTTTCTTATTTTTTAGTTTCGGTAGTCTCAGTTGTTGCTGGCGCTGCTGCGGCTGCAGGTGCTGCTGCTCCTTTTTTGAAGGCATTCATCACATACATTGCCACTCTCCATCTGTCTCCTGCATTCAGTTGTCCTGCATAAGACCCCATCGCGTTTCTACCGTTTGTTAATACATAATGAACAGATCCTACAGTAATTTCTCTATCAGCATAGTTTGGTACACCAGAGAAAGCGCCTGTTTGTACAATTGGTCCTTGTCCATCACCTCCAGTACCGTGACATGCTGCACACGTTTTATCGAAAAGCATTTTACCTCTTTCAATATCTTTCTCAGCATTAGCAGGGTTCAACGGAGAAACCGTTAATTTCTTAGAAGCATCATAGCCTGCATTGTACTCATCCGGAGTTCTTGGAAGTAAACCTTCTTCGAAAATACCGTCTTTATTTTGAGCCACTGATCCCTCTACCGGAGAAAGACCTGTTGCAAAGCTATTTTTAACGAAAGCAGGGATTTCATTTTCATGATCTGAATAGGCGTCCTGAGCTTTCATCAAAGGATCGTATGCCACAGGGAAATACATATCCGGGAAATAGACTAATGGTGCGTTTTCTTTCGGTCCGCAAGAATTAAGTAACACTGTTGCTAAACCTAAAACTGCTGTAATTCTTAATACGTTCTTTTTCATTTTAAGCGTCTTTAACAGTTATTTCTTCAACTCCAGTTTCAATAAGTAACTGTTTTACAGATTCTACATCTTCAGTTACAAATTCCATCAGGAACTTATCATCCGTTGTTCTTGGATCAGGGTTTTGTGCAGGAGCTCCAGGATACATTTTGTTTCTTACTAAGAAAGTTAATGACATCATGTGAGCGGCACAGAATACCATAAGCTCAAACATGGGTACTACGAATGCCGGCATATTGTGTGCCCAGTCAAAAGCTGGTTTACCACCAATATTCTGAGGCCAGTCATGATTCATAACATACCATGTTACAGTAGCACCTATGGTAACACCATAAAGAGCATAAAGGAAAGCGGCATCAGAAATTCTGGTTTTCTTCAATCCTAAAGCTTTGTCAAGTCCGTGAACCGGAAACGGAGTATAAACCTCGTTTATAGCGATTCCTTTATCGTTGAATGCTTTAACGCCGTTCATTAAATCGTCGTCGTCAGCATAAAGTCCGTATACAATTTTAGTGGTGCTCATCTCCTTCTTTTGCTTTATAAGTTTCACCTGAGATTTTCAGAATCGATTTCAATTCGGCCTGTGCAATTACAGGGAATGTTCTTGCGTATAATAAGAATAATACAGAGAAGAACCCGATTGTTCCTAAGTATACACCCACATCAATGATCGTTGGTTTAAACATTGTCCAAGATCCTGGTAAGTAGTCTCTGGAAAGGTTGATAACGATGATATCAAAACGCTCGAACCACATACCGATGTTAATAATTAATGCAATGATAAATGTTGCAATAATATTTGTTCTTACTCTCTTGAACCAGAATAATGCAGGCACTACAAGGTTACAGATAATTAGTGACCAGAAAGCCCACCAGTAAGGTCCAACAGCAGCACCCGGAGAAAGATACGTAAAGTCTTCGAATCTTGAACCGGAATACCATCCGATGAAATATTCAGTTGCATAAGCTACAGTTACCATACCCCCTGTCAATACAATTACGATGTTCATAATTTCGATATGATACATTGTAATATAATCTTCAAGGTGACATACTTTTCTAGCGATTAACAATAGGGTTTGTACCATTGCAAATCCTGAGAAGATTGCTCCGGCAACGAAGTAAGGAGGATAGATTGTAGAGTGCCATCCTTTAATCACTGAAGTTGCGAAGTCAAAAGATACGGTGGTGTGTACTGAGAATACAAGTGGAGTAGCCAAACCTGCAAGAACCAAAGAAAGTTCTTCGAATCTTTGCCAGTGTTTTGCTTTACCACCCCAACCGAATGCTAGGAATGTATAAATTTTCTTAGTCCAAGGTGTTTTTGCTCTATCTCTGATCATTGCAAAGTCAGGGATAAGACCCATGAACCAGAATACTGTAGATACTGAGAAATACGTTGAGATCGCAAATACGTCCCAAAGTAGAGGAGAGTTGAAGTTCCCCCAAAGAGAACCAAACTGGTTAGGAAGAGGGAATACCCAATATCCTACCCAAACTCTACCCATGTGGATAACAGGGAAGATTGCTGCCTGTACAACCGCAAAGATCGTCATTGCCTCTGCAGATCTGTTTACAGACATTCTCCATCTCTGTCTAAATAATAATAATACCGCTGAGATTAAGGTTCCGGCGTGACCGATACCTACCCACCATACGAAGTTGGTAATATCCCAACCCCAGTTAATAGTTCTGTTAAGCCCCCATGCTCCAATACCTGTTCCGACAGTATAGGCAATACACCCGAATCCATAAATGAATAGAACTAAGGCTGCATATAGTGATACCCACCATAATTTACCTGCTCTTTCTTCGATAGGTCGTGCGATATCTTCCGTAATATCGTGATAAGTTTTGTGACCAATAATTAGAGGTTCCCTTATCGGAGCTTCGTAATGTCCTGACATTTTTTACCTATTTATTATTTAAACTTTATTTTTCTACTCTGTTTCTTACTTTAGCGTGATAGAACACATTTGGTTTTGTTCCGATCTCTTCAAGTAAATAATATCTTCTGTTGCTAGAGTATAATTCTCTTACTTCAGATTCTTTGTCATTCATGTCTCCAAACGTCATTGCTCCGGTAGAACAAGCAGCAGCACAAGCACAAGAATTTTTGAATTCGTTGTCAGTTACTTTTCTGTTTTCTCTCTTAGCAGCTAAAATGGTAGCCTGAGTTTCCTGGATACACATAGAGCATTTCTCCATTACCCCTCTCGTTCTTACCACAACATCTGGGTTTAGAACCATTCTTCCAAGGTCGTTATTCATGTTGAAATCGAACTTGTCGTTTAGGTTATAAGTAAACCAGTTGAAACGTCTTACTTTGTACGGACAGTTGTTTGCACAATATCTAGTACCGATACATCTGTTGTAAGCCATGTGGTTTTGACCTTGCTTACTGTGTGATGTAGCCGCAACCGGACATACTGTTTCACAAGGAGCATGGTTACAATGCTGACACATTACCGGCTGGAAGATCACATCTGGATTTTCAGCGGGGTTATTCAATGCACCTTCACCTCCGAATGCTGTTCCGTATAATTCTGGAACGGCCAATCCTTCTTTTAATCCTTCGTAAACTTCTACTTTCTGAGTCGAAGAGTAGTAACGGTCAATTCTTAACCAATACATATCTCTTGACATTCTGATCTCTTCTTTACCAACAACAGGAACGTTGTTTTCTGCCTGGCAAGCAATGATACATGCTCCACAACCAGTACAAGAGTTCAAGTCAACAGATAAGTTGAAGTGAGGCCCGTCCGTATCATCGAAAGCATCCCAAAGGTCAATCTTTCTAGCTGGAAGTGCACCGCTGATCGTGTGATATTCCAAAGGCTTGTTCCATCCTTTGTGCTCATCATCGAATGCTACGTTTAAGTAATCTGCCAAAGGAACTTCTTTAGCGATCTCATAACGTCCCATCAAAGTATTTTGAAGCTGAATACCCGCAAACTCGTGATCTTCTCCTGTTTTTTCGATCTTAGCTCCTGAAACTGTTAAGTTAGAACCATCGAATAAAGGATAAGCATTAACACCAGTATCTGCTGTAGCTCCAGAATCTTTTTTACCATATCCAAGGGCAAGACCTACAGAACCGTCTGCCTGACCTGGCTGGATAAATACAGGAACATCTTTTATTGTTACTCCGTTTACCGTAAGATTTACGATAGAACCGTCTAACTGCATTCTTGCATTAAGATCGTTTTCAATACCTAATCTTTCAGCATCTTTAGGAGAAATAGTCAAATAGTTATCCCAAGCCATTCTCGTGATTGGATCCGGCAATTCTTGTAACCAAGGGTTATTTGCCTGCGTTCCGTCACCAATAGAAGTCTTAGTGTATAATACCAATTCTAAATCAGAAGCTTTGAAGTTTCCTAATTCTGCAACAGCCTGAGCAGCGTTTCCACCTGTGTAAGATAGAGTAGAACCTCCATCAGTAGTTACGATACCGTTATATAAAGCTTTGTTGAATGAAGTTCCTCCTAAAAGAGAAGCTGCATTAGCTTTTAAATAATCGTAGTAGTTGTTAGCAGAGCTGTTTTTACCGTTTTTCCAAACCAATAAAGACTCTTCAATCTGTCTTGATTTATAGATCTTTTGGATCGTAGGCTGCATTAATGCATAAACTCCACTCTGAGGTTGCATATCTCCCCAAGATTCTAGCCAGTTAGCTACAGGAATTACAGCTTTAGCTGCTTTATACATTGCATTTTTCTTATCAGCAACTGCAATTACATAAGGAACATTTTTAATCGCTTTTTCAAACTCAGCTCCTTTGTAGTGAGAGTAAATAGGGTCTACGTTGTTTGTAATCAATACACCAACCTGTCCTGCATTTACCCATCCTAAGAATTCCTGATATCTTGCTTTATCAAATTCTTTTAGGAAGTTTGCTTTACCGGTGAAAGCAACTGAACCTAATTTTTGATTGATTAAGTGAGCTAAAACCTGAGCACCTTTAGAACCATCAGCGAATACTACCGCTTTGCTTCCTTTAGCCTGTAACTCTTTTACGATTTCAGCAGCAGCTTTGTTTGAAGGAGCCGCTCCTGTAACGATTGCGTTGTAAACATCTACTAAAGCTTTGTTTACATCACTTGGTTTTAGTCTGTATCTTGAATCTGAGTTAGCACCCGTTAAAGACATGTTAGACTCCACTTGGATGTGTCTCAACATGTTTGCTCCCGGTTTTCTAGCCTCAGCATAAGATGTTTCTAAACTTGCTGCGTTGTAATCCCCTAAGAAATCAGCCTGGAAAGAAACTACCAATTCAGTACCTTTTAGGTCATAAACAGGTAATGCTCTTGTTCCGAATACTTCCTGAGCTGCATCTAATGCTGCAGAATGAGGATAAGCATCATACGTTACTAATTCTGCTGTAGGATATTTAGCTTTAAAATCAGCAAATAATTTTTTGAATGTAGGTGAAGCAAAAGATTGTGATAATAACACAATTCTTTTGTTTCCTGCCTTCGCTTCTTCCAATCCTTTAATAACAAAACTATCTACTTTATCGAAAGTTTCGTCTTTCCCTTCAAATTTAGGCTGCTTTACTTTATCATTATCATAAAGAGAAAGTACTGCCGCCTGAGCTCTTGCATTAGTTTTACCTAAATCGCCAGCTGCCGGGTTAGGATCAATTTTGATGGGTCTACCTTCTCTGGTTTTTACTAAAACACTGGCGAAGTCGAAACCGTCAAAATATGTTGAAGCGTAGTAGTTTGGAACTCCAGGAATAATATCGTGAGGTTTTACTACGTAAGGAATCGTTTTAATTACCGGAGCTTCACAAGCAGCAAGTGTTACCGCTGCTGTAGAAAATCCTAATAATTTTAAGAAATCTCTTCTTGAAGTACTGGATCCGTTCTGTTCAGCATCTCCAAGGAAATCTTCTACCGGAATTTCTTCCTGAAACTCTTTTTGAGCCAGCTTATTGTTTAAAGCCGGGTCTTTAAGTTCATGAATACTTCTAAATTGTATTTTGTTTGAAGCCATTTATACTTCTAATTTTTTAGTTATTAATAATGACATTTACCACACTCAAGACCTCCAATTGCGTCTACAGTAATCTTACCACCATCTTTAGGGTATTGCTTCTTAAGCTTGTCATGTAGATTCTTGAAGTATTCTTTATTATAACCGTTGTTCATATCAACTTCAGTAGTTCTGTGGCACTCAATACACCATCCCATAGTGAAGTCATTAGCCATTTGAACAACATTCATTGTGTCAATTTTTCCGTGACAAGCTTTACATACAACATCAATTTTGTTGTCAGGATTCTTTTTGTTGAAAGAACTGATAATTGCCTGCTCACCTGCTACAACGTGCTGAGAGTGGTTGAAGTACACGAAGTCTGGCATGTTGTGGATTCTTGTCCATTCTACCGGCTGTGTTTTTCCTGTATACTGTTGTTTAGCAGGATCCCAACCTGTAGCTGCGTAAATTTTCTGGATCTCTCCATCATAGAAAGCCTTGTCTTTTCCTGGCTCCATGTAATGATCTGCATTGTACTCAGAAATCGTTCTGTGACAGTTCATACATACGTTCATTGATGGGATTTCAGAAACTTTACCGTATTTAGCACTGGAGTGACATAATTGACAGTCAATTTTCTGTTCTCCAGCGTGAATTTTGTGTGAGAAATAGATAGGCTGCTCTGGCTTGTATCCTTTGTAGACCCCGATCCACATGATCCAGTTCCAAATTCCGTACGTTGCCAAAAGTGCCAGGATTGCGATTAACCCTTTACCAACATAGTGGTATTTTGCGTAGATTTCACTGAAAGATTTTACTCTCGTTTCATTGAGTCCCGCTAAGTCTTCAGATTGCCCCAGTTTCACTAATTGTCTTAGTTTTAAAAGGATCCATACTAATAAACCTGCGATGGCTAAAAGTGAAATGATTACTACATTTGTCGTGGTTTTGTCTGCAGGGCCTGCATTTGCTCCGGCTGCAGGTGCAGCTGTCGCGTCATCCTTCTTTGCCGGTTCCGGCTCTGGTGGATTAGTTGTAAAAGCTAAGATATCATCGATGTCCTTCTCAGAAAGATTCGGGAACACCTGCATCTCAGTTTTGTTAAACTTTTCAAAAATCTCATTGGCGTATTTATCCCCAGAAGCTCTTAAAGCTTTGTTGTCTTTGATCCACTTATGAAGCCAATCTCTGTCCACACCACCTTCAGTTTTCACTCGTTCTACAACCCCCTTCAGCGGTGGTCCTACAACTTGTTTGTCTAAAGCGTGACATGCCGTACAATTTGCCTTGAAAAGTTTCTCTCCATTCTTAGGATCGCCGTCTTGCCCGTAAATTGAAGCACTGGTTGATAGCAATAAGCCTATTGCGATCAACGTTTGTCTATAATGCTTTCTCCAACTAATCATTTAAATTATCTTATGTTAGTAAAATATTGAACATTCAATCAATCCCGCAAAAATAATATTTTTAACAGGAATTTAACGGCTTATGGAAAGGTGAATATATCATTTCTGTTTAATTTGTAATTATTCTAAATAACTGGGTTTGGTATAAGTTTTTAATTTGTATAAATTTGCGGAAACAAGTTTAAATGAAAAATTTAATCAAAATATTTTCAGTCGTATCATTACTGGCTTTTTATCATATTGATGCACAACAGGTTGTAAAGAGAGATACGTTGAGCGGGACGGAACTTATTATTTCTATGGATCCAAAGGTGGACGCTGCTTTGGGAAGCATTGAAGATAAATGCTCCAGGGTAGCTGTTAACACGTCTACCAGGGATACAGATAGTGACAGTGATTATACAAAACCGGCGAAGATTTTTGTTCCAAGTCGCGAGCTTACGAATGCGGAGATCTGTAGAAAAAATCCAAGAATTTTAGGGTTTAAAATACAAATTACGACCGTGAAAAGTAATGATGAAGCGAACGAGGTAAAATCATATTTCAGAAAGAGGTTCCCCAACCTTAAAGTGGAGACAGATGCTTCTTTACGACCGAACTATAAGATTTTAGCAGGAAGTTATTTCACAAAACAAAGTGCTTCTTCGGACTTATCGAAAATCAGAGAATATTTTAAATCTGCTGTAGCGGTTCAGTATAGAATTTTCTGTGCAGAGGCAAAATAATATCAACAAAATATAAAATAATAAAGCTGAGAATTTTAGGGTTCTCAGCTTTATTATTTTACAGATAATATTGATTTAAAAACCAGAAAAATTCCGTCATCCTGTAATAATTGTTAAATGCCAGATAAGTAAAGAGAATTCCTGTGATGACCACCAGAATGGAAGTTATTTTTACTGATGAACGATAAGTGAAAAAGAGCCATCCCAACAGTAAAGGATAAACAAAAACAAAGTGACCACCGTAGATGTAAGAAGTATGAAGTCCAAACCTCATCAGGCAATGGATGATGATGTCAATAATAAAAGAAATCATCAACATTTGTACTAGTTTGTTTTTGAAATTTTTATAATAACTCCAACTTATTAATGCTAATAAGGTAATGATGAAAATATACGGGATCCATGATGAGTAAACGTACATGAGCAAGGCTTTAAAGTGAAAACCCTTCATATTGTGTTTATTTCGGATAATAAAATCTGAGAACAGAATATTACCTCCAAAAAAATAGGAAGAGATCATGTCCCATGCGGGCGTATTTTTTACATTTGAAAATTTCTCATACTGCTGACTTGTTTTGCTGAAAATAGTTTTATACTTAAAATCAATTCTATTCAAATAAAGTAAGACAAAGCATATGCAAGTAATTAATCCTCGTATAGCTGCGTTTAATATTTTTTTCCAGTCCTTAAAAAGATCGTTTTCAAAAATAACTGGGATAAATACTTTAACGATATTGGTAACGGTCAATCCTCCAATCGTAACACCGGCAAATGCCAAAGGCAATGCAGGAATTTTTTGATCAGACTTAATTTTAGTCGCTGCATAATGGTTATACAGACTCAATAAAAATAGGGTATAAGTGAAATTTTCCGGAGTGAAAGAAAGAAGAATATTTGTTGAAAAAGCCCCGAAGAAAAAAATTAATAAAAGGCTAATATGATCGGGAAGGTTAATGATGTTCTTTAAATATTTAAAAACCTGTAAAATACTTAAACTAACCATTAAATTACTCATCCAGGCTAAAGCCAATCTGAAAACTGCATTGGTTTTGCCGTCGGAAAGATATAATGCAATTTCTCTTATCCAATTGAAGAAATAATAGGAAAGTGGATGTCTTTCGAAGCTTCCGCCCGTCATAACAATCGCTTTATTGTCAAAACTGAAATACGCATCCCAGGGGATTCTTTCATCGTAAATAATATGGTAATCTAAAGCGATATACCATCCTAAAATTCCATAAGAGACTAGAAAGAATGTGAACACTCCGAGCTCCGTATATGAAGAAGGGAGAAGGAGTCTGAAAAAGCTGTTCAGTTTTGATTTAATTGTAGGAATAAACACCTTCGAAAATTTTTACAAAAGTAAAATAAAAAACTCACCAATTTTGGTGAGTTTGTAAGATTATAATAATTGAAATTATTGCTTGATAATTTTTTCTGAAGTTTTTGTTCCGTCTGCAAATTCAACTTGTAATAAGTAGGTTCCTTTTGGAAGTGCAGATAAGTCGGCGTTAGCGGTATTCGTGTTTAATAAAGATCTTCCTGTCATATCAATAACAGTAGAAGATTTAACCTTTTTATCTGTTTTAACGGTTACTTCTCCTTTCGTAGGATTAGGATAAACAGAAACTTCTGATTTTGATTTTGAGATTTCGCTGGTCGCAAGAACTCCTGATGTTGTTACTTTTACATCATCCAACATAAACATATATTGGTCGGAAGACATGTAATTGAATCCAATTCTAACGGTTTGCCCTGCGTAAGCATCTAAATTAATTGTTACCTCTGTCCAATTCGCATAAGGTGCTGTTAACGTAGCTGGTGTTGAGATTGTTGTAAAGTTGGCAGATGATGTTGGTGTTCCTGTTCCTGTATAAATTCCTACTTTGTAATCTTCAGTGAAATCAGGAGATAGTGCTTTCACCCAGAATGTTAAAATGTTTGAACTGGCTCCTAATGTTAAAGAAGGAGTGATAAGCCAGTCATTATTCGCGTCATCTGGTGCTTCAGGTACTCCCGCCCAAGATACAGCGCATTTTTGTCCGCCATGAGGGCTGAAATTTCTAACTTCTTGATCACTAGGTGTGGAGGTCGCGTTGTTAGTGGCATTGCTATTTGTAAGATTGAAAATTTGGAAAGCCATAGGATCTCCTGCATTGTCCCAGTTAGGTAGAACTGTTGTCGTTCCGTTAACTACGGGACCTCCTCCCGTGTAGGTATCTAGTTCATCTAGATCTAGAGTTAACCAGCTTCCAAAACCTGAAATAGAAAAATCAGTGTAATTTTCAAATCCTTCATCCAATAAGACGGTTTGTGCTTGAATAAAAGCTCCTGTAAGTAGTAAGCTTAAAGACAGTAGAGTTCTTTTCATAAAATATTTTTTATAAATTTAATAAAAAATATTGATTTAAGGTTGTGATTTGGTGAAAAATATGTGTTAAAAATGTATTTTTGATTTAAGAACTACAAGAAAGCATAGAGCATCCCGAAACATCATCATATTTCGAAGGGCGTTTTTTAGAAAATTCAGGATAGATTTCCTGGTATGGATTTTCCAAAGCTTTGGTTAGCTTTTCTAAAAGTTCTGTTTTTCCGATATTAATTTCTTCAATACATTCAAAAAGTAAATAATTTCTCAGGATGAATTTCGGATTTGCCTTTTTCATCAATTCAATAGAGTCTTCTTTTGAGATTGCATTCTTTTCAAGTCGTTTTTGATATGTTGTTAAAAAATGATCCAACTTTGAAAGTTTTTCCTCATCCAATAATAGATAAGAAACATTTTCAAACTGAGATTTTAAATCAACTGAATTATTGAATCTTTCCAGTTGAGTGAAAAATAAAGTGTAATCTAACTGCAATTCCTGCATCAAGCCTTGCCAATTGGTGAAGAAATCTTCATCATCTTTTAAGAGTACGTCAAAACCGAATTTTTTACAAAGCATCTGGTCGTGCGCATTCCAGAAATAATCTCCGAAATCGTTTAATGTTTTCTCTAAAAACTGTTCATCCTTAATAATAGAGTGGAGTGCATTGGCAAGTTGCCAAAGATTCCATTGTGCAATCTGGCCTTGTTTTCCGAAAGCATATCTTCTGCCGGGAAGATCGGTTGTGTTGGGGGTGAAATTCAGATCATATTCATCCATCATTGAATACGGACCGTAATCGATCGTTAATCCTAAAATCGACATATTATCGGTATTCATCACTCCATGCACAAATCCTACGCGATACCATTCCACCATAAGATCGGCAGTTCTTTTGCAAATGTCTGAAAAGAAGTCTTTGTATTTTTGAGATCCCTCGGAAGCTATTTCTTTAAAATAATTTTCAATGGTAAAATCAACCAGATCCATCAAAGTATTAAGCTCTTTTTGCGCAGACATCAATTCAAAATGCCCGAAACGAAGAAAACTTTCTGCGGTTCTCACCACTACAGCTCCTTTTTCTGCTTTTGGATCTCCGCTGTACATGATGTCTCTTACTACATCTTCTCCCGTAAATGATAAACTTAATGCTCTCGTGGTCGGAATTCCTAAATGAAACATCGCTTCACTCATCAGGTATTCGCGAACTGAAGACCTCAGCACGGCTCTTCCGTCAGCGTGTCTCGAATAAGGGGTTGCTCCGGCGCCTTTCCATTGGATTTCGTTTTTCTGACCTAAACTGTTGGTGATTTCTCCAGCTAAAATGGCTCTTCCGTCTCCCAATTGTCCTGCCCAGTTTCCAAACTGATGTCCGGCATAGGCTGTTGCATAGGTTTTTATATTTTCAGGCAAATTATTTCCAACCAAAAAATCAAGGTCTTTCTCTTCAAATTGTCCCAATCCGATTTCCTCTGAAAGTTTTTCATTAAAAGCAATCAGTTTAGGCTGATCAAAACCAACTGGTGAAATGGTGGAAAATAAAACTTTTGGCGTATTTCTCTGAATGGTATTTCCTGAAAAATCACCAGGAAATATTTTTATAAAGGGTTGTTGAATGTTTTCAATTTTCATAATCTCAAAGATAGTGATAATAAAAAAAGACCTTTCAATTTGTTTGAAAGGTCTGATGTATTTCTAAAAGAGAATTTATTTATTAAAATCTATTTCTTCTGATGTATTTAGATTTTCGTTTACATTTTCTTCTTTTTTACCTGAATTGTTTTTTGGAGTTGGATCTGCAGGTCTAGGATTTTTGATCTCATCGATTGTCTGAAGGCCTCCATCGTCTCCATAACCTCCGCCAAGTCCTTTTAATCCTGTACATCCGTCTTTCCATTCAGAAGGTTTGATGAATTTATCGTCTGGTGAAACACCAAGCGTTTTATCTGCCCAAACTTTCTTCATATAGATCGCCCAGATTGGCAATGCCATTTTTGCACCCTGACCTTCACCGGTTCCAAAGAAGTGGGTGGCTCTGTCTTCCCAGCCTACCCAAGCTCCTGTTGCCAGTTTTGGAGTGATCCCCATAAACCAACCATCGGAGTTGTTCTGTGTAGTACCTGTTTTCGCTGCAATTTCCACTGCTTTTGAAATTCCTCTTCTTCCCAATTCTCCGGAAGCTGTTCCGTACTGTGCAACACCTTTCATCAGTTCGATCATCGTGTAAGCATACAGAGGATTCATTACTTCCTTAGGTTCTACATTTACTTCTTTAATCACTCTACCGTTGGCGTCTTCAATTCTCCAGATCATTTCCGGTTTATTGTGGTTACCGTAGTTGGCAAACGTACTGTAAGCACCAAGCATTTCAAAGATGGTAATATCTGACGAACCTAAAGCAATGGTATTGTTTCTAGGGATGTCTTCTGTTACCCCTAAATCTCTTGCCGTTTGAATTACTGCATCAACACCCGTCATTTCAATCAATCTTGCTGCAATAGGGTTTTGAGAGTGTGCCAAACCGTCTTTTAAGGTTAACATTCCTCCTCTTCCCGGAATATGCCATCCTTTATGATCATACGTTGCATTGGAAACTGCTGAACAAGGGGTCATTCCTAGTTTCATAATAGCAGTAGCATATACGAAAGGTTTAAATGTGGAACCTACCTGTCTTTTTCCTTGTTTGATGTGATCGTACTGGAAATGCTGCCAGTCGATACCTCCAACCCAGGCTTTAATTTCACCCGTTCCCGGAACCATAGACATTAGACCTGCCTGAGCAATTTGTTTGTGATATCTGATAGAGTCCCAAGGAGACATTTCTACCTCTTCTTCTCCGCCCCAAGTGAAACGGGAAGTTTTGATCGGCTTGTGGAATTCCATTAAGATTGAATCTTCAGAAACGCCCGCCGCTTTTAACTGCTTGTAACGCCCGGTTCTTTTCATTGCCTGAGTCATTACATCGTTTACCTGCTTATTGGTTAAGTAATAGAAAGGTCTGTTTTTTCTGCCTCTTTGTTCGGCATCAAATCTTTTCTGAAGATCTGTTAAATGCTCACGGATTGCTTCTTCTGCGTACTTCTGCATTTTAGAATCAAGCGTCACATATATTTTTAAGCCGTCTTTGTAAAGGTTTAATTTTTTACCCGTCTGCTTCTCGTAATCTTTAAGGTAATTATCAATCTCTTTTCTTAAATAAAACTTATAGTAGGCAGAATAATCATCACTGATATTTTTGATAGGGTGATAATCTACTACTACCGGAGCTGATATTGCTTTTTCGTATGTTGCATTGTCAATATAGCCTGTTTCAAGCATCTGAGTTAAAACTACATCTCTTCTTCTTTTTGCTCTTTCAGGATTTCTCATGGGATTGTTGGCAATAGGTGCTTCAAGCATTGCTACAAACATAGAGGCTTCCGGAAGAGTCAATTCGGAAGTTGTCTTATTGAAGTATATTTTAGATGCCATTTCAATACCATTCGCATTATATGTAAAATCGAATTTATTGAAATACAAAGTGATAATTTCTTCTTTGGTGTATAGTCTTTCAAGGCTCACCGCAACAGACCATTCTTTTAGCTTTTGAATAACTCTTTTCACTGGATTTTTGGAAGGTTCCTTTGTAAATAAAAGTTTAGCTAGCTGTTGAGTAATTGTAGAACCTCCACCTCTGTCTCCTCCATATCTAAGGGCTCTTAAAATAGATTTTAAATCAATTCCTGAATGCTCTTTGAATCTTTCATCTTCTTTTGCCTGTAACGCATAAATAAGATAAGGAGGGAGTTGCTTGTATGTGATAGGTTGGGTTTTTTCTTTCTCAAATTTACCCAGTAATACACCATCTGAAGAATAGATCTCAGAGGCCACGTAGATGTCAGGATTTTCCAGCTCCTTTACATCGGGCATTTCTCCAAGAAAACCTTGGGAAACCGCAAAGAAAAGTCCTGAAATTCCTAAAACAACAACAATGAGCCCAAGCCATACAAACCCGACCCACCTTTTCCATGCGTTGCTTTTCTTTTTTTTAGGAGGAAGCGGGAATTTTTTTCCTTTGCTTCCGGCATTTTGTTTGTTTACTTCCATATAGGGTTACGGTTTAGCCGTTTCTATTTTTACGCCAATATCTTCAATTCCGGGGAGGTTGTCATTTCTCATGGCCTGTACCAATCCAATTTCGTACTTTCCTTTTGCCGGGAATTTATAATTCAGTTTATACTGAAAGAGAGTTTCCTTCGTGTCACCAAATCCTGTACCAAGCCATTCGCCGTTAGGTTTAGCCAAAACATAGTTCATTGTGTCGGTCTCCTTTTTCTTCGTTTGAAGATCAGTGAAATTCACGATGAATCTTATATTGCTGTATGGATATTCATTGTTATTTCTTACAACAAATATAATATTTTTAGGATTCTGCGGATCTGAAATTTCAAGATTAAATTTTTGTTCACTCTTCTTATCCCATTTATTATCAACGGAATTCATTGTGACTTCTCCTTCTGAGGAAGAAGTACAGCTAAAGAAAAGGATAAGGGTAAATAATCCTAAAATTTTACGCATTATTATCTTTTTTTGGAGGAAACTTCTTTTTGAATTTTTTCTTGTTTGCGTTTGGCTTTTTTTCACCGTCAACGGATGCTTTTTCTACCTGAGCTTTCGGCTGTTGCTGTTGTTGCGGCTTTTGCTGTCTGGATTGGTTGTTGTTAGACTGTGCATTCGGTCTGTCCTGTTTTTCCTGTCTTTCCGGACGAGGCTGCCTTGCTGGTCTGTCAGATCTTTCTGGTCTTTCCGCTCTCTCAGGACGATCGGTTCTTTCCGAACGCTCCTGTCTTTCAGGGCGGTTATTTGGTCTGTTGTTTCTATTTTGACCTTGCTGTTGACCCTGATTATTCTGATTGCTGTTCGGTCTGTTCTGATTTCTGTTTTTGCTGTTCCCTCTGTTTTTCTTTTCGAATCGGTCAACACTGTTTTCCTGAATCAAATCGATGGTTGCCAAAGGAATATCCGGTTGTTTAAGTTCTTCAAGAGGCAGTGTTTTTTCGCCTCTTTTGTTTTTAGCAATGAGTTTTTTTACCAGATCAATATCAAAGTCGTACCAAGCCATAGAGCTGTCTACATAGGCAAACCACATTTTCTTTTTGAAAACGTCGATTTTAATACAAAAAGCTCTTCCTTTCTCGGTGTCCAACATTGTAGATGAAGACGGGAAGTTGCTTAAAGCATCCAGATAGCTGTCTAATTCGTAGTTTAAACAACATTTTAGTTTACCACATTGCCCAGCCAATTTTTGAGGATTGATACTCAGTTGCTGATATCTTGCCACATTGGTGTTTACCGATCTGAAATCCGTTAACCAGGTTGAACAGCAAAGTTCTCTTCCGCAGGATCCAATTCCTCCCACCTTTGCAGCTTCCTGTCTGAAGCCGATCTGTTTCATATCGATCTTCGTGCGGAAGGCACCCGCATATTCTTTAATCAGCATCCTGAAATCTACACGATTATCAGCGGTATAATAAAACGTAACCTTAGAAGCATCACCCTGATATTCAACGTCCGTGATCTTCATTTCAAGCCCTAGCCTGTGAGCGATCTTTCTCGCATCAATTTTTACGTTATCTTCTTTTTTTCTTGCTTCCTGCCATACCTCAAGATCTTTTTGGTTGGCCTGTCTGTATATTTTAAGGGCAGATTCTTCAGAAAATTTCTTCTTTTTCATCTGAATCTTTACCAATTCACCGGTGAGACTTACCACACCTACATCATGTCCGGGACTAGATTCTACTGTTATTACACTACCTATATGTAATGGGATATTATTTACATTTTTATAAAACGATTTTCTGTCATTTTTAAATCTAACTTCCACAAAATCACATCTGTTAGATGCGGGATTGTTGATGTTAGAAAGCCAGTCAAAAACACTTAATTTATAACTATTACCACAGGTATTTACATTTTCACAGCCATTCGCGGTTTTCTTGGGACCGCAAGAATGTGCAGAATCGCCGGATGTTTTGCATCCACAACTCATATATTATATATTTAATCTTGCAAATTTATGATTTTTATCTTTATGAGGTCTAAAATAATCAAATATTAAGAAACTCTGTTGTTTAATATTAAACAGGTGTTAGGTATGTCAACTTGATTTTAATTAAATATTTAATAATGTTTGGTTTAAAAGGAATTTAGATGAATATGTTATTTTAAACATAATTTTCTTTGAGGGGGATGTTTAAAAATTTAAGATTTATTAACAGCTGTAACCAAAATAATTTTATATTTGGGTTATATAATAATAGTCTATGAAAAAAATCTTAGTATCAACTGCATTGTTGGCGGGTGTTTTATCGTATGCGGGAGGCTTCAGGGTATCTTTGCAAGGGGTAAGACAGTTGGCAATGGCACACACCAGTGCGCATGCTGAGGATGCAAGTATAGCATTCTTCAACCCGGCGGGTATGTCCTTTATTCCTTCGAAGCTTAGTATTGCAGTCGGAGGTTTTGCGGCAGGTAACAAAGTGACTTTCCAGAATACAAATACGCTACAGAGTACAGAAACGGATAACCCTATCGGGACTCCTATTTATGCTGCGATCGCGTACAGACCTGTGGAGAAATTATCAATCGGGTTCAGTTTTTCAACACCTTTTGGTAGTACCATTAAATATCCGTCTGATTGGGAAGGCAAGGAAATGGTGCAGAAGTTAGAGCTGAAAAGCTACTACTTCCAGCCTATGATTTCTTATAAATTTAATGAGTGGTTTGCTTTCGGTGCCAGCTATATCTATGCGAGAGGAGATGTTAAGTGGGATAAGGCTGTTACACAATTCAGTGGCTCTCTCAATTTAGACAGTAAGGCCAGTGGACAAGGATATGGTTTTGGATTTTATTTCAGACCCGATCCTAAATTAGACGTAAGTATCGCTTACCGTTCACCGGTTGATATGAAGGCTAAAGATGGTAAGGCAACATTTAACGTACCTACAAGCGTTTTCCCTTCTTTAGGACTGAACAGCTCGGGGCAGGATAGCTTTTCGGCAACTTTACCATTGGTTGAAGAATACACGGTAGGGTTGACCTATAAAATTACTCCTAAATGGTTGGTTTCGGCAGATTTCAACTACCATGGCTGGGAAAGATACAGCCAGTTGACATTAGATTTTGGTCAGGCTCCGGTTGGTAATTCACCATCAGATCCCACAAAGTCAATATCTCCTAAAAACTTCAGAAATTCAAAGACTTTCAGATTAGGTACTCAGTATGCGTTTACCAATATGATTTACGGACGCTTAGGTGCTTATTATGACGAATCTCCATACTCTGATCAACACTTTATCCCGGAAACACCTTCGTATAATACCTATGTGTTTACTGGTGGGGTTGGATTTAAATTAAAACAGTTCGGGATTGATATAGCCGGCGGATATGCTTTGCCTCAGGCAAGAGATGTGAAAAATGATAATCTACAGTTCTACGGACAATCTACTGCAACTGCATTTTATTTAGGTTTAGGTTTATCTTACAATCCTTTTTAATTGAAAAACTATGAAAAAAATTATAATTTCAACATTAGCTGTTTCTGCTCTTTTTTTTGTGACGAGCTGTGAACATGATTTTGATACGGATGTAAAAGATATTACGGTAACAAGTGGCGAAGCAGATTTTACGACCTATGTTTCTTTAGGGAATTCATTAACATCGGGGTACCGAGATGGTGCGCTTTATAGTTCAGGGCAGAATGAATCCTATCCGAGCATGATTGCCGGACAAATGAAGCTTGCCGGCGGAGGTGGTTTTACTCAACCTCTTATGCCTAATGATACCGGAGGATTTGTGGGTTTTAAGGGGTTTCCAGGAAAACTGACTCTACAGGTTGTTAACGGTAGTCTGTCTCCCGTAGAGAGCCCGGCTGCTGCGGCATTAGATAATGTGTCAGCAGGAAGACCTTATAATAATATGGGGGTCCCGGGGGCTAAATCTTTTCACTTAGTAGCTCCTGGATATGGTAGCGCCGCAGGATTGACAGAAGGAACAGCGAATCCGTATTTTGTAAGATTTGCCTCTTCAGCATCCGCGAGTGTTTTGGATGATGCTAAACTCCAGAAACCGACATTTTTCTCTCTTTGGATAGGAAATAATGATGTCCTTTCTTACGCTACTAACGGAGGAACAAATTCTCAAACAGTGGGAACGGTAACCACTTACTCGGCAGCAACGGTTCAAAATGGAAATTTAAATCCAGCGACTTATAAATCGAATGACATCTCAGACCCTAATGTTTTGGCAGGTTCCATCAAAAATGTTTTGGATGGGCTTAAAAGTGTGGGGACAACAAAAGGAATTATCGGAAATATTCCGGATGTAACAAGTATCCCTTTCTTTACCAGAGTGCCGTATAATGCAATTCCTTTAGACGCTACAACGGTTCAGAAACTGAATACGAGTCTTTATGGCCCTTTAAAGGCTGCTCTGACTTTCTTTGGACAAGGAGATCGAATAAATCCTGTTGCGGTAGGAAATAATCCTGTTTTAATTAAAGATAATAAATTAGCTAATCTTTCTCCTCAGCTTACGGCAGCATTAACGTCTGCCGGATACCCTGCTGACCAGGCTGCTTTTATAGGGAACGCTTTCGGGCAGGCGCGCCAGGCAAAACAGGGAGAGCTAATTCTTCTTACAGCCAGTAAGGTTCTCGGGTTGGATGCTACAACAAATCTGCCTCCTACTGCCAGCTCTGTATTTATCTATGGGGCGAGTTTTCCAATTGGAGACGAGCTTTCCTTAACGGCGGATGAAGTGAATAATATTTCAACAGCAGTAAAGGCATATAATGTAGCCATTAAAGGATTGGCAGATTCTTATAATTTAGCTTTTGTGGATGCCAATGCTAAAATGAAAGAACTGGATTCTAAGGCAGGGATTACCTGGAATGGGGTGAAGTATACGGCAACTTTCGTTACCGGAGGTGCTTTCTCCTTAGATGGAGTACATTTAACAGGAAGGGGATATGCTATTATTGCGAATGAATTCATAAAATCCATTAATGCAAAATACAAATCTACTTTGCCACAGGTAGATCCTAATAAATATTCGGGAGTAAAATTTCCGTAATAATTGATAAAATAAAAACTTAGAAACCACAGGATAGATTCTTGTGGTTTTTTTTTAAATTTGCAAAATCTTTTAAAAAGTAAAAATGGCCGATCAGTTAAGTTATCTATTTTGCACAAGAACGAGTAAGGACTTGGCAGAAAAAATTGCCCATCACTATGGGAAAGAATTAGGAAAAATCAACTTTCAGACGTTCAGCGACGGGGAATTTGAACCTGTTTTGGATGAATCTGTAAGAGGTGGAAGAGTATTCCTAATCGGATCTACGTTCCCTCCAGCAGACAATTTGTTAGAACTTCTTTTAATGATTGATGCAGCGAAAAGGGCTTCTGCTAAGAGCATTACAGTAGTACTTCCTTACTTCGGACTTGCAAGACAGGACAGAAAAGACAAACCAAGAGCCCCAATCGGAGCGAAATTGGTGGCAAATCTTTTGACAGCTGCAGGAGCAACAAGAGTAATGACTATGGATCTTCACGCAGACCAGATTCAGGGGTTCTTCGAAATTCCGGTAGATCATTTGTATGCATCTACCATCTTTGTAGATTATATCAGAGATCTGAATCTTGAAAATCTTACCATCGCTTCTCCGGATATGGGAGGTGCAAAAAGAGCGAAAAACTATGCAGGACACCTTGGTGCAGATGTAGTAATTGCTTACAAAGAAAGAAAAAAGGCAAACGTAGTTGAAGAAATGTTCCTTATCGGAGATGTAGTAGGAAAGAACGTGATCCTTATTGATGACATGATCGATACTGCAGGTACGCTTTGCAAAGCTGCAGATATCTTAATGGAGAAAGGAGCAAAATCTGTAAGAGCAATGGCTACTCACGGAGTGCTTTCAGGGAAGGCTTACGATAATATTGAGAACTCAAAATTATTGGAAGTTATTGTAACTGACTCAATTCCTGTTAAAAATAATTTGTCAACTAAAATAAAAGTGCTATCTTGCGCCCCATTATTTGCGGACGTTATGAAGATGGTTCATGAGCATCAATCAATTAGCAGTAAATTTGTTATTTAATTGATATTTAGAAGTTTGCAAATTTAATTTGAAACAATTTTTTAAATTTTTTATAAATGAAATCTATTACAATTCAAGGTACAAAAAGAGAAAGCGTGGGCAAAAAGTCTACAAAAGCTTTACGTGATGCTGAATTAGTTCCTTGTGTTGTTTACGGAGGTGGCGAGCCATTGAACTTCTCTGCAGAAGAGAGAGCTTTCAAAGGTTTGGTATATACTCCTGAAGCACACACGGTATCTATTGAAATCGACGGACAGGTAATTCCTGCTGTTCTTCAAGATATTCAGTTCCACCCAATTACAGACAGAATTCTTCACGTTGATTTCTATCAATTAGCTGACGATAAGCCAGTTGTTATGGAGGTTCCTGTAAGAATCACTGGTCGTTCTAAAGGTGTTGTAGCTGGTGGTGTTTTACGTCAGTCTTTCAGAAAATTGAAAGTAAAAGCTATTCCTGCAAACTTGCCAGATGAGGTAGTTGTAGATGTTACTCCATTAAGAATTGGTAACAAACTTTACGTTGGAGGTATCAAAACTGAAGGATATTCTTTCGTACACCCAGACAATGCAGTTGTTGTAGCTGTTAAGATGTCTAGAAATGCAATGAAAGGTGGAGCAGCAGCTCAAGATGATGAGGATGAAGAAGAAGGTGCAACTGAAGAAGGTGCAGCTCCTGCAGCTGAAGAAGCTTCAGCAGAATAAGAATTACTTATTTGAAAATATGAAACCTGTCAATTTTTTGGCAGGTTTTTTTATTTAAAAGGTGAGTATAATCAACTTTTATAAGTGAAACGCCCTTGCGAACCAAAAATATTCACAATAAAATTTCCATTCTCCATGATCTTAGCGTTAAAAATTAAGTTTAAAGTTAAAATCAAATCCATCGAATCTTTCTATCAACCAACAACAATCAACTCTCAACCACAATCCGAAAAAAAGCCGTAAATTTGAAGTGTTCTAAATAAGAGCGTTTTAATTTAAAATTGTAATAAATGTTTGACATTCAGGAAATCAGAAGTCAGTTTTCTATATTAGATCAGAAGGTGAACGGTAAGCCGTTGGTTTATCTAGACAATGCAGCAACATCGCAAAAACCGAACTCCGTTTTAGAAGTTTGGAATCAATATTATACAGAGCTTAACGCCAACGTACACAGAGGAATCCATACTTTGAGCCAATTGGCAACTGAAGAAATGGAACTTTCAAGAAGAAAAGTTCAGAAATTCATTAATGCTAAACATGATTTCGAAGTAATTTTTACGAAAGGAACGACAGAAGGATTAAACCTCATCGCTTATATTTTAACTCAGAAATTAAAAAAAGACGATGAAATCATCATTTCTTACCTTGAGCATCACTCGAATATTGTCCCTTGGCAAATGCTTTGTGAAAGAACCGGCGCGAAACTAAGAGTAATCCCAATCGACGAAAACGGAATTCTTCAATTAGAAAAATTTGATGAATTTTTAAACGAAAAAACAAAAGTTGTTTCTGTTAATCAGGTTTCTAATGCTTTGGGAATTGTAAACCCAATCGAGGAAATTATTGCAAAAACAAGAAAAAATACAGACGCATATATTGTAATTGATGGCGCTCAATCTGCGCCTCACTTTACTATTGATGTTCAAAAAATGGATTGCGATTTCTTTGTGTTTTCAGGGCATAAAATGTACGCTCCGATGGGAACCGGGATTTTATATGGAAAACAGGAAATTCTGGAAGATTTGCCGCCTTTCCATGGAGGAGGAGAAATGATTGCAACGTGTTCTTTTGATGGAACAACGTATGCTGGACTTCCGTTTAAGTTTGAAGCAGGAACGCCAAATGTAGGTGGAAATATCGCTTTAGGAGCTGCCATTGATTTCATTCAAAAAGTAGGGCAGGAAAATATTCAAAATCATGAAAATGCTTTGTTGGAATATGCTCAAAGACAACTTTTAGAAATTGAAGGAATTAAAATTTACGGTGAAAAAGCAAACAGAACAGGGGTGGTCTCTTTCAATTTGGAAGGGGTGGGAATTGCTTCTGATGTAGGAATGATTTTAGATAAACTAGGGGTTGCGGTAAGAACGGGGCATCACTGCACGCAACCAATTATGGATTTCTTTAATATTGCAGGAACGGTAAGAGCCAGTTTTGCGGTTTACAATACTTTCAACGAAATTGACGTATTGGTGGAAGGCGTAAAGAAAGCTCAGAAAATGTTGTCATAAAATAATCACGATATACATTGAACTCCTGAAATTCAGGAGTTTTTTGTTTTTTAATACTGTTATTTAGATTAATTTTAAATAATAGATATTAACAATGAGTCAAATTTAAAAATCCATTCCTTTTATTTCTTTGACTTCCTTTAATTTTGTCCGGTCTAAATATAACACATGGAATTAATTGAAAAACTAAACTGGAGATTTGCTACCAAAGCAATGAACGGTCAAAAAGTACCACAGGAAAAAGTGGATAAAATATTAGAAGCAGCAAGATTAGCGCCTACTTCAAGCGGTCTTCAGCCTTTCGAGATCGTCGTGGTGACGAATCAGGAGATCAAAGAACAGATCAAACCTCACGCTTGAAATCAGCCACAGGTTACAGATTGTTCGCATCTTTTGGTCTTTGCCGCTTGGGATAATTATACGGAAGAAAGAATCAACAAAATGTTTGATTTAACCAATGATATCAGAGGTTTCAAAAACGAAGGCTGGGAAAATTACAGACAGATGTTGTTGGGAATGTATCCTCAAAGATCTGCTGAAGAAAACTTCACACACGCAGCAAAACAAGCTTATATTGGTTTTGGAGCAGCAATTATCGCAGCAGCTTTCGAAGAGGTAGATACAACGCCAATGGAAGGCTTTGTACCTGAAGAAGTGGATGCTATTTTAAATTTAAAAGAAAAAGGTCTGAAAAGTGTAGTTCTGCTTCCAATCGGTTACAGAGGCGCTTCGAATGACTGGTTGGTAAACCTTACGAAAGTGAGAAAACCAAAAGAAGATTTCATTACTGAAATCAACTAATTATTAATTATTTTACTCATAAAAAACACCCTTTCAATTACTGAAAGGGTGTTTATTTTTCTCGATCTATTTTTTCAAGATTTTGCCTTGTGTCAAAAACGTCGGCAATTTTTAACCATTTTCTTCATCAATAGAATAAATGATCTTATAATTAGTCATTCCTTAAAAACCAAGTAATATTTTGATTATCAGTTTTATGCACTTATATTTCGTAAAAAATCGTTGTAAAAAATTGCAATAAATTGTATTTTTAGGATATAAAAAGTGGCAAAATGTTAGGCAAAATAAGAGAGGATTTACAGCAGAATTTATTCAAGACCAGGCTTACGGAGCTTATTAATATGGAGCATCCGGTGGTAAAATTAGCTGGGGAGATTTCCTGGGATAAAATGGAGTCAGAGTTTGAGAAATTATTTTCAGAAAACGGAAGACCTTCTATTGCTATCCGTAAAATAGCAGGAATGCTTTTGCTCAAGGAAATGTTTAAAGAAAGTGATGAAAGTGTAATAGAGAGATGGATTGAGAATGCGTATTGGCAATATTTTACCGGAGAAACCTTTTTCCAGACAGAGCAGCCTTTCGATCCGAGCAATTTTGTACACTTCAGAAAAAGAATTGGAGATAAGGGTTTGGAATTTCTTTTGGGACAAAGCGTTTCTCTCCATCCCAAAGCCAAAACAGAAGATGAAGTTCAGGTAGATACGACGGTTCAGGAGAAGAACATTACCTTTCCTACCGATGCCAAATTAGCAAAAAAAGTAATCGACAATTGTAGAAAAATAGCAGAAAAAGAGAGCGTTGTACAAAGACAAAGCTACAGAAGAGTGAGCAAACAATTATTGCGGGACGCTTTTTTTGGACATCATCCCAGAAGACAGAAGAAGGCAAAAATGGCGAGGAAAAAGCTCAGGACGATTGGTAAAAGAGTTCTTCGGGAATTGGAAAGAAAACTTCCTAAAGATGTTTTGAAAGGCTACGAAGACGTTTTTAAAATTTACCTTAAAGCACTCACCCAAGAACGTACCACGAAAGATAAAATTTACAGTCTTCACGAGCCACAAGTTGCGTGTATTGCGAAAGGAAAATCGGGAAAAGCATACGAGTTTGGGACAAAAGTAGCAGTAGTAAGAGGTCGGAAAACAGGGATCATCAGCTCGGTAAAGAGATTTTCTGGCAATCCTCACGATAGTAAAACTCTTGAAGAATCATTGGCACAGAGTGAGAGGGTAAGAAAATCCGTTGGCGGAACAAGACCTACGAAAGCCACTACAGACAGAGGATTTAAAGGAATCAAAGAAGTGGAAGGAACAGCAATTTTGCTTCCCGCAAAAAAAGAAAAAACAAAATATGGGCAACAAGTAGCCAGATTAAGATTCCGGGCAAGAGCAGCCATAGAACCTTGTATCTCTCATTTAAAAAGAAACCACTCCTTAGGATTAAACTTCCTGAAAGGAGTGGCTGGAGATATTAATAATGCATTATTAGCAGGGATTGGATACAATTTGAAGATGAGATTGAATCAAATCAAACAACAAATTCTTCTTTGGCTCGAACTTGTTCTCCGAATCTTTTTAGGCAAATATAATTTTCAAAGTCAAAAAACAGCTTTTTAAGGAGCGACTAATTAGTCATTCCTTAAAAACCAAGTAATATTTTGATTATCAGTTTTATGCACTTATATTTCGTAAAAAATCGTTGTAAAAAATTGCAATAAATTGTATTTTTAGGATATAAAAAGTGGCAAAATGTTAGGCAAAATAAGAGAGGATTTACAGCAGAATTTATTCAAGACCAGGCTTACGGAGCTTATTAATATGGAGCATCCGGTGGTAAAATTAGCTGGGGAGATTTCCTGGGATAAAATGGAGTCAGAGTTTGAGAAATTATTTTCAGAAAACGGAAGACCTTCTATTGCTATCCGTAAAATAGCAGGAATGCTTTTGCTCAAGGAAATGTTTAAAGAAAGTGATGAAAGTGTAATAGAGAGATGGATTGAGAATGCGTATTGGCAATATTTTACCGGAGAAACCTTTTTCCAGACAGAGCAGCCTTTCGATCCGAGCAATTTTGTACACTTCAGAAAAAGAATTGGAGATAAGGGTTTGGAATTTCTTTTGGGACAAAGCGTTTCTCTCCATCCCAAAGCCAAAACAGAAGATGAAGTTCAGGTAGATACGACGGTTCAGGAGAAGAACATTACCTTTCCTACCGATGCCAAATTAGCAAAAAAAGTAATCGACAATTGTAGAAAAATAGCAGAAAAAGAGAGCGTTGTACAAAGACAAAGCTACAGAAGAGTGAGCAAACAATTATTGCGGGACGCTTTTTTTGGACATCATCCCAGAAGACAGAAGAAGGCAAAAATGGCGAGGAAAAAGCTCAGGACGATTGGTAAAAGAGTTCTTCGGGAATTGGAAAGAAAACTTCCTAAAGATGTTTTGAAAGGCTACGAAGACGTTTTTAAAATTTACCTTAAAGCACTCACCCAAGAACGTACCACGAAAGATAAAATTTACAGTCTTCACGAGCCACAAGTTGCGTGTATTGCGAAAGGAAAATCGGGAAAAGCATACGAGTTTGGGACAAAAGTAGCAGTAGTAAGAGGTCGGAAAACAGGGATCATCAGCTCGGTAAAGAGATTTTCTGGCAATCCTCACGATAGTAAAACTCTTGAAGAATCATTGGCACAGAGTGAGAGGGTAAGAAAATCCGTTGGCGGAACAAGACCTACGAAAGCCACTACAGACAGAGGATTTAAAGGAATCAAAGAAGTGGAAGGAACAGCAATTTTGCTTCCCGCAAAAAAAGAAAAAACAAAATATGGGCAACAAGTAGCCAGATTAAGATTCCGGGCAAGAGCAGCCATAGAACCTTGTATCTCTCATTTAAAAAGAAACCACTCCTTAGGATTAAACTTCCTGAAAGGAGTGGCTGGAGATATTAATAATGCATTATTAGCAGGGATTGGATACAATTTGAAGATGAGATTGAATCAAATCAAACAACAAATTCTTCTTTGGCTCGAACTTGTTCTCCGAATCTTTTTAGGCAAATATAATTTTCAAAGTCAAAAAACAGCTTTTTAAGGAGCGACTAATTAGATTCAACAATATAATGATATTCAACCTCTCGATTTTCTAAAAGAAATTCTCTTTGACCAATTTTAGGATTATGAATTAATTGATCTGGAGCCAACAGAATTTTAGTGATGATTTTTAATGCAACTCGATAACTTTTAGAACTTTGTTTATAATAATTAAAGATATCATCAATTTGTTTTTCAGAAAATTCCGACCAGATAACTTTATATTTCACTATTAATATTTTGAAAGAAGATCGGAAGTTGTTTTAAACTTTTTATTTTTAAAATCATTTTCCGATTGTGAAATTCTGTTATTCAGTTCTTCGACAGTCAATGGTTCCAACGTATTTCCTGCTTCAATGTTTTTAGCATTCCTGAGGAGTTTTTCAAACTGAGCAATAACTTCCTCACTTTGTAATTTGAGGAAATCCTGTATGAATTCTAATTTTCTGGTTTGAATATCCATTTTATAAATATTTGATAATCAAAATTATAAAAAATATTTTAAATCTGGAATCTGTTTAAATTTTATTATGACAGTCTGTTGGGTATCATGGCATTAATAAATTAGGTCATATAAATATTTTGACAAAAACAAGCATTCATTTAGTCTTATTAATAGTCTGTGATTTTATAATTTTTTATTAACTGTTCTTTTATTGGGCTTTCAGACCACTCCGACCACTCTCCTAAATATGGATTATATCCACATTTTAAAGGTTTAGATAAATCAATACCTTTATGGTCAGTATTTTTTTGTTCTGTCTTTCATTAACTTAAATTCTATTTCTTTGTTATCTATGGTTTTAAAATTCATATAGACAAACCCATAAATTTTGTTGTAATAAAAGACTGAATTTGTTTCTCCTAATCCATCAATTTTCGTATTTGCGGTAATTTTGATACAATTTATAATATCGTCATTATATTTAAAATTTATAGAACCGTCTACAGTGTAATTGCTTACAGAGGTTTTAAATCCATTCCAGGTTTTCCACTTTATACTACTAAAATTATCTCCAAAGGTCACTTTATATTGCCAAGTGTCTACATCACCTCTGTAAAATGGAAATGCATTTAGCTCAAGTATCTTAAAATTATCAGATCGGGGAGGGTGTATGTAATAGGAATTATCGGATTTTCGCAGACCTGTATTTTCATAATGAGAATAATGTATTAGACCATTTTCTTTCTTTTCGTATTTCTTGTCGCAATCTACCAAATTATCACAATAATCATAAAACATTATTTTTTGATCAGTTCTTGAATCTAAAATGTTTGTTGATTCAAATCGTAAAATTTTTTTTGTGCTAATGCTGCTGTCAGCTTTAATAGAATAAAACAGAACTAGACTTGTATTATCCTTATTTTGTGATAAGAGAATAGACGAGGTATTAAATAACAATAGAAGAAAGAATATATTCCTCCTTCTATTATTGTGTGTTGAATTTTTCATCAAAATACAAAAATTAATCCCAATCTGGATATTCAACTCCGCTTCCTTGTGTCCAGGTTCCTGTACTAGTGTCTAATGTGCCACTGCATCTGCCTGTACATGTCCATGTAGTAGCCACTGCGATCGGGTGATTATTAGCAGCAGCGCCTATACCTCCAATTATTAACGCGAGATTAATCTTGCTCAATTTTTTCAAAGATGAAATTTTTGCTACCTTTTTTTCTTTTTTTGTTTTCATTATTAGGTGAATTTAAGGCGTAGATGTAATAAAAATATTCAGATGCTACAAATATAAATATTCGTAAATATTTTAATACTGTATTTGATTTGTAAATATTTGATTCCGCGTGTTTTGTATTTTATTTAATCGAAGTTTTATCTTGAAAAATTCAAGATAACCATGAGCTATTTTTGTATATTTAGTTGTTAAAAAGATTTCAATCTTATTTAAGGATTCGGTTTCCAATCCACCACCGCTCTGATAAACGCTTCTGCATTTTCCAAAGGAATATTAGGTAAAATTCCGTGTCCTAAATTGGCAATATATCGGTCTTTTCCAAAACGGTTAATCATTTCAGTCACCATTTTCTTGATCGTTTCTGGTGTAGAATGCAACCTTGCAGGATCAAAATTTCCCTGAAGCGTCATGGTGTGATTCGTCAGCGTTCTTGCGAATTCCGGCTTGATCGTCCAGTCAACACCTAAAGCTGAAACCGGAGACTGTACCATGTCTTCCAACGCAAACCAACATCCTTTTCCGAAAACAACAACGTGCGTTAACGGACTTAAAGCTTCAACAATCTGGTTGATGTATTTCCAAGAGAATTCCTGATAATCAGCTGGAGAAAGCATTCCGCCCCAAGAATCGAAAACCTGAACGGCAGAAACGCCTTTTTCAACTTTTCTCTTCAAATAAGCAATCGTAGTATCTGTAATTTTCTGCAATAACAAATGCGCTGCTTCCGGTTGTTGGAAACAGAAAGATTTAGCAATATCAAAAGCCTTGCTTCCTTTTCCTTCTACGCAATAGCAAAGAATCGTCCAAGGTGAACCTGCAAAACCGATCAATGGAATTTCGTTGTCTAATTTCTGTAAAGTCAGTTCAATCGCATCAAAAACGTATCCTAAAGTATCATTCACATCCGGAACAACTACATTCTGCACATCTTCCATTGTTCTGATCGGATTATCCAACCACGGACCCACGTTTTCCTTCATCTTAAAATCAATCCCCATCGCTTGCGGAACTACCAAAATATCAGAGAACAAAATCGCAGCATCCAAAGGATATCTTCTGATGGGTTGTACCGTGATTTCGGAAGCCAATTCCGGAGTCTGACATCTTGTGAAGAAATCATATTTATCGCGCAGCGCAATGAATTCCGGCAAATATCTTCCGGCTTGTCTCATCATCCAAACGGGTGGTCTTTCTACGGTTTCTCCGCGAAGTGCTTTTAAATACAGGTCGTTTTTAATCATAATTTATTAGACTAATATTGCCACGAATGACAATTAAAATATATCAATTTTTGTTTACAATTTCCCTTTTTATTACATCCAAAACGGAAATCAAATTGTTTCCTTCTGAAGTAAAAATAGGTTTTGAAGTATGCTTTCTCAGCTCTCGGGAAGTAGTTTCTCCAATCGAAAAAAGCATAATATCCTGCAGGGAATTTTGTTTTGCAAAACTACGAACTCCGCTCGGACTAAAAAATACAGCAGCATGATATTTTTCAGTTATTATAGGATTGGTTTCTTCGGTATTGTAAACGGTAACTTTTTTATATTGAATGTTTTGCAACGGAAGATCATTATCCAGCACATTAATGGCTAAGTTTCCGCAAAAGTGAATAAAGCTTTCGTGCTGGCAGTTTCCGATGATAAATCCCGAAAGCGTTTCAGCGTTTTTTAATACTTTAAAAGTTCCGAAGCCGTGTTTTCTGAGTTCACGTTTTGTTTTTTCGCCAACGCAATAGATTTTATTGTAATTTTTTGCCGTAAAATCTTCATTGGGTTGAAATCCGTTTTTGAAAAAAGAAATAATTCCATTTACGCTGGTGAATATGAGAGAATGGTTCTTCAGATCAAAAGAATTTACTTGTATAGGAGTGGTTTTAATTACCTCAACACAATCAACCGAAACTTCTTCTCCCAAAGATTTAGAGATAACAGTTTGGTCTATATTTTTGGTAAATAAAATCTTCATTATGGTTGGTCTTTTAAATGTAAATCGGAGACTAAAAGTCTTACTTTATTCATAAAATCTTTTCCGGGGTCTTCTTTTATGGTGAAATAATTAGGATCTGTCTCTTTCCAAAGCTTGGAATTTCTGAAAGCTCCGTATTCCGAATGCCCGATGAGATATTCTATATTGTATTTCTTGGTTAAATATCTTACCAATTGTGCATTGGCAGTAACTTGCTGTTCGGTAAGCGGTTGTTTTTTGCTTCCGATGTTTTCAATCCCGATGGCGCAATAATTTAAACCAATGGTATGTCTCGCAAACATGTTGGGTTCCATCATCTGATAAATCGTTCCGTCTCTGTCTATAATATATTGTGAGGAAACATTCAGTGTACTTTGCTTTTTCAAAGTATTTCTGGCGCTTTCCAGATGGGTTTTATTAAAGTATTTAAAATTAGTTTCCACCGTTCCGCCTGCTGTATAATGAAGAACAATCATTTTTGGCGAAATGGTTGCTGTATTTTGGGTAATATTATAATGAGATTTAAGATAGTCAATACTTAAATTTGCCCTTTCAGCAGAATAATTTATTGGCTTTTTAATAATTTCAGGGTCACCTTTCTGAGCGTATGTAAAACCTACGATCGATAACAACAAAAAGCAAATAATAGTCTTCATTCTTTTATTTAGGATATTGATAATGTCCGGTGATGGTGAATTTGAAAAGGCAATCTTCAATCACTTGTCCGGCACCGATATTATGTACAATTAAATATCTTTTCCCGTCCGCCGATTTCTTATTCACCACAATTCCGATATGCGTTAAATTTCCGGGTAAAAGCCAGGTTACGATGTCTCCGGGAACATAAAGTTCCGGTTTTGTTTCTGTAGGCTTCGATTTCCCGAATTTAGCAAAGAAAACTCTCAGGTTCGGAACTCGGCGGTGGTCAATATTGGTATCTGGTGTTTTCAGTCCCCATTTTTTCGGATAAGATGAAAAGTTTTTCTTCATATCTTCATGTACTTCCTTTTGAAGATCGATTCCTAATTTTCGATACGCCCGAATCACCACGTCAGTGCAAACGCCTTTATCTGAAGGAACATCTCCATTCGGATAATTAATGACGAAATAAGCGGGATCATAAGTTACCCTGTCTTTCGTTAAGCTTAAAGCTGCTGAAGACAATTTCTGAGCAAACTGATTTTGTGCTTTAGCGGTAAAAGCACAACATATAATGATAAGGATAGTGAAATACTTTCTCATTACGCGCGAAATTTAGGATTAATTAAATCTGACTCTTAATCTCGGCCATCAGCTCCTTCCCACCATTTTCAAGAACTATGTTTGCGAACTTTTTCCCGAAATTTTCTTCTTCATTATAAACGAAACTTTCATCGGTCGCGATGCAGTTTTTGCCGTCCAATGAGCAAAGTGCCGCCTTGAAGCGGATCTGATCTTCAAAGATCTCAGCAAAAGCCCCGATAGGTGCTGTACAGCCTCCTTCCAGTGTATTCAGGAAGGTTCTCTCCATTTCTACACAGATTTGGGTCGGTTGATGATTGATTGAACTAAGAATCTCGTTGATGGCTGGTTTGTCTGAATGTCCTGCCACTGCGATTACCCCTTGTGAAGGTGCCGGAATTAAAAACGGAAGCATTTCATGATCAATGTCCATTTTCATTCTTTTGATACCTGCCAAAGATAAGATCGTTGCATCAAAGTCACCATCTTCCAATTTCTGAAGACGTGTCTGGATATTTCCGCGGATGTCAGAAAATTCGGCATTTGGAAAATTCTTTAGCCAAAACGCTCTTCTTCTCAAACTGCTTGTTGCCAGTTTAAGCTCGTGGAATTCTTTATTTTTTGCAGATTCTTTTCTGATCAGGACGTCCTGAGGGAAGTCTCTTTCCAGATAAGCAATCAGTTCTATCTTTTCGGGAAGTACAGTCGGTACATCTTTTAGGGAATGCACCGCAATGTCGATCTCGTCATTCAGTAATGCGATATCTAAATCTCTTGTGAAAACTCCCGTGATTCCTAAAGCGTAAAGCGGCTGACTAAGGTTTTTATCACCCGAAGATACAATAGGAACAATTTCCGTTAAATAATTATTGTTTTGAAGATGCCTCGCAACTTCTCTCGCCTGCCAAAGGGCAAGTGCGGAATTTCTGGTTCCGATTCTAATGCTTTTCATTGAATTCGTTGTTTGGTTGTTCAACTAATATTTCGTGCATTAATTTACTAATTTCTTCAGCTTTTAACGGATTATCGATGATATATTTTGCAAAACGGTTGGTGATTTTCTGAATCATTTTATCGGAAAGTTCCATGTCCGTGATGTTTATGTATCTGTTTTTTCTGTAAAAATTGTGCATTTCGTTGCGTTCCATATTTTTTAAAACCGCTTTGAAATGATGAATATTGGGAGCCAATTTTCTTTTTTTCTCCCATTCAAGGAAGTCTTTTGTCATTTCCTTGATGATTTTTTCTGCTTTCGGAATTTCTTTTTCTCTTTGCTGAATAGTCTCCTGAATCTGTTTTGAGAGCTCATCAACATCAATCAACGTTACATTTTCATTTTCCGTTACATTTTTTTCAACGTTATGCGGAATGGAAAGGTCGATTACCAAAGTTTCTTTTCCATTCGGGAAATGAGATTTGTTAACGATCGGGTGTTTGGCCCCGGTGGCAACAATCAGGATGTCGGTATTTTTTAATTCCTGATCAAAATCTGCATAATTGATACTCGGAATATTATATTTTTCAGAGATTTTTGCCGCTGTTTCCTGAGTTCTGTTGGCAATCTTTATTTTTGGCTGGTAAACATGTTTTACCAGATTTTCAACGGTGTTCTGGCCAATTTCTCCCACGCCCAATAAAAGAATGTTTTTTTCAGCAATTCTTTTCTGACTGTTTAAGATATAATGAACCGCCGCATAAGAAACAGAAGCTGCTCCGTTGGAAATCCCCGTTTCATTTTTAATTCTTTTGGAAATCTGAATCGCAGAATTAATAGATCGCTCCAAATAAGGATTAGAATTCTTTCTCTCTTTTTTAAAACGGGCGTAGGCTTTTTTTATCTGTCCGATAATTTCAAAATCCCCGATGATCTGGCTTTCAAGACCTGCTGCTACCCTGAATAAGTGTTTTAATGCTTCTTCCTTTGTCAGGATGTTGGCAAACTGTAAAAAGTCCATCAGCTGTACGCCAATGGTTTTACAATATTCTTCAGCAACTAAAAGATAATTGGGAGAAGTGGTGTAGATTTCAGTTCTGTTACATGTGGAAACCACAAATGCATCCCCTAAGTCTTCATTATGAATTCGGGTAACAAAGTTTTTGATATTTTCATCGAAGAAGGCAAACTTACCTCTCGTTTCTACATCGGCTTTTTCGTAGCTGATAGAAAGAACGGCAAAGTTTGACGTTTGATGTATGTTGGAATACTGTAACATAAGCGGGGCAAATTTACATCTTTTTTAATAAAATAAATTCTGATGCTGTATATGATAATTATCGTAAAAAACTATTTTGGGATGGTTCTAAATAGCGGATATTACGATTTTGTTTTTACTATTCTATCAGAGGGTGTTTTATTAAATTTTGTTAAATATTTTAAGGTGTAAGGCTTTGTCTTATCATTAATTTCAGTTCTTTTTTGAAGTATTTATTTCTCCAAAGCGCGAATGTTAAATTTAGTTGAACTCAAAGTTCGTAAATATCTAAAGTAAAAGTTAATAGATTATTGGAAATTTTAATAAAATTTTAACCAAATTATATGCTTGTGGAATTTCTTCGGTTGCCTTAAATTTATATCTTTGTAAATCTTTAAAAAATCAGAAGGAAAATATGAGTTTATTCGATATGTTTACGCAAGAAATTGCGATAGACCTTGGTACTGCCAATACCCTAATCATCCATAATAATAAAATTGTTATAGATCAGCCGTCAATTGTTGCAATTGAGCGTTCTACGGGGAGGCCTATTGCCGTCGGGGAGCAGGCGAAGCATATGCAGGGTAAAACTCATGAGGATATTAAGACTATTCGTCCACTCAAGGACGGGGTGATTGCAGATTTCCATGCTTCTGAACACATGATTAAAGAATTTATCAAAAAAATCCCTGGAATTAAAGGTAAATTTATTCAGCCTGCATTGAGAATTGTTATCTGTATTCCTTCTGGTATCACTGAGGTTGAAAAGAGAGCGGTTAGAGATTCTGCTCAGAAAGTAAACGCTAAAGAAGTACGTCTGATTTACGAACCAATGGCTGCGGCAATTGGAGTTGGAATCGATGTTCAGAAACCTGAGGGTAATATGATCATCGATATAGGTGGTGGTACTACGGAAATTGCTGTAGTAGCATTGGGAGGTATTGTTTGTGACAAATCTGTGAAAATTGCAGGAGATGTATTTACAAATGATATCGCTTATTTCCTGAGAACACATCATAATTTATACATCGGAGAAAGAACGGCAGAGAGAATTAAAATCGAAGTGGGTTCTGCTGTTGAAGATCTGGATGTGGATATCGAAGATATTCCGGTACAGGGTAGAGACCTTATTACAGGTAAGCCAAAAGAAATCATGGTAGGTTACAAGGAGATTGCCAGAGCATTGGATAAATCAATCATCAGAATTGAAGATGCGGTAATGGAAACTCTTTCTCTTACGCCTCCGGAATTGGCAGCTGATATTTACAAAACAGGTATTTATCTTGCTGGTGGTGGTGCTTTACTTAGAGGTCTTGCCGACAGATTACACAAAAAGACCGGTCTTCCCGTATTTGTTGCAGAAGATCCGTTGAGAGCTGTAGTTCGCGGAACAGGAATTGCCCTTAAGAATATGGATAAATTCAATTTCTTAATTAAATAATACTAACCTTTTACGAATACACATCTGAATGGGATTTTTGCTGAGATTATTTTCAAAGAATGCGCTTTTTGTCTTCTTTATATTCCTGCAAATCATTGCTCTTGTTCTGATATTCTCTAAAAACTCTATGCAGAAATCCTGGATTGCGGGCCAGTCGGCTGCGGTGAATTCGTGGGTTTCGGGATATATTGATGAAGGAGTTTCATACCTTAAGCTGAAGCAGATTAACGAAGATCTTGTTGCTCAGAATAAAGATCTTATGGTGAAGCTTTACGGAAAACAGGGTGCTGCAGATCCCCAATTCAGAAAAGTTCATGATACATTAGGAGGAGGACAAATTTATACATTTGTAGATGGGGAGATTGTTTTCAACAGTATCAATAGAAGAAACAATTATTTTACGATAAATAGAGGTAGAAGAGACGGTGTATTTCCTCAGATGGGTGTTATGGCGCCACGAGGAATTGCCGGTATCGTGATTAATTCTACCGATAGTTATGCATTGGTTCAGTCGGTTTTAAGTGTAAATAAAATCAGGATCAATGCAGCGCTTAAAAACTCCGGATACTTTGGAACATTAACCTGGAATGGAGATAATTCCAGAGTAATGCATCTGGCTGATATTCCTAAATATGTGGCCTTGAAAGTAGGAGATACCGTAGAAACAGACGGTAAATCTGCTATTTTCCCGAAAGGTGTAATGATTGGAACAATTGCTGGATATTCTGTTGATAATAAAACAGGTTTCTGGGATATTTCAGTGGAATTGAGCGAAAAAATGGGTGCCTTAAACAAGGTTTTCGTTGTTAAAAATCTTAAAAAAGCTGAGGTTCAAAAGATTCAGGATACAATGCAGACTGTAATAAAAAAGGAAAATGATTAGTAGAACATTATTTACCGACATATTGATCATGATTTTCTTGGTGGCATTACAAGTCTTTGTTTTGTACAAGATTACTATTTTCGGAAAATATACGCCGGTGCTGTACCCTGTCTTTGTCATGTTTTATCCTTTTTTCAGGAATAAATTTCAATTTTTAGCATTAAGCTTTCTGATCGGGTTAGCGGTGGATTCATTCCTTTATTCATGGGGAATCAATGCGTTTGCGACCACTCTTATTGCTTATTTCAGAACATTAATTTTCAGGACATCCACCGATACTTCTACAGACTTCTTTTCATTTCAGTCTCTGCAATGGTCACAGTTTCTGCTGTTTCTGTTCTCAAGTATCTTCCTGCATCAGCTGTTGGTGCAGTACGTCGAATTCTTCAAATTTAGCCGATTTTTTGAAATATTACTTAATGTGTTGGTAACTAGTATAATTTCCTTTATATTTATCATTATTTACGCATTAATATTTAAGATCAAACAAAAAGTTTGAAAAGAAGAGTTTGAACACACGTTATTTAAAAGTTTTTTCCGTGCTCGTAGTCATTGCCCTTATTTTTGTGGCGAGGCTAGCGTATTTGCAGTTATTGACAGACCGATATGCCTTAAATGCGGCCAATACCTCCATTAAAACCGAATATGTAATTCCGCAACGTGGCGTTATTTTTGACAGAAACGGTAAAATTATGGTGGGAAATCAGCCTGCCTACGAAATTTCTTTCACTCAGGCATTAATGAAGCCGGATTTTGATACGGTGGCTTTCTGTAATTTAATGAAAATCTCAAAACCTGATTTCATTAAAAAAATTGATCTTATTAAAAAGGAGAAGTATTATTCTAAACTGACTCCGATGACTTTTCTGAAAGATTTAAGTAGAGAAGACATCGCAAGAGTTCAGGAAATTATATTTAAATATCCGGCGTTTAACATCGTTCAGCGTCCACAAAGGGAATACGAGGTATCCACTTCTGGTAACCTTTTAGGGTATACGAGTGAAGTTAACGAAAGGGAAATTAAAAAAGATTCAACCTATTATCTTCCGGGTGACCTCATCGGAAAGACCGGAATAGAAAAAGCTTACGAAAAAGATCTTCGTGGGGTAAAAGGGATAAAATACATCCAGAAAGATATCAAACTTAGAAATGTTGGACCTTATAAAAACGGTTCTCTGGATAAAGAGGTGATCACCGGAAAAGATATTACGCTAACCATTGATTATGATCTTCAGAGAACCGCTGAAGAAATGTTGGTGAATAAACATGGAGCCATTGTCGCTTTAGATCCCAATAACGGAGAAGTTTTAGTTGCTGCTACCGGACCCGACATTGACCCGAATCTTTTTACTGGTCCCAATAAATCAAAAAATCTATACGCTTTATCAAAAGATACCATCTACGAAAATAAACCTACTTTTGACCGTTCTTTGCAGGCAGGTTATCCTCCAGGGTCTACTTTTAAATTGCTGACTGCTTTGGCGGCGATGCAAATGGGAGTAATGACGGATAAAACCATTTTTCCCTGTGGTGGCGGATTTTTCTACAAAGGGAAAAGAATTAAAGGTCACGGTGGTGCAGATCCTCTGATTCCTTCGATTCAGGTTTCCAGTAACTGTTTCTTTACTTATGCGTTTATTGCAATCATCAAAAAATATCCAGGAAATCCTTCAAAAGGGGTCGATGAATGGAAAAAGATCATGAGCAGCTTTGGCGTTGGTGAGTTTTTAAATAACGACTTTGCAGTAGGAGCAAAAGGAAGAATTCCTTCGGGAGATTTTTATGAGAAAAGGTTTAAAGCCATCATGAAAGCGAGCGGATCCCAAAGGACAGATTTTAAAAACTGGGATGAGATGTCAACAGGAGCCATTTATAACGGAATGGGACAGGGAGACGTTCTGGTAACGCCTATTCAGCTGGCAAACTACGTTGGTGCCATTGCGAACCGAGGTTGGTATTATACACCACACATCGTAAAATCTATTGACGGAAAACCAAATCCTGATCCAAGATTTAAAGTTAAACATCAAACGCTGGTAGATCCAAAGTATTTTGAACCTATTTTAAAAGGAATGGAAGCCGTAGTTCTAAGAGGGACGGCAAGAAGTTTGAAATCCAACGACTTTACACAGTTGGCAAAAACAGGTACCGCGCAGGTTCCGCAAGGAAAAGATAACTCTATTTTTGTATTGATTGCTCCCGCTGAGAAACCTAAAATCGTTGTTGTTGCTGTGATGGAGCATGCTGGTTTTGGAGCTACATGGGCCGGCCCGGCATGTACAGTTATTGCGGAAAAGTATATTACGGGAGATCTGAAACGTGAGAATCTTTACAAGAAAATGATTACATCGAGCTTTATGCCTGAATATAAAAGGCAGTGGATTTTCGATCTGAAACGTAAAGGTCTTTATGTAGATCCGAAACCGGATTCTATTAAACAGAAAAGAATACAGGACAGCTTAAAATTCATAAAAGAACAGAAAGCGAAACTGCAGAAAAAAATAGACGAAGAAACAAAAAATTCAAAGAACACTACAAAACCTGCTAAAAAATGAAATGGACGGAAGGAATAGATAAATTAGGTCTGGGTCTTTATTTCGTGCTTTGCATTTTTGCGATTGCAAATATTTATAGTGTAGACCAGAAATTGGGAGAAAAACAATTGATTTTCTTCGGGATTTCTGTTTTTGTAGGGCTGATTATTTTTGTTGGAAGAAGTAAGTTTTTTGAAAACATGTCCGGTATTATTTACATCGGTGGTGTTTTAATGCTTGCTGGTCTTCATGTTTTTGGAACGGAGATTCTAGGTCAGAAAAACTGGTATAAGTTTGGGAGCTTCACTATGCAGCCCGTAGAGTTTTCAAAAATAGGGACATCTCTTATGCTAGCAACATATGTATCCAATGCAGAATTTAATCTTAAAAATACCAAATCACTAATCACTTCCTTTGCCATTATCGGTATCCCTGCGGTAGTTGTACTTTCGATTCCTGATGTAGGGTCATTACTTGTATTTGCTGCATTTTTTATCGCCTTATACAGAGAAGGTCTTTCAGGAAAGTTGTTCTTGGTGGGAGCACTTTTTGGAGCTGTTTTTCTAATTGCAAATTATCTTAACGATCCCCTTCATTGGAGCTTATGGTATTTTACATTGTTTATCCTCATTATGGGAGGAATTTGGTTTGCATTTAATGCTGCTTTTCTTCGTAAAAATATGTATACACTTTTGCCCGGAGCAGGAATTATTCTTCTTCTAGCGATTTTGTCATTTGTATCGCCTGTTATTTTTGAGAAACTTCCTACTCACCAACAGGAGCGTGTTGAGGTTTTGTATAAAGGGGAGAGAGAGTTTAGAGATACTTCTGGTTACAACTTATTATATTCTAAAACTGCCATCGGTTCTGGTGGACTTTTGGGTAAAGGATATCGTGAAGGTTCTGTTACACAAGGGAAATTCGTTCCTGAGCAGGAAACCGATTATATTTTCTGTACGGTAGGCGAGGAGTGGGGCTTTGCAGGAAGCGCTATTCTGATTCTTTGCTATATGATTTACATTGGAAGGATTTATTACCTCGCAGAAAAACAGAAGTCTGCTTTTAATCGTGTTTTTGGGTATTGTTTTGCTTCGATTCTGTTGATGCACTTTTCCATCAATTTAGGGATGGTTATGGGGCTTTTCCCGACCGTTGGTATTCCGTTGCCATATTTTAGTTATGGTGGAAGTTCGTTGCTTGCCTTCTCGATGATGACTTTTATTTTCTTTAAACTGAATTATTCGGATAAGAATAGCTTGGTGTAAGGGCTGGAAGTTGGAAGCGGGATGATGGAAGTTTAAAAACTCGATGTTTTATTTTTCACATTTAAAAATCTGCGCAATCTGCAAAATCAGCGAGATAAAAACCTCAACAAATATTTCCATGAAAAATACATACGTTTCTGAAGAGAATTTCGAAAACATTGATTTCACTAAAAATTCTCTGGAGCACGGTGAGTACGAAAACTGTACTTTCCTGAATTGTAATTTTGAATATTCAGATCTTTCCGGGTTTAATTTTAACGACTGCGAATTTATCGGCTGTAATCTGAGCATGGTAAAACTTGTTTCAACAGCTTTTCGTGATGTTAATTTTAAGGAAAGTAAAATGTTCGGACTTCAGTTTAACGATTGTAATGAATTCGGAATGTCTTTCAGTTTTGATGGCTGTTCGCTAAACAATTCCATCTTTTATCAAACCTCCATCAAGAAAACTTTATTTAAAGATTCAAAATTAATAGAAGTCGATTTTGCTGAATGTGATTTATCAAATTCTGTATTTAATAATTGTGATTTTTCCGGAGCTGTTTTCGATAAAACAAACCTTGAAAAAGCAGATTTAAGAACATCTGTCAACTATTCCATAGATCCGTCACAAAACAGGCTTAAAAAGGCCAAATTTTCACTTTCTCAAATCTACGGTCTGTTATATAAATTCGATATTGAAATTGATAAGAACGGGTGATTCTGGTTGCTGGTTGCTGGTTGCTGGTTTATAGTTTATAGTTTATAGTTTATAGTTTGTGATTGGAATGAGAGTGATTTCGGATCATTATCAAAACTTGGGGAGAAATTGCTTAGATGTTTTTTTTGCCACGAATGCACAAATACTTTTATTTCCCCACAGATCGCAGATTTTCCACAGATGATATCGTTGATTTTCTTTGTTTAACCTTTGCGGTCTTTTATAGGTAGAAAGGTTTGGTGAGACTTAAAACGGGAGTTGTCAAAAAACTTGGCGGGGCTTCGTGTTCAATATGTAAAGTGTAAGGAAAAGAATCTGCATCATCTGCAAAATCTGCGAGAGCAAAAAATCTCACCTTATAGTATCTAAACTCTTTTGCCTTGTCCCCAACTTTTGTACTTGATCCAATTTACCTTAATAAACCCCGCAGGGGTTGAATAATTTAAAGGAAATTTCAAAGATAAAATGGTATAAAATCCTAGCGACCTTGGCAATAAAAAAACCATCAAAATTTTTGATGGTTTCATTATTTAAATCAATTATTTAAAATTAAAAATTTGTTCCGTTTGATGCTGGAGTGGTAGTGGCCAGGTTATTTAAAGATTCACCGTTTTCATTAATCACTCTTTTTCCGAATCTGTATTTTGGTCCCCAATAAGAATCATTCAGTGAAGAAACCATTACTCCTTTCGACGTGGCTGCGTGAATAAACTTCACTTCTCCATCTTCTTCTACGCTTTCTACAATTCCTACGTGAGAAATTCTTCTGCCGTGAGAAAAGAAGATCAAATCTCCTTTCTGAAGTTCAGATTTTTCAATCTTTTCACCTTCCTGAGCCTGAGAAGCGGCTACTCTTGGTAAGCTAAGCCCTGCTGCTGCACCGAAAACAGAAAGAACGAAAGCTGAACAATCGATACCGTTTCTTGTCATTCCTCCATATCTGTAAGGAGTTCCAAGGTATGTTGCTGCTTCCGTAAGGATGTTGTCAACTGTTTTATTATGTCTGATTACTTTCGCAATCTCAGAATTTTTAACTGCGTTTTTCGCGTTAGCGATAGATGCTGCTTTTTCAGCAAGGAAAGAATCAATTAGTCTCTGCTTATCAAGCTCAGCTTTCTTTGTATCAAGAGAGGCGAGTTTGGCATCTGTTTTGTATTCTTTTGTGTAAGTTGCTGGTTTTGAAACTACATAATTAGTAGCACACGATTGCATAGACACTGTAGTAACTAAAGCAACTAAATAAAACAAAACTCTTTTCTTCATATATATTTGATTATCCGTGTTAAAAAGGAATATTTATTTTCAAAAGCATTACAAAAGTATGTATTCCCGCCAAAAAAGTCCTGATATGATTATTGTCAGGTTTGGTTTTTAACACATTTTAACATATTATTTAAGTATGTTAAAGAAAAATAAACCGTAGCCCCCTATTTTAGGTGAGTGTACGGTTTTTTTTATTAAGATTCTTTAACAGAATCTGTAGATTTTCTTCTACAAATCAGGTTTCGTTACTAACAACTCTAATTTTCGTTACTGTTAATAAAACAAAAAAAACTCCCCGAAAATACCGGGGAGCTTAACTAATATGGAACTTTACAGATGTTACTTTGTAAATAACATTTCTCTATATTTCGTCATTGGCCAAAGTTCATCATCCACCATCATTTCCAATGCATCAGAAGCTTCTCTGATCACATCAAATAAAGGTTTTACTTTGTTACAGTATTCTTCTGCCTGCGTCTGACTTTCTGTTACCGCTTTTGCGGCTTCTCTTGCTTCAATTAAGTCTTCAACACCTAATTTAATTGAAGAAACGTTTTCAGAGATGCTTGTAATCAAACTCATTTGCTCTTTCGCTAATGTTTTGAATTCTTTATCTCCGAAGATCTCTTTAAGACCTTTTACGTTCTCAATTAATCTGTTTTGATATTTTAAAGCAGAAGGAATAATGTGGTTTCTAGCGATATCACTTAAAACTCTTGCTTCAATATCAATAACTGTAGAATATTTTTCTAGTTTGATCTCGTTTCTAGCTTCAACTTCTCTATGGTTAAAAACTCCGATTTCTTCATATAAGTCAAGGAATTTCTGGTTCATTTCCTGCTTTAATGCTTCAGGAGTTGTTTTCCAGTTGTTCAAACCTCTCTTTTCAGCTTCTTTAGCCCAGTCATCAGAATATCCGTCACCTTCAAACATAATGTTTTTACACTGCTTGATGTATTCTCTTAAAATATTGAAGATGGCTTCATCTTTCTTAAGACCAGTTTCAATTAAAGCATCCACCTCTTTTTTGAAATCGTTTAATTGTTTTGCAGCAATCGTATTCATTACCGTCATAGATTCAGCACAGTTTGCTGCAGAACCTACCGCTCTGATCTCGAATTTATTTCCTGTAAATGCAAATGGAGAAGTTCTGTTTCTGTCAGTATTATCCAACAAAATTTCAGGAATTTTTCCAACTACATTTAGTTTAAGGTCTGTTTTTTCGTCTGGAGAAAGTTTTCCTTCCGTTACTTTTTCAAGCTCTTCCAAAACTCTGAATAACTGACTTCCGATAAATACAGAAATAATGGCCGGTGGAGCTTCGTTGGCACCTAATCTATGGTCGTTACTTGCAGACGCGATACTTGCTCTTAAAAGGTCAGCGTATTCATAAACCGCTTTAATCGTGTTAACGAAGAATGTTAAGAACTGTAAGTTTTTCTTAGGGTTTTTTCCTGGGCTTAACAGGTTTTCACCTGTGTCAGTCGCTAAAGACCAGTTGTTGTGCTTTCCGCTTCCGTTTACGCCTGCGAATGGTTTTTCGTGGAATAAAATGTGGAAATGGTGTCTGTGAGCGATTCTTGCCATAACATCCATCAACAAAGAGTTGTGGTCTACTGCAACGTTTACTTCTTCAAACATTGGAGCCAGCTCAAATTGGTTTGGAGCCACTTCATTGTGTCTTGTCGTTACAGGAATACCCAATTTCATGCATTCGATTTCCAACTCTTTCATGAAATTCATGACTCTTGTAGGAATTGAACCGAAATAGTGGTCGTCCAATTGCTGCCCTTTTGCTGGAGAATGTCCTAATAAAGTTTTACCCGTTAAAACTAAATCCGGACGAGACTGAAACAATGCAGAATCAACCAGGAAATATTCTTGCTCCCAACCTAAAGTAGGAGTTACTTTTGTTACGTTTTTGTCGAAATACTGCATTACGTTGGTTGCAGCTTCGTCTACCGCATTCAATGCTCTTAAAAGAGGTGCTTTATAATCTAAAGTTTCTCCGGTGTAAGAGATGAAAATGGAAGGAATACACAATGTAGTTCCCATAATGAAAGCGGGAGATGTAGGATCCCATGCTGTATAACCTCTTGCTTCGAAAGTGTTTCTGATCCCTCCGTTCGGAAAAGAAGAAGCATCAGGCTCCTGCTGAATCAATAAGTTTCCGCTGAATCTTTCGATTGCTCTACCTCCTTCAATGGGTGTGAAGAACGAATCGTGCTTTTCTGCAGTTGTCCCCGTCAAAGGCTGAAACCAGTGGGTGTAGTGAGTCACTCCTTTGCTCATTGCCCAGTCTTTCATAGCTACGGCTACCTGATCTGCAATGTGTCTTTGGATTTTAGTTCCTTTTTTTACCGCATCCATAATAGACTGGAATGCTTCTTTCGTTAAATATTCTCTCATTGTTTCTTCTGAGAAAACATTCTGGCAGAATAGTTCTGACAATTTTACAGGAACTTCTACAGAGTTATCTCTTCTAAAGTCCTTAAACGGTAAAGTTTCTAACGCTTTGAATCTTAAAGTTGACATATAGGTTAATTTTTACGGGGCAAATTTACAAAAAAAACGCATTGAAAATATTTTTACCCCAAAAAATTAAGGGGTGTTTTGAATTTTAACTAAATTTTAAACGTTGATTTGAATTCTGAAGGGGGTGAGGAGTTTTGTTTCTAATGTGAATAAAAATTATTCCGAATTTCTTTCCCGATACCTTAATATGTAGTACTTTTAGAAAACCTGTCATTATTCAATGATCAGCAATTATGTATTTGATTTTCAGTAAATTGAAGTATTAAATATATTTTTTGTAACTTAGCAGACTTTTTATAAAAATTTTAATATATGACAAATTCTAGAGCAAGAGAAACTACCGAGGCCATTGAAAGACTATACATATCTATGAGACACCTGTTTTATAGAGGTTTTTTCAAGCCGAGCGGAGTTTCTGGAGAAAGCATTAGAAGTTTGTTGAAGACGATCAATCCGGAAATTTACGGTACCATGAGCATTCCAAGCAAATTGGAATTGGATGGTTTGATGTATGTTTTAGACAGACTTCCAGAAGGTATTGAAGAATGTGCTTTCATTCATTTAACTTCAGACGAAGGTTTTGATAAAGGAAGTTTCGAACCGATCGTTCCTAAAAAGAGAAGAAGAAACTGTTACAGAATCGACGAACACCAGATGAATATCGAAGTTCTTTTGGGGCGTTCTGAGATCTATGATATTCTTACCCACTTAACATTCTTATTTATAGAAGCAGATAAAATCAGGAATTTAGCTTTCATTCAGGATGAAAACTGGAAGCCGACACGTGCTTTTAAAATTATCGAAGAAGTTGTAAAAGGCGAAAAGAAATTCAGCAGAAAAGAAAAAGAAGTTGCTTTAATTCATTTATCTTCTTTAATAGGAAGAACTTTTGAAGAAACCTTAAACGCTTACAATACTTTCGGAGACGATACAAATCCTGACCGTTTATTTAAGATTATCTACAACTTAGGAAAAGTAAGTTTGGAAGATGCAAAACAGACGAGAGAAAGAGAGATTCATTTCAGTGCTATTTTAAAGGAAAGAGTGGGTCACCATTATTTCGGTGAAAAATGGGCAGATAAAGTGAAAGAGGTTTTATTTGAAAATAATCTTCACATGCGTCCGTTACACATTATTTCTGCCAATATGCATTCCGTGAAAAATATGCTGTACGCCAACGATGCATTAAAGAAAAAAGACAACAAAGAAGTTGATTATAAGCTTTACGGAGAAATTTCTGATAAAAAAGAGCTTCGCGATAAAGTTTCAAAATATGCTTTGGAGGAAGGTATGCTTTATATTAATGATAAGAGCGGAAGTAATATTGATGTTCAGATTATTGATTTAAGCAAAACAAACCTTAAAAACACGCCTTTCCACGATATTAAGTTTGGTGGCGATGATGTAATTATGGTTTTTGATTACGCTTTCGGAGAACAGGCTTATGAGGTGATGGACGAATTATTAAGGCCTTACGAGCATAAAGGAGAAGTTTACATGATGAAAGTGAAATCTGTTTCCATCATGGGGAAAGCCGGAATTCTGGAAGGTGGAAAAGGTGATATTATGATCCCTACTTCACATATTTTTGAAGGAACGGCCGATAATTATCCTTTTGAAAACGCGTTGAAAAAAGAAGATTTCCATGATGATGAACTGAAAGCTTTTGAAGGTCCGATGATTACCGTTTTGGGAACTTCACTTCAAAACAGAGATATTCTTTCTTATTTCATGAATACTTCGTGGAAAGCAATCGGACTTGAAATGGAAGGTGCACATTACCAAAAAGCAATTCAGGTGGCGTCTAAAATCAGACATCATATTTCACCGGATCTGTTTGTAATGTATGCGTATTACGCTTCGGATAATCCTTTGGAAACAGGAAGCACACTTTCTTCAGGAGGTTTGGGATTAACAGGTGTAAAACCAACCTATCTGATTACGCTAAGAATCTTAGAAAAGATTTTACAAAGCGGAAAAAAAGAAGTTGCCGCTAAGAAATAATTTTTAATTATTACTAAAAAATATAATCCTCCAAAGTTTTAAAACCTTGGAGGATTTTTTTTGCTTAAACACTAATGGCTCAAATGCTTTGCGCAAATTACACGAATTTTATTTGTGATAAATATGGGTGATGTATTTCATCTCTCGCAGATCAAGCAAATTTAACAGATGTTTGAGTTAAAAAAATCAGCGTAATCTGCAAAATCAGCGAGATAAAAATTTAACAATTGAAGATAACTTTCATCTAAAAAAGACTCAAACCTCAACAATAACTCTACGTTTGAGGTTCTTGTTTAAATTAACTACCTTTAGAAAAATAAAAAATTTTAAATGAAAAAATCGGTTGCAATCCTGTTTGCGTTTATAATTTCTCAGTTTCAGGCTCAGCAGGGCCCTTATTATCAGCAGAGTGCGAAGTACAAGATGGATATTGATGTGAACGCTGAAAAATTTACTTATCAAGGAAATCAGACTTTAGAATACACCAACAATTCTCCGGACGAGCTCAATGTTGTTTATTTCCATTTGTATTGGAATGCCTTTAAACCCAACTCGATGATGGATCAAAGAGTGGCCAGTCAGGGAAAAAATGGGGATTCGAGATTGCAAAAAGATGGAATTTCAAGATTGGCTTCTATTCCGAAAGATCAGGAAGGAGCACAAAATATTCACTGGATCAAACAAAACGGCAAAGACCTGAAATTTGAAGTTCAGGAAACCATCATGAAAGTGTATTTGGCGGAACCTATCAAGCCAAATTCAACCACTACTTTCACGATGGATTGGGATGCGGTGATTCCTCAACAAATCCGTAGAAGCGGAAGAAATAACAGAGAAGGCGTTGATATGACGATGACGCAATGGTATCCGAAAATTGCAGAATACGATTACGATGGCTGGGCGACTTTCGATTATATGGGAAGAGAGTTCCATGCTCCGTTTTCAGATTTTGATGTGACGATAAAAATCAATAAAGATTATGTTGTGGGAGCTGGAGGAATTCTTGAAAATCCTACAGAAGTAAAAGGTTACGATGCGAATGCAAAGATCAAAGCCGAAAAAAATAAAAAAGCGACATGGAAATGGACTGCGAAAAATATTCTTGATTTCGCTTGGAGTGCCGACAGAGATTATATCGTAAAAAGTTTTGATGTTCCACAGGGTCCGAAAGTATTCTTTGTGTATCAACAAAATGATAAAACAAAAGTTTGGGAGGAAGCTCAATCTTATGTAACGAAATATTTCCAGATCATGAATTCTCATTTCGGGAAATATGTGTACCCAACGTACGCATTTATCCAAGGTGGAGACGGCGGAATGGAGTACGGAATGTGTACCATGATCCTTGGAGAAGCTAAAAATATTAAAGATTTAATGGGATTGATGGCTCATGAAGGTTCTCACTCCTGGTATCAGCAAATGCTGGCAACCAACGAATCGATGCGCCCGTGGATGGATGAAGGCTTTACGAGCTATGCGGAAGGATATGTAATGTATCAGCTGTTTCCTGAACAACTGCCGAATCCGTTTATGGAAAGATTAAATGCTTACAGAAGTTTCATCAAAAAAGGAATTGAAGAACCGGCTGTTTGGTTAGGCGATCACCACGACAACGGAACGTCTTATACGTATGCTTCTTATGTGAAAGGGGAATTGTATTTGGTACAGTTGGGTTATATTATGGGTGAGCAGAATTTGGCTGAAACATTAAAACAATATTACGATCAGTGGGCAATGAAACACCCGTCTGACAGAGACTTTTTACATATCGCTCAGAAGGTTTCGGGGATGGATTTGAAATGGTTCCAAAACTATTGGATCAACACCACAAAAACCATTGATTATGGCATTAAAGATGTGAAATACGATGCAAAATCTACGACGATTACTTTGATTAATAAAGGTCAGGTTCCGATGCCGATTGATTTCAGTATTATGACTACCGATAAGAAAATTGTGACGTATCAGATTCCTTTAAATATGACACATACTTGGAAAGAAAAAGATGCGTATGGTGAGTTTAAAACCATGCCGTACTGGCCTTGGACTCAAAAGGAATATACGGTAACGGTTCCTTATACAAAATCTCAGTTATCTGTTTTAGGTATTGATTTCAGCCAACGATTGGCAGATGTGAATATGGAAGATAATTTTGTTGAAGTGAAGTAAGTAATCTTTTAAAATATATAGAATCCTGCAGTTAGCTGTGGGATTTTTTTGTTTCTTTAAATTCTCTTTTACTTAATTACGACAGAAGACGGATTAAAAAAATATATTTTTTTAAAGATTCTATACTTTATGCGTCCAAAAATTATTAATTAAATAGAAATTAGTATCACTTAAGTAAATAATTATCATCATTTGATTTCAAACAATATGTGGGAAACAAAAGTAGTTTGTATTTTATTGCAAACACCCCTGTTTTAAATCTCCGCACTTTGTATTTTATTACAAACAAGGTTGTTTTAAACAAAATACTTACTACATTTATTTAAAACAACCTTGTTTGTAACCTCCGTAAAAATAATTTGGTCTTAATTCGGTTTTTATTGCACAAATAAATTTTAACTTCATCCTATTCATGATATTTTTATACAGAAGAGCATTTTATGGCAGATTAAGGGATAGTTTTTATGAAAATCATTAAATTTATTCCCTCAAAATAAAGCAAGAGTTTCAATAGTATTTAATGAAATTCTTCTGAAAAGTAAATAAATGAATTCAATCGTAATCAACGTAGGAAACAGCAATATCAGATTTGGACTTTTTGATGATGATAATTGTGATGTTTCGTGGGTCATCAATACAAAACCTTACCGCACGGCAGACGAACTGTATGTACAGATGCTGATGTTGTATCAGACGTATAAAATTGAACCCAGGGAGATCGATAAAGTCATTATCGGTTCTGTAGTCCCTCAGCTTACCAAGGTAATCAGTGCTGCCATCAGGAAAATTCATGATGTTGCTCCGGTTATCGTAGACAGTACAACGCCGTCTGTGGTACAGGCAAAATCGAAGTCGAGAGGAACGGATATTTTCGCCAATCTGGTAGCGGCGCATATGCTGTATCCCGGAAAAAAGAAAATTGTTTTGGATTTCGGAACGGCACTTACGGCAAGCTGTATCTCGGAAACGGGAGAATCTTTGGGGGTAATTATTGCTCCGGGAATTATCACCGCTTTAAATTCGTTAATCAGCCACACTGCACAGCTGCCCGAAATTGAGTTGAAAAAGCCGAAAACAGTTCTTGGTCTGGATACTGTAAGCTGCATGCAAAGCGGTATGGTATACGGATTTTTGGGGATGGTAGAAGGGTTTATCGACCGAATTAATGATGAGGTAAATGACGACTGCTTCGTGATTGCGACGGGAGGTGTCTCTCATGTTTATAAGCCATTGACAGATAAAATCCATATTATGGACAGGCTTCATACTTTAAAAGGACTGTACTTTTTAGGAAAAGATTTATAAATAAGATTCAGGTTGAGCATCTGGATGCATGTTTACTCTAACCTGGAGATGAACGATAGTAAAGTATGCAAAATTTCCCCACAATAAAAACCGAAAGATTGATTCTTTCTGAATTAAAAGAAGACGATCTTCCGTTGGTTATAGAATATATGCAGGATAAAGAATATTCTGATTATACATCTACAATCCCTTATCCTTACCGAAAAGAAGATGGTGATTTCTGGCTGAAACTGGTGAGAGAAGCGTTCACCTCTAAGAAAGGGTATACTTTCGCGATCCGCGATGCATCCGGAAAAATGATCGGAGCGATTGGTCTGCACGATGAAGGTCATGATAAAGCAGAAATGGGGTACTGGATGGCAAAAACTTTCTGGAATAAAGGATATGTGACAGAAGCTGCCAGAGCTGTTGTCGATTTTGGATTTAATGAATTGAACTTTAACAAGATCTTTGCGATTCATTTTCCTCATAACCCGGCTTCCGGAAAGATCATGCAGAAAATAGGAATGGAGCAGGAAGCTATTTTAAAACAACATCTGAAGAAAGACGGGAAATATTACGATATCCCGATGTATTCTATTTTTAAAAATAAGGATTGATTTATCTTTTCGATCTAAAAAACTCTTTCACAATAGAAGAGCATTCGCTTTCTAAAATTCCTGTAACAATCTCTGTTTTGGGATGAAGGGATAAATTTTTGTTGATGAATCCTCGCTGCTCGTCTCGCGCGCCAATCACCACCTTGGTAATTTGTGACCAAGAAAGCGCTCCCGAACACATGACGCAAGGCTCCATCGTAACATATAGGGTACAGTTGATAAGGTATTTTCCGCCCAGAAAGTTCGCTGCGGAAGTAATCGCCTGCATTTCGGCATGAGCGGTAACATCATGTAAAGCTTCGGTGAGATTGTGTGATCTCGCAATTACTCGGTTATTGGAAACTATCACGCATCCGATGGGAACTTCATCTTTTTCCAAAGCAATTTCGGCTTCCTGCAAAGCCATTTTCATAAAATACTCGTCGGTAAACATTTATCTGTCGATATTCATAGTTAAAGGAAGGCTGAAACGGTACCGTACCGATTTACCATTAACAACTGCCGGACTGAATTTCTCTGAAACAGAATACATCGCAATTTCTGCCTGTCTGTTGAAGGTGAAATTTTCTCCCTGCGCACGGACGTTACTGATGCTGCCATCTTTTTCAACGATAAAGGCTACGTTGGTTTTGATCAGTTTGTTTTCAGAATATACTCCGGGAGAATAGAAGAGATCTGAAACCTCTTTCCTCAATGCATTAATTCCACCCGGATAATCTGCGTTTTTCTGAATGTCCGCAGGTGTTTTCGTCAAATGATCAGAAGAATCTTTTTTTTCATTTTTCAGACTGATCATTTTGAGATCTTCCAGATTTTTAACTTTCAATAAAGCCCCAATCAGGGCTACATTTTCAATGCTGTCCATTTTCTTCATGAAAAGAACGAAATCCTCTCTGATTAATGTTTTGCTGAATGTATTCGCTTCTGCATCGAATTTCTTTTTAAATTCACTGGTGAGCATATTTCGATGTTGGTTGTAAAAACCTTTTACATGTTTGAATTCCTCTGTCTGCTGTGAAAAACAGAAAGAAGAAATAAGGCAAAACAAAACAAGAAATAGAGATCTCAAATTGATATATTTATGTAAATATAATCAAAAAAATCTATAAAAATACGGCTTTATTGCTCAAGATAATTGTTCAGTGATTCCTGTAAATGCGTTCGGATATCATCAACTAAAACTTTAGGTTCCAAAACCTGAACTTCTTTTCCGTAAGATAAAATTTCCTGCATAAAGTCATAGGTCGGATGTAGAAAAAACTCGAAAAAAGTCTCAGTCTGGGTTTCTTTTATTTCTTTTTGAGACTGATGAAGCGGAAAGCTTTTAATATATTCTCCCTGATGCTTAGTACATTTCATCACAATTTTTTGAGGATTTTGTTCTGCAAGATTCATCACTCCGAATGCATTTTTAAAATGTTCTCTGAAGTTATAACGGTATTTTTCCTTAAACTTAGTTTTGTGAACATCCAGATAATTAATTCGGTCTAAACCAAAAGACTTTAAGACTTGATCTTTGGTGTCAATCGCGATAAGATACCATCTGTCTTTGGATTCTTTTAAGGCCAACGGATGAACTTTTCGTGAAGTCATCTGTTTATTTTTATAATTATAGTGTTCAAAACTTACCACTCTTTTATTGCGAAGGGCAAAGAAAAGGTCATAAAAATTTTCAGCGCCGGTAGGTTTTCGGCTTTCAAAAAAGATGTACTTGGAAAAATCAGGATGGTTGTTCAGTGCGTTGCTTACCTGAAAAGATTCCAGGAGTTTTTGGTTGTATTCTTCTTCTTCCATCGTGGGGCGGCTCTCAATATAATACCGGTTATCGCCCTTTTTCTTGTTGTGAATGGAAAGGTTGAAGAGATCAGAGATCTCGCGAATATCCCTTTGCAATGTACGAATGGAGTAGCTTTTGATATTCGCATCCTGAAATTCGAAAGAATTGAGCAGATAATCCTCCAGCTGCGAATAGGTAGCCGGGGAATTTTCTAATCTTTTTATAATTAAAGCGTATCTTGTCAGGTAAAAATCTTTTTTCATTCGGAAATTTTTCTGCTCCAAATATAAGAGCTTAATACGACAAAATACGACGTATTTGCGTTTTTTTTTAATGATGAATAAGTATTTATAATGAGCTTATCTAAGATATACCTGAAGTTTTCAAACACCTTTTAATTGGGCAAAAAGATTTTTTACGCCTTTCTTAAACTCACGGACCAGCATTTAGATACGAAAAAACCGCTTCGTTGGAAGCGGTTGAAATATTTAGATTATTTTTTCTTTAAACTTGCATCTCTTCTTATTCTAATTTGAACAGTGAAATTTTCATGAATATAATTTCTTACTTCATCCTGTTCTTCATCAGAAAGATTAGCAGACCAACCTATATGGTCTTTATGTACAGAAAATACTTTTTTAAGTTCCGGACACTTTTCAAAAAGCAGTGCATATCTTTTAGAGCCAACCTCTTCTATTTCATATCTATCTGGTTTTTCTGCGCCAAAGAAATAGGCTTTATGCCAAGAAAGTAAATAACTAAGAGGAAAATAGATTTCTCTGTCACCCATTTCATCAAAAGCTTTTTGCAAATATTTAATAGGCTTTCTTTCTTTCTTATATTGAATCATTTCATTCAATAATTCTTTAATTTTTATATTCATTTTTAATAATTAACATAAATAAAATCTAACATTTCTCTGATAGTATCAAAATCCTTATCAAGACCAACCGATTCCTGAAAAGCTCTTTCATGAAAGAAAGCTCTTTTTTCCCATTGGTAGGTATCTCCAACAAAGTCTTCCAGACTGTCTAGAGCATGAGTTCCTTCATGTACAAATTCGCTTAACAATTTTTCGGCTGATGTAGACGCACGGTAAAATGTGTTTTCATCAATGCAGAAAGCAGCTGTACCTATTGCTTCTTCTAAAGTGTCACCAGAATCTATTAATATCTTTTCAAATTCAACATCATCAAGAATTCTAAATTCCATTTTTCCTTCTTCAATTAATCTTGCGACTTTATTTGCTTGTTCCGTATACCCTTTTAAAGCATTTGTAATTTCAGTCTTGCTGAGCTCAATAATTGATTTTCCTTCCCATTTTTCTTTAAAGCTTTCGAAGCGACGTTTATTCTGTTTTGCTTGTTTTCCTCTTTCAACATTATTCTTCTTTTCAATTTTATCCTGTATTAACTTTTGCTTCTCCTTCACCCTCCTCTGCGCAGGCGTAAGCGCATGATCCCCTACTTTTTCACCAAACCCGAAAATCTCATCGATAAAACCTTCTAATTGAGAAAAAAGATTTTTTACGCCTTTCTTAAACTCGCGGATAAGATTTTGGATAAATTCCAGAATTCTTGTGAGCAAGTTTTTTGTAAAAGTAACGATTTTTGAGAGTAAAAAACCACTCCAAATGAAGTGGTTAAATCATTATAAATGAGAATCTTTGTTAATGAAGCCATAATTTGTCAAATAAAAATATTTTTTTTAATATTAAAAGTTTCTAACAAAAGTATATTGCTTAATACAACAAAGGGTGTGTGTTAGTTTTTTGTGAAGGATTTTAAGATTTTAGGGCTTTAATTTTTTTTTCTACGAATTCAGAAAAAGTATTATTTATTTTTTTAAACCCAGGCACACCTTCTCCTCTTTCATTTTCCCATTCATCTAGATATGAGCAATAGTAATAAACGGGAGGATTTTCTCCCTCATCATAAAAAAAGAAGTGAAATTGTTCTCCACCATCTAAAGCAGATATTACCCAAAAATCTTTTTCTATTTTGTAATTATCTTCAGTCAATACATTTTCTACGCATTCTCTAAGATTCTTAAACGTATTAAAACTTGAAGAACTTGAAGACTGAAAAATATTATTGTTTTTACCTCCTAAAAATAGAAATTCACGATAGGAATTTGGAAATCTGTTTTTTGAAAACTGCTCCATTTTTATGATCTGAGATTCAATAATTCCTTCATTTTTTGCTCCAACGATAACGGGGTTGGATTTCATTGTTTTTAAATAATTAATTTCCATTATTTTCTAGTATTTAATAAATTTTGCAATTGGTCATGACCTTTAACTCCTATATATTTTCCATATTCATTTTTGAAGAAAGGATGTTCTACATTTATTATAGTATTATACCAATTTCTTCTTATATCTAATTCTCGTTTGCACATTATACAGGGTTCATATGTTGTTTTCAAACTAATTTCCACTTTAGCCCCTGACATATCTAGCAAAACCAAATCATTATCCATTTGTACTAACGTTTTATTTTCGCTATCGTACCATCTGTAATCATCCTCAACACTGTCGTAAAAAAGTTTTTTATTTCCAGAATTACTGGGAGCGCCAATACTATTTTCTATTTTTTTGCCTCTACCAGAATGAGCAATGTAATCAAAAAAATGCTCTTCACCATTTTTGAGTATTACTTTCACTTTCATTGATGCTATATTAGAGAACTCTAGTGAGCCTTTTCTATATTTTGTAAGTACTAATAAGTCCTCATAAGAAAGTTCTCTAATTCTTTTTGAAAAAAATGTCTCCCAATTTTGTTTAATGCGACGCCTATTCATTTGTTTACGTCTAGAATCAAATTTGATAAGTAATCTTTTTGTTTTTGTCCTAATTTTTTCTTAGAACTTGTTTTTTCGTTTAATCTTTTTTCTCTAGCTTCTACTTTCTCCTTCACCCTCTTCTCCGAAGGCGTCAGCGCATGATCTCCCATTTTTTCACCAAACCCGAAAATCTCATCGAGAATACCTTCTAATTGGGCAAAAAGATCTTTTACGCCTTTCTTAAACTTGCGGACCAGCATTTGGATAAATTCCAGAATTCTTGTGAGCAAGTCTTTGGTAAAATTAGCTGTTTTTGGAAATGAAAAAACCGCTTCGGGGGAAGCGGTTAAAAAATTATTCTTCTATTTTTTCAAAAGATTGAGGCCCAAGAATAAAAATCATTTTATGCGTTTTTTCATCAAATGTAGCTGAATATAATGCATCGCCATCATAAGGTTGGTCAGAAATAGAGACCATAAATGAAACAATATGTAACTTTCTAAAGCTATTGTCTATCATTTTCATTTTCCTTAATCCAACATAATTAATAGAATCTTTATAATAAGTTCTATTGTTTTCTTGTAGAAAAGTTTCTAAACTTTTTTCTAATTTCTTTTCTATCATAATTTTATATTTTTGGAATTTTAATATTTCTTTTTTCTAATTTGATTATTATTTCTATATCAAGATAAATAAAAGCATGATATAACTCTTCATTATTAAGGTTAAACTTCTTGGCATTTTTCACCAATTGGTCATAAACATATTTTTCTCTTTTATATAATCTTTTCCAATTATCAGTAGTATAATCAATTTCTTTTACTCCCCGCAATGGAGCATCTTTTACATATTCATCAAATCCAATTTTAAACATTTCTTCAGCATGAAAATGCTCATGTGCCATTAAATATTCTGTTACATTCTGTTTATAAAGAATTGTATTGGTATTGGGATCAAATTGAGCTAAAATGCTTGAACCCTCAAATTTGTCTACTTTTTTTAATGTTGTTCCAAATTTCTTTTTCAATAATTTTGCCCAATCTTCAATATCTGCATTTGAGAGAATTTTCCCATTATAAATTCCATTACCTTTTATACTATCAGGAGAATATTTATTATTCTTCCTCTCCAGTTTTTCTTTTATTCTCTGTTGCTTCTCCTTCACCCTCTTCTCCGCAGGCGTCAGCGCATGATCTCCCACTTTTTCACCAAATCCGAAAATCTCATCGAGAAAACCTTCTAATTGGGCAAAAAGATTTTTTACGCCTTTCTTAAACTCGCGGACCAGCATTTGGATAAATTCCAGAACTCTTGTGAGCAAGTCTTTTGTAAAAGTAGCTGTTTTTGGAAATGAAAAAACCGCTTCGGGGGAAGCGGCGTAATATAGAAATTATTTATCTTATATTGGAGTTTAGTCAGCTATTCAACGTTATTGATTTTTATTGTTTACTGTTTCTAGTTCTTATTAGTGGTTTATAATTTGAATCTATATAGTCTCTAATCTCTAAAATATCAGATTGTATTAGTAAGGGATTCCAGGTAAGAACATCAGGATGTAATTCAAATATTTCAGTCATAAAGGGACAATGCTGAAATAGTAAATTATATTTTTGATAAGTTTTCTTATGACCTAACTCATACTTTTCTAAATTTTTTAATTCTATTTTTGTTTGTTTTAGCCATGTTAATAACCAGCTTACAGCAAAATAAAAATCATCTGTAGACAATTCATCTTTTGCTTTTTTTAAATAAATTTTTGGTCTTACATTATTAACTTTCCAATTAATTATTTCATCACATAATTCTTTAAATTCTATTTTCATAATATTAATTTTAAGGATAAGTGTAAAAAATATGTTCTAGCATACTTTCAATTGTTTTGTACTCTACATCCATTTCGGTTGCAGTTTGAAATGCTCTTTCATGAAAATAAGCTCTTTTCTCAAATGAATATACATCTTCTAGTATTTTTTTAATTTCTGCTTCAGATTTCCCTTACTTCAAAAGGTTGTAAAGTTAAAGAGGCCGTCTTTTGAATTTTATTTTTCAGTATTATTTTTTAAATATTCTAAACCTTTGACGGTGATTGAGTACAGAGTGTTTTCTTTATCAATTAAATTTTTCCTTAGCAATTCATCTAATTTAGCCGATAGCGATAGTAAAAATTACTACCGCTATTTGAAATCTATATTTGATTACTTACTTGAAAACCTATCCTCATCAGGATACCAATAAAGATCTGAACTAGGTGCCATATTTGTATTTTCATAGGCTTTCACATTATTCTCTAAGGTCATTCTTGAAGAAAAAGTAACCACTCTTCCTGTCTTTTTCTCAACTAAAAAAGGTGCATTTCCACCTAATGCTTTATTAAAATCTTTTGTTAAAAGAAATTCTTTAGACTGATAGCGATAAATATTGCCATAATTTTTTTTGATTATTTCTTCCAATAATATTATCGGCTCAATGTCCTTATCTACTATTCTTCTTACAAAACGTTTTGCTATCTTTAGCATTTCTTTGTCTGTTAGCATAATATTTTTATTAATCGTAAAAACAACAAAAACAGCAGTAATTTTGAGGGCACTGAAAAACCCCGTTCATATAGAATTACCAATTGATTTGGAGTTAGAATTAAGAGTTTATTACGAAAATTAAACCTTCGTAATAAGCTTTTTTTCTTTTTTTCAGTATCAAATTTTTGAGGTTTAACGGGATTGATATTGCGCCACGCCTGCGATGTTTATAAAAGACGGAGTATAGATCGATTTCTCTATATTAATTTCAGGATTCTCTTCAAATTGACAGTGAAAATAGCCATTGCACCCTGCATTTGCATATTTTCAATACCATTTGCAATCGCCCTGTCGTAGCCGTGTACGTTTTTAAGCTCGCTGTTTTTGGCTTCGATTTTATAGCGGTGTTTCGATTTTTCTTTGTAATAATCGCTTTCCTGAAAAATCATTTGCTCCTTATGTAAGTCTGATTTTATGGAAACCGAATAAGTTTTAGATTTTGCTCCTTCTTTATAACATCCTTCTTTTAATGGGCAAACCTTGCATTTTTCAATATCAAAATAATAGGTATCCACTTGATTTCCGCCTACGTGTTTCTTCCCGCCACGAGCTTTGCGAATCGCCAAATGCCCTGCAGGACACACAAAACGGTCGGCATCTTTATTGTAATCAAAACGGTCTTCATCTTTTCGAAAACCCTGGGTGATGGAAGGATTAAGTCTGGCTACTATTTTAATATTTTGTTCGCCCGCAATTTTCAGATTTTCTTTTCCGCTGTAAGCAGCGTCACCAATGATGGCATCTACCTCCATCCCGTTGTCCTGGCTCATCTGCAGTAATTTTGGCAGTTCCGGGCCGTCGCCTTTTTCTCCCGAAGTTACCACGGCCGCCGTAATAATCCGCTCTTCGCTCATCGCCAAGTGCGTTTTGTATCCGAAAAAAGAACTGTCAGCCGATTTGTGACCCGTTTTAGCGTCGGCATCTTTTGAAAAAACCATCTGCTCCCCGGTGTCTCTCACTGTTTCCTTCAAAAGATTCAGCTTCTCCTTTACAGCAGGAATCTCCCTGATAGAAGCTTCGTTTTCAATGCGTTTTTCGAGTTCTCTGCAATAATCCAATTCTTTGTTTAAATCATTTTCAATATTTTTTGAGGGCATTTTAGTTTTAAATTCTTCATCAAACTGATAAACGGTCTTGCGAAGCAGTTTTGAGCGCTCCCGCAATACTTCTATCGTTGAAAAAGGATTGCTCATCGACAAGGTGTGAGTGGCATCTACAATGATGGATCTGGATTTGATGATGCCTTTTTCAATCGCAATACTCACGGTTTTACCAATGAGCAAGCTTAAAAGATCACTATCTTTCAAACGCAGTTTTCTGAATTTTGTAAGGGAACTGGGATTGATTACATCTTCTTCCGGAGTCATATCCAAGAAATATTTAAAGGACATATCATACCGGGAACGCTCTACCACATCTACATCAGAAACTGTATAAATACTTTTTAAAAGCAGGTATTTAAACATCCGTACCGGACTTTCAGCATTGCGACCATTGTTTAAGCAGTATTTGCTCAAAAGCTCATCATAGATGAAAGAAAAATCAATCAGCTCATTAATTTTTCTAAGAAGGTTTTCCTTCGGTACAATTAAATCATACAAACCGGAATAGGCACTCAACGGAAGTTTTTCTTGCTGTATTAACATTTGCTTTGCTATTGAAATTTACATTGAAGATAAAAAAATAAGCAAAACTTTTAAAGTTTTGCTTATTTTTTTTAATGAAGTTTACTTTTTCAGTGCCCTCGTAATTTTTATGCTGTTTTTTTATTAGAGATTATTTGCAGATCATTTATTCAAACCTGTCTTCATCCGGATACCAATAAGTGTTTAAAGCGGTAGACATGGTTCCATTTTCGTAGGCTTGTAAATAATTTTCTAATCTCATTCTTGTACCAAAACTAACGACTCTACCTGTCTTTTTTTCTACTAAAAAGGGGGGGGTACCGGTTAGTACTTTATTGAAATCCCTTGTTAAAAGAAATTCTTTTGATTGACAATAATAAATATTACCATAAGGCTTTTTAATCGTCTCTTCTGTTAAAATTACTGCTTCAATATCTTTATCGGTCTTTCTTTTAATAAATCGTTCTGCTATGTTTAGCATTTCTTGATCTGTTAACATACTGTTCTATTTTTTAATTTTACCTACTTTTGTATACTTAAATTGTCTATAATCTATTTCAAAGTTTTTAGATTCTATGGAAGCTTTATCATATAAAAGAATTTCTCCCGTATGTCCTTCTAATAAATAAACTTTCTTCTCTACCTTTACTGCTACAAGATAATGGCCTATAGTACTTCTAGTTATGCTGTCTTTTCTTTTCCAAAAAACCGCAACGGTAAAGTTGCGGCTACTATTTTTACGAAAAATTATGAAATATTAGATTACTTATAATCAAACCTATCTTCATCGGGGTACCAATAGCGAGTTAGAGCAGGTACTAATGCGCCGTTTTCATAATCCTCTATATAACTTTCTAAGGAGCCTGCTGTACCAAACCCAACCACCCTGCCGGATTTTTTTTCTACTAAAAACGGAGAGTGTCCTGCCAAAGATTTATTAAAATTTCCGGTTAATACATATTCTTTGGACTGATAATCATAAATATTACCATACGGCTTTTTGATAGTCTCTTCAGTCAGTATTACAACTTCAATATCTGCCCCACCAAAATATTCTCCTTTACTTTTTAAATAACGTTCTGCTATTGCTAGCATTTCTAGGTCTGTTAACATAAAATTTTAATTTCTCACTCCTAACTATTGAAAAAACAAGAAATACAACAGTAATTTTACTGTTGTATTTTATTAAAGATTATATAGATATTATTTGTAATCAAACCTATTTTCGTCTGGATACCAGTAACGAGTTAAGGTTGTTGCTAACGTTCCATTTTCATAGTCCTGTATATAGCTTTCTAAGCTACCAAGAGTACCAAAACGAACGACTCTTCCTGATTTTTTTTCTACTAAAAACGGAGCGTGCCCTGTCAGAGATTTGTCAAAATCTCCGGTTAATATATATTCTTTGGATTGATAATTATAAATGTTACCATAAGGTTTTTTGATAGTTTCTTCTGTCAAAATTACGACTTCAATATCTGAGCCCCCAAATTCTCCTTTTCTTTTTAAATAATGTTCAGCTATTTTTAGCATTTCTTGGTCTGTTAACATAATTATTTATTTAAGTTATTTATCTTACTTTTAAAAATCTAAATCCTCCTCCTTGCTCTGATTTAAGATCTTTATTATACTTACTTCGAAGGAACGCTTGAAATTCTGGTTTTCTGCTAAGTTCCATATATTGTCCAGTTTGTCCATCAAATAGATGTAATATTCCATCCTTTTTTACTCCTACAAAATAGTGTCCGCTTGTACTTTTTGTTATACTATTCACATCATTAACACCATAAATAACAACGATCTCATCATTTTTCATCAATACTTGTAGCCTTTCTAATGCAGTATAAAAAACGCCTTTTAGAGTAGCTGGATGCAATTGTTGAAAGTAACCTCCCCCATACTTTGCTGCTACTTTTTCAAATGTTTCATATCCACTATCTCTTGCTCTTCTTATTTTTTTGTTTTTCAGAAAATTTATTATGGCATCTACTACATCACCACAATTTTCATCACCTATTTGAATTACTACTTTTTCTAGAGATGTATGGTTAAACAAAGGCAGTACCTCTTTTAAATTTTCAAATGGATTTTCAATGATTTTATCTAAATATTTTTTTTCAAGTACTTCAAAGGCTTTTACTTCTTCATCAATTGTTGTTGCAACGATGGATTTTTGATTGCTATTTCCTCCTTCGTGTCTAAACTTCTCCAGAATTTCCTCTTTCTCTGCTTTTGTAAGTTTCCTGGTAATCCCATTTTCTTCAATTACAGCTTCATTCAGTTGCTTTTCTAAGCTGGAAAGATTTTGGTTTCCTTCAAATTTAGACATTTCACCAATGTCTTCGATCATTTTAAGAACTTTTTCTCTTGAGCCTTTAAGAAGTGTATATTTCCCAAAAACGAGCTGCCATTCTCCTGTTGTTCTTTCTACACGTAATCCCATTTTATAGGCTAAAAGAATCAATTCATTCTTGGTAGAAAAATTAGCCAACCAAGCAGATATTTCTCCAAGTGCTTCAGTCGCTCTTCCTGCTTTTCCTATTTTGGGAATAGGTAAAAATAGAGAAAGGATCATACTTATTTCATAACATTGTTGATAAGAAAGTCTGTATATAGAACCTTTGCTATTTTCAAAGTCGTATGCAGTAAGAATGTCTCCTAATTCTTGAGGTGTCATCATAAGAAAATCTACAATAACTCTAAAGAACTGCTTAAATGTAGCTCTGTCTGAAAGTATCTGATACAAACTAGGTAAAAGCATTGCAAATCCGTCTGCGGTATCGATTAAAGCATTCCAAAAACCGCAGAATTCAGCATTTATGGCTAGTGTCCAATCAACTTGCTTTTCTTTTATTTGATAATATTCCAGATCTTCTTTTGAATAGGTATACTTTTCTATGGGAATAGTTGTATTGACACCGATAGCTTTAAGTAATGCTCCATTTAAGATAGGATCAAATCCATTGGCATCTGGTAAATATGATTTTTCAGAAAGCCTGTATTCTTCAATTTTTTTTCCTACACCACGAAACTGATCTATAAAGAATTTTAAAGCAGTTCCCATTCCGTCAAAAATGAAGCCTATAACTTTTTGATAATTATATTCTGCGAAAATTTCTCTATCAATAGCATTGATTATTTTTGTTTTCGACAAAGCATAGCGATTGAAAGTTCCTTTATTTAGATACATGTCGGATATGCTATTGGCTAAATCTTGTTTAAAAATATCTAAAGCAGGGTTTATAATTTCTTTTCCTCCATTGTCTTTTATTACATATCCTCCTGTAGAAATTAGATTTTCGTTATTCAGTTTTAAACAATCGAAAATATCGCTTCCAAGATTGCATGCTACAAATTCAACTTCTTTTTTGTCCGGATTAGAAAATAGCTGAAAAGTCATCAGATTAGAGTCTGTACCTTCTAAAAACCAATATGCATTGTTTAGTGTATTTTTAAGTTCATTATAGGTATGATTTATAACGCCCTGCCAAGAAGTGTATGTTGTCTCTATTATTTTCGTTCGTTTGGTTTCGCACATTTTATCCATGATCATTGGTATTTCATGTTAATTTTATCATAGATTTCTGTAAAATCAATCTTTTCAAGATCTATATCGCTAAACAGTTTTTTTGTTGTTAGATATTTCCCTTTTTTCTCTAAAAAACGTCTATATGATCCTTCCTTTGCTTTATAGAAGGTACTTTCCTTTCCAAAAGGAGACTCCAATGCGTAATTATTATCATACTTTTTTGGAAATTTAGTAGAAGAATCATTGAAGGTTTCATTGGATAATTCAGAGTTTTGGCTTTTATTGCCTAAAATCTTATCGAATGAATTCCCAATAAGAGGATTATTTAATATTTCTAAACTCATTTTGTGATTTTTGGGGGTTAAAAAGCAGAGTTTTTTAGGCTCTGCTTCATAGATTTTCCCTGGGATCAGGAAAGTTTATCCAGATCAGCTTTTTTGTGGTCAATCAGCTCATTGAAATAGGTTTTTAAAAGGGTTAAAAATCCTACGGAATCATTCTGTAAAAGCCAGAGCATGTATTTGTAGCTGGGCACTTTTATTTTGCCTGATGTAAGGTCCTCCAGAGGTTCTTTTAAATCGGCTTCCAGAAATCCATTCTGTTGATCGCGCAGGTAGCTCCATGTATTCTTATGAATGATCCACTCGGGAGCCGGTAAAGAAATATTGATTTCCTGATCTGTATCTTTATCTCTGAGAACCTGCTCATAAGTGAAGCTTACAAATTCTTGTTTTGACTTGGCATCGATATTTAAAACCCGGATGCTTCTTTTAAACTGTGGCAATTGGGGGTGATCGTGTAATGGCAGTTCAATAAAATTTAAATTGATATTGGAAATGGCATCAATCAACTGCTGAATATCTGACGATATATTTAAATGGTTATTCATAATTGTAATTTTTAAAATTAAAAAAGAGTTAATTCTGTTATGTTAAAGGAAATGTTTGCGGAAACACTCATATTGGTATTAAACATGGCAAAGGAAAGAGCTTCGGTAGAGATGGTTTTGGAGTAGTTTAAAACACTCCCTCCGCGTGTCATCACGAAATAGACCACTGAACCTCTTCTCATGATGGTATAGTTGACAATCTCAGGATTTACCGGAGGCTGACTGTGGGAGATGGAGCTGTTGTCTAATAAGATCTGTCTTCCCCAGGAATCGCCCTTGGCTAATATTCTGATGCTGGCAATATTTGAATTGATTAGTTCTAAGGCTGTAGAATGCAGCATAAGCCCCAAAGAATGATAAGGTAGGACACTGTAAGGCTGTAAGAAATTAATATTGACATCAAAATTTAAATAAAAATCCTGATTGGCATCGATTATTTTAGAAGATTTCAATGCAGAAATAATAGATGCCTCATTGGCATACGCTTTAACATTGGGATTACTCTGATACTGTCCTGCACCGGCACTTCCGAATACGCCGTCGTTGGGCAAATCATTATAGATCTTTTTAGTCCAGACAATAGCATTAAGATCAACATTATTGGTGACTGAGGTCACGGTTATGATGCTTGTTGTTCTGTGTACCTGTACGATAGGCGTGCTGGTTCTGATCACGATATGATAATTTACTCCTGCAGCAAGGGCATCACCATAGACCGTTACAATCATGGATTTTCCGTCTGAAAAGGTCTGAAATCCCAAGCAGCTTATTTCTCCTGCACCGAGCGTATTTCCCTCTGGAATAAATTTTACGGAAGTGTTGGCCGGATTGACGTTGAGGTTTAAACCTTGAAGAACAAAATATTTAACCGTATGTTCATGCTTAATAATGGGAGGGGTTATGGAGTAGACATTCAGACTGCTGTTGCTGTATTGATTGCTCCATGCTAAACCAAACTGTTCCTTTTCAGCCGCGGTCATCAGAGACGGCATATTTAAGAAAGCCTGCTTCCCGTTAGATTTTCCGATGGAACCGGCTGAATTCTGCGTGAGCAACGTGTTAAACGACGAGTCATTTGAAACATTGTTGAGCCCGGTAATAGAATAGGGAAGTCCAAAAGTATTCATCGTCCAGCTTGCTCCTAAGGTAAATGATGCGCCGGGAATGGAGGTTAAAGAAGAATTGGCGATATTTTTCCCCAAATCTCCAGCCGGTAGTTTGGCCACTTTTCCCTCGTTGTTTAAACCAATGATTTTCGGATAATCCTGGGCATTTCCATCGATTAAAGGCATTTCCAGTTTTTGATCCAGCCGTTCTCTTGTATCAACATTGTACTGAGCCTGGCTGAGGATCTCCTCATTTTTCAGCTTCTGATCGGTCACCGTAATATGGTTATCCGATAGCTCCAATGGAACGGAGCCTTCCACAACAGCGTGGGTCTTCAAATCGCCATTGGCATCCACCGCATAGTCTGTGTAAGTAGCTGCTCCCGGGGCAGCTACTTGGTAAATAACATTATTTTCTCTTTTTTCAACCGGAGGTAATGCATTTACCCGTATAATTTTTCCTGTATTCGACATATTGTATTTTTAAGTATTCGTATTATTTTTAAATCCAGTCGCCTGTGATGATTTTTTGATCTTCATCGGATTGGCTTCCCAAGAGATGATTGTTTTTCTCGAAATTGAACCTATCCGCAGTGATCACCTCGGAAGGAACTTCAAAGTCATCAGGATTTTCCGTCGTAAATGGTAAGGCATGAGCCACTTTCAATCCAATGCTTTCTGCCTGAAGGATATTCAGTGTTGTTGGAAGTCTTGTTAACCAGGCTTTTCCTTGCTTTATCCCTTTAGGTTCTCTCATTTCATCGACAATCGATAAATAAAGCTCGTCCCCAATTACGGGAACTTCCCCGCCATTCCAGATTTTTCCGGTGGCTAAATAGAATTGTACCGCATCTTCAAATCCCGGACGAACCGTTGCGACCACTCTTGCCATACCGCTTTGTAAAAAGTTTCTGAAGATAGGATCGGTATTCTCGGATTGATAAAGATCTGTCCAGTTCGTTTTTTTACCCCAATAATAAGGGTAGAGGAAGTAAGAAATATTTTCCCATTCGAACGCCTGCTCCATAAATTTGACGAAAGCTGTATATTGATCGAGCTGAGAAGAAAGAACGGTTTCATAATCTCCAAATGTACTTCCGCTCGTTAATCCTTCTAAACCATATCCGTGAGTAGATCCTGCAGCTCTGTCTGCCATATAGGAGATACAGTTTTTACGTAAAACCGTATTTTCAATCTGTCTGTAGAAATTAGGGTTGGAATCTCTGATGATGACGGCTTTGTTGTTTTCTTCAGTAACCGCATTGTTGTATTCTACCAAAGCTTCTTCGTAGGCCTTTATAATCTTATTAAAGATCTCCTGATTCCATTTTGTTTTATAAGATGGTTTTAATAAACAAGAAATCGTGACGGATCCTCCAACGGTTTTAACATCCCAGGTATTTAGAGACAGACCAACTTTTCCTTCAAGATGATCCAGATCCATATTTATGGGTGAAGAACCATTGGTTGCAGCATCGAATGGGTCTTCCTCAGCATTTTTTACTCTTTTATCAGCAATGCTTAATATTGCTCCGGGATACATTCTTGATGCGCTTTCCCAGCCTCCTCCTCGAATGGTAATATCTCCCGTCAATTTGATTGCAACATAATTTTCGGGAATTTCCAAATCTTTACTGTAGAACCCTGCTAGTCTCCCAAAACCATTATTTTGACCTCTGTCAACAAAATCAACTCCCATTGTTTTGTCAGAAAAGCTATAACTTACATTTTTTCTATCTGCTAAGATTTCATCAAGTGCGACATTATATTTGGCAGACCAATATTTTAAAATACTTTCGTCGGATAAATAAGAGTAGTCTTTCATTTGCATCATGCTCGAAGTCCTAGGATCAACAGGCTTGATGAGTTCAGATGAATTTGGGCTTACTTTCATGCCTAACAAATGAAGTTTTGCAGGCTCCGGAACCATAAATTCAAACATCATACGCTTACCATAATTGTAGATTTGATTTTTCATCACTTTATCTACCCATCTGTACACGCCGACTACATGCTGATCGCCTTTTCGGTTGTCTAAACCATGAGAATTTGTTTCTTCAAATTCTTCGATGATCTTTTCAATTCTTTCTTCATGCACTTTGGAAACAATTCGATCCATTGCTCTCGCCGTGATATCCTGAGACTGGGTTACTGCTTGTCGGGTGCTTTCTTCTTTAGACTTATGGTTGGCATAGCTGGTTCCTAATCCGGTGCTGATTTTACCGCCACCTGTAAGATTCCAGGAAGCACTGAAGTTGGCACTTAATCCAAAATCAGAAGATTCCTGCTGCATTTTGGCGATCTCGCTTTGCATTTCAAAACGGTTGGCTGTCGTTGTATCCGAAAGTTGTTCTCTTTCGGTGTCTGATGATGACGTATTTGTATTTTCGCTTCTTCTTAATCTTCGGGTAGACTTTTCGCGATATTCTCTTGCCATCACATTTTCGATATGGGCAACTTCTCCTTCTACATAGGCGTGCGTGGTTTGTTCTACCTTCAGATAATCCGCGATACCGATCTGTTTAAATCCAAATCCGGAAGGGATGAATGTATTTTCATCATCAACAGCCGTTGGCGGAGCACCACCTTCTTCCGTCTGTACTTCAAAGGCTCCGGAAGTACACGTTTTATAATTCACATTCCTGGCGGTAAAGTTGATCACTTTGCCATTGGTAAAAGAAATTTTGAAATTAATCGTGGAATTCTCTGCAAGACTGTGATCTATACCATCTTTAAAGAGATCTTTTAAGAAAATCGTGTTTCCGCTTCTGGATTTGGTGTAATAATTCATCCCCAGGCTGCCATTTCCGCTGTTGGCTGTGATCACATAGTCTGCGTAGGAAACATCCCATGTAGAGTCCGGAACATTGAGTGCTAGGTCAAATACAGGAAGTCTGTAGGGTGTTCTGGGACACAGCTGATAGGTGAAAGCTTCCGACACGGCTCTTGACATGGGCATGATAACCCCACCAATGCTTACAAATACATCTTCATCTCCGGAAGTATTTTCTACAATGATATTATTATTTCTTTCCGTAGATTCACTAATTAAATCATGAATGTCCGCAAGCGTATTTCGCCCTTCCAATAAAGCGTTCACAGTACGGATATCTTCTGCCGCTCCTCTTGAAGCTGTTGCTTTGAATTCGTATCCGAGAAGAGAAAGAAGCGTATCTAAATTTTCTGCCTTCAGCGCACTGACCATAGAATCACCGCTTACCTGATCTTTATAGCTGAATTCAAACTTCGGGATATCGGGATAAGGGATTTCTCTAGGCTGTCTGCAAGGGTCTTTTGGATCATACGCTTGTTCCTGAGGTCTTGTTGAACAGAAGTTTTCTTTCTCGGCGGCAAGAGCTTCTCTGTGGCGGGCGAGGGTAGGCGCTATGGTTCTTTCATATTCTGCCTTTGCGGAATCATAAGCTGCCTGATAAGCTTTGTTGTATTGCTTTTCAAAGATCGTCAGGTTTTTTACCAAGGCTTCAGCTTTAATGATCTGTCCTTTGGCAGATGCTATTTTCTGCTGTCTCTGCATTTCCTGCGTTGGAAATGATTCTTTGGATTCTGACGAAGCGAGCCTTGAAACCGTTGAAGAGGTTGATAATGAGTCTTCATCCATCATCAGCTCTTTTGGAAGAACAATTCTTGCGGCCAATAAAGTCCTGGCTCGATCTTCATTTTGAGAATAATTCTGAATGACATGCGTCGCTAAAATCACCTGCATCATGGTTTCCTTAATGTAAAAATCTTTTTGGGTTACGGTTTGGAAAATAAAGTTATCCCATAGAGAAGTCATATTCGGGAGGGCATAATTGCTTGCCAATACTGCATCCCTCCTGCTTACAAATTCCTGATACGTGCAGGTATCTTTGTTTCTGGCGAGCCAAACACCAAAGTCATAAATAACTTTATACGTCCTTTTGAAGACATCCAGGTTATTGGGTTTTCCTTTTGTAATACAGCTTAAAGAAGTAGCATAGCTTGCTGCCTGAGTCTGTAATAATCTTTTTTTTGATCCGCTTCCTTGAGTAACAGGGGTGTAAAAATGGCTGTTGTCTTTAACTTCCTGAGACATTAGAATAAATCTCTTATCCTGATCTTTATCATCGGATAATTGCGGACTTCTCAGACTTACAAATCTAAAAAGGGTTTGACTTGCTGTGTTTTCTGCAGCATTTGAAGCTGCTTTTTCATTTTCTGTCATTTGATAATTTTTTTGTGGGTTGAAATACATTGTAAAGTTTCATCGGGTTCAGAAACTATATACGGTCAGTTTTTCGAATAAGAGTCTGACGAAAACTCCAGGTTTAGATTTTCTTTTTCATAGATTGTGGTGTTCTTGGGTTGCTTTTAAAGCATAGTTCCGGCTGATCAGCATCTTGTGAATGGTGATTCAAAGGTTGAGTTGAAGTGTAAAGGGTTATTAGGGGATGTTTTTAAATACGTAAAAAAGAAGTGCCGGACAGCGACGGAACCTGATGCTTTAAGAAATAGAATGAAGATATTTATTCTTCAATTATATCTTTTTCAAAATCTTCTCTGAAGAAGTTTTCGATGTCGCTGAGGTAGTTTTCATAATCTATCTCCGCGTTTTCAATATCGCTCCACTCAATGGTGTAGAGGCCTTCATCAAAAATAATATGGGGACTGTGATCCTCTGTTTCTCTATTGGCTATTTGATGATTCTTTGTAAAGTCTGAACATAATTTGCGCTGTTCAGCATAAGGTGGTGTTGAATTCAATTGGATTTTTAATTTTTTTTAATGATTGATTTTGTGCTTTATTTATACTCTAAAGATAATTTAGGGTGACGTCAAAATATGACGTGTTTAATTTTTTTTAATAATTAATTTGTGTCTTATTTATATTCCAAAGATAATTGGTAGCGACGTCAAAACTCGACGTATTTAATTTTTTTTTGAAAGAAAACTCGAAACAGGATATCATCTTTAAAACTAAATTTTGTTTTTGATTAATTTGTGAACGATCTGGTTCAGCGTTTCTCTATGATCATCGATATAGCCCAATCCGGCCTGTATTAAATTTTCAATATTTGATCTTTTAACATTGTCCATTGCGGGAGAGGCATTTTTCAACGAGGGATTTAGTCGATAGTAATTTTTTTTATTTCTTAAGCCTAATGTTTGAAACATCTGACTGATTTGATAATCGACGGTTTCTGCATTTGAAGACATCAGAATATCAATAATAGGATTAATCCATCCTATTTTTCCGGCTTTTTGTAATTTTTTGAAAGGATATGATTTGGATTCTATACCTGTTCCGATAGAAATAATAATCATATCATTGACAACCGGATTATTGGCTTTCTGATGATTTTTTAATACTTCTGCAAAAGGAATTTTCCTGGCTTCAGCATAGGCGCACAGGGCCGGGTTATTAGCAAACATTCCACCGTCGATGAGGCTGAAGATCTGCCCGTACATCGATTTTATCTGAGCCGGACTGAAATAGGTGGGCGCTGCGGAAGTTGCTCTGCAAACATCCTTTACGTAGAAATTATCGGTGCTGAGGTGGGCGTTCCACGAGTTAAATAATTTTGCTCTTCGGTTTTCAATGTCATAACTTGTTATTAAGCAGGGTTTTATTAGCTCTTTTAACTCCAGATTTCCAAAAAAATCATTTAAGTTTTTCTCGAGAGCTTCCTGGGAAATCTTTTCATTGAGCAGTCCGAAAGGATTAATCAGCCTTTCCCAAAAAGAAACCTGAAAAATGTTGCCTCCTTTTTCTGCATACAATTCCAACCCTTTCTGGATCGAATATTTTGCTTTTCGATGCTCATCCGGACATAGAATAATGGAAGCGATCAGTCCACCGGTGCTGCTTCCTGCAACAAGATCAAAATAATCTCCAAGCTTGGCTCCGGGATTATCATGAATCTGTAATTGCTCTTCTATATAGCGTAGAATAATACACGTAATAATACCTCTGATTCCGCCGCCGTCTAAAGAAAGAATGGTTGTTTTTTTCATGATTTTTTTATTTTTATTAAATTTCGCCGTAAATAGATAAAACCAGTTTTTTTCAGATATAAGTCTCGGTTTTGTCTTAAGGACTTTGTTATTAGCACTTTCTTATAGATCAAAGGTATAGATTGAAAGCGACAGAAGTTGTCGTATTAAAAATAAATTTTCTGAATTTTTTATTTTTTTTACCATTCATATTCCCGGAATAGTCGCTGTTTACAGAGACTCAGAAGTCGAGCTGCGGGCTATAAAATAATATATCCTTCTTCATTGCGGGGCATTTTGGCAAGGTTTCGCCAGGTTGCTTTTATCATCCCTTTTTTTGTTTTGATTTCTTTTTTTTCAAAATGGGGAAGATCTTTAAATGTTTTCCAGTTGCCTCCCCAGTCCCAGCCATGTCTGGCAAAAATAGTCACACATTCATACCAGTCGGCAATCCCGTCATTATCCCAGTCTTTTGCGGTGTCCCAACTTGCTGTTCTGCCATCAATGATCAGGCACATGTCGACCGCAAATCCATAGTTATGAATGCTTTGCCCGGCTTTGGCGTTGGTTACTTTTTTTCCCGAAGTAATTCTTCCGATGGCATATAGTTTTTCCTGTTCTTCAAAACTTCTGAGCCCTTGCGTGATTCTTATTTTTGCTCTTCCCGATAGTGCCTTGTCGCACTCTTTAATAATCTGTACTACTTCGTCCCGCACGGAAGGATGCAGTTTTTCAATTCTCTGTAAAGTCACTTTATCCATAATTGTAAAATTTATAAACCAAATATAGGTACGCAAAGCGACGAAACTCGACGTATTTAAAAAGAAGATCAGTTTAATTTTATAAAGTGTGGAATAAGGCCGTATTTTTTCAGAAAAAGATTCTGTAGCCTCTGAGGATGGTTAGAGGACAAAACAGAATTCATACTAAAATCTGAATAACTCTACTTTTTGTTATTGTTTTTTGTGGGTTTTTTATAGGAAAAATAGTGTAGTATGAATTTATTTACTAAATTTGAATTCAATATTTAGTGATATAGTAGCTTTTGTTTGTTAAAGAATATTTAATTTTTTTTGTTAAATTAATGAAAAATAGTTATTTTATTTGTATTTTTTAAAAATGGATGATAACACGTACCTTTACGGGATGTAAATTTTTTTAAATTATGAATATGAAAATAGCTTTATTAGGAGGCATTCTATTAACAACATTGGTGGCTTGTTCGGATAGAACAGAAGATGCTAATGTTCATGAAGAGATTGAGTATAAATCAGAAAACCTAATAAAAAGAAATGATTCTTTAACGGTAAAGATTCTGAATAGGGAAGCTGAAGATAACAAGCTTAATTCGGACAGTATTAAAGGAGATAAAACCCATTTAAAGCAAGAACAAGTTGAAATTGCAGTTGAGCCAGAAGAAACAATTGATCCGACAAAACCGGACAGACCAAAATAGGAATAGAATAAAATTAGTCATAGAGATTATTGCATCTTCTTTTGTACTAATTTCGGCCATATTACCATTTCTTAATAATTTATTAGGAAATTTTTTTGATTTATCCATAGAGCTGGAAAATAATGTGGGAGAAAGAAGTCTTGATCTGGACGCTTCCATCTATTTTTTATCCATCTCGTCGGCGCTTATATTATTATCATTAGGCGGATTATTCAGAGCGCACCGGTTTACGTATTACGTAGCCCTTGTATCCGGTTATTTTCATTTAGTGACCTATGTAAAGTTCATCTTTTACAACAAGAACAGCATCTCTTCAATCGCTGATTTTGCCATTATAGCGCTTATCCTGCTTATCGTTGGGGTCGTTTATACATTAGACAAACACTACAGGAATGAAATATTGAAAGAAAAGTTTAGTAATAATACTTTAGATAGATTTTCTAAGATATTATTTAAAAGAAATGACATTAATAGGAATGAGTAGGGAAAGATTAAAAATTCTTGTGGCTCTTAGTGATAAACTGTGGGATGATTTCGAAACTGAAACTATTTCTGAAGAGGCGTATCTCAGCAAGATGAAATTGGTAAAACGCGAGATCTATGGTGGTTTTATAAACACTATGGAAGAATTACAGCAGTTCACATATGAGCTGGGATATGTCGTAATCAAATTACCGACCCGGACATTTCTGGGAAGCTCAGATTTCAAAATTATCAACAGCAATTAGACCTTTTGTGCTTTTTGCTGCATGCTGGCCAGGATCTCATCTATTTTTAATGACTGGTTCTTGATCTGGTTCTGCAGAAACAGGAAATTTTTATCCGCTGCATTATTTTGTGCAAAAAGGTTCAGTAACAAATCGATAATTTTTTCAAATTCACGGTTGTCGATTTGAGGGTTTTCAGGCTTTTTCTCATCCTCATGATCTTTCAGCTTCAGCTCTCCTTCCCCTTTTATAAACCATTGTAAATTTTCATGATCAAGTTCGGGGTATTCTTGTAATATCCTCACAATCTTCGTGATACCAAGGTCATACTTAAATCCTTCCCCTTTAAAACTCGAAGCAGGCAGCTCTGTTTTTTTGTAAAAAGCTTCTTTTTTTATGTTTTTCTTTTCTAAATAATAGAAAATTCTTTCTTTTATGGTCATGTATTAGACTATTATTTCTTAAATTGGTCGCTTAAACGACCAGTGCTTGCAAAAGTACTAAAACAAAATTAAATAAAAATATAATATTTGTATGGAGACTTTGAAAAAATCAGCAAATGGATTGTACCGTCATTTTGCGCAGATCAATACGATTCACAATTTCTCAAACGGGTATGCTTTATCCGGCGGATCCTTTGAGCTAGGAGTCAATGAAGCCTGTTTTTGGTTCTATCATATCATTTGTGAGAACCAGGACTTTTTAAGTTCTTTTGTTTTTCAGAACTGGACCCTGAAAAAAGTCGGCGGTCATGAATATTTGATTGTTGTAAGAGATGAGAAAGGTGCTATGATTTATTCCCAGGTATTTATTAATTCAGAATTTATGTTTGATGAATTAATTGTTCTGGTGGTTAAAAGATTAATACTTTTACCATCGGAGTTCCAGTATTATCAGACGTCTGCACAGAAAAATCAACCATTCAGTATTAAAAAGATGTCAAGCGAAGAATTCTGTTTTTCATTTAATTAATGTGCATACTTATTCTAGATCTTTTGTTTAAATAAGTTTTTAATTTCCGGAAAGCTTGAACACGTTATTCACTCAGGCTGTCCGGAGATAAAGGAGGGTCCCGTTATACGGATGCTTTAAACACTGCAGAAATAAGGTGTCCTTCGTCGTTCTGAGTTCTTACAGTCTGTTTTTCAATAAAGTATTATAGAACTATCTGGACAATTGAGAATACGCAATTCTCCTGAAGAAAGATTAATATCTCCTTCTACAAAAAGATTATATTTCTCATAATTAATATAATCTTTTGATTATCTAATATTTCTATATCTCCTTTAATAAGGCCATAACTCTGAGTGCCAACACCTACAATTTCATTACCTATAGCTAATCTTTCTAATTTTATGGTAGTACCGGCTTTTTATAATGTAATATGCTCCTATAACGGCTCCTACAGCGGTTAGCCTTTTGGCAGTCTGTCGTTTAGCTCTTGAATATCTTTTCGAATTTCTAAGAACATATCTTTTAGATTATAGTTTTCAAGCCGATCCGGTTCAAAATCTTCGGGAAAAATGCCAGAAGCATATTGCCAGACTTCAATAATTTCTCCTAAGGAAATATCATAAGGTTTATAAAATGAATTGTCGGCAGCAACAGTAATTGATTTTTTATTTCTGGAGCTAAATCTTTTATAAGAAATCCCGTCATTTAAAGTCACAAAAACATAGCTTTTATTTGGTTTCAGGTCATCAATATGTTCAACGTATTTCCCGATAATATAGGAACCGTCCTTAAAGGGTGGCATAGAATCTCCCTGAGCCGGAAAAGCCCTGTACTTTCCGCCAGTCAGAAATGGGAGTGTAATTCTTTGTAAATTTTCAATGTATTCCGGGTCGCTGTATCCGGATAAATAACCCATGGATGCTTTCTGAGGAATAATTTCAATACTATTGTTTCCTAATTGATCTACCACAACAGGTAAAACAATTCTGTTGTCCGGAAGTTTCAATACATCTTCCAGCGGATATTTTCTGATATCCACGGTAAGAAGCAGATCAATACTCAGATTGAAATATTTTGACATTCTGATGAGCAGCTCATAAGGAGCTTCCGAACGTCCATCTTCATATTTTGAATAACGTACTCTGCTCATTAAAATTTGATCCGCAAGCTCTTGCTGAGATAAATTTTTCTGAGTCCTTAAAAACCTGATGTTATCTGAAAAAATTGACATTGATACAAATTGTATCTACAAATATAGGAAAAAAGATACAAATAGTATCTAATTTTGTAACGTGAACCGAGCAATTGTACATATGGATCTGGATGCATTTTTTGTATCCTGTGAAAGGCTAAATAATTCTAAACTTGACGGAATCCCTCTAATCATAGGAGGTGGAGACCGTGGAGTAGTCGCTTCATGCTCTTACGAAGCCAGAAAGTTTGGGGTTCGCTCGGCAATGCCGATAAGAATGGCGCTCAGGTTATGCCCCGATGCCAAAGTGATTCGTGGAGATTATGAACTGTATTCCAATTTATCCCATTTGGTAACAGAGGTTATTCAGGAAAAAGTTCCGGTTATGGAAAAAGCGAGCATCGACGAATTCTATCTGGATCTTACGGGAATGGATAAATTTTTTGGATGCTACCAATGGACTCAGGAAATTGCTGCAGCCGTAAAAAAAGAAGCCGGGCTTCCGATAAGTTTTGCCCTGTCTGCCAATAAAACCGTTTCCAAAATCGGAACCGGAGAATCTAAACCTGTGGGAAGATTAGAGATTAAAGAACTTGAAATTAAGCCTTTTTTAAATCCATTATCGGTAAAGAAAATTCCGATGGTTGGAGAAAAAACTTTTCAATTGCTGTCCAGAATAGGAATAAGAACCATTCATACATTGTCGGAAATGCCCGTGTTGGTTTTGCAACAAATGATTGGACTTAACGGAAAAGAACTTTGGAAAAAGGCGAATGGAATTGACGAAAATCCGGTGGTTCCTTATTCTGAAAGAAAATCAATTTCAACAGAAAGAACCTTTACAACAGATACAATGGATATGATCGAATTAAAAAGACTGATATCCGGAATGGCTGAAAAGTTAGCCTATCAATTAAGACAGGAGAAATGGCTGACTTCAACAGTGGTTATTAAAATTCGGTATGCCAATTTCGATACGGAAACCAAACAGATCAGAGTTACCTACACCTCTGCAGATCATACCTTATCAAGGGTTGCCTTAGAGCTTTTTACTAAAATCTATACCAGAAGAATGCGCCTTCGGCTGGTGGGTTTACGCTTTACCGATTTGGTACACGGTAACCATCAAATGAATTTATTTGAAGATACAGAAGAGCAAATGAATTTATACCAGACGATGGATCAAATTAAAAATCGTTTTGGAGCGGGTGCCGTGGGCAGGGCTTCAGGATTTGATTTTGGAAAATAAATTTTTAAATTCTTACACCATGTATCTCAACTGTCATTCTTTTCACAGCCTTCGTTACGGTACTTTATCGATAGAAGAATTGGTACAGCAGGCACATTCTCTGGGCATTAAAGAATTAGTGCTAACGGATATCAATACCATTACTGCGATTTATGATTTTAAGAAAGAATGCGAAAAAGCAGGAATTAAACCTATCGCCGGCATTGAAGTCAGAAAAGAAAATAAGCTGCTTTATATTGCTGTTGCAAAAGAGTTCTCCGGAATTGGCGAAGTGAATCAGGTTTTAACAGATTACAATTGTCACGGAGCTGAACTTTCTGAAATGGCTCCCCCATTTAAAAATGTTTTTATTATTTATCCCATAGATAATATGCCTTTAAGGCTAAAAGAAAATGAGTTTATTGGAGTTCGGGAAGAAGAATTGAATCTATTAATCCGGCCTGAATTTAAAATGCTGATTCCTAAAATGGTGATTGTTCATCCGGTTACTTTTCATACTCAGAAAGAATATAATCTTCATAAAATCTTAAGAGCTATAGATCATAACACCTTATTGTCCAAATTGTCTGAGCAGGAGGTTTGCAGGAAATCGGAATATTTTAAATCCGAAGATGCAATTATTACGACTTTTCAAAGATATCCGCAAATCATAAAGACTACAAAAAAACTGCTGCAGGCCTGCCACTTCGAATTTGATTTTGAAAAAGTAAAGAATAAACAATACTATACAAAATCCAAAGAATCTGATGTTAAGCTTTTGAGAAGATTAGCCTATTTAGGATTAGAAAAACGGTATGGAAAAGATCATGAAATCGCAAGACTAAGAGTAGAGAAAGAACTAAAAGTGATTGACGAACTCAACTTTTGTTCTTATTTTTTGATTACGTGGGATATTGTACGATACAGCAATAGAATGGGGTTTATGCATGTCGGACGCGGAAGCGGAGCCAATTCCATCGTCAGTTACTGCATCGGCATTACCGATATATGCCCATTGGAGCTTGATCTGTATTTTGAAAGATTTCTCAACCTTAACAGGAAAAGTCCTCCGGATTTTGATATCGACTGGAGCTGGCAAAACAGGGATACCATTCTGGAATATATTTTTAGCAGATATGGGAAAGATCACGTTGCTTTTTGCGGAACCAATGTGGAATTCAAATATAAATCGAGATTCAGAGAAGTTGGGAAAGCTTTTGGGCTGCCTAAAGACGAATTGGATGAACTGACAAAAAAGCCAATGGAAGTTCATGAGACAAATTCTGTGGTCCAGACCATTCATAAATATGTAAGGTTAATGGAAAAGTTCCCCAATCAACGAAGTATGCATGCCTGCGGAATTTTAATTTCAGAAGAGCCTATTACCCATTACTCTGCACTCGAAATGCCGCCGAAGGGATTTCCTATCGTTCAGTTCGATATGAATGTAGCAGAAGATATTAAGCTGGAGAAATTTGATATTCTTTCTCAAAGAGGTCTTGGAACGATAAAAGATACCGTTGAGCTCATCAGAAAAACACGGGGGATTGATGTTGATATCCGGGATACCAGAATTTCCAAAGATGAAGAAAAAGCCAATGAATATCTGGCTATAGGAAGAACAATCGGATGTTTTTATATAGAATCTCCTGCAATGAGAGGTCTTTTAAGAAGATTAAAATGCGACAATTACAGAATACTGGTTGCCGCTTCTTCTATTATCAGACCGGGAGTAGCGCAGAGTGGGATGATGCGGGAATACATTTTCAGACACAATCATCCGGATCAGTTTGAATATTTTCATTCTGTTTTTGAGGAGAATCTAAAAGAAACGTATGGCATTATGGTGTATCAGGAAGATGTCATTAAGATTGCACAATATTTCGGCGGACTTACTCATGCTGATGGTGATATTCTGCGCCGTGCGATGAGTGGAAAAGAGCGATCCATTGAAAAACTGAATGAAGTAAAGGCTAATTTCTTCATATCCTGCAGAGCACAGGGGCATTCGGAAGCACTTACTGCTGAAGCGTTCCGGCAGATAGAATCTTTTGCAGGGTATTCTTTCTGTAAAGCGCATTCGGCTTCATATGCAGTGGAAAGCTATCAGAGTTTATATCTGAAAGTATATTATCCATTGGAATTTATGGTTTCCGTTATCAACAATCAGGGAGGATTTTACCGTACTGAAGTCTATATCCATGAAGCTAAAATGTCAGGAGGACATATTCAGGTTCCCTGTGTTAATTCCGGCGAATTTCAGACGACATTAAAAGGAAAGAATATCTTTCTGGGATTTATGCTTTTGGAAAGGCTGGAAACAAGGATTGCTCTCGAAATTGTCGGGGAGCGGGAAAGAAATGGAGATTATAAATCATTGGAAAATTTTATCAAACGTATTCCCGTGGGTATTGAAACGATTCAGTCCTTAATTTTTATTGGAGCATTTCGTTTTACAGGGAAGCAAAAAAATGAACTTCTTGTTGAGGCAAGGGTTTTATTGGTAAATTTTAAACCCGAGAACAGAGGTTTAATGCTGATTGAAGAACCCGTTCAGCAGTTTAAGCTTCCCGAATTAAAAAGAGAACCGTTTGAAGATGCCTTTGATGAAATTGAATTGATAGGTTTTCCTATTTCATGCAGCCCGTTTGATTTGTTAGAAACGAAATACAGGGGTTCTGTTTTTGTAAAAGATTTACTCCGGTATCATAAAAGACAGGTGAAAATGTTGGCTTATCTTATTTCAAGAAAACATGTGCCGACCAAAAAAGGGACCATGTATTTCGGAACCTGGATAGACGTGAACGGAGATTATTTTGATACAGCGCATTTTCCAGACAGTTTAAAGCAATATGATTTTCAAGGAGGAGGATGTTACTTACTCTTAGGAACAGTGGAAGTCGATTATCACTTTCCCACAATTACCATCCATAAAATGGCAAAAATGCCCATGATTCCTGATCCGCGGTATTCTTATGACAGAGAAAAGCAATATGATATCCACCGGCAGATTAAAGAAGATGTAAGTATGACCTCCAGAAAACCTTATCCTCAGGAACATGAGGTCGGATTATCAAGGAGAAAATTTGGCTCATCGTAATGGGTTTCTCATTGGTAAACAGTGATAATACCCTTACCGAAGCTAATTTCAGATTTCATTAAGAGCCTGTTGAATAGACGGGCAGGTTTTTAATTGAATTTGATGCACTTTTCGCTTTCAATGCCGGATTTGACTCGTCAATTCAAGAATAGAAAGCGAAAAACAATCAAAAAAATCAAAACAACTCAAAAAAAAAGAAGAAAAAATCAAAGAGAAATGGAAGGATTTTGATTTTATTACTTCACATAATCTCCATCTTCCAGCACCCATCTTCCACAATATGAGATCGCATCTCCTAAAACCCAATATTGGCTATTTCAATACCTACTTGAAATCCGTTTTTACTTTTCAACAGGGCGTCATTATTAAACAGCGGGTTAAAGTCTTTTTGAATATATACATTAAATCCCCTGTATCCTATTCCTAATTTGCCTCCGACAATAAAATCATTAACCCCCTGCATCACTCTTTCTTGGTCCATAACGTTTGATGAGTTTACATTAGAGTATTTCGTGATCATTCTGCTCCCGATATTCGCGCCCCCATAAACACCTGCGATAAGACTAAGCTGAGGTTTGGTATTATCTAAATATTTTACGCCCTTATATTCTGTATATTGAGGATTGAGCACAAATCTAAAATCGATGGGAACAAAAATATAGGTATTACGGATTATGGATTCGTCTAATTCCCCTTTGCTAAAATCTTCCAGCATCAACTTATTGTTTCTCTGAAGAAAAGCATTATTTCCTTTGGCTTCATATCGGTCTGTTCGTATTCCCAGGCCAATATTATAAAAAACAGGGCTGGTAAAGTGTCCCAACTGATTCTCATATTTTACTGCCAAAGTAGAGTTATACACAATATTCATGTCCGAATTTTTTGAAGAAAGGCCAAAAGGTTCGTCTTTTGAAGTAAGGTTACCCGCTGAAAGATTATATAAGAGTGACCAATTATGTAAATAGTCTTTAGGCTCTTTTTTATTTCTTTGATTTATTCTCATTTTTAGACCATTAAGTCCCAGCTTCAAAAAGTTTTTCCCCTTACGTATGGTATCAGACTTTCCCAAAACGGCATGTTTCACCATTTCCTGGGTAGCCTCTTCGAGTTCAGACTTCTGGGCATCTATTTTACTATTAATAATCTTTTCGTACTTTGATGCTATTTCATTTCTCTGATTCTGTTTTTGTTCAGCCGTAATTTTATTATCTTTAAAATTTCGGTCCACTTTATCAAGCTCTGAATTCATCTCAGATTTCTCAGATATTACGATGCTGTCAATCTTCTTTGAGTACATCTCAATTCGAGTATTCATCTGTGGAGCTTCTTGAGCATACGTGTAAGAAATGGCCAGTATGGTAATCATCACGGTGATTTTCTTCATTTTTTTTTATTTTTTATAAATGATATATTATTTTTTTACGCAACCGGAGTAACCTTACGGCATGATATTGTTTTGTTTAAAGCTTTTTTCCTTAAAATAAACAAAAGCTCTTGTAGAAATCATAAGTAAAACCACTGCCAGGGCATATTCTATCTCAGTTCTTTGATTTTCAATCTCTAGGCTGCTCATATTCTCATGAGTATCAGATTGAATTTGTAAGTTCATTGGGAAATTTTCTTGGGCATGGCTGTAAGAAATTGCTACCATAGCAATCATTAATGTAATTTTTTTCATTGTTTTGTTTGTGTTATTTTTAGACAATATTTTATTGCTATTCACTTTTTTTGGAATAGTACTTTCTATGATTTTAAAAATTTAAAATTTATTTTTCTGAGGAGGAATAAATCTCTATTCCCATTATTTTTAATGAATTAGGACTCTTAATTTTATCAAGATCTACAACTGCAAATTGTTTGTCTTTAATCTCTTTGGCCGCTTTATCCAGCTCTCTTCCTGCCAGAAGATCATGAGCCTGGATATATTTGGTCGGCTTTTGTTCTGGAGTTCCTGTTTTTATTTCTGACTTTTCATTATTCAACGCTATTTTATTCTCTGCCGGTGTCACATCAGCAGTATATAATTCATGATGATCAGAAGTAGACGTAATTGAGGTTGGATTTTTTAGAGGACTATCTTTACTTGCTGTTTTTGCAAGAGAGGCATTAAAGTCTTCTCTTTCCACTGCATTTAATTTTCCGGGATTTTTCTTTTCATTCGCTACCAGACGGGACTTTTCAGAAGGTATTACCTTTGTATTCTGAGCTGTATTTTGAATGTTTGCATCATGTTGTGTCATTGCTGACGAATGGTCATTCTGCTTTTCAGCTGATTTTACAATCGAAATGCTTTTTTGCTTCAGTGTCGGTTCATTTTGATTAAAATAGAAAAAAGCTCCTGTTGAAATCACTGCCAGAACAGCTGCTGCCGAATATTTCCACCATTGAAAAGCAGGTTTGATATTGATTTCCGGTGGTTCATGGAATTTTTGATCTATTTTGTCCCATAGATTTGCTGAAGGCTTTATTTTAAGTTCTTCATAATCAGATTTTATTTTATTTTGTGTTTTCATTATTTTTCGGATTTTATATAATCTATTATCCACTTTTTTGCCTTACTCAGCTGGCTTTTGCTTGTTCCTTCCGAAATATTTAAAATGGCAGCAATTTCCTGATGCTTTTTTTCTTCAAAAACAGAAAGATTGAAAATTAACCGATAACCATCCGGCATTTTAGAAAAAATATCCTCTAAATTGATTGAATAGGCATTATCTTCCCAGCTATTTTCTTCATCTTCGATATTTATATTGTTTACATCAATGTCTAAATACATCAGGTTTTTATTTTTCCGGATAAAATCGACACAATTATTAACAACGATTTTTCTTAACCAGAATGGAAAACTTTTTGGATCCCGACATTCATTAATCTTTTTAAAACAGGTATAAAATGAAGTAACTAAGAGGTCTTCTGCATCATAGATATTATTAGTGTAAGAATTTGCAATCGCCAACATTTTATCAGAAAACATCTCATACAGAGCTTTTTGCCCCATACCGTCATTTTTCCTAGCGAGATCAAAATTCTCTTCTAATAAATTCTTCATCTGTTGTGTTCTGTAGATAAGACGAAAAAAAATGTAAATGGTTGCCTGAAAAAAAATAAATATTTAATAAAATTTTTTAAAAGGCTATTAGACAGTATTTTATATTGTCTAATTAAGTTCGGGATAAGCATGAAGCTGGAAGCTCATTAAGTTCTTTATTTTGTATAATCACAAAAATTCAAAGAAAAATGAAATGATTTTGCTTGTTATCACTTCATATAACCTCCATCTTCCAGCGCCCAGCACCATCTTCGATTCAGGTTATTTAAACAAACTCACCACCTCATTCACCAGAAACTTCACCTGGTCCGGTCTTCCTCTGTCATTTTTGGAGAGGTTATGATCGCTTCCGGTTTTCACAATCAGCATCTGATGTTCAGGTATCATGATAATGTATTGTCCTTGAAGCCCAAGAAAATAATAATGTTTTACAGGATTATCCTCATTGATCCAGAAACCCATTCCGTAAATTTCCTCAGATTTTTCTGTTGGCGTTTTCATTTGATTAATAAAATCAAGATTCAGAATTTGTTCGCCATCCACTTTACCGTCATCCAAAAATAGTTGTCCCAGTCTGGCAAAATCCCGCGCGTTGGAATGAATGCAGCAGTAGGTCTTTTCCATGCCTTCTTCATCGGTGCTCCATTCTGCATTTTGCTCCATTCCCAACGGGATCCAGAATTTTTCAGAAAGATAGCTTGCTAAGGTCTGGTTTAAAGCTTTCTTCAAGGCAAAACCCAGTAATTGAGTTGCCCCACTTTGATATTCAAATCTTTCACCGGGATTTTCTTTAAATCTTCTCGAAAAAGAAGCTTTACGGAGGCTTCTTCCGTAATAGGCTCTCGCGGTTGGTAAAAAAGGGTTTTTATAATCCTCATCCCAGTTAAGTCCGGCTTCCATTTGAGCTAAATTTTTTAACGTTAAACTTCTTCCGAATCCTTTTGTTTTAAATTCATCAAAATAATCTGAAAACAGATCATCGATACTGTTGATTTTTCCTTCTTCAATCGCCTTTCCCAAAAGCATCACTGTAATGGCCTTCGTCATGGAAAATGAGTTGGTATGTGAAAGTTGATGATAGCCGTTCCAGTATTGTTCATGCATGAGTTTACCGTTTTTCACCACAATAAAAGCGGCAGTGTGCGATTGGACGAGGTCGTCAACGATATTTTTAGGTAAATTGGTCTTGTTATATTCCGGAGATTCTTCCCAGATTTTGGGCGAAGCAGTTTTAATGATATTACTGCTGAAAAGCTTTCCGTCATCAATATAAGCGGTGGATCTCCCCCGTAGATACGTTTTGGAAATACCACTGAAAAGATAGCCGTATCCAAAAAGATACATAAGAATAATGGCCACAACTAAAACAATAAGAACCGTTTGCAGAATTATTAACCACATATTTTGAATGATTAGTGTAAAACAAATCTATTCAAAAAAAGTGTATAAAAAAAGCCCTGATTTCTCAAGGCTTTTCATCTATATTTTTGAAAGTAAGTTTCTGAAACTTGTCTTTTCGTCGATAATTCTTCTCAATTCCGATACCGGCACTCTTTCCTGAACCATTGTGTCTCGGTCTCTTATCGTCACCGTGTGATCTGTTAAAGAGTCATGATCAATCGTGATACAGTAAGGGGTTCCGATGGCGTCCTGTCTTCTGTAACGTTTCCCGATCGCATCTTTTTCCTCGTAGAATAAGTTGAAGTCATATTTCAGGTCGTTGAAAACTTTCTCCGCATATTCTGCTAAACCGTCTTTCTTCATCAACGGAAGAATCGCTGCCTTAATTGGCGCTAAAGCCGGAGGTAAAGATAAAACCGTTCTTTCTGAACCATCTTCTAATGTTTCGTCTTTTAAACAATGAGAGAAAATAGAAAGGAATAGTCTGTCTAAACCAACCGAAGTTTCCACCACATAAGGAACATAATTCTCGTTTCTTTCAGGATCGAAAAACTGAAGTTTTCTCCCTGAATGCTCTTCGTGAGCCTTTAAGTCGAAATCTGTTCTTGAGTGAATACCTTCCAGTTCCTTGAAACCAAACGGGAAATTAAATTCGATATCGGCCGCAGCATTCGCATAATGAGCCAGTTTTTCATGATCGTGGAATCGGTAATTATCATTACCCAAACCTAAAGCCAAATGCCAGTTCAGACGCTTTTGCTTCCATTGTTCATAGAACTCCAGTTCTGTTCCCGGAGCTACGAAAAACTGCATTTCCATTTGTTCAAATTCACGCATTCTGAAGATGAACTGTCTTGCAACAATTTCATTTCTGAAAGCTTTTCCGATTTGAGCAATACCGAAAGGAAGTCTGTGACGAGAGGTCTTCTGAACGTTCAGAAAGTTCACGAAAATACCCTGAGCCGTTTCCGGTCTTAAATAAAGATCCATTGCAGAATCTGCAGAAGCCCCCAGTTTTGTTCCAAACATTAAGTTGAACTGTCTTACTTCCGTCCAGTTTTTAGAACCTGTATCCGGATCAGCAATTTCCAGCTCTTCAATTAAAGCTTTTACATCGGCAAGATCTTCATTTTCTAAAGATTTTGCTAGTCTTGAAAGAATTGCTTCTCTTTTGGCTCTGTAATCAATAATTTTTTGATTCGTTGCCACAAATTGTTCTTTATCAAAAGCTTCACCGAATCGTTTCGCCGCTTTTTCGATTTCTTTGTTCTCTTTTTCTTCGATTTTTAAACAATAATCTTCCACCAAAACGTCTGCTCTGAAACGTTTTTTAGAGTCTTTATTATCAATCAAAGGATCGTTGAATGCATCAACGTGGCCCGAAGCTTTCCAAGTTGTTGGGTGCATAAGGATAGCCGAATCGATACCGACAATATTTTCGTTAAGCTGTACCATCGCTTTCCACCAATATTGTTTGATATTATTTTTTAATTCAGCACCGTTTTGTCCATAATCATAAACAGCCGATAAACCGTCATAGATCTCACTTGAAGGAAAAATAAAACCATATTCTTTCGCATGAGAAATCACTTTCTTGAAAACATCTTCTTGCTTTGCCATAATTTTTTAATCGTCTAAAGTGCAAAAATAGTGAAAAAGCGGGAAGTGGGAAGCGGGAAGCGGGAAGTTTTTATCATTGTGCAGATTAGGAGCCGGGAACCTGCTGTCCACTGTATCTTTTTTGTGGTCGTCTCCACTGCGTTCCGTCCGCCACAAAAAAGGATGCCGTTCCCATCAGGGCTATAACAAAAATTCGGTTACCATATCAAAAAATGCCTTTAGACAAAACTTATAGGTTTCAAAAACCGATGAGGTTTTACGGAAAAAGTAGAAATAAATTATAAGACGACGCCTTTTGTCGTTATCAGCAGCCATATTTGTCTAGAGATATAAACGAGATAAGATAAATTATTTTGTTCCTTCCAAGATATTTCTACGGAGAATCAGTAAAACAAATAATTAATTAAAAAAACATCAATGAACAGCGAAAAATATTTTAAAGACTTTGATGACTTTGATAAGGAAAGTCAGAACATACTTTCGGGATTTCAAAATAAAGTATTAGCAGAAAATTTATCCCAAAGCAATTTATCAGTACAAAGTGTAGAGCCTAAGGTTACAAATATTTCGGAATCTATGTCTGAAATTACAGATTGGATAACTGATGAATATATTGATTTAGAAAGGTTAATCATTAAGATAAAAGCTGCAAATAGCGGAATGAATGATTATCAATTTACTTATAATCCGAAAGATTTAAATGCTAATATTCAGAATAAAAGTATTAAAAATAAAAGTGAAGGGTTTATTCAATTAAAAGTATATAGAAATCCTAAGATTGGAAATGTAAGTGTAAAATGGAAAGATTCCCGCATAACTCAAAAAATAGATTTACGGAGTAAGAAGATTTATTATCGGTTACATTTCTATTATGCAAAAAGTACAGAAACATCTTTCGTTCTTGAAACATCATGGTATCAGGATTTCAGAGATTTGAATATATTGCTCAATTATGGAGATGTCGATAAGTATGAAGCGGATTACACCTATTTTCGACAAAATTTTGTAACAGCTTTAAGGAATGAAAAAGACGCAGACGGATTAAAATTTATTTATGAGAATATTCCGGAGACTATTTTAAAAAACTTTTCAGATTTTCTGGATTATAAACTCTTTTTCGATCATCTTGAAACTCTTTCAAAAGATGATGATTCCAGTACTTTCAGAGACAGTAGTGCGGCGATGATACAAATTTTCAAGGCATTTGGTCATCCTGCTCCTATTCTAAACTATTTCAGAGAAAACTCGGCAAAGCTGAACAGAATTTATTACAATCTAGACAAAAGTGGTGAATACAATGGAAAAATTTTAAGCAATCGGATGATTCTTGCCAACATTATGCTTGTTTTTTCGATGTTCTCAAAGAATAGCAAACAAAAGAAAACAGCCAAAACTTTTACCATTGGAAAAGGATACAAAATAAACGCTAACATTCTTGAGGGTGGAATTTTTCAACAGGACGGAGATAATTACAGAGAAACCTTTTTTTTACAACAGCAGAAAGAAGAAACAGTAACGTATAATATTCAAAGCAGCCAGACAATGGGTACTTCTGGTAGTGGCGAGAGAACCATAACTACAAATATAGATGATGGAGCACAGTTTCATCCTTTAGATATGGTGTATATTAAAGATATAACTGGAGAAAAAGAAGTTTCTTATTTCGTACCAGCGATTTATTTAAAAGCCTTAGCGGATGCACAAGAATGGGAAGTTGTATCACAGAATATTCGTATAGCTGCGGATATAGTGGCTGTAATTATCGGAGTACTAACTTTACCAGCGGGCAACCCTTATTTTCTTTTGCTTGCCATTGCCGATATTTCTTTGGCAGGAGCAGATCTTACAATACAGGCTTTTAAAGATGAAATTATAAAATACGAAGACGGAAAAGAGTTTTTGGATGCTTGGGAAGAAATTTATATGTATGGTGGCGGCGCATTAATAGCAGGAAACATTGTTGGTGGTTTTTATATAGGTGCTGCAAAACTTCTTACGAAAATTGCGGAAGGAGAAGCGAAAAACTATTTAAAATCAATAGTAATTAAAGTTGCTTTGGAAAGGAATATTACTAATTTTACGGAAAGCTCAATAAAATTATTATCTACCGGAAAAGAAGCTTTTTTTGATTCGAATTATTTATTGAGAGTGGTTCCAATCCAGAGACTTCTGGACAAAGATGTCCTTATCTTTTCGGGTAAATCAGCTGGAAGTAAAAACGATTTGAACGAATATGTTTTTATTTATAAGGGAGAAAAAATAGCTGCAGGTTCTGCTTATGAGATTAATAAAAAATTGGCAGGAGCATTAAAAGCGAGTGCAAAAGATGATGAGATTGTTGCTTTTTTGGATAATTTGGAAAGACTTTCTAAGGTGGAATCAGGAGAGGCATTCAAACACCTTTATGAGGTTCTTCCTTTGCTTAATAAGAAAATAATAATTGTTGATGGTAAAGAAGTTTTAGTTGAAGTATCAAATACACATTGTGTAAATATGGTGGTGGCAGTTGATGAATATTTGAGGACCGGAAAGATTTCGATAGCTCTTCCTTCAGGTAATCAAAAGATTGAAGTTTTATCCGATTTTTATAACAAAAAATATAATAGATTTACATATTTTCAAAGGATTGATATCAAAACACAGTTAAATTTAAAAATGAAGGAAGGAGAAATGGGAATTATATTTGGGGAAAGAAAGTATCCTGAAACTGGGCATGTATTTAATGTGCTTAAGAAAGATGGGAAATTATATCATCCTGATGGCCAGGCAGGTAAGGAAGCGGATCTTAATGATGGTTTTATATTTTTTAAATATTTAAAAATAGAATAATTATGTTAACAGAACAAGAAATCTTAAAAATAGCAAAAAAATATGTTTTAGATTCTGAAAAAGTATTTAAAGTTCCAATGATTTTGCTAGAAGAGTATACAATAAATAAAAACTATGGATATATCTTTTTTTATAATAGTAAAAAGAAGTTTGATAATCCAGAAAGCGAGACTGAGATTGTAGGGAATGCCCCTTTTATTGTTGAAATTAAATCCGGTCGAATAATTGAATTCGGTACAGCAAGGGCTTCTGCATATTATATAGAGGAATACGAAGCAGGAAGATGGCCTAAATAAAGATAGCAGACTACTACTGTAGTCTGTGTTTAATTAAGAAGTACTTCTCTACAAACCTTATAAAGGAATTATTTCCATTGAATTATTATCATAGTCAAAAATAAATTTTAATTTACAGTAGCTTCGAACAAACATACCATTTATGGTAGCAAGATAAAAGTTCTGGCGCAATAACATGCTCTTTAATCCTACGATTATATCTTGATTTTTGCCTGTTTCTATTTTTAGATTTGATATCTTCTTATGAACTTCTGAAACGAAAGAGATGACAAAAGTATTTTCAGAGGGTTTGTGCTTTGGATCTATGATAGAATAATCGAAAGAGTCTGATAAGTTTTTAGCATTAAATATTATTTTCTTATCAACTTTAGAATAAATTTTATCTTGTTCATATTGACTGTTAATATCTTTTTGTCCTGGTGGAGGATGAACTATAACATTTTCATTATTTTGTCCGTATAATGAAAAGCTATAAAAGACAATAAAAATAAATAATTGTTATTTCATAATAAATGCTTGTTAATACAAACGTAATCATTTTTTCTGTACAAAAATAAAATGGTTACTAGATCATCTAAAAATCTCTACTTTTGCCCAATGTTAGAAATTCTTTATCGCGACGAACACATTATTGCCATCAACAAACCCAGCGGATTATTGGTTCATAAATCTTTTTATTCCGGAGAAGCAGATACCTATGCGATTCAGGAGCTGAGGAAGCAGATCGGACAAAAAGTGTATCCCGTGCATCGTTTGGATCGAAAAACATCGGGTGTTTTGCTGTTTACTTTAGATAAAGATACCTTAAGAGCGATGAGCACTCAATTTGAAGAAAAAAAGGTCGATAAGAAGTACATTGCCATTCTTCGCGGCTGGGCTCAGGAAGAGGAAACCATCGATTACGATTTGGTGAATGAAAATGAAGTCACACAGAATGCGGTTACCCATTATCGCCGTTTACAGACTTCGGAAATAGATTTGCCCTTTTTAAAACATCAGACTTCGAGATATTGTTTAGTGGAAGCAATTCCTCAAACGGGAAGATTTCATCAGCTGAGAAAGCATTTTAAACATATTTTACATCCCATTCTAGGATGTCGTAAACACGGCTGTAACAAACAGAATAAATTGTGGCTGGAAACCTTTGGCATCAGCAAAATGACGCTTCACGCCCATCAGTTGAGTTTTAATCATCCAATTACCAATGAAAAAATCTCATTGAATGCAAAAATAGATGATGAATTCAAAAGAGTAGGGGATATTCTGAATTTTGACCTGAGCGCGTATTCTTAATATTGATAGAATAAATTATTACAGATCCTGATTCAAACCTCATTTCAAACCTCATAGGTTTTTAAAACCTATGAGGTTTATATTTTAAAATCTGCTTCATCCCATCAACTTCAAATAAAGCATATTCGTGCTTTTTGTGAAACAATTCGTGCAATTTGTGTTTAAATATCACAGATCAATAATCCGTTAATTTTAAAATGAGTATTTTTGTAAAACTTTTTTTCAATGTACAAATCGCTCATTCGTCCGATTCTTTTCAAATTCGATCCTGAAGAAGTTCATCATTTTACTTTTTCTATGCTTAAGAATTTCGGTTTTCTTACCAAATTATTTTTGCCAAAACCTATCGTAGACAAACGTCTGGAAAGAGAAGTTTTTGGTCTGAAATTTAAAAATCCTGTAGGATTAGCTGCCGGTTTCGATAAAAATGGCGTACTTTTTAATGAATTGGGAGATTTAGGTTTCGGATTTGTGGAAATAGGAACCGTAACTCCGAAAGCGCAGGCCGGAAATCCTAAGAAGAGATTGTTCCGATTAATCGAAGACGGCGGAATCATCAACAGAATGGGATTCAACAACGAAGGTCTTGAAGCTGCGATTGAAAAACTGAAAGGCAACAGAGGGAAAATCATCATCGGTGGAAACATCGGAAAAAATACGAATACAACGCCGGAAAATTACACTCAGGATTATCTGGATTGTTTCGAAGGACTTCATCCTTATGTAGATTATTTTGTGCTGAATGTGAGCTGTCCGAACGTTGGAAGTCACGCCAAACTGGAAGATGTGGAATATTTACGCGAATTAATCACAGAGGTTAAAAAAATCAACCAGTCAAAAGCGGTACAAAAACCGATTTTATTGAAAATTGCTCCGGATTTGAATAATCAACAATTGGATGAAATTATTGAACTGATCGCTGAAACAAAAATCGACGGAATTGTAGTTTCAAATACATCGGTGAATAGAGAAGGTCTGAAAACTTCACCGGAGGTTTTAGAGCAAATCGGAAACGGTGGTTTAAGCGGAAAACCGATTCGCGAGAGAAGTACAAAAATGATCAAGTATCTTTCTGATAAAAGCAACAGAGCATTCCCGATCATCGGAGTAGGCGGAATTCATTCTGCAAAAGATGCGATGGAAAAACTGGATGCGGGGGCAACCTTAGTTCAATTGTACACCGGATTTATTTATGAAGGTCCGCAATTGATTAATGATATTAATCAGGAGCTTTTAACCAGAGCAAGTAGGATTTCAAGATAAAAAATATTCGAAAAAATTATACAGAGGGTTCAAAAGAGCTCTCTTTTTATTTGTTTTAAAGGAAAAAATGCGAAATTGTATAAATAATTAATCCCACCAATCCGCCGACTAATGTTCCGTTTACTCTAATAAATTGCAGATCTTTCCCGACTTCCAGTTCCAGTTTTTCGCTCAATTCTTTTCCCTGCCAGTTTCCGACGGTTGAACTGATGAGGTTCCCAAATTGATGCGTATTTTTCAGGATATATTTATAAGCGGTCACACGAACCCAATGATCAATTTTATTCTGAAGATTTTCGTCAGTTTTTAGATTTTGTGAAAATTCGTTCAGGTTTTTAGATAAATAATTTTTTAATGAAGATTGGTCTTCCTGTAATTCTTTTTTCAATGTATTTTTGATGGAAACCCAGATGTCATTGGAATATTCATCCAATTTATCACCTTTTAAAAGATCGTTTTTAATATTCTTAAATTCTTCATCCCATTTTGGATCTTCTTTTAAATCAACCGAAAATTCGTAAATTTTTTGTGTGATCAAATGTCTCAGTTCATGTCCAGGATCTTCTTCAATTTCTTTGAAAAAATCTGAAAGTCCGCTTGCAATTTTATCTGCAATTTTATTGTCCACAAAAGATGGAATGAAAGAATAACTTCCTTCTTTTACGCGTTTTTGGATCATTTCATCATTTTCAATAATATAATTTTTAATCTGTGATGAAAGATTGGTAATAATTCTCTGATGATCGTTTTTTTCTAAAATATAATGAATTCCGTTGCCGACAATTTTATTCAGTTTAATATCATCAGTCATTTCAGAAACTTTTTTACTGATGAATTGGCTTACAGCAGAATCGTCAAGCTTATTTAAAATATCTAAAACAATATCCGAAATATTTTTAATCAAAACTTCCTGATTTTTCTCTTTTCCCAGCCATTCGCCTACAAAACCTGAAATTTTTAACTTCTGAATATAAGGTCTGATATTCTGTGGCGAAAGAAAATTACTAACGACAAAACTTCCCAGATTATCGCCGAGTTTTTGTTTACTGTTTTCAATGAGATTGGTGTGCGGAATCGGTAGTCCAAGCGGGTGGCGAAACAAAGCGGTAACCGCAAACCAATCGGCTAAAGCTCCTACCATTGCAGCTTCGGAGAAAGCCCGAACGTAACCCACCCAATGAGAATCGTTGGTTTTCTGAAGAATGGTTGTTATAATAAACAAAGCAGCCATCAACAGGAATAATCCGGTGGCAAAGGCTTTATATTTTCTTAACTGTTTTCTTTTTGCGTCATCATTCATATTCTCAAATTTACTAAATTTGGTTGTGAACTTCTCGTTTAATTTTCAATCTTATTATCAAAAATATTTAAAATAATTCTATGGAAAACCAAGCAAAAAACAATCCATACTATTCCAGAACAGATACCACGAAACTCGATATTCCTAATGATGAATGGAAAAAAATCTTAGCTCCTGACTTGTACGCAATCTCAAGAGAAGCGGCAACAGAAAGAGCTTTTACAGGAAAATACAATGATTTTGACGAATTGGGCGAGTATTATTGTGCAGTTTGTGGCAATCATTTATTTCGTTCCGATTCAAAATTTTCAAGCAGCTGCGGATGGCCAAGTTTTTTTGAAGCCGATAAAGAAGGAGTTTATTATAAAAGAGATACCGCGTACGGAATGGAAAGGGTAGAGGTGCTTTGCAAAAGATGCGATTCGCACTTGGGACATGTGTTTGATGATGGCCCGAAACCTACAGGACTGCGCTATTGTATGAATTCTATCAGCCTTGAATTTATAGGAGATTCTGAGAAATAATAGAGTTTTAAATCACAAAATCAGGAAGTTAAAGTTTCTTAAATTCAGTTAAACTTTGTGGAGTTATAATGCCCTGATAGTTATGTTTTTATAAATTTGCCCCACTCAATTGGATTTAACATAATATTGAATGAAAGGATTTTATAGCTTATTAGGTATTGTTTACGTAGTAACTACTTCATTCTATCTGTCTCCAAGAACGGCGATTGTAAGGAATGAAATCAGTACAAAAAAAATTGAAAGAGTAGCCGACACGAAATCTGAGAAGACTGCCAATGCGGTATCTTCATCAGAAGAATTGTACAAATCTATTGCATTTGAAACAGGACACGAACTTAACGAAGAAGTTTTCTTCAAAGCCTTAACTGGTTTTGAGAATTTGAAGAAAGCTGGTTTGCTTAATCAGGATTCGCATTTACTTACGGTATGCGATTTTTCTATGTCTTCGAATACAAAAAGACTTTGGGTAATTGACACTGAGGAAAAAAAGGTATTGTTTAATTCACTGGTTGCCCACGGGAAAAACACGGGTGAAGAATTTGCCACCAACTTCTCGAATACCAACAGCTCACTGCAAAGTAGTTTAGGATTTTATATCACAGATGCTACGTATAACGGTGACAACGGATATTCTCTGAGATTGCTGGGAATGGACAAAGGTTTTAACGATGCCGCGTACAAAAGAGCCATCGTCATGCATGGCGCAGATTATGTAAGTGATGAGTTTGCAGCGATGCATAAAAGAATCGGGAGAAGCTGGGGATGCCCGGCGGTTCCGAGAGATCTTACACAACCGATCATTAATACAATAAAAGGAAGAAATTGCCTTTTTATTTATTATCCTGATCAAAACTATCTTTCCAAATCGGAATGGTTAAAAGCATAAGAAAAAATAGAAAGCAGTCTGATTTAGACTGCTTTTTTATTTTGTGAACTAAATTTTATTCTGAGAATACTTCCTTTTTCCGGTTCAGATTGCAACGAAAGTTTGCCTTGATGCATCTCGATAATTCTCTTGACAATTGATAAACCGATGCCGTTTCCTTTTTCGTAGTTTTTATTACTTCCGCGATAGAAAAGATCAAATATTTTTGCTTGATCTTCTTCCGAAATCCCAATTCCGTGGTCGATAAAGCGGATTTCCAGATTTTTATTCTGAACTTCAATTTCTACCGAACAATATTTATCTGAAGAATATTTGCAGGCATTTTCCATTAAATTTAAAAATGCAATCTGCAATAAATAAGGGTTTCCGTGAAAATCATAATTGCTCTCATCTTCATCTGCCCAGCTGTCCATATAATTGATTCCGATTCTATAATTCGAATTTTTCTGCAATAAAGCCACTTTTGCATCTGCCAGAATTTCATCCAAACGAAGATCTACAAAACTGATCTGCGAAACATCATAGCTCGCCCTCGCAAAATCTAGCAAAGCCGAGGAAAGTTGTGACGCATGAGTCGCATCCTGTAAAGCATTATCAATTGAGATTTTATAATCGTCTAAGGTTACATTCAGTTCTTTAGCCAACTCAAGCTCAGCGATTAAGGTTGAAAGTGGTGTTCGAAATTCATGCGAAATCGTCGTCACAAATTGTTTATGATTATTAAATGATTTTTCTAAACGATTGAAGGTTGAATTAAAAGTTTCGGTGAGCTCATAAATTTCATCTTTAGCTTTTGGAACTACTAATCTTTTGTTGAGGTTGTGTTCCGAAATATCCCGAATCTGCAGAATAATATCCTTTAATGGCTTCAAAGTATAATATGAAAAAAGAAAACCAATAATAAAGATAATGATGATGGAAACAGTGTAAACAATGATAATGTCTTTCTTAAATTCTTCGATATGGGCTTTCCCTGTTACATCAATGGCACTTCCGATAATGTAAAAATTTTCGTTGTTGAATTCATATTTAAAGGCCATATACTGGCGGTCATGACGTTGCCATGTGATTCTGTTTTTTTTGGTTTTTATTAGTTGATTTAAATAATCCTGATTTTTTGAAGAGGGCTCAATATCGGTAAATATCAATTCTTTTTTGCTGTCGTAAACGCTGATGTCTGCTTCATTCAGTAGCTTTTTATTACGCTCATGAAGTTCACGGATTTTAGAATCACTGATATTCGCATCAAATATAAATTCCGATCGCCATGTGATTTTATAACCCAGACGATCATTGAATTCATCTTCCCGATTTTTTTCTGATACAAAATACAGCACATACGCAAACACAAACAGAATTCCTGCGGTAAGAATGGCGTAATTGAGGGCGGTTCTGGTGGCTATTTTCATTGTTTGTGTTTAAAAATGAATCCCATTCCGGGTTTGGTGTGAATCAGCTTTTCTTCAAAATCTTTATCGATTTTTTTACGCAGATAAGCGATGTAAACATCAATATAATTTGTTCCCGTATCAAAATGGTTTCCCCAGACATTTTCAGCAATTTCCTCACGGCTCAATACCCGCTCGGCGTTATTCATCAGAAAAACCAGGAGCTTAAATTCCTTTGGCGTAAGATTAATCTCTATTCCCTCTCTGAAAACACGATTGGTGTTTTTATTTACGGTAAGGTTTTGATATTCAATGATGTTTGAATGCTCATTTTTCTTTGGCGAAGATGATTTTCTTAATAAAACAGCTTTTATTCTGGCATATAATTCTCTGATTTCAAAAGGTTTTACCATATAATCATCAGCTCCCGCATCAAAACCCTCAATTTTTTCATCAATCGTTCCCAAAGCGGTCAGCATAATGATCGGCAGTTCGGGATTTTTTTGCTTGATGAGTCTGCTGAGCTCAATACCATTCATATTCGGGAGCATAATATCGGTGATCACAAGATCGAAAACGATTTTGTCTACCATCACCAATGCATCTTCAGCATCTTCAGAAATGTAAATTTGATAACCCTGACTTTCCAATCCTCTTTTTAAAAGACTTGAAACGCGGATATTATCTTCAATGATTAAAACTTTCATGCAGAAATAGTTTAGAACAAATGGTAAGTTGATGATTAAAAATTAAATAGCCAAAGGTTTGATTTTCAGCTGCTCTTTAAATTCTATACAAAGGTATCTCATATTTTCCTTTTATAGATAGTGCTGTGGTGGTTTATAATAAATTTCTAAAGATTTTCTAATAGTTTTCTAACGACCTTCCCCCTTTTTGGAGCCTAATTTTGTACCGTTGAAATCAACAATAAGGAGTAAGAATAAAGAAAATAGTATGAATAAAAAATCTTTTAAAATCGGGATCATTTTAGTTTCATTGATGAGTGTTTACACAAAAGTAGAAGCGCAAAAAAAGAACGATTTTAACAATCCGGGGCTTACGCATTATTTTAATGATGAACATTCTCGTTATATTTCTTTAAGTGGATATGCGGAACTTTGGGCGAGATACACGCAGCTGAATCCGGGAAGTATGATTAATAATCAGGCGGAATCTAGTGCTTCAGACCTTTCATTGAGAAGAGTAAGAGTAAAAATGACCTACAAACCAACAGAAAAGTTAATGTTTGTATTGCAGGGAGGAACAACGAATGTGAACGTAAACGCAAAAGGTAGCAATTATTTTGATTTGCTGGATGCTTACGCAGAATATTCATTCAGTGATAAAATTGCTTTCGGGGCGGGGCGTTCTACCTGGAGAGGATTATCAAGATTTACCACAGGACCTTTGAATACGTTGTTATATGATCTACCTGCGTATGCTACGTCCAACGCAGGAGCGACAGATTATACGGTGAGAGAATTGGGAGCTTATGTAAAAGGTCAGTTAGGAAGATTCGATTATCGTTTGGTGGTGGCAGATCCTTACACAATGGCGACCGCCGATCCTAAATTAAATGTGGCTACTTTCAGTAAAAATGCACCTCATAAAGACTTCTCAGGATATTTCAGATATGCGTTTTTAGATAAAGAAAATATTTCAAGCCCTTTTAACTCCGGAACATATGTCGGGAAAAAGAATGTATTGAGTTTGGGAGCTGGTTTTGATTATATTCATGATGCGATGTGGCACCTGGATGCAGATAAAAATACTGTGAATGATGATATGAAAAACTTCGCGGTGGATTTATTTTATGATGCTCCATTAAACAAAGAAAAAGGAACTTCAATAAGTGCTTACGGAATGGCAATGCACAACGATTACGGTCCGAATTATGTTCGATATGTGGGAACCAACAATCCTGCAACTTCAGTGGATGTTACTCAGGCAAGTCTGAATGGTGCCGGAAATGCTATGCCGGTGATTGGAACGGGAAATACCTATTATGTTCAGTTGGGAGGTACCTTACCTTATCTTAATAAAGAGAAAAAGAACCTTCAGCTTCAGCCTGCAGTAAGTATGCAGCTATCTGATTTGAAGGGTCTTCATGATAATGCGATTATTTACGATGCCGGAATATCATTGCTGATGAACGGGATGTCTTCAAGATTATCTTTCGATGCCCAAAACAGACCTGTTTATACGGCCGATGCCTCTAATAATGCCATGGTTTCAGACAGAAAATGGCAGTTTGTTTTAAAATACAGAATAGATTTTAACTAAAAATAATTTACAATGGAAAGAAGAAAATTTTTATTCCGATCAGTGCAGGCTTCGGCATTGCTGCTGATCTCAGGAAGCGTATTTGGATCTGCTTTACCGATGTTTAACCCTATAAAAAAGAAAAAAGTGTACTTTCATTATTTGTTGTTCTGGCTTCGAAAAGATCTTTCTGAAGCCGAAGTAAAAGAGTTTGAAAACTTTTTCGAAGGTTTGAAAAAATTGCCTTATCAAAAAAATCTTCGCTACGGAAAACCTGCGAATTCATCACCGAGAGCAGTTCTGGACAATACGTTCACGTACAATGCTTCTATGGAATTCGATACTTTGGAAGAACTGGAAGCCTATGGTCAGCTTCCGGAGCATTTAGCTTTAGTTCAAAAATATAAACCATTTTTCGAAAAAATGATGGTTCACGATACTGTTTACAATTAAAATAAAAAATTTAAATTTATAATGAAAAATTTCATTAAAGGCTTCAGCCTTGTATTAGCATTAAGCACTGTAGGATTTATGAACGGACAACATAAAGATCATAAGAAGATAAGCGTAAAAGCGGAAGAATCTACCGAATTTATTCCGGCGGTACGATTAATCAATAATCCCGATGGGTCATGTGCTTTCGAAAAAGGGAAGATCCCGACTTTAAAGCATATGAATACCACGACATTCTGGATGAGCAATAAAACTGAAGAATGGGAAAAGAATGCTCACCCGGCGCCGAGAAGGCAGTATGTGATTACGATTAAAGGAAATATTAAATTTAAAGTAACCGATGGTTCTACGTTTATGATTAAACCAGGAACTGTTCTTTTGGCTGAAGATCTTAAAGGAAAGGGACACAGCTGGGATATGGTGAAAAGCAAAGAATGGGAAAGATTATATATTCCGATTGCTGATGATGCCGATGATTTCTTTATCGCTGATTAAAATTCATTTTTGAGCACAATCATTTTAAGTGTTTTATATAAATTTCGTACAAGGGAAAAGCAGTCGATTTTGACTGCTTTTTTTATGTTTGGACAAGTTTATTTTACATATTCGGTTATTTTATTTCTGACTTCCGAAAGATCTCCCATGATTCTTGCTAGAATTTTTCCGTTTTCGTCAATTAAAAGATGCATAGGATATCCTGAGACATTTAGCTTTTTCTGAAAATCTTTATTTGTATCAAAAAAATTGAGCCATGTAGCATTATTTTTCTGAAGAATTGTTTGGGCTAATTTTATTCTTTCAGGCTTTTGTTCATCCGTAACCGTGATGAATTGCACTCCTTTATCTTTAAATTCATGATAAAGATTCACTATTTCAGGCATTCCTTTTACGCAAGGCGCGCAGGAAGTTGCCCAATAATCAATAAAAGTGAGCTTATGATTTTTAAAATCTTCAGCCGTTAATTTATTACTCTTATCAAAATAAATGTCTGGGATATTATTTCCCGTTAATGTTTTTTGTTCGGTTAAAAGTTTGTTTACCAGTTTTTTGTATAAAGTGTTTTTTTTGATAGAAGGTGAAAAGAATTTCATATTCTCTAAATAAATTGAATGAAAATTGTACAATCTATAATCATTTACAATTTCCCACAAGGCAGCATAAGAATCCGGATTTTTTTTGATGTATTGAACTAAAAGTTTCTGCTTTTCATCAAAATTGGTCAAACTATCTATTTTTTGAGGATCTGTAGATTTGATGTAAACCGTGCTTAAAGCTTTCTGTAAATTTTTAAAATCACGGTTGGTGGGTGAATCGATATTGATTTCTGTTTGATTGTTGAAAGTAGGTAATTCAATCCTGTGTTTTCCTTTTTCAATAAAGAAAGTTTTAGAAACAGAAAAAGATTTATTCTTCTTGTCAAGATAAGTAAATGCTACTGGCTGAGGATATTCAGTAAAGCCTTTGATGAGGTTTTCTTTCTTGATTCTTATAGTGTATAAAGAATGATCTGTCGGGAAAACAGTAATATTTTTATCAGATTGTACGGTAAAAGTATAGAGATCGCCCCAACCTCTTCTCGTGGATGCTGCTCCTAAAATCAGGCTGTCATTTTCATAAGAATCTGCATTAAGATTAATCTCAAAGTTATTTTGTGAGAATATGCAATTTGAAATAAGAATTAGTAAAATGTAAAAAAATTTTCTCATCGATCTGTTTTCAGGGTTTATGCTAACTTACAAAATTTTCTTTATTTATGATGAGGTGATTATTGGCTTTACTGCATCTTGAAAATGAGTATAATCTTTTTAGACGCAAAGATTTAATTAACATTGATATTATGCAAGTAAGCAAAGAGTAATCAACAAGTTGATTTGACGAAGCGATATTTTCACGCTTCGCGAAGCAAATTTCATTTGCCTTTGCCCTCTAAAAATATACAATGCGATAAGTTAATCTTTGCGTTTAAAAAAACGAATAAAAATCCGATAATTACGTTGTTTCAATATCCACAATTTTCCTCCCGTTTTCACCCAAATAATGAACAAGCAATTTTTCGTAAACTTTGTACCCTTCATCCGCATTGGTGAAAATTAGAATTCCCTGTTTGGTCTTCGGTAAAATGAAAGTAATACACTGACTTCCCAAATCGGAACCACCATGAGATAGCGCAAATTCTCCATTTCCCAAATCATAGATTTCAAAACCCAATCCGAAATATTTGTTTTCCTTTGTTTTCACCTGTTTTTTGATCATTTCTGAATAAATCTTTGGACTTAGATTTCCGCCTTCCAAAATATTGACCAGAAATTTTCCGTAATCTTCTATCGTCGTGTGAAGGTCATCTGCAGCATTGGCAGTTGTATTTTTAATGATTTCGTAAGATTTTCCGTTTTTGTCATAGCCAATGGCAAATCTCTTTTCATCGGTATTTTGCTCCCAAATATAATTCGTATCATTCATTTGTAGAGGTTGAAAAATCAATTCTTTAGCTAATTGATCCAAACTTTTTTTGAATTTTATTTCAAGAGCTTTTCTTAAATATTCCATTCCTTCACCGGAATATTGATATTTTGTTCCCGGTTCAAAATCGAAAGTCAGCTTTTTATTCTCTTTCATCCATCGCCAGTTGGGAAACCCTGTTTGATGGCTTAAAATAATTCTTGTGGTCAGTTTTTTTGCTCTTGGGTCATTGGCAATATCGGGATCAATCCAATAGTTGGAAATGGGTTCATCCAAATTCCATTTTCCGGCATTTACCAGCTGTAAAGCAACCATTGCTGTGATGGGTTTAGTAAGTGAAGCTACATTAAAAATCGTATTGTAAGGCGCTGAAATTCTCTCTTTAATTTCACCAAAGACTTTTACCTGTTTCAGTTGTCCGTCGTCAATAATTCCGAGTCCAAGCGTGCGGATATGATTTTCCTTTAACCAATTTTCGATAGCAGGATCATTATCAAAAATTTCTGTTTGAGCTTTAATTTTAAAAGTGAAAAGGAAGAAGAATGGAAGGAAGAAATAAAATGTTTTTGTCATTGTTTTAATTTTCGACAAAGGTTGAATTTCTTGTTTTTAATTCAAAAAAATGAACCCGACAAAAACCCGACAATCACAAATTGTAATTATATCATGTTGAAATTCAGTTTGTAATAAAGATTTTGTTTTCTGTCGATTTCAACAGTATTTCTGATGATGATGAACAGATTAGACATAAAAATAAGGATCAAGATGCCCAAAGTATAGTTGCCTCTGAGCTTTAAAAAGATCCAGAGCATGAAAATAACCGGTGCAAAAATCGTCCAGATGATTTGAAGTGTAATGATTTGTTTGGATAAATTATTTTTCTGTTTTAGCTTAAACATTAAAATAATCGGAACGAGAATATTTAAAGGTGGAAATAAAATGCAGGGAATAGAGGAAAGATTGATGATCTTAATAAAAGAATAATTGATGATCACTTCCTCTGCCTTTTCTTCGGTGAGCTGTTTTTCTGTCGGTTGTTCTTGAATCACTTCCTTAGGAATATTCTGAAGTATACTTTCTTCAATTCCTAATGTCTGGGATAAGGTACGGAGTGTATATCCTTTCGGAATGGTTCCGGCTTCTATCCGCTGAATTGTCCTCACAGAAATACCAGAGCTCTCCGCCAACTCTTCCTGAGTCAGGTTTTTAAGCTCTCGTATTTCTTTTAGTTTGGACATGTCTGATTTTGCTAAAAAGATAAAATTAAGAAAACTTCTTGAAAACCAAAGTTGCATTGTGACCTCCGAAACCGAAAGCGTTGCTTAATGCAAAATTGATGTTTTTTTCTTTAGCTTCTCCAAAAACGATGTTTACATCTTTCGGAATATTTTCATCAATAGAATGGAGATTGATCGTTGGCGGAATAATTCCCTTTTCAATCGCCTTGATCGAAAGAATAGCTTCTGCTGCACCTGCTGCACCCAATAAGTGGCCCGTCATGGATTTGGTTGCACTTAGATCAAGGTTTTTACTTCCGTTGAATAATTTACTGATTCCTTTTAATTCAATCAAATCTCCCAATGGAGTAGAGGTTGCATGAGGATTCAGATAATCGATATCTTCAATATTAGCACCCGCTTCTTGCATGGCAAGCTGCATTGCTTTTATTGCGCCCACACCGTCAGGATGAGGTGCTGTCATGTGATGAGCATCGGCAGTCATTGCTGCTCCGCCAAGTTCAGCGTAGATTTTTGCGCCTCTTGCTTTAGCGTGCTCATATTCTTCCAAAATCAAAGCTCCGGCACCTTCTCCCATTACAAAACCGTCTCTTTCGGCATCGTAAGGGCGGCTGGCAGTGGCAAAATCATCATTTCTTGTTGACATCGCTTTCATACTCGAGAAACCACCAATGGAAGCTTCTGTAATTGCCGCTTCCGAACCCCCGCTGATAATCACTTTTGCTTTTCCTAAACGGATATAATTGAAAGCATCCATCAAAGCCGTGTTTCCTGTAGCACAAGCAGAAATCGTAGTATAATTAATTCCTCGAAGACCGAATTTCATAGAGATCATTCCTGAAGCCATGTTCGCAATAAATTTAGGAACGAAAAACGGATTGAAACGTGGAGTTCCGTCTCCTTTTGCAAAGTCATTCACTTCATTTTCGAAAGTAATCATTCCGCCCTGTCCGGTTCCCCAGATAACGCCGGTGTCGAAAGGATCCATACTTTCCAGTTCAAGCCCGGAATCTTTCAATGCTTCTGTCGCAGAATACATTGCATATTGTGAAAAAAGATCACTTCTTTTGATTTCGTTGTGTGTTAAATAAACTTTTGGATCAAAATTTTTAACCTCACAAGCAAAATGTACTTTAAATTTTTCTGTATCAAAATGGGTGATTTTATTCGCTCCACTTACTCCGTTGATACTGTTTTGCCAGAATTCTTCGACATTATTTCCCAAAGGCGTCACTGCGCCTAATCCTGTAATGACAACTCTTTTCATATATAGATGTTTATCTTTTTAAAGATCATAAATAATCACCATTTTAAAATGTGATTTTATGCTTCATTGTTAATTTTGAATAAATTAGAGGTTCCTCTTGCTATGAGTCTTGATTTATCGGCATTCCATATTTCGCATTGAGCGTTCACAAATTGCTTTCCTCTTTTAATAATTTTTGTTTCGGCTACAATATTATCATTTTCTTTTGCAGCGGAAAAATAATCGATGCTGTTATTTACGGTAACGATAAAGGTTTTTTCATTTAAAGAAAACATGGTGGCACCAATTACATCATCAATAATAGCGGCTGTTACGCCTCCGTGAAGATTTCCCATCGGGTTCAGCCATTCTTCTCTTACGGTATATTGAAATTCGATATGCCCTTCTTCCGCTGAAATCACAATTGGGTTGAGCCATCTCATGAACGGAGATGGGGAAGCTGTAAATTCTTTTCCGACAAATGATTGAAGTACTTGCAATTTATCCATATTATAATTGATTTTGTTTTAATTCTTTATCAATAATGAGTAAAATACGGTCTAAAGCAAGATTAAGATATTTCTCATCACCCGTTGTTTTGGAAAGTAAAATTCCTCCTTCCACCGTCATGATAAAAAGTGAACCGAATTCTTCAGCATTGATTTCCTTATGAATCTCACCGTTTTCCTGACCTTGTTGTATAACATCGGAAATATTTTTTATCCAGACTTTAAACGATTCGGCAACTTGCTTTCTGAGATCCGGAAAAGTGTCGTCTGCTTCTGTAGCAGCGTTCATCAAAGGGCAGCCTCCAACTTCAAAAACTATTTTCCAGTTTTTACGGTAAAAGTCTGTAAAAGCATATAATTTATCGATCGTTGTCGGGAATTCTTTGCTTAAAGAGCGAGCCATATTTTTGCCCAGTACACCCGAATTATATTTGTAAACTTCTAGTGCAACTTCATCTTTACTGGAAAAATTTCCGTAGATGCTTCCTTTCGTTAGGCCTGTTATCTCGGTAATATCTGATAAGGTCGTAGAAATATAACCCTTGGTATTAAACAAAGCAGCCGTTTTCTCGATAATGAATTGTTTTGTCTTTTCTGCCTTTGACATTTTCAATTGATTATGATGCAAATATACAAAAATATACCGATTGGTATATTTTATTTTACAATTATAGATTATCTGTTTGGTCTATCAAATTAAACTATTAAGATTTTGTTTAAGAAATTAAGTTTAATCTTTTATTTTTTAAGTTTTGGCTAAAGCCAATTTGAGGTTTAAATGAGAAAACGGGCTAAAGCCCGTTCCTATTGATGATAATGATTTGATTAAAAAATTTTAATTCCAAGTGAAAAAACTTAATATTCTTAACTTCTTAAATAAAATCTTAATGGTTCAAATTATTAATTAAGCCAAAGTAGCATTCAAAGTAATCTCAAAGTTGAAGGCGGCGCTTACAGGACAACCTTCTTCCGCGATTTTAGCATATTTTTGAAACTCTTCTTCTGAAATTCCAGGAACTTTTGCTGTTAAAGTCAATTCAGATTTTGTGATTTTTCCGATGGTTGGATCTAATGTAATCACCGATTTGGTAGTCAACTCTTCCGGTGTGAAGCCAGCCTGAGAAAGCTCTGCGCTTAATTTCATCGTGAAGCATCCTGCGTGGGCTGCTGCCAATAATTCTTCAGGGTTTGTTCCAACGCCATCCGCAAAACGGCTGTTGAAAGAATATTGCGTTTCGTTTAAAGTAGTGCTTTGAGTAGTAATATGTCCGTTTCCTTCTTTAATAGTACCGTTCCAAACGGCTGTTGCGTTACGTTTCATAATGTTTTGATTTTTTTTGTTGTTAATATTGTTATTTTTTGATGATACAAAGGTATAGCAGATATTATTCCAGATAAATACACAAATCGACTTAAATATTGTACTTTTTTCCCGAAGTGTAATTTTTCTTGAAATTTATAGGTGTACTTCCAATTTTATTGGTGAAAAGCCGATTGAAATAAGCCGGATCTTCGTAGCCTAAATCGTAAGCAATTTCTTTTACGGGCTTATCTGTATAAAATAAAAGCCTTTTGGCTTCCAGTAGAATTCTGTTAATGATAAACTGATTCGGAGATTCAAGATCTAAACTTTTGAATTTATGCGTTAAAGTTTTCGGCGCGATATGAAGTAGATCTGCATAATCTGCAACATTATGTTTTTCTCTAAAATGAATTTCAAGATGTCGACTGAAATCACGGAAAATATCTAATTCGTTGCTTGGAATTTTTATTTTGGCATTATCCAAATTTTGTTTTTTCCATTTTCTGGTGGCGCGGATGATGATTTGCTTAACGTAAGTTCGAATCATTTCTTCGGCGGAAGAATCTTTCCATTCCAGTTCGTCTTTGATACTTTGATATAAATTTTTAATGATAAAATTTTCATTTTCATCAAGCTCTACAAAAGGAATTTCAAATACATTATGGAAAAGCAGCCCGTCACACGCAACTTCTTTATCATGAATTTGAATACAGTAAAAATCTCGGTTATAATATAGAAGAACCGCTTCTTCATTTCCTTTTTCAATTTTTAAATGCTGATTGGTCAGGAAAAATAGAGTGGGTTTGGTGGTCGTAAAGTGATTAAAATCTACCGAAAGTTCATAACCTGCCGCAATATAAAATACTTTAATATCATATCTAAACTTATTTCCGTTAACTATTTCAGAGTTTTCTGCTGAAAAATTTTCTAAACCCAGTTTTTTGTAATTGTCTTCGAAAATAAGAGTTTGTGACATGCATTTACTTTAGTTTAAAGATACAAAAAAGCATGGCTTCTTCATTATTAAATTATTGAAACCATGCTTTTTTGAATTTGAAAATTTGAGAATGGAATAATTTGAAAATCACTCGGACTCTACAACTCTCAAACACTAAAACCTAGAACGTCACATCCAATCCGACATAGAAATTCGCTTTCATAATCGGAGCATACACCATTCCGCCATCAAAATAATTTCCGAAAGGATTTTTAAAATCTACAATCGCATTTTTCTGATAATAAGAAGTTAGGTTTTCACCGCCTACATACGCTCTGATTTTTTTATTGAAATTTCTTGAAATCTGAGCATTCAAAACAGCATAAGATTCGGAATATGTAGGCAATTGAAATTCTTCAGGATTGCTTGAAGTGTTGGGAAGTCTTTGTTTTCCGACCCAATTCAACGTTGTGTCAAAACTCCAAAATCCGCCTTTTGTATTTTTGTTGGTTGAGTACGCCAAATTCACAAAACCTCTGTGTTTCGCCATGAACGGAACTTCACGTCTTCCATCCAGATAATCTGCCTGAACATCATAATATTTATAAGCCAATCTTACATCAAAATTCTTAAAAGGAGTAAAATCCCACTGCGTTTGGAAAGAATTGGCGAAAGATTTTCCTTCCAGATTATAGAAAGTCAGTTGCTGAGGTGAACGGTCTAAATCTACCATCACCTGATCCTGGAAATCAGTTCTGAAAAAGTCGGCAACAATCGTAGATTTTCTTCCGAAAATTTTAAATTCCTGTTGTAAACTTGCTCCGTAATTCCAGGCAACTTCAGGTTTTAAACCGTAAATATTTCCTCCATTTTGCAAAATATTGATACTTCTGTTTGATGCAAAATATTGCTGACTTTCCGCAAAAACATTCGCAGTTCTGAAACCTCTTCCAGCCGAAAGTCTTAAAATAGTTTGCGGAGTGAAATCATATTTAAAATTCAATCTTGGCGTGAACTGGGTTCCTGCCAGATTGTGGAAATCAACTCTTGCTCCTGCAACCAACGTATATTTTAAACCTGTCAACGTATATTCGGCAAAAGCTCCGGGAACGATTTCATTTCTTTTAAAATTGTTTGTAAGATACGTTTCATCATAACCATCATACATAAAACTCGCTCCAGCTTTGTATTTATGATTGGTATTTCCTAAAATACTTTCAAAAATTAAGTTGGAATAATACGTCTGTTGCTTTCCAGAATAATTTCTCAATCCAAAGAAACTATCCTGTTGATGGTAGGTATACTGGTTCATCCAGCCTAAACTCTGATAAGGTTTCCCTTTAAAAACATAGCCAGTTTTATTCCAAACCTGAAATCTGGAAATATCGATTCCAACACCGTAAAGTGATTGTTTGTCTTGTGGAATTTTTTTATCAAAACCAATTTGTCCTGCTGTTCTTTCGTCTTTAATAAAATTAATTCCAAAATGAGAACCCAATCCCGATTTTTCTAAATCGTTATAATTCAATAAATAAGCTGCGTTAATCTGAGTGCCTTTCGGTCGGTCAAGAAAAGTATCCTTATTCATATCGGTATCTCCGAAAGTTCCGTTTCCGTGCAATAAAAAGGTTTGCGACCATTTCTCATTGATTGGTGCAACGCTGGTGATATTGGCTTCGGCTCTTCCGTTAAAATCTGCAAAAAGATTTAACGATGTTTCTGGTTTTTCTGCATTTTTCAACAATTCTGTATTGATTTGTCCTGTAATACTTTCGTAACCGTTAGTAACCGTGCTTCCTCCTTTTGTCAGCTGAATACTCTCAATCCATCTTCCCGGAATAAAGTTCAATCCGTAGGCAGAAGCTAATCCTCTAATTTCCGGTAATAATTCTTTCGTTAAGCTCGTATATTTTTGGTCTAAACCTAACATTTTCAATTGTTTTGTTCCCGTCACGGCATTGCTGAAAGAAACATCAACGGTTGCGTTGGTTTCAAAACTTTCGGATAAATTACAACAAGCGGCTTTTAACAGCTCTTTTTTATCAATATTAAAAACCAATCCGGCTTCTTTTTTACTTAATGAAGTCGCAGCTTTTCCGCCGGTTAAGGTTACGCCTTCGATATGTTTTTCATGACCGTCGTGATTTTCTGTTGAAGTGGTATGATCCGAATGTTCCGATGATATGCCTTCTTCCATATGAACCTTAGGATTTGCCTCTCCGAAGGGGATTTCTCTGTCATACAGACAACATCCGGGAAGCCCTTTATACACAGAATCCGTTGATTTATATTTTTCATTATCGTGCCCAACATCTGCAATCTTCTTTAAAATTTTATCGGACGAAGTTTTAGACGAATCGAAAATTAAAATAACGGTTTGGGTTTCAGCATTCCAGTCTGCAGAGGTTGCTCCGGCATCTTTAGCGGCTTTTTCAATTCTCGCTTTACAAGATCCGCAGTTGCCTTTTACATAAAATTCATTCTCTTTTTTAGAATGATTGTTCTGGTTTTCCGCTGTGGCAGGCGCTAGATCTCTTTCATAATGACAACATCCCGGCAGACTTTCGTATGTTTCGTTAGGAGCTTTGAATTTTTCATTATCATGCCCTGCTTCAGCAACTTTTTTAAGAATCTCATCCGGAGAAACATCATTCGTTTCTAATGTTAATGTTTGTGTATCAATAGAATAACGTGCTGTTTTGGCACCTGCCTTTTTGGCTGTTGTTTCTATTCTTTCTTTACACATTTCGCAGTTTCCTTTTACTTTAAACTGGTTTTTAGAAAGATTTTGAGCAAATATAAATTGTGTAGATAATAGGAATAAACCAAGTATAAACCTGGAAATATATAATTTCATTTTGTTTAAAATTTAGATTAATTAAGCTTAATGTAGCAATGTAGCAATGTAGCAATGTAGCAATGTAGCAATCTAACAATGTAACAATGTAGCAATGTAACAATGTAACAATGTAGCAATGTAACAATCATTGATAAATGGGTAAACTGATACATTGTTGTATTTATTAATTAACCTATTTTCGGCGGTTGCCAAATTTCTTTTAAACCATCTGAAATATGAGGGTCTGAATACTGAAACTGTAAATTTTTATTGGCTTTGTAATACGAAAACTCCAGATATAAGCTTTTTGAAAAAGGAGTTTCTATGAAAGTATAGCATAGCGCGCAGGAAGAGCAGCAATCGTCATTACATGAAGATTTTTTTTCCTTTTCGTGATCTTTTTTTGTGGAATGATCTTTATGGCTGTTTTTGCAACAATCCATTTTGGAATCACTCTTACAACATGTTTCCTGTGAAGCCTGGGCATAGAAATTATCTTTGGGAATTAAAAAAATCCCAAGGCAGAAAATAATCGTTATGATCTGAAATAATTTCACGATTGCAAAAATACGAAATTTATGGCAATGCTTCGCCAACTTTTACCGCGCAATTATGCCAAGGTTCTCCGTGTGCAGGGTTTAATGCGGGTTTAGGACCAGTTGGTGCAGGAGTAGGAGCGGGAGCAGGTGTATTTTGAGCAATAGTTTGTGTTGGTTGCGGAGCCGGAGCCGGTTTGCTGTTTAATGGCTGCCCTACGGGAATATCGCAACGGTGCCCAGGTTGCCCATGTGGTGGGTTCATTCCAGGTGCTGTTTTTACGGGTTGTCCGTTGTTATCTACAGAAAATTTTCCTGGTTTTAAAGCATTTGGATCTATCTGAATGGTTTGAGTTCCATTTGCATTTTGAGTCACTTGTTGTGAAGCAGCGGGTTTACTGCTCAACGGTTGTCCGACAGGAATGTCGCATCGGTGTCCCGGCTGCCCATGTGGAGGATTCATTCCCGGAGCAGTGGCTGTTGCAGCGATGGGAGCGGCTTGCGGAGTGCTTTTAATTCCTGCCTGATCTAAAATTGAGGCTTTAGGAGTATTAACTGCGGGTGCCTGAACGCCTGCTTCTTCCGTTAAATAAGTTGCTCTTTCGTCTTTTTTACAAGAAACTGTGAATATAGAAATGGCAAGAATGCCTAAAAATGTATTTTTCATAACCAAACGTATGAAACAAAATTAGCAAAACATTTTGAATTGCTTTGCTAATTTTACATTTTATAATGATATTCTGGAATTAATTCTTAACCAAAAGTCTGAATCCTTCTCCGTGAACGTTGATAATTTCCAAACCTTCGTCATCTTTTAATAGCTTACGAAGCTTCGCGATATAAACATCCATACTTCTTGCGGTAAAGTAATTTTCTTTTTTCCAGATCTTTCTTAAAGCCAAATCTCTCGGCATGAAATCGTTTCTGTGAATACAAAGAAGCTTCAACAATTCATTTTCTTTTGGTGAAAGTTTGTACTCGTTGTCGCCCACTCTCAATTGTCTCAACATAGAATCAAAGAAGATATTGCTGATTTTGAATTGCTCCTGCTCTTCATTTTCCAAGGTAGAACTTCTCTGAAGAATAGCTTTGATTTTATATAAAAGTAGTTCAGTATCAAATGGTTTAGTGATATAATCATCTGCGCCTAATTGATATCCTTTTAAAATATCCTCTCTCATATTTCTTGCCGTTAAGAAAATGATCGGCGTATTTTTATCGATTTTTTTCACATCTTCCGCCAATGAAAACCCATCTTTTTTAGGCATCATAACGTCGAAAATACAGATGTCGAATTCGTTTTCTGTAAATTCTTTTAACCCCTGTTCACCGTCTGTGGCAAGAGTTACCTCAAAGTTATTGATCGTTAAATAATCCTTCAACACCGCCCCGAAACTCTGATCGTCTTCTACTAATAATATTCTGTTGCTCATAGTTTTAACAATTAATAATTAACAATTAAGAATGAGTTGCTTCACTCATTTCTAGTATATTTTGTAATTTGGTTTATAATTTTAAATTAAACATCTTAACTCATCGGAAGTTTGATCGTAAATGTACTTCCGTTACCTTTGTTAGAATCCACAATAATCTGTCCTTTGTGGAGATCCACGATTTTCTTTACATAAGACAATCCTAAACCTTGTCCTTTTACATTATGAATATTTCCGGTTTCTTCTCTGAAGAATTTTTCGAAAATTTTCGTTTTATTCTGCGTTTCCATTCCCATCCCCTTATCTGAAATTTCAAGTACATAAAAGTTGCCTTCGTTTCTTGTTTTAATATTAATTTCAGGGGCTTCCGGAGAATATTTATTGGCGTTATCCAGTAAATTCACCAGCATATTCGAGATATGGAATTCGTCTATTTTAAAAGTGTAATTGGTTGCATTAAATTCCTGTGTCAAAGATCCGTTTCTCTGCTGAACGATTAGGTTGAAAGATTCTGTCGTTCTTTTAATCAGTTCACGAACATTGGTTTCTTTTAAGAATAAATTCACCTCATTTCGCTCCAGTTTCGACATGTTCAGAACATTCTCCACCTGCTTTTTCATTCTTAAATTTTCCTGCTTTATCAGTTCAGAATAATATTTAACCTTGTCAGGATTGGTCGCAATTTTATCGTTCGCCAAAGAGTCTGTCGCCACAGAAATGGTTGCCAATGGCGTTTTAAACTCGTGAGACATATTGTTGATGAAATCGGTCTTTACTTCTGCCAGTTTCTTCTGCCTCATCATATAATTAATGGAAATAATATAAATTCCCAAGATTGTTAGTAATGAAAGGAAAGTTCCAAGAAGCATTGGCCAGTTGTTCATCGCCAGTGAGTATTCTTTTTTAGGAAAAACTAAGGCTAAAGTATACAGCGTGCGCTCTTTATCGTCCGTGAAAAGCGGATAAGTATAGGTGTTGTTGTCTTTTTTATCCTGATAAATTTTATCAGCGACAGTGGTTAGTTTATTGTTTTTATCTGTTACTCCGTATCCGAAAGAGGCGGATATACCTCTTACTTTCAATTCTTTAGAAATCACAGAATCTAAAACAACAGCGTTGACTCTTTTGGTAATTGGTAAATTGTTACCATAAATTTTTGCAAATTCTTTCATGGTATAATCACCGTTTTCAATATCTCTGTTGAGTTCGGCGGTCATCAATTCACGATTTGTTGTGTCTCTTTTTATTTTATAAGCCGCTTCGTCGGTATAAAGGGTTGTCCATTTTATAGAATCTCCTTTTTGCGAAATGGGAAGCTGACTTTTTTCAATAATATTTTTTGCGTAGATGATCTGTCGCTGGGTTCCGGAATCTTCTACCTGTTGAATCGTCGTTAAAGAAGGTTGCTTACTGTTGGCAAGAATGTTTTTTCTGAAACCCTTTAAATCTTTATCCAAATATTGATCAACTTCAATTTCCCCAACGTTTTTAGATACGTTTTCTAATGCAGTATATACCTTATTTGAGAAATCCTGCTCAAGGGCACTGTAATAACGTTTCAGCCAATAAAATTGGAGCGTAACAAAAACAATCAGTGAGATCGTCATAAACACCGAAATTATTGGGATGAATTTATTATTCATTTACTTTAATTTATAAGTTTTTAAAAAAGTGAATGTTAAAATTAATTATTTTAAGACTTGATAAACAAAAAACGAGCCAAAAAATTGTGTAATTTTTCTTAAAACTGTGTTTTTTAACATTTATTTATAAATTTTAAAAAACTTGTCATAGGGAAAGTTCCGAGGAAGAATAAAGGATTAGCTTTGTTTTAAACAAAATAATAATATGGAATCTAATATCATTTTTAACAAAGATTTTGATTCGGACAGCGTGTATGTTATGAAAATTTATCATGCTGATGTCTCAATAGTATGGAATTATTTCACTCAATCTGAATTATTAGACCAATGGTGGGCTCCGAAACCCTGGAAGTGCGAGACTAAAAGTCAGGATTTCTCAGAAGGTGGAGTTTGGTTATATTCAATGATTGGTCCAGAAGGAGAAAGGCATTTTGCGCAGGTAAAATATGGCGAAATCATGGAGCACAGAAGTTTCGACGGTACAGATGCTTTTTGTGATGAAAACGGAAAGAGTAATGAAGATTTCCCTCAGGCAAAATGGTTATTTGGCTTCACCGGTGTGGAGGAGGGAACAAAAGTTACAATAAATATTTATTTTCAGTCACAGGAAGCGATGAAGCAGTTATTGAATATGGGATTTGAAGAAGGGTTTGTGATGGGATTAGAACAGCTGAATGAAGTTCTGTAAATTTCAAAAAATGTAAAAGGTAAGTCCGCTGGAGGAGATGAGTCGGGAATAGCTTGTGAAAAACAGCATGAATGTTTATAATTTCATCACGATGTTTTTTTGAAATCGGGCTTTTACTTTTTCAACGAGTAAAAAGTATGGGTCAGTGCTCAGGTGAGTCCGCTGTATGTTTTTTCACGCTTGTTACATTTTCCGGAGTCCAGCGCACCCTTTTCACGAAGTCTTTTTCACGAACCGGACAGTCTTTGATCTGGCATACCGAACAGCACATGGGTTTGCAGTCGTCCATATGAAAATTAAATTCAACAGTTCTTTTGGTATTTTTTGCTAAGAGGATAATCATTTTCTCCATTTCGTTGTGGGCATCCCGAAGACTATAATACCAGGGCAATGTAATGTGAGCATCAATGTGAAGACTGGCACCGAACTGCTGGATTTTCATATTGTGAACATCAATCCACTCGGTGCGGCGGTTTTCTTCCAGTACTTTTATGATTTGATTTAAAAGATCAGGATCTTGTTCGTCCATAATTCCACTTAAAGACTTGCGAACAATCTTATAGCCTACAAAAATGATATAGCCTCCAAAAATTAAAGCAACAACAGAGTCAATCCAATAAATTTTAGTGAAATAAACAACAATCAAACTGATCACAACGCCAAGGGTGGTAATGGTATCAGACTGCAAGTGCTTTCCTGAAGAAATTAAAACCAAGGAATTCTCTGCTTCTCCTTTTTTAATGGAAATATAACCCAAAAGGTAATTAACAATAGCCGTTACAGCAATGATGGCAATACCCCAATCGAGTTTATCCAGAGTCTTTCCGACAATCAAACTGTTGATTCCTTCATAGATAATCATGATGCCGGCAATAGCAATTAATGCACCTTCAATTCCTGAGGTTACAAATTCTACCTTTCCGTGACCGTAAGGATGGTCTTCATCTTTGGGTTTCGCCGCAAGATGTAAAGAATAAAGCCCCATAAATGCGCTAATTACATTCACGATACTTTCCATAGCATCAGAAAAAACGGAATCAGAATTCGTCAGTTTCCAGGCTATAATTTTTCCAATAAAAAGAATGACTCCAAAAACGGCGATGAGTTTTTGAAAGCCTATTTTATCTTTATTTTTATTCTTCTGTTTGTTCATAGGTTTGATAAAAAAAAGAATCTCAATTTTGAGACTCTTTTTTATTTTGTTAGTTTACACTAAGTTGTTTGCTACAATGTATTCTGCGATCTGTACCGCGTTGGTTGCGGCTCCTTTTCGCAGGTTGTCTGCCACAATCCAGAGATTCAGTGTCTTTGGCTGCGATAGATCCCGTCTTATCCTTCCGACGAAAACTTCGTCTTTTCCTTCAGAATAAAGAGGCATTGGATATTCGTTGTTTTTCACGTTATCCATTACCACCACTCCAGGAGTTTCAGATAAGATTTTTCTTACTTCATCCAAATCAAATTCGTTTTCAAACTCGATGTTTACACTTTCCGAGTGACCTCCCTGAACAGGAACTCTCACTGCAGTTGCCGTTAAATTAAATGTATCATCACCTAAAATTTTCTTAGGCTCTTTCATTAATTTAATCTCTTCTTTCGTATAATCATCATCTGCAAATACATCACAGTGTGGCAATGCATTTTTGAAGATCTGATAAGGATATACTTTTGCAATAGAATCGTCTCCGCTGATTTCTCCGTTTAATTGGTCTACAGCTGCTTTACCAGTTCCTGTTACAGACTGATACGTTGAAACGATTAGTCTTTTTAAATCATATTTTTTGTTCAAAGGTCCTAAAACCATTACTAACTGAATCGTAGAACAGTTCGGATTTGCGATGATTTTATCTTCTTTTGTCAATACATCTGCATTGATTTCCGGAACGACTAATTTCTTGTCAGGATCCATTCTCCAGGCTGAAGAATTATCAATCACCGTTGTTCCAACTTCTGCGAAAAGAGGGGCAAATTCAAGAGAAGTACCACCGCCGGCAGAGAAGATCGCAATATCCGGTTTGGCAGCTATAGCGTCTTGCATGCTTACAATCGTAAATTCTTCCTGTTTATACTTCACCTTTTTACCAATAGATCTTTCCGATGCTACCGGAATTAATTCTGTGATAGGGAAGTTCCTTTCTTCAAGAACTTTCAGCATAACTTGTCCAACCATTCCTGTTGAACCGACTACAGCTACTTTCATTGATTTAATTAAAAATTTATTAAGTTAATATATAAACTTTGTCAAAGATTCTGAAATTTGACAAAGTGTGATCCTCCTTATGCCCCGAAGACTCTTGTCCAAGGGAACGCGAATGTGAATAAACCTACTGCGATAAGCCCCATAATTACGATTCCTAAAGAGATTGTAGGGTTTACTTTTACTTTTTTGTTAACGATGGTCATCAAAACAGCCGCGATTAACATTGAAAATGGATGTTCTACATATTGAAATCTCAGTGCAGAGTTTTTCATTACTTCGCCCATATTTAATCCGTTTGTAAAGTTGATGACCAACATAATAATCCCGATTAAAAATTGAACGTGGAAGAAGATCATCGTGAATAGCGTGATTTTCTTTAAAAATTTGTTCACTTTTCCGCTAAATCCAAACATTGTCACTAGAAGTGCAATCACAAATAATGATGTTAAAAGTAATTCTAAATACCCAAATCCTTTGTGAGCACTAAGTAAAATTTTGTAAAAATCCATATTTAGTTTTTTTCTGTTTTTTCTGCCACAAATATAGCAAAAATCCCGGCGAAAAGCCGGGATTGATATTTATAAAATCTAATATTTTAATGAATTAGAAGTTGAAAGACAATGTTGCTGCCCAAGTTGTTCCAAAACCGAAATAAGCACGGTTAGCTGTTGCAACTCCATTATACATTCTACCAGCTTCTTCATAAGTTTTTCCTTTATCAGGATCAGTATTTCCTGTAATTTTATCTGTTCCGAAGATACTTGTAGCAGAATCAGAGATATAAATTTTATTGAACAAGTTATAAACGTTAGCTCCGATAGTGAAGAACTGAGCTTGGTTTTGCAATCTGATTTTGTATGAGACACCTACATCAAATAGGTTAAAGTCAGGTAACTTAAGAACTCCTCTTTCTTGTGCTGAAACATTTGTAAATGATCCTGCATCAATTGTAGAATATAATTTTCCAACATATCTCCAAGTTCCGAAGATGTTAAGATCTTTTACTGGTTTTACAGTAAGTCCTAATGAAGCAGTCATTTGAGGGATACTGTTGTTCCCTGATCCTCCCACTTTTACTTTATCTAAATATAGTTCATTTCCTGAAGAACCAGCTAAAGTAACAGGGTTGTTGTTATCATCAAATGCAGCTACAGAAGCATTTCCTTTATAATAATAATCTCCCCAAGAGAACATTCCGTTAATTTCTAAGAAATTAGTAGGTTTGTAAGTTCCATCGAACTCAACTCCCTGGTGAATCTCAGTAATACCGTTGATTTCTGCGTAACCAGTAGTGGTTGTATTATCAGGAAGTGTAAATGTCTGGCTAGTTTTTCTTAACCATCTGTCTTTCCACTGAGTCCTATATAAGTTTACATTCGCGCTGAATTTTGCAGATCTGAAACCATACCCAACTTCAGCAGAAGCGATTTTTTCGTTAGTTAATGTAGGGTTGATAAGCTGTTGGTTGCTTGGGTATACCGTATTTAAGAAAGGTTGCTTGCTGTAATAACCTAAGTTTGCAAAAACGTTATGGTTTTCATTGATGTTATAGTTAGCACCTCCTTTAAAGTTGTATCCAAAAGTATTTTTGAAACCAGTTTTTGTATTAACAGTTTGACCTTTTAAAGTGCTGCCATCTACAACATAGTTGTCAATTCTCTGATATCCTTGGTTAGAAACCGATCCCTGTAAGAATGCAGATAATTTATCTTTAGTGTATTCTACCTGACCGAATGCGCTGTACCAAAGTACTTCTCCGTCATTGCTGTATCCTACTTGATCCTCAGCTGGAGCTAATTTTCCTCCAAAAGGATTCCAAGAAAGTTTTTTATAATCGTAAAGAGCATTTACAATTCTTGGAGCAGATAAATTTTTGTTTGCATTGTCTTTATATCCTGCAGCTCCATATAGGTCTGTAAGAACTTGATAGTGATAACCATAGTAGTATCTGTCATCTGTACCAATTGAGAAATTCCAATTGTCATTAATTTGATGTTGAAAATTTGCTAAAATACCATACCAGTTGTGAGAGTTGATGTTTGATCTACGAACGATAGTACTTCCTGCACCTGCAGTATTTAAATCAACTGCTGCGTTTGCTGCAAAAATAGCATCATAATTAATGTGTCCTGAAGTATCTAGAAAACTAGCATCATTGATTGACTTGCCACCTAGTCTACCCAAGTCACCAGTTCCACCACCTCTACCATTAGACATGTATGCTACTGTACTTAGTTTAGACTTTTCGCTCATTGTCCAATCCCAGTTCAACATCATTACTGGTTTAGAATAGTAATTAGCTCTGTTTGCTAATGGCACTCTGTTACCCGATGAATCTGTGTAGTAACCAAAGTCAGAATTGTATCTTCTGTAAGGCGTTCCATCATTGTCCGGATTAAAGTTAATGTAGTTTTGAATTGTTGGAGCGTACGTTCTTTGATCGTGCCACTGAGGAGCAGATGTTATCGTAAACTGTAAGTTATGCTTTTTATTGATTTCATAACCTAATGCTAAATAGTAAGCATAAGATTCGTAGTCTGTATTTTCGATATAAGTACCTCCAGACTGTCTGCTCATTAAGAATGATGCTGAAACTCCATTTTCAGCTTTTCCTGTGTTATAAGCAAAAGATGTTTTTAAATAGTCATTATTACCAACTCCTAATCTAATAACACCACCTTTTTTCATGTCAGAAGACTTGGTAATGAAGTTCATCGTACCTCCCACAGAAGCAATAGCCAATTTAGAAGAACCAAGACCTCTCTGTACCTGCATGAAACTTGTTACGTCAGATAAACCAGTCCAGTTGGAGAAATAAACGGATCCGCCCTCCATATCATTTACAGGCATACCGTTTACCATTACCGCAATGTTTCTGGATTCAAAACCACGCATCACAATCTGAGAGTCTCCAAAACCACCACCACCTTTTGTAGCATATACTGAAGGTGTTGTATTAAGCAATTCAACAAGCTCTTGATTTCCTTGTCTTTCTAGGATCTGTGCAGCTTTAATAGTAGATGCAGCAACTGGTGTCTTTCTATCCTTTGCGATATCGGTTACACCTCTTAGGATTACCTCTTCAATGTCTTTGGATTTTGAAACAGTATCCTGAACTTGCTGAGCGTAATAGACACTAGCTGTTGATAAGGTAATTACCGCAGTTAGAATCGATTTGTTGATTAATTTCATAATCGTTAGTAATAGTTAGATTTAAATTTTATGCAAAATTGAGGAAATAAAATTTAACTAATATTAACTGTATGTTAATTTTTACTTAATACCTTTTAGGTTTAATTTGTTGATTTGTAATGAATTGAATAATAATTGACATTTTGCATGAAAAAAATCATATTAATGAATTTTTAACAATATTGGGGTATTTTTATTAAAAATTCAACGCTATTTCACTGCCTTGAGACTGAGGTCGATATTTTGTGCGGAGTGCGTGAGAGCACCTACAGAGATGAAGTTAACCCCTGTGGCAGCAATTTCTTTTAACATATCTCGGGTGATTCCCCCCGATGCTTCTGACTCACAAGAACCGTTGATCATCTCTACAGCCTGCTTCATTGTTTTCACATCCATGTTATCCAACATGATTCTGTCAACTTTTGCTTTTATGGCTTCCTGAACTTCTTCAAGGTTTCTTGTCTCAACCTCAATTTTAAGTTTTTTCTTGGTCTTTTTAACGTAGTCTTTCGCCATTTTTACCGCATTGGTGATGCTTCCGTTATAATCAACGTGATTATCTTTTAACATAATCATATCATAAAGACCGTATCGGTGATTGGTTCCGCCACCAATTGCCACCGCCCATTTTTCACAAACTCTGAAATTAGGAGTTGTTTTTCTGGTGTCTAATAATTTTGTTTTTGTTCCTACCAGTCTGGAATCCCAGTCGTGGGTTAAAGTAGCGATTCCGCTCATTCTCTGCATACAGTTCAGCACTAATCTTTCCGTTGAAAGGATTGATCTTGCGCTTCCGGTAACGATCATAGCGATGTCTCCAACTTTTGCAGGAGTTCCGTCTTTGATGAAAGTTTTAATTTTCAGGTCTTTATCAAACGTGTTAAAAATAATTTCAGCCAGTTCCACACCCGCCAGAATACAATCTTCTTTTACCAGCAATTTGGCACTTTGCTCCAAATCCTTCGGAATGGTCGAAAGGGTAGAGTGATCTCCATCCTGAATATCTTCTTCCAAAGCATTTTTTATGAATTGTTTTAAAACTTTATCGGTAACGTATGCTGGTCTTTTCATTTTTATTTGATTTTAGGCTAGATCCTTATTGTAAAATGCTCCTTTATTTTCCTTCATTTCCATTGATTGGGTAATGATGAGGTAAGCAACGGTTGTTAAATTTCTCAGTTCCGAAAGTTGCGGCGAAAGAATAGAGTAGTGATAAATTTCATCTACCGCAGCAGCGATTTCCTGATGTTTTTGCAAAGCCATGCTCAGACGGCGGTTGCTTCTTACGATTCCTACCAGGTCACTCATCATTTCCTGAAGCTGTTTTCTTAGATAAGAAATAATAACCATCTCATCCATGATTTTCATTCCCTCTTCATTCCATTCCGGAACGGCCTTAAGATCTTCAAAGTTGAAATTATTTTCATTTAAAAGATCGACCGTCGTCATTGCGGCACTGTGCCCGAAAACAAGTCCTTCCAATAATGAGTTTGAAGCAAGCCTGTTCGCTCCGTGAAGACCGGAATTGGTGCATTCGCCCACCGCAAAAAGATTTTTGATTGAAGATTGTCCGTCCTTATCAATTTCAATGCCACCCATCAGATAATGGCAAGCCGGAACTACAGGAATCAATTGCGTAAAGGGGTCAATTCCTTCGTCTTTACATTTTTTATAAATATTCGGAAAATGTTCTAAGAATTTTTCGTGATCCATTTCTTTACAGTTAAGCCCCACAAATTCATCTCCTGTGATTTTCATCTCAGCATCAATGGCTCTTGCTACGATATCCCGGGAGGCCAGTTCTTCACGTTCATCATATTTATGCATGAATTTTTCACCTCTTTTGGTTCTTAATTTGGCTCCGTCACCGCGGACGGCTTCAGAAATTAAAAATAACATACCATCCATTTTGCTATACAAAGCGGTGGGATGAAACTGATAATACTGCATATTGGAAACCTTACCTTTTGCTCTCGCAACAAAAGCGATTCCGTCACCGGTTGCTATCGTCGGATTTGTCGTGTTTTTGTAAACGTGACCGGCTCCTCCTGTCGCAACCAATGTTATTTTTGAGGTAATTTTTTTGATAGATTTAGACTTTTCATCTAAGATATAGGCGCCATAACAGTGGATGTCCCCTTCATTTAATTCTTTTCCGGGAACATGATGCTGGGTAATGATATCGATAACGTAATGATGATCGAGAATTTCAATATTCGGGCTTGTTTTGGCGGTTTGCAATAAAGCTCTTTCAATCTCAAAGCCGGTAATGTCTTTGTGGTGAACAATTCTGTTTTCCGTGTGACCGCCCTCTCTTCCTAAAGCAAATTCACCATTTTTCATATCGAAATTAGCGCCCCATTCCACAATTTCGTTGAATCTTGCGGGAGCTTCTTTCACTACCATTTCGACAACATCGCGTTTGTTTTCGCCGTCTCCGGCACGCATCGTGTCTTCAATATGTTTGTCGAAATTATCGTTTTTAGAATCAGTGACAACCGCAAGCCCGCCTTGTGCGTATTTGGTGTTGCTTTCATCTTCATCAGATTTGGTAACAATGATTATTTTGGCATCGGGGAGCTGCTCAGAAACTTTTATGGCATAAGAAAGTCCCGAGATTCCGGAACCAATTACTAATACATCCGCTTTTATCATATGCTTGCTTTAGGTACAATCGTCTAAATAACTAGATAAATTTAAACAATTTTTCGTTTGGTTTTCTTACTTTTTTCATGTGCTGGAAATGATCTTCCTCCGAACGGTAGCCTAATGCGAGGGTGACGGTTACTTTTTCGGTTTCAGGATTGATGTTGAGAACGTCTTCAATCATATCCTGTCGGAAGCCTTCCATCGGGCAGGTATCTACATTTTCAATCGCTGCGGCATACATTAAATTTGCCAGAACAATATAGGACTGTTTCTCTGCCCAGTTGAAAATTTCATCAGTGGTTTTCTGATTAATATGCTGGCTGATGCTGTTTTTGAAAAGCTGCAGATTTTCGATCGGTGTTTCGCGAACATCAGAAATATGCCTGAAATACCCATTGATATAGCTTTCGTCTACTGTTTTTTTGGAAACAATGATTACTAAATGAGAACAGGTAGAAATCTGCGATGGATTATAGAATGCAGGGATCAGTTTCTGTTTCATCTCTTCACTTTCAGCCACCAGAATTTTATATGGCTGAAGCCCAAGTGAGCTTGCCGATAATTTTCCGGATTCAAGAATGTTGTGAAGAGTTTCCTGAGGAATAATTTCGTTGTTGAATTTCTTTACAGAATATCTTCTGCTTAAAGCTTCCAAATAATTCATAAGACAAATTTAAGAATTGAAGCTGAATAAAGTGGATTTAAAATAAAAAAGAATCACTTCAGTCCGCGAAGTGATTCTTTCTTTTTATAATGAATGATTATTAGGTTTTTAATCTCTGTTCTTTACAACAATCCAGCCTGAGAATTTGTAGGGGGTGCTGTGCTTGTTGTTTTCGTTCCAGGTTACAGAATACCAGTAATTTCCTGTCGGAACCTTTCGTCCTCCAACAGTTCCGTCCCATTTGTATCCGTTGGATTTATCTCCCTGATGTATTTTAGCTCCATACCGGTCGAAAATACTGAAAACAAGGCTTTGTTTTCCTGCCAGCGAGGAGTAGTCGATTACGTCATTAACACCATCACCATTAGGAGTAATAACATTAATCAAGTTGGGAACCACGATTGGAATGATAATCGGGTCACAGTCATAGGCGTCTTTTACATACACGGTATGATCTCCCCTTGAAATATTATTAAATATATTAGAGTCCTGCCAATGTACATTATCTAATGAGTACTGATAAGGAGCAGTGCCTCCGATTACATTTACGGTCACCGTATTAGCAGTGATGTCCACATTGGTAACCACGGGTTGTTCTGCCGGTATTACCTTTACCTGCTGAACTGCAATACAGTCTCCTGTTTTTAATTCAACAGTATAGATGCCCACTCCGACATTGCTAATGCTTTGGGTTGTTGCCCCTGTACTCCACGTGTAGCCATTAAATCCGGGACCTGCGTCCAGTGTTGTGGTATCTTCAATACAAATAATTTTGTCTTTTAATATGGTTGAATATACCGGCGGAATAACTTCGAGTGTTACTTTTGCAATGGCATAACATCCCTGAGCGCTGGTAACTCTTATATAGATGACACCGTTAGGAGCTGTATAATTGCCTGGATTTGGTATTGCATTGGTCATATTAACTGCGTCTGTTTGTGAAGGATAATATGTTTTTGTAATACCGGTTTGTGTACTTACAGCAGCGGCAGTAAGATTAAAGGTTGCCATTGAAGGATTGGGCTGCAGGAAGCATGATCTTAAAACCGCATTATTCACAATCACTTCTGGATAGTGGTTTAGTGTAACCTCTGCAATATCTGTACATCCCTGTGGTGTTGTTACCCTGACGAAAATTTTTCCCGGAGCCGCCTCATAGGCATTAGGATTTTGAATAGGATTGATGTTATTTGTCAGGTCAAACATCGTATTGAAAAATTCTAATGTAGAGCCTGGTACACTTGATACGGCTGCAGTTGTCAAATCAAAAACGGCAACTCCTGCATTGTTATTATTGCAGCTTGTTAAAGAGGCATCATCAGCGGCAAAGGGGGAGGGGTTTAATACAATCTGTCCGTCTCCGTTATCGCATAAAGTAGCTGAAGGATCTTTCACGACCACGTTAATGGTTACCGGTCCTGAATACTGAAAAGCATTGGGGTTGGTAATAATGGCACCGTTAGCGGAGTAAGTGAAGGTGTAGTTAGCCGGATTTGTTACAAACTGATTCTGGTAGGTTGTTAGATCTACTGTCCCATTTCCTGTGGCTGGGTTTACGCAAACAAAAGGCGTAATTGTATTGGTTAAAAGAGGGACTTTGTCAATAAAAATTTTAGCATTTTTTATCGAATGTCTTGCTGAGGCTCCTCCTGTAGCTGCCGAGAAACCAAAGTAACCGATAGTCATTCCTACGGCACCTCCTGAAGGGGCAAAAGTTTGAGAGACAATGGTATTGCCGTCAATTTTAATAATGATATCCCAATCATCAGGGTTTGACATATTGGTTTGTCCATTTACTTCAACGTGTCTGTAAGTTGCTCCTACGAAAGGTTGTGTAGGATTAAGATCTGGAGAGTGAAAAGTACTTCCGGCAATATTGTTATATTCAATATTCGGATTTCCTGCAGGTGTATTATTAGTTCCGTATAAAACGTGAACTTTACTCATCTGGCCTTCTGTACTATTGTTGAAAATATCGAATCCTACCATTAAACCATTGGCATTAGCCGGAATTCCTAAACCACCTCCGGAAGTAAATCCTGTGGGAGGATTGTTCAGATACCAAAAAGTAAATCCGTCACCACGTCCGAAAGAGGTGGTTCCATTACCGTCAATTCTGAAATCAAATTCTACTTTCCATTTATCGCAGTATTTTAGGTTGATAGGAGTTGATAATTTAATAGCTCCGTATTGCCCTCCAATATCTGGGGTCAGCTGAATAAAGTCTCCGTTGACCTGAGCGCTGGATACCAGATCCCAGCCATTGGTGTCCACGGGATCGCCGGCGAGCTGATAAGTCTGAGCAAATAAATTTCCGGACAAGCTCAGTAAGGTAGTTAAGAAAAAAGTGAGTAGAGTTTTTTTCATTTCAAGCGAGTTGGTTAGTTTATTAAGTTGTAAATGTATTGATTTTTAATCGTTTTGTTTCTTTTTTATTTATGACTTTGTGATGGAAATTAACTTTATCATGCGGAATATTTAATGAATTGGGTTATGTCGTGTTTTTGTCCTAATTCATTGTCTTTTTTAGGTTGATTTTCTGGTGTTCCACGGTCATCGACGAAAAAATCACTCCCGAGAAGGGGGAGTGATTATTGGCTGAATGTCTATTCTTTGTTTTTCACCAGGATCCATCCTGAGTATTGGGTAGGCGTACTGTTTTTGTTGTTTTCATTCCATGTGATGGTGTACCAGTACGTTCCGGTCAGGATTTTTTTGCCTGATGCTGTCCCGTCCCATGTGTAGTTTCTCATTTTATCTGCAAGATAAAGTTTGTTTCCATATCGGTCATAAACGGTAAAAACGAGATTTTTCTTATAAGCTAATGCTGAATAATCAATCACGTCATTGATATTATCTCCGTTAGGAGTGATGGCGTTGATGAGATTCGGTACGGTGATCTGGACGTGTACAGGATCGCAATTGTAAGAATCTTTTACATATACTATGACTTCGCCCCGGGCTAATCCACTGAAAATATTGGATTCCTGCCAGTTGGTACCGTCAAGAGAATATTGGTAAGGAGCATTGCCTCCGTTTACATTTACTGTGATGGTGTTGTTGGTAATATCAATTGTTGAAATCACGGGCTGCGAAGCGGGGATAACCTTTACGTTCTGGACGGTAAAACAGTTATCGGTCTGTAGTTTTACCCAATAAGTTCCAACAGGAACCCCCTGAATGCTTTGGGTAGTTGCTCCAGTACTCCATTCGTAGCTTAAGAAGCCTGAGCCGGCATCCAGATCCGTTCTGCTATCGATACAGATGGTCTTGTCTTTTAATAAAGAGGAGTATACCGGAGGATTAACAATCAGATTAATTTTTGTAATCATATAACAGCCGTTTCCATCGGTTATTTTTGTGTAAACAACTCCGGTGGTTGAAATATAGGCCTCAGGATTGATAATTTCATTGGTTCCGTTAACAGCATTGTTTACTGTGGTATAGTATTTCTTTGTTGCCGTTGTTAGGGTGGTGACATTAGCTTTGGTAAGATCAAAAGATCCGGAGGTTATATTGCTGTCAATATAACATGATTCCAATGTGTCTTCGCTGGTAGGAATGGCAGCATAAAACGTAAGAGTGACTTCTGCAGTGTCCATACACCCCTGAGGGGTTGTTACTTTCACATATACTTTTCCAGGTGCTGACACATAGTTGTTAATGTTCAGTATCTCATTCGTACCTGCTGAGAGGTCATTCATGGTTTTGTAGAACTTTTTCACGGCTCCTATGACATTGGTTACAGGAGCGTCGGCAAGGTTAAAGCTGCCTGTTCCTGCATTGTTGTTATTACAAGCCTGAATCGTTACGTTATCTGCTCTTAAAGGTGCTAATGTTAAAAGTATTTTTCCGTCCGGATTGTCGCAGAGGATACCTGCGTTGTCCTTTACAACAACAGATACGGTGGTGTTTGCAGCAAACTGAAAAGCGGTAGGATTGGTAATGGCTACGCCGCCGGGAGTGAAATACGTGAAAGTATAGTTGCCGGGGTTGGCCACAAACTGATTCTGATAAGTAGTAAGATTGACGGTCCCCTGGTTAGTGGTAGGGTTAGGACAAAATGTGGCAGAAACAGAAGGTTGATTAATCGTAACTTTATCGGTGTATATCTTCACATTTTTAATAGAATGTCTGGATCGGTTTCCACCGGTAGAAGCGGAGAATCCAAAATAACCGACGGTCATTCCTGCGGCGGCGCCGGATGGAGCGAAGTCCTGATTACAGATCACATTACCGTCGATTGTAATCTTAATGGTCCAGCTTTGGGTACCCGGTACCACATCGGCAGTTACTTCCACGTGTTTAAATGTAGCTCCCTGGAAGGGTAGGGTCGTATTCATGTCATTAGAGTGAAAAGAGCTTCCTGCAACATTAAAAAACTCAACATTATTGTTGTCTGTGGTATTGGCTACCTGGCCGTAGGCAACATGCACCTTGCTCATAACAGCTGTAGTGGTATTGTTGTAAGTATCTAATCCCACAATAAGGCCTACGGCATTCTGGGAAACACCGAGTCCGGAACCTAAAACGCTGGCTACAGGTGGGTTCTGAAGGTACCAGAATGCCAGTCCGTCTCCATTTGCTGTTTGGTTGGAATCCATCCTGAAGTCAAATTCCACTTTCCATTTATCGCAATATTTAAGGTTGATAGGATCATTCAGTCGTATGGATCCGGATTGATTATTGGTATCTGGGGTAAGCTGAATAAATTCACCTCCCGGTTCCAGTATGGTAGGGGAAACCATTGTCCATCCTGTTGTACTGATAGGGCTTCCTGCCAGTTGGTACGTTTGTGAGAACAAATGCCCTGAGCAACATAGAAAAAAGAGGGAGAAATAAAGCAGTAGTTTTTTATCCATTTAATATATCACATTTATTAGAGGTGTAAAGATATTAAATTCCTCTTAATAAATATGTATTTAGTATTAATTTAATAAAATTTTCCGCTTATTTGATGAGTAAATTTAGATAAGGTGATGAAAAATTAAATACTATTTATTTATTGAGACTCGGATGATCTGTATGAAGAAAGATTAAAATAATGAATTATTTTCCATGTTTTCGAAATAGGTGTCAATCTCCAAATCGGAGGAAGCTGCCGCTGCTACGGCCAGTTGGTCACAAAGTTCATTTTCAAAATGGCCTGCATGCCCCTTTATCCAGTGCATTGAGGGAGAATGAGTGGTATACAGTTCTACAAATCTTTTCCAGAGGTCAGGATTCTTTACGTTTTTCCAGCCCCTTTTTATCCATCCGTTAATCCAGTTTTGATTAACCGCGTCAGAAACATATTTGCTGTCCGTATAGACGTGGATTTCGTTTTCCGTGGATTTTAATTTTTCCAGAGCCGTGATTACGGCCAGAAGCTCCATTCTGTTATTGGTTGTTTTCCTGAACCCTTTTGAAAATGTTTTTTGATATTTTTTTTCGGGAACACGCATAAGAATTCCGTAACCTCCTTTTCCAGGATTTCCGCTGCAAGCTCCGTCTGTGTAAATCTCGATTTTCAAAATTTTATTGAATTAATTTTTTTTTGTATTATCGCTCTGAGCTTGTCGAAGAGTTTTGAAGGCTTCGACAGACTCAGCCTGACATTTCTAATACTAAGAGCCTGTTTAAAATTTTACCGTTTTATTTATTATCCTTAATGAAGTTGATCTTTGCTCAATTTTGATGCTATTTTGAGCGTATTTTTCACTTCCTATTTTTGATTTAGCCCGCTAAATCTGCAAACCCGAAGCAAAAAATCCATCTCAAAATAGCTATAAAAATTTTTGGCAATAAAATTTAAACAGCCTCTAAGAATTTTTTCTTTATTGTTTATGAAAGATGTAACCTTAATCTTATGTTCAAAATTATTTAAAATGGAAAATCATCATCGTCATCCAAATCGTTCATTGAAGAACCTGAAAGTTTTGAACTATCCGGCAAATCAAATGCTGCACCCGGCTGAATAGTCGTTTTAATTTTATCAAAACCACTTGGCTCATTGGATCCAAAACCACTTGGGAATCCGCCTCCGTTTCCGCCATCAAAAGCAGCTTCAATATCTGCAAATTTGGCAAAATGTTTTAAGAAAGATAATCTTACATCGGCAGTTGCACCGTTTCTGTGCTTTGCAATAATTAATTCTGCCTGATTTTCCGTTGAGGTTTCCTGTCCTTCTTCATCATTATCCCAAACGGTAATTTTATAATATTCCGGTCTGAAGATGAATGATACAATATCGGCATCCTGCTCAATCGCTCCGGATTCCCTCAAGTCAGAAAGCTGAGGTCTTTTTCCGGGACGCGTTTCCACACTACGGGAAAGCTGGGAAAGTGCAATTACAGGAACGTTCAATTCTTTTGCAATCGCTTTTAATGAACGGGAAATCATGGAAATTTCCTGCTCACGGTTTCCTGCTCCTTTTCCGCCACCTCCTGCTGTCATCAGCTGAAGGTAATCGACCATTATAATTCTTACGCCGTGCTGCATTACCAGTCGTCGGCATTTTGCACGGAAGTCGAAGATCGAAAGGGAAGGAGTTTCGTCTATATATAAAGGAGCATTTTCCAGTTCAGATACGTTGGAGAACAGTCTTTGCCACTCTTCATCGTCCAAAGTTCCTTTTCTTAATTTTTCTGATGAAATTCTTGTTTCGGAAGCAATCATTCTGGTGATCAACTGTACCGATGCCATCTCGAGAGAGAATAGCGCCATCGGGATTTTGTGACCTACCGCGATATTTCTCGCCATGGAAAGAAGGAAGGCCGTTTTTCCCATCGCGGGACGTGCCGCAATAATAATTAAATCTGAATTCTGCCAACCTCCGGTTTCTTTATCCACATCTCGAAATCCTGAAGGTACTCCGGAAAGTCCTTCTTTGTCTTTCAAAGATTTTATGGTATCGATCGCCTGTTTTACTAATGAATTGGCAGTATCGAATCCTTTTTTAATAGTTCCGTTGGTAATTTCAAAAAATGATTGTTCGGCTTTATCCAACAGTTCAAAAACGTCGGTTGATTCTTTGTAAGACGAATCAATTACATTGGCAGAAACATTAATTAAACTTCTTAAAATATATTTTTCAAGGATAACGCGAACGTGATATTCGATGTGAGCAGATGAGCTTACTCCCATTGTAAGATCAATAATATAATGATCTCCGCCCGCTGAAGACAGCTTATCTTCTTTTTTCAAATCCTGAATAATCGTCATAAGATCGACAGGATGGTTTCCTTCGTAAAGTTTTAAAATAGAAGCAAAAATTACCTGATGTCTCGGATCGTAAAAAACATCAGGAGTCAGTAAATCAATAGAATGGTCGAGCCCTTTTTTATCAATTAAAAAAGTACCAATGATCAAACGTTCAAAATCTACTGCATTAGGAGGCATTTTTCCATCAGCAATTGACAGCTCTTTCGCGAAGTTTCCGTGGGTAAGAGATGATAATGTTTCTTTCTGCGCCATGCTGCAAAGATAGCTTATTTGATAAGGAATTAAAAAATACTAGCCAAGATTTATTGTGGATAAGTTCTAAAATCTTTGTATTAATGGTATTTCTTAAAGTGTATAAAAAAATCACCTCAAACAGGTTGAGGTGATTTAAGTTAAATATAAAAATGAAATTTATTCTTTATTTTTTACAAGAATCCATCCACTGTATTTAGTAGAGGTATTGTTTTTATCATTTTCATTCCATGTGATGGTGTACCAGTACGTTCCTGTAAGGATCTTTTTGCCTGAAGCAGTTCCGTCCCATTTGTAGTTTCTCATTTTATCTGCCTGATACAATTTGTTCCCGTATCTGTCATACACTGTAAATACAAGATTTTTTTTGTAGGCCAGCGCTGTATAATCTACTTCGTCATTTACGTTATCTCCATTTGGAGTAATTGCATTGACAAGGTTCGGAACTGTTACCTGTATATTAACAGGTTCACAATCATAAGCATCTTTAACGAAAATTTTGTTTTCACCTCGTGGAAGTCCGCTGAAAACGTTAGATTCCTGCCAGTTGATGCCGTCTGTTGAATATTTGTAAGGTGCTTTTCCTCCGTCGGCATATACTGTGATCGTATTATTTGTAATATCTAAACTTGAAATTACGGGTTGCATAGAAGGATAAACATTCACTTGTTGAAGGGTGAAGCATTTTCCTGTCTGTAATTTTACCCAATAAGTTCCTACAGGAACATTGGTGATTGATTGAGTGGTTGCTCCGTTGCTCCATTCATATCCGTCAAAACCTGGTCCAGCATCTAAAGTTGTAGTGTCTTCAACGCAGATCGTCTGATCCTTTAATACCGTAGATTTTACCGGAGGTAAAACGATTAGATTGATTTTAGCAATAGAATAACATCCGTCTGTACTGTATACTCTTACATATACGGGGGCCGTTATAGAAATGTAATTGGTGGGATTAGCAATCGGGTTGGTGCCGTTGGTCGCATTCGCTAAAGTAGTGTAAAAATTCTTTGTTGGGTTTGTAAGTGTTGAAACATTGGCTGTAGTTAAGTCAAATGAAGCAGTAGTGACATTTGTCGGAATATAACAAGATTCAAGACTTGCTTCTCTAACCACGACAAGCGGGAAGAATGATAAGGTAATTTCAGCGTCATCAAAACATCCGTCGGTTGTGGTTACTTTTACATATACTTTTTTAGGTGCTGTAGAGTTATAATGGGTAGGGTTGGTAATTTCGTTGGTCCCAGCAGTCATATCAGCTGCGGTAGGATAATATTTTTTAGTAATATTAGAGCCCGAAAAAACGTTAGCAGTGGTAAGATCGAATGATCCTGATCCCACATTATTATTGTTACACGCATATACCACGGCGTCCGATGCAGTGATATTTCCTTCTTTAAATTTAAATTCTCCTGTCTGGAAACAACCGTTAGCCGCATTGTCAGGGTTGTTAGGGTCATTGTATTCCAGTCGGTAGTAATATATTTTGGTATCATCTACTGTGGTAAATCCTGTAATAGGGTTATCTCCTGTTACTGCATCATTGCTGGTATCGTGGTAAGTAACTGTAAAGTTTTGATTACCATTCAGAATAGCTGTGTTTAATGAGCTGAAGTCAAATGATGAAGGTAAAGAACATCTTAAGATTTCGTTTGGAGAGTCAGGAGTAGGGCCGGGAGCGCCGGGAGTAATAAAAGGGAAAGGGGTTAATGCCGGATCTGTAAATGCAGAGGTTAGGGTCGCCGTCCCGTCCCAGGTTAAAGAAAAACCATTGACTGTCCCTGACCAGTTGTCAACGATTAAATAATAGGTTTCTCCGGCTACTACATCCATGTAGGCACTCCATGTGTCATTAGTGGCACTTCCGTTAAGGGCGAGTGTTAGTCCGGTAGGACCGTCTGAGCCACTGTAGTTACATCGGATGGGGGCACCTAATGCCGAGCAGTCTTTATTAGGGCCGTATACCCCGAAATCATAATCATCTTCATAAACATTCGGGTTGATTGTGAATGTTAAAGTTCCTGACGTGGCAATTGTAAAAGAATACCATACAGAGTGGTTTTCATTACTGTACAGACAGCCTCCAAGAACCTCTTCCACATTTCCGTGGCCAAGAGAAGTATAAGATAGGTCTGAATTTCCACAAACCGGAATTGCTGAGACGCAATCCGACTGCGAAAATAGCAGTGTTGATGTAAATAATATAAAAAGTAGTAGTAATTTTTTCATTTTAAATGAATTTATAATAGTGTCGTGAAAATAAGAATAATATTATTAACCTAATGTTCTTTTTTTATGAGTAAAAAACCGCTCCTTAGAGAGCGGTTTCTTTGAATCGTGTTCGTTAGTCTCTGTTTTTAACCATTACCCACCCTGAAAATTTGAATGCTGTATTCTTTTTGTTGTTTTCAGTCCAGGTTACCGAATACCAGTAGGTACCGGTAGGTACTTTTTTTCCGCCAATGGTTCCGTCCCATTTAAAGCCGTTGCTTTTGTCGGCCTGGTGTAATTTGGTTCCGTAGCGGTCGAAAATACTTAGAACCAGTCCGTTTTTACCTGATAAAGATGAATAGTCGATCTCATCATTAATGCCGTCTCCATTAGGTGTAATGACATTCACAAGATTCGGAAGTACAAAAGTAATATCTACAGAATTACAGTTGTACGCGTCTTTCACATATACGGTATGGTCTCCTCTGGATACATTTTCAAAGATATTGGAATCTTGCCAGTTTACATTGTCGATTGAGTATTTGTAGGGAGCTGTTCCTCCAATTACATTTACGGTTACGGTTGTTGTCGCAATGTCAATATTGGTGATTACTGGTTCTTCAGCAGGATATACTTTTACGGTCTGTAAAGCGATACAGTCTCCTGTTTTTAGTTTTACCCAGTAGGTTCCGACTCCTACATTCGTGATAGACTGTGTAGTGGCTCCTGTGCTCCATTCGTATCCGTTGAATCCAGGTCCGGCATCCAGTGTTGTAGTGTCTTCCATACAGATTACTTTTTCTTTTAAAACAGAAGAATAAACCGGAGGAATGACTTCCAGTGTAACTTTAGCCACGGAATAACATCCCTGTGCATTGGAGACCTTTATATACGCTACGCCGTTGGGAGCAGTATAATCCTGAGGATTCGGAATTGCGTTGGTTCCGTTCACGGCATCCTGCATAGACGGATAGTAGGTTTTTGTAATTCCGTTTTCTGATGTTACGGCCGCAGCGGTAAGATTGAATGTTGCTGTTGAATGGTTGGTTTCAAGGAAGCAGGATCTTAAAATAGCATTGTTATTAACGTTTACTATAGGATGGAAATTCAGCTTAATCTCAGCGATGGTGATACATCCGAATTCATTGGTTGCTTTTACAAAGACAGACCCCGGGGCTGATGTATAGGCGTAAGGAACTGTGATTTCGCTTGTTCCTGCGTTTAGATCTGCCATGGAGGGGTAATATTTTACGTCAAGATTCGGAGTTAATCCGATATCAATGGAGATCAGGTCGTAAAGAGCTGTCCCGGAATTATTGTTGCTGCATTCCGTTAGAGTGAGTCCTGTTAAAACAAACGACCGGTCGACAAATTTAATCTGGCCAAACTGTTTACACTTATTTAAAAAGCTCGCAGGGCTTGTAGGATCCACGTAACTAATTACATAGTGGTAGGTATCTGTTGTATTAACGGGAATAGGAGTTGTAATGGCACTTACATCATCCAATGCATCCGTAGCTGTTTTATAGTATTTTACCTGAAAGTTAGGATTGCCGTTTAAAATTTCCGTTGTTAGTGTAGAAAAATCATATGTTACAGGATTTCCGCAAATATCAATATTACCGTCATGGTCAGCACCAGGTACTACAAATGGGAAAGGTTGTAAATTAGGATCATCAAATGGTGTTAATAATCCTGCTGTTCCTCCGAATGTCAGAGAGAACTGAGAGATCGTTGGTGAAAAATTATCCACGAGTAAGTAATAGATCTGTCCCGGCAGAACATCAATGTATTTCACCATTCCATCTGCCGGATTTCCCAGGTTGTCATATGTTGCATCTTCAGAGGTATCCAAAGACGTCATATTAAGTCCGGTCTGGTAAGGAGGGGGTGCGTCATAAGAGCATCGAAGGGGTGTTGCGGTCTGAATTTGCGTACAGTTCAGGTCAGGTCCGTAAAGAGCCCAGTCATAATCCACATTATTTACCGGGTTAATAACAAAAGTTAATGTTCCGGCAGTGAGGGTACTGAAGGTAAACCAAATAGAATTATTTTCTCCGTTAAGGCAGCCTACATTACCTTCATCCTGGTTTCCTATTCCGCTGGGGGTTAGGGTAATGTCGGCATTGCTGCATATAGGAATCGCAGTGAGGCAGTCATTGTTTTGAGCCAGAAAAAGGTGAGATATTAAAAATGCTATAAACAGTAATGCTTTTTTCATGTGCTGAATTTTTTAATTAATGAATACTTTTTCTGAAAACTATTTTTTTTTCGGTTGAATAGTACCGTTTACGCCTAATCTTGAGCGCTGTTCAAGGATGAGTTTCAGTAAATCATTGTTTTCTTTGTCATCAGGGGCGGCAGTTAAACTTCCCAGGACGTATTTTTCAGCAAGTCCGTTTACATTTTCTACACCGTTTTTTTTATTGCTTTTTAGAATAAGCTCGGCTTTATTATAAAGAGCCAGGCCTGCATAGTAGTAGGCCTTCCATCGGTAAGGATCCGGGTTTCTTTTCAAGGCAGAAAATTCATCAAAAAGTTTATCGCAGTCGGCGATTGTCTTAATGTCGGATATTTTTCTTGCCTTTTCATTTAAGGTCTTTTCATATGTTGTTTGTGCTAGCATGAAAGCACCGAACAATGAAAAAAGGAAGGTGAGTAGAGTTTTTTTCATAAAGGGGGATTTAATATACAAATATAAAAAAATTATTAACGTTGAATTAAAGTTTTTATTATATATTTAATTAAATGCCCTTTATGGGATTAATATTGCATTTTTCTTAATTTTGGATTTGTACTTCCTACGACAAGGGCTACAAGCACGGTCATGGTTCCTCCAAAAACTACAGATCGGACCACTCCCAAAAGCTTCGCTGAAAGCCCGCTTTCAAATTGTCCCATTTCATTGCTGGACATAATAAAAATTGAGTTTACACTCAATACTCTACCACGGATGTGATCTGGTGTTTTAAGCTGAACAATTGTTCCGCGGATAACCACTGAAATACCGTCCAGCATACCGCTTAAAACCAAAAACATGAACGAAAGCCAGTACCAGTTTGATAATCCGAACCCAATGATGCAAAGCCCAAAACCCGTGACCACCCCCAATAATATTTTTCCCTGATTTTTACGTAAAGGGATAAGAGACAGGATGGTGATAATACACATGGATCCGATATCTGAAGCGGCATTGAGAAATCCAAATCCTTCAGCACCCACTTTTAAAATATCAGTGGCATAGACGGGGATCATCGCTACAGCACCCCCGAAGAGTACGGCGAACATATCAAGGCACAGGGCTCCGAGAATTTCTTTGGTTTTAAAAATATAAGCAATTCCCTCACGCATACTTTCCACCACGTTTATCTGTCCTTTTTTATGCTCAGATTCCTGCTTGTTTAATTGAAAAAAGAACAGGGATGCGATAAATATTAATGAAATAATGACCAAAAGTGTCCATTTGACCCCAAAATAGCCAATCAGAAAACCTCCGATCGCGTGTCCGCAGACAGAAGAAACCAGAAATGTCGCCTGGTTCAGAGTAATCGCATGGGGAAGATTTTCTTTCTGTACAATCTTCGGGATCATCACGGGGATCATGGGACCGATAAACGCTCTCGCAATACCTGTGAAGAAAATGACCCCATAAATGAAATACGTAATCTCATGTCCTGTGAAGTGCATTTCTACATTCAAAAAGGCAGGAATCAGTAAAAGTGCAATCAGGAAAATATAGGCGTAATTGCAGATCAGCAGAAGTCTTTTCTTCTCATTCATGTCAATCACATGTCCCGCGTATAAGGCACAGCTTACTGCAGGGATGACCTCTGATAAGCCGATAAGCCCGATAGAAAAAGGATCTTTTGTCAACTGGTATACCCACCATCCCAATAAAGTAGCGAGCATTCTAAAGGCTAAAACAATAAAAAATCTTCCGGTAAGAAGATTCCTGAATTCGACATTCTGTAATGTCTTCAAGGGCGTAAAAGAAATCATGCACAAAAATAGCCCTAAATATTCACTTAGGGCTATTGATATGATCGATTTTTAAATGATAAATCAAATAGAGTTCAAAAGACAGTATCTATTTTAGTCAGCACGGCTTGAGCTTAAAACGATGGCCGCTACGCCTGCAGCACCTATCACTACGGCACCTGTGGTGATAGCCGCCTTTTTATTATCTCTTACTGCTGCTACATCTGCTTTGGGAATAATAACTTCTGTGCTGTCTTTTTTACCAGCTGTACCGATTAAGTTATCTCCGTCAATATTTCGGAACAACATTTTTTGGCTTTTAGAGCCATCTTTCATCTTCACAGTATACATTCTGCCTGCCTGCAAATTGGAATAGTCATTTTTAGATGTATCTTCTGTATATTTTGTCGTAGCACAAGAGGAAATTACAAAGAGAGAAGTCAATAAAGATGATTTTAAAAGTACAGATGCTTTCATTATTATTTTTTAGTTTTTCAAATTTATAATTTTTTTTGAATATAGCTTTCCGGAATTAAAAAAATGTGATTAAAGTTTGTAAATTTCCAATAAATCTGCAATTTTCCTGTCATTGGCAAGTCTTGGAGTTTTATTTTGTCCACCTAATTTACCCTGCGATTTGGCGTATTCGTTAAATGCATTTTTGCTCATTTTTGAAATATGAAGTGGTTGTAAAATATGACCGGAAATTAAATCATCATAGTACGTGTTTTTTTTTCTCAGCTGCCTATCGAGTTCTGCTTTAAACAGATCTAAATGTTCAGGTTCTTTTTCGAATTCTATAAACCATTCATGGTAGGGAAGTTCCTCATGAGGGTTAACCTGTGGGGCAAGATGGAACTCGGTGATCTGGGCCGGATGTTGTTTCAAAGTTGCTTTCATGGCTTCTTCCACCTCATAGGCTATAACGTGTTCTCCAAATGCTGAGGTAAAATGTTTGGTTCTTCCACTCACCAGAATTCTGTGCGGATTTTTATCAATAAATCTTACGACATCTCCTATAGAATAAGCCCAAAGTCCTGAATTGGTCGTTAAAATTAAAGCATAATCTTTGTTCAGCTCAACTTCTTTCAACGTTAATCTTCTGGCACCGGGTTTACCATAGTCTTCCAACGAAATAAATTCATAGAAAATTCCATGGTGGGTTAAAAGCAATAAACCTTCTTGGGTATAATCATCCTGAAAAGCAAAAAATCCTTCCGAAGCGGGGAAGGTCTGCACAATATCTACTTTTCCGCCTAACAGCTCTTCCATTTTGTCGCGGTAAGGCTCATAGTTTACCCCTCCTGTAACAATCAGTTGAAGATTGGGGAAAATCTGTTTAATCTTTTGTCCCTTTTTTCCAGTTAATTTCTCAAAATACATAATCAACCATGGGGGGATTCCCGAAATTAAGGTCATGTTCTCCTTTTCAGTTTCCTCAACAATTTTGTCTACTTTCGCTTCCCAGTCTTCTATCATGTTGGTTTTGAGACTTGGAAGTCTGTTTTTCTGTAGGTAGTTGGGAATGTGATGGGCAACAATCCCTGAAAGCCGACCGACTTTTATGCCGAAATTTTCCGTCAGTTCAGGACTTCCCTGTAAGAAGATCATTTTTCCTTTTACAAAATCAGCATTATTTTTTTTGGCGATATAGTGGAAAAGAGCGCTTTGAGCTCCTTTTATCTGAAAAGGCATTCCTTCTTTTGAGATCGGAATGTATTTCGCACCCGAAGTTGTTCCTGAAGTTTTGGCAAAATATTCAGGCGTTTCTGTCCACAGAATATTGGCCTGACCCTTTTTTACTCTTTCAATATATGGCTTCAAAACTTCATAGTCTCCTACAGGCACACGATCCTGAAAATCTTTAACCGATTTGATGCTTTCAAAATCATGTTCTCTTCCAAAAAGGGTTTTTTTAGCGGTGTCAACGAGGGAAAGTAAAAGGTCCTCTTGATTTTTTTCTGCATTTTTTTTGAATTCGTCTGCCTTTTGAACATGTTTTTTTGCCCATACCAGCGCCGCATTTTTCTTTATGAAGTTTAACATGGTTCAAATTTATAAATTAGTAAAGAATCTTATGACATTTTTAATCGAAAGTTGATGAGTCCATTTAATTTTTTTTGATGTTGGAAAACCTTAAAATGTTTAATGCTCGAAAAGCTTGCAAAACTTCATGTTCAATATTTAAAGCAGAAGAAAAATATATGAATCTGATCTGAAAAAAAAACTGAATGAAAATATTTTTTTTCATTACTAAATTGCTTGAAGTTTCCCCCAATCATTCTATTAATAAAAGCCAGAACTGCAAAGCAAAAAAATGACCGGTGTTATCAGCCTGAGTTCGATCCATAAAATATTCTACCATATCAATAGGGGCGGGCTTCAGCCCGTCTAAAAAAGATGATACTCCTATAGGTTTTAGCTGAAATTTATAATCAATTTGTACTAAAGTCCTCTATTTGATTTGTGATTTTATCATTGGGCTGAAGCCACGCTATTTAAATAATTCTAGCATTCGTGGCAAATAAAAAGAATATGTATGTACAAAAGGAATAAAAAAACCGATGAATCTTTGATCATCGGTTCTTCGAAATTTGATTATGAAAATAACAACTATATGTTGAGTTTATTTGTTTACTTTATACCTTTTGTCCGGTGTTCCGTCTTTTTTTAATTTTTTATTCTCTTTGTATCTCTTGTCAGGAGTTCCGTCTTTTTTCATTTTGGCTTCATTTGTTGATGTTGGTGCAGTTTTAGCCGTTTTCACATCCTTAGAGGCCGTCTTTGTTGTCGTTTTGGCTACCTGCTGGGTTTTGGATGGGGTTGCAGGAGCAGCTTGCTGAGCGGTAGCAAGTCCGAGTCCTAAGACCAGTGACATTGCTGTTAAAAATTTTTTCATAGGGGTTGGATTTGTTTTTTTGTTGAATCAAAGGTAGGTAAAAATCAGACTGAAAACTTTAGTTTTTCAAACTTAACTTAAGTTTATCAGTGCTTAAAAAAAGATTAAATGATTTACCATTCCTGTTGTTGATTAGAAGGCAGACCAAAGCGATGTTCCGATGTCCTTAAAGCGGAGGTGTTAGGATGATGACTGTTCTGTTGAGTGAATGAAGATTTTTACAGGCCGGGACAAAAATGGTGGCGGGTACACTTCGGATTTCTATTCTTCATTTTCAAACGATTAAGAGCCTGGTTAAAATTTTACCGATTTATTTATTATTCTTATTGAAGTTGATCATTGCTCCATTTTGATGCTCTTTTGAGCGTATTTTTCACTTCCTATTTTTGATTTAGCCCGCTAAATCTGCAAACACGAAGCAAAAAATCCATCTCAAAATAGCTATAAAAATTTTTGGCAATAAAATTTAAACAGCCTCTTAAACTCTTTGTCTGTTTACAAAGTTTGGGAATTGATACTGAAGGCGGGAGGCAGGATTAACAAAATCGGCTTCTCCGGAAAGGAGAAGCCGATTGATAGGTATGTGTGATTGATTTGGTTTAGCGTGTACAGTTGGCAGTCCAGGTTCGGCCGTCTTTTGTATAAAATATTTTAAGCTCGTTATTATCAATTCTGATATAGGAGGTTCCGTTGGAGCCAATCATGATCAGGGTATGATCTCCCTGTTTTTCAAATTCTATGCCATTTAGATCCGGAATGCCGTCTGAGAAAGCAAAATTATACTTTGTCCCACTGGCAATTTTCGTTACAAATACGCTCCCGTTATCTTTTGTAACAGTTGTAGAATCGTCTGTATAGGAAACACTTCCTTTATACGTTCCGGCAAAAAAATCGTTGTTGGTAGGGTCATCATCATTGCTGCATGATGAGAGGGTGCTGATCATAAAGCAGATTAGGGCGAACAGCCCCAGAATTTTGATTGTTTTTTTCATAATATTAAATTTCGTTATGTTGGTACATTCTAGTTTTCAAACAATATGCCACTGTGCTGAGACTTTGAAATTTTAACTTTTAATTAAAAAAAATAGTTAAAAATCAATATTTAGCGAGAGTTTAAGGATCAGTTTCAAAACTTGGGGAGAAATTGTTTAGATGTATTTTTTGCCACGAATGCACGAATACTTTTTATTTCCCACAGATCGCAGATAGTGCTGTTTCTGTTGGTTTTTCGCAAAGTCGCAAAGATATTTTTTAATACTTTATGTTTTTAAGACGCAAGGATTTTATCAAAGATAAAATTGAAGGCTGCATATTATCGCCACGAATGCACGAATATTCTTACTTCCCACAGATCGTACGGATTTTCACAGATGATATCGTTGATTTTCTTTGCTTATCTTTTCCGGTCTTTTATAGGTAGAACGGTTTGGTGAGACTTAAAACGGGAGTTGTCAAAAAAAATGGGTTGGCTTCGTGTTCAATATGTAAAGTGTAAGGAAAAGAATCTGTATCATTTGCAAAATCTGCGAGCGCAAAAAATTTCATCTTATAGTATCTACACTTTTTTGCCTACTCCCCAACTTTTGTACTTGATCCGAGTTTAAAGAATTTTAGCCTGCTTTAAAGAAAAAAGCTTCGAATTGATTTCGAAGCTTTGGTGAATTTTAAATTAAATATTTAGAAGTGTTATTTAAAACAGGATATAATTAATGTCGTTATTATTTACATACGGGGTTATCCGCTGTTTTGTAATTTATTAGGCATAAAAGTATGAAATTTATTCAATTATTAGAGATTTATTTTAAATAATTTTTGTTTTGTATCTTTGTAGAGACCAAACGGTTTCGGAAAACTCCCGAAATCGCTTTTGTCGTTTATATCATCATTACGTATGCAGTTAAAAACCATCAGTGAAAAGTTTCTTCCTGAAATTCTTAAAAAAGAGTTCGGAGCCGAGATTTTTGTCCAGCTTGAAAAAAATGATCATATTTCTGTAAAAGGAAGTGCGGGATCTGCCGTTTCCCTTTTTACAGCAGAGCTTTTTCTTAGCCATAAGAAAAATGTGCTGTATTTGGTGGACGAAAAAGAAGATGCACTCTATGCCAATACAGAAATGGAAGATTTGTTGGGAAAGGAAAAAGTTCTTTATTTTCCGGCTACCCATCTGGATCCTTACCAGGTAGAAAAAACTCAGAATGCCAATCTGGTTCTGAGGACTGAGGTTTTAAACAAAATTACATCCGAAAGATCGCCTAAAGTGATTGTTGCCTATGCGGGAGCATTGTCTGAGAAGGTATTAAAAAAGGAAGATTTCCGTGCTATTTCACATCATATTAAAGTCGGCGACCAGCTTGACTTTGATTTTGTTGATGAACTGCTGAATCATTATCATTTTGGGCAGACAGATTTCGTATCTGAACCGGGTGAGTTTTCTGTACGGGGCGGAATTGTAGATGTTTTCTCGTATTCCAACGAAAAACCTTATCGAATCACTTTTTTTGGAAATGAAGTGGAAAGTATTAAAACATTTGATATTGAATCTCAACTTTCCATTGATAAAGTAAATGAGCTGCAATTGGTATCCAATATGAATTTTTCGGTAACAGGATCGAGGGTTTCTCTGCTTCAGTTATTGCCAGAAGACAGTTTTGTCGTCTCAAAAAACGGAATGTTGGGCATGCATAAAATTAAGGCCTTCTATGAAAAAGCCCTTGAAAAATATGAGACTTTAAATAAAGATATTGCCCATCGCCGTCCTCAGGAATTATTTATTTCAGATCAGGAGTTTTTATTTGATTATAAGAAATTCAAAACCGTGGATTTCGGGACCGTTGAAATTGAGGGGCTGATTGAGCTTACCCCCATTGTTTTTAATCAGACGGCTCAGCCTTCTTTCCATAAAAACTTTGAATTATTGATTCAGGATCTTGAAGACAGGCAGGAAGAAGGGTTTGCTACCTGGATCTCTTTTTCCACTGAAAAGCAAAAGGAAAGACTGGAGTCTATTTTTGAGGAACTCAAACATGAGCTACCGTTTAAAAGCTTTAAATCTGAGCTTCACGAAGGGTTTTTAGATCTTGATCACAAATTGCTGGTGTATACGGATCATCAGATTTTTGACCGTTACCAGAGGTATAAAGCAAAAAATACGTTTGCGAAGTCAGAACAGCTGACTCTTAAAGACCTGATGTCATTAAAAGTAGGAGACTATATCGCCCATATCGATCACGGCATCGGCAAATTCATGGGATTAGTCAAGGTGAATAATGACGGGAAAATTCAAGAATGTTTTAAACTTAGCTATAAAAACGGGGACTTATTGTATGTTAGCATCCATTCCCTCCATAAAATATCCAAATACAACGGTCCGGACGGAAAGGAGATTGTTCTCAGTAAACTGGGATCACCCACCTGGAAATCATTAAAGCAGAAAACTAAAGCTAAAGTTAAGCAGATTGCCTTTGATCTTATTAAGCTTTACGCGCAGCGGAAAACTGCGGTGGGTTTTTCGTATTCCACCGATTCTTATCTGCAAAATGAGCTTGAGGCCAGTTTTATCTATGAGGATACACCGGATCAGGAAAAGGCAACCATTGATGTTAAAAAAGATATGGAAGCCAGTACGGTGATGGATCGTCTTGTATGCGGAGATGTAGGTTTCGGTAAAACCGAGGTGGCGATCCGTGCTGCTTTTAAGGCGGCCACAGATGGAAAACAGGTGGCCATTCTGGTGCCTACCACCATTCTTGCTTTTCAGCATTACCGAAGTTTCAGGGACAGATTAAAAGATTTTCCTGTAAACGTAGCCTATATCAACCGATTTCGAACGGCCAAACAAAAATCTGAGACCCTCGAGGCTTTAAAAGATGGAAAAGTAGATATTATTATAGGTACTCACCAGCTGGTAAGTACTTCTGTGAAATTTAAAGATTTGGGATTACTGATTATCGATGAAGAGCATAAGTTCGGAGTTTCGGTAAAAGATAAACTTAAAACAATTAAAAGCAATGTGGATACGTTAACCCTGACAGCAACGCCGATCCCGAGAACGCTTCAGTTCTCCCTAATGGCTGCAAGAGATCTGTCGGTTATTAAAACGCCACCACCTAATAGACAGCCTGTTGATACGCAGCTAATAGGTTTTAGTGAAGAGATCCTCCGTGATGCGATTTCGTATGAGCTTCAGCGTGATGGTCAGGTTTATTTTATTAATAACAGGGTTGAAAACCTTAAAGATATTGCCGGATTAATTCAGCGGCTGGTTCCTGATGCCAGGGTAATTACGGGTCACGGGCAAATGGATGGTAAGCAGTTGGAGAGAAATGTTTTAGATTTCATGGAAGGGAAATATGACGTTTTAGTGTCTACCACGATCGTTGAAAGTGGGGTAGACGTGCCTAATGCCAATACCATTTTTATTAATGATGCCCAAAGATTCGGAATGGCAGATCTTCACCAGATGAGAGGAAGAGTAGGACGAAGCAACAGAAAGGCTTTCTGTTATCTGATCACCCCGCCATATGATATGATGACTTCAGACGCCAGGAAGCGTCTTGAAGCTATTGAGCAGTTTTCAGATCTTGGAAGCGGATTCCAGATTGCCATGAAAGACCTTGAAATTCGTGGAGCCGGAGATTTATTGGGAGCTGAGCAGAGTGGTTTTATCAATGAGATGGGCTTTGAAACCTATCAGAAACTCATGCAGGAGGCTCTGGAAGAGTTGAAGGATGATGAGGAATTTGAAAGCTTGTTTGACAATGAGGAAGATCGTAAAAAGCTGTTTAAATCAGTAAAAGATGTAAATATTGATACCGATCTGGAACTTATGCTTCCGGACTCTTATGTTTCTAATATCGAGGAAAGATTATCGCTTTACCAGAAGATTGCAGATATTGAAAACGAAGAACAACTCCAGAAATTTGAGTCAGATCTGGTAGATCGCTTCGGAAATCTTCCAAAAGAAGCTATTAATTTACTGAAAAGTGTGGCCTTAAAATGGCTCGCTTCAGACATTGGTTTTGAGAAAATTGTTATGAAAAACGGGGTGTTTCTGGGCTACTTTCCAAGCAACCCTCAAGACAAATTTTATCAGACAGACAAGTTCAAACATATTATTAATTACCTGACGAAAAACCCGTCTGAAGCGCAGCTGAAGGAGAAAATCGGTAAAGATGGAAATCACCTTATGATGAGAAAAGGCAATGTGATAAATGTCGATGAGGTGAATTATCTGTTAAAATCCATCCTGGCATCAGGGTAATTAATTCGCGATTTATAGAAATAATTCTACTTTTTGATAGGGTTATTTCTATGCTATAATTAACTTATTTCTATTGAATTAGGAGGTAATAAGTGGAATTTTAGGTAAAAAATATTTACCTTTGCAGCCCCTTATTATGAAAAAATCTAGTTATCATTGTATAGCTGTTCTGATGTGTTCAGTTCAGGCGTACGCTCAGGTGGGAATTGGGATAAGTACCCCCAATGCAGTTCTCGATATCAACGGGAAAACTACCTTAAGAAAAGAGCTTAAAGTTGGCGGTACTTCTGATCAGGCAGGAAATGCCGGACTCAATGGCCAGGTGTTGGTTTCTCAAGGAGCAGGTTTACCTCCGGTTTGGAGATCATTGAATGTTTCCTTCATCGAAGAAGGTCAATACAAGCTGATTAATTCTTATCTATCATCCGATCAGGCAGGCATTACCTCTTTATCCGGCGGTATTGCAGCAGACGGTATTTATACCAATAGCGTCGGTGATGATTTTTCGAATACAGCTAAAGGAAGATGGGTGAAAATTGATAATCTTAGGAATGTTTTTGAGATTAAAAATGCTAAGAACCGGCTTACCTACCAGTTTCAGACTGGCATTGAAATGAAGGCTCCGGCTGCGGGTACGCCACAGAGTGTTACTTTTACCTGCGGTGTTTTCAGAAATAATAAACTCGTTGCGGTACGTCCCGATAAAATCACTTCGAATAATAATACAGATAAAGGAGGTTTTCAGGATTATATTTTTACTCTTAATTATACAGAGCAGAATGTACCTGAAGGGAGTCAGACTATTGAAGTAGCATGCCGTAAGATTGAATCCTCCAATTCAAACACCTTATTTGCCATAGGACGAAATATCGATAATTCAAACACGGTATCCAATGCGTTTACTCAGGAATCTGATTTTAAAGTAGATGTCATTGAATATGTAACGTACAAAACTAACTAATCAGAAGACTTCAATGAAAAAAATATTATCACTCCTATATGTTTCTATAGGATTGTCACTTTCTGCGCAGGTGGGAATAAAAACAGACACCCCGAAATCTACGCTGGATGTAAATGGAGATGTAAACCTTAGAGGTAAACTTGCGGTTTCCAATACCACCAATGCTGTGCTTTCCGAAGGTACCAATGACCAGATTTTAGTTTCTCAGGGGCCGGGATCTGCGCCGATCTGGAAAACCCTCCGTATTCCGGAATATGAACCGAATAAGTTTTATTTAATTTTTAATAATTCTTATGCTGACAGAACAGGGGTTACCTTTTCAAGGAATGAAGTTTCCGGTAACGGGAATTCAAGGTCTACTTCGCTGGTAAAAGATGCTGATCTTAACAGCTTGAGCAGATTTAAAAAAATTCCCGGAGTGTCTTCTCAATCTTTTACTGTTTTCAGTGAGAAGAGTAAAACCTATTTTCAGTTTGAAACTGTTGTTCAGGCAAACTTTCCGTCGAATGATTCTCCCGATATCTCTATCGATTATGCCTGCGGAATCTTTGTGGATGATAAATTGGTGAATTTAAGACAGAGAAATCTTAAAGCCAGCAGTGCAGCCAGCACATTTATTACGCATAACCAGATTGGTATGGCAGAGAACCTTGCCAAAGGCCCGCATACTGTAAGTGTAGCATGCTCCAGGCTTAGATCATTTAATACAAATGCGACCTTAGGTATAGGAATTAATGTTGCAGAGAATATCGATGATTTTATCACGCAGTCTTCTCTTAAAGTAGATGTTTATGAAATTCCTCAAGTATTTAACAATATCTTAAACTAAATCATGAAGAAAATATTTTTTATCACATTATCATTATTTTCAGTTTGCTTTTTTGCACAAGTGGGAATAAATACCAGAACACCTGTTAATATGTTGGATATTAATGGAGATTTAGGGCTAAGAAAAGAGTTAAGAATAGGAGGTACCAATACTGTAAAAGGATCTGCGGGGGATGCCGGAACAATTCTTCATAATAATTCTGCTCTTGGAGTAAATGATTGGAAAAGCATTAAAATAGCAGAGGGACAAGGCAGTATGTCGGTGTTTTTTATGAATACGGTGGCTGATAAAACAGGGGCTCAATTTGGTAATGGAAGTGGTTCTACAGATCCTTATGAGGAAAATATGACTATTACAAATGCATGGACAGTGCTTCCGGGAACTCAGGATACCTATTCCGTAACGTCCTCTACAAACAAAGTATTTTTCACGTTTCAGACGACTGCACAGAAAACAGGTAATAATAATTCTTCTACAGGATTTGCCTGCGGAATTTTTGTCGATAATCAGCTGAAGGCGGTAAGAACAGATGTTTTGATTGGTACAGACGGAGCGTATAAGATATTCAACCTAAACGCGACGCTTTCTAATGTTCCTCAAAAAAATAATTATGCAGTTAAAGTAGCATGTACCAAAAGAAACTTAAACAACGGTACATTGGGAATCGGAAAAGCGGTTAACAGTACCTATCTCAATACAGATATGTCACAGTCTGTGCTTACAACCTCTGTAATGCAACCGTACTGATCATAGCAAATGTTTTTTCTATTTCCTGGCAAATGAACCGCTTTGTCTTGGGTAAAAATAAATTTATTAGCCTGAAAACAATGTTTTCAGGCTTTTTCCGTTTAAAAGAAACAGGGCTGAAGCTATTCTCCGGTATCGGTGGAATCATTTTCCGGGATGTGCTGAGCCCAGTGACGGAAAATAGTCCCATTTCTTTTAAAAGATAAAGGCCAAATATTTTATTGCTGGTTTTACTATAATATCAAGAAAAATATATTTTTTATTCAAAAAAAAATTATATTTGTGAAAAATTTATCAAATACCTGAAAATGAAACAACTTTTCTACTTTATTTTACTCATTGCAGGTCTATCTTCTATTCATTCTTGTAAGGAAATGATAGATGAGGACGGAAATTCGCTGATCGACCTTAATCCTGATACAGGGCTTACCGGACCAAGAGCATTGTTTAGAGAAATTACAGATTCAGATACCCTTGCCGAATACCATTATAATGGTTTGCAGCTTACAAAAGTACTCACAGACAGTGGTTCGGTTACCAATATTGCGTACAGCGGTGATAAAATCAGTAAAATTGATTTTATGGGATTCTTAGATCTTGACAATGACGGGAATTTAGATAAGGACAGTATTTCTTATTCCCAATTATTTACCTATGGTCCTACAGGAAAGCTGATTACTATCTCAGAAAACCGATCGTTCTTTAAGAGAGCGGATCCTGTTCCGCCGTCTACAACTCCGGGGCCTCAGACGCTGTATAAAAAGACGAAGTCAACATATGATCTGAAATATGAAGCTTCTACGGCCAAACTGGATTCTATCATTATGAAAAATGGGCCTGACGTTTCAGGAACGGTTTTCGCATTTACAGATTATTCCAAGACGAAATATGAATATACAGGAGATAATGTATCTAAAGTAACAAGAGCCTACGGCCCGATTGGGGGAGGGGTAACGACAAAATACGGATACGAATTTCTTTCTTATGATACCCAGATCAGTCCGTTTACCTTATTGCCTTTTGGATATAAAGTTTCGAGATTACTGAATACTGAAATCAATGATAGTGAAAGTTTTATTTTATCACCAAACAGCCCTAAGAGAATTTCTGTGACGGATCTTATGACACCTATCCCAAGTCCGGTATTCTTAACGACAGATTACCTTTATGACGCGCAGACTTATATGAGAGTAGGTTTTGGAATCAATTATATCTACAAACCCCTGTAAGAATTAATTTTTTAAATAATATTTTAACTCAATCTTTCCGAAGGTTGAGTTTTTATTTTTAATGCCTTAATTTTGCAAAAAATTTCTCAATGAAATATTTAATAGTGGGCCTTGGTAACAAAGGTGCAGAATATGAAAATACACGTCATAATATAGGATTTAAAGTCGCAGATAAAATTGCAGAAACATTGGAAGCTTCATTCAATACCACGAATTTCGGATGGATGGCAGACGGAAAGTATAAAGGAAGAAGAGTATTGGTTTTAAAACCGGATACTTATATGAACCTGTCGGGAAATGCGGTAAGATACTGGATGCAGAAAGAGAATATCCCTTTGGAAAATGTATTGATTGTTACGGATGATCTGGTACTCCCTTTCGGAACATTGAGGATGAAAGCAAAAGGGTCTGATGCGGGACATAACGGACTGAAAAATGTTAATGAAGTGCTGCAGACACAGAACTATGCAAGGTTGCGTTTCGGAATTTCCGCCGATTTTTCTGAAGGGAAACAGGTAGATTACGTTTTGGGAACATGGAATGCTGAAGAATCTGAAAAGCTTTCGGAGAGAATTGAAAAATTTACAAAAGCTTCTTTGTCATTCGTTTTTGCCGGAATTAATAATACCATGTCCGCTTTTAACGGGAAATAACCGAAACATCTGTAAAGCCAGAAGTCTCCGTTTCGAAGGGGATTATTGTGGGTTGACCAGGGCAATATCTTTGATGATTTTCTTTTCCAGCATATTCTTCTGACCAAGGGAGAAGCGGTAATTGTTTCCCTCCTCCGCAAACTGAATCGGCCCGGTTGGGATATCATCCGTTCTCCATTTTACGATGAGAGTTGGCGTATGGGTATCATCAAAACTTTTCTCTGAAAACCTGAAAGCAGTGCTGGTCATTGGGTTATTTACGTCTTCATTAAAGACTGATTTTGCCATTTTGGGCTGCATCTGTATCATGTCTTTCATTAATAATCCGAAACGCTTGCCGATGTATTTATCCTTATTCATCTCAAATTTTCTAAGGTAGGAGACCGTATCAACTGCTTTTTTATCAGAGGTTTTCTGGGCTTTGACAAAACCATTTAGAAAAAATAAAATACCGAAAATAAATATGTTGAACCGTACTTTCATAAGTTAGTGAGTCATCTAATTTTAGAATTTCAAATGTAAGTATTTTGAAAATGTATTGAAATTGTCTTTTAGTTAGTCATTCCTTAAAAACCAAGTAATATTTTGATTATCAGTTTTATGCACTTATATTTCGTAAAAAATCGTTGTAAAAAATTGCAATAAATTGTATTTTTAGGATATAAAAAGTGGCAAAATGTTAGGCAAAATAAGAGAGGATTTACAGCAGAATTTATTCAAGACCAGGCTTACGGAGCTTATTAATATGGAGCATCCGGTGGTAAAATTAGCTGGGGAGATTTCCTGGGATAAAATGGAGTCAGAGTTTGAGAAATTATTTTCAGAAAACGGAAGACCTTCTATTGCTATCCGTAAAATAGCAGGAATGCTTTTGCTCAAGGAAATGTTTAAAGAAAGTGATGAAAGTGTAATAGAGAGATGGATTGAGAATGCGTATTGGCAATATTTTACCGGAGAAACCTTTTTCCAGACAGAGCAGCCTTTCGATCCGAGCAATTTTGTACACTTCAGAAAAAGAATTGGAGATAAGGGTTTGGAATTTCTTTTGGGACAAAGCGTTTCTCTCCATCCCAAAGCCAAAACAGAAGATGAAGTTCAGGTAGATACGACGGTTCAGGAGAAGAACATTACCTTTCCTACCGATGCCAAATTAGCAAAAAAAGTAATCGACAATTGTAGAAAAATAGCAGAAAAAGAGAGCGTTGTACAAAGACAAAGCTACAGAAGAGTGAGCAAACAATTATTGCGGGACGCTTTTTTTGGACATCATCCCAGAAGACAGAAGAAGGCAAAAATGGCGAGGAAAAAGCTCAGGACGATTGGTAAAAGAGTTCTTCGGGAATTGGAAAGAAAACTTCCTAAAGATGTTTTGAAAGGCTACGAAGACGTTTTTAAAATTTACCTTAAAGCACTCACCCAAGAACGTACCACGAAAGATAAAATTTACAGTCTTCACGAGCCACAAGTTGCGTGTATTGCGAAAGGAAAATCGGGAAAAGCATACGAGTTTGGGACAAAAGTAGCAGTAGTAAGAGGTCGGAAAACAGGGATCATCAGCTCGGTAAAGAGATTTTCTGGCAATCCTCACGATAGTAAAACTCTTGAAGAATCATTGGCACAGAGTGAGAGGGTAAGAAAATCCGTTGGCGGAACAAGACCTACGAAAGCCACTACAGACAGAGGATTTAAAGGAATCAAAGAAGTGGAAGGAACAGCAATTTTGCTTCCCGCAAAAAAAGAAAAAACAAAATATGGGCAACAAGTAGCCAGATTAAGATTCCGGGCAAGAGCAGCCATAGAACCTTGTATCTCTCATTTAAAAAGAAACCACTCCTTAGGATTAAACTTCCTGAAAGGAGTGGCTGGAGATATTAATAATGCATTATTAGCAGGGATTGGATACAATTTGAAGATGAGATTGAATCAAATCAAACAACAAATTCTTCTTTGGCTCGAACTTGTTCTCCGAATCTTTTTAGGCAAATATAATTTTCAAAGTCAAAAAACAGCTTTTTAAGGAGCGACTAGTTAAAACTCTATTAAAAATATGTGTTTTAAAAATAATCAACGAAAAACAAAAAAAGCCACCGAAAAATTCCGATGGCCAGTAGTTGTACTTTTAAAAAATTAATTTCCAATCTATCTAACTATAACATTCTTTTATAACCAGGTTACCACGCCTGTTTCAACATCGTAGTTGGCACCTACAATCTTGATTTTTCCTTCATTTTCAAGGTTTCTAAGGGTGGAACTTTGTTTGCGGATATCATTGATCGCGCTTTTTACATTCTGTTGGTTTAATCTTTCCAACAGGTCGCTGTTCTTGGACGAGCGTTCTTCGCCTTCATGAATGACCTCTTTAATAATCGGATCAAAATGATTGATCAGGTGGTTCAGGTTATCCATTCCAAGGCCTTCAATCTGTGCTGCGTCAAGCCCTCCTTTGAGTGCTCCGCATTTTGTGTGTCCCAGAACCACAACTAATTTTGAACCAGCTACATTACAGCCGAATTCCATAGAGCCTAAAATGTCCTGATTAACAAAATTTCCTGCAATTCTGATGCTGAAGACATCTCCCAGTCCCTGGTCAAAGATCAGCTCTGCTGAGGTACGGCTGTCGATACAGCTTAAGACTACCGCGAAAGGCCATTGTCCCTCTCTTGTGGCATTTACCTGCTCCAAAAGATCTCTGTTCGCCTTCAGGTTATTAACGAATCTCTGGTTTCCCTCCTTTAAAAAGTCAAGTGCTTTTTCTGGAGTGATGGTTGACTGAGTTTCTGAAGTATGTGCTTTCATATTTTTTATTATTTGTATTAAATTTTACTTTTAAAGTTAAAAAAATTATTGAGATGAGCTTACATAGCTCGTTTATGGGTAATCAAAATGTGAGAGTCTTCATCCCTTTCATAATCGCTGTATGAAGTTTTGAAGCCTAGTAATTCAACGTGTATGTCTTCTTCTTTTGCACGTATATTGGCGAAATCCTGTATCATTTCCAGAACATCTGTGGCAATATAGGAGGTTCCTCTCGCATCAATGGTTATGTTAGAATTTGCTTTTATGTTTTTTAGTGTTTTTTTAATCGCTGCTTTATTCAAAAATGATACTTCCTCAGCCAGTTTGATATTAATTCCGTCTGCATTTTTAAGTTTTTCACGGCTTAAATAATAGGCTCTTTTCATATTTCCCTGAAGAATATAGAATACCGAAATTGCCAGACCTATTCCGACTCCTTTCAGCAGGTCTGTGGCTACTACTGCCACAACGGTCGCTACAAAAGGGATGAACTGAAATTTTCCCAAATGCCAGAAATGTTTGAAGGTGGCCGGTTTTGCCAGTTTGTATCCTACCAAAAGCAATACGGCTGCTAATGTCGCTAAAGGAATGAGATTGAGGATCATCGGGATGGAAAGTACACAAATTAACAGGAGGACTCCATGGATAATCGCTGATAATTTCGAAGTAGCACCTGCATTAGCGTTCGCGGAACTTCTTACCACCACTGAGGTCATCGGAAGCCCACCGATAAATGAGCTGATAAGATTTCCGATTCCCTGGGCTTTTAACTCCAGGTTGGTATCCGTTATTCTTCTTTGTCTGTCTAATCTGTCGGAAGCCTCGATACAAAGTAAGGTTTCGATAGAAGCCACAATGGCAATGGTTGCCCCTACGATCCATACTTTAGGATTGGTGAATCCGTTGAAATCCGGCATTACGACAAGGTTTTTAAAATCGTCAAACGATTGCGGAACCGGTAATACTACCAAATGCTGTGGGCTAATCGCGAGTGAACTGCCTGTCAGTTTAAAAACTTCATTCAATAAAATACCTGCCACCACAGCAACAAGAGCTCCGGGAAGCATTTTCATTCTTCTCAGGGTTGGAATTTTGTCCCAAGCCAAAAGAATGCCTACTGAAACTAAAGTTACAATAATAGCACCCGGATGAACGGCACCGATCAGCTCAGTAAAATAATTGAAATTGAGTCCGTTATCAAAAAGAGATTCGTGACCTTCATAGTCTTTATCGAATCCGAGGGCATGCGGAATTTGTTTTAAAATAATAATGATACCGATCGCGGCAAGCATCCCTTCGATAACGTTATTGGGAAAGTAATTGGATATACTTCCTGCTCTGACAAAGCCTAAAGCCAGCTGAATAAGCCCGGCAATAATTCCTGCGCAAAGAAAAAGTTCGAAAGCACCTAGATCGGTGATTGCTGTTAAAACAATGGCGGTAAGACCTGCAGCAGGACCGGAAACCGAGATGCTCGAATTACTGATTGTTCCTACTACCAAACCACCCACGATACCGGCAATGATACCTGATAAGGGCGGTGCTCCTGATGCTAATGCAATTCCTAAACAAAGGGGAAGTGCTACTAAGAATACAACGAGTCCCGAAGGGAAATTCTCCTTTATTCCTCCTATTAATGATGTGTTTTTCATATGATGAAAATGCTGTGATTATCAAAGGTTAGCTGTGATTAACCCATGATAAAAAGATTGGAAATTTAATTTTTAAAGCACATGACTATTCGATACCATAAAAATGGTAAGGAATATGATTAAAAAAATCTGACTGTTATACTTAAAAATTAAGCTTCCGGAGGCGGAGAAAAAAGGGAGAGTAGTGGGGACAGATGAAAGTCATCATCTATCAGCACAAAAGATTTTCGGGTAAGATCATGCTCCACAAACTTTACATAATCGAATACGCTTAAAGTTTTTGGAAGTGTTTTTTCATACACGATAAAAGAAGAGGCATGTGAATGAGGTTCTTCTTCGTTAACAATGATATTCGTACGTATTATTTTCCACCCGAAAACAGCAGCAATACTTGGTAATGCTGTAAAGTTCAGGACGAACAATAAGGTAATAATACTCCAGAATTTCATTTTATTTTTTTTTACAGAAATTATTTTGTTTTTCTGCTCATGACCCAGTCGGAGCCCGTAAGATTATATATTTTTTGAATATCTTTCAATATTTTTTCAAAATCAATCTCCAAATCAATGATTTTACCTGTTCTAAGGTCAAACACCCAGCCGTGGACTACAGGAAATTCTTCCAGAATATACCTTTCCTGCACACAGGCCATTTTTACAACGTTGATGCACTGCTCCTGAACATTAAGCTCAACTAGCCTGTCATAGCGTTGTCCTTCATCTTCAATTGAATCTAATTCTGCCTGATGCAATCTGTATACATCGCGGATGTTTCTCAGCCAAGGATTCAGTAATCCCAGATCCTGAGGCGTCATCGCCGCTTTTACACCTCCGCAGTTATAATGTCCGCAAACAATAATGTGCTTTACTTTAAGATGTTCTACCGCATACTGAATGACTGCCGTGGAACTCATATCCAAAGTGTTTACCACATTGGCAATGTTTCTTGTCACGAAAACTTCACCCGGTTTGGCTCCCATTAATTCTTCTGCGGTGGCTCTGCTATCCGAACATCCTATATATAAATAATCCGGAGTTTGGGTCTTTGCCAATTCATGAAAGAATTCAGGATTGTCTGCCACCTTAGATTCTACCCATTTTCTATTGTTTTCAAAAATACTTTTGTACGATTGTGACATCTTAATAATGTTTAATTATTTATTTCGTTTAAATTATTTTCAAAATCAATAGATCATATCAATAATACAAAAATATCATTTTTGTTGATATCCTCAGTAGTTTTAACAAAGTTTAATATTAAAATATGCTTAAAATCATACGATCGTTGGGAATCGGAGCTTTATTGCAGTTTTTTAATATGATATTTTATGGTTTAATACGATAATGTCATGAAAATTGAATATAAAATTACAAACTTTGGGAGAGAATACAAGATTTTTACGTTAAAATAATCCTAAATATTAAGAGGCTCTTTAAAATTTAAACACGCGTTGAAGTGCGTTCCCGTAGCTTTCCTTAGAATAAGAAGAGCTGTTAAAAACAATGCATGATTCGGGTTTAATCGATTTTATGATTGATATATCCCTCTGTAGCATCGGCTTTAGAGTAAATTTGCGCAGGGTTCCCCATTACCACAGAATTCGCCGGAACATCGAAATTAACATATGAATTAGGAGCTATCAGGGTATTGCTGCCAATGGTAATCCCTCCTACAATAACCGCGTTGGTGCCAATCCATACTTCATCTTCGATCGTTGGATATCCCTGCTTTTTTCCGCGGTTTTGCTGGCCTATGGTAACTCCCTGAGCAATATTGCAATTTCTGCCTATTCTGGCATGAGGGTTAATGACCAATGCCCCCCAATGTCCCAGATACAGCCCTTCTCCAATCTGGGTTTCAGGATAAATCTGGTAACCGTATTTGATCTGGTAATGCCTGAGAACAAGCTTCCAAAATAGATGTAATACGGGGGTTTTAAGGTGTTTCTGCGCCTTTCGTAAAATAAAGATAAAATGAAGATTCGGGTTGACACATTTTGTTATAAGCTGAGCTCCCGAAAGCCATTTTCCACTTTCTCTGTAAAAATCTTTTTGGATGATAGAATGGTTTGACATGTGTTTTTGCAGTTTAAACGGTATCGATTATTTCCTGAAGGTGCTGAACAGACTTTTCAAGGACGAAAGGGAGATCAGTCTGCTCTATTTCTTTTTTGTAATGTACCGAAAGGGTATGGTCTGTTAAAAATTTCTTCATTCCTTCATAAATTCCGTCTTCTGAATTCGGGGTAATTATTCCTAATTTTCCGTCCTGCAGAAGATCCTTTATTCCTGATATATCGGTGGCTGAAATCGGTTTATTTAAAATTAAAGCTTCCGCAATGATGGTCGGAAAACCTTCATGTCTTGAGGACATAATATAGAAATCTGCTTTTTGCAGATAAGGGTAGGGGTTACTTCTGAAACCCAGCATTTTTGCCGTTTTCTGTAGCTCCAGTTTTTCAAGGAGAGCCTGAATATTGTCGAGGTCATAGCCGTCCCCGATAATGATGAGCTGGTGTCTGAAGCCTTCATCCAAAAGCTTTTTATGAACCTCCAGCAAACGGTCATAGCCCTTCTGAGGGTAAACGGTACCTACACTTACAAAAGTCGGAATATCATTGCTGAAAGGATAATCTTCAATTTCTATATTCGCCTTTTTCAGGGTATCTTCTCTGTCGATCGGGTTATAAATTTTAATCACGGATTGCTTTTCCTGATCATTTTTGGCAAGCTTATGCATTTCTTCCTGAAGCTTGTTCGAGATAACCAGTATTTTATCAAATTTAAAAAACTCACGGATAATGTCGGGAGTATATTCTTTTACATTAAAAATATCATTCTGTACCCAGATTATTTTTTTTGAGTCTTTTTGAGGGCTGGAAAGTATTTCCTGATACATCCCGTGAATAGCCGCCAATTCGACATCATATTTTTTATTTTTCAGAACGAATTTATAGAGTAGGGACGGAAACCAAAGAAATATTTTCTGATAAAGAACCCTGTAGGCCTTCACCGGAATTTCCAGTGGCCTGTTGGTCGTAATCATTTCACCTTTCAGCAGATAAAAAACATTCACCCAGGACGGAACTTCTTTGATGTAGATCCCGGAATATAAATTGATCAGTAAATCCACTTCGTATTTTTCCGGAGAAATATTTTTCAGAAAGGTAACCAGCACTTTTTCAGCGCCTCCGTGGCGTAATGAGCCTATTCGGATAAGAATTTTCTTTTTTTTCAACATTTATTTTTTCACTGGTTTATAGGTATAGGGAAGATGTTCTTTGATGTATGCTTCCAGTTTTTGTCTATCCGATTCCAATTCGCGAGGATAAACGCTGGAAGTTGTAAGAGCCTTGTCACCATATTCCTCTATCGTACAGATGTATTTGGCGGGAACTCCCGCATATACGGTGCCATCGGGCATGGAAGAGGTGAGGATGGAGCCTGCCCCAAGGACGCAGTTGTCTCCCATCTGTACCCCCAGCATAATGGTGCAGTCTGCCCCGATAAGGCATTGTTTACCGATTTTTATTCTTCCGAATGCCCGCACATCTTCATATTTTTTAAAAAAATGGAGGGCATTATAGCCGCCGTCATGATTGATGAATCTTACATTGTTGGAGAAGGTTGTTTCGTCTCCTATTTCAATCAGAAAAGGTTCTGTTCCAAATTGAGGAACATCCACAAAACGTACCTTTTTTCCTACCTTAAGTCCTTTGGCAATACAAATTTTCAGGTAGATCCTCTGTATCATAAACTGATAGGTGGTGTGCACTTTCAGGAGGGCGCGGTATAATAAAATCATTCTATTTTTTATGTATTATTGTGAATCGGATATTCAATATTATCAATTATTTTTTGATTGATCATGGGATCGTCCGGCTTATTTCGGAATTTTAATTAATTTTAATCTTAACCGTATACCTACTGTGGGTAGTATATGCTAAAAATATATCCTCATTAGGTTAAAACTAATTTTTAAGAATTTCCGTGATCTGAGAATAGATTTTCTCATTCTCAAATCGTAAATAAGCCGTTTTGTTATTTTCCTTAATTTTTTCCACCCATTCATGGTCTGTTAAAAGTCTTTCCATTCCTTCTGCTAGCTGGTCAGCGTCATAATCCACAATCAGTCCGTTTACTTCATGGTCCATCATTTCTTTCACACCTCCGGCGTCTGTGGAAACAATAGGCTTCCCAAGCGTCAGCGCTTCACCGATGACCAGTGGGTATGCCTCAGATTTTGAAGGCAGAACATAAAAATCAGCTTTTTTGATATAGGGATAAGGGTTAATAACAGGTTCGTGAATAATAAAACTGTCTTCAAGCTGATATTCTTTAATTAAATCGGTGAGCATCTCCTTTTCCTGTCCGTTTCCAAAAACCCAGATACTGTGTCTTAATCCCTTGTCAATAAGCTTTTTGTGGGCTTCTACCAATATTTTGTTTCCCTTTCGGGGGATCAGTCGTCCCAGGGATATAAATACCGGTGCCGAAGTCTTAAAGTCTACTTCAAAGGCGTGGGCTTTCTCTCGGATTACATTAAATTCAAAAGGATTATAAATAATCATACTTTTTGGAAACTCAACGTGGTAAACTTCCTTAATGATATTTCTGGTCTGCTGAGAAACAAAAACGGAAAGATCCAGTCTTTTCAGCTGATCAATGATGGTAAGTTTTGTTTGTTCTATAAATGCGGCATCTCTGATATCCACATGGAACCATCCTATTTTTTTTGATTTTTTAAAAGGACTCTCAAGGAGTGCTTTATATTCTGAAGACGTAAAGGCTATTTCCACATCAGGCACAAAGCCTATTTTATTTTTAATAAGGGAAGGGAAAAGGTGGTAAAGCTCCAGTTTCAGTCTTCTGAAAACCAGCTGCAGCTTGTTGACCAGCGGATTTTTTGAAAAATTTTCTCTGCCTTCCACCAGTGAGAAAACCTTAATATTATCCGGAATCAGAGGCAGCATTTCTCCCTGTTTTAGATTAAGCAGTAAGTAAAGATCCAGATCGGAAGGTAGGTTTTTGATGATGTCACAGAGAACTTTCTGAACTCCGCCCGTTTCCATAGATCTTAACCTGAAAAGTATTTTTCTTTTATTTATGTCTGTAGTCATTAATGCATATTTTGTTGAGTGATGGCTTTTTTCCCTGGATCAGCGTGGCTTTCAATAGGGGGATTCTTTAGTTTTCCGATCAGGAAAGAGAGGATCAGGATCTCTGTTTTATGATCAGTTCCTGATGGTTGACGACTGTGGTGTTGGCAGGGATATCTTTATAAACGGTACATCCGGCTCCGATAATACAATTATCGCCTATGGTAACCCCTTTGAGTACAGTTACATTGCTTCCCAGCCAGCAGTTTTTTCCAATCACGATGGGGGCAGTCGTAAATGCTGAGCGGTGAACTTTAAAATCAGGCTCGGTTTCATAGGAATGATTATGATCATATAGTTTAACGCCTTCTCCAAACAGGGTATTTTCACCGATGGAAATATGGTCAAGGCAATTGATGGAACAATAATTATTCATAAAAAAATGGTCACCGAGCTCAAGATGAGCATTCTTCAGCACAAGCACATGAATGAAATTTCTAAAACCTACCGATTCTCCTATAGTCAGGCTTTTAATTGAACTGTCCAGAATAAAATGATTCTGAATACCCAGTTTAATGGTCTTAAAAAATACATGGGGGTGTTTTTTAAGCAGTGAAATCTGTTGTCTTCTTTGAAGTTTTTCAAAAAAATCCATAAGTGTTGTATAAATTAGCTTCTACATTTGTTTTACAAAGATAATTTTTTTAGCAAACTTTTTTGAAAAATCTTTAACTTTATCATATTATTAAATTACTAAAACATAAATATAATGAATACAATTTATCACGTAACTAAGACATTTATTGCGTATCTCAGAAGACCGGACCTTTATCCTGAGCTGGGGAGAAAAATTGTGAAAAATATATTTAAAAGAAACAATGCCTTTAAAGGAAAAGAAAAAACAAACCGGTGGGCAGCAGCTAAGGCTGTTACCCAGGAAAAGGCCATTTCCTCACTTTTTGGAGTGAATAGCTTGGCTTTTAGACATGATTTCTCAGCGTTTCTTGCTCAGGCAGAACAAAAACAAGAAGAATGTCCGGTGAAAATGGGTGGGGCCGGTGCCTTAGAACTTATTTATTACGCCTGTGAATGGACTAATGCAAAAGCGGCCATAGAAACGGGTGTTGCTTACGGATGGTCCTCTCTGGCTTGCCTGTTATCATTAGAAAAAAGAAATGGCCGGCTATACAGTTCAGACATGCCTTATCTGGCGCAGGACGGAGATCGGTACGTGGGATGTGTTGTTCCGGATCATTTAAGAAGTCATTGGAAATTATTCAGGTTGGCGGATAAGGAATCTCTTCCTAAGATTTTCAGTGATTATCCTGAATTTGACGTTATCCATTATGATTCGGATAAAAGTTATGACGGAAGAATCTGGGCTTATGATATGCTGTATACCCGTCTTAGAAAAGGGGGCGTTTTCTTAAGTGACGATATTGGTGACAATTCTGCTTTTCAGGATTTTTGTGAAAAATTAAATATTGATCCTACGGTCATTGAGTATGAAGGAAAATATATCGGAGCCTTCATTAAAGGGTAAAATTTTGGTAGAAATTGTTTAGCTTTCTTTTTTGCCGCGAATGCACAAGTATTTTTTTATTTCCTGCAGATCGCACAAATCTCGCTTATGACACTATTGATTTTTTCTTTAAACTTCTGAAAGTTATAAGTGGAAAGGCTTTATTTCAATTATAAAATAGATTTAATCTAAATTGGCGAAACTTCGTTTATAAAACGTAATACTGTTTTCTTTTTCAATTTACCTTAAAAAAAAGAAGGGCTTAAATATGAGTAGCGTCGGGTGAAACCCGATGAATAAGTATTCAATGATGTTATCACCCTGAAAGGGTTAAATAATGTAATGCAAATTTCAAAGAAAAAATGCTATAAGACCTGCCGTCATCATAAAACTTTTGGGGCTTTGTGCTCAAAATATAAAGCGTTGAACGTTTATCGTTAAGTCTTAATGTATGGTTATAATGTGCTGAGTAAAACGCCATGACGATCGAAAATATCTAAAATGAGAGCTAAGGCTTTAGTGATTAGTAGCGTTAAAAGAAAATTAAGAATGGCTCTCGTCCTGTTTTCCGATACGGTACTTAGATCTCTATGATACTGACCAGTCTTTTGATGGATCAAGTTTTTGCTTACTTCTCCAAGTTTTGTATTTGATACTTTATTGGCTTTCATTCTGAGGTTTTCTGCCTCCCTGCATCGTGATATAGGTGTCTTTTGCTACGAAGTTTGTATTTCTGTTTATACAATTTCACAAAAAATCTTTAAGTTTACAGTCTCTTAGGCGGAAAGATCCATCTGTGCTTAATCTATGCGTTCTTCCGAAAAAGTGTCCTGAAAAGCATAAAACTGATGGGATTTTTTTAACCTGTATTTTTAGTCTGTAAAGCGCTGAGAGTGAATGTTTCGCAAAGTGGCTTCTAATATTATAATTTGATTAAAAAAGTGCAGTAGTTTTGTAAATCAGGTTTATAAATTGTATTTTGCTGCCTTAAACATAGAACTATGATGAAAACGTTCACGCAATTAAAGAAAAATGCAGGAAAAAAGCCTGAAGGTTTAAAAAAAATAAAACTGGCTTTACTGGGGGATACAGCTACACAGTTTCTGAATACTGCATTAAAGGGATCAGCGATAGACCTTGGATTTGATCTTGATATCTTTGAGGCAGATTTCGGACAGGTTTCGAGACAGATCCTGGATCCATCTTCGGATTACTACCAATTCGATGCAGATTATACCCTGATTTTTGAGTCGACCCATAAATTGCTGAACCAATATTATAAATCATCTGACTCCGGAATCCACTTCGCTGAACAGAAAATCAGATATATCGAAGAACTTTATGAAACCATCCAAAGCAGAACGAAAAGCAAGCTAATCTACTGTAATTTTCCGGGAATAGACAATCAGGTATTCGGGAGCTTTGCCAATAAAGTAGAGTCGTCGTTCGTATTTCAGCTTAATAAAATTAATTATTTATTGTCAGCGCAGGTTGGGCTTGAAAAAAGCAACTTTTTTATTGCCGACCTGGTGTCTCTTCAAAATAAATGGGGCAGAAACTTTATGTTTTCCCCTACTATTTATGTAAATACAGAGATGGTTCTTTCCCTGGATGCCTTACCACTGGTCGCTCATCATGCAATGAGTATTATTTCATCCATGCAGGGAAAGTTTAAAAAATGTGTTATTCTGGATCTCGACAATACAACCTGGGGAGGAATTATCGGAGACGACGGGCTTGAAAAGATTCAGATCGGAAGTCTGGGGATTGGTAAAGCTTTTACAGAATTCCAGTACTGGATAAAATCTTTACAGAAAAGAGGGATTATTGTGGCGGTCTGCAGTAAAAATGATGAAGATAAAGCCAAAGAACCTTTTGAAAAGCATCCCGATATGGTATTGAAACTTAGTGATATTGCCGTTTTTGTTGCCAATTGGGAAAATAAGGCCGACAATATCCGAAAGATTCAGCATATTTTAAATATAGGTTTTGACTCTATGGTTTTTCTTGATGACAATCCGTTTGAAAGAAATTTGGTTCGGGAAAATCTACCTGAGGTATGCGTTCCGGAACTTCCCGAAGATCCGGCAGAGTATCTGGAGTATTTATATAGCCTGAATCTTTTTGAAACTTCGGGCTTTTCTGAAAATGATGCAGAAAGAACAAAGCAATACCAGGTGGAAGCACAAAGAGCTACGGCATTGGAAAGTTTTACCAATGTGGAGGATTTTCTGAAAAGTATGAATATGGTTTCAGACGTTCAGGCGTTCAGTAATTTTTCTAAGCCCAGGGTATCTCAGCTGACTCAGCGTTCCAACCAGTTTAATTTAAGAACAATAAGATACACGGAACAGGAAGTTGAAAACCTAATGGCATCGGAAGAGCATCATACTCTTTCTTTTACCCTGGAGGATAAGTATGGAGACAACGGACTGATCTGTGTCATCGTGCTTAAAAAAGAAGATGAAGAAACCCTGTTTATCGATACATGGCTAATGAGTTGCCGGGTACTGAAACGGGGAATGGAAGACTTTACCTTAAACACCATTGTTGATACTGCCCGTAAGAATGGCTTTCAATATTTGGTTGGGGAGCATATTCCCACTTCAAAAAATCAGATGGTTGAAGATCATTACAGCAGATTAGGATTTACGCCGTACAAAGATAAATGGATGCTTAAAGTCGGTGATTATCAACCTAAAGAGGTATTCATCACAGCCCGATAAAACTAATAAGAAAGATAAATTAAGATAAAAGAATATTATGAACAGAGACGAAATTTTAGCCAAATTAACTACAATTTTCCACGATGAGCTGGATAATGACGAGATTGTGTTACATTTTGAAACAACCGCTGATGATATCGAGGAATGGGATTCTCTCTCTCATATCCAGTTGATTGTTGCGGTGGAAAAAGCATTCAAAGTACGTTTTACTTCATCCGAAATTCAAAGCTGGAATAATGTTGGGGAAATGATCGACTGTATTTTAAGTAAATAAATGGTTCTTCAGGTTAATCAAAAATTTCAGCATCAATTTCAGGTTGATGATAGAGTATACAATGGTTTTATTTCCGTTTTCGGAGATAAAAATGCTTTGCATACCGACGAAGCATTTGCCCGGGAGAAAGGATTTCCCTCCAAAGTAATGCATGGGAATATTCTGAACGGTTTTTTATCTTTTTTTATTGGTGAGCTGCTCCCCATGGAAGAAGTGATGATTCTTTCCCAGCATATTAATTTTAAAAATCCTGTATTTCTGAATGATATTTTAAATTTTGAGGCTGTCGTGGAAGAGCAGTCAGAAGCGGTACAGGTTAATACATTTAAATTCAAATTTTTCAATTCCGAAAATAAAACAGTAGCAGCAGGAAGAATACAAATAAAAGAACTCACGTGAATAAAGTAGTTTTAACAGGTGGCTCCTCGGGAATAGGGAAGGCAATTGCTCTTTTTCTTCTGGAAAAAGGATATGAGGTGTTGTTTACCTATCGGCATTCCCAAGAGTCGGCTCAGGAAATAGAAGCAAAATATAGTAAAAGCAAAGCGTTTCAGATTGATTTTAGTATTCCTTCAGAAATGGAAAGATTTTCCGAGGCAATCGCAGATTTTTCTCCTGATATTCTAATTAACAATTATTATAACGGAACTTTTATAGATACCTATTTCCATAAAACGGAGGCCGAGAAGTTTTCCAATGATTTTAATAGCAATATTGTTCCTACTCTGCATATAACACAGGGCTGCATCAGTATTTTCCGGAAAAAGAAATTCGGAAGAATTATCAATATTCTCAGCTCTTCGCTGAATGCTCCTGCGCTGGGAACTTCGGTGTATAATGCAAACAAAGCCTATCTTTTACAGATGAGTAAAAGCTGGGCCGCTGAAAATGTAAAATTCGGTATTACCTGTAATTCGATTTCGCCTGCATTTATTCCCACAGATTTTCATAAAGATATGGATGAACGTATGAAAGAGACCATTCTTTCAGGCTATCCAATTAAAGAAGAACTTGAAAGCAAGGATATTTCAGGGGCCGTAGACCTTTGTCTCAATGGAGGAAAACATTTTAACGGAAATCATATTTTTCTGGATGCATCCCATTATTAAATAGAAATCGAAATATAAATAATGCAGTTTACCTCCATTACCTTTGTCCTTTTTTTTACCATTTTTTTTGGTGTTTACTGGTTGTTAAGAAAAAATCTTAAACGACAGAACATCGTATTGTTGCTGGCGAGTTATCTGTTTTATGGATTCTGGGACTGGCGGTTTTTGGCTCTGCTGATCGGGAGTTCGGGTATAGCTTACTTTTTAGGATTGAAAATTGGTGAGTACGAAGGCCGAAAGAAGAGGCTCTTTGTAAATATCGGGTTGATTCTTGCGATAGCATCCCTTTTCTACTTTAAATATTTTAATTTTTTCATTGATTCTTTTGCAGAATTATTCGGAATAAAAAATAGATTAACTCTTACTATTGCGCTTCCTTTAGGCATCAGTTTTTATACATTCAGGATGATAAGCTATTTTCTGGATCTTAAAAATAATAAACTGAAGCCTGAAAATGATGCCATTACGTTCTTTAATTATATTGCATTTTTCCCCAGTATGACCTCTGGGCCCATCGACCGCGGAGGACTGCTCCTTCCTCAGCTCAGAAAAGAAAGGGTATTCACTTTTGAAAGCGGGGCGGACGCATCAAGACAAATTTTATATGGTGTCTTTAAAAAATTGGTGGTTGCCAATACCATCACTCCCGTGACCCAGGAGATTTTTCAGAATTATGATCATCTTGCAGGAAGTACAGTGGCTTTGGGAATGCTGCTATTCCTCTTTGAGATCTATGCAGACTTTTCAGGGTACTCCGATATGGCGATCGGTTTTGCCCGATTGCTGGGATTTAAAATCACCAAAAACTTTGCCTTTCCCCTTTTTGCACAAAATATTGCTGAATTTTGGAGAAAGTGGCATATTTCATTAACGTCATGGTTAACGGACTATGTGTTTACCCCTCTGGTAATTCACTTTAGAGACTACGGTAAAAAAGGTCTTATTGCGGCTATTATTTTAAATTTTATTTTAATTGGTGCATGGCATGGTCCGAGATATACCTTTGTTCTTTTCGGGCTCCTTCACGGGCTTTATTATATTCCGCTGATTCTTGCCAATAAGTTAAATAAAAAGAAAAAAATTTCAGGATCCTTTCCTACATTTAAAGAAGCCGGAAATATTGCACTGACCATGCTCCTGGTGTGCTTCGCTTTTGTACTTTTTGCAGCACCTACACTTACTGATGCTGTGGGAATGTACTCAAGAATCTTTAGTCTTTCATTTTTCTCGGTTCCTCAGTTTTTTCAGTTGAAAATTGCCGGACTTATTATTATTCTGCTGGCCATAGAATGGCTGAACAGGGATCAGGAGCATGGTTTAGAAATAAGCCGGTTGAAACCTGCCCTTAGAAGAGTTTTTTATATTTTCCTGATTTTCATCATCATGTATTATGGAGTTTTCGGAAATGGAAGTTTCATCTACGAACAGTTTTAATATGAAGAAATTTTTATTTAAAATATCCTTTTACCTCGTTTCCGTCATTGCAGTACTGCTTTTTCTGGGAACATATGCGGATGGTAATACGGATGATAATTACAGACATTTCACGGGATCTAAACCATCAGATATGATTTTCGGAGACTCCAGGAGTGCCCAGGCTGTTGTTCCTGATGTGCTGGATCAAAGGCTGAAGGGGCGTACTTTCAATAATTTCTCTTTAAATATTGCAGAGTCTCCTTATGGGAAGATCTATTTTGAAGCGATCAAGAAAAAGCTGGATCCTGCAACCCAAAACGGGATTTTTATTGTAACCGTTGACCCCTGGAATGTTTCCTTACCTAAAAAGGAGATCAGCGAAAAAGAGTATTCTGAAAATAATTCTGCACTGGCAGATATGTATTTTTATGATAAGGCTCCCAATTATGAATATCTGTTGAAGCACTACACCAGAAGCTGGTTTAATATCTTCCGTGAGCGCGAAGCCATTGTGAAATCCAACACTTACCTGCATAAAAACGGATGGATGGAAGTGAATGTTAATGTATCGCCCGATACGGTGAGAGCCCGAAGGCTGATCAAAATCGATCAGTATAAGGATCTGGCAAAAGTCCAGAAAATAGCATCATACAGGCTAAATGCACTGGGAGAAATCATCAGCTACTTAAAAGATCATGGACGAGTATATCTCGTCAGAATTCCTGCGTCGGAAGAAATACTGGAGATCGAAAACCGCTACTCTCCCGATTTTAATACGATTATGAAGGATGTTGCCAAGAAGAATAAGGTGAGATTTCTGGATTTTACTCCGCAAAATAAGCAATACCTGTACACAGACGGAAACCATATGTATAGAGAATCTGCCAGGGTATTTACCGCTCAGATAGCAGATTCTATTCAAGGGGATCAAAAAAGTCTGCGATAAAAGGGGATCGTCCCAATTCCGGATTATATTTTTTTTCAATGCCGCTGAGGACGAAAACTCGGACAGGTGCCGGATTATAAGAATCAGCGCCCTCTATTTTCTCTTGCTCTTTCATCTTCATGACATCACAGGCATGCTGAATTCTGCAATCTTCCCAACGGTTTAAAGGGGAGTATTGTCACTCATTCAAGTCAGGATCCATCTTTCGTAAACCGATTTAAAACAGATTTTTTCTGAAATTGATATTGAATAGCCCGGAGCGGATACTCGGATAATCCTTTAATAGGTATTTGGCGATCATTCCCCATTTTCTGAAACCCGGAGCGATCGCAATTTCAAAGCTACGATGCATTCTTCTGATATGCACTTTAATATCCTGTGGTAATGTGTTTTCGTTCTCGGACCAGGAATGTACCTCCCTCCAAAGCAGTACTCTGGTAGTTGCAGGATTTATTTTACCGGTGTCCACTTTGGTAATTCTGTTATTTTCATGAACCCCTCTTACCGCAACAGCCTGGTCTAAAATTCCGGGATAAAGATCGAGGTAATAGGACAGGCGAAACAGGAATTCACTGTCCTGATGAAGCCTTAAAGTTGTTTTAAAAAAAGGATTCATTTTCTTAAGCAGCGCCTCTCTGCGTACCGTTAAACCATCAATGCTAAAAAGTCCGAAACTTCCCAGCATGTGAAGCTGACCTTTCAGAACGTCTTTGGGAGAGTGTTTTTTGTACACCGTCGTCAGGCGCTCTCCAAATACCCCATAATACTGTTCCCTGGCCTTTTCTGTGTAATAATGTACTCCTATCGCACCGTATACCCCTTCCACTTTCGGATCTTTAAAAAGCTCTTTTTCCTGATCAAAACGGTTCGGGAGATAAAAATCATCTGCGTCTAAAAAGGCAATAAAATCCCCTTTGGCTTTTTCTATTCCCAGGTTTCTGGTGGGTCCAGCGCCGTGATTTCCCTTATCCGGATGCTGGAAAAGCTTTACCCTTTCATATTTTTCGCTGAGCTTTCTGCATACTTCAAGTGCGTTGTCGGGAGATTGATCTTCCACCAAAATGACTTCATATACTTCATCAAATTGTAAGGCCGACTCTACGGCTTTTGTGACATACTTTTCGGCATTATAAACGGGAGTAATTACTGAAATTTTCATCGTCATTATCGGTTTAGGTAAGTGAAACGGTATTTAGTTTTTAGGATCTCCGGATTTTTTACCAGTTCAGACAAAAGACAGATGTACTTTTGTATCCCTGTTTTTACCGCAAGATCAAATGACCGGTAGTTTAGATAGATTCTTTTCTGATACTCCGCAGGCAAATTCCGGAGCTTGGCCCATTTGTATAAAGATGTCCAGAGAAGAAGCTGCCTCTCATTATATTCTTTAGAGTATTTTTTTATTTTGGTAATCCTGTTGTCGTCATGGACTCCCCTTATGGCCACGGCATCATCAATGATACCGGATGTGAGGAAAGTGTGATGGGAGAGTTTGATAATAAAGTCGGAATCCTGATGTACCCGGAGGTCTTTATTAAACCTGAGGCTGTTTTTTTCGAGAGCCGCTTTACGAACAGTAAGGGTATTTAAGTGAAAAAATGTACCAAAAGTCTTCGCTGATAGCCCCAGTAATCCCCTGAAAACCTCTTCTCCCTTAGCGGCATAAGCAACAGTGGTGATTGACATGTTTTTGAATTTGCGCTGAAATTCTTCTTTTCCTTTTTCTGAAAGATATTCTATGCCAATGCCTCCGAATACACCATCAATAGAAGGGTCTTTGAAATATTGCCTTTCCATATCAAAGCGGTTGGGAAGGTAATAATCATCCGAATCTAAAAACGCAATATACTCACCTGAGGCTTTGTCAATTCCCAGATTGCGGCTTGCCCCGGCTCCGTGATTTCCTTTATCAGGATGCTGAAAAAGCTTTATTTTAGGATATGCCGAAGCCAGCTTTTCAGCAATTGACAAAGAATGGTCACTGGATCCGTCTTCCACCAGTACGATTTCTGTCACTTCTTCAAACTGCAATGCTGAGTATACCGCTTTTTCGAGAAAAGCAGAAGCATTATACACGGGTATGATCACAGAAACTCCCAACATTACAGATAAGATTGATTGTTATGTGCCCAAAGTGCCAATTGTAAAAGATTCCAGTGTTTTTGGTCTTTTTGCAGAAATTTCTGGGCTGCTTTATAATCGATATACTGAAATACTTTTTGATGAGGATCTTTAAGGAGATCATTGGACAATGCGATGAGACTCTCTTCCTCGAACCAGCTTTCAACACTCATTCCAAAGCCCTGTTTCCTCCTTTTTCTGATGCTTTCCGTCCAATAGGAATTCATGGCCTCGCGAAGAATTATCTTGTCGTTTTCGGTATTCAGTTTCAGTTGTTCGGGGAGTCCTATGCAGAACTCAGCAAAATCATGGTCTAAAAATGGCGTTCTTACTTCAAGAGAGTTGGCCATTGCCATACGGTCGGATTTTACCATCATATTTCCGGGCACATATTTTTCAAGATCTACCCTCATAATATCATTCAGTGAATCAGGATTTGGAGTAAAACTATAGGGTTGCAGGAAATTTTCGCTGATTCCCAACATAGCTCTTTCTTCCTGAGAAAAAGTATTTCTCACGGTATTCTGATGGAAGTCAAGAATATGAGGGTGAGCGATATTTTTTTGAGAGAGATATGAAATTTGCCGGAGGTTCCCATAAAGTCTGAGTCCAAACTTAGCGATGATATTTCTGTAGCTGAAGTGTTGTTTTAATTGGTTTTCTGCGCGGTAGAAATTATAGCCACCAAAAAGTTCGTCTCCGACATCGCCGGATAAAACGACGGTAAGGTTTTGTCTTGCCGCTCTACAGATTTCGTAATGGGGAATAAAAGAACGGTCTGCGAATGGCTCATCCAAATAAGGAGTTACCTTAAGCAGCGAAGTAGCCAGATCTTTCTTTTTTTCATGAATTTCAATATGGTTTGTGCTGTATTTCCTGGCAATTTCTTCCGCAAACTTCAGTTCACTGTTTTCATGATCATATCCAAAGCTGATGGTTGTCTGCTTGGGAAGAAATTCACTTACCAAAGCTACGATCGATGAAGAATCGAGGCCTCCGCTAAGGAAACTTCCGACTTCAACATCAGCAATCAGCTGTTTTTTTACCGCATTTTTCAACAGATACACAAACTGCTCTTTCGCTTCTGAAAGACTGATATTGCTGTCTTTAGCCGGTAGGCTGTAATAGCGTGATACAGAAATACGCCCCTCTTTCCAGACCATCCTGTGGGCTGGGGGTAGGGTATGTATATTATGGTAAATACTTTGGTAGGCATTAACGTATCCGTATTGGAGATAGTGGGCAAGCGCTTCCTGATTGACCTCAGGATGTACTAAACCTGAGGCTAGAATAGCCTTGATCTCCGATGCAAAAATAAATTCATTATTTTTCCCCGTTGCATAGAAGAAGGGTTTTTCACCAAAACGGTCGCGGGCACAGAAGAGTTCCTGCTTCTCTTCATCCCAGATGGCGAATGCAAACATTCCGGGTAACTGGAAGATGAGGTCCTGCTGTTTTTTCTGATACATGGCCAAAATAACTTCCGTATCAGAGCTTCCATGGTAAGGGTAATCTGAATATTGAGCTTTAATGTCCTGATATCCATAAATTTCACCATTCAGAACAATACATTCCTTTTGGCTCGCAGAAAACATAGGCTGTTTACCATTTTCAGATAAATCGATAATGGAAAGCCTGCGATGCCCCAGTGCAGCATGGTCGAAAAATTCGTAGTCTGCGGCATCAGGGCCTCGGTGCTCCATGGCATCGGTCATTTTCTGCAGTTCATTCTTGTAATTTCTGGCGTTTGTTGTTACAATTCCGGCAATTCCACACATGGGCTTTATTTTTGAGGGCTAATAATGTAATAAATTTTGACTGAACTAAAATAAGATTATCCTTTATGCAGTGCAAACTATGTCCTGATATATTTGCTGACAATATGCTGAAGATATTCACCGGGCTCCTTTTCTTTAAAATAATGCTCAATATCCCGGGTAAAGGTAATATGATATGAATCCCCTTTGGGTACTTCTTCATAAATGGCCGTAAGATTCAGCTGTTTCTCGATTGCGCTGATAATCTCTTTCAGACTGTATTGATACGGATAAGATATATTGGTGATCTCATTGTGAAATTGATCCCGGTAGCGTTGTACGATTCCGGCAATATCATCTACGTCTATAAGCGGTCTTCTGGCTTTAGAATACAAAGGGAATTGCTTATTCATTTTGATCTGATTTGATAAAAAATTCAGCAGGGTATTAGGATTTCCTCCGCTTCCTATGGCATTACCCACCCTGAAGATCACAAAGTTAGGATGATTTTTTAATATGAAATTCTCCATATTTAGCTTGTGAAGTACATAGGGAGTGGTCTGCTTACTGGAATCATGAACACTTGAAGTTGAAAAATAAACGAGTTTTTTCTCAGGGTACTTCCGGATCGTGGCCTGTAAAAGGGTAAGCTCCCGCGTGAATTCCTCCTCCCGGGTTTCGAGAGAATTGGATACTCCTGATGCAAATAACAGCAAACTGTCATCATCAATTTGTTGTAAAGCTCTAGCCAATACTCCATTTCCAATAATCATATATTATCTGTTATAAGTTCATGTAAATCATTAATCATCTATCTGTCGCTTTCAGCGTCGGATATCCTACTGTAACGGATTAATCGACTTCCTATTTCCTATTTATTATTTTTTCTGAAAATCTCCGGGAAGATATAAGGTAAATCTGCCTGCTTTCACTACTTTATATTTTTCCGGATGGGCTACAAACTGTAAAGGTATAATTTCTTTTGATGTAAAAGGGTAATCATTGCTTTCCAGATAAATGTAGTCATCGGGAGTTTTTCCGTTTTTGTAAATAACATGCTCCACGTATTTTTTGAGCGCAAAATAGTAATAAATGGGAGGTTTGGCATTGAGGATATAGAGATAACCCATCAGGTGATTGCTGGAATACACCACATTCGGCTGATTCTGTAAATAAGGACGAAGATCATCGAGGTCCTTTTTTCTTTCTTTATCCAGATATAAATCATGTCCGTTTATCTTTACGGGTTCCGTTTGTTCCACATAAACAAAGTCTTTCCAGCCTTTATCATATAAAAACTGAGGATAAAGAATAAATTGATACAAAAATCCGGCAAGGTAAATGAGATACGTTCTGTAACTGTACAGACTTATAATAACAATATTAATGCTTAGAAGATAAAAAATTTGGTAAAGTCCGCCACGAATATGGAAATAAAAACCTGATCCGAAGGCAAGCCCGAAAGGTAGCAGGGCTATCATGATGGCCAGCGTTCTTTTTTCGAGAGCTATCTCTTTTACTCTGAAAAAACGGTAAAGCAGTATTCCTATCAGGATATAGATAAGATACAAATTAGACAGTCCCAGCATAAAACCAAGTACCAGGGCAATCCCTGAATATAAAAGTATTTTGTCAATGATTTCCTTCTTTATTTTTTTCTTTTCCATTATATAAATGATACAGGATAAAGGAAGAAGCACAACTCCAATCACCAAAGCAAACCAAAATATAAAAAAACGCTTAGGATGCTGTTTGGTATGGAATGTTTTATACATTTTGATATACTCAAACTGTTTTATAAAAAATGAAAAATCCTCAATAAAGGTGAAGTAAAATAAAATAGCTGTTATCACACCGGCTATAAAGAGGTAAACAGCCTTTTTTTCTTTTTTCCAGAAATTAAAAGCGATGAATAAAAAGACAGGGATAATGGTAATAGAATGAGGAATGCCATCAAACAGTAATATTCCCATAAAGAAACCCGAACAATATAAAAGCCATTTTCTTTGACTGATAAGATAGATCACCAGCATTGTCAGGGATAAATTGGTAAGAATAGTATTGCCGTGATACTGATTAAGAACGACAATGGTTCCCTGCCAGGTCAGAAAATTTATACTTGTTCCCAGAAAGCCGAACAGTAAAGAAGGGATCTTCAGCGCATAGTACTTTGCGATAACGAAGTACAGTAAAAATGAAGACACGTTTAACAGAAGGAAGCTGATGATTCTGAAATGGTATATATTTTCCGTGTAAAAAACCTTAAAAATCCTGAAGTAATTTGTTGAATCGATGGTGATCATGTCCGGAAGGTTTTTAAAATGAAAAAGGTAATAGGCCTCATCATTCATTACAAAACCTTTGTTAAAATTGGAGTATACCAGATATCCCATCACCAACGTGGCAATCATAAAAAAAATTCCTGTGGCATTCCAGTATTTTTCTTTGTACATATTTATTTCTTTTGGGCATGAATACTAAATCCTGATGCGATATTTTTACTCATAGGATAATACTGTAAAAGGAGATCTAAAAACTTTATAGGGAAAGTAAGCACCATAAAAAGCAGATAGAGAAAAGTGTGAAGAGGTTTTATTCCAAAAGAGAAAACCAAGGCAAACCACTCCTGAACAACCCATAGCATTCCGGAAGTCGGGCCCACGGATTTGAGTTTCATGATTTCAAATTCTCTGAACTGATGCTTCATTCCCTCCGTTGTAAATCTCTGAAAATCATAAGGAGAAGCATGAAATGGCTGCATGAAAGGAATAAAGCAGTAAATTTTTCCCCCTGGCTTTAAAATTCTGTGAATTTCTGCAATGACTTTCTGTGGATTGGGAACATGTTCCAGAACAGCGATATTTATGATATAATCTACAGAATTATCTTTAAACGGAATATTTTCAATATCACAAATGATATCCACATTTTGATAAGGAAGCAGATCTACATTCAGAAGGTCATCTCCCAGATCAGAATTTCCGCTTCCGAGATTTAAAGCAACTTTATTCTGGCCCTTAATTTCTTTGCGGATAATGCGCTTTGCATCCATAAAAGGCTGAGGATATACAGGGCTGATAATCTCAATCAATAAACTGTAAATCCTGTTGAATTTTTTAATCTTATATTTTATTTTATCAAGAAAATCGGTTACAACTTCTTCCTGGATAGGGATAAATACATATTGGTCATTTTTTAAGATATACTGGTCTTTAAACAGTTCAGGGTTTATTTTTTTCATCATTTTCAGAATTAAAATTCATTAATTATATCAATAATTTTTTGTTGCTCATCATCAGGAAGTTCAAAATAAAACGGAAGCCTTAGAAGGCAGTCTTCAAAATGGTCTGAATTCGGAAGATCTTCAAGGGTATGTTTATCTGCATAATAGGAGCTCTTATGGAGCGAGAGATAGTGAAAAACAGCTAATATGTCATTTTCCTTCAACTTTTCAATCAGGGCTGTTCTTGAATCCACATCCTTACATACAACATAAAACATATGGGCATTATTCCCGGCATAGGAGGGAATCAGGGGTAAGGAAATGTTTTTATTACCCTTCAGACCTTCGTAGTAGGTATTCCAGATAGAAAGACGTCTCTTCTGGATCATTTCCATATTCTCAAGCTGTGCCCACAGAAATGCAGATATAATCTCACTGGGCAGGAAGGAAGAACCTGTATCTACCCACCCGTATTTATTAATTTCACCGCGGAAAAACATGGAGCGGTTCGTTCCTTTTTCCCAGATAATCTCAGCTCTTTCAACGAATCTTTCATCATTAATCGTTAACATTCCGCCTTCTCCGGAGATGATATTTTTGGTTTCATGAAATGAAAATGCCCCTAAATGTCCAATGCTGCCCAATGCTTTTTTTGTGCCGTCCCTGAAGGTATAATAGCTGTCTATTGCTTGTGCGGCATCCTCGATAACGAGAATATTGTATCGTTGAGCAATGTCCATTATTTTTTCCATGTCACAGGCTACACCCGCATAGTGAACGATGACAATGGCTTTGGTTTTATCCGTAATCAGACTTTCAATTGTATCAGCATCAATATTCGGGTGATGAGAATAGGAGTCTGCGAAAATAATATTTGCATTTTGTCTTACGAAGGCCAATGCAGAAGATACAAAGGTGTAGCTGGGTACGATGACTTCATCGCCGGGCCCTATATCAGCCAGCAGGGCACACATTTCAAGTGCATCCGTGCAGGACGTGGTAAGCAGTACTTTTCGGAAATGATATTTATCTTCAAAAAAATTCTGACATTTCTGAGTGAAGGCGCCATTCCCTGATATTTTCCCGGTCGCCACGGCTTCTTCTATATATTTTGTCTCTTTTCCGGTTAAAAAAGGTTTGTTAAAAGGAATTTTCATCTTTGTTGTGTAGTTTAATTCTAAAGTTTTTGAATGGAAGCATATCCTCATCAGTCCGGTCGCTAATCACCTTCGTTAATCGTAAAAGACCTTCTCCGCAGACAATGACAGGGTATGATCCTTCTACAAAGATGATCTTCCCGGCGGTTCGGTTCATGATTTTCACATCAGGAACTGATTCTGCTTCTAAAATTCTTATTTTTTCCTGATTGATAAAAGTGGATGCTCCCCGGTAAGGATAGCCCACAGCCTGGATGAAGTTTTCTATAGATTCGGCAGACTGTGTCCAATTGATTAAATAATCATCTTCATCCCTCCAAAGACTGTAGGTAGCTTCATTTTCATTTTGAGGGGTTGCGGTAAGATCGGTTCCGGAATGTATTCTTTCCAGAATATAAATTACGGTTTCTATATAATTTTCGGATATTTTTTCTATAGCATCAGAAATCTTCATCGGATAGCTTATTTCCGAGGAAGATTGATAGATAATGTCCCCACGGTCATACTCCTGATTGGCGAATAAAGCGGTAACTCCTATCCGGTCTTCCCTATTGATAAGCATATTGACCAAAGGGGCAAAACCCCTGTATTTCGGCAGTAATGAGTCATGTAACACAATCAGTCTTGACGGGCTTTCGTGAATCAGCCATCTCCATGAAATAGCCAGGGAGTATGCAGACTCTACTGTAAAAACATCTGTTCTGTAATGATAAGGGATATCGTGATCCTTACATAAAGATACAATTTCTTCAGCGTAATCGTTTTGAATATGGGCATCTCTGCCAATGATTATTTTTTCAACGATATTTTTATAATCCGAAGCAATTACAGCCTTTAAAACCTCAAGTCCTTTTAGAGACATCAGGTAAAGTGTTATTTTATTCATATTCTTCATCAATTATAAATATAGGTCTGTTTTTAGTTTGATTGAACGTTTTTCCAAGATAGATCCCGACTATTCCTATACAGCTGATGATGACACCGGATAAAAAACAGATCGAAAGAATCAGAGAGCTGAAACCTGGTTCTGTAATTTTACCTTCAAAATATCTAACGATAAAGAAAATGCCGAGCAACGTGGAAAGAAATGAGATGGCAGCTCCAAATCCTACAAAAATTTTCAGCGGTTTGTCTGAAAAGGAGACAATCACATTAAACGCCAGAGAAAGAAGCTTTGAAAAGCTGTAGGAGGAGGTCCCTTCTTCTCTGGAACTGTGCTCTATTGAAATACTGGTGGAGGAATAGCCAACCCAGTTGACAAAAAGGGGAAAAAATTTAATCGTATCATTCACTTTCAGTACCGACTGAATTACTTTTTGATGGTAGATTCCAAAATTCGCTACCTCGTTGTTGATCTCGATTCCGGCAAAATAATTAAAGGTTTTATAAAATATTCTGGAACTGAGCCGCTTAAAAAAAGAATCAATCCTTACGGTTCTTTTGGCAAGAACGATATCGTATCCTTCGAGCACTTTGCGGTACAGTTTTTCTATTTCTTTGGGCTGGTCCTGCATGTCACAGTCCATTACCACGATCCAGTCTCCCTTTGCATAGCTTAATCCTGCCATAATCGTGGGATGTTGGCCAAAATTTCTGCTCAGTCGGTAGATTTTTAAGTTAGGAGTCGTTGCAGAAAGTTCTTTCATCACTTTCCAGGAATCATCGGGGCTTCGGTCATCAACAAGAATAATTTCATAATCCTGTCCTATTTTCTGAGCGACTTTTGAAATCTCGGAAACCAATAATGGAAGTATTTTTTCTGCACGGTATACGGGGCTTACAATACTGATCATCATTCTGAAATTAATAGTGAACAGTTACTGAAACTGAAGTCCGGATATTTGCCGTATTTAGGGCTTTTCCCAGGGAGAAAATGTCAGAGATTCTATCCCAAGTTGGATTTTTTATACGTTCGCGCTGTTCTTTAAGAAATGACTTTTTGTTCTGTATTGAAAAATAAGAATAGCGAGCGAGGGAAGTTTTCTTATGCATAGTGTTTTTATCTTAGTGTTTAGAATATTCAAAAATAGAAAAAATAATCGGACTGTAACGGCCTTTAAGTCAATAGTATTGCTAAAGTTTGTTTTTTAGTGCAAAATACTGATATCTTGTTTTCAGCAATTTGGGATTTGTGATCACTTTCAGCGCATAATTGATATATTTCGGGAAACCGTGCTTTTGAGAGATCGAAGCACAAATTCCTTTTAATTTAAACATTTCGGTAATGTTTTGCGCTACTTTTTCCTTTTTTGCCCAGTGATACAGTGAAGAATAGAGCTTTTCCTGATTGATATAGTAGGCCTGTGATTTATTCTGAACCGATGAAAAAGTATTGTTTTCATGCCCCGTCCTGATGGCAACCGCTTTATCGATAAATCCTGATTTCAGATGACAGTGATAAGAAAGTTTAATGATAAAATCTTTATCCTCATGCATTCTCATTCCTTCGTTAAGCCTTAATTGAGGGTTTTCAATGGCTGATTTTCTTAAAGTAGTAGCTATAAGAGAGAAAAAAGTTCCGAACGTAGGGTCAATCTGTATCAGTCCGTTGAATACGGCTCTGCCTTCCGCAGCGTGACGCACGGTCGTCAGTCCGGTATCATTAATGACAGACAGATACTTTTGCTTGCCGGCTTCTGTGATAAACTCTACCCCAATAGCTCCAAAAACTCCGTCAATGCTTGGATCTCTGAAATATTCTCTCTCCGCATCAAACCTGTTAGGGAGATAATAATCATCAGCATCCAAAAAAGCAACAAACTCCTGAGAAGCGAGATCCATACCCAAATTTCGGGTAGCGGAAACCCCGTGATTCTTTTTATCAGGGTGCTGAATAGCGGTTACGACAGCATATTGTGCAGCCATTTCCTGACAGATTTTTAATGAATCATCTTTCGAGCCGTCGTCTATCAGCAAAACTTCCTTTACTTCCGGAAACTGAATAACAGATTCTACAGCTTTCCCAATAAATTCCTGAGCGTTGTAAACAGGGATAATAACGGTTATCGTCATAGATTACAGTATTTCATCTTTCAAGGCCTCCAAATATTTTCTTCCATATCTGCGATCGGGTTCAAGATAATTTCCTTCCGCCCATTCGTTCCATGATTTAATAAAGATCATTCTTTCTTCTTCAGGTTTCTCTTTAACCAGATCTAACGCATCCTTCACATGTTGTCTGAAAAGTTCGGGAGTGGAATCGTGGAGAACCAGTGTTTTACCCTTGCTTCTTGGTGAGTGATCCCAGTTAGGAAAAAGAGTCGGGATGACATGGGCGTGTTTAGACTCTTCTCCCAGCAAGACTTTTATCGCATCACTGTATTCATATTTGGGAATATCAGCCGAGTAATTCCTGAGTTTATATTCCAGTTTCTCCTTCAGGCTCAACTGTGGTTTTTGAAGCTGTCGCTGAACTTCATTCATCCGAACTACATTTACGGCATCTAAACCTAAATCTAAAATTTCCTGGTATCTCCTGAAATCAAACAGATGCCCCACAAAATAGATGCCTTCCAATCCGTTTTCTCTGGCTAAGGTATTCCAAAGATCTAAAAATACTTTTACATCGGGAATATCAAAAGCTTTATAAATAACAAACAGAGGCTTGTTGTTAACTCTGATGTATCTGCTGTCTTTAAATGCGGGTAATAATTCGTAAAAATGAGCGGTATAGTCTTCGACTCCGGGATAGGTTTGCTCCGCCAGAATCTGATTATCGAGACCATGCCAAACTCCTTTCCATGTTTCGTTCGCCCAGGCGATGCAGAACGGAAAATCTGGTTTTCCGCTTTCCAAAACCTCTTTAAAGATCTTATCTAAAATACGTTTACCATTTCCAAACCAATAATGCCAATAACAGAAGCCTTCGATACCGTGTTCTCTTGCCAATTCTGCCTGCTGTTCTCTTGTTTCCGGAACTCTAAGATCATAGAAGCCCAACTCGGTAGGTAAATTAGGTTGATGATGCCCTGGAAAAAGAGGTTTTGCTTTGGTCACATTCGTCCATTCCGTAAACCCTTTTTCCCACCATTCATCATTTTCCGGAATGGGGTAGTACTGAGGGAGATAATAGGTAATGACTCTGGCTTTTGCTTTCATTTTTAAATTATTTTTCAAGTTTGCCTACCAACTTCGGTAATATATTTTTTGAAGAAAAATCACAGTATTATAAGTGAATTTTCCTGTGTTTTTTAACATTAGTTTTTCTTTTAATGTTATATTATCTAGTTCGCGTAAATACTTTTTATGTTGATCAGTTAGCTTATTTTCTTTGTAGGCTCGCTCTATTATTTGTGATATTTTATGTTTTATTATTGGTTCCTCTTTATGTTTTAAATAAATATCAAAAAAAGATTTCTCTAAAAAATCTTTCTTTTTATGAGTATTCGTTGAATGTATTCTATAGCTACAAGATTTAGTATCGTCATAAATAAAATTGTACTTTTGGCTTAGCCGTAGCCACATATCATAATCTTCAAAGGTCAAATTTTCATCCCATCCACCAATTTCTTTGACAAGAGAGGATTTAATTAGACAGGACATAGCTGGAAGGAAGTTATCACTTAGTAATCTCTCATAAAAATTCCCAGATTCCAGATTTAAATATTTATGAAAATAAGGTAGAAATGTATTTTGATAGTAGATCGATTCATCATTGATTAGATATGCATTTGAAAAAACAAGAGCATCATTAGGGCTAGATTTTTCTAAAATTGCTACATGTCTTTCTATTTTATCATTTTCAAATAAATCATCTAATGCTAAAGTAATTATATATTTCCCTTTTGACACGGATAGTAAATCATTTAGAGATTTACAAATGCCCATATTTTGTGAATGTGCAATTAAATGTATTCGCAAGTTTGAGTTGTTCGAAGACCAGTTGTTTATAACGTCCACGGAGTTGTCTTTAGAATAATCATCACAAATTAAAATCTCTATATTTTTATATGTTTGAGATTTTAAGCTTTCTAAGGACTCTACAATATATTTTGACTGGTTATAGCTTAGACATAAAATTGAAACCAATGGTAACTCACTCATAATGTTTTATAAACCTATTTTAAAATTTTAAATATATTGACAATCTCTATGATTTTTGTAACTTCCATCGTATCCATAACAGGAGAAATAGGTAGGCTCAAAACTTCTTGGTGAATCTTTTCACTAATAGGGAAAGATAAATTATTCCACTCTTTATATGCTTCCTGCTGATGAGGCGGGATAGGATAGTGGATCAGCGTTTGAATTCCGTTTTCTGTAAGATAGGCCTGAAGGTCGTCTCTTTTTTCTGAACGGATTACAAAAACATGCCACACATGCTCATTTTCGTGTTCAGGATTTTCAGGAAGAATAACTACAGGATTTTTTATTTCATTAATATAACGCTTTGCAATTTCTCTTCTGATCGTATTTTCGTGATCTATATATTTTAGTTTAACATCCAAGACAGCCGCCTGAATTTCATCAAGCCTCGAATTTAACCCCTGATAAATATTTACGTATTTCTGATTAGAGCCATAATTTGCCAAGGCTCTTATTGTATTCGCTAATTCTTCGTCATTGGTTGTTACAGCACCGGCATCGCCCAACGCACCTAAATTTTTTCCAGGGTAAAAACTAAAACCGGCAGCATCTCCTAAATTTCCTGATTTTAAACCTTGCCATTGAGCACCAATGGCTTGTGCGTTGTCCTCAATAACTTTTAAATGATATTTCTGTGCAATTTCTTTTAATTCATCTGAGAAAACAATCCTTCCCTGTAGATGAACAAGAAGAATTCCTTTTGTTTTGGGAGTAATTTTCTCTACAATTTTTGAAATATCAATATTGTAGGTATTGATTTCAGGTTCTACCAGCACAGGAACAAGTCCGTTATCTGAAATAGCCAAAATTGAAGCAATATAGGTATTGGAGGGAACCAAAATTTCATCTCCTTTTTTCATCACCCCCATCTCGATATACGCCCTAAGTATAAGTCGCAAAGCATCTAGGCCATTTGCGACACCTATTGCATATTTTGAGCCTATATAGTGTGAAAGGTTATGTTCAAAAGATTTTACCTTTTCTCCAAGAAGATACCAACCGGAACGAAAGACTTCTAAAATCTTAGCTTCAATTTCTGCTTGATGTTGCAAATTGACTTTCTGTAAATCGAGAAATTTTATCATTTGTAATTATCTAATAAATTTATAACTTTTTCATTAGCATATTCGTGAGCGTATTGCCAAATATTTTTGCCATTAAAATCACATAAAGAAAGGTAAGATGTATTTTTTTCTATGAATTTCTCCAAATAATAAAGATTGGAATTAAAAGATGCTCTGGTCATTAGATACATCATTAAGGTAGTCCCATTATTATTCATGATATTACTATTCCAATGAAGATTTTCAAAAAGGTAGTCTAGAAATTGATATTGGTCATTATAAGCAGCAATAATAGAAATATCCCAACCTTCTTTAGATCTCTGGTGTAAATCATAACCAGCTTTCACGAATTCAGTTAATTTTGCGATATTCCCTTCTTTAGCTGCATCAAATAATTTGTTTCTTAAATCTTTATACAATCTTATATTATAGTCTATAGTACTGATGTCTAAAAAAAATTGTTCATCTTTTAATATTTTACCTGGTTTTACATTACTTTTTTCCGGTAATATGTCTGTATTATAAATCTCAAATCCATTGACCACAGGTATCTGATAAGATGGAAAATAAAAGGCGTTAATCTGTCGCTGAATCTTAAAAGCAGTTTGGTTCAGATCAATTTTCAAATTTCGATAATCAATGGCAGACACAGAATAATAGGTAGATTTATTTGCATCTTGTTTACTAGTTAAGTATTGTTTAGCAATAATACTATTGATATTTTTTTTAATAATTTCAGTACCGTGAGATGTATATAATTTATATAATTCCTCAGATTTTAGATGATCCGTAATTTCGAATCTAACTTGGTCAAGAATATCACCTGTATCTATCCCTCTGTCGATTTTATGTAAAGTTACTCCTGTGTAATTATTTCCGTGTAAAATGGGTAGGGCTGAAGTATACATTCCTTTGTATTCCGGCAAAAGTGAGAAATGAATATTAAACAGTTCTGTTGTTTTGAAAAGTTCAGGTTTGATAATTTTATCAAATTCCAAACTTAAAAATATTAATTCTTTTTCTTCATATACATCATCTAAGCTGACTTCTTGTATATTGTTTATATTGCAAAACGATTTAAATGACCTTTGAAAACCATTTTTTCCATTATCATTCTTGTTAAAAATAGCTACTAGATCCACATCATGATGGTTATGCAGAATGTACTCAGCAATATCTACTGCAATATTATTTTTTCCTGAAATGCATATTTTAGTTCTCATCATTTCGCATTTTCAAAAAGTCATTAAAATCTCTAAAATAGTCATCTTCGCTGTAAAGTTCGGAAGCTAGACATAATAGTACTGCATTATGGCTGAATTTAATATCTCTCCAAATTAATTTCGGAAGATATAATCCTTTTGATGGAGAATCGAGAATGAATATTTCTTTATTCCCTTGTAAATCTGTTGTATTAAACTCTATGGTTCCGGAAACTGCAAATATGATTTGCTGAAGCTCTTTATGTGCATGCCCTCCACGTGTTACATCTTGGGGGGTATAGTATGTCCAATATACACGTTTAATTTCAAAGGGTACATTTTTAAAATTTTCTGCTACAGTAATAAAACCAAGAGATGAACTACCTATTTTATCTAAATTAATATATTGTGGATTGGTCATGATTGTTAATTTTAAAGTTTAACTCAGGTCTGATGATTCCTGGAAGAACATGCATGTTTTTTCCAAATTTTACGTTTTCAACTTCGAATCCAATAATATTCGGAGATATAAATAGTGGAGTTCGCTGATCTTCTCCAAAAATTAATTTAAAATAATAATTGCCTGTGTTTAGAAGATTTTTAGGTAAGTTAAATTCAACACAATATTCTTTAGCCTCAGAATCGTTGTTGGTAGAAATTAGTGCTGCTGTATGGAATACAGGTACTTCTTCATAGGTTCTAAGCTCGAATGTTGCATCTAGGTTTATTCCGGCTTTAAAATTAAAAAATCTTAATTTTACTTTAATTCCCGATTCAATATCAATTAGATCACCATGATTGGGCTGTGCAGAAAATTCGAGAATCCTGATATTTTCATTACCTATCGCAGTATCTAGTGAGCCTTCATGGATATATTTAGTTTTTGCTTCGGAATTTTTTTGGTACTCAACGATTGTATCCAAAATTTTTCCACTGTAAGCCAGTTGACCTTGATTTAATAGGATACCTTTGTTACATAATTCTTTGATAGCTGTCATATTATGGCTCACAAAAAGAATCGTTCTGCCTTCTCCTTTTGCCACGTCATTCATTTTCCCAAGACATTTCTTCTGAAAATCTGCATCTCCAACGGCTAAAACTTCGTCTACAATTAAAATTTCAGATTCTAGATGGGCGGCCACTGCAAAGGCAAGGCGGACATACATTCCGGAAGAATATCTTTTAACGGGAGTGTCGATATATCTCTCTACGCCTGAAAAAGAAACAATTTCATCAAATTTTCTTGAAATTTCTTTTCGGGTCATCCCCAGGATGGCACCATTAAGAAAGACATTTTCTCTGCCCGTCATCTCAGGATGAAACCCGGTTCCTACCTCCAGTAGGGATGCGATTCTTCCGTTGGTGTATATTTTTCCTGTTGTGGGTTTGGTTACTTTACTGAGTAATTTTAGCAACGTTGACTTTCCGGCGCCGTTTCTTCCGATAATTCCTACGGCGTCACCCTGCTGGATTTCGAAGTTGATATCCCGAAGAGACCATACATATTCCGAATCTCCTTTAGTCGTCCGGTCATTGGCGTCCCCAATTTTCAGATAAGGGTCTTCTTTCCCCCTCACTTTATGCCAGAACCGGTTAAGGTCGTGGGAAAGTGTTCCGGTTCCGACTTGTCCTAACCGGTATTGTTTTGATATATTTTCTGCTTTTAAGGCTAGCATTTTTTTTTAGTTTTAAATTTTTTATCAGCGTGTTTTCATTCAATTACACGGTATCCATAAACGTTTTTTCCACTTTATTAAAGGTAAGAATACCAATAAATAAAAGAATAAGGATAATGAATGTGCTGATGATCAGCATAACTGGTGAAAAATCTCCTACACCGAGCCATCCGTATTTGAAGCATTCAAAAATTCCGGTCAGGGGGTTGAATTTGGCGATATTTTTAAAGTATCCCGGGAGCATGGAAACCGGATAAATGACCGGTGTGGCATACATATACAGGGTTACACCAAATGCCAGCAGCATGCTTAAGTCCTTATATTTCGTGGTAAGAGCAGAAAAGATCATGCCGACTCCCAATGCAAACAGAGCCATAAGGAGTAATAAAAACGGCGTGGCTAAGATCCAAATATTGGGTGAAATCTGGTCGTTGATTAAAAAATAGACCCATACCAGAAGGAATAAAATAAACTGAACGCTCAAACGCATCAGGTTAGAAATAACAATAGAGATGGGGGTTACCAATCTTGGGAAATATACTTTCCCGAAAATGCTGGCATTCCCCGTAAACGTTGCAGAGGTACCGAGCAAGGCACCTGAGAAATAGTTCCATAGGGTTACACCGGCAAGGTAAAAGATAAGTCCCGGAGCTCCATCGGTAGGGAGCTTGGCAAACCTTCCGAAAATAATCAGATAGGTAATGGTTGTAAAAATAGGATTGATAAAAAACCAGATCGGCCCCAGAATCGTCTGTTTAAAGCTGGATATAAAGTCCCGCTTCACAAACATGTAAATTAAATCTTTATACTTCCATACTTCTTTAAGTTTTACATCAAATAAAGAATGGCTGGCCTCTATGGTTTCTGTCCACCTCTGTTGTGGTTCATTCATCTGTGTGATAGTTTAGCGCAAATTTATAATAATTAATCTTTATGGTACTTTTATGTTTATGAATTATTATTCACATAACAATTAGAAAACAACAACTAATATATTGATATTTGTTGGTATTAACAAAAACTATTAGCCATAATGGCTAATAGTTTTGAAATATTTAAAATAAAATTGTTATTTCTGTACGAGTTTCTTCAGGTATTCTCCGTAACCACTCTTTCCGTATTTTACGGCAGTTTCCAGCAGTTTTTCTTCGTTGATAAAATTGTTTCTAAATGCAATTTCTTCAATGCATCCAATTTTGAAGCCCTGTCTTTTTTCAATCACGCTTACGAATTCTGAAGCATCATTTAAGGAGTCAAAAGTTCCTGTGTCCAGCCATGCTGTTCCTCTGTCCAGTACCCCTACCTCAAGTTTTCCTTTGCTAAGATAAACATTGTTGATATCGGTAATTTCCAGCTCTCCCCGTGGAGAAGGCTGAATGTTCTTGGCAATTTCCACGACCTCATTGTCGTAAAAATATAACCCCGGAACCGCATAGTTTGATTTTGGCTGTGTAGGCTTTTCTTCGATAGAAACCGCTTTAAAGTTGTCATCAAATTCTACCACCCCGTATCTTTCAGGATCTGAAACGTGGTAGGCGAAAACAACCCCTCCGTCCGGATTGGTTTTGTTTTTAAGTAAAGTTCCCATTTCGGAACCGTAGAAAATATTATCACCCAATACCAAAGCTGCAGAGTCGTCGCCAATGAATTTATCCCCAAGGATAAAAGCCTGTGCAAGACCGTCCGGACTTGGCTGTACTGCATATTCTATATTGCATCCGATCTGTGAGCCGTCGCCTAAAAGCTTGATGAAGCCTGCCTGATCATGGGGGGTGGTAATAATTAAAATATCCTTGATTCCAGCTAATAATAAAGTGGAAAGCGGGTAATAAATCATTGGTTTGTCATAAACCGGCATAAGCTGTTTGCTTACTGCAATCGTGAGAGGATAAAGTCTTGTTCCTGAACCTCCTGCTAAAATGATACCTTTCATCTATTGTGTGTTTTAGTGGTATTGCGTTTCGTAATATTTTTGGTAATCACCACTGGTTATGTTCTCAAGCCATTCTTTGTTTTCAAGATACCAGTCGATTGTTTTTCCTAAACCTTCTTCAAACGTTACCGATGGTTTCCAGCCTAAATCCTTATTAAGTTTCGTTGCATCAATAGCATAACGTTTGTCGTGTCCCGGTCTGTCTTTTACAAAAGTGATCAATTTTTCTGAGTGACCTGCTTCTCTTCCAAGTTTAGCATCCATTTGCTTGATTAATTCTTTAACCAGATCTATATTCTGCCACTCGTTGAAACCGCCGATATTGTAAGTTTCTCCGGTTTTAGCTTCATTGAAAATCTGGTGAATTCCTTTCGCGTGGTCGATTACGTATAACCAGTCTCTCGTATATTTTCCGTCACCATAGATAGGCAATGGTCTTTCATTAATGATGTTTGAAATACAAAGAGGAATTAATTTCTCAGGGAAATGATTCGGTCCGTAGTTGTTGGAACAGTTTGAAACGATAAAAGGCAGACCATACGTATTTCCGTAAGCTCTTACCAAATGGTCAGAAGCTGCTTTTGAAGCGGAATACGGAGATTGCGGATCGTAAGAAGTGGTTTCAAGGAAAAAGCCTGATTCCCCTAAACTACCATATACTTCATCGGTCGATACGTGATAGAAAAGATTGGTTCTTTTCTCATCCGGAAATCTTCCGTGCGTGTGATCTTGATTTAACGTCCAGAATTCTTTGCAAAGATTCAGAAGGTTCGCCGTTCCGTTCACGTTGGTGTTGATGAACGCCATCGGGTCGGTGATACTTCTGTCTACATGGCTTTCAGCAGCCAAATGCACGACTGCATCCGGATTGTATTTTTCAAAAATTGCTCTTAGCTCTTCAGGTTTTGTGATGTCGGCTTTTTCGAAAACGTAATTAGGTTCGTTTTCAATATCTTTTAAATTTTCAAGATTGCCGGCATAAGTAAGGGCATCAAGGTTGATTATTGTCGTGTTCGGATTGTTCTTTACAAACTCTCTTACCACGTGGGAACCAATAAATCCTGCTCCGCCTGTGATGATGATGTTTTTCATAATTTTATGCTAATAGCCGCAGGCCTCTGGCTTTTGGCTTTATTAATATCTTTTATTTGTTTTTTTACTTTTTACCTGGCTCTTGCACAATAGTTTTTCGGCCAATACTTTTGTAGAAGAAACCATTCTGCTCAGGAATTTCCAGAGGATACATGTTTCTTCCGTCAAAAATGACTTTGTTTTTAAGTTTTTTAGCCATTAATTCGAAGTTAGGGTTTTTGAATTCAGGCCATTCTGTAGCGATGAATAAGGCGTCGGCATCTTCCAGCGCATCATACATTCCTTTTGCATATTGAATTCTGTCTCCTAAAATTTTCTGTACATTGCTTTCCGCAATGGCATCGTACGCAATCACGCTTGCGCCTTTTTGTAAAAGAAGATCGATATTGTCTAAAGAAGATGCTTCACGAATGTCATCTGTGTTAGCTTTAAAAGCCAATCCCCACATCGCAATTTTCTTTCCTGCCAGGTTTCCACCGAAATAGTTCTCGATTTCTGAGACAAGGATTACTTTTTGTGCTGTGTTTACGCTTTCTGTAGCTTCCAGAATCTGGAAATTAAAATCTTCCTGCTTTCCTGAATTGATCAGTGCTTTCACGTCTTTAGGGAAGCAGCTTCCTCCGTATCCGATACCAGGGAAAAGGAATCTGTGACCGATTCTGTCATCACTTCCCATTCCGAGTCTTACTTTGTCTACGTCTGCGCCTACCTTTTCGCAATAATTAGCAATTTCATTCATAAACGTAATTTTTACGGCTAAGAATGAATTGGCGGCATATTTTGTAAGTTCAGAAGACTTTTCGTCCATGAAAATAATCGGGATTCCGGTATTGGTAAATGGCTGATAAATTTTAGCCATAATATCCTGTGCTTTCTGAGAACTGGCTCCTACAACAACTCTTGACGGATTCATGGAGTCTTCTACCGCAAAACCTTCTCTAAGGAATTCCGGGTTTGAAACCACATCAAAAGGAATCTGGGTTTTAGAGGAGATCACTTCTCTTACTCTGTCAGCGGTGCCTACAGGGACGGTACTTTTGTTGACGATCACTTTGTATTCTGTCATCATTTCTCCGATATCGTTGGCTACTTTTAACACGTAAGAAAGGTCTGCTGAACCGTCTTCTCCCGGGGGAGTGGGCAGGGCAAGATAAACTACTTCGCTTTTATCCAAAGCTTCTTTCAGATCCGTAGTGAAAAATAATCTTTCAGACTGAATGTTTCTTAAAAACATTTCTTCAAGGTTCGGCTCATAGATGGGAACGACGCCGTTTTTCATACCTTCTACTTTCTTTTCATCAATATCTACACAGTATACTGAATTTCCAAGTTCTGCAAGGGTGGTTCCTGTAACTAATCCTACATAACCTGTTCCTACAATAGTAATATTCAAAATGTATGTTTTTAAAATTTCTACACAAAAGTAATAAAAATACTTTCATGATGTCCTTTAATTTGATGTAAATCATTCATTAACTTATTTGCTTGATAATAAGATGATTTTGCTGTTTTATGAAAAATTCGTATATTTGCATTGGATTTACGGGAAAAATGGGAAGGCTTCGGAAGAAAGCCTTTTTTCGTACAGGTAAATCAAGCATAAATTTATGGAGTTTAGAAAAAGAATTGAAGAATTATTGAATGAATTCCTTGCAACAAGAACAGATTTGTTTCTTATTGATTTGAAGATCTCTGCAGGGGACGATATCACCGTGATTTTGGATGGTGATAACGGAGTTACTTTGCAGGATTGTCTTGATGCAAGCCGCGCAGTAGAATTTAATATGGATCGTGAGGAGCATGATTTCAGCTTGCAGGTGATGTCGGCGGGATTGAGCGAGCCTCTTGCGACTCCAAGACAGTTTAATAAAAACCTGGGGAGAGAGATTGAGGTCATGTTTGAGGATTCTACCAAACTTGAAGGGGAGCTGTCTAAAGTAGACGATGAAAAAATTACACTTACGCTTCGTTACAGAAAACCGAAAGATATCGGTAAGGGCAAAGTAGATGTGGTAGAGGAGAGAGAGATTCCTTACTCTGAGATTAAGAAAGCATTAGTAATAATTAAATTTTAAAAGAAAAAAGAATAAATGGATAATATAGCGTTGATTGAATCCTTTGGTGATTTTAAAGACGAAAAGGGGATCAGTAAGATTGATCTTATGGCAATTATTGAAGATTCACTGAAGACCCTTTTGAGAAAAAGATACGATTCAGATGATCACTTTGATGTTATTGTGAACCCTGATAAAGGAGATTTTCAGATCTTTTTAAATAAAACGATTGTAGAAGATGAAATGTCTGAAGATGATGATCTGGAGATCGAAATTTCTGCGGCAAAAAAAATAGATCCTACTTTCGAGGTGGGTGAAGATTTTACGATGGAAATTCCGGTTGCTCAGTTGGGAAGAAGAAATATTCTTACGCTAAAGCAGATTTTGGCAACAAAACTGCAGGAACATAACAACGCCATGTTGTATGAGCAGTTCAGAGATAAGATCGGGGAGATTGTGGTAGGAGAAATCCACCATATCCGTCATAAGCACGTAATCTTATTGGATGATGAGGGGAATGAATTTATTCTTCCTAAAGAAAACCAGATCCAATCCGATTTCTTTAAAAAAGGTGAGAATATCAGAGCTATTGTTGAGACCGTAGATTTTAAAGGTTCAAAACCGCAGATTATTATTTCCAGAACTGCACCTAAATTCCTGGAGAAGTTATTGGAGCTGGAAATTCCTGAGATCCAGGACGGAACGATCATGTTGAAAAAAGTAGTGAGAATTCCTGGTGAAAAGGCGAAGATTGCAGTAGATGCTTATGACGACAGAATAGACCCTGTAGGAGCCTGTGTGGGGGTGAAGGGTTCAAGAATTCACGGCGTGGTAAGAGAGTTGAGAAATGAAAACATCGATGTGATTCAGTGGTCTAAAAACCCTGAAATCTTGGTGAAGAGAGCTTTAGGTAATGTTACCATCAATAAAATTGACATCAATGAGGAAACCAATTATGCATTGGTGTATACACCTGTTGAAGAGATTTCTAAAGTTATCGGTAAGCAAGGTCAGAATATCAGACTGGCTTCTTGGTTGACAGGATATGAAATCGATGTGTACAGAGAGTCCAGCGAAGATGATGATGTTGAATTAAGAGAATTTAATGATGATATCGAGCAGTGGATTTTGGATGAATTTAAGAAAGTAGGTCTTACTACTGCGAAGTCGGTATTGGATAAAGATACGGAGAGTCTTCTGAATATGGTGGATCTTGAAGAGGAAACGATTGAAGATGTGAAGCGTATTCTTAGAGAAGAATTTGAAGATTAAAATTTTAAATAAATTTTAATAAACAGTAAAAAAGAAATACTTTAATTTTAAGAATTAAAAAACAGTAAATAATATAGATGCCAAAAATTAGATTAAATAAAGCGGTTAAGGAATTCAATATTTCAATGTCCAGGCTTGTAGAATTTTTACAGTCTAAAGATATTGTGGTTGAAAATAATCCTAACGCTCAATTAGAAGAAGCGGCATATTCTGCATTGGAGGCTGAGTTTGCCAAGGATGGTGAACAGCGAAAAGCTTCCCATGAGGTGGTGATCACAAAAGTTCCGGAAGAAAAACTGGAAATTGAAGAGAAGAAAACCCCTGAAGTAATAAGAGCTAAAGCTAATAAACCAGAAACTAAGATTTTAGGTAAGATAGACTTAGAGCCTAAAAAGCCTGAAGTGGAAGAAACTCCTGCTCCTGCACAAAAGCCGGAACCGGTAATTGAGGAGAAAAAAGAGGAAGTAACGCCTGCTCCGGAAGTGAAGAAAGAAGCTCCTGAAGTGAAAGCGGCTCCTGAAAAACAGGAATTTAAAGTTCTGGATAAAATTGATTTGTCTCAATTAGAATCTAGAAACAGACCTGCTAAAAAAGACAAACCAAAAGAAGAAGTGAAAAAAGCAGAGGAAAAACCAGTTGAGCCTGTAAAGCAAGCTCCTAAACCAGTTGCTGAAACGCCTGTTAAACCCGTAGAGGTAAAGGCGGAACCTCAAAAATCAGAGGAACCTCAGGAGCCACAAAAGATAGAAACCGTTTATCAGAAACTTGATGGTCCTAAGATCGTTGGAGAGAAGATCGACTTAACTCAGTTTGCACCGAAACCAAGTTCGGGAGCGAAAAAGAAAAGAAAAAGAATTGAGAAGCCGGGGGGTAACAACCAACAAGGTGGTGGAAATAACCAACAAGGCGGAAATAATAACAACAATAACCAAGGTGGCGGACAAGGAAACCGTCCTCAAGGTCAGGGTGGACAAGGCGGAAACCGTAACCAGGGTCAGGGTGGCCAGGGGAATCGTCCCCAAGGTCAAGGAGGCCAAGGTGGAAACCGTTTTGGTAACAACCAAGGGAACCGTCCACCAGGACAAGGTGGCCAGGGTGGAAACAGAGGTGGATTTAACAGAGGCGGACAAGGAGGAAACAGACCTGGGCAAAGAACCATGCCTGTTGAATTAACGGACGAGCAAGTTAAAAACCAAATCAAGGAAACCCTTGAGAAATTAACCAATAAAGGAGGGAAATCTAAATCTGCCAAGCACAGAAAAGATAAGAGAAACTTCCGTAGAGAGCAGGATGAACGTCAGCAGGAAATAGATGCGGCAGACAGAACATTAAAAGTAACGGAATTCATCACTGTTGGTGAATTGGCAAGTTTAATGAACGTTTCTCCTACAGAAGTAATCTCTGCATGTTTCTCTCTTGGGGTAATGGTTACCATGAACCAAAGATTAGAAGCTGATACTTTACTATTGGTAGCTGACGAATTCGGTTATAAAATTGAATTCTCAGATGCGGATCTTGAAGAAAATGATGCAGACGATGAAATGGATTCTGAAGACAGCTTAGTATCAAGAGCACCTGTTGTTACAGTAATGGGTCACGTTGACCACGGTAAAACTTCATTACTGGATTATATCAGAAAAACCAACGTAATTGCTGGTGAATCTGGAGGTATTACGCAGCACATCGGTGCTTATAACGTGAAATTGGAGAACGGTCAGAGAATTACATTCTTAGATACTCCGGGTCACGAAGCCTTTACGGCGATGAGAGCGAGAGGTGCACAGATCACGGATATTGCAATTATCGTAATTGCTGCCGATGATGATGTAATGCCACAAACGAAAGAAGCTATTGCTCACGCACAGGCGGCACAGGTTCCAATGATTATTGCAATCAATAAAGTTGATAAGCCAAATGCAAACCCAGATAATATTCGTCAACAACTTTCAGGTTTAAATCCACCGGTTTTAGTTGAAGAATGGGGAGGAAATGTTCAGGCACAGGAAATTTCAGCTAAAATGGGTAATAATATGGATCTTTTATTAGAGAAAGTGTTATTGCAGGCAGAAATGCTTGAATTGAAAGCAAATCCTAACCGTGCTGCAAATGGAGTTGTGATTGAAGCATCTTTAGATAAAGGTAGAGGCTATGTGGCAACAATGTTGGTACAAACCGGAACTTTAAGAGTTGGAGATTATGTGGTAGCTGGTAAAAATCACGGTAAAGTAAAAGCTTTGCTTGATGAAAGAGGGAAGAATCTTGCAGAAGCAGGACCTTCAATTCCTGCAACGATCTTAGGTTTAGACGGAGCGCCTACAGCAGGTGATAAATTCCGTGTATATGCTGACGAAAGTGAAGGTAAAGCTATTGCAAATAAGAGAGAACAGCTTCAGAGAGAGCTTTCGATCAGAACGAAAAAACATACGACGCTTGAAGAACTGGGCAGACGTATTGCTTTAGGAGAATTCAAAGAATTGAACATTATCCTTAAAGGTGACGTGGATGGTTCTGTGGAAGCACTTTCTGATCAGTTACAAAGATTGTCAACAGAAGAGATCAGTGTGAAAATCCTTCACTCAGGTGTAGGGCAGATCACAGAGTCTGATATCAACTTAGCGGCTGCATCGGATGCGATTATCATTGGGTTTAACGTAAGAGCTGGTGCTAATGCAAAAGACCTTGCAGATCGTGAAGAAATTGAGATCAGAACATATTCTGTAATCTATAAAGCTATCGATGAGGTTAAAGAAGCGATGGAGGGAATGCTTTCTCCTGAAATTCAGGAACAGGTAATCGGTAATGTTGAAATCCGTGAGGTATTTAAGATCTCTAAAGTGGGTTCAATTGCTGGTTGTATGGTTCTTACTGGAAAAGTAACAAGACAGTCGAAAGTACGTTTACTAAGAGACGGTATTGTGAAATTCGACGGAGAATTAGAAAGCTTGAAGCGTTTCAAAGATGATGTAAAAGAAGTAACAAAAGGTTACGAATGTGGATTGAACTTGAAAGGTTATAATGATATTGAACAAGGCGACATTCTAGAAGTTTACGAAGAAGTTGCTGTTAAGAAAAAGTTGAAATAACTCTACTTTTTATGGATAAAAAAACCACCTTTTTTTTAAAGGTGGTTTTTATTTTTAATATTATTAGTTAATTTGTAATGATTCTAAATAAGTTTTTTGTGTTTATTGAAATCATGTTAATTTTTTTTTAAGTTGCGTAAAAAATACATTTTATTTAAAAATGATTGATTTTTTTTGTTAAATTTTATTTGTTTTAAGAGTAATTTATAGTAAAATATAAAAGTAACTCTCCAATATGTGTTAAAAAAACTTGCAAGTGTTAATATTTATTAACATATTTGCCCATTAAATATATTAAAATTTGTTAATATGAATGTTAAACTACGTGTATTAACAGCTGGTGTCCTGTTTTTCTCAGGCCAGGCTGTGTTTGCTCAGAAAAAACCTAGTGATACTGCAAAAGAATCTAAAATTGAGGAAGTTGTTGTTTTAGGGTATAGCAAAAAAAGTACAAAAGCTAAATCGATAGCAGCATCTGTTACTGTAGATTCGAAAGCTCTTGAAAATCGTCCAAACGTTTCTTTCATTAATTCCTTACAAGGTAATGCGCCTGGTATCAGTATTAACTCTACTTCAGGATCTCCTGGTTCAGGTAAAATTAATGTGTTAGTACGTGGTATGTCGTCTATCAACGCTTCAACTGATCCTTTGTATGTTATTGACGGGTTAATTACCTCTGCTTCTCAGTTCAGAAACCTTAACCCTGAGGATATTGATAATATCAGTATTCTTAAGGATGCGCAGGCAACTGCTATTTATGGTAACCGTGGAGCAAATGGTGTCGTGGTTATCAATACTAAAAACGCCAGATACAATAGCGGATTAAAAGTTACCTATGATGTATTAACTTCATTCTCTGTATTGCCTAAGACTAAATACAATATGCTTAGCGGTAGACAATTACTGGATTTAGAAGATCAGTATGGAGTAGGATTTGGATATACAGATGCGGAAAAGGATGCAATACCTGAAACGGACTGGAATAAGCAATTCTTCCAGACAGCTATGCTGCAGCAGCATACTTTAGGTATTTCTTCAGGCGGAAAAAATATTAATAACTATACTTCATTAGGTTATTTAAATACTGACGGTACATTTAAATCTACAGATTTTCAAAGATTTACCTTGAGAAATAACTTAAGTGGAAAGTCTGACGATGGTAGATTAACATTCGGTATGCAGTTAGCTGTTGGATATTCTAAGCGTCATCAGCTAGATCAAGAAACCAATGATAATATTTCAGCAAATATCATCCAGAATCCACTTTTTGGATCTTTAAGAACTCCAGGATATTTAGAGCCATATCCATTTGTTGATGGACAGGATATGTTTAACCAGATTGGAGGTGCTGGAGTTAATTATCCTGGATGGGTTCTTGCTGATATTGTAAGAGGAGGTATTCAGAACTTATTTACAGAAACTTCAGTTCTTGCTAATGCAAACGTAAATTATAAATTAACGGATTGGTTGTCAGTGGGTAATAGGACCGGTGTGGATTTCAGAGAATCTGATCGTACCTTTGCTCGTGCTCCTAACGGTTATCTTTCTTTAGCTGCAAGAGCAGCTGGTGCGCAATATGGTGGTTTTGAGCAAATGACTAATACAAAAGATCTTACATTTAACTCTGTAACTAACATTACTTTTGATAAGAAGTTTGGAGACCACTCATTAACTGTGGCTGCTTATTTAGATTATTTGAAAGCTCATTATTTATATAAGTCAAATACACAGAATGGTTTAGATCCATTTAACTGGGCTCTAGGCGCTGGAACGGGCTATATCCCATTCAATCCTGCTACGCCATCTTTATACGTTCCTAGTGTTCAGGCTGGAAAAATTAATGCTGGTACATTAGCTGCTATTGGTACTGTTGAATATGACTATGCTGGAAAATATGGTGTGAGTGGTACGGTGAGAAGAGACGGATCTTATAGATTTCCTAAAGAAAACAGATGGGAGACATTCTGGTCTGTGGGTGCTCGTTGGAATCTTGAAAAAGAAAGCTTCCTTGAAAATTCTTCAGTCGTAAATATGTTGAAACTGAGAGGTTCATATGGTACAACAGGAAATCAGAATTTAGTGAAGCCATTAAATAATGGAAACCCATTATTCTCGGGAACTAATATCTATACCGATTTAATTGCTAGTAATACAGGCTACATGAACTCAGTCGGGTATAATGCGGTTGTTGGTAATCCAAATGTTAGATGGGAAAAAGTAACTCAGGCGAATATTGGGTTGGATTTTGGATTTTTCAAAAACTTTGTAGAGGGTACTGTAGATATCTATAAAAAGAAGACAGAGAGACTATTTAATGATGTTACATTATCAGCAGCTACAGGACAGTGGACTATTAATGGTAACAACGGAGAGCTTGAAAATAAAGGGATCGAAGCTTCATTAAGATTTAACATTCTTAAAAATCAGGATTATAGTGTATCTATTTTTGCAAATGGTGCTTATAATAAGAATACTATTTTATCATTTGAAGGAGCTGACCTTTCTGAAGATAATGTAAATGCAGCGGGAGGTCCTATCGGACAGTGGAATCTTTATCATTATGCAGGAGTAAATCCGGCTACAGGTGAACAGCAGTTTATCGGAAAAGACGGACAAATCACAGAGACGCCTTCTCCGGATGATAAAGTATTGACAGGTAAATCTTATGTTCCTAAATTTACGGGAGGATTCGGTGTAAATGCTAATTATAAAGGTTGGTTCGCTGATGTATTATTTAGCTACCAAGCAGGTGGTTGGATGTATGATAACGTATATTCTTGGTTAATGGATCCTAGTTCTTTAGGTACCGGAGCTAATTTTGCAGGAGATATTTTGAATTCTTGGACGCCTGATAATACAAATACAAACATTCCTTCAATTACAGCTAACAACATTAATCAAGAAGGTTCTTCTGATAGATATCTATTCAAGAGTGATTTTATTCGTCTAAAAAATGTAACCTTTGGTTATAATTTTAATAAGGATTTATTGAGAGGCCTTCCTATCACTTCGCTTAAAGTATTTGTTCAGGGTGAAAACTTAGCAACATTTACGAAGTGGAAAGGGTACGATCCTGAACCAATGTTCCCTTACTCATTAGGTGTTTATCCAAATGCGAAAACGGTTTCAGTAGGACTTAATGTACAATTTTAATAATAAGTTGAAATGAAAAAATTAATTTTAAATATATCTATAATTGGTTCTGTTTTAGTGTCTATGGGGGCATTGCAGAGCTGTAGTGATGCACTGGAAACCAACTTACAACCAGGTACAGTTGAGGATGACGGAACGCCATTTAAAACCACCGATGCTTTATACAATTACATGATGGGTAACGTATACGGTACATTAGAACCTCAGTACCCAATTCACGTATCTGCTGTGCTTTCGGATGAGGTCAAGCCTGGATCTTCCAGTGGTGGTCAGGAATTTTCTTTACACCGTTACTTTTTAACATCCCAAGAGCCTAGAGTTGCCGAAATCTGGCAGAATAATTATGCCGTAATTAACCATGTGAATCGTCTTGTAAGAGGTGCCGAAGGGATTACAACGTCAAGTGACGCAGATCAGACAAGATTAAACCAAATCGTTGCTCAGGCTAGAGCGATGAGAGCTTATGCATATTTACAGCTTGAATCACTATTTTCTACGGATATGAAAGATCCAAATGCTTTAGGAGTACTTTTAGTTAAGGACGTTCCAGATCTTGATGCCAAACTTCCGAGAGTAAAAAATTCAGATATTTATGCATTTATTGAAGCTGATTTAACATTTGCAAGGAATACACTAACAGCTGAAGGTACCAATCAGTATTTTATTGGCAAAAGTGCTGTAAATGCTATTTCTGCTAGATATTTCTTATATAAAGGTGATTATGCACAAGCTAAAACATATGCGACTGCTGTCGTTAATGCTGCTTCTGCAGGAGGTTTTGGTTTAACCAAAGCAACACCTATTACTATGAATAATCCAATTACTAGCTCATATCATGCAGGAAACCCTAGTGGATTACCAAGAGACTATGTTATTGATGGGCAAGAGAATCCGGCTACTATTACGTTGACTGATGCAAATGGAGTTCCTTTAACTGATTCGGATGGTAATCAGCTTCCTCCAGTTGCAGCTAATAATGGTGGGGCATGGAGAAATTCATTCTATGGACAGTTAACAACAAATGTAGGAACATCATTCAATCCTTATCGTCAGATGTGGGTTGATCAGAATAGAGGAGAGTCAATTTTATCTTTAGGACGTATTGCTCTAGGAGGAAACGGACAGCCTATTGGATCTGTTTGGAATACAAATAGTTCTTCACTTAGTGGTGCTCCTATGTGGTTCTGGGGACGTAATTTGTATAATCTATTCCTAGAAGAGTATGGAGATGTTACGGGAGCAAACGTTGGAGCTAAAGGGGATGTTAGATTCCTGACCAACAGAGACCCTACAACATCTGCAAATACGAATTATGCAAGTTTGTATCCAAATAATTTAGGTCAAACTAGAATGACGGATCGTTTGGTTATAGATAAATATCCTGGCAAAGCAGGTACTAACGTACGAAATGATATTAAATTATTCAGACTTTCAGAAATGTATTTTATCTTAGCTGAATGTGCTGTTAATGATGGGCAGCTAACTGTTGCTGCTGATTATATTAAGGCTATCAAAGATGCTAGAAACTTCAGAGGGACTGCTGTATTGCCTGTTTATGCAACTGCTCAGGCAGCTTGGGCGGGTATACTAAAAGAAAGACGTATGGAACTTGCTCTTGAAGGTCACCGTCTGATAGATTTAAAACGTTTAGCGGTTAAAGCGGGTGTTAAAATGGATAGAAATAATACGGATGATATTGTATTAACTTCTAACCTTGAGAATGGCGATTACAGATATACATTGCCAATTCCATTGTCTGAAATTTCGGCTAACCCGAATGCTCAACAAAATCCAGGTTATAATAACTAAGATTTTTATAAGAAAAGCCGCCCTTTTGGGTAGTCATGGTCGGAAGATTTTTCTTCCGACCTTTTTGTTTTATCACCATAAGTAAAATTACCTTAAATATTTGATTGTCAGTTTTTTAACTTGTTTATTATAGTTTAATTCCTTATCTTTACAGTTGATAATCAACTATTTATGTCAGTTTTTAAAGATCATAAAATATCCCTCAAGGACGTTTTAGAATTTATTCCGGAAGCCCTTTTAAGCCATCTTTCGGCTACTACTAAAGTGGATCATTACAGTAAGGTTTTGCACGGCAAAAAAATGTTCTATCTTCTCTTGTTCTGCATCTTTGATAACGAAAAACTAAGTCAGAGAACTTTGGAAGATACATTTAACAGCAGCGGGTTCAAAGCACTTTTTGTTTTGGGGGAAGCAGAGAAAATTCGAAGAAGCTCAATCTCAGAGAGACTTTCCAGAATCGATTCTAATTATTTCAAAGAGATCTATGAGCATATGTACACAAGATTTTCGGAACTTTATTCTAAGACCGAAATCGAAAAATACAACTTAATCAGAGTAGACAGCACTATTGTTGCAGATACCTGTAATAAGCTCAAAGAAGGAATCGATCAGAAAGTAGGAAAAAGCTGGTGAAATTCAGTTTTTCGTTTGATGGAATTTTACCTTCGGCAGTAGAGGTTTTTACGGGACAAAAATATTCGGCAGAAGACAATGCACTTGCCGAAGCTGTTTTGAAACAGATAAAAAAAGAAGAACATCACCATAATATTTATACCATAGACAGGGGATTGCAATCCACCAGAACGATGAAAGAGTTTGAAGAGAAGTGCATGAAATTTATTATTCGCTCCAAAGAAAACAAAAAATTTGAAGAGATTGAATCTTTTCTTGAAACAGAAAATATTCTAAAATGGAATGACTGGAAAGTTATCAAAGACAGTAAAGTAAAACTTTATACCGGAAAACCTATCCAAAACAAGCGTGGAAACATCCATTATCGGGAAGAAAAAGTAGAGACCTGTTTTCGCTTGCTGGTCATCAAAAATGAAAAAACAAACAAAGAATTTTGGTTTCTAACCAATGAGTTTGAGCTCTCTGCAAGAGAAATATCGGATTACTACCGTAAAAGATGGGATATTGAAGTGTTTTTCAGGTTTATGAAACAGGAGCTTAATTTAAGCCATCTTATTTTACTCAATAAAAACGGAATTGAAGTAATGGTTTATATGACAATGATTGCTTCTATGTTGTTATTAATCTATAAAAAAGCAAACAGTTTAGGTTATAAAACCGCAAAAAGGCGCATCACAATGGAACTTCGAGATATGATTACCGCGATTTTAATCGTCTTCGCAGGTGGTGATCCTGCTAAAGTATTTAAAACATAAAAATGGTCGGAATTTCTTCCGACCACGACTAACCTTTTGGGCGGTTTTTTTGTTTATATAAGCAGGTAAATTATTAATGGATAGTGACCAAAATAAATTTCCAATTTGTTTAGTATAAATAGGTGTTAATTGAAGAATAGTTGTACTTTTGGACAATTAACTAAAAACATATCAATACCAAATGAAAAACGTAATAACGGCCTTATTATTTGTAGGATCTATTAATTTCTTGTATTCTCAAGCCAATACCATTTCGACAAATATGGCAGGAGGCACCAGAGATGTATTCTATAATATAAAATCTAATAGTGCAGGTAGAATGTTAAATTATGACGAAATTACAGGTTCTCCCTATTTAAATAAAAATTTTAGTCTTGCTAAAATTGAAGGAACTCATGAAAGCGTACCTGTAAGATATAATTCCTTGAAAGACGAAATAGAGTTCCAGAAAGATGGTAAAACAATGGTTTTGCCAAATGAGGAGACTTTCTCAAAGATCGATATCGTATCTCCTAAATCAGTATTGGTTAGATTAGATACCCATGATGATTTAACGGGTTATTTTTTTGAACTTGTTAATGGTAAAAATGCTTTGTATAAAAAAATTAAGACAAAGTTTATAGATGTCGTTCCGGCTACAAATTCTTATGCAACGGACAGACCAGCCTCATTTAAAACATTGGATCCGGTTTATTATATTGCAATTAATGAGAAGTTTGTGAAAAAACCCAAAAATGAAAAAGAGATTATTGCTCTTATTCCCGAAAAAAAAGATGCTATTTCTCAGTTTGTTAAATCAAATAAAATAAAATTTAATAAGGAAGAAGATTTAGTAAAACTTGTTAATTTCCTAAACCAATAAATAAAAAAAACACTTTCATGATCATGGAAGTGTTTTTTATTTGGGGTAAAGCATTGAGATCCTTTTTTTGGTCAATTGTTATTTCCTTTTATTTCTTATTTTTGCTGTACAAAAAAGAATAATGAAATACCTATTTCTCATCATAATTTTCTTCGCAGGTATCACTCACGCGCAGGTCATTAATAAAACAGACTCTAACAGGCTGGATAAGAAAATCGCAGCGAAAGATACATTGGTGATCGACTCCGGGAAGAAAGATTCCTTAAAAATATTTAAACCCACTATAAATGATTATCAGTATCAGACACAGTTTTCTGAAAAAAAGGTGTACGATACGGTGATGTCATTTGACAAAACGTATATCTTTACACAGTACAACAATAAAGATAACTTCGGAAGAGCACAGTTTGCCAATGTGGGGGCAGGGTTTAATCCTTTATCCTTTGAGGTCAATGCTGAGCAGAATCTGTCATTGCTTCCGACCAATAAGTCCTATGGAATTCTGGGGATCAATGATATTCAGTATTACGATGTAAAAACCCCGACGGCGACTTTCGTTTATCATAACACCATGAGAAACGGTGCCGCCTTAAAGTCTACCTACACCCAGAATATAGGAAAGAGATTCAACTTTGCGGTAGAGTATATGGGACTTCGTTCTCAGGGATTATATAGAAATTCACTGGCCGCGAATAATAATACTTTATTTTCGGGACATTATATCTCCAAAAGCGGAAATTATGAATTGTTTGCGCATTATTTACACCAAAACGTAAACAATCAGGAAAATGGGGGGATTGCGCGTGATGATCTTTTTCAGGATGGCGACAGCAACTCCAGTAACCGACAGAATATGCAGGTAAATCTATCGGGTTCAAGCTCTCAGTTTTCCTATCGAAGATATTATTTAAGCCATCAGTTTACCCCTTTTAATGCTGAAAAATTTCCGTTCAGGATCAGACATACCATTTTTCATCAGGGAAATAAATATTTCTATCATCAAAGTGCATTGGAAGGCTATTGGTATACCAATACTAATGAACTGGTTAATGGGTATACGCTGGGGACTCAGAAATTTTCTAATAATCTGAGCAATACGGTAAGTTTGGTTTTCGATAAGGAAAACTTAAAACTGGATGCCGGAGTACGCTATCAGATGCTTGAATTCGGACTGGAAAACGGAATTACAATAAACAATACCGTTTACCCGACAAAGCTTAAAGAAAACAGATTGGGTGCGGTCGGGAATTTAGAAGTAAAGCTGTTTGATAAAGTTAATCTTAATTCATTTTTAGAGTTTTCAAAAGGAAGCGAGTTTGGAAATTATCTGAAAACAACCAACAATTTAAGATTTGAGCCGATTAAAGACTATTTTGTAAATGCGAAAGTGAACTTCCAAAGCGTTTATCCAAGCTTCAATTATCTTTTAAATACGTCAGTCTATAATAAATTTAACTATTATCTGCAGGATGCGAAAAACCAGTCGATCACGGAAATTGGAGGTAATATCAATTTAAAATGGTTCAAAACCGAATTGTTTGCCAATTACTTCAGAATTGATAATTATACCTATTTTGACAGCAGCGGGCAGCCAAAACAGAGCGAAAGCTCGCTTAATATTTCTCAGATCGGAGGGGATGCTACATTCAGCTACGGGAATTTTCATTTGAACACCAGACTGCAGTTTCAGAATGCGCTGACAAATAAAGATCTTTATCCGATGCCGGGATTTATCGGGAGAGCCAATATTTTCTATCAGGGGAAATGGTTTAAAAAAGCAGCCGAGGTTCAGACGGGGGTTAAGGTATACTATTTTTCAAAGTTTGCCTCAAGAGATTATTTCCCGATCATTAACGAGTATATTTTGCCGGGTTCCAACTCATTCTCCATCGGCGGACAGCCTATGGTAGATGTTTATTTTAACATGAAGATTAAAAAAATGTTCTTCTTTATCGAAGGTCAGCAGGTGGGATCCGCCATTTCAAGTAATAAAGCATATGCATTTCCGCATTATCCGGTGTATGACTTCAGGTTAAATATCGGAATTGTTTGGTATATGTTCAATTAAAACTTACATCAGTTTGAAAACTATAAATAAAATATCATTTAAAGATATCGAAAGTATTCCTCAGTTGGTAAAAGATTTTTTAAATCAGAATATTGAGGGATTTGAAGAAAATACGTTTTCTTTAGATCATTTTAAAAATCAAATTCATAAAAAACAGAATTCTTTTACTTCAGAGCAAAGGAATATTCTGGCAGATGTTTTAGAAGGACAGCTTTCGCATCTTGAACTGTCTTCTACACAAAAAGAGTATAGAGACCAGATAAGGCAGCCCAATACTTTTACGATTACTACGGGCCATCAGTTAAATTTATTCTCGGGACCCGTTTTTTTCGTGTATAAAATTTTACAGACGATAAAAACCTGTTCCTATTTAAAACAGAATTTCCCGGATTTTAATTTTGTACCTATTTATTGGATGGCTTCGGAAGACCATGACTTTGCGGAGATCAATCATTTTAAAACAGAAAATAATTATTACGAGATCAACGAGAAATCGGGGGGTGCGGTCGGAAGAATTGAGATCAACGATACTTTTTTTATTTCTGAATTTGAAAAGGAATATAAAGATTCTGTTTTCGGAACTGAATTAATTTTAATGCTGAAAGAGGCCTATAAAGTGGGAAATACTTTTACACAGGCCATCCAAATTTTGGTGAACCGATTATTTTCAGACTTTGGACTGTTGATTTTAGATGGCGATTCTTCAGGGCTTAAAGATCAGATAAAAGCTACTTTTAAAGATGAACTTCTCAATTTTAGCTTATATAAAAACTCAAAAGAAAAAGTTGATTTTTTGACCGCGAAGTATGGGAAAGTTCAGGTAAATCCACGTGAAATTAATTTATTCTATCTTTCTGAAACCAGAAACAGGATTGACTTTGACGGTATAAAATATACAGTGGTAGATACAAATATTCAGTTCACGAAAGACGAAATTCTTAATGAGCTTGAAAATTATCCCGAAAAATTCAGTCCGAATGCATTAATGCGCCCGGTATATCAGGAAACCGTGTTGCCGAATTTGGCTTATATCGGAGGAAACGCCGAAATCATGTACTGGCTTGAACTGAAAGATTATTTCAACACCATCGATATTCCTTTTCCTATTCTGATTCCACGCAACTCCATATTATTCCTGAAAGAAAAAACCATTGGGAAAATGAAGAAGCTTAATCTGAATGTGGAAGACTTTTTCAAAAATTTTGCAGCCATCACCAATAATAAAATACTCGATGATAATGCCATTCTGAAATTGTTGGAAGAAAAAGAGAAAAACCTGGTCAATAATTTCAAAGAACTGAAGTCTGTTGCTGAAAATACCGATCCGTCGTTCGGAAATATGGTAAAAGCAGAGGAAATACGACAGTTAAAATCATTCAAAAGGATGAAAAAACGTCTCCTTCATGCAGAAAAAATAAAGCAGAGAGAAATGTTGGAAAGACTAGAAAATCTATTTTTAGATGTACATCCTTCTAAGAATTGGCAGGAAAGGGTTTATAATTTTAGTGTTTTCTTCTCAGATTATGGAAATCCCTGGATTGAGAATTGTTTGGAAAGATTAGAAATTACAGAATCTCAGTTGGTTATTGTTGCTATTTGTTCATAAAAAATTTAATATTGTAAACTAATATTAAATTTTTTATGATGACAAAGAGATTTCTTACCACATGCATTGTTTTGCTGTATGGCATCGTTTCTGCGCAGACCACTCACACCGCTGTAAAGGGAGATAATATGTACAGCATTGCCAAGCAATATGGTACTTCCGTAAATGATTTATTAAAACTTAATCCTAGATTTCAGGAAAGACAGCTGCAGGTTGGAGATGTTTTAAAATTGAACAACAAGGGAAAGGATATCGTGCAAGGCAGATCAACCATTGCCTCACAGTTCAGCAATATTACCCTCAAAAGCACCGTGAAATGCTCTGATATTATGAAAGACTATCATATCTCTGAGAAAGACTTAAGGGTTTTAAATCCCGATCTTGATGCCCAGCTTAAACCTGGTGGTAAAATTGTATTACCTAATGAAAATATTGTGGAATACGAAGTGGCTATGCAGAAAGCATGGGAAAAAGGAATGGCAAAGGCTAAAAAAGAGTCAGAGAACAAAAAAAATGACCATCAGATCTCGTTGGCTAAAATTATTTTAAACCGCAATCAGGTTATTAAAAACATAGCCAGCCATTATAATATTTCAGAATCTGAACTTAAGGAGCTTAATCCGGATTTAGAGTCCAAAATAAAAGTGGAGGGAGAAATTATTTTGCCGATCGAAAAAATAAAAAATACCAAAGAATCACGTCTTACATTCTGATCATACATAGACCTGGCATTACGCCAGGTTTTTTTTTCATTATTATTATTATTATTATTAGAATAGGATAGAAAGAACCTTAAAAAATCAAAAATCAAGCGCCATCTCACAATAGATATTTCGATACAAAAAAAAGCGCTAAGTCTTGTTTTACCTCAAAATGTATTTTTCGCCTCAGTGTTTTATTTTAAAAATCCGTTTAGACTTTTCAGTAAAATTTTTTATCTCTTTTTATAGTTCTTTTTTTAAATTTGTATAAACAGATTCTGAGTTGTTTTTTTATTTGAACACTTGAGGAGAAACCGGGACAGGGAATGGGCAGCTGGTTTCTGAGAATGCAAAAAAGGGAAAATTAATTCAAAATAATAATGTATATATTTCCGTTAAATTTTCCAGCGACTCCGTATAAGATAAAATGATTTGATTATTTTTATCCATTTATGATGAGCTTTTCTATTACTATTGAGATTTTCAAAATTAATAGGTATTGTTATTTAATTTGAAAGAAGTATTTTTGTACATTATAATGATCGACTATGATAAAGAGGTTTTTTATTCTATCCGGTTTATGTATGGTTTTGGGAGTATCTGCTCAGAAATCCCACACCGTTGCAAAAGGAGATAATCCTTATAATATTGCAAAAAGATACGGAATGACTGTAGATGAATTGCTTAAAATGAATCCGAAGTTTAAAGACGGCAAATTGGCAATTGGTGATGTTTTATCCGTAAAGAGTGATAAAGCAACAAGCTCAGCTCCAAAAACGGCAGCTGCTGAAAAGCCTAAAGCAACCGGTACTTCGCAGGTTGGAAAAATTATTTTGCAGCCTAAACAAACCATCTACGGAATAACCAAGCAATATCGTATTTCGGAAACTGATCTTAGAAAACTGAATCCCGAACTGGATTCTCACATGAAAATTGGTGACGAGATCACTTTACCTCTTGAAAGCATTAAAAAATATGGTGGCGAGCAGGCTGTAGCAGCAGTTTCAACACCTGATCCCGTGGAACAGGCAAGAGAAGAAATGCCGGCTTCAACTGCGGTTGGTGAAAAGTATGTTGTTCAGCCAAAAGATAATTATTACAGGATTTCTAAACAGTTTTCTATTTCTCAGCAGGAACTTTTCGCTTTGAATCCGGGATTGGAGGAAAAAGGATTGAAACCTGGAGAAAGCATTATCATAAAAAAATCAAATACAACTCCGGTTGCTGACTCTTCTTCTAATTCAAAAACAAAGGTAGATTCAGGAAACGAAAGATCTTCAGCCAATGCAACGGCTATTGCTGATGATTTTGTAACATATACCGTTCAGCAGGGTGATACCGTATTCTCCATTGTGAATAAATACGGAATTTCAATTGATGAATTAATTGCACTAAACCCTGATCTTTCTCATGGTTTGAAGACCGGAATGGTTTTAAAGATCAAAAAGCTGGATCCAGCTTACGTGAAAAAAAACGGGGATGCGCTAAGTGTTGTCTTGATGCTTCCTTTCGGATACAGTACCAACGAAACACAGTACAGAGCCATGGCGATGGATTTCCTTACGGGAGCGAAATTGGCGATTGAAAGAAATGCGCGAAACGGACAGAAACTTGAGGTGAAAATAGTAGACTCAGGAAACGAAGCAACTTTCAGAAATTCTCTGACTCAGTTGCATCCTGATAATACAGATTTAATTATCGGCCCGTTCTTCAAGTCGAATGTGGTAGATGTTCTTGACTTTACTAAAAATCAAAAAATCCCGATTGTGGCACCTTTTGCCAACTCTCCGGAATTATATAACTACAGCAATTTGATTATCGTTGAAACAAATGATCAAACGTATGCTGATAAAATTGTTGAGGAAGTGAAGGCTTCTTATTCAGATCAAAAAATCTATGTGGTGGCAGGTGCTAAAAAAGAAAATGCCAATTACATTAAAGCTGGTCTTGAAAAAACTTTGAAAAGCCCAACGATAACGATTGTGAATTCTCCGGCAGATATTCAGCTGGATCAAAATATGATGACAGGGCAGTCTGCTCCGGTAATCGCGATTTTGGCAAATGATGATTCGGCGGCGGGTGAAGCGTTCTCCAATAAAGTGATCGCTTTATCTAAAGAAGTTCAGGGCGTAAAAGCATTCAGTATGTATTATGCTCCAAGCTTTGAAAGAAAAGTGGATGATCTTAGCCAGGCCAATTTGGTTTATTTGATGGACAGAAAGATCAATACCGACGGAAGTTTTGAAAAAGAAATTCTGGCGGCTTATAAAAGCAAATATTGTAAAACACCTCCTAAATATGCCATTGTTGGTTTCGATGTTGTGAACGATATGTTAACCAGAGAAAATAAAAAAGGAGAAATTTTCAAACAGATGAATAAGGTTCAGACTCAGCTGGCTACCAAGTTTGAGTTTGTAAAAGCCAAAGCAAATGGTGCTTATGTAAATACTGGTTATAGAGTAATCAGATTGGTTCCGTAAGGATATTATTAACATTATATTTATATTTGCAAAATATTTTAAATTACTAAATGAAAGCACTTGTATTTCCTGGGCAGGGTTCTCAGTTCGTAGGAATGGGAAAAGAATTATACGATTCTAGAAAAGACATTAAGGACTTAATGGAATCTGCCAATGAAATTTTAGGTTTCGATATTCTTTCTATTATGTTTAATGGAGCGGATGAAGACCTTAAGAAAACTGAGGTTACGCAACCTTCAATCTTTATACATTCAGTAGCGGCTCTTAAAGCGGTGAACGGTCTTGGCGCTGAAATGGTGGCAGGACATTCTTTAGGAGAATTTTCAGCATTGGTTGCCAATGGCGTTTTATCTTTTGACGACGGTTTGAAACTGGTTTCCGAAAGAGCAAAAGCAATGCAGGCAGCTTGCGATGCCAATCCAAGTTCTATGGCGGCAATTTTAGGATTGGAAGATGCTAAAGTGGAAGAAATTTGTGCTACGATCAGCGGTATTGTGGTTCCTGCAAATTACAACTGTCCCGGACAATTGGTAATTTCCGGTGAAACAACGGCAGTTGAAGAAGCTTGTGTAAAATTAAAAGAAGCCGGAGCAAAAAGAGCATTATTGCTACCTGTAAACGGTGCTTTCCATTCTCCATTGATGCAACCTGCACAAGAGAGACTGGCTTCTGCGATTGAAAAAACAAAATTCAGAAAAGCAACAATCCCAGTTTATCAGAATATCACGACTACCGCGATTACTGATCCTGATGAGATTAAAAATAATCTTATTGCACAATTGACAGGTCCTGTAAAATGGACGCAGTCTGTTCAGAATATGATCAAAGACGGGGCTAACAACTTCATTGAAGTAGGTCCTGGGAAAACCCTTCAGGGATTGATCAAGAAAATTGACGGATCTGTATCTGTTGCTTCTGCAATCTAAATAAAAATATGGGCGAGATATTTTCACCGGGAAAGCTGATGCTTACTTCAGAATATTTCGCAATGGATGGAGCTCTTGTCTTAGCGGTACCTACCAAGCTGGGACAAGAGTTTTACTTTGAAGAAAATTACGATGGGAATTCTCTTATTTTCTGGGAAGCCTATCATCAAAACAAATTATGGTTAAAGGCTGTCATTGATTACAAAAACTGGCAGATCATCGAAACCAATAGTATTTCCAGTGCTGAATTTATTTTAAAAACCTTAAAAAATGTTCAGTCACTTTCTACAATCAAATTCAAGAACGATTTTAGTTATCATTTAAAAACCAACCTTCAGTTTCCTGCAGATTACGGTTTGGGAAGCAGTTCTACGCTGATGACCAATCTTGCGGAATGGGCGGAGATTGATCCTTTTTATTTAAATTCAATCAGTTTAGGCGGCAGCGGATACGATATTGCGGTGGCAAAAGAGAAATCTGCAGTGCTGTTTCAAAGCAAACCTGAGATTACATATGAAAGGACGAATTTCAAACCTTCTTTTAAAGATGAACTTATTTTTATTCATTTAAATCAGAAGCAGGATAGCCGTGAAGGAATCAATTTTTACAAGTCTAAAACAAAGTCTCAAAAATTGGTTGATGAATTTTCGAATCTTACAAGAAATATTTTAGTATGTAACGAATTGGAAAATTTTTCTGAACTAATGTTAATTCATGAGCAACAAATTTCGAAATTCCTTGAAATTCCTACAGTTAGAGAGCGTTTCTTTGAGGACATCCCCGTTTTTGTGAAAAGTTTGGGAGCTTGGGGTGGAGATTTTGTCATGAGCTCAAAATTTGATGGCTTTGAGGACTATTTTTGGGAGAAAGGTTTTCGCACAATTTTCAATTGGAAAGATTTAATTAGTTTGTAATCAGTTTGTTATAAACTTGTTTTTTTATTTGCCATTCTGACTTATATCATTATATTTAAATCACTTTTAACAATTAATTAATATTAATTTTGTTGAACCCTAATATTGAAATAGAAAATATAAGTAAAATGAAACACGCTAAAATCATCCAGGATTTAGAAAAACTAGGGATTAAAGGAAGTTATGAGGTCATTTATAATCCTTCGTATGAAGAATTATATCAGGCTGAAGTTTCTTCTGAAAATCAAGGCTTTGAGAAAGCTGAGCTTACGGAATCTGGTGCAGTATCAGTAAAAACAGGAATTTTCACAGGTCGTTCACCTAAAGACAGGTTTATTGTTCAGGATGATGTTACAAAAGACACGATTTTTTGGGACGGTAAAGTAAACTTGCCAACCTCTCCGGAAATTTTCCAGTCTTGTAAAGACTTAGTGCTGAACCAGCTTTCTGGTGCAAAAAAAATCTATGTGGTAGATGCATTCTGCGGAACGAATACAGACACGAGATTAAAAGTAAGGTTCATCGTTGAAGTAGCGTGGCAGGCGCATTTCGTTACGAATATGTTCATCCGTCCTTCTCATTATGAGTTGGAAAGCTTTGGAGAACCTGATTTTACAGTCATCAATGGATCTAAAACGACAAATCCGAACTGGGAAGAGCAAGGATTAAACTCTGAAAACTTCGTGATGTTCAACCTTACCGAAAAGCTTCAGATCATTGGAGGAACCTGGTATGGTGGAGAAATGAAGAAAGGAATGTTTGCCATGATGAATTATTACCTTCCTTTGAAAGGGATGGCTTCTATGCACTGTTCTGCAAACGTAGGTGAAGAAGGAGATGTTGCTCTTTTCTTCGGTCTTTCAGGAACAGGGAAAACCACTTTGTCTGCAGATCCGAAAAGATATCTGATCGGTGATGATGAGCATGGTTGGGACAACAATGGAGTATTCAATTATGAAGGAGGTTGCTATGCAAAAGTAATTGACCTTTCAGAAGAAAAAGAGCCGGATATTTTCCGAGCAATTAAAAGAGATGCGCTTCTTGAAAACGTAGTAGTTCATGACGGAATTGCTGATTATACAGACGGATCTATCACAGAAAACACGAGAGTTTCTTATCCTATTTACAATATTAATAAAATTGTTTTGCCTTCAAAAGCAGGACACGCGAGCAAGATCGTTTATCTTTCTGCAGATGCTTTCGGCGTATTGCCTCCGGTTTCTATTTTGGATGAAGATCAGGCACAGTACCACTTCCTTTGTGGGTATACTTCAAAGTTAGCCGGAACAGAAAGAGGAATTACAGAACCTCAACCTTCATTTTCGCCGGCATTTGGTGAGGCATTCTTAACATTGCACCCAACAATGTATTCAAAAACATTGATCGGTAAAATGAAAGAACACGGCGCTAAAGCGTATCTGGTAAACACAGGTTGGAACGGAACAGGAAAAAGAATTTCTCTAAAAGACACAAGAGCGATCATTGATTCCATCATCGATGGATCTATTGAAAATGCTCCGAAAACAAGAATTCCAATTATGAATCTTGAAGTTCCTACAGAATTGCCAAACGTTTCTGAAGGCATTCTAGATCCAAGAAATACATATAACGAAGTTTCTGAATGGGAAGAAAAAGCGAAAGACTTAGCTTCAAGATATATCAAAAACTTTGAACAATATTGTAACACCGAAGAGGGCAAAAAGCTTATCGCTTCAGGTCCTCAGTTACAGGAACAAGCAATTAACTAAATTAGGAAGCCTCATCATTGATGAGGCTTTTTTTATGCTTTTAGCTGCGTTGAAAGGTATTGTATGACTAATTACAAATACAAAAGATAGTATTAGTAATATCATGCTGAGCTTCTCAAAGCATAAATTACTTCAAACTCAAAATTGCCAATCGATATCCATTCATTCCAAAACCGGATAAAACCGCATCAGAATTTGCTGCCGTTACCGACTTCTGACGAAATTCTTCTCTCTTGTAAATATTACTAATGTGAACTTCAATTTTCTGCTTCTGAATATTCTTTAAACAATCGGTAATAGCATAAGAATAATGAGTAAACGCTCCCGGATTAATCACCAAAGCATCAAAATCATCTTTCTGAAGACGGTTAATCAATTCACCTTCAATATTTGATTGATAATAAGATATTTCATGGATAGGAAATTCAGATTGTAATTTCTGTAAATAATCCTCCATCGTTACCGTTCCGTAAATTTCAGGTTCTCGGGTACCTAACAGATTAAGATTAGGACCGTTTACAATTAAAATTTTCATATCATAAAATTAAAAACTTTTTTTGAATTTCCGCTCCGTCAGTTCGAGTATTTTTCGCAGCGCAGCGGAGAAAAATGTATCGAGAACCGATATTCTAAAGCCAAAATTCGACTTCGCAACAAAACTTCTCGATACGATTTTTTTCAAAAATCTACTTGAAGTGACGAGGATCGTATGGATTACATTTTACGTATAGTGTAGCTTTAAAAGCAATTTCATTCATTACATTATTTTTAATGATATTTCTCATATTTAAAAATTTAACAATTTATATAACTGTCTATTTTGAAGGTTTTTAAAATAAATTTAACATAATTTTCATAAAATTATAATCAAAAATTTTAAAGTCTACTTGTTTTGTAGACTATTTGTTTTTAGATTTGCAAACATATTTCGATCGGCTTATAAAGAAAGATGGAGGGAACTGACCCTGTGAAATCTTAACAACCTGCGTGAGGCAAGGTGTTACATTCAGCCTTAAAAAGGAAAGATAAGCAATAATTTAATCATATTTATTGGTGCTTGTTGTTGTCTTTTTTGTAAAAGGTTGATTTTTAATTAATGTTAAACAAAATTGATTATGATTAATAAAAATTCATTTAATTCTAAGATTTGGATTCCACCTGTCGCGGTATTTTTCCTGGGAATTATCGGAGTACAAGGTCAGGAAATAAAAAAAGATACCCTGAAGGAAAAAGAGATAGACGAAGTAGTTGTTGTGGCTTATGGAAAAGCGAAAAGAAACAGCTATACAGGTTCGGTTTCCACAATTTCCAGTGATAAAATCAATAACAGACCTGTTACCAATATTACAAAAGCGTTGGAAGGTCAGGTTCCCGGGCTTCAGGCGGTAAGTGCTTCTGGGCAACCAGGGTCTGTGGCTTCGGTTCGTATTCGCGGGATTGGTTCTGTAAGTGCTTCAAGCGATCCTTTGTATGTGGTAGACGGACTTCCTTTTGACGGAAATATCAACACCATCAGCCCAAATGATATTGAATCGATGAGTGTGCTTAAAGATGCTTCTGCAAGTGCTTTGTATGGTTCAAGAGGAGCAAACGGGGTAATCATCATCACCACAAAATCGGGTAAAAAAGGAGAATCAAAGATCAATTTTAATATCAGTCAGGGTTTTTCTTCGAGAGCGGTAAAAGATTATGCACAGGTAAATACCGATCAGTATTTTGAATTGTATTGGGAGGCCATGAGAAACGGCTATGTTGCGAATAATATTGCTCCACAGCAGGCAGCTCAGATGGCAACAGACGGTTTGGTGAATGCTTTGGGAATCAATCCTTACGGAGCCAGTTTTGCAAAACCTGTAGGAACAGACGGAAAATTGTTGGCAGGTGCAAAAGCTTTGTGGAACGACAATTGGGCGGATGTTCTTCAGCGTGTGGCTTCTAGAAATCAGGTTGATTTGGATTTCAGTGGCGGAAACGAAAAGAGTAATTACTATTTCTCGTTAGGTTATCTTGATGATAAAGGAATTGCCATAGAGTCTGGTTTCAAAAAGTACAGTACAAGATTAAAATTAAATTCTGAAGTTAAAAAATGGCTAAATGTTGGTGCGAATTTAAGCTTTACCAACAGCGTGCAATTGGCTCCGGCTTCTTCGGATTCAAGTTCTGAAAATATTATTAACGTCGGGCGTATCATTCCTTCATTTTATCCTTACTATGAAAGAAATACCGATGGAAGTTATAAACTTGATGCAGGAGGAAATTATATTTATGATTTCGGAAAATACAGACCAACCAGCGCCTTGCAAAATCAGAATTTAGCAGCAACTTTACCTTTAGATAAAAACGAAAACAGAGAAGATAACTTTTCAGGAAAAGGTTTTGCTGAGTTTACGTTTTTGCCTGAATTGAAATTTAAGACCAGTTTTTCAGTTGATTTGGTGAATTATAACGGACATTATTATACCAATTCTTTGTTAGGACAAGGAACTGAAATTGGAGGTTCTGTTACGAAAACAAATTCGAGAACGCTTTCTTATACCACAAGTAATATTTTAACGTACGATAAAAAATTTGGTCAGCATCATGTGAATTTATTGGCAGGGCAGGAGTTTTATCATTATGAATATCAAACGATTTCAGGAAACAGATCTCAGTTTTCACTTCCTTATTATTACGAACCAGATGCAGCGGCTTTATTTGGCGGTTTCACGGGAAACAGCGATCAGTTGGGATTGCTAAGTTTCTTAGGTAAAGCAGAATACGATTATCAGAATAAATATTTCATTTCCGGATCGGTAAGGTCAGATGCTTCTTCGAGATTCTCTCAAGATAACCGTTGGGGAACTTTCTGGTCTGTAGGTGGTTCGTGGAAAGCGTCGAGTGAAAATTTTATTAAAGATTTAAATATATTCAATCAGCTGACACTACGTGCAAGTTACGGAGGTCAGGGAAATGACAAGCTTAAAACCTATTATGCTTATCAGAGTTTATATCGATTTTACAACAATTTAGGAGAAGCGGGAACCGTTGCAAGCAGTCTTCCGACACCAAATTTGAAATGGGAAACGAATCTTAATTTAAATATAGGACTTGAATTTGCGATTCTGAACAACAGAATTAAAGGTAATGTAGAATATTTCAAGCGTGAAAGTCAGGATTTGCTTTTTGAAATGCCGTTAGCTCCGTCTTTAGGATTTACAGGATTTCAGGCCAATATCGGAACGATGCAGAATACCGGCTTTGAATTTTCATTATTCACAACACCTGTGAAAACCGACGATTTTCAATGGAATGTTGATGTAAATTTAAGTACATTAAACAACAAGATCACAAAACTGCCTCAGCCTTCTATCATCAGTGGCACAAAATTATTAACTGTAGGTGGTTCAGTATACGATTTCTATCTTCCGACTTGGGTAGGCGTGGATCCGACTAATGGAAAACCTTTATGGAAAACCATTACAACAGATGCCAACGGACAAACGGTAGAAGGTACAACTTCTGAATATGCTAAAGCAGCAAGAGAAATTCAGGGTTCGGCACTTCCTAAATTAATGGGTGGATTAACGACAAGTTTGAATTATAAAAACTTCGACCTTTCAGCTTTACTGACTTTCAGATTAGGAGGAAAGATTTTGGATACCGATTATACATCCATCATGTCCAACGGGAATTTGGCAGGACGTGCATGGAGCGCCGAAATGGTCAACAGATGGACACCTGAAAATACAAATACGGATGTTCCGATTTTGAGCACGACGACCAATAACTGGACTTCAACCTCATCGAGATTTTTATATTCTGCAACCTATGCAAGATTGAAAAATGTGAGCATCGGATATACGCTTCCATCGAATTATTTTGAAAAATTAGGCTTGAAAAACTTTAGAGTTTATGTTCAGGGAGAAAATTTACTCACGTTTTACAAACATAAAGGAATGGATCCTGAGCAATCTTTAGACGGAACAACGTATTACAGATATCCGGCGATGAGAACCATCACTTTCGGACTTCAGGCGACGCTTTAAACTTAAAATTAAAACAATGAAAAAAATAAAATATCTATCTTTTGCCATTATCGCGACCTTATCTCTGGCAAGCTGTGAAAGCGAACTGGAAACGGCACCAACCAATCAGGCTAACGAAGCAGAAGTTTTTAAAACGGCTGATAATGCCGAAACAGTAATCAATGGAACTTGGGCGAAATTTAATGATGATGGTACAACATATTCCAACATCGGATATTCAACCGTGTTGAGAACGAGTGACGCAATGGGAAGTGATGTAGCAGTTTTAACCAATAAATATGGTTTTCCAACGGCTTATACATTTTCAGACTTGAGCAATAATACAGGAAGTCGTGCACTTTTCATCTGGAGTTTGCTGTATTCTACCATCAACAACATGAATAATGTGATTACCAGAATTGATGCCGCAGAGGGAAGTCAGGCAAAAAAAGATCAGGTAAAAGGTCAGGCAAAGACGCTTCGAGCTTTTTGTTATCTGAATTTGGCGAGTTTTTATCAGTTTAGTTATTTAAAAGATAAAACGGCTTTAACGGCTCCGATTTATACAGAACCTACAACTACTGAATCTAAGCCCAATAAAAGAGCGACTTTAGAAGAAATTTATACGCTGATTAAAAGTGATTTAACAGATGCTGATCAATTACTTCAGAACTACACGAGAAACAATAAAGATAAAATCGACAGATCGGTAGTTAATGGATTGCTGGCAAGAACCTATCTGAATACAGGAGATTGGGCAAAAGCTGCTGCTGCCGCAAAAGTAGCAAGAAACGGCTACGCCTTAATGACGGCTGAAAAGTATAAAGAAGGTTTCAATGACATCAGCAACGGAGAGTGGATTTGGGGTCATGGGCAAACGCAGGAGCAATCCAGTGAGAGTTATGCTTTCCACTTTTTAGATGTTTCGTCTTCGGGAAGTTATTATTACAGTTTCATGGCAGATCCATATTTTAAAGATTTGTTTGATACAAATGATATTCGTTATTCTTTGTTTTCATGGGACGGACTTCCGGGTAGGGAAGGGCTCTTGAGATATGCGAAGTTTAAATTTAAAGCGAATTTAATTGCTGATATCGTCTATATGAGAGCGGCCGAAATGTATCTCATTGAAGCCGAAGCCGAAGCCCGAAACGGAAATGTAACCAATGCGGTAACCGTTTTAAATCAATTGAAATCGGCGAGAAATGCTAATCAATATTCAGGTTCTTTAGCCCAAAATGATGTGATTAAAGAAGTTTTAATTGAAAGAAGAAAAGAATTGTTCGGCGAAGGATTTTCGTTATCCGACATCATCAGAACGCAGGGAACGGTCGTGAGAAAACCTTTCACGAATGCAGATGGTTCCTCAATTCAGGTGCAAATTACCACTCCCGACGGAACGGTGAAAAATGTAGCCGGAAGAGGGCACACGATTTATGCTTTTCCTGATCAGTCTTCTTTTGCTCCAAATAGCAGGTATTATTTGTTTACGATTCCGCAGAAGGAAGTGGAGAATAATCTGGGGTTGTAGAGAATTACTTATAACAAATTTAATGAAATTAATCCCCCACTTATTATAGGTGGGGGATTTAATTATTTATTCTTCTTCATAACAACCTAGCTCATAAGTATATTTTTCAAAATTTTCTTTTAGAAATTCTTTTAAAAAAGGTTTTAATTTTTGAACCTGTTGTTCGGTCAAATTATACTGGTCATAGATTTCGTCCTCATAATCCTCGTCGTTAAGAATTAAATCATCTAATTCAGTCAGTAGTTGTGTTGATGTAATCTCTAATTTATATTCCCTATGAAGAATTTCTTCTTTTTTACTAAATTCTTCAATAACTCTTACTAGTTTCATAATTCTATCCTTTGATTTTGATAAATTGGTTGTTGATTCATTTGCATTTGCATTATTGGGGTCATCAAAAAAGGTGTAACTCTACTTGCTGCCCAATCTAAAAGTTTTAGACCTCCATATATTAACCCGACGCCAACTCCAGTTTTGATAAATGGATCAATCGTTCTTCCAGGGACAGGATCTTTATAAATTTCTCCTGTATTTGGGTCTCCAGAGCCTAAATGTGTTCCCTTCTTATTATAAATTTCAACATCTCCATGTTGTTTATCCCATTCTAATATTTTTCCATCAGGATTTTTCCATCTTGTTCGCCCGCTACCTTTATTAGGAACTCTTCTTGCCCCTGGGAATCCTTTTAAATCTTTTGGAGCAGGTTTATGATGGCGAGTATCTCTAGCACTATCTCCTTTTTTATTATTGTCAGGGTCATTGTTTCGTGATCTATAATGCTTTGGATTAAAGTATTACTATAATTTTGTGTTCCCAGCGAGTTCAAAGTTATTTCCGGTGTATGATAAATATTGGATCATCAATCCAATTATAAGTCATCACGGCCGACGGAACAGTGAAAAATGTTGCCGGAAGAGGGCACACTATATATGCTTTTCCTGATCAGTCTTCTTTTGCTCCGAATAGCAGGTATTATTTGTTTACGATTCCGCAGAAGGAAGTGGAGAATAATCCGAATTTATAATATTAGTTTTTTAAATTTTAAAAAAGGCTCTCCTAATTTGAGGACAGCCTTTTTTATATAGTATTATTCATCCTTTAGAGGAGCTCGAACGAATTCTATAAATTGCTCTTCTATCGCTCCATACTTCTTAAAATTGATTTTTGCCTCTCTTAAGCTTACATTATTTGCTCCACCAGCATAATCAATATCATGAAGTTGTACTCCATCATCTTCCCAATAACATACCGGACATATTTGAAACGTATTATCAGCCTTGTACTCAAGAGTGTGATATCCGCAACATGGGCATGAAAATTTACTATATTTTTTAGTTTCCATATAATTGTTTATAAATAATAACTTATTTAGTATGTAAGAGTGATTTAAAAATAAATTTTAGCATATCATAGAGTAGTAAAAAGATTGCCTTTCATTATTTAATATAATGATCCTTATATTTTCTAAAAAACTTATTTATATTAACGTTTATTTTACAGGAATTAATTTTAGGAGTTATAATTTCTATATTTTCAGAGATTAATGAATCTTTTACATATTGAGGAATGTATTCTGCAGAAAATGTTGTAGAGGCAGATAAAAAGTAAGACTTTGTAGAATCTAATTTATATTTCATTGTGCTGTTATTATTAATGATTGGTAAGTCAACATCTTTGGCACAATTCGATGGAATCAATATGTATTTATTTTTGTAATGTAAATATTCTATAGCTTCACGAAAAGAGATAGAATATTTTTTCATCGTGTTATCTATTAAACTTTCACTATAGTCGAATTGATAGTCTAAATAATCTTCACCGGAATATAAACTTGTTACTTCTCCCATATTTTCTTTACCATCATGATCTACTATTTTAAAATCAGTCTGGAATAATCCACTGTAAAAAATTAATGTTTTTTTACCATTATTTTTAATTCTAACTTTTAAATATTGATTTTCAATACTTTTTGTTATTATGTGAAGATTGTAGTTTTCTGATTTTGAAATACTTATAATAGTGAATATAGTTAATGCTATCTTTTTCATATTATCTTATGGTCTTAAAAATAGTGAAGGTAGTGATTGTATATATATTGATGGATAGTACCTGCTACTGAATGCATAGGAGGACTTCATACTCACTCCCGATATTCCATCTGTCATACTGTGAGCGTAAAATTCAGTTATTCTTGAAGCTTCTGCGGCTCCATATCTTGCGTTCCATGCTTTAAACATACCTGTGGCAAAATGGAGTGAATGTATTCCTTCATGATACCAAGTTGCAGCAAAGCCCAATGCTGTCCTCATTCTATATGGAGAGATTAAAACTCTTCCATCTGCCATAGATGTTATGCCATTTACAGCTTCACCAGTGCCTCCATCACTTAGCAATTTGTTCCCTTGAAGTACATAATCATCTCCTGTACTTTCATTATATTGACTTAAGTTTTGTTCATTTGCAATCGCAAAATTTTTCGCACTAAGTTCATAAATTTCTGGGAAAATTTTTGATAGATCATTTAAAAAACCTTCCCTTACAGGGCTATCTGCTACAGATTTGTCATTGTAATATTTATTAATTCTATTTCGTATTTTATTATTGGTCTCTATTCTATGTGTTATATGATTAAATAAAGTCACAATGGCGCCTATCTTCACACCTTCCCAGAAATTACCTCCCGTAAGAGCAGAACCTATACCACCGGAAAACATTCCGAATAACTCTTGGCCTACCAAACTATTAGCTACAGCTCCAATTTGACTATATCCATAAGCCCCAAAACTAGCTAAAAATCCGCTAGGCAGCTCCTGTTAGAAAATTACCTCCCTGCATAAAGCTTAATGTGCCCTGTACTGCCGCGTGAGCAACACTTCGTAATGCTTCATTACCTATACTTGCTGCAGCAGTGGAAAATATTTGTCCTATGACATTTGATATTCCTGCGCTTATCATAGATATGACAACAGTAGAGAATAGATTAAGTACATTAAATTTCTGGTGTGATATCCAAACGGTTGCAGTATAACTAATAGCGGCCATAATTAATGCTGTGATTGGTCCAATGAAAAATTCCCCACTCGGATCATTAAACATCAATGGATTGTTTAATACATATCCATACTTATTATAATTCTGGGTATTGGTAGGATCCTGTATATTTTCATCCGCATTGAGGAATCTTCTTAACAGCGGATCGTACAATCTACCATTCATGTGAATAATTCCAACTTCACCAAAATGTTCATGGCTAGTATATCCTCTTTCTATTAATAACGAAGAATTATTAATAATATTTTTATCCGTTATAACAGGACCATTTCCTATCTGAAGATGAGTGAAATTACCCCAAGCATCAAAATGCCTTTGTTCCAGCTTATTTCCGGCTTCATCACTAATGGCTAAAATACTACCTAAGTAGTCATTCCTTAAAAACCAAGTAATATTTTGATTATCAGTTTTATGCACTTATATTTCGTAAAAAATCGTTGTAAAAAATTGCAATAAATTGTATTTTTAGGATATAAAAAGTGGCAAAATGTTAGGCAAAATAAGAGAGGATTTACAGCAGAATTTATTCAAGACCAGGCTTACGGAGCTTATTAATATGGAGCATCCGGTGGTAAAATTAGCTGGGGAGATTTCCTGGGATAAAATGGAGTCAGAGTTTGAGAAATTATTTTCAGAAAACGGAAGACCTTCTATTGCTATCCGTAAAATAGCAGGAATGCTTTTGCTCAAGGAAATGTTTAAAGAAAGTGATGAAAGTGTAATAGAGAGATGGATTGAGAATGCGTATTGGCAATATTTTACCGGAGAAACCTTTTTCCAGACAGAGCAGCCTTTCGATCCGAGCAATTTTGTACACTTCAGAAAAAGAATTGGAGATAAGGGTTTGGAATTTCTTTTGGGACAAAGCGTTTCTCTCCATCCCAAAGCCAAAACAGAAGATGAAGTTCAGGTAGATACGACGGTTCAGGAGAAGAACATTACCTTTCCTACCGATGCCAAATTAGCAAAAAAAGTAATCGACAATTGTAGAAAAATAGCAGAAAAAGAGAGCGTTGTACAAAGACAAAGCTACAGAAGAGTGAGCAAACAATTATTGCGGGACGCTTTTTTTGGACATCATCCCAGAAGACAGAAGAAGGCAAAAATGGCGAGGAAAAAGCTCAGGACGATTGGTAAAAGAGTTCTTCGGGAATTGGAAAGAAAACTTCCTAAAGATGTTTTGAAAGGCTACGAAGACGTTTTTAAAATTTACCTTAAAGCACTCACCCAAGAACGTACCACGAAAGATAAAATTTACAGTCTTCACGAGCCACAAGTTGCGTGTATTGCGAAAGGAAAATCGGGAAAAGCATACGAGTTTGGGACAAAAGTAGCAGTAGTAAGAGGTCGGAAAACAGGGATCATCAGCTCGGTAAAGAGATTTTCTGGCAATCCTCACGATAGTAAAACTCTTGAAGAATCATTGGCACAGAGTGAGAGGGTAAGAAAATCCGTTGGCGGAACAAGACCTACGAAAGCCACTACAGACAGAGGATTTAAAGGAATCAAAGAAGTGGAAGGAACAGCAATTTTGCTTCCCGCAAAAAAAGAAAAAACAAAATATGGGCAACAAGTAGCCAGATTAAGATTCCGGGCAAGAGCAGCCATAGAACCTTGTATCTCTCATTTAAAAAGAAACCACTCCTTAGGATTAAACTTCCTGAAAGGAGTGGCTGGAGATATTAATAATGCATTATTAGCAGGGATTGGATACAATTTGAAGATGAGATTGAATCAAATCAAACAACAAATTCTTCTTTGGCTCGAACTTGTTCTCCGAATCTTTTTAGGCAAATATAATTTTCAAAGTCAAAAAACAGCTTTTTAAGGAGCGACTAAGTAATCTTTATGTAAAAATTTGTAAGAACCACTGCTCTCCTCAAAGTTTTTCAAATATACAATATTTGATTCATATGGTGTTCCTCCAATATAGATGACATGTTTTTCCTTTTCGGTGGTATTATCTCTTACGATTTCATAGCTTCCGTCTTCGCTATAATACTTAGTGAATTTACCTTCTGCTTCTGAATTGAAATTGCCTCCGTAGGTAACGCGCTGTCTCATACTAGACATACCATATTGGAATGCAACATCTCCTTTTTCACCATCAATAAATATAGGGTCTGTTTACGATTCCGCAGAAGGAAGTGGAGAATAATCCGAATTTATAAAATAAATAAAAACGGAAGCTAGTACTAGCTTCCGTTTAAACTTAATAAAAGATATGTCACTAAGCGGATCATCTATCTGATGCGTCACATGATTCAATCCAGCAACAACTCCACCAATTGCTACTCCCTGCCAAAAGTTACCACCTGTAAATTCGGAGCTAACACTACCTAAAAGAGCACCAGAAGCAATAACCCCTACTGCACTTTTTGCAAAACTACCTGCAACGTCATTAAATACAGATGCTCCATTCGCAAAATCACTGGTAAAGTTTACTTATTTAGTAATATCTATATCTTCTAAAGATTTTTCTTTTATTAAATTTCTGAATTCGTAAATATTAATTTCTTTATTTAAAATATCTTTTTTAATATCATATAAATAATACTTTAGATTTGATTTACTTATTTCTTGTGGCTTATTACTATAAGTAGTATCTACAGAGAAAGCAACATAGTTATCATTATATTTAAAATCTACTGCGCCACTATCAACGATTAGCTCATTATCTTTCATTATCCTATTTTGATTTCCTCCTTCAAAAACAAAAGAATAGTTCGCTGATCCTTCTTCAGTAAAGTCAGATAAGTTATAATTAATAGATATTAGAAAACCTATGATTAAAGCTAAAATTATAATTGGTATTAAACTATATTTTTTCATATTATTAAGGGTACATTCTTGTTGGTTGAGCTTTGGGAGGACTTATTGTGTTTATTCCTTTAAAATTTATTTGATATTCAGAGCCTTCGCCAGCGACCCACCTTCCTATTGAATTAGCAACATTTCTAAAAGTATGATCAAAATAATTTCCATGCTGTTCAAAATTATAGGTATCTGAAAAAATACTCACCTGATTATTTCCCAAATACTTTACGGTAATTTGCCCTAATACCCTCCCTTCTGCAGATTTTGTCAAAGTTTGTATTGGATAGGTTTTTCCTTTTATCCATTTAGATGTGTCAACAAAATCTAAATCTATTTTACTAGCATCCAATGTTATTGCTTGCCCTTTTCCCTCTCTATACCAATTATTCGCTTCATTTAAACTTATCTTACCATCTCCATTTAAATCCCAAGGATCTTTTTGTTGTTGGGGTGTTTGTGTAGATTTGTCACTAAGCGGATCATCTATCTGATGCATCAAATGATTCAATCCAGCTACAACTCCGCCAATAACAGCTCCTTTCCAGAAGTTTCCTCCTGTAAGTTCTGAACCAATTCCTCCCAAAATAGCGCCAGAAGAAATAATACCAACTGTGCTATTTGCAAATTTCCCAGCAACAGAACTAAAAGCAACAGCCCCAATACTTCCTAAAAATCCTGAAACAAAAGCACTTCCGAAGTTTTCTCCTTGCATTAAAGACATTACTCCTTGTGCTAAAGCATGTGCCGTACCTTGAGCAAAAATTGTACCTAATTTACCAATCTCTGTGGCAAGCTGTGTGGCAGTACCTGCTGAGGTGACAAAAACACTTCCTATGCCGTATGTTACAGCTGCAGACGCAGCTCCAAATAATGTTGATTTTAAGAATGAACCTAAATTCCAATCTTTACCCGTAATTGATGTCATTACTGTATAGCTGAAGGAAGCTACCATAGCTCCAATAATTACCGCTGATAATAATGCCGATTCTACAATAAACTCCCCACTCGGGTCATTAAACATCAGAGGGTTATTCATTACATAACCATACTTATTGTAATTCTGAGTATTGTTGGGGTCTTGTATATTTTCATCTGCATTTAAGAACCTTCTCAGCAAAGGATCATACAATCTTCCATTCATGTGGATAATACCTATTTCGGCAAAATGTTCATGGCTGATATATCCTCTTTCTAATAATAACGAAGCATTATCGATAGTATTTTTATCTGTAATAATTGCTCCGCTTGCGAGCTGAAGATGACATTTTCCGAAGCTTATTTCTCCATGCTGAAAGTCCACAGGACTTTCGCCACATTATCCACAAATCCCAAGCATCAAAATGTCTTTGCTCTAATTTATTTCCTGCTTCATCACTAATGGCTAAAATACTACCTAAATAGTCTTTATATAAAAATTTGTAAGAACCACTGCTCTCTGTAAAGTTTTTTAAGTAGACAATATTTGATTCATATGGGGTTCCTCCAATATAAATCACATGCTTTTCTTTTCCGGTTATATTATCTTTAACGACTTCATAGCTCCCATCTTCACTATAAAATTTGGTGAATTTGCCTTCTCCATCTGTACTGAAATTACCTCCGTATGTTACTCTTTGACGCATTGGGGTTAGTCCGTATCGGAAAGCAACATCTCCTTTTTCACCATCAATAAATATAGGGTCATTGTTTCGTGATCTATAATGCTTTGGATTAAAGTATTACTATAATTTTGTGTTCCCAGCGAGTTCAAAGTTATTTCTGATGTATGATAAATCTTGGATTATCAATCCAATTATAAGTCATCACGGCCGATGGAACGGTAAAAACTGTAGCCGGAAGAGGGCACACGATATATGCTTTTCCTGATCAGTCTTCTTTTGCTCCGAATAGCAGGTATTATTTGTTTACGATTCCGCAGAAGGAAGTGGAGAATAATCCGAATTTATAGTATTAGTTTTTTAATTTCTTAAAAGGGAAGCCATCGTTTTTTTTGCGGTGGCTTTTTTTTAGTAGGACAAAAAAAGAGACTGCCCTAAAATTTTGGACAGCCTCTTTATGTAAAACATATAAATTATGTTTTGTAAAAGTCATCTGGAATAACCTCACTTAAGCTCAAGTGTTCAAAATGCTCATTCTGAAAAAAATGTTCAATTGACATAAGCCTATCTAAGTCTTTCCATAAGATCATTCTTCCCAAAACTCGTGAATAATATCTGGCAATATTTAATCTTAACTTTTCAATACCTAAGTGATAATTTTCATTATCAGAGTTAAGCAAGCTATTAAAATCATACAAAAGCTTATAACAATAAAGAATATCATCTTCTCTATAATATAAAGTCTTAGAAAAGATTGCTCTTAATCTATTAGTCCAAAGTTTTTCTTCAGGAAAAAAACTAAAGTTATTAAAATCTATTTCAGGCAATTTAAAACTATTTAAAACGTATTGGGCTACTGAAGAAGGTGCAGGAATATTTTTAAAGTAATCTTGAAACTCTTTCCAATTCGTCCATTTACTTCTGTCTAATGAAAGATCAATTAATCTTAAATAAGCATATAAAAATAATAACTGATTATATTTTATTTTAATATTTTTCATTTTTTTTATTTAAAATCCTAACCAATTCCATCTAACAAATTTAGGATCGGTTCCTTTTAGATCAAAAGGCTTTAGCCCTTCCGTATAAATTCTTCCAACATTTCCATTACCTCCTTTTAGGTAAGTTGGTGGTACTCCTAATTGGCTTTTAGGAGCGTAAAATTCAATATATGATCCTTTATTGAACTGACCAAAATCCGCTTTACTAGCATTTACAAAAGGAGCTACTTCTACATCTACTCCAAATGGTTCACCTCTCGAAGGGTTAAGAAATCCACTTTTCTTAATTAATTTTAGATTTTTATAAGAGGTGTGATGGCGTACTAATATTTCTTCTTGCGGTATTTTAGCAAGATTTTGATCTGCTTTATAAATAGAAGCTCCTGCTTGCTCACCTTCAAGACTAGTTCCTATCTGAATTTCACCGTCCATTTTTTCTACATTTAAAACTCCTACCTTTCCAGATGAACTAACTTTTGGTGTTGTTCCAACAGTAGTTGTTTTTGGAGAATTATTAAATGCCCATGGGCTTCTTCCTTCTGCAATTGAATTTCCTGTCCAAATATTTCCCTTAGCACTTATGTCTGAAGCTTTGATATTGGTGGATATTTGCTTAACGGCTCCTGCAGCTCCCCCAAGAATTGCACCACTAATCAAACCTGTTGTGGCGCCCATTAATGCACCTTCTGCAATATTTTCCCCAAATAATCCAGCGGTCATTGCACCAGAGACGGCACCACCAGCCGCACCACCGACTCCACCAGCTATTACTCCACCTAAAAAGCCGCCTGTTACGTTGCTGGCAGCCAAAGCGGCGGCACCTGCTTCGGCAGCAATTCCACCACTGATGGCTCCAATTGCAGCACCTGCAGCAATTTGGGTCCAAGTACCTTTCCAATTCCATTTTGTAGGATCCCAAGAACCATTATTAGCTTTAACCCCTGTAACATAAGCTCCAATTACGGCTCCTACAATTATCCATACAAACTCCCCATTGGGGTCAGCATATATTAACGGATTATTCATCACATACCCATATTTATTATATATCTGGGTATTGAATGGATCCTGTATATTCTCATCAGCACTTAAGAATCTTCTTAATAATGGATCATATAGCCTTCCGTTCATGTGGATGATTCCTACTTCTCCGAAGTGTTCATGGCTGGTGTAGCCCCTGTCTATAATGAGATCCTTTGACAGGCTCAGCATGACATCTTTATCGGTAATGATTGCTCCGTTTCCTATTTGAAGATGAGTAAAATTACCCCATGCATCAAAATGCCTTTGTTCTAATTTATTTCCTGCTTCATCACTAATAGCGAGAAGAGTTCCTAGATAATCTTTATGTAAAAATTTATAAGAACCGTTATTCTCATTAAAGCTTTTCAAATATACAATATTGCTTTCATAAGGCGTACCACCAATATAGATAATATGTTTCTCTTGGCCAGTCGTATTGTCTTTTACGACTTCAAAGCTTCCGTCTTCGCTATAGAATTTAGTGAATTTGCCTTCTCCATCTGTACTGAAATTACCTCCGTATGTTACTCTTTGACGCATTGAGGTCAGTCCGTATTGAAAAGCAACATCTCCTTTTTCACCATCAATAAATACGGGATCGTTGTTTTCATTATAAACAATGCTTTGTATTAAATCATTATTATAATTTTGAGTTCCTACTGTATTTAAAGTCATGCCCGTTGGCTGGTAGATCTTAGAAGAATTTTCATACTTCATTGTTCCCACTTGGTCATTCTGAATAATTCTTCCTTTTATATCATAGATATTTCTATTGCCGGAAGGTTTGATCCCAGTTACAGGATTGGTCCAGTTTATTAACCTATTATTATCATCATAATCAAAAGACTCAACAATATTAAAATCTCCTCCTGTTGTTCTGCTTTTTAATTCATTTTTAATTGCATCAAACGAATAAGACAATTGAAGAATTGATGGCTTTACCTGTGATGAATGATTAACATTTGTTAAATAACCATTGGTATCATAAATATTGTTTATTTCTGTTGCTCCCAGCTTTGCTTTGAGTACCGCTCCTTTAGCGTCGGTTTCTTTTAACTCCCACAGAATTTTCCCAGAATTTTTATCTTTTACTTGATACAGTTCGCCATTCCAGGGACTATATAAGTTTTCTATCTGTACTTTAGTTAAAGTTCCCGCAGAATAAAGCTGCTTTTCATAAGAAATTATCCTTGCTTTATCATCGTATGCTGTTCCTTTTTGTATAAAATATTTACCATTACTATTTTCAGATGAAGATAATATTCTTCCCTGAGAATCGTATACTACATTAGAACCATAAGATTTGCCATTTGAAGTTCCAGATCTTGAAACAACTCTGCCTAAATTGTCATAACTATAAGATAGGGTTTTGTTTGTAGAATTTCCCCCCATCTGTCGTTGAAAACTCTTTTTGGGATATAAGCTGTCCTAATGTATTATATGTATACTCTTTAGTTCCTTTAGGGCTAATTATTTTCTTAGGTTGTCCAAAGGAATCATATTCATATTTATATAGCCCATTAGAAGGATCATTAAATTCTGATTTTCTTCCCCAAGAATCATATTTGGTAGTAACAATATTCTCTTCATATTTTGCCTGAATTTGCTCTCCTGTTGCGTTATATTTGAACTGTATTGTTCCTCCTTTGTCAGTTGAAGCAATAGTATTTCCAAGAGCATCTGTGGTCTGAGATGTTGTTCTTGCATACCCATTTAGTTCTTGTACGCTTGTGGTTAAACCTGTTGTAGAAGTTTTTATTTGCTTACCTGTAAATATTGTGGATGTTACCTGTGTAGGAAATACCGTATCATTATACGTAAAGGTATTCCACTGGCTGGCACTTTGACCTTCAAAATAAGGTTCTGATTCTTTTAGTTTTCGTCCTAATACATCATATGTTGTTTCTTTTGAAACAAATTGTCCTTGCCCAAAATTTTTAGTAGAGATTTTATAATTTTGTCCAAGCTTATTGATGTATTTTTTAGAAATGTTTCCATCAGGATTATATTGCGTAACTGTAATATTTGCATTGTCATCTCTATGATACTGATAGGTTGTTGTTCCTCCTATATTAGTTTTCGAAGAAAAAAGTTTACCCCATCCATCATATGTATTATTTACAGTGTTAGCTATAGGATCTGTCTGTTTAATAATTTGTCCTAAAGCATTGTATTCAATCTGTGTAATTAGATTTAAATTATCAATTTGCTTTATTGCGAATCTACCTTGAGTTTCGTATTCAGCTTTTGTAGTTTGGGTTTGTCCATCAATACTGTTACTAATCACTTTCTGAGTGATATTTCCGAAAATATCATAATTATAAGTTTCCATAAGAAAACCTGTATTATCTCTGTTCCATGTTTTCAGAGTTTTTAACAGATTATTCTCATAATTATACTCTTCTTTAGTAGATTTAGTATCTCCATAGGCTTGGGTGATATTAGTTGTAGATTGAAGGCGACCAATAAAATAATTACTACCAATTCCTGAAGGATTATGGGAATATTCAAAGGTTCGGGTTTGAATACCATAACCACTATTGGTATTAATTATACTTTGTGCAGGGAAATAATATTGTCCATAGGTTATATTTTCGTTTGTGATGACGTTAGTTAAAAAGTCTTTTATTTTGGTACTTTTAGGAATAGTTGCTGTTATAATTTTAGACTTATCAGAATTTATAATGTCGGTAGTAACTTGCCCATTAACAATTTTGTCAATTTGATAAATTGTAGATTTGAAACTTAAAAGTTCAGAATTATTTTCAGAAATATCTGTTGGGAAAACTTTAGATTCGTCATGGGTTCTGATGCTCCATTCTTTTATAGGCATATTTTCTTGTGATGGATCTACCTCTGTTCCTGACCAAATCTGAGTATTCTCAAATCCTTCTGCATATAATGAGGAACGAGCAATTTGACGAAATCCTAATCCTCCTTTTCCTTTTAAGTGAGCTATTAAACCTCTATATCGAAAATCTTGTTTTAAACCAGAGCTCTTTAGTTGAGAAACAGCAAATGTTTGTCCTACTCGATTAAATTCAATGTAAGGGTAATGTTCTTTTTTTGTAGGCAAATAAAAAGTAGGATTTATTAATGGGTCTAGCTCTTTGTATTCTATTTCTGTTTTTAGACCTCCTTGATTAATTGCATTTATACGTGCTTCTTTAGAAATGTCATAAAAGCTTATCTTCTTTACTCTATCACCTGGTGAACTTCTGTCAGCAAAAGGAGCAACAAGAATAAGCTGATGTAATGATTTATTAATCCTAAAGCTACCTAAAAGTTCCTGAAAATCAAATCTCATTCTTTGATTAAAATTACTCGTAGGCTCATTTATAAACCCATTACTATCATTTAGAGGCCCTTCATTAAAGGAATAACGAATATCATTGTTGAATTTATTTTCTCCGGAAGATATTTTAATATCAATAGTGTTGTAATAGTAAATATTCCGGATTGTAGGAGAGTTATTCATCTTAACTCTCTCCTTTCTGAAATTGAAGGTAACAAAGTCGCTTTTTCCGTCCTTATTTAGATCATATGTTTGATGGCTAGTTCTCTCAAGAGTAGCCGTACCATCGCTATTAGAATTGAAATAAGGTTCTTGACGATATAATGCAAAGTTAGCTTTAAACTCTTCAATAAATGATTTTCCTGTTGACTGATATAGATACCAATCAGAGGTAGTTCCGGCTGAAGGAACTAGTAAATCACTTCTTCCATCTCCATTAAAGTCACCTACAACTGCTCCTTTTGATATCCCTTTGATTGAATTATCATTTAAATAAAAACCTCTTTCTATATTTGAAAATAAATTATTAGAATCTTTGTAGAATTGTATTATAAATGGACGGTTTCCTGAATCGAATCTTAATAAATCAGTTTTTCCATCTCCATCAAAATCTCCAATTTTATATGTTTCAAAAATATCTGTATTATAAGGATAAAAAGACATTTGCGAATACGATTGCGCTTCGCTAACGGTATTATCCATATTAATAACAAGATACCTTTTCTTATTACTGAACGTTTCATCAAATTCAGGTATACCTATTGGTCCGTGAGGATCTTGTGGCTTTAGAATTTTTATATGTTCATCATCATTTAAACCTAAAAGCAATTCAGAAAGTCCATCACCATCTAAATCCATTTCAGTAAGTTTAAGAGGTGTTGTTTTTACACTATAGCCACCTTCTAACGGATCTAAATCTGGTGTTGTATTATCATAAATAGAATTAGGAATAACTTTAGTATACTGGTATTCGAGTTGATTGTTGTCACCTATAGAATATACAAATAACTGGATATCCTTTTTGCCAGAAGTAGTATTGGTTATTTGTTTATAATATGCAAAACCTTGTTTGTTTTCTACAACTCCAGATGTACTTTTAAAAGAAATAGGCAGAGCTTTTTTAAATTCTTCCTTTGTAGTATCTAGTGTACCTACAAAAGTAAGCTCATCACTTGTTGTATCTAAAGCTTTTTTAATAATATAAAGACCAGCAGGTTTATAAGTCGGATTAATACAAGTTCCACCATTAAATCCAGGAGTAAAGCTTTCACAAATACGGAATTGTTGATCTCGATATTCAAGTGCGTCTATAGCTCCATCACCATCAAAATCTCCCAATAATCCTGATTCTAAAGAGGAACTTTTTGATTCTGAAAAGTCTTGGCTTCTCGTTGATGTTTCATAATCAAAAGTAATAGGATTTGCCGCTTCATTTGCTGAATTATATTCGGTAATTTGTTTTACAAACTGATATTTATTACCATTTGCCTCCTGAATATAATCTAGGCCATATCTTCTAACAGGATTTTCATTTGAACTTATTTTAATTTCTGAAAGAATTTTATTTTGTATAAACTTAGTTCCATTTACATAAGATTGTTCAGCTAAATTTCTTTCTGCATAATTAAAATCTATTCTATTAAAGGGAAGTTGTTGTATAGCATCATTGCTACCCCATAAAATAGATGAGATAGTAGAAACATTATTACTTTGAGAATATACATAGGTAATATCATTTCCTTGGGCATTACGCCATTTGATTATATTATATTCCAAAGGGGTACGTCCTGGGCTGAATTCTACATTTGAATCTGTTGCACCATACCAAGCCTGCGAACCATCTTCAAAGGTAACTTTCCAAAATTTAGGACCATTGATATTTTGTACTGAAAAACCCTGTAAAGAACCGATTGATTTAATTTTTATATTAGAATATTTTTCTGTAATATATTCGGCTCCGTCTTGTCCATATTCTCCTGATTTTAAAATTAATCTTTGTCCATTAAAACTGTAATAATCAGAATAATCCAATTGTACTCCTTTTATTTCTCCATCCTTTTCAATATTTTTTCCTATTCTCGAAATTGATGTGATTCCGGAGATATTCCAACCATAGCCAGCAATCCCATTAGATGATCCGCTTGTATATACCAAGTCTATCTGTGGGGCTATATCTTTTATTCCTGGTGGCAAAGCAATTGGTAAAGTAAACTGCAACTGTCCCGCTCCATTCACCTCAATATTTCCTTTCGTATCATGAAAGCTTTTCCCTGAGGGAGCAGTAGTTCCTGTCGGATTATTAGCTCCCGCATTCGAGTCAGTAGGTCCTCCGCCAGGATTTTCTGTTCCTGGACCTATCTTAGCGACAAAAGGATTGGAAACATTTGATTTGGCAGTAAATCCGGGAGTCATGATCACCGTTTGCGGATCCTGAACAGTCCGTGAGGTACTTTCCTGCTGGTAGAGTATCGTTTGTGAAAAACCGAATACCGATCCCATTGACAGGATGAATGATAAAAATATTTTCATTGTTGTATAGGTATTAGTTTATCGTTTGGTAATATTTTTGCTGAAAACTCTTCCGTCTTTCAGGGTAAAATGTACAATATATACGCCCCAGTAATAACCAGACATATCTATTTTAAGATGTTTATTCAATTCGGGAAGATTTTGTTGTTGAAATTTCCAGTGAGCTGTACTGTGTTGATAAAGAGAAACAGATTCAATCAAACCATCTACCTCATCCGTCCAGTCTATGGTAAGAAAATCATTTACAGGAATAGGATATAATCTTATCTGCTTCCAGAATGTTTTTTCATCAATAGCACTATTGGTTGCAAGAATAGTTTTTGGCTCTTCTTTTTTGGCTTCTTCAAGCTGTTTAATTAAATCAGGTGCTTTTTTCTCATTAGTGTTCGTTCCCCGATATCGTTGGTTTCCTGCTTCGTCATATTTGAAGTAAACTTCAGTTTGTGAAAATCCGAGAAAACCAATCAATAAAGAAAATATTGAAAGTATTTTTCTTTTCATCTGTGTTATTTTTGATTGGAAATAAGTTGTTGAACTTGTTTTTTTAATTCCTGAATCTCTTGTGATTGAGATTTTAGCTGTTTATTCTGTTCGATAGAATAGAGAGTCAATTCTTCTATTTTTTCCAAAAGCTTAGCATCCATTTCTCCCAGATTGATCCCGTTTTTTACGACCTCTGTAGCAGATGGAATATTGGGTAAATGACCTTTTTCCTGAATATGTTTTTCTACATCTTCCAATGTATTAAGCTTATAATCTTTTTTGAAAACATAATCTGCCCACCCATTCGCGGAAGCTAGATCTACTTTGACCTTCTCTGCTCTTATACCGTCTTGAACAAATAGTCTATATTCATTGCAGTCACTGCAATTAGGAGTGAAGTTTAATCTTACACCCATAAAAATTTTGCCACTTGATCTTACTGATAATACGGGTTTAGACCAATCGCTGGCAGATGGCGGTGTGGAAATACTGAATAATCCGGATTCATTGGGCTGATAGGATGATGTGATCCATACTAGATCTGATCCTGTTGACATTTGTTTGGCATTATTAATTTGTATACCGTCAGAAGTTGTATTGAGATTAAATTGTAAACGACCAAATGTTTCTAGAGAAAGATCTATATCAGATATCTGTTTGATGCTAGTCTTTCCTGCAGAACTGATGCTCATTCTTTCAATATTATTGGTCTTAAATACTAAATTTTGAAGACCTGTAGTACCCAAAAATTGTGTGGATGAATTGATTCCTGAATTCCCAGTTAGATTCCAAGATTGAGCAAATGTAATACTGGCAGATAGTATACTAATAATGCATAGAAGTTTTTTCATGTGATATATTTTTTTATATTTTATAGAGTATATTGTGTTATGTCGAGCAAATTATAATACTAATACGTAAGACTCATATTCATTGTATGAATCCCTAGATGGGTGATAGTTATTAAAGTTTATAGTAAGTATTAGTTTATTTTTAGATAAAGAAAATTTAATAGAATAGAGAGGCTTTTAGGGTCTCCGTAACAAGCCGCGAAATTATAAATTTAAAAATTCATCAACAAGAGATTGTATGATTTATTTATTAAACGGAGTTCGATTGTAAAATAGAGTTCTTATTAGATATTGTTACGGTATTATCTTATACAGAGATTTTTGGGAGAGTGTCTCAGATTTTTATACTAGCTTCCTTTCCCTTTAATATAATTATAATATGTCGTTTTTTGCGGTGGCTTTTTTTAGTTAAAAATAATAAAGATACTTGATAGCATTTTTAAAAATATGAATCTGGCTATAGATTAGTTGCTCTATATTCTTTTAAAATAAAATTCTCCGAGGCATCAGAATTAACAATTTTTTTTAATAATTCTTTATCTGTGCTTAATAAATCGATATTCAAATGTCCTGATATTTTGATTACAAATGGCTGATTGCTTAGAGAAATATCTAAATTATTATATAATAATTCTTTTTTATTGAATACAGAATAAGGATAAGAAATTAGATCCTTTGAGTATTTCAATAAATCGTCTTGAGTGAAAATTAAAGCACCTATAAATCCAGTTGGAATATTATTTTCCTTAAATAAGGCTCGTAAACCATTCAAATTATTCTGTTTATTGGGAAACCACTCTTCATCTTTGAAATCATGATTTACAATCCATTGAGATTCGTTGTCGAGGTGATTGATGATGTTTTTAAACCAATCTTCATAGGCTGTAAGATATATGTCTAAACCAATATCTTTTCCTTCAAAAACATCGGGTAATTGAAATGAAACTCCATACCATTTTTTTAATGCTATATACTGTTTTCTGTTGTAGGGAAGAAGTTCATTTACTTTAGTACTAAATTCAATCATAAAATTTTAGTAATAAGTCTTTTGATAATCGGTGATACATGATAATTTAGTTAAAAATAATACATATCCAAATAATAAGCAGTTGATGACTGTTTATAAGTAATCTTCAAACATATTTTTGCCTTGGTGGTAAATTTTGTATTGTGTTTTTAGAGCATCCCAAATTTGAATGTAAATAGTTCCATCATCATTTTTACCCACATTTATATAAATGTTTTCTTCCTCTTCATTGGTCTCCACTTTTATTTCATCATTAGGTTTAATAAATGCCTCTAAGGCTTCAGGCTCTTTCGTGATATTCATATCTTCATCACTGCAGTTTTGAATTGTTATTTTAACTTTCATTGTTTTGTTTTAATTATCTAATTTTATACTTCATTTAGTTGTAGCTCAATGGAGTTATCAATATATAAATCAAGAAAATCAAAAAAATTATTTGCTATTTTTTTATAATTTCCTCCACAAAGTACATAAATTTCATTTTCATCTAACTGTTCTGAGCTGAGTCTAATTGCATATGAGAAAAGATTAAAACTATAATTAGCAAATACAAAAAGATCTTTAATCTTTTCTAAATTTAAAAGTAAACGATAATTAGGTATTCCTTGCCAATCACTAAATTCATCGGAAACTTTTCTAACATTTTCAATAGAATAGAATTCGTACAGCTCATCTGTACTCTGATTGAAAGTTCCATTTAATAATTTGAAATATTCTTTAAGATCATTAGGTAAAATAATACTATTATCTCTTTCAAATATTTCTATGGCATTTCTATTAATAGCAGAATTTTTTGTAATGCCTTCATTACTCCATTTTTTTTTAAGTTGCTCTAATTTAGACATAGATTATTTAATATTTTTTTATCCAATGTTTTATTATTTTGGAGCTCGGCTAAAATTATAATAATGAAGCCTAAGTTTTTAGCTTAAATAATTAAAGAAAATATAAATACATTTCAGCTTTATTTTCACCGTAAATAAAGCTGATAACCATTAATATTCATAAAGTTCTCGAAATCGATTGTTTTTAGAGATGAAATCACTTAAGAGATTATTCATAAGCAATTCCGGAAGGTTGTAATTCTTTAATCTCAGGTTTATTTAAAATAATATCCTGGAGTACCGCATTTATTTTATCAAATTTTTTCCCGCTAGGACAAAGCCACTTTTTATTATGACTATTATGTATGTATTGAACAATAGAACCATCAAAAAAAATACAATCATAAATTTTAGGATGAACTCCCCAGCTTGTACAATTGATTGTAGTGGGGAGATTTTGAAAATTATTTTCAAAAAAAGTATGTTGTATTTTTTCTTTTTCTTCTGTTGTTAACGTAATTTTGACCTGAATGGAATCTCCATCTCCATATCTTCTTGTGAAAGTATTTGTTTTAGAATCATAGCTGCTATTTAAGTTTTTAAATCCAAATGTAGCATGATTATTTAACTTTTTATTTTCATTACAAGAAAATAAAAGTAATGAAAATAATAAAGACCAAATTATTGAGCAGCATTTTTTATTTACCATAATATCTTAATAAGTAACAAAAATACATTCATTTATTCGGCCTTCAATTTTTTTATCTCCATGTTCATCCTGGAAATCCTCAATACAGGAAAGACCTCCTTTAACGGTTATCTTTGGTTAGAAATAAGCTGTTGAACTTGTTTTTTCAGCTCCTTAATTTCTTCAGACTGGGATTTTAACTGTTTATTCTGTTCAATTGAATAAAGGGTAAGCTCTTCAATTTTTTCTAAAAGCTTGGCATCCATCTCACCCAAATTAATTCCGTTTTTAACAACTTCATCAGCAGATGGAATGTTAGGTAGATGTCCTTTTTCTAAAATATGTTTTTCTACATTTTCTAAAGTATTGAGCTGATAATCTTTTTTGAAAACATAATCTGCCCATCCGTTCGCGGAAGCTACATCTACTTTTACTTTTTCTGTTTTGATTCCGTCCTTTACAAATAGCTTGTATTTTTCACCATCCTGGCTAACTCCGTTTGCAGGAATAGGATTAGAGAAAGTTCCGATGCCGATCGTGCCATTATTACCAAAAATCCAGTTTCCGATATTCAGTTCATGATTAGGAGCGGAATTAACAGGCTCTATATTGTTTCCAATATAAATATTGTTACTTGCATTAAGTAGGTCTATGGAAACATTATTGTATCCAATCGCAATATTATTATTTCCGTTTCTTAGCCTTATAAATGACTTTGCTCCTACCACCGTGTTGTTGGACGAACCTGCCCAAAGTCCCTGTAGAGCCATTCCTCCAATACCCGTGTTATTATCTCCGGTCATCGTGGAAGTGCCTCCTCCGTGTAAGGTATTAAATCCTAGACTTGTATTAAGGTTTCCGGTCGTTGATCTGTTTAATGCATTGTGCCCAATTGCAACATTTTGAATTCCTGAAGTATTGCTAAATAAAGCATTAATTCCAATTCCGGTGTTCATATTTCCTGTACTATTGGCTACTAGAGAATTTAAACCAAATGCTGTATTATAGTTTCCTGTTGTATTTGATGTCATGGATCCAAATCCGAAGACCGTATTGCCTTTACCTGTACCATTTTCTGAACCGCCGCCGAAAAATAAGTTTTTATCCCAGATCACACCGGAATCAGTAATCCCCTGAAATATAAACCGGTTTCCAGAGGTAATTCTTAATTTTTCTCCATTATTAGTTTTAAAAATTAAAGGCTGGTTATCGGTTGTTCCGATAAAATGAGTCGAAACATTCGTTCCGGCATTTCCTGTAAGATTCCAGGATTGGGCAAGGGTAGCACTGGCCATCAGTAGGCTCGCAAGACATACAATTTTTTTCATTTCTTTGTTGTTTTTATTTTGTTGTTTAAATATTCTTAATCAGAATCTGACTTAAAATCAAATTTATCTCTGTTTCATAGGAAAAACTTCTAATGGTGACAAGTATATGTTTTAATCCCTAGCTATTTAAATTTAAAAGATTGTAAACCAGGATTTTAAAATTAACGGAAAAGTCTAGAAGAGTTAAGATGAACATAGATATTTGTGTTTTTATGGTGTGAAAATATAAAATTTTACCTTCCCCACCAAGAGATTTTTTAGAAATATTATTTTTCAATTACTAAGCCTGTTTAATAAGTATAAAACCCTTTTTTTTCATTATAAGCTTCTTTTGAGTGTATTTTTTTCACTCCCTTTTTTAGCTTTTACCTGCCGAATTTACAATAAAGTAGTATAAAATCCATTTCAAAATACTAGAATATTAATGACAAACTCTAATTTGAATCGACTTAAAGCTAGTGGGATTTAATAAACGGGCTCTAATAATTTTATATTAAGAGAATAAAGAGCGTCACTAAAAACACCTACCTTTACTCAACCAAATTCCTTACAACATGAAAGCAGACATCGAAAATAAACTGATTGATAAAAATACAAAACCCACCAGCATGCGGATTTTGGTGTATGATTTTCTAAGTTCTCAGGAAGCGGCGTTATCTTTGTCTGAAATTGAGAATCACTTTGAAAATGCAGACCGAACCACAATTTACAGAACGTTAAAAACGTTCGAAGAAAAAGGGATTGTTCACGGAATTCAGGAGAATACCACGACGAAATATAAACTTTGCCACGATGGATGCGACGAAAGTACCCATAAAGACTGGCATCTTCATTTCTACTGTAAAATCTGCAAACAGACGACGTGTAAAGAAGATATTTCGGTTCCTGAAAATATTCAGACCAATTTCAGGATTGATGAAATCAGACTTTTTGCAAAAGGAATTTGCGAAAACTGTCTCGAAAGTTTGCAATAGTATTGCATTGGGTTTCGCCTTAACTTTGAGTAAAATATTTAAGTTATGGAAGAATGTTGCAGTACAAAACCTAAAAAACAACACGACCACAACCACGAAGGTCACGATCATGATCACGGGCATTCGCATGATTTAGGAGATCAATCTACATTTCAGATGTTCCTTCCTGCAATGATTTCCTTTGTTTTGTTGTTGGTAGGTATCGCATTAGATCAATATATAAAACCCGATTGGTTTACCGGCTGGATCCGTCTGGTTTGGTATCTTGTGGCTTACATTCCGGTGGGATTACCCGTTTTAAAAGAAGCTTTTGAAAGCATTAAAAATGGGGATGTTTTTTCTGAATTTTTTTTGATGGGGATCGCAACCGTCGGGGCTTTTGCTATCGGCGAGTATCCGGAGGGTGTCGCGGTGATGCTTTTCTATTCTGTTGGTGAAGTTTTTCAGGCAATGGCGGTTACCAGAGCAAAAACCAATATCAAATCTTTACTCGATCAGCGTCCCGATGAGGTTACCGTTATAAAAGACGGTAAACCACAGACAGTTAAGGCTGAAAAAGTAAATATCGGCGAAATTATTCAGTTAAAATCAGGAGAGAAACTAGGATTGGATGGCGAATTGTTATCTGAAAATGCATCATTCAACACAGCTGCTTTAACCGGGGAAAGTAAACCCGATACGAAGATAAAAGGAGAAATTGTTCTTGCGGGAATGATCAATCTGAATACCGTAAGTCTGGTAAAAGTAACCACCGCTTACAAAGACAGCAAACTGAGCAAAATCTTAGAAATGGTTCAGAATGCCACTGCTCAAAAAGCACCTACCGAACTTTTTATCAGAAAATTTGCCAAAATATATACCCCGATTGTGGTTTTCTTAGCGATTGGAATTACCTTTTTACCTTACTTTTTTGTTCCGAATTACGAATTTAGAGATTGGTTGTACAGAGCATTGGTATTCTTGGTGATTTCATGTCCTTGTGCCTTGGTGATTTCCATTCCTTTAGGTTATTTCGGTGGAATCGGAGCAGGAAGCCGAAACGGAATCTTATTTAAAGGAAGTAATTTTCTGGACGTTTTAGCCGATATTCAAAATGTCGTAATGGATAAAACCGGAACCATGACGGAAGGTGTTTTTAAAGTTCAGGAAGTAAATTTCAGCAATGAATTCAATAGAGATGAAATTTTAAAATTCATCAACGCGCTGGAAAGTAAAAGTTCGCATCCTGTGGCCACCGCAATCCATGAATACGTTGGCGAAATTGATCATTCTTTGCCATTGGAAAATGTTGAGGAAATTGCTGGTCATGGTTTAAAGGCAACAATTAATGGACAACGGTTATTAGTAGGAAATTTCAAGTTGATGGATAAGTTCAACATCAATTATGACATTAATACTGAGAATATGGTGTATACCTTGATTGCTGTCGCTTACGATCAAAAATTTGTAGGCTATTTAACGATCGCAGATTCCATTAAACCGGATGCCGAAATAACCATAAAAAAATTAAAAGCATTGCACGTCAATACCACCATGCTGAGTGGCGACAAATCTTCCGTTGTATACCATGTTGCAGAAAAATTAGGAATTCAAAATGCATATGGCGATCTGCTTCCGGAAGATAAGGTGAACAAAGTAAAAGAGGTGAAAGCAAAAAATCAAACCGTAGCTTTTGTAGGGGATGGGGTAAATGATGCTCCGGTTGTTGCGTTAAGCGATGTCGGAATTGCGATGGGCGGATTGGGAAGCGATGCCACCATTGAAACCGCCGATGTTGTGATTCAGGATGACCAGCCGGGTAAAATTCCAATGGCAATCAATATCGGGAAACAAACGAAAAAAATTGTGTGGCAAAATATTATTCTCGCATTCGGAATCAAAGCAGTCGTTTTAGCGCTCGGCGCCGGAGGATTGGCGACCATGTGGGAAGCCGTTTTCGCAGATGTTGGCGTGGCATTATTAGCGATCTTAAATGCCGTACGAATTCAGAGAATGAAGTTTTAATTATATTTTTCTCTCGCAGATCAAGCAAATTCAGCAGATTATTAAACTAAAAATCTTTGCCATCTCCAAAATCTACGAAAAAAAATAAACATCTGTGTAAATCTGTGTTATCTGTGGGAAATAAAAAATGGACAAGAACAAGATTCTCTTGCCGATCAAGCAAATTCAGCAGATTATTAAACTAAAATCTGCGGCATCTGCAAAATCTGCGAGAGAAAAACTTAAACATCATTAAACTTCTTTCATCTATCAACCAAAATCCACCAACTAAAAATGACTTTCATCATAAATTAACATGAAAAACAATTTTCAGTAGTATATTTGTACTACAAAATTCATTGTTGAAGTTTTTCATTTCCATATTCGTCATTTTTACGATCGCACTACGTCCCGTATTGCCATTGATAAATTATGCGGTTAATTACGACTACATCGTAAAAAACCTTTGCGAAAACAGAAATATACCTCAGTCGACCTGTAAAGGGAAATGTTATGTAGAAAAAGAACTCGCAAAAAGTGAAAAGCAATCCAACAATACCCAAAATATAAAAATTGCAGGTCTGGATGTTTTTTTGTCGAATGAAATTCTTTCTTTTTCAACTAAAATTCAAACGGAAGTTCCGGAAAAACATCCCAATTCATTTAAAGAACACTTCTTTGTTTCCGAATATTTCAACCGAATATTCCATCCTCCTTTGTCCTAAAATCTATTTAAACTAATTTTATAGTTTAATATTGAAGTGAATTTAGCTGTCATTTGCTGAGTGTTAACGCCATTGCGAACATAACAACATCAAGTTGACCAAAAAACTTTGCGAGCATTGTGTGTTTAAAAATAAGATCAATATTAAGTTTAGTTTAAAATATCAATTCATTTTTATTCAAAATCATCATTAATTTCAATTTAATTTAAAATGAAATCAAAACTTATTTTAACGGCATTTTTGTCGGTTTCATTAATGGCGTGTGCCCAGGAAACACCTAAAGTAAAGCATAAAAGTAAAACTGCTGTTTCCAAGCAAAATGTAAAAACGGTAAAATTTGCCAATGCGGTAGACCCCATTTGTCATATGCCGACAGAGCCCGACATGAAAGATACAGCGGTGTACAAAAATAAAACGTACGGTTTTTGCAGTGCTTACTGTAAAGACGAATTCAAGAAAAATCCTGAAAAGTATGTCAAAAACTAAAAAGCAGAACAATACCAAGCGCAAGTTGATTATTCCGATCGCGGTGATGGCGTTGCTTTTTTTAATTATTGGCGTAGGAATGGGATATTTTAAAAAGAATCTTTATACGATCATGAAAGTTCCGGATTTTGAACTGACGGATCAGAACAATAAAAAGATTACCAATAAAGATATGCTTGGAAAAGTATATCTGGTAGAGTTTTTCTTTAGCAAATGCCCGACTATTTGTCCGGTGATGAACACCAATATGCGGGCGATAGAAGACGAAATCAACGATCCAAATTTTGGAATTATCTCCATCAGCATCGATCCTGAAAATGATACGCCGGTGCTGCTTAAAGAACATGCAAAAAAGATTGGAGCAAAATCTCCGAACTGGCATTTTCTGACGGGCGACAGAGCATATATCGGGAACCTTGCGGATCAGTTTGATATTTATGTGGGTGATAAGGAAGACGAAAGCGAAAACCTCAACCACAGCGGAATGATCGCATTGGTAGATCAGGACGGGAATCTGCGTTGTCGGTTTAATAAAGAAAATATGCCGATTCTGTATTATTCAGGGTTAAATTATTCTGATGCGGAAGGTAAAAATCCGACGCTGACAGGAAAATATCATCCCGACAGAGAATTGCTGATAGAGGATATTAAGAAATTATTGAAATAAGGGGTCGGAAGATGGATGCAGGAAGATGGAAGTTATTAAAATACAATAGTAATAAACTTCCAGCCTCCAATTCCCAACTTCCCGCCAAAATATAAACCATAAAAACAAAACGTTATGAAGATTTTGAAAATAGCTGCTTTAAGTGCAGTTTTTGCGGCGCAATTTGCATTTGCGCAATTCAAACAAACGCCTTTGCCGTACGCGTACAATGCGTTAGAAGGAAATATCGATGCCGAGACCATGGAGATCCATTATTCAAAGCATGCCGCGGCTTATGTTGCCAATCTGAATAAAGCCATTGCCGGAACTCCACAGGAAAAGCAAACCTTATTCGAGATCATGTCGAATGCTTCAAAACTACCTGCTGCAGTAAGAAACAATGCGGGTGGACATTACAATCACGAATTGTTCTGGACGGTTCTTACGCCGGTAAAAAATACGCAGCCTTCCGCAAAATTGGCGAAAGCAATTACCGATGCGTTCGGAAGTATGGATGCTTTTAAAGCAAAAATGGCAAAAGCAGGCGCCGATCGTTTTGGCTCAGGTTGGGCATGGCTTTCTGTAGATAAAAGCGGGAAACTATTTGTTTCGTCGACAGCTAATCAGGATAATCCGTTGATGGATGTGGTAGAAGAAAAAGGAACGCCCATTTTCGGGATCGATGTTTGGGAACATGCCTATTATCTGAAATACCAGAATAAAAGAGCAGATTATTTAACCGCCATCTGGAACGTAACCAACTGGAAAGAGATCAGCAGAAGATACGAAGAAGCGATCACTAAAAAATAATTCATGAACTTTATTTGCAGCATATTCCTCACCTTATTTGTGGTATTCAGACCCCTGATGCCATTGGCGGAATATGCTGTAAATTATACCTATATTTCGGAAGTTTTATGTATCAACAAAAACAAACCCGAACTTCACTGTAACGGAAAATGTTACCTCGGGAAAGAACTCGCAAAAGCCAATGACAGCGATTCTTCACCAGTAAACAAAGCAAAAAATTCAGGTCAGAAATTACTCGATATCTACCTTTTGCCTGCCATTGCCAATATCACGGCAACCGAAAAGCCGGACTTTACAAAAGTCACTTTTATTTACCATTCGGCGTATTCTTTTCTTTTTCTGAAACACATTTTCAGACCTCCTGTTTTTTAGAATAATATCACAATCTTTTTGGGCGATCCCCTTTCCCTGGCTTTTCCAGCCGCTCGGGGTCGGGCTGTCCGCTCTTATCTTTTTTTAGATTCTTCCTTGCGTCAGAATCCAAAAAAAGGATAACCGCTTCCATCCCTATCGCGATGGAGGTCAAATCAACCTATTGTAACGTGAATTCACAGAGAAGTCAGTTTTTTAATGGTAAAGAAAGAGAAAATATCAACTCTTGCCCCATGAAAACGACTTCGGAAAATGAAGCGTTAAGAAAATTAAAAATACATCCGTTAAAAAATTCCCACTGTCCGAAGCGCGAGATCTATTCGGTTACGAAGACAGACTATTGAATTCGCGCAAGTTTTGGGGATTTTAGGATTGATTTTTAATTTTTAGCATTCAGTTTCCAAGTCTTGACTTTTTGTTTCTTTTGTGTTAAGACAAAAGAAAAAATAGCTTTTAAATCAAGTCGATGCTGCTGAATTCACAATATTTTACTTCTAAAAAATAAATTAAAAAATGTACAGATTTTTATCATTACTCTCAGCAGTATTTATTTTATTCACTTTTACGTCATGCCGAAATAACGACGAAGACGAATCCCAAGATGCAACTCCCGGAAAACTACAGATCAAATTTGAAAACGGCTTCAATAATCTCGGGGATATTGTGCTGAATCAAACCACTCAGACTTCTTCACAAGGACAAAAACATAACTTTTCTGCTTTAAAGTATATCATTAGCAACATTAGTCTCATTGATGAAGCCGGAAATGAATTCAAATACAACGAAAATAATCCCGATAAAGGTGCTTTTATCATCGATCAGGCCGATGCAGTGGCGGGAATCGTCTACATTAATCTCGATGCAGTTCCCAAAAGAAATTACAAAAAAGTAAAATTCGGGTTGGGACTCAGCCAGAATGCCTACTTGTTGGGGCAGGACGGGCAGGCGGAATTCTGGACTAAAGCCAAAGAGAAAGGAATGACCTGGTCTTGGGCGGCGGGCTATGTTTTCGTAAAGCTCGAAGGAAAATACGGAACCGCTTCTCCGCAGACAGAATTTATGAATCACACCGGAAATATGGGAAATGTAACCGCCAACAATACGCCCGATCTTTACCGCGAAATTACTTTGGATTTACCAACGACTGCAAGAGTAAGCACACAGATTACGCCTTCCATCCATATTCTTGCAGATCTGAATCAGTTTTTAAGCGGCGAAAATACATTGAGTCTTAATTCGGTAAATGACATGATGATGGGTTCCAGCCAGCATCTGGTGAATGTAACGAATAACCTGACCAAAATGTTTAAAGTAGATCACGTTCACAATGATTAAATTATGTAAAATCGGGATCTTCATCTTATCTTTTCTGAGTTTAGCTGCCTGTACGGATGAGGTAATTGAACCCATGGAGAAAGACGAGCCTTATACTTTGGAATATCCTTCTTATTTTTCGAAAATGACATTTGATCTTTCAGGAAATCCTCTGACGAAAAATGGAGTGGAGTTGGGGCGAAAATTATTCTATGAAGGTAGGCTTTCACGAAATAATACGATTTCCTGCGGCTTCTGTCATATTCAGGAAAATGCTTTCACCCATCATGGCCACACGGTCAGTCATGGGGTAGACGACAGAATCGGTATCCGAAATGCACCGCCCATCCAGAATATGGCTTTTTTAAAGCGGTATATGTGGGACGGGGTCATTCATAACCTGAACGAACAGCCGATCAGTCCGATCACAGACGTGAATGAAATGGACAGTTCTATTCCGGAAATTGTTTCCAAATTAAATGCAGATGCGAAGTATAAAAAATTATTCAAAGCAGCATATGGGGATGAAAATATTACCGGAGATAGAATTCTAAAGGCATTATCGCAATTTATGGTCACTTTAATTTCTGCAGATTCTAAATATGACCGTATGAAGCAAGGGAAAGAAAATTTTTCTTCAGAAGAACTGCAAGGAATGAATTTATTTCAACAGAAATGTTCATCATGTCACAGCGGAGAATTATTTACCGATGAAAGTTTTAGAAATACCGGGATGTATTATAATACGCAGTTTAAAGATGCGGGACGTTATCGCGTAACGCTGGAACAGGTGGATTGGATGAAATTCCGGGTTCCGAGCTTAAGAAATGTTGAATATACAGCGCCTTATATGCATGACGGCAGGTTTTATACTTTGGAAGCGGTGTTGAATTTCTACTCGGATAATGTGGAAGATAACCCCAATTTAGATCCTCAGTTAAAGCAAAATAATCATCCCGGAATTTCTATGAATGCGCAGGAAAAACAATTCATCATCACTTTCCTGAAAACGTTATCTGATAAAAATTTCATTTCTAATCCAAAATTTGCGGAATAATTTTTTTTAAACATGAATAAAATATTTTTAATTATAAGCTTGATTTTGTTTAATTTAAATCAGGCGAAACCTAAGAATGACAGTCTTTATATTCCTGATGAGGTTCATCAAGTTTTTTTTGATGATTGTGACGCCTGCGGTTGCGGAGCTGGAAACGGCTCATCAGGTTTTGAATCTTTACTGAATCCTCAGTTTATTGGAATAAAATATTTTGCCCAGCATTATAAAGCCAAAGAAAATCTGTTTGTAAAAGATTTAACTCAGGATCAGTATTTTAATACAATTCAGCTATGGGCAAGAATTCCGGTAACGCAAAAACTGAGTGTTTATGGAAGTTTACCGTTTCATTTTCACGAGAAGCAGACCTTGCAGGGAGATATAAATATCAACGGAATCGGAGATTTTAATATGATGGGAATCTATCAACTGCTAAATTCCAAGAATAATATCCATCAGCTGAATGGGGGGGTAGGAATAAAAGTTCCGTTAGGGAAATTTGATGAAAAGGGAATTACGGGGGTAAATCCAAGTTTTCAGCTGGGAACAGGGAGCTGGGATTACCAGATGGTACTCAATTATAAATTTCAGAAAAATAAACTGGCTATTTTACTGAACACCGATTACACCATTAAGACAGAAAATAAAAAGCATTATAATTTCGGAAATCAATGGAATTATGCTGCAACCGGTTTTTATCAGTTTGTGGAGAATGATAGACTCATTTTCTCCGGAAAAACGGGTTTGCAAGGAGAAGTTTTTGATCAAAATAAACAGTTTAATGAAGCACTGCCAAGAACAGCAGGAAGTGCTTTGTATGGAAAGCTGGGTTTTGAGGCTTCCTATAAAAAAATCAGTTTGGGAAGTGAAGTCATGCTTCCGGTATATTCCAATTTGGCGGGCGGCGATATTCAGGCGAAATCGCGTTTTAGTGTTTTCGTTAATTTTGGGATTTAAGAGAATATTTTAAACGAAAAGATTTATTTAAACTTCTTTTTATTTAAAGGAGCAAAGTTGAACAGCAAAGCTGTTTGATGAAGCTCTATAAAAACGTTCGCTTCATCAAATCAATTTTAATTGATTCATTCTTTGCTCCTTAAAAATATTCACAACAAAAATAAAACTTTGCGTTAAAAAAAATATAGTTCAATAAATCAATTTTAGGATTTATTCGATTGAAAATCATTGAATTAAATTCAATTTTGTTTCTATGATTTATTTTCTATCTTTGCCGAAATCTGGTGAGCCATAAAAAGCGCTTAAAAGGGAATCCGGTGAAAATCCGGGACAGACCCGCTGCTGTAAGCTCCACACCAAAGTTTTTGAAGATCATATCCACTGTTTTTTAATGGGAAGGATTTCAAAAACGGAGTAAGTCAGAAGACCTGCCAGACCATAAACGTTTGACGCTTTCGTGGAATAAAGCTTAGGACATCATTGATCTTGTGTGGTTTACGACTGCGCTTTATCGGTGTATTCTTATATCCATTAGCGTCATCATGATCTAAATGAGCTAATGGTGGCAAAAGTTCTTACATCTCAACTTTATAAGGTTGTTTTCGCAGTTTTTGTGTTAACAGCGCCATGGTTGTTTTCACAATCCAAAAAAGACACGGTAAAGGAGAAAAGCATTCTTCCGGTTACGATTTATAAAAAGAATTTTAAAGAGATCCTTCCTGCGCAAACGCTTTCTGGAGAACAACTGGAAAGGCTCAACAGTCAGTCGGTGGCCGATGCGCTGAGGTATTTTTCAGGAGTTCAGATCAAAGATTACGGTGGAATAGGTGGTTTGAAAACCATTAATGTTAGAAGCCTTGGAAGCCAGCATGTAGGTGTATTCTATGACGGGATACAGCTGGGAAATGCTCAAAACGGGCTGGTAGATTTGGGAAGATATTCCTTAGATGATCTGGAAGAAATTTCTTTGTATAACGGTCAGAAAAGCGAAATTTTTCAATCGGCAAAAGACTTCGGCTCATCAGGTTCAATTTACTTGCAGCCTAAAACACCTTCTTTTAAGGGGAATAAAAAGACAAATTTTGTCATAAGACTGAAAAATGCTTCTATTGACTTATTTAATCCATCTTTTCGTTTAGAACAAAAATTATCGCAAAAGATTTCTGCAAGTTTTAGTTCTGAGTTTTTGCAAAGTGATGGTGTTTACAGATATCGCTATGCCAAAAAGTTTCCCGACGGAGAGCAGGCGTATGATACGATTGCTAAAAGGCAGGATTCGGATTTGAGGGCGAAACGTTTTGAAACATCCATCAACGGGAATTTAAATAATGGGAACTGGAACGTTCGTGGTTATGGATATATTTCTAATCGTGGCTTACCTGGTTCTATAGTTAACGGGCGTTTTGACGCAAGAGGTTCCAGAATGGTGGATGAAAATTATTTTGTGCAGGCTCATCTAAGAAAAAAGCTATTTCCAAAACTGGAGACTCAGCTGAAAGCGAAATTTGCATACGATTATACCCGTTTTCTGGATACCGTTCAGTCACAGTTGATCAAGTATTCAGATAATACTTAGTCGCTCCTTAAAAAGCTGTTTTTTGACTTTGAAAATTATATTTGCCTAAAAAGATTCGGAGAACAAGTTCGAGCCAAAGAAGAATTTGTTGTTTGATTTGATTCAATCTCATCTTCAAATTGTATCCAATCCCTGCTAATAATGCATTATTAATATCTCCAGCCACTCCTTTCAGGAAGTTTAATCCTAAGGAGTGGTTTCTTTTTAAATGAGAGATACAAGGTTCTATGGCTGCTCTTGCCCGGAATCTTAATCTGGCTACTTGTTGCCCATATTTTGTTTTTTCTTTTTTTGCGGGAAGCAAAATTGCTGTTCCTTCCACTTCTTTGATTCCTTTAAATCCTCTGTCTGTAGTGGCTTTCGTAGGTCTTGTTCCGCCAACGGATTTTCTTACCCTCTCACTCTGTGCCAATGATTCTTCAAGAGTTTTACTATCGTGAGGATTGCCAGAAAATCTCTTTACCGAGCTGATGATCCCTGTTTTCCGACCTCTTACTACTGCTACTTTTGTCCCAAACTCGTATGCTTTTCCCGATTTTCCTTTCGCAATACACGCAACTTGTGGCTCGTGAAGACTGTAAATTTTATCTTTCGTGGTACGTTCTTGGGTGAGTGCTTTAAGGTAAATTTTAAAAACGTCTTCGTAGCCTTTCAAAACATCTTTAGGAAGTTTTCTTTCCAATTCCCGAAGAACTCTTTTACCAATCGTCCTGAGCTTTTTCCTCGCCATTTTTGCCTTCTTCTGTCTTCTGGGATGATGTCCAAAAAAAGCGTCCCGCAATAATTGTTTGCTCACTCTTCTGTAGCTTTGTCTTTGTACAACGCTCTCTTTTTCTGCTATTTTTCTACAATTGTCGATTACTTTTTTTGCTAATTTGGCATCGGTAGGAAAGGTAATGTTCTTCTCCTGAACCGTCGTATCTACCTGAACTTCATCTTCTGTTTTGGCTTTGGGATGGAGAGAAACGCTTTGTCCCAAAAGAAATTCCAAACCCTTATCTCCAATTCTTTTTCTGAAGTGTACAAAATTGCTCGGATCGAAAGGCTGCTCTGTCTGGAAAAAGGTTTCTCCGGTAAAATATTGCCAATACGCATTCTCAATCCATCTCTCTATTACACTTTCATCACTTTCTTTAAACATTTCCTTGAGCAAAAGCATTCCTGCTATTTTACGGATAGCAATAGAAGGTCTTCCGTTTTCTGAAAATAATTTCTCAAACTCTGACTCCATTTTATCCCAGGAAATCTCCCCAGCTAATTTTACCACCGGATGCTCCATATTAATAAGCTCCGTAAGCCTGGTCTTGAATAAATTCTGCTGTAAATCCTCTCTTATTTTGCCTAACATTTTGCCACTTTTTATATCCTAAAAATACAATTTATTGCAATTTTTTACAACGATTTTTTACGAAATATAAGTGCATAAAAACTGATAATCAAAATATTACTTGGTTTTTAAGGAATGACTACTTATATTCAAAAAGAGTTTTATATTTCATCATCCAATTTATATTCTATTACTCCTAATTGGGATTTGAGTGTGAGCGGTGACTTCCAGTATAATCATCTGGATGCTGATTTAATCAATTTTACCTATCCTACTCGTTATACCTCACTTGTGGCATTGGCAACCACCTATCAATGGGAGAGGTTTAAATTTTTAGGAAGTATTTTAGGAACATTTGTGCAGGAGAAAGTTGAATTAAATTCGAAATCTCCAGATAAAAGAGAGTGGACACCCGCATTATTTTTGAGCTATCAGCCTGCAATAATTCCTGAACTTACCCTTAGAGCTTTCTATAAAAGAATTTTCCGAATGCCCACCTTCAATGATCTGTACTATACGAGTATAGGGAATACCTACTTAAAACCTGAATATACCAATCAATACAATATCGGTTTTACCTATCAAAAATCTTTTAGTAAGGCAATTCTTCAAAATTTGTATGTGAAGGTAGATGGCTATTACAATAAAGTAGAAGATAAAATCATTGCTGCGCCCAACGGAAGCATGTTTCGATGGCTGATGATGAATCTTGGGTTGGTGGAGATTATTGGAACTGATGTAAATGTACAGGCAGAATTGCAAGCAGGAAATGTACTCTTAAAACCTTTATTGTCTTATACTTACCAAAGTGCAAAAGATATGAGTGATCCTGAAGATAGTTTTTATAAACATCAAATTCCTTACACGCCTTGGCATAGCGGAACTTTCACCTTAATGGCAGATTATAAAGATTGGAGTTTTAATTACAGTGCAATGTATGTAGGAAAAAGGTATGATGGGAATCAGGATAATATCAAGGTTAATGAAGTGCAGCCTTGGTATACCCATGATCTTTCGGTTCAGAAGAAGTTTAATTGGCATAGGCAGCAATTTAAGGTAAGCCTTGAAGTGAATAATGTTTTTAATCAATATTATGATGTGGTTATTAATTATCCCATGCCTGGAAGAAATTTTAAACTTATTTTAAATTATACACTATGAAAAAGCTAAACTTTTTTCTATTGTTTTCAATATTTATTCTTCTTATTTCATGTCGTACAGATGAAATTATAGTACGTGCTGAGGTAGAAGAAGGTCTTGCGAAACCTGAAAATACAGCCATTAAAGGTTTTTATGTATTGAATGAAGGGAATATGGGAAGTAATAAATGCACCCTGGATTTTTTTGATTATTCCACGGGGACCTATCACAGAAATATCTATGCAGAAATCAATCCAAATGTGGTGAAAGAGCTTGGAGACGTAGGAAATGATATTCAGATCTATGGCGGTAAAATGTATGTGATCGTGAATGTTTCTAATAAAATTGAAGTACTGGATGCCAAAACAGCAAAACGTATTAAGACAATCCCGTTGCAGAATTGCAGATACATCACTTTCAAAGATGGAAAAGCCTATGCAAGCAGCTATGCGGGTCCTGTAGATATTAATCCTAATGCTCCGAAAGGTAAGGTAGTGGAAATAGATACCGTTTCACTGTCTGTCCAGCGACAGGTGACCGTAGGTTATCAGCCAGAGGAAATGCAGATTGTGGGGAATCAGCTTTTCGTGGCCAATTCGGGAGGGTATATGGTTCCAAATTATGATAAAACGGTTTCTGTAATTGATTTGAATTCGTTCACAGAAACCAAGAAAATAGATGTTGCTATTAACCTTCATCGCTTGAAGAAAGACAGTTATGGAGATCTGTATGTAAGCTCCAGAGGTGATTATTATACAGTTCCTTCTACTTTATTTTTAATAGATGCAACAACAGGAAGTATAAAAAAAGATTTTCACCTCTCTGTAAGTGAAATGACGATTGTGAATGATAAATTGTATTTCTACGGAAACGAATTTAATTACAATACCCATACTTATAAAAAGTCTTTCGGAATAATAGATGTGAAGACCGAACAAATTATTTCCACCCAAATTATCGATCAGGAATATATAGATGCCATCAAAACACCCTACGGAATTGCCGTGAATCCTATTACAGAAGATATTTATATAACGGATGCCCGAAATTATGTTTCTATAGGATATGTCTACTGTTTTGATAAAAACGGAAAATTCAAATGGAAAACAGAGGGCGGAAATATTCCGGCGCACTTTGCTTTTTTGTATAAATAATTAAATCCTTAACAATGAAGAACAATTACTTTAAATATATAAAAATCTCACTTTTATCCGTATTGTTTATAGGAATTTCGGCCTGTAAAAGTGATGACGACGATTTTACTTTTAATGGTCTTGAAGAATCGTATTCTATTGACCGTTTTAAAGTCCTGAGTATTCCTACAAACGTATCAGCAAACGTAACATGGAGTATTAATGATTCTATTATTTCACAAAATTCAGAGCTGGAATTTATCAGTCCGACTGTTGATACCTATCCTTTAACGCTGAAAGTTGAAAGGAATGGCAATATTCAGACTTATAAATCAAAAATCATCGTCAACCAAGAGACCGGAAATTATAGCAAATATATTTCTAAGGTTTTAGATTTTAAACCGGCGGTCGGTCAGTTTATCAATGATATTCCGGAGTATGAAAACGGAAATAATTCGGCAGCGATGATTCAGAAAGCCAATGATTATCTCGTGGGAGGCAACTCTTCAATGGTTACCCTTGGTGGCTACGGCGGATATGTGGTGTTCGGATTCGATCATACGATTCCCAATATGAATGGCAGAGATTTTAAAGTGCTGGGAAATGCTTTTTTTGCCAACGGATCTACAGACCGCGCAGGATCTTGCGAGCCGGGAATCATCATGGTGGCTTATGATAAAAATAAAAACGGCAAGCCGGACGATAATGAATGGTACGAAATTGCAGGAAGCGAATATTTTAAAAATACAACAACAAAAGACTATACAATAACTTACTTCAAACCCAATAGTAATAAAGTTCCGGTTCCGGGGAATGAGTATTGGCAAACCGATGTGGAGTACATCAAATGGGAGGATAATAAGGGGAATTCTGGATTTAAAACAAAGAATACCTTCCATAGCCAAAGCTATTATCCGTTATGGCTTTCTGATCAATCTTACGGTTTTTCAGGAACCAGACTTCAGGATAATTTTCACGACCAAAGTGGAAGCGGAACGTATTGGGTAGGAAAATCCTACGATTTTGGATATGCAGACAATGCTCCGAACAATGACGAAGCCTCCAATATCGATATTTCCTGGGCGGTAGACCGAAACGGGAAATATGTAAAACTTCCGGGAGTCGATTTTGTGAAAGTATATACCGGTGTCAATCAGGAAGCAGGATGGCTGGGCGAAGTTTCTACGGAAGTTGCCGGAGCGTATGATTTACATCTCAAATAAATTTAATATTATCTCTAAAATTAAATAAAAATGAAAAAGTTTTATCTTTTTACATTGCTTTTTCTGTTTGCATGCTTTACCAATGCGCAGATAAAAGTACAGGGTGTGCCCCGAAATGACCTTCCGCAGAATTTAGCTGCGCAAAGTCAGAACCTTACCACTACCACTTTGCCGTTTTCTGATATCCAATATTGGGTAGGAACCGGAACCAACGAAGCCGCTTTGGTGGTTCAGTGGAATGATAATAAAAATCCTGATGCCTTGGTATGGGGGTTCAGATGGAATGGTACAGCGACAGGTGAAGATATGCTGAAAGCCATCGCGAAAGCAGATCACAGATTTTATACGTTATTGAGACAGGGAACTCAGTTTGGTACGGCTGTTGGCGGAATTGGTTTTGATTTAAATGGAATTAATTCCAACGCATTGTACAAAAACGGAGACACGATGTATCCGTTGTATCCGTCAGATGGCATTATTAATTCTTCGGAATATGATTTTGATTCCTATACCGCGGCAGATACCAACGACCACTGGAAATCCGGCTGGACAACCGGGTATTGGTCGTATTGGGTAAAAGACGCTACTGATACCGACTTTGGATATTCAGGATTAGGTGCTTCTAACAGACAGCTGGAAAACGGATCTTGCGATGTTTGGAATTTTTATGTTGATATGAATTCTTTCCCTATTTCTTCTACATTAACTCCGGTTTCACCTTATGTAAATTCTACAGACTTTACCAACGGCTATTTTATTGTAAATGAAGAATGGTTCGGTCATACCAATGGTTCTGTAAATTTTGTTAATCCCAATGGAACCGTTAATTACAGAATTTACAGCAATGTGAATAATAATGAAGCTTTCGGAGCAACAACGCAATTCGGAACAATTTACGGAGATAAATTCTATTTTGTTTCTAAACAGGCTGCTGATGGTGGCGACACACAATACGCACCAGGAGGAAGATTAGTGGTTGCCAATGCACAAACCATGCAAAAAATTGCCAGTTTTAATACGATTGGCGGGGGAGACGGAAGGTCTTTTTTAGGCGTTAACGAACATAAAGGATATATTGGAGCTTCTAACGGAATCTATACTTTTGATATTGATAATATGCAGGTAGGGTCTCTCATTCCTACAACAGGTGGTGGAAGTGCTTATGCAGGACAGATCGGGAATATGATCAGAACTTCTCAATATGTTTTTGCCGTAAAACAGGCAGCCGGAATTTTTGTTATTGATCCTAATACAGATACCGTAATTCAGACAATTTCAGGAGCTTTCAACTCTATTGTTCAGGCTAAAGACGGAAGTATCTGGGCAATTATGGAACAGAAACTGGTCAATATTCATCCGACAACTTTTGCAACCACAGCGTATGATATTCCCTCTACCAAATATTTTACATCTTGGGGAGCCTGGAATGCCGGGAGCTTTACGGCAAGTAAGCAAAATAATACCTTGTATTGGATCAACGGAACAGGGAGCTTCACTTCAGGAACACAGATTGTGAAGTTTGATGTAGCTACCAAAACATTCAATGAAAATTTTGCAACGATTCCTGGGCAAACAGGATCATTTCCTCAAATTCCTTACGGAGCGGCACTGCGTGTGAATCCAACAACAGATGAATTGATTCTTAACACTACAGAATACGGTTATGGAGCTCATTATCAAAACAACTGGGTTCATACCTATAATAATACAGGAACTTTAACCAACACTTTAAAATTAAACGATTATTACTGGTTCCCGGCTGTAGTTGTTTTCCCGGATAATACAAATCCTGTAGTTGCGGCAACTTTCCCGGCTCAGATTAATGTAAACAGCGCAACATCGATCGATTTAAAAACAATCGTTACAGATGATGATAATGCCGCTGCTTCTATTGTAAAAGCCGTAAAATCAAACAGCAATCCAAATATAGTTTCTGCGGTAATTAATTTGAATGATGAATTGGTTTTAACACCACAAGGAAACGGAACTGCTGAGGTGGTAATAAGTTTCAACTCAAACGGTAAAGTGGTAGAAAAAACGCTGACAGTGAATGCGACAAGCGGAGTTTTATCAACTGTTGAGGTGAAGAAAACTGAACTAAGCATTTACCCTAATCCTGCGACTGATATTCTGAATATCAAGACACAGGATAAGGTGGTAAATGTTTCTATTTTTGATGCATCCGGAAGATTAGTGAATGCTAAATTCGAAAATGGGCAAGTAAATATAAGCACTCTTGCAAAAGGGATTTATATCGTAAAGATTGTTACGGATAAAGCAGTTTATCAACAAAAACTGATGAAGAAATAATTTTTATCAGCATATTCAAGTTTGTTTTAGCCTTCACCTCTTGCCTGTGGTGGAGGCTATTTTTTTCTTCCTTTGATATTGGGTAAAAATGCTGTGATGATTCCCATCAACGGTAAAAAAGCGCAGATTTTAAAGACGTACTCAATGCTAGTATCATCGGCAACAGCTCCCAATACGGCAGATCCTATTCCTCCCATTCCAAACATAAATCCGAAGAATAATCCGGCTACCAATCCAATTTTATTAGGCATTAAGTCCGTTGCGTATACCAATATTGCTGAAAATGCCGAAGCAATGATCAGTCCGATTAAAACGGCAAAAATAATCGTCCAAAATAAAGGAAGATAAGGTAAACAAAGGGTAAATGGTGCTGCTCCCAAGATAGAGATCCAGATGATTTTTTTTCTTCCGTATCGGTCACCTAATTTTCCGCCCAAAATGGTTCCGACTGCCACAGCAGCAAGAAACAGGAAGAGGTATAGCTGAGAATCTTTTACCGAGATATGGAATTTATCCATTAGGAAAAAGGTAAAATAATTCGTCATGGAAGCCAGATAAATATACTTTGAAAAGACTAAAGCCAATAAAATCGTTACAGAAAAAATGACCTTCTTTCGTGATAATTGTATTTCAATAATATCGCTTGGATGCTTGCCTGATTTCTTTAACGATAATCTCTCAGCATACCAGTTTCCGATTCTCCATAATACAATAATTCCGATAAATGCTGCGATGGCAAAAACTCCTACGTAACCTTGTCCCAAAGGAAGAACAATTAAAGCGACTAATAAAGGTCCGATGGCGCTTCCTGAATTTCCGCCTACCTGAAAAATCGATTGTGCCAATCCTTTTTGTCCACCGGATGCCAATTGTGCTACTCGTGAGGCTTCCGGATGAAAAACGGAAGATCCCATTCCAATCAGTGCGACGGAGATTAGAATGACATAATATTGATGTGCTGCCGCCAACAGTAATAGTCCCGCCATGGATAATCCCATCCCAATTGCCAGTGATCTCGGATTAGGCTTTTTATCGGTATAAATTCCCACAAAAGGCTGTAAAATGGATGCCGTTAATTGAAATACCAATGTGATAATTCCAATTTGAGCAAAAGATAAGCTAAATTCTCCCTTCAGAATGGGATAGAGTGAAGGAATAGTAGATTGGATCAGATCATTCAGGAAATGTGAAAAACTGATCATAAATAGGATAGGGTAGACAATTTTCGTGGTGTCAATTGTTGTTGCCTTTACATTTTCCATAGGAATAGGGTTTTAAAATTCATCAGGTCATCTGATGAATTGGATTAAATTTTTATAATTAATAAATTCGGTCAACAATTTGTTGAGCAATAAATTCGGCCTTTTCCGGGCTCTGGTTTTTAATGGCCTCATAAAGATCAGCATGTATATTCTGCGAGATTTTAAAAGGCTCCGTGTCGTTGTTATGACGATGCTCAAAGGAACTCAGGATATGCTTACTGGCGATGATAAAGATTTCTTTCAATAAACTATTTCCGCAGGCTTTAGCGATAGAGACGTGAAAATTCACATCTGCCTCATAACATTCCAGTGCCTTTCTTTCAGTCGCTAATGTATTTCTTAGATCTAAATACATTTTTATAGTCGTCAAATCTTCTTCTGTACGATGGGTTGCCGCTTTTCCTGCAATTTTAGCATCCAGGATCGATCTTACTTCCAATACATCTTCAAGCCTTGCTTTATCCATTTGAGTTTCCAAAGATTCCTGTGCATTTTTAGAAACAACAAAAGTTCCGACGCCTTGCTGAACGCTGAGAATTCCTTTAATTAGTAAAATTTTTATCGCCTCCCGAATGCTGGAACGCCCAACTCCGTAGATTTTCATCAGCTCGGGCTCAATCGGAAGTTTTTCTCCAATAATATAATCATCATTCAGAATTCCTTCCAACAATCTTTCGGCTACTTCTTCGGCTAAGGTCTTTCTTTGAATCTGCATTGTATTAAAAACATCATATCATCTGATGAATTGCAAAGGTAGGGTATTTAATTTAAAGTTCAGAGTTTAATGTTTAAAGTTAAGTATGGTAGTAGAAATTACCATAAAATGTGATTTTTTATTGCCACGAATACACGGATATTTTTATTTCCCGCAGATGGCCTTTAGATTTTCCACAGATGGTATCGTTGATTTTCTTTGTTTAACCTTTGCGGTCCTTTATAAGTGGAACGGTTTGGTGAGACTTAAAACGGGAGTTGTCAAAAAACTTGGCGGGGCTTCGTGTTCAATATGTAAAGTGTAAGGAAAAGAATCTGCAAAATCTGCAAAATCTGCAAAATCTGCGAGAGCAAAAAATCGGATCAGTTTCAAAACTTGGGGAGAAATTGTTTAGATGTATTTTTTGCCACGAATGCACGAATATTTTTATTTCCCATAGATTGATAGGATTTTCGTGGATGGGGCTGTTTCTGTTGGTTTTTCGCAAAGGCGCAAAGATATTTTTAATGCCTGATGTTTTTAAGGCGCAAGGATTTTATCAAAGATAAAATTGAGCGCTGCATATTATCGCCACGAATGCACGAATTTTTTTATTTCCCATAGATTGATAGGATTTTCGTGGATGAGGCTGTTTCTGTTGGTTTTTCGCAAAGTCGCAAAGATATTTTTAATGCTTTATGTTTTTAAGGCGCAAGGATTTTATCAAAGATAAGATTGAGCGCTGCATATTATCGCCACGAATGCACGAATATTTTTATTTCCCATAGATTGATAGGATTTTCGTGGATGAGGCTGTTTCTGTTGGTTTTTCGCAAAGGCGCAAAGATATTTTTAATGCCTGATGTTTTTAAGGCGCAAGGATTTTATCAAAGATAAAATTGAGCGCCGCATATTATCGCCACGAATGCACGAATTTTTTATTTCCCACATATCGCACAGATTTTCACTGATGATATCGTTGATTTTCTTTGTTTAACCTTTGCGGCCCTTTATAAGTGGAACGGTTTGGTGAGACTTAAAACGGGAGTTGTCAAAAAACTTGGGTAGCTTCATGTTCAATATGTAAAGTACAAGCAAAAGAATCTATATCATTTGCAAAACTGCGAGAGCAAAAAATTTCATCTTATAGTATCTAAACTTTTTTGCCTGGTCCCCAACTTTTGTACTTGATCCTACTTGATCCATACTTAATCCATAATTATCTTAAAAGTAAATCATTAATTTATGAGGATAAGAAATAAAAAAAGAGATTCAAAACATGAATCTCTTTTAAGTAGCCCGTAGGGGAATCGAACCCCTCTTACCAGAATGAAAATCTGAGGTCCTAACCGATAGACGAACGGGCCAGCTATACAACCGCAATGAATTACGAGGTTAGTATTTTTTGTTTTTTTAAGTTTCAACTCTTATCCTAAACACTCGGTTAGTAGTGTTAAGTAGTAGCCCGTAGGGGAATCGAACCCCTCTTACCAGAATGAAAATCTGAGGTCCTAACCGATAGACGAACGGGCCAGCTATACTTATTAAGCCAGTTTATTAACGTGCTTAGTTAATTTACTTTTTAAGTTAGCCGCTTTGTTTTTGTGGATAATGTTTTTCTTAGCTAATTTATCCAACAAAGAGATAACTTTCGGCAACTGCTCAGCTGCAGCAGCTTTGTTTTCTTCATTTCTCAATACCTTTAGAGCTGTTCTAGCAGTCTTGTGGTAGTATCTGTTACGAAGTTTTCTTACTTCGTTTTGTCTGATTCTTTTTAATGCTGATTTATGATTTGCCATATCGTTCAAATGTGAGTGCAAAAGTATAAACTATTTTTGAAACTACCAAACTTTTCTTTAAAAATTTTTAATTTTCTTCAGATAAGTATTTTCTGAGTTTATCTATTGCCTGTTCTATTTTAAAATTTTCGTCTTCTCTTTCTATTTTCTTGATTGTGCTCGAAAGCATAACCATAGCATTGTTCCATTCTCCAGTAGTATTGGTGAAGGTAAGTTCGTCAATCGTTACTTCGAAATCAACTCTTTCTCCCGTCCTGTAAAGTCTGAAACTTATTTTATCATCTCTGCCTGATATCCCATCTTCATTGATTTTTAAATCGTAACTTTTGGGGTTAGAATGGATTTTCTTAAAAAGCAATTTTGCTTCCTGTATTTTTAAATCCGGCATGATATGAAATTTTTGCCTTTTGAAGAGATGAATCAAAAACTGTTTAAATAGTTTTTCTTAAAACTCAATTCCTTCTAAGCGGCTGCAAAGTTAGTAATTTTTTTTAATCAACAAAATTTCAAATATGATTTTTTTTACAATCATATTTAAATAACTGAAATCCAATATACTTATTTTTTTGAAAAAAATAAGTAAATCTAAAAGATCTTTTTTATCGGAACGATCAGGAATTAGATAGCCTTTACTGTGATTATGATCTTTTGTTACCCGATGATTTGCTTATTGGTTATCTCAAGTTCAGTAAAGGGATGGATATATCTTCTGAAAAAAAGGTGTTTATTGATGATAAATCAAACAGATGGATTGGTTTGAAGCTCGGAAGAACAAGATTGAACGAAATGAGAGGTAATACGTGAGTTCTGTCGCTGTCTGTGTATACGGTTCATAATAAAATTAAATGATATTCAAGATACTTAGTTGCTGAAAATTAAATATTTAGCTTGCGTATTCAATAAATTTGTAAATTAGTAAGCGAAACTAAAAAAACAATTACCATGCAAAACCCAAAAGATTTAGCCGGAAACTGGCTATACAGAAGCTTTGTTAACAATGCAAACTCCGATGACGACCCTAAGTTATTTGGAGAAGGTATCCTTAAAATTCAACAATCTGATTTCGGCGACATCATTGCCGATTTTGATTTTGGCGAATCGGTACAAATGAAAGTAAAAGGCAGTGTTATCAGAACAGAGCCGCATGGCCAGGCAAAAGCCGGTGTTGTAGCCTCATTTATCATGTTAAAAATGAATTAACCAATATAAAATATTTAACATGAAATTTATACTACAAATAAACGGGTCTGAATCTGATAAGGCTGAATATGTGGGTTGGACACCTGCAAAGTGTACTCTGTCGATAGATGGCTATACCGGAGATTTACCAATGCCTGTAACCATTACCCCAGAATACAAAAATAAAGATGGGCGGATTGACTTATATCTAAATAACTCACCCAGTGAACTTCCAGTTCAAAAAATCGAACATGATTTTCAAACTAAGAATGAATTAGTGTTTTATGTCGCTGGGAAATTCGGGCATCCTAGTGTGGCGGAAAAAGATACGTTCATTCTTGTGAAATCCAATAACTCAGACCTTGAATTAAAGAAAGATATTATGGTTCGGGTTCGCAAGAATGCAAATAAACTTAGTGATGATGAAATTACTTTATTTTTAAAAACATTTGTAGATCTTAGCTCCCGCCCCACACGTGAATCTTATAATGGAAGATTTACAGTAACGCCATCAAGCCTATTAGATGAAATAGTATTGATGCATACTTACGATGCACAATTTGAAATTCATAGCCGCGAGTCCTTTCACCCTTGGCATCGTGCATACCTTATGCACCTAGAGCGAGAAATGCAAAATGTAAGGCAGGAAGTAACCATTCCATATTGGAAATTTGATGATAAAGCAGAAAATGTTTTTACGGAGAAATTTATTGGAAAAATAAAGAAATGTACTCCAGATGAAAATGATCAGTCTTTTGATGACAGTATGCCTGAATTTAGTCCTGACAATCCAATGTTTCCCTATATAGACCATACTATATGGGGGCCATTAACAAGATCATATCGTGATACAGATCCTGCTGAAGGAAAATCAAATCCTAAAATAAGTGATGAATCAGACATTATTAGTTATTCAGACGAATTTATAAGATGGTGCACTTTTGAAGAGCGGAAATCACATAATCCCGCTCATAATGCTTTTAATGGAAGAGTTGTTGATGTTGGCAAAGATCCTGTGGATCCCTTGTTTTTTCTCATGCACAGTAATGTGGACAGACTCTGGGCTCTTTGGCAACACACTTATGATCGTTTTGATGCAGAGCATTCAAAGACGTATCCGCTTCCTTATTCATATGAAGGCTTAGCTGGAGAAAAATGGACTGATGCGAATCCTAAAAAATTTGATCTTCGTGCAGGATTTTTCAAAGCTGATAGTTATGATCTTGGCAACTTTGCAGATGACGAACTATGGCCTTGGGGATTGTATAGAGGATCAAAAAAAGATGAATTAACAGGTGAGGATAAAGATGCCATTCATCGGCTTAGTCGTCCTTGGAGAAAATACGCAGAAAGTGGTTATGGTGGTGCGGTAGTACCTGAACTTTTTTTAAAATTTCCTGAGTCACCTATATCTATTTATCCACAAGAACCACCAAGAGTCAAAGATACAATTGATTACCAAGGTAGAATGGATTTAAAATCTACATTAGGATTTGATTATGATTGTATTCCATATTTTAATAAAGATAATACATTGTTGGCTTCGACACCATATATTACCCGAGAACAATATAATAAGGCTTTCCTAAATAAAAAGCTTACTGTTGAGGAGCGATTGGAATCTGCAAAGTCCGCATTGATTTTTAGCAAAAACGACAATGCCGCTGTTTTATCAATTATTTCAGATAAAAATGAAAATAGTAAAATAAGATTGCAAGCTGTAAAACTCAGCGATGAAACAAGTGAAGTATTTTTAGATATTGCATTAAAAGTACTCAAGGAAGAAACATCATCTATTGATGGGGTGGTAGAATCTAATAAGATAGAATTTGTTTCTGAAATAATACACACGATTTTCACTGCTAAAAGGTCTAATCGAAGTTTTGCGTCCCGCAGACCGTTTTTCTTTGATATATTGAGAGGATTGTTGTATTGTAATAATGTAACACTTCGCAGACAGGCATTTGAAATACTTGCTTCTCAAGGGGATGGTAAAGTAGAAGAAATTTTATACGCTCAGGTTCAAAATGAACTTAAAAATGAAAATGATTATAGTGCCTTAATCTCAACTGTTGATGCTCTCTTTTTACTCAGACAAAACCCAAAGAACCAACATACAGGAATATTTTACAAATTAGCTGAAGAGAGTCAGAATACTGAAATAAGGAAAGCCGCAATAGCAGGTTTGGATAATGCCCCTGAGTATGAAGATTATCTTAGGGAGATTGTCAAAAATAAATCAGAAGGTTTTGAAATTAGATGGGCTGGCGCAAAGTCCCTGCGCCATTTAGATGCTGAAGCTATGAATGATCTAGCCGTTAAAATTGTTGCAAAACCAGAAGGAGAAGACGGTGATGGTATGAAATTATTCAGGAACAGTAACCCCGATCCGGACGAAGTGGACTTTAAAGCTGGACTATTAAATATGCTTACTTTCACAGGTGATGTAAGCAGAATGAGAGAAAATGAAAATCTGAAAAGTATATTGAAAGAGGTGATAGATCCATCCGCTGGCAATAAGGCAAATTTTCGCAGTTCATTTGAAGTTTTTGCTGCCGAGCCACTTTCATCAGAGCCAACTATCATAGAACAGATGGCAGCCAGGCTACTAGACAGAATTGAGGGGACCAACCACGAGTAATGAGTAATATTCAACTAACAAAAGATACCTCTGAAGATGAGATTGGAAAGGTACTGGACAGCATTCGCAGTGGCGAGCTGTCCAGAAACCTTTTGGTGGAACTTTTGTCTGAGCGGCACGCTGTGTATAGTGAACGTCCAGGCTACCAGATGATCCGGATAAAAGGATATGCCCTAGCTTCGTTTGCAGAAGTCGGGTTACCCGATTCTGCCATCAACTTTGTTTTGGATGAATTACAAAATGGGCGAAACGCTTATATGGTTGCTGCAGCAGCAAGAGGATTGTGTGGTAGCAAACGACCTAAAGCCCAATATGCTAATTTTTTGATACAGGCTGTAAACAACCTGCGCTATCATGATGATAGCCTAGATCTTACACAGTTTAGACCCGAGTGGCCGTTACGTCATCCATCCAGTGGTAAACTTGAAATTTTCCGTGCATTGCAATGGCTTCGTGGATATGCAAAAGTTACCTTGCCAGAACTCAATAGTTTTTTAAATAATAATATTGATTTTAATCCTGAAATACGGAAAGAAATTCAGGCGACTATTAACGCAATCGAGAGCGATGACCGTGAACTGGACTTGAGTTGTTGTGAGGTAGATGGGCGAACTGATACAAAAACTTCGTGGCTGTGGAAGCGTGCACGAACAATAAGCAACATTGAAGACTTGGAAGTCCAAAATGAAGTTGGAAGAACCAGACCACTGAAAGATGTCATTGATCATAAACCTACGGTAATAGCCTTTTTTTATACCCGCTGCATGAACCCTAACAAGTGTACCCTAACCATAAATAAAATGGGATGGCTGCAAAAGGCATTAATGAAAAAAGGATTAGAAGATAAAGTAACACTCATTGCTTTCACCTACGATCCGACTTATGATGATCCTGCCAAAATGCATACGTTTGGTGAAAACAGAGGTATTACCTTTGGTTCCAATACACATCTATTAAGAACGCGTCCCGAAGATTTTGACTTACTTTCTGATTTCTTTCAACTAGGTGTAAATCATGTCTCATCTATGGTCAATCAACATAGGCTTGAGCTATACATGCTTGATCAAAACGGGCATATTAAAACAACTTACACTCGTTTACAATGGGATGTGGAAAAAGTAACGCAAGACCTTGATGTACTGATTAATAAATCATCGAAGAATAAGTGGCTACTAAAGATCACAAATAGCATTCAACAAGTAGCTTTTCCTATTTTGGTTGCTTTTTTCCCAAAATGCCCATTTTGCTGGGCTGCTTATCTCAGTGCTTTGGGTATTTCAGGTATCCAAACTATTCCATATAGTCCTTGGATAGCACCGCTGATTATATTGGTCATGATTTTTAACCTTGTCGTACTCTATCGGAAATCAAAAGTAAGAAATGGCTTGATCCCTTTTTGGATAAGTCTTGCCGGAGTCTTAATGGTAAGTTCAGGATATTTACTTTCTGTGCTACCCATAGCTATTCCGGGTATCATACTGATTTTTATCGGAGCTATACTAAATAGTCTTTCATATAAGCATTGGTCAAAAATTTGTTTTCTTGCTATGTCGATCTTTCATAGGCTGCCAGGTACTAAAAATTCTATGAATTAACAGATGATGTGAAAGGTTTACGTGAATTGGCTTTTGGAAGATGGCTCAGTAAATTTGACAAAGGTTTTTTCAATCATCTTGAAGGAGAGTTTAATACTGAACTTTTTATAAAAAACTTGCCTTCGGGTTTCAAATACACAGATGAAGTCTTAGTTTCCCAAGGAGGACACAGAGGTTCGGGAATCTTCAACGGAGCAATAGACGTAGAGAAAATATTAGACCCTGAAGGAGTTTATTCTATGACACAATTGGCAGATGATGTTCCTTTTAAGGCTAAAATCAGTATAAAATACAAAGATGGTTATTTAGTGAAAAATGCAGAATCTTCTATGTTCCCTAAAAATTGGGACGTTAAAAGAATACAGGAGGAAATAGCATATGTGTATGAAAATACCGTAGTTAAAGGACAAGGAGTAAATCCAGCCTCATTGGGTAAAAAATTTAAACAATATAAGTTCAAAGACTCTTCAGGTAGGTTTGACATATTAATTGAGGTTGATGATGCAGGAAATATTATGAATGCATATCCACTGCTGTAAAATAAAAATATTATACAAAATGAAATATACATTTAAAAAAGATATGTGGGGAGACACAATCTTACACTCTATTCAGAGTGAAGAAAGTACTATAAACCACTTTGGTAGTTGGAATTGGACACCACAAAAAATTCAAAGTTTAATTGACGGTGTGGAACAAAGCAAAAACAAAGATTCTGATGAATCCTTTGACTGGCAAAATGAGGATGTTTTCTTCCGAAGCAATAAATATGGGGTTTTCTTTGTAGATCTAATGAAGCAAAGAGCAGGAGAAAAGTCTAAAAAACAGGATTTGGATTTAGAGCACGATGAGTTTATTAAGTTTTTACAAGATTTTAAAAAATTTGTTGAAGAAAATAGTTGATAAATTGGAGTAGTACCAAATAATTTTTAATTTATACCGTTTTCTTTTTGAATTTACCTTCATAAACCCCGCAGGGGTTAAATATCAGTAGCGTCGGGTAAAACCCGATGAATACGTATTCAATGATCTTGTAACCCCGCAGGGGTTGAATAATGTAAAGGAAATTACAAACATAAAATGGTATTACTCGTACATAAAGAGACTGTCTTAATTAATCAAAAGCAGTCTCTTTTTGGTTTCCAGAATTTATAAATCTTGAAGCTGTCAAGTTGTAAAAAAAACAAAAGTTAAAGAAACGGAAGAAAAGTTTTAGCGAACAAAAAGATTTTCGAAATTTACCTTGTACAAAGCGTATATGAGTGTTCTTTTAAAATTTCGTGGAGATTCCGTTGACTTTTGGAATAAAAAAATCCCTGAACCTTGTATTGATCAGGGATTGAATGATGTAGTTTGGTAGCCTATAGGAGAATCGAACTCCTGTTGCAAGGATGAAAACCTTGAGTCCTGACCACTAGACGAATAGGCCAAATTTTGAGGTTGCAAAAGTAAGGATTAACTTTTTAACATCAAAATTATTTTTTAGGGTTATTTATAAACTTTCTGAATGACAGTATTTTTAATTCCCTTAGCTTCTAAATCTTTTTGAGTTTTGACGGCATCTTCCAAAGTATACATCTTACCGTAGGTGTAATAGAAGACCCCGCTCTCTTTATTTCGGTCAACATCTTTAAGGGTCTGAATGATAAATGAATTGCCATTCAGCTTTTCACCGACGTATACTTCTATTGTATAATATCCTGAGTTCAGTCTCTGATTCGGCATAAACCCTACTGCATAGGCATTTTTAAAGCCTGCATCTTTAGCTGTTTTAATATTAATATCTTTTACGGAAGCCATATTGGTTACTCCGTAATAATATTTATACAGGCCATTCTCTTTGATGGGAAGAATATAGTTCAGTCCTTTAAGAGCAGGATCTCCGTCGTTATACTTGGTGGGAGCGCTCATTAAAAGAATTCTGAAATCATTTTTTAAAGCAACCTCCGCCGGTTTTTCAGGTTCAGGCTTCTTCACGGCAACAGGGCCTCCTGATTTTCGGTCAATCGCTTTTTTATAATCAATAATAGCATCATAGATGCTTTCTGAAATTTCCTGTTGCCCTTTATCTGATGCCAGATAATGGCTCTCCTCGGGATGATTGATAAATCCTGTTTCAATAAGTACAGAAGGCATCGCGTTCATACGAAGCACATGCAGGTTTTTCTGAAAAACTCCCCTGGAGAATCTTTTATCTTTATTTACAAAATTATCTTCTACCAAACCTCCCAGCAATAAACTAGACTCCAGGTATTTACTTTGCTGAAGTTTCAGGGCAATTAATGATTCCGGAGAGCTTGCATCATAAGAACCAAATGTCTGTTTATCTTTTTCATCCAGAAAGATCACATCATTTTCTCTTTTGGCCACTTCCAGATTGGTGTCATTCTGATCGGGTCCCTGAACATAGGTTTCAGTTCCGTACGCTGTATTTCTTGTCGCAGAGTTACAGTGAATAGACACGAAAAGATCTGCTTTACTTCTGTTGGCAAGATTGGTTCGGTCAGATAATGACGGGTATTCGTCTATTTTTCTTGTGTAAATGACTTTGAAATCTTTATTTTTTTCAAGCATTGCCCCAACTTTAAGGGTAATGGCAAGGGTTACATCCTTCTCAGCCACTCTTCCTATGTCTGCATAATTCCTGTTGGCTCCATGGTCGCTGCCCCCGTGTCCTGCGTCTAAAACCACTGTGAATTTTTTTTGAGCGAAAATGATTTGGGAGACCAGTATAAGAAGAAATGATAAAATTATTTTAAAATTTTGTTTGTGCATCTTACAGTTTTAAAAATTATATTAATTTTGAGCCATAATTATATACCTATAAATATATACAAAAATTGGTCAAAACCGTCTTCAAAAATATACTACAAATTTTAATTATCCTAATTTTTAACAATTTTTTAGCACAGAAAACTCCTGAAAAATTGCCTAAAAATGCGGTTAATGATACTATTTCCAAAAAGGATACCATTGTTGCAAAAAAGGAATCCTTAGATGATATTCTTCAGACTAAGGCTGATGATATACGCCGAGATGTGCCTAAAAAGATGATTTATCTGAACAAAAATGCTCAGGTAAAATATCAGGATATGCAGATCGACGCCGATTATATTTCTATTGATGAGCAGAAAAATCTCATTTTCGCTCGCGGAAAGCAAGATTCTTTAGGCAGAAAAATTATCGAACCTGTCATTACCAATCAGGGTGGAAAGAAATATGAGACCGATCAGTTTAATTATAATTATAAAACAAAACAGGCCATCGCCTATAACGCCAGAACGGAAGAAAGTGAAGGGGTAATTATTGCTGAAAAAACAAAAAAATATAACGATTCCGTTTTCTTCATGAGACGTGGGAAGTATACGACCGACGAATATTTTCTGAAGAAAAAAGATACCGTTTCGGATTATTATCTTTTGGCGCCTCACATCAAGCTGGTTAAAACAAAAAATAAATCTCAAATTGTAACAGGCCCCATTCAGATGTATATCGAAGAAGTGCCGACGCCTTTAATTATGCCGTTTGCCATTCTTCCTTTTTCAGATAAAAGGTCGGCCGGTATCCTGATTCCCAGTTTTGGGGAAAGAGAAGATGTTGGTTTCTTTTTAAATAGTATCGGGTATTATCAACCAATTGGTGAGCATTTCGATATTAAAGTGCTGGCCGATCTCTATACTAAAGGAAGCTGGAATTTCCGTCCAGAGATGAATTATGTGAAAAAATACCGCTACAATGGTAACTTTTCTGCAGATATCGGAACTACGGTAAGAGGTATTAAAGGGCTTGATGATTATACCAAAACAAGTACCTACAGAATTGCCTGGAGACATACTCAGGATACAAAAGCAAACCCGTTCCTTACATTTTCTGCTTCGGTGGATATTGTAAGTAACAGGTTCTATAATAATACAATCAATAATAATTATATTTTTAATCAGAATGTATTAAATACTCAGCAAAACTCAACGGTAACGGTTACCAAGAGATTTTTGAAATTGCCGGTTACTATTACAGGAACGGCTTCCTATTCTCAGAATTTTGCAACAGGAAATTCAGATTTGCGTTTGCCACAGATGAACGTTGCGATCAATCAGTTTTATTTATTTAAATCTAAAACAGGGGTGAGACAAGGTTTATTGGAAAATATTACAGTAAACACAGGGTTGAATTTATCCAATTATGTTTCCACAACAGAAGGAGAGCTTTTCACTCCGGCCATGTGGGAAAAAATGCAGACAGGTTTAAAGAATAATATTTCATTGGGAACCAATACAACGGTGGCGAAATATTTTACTTTCAGTTTAGGAGCGAATATCGATAACGCTTTAACGACAAAAACATTAACGAGAACTTACGACCCGATCATTAATAAAGATGTGGATGTTGTTAATAAAAATATCGCAGGATATTCTATTTTCTCAACAACTGCGAGTTTGCAGACTACGCTTTATGGTATGATGAAATTCAAGAAAGGAGGAGCTGTAGAAGCGGTGAGGCATATGATGACGCCGAGTATCGGTTTTACCTATTCACCTGATTTTGGAGGTTCCGGTTTTGGATATTTTAAGAATTATTATAATGCCAACGGAGCTTTAACTACCTATTCGATTTTTGAAAAAGGAATCGTTGGACAGCCTACAAGTGGCATGGTTGGTGCATTAGGTATTAACGTTGGAAACAATGTTGAGATGAAAGTAAAATCTAAGAAAGATTCAACGGGAGTAAAAAAAGTAAAGATTTTCGAATCATTAAACTTCTCGGCCAACTATAACTTTGCGGCGAAAGATCACCCTTGGTCTGTATTTTCAATCAACGGGCAATCTTCTTTCTTTGAAAATAAACTGAGTGTCAATACGAGTTTGACGCTTGATCCTTATAAAATCATGTTTCTTCCCGGAGTAGAGCAGGGAATCAGAACAGAGGAATTTGGACATTTCAGTGTTCAGGGATTCAATGTTCAGTTATCGTATCCTTTAAGCAGCGAGATTTTTGGTGAGAAAACAGATTATGCCAAAAAGTATTCCCAGAAAGGGGAGGTGCGAAATGAAAATTATTATTTTGATGATGATAATTACGCCCGTTTCGATCAGGCATGGACTTTGAATGTTAATGCAAACTACGCCTATACAAGAAACGCAACAAGAAATGCAAATAAAATTGCATCCGTAGGTTTGGATGGAAGTATTAAATTAACTCCATATTGGAATATCAACGGAAGCACGCATTATGATATGGTGACTAAACAATTGGCTTATACGAGAATTGGTTTTTCGAGAGATCAGCGAAGTTTTACAATCAACTTCAACTGGGTTCCTTTCGGTCAGTATAAAGTGTATGACTTCTTTATCGGTATTAAAGCCAATATTTTGAGTGATGCACTGAAGTATAAAGACAGAAGTTTTACACAGCCAAATTCACCGTTCTAAGATCGGACATAGATTTAAAGATAGAAATAGAATATAAATTTTATATTTGCACCCAAAATAAATTCTAATGAAACAAATAATCAACACAGTTAACGCTCCTGCGGCTATCGGACCTTATTCACAAGCGAATCTTGCCAATGGTGTTTTATACATCTCTGGTCAGATTCCTGTAGATCCTGCCACCGGAAAATTGGTAGAAGGTATTGAGAAGGAAACACACCAGGTAATGAAAAACCTTGAGGCGATCCTTACAGAAGCGGGGATGACTTTTAAAAACGTGGTAAAAGCTACCATCTTCCTTAAAAGTATGGACGATTTTGCGGTAATGAACGATATTTATGCGTCTTATTTAGATACGGAAAGCTTTCCGGCTCGTGAAACGGTACAGGTTTCTTGCCTGCCAAAAAATGTTGACATTGAAATTTCTATGATTGCACATCAGGATTAATGAACATCTTTAGAAATACATTAGCGGTTATTGTAGGGCTTGGTATTGCAGGGCTTATTATTACTCTTGGTATAAGGGTTTTTCCGCAATGGGTTACTTTTGAAGCTTTTGCTCCCTTTGAGCATTGGCAAAGGTTTCTTTTCAGTATGAAAGATGATCAGGCATTCTTCGGTTTTCTGTTGTTTATTTCCGGTTTGGGAACTACAGTAGGAGGTGTGGTAACAGCGGTGATTGTAAAATATGCCAAAGTAGCCTACGCTATTCTTATCGGCTTCATCATGCTGTTTATAGCGATGCTGGATGTTATTATTTTTCCGTATCATCCTACATTTTATAAGATCTCTATATTCCTAACGTTTTTCCCGTTTTCATGGATAGGAGGAAAGATTGTAGAAGTGATTTATGAACGAAACAAAAAGAAAAGAATCGCTGACAAAATGAATAATAAATCTTAATTGATTTAGACCAAAATAAAAACGGGCTGCAAAATAGTTTTGCAGCCCGTTTTCGTTGATATGAAATGTTTGTTTAGCACTAAATGATTAAGGCATTTTAAAACCTCTCTGGTATCCTCTTCCGTAGTCATCCATGTATTTGATCTGTCCTGTTCCGTTAAATTTATTTAAAAGACTTTCTACATCTTTTTGAGAATTTACCGGTTTTCCATTAATTTCGGTGATAATGTAGCCGTCAACAACACCTGCTTTAGCAATTTCACTCCCTTCCACTACATTTTTAGCGACCACTCCACTGGTTAAACCGTAGTAGGCTTTCGTTCTGTCATCAAGACCCTGGAATTCTGCTCCCAGTTTTTCCGTTACCGTAAGATCTGCTTTTGTTCTGGTAGAAGTTCCGCCTTTCTGATCTTTCAAGGTTACGGTAGTTGTATTTTCTTTCCCGTTTCTTACATATACCAACTGAACTTTATCTCCAGGACGTTTGCTTCCGATTGACATAGATAAATCTGCAAAGTCTGTGATGTTTGTAGCATCAATTTTCGTGATGACGTCTCCAACTTTCAATCCTGCATCTTCGGCACCACTGTTGTCTCCAAAGCCTAATATGTAAACTCCTGAGCCCGCTTTAATATTGGTTTTTTTCTGCTTATTGTAAGCTGCTACCTGCATATCATCGGATAAGTCTAATGACTGTACACCTAAGAAACCTCTCTGTACAATACCGAATTTCTTAATATCTTCAACAATTTTTCTGGCTAAATTTGAAGGAACAGCAAATCCGTATCCCTGGTAATAACCTGTCGTAGACTGGATCGCTGAGTTGATACCAATTAATTCTCCATTCGTATTCACCAAAGCACCTCCGGAGTTTCCAGGGTTAATGGCTGCATCAGTCTGAATAAAACTTTCAATTGGGTTAGTTGCTTTACCTTGACCTCCTAAAATTCCGATACCTCTACCTTTCGCAGAAATAATACCGGCTGTTACTGTTGAGTTCAATCCAAGTGGGTTACCCACTGCCAATGCCCATTGTCCAACTTCAATATTATCAGAATTAGCAAAATTTAAATAAGGTAATCCTTTTTCTTCGATCTTTAATAGAGAAATATCCGTATTCGGGTCTGTCCCTATTAAGGTCGCGATATATGATTTTTTATTGCTTAAAACAACTTCAAGTTTACTTGCTCCTGCTACCACGTGATTGTTGGAGATGATGTATCCGTCAGGAGAGATAATAACCCCTGACCCCATACCTGATGGCATATTATCTGGAGTCTGTTGTTGCTGTTGCTTTTGTCTTTGCTGACCTCTTCCTCCGCCTCCAAATGGATCACCGAAAAAGAAATCGAATAAATCCTGTTCAGAAGCTCTGTTGCCTCCCGAAGAAGCTCTGTTCTGATAGTTTTTAATCGTTACCACAGCCGGAACGGTTGTTTTAGCTGCTTTTACGAAGTCGTCACCCACCGCAGCAGTATTCATCCCTGCAAAAGAAACATTCGATGCCTTTGTAAAGTAGGATTGATCTTCATTATTAGAACCGTGGCCAAAATATTGTATCGTTCCAACGGTAGTAGCTCCTGAGATAACTCCAACTACTGCAAATGGTAATAGTTTTTTTAAAGTACTCTTCATTGTTATATCTTCTTTATTATTTATTAATTTTTTAAACTTTTCATTTTAGTGTAAACAAATTTAATGCTAAATAGGTATGCGATTGGTACGCAATGTTTCAGTTTTAACTAAAATTTAACTAGAATAAGATTATTTTATGTGTTATGTCATAATTATATCTCGTAATTAACAAAACTTAAAATTATATTAAATGACAATCTGACATACTATAGATGTCAATATGGACATAAAAGTTAAATATAATCTTTTTATTGGAAGGTACGCTGCCACCCTTGTCAAGGTTTTAAACCTTGATAAGGGTTCGTCAACCAACAACCAAGCACTATCATCCATCAATTAAAAACCAACAACCAAATTAAAAATTCCTATCTTTGCAAAAATATTTTTCTCACTTAAAAAGTTTATAGCATGCAACTGTATAACACCTTAAGCGCAGAAGAAAGAGCTCAACTTATTGATGAAGCTGGTAAGGAACGCCTTACACTGTCTTTCTATGCGTATGCCAATCTTTCAGATCCCAAAAAATTTCGCGACGAATTATTTATAGCCTGGAATGCTCTTGATGCACTTGGTCGTATTTATGTTGCCCATGAAGGAATTAATGCTCAGATGAGTATTCCTGCAGAAAATTTTGAGGCTTTCCGTGATACGCTTGAAGTATATGACTTCATGAAAGGAATTCGTCTGAATGTAGCGGTAGAGCAAGACAATCATTCATTTTTAAAATTAACCATAAAAGTAAGACATAAAATCGTTGCCGATGGATTGAATGACGACACTTTTGATGTTACCAATAAAGGAATTCACCTGAAAGCACAGGAATTCAATGATATGCTTTCTGATCCGAATACAATTGTAGTAGATTTCAGAAATCATTACGAAAGTGAAGTGGGCCATTTTGAAGGAGCCATAACACCGGATGTTGAAAATTTCAGAGAAAGTTTACCGATTATCAACGATCAGTTACAGGATTTTAAAGAAGATAAAAACCTTTTGATGTATTGTACAGGAGGAATTCGTTGTGAAAAAGCGAGTGCCTATTTCAAACATCAGGGTTTTAAAAATGTCTATCAGCTGGAAGGTGGGATTATTGAATATACCCGACAGATCAAGGAAGAAAATATTGAAAGTAAATTCATTGGAAAAAACTTCGTATTCGATCACCGTTTAGGAGAAAGAATTACAGACGATATCATTGCTAAATGCCACCAATGTGGAAAACCGTGTGATAACCACACCAATTGTGCCAATGATGCCTGTCACTTATTATTCATTCAATGTGATGAATGTAAGGAAGTCATGGAAAATACATGTTCTACGGAATGTCTTGAAACCATTCATTTGCCGTGGAATGAGCAGGTAGCCAAAAGAAAAGGGTTACAGGTCGGAAATAAAGTGTTCAGAAAAGGAAAGTCTGAAGCTTTGAAATTTAAAACCTCAGGAGATCTTACCACTCAGATTTTAGCGAAAGCGGAAAAAACTGAAACAAGAGATATTCGTAAGAAAATTGCCGTTAAAAAGGTGTTGATCGGAAAAGGAGAACATTATTATTCTAAATCGAAGATTGGACAGTTTTTAATTGAGAACAAAGAGCTGTCTATTGGAGATAAAGTGTTAATTTCCGGACCGACAACTGGTGAACAGGAATTTACGATTACTCAGATATTTGCGAACGGAGGTCCTTGCGAAACGGCAAAGGCGGGAGATCAGATTACTTTTGAGATTCCTTTTAAAGTTCGTATGTCTGACAAATTATACAAAATCATAGCTCCCGAAAATGCATAATCATTATGTTTAAAGCTGAGCTTAGAAAAAAATATATGCAAAAAAGAAAAGCCTTGTCTTCTGATGAGGCTTTCCTGTTATCTGAGAAAATAAGTGAAAATTTTCTGCGTTATTTCAAACCGAATGAGGCGGAAAAAGTTCATATTTTCATTCCGATTTCAGGTAAAAAGGAGATTGATACAAAGGTTTTAATTAATTATTTTTTAAAGCATAAGATCCGTGTGTTTGTGCCTAAAGTTGTAACAGATCAGTTGATTCATATTGAAATTTTTGCAGATACCGTCTTTGAAACGAACAATTGGGGTATTTCTGAACCTGTTTCTAATGAAGATTCCGGAGAGACCGATTTCGATTATGTGATTACTCCGCTTTTGTACTGTGATCATAAGGGAAATAGGGTAGGTTATGGCAAAGGTTTCTACGATGGCTTTTTTGAAAGGATTTCAAAAGAAGTAAAAAAAATCGGAGTTAATTATTTTAACCCCGATGAAAATATCGATGATGTCTGGGAAAATGATATTCCGCTGGACTACTTGGTAACACCCACGGATGTACTGTCTTTCTTTACCAATGGTTTTGAATAGAAATTAAGGAAATAGAACTTAAATTCCTTATTTACTTTCGGTGTTGACATTAGAATGTATTGGGCATTCTTCTCAAATGTTCCCAAAGATTTATTTTTTCCGTCAAAATACTCAACATTGAACTTCGCGAAGTCTAACGTATCTTTTTTGTCATAATCTTTATACACTTCCAGTTTATTCACCTTCACACTTTTAGCCTTCAGGCTGTCCATTTCCCGGAACAGGTTTTTAAAAGTCGTAGAATCCGGCTTATGAAAATAGCCTTCCATCTGGGAATAGATTACGGTATCTATTTCCGTATCTCTTTTTCCGGAAAGATAAAGCGTGGAGAGATCCAGTAACTCCTGGACTTTCTGCTTGGTAATAGAGTTGATAGCCTGCATACTGTCCATCTGAACGGCAGGATTATTACTGTTTCTCAGTTTATCAAGATCACTTACTTGCGGAGTGGTTTTATTATTATTACAGGAAACCAGAATAATAAGTGAAAATATAAATGGTAAAAATTTATTTATCCTTTTCATCTGTTGCAATTTTAAATTTAATAGATATAATTTTCCCCTGGGTATCTTTTTTCATTTCGATGACACTTAAATTCTTAAGAGAAGTCGTCGGGGTTGTTACGAGTGTAATATATTTTTGTTTGTCTAGTCTTTCAATTCCGTAAATATTGCTGTCATAGATCTGATAAATGACTGCATTATTACTGATTAGGTTTTCAAGCTGGCTTCTTTTCTTTTTAAGCTCTTCAGGATCTCCATTGGCGTCTTTGATAGAGAAATAATAGGCGGCCATTTTATAATCATCAGGCTTCAGCTCTATCATTTCGTCATCTGGTGCATTTTCAAGACTTCGGTTGACCTCAAGATATTCGTAGAAAGGAGAAGAGATCTGCATTTTGAGATTTTTATCTTTGGTTGAATACACGAAACACTCTCCAGGTTTGATTTTATAAAGAATGGGAGATTCATTTTCTTTGATTACTTTTATTTCTAAAGTATTGATCACTCCGGCTCCTCTGTCAGCATCGGTAAAGCAATACGTATATTCCTTGGAAAATAATACATCCTTGAACCCAAGCACTCCCAATAAAACCGCGAATATGGAAGTCACCGTAATCCAAGTGGCTTTTTGGTAGTTTCTTTTATGAAATACAGAGGTCGTATTCTGTTGCTTTTCTAAAGATGTTGAATTTTTGTTAATTTCCTGATTTTCAGTATTAGTTTTTTGTAAATCAGTGATTTCTTCGGTCTTGGATTCTATTTTTGGAGCAACAATGTCAACTTCAGGCGAAGGAGATACTTCAGATACCATTTGTTGCAGTTTTTTCCCTTCTTCATCGTCGATATTCTGTTCATCCTGCAACAATTCCCCGGCAAAAAGATGTTGTTTCTTGAATTCATACCAAGAGTCGTATCCCGCATAAATACTCAATAAATTGAGCATGTCAATTCTTGGTAATTTGGTAACCGGCGCATTTTTGAAGTAGGTGTAAAAAGATTTTTCGCTAATATTACCTTTGGCTTTTTTTCGAAGATCTTCCTGAAAATATATAATATCAATACCCTTCCATTTTGAAATATCATCAAAGGAAGGGGTGTATTCTTCTAAATATTGAGCCTGCACATCCTTTTTCAGCTGCTCAAAGTGTAGTAGGTCTAAATCTGTCAAACTATTTAAAAATAATTAATTTATTGATTATCAGTGTTGTTATTTTGTAAAATAATTTTACAAAGGTATTACAATTATTTTGCGTAGACAAATTTTCTATCTGTTCTACCTTTGTCTTGTTCAAATAACGGAACAGAGAAAAATTTTATAAAACAATATTAACAAAATTAAATTTAATTTATTATGAAAAAGTCATTATTCGTAGCTGCTATCGCTGCAATCTCTTTAGTTGCTTGTAAAAAAACTGAAGCTACTGCTACAGAAGGTAACGCTGATTCTGCTGTTGCTGCTATCGATTCTTCAGCTGCTGCTGTAGATTCTACTGCTACTGCTGCTGTTGATTCAGTAAAAGCTACTGCTGATTCTGCTACAGCTAAAGTTGATGCTGCTGCTGACGCTGCTAAAACTGAAGTTAAAGAAGAAGTTAAGAAATAATCTAAACTTTAAGATAAAAGAACCGTTTCACTCAGTGAGACGGTTTTTTTATGCATTGTCGTTTCGAGTAATAAGCGAAATTAATGGATCAGTATCAAAACTTGGGGACTAAGCAAAAAGTTTAACTCATCAGAACGTCTTTGTTACTTTCGCAGATTTTGCAAATGATACAGTTTTTTTCCTTACGCTTTACATATTGAACACCAAAGTTTAAGCAATATAAAATCGGCATCATCATAAGTGAAAATCTGTGGAAAATAAAAATATTCGCGCATTCGTGGCCATACGATGCAGCCCTCAATTTTATCAAAGATAAAATCCTTGCGACTTAAAAACATAGAGTATTAAAAAGTATCTTTGCGTCCTTGCGAACAACCAACAAAGACAGCAGCATCTGTGAAAATCTCTGCGATCTGTGGGAAGTAAAAATATTTGTGCATTCGTGGCAAAAAAATTCATTTACCCATTCTTCTGCCTCAGTGCCTCATAGCAAGTAATCGCCACTGCATTACTTAAATTCAGAGAATCGATGCTTCCTACCATGGGAATTAATGTATTTTTGCCCTTTCCAGTCCAGAAATCACTCAAGCCTGAATGTTCTGTACCGAATAAAACAGCTGATCTCTGCGTAAAATCCCTTTTGTAAAGATTTTCTGCGGTTTCATCCATGATCGTTGTGTAGATATTGAAGCGATTATCTTTTAAATAGTCTAATAATTCATCATTTTCTGCCTGAAAAATCTCCATTCCGAAAAGACATCCTACACTTGAACGGATTACATTCGGGTTATAAAAGTCGGCTTTTGTATCGGTGACGATCAATGCATCAATACCAAAGGCTTCACAACTTCTAAGGATTGCCCCTAAATTCCCGGGCTTTTCCACTCCTTCTACAATAATTACGGTAGAATTTTCTTTAGGTTTGAAATCCCGAAGCTGGGCTTCTTTGGTTTGATAGACTCCGATAATGCCTTCAGAACTTCCTCTGTACGCTATTTTTTCATACACTTTATCGTTGACCAAATGAATTTTTCCTTTAGGTCGAACGCCTTTGAAGATATTTTCGCAGATGAAATATTCAACAGGTTCAAAATCATACTTCAGGGCTCGTTCATTTTCCTGCTGGCCTTCCACCACAAATACTTTTGATTTTTTTCTGAATCTGTTGTCTGTAAGGAGTTTCGTGATATTTTTTATCTTTTCGTTCTGAAAACTTTCGATGAGCATATAGGGATAGTTGATAAATGATAATTAATGCAAAAATACTTTTTTAAAAATAATTTATTGAGGATCATTCAGAATCAATGTCGGAAATAAGACTTTGCGGCAGCTCTTTTTTGTTTTTTATGCCTAAAGATTTTAACTTTTGTGTCTGAATAATCAAGTTGTCATTCCCTGAAGAGAGCTGTTTATAAGCATCGTTGTAAACATTTTTTGCCGAGTCCAGATTTCGGCCCACTTTTTCAAGATTATCCACAAAACCCACAAATTTATCATACAATTTGGCTCCTCTGTCTGCAATTTCCATGGAATTTCGGTTTTGGTACTCTCTTTTCCAGAGATCTGCAATTAACTTTAAAGAAGTAATTAAATTACTCGGATTGAGCAAAAGAATTCTTCTGTCGTACGCATAATTCCAAAGGTTTTGGTCGGCCTGCATCGCTGCAATATAAGCTGGCTCACTAGGAATGAACATCATCACGAAGTCCAGAGATTTTCCGTAATCATCATATGCTTTTTGGCTTAATTGGTTGATATGGTTTTTTACAGAATTCAAATGTTGATTCAGTTTCATTACATAAATATCCTGATCAGTTTCATCCACCAAATCGGTAAATGCGGTCAGGGAAACTTTCGAGTCAATGATCACATTTCTTTCATCAGGATATTTTATCACGGCATCAGGACGCATTTTTTTACCTGAAAATTCGGAAAATAGTGCTTTATTATCTTCATCACGAAGTTCATGCTCCAGGAAATATTCTCTCCCTTTTACCAAACCGGATTTTTCAAGGATACTTTCAAGGATCATTTCACCCCAGTTTCCCTGTGTTTTACTTTCACCTTTCAGCGCGCGGGTGAGTTTTTTAGCGTCTTCAGAGATCTGCTGATTCAGTTCTGCCAGTTCCTTCACTTTTTCGGCAAGAGAAAAACGTTCCTTATTTTCCTGTTCGTAAGCTTCGTTGACACGGTTTTTCAGATCGGTAATTTTTTCCTGAAACGGCTCAAGAATATTTTTAAGGTTATTTTGATTAAGCGTAGTAAATCTTTCTGTTTTTTCTTCCAGGATTTTATTGGCCATATTTTCAAACTGAAGCCTGGCTTCCTGCTGTATTTTTATTACCTCCTCCTTTTGTGTGGTCAAAGTTCTCTGCATACTATCATTGATGGCGGAAAGCTCGGCATTTTTAACAAAAAGCTCCTGTTTTTCGTTCATCAAACTCTCAGTATGAGTGGTGTGTCGTGCATTCATCTGTTTGAGCTCTGTCAGTTGGGTGCTGAGAGTTGTGTGTTCTGCCGAAATTTTGGCATATTCACTTTTAAGATCATCTAAAATATCAGCCTGTCGTAAGAAAGCTTCCTTTTCCTTTGTATGATCCTGAATCAGCTCTCCCATCTTTAGGTTGGCATTGTCAGTATCGGCTTTATTTTTTATGTATAATTGGTTCAGTTCGTCGTAAGTACTTCTTAAAATCATGGATGATTTTAGCGCAAAGTATGAAATAGCCGCCCCTACAGCGCCGCCTGCTGCTAACCCGATAATTAAATAACTCATCTCCATACTTCAAAAATAGGAAAAAAAGCATTGGAATAAAGAAGGTTTGTTTCTGATCTCAAAAAAATGATGCTTATCTTTAGAGGAAATTTCGGCAACATGAATATTTTGTTAGTGGAAGATGATTCGAGGATCAGCAATTTTTTGGTAAAGGGGTTAAGCGAGATAGGTTATCATATCACGTTAGCGGAATCTGGTGAAATAGCCCGGGAGATGGTTGGTCTGTATGAATTTGATATTATTCTGATGGATATTATGCTTCCGGGTCTGGACGGAATTCAGTTAACTCAGATTATTCGGTTTAAGAAAAATTATACGCCTATTTTAGTCATCAGCGCATTAAACAGTCCTGATGATAAAATTAAAATGCTGGATTTGGGAGCAGATGATTATTTATCAAAGCCTTTTCATTTTGAAGAACTGATTTCAAGAATTAAAGCATTGACAAGAAGAAATAGATTAAGCTACGAAAACGAATCTCAATTGATTTCTTGCGGAAATCTGACGATTGATAAAGATCTTCATAAAGTAACCCAGAATGGGTCTGAAATAGAATTTTCACCCACTGAATATAAGTTGCTGAACTTTCTTTTGGAGAATAAGAATAAAGTGCTGAGCAGAACGCAGATTCTTCACAATGTCTGGGGAATTAATTTTGATAACAATACCAATCTGGTGGACGTTTATATTTCTTATCTCCGGAACAAAATAGATGAAAGTGAGCATAAAATTATTCATACCATTAAAGGAACCGGCTATCTGATCAAGGATTAAAATGACTTTAAGAAACCGATTTACCCTTATTTCAAGCCTGTCGTTCGGCATTGTTTCCATCATTACGTTTGCAGTGATTTATTTCGCCTATTACGACAGTACCAAAATTTCGTATTTTGAAAAACTGAAGAATACAGCGCTTATTTCTGCGATTTATTATCTTGAAAAAGACGAACTTTCCGTCAACCGTCATGCCCAAATCAAAAAAGAATATAAAAGTCTGATCCGGAATCGGGAAGTAGCGATTTATGATCAGGATAATAAAGTGACTTTCGGAGAAGATTTTAATGATCCTTATATTAAACAGAAACATCTGAATGCGGCGAGAGCCAACCAGTGGGTTCAGTTTATGTCTGATGATCATTTTTATTACGGGATTTTTTATCCTGATAATCAGGGAGACTTTGTGGTTTTTGTAAAATCTTCAAATGATTCCTTTCAGTCCCAGATTTTCAGGCTGTCGATCATCATGTTAACGGTGCTTATTTTGGGGCTTACGGCTATTTTTATTCTGAGCCGCTATCTTTCAAAAGTGGTTTATAAACCGGTCTCGAATGTGGTTAAACATATCAATAACGTAGATTATAATAATATTTCCCAGGCGATAACAACCACCAATACCAATGATGAGATTGAGGAGCTCATTAAATCTTACAATAAATTATTCGGAAGGATCTCTGAAAATATGCTGTTGCAACAGAATTTTATCAACTATGTTTCTCATGAGTTTAAAACCCCTTTGGCTGCGATCTCCGGGAATCTTGAAGTGTTTGCCCAGAAAGACCGCACACCAGAAGAATATCGGAAAGTGGTAAAGGAATCTCTGGATAATGTCTACGAAATTGAAAATATTCTGAATAATCTTTTGTTGATGTCCGGTTTGGCTAAGCTTGAAGCATCTCATAAAACCGTAAGAATCGATGAGCTGATCTGGAAAATTTATTCTAAACTGGAACCCAAAGCCAAAGAACATCAATCTTCCATAAGAATAAATATGCAGGTGGTAAAACCTTCATTGCTGGAATATCCGGGAAATGAAACATTGTTGTTTTTAGCTTTATATAATATTGTGGAGAACGCGATAAAATATTCTTCAAATAATTCTATTGAGATTAATATTTTCGAGGATACAGACAAATTACATATCGAAGTGAAAGATCAAGGAAAAGGAATTTCCAAGGAAGATCTTAGCAGTATAACCGAAACGTTCTTCCGCGGTAAAAATGTTAATGAAGTAAAAGGAAGCGGGATCGGACTGTCTCTTTCCAAAAGTATTTTTGATCATCACCATATTTCAATGAAAATTGATTCTGAAGTGAATGTAGGAACAACGGTCCGCCTGATTTTTAATGCTTAATCTTTAAAATATTGGGATGGAAGTTTTGATACGTCCGAAATCATCTTATTTATCTCTTCTCAACCTCCTTCTTCCAGCCTCCAACCTCCAGCCCAAATCTTCTAATCAAACTCTAATGTTGGACTAACCGAACTTTAATTCTGTTCGAAATTCCCTTTAATATTGCGCCGGTAACTTTGTGGTCTTAAATACCAAGACCTTGAAAAAGCATCTATTAATTGTACTGTCTATTCATGTCTTCGGATTTTTTTCAGCGCAGGTATCAGATACCATCAGCATCAACCGAAAAGAAGCCGAAGCCCTTTTTCTTTCCAATAATCTGGATCTTATCGCCCAAAAGCTTGAGATCTCGCAGGCGGAAGCAAGAACGGTACAGGCCAAATTCTGGCCCAATCCTACTTTAAGCATCAGCGAAGTTAACCTTTGGAAAACCTATGATGTGGAAGCGCAGCCCGCCCTTATTGGGAAATGGGGAAAAAGTTCCCAGATCTCTGCGGAGATAGAGCAGGTGATCCAGACCGCCGGTAAAAGAAGAAAGAATATTGAACTCGCCAAAATTGAAGTGGAAGGCGAGCAGTACGAACTTCAGGAGGTATTGCGCGAAATGAAAAAATCGCTGAGAAATACCGTTACCGAGATCCTGTACAATCAGGAGGAGCAGAAAATCTATCAGAGCCAGATCGCTTCGATTGAAAAACTTACGAAATCGTATAATAATCAGCTAAGCCTTGGAAATATCAGCAAAGCGGAATATGTAAGGCTGAAAGCTCAGGAAATAGAGTTTAAAAAAACGCTTATCTCGCTGCAGCAGGAAATTCAGGAGCAGCAAACGGAGCTGAAGGCATTGCTGATGCTTCCCGCGAAGTCCTATATCGTGATTTCAGACCCTTTTGTGATGCCGGAGAAAGAATGGTCCGAGCTGGAAATCGATCAATGGACGGAAAAAGCAAAGGAGAACCGCCCCGATATTTTAATGGCTAAAAATCAGGAAAAATACGCCAGTAAAAATCTGGAACTCCAAAATGCACTGAAAACTCCGGATGTTACCGTTTCAATGAATTACGACCGAGGGGGAAATATTATGAAAGACTTTATCGGATTAGGATTGGCGGTAGACCTTCCCATTTTTGACCGAAATAAAGGGAATATTCAGGAAGCCAAGCTGGAAATCGAGAAAAGAAAGATCGAGACCCGGAAGAATGTGCTGAAATCTGAAAACGAGATTACGTCCGTGTTTAAAAATTATATCAAAACAAAAGAAATCTCCCATGAAATTGACGATGCGTATGAAGCAACTCTGGATGGGCTTTTAACGAGTCATGAAAAAAACTTCAGACTCAGAAATATCAGTATGCTGGAATATATGGACTTTTTAGATACCTATATCAGCAATAAAATGATTATTCTGGATACGAAAAAAGAACTTAACCAATATTATGAAAACCTGCAGTATGTTGTAGGACAAGATTTATAAGATGAAAAAAAATAGAGTATTATACCTTGCAGCAACATCTTTTATGCTGGTAACCCTGACAGGCTGTACAGATAAAAAGCAGGATGAAAAACCGGAAAGCAAGACCTATTGTCTAAGTCCGGATCTTAAGAAAGAAATTAAACTGACCAAAGTTGAAGTTCTGCCTATTCAGGAAAGCATTACGCTGACCGGTGAAGTGGAAAGCAATTCGGATAAAACTGTTCCTTACGTAAGTCTGGTGGATGGAGTGGTGACAGAGACTTATTTTGCACTGGGTGATTTTGTGAAAAAAGGACAGGTATTGGCTACTGTAAAGTCCACTTCGGTAAATGAAATGCAGGACGATACCCAAACCTTACAGGCACAACTGGGAGTGGCGAAGAGAAAGCTGTCATCAGTGGAAGCCATGTATAAAGATGATATTGCTTCTCAAAAAGATTTGCAGGAAGCACGCTCTGAAGTTCAGATTCTTGAATCTAATATATCAAAAACAAGAAAAAATATGCAGCTGTATTCTGCGGGCGGGAGCAATCTTCAGATTAAATCTCCGGCAGACGGATATGTGATTGAAAAAAATATTTCCAACGGAATGCCTGTGACCACAGGAGGAGAGCAGCTGTTCAAAATTTCCAATCTGGATAAAGTCTGGGTAATGGCCAATGTATATGCTACTAATATGCGTCACGTTTACGAAAATCAACCAGTAACCGTGAAAACACTGGCATATCCGGATGAAGTTTTTTCAGGAAAGATTGATGTGATCTCTCAGGTTTTTAATGAAACAGAAAGGGTTTTGAAGGCAAAAATTGTGATGGATAATACCAATATGCACCTGAGACCGGGAATGTCTGCTGATATTGTTCTGCCTGTTAATGCAAAAGATAAATCGGCGATGGCAATTCCGCAGAAGGCGCTGATCTTCGATAATAATCAGAGTTATGTTGTAGTGTATAAAAAAGATTGTGATCTGGAAATCAGACCAGTCACAGAGGTGGCTTCCAACAGCCAGTATATTTATGTGGAAGGAAATCTTAAGCCGGGAGAAAATGTAATTACTTCCAACGGGCTTCTGATCTATGAAAACCTGAAAAGCCAATCCAAATAAGGTAGAAAAGTATGAGAAAATTTGTTCAGAATATTGTTTCCTTTTCCCTAAAGAACTCTCTGATTGTTCTTTTCGGAACCTTTCTTTTATTGGCAGGCGGAATTTACTCCTACATGCATACCCCGATTGAGGCATTTCCGGATGTGACGAATACGAGGGTAAGGGTGATTACCCAATGGCCTGGAAGAAGTGCTGAGGAAATAGAGAAATTTGTTACCCTTCCGATTTCTAAGGAGATGAATACGATCCCCAATAAAACATCGGTTCGATCCATCTCGCTATTCGGATTATCGGTGGTGACCGTTATTTTTGATGATCATGTGGATGATTTTTATGCCCAGCAATATGCTTCCAACCGACTCGGAAATGTAGAGCTGCCCAACGGAGCTGATTATAGCATTGAACCGCCCTCAGGAGCTACAGGAGAAATTTACCGATATATTATTAAAAGTAAACTGCCGATCAAGGAAGTAACCTCTGTTCAGGACTGGGTGATTGAAAGAGAACTTCTCGCTGTGCCGGGAGTGGCGGATGTGGTGAGTTTCGGAGGGGAGGAAAAAACCTATGAGATCAAGATCAATCCTACAGAGCTGCAAAATTATGACCTTTCTCCTTTGGATGTATATGAAGCAGTATCCAAAAGTAATATTAATGTTGGGGGAGATGTTGTATCCAAAGGTGATCAGGCGTATGTTGTCCGTGGTATCGGATTGCTGGAAAGTAAGGAGGATATTGAGAATATTCAGATTGAGGTAAAAGGATCTACTCCGATTTTGGTCAAGCATGTTGCTGAAGTCAAAGTTTCGGCAAAACCGAGATTGGGACAGGTAGGATACAATAAGGAAAATGATGTGGTGGAAGGTATTGTCATTATGCTTCGTGGAGAAAATCCAAGTGAAGTGATCGGAAGGCTGAAAGACCGTATTTCAGAACTTAATGGCGGTGAATTGCCGGGTGATATACAGATTGTACCAATCATCGACCGTACTGAGCTTGTGAATACTACGGTTCACACGGTTTCAAAAAATTTGGTGGAAGGGGTTATTCTGGTTTCTATTATTGTATTTATATTTTTATACAACTGGAAAACCACTTTCATTGTGGCTTCCGTGATCCCTCTGGCCTTCCTGTTTGCGATTATTATGCTTAAAATTCAGGGGCTGCCCGCCAATCTTATATCCATGGGGGCATTAGATTTCGGACTGTTGCTCGAAGGAACCCTCGTCATCGTAGAACACGTTTTTGTCGCCCTCGAACATAAATCGAAGGAAGTAGGACTCAAGCGTTTCAATAAAATGTCTAAACTGGGCATCATTAAGAAAAGCGCAGGAAGCGTGGCAAGCTATATTTTCTTTGCCTTGTTGATTTTAATTGTTGCCTTAATGCCCATTTTCTCATTCCAGAAAGTAGAAGGGAAGATGTTTTCACCCTTGGCATTTACTTTAGGATATGCATTATTAGGATCGTTAATTCTAAGCTTAACCTATGTTCCGGCGATGTGTAAATTGTTATTAACTAAAAATATTGAAGAGAAAGAAAATTTTATTTCAAGGTTTTTCAGAGTTAATATTTATAGAATTTATGAATTCAGCTACCGTCATAAAAAAGGATTTATGATTGGTTTCGGAGCTTTATTGGCACTTTGTGCTTGGAGATTTTCAAATTACGGTTCTGAATTTTTACCTAAATTAAATGAAGGTGCCATCTATGTCCGTGCTACCTTACCCAATAGTGTGAATCTTGATGAATCAGTGAGGCTGACCAAAGAAATGAAGGGAATTCTGATGAAATATGACGAAGTGAAATTCGTGATGACCCAAACTGGTCGTCCGAATGACGGAACAGATCCCACCGGATTTTTTAATATAGAATTCAATATTCAGCTGAAACCGGAAGATGAATGGAAAAAGAAGATCTCCAAAGATGAGCTTCTGGAAGAAATGAGGGTCTCTCTGGAAAGGTATCCCGGAATTAACTTCGGATTCAGCCAGCCTATTCAGGATAATGTGGAAGAATATGTGGCTGGGGTAAAAGCACCTTTGGTGATCAAAATTTTTGGAAATGATCTTTTTGAGCTTGAAAAATATGCCAATCAGGTGGCAACTTCCATTAAAACCGTTCCTGGAATTTCGGATGTGAATGTATTTAAAAATATTGGACTTCCGGAACTGAGAATTCAGCTTCATGATTCAAAAATGGCAAAATATGGCGTATCAACAGCGGATGCCCAGGCGGTGATCGAAATGACGATAGGCGGACAGGCAGCGACCAGGTTTTATGAAGAGGAAAGAATGTTTGACGTCATGCTGAGGTTTGAAAAAGACTATCGTGATACGCCTGAAAAAATAGGAAACATATTGATTCCGACTGCGGATAACAAAAAAGTTCCCCTTAAGGAGATCGCTACGATTGATTATCATACCGGGCCGTCATTTATTTACCGCGAAGGAAACAGCCGGTATATCGGTGTCGGTTTTAATATCGAAGGCCGTGACCTCGGAAGCACTATTGAAGAGGCAAAGGCAAAAGTAGCAAAGGATGTTCATCTTCCTAAAAAGCATAAAATGACTTGGGCTGGAGAATTTGAAAGTAAAGAAAGAGCCGGAAAACAGCTGGCGATGGTGGTTCCTATTTCATTGGTGCTGATTCTGATGTTGCTGTACTTCAACTTCGGGAATATGAAAGACACGCTGATTTCTTCCATTACACTGGCGTTTGCCTTTATCGGGGGATTTATGTCGCTGTGGTTTACAGGAACGATTTTCGGCATTTCTGCGGGAATCGGGTTTATTATTCTCTTCGGGGTGGCGACTATTGATGGTATCGTGCTGATCGGGGTGATGAAAGAAAATCTTCTGAATAAAATACCACTCAGGGAGGCTATTGCTGATGGCGTAAAAAGCAGGATTCGTCCGGTGATCATGATTGCGCTGATGGGATCAATGGGGCTTTTACCTGCCGCCATGTCCAACGGAATGGGTTCTGAAATTCAAAAGCCGCTCGCTATTATGATCGTGGGAGGGTTGATCATCTGTATGTTGCTTTCCTTCACCATTCTGCCGACTGTATTTTACTATGCGTATCGCAAAAAATATAAAGAAACGGCGTAATATCAATACAAATAATATCTTACTATATTATTCTTTCAACGGGTTTTTACCCACAAAAGTGAGCCATTTGGCTCACTTTATTTTTTTATTTAAGGAAGTATCGCAGGCTCCGGAAGGGGCTCAAGAACGGGCGGTTGGCAGAAGCCGGTGTATATGATGCATGTCCCGCCCATACACATATAGCCTGTCATAGAAGTTGATCCGTCGGGGCACATGATAAGCGCTTCGCCATAGCGACTGCATTCTCTGTCGGAATAACATTCCAAAGCGGGATATAAAGTTCCACCGAATACGTTTTTAAGATCTTTTCTTGAAAGATTTTTTAATTGATTGTTTTTCATGGTATTATTTTTTGATTTGTTGTGAGATAAAGATATGGATTTTTTTGCAATCGTTTGAAATTTAATAATTTATAAAAATAAAAAAGACTGCCTTTAAAAGACAGCCTTTTTATATATTTGTTATTAAATGAAAATCTAAGGATTCTCTTTTGAAATTTCTTTATGATGTTCCAAATACAGAGGCAGTGCCGCCGAGCCATACCAAGGGAAAATTTCATAGCTAAAAACTCCGGCTTGTACAGCGGGATCGGTTTTCACCCATTGCTCCGCTTCCTCTTTTGATTTGGTATTAAAAATAAACATCCCGCGGTAATTTTCCTTATTCTTATCTAAAAAAGGTCCTGCGACAATTATTTTTCCTTCATCTGCCAATTTTCCTATATTAGTCATATGACCGCTCATCAGTTCACTCATTTTGGTCTTGTCCTCAATTTTGGTTGCTCCAGTTGTCAGCATAACAATGGTGTACGCTTTCATTCCGTATTTGTCGGCTCCGAGCTTTGTAGCGAGTTTTTCATTAAATGAAGTTGGTGCATCGGCTGTGATACTAGCCTGCGATGAGGTTCCCGGCTTTCCATTTTTTCCATCTTTTCCTTTGGTAGTAATACATGAAGAGAGAAAAGAGGTGAGTAGGATGAATAGCAGTATTTTTTGCATCGGTTTAATCTTTTATCGCTAAAAATTCTTTGGCGAGTTCAATCATTTTAGGATCTCCGGTGTATTTTCCGTGTTCATCAGATAATTTTACGGTTGGAATCCATTCTTTATTCGGAGCCTGAACACCGATTAATTTCATTACAATATTCATTGGTTTTAAACCTACATCATTCGTTAAATTGGTTCCGATTCCGAAAGAAACCCCAATTTTTCCTTTACAGTAATTTGTAATTTCCTCTACTTTTTCAAGATTTAAAGCATCAGAGAAAATAATGTATTTAAATAAAGGATTGATACCGTGTTTTTCATAATGAGCAATTGTTTTATCAGCAAATTCCAAAGGATCTCCGCTGTCATGACGAACGCCATCGAAAAGTTTGGCAAACTTTTTATCAAACTGGCGGAAGAAAACATCTGTTGTATAGGTATCAGAAAGGGCAACTCCCAAATCACCTCTGTAAACATCTACCCAATGTTCAAGTGCCAATTCATTCGCCATTTTAAAGCCATATTCCGCAGCATGGAACATAAACCATTCGTGAGCGTGAGTCCCGATAGGCTTTACTCCATACTTCATTGCAAAATGTACGTTGGAGCTTCCGATAAATGTATTTTCTTTATTTTGAGTTAAAGCTTCCATGACCAGATTCTGTACTTTATAAGAATGTCTTCTTCGGGTTCCGAATTCGGCGAAGTTGACACCCAATTTGGTTAAAGACTCTGCTTTCTCAAGGGTTTTGTTCATTACCACTCCGTTGGAATCTCTTTCCATGTGCTTCATCTCATAATGAAGTTCGCTGATTAAAGCTAATAAAGGGACTTCCCAAAGAATAGTTCTGTACCAGAGCCCCTCAACGGTAACGGAAAGTTCAGTTCCTTCCTGATGAATTTTTACTTCAGATGGATCATAATGATATCCTTCCAGAAAATCAAGATAGGGGAGGTCTATGTAAGGGCAGGTTCTTGCCATGAATTTTTTTTCATCTTTGGTCAGTTTCAGTTCTGCCATTTTATTGACTGCTTCTCTCAGAGCAGTATCAAAACCTTCGGGAAACTGATGTTTTCCTCTGTTGATGAATTCGTATTTCACAATAGAGCTAGGAAATAATTTCACCACCGCATTCTGCATTGTGATTTTATAAAAATCGTTGTCTAAGATAGAGTTTAATCGTACGTCGTGCATAATTGTGTAATTTATACGCAAATTTAATCATTAAAAATAAAATCACCTAAATGTAAGGTGATTTTTTTAATATTTTCTGATAATTTTTTATAATTACTTGCCTAGATAAGAATTGTACATCCAGACTTCTTTTTCCTGTTCTGTGATATAGTCGCTCATCTGGGAGTTGGTTCCCTCATCACCTGCTTTATCTGTAATGTCTAAAAGCTCTCTTTGTAAATCAATAACGACCTTGAAAGAATTCAAAATAATCTCTACACTTTTATTGCCATCGCTCACTTCTTTGCTTTCTTTAATGGTTGCCACTTTCAGATAATCAGAATAATTATGAGCCGGAGTTGCTCCCAAGGTTAAAATTCTTTCTGCGATCTCATCAATTTTTAAAACTAAACTGTTGTATAATTCCTCAAATTTTGGATGCAAAGTAAAGAATTGCTCTCCTTTAATGTTCCAGTGAGAACCTCTTGTATTTTGATAGAACACAGAATAATTAGCCAATAAAATGTTCAGCTTTTCTGCAATGTTTTTACAATCGGCTTCCTGTAGCCCGATAATGCTCGCGTTTTTCATAAGTTTATTATTTAATTATGTACTATTTGAAGGAAATATCATGCCGAAATAAGCGTAGCATTATAGATGATAACTATGACCCAATTTTTTTAATTAATTTAAATAAGTTTGCTTAATATTGCGGGATTAAAGATTAAATACTATGATGAAGTATAAAATATTGTCTGTTATTATTTTAGTTATCTACTTTTTTCAGACGTTATTTGTTTCGTATGGAGGAGTAGGATCTGACAGCCTTTCGTATTTCGGGATTGCCTCAGATCTTCCAAAACCTCAGACGGATCTTTTTCCCTTGGGCTATCCTTTTTTACTCCGGATGGCTCATTTTTTCACGAAGGATTATTTTTGGGCTTCAAAGCTACTTAACTTCATTTTTACAGGAACAATCCTGTTGTTTTCGTGGCAAAAGAAATTTTATTTTCGGGAGACTGTTCTTCTGTTTACTGGGAAGACTTTTTATTTTGTCTTTTTTGGTGCAATGTCCGAGGCTCCTTTTATTTTCTTCATGTATTTCTTATTCTATTTCTTACACGAGATATTCTCCGGGAAAAAAAATCTTTACTTGAATGCTTTAGGTGGTTCTTTGGTATTGCTTTGTATGTTCGCATCAAGATATTCAGGGATTTACATTTATCTGTCTATCCTGCTTTTCACTATTCTGACGTTTTTTAAATTGAAAGATAAGGCTTATTTTAAAGCGTTATTGTTTTTCTTGGTCGTTTCGGGAGTAGAGATTGGTGGGTACTTGTTATTTAATTATCTATATTTTGGAAGTTTTACAGGAGAAAATTTAAGAGGAAAACCTGTTTTTGTATCCTATATATATGTAGTAAGAGATTTTCTGGGTTTGGCGAATGCTGTAGATCCGTTTATTGGGATAAAGCCTGCTTCCAATAGTTGGGGAAGTATTGCTTTTCAGTGTATTGTTTTTATATTGGACGTATTTATATTATTATATTTAATTAAATACTATAAAAAAGCAAAAGAGACATCATTGCATTATTTTCATATTCTGCTTTGGACTATGGCCGCGGTATATGGTGTTGCGGTAATGATATCGGGGTATTTCCAACAGATTGAAGAAATGGGAGTTCGGCTGATGGCGGCTTCCAATGTTTGTTTATTCTTTTCGTTTCTTATTTTGTATTTCCAGAGAAATTCGTCAGATAAAATGGTATGGAGGGTCAGTTGTTTCTTTTTTATTTTTCTTGTAATTTATGGAATGAAAGATCCTGGAAATTATTTGGCCAATAAAAAGCAGATAGAACCTCAAATGTCAAAATTTAAAGACAAAACTTATCTTTATAATGATGAAAAGAATCTTGTGACTACAGCAACGTATCATTTCCCTATCATTAACCGGTCTTTTAAATATAACCACACGAACAGTCAGAAAGGAAAGCTTAAAGAAAGTATTGCCGGAACACTGAATCCTCAGATAAAATGGGTGAAATATGATACGGTGAAAGACAGATCTAAAGTTTTATATACTTCACAGTTAAATTTTGATTAATAACCTGAGTTCGATTAAAATCAATAATTAAAAATTCTGATTTTGTGATTGTTAAGGTCTTTTAATAGCGTTGGTATTCAGCCTGATGATAAAATTTCAAATCGAATGGGAGCTTTAACCGAAACTGATTATCAATTTCAGTTAAAGCCTCTAAGAGTCTCATCTTTTTCAGACGGGCTGAAGTCCGCTCCTATTGATCTTTGTCTTGTGCTCAATCTTGTCTGCTGGGGTTGTTGGCATAAAAATCGTGTAAACTTTCATTACGTATTTGTCTGTGCTCAATTTTGTAGCTGATTCCTGGTTAAATTCTGTTTTTTACTTTGTCATTTCAACTGTAGCGAAAAAAGCATACTAATAAAATGTTCAGCTTCTCTGCAATGTTTTTACAATCGGATTCCTGTAGGCCGGTCATGCTCGCGTTTTTCATCAATTTACTATTTAGTCGCTCCTTAAAAAGCTGTTTTTTGACTTTGAAAATTATATTTGCCTAAAAAGATTCGGAGAACAAGTTCGAGCCAAAGAAGAATTTGTTGTTTGATTTGATTCAATCTCATCTTCAAATTGTATCCAATCCCTGCTAATAATGCATTATTAATATCTCCAGCCACTCCTTTCAGGAAGTTTAATCCTAAGGAGTGGTTTCTTTTTAAATGAGAGATACAAGGTTCTATGGCTGCTCTTGCCCGGAATCTTAATCTGGCTACTTGTTGCCCATATTTTGTTTTTTCTTTTTTTGCGGGAAGCAAAATTGCTGTTCCTTCCACTTCTTTGATTCCTTTAAATCCTCTGTCTGTAGTGGCTTTCGTAGGTCTTGTTCCGCCAACGGATTTTCTTACCCTCTCACTCTGTGCCAATGATTCTTCAAGAGTTTTACTATCGTGAGGATTGCCAGAAAATCTCTTTACCGAGCTGATGATCCCTGTTTTCCGACCTCTTACTACTGCTACTTTTGTCCCAAACTCGTATGCTTTTCCCGATTTTCCTTTCGCAATACACGCAACTTGTGGCTCGTGAAGACTGTAAATTTTATCTTTCGTGGTACGTTCTTGGGTGAGTGCTTTAAGGTAAATTTTAAAAACGTCTTCGTAGCCTTTCAAAACATCTTTAGGAAGTTTTCTTTCCAATTCCCGAAGAACTCTTTTACCAATCGTCCTGAGCTTTTTCCTCGCCATTTTTGCCTTCTTCTGTCTTCTGGGATGATGTCCAAAAAAAGCGTCCCGCAATAATTGTTTGCTCACTCTTCTGTAGCTTTGTCTTTGTACAACGCTCTCTTTTTCTGCTATTTTTCTACAATTGTCGATTACTTTTTTTGCTAATTTGGCATCGGTAGGAAAGGTAATGTTCTTCTCCTGAACCGTCGTATCTACCTGAACTTCATCTTCTGTTTTGGCTTTGGGATGGAGAGAAACGCTTTGTCCCAAAAGAAATTCCAAACCCTTATCTCCAATTCTTTTTCTGAAGTGTACAAAATTGCTCGGATCGAAAGGCTGCTCTGTCTGGAAAAAGGTTTCTCCGGTAAAATATTGCCAATACGCATTCTCAATCCATCTCTCTATTACACTTTCATCACTTTCTTTAAACATTTCCTTGAGCAAAAGCATTCCTGCTATTTTACGGATAGCAATAGAAGGTCTTCCGTTTTCTGAAAATAATTTCTCAAACTCTGACTCCATTTTATCCCAGGAAATCTCCCCAGCTAATTTTACCACCGGATGCTCCATATTAATAAGCTCCGTAAGCCTGGTCTTGAATAAATTCTGCTGTAAATCCTCTCTTATTTTGCCTAACATTTTGCCACTTTTTATATCCTAAAAATACAATTTATTGCAATTTTTTACAACGATTTTTTACGAAATATAAGTGCATAAAACTGATAATCAAAATATTACTTGGTTTTTAAGGAATGACTATTTAATAATGTAGTATTAGACGGAGATGTCGTCTCGCGAATCTTTAGTTTGACAAAAATGAACTTATACTTTTTGGCATGAAGAATGAAAATCTTAGTTTTGCTGGAAAATCTAATTTTGTGCCATGACAAAATATATAATTTTGGCTTTAACCATTCTTATTTTAAATTTCATTCATAGCTTTTTTCTTCCCTCTGGTGGCGTTTATGCAGATAGTTTGTCGTATTTCGGTATTGCTGCAGATTTACCACATCCGGAAACCAATCTTTTTCCCCTAGGATATCCTGCAGCTTTGCAGTTGTTTTTTGAAATATTTGGCGATTATTTTTGGGCCTCCAAATTTTTGAATACGACAATGCTCATTGTGATTTTGTTGTTCTCCTATTTCAAAAGATTCTTTTTCAGAGAAACGGTTCTGTTGATGACGGGAAAAACAGTTCTTTTTGTTTTTTCGATTGCTGTTTCAGAAAGTCTTTTTGTATTTCTTTTCTATTTTCTACTGTATAATTTGTATAAAATGCTAAGCAGTGAGGTCATTCTGTACAAAAATATTGTCTCTGCATCTGTAATCATGTTGATGATGTTTGCGGCAAGATATTCGGGGATTTATATTTTTATATCCATCGCTGCTTTCTTTGGTATTTTGCTTTTAAAAACAAAAGAAAAATCTCAGCTACAAAGTGTTTTTATATTTCTCTTGCTGTCGGGAGTGGGAATTGCGGGCTATCTCTTTTTCAATATAAAAGAGTTCGGGAGCTTTACAGGTGAAAATCTCAGGGGCAGGCCAGAAGAGTTTGTTCCTATAAATATGGTCAGAGATGTATTGGGAACTGCAAATGCTGTGAATCCTTATATTGGATTAAAGCCTGGTTCTAACAGTTTCGTGAGCATGGCATTTCAGTTTTTCATTTTGCTGATCGATATTGTTTTGTTTGTTTATATGACGAGATATTTCAGAAAAGCCAAAGAGAGTAAAGTGTATGTTTTTCATATTTTGTTATGGACGATATCTTTCATTTATGCGATTTCTCTTCTGGTTTCCGGACGGTTTCAGCAGATTGAAGAGATGAATACAAGAATGATGGCTGCGGCGAATATTTGCTTGTTCTTTTCTTTTCTGATTTTGTATTTCAAAGAGCTGAAGTCCGATAAAATGATTTTTAGGGTGGCCTGCTTCTTTTGGGTGTTTTTTACTCTGTACAGTTTGAAGAGACCCGTTGATTATTTTAAGAACAGAAAACAGATAGAGCCTCAGATGTCAAAATTCGGTCATAAAAAATATCTCTATAATAATGAGAGAAGCGCAGAAGAAGGTTTGACAACGTATAAAATTCCTATCATTAATAAATCTTTTAAATATAAACATACCAACAATCAAAAAGGAGATGTGAAGCAGTCCATCGCCGGAACTATCAATCCTAAAGTAAAATGGCTAAAGTATGATACAGTGAAAGACAAGTCACAGGTTTTATATACGTCAGAAATTATTTTAAAGTAAAATCCACTTCATTATTTGCTGAAAAAAATGCAGTGAGGATTGTTTTTTTTACATCCAACTGCTTGTGGATTAAAAAATTATTACTATTTTTGCACCCTAAAATAAAAAGCAATTAAATGCCTACTATTCAACAATTAGTAAGAAAAGGAAGAGCCACGCTTGCCAAGAAGAGCAAATCGGCTGCCCTTGATTCTTGTCCACAAAGACGTGGTGTATGTACGAGAGTATATACTACTACACCTAAGAAACCTAACTCTGCACTTAGAAAAGTAGCAAGGGTAAGACTTTCTAACGGTAAAGAAGTTAACGCCTATATCCCGGGCGAAGGACATAATCTTCAAGAGCACTCGATAGTATTGGTTAGAGGCGGAAGGGTGAAAGACCTACCGGGAGTACGTTACCACATCGTAAGAGGTGCATTAGACACCGCTGGTGTAAATGGAAGAACTCAGAGAAGATCTAAGTACGGAGCTAAGAGACCTAAACCAGGACAAGCTGCTGCAGCACCTGCAAAAGGAAAGAAAAAATAATCATTAAATAAGGTACAGAAGCAATGAGAAAGACAAAAGCGAAAAAAAGACCGTTGTTACCAGATCCGAAGTTTAATGATCAATTGGTAACGAGATTCGTAAACAACTTAATGCTTGACGGTAAGAAGTCAATTGCATTCAAAATTTTCTATGATGCATTAGATATCGTAGAAACTAAAAAAGGAGAAACTGAGAAAACAGCCCTTGAAATCTGGAAAGATGCATTAACAAACGTTATGCCTCACGTAGAAGTACGTTCTAGAAGAGTCGGTGGAGCTAACTTCCAGATTCCTATGCCAATCAGAGCTGATAGAAAAATTTCTATGGCAATGAAATGGTTAATTAGCTACTCTAAAAAGAGAAATGATAAGTCTATGGCTTTGAAATTAGCTAATGAAGTAGTAGCTGCTTCTAGAGAAGAAGGTGCTGCTTTCAAAAAGAAAACAGATACTCACAAAATGGCGGAAGCTAACAAAGCGTTTTCACACTTTAAATTCTAATCTGAAATGGGTAGAGATCTTAAATTTACAAGAAATATTGGTATTGCTGCGCACATTGATGCAGGTAAAACTACCACTACAGAAAGAATTTTATTCTATACTGGTGTAAACCACAAAATTGGTGAAGTTCACGACGGTGCATCTACTATGGACTGGATGGAGCAGGAAGCTGAAAGAGGTATTACAATTACTTCTGCTGCTACTACTTGTTCTTGGAACTTTCCAACTGATCAAGGAAAACCTTTAGCTGATACTAAACCTTACCACTTCAACATCATCGATACACCGGGACACGTTGACTTCACCGTAGAAGTAAACAGATCTTTAAGAGTATTGGATGGATTGGTATTCTTATTCTCTGCAGTAGATGGAGTAGAGCCTCAGTCTGAAACAAACTGGAGACTTGCTGACAACTACAAAGTTGCTAGAATGGGATTCGTAAACAAAATGGACAGACAAGGTGCTGACTTCCTTAACGTGGTAAACCAGGTTAAAGACATGTTAGGATCAAACGCAGTTCCAATCGTTTTACCAATCGGTGCTGAAGAAGATTTCAAAGGTGTTGTAGACTTAATTAAAAACAGAGCGATCATCTGGGATGAAGCTGGACAAGGTGCTACTTTCGAGGTAGTTCCAATTCCGGAAGATATGAAAGATGAAGTTCTTGAATATAGAGAGAAATTAGTAGAAGCTGTTTCTGAATATGATGAAACTTTGATGGAGAAATTCTTCGAAGATCCGGATTCAATTACAGAAGAAGAAATTAATGCTGCATTGAGAGCTGCTACTATCGATTTATCTATTATCCCAATGACTTGTGGTTCTTCATTCAAGAATAAAGGAGTACAGTTTATGTTGGATGCAGTATGTAAATACTTGCCTTCACCATTGGATAAAGATGATATCAAAGGTACTGACCCAAGAACTGACGCTGAAATTACAAGAAAGCCATCTGTAGATGAACCTTTCTCTGCTCTAGCATTTAAGATTGCTACTGACCCGTTCGTGGGAAGATTGGCATTCTTCAGAGCATACTCAGGAAGATTAGATGCAGGTTCTTATATCTTGAACACTCGTTCAGGAGATAAAGAAAGAATCTCTAGAATCTATCAGATGCACGCTAACAAGCAAAACCCGGTAGAATATATTGAAGCTGGAGATATTGGTGCTGCTGTTGGATTCAAATCTATCAAAACTGGTGATACGATGTGTGACGAGAAAAACCCAATCGTTCTTGAATCGATGGTTTTCCCTGATCCGGTAATTGGTATCGCTGTTGAGCCTAAAACTAAAGCTGACCAAGATAAAATGGGTAACGCTCTAGCTAAATTGGCTGAAGAAGATCCTACGTTTACGGTAAGAACTGACGAGGCTTCTGGACAAACGATCATCTCTGGTATGGGTGAGCTTCACTTAGATATCATTGTTGACCGTATGAAGAGAGAGTTCAAGGTTGAAGTAAACCAGGGACAACCTCAGGTAGAGTACAAAGAAAACTTAACAAAAGTTGCTAGCCACAGAGAAGTTTACAAAAAGCAGTCTGGTGGTAAAGGTAAATTTGCTGATATTGTATTTGAACTAGGACCTGCAGACGAAGGTAAAGTTGGTTTAGAATTCATCAATGAGATCAAAGGGGGTAACGTTCCTAGAGAATTTGTTCCTGCTATTGAAAAAGGATTTAAAGCTGCAATGAAGAACGGTCCATTGGCTGGTTTCGAAGTTGAAGGTATTAAAGTTACTCTTAAAGATGGGTCTTTCCACGCGGTGGATTCTGATGCTCTTTCTTTCGAATTAGCTGCTAAATTAGGATTTAAAGAAGCTGGTAAAGCTGCTAAGCCGGTAATTATGGAGCCTATTATGAAACTGGAAGTTGTAACTCCGGAGGAATATATGGGTAACATCATTGGTGACCTTAACAAGAGAAGAGGTACGATCAGCGGTCAGGAAGAAAAGAACGGTGCTGTTGTAATCAAAGGTTCAGTTCCACTTTCTGAAATGTTTGGATATGTTACGACTCTAAGAACGCTTTCATCAGGAAGAGCTACTTCTTCTATGGAATTAGAGAAATACCAGGCTACTCCTCAAAACGTTGCTGAAGATATTATCGCTAAAGCAAAAGGTTAATTTTTTAAAGTACAAGAAATGTCACAAAGAATCAGAATAAAACTAAAATCTTACGATTACAACTTGGTAGACAAGTCTGCTGAGAAAATCGTAAAAACGGTAAAGGCTACTGGTGCTGTTGTAAACGGTCCAATTCCATTGCCAACGAATAAGAGAATCTTCACAGTGTTGAGATCTCCGCACGTAAACAAAAAAGCTAGAGAGCAGTTCCAATTATCAGCTCACAAGAGATTAATGGATATCTACTCTTCTTCTTCTAAAACTGTTGATGCTCTAATGAAATTAGAACTTCCTTCAGGTGTAGACGTGGAAATTAAAGTGTGATAATTGCATATTTGCAATGATTATAATAAAATCCGTTCCTTTCGAGGAGCGGATTTTTTTTTAAGTCTTTCGGCTTTACAATCAGAATGATGAGTTTTCATTTTGATAATAGATCAAGACAAATTTATTGGACTATTTATACGAATTTTCTTTTGAATTTACCATAATAAACCCCGAAGGGGTTAAAAAGGAGTAGCGTCGGGTGAAACCCCGATGTGCATGTAATCAATAATGTTAATAACCCTGAAAGGGTTAAATTATATATAAATATTCGCTATTGCTATAATTTTTGATTACAATATTATTACGTCCCATAAAATCGGTGATAAAATACTTAGATCCTTGAGATCTTGACGTTGAAAAAAGGATATGCATTAGCCACGAATGCGCGAATATGTTTCTTTCCTACAGATCGCTCAGATTTCACAGATGACGCTGTTATTTTCTTATTGTATTATCTTCTTATAGGTAGAACGGATTGATGAGCCTTCAAAAGGGCTTTTCGTTCTGTTACAATAACTTCCAGTCTTCCGGTTCTTTAGCTCATTTTTCATAGGGGGTTCACTTTAAGCCATTCAATGATTTACAACTTTCATACAGTGAATTATCCCTACCTGAAATAAATCATTAAATTAAATTTATTTAGAATGAATAAAAATATTATTTTTACAGAAAATATAACAGATGAAAAAAACAATTTCTTTCTCCTTATTCGTTTTAGGTGCCGCTATAGTTAATGCACAGCATAAAAACGATACCATTCAAAAAGAAAAGCATATCGAAGAAGTGGAGCTTTTTGGGGTGAAAAATAAGCAGCCTGAAGGTCTGGAAGTTATTACAAGACTTCCTTTAAAACCGAGAGATCAGATCCAGTCTATTTCCGTAGTTTCTACCAAAGTCATTGAGCAGCTGGGAGGTTTAACAGTAACCGATGTAGCCAAAAATATTCCCGGGGTTACTTTGTTCGGAAGCTATGGCGGAACCAGAGAAAGTATGTCCATCAGAGGATATCGAGGTGTTCCGGTATTGAAAAACGGAGTGATGATGGATTCCGATTTCCGCACCGGAGCCATGCTTACCGATATGCAGGGTGTTGAAAGTATTCAGGTAATCAAGGGTTCGGCTGCCGTTACCCAGGGAATAGGAAATGGTCTGGGTGCTGCAGGAGGAGTTATTAATATTGTTACCAAAAGACCGCAGTTTATAGATCAGACCAATGTAGGTTTTCGCTACGGCAGTTGGGATTTTTACAGACCTACAGTAGATTTTCAGAGGGTTCTGGACAGCCAGGGAAAAGTGGCCGTACGGTTTAACGGAGCATATCAGAATAATAATTCTTTTAGAAAGCATGTTAGTACCGACAGAATCTATGTGAATCCTTCTATTGCTTTTCGTCCTGATGATAAAACATATATTAATGTTGAGATGGATTATATTCATGATAAAAGAACTCCTGACAGAGGTACAATCAATCTTGCGCCGGGTAACGTAGAAGCATTATATCACATGCCTAAGGGAGAATTTTTAGGTTATGCTTCGGATTATGCACTCACAGAAGGTTTTAATTTTGCAACAACGGCAACACGTGAAATCGCTGATAAATTGAAGGTTAGACTAGCATTTATGAATTCCAGTAGAAATGCGGAAAGTGAAGCCTCATCTATATCACTACCAACAGGAGGTAAAGATTACAATGTAAGGCAGCGTACCATAGGTAAATCCGAATCATTAGACATCAGTAGGGTTTTACAGCTTGATTTTATCGGTGAGCGGATAAAAACAGGAGCTATTAATCACACATTTCAGATGGGGTTCGATTGGAGAGAAACAGAGACTTCGGCTGTAACGTATGAAGCATATAAGAATTTTATTCATCCTGATAATCTAATTACAGCAAGACCTCGAAAGGAGGATGGAAAGGATTATGTGGCAAATCCTCTGGACGAATTTAATGTGGTCAACGGTTCTATTCCTAATACACTTCCTGTGGATGTTGTTTATAGAAATTTAGGAAGGTCAAATTCAATTTTGACGCCAAGTATTGGTGTTATGGCTCAAGATGTAATGTCTATTGGTAAGTATGTTAAAGCACATTTAGGGATAAGGTATAGCCGTCTGAATGGTTCAAGTAATGAATCAGTAGATACTTGGAATCCTAATTTAGGATTGATTGTTTCCCCATTTCCCAATGTGAATGTGTTTGGATCTTATACTACAACGACTTCTTTAAGGTCTTCTAATAATTTGCTTCTTGAAGGTGGGAGAGTAGGTGCATCGACTACCAAACAATGGGAAGCTGGAATTAAATCAGATTGGTTTGGGGAACGCCTGAGATTTAATATTACTATTTTTGATATTAAGACTGATCATCTTTCTTTTACAATTCTTGATGCGAACTATAATCCTGTTGTTATTGATAAACAAACCATGTATGGTCTCGCCGGAAATCTCAAAAGAAAAGGAATAGAAATAGAACTGATTGGTAGAATCCTTCCTAATCTACAAGTAATGTCAGGGTGGGCATATCTAGATGCGCAATATCAAGATAGCCCTGCTTATATAAATGGATCCAGGCCAATGAATGCCCCTAGAAATACAGCTAATGGCTGGCTGAATTATAAATTCAATAATGGAGTATTAACAGGTCTTGATCTGGGAGCCGGAATTTATTATGTAGGGAAAAGACCAGTGGATGAATGGACTCAGAAAACATTTACAGCAGGACATCTGAATAGCGTAAGACCTGGAGATAAACCATTTGATATGCCAGAATACACCACGGTAGACGCACAGGCAGGATATACTCTTAAAAACGGACTGGGACTGAGGGTATTTTTCAATAATATCTTCGACTCGGTGGGGTATAGTTCTTATTTCAGAGGTGGATTTATCGATCAGATTCAGCCAAGAAATTTTGCAGCACAAATTAATTATAAATTCTAAAAACATACGATTATGATGAGACCTTTTGTGAAAATATGGGCATTGGCCTTATGTACTTTTATAATCACCTCATGTTCTAATGACAATAAAAGGAGAGGCGTAGATTACACCAAATTCAAATCCGAAATCACACTAACTCCAGAACAGGAGAAAAGCTACGATGAAATTACGATCCGATATCAAAAGCAGGCGGAGCAAAATTTTGAAGTTGCCAAAGCGCAGGGTGGTCAGATGGACCGGGTAGCCTTAGGCGTTAAAAGTGAAGAGCTGAGAGCAAGACAGGCAGAAGAAATGGCAAAGGTTCTGGATAACGACCAAATGGAAAAATTCAACAAGTTTGTTGATGAAAATGCCCGAAAAAGACCGAGATACAATAATGAGATCTTAGCGAAACTAAAAACGGAACTTCAGCTGTCTGAAGATCAGTTTGCGATGCTGAATGCCGCCAATGATGCCTTCGAAAAATCATTCAATGATGCTCATGATGTCTACCATGGTAATAATGAGCTGGCCAAAGAATATTGGGAAAAATTCGATAAACAGAGAAAAGAGGCATTACAAAAAGTATTTACCCCCGATCAAAATACCCGGTTTCTGGAAATCGTAAAAGATCAGCAGTTCAAAGGCAGAAAATAATTTTAAGAAATAAAGAAATCATTACAACAGAGCTCCTGTTGTAATGATTTTCTGTTTTTTCAATGAAAATATCAACACTCAAAAAGCTTTTTCTAAGAAAGAGAAGGAAAAAAGAACCACACTTCAAATACCTGATGGGGATTATTCATTTGTGGCTTGGTCTTTTATCGATGCCGATTGTTATCATTGTTTGCCTTTCAGGCTGCTTATATGCCTTTAAAAACCAGTTTTCGGAATGGGCAAATCGCGATAAGATTTTTGTTCAGCAGACAGATAATAGAAAATCTGCAGATGAAATTAAGGATATTCTTTATAAAGAGGGCGCTGAACTCAGGTCGATTACGATTCCTAAAGATAAAGGCCGGTCTTATATAATTTCCTACACAAAATCAAAAGTTGATTACGCGGTATTTTTTAATCCTTATTCGGGTGAAAATCTTGGGGCTCCAAAGATTGAAAATACTCGTTTTTTTGAATGGGTATTGGATCTTCACCGTAATCTGCTGATGGGGAATATCGGAAGACAGATCAACGGAGCCGGAGTACTGATGTTCTGCATCTTGCTTTTTTCAGGATTTGTTCTATGGATCCCTCAAAAGTGGAAGCTTCTGAAGCAGGCTTTAACCGTAAAATTAAGCGGCAAATTTCAGAGAATTAATTACGATCTCCACAATACTCTTGGATTTTATTCTTTTTTAATTTTATTTTTCATCGCGGTAACCGGGCTTTATATTACCTATCCCTGGATGAAGAATGCATTGATTGTTTCAATGGGCGGCGAATCTATTTCCAGAATTGTAGAAGCTACGGAAGAAGATCATAATACGTTTGACACCCTCTTCAAAGATATGCTTAGCCGACAAAAAGAAAAAGGTCAGTCTATCGAGAAACCGGTTGCGCTTCAGTCTATTTTATCCGAAACGGAGAAGATACTGCCCTATCAGGGGGTGATTACTCTGGAGCTTCCGAATATAGATAATCCAAGGTTCAGGGTTACCAAAATAAATACAGATTATATGCTGGGTGCCATGCTTCCCGATAAGATCAGTTTTGATCAGAAGGGAGTACTGAAATCCAAAGAACTTTTTTGGGACAAACCTCTGGATAAGCAGTTTACATCATTGGCAAAACCTTTACATACGGGGGAGATTTTGGGACTAAAAAGTATTGTTTTATACTTTATTATTTGCCTGATAGGATGCTCATTGCCAGTCACAGGATTTATTTTCTGGTGGAATAAAGCAAGAAAAATAATCTAGATTTCTGGGGGCGAACCAAAATAATTAAAATATTCTGCGTCTCCTCTTCCATGTTCTTAAAATACAGATGTTGTATAGGTTTGATTTGTTTAAATTTTTCTTTTTTCATCTCAAAAGATCATTAATAAATACATCGGACGACCGAAAAAGTGAAATCCAATATATGAAAATCTAAAATCAGATTATTTTTGAATTGAAAAATTATATTTTCGGCGAAATTTTTGCTATTTTGTATTAAATAATTTCTAATGGCAAAGACAAATACCGGCGTATTCGAAAGATTTTCAAATTGGGCCACCAAGTTTACAGGAAGTAGCTATGCCTTTATCGGAGCAACAATAATTGTCATTGCATGGGGAATTTCAGGACCTATATTTAATTATTCGGAAACCTGGCAACTGGTTATTAATACCGGCACAACGATCATTACTTTTTTAATGGTTTTTCTTATTCAGAAAGCTCAGAATAAAGATTCTAAAGCCATCCAGATAAAGCTGAATGAATTGATTGCAGCTAATGAAAAGGCAAGCAACAGGATTGTAGACATCGAAGACCTCACCGAAAAGGAACTCGACCAGCTGCATTGTTTCTACGAAAAACTCTCTGATTTTGCAGAAGAAGATGCCGATATTCATACCTCCCATTCCATAGATGCTGCCAAGAGAAATCAGGACTATAAACATGAATTCTTTAAAAAGAAACATGACGAATGGTTGTTGAAAAGTCAACAGAAAAATTCTAATTCTTAATAAAGATATAACTCCATTACGATTGTAGACATTCATAATTAATTTTCTCCCTCATATTTTGAACTTCATTAAATTATAATCTTACTCAGACACCGTTATACTGTTCTTTTATGGGGTTTATTATTAGCTCTCGCAGATTTTGCAGAGGACGCAGATTTATTTTTAGTAAATAATTAATCTCAAACGCATCATCCACCATTATTCGCTTATTCGTGGCCATAAAACCCAAAAAATCAACGATATCATCTGTGAAAGTCTAAAGGCGATCTGTGGGAAATAAAAATATTCGTGCATTCGTGGCGATAATATGCAACCCTCCATTTTATCTCTGATAAAATCCTTGCGCCTTAAAAACATAAAGGATTAAAAAATAGCTTTGCGACTTTGCGAAAAACCAACAGAAACATTATCATCTGTGCAAAATCTGCGATCTGTGAGAAATAAAAATATTCGTGCATTAGTTGCCATAGTATGCAGTCTTCAATTTTATCTTAGATAAAATCCTTGCGCCTTAAAAACATAAAGCATTAAAATAACCTTTGCGGCTTTGCGTAAAACCAACAGAAACATCATCATCTGTGGAAAATCTGCGATCTGTGAGAAATAAAATTATTCGTGCATTCGTTGCCAAAAAATAACCCCATCACTCGCAAAATCTGTGGAAAATAAAAAAAACACGTCGAGTTTTGACGCCCCGTCCTTCTTTCTTTGCCATATCAACAAAAAATAATGTTGTAAATCTTTTCATTGTGAAATGAAAAAGGTTACTTTTGCACCGCTAGGAATTAATAACAATAGAACTTAAAATAAATACGGGAATGAAAAAAATCTATTCAAGTGCCTTTCTGATCGGCATAAGTCTGAGCCTGTCGGCTCAGGAAGTACTCTGGCAAAAAGATATCCAATCCTCCACGCAGGATTTTCTCAGTCAGGTCACCACAACAATCGATGGACAATATCTGATTTCCGGAAGCAGCATCCAGACTGACAGCAGGGAGCAAAAAGCCGGGAAGCCCTCTAATACTGGATACGACTTCCATTTGGTCAAACTTAATCAAAATGGTGAACAAATATGGGAAAAATATTTCTCGGGGAATAACCACGATTATCTGGCTTCAACAGTCGCTACCCAGGAGGGTGGATTTTTGATAAGTGGTACTACGTATTCATCCATCGGTCTGGATAAAAAGGAGGATTCCAAAGGGGGATCAGATATAATTTTATTAAAAATTAATGAATTTGGAGATGAATTATGGCAAAAAACCATCGGCTCAGCATCGGATGAAGAGGCGCGCGCGGTGATTCAGACCACAGATCTAGGGTTTATGGTAGCCGGAAATGTTCAAAACTCAGAGAAAGGATATGGTTCTAAGGATGTTCTCATCATCAAACTGGATAAAAACGGAAAGGAATTATCTCAATTGATCATTGGCGGAAAAGGGCTGGACGAAGTGGAAAAAATGATTCCCACGAAAGATGGCGGAGCATTGCTAGGAATTTATTCGAGAAGTGGAGCCAACGGCTCCAAAAAAACGGAAAACTTTGGCGAAGGAGATTATTGGGTCGTAAAAATAGATGCAAAAAATCAAATCGAGTGGGAAAAGAACTTTGGAGGCAAAGGTGATGATCATTTAAGGACCCTTTCACTGACTTCTTCAGGTTACTTAGTTGGCGGCGAATCTCGCTCAGAAAGATCCGGAAATAAAACCGTTGGACTGGAAGAAGGAACCGATATTTGGCTGATTTCGTTAAAGGAAAGAGGCGAAGAAATCTGGCAAAAATCTTACAATTTTAAAAACAGAGATGTGCTCATGGGAATGAGTACCATTAATTCTTCGGATGACAAGTCTAAAGGCATTTTGCTGGGCGGTTACACTCAGGCTGAAGGCAGAATGGAGGCTGATGATGAAACTTTCTGGATGCTATACCTGGATTCAAACGGTAATGAGCAGTGGCGAAAACACGTCAAAGGGGAATCCAGAAAGCGTGAAGAAAGGCTTTCGGATATAAAACTGAACAGAGATGGTTCGATTATTCTGGCTGGAACGAGCGCCGAAGAACTTGGAAAAGAGAACTGGAAAATCGTAAAACTGGGTGATAAACAAATCGATCAGCTGATTGAAAAACAGAATATTAAGATTTATCCGAATCCTGTTTCAGATTATGCGTATGTGGAAATTGGGTTTGATTTTAAAGAGGCTGACATTAATGTGTTTGATATGTCCGGACGACAGCTTCAAAGCATTAAAACTAAGAATAAAGTGACCAAAATTAATACACAGCCACTGATTCAGGGAGCGTACTTGGTGACCATAAAAACGGATGATAATAAAACAGCGAATGCTAAATTGATTAAAAAATAAATACAGATGAGAAAAATACAACTACTGCTTATATGCTTTATAATACAGGGTATCATGTATGGGCAAAGTAAGAATACAAGTGTTGAGAGACCTGTTCCCACTATATCATCATTAGGAAATTATACCAATATGCCTGTTTCTATCCAAACGGGAATACCTAATATTTCATATAATTTAATTCATGTACCTACGAATAACAAATCGTTGAGTATAGATTTAAGTCTGAATTATCATGTAGGGAATGTAACGGAAGATACCTGGTTGGGAGATTTAGGTTCCGGGTGGTCATTATTAGGGCAAGGCTTTATATCCAGAGAGATTTGTAATGATCCGGATGAATCATTTGACGACAAAACAAAACCTGGTTATTTTAAAAATGGTTTTGATGATGTTTATAATTATCAAATTCCGGGAGAGTCTGGTAAGTTTAAATTTATAAGGGATACTGCTAATAATGCGAACAGCTTTAGGCTTGTCAATTTGACTGCTAGCAGTTCTAAAATAGAATACCATAGAAATAGCAACCTATCTACATTAATATTGGATTCTTTTACCATTACCAATGACAAAGGAATTAAATATAAATTTGATACGTATAATTTTTCTACAGCAACGACTTGGACATGGCAGTATATTAATGGTCCGGTGATGTATAGAAAACTTAAATACAGAAGTGCTTTTTTTCTGACATCCATAGAGGATGAAAATGGTCAACAATTGGTTAAATTTTCTTATTTTAAAGATGTGACCTATCCTCCAGGAATGGGGCAAGTAGTAACAGATTCGGAGTCTAATAAGCTTAGTAGAGTCGAAATTACAAATAAAGCGATTATAGATTTGCAATATCAGGAAAAACCTTTTTATTCATCATTTAAATCAGATAAGTATAATCTTAGCAGTCTAACGCTTAAAACAATAACTAATCAATTTATTTCTAAATATAATTTTGAAGGAAATGGTCAATTAGACGCTTTCAGTAAAGTAGACGTTAATGAAAATGTGCTTGAAAAAACAAAATTTGCTTATGCATCATCAGGATTAGCTCCTATTTATTTTCCAGTTGAGAGTGGTGTTGAAAATGTCTACGGTAAGCTTTTATTAAATAAAGTGACTTTACCCACAGGTGGGGTTGTGGAATATAATTTTGAATTTGCTCCATTTGACACATTTCCGGTACAGGTGATAACAACGATTCCTGCACCAAGTATTGATATAGGAACTGTTTTTTTTACTCAGTTCGGAAATGCAAGGAAACATTTTTTCACCACTACTGAAAATACCGAAGTCTATATTAATATTCCAAATGGGACACTCTCTAACTATCTATGGACACTTGTTTTTTATAGAAAAGTGGGCTCAACCTATCAGTTAACCCCCTATAGTTTAGGAAATGCCACCTTGGAAGATCCTTCAAATTATTCTGATGTACAAAAAATAAGTGTTACACCAGGAGAGTACTATGTAGCCCTCACTGCATTACTGCCGAAAGGAAGTATACCGGAGATCGCTTTTACTGCGGGTAAGATAATTGGAGAACCTACGACAACCATAAGTTATGAGTGGAAATCTTATCATGAGGGATTGGCCAGAATAAAAAATATAAAATATTATAATGCTTCTGATGTATATCAGTCAAATCCAGTAAAAATTGAAGACTTTGATTATAAACAATTTGCTAATCCAAACTTGTCAAGTGAAACCTATATTGAGGATGGTATATCGGCCGATGGTATTTCAGCGGTAAACCCTGTTTTACTTTATCAGAATGTAAAAGTTTCAGGAGGAACAGAGGGGCACACTAAGTATTATTTTAAAACACCAAGAGACTTTGCTGGCTATTCTGAGCCCTCTCCTTATCCAAATCTAAATTATGGTATTAAGCCTTTCTATATATTCACAAGACAGGGTTTACTTTATAAAAAAGAGGTTCTTAATTCGTCTAATGAAAAAGTTTCTGAAGACTTTATTGATTATAGTTTTGAAGAATCAGGAGAGCCTTATCCTATATTTAATACTGATAGTGAGAAAACAGCCTATACCAAATCATCATGGTTAAAGAATCAAACGATGACCTCCCGCAACTACTTTAGCTCAGGTGTTGCCGAGACCAAAAAAGAAGTCTTCAACAATACCAACAATTACCTCCCCAATTTAGAACGAGTGACCTCATTTGACGGAAGTATTCAGGAAACGAGCTACAAATACGCTTTAGACTTGAATAATCAAAAATTGATTAATGCTAATATGACGGGTATTCCTTTGGAAACCACTTCTGTGATTAAGAAAAATACTTCCGATGCGGGAAAAACAGTGGCGAAGGCAGAAACTAAATACGAGAATGCGGCTAACCTGCTTCCGTCTTCCGCTGTTTCTTTTGATTCCCAAAATACACTGGCTTCAGAGATTACCTTTAATCAGTATGATGCCAAAGGAAACCTTGAGCAGTATACAACCAAAGACGGGATTCCCGTGGCCGTAGTTTGGGGCTATCATAAAACCCAGCCCATTGCCAAGATAGAAGGAGCCACATACAGCGAGATTGCCCCCTATGTTTCGGATATTGTCAATAAATCGGATGCTGATATTAATGAAACTACTGAGCAGAGTTTTCAGCAATCGCTGGATACATTCAGAAACAATGCTCAGCTTAAAAACTATCAGATCACAACGTATGTGTACGATGTTTTGGTGGGGATGAAAAGCATGACGCCTCCTTCAGGGATTCGTGAAGTTTACAAATATGACAATGCCGGACGACTTCAGCGTGTAGAAGATGAAAACGGAAAACTTTTGAAAAAATACGAGTATAACTACAAACATTAAAAGTTATCAGTGAAAAATGAAGATCAGTTCTTAAAAATTGATCATTTCATTTTCTATTCTAACTTCTATTATTAAAGTTTATGAAAAAAATATTTTTATTCCATATAGTATTGTTTGTGGCTACTTTATTCAGGGCACAGACAAGTTCGGAAAATTATGTATCCAGCACCACATGTCTTAATGACGATTGTACAAAGAAAACAGAAACAGTACAGTATTTTGATTTTTTGGGAAGACCCAAACAGGTTGTGAATGTAAAAGCAACTCCTCAAGGTAAAGATATTGTAACCCCGATTGTTTATGATGAGTTGGGAAGGCAGACCAGAAATTACCTTCCGGTTCCTCAAAGTGCTACCTCAGGCGGAAATATCTATCCGCAGACCAGCGGTATGGTGGCTTATCCGATCGCAGATATCACCAATATTTACGGGGGCGAAAAGATCTTTACCGAAAAAACACTGGAAAAATCTCCTTTGGAAAGAGTCTTGGATCAAAAGCAGATCGGGAACGCATGGAATTCCAAATCTACAACCTTTGGGTATGACCTGAATAATGCTGCAGACCATGTCAAAAAATATGAGATCGTTACAAGCTGGGATCCTGCAACGAAACTATATAAAAACGAAGTTCAGTATACTACCTCAGAGTATGCTTCAGGGCAGTTGGTTAAAAATACAGTTATCGATGAAGACGGAAATACCGCTGTAGAATTTAAAGATGGTTCAGGGCAGACGATTCTTATCCGAAAAGTGATGAATGCCACAAAAAATGCAGATACTTATTATCTTTACAATGATTATAAGCAGCTGGCGTATGTAATTCCGCCACTGGCTTCTTCTGCAGCATTGAGCTCAACAGCCGTTGAAACCCTTTGCTATCAGTATAAATATGACAGCAAGAATCGTCTGGTAGAAAAAAAGCTGCCGGGGAAAGGCTGGGAGTTGATGGTATATGATAAACAGGACAGACTGATTTTATCGCAGGATGCTGTGTTGGGAAGTACCAATAATAACTTTTCGGCAAAAGGATGGATGTTCTCCAAATATGATGAGTTCGGAAGAGTAGTCTATACTGGGTTCTTTGCCAATACCGCGAGCCGAATAGCAATGCAAACAGCCATAAACAATATGTCGGCCAACTCCGGAAACAACGAAAAGCGAGACGATACAACGCCTATTGTACAAAACGGAGAAAACATTTATTATACCAAAAATGCTTTTCCTACGGGAAGCATGACGATCTTAAGCGTAAACTATTACGATACCTATCCACCACTTCCTCAGGGAGCTGAAGTACCAGTCGCCATTATGGGAAAACAGGTATTGAAGCAGCCCGGCCAGGCTTCCAAAAATACAAAAAGTCTTCCCCTGGCTTCCTATGTGAGAAATGTGGAAGATAATGCCTGGACGAAAAGTTTTAGCTATTATGATGAAAAAGGGCGGGTAATCGGTTCTTATTCCATCAATCATTTAGGAGGATACACCAGAACAGAATCTAATATTGATTTTGTGGGTTTGGCCAAACAAACCAAGGTTTATCATAAAAGATTAACTTCTGACACTGAGAAAGTAATTACCCAAACCTTTACTTATGATGATGGAAACAGGCTCTTGGTACAAAAACATAAGGTAGACAACAATACCGAAGAGATCCTGTCACAGAATGAGTATAATGAACTCTCTCAATTAAAGACCAAAAAAGTAGGAGGAACTAATATCGCACAACCCCTTCAAAGCATTGATTATGCTTATAATATCAGAGGATGGCTAACCAAAATTAATGATCCCGCAAACCTTAATGGCAAGCTTTTCGGGTATGAAATGCGCTATACCAATCCTATCAATACGAATATTGCGCCCGGAAAATTTGGCGGTAATATCACTGAAGTAGACTGGAAGAATGCCACTGAAGATGTGCTGAAAAGATATACCTACGCTTATGACGGATTGAACAGGCTACAGGATGCCATCTATTCAGAACCCAATTCTACCACCCCTTTCAATAATAATTTTAATGAAAATCTGAGCTATGATCTGAATGGAAACATCAAAACCTTAAAAAGAAATGCCGTTCCGATATCTGGTAACAGCGCCACATTGGTGGATGATCTTATCTATGAATACACCGGAAACCGCCTGACAAAAGTTGTTGAAAATGCACTGAACGACACCGGTTACGAAGGGGGAAACAATATAATCTCGTATGACCTGAATGGTAATATGAAAGATATGCTGGATAAAGGCATCCAGATCATTAATTATAACTTTCTGGATCTTCCAAATCAGTTGGCAATCAGTCAGACCAATCCTATAGGGTTAGTTTCTAGTTCTAATTTAAGTTATCTATACAGAGCAGACGGAACAAAGCTTCGCAAAACATATGTGAATGCTCTACCAAAAGGAATTCCAATCACGAAGATAACAGATTATCTGGATGGTTTTCAGTATAATTATGTGGATGATGGTACAGGAATAGGAACTCCTTGTATAACCTGCAGAACAGAAAATGCATATGAAGCGCAAGCATATAGGGCCATCATCGGGGGGCCTATTGTAATGCCTACAACTCCTGAATGGAAACTTGATTTTGTAGGAACCTCTGAAGGTTTTTACAGCTTCACCGAAAACCGTTATATTTACCAATACAAAGACCACCTAGGTAATGCAAGGGTAAGTTTTTCTAAAAACAGCGCAGGCGTTCTTGAAACCAGAGATACCAATAACTTTTATCCTTTTGGATTAAATCATATTGGTGGCTCTAATTCATCAGCTATTGGTAGTTTTTACTCCTATAAGTATAGCTGGAAAGAGTTACAGGAAACAGGTTTTTATGACTATGGCTGGAGACAATATATGCCTGATTTAGGGAGATGGGGCGTAATGGATCAGCTCTCTGAAAGCTATCTTTCTACAAGCCCTTATGCTTATGTGGTGAATAACCCCATCATGTTTATTGATCCAGATGGAAGGCTTTCGCAGTCAGCAATGAACCAGTTTCTAAATTCACCAAGTGGAACTATTTGGACAAATAGCGGAAGTGGCTTTAGTAATAATTGGGGAGGCTCAATGAGCTATGATGGTAATCCGCTTAATTACAACGGGTATTCGGGATTTGATGATATGCCAACTATCAATATTCCAGGTATTAATCTTATAGGAAAGAGCTCCTCTTGGGGATCACAAGTTCAGAACCATTTTAACTCTTATATGAGAGGATGGAATGCTAAAAGTGATTTTGCATGGGATAGAATTTTAAATGCGGGAAGGTACAATGACGGTCCCATACAATATGTTGGTGGACCTGACGATCCATTTGGTATTTTTGAAGTTGCTGGTATGATGCTTTCATCTTCGGATAACCGAGGAATGAATTATGCTGCTATCCCATTTCTGATTATTACAAGACATGGAGATGATGCTTTAAAGATTTTAGCAGCAGAAAAAGGAATACTTAATGCAGAAGCAAAGGCCATTTCAAAAGAAGCTGTTTCTTTAAATGGTACTTTAACAAAGGGACCTTTTGCTGGTGAAGGTCTCTTTGCAAAAAATGGAAAAAGTAGAAGATTTACATCTGAAGAAAGAAGTATTATGAATGAGCAAGGATATACACTTGGTTGTCATACTTGTGGACAAACTAGCCCAGGCACAAAATCGGGAAATTTCATTTTGGATCATCAGCCAGCAAATGCATTAATTCCATATGGATGGCCCCAAACTTTTTATCCTCATTGTAAATATTGTAGTTCAAGCCAAGGCGGGATAATTGGAGGAATGAAGAAGCAAGGAATACTTCCTAAAATAAGTGACTAATTAATAAAAATATGATAATATACAAAGAAATTGAAATAAGTATACATAATAGTATTTATGTAGCAACAAAAGGGCTAAATTATTATTTAGACAAAGAAGTTAGAGTTATTATTGGTAATCAACAAGAGAGTGATTATGTAGATGTTATTAAATATATAATTGACTATATTGTTGAAAACAAGCCAATTGTTTCTAAAAATCAGAATATTGGATACTACTCATGGCTATTGCAATTTCGATTAGAAGATATAAATTATTATGATTTGTATGAAGTTAAAACTGATGGTACTGAGTTTATAAAAGGTTGTGACACTGCAATTTCAATTATTAGAGAACAATCGGAGATATGCTCATATTATAAATTACATCCTCAATTTCCAAGCTTTAATCAAATGGTAGTCATTTCAAAAGGAGTTTATGAAGGAAAAGATATTGAAGCTATTAGATATGAATCGCCTGAGCACATGTCTGGATGGTGGTTAATCACAGATGATTATGATGATGATATAAAATCTTTAATGACAGTCCATTTTCATCATGTCGCATTTAATCGACCAGATATTTTAAAATATTTAGCTTTACCTTTTGGCTATAGATTTTTAATAGATAATAATGTTATTCATGTATCTAAAGATGATATATAATAACGATAAACTTTAAGTATCCCCCCGCTGCCGCACGAATCCTTTCGTGTGGCATTTTTATTATCCAATAATTTCTTAAAAGTTTTTATCTTTATAAAAATATAATGATGAGTCCTCATTATAAGTTCTACAATCCTGGGGGTATATTTCATAAGTTTTGCTAAATATTTTAAAAGATTTTGGTTATTAAACCACACGATGCAATCGTGCGGCAGCGAGGGGACATAGCTGGAATGTATGCTCAAGATAAAGGAGGTTCAGCTGTTGCTGGAGCTATATTATTAGCAGAAGGAGGTTATAATTTGCTTAAAAATCCAAAGGGAACTTGGCAAGCTCTGAAGTCAGTATTTTCTTCTGAAAAAGGATTTACTGTTAATCCAACTAAATTTGATTATTTTTTCGGAAAAGTTACCAGTGGCTCCGAACATAACATTACTCGTTCTGCTCAAAATTTAAAGGATTTAACAACGCTTGGAGTGAAGACTGAGGCGCAATTAACAAAAGTTTTTAGTAATGCTTTAGAGAGTGGTATAGTAATGTCAACAAAAACAAGTCAGTATGGAACAACAGTAACTAAAAGCATAAATGTAGGTAATAATGGTGCTTTAAATGTTAGTTTCTTTTATAAGGGAGGGAATATGAGTTCTACACCTTCAGTTACAACTATAATACCTAAAATAGCTCGATAATATGGAAGTTCATTTTAAAGAAATTACGGAGGAGAACTTTAATAAAGTTAATTATCATCTTTTATTTGAAAATACTCTTTCAGGTAGAAGTTTTGGAATAATATCAAATGATAATTTTAATTATAAATTTTCTTGGCAGAGTGATATTGTTAAACCTGAAATTAATAATATAGAGGATGATATTTATTCTGTAGGTATTGACTTGAATTATGTAATATTAGATTTGGTAACAAACAAAATATTGTTAAATGTGAATCTTAATAGCTTTTTTATAAAAAGTTTAGTTAGAAATAATATAGTCTATATGATTGCAGAAACTGAAGTGTATTTAATATCAGCTAAAAATTATAATGTGATAAAATCTGTCGATTTGCCAGATGTATTTGAAGATATAATATTTGAATCAGATACTGCTATAATTAAATGTTTTGGAGATGAAGAAATATATATTTAGGTCTTATTATCCGTTGCGTTAAGCTAATAAAAAAAAAAACCCCGCTGCCGCACGAATCCTTTCGTGTGGCATTTTTATTATCCAATAATTTCTTAAAAGTTTTTATCTTTATAAAAATATAATGACGAGTCATCATTATAAGTTCTACAATCCTGGGGGTATATTTCATAAGTTTTGCTAAATATTTTAAAAGATTATGGTTATTAAACCACACGATGCAATCGTGCGGTAGCGAGGGTAAAAGAAGTATATAATTTAACTTGGAAATAACTATGTTTGGACTATTTAAAAAATTATGAAAATGCAGCAATACAATTCAAATAGAAATTTCAAATTTTGGGCTTACACAGTAAGTCATTCTTCTCTTCTAATTCGAAGTGAAATGAAATATCCTGATCAAGAAGATTATTCGGAGGATACAAGATATAATATTGATCTAGAATTTTGGGCAGTAAGCTATATTGATACTCCTTCAAAATTTGAAAAACTTAAGATTAAAGAAATTACAAAGGAAGAACTACCAAAAAATATTGATAAAGATTTATTAGTACATGATATGAAAATTTTTGAACTGCTAACAAATGCAAATAAATATTATATTATTGCGGGTGGACTTCTAATAGGAAAAAACAGATGGGAAAATAAAGACAGAATTTTTAATGATAATTTAAATTTGGAACATGATGAATTAATATTAATCTTATAAATATTGCAATTAAGAAATCTCAATCTCATAGATTCTATTCAAAGAGCAGCTGTTCTTTACCAAAAGGCTCAATTATAGGGGAATCTCTTACAGATTGGATATGACATCATGATATTAAAGATGGTGTTATGCAGTTAGTTCCTAAAAGTCAGCATCCAAACGTTCCTGGGGGTATCTTTTGGGAAACTTTACATCCTAGAAGAAAAGGAGGATTTTCAATTTGGGGTAAAAATAAATAATATTATATTATGAAACTTGTAGAATTAACTAATTATTTTAGAAATGGAGGCTCTTATGATGAGTTTTGTGAGTTTAATGAGCTTGATCAAGAGGCTGAAGTAATTGAAATTTATATGAAGCAACCATTAAATATTAATGGTGATTGAGGGTTCTTTGAAATTGAGAAAACTGAAGGGAAGTATGAATATGAAGGTGTAAAATATTCAAATTTATTTGATTTTTATTATTTTTTAGATGCTATTGAAGAGTCTATAGAAGATAAAAATCAAAAATTATCAGATGGAGAAATAACTAAACTTCTCTATGATTATGCAATAAATGATGCATAATATAATAATATATTAGCTTCCCGATCTCATGCATTTATAATTCATGAGTTATTTTTAATTAAACCCTAGTAATTTACTAGGGTTTAATTAAAAATAACGATAGTTAATATTGATCTGGATAGGAGATTATCCCAGTATTTTATGGCTGTTTGGCCCAGTGGTCACTGAGCCTACTCAGGAAAAAATTCTTTGTGTAGCTTTACATATTCTTGAAAACTTATCCAAATTCTAATGGCTCCGAAAAATGTATTTTGAGCTGCTTTAACATCATAATGATGGGGGCAACTGTACAAAAGTATACTTAGTCATTCCTTAAAAACCAAGTAATATTTTGATTATCAGTTTTTATGCACTTATATTTCGTAAAAAATCGTTGTAAAAAATTGCAATAAATTGTATTTTTAGGATATAAAAAGTGGCAAAATGTTAGGCAAAATAAGAGAGGATTTACAGCAGAATTTATTCAAGACCAGGCTTACGGAGCTTATTAATATGGAGCATCCGGTGGTAAAATTAGCTGGGGAGATTTCCTGGGATAAAATGGAGTCAGAGTTTGAGAAATTATTTTCAGAAAACGGAAGACCTTCTATTGCTATCCGTAAAATAGCAGGAATGCTTTTGCTCAAGGAAATGTTTAAAGAAAGTGATGAAAGTGTAATAGAGAGATGGATTGAGAATGCGTATTGGCAATATTTTACCGGAGAAACCTTTTTCCAGACAGAGCAGCCTTTCGATCCGAGCAATTTTGTACACTTCAGAAAAAGAATTGGAGATAAGGGTTTGGAATTTCTTTTGGGACAAAGCGTTTCTCTCCATCCCAAAGCCAAAACAGAAGATGAAGTTCAGGTAGATACGACGGTTCAGGAGAAGAACATTACCTTTCCTACCGATGCCAAATTAGCAAAAAAAGTAATCGACAATTGTAGAAAAATAGCAGAAAAAGAGAGCGTTGTACAAAGACAAAGCTACAGAAGAGTGAGCAAACAATTATTGCGGGACGCTTTTTTTGGACATCATCCCAGAAGACAGAAGAAGGCAAAAATGGCGAGGAAAAAGCTCAGGACGATTGGTAAAAGAGTTCTTCGGGAATTGGAAAGAAAACTTCCTAAAGATGTTTTGAAAGGCTACGAAGACGTTTTTAAAATTTACCTTAAAGCACTCACCCAAGAACGTACCACGAAAGATAAAATTTACAGTCTTCACGAGCCACAAGTTGCGTGTATTGCGAAAGGAAAATCGGGAAAAGCATACGAGTTTGGGACAAAAGTAGCAGTAGTAAGAGGTCGGAAAACAGGGATCATCAGCTCGGTAAAGAGATTTTCTGGCAATCCTCACGATAGTAAAACTCTTGAAGAATCATTGGCACAGAGTGAGAGGGTAAGAAAATCCGTTGGCGGAACAAGACCTACGAAAGCCACTACAGACAGAGGATTTAAAGGAATCAAAGAAGTGGAAGGAACAGCAATTTTGCTTCCCGCAAAAAAAGAAAAAACAAAATATGGGCAACAAGTAGCCAGATTAAGATTCCGGGCAAGAGCAGCCATAGAACCTTGTATCTCTCATTTAAAAAGAAACCACTCCTTAGGATTAAACTTCCTGAAAGGAGTGGCTGGAGATATTAATAATGCATTATTAGCAGGGATTGGATACAATTTGAAGATGAGATTGAATCAAATCAAACAACAAATTCTTCTTTGGCTCGAACTTGTTCTCCGAATCTTTTTAGGCAAATATAATTTTCAAAGTCAAAAAACAGCTTTTTAAGGAGCGACTACTTAAAATCACCAAAAAATTGGATATGGCACCATCACGTAGATGATGTTATAATGCATGGTACCTAAACCACAGCATACAGTTGGTAGTTCATTTTGGAGCACAATGCACCCTGGAAACAAAGGTGGTTTTGCTATTTGGGGAAAATAAAATTTTAAAATAAAAATTATGAATTTAATTGATTTAATAAATCAGATTGATAATATTGACGAGGATTCAATAATTTTTTTAAAAAATATGAATGATTATAAATCTGATTTAATTCTTTCATATCCTGAAGATGGAGATAATGGAATTAAAATAGAAAATGGTGATAAATATTTTTATCTACTTGAAGTGTTTTTAGCAAAAGAATTTATTGCTGACTGGATAAATAGTTTGAACTATGCACCATCATTAGAAGATATTGCCAAAAGACTTTATGAGTATGGACTGAATGATGCGTAATTCGGTAATATCTCTGCATATTGGTAATAAAATATAATAAATGAATTTAGTAAATTTTATCGATTATTTAATCGATCCAGAAAAATTGAATTTTCTGTATACCGATTTAAAGGTTAACATTGATTCAGAAGCCCCGCTCCCGCACGATTGTATCGTGTGGCAGATAAAAGAAAACCCATCGCAATTGCGATGGGTTTTTTGTGTTATAAAGCAGCTGCGTTTTTAGCAAAAAAATCTTTAAATTTTTTATTGGTGAGCATTTTTTCCACGAGCCGGAAAATGGTTTGCTTGTCTTCGTCTTCGAGCTGTTGTATCAGCCGAATCTGTTCGAGTTCCGTTTTATCTTCCAAAACTACTTCTTTGGGAATAGAGCCATCGTAATTAATAATCTGGTCTGTGTTCATATCAAAAAGCTGCCCCCCGCTGCCGCACGAATCCTTTCGTGTGGCATTTTTATTATCCAATAATTTCTTAAAAGTTTTTATCTTTATAAAAATATAATGATGAGTCCTCATTATAAGTTCTACGACCCTGGGGTATATTTCATAAGTTTTGCTAAATATTTAAAAAGATTTTGGTTATTAAACCACACGATGCAATCGTGCGGCAGCGAGGGTGATGATAGAAGACCTTATAGAAGAAAATAATAATATATGGAGTTACTTAATATAAAAATTAGCCGTTATACAGATTTAATTAGTGCTGTAAAATTGTTTGAAAATAATAATATACTTGTAGTACTTTTAAATCCTGTAGATTATGTACTGGATGGCATATGTTTCATTAATAAAAAATATGTGAAGTATATTGACTGTGAAAAAGATAACGAATTGAAAATTAAAGTATTTACACATAAAATTAAGTCTTTTAAGATTAATTCTACTTATAAATCTTTAGAAACAATAAAAGACGTTACAAATTATTTTTCTGAAAATAACTCAAAACTTATTGAGCTTGGCTTAGATAGTTCTGATTATTCAATAATCGGTAATGTTCAAAAAAATAATGAAAAGTTTTTCTTGATCAATATGTTGGGTGTCAAAGGTAAATATTTAAATGAGGAAAAAATTGAATATGATAAAGTTAGATTATTAACCATTGAAAGTGATTATTTAAATTCTTTAGAATACTACTTAGCTATTCCTTAAGATAAACCCGATGTCGCGGATTTGCAATCCGTGACTGATAAATAACAAAGCCACTCAATGAGTGGCTTTTATTATTTTACATCTTGTAGGACATTAGAGAGCGCATCTTTGAGTTTTCTTTTACCGATAAAAGCCCCGCTGCCGCACGAATCCTTTCGTGTGGCATTTTTATTATCCAATAATTTTTTAAAAGTTTTTATCTTTATAAAAATATAATGATGAGTCCTCATTATAAGTTCTAGAATCCTCAGGGTATATTTCATAAGTTTTGCTAAATATTTTAAAAAATTATGGTTATTAAACCACACGATGCAATCGTGCGGCAGCGAGGGAAGGCCTCTTTGCAAAAAATGGAAAAAGTAGAAGATTTACATCTGAAGAAAGAAGTATTATGAATGAGCAAGGATATACCCCCGCTGCCTCACGAATCCTTTCGTGTGGCATTTTTATTATCCAATAATTTCTTAAAAGTTTTTATCTTTATAAAAATATAATGATGAGTCCTCATTATAAGTTCTACAATCCTGGGGGTATATTTCATAAGTTTTGCTAAATATTTTAAAAGATTTTGGTTATTAAACCACACGATGCAATCGTGCGGCAGCGGGGGGAGAGAACACCTTTTATTAATACCTAAAAGATAACAAGTATGAAAAGCAAGCAAATTTTGTTTTTTGCAACAAAAGAAGATATTGAACCTATAATGAAGATAATTGAATACAATCATTCAATAAGATATTATGAGATGGGTTTATTTGATGAGAGGGAAAGTAGTACCTATAATTCTGTACTTGAAATTTTAAATTTTGGTACTCCAAAAAATAGTGATTGGAATAAGGATTTAAGATTAATGGCAATGCCTAAAGGTATTCCATTAGTTACCAGAACAGTTCCACAAGTAAAAGGCGGTGTTAAATATGCTATTGATCCATCACAGAATCAAACCAGCATTTGCTTCCAGTTTGGAGGGATTTATAATGAAGGAATTCTGCTTGCAGGTTCTTGTGGTACTGCGTTTATAAATGATTTTTCTTTAGAAGTATTTAAAGATTTTTCGTCACATATAAAGAAAGAATTCAAAAAAATAGACAATTTTTACGTTGGGGAAAAGGCAGAAGAAAAATTAAAGGAGGGATGGAGATTAGTTACCAATGAAAAACTATCAAAAGAATATGATTTAGTTTTTGAATGATTGATTATAGATAAATAATAATCCCCCGCTGGCGCGAGCGTCTCACTCGTGGCTTCAAATAGAAAAACAGGCTGTCTATAAAAAGACAGCCTGATTTGTATAAATATTTTTTATTTTGAAAATAAAACAATCTACTACTTCATAAAATACTCAAAATAAATACAGCTACCCATCAGCCCTTTTGCTGTTTCAGTATCCGAATACTGATTCTTTAAAATAGCAAAATACGTTTTGTATTTTTCATGTTTGGTGGTTGTCATTTGCAGATCGTGAGCGGCATTTTTCTCGGACCATTTTGGATCAGAATAATCAATATTAGCCGGATTTTTTGCTTCATACTGATAATACTTTCCTTGCTCGGCGCTGGCCATCTGGAATAATATTCTTGCTTTTTCTTCTTTATTGTTAGACGTGTTAAGAGCTTTTTGATAATAATTAATCGACAGGTCAAAATTATCAGGCTCAATATACGTAGTGTCCAAAAAGTTTTTATAGTAATATTGGTAAGGATTTTTGCGATCAGTTGTCCAGAAATCATACTTTCCACCATTGCTGTTGTCAACATCCATCACGAAAACCTGTCGGTAATACCCTAAAACAGAAGTATTATACAAAACATTTCCGATGAGCTGATTGGCTTTGGCCGACTTTTCATCCTTTCCGTTTCCGATTTGTTTAAGTTGAAGAAGAGCATTTGCAAGTTCCAGTTTATTCATATTGGGTTTAATGAAAGGGAAGGGGCTGTAATCTTCCGCTTTCATACTTTGGTCTTGCGGACTTTCAAAACTTTCCCAGGTATTGTGTCCGAAGATCAGATTTGAAATATTGTGGAAACCGTCATAATTTTTGCCGTCATAAACAAGTTTTTCATAATTTCCGGTTAGTGGATTATAGCGCTCATAGTTTTCTCTCGGAATTCCGGCGAAGGTCTGCGCTTTTTCATAATACGATTTCGCTTTGGCAAAGTCGGCCGTTCTCATCGCTCTGTCACCATAGATCACACTGAAAAACGCATCCATATTCCCCACATTATCCATATTTTTAGAAATGATCTGTTGTTCAAACTGAGTCTTATTCGGTTTTCTGTAAAATTCTTCAACACTTTTTACCAAGCTGGAGTTCGGGTTATACTGAAGATCCGACAGCTTATTATTCATCAGGTAAGATTTTCCGTCTTCACCTTGCAGGAAATAACGGTTGGCCAAAACATCTTTTAAGAAATCTGCAGTTGACGGCGCCGTTCCATATTCATCATATTGATTTGTGCTGTCTTTTTTTACCGGTTTTTCCACAAAATATTCAGCATAATCTTTCATCAAATGATCTTCATATTTTGCATCAATTTTAGGCTGAGAAACAATATCATTCAACACTTTCATTCTTTTAATTTCTTCAAGATATTCCGGATTGGTGGTTTTAATATCTTCTAAAATCTCAGTGCTTGCTTTATAGTCTTTTTTCAAAAACATGAGGTAAGCATCGGCGATCTGCCAGTATTCATCCTTTGATTTTTCTTTTGTTTTAGAAGCAAATTTTTGCAAATCATCCAAAAAGTCTTTTTGTTGATCATTTTCAGACCAGTAATACGAATTATTCTTAGAATATACAGGAATTCTATTCGGGTTATCCAGCAATTCATCATCACTTTGATCAGCTTTATTTCCTGTTTCACCTTTCGATTTTGAACCTCCAAAAAGATTTTTAAAGAACCTTACAATCTTTTGCCAGAAAGATAATTCCTCCTTTTTAGGTTCAGCAGTTTCAGTATTTGTTTTATCTGAATTGTTTTGTGTAGAATTTTTAACCGCAGTTCCATTTTCAGCTGAAGCATAATAATAGGTCGGAAGATAGCTTCTTTCAATTTCATTAATGCTCCTTGCTGCCATTACTTTCAGGATTTCCGAATCAGGGTTAATGTCATACATTTTTTCCATCAAAGGAATCGGATTGGTAAAATCCTGATAGCCTAAAAGAAAATACGCCATATTTTTTTCGTCGTTCGTATTCGCTCTTTTTAAAATATTATTAAATGAAGCGGTATCCGACAGCTGCATCGAAACAAAGGCAGACTCTTTACGGCTTTTACTGTCTTTGAAAACCTGAAAAAAGTTCCAGTTGGCTTCACTGTTCATATCCATCCCGCGTTGTGCGCCGGCAAGCTGATCGAGTGCCATAATATAAGGGGCGCCTTTCAGTTTGATAGGAGCGACATAGGTTTTAAAAGCCTGAGCTGCGGCATCGTAATTTCGGGTATAATGATTAAAACGCACGAGCTGGAAACCGTAACGTTGCTTAATTTCCGGATTTTTGGCAGCGTTATAAAGTGACGTTAATGCAGCAATCGTTTTATTGTAATCAAGATTTGTAGCATTTACATCTTTCTGATCTTCGCGGTAATAAAATGAATCCGAACTTTCAATATAATTGATTTTCATATAAGGCTCCAGATATTTTGCCTCAATCAGATAATCAATTCCTTCTGTATATTTTGTGTAGAAACCCGTTCCCAGTTTTTTTAGCAATTGGTTGTTTGGATTTCCTTTTTTTAATTCATTTAAATCATTCATGCTCATTTTATTCACCAAAAACAACGTTTCGGAGTAACTGAGCTGATTGTTAAAGTATTTTTTCCACGCTTCAATATTCTCATCCGGGATTTGAGCCAGAAGCGAAGGACTGTAGTCGGTATAAAATCTTGTGGAATAGCTGTGTAAAAACGGCAAATAAGATTTATCTTTTATAATGGACTGTGTGAAAAGATTGAAATAATCATAATCAGGATCAGCCCATGCACAGGCATCAGATTTTGTGTAAAAAAGTGATAGTACGGCAAATGAAAGTAGGTACTTTTTCATATTAGCTGTGGTGTTTTTAATTTTTTAAATGAATGTAATTTACCCTCAATTAATTTTGAAACCTTCGTCAGTTCGAGTGTTTTTCGTAGCAAAGCGAAGAAAAATGTATCGAGAACTCTTGATAATTTCTCAATACAGCTTTTCAAAACCTATTCGATGCAACGATGATTTTCTAAAATCAATTATATTATAAATTTAGATTAAATTAAAATTTTGGTTGATAACAAATTTACTATCTAATTGATAATAAATGATATTGTATTGTGGAATTTTTTTGTCAAGGAAATGAATAACGTCCAGAAGCTGTTGATCGGAAATCTCTTCAATCTTAATTTTAAAACCTTTATTCAGAAAATTACCGAAATAAAATCCGTCTTTCTGAATTTCAATTTCATTCTCCGATATTTTTCTGAAGTCAGGATTATCCAGATCTTTTTGCGATAACGCATTAATTAATCTGTGTTTTCCCAGATGATTCGTCACAATTCCCCATGAATAAATGGGAAGTGCCACTTCAATTTTTTTAATCGGATATTCTTCGAGTTTTGAAAGATAACTTTTCAGAATATTAACATCCAGAATAGAATTTTTATCCGAATTTTCAAGCGGCGAAGAAGTAGAGTAGCACATCAGAAAAACTTTCGCAACAGGCGGGATTCCGGTTTGTGCCTTATCTTTTACCTGATGAAGCCGAAGCGTACAGGTAATTTCTTTTCCCGAGATTCTTTTTAGTTCTTTTAAAAAAGTGAAGTAATCATCCCGAGTTCCGGCTGTCCAGTCACAATCGATCTGAATTTCATTATTTGTTTTTAAATGATATTCAGCTGTTTTTTTCTGAATCAATTGATGAACTTTTTCCGCCAAAAATGGGATGTTTTCTTTTTTGATATACAGAAAAGTTCGGTTGGTAATGAAAACCGTGGGCGCAATTTGCTTATCGGTTTCAAAACTTTTATCTTTTGTAATGACTCCAATGGGCTGAAACTTTCCATCTACTTTATCAACATCGAAAAAACGAGTGTATAAAATAGGATCGCCGGCTTTTTTGAGAATGTCTTTTTCGGTTTTATCTAAAGCCAGTTTCGTTTTCCAGTAATAAAAGGTATAGGGATGATGGTCTCTTTTTCCACACGAAATGAAAGATAAGAAGATCAGAAGAAGAAATGGTCTTATATGCATCATGGTTTGAACAGTTCGCTTTCACAAGAACATTTCGTGTCAGGATCTGTGCTTTCTGCTACCGAACAGCAATCTGACGTTTTCTGAATATTTCCGTTTTTATCGGTTAAATAAATTTTATCTTTTTCAAGTTTAAGATTAAAAGTTTCATTGAACTTTTTAAAATGGACGGTCATTACTTTAGGATTGTATTTCCCTACATTAATGTCTTCCGCTGTTTCAGTTCCGTCTGCCTGATTCACCTGAACGTATCCGAAATGTACATCTCCGTTTTTCTTGATGTCTACATAGTAGGCGGGAGTTCCACTTCCGCTGAAGCCTTCAACAATATCATAAAATCTTTTCCCGACAAACGGTACTTTCGACTGTGCAAAAGATAAGAAGCCGATGCATAGAATCAATAAACAAAAAAGCTTTTTCATAATTAAAATTTTTTTCAAAAGTAAAAATATCTCAGCAAAAAGTAAACCGTAAAATTACGGTGATTAATGAGTTTTTGTGATTTGATGAAAAATTTGAATTTAATTTTGATTTAGGGAGAATTGTTGTTTGTTGGTTAATCGCAAAGTCGCAAAGATTTTTTTAATGGTGAATGTTTTTAAGGCACAAGGATTTTATCGCAGATAAAATTTAATTCTGCTGATAAAAGATTGAAATTGAGAATATTTATATTAATTAGTCGCTCCTTAAAAAGCTGTTTTTTGACTTTGAAAATTATATTTGCCTAAAAAGATTCGGAGAACAAGTTCGAGCCAAAGAAGAATTTGTTGTTTGATTTGATTCAATCTCATCTTCAAATTGTATCCAATCCCTGCTAATAATGCATTATTAATATCTCCAGCCACTCCTTTCAGGAAGTTTAATCCTAAGGAGTGGTTTCTTTTTAAATGAGAGATACAAGGTTCTATGGCTGCTCTTGCCCGGAATCTTAATCTGGCTACTTGTTGCCCATATTTTGTTTTTTCTTTTTTTGCGGGAAGCAAAATTGCTGTTCCTTCCACTTCTTTGATTCCTTTAAATCCTCTGTCTGTAGTGGCTTTCGTAGGTCTTGTTCCGCCAACGGATTTTCTTACCCTCTCACTCTGTGCCAATGATTCTTCAAGAGTTTTACTATCGTGAGGATTGCCAGAAAATCTCTTTACCGAGCTGATGATCCCTGTTTTCCGACCTCTTACTACTGCTACTTTTGTCCCAAACTCGTATGCTTTTCCCGATTTTCCTTTCGCAATACACGCAACTTGTGGCTCGTGAAGACTGTAAATTTTATCTTTCGTGGTACGTTCTTGGGTGAGTGCTTTAAGGTAAATTTTAAAAACGTCTTCGTAGCCTTTCAAAACATCTTTAGGAAGTTTTCTTTCCAATTCCCGAAGAACTCTTTTACCAATCGTCCTGAGCTTTTTCCTCGCCATTTTTGCCTTCTTCTGTCTTCTGGGATGATGTCCAAAAAAAGCGTCCCGCAATAATTGTTTGCTCACTCTTCTGTAGCTTTGTCTTTGTACAACGCTCTCTTTTTCTGCTATTTTTCTACAATTGTCGATTACTTTTTTTGCTAATTTGGCATCGGTAGGAAAGGTAATGTTCTTCTCCTGAACCGTCGTATCTACCTGAACTTCATCTTCTGTTTTGGCTTTGGGATGGAGAGAAACGCTTTGTCCCAAAAGAAATTCCAAACCCTTATCTCCAATTCTTTTTCTGAAGTGTACAAAATTGCTCGGATCGAAAGGCTGCTCTGTCTGGAAAAAGGTTTCTCCGGTAAAATATTGCCAATACGCATTCTCAATCCATCTCTCTATTACACTTTCATCACTTTCTTTAAACATTTCCTTGAGCAAAAGCATTCCTGCTATTTTACGGATAGCAATAGAAGGTCTTCCGTTTTCTGAAAATAATTTCTCAAACTCTGACTCCATTTTATCCCAGGAAATCTCCCCAGCTAATTTTACCACCGGATGCTCCATATTAATAAGCTCCGTAAGCCTGGTCTTGAATAAATTCTGCTGTAAATCCTCTCTTATTTTGCCTAACATTTTGCCACTTTTTATATCCTAAAAATACAATTTATTGCAATTTTTTACAACGATTTTTTACGAAATATAAGTGCATAAAACTGATAATCAAAATATTACTTGGTTTTTAAGGAATGACTAATTACTATGACGCTCACCTTAATTTTTCTAAACTTCTTAACAGTATCTTAATGGTTTAAAATATTGGAATTATTTTAGTCATACTTCATACTGTTTATTGGTGAAAATATTCATGTAATTTGTGTTTAAATAAGAAAGCCATCCGAAATAGGATGGCTCTTTCATATCGTTTTTACTAAAAGTTTAAACTTAAATGTAATAATGCGGCAAGGGCGGCTCCGATAACAGGCCCCAAAACGGGAATCCATGCATAGCCCCAGTCACTGCTTCCTTTTACTGGAAGAAGGGCATGCATAATTCTTGGTCCCAGATCACGAGCCGGATTAATTGCATATCCGGTGGTTCCGCCTAAAGACAGTCCGATGGCCCAGACCAATAGAGTTACCGGCAATGCGCCTACAGTTCCCAAACCTATTTTCGCTTCCGATGCATCGTTTACATAAATGCTGGCATCCACAAAATTGAAGATGACAAATACCAACACGAAAGTTCCGATGATTTCACTGATTAAATTTGATAAAGGTTTTCTTATAGCCGGACCTGTGCTGAAACAAGCGAGTTTAGCGCCTTCATCTTCTGTAATTTCAAAATGATCTTTATTAAAAAGCCATACAAGAAAAGCACCCAACATTGCCCCGATCATTTCTCCAGCAATATACGTTGGAACGAGATCCCACGAAAATTTTCCTGCGAAGGCTAATCCTAATGTTACAGCGGGATTCAAATGTGCACCACTCACCGGACCGGCAACGGTTACGCCGACAAAAACGGCTAGCGCCCAGGCGGTCGTAATTACAATCCAGCCGGAATTATTTCCTTTCGTACCTTTTAAAACTACGTTGGCCACCACGCCGTTTCCTAATAAGATCATCAGCATGGTTCCGATAAGTTCTGCTATAAATGTAGTCATATCTTAGTTTTTATAAGGTGAAATTAATCTTCAATCCAGCTTTGAGAACGTTGCACGGCCTTGTTCCATGTCGTTACCATTTTCTCTACTTTTTCCTGTGCGAGCTCTGGATGAAAATCTTTATCAACAATCCATTGCGACTGGATTTCGTCAATGCTTTTCCAGTAACCGACCGCCAATCCTGCAAGATAAGCAGCTCCTAAGGCCGTTGTTTCTAATGTTTTTGGTCTTGTGATTTTAAATCCAAATAAATCGGATTGAATCTGCATTAATAAATTACTCGCCGAAGCACCGCCATCCACTCTCAATTCTAAACTTTCTCTTCCAGAATCTGCTTCCATTGCTTTCACAATATCATACACCTGAAAAGCAATACCTTCTAAAGTGGCTCTTGCGATATGTCCGTTGGTTGTTCCGCGGGTAACGCCCACAATGGTTCCTCGGGCATACTGATCCCAGTAAGGAGCGCCCAATCCCGTTAATGCAGGAACAAAATAAACGCCGCCATTATCTTCCACTGATTTTGCAAGATCATTGATTTCTTCTGCAGATCTGATGAGTTTTAAACCATCTCTCAACCACTGAATTGCTGCGCCACCGACGAAAACACTGCCTTCCAAGGCATAATTTACTTCTCCATTAATTTTCCAGGCAACAGTTGTTAGCAGATTGTTTTTGGATAAAACAGCTTCAGTTCCGGTATTCATTAAAAGGAAACATCCGGTTCCGTAAGTATTTTTTACCATTCCCGGTTTTGTACACATTTGCCCGAATAAAGCGGCCTGCTGATCTCCCGCAATTCCCGCAATAGGAATTTTGGTTGAAAATAGAGTAGTAGCCGTTTCACCATATACTTCGCTGCTTTGTTTTACGGTAGGCAATATATTTTTAGGAATATTAAATAAGCTTAAAAGTTCTTCATCCCATTCTAAAGTATGAATATTTAAAAGCATTGTTCTGCTTGCATTAGAAACATCGGTGATGAACATTTTTCCGCGGGTAAGTTTCCAGATCAGCCAGGTATCGACAGTTCCGAAACACAGTTTTCCGGCTTCGGCTTTTTCTCTTGCTCCTTCTACATTATCTAAAATCCATTTCAGTTTTGTGGCAGAAAAATAAGCATCCAATACAAGACCTGTTTTTTCTTTAATGATTTCTGTATGTCCCTGTTCTTTTAGTTCGTCGCAATATTTAGAGGTTCTTCTGTCTTGCCAAACGATCGCATTATAAATCGGTTCGCCCGTTTCTCTATCCCAGACAACAGTGGTTTCACGCTGATTGGTAATGCCGATGGCAGCAACTTCCAGACCTGAGATTCCGGCTTTGGCAATAATTTCTGCCGCTACGGATATCTGAGATGACCATATTTCATTCGGATCGTGTTCTACCCAGCCGGGTTTAGGAAATATTTGTTCAAAATTCTTTTGGGAAATGTATTTTATTTGCCCGTTGTGATTGAAGAGGATGGCTCGGGACGATGTAGTCCCCTGATCTAAAGCCAGAATTAATTTCTCTTTCATAAGTGTTCATTTATTTAGAATGATTTGTTTTTGGAGAATAAGGAATCAGTAAATAGCCTTTTGCCAATTCTATAAATTCATTCGTTTGTTCGTTGATCCATTCTTGGGAATGTCCGTTTTCTTTTGCGATAATTGAAGCGATTTTTTCTGCACTGTCGATAGCAGCTCTCGCGTCTAAAAATAATAATCTTACGCGTCTCGCCAAAATATCTTCGACGGTTTCTGCCATTTCGTTTCTTACTGCCCAAACAGCTTCCGCAATCGTGAAAGGATGTTCAGGATGTATTTTTTCTGCAAATTCTGAATTGCTTTGCTGTAATTTTTTAATTTCAGGAATATCCGAACCGTATACATATAAATGATGGGTTCTGTCTACGGTCTCAGGTTTCACATTTCCATGAATCGAAAGGTTTTCGGTTTTTGAAGTAGTAATTCCTAGTTTATGAACTTTCATTGCTTCGTCCACAGTATCTTCTGCCATTTTTCGGTAAGTGGTCCATTTTCCGCCGATAATTGAGATTAATCCGGTTTCAGAAGTAATCACTTTATGACTTCGGGAAACTTCTTTGGTACTTTTTGCACCATCTTTGGGAGCGGCTAACGGTCGAAGCCCTGCAAAAACCGATTTTACATCTTCTCGGGTTGGTTTTTTTGCTAAATATTGTCTAGCAGTGTTTAAAACAAATGTAATTTCATCTTCTAAGGCTCTCGGTTCAAAACTTTCATTTTCCAAAAGCGTATCCGTGGTTCCCACTAAAGCTCTGTCGTGCCAAGGAACGACAAATAAAACTCTTCCGTCCGAAGTTTTCGGAATCATAATCGCGTCATCGCTTTTTAAGAAAGATTTATCCAAAACCAAATGAATTCCCTGACTTGGCACCACAAGTTTTCCATGTTTTGGGTTATTCATATTTAATATGTCATTGGTGAAAACTCCGGTCGCGTTGATCACGACTTTCGCTTTAATTTCAAATTGCTGTTTCGAGAATTGATCTTCAGCAATTACACCTGTGATCTTTCCGGAATCGTTTTTAATTAAATTAATAACCTTTACATAATTAACCGCAGTTCCGCCTTTTTCAATAATTGTTTGAGTTAAATTAATGGCTAGGCGGGCATCATCAAACTGTCCGTCCTGATAAACAACACCGCTGGCCAGATCTTTTTGCTCGATGGTTGGCAGTTTTTCAACTGTTTTTGCTTTGCTGATGTATTTCGTTCTGCCTAAGCTTAATTTCCCTGCAAGAAAATCATAGATCGAAAGTCCTATTTTATAATAAATTCCGCCCCACCAAGTGTAATTCGGAATGATAAAAGACTGATTTTTTACGACATGCGCTGCATTCTTAGCCAATAAGCCTCTTTCCTTTAATGCTTCCTTAACCAGCCCAATATCGCCCTGCGCTAAATATCTTACCCCGCCGTGGACAAGCTTGGTGCTTCGGCTGGAAGTAGCTTTGGCAAAATCATGAGATTCGAGTAATAACGTTCTAAAACCTCTGCTGGTAGCGTCTAATGCCGAACCTAAACCACTGGCGCCCCCGCCAATAATTATGAAGTCCCATTCTTTTACCGTGCTGAGTTTGCTGAGTTCCAGGCTTCGTTTCATAATGTTTCGTTGTGTTTCGTTTTCAAATGTATAAATTTAAAATGAAATCAAAAAGAAATTAAATGAAATTTTTAATATGAAAAAAAAGTAATATTTTTGAAGAAATTAATTTCACATGGAAAAGTTACTGTCTAGACATCATGATATTTTAAAAGAAATCGAAAAGAAAGATCATGTTCTTGTTCAGGATTTGTGTGAAAAGTTTAATGTTTCTTCGGTGACGATCCGGAAAGACTTAAATTATCTTGAAAGTCTGGGACTGCTTTTTCGAAATCATGGCGGGGCGAGCAAGCATATTCGTTATGCATACGAAAAAAATGTGGATGAAAAGGAAAGCATCAATGTAGAAGCGAAGCAGCGAATTGCAAAGGCAGCTTTGTCTTTAATTCAGGAAAACGACTGTATTATTCTGGCTTCCGGAACAACAATGCATTATTTGGCGAGAATGCTGGTGAACTTCGGACCGCTGACTGTGCTTACTTCTTCTTTACGCGTGGCGATCGAACTTTGTAATAATCCTAACATTAATATAATACAGTTAGGTGGGGAGGTGAGAAAAAGCTCGACTTCTATTGTGGGTTCTATTTCTGAGGGAATTCTAAAGCAGTTTTCTTGTAATAAAGTATTTCTCGGCGTGGATGGAATTGATATGGACTTTGGGATCAGTACTTCGAACGCGGCAGAGGCTCATTTAAATCAATTAATGATCGAATGTTCTGACAAGGTTGTTATTCTTGCCGACTCTTCAAAACTGAATAAAAAGGGCTTCGGAAAAATTGCTTCTTTAGACAAAATAGATTACTTGATCACCGATCAGGAGATTTTAGAAGAAGATAAAAATAATCTTGAGGAAATTGGAGTGAGTGTAATTATTAAGTAAAAATCAACTCATTTTTAAATTATCTGTAATTCAAAAATATTTTCCCTGAAATTTCGCCCGAATTTTTCCAAAATCATCTAAATGATTAAAAATCAAAATATTTTGTTGTAAATATTTGTCAGTTAGAAAATTATTCATACATTTGCACACTCATTTTAGGGGCGTAGTATGCCTATATCAAAAGTAGAAATTGCTTCAGACTTCCGAAAAATGGGGATAAATAAAGGATAAATTTTATTATAACATAAACAATGTCAGGTATTATTGGTAAAAAAATCGGTATGACGTCTTTGTTTGACGAAGCTGGGAAAAATATTCCTTGTACAGTTATTCAAGCAGGTCCATGCTCGATTTTACAGGTCAGAACCTTAGAAGTTGACGGTTATTCTGCCGTTCAATTAGGTTTCGATGACAAGAGTGAGAAGAACGTTGGTAAAGCGTTAGCTGGTCATTTCAAAAAGGCTGGTTCTGCTCCTAAAGCTAAATTGGTTGAGTTCCACGACGGATTCGCTGATGCTAAAGTAGGAGAGGAAGTAAATGTTGAATTATTCATCGAAGGTGAATATGTAGACGTAACAGGTACTTCTAAAGGTAAAGGTTTCCAAGGTGTTGTGAAAAGACACGGATTTGGAGGTGTAATGCAGGCGACTCATGGTCAGCACAACAGACTTAGAGCTCCAGGTTCTATCGGTGCTGGATCAGACCCTTCAAGAGTATTCAAAGGGATGAGAATGGCTGGAAGAATGGGAGGTGAGCAGGTAACTGTTCAAAACCTTCAAGTATTAAAAGTGGATCAAGAACAAAATCTTTTAGTAGTAAAAGGTGCTGTTCCGGGAGCTAAAAATTCTTATGTAATTATCAGAAAATGGAACTAGTAGTATTAAATACATCAGGAAAAGAGACCGGAAGAAAAGTAACTCTAGACGAAACAGTATTCGGAATTGAGCCAAATCAGCACGCGGTTTACTTAGAAGTTAAACAGTACCTTGCTGCACAAAGACAAGGAACTCATAAAGCAAAAGAGAGAAGCGAAATTACTGCTTCTACGAAAAAACTTAAGAAGCAAAAAGGATCTGGATCTGCTAGATATGGTGATATTAAATCTCCAACTTTCAGAGGTGGGGGTAGAGTATTCGGGCCAAAACCTAGAGACTACAGATTCAAATTGAACAAAGCTCTTAAGAGATTAGCTAAAAAATCTGTTTTATCTCAGAAATTGAGAGATAACAGCATCAAAGTATTAGAGGCTTTCAATTTCGAAACTCCTAAAACTAAAGAGTTTATCAACATCAATAACGCTTTAGGATTCGAAGGTAAAAAATCTCTTTACATCTTAGATGAGGCAAACAAGAATGTTTATTTGTCTTCAAGAAACCTACCTAAGACTAAAGTTCTTACTTACAACGAAATTAGCTCTTATGACCTAATCAATGCAGGTGAGATCGTATTCTTAGAAGGTGCTATCGAGAAATTCCAAGAAAATTTAAAGAAATAAGTCATGTCTATTATTATTAAACCAGTTATCTCAGAAAAGGCTAATTACCTTACAGATTTAAGAGGTTCTTATTCTTTCTTAGTTGATACTAAGGCGAATAAAATCCAGATTAAAAAAGCTGTTGAAGCAGCTTACGGTGTAAAAGTAGCAGACGTTAACACAATGATTTATGCTCCGAAGGTTTCTTCAAAATACACTAAAAAAGGTCTTCAAGTAGGAAAGACAAACAAATTGAAAAAAGCGGTAATCAAACTTGCTGAAGGTGAGGTTATCGATATTTTTGCTGTAAATTAATTATTAATTATAAATAATAGTAATGTCTGTTAGAAAATTAAAACCTATCACCCCGGGACAGAGATTCAGAATTGTAAATAATTTTGAGGAAATTACTACCAACAAACCAGAGAAATCTCTAACAGTTGGTATTAAAAAGTCAGGTGGACGTAACCAAACTGGTAAAATGACCATGCGTTACACCGGCGGTGGACACAAAAAGAAATACAGAATTATTGACTTCAAAAGAAACAAAGCAAACGTTGAAGCAACTGTAAAATCTGTAGAATACGATCCAAACAGAACTGCATTTATCGCTTTATTAGAGTACGCAGACGGAGAGAAGAGATATATCATCGCTCCAAACGGTATCAAGGTGGATCAGAAAGTAATTTCTGGTGAAAGCGTAGAACCAAATGTAGGGAACGCAATGAAGTTGAAAAACATTCCTTTAGGTACAGTAATTTCTTGTGTTGAAATGAAGCCTGGTCAAGGTGCAATTTTAGCGAGAAGTGCTGGTTCTTCAGCTCAATTAACTTCAAGAGACGGAAAATATGCAATCATTAAATTGCCTTCAGGAGAATCTAGAATGATCCTTACTGAATGTTATGCAATGATTGGATCAGTTTCTAACTCTGACCACCAGTTAACTGTATCAGGTAAGGCTGGTAGAAGCAGATGGTTAGGTAGAAGACCAAGAACAAGAGCGGTAGTAATGAACCCAGTAGATCACCCAATGGGAGGTGGTGAAGGACGTTCTTCCGGAGGTCACCCAAGATCTAGAAACGGTAAACCGGCTAAAGGTTACAAAACTAGAAAGAAAAACAAAGTGTCTAACCGTTACATCGTATCTAAAAGAAAATAATTATGGCAAGATCACTTAAAAAAGGACCGTTCATTCATCATACTTTAGATAAGAAGGTTCAGGCAAATATAGAGGCTAATAAAAAAACAGTTATCAAAACTTGGTCTAGAGCATCAATGATTTCTCCAGACTTCGTAGGGCAAACTATTGCAGTACACAACGGGAAATCTTTTATCCCTGTTTATGTTACAGAAAACATGGTGGGTCACAAGTTAGGCGAATTTTCTCCAACAAGATCTTTCAGAGGTCATGGTGGTAACAAAAACAAAGGAAGCAGATAATCATGGGATCAAGAAAAAGAGAAAGTGCATTAGCACGTAAATTAACAAATCAAGATGTAGCGAAAGCGTTACACAATGATTGCCCGTCTTCTCCAAGAAAAATGAGATTAGTTGCTGATATCATCAGAGGAGTAGAAGTAGAAAAAGCTTTAAGCATTCTAAAATATTCTAAAAAAGATGCGGCAAACAAATTGGAGAAAGTTCTTCTTTCTGCAATGGCAAACTGGCAGACTAAAAACGAAGGTGCTGATATTGAAGAGGCAAACCTTATCGTAAAAGAAATTTTTGTAGACAGTGCAAGACAATTGAAGAGACTAAGACCAGCTCCACAAGGTAGAGGGTACAGAATCAGAAAAAGATCAAACCACATTACACTAATCTTAGGTACAAAAGCAAATTAATCAAGGTATGGGACAGAAGACAAATCCAATTGGTAACAGATTAGGTATCATCAGAGGATGGGATTCTAACTGGTTTGGTGGAAACGATTATGGAGACAGAATCGCTGAAGACTACAAAATCAGAAGATACCTTGAAGCAAGATTATCTAAAGGTGGGATTTCAAGAATTTATATTGAAAGAACATTAAAATTAGTAACAGTTACAATTACTACTGCTAGACCGGGACTTATCATCGGTAAGGGAGGTCAGGAAGTTGATAAATTGAAAGAAGAGTTGAAGAAATTGACTAAAAAGGATATTCAGATCAACATCTTCGAAATCAAAAGACCTGAGCTTGATGCAGTATTAGTTGCAGATAGCATTGCTAAGCAAATCGAAAACAGAATCTCTTACAGAAGAGCTGTGAAGATGGCTATTGCAGGTACAATGAGAATGGGTGCAGAAGGTATCAAAGTTCAGATCTCTGGTAGATTGAACGGTGCTGAAATGGCAAGATCAGAATCTTTCAAAGACGGAAGAATTCCTTTGTCTACTTTCAGAGCAGATATCGATTATCACATTGGTGAGGCACTTACTCAGTACGGAAAGCTAGGTGTAAAAGTTTGGATCATGAAAGGTGAAGTTTACGGAAAAAGAGAACTTTCTCCACTAGTGGGACAACAGAAAAAAGGAGGTCAGTCAGACAGAGGAAACAGAGGAGGAGACAGAGACAACAGAAGACCTAGAAAAAACAACAACAATAATAACAATAATAATTAAAAATTTTAGATAGAAATTTTGAATTTTAAATTACCGTTACTTTTTTAAAATAAAAAAAATCTAAAATCTAAAATCTAAAATCTAAAATTTAGAAATTATGTTACAACCAAAAAGAACCAAATTCCGTAGAGTTCATAAGATGAAAATGAAGGGGAATGCCCAAAGAGGTAGTCAACTTGCTTATGGAACTTTCGGGATTAAGGCGACAGAAGGTGCTTGGATCACTGCAAGACAAATTGAAGCTGCTCGTATCGCTGCGACAAGATATATGAAGAGAGAAGGTCAACTATGGATCAAAATCTTCCCGGATAAGCCAATTACTAAAAAGCCAGCGGAAGTACGTATGGGTAAAGGTAAAGGTGCTGTGGAATATTGGGTAGCTGTAGTAAAACCAGGTAAAATTATGTTCGAAATTGGAGGTGTTCCTTACGAGATCGCTAAGGAAGCTTTAAGACTTGCGGCACAAAAATTACCAGTAGTTACTAAATTCATCGTTGCTAACGATTTTGTTAAACCTCTTTAATCTTTGAATACAATGAAAAAAGCTGATATTAAAAATTTAAGCGCGGGTGATATTCAAGCTCAATTAACTGAAGCAAAAGCTCAATATTCTAAATTGAAATTGGCTCACGCAATCAGTCCAATTGAAAACCCGATTCAAATCAAAGATTTGAGAAAAACAATCGCTAGACTAAATACTGAGTTAACTAACAAACAATAATTTCATTTTACAATGGATAGAAATTTAAGAAAAGAAAGAATCGGAGTGGTTTCCAGTAATAAAATGGAAAAAACTATTGTTGTTAGCGAAACTACAAGAGTAAAGCACCCGATGTACGGTAAATTCGTTTTGAAAACGAAAAAATATACTGCACATGACGAGAACAACGAGTGCAACGAAGGAGATACAGTTTTAATTTCTGAAACTAGACCTTTGAGCAAGAGCAAGAGATGGAGATTAGTAAGAATCATTGAAAAAGCTAAGTAATAATGTTACAAACAGAATCAAGATTAAAAGTTGCTGATAACACAGGTGCTAAAGAAGTACTAGTTATTAGAGTTCTGGGAGGAACCAGAAGAAGATATGCTTCAGTTGGTGATAAAATCGTTGTTACTATCAAGGATTCTACACCATCAGGAAACGCTAAAAAAGGTCAGGTATCTAAAGCTGTAGTAGTAAGAACTAAAAAAGCAGTGAGAAGAAAAGATGGTTCATACATCAAATTCGAAGACAATGCTTGTGTATTACTAAATGCAGCGGGAGAAATGAGAGGAACACGTGTTTTCGGACCCGTTGCTCGTGAGTTGAGAGACAAAGAATATATGAAAATCATTTCATTAGCTCCTGAAGTACTTTAATATTTAAAATTTTAAAAAAAATGTCAAAGTTAAAAATAAAAAGAGGAGATAACGTAATCGTAACTACAGGTAAGAAAGGTCTTAAAGGTAGTACTGGTGAAGTTATTGAAGTGATCAAAAAAGAAGGAAGAGACCCTAGAGTTATCGTTGCAGGACTTAACATCGTTAAAAAACACGTTAAGCCTTCAGCTTCTAACCCTCAAGGAGGAATCACTGAGAAGGAAGCTTCTATTCATATCTCAAACGTAGCTTTAGTTGGTAAAGACGGGAAAGCTATCAAAGTAGGTTACAAAATCGAAGGAGATAAGAAAGTAAGAATCAACAAAAAAACGGGTGAAACTTTATAATTTTAAATAACACATGGAATATATAGCAAGACCCAAAAAAGCATATAAAGAAACGATTGTTCCTGCAATGATGGAAGAATTCGGATACAAATCAGTAATGCAGGTACCAAAGCTTGAGAAAATTATCTTATCTCAAGGTTTAGGAGACGCTACTGCTGATAAAAAAATCATCGATTATGCTGTAGAAGAACTTACGAACATCACTGGTCAAAAGGCAGTTGGTACTATCTCTAAGAAAGATGAAGCTGCTTTCAAATTGAGAAAAGGTATGCCTGTAGGTGCTAGAGTTACTTTAAGAGCTAACAAAATGTATGAGTTCTTAGACAGACTTACTGCTTCTGCTTTACCACGTATTAGAGATTTTTCTGGTATTAAGGCTGATGGTTTCGATGGTAGAGGTAATTATAACTTAGGTATTACTGAGCAAATTATCTTCCCTGAGATCGTGATTGACAAAGTGAAAAAAATCCAGGGGATGGACATCACTTTCGTGACAACTGCGAAAACAGATAAAGAAGCTAAAGCATTATTAACTCACTTCGGTTTACCATTTAAAAAGAACTAAGAAATGGCTAAAGAATCAATGAAAGCGCGTGAGCGCAAAAGAGAAGCACTAGTTGCTAAATACGCTGACAAAAGAAAAGCTCTTAAAGAAGCAGGTGATTACGAAGGTTTACAAAAACTTCCAAAAAACGCTTCTCCTGTAAGATTACACAACAGATGTAAACTAACAGGTAGACCAAGAGGATACATGAGAACGTTTGGTATTTCCAGAGTAACTTTCAGAGAAATGGCAAACAACGGTCTTATCCCGGGGGTTAAGAAAGCTAGTTGGTAAGCAATAAAAATTTTACAGCTGACTTTTATATTTATATAAGTCAGCTGTATTTTAATAAATAGAGTACAAAATTAAGTCGGCTTAGGGGCAGAGAAAAAAGTAAATAGTATTTAAATTTTTTTTTGTACTTTTGCAGCCGCTCAGGAAAATTATTTTTTTCTGGGAAACTAATCTTCGTTTTAGCTATGTTTATTAGAATAAAATGAAATTAAAAAAATCAAAGTGACAATTAAGTTGTTGAGATACTGAAGGTAAAGAGATCAGGTGAAGAAACATTCGGAGCCAATAGTCTTTAATCTTCAAGTCTTTTCAATACTGGTTGTCATTAACCAATAATTTAAAACAAAGAAATGGTAACAGATCCAATTTCAGATTTCCTAACTAGAGTAAGGAACGCACAAAGCGCAGGCCACAAAGTGGTGGAAATTCCTGCATCGAAAATCAAAAAGGAGATTACTAAGATCTTATTTGATCAAGGGTATATCTTAAACTACAAGTTTGAAGATAGCGCTGTTCAAGGTACGATCAAAATCGCTTTAAAGTACGACAAACAAACTAGCAAACCGGCTATCAAGTCTATCCAAAGAGCTTCTAGACCAGGTTTGAGACAGTACAAAGGTTCAGCTGAGCTTCCAAGAGTACTAAACGGTTTGGGTATTTCTATCATCTCTACTTCTAAAGGAGTAATGACTGACAAGAAAGCTAGAGAAGAAAAAGTAGGCGGTGAAGTAATCTGCTATGTTTATTAATTTTTAATCAAAGGAAAATGTCAAGAATTGGTAAAGCAATTATAACAGTTCCTGCAGGAGTTACGATCACTGAAAAAGAAGGTGTAGTAACTGTAAAAGGTCCTAAAGGAGAACTTTCTCAGGAGCTTACAGCAGGGATTACTATTGAACAAAAAGATGGAGAACTGAACGTAAACAGACCATCTGACACTAAACAACACAAAGCGCTTCACGGTTTATACAGAGCGTTGATCAATAACATGATTGTTGGTGTTAATACAGGTTTCGAAAAGAAACTAGAACTAGTAGGGGTAGGATACAGAGCTTCTCATTCAGGTCAAAAACTTGAGTTGGCTTTAGGATTCTCTCACGGTATTGTACTAGAACTTCCAGGTGAAGTAAAAGTTGATACATTGACTGAAAAAGGTAAAAACCCAATTATTACTTTAACGTCTCACGATAACCAACTTCTGGGAATGGTTGCTGCAAAGATCAGATCTTTCAGAAAGCCTGAGCCATACAAAGGAAAAGGTGTTAAATTCGTAGGAGAAATTGTTAGACGTAAAGCTGGTAAATCTGCTTAATAAATTATAAGTATTATGGCATTAAGTAAAGTAGAAAAAAGAATAAGAATCAAAAGAAGAGTAAGAGGGAAAATCTCCGGATCTTCTGAATTGCCAAGATTATCTGTATACAAAAGTAATAAGGAAATTTACGCTCAGTTAATCGATGATATCAGTGGAAAAACTTTAGCTTCCGCTTCTTCAAGAGAGAAGGGGGTTGATGCTAAAGGAACTAAAACTGAAGTTTCTGTTGCTGTAGGTAAGGCTATCGCTGTGAAAGCTGCTGCTGCAGGAATCGAAAATATTGTTTTTGATAGAAACGGATTCGTATATCACGGTAGAGTTAAGGCTTTGGCTGATGGTGCGAGAGAAGGAGGACTTAAATTCTAATCATTTAAATTTCGGAAAATATGTTAGGACTAGATAATATAGAAAGAGTAAAACCGGGAGGATTAGAACTTAAAGATCGTCTCGTAGCTGTTAACAGAGTAACAAAAGTAACAAAAGGGGGTAGAGCTTTCGGATTTTCTGCTATTGTTGTAGTAGGAAACGAAGAAGGTATTATCGGTTTCGGATTAGGAAAATCTAAAGAGGTTGCTTCTGCAATTGCTAAAGCAGTTGAAGACGCTAAGAAAAACCTTGTTAAAGTTCCTGTAATGAACCACACTATTCCTCACCAAACTACTGCTAGATACGGTGGTGCAGATATCTTCTTAAGACCTGCTTCTCACGGTACAGGACTTATCGCCGGAGGTGCGGTAAGAGCGGTATTGGAATCTGCTGGTATTCACGATATCCTTTCAAAATCTAAAGGATCTTCTAACCCTCACAACGTGGTGAAAGCTACTTTCAAAGCGTTATTAGACATCAGAAGACCTGAAGAAATTGCTAGAATGAGAGGAGTTTCACTAAGTAAAGTGTTTAACGGTTAATATATAAACAATGGCAACAATCAAAGTAAAGCAAGTAAGAAGCGCTATTGGAAGAACGAAAACCCAAAAGAGAACGCTTGAAGCATTAGGATTAAAGAAACTTCACCAAGTTGTAGAACACGAAGCTACTCCTTCTATTTTAGGAATGATAGCTGCAGTTAGTCATTTACTTGAAGTTCAAAAATAATTTTTAAAATAATTTTAAAATGAATTTAAACAACATAAAACCAGCTGCAGGATCTACTTTCAATTCAAAAAGAATTGGTAGAGGTCAAGGTACTGGAAAAGGAGGTACTGCTACGAAAGGTCACAAAGGACAGAAAGCAAGAGCCGGTTACTCTCAGAAAATCGGTTTTGAAGGAGGTCAGATGCCTTTACAAAGAAGATTACCGAAATTCGGATTCAAAAACGTAAACAGAAAAGAGTTTAGAGGGGTTAACCTGGATACGATTCAGACTTTAATTGAAAATAAATCTATCACTGGAGATATTACAAAAGAAGTTCTTATTGAAAACGGGATAATTACTAAAAACGAATTAGTGAAAATTATGGGTAGAGGAGAATTGAAATCTGCGGTTTCTATCTCAGCTGACAAATTCACTAAATCTGCTGAAGAGCTTATCGCTAAAGCAGGTGGAAAAGCAATTACCTTATAATAGTAACTAATGAAAGAATTTATACAAACACTCAAAAATATTTGGAGTCTTAAAGAGCTTAGAGATAAAATTCTCTTTACTTTGGGAATTATCCTTGTGTATAGATTCGCATCTTATATCTCACTGCCTGCAATTAACCTTGCAGAGGTGGGAGATCTCTTAGAGCATTATAAAAATCAAGGCGGTAACAAGCAAGGAGCAGGTCTCCTTGGCTTGCTTTCGTCGTTTACGGGGGGAGCTTTCAGCCACGCTTCCGTAATGGCGTTGGGTATCATGCCTTATATTTCTGCTTCTATTATTGTTCAGTTGATGGGGATGGCTATCCCTTATCTTCAGAAGCTTCAGAAAGATGGAGAGTCAGGTAGAAATACATTGAATCAAATTACAAGATGGTTAACGATCGGAGTTTGTTTAGTACAGGCACCTTCTTATTTAACCTCTATTACTCAATTATTCTTACCATATGCTCAGTTCCAGTCTGCATACTATGTAGAGCCAAATTCTATTATGTTCTGGTTGCCAAGTATTGTAATCTTGGTGGCAGGTTCAGTATTCGCAATGTGGTTGGGTGAGAAAATCACTGACAAAGGTATCGGAAACGGTATCTCTATCCTGATTATGGTGGGGATTCTTTCAAGATTACCTGAAGCATTCGTACAGGAAATGGCCGTGCAGAACGGAAAAGGAGGGATGGGATCAATCATGATCCTTATTGAAGTGATATTCTGGATGTTGGTGGTTCTTTTAGCTGTAATCTTGTCGGTTGCTGTTAGAAAAATCCCGATTCAGTATGTAAGCAGAGCTCAAGCAAGAGGAGGTGTAAACAGAAATCTCATGCAGGGCGCAAGACAGTGGATTCCATTGAAAGTAAATGCTGCGGGTGTAATGCCGATTATCTTTGCTCAGGCATTGATGTTCGTACCCGGATTATTAACCAAGTTCGATGAGTCCAATACTTTTCTTGCAGGTTTCAAGAATGTTTTTAGCTGGCAGTACAATGTATTGTTCGCGCTATTAATTATTATCTTCTCGTTTTTCTATACTGCAATTACGATTCCGGTGAACCAAATGGCTGATGACTTGAAGAGAAACGGAGGTTTAGTACCGAAAGTAAGACCCGGTAAAGAGACCGCTGATTATTTAGATGATATTTTATCAAAAATTACCTTGCCAGGTGCAATATTTTTATCTATCTTTGCAATCCTTCCGGCAATTGTGCATGGAACCTTTGTTCAGACAGATGCGTTCGCCCTATTTTTCGGGGGAACATCACTATTGATTATGGTGGGTGTAATTTTAGATACAGTTCAACAGATTAATACGTATCTGCTGAACCATCATTATGATGGCTTAATGCAGTCTAAATTATCAAGAACGACTGGATATTAATTTATGGCGAAACAAAAACATATTGAACAAGACGGCGTTATAACGGAAGCACTTTCGAACGCTCAGTTCCGTGTAGAACTAGAAAATGGGCATATTCTTATCGCTCATATTTCTGGTAAAATGCGAATGCATTATATTAAACTTTTACCCGGAGATAAGGTAAAATTAGAAATGTCTCCTTACGATTTAACGAAAGGGAGAATTACATTTAGATATTAAAAACAATCTGCCAAATGGAGCACTCGTTCCATTTGGCTATTGTTAAAAAATAAATACTATCAAAATGAAAGTAAGAGCATCAATTAAAAAAAGAAGTGCTGATTGCAAAATCGTACGCAGAAAAGGTGTACTGTTCGTAATCAACAAGAAGAACCCAAAATTTAAACAAAGACAAGGCTAAAATTAAATTATGGCGAGAATTTCAGGTATTGATTTACCAAAAAACAAAAGAGGAGTTATCGGTTTAACTTATATTTATGGTGTTGGAAGAAGTACTTCTTCTGAAATCCTTAAGGCTGCCGGTATCAGCGAAGACAAAAAAGTCAACGAATGGAATGACGATGAATTGGCTGCAATCAGAACGTATATCTCAGAAAACGTAAAAGTAGAAGGAGAATTAAGATCTGAAGTGCAATTGAACATCAAGAGATTGATGGACATAGGATGCCAACGAGGAATACGTCACAGACTTGGATTACCTTTAAGAGGCCAGAGAACGAAGAACAACTCTAGAACTAGAAAAGGAAAGAGAAAAACTGTTGCTAACAAGAAAAAAGCTAGTAAATAATCGTTAGGAATTATGGCAAAACAAACTAAAGTAGTTAAGAAAAGAAAAGTAAAAGTTGAAGCTATTGGTGAAGCTCATATTCAGGCTTCTTTCAATAACATCATCATTTCTTTAACAAATAAAAACGGAGAGGTTATCTCTTGGGCTTCTGCCGGTAAAATGGGTTTCAGAGGTTCTAAAAAGAATACTCCATTTGCTGCTCAGATGGCAGCTGAAAATTGCTCTGCTGTAGCTCACGAAGCTGGTTTAAGAAGAGTAAAGGTGTTTGTGAAAGGTCCTGGTGCAGGTAGAGAATCTGCGATCAGATCTATCCACAATTCAGGAATTGAAGTTTCAGAAATCGTTGACGTGACTCCTATGCCACACAACGGATGTAGACCACCAAAAAGAAGAAGAGTTTAATTTTTAGAATTTACCCATTATGGCAAGATATATTGGACCTAAAACTAAGATTGCTAGAAAGTTTGGTGCTGCAATCTACGGAGATGACAAAAACTTCGAGAAGAGAAAAAACCAACCGCCAGGACAACACGGTCCTAACAAAAGAAGAGGTGCTAAAAAATCTGAATACGCAGTTCAGTTAGCTGAAAAACAAAAAGCTAAATATACTTACGGTATTTTAGAAAGACAGTTTGCTAACTTATTCGATAAAGCACACAGAAGTAAAGGTGTAACTGGTGAAGTTCTATTGCAACTTTGCGAGTCTAGATTAGATAACGTTGTTTACAGATTAGGTTTTGCTAAAACTAGATCTGGAGCTAGACAATTGGTTTCTCACAGACACATCACTGTGAACGGAGAAATTCTTAATATCCCTTCGTATTTGGTAAAAGCTGGTGATGTAATCGCTGTAAGAGAGAAATCTAAGTCTCTTGAAGTTGTTACTAATGCATTGGCTTCTAAAGCAAATTATGAGTGGTTACAATTCAACGATGAGAAGAAAGAGGGTACCTTCATTTCTGCTCCTGAAAGAATCCAAATCCCGGAAGACATCAAGGAGAACCTTATCGTCGAACTTTACTCTAAATAATTTTTTAATCAAATTTTTGCTCAACCCAATAATATGGCAATTTTACAATTCATAAAACCCGATAAAGTAATTTTACTTAACTCTGATGATTTTAGAGGTCAGTTCGAATTCAGACCACTAGAACCAGGTTTCGGGCTTACAATCGGTAATGCTTTGAGAAGAGTGTTGCTTTCTTCTCTGGAAGGATACGCTATTTCATCTATCAAAATAGAAGGTGTAGAGCACGAATTTTCAACTATTCCAGGAGTAATCGAAGACGTTACCGAAATTATTCTTAACCTTAAGCAGGTAAGATTAAAAGCTACGGCAGAAAACCAATCTAACGAGCAGGTTGTTGCTAAAGTTTCGGGACAAACGGTTATTACTGCTGGTGATTTAGGTAAATCTATCAACGGATTTGAGGTGCTAAACCCTGATTTAGTGATTTGTAACCTAAACAGTGATGTAACTTTCGAAATTACTTTCAACATTGAAAAAGGTAGAGGATATGTTCCTTCAGAACAAAATAAGTCGAACAATGCGCCTGTAGGTACTATTGCTATCGATTCTATTTTCACGCCAATCAAGAAAGTTCAATACAGCATTGAAAATTATCGTGTAGAGCAAAAAACAGACTACGAAAAACTTGTATTAGATATAGAGACTGATGGTTCTATCAGCCCTCAAAATGCTTTAACTGAAGCTTCTAAGATATTAATTTATCACTTCATGTTGTTCTCTGATGAGAGAATCACTCTTGAAACTGAAGCTGTAAAAGCATCTATCCAATATGACGAGGAAACTCTTCATACAAGACAACTACTTAAGTCTAAATTAGCAGATATGGATCTTTCTGTAAGAGCCCTTAACTGTCTTAAAGCTGCTGAAGTAGAAACTCTTGGAGAATTGGTTTCTTACAGTAAGTCTGATTTGATGAAATTCAGAAATTTTGGTAAAAAATCTTTGACAGAACTAGAAGAATTAGTGCATTCAAAAGGTCTTAACTTCGGTTTCGACGTTGCAAAATATAAATTAGACGCTGATAATTAATTAATAATGAGACACGGTAAAAAATTCAATCACTTAGGAAGAACAGCCTCTCACAGAAGCGCTATGCTTTCTAATATGGCTTGTTCTCTAATTGAGCATAAAAGAATCAACACTACTGTAGCTAAAGCTAAGGCTTTGAGAGTATATGTTGAGCCTCTATTAACAAAAGCAAAAGAAGATACTACACACAATAGAAGAATTGTTTTTTCATATCTTCAAAACAAAGAGGCAGTTACTGAATTATTCAGAACTGTAGCTCCTAAAATCGCTGAGAGAAACGGTGGTTATACAAGAATCATCAAAACAGGTTTCAGACCAGGTGATGCTGCTGATACTGCTCTTATCGAATTGGTAGACTTCAACGAGCTTTACAATCCTAATGCTGAAGAGAAGAAAACTACAAGAAGAAGCAGAAGATCTGCAACAGCTCCTAAGAAAGAGGCTGTAGTAGCTGAAGCTCCTGTAGTAGAAGAAAAAGCTGCTGAGCCAACGGCTGAAGCTGCTGATTCTACAGAGGAAAAAACTGAAGAATAATATTCATCAGATATATAAAAAAAACCGTTCAGATTTCTGAGCGGTTTTTTTATGTTTTAGATCTTCGTTTTTACAAGCTGAATCAAATTATCTCCCTGATCGAGAATCAGGCTGTCGCCTTTCACAGTGGCCTTCATATCCATCTTTTCGTAAGTGGTTTCATTTCCTTTAGATTCCACTTTATTTAAGATGAAAGTTTTATTGTTGCTTCTTACGCTCATGGTATTTTCATCATAATTGAAAACCACCTTCACCAAATTTCCGTCTGTTGCTTTATAAACGTAATCTGTTTTTACAGATTTTTTTCCGTTTACATCCGTCGAGTAATGAATGGTGGAGTCTACCTTGCCATTATCTGCCAAAATAGGTTCCGAACCATCAGATTTCATCACACTTTTATTTCCGCTTTCTGTTGATTTTTTACAGCTAATTACCGCCAACATTAGTATAGCGTTTAGCACTATTACAGTTTTTTTCATGATTCTTACAGTTTGATATTTTGCTTGATTTTTATTCTTTAATTTTATGAAAATTACACCTTACAATATGAAAAAAATTATCCAAAACTTCGGTACAATTGTTTTGATTTTTTTGAGCAGCTTTTTGTTTTCACAAAATACAAATTCAAGCTTCGAAATCAAAAATAGCAGTTTTTTGTTAAACGGAAAACCATTTACCATTTATTCCGGTGAGATGCATTATCCGCGAGTTCCTCAGGAATATTGGAAACATCGTTTGCAGATGATGAAAGCCATGGGTTTGAATACCGTTGCCACCTATGTTTTCTGGAATTATCATGAAGAATCACCTGGCAAATGGAACTTCTCAGGAGAAAAAGATTTAAAAAAATTTATTAAGACCGCTCAGGAAGTTGGTTTGTATGTAATCATTCGCCCCGGACCTTACGTTTGCGCGGAATGGGAATTCGGTGGTTATCCGTGGTGGTTGCAGAAAAATAAAAACTTAGAGATCCGAACAGATAATAAAGCGTTTCTTGATGAATGTGAGAAATACATTACTCAGCTAACGAAGCAGATTGTTCCTCTTCAAATCGATCATGGAGGCCCAATCATTATGGTTCAGGCTGAAAACGAATTTGGCTCTTACGTGGAGCAACGAAAAGAGATTTCCTTGGAGCAACATCGAAAATACAGTTATAAAATAAAAGACATGCTTTTAAAACATGGGATTACCGTTCCTTTGTTTACTTCGGATTCAAGCTTTTATTTCGTGGGCGGTTCTATTAAGGGAGCACTTCCTACCGCAAATGGTGAAAATAATGTTGATGTTCTTAAAAAAAGCGTGGATGAATACCATGGCGGAAAAGGACCTTATATGGTGGCTGAATATTATCCCGGCTGGCTGGATCATTGGGCGGAACCTTTTGTGAAAGTCAGCACTGAAGATGTGGTAAAGCAGTCTGAAATTTATATTAAAAATGGGGTTTCATTTAATTATTATATGATTCATGGTGGAACTAACTTCGCCTTTACGAGCGGTGCCAATTATGATAAAAATTCAGATATTCAACCTGATCTCACGAGCTACGATTATGATGCGCCAATAAGTGAGGCGGGCTGGGCAACTCCGAAATACAATGCGTTGAGGAATATTTTTCAGAAACTGAATAATAATCAACTTCCTGAAGTGTCAAAACCTGTTAAAGTGATTAGCATTCCCGAATTTAAAATCACCAAAACGGCTTCGCTATTTGATGTTATTGAGGGAAAGAAATCGATTGTGAATAATCAACCTGTGACTTTTGAAGATTTGAATATCGGAAGTGGCTATATTTTATATCGAAGAATATTTGAAAAAGATGAAAAAGGAAAACTAGAAATAAAAGGACTGCGGGATTATGCGACGATATACATCAATAAAGATTTCGTTGGCGAACTGAACCGAATTAATAAAAAATATGATCTTGACATTGAAATCAAGAAAGGAGATCAGCTTGATATTTTGGTGGAAAATATGGGAAGGATTAATTATGGATCGGAAATTAATCATAATTTAAAAGGGATTATCAGTCCGGTAAAAATCAATGAAAGTGAAATTTCCAGAAACTGGCAGATGTTTCCTTTGCCTTTTGATGAATTTCTTAAGCATAATTTTAAAACGAAAAATATTCCTGAAAATGTTCCGGTTATTCAGGAAGCAGAATTTATTCTGGATGAAACGGGAGATACATTTTTAGATACTCGAAATTTTGGAAAAGGAATTGTTTTTATTAACGGTAAAAATCTTGGGCGCTATTGGAAGGTTGGGCCGCAGCAGACATTGTTTGTTCCCGGAGTTTGGTTGAAAAAAGGTAAAAATGTAATTCAGATTTTCGAACAATTGAATTCTAATGAAACGGTGAAAACAATCGATCATCCTATTTTAGACCAATTGAATAAGTAAAACTTGTCTTAAATTATCATTATTTTAATATTAACTAAAATTAATTATAAATAATTCTTCATAATAATCAATTGTAAATGAAAAATTGATTAAATTTAATCAAAACTAAATTTAAATAATAACCGCGAACTCAAAACGCAAGATTACACAAAGGGGTAATTGTTTCTGCTTTGTTTTCTGTTGAAATTTGTCTTAAACAAAAAGAGCATGAGTATTTCCATAGCCATAGTAGAAGACGAGAAAAACTACAACAATGCGTTGAAGAAGGTAATTAATTACCAAAAAGACATGAAAGTGGTGGCTCAGTTTTTTGATGGGAATGATGCGCTTCATAATTTGCCAGATTTTTCTCCGGATGTTGTGATGATGGATATTCAGTTGCAGGATATGTTGGGTATTGAAATCATCGAGAAGCTGAAAAAAGATATGCCCGAAACACAATTCATCATGTGTACAAGCTTTGAAGATGATGAGAAAATTTTCAATTCTCTAAAAGCTGGTGCGATAGGCTATCTCATTAAAGGAGAAAGCATGGATAAAATTTTGGCATCAATTCGGGACGTCTACAACGGCGGTGAGAAGAAAAATATCAATATTATGGATTTGAAAAATATGCATGAAGCCTATCAATGTAATATTAAATCAAAAATAGTTAGCGCAAGTACTGATATTAAAAATACTGATTATGTGAAGGTAAATGTTGAGCAATTATTTGATTATATAAAAAAAATTAAAACATATCTTCCAAAAGCAAAAAAAATGAAGTTTGAACTAACTGAGACGACCCCTGATAATAAAGCTTTTTTAAGTGATCAAATTGGATATCTTGCTTTTTTTAATAATGTTACTGACAATAGTGGTAAAAATATTGCTGAACTCTCAGATTATAATATGAACTCCCTTTGTCCTAATCAATGTCCATAAGTAAAGTTTACGAAATTGTTGTTCTGGTATGTTTTTTATATTCGATGTATTTATGGATATTTAAATCAAAATCAAAACAGCAATTTTATTTTTTTATATATCTACTTTTAGTAATATTAGTAGATATTATCCCTGTGCATTTTCCAAAGATTATTGGCTTTAATAGAAATATACTTTTCACAGGATATATCATTCTTTCCATAATGTATTTTGGCATTATTTATCATCAAAATATTTCATCTAAAATTTTCAGAATTTTTAATGTTGTTTTAATAATTATTCTAGTATTTCTGAATATGTTTCAGTTTAATATTCCCAAGATGGAAAGATTAAATCTAGTTCCAATGGCTAGCTTACCGATTTTATTCATTTTCGAATCTTTGTTGTGGTATTATCATAAACTAAAAAATATAAATGAATATAAAATAACAGATGATTTTTTATTTTGGATCAGTTCAGGTTTACTGATTTGGTCTGTCTTTTTTATTTTCAGAGCAATTCCTATGTATTTTTTACAAGACAATGATCCGAATTTATTAAGCTTTGTTATTGATGCTTTTTCAGTGGTTAATATACTTACTTATTTACTTTTCTTAATTGAGCTAATATTCATGAAAAAAAATGAAAGATCTTCCAGAAGAACTTAGAGCTACTTATTTTTTAGCAATTGTCATAATGATGTTCTTCGTTGGGTTCATCATTTTTGTCGTTCTCATGTACAATCGTAGACAATTACTTTATTTAAAAGAAAAACAGCTTCGGGAATCCGAACACCAGAATCAGCTTCTTCAAAAAGAACTTGAGAAACAGAAGTCTATTGAAAAGGAACGTGAACGTATTTCTCACGATATGCACGATGATTTAGGAGCAGGAATTTCTGCATTGAAACTTCAGGCAGAGTTTTTAAAGCAACGTCTGCAGGATGAAGAATTCAGAACGGATATCGATGAATTGTTGAAAACTTCAGAAGAGATGAATCTTTCGATGCGGGAAATGTTGTGGAGTTTGCATTCAGGGAATGACACTGTGGGAAGTTTTATTAATTACGCTAAAATGTATGCCGTAAACTTTCTCAAAAAAACAAAAATAAAACTTCAATTTGAAGAGGAAAATGTAGTTTCAGATTTTCCTATTTCAACAGAATTAAGAGGGAATTTATTCTTATGTGTAAAAGAAGCACTGAACAATGCATATAAACACAGTGACTCTGTTCAACTAAATGTTTCGTTTAGACAGAATGTTGAAAAATTCTCCATTAAAATTTCAGATGACGGAATTGGAATTAATCATGAAAATAAGGAGGGTAACGGACTTCGTAACATGCATCGCAGAATGCAGGAATGTAACGGTTCTTTGAAAATTTTACCTATAAAAAAAGGAACAGTCCTTCTTTTTGAAGTACTCTTTTGATTTGGTTTAAATATTTACCAAAAAGACAAATTGACACATTTTTAAAATTAACTAAAATTTAACGTGAAAATTCCCTATAAAATAGCCTGAAATTAGGTGAAAAAGTGAAAATTTAATTAAATTTGTATAAACTATAAAAAAAGAACAATGAGTTACATTTCTTACATAGAAGCGAGACAAATCTTGGATTCCAGAGGTAATCCTACAATTGAAGTTGATGTATTTACAGAAAATGGTGCGATGGGACGTGCTGCGGTACCTTCCGGAGCGTCTACAGGAGAACATGAAGCAGTGGAATTACGTGATGGTGGTTCGGAATATTTAGGAAAAGGAGTCCTGAAAGCTGTTGAGAATGTAAGAGAAATTATAGCGCCGGAGTTGGTAGGTCTTCCTGTTTATGATCAGAATTTTATTGATCAGATCATGATTGACCTTGACGGAACTAAAAACAAAGGAAATTTAGGAGCAAATGCTATCCTTGGTGTTTCTTTAGCTGCTGCGAAAGCTGCTGCTACAGAATTGAAAATGCCATTATACAAATATGTGGGGGGTGTCAATGCCAACACACTTCCAGTTCCGATGATGAACGTAATCAATGGTGGTTCGCACTCTGATGCGCCTATCGCTTTCCAGGAATTTATGGTAATGCCGGTAAAAGCGGATTCTTTCTCTCACGCTTTGAGAAAAGGAACGGAGATTTTCCACAGCTTAAAATCTATCCTTCATTCAAGAGGTTTATCTACTGCAGTAGGTGACGAAGGTGGTTTTGCACCAACTTTCACTGGAACTGAAGATGCTTTGGATACATTGCTTCAGGCAATTGAAAAAGCAGGTTACAAGCCTGGTGATGATATCATGATCGCATTAGACTGTGCAGCTTCAGAATTCTACAAAGACGGAATTTATGACTACAGAAAATTCCAGACTCCGGATGCTGCGCAATTCTCAAGCAGCGAGCAGGTTTCTTACCTTGCTGAATTGGCAAATAAATATCCGATTATCTCTATTGAAGATGGTATGCAGGAGAACGACTGGGAAGGTTGGAAATTGTTAACTGAGAAAATCGGAGACAGAGTACAGTTAGTGGGTGACGATTTATTCGTAACAAACGTAGAAAGATTGTCAAGAGGAGTTCAGGAGGGTATTGCTAACTCAATTTTGGTGAAAGTAAACCAAATCGGATCTCTTTCTGAAACAATGGCTGCAGTACAAATGGCTCAACACAACAAGTTCACTTCAGTAATGTCTCACAGATCAGGAGAAACTGAAGATTCTACCATCGCTGACCTTGCTGTAGCAATGAATTGCGGACAGATTAAAACAGGATCCGCTTCAAGATCAGACAGAATGGCCAAGTATAACCAATTACTGAGAATTGAAGAAGCTTTAGGCGAAACTGCAATTTTCCCAGGATTGGATACTTTTAAAATTAAAAGATAATTAATTGAAATTATAAATTACGGCAAGCGAAATTTTTTGTTTGCCGTATTTTATATAATGTAGTATATTTAAGAAAAAATAAATAAATAATGTCAGACAACAAAGTAATATTGAATTACGCAGGTAATTCGTATGAATATCCCATCGTGGATAGTACTATCGGAGACAGAGGAATCGATATTTCAAAATTAAGAGACCAAACAGGTTTAATCACTCTAGATTTAGGTTATAAGAACACCGGTGCTACACTTAGCGACATCACTTACTTAGACGGAGACAAAGGAGAATTATTCTATAGAGGTTATCCAATCGAGCAGATTGCTGAAAAATCTAACTTCACAGAGGTTATGTACCTTCTATTACACGGAGAATTGCCTACTCAGGATCAATTCAGCAGCTTTAACAGTAATATCAAAAAATATAACTTTGTAGCAGAGGAGATGAAAAAAATCATCGATGCTTTCCCTCGTTCTGCTCACCCAATGGGAGTTTTATCTACATTAACTTCAGCTTTAACAGCATTCAACCCTAAGGCAGTTAACGTAAACTCTAAAGAGGAAATGGATATAGCAGCCGAGTTGCTTATCGCTAAATTTGCTCATCTTGCGGCCTGGACGTACAGAAAAACCTTAGGTCTTCCGTTAAACCACGGAGATAACGGCCTAAACTATGTAGAAAACTTCTACAAAATGGCTTTCAGATTACCAAACGAAGAGTTCGAAATGAATCCTGTGGTAATTGATGCTTTAGATAAATTATTAATCCTTCACGCTGACCACGAGCAAAACTGTTCTACTTCTACCGTAAGAATGGTAGGTTCTGCTCACACAGGTCTTTTCTCTTCTGTTTCTGCAGGTATTTCTGCGCTTTGGGGACCACTTCACGGTGGGGCGAACCAGGCAGTAATCGAAATGCTTGAGTTAATTGAAAAAGATGGAGGAGATGTTTCTAAATACATCGCTAAGGCTAAAGATAAAAACGATAGCTTCCGTCTAATGGGATTCGGTCACAGAGTATACAAAAACTTCGACCCGAGAGCGAAAATCATCAAGAAAGCAGCAGACGATTTGTTAGCAGCTCTTGGTATCCAGGACAAAGCACTAGATATCGCAATGCAGTTGGAAAAAGTAGCGTTGGAAGACGAGTACTTCATTGAAAGAAAATTATATCCAAATGTAGATTTCTATTCAGGAATCATCTACAGAGCATTAGGAATTCCTACAGAAATGTTTACCGTAATGTTTGCATTAGGAAGACTTCCGGGATGGATTGCTCAGTGGAAAGAAATGAGACTGAAAGGAGACCCAATCGGTAGACCAAGACAGGTATATCAGGGGGCTCAGAAAAGAGACTACGTTGATTTGATCAACAGGTAATCATTATATTATCATAATAGAATCCCAAGGCTTGCTTTGGGATTTTTTGTTGGAAAAAAGTATAATTTTATATGATTGCTTATTCAAGCTAAATTTTATTAATATGAATGAAGTTATTTCTGGAATTTTTGTTTATTATTGCGATTTATACATTTTATTTAAATATTATTTACTGAATAATTTAATATTTGGTTAAATTTTTACCGTATTTTAATTAATTGTGTGTTTTTTTTATATATTTGTGAGAACATAAATTTAAATCACATGGTTAAAAAATTATTTGTTGCCAAGCGAAATTATTTTACGCTTGGCATTCTATTAATGAGCCCTTTTACTTTTGGGCAAGTAGGTATCAATATACCATCACCATCTGCAACGCTTGATGTACAGGCAAAAAACGCGGCAAATGCACAATCTTTGGAAGGAGTAATCGCACCAAGATTATTAGGAAGTCAGCTTTCTGCTAAAACCTACACAGCAGCGCAGACAGGTGCAATCGTTTACATTACGGATGCTACGGCTACCCTCACTGGGCAAACAATTAATGTCAGTAGTGCAGGATATTATTATTTCGATGGCACTGTTTGGAAAAGAATGCTCACGACAATTGCCAATAATGGTTGGATGCTTGCAGATACAGCACTAAGCTCAAGTATTAATTCTCTTCAAACTCTCATGTTGCAGCCACAGCCGGGAGGAGGTTCTTACGAATTAGTTAATGACACCACATTAATTGTTACTATCCCCGTAAACTATACTCAAAATAAAGTTATTCTTAGATGGGATATATGGGGAAGCTCGGGTATTGCGACAGAAGGGCAGCCTGCACAGGGCAGTTTACGTTACGCGATACAACGGGAATTCGGCAGTACTGTAACTGAAATACCAAGTATAATGATGAGTGGCTGGGCGAATGCAATTGGTGGGGTGAGACTCCCAGATGGAATGCTCCGGTAGCATATACCATAAGTAATCTTCCAGCCGGAATCTATACATTCAAGCTAAAGATACATAGAGAAGCAGAAAATAATGGTGGTGGTATTCAAGTTTGGGGAGTTCAGGGAAAAGCTGATGTATATGTAAAATAAAGATTTATATAAAGTAAAACCTGCTTTTAAAAGCAGGTTTTTAAATTTTATTAAGGGCAATGACATCTGTCGCAGGTCCAGATAAAGCAGTTTCCTGCATCGTCCCATTCACAGCATCTTCTATTGGCATTTCCAACGCCACCTTTGATTGCTTTTTGCTCTTCTCTTCCTAATTTTTGTGCGTTTTTCAGCACGGGATTTTTCTTGTTCATGATTCTTGTGATTTGATTTGTTAATAGTTAAGTTTAAATTTTAGCTAAAATTTATATCACTAATATATGAATATTATTTCAATGTTAGCCAAATTTTAAATGTAAATTAATCAAAAACAATAGGTTGTATTTAAAAATATCTTTAAAATCGATGTTTTTCAGTAATTAAATTTATGAATGAAAAATAAAGAATGAGCGAACAACTGTCTAAAGTAAATTCTCTAGAAGAAAACTGCTGTTTGCAGCTAAAAAACCGTTAAAAGTTTCCCAAATAGCTCCCTTTACTTATATTTGTAGCATTGCATAAATCTTTATGAAACTAAACATTAAAAATGAAACGGGTAGGCTGAGGTCGGTGGTTTTAGGCCAGCCCAATTCTATAGGAGCCGTTCCTACGCTGGAGGAAAGCTATGACGCAAAGTCGTATTACTCAATAGAAAACAATATTTATCCAAAAGAATCAGACATCATCAATGAGATGAATGCTTTCGAAGAAGTGTTGAGAAAATATGATGTGGAAGTTCTTCGTCCCGATATCATTGAGGATTATAATCAGGTTTTTGCAAGAGATGTTGCTTTTGTGATCGACGATAAAATGATTATCTCAAATGTAATCGCAGACAGAGCCGACGAGCAGGAAGCATACAAGAAAGTTTTTGAGCAGGTGGCCTGGAGAAAGATTATCAATCTTCCGGAAACAGCACATATTGAAGGTGGAGACGTGATTGTCTGGGACGATTTCTTATTCATCGGAACATGTTTCAGTGAAGATTACAGAAATTACAAAACGGCAAGAACCAACGAATATGCGATTGAAATTCTGAAAGAATATTTTCCGAAGAAAAGAATTATCGATCTTGAATTAAAGAAAAACGATAAAGTTCCGTACGAAGGAATTTTGCACTTAGACTGCACATTTAACCCGATTGGTAAAGATAAATGTATCATTTACAAAGACGGTTTTGTGGATGAAAGCGATTACCGTTTGATCATTGATATTTTTGGTGAAGAAAACTGTTTCCACGTAAACGATGAAGAAATGTTTGAAATGTTCCCGAATATTTTCTCTATTTCTCCGGAAGTTGTGGTTTCAGACAAAGCGTTCACCAGAATGAACAATCAATTGAGAAACGAATGGGGAATGACCGTGGAAGAAATTCCTTACCGGGAAATTTCCAAAATGGGAGGTTTGTTGAGATGTTCTACGATGCCGCTTATTAGGGATTAATTGTGTTGGAGAGTAGGAGAGTGATAGGGTTTTAGAGTTTTTTTTGTTGGAGAATTGTAGAGTTTGAGAGTTGTGGAGTGATTTGTTGATATTTTTTCTATTTTAGTTAAAAATACACAGATGTCAACAATTAAATTTCATCAGGATTTAAAAGTTTATCAAAAATCTTTTGAAACTGCAATGATGATCTTCGAACTTTCAAAGTCTTTTCCAAAAGAGGAATTATATTCTTTAACAGATCAAATCAGAAGATCCTCACGATCTACCTCTGCAAATATCAGTGAAGCTTGGGGAAAAAGAAAATATGAAAAATCTTTTATCGCAAAACTCACCGATTCGGAAGGCGAAGCAAGAGAAACTCAGACTTGGGTACAGTTTGCTTTTGCCTGTAAATATATTAGCGAAGAACAGTTTATTAGTTTAAACAATCAATACAATCAAATAATTGGGATGTTGGTCAATATGATGAGTCAGTCACAAAGTTGGTGTACATTTTCCCCTAATAATAAGGAAGAAAAATAATTTTGCACTAAAACACTAAAACACTAAAACACTAAAACACTAAAACACTCATACTCTCAAACCCAACACCCTCTCAAATTCAAAACTATGCAAACAACAGATACAGTATTAATGATAGAGCCGATTGCGTTCGGATATAATGCAGAAACGGCGGAGAATAATTATTTTCAGGTTGAACAAAAAGGAGCTGACATTCAGTCTAAAGCGTTAGCAGAATTCAATATTTTTGTTGAAAAGTTAAGAAGCAAAGGTATCAATGTGATTACGGTAAAAGATACCATCGATCCTCATACGCCAGATTCTATTTTCCCGAATAACTGGGTGAGTTTTCACAAAGACGGAAAAGTGGTTTTATATCCGATGTTTGCGTCCAACAGAAGAGTGGAAAGAAGAGAAGATATTATCGAAACCATCAAGAATCAAGGATTTGAAGTAGAGGAAATCGATGATTGGTCACTTCCTGAAATTCAGGGGCATTTTTTGGAAGGAACGGGAAGTATGATTTTCGATCATGATCATAAAATCGCGTACGGATCTGTTTCTTTGAGATTGGATGAAAACCTGTTCAGAGAGTTTTGTGAAAAATATGGTTTTACACCAGTTGTTTTTCATTCTTTTCAAACGGTGGGTGAAGAAAGACTTCCGATTTATCATACGAATGTTATGATGTGCGTAGCTGATCAATTTGTTGTAATTTGCCTGAACTGTATCGATGATGAAGCTGAAAGAAGCAACGTAGTTAAAACCATCCAAAATTCAGGAAAAGAGATCATCGAAATTTCGGAAGCACAGATGCAGCAGTTTGCAGGAAATATGCTTCAGGTTCAGAATACAGACGGTGAAAAATTTTTAGTGATGAGCCAGACTGCGTATCAGTCTTTAAACCAAGATCAGGTTTCTGCAATAGAAAAATACTGCGAAATCATCTATTCAGATTTAAATACAATAGAAGTAAATGGCGGAGGCAGTGCGCGTTGTATGCTTGCTGAGGTTTTCTTGCCGAAAAAATAGATTAGTGCTTTACTCTGAGTTTTATTTAAAATTTAAAACAAAAGAGTTCGGTATCCATACATTTAACCTCAACGCTCTGAAATTGGAGTGTTGAGGTCAATTTTTTAAGCTAGATACTCAAATTTTTGACCTAAAAGATTAAAATTCCGACCTTATCAATCTAATTACCGAGCAAAAAACTCCGATCACTGAGCAAATGACTCTGATTGTTGAGTATTAAACTTAAATTAAGGAGGTATTCACTTATTTTCGAGCTATTTACAGAGTAATTTTTTGGCAATCTGAATAATTATTATTAGCTTTATGAAGATCCAATGTAAACATTTGCTTTACAGATTGGTATATTACAAATTACTAAACAAAATTATTATGAAAAACGTCGTTAAATTGAATGCGAAAAAACTCAGCAGAGAACTTTTAAAGAAAATTGAAGGTGGCAGTGTTCCTATTGATGGTGGAGGTTGTAAATGGCCGGAATGTATGAACAATTTTGGAAGATGCTCCAGAATTTTTTGTATTTAAATAAAATTATAGATAGCCGTTGCAGATTAATTTTTGCAACGTTTTTTTTATGTCCGAATCTAAATTTTATTGATATGTTTTTGATAAAATTTGAAAAAAGAATTTTATATAAACTCTTCTTCGAAATTAACTGATTAAATTTGCCTTTAAAGTAAAAAATATGAAGATGCAGAAGTACTTTTTCTGGATAGCTATTGTGTTGGAGTTGAGTTTGCAGGCACAGCAAAAAACATTTTGTAACCCCATTAATATCGATTACGGATATACGCCGTTTGAGGTTTTTTCAAAACAAGGGAAACACCGTGCGACAGCAGATCCTGTGATTGTCAATTTCCAAAAAAAGATGTTTTTATTTTCCACCAATCAGGAAGGATATTGGTATAGTGATGATATGCTGGACTGGAAATTTGTGAAGAGAAAATTCTTAAGAGACAAAAAATATATTCATGATCTGAATGCGCCTGCAGTTTGGGCTATGAAAGATACCTTGTATGTTTTCGGTTCAACCTGGGAACAGGATTTTCCGATCTGGAAAAGTACAAATCCCACAAAAGACGACTGGAAAATTGCCGTTGATACCTTAAAGGTTGGTGCGTGGGATCCTGCATTTCATTATGATGAAGATAAAAATAAATTGTATCTGTATTGGGGTTCAAGCAATGAATGGCCGTTGCTGGGAACAGAAATTAAAACTAAAACATTGCAGTCCGAAGGTTTTGTAAAGCCTATTTTAAGGTTAAAACCTGAAGATCACGGTTGGGAAAGATTTGGAGAATATAATGATAACGTTTTCCTGCAACCTTTTGTAGAAGGTGCATGGATGACGAAGCACAACGGAAAGTATTATATGCAGTACGGCGCTCCGGCAACAGAATTCAGCGGATATTCGGATGGAGTATATGTAAGCAAAGATCCTCTGGAAGGTTTTGAATATCAGCAGCACAATCCGTTTTCTTATAAGCCGGGAGGTTTTGCAAGAGGAGCGGGGCACGGTGCAACGTTTGAAGATAACTATAAAAACTGGTGGCACGTTTCAACTATATTTATTTCCACAAAAAATAATTTTGAAAGAAGACTGGGAATCTGGCCTGCCGGATTTGATAAAGATGATGTGATGTATTGCAATACAGCGTATGGTGATTATCCTACTTATCTTCCGCAATATGCGCAGGGAAAAGATTTCACAAAAGGATTGTTCTCCGGTTGGATGTTGCTGAATTATAATAAACCGGTTCAGGTTTCGTCAACATTGGGAGGTTATCAGCCCAACTTGGCGGTAGATGAAGATATTAAAACGTATTGGAGTGCCAAAACAGGGAATTCTGGTGAATGGTTTCAGACTGATTTAGGCGAAGTTTCAACCATTAATGCGATTCAGATCAATTATGCTGATCAAGATGTAGAGTTTATGGGGAAAACTTTAGGCAAAATGCATCAGTATAAAATTTACGGTTCCAACGATGGTAAAAAATGGAACGTAATTGTGGATAAAAGTAAAAATACAAAAGATGTTCCTCACGATTATGTAGAATTGGAAAAACCTGCAAAAGCAAGATTCCTGAAAATGGAGAATTTGAAAATGCCGACAGGGAAATTTGCATTAAGTGGTTTCAGAGTATTTGGGAAAGGAGCTGGAAATGTTCCTGCAAAAGTTCAGAATTTCGTTCCGCTGAGAGCTGATGCTAAAAAATATGGAGAAAGAAGAAGTATCTGGATGAAGTGGCAACAAAATTCGGACGCCGATGGATATGTGATCTATTGGGGAAAATCTCCGGATAAATTGTACGGAAGTATTATGGTTTACGGTAAAAATGAATATTATTTCACAGGAGCCGACAGAACGGATCCTTATTATTTCCAGATCGAAGCTTTCAACGCCAACGGAATTTCAGAAAGAACAGAGATTTCTAAAGCAGAGTAATTTTTAAGTTAAAGGTAAAAAGTAAAAGGAGCCAAGGTTGGTGAAGTCATTATTTTAAATTCAACATCAGTAGAAATTATGATGTGAAAACCTCCATCCTCAAGCTTCCTTCCTCCAGCCCATAAATTGGAGTTTGTTAAAATATATTCAAACCCTTCAGAATTTCTGAGGGGTTTATTATTTATTTGAAATTATTAATAAAATTTAGCGAAATTTACCACACCAAATAAATAACTAAGCAGCCATGCAAAAACTCAAATTTATAACGCTGTCTCTGGCTTTATTGTTTTCTTTAAGTTGTAAGAATAATAATGAGGCAGACGATTATCAGAACAATCTGGATAATTCAGTTAAAAACATCCATACCAATCTTCAGAAAGAATTAAATACCGATATTCCTTCGCTTAGCGTGTATGTGGTTTCTCCAAAAGGTACTTTTTTCAGTTCTGTGATGGGCTCCAATGGTTCTGCGGTGAACAAAAAGACGTACTTCCGATTTGCGAGTAATACCAAAAATTTTACATCAACTGCTATTTTAAAAATGATGCAGGACGGATGGCTGAACCTTGATGATAAGATCATCGCGAATATTCCGGGAACTGCTGTTCCGTATCTTCCAACAGGAGCAGATTGGGAATTCAAGTATAAAAATGATATTACGATTCGTCAATTATTGCAGCATAATGCCGGAATTTACGATCTCACCAATGATACTTCGCAATACAGTGTAGGAGGAAAAACGTATGCAGACAATAAATTGGAAACATCTCCTAATTTCCAGTTTTCGGCAGCAGATTATGTGAAAGTGTTGGCGAGTAATAATCTTTCGTATGGTCCGCCAAACACGGTTTATCATTATTCAAATACGGGTTTTACGATTTTAAGTGAAATTATTGCTAGGGTTTATACTCAAAAATCAGGTACAGCAAAGACATACGGTAATTATATGTATGACAAAATTGTGGGACCGTCTTCCAAAGTTCCTTTAGATATTAAGTTTCCGGAATTGGGTACAGATCAGCAATTGCCTGTTTCTTATGTTACAGGTTTCATCAAATATTCCGATCATTCTGAAATTACAGATAAGAAAAATGCAAGTGCTCATATTGGTGAAGGAAATGGAGTAGGTTCTATGGAAATGCTTTCGCAATACATCAGAAGTGTAATGAAAGGCGAAAATGTACTGAATTCGGCAAGTGTTCAGCAAATGAAAACCAGTAAAGGCCCTGCAACCACAGGAAATTACGGGCTAGGGTGTTCTTATTTTCCCGGAATTGGCTATGGACATAACGGAGCGACCGAAGGCTATCTTTCGTTAATGACTTACGACCCTGATAATGACGTTTCGATTATTATCTTACTTCCGTTTTGGGATTTGCGAAGCGATGCTAATTTTGAAAAATGTATTATGACTTTAAATACAACAGGTCTGGAAACCAAGAAAGCTTTAGGATATTAAAAATCAAGCTCATTGAGAAATCAGTGAGCTTTTTTATTTTGATGATTTTTAACATAATAAAAAAGATTAAAAAAAATATATTCCCATAATAGTGAAAAAGAAAATAATCGTATACTTGCATTAATATTATAATATCAAATAATATTTTATGACACGTAAAGGAATTTTATTACTTCTATTTATTTTGAATTTTGGATATATTTTTAGCCAAAATAATACTAAAGCAGATTTGGAAGTTGTATACTACTTTAAGATTATTTCTGATTCATTAAACAGATCAAGTTTCATTGAGTCGAATATGATATTATTATGTAATAAGGAAAAATCATCTTATTTTAATCCTTCAATGGTTAAATATTTCGATTATTTGAATGAACAGGCAAAAACTATTGATAAAAATAATATTTCAACAAATAATCTTCAGTCTATACCTAAAGTTAGACATAATGTATGGAAAGATGGAAATGCAATAACAGCAACTATTCCATTAGGAATGTATTTTTACTCTTATAGAGAGCCTGAACTTGAATGGGAACTTTTAAATGAGCACAAAGATATTCAAGAAATGAATTGTCAGCTGGCAAAAGTTCATACAGAAAATGATATTTTCTATGCTTGGTACGCTCCTTCAATACCTTTTCAAGATGGACCGTTTAGGTTTAAAGGTTTACCAGGGCTTATACTTGAGGTGTATAATAAGAATAGGACAATTGAATTTTCTTTAGCTAGTATAAAAAATAATCCTGAAAAAAATATTGAAAAGATTCAAAAAGTTGCAACTTTTGATTTTCATGACAAGAGAGACTTTTTTAAAGCAAGAGAAAATTGGCTAGAACACCCCTTTATTAGCATTGTAAACAAAGAAGCTCAAAAAAGAGCGATTGAAAACGCAAAAAAAACAAATGTATTTTTAGATTAAAATTTTTTAACAAAAATAAGTAACAATTATGAAAAAATTATTAATTATCGGAACATTAATTCTATCAGCAGTTTCCTTTGCTAAGACTGCTGAAAAAGCTTCAGTAAAAGAAGAGAAAGTATCTGAATCTAAGTTATTTCGCCCAGGAGGTTTATATGGGGTAACTTTTGGCCTTCCTTGCGGAGGTACTGTAACTGTTCATTACATTACAAATTTTGTAGAAAACACTGCAGGTTTTAATCAAGATTTAGCATGGATAGTAAATAATGCAGTAGAAGAAAACTGTGGAGCTGGTAATTCAGGTGTTTAAAAAATAAAAACCGCTTCATCAAAGAAGCGGTTTTATTTTACTGATTTTGCTTTACATTTTTAGGAATATATAAATCTAATTTCTCTTCGGAATGCTTACCGTAAGAAATATCATTTTGAAAATCGAATGAAATATTATTTTTCAAATTCAACGTTTTCTCTTTACAACCCGAAAGAAAAAGAATCAAAAACAGAAAAAGAAAAGGTAATTTTTTCATAGATAATAAAGATAAAAAAACTCACCGATACATCGATGAGTTTGTACAAAAATAATTGAATATGAAGAATGAGATGTTATCTCGTTCTGTTTTTTATGGCATCGGAAGCGCCCTCAATGTCTCTTACTTTTTTCACCTTTTGGTTTCCGAAGCTGTAAGTAAGACTCACGGTTACACTTCTTCTGTACATGTCATTTTTTACATAATTGTAATTTCCGTTGGCCTGATAATCTTCAATTTCCACAACATTGGTTCTTAGAACGTCGTTTACATTTATTGCAAACGTCCAGTCGTTCCAGTTTTTCTTGATGCTTAAATCTAAACTCATTAAGTTTTTCAACATTCCAAGCTCGATTTGCTGCTTATCAACATAGAAGAAATTAGCACCTAGAAACCAAGTTTTCTTTTTATCAAGACGTAAAGTATTGTTACTTGTAATCACCAAACTGGTAGATTTTACTTTGTTGGTATATACCAATTCTTTGCCGTCAATATCTACAAAAGTATCTCCAGTTGTTGGGTCTACAGCCAATGTTCCGTTGTTGATATTGTGTTGAAATCCTGCATTGAAATTCAATGTTAAATATTGCTTGAAGAAAGTTCTCTGAACTCCAACCATTGCAGACATTTCCTGTTTATCTCCAAAATTGGTTCTGATGTAACGAAGCATATTCTGCTCGCTTACTGTTCCATCCAAAGATTTCACATATCCCTGTAAAGGAACCTGAGTGATTTGATCTTTTACATAAGAGTGATTCAAAATCAGGAAATAAGAATTTTTATACATATACGTCAATTCCTGATTGTAAGTAGAAGAAGCTTTTACAAACGGATTGTTTTGTGTGTAGTTATATTCAGAAATATAGTTTCTTACCGGATTTAGTTCCCAGAAACTTGGTCTTCTCATTCTGCTTGAAAATGCATAAGAAATATTATTCTTATCATTAATAGCATAATTTAAGCTTAAATAAGGAAGTAAATTATTATAATTTCTTTCAATTCTGCTGTATTCCGGAGAAGCGTTGTCCGAAGTTCCTAAACTATTGGTGATCTCATATCTGGCACCTACTTTTCCTGAAAATTTATCTGAAAATTTCTTTTCAAGCGTTAAATAAGCTCCGTAAATATTCTCATCGTAGATAAAATGATTAGGACTTGCTGAGTTTATCGCAACAGGAAGAGGTTTTTGATCTTCACCTGTGAATATAGTAGTAAAGTTTTTAGTATCGTTATCTGTTTTTGTTTTGTTATAATTTCCTCCGATAGAAACCGTGAAATCATTTTTAAATTTTTGAATATAATCCACCGTTCCCGAAAAGTTATTGATTACCTGAGGGATATTCTGAATAATTTGTTTTCCAATGGTTGAGTAATCATTAAAATCACCCGGAACTAGAGTTCTGTTATCAGAATACTGAAATCTTCTGTAATTTAAATAGGCCGCATTGGCATTCAATTTACTTCCCAAAGAATCAAGCTTAATTTCATAATTCAAATTCACCGAGTTGTTATAATTTCTCGCATCTTCTTTGTTGCTCGTTCTTGTGTAAGTTGTCTTTTTTAGGCTTCCGTCTGTATTATATTCTGTTAAGGTATTGAAAAGATTAATGGTAGAATTGTAACTTTTATTTGCCCAAGAATTCCAAGATAGAGCTAGATTGCTTTTGTCATTTAATTGATAATCAATATTTAAATAACCTCCGATGTTTTTATTCGGATCATCAATATCTCCTACAGACTCATTTTTAACCAAATTGGTTCCGTTTCTCAGTACATAACTTTGAGGCTGAATGTTTTCACCACCGCTCAGATTGGCACTGATTCCCAGTTTGTTTTTTCTGTAGTTCAGAGAAAAACTTGCATTGCTTGCGTTGTATTTATTCTGAGTGTTAGACATTCTCATGTTTCCGCTGGTTCCGTCGCTCATTTTTTTCTTCAGAATAATGTTGATGATTCCGTCTGAAGATTCTACCTGATATTCACTTCCCGGAACAGTAATCACTTCAATTTTCTGAATATTTTCTGCCGGTGTGTTTTTCAAAAACTGTGTTAAAGATTCCGCATCCATATTCGTTTTTCTACCGTTAATGTAGATCAGCGCGTTATTCTTTCCTGCAATTTTCAACGTTTTATCATCCGTAGTAGAAAGTAGGGGAGTTTGTTTTAAAATATCAAAGGTTGTATTTCCTTTTGTAACTGGAGAAGCAGCAACATCATACACAAAACGGTCGCTTTGTTTTTTGAACACCTGCTTGGTTAAGGTTACACCTTCTATGCTTTGAGTTTTTACCGAATCTGATTTTTTCTCCTGTGCAAAAGTGAATCCGCTGAAGAAAATGGCTGCTATAAGAATTTGAGTTTTCATGACTGTAGTATTTAGAGTGGCTTGATTTAATTTATTAGCTTGTATTTGTTATTATTTAACATTGCAAAGATATATAATAAAAACAGTATTATGCAATACAAAGTACTTGAAATGTTTTTGAATTTATTTTAATCAATTGATTATCAGTGATTAAAATTTTGGTTAATTTTTCATGTATTTTGATTTTCTACAATGATAAGACAGCTATAACGTCAGTTTTATTACAGTGAATTGAAAAAATGATGAAAAAAATATTGTTAAATTTTGAGTTTTTGAAAAATAACCGTGCTTTTTCCTGTCACAAATGCACGAATGATGCTGTTTTTCATTTTCCCTGTTCGTAGATGATCCAGGGTATTTTATGATACTTTCAAATAGTACTTTGTAGTCTTTTAAAAGTGGAACGGCTTGGTGAAGCTTAAAACGGTCAGTTATCAAAAATCTTACTGGACTTTGCGTTGACTATAAATTTTAAAAATCAATTTGTGTCATCTGCAAAATCTGCGAGAGCAAAACATGAAATATAAAGTCAAAAAACAAAATAAAATTCCTACAGAAAAATCAGTGAAAGAATAATTGTGGTATTTTTGAAAATATTTGTGTGATTAGTGTTTAATTAAAAAGAAAAACGCAATCCTATTTTCCTGCTTAAATCTAAATTTTTCGGAATTATTCTCTATCGAAACGAGCCAGTTTTTTATCAACCCAAACAGTAGCGAAAGGAAAGAATGCAGAAAGCAAAGCGAAAACAAAATCTTCATCATCCCAGGAATATATTTTTCTTGCGGGAAGACAAAGCAATAAGTAAAGAGTGAAGAAAAGCCCGTGCAGACTTCCGATCACACTGATAAAAATAATAGAATATAAGTTTTCATCATAACGAATCCAGATCATGGCAACCCCATACAATAACATACAGGAAATGGCTTCTGCCAAACAGATTTGCTTAAACCATTTAATGATTTTTTCCTGAGAATATTTTGAGAAAAATTTGTCGATGAAATCCATAATTGTCTGGTTGCAAGTTAGTAGTTGCCGGTTTGTAGTACATACTCATTTTCATTTCCGGCCTCTCATTCTTTTCCGCAAAATTACTTATAAAAATTGCTTCCATCCAAATATTCAAAGACTTCTGGAGGCAACATCGGGCGCACATTCTTACTGTCTTTTATCATATTTCGGATCTCGGTTGCAGAAAGTTCAATGATCGGTGCTTTTATCAGGGAAATGTTTTCATGCTGAAGATATTCAGACTCTTTTTTCTCGCCTTCAAAAACTCTAGGATAAACAATGATGTGATGATTTTTAATCAAAAGATCTGCATTTTTCCATTTATGGAGATTGCTGAGATTATCTTCACCCATAATTAAACTAAACGAATAGTCAGGATGTTTTTCATGAAGGTATGTTAATGTATCAATCGTATAGCTTGGTTTAGGCAAAGAAAATTCTACGTTGGAAGCCCTCATTTGCGGATAATTTTTTACGGCAAGCTCTACCATTTCCAATCTGTTATGATCGTTGAGCAGGGATTTTTTATCTTTAAAAGGATTCTGAGGACTTACGACGAACCATAACTCGTCCATATCCGAATGTTCAAGAATATAATTGGCAAGGATCAGGTGTCCGATATGAATCGGGTTAAAAGAACCGAAAAATAATCCTATTTTTTTCATAATTAATGGGGGAGTAGAGAGAAAATATTTTGTTTAATCTGTAAACTTCACATCCTTGATGTTCAGATAATGGGTTACATTTCCTTTCCAGTGGTTTTCTTCTATAGTAAAAGCCAAATCAAAACTTTTTGTTTTGAAGTCTTCTGAAAACTGGCCGAGTTTAAAACCTACACACTCAATATTCCGTCCTGAAAATTCCTGTTTGATATAAAATTTTAAATGATTGTTGTCTTTCCCCATTGTTTTTACATAGCCCGATAATTTTTGGTTTTTCAAAACAAAGATAGGCTTCATATTGTGAGGTCCGAAAGGAGCCAGTTTTCGATGGAAATTGATAAACTCGCGGTTAATTTCTTCGATATCAATCTCAGAATCAATGGTGATGGAAGGTTCTTTTTGATGGTCCTTGATTTTTTCAGAAACCACACGTTCAAACTTTTCTTTAAAAGCTTCAAACTTCACCTTTTCCATGGATAGCCCTGCAGCAGCATGATGTCCGCCGAATTTTAAGAAATATTCAGAGCACAGATCCAGGGCTTCATGCACATCAAAGTCAGAGATCGAGCGGGCGGAAGCTACCATTTCACCATTATTTCCATCGGTAAACACCAAAGTAGGCTTGTAATAGGTTTCAATCAATCTTGAAGCCACAATTCCGATTACTCCTTTGTTCCATTCTGGATGATAAACAATGGTTGAGAATTTCGTTTCCTGCTGAGATTCGATGATCTGGTTTAATGCGGACATGGTGGAATTCATATCCAGTTCACGTCTTTCATCATTGAGATTCATAATATCACTCACAATTTGATGCGCATGCTTCAGATTGTCTGAAACCATCAGCTCCACTGCTGCTTTTCCGTGTGAAATTCTTCCTGCAGCATTAATTTTGGGAGCAATTTCAAACACAATATTTGAAATTTCAAAATGAGAAAGCTTATCTTCCGGAATCAATAATCTCAATCCCAGATTTCTTGTTTTTCTTAAGGTCTTAAGTCCCATTTTCGCCAAAACCCTGTTTTCCCCGGTCATGGAGACAATATCCGCTGCTATCGAAATGGCCAGCAAATCGGTGAGTTCAAATACTTCGGCTTCAGGAAGTTTATAAATGGTATTCAGCCCCTGACAAAGCTTAAAGCCAACTCCGCATCCCGAAAGTTCTTTGAAGGGATATCGGCAATCACTTCTTTTTGGATCGAGAACGGCAACGGCATCAGGAATTTCATCCCCCGGTAAGTGATGGTCACAAATAATGAAGTCGATGTCCAGATTTTTAGCGTAGCTAATCATATCTAATGCTTTGATTCCACAGTCTAAAGCAATGATTAACGAAAAGCCATTTTGTTTAGCGAAATCAATACCTTCAGTGGAAATGCCATATCCTTCAGAATTCCTGTCAGGAATATAATAGTCGAGATATTTTTTCTCAACAATTTTACTAAGATAAAGGTACATTAAAGCGACAGCGGTCGTTCCGTCTACGTCGTAATCGCCGTAAACAAGTATTTTTTCTCCATTTTCAATCGCGGTGGCAATTCGCTCTACAGCTTTCTGCATATCTGCCATTAAAAAAGGATTGTGTATATCGGTAAGGTTTGGTTTGAAAAACTCTCGGGCCTTTTGATAATTGTCAATTCCTCTCAAAACGAGGAGTTTAGATTCAAAAGTTCCAAAACCAAGTGACGAACTTAATCCATCCACAACTTCCTCATCGGGTTCGGGCTTGTAAATCCATTTTTGACTCATTTCACAAAAATAGGGAAAAAGTTTTTAAAAGCCTAAGATAAAAAATACCCTTTCAACTCATTGTTTCAAAATTTTAATTTTAAAATTATAGCTAAAATTATTATCTTCGCGATCCAAATCAATTTTAAATATTATAGTATGAAAAAAATTACTGTCTGCCTTATTCTATTAGGGGCGATGCAAGTGGTGAATGCACAAAAAATCAATCTTGGAAAGGCTGCAAGCGTAGTTTCTAACGGCGCAAAAGCTTTATCTTTCACCAACGAAGATGCTATTAAATTATCCAAAGAATCTGTAGATTGGATGGATAAAAATAATAAAGTGGCGGGTCCTAAAGATCCTTACACTGTTCGACTGAACAAACTTTTTTCAAAACATAAATCTCAGGACGGTCTTAATCTTAATTATAAGGTTTATTTGGTAAAAGATATTAATGCCTTTGCCTGTGCTGATGGGAGTGTACGTGTATTTTCATCGTTGATGGATATTATGACGGATGATGAATTATTAGCAGTAATTGGTCATGAAATTGGTCACGTTAAAAATCAAGATACGAAAGATGCTATGAAGTCGGCTTATTTAAAAGCGGCGGCTTTGGATGCGGCTTCTTCAGCTTCAAATACTGTTGCAACTTTGAACGACAGCCAGGTTGGAAAAATGGCAAATGCTTTTTTAGATGCTTCTCACAGCAAAAAGCAGGAATCTGAAGCAGATACGTATTCTTATGATTTTATGAAATCAAACGGATATAATGTTGTGGGTGCTTATACGGCATTTAAAAAATTAGCTTTGCTTTCTGAAGGTGGCGCGGCTCAGTCTGGATTCCAAAAGATGTTCAATTCTCACCCGGATAGCAATAAAAGGGCAGAGGCTATCAAGAAAAGAGCTGAAAAAGATGGCTTATGGAAAGATCCGGGAACGGTTGCTTTGCCAACGGCTAAATTGACAAAATAGTTTTAGGCTAAATAATAAATAATTGAAAATAAAAATTCCTCAAATCAAATTTGAGGAATTTTTTTATGTGAATTTTAATGTTGTCTTGAGATTAAGAATACATTTTTTCTCTTAATTCTTTTACTTTTTTGTCGGCAAGATATTCATCGTAAGTCATTTCTCTGTCGATGATTCCGTTTGGAGTCAACTCGATGATTCTGTTACAGACTGTTGAAAGCATTTCGTGGTCATGAGATGCCAATAAAAGATTTCCTTTGAAGTTAGACAATGAGTTATTCAACGTTGTGATACTTTCAAGGTCTAAGTGGTTCGTAGGTTCGTCTAATAAAAGGATGTTTGCTTTCTGAAGCATCATTCTGCTGAACATACATCTCATTTTTTCACCTCCTGAAAGTACTTTACAAGATTTCAACGCTTCATCACCTGAGAAAAGCATTCTTCCTAAGAATCCTCTTACGAATTCTTCGTGACGCTCTTCGTCATTTTTAGTGAATTGTCTCAACCAATCAACCAAGCTAAGATCTTCCTGGAAGAAATTTGTGTTGTCTAAAGGCATGTGAGATTGGTTTGTTGTAACCCCCCAAGCAACAGTTCCTTTGTCTGCTTCTACATTTCCAGCTAAAATTTCGAAAAATTCTGTGATAGCTAATGAGTTTTTAGACAAAACAGCAACTTTATCTCCTTTTTTAAGATTTAAATCGATGTTTGAGAATAATAATTCTCCGTCTTTTGTCTTTTCTAAACCTTTAACATCTAAAATTTGATCTCCAGCTTCTCTTTCCATTTCGAAAATGATTGCCGGATATCTTCTTGAAGATGGTTTAATATCATCGATGTTTAATTTATCGATCATTTTCTTTCTTGCAGTCGCCTGTTTAGCTTTTGCAACGTTTGAACTAAATCTCGCGATGAAATCCTGAAGTTCTTTCTTCTTTTCTTCCGCTTTTTTATTAGCCTGAGCTCTTTGTCTTGTCGCTAACTGAGAAGCCTGATACCAGAAAGAGTAGTTACCTGTGTAAAGGTTTAATTTAGCATAATCAAGGTCACCGATGTGTGTACAAACCGTATCCAAGAAGTGACGGTCGTGAGATACAACGATTACCGTGTTTTCGTAGTCTGCCAAGAAATCTTCTAACCAAGAAATTGTATCAATATCAAGATCATTCGTAGGTTCATCCAAGATTAGTACATCTGGATTACCGAAAAGCGCCTGAGCCAATAGAACTTTTACTTTGTCCTTATTTTCAAGCTCGCTCATCATTTGCCAGTGCATATCGTCTTTAATACCAACGTTTGAAAGCATGGTTTGTGCATCAGATTCTGCAGTCCAACCACCCATTTCGTCGTAGATTAGACTTAAATCACCAGCTTTAATTCCATCTTCGTCAGAGAAGTCTTCTTTCGCATAAAGCGCGTCCATCTCTTCTTTTATCTCGAATAATTTTTTGTTACCTCTCAAAACCGCTTCAAGTACCGTAAATTGATCGTAAGCAAAGTGATCCTGCTCAAGAACTGACATTCTTTTTCCAGGTTCCAAAGATACGTGTCCTGTGGTTGGGTCTTGTTTTCCAGTCAATATTTTAAGAAATGTAGACTTTCCTGCACCATTTGCTCCGATAATCCCGTAGCAGTTTCCTTTCGTAAACATAATGTTTACCTCGTCAAAAAGAACTCTTTTCCCGAATTGTAAAGATAAGTTAGATACTGTTAACATATAGTTTTGTAAATTTGGCGCAAAAATACGAAAAGAATTTGGGTATTTTGCAATAATGTAATAGTCAGGTTTTTAAATGTGGGGTATTTTTTATATATTTCATTAAAGAAATTTTACAATGAAGATCGAAAAGACAGTCAATATATTAAATAAAAGAGCAAGATTCGAGTATGAAATCCTCGAAGAATATGAAGCGGGAATGGTTTTGACGGGTACCGAGATAAAATCTTTACGCTCTTCTAAGGCATCGATCACAGAATCCTTCTGTCAGTTTATTGACGGGGAATTGTATATCATAAATATGATGATTGATGAGTACAAATTGGGAACATTTTATAATCATAAAACAAAAAGGGAACGGAAATTGCTGTTGCACAAAAAAGAATTACAGAAACTTGAAAAAAAGTTAAAAGATGCAGGAAATACGGTAATCCCTTTAAAGCTATATATCAATGACCGGGGAAAGGCTAAGGTCTTAATCGCCTTGGGAAGAGGGAAAAAGCTGTATGATAAAAGGGAGAGCATAAAAGATAGAGAAAATAAACGAAACCTGGACAGAATATTAAAGAAAAGTTAAAAATCATTTGAAAAACTTTGTATATAAAGAAAAATTATATTTATTTTGCATTATCAATTATTTAATCATTTAATTCTATGAAAAATCTAAAATTAGGAATTTCAGCATTGGCACTTACTGTTGCTTCTACTGTATTCGCCCAGACTACCAACAATCCGTGGATGATCGGAGTTGGTGCTCATGCGGAGAACCATACAGCTCAGAGAAACAGCTTCGGTAATACTTTTGCTGCAAAAAATTTAACGAAGACAATGTTCAATACGAACAACTTCTCTATTACACCTCCACTATCTAAACTTACAGTTGCTAGAAACGTAGCAAAAGGTTTTGTAGTAGATTGGCAAACTTCTGTTGGTAATGTTGCTAACAAAAGATTTGATATGGGGAAAGAATTCTTCTTAATGACAGGTCTTGGTTTACAAGTGAAGGCTGCAGGGCTTTTATGGAACGAAGAGTCTTGGTTTGATCCATATTTAAGAGTAGGTGCTAACTATTTGAGACACGATTATACTGCACTTACATTCCCGAGAACGGATGTTAATGGTGAAGTTGTAACTAACGGTGATAATGGTAACGAAAATGGAAAAGCTAACTTCTTTACAGTTTCTACTGGTGCTGGTGTAAACTTCTGGTTAACTAAAAACTTCGGTTTTGGTGTTCAGGGTGATTATGTATCAACTCCTGGAGATAAAGCTAACTATGCTAACTTCTGGCAAGCTTCAGCTTCATTGAACTTCAGATTTGGTAACAGAGATAGAGATAAGGATGGTATCTTAGATAAAGACGATTTATGTCCGGATACTCCAGGTCTACCAGAATTCCAAGGATGTCCTGATACTGACGGTGATGGAGTTCCAGATAAAGACGATCAATGTCCAGATGTTGCTGGTCCAGTTGAAAACAACGGTTGTCCTTGGCCAGATACTGACGGTGACGGTGTAATCGACAAAGATGATGCTTGTCCTACTGTTGCAGGTCCTGCTGAAAATAACGGTTGTCCTTGGCCAGATACAGATGGTGACGGTATCTTAGATAAAGATGATGCTTGTCCTACTGTTCCAGGTCTTCCAGAATACAACGGATGTCCTAAGCCAAAAGAACAAACTGCTATCGAATTAGAAGCTAAGTTTGGAAGCGTATTCTTTGATTTCAACAAAGCAACTATCAAAGCAGAATCTAAAAATGCTTTAGATGAAGCTGCTGAATTAATTAAGAAAGACGGAGGTAACTATCTATTAGAAGGTAGAACTGATGCTAAAGGTGCTGCTGCTTACAACTTGAAATTATCTAGAGAAAGAGCTGCTGCTGTGGTTGCTGCTTTAGATGCTAGAGGTGTTGATGCTAACGCGCTTAAATCTATCGGTGTAGGTGCTGCTAAAGCTACGGTTCCTGCAACTGCTTCTGATGCTGAAAGACAGGTTGATAGAAAAGTTGTTGTGAAAGCTGTTACTGATGCTGCTCAATGGAGTGCTATTCAAAAAAGAGATTATGCAGATCCAACTCCAGTAAAAGTTAAAAAAGCTACTAAAAAAGGTGGAAAAAAAGCTCCAGCTAAAAAAGTAGTTAGAAAGAAAAAATAATTAAATTTTTCTAAATATAAATGCCTCCGGTTTTCCGGAGGTATTTTTTTTTTGTATACTTTTAAGTAATTTTGTTGAAAATTTAAAAATAAAAATGGGAAGAGCATTTGAATATAGAAAAGCTTCTAAAATGGCCAGATGGGACAAAATGGCCAAAACATTCTCAAAGATAGGGAAGGATATTGCCTTAGCTGTAAAAGCAGGCGGACCAGACCCTGAGTCGAATCCTGCATTGAGAAGATGTATCCAGAATGCTAAAGGAGCAAACATGCCAAAAGATAACGTGGAAAGAGCGATTAAAAAGGCAAGCGGAGCGGATGCGGAAAACTATGAAGAAATTACTTATGAAGGATATGGACAAGGTGGTGTTGCATTTTTCGTGGAATGTACCACAAATAATACCACAAGAACTGTTGCCAATGTAAGAGCGGTTTTCAATAAGTTTGACGGTAACCTTGGTAAAAATGGTGAATTGGCATTTATCTTCGACAGAAAGGGGATTTTCACAATCGACTTAGCTCAGATTAAGATGGATTGGGATGATTTTGAAATGGAAATGATTGATGGTGGTGCTGAAGATGTAGAAAAAGATGAGGAAGAAGTAATGATCACGACTGCTTTTGAAGATTTCGGTTCTTTATCTCACAAGCTGGATGAACTTAAAATCGAAGCTAAAAGTGCAGAACTTCAGAGAATTCCAAACAATACAAAGGAAGTTACGCAAGATCAGTTTAAAGCAAATATGAAAATGCTTGAGCGTTTCGAAGAGGATGATGATGTACAGAACGTTTATCACAACATGGAAATTACTGAAGAGCTTTTAAACTCTTTATAAAAAATAGGTAGCTATATGCTACAACTAAAATACTTCGCCGCGAATTCACGAACTTTATCAAAGAAGTTTTTTTTAGAAACTTTGGTAATTCATTCGAGTATTCGTGGCTATTTTTATGTTTACAGATTAGTATAGTAAAAAAATAACATTCCATTCATATACAGTTTATTTTCAATTAGTTTCTTTGCATAAGAATCAATTGTGAAATCGCCATCAGTGGTAAATTGAAATACTTACAGTTATGGCGATCACATTTGATCTTGGTAAGATAAATATCTGCAAATGAAAAGAAACGTTGAATTGGTTGTCATTTCGGATGTTCATTTAGGAACTTATGGATGTAAGGCTAAAGAATTATTAAGATATCTCAATTCCATTCAGCCAAAAACATTGGTGTTGAATGGAGATATTATTGATATCTGGCAATTTAAAAAGTCTTATTTTCCTAAACCTCATTTGAAAGTAATTAAAAAGATTCTTTCACTGGCAACTAAAAATACGGATGTTTACTATATTACCGGAAATCACGACGAGATGTTCCGAAAGTTTACCGACTTCGAATTGGGTAAGCTGAAAGTCTGCAACAAGATTTGTCTGGATCTTAATCACAAGAAAACATGGATTTTTCACGGAGATGTTTTTGATGCCTCTGTTCAGCATTCAAAATGGATTGCGAAATTAGGCGGAAAAGGATACGATTTATTAATTGTAATAAATAATGTTGTAAATTGGTTTTTAGAAAAAATGGGTAAAGAGAAGTACTCATTTTCAAAAAAAATTAAAAACAACGTAAAAAAAGCAGTAAAGTATATCGGTGATTTTGAATTGACAGCTTCTGAATTGGCTATAGACAATCATTATGACTATGTGATTTGCGGACATATCCATCAGCCGCAGATTCGTGAGGTGGTCACTAAAAAAGGCTCCTGCACGTATATGAATTCCGGAGACTGGATTGAAAATTTATCCGCCTTGGAATATCATAATAATGAATGGAAAATTTTTTATTATGATGAACATAAACATTTGCTGAAAGATGATGAAGCGGAAGAAATTCAGGATATCGATAACTCTGAGCTGCTGAAAATAGTAACCAACTTCACGAAATGAAAATCCTATACGCCTTTCAGGGAACAGGAAATGGTCATATTGCACGAGCGCAGGAGATTATTCCGATTCTTAAAAAACATGTGTCTGTTGATACCCTTATCAGTGGCCATCAGTCGCAGTTGAAAGCTACTTTTGACCTCGATTATCAATATAAAGGTATCTCGCTGCTTTACGATAAAACAGGCGGTTTGTCCTATTGGAAAACATTTACAGAGAATAAATTTCTTGAAGCCGTCAAAAATATCAATAATTTAGATTTATCAAAATACGATCTCATCATCAATGATTATGAGCCCTTGACGGGTTGGGCTTGTAAGATGAGAAAGCTTCCGATGATTGAACTGAGCCATCAGGCTTCCATGTTGTTTAAGGAAACGCCGAAACCTGAAAAGAAAGACTTTTTCGGAGAGATGATCTTGAAATATTATGTTCCGAGTGACCGAAAAATTGGCTTTCATTTTGAAAATTATCATCCACAAATTAAAAAACCGGTTATCAGAAAAAAAATTCGGGATTTGAATCCTGACAAGAAGGGGTATTATGTCGTTTATCTTCCCAGTTTTTCTGATGAAAATAGTATTAAAATTTTAAAGCAGATTCCGGTAGAATGGAAAGTTTTTTCAAAATATAGTAAACTTCAGTTCAAAGAAGGAAATGTTGAGATTTTTCCTATCGATGAAATTCAATATTTAAAATCGTTTGAAAATTGCGACGGAATTTTGTGTAATGCAGGCTTTGAAACCCCTGCTGAAGCGCTTTTTATGGATAAAAAACTCTTCGTTATTCCTATCCATAATCAATACGAACAGGAATGTAATGCCTGTGCCTTAGACAAAATGGGAATTCCTAATTCTAAAATTTTAGACCTGAAAGAAATTCAGGATTGGGTAGCTTCCGACCATCATCTTCAGGTAAACTACCCAGATGATATTGAAGAAATTTTACTGAACGAGGTATTAGTTCTTTAGAAAAATATCCTCAACATCATTCATTCTTGTCATCACAGCTCTTGCATAGGAACAATGTGGATACACTTTCCATTGGTTTTCTCGTGCAAATTTAATAGCTTCTTCAACCAAGTATTTACCCATTCCGCGACCTTCAAATTCCGGATGTACCAAAACGAAAGATATGATAAATTTGTTCTCTTCCGGAAAAATAGTATAGGTCAATCTGCCGATTTCTTTGATTTCGTTATTCAACGTAATAACTCCGCCGTTTCCCGATTTATTATTTTCAAATCTCATAATCTAAGTTTAATTAAGAATAAAAATACAAAAACCACACCGCAGTAATTTTGATGTACATCAAGAAATTTTCTAAACACTGATGGCACAAATGTTTTTCACGTGTTACACAGATTTAATTTTTATATGGCTTATCAATAGGAGCGGGCTTTAGCCCGTTTAAAAAAAATGAATCAAATCGGCTTTAGCCAAAAAAATCAATTAATTATCTTTCCCGGTATAATAATTATAATCTTTAATCACCACTCCAATAAACTGTCTCTCTGTCATTTTTGCAGGATCAATATCAAGCTTTAAAATACTTTTAATTTTGTCGGAAAGTTTTCTGATCACTTGTCTGTCATCAACTCGCAGGGCTTTGGTAAAGTTATCTTTAATGATTCTCATATCATTATCGCTCAAAGCAATAACCTGTGGGAAAGTGGGAATATAATCATCGTTAATATTTTCAAGAATGGTATGAGATATATTGATGTTGTTTTTTAATGAAATAACTGCTGTTCCCGAGGCGATATCGCCTAAACGCTGATTGTTTTTGGAGACAATCATGGATACAAGTCCAATAATGCCGCTCATCATCAGGATATCAATCAGTCTGAAGATCCAACGGATCAGATAATCTCCGAAGCTCGCCTGATAGCCATCGATTTTTACCACGCGGATTTTCATTACTTTTTTTCCTGGTGTTTGTCCTTCCATCAGGCTTTCCAGAATCAGGGTATAAATATGGATTGGAAATGTGATGGCAATATAAATGGCCATTTGCGACCACTGATCAAGTCCGTTCATGATCAATCCGAGTCCCAGAAACTCAAAGCAAATGTAAAGCGTAACAATGACATACGCCACCTTGATGGCAAGATCAATAAAAAATGCCAATATTCTATCTCCTGCACTGGCAGTGTTGAAGTTAATATTTACATTTTGTGAGGTATTAATCGCAATTTGAGACATAATTTTTATTATTTTAGCCTTACAATTATGAGAGAAGTTTATTTCATTAAACAAAATAAAGAAAAATGGTTGGGAATTGAACAGGTTATTCAAGGGAAAATTAAAAAAAATCCTGATGACCTGTCTTCGTTGTATATCAACCTTGTGAATGATCTTGCGTTTGCGCAGACCTATTACCCTAAAAGTAATACGACAGTCTATTTGAATCATTTGTCGTCTCAGATCTTCCAGAAAATTTATAAAACCAAAAGGGTAGAGCAAAACAGAGTTCTTCATTTCTTTAAAACTGAAGTTCCGATGCTGGTGTTTGAATACAGAAGATATCTGATGTATGCGTTTTTATTTTTTATTCTTTTTACCTGCATTGGTGTACTTTCCGGGATTTATGATAAAGGTTTTGCCAATATTATTTTGGGGGAAGGTTATGTGAATGACACCATCGATAATATCAGGAAAGGAAATGCGGTCGGGGTCTATCAAAGTGGTTCTACTTGGGGAAGTACGATCGGGATTATCTTTAACAATATCGGAGTAGGAGCCAAACTTTATATTTACGGCGTTTTTGGTGGGGTAGGAACTTTGTATGCCTTGCTTTCAAATTCTGTCATGTTAGGATCTTTTCAGTATTTTTTCTATGATTACGGAGCGTTGAAAGACAGTGCAAGAGGAATCTGGCTTCACGGAGTTTTCGAAATTTTTGCCATGGTGGTGGAAGCGATGTGTGGACTGATCTTAGGGACTTCCATTTTATTTCCCGGAACATTTTCCCGGTTTGAATCTTTTAAAAATGGTTTCAAAAATTCATTTAAAATATTTTTAAGTACCATTCCATTTACAATCTGTGCGGGAATCATCGAAGGGTACGTCACAAGACATGCCTTAAAAATGCCTTTAATTTTAAATCTGATCATCATCTTCGGATGCCTGGGTGTTATCGGGTTTTATTATTTTGTTTATCCTTATATTGTCAATAGAAATATTAATAGCCAAATCAATGATACAGTTTTATAAAAAAAGAGATTTCGGAACTTTTATAAGTGACAGTTTCGCTTTTTTCAAATTATACGGAAAAAATTACTTTAAAAATTACCTTCTGATCAATGGCTTGCTTTTGATCTTAATGGTGACGATTGTTATTTTTGGGTTTAAGGAATTATTCTCTACAATGTTCGGCTCTAATATGAGCGGACAGGCGAACTATCTGGATCGTTATTTTGAGGATAATTTAGGTATGCTGATCGTTGTTGGTATTTTAACATTTGTTCTTTTTGTTATTTTAATGATCATCAATTATCTGTATCCTGTATTTTATATGAAGAGAATAGCACAGGGAAGTACAAAGGTAAAGACAGATGAAATTTTAAGTGACCTTAAAAATAATTTAGGCAGAATTGGGATTCTTTGTCTGGGCATGACATTCTTGGTTACTCCTTTGGCATTAATTGTTATTGGAATTTCATATGCGCTTATTTTGATCTTCATCGGAATCATACTTATGTTTCTCGTGTATCCTACGATTTTCAATGTCGTTACATTTTTAATGTTTGATTATTTTAATACGCAAAGAGGATTTTTTGAAAGCTTAAGCTACGCGATGAGGTCACAGTTTTCTTATGCCAATGGGAGAGAAAAATCACCCTATTGGAAATATTGGGGAGCATGCTTAGTTATTTTCATCATCATGTACGTCATTACCACGATCTTTACGATGATCCCGATGCTGTTTTTCTACGGATCATTGCTTACTTCTCCCTCCTCAGCTCAATATGAAGAAAACCCTTTCACCGGAACGGTCGGAATATTATTTTTTGTGATGTATGGTGTTTCCATGCTTGTGTCACTATTACTTTCCAATTTAATGTACATCAATGCAGGATTAATGTATTATGACAGCAGAACAGACCTTCACCAAAAAGTTGAACTTGCAGAAATAGATACCATCGGAATCAATGAATAAAATTCTTATTTTTTTTCTGATCTTTTTTTCTGCCGGATCTACCTTTGCACAAAATGGCTATGATGAGTCCGCTGTGGATCAATATGTTGATTCAATGACCACCGAACATTACAAAAATATGTTGCGCGCAGATTCTGTTTTGCTTAAAAAGCCGATAACAGAAAATTCAACCTATCCGAAAAAATTCAAGGAAAATTTTAATACAAAATATAAAGACAAGGACTTTGATTATACGACAATAAAGCCAAGAGAGTCTTTTCTTCAGAAGCTTGAGCGTAAGATTGCAAAGATCATGCGGACACTTTTCGGAACGTCTGTTTTTAATACTTCTTCAGATATCGCCTGGCTGGTTGTTCGTTTGTTGGGAATTCTTCTTGTCGGTTTCCTGTTGTATGTTATCATTAAATTTTTAATGAATCAAAACGGTGGTTTTTTCTTTGGTAAAAAGAATAAAAAAGTGATAATCAGCGAGCATGAGCTTCATGAGAATATCCATGAGATCAACTTTCCGGAAAGCATTGCTCAATTTGAAAATTCGGGAGATTACCGTTCTGCAGTCCGGTATCAGTTTTTATTTACCCTGAAAAAATTAAGTGATAAAAAGGTCATCAACTGGAATCCTGAAAAAACAAATAAAGATTATATTTTCGAATTAAAAGTAGCTCATCTGAAGAATGATTTTTCCAACCTTGCCTATATTTTCGATTATGTGTGGTATGGGGAATTCAAGATCGATCAGCAGAGTTATCTTAAATTTAAAAATCAGTTTCAATCTTTTCAACCGTAATTAAATTTTTCAACATGAATAAAACTTTCAAAATATATGCTGCAATTTTCATCATCGTTATGGTGATTCTGGCATTGCTTGAAGTTAATAAAAAGGAGGTTGTAGATTGGCGAAAAAACTTTAATGTTACCCAAAAATCTCCTTTCGGGCTCTTTGTTTTTAATGAAGAAGTAAAAGGGCTTTTTAAGAATAAAATTATTAAAATAGATCAGTCTCCATTTGATTATTATAACGAACATCAGAAGGAAAAACACAATATTTTAGTCATTGAAAGTGATATTGACAGCGAATCCTGGTCGAAAATCTTAATTGAAGTTTCCAAAGGTTCAGATGCAATGATAATGGTTTCCGATATGCCGAAAGAAATTTCTGACAGCATCGGATATTATGATTCCGAGATCTCATTTGAAGAACAAAATGTTTTAAAACTGACTGATAAAAAATTCCAAAATGACTTTATAAAACTGGATAAATTTCCCTCAGGCAGAGGTTTTACTTATATTAAACCCAATGTTGAAGTTTTGGGGAAAACAGTTGAAAAAAATAATCAGGATCAGGCTAATTTTATTAAAGTGAAATTCGGAAAAGGAAATGTGTATGTTCATAGCGAGCCACTTTTTATCACGAATTATTATTTATTAAAACCTGGAAATATAAAATATACGCAAGATGTTTTTTCTTATCTTGATGATAAAGAAACGCTTTGGTTCGTTAAAGGAAAGACGAGTGAATCACGTTTTTTTATGAGGTTCATTCTTTCAAATCCAGCGTTGAAATATGCGTGGTGGGTCTTTTTAGGAGGATTGTTATTGTTTATTTTCTTTAATGCGAAACGTAAACAGCGTATTGTTCCAAAGATAGAACCGCTAAAGAATACCTCGGTAGATTTTGTGAAAAGTATTGGGAATCTCTATCTTCAGGAAGGCGACTTTCATGATATGATGGCGAAAAAAGCACAGTATTTTCTGAATAAAGTAAGAATGGATTTGCTGATTGATACGCAAAATTTAGATGAAGAATTTGCAAAAAAGCTTCAGTTAAAAACCGGAAAACCGATCGAACTTATTCAGGAAGTGATTAACTTGATTAAAAAAGGTCAGGATCCTTATGCGAGTGTGATGCAGGAAGATCTGGTTCGAATGAATAAAATTTTAGACGAAATCGTATAATAATGTAACAATATAATAATGTAAAAATGTAACAATCTTGTTGTCATGCCGAGTAAAAGGAGTAACCCAATTGGTAAATTGTTATATTGATTCACTGTTAAATTAATAATTAATATGGAAAACTTTGATAACCCCAATATAGAAGATCAGAATTCTATTCAACTCAATAAGAAAGATGATGAATTTCAGTCAAGAATTGATATGATTGAACTTCGCTCGAGTTTAGAGAAAGTAAAAACTGAAATCGCAAAAGTAATTGTTGGTCAGGAAAATATGGTCGAGCATCTTTTGGCAGCACTTTTATCGAACGGACATGTTCTGATTGAAGGTGTTCCTGGAGTTGCAAAGACGATTACAGCAAAATTACTAGCGAAAACGATTGATGTAGGGTTCAGCAGAATACAGTTTACGCCAGACTTGATGCCTTCTGATATTCTGGGTACCTCAATTTTTAACGTGAAAAATTCTGAGTTTGAATTTAAAAAAGGGCCTATTTTCTCCAATTTTATTTTGATTGATGAGATCAACAGATCACCTGCAAAAACTCAGGCTGCCTTATTTGAAGTTATGGAAGAGCGCCAGATCACGATGGATGGAATGCGATATATCATGGAAGAACCTTTCCTGGTTGTAGCAACTCAAAACCCAATCGAGCATGAAGGAACGTACAGGCTTCCGGAAGCGCAGCTTGACCGTTTCTTGTTTAAAATAAACGTAGGTTATCCTAATCTTGAGCAGGAAATTGCCATTATCAAAAATCAACACGAAAGCAAGAAAGAGGACAAAACAGAAGTGGTGAATCGCGTGATCTCTGCACAGCAACTTAAAAGTTATCAACAATTGGTCAAGGAAATTGTTGTTGAATCTCAGTTGATGGAATATATTGCAAAAATTATCATTAATACAAGAGAAAATCAGTTCTTGTATTTAGGAGCTTCGCCAAGAGCAAGTTTAGCATTATTAACAGCATCAAAAGCTTTTGCAGCGTTAAGAGCCAGAGATTTTGTTACACCGGAAGATATTAAAGAAGCAAGTTATGCCGTCTTAAGACACAGAGTAATCGTATCGCCGGAAAGAGAAATGGAAGGCTTAACAGCAGACGAAATTATCAGACAGATTTTAGAGGGAATAGAAATTCCTAGATAGGTAGTAGGAGTCAGGTAGCAGGTAAGAGGTTTTAGGTTATAGTTTGCAATTCGGTGTTTTAAAATTTTATATATGGCTAATTTTAAAGAACTTTTAGTTTGGCAAAAATCTATTGATTTTGTAACCGAAATCTACAGGATAACTGATACCTTTCCTAAAGATGAAACCTTTGGCTTAAGATCACAAGTAAGAAGAGCTTCGGTTTCGATTCCATCCAATATTGCGGAAGGAAATTCCAGAAGAAGCAAACCTGATTATTTGCAGTTTTTAAAAATTTCAAGAGGGAGCTGTGCAGAGGTTGAAACTCAATTAATTATTTCTAAGAACCTCAAATTTTTAAAGGAAGAAGAATATTTGAAATTAAATAATGATATTATCGAAATTTCGAAAATGCTAAACGGACTTATTAATTCTCTAAAATAAACGCTCACAAAAACTGCAACCTAAAAACTACGATCTGCAACCTAATAAATGAAAAACTTATACATCAATACCCGTTTTTTTTTCGCGCTCATCGGAGTGGGGATTTTATATGTCTTTGCATTTTTCTTCCCTTTTTTGATGTGGGCAGCTCATATCGTTTTGCTGTTATGTTTTTTGGCAGCGATGGTGGATTATTTACTTTTATTTAATCAAAAGGATGCGGTTTTAGCCCAACGGATTTTACCTGAAAAATTGTCCAATGGTGACGAAAATCCGGTGAAAGTTGATGTTAAAAATAATTACGGTTTTAAGATCAATGTTAAAATTATCGATGAAATTCCGTTTCAGTTTCAGAAAAGAGATTTTGTGATTACAAAACAAATCGATTCCGGTAAGAATACGTATTTCCAATATATTTTAGAACCTAAAGAAAGAGGCGAATATAATTTCGGGAGTTTAAATGTGTACGCTGAATCACCGATTGGCTTGGTTTCCAAAAGATTCAGGTTTCAGAAGGATGCGAGTTTGGCTTCTTATCCGTCTTTTATTCATCTTCGAAAGTATGAATTGATGGCTGTTCAGAGCGAATTTCTTTTAGGCGGAATCAAGAAAATCCGCAAATTAGGTCACACGATGGAATTTGAGCAAATCAAAGAGTATGTTCCGGGTGACGACATCAGAACCATCAACTGGAAAGCGACTTCCAAGACAAACCGCTTGATGGTAAACCAGTTTCAGGATGAAAAATCACAACGTATTTTTATGCTGATCGATACAGGAAGAACGATGAAAATGCCTTTCAAAGGATTGAGTTTGCTGGATTATTCCATCAATGCAGCCATGGCACTTTCACATATTATTCTGAAGAAAGGCGACCGTGCCGGAATGATGACCTTCTCTAAGAAAACAGAAAATAAAATTGCGGCGGAAAACAAATCGGGACAATTGAAGAAAATTTCTGAGGCGCTTTATAATATTAATACCAATTTTTTTGAAAGTGATTTCAACAGATTGTATCAGGATGTGAAATATTCGATCAATCAGAGAAGTTTGATTTTGCTTTTTACCAATTTTGAAACATTAGATGGTTTAAACCGCCAGTTAAAATACCTTCGCGGAATTGCCAAAAACCATTTATTGGTGGTTGTTTTCTTTAAAAATGCAGAACTACAGACTTTGATTCATCAGAACCCTGAAAGTATGCAAGGGATTTATGATGAAATTATTGCTGAAAAATTTGAGTTTGAGAAAAAATTAATTATTCAGGAACTTCGCAAATACGGGATTTATACGGTGTACACACTTCCTGAAAATTTGAATATCGATGTTATCAATAAATATCTGGAGATAAAAGCGAGAGGAATTTTATAGATTTGCAATAAGCAATAAGCAATAAGCAATAAGCAATAAGCAATAAGCAATAGAAATAAATCGAATGAAAATAACACTTAATAGAATCAACGATGATTTTTTGTTTGAATGTACCAATTCTCAGGGAAATTCAATTCTTTTAGATAATACTTCGCAGCCCGGAGCAAAAGGCGTTTCACCAATGGAAAGTGTGATGATGGCAGTTGCTGGATGCAGTGGAATAGATGTGGTTTCTATTTTGAAAAAACAAAGACAGGAAATTACGGATTTCAAGGCTGAGGTAGAAGGTGAGAGAGTGCAGGTGGACGATGCAAAACCTTTTAAGGCAATTACTGTGAAATTTCTTCTGGAAGGAAATATTGATCCTAAAAAAGCTCAGAAAGCGGCTCAGTTGTCTTTCGAAAAATATTGTTCTGTTTCCAAGACTTTAGAACCGAATGTTGAAATTGGGTATGAAGTATTCGTGAACGGAGAAAAAGTGTAAAAAATATACTCTTATATACAAAATAAAATGCCGGACAATATTTGCCCGGCATTTCTAATTGAGTTATAATGGTTGACTATCTTTTAATTACTTTCTGTGTCTGAACAGAACCGTCTTTCAGATTCAGTGATAAAATATAAACACCTGTTTTAATTCCGTCTAACTGTAATGTTGAAGAAGGATTGTCGATCACCTTCACGGTAACTCCCGAAAGGTCTGTAAGAGTAGCACGTTTTACATTTTCTGATTTTTCAATACGTAAAACATCAACAAACGGATTAGGATAAGCGATCAATTTCTTTTCCGCTTTTACTTCACTTGTCGATAAGTTGATAGGTTCTACAGTTACAGTGACTGTCCAGGTGCCGTCATCAACTTTATTAAAGCTGGCATCACAGCCTAATGCTTCTTCTCCCCAAACTCTCCAGGCTCTTAATTCGAAGTTTACTGCGCCTGTAAGGTCATTGGCCAATGGTAAATCCGTTCTGTTATAAGAATATGTTCCTCCGTTACCAGAACCTTCGGCTACCTCAGTTTCAGAATTTCCATTGGTCGTACAAACGAGGAAGCTTCTTTGCTCAGACATCCATGCGCCAGACTGCGTAGTCATTTTGTACGAAACATTGGTAGATTTTATTTTATATCCGGCCGGAACGTTTACCGTAAGAGCGCCCGGACAGCCCGATATCGAAGTGGTGGTTGGGTCAAGATCTGCAAAATCGGTATTAATATCACCTAAAGTGTAAGTAACAGGTATCTCACCGGTGGTGAATGAATGCATTTTCCAGAAACCTTGGCTGGATCCACAATTTGATCTTACCCAGAAATAGTAGGTTTGCCCTGTTGCCAGGTTATCAATAGTTACAGAAGTTGACCCTGCAGCTACACTTCCTGACGGATTGGTAGTTGCAGTGGGTGCTGTAGCAGAGGTGCTGTAATAATATTGATATCCCGAAGATGGAGCACTTACAGATGCAGTCCAGTTTATCGTTCCGGATGTTGTGGTGGTGGTAGAGGTAATGTTGGTAGGCGCAGAACATGGAGAATAAGCATCTGCTGAAACCGCAAAAATATTGGGAATACTGCCTCCGGTACTGGTTTTTGTTATGGTAAGGCTGGTGATGTTTTTAGATTGATTTGAGGGATCAATGGCTAATGGGATCTGATATAATCTTGGATTGGTATTGTTTCCTGATTCCAGATTGTTATTGTTTAGATTGATCCTTCCAATTCCGCGGATGGCATAATTAAGCCCATCATACCAGTCAGAAATATTTAATCCGGTAAAGGTTTGGGACGTAGAATCAGAAAAGTTGACTACTGCATCCACGGTTGCGGCACCGCTTCCTCCTGTAGCCAGCAAATAAAGGCTTATCGCAGGGGTCGGAGTTGAAAAGGTAAGAGTACCGGACGGTATGGTACTGCTCAGACGAAGCGAGTTATCTCCATTGTAGGGCGCCATCTGATAGCTAAGACCGTTGGTAGTTGTTACCGCTGAGTTGACAAGCCCGTTTACAGGTAATCCGTACGTGAGTGGCGTACTGCTGGATGTCAACTGAAAATCACGGGAGATAAATACATAATTTACCCCATCCACATCAGAGGTTGTAGAGCTGGAGGCTGTTCCTACGCCATTGGCAATGACGTCAGCATTAAAACCACTTTGAATGGCGATGGGTTGATATTCCTGTGCATTTACATTGTTGATAAACAAGCCTGACAGAAACAGACCCGCAATAGGGAATAGTTTTCCTTTCATGAGATTACTTTTTAGTTTTTAGTCCGGTAAATATAGAATATTTTAATGAAAGTAATTTATTGTTTTTTGTAAATGAATATTAAATTTTGAACAGATGGGTGAAATTCGTAGTGATTTTACTTGTGTTTTTGATGACTTGTTGTGAATGTCATACTGGGTGATGGGCGTTCAAAAAGTATTGTGAGCAGTATAAGATTGAAATTAACCGAGCGGTTAATTCTTGATTTTTTTTAATTTTTTTTCCTTTGTGATTTTGACAATAGCAAAATCTATCTAAAAAAAGAGGCTGTCCAAAAATTTTACGCAGCCCTTTTTTGTTATTATTTTCTCTAAAAATATTACTGACAAATGCTAATAATTTTTTATTCATGTAACATTAGATTTAATAATACTAATATATGGTTTTTAATGCGAACTGTTTTGTTTCATATGGAATAAAATGAATGTTTAATTTAAATAATCGATTTTAATTGATAATATTTAATTTTTAAAGATGCTTTATTGATAATTTTATATTTTATCGCGGTTTGGGTTAATAATAAAAAAGCCTCTTAAAAAAAGAGGCTCACATTTATATATTTAATCTCGGTTTCATCAATTTTGCGACCGTTGCCGTCCATCCTGTTTGATGGGAAGCACCGACCCCGCGGCCATTATCTCCATGAAAATATTCAAAGAAAGTGATATAATCTTTAAAATTTTCATCATAATTAAATTTAGCATTTCCGCCATTGAAAGGTCGTTGTCCAAATTCATCTTTTAAGAAAATAGAGCACAATCTGTTGCTGATATTATGAGCGACTTCATCAAGATTTCTCTTGTCCCCACTTCCGGTTGGCAATTCTACTTTCAGGCTGTTGCCGTAATAAAAATGAAAACGCTGTAAACTTTCAACAATCAAAAAGTTGATGGGGAACCAAATCGGTCCGCGCCAGTTGCTGTTTCCGCCAAACATGCGGCTGTCACTTTCTGCAGGCGTGTAATAAACCACATTTTCATTACCATGAACTGAAAACACAAACGGATTTTCCTCATACACTTTCGACATGGCACGAATTCCGTATTGACTTAAAAATTCTTTCTCGTCGAGCATTCTCGTTAATACCTTTGTTAAACGGTTTTTACGAAGAATACTCATTAAATGCTTTCTTCCGTGACCTTCCTCGTCCCAGTGCGAAACAAGTTTGGTGAGTTCCGGTTTATTTTTTAATACCCATTCCATTCTTGCCTGGAAATTCGGCATTTTTTCCAGTAAATGATGATCTACAATTTCTACCGCAAACATTGGAATCAATCCTACAATACTTCTCAGCCTTAAAGAAACACTTTCTCCATTTCCAAGCTGAAGCACATCATAGAAAAAACCGTCTTCTTCGTTCCAAAGACCTTCTTTTCCGTCACCCAGATTTTCCATGGCTTCGGCAATATAAAGATAATGTTCAAAAAATTTAATTGCCATATCTTCATAAACCTGATAATACTGAGCGAGTTCCATTGCAATTCGCATCATATTTAATGCGTACATCGCCATCCAGCTTGTTCCGTCGGCTTGCTCAAGATGTTGCCCATCCTGTAAAACCGTATTTCTGTCAAATGCTCCGATATTATCGAGACCGAGGAAACCTCCGCCAAAAATATTTTTACCGTTTTTATCTTTTCGGTTCACCCACCATGTGAAATTCAGAAGAAGTTTTTGGAAAACTTTCTCTAAAAACAGAAGGTCGGGTTTTCCGTTTTGCTTTTCATCAATTTTAAAAACCCTGAAACAAGACCAAGCGTGAACTGGCGGATTTACATCACTCAAATTCCATTCGTAAGCGGGAAGCTGCCCGTTCGGGTGCATATACCATTCCTTTGTTAATAAAAGAAGCTGTCCTTTCGCAAATTCAGCATCAATAATCGCAAACGGAACGCAGTGGAATGCCAGATCCCAGGTCGCATACCAAGGATACTCCCACTTATCGGGCATAGAAATAATATCTTTATTGTGAAGATGATTCCATTCTGTATTTCTTACATAATTGTTGAAGTCTCTCGGAGCTTCGTAATTGGGGTCACCTTTCAGCCATTTTCCAACGTTATAATGATAGAATTGTTTGTTCCAAAGTAAACCTGCAAATGCCTGTCTTTGAACATTTCTTTCATCATCGTTGGTTACGTCATTCTGAATTTCATTATAAAATTCATTGGCTTCGTTGATTCTGTTTTTTAAAATATCATCAAACTGATAAAAAGGGTCATCTAAATCATTCGGTGATAATCTGAAATCAAAAGTTTTGGATTGTCCGGCACCAATCATATCATCCACGATGAAAGATGCTTTTGAACCATTTTTTTCAGGATTTACGGTATTGCTTCCGTAGGTAATATAATCGTTGATTCCGTCTTTATAATAGGTGTTTCCAGGATATGGAGCGCCATACAATTTGGGTGAATTCGTTTCATTATCACAGAAAGCACTTTCCGAATTCTGAGTTCTCGAATAAAACTTTTTAATTGAAATACTATCATGGTTAATATCTATACAGCCATCGTGAGAAGCATTCGTTCGCCCTTGGTAAGTATTGTACCCCCATTTCCAGTTATTTCTGAACCAAACCGTAGGAATTACTACAATTGGCGCATCAATCTGACTTCTGTTACAAACCGTAACGCGAACTAAAATATCATTATGGTCAGCTTTCGCATATTCAATAAAAATATCGAAATATTCATCGTTGTCAAAAATTCCGGTGTCGATGATTTCGTATTCTGGTTCTTTTTTGCTTCTTCTGGCATTTTCAGCACGGATTTCATCATAAGGAAATGCATTGATAGGATATTTATACACCAGCTTCATATAGCTGTGCGTAGGCGTATTATCCAGATAATAAAAAATTTCCTTAATGTCCTCTCCGTGATTTCCCTGAGGGTTGCTGAGCCCGAAGAAACGCTCTTTTACCCTTTTATCCTTCTTGTTCCAAAAGGAAAGTGCAAAACAGAAAAGCTGCTTCACATCAGAGATTCCCGCAATGCCTTCTTCGCCCCAACGATAGGCGTAGCTTTCTGCGGTATTATGATTGGCGAAATTCCATGCGTCGCCGTTGGAACTGTAATCCTCACGTACATTTCCCCATTGTCGGTTGCTTACGTATGGTCCCCAGTTTTTCCAGTTTGTATCTTGTAATCTTTGTTTTTCGGCAATCATATTTCATCAATTTTCCATACGAAGTTAGTTTTTTTGATAAAAAATTCCAACTTTACGAATCTGAAAAATAGTTAACATTGCTTTGAAAACCTTGTATTTATCTGTGTTTCTAATATTAAATTAAATTTTTATAAATATTTAAAAGAAATGTTATACCTTTGCACTATTCGATCATTCAAATATTGAAAATGTTATCAAGAAAGGTTGAGGGATTAGACCCTGTGAAACCTTAGCAACCCTTTGCGAAAGCGAAGAAGGTGCTACGTTCTACCAAAATTATTTTGGACAGATAACTACTGAATCTTTTTTCAGCCATTTCCTGTGGCATTTTCAATGATATTATCAAAAAGTATAATAGAATTGAAAACAGAACTAAACTATATTAATCTTTCGTATCAAACAAATTCCGGTAAGGAATATCATATCTCGTTGAGCTATCAGCTTTTCGGGAAAGACTTATTTTCAGCACCCATCATTTTAGTAAATCATGCTTTAACCGGAAATTCAGACGTAGCCGGAGAAAAAGGCTGGTGGAAACAATTGATTGGTGAAAATCAGGTAATCGATACTAATAAATATACAGTTCTGTGTTTCAATATTCCCGGAAACGGATTTGATGATTTTTTAATTGATGAATACGAAGATTTCACGCCTTCAGATATTGCCAATATCTTTTTACAAGGGCTTGAAAGTTTACATATTACAAGTTTATACGCCATTATTGGAGGTTCTTTAGGAGGTGCAATCGGTTGGGAAATGTTGGTAAAACAACCACATCTTGCCGAAATTTTCATTCCTATTGCCTGTGATTATAAAACCCATGATTGGCTTCATGCACAATGTCTGGTTCAGAAATTTTTATTAAATCAAAAAGATGAACCTTTACAAAAAGCGAGAATTCATGCGATGTTGTGCTACCGAACGCCGGAATCGTTAAATGATAGATTTCAAAATAAATACAATCAGGAAAAACAAAGATTGGAGTCGGAAGATTGGCTGGTTTATCACGGAAATGCTTTAAACGATAGATTTAGTTTAAAAGCTTATCAACTGATGAATCATTTGCTGATGAATATTAATGTTGATGAATCTCAACTGGAAAAAATTCAGGCACGAATGCACATGATCTCTGTAGATACAGATTTGTTTTTCCCGGCTTCTGAAATCCGAATGTGCTTTGAAAAGCTGAAAGAGAAAAAGGAAAATGTTTTCTATCACGAGATCACCTCAATTCATGGGCACGACGCCTTTTTAATGGAATATAAACAATTAAATAATATCATAAAACCTATTCTGAATATATGACAACATCAGATACAATAAACATTTATCGAAATAAAGCGCTGGTAAATTTTGAAGGGAAAGACTTTTTGGGACATATCGGAATTGATTCCCGAATTTTCAAAGTATTAAATGAAGAAGGAATAAGTGTGGGTGTAATTTCCCAGCAGGCTATTGAAAATGGAATTTCTGTTTTGGTAGATGAAAAAGATGCGGAAGATGCAGTGCGTGTGCTGCAGGAAGAGTTTAAAAAAGAAAAATCGAACGGGGCAGTAAGCAATATTTATAACATTAGTAATGTTGCAGTCATTGGCTTCGTTTCGGAAAATTATAGCAAAATACTTTCTGAACTTCAGAGAAATAAAATATTTCCGCTTTTGTTGAATCAAATTGCTTCGGCGGGAAGGGTAAATATCGTGGTAACCGATAACCAGACGGAAATTGCAAAAAATATTGTTGAAACAGAAATTTACGGAAAACCGAAAGTCGTTCATTTAGCCTTAATCGGGCATGGAAATGTGGGCGGAACTTTGGTGGAACAGATTTTAGATTCAGAGCACGATATTCTCAAGCGTAAAAGATTACAACTGAAAATCGTAGCCATTGCAAATTCAAAGAAAATGGCTTTGAACAAAGGCGGTTTTGGAAGCGACTGGAGACAGAAAGTAAATTATTCTCAAACCAATTCCAGTATTGAAAGCCTGATCGGGTATGCAAAAGAACATCATCTGGAAAATCTGGTGATGGTAGATAATACGGCCAGTAAAGATTTTGTGAAGCATTATGATGCGTTTGTGGATAACGGTTTTGATATCGTTTCTTCCAACAAAATTTACAATACGTTGCCGATTGCCACGTATAGAAACTTAAGAAAATCTTTAGAGAAGAATAAAAAGAAATATCTATACGAAACCAATGTTGGTGCAGGTTTACCGTTAATTGATACGATTAAATTGCTACACCTTTCAGGAGAAAATATCACAAGAATTAAAGGCGTTTTCTCAGGAACATTGAGTTATGTTTTCAATAATTTTTCGTTGAGGGATGATAAGTTTTCCACAATCATCAATGAAGCGTTGGAAAAAGGATACACAGAACCGGATCCAAGAGAAGATTTGTCAGGAAATGACGTCGCCAGAAAATTATTGATTTTGGCAAGAGAATTAGATCTGATTAATGAGTTTGAAGATATCAACATTCAGAATTTGGTTCCGGAAAATTTACTTTCCGTTTCAAAATCAGAATTCCTTTCAAGATTGGAAGAATTAGATGAAGAATATGAAAAAATTAAGGGAAACCAAGAGCCTGGTCATGTCTTAAGATATGTTGGAGATCTTCACGGAGATTTACAGAAAGAGAAAGGCGAGCTTGATGTTAAACTGATTTCCGTTCCTGCAACTTCCGCTTTAGGACAGTTAAAAGGTTCAGATTCCATCTTCGAAATTTATACGGAAAGTTATGGCGAAAATCCAATCGTCATCATGGGAGCCGGAGCCGGAGCGCAGGTAACGGCAAGAGGAGTTTTCGGAGATATTTTAAGAGTAAGCGAAACGAAATAATAATAATATTAATATAACAATTTAATAATATAACAGTTTACCAATAATAATTACTATTGTCATGCTGAGCTTGTCGAAGCATTCCATTGTTAAATTGCTAAACTGTTAGATTTAAATATACAAAAGTTTATGAGCGAAAATTTTCAACCAGAAACTAACAATGAGCAACTTTCAAATTTTGAAACACTTGCGATCAGAACCCAAACCGAAAGAACTCAGTTTGATGAGCATTCAACGCCTTTGTATTTAACATCCAGCTTTATTTTTCAGGATGCAGAAGATATGAGAGCGAGTTTTGCAGAAGAAAAACCAAAGAATTTATACAGCCGTTTTTCCAATCCGAATGTAACGGAATTCACCGATAAAATTGCTAAAATGGAAGGCGCAGAAGCAGGATATGCTTTTGCAACAGGAATGGCAGCGATTTATTCAACGTTTGCGACTTTGTTAAATGCAGGTGATCATATCGTAAGCTGTCAGTCGGTTTTCGGATCTACGCACACGTTGTTCACAAAATATTTCCCAAAATGGAATATTGAAACAACCTATTTCAAAGCGGAAGACGCTGAAAATGTTGAAAAATATATTCAGCCGAATACAAAAATTTTATATCTGGAGACACCTACAAATCCTGCGATTGAGGTGTTAGATTTAGAATTTTTCGGACAAATTGCTAAAAAACATAACCTGATTTTCATTGTGGATAACTGTTTTGCGACACCATATTTGCAACAACCTATAAAATACGGAGCAGATATTGTAGTGCATTCTGCAACAAAGTTGATAGACGGTCAAGGTCGTGTTTTAGGTGGTGTAGCAGTCGGTAGAGAAGATTTAATTCGTGAAATTTATCTTTTTGCAAGAAATACAGGTCCGGCAATGTCACCTTTCAATGCTTGGGTCTTGTCAAAAAGTTTGGAAACTTTAGCAATCCGTGTTGAAAAACATTGTGAAAATGCTTTAAAAGTAGCCGGGTTTTTAGAAGGTCACCCGAATGTAGAATTGGTGAAATATCCTTTCCTGCCATCACATCCAAGTTATGAAGTCGCTAAAAAACAGATGAAATTAGGCGGAAACATCGTCGCATTCGAAATCAAAGGCGGAATTGAAGGCGGAAGAAACTTTTTAGATAAAATTAAAATGTGTTCGCTTTCTGCCAACCTCGGCGATACGAGAACGATTGTTACGCATCCGGCTTCTACAACGCATTCCAAATTGTCTGATGATGAAAGAAATGAAGTAGGAATTACAGCTGGTTTGGTTCGTTGTTCCGTTGGTTTAGAAAATGTGGATGATATTATCGCGGATTTAAAACAAGCATTGGATTAAATTAATTTGGGCAGCTTTATCCGCCTTCCACTCCCGCTTTTTTGCCTCCGCTTCGCTCCTGCAAAAAGAGCTCCGTTCAAGTCGGGCTGCGAAGATTCGACGCAAAAAAAATCCTTGTCAAGGTTTCAAACCTTGACAAGGATTCAGAATAACGAAATAAAAAATTGGCTTTAGCCGAAACATACAATGAAAAATTCAGAACAATTATATAAAGCATTATCCGAAAGAATTTTAATTCTGGACGGTGCGATGGGAACGATGCTTCAGCGATATAAATTTGAGGAAGAAGATTACCGTGGCGAGCGTTTCAAAGATTGGGAACATCCTGTGAAGGGAAATAATGATTTACTGTCGTTAACGCAACCTCATTCCATTGAAGAAGTTCACAGGAAATATTTGGAAGCAGGAGCTGATATTCTGGAAACCAATACGTTTTCGGGAACAACGATTGCAATGGCAGATTATCATATGGAAGATTTGGTTTACGAACTAAACTATGAATCTGCAAAAATCGCCAGAAAAGTATGTGATGAATTTACGGCTCAAAATCCTGATAAGCCAAGATTCGTAGCGGGATCTATCGGACCAACCAACAGAACAGCAAGTTTAAGCCCTGATGTAAACGATCCTGGTTATAGAGCCATCACGTTTGAAGAACTGAGAGTTGCCTACAAACAGCAATGCGAAGCTTTATTAGATGGAGGTTCAGACATTTTATTGGTTGAAACAATCTTCGATACATTAAATGCAAAAGCAGCCCTTTTTGCGATCGATGAACTTCAGGATGAAAGAGGAATAAAAATCCCGATTATGGTTTCAGGAACAATTACGGATGCTTCAGGAAGAACATTGAGCGGACAAACTGCAGAAGCATTTTTAATCTCAGTTTCACATTTGAATTTATTAAGTGTTGGTTTCAATTGTGCTTTGGGAGCCAATCAATTGACGCCGTATTTGGAAACATTGGCTCATAATTCAGAATTCCACGTTTCGGCGTATCCGAATGCGGGGCTTCCGAATGCTTTCGGAAAATATGACGAAACGCCGGAAGATATGGCGAGTCAGATTAAAGAATATGTTGAGAAAGGATTAATTAATATCATCGGAGGTTGTTGCGGAACAACGCCTGATCATATTAAAGCAATTGCAGATTTGGTAGAAAAATACGAACCGAGGAAGGTTAGTATAACAATATAATAATTTATCAACGTAACAATCTTCTTAAAGAATCTATTGGTAAACTGCTACATTAATAGACTGTTACATTGATACATTGGTAAATTAAACTATGAAATATTTAAGATTATCGGGGCTCGAGCCTTTGATTATTATGCCGGAAAGTAATTTCATCAATGTTGGTGAAAGAACAAATGTTGCCGGTTCAAAGAAATTTTTAAGATTAATAAAAGAAGAGAAATATTCTGAAGCTCTTGATATTGCGCGTCACCAGGTTGAAGGTGGGGCGCAGATTCTTGATGTCAATTTCGATGACGGATTGATTGACGGAAAGGCTTCCATGATTAAATTTCTAAATTTAATTGCTTCAGAACCTGATATTTCCAGAATTCCTATCATGATCGATTCTTCGAAATGGGAAATTCTGGAAGCCGGATTGCAGGTTGCACAGGGAAAATGTGTGGTCAATTCTATCAGCTTAAAAGAAGGCGAAGAAGAATTTATCAAGCATGCAAAAGCCATTAAAAGATATGGTGCGGCGATGATTGTTATGGCGTTCGATGAAGTGGGACAAGCCGATACTTACGAACGTAGAATCGAGATTTCAAAACGTTCTTACGATCTTTTGGTTAATGAATTAAAGTTTCCTGCCGAAGATATTATTTTCGATTTAAATATTTTCCCTGTCGCAACGGGAATGGATGAACACAGAAGAAATGCCATCGATTTTATCGAAGCAACGAGATGGGTTCGCCAGAATCTTCCGTATGCCTCTGTGAGTGGAGGAGTTTCCAATGTTTCGTTTTCGTTCCGTGGAAATGATACGGTGAGAGAAGCGATGCACTCGGTTTTCCTTTATCACGCGATTCAGGCGGGAATGAATATGGGAATTGTAAACCCTGCGATGTTGGAGGTTTATGATGAAATTAATAAAGAGCTTCTTGAATTAGTTGAAGATGTAATTCTTGATAAAAGAGAAGATGCTACTGAAAGGCTTTTGGATTATTCCGAAAAGCATAAATCGGTTAAAAAAGAAAAAACCGAAGAGCTTGAATGGCGTACAAAACCTTTACAGGAAAGAATTACGCATTCTTTGGTAAAAGGAATCGACCGTTTCATCGAAGAAGATGTTGAGGAAGCAAGATTACAAGCGGAACGACCTTTACACGTAATCGAAGTTAATTTGATGACCGGAATGGGTGTTGTTGGAGACCTTTTCGGAAGCGGAAAAATGTTCTTACCACAAGTTGTGAAATCGGCAAGGGTAATGAAAAAAGCGGTTGCCTATTTACAGCCATTTATCGAAGCTGAAAAAGACGGTGCAAAACCAGCCAACGGAAAAATCTTAATGGCAACGGTAAAAGGAGACGTTCATGATATCGGTAAAAATATTGTGAGCGTTGTTTTGGGTTGTAACAATTATGAAATCGTCGACCTTGGAGTGATGGTTCCTGCCGAAAAAATTATTCAGGCTGCGATTGAACATCAGGTTGATGTCATTGGTTTAAGCGGATTGATTACGCCAAGTTTGGATGAAATGGTGTACATCGCTTCAGAATTAGAAAGACAAAATTTAAATTTTCCTTTACTGATCGGTGGTGCTACAACTTCAAAAGCACATACCGCTGTGAAAATTGATTTAAAATATAAAAATGCCGTTGTTCACGTGAATGATGCGTCGAGAGCGGTAAACGTGGTAAGTTCATTGTTGGGCGACAGAAATAAAGAATATGTTGAAGATCTAAAAAGCGACTATTCAGATTTCAGAGAAAAGTTCCTGAACAGACAGGTTGATAAAGATTATGTTTCGATTGAAGATGCCCGAAAAGACAAGTTTAAAATCGATTGGGAGAATGAAGAAATCTTTACTCCAAACCAATTAGGAATTCAGGTTTTTGAAAATCAGGATTTAAGAGAATTGTTACCATTCATCGACTGGTCACCGTTTTTCAGAAGCTGGGATCTGCATGGGAAGTATCCGCAAATTTTAGAAGATGAGGTTGTCGGAGCGCAGGCGAAAGAATTGTTCAAAGATGCTCAGGTTATTTTAAAGAGAATTTTAGACGAAAAATTATTAACCGCCAAAGCTATTTTCGGAATTTTTAAAGCCAATTCTAATGAAACAGATGATATTTTAATCTTCGATGAAAATAACGAAGAGAAAGTAAAATTCCTGACATTGAGACAACAGGCTCAGCGTTCGAAAGGAAAAGATTATCTGGCTTTAAGTGATTTTATCGCACCTCAAAGTTCAGGAAAAACCGATTATATGGGCGCTTTCTGTGTAACAACAGGTTTCGGAACAGATGAATTGTCAGAAGAATATGAAAAAGCGAATGACGATTACAATGCGATCATGGTAAAAGCCTTGGCTGATCGTTTTGCTGAAGCGTATGCCGAATTTTTACATAAAAAAGTAAGAACCGAATATTGGGGTTACGCGAATCAGGAAAGTTTGAGCAACGAAGAATTAATTGCCGAAAAATACAAAGGGATTCGTCCGGCTCCGGGTTATCCTGCTTGCCCGGATCATTTGGAAAAACATGCCATCTGGGATCTGTTAAAAGTGGAAGAAGAAATCGGAGTATATTTAACAGAAAGTTTAGCCATGTTCCCGACCGCTGCTGTTTCCGGATATTATTTCGGAAGCCCGCACGCAAAATATTTCGGATTAGGAAAAATTGCAGAAGATCAGTTGAAAGATTATTCGCAGCGAAAAGGAATTTCTTTGCAGGAAGCGAGAAAATGGCTGAATCCAAATTTAGCAGATTAAAAAAATAGTTCATGGTTGATAGTTGTTGGTTACTGGATTTTTACATCAAAACCATCAACTAACAACTTTCAACAAGCAACAAAAATATAAAATGAAGATTACAGATCACATAAAAAATGCAAACGGAAAAACGTTGTTCTCCCTCGAGGTTGTTCCGCCACAAAAGGGAATCGGGATTGAAGATTTATATACCAATATTGATCCTTTGATGGAGTTTAAACCACCGTTTATCGATGTAACGACTTCAAGAGAAGAGTATATTTATATTGATAAAGGAAATGGTTTGATGGAGCGTCGTATCACAAGAATGCGTCCCGGAACATTGGGGATTTGCGCGGCGATTCAGCATAAATATAATGTAGATACTGTTCCGCATTTGCTTTGTGGAGGTTTCACCAAAGAAGAAACAGAATATCTTTTGGTGGATTGTATGTACCTTGGAATTGATAATATTATGGCTTTGAGAGGCGATGCGATGAAAGGTCATCAATATTTTGAACCCACTCAGGGAGGTCATGCAAGTGCGATGGATTTGGTTCATCAGATCAATGATTTAGGAAGAGGAAAGTATCTTCACAATCAGGACGAAGAATGTGAAGAACACAATAAATTCTGCATTGGAGTTGCGGGTTATCCTGAAAAACATATGGAAGCTCCTTCAATGAATTACGACTTAAAATGGCTGAAACAAAAAGTGGATGCCGGAGCAGATTATATCGTGACGCAGATGTTTTTTGATAATAAAAAGTTCATTGAGTTTGTTCAGAAGGCGCGTGAAATGGGAATTACCGTTCCTATTATTCCCGGAATTAAGCCAATTGCCACAAAGAAACACTTAAAAGTTTTGCCTCAGATCTTCAAGATTGATTTGCCTGAAGAACTTATCAGCGAAGTTGAAAATGCCAAAAATAACGAAGCAGTAAAACAAATCGGAATTGAATGGGCGATCAATCAATGTAAAGAATTACTTGATTTCGGAGTTCCTGTTCTTCATTTTTATTCGATGGGCAAAAGTGACAACATAAAGAAAGTAGCTGGAGAGCTCTTCTAAAAGTAAAAAGGATATTTGATCCACCGTTTTAAAAGGAAAATGAAATCTTGTTTTTTGACATGATGCTTGATCCTCAAATTTTGTCACTGATCCAACAATTTCGGCGGTAGTTTTTTCTACCGCCGAAATTGTTAATTCACTATTTTTTAATCAAAATATATTTTTCGCCTTCAGGTTTAAAACTTTCTTCGCTTTCCTTCATCTTTTGTAATTCAAGGGTATTTCCTGTAATTGTAAACCTATATAAATCTTTTAAAGACTCCCTCTCAAGTAAAATTCCGTCAAAGTTTTGAGTTCCATCGGCAAAATCATAGATGACTTGGTATGCGGTATAATCCTTAAAATTTACCTTACCGTCTTTGCTAAAGCTAATTGATGTTGAAGAATTCTTGTCTGTATAATTTCCCTCAAAAAGTATTTTTCTTAATTCCTTTTGAATATCGCCATCAAATCTCTCGTAAAGATCTGTTTTGTTTTTATAAATCATTTCAAGATTTTCACCATTAGGCTGTATTCCGGAAAAATCGTTATATGTAGGATCGTTACTTGTACCATTTATGATAAATTCTTTTTTAGACTCATCAAATGTTAGCTTTACATCATAACCGCCTTCATGATCGGTAAACCCCTTTAAAGTGGCAGCTCCTGAAAGCAATTCATTTTTATCAAGCTGTATGAATAAAGGAACGGCAGCTTTTCTGTAAGGATAAACAGCTTTTGATTTTTTAATATGATCAATATAAGGTTTCGAAATCCAATTACCTCTTAATTGATTGGCTGTTGTCGATAAAGTTGTTTCAGATTGAGAAATATTTTCTTTAGAAATACTGGAAGTTTCATTTTTCTGTTGGTTGCAAGATACCAAAACTGCTACTAGCAATGCGTTTGTTAATTTTTTCATTCATTTGTTTTTTACGGTAACGAATATACAAATCAAGTGCCAGCTTTATAAATAAATTAATTGAGTCTTAAGAACTTTTCTTCCTAAGCTTTCCAGAATTTTTTTATAATTTTCGATTTGGCGATCATTTTTTGCAGTTTCTTCTCCCGTTTTGAAATCAACAATAATATAACCTTCATTGCTTTTTAAAATTCTGTCCGGGCGGTATATTCTACTTTCTCCGTTTTCAGAAATCATAATATCTTTTTCATTAATCACTTCCCATTTGTTATCGAAAAATTCAGCATAATCTGTGATAATTTGCTCCAATGTATCTTGAATATTATGCTGTTCTTCAATGGTTATCTGCCCGTCCAAAACATAACTTTCAACCACTTTTTTAATATCTTTTTCGGTGTTGATTTTTGAAAGCAATTCATGCACAAAAAGCCCGATTCTTACTTTTTCATTCCGAACCTGATAGTTTTTTGAAGGGGTAGCAATTTTAATGGAAGTATTCTTTTCATTACTATTTTTCAGATTGTGAATATCTTTCGTTTCAAAATGTGAAGTTTTATCTTTTGTATGCTTTTTCAGCATTTCTGGATTGGTTTCATATAAATCAAATTCATCAAGGTCTTCCACATTTTTAGTTTGAAGAAATTCCAGTAACTCCAGATTATTGGATGTCTTATTCGCTTTTTGAATATAAAAGAACAATTGCTCGACAGGTCGGGTAGTGGCCACATATTGTAGGCACAATCTGTCAATAAAATTTTTATAAGAATTCTGCTTGTTGAATTTTTCAATTTCCGGATCGTAAACTTCCAGATTTTTACTGAATTGATTAATGTTTACAGACTTCAAAGGCGCATCGCTGCTGGTTTCAAACCAATTGGTAAATTCAGCGTCACGGTTTTTATTAATCATCGGAATAAAAACGATAGGGAATTCAAGACCTTTCGCTTTGTGAATTGTCATAATCTGTATCGCATCGATGTTTTCAGAAGCCTGAATGGTATATTTAGAAGCTTCTTCGTCCCAATATTTCAAAAATTCTTTGGTACTTGCGCCTGCATTTTGGGTGAAGTTGAAAAGCATTTCCAAAAAGTTCAACAGAAAATCGGTCTCTTTATTTTCAACAGAAAATTCATTGATATAATATTCTACAGAATTGTATAAATTAAATCTCGGGAGGTTTTCCTGCTTTAATTTTAAAGCGTATTTATCTTCTATAAAAAGTATAACATCTGCATGACTTTCGATTTCAAGAATTTCTTTCATCTCTAATGTAAAATCGGGCATCTGAATTCTCCCCAATTTGTTCAGATAATACATCATCATGACCAGAGTGGGTTTATTCTTAGGGTTTACTTCCCACCTTAGAAATTCGATCACGGCCTTCAGGGTATTCGAGAGCTCTAAAGTAAGACCTTTGTCAGAAATCGTTTTAATATTTGTCTCTTCGCCCCGGTACATAACTTTCAGGTTTCCTAATTTTTGTGAATAGCTGAAAATATCGAAATTTCCGCGACAGAGAATGGTTATATCTGAAAATTTAAAACCATGATCAAGACTTTCCTGAATGTCCTTACGCATACGCTCCGATGTATCATTGTAAAAATCATCATTGGTTAAATTTTCAATGAGATTTACTTTCACGCGGCCTTCAATACCTGATTTAGGATTCTGCTCGGCATCTTCACCGAAAATATTCTGATGCTCTTCTTCTAATTTAAGGGAATGGAACTGATAAAGTTCATTATTAAAATGAACAATATTCTTCGCACTTCGCCAGTTGTCCTTTAAAACTAAAAGATCAGCCTGCTTGGGAGAAAATTCTTTTTTGTTGATAATATCCAGCATCAATTTGCTTTCTCCGCCTCTAAACCGGTAAATACTCTGTTTAGGATCGCCAACCAAAGTAAACGAAGTATTTTCAGAAGATACGGAATGATCTCTTAAAGGAACAAAATTCTGCCACTGTAATTCTGATGTATCCTGAAATTCATCAAAGAAAAAATGCTGAAATTGCGCGCCTACTTTTTCATAAATAAAGGAGGAAGGCTCATTTTTAAGATTTTCATTAATTAAAATATTAAACTTGGAAAGCAGAACCAGATCATTTTCTTCCTCAATTTTTTTTAATTCATCCTGAATGTCTTTATTTACTTTAAGAGGAAGAAGCGCCGCTAAAATCTTTTCCTGTTTCTGAATTTCAATATACAGAAAGATCAGCTGCATCCGGTTTTCCAGTAGCTGATCCAGAATTTCAAAGATTTCAGATTCTTTATTTTTTGATTTTGCAGAAGCTCCTTTACGGTAATTATTCAGCACGGATTCTTCCGCCGTGGTCGGAAAAGGAAAGCCAGCTCTTTTTTGATGATAAAAATCCAAAACCTTAGTGAAAAATCCTCCGATTCCGTTTTTGCCCTGTGCAAAATCTTCAATTTCAATATTTCTTGATTTGAAAAGTTCAATAGATTTTGTGGCGAGCTCCAGAGATTGCTTTTTGTTGGAAACAATTTCTTTTCGAAGAAGATTTTTTATATTTTCATAATTCGTATTGTCGAAATCTTTATTATTTTTAAGATGTTCATAGTGAATGTCTTTTACAAATTCTTTCGCCGAATCATAAAGGCTTTTATTTAAATTAATCCTCTCATTATTTTCAAGACTGTAATCTACATAATCCATGAAAGAATTGGAGATCGTCTCATTCTCACCAATTTGATCAAGCATTTTATCAACTGCTTCTATTAAGAACGGCTCAGCTTCGATTTCCAGATTAAAATTTTTCGCCAATCCTAATTCGTACGAAAAGCTTCTTACCAGACGGGAGTTAAAACGGTCAATCGTTCCGATATTCAGTGTGGAATAATTATGAAGAATATAGTCCAGCATTTTTTTTGAACGGTGATGAAGCTCGTCAATGGTTATTTTTAAACCTTCTTCTTCAAATGCTTTATGAATATTTTTTAGATCTCCGTTTTCAGCAAAGTTTTTAGCAGAAAAATGATCCAGCCATGACAAAATTCTTTCCTTCATTTCGTTGGCCGCCTTATTGGTAAAGGTAAGTGCCAGTATATTTCTGATGGAATGTTGCTGGTTAGGATATCGAAGACAGATCATCAAAAGCTTTTGTACAAGCGCATAGGTTTTCCCTGAGCCCGCAGAAGCATTGATAACTGTATAGGAATTTTGCATTTTCTGATAGATTGAAGGTGCAAGTTAGCTAAAATTTGACTTAAATTTTAACAATTTAAAGTCTGTATTTAACAGTTAAATCGTGAAAACTCTAAAAGAATTCCCAAAAGGCGTTAACTGTGGTTAAACTTATTTTATGATCTGAAAATTAATTTAGTTTTGCTTAATAAAAACTATTTGTGAAAATTAAACTACTTTTTCTGTTATTTAACATATTATTCATTAATATTTCTGCGCAGGATTATATTTTCGGCAAAGTGGCCACAGAGGAGAATATAGAGTTACCGGATGTAATTGTTATTAATATACGAACCGATGAACGGGTAACGACTAACCGGGACGGGCACTTTATGATTCTTGCCAGAGTAGGGGATGAACTTCGTTTTGTGAAAACAGGTTACGAACGTTTTAACAAAAGGGTGAGCCCTGAGAATGTTTCGTCACCCCTGAATATAAGTCTCATAAGATCTGTGGAAACCATTGAGGAAGTAGAAGTTAAAAAGTCTCTTACGGGAGATCTTAAAATGGATTCTAAAACAGTAGGTTCCCCGAAAAAGGTGGAAAAGCTTAGAAATGAAATCGACCGTTATATTGTTCAGAAATCTGATCCTAGGGTTCTGGCGTCAAAACCAGGTGAATTTGTACAGCCTAAGGGACAGGGGTTTTCTATCGGAAGCCCGAAAAACAAATGGGACGATGTGGATCTTACCAATTATCTTACCGAAAGTCTGGGCGAGGAGTATTTTACGGATCTTCAGTTGGATAAAGCCGAAATTAACTATTTTATCAGATATGCTCTGGTAGGATTTGAAAGAAAGAAGATTTTAAAATACGGATATCTAAGCAATCAGGATATGATGAGGTTTCAAAGAGCCGTTCTTTCAAGAATTGCATCGTACAGAGCTCCAAAAACGAAGAAATAGACTTATATTTGATCTACATTTAATAATCAATGAAATCAAAGCTTTTAATATTGATGCTCTTCACGTGTTTTGCGACACTGTTTTCCCAACAGAAAATTACAGGAAAGATCATTGATGAAAACGGAATCGGTTTGGGATCTGTTTTAATTAAAAATATGAGAACCAATCAAAACTCCTATTCAGATAATTTCGGAAATTTTACGATTGACGCAAATGAGGATGACGAAATACGATTTGTAAAAGAAAGCTATTACAGAACCGACCGTAAGATTATAAAAGATAACACGGTCAATCTGATGAATGTTTTGCTCCTTCGGGCGGAAACACTGATTCCGGAGGTGAAAATTACCTATAAGCCTACAGGAAACCTTGAGCGTGACAGTAATCATTATGGTGAGTCTAAGAAACTGGCAACCGTAAAATCAGGGCTTAGAGATTATATGAGAAGTCCGTTGAACGAGCCTTTGCCTACCAATGAAATCTCAAAAACATTTACGGGACATGATTTCTCCGCCGGACAGGTGGATCTTTTCGGGGTATTTAATTTGGCGAAAGGTCTTTTGAAAAAAGCAACGGAACCTAAAATTACGAAGCCTACTTTCAATGAAACTCAAAATTTTATTGGTGAAGTAAAATCCAGAATTAATTTGAATTTTCTTACTAAATACGGAATGACGGATGAACAGATCGATCATTTTCTGCTTTATGCCAACGATACCCGCCAAATGGCAAAAAAGTACAGAAAAACTTTTGATATCGTAGAAATTGAATCAGAACTGAAAGTGGCTTTTTCGCTTTACCATAAAACCCATAAAATCGGCGAATAATTGAACGGCAAGACTTCATATCATATGAATTTAAAAAAGAATTTACTGTTTTTTTTTGTTATCTGTATGGGACATTTTCTATTTGCTCAGGAAACGGTGATGGGAAAAATAAAAGATGACAATGAGATCAGTCTTGCCGGAGTTACGGTCATCAATATAACAACAGATGTAAAAACCTATAGCAATGCAAATGGCGAATTTTCTATTTCTGCTTTCAAAAATGATGAACTGAGATTTGTAAAACAAGGCTACGAAAGAGTTTCGGGACGGGTTCTGCTGAATGGAACCAATGCACCGATCCTGGTGACTTTAATTAAAATTCCTGAAGTTATTGAGGAAGTTAAAGTGACAAGTAAACCAACAGGTGATTTGGAGACAGATGCAAGAAGAGCTTCGAGAGTGGACAAAGGCGAGGTGGTTCGGGATGCTGTAGGACTTCCGCAGCCTGTTGGAAAAATGAGGGAAAAACCTGCGGAAGTGAAGCAGGTTCTAATTCCTATTTTACTAGGACAGCTGAATGTTCAGGGAATGTATGATTTGGTGAGCGGAAAAGCGAGACGGCAAAAGCGACAGTATAAATATGATGATCTGCAGGAGCATATTAAATGGGTCAGAGATCGGGTGGATGATGATTATTTCATAAAAGCAGGAATTCCTCAAGAGAGAATCTCTCAGTTTATCGAGTTCTCATTTGCGGAAAAACCTTTTGTAAGAACGTATGTAAAGGCTAAAAATCTATCAGGTGTACTGCTTACAATGGAAGAGGCAATTCCACTATATATTGAGCGATTAAAAACAGTGAAAAATCAAGGAGAATAATGGTGAATTAATAGAAATTTGGAATAAGAATTGATGTGATATTATCACTGAAAAATTGATAACATTCAAATTCACAAATTTTTATGAATAAAAATATCATCGCCATCGCCATTGGTGCACTTGGGTTTGTCATTGGTCTAGGACTTCTGGGAGGTGCCATTAAAAACAGAAACAAATCTGAAAATACTATTTCTGTCACAGGTTTAGGAACCAAACCGTTCACTTCCGATCTTATTACCTGGTCGGGAAGTTTCTCTAAAAACAATTATGACCTTAAATCTGCGTATGACGAACTGGCTTTAGACCGAAAAACAATTAACGATTATCTGTTGTCTAAAGGCGTTAAGCAAAATGAGATCGTTTTTTCTTCGGTAGATATTCAGAAACAGTTCAGAAATAGTACGGATTCCAACGGCAATACCATTCAGAACGAATTTGCAGGATATAATCTGACACAGACGGTTTCCATAGAAAGTAAAGAGGTCGCAAAAATCGAGAATCTTTCTAGAAATATCACAGAAATCATCAACCGGGGGATAGAGTTTACCTCTTCTTCACCAAGCTATTTCTATACAAAACTGTCGACTGTAAAACAGGAAATGATCGCCTCCGCTACAAAAGATGCTAAAGAACGTGCCGAGAAAATTGCTGAAAACTCAGGAAGCAGCTTAGGAAATCTTAAAAAAGCGACCATGGGCGTTATTCAGATTACAGCTCCGAATTCTAATGAAGATTATTCTTATGGCGGAACTTTTAATACAGCTTCGAAGGATAAGGAAGCGAGTATTACGATTAAACTGGAGTACGAAGTGAACTAATTAGAAGTAAAAAGGTTAAGGTAAAAAGAGCTAAGTGGTTGTGGAGTCCCAATTGTAAAAGGCCTCCGTTTTTATGTTGAGCTTAGCTCTTAATACTATTGAGCTGAAATAGATTAATTGTACTGTTTTCTTTTTGAATTTACCTTAAAAGCTTAAATATCAGTAGTGTCGGGTGAAACCCGAGGTATAAATATTCAATGATGTTATAACCCTGAAAGGGCTGAATAATGGAATGGAAATTTCAAAGATAAAAGGATATTATTTTAATGATAAACGACATCATAAATTTCATCTTTAATTTTCTCTAAATTTTCAGGGGAATAATTGGCAAGCAACCACAGATTTAATGGCTTTTTTCCTTCTCCGTAACTCGGTTGAACATACATTTCATCGATGAGATGAAAACCGTTGCGTTGATAAAAAGAATACCTTCTTTTCGCATCATCACCCAAATGATCGGGCTCTATCTCTAAAATAATTTTAGGGTAATTTTCAAATAAGTAACCGGTAATATGCGATCCCAATTTCTGACTCCTGAATTGCAAAAATACTTCAAAATGCTCTACAAAAGTATAGCCTGATAATCCCCAGATGATGAGGTAACCAATATTTTGAGCTTCATGCGAAACAGAAATTATTTTTACATTCGGATGTGTAAAAAGAGGAAGCAGCTTATCCCAGTCTCTTCTTTCGTCTTCAGGAAAACTTGTACAGTAGGATTCAAAAATTTCCTGTACTCTGTAGTCTTCGGGAGAAGTAATTTGTAAAAATTCCATGATTAAAGGTCGAATACATTAGGACGTCTTGTAATAAACATATCTTTAATCCATAAAGTAAATGCCAGACCAAGATAGATTAAAAAGAAAAAGCCTGCTGTTGCAAATGTAGAATAGATAAAAAATACTCTCAGTTTTGAAACCGGAATTCCAAGTTTGGCGCCTGTTCTTGTAAGAACACCAAACCATTCTCTTTCCATTTTATGACGGATATTATCTAACATTTGAAGAGTCTTTTAAAATTTTAAATCCAATACCGCAATTTAAGCAATTTTTTTCTTCGCAGGAGTTTTTAAAGTGATAAATAAGACTCTGGGTTTCTAAAGAGTTTTTGAATGGAATACCCAATTTTTTCCAATCATCAACAATTGAATTTTTTTCAGGATTTATGCTTTTATAAAAGTGGATTAGCTCGTCCGTGATCGCTTCATTTTGATATTTATGATAGGTATATTTTAAAGGTAAAATGGTATTTAAGATTATTAATTCGATAAAATCTTTAGTCAAGACTTTAGGTTGATCAACGGTTGAAACTTTTCCGAAATTAAAATGATCGTCCCAATATTCAGAAGCTTGTACGGAATTGAAAATTGTATAAATGGCATCTGTGTTTTCAGCCAGAATTACTTTTGAAAACAGATTTTGATGCTGGAAATAGAGATTTGCCAATTGCGACAAACGAATTGTCGGGAAATTTGGAGGTCGTAATCGTAAAAATTTAGGATGAATTTTCAAATCGGAAATATTGAATTTGACTTTTATAAAATCAAATTCGCGCTTCCAGATTTTCATTCGTTCATCCTGCGGTTTTTCCAGCCAACCTGACATACCAAAAAATAAAGCTTCGAGCTGGGTTTGATTCTGGCGGATCTTTAAAATAATACTGAAATCGATGCTTTCCGCAATTTGTTTGAAAATAAAAGCATTCACTTTTAGCCCGAAAGAATAGGCAAGAGAATGAAAGAAAACGGCTTCGAAATTATTTTTGTAGTGTCTTAAGTTTTCTTCGAGCTCAGCGGATTTTTCATCGAGCTTTTTTACGATATTCTCTTCATGAAAATTAAACGGTAACTTCTTAGGATCAAAAATATTTTCACAGGGAATAAACTGATTTCCACTGATCAGCTTCTCATATTTCCACAGTATTTTTTCATCAATATAATCTTTGAGTTCAAGGGTAGGGATATTTCTTTTTCTAAGCTCATCAATATCACAGTCACTTTGAAAAACCACATGAAGGATAATATTCAGATAATTGGGATCTAAGGAATGGTTATGAAAAATCCAGTCGGAAGATTTTACATGAAGCTCAATATTACCTAAGAAAGTAATATGATTGATTTTTATTTTTGCAGCTAAGAAATCAGGGCCGGAATTGGTATTCCATTTTCCGAAATCTATAATCTCAACGGAATTTCCTTCAATATCCTTGAAGTCAAAATGTTTGAAAATCTTAAAGTTCCAAAGATATTGAAGTAATTTTTCCGTCATGAGTTAACACAAATATAGCGGAAAGGCTATACTTTTGTCAACTCTTTTTTAAAGTTTTCGATCGTCGTTCTATACATTTCTTCATAAATAGGAAGAATGTTTTTCAAATCGAATTTTATCGCTTGATCTTTCGCATTTTTCTTCATTTTGGTTAAAAGTTCCTCATTGCTCAATAGTTTAATGCAATAGTTGCTCATCGCCTCTACATTTCCTATTTCCGCTAAAAACCCGGTTTCACCCTGAATATTTACTTCAGGAATTCCTCCTGCGTTCGAACTGATGACCGGCGTGTTTGCTGCCATTGCTTCCAAGGCTGCCAGACCGAAACTTTCCTGTTCGGAAGGCAATAAAAATACGTCCGAAAGTTGAAGAATTCTATAAAGATCATTCACTTTTCCGAGCAAACGGATCTTCGAAATCAATTCAGGATTTTCTTCCAAAAACTGATTGATCTTCTCCATATCCGGACCTTCCCCGATGATGATCAACTTCGATTTTACTTTTTTCTCTACATTTTTGAAGATCTGAAGCACTTCATCCACACGTTTTACCGGACGTAAATTCGAAACGTGAATTAAGATTTTCTCGTCAGGATTCGCAAACTGTGTTCTCTGGCAGTCGCTTGGCTCGTCAAATTCAGAATTATCAATAAAATTGGTAATCACCTGAATTTCTTTTTTGATCTTGAAAAACTGTAGTGTATCTCTTTTCAGACTTTCGGAAACAGAAGTAATTGCATCCGACTGATTGATAGAGAATTCTACCGCGTGTTTGTAACTGGGATGTTGTCCAACCAGCGTAATATCTGTTCCGTGAAGTGTGGTTACCAAAGGAATATCATTATTGTCTTCCTGTAGCATTTGCTTGGCTGTAAAAGCTGCGTACGCATAAGGAATCGCGTAATGCGCGTGAAGCAAATCAAGTTTATAAAGATTCACCACACGGTAAATCATTGAGCTCAGCGCAATATCATAAGGTTGATACTGGAAAAGCGGATACGTCTGAACATTCACTCTGTGGAAGAAAATATTCGGATTGGTGATGTCTAATCTTGCGGGAAGCGCGTTGCTGATGAAGTGAACTTCGTAGCCTTTGTTGGCCAGCGACATTCCCAGTTCTGTTGCCACGATTCCGCTTCCGCCATATGTTGGATAGCAAAGTATGCCTATTTTCATTCGTTTACTGTTGTTTTGATGCTGCAAATTGCTGTTGGCGATTGGCTTTTAGCTATTTGCTTTAAAATATTTAATATATACTAGCTTTCTTCAGGTAACCGAATACCTGTAATAAGATTAATCTTTATTTTGCACTTGTGGGAGCCAGATCGATCCCCATTCCCGCATGTAATTCATCATTGATAGAGACTGGCAATCTGCCCCCTATTTTTGTTTTTCCGTTTAGCGCATCAGCCGTTGCTGTCATTGAATCATCATTGTTTTCATAAGAAACCAAAACAGTGGAGATCTTTGAAAGGTCAATATCCTTCAATGCATAAGCGCTTCCGAAAACATTTAGAATAATATTTTGACGTTTTGTTAAATCACGCAGAACCTTTTTTGAAACATCTGATACTTTGTAAGGCTTGTAAGCAGTAGAATTATCTTTGTGCAGTCCTACAATCACTGTAGAATGAGCCGGAATTGTATGGATTTCACTCGCTTTTTTAATAATGATATTTGAACCTAATTGATTCGCGAAAGTCTGAAAAGGTGCTTCTTCCAAAGGAACATAGTAGATTTGTTTTCCTTTCAATGGAAGCAATTTTTTCTCGTCCTTCAATAAAGTTAAAGCATTGGCATATAAATTCTGAACCAATACTTTATGAGAGTCATTATTAAGATCCGAATTAATGTTTTCAGGATTTTTCGGTGTATATTGATTTAAACCTAAAAAATATTTAGTTAAAAGGATCTTTTTTACACTTTCTTCAACTCTTGATTGCGAAATTTCTCCATTATCAATTGCTTTTTGGATTAATTTTTTACCGCTGGCGACCCCTTGAGAGAACAACATAATATCGTTTCCAGCTTTGAAAGCCATTGCATCCAGTTCGCCCGGATTGTATTTATTGGCTACAGCACCCATGTTTAGAGCATCGGTTATAATTAATCCTTTATATCCCAATTGATCTTTCAGTAATCCGGTAATAATGTTTTTAGAAACCGACGCCGGGATTCCCTTCCCAGATTCCAGAGCCGGAACATAGAGGTGGGCTACCATGACACCACCTATTCCTTTATCCATTAAAGCTTTAAAAGGGGCAATTTCTATATTATTTAACCTTTCCAGATTATGAGAAACGACAGGTAAATCTAAATGAGAATCAGTATTCGTATCACCATGTCCCGGAAAATGCTTGATCGCTGCCAAAATTGTATGATCCTGAAGTCCGTTAGAGTAGGAAAGAGCAGAGCTAATGACATTATTCACCTCAGAACCGAAACTTCTGTTTCCGATAATTGGGTTATTGGGGTTGGTATTGACGTCAACTACCGGCGCAAAGTCCCAGTTGATCCCCATTCTGTGGCAGTCTTCTGCAATTTTGGCGGACATCTGGTAAATTAAATTTTTATCCTGAATCGCACCCAATGTCATTGCCCAAGGATACTTGTGAGCCGTTGCAATTCTCTGGAAAACACCCCATTCAGCATCCATCCCGATCATTAACGGAACTTTCGATTTTTGCTGAAATTCGTTAACCAGATTGATTTCTCTTGCTGCATCATCCTGCATCAGGATCAAACCACCAATTTTATCATTAATGACGATATTTCTAACGGTATTGATCTCATTTTCACCCTTATTGGTGTAAAGAGCTACGATGAAGAGCTGTCCCAGTTTTTCATCCTGAGAAAGGTTATTGTATGTTGTATCAACCCACTGATTAGCCTTTTTCAAATCCTCCTGAGAAATGTTTTTAGGCTGATACTGAGCTTTAACACCTGAACTTACCCCTAAGAAAATAAAGAGGGAAGCGTACACCAGTTTCTTCATAATTTTTCAATAAGAACAAAAATACAATTAAAAAAATTGATGAAAACCATGTTTTTGAAACTTTTGGTATATGATTTGAATACGGTTTATAAATAATAAATAAAACTTTTATAAAATGAAAAAATTCCTTCCATTTTTACTTTTAGCTTTTGTGAGTTTATTCATATTTAGCTGCGATAATGACAACGATACAGATAATGACACATATTCTAAAGTTAGAGATGTTACCGGAACATTTTCCTCTCCTAACTATGCTTTTTCACAACCCTTAAATATTGCAAATTCAGACGTTGTATTAGTATATAGAAACGCTGGTGGAGCTTGGCAACTTATCCCAAAAGATCAGTATTTAGATAATGTAACAGGTATGCCAACAGGTAGAGTATTTAACTATAATTATGTTTTTGATGCATCTGAAGTTCAGATTAGAATTGATGATCCGAGTTTTGACTTATCAACTGGTTTGACTTCATCAGAAAGATCTCAATATTTAACAAGTCAGACGTTTAGAATTGTATTAGTACCTGCAAGTATGGCTAAAAATACAAATACAGTTGATACAAGGGACTATAATGCAGTAATCAAATATTACGGATTGAACGACTCTAACGTGCCAATTACTAAAGCAAATTAAATAAGTATATCTTTTCAGTTTTTTATAATTATTAAGCTCTAGAAAATTTTCTAGAGCTTTTCTTTATAAATTATCAACAGCCTCTAAACCAGCCGCAAGGATTTGGATTGGTTGGAGCTGGTACATAGAATGCAGGATTATAGGGTTTTTGTGTTATTTTAATATTTGTAATATTTAGATTAAATGAACTTTCTGGGACATAATTAGGTTGCATTCCTGAACGTTCCGGTAAGAAGTATATTATTAGAGCATTTTTATTTTCTGTTGTTGAAAAATTATAAGTAAATGTTTTTTGTTCGTAAGAAGGTGGTACAGTTATTTCGGCTTTCTGTTTTTTAAAATAATTACGCTGAATGAACATGTTTCCTATAGCAGGCCTTCCTCCGCATGGATTATTTCCAGAAATTTGTGGTGTATCTTTTAATTCAACTGCTACGGTAGGGAATGCTTGGCTTTGCTGCAATCCGTGATAATCATCATTTTGATCATATCGATCATGCTGTTCCTTATAAATAAAATCTTCAACAATTGTTTGTAAATTTATCTCATAAGTAACATTTGCAAGAAAGGGAAACTCTATTGAAATAGCACTTTCATAAACATTATCTATTAAATAATTTTGCCCGAATGTTACAACATTCGTTGGACGATTACCTGTTCTTAGTTGTATTCCTTTGTAAGATAAATCTGTTCTAGGCTGTCCATAACCTCTTATTGTGTAATTGTAAAAGTTTGTTGGATTAGGACCAAAAGCACGTTGCGACGCTGATGAGCATCCCCCATCTTGTGATTGAAAAAGACCACGATTAATGTCTAGGTTCATTACGACTATTTCATTAGTGGTTTTACTTAAAAGTCCCCTGTTAGAAAGTTTTAATAGATTTTGATTTGATAATTCTTCTTGTGTTTCTACTAAGTCATTAGTTGCACAGCTCATTATCAAGAGTGATGATAATAAAAATAATGTTTTTCTCATTTCTAAATGTTTATTTTAAGCTGCAAAAATATGCATTTAAAAATAAACACTTTTTGGTGATATATTTATATATAATTAATTTATTCTTTATTTTCTTAAATGAAGAAGCTCAAAAAGTTAATCTTTTTGAGCTTCTTTTGCTTCTTACGTTATTAATTATCACTTTCATCCAGTAAATGACCAAAATAATCTTTCTTTGTCTGCAAGTATCCTTTGCTTATCTCATTGGGTGGAATTTGCAGTGGAACTCTTGAATTAAGGTGGATATTGCTTTCAGTTACATATTTTACCTTTTCGGGATTGTTGGTCAAAAGATTAATGTCTTTTACCTCCAGCAGGTTTAAAATTTCAATAGCCACCCCAAAGTTTCTGTCATCTGCAGGAAGACCAAGTTTTAAATTGGCTTCTACCGTATCAAATCCTTTTTCCTGTAATGAATACGCTTTCAGTTTATTGATGATTCCTATATTTCGTCCTTCCTGGCGAAGATAGATGATCATCCCTCCATTTTCATGGATATATTTCATAGCAGCATCCAGTTGCTGCCCACATTCACATTTTTTTGAATGGAAAACTTCTCCGGTAATACATTCTGAGTGGAAGCGTACATTTACAGGTTTTGAAAAGTCTGTATTTTCCGCGATAATTGCCATGTGAGGCATCCAGTCATTTACGTCTTCGGAAAAAGCAATCATTCGGAAAGTACCATGTTCCGTAGGAACGTTAGCTTCCGCCTGAATTTTAATCATTAATTAGCTTAAATTAGTTTTTAATTTCCTTTTAAAGAATCTTCAATCACGTTGATATTGGTTTTCAATCTGACCAAATATCTGTTGAGTACCTCATCATCATCTTTGTTAAGACGCTGTCTTATTTTCTGAATCTTTTTGTAAGATTTTTCGAAACTTTTAATGGCTCTGTTTTTTCCTGAAATGTTTCCGGCATCGATTGCATAAAGATAATTTTGAAGGCTGTACTTTAAGCCAGTCACTTCTTCATTTACATCACCGTTTTTAAATTTGGGAAAAGTTGAGATCAGGTTAGAGATCTCGGAGGCATTTACATTTTCTTTAATATTGATATTAATACTTTTCTTGTTGCTGTTGGAGTCCCCCTTGGATTCGCTGTAAAAGCTGGTAGACAACGGAGAAAAATTAGGTTTTTCCGATGCACAAGAATAACTGAGTATGAATAATAATCCTAGAAAAAGTAGTCGTTTCATTTTTGCCCCTTTTGATAAAGGATTGGGTTAAGACTTTCATCGTTGTACATTTTCATTTGTTTGTACACTTTCATCTTAACATCACCATTTTCAATATCAGTAAGCAACTGATTAATAGAAGTCGACAGATCTTCTTTTTGCATTAAAAGGACATCAAGCTTTGCCTGGCAATTGGCACGATGTTCTTCTGAAGCAGATTCTCTATGAGCTTCTAATGACATGTGATAAACCTTTAATGCAAGTATCGATAATCTGTCAACGGCCCATGCAGGCGTTTCCGTATTGATCTTTGCTAAAGATTTAGGAGTACTATTTTTATATTTTTCCAAGAACCAACTGTCTATAAATTCCACCAAATCAGTTCTTTTCTGATTGGAGGCATCTATCGTTCGCTTTAATACAAGAGCTTCAGTCGGATCAATGTTCTCGTCTCTAATAATATCTTCCAAATGCCATTGAACGGTATCAATCCAGTTCTTTGCATACAAAATCCGTTCCAAACTGTCTTTTTCGAATGGGTTATTAATTAGAGTGTTAACGTCATCAGACACGTGATAATCTTCAATGCTTTGATTGAAGACTTTCCATGCAGTCTCAGTAAAATTCATCGGGTAAAAGAATTTTTTAGTTGCTAGTAGGATTGTTGTTGTTGGTTGAAGAATTTTTGTTTTCTGCCCCAGGTTTGTCTTCTTCCTTTACTGCATCTTTGAATTCTTTAATCCCAGACCCAACACCTCTCATTAATTCCGGAATTTTTTTACCTCCGAAAAGTAACACAAGAAGTATCGCCACGATTAAGATATGTTGCCAAGATAAGGCAAGTATTGTTAATGTATTCATTGCTGATTTTTTTGCAAAGTTAATCCTTTTTTTAATAAGAAACCCAACCTAATGGATCTACGGGTGTAGTTCCGTTCCATACCTGAAAATCAAGGGTGTAGGAGCCGTCGAAATCCTGACCAATCACCCCGACAGGAGTACCTGCCGATACCTGCTGACCTTTAGAAACGCTTACACTTCCCAAGTTGGAATAAATGGTAAAATAACTACCGTGTTTTAGCATAACCGTTTTGGTTCCGTCACTGTTAGCCAATACCGATGATACCGTTCCCGGGAATACAGACTTTGCACGTGTACCTGAAGGCACTGATATTTTTATACCGTTATTTTCTTCGTAGATATTTTTAAATACAGGGTGTGGCTGTCTTCCGAAACGGTGGGTAATTTGCCCCACTTTATCTGCCGGATAGCCTAATCTTCCTCTTGCATCTGCAAAGTTGCTTCCTGCTACTGTTGTAACTCCGTAGCTTGTCATTGCTTTTGTTTCCGCTACTTTTTTATCATCTTCTTTTTTCTTAGCCAATGCCGCTTCTGCTGCTCTTGCAGAGGCTAATTTATCAGCTGCTTCTTTAGCTCTTGCATTGGCTTCATCAGCTGCTTTTTTAGCAGCTAATTTTCTTGCTTCGTCTCTTGCTGTTGCTTCTGCTCTCTTGGCATCTTCATTTCTTTTTCTTTCTTCTTCAGCTCTTTTAGCCGCTAATTCAGCTGCCTTTTTTGCTTCGGCTTCAGCTAGCAATCTTTCTTTTTCTAAAGCTTCAGCTCTTGCTTTGGCTTCAGCTTCAATTCTTGCTTTTTCTCTTTCCGCTGCTATTTTAGCCAAACGAATTTTCTCTGCTTCTGCTTTTTTTCTTGCTTCTTCCTCAGCTTTTGCAATTCTGATCTCTTCAGCAATGATGGATCTGATTTGTCCCTCCAATGCTTTAGACTGCGTTTGCTTTTGTCTTAATTCTCCGGCTAATTTTGTCTCGTTTTTCTTGAATTCTACAACAAGCTGCTCTCTCTGAGCTCTTTCAACGTTGATGGTTTTCAGATCTTTCTGTTGGTTTACCAAAAGATTTTCTTTTTCCTTCATTGAATTTTGCCTCTGAGCAATTGTCTTTTTAATCTGCGCTGCAGCATTTGAGATTTCAGCCGCTTTTTTGTCTTGATAGTCGGAATATTGCTTTAAATACTGAACCCTTCTGATGGCTTCACCCATATTTTTAGCAGAAAGAATAAAGGTCACTTTATTTTGTACCCCTTTATTTTTATAGGCTTTTACAAGAACATCCGCGTAATTTTTTCTGAGAACGGCCAGTTCTCTGTTTTGTTTGTTGATTTCAAGTTGTTTAAGGTAGATGTCATCCTCAATAAATCTCTTTTCCTTTTGCGTATTATTGTATACCTTCTCTCTTAGTTGAAGCTTCTTATTAACATTGTCAAGGTAAGCTACTGAAAGTTTAGATTCGCTTCTTGTCTTTGCTAAATCTGTATTTATTTGTGCAATTTGTTTTTTAAGATCGGCATTTTGTTTTTGTAACTGCTCCTTTCTTCCACTTTGAGCGTGGTTCAGTCCAAACAATAAAATACCTATTAAAAAGCTAAATTTTTTAATCATTTAATCTCAATTTTCTTGTAACTAGATGGTACAGAATAGGCTGTTTCCATCCTCGAAAAGTCAAATTTCGTATTTTCTAATAAGATTTGGCTCGATTTTGAACCTTTTATAATTATTTTAACATTTTTTGGAAGACGGATTCCGTTAAACACCTCCCAGTTGCTGTAAGAAATTTCCAGCTCATCTGATGAAAGCACATCCTTTAAATTCACATCCAGCAAATCGTAATTTTCGTCATAGTGCAATGTTATTTTATATTCCCTTTTCTTTTCGTCTGTTTCTATTTTCTGGGTTCCGTTAGAAACCATTTTGTATCCCTGTGCATTTTTAGTCAGCGAAAACTGAGAATCACTTATTTTTACGAATGTTCTTCCCATTAAAATTTTTTCCAGCGATTTATAATCAATGAAATTGACATTTAACAGTTTATTGAGATAGTCAAAATCAGAATCAATATAAGATTTACTTGTTCTGTCAAAACCTTTTACTCCGTCCGGTGTTGCGATTCCTCTTGCTACGTTGATGAATAACGCCTGAAGATTCATCCAAACCTTTTTGTTATTTTCAATATAAATAGTCGCATCAAGCGTCGGAATAAAACTTCCGGTCTCAACATTTACTTTGCTGTTTATTTTTATCTGATCGAATGTGGGAGGAAGAAGCACATGTTGGTAAAAAGACATTTTGTCTCTTACAGGTTCATTGGCATCTTTTGGGTTGTTATCGTTATTCATAACGGTGCTGTCAGCCACCTTACCATTGTTATTTCTGGTTGCATTTCTGGTTTTACATGAAGATAAAACGAGCAATAACAATAATAATGAGATCCAGTTTTTCATGTGTTTTTCTTTTCGAATAGTTAAAATACGGTGCAATATTAACGCCAAACCACACAAAATGTTTTGTGTGGTTTGAATATACGGTATTAATTTAAAACAATTAATTATTTAGACAAAAAATCCAAAACGGAATAATCACCTAATGAAATTTCTCTTGCAACACCGAAATACTGCGCAGAATTTCCGATCATTGAGTTGGAAAGATTTCCATGGTTAATGGTTGTGTTTTCCTGAATCAAAGAATTTTCAATATTTGAATTTACAACTACCGTGTTATTTCCCAACGAAACACCAGGACCAACTTTTGAGTTTGAAATCTTAACATTTTCACCAATAAAACAAGGCTGAATGATCAAAGAATTCTCAATTTGTGCAGAAGCGGGGAAGTGAGACATTTCTTCTTTTTCGTAAGCTAAAATTTTGCTGTTGGTTTCTACGGTTGCATTTTTATTTCCGCAATCCATCCAGTCGTTCACTTTTCCAAGTGTAAATTTTGCCCCTTTTGATCTGAGGTTTTCCAGCGCTGTCGTCAACTGATATTCGCCACCATTTTTAATATCGTGATCCATGATATAATTGATTTCTTCCATCAGTTTTTCAGCGCTGTTGAAATAATAAATTCCGATAATCGCCAAATCTGAAACAAAAGTTTTGGGCTTCTCAACAAAATCAGTAATGAAACCATAGTTATCTAATTTTACAACTCCGAAAGCTGCAGGGTCTTCAACACTTTTTACCCAGATTACCCCATCCGAATTTTTATCTAAAACAAAATCTGCACGGAAAAGCGTGTCGGCGAAAGCGATCACAATATCTCCTGTCATCGATTGTTCTGCACATTTAATAGCATGTGCTGTCCCAAGAGGGTCATTTTGGTAATAAATACTTCCTTTTGCTCCCAATTTTTCAGCGATCTGAACCAGAGATTTTTCAATCTCAGGACCAAAATCTCCGATGATAAAAGCTACTTCTTCAATTTCTTCTCCTGCAACTTTAGCAATATCTTCAACTAATCTTTGTACGATTGGCTTTCCGGCAATGGGAATGAGAGGTTTTGGAACCGTTAAGGTATGCGGACGTAATCTGGACCCACGTCCAGCCATAGGAACTATAATTTTCATAAATGATGTAAAGAGTTTTTTATTAGTTAGTTTCAATATCTAGGTTAAAGATAATAATTAAAACCTATGCTGTGGTATGATTAATATCTTTTTAAATATTTGTTTACATTCGAACAGCCTTGTTTAAGCAGCAAAACAAAGACCAAAGTTTAATTCTTTCGGATTCTTGATAAAATCATGGCTTTTTCGGAGTAAAGGACAATACCTGCATAAATTATGAAGAGTAAATTTCCTATCCATAAATTATAGTCAAAAAATACCACGATTATATAGCTGAAAATAGCTAAAAGAATAATAAAGAAAGAGATTTTTTTCATTCGGTATGGAATAGGATAATATTTCTGACCAAGGAAATAAGAAAGAATCATCATTGAGAAGTAAGCAGCTAAAGTTACCCAAGCAGAAACCATAAATCCGTATTCTTTTAATAAAACCAAATTTAAAATAATCGTAATGATAGCGCCCGTCCAGGAAATATAAGTTCCTATTCTTGTTCTGTCGGTTACTTTATACCACGTGGAAAGATTATAATAAATTCCAAAAAATAAATTGGCAATTACAATAATAGGAATGATATTAATAGCAATCCAGTAAGAACTGTTCGGTACCAATAAAAGCTTAATCCAAGAAACATTAGCAATGATTCCCAATGCTACAATCGATGCAAAAAATGAAAAATATTCAGTTACTTTCGCATAGGTGTTTTTGGCATTTTCATTATTCATTTGTTTAAAGAAGAACGGTTCAATTCCCATTCGGTATGCCGTGACGAAAAGTGTCATCAAAACCGCCATTTTATAACAACCACCATAAGCACCGGCATCAGAATCTTCAATTAAAAACCTTTGAATGAATTTGTCAAAATTTTCATTCACCATAAATGCCAGTCCGGCAATCATAATCGGCCATGAATATTTAATCATTTGAAGAAAAAGATCTTTAGAAAATTGAAATTTTACTTTCAAAATAACAGGAACAACCAATAAAACTCCAACAAAACTTGCCGCTAAATTACTGTAAAAAGGATAAGAGACTTTTTCTTTTAAGCCTAATTTAAGTGAAAATTCCTGTGGAATATAAAGGAATAAAGCAATCGCAAATGCGCTTTGAAAAACGGCTTGTATTACTCTGATAGCCGTATATTTTATAGGTTTGTTGTGAAATCTGAACCAAGCTAAAGGAATCACAAGAATATTATCGAAGAAAGCAATCCATGCAAACCATCGAATGAATTCCGGCGTATTAGAATAGTCAAAAAGATCAGCAATTGGTTGATTAAATAATAAAACAAGTATTAAAAAAACTGTCGATAAGCCTGTTAAAAACCAAAAAGAGGTATTGAAGACTTTCTGCTCATTGTCTTTATCCGATGAAAATCGAAAATATGCCGTTTCAAAACCAAAAGAAAGAACAATATTGACAAATGAAATCAATGCATACAGATTGGTGAAAATCGCAAATGCACTATTGTCGATATTTTTAATAAATAAATAGTTAAGCAAAACAACAATTATCCTTGGCATAATTGCGCCGATTCCATATATAATTGTTTCGTTAAGAAGTTTCTTCAAAATGTGAAATTTTTATGCAAATGTAAATATTTAGAAATTGATTTTTTATCGGTGACATAAAAATTCGTTCATAAACCTTAATTTTGAAAAACTTTGTCAAAGTTCAAAACTTTGACAAAGTTGGCAGTTGAACAGGACTGTGGTTTAAGCATCCAATATTTAAAAAGTAAACAATGAAGACCTTAATCAAAAATGTAAAAATCGTCAACGAAGGAAAGATCGTTGAAGGTGATATTCTAATTGAAAATGATTTAATTTCTAAAATAGATTCCCAAATTTCTGAAGATGCAGATCAAATTATCGATGGTGAAGGGAAATATCTTTTACCGGGAGTAATTGATGATCAGGTGCATTTTCGCGAACCGGGTTTAACGCATAAAGGTGAAATTGAAACTGAATCTCGTGCTGCAATCGCTGGTGGAACAACAAGTTTCATCGATCAGCCGAATACTGTTCCGAATGCTGTTACGCAGGAATTATTGGCAGATAAATATGAAATTGCATCTCAAAAAGCGTACGCCAATTATGGTTTCATGATGGGGGGAACGAATGACAATCTGGAAGAAGTGTTGAAAACAAATCCAAGAAATGTTCCTGGAATTAAACTATTTTTGGGTTCGTCAACAGGAAATATGTTAGTGGATAATCCTGAAACTTTGGAAAATATTTTCAGTAATACCAAAATGCTGATTGCCGTTCATTGCGAGGATGAAGCGACGATTAAAGCCAATACTCAAAAATATGTTGATGAATACGGTGAAGATATTCCTGTGAAATTCCACCATTTGATTAGAAGTGAAGAGGCCTGTTATAAATCTTCTTCAAAAGCAATTGAATTGGCAAAAAAAACGGGAGCGAGACTTCATGTTTTTCATTTGTCAACAGCGAAAGAAACGGAACTTTTCAGAAATGATATTCCTTTAAAAGATAAAAAAATAACGGCGGAAGTTTGTGTTCATCACTTGACTTTCACCAATGAAGATTACGAGACAAGAGGTGGATTAATAAAATGGAATCCTGCCGTAAAAACGCAAAAAGACAAAGACGGACTTTGGGAAGCGTTGTTGGACGATAGAATTGATGTAATTGCTACAGATCACGCACCACACACTTGGGAAGAAAAGCAGAATACGTATCTAAAATGCCCTTCCGGAGCACCTTTGGTTCAGCATTCTTTAGTCGTAATGTTAGAAAATTATAAAAACGGTAAAATTTCTTTGGAGAAAATCGTTGAAAAAATGGCTCATAATCCGGCAATCCTTTTCAGAGTGGAAAAAAGAGGTTTTGTGAGAGAGGGTTACAAAGCAGATTTGGTTTTGGTTGACTTAAATGAAAACTGGACGGTTGGAAAAGAAAATATCCTTTATAAATGCGGTTGGAGCCCATTGGAAGGAATGAATTTCCATTCTAAAGTAACTCATACTTTTGTCAACGGAAATCTGGTTTATGACAACGGAAAAATTAATGAACAGAAATTCGGAGAGCGTTTGCTTTTTGAAATTCAGGAATAAATAATTTCAAAGTATTGAAATCAATAGGAACGGGCTTTAGCCCGTTTTTTTATTGGCGATTATTCGAATTGGCTTTAGCCAAAATATAATTTTCTCTCGCAGATCACTCAGAATACGCAGATGATTTCGTTAAAAAAAATCTGTGTAATCAGCCAAATCTGCGAGAGAAAAATAATTCAAATTAAAATAAAAAACGAAACCTTCTCAAATTTGAAAAGGCTTCGTTTTCTAACACTTGTATCTAAAAAAAATTAATCAATAGTAATACCATTAATCGCTTTTTCCAAAGACGTTTCCTGAATTCCCGGAATCGCCAATCCTTCCGCACGAAAAACGCTAACATCCGTCACTCCATAAAAACCAAAAATATTTTTGATGTAAGGGACATTAGAATCATAAATTTGATAAGGTCCATCCGAATAAATATTTCCAGAAGTGAAGGCGATGTATAATTTTTTGTTATTCAATAAGCCTTTTGGTCCGTTTTCATCATATTTAAAAGTATATCCTGCTCTTGAAGTAAAATCAAAATAAGCTCTTAAAGTAGCCGGAACCGAGAAATTGTACATCGGAGAATCTATCACGATAATGTCTGCTTCCTGTAATTCTGAAATTAATCCTGTTGAATATTCATTGATTTCTGCCTGTTCAGAAGAATGATTTTCTGCCGGAGAGAAAAAAGTATTGATGTGAACTTCTTCCAAAAGTGGGACTAAGTTTTTCGTCAGATCACGCTCTTTTATGATAACATCAGAATATTTTTCCTGAATTTTTTCGATAACGGCATTTCCTAATTTTCTGCTTGCAGATATTTCAGCTCTTGGGCTTGAAATAATGTGAAGTATGTTTTTCATTTTTTTTAATTAAAATTTCTTTTACAAAATTATGTACATTTGCTAAAGAAAAGTTAGTAGTATACAAAAGGTTAGTACTAACCTTTTTGTTAGTTGAAAAATTAGTTTTATGGAAAATTCTGTTGCTTCAGCAAAACATCTGTTTACCGGAAAATGCTCCGAAAACCTTTCGTCTGTGGAAGATGCGATCTATGTAATCGGTGGAAAGTGGAAACTGAAAATCATCATCGTTTTACAAGAAAACGGAAATATCCGCTTCAACGAATTACAAAGAACAATCAACGGAATTTCAGCGAGAGTGCTTTCTAACGAATTGAAAGATTTGGAATTAAATGGTTTCGTCAAAAGACTTGTTCACGCAGATCAAACGCCTGTTATGGTGGAATATATCTCAACGGATTATAGCCGAACATTGAAACCTGTTATCATCGCGCTTTCAGAATGGGGAAAGACGCATAAGAGAAAAATTAAGGAAGATTTTTAAAATAAAAAAGACTACAAATCGCAGTCTTTTTTATTTGTTTTCCCACAGATTTCTCAGACTTTCTCAGATGATTATGCTAAAAAAAATCTGCGTAATCTGCAAAATCAGCGAGAGAATATATTATTAGAATTGATTCATATCCACTTAAAATTAGTGAAACTAGTGCAAAACATTCGCGTCATTAGTGTTTAAGTAAAAATTATTTTTTCGCTTTAGCACCCATATAAAAGCTCAACTTCCCACCATTCATCAATTCAGAATGTTTCAACGTAAAGTTTTTAATTTCCTTTCCATTCAATAGAATTTTTTGCACATATACATTCTTCGGACTTTGATTAATCGCTTCAATCTCAAAAGTTTTTCCGTTTTCCAAATTCAAAATAGCATGATCAACAGCCGGACTTCCAATCGCATAATCTTCCGAACCTGGAGCAACAGGATAAAAACCAAGCGAACTCAAAATATACCAAGCACTCATTTGTCCCGTATCGTCATTTCCACCCAATCCATCAGGAGTTGCTTTGTACTGCATTTCTAAAATATGACGAATTTGAGCCTGCGTTTTCCACGGTTGCCCCGCCCAATTGTAGAAATAAGCTACATGATGTGCCGGCTCGTTTCCGTGAACGTAACCGCCGATAATTCCTTCTCTTGTAATATCTTCGGTATCTGCGAAAAATTCGTCTGGTAAATGCATGGTGAACAATTCATCCAGTTTTGCAGCGAATTTTTTCTTGCCGCCCATTAACGTTATTAATTCATCTGGATTTTGAGGAACAAAGAAGCTGTAATTCCAGGAATTTCCTTCGATGAAACCTTGTCCGTGAGTGCTTAAAGCATTAAAATCTTTCTTAAAACTTCCGTCTGCCAAACGTGGACGCATAAATCCGGTTGATTTATCAAAATTATTTTTCCAGTTTTCAGAACGTTTGATGAATTGATTATAAATTTCCGTTTCACCCAAATGTTTTGCTAATTGAGCAATGGCCCAGTCGTCATAAGCATATTCCAATGTGTTGGAAACTGAAGTTCCATTCTTTTCAGCAGGAATATATCCTAAATCAATATATTGCCCGATTCCTTCGTAATCTCTTTTATTAGCAGTCGCGACACAAGCTTTCAACGCTTCTTTGGCATCACCTTTATAATTCCCTTTGATAATTGCATCCGCAACCACGCTTACACTGTGATAACCGCTCATACACCAATTATCGTTCGCATAATGCGACCAGATCGGCAACATTTTCATGGAGAATTGATCATAATGAGCCATCATCGATTTCACCATATCGCCGTTTCTTTTTGGCTGAATAATATTGAAGAAAGGATGCAGCGCTCGATACGTATCCCAGATCGAAAATGTGGTATAGTTCGTAAAACCTTCCGCTTTATGCGTGTTTTGATCTAAACCTTTATATTCTCCATTCACATCGGTATACGTTGTTGGATTGATAAAAGTATGATACATCGCCGTATAGAAATTCGTTTTTTCTGTTTCCGAACCTTTGATAACGATTTTATTTAATTCTTTATTCCATTCCTCCTGCGCTTTTGCTTTTACCTGATCAAAAGATAAATTGCCCACTTCCTGAGTCAGATTTTCCATCGCGTTGGCCTGACTCACTGGGGAAATTGCCAGCTTAACTTCAATGGCTTCATTTTCATTCGTATCAAAATCAAAATACATTTTCAGGTTTTTTCCGGCGATTTCAGGGAAGTTTTTCGTTTGATCGAATTTTCTCCAAAATCCATTATACACCTGTTTTCCATCATAATTTTTCTGACCGTAAGATTTAAATGGCTTGGAAAATTTCATCGCGAAATACACCGTTCTCGTTCTTGCCCAACCGTTCGTTTGTCTGTAACCTGTGATGGTATTTCCGTTTTCCACGCGAACATAAGTCCAAACGTTTTTGCCGTCATAATTGTAAATTCCAGCCATCAAATCCAGAATAATATGTGCCTGATCAGATTTTGGGAAAGTATAACGATGAACGCCAACTCTTGTTGAAGCCGTTAATTCAGCCAAAATATTGTGATCGTCCAGTTTTACTTTATAATATCCGGCTTCTGCTTTTTCATTTTGATGTGAAAATCTGCTTCTGTAGCCACTTTCAGGATTCGTTGCGGTTCCCGGATTTAATTGTAGTTTTCCGACCGTTGGCATCACCAGAAAATCTCCCAAATCAGAATGTCCTGTTCCACTGAAATGCGTTGAACTAAAACCTACGATCGTTTTATCTTCATAACGATATCCTGCACAGTATTTATACACATCACCATTGTATTTTCCGTTGAGTTCATAGGAAATAGTATCTGTTTCGGGGCTGAGCTGTACCGCTCCAAAAGGAACTGTAGCTCCGGGATAGGTATGTCCCATTTTTTCCGTTCCGATTAACGGGTTGACATACTGATATAGTTTTTCGAATTGCTGAGCTTTAAGATTTAAACTAAAAAATAGAAGAAATAGTAAAACAGAAGTTCCTGGCCGTTTCATATAGAATTATATTTTTTGGAGCATAAAATTAAATAAAATTCAAAGAATAATTATTTACTGCATTATTTATCGGATTAATTTAGACACAATCCATTCAATATTTATTATTTTTAAGAAAAAATAAAACGTATGAATCTTTATACACAACCGATGTTGCGTGAAGACGCTCTGAAAGATAAAGTAGCGATTGTTACAGGCGGCGGAAGCGGTCTTGGAAAAGCAATGACCAAATATTTCCTTCAATTGGGCGCAAAAGTGGTGATCACTTCCCGAAATTTGGAAAAATTACAGGGAACAGCGAAAGAATTGGAAGATGAAACAGGCGGAAAAGTACTTTGTGTAGCCTGTGACGTGCGAAACTGGGATGAAGTGGAAGCCATGAAAGAAGCTACTTTAAAAGAATTTGGTAGAATTGATATTTTATTAAATAACGCCGCCGGAAATTTTATTTCTCCCACCGAAAGATTAACGCATTCTGCTTTTGATTCTATTTTAGATATTGTCTTAAAAGGAACAAAAAACTGTACACTTTCTATCGGTAAACACTGGATCGATTCTAAAACACCGGGAACGGTTTTAAATATTGTAACCACTTATTCATGGACGGGCTCTGCTTATGTAGTACCTTCTGCGTGCGCAAAAGCTGGTGTTTTAGCCATGACAAGATCGCTTGCAGTAGAATGGGCAAAATATGGAATCCGCTTCAACGCGATTGCTCCGGGACCTTTCCCTACAAAAGGCGCTTGGGACAGATTACTTCCGGGAGATTTGCAGGAAAAATTTGATATGAAGAAAAAAGTTCCGTTGAGAAGAGTAGGAGAGCATCAGGAATTAGCTAATCTTGCCGCGTATCTGGTTTCCGATTATTCTGCGTATATGAATGGCGAAGTGGTAACCATTGATGGCGGAGAATGGTTGCAAGGTGCGGGAGAATTCAATATGCTGGAAGATATTCCTCAGGAGATGTGGGATGCTTTGGAAGCGATGATTAAAGCGAAAAAATCAAACTGATAATAGTTATAAGTTATTAGTGAGGAGTTAATTTTGCTTATTGCTTATTGCTTATTGCTTATTGCTTATTGCAAAATTTAACATAATAATTACAATCACAAGGCTTCTCTCTTCGGGAGAAGTTTTATTTTTGTTGCTGTTAATTAAAAATAGAAGATTATGAATTTCAGATTTTCAACGGTATTCTTACTGCTTTTTGCATTAGGTTTCTCGCAGGATCTTAAGGTGATGAGTTTTAATATCAGGCTTAATGTAGATTCAGACAAAGAAAATGCGTGGCCAAACAGAAAACAGGATGTTGCAGATTTATTGATGTATTATCATCCGGATTATTTCGGGGTTCAGGAAGCGCTTCCGGAGCAAATGAAAGATATTAAAAACGGGTTGAAGAACTACGATTATATTGGCGTTGGCAGAGATGACGGTAAAGAAAAAGGTGAATTTTCAGCTATTTTTTATGATATAAACAGGCTTCAGGTAGTAAACTCAGGAACATTTTGGCTTTCTGAAACTCCTGAAAAACCGTCAAAAGGTTGGGATGCAGCGTTGAATAGAATTTGTACCTATGTCGTTTTTAAAGATAAAAAATCTAAAAAAGAATTTATGGCGCTGAACCTGCATTTCGATCATATCGGGAATGTAGCGAGAGTGAAATCTTCTGAACTGATTTTAAAGAAGATCAAAGAAATCAATCCTAAAAATCTGCCGGTAACCGTGAGTGGTGATTTTAATTTAACTGAAGATTCGGAGCCGATTAAAATTATGTCTCAAAATCTACAGGACAGTTTTTATCATTCAGAAACAAAACATTACGGGCCAAAAGGGACGTTTACAGATTTTAATGTGAATGAAGTTCCAAAAGAGAGAATCGATTATATTTTCGTAAAAGGTTTCAAAATAAAATCTCACAGACACATCAACGACAGAAGAGAAAACTTACTGTATCCGTCAGACCATTTTCCTGTTCTGACAGAGCTTTCTTTCTAAAATTTAATGAGTCGGAAAATCAATTTCAAATCCAATTCCTCGCAGGGATTGGATTTTTATTTGGTCGTCATGCTGAAAATATTTTCTCAGTCGGCTGATAAAAACATCCAGGCTTCTTCCTGTAAAATAATCATTCGTTTCCCAAAGATTATCAAGAATATCATCTCTTTTCAATGCTTTTTTATTGTGTTTTAAAAGGTAGAGCAACAATTCCTGTTCACGGATGGTTAACCGGATTTTTTCTTTTGGATGAATGAGCAGCAGTTTTTCTGTGTTTAAAGTATATTCGCCGATTTTAATTTGTGTTTCAATTGTTGCTGGCGTTATTCTTTTCAGGATATTTTTAATCCTTAAAACCAATTCTTCAGGATCACAAGGTTTGGCGAGATAATCATCTGCTCCAATTTTTAAACCGGTCAGTCGATCGAGTTTTTGATTTTTAGCTGTTAAAAATAAAATCGGAAAGTCGGGTTTCTCTTTTAAAATCATTTTAGCGAGAGAAAATCCATCCAGATTGGGCATCATAATATCTAAAATACCAATATGAAAGTGAAATTCCGCCGTTAAAATTGGAATAATATCCATCGGATCCTGAAACCAGGTGACGTCAAAATCTTCCAGTTCCAGATATTGTTTAAGGATCATTCCAAAATCAGAATCGTCTTCTGCCAAAAGGATTTTAGTTTTCATAAGGAAGAGTGATTTTAAAAGTTGTGCCTTCGTTTATAATGCTTGAAACGTCTATTTTTCCGTGATAACCGTCTATTATCCTTTTTACGAAATACAATCCGAGCCCCAGACCTTTGCTATTGTGAATATTGTTTGATTGTATTCTGTAAAACTTCTCGAAAATATTTTTCAATTCCTTTTTCTCGATTCCGTTTCCGTTGTCGGTCACTTTTATTTCAAGACTATTTTTCGGGATATTGATCTCAATTTTTACCTCCGAAGCTCCATATTTTACGCTGTTTTCACAAAGATTTTTGATTACGGTTTCCATTAAATTTTTATCAAAAGGAATTTCCTGATCGACCGAATTTTTCAGATCAAATAAAATGTCAGGATGGGTAAAGGAGAGATCTTTAATGAAAAAATCCCAGTCCTGAGGTTGAGTTTTCGTCAGTTTTTCTCCGGATTCGTCTTTGTGTAGCTGAAACATCAGACTTTCCAGACGATTAATCTGCCGGTCAACTAAATGAAGCGTTTCCGGATTAAATTCTTTTTTTAATGTTTTTGAAGCAATTTTTAAAGTGGCAATCGGTGTTTTGAATTCATGGGAAATATTATCCACGACCGTGTGCAAAACTTCCACCTGCTTTTGCTGTCTGATTAAATTTTTAACCGTAAAAATATAAAGCATTAATACCGAAAACAGAATGGCGATGCAGCTCAGAAAAAGAAAAGTGAGTTCTTTGAAAACAAGACTTTTGATATTTAAAATTTCAAAATCGGTGCGACTTTTTATCAGAAAGCTATTATTTCTTTCAAGTTTTCCGTTGATATCGTTCGTCGATTTTGAAGTGGTTTCCCATCTTCCGGTGTTCGTGATTCCGGGTTTTACCAGTTGATTTCGTGTTTCAAATATCGTAATTGGGCTTTCCAAAAGCTGAACTTTGGTAGGAAGTGAGACAATAGATAAATATTGAATTCTTACCGCAACCTCATAATTTTCTTTTTTAAATAAATTATCCACATAATTACTGAAACTTTTCTGATTGGTCTTTCTGTTTTGATCGAAAAGATTTAAAAACTCTTTTTGTGTAATTTTTTTATCATTGTATTGAGCGAAGATGTTTTGGAGATCATCATCCGATGCTTTTTTCAGTCCTTTTTTATCTTCCAGATCGTCGGTATAGGTCGAAAGGCGGTTATTCATGTCCCGGTAAATTTCCCTTTCTTTCACCTGATAGGTTTTGTACATAAAATAGCCCTGAATTCCCAAAAGGATCAGGAACAGCGTGGTAAAAAGAACAATGAGATTTTTACTTTTCAACATCATAATGACAAATATAAAAATTTAGCCTTTCCCAAATAGACGTTAACCGATCATTAACCTTCCATTAACCGAAATTTTCCTCAACAAGTTAGACTTTTACACCATAAAATAAAGCTAACAATGATGTATAAAATTCTTTTTATCTTATGCTTTCCGATTTTTCTTTTTTCTCAGAAACAAAGAATTGAAGGAACGGTTTCGAATGATCGCAATGAGAAACTTTCTCTGATTACGATTGACGTGTATGATGCTCAAAATAAATTTCTGAAAACAATATCGACTTCTGAAAACGGAAGTTTTATTCTAGAAGGTATTCCGAATCAATCTGTAAAACTGGTGATTAAAGATCTGGAATATGCCAAATTTGAAAAAGAGCTGGATCTTGAAAAGCAAAATCAGCCTTTAGCCATTATTTTGAAGAAAGATATTCAGGATATTCAGGAAGTGGTGATGACGAAGCAAAAGCCTTTGGTAAAAAGGAAAATCGACCGCTTAGAGTTTAATGTGGAAAATTCTAATATTTCTTCGCTCAATGCCTGGGAAATTCTGAAAAAAACACCCGGAGTTACCTCAAGTAATGATGTTTTGGCGATAAAAGGAAGTCAGAGTATTGTCGTCACGATTAATGATAAAAGAATTATGCTGACCGGTGATGAACTGAAAAATCTATTGGAAAATACCCAAGGCGATGATCTGAAATCGGTAGAAGTAATTACCAATCCTCCTGCAAAATATGAAGCGTCCGGAAGTGCCGTTTTGAATATTGTCATGAAAAAAAATAAAATTGAAGGCTATCGTGGTACTGTTTCTTCCAAATATGTTCAGACTCAATATGCAAAAGGGGTAGCGGGGATTTCTCAATATTATAAAAAGAATAAACTTTCGGTAATGGGAAGTTATTATTTTGGAAGCGGAACCTATTACAGAGAAGGCACAGACTATGTAAATTATATTGAAGATAAGCAACGATGGGTAAGTATGATGAATCGTAAAGACAAAAATAAAAGCCAGAATACCGTCAACTTTAATATTGAATATGAGATCGACAGTCTTACAAATGCCAGTTTAAACTATTCCGGATATTTCAGTCCGAGATCTTATGGCGTGTATGATGTTCCGACTTTAATTTATAATGAGCAGAATGTAGCGGAGTCGAATTATAGAACGATCAACGATCATTTTTCGCGCTCCATTAATAACTCTTTGAGTTTTCAGATGGATAGAAAGCTTAATAAAAAAAGTAAACTGACATGGACGAATTATTTTACAGGAAACAACGCTCAAAAAGATCAAAATGTACTCACGCATCTTGATTTTGCGAATGAACTGCCTAAAGACAATAACTTTTTAACCCACAATAAAAGTGATGTTCAACTCTATTCCACGCAATTTGATTATCAATGGAAAAATGAAAAGTGGGAACTGGAATCAGGTTCCAAATACAGTTTTGTAAAGACCAGCAGCCTGATGGATTTTTCGGATAATGAAAACGGTCAGCTTCAATATAGAGCCGATAAAAGCAATGTTTTTGATTATAAGGAACACAATTTTGCCCTTTATTCGTCATTGGCTTACAATCCCGGAAAGTGGAATTTCAAAGCAGGTTTGCGTGCCGAGAAAACCGATTTGGAAGGTGTGGTTTCCGAACCGTATGAAGTGAATAAAAATAAGTACTGGAAATTGTTTCCGACATTATACGTGCAATATACAACGGAGGGAAATCATCAGTTTGGTTTGTCTTACGGAAAGCGAATCAGCCGACCATCTTATTCCTGGTTGAATCCTGCAAAGTCGTATTACAACCTATTTTCATATTTCCAGGGAGATCCCGCTTTGAAGGCGACGATTGTTCACAATCTTAATTTTACCTATACATGGAAAGAGTGGAATCTCGATTTTTATTACCGAAAAGAGATCAATCCGTCGATGGAGATCTCTTATCAGGATCCGAGCAATAATAATCTGATTTACCATTTTACCAATATCGAAAAAGGACAGGCGTACGGATTGAGTGTATATAAAAACTTCCAGATCAAACCTTGGTGGAGCCTTAGTGTGTCTGAAAATATTGAACATAATGAAAACTATTTTATAGGAGTTGATCATCTTTTATACCAAAATAAAGTATGGAATTTAGGCTCCGATATTTCCACAAGTTTCACCTTAGATAAAGCGTCAGACTGGAAGCTGGAATTTGGAAATCGATATAACACGCCCGCGATTCAGGGAACTTTCAGGATTTCGGGATCGTCTTCAACGTATGTGGTGATGAATAAAAAATTCTTTAACAAAAAACTGGAAGGAAGTCTTATGTTTAATGATATTTTTAAAACTTCCGGAGAGAAGATTACTACGAAATATGCGAATCAGGACAATTATTTTTTAGATTATCGCGATACCCAGAGTTTTATTATTTCATTAAAATTTAATTTTGGAAATCAGTCGGTGAAAAACGCAAAGTCAATTAAAAAAGCAGATGAGCAGGGAAGGATGTAATACAAACAGATAAGCCCATCGTAATTTGTTTAAATTGATGTTAATGTAGCGTGCCATCCTTCATTTTTTCCTAATTTTGAGGCCAATAAAAAATTAGGGAACATGAAGAGAATTATTGTTGGATTGTTTTTAATGGCTTCTTGGCAAATTTCCGCACAGGATCTTTATATGCCTAGAAATATTAAAAAAGCCTACGAAAACGGAACTCGCGATCTGTCGGGGGCTCCGGGTAAAAATTATTGGCAAAATAAAGGCGTTTACAATGTTGAGGTAAAAGTAGATGCCGGTACAAAGATGGTGTCGGGAAAAGAAACCATTGTTTACACAAACAACAGCCCGAATGATCTTACTGATTTAGCGATTCGATTCGTAAATAACCTTCACAAACCTCAGTCTCCGAGATCGGGTTTTGTATCAAAAGATTTTCTGTCATCAGGTTTACATATTAAGTCATTTATTGTAAATGGTGAAAAATATAATATCAATAGTGACGATTGGGGAACGGTGGAAAAGGTAAATTTGAATTCTGTTTTAAAATCAAAAACAAAAGCCGAAGTAAAAATTGAGTGGGAATATCCTCTGTCTGTACAAAGTGGGAGAGAAGGGCAGATCGATCCTGAAACTTTTTACGTAGCATATTCTTTCCCAAGAATTTCGGTCTATGATGATTATAATGGGTGGGATATGCTTCCGCATTCTGACCGTCAGGAGTTTTATAATGATTTTAATGATTATTCTTTTGCCATTTCGGCGCCTAAGAATTATGTGGTTTGGGCAACGGGAGATTTTCTGAATCCGGAAGCGGTTCTTCAGAATCAGTTTTTAACGAGATATAAATCTTCATTAAAGAGCGATAAGATCATTCATGTGGCAACGGAAGCCGAAATGAGATCCGGAAAAGTAACAAAAGCCAATAAATGGAATGTCTGGAAATTTAAGGCTAATAATATCACCGATTTTTGTTTTGCATTGAGTAATCATTACGTTTGGGATGCTTCCAGTGTTCAGCTGAAAACAAAAAGAGCAAGCGTGCAGGCGGCCTACAAAGCAGGTACAAAAGATTTTGAAAAATATACCGAATGGATGCGTTATAACCTGGATTGGTTTTCAAAAAACTGGCCGGGTGTAGAATATCCTTATAATGTAATGACCGCTGTTCAGGGGTATGCGGATATGGAATATCCAATGATGATTAACGATAGCAGCGTTCCGGATAATTTTCAGGATGCGAGATTAACGGCAGATCATGAGATTGCGCATACGTATTTTCCTTTCTACATGGGAATCAATGAAACTCGTTATGCGTTTATGGATGAAGGTTGGGCGACAACATTGGAATATCTGATCGGAATTGATGAGAACGGCGAAACGGCGGCAAAAGATTTCTATAAAAACTTCAGAGTGAAAAAATGGATCAATGATCCTTCAGCAGAACAGGATCAACCGATTATCTCGATGAGTACACAGGTAAGCGGCGCAGGATACGGAAATAATTCTTACGTGAAAGCTTCCTTGTCTTATTTAGCTTTAAAAGATTATCTGGGCGATGAGTTGTTTAAAAAAGCGTTACATCATTATATGAATAACTGGAACGGTAAACATCCTGTGCCTTGGGATTATTTTAATTCTATGAATACAGGTTCCGGGAAAAATCTGAACTGGTTTTTCAATAATTGGTTTTATACCAATAATTATATTGACCTGAAAGTAGGAAAAGTTTCTCAGCTGAATGATCTTCTGACCGTCGGTGTTGACAATGTTGGCGGTTTTGCCATTCCTTTTGATGCGGTTTTGAAATATGAAGACGGAACGGTGGAAAAGCTTCACTTTTCACCAGCCGTCTGGGAGAAAGATCAGAAACAGACCAACCTTACCATTCCTATTAAAAAGAAAGTAAAATCTGTGGAACTGGATGGTGATCTCTTCATGGATTACACGCCAGCGGATAATGTAAAAAATCTATAATTCCTTTGATAAAATAGAAATCCCTTCTCAAGAAAACTGAGAAGGGATTTTTTTAATATAATTAAATAGGTGTTTATGATTCAGCAAAACCATTTTTAATAGCGAAAACGGCAAGTCCCACACGGGTTTTCAGATCCAGTTTATCGCAAAGCTGATCGCGGTAACTTTCTACGGTTCGTGGGCTGCAGCACATTTTATCTGCAATTTCTTTATAGCTGAGTTCGGTTACGGTGTATTTTAAAAATTCCTTTTCACGGTCAGAAATTCGTACTGCTTTTTCAGAATTATTTTCATTGCTGAGGTTGGAAAATATAATCTTTGAGGCCCATTCCGGATAGAAAAAACCGTCGGTATCTAATTTTGAAAGCGCAAGTTCAAGATCTTTAGGATGGGTGTTTTTAAGAAGATATCCTGTGGCTCCATTCTTTATCATTTTGATAACACTTTTATCATCTCCCTGCATGCTCAGAGCCATAACTTTAATATTGGGATGATTTTTTTTAACCCAAAGCACGGTTTCAAACCCGTCCATGATCGGCATGCTGACATCCATTAAAATAATGTCAGGAATAGGATTGTTGTCTTCAAACTTTTGAATGAGATCTTTGCCGTTTTCGGCAACATAGATCACTTCAAAATCCTGGAAATTTCCGATAATTCCTTCAATCGCTTTAGCAATTAATATATGGTCGTCAACAATTACAATGGTCTTTTTCATGTGGATTTTTTTAAAATAATAGAGAGGGTGGTTCCTTGGTTTTCCTGACTTTCGAGATTGAATTCAGCTCCGATAATGACTGCCCTGTTTTTCATATTGGTAAGCCCTATGCCGTTCGAGGTAATTTTTGAGCGGTCGAATCCTTTGCCGTCATCTCGGATGTTGAGCTCCCAAAGTGCTTCGTCCGAAGTGGTTAATGTAATGAAAATATTTTCGCACTTAGAATGTTTTATGCTGTTCTGAATAAACTCCTGAGTGATCCTCAATAAAACATTTTTCTGAACAAATTCAAGATCAAGCTGTTTAAAATTATGTTCAAAACTTACTTTGCAATTTTTGAAATCGTTGGTATTGTCTACTTCTTCCTGAATTAAGGTAATAATATCCTTCTGGTTGATATTATCATCCGTCAGGGTTTTGGAAAGGCTTCTCAAATCCTGCAACGACTGATTGATAATCTGTGAAACCTGATCTATCCTTTCACTCACTTCCGTTACTTTATTTTCATAGAGAAGCTGTTGGGTATAGAGGCTGACTAATGTTAATTTCTGCCCGATATTGTCATGTAATTCGCGCCCGATCTGCTGCATCGTTGCCTGCTGGATTTCCAGCTGAGTGGCGAGGAGTTCACGTTGATGGGTTTCGTTTTTCTTTTTAATTTCAGTGTCATGTTCTCTCTTTCTTTGTTTGTATTTCCAGATATAAATTACCACCGCAACGACAAACATCACGAAGAAAAGGTTGAATAAAACCATTATCATTAAGAGCTCTGTCTTCCCCATATGAATGAACTTGAAAATAAAATATACATAACAACATTGCCAAGTAGAAAATAATCAAAATATATATTCCAAAGTCCTTGATATTTGTACAACTGATCATAAAGTGCAAAAAAAGGAAGAGTACCAATATATGATATTGTTATTCCTAAGCTAATATAAAACATTCGGTTTCTACTGAAATTAAGAATATCTGTAGAATTAACTTGTTTATAATATTCCATAGCTACAAGAAACATCAAAAGTAAGCATCCAAATGTATAATTAAAAGAGAATACTATTTTCTTTTTTGAAAAATATAATTCACTAATAATATATGAAATGAGGTATAATATTGATAAAATATAAAATAATTTTGGCTTTTTTAATGATTTTGCGGCAAATAACCAATAAAAAAATATAAACTGAACAGGTATTACAAAATAATTATAGAATAAAGCTTTCGGAAAATAGATGAAATTCGCCCATTTTCCGATAGCTTCACAAATGAATATAAATACTAAATAGAACACAAAAAATTTCCAATGCTCTTTTTTTATTCGATTATAATAAAAGAGACCTGTCATTGCAGCGAAACCTTCTGCCCAAAGCAAAATGCTAGCAATAAATTGTTGAAAATCATTCATGTTGTGTAATAGTTATAAAAATTAATCAAAAGATTCTACGATAGAAACACCAGGAGGGATAAGGCTTCCACTATTCTCTGCTATAATAGAAAGATTCGCTTTTCTCGCATTTAAAGCCATTGAATTTGCATCATTAGCATCTACCGGATTGAAATCAAAATGTAGAGTTTGACCAGTTTCATCTTGTTTTTTTAAAGTGGGAACCATTACTATCGTATGCTTTTCCGCATATTCTTTTGCAACAGGATGACTGTCCATAATGTCCCAGTTTTCAGCCTTAGGATAAGCAGCATAATAGAAACGAATACCCAAATCTTCCTCCGTCGTATCTGGATTGGCATTCTTTGCTTCATCTTCGATCGTAGCTATGAATTTTTTCAGTTTAGGAAGATCAAACCAAATTGAATGGGCATCTTCGATTCCTAAAGTACTGTTGATAGCTCTTACATGGCCTTTACGGTAATTGTCAATTAACGTTTGAATTAAGTCGTTTGACATCATTCCTGGTCTTAAAGGATCTTTTCCGTTTGTAGATTCTGTACTCATAATTAATTTGTTTTTATAAGGGATTTGCAAATGTCGAAAAAAAAAAGGATTTAAAAATAAATTATAGATTGTGAATTATACTGTTTATTTTTCCGTGATTTTACGGATTGTAAAAATATTTTAAAATATGTAATCAAATTTAACTAATAGTAATTTTTGCCTCGAATAATAGAAATCGAAAAAAGAACATACATTACAATTAATGACAGTTGAAAATAACTGTAATAAATATTCCAAATGTCTTTATATTCGCTGATAATAGGATGAAAGGTCCAAAAAGGCATTGTTCCAATATAAAATAATGTTACCCCTATATTGATGAAGAACATTTTGCTTCTGCTAAAGTGTAGAATTTCCTTAGAGTTGACTTGTTTGTGAAATTCATAAATTACAAGTCCCATCAGAATCAATCCGCCGAAGGTATAATTAAATGAAAAAATTAAATTATTCTTATTGAAGAAAAGTTCGTTCGGAATAAAGGTAAGCAGATAAGCGAGCGTTAAACCATAAAACAGTTTTGGTTTCTTAAAAGATTTTGCGGCATAAAGCCAATAGAAAAAAATATATTCTAAAGGAATTACAAAATAATTGAAAAATTTAGGCCGATCATACTCTATCAATAGGTTTCCCCATTTCCCGAAAACTTCACATAAGAATATAATGATGAGGTAAATTGAAAAATATTTCCAATATTGGTTTTTTACTTTTGGATAGTAAATTAAAGCAATTAAGGCGGTAAATCCTTCTACCCAAGTGATAATATCGTAAAGTATTTGCGGAAGATTCATGAATTTAGTTTAATAAAATCAGCCATACTTATATTTTGTGATTAAACTGCAAATATCGATAAAAAAATAAGTGCCGCAGACCAAGTCTATTGGATTACACTATTTTTATTGATCAAACACCGGATGATAACTTTTATAATAGAAAACTTTTTTGTGACAGGGAAAATTCTGTAATAAATGATAGATTTGCATTGATTATTTAAAATTATAAAAATATCCAATGAAAAGACAGACTATCGCATTATTTTGCATAGCAGCATTTAGTATTTCTTGTGCTAAAAAAGATGCTAAACAAGACGGCAGCAAATATACAGATGAACAAAAAGCTTCTTATTACATAGGTTTGAGTATTGCTCAAAATATGAAACAAGAAGGTTTTAAAGTAGATGAAAAACTTTTGGCTCAGGCTATCAAAGAAGAGATGGATGGAGGTAAAAAGTTGATGCCGGCTGAAGAAATGGATGCCTTTATGCAGGAATTTATGCAGAAGCAACATGAAAAAAAGCAGGCTGCAGCGGGGGTACAAGCAGATGAAAATAAGAAAAAAGGGCTGGAATTTCTTACGAAAAATAAAAGTAATCCAAAAGTGAAAACTACTGCTTCCGGTTTACAGTACGAGGTATTGCAGGAAGGTGATGGTAAAACAAAACCAACAGCGGCAGACGTTGTACAGGTAAAATATACCGGAAAGCTTTTGGATGGAACTGTTTTCGATTCTACTGACAAAAATGGAGGCGCACCGATGGACATTAATTTGGGTGGCGTCATCAAAGGATGGACAGAAGGAATTCAGTTGATGAGCAAAGGATCTAAGTACAGATTTTACATTCCTTCAGATTTAGCGTATGGAGACAATGGTGCAGGACCGGCAATTCCTGCAGGCGCGACCATTATTTTTGATGTAGAATTAGTGGGTATAAAATAGAAATATTGTTGATGGTAAGGTCTGCGACAATGGAGTTTGCTTACCTTACAGCTGATATATTATAAATAAAATTTCCGCAGATTTTTTTGTCTGCGGAAATTTTTCAAAAATAATATATATGAAAAAAACTACTTATTGTTCAGCAGGTCTGAAAACCAAACCTGTTTCCTCGAAATAATCTAAAGTAATTCTGTCACCATCATTCACGGTTCCTGCCAGAATTTCTCTTGATAATTTATTTAATACTTCCTGTTGAATAACTCTTTTCAACGGTCTTGCTCCGAAAGCAGGATCATATCCTTTATTCATCAGATAATCTACAGCGTCTTGTGTTGAGGTCATAATGATATTTCGTTTCGCCAATAGATCATTGAATCCTCTCAATTGATAGGTCACAATTTTTCCGATCTCTTTTTTTCTTAAAGGCTGGAACAATACCACCTCATCAATTCTGTTTAAGAATTCCGGACGTAAGGTCTGTTTCAATAAATCAAAGACCTCATCTTTTGCTTCGTCTAACGCTTCCGGACTGATATTATCATCCTTATCACGCTGAGCACCATCAAAACGTTCCTGAATTAAATGGGAACCTAAATTCGACGTCATAATAATGATCGAATTTTTGAAATTCACGACTCTACCTTTATTGTCGGTCAATCTTCCGTCATCCAAAACCTGCAATAAGGTGTTGAAAACATCCGGATGCGCTTTTTCAATTTCATCTAAAAGCACCACAGAATAAGGTCTTCTTCTCACCGCTTCGGTTAATTGTCCGCCTTCATCATACCCCACATATCCCGGAGGAGCACCCACCAATCTTGAAACCGAATGACGTTCCTGATATTCACTCATATCAATTCTCGTCATATTGTTTTCATCATCGAATAAAAACTCCGCCAACGCTTTTGCCAGCTCGGTTTTTCCGACTCCTGTTGTTCCTAGGAATAAGAATGAACCAATGGGTTTTTTATCATCGCTCAATCCCGCTCTGTTTCTTCTGATGGCATCTGCAACCGCCGTAATTGCTTCGTCCTGACCAACAACTCTGTGATGAAGTTCGTTTTCAAGACTTAATAATTTTTCTCTTTCAGATTGAAGCAATTTCGTTACAGGAATTCCCGTCCATTTTGCAATCACCTCAGAAATGTTTTCAGAAGTTACTTCTTCTTTAATGAGTTCATTCTGATGATTTTGCATTTCAATTTCAAGTTTGGAAAGCTCTTCTTCTTTTTTACGGAGTTTTCCGTACTGAATTTCTGCAACTTTTGCATAATCTCCGGCTCTTGAAGCTCTTTCTGCTTCCAGTTTCAAAGATTCTATATCTTTTTTAATCTGAGTTAAATCTTCAGATTTTTGTTTTTCTTTCAACCATTTTGCATTGATTTCATTTCTCTGTTCAGAAATCTTCGAAATATCTTCTTTTAAATGATCGATTTTCGTCTGATTTCCTTCTCTTGAAATCGCTGCTAATTCAATCTCCAGCTGCATCAATCGTCTGTCTAAAACGTCCAGTTCTTCAGGTTTTGAATTGATTTCCATTCTCAATTTTGCAGAAGCTTCATCAATTAAATCAATTGCTTTATCCGGTAAAAATCGGTCTGAAATATATCGTTGAGACATTTCAACTGCCGCAATAATCGCTTCATCTTTGATTCTTACTTTGTGGTGAGCCTCATATTTATCTTTAATTCCACGAAGAATAGAGATTGCCGATTCGGTATCCGGTTCTTCCACCATCACTTTCTGGAAACGTCTTTCTAACGCTTTATCTTTTTCAAAATATTTTTGATATTCATTCAACGTCGTGGCACCGATTGCTCTTAATTCTCCTCTTGCTAAAGCAGGTTTTAAAATATTCGCAGCATCCATAGCACCTTCACCACCTCCGGCTCCAACCAAAGTGTGAATTTCATCGATGAAAAGAATGATTTGTCCCTCCGATTTGATGACCTCATTCACAACGGATTTCAAACGTTCTTCGAACTCACCTTTATATTTCGCACCGGCGATCAAAGCGCCCATGTCTAATGAATATAACGTCTTGTCCTGCAGGTTTTCAGGAACATCGCCGTTGATAATTCTGTGGGCAATTCCTTCTGCGATGGCAGTTTTACCAACTCCCGGTTCACCAATCAGGATCGGATTGTTTTTCGTTCTTCTGGAAAGAATCTGCAAAACCCTTCTGATTTCTTCATCACGACCGATTACAGGGTCAAGTTTCCCTTCTGCAGCTAATTCGTTGAAATTTTTAGCATATTTATTTAAAGACTGATACGTTTCTTCTGAACTTGCAGAAGTTGCCTTCGAACCTTTTCTTAATTCTTTAATGGCGCCTTCCAAAAGATTTTTTGTTACACCCATATCTTTCAGCATTTTCGAAACTTCTGAATTGGTTTCTAACAATGAAAGCCATAAATGCTCGATCGTTACAAATTCATCACCCATTTTTTTAGCGATGTTGGGGGCATCAAGCAAAACTTTGTTCGCCGATTGTGAAAGATAAATATTCCCTCCCTGTACTTTCGGAAGTCTTTCTAAATTTTCACGGTTGCGCTCTCTTACCAAATTGGCATCTGCTTCAGTTTTTTTTAATAAGAAAGGCGATATATTTTCATCTACCTGGAAAATTCCTTCCAGTACATGTTGAGGCTCTATTTGTTGGTTGCCAAATTCCATGGCCACTTGCTGTGCGGCTTGGATGGCTTCCTGTGATTTTACAGTATATTGATTTAAGTTCATATTTTTATGTTTTGATTTCTTACTTTTTAGTTTTAGATTTTAGACATCAGATTTCAGACCATAAGAGTCAAATAAATGTTAATTTTTTAATTCGGAGTTCTAATTTCTGATGCCCTCTATCTTATTTAATCATTTAATTCTGATGGGTATATCGCAAAAACTGTTCAATTGTTGAATTTTTAAAAATATTGGACAAATTTTCCGAATTGTGTATTTTTATTAATTTCATAAAGACAAAATTTCCGATTATCCTTACATCGAATAAAAATTATCGGAAGAACCGTCCGATTTGGTTAAATCTTAAAAAAAATAAACGGTTTAAAAATTCCCCTCCCTCGGAGGGGTGGCGAAAATTCAAAGAATTTTTGACGGGGTGGTTTAAAACGTATTATATAAGTTTCGGCTAAAGCCAATATAATAGTACCTATTTTCGTAAACGGGCTAAAGCCCGTCCCTATTGATGAAGTCAAAAATCATCTCCTCAAAATCAAAATATTAAAATCAGAATAAGTACTTTTGCATTTTACCAGATGGAGCTTAAAGAAAAACAAAAGAAAATATTAGAAGTAGCAGTTGAACTTTTCAAAGAGAAAGGGTATTTGGGCAGTTCTGTGAGGGACTTGGCAACGAAACTCAACATCAAAGCGGCTTCTTTATATGCACACATCCGTTCGAAAGAAGAAATTCTGGAATGGATTTGTTTTGGTATCGCCCAAGAGTTTTTCGATGAACTTCAAGAGGTGAAAAATACAAATCTTCCGCCGCGAGAAAAGCTTGATCTTTTTCTGGATAAACATTTGTCGGTTGTTTTAAAAAACCGTGATGTGACTCATATTTATTCCAACGAATGGAAACATTTGGAAGAAAGACTTCCCGAATTTGTGGAATTAAGAAAGAATTATCAGCAGGAAGTTGAAAACTTGATCTCTGAAATTTATCAGGCAGAAAAATGGGAACTCAAATCTCCGGCTTTTACCACACGCTTTATTCTTCATACTTTAAACAATTCCTATTTCTGGTTTAAAAGAAATATTGATTCGGGAACTGAAATTACCGATGAAATCAGGGATAAAATTCTTTTTGGGCTGCTTGGAAATCAAAATAGATAATTAATCCAAGATTTTTGTAAATTCTCTCCTGAATGGTTCTCATTTCGTAGGAATCTTAGTTGTTATAATGAGGTATGCAATAAAACATTTGTCTTACCTAATTTCTATCAATCTAAACCTTAGCCTCAATCTCAATATTATTTAGAATCATTCAAAATATGACGAAAGTCATAAAAATTTTTGTCAGCTTCCAAAATCTTTTTAAATTTACCTAACAAATGTTAGTTAGTTAAAGATATGGATTTTTCAGTTGAATATTTAAAGCTCGACCAGTTGAGACAGCTTCAGTCTACGCGATTGGCTGATTTGGTAGACTATCTTGGAGAGAAGTCAGAATTTTATAGAGGAAAATTTAATGAATTGGGAATATCTCCGCAGGATGTCAGGTCGATAGAAGATATTACTAAACTTCCGATTACTTACAAACAAGATTTAAGAAATAACTATCCGTTTGGGTTATTTACTGTTCCAAAAGATGAATTGCAGAGAATTCACTGTTCAAGCGGAACTACGGGAAAGCCAACGGTAGTAGGATATACAAAAGAAGACGTTGATTTATTCAGCGAAGTGGTGGCGAGATCTTTGAATGCTGCCGGAGCAAAACCAGGAATGCAATTGCATAATGCTTACGGTTACGGAATTTTTACTGGTGGATTAGGACTTCATTACGGAGCGGAAAAATTAGGAATGAGCGTTCTTCCAATTTCAGGAGGGATGACTTCAAGACAGGTCGATTTAATTATGGATTTTAAACCGGAAGTCATCTGCTGCTCGCCTTCTTATGCATTAACTATTGCTGATGAATTCGCAAACCGTGGAATTTCTGCAGATGAAATCAGTTTAAAATATGCCGTTTTAGGTTCAGAACCGTGGACGGAAATTATCAGACATCATATTGAAGAAAGGCTGGGTGTTCACGCAACCAATATTTATGGGTTGAGTGAAATTATCGGTCCCGGAGTTTCAATGGAAGATTTCGAAGAAAAAGGCGGAGCTTATATTTGGGAAGATCATTTCTATCCTGAAATTTTAGATCCGATCACGAAAGAACCAGTTCCGTTTGGGGAAGAAGGTGTTTTGGTGATTACCACTTTAACGAAGAAAGCAATGCCACTTTTACGTTACTGGACAAACGATATTACAAGTCTTTATTACGATGAGAGCGGAAAAAGAACGATGGTGAAAATGCGCCCGATCCTTGGAAGAGCCGATGATATGCTGATCGTAAGAGGAGTGAATGTTTATCCAAGCCAGATTGAAGAAGCGTTTTCTCATGTAAAGGGGGTGATTCCTAATTATTATTTAACGCCAATCGAGAAAGAACAAATGTGTGTTGCGCTTGATATTGATGTTGAAATTGATGATGAATTGGTAACCACTCAGAATTTACAACAAGATACCGATGATTATACTATTTTTGTCGGGAATTTTGGAAAAAGCATAGAAAACGAAATTAAAAAGCGAGTGGGAATTACTACGAAAGTGAAAATCCATGCTCAGGACAGTCTTCCAAAATGTGAAGGCGGAAAAATTAATAGAATACTTAAAAAATAATGAATTCATTTTATAAACTTAAAACCGTTAAGGTTCAGAAAGATACTCCCGAAGCAGTAAATGTAGCGGTGGAAATTCCTGAAGAGCTGAAAGATAAATTCAGATTCAAACAAGGTCAGTATCTGAACTTTAAAATGATGATTGACGGGAACGAAGAGAGACGTTCTTATTCTATCTGCAATGCGCCAAGTGAAAAAAGCAACACGCTGGAAGTATTGGTGAAATTATTGGAAAACGGAAAAGTTTCAGGCTATTTCAACGAACATCTTCACATGGATGAAATTCTTGAAGTAATGCCTCCGATGGGCGGTTTCAATACCTCTTATCACCCGACAAACGTTAAAACTTACGTTGGTTTGGCAGCAGGAAGCGGAATTTCTCCGGTTTTGTCGAATATCAAGGAAAGTCTTTATCAGGAGCCGAATTCAAACGCTTATTTGTTCTACAGCAACAGAAGCATGAATCATGTGATGAAAAAGGCTGAAATCGATCAATTGGTGGAAACTTTTAACGGAAGACTGAAAGTTGTTTATTTAGTAAGCCGTGAAAAACATGAAGATCCTATTTTTGAAGGAAGAATTTCTCCTGAAAAATTAGATCACTTGTTTGAAAGATATGCTGATATTGATGTAAAAGAATCTACTTTCTTCATTTGCGGACCTTCAGAGATGATTAAAGGGATTGCAGATTATTTAAAGAAAGATAAAAAAGTACCGGCCATTCAGGTTTTATTTGAATATTTTACCGCTCCTGACGAGGAAGATACAGCTGAAATGAGCGATGAATTCAAGGCGATTGCCAATATTGAAAGTATGGTAACGGTGATCATTGATGATGATGAATATTCGTTCCACCTTAATTCCAAAAAAGAGAGTATCTTAGATAAAGCATTGAAAGACAATCTTCCTGTACCTTTTGCGTGCAAAGGAGGGGTGTGCTGTACGTGTAAAGCGGAAGTTTTGGAAGGAGAAGTTTTCATGGAGAAAAACTATGCGCTTACCGAAGAAGAAGTAGCCAGAGGCTTCGTCCTTACCTGTCAATGTCACCCGACAACAAATGTGGTGATGCTTAATTATGACGTGTAAACAATTTAACAATGTAATAGTTTACCAATGTAACAATGATTGCTAGACTGTTAAATTGATAGATTGTTACATTTTAAAATTTGAAAAATTTTAATTATGGATTTAGAAAAATTTGTACAATACGTACACGACGAAAATAAAGTAGAACCAAAAGATGTAATGCCGGATGATTACAGAAAACTATTGGTTCGTCAGATTTCACAACACGCGCATTCTGAAATTGTCGGAATGTTGCCGGAAGCGAACTGGGTTTCAAGAGCACCTTCATTGAGAAGAAAAATGGCGCTTTTGGCTAAAGTTCAGGATGAGGCAGGTCACGGTTTATATTTATATTCTGCAACTGAAACGTTAGGAAACGGAACGATCAGAGCAGACAGAGACGCTACTTACGACGATATGTTGGAAGGAAAAGCGAAATATTCAAGTATCTTCAATTATCCGACGTTGAGCTGGGCAGATATCGGCGCGATCGGTTGGCTGGTTGATGGTGCAGCGATTATGAACCAGGTAATGTTGATGGGGAATTCTTATGGTCCTTACTCAAGAGCGATGGTAAAAATCTGTAAAGAAGAATCTTTCCACCAAAGACAGGGTTACGAGATTTTAATGGCGCTTTGTCGTGGTACAAAACAGCAGAAAGAAATGGCTCAGGCTTCGTTAAACCGTTTCTGGTGGCCCGCTTTAATGATGTTTGGTCCGAATGATGACAGTTCGCCAAATTCTAAAATCTCTATGAATTACAGAGTGAAAAGAGAAAGTAACGACAGTCTTCGTCAGAGATTTATTGATGTTACCGTTTCTCAGGCTGAATTCTTAGGATTAACCGTTCCGGATAAAGACCTGAAATGGAATGAGGAAAGACAGCATTACGATTTCGGAGAACTTCCGTGGGATGAATTCATGGAAATCTTAAAAGGAAACGGTCCTGCCAACAAAAAGCGTATCGAAACCAAGAGAAAAGCGCAAAGAGAAAATTCTTGGGTAAAAGAAGCGGCAGCAGCTTTCGCAGAAAAACAGGAGAAAATTTCAATATAACAATATACCAATGTAAAAATGTAGCAATTCAATTGTCATTCTGAGCGAAGCGAAGAATCTCATTATTGTTAAACTGGTACATTGATACATTGTTAAATTTAATTTTATTTATGGCAAATTTAGATATGTGGGAAGTGTTTATTCAGACTAAACCGGGATTATCTCACAAACATGTTGGAATTGTACAGGCACCAACAGCAGAAATGGCTTTGCAGAACGCAAGAGACGTTTATACAAGAAGAAAAGAAGGAACTTCTGTTTGGGTAGTTCCAAGTAAATATATCGTGACTTCGGAAGGGGTTGATAAAGAAGCGTTCTTCGATCCAGCGGATGATAAATTGTACCGTCACCCGACGTTCTACGACATTCCAAACGATGTGAAAAATATGTAATTAAGACTTTGGAGATAATAGACGAATAGATAATAGACGTCAAAGTCTATCTATTTTCTATCAGTCTATCATCTATCAGTCTTCAAATTGATTAAACAATGAACCCATTATATAATTATTTATTAAAACTAGCAGACGACAGTTTCATTATGGGACAGCGTTTGTCTGCATGGTGCGGTGAAGGTCCTTATTTAGAGGAAGATATTGCATTAACGAATATTGCGTTGGATGAACTTGGACAGGCGAATAACTTTTACGTTTACGCTTCAAGAGTGATCGACAACGGAAAAAGCGAAGATGATCTGGCGTTTCTAAGATACGAACACGAATATCTAAATGCACACTGGGCAGAACTTCCGAACGAAGATTATGCTCAGACGATCTTAAAAGTGTACGTTTTTGCGGTATATCAGAAGCTGATGTATGAAGCATTATCAAATTCTGCCAATGAAGAACTTTCTGCCATTGCTCAGAAATCGTTGAAAGAAGTAAGGTATCACTATACTCACGCTGCTTCGTGGATGAAAATTTTCGCTCAGGGAACAGAAGAAAGTAAATCCCGTTTAGAAAAAGCAATCGAAAATATTTGGGAATATACGAAAGGTCTATTCGCAAAAACAGAAGGAGAAGATGATTTGGTAGATTTAAATATTGCTCCGAATGCAGATGCTCTTTATGAAGAATTCGTTGCAATTACACAGAAAGATTTTGCAGGTTTCGGCTTAGAATATCCTGTAAATCCTTTCATGCAGCCAAAATCAAGAACAGGTTACCACACAGAATATTTTGGATTTATCCTTTGTGAGCTGCAATATATGCAGAGAGCATATCCGGGATGTACTTGGTAATAAAAATGTACCAATATATCAATTTAACAGTCTAGCAATGATTGTTACATTGATACATTGTTAAATTGTTACATTAATTTATTGTTAGATTTAAAATTGAAAAATCCTTTAGAAATATTAGAACTCGTTCCCGATCCGGAAATTCCGGTAATTAATATCGTGGAATTGGGTATTGTGAGAGATGCGAAGGTTACAGGTTCGAATTCTGTCGAGGTTACCATTACACCAACTTATTCTGCCTGCCCCGCTATGTTTACCATTGAGGAAGACATCATGAAAATCATGAAGGAAAATGGTTGGGATGCAAAAGTAGTGACCAAAATGTTTCCGATTTGGACCACAGATTGGCTGACGGATGATGCAAGAGAAAAACTTCGCGTTTACGGAATCACACCTCCCGAAAAAGGAGCAGATGAACATCACATTGGGAAACCAAAAAAATGTCCTCGTTGTGGTTCTATGAACTCCAAACAGATCAGCAGATTCGGATCTACTTTATGTAAGGCTTCGTATCAGTGTTTAGACTGTTTAGAGCCTTTTGATTATTTTAAATGCCACTAAAATCAGTGTAACAATATAGCAATCTAGCAGTTTAAAAATATGTTCAGTATGACATTATAATTATTACATTGTTAGACTGATAAATTGTTACATTATAACTAAATTAGTGGAGGTAATAAAAAAATAAAAAACGATGTACACACAACTCGATATTGAATCACATTTCGACGGAAAGCTGAAAATTGCTTATCTGAATCAACCGGACACCATGAATGCGCTAACAAAGCCATCTTTATTAGATTTAAAAGACTTTGTGAAAGAGTGCAGCAATGATCCTGAAGTACGATGCGTTGCGATTTCAGGAAGAGGAAGAGCATTTTGCTCCGGTCAGAACCTGGATGACGCTTTTGTAACGGGAAAAGAGCATCAAGATAATGATATTATCAGAAAAATTGTGGTGGATTATTATAATCCGTTAGTTACAGAAATTACTCGTTGCAGAAAGCCGGTTGTTGCTTTGGTAAATGGCCCTGCTGTGGGAGCAGGAGCAATGTTGGCATTAATCTGCGATTTTGTCTTAGCCAGTGAAAAAGCTTATTTCTCACAGGCATTTTCCAATATAGGATTAATTCCTGATACCGGAGGTACCTATTTCTTACCAAAACTATTGGGGAGACAGTTGGCCAATTATTTAGCATTTACCGGTAAAAAATTATCGGCTGAAGAATCAAAATCGTATGGTTTGGTGGCAGAAGTTTTCTCGGAAGAGGAATTCATTTCCAAATCATTGGAAATTTTAGAAAAAACATCCAATATGCCGACCGTTGGCTTGAAATTAACGAAAAAAGCTTTTGCCGCTTCGTATAACAACTCTCTGAAAGATCAATTGGAACTGGAAGGCGATCTTCAGCAGGAAGCAGCAGAAACGGAAGATTTTATCGAAGGTGTAAATGCCTTTTTAGAAAAAAGAAAACCTGATTATAAAGGAAGATAAGAATTAATATAACAATATACCAATGTAGCAGTTTACCAATGAAATGCGTCAATAGTCCGACACGCTCACTACTGGCAAGCATTACAAAAATTGTTACATTGTTACATTGATACACTGTTACATTATGAAAGTAGGAATTATCGGTGCCGGAACAATGGGAATCGGCATTGCACAAGTAGCTGCAACGAACGGATGCAGGGTTTGGGTGTACGACGCCAATCCGAAACAAGTAGAAACGGCAACTGTAGGTCTGGAAAAAACATTAACCAAATTGGTTGATAAGCAGAAAATTTCATCAGAAAAAATGGTCGAAATTTTATCTAATATTTCCATAGCTACAGAATTGAAGGACTTCAAAGATTGCGAATTAATTATTGAAGCCATCATCGAAAACAAAGACATAAAAACCAAAGTTTTCACAGAATTAGAGAAACACGTTTCCGAAAGCTGTGTGATTGGTTCCAATACATCATCCATTTCCATCACCTCTCTCGGTGCGGAATTACAGAAACCGGAGCGTTTCATCGGAATTCACTTCTTCAATCCGGCTCCTTTGATGCCTTTAGTTGAGGTTATCCCTTCTTTATTAACAGAAAAATCTTTAGCGGAAAAAATCTATAATCTGATGAAAGAGTGGGGTAAAACTCCTGTTATTGCAAAGGATATTCCTGGATTTATCGTTAATAGAATTGCCCGTCCTTACTACGGTGAAGGATTGAGATTGGTTGAGGAAAACATTGCAACAGTAGAACAGGTAGATGATGCCATGAAAACAATAGGAAACTTCAAAATGGGACCTTTTGAATTAATGGATTTAATTGGTGTTGATGTGAATTTTTCTGTGACAAAAACAGTGTACAACGAATATTTCTACGATCCAAAATATAAACCATCTCTTCTTCAGCAAAGAATGTCGGAAGCAAAACTTCACGGCAGAAAAACCGGAAAAGGGTTCTACGATTATTCTGAAGGGGCAGAAAAACCTGTTGCCGAAAAAGATGATGTACTTTATCAACAAATATTTTTGAGAATTATTTCAATGCTAATCAATGAAGCGGTTGAAGCAAAAAGATTAGGTATTGCGAACGATGAAGATTTAGAATTGGCCATGCAGAAAGGTGTAAATTATCCAAAAGGGTTATTGGCTTGGGGAAAAGAAATCGGATATGCAAAAATCTCCGAAACGCTACAAAATCTTTACGAAGAATATCAGGAAGAAAGATACAGACAAAGTCCTTTGCTGCGTAAATTATAAATGTACCAATGTATCAGTTTATCAATGTACCAATCTAAAAACACTGGTAAACTGATACATTGCTAAATCTTTACGAAGAATATCAGGAAGAAAGATACAGACAAAGTCCTTTGCTGCGTGAATTATAAATGTACCAATGTATCAGATTATCAATGTACCAATCTAACAACACTGGTAAACTGATACATTGCTAAATCTTTACGAAGAATATCAGGAAGAAAGATACAGACAAAGTCCTTTGCTGCGTAAATTATAAATGTACCAATGTATCAGTTTATCAATGTACCAATCTAAAAACACTGGTAAACTGATACATTGCTAAATCTTTACGAAGAATATCAGGAAGAAAGATACAGACAAAGTCCTTTGCTGCGTAAATTATAAATGTACCAATGTATCAGTTTATCAATGTACCAATCTAAAAACATTGGTAAACTGATACATTGCTAAATCTTTACGAAGAATATCAGGAAGAAAGATACAGATAAAGTCCTTTGCTGCGTAAATTATAAATGTACCAATGTATCAGTTTACCAATCTAAAAATATTGGTAAACTGATACATTGCTAAATTGCTACATTAATATTATGGATATAAATAGTTTCAGAGCCGAATTAGAAACAAGGCTTATTATTGAAAAAGAATACATTATTCAGGAGCTTTCTATGATGAATGAGGATCCTGAAAAACTGGAATTATTAGGCAAATTCAATGAAAAATATAAAGAGTTAGTGAGAAGAATCGCTAATGAAGAAGGAATTGATCTGAATGCCTTTTATACCCATGAAAATTCATCAGATAACCTCACATACGAGCAGATAATTCTTGGAAAAACCATGAGTGTTTATGATAAACTGGCCGATGAATTATATGTCGAAATAACAAGAACAAATTAATATGAATCCGAGACAGGTTGTAGATTATATGATGGAGAAAGACTATTTCTCCCAATTTTTAGGAATAAAAATCATTGATATTAAAGAAAATTATTCTTTGATTGAAATGGAAATCACCAAACAAATGCTCAACGGATTGGGAACAGTTCATGGAGGAGTAACATTCGCTTTTGCAGATTCTGCATTTGCTTTTTCATCAAACAATGACGGAAACGCAGCGGTTGCATTAAGTGTAACCATCAATTTTACCAAAGCCGGAAGGGAAGGAGATATTTTCAGAGCAGAAAGTGTTTTGGTAAATGATACCAGAAAAACGGCGATTTACGACATTAAAATTACCAATCAAAATAACGATCAGGTAGCAAAATTTGTTGGAACAGTGTATAAAATCGGGAAAAAAGTAACGGAGCTATAGGCTCAATGTAACAATGTAACAATGTAACAATGAAACAATGTATCGGTGTACCAATTTACCAATTTACCAATGATATGAAATAAATTAATTTTTAACACAAATGATAAACTTCGAAAACAACCCATTAATTTCCAAAACAGTTCAGTTTTCTTTAGATATAATTGAATTTTGTGAACTGTTAGATGAAAAAAGAAAATTTGTTATTGCTAAACAATTGTTACGTTCCGGAACTAGCATTGGAGCTAACTCGTTTGAAGCACAAAACCCACACAGCAAGAATGATTTTATCAATAAAATTAAAATTGCAGCAAAAGAATTAGAAGAAACAAAATATTGGCTCTATCTCTGTAAACATTCTAAAACTTATCCATTCGATGAAAAGTTAGAACTTCAGATTACTGAGATTGGAAAAATTATTTATAAAATATTAAGTACAAGCTTGAAAAATTAGTATAACAATGTACCAAGGTAACAGTCTACAAATGATTGTTACACTGTTACATTATTAGATTGTTAAATTGAATTATTATGAACAACGTATATATCATAGATTATGTAAGAACGCCCATCTCAAAATTGGCCGGAGGACTTTCTGAAGTTCGTGCGGACGATTTGGCAGCGGTGGTGATTAAAGAAGTGGTGGCAAGAAACCCTGAAGTTCCTGTGGACGAAATTGAGGATGTTATTTTCGGATGTGCGAATCAGGCGGGTGAAGATAACAGAAATGTAGCAAGAATGGGACTTTTATTGGCTGGGCTTCCCTATAAAATCGGTGGTGAAACGGTTAACAGACTTTGTGCTTCAGGAATGTCGGCGGTGGCGAATGCTTTCCGTTCGATTGCTTCCGGTGAAGGTGAAATTTACATCGCAGGTGGAGTAGAGCACATGACGCGTTCGCCTTATGTAATGTCAAAACCAAGTGCAGCTTTCGGTAGAGATAGTCAGATGTTTGATACGACCTTCGGATGGAGATTTGTCAATCCTAAAATGAAAGAATTATACGGGGTTGATGGAATGGGAGACACCGCTGAAAATTTAGCAGATATGCATAATATCAGCCGTGAAGATCAGGATAAATTTGCCCTTTGGTCTCAACAAAAAGCGACGAAAGCTCAGGAAAGCGGAAGATTGGCGGAAGAAATCGTAAAAGTTGAAATTCCACAAAGAAAAGGCGAACCGAAAATCTTCGATACAGACGAATTCATCAAACCAACTTCTTCAATGGAAGGATTAGGAAAACTTCGTCCGGCCTTCAGAAAAGAAGGAACAGTAACAGCTGGAAATGCTTCGGGAATGAACGACGGAGCAGCTGCTTTAATTTTAGCAAGCGAAGAAGCAGTAAAAAAATATGGTTTAAAACCAAAAGCTAAAATCTTAGGATCATCTGTTGCCGGTGTTGAGCCAAGAATTATGGGAATCGGACCTGTTGAAGCGACTCAGAAATTACTAAAAAGACTGAATCTTTCATTAGATGATATGGACATCATTGAATTGAATGAAGCATTCGCAGCTCAGGCTTTAGCCGTAACGAGAACTTTAGGTTTAAAAGATGATGATTCAAGAGTAAATCCAAACGGAGGAGCTATTGCAATCGGTCATCCACTTGGAGTTTCAGGAGCGAGAATCGTTGGTTCTGCAGCCATGGAACTTCAAAAACAAGATAAAAAATATGCTTTGTGTACCCTTTGTATCGGTGTCGGACAAGGTTATGCAATGGTGATTGAAAAAGTATAACTTTTTCAATAATATAACAATATAAAAGTGTATCAATGTAACAATTTTGCGGTCTGTGATGTTAGGCTTGTCGAAGCATTTCACTGGTAAACTGTTACATTGATACATTATTACATTAATTTTTTAAGAAAAAAATTATGAATATCTACTCATATCACGGAATTCGTCCCATCATCAAACCTTCCGCTTACGTTCATCCACAAGCGGTGATCATTGGAAATGTGGAAATCGGAGAGGAAGTTTATATTGGTCCAAACGCGGTTATTCGTGGCGACTGGGGGAAAATTATCATCAAAGACGGTGCGAATGTTCAGGAAAACTGTACCCTTCACGTTTTTCCGGGGATTGAAACCATTTTGGAAGAATCGGCGCATATCGGTCACGGAGCGATTATTCATTCCGGACATATCGGAAAAAATTGTTTGGTTGGAATGAACGCAGTCGTAATGGATAAAGCCGTTATCGGTGATGAATGTATCATCGGAGCGTTGGCTTTCGTTCCTGCCAATTTCAGATGTGATGCTAGAAAACTGATCGTTGGAAGTCCGGCAAAAATCATCCGTGATGTTTCCGATGAGATGATCAAATGGAAAACGCAAGGAACAAGATTATATCAGGAATTGGCAAGAGAAGGTAAAGATGCGATCTTGCCTTGCGAACCTTTTTCAGAATATGTACAACAGATTCCTACAAAAGTTGTTGATTACAGCATTTGGGATGATGTGAAATAATGATCTCAATCAAAACCTCATAGGTTTCTAAAACCTATGAGGTTTTGAAAAAGTGTTTAAGAAAGAAAAAGCATGATTAAAAAACTTCTTATTATCTCCACAATTTTATTTACATTTCAATCTGTCGCTTTTGCCCAGACTGGAAATGTAAAACCATTAACTATTGGAGAAATCAGAACCATAGAATCTAAAATTTTAAACGAAGAAAGAACACTAAATATCTATCTTCCGCAAAATTTCGACAAAACAAAATCTTACCCAATTATCTATCTTTTAGATGGAAGCATGAATGAAGATTTTATTCACGTGACGGGTTTAGTTCAATTCTTCAATCAGATGTATTCCATGCCGGAAACAATCGTGGTCGGAATTGCTAATATTGACAGAAAAAGAGACTTTACTTTTCATACGGATTTAAAAGATTTACAAAAAGATTATCCTACAACGGGACATTCGGATAAATTCATCAGTTTTCTGGAGAAAGAATTGAAACCTTATATTGAAAGTCAGTTTAAAACTACCGATAAATATGTATTCGGGCAATCATTGGGCGGACTGTTAGCCACGGAAATTCTGTTGAAAAAACCGGAAATGTTTAATAACTATTTTATCATCAGTCCAAGTTTATGGTGGGATGATGAAAGTCTTTTAAAACAGGCTCCTCAATTATTAGCCAAAATTCAGGACACGAAAAAATTCGTTTATGTTTCTGTCGGAAAAGGTGAACATCCGGTGATGGTAAAAGATGCTGAAGATTTATTTGATGTTTTGAAAAAAGCGAACAAAAAAAATTGGACTTTAGAATATAAAATGATGGAAACAGACAATCATGCAACGATTCTTCACAGAAGTTTGTATGAAGGTTTGGTGAAATTGTTTCCGTATCAAGAAGCGAAAAATTAAAAATATAACAATCTAAAAATGTATCAGTGTAACAATTATTGGTAAACTGTTAAATTGATACATTGTTAAATTAAATATTATATGGAAAAGTTAAAAAATTACATTCATGGCGAATGGATTGAAGGCACTGGAAACGGAATTCCTTTATACAATGCTGTCAACGGTGAGCAGGTTGCCATTTCCGATACTGAAGGGCTGAATTTCGAGCAGGCTTTGGATTACGGAAGAACGGTAGGTTACAAAAATCTCTCTTCGATGACGTTTTACGATCGTGGAGAAATGCTGAAAAAAGTAGCGCTTTACCTTTTAGAGAGAAAGAAAAAATATTACGAATTATCATATAAAACGGGAGCAACTTATGCAGATTCTTGGGTAGATATCGAAGGAGGTTTCGGTACTTTCTTCACCTATTCAGGATTGGCAAAAAGAATGCTTCCCAATACTCCGTTTTGGGTGGATGGAGAAACTCAGAAAATTTCTGCGAACGGAACTTTCCTGGGAACTCATATTTTAACGCCAAGTGAAGGAGTTTCAGTTCAAATCAATGCCTATAACTTTCCGGTTTGGGGAATGTTGGAAAAGTTATCCACATCATTGTTAGCAGGTGTTCCTTCAATCGTGAAGCCTTCACCGTTTGGTTCTTACTTAACCAACGCCGTTTTTCAGGATATGATTGAAAGCGGAGTTCTTCCGGAAGGAGCTGTTCAGTTAATCTGCGGTGAGCCCGGAAATGTTCTGGATTATATTCAGGATGGAGATTCTGTCTTGTTCACAGGTTCTGCGACGACGGGTAGAAAATTGAAATCTTTACCATCAATTGCAGGCAATGCGGTTCGTTTCAATATGGAAGCAGATTCTTTAAACTGTTCGATTCTTGGTTTGGATGCAAAACCGGGAACTCCGGAATTTGATTTATTCATCAAAGAAGTTCGTAACGAAATGACCACGAAAGCGGGACAAAAATGTACGGCAATCCGAAGAATTATCGTTCCTGAAAACTTAATCGGTGATGTTCAGAATGCTTTATCTAAGGCTTTAGACCAGACAAAAATCGGAAATCCATTAAGCAGAGAAACAAGAATGGGTTCTTTGGTTGGAAAACAGCAGTATGATGAGGTTTTAAGAAAAGTTGATTTATTAAAAGCAGAAACAGAATTAGTTTACGACGGGCAACACGAATTGGTAGATGCAAACTATGAAAATGGAGCATTTATGAGTCCGAAATTATTCTTAAACGATTCTCCGTTTACAAAAAATATCTCTCACGATGTCGAAGCTTTCGGTCCGGTTTCTACACTGATGCCTTACAAAGATGCGGAAGAAGCAGCGGCGTTGGCGAAAAGAGGAAAAGGAAGTTTGGTAGGTTCTATCATTTCTCACGATGACAATTTCGTGGCAGAAACTTCGTGGAAAATGGCTTCTCAACACGGAAGAATTTTCGTGTTAAACAGAGATAATGCGAAAGAAAGTACAGGTCACGGTTCTCCGCTTCCGACGTTGATGCATGGTGGTCCCGGTAGAGCAGGTGGTGGTGAGGAAATGGGCGGTTTAGGCGGTCTTCATTTCTTCCTTCAAAAAACGGCGATTCAGGGTTCTCCGGATACATTAACGGCGATTACTAAAATCTATCAGCAAGGTGCTGAGAAAAAATATTCAGATAAACATCCTTTCCAGAAATATTTTGAGGACGTTGAGGTTGGAGATTCTTTGGAAACTGCAGGAAGAACGGTTACGGATGCCGATATCGTAAATTTCTCTAATGTTTCTTGGGATCATTTCTATGCACACACAGATGCAACAAGTTTAACAGGAACGATCTTCGATAAAACCGTTGCTCACGGATATTTCATCCTTTCTGCGGCGGCTGGATTGTTCGTTTCAGGGAAAAAAGGACCTGTTATTGCAAATTACGGATTGGAAAATTGTTCGTTTTTCAAACCTGTTTATGCGGGAGATACGATTACGGTTTATTTAACGGCGAAAGAGAAAATCAATCGTGGAGTTAAAGGAAGAAACATTCCTTCCGGTGTTGTGAAATGGCTGGTTGAAGTAGTGAATCAAAGAGATGAAATCGTTTGTGTGGCTACAATTTTGACTTTGGTGGCTAAACATTCTCCTTTCATCGATTTAAATGTAAAAAATATTCAGAAAACTTTAAATGGTTTAACGGATTCTACTCAGCCCAATTGGGGTAAAATGTCTCCTCAGCAAATGATCGAGCATTTGGAACATGGCGTTTTGGTAAGCCTTGGCGAGCCGGAAGCTGAAAAATGTTTCACTCCGGAAGAGCAGTTGGAAAAATGGCAGGATTCTCTGTACAATCACAGAAAAATGCCGAAAGATTTCCCTGCACCATTCCTTGCGGATGACGAGAAATTATTAGAATTAAGACATAAAAATCTGGAAGCTGCAAAGATTTCTTTCATGGATAATCTGAAGAGATTTTCGATTTATTATAAAGAAAATCCGCATGCAGAACACATGAATTTTGTATTCGGAAAACTGAATAAAGAAATGTGGGAATTGATGCATAAGAAGCATTTTACTCACCATTTTGAACAGTTTGGATTAATTTGATTCGAAATAAAATATAAATTTATCATCCCTTTCGGTTTTTACTGAAAGGGATTTTTTTACCTTTACGAGTATCCTTGTCAAGGTTTTAAACCTTGACAAGGATGTATAAAAACCACAAATGTAATGGAAGATATTAGAACCACATCTATTGATGCCGATTGTTTTTACCACATTTATAATCGAGGTATTAACGGAGAAAATATATTTAAATCTGAACGGAACTATAAATTCTTTTTAAAGAAAATATCAGAATTGTTAATTCCTGTTTGTGAAATATATGCTTACTGCCTTTTGCCGAATCATTTTCATTTTTTAATTAAAGTTAAATCAGATAATGAGTTGCATAGCCTTGTCAAGGTTCAAAACCTTGATAAGGCTGAATTCGGGCTTCATTCTCCACAGAATATCTTTTCAAAACAATTTTCGAGAATTTTTAATTCTTACTCACAGGCTTTTAATAAAGAGAATAATAGACATGGTGCATTAATAGAATCACCATTTAATTAATATAATTATTTATATCCATCAGAATCCACACAATCATTCGATTATAAATGATTTTTCAGAATATCGTTTTTCATCTTATCAGTCTATTCTAAGTAATTCGAAGACTTTATTAAAGCGAAATGAAGTTATTGAATTTTTTGATGATAAAGAAAATTTCATGGCATCACATAGAAAAATAATAGATTTTGAGCTTTGATTTTTAGATTAGAAATTCTTGAAAGATATCCTTGTCAAGGTTTTAAAACTTGATAAGGATATCTTTTTTTTACATTTTAGTTGCCGGAGGTATTATGATGGATTTATAACATGCAGGTTCTGTTATGAATGTGGATATTTACTAACATTTTAGATTTAAAATAATACGAAAAGCAGTTTCAGTTTTGAGACTGTTTTTTTATTTTTAAAGAATAATTACAAAATAATATGCAACAACAGTTTTTCAAAAACTTCGACTTTACCGGTTTCTGGAACGAAAGCAGCTATTCGGAGAGAGATTATATCGAAGAATTTCCTGATGATGAAATGATCGCTTCGATTGAGAAAGAGCTGGGATACAAGCTTCCTGCTGCTTATATTGAATTAATGAAAATTCAAAACGGAGGATTGGTTGATAAATCCTGCTTCCCGACAACGGAACACAATTCCTGGGCAGACGATCATGTTGCCATTACGGGAATTATGGGAATCGGAAGAAATAAAACCTACTCTGTGTGCGGTGAACTTGGTAGCCAGTTTATGATGGAAGAATGGGGCTATCCCAATGATGGTGTTTACATTGCTGATTGCCCTTCTGCAGGTCATGATATGATATTATTGGATTATTCTAAATGTGGAAAAGTTGGGGAGCCGGAAGTAGTGCATGTTGATCAGGAAGATGATTACAGGAAAATTTTTCTGGCAAAGGATTTTGAAACTTTTATTAAAGGCTTAAAAAATGAAGAAGATTTTGATTTGGAATAAATGATCCTTATTTTTAAAAATTAAAATCAATTCAAAAAATATTAAAATATGAACGAAAACTGGATGCAGAAGTACGAAAAAGTAAAAGATATTTTGGTTTGCCCAACAGACCTTGAGTCTTATTTTACTTTAAATGAAATTGAAGGTCAGCCATTAGAAACCATGGAAATCGGAAATGTTTCTTTTCCTTCCGGAAAAATTGTTGTGAGAGATCCCTTGGTTTCTTTGGATAATCATCAATCTCCTTATTTTATTCAGGCTCCGAAAGGGGATTTTCCTGTGACGATTTCTGTAGTGAAATCTGAAGACTGGGGCGACCGATATGCGGTGGTAAAAGTAGAATTTACCAAAGAAAAACCTCTTATTTACAGAGAAGCTTTAATTGGAATTGAAGAACTTGAAGACGTAGCCGAAGACGATTATTTCGGTTTTGGAGTCGATGCCGGTTTAGGCTGTATTACGGATAAAGAAGTTCTTCCTTTTGTGGATCAATTTGTTGATGAATCGAATGTAGACAATATGTACGATGATTATTTTGCTGAACTTTTTGCTCAAAATTATCAGAAAAATCCTAGCAACCAAAGAGAGGCTGGTGACTGGATCAATTGGAAAGTTCCCGATACAGAATTTCAGATTCCTATGTTTGCCAGCGGTTTTGGAGATGGAACCTATCCTGTGTATTTCGCATATGATGCGAATGATAATATTTGCGGGCTGTATATTCAGTTTATCGATATAGAGTTGGCTCTAAGCGAAGAAGGAGACGAGGATGATGTAGACGGTGATGAAGAGGATCAACCCGAAAATTTTGTTTTTCTTCGCTAAAATATAAATATGAATAAAACTTTTGCTAATCAGATTATTGATTTCAATAAAAACTTGAAATATTCGGGAAACCTTCCTGATGGTTTTCAGGTGCTTAATCCGTATTTGGATAATCCCGAAACATTAACGGTCATGCAAAAGTTTTATCAAAAATATTATAACGATTCTCATCAGAGAAAATTTTTAATCGGAATTAATCCAAGTCGCCACGGAGCGGGAGTTACCGGAGTTCCGTTTACCGATACCAAACGTCTGGAAAGTGTTTGCGGAATTAAAATGGAGTCTGCCCGAACCCACGAAGTTTCTTCTGTTTTTATGTATGATATGATTGAAGAATATGGTGGAGCAGAAGAATTTTATCACGATGTTTATATCAACTCGCCGTTTCCTTTGGCCATTGTTAGAGAAACTAAAAAAGGTTCGGTGAATGCAAATTATTATGATGATAAGGAGCTTTTCAATAAGGTGAAAGATTTTATGATCGAATCTTTAAAATTTCATATCAGTTTAAATGTCGATACTTCAGAAGTTTTTATTTTAGGTAAAAAGAATGCCGATTTTATTTCAAAATTGAATAAAGAAGCCCAGCTTTTTGATAAAATAACTGTTTTGGAACATCCTCGATATATTCAGCAATATAAGTCCAAAGAAAAACAATTGTATATTGATAAGTATATTTTAGCTTTAAAAAAATAATTTATTGAATATTAAAATTTATTTTCACTAACTATTCATTTTCTAATTCTATTGGATTTTCATATTTTCTATTCTCCTCCCTTTCCTTTTCTCTTTGCCTTGCAATTTCTTGCCCTTGTACAATGGTAGTTCCATAGCTTGCAAGCGCAGATGCTGCATTCATATCGGCATTTTTTAGAGCTTGTTTTAATTTTGGCTGAGTAGTTTCTATAGCTTCAGTATATCTACTTTTCTTAATATTAACTAATCTGCCTCTTAATTTAGAATAGGGAACAGATTTTACCAATTCAAAATCATAATCTCCCTTATCATCTGTTATTTTAATAATTAATCCGGGTAGCCCACTAAATTTATAAGGTCCATAAGGAAAAGGAATTTCTGGGGAATACCAAGCTACCCAATTTCTTCCTTTAAATGTAATTTCAGCTTTTTTACATTTAATTGTATTAATTATTTTTGTTTCATTTAAAAGTTTCCAATCTTTTATTATCGGCTCTTTATAAGTTAGTAATGACATCCCGATCAAACGAAAGTATTGAGTATTTTCATTTGATTGTATTATGGTAAATGACAAATTGGTCTTTGGGATGGCTATTCCTTTTTTGAAGCCTAAAGTGATGCTGCCATCAGGGTTTTTTGTTGATGTTCCTGAGTTTGCCATTACAGAATCGCCTTTTAGGGATATTGTACTAGCAAAAAATGCACGATCATCTCCTATTTGTAGTAAAAAAGGCTCTTCATGTTTATAATTCGTTCTGATATCAAATTTGGCTTTTAGCAAGTAAATAAATTCACCATGTAAACTATCAACTTTATATGATTGAGCGTAAGATAAAATACTATAAAATAAGATGAAAAGTTGAAGTAACTTTTTACAATAGTACATGAGAAGTATTTTAATTATGAAATTGCACTTATGGTATTTGTAATCCATAAGTGCATAAACTTTTGATTAATTAAGCTAAACTGTTACTCGGTCCATAATGAGTAGCAGGCTTACAGTAATATGCTTCAAGTCTTTCAAGCCATTCATTAGCTTGTTGAGCACTCCAATCTTGAGTTGTAGTAGCTTGCACGCCACAAGAAGTATCCGCATACCAGACCTGTCCTGCTTTTACCGTTTTAAGTTTTTCACGATCTAATTTTTCGAAATTTTTCATAATTGTATATTTTTTATATTAATGAAAAACAAATATAGAAATATAAAACAAATACAATAAAAGAAAAATGTTGTGTAACTATTTAATTTTTTGATGATAATGTGAATGTTTTTTGACTGTTGTCTTTTATGAATTTGAAATAATTTTATATTATATAGAAAATTTTTAATGATAAAAGATATTTATTGTATGTGTGAACTTTGTCAAAAATAAATCCTCTGAAAACATTTCAAAGGATTTAGTCATTTATGTCATTAGAATCTTTTATAATTCATGGCTTACTTATTTTTTTAAGCTGTTATATCATTAATACAGTACTGATGTGGAATGCCTGTAAGCTAAGAGGATGAATGCATATGGACTTTTGGAATATGGAATGGTTAGAGTAAAAAATCCCCTGAAGTCAATCAGGGAATTTCATCACACGTATGGATGATAACCTTGAGGGTAGGTATCAGAATCAAAAGTTTTCAAGGGTATCCGTTTTTAGTTTTTGATTGTTATGTAATAATGAAGATCATTATTATTTTTTAATAATCTTTGTCGATGCCGAAGGGGTTTTAATGATATAGATCCCATTCGGACATTCCGAAATATCGGTAGTATTTTCACCCTTTTGCATTTCTACAGTTTTTACCAGTTTGCCGTCCTGGCTGTAGATCTGGGCATTGGCCTTTCTTTCAGCACTTAATATCAGAGGCCCGTGCGTCGGGTTAGGATAAACTGTTACCTCTTTTTTTGAAACTCCTGTTTCATTGGCTGCCAGGACAATATTGCTGTCTTTTACCCATGTGAAGGCGTCAAATGCCATGTAACGGAATTCTCCGCCAATGGTCAGGGTAAGCTGATCAATAATGATATTAGAGTAATTCTGACCATTAAGATTGGTCATATCAATTAAGGTAAATCCATTTGTTGTGCTTACGGAGCTTGTAAAACCGTTGGTCTTGGTAGTACTGAATTTAGTAACTCCTGAGAGTTTTCCGGTTACGGTAAGTGTTCCGGGAGCAGCAAGACTGTTAAGCCTATCTGATAAATACACCCAGAATTTGTTAGCTTTAAACAAATTCGAAGTTGTTTTTATGCTCATTGACGAATTAGCATATTGCGAAGTAGCAGTTCCTGTATTATCGATAAATTTGTTATCTGCTTCGGTGCCATTCCATCCAAATCCTGAGGCAGTAAGAATATCATACGTTGCCACAGTAGATAAAATATTAAAGACAACACCATTATCCGTAAAGCTTGTGCTTCCGTTTGACTCGGTTTCAAAAAGTTCTGTACTCGTCTGAGCAAATGTAAAAGTAGAAATGAGCAGACTACAGATTAGTAAAATAGTAGTTCTTTTCATGATTGAAATAATTTAGGTTTTTATTTTAAGTTCTTGGTGGGAAAAGACCCTCAACACAGATAATATAATTCATTCCTAAATAAGGAACCATTGTATCTACAGGTACATTCTGCCCTGTAAAAGACACTGAATTTGCATTAATCTGAGTCGTCGGTGCTGCGTCCGCAAAGCTCGGAATTGCATCAAACTGTCTTCCGTTTGGTAAACCTGTTATTGCAATAGATGAATTTGTAGATGGTGTAACACTCGTAGCATTCGTATCTGAAATCTTTAGCTGGCTGGTAAAACCCGGAAGATTTTGCAGTGAAATATTGGTCTGAGGGTTGCCAGCTGCTTCTCCCAGAGCAAAACTTTTTCCGCTATCAGCCTCTCCTGTTCCCAACGGAGCACGCCCGTTCAGATTAGGTAAGGCGAAAGTTGTTTTTCCGTCCCCTCCGTACGTATTTCCTAAGATGGCAAAAAGAGGGGTATTTCTGCTGACACTTAGTATCGCCCCGTTACAAAACATAAATCCTCTTGGAGCAAAAGTGCCGGCAAACATTTTAATAGTTCCCAAATATTCTTCCATGATTTTAATTTTATTGTTAAAACTTCTGTGAATTATGGTCTAGAAGGGTAAATACCTTCCACACAGATAATATAATTAAGTCCAAGGTAAGGAGGCATGGTATTTACGGGTATGTTCTGTCCTGTAAAGCTTACAGACATTCCATTGATAGCTAGAGTAGGATCTGCGTCTGCGAAACTCGGAATAGTATCAAATTGTCTTCCGTTTGGCTGGCCTGTAATGGCGATAGACGAAGTGGCCGAAGGTGTTACACTCGTAGCGTTTGTATTGGAAATTTTCAGTTGACTGGCAAAGCTTGGCAGGTTGGCTGCCAAAAGAGTCGTTTGTGGTGTACCTCCCACTTCTCCCAAAACATAGGATCTTCCTGTTGTAGAGCTTCCCTGTCCAATGGGGGCACGTCCGTTTAAGTTCGGTAATGCAAAAGTTGTAATCCCGTCCCCTCCGTAAGTAGTTCCTAAAAGTGAGTAAAGGGCTGAATTATGAGCAATGTTTAATAAGGCTCCATTGCAGAACATAAATCCTCTAGGGGCAAAATTGCCTGCAAATAGTTTAATTACTCCCATCATTTCTTCCATAATATTATTTTTTTGAGTTTTAAATATTCCTACTCTCTTCCGGTTTTTCGGAGATCACCGTTAGGTTAAATTTTATGTCTTAATGACAGTTCAAAGGAACAATTTATATAAACGGATGGTTAGAGTAGAAAATACCAAATTAAGTGATCCGTATTTCTACGTACTGAGTGGTATGATGGTGTAATTTTTCTTTTTTTGTTTCCTTGAATAGCAGGGTATTTCGTATTTTTGTGTAAATCCAATTTAAAATAAAAATGAGCGAATTCGTAGTTTCAGAACTTAAAAACAATATCGCCGAAATTACTTTCGGAACTCCAAAAAGTAATTCTCTTCCGGGAGCAATCCTGGAAAAACTGGCCCAAACCATTCTTGATGAAGGTGCCAAAGATGAGGTAAAAGCCATCCTGGTAAAAAGCGAAGGCGAGAAGGCATTCTGCGCCGGAGCCAGTTTCGATGAATTATTGGCGATTGAAGAATTAGAGGCGTCCACAAAATTCTTCGGAGGTTTCGCAAAAGTTCTGAATGCGATGAGAAACTGTGGTAAAATTGTAGTCGTACGAGTTCAGGGTAAAACAACCGGTGGCGGAGTAGGACTGGCTTGTGGTGCAGATTACTGTTTTGCAACCAAAGATTCTGCATTGGCTTTAACGGAGATCAATTTAGGAATCGGGCCTTTTGTGATCGGGCCTTATGTTGAACGAAAAATCGGGAAATCTCAATTTTCGGCAATGGCAATCGATGCCGATTTCAGATCGGCAGAGTGGGCAGAACAGCATAATATTTATCATTCAGTTTCTCCAAGCATTGAAGAGATGGATGCACAGCTGGAGAAATTCCTTCAGACATTAGCTTCAAGAAGTAAAGAGGCTCTAGCTTTAATTAAAAAAGTATCTTGGGAAGGCACGGATCATTTCAATGAATTAATGCCTGCAAGAATTCACATGAGTGCAAGTCTTATTTTGGAAGATTCCGCCAAGAAGAATATAGAAGCGATTAAAGAAAGGTTGAGAGCGAAGTAATTTTTTCTCTACACAGAATATCAGCCGTTGAAAACCTTCAGCGGCTTTTTTTATGGTCATCATGATATGCATGTATGTTTCTCTCCCACAGATCGCTGGATTTTCACGGATTATACTGTCGATTTCTTTTTTCCTCAATTCCAAGTTTTGAAAATAGTACTGAATATCTATTTAAATATCCTGAACTCCAGACGAGCAAACTGATAATAGCTAGAGATCAATATTCACCAAAGAGCACCGGATGGAGGTGATCTGTTAATCACATTATTTTTTTCAAAAACATTTTGCAGATTAAAAATAAATTATAACTTTGTAATTCAAAGTTCTTTTTATGGATTCAAAAAACTATCACGAAGACTTATCACATATTCGTTCCATGATGGAGCGTTCTTCCCGATTTATTTCGTTGAGCGGATTATCTGGTGTTGTTGCCGGATCGGTTGCACTTTTGGGAGCCGGCTACGCATATTATGCTATGGAAAGGGAAAAAGTGAGTTATATCAACGGAGGACGATTAAATTATACTCCTGATCTTACCAATGAGTTGATTCTTACAGGACTTATTGTTTTGGTGACGGCTGTTTTAAGCGGATATGTTTTTACAGCGAATAAAAGTAAAAAGAAAGGTTTGAAGATTTGGGATGCGACTACTAAAAGACTTTTAGTTACTTTTGCAGTCCCGTTAGCGACAGGAGGTATTTTTTGCTTAGCCTTAATTCTTCATCATTTGTTTGTTTGGATAGCTCCAGCAACATTGATTTTCTATGGATTAGCTTTGGTAAGCGCAGAAAGATATACTTTAACAGATGTGAAATATTTAGGATATTGCCAGATCATATTAGGTTTAATTGCCTTATTCGTTTTAGGATGGGGATTGCTTTTTTGGTCAATCGGTTTTGGAATTTTACATATTGTATATGGCCTAATTATGCATAAAAAGTATAAATAACTACTTTACAGAATATGGGGGCTGGACTTGTAATTTTAATACATCTCATTGCAATATTTATTGTAAGTATCATTATTGCAGTTATAGGAGTTGTTATCACATTTATTATTAGTAAAGAAAGACAGGTACGTAAAGCGGTGTTTGCATTTAGTGCTCCGTTTGTTGGATTTTACGCATTATATATTTGTGGATTTTTTTGTTCATCAATAGTAGCTGGATATAAGAAAATTGATATGGGAATAGGGGATTGTTGGTATGTCCCTTTAGAAAATAATCGTCAATTATTATTGATTGATTTGCCTGAACAGTGTTATATTGCCAAAGAAGATGGTATGCTATTAATTTCAGAGGTATCAAAAATTCAGGAGCATGGAAATGAAATTTTTGGTGAGACATTATCGGGAAAGTATTTTTCTTATAATACATTGACAGATGAGGTTGGAAATTTTAATAGTCAAAAAGAGCTAATGATTTCAAAGTCAGTTAAAAAGTTAAGTATGATTAAAGCTTATGATTTTTACTCTGCAAAATATAATAAGCTTGCAGGACTTTGGTTTATAGTAGTTGGAATATTTTCAATCCTTATTGCTATAGCATCTTTATGCTTACTTAAAATGATAATTGTTTGGTAAATTGAATTTTTAAATAGTAAACTAAATATAGAAATGATCAATATAAATCAACTCAACAAAGAATTTGAAAGCCGTGTAAGATTGGGCATTATGTCCGTTCTTATGGTGAACGACTGGGTTGATTTCTCAGAAATGAAAGGTTTACTGGAAATTACAGATGGTAATTTGGCAAGTCACAGCAATGCTTTGGAAAAAGTGGGCTATATTGAAGTGAAGAAAGAGTTTGTAGGCAAAAAGCCAAGAACATCCTATAGGGTGACTCAAAGTGGGCGTGAAGCGTTTACAGAACACCTGAATGCACTTGAAAAATTATTAGGAAAATAAAAGATAAATTTTTTTGAATTTTTACTTTGTAATTCAAAGTTATTTGTTTTAAATGAGTTGAAATGAATAGAAAAACATTTTTAAAACGGCTTTTTCAGCTTTCGGTGATCGGTGCTTTTCCGCTTTTGTATTCCTGGAAGATAGAACCCTTTTGGCTGGAGTTTGTGGAAAGAAAACTGCCCATTAAAAACTTACCAGACGAATTGGAAGGAAAAATTCTGATGCAGATTTCAGATCTCCACGTCGGAAATCGCTTCGACTGGAATTTTCTGATTGATTCTTTCCGGAAAGCAAAAAGTTTCAATCCTGATTTTGTGGTCTATACCGGAGATTTCGTTAATCACGGAAGTGCGGAAGATCATCTTCATCTGGAAAAAGTGATGCAATATGCGGTTCACGGAAAATTAGCCACGTTTGGAATCTTAGGAAATCACGATTACGGAGCTAGATGGGAAAATATAAAATCTTCAGAAAAGACCTGTGAGATATTAGAAAATCACGGCGTTACCATGCTGAATAACAGACAACAGGAAAGTCATGGATTAAATTTTATCGGTTTTGAAGATTTGTGGTCTCCAAATTTCAATCCGATGGAAGTAATGAAAGAGTATGATCCTTCTCTTGCCAATATTGTGCTTTGTCACAATCCCGATGTTTGTGATATAGATGTCTGGAATGGTTATCAGGGATGGATTCTCAGCGGTCATACACACGGAGGACAATGCCGGATTCCCGGAATTATTACGCCCATCCTTCCGGTGAAAAATAGAAAATATGTTTCCGGTGAAATAAATCTGAATGATGGAAGAATGCTCTATATCAATCGTGCTTTAGGGCATTCTTTTCAGGTTCGGTTTATGGTGCGTCCGGAAATTACAGTTTTTACTTTAACACAAGCATGATGAGTGATAAAAGTATTTTAAATATTGGAAAATCAGTGTTTGGATTTTCATTTTTACTAGGAAGTATTTTGTTTTTTAGTTTATACTCAGAAAAAATGGTGGAGTTTGCAATTTTTGGAGGAGTGATTTTATGTCTGTTTGCATTAATGAACATTATTGTCTTCTGTGGACTGATAATTTATGGATTTTTTTGCCAATCTAAATTATTGACTTGTATAAAGTCTGCGTCGATACTTATTATAAACATTCCTATTTCACTTTTATATAGCTGTTTCATTAACAATTAAAAATAACAAACGATGAATAACAAAACAATACTAATTACGGGAAGAACTTTCTTCTGGACTTCATTTGTACTCGGAAACATATGTCTTTTTGGATATGTTTTTACAAGAAATGCTTTTTTCGTTGAAGCTGGCCTTTGCGTTGTAGGATGGGGAAGCATTATCAATCTTGCGGTCGTTTTACTATTAACTATTTATGGAATTTTTAATAAGTCGAAACTTGATATTTGCTTAAAATCCGCGGGAATAATGTTACTAAATATACCGATTGCCATCATATATATAGTAATAGGAATGAGTATAGTAACAATTTAAATAATAAACGATGAAAAAAATACGCATCAAATTTTTACTGTTCGTTTACGAAAAAACTCAAAGATTGTACAGAAAATATTTCAAAAAAAAGACAAGGCAATGGCGGTTCAATGAAAAGCAATTGCTGGAATTTCATAAAGATTCTTTAGGTCGAAAACTGGGCGAATTTTACGAAAAGCATGGCTTTACGATGATCCCCAAAATGGAAAATCATGACGTTCATCATTTGCTGACAGATTGTGGAACCAACTTTGAAGACGAGATCGCGATGCAGTTTCTGCTATTGGGAAACGGAAAACTTAATGCCCATTTGCTCGCGGCTATTGTGTTAGGGATTATTATCCTGCCTGAATATTCGAGAATGTATATTAAAGCCTATCGGAAAGGACAAAATATGAGACCATTTTACCACATGGATTTTGAAGCTCTGCTTTGGCAGAATTTCGAGCATGTGAAAGATTTTATCCAAAAAAAACAATCCCCCGTTTTATATTAAAACGTAAATCTCTTCATCTTTTAAACAAAAAAACATGAAAACACATCACTATATATTTCTTACCACATTATTGTTCACCGTACTGTTTTACGAGGAAAATGTAGGGCTTAATCTCGGAATTCTTGGCGTAGTGTACGCCTGCTTCACACTGTACCGGACTTCAGAGAAAAACAGAACCCGAACTTTTCTTACTTTGTTCACAACAAGTATGCTTTCATGTATCGCATTTGCTTGGTACGGTGATTTCCCTTCATTTTTGGCGGTTGTATTTTCGCTACTCTTGCTATCTTTTATGTCTAAAAACAGAAGAATGAAACCGTTATTGCTGATTCCTGTTTTTATTACCAATTTCTGTACTTTTATCTGTCGGTTTTTCAGTTTTGATGATTGGCTTCCGAAACGAAATATGTCGGGAATATGGCAGAAAATTTTGGCTTCTATTCTGATACCTTCCCTTATGTTAATTATTTTCTTCGGAATTTATTCGGCAGGTAGTGACCATTTTGCAAGTCTTTTCAGAGATTATGAATTTGATCTTAATCTTTGGGAAATCATCTGCCTTTCAGCAATAGGATTTTTCATCGCCTTTAATTATTGGAGTTACGTCGTTGAAAAATATATTTATAAACAAAACCACCTTTTGGATAATCATTTTCAGGAGAAAGATAAAATTCAGAAGCCGACCTATTCTTTCCTTGATTTGGATTCGGAAAGAATGAGTGGCGTTATTACTTTTCTTTCATTGAATATTTTGTTGATATTTTTCATCATTACTTTTAATTATGAACAGTTTTATGAAGTAAGCAAAACCCCGAATCAACTGTCTGAGGAAACGCACGAAAGAGTAGGAGCCGTGATCGGTTCCATTATAATGGCAATTCTGGTAATTATGTTTTATTTTAAATCTAATTTCAATTTTGATCCCAAAGCAGGTGTAATGAAAATATTAGCTAAAGTATGGATGATTCTCAATGCTGTGTTAGTTTTCTCCGCGATGGCAAAAAATACAGAGTACATTATTAATTATGGAATGACCTATAAAAGAGTCGGGGTCTATGCTTTCCTTTTATTATCATTAATTGGTCTAATTCTTACATTTATCAAAATTCAAAAGCAGAAAAAAAATGCCTATTTGTTCAATACGATGATGTGGTATTTTTATGGAACTCTTTTATTGATGAGCTATTTCAATTGGGGCGGAATGATCACCTCTTATAATATCGAACGAAAGGATTTTGACTTAAATTATCATACCAAAGAATTCTTTTTCAATAAAAAGCAGCTTTTAGAGTATGCTGAAGAGAAGCATGATGAAAAGTTGAGAAAAGAAATTTTACAGAGGGTTGAGCCACATAAAAAAGAAAGTTTTCTTTCAAAAACAATCTATTATCAAACCGTGAAATAATGAATTTGATGAATTTTATCCGTTGTTAACAGGATTTTGCCTAAAAAGAAGGTGAAAGTAATGATTTCTCTCATCAATCTGCAATAGAAGGACGGTTTGTGGGCTAATGGAACAATTTTGGTATTAAGGTTCTCCTGTGAGTTACAATGTTGAAACTTAAAATTAATTAGTATGAAAAAAATCTTATTACTCATTCCACTCTTGATCATTTCATGTAAAAAGGATGCTCCTGTTACGGAAAATCCAAGTCAGGATTCTGTAGCTGTTTCTGAACAGAAAAATCCGGATTCAGGGCTTGATTCTGTAGCGATTAGAAAAAAAGATTCGATAATAAACAATGCTCCTGTGACCAAGGAAGTCTTAAAAAAAGGGGTCATGAGAAATGAAAAAGAAGGACAGATCATAAGAACAGCCGATGCAGAGCAGCTGCCTTTCAAGCTGGGTGAGCAATTTACAAAAGACGGTCAGGAGCTGGTACTTAAAATTACGGATTATAATAAACCGACCATAAAGGCATCTATTATCACTAAGGAAAAAGATTTTAATATTCGTTTCAACCAGATAAAGCTGCCGAACGGGGATTATGATGGGCCATTCAGCAGGGATATTACTTATGACGTAAAGGGAAAAGGAGAGGTATGGCTTATTATCGGAAAAAGCAATATGGCTTCCGGAAAAACGACAGGAAGTTTCACGGTAAGTGTTGAATAATACTGCTTTCTTTTTGAATTTACCTTAAAAACCCCGAAAGGGTTAAATACCAGTAGCGTCGGGTGAAAACCGATGTATAAATATTCAATGCTATTATAACCCTGAAAGGGCTGAGTAATTTAAAGGAAATTACAAAGATAAAATGGTATAATCTTACACAATTTGGTACAATTTCTGCAAAGTACTTTTTATTAAATTTAAATATTATGAAAAATATATTTTTGACCGCTATGGTTGCTTCTGCAGCTCTTGTGAGCTGTGGTACAGTGCAGTCTCTGGTACAAAATACTTTTCCTTATACCGCAAATGTCTTAGTCTCTACAGGAGTTCCTGCTGATAAAGAAGTGTCTTCTACCGCTACCGCTTCCAATGTTCAGACGTGGTTTGGCGGAAATAATAATGCACAGATTAAAGATGTCAGAATTTCAGATGCAAAAATAAGTGTTATTTCTCCTTCCGGGGGCAACTTAAGTGCTTTAAAATCAGTAAAAGTATATGTGTCATCCAGTGGAACAGGGGAAAGACTGGTAGCATCAAGAGCTAATATTTCTTCTAATTCATCAAGCTTAAACCTTGATCTTAATGACACCGGATTTCTGGATTCTGTGGTTAAAAGTTCAGGACTTACAGTAAGAACGGTGTATGAACTGAAAAATCAGACCAGCTCGGATATGAATTTAAAAATTGCACTTAATTTTAGCAGTATTCCTGCAAAATAGTTTTTTATAAAAGTTTATTTAAGAGAAAGAGGCTGTCCCAAAATGGGATGGCCTCTTTTAGTTAGCTACCTGCCCCTTCTCAGATAACAGATCAGTATATCCCCGGCCAGGTGGTTCTTTTATGAATTCACCCTAAAATAGCAATACGATACATGGTACAGGGGGATTGAAAAATAAGAGGAGTAATGGGGACTGTGAACTTTTGTGCGGAGCAGTAGGGGAACCAGCAGTTTTTTCCTCTTTTTTTCGGGCTACTAAAGATATACTTCTTTCTTTTTTTTAAATATATGATTGCTAGATTATTACTGTGCTGACGTACAAATGTAGTACAGTTGCTCTTAATGCATTTGTATAGTTTTGCGCAACGTTTCAATGAACTTGTAGAGCGAAAACATACAGGGGGAAAAGGTAATTCCTAACCATCATTTTCTATTATTTCTCCCTTCCGCCGAGGCTTTCTTAAAGGAAATCAACTTATATATACCCCCCCCCAGTAAATGAAGAAAAATTTGTTTTTGCTGCTTCTGATGATTTTTTCATCAGTGCGCGTCTCTGCGCAAAGGGATACCGATCATTGGATTGCACCTTACTATGACAGTTCGGGAAGTGCTTACAGCCACGCATTGTATTTTTCCACAGATTCTACAACTCCCTTTGAAGTTAAAATTTATAGCCATACTACACAGATTGGAAGTGTGATGATCAGTAAAGGAAATCCTAAAATATTTAATGTGGCTGCGGCTTACATTAAAAGTACGATCGCCTCTGAAGCAACAATAATATCGGTGAAGGGGTTGTATACCAAAGGGGATAAACCTTATTTTCTGACCCTCAGAGTGGCATCCGGAAGTCATGGTGAGATTATAACGTCAAAGGGGAAGGCAGGAATCGGAACTCATTTTTTTGCGGCTGCGTCACCTGCTACTTTTTTTTCAAATGCCAATAACTTCACCACGGGAATTCTGGCTACTGAAAATAATACGACGGTGAGGATCTCAGGTTACAATCCGAATGTACGTTTTATTAATACTTCTTCCACGCCACCATCATTTACAGTTGTTCTTAATAAAGGACAGTCTTATACCCTGGCGGGTATTGCTAATATAGCCGCTAACAGGGACGGATTTATAGGGGCTGAGATCATAGCGGATAAACCCGTTACCGTAACCAATGGTAATTCCAATGGTTTTTATGCTACTTCACCTGGTGCTGATGGTAGTGATCTTATTATGGATCAGTCGGTTCCTACAGAGCGTTTGGGAAGTCGTTTTGCCATGGTGAAAAGTGGGTCTACAAGTCAGTACAATATGGATGGAGGAATTATCGTTGCCACTGAAAATAATACGCAGATCTTCCTGAATAACAGTTCTGCTCCGGTCGCTACTCTTAATAAGGGACAATATTACAGGATACTGGCCTCTGCATATGTAAATCAGGGCGGAGGGCATTTTAATATGTATGTAAGAACAAGTAAAAACGTCTACCTCTATCAGTTGGTGGGAGTTGGCTCAGCAGGAAATACCGGTGGATACAATCTCATTCCGCCTTTGGATTGTTTTTTACCAAGGAAAATGGATGAGATTGGCAGAATCAATGAAATGCCGGGTATTGGTTCTATTTCTGTAAGGCTTAACATTCTGACCCAGTCTGGCGCGAGTGTAAAGGTTAACGGCGTGTCACCCACTGCGGCGCAAGGCCCTTACCCTGTGCAGGGAACGACGGATTGGGTGACATATTCTGTTCCTAATGTGAGCGGGAATACGACGATTACGTCAGACAGAGCTGTAACGGCAGGGATTAACGGAGGATACAGTACAGCAGGTTATGGTGGCTATTTTGCCGGTTTTTCTTCTGTGCCTGTCATTATGAAGAAAGCAGGAGAGTGTGTACCAGGAATTGTTCTTGAAGTGGATGACAGCTATGATACCTACCAATGGTATGTTAATGGGGTAGCCATTCCCGGAGCTACTTCAAACGTCTATGCGCCTGTGCAGTCCGGAAATTATACCGTACGAATTACGGTGGGCCAATGTGCACCTAAAATAACCGCGGGATATAAAGTCTTCAGCTGTCTTGATGAGGTTCAGAGAGATGAGGATTTGTGTGACGATAAGCTAACCATCATTCCAAAGTTTACCCATTCTGCACAAGCCCCCGTTCCGGGAAGTGTCAGCATCATTACCGGACCTGCTCATGGTGTGGCGACAGTAGATCCTGCGACAGGAATAATAGTATATATTCCATCACCCGGATATATAGGTCCGGAAACAATCATTTATAAATTCTGTGGTGATGACCCTGAATATACTGATTGTGAGCAGGTAACTCTGCATCTGAATGTTTCTAAAACACCCATCGTACAAAACGCATTCCTGGATCTTTGTTCGGATACGGATACCGGGATTTTTGATCTTACCTCTGCACAGTCTGCCATCTCCAGCTCCCCCGGAGCGGTTTTTACGTATTATGAATCGTCGGCAGATGCAGATTTAGGAAACAGTAATTTTATTACAGCTCCCGGAGCTTACCTTTCTCCGGATAAGACTTTATATGTTCGTGTATCTGTAGGAGGATGTTCAAATAGGGCAGAGCTCAAGCTGAATGTTCACCCGAATCCTGCTGTTCATAATTCAAGTCTCAGTGTGTGCTCGGACTCAACAGCCGGGGTTTTTGATCTTACCTCAGCCGAAAGTGCTATCTCAACGACTCCGGGAGCCGTTTTTACCTATTATGAATCACTTTCTGATGCAACGGCCGGGAATGCGAATGTCATTGGCAATCCTACTGACTTTATTTCAGCGGCTAAGACGGTATATGCCCTTGTCTCTCTGGGGCAATGTTTCAGTATTGCTGAGCTTGCCCTGATTGTTCATCCTAACCCCGTTGTTCATAACAGTACTCTGAGTACCTGCTCCGATACGACCACAGGGATTTTTGATTTAACGGCAGCTGCGGCTTCTATTTCGCCAAACTCAGCAGCTTCCTTAACATATTATGAAACATTAGCCGATGCAACTGCCGGTAACGGAAATGAGATAACTAACCCTTCTGTTTATTCTGCTCCCGATAAGACGGTATATGTTCGCGTATCTTTAGGGGCATGTTTCAGTATCGCTGAACTGGTATTAACCGTAAATCCTACTCCAGTTGTTCATAATAGCGGTTTGAGCCTATGTTCAGACACGGCAACGGGAACATTTGATTTGACATCTGCTGAAGGAGCTATTTCTGCCACTTCAGGAGCTGTCTTTGCTTATTTTGAATCGCTAGCTGATGCCACTGCAGGAAATACCGGTGAAATTACTAACCCTTCTTATTACCTTTCCACGGGGAAAACCATCTATGTACGTGTCTCTGTAGGGGACTGTTTTAGTATTGCAGAATTAATGTTGACCGTTCACCCTAATCCCCTTGTTCAGAATGCCGGTTTGAGTCTGTGTTCTGATACAGCAACGGCTGTATTTGATTTAACGACTGCAGAAGGGGCTATTTCAAACACGCCTGGAGCAGTCTTTGCCTATTATGAATCGCTCTCCGATGCTATGGCGGGAAATACCGGTGAAATCACCAACCCTGTGGCATACCTCTCCTCCGGCGGTACTGTGTATGTCCGGGTCTCTCTTGACGAATGCTTCAGTATTGCAGAACTTGAATTAACGGTAAATGCTAATCCGATTGTGCAGGATTCCGTTTTGAGCATGTGCTCAGATACAGCAACAGCAATCTTTGACTTAACTTCAGCGCAAAGTGCTATCTCTGTTACGCCGGGAATAAGCTTTACATATTATGAAAATGCTGTCGATGCGAATGCAGGAAATAATAATTCTATCCCTGATCCGACACTGTTTTCTTCGGGGAATATGACAGTATATGTACGCGTTCAATCTTCAACGTGTTACAGTATTGCCAAATTGGAGCTTATCGTGAATGTGAAACCGGTAGCCAGTATCACTGCTTCATCGATGGTGATTTGTCATGATGTTCCCATTACCCTGACTTCTAATTTTCCTACAGGAAATATGTGGTCAACGGGTGAAACCACCCAGTCTATCAGTGTCAACACCGGAGGTACTTACTCTTTGATTAACAATAACGGATGGTGCGAAAGTAATGAGGTGTCTGTAACAATTCTCAAAGATGAAAATCCTCATCTTCAGATTAACGGAAACCTTATGTTCTGTGAGGGAAATTCAACTGTTTTAACAGCTGTCACAACGGGAGCCGGAAATACATATGTATGGAATAATGGTACCGTAGGCAATACGCTTACCGTAACATCGCCCGGAACGTATGCTGTTACGGTAACAACTCCTCTTGGATGCCAGTATGAAGAATCGGTTACTGTAGAAATGGATCTTTTGATTGTTGTTAATATCGTTCCGCCCGTCGAGGCGATTACCTGTTGGGTGACAAGTGTCGTTCTTGATGCCAGCGGCTCTGTATATCAGCCCGGAGCTACCTTTCAATGGACGGCAACCGGAGGTGGGAATATTGTGTCAGGTGGGGATACTCTTACTCCTACGGTGGATAAGGGTGGGGTTTATACTTTAACCATTTACAGCGGGACACCTATGGGATGTGTAAAGCAAAGTTCGGTAACGGTGCTTGAAGATACTGTTCCGCCTTCTGTGGCTCTTACAGCCACAGAACTTATTATCTGTAAAGGCAGCTCGGTCACACTTACGGCTTCGGGAGCGCTTACTTACAGTTGGGCAGGATTGACAGGAGGAGGAAACTCGCAGACCGTTGCGCCGGAACACACCACGACCTACACGGTGACAGGAACCGGAGAAAACGGATGTGTTGCTCAGGCAACTCTTACCATAACTGTAGTTCCGGCAATTGAGTCTTCACTCCACAATATCATTATCTGCGAAGGACAAAAAGGAACGCTGGATGCGGGATCAGGACCTAATTACTCGTATGCCTGGAGTACAGGGGAATCTACGAGAACAATCAACGTTACGACACCGGGGACTTATACGGTAACAATTAGTAACGGGGTATGTTCCAAAATCTATGCTGCGACCGTAAGCTTTACAAAAGTGCCCGATGTTCTCGATGTAATCTATGAAAAAGATTCTTTCAAAATTATTGTGAAAAATAACGAAAATATTCCTCTGGAGTTTTCTGTTGATGGTGGTGTGACCTGGCAGGAATCCAATATTTTTTACAATATCCATAAAAATACCGAATACGAGATCAGGGTAAGAAACGTCAGAACACTCTGTGACGCTTACGTCAACTATTATACCTTTTTTATGCCCAATGCAATTACTCCCAACGGAGATGGATATAATGATGTGATAAGCTTTGAAGGGCTTTCCCAATTCAATCATTTTTCTGCTACGATATTTGACCGTTACGGAATGCAGATTTTTAAAGCAACTCCCCAAAATGCTGTTTGGGACGGTAAATTTCTGGGAAGAGTTATCCCTACAGCAACTTACTGGTATATTGCATCATGGGAAAATCGGATTACCGGGAAGCTGATCAAAAAGTCGGGATGGATTCTTCTTAAAAACAGAAATGATGATGAAAGAAGAAACTATATCAGAAATTAATATTCATGACATTGATTATCATTGTATTGCTTGCTATGAAGAGCTTTTTGGCGTGGAATGCTAAGAATATTCGTTAGAAGCTTGAAAAATCCCTGATAAGGTGAATGAGATCGTGTAAAATAGAGAGAGGAATCTACATTGGATGTCCTCTCTTTATTTTATTCAACGGCAATTATTTAAAATCTACCAGCTCTATATCGAAGATGAGAGTGGCGCCCGGAGGAATTACCCCGCCCGCACCATTGTCAACGTAGGCAAGATCTGCCGGAATATAAAATCTGTATTGTGCGCCTTTGCTCATTAGCTGTATCCCTTCTGTCCATCCCTTGATAACGCCTGAAAGACTAAGTTCAATGGGCTTTCCGCCTTGTTTTTCGGTAGAGTCAAATACAGTTCCGTCCATTAATTTTCCAGTATAGATAACCGTAGCTGTACTTGCCGCCGTAGGTTTCGCTTTTTTGTCGCCTTCTTTTAAAACTTCATACTGTAAACCGCTGGCTGTTGTTACAATTTTTTTATTTTGCTTATTTTTAGCTAAAAACTCAGTTCCTTTTTTCTTGTTCTCTTCTGCCTGTAATTTTGCTTCGGCTTGCTTTTTCTCTGCCTGTTTCTGCATGAAACCCTGTAAGAAGGATCCCATTTCTTCTTTCGGGAGAGCGGCTGCTTTACCTGCAAATTCATCTTGTATTGCCTGAGACAAAAGGTTGGCATCTACTGGGAAGCCTTGTCTTTTTAGATTTTGAGCAATATCAAGACCGATATAATAAGATGCTTTCTGCTCATCAGTATAATTTGCCGTTTGGGCAAATGCGAAGTTAGCTCCTGTTAAAAGAACTAAAGTAATGAAGGTTTTTTTCATTTTCTGAATTAATTATAATCTGTTGTAAATTTAAGCTTTTGTAATGGAATCCATCACGATCGTTACTGGGCCATCGTTTACTAATGAAACTTTCATGTCTGCCCCAAAAATACCACTTTCTGTTTTGATACCCGATTTTGAAATTTCTTCTTTAAAATATTCAAAAAGAGGAATCGCCTGATCGGGTCTGGCTGCTTTAATAAAAGAAGGGCGATTTCCTTTTTTATAATCTGCAATCAATGTAAATTGGCTGATACAAAGTATTTCGCCGAAAATATCCTTGATTGAGAGATTAAGCTTTCCCTCTTCATCTCCGAAAATTCTTAGATTTAATACTTTCTGAACAAGCCAATCTGCATCTGCTTTTGTATCATTTTCATCGATTCCGATTAAAAGCATTAATCCTTTTCCGATTTCTCCCACTATTTTTCCGTCTACCTGAACGCTGGATTGCGAGACTCTTTGGATAACAATCTTCATCGTTTTAGTAATAAATATTTAGGACATTACTCCCGGAATCATAATTGAAAGGGTAGGTTTTCGGAGGAAGACTTGTTGCGCTTCCCTCCGAAGGCTGTCCGGTCAATAAGATCCATCTTGTATTATCTTTAGGGCAAAGGATACTGATATTATCTTTCACCTCAAGCGTGGTATTGGTATCAGGGCAGATATGGGGAGCATTTCGGTCATAGACTTTAAAGTTATTTCCTGATGCCCTTACAATGATCAGTCCTCTCGTTCCTGATTGCTGTTCGTTGATATATACCCAGCCACCGACCTGCGTAAGACTGAAATATGCAGGAAGATTTAGATTTAAGGTAACATTAATGGGAGAGCTTGGAAAACAGCTTACCGTATCTTCTCTGCTGCCACAAGAGTTTATTGGTAATCCACTGAAAATCAATGAAGTGATTATAAGTAATATTGAAAAAGTTTTTTTCATTTGAATTTAAATTTTTATATATTTGTAAAAATTAAACGATTACAACACGAAAACATTGTCCGGCAAATGTCGGATTATTTTTTTATACTAAAACTAAATTTTGAAAATTATGGCAAGCTATGTAACAAAGGAGGGATTAGAGAAAATGAAAGCTGAGCTGGAACAGTTAGAAACTGTGGAAAGACCAAAGATTACCCAGCAAATCGCAGAAGCCAGAGACAAAGGTGATTTGTCTGAAAATGCTGAATATGATGCGGCTAAAGAGGCTCAGGGGATGCTTGAAATGAGAATTTCCAAGCTGAAAGATGTTATTTCTACTTCCAAAATCATAGATGAAAGTCAGCTGGATACTTCAAAAGTTTCTATCCTTACAACGGTTAAACTTAAAAATAATGCCACAAAGCAGGAACAGGTATTTACCCTTGTACCTGATAATGAAAGTGACCTTAAAACAGGGAAAATTTCAGTGAATACCCCGATTGCTAAAGGACTTTTAGGAAAAGCGGTAGGTGAAACTGCAGATATTACACTGCCTAACGGCAATAAACTGTCTTTCGAGGTACTGGATATTACGTTATAACCGGCGCCGGGAGGCATCAAATTTCTGAACTAAATCTATTAGATAACAATGAGTACGATATTCACAAAGATCATTAACGGTGAAATACCCTCGTATAAGATCGCTGAAGACGAAAATTTTATTGCATTTCTGGACGCAATGCCTCTGGTAAAAGGACATACGCTAGTAGTGCCTAAAAAAGAAATAGATTTAATTTTTGATCTTGACAGCGAGGAATATAAAAACCTTTGGGGTTTTACCCAGGAAGTTGCCAAAAAGGTTAAAAATGCAATTCCCTGTATAAGAGTGGGAGTTGCAGTTGTAGGACTGGAAGTTCCTCACGCCCATATTCATCTGATTCCTTTAAATAAAATGGAGGATATGAATTTTAGAAATGAAAGACTGCAATTAACGAGTGAAGAATACACCGAGATTCAGAACTCAATTATTAATTCTTAAAAAATACAGAAACTCGTAAAAAATATCTTTTACGAGTTTCTTTAATCATATACGTTATATATATTATATAAAAAATGAATTCAAACCAATGTTCTTTCTGCGGAAGAAAAAGAAATGAAGTACAGATGTTGATTTCTGGTCAGACTGGTTTTATTTGTGAAAATTGTATTGAGCAGGCCCACATGATTGTAAAGGACTCGATGTCTAAAAACGGATTTTCACCAGCTGAAAATATCGATGAGCTAAAGAAACCTAAAGAAATTAAAGAATTCCTGGATCAATATGTCATTGGGCAGGATCAGGCGAAAAAGCAACTTTCTATTGCGGTTTATAACCATTATAAAAGATTGCTTCATGCTAAAGATGAAAACAGAGAAGTGGAACTGGAGAAATCCAATATTATAATGATCGGTGAAACAGGAACCGGAAAAACATTATTGGCTAAAACAATTGCCAAAGAACTTAACGTCCCTTTCTGTATTGTGGATGCAACTATCCTTACGGAAGCCGGCTATGTAGGAGAGGACGTGGAAAGCATTCTGTCCAGGCTTTTAATGGTTGCAGATTATGATGTCGAAAAAGCTGAAAAAGGGATTGTGTTTATAGATGAGATCGACAAAATTGCAAGAAAATCAGACAATCCGAGCATTACGAGAGACGTTTCTGGAGAAGGAGTTCAGCAGGGATTACTGAAACTATTGGAAGGAAGTATCGTCAATGTTCCGCCGCAGGGGGGAAGAAAGCATCCTGATCAGAAATACATTCAGGTAAATACCCAGAATATATTATTTATTGCCGGTGGTGCTTTCGACGGGATTAAAGAGATCATCGAACGAAGAATGAATAAGCAGGCCATAGGCTTCAGCGCGGAAAAGATTAACAAAGTAGAAGAAGATGACTATGTATTAACAAATCTTAATGCGATCGATCTTCGTTCTTTCGGATTAATTCCCGAACTTTTGGGAAGATTTCCAATCATCACTTATCTCGATAAACTCACAAAGGAGACGATGATCAGAATCATGAAGGAGCCTAAAAATTCAATTGTCAATCAATTTGTGGAGCTTTTTAAGATGGATGGTGCCACTTTGGAGTTTACAGATGGTGCTGTTGCGAAAATTGTTGATGAGACTATTGAAAAAGGTTTAGGTGCCAGAGGGTTACGTGGAACCACGGAAAAGGTGCTTGAAGACTATATGTTTTCAATAGGAGAAGAGAAAAAAATTATATTAACTGAAGATAATATTTTTGTTAATAAATAAAATTATTTTTTTGTTTTAAAAAAAAAAACTATCTTTGCGGATGAAGATTGTATTAACACACAAATAATTACATACAATGAGAAAAAGTTTATTTGCTATTGGTTTGTTAGCAGCTATTGGTTCTGTTCAGGCGCAGAATGTTCTATTACACGTAGATGACGCTGCTACTACGTATGTAAGCAAGGGAACGCTGGTTTATAACGGCGGAGGCTTACAGATGAGAGGAAACGGAGTAATCGAAAACCATGGGAATATTATGGTGAGCGGTTCTACTACCGATTCTTTTAAAACGATTACTACTGGCGGTACCGATAAGCCAGAAGGGTCTGTAACGGCTAATTTTGTCAACAGACTGAATGAACCTGATGCTTATTCTAGCGCAGGTGTTTCAAATAATTATACCTATGGTCAGCTTTATATCGCAGGAATTCCTCAAAATAATATTACAGGGATTGTTGATCAGGAACTGAGAGCGACCAATCACGGTTCTTATCAGCAGATAGGTCTGCCATTTTACGATAAGACCGCCTCTACATTAAGTACCGAACTAGGGAAGACATTTACAAATGTCAGAAACTCGAAAAATGAAATTTTAAGTTGGAATAATGCGACTGTTGTCTCTCAAAATGTTCCGATTACCACTAAGTTAGGGGTGGGTAACCCAGGTACAGCATATTATATGTTGGGAGGGAACTCGCTTGACTTAACCACTACGAAAATTGTAAAAGGACGTCCTGTAAGTGACGAATCTCCTTCCGTTTTATTAACGAATGCCGGTTCTAATGTTACTTTTGGTACTAATGGTAACAATGTTAATCAGTATAATGAGAAGTATAACACTTACCTTCAGGATGGATGGGATAGTCCAGGGGGAGCATGGTCAGGTACTTATGGTAAAAATATTTATCAATATGCCAACCCTTACCTAACTAACCTTGATTTATCTAAAATTGCTTTTGTTGAATCAGGAGTTGGAGACGGAAATAACCTGACTACCATTAAGGGGGTTAGAGTAGATGTGGTAGATGTTGTTACTAATGCTCAGGGTACAGGATCTACATCATATAAATTCATTTCTTTTGCCGGAGGTGAGCCAATTGGTGATGTGGAATATACTTTGGTAAGACCTATGGGAACTTTTGTTGTTAAATTAAACGATAATACGGCTACAGGTGCTGATGCAACTCTTAATATCGGTAATTTAAGAAGATTTAATTATACGCCAAGAACCGATGGAACAGATTATAACGTAGCGGCTGCTAAAAACGGAAGCAATAATTCTGTAAAGCAGTTGGGTGTTATAGGTCTTGATGCCAACGGAAAAGAAGTGGGAAGAACGTATTATGTGGTTTATCCAAATGCAACTACAGGACACTCTACTGCTGCTAAATCTCAGGTTTCTGCAGTATCGGCAAACGTTATCGGTACATTTGAAGAAGCCCCGTCAGGAGGTTATGACTATAACTACGCAGGACAATATTGGCTATACATTAATGAAGCTAATGAAAGTAACTTCAAAGGTAAAAATATTAAGTTAGCTAATTATGATCTTAATAAAATCAAGTCATATAAATTTGAAGTGAGAGAAAATGCGAATCTCATCGACCCGGGAGTTCACGCATTATCATCAGGGATAGGTTTCTTCTACAAAGCGCAGAATGGCACTGTTCAGGAAATCAAACAGGGAGATGTATTCCCTGCAACCACAGGAGAAGCTGATCTTTATTACGGGGAACCGGATAGAGTACTGGCGACAAAACCTGTTGAAGCAACTAAACCTTCAAGAACAATGGTTGTTTACAATCCTGAAATCACTGATTATGTTGTTCGATTTGACCCTAACTGGAAAAAGGCAGATATCGAAGTTTATGATATGAGCGGTAAACTGGTTATTTCTAAAAAAGCAGTGGATGCATCTACGGATTTTGTGATTGAATTGAGTAAGGCAATCAAAGCTTCTTATGTTGTAAAAATTGTTTCTGATAAAGGAGAAACTGTTAACACTAAAATCTTAAAATAACAAATATGAAAAAGACTATAAATAGACTAGTATACGCTTTTTTCTTTTTATTGGTATTGTCGGTCAACGCACAATTACCGCAGCCCGGAGGTGGGGGTGGAGGTACAGGACCTGGGGTTCCAGCCTCTCCAATTGATATGTACGTTTATGTATTAGGTGCTGTAGCGGTATTGCTGACTTTATATTTTGCAAAAAAGTACAGAACTCAAAAAATATAAAATTTTTATTAAAATATAGAAAACTCTCTGATTTAGTCAGAGAGTTTTTTTATTTTTACTCTATGAAAAAGATTTTTGTATTATCTGCAGTTGTGGCTGCACTTTCTATACAGGCACAGTTCACGGTTTCGGTTCAGACACCCTCAGATTTTAACAGTCAGGATGCTATTTTATATAGCTTAAATGGTTCAAGAGACATTATCGCTTCCACGGAAAAAGTGAAGAACGGGCAGTTAACGTTTAAATATCCAAATACCTACTCGGGGATGATGAAAGTATATTTCCCCGGATCGAATAATACATTCAGCTTTATTTCAGAAAATAAAAATGTAAATATAAAGCTTGAGGCCAAGAACAATAAAATAAGCAATATTATCTACCAGGATGAAGCCAATAATCTGATGAGTAAGCAACAGGAAGGCTCACAGAAGAAAGAGGTAATTCTGCCTGCTTTATCACAGATTAAAGAGTATTATAAGGATGATACTGAATTCGGAAAAGCTTTAAAAACTGAAATCGACAGGCTTTCAGGAGTGTCTAATGCTATCGATCCTGCTCAGCATCCCTTTATTTCATACTACAACACCAATTATAGTAAATTTATCGGAAATGACCCCTCTAAGAAGGTTTCTCAGGATGATTTTATTAACTTTATAGACAAGTCGAATGATATGCTTGAAAGTTCGTCTCTATTGAGACCTATTTTGGTTGCTTATTTAAATGGAGGTGGTAATGCTAATGTAGCCGGTTCAGTTGACCGTCTATTAGATACATTAAAAGTGGAAACTCCCAGAGGGCAAACTGTACTTTCTGAACTCATCGATATTTTTGATGTTTATGAAATGAAAGATTTAAAAGATAAGTATCTTAGTCTGGCTAAAAATCTAAAATGTACTATTACCGACAGGTTGGCCTCTACATTAAAATCTAACGCGAATGTAGAAATAGGAGCAACCTTCCCTAATAATAAATTTCAGTCTCCTGTCAATACAACAGCGAAATCAATCTATGATGTAAAGGCAGACAAAAAAGTGATTGTCTTTTGGTCCTCCACATGTTCTCACTGTGAGAATGAGCTGCCTAAGCTATTGGAAAAGTATAATGATTTAAAAGCGAAGAATATTCAGATTATAGGATTATCATTAGATGCGGACAAAGATTCGTATTCAAAGAAAATTGCAGCATTTCCATGGATCAATGATTCAGAACTAAGAGGCTGGAACAGTACTTATACTGAAACCTACAATGTTCATGCAACTCCGACGTATTTTATTTTAGATGCTAACAACAAGATAATCAGTAGACCAGATCATGTTGGTGATGTTTTAGAATATTTTAAGTTAAAATAATTTTGGAGGTTCAAATATATTTTCTATATTTGCACCACCAAAACGGCGAGGTAGCTCAGTTGGTTAGAGCGCAGGATTCATAACCCTGAGGTCACGGGTTCAATTCCCGTCTTCGCTACAATAGCGATAAAAACCGAAACATTTGTTTCGGTTTTTTTGTTTTTATATATTCTTTGATTTTCTTGGATCAGGGATCAGGCGCAAAATTTGGGGGCTAAGCAAAAAGTGGACTAGGCAAAAAGTTTAGAGAATGTAAGATGAAATTTTTTGCTCTCGCAGATTTTGCGAATGACGCAGATTCTTTTCCTTGTACTTTACATAGTGAACACGAAGCCAACCCATTTTTTTTGACAACTCCTGTTTTAAGTCTCACCAAACCGTTCTACTGATAAAAGACCGCAAAGCTTAAACAAAGAAAAACAACGATATCATCTGGGCGATCTGTGGGATATAAAAAAATTCGTGCATTCGTGGCCATAATATACTGCCCTCAATTTTATCTTTGATAAAATCCTTGCGCCTTAAAAACATCAAGTATTAAAAAAAATCTTTGCGTCTCTGCGAAAAACCAACAGAAACAGCAGCATCTGAAAATCTGCGATCTGTGGGAAATAAAAATATTCGTGCATTCGTGGCAAAAAATACATCTAAACAATTTCTCCCAAAGTTTTGATACTGATCCAAAATATTCATGCATTCGTGGCAAAAAATACATTTAAACAATTTCTCCCCAAGTTTTAAGCGTGATCCAATTACTTAAATAATATTTTAATTCTTCTATAAAATTAAAATACATCATGGAATATATGGATTGTCATAAAAATGTATCCGATTTGGGAAATCCCAATTTGTGACAGATTACAGCTTCATCTTTTTAAAAATTAAGCGTAGCAGATAATGATTCATTTTAGCTCAATTGAAAGAGCCCGCGGTATAAATTGCGGGCTCTGTTTATAAATTGTCTTAGCTTTGATAGCCTAATAATTTTCTGATTTGATAAAAAAATCTTTCAATCAGTCGAAGATCTTCGGTGACAATTTCAGCACTTCCGCGAAGTTCTTTGTCAAAAATGAGATTTTTATTGTAGGATGTCCTCAGTCCTTTTGGAAGAGTAATATCAACATAATAATTTCCGTCTTTGTCGGGAGAAAGAGAGATGTTCTGAACTTTTCCCTCTACAATTCCATATTCCTGAAAGCGATAATTATCGAGTTTGATCAATACTTTTTCTCCTTGTCTGATTTTACCTGAGTTTGCCGCAGGTACAGACATTCTTCCCACCAATTTATCTTTATTTTTTGGAAGGATAGAAACAATCGCATCACCCATTTTTATAAATTGATTTTCACCAAAAAATTGCTGAAAGCTGGCCATTCCATCGGTGGAAGAAATGATAAGATAATTCTGTTCCCATTGGTTTAAGGATTTTCGTAACTGTTCAAAAAGCTGAAGGGTCTGGGAAGAGTAGGTGATTTTATCTTTCTCCGTGTTGATGGCTGCTCCACTTTTGGTTTTATTAAAATTAGAGATGGCTTCTTCCATCTGAGATAATGAAATATTGATATTTTCCAGATTTTGCTGAGCCTGAAGATATTTAATCTTTTCATTTTCCATTTCCACAGCCGCAATAATTCCCTGATTGAAAAGTTCCTGAGAACGCTGGTAATTTTTTCGGGTCAGGTCATATTTGGCCTGTTCAAGATTTTTCTGTTGTTTTAAAGTGATAATTCTGCCTCTATATTCAGATATGCTTTGGTTTGCTGCAAGATTTTCAGGAGCATAGGGTTGTAATCGTGTGAAAAGTTGTTCATCCTGAAATGCTTTGGCAAAATTATTATAATCTCCCTGAAGTTCTCCCAGCTTATAATGTGAAATTTCGTGGACTGGAAATGAGGAAAGATTATTGGGGGTCATGGCATCCACATATTTTTTGAGCTCTAAAACATCTTTATAATTGGCTGTAGATTGCAATACCATTAATACCTGGTCTTTTTTTACATTCTGATGATCTTTAATCAGTATTTTTTCAATCTTTAAATTGTTTCTGGCTTCAATTTTTTCAGGAGGATTCTGAGAGGTGACAATAACAGGCGCCGGAATAAATTCAGGATACTTAATAATGTAGCTCATGACCAGAATCAGGAGAAGAATAATAAAAATGAGGGTGTTTCCCCAGCGGATCATCCAATGGGGTGGCTGGGTAAGAATGTCCTGAACACTTTCAGAACGAAGTTCTATATTGTCTAATATATCTTTTGACATTATTATAAAAGTTAAACCTCCCTTCGAAGGCTTAACTTGTTTAATGGTTATAATTTACTTCTTAAGGTATTTTTTTGCTCTGATCTGAATAGCTGCCACAGTGTACTTCTTCCATCTGTTGGCGGTATCTCAAAACCACTTTTATGAAGTCGAAATGGTAAATAGATTTCCTTCTTTTACATTTTTTGAGCAGTCCATATCTGTCAGTTTTAGAATTCTGACTCACACATTTCTGACGTATAGTCATTCATGTGGATACATGTTCCATATTTAGGACAAAATCTCAATTGGTTGCATGAGCAGTCAAATGGCTGTCCTGGCATTGGAGGATCCATTGGCAAATATTCCTGGCAGGCTCCAGATCCAATTCCTGAGCCTCGTCCGTTACCTTTTACTGATTTTAATGTTTCTCTTGTTAGTTTTTTTAAATTTTTCATAGTAATAAAAATTTCAATTTGTTACCTACTCTTTAAGCTTTTCGGTTTCCGCTATATTGTGATTCTATCTAGTTTCCAAGTTCTAACTGATTTTTTACGAGTCTGTAATATTCACCTTTTAGCGCTACCAATTCCGCATGATTTCCTTCTTCCACCACATTTCCTTTATCCAGTACGATGATCTTGTCTGCATGTTTTACCGTTGAAAGGCGGTGCGCAATAACCACGGCCGTTTTACCTTTGAAAAACTGTTCCAGATTTTCCATAATGATCTTTTCGTTGTTGGCATCCAGAGCAGAAGTTGCTTCATCGAAGAAAATATATTCCGGAGATTTATACACGGCTCTTGCAATAAAAAGTCTCTGCTTCTGGCCGCCACTTACACCAACTCCTTCATTTCCGATCTTCGTGTTATAGCTTAACGGTAAACTTTCCACAAAATCTTTAATATTGGCTATTTCAACCGCCTTTCTAAGCTTTGTTTTGTCGATGTAATCTTCTCCAATGGCGATATTGTTGGCAATGGTATCATTGAAAACATAACCTTCCTGCATCACCACACCACAATGGTCTCTCCAGAATCTTGGGGAAACACTGCTCAGTTTGGTATGCCCGATTTTAATATCACCTTCGTTAGGCTCATAAAACTTCATCAAAAGCTTTAGAAGCGTTGTTTTTCCACTTCCGCTGGCTCCTACGATGGCTGTTGTTTTTTGATAAGGAATATTTAAACTTAAATTTTCAAATACCGGTACATCAGAACCTATATAACGGAATGACATATTGCTGATCTCAATATCTTTTTCAGGAACTTCGTGTGCATATTGCTCATCTTTATTTTCCTCATCCTCTTTATCATGAATTTCGCCCAGTCTTTCAAGTGAAATTTTAGCATCCTGAGTCTGTTTAATGAAATCGATCAGCTGTAGCAAAGGGGCATTAAGCTGCCCGATAATATACTGTACAGATAACATCATCCCCAGTGTTAAATTTCCGCTTAGTACCAGTTTAGCAGAAAGAAAACTCACCAGGATATCTTTCATCTGGTTGATAAAGTTTCCTCCCACAGACTGCCATTGTTCAAGGGAAAGAGATTTTATCCTGAGCTTAAATAATTTTACCTGTAGAAACTCCCAATCCCAGCGTTTTTGCTTTTCGGCATTGTGCATTTTGATCTCCTGCATTCCGTTGATCAGTTCAATCACCTTACTTTGCTCTTGGGAAACCTGTGAAAATCTTTTATAATCCAGTTCCTTTCTTTTTTTAAGGAAAAAAGTAATCCACCCGATGTATAAGGCAGCGCCTACAAAGTAAACAATGAAAAGCTGATAATCATAAAAAAGTAATACGATGCTGAAAATAATCAGATTCACCAGAGAGAAAAGCGTATTCAGCGAAGAACTCGTCAGAAGCTGTTCAATTCTATGGTGATCATTAATTCTCTGCATGATATCACCCGTCATTCTTGTGTCAAAAAAGCTGATCGGAAGCTTCATTAATTTAATAAAGAAATCCGAAATAATGGAAATATTGATTCTTGCGGAAAGATGCAGCAAGATCCAGCTTCGGATCATTTCAATTCCCATTCTTCCAAGGAAAAGCATAATTTGAGCTGCCAGAACAAGATAAATGAAATTGAGATCCTGATTCTGAATGCCGACATCGACAATACTTTGGGTAAGGAAAGGGAATATCAGGGATAGTAAACTTCCTCCCAAAAGACCGACTGCCAGCTGAATAACTAGATTTTTATATTTCAGTAAATATTTAGACAGAAAAGAAAAGCTGGCTTTGCTTTGTTCTTCTTCAAATTCTGTCTGGAAAAATGCCGGAGTGGTCTCTAAAATCAGAGCAATACCTTCTTCTGTATTTTCATTGGCATTTTCACCGATCCAGAATTTGATAAATTCTTCTTTGGTGTAAGTGATTAAACCATAGCTTGGGTCTGAAATGTATACTTTTTCATTTTTATCGATATCATAAACAACCACAAAGTGATTTTTGTTCCAGTGAACCACACAAGGTAACGGAACTTCTTCTTTCAGGGTATTAAAATCAATCTGAACCCCCAGAGAACGGTAACCAAGATCTTCGGCAGCATCACTTAAACCCAGCAGGCTGCTTCCTTCTCTCGTAGTCTCCGAAAGATTTCGGATCTGTTGTAAAGAAATGCTTCTTTTATAATATTTACTTACAATTCTAAGGCAGGTAGGTCCACAGTCTTTGGAATCCGGCTGAATGTAATTGGGAAATTTTTTCTTCATTAACTCTCGTTGAAATTAAAGACTAAATACATAGTCTCTAATATATATTATTTGATTTAGTTTTAATTATCCGAAGTTTAATTTTAAAAATCTTCGTCATACAGTAGCTCATCAATAAAAAACCAGATATCATCACGGTCGTATTTATCAGGAAACTGGTGTCCGTTGATAATAAGAATAGGCGTGAAATTTAATTGATTATTACTATTGTCTTTAGACATTTCAATGATGGGCTGCAAATCCTGTTCTTGATCTCCTCTTCCTGATTTTGCATGAATTTGTTCCTCACTTTTATTTTCAAACCAGTTTTCTATGGTTTCAAGAAACTCGTGTTGGGATTTATTTTGATAGATATAAGTGAAATCTGAAATTAAACCTGCGTATTTTTCGGGACTTCTGTCCGGGAAATAATTAAATCGTAGCTGAGCGGAAACTTCATTTGGATATTTTTTCAGAATATCTTCCATAATCTTATGGGCATCTTTACAAAAACCGCAATAAGGATTGGAGACAATGGAAATGTGAAGTCTTGCTTCAGGATTTCCCACTGAAAACGTTTGATTATCCTGAAATTCTATTTTTTCGTTTTCTGATAGCTGACTTTTAAACAAATCATAGTTTCTTTTAAATCTAAGATTTTTAGCATTTGATTTCTGAATTTTTTCTTTTTCTTCCAGTGTATTATTGATATACAAAACGGAAGTAAAAGCTGCAATCCATAATACAACGCTTAGTAAGATCGTTTTTATCTCGATAAATACATTTTCAAAAAGCAAAGTACCAAGTAATAATTGAGCAACCAGCACTGAAATAATTAAAAGACAAACTCTACAAAATGTTTTTTCAACAAACCCCTGAATATACAGTGAATATCCAATGGCTAAAACGGAAACTAAGCTAAGACCTTTAAGAATATAAGAAGTCGCAGGAAGAAATAAACCTAAAATGGTAATTCCAACGAAATAGATCAATGAAAAATCTGAAAATTTAAGCCCCAGAATACTTGTTTTATCCTGAGTAATGATTTTGTTACAGGAATTTACCGCCTGATTTCCTGCGGTATCTCCACAAATACTGCCAATAACCGTAGAGGTATTTCCGAATTTCTGATTGAAAATTTCAAGAGAAATATATACTCCGGCTAAAGAGAGAATATTGAAAATACCTTGATACCAAGTATGAGTGAGCAAGGTGTACAAAGCAATAAGAGCCAATACAGAATAGAGTAGAGGTTTTATATTTTTTGCAGCTTTTCCTTCTGCTTGTTCTGTTTTTTCAAATAGAAGAACAAAATCTGTTGAATTTTTATGAAGTTCAGCTTTATTCAGAGTTTTAGCCTTCTCTGAGTATATCGAATATTGACTTCCCGATTTTTTTACCAGTGAAAAAGAATTATCAACAATAGCGATAAATTCTTCAGGTAACTCATCCCAATATTGTTTTTCCAATTCATAGGCATCATTTTTTACGCCCATAAAATTAAGGGTATCACTAAAAGCCAGTGCAGACGGATAATTAGGATGTGAATTGAACTGAAACAGAAACTCCTGCTTATCCAGTTTTAAATAGTGTATTAGTTTATCGAAAATCATGTTAATATTTTTACTAAAATACGCAGATGTTTTAAAAAAACAAGCGCTTTTCTTGTATGGGTGATTTATTTTTAGTTAAAAACAAAAAAAACAGGTATTTATTTGTTGTCTTTATGTTTAAAATATGAATATTTTCCTTCTTTTCTCCGGTGTGCTTCTCATGATATCAACGGAAGAATATATGCCCTTATTTAGAAATAGATCCTACTCCTTAATTGATAAGGGGAAGGCAGCTTAAAAAAATAATATTAAGAATACTACTTCCTTACAAACATACACCGTCCGTCGGTTTTATAAAATAGATGATGCTCTAGATTTGTAAATTTAGATGTTTTTTGTGGGTAGTTTTAACCTAAGCTCAATTAAAATCAACTATCTAAAATATTGATTTTCTATTATTAAAACACACATGAATAGCGTTGGGCTCATCCCAGTGTTAGAATTTGGAATCCAATTAAGGCTTTATCCGAAATTGATGATAAGCTTCGATCTCATTTTTAGACAGACTAAAGCCCACGTTTATTGACCTTGACCTATTAGAATATTTTATTGATCGAGCCTTAGGCTATCATTAAACATCAATCTGACCAAATTGCATAGATAAAAAACATCTTTCAATTAAATTCCGTCAACAAGCTTCTGAAAATTAAATAAAAAAGGAGGAAAAAATTCCTCCTATGTCTGAACCATTTCTAGCGATAAAAACATTCTAGAAATGTATTCCCTCAATTTGTGGTTCATGTCAGTTTCCTTAATTTTCTACGCAAGAAGGAAACTAAAGATTATTAGTTGTGTCTTTACCCGTTGCAAACATACACAACCCATGGGTTTTATAAAAAATAAGGTTCTCTAGATTTATAAATCTAGAGAAATTTTAATCTTATTTCATTGGTTATTACAATTTTGTATTTTACCTAAATTCTGTTTCAAATCTAAAAAATAAGTTTTTTTTTATATTAAATGCTCATTTGGTAATTAATCGACATGGAAATTAATGAAAAATTATCAAGTTGACATTGGTTTGTGTGGGCATAAAAATAGTAAGCCTCCAAAATCTCTCTTTCAAATTATCATCTGATTTTTCCCATTGAATTTACGCTTATTTAACGTGAAATCGATGGTATTTCACTTGTTTTCAATTCACTAAAAAGGTGAAAAGTATTGATGTTGAATAGTGAATGGTAAATGGTGAATGGTGAATTTCTTCGAGTCAATTGTCAATCTTAATGGTACGTAAAAAATTCACTTGCGCAGCAAAATTCACGATTCACAGGATCATTTGATCTTATAGGCTACTTTTCGTTCTGTTGACAAGAAAAGCTAGAAGCCTCCAACTTCCCTCTTCCAGCTCTTTAACAAATTTTTTTCGTCGAGTTCACGCTTATTTATTTTGTGTTTTTTCGATTTCTTTGATATCAATGGACAGCGTGGTTCCTGTCTTTTTTTGAATTCTATTGAAAAAGCCTGCTCATTATTATAGCCTAATTCATCGGGAATCACTCCTAATTTATAGGAACGGAATTTTTTATCTGTTACCAATTTATTGAGGAGATATTCTACTCGAAGACTATTTAAATAAGAAGCGAAATTTTGTTCTTTATAGGTGTTAATAACTTCAGATACATAAGAAGAGTTGGTTTGAATATCTTTTGCTAAACTGCCAAGTGTAATCCCTTTCATTAGAAACAACTCTTTCATTTCAAATAACTGTAATTCTTTTAAAATAAGATCAACGGTTTCTTCAGATAGTTTTTCTGTTTTCTCGGTTTTATTGTTTGATACCGATATAGGATCGGATATGACAGCTTGATGATCTTTCTTTCGGGGAATAATCTGTTTTTCGGCATTTTTTTCTATAGAGTAAATAAGGTGCTGAACGATTTTACATTGTTTTTGCTGTGCTTTTTTCGAGTGATAATGAAAATAAAATTTATCAAAATGTAGCTTAACTTATACTGGAATTTTTATTTGCATATCCAAAATACCTTTGTTATTTCAGAGGAGACTTCCGGATAAAGTAAGAACTTGATATAGATCTTATTTTATCCGGAAATCCGTAAAATTATAATTCTGAGAAAATTTGGTTTTACGGATTTTTTGTTTTATCATTAAATAAAAAAATGAAGTCAAAAATTATTTCGATGCTTTTACTGCTTTCGCTCCATACGATTGCGGCTCAAAAATTCTATTTTCCTAAAAAGGAAGTTGCAGATGCTGCACTTCTTGAAAAGAGAGTTTCCTCCATTGCGGCTGTTATTTCCAAGAATTATGCTAACGCTAAAACGTATGATTCTCTAGATAAACAATTCAAGCTTGAAATTGTATCAGGCCATTTTGAAAAATCGTTGCCCCTGATTCGTAAAAGCAGACAGGTATATGCTGACGAGAAGACGGTAAGCATAAAAAGTATAGATTATGAAATCTTTGCTATGTCCAAAAACATGGAAAGAAATGAAAAGATGAACTTTACCATCGCTCTTAACAAAGCTTTTGAACAAAAATATGCTACACTCCCCGAAAAATATTCATTTCGATTGAATGATGTATTTGAATATGATATAAAAGATAAGAAAAGTAAATTAAAGAGATCTTTTGGTAATATTAAGAATGATAGTTTAACCTATAATGATGCATTACAGATGTGTCTGAATTATCTGGATTATCAGTGTTCTTCTCAAACTCAAAGTGATATCAATAAACTGTTATCGGAAAAAGATAAAAAAAGGTACTGGCAAAAATCTTTTACTATAAAGACAAGCACGGGAGGCAACCTGGTCATTACGGTAACAAGACCCAAAGAAAAAAAGCAGCCTTTACCGGTAATATTAACCAATAGTATATATGCCGGCAGCTATGACAGCTCCTTGGGAAAAAGAGCGGTAGCCTATCATTATATTGGTGCTGTTGTGAATACACGAGGAAAAAGGACCAGTAATGACGCAATTGAACCTTTTGAGCATGAAGCACAAGACCTGTATGATGTTATAGATTGGGTCAGTAAACAGCCATGGTGTAATGGCAAAGTAGGGATGATCGGGGGAAGTTATTTAGGATTCAGCCAGTGGGCGGCAACAAAGAAACTGCATCCGGCATTGAAAACCATTGTTCCTCAGGTTTCGGTGGGAATAGGAATCGATTTTCCCATGGAAAACAATGTTTTTTCCAACTATATGCTTCAGTGGATTTCGTATGTTACCAATAATAAAATGACCGACGAGGCAAGTTTTAAAAATTATCAGAAATGGGATTCTATCAACACTGCATGGTATAAAAGCGGAAAATCTTTCAGGGCTTTAGATACCATCGCCGGTAAACCGAGCCCTATTTTTCAACGATGGCTTCAGCATCCTTCCTATGATGATTTTTGGAAAAAAATGATTCCTTATAAAGAAGAATTCGCAGCCATTCCGATTCCGATTCTCAGTACGACAGGTTTTTATGATTCCGATCAGTTGGGAGCCCTGTATTATTTCAAAGAATATCATAAATACCATCCGAATCCCAATCATTATCTGGTGATGGGACCATACGATCATGGGGGAGCACAGAGCTATCCCGTGAATGTACTCATGGGATACCATCTCAATGAAGCGGCAAAGATCAATTTCAGTGACCTGGCTTATTCATGGTTTGATTATATTTTGAAAAATGGTGCTAAACCGCTGTTGTTGAAGGATAAAGTCAATATTCAGGTGATGGATTCCGATCAATGGTATCATTTTCCGACCCTGGAAAAGTCTCATCATGATCAACTCAGATTTTATCTCACTAAAAAAGCAGATTCTGTTTTGGCATTAAGCCAACGGAAGCCTTCTCAATCTGAATATGTAAAACAAATGGTTGATTTCAGTGATCGGGAAGATAAAAATAGCTATTATACTTTAAAAAAAGACAGTATCAATACCACGAACAGCGTAGTGTATACAACTGAGGTGCTAGACAAAGATTTGATTATCAACGGAGCCTTTAGTGCAAAGCTCAAAGCGATGATTAATAAAAAAGATATGGATATTACCATTACCTTGATGCAGGTAAAGCCTGAAGGTGGTTTTTTCTTTTTATCCAATTATCTCGGAAGAGCAAGCTATATCAAAAACAGGGAGGAAAGGCAACTTTTAAAACCCAACGAAATTGAAGAAATCTCTATTACCAACAGCACTTTTGTTGGAAAAAAGATTCCCAAAGGTAGCCAATTAATCGTCTTATTAGGAGTCAATAAAAATCCGAATACTCAGATAAACTATGGAACAGGTAAAGACGTAAGCGACGAAACCATTCAGGATGCCAAAGAACCTCTGGAGGTGAAATGGTATAATGATAGTTATATTGAAATTCCTGTTATTTAAAGGTTACGTTTTCGAGAAATTTTAAAATAATAGTAAATTAACGTGAGTTCGGGATAAGAATTTGGCTGGAAGCTGGAAGAGTGTGGTTGGAGGCTGATTGTGTTCTCCATTTTGTTATGATCATAAAAAATTCAAAGGAAAAAGGAATATTTTGATTTTATATCCTTATATAACCTCCGTCTTCCGGCTCTCCTGGCTTCCATACTCAAAAAGCCTATTATCCCGAATTCAGGTTAAAGTAAGTGTATGAAATAAATTATTAATATATTTTTAAAACTCATCATTCTGGTTCTAAAACCAATAGCCAATAGCAAAAAGCTAATTGCCAAAAGCTACTTATTATTATCTTTTTATCTGGTTCTGGACTTTAATTCTTCAGCAAGTTTGTCAGGATTTGAATTATCTTTCTTTAATCCTTTTGCCAATTTATACACCAAACCTAATCTTATCCAGTGAGTGTCAAAATTTTGAGTAATATTTGATATTTGATTTTCAATAATTGACCTATTTCTAATCGTATAGGTTCTAAATAGGTCATTGCCAACTAATGAAACTTTTAGCTTATTATCAAGAAACGATTGACTAACTCCTATACTTGCTGTAAATAAGTTTTGTGTTTTGTATGGACCTTGAATAAATGGGGTTCTATAATCTGTTGTAAATTCCAATTTTAAAGTTTTAGGCAATGAAAAAACATGGGAAGCGGCTATTTGACCAGACCAGATAGCTGAATTTATATGGATCACGTGATCGTTGATCCTGTTGTATAAAACAAGACCGCTTACATTTAAATTCCACCATTTTAAGGGTTGTAGGGTGATATTGGAATTAAATGATAATGAATTGCTTTGGTTGATATTGGTTGGCATTAATATAGTGGACTTATCACCATTATCCTGAATTGGGGTTTGATAGATCTGATTTTTATTAATAAAATACGCAATGCTAAAAATATATTTATTTTTAAGAATATATTGCAATTCTATCTGATGAGATAAACTAGGTTTTAATTCAGGGTTACCGATGAGTCGGGTATATTGATCTACATAATAAACAAATGGCATCAGATTTTTAAACCTTGGACGATTAATTCTTTTGTTATAAGACAAACTAAAACTATTATTTTTTGAAGGATGATAAGAAAAATTAAAGAAAGGAAATAAATTAATAGGATCTCTTCTTAATATAAAATTATTTTCTAGATCTATACCTTTCAAAGGATTATACTCTAACCTGCTGCCAAAAGTAAAACTTGTTTTATTAAAATTCTTGTTATATTGTGCATAACCTCCAAAAATCCATTCATTGTACTTGTATTGATCTGATTTATCTGGGTCAAATACTAAAGATTCAAAGAAATTGTTTTCACTATCTATACTCTGATAGATTGCTTTTATTCCTGTTTCAAATTTTGATAAAGAATCTAATTTTATTTCATAATCAATCTGAGAAAGGGCGATGTTTATTCTGTTTGGAGATTGATTCTGCAAATCATTGTACGTATTAATTTCTGGGATTTGATAGGTGGAAAGGAGAGAACGATTTTTTATATTGTAGAAAATGTAGTTTGACTTCAATGTTAATTTTGATTTTTCATTGGTTATATTGTAGTTAACGCCGATATCAAAGGTTTTTAAATTGTTTTTACTGTTTTGGTTTGAAAATAACGTGGATGTGATCACATCATTCCTGTTATAAAACCCAAGATCCGTATTCTGTGTGATTTGCTCATTATAAAAAGAAAGTGAAGAGTTGATCAATACATTCGATTTATTGTATTTATGCTCATATTGAGCGTTAAGGGTGCTGGTACTGCCTTTTATTTTTGCATACGTTTCTTGATGAGTGTTTGTATCTAGAAAATCTCTATAGGTGCTTGCCTTTTCAAAATCTGTATTAAAAGAGCTAATATAATGAAGCATATATCTACTTTTTTTGGTATTATATTGCCCTCTTAGTCCTGTATTTTGTTTATAATATTTCCCTTGTGTTCCGTTGAATGAAGCGCCTAGGGAATAGCCTTCTCGTGTTGTTTTTTTTGTTTTAATATTAATAATTCCCGCATTTCCACTGGCATCATATTTTGCGGATGGTGAAGAGTTTATCTCTACATCACTGATATCACTGGAGGAAATACTTTTTAAATAATTAATCACTTCACTATTGGACATATACAAAACCTGTCCGTCTATTTGAATTTGAATACCCGGTTTTCCTTTTACATTAAAGGAATTATTAGGATAATTATACGTGACGCCCGGAAGTTTTGATAAAGTTTCAAATGCGGTTCCATTAGACAGAACCGGACTGCCTTCCACATTAATTTCTAACACACCACCTTTACTTTGAATGAATGGTTTTTTATTGGAAATAACCACCTCCTTAATTTGAGTTTCTCCCTCTAAAACAATGATATCGTTGATCAAGTTTTTATTAATCAGTATAGTGTCGCATTTGGTAAAATTGCTCGCCGTAATACACCTTTTATAACTTCCTAATGGTATATTTTTGAAAATAAAATTTTGTCCTCTCGTCGACTCAGAAAAGGAATTTTCAGGAGTTTGTATGTTCGTAAGAATAATGAGATATTCTTTCCCAAGAGTATTTATTTTCCCGCCATATTCCACCGTTTGCGAAAATATTTTGAGAAAACCAGATAGACATAGTAAGAGAAGAATCTTATGTAGCATATTTTATCTTTAATTTATTATAAACTGAAGCATACTGATTGTCAGTAAAAAATAGAGCATAACATGATATCATAATAAAGGAGAAATTATCAATTTTCATTAAAAAAAATATCCCGGTATGCAGTAGAATGCCAATGAAAATAGTTATACACCTTGTTTTCTTAATCAAAATGAAAATAGAAAACAATAATTGAAAAATTATAGTAAACCAAGTTGAAAGTTTGACAAGAATAATTGAACTGGTAAAAAAAGAATTAAATTTTGTTGGTGAAAAATCATCAGAATTAAGTATATAATACAGAGCGGTTCCATCCCTCCACATCTTTCCTTCTAATTTATGTAATCCCGAAAAAAAATAGACAATACAAATTTGGATCATTATTCCATAAGAAAAATAAACACTTAAAATATTAGAAATAGTTGAAGTTCTTTTATAAATCTTATGTTTCAAAAATTCATATTTACTACTCAAACTTTGCGTTTCAATAAATAAGTAAAAGGGCAGTATGACAGAAATGACATTATCTGCACCATCTAAAATATATATATTTCTTATCTTAAACAGGAACAAAAGGGCAGAGAGGAGTACAACTGAAAATCGTTGTAAAATTCCTAACATAAATAAAAATCCAAAAGATATTCCCAAAAAACAAAAAATATTTACATTGTTTACTTCTGTAAAGTCTACATATAGCCAATTCAGTTTATAAAAATTAATAATATCCTTATAAGTTTGATAAGATACAATTCCTTGATTTCCAAACAAATATTTTCTATTAGCAAAATAAATTACAAAGTCTTTAAATATCAAAAAACCCATTAGAAATCTCAATATTGATGCACCTATTTTTCGGTTATAAATAAGATTGTTCATATAAAGACTGTTTGGTTGTGAGATAGATATCCGTCAACGTGATGTACTTTTTTTCTTCATACTTCTTCTTAGAGTTTGAAGGAAGTAAAGGCTCATTAATAAGATATATATCAATAAATACAGAATCTTTATCACTTATTGTATTTAAAAAGGCTTTTTGATTTTTTAATGTAAGTTTAGAATAATTTAGAATCGATTCTAAGCCGTGAGATTTGTTTTTATCTTTATAAATATTATTTAATCTTCCGATTGACCTCTTCTTTATAATATCATTATAGCAACTATTTTGATATTTTAATAGCCTCTGATTGATATTCAAAAATCCTCGATTGCTATTATTTTTAATATCCTCGTGAATATCAACTATGATGCTATCTTTATCGGTGTGAAATTTAATAACAAAATACTGATTTCCATGTGGAGGAGTAGGAGCAAACATGCCCCAATTTTGTTCAAAAAAAGGTGTGATGTAATTATTTTTTATTTTTTCTGCGATTCTATTATTAGTGTATCCTAGATCATAAAACTGCACGATCACAACAAATGTGAAATGAATGACCAAAATTAGGAGAATAAAATTCTTTAAAAAAATCATTTTTTTTGTCATTTTTTGTTTTACGTATAAAAAGAACCAACATATTGTTGGTAAAACAATATGATGGTTCTAAAATTTTAAAAAGCTTGCTCTAAAGACTGTTGAGCTGTAGTCGTAGTCGTCTCCGTTGTGGTTGTAGTGGTTTCCACGGTTGTAGTCGTAGAATTTCTACTTGCTTCTGCAAAATCATTTGATTTGCTTCCAGAAATGATAGTATTAGTACCTTCACCTATTGCTGAATTACCTACAGCAATAGCCGATACACCTAAGACCCCACTAAGTAATAATGATTTTATTAATTTCATTGTTTTGAATTTTTAGTTTAAATAATTTTTTTGTCATACAATCCCTGACATGGGATTTTTGCTGATCAGCTATATTGTACTTTTCACACTGCGCATTATGAAAAGAAAAATATTTATGTTTTTACCTGAGACAAAGATGCAAGTGCTTTATCGATAATACAAGAAGAGTATATCGGAATTTATAAATTCTGGAACAAAAGGATACGAAATTGATCAATTTAGATTTTTTATCAGTTGATTATTAGTTGTTTATGTTTTGTTTCGTCTTTTATTGAAAAGAGAAGTGAAAATGTGTATTTTTGTTTTTTAAACACAAAATGAAAAACACGATTCTAGTCTGTTTGTTGGTTTTTTACCAAAATTTATTTCTTTCGCAGAGTATAAAGGGCTTTCATATTCCTGACTCTTTAGTTCATAAAAATTTTGAAGATTTACAAAAAGATTTTCACAAAAATCTTTATATCAATAAATCCAATGCTGAAATCTATGCGAATACAATTCTTTTAAAAGGAAAAAAGGATAAGAGCCACGAGAAAATTGCAGATGGATATCTGATGCTACATCGATTAAATCATGATAAATCAGCATTATCGTATTTGGATAGTATGATGGTTGTATCCAAAAAAATGCAAAATTCTGATTATCTTGCAGATGGTAATATGTATAAGGGGAATTACTATTATGCAAAAGGAGAGTATTCAAAAGCATTAGCCAGTAATTTAGTAGCAATAAATTATGCGAAAAAGAACAGCAAGACATATTATATTCTCAATTTTAATGTAGGTCTGTTAAAGCTTGAATTAAAAGAGTACAAAGAATCTATTCAGTTATTTCTTAATTATAAGCAATATCTAGAAAGAAATAATGCTGAAAGATCTCTTGATTATGTAAGTTGTATTTATGCCTTAGCCTATGCTTATAGTCAGGCAGGCAATCTTGACTTTTCTGACCAATATGTTAACGTTGGATTAGAGAAAAGCTATGAAATGAAAGATGGTGAGTGTCAAGCTAATTTAATTTTAGTTTCCGGAATAAATAGATATAAGAGAAAAAAATACGAATCTGCTTTGGAGACATTAAGAAAGTCCTCTAAATTAATAAAAGATAATTTCTTTAATCCTCAGAATCTAGCAATCAGTGAATATTATATAGGAAAAATATTATATTACGGTAATGATAACAATTTTGTGAGAAAGCTTGAAATTGTAGACTCTATCATTACCAAGACTAAAAGTGTTACTTCCGAATTAAGAGATGCCTATCCACTGTTAATTGACTATTATAAAAAAACGGGAAATAAAGAAAAGCAGCTATTTTATATAGAGCACTTATTATCTGTAGATAGTATTTTAAGTAAAAACAATATTTTTTTAACGACGGAAATAAACAAAAAATACGATACTCCTTTGCTTTTAAAGGAAAAAGAAATTCTAATTTCAGATTTACATACAAAGAATTATACTTTATTTTGGATTATTGGAATAGGAGGGGGCATTATCATTCTCCTGCTTTATCTCTACGATAAAAACAGGAGGAAAATTAAAATATATCAAAGCAAAGCAGATTTACTGATGCAATCTTCAGTCGATTCAGATCATTCTGAAATAACAGATCTTCCTTTTAATGAAAATTTGGATTTTCAAAAAGAAAAATCAAAAGCAACTTTGTCGGATGATAAGTTAAAACAATTAAGTCAGAAGTGGCAAGAGTTTGAAATAGAAAAACGATTCTTAGATAAAAAAATAAATTTGGATATTCTGTCCAAGGAATTTAATATCAACAGAGCTTATTTATCAAGATCAGTTAATGAACTGAAGGGAAAGAATTTTCCGCAATATCTAAATGAATTGAGAATTAATTATATCATCCTTGAATTGAAGAATAATAAAAGATTACAAAAACTTACCATTGCTACTGTTGCTGAGGAAGCTGGATACAATAATGTAGAGTCTTTTACCAATGCATTTAAAAAAATAACAGATACGCTGCCTTCTTATTATATAAAAGCACTAAAAGAAAATAACAATCAGTGATGTTTTAAGATGTTGTATATTAGGGTGTTGTTTTTTTAAATAATACGGAATTTATAAATTTCGACATCTATTTTTTTGAATGAAAATACATTATGAAGTCATTTAAACTTTTTAGTGTTATAAAACTTTCTTAGTGCAATGACCATAAATGCTAAATCATTAAAAGATTTCCAACTAGATACAGTAGTATCAAACCTATTGAGCAATGATCTAAAGCTGTCTAACCAAGCATTTGTTCTTTCTATAGTATCTTTTTGATGGTATAAAAGCTCATCAAAATAAATCTCGTCTGTATCTGAGCCATTACGCTTATTGAAAGCAATATTTGCCATGATATCTTTATTTTCACAATGCTTTCTGAAGTTTTGAGCATCAAACCCTGCATCAGCATTCATAAATAATCCCTTTACAGCAATATCTGCCTTTTCTAATGTTTGAGTGATCTGATCAAAATAGATTTCAATATGATACAGATCATTATGATTTCCTGCAATAGGGTCTGACATTGCTAAAGGAAGTCCCTGTCTATCTGTAAAATAAAGCGAAGTAGTGGTCTTTCTCTTTTTACGCCCTTGATAAGCGACCTCTTCTCCTCCCCGTAATGCTGATGTATGACTCCCGTCTAAATCTGCACTGGATAAATCTAATTTCGATTTATTTTTTGATAATAGCTTTATCCAGCAATCTTGCCAAATATTTTTTACACACCATTTACGAAAATGATAGAAAACACTTTGATAGGTCAAAACATTCTCTGCAAAAAGACTTTTTACAGGTAAATAAGCCCATTGAACCCCTGTTTTCAGTTTGTATAATATGCAATTTACTATTTCAGCAAGAGGGGCTTTGGGAAAAAATCCTCGTTTTGGCTTAGGAAGATTAGGTACTATTTCATTTTATATTATATCTTTGTCTAGTACTTGGTACATCATCGGCTTGATTTGTTTTTTATGTTTCGCAACACAAAAATAAACAAGCCGTTTTTTATATTAAAAGTTTAAATGACTTCGATTGTAAAGAGCTGTTAAAAAATAATCTTATGAAAAGTAGGTTTTCTATACAGGAAACGATTAAGAAAAACAAAATAGGAGAGCGGAAAAAAATCATCCAAAGTTTGTTTCATATGCATATTAACCGACTTTTTGTATCAGATCAAAGATTGTTTGAAATGATCATTTATGATTATTTACATCGTTATTATAAAACTATTTTTTTTAAAAATATGCAAAAAGAAAATATTTAAATATGTGCTTTTATTGTTTTGGATGATATAGTTAACCTTTTTAAGGTTTTTTAGTTTAAATTTTTAATTATAAGCTCACTATTCTGAAACACAACCCAATCCCAATTTGAGATAATAAGAAAAACAAGAATTCAAACAATCGTTTGATTTTGTTAATATTTATAACCAATTATTTCATAAATGTGATTATTTGGCATTGAATATGTCTTTTTGTAGAATGTCATATTAGTGTGAAATTTATCATATTTCAGGGCAGTCCGCTTAAAAAATCTTAAAGTTTTCATAAAGTTTTAAAAAAGGAATGAAATGTTTTTGTAATTACGAAATATGTTGTACTTTTACAACGCCTTGAATGAGGGAACAAGTCAAGGTAATAAATTTTTTTTCATCATTTGTGTTTTTAGAATCGTATCGCCTGATACGATTCTTTTGTTTTAAGACTATTTTTTCATAGTGAAGTAATAAATCAATGAAGTAGGAATAGGTAACAGAGCCCTCCTGTTGATTGCTTTTCAGAAAGAGGTTATTGGTAAACCCGAAAAAGTCGTCCAGTAAACCCTGGTGCTTATAAATAAACGCTCTCTCGTACAGTCTGTCTTTTTTCATTTCCGGAGAATAATTCTTTAGAGCCGTTTTTACAAAATTTTCATCTTCATAAGCAATAGAATTCAGCAGACTTTTCAAAGTATAATATTCTGTGCTGTATCTTAACTCCAGATTTCCAGAATGTATTCCAATCAGATATCCCACAAAATTGGCCTCCTGTTCTCTTGCGAAACCAAGCTGATGTGAGCTTTCATGCGCCGATGTAAAAGGCAGGAATGTTGAAGGTAATTCCGAATTGTACTGTGCTTCTGCCGTAAAAGGATTGTAATATCCCAAAATTCCTGTAAAGCTCATTACATACTTAAATAGACTCGGTTTGAAAGAATTAATTTGTGGCGCTTTTTTATTAGAAATTAAAGCCGGTAATTTTGATTGTTGATAAAGAATCTCTTTTTGTATCTTTTCCAGATCGGTAACAATGAAAACACCGTTTTTATCCTGACTGACAAGTTTACGGGTTGTTTTACATTTTTCAAGGTATTGCAAAGCCAGTTCTTTTCTTCTTTCCAACGAAGTATCCGACTGATCTCCTTTTTTAAGTTTGTCTATAATCGGAGTCTGGAAATACAACATTCCCCAAAATATCTGATAGATAAAGTAAAAAGAATTGATACCAATTAATAACCGCAGCAGACCTGCATTTCGGGTTTTCTTTTTAAAATTTTTAATGATACAAAATAGAATAAAGGCTCCGAGCAAAACATATAAAACATCTCCTATCGAAAATGGGATCCATGAAAATAAGGTTTGATGAAAACTTTTCTGAATTTCAAAAAAATACTCAAAAAAAGAAATCATAAATTTCAGTTTTGAGAAGACAAAGAACAAAAGAAATTGGGCAAGTAATATACCTGCCCAAAATCTCTTTTTATATACTATTTTTCTATTCTTAATGACCACTTCCTTTGGTGATTTTATCAAGATCAATTCCCTGAGATTTTAAAATTCCGGTAACCCGGATCGCATAGAATGCAAGGTACGCAAAACAGATCACACCAACAGTATAACTCATGTGAATGGTTGTTAAATCTGCTACATATCCCTGAACAAGACTTACAATTCCACCTCCCATAATCATCATAATCAACAATCCTGAACCTTCGTTCGTATGTTTTCCAAGACCGTTGATTGCCAAAGCAAAGATACACGGCCAAAGTGTAGAGCAGAATAAGCCAACACTGGTGAAAGCATATACAGAAACCATCCCTTTTGTAAACATTCCTATTAATAAGGCAGTAATACCGGCAACAGAGAAAATTAAAAGCATTCTCGCCGGATTTCCTTTACTCATAATATCACAGATAATCATAGCGATGATAATAATACCGTAAACATAAAAAGGTTTCAAATCATGATGGGCAATGGCATTTACTAGTAAAAATACTGCAAAAGCCAAATAAGGCGCTAAAAATCGTAAGATCTTTTTGAATCCTGCACTGAAATCGAATGCGTCTACCGCTCCTGTCCAACGTCCGATCATCATCGAAGCCCAATATAATGAAATGTATGGAGCCACATCTTTGGTTTCAAAACCAAGGTCTTTTTCCATATATGCAGGAAGATTACTTGCTGTAGAAACTTCAACACCCACGTAAACAAAGATTGCGATCATCCCCATAATCAATTGTGGATAATGGAAAGCCGATTTTCTGTGATTTCCCGGAGTAGAATCGTCTGTATCTTCAATATTGGTAGGTGTTACTGATGGCAGAGAAGAAAACTTCAACATAACAGCCACCAAAACAAAAGCTACCCCCAGAATAAGGTAAGGAACTTTTACACTTTCAACGCTTACATCTGTACTTGCTGCGGTTGCAGAACCGAAGATGGCAAAAGAAACAATTAATGGCCCGATGGTAGTTCCGAAGTTATTGATACCTCCCGCCATTGTCAATCTTTGAGATCCTGTTTCTGCAGGTCCCACCTCAATTGCTAAAGGATTGGCAACGATTTGCTGTAGAGAAAAACCTAGTCCTACGATGAAAAGACCGGAGATCATTAATGGGAAAGATTCCATATTGGCAGCTGGGTAAAACAATAAAGTACCTGCTGCAGAAATAAGAAGCCCTATGATAAGCCCGTTCTTATATCCGATCTTGTTAATTAAATCTTGTTTCAAACCTTTTGAAACCGCCATATAAATTAATGAACCTACGGTATACGCTACATAAAAGCAGATTTGCACGAGCATACTTTCAGTTTGGGTTAAATCGAATGCCTTTTTGAAAACCGGGATCAGAATGTCATTGCTTGCCGCAATAAAGCCCCAGAAAAAAAATACAGTAACTAATGGTATGAATTGCCCCCAATTAGTTTGCTTTGAATAATTTGACATATTTGTTAAAAATTTCTTAATAACAAATATATATTATTTCTTTTAATTACGGTGATTCACCAAAGTTTTTTTTATTTCTTCAAAAGCCTTTGTTTTCAGCTCTTTCGGAGAATCTGAAGCGGGTAAAATTCCGTTAAAATAGACTTTTACTGTGCCCGGATAACCTTTTGAACTGTCAAACGGAAAAATTTCCTTTAATCCAACGAAGGTATGGATGGCAATAGGTGAATTATGTTTCGAGGAAAGCGTAAAAGCCCCATCTTTAAATTCATCTAAAATTACGGAAGTGTCATCCGGAACACCGCCTTCGGGAAAAATAACGATGTTGTTACCTTCTTCCATTTTTTCGGCACAACGTCGGTACACGTCGGCGCGGCTTCTTGCGCTGCTGCGGTCTACCATTACGCATATCCTTTTATATATGGTTCCGAAAATCGGGATCTTTACCAATTCTTTTTTGCCCACAAAACAAATAGGGTGGTGCGGATACAGAATGCAGGTAAGCATAATATCCATGATCGAAGTATGGTTGGAAATAATAACGTATTGCGTGTTCTTATCTATCTTTTGATCTGAAAGGTGGATGAGCTCGTATCGTAACCCCATTCCGTAAAACATTCCGTAGCTCCAGAATCGGATGAACCGGTAGGCAAACCTGTAATGCTTTTTATGAAAAGATAAAATATATACAGGAATCCCAAAAATAATTGTTAAAACAAATGCCAACAATAGTAACCATACTCTCCAAAAATAGTTTAAGATCTTTACCACACTCTATCCGTTAAATATTACTTTTTTCTTCACTGAATAATTCAGAACCGAAACTAATAAAATGGCCGCAATTTTACTGATCATTTCCGGACTTAATGTGTAAAATCTCAGATTGATATTGTCTTTAAATATCCAGCTGTAAAATACCTGAAAGAAGCCAAGGCTGAATAAGGTGGAAATAAATGAAACCAATATAAAATACGCAAACTCTTTCCTTTTTGAATGTTTTCCCCTTTCAAAAACAAACCAGATGCTTAGAAAATAATTCGTAATAATACCACAGCTTGTAGAAAAAATATTACTTAAAGGATAATGCACTCCGTGATAATCCGGCTCGTGCGGAAATATCTGAGGAAGAAGGGTGCTGAAGGTTTTAAAACTTCCGATTTCTACCACTGCACTTAGTCCTCCTGCAATGATGAAGAATAAAATCTGTTTGTGACGTAGTACTAATTCTCTCATCTATTATATATGATGTGCAAATTTATAACTATATGTTAAACACTTAAAAAAAGATGTTAAATATTTTTGTGAATTAAAATTAATTTCTAAATTTAATCTAACTAATACGGATCGATACTACCTGATAATAAATTCATTTTCAGCTGTTTGTGCTGTTGGTTTTTCTATCTTGTCAGCTGGGCATATTGCCCTGCAATTAAAATTTATTACCGCTTTTTACCCACTTAACCATCATTATTTGTATGAAAAATCAAAACAAATACAGAAAATTTCAGCTTCAGCAAAAAAATATTGAAGCACTGGAGAAAGAAAGTATACGCTTCAAACGCGTATACTCCGAATATGAAAATATGTCCAATGAACTTTGGAATCTTGAAAACTCCACCGGGGAACCTGTGCCGGATGATTTTATAAATGCAATGATACTTCAGACCTCCTATCTGGAAGATGAGATCGAAGATTGGTTGATACAGTTTAATGATAAAAAGACCAAAATAAAACAATAATGCAATCAATAGATTATGCATTTTAAAATAGAGGAGAAGTATTCTTTAGAATGCTTCTTTTTTGTGAATTGCAATTTTTTCCGGCCTCTCCACCTCCTTAATTTTAATCGCGCTCTTCAATATAATGATGGTAATATTTAAAGCAAAATGTAATTATTCCAAAATAAAAGAGCCATTTTCAAAAATAAATAACGGATATTTCAAAATAAATTGGGGGTTCGCAGGTTCAGAAATAACATATATGTCATGTCGAATATCTTATATCTTACAAGATAAATTCATAATTTAGCATCCTTAAACTAAAATGAAAGATATGGTTGCTATTGTTGATAGTGGTTCTACCAAAACAGACTGGGTAATACTCGATGATTTTAAAAAGGTTTTCCTGAAGACGGAAACCATTGGTTTCAACCCGAATTTTATCAGCAAAGAACTTATCGTTCCGGAAATTGAAAAAAATGCCAATCTGACATCCCTTAAAAACTCCGTTACCAGAATATTTTTTTATGGTTCAGGTTGTGGGGTTCAGGAAAACTGCAATACCATTATTAATGAATTGAGTAAAGTCTTTCTGGAAGCAGAAATTACGGTAAGAGAAGATCTCATGGCAGCGGCATATGCAGCGTACCGGGGCAAGCCTGCAATCGTTTGTATTTTGGGTACAGGCTCCAATTCCTGCTATTTTGACGGGAAGAATTTAACAATTAAATTACCTTCTCTGGGTTTTCTGATGGGAGACGAAGGAAGCGGAAGCGCTATCGGAAAACAATTGGTAAGAAGATTCTTTATGCAGAAACTTCCACAGGATTTGCAGGATGATTTTCAGAACACATACCATTTAACAATTGATGAAGCATTGATAAACATGTATCACAAAACAAGACCTAATGCTTTTCTTGCCGATTTCAATAAATTCGTGGTCGATAGAAAAGACCATCCTTATCTTCAGAAAATGGTATATGAGGAAATGCTTAATTTCTTCGATTATCAGGTTCTTCCCTATGAGGAATCAAAAAATGCTGAGGTCAGCTTTATTGGCTCTATAGCCTATTATTACGAAAATATTCTACGTTCTGCGGCAGCAGAGCTTAACCTTAATGTGGGCCAAATCGTACAAAAACCGATAGAAAGTTTAGTCGATTACCATATTAATTATATACTTTAAACAAAAAATAAAATTCTATGTCAAGTAAAACCCACCGCGACGAAAAGAACTTTAATCAGGCCGCGTTAGATTACCATAAGGCGGAACCTAAAGGAAAAATCGAAGTTATCCCTTCAAAGCCACACTCTTCTCAGAGAGATTTGTCATTGGCATACTCTCCGGGGGTTGCCGTTCCTTGTATGGAAATTCACCACAAGCCGGAGACCGTTTATGATTATACGGGAAAAGGAAATCTGGTAGCCGTTATTTCCAATGGTACAGCCGTTCTTGGATTAGGAGATATCGGAGCTGAAGCTTCAAAACCGGTGATGGAAGGAAAAGGCCTCTTGTTCAAAATTTTTGCAGATATCAATGTTTTTGATATCGAGATCAATGAAAAAGATCCGGATAAATTCATCGATATCGTTAAAGGTATTGCGCCGACTTTCGGGGGAATCAACCTTGAAGATATTAAAGCGCCTGAAGCTTTTTATATTGAGCAAAGATTAAAAGAAGAACTGGATATTCCTTTGATGCATGATGATCAGCATGGTACAGCCATTATTTCTGCTGCCGCTTTGATTAACTCTCTGCAGATTGCCAACAAAAATATTCAAGATGTTAAAATGGTGGTAAACGGAGCAGGAGCTGCGGCGATTGCGTGTACCAACCTTTATATTTCTTTAGGTTTGAAGAAAGAAAACGTGTTGATGTGCGACAGTAAAGGAGTAATCAATCATAAAAGAGAAAACCTTACTCCTGAAAAATTAGATTTCATTGTAGAAACAGATATTGATACATTGGAAGATGCGGTAAAAGGTTCTGATGTATTCATCGGATTGTCCAAAGGAAACGTGATGACGCCTGAAATGTTGTTAAGCATGAATGAAAATCCTATCGTTTTCGCATTGGCAAACCCGGATCCGGAAATTGCTTACGATCTTGCGCTTGAAACTCGTAAAGATGTGATCATGGCGACAGGTAGAAGTGATTATCCTAATCAGGTAAACAACGTGCTTGGTTTCCCTTATATTTTCCGTGGTGCATTAGATGTTCAGGCAAGAGGAATTAATGAAGCGATGAAATTGGCTGCCGTTCATGCCATCGCTGATTTAGCTAAAGAACCTGTTCCTGAAGCAGTAATTTTAGCATATAATATTCAAAATCTTCATTTTGGAAGAGAATATTTCATTCCAAAACCATTTGACAACAGACTGATTACAAAAGTATCAAGTGCTGTGGCAAAAGCAGCTATCGAAAGTGGTATCGCAGGAAAAACAATCGAAGATTTCGAAGAATATGAAAATCAGCTTCTTGACCGGATGGGAAGAGATGAAAAGCTGGTAAGGATGATGCAGAACCGTGCAAAATCTAACCCGAAAAGAATTACTTTAGGAAATGCCGAAGAATATAATGTGTTGAAGGCGGCTCAGATTCTTTATGAAGAAGGGATTGCTTATCCTAGCCTTCTAGGAAATAAGCAATATATTCAGGAGCAGATGGAGCGTTTCGGAATTCAGTTGGATGTTCCGATTATCGATCCAAGTGATGATGATCAGAAGGAAAACAGAAAGAAATACAGAGAAACTCTTTGGAAACTTCGTCAGAGAAAAGGAATGAACGAGTACAAAGCGAAGAGATTCGTTCGCCAGAGAGACTATTTCGGACCATTGATGTTGAAGCATGGTGATACAGATGGTTTAATCGTTGGTTTCTCTAAAAATTATGCCTCAGTTTTAAGACCAGTTTTAGAAGTAATCGAAAAAGACAAAGGCGTTGATAAAGTGGCGGCGATGATGATGATCCTGTCTGAAAAGAAACCTATTTTCTTCGCTGATACTTCCATCAACCAAAATCCTACAGCGGAAGATTTGGTTAATATCGCTAAAATGGCAGAGCATACGGTGAAATCTTTTGCGATTGAACCGAGAATTGCGATGTTAGGGTTCGAAAACTTTGCGGCGATTTCTGATACGTCTAAAAAAGTGGCAAAAGCGGTAAGTATCCTTCACGAAAAGTATCCTAAAATGATCGTGGACGGAGAAATTCAGCCGGATTTTGCAATGAATTCTGACCATTTGAGCGATTATCCTTTCTCAAAATTAGGAACAACTCCTGCGAATACCTTTGTATTCCCGAATCTGGAGTCAGCCAACCTTTCCTACAAAATCATCAGAGGAATGAAGGTGGCTCAGGTAATAGGGCCTATCTTGATGGGATTAAGCCAGCCGGTTCACGTTTTGCAGATGCGCTCAAGTGTAGATGAGATCGTTAACTTGGCAACGGTAGCCGTTCTCGATGCTCAGAGAAGAGAGAAAAAAGAAAAATAAATTTAAGTAATAGAAAACCTTCAGGAGCTCAAAACCTTGAAGGTTTTTTATTTTATACCCAAAAGTGCGAAAAGGGATTGGTAATGCTGTTATTTTAGATAATGAAAAACGCTCAACAGAATAAAAGTCAAATATTTTTTTAACGTATGTGATCTTTTCAGCAGATGAATAATAGCTTTTATGCCTTTTGTGGTTAAATAAAAGGTTTAGATAGTTTTTAATTAAATACAAATAGAAAAAAAATGGTTTTGAATACAAAAGCAATTATTTTCGATATGGATGGAACCCTTGTAGACAACATCCCATATCACGAAGAGTCCTGGATTATCTTTTTAAAAGAATATGGAATTATCATAGAGCCTGAGAATTTCTCAGCTCAAAATCATGGAACTTTGGATGAAATGATCATCCGTTTTTTCGGAAATGATTTATCCAGAGAGAGAATTCACGAGTTGGGCCTGGCCAAAGAAAATGCATACCAGCATCTTTACAGGCAACACCTTAAAGAAATGGAAGGCCTAACATCATTTCTTAAAAAATTAAAACAGAATAATATTAAAACAGGTCTCGCGACAATGGGAATTCCTTCTAGCATTGACTTCATTTTAGGCGGATTGAATATCAAAGCCTATTTCGATGAGGTTACCGGAGGAATGGAAGTCCTTAAAGGAAAACCTGATCCCGATATTTTTCTGAAAACGGTTGAAAAATTACAGGTTGATGGAAAAGACACCTTGGCCGTTGAAGATTCAATGGGAGGAATACAGGCTGCAAAAGAGGCCGGTCTAAAGGTAGTTGGAATTACAACTACCCATTCCGAAGAAGAGCTCATGGATAATGGCTGTACTTTCGTGATTCATGATTATGCCAATATCGATTTGAATTAAATAAGAGGCAAGTAAAAAGTAAAAAGTGAAAAGTAAAAAGAGCCAAGTAGAGTAAGTAGGGTTGAAATTTAAAAAGCTTCCATTTTAAAACATCATTTGAAGGGTAGCTGTGATGACCGAAAATACTTCCAGCCTCAACCTTCCCACTTCCTTCCCCATTAAAAAAGACTTCAAAATTTTGGAGTCTTTTGTTTTTTCGTAAAATCTTTAAAATCATCACCTAAAATTAAGTTAAAAAGCATTCCTGTGTTAAATGAAAATATTAATTGGTTTAATTTGCTATATTTGGGAGTTTTAAAAATTAATAATGATATTTTCACTTCAAGGCAATGTTCAGGAACTTACGCCTACCTATGCAGTGATCAACGTACAAGGAGTTGGTTACTATGTAGGTATCAGCCTGATGACCTCACAAACGCTGACTTTAAATAAGGAAACTTTCCTTTTTATTCAACAAATTATTCGCGAAGATGCCCATTTATTATTTGGGTTTAACACTCGTTCGGAAAAAGAAATGTTTAATCTGTTAATAAGTGTTAATGGGGTAGGGGCCGTTTCTGCTCTTATTTTGCTGTCTACTTTAAGCCTGGAAGAGATTGCTGGGGCCATTCTTTCAAAGAATAGTGCTGTCATTCAAAAAGCCAAAGGAATTGGTGCTAAAACAGCCGAAAGAATTATTGTAGACCTTAAAGATAAGGTACAGAAATTCAATAACCCCGAGGAAAATATTTATACACTCACAGATAATAAAATTAAGGAAGAATCGTTATCTGCATTAGAAGTTTTAGGCATTCCTAAGCGTATGAGCGAGAAACTTGCAGACCGAATCATCAAACAAAATCCAGAGATCTCGGTGGAGGAATTGGTAAAACAAATTTTAAAAACTATTTAACATTTGGTGGAAAATAATAAGTATCTGAAAATATTTTTGTTCCTGTCATTCTTATGTATGTCAGTAAGTGCCTTTGCACAGGTACCTGCTGAACCTCCTATTATTAAGAAAGACTATGAACTCGCGGATCCCACAACGTACGAGGCTTTTTATGATATAAAAACCGGAATGTACTATGTATATCCTAAGGTAGGTAATACAATTACCGGGCCACCTACAGCAATGTCTCCGGAAGATTATAAGGAATTTATGATGGCTACCCAAACAAAGGCCTATTATAAAGAAAAATCGGAAAAGTACAGTCTGCTTTACAGAAAAGATAAAGGAGATGCAGCGAAAAAAGGCCTTATTCCTTCTCTTATGATCCGAAATAAGCTCTTTGAGACGATTTTTGGAAGCAATAAGATCGAGATCATCCCGTCTGGGTATGCTTCCTTTGACCTTGCAGGACTCTATCAAAAAATTGACAACCCTCTTATTTTACCTCAGAACCGAACCAGTTTTACTTTCGATATTGATCAGAGAATTCAGCTGGGGTTATTAGGAAAAGTAGGAGAAAATCTGCAGTTAAAGGCCAACTATGATACCCAGAGTGGTTTTGCATTCGAAAACCGGATGAACCTCGTATGGCAATCCAAAGGAAGCTGGAAAGATCTTCAGCAGAAAGGACTGAATGACGTGAATTCACCAAGTGCCGGAGGAGAAGACAAAATCATCAAGAGGGTAGAGTTTGGTAACGTCAATATGCCGCTTTCCACAAGTCTGATCCGTGGTTCCGAATCTTTATTTGGGGTTAAAACCGAATTCCAGTTAGGAAAAACCTATGGAACGGTGGTGCTTTCCCAACAAAGAGGGGAGGCAAGAAACATCGTAGTACAGGGAGGGGGTGTGATGAATACCTTTAAATTCAATGCCCTTGACTATGAAGATAACCAACACTATTTTTTAGATCACTATTTTTTAAGAAACTATGATAATGCTTTAATTAACTACCCACAGATCAATTCAAAAATCAATATTACCAGAATTGAAGTCTGGGTTTTAGATCAGGGAAATAGTGCGCTTCAAAATCAGAAGAGTATTGTGGGGATCAGAGATTTGGGTGAAGCCGCTATAGGTTTTCCGGATAACTCTCAGAACGGACTGTACACTGCCGTTTCAAATGCTATGGGAACAAGAGAGCAGGGGAAAAATTATGCAGGAACTTTCCAAGGGCAAACATTTCCCGGAAGTACGGAGCCTTATCAAAATGGAGAACATTTTATCTATAATACAAAAGCAAGAAGGCTAACCTCAAACGAATTCATTTTCCAGCCACAGCTGGGGTATCTTTCTTTAAATCAAAGATTAAATGATAATCAGCTTCTGGCAGTTTCGTATTCCTATACCATGAGCGGAAGTGAAAAAGTGTATAAAGTAGGGGAGTTCTCTGAGGAGAGTCCTGTGGTTGTAACTAAGGTATTAAGACCAAACTCCACTATAAACACAGCTTCGCCAATGTGGGAATTGATGATGAAAAATATCTATTCCATGGATGCAAGCCAGGTGAATCAGGATGGATTTATTTTGAATGTTTTCTACAGAGATCCGAAAACAGGAGGTAAAGTAAATTACCTTCCTGATACTCCGGTTAAAGACATTAATTTACTTAAATTATTCAATTGGGACCGATTGAATGTAAATGGGGACTTACAAAATAACGGAAGCACAACGGGAGACGGTATCTTTGACTTTGTGAGCGGAATTACCATTCGACCGGAAAGCGGAAAAGTAATCTTTACGAAAGCTCAGCCCTTTGGTTCATACATGTCCCAGATATTGGGAAGTAATGATCCGCAATATGTTTTCTCAGATTTATACAGCCAGCAGAAACAAGTAGCTTCATCAAGTAACCTGGCACAAAGATATACCATCGAAGGCCGTTATAAAGGAACTCAGGGACAGGGGATCTCGTTGGGGGCGGTGAACGTGCCTCAGGGATCCGTAAAAGTGTCTGCCAATGGAGTACAGCTGACGGAAGGAGTTGACTACACCGTGGATTATATGCTGGGAACAGTAACAATCATCAACGAGCAGGTAAAACAGTCAGGACAGGCGATTAATATTTCATTAGAAAATCAATTGACATTTAATACCCAGAGAAAAAGTTTCTTCGGAATCAATTTAGAAAGGAGATTCAATGAAAACTTTACTTTGGGCGGAACAGTGGTGAGATACTCGGAACAACCTCTTACTCAAAAAGTAAATTACGGTCAGGAAGCGGTGAGTAATACCATGGCGGGAATCAATATGATGTATAATAATCAGTTGCCATTCCTGACAAGACTTACCAATAAAATACCGATGGTGAAAACAGAAGCACCATCTAACCTTAACTTCAAGATGGAAGCAGCTTATCTTCTTCCTGGTTTGAATAAGGGGACAAATGATCAATCCTATATTGATGATTTTGAACAGACCACTTCTAAGATTTCATTAAAGGAACCTACGGCCTGGAGCTTGGCATCAAAGCCTGAAAAATCAGGAGGTGTTTTTACCGGGGCAGGTAAAACAAATGATCTTACGGAAGGATACGGAAGAGGTTTGTTATCCTGGTACAATATCGATCCGAGATTCTGGAGTGTTGGTGGCAGGGCTCCTAACGGAATTACTCCACAATCGGTATCAAACCACGCTTCAAGGAGGGTTATGTATTCCGAAATCTATAATAACAGAGATTTTGTTGCCGGAGAGCAAACCTATACCAATACCTTTGATATTTCTTACTATCCGCAGGAAAAAGGACCATACAACGTTAACCCGAATAATGAGACCACTCAGCAGAGATGGGCGGGAATCATGAGACCTATCAGTGTTTCCAATTTTATCAACTCTAATATTGAATATGTTGAATTTTGGATGATGGATCCTTATGCAGATGGAGGAACACTGGGAGCAGATCCAAAATTATTGCTTCATTTGGGTAACGTGTCCGAAGATGTATTGAAAGATGGATACATGCAGTATGAAAACGGTTTGCCTACAGGTTCCACACCATCTACCACAACCAGCTCAAACTGGGGAACTCAGCCGAAACAGCCGCCAATTCTATATGCCTTCTCCAGTGAAGGTGATGACAGAGCAATGCAGGATTTGGGATATGATGGTTTGAGTTCAGATCAGGAAGCGATGAGGTTCGGGAATACTTTCGTAAACCCGGTGACCAATCTTGCTGACCCTGCAGTAGATGACTTCGTTTTCTATCTTTCTGATAAGTTCACGGGAAGTCAGGGGGCTTCAGTGGTTCAGCGATACAAATATTTCAGAGGCCCCGAAGGAAACTCGCGAAGCAATTCTCTTGAAGTGTCTACTCAAACTCCGGACGCTGAAGATATCAATAAGGATTATAACCTGGATCAAACAGAAAGCTATAATCAATATGAGGTTAGATTAGACCAGGCAAGTTTAGCATTGGGAACAGATAATAATATTGTTGACGAGAAAATTGTGAAAGCCCAATTCCAAAACGGGCAGACTGCTGATGTGAAGTGGTATTTATTCAGAATTCCTGTTAAAAATTATGACAAAACAGAAGGGGACCATAATGATGGAGTCCTGAACAATGTAAGATTTGCCAGAATGATGCTGACAGGTTTTGATCAGACTTCTACCTTAAGATTCGGAACCATGGATCTGGTAAGATCTGATTGGAGAACGTATCCTAAAAATATGGCTAAATATGGAACAGATACCGTTGCAGACCCATCTACGGATGAAGGGACTATAAACGTACCTGATCCTAATAATTTTGAAGTAGGAAGTGTAAATATTGAAGAGAATGCGCTAAACCAGCCACCTTACGTTTTGCCTCCGGGAATTGACAGACAGGTATTAAGCGGAAATGCAGGGGCACAAAGACAAAATGAATCTTCATTATACATGAAAGCAAGTAATCTCCCTGCAGGAGAATCTAGAGGTGTATTTAAAAATACTGCTCTGGATATGAGAAGATATAAGAAATTGAAACTTTTTGTTCATGCTCAGGATCCTAAAGACGGAACTTATACGGGAATTGACAAAAAAACCAAATTCTTTATTCGTTTCGGGAATGATGCTACCGATAACTATTACGAATATGAAGCGTCTTTGAGAATTACCCCCAAAAACGCAACCGCCCCTATGGATATTTGGCCATTTGAAAATGAGGTTAATTTAGATATTCAGGATTTTGTTGATGCAAAAATCAGAAGAGATAAAAATTTCCCTACTGATATTGCGAAAAGAATTATGGATAATCAGTTTGATGCTGGAGAAAATTTCAAGAAAATCTATATCAAAGGTCGTCCAAGTTTAGGAAATGTAGCAACAATTGTATTAGGGATTAGAAATGATGGGGATAATAGAAACCAAATAGAGAGAGTTCTATGGGTAAACGAAATTCGTCTTTCAGAGATTGAAAACGATGGCGGTTATGCTGGAAATGCCAGCTTGAATTTCAACTTAGGAGATTTTGCGGTTATCAATACAAGTGCATCGTATACTTCAGTTGGTTTCGGAAATATAGATTCCAAACCGGCAGAAAGAAGCCAGTCTACCCAATCGGCTTTCAGTATCAACGCAGCAGTGAACGTAGATAAATTACTTCCTGAAAAAACAGGGATCAAAATTCCTTTAAACTACTCATATTCGCAGACCATCGAAGATCCAAAATATAATCCTTTGGATACCGATGTTGAGTTTAGTAAAGCAGCCAACAAAGAGCAGCTTAAGAAAGTGGCAAGAACCTATACCCAGCAAAGAAGTATCGGGGTAGTGAACATGCATAAGGAAAGAGTGAATACCAATAAGAAACCTAAATTCTACGATATAGAGAACGTTTCGGTAACGGCTGTTTATAATGACGACTATTACAGGGATATTTATACGAAGAGAAATTACAGACAGTATCTGAGAGGATATGTAGACTATAACTATACCTTCAAACCATGGGTAGTAAAGCCGTTCAACAAAATGATCAGCGATACGGCAAAATCTACAAAATATCTGAAATGGGTTAAAGAGTTTAATTTTAATCCGATTCCGACAAGATTATCTTTCAGAACAGAAGTCGACAGAAATTACAATGAGCTTGAATTTAGAAATATAGAATCCATCTTAAGTGGGAATGTATCGGATGACTTCGGGGCCATTAGAAACAGAAACTTCTATTTCGGATGGCAGTATGGTTTAGGATTTAACTTCACTAAATCATTGAAGCTGGAGATCAACTCCGCAACCAGAACACTGAATGACAATGTGGATGTAAACACCATGGACAACAGTGCCATTTTTGGAAATGTATTCAGATCGGGTAGACCGGTTCTTTACAACCATAGGGTACAGCTGAATTATAAATTGCCGTTCCAGTACTTACCCTATTTGGATTTCATCGATGCGGAAGTGGGCTACGGCTTCACCTATAACTGGAATGCAAGGTCTACTTCTTTGCTTAGTTTTATTGATCCTGATACCAACCTACCGGCGAGTTTGGGCTCGGTGGGGCAAAATACTAATGTGATTCAAGCCACAGGTACAGCAGATTTTTCCAAGTTTTTTGGCCAGTTTAAATACTTTAAAGACATTACAGCGAAACTTCAGAAGCGTAAGCAGGAAATGGATTCGTTAAACAATGTTTATACGCAGCAGTGGGAGAAAAAAAGATTTAAATATAAGAGCTATAAATTCAAAAATAAACTTAGCGTATTTCAGAGTATGGCTTTTTTCCTTACTTCTTTCAAAACATTGGATGTAAGCTACTCTGAAAATAATGGTACCGTTCTTCCGGGATTGGTTTCTGCACCGAATTGGTACGGATACGGACAGACCTTGGGAGGCCCGACCATAGGGTTTCTTTTGGGATCTCAGGCAGATATAAGAAGAACGGCAATTGAAAATGGATGGTTGAGTAATTCAGCTTACATGACGGACCCTTATATCCAAATGTCAACCAAAGAATTAAGAGCAAGTCTGCAGGTAGTGCCTCTTGCCGATTTCAGAATTGATATTAACGCATTGCATACCTATAACAGAAATCTTACACAGTCAGGATTTAATGTGGATGCTATTGTTGATGACCCGAGCAGGCCAGAGTCTTTAGGGTTTAATAACTCATTTGCCACCGATATGGTGACTTATTCCAATTCAGCGATGTTGCTGAAGACATCATTCAAAGATGGAGCTGCGGTTTACCAGGCGATCAGGGAAAATGCAAGAGCAATTTCTCAACAGATGATTGGTATTCAGGGAAATGATGGTTTCAAACAGGGTTACAGTATTGCCAATGCATATGTATTAATTCCAGCGTTCAGAGCGGCAGTGGAAGGTAAATCGGCAAAAGCAATCGGAAATGCCAAAAAGGCGGGATTACCGGTTCCTAACTGGAAGGTTACATACTCCGGATTGAAGAATATTCCTGTGATTAGTGGACAGTTCTCAAAGTTTGATATTTTACATGCGTATAATGCAACGTATACTGCAACGGGAATTCAATCGAGTGTGGATTATTATAACGCAACTTATACAGGGGAGAGATTAGATGTGAATGGAGACTTTATCAACCCATACACATTCTCTCAGGTTGGTTATGTTGAATCTTTCTCACCGCTTATCGGGATTGATGTTACCATGAGAAATAATATGCAGTTTGGTATTCAGTACAACAAAAACAGAATGTTATTATTAGGATTGGTAAACCATACTTTAACGGAAGATGCAAATACGGAATATGTAGTTCGATTAGGATATATCATCCGTAACTTCAGATTAGGAATGACGAATGTGAGAGGAAGAGGTAAAGGAAAAGGAAGCGATTTAAACATTAGAGGAGACTTCTCATTGAGAGACAGCCGAACAAGTATTACAAACATCTTGTTAGACGATTCTCAAATCACGGGAGGGCAGAGATTAATGAATATTAAGCTTTCTGCAGATTACAACGTTTCAGAAAACCTGAACCTAAGAGTATTCTACGAGCAGATGACTTCAAAATATAAGATTTCCACGGCGTTCCCGTTATCAACGGTCAGAGCCGGGATCTCAGCAACATTTACCTTCGGTGAAACCGGTGGAGGTTTCTAAAATAACAAAACGATAAAAATGTCCCTCCAATTGAGGGACATTTTTTATAGGGGGTATTTGAAGCTTATAGAATTTTGAATACATTTGTAAAAATAAAAATTTAAAAATGAACACACCATCAGAATTAAAGTACACTAAAGATCACGAATGGATTAAGATCGAAGGTAATGTGGCTACCATTGGTATTACAGATTTCGCACAAGGAGAACTTGGGGATATCGTATATGTAGATGTAGATACTGTAGATGATGATTTGGAAGGAGGTGCAGTATTCGGAAGTGTAGAAGCTGTAAAAACAGTTTCAGACCTGTTCTTGCCGATCGCAGGAAAAGTGATTGAGTTTAATTCAGACTTAGAAGATGCTCCGGAAACATTAAATTCAGATCCTTATGGAGACGGATGGATCATCAAATTAGAAATTGCTGAAGGTGCTGATCACGGAGAATTATTATCTGCAGAAGAATATCAGGCGATCATTGGATAAGATTTCAAAAATATTTAGTAAGATATTGCCCATTTATTGGGCATTTCTTACTTATATGCTGCTAAAGCCGGGAGAAGAAAACCAGGAATACTGGTTCATGTTCAACGGCCTCGACAAAGTTTTGCACCTAAGCATCTTTGCCGCATTGGGATTTTGCTTTATTGCCACTTTCCCTAAAATTAGATTTTCCTATTTTTTTCAGATCATTCTTATCTACGCCTTTCTTACTGAAATCCTTCAGGAAGAAATGGGACTTGGAAGATCTATGGAAACCCTCGATATCGTCGCAGATACCATCGGCTGCCTTATCGGCTATTACACATACAAACTATTTGTCAAAAAATTCATCTAACACATTCCCGGGAGCAAGGTAGTTTCCAAACATTCCAACTCACCCGAACCTTACCGCTTCTTTCGAGTAATTCATAAGTAGCTTTTTCCCGCTTTCCGCTGTATCTTTTTTCCCCCTTCTTTTTTCAATCCTTCGCCAAAAAAGGATGCCGCTGCAATCGGGGCTAGGGGAGTCTCCCTTTTTTCACATGAGGCAGGAAGCAGGAAGTAAGAAGTAAAAAGTAAGAAGTAAAAAGTAAAAAGATCCAACAAGACAGAGTACTGATTTACCCGAATTGCCCTTCAAGTTCACATCACTTAAAAAACGTTCAATTGAAGCATTTCCCACCCTCAGATCCCCACTCTAAAAAATTCTCCTCCTCTGGAGGAGTGTCAAAAATTCAAAGAATTTATGACGAGGTGGTTCTTCCGAAGCTGCTCCCATCTATATGATAACATAACCTTGCCATCATCCACCATTTAACCCCCAACCTTATAGGTTTTCAAAACCTATAAGTTTTTCTTATCTAATAGAACATAATCCCATTCTACATATCTTCAACTTCATGGTCTCCACTCCCCCCAAACCCACCGACCCCTCAAACTCTACAACCCACGCATACAAAATCCTCGCACAGAAAACCCTTTCAATCAAAAAAAAATCTCCCAATCAATCAGCTCGTTACGCTCAAATATGAACTCAAAGTAAACATTATGTTAAATAAATTAGGATTGTATTGTCCAAAGCCCTTATCTTTGCCCCACTGAAAACGAGAGTATGTCAGTAAGCGCAGAAGAGCTTTTGAATAAGCAATAAATTAAAGATCACTTTAAGATAAACAAATAAAAACTACCAGTTTTTAATTTAAAATAATTTCAAAATTAAATTAGATAAAAGCTTGCGAGTTTAGAAAAAGTTTGTATCTTTGCAGTCCGGTAAAACGGGGAGCAGGAGTGAGGTTGATAAATAATAAACGAAGAGTTAAGGTCATCAAAAAACTTTAAAATTTTCTTCATAAAAATTTGGTCAATAAGAAATAAGTTATTACTTTTGCACTCGCAAATACGGGACGACACTGACAGAAAGATTGTCCTGGTAAAAAAGCGAAAGAACGAAGTTCATTGAAATATAATATAACAACCAAGTAAGGAAAAACTAAAGCGTCAAAACTTTGAGTGAGTCAGAACAAACATACAATGGAGAGTTTGATCCTGGCTCAGGATGAACGCTAGCGGGAGGCCTAACACATGCAAGCCGAGCGGTATTTGTCTTTCGGGACAGAGAGAGCGGCGTACGGGTGCGGAACACGTGTGCAACCTGCCTTTATCAGGGGGATAGCCTTTCGAAAGGAAGATTAATACCCCATAATATATTGATTGGCATCAATTAATATTGAAAACTCCGGTGGATAGAGATGGGCACGCGCAAGATTAGATAGTTGGTAGGGTAACGGCCTACCAAGTCATTGATCTTTAGGGGGCCTGAGAGGGTGATCCCCCACACTGGTACTGAGACACGGACCAGACTCCTACGGGAGGCAGCAGTGAGGAATATTGGACAATGGGTTAGCGCCTGATCCAGCCATCCCGCGTGAAGGACGACGGCCCTATGGGTTGTAAACTTCTTTTGTATAGGGATAAACCTACTCTCGTGAGAGTAGCTGAAGGTACTATACGAATAAGCACCGGCTAACTCCGTGCCAGCAGCCGCGGTAATACGGAGGGTGCAAGCGTTATCCGGATTTATTGGGTTTAAAGGGTCCGTAGGCGGATCTGTAAGTCAGTGGTGAAATCTCACAGCTTAACTGTGAAACTGCCATTGATACTGCAGTTCTTGAGTAAGGTAGAAGTGGCTGGAATAAGTAGTGTAGCGGTGAAATGCATAGATATTACTTAGAACACCAATTGCGAAGGCAGGTCACTATGTCTTAACTGACGCTGATGGACGAAAGCGTGGGGAGCGAACAGGATTAGATACCCTGGTAGTCCACGCCGTAAACGATGCTAACTCGTTTTTGGGTCTTCGGATTCAGAGACTAAGCGAAAGTGATAAGTTAGCCACCTGGGGAGTACGAACGCAAGTTTGAAACTCAAAGGAATTGACGGGGGCCCGCACAAGCGGTGGATTATGTGGTTTAATTCGATGATACGCGAGGAACCTTACCAAGGCTTAAATGGGAATTGACAGACGCAGAAATGTGTTTTTCTTCGGACAATTTTCAAGGTGCTGCATGGTTGTCGTCAGCTCGTGCCGTGAGGTGTTAGGTTAAGTCCTGCAACGAGCGCAACCCCTGTCACTAGTTGCCATCATTAAGTTGGGGACTCTAGTGAGACTGCCTACGCAAGTAGAGAGGAAGGTGGGGATGACGTCAAATCATCACGGCCCTTACGCCTTGGGCCACACACGTAATACAATGGCCGGTACAGAGGGCAGCTACCTAGCGATAGGATGCAAATCTCGAAAGCCGGTCTCAGTTCGGATTGGAGTCTGCAACTCGACTCTATGAAGCTGGAATCGCTAGTAATCGCGCATCAGCCATGGCGCGGTGAATACGTTCCCGGGCCTTGTACACACCGCCCGTCAAGCCATGGAAGTCTGGGGTACCTGAAGTCGGTGACCGTAACAGGAGCTGCCTAGGGTAAAACAGGTAACTAGGGCTAAGTCGTAACAAGGTAGCCGTACCGGAAGGTGCGGCTGGAACATCTCATTTTAGAGCGTCTTTAGACGTTAAACAAAATTAGTATCGCAAGATACACAAGTACTTACTTAAAGTAAAGCTTTAGTTTTTTGTTTGGTTGATTATATAAAAAATATAAAACCCACTAGAAATTAGTATAGGGATAGAGAGATTTTAGATTATAAATTATAGATTTTAGATTTAAAAAGCATTTAAAATTTTCAATTTAAAATTTAAAATTATAACGAAGTCTCGTAGCTCAGCTGGTTAGAGCGCTACACTGATAATGTAGAGGTCGGCAGTTCGAGCCTGCCCGAGACTACTAATTTTGAGTATAAGAGTTTTAGAGTATAAGGGAATATGAGTTTAACGCTCAAACTCTCCCACACTACTACTCATACACTCAACTAGAGGGGGAATTAGCTCAGCTGGCTAGAGCGCCTGCCTTGCACGCAGGAGGTCAAGGGTTCGACTCCCTTATTCTCCACAGTTTTGGAAGTTTGATTTAAAAGTTACGATTGGAGCCAAAAACAACAATTGTTCATCAAACGGAAGAGAAGAAATTAAGATCATTGACATTAACGGTAAAGACATCACAAAGAGAAAACCGAGCACTTATAAGTGCTTGAGTAACCTAAAAATAGGAAAGAAATCGTTAAGGGCGTATGGCGGATGCCTAGGCTTTCAGAGGCGAAGAAGGACGTGGTAAGCTGCGAAAAGCTGCGGGGATTGGCACACACGAATAGATCCGCAGATGTCCGAATGGGGCAACCCGGCAGGTTGAAGACCTGTCACCTCGTAAGAGGAGCAAACCAGGAGAACTGAAACATCTAAGTACCCTGAGGAAAAGAAATCGAAGAGATTCCGTAAGTAGTGGCGAGCGAAAGCGGATTAGCCCAAAAGTTTTTATATATTTAGAAGAATGTTCTGGAAAGAACAGCCATAGACGGTGATAGCCCGGTATTCGAAAGGTATATTAAGATGATAAATGAGTATGGCGGGACACGTGAAATCCTGTCTGAATATGGGGGGACCATCCTCCAAGGCTAAATACTCCTGAAAGACCGATAGTGAACAAGTACTGTGAAGGAAAGGTGAAAAGCACTTCGAATAGAAGGGTGAAATAGAACCTGAAACCGTACGCCTACAAGCGGTCGGAGCCCACAAGTTGGGTGACGGCGTGCCTTTTGCATAATGAGCCTACGAGTTAATTTTACTAGCGAGGTTAAGTAATTAAGTTACGGAGCCGGAGCGAAAGCGAGTCTGAATAGGGCGCATAGTTAGTAGGATTAGACGCGAAACCTTGTGATCTACCCATGGGCAGGTTGAAGCTTTGGTAACACAAAGTGGAGGACCGAACCGGTTGACGTTGAAAAGTCTTCGGATGACCTGTGGGTAGGGGTGAAAGGCCAATCAAACTGGGAGATAGCTCGTACTCTCCGAAATGCATTTAGGTGCAGCGTCGTAAAAAAGTTTATTAGAGGTAGAGCGACTGATTGGATGCGGGGGAGTCAAATCCTACCAATTCCTGACAAACTCCGAATGCTAATAAATGTTCTGCGGCAGTGAGGGCATGGGTGCTAAGGTCCATGTCCGAGAGGGAAAGAACCCAGACCAACAGCTAAGGTCCCCAAATATATGTTAAGTTGAAGCAACGCGGTTGGACTGCATTGACAGCTAGGATGTTGGCTTGGAAGCAGCCATTCATTTAAAGAGTGCGTAACAGCTCACTAGTCGAGCGGTCCGGCATGGATAATAATCGGGCATAAACATATTACCGAAGCTATGGATTTGTAATTTATTACATCTGGTAGGAGAGCATTCTGTTTGCGCCGAAGCAGTATCGTGAGGTATTGTGGAGCGGACAGAAAAGAAAATGTAGGCATAAGTAACGATAAAGGGGGCGAGAAACCCCCTCACCGAAAGACTAAGGTTTCCTCAGCCATGCTAATCAGCTGAGGGTTAGTCGGGACCTAACGCGAACCCGAAAGGGGTAGTGGATGGACAATGGGTTAATATTCCCATACTTGCTCACATTAAAAAGGGGACGGTTCGATGTAGCTACTGGAGACTGACGGAATAGTCAAGGCCTAGCCTTCGGGCGAAGCTGCTGTAGTGAACTCGGATCCAAGAAAAGCCGAAGTGAAGCAACCCGTACCAAAACCGACACAGGTAGTCGAGGAGAGAATCCTAAGGTGCTCGAGTGAGTCGTGGCTAAGGAACTAGGCAAAATAGTCTCGTAACTTCGGAAGAAGAGACGCCATCAGCAATGGTGGCCGCAGTGAAGAGGCCCAGGCGACTGTTTATCAAAAACACAGGACTCTGCTAAATCGAAAGATGCTGTATAGGGTCTGACACCTGCCCGGTGCTGGAAGGTTAAGGAAGGGCGTTAGCGTAAGCGAAGCGTTTGACTGAAGCCCCAGTAAACGGCGGCCGTAACTATAACGGTCCTAAGGTAGCGAAATTCCTTGTCGGGTAAGTTCCGACCTGCACGAATGGTGTAACGATCTGGGCACTGTCTCAGCCACGAGCTCGGTGAAATTGTAGTATCGGTGAAGATGCCGATTACCCGCAATGGGACGAAAAGACCCTGTGAACCTTTACTATAACTTCGTATTGACTTTGAGTAAGTAATGTGTAGGATAGGTGGGAGACTTTGAAGCAGGCACGCTAGTGTTTGTGGAGTCAACGTTGAAATACCACCCTTTACTTACTTGGAGCCTAACTTCTTTTAGAAGGACATTGCGTGGTGGGTAGTTTGACTGGGGTGGTCGCCTCCAAAAGAGTAACGGAGGCTTTCAAAGGTACCCTCAGCACGCTTGGTAACCGTGCGTAGAGTGTAATGGCATAAGGGTGCTTGACTGTGAGACCAACAAGTCGATCAGGTGCGAAAGCAGGACATAGTGATCCGGTGGTTCCGTATGGAAGGGCCATCGCTCATAGGATAAAAGGTACTCCGGGGATAACAGGCTAGTCTCCCCCAAGAGCTCACATCGACGGGGAGGTTCGGCACCTCGATGTCGGCTCGTCACATCCTGGGGCTGGAGAAGGTCCCAAGGGTTGGGCTGTTCGCCCATTAAAGTGGCACGCGAGCTGGGTTCAGAACGTCGTGAGACAGTTCGGTCTCTATCTATTGCGGGCGTTAGATGTTTGAGAGGGCTTGATTCTAGTACGAGAGGACCGAATTGAACAAACCTCTGGTGTATCAGTTGTACCGCCAGGTGCACCGCTGAGTAGCTACGTTTGGAAGAGATAAGCACTGAAAGCATATAAGTGCGAAACTCGCCTCAAGATGAGACATCTTTTAAGGGTCGTGGGAGATGACCACGTTGATAGGCTACAGGTGTAAAGTTGGTAACAGCATAGCCGAGTAGTACTAATTACCCGTAGATTTATAGCCTATTGGTTGCTATTAAACAAGCCTTATAAGTGCGCCACTGGTTTTGCCTTTGTGATGAAATTTACCGATACATATAATTTAAGAATGTACCATTTAACCAATGTAACAATAATTGTAAGAAATAAAATTAATTGTTACACTGTTACATTAACTACATTGTTATATTAAACCATATTTAGGGTGGTTTTAGCGGTGGGGCTCACCTGTTCCCATTCCGAACACAGAAGTTAAGCCCACCAGCGCCGATGGTACTGCTAACGCGGGAGAGTAGGTCGCCGCCAGTTTTTATTAAAAAGTCTCATACTTTAATTAGTATGAGACTTTTTTTTTGCTCGAAACTCAAACAAAGTTACCTTTGCCAGATGCCAGATGCCAGATGTCAGACGCTAGAAGCTAGAAGCTAGAAGCGGGAGAGCCCCGGAGGGGAGATCTGTTAATAGCCCCAGATGTTGACCCGGCGAAAAAGTTCCGTAGGAGCGACCTGTTACTATAAAGAAATCTGCGAATAGGTAAGGTAAATTCCAATCGCAAATAATTAGCAATCTTAATAGATAGGATTACATTTTTGCTTCCGCCGATCCTTTTTATGACCGTAAAATCAAAGATAATTTCCGAAAGCCTAAAGAAGCAAACCAACTCTATGATCTATGGGAAATGAAAATATCATTCGTGCATTCGTGGCAATAAAAAATTGTCATGTCTGCCATTGATACTTGTATTTTTGCCAGAAGCCAGAAGCCAGAAGCGGGAAAGCCCCGGAGGGGCGATCTGTTAATAGCCCCAGATGTTGACCCGGCGAAAAAGCTCCGTAGGAGCGACCTGTTACTATAAGAAATCTGCGAATAGGTAAGGTAAATTCTAATCGCAAATAATTAGCAATCTTAATAAATGAGATTATATTTTAGGTTTCACCGGTCCTTTTATGACCGTAAAATCAAAGACAATCTCCGAAAGCCTAAAGAAGCAAACCAACTCTATGATCTATGGGAAATGAAAATATCATTCGTGCATTCGTGGCAATAAAAAATTGTCATGTCTCCCATTGATACTTGTATTTTTGCTAGAAGCCAGAAGCCAGAAGCCAGAACCTTTTTTAATTTGATAGAAATTTGTGATTTCTTATCCTAAATCAATGATTTCGTCCGCAATCTGGTGTACATTTGTACTATAATTAACAACAAAAAATATTAATACAATGGCTACAAAATGGAACCTAGACCCTGCTCACAGTGAACTTACTTTTAAAGTAAAACACATGATGATCTCTAATATTAAAGGAAACTTTACCAACTTCACTGCAGAAATTGATGCTGAAGATGATACTTTTGCCAATGCAAAGACTACAGCTACTATTCAGACAGATTCTATCTCTACACACAATACGGACAGAGATAACCACTTAAAATCTGCCGAATTCTTCAATGCTGAAGCAAACCCAACCATTACTTTCGAATCTTCTGCATTGAACAACGAAGTAACAGGAAATTTAACAATTAACGGGATTACACAGCCTGTAACTCTTGATGTAGATTTCAACGGGATCAACGTAGATCCATGGGGGAATACGAAAGCAGGTTTCTCTTTCGAAGGGAAAATCAACAGAAAAGATTTCGGATTAAACTGGAATGCAGCTCTTGAAGCGGGAGGTGTAATGGTAAGCGAGGAAGTAAAAATCGCTGGAGAATTACAGTTTGTAAAACAAGCTTAATTAAACTAATTTTTTAGGAGTTCCGAAGGGACGACTTAAATTAGAATAGGATGCCAATTCTATTTTAAATCAAAAAAAAATTAAACATAAAAAGGTTCGGGGATTTCTAATAACCTTGAACCTTTTTTAATGTAATCATCTATAAAAAATGAACCTCAACGATCTACAAAACCTCAGCGAAAATTTCGGAAATACACAGAGAATGCCTGTTCTTTTTTTGGGACACGGTTCACCTATGAACGCGATTGAAGAAAATCAGTTTGTGAAGGGTTTCAGGAAATCAGCAACCGAAATTCCGAAGCCGAATGCTATTTTATGTATTTCCGCGCATTGGTACACCCAAGGAACGAAAGTGACTGCGATGGATATGCCAAGAACGATTCATGATTTCGGTGGCTTTCCGCAGGCTTTGTTTGATGTTCAGTATCCGGCTCCCGGAAATCCTGAGTTGGCACATGAAACGGCGGAGCTGTTAGCGCCTGTTTTGGTGGAAGAAGATCATAATTGGGGGTTAGATCACGGTGCATGGTCTGTTATTAAACACATGTATCCGAATGCTGATATTCCTGTCATTCAGATGAGTATTGATTATACAAAACCTCCGCAATATCATTTTGATTTAGCGAAAAGATTAAATAAACTCCGCGAAAAAGGTATTTTAATGATCGGCAGCGGAAATATTGTTCATAATTTAAGATTAATTGACTGGAGAAATATCAATACAGTCGGAGCTGGCTGGGATTGGGCTATTGAAGCTCGTGAGAAAACCAACAACTGGCTTCTGGACGGAGATTTTCAGCCTATTATCGATTATCAAAAACAGGGAACTTCTTTACGATACGCGGTTCCTACTCCGGATCATTATTTACCATTAATTTACACTTTAGGTTTAAAAAATAAATCTGAGGATCTGGCTTTATTTAATGATGAATTAATTGGCGGTTCGCTGAGTATGACGAGCGTGAGAATTGGATAAATAAAAAATCGGAAGAAAAAATTTCCTCCGATTCTTATACGAATATGGATTTTACTAAATTTTGTGGATAGACACAATGTGTGGCTTCCCCTCAATCGGAGCATAAATTTCCACAACAGCTTCCCAAACAACCTGAGAAGCTCCGGGCAAAGAGGCTAAACATTTGTAACGGTAATTTTTTCCGTTCACCAATTGCGTAGACACTTCCTGTGGCTTATAATTTACGCCCACGAATCCATGTATTGCTTCGTTAAATACGTTTTGATCTTCCGGTGTAAGAGCGTGATATTTTGTCCACCCTCCTGCTAATAATTCTTGTGTTGCCATGATTACTATTTTGTATTAGTTAAAATTCCTACTCTTTTGGCTTTTCGGATTTCGCCCCGTTTTTAATGGTTTTCGGACTCCATGGTCATTATTTTTTTAATACTTTTATTAAGATAAAAACTGAGATCGATTGCCACCACTTTTTATCATGTTTAAAAATTTACTGATATGATCACATGACAAAGCTACCAAAGAAAGAAAAATAATGCTAGCGTACTTATACTCAATTTTATAGCTAAGTAAAATTACGGGGAGTAATTAAAAATTTGTTTATCACTAAAAAAGTAGTAATATTGTTTACCATGAAAAAAACACTTTTACTTTTTTTAGTCTTATTGCCTTTTTATATGACAATTGCACAGGTCATTAAAGGAACTGTAGTGAATGACGCTGAGCAGAAAATTGTGAACGTCGCTATTTATATTGACGGCACAAAAACCGGAACCAGCTCTAAAGAAGACGGGAGTTTTAGCTTACATATATCGTCCAACAATTCAGGGAATATTGTTTTTCAGAAAGAAGGATATGAAACCTATTCTACGCCGGTTTCAGCGGTTCTCAATAAAACGTTAAAAGTAATTTTACTCAAAAGCAATGATATTGAGGAAGTCAGAATTATTCCTTATACAGAAGAAGCGTACAAGAATTTCATCAATTATTTCCTTGATAATTTTATTGGTCATGATCGTGAAAATGTAAGAATTAAAAATCAGCGGACTTTAAAATTTGCTTTCGATAAAAAGAATCAGACGCTTAAGGTAAAAGCTCCGAAAACATTAATTATTGAAAATAAAATTCTGGGCTATCAGATTGAATATAACCTTATCAATTTCGCCGCAGATTTCAATGAAAAAATGGTGAATTATGTTGGTACAAGCTTTTTCAGGGAAACCAAAAATTCAGATAAAATAAAACTTAACCGAATGAATGCCTACGACGGAAATATGCTTCATTTTTTCAGAAGTATTTATCAGAATACGATTTCTGAAGATCAGTTTATAGTCAATCATGTGGTGAAAGTTCCGAATCCGAAATATCCGAATTCAGAAGAACTGGAAGCCTTGAAGAACTTTAAAGAAATGGCGAGAATTTCGAGAGTTGCCTCAGTTCCCGATGATATCTTAAATATATCCCAAAGAAAAAACGCCAATAAACCTTACGCCTTAGCGATTACTAAAACCCTCATCCCAGACGCCGACTATGTGAAAAGAGAGGACGGAAAAGTATGGTTTAGCTTTAAAGATATGCTTCAGGTGAACTATAAGAAATATTATTACGAATTAAAAGGGAAGCAATTTATAAAAACGAAGGAACCTGTTATCATATCCTCTTTTTTGCATCCTGAAGGTGAAACTTTTGAGGTTTCAAAAGACGGAAATATTACCACTCCGGATTTATTGATCACTGAAGGAGATTTTTCTAAAAATAAAATTGAAAATATGCTGCCTCTGGATTATCAGTTGGGAGATTAGTAGAATTTATTGATCTAAATTTAACCGCAAAAGAGACAAACGTTTTTTTTTAGCTATCTGTTTAAGCTATGCAAATGTTAGCAATAGCAAAACTTTATTTAGGACTTTTGCGGTTAAAAATTTTAGTTAAGACTTATTGAACAGCCTGTAAAACATTGATATTCCCATATCCGTAATCTCCATTTTTCGTCGGATAGTACGTTGCAGACTGTCTCATTTTATTCAAGACCTGATCTCTCGTCCAGGAAGGATTTTTAGACCAAACCAATGCTGCAATTCCTGCTGTAGAGGCCGTTGCTACAGACGAACCGCCCACGTAATCTGTTTGCGCGTTGTAATAGCTCAGTACCGGAATATGATTTTCTGAAGCCCTTTCCATTTGATAGGTAAAAGCAATTTCAGCACCCGAGTGGCAAACATCACATTTCTGATTGGAAGTATTTTCTTTGACTCCAGTAATAGCTTGTGTTTCGGGCATCCATGCAGGGAAAATAACGCCGACAAATGTCGTAAAACTTGTGGAAGTTCCGCCCGCACAGAAAATTAGTTTTCCTTTTGAATACGCATATTTTACTCCGTCTTCAATTTTCCCTACTGAGAAAATATGTCCCATCGACATGGAAATAATCTTGACATTGCTGTTATTTCCTAATTCCGTAAAGGCTATTTTTACTCCGTTTTGTTCATGATAACCATCCAAAACCACATTAGATGCCGCTCTGTAAGTTACGAGATTAGCGTTATATGCCACTCCAACCGGCTGTCCCTGGTTATTTCTGGGAGCTGCCATTGCTGAAGCCATACTCGTTCCGTGTCCGCATTTATCTGCAGAACCATCATAACCGGTACTCCAAGGCCAGACAGAATCTACATAGACCCCGTTTTTACTGATCGTTCTTCCGGAAGAAAGTCCGTTGTTGAAACTGTTTCCCAATAAAGCCTGTTCAGGAGAAACTCCGCTGTCGATCAGTCCTATGGTTACTCCGGCTCCTGTGCTGTAACTCCATGCATTGATGATATTGTGTTTTGTGAAAGACCACGGTGCTTTTGCATTGGGAGTTACCGTTGTGTAGTCTGTCGTGCTCAAAGCAGTTGATTCAAATCCGCAGCCAGAAGAACTTCCGCTGGATTTTGCTGCTGTACCGTTGAACTTATTCTCATTTTCAAAATAACGGTAATCCGCAGGCTCCACATAACGGATATTTTTCATCTTTCGAAGAGCAATGATTGTTTCCTGCTTTTCGACCGCCACATCAATCTGATTTAAAAATTGATCTGAAGATAATAAAATACGGTCTGTTTTTCCTTCGTATTTTTTAATTAAATCTAAAATTTGGTTTTCAGTAGCAGTACTATTGGGATCAGAACCTCTGTCAAAAGATGAGCCGAAACCGATGGACGCAATTTTATTTCCCTGAAAGATGGCACTCCATAGAAAATGATCAGAAGATTCTTTCCAGGAAAATTTTCCTTTGGTTTTAATAGTTTCATTAATCTTTTCATTGATCTGTTTTGAGCTTAACGGATCTTTCTGCGCCACTTCAAAAGTAGCGGGACTATTCTGAACGTCTTCCCTGTTACAAGCAGTGAAAACCAAGAACAACATCATAAGGTAAAATACATTTCTCTTCATATAGATAATATTTTGATTGGTTAAACCAAGATATCACTTTATAATGAATTAAATAAAAATGAAATTTTAAGTTTTCTTTAATTTTGTTGAGCCTGAAATGCTTAATCAGTGTAAGGTACTAGAGTGCCTTCTTATAGCAGACACTATTTTCGATGCCAATATATTGTCCGTAATTGGGAATAAGCTTGTAGCCATTGTTTTGATATAAAGCAATGGCTTCAGGTTGTTTCAATCCGGTTTCTAACACACCAAAATTAAAACCGTCCTCTTTTGCCCAAATCTCCAGTTCTGCCAATATTTTTGAGGCGTAACCATTTCCTCTGAAGTCAGGTAAAACAAACATTCTTTTGATCTCAACTGTATCATCTTCAAACTTTTTGAATGCTCCACAAGCAACCGGCTTTTCATCAATATACAAAAGAACACAGTTTTTCAGCTGATTAATAGCATTAAACTGATGATAAAAAGAGTGTTCATCCCCATCACGAACGGCTAAATCCTGATCCAGGAATTGTACTAAATATTGAAAATCTGCGTTGGAAGAGTCTGTTCTTATGATTGTCATCGGATTATTTTTACGGTATAAAATTATTTATTTAAAAGCGAATTAAAGAATAAAACCTAAACATCTGAGTAATTTGTAAAATAAAATTATAGAGTGAGTTTTAAAAACAAAAAAAGACTCCCATTTCCGGAAGTCTTTGTATTATTTAAGTTTAAAATTAATTGACAATAAACCTTCTTTCATTAATTAATTCAGCAATTGCCAGCATATCATCCCCAATGAGTCGGTCATCTTCAAGTTTAGCTACTTTTGAACGAAGAATAGTGAAGTTTTCTTCAATGATTTTTGAACATTTTGCAGGTCTTCTGAATTCTAATCCTTGTGCAGCAAACATTAATTCAACAGATAAAATATTGACTAGATTTCCAAGAACCTGATTGAATTTTCTACCGGAAATACTTCCCATCGACACATGATCTTCCTGACCTAAACTTGTAGGAATAGAATCCGCCGAAGCCGGGAAACACAGTGTTTTATTCTCTGTAACCAATGCCGCTGAAGTATATTGAGGAATCATAAATCCTGAATTTAATCCTGAGCTTTCCGTTAATAATCTTGGTAAACCATATTTGCCTTCCAGCAATAAATAACTTCTTCTGTCGGAAATATTTCCTAATTCCGCCACCGCCAATGTTGCATAATCCAAAGGCATCGCCATCAGCTGACCGTGGAAATTTCCTCCTGAGATCGATTCTTCAGCACTTAAAACGATTGGGTTATCCGTTACAGAATTCAATTCCGTTTCTGCCATCATTTTTAAATGTTCAAAGGCATTTCTGCTCGCACCGTGAACCTGTGGAACACATCTCATAGAATAAGGATCCTGAACTCTGTCACAATATTCGTGAGCCTTCATATTTTCAGAACCTTTCAGAAATTTCAGCATTCTGGCTGCCACTTTTTTGCTTCCTTCAAATGGTCTGATGTCGTGAAGTTCTTTTTTGAACGGACTTTCAGAACCTCTGTATGCCTCAATGCTCATCGCAGCCGTCATATCCGCCAAATCCAATAGATATTCGAATTTTTCTAACCCTTTAATGGCATGTGAAAGGATAAACTGAGTCCCGTTAATCAATCCCAGACCTTCCTTCGGACCTAAAGTCAGTGGTTCAAGATCGTTTTTTTCTAATACTTCCGCTGTATTGAAAATTTCGTTTCCAACCCAAACTTTTCCTAGTCCCAATAATGGCAAAACCAAGTGAGCCAGCGGAGCCAAATCTCCAGAAGCACCTACAGAACCCTGCTCCGGAACCACAGGAATAATATCTTTCTCCAGCATCAGGATCAATCTCTCGATGACCTCTAAAGAAACTCCTGAAAATCCTTTTGACAAAGCATGAACTTTAGCAATCATCATGATCTTTGAAAATTCTTTATCAATCGGTTTTCCTACACCAACAGCGTGAGAAATAATTAAGTTATATTGTAATTGTGCCGTTTCATCAGCAGAAATTTTAGTGTCACAAAGAGGTCCGAAACCTGTATTGATCCCATAAACACATCGGTCTGACTCTACAATTTTCTGAACATTTTGTTGAGATTTTAAGATCTGCTCTTTCGCCGCTTTATTGAGTTTAGCTTTATTTGGAGTTTTACAGATTTCCAGCACATCGTGGAAAGTGAAAACATCTATACCGTATATCATTCTCTAAAAATTTGTCTTAAAATTACACATTTACCCATAACTGGAAAAACTAAATTGGGACTAAAAATATTTTGTTTCACAACTGGTTTAATTTATTATTTTTACGCGCTTAAAACAATTTTAATAACTTATGAAATTCAAAGCTTTACTCCTTGCATTAGGTCTTGTAAGCATGAGTACTTTTGCCCAAAAGGTAAAATATTCTAAAGAAGACATCAAAAAAATGGAAATGTATCTTTTTAATGAAGGATTCAACACTCCATCTCCTAAAAAAACATCCACCGTTATTTTAAAAGACGGAACAACCGTGAAAGGTTTTTGCAGCAAAATTGACACTAAAAAAGGTCAGATTTTCGAAGTAGCCATCAAAGACAGTGTTACGAAAAAACCATCTGTTTTGGAGGCAGATAACATCAGCGAAATGTATTTATTTCCAAACGAAGCTGAAAAATTCATGAAAGTGACAAAATACATGGGCAACATCAGAAATTATCAGACAAAAAAATTGAAAAATACCACAACCAATGGCCGTATCCATTTTGTAAACCAAACAGTTTCTTTGAAAAATAAAAAAGATGATAAAGAATTTTTAATGCAGGTAATCAACCCTGAATTTGATGGTATTATCTCCGTTTATCACGATCCGAGAGCGAAAGAAACTGCCGGCTTTTCTGTGATGGGTTCTCCAAGTCTGGGAGGCGGTGTTATCAAATCTTATTACGTAAAAAAAGGTGACAAAGTACTATGGCTGCACAAAGATGATTTCGAAGATAATTATGATTTCCTTTTCGGAGATAATGCGGAATTCATGACAAAATATCCTAAAAACTCTGTAGAGTGGGATTATTTCAGTTTCCTGGTGTATAAGTATACCGAAATGAGCAACGTATAAAATTTAATTTTAACATACATTATAAAGCTGTGGTAATTCTGCAGCTTTTTTTGTGGCTCTAAATTGCTTAATTTTGTTATATGAATTCTTCGTTAGAACTACAGCTGAAAACTTTACCATCCGAACCAGGCGTTTATCGTTATTATGATAAAAACGAAAATCTGCTGTATGTGGGGAAGGCCAAAAATCTAAAAAAGAGGGTTCTTTCCTACTTCAATAAAAACCTTCCGGGATATCGTATCAAAATAATGGTAGGCAAAATCCAGCGATTGGAAACAACTATTGTTAACAGCGAATATGACGCGCTTTTACTGGAAAATAATCTGATTAAGGAGCATCAGCCATTTTATAATGTCATGTTGAAGGATGATAAAACCTATCCTTGGATCTGCATTAAAAATGAAGAGTTTCCACGAATATTTTTAACGAGAAATAAAATTAAAGATGGTTCGGAATATTTCGGGCCTTACGCTAAAGTACGTCCGGCAAAGATTCTGCTTGACACGATCAAACATATTTATAAACTCAGAACCTGTAACCTGAACCTTGCGCCCGCAAAAATTGAAGACGGAAAGTATAAAGTTTGTCTTGAATATCATATTAAAAACTGTGAAGGGCCTTGTGAAGGGCTTGAAAGCAAGGAAGATTATGATGAGAAAATTGATGCGATCCGTGGGATTATCAAAGGGGATTTCCGAAAAGCAAAGGAATATCTTACTGGGCAGATGATGAAATATGCGGGCAGTCTGAAGTTTGAAGAAGCTCAGATCATTAAGGAAAGACTTGATATTCTGGAAGATTACCAGACAAAAAATACGGTAGTTAACCCGAATATTGATGATGTGGATGTATTCGGAATGACGAGTGATGAAACCGCCGCTTATGTAAATTTCTTTAAAATCAGAAACGGAAATATCATCCAGAGTTTTACGACAGAGATCAAAAAAATTCTTGAGGAAAGCGATGAAGATATTATGGAAGAAGCATTGATTGAAATTCGTCAGAAATTCGCTTCAGATTCCAGAGAAGTTTTATTACCTTTCCATTTATCTCTGGAGATTCCGAACGTAAAACTGATTGTTCCGAAAGTGGGTGATAAAAAACGAATCGTTGAATTATCAGAAAAAAATGCAAAAGAATATCGTTTAGAAAAATTAAAGCAGGTTCAGATTCTGGATCCCGAAAGACATACCAACAGAATTATGGCAGAGATGCAAAAGCTGCTGAGAATGCCTGTGGAACCCAGACATATCGAAGGTTTTGATAACTCTAATATTCAGGGGACTAATCCTGTTTCGGCTTGTGTTGTCTTTAAAGACGGACGACCTAGCAAAGCCGATTACAGAATTTTTCATCCCAAGACTGTAGAGGGGCCGAATGACTTCGCCACGATGGAAGAGGTGATTTTTCGCCGTTATAAGAGATTATTGGATGAAGGGGATGACCTACCACAATTAATTTTGATTGACGGAGGGAAAGGGCAGCTTTCATCTGCCATAAAAAGTTTAAAACTATTAGGACTTTACGGAAAAATAACCATCGTAGGGATTGCCAAACGTCTGGAAGAGATTTTTTTCCCTGAAGATCCTATTCCTTTATATCTCGATAAAAAATCTGAGACCTTAAAAATCCTGCAAAGAGTAAGAGACGAAGCCCACCGTTTTGGAGTAAAACATCACAGAACAAGACGAAAAAACTCAACCATAAAATCGGAATTAGACGAAATTCCGGGGGTTGGTGAAAAGACGATTGAGCTACTTTTATCTAAATTAAAGTCGGTAAAAAGAATTAAGGAGGCAGATTTGGTGACTTTGGAAGAGATCTTGGGGAAAAGTAAGGCGAAAGTGATTTGGGAGTTTTTTAATTCTTAAATTCCATAAAAAAGAAAAATCGTCCTCAGATGAAGACGATTTTTATATTTTACCAATCGGATTTATTTATTTTCCACTGAAAACCTCTCTGGAAAAATCTCCGCTAGCCTGAGGGATTTCAATAACAATATTTCCATTTTCAATATATCCAAGAGTAGATTCTCCATTTGCTAATTTCACTCTGAAAACGTCTTTTTTAGCTGTAGCTTTAAAAGTAGCATAAGGAACAGAGCTGTTAGGATCAGCTAATATAAACTGATCATCTGCCAACTGAATTTTCTGAAGATTAACTTTACCATTCGTAAATTTAGTCGCTGAACTTGTTGTGAAGGTTGTCGTTGCAGGTTCCTTAGTTTGATTTTGCGTAGCAATCTCTTTTACAGGTTCTGCACGCTGAGTATTTTCTACAGCAGCCAGATTAACTGTGGGATTTGACGGACTCACGTTTACCATTGCTTTTTTAACTGCATCCTGGAAACCTTCTTCGAATTCCTTGATATCGGTTCTTGCTTTCGATTCAAGAATTACTTTATCATTACAGTCTTTAAACTCTAATATTACTTTATTCACCAGCCAGCTGCTATCATCTTTTACGTCGGCAAAGATAACATTACAGGTGTTTCCATTGATTTCCGCAGGCCATTGACCTTTACCGGCAGAAATCACTTCGTATTTTTTACCTTTTAAAGACTTGATAAAAAAATCTTTAACTCCGTAATCCCTCTTGAAACTTTCAAGTTTTTCCGGCACGGCAATATATTTATAATCAGAAACTTTTTGTCCGAAAGCAACTGTCAGACAAAAAGAAAATACTACAACTGAAATCTTTTTCATACTATATAATTTCAATATTTTAAAATTAATCATTTCTAAACTCTCCCATATCCAATTTCAAAGAAAAGAAATTAGAATAGAAATTAGATCCTCCAATTCCTGAATTGGTAAGCGCATAATCCAGCGTTAAACCTCTATATCTGATTCCGATACCCGCACTTGGCTGGAACGAAACTTTTCTTTTCAAATCTTCGATATCTGTAATATTCTGGAAGCGGTTGACCCCTAATCTTACAAAAATCATTTTTTGATAACCTAATTCTGCTCCTGCATAAGGCGTTATACTGGCAAAATCTGTAGAGACAAGGGCGGCTGTTTTGGCGAAATCAACATTCAGACCTGCCTCAGGTAAAATGTATACACTGCTGTTGACATTAAAGATTTTACTTGCCCCAATATTTAGTTTTGGCATCGTAAGTTCCATCTTATCTTTAGGAGCCGGGTTGAATTCTTCACCGTTTACGACCGTAGACAATTCTTTCTGATTGACAGTCCAAAAATTGACAGTGGTAGTTGCGTCTCTAAGCATACCTCCCAATTTCCAGCCATTGTCCATTTTATAAATGGCACCAATGTCAAATCCAAAACCATATCCGTTGGCAAATTTCCCCACATTTCTGTACACCAACTTTGCGTTTACCCCAACATCCAATCTTTGGTTTCCTCCGGGATTGAAGGCGTAAGAAAGTACTGCAGCATAATCAGACTGAGAGAATTTCGTGATCTTGTCATAGTCAATATTCCCTTCAGGATCGATCATCTGAGTTGTATTCAAAATATTGTCAACCCCAAGTCTCACCACTGAAACCCCAAAAACACCCGTTTCTAAAACTTTTGCATACGCCAGATAATCATATTTGGCAATGGATTCAAAATATTCTGCGTGCATGGCCGCTCCTTGCCAGTCTCTCTGAATCGACATAAGCCCTGCCGGATTCCACATGGGTGAATATACATCATCCTGATTGGATATTACAGCTCCCCCCATGGCAAGTCCTCTGGCTCCAGCTCCAATATTTAAAAATTCATTGGAATATTTTCTGATAATTTGAGCCTGAGATACCCCAAAAACAAGGGAGAAGGCAAGCAAAAGATATTTTTTCATCATAGATGTCGATGCTTAATTTAATTTTTTTGTTTTCTTAGCTTTTATAAATCCATTGACAATGATTGCCAGTATCATAACACCTGATGCCACGTAAAAAACAGGGCTCATATGTTCCGATTCCCCAAAGATAAAAAAAGCTAGTATAATTCCATAAACAGGTTCCAAATTAACTGTTAAAATTAGTGTAAAAGGCGAAATATATTTCATTAAATTAACCGATTCCAGCATCGGAAAAGCTGTGAAAATACTTGCCAATAAGCATATTAACGCAATATCCCTGTAACTTATTTCATTCATTTGAAATATTTGTCCTGAAAACAAATAAATTATCATCAAAATAAACCATCCGCAGAAAATTTCGTAAAAAATAATATTACCAGAGCTCGTCTTTCCAAACATTTTTCCGTTGAAAACAGAAAATATAGTTCCGAAAATAGCACATAAAACGCCATACATTATTCCTTCTTTGTATTGAAATTCAGTTTTAAATATTAATAAAATACAGGCAACAATAACCAGACCCATCAAAACCTCAGAAATGTCAACCTTTCGTTTAAAAATTATAGGCTCTAAAACTGAGGCAAATAAAGTAGATAATGACAGACAGCTTAAAGCAATCGAAACATTGGATACTTTAATTGAATAAAAAAAACAATACCAATGTAGCGCCATTGCAAAACCAATTGCCGCCAGCTGAAAGAAAATTTTCTTTGAAACTTTGATGCTTTCCTTTTTATAGATTCTGATAAAGGCAAAAAGAAAAACAGCCGCAAAGAGCATCCGGTAGAACACAAGAATTTGTGCATTAGCATGAATCAGCTTCCCTAAAATTGCAGTAAACCCCCACAAAAAAACAATCAAATGCAACCTGAACAGTGCTAATTTATGCATATCTTAACCTCTTTGAATTTCAACATGCAAATGTACAAATAGGTTTTACAAATTTTATAAAAAATTCAAAAATTACAGGGGAAATTTAATCTTAATTAAAAAAGAAAAACCCTGAAAATTTGTTCAACTTTCAGGGCCTTCAAATAATAAACTATTAAAAAAATAAACTAGGAACTAGAGCGTTTTGGGGATAATATACCCCTTACTACTCTGATGTAAAGTTAGAAAAAATATCAGTTATTTAAAAATATTTTTTTGTTAAAAATTTCATAAATTTCTGAAAACCAATAAATTAAACGCTTGTTTTATTTAGATATAAAATCTTGCGAAAAATAGTATCTTTAGACGGAAAAATTAAAATTGTATGGACATTGAATTCAATAAACGGGAAGATCAAAACAGACTGAAGCTTTCAGAAATTAACAGGCTGCTTTCAGAAATAAAAAAAGGCGGTGGAGAAAAAAGACTTCAGAAACTACGTGATGAGGGAAAAATGACAGCAAGAGAAAGAATTGAATATCTTCTTGATAAGAATTCTGATTCCATAGAAATAGGTGCTTTTGCGGGATATGGGATGTATGAAGAACATGGCGGGTGTCCCAGCGGAGGAGTCGTTGTGGTGATGGGATATGTTTCCGGAAGACAATGTTTGGTGGTAGCCAATGATGCTTCTGTAAAAGCGGGGGCCTGGTTTCCGATCACCGGAAAGAAAAATCTGAGAGCTCAGGAAATTGCGATGGAAAACAAATTACCCATCATCTACCTGGTTGATTCCGCAGGGGTTTACTTGCCAATGCAGGATGAGATTTTTCCTGATAAAGAGCATTTCGGAAGAATTTTCAGAAATAATGCCAAGATGAGTGCGATGGGAATTATCCAGATATCGGCGGTTATGGGGAGTTGTGTTGCAGGAGGAGCCTACCTTCCGATCATGAGTGATGAAGCCATGATTGTTGCCGGAACAGGGTCAATTTTTCTTGCCGGAAGCTATTTGGTAAAAGCCGCGATTGGAGAGACTATCGATAACGAAACTTTAGGGGGAGCTACCACGCATTGTTCTATTTCCGGTGTTACGGATTATAAGGCTAAAGATGATAAAGATGCTTTAAACAGGATTAAAAATATTATGAAATCTCTCGGTTCAACTGAAAATGCCGGGTTTGACAGGATTGAAAGTGTCCAGCCGAAAGAAAAGCCTGAAAATATCTTCGGAATTATACCCGTTTCGAGAGCAGAGCAATACGATACTTATGATATCATTAAATGTTTAGTCGATCATTCTGAATTCGAAGAATATAAAGCGGATTACGGAAAAAGTATTGTTTGCGCTACGGCAAGAATCGATGGTTGGTCTGTCGGAATTGTTGCTAACCAAAGAAAACTTGTGAAAAGCGGTAAGGGCGAAATGCAGTTTGGAGGAGTCATTTATTCCGATTCTGCGGATAAAGCGACACGATTTATTGCGAATTGTAACCAGAGAAAAATTCCTTTGGTTTTCCTACAGGATGTTACCGGATTTATGGTGGGTTCAAAATCTGAACACGGAGGAATTATCAAAGATGGTGCAAAAATGGTCAATGCCGTTTCTAATTCTATAGTTCCTAAATTTACCATTATCACAGGTAATTCTTATGGTGCAGGAAACTATGCCATGTGCGGAAAAGCATATGACCCGAGATTAATTGTCGCTTGGCCATGGGCAGACCTTGCCGTAATGGGGGGCGCACAGGCAGCGAAAGTATTGGCTCAGATTCAGGAATCAACATTAAAAAAACAGGGAAAAGATATTTCTGAAGAGGAAAGAAAAAATATTCTTGATTCCATTTCAAAAAAATATCAAAAACAGACGGAATCTACTTATGCAGCCGCTAGATTATGGACGGATGCCATTATTAACCCGGTGGACACCCGAAAATGGATTTCTATGGGAATTGAAGCCGCCAACCATGCACCAATTACTGAAAAATTCAATCTTGGGGTCATCCAGGTCTGAAACCAAATACAATCTGCCTTGCTCCTTAGCAAGGCTTTTTTTTGTTAAAAAATATTAAATAAGGCTAAAGTTTCTAAACAACCTATGATAAAGGTAAGATTTTTGATGTTATTGTAAACTTAAAACTAATAAGCACTACAAAAATTTTTTATTACTAATCCAAAAGGAAACCTATGAAAAAACATTTTGCAGTTCTCATTTCTGTATATGCCATTTTTTTATTGTATATGATGTTCTTTGGTTCAGGCCGCGAAGCATCAGACTGCTTTTACCTGCAGCTAAAACCGTTTAATACCATTCACATGTTTTTTACGGATCGTCATGTCGGGGAAAAAGATTTTATAATTAACATTATTGGAAATGTATTTGTCTTCAGTCCTTTTGGCTGGCTGGGGCTTTGCATCAGAAAATTTAACAAGTTCTTTCCTATCACCTTATTCTTTATTATTACAATTACATTGATTGAGCTCACACAATCGTATACAGGTCGTGGAGTAGCTGATGTAGATGATGTATTCTTAAATACACTCGGAATGGTTATCGGTTTCATTTTGTTTAAATATGCGACATGGAAAAATCTGGCTAATATCAGATTTCATTTTGAATTATATGATAAAACATATAAAGTTCAGACTTCTTAAATTCTTAAAGAGGAAGAGGGATCAGGTACAAAAGTTGGGGATTAGGCCAAAAAGTTTAGATAATGTAAGATGAAATTTTTTGCTCTCGCAGATTCTTTTCCTTACACTTTACATAGTGAACACGAAGCTCCACCGAGTTTTTTTGACAAATAACCATTTCAGGTCTCACCATGCCATTCTACTTATCATAGAATACGAAGATTAAGCAAAAATAGATCAGCATCAGCATCTGTAAAAACCCGTGTATCTGTGGGAAATAAAATATACGTGAATTCGTGGCAAAAAATACATGTAAACAATTTCTCCCCAAGTTTTAGACTTACCCCAAAATAATTGCGATAAACACCAAACATCGTCTTAACACTTCTTAACGAACCATTTTTATTTCTTACTTTTGGTGGATTCAATTTTATGCAATGAAATTATATAAGTTATCTTTATTGATGCTGGTTTTGGGCGGTTCAGCAATGGCTCAGACCCAGAAATTCACAATGGCGGAGGCAGTTAATGGCTTGAGAACGAACTTAGCTGTTAAAAATATTTCACAATTTTCATGGTCGAATGATGGGAAATCATACATTCAGGCAGTGAAAGGCGGATATTTAATTACAGATTTAAAAAATAACAAACAGGATACGTTGGTATCTTTAACGCAGTTGAACAAAAATCTGGGACAAAATAAGCTCAAGGCAGTTCCACAAATCAAGTTCATCAGTAATTCCAACGGATATTACAATGCAGATGATAAAATGGTCTGGGTTGAAAAATCGGGAAGCGACTGGAAAGTGAAAAATTCTGTGGCTGTGGATAAAGAGGCTTCGAATATGAAGATCTTTGGAGATAACCAGACTTTTGCATTTACGGTAAAGAATAATTTATTTGTTAATAAAAACGGAAAAACGATCGCTGTAACAAATGATTCTAATGAAAATATTCTAAACGGAGCAGCAAATGTTCACAGAAACGAATTCGGAATCGATACAGGAATTTTCCCTGCACCCAATTCCGAAAGTGTAGCGTTCTACAGAATGGATCAGACGATGGTGGCAGATTATCCGATCATCGATTGGTCGGTAACACCGGCAGTGAACCACAACATTAAATATCCGATGGCAGGGCAGACTTCTCATCAGGTGACGTTGGGGGTGTTCAATATTAAAACACAGCAAACGACTTTCCTGAATGTGGAAGGTGAAAAAGATCAGTATTTAACAGCGGTTACATGGAGTCCGGATTCAAAATATATTTTCATCGCGGTGCTGAACAGAGGTCAGAATCACATGAAAATGAATCAGTATGACGTAACAACCGGGAATTTAGTTAAAACATTATTCGAGGAAACGAGCGATAAATATGTCGAGCCACAACATCCGTTGACATTCTTCCCGAATTCGAATACAGATTTCATCTGGCAGAGTCAGAGAACGGGCTACAATCATTTATTCCATTATAATTTAGAAAAAGGATTGGTTGCTCAGATCACGAAAGGAGATTGGTTGGTGACTGATATTTTAGGTTTTAATGATAAGAAAAAGGAAATTTATTTCGCATCTACGAAAGAAACGCCTTTGGAAAAACATTTATACAGAATCAACTGGACTAACTTTAAAATGCAGCGTCTTGACAATGCAGAAGGCGTACACACAGGAGTTTTAAGCAGTGACGGAAATTATCTGTATGATTCTTACAGCAATGCCAATATCCCAAGAAGTGTGAATGTTATTAATACGAATACATTAAAATCAAATAATATTTTAACTTCTGAAAATACGTTAAAAAATTATCAGCGTCCGGAAATCAAAAATATTGAATTAAAAGCAGACGACGGAACGCCATTGTACGGAAAGATCATTCTTCCAACGAATTTCGACCCGAACAAAAAATATCCGACCATCGTTTATTTATACAACGGCCCTCACTTGCAGTTGATAACCAATACCTTTCCGGCTTCAGGAAATCTTTGGTATGAATATATGGCTCAGAACGGATATATCATTTTCACAATGGATGGTAGAGGTTCTTCCAACCGTGGCTTGAAATTCGAGCAGGCGGTTTTCAGAAACTTAGGAACAACGGAAATGAACGACCAGATGAAAGGGGTAGATTATCTGAAATCTCTTCCTTACGTAGATGCTCAGAAACTGGGAATCCACGGTTGGAGTTTTGGTGGATTTATGACGACAAGTTTTATGCTTCGTAAGCCGGATGTTTTCAAAGTCGGAGTTGCAGGAGGCCCCGTAATCGACTGGAGCATGTACGAAATTATGTATGGTGAAAGATATATGGACACACCACAGGAAAATCCACAAGGCTACGCAACGGCAAATCTTTTGGATAAAGTTCAGAATCTGAAAGGTAAATTATTAATGATTCACGGAGCGCAGGATGATGTTGTGGTTTGGCAACATTCCGTAAAATTCATCAAATCTGCTGTCGATAACGGAGTTCAGCTGGATTACTTCGTTTATCCGGGACATCCGCACAATGTGATCGGGAAGGACCGAGTGCATTTAATGCAGAAGATCACTGATTATTTTGATCAAAATTTAAAGAAATAAACAACAAATCCAGTCACATCGACTGGATTTTTTTTTGGGAAAGGAAGCTGACGATCGAAGGCGGAGGTTTGATCAGTCTTTAAAAAACGAACTGTGTTAACTTCCAGCTTCCAGCCTCCATCTTCCCTTCTCAAAATCCATTCTTATCAAAGATCAATGTTTCTGAGTTTTCATTACCCTAATTTTGCTTATCTAAAATCAACAATATGGAATTAGGAATAGGAATGTTTGGTGACTTATCGGTTGACCAAACTACCGGAAAATATAGAGACGCAGGCGTGAAAATCCGTGAAATTCTGGATCAGGTAAAATTCATGGATGAGGTGGGAATTGATGTTTTTGCGATGGGTGAGCATCACCGTCCGGATTATGCAGTTTCATCACCTGAAATTGTTTTGGCTGCTGCGGCAAGCATCACTAAGAATATAAAATTGGCAAGTGGAGTAACAGTTTTAAGTTCTTCCGAGCCGGTAAAAGTATATGAAGATTTTTCAACATTGGATTTAATTTCCGACGGTCGTGCTGAGATTTTCGTAGGACGTGGAAGTTTCATTGAATCTTTCCCATTATATGGATATTCTCTGAACGATTACGAACAACTTTTCGATGAAAAATTAGAATTATTGCTAAAAATAAATTCTGAGGAAAACGTAACGTGGTCGGGAAAACTTCGTGCGCCGATGCAGAATCAAACCGTTTATCCGAGAGCAAAAAATGACGGGAAACTTTCGATCTGGAGAGCAGTTGGCGGAACTCCGCAATCGGTTTTGAGTGCGGCTCAGTTGGGAATGCCTTTGGTGGTAGCCATTATCGGAGGAATGCCGATTCAGTTTAAAAATTTAATTGAATTCTATAAACAGGAATATATAAAAGCAGGTCATGATGAATCGAAAATGCAGATTGCGGTTCATTCGCATACTTTTGTAAGTGATGAGCAGAATGTGGTAGACGGATATTTCCATAATTATAAATCTCAGATGGACAGAATTGGTTCTTCCAGAGGTTGGGCGCCTTATACAAAAGCACAGTATGACGGGGGAAGAAGTAAAGACGGAGCTTTGTTCATCGGAAGTCCTGCAGAAGTTGCTGATAAAATTGCTTATATGAAAGAGATCTTCGGAATTACAAGGTTTATCGGACATATGGATGTGGGGGATCCTACGCATGAAGTGATGATGAAATCTATTGAATTGTTCGGAACAGAAGTAAAGCCAACAATCAAAAACCTTTAAAAAAAATAAATATCCGCTGAGCTTTCAGCGGATATTTGCTTTAAAAAATCTATGGTAATCATCCGCCTGGCGGAAAAAATTAATACTTAAAAACGGGTTAAATCCCATTTCGTTAAATACTCTCATAATACGCAATCGCAACCTGAGGATGAAAGGCAAACATGAAGGTTTCCAGCCCATTTTCCGGATCGATATTCTTGCTGAGAAGGTATTTACTGTCTATAATATCAATCAATGCTAATTCCGGAGTATAAAATGTAATTCCAATCTTATGTTTTGACGGATCTTCTGTATTTGAACTGATAAGATCCAGCTTAAAACTTTCAATCGGAAAAAAGGTATTTCCCAATACATCAGGAAGGCTTTTTATCTCGCCGTTCAGTTGTGAAATATAATTCGTGACCGAAGTGCTCAGTAAAAAAGGAATTCTTTCGGCATGCTGATTTTTTGCCAGCAATTCCCAATAATTTTTCGCACGATTTTCTTTGTCATCAAAGACTTGATGCTGAATTTTATATTCAAAATAGGTATCTTCAAAAATATATTTATCCCAAGTCAAAGTAGAATTCTGATCGATAACAATTCGGAATGCCAGTTTTATTTTTGCTTTCATCTTTTTAGATTTTAAGTTTGTTTAAACTCATTTTAAATGTAACCGCAAAAGAAACAAATGACTTTATGGGATTTATTTAAAGTGTTTCAAAAGTTTGAAGAGAAAAAATCAAAAAAATTTTTAACTTATGTGCTCTTTTTTTTATTTAAATACTAAGCTTAAATAATTAAAGTGTTAAAATCTTTTGCATCTTTTGTGGTAAAAAAAGTTTAAACAAGTTTTTTAAATAAAATCAGGACAGTTTTCCACGTCTGCCCTGATTTCAAAACAAATTGATTATGAAAAAAAATAATTAATACTAAGTCTATTAATTGATCTGTAGTATTCGGTTTTCAGTGGATGTTCCGGATGAATTTTCAATTATGATCTTCACCTGATAAACTCCCTGCTTTAAATGATTTCCGCTAAATCTGATTTCCTGTCTTCCTTCTGAAAGTTCCTGTTGGTTAAGAATTGTCCGGATTTTTGTTCCGTTTTCTGCATAAAAAGTTATGGTTACACTTGATTTTTCATCTAAATGAATGAAAAAAGAAGTTTCACTTCGAAACAGATTGGGAGCATTTCTTTTCACGGTGTTTTCAGACTTCAAAAAACAAAATCAACGCGTTTTCGCTCAATGCTTCAAATTCCAGCATTTCCACTTCAGAAAGAAGAATCGCATCTCTGGTTTCCATCAATCGGTTTTGGAATTCAAAAGCACCGTTGATGACCATTCCGAAAATCGATTTTCTCTTTTTGTATAAATTATATTCCTGCTCTTTTCTTCCGTCATACAGACCGATGAAGTTGGGGAATTTTAAATTTTCAGAGATCTGAATCAATATATTTTTTTCACTGAGGTTTAAACTTTCAACTGAAAAAAAGGTCTCAGAGGCTTTATGCTTGAATTCCAGTAGTAGAATATCTGCTTTTTCATTCGGAAGATTGTTCTGAATTTTTAAAGTATCAGTTTCAATCGACTGCAAGGTGAAAACCTGTTCCGAAGAAATGGGCTTTTCAAAATCATTAATTAAAATTTCACCATACAGAACAATGATCAAAATACAGCTCTTTTCCTGATAGTGATAGTCGGAAGCTCCGTTTTCATCCACTATGATTTCGACAGCTCTTTTCAGCTTTACATTTTTCTCCTCCGAAAAAATAGTATTCACCAATGATGAATTTTCCTTTTTCCAAACCGAAAAATCGGATTTAAATATTTTTGACGGACTTTGGACTAACATAACTTTTCAGATGTAAGGGTTCCCATAAGGCACAGATATTCCTTCTGCTTTTGATTTTTAACACTTCACATATATAGTTTCTGTCAACATGTATCTGTGCCGTATATGGAAACAAGTAATAACTAATATTAAACAACCTCTCTAAAATTTAAGCCGAAACTTTTATGGTATGGGTCAGAGAAAAACCTCCGCTGACGCTTCCCGAAATACTGGACATTTCGTTGGAGGTTCCATCACTGAACACGTTATCATTCGCATTATAAGTATAGCCGCTCATTCCTTTGTAGCCTGTACTGGCACCTACCAGCACCACCGCACTGTCACTTCCTTCAGGAAAAGCAATCTGGGTTACCAAAAGTGATTGCCCCGAAGAGCTGTAGACATGAACATGAATATGCGTAGCTCTACCATTATACCAACCCGGAAAAATAGAGGTAAAAGCTACCTGACCGTTGGCATTCGTTGTCTGTCTTCCTCTCAGGAAATGCACCGTTGTATAGTTCGCCGACTGCATTCCCGTTCCGCCGTACTCAGAATAATTTCCGTCTTTATCGCAATGCCAGATATCTACCAGCGCGCCCTGTAAACTGGCACAGCTTGCATTGACATTCTGAATCGTAAGTGTAATCGTTAAAGGAACTCCCGTTCTGTCACTCACAATATCAGACTGAACGAGGCTTGAAGGAGATTTCGTAGGAAACGGACCTTCGGTTTCAGAATTCGTTACAGAACATCCTGTAGACGATGAGCCTGAAGAACTGCCGGATGTTGAGTCCAAAACGTCGTCATCACTTCCGCAATGGATTAAAAGAGGAGCAGCAACAGCAGTTATGCCTGCTAACCCAAGACTTTTTAAAAATCCTTTTCTTGTTACTGTTTTCATAATACGGGGTTTTAAGGGTTTATTATTTTAAAAGACAATTAGGATAGCTTTCCCATTTTTTTCGGTTTTTAAATTTGATACTTCAAATGTATTTTCAAAAAAAATTCCCATGAAATTTATGAGGTAAACCCATAAAATGTGTCGGTAAATGATTGTTTTTTAAGATTTGTTAAGAATTTATCGGAATACCTTAAAATTGTAATACGGTATGAAAAATTCCCCTCCATCGGAGGGGTGGCGAAAATTCGTAAGAATTTTTGACGGGGTGGTCAATAAAATACCTCATTCATAAATTCGGTATCATTAAAATGACAGAGGAGTTTCAAGACAAAAGAATAAGGATCATTTATTCACAATCCTCATCACCTCGGCTTTATACGTTTCCCCAATCGGAATAATAAAATCGCCAATGTGAATATTACGATTAACAATGGTTTTAATATTGTTAACGGGGACGATGTAAGAACGGTGAACGCGTGTGAAATCCTTTTCTGAAAGCTTTTCCAGAATATTTTTCATCGAAGAACGCGCAATGATTTTCGAATGATCTTTTAAATGGATCTGAATATAATCATCCAGACTTTCAATCAGCAGAATATCATCAAAATTGATCTTATGAAGTTTATAATCTGCACGGATCGAAAGATGTCTCACCTCGTCGGTTTCATTATTGGTCTTTACTTTTTCCACTGCCGCCTTGAATCTTTCAAATGAAAAAGGTTTTAGTAAATAATCCACGGCATTCAGGCTGAAAGCATCGACAGCATATTCTGAATAGGCTGTGGTAAAAATGACTTTGGTATTTTGCGATATATTTTTGTAGAAATCCATCCCGTTTTTAGATGGCATTTCGATGTCTAGAAAGATGAGGTCAACAGGAAACTTGTTTAAATATTTCTGGGCATCACTTTGGGTGTTGAAGATCTTTTCAAGAGAAAGATTTTCAATTTTTCCGGCATAATTCTCAATAATTTTCAGCGCGAGAATTTCATCGTCCAAAGCAATGGCTTTTATCATATTTCTTAGATTAAATTAATTTTTAAATCTACTTCAAAGGTCATCCCGTTATTATTCATTTCCAGGGTATGTTTGTCGGGGTAAATTTGTTGTAAATGTTCCACTGTATTTCTCAGTCCTACTTTCAGACTGTTTTCATAGGCTACTTTTTTATTCACAATATGATTGAACACATTGAAACTCAAAATATCTTCCTGTACAATCACTTTTACTGCAATTTTTGAGTTTTCCTCTGCATTAAAACCATATTTAAAGGCATTTTCAATAAAATTAACCAATATAAAAGGGGCAATTTTCAATCCTTTCATATCTCCGATTTCGGTATAAGAAAAATCCAGACTGTTGTCTGTTCTTACCAGTTGAAGGGCAATATAATCCTTTAAATATTCAACTTCTTTATCTAATTCAACGAAATCTTTACTGCTTTCCTGAACCACATACCGCATCACATTTGAGAGCTTTAAAATTCCGTTAGGTGCATCATCTGATTTAAGCAAGGCCAAAGAATAAATAGAGTTTAAAATATTAAACAAAAAGTGTGGTTGAAGTTGATATTTTAAATTTAATAATTCAGCTTTTGCTTTTGATTTTTCAAGTTCTTTTTTCTCATTATTTCTGAAAATAAAAAGGGACGACAGGAAGGAAAAAAGAAAGGGTAGAACGGAGGAAAAGATCATCTGTCGATAAGAACCCTCATTTCTTGGTCCACGATTTTCAAACAGAGGTTGCTCTGGCATTCCTTCTATTGCAAGTGGAGGGAAGTTTCCTTGATGAGGCTGCATCGATGGCGGAGCCATTTCCATTTTTGATGGTTCACCCGAAAAAATATTTTCCGAAGCCAAATAATAAGGCAGAAAAATCATCATTCCGAAGCAGACTAAAATACAAATGGTGAATGCTAAATATTTTTTCTTGTTGTAAAGTTTTGGTAGAAAAATATTCAGATTTACGTAAAAGAAAATAATCACCATCACAAAACGAATGAATTCCCTCTGAAACGGCGAAACTCTGAACACAGATAACGTACCGTCAAAATCCGGAGACGAAACAATCGGAATTGTCAACAGCAATGGAATCAGGATGATATGGGGCCAGAGTTTCTTCACGAATGAATATTTTTATTCAAATATAAATAAAATACAAAGTATATTAGTGTATATAGCTGCTTCAATAAATAAAATGACCTCTTAAAACTTCCGGCCTCCAGCTTCCATCTTTCAGCCAAAATTAGATAATCGTAATAATACTTCCCCGTTCTTCATCCTTCACAATTTCCAACGCGACAGGAATTTTTTCTTTCAGTTCTTCAACATGCGAAATAATTCCCACAATTCGGTTTTCCTTTTGAAGTGCATGTAGGGTTTCAAAAACAATGTTGACCGATTCAAGGTCTTGGGTTCCAAAACCCTCATCAATGAAAAAGAAATTTTTATCCGATTGTGCATTGGCCTGAACACTTTCTGCCAAAGCCAGCGCCAGACTCAGAGAAACCTGGAAAGACTGCCCTCCGGAAAGGGTTTTCACACTTCGGCTTCGTCCTTCATTCATATAATCAATGATTTCAAAATCATTGTTTTCATTCAATTGCAAACTGAGTTGGTTTCGCGTCATTCGATGGAATCTGATATTGGCGTGATCGCAAAGCTGTCGCAGATAAATGGAAGAAACATACTGCACAAAACCGGCTGCTTTAAAGAGATTCGTCATCACTTTTAAATTTTCGGAGCGCTTTTGAAGCGTTGAAAGCTCTTTCAGTAAATCTTCTTTTTTGCGGTATTCTTTTTCCAGTCTTTCGATTTCAGAAGATAGTTTTACAACCAAATCATTGATTTGCTTTAACTGATTTTCCGCTTCATTAAATTCATTTTCTTTGGCTGCAAACAATTCGTGATCAAAAGAAAAATCTTTCAATTTTACTTCCAGTTCGTGAATTCCGTTCTTTAAGGTTTCAAAATCTATTTTAAATTTCTGGATCCGGTTTCTTGTTTCTTCAATATTGATTTTCTGAAGCAAAATTGTCTCGATTTCGATGAAATCATTAAAATTATTTTGAATCAATGAAGTATTGATCAATTCCAGATTCGATGAAATTTCCAGCTTTAATTCTGAAATCTGTTTTTCCAGTTGAGTCAGAATTGCTTTTTCTTCTGCCAGTTTTGGAGAAATCTGTTTTTCTTTCTGAACTAATTCCTGATAATTTTTCTCTGTTTCGGTATTTGATTTTAATAATTTTTGATAAATATTTTCAATCTCTTCCGTGGTTTTATCTGAATAATTTTCCCAATTCAGGATCTTTAAATTAGAACGATTGCTATTGATCTGCTCTTCTTTTTTAGCTTCCTGAATTTTAAATGTTTCAAGTGCCTTTTTATATTTTTCTAAATTTTCAATTTCCCTGGCTAAGTTTTCGCGTTCCTTGGAAATGGTTTGGTTCAATTGTTCAATGTGCTTTTCCGTCTCCAGAGAAAAATTTCTTTTTGCCTCAAATTCAGCTTCTCTTTCAGGATTAAATTCAGTCCAGATAAATTGTTGAATATGATTTTGTAGAGTATTTTGAATTTCAGTGATTGTTTCCTGTTCAGACTTTAATTGATTTTCAAAGATTTTTTTTCTTTCCAAAATCTTATCAACATCTGCTTCCTGTTTCTGAAGATTAACTAATTCCTGATCTACTCGTTGAATGTTTTCCTGAATTTCTTTTAACTCATTATTCACATCGTGAAATTCAATAATATTAGGATGTTCCAACGATCCACAAAGCGGACAGGCTTCACCATGATGAAGTTCAACTGAAAATTTAGACAGCTCTTGTTGAATTTTTAAATGATCGAGTTTTTGATTAAATTCTTTCTTTTGAAGTTCAAGGTTTACTTTTTTCGTTTTAAAGTCTTCCTGAAAGTTTTCAGGAAAAGCTTTTAATTCTTCAGAAATTTGCTGGATCTGTAATTCCTGTTTTTTTATTTTTTCACACTGATCTTCCTGTGATTTCTTTATATTTTTATACTGAATAAACCAGTTTCCAACCTGTAAAAGCAAGGTAGAATCCAATTTTTTCAGCTTTAAAAGTTCGGTTTCTTTAGAAAGCTGATCAATGGTATGCTGAATTTTTTTCCTTTTTTCTTCAACTTCCTTTACTTCATTTGAACCTTTTTGTGTTCTTTCCTGAAGTTTTTTTATTTCTTCCGAATGGGTAAGAATCTGTAAGATGAGATTCAGGTCATTTTCCTGTATTTTAGATTGCTCTAACGCATCAAACTGGGGCTGAATAGCGGTAAGTTGCTCTTTTATGGAGTGAAACTGTGCTTCTGTTTCTTTAACAATGGTATTCTGTTTTTCGGCATCAGATTGCTTGGTCGATAGTTCCTTTGAAAGTTTGTCTTTTTCCACCAGTAATGGAGTGAAAATTCTGGAAAGGCGGTCGTAAAGATCAGTTTTAATTTCTAATAAATCGATCTCGGATTTCTGCTCCGAAAGCTTGCCGAAGGTTTTCTTTTTCTGCGTAAGGCTTTCAAAATCAGCTTTTAAATTTTTAAGCTGAAGAAAATTATTTGAGATCTTCTGAAAATTTTCCTTTGCTTCTGAAAGTTTTTGCTGTTCTGTTTTTAAATTTTCCTTCTGAACCGAAATTTGTTCTTCATTAATTTCTTCAAAACCTTTCAGCTGTCCTTCCAACTGGTCGAGTTCAGATCTGTTTCTAACATTCAGAGAAGCGACATTATTTTGAAGATCAAAACGCTGAAGGTTAAAAATTTCCTTCATCATCGTCGTTCTCTCTGTAGCACCGAGTTCTAAAAATTCTTTGAACTGACCTTGTGGTATAATGATGGTTCGTTTAAAATTAGCATAATTCAGTCCAATAATTTGTTCTGCATTCGAATGCTCAAGAGGAATCCATTTATCATCAATACGCTGATAAAAAGTGACCGAACTCGGTTTTACATCGTCAAATTTTTTAGAATTTCGGCGGAAATCTCTTGTAGCACGGAATAATTTATTTTCAAAATTTAAAAAATCAAACTCAATATAAGAGGTGTTTGATTTTAAATTCATCATATTATACGCTCTTTTATCACGCATATTCAGACGTTCCGTTTCGCCGTAAAGCGCAAAAGAAATAGCTTCAAGAACCGATGATTTTCCGGAACCTACCGATCCGAAAATCCCGAATAAACCTGCATCTGTGAGGTTTTTAAAATCAATAGTCTGTCTTTCCTGATAAGAATAAAGTCCTTCGATGGTGAGCTGAACAGGGATCATGGCTTTATATATTTAAAATTTCGTTAAACAGTTTCATCAGGTCTTCATTGGCTTCCTGACCGCCATTTTTTGATTTAAAATAATCCTGAAACAGAGATTCTATATTTTGATTTAGATTGATCTCATGAACCGAATTTTCATTGAATTCCTGATTTTTAATTTTTGGAATCAGATAGACAATGCCGCTATGAGACTGATACAAAAGTTTCCTTTCATCGGCCGTCAGGAAGGTCTCGCTTTCCAGTGTTAATTCAACAAAAGTATTTGGATTTGCAGTAAGCCATTCTATGGATTTTTCAATAGAATCAAATGTTTTTCGGACTAAATTTTTTCCGTTTTGTAGCTGAATTTTCTCAAAAGAAACATTTTTTCCGGATTCTGCCTGAATAATAGAAATATATTTTTTCTGTCCCGCTTCACTGAAACTATAGCAGAGAGGTGAGGATGAATAGATCACCGGTTTTTCTGCCGTTCCTATATTTTGAAATCCGTGCAGATGCCCCAACGCGGTATATTGAATTTGGGAAGGAATACTATCCGAAAAAATAAGATCCGCATTGCCTATTTTAATAGGTTTTTCACCTTCAGGCTCTTCAAGGATTTCGCTTCCTTTTTTGTTCATATATAAATGAGCGGTGAGAATATTGATGCCGTTTTCATCACAAAGCTCATCCGCAAGTTTTTTCCAGTTTTCCGCTAAAACTTTATTGATTTCCTCTTCTTTATTTTCTCCAAAATATTCTTTTAAACGAATTTCATTCGCATAAGGGGTGTGCAGAATACGAAGTGGCGTTTCTGAATTTTTCAACAATAATTCAATAAAGCCTTCCTCAGATTTTGAAATTGTAAAATATTCATTTTCAAAAGGATTAATCTTTGCTTTCGGATGACCAATAAGAATAATTCCGCATTCACGCGCCAGAGGATCAGGAGCATCGATGAGATTGGGGGAATCGTGGTTTCCCGCAATGGCAATCACGGGACGCTTTCCATTTAATGATAAACGTTTCAGTGTTTTATAAAATAATTCGACTGCTTCAACACTAGGATTGAAATTATCAAAAAGATCTCCGGCGATCAGTACGATATTCACATTCTGTTCATCGGCAATATGAACGATTTCATCCATAACGGAAACCTGTTCTTCAAGTCTTGAAAAACGGTCAAGGCGTTTACCCAAATGCCAGTCGGCGGTGTGCAGAATTTTCATACGATATCATTTTCTTGTCTTGCTTTAAAATCTTCCCGAATTTGCTTTAAACGTGCTTTTCTTTCTGCTTCCGCATTTTGCTGCTTCCGTTTTTTCTGATCGATTTTATTTTTATGTTTTTTCCTGTTGGCTTCGTTATTCTTGCTCATACTGATGTTTTTTCACGATTAATTTTAAATGGAATTGAGTGTGAAAATATATCCAGATCAAAAATACTAAAGATTAATAGGGGAAACAATTTTTCAATATATGCTTGACAAAATATTTTTACGAGGAACCTGCACAAACCTCACAGGTTTCAAAAACCTGTGAGGTTTATCAAGGATGTTTGTAATCACATGCAATTTTATGGGAGCGATTTTAAAACATCAGGGTTTAGAAATGAAATTAATATCTTTACAAAATTATGGAACAGCAATCTAAAGATCCGCTTCACGGAAAAAGGCTCGACGCTATTCTTGAAGAATTGGTGGAATATTATCAGGGCTTCGAAAAATTGGGCGAACAGATCAATATTAAATGTTTTACGGATAATCCAAGTATCAGCTCTTCGCTGAAGTTTTTAAGAAAAACAGATTGGGCAAGAACAAAAGTTGAGAGTTTATACCTTTTTGTCCTCAGACAGAAAAAGCGTGAGGAGAAAAGAGGGGAGAACTAGTATGGGGGAAATTCTTCTTTCAAACGGTTTACTCGATCAATGATTTCAAAAACAGTATATTTGTGCTGTTAATCGTGAACAGAAACTCACGACAAAAAATTAAAGTATGACAATCGAAAACAATCATGTTGTAGCTGTAAAGTACGTTCTTCACACGATAGAAGAAGATGGAACTAAGGTTTTAGTAGAAGAAACAACAGCAGAAAACCCACTTACATTTTTATACGGTGTAGGAATGATGATTCCAAAATTTGAACAAAATATCCTTGGTTTGAAAGCAGGTGATAAAGCAGATTTTGTAATTCAGCCTGAAGAAGCTTACGGTGAAAAACAGCCGGATGCTATTGCTCAATTACCAATTGATATGTTTCAGGAGGCAGGAATTCCGCCAGTAGGAGCGATCTTACCTTTATCTGATAATGAAGGAAATAACTTCCAGGCTTTTGTAGTAGAAGTTACACCAGAAGCTGTGGTTGCAGATCTTAATCACCCGATGGCTGGTAAAGTATTGGATTTCCAGGTTGAAATTTTAAATACACGTCCAGCGACTGAAGAGGAATTGTCTCACGGTCATGCTCACGGGATTGACGGAAACGAAGCTCACTAAGAGTTTTCTAAATAAAATATGAATGTCCGGCAGAAATGCCGGACATTTTTTTTGTTTAAATTATTCTGAGAATTTTACACAATCAATTTTATCGAAGATAAAATCCTTGCGCCTTAAAGCATAACGGTTATAAAAAACTTAGCACCTTTGCGATGACCAACAAAAAAATTATTCTAAAAATACACCACTCACATAAAACCAACGATTCTGAATCATTTTAAATGTTGATAACTCGTGATGAACTTGCTTCTGTCCATCCTGATCAGTATAAAATGCCTTAAACTCTACTTTATTCATTGAGGGTTTATCCACAATTTCCAATTTTGTCCATTCGTTGATTTCTCCCCATTCCTGCAAATCTTTTTTGCTGTGATTTTGTCTTTTGCTTGGCGAAGTGGTTTGCATTAAATAGTCACCATTCGGAATTGCAAATGCCGAAAACCTTGAACGCATCAAAGCTTCTGCGGTCGGAGTATTTTTTTTTCCCGTGTGATAAGGTTGGCAACATTCTTCGTAGGTTTTTCCTGAACAGCAGGGACAATTCATTTTCTAAATTTTATTTAAATACAAATTTACGTGAATATTATTAGTTTTTTGGTTTGCCACGAATTCACGAATTTTATAAACATATTAACAGGAGTAAAGCTAATATCAATAGGGACGGGCTTTAGCCCGTTTAAACAAAAGGAATAATTCCAATTCGGCTTTAGCCAAAACCTAAATAATATATTTCCCACAGATGACACAGATTTTAACAGATGTTTGCGTTTTAATTTTATAATGACTAAAAATCTGCGAATCCGCGAGAATAAATATTCGTGTTATCCATGAAAAACAAAAAAAGCATCCAAAAAAATGAATGCTTTTAAAAATTTATTTAATAAAACCTCTGTTTCTCAATAAAGGCTTAATATCCGGATCATGTCCTGTGAAATCTCTGAATGCCTGATTCAAATCAACAGAATTTCCTACCGAAAGAATATATTTTCTGAAACGGTCACCGTTTTCTCTGGTCAGTCCACCATTCTTAGAAATCCATTCCCAGGCATCATTATCTAAAGTTTCAGACCATAAATAAGCGTAATATCCAGCAGAATAACCACCGCCCCAAATGTGTGCAAAATAAGGGGTATGATATCGTGGAGGAACCGTTGCTAAAGTAAATCCATGTTTCGTTAACGACTGTTTTTCGAAATCTAAAACAGGAATCAACTGACTTTCATTGGTTACTGTATGCCAATCCATATCCAGCTCAGCGGCAGAAACTAACTCGCTGGTCATGTAACCTTGGTTGAAAGTTGATGCTTTTTTAATTTTATCAACCAAAGCCTGTGGAATTGGCTGTTTTGTTTCGTAATGTAAAGCGTAGTTTTTCAAAACAATCGGATCTAAAGCCCAATGCTCATTGATTTGTGATGGGAATTCCACAAAATCTCTAGGTACATTCGTCCCCGAAAGTGATGGGTATTTCTGGCTTGCAAACATCCCGTGAATGGAGTGACCAAATTCATGGAAGATCGTCGTTACATCATCATAACTAATTAGTGAAGGTTTTCCCGGAGCAGGTTTCTGATAATTGTAGCAGTTGACAATTACAGGTTTTGTTCCTAATAAATAAGATTGCTCAACAAAATTACTCATCCAGGCGCCACCATTTTTAGAATCTCTCGTGTAGAAATCTAAATAATAAATAGCAATAGATTTTCCGTCGTGATCGAAAACTTCGTATGTCACAACATCCGGATGATAAACCGGAAGATCTGTTCTTTTCTTGAAAGTTAATCCATAGAATTTTTCAGCCGCGAAGAAAACTCCTTTTTCTAAAACTGTTGTAATTTCAAAATAAGGCTTGATTTGATTTTCATCTAAATCGAATTTCGCTTTTCTTACCTGTTCAGCATAAAAATTCCAGTCCCAAGGTTCAACTTTGAAACCTCCCTTCTGCTGATCGATCAAATCCTGAATATCTTTTGCTTCACGTCTTGCTGTTTCTACGGCTGGTGTTGCAATTTGGTTCATTAAATTGGTTGCCGCTTCGGGATTTTTTGCCATCTGATCCTGCAATTTCCATTCTGCGAAACTTTTTTTACCTAAAACCTGAGCTTTTTTCAGTCTAAGTTTAGCTAATTTTTCGATTGTTTCTCTGGTGTCGTTTGCGTCGCCTTTTTCGGCTCTCAACCATGAAGCTTTGAATAATTTTTCTCTGGTTGCTCTGTTTTTTAGGTTTTGTAAAAGTGGCTGTTGCGTTGTATTTTGTAAAGCCAATAAATATTGACCAGGTTTTCCAGCATTTTTAGCATCAGAAGCTGCTGCTGCAATTTCATCAGCTGAAAGTCCGTCTAATTCTTTAGCATCATTAAAGAAAACGCCGCCTTGTTTTCTCGCTTCCAATAGTTTGTTGGAATATTGAGTAGAAAGTGAAGCTAATTCCTGATTGAATTGCTTTAATTTTTCCTTATCCGCAGAAGAAAGGTTCGCTCCGGCGATTTCGAAATTTTGCTTATAATATTGTAATAATCTTTTGCTTTCAGAATCTAAACCGTTTTCAGAAATCGCTTTAATTCTTTTATAAAGATTTTCATTCAGATACATTTTATCGGAATGTGCTGCAAAAATAGGAGCATATTCTTCGTCTAAAGCCTGTAGAGTAGGGTTGGTATTCGCACTTGTAAGGTTTGAAAATACGATGGTTGCTCTCTTCAGAATTTCTCCGCTCTGTTCTAATGCTACAATCGTGTTCTCGAAAGTAGGAGCTTCAGGATTGTTGGCAATTTTGAGGATTTCAGCGTCGTGTTGTTGTAATCCGAAATCAAAAGCAGGTTTAAAATGTTCATTTTTAATTTTATCAAACTCCGGAGCTTCGTATTGAAGCTTACTTTTCTTCATAAAAGGGTTTGATGCCAGTGAAGCAGGAATCGTGATTTCCTGTTGGGTATCGGTTTTTTTCATTGTAGTACATGAGTAATTAAATGCTAATGCAGAAATTAATAATACCGATGTAATATTTTTCATAAATTAGTTGTTAATAAAGTATAAAGATAATTAAAACTTAACTCATAAAACCATAAACATGAAATCTACACCTCTTTTTATATTCTCAGCCTTTCTTTTACTGTCTTCCTGTAATGATAAACATGAAAGAAGATCCAGCGAAAATGAAAAAACGACATGGGTGGATAAAGTTGTCAGTAAGGACAGCGGACCGCTAAAACAGAAGGAAGTAAGTGGAGAATTTGATGAAATAGAGGTTTCCCAAGCTATTGATGCGGAAATTATAAAATCTGAAACAGAAAGGGTGGTTATTTCTGCTCCTGAAGGTATTATTAATGAAATCCTTGTAGATATCGACGGAAAAGAACTTCATATTCATTACAGACCCGGCATCAGGATAACGAACAGTAATAAAGTCTCCGCGAAAATTTATACAAGAGACTTTACAAAATTAAAAGCAAATTCTGCTGCGAGTATCACTGTGAAAGATAAATTTACTCAGGAGAAAACTGAAGTTGATATCTCCAGTGCCGCAAGTATTTCCGGGGACTTAGAAGCGAATGATTTTGAAATTTCTGTGAGTAGCAGCAGTAGTTTTTCGGGGAAAATATGGGCTGTAGACCTTAATTTGGATGCATCTTCTGCTGCAAGCGTTGATATTTCGGGTAAAGCTAAGAATGCTGATATTTCCTCTTCTTCGGGCAGCAGTGTGAATGCTAAAAATGTAATGGCAGATAACGTAAGAGCAGAGTCTTCAAGTGGTTCAAGCATTGAAATCAGTGCAATTGCGAAAGTGGATGCAGATGCGTCTTCAGGCGGTAGTGTGAATGTGTATAAAAAGGGCAATCTTTCTACTGTTAATAAAACAGAAAGCAGCGGAGGAAGTGTAAGTATAGAATAAGTATAGTATATTGAATTATATAAGTTTCGGCGGCCAAAGGCCGCCGAAACTCTTTATTTTAAATTAAAGGTGGAAACTTTTCTGCCATTAAGAGGTTGGATTGCTCTGTTGTTATTTTTAGGAAGATGTTTTGCAATATCTTCAATTTCATCTTCGGTCATTTCAATCGGAGTTTTGAATACAATCCATGTCACGTTATCAGAGCAGGGAGGTGTTGTAAGTGAGCCTGCATATCTATAATAACTCTTATTTTTAGGATACATTTTTTCCGGATTAAAAATGATGTCAGTATCTTCTTTTCTATCCTTTGCCAATGTTTTGAATACTTTCAGTTTTTCAAAATAAGAATTTTCTTTTCCTTCTTTGACCATGACTCCAAGAACAAGAACGGTTCCGTCCAATGCTTTGTGAACAAAGTGAAGTTCCAGTGGATATCTTACCCCGTCAATCTTATGTTCAGATTCTTCATGTGCATGAAACTGCATCAGGAAATATTTTTTGTTGTCGTACATCACAAAATTTCCGTCTTTAAAATCGAATTGAAGCGTGTGTCCGTTATCATTGATGTCTTTGATGTCACTGTTTTCATAATTAAAACCAATGTTTTTAAGACCTTTTCCGGGAATCACCTTTGAGGTTACAATATTGATGGGCGACTGGCTTTTGCTTTGTCCACATTTTTCGTTTCCGGTCATTTCTCCCCAATGTTCCGGAGATTCATTTCCTTCATAGCCCCAATGTTGTTGGGCATTTGTAAGTCCTAGGGAACATAAGCTGATGGTAAAAATTAATTTTTTCATAAGATGATATATTTATAAAGATACTTGATATTGCAGGAGAACTGCATTTTTTGTTGTTATTTTATCACCGGAAGTGTTGTAAACCGGATGATTCTGATAGGAAGCCGTTATCTTGGAAGTCTGCCCCGAAAGCAGCCAGGTTACTCCCATATCCCAGAAATTAACAGACTGATTGAGTCTTTCAAAATCGGAATGCTGGAGAGATGCATACGGCATTAATGTCGTTTTGGCGATAAGGTTGTCTTGTTATCCTTTGAGCAATGGACAGCAGGTTTTAAACAGTCAGTGATTCAAAATAGCTGATAGAAAAATGTCCGTAAAGGAGTGTGAAAGTAAACCTGAGACGCATAAAATCCGGAACAGATATTTAGGAAAGATTTTAAACAGGTTCTCTAGTACTGTTTTCCATTAGCTCAGCCAAACTTGAATCCTCAGATTTTTAAAAACCTCCAGGTCGTTTAAATTAAATATAAAAGACAGAGATTTTGAGTTAAGAGAAGCAGTTTGACCGCCATTCACAAAACAGGTCATACAATTTCAGATCACTACCTGATCTATGGTGACCGATGATCACATCTGCTTTGTTTCCTGGAAGGATAAAAATAGAAATTCTGTCTAGGGAATAAACAGGACTGCTTAAGTACTCAAGGTGGTCACTATCATCAGCCAGATATAATGTTTCATTATCGGCTTCATTTCCGTCCGCGGTTGTATAATTTTTTTCAAAATATTTTTGGGAGAATGAATGAAGGCGCAACTCATGATTTTTATATGAAATAAAAATGATGTTTGCCAATACCAATATGAATACCGGTAAAAAACAGTTATTATATTTTAGGGAACCTCTGAACATTTGTTACCTGCAAAGGTAGTTCCTAAGAATAAAATATTATAAGAAAGGCAATAGATTTATTATATTAAAAAAAAGATCTGTTTGTTGTTTTTTATGCTCTTTTAGATAATTATGAATTAATTTTCGTCATTTTCCTTATTTTCTGGATAATCATCCAGTATTCCCGTCTCGAAGCTTAAATTATCATAGGCCAGTAATTCTTCTTCACGCTGTAAAATTTCCTTTGTGGTGAAGAGCCTGACCTCATTTTCATTGTCTTTTGCTTTTGCCAGTCTACGGATAGAAGCTTTATCAATGGTCATAAAGCGCTGCCCTAATCTTCTCGCAGCGTATTTACGCATTCCCGTTTCATGAAGAACATCTACCGCCATGTCTACAGCGGTGCCCAATGTTTCACGATAAATATTGTTGATTCCGTTGTTGAGATAATCATAGGCATCAATTCTGTTTTTAGCTCGTACAAAAATCTTCACTTTGGGATAATGTTCCCGCACAAGATCCGCGATAAATTTATTGTCCGCTGGATCATCAAGACAGAGAACCAGAATTTCGGCATCTTCAATGCCTGCTGCACGAAGAATGGGGATTCTGGTAGCATCTCCGTAATAGACTTTAAAACCATAACTTCTCAATAATTTCACCCGGTCAGAATCTCTGTCCAAAACGGTTGCTGATATTTTATTCGCTTTTAGTAAACGTCCGACAGTGCTTCCAAAGTGCCCGAACCCGACAATAATAATTTTCTTTTGAGAAACCTCATTATCCAAAATATTGAAATCATTTTCCTGTTCAGGAACTTCTTTAATAAATTTTGGAGTGATTAATTTATCATTTACAATTAACAGAAAGGGAGTGATACACATGGTAATTGCTGTGACTGCCATCATTTGAGCATTTAGTTCGGGACTTAAAAGATATAGACTTGAAGCATAATTAATCAGTACAAAAGCAAATTCACCTACCTGAGAAAGAGCGAATGCATAAAATAAACTTTGAGGCGTATCTATCCTGAAAAATTTCCCGATGGCAAATAAAACAATGAATTTTACGGCCAATACAGCAAAAACGGTACTGAAAATAAAGAGCGGATCTTTGGCAATCACATTAAAATTCATGGTGGAACCCACACTCACGAAGAATACAGCTAATAATAATCCTTTAAAAGGATCAATTTGTGCTTCCAGTTCATGACGAAATTCGCTGTTTGCCAGCATAACACCCGCAAGGAAAGCACCTAAAGCTGGTGATAAACCTATGGAAACCATTAATTCTGAAACGCCAATCACTAAAAATAGTGAAGAAGCGGTTAAAAGCTCTGTCATTCCGGATTTTGAAACATATCTCAGAAAAGGAACAAAAACATATTTGCCTAATAATATTAAAATAATTACGCCAAAGATAACGGTGGAGGCCTGCAGCCATTCGGGCAAGGTCTGTATTAAAACCTGAATATTATTATCATTGTGTTTCGCTTTATAATTGGCAACAATCGGAAGAATGGCTAAAATGGGGATTACTGCAATATCCTGAAACAATAGGGTGGAAAATGATGCTTCTCCGGCTAAAGTTTTCAGGTTGTTCTTTTCCTGTAACGTTTGTAAAACGATAGCGGTTGAAGACAGTGCAAAACACATTGCTATGGCGACAGCCTTATCAATTCTCCAGCCTGACCACAGAAAGATGACGAAAAGTAAAAAGATAGTGAGAAACATCTGGGTGAGCCCTAATCCGATTATTTTTTTCCGCATCTCCCAAAATTTTCTCGGCTCCAGCTCCAAACCGACCAGGAATAAAAGCATAATAACGCCAAATTCACTGGCGTGCATGATGTCGTTTACATCTTTTCCGGTAAGTCTCAGAACATAAGGTCCAATGATAATCCCTCCGGCAATATATCCTATCACGGAACTGAGCCCCAATTTCCTCGCCAGTGGAACCATAATAATGGCTACGCCTAAGAAAATAAGAGTGTTCATTGCTAAAGTAGATTCCATATTTTTTTATTGATTAAGAAGTTCCATGAATTCTTTTTTATGAAGAATAATATCTTTCTTAGAAAGTTTATTGGCTTCGTAAACGATTTTTATATTTTTAATGTTGGCCTTAAACACATTTAGAGAAACAATAAGTCCGCTGATGAGTTCCTCTACCGTATATTTATACGTGCCTTCTTTGGTGAAAGATCTTTCTTTCCCGCCAGTGGTAATGAGAATCTGAATTTCTTTTCCTTCCAAAGGATTATATTCGCCTTCCTTCAGCCAGTCTCTGTCGAAAACTTCATCTATCCAAAGTCGCAAAAGGGGAGGCATACCGAACCAGATCAGGGGAAACTGAAAAATGAACCGCTCATATTCAACAATTCTTTTTCTTTCCCGAAAAGCGGCAATGTGAAAATCCGGGTATTCTTCATAAAGATCCCGAAGAGTAAAATGCTGATGACGGACGTAGAAATTGATGAGCTCAACATTCGAGTTAGAGTGCTCTAAATAAGGGTGCGCAAAAACTACCAACGTCTTCTTCATAAACCTGTTTTCAGTAAATATAATGAAAAAAAATGAATTAAAGAAGGTTTTTGTGGGATATTATTAATTTTTTAATATTAAAACAGAAGAATTATGTTAAAATAAAGTAAAAAATGTGAATTTATATTTTGTTTTCTTTAATACTTAATTTTAACGCAAAGATTGCAAAGATTGCAAAGATTTTTTTAATAAATTGAGAATATTTTTTGGTTACAAAAGCTTTTCACTCAGCGAAGAAAATGCTGTTTTTTGTTTTAATTAAAAATTACATTTACTAGCCATTTTGTCATTCAGAGCGAAACGAAGTGTAGCGTGGAATCTAAGCAATGCTTTCTAAATTATTTTAAAATTCTTGCCTATATTCCTACGGAATTACAAATATTGTAAAACTTTAGTTTAAATTTTTTAATTAAAAAAAGTCAAAGAAGAAGAATATAGAAGCCGACATTGAGTGAAAATCTACCAGCCTCCCGAAGCACCGCCGCCGCCGAAACTTCCGCCGCCGCCGAAGCCTCCAAATCCACCGCCGCCTGAGCTGCCACCACCAAAACCGCCTCCTCCGAAGCTACCCGGAAAAGGAAAAAATCCTCCGGGATAGTTTCTGCGGCCGCGCCTGCTGATAATAACGTCGTCATCGTAACCACCGCCATTTCCGCCCCCTCTGTTTCTGAAAATAATAATGATGATCACAAAAATAATGAATGCAATAAGAATCGTTTTTAAAATACTCCCGTCATTGGAATCTGGCTCTGCTACCGGTTTAAATTTCCCCTGAACTGCTTCCATCAAGGCCGAAGTTCCGCGATTGATGCCCTCGTACCAACGGTTTTGCTTAAAATGAGGGGTGACGATATAATCTAAAATCTGTCCGGCAACGGAAGCTGTTAAATATTGTTCAACTGCTCTTCCTGGCTGAATGGACATGGTGTGATCCTTCGTGGCAATAAGAAAAACAATGCCGTTGTCAACTCCTTTTTTTCCAATACCCCATTTCTCACCGAACATCGTTGCTAAAAAGTTTATATCTTCTCCTTTGGTGGACGGAATGATGATTACTTCAATTTCCGTTGAGGTAGAATCTGCGAATTTGATCAGTTTACTGTTTAGATCATTTTTTTCCTGATTGGAAAGAATTTCTGCTTCATCGTAAACTGGATAAAGAATTCTGGGTTTGTCCGGAATACTGTATTGTGCTGATACAAAAGTGTAAAAGCATACAAATAAAAATGAAAATACTATTTTAAGAGAAGGTAATTTCATCAGACAATTGATTGGGATTTTCTCCGGTTACAGGAAAATGTTTTTTCAGTTCAAGTCCGGTTTCCAGAATTCCGCTTTTTAAAGCTTTATAATAATTTCCTTTGGCAAATTCAGAAGTGATATAGTCGTGCAGATGATCCCAATACGATTGGTTTACTTTTTCATGAACTCCCACATCACCAATGATAGTAAGGTATTTTTGATCAAAATTAACATGAAAAAGCACGGCATTTCTTTCAGTGGTTTTATTCATGCACAATTCTTTGAAAACCTCAAACGCGGTTTTGGCATTGTCGTCTTCTGTATTAGAATCAATATGCACTCTTATTTCGCCTGAAGAATGTTCTTCTGCCGACTGAATAGCTTCCACAAGGGAAGATATCTGCTGATTGGTTAAAAATCTGTTGTTCATTATTCTGAGAATACTTCAGGGGCTTTATTGGCTCCTGCTTCAGCTTTAAACAGAGGCTTTTCTTTAAAGTTGGTAAAATTCGCCAGAATATTGTTTGGGAAAGTTTTGATCGAAGTGTTATAATCCTGAACAGCCCCATTATAATATACCGTTTCTGTTCTGATGCTGTTTTCAATGGCAATATACTCTCTTTGGAAATTAATATACTGCTGATCTGCTTTTAAATCGGGATATTTTTCTACAACCACCATTAATCTGTTTAATGCACCGGATAATTCCCCCTGCGCTGCCTGGAATTTGGCAATGTCCTGCTCCGTCATATTGGTAGGGTCTACGTTAACAGAACTTGCTTTGGAACGGGCTTCTACTACCTTCGTCAAGGTTTCCTGTTCAAATTTGGAATAGGCTTTTACTGTTCTTTCCAGATTGGGGATAAGGTTGGCTCTTTTTTGATAAACAGTTTCTATATTAGACCATTTTGTATTAACATTCTGTTCTTTTGTAACAAAATTATTATAGCCATTTTTTCCCCAGAAGAATAGTACGGCAACAATAATAAGGAGAGCAATCCCGATGGTTCCGGCGCTCAGACAGCCCTTGTTTTTCATAGTTTAAATTTTTAATTTCTTGTGTTAATCAAATATACAAATTATGTGCTAATTTTGCAGAAAATTATTAGAATGACAACAATAGTGGTGGCAATGGGAGAGAAAAATGAAATTGGTTTCAATAATCAGTTGCTTTGGCATCTTCCGAAAGATTTAAAACATTTTAAAGATCTTACCTCAGGACATCCGATTATTATGGGGAGAAAAACGTATGAGAGTATTGGTAAGCCGCTTCCCAACAGAACGAATATTGTTGTTTCACGAAAAAAAGACTGGTTTGAGGAAGGAATTCTGATAGTTGGAAGCCTGAAGGAAGCTCTGAAATTTGCCAAGAAGATAGATGAAGAAGTTTTTGTGATTGGAGGCGGCAATATTTATCAACAAACGATAGAAATGGTAGATAAATTGGAAGTCACTTTAGTAAAGACTGATTTGGAAGCAGATACTTATTTTCCGAAGATCGATGCGAAAATCTGGAAGAAAACGAATGAAGTTTTCCACGAAAAAGACGAAAAAAATCAATATGATTTTTATTTTCAAACTTATGAAAAGGTTGATGGTAAATAGTTGTTGGTAGATCGTTTTAAATTGGATGAGAAAATGTTAGTAGTTTTAGCTATAAACCATCAATTAACAACTATTAACTACCAACCAAATTTCTTATCTTTGCACTTCTAAAATTTAATAATGAATAAATACATAAAGTTCGGAATATCTGCGTTAATTATTGCAGTAGCAGTTTATCTGATGATGAACAGAAATATTGGCTGGGGAATTGTTTTAGTTATCATTGCAGCATCACCCATCTTACTTTTCTTTAAAAATGAATATATTCTATTGGCATTCTGGCAGTTGAGAAAACAAAATATGGAGAAAGCTGCGGAGTGGTTAACGAAAATTACGAATTACCAGTCTCAGCTTCACAAATCCCAATACGGATATTTTCACTACTTATTAGGTTTAACTCAGGCTCAGGATCACCCGACGAAAGTGGAACCACTGATGAAGAAAGCTTTAGAATATGGTCTGAACATGAAGCATGACAGAGCGATGGCGACCTTAAATCTGGCAGCTGCGGCAATTTCAAAAGGGAGAAAGCAGGAAGGTCAGAAATTGTTGGAAGAAGCCAAAAGACTCGACAGTGCAGGAATGATGACAGATCAAATCAAAATGATGAAAGATCAGTTAAAAATGCCTACCATGCAGAAGCATATGCACAACCCGAATATGAGAAACAGAGGGAAATTCTTTTAATTAAGAAACTTCATAAAACAAAAATCACCTGACATTCAGGTGATTTTTTTGTGCTTTTAAATTTAAAATTACATTTCAGAATTATTGTGCTCGTAACCATAGAATTTTGGGATCTGCCAATGGTATTTTACGGCAAATGTCCGTATGGTAACAATCAGTAAAATGGTGAAAATCTGTATCACGGTATACGAAAAATGGGTAAATTTTGTTAACAGTAAAAACATTGATCCGCCCAGAATGCAGGCGGTTGCATAAATCTCTTTCCTGAAGATCAACGGTATTCTGTTCAGTAGAATATCCCGGATAATCCCTCCGAAACACCCCGTTATCGTTCCTAAACCAATACATATTAAAGGATGGATGTCAACATTTAATCCTTTCTGAATTCCGATAATGGTAAATAATCCGAGTCCGAAGCTATCAAAAATAAATAAGGTCACCTGAAAATTTTTCTCAAAAGACTTAAAAATCATCGTGAAAATGCTGGTGAGAATAATGACGGCACAGGTGAGAAGATCATGCATCCAGAAAACTGGAATATCCAATAAAAGATCTCTTACCGTTCCGCCGCCGACAGAAGTCACAAAGGCAATAATAAGCACCCCAAACGGATCAAGACGTTTTTGCATCGCTGCAAAACTTCCCGACATCGAAAAGGAAATGGTTCCGAGAACTTCTATGGCAAAATTGAACTGTTCGTGCATAATGATAAATAATAAGTAATTGGTAATGAGTAATGAAAATTATGACGTTGAATTTTGAGATAACTTAAATTTATACTTTGTCATTACTTTTACTAATTCTTCACATTCCAGTTTTAAATGTAGAATTTTTTCTTTATTTAAATATTCTAATTCTTCAATTATTTCAAGCCAAAGTTGGGTTTCATCAATTTCCTCAACCACAATACAAAGTTTTGCAAACCTTTCTTTTTCAAATCTTGCTCTGGAAACAGCCCGGTAATTGGCAGCAACTGAAGTTGCAGATCTTATAATTTGTTTTCTAATGATTGAAAGATCATCAGAATAGGGTAGTAGTGACAAAGATTTTATAATAGAAACTGAAAATTTTTTAGTTCTATCTCGAAATATTTGATTAAAATCCATCGCTGTAAAAATTACTCATTACCCATTACTCATTACCCATTACTTATTGCTAATTATTAGACTCTTACCGAATCCGGAACAAGCAATTCATATTCCCCTCCGTGGTTTAAGATTTCTCTCACAATGCTGCTGCTGATGAAAGATTTTCCGGATGAGGTTAATAAAAATACGGTTTCCAGTTTTTTATGAGCTAAAGTTCTGTTGGTATGAGCGATGGCTTTTTCAAATTCAAAATCAGCCGGATTTCTGAGGCCTCGGATGATGTACTGTGCATTTTTTTCAAAACAGTAATCTACCGTTAAGCCTTCAAAATAATCCACTTCCACATTGGGAAATTCTGCAACGGAATTTTGAATAAACTCCATTCTTTTTTCCAAAGGGAACATATATTTTTTCTGAGAATTTTGTCCGATAGCAATAATCAGTTTATCAAAAAGAGGCGCTGCTCTTTCGATAATATCATAATGACCTAAAGTAATGGGATCGAATGAACCCGGGAAAACAGCAATTTTCATATCCTATAAAGTTATAAATTAAGAGTTTTTGAGTTATGAATTTTGTGTAAAATCTAACTTCTAATCTCTAACTTTTAAAAATTATTTTTTCTTTAACGCTTTTTCAACCTCGTTTCCACAAAGGTCGGTGATGGAGATTCCGTAAATTTTTGCCTGTTGCGGAAGGATGCTTGCCGGTGAGAAACCAGGATTCGTATTCATTTCCAACATATAGGGAATTCCATTCATCAAGATAAATTCACTTCTTGAAAATCCGCTCATTCCAAGAGAGTTATAGGCTCTTTTGGAGATTTCTTCTACGCGAATTCTTGTTTCATCATCAATTCTTGCAGGGGTAATTTCTTCGGAAGCCCCTTCGTATTTTGCTTCATAATCGAAGAATTCATTTTGAGGAACAATTTCTGTGATTCCCAGCACAATAGTTTCACCTTTATAATCGATTACACCTACGGAAACTTCCATTCCGTCTAAGAAACTTTCAATTAAAATTTCATCATCTTCTTTGAAGGCAACTTCAGTCGCAGCCAGCAATTCTGATTTTTCTTTCACTTTTGAAATTCCCAAAGATGACCCCGATTGATTGGGCTTTACAAAAACAGGCAATCCAAGATTTTCGATAATTTCATCAACATTGATTTCTTCACCTTTTCTCAAATACACGCTTTTTGCAGAAGGAATTCCGTATTTTGACAATACAGCTAATGTATCTTTTTTATTGAAGGTTAAAGCACTTTGGTAAAAATCACATCCTGTATATTTCTGCCCTATGGCATCCCAATAGGCCTGAAGAATTCCGTTTTCTCCAGGAGTTCCGTGGATGATATTAAAACAAACATCGAATTTTAACGTTTCACCATTATCTAATGTTACCGAAAAATCTCCTTTATTAATGGCGTATTTCTGATCGTTTTCACCTAAAAAATACCACTCATCTTTTAGGATGACTACTTTATATACATTATATAGATCTCTGTCTAAAGAATCATAGATTAATTGACCGCTTTTCAGGGACACCACATATTCGTCTGAATAGCCCCCCATTACTACGGCAACATTTTTTTTGCTCATAACCATATAGTATCAATTAAGGCAAATTTAATCATTTTATATCATGCAATACCTGAAATTCACAAATTTTAAAGCTGAAGATAAAGCCATGAACAGAAATCACTGAGGTGATATTTAAAATGGGCTCTTAAGATACCGCAGTCTCTCTGAAAAAAGTCAGTTTAACAGCTTGACAAAAGGAGTTCAGGGGTTTGTTGTCAGTATAACAATAAGAAGTCTTTTAGGTCGAGTGATATTGCGAGCCGTGAATACTGAGTTTTGTTGTACAAGTCAATTTTGCAGATGAATAAGATACATGATTCACGATTCACGAGTTGCTAATGTGGATTTTGCGTTACAATTAGGAAATGAAATGTGTTAAATAAAAAGCCCATTCTAAAATTATTAGCTATATTTGCCGTTATAATTAAAGTATTTTTAAGTATGCTTAAATCACTTTTCAATTGGAAAGTTTTACTGAATTTAGTTGTGGCCATCGGTGTTTTCGTGGGGTTAGTCTGGCTTACGTTCCGTTGGCTGGAGTACCATACAAAGCATGGTCAGGAAACTCCGGTTCCTAATGTTGTTAATAAATCAGTATACGATGCTGTTAAAATATTGGAAGATGTAGGCTTGGATTATGAGGTAGACAGTGCTACTTACGATCCTAAATACAGACCTTTCCAGGTTTTAAAAATGTCCCCGTCCGCGGGTTCCCGTGTAAAAGACGGAAGAGCCATTCAGTTAAGGGTTAACCCTAGAACATGGGCACCAGTAGCCATTCCGGATGTTATTAATAAATATTCAGGATTAGCATTCCAGAGGATCAGTCAGGTAGGCCTGAAAGTGGGTGATACCATTTACGAACCTAGTATTCAGAAGGATGCCATCATCAGAATGCTCTTTAAAGGAAATGCGGTAAAGCCGGGAACACTGATTCCCCGATTTTCGACGATTGATGTTGTGGTAGGTTCAGGGCCTATGAGAAATATTTCAGTTCCTAACGTGGTGGGGCTTACGGTAAAAGAAGCGAGAGCGGTGATTGCAAGAAGCCTTTTTGAAGTGGGACTTGTAGAGCATGAAGATGGCAGCAAGGATGAATCTGATATTATTTATTATCAGGATCCTGCCGCAGGAGACGTAAGGGACCAGGGGATGCAGATGGATCTTTGGGCGAGTAAGAAAACACCGGCAGAATTGCAGTTTAAGATTGATCAGCTGAATTCTATGTATCGTATGAAAGTAGATACTTCATTACCTCCTGTTCAATATGAAGAAGTTCCGATGCATCACGAACCTGTGTATGAAACACCACCGGCTCCGAAAAAAGAAGCACCGAAACAACCTGAACCTGTAAGGACTGAAGTACCGAAAGCTGTGGCACCGTCACCGGTAAAATCAGCAAATTCTGCAACGGATACAAAACCAAGAACGCCAGCTGGCTCGAATAGCGGTAATTCAGGAAATAATAAACCGGCAAATGCCTCACCGGCAGAAAAACCAAAGGCTAAGAAAGTAGTTGTAGAGTAATACACACTTATTTATAAAAAATATGGGCTTCAACTTTAATTATGTTGGAGCCTTTTGTATAAAAGATTAAATAGAATGTCAGAAGATAACGAAGATTTTTTAGACGAAGAATTATTAGGCTCCGAGAGTATGGAGAATTTTGATATTGACGAGGAGAATAAAGGATTGTATGAGCATCTTAATATTACGGTTGATAAAAGTCAGGAACCTTTAAGAATTGATAAGTTTTTACTGATTTTCAGGCAGAATTCTTCGAGAAATAAAATTTCCCAGACCTGCAGGGCGGGGAATGTCGTCGTTAACGGATTTCCTGTAAAGCAGAATTATCGAGTAAAGCCCGGAGATCAGATTTCTGTTCTGCTGGCACACCCTCCTAGGGAAAATGTTATCGTTCCTCAGAATATTCCTATACATATTGTATACGAAGATGATGATTTGATCGTTGTAGATAAAGAACCAGGAATGGTGGTACATCCGGGGTTTGGAAACTGGGACGGAACACTGGTTAACGCACTGGCCTATCATTTCGAACAAAACGGAGCAAAATCTGATCTCGATAGAGTTGGTTTAGTTCACAGGATTGATAAGGATACTTCCGGATTACTGGTGATTGCCAAGAATGAGTATGCTTTGAGCTTTTTGGCCAAGCAATTTTTCGACAGAAAAACAAAAAGATTGTATTGGGCTTTTGTGTGGGGGAATGTTCAGGATGATGAAGGAACAATTCGCGGGCATATCGGTCGTCATCCGAAAAACAGAATGCAGATGCATACCTATGTAGACGGAAGCCAGGGAAAGCATGCCGTAACGCATTATAAAGTACTGGAAAGATTTAAATACATGACCTGGGTAGAGTGTAAACTGGAAACCGGAAGGACACACCAGATCCGAGCTCATTTTAAACATATAGGTCATACTCTTTTTAATGATGAAAGATATGAAGGACATACCCCTCTGAGAGGAGTGAATCTTCCTAAGTATAAGCAGTTTATCAAAAATGTATTCGAGATTCTGCCCAGACACGCCCTGCATGCGCATACTTTAGGATTTATTCATCCTACCACCAAAAAGGAATTGTATTTTGAAAGCCCAATGCCGAAAGATATGGCGGATGCTGTAAAAAAATGGAGAAATTATTTAGAAAACTAAAAATATATTGAGATTTTTTTTATATTTGTTGAATTGAAATCAAGATTTGTTATGAGAAAACTATATGCTATAGTGTGTTTGGCTCTTTTGTCAAATGCATACAAAGCACAAGAAACATTACCATATTATCAGCAATATCTTCTGGATGGTGAGTTCCTGTTCAACCCTGCACAATACGGTAAAACAGACAATGTTCAGCTCAACCTCAATTATCAAAAACAATTTATAGAATTCAGCGAGTCGCCAAACGTACAATCTATTGGTATGAATGCCAATATTTTTGACAGAGTAGGGGCAGGTATTTCAGTGTTTAGAGATGCAGGTGGTCCTATTTCTGCAGGTGGTATTACAGCAGGTGCTTCTTATTTTATTCCTCTAAGTAGTGAAGGAGACAGAAAAGATCAGTTCTCTTTCGGTACAAGTGTTAGTTTTTATAACATGAATATTGATTATACAAAACTTAATACCAATGATGCTTACGATCCATTGTTACAAGGCAATGAGCAGAATATTTTCATGGCTTATGCCAACTTCGGATTAGCGGCAACATATCATAATATTTTTGCCAATGTATCTGTTAACGATATTGCTTTAACAAATGACGAATCTATCGTTAACGGCCGCGAGCCTTCTCCGATTAAGTTTTTCTTAAACTTAGGATATGACTGGCATGTGGGAGACAATATGTATTTCACGCCGTCAGCATTAATCAACCTTAACACGAACTCTACAAGAACAATTGACTATAATCTTATGGCAACGTTCTTTAATGATATCAACTCATTTTCAGCAGGGATAAGCTACAGATCTGTTCAGAACAGATTTGACAGCCAGCAGCTACAGATTGCCCCGGTGGTTAAAGTTAGATTCAACAAATTTATGGTGGGTGCTACTTATAATATCGGATTGTCTGATATTCAGGAGTATGGCGGAAACTCTTTCATGATTGGTCTAGGATATAACTTCGATAATTTCATTAATCGTAGAGGATATAGATATTAATCAATTTAATTTAAATAAATTTGAGCTCTGATTTTTTCAGGGCTTTTTTTATGATTTATATTCACATTCCGTTCTGTAAGCAGAAATGCAGCTATTGCAATTTTCACTTTTCAACATCTTTGAATTTTAAAGATGAAATGTTGGCTGCCATGAAGAAAGAAATCTTTCTGAGAAAAGATGAGCTACAGAACAAAAATCTGCAGTCTCTATATTTTGGCGGTGGAACTCCTTCAATACTTTCTCCGGACGAAATCAAGTCTTTGATTGATGAAGTGTTGAAATATTTTAGTTTTAATAATGATATTGAAATTACACTGGAAGCTAATCCGGATGATTTAGATAAAAATTTTTTAAAAGGATTATCAAATTCACCGATTAATCGTCTTTCTATCGGAACTCAAAGTTTTTTTGAAGAAGATTTAAAATTAATGAATCGTGCGCACACCGCTTCAGAAGCGGAAGGTTCCATCAAAAGAGCCCAGGATTTTGGCTTTGAAAATTTGAGTATTGATCTTATTTATGGTTCGCCCACTTCGAATTTGGAAATCTGGAAAGAAAATTTAAATAAAACAATAGCGCTGGAAGTGCCGCATATTTCCTCGTATGCTTTAACGGTTGAACCGAAAACAGCCTTAGAAAACTGGATTTCAAAAGGTAAGATTATCAGTCCGAAAGAAGATGAGCAGAATAAAGAATTCTATTATTTATCGGATTTTCTGAAGGATAAGGGCTTTGAGCACTACGAGGTTTCAAATTTCGCTAAACCGGATCTTTATTCAAAGCATAACTCTGCCTATTGGAAATACAACGAGTATCTGGGTATCGGTCCGTCTGCGCATTCTTATAATGGTTTTGATGTGAGAAGCTGGAATATTGCTCATAATCAGCAGTATATAAAAAAAATAAATTTAGGTCTTTTGGCTAAAGAGGAAGAGCTGTTATCTCAGGAAGATCAGTTTAACGAAATGGTAATGATAGGTTTAAGAACAGTTTGGGGTGTAGATTTGGACAATTTAAATAATAAATTTTCTGAAAAAATTCTGGATCATTTCAGACATGAAATTAAATCTAAAACGGAAACAGGACATTTAATTATAGAAAATGATCATCTGAAAATTCCCGAAAAGCACTGGTTTATGGCGGATGGTATTGCTTCGGATTTATTTATCGTATAGTTGGGAAGGTCGAAAATGAAAGAACGGTTTGTGAAAAACTTCCGGTATCCGGCTTCAGGCATTCAACAATTTCACTATTTTTGTATAAAATTTCAACATTATTTTGAAAACTAAAAAGCAAGACTATTCGCATCTCTCAGCTAATCAGCCTATCGGAATTTTTGATAGCGGGGTGGGAGGCCTAACGGTAGCAAAAGAAATAAAAAGACTTCTTCCCCATGAAGATTTGATCTATTTTGGAGATACCAAGCATCTTCCGTATGGTGAAAAATCGAAGGAAGCCATTATCGAATACTCTACAAAGATCACTAATTTCTTGCTGGAGCAAAACTGTAAAGCCATAGTGATTGCCTGTAATACGGCAACAGCAAATGCATTAAATGAGGTCATGAAGTCCGTAGGAGGAAAAGTGCCGGTGATTGATGTGATTAATCCCGTAGCTGAAAAAGTTTCCTATGAAATTCATAATAATGTTGGGGTTATTGCTACAAAAGCAACGGTAAATTCGGGCTTATATAAGAAAAGCATCCGTAAGCATAATAAATGGATTAAAGTGGATGAGCTGGCGACGCCCTTATTGGTTTCGGCTATTGAAGAGGGGTTTAAGAATCATCCGATCACGCATGCGATAATTTATAATTACTTAAGTAATAGTAAATTAAAAAATATTGAAACTTTAATCCTGGGTTGTACCCATTATCCTCTATTGCTTGATGAGATCAAACAATACTATGGAAACCGTGTTCGGGTGATCGATTCTCCGAATATCGTGGCAAATCATCTAAAGATTATTTTAGATAAATATTGTCTTTTAAATGAAGCGAATCATAAACCGAATTATCATTTTTATCTTTCCGATCTCACTAAAAATTTTGAAAAGATCTCTAAAAAATTCTTCGGTAAGACCATTGATTTAGAATTAAAAGTATTATAAAAAAGACTTAATTTAGAGTTTTTTTCCGATTGAAATAGATTTATTATTTATTCGTATATAATTAATAATATTCAACATTTTGGATTATTTGTAGAAAAATTTTAATATTAGTATTTGTTTTCATAAATTCGTGAAATATTGATTATAAGATATTTAAAACAAATTTTTATGAAAAAAATTTTCTTACTGGCTACATTGGGACTTGCTTTCCAAGCATATTCACAAAGTGGTGTAAATACGTCAAACCCTCAGGGAGCTTTTCATGTTGATGGAGCTAAAGATAATAATGCTTCGGGGGCGCCTACTACAACTCAGCAACTTAATGATTTTACAGTAACCTCAATCGGAAGGGTAGGAATTGGTACTACTGCTCCGAATAATAAAGTTGAAATTAATTCAGGGACTGCCAATACGAGTGGTTTACGATTCACTAATTTAACATCTGCAACCCCTGTATCTACAGGGCAGACGATTGGTGTAGATGCTACTGGGAATATTGTTACTTTACCCAATCCTACAGCAACAAGTGTTACTACGGCAGAAGTTGCCTCCGCAAGTGGCGCTGATTTCAGTGTTAATGATACCGGAGAAACTTTACTTACGGGAACTGTTCAGACAATTACGGTTCCGGCAGGTGGAAAAGCTTTATTCATTAATTTTATGCTTGGGATCGATTTAGTGACAACTACCGGAGGAGCTGGGTATTATAGAGCAACATTATATATTGATGGGGTTGCTACCAATACTTATCTTACCATTCAGGAGCCTAATGCGGGATCACAGCTTCAATACACTTTAAATACCGTGAAGTTTCTTACCGCGGGAAATCATACACTTGATATTAGGATGAGAAGAACTGCTAATAACGGAACTGCAGCAGGTTTCAATGCAGGTTGCCGACCTATTTCAATGTCATTTAATGCTTCTTATTTAAATTAATTATTTATGAAAAAGAATCTATTATTTGCAGGTTTTTTAGTAGTAAATACTATATCTGCTCAAATAGGAATAAGTACCAATAGTCCGCAGGGAGCATTTCATGTAGATGGAGGGAAAGATAATAATGTTTCAGGTGCGCCAACTGCAACGCAGCAGCTTAATGACTTTATTGTTACTTCTGCGGGAAGAGTGGGTGTGGGAACTATTGCTCCGAATACAAAGTTTGAGATTAATTCAGGAACATCCAATGCTAGCGGCTTAGCTTTTACAAACTTTAACTCTACAGCCCCTATATCTACAGGCCAAACATTGGGTGTTGATTCTTCCGGGAATGTAGTGTCATTGGCAAATCCAGCAGCTGCAAGTGTAACAACGGTAGAGGTTGCTTCTTCCACAGGGACGGCTTTTAATGTTAATGATTTAGGTTATACAGCTGTTACAGGATCGAGTCAGTCTATTACCGTTCCTACCGGAGGAAAGGCTGTTTTCATTAATTTTATGCTGGGTATTGATTATACTTCTTTTCCGGAAGGTAGCGGAGGTGGCTATTATCAGGCAACGCTGTTTATTGATGGATCTCCCAGCACTGTATACCAGAGAACACAAGAAAGAGATACTACAGGTTCTCAAACTCAGTACACTTTAAATACAGTTAAATTTTTAACTGCAGGAAGTCACACCTTAGATGTACGAATGATCAGAGCTTTAAATAACGGTACGACCTCAGGAGCCAATATGGCCTGCCTTCCTATTTCAATGTCATTTAATGCTTCGTATATAAATTAATCGGTTGATTGTAAAAAAAGCTGTTTCATCACGAAACAGCTTTTTCTTTTTACTATGCTTCCAGAATCACAGTTTCACTTTTCAATCGTGATTTTGGAGTAATTTTGGGTTGATTACTGTCTTGTTCAGATCTTTCGCCAATGCTTACGGCAAATAATGTTTCGTAATTTTCATTGTTGAGAATATGATCATATTGAGCATTTTCAATACCTTCCATAGGAGTAGAATCTATTCTCATTTCTGCACAGGCAGACAGGAAAACGCCTAACGATAAGTAAACCTGATGCTTCAACCATGATTTAACGGCATCATTTCCTTTTGACTTTACAAAGGTTTTATAATAATTAATAGAACCTTCCGGCAAATTCCCTTCGATCTGTTTTTCAAAATCTTCAGGATTTTTTAATACTTGAAATACAACCAAATGACTGCTGTCCAATATTTTTTCTTTATTCCAATACGAGGCTTCTGCTAATTGTTCCCTTACTTCAGAATGGTTGTTTACAAAAACAAAATTCCAGGGCTGGCTGTTGATAGAAGATGGACTTAACTGTAAAATTTCCTTCAGCTGCTGAATTTTATCTTCACTAATTAGTCATTCCTTAAAAACCAAGTAATATTTTGATTATCAGTTTTATGCACTTATATTTCGTAAAAAATCGTTGTAAAAAATTGCAATAAATTGTATTTTTAGGATATAAAAAGTGGCAAAATGTTAGGCAAAATAAGAGAGGATTTACAGCAGAATTTATTCAAGACCAGGCTTACGGAGCTTATTAATATGGAGCATCCGGTGGTAAAATTAGCTGGGGAGATTTCCTGGGATAAAATGGAGTCAGAGTTTGAGAAATTATTTTCAGAAAACGGAAGACCTTCTATTGCTATCCGTAAAATAGCAGGAATGCTTTTGCTCAAGGAAATGTTTAAAGAAAGTGATGAAAGTGTAATAGAGAGATGGATTGAGAATGCGTATTGGCAATATTTTACCGGAGAAACCTTTTTCCAGACAGAGCAGCCTTTCGATCCGAGCAATTTTGTACACTTCAGAAAAAGAATTGGAGATAAGGGTTTGGAATTTCTTTTGGGACAAAGCGTTTCTCTCCATCCCAAAGCCAAAACAGAAGATGAAGTTCAGGTAGATACGACGGTTCAGGAGAAGAACATTACCTTTCCTACCGATGCCAAATTAGCAAAAAAAGTAATCGACAATTGTAGAAAAATAGCAGAAAAAGAGAGCGTTGTACAAAGACAAAGCTACAGAAGAGTGAGCAAACAATTATTGCGGGACGCTTTTTTTGGACATCATCCCAGAAGACAGAAGAAGGCAAAAATGGCGAGGAAAAAGCTCAGGACGATTGGTAAAAGAGTTCTTCGGGAATTGGAAAGAAAACTTCCTAAAGATGTTTTGAAAGGCTACGAAGACGTTTTTAAAATTTACCTTAAAGCACTCACCCAAGAACGTACCACGAAAGATAAAATTTACAGTCTTCACGAGCCACAAGTTGCGTGTATTGCGAAAGGAAAATCGGGAAAAGCATACGAGTTTGGGACAAAAGTAGCAGTAGTAAGAGGTCGGAAAACAGGGATCATCAGCTCGGTAAAGAGATTTTCTGGCAATCCTCACGATAGTAAAACTCTTGAAGAATCATTGGCACAGAGTGAGAGGGTAAGAAAATCCGTTGGCGGAACAAGACCTACGAAAGCCACTACAGACAGAGGATTTAAAGGAATCAAAGAAGTGGAAGGAACAGCAATTTTGCTTCCCGCAAAAAAAGAAAAAACAAAATATGGGCAACAAGTAGCCAGATTAAGATTCCGGGCAAGAGCAGCCATAGAACCTTGTATCTCTCATTTAAAAAGAAACCACTCCTTAGGATTAAACTTCCTGAAAGGAGTGGCTGGAGATATTAATAATGCATTATTAGCAGGGATTGGATACAATTTGAAGATGAGATTGAATCAAATCAAACAACAAATTCTTCTTTGGCTCGAACTTGTTCTCCGAATCTTTTTAGGCAAATATAATTTTCAAAGTCAAAAAACAGCTTTTTAAGGAGCGACTAATTACTCCTTGTGGATTATACTTTTTAACGGTATATCTCGATTTCATTTTTTCTAAAAAGCTCATAATTTTAAACTATATTTTTTATAGTTACAAAACTAATTTAAGTTTAATACATTTGCAATAACGGTAAAAAATGATAGTATAAAATATGTATACGATAGATAATAAATCTTATCCATGCTGCACAAGTGTGACCATGAAATTTATAGGCGGAAAATGGAAAGCTGTTATTTTGGTACACCTGATGGATGGCGCTAAAAGATACAATGAGCTGAGAAAACTGATTCCTACGATTACAGAAAGAACCTTAAGTCTTCAATTAAAACAATTGGAAGAAGATAATGTAATCAACAGAAAAGTATATACTGAAAAGCCACCTTTGATGGTGGAATATACGCTGACAGAGCTTGGAAATACTCTTATTCCCGTACTTGAACTGATTACAGAGTGGGGAAGGGGAGCCGATAAAATATCAAAAAAAATAATCAAGGATATTCCCTGATTATTCTGTTATTTCTGTATTTTCTTCTTTGTTAGGTTCAAAAAAACTGAAACTTACATTTCCATATTTTCTGGTATCTGTCAGATTCGGATGATCAAATTTCATTCTACTTTGATGTTCTACCACAAGAATTCCGTTTTCTTTCAGGTATTTGTTATTTAAAACCAAAGAGATCAGTTCGTGGTATTTTTTCTCTTCCATTTCGAAAGGAGCATCAGAAAATACGATCTCAAAAGACTTTTTATTTCTGAATTTCTTCAACCAATCAAACACATCGCCACGTTGCACATTTACTTGTAAATTAAATCCTAATTCAGAAGCAGTGGTATTTAAAAATGCTGTGTGCTTCGGATTCATTTCCACAGACGTTACGTCCTGACAGCCTCTTGAAGCAAATTCAAAGGAAATCGAACCAATTCCTGCAAAAAGATCCAGCACAGAAATCGACTGCATATCGTAAGTGTTTTCCAAAATGCTGAACAGCGCTTCTTTTGCAAAATCCGTAGTGGGTCTTACATCAAAATTTTTCGGAGCGGCTATTTTCTTGGCTTTCCATTTGCCTGAGATTATTCTGTACATGTTTTTAGTTGTTAGATTGTAGGTAATAGGTTGCAGGTTAGGAACTAAGACCTATCATCTGTTACCTGCGACCTAGTTTAATATAAAATTTTTATTAGGAAGATTATCAAATACAATTTTCAGATTTTTTACGAACTTTTGTAATTCTGAAATGAAGGTTTCATTTTCAGTAGTTTCTCCATAAGCGTAAAAGCTGGTTTCATTAATGCCGAAGCCTATTTTACTTAACGTAAACATTACAAAATAAAGAAAATCAACTTCTGAATTGATATCCAGATTGTTGTATAGGATAATTTTTTGATTGTCTATAGCGAAAAACTCACATTGATTATGATAGAGATTAATGTGAATTTCTTTATTACTTTTATTGTTGATGGAATTTAAAAACTTTTCACCTGAGAAATTAAAATGAACCGGAATGGCCAGCTCTTTTATTTTCTTGTACAAATCTTTAGGAAATGTATAGTAAAACTGAATTTTAAACTTTTTATTTACGGAAAGCATTAATTCTTCATTTTCTTTATCTACAGGAGCATTAAAGGAAATCAGATCAAAGCCCGCCTCATGCTCCGAAAAACCTTCAGGCATCAGGGTAAAATGATTCAGCGCTGAAATCACAGAAATTTCATCAAATCTCTGCTTAATTAAAACCTCTTCTAACTGATGAGAAATAAAATTTTCCGGTGTTTCTTCGTTGACAAAGTAGGCCTTTTCCTCCAAAACGTTTTTATTCTTTACGATTTGGTAGATTAAGCCGTCTTTGATAAAAAGTAAATTAAGTACGTTCATATTTCGATTCCTGCAAATTTAATGAAATTCTACCATTACCGCACCCGATTGATGGTGAAGTATTTCTTTATTATAAAAATCAAGACCGGTTTGGCTTTCTAAAACATCTAAGACCATTCTTTGCAATGTCCCATCCCCAATACCATGAACAATTTCCAGTCTTTTAAGATTATTTTTTCTGCAAAAAGCCATCACTTCCAGTAATTTTTCTTTCTGAATGAATAATCTTTCAAAGCTATCATAATCATTCGGATTTTTAACTAAATTATGAAAATGAAGGTCTAAAACCAAATGATTTTTATGATGTTTTTTAGAAACTATTTTTTTAGGTTCTGCTTTTTTTACAATTTTTATATTTTCGTAAAAATCAATGTTTTTAGGAACAAGTTTCTCTCTGGGATATTGATGAGTGAAACCATATTCATCCTTAAAAACCACAATATTTCCCTTCGTGGAAGTGACAATGCCTTCCAGATCCTCATCAACTACAGAAACTTTATCGCCAATCTTCATTATTAATTCTTTGGTCCCAATTCAATTACTTCCAAATCTTTTATCTCGGTATTATCCACCACAAAACGCATCATGGTTCGTACTTTATGCCATCCCTGTTTTCCGCATGCACCGGGATTGAGATGTAACAAACTGTTTTTCTCGTCATACATGGCTTTCAAAATATGAGAATGTCCTGAAATAAATAATTGGGGTGCTTTTTCAGCAATTTCAGCTTTAGCCAGTGGCGTATATTTTCCGGGATAACCTCCAATGTGGATCATCAGAACCTCAAGGTTTTCACAAAAAAAACGATTCACTTCAGGAAATTCAGAACGAATTTTTGGGCTGTCGATATTTCCGTAAACGCCCTTTAACGGTTTAATTTTTTCAAGCTGTTCAATCACATCCATGTTTCCAAAATCACCACAATGCCAAATTTCATCTGCCTGCATGGCATAATCTAAAATTCTGTCATCAATGTAGGAATGAGAGTCGGAAAGGAGAAGTATTTTTGTCATTATTGGAAATTCTCTGCAAATTTATGAAACTAATTAGTTTTTATAAAATTTCACCTACAAAGTAATTTGATACATCCTCGATTCCTCTTCCCAGGGATGATACCCCTGCCCGATATATCGATAGCCATATTTTTCATACAAACCAATATGATCGGTGCAAAGATTCAGATATTTAAAGCCTGCTTCCCTTGCATCTTCTTCTGCTTTTTTTAAAAGGATAGAGCTGTATTTATGTCCACGGTGTTTTTCATCAATAAATAAGGCACATATCCAGGGATAAAGGTCTATTCTGCTGATAAAATCATTTGTAATTAATCCGGCACAGCCAATAATTTCATGGTCTTTTTCCAGCAAATACCATTGTGGTAAATCCTGTTCTGCACCAATGGCATGAGTAATTGAATCTTCATACATTTTCGGATATACTTCAGACCAGCTTTCCTGAAAATATTGTATCGCCTTATCTTTATATTCCGGCTGTTGTCTTATGGAAATAATTTTCATTTGAATGTTTATTTTACGTATTAAAATTCAAATTTAATTAATAAATACTGAATTGATTAACTTTGAGAAAATTTAAAAAATATGAAGAAGAAATTTTCTTTTTTCCTTTTTCTTTTAACGGTGGGTGCTGCCAACGCACAGGTCGAAGAGAAAAAACTGGACGAGCTGGTTCAAAATACCTTAAAAACTTTTGACGTTCCGGGAATGTCTGTCGGAATTATCAAAGATGGAAAAGTGATTTATTCTAAAGGGTTTGGCGTTCGTTCGTTAACCACAAAACAACCCATGGACGATAATACTTTAGTTGGAATTGCTTCCAATTCTAAAGGTTTTACGTGTACGGCTTTGGCGATTTTGGCAGATGAAGGAAAACTGGATTGGGATGATAAAGTTTCAAAATATATTCCTGAATTTCAGATGTATGATGCGCATGTTTCCCAAAATGTAACGATCAAAGATTTGGTAACGCACAGAGCTGGTTTAGGTTTGGGACAGGGCGATCTGATGTTTTTTCCTGAAGGCGGAAATCTGACGGTGAATGACATTGTTCATAACGTAAGATATCTGAAGCCTGAAAATCCTTTCAGAACGACTTTGGATTATAATAATATCATGTTTATTGTTGCCGGAGAAGTTATCCACAGAGTTTCCGGATTAAGCTGGGCTGAATTTATTGAGCAGAGAATTATGAAACCTGTCGGAATGACTTCAAGTTTTGGAAGCTACAACAGAGCAAAGGCAGTTGCTAATAAAATTGATGCACACGCGCCGGTAGATGGAAAAGCAATCGCTGTTCCTCACGATTGGAATGAAACAGGAAATGCAGCGGGAGGAATTATGAGTAATATCAAAGACATGACGACGTGGGCAGAATGTCTATTAAATAATTTCACAACCAAAGACGGTAAAAAATTGGTTTCAGATAAAAATGTTCAGCAGCTTTGGAGCTTACAGATTCCAGATAAAGTGGCGGCTAAAAATCCTTATGACACCAGCTTTTATGGTTACGGAATGGGTTGGTTTCTAAGTGATGTGAAAGGGCATAAGCAGATTCAGCATACAGGCGGATTGATCGGTACGGTGACTCAGTTTACTTTGATTCCTGATCTTAAATTAGGAATTGTAGTATTGACTAATCAACAATCAGGTGCTGCTTTCAACACCATTACAAACACCGTGAAAGATTCTTATCTTGGAGTGGCAGACAGAAACTGGTTGAAAACTTACGGCGAACGAATGATAAAAGTGGATGAACTTTATGATAAACAGAAAAAAGAAGCTTTTGCTAAATCTGAAACCTTTAAAAAAGAGAAAAATCTTCATCCAAAATCTGAACAGTTTGTAGGAACTTACCATGACGTTTGGTTTGGCGATGTAGATATTGCTCAACAAGGAAATATGTACAGACTTTCATGTAAAAATTCTCCACGGTTAAAAGGTGAATTATTGCCTTTCTCCAATAATTCTTTCATCATCAAATGGGACGACAGAAGCTATGATGCCGATTCTTACATTATATTTAATTATGATGAATCCGGAAAAGCACAGTCTGCAAAATTAAAAGCTATTTCTGATGTTACGGATTTCAGCTTTGATTTTGATGATTTGGATTTAATTAGAAAATAATTTCAACAGGAATTATTCCTTTAAACCTGAGTTTGATTAAAATAAATAATTTAAAATATTAATTTTAAGATTGTTAACATGTATGCCGATAGCGTGGCTTCAGCCCAATGATAAAATCCCAAATCAAATAGGGGCTTTCATACAAATTGATTATAAATTTCGGCTAAAGCCTCTAGGAGTCTCATCTTTTTTAGACGGGCTGAAGCCCGTCCCTATCAATCTGGTAGAATATTTTACTAATCGAACTCAGGTTTTAAGACATTAATAGATAGTAATTAAATCTTAGCGTTAAGAAAAGAGTCACTTCATTCAACGCAAAGATTAGATTTACCTATTTATCGCTACCCATAAGGGATTACCCAATGAAACTAAGGTTGCTTAATCAGCTTTTTGCTTATTTCTCCTATTTTAAGAATATAATTGCCTGGCTGAAGGGTTCCACAGTATATTCTGCTATTATTAATCAGCCCCGACTGTATTTGTCTTCCACTGAGATCAAAAATTGTATATTCTTTTTCTGAAGTACCTTTTACCGTTACAAATTCTTTTACCGGATTCGGGAAAATGCTGAAATTATTTTTAAGGCTAACCTCTGAAGTATTCAGGGTATCAAGCTGCCCTGTAAAAATTGCATTCGCGAAAATATCTCCCACATACATCGTGTTATTATTAATTATTATTCTTGAGGCATGACTGAATAGAGAAGAAGTGAGGGTTACCGATACATTGGGAGGACTCTGATTCAGATTAATCTTTGAGATATTGTTCTCTTCTGGTAAGGCTACGTAAAGTTCATTATTTCTTGAAGCTAAACCAGAAGGATAGCTGTAAGTATTGAACTGATGAACCAGCGTATTGCTCCCCGGAATAGTGAGATTCATTTTAGAAACCCTGTCCAGTATTCGCTCGGTATAGTATATTTCATTCCCGATGATCTCGATATCAAAAGGTTTCTTAGCTTCTGTAACGACTATCGGAAGAGATGAAGGTTGGGAAACATCAAATTTAAAAATCTGATCGGAGCCTGATGAGGCAATATAGAGATCATTATTCAGAAACTCTAAACCAATGGGAAAAGTAATTCCGTTAACAAGGATTTCTGAATCTGTTCCCGGAGAAGCAAGGTTCTTTTTTCTGATTCTGTTTCCATTGAATTCAGAGATGTAAAGGACATTATCCTTTAAAGCAAAACCATAAGGTCTGAGAATATTTTCAACAACCGCTACGGGAGGAAGACTGGGGTTAAAAAGATCTACTTTTACGACTTTATCCTGATCGTAAAGTCCGATGTAAAGTATATTCTTATCGATAAGCATTGCATTGGGACCGCCTGCGAGATCCATTAATTTTGTTGCGACGTTCTGAGCACGTATTTCAGTATTGAAAAGCATAAGGAACAAGATACCCAAAAAATGGAATTTTTTTTCACTTTGTTTTTATTTAGAATAATTAAAGACAAAATTACCCCCATGGTTTTATAATCCCAAGTCTATCTGTCACAATTTTTAAAATGACAGATAAGTTCAAAATGACAATTCCTGTATTTTTTTAATTAAAATATATATTTAAAGCATGGAAAATAAGTTAATTATCGATTTGTAAAAAGTGTAACGGTTAAATTGCTCTGTTTTTAGTAAATTATTTTATTTACTCCCCGGTTTTTGTATGTTTAAAAAAAACATATTTTTCCGAAATAAAGATAAATTTATTCCTTTATCCTCCTAGCAACCTTTTTTTTGAAGGGTAATAGATTCCTGTTTTAGCTGTGGGTGAAAATAGGATTTTACTTAGAGTTTTAGTTTACTGGTGCTTACGATTGGTTTGGAACTTTTTTATCTTAAGATGTGTTGAGGGAAATCACGAATGATAAGTGAAAGATACATTAAAAAAGAGGGTAGATCGAGCTGAAATCAGTTTACGGTCTATTATAAAAATTAGGTATTCGGGATCATTTAAAAAAAGGAAAATACTTTATGTTTTCAGCTTCTTTTTTAGAAGGCAGATGAATTCTCTGTGTAAAGCTACATCCGCCTATTGATTCTTCTGAACTCAATGCAATAGGCTTTGCTTTTACATCACATTCTGGAGACAGGAAAAAAGGTAATTCCTTATTAAGATATCAATACATAAAACACGAGTAAAATGTGAACAGGCTTTTCAATATGGCGCCCACAGTAAAATATCTCTTTTGTCCTGTGAAAAGAGTAGTTGTAAAGGCTAAATACTAAAAGTTTCGGACTATTATTAGATTTTTCCCGGATCATAGAAGAATAGGAGCTTCTTTTTAGCCCCATCGAATTCCGACCAGGAATTGCAGTCGATCTCAAAACCGGCAACACCGCAGGTCGGGAAATGGAAAATATCTTCTGACATAGAATTGGCAAAATTGGAAATCCCGTTATTGTGGGAGAAAAATGCAACCGATTCGTGGCTGTCGTCTAAATCATAAATGACCGATTCAAAATTACTTTCTGAAGGATGATAAAGTTTTTCATCAGTCATGATATGGATATGGTAAGTCTGATTGAAAATTTTACATGTATTCAGTGCCCGAACCGCCGGGCTCGAAACAAAGGAATCAATAGAAATGTTGTTTTCTTTCATAAACCGTGACATGTGCATGGCCTCTTCTAATCCTTTGTCTGCCAATGGTCTGTCGAAGTCCTCTGTCTCTTCCGGCCAGTCGCTCTTTGCATGTCTTACGAGGATGAGTTTCTTCATATTTTCGTTTTTGGAAAATTAAAATTAGAAAAAAAATAACGGAATAAAACATGATTTATAAAAAAATCGATGTTGGGAATAAAATCATTAAAATTTACTAAATTTGCAGACTTATGGGACAGATCCTTGCAATAGACTATGGAAAGGCTCGTTGTGGCATTGCTGCGACGGATGATATGCAGATTATAGCGAGTGGTCTGGATACGTTACAAACTCCTTTATTGGTTGATTTTTTGAAAAAATATTTCAGCGAAAATAAGGTAGATGAATTTGTAATCGGCCTTCCTGTAGATTTGAGAGGAAATATTTCAGAAGTAGAAACTGACATTTTAAAGTTTATAGAAATTTTTCAAAAAGAATTTCCGACTGTAAAAGTGAATCGTCTGGATGAAAGGTTTACCTCAAAAATGGCTTCGTTTTTTATTTCTCAAAGTGGAAAAAGTAAAAAACAGAGACAGGAAAAGGGATTAATAGATAAAGTAAGTGCAACCATTATATTGCAGAATTTTTTAGAACAAAGAACAAGATGATTTTACCGATAAGAGCCTTTGGGGATTCAGTTTTAAGAAAAGTAGGGAAGGATATTGATAAAGATTATCCGGCGCTACAAGAGTTGATAGACAATATGTTTGAAACGATGTACAGTGCAAACGGTATAGGGCTGGCTGCACCGCAAATCGGGTTAGACATTCGTTTATTCGTGATAGACGTTACTCCTTTAGCAGATGATGAGGATTATGAAGATATTAAGGATGAATTGGCAGAGTTTAAAAAAGTTTTCATTAACGCAAGAATCTTAGAAGAATCTGGTGAAGAATGGAAGTTCAATGAAGGCTGTCTTTCTATTCCTGATGTGAGAGAAGACGTGAAGAGAAAGGAGACTATCGTTATTGAATATTATGATGAAAATTTTGTAAAACATACAGAAACTTTTTCCGATATTAGAGCCCGCGTAATTCAGCATGAATATGATCATATTGAAGGGGTTTTATTTACCGACCACTTAAGTGCTTTAAAAAAGAAATTGGTGAAAGGTAAATTGACGAAAATTACTCACGGGGACGTAAGCATCAGTTACAAAATGAGATTTCCAAAATAGTTTTGAATAATTAAAAAAAGAATAATAAAACGCAAAAATGCTGGTGTACTGAGCTTGACGAAGTGCATAGGCTAATTGCAGAATTTACAAAAAATAAAATTATGCTGTTAGAAAAAATAATTTCAATTTCCGGAAAACCAGGACTTTTCAAATTAGTTTCTCAATTAAGAAACGGATTTATTATTGAAGATGTTACCACTAAGAAAAAAGTAAGCATTGGAAACTCAAGCCAGGTAAGTTTGTTGGATAATATCGCGATGTTCACTTTTGATAAAGAAGTTCCTTTGTTTGAAGTTTTTGAAAATATTGCTAAAAACAATGAATACAAACAGGCTATCGCTCACAAATCCAGTGATGCTGAATTAAAAGACTTCATGTTAGCTTCACTTCCAAACTACGATACAGAAAGAGTATATGCTTCTGACATCAAAAAATTGGCACAGTGGTACAATATTCTTCAGAAAGCAGGATATATTACTCCGGACAGCTTCGTGAAAGCTGAGCCTGAAACATTAGACGGTGCACCGGCTGAAGAAGTAAGCTTAGAAACTGAAGCTCCTAAAAAAGTGGCTCCTAAAGCTGAAAAACCGGCAACCCCGAAAGTAAAAGCAACGGCAGCTCCGAAATCAGCTCCAAAAACGACGCAGTCTAAAAAAGGATAATTCTTTTTTGAACTCGAAATATCAACCTCATCAGAAATGATGAGGTTTTTTATTTGGTCATTACTAAAGGGGGAGGATTTCTGAAAAAATGCCTTTGGGAGTTACAGGAATTTTATCGAGGATGAAATAACAGGATTGCACGAATGCATCGACAAACTTAGCAGGACAATGTTGAAATTAGCGGTTACTATTAGAATTATCACACTGAACCTGTCGAAGTGTGTGGCTCCTTCGCGAATAACCAACAAAAAACATTTCATACTTTATCGATCTTTTGTTTCTGTATCAAAGAACATTAATCCCTAAATTTGTAAGACTTGAATTTTCAAATTATGAATACCAAACAGGAAAAACTGGAAGCTTTCGGAAGATTATTGGATATTATGGATGATCTGCGTGAGAAATGCCCGTGGGATCAAAAGCAAACCCTGGAATCGCTTCGTCATTTGACGTTAGAGGAAACCTATGAACTTTCGGATGCTATTTTACAAAACGATTTACAGGAGATAAAAAAAGAGTTGGGAGATGTGCTTTTACATCTTGTTTTTTATGCTAAAATTGGTTCGGAAAAGGAGAGCTTTGATATCGCAGATGTTATCAATTCATTAAACGAAAAACTGATCTTCCGTCACCCTCATATTTACGGTGATACCGAAGTAAAAGATGAAGAAGAAGTAAAGCAGAACTGGGAAAAATTAAAATTAAAAGAAGGCAATAAATCTATTTTGGGCGGAGTTCCAAAAAGTCTGCCGAGTTTGGTAAAAGCCTATAGAATTCAGGATAAAGTGAAAGGAATTGGTTTTGAATTTCACGATGCCGAAGATGCCTGGAAAAAAGTAGATGAAGAAATTCAGGAGTTTCATGCGGAAACAGATTTGGATAAAAAAGAGCAGGAATTAGGCGATGTCTTTTTCTCGTTGATTAATTATGCAAGAATTTCAGGAATTAACCCGGATTCTGCATTGGAAAGAACTAATTTAAAATTCATTTCAAGATTCCAGAAAATGGAACAGCTTGCAGCTGAGGCAGATTTTAAATTAGGTGAAATGACTTTGGAAGAAATGGATGTTTTGTGGGAAAAAGCGAAGCGTTTACAGTAAAAAATGAAAGTACACAATCCGACACAAAATAGATTGCAATATTTATTGGAATTTAAGCAGACAGAAAGAAAATGGCATTTTCCTGTTCTTGCAGCATTATGTATCGGAAGCTGTTTATTCATCGGTTATTTTTTAGGAAAACCGAATTACGGAAGCCTTTCCAGCTTGGGAGCATTAACGATTCTATATTTCACATCGGCGCCCATTACGCAAAGAATGATTCATCTGGTGACTTGTGCTTTTGGAATGGTTTTCTCGTTTACGATAAGTCTGTTTTTTGGTTTTAATGTCTACTTTTCAGCATTATCATTGGGGATAGTTGCATTTCTGGCTCATTTTATTTCATCTTATTTTAAAATTCCGCCGCCTGGAAATTTTTTCTTTATCATGGTTGCAGCAATGGCAAGTACCTTCAAATTTGATTTGGAAATGATTCCTACAAGAGTAGGACTGGTTGCAATGGGAGCCATTTTATCGTGTTCTTTTGCCTTTATCTATTCAGTTTTTGTTGAAAAAGGAAAAGTGGTAACAATTCCGAGAAGAGCATTTAGTAAAAGACGTTATACCAAATTTGTAGAAAGTACGATTATCGGGATTTTCATGGCTTTAACCTTAATTATCGGTCATGTTTTAAAGTTCAATAATACGTATTGGGTCTCTATTGCGGCCATTGCGATTATTCAGGGACGAAATTTTGAACATGTGCGACAACGAAATATGCACAGAATTTTAGGGACTTTTATTGGAATAGGTCTTGCATGGCTCATTCTGTTATTTGACCCTGAAAAGATTGTGACGATCGTTATTATCACCATTTTACAGTTTATCATTGAATTGATGGTGGTGAGAAATTATGGTTTAGCGGTGATTTTTATTACTCCTTTAACCATTCTTTTAGCAGAAACGGGAAGTGAGATTCATCATAATGTGGAACATTAGATGCACGCCAGATTGCTGGATACGATCATCGGAAGCCTGATAGGTCTGGCAGGAGGTTTTTTCCTTCACCATAAGAAGATTATTAATAACGTAGAGAAAAATATCAGATTCTCTTATTTTCAGTTTAAAAAATTAAAAAAATGAATATGTTGCGAACTCTTATCTTATCAGCATTCTTTTTGTGGAGCTGTAATCCGAAAGCTCAGGATTCGCCGAAAAATGAAGCATTACAAGTGGAATTTTCTTTACCTAAAAAGCTAAAAGAGGTTTCCGGAATCGCTTTGTCTCAGGATAAAAAAACAATTTGGGCCATAGAAGATCAGGGAAATAAAAATGTTGTTTATGGTTTGGATCTGCAGGGAAAACAAATTGCAGATGTTTTGGTGGAAAATGCAGAGAATAACGACTGGGAGGATATTATAAAAGATACTCAGGGAAATATCTATATCGGCGATTTCGGAAATAATGATAACAACCGCCAAAACCTTGCCATCTTAAAATTGGATCTGAAGGATGCTTCTCAAAAAAGTACGGAAGTTACTCAAACCACAAGATTTCATTATGAAGGTCAAACCGAATTTCCTCCAAAAAAATCGAATTGGCTGTATGATTGTGAAGCTTTCATAGAAATGGACGGAAATTTTTATCTTTTTACCAAGAACAGAAGCAAAGGTTTCGACGGAACTTTTCTTGTTTTTCAGGTTCCTAATAAAGAAGGCGATTTTGAAGCAAAATTGATTGCCCGATTGAAGCTAAAAGGTGGATACAGCGATGCCGCGATCACTTCAGCCGCGATCAACAGTACAAAAGATAAAATCGTTTTGCTTAATCATAAAAATATTCAGGTTTTAACCGGATTTACGGCTAATGATTTTTCTAAAGTAAATATCCAAAAAATCTCTTTACATCATAATTCTCAAAAGGAATCTGTTGTTTTTCTTAATGATAAAACATTGCTAATTGCTGATGAAAAGGATAAGAAAACGGGAGGGAATGTGTATAGATTTTCTTTTTAAGTATGTAAAGCTTATTTTTGCAAAAATTAAATTCATGATAATATGATAAAAAGAATAGTTTACTTTTTTTTTGCTTTAAGTATCATATCATGCAGTACATCTGATGAAGTTTTAGAAGAACAAAATAACCTACAGCAGGAAGACTTGCAGCCTGAGAAAATATTGCCTCCATATGTTTATACTAATGCCACATTTAGTACTGGAGGGTATTTTAAGTGTATATATGATAATGGCAGGCTAAGTAAAATATATGGTAAGTATGTGAAATCACAAACTATACAGTTTCCCGATACATTTAATTCAGATACATTCATTAGTTTAACTTATAATAATGATCAGGTAAAGCTAGAATATTCAGATAATTCTGATGAGTTTATTATTTACGAAACCGAAAATAATAGGCCTGTAAAATCAGAATTATATGTATATGATGAGCTGGTAACTTCCACAAAATATACTTATGAATCTGATAAAATAATGATTTATAAGGATACATACAATAAGAATAGGGAAGAGTTTATCACGTACTTCTTTGATTCAAATAAAAATTTAACTAAAAGTGAAAAATTGGAAAAATCTGGTGGTGTTGAAACTAAATTAACAGTTACTAATTATTCCAATTTTGATCATGCAAAAAATCCATTCAAAAAGTTAAGCTTGATAAATGATAATTTTTTTGAGAAAAGCTTGTCAGCAAATAATTAGTCGCTCCTTAAAAAGCTGTTTTTTGACTTTGAAAATTATATTTGCCTAAAAAGATTCGGAGAACAAGTTCGAGCCAAAGAAGAATTTGTTGTTTGATTTGATTCAATCTCATCTTCAAATTGTATCCAATCCCTGCTAATAATGCATTATTAATATCTCCAGCCACTCCTTTCAGGAAGTTTAATCCTAAGGAGTGGTTTCTTTTTAAATGAGAGATACAAGGTTCTATGGCTGCTCTTGCCCGGAATCTTAATCTGGCTACTTGTTGCCCATATTTTGTTTTTTCTTTTTTTGCGGGAAGCAAAATTGCTGTTCCTTCCACTTCTTTGATTCCTTTAAATCCTCTGTCTGTAGTGGCTTTCGTAGGTCTTGTTCCGCCAACGGATTTTCTTACCCTCTCACTCTGTGCCAATGATTCTTCAAGAGTTTTACTATCGTGAGGATTGCCAGAAAATCTCTTTACCGAGCTGATGATCCCTGTTTTCCGACCTCTTACTACTGCTACTTTTGTCCCAAACTCGTATGCTTTTCCCGATTTTCCTTTCGCAATACACGCAACTTGTGGCTCGTGAAGACTGTAAATTTTATCTTTCGTGGTACGTTCTTGGGTGAGTGCTTTAAGGTAAATTTTAAAAACGTCTTCGTAGCCTTTCAAAACATCTTTAGGAAGTTTTCTTTCCAATTCCCGAAGAACTCTTTTACCAATCGTCCTGAGCTTTTTCCTCGCCATTTTTGCCTTCTTCTGTCTTCTGGGATGATGTCCAAAAAAAGCGTCCCGCAATAATTGTTTGCTCACTCTTCTGTAGCTTTGTCTTTGTACAACGCTCTCTTTTTCTGCTATTTTTCTACAATTGTCGATTACTTTTTTTGCTAATTTGGCATCGGTAGGAAAGGTAATGTTCTTCTCCTGAACCGTCGTATCTACCTGAACTTCATCTTCTGTTTTGGCTTTGGGATGGAGAGAAACGCTTTGTCCCAAAAGAAATTCCAAACCCTTATCTCCAATTCTTTTTCTGAAGTGTACAAAATTGCTCGGATCGAAAGGCTGCTCTGTCTGGAAAAAGGTTTCTCCGGTAAAATATTGCCAATACGCATTCTCAATCCATCTCTCTATTACACTTTCATCACTTTCTTTAAACATTTCCTTGAGCAAAAGCATTCCTGCTATTTTACGGATAGCAATAGAAGGTCTTCCGTTTTCTGAAAATAATTTCTCAAACTCTGACTCCATTTTATCCCAGGAAATCTCCCCAGCTAATTTTACCACCGGATGCTCCATATTAATAAGCTCCGTAAGCCTGGTCTTGAATAAATTCTGCTGTAAATCCTCTCTTATTTTGCCTAACATTTTGCCACTTTTTATATCCTAAAAATACAATTTATTGCAATTTTTTACAACGATTTTTTACGAAATATAAGTGCATAAAAACTGATAATCAAAATATTACTTGGTTTTTAAGGAATGACTAATTATAGAAAAATAGAAGGGACCACGGAGTTGTTAAATACTCAAAATCCTTTTCCTAATGGTAATTTCAATTCAGAATGGACTTATCAGTATGATTCAAACGGACAGGTATTACTATACCATTCTTTATAAAAAAATCCGCAGAAAATTTCTGCGGATTTCTTATAATTAGTCATTCCTTAAAAACCAAGTAATATTTTGATTATCAGTTTTATGCACTTATATTTCGTAAAAAATCGTTGTAAAAAATTGCAATAAATTGTATTTTTAGGATATAAAAAGTGGCAAAATGTTAGGCAAAATAAGAGAGGATTTACAGCAGAATTTATTCAAGACCAGGCTTACGGAGCTTATTAATATGGAGCATCCGGTGGTAAAATTAGCTGGGGAGATTTCCTGGGATAAAATGGAGTCAGAGTTTGAGAAATTATTTTCAGAAAACGGAAGACCTTCTATTGCTATCCGTAAAATAGCAGGAATGCTTTTGCTCAAGGAAATGTTTAAAGAAAGTGATGAAAGTGTAATAGAGAGATGGATTGAGAATGCGTATTGGCAATATTTTACCGGAGAAACCTTTTTCCAGACAGAGCAGCCTTTCGATCCGAGCAATTTTGTACACTTCAGAAAAAGAATTGGAGATAAGGGTTTGGAATTTCTTTTGGGACAAAGCGTTTCTCTCCATCCCAAAGCCAAAACAGAAGATGAAGTTCAGGTAGATACGACGGTTCAGGAGAAGAACATTACCTTTCCTACCGATGCCAAATTAGCAAAAAAAGTAATCGACAATTGTAGAAAAATAGCAGAAAAAGAGAGCGTTGTACAAAGACAAAGCTACAGAAGAGTGAGCAAACAATTATTGCGGGACGCTTTTTTTGGACATCATCCCAGAAGACAGAAGAAGGCAAAAATGGCGAGGAAAAAGCTCAGGACGATTGGTAAAAGAGTTCTTCGGGAATTGGAAAGAAAACTTCCTAAAGATGTTTTGAAAGGCTACGAAGACGTTTTTAAAATTTACCTTAAAGCACTCACCCAAGAACGTACCACGAAAGATAAAATTTACAGTCTTCACGAGCCACAAGTTGCGTGTATTGCGAAAGGAAAATCGGGAAAAGCATACGAGTTTGGGACAAAAGTAGCAGTAGTAAGAGGTCGGAAAACAGGGATCATCAGCTCGGTAAAGAGATTTTCTGGCAATCCTCACGATAGTAAAACTCTTGAAGAATCATTGGCACAGAGTGAGAGGGTAAGAAAATCCGTTGGCGGAACAAGACCTACGAAAGCCACTACAGACAGAGGATTTAAAGGAATCAAAGAAGTGGAAGGAACAGCAATTTTGCTTCCCGCAAAAAAAGAAAAAACAAAATATGGGCAACAAGTAGCCAGATTAAGATTCCGGGCAAGAGCAGCCATAGAACCTTGTATCTCTCATTTAAAAAGAAACCACTCCTTAGGATTAAACTTCCTGAAAGGAGTGGCTGGAGATATTAATAATGCATTATTAGCAGGGATTGGATACAATTTGAAGATGAGATTGAATCAAATCAAACAACAAATTCTTCTTTGGCTCGAACTTGTTCTCCGAATCTTTTTAGGCAAATATAATTTTCAAAGTCAAAAAACAGCTTTTTAAGGAGCGACTAATTAGTCGGTTGCTTTCTTTTTAAAACGTCATTCCTAAAGCTGCCGAAATTCTTCCGCCGTCTGAGCCATAGAAATAGTTTAATCTTGCCGAGAACATTTCTACAACGCTTAGCCAAACTCCTCCACCCACAGATTGATGCCATTTTTTGGAATATTCTCCATCATTCCAGACTCTCCCGAAATCATAGCCAATCAAGATTCCCATATTGGCAGGAACAATATTATTTCTTACTCTTCCGAAATCCCAACGAATTTCCGAGTTGTTGGTCAAGTAAGACCTTCCTGAAAATCTGTCGTTTCTGAAAGCTCTCATTCCATTGTTTCCGCCAATGCTCGCGGCCTGATAAAATTCAAAATTATTATTGCTGATCCACATACCGTTGCTGGAATTCGCAAAAACGAAATTTCCTCTAGGATCAATTCTGTGATCAATGGTAAAGGTTCCCTGGAGTGCAAAAAAGTTTTTATCCAGATTGGACAGATTGGTTTTCCATTGCAGATTGGCCAAAAATTCCATACCCAAAGTCGGAAAGGCGGTATTGTCAAGATTTTTATACCCAAAAGTGTAGTTGGCACCTCCAAAATACTGATTATTGAATACCTCAGGATTTACATCTTGCGAAACATCTACAAAGCGGTTTCCTTTTCGCTGAACTTTATTATTTTCAAAATTCAGTTGAAATGTATTCTCAATATTTCCCCAGCTTTTTCTTGAAATAGACGGTGAAAAATAGATCTTCGAAATTCTGGCTCTGTTGTATTCCCGTTTTGTTTCCTGCTTGTCATACGGACTTTCGTTTGATAATCCGAAGAAGTTTTCGGAAAATCGGGGGGTACTGTAGAGTGCATCTACATTAAAGTCCCAGCCCCAGATCGCTTTCTTGAAAATTCCTTTATACGCTGCGTTGAATCCTGCGGTTGCTGTATAAAAATTAACCTTTAGCGTATGTCTTTGGGTAAAAGGGTCGCGGATAAAGTTATTGACAGTATAAGATCCCAGTAAACCTACAATCACACCATCATCGGGATTAAAATCTAAACTGGGATAGCCCGCAAAGAAGTTGTATTTCGGATGTTTATAGTTATAGGTATTAATATCATAGTCATCAGAGATGTTTTTCGTGACTCCGTGTGTGTTGTACGTGTTTTTCTGAGATTTAAAGTCGTAAATTTTAACTTTACTGCCATTGGTAACATTATAAGTGTCATGATTATACCCTCCAATCAGTCGGATGGTCATTTTAGGTTTTCCATCTCCTGAAACATCGTAAATATCATCATCTTCCAAACCGTAGATCCAAAGCTCTTTGGTTTTAGAATCATCGTATGTTTTTTCAAATACCAATTCGGGGTTCTCCTGTTTTTTATCTAATTTATATTGTTTTACATTCACCGTATTTCCTGTCTTTGTAATTACAAATTTATCCGGATGTACTGTTCCCGTTAGCGGAACTTTTTCCTGTAAAACATCAAAATATTGACTTGCATAGGTCTGTAATTTAAGTTTTCGGGCTTTTAATTTTCTCTGAATATCAGCAATTGTTTCATCTCTTACTTCTTTCGGCAGGTTGTCAAAAGCTTCATCAATATCTTGATCACTAAGATGATCCTGAATATATTTTGCCTGCTCTATCCATTCGGGTTCTGTAGAGCCTTTTAAAAAAATCAAATCCAAAGGATAAGGTTCCATCGCCAGCCATTTTACGCTTTTAATATCGTCTTTAAAGGACTTCATATGTCGAATCGCAGGAATGTTCATAATGAGCTTAAAAGCAGCACCGTCATATTTACTGAATGCCTGATCCCGGTCCCGCGGGATCGGTTTATAAATGACTTTGTCGCCATCCTGATATTCTGCCCATTTCCATTGGTCAGAATGCCTGTCCCAATCTCCGATTAACATATCAAAGATTCGGGCGCGGATGTATGATTCCTGATCGATGGAATATTTATAACTTTTATTCAGGTTTTTCAAAACATCATCTGTAGAAACAATATCTTTTGCATTGCCTAATGATGCCAGTGTTTTCGGATCTGTAGAAAAACGTTCTTCGATCATATACATTTCGTCTCCGTAATGCTCGTTATATTCTCCCAAAGCCTTTTGCTTCGGGATATAATATAATCTTGGGTTGCTGTGGAAAAGATTCACTTTATCCGCCAGATTTCCTACTGAAAAAGGCGTAAAAGGATGATTGGTTGTATAAAAATCAAGCAAGAACTTTTCAGGAAACGTATTGTTCAGTTCATTTCCGAAGGTACTTTTTTTGAAAGCGACATTGTTAAGAAAACGAACCGCGCTTTTTTTTACCCCTCGCATCACAAATTCCTGTCCGTCCTGTGCTTTTAATCTCAAACTGTTAGACTGGTTGCCACCACCTTCACGGAAAGGTGTATAACCGCCATCCAGTGTGGCAATATCAGCGGTTGGCAGATCGATGGGCATTCCGTAATATTTTCGGTAATGTTCGCCCCACAGCCAAGTGTAAAATCCTCCTTTTTCCGTTAATTTTTTAGGATAAATGGTGGATGAAACATGAGAAGGAATTGAGCTTGGAAAATCATTGATGAACTTTTTGGGCTTATCAAACACTTTTATCTGAGCTAATTTTTCGAATGTATTGTCTTTTGTAGAAAAATATTCTACATCGGCACTTTGATCTTTTCTGATATTTAAAACAGCAAAACCGCTTCCTCCGTAAGAGAAATCAGTATCTTCTGCAATCGTCGCCGGATCCGTTTGTGAGCCTGCACCGCTAATGATTTGTCTGATATTTCTTTCCTGATGATATTGCAGATTATGATCGTGTCCGGAAACAAAAATAATATGGTCTTTATCCTGAACTATACTTTTTAATCTTCCGGCAAGATCGGCGTAATGTTGATTGTTAATATCCTGTGGATTGGCTCCTGAAGCGTTTCTCAAAATATTGATCGTCGTAGCAATTGCCGGAGCCGGAATTTTACCCTTAAAAGGAAAAAGATGAGTTTTTGCAGAATTATAGCCTGCATGAGTTCCGCTGCTGATAATCGGATGATGAAGGGCTACGATAATTTTTTTATCCTGATTTTTATTAATTAAATCTTTAAATTCAGTGAAAAGATCTTCGCGGGTCTTGATGTCGCAGTTTTTATTGATTCCCGGATATTTGTCCCAATTGGCGAGTGCCCATTCGGTATCAATAACGATTAATTTAATATCTTTTGTTAAGTTGATATCATCAATTCCGCATGAATTTTTGGGAAGAAAAGCCTTTTTATCATTAAAATAATTTTTAACGAAATCTTCCTGAGCCTTTAAACCGTTCAACCCTTGATACCAGTCGTGATTTCCGGGAATGACAACTGTTTTACCTTTGAAATTTTTAGTAATATCGAGCTGATTTTCCAGTTTTTGCTTTGCCAATGCATACTCTTTGCTGGATTCTTTGGGCATTCCGCCGGGATAGATATTATCTCCCAAAAAGATCAGCATAGAATTTTTATCGGCAGAATCCAGCTTCGAGCGCAAAAAATTCAGGGTATTCTGAGCTTGGGGCTCGTCCGAATTACCGGCATCACCGATAAGGAAAATTTTAAAGTCATTTTCAGATGGGATATCAAATTTTTCTACTTCAGATAAGTTTTTACCCTTTTTTACGTTATAGGTTGCGCAGGAATACAGAACTCCGGCAGACAATACTACTCTAAGGACAATAGAAGTATTTTTTAGATGAGTTTTAAAGGATAAATTCATAAATTTACATTAACAAAAAATCGGCCATGAGCATTTTACAAAAAGCCAAAGATTACGTTGAAATCTTATTCAAAGATAAGTTATCTTCTGTATATTTTTATCATAATTTTATCCATACTACGTATACGGTTAACAAAGCGGAGGAAATTATGAAAAACACACCGGTCTCTACAGAAGATCAGGAAAAAGTGTTGTTAGCGCTTTGGTTTCACGACACGGGATATATCGAATGTGCGCTTAATCATGAGGAAAAAGGCGTGGAGATCATGAAAAATTTTCTACAGAAGGAAAATTATCCTGAACAAAAGATTGAGGAGATCCAAAAACTCATTTTGGCGACTAAAATTACCTATGAACCTCAGAACTTATTGGAACAAATTGTAAAAGATGCCGACTGCAGTCATTTCGCAAGTCATGATTATAACGATATTTCTGATGCGCTGAGAAAAGAGTGGGAGCTTACCAATGTAAAATGTTTCTCGAATGATGAATGGAACGCAGGGAATCTTGAAATGCTGAAAAACAAGCATCAATATTATACGGAATACGCGAAGGCCAACTGGCAACCGCTGAAAGAGAAAAATATTAAGAAAATTGAGAAAAAACTAGAAAAAGAAGAAGATAAAAAGGAAAGTTCGGGAAGTAAAAAGGAGAAGGAAAAAGAAGTGAAACCGGATAGGAGTGTGGATACCCTATTCAGGGTAACTTTGAATAACCATACCAGACTGAGTGATATTGCAGACAGCAAAGCGAATATTTTACTTTCTGTAAATGCCATTATCATATCGGTTTGTCTTTCTGTTTTAGTTCCTAAATTAGATGCTCCGAAAAATTCTCACCTGGTTATTCCGAGTTTTATTTTGTTATTGTCCAGTGTTTTAACAATTATTTTTGCCATTTTATCCACAAAACCGAATGTGACAAAAACAAAATTCACGAATGAGGATGTTCAGAACAGAAAAGTAAATCTTCTCTTCTTCGGAAATTTTCATCAGATGTTGTTTGATGATTATCATAATGCAATGAAAGATCTGATCAAGGATCGCGATTATATTTATGATTCTATGGTGAAAGATCTTTATTTTTTAGGGAAAGTTTTAGACAGAAAATACAAGCTCTTATCCACCACCTATAAGATTTTTATGGCAGGAATCATCATTTCTGTGTTGTCTTTCGGGTATGCGTTTTTGAGTCTTTAGTGGTGGAAATTTAATTTAAACAAAAGAAAAATGATTGTCAGACAGCGTGCCAATTGGCTGAGAATGTTATTTATATGGAGAGGTTCTGTGTTGAAGAAAATTATCGTTCAGCTTTCCGTGATTTTGCTGTTCTCTCTTTTTATTTATTTTTTTAAAGGAAGAATTTTTGATTATAAAGTTCATCTTAATCCTACTATTTTCACGTTAATAGGATTGGCTTTAGCTATTTTCATGGGCTTTTGCAATTCCGCGAGCTACGACCGGTTTTGGGAGGGACGAAAATTGTGGGGATTACTGGTAATAGAAACCCGATCTTTGACCCGGCAGATTTTATCTTTTGTTCCACATGTTTCCAAAGAAGAGAAACAACAAATTATAAAACTGATCTCCGCATTTTGTTGGGCTTTGAATTATCAATTAAGAGATAAATCGGATACGGGAAATTTGTCCCAATTGCTTTCTTCAGAGCAGATGGAGCAGATAAATGGGAAGAAATTTATCCCCAGTATTATTTTAGGTTTTATTGCCGATTGGCTTCAGGAACAACATCGAAAAGGGAATATCGATACGATTATTTTAACTCAAATGGATGATGAGCTGAATCAGTTTTCCAATATTTCCGGAGGTTGCGAAAGAATTTATAATACACCCTTGCCTTTTGCATACAGTGTTTTGCTGCACCGTACCGTTTATTTGTATTGTTTCTGGTTACCTTTCGGGCTGGTGGATACTTTGGGTTGGATGATGCCGCTGATTGTTTTGTTGATAAGCTATACTTTTATTGCGCTGGACGCTATTATTCAGGAGATTGGCGAACCTTTTGGAGAAGAGGAAAATGATTTAGCTTTGAACAGTATTTGCAGAACCATCGAGTTTTCTATTTTTGAACAGGCAGACATTCCGCAAGGTGAATTGAAAAAGCCAGATTCTTATTTTGTGGATTAAATATGAGTTAAGGAAACCCTCAATGCTAATAATCCTGTAATCCCCTGCAAATCTTCAACTCTTAAAAACTCAATATCACTCTGAAGAATTCCTTTTTTCTGCAGTTTGGTGATGTATTCCAGATATTCCTTTTGGTTTTCCATTCCGAAATAAACGATGGTAATTTTTCCGGGACAGGTAATTCTTTCGTCAGAATCTTTCACATGCGCTTTATCCAGACGTTTTTTAATAATCTCGTAATAAGAATTATAAGCACCGTCAATATCAAAACGTTTTTCATCCATTCGGAAACGGATATCTACCTTTTCATTATAAACAAAAATCAGTGAAGCGATATCTAAAGGAATCGAAAGATCCTGTTTGAAATTCTGAAATTCCCGTTCCATATTGCAAATGGTTTTCAGCTGCCAATATCTCAGCTTATGAACAACTTTTGAAGAATATTGGAGATCGGGAGCGATATTCTGTCCGATAAACAAATTATGCTCAACACCATCAGATTTAAAACGCTCATAATAATGTGGGAAAATCTGCTGTGCTTTTACCTGACTTTCATCCAGCATGTCTGCTAATTTTCTGTTAACAAGTGTTATAGACTCGTCCAGGCTTCTTCTGTGGTTATAGAATAAATGATTCTGACTGAAAATTTTAGAAAAATATTCTTTGATTTTTTCCTTTGCATTTTCAGAGCTTTTTACTTCAAGCTTACCTTGTAGATAAGGATGAATTTCGTCTCTCAGCAATCTTTGTAAGCGTTGTTCCGTGTCTGCCTTAATTTCATTATTCAGTTCGTTTTCAAAAATATCCAAAGCCAGTAAATATTTCTCAGAATCTGAATTAATGATTGAAAAAATATCGTGAAGGCAATCAATTTGCTCATTAAGATCTTCCAACATTAGATTAAAACGTTTTTCTGAAGAAGAGCGAATATCTGAAAAGCTGAAAAGCGGCGTGAGATTTTTAAAAGAAATCTGTTTAAGGGTGTATATTTTTTTTGCTAAAAATGCGTTGAAATACTTTTCGGCTTCACTTCTGAATTTCCAGACAACACTGTCGTGAATTGTGGTATATTCGCGCTGAATAATGGCTTCAATCTGATTGTTACGCTCGAAACTGAATCTTGAGAGTGAGAAAAGAATCATATCAACAAAAAATTCCAGTTTTTTGAGTTTTAAACCATTTAAGCTGTTAGGCTGAGGTGAAGTAAATTCCATGATCGCCAGCAATTCGTTATCTTTCATAATCGGAATCACCATAAAACTGTTGATATTGTTATCTTTTAAAATATTAAAAGATGGCATTTTTTTGATATGGGAATCTAAGTTATCAACATTTGAAACTACAATTGGTTTTGAATTATAGCTGAAATTTTCAAAGGCAGTTTTCCGAACCTCTTCATCAAAAGTATTGATCCAGAAATCGAGAATATGATTGGTGAATACATTTTCGTAGATCGGAACTTTATCAAGTCTTTTTTCCTTTTTATTGAAAAGCATTAATCCAAAATTCAGCTCGGAAATATCGAAGTAAGATTTGAAAATTTCGGTTAAATTTTCATCGGGAATCAGATTTTCAGGATCAATTTTAATCATACTGGATTTCAGATCCGATAACGCTACTTCAGAAGTACAGTCAACCAGCGAAATAATAGAAAACCCGCTCAAAACCCATGATTTTGTGGGGAAATATTTTTTCCATAACTTGATATCGTCAAGATTTTCCAACAGCATATTGATGGTATCTTCATCCGGAATTTTCACTCCGTCTGTAGGATAAACTTCACTAAAATCTGAGTTTACCGTAATTTTATAATGCTTCATAATTCCCTGTTGATTGGGAATGTCATAATAGAATGGGATAGAGGCTTTTATATCGCGCTTAAAATACGTTTGCACGATCAGACAGCAGCAGAAAACGTAGAATTCATCATCGTTGATGTTTCGTAATTCGATTTCAAAATCCTGTCCGGCATCTTTCAGAATATTTTTAAACCTTTCGGTATAATTAAATGTAATATTGGAGAGCGGAATACTTGCGGCCTTTATTTCATTGTTGGTAAGTCCGGTCGGAAAAAGATCAGCCAAAAGCAGTTTGATGAGGTCTTCGTATTTGTCGATTAAACTTAAATCCTGAAATCCATCTCTCAGTTCCTGAAAATTTTTGGTTTTATCGATTAGCGATTCAGCGTAATTGACACGATACTCCAGTCTGTCGTTATAGCGGATATGCTCCAGCACGTCCAAATATTTTTTGAACGAAATGTAAACCTGAAATGGAGAGTCTTTTTTGTGCAGATTTGCCAAAGCTGAAATTTCAAGTAAAGTTATGAAAAAAGCGGGATTTGGAAGTTGTGTATTTTTATTATTCTTCTAAATGTTCGAATAGATTGTTATCAGATTTTATTTAATTCCCAAATTCAACATCAGAAAAATCAGGCTTTGGAAGATTTTTATTCTTTGTAGAGAAAAGTGAATTATTTTTGATTTGTTTTAATGAAGAATATCTATTTTGTAATATTTAAAGCTCTTTCCATTGTCTGAGGTTACTTTAATCAGTATGTTGTTTTTCCTAGCCCAAACAAGTTGATGAATATTAAACTGATCAGACATAAAACTTCGTGATTCTTTAAAATAATCTTTACTTGCATTACTTTCTAAAACTCCTATTTTCATCATAAACCTGATTATAAAAGTAGGTGATATGGCTGTTGTCGGGAGATATAAAAATTTGATCAATTCTATCATCGCCTGGTGACAGAATCTTGGAAATTTTACCACTGGCTTTATTGATCAGCTCAAAATCGCTAAATCCTAATCCTTCGCTTACGGTGTTAGAAGCAACTGCATACATATTTAGGGAAGGATAAAATCCTAAATATTCGTACCGGTTTTCGCCTTCTTTGCGATTCATTGCATTGTCACTTTCCTTTTTAAATTGTAAAATTTTATGATTTGTTTCCAAATAGAAATTATCACCATTCATCTTTGGTTTCTTGTTTATGATTGAATGATTGGGCTTATCATATTTTTTAAACTCTAATTCGGTTATTTCTTTTAATTTTAATGGAGGATTCAGATCATATTTATCTTGAAAGCCAAAAGATTGAAACTGCTGATTTTCAAAATTTACGATTTCTTTACGGTTAGATTCTGTACTTATTTTCTTTGTTTTTTGGCAATAAACCAAAATGAATAGGATAGGGATTATGAATATTTTTTTCATCATTTATTTTTTAGCATTTCTAGTTCTTTAAGGGTAAATAAGAATTGCTATCTATGAAAAATGAGCTCTTTTTCCCATTGTCATCAATAGTAACAATCTCTATATTTCCTGTTATAATACCGTTTTTATAATTTTTTATGCAATAGTTGGTATGTGTATTACTGAGAGTTTCTTTCCAAACACCTTCTTTCAAATGATTTTTTATTATACCAAGCAATCCGTTTTCATTTACTTTTCTCAAGTTTTAGCCATTTGTTACTCTCAAATCTTCCTGATTTTATATAATAAAATTTTTTAATCCTTTTTACATATATTGTATTTATAATACTATCACTTGAACATATGCCTTCTCCTATATATTTCAATATTAATATTTTGTTTTTATTTTCCTTTAATGAGTATTCTCCCTCGCAATAAGCTTCTTGAGAATTCTTTGTATCTAGCCTTAAGAATACTTTATCAGTATCAAAATAAAAATCAAATTTCATATTAATTATATTCTCAGTTCCAATTTCTTCTACTTTTGTTGTAATGGTGTAATTACCATTAGGAAAATTTTGAGCATAACTATTAAAAAATAATATAAATGCAAAAACAGAAATGGTTTTTCTCATTAGGTTCATTTACTTGCATTTCAATTATTACACTTGACCAATTTAACAGTCTGTGGACTATCCGTCCTATTAAATTGAGAAATAACATTTATTCTTTTTTTGCTTTTAGTATCATAAATGCCATACCATATCAGATCAATTCCTCCTTTGTTTTTTACAATTTTACCTATACTTTCATTTTTTGAAATGTTAGTTTCATCTATTTCATTTTCAGATGCAAGTGGAGGTGACATGTCTTGAGCTGAATATTTTATATAGTAGGTGTCCGCTTCCTTACCTTTTTCTAAGTTGAATTCTATAAAAATTGCTGGAGGTGCTACAGCTATAATTCCATCTAAGTTTTTTTTATTTTGAAAAATTTCTAAACCGCTATTTGGTGTTGCACAATCAATTTGCCAAGAGCCTATTATAGAATTATCGGTATTTTCACCAGCAATAAGAGCAATATCTTTTTTCTTAATATCAGAACTGATTAATGAGGGGTTAAAATCTCGGTCAGTAAACAAATATTCTTTATTATTTTTATCTAAATAGCTAATGTTCAAATTTTTATTTTTTTTATTGGCTTGATAAATATGTGTTTTGTTAGCAAAATTTGATAGATTGGTAGGCAGCTCAATGTCTTTAACAAATTGTAGTTTTTCTGAATTAAATTGATATACAAAATACGAAGTATACTCTTCTGTAAAACTTGGTAAAAGTAAGATGCCTTCAGCGTCTGAGCTATTATAAAGTACATGAATATCCTTTTCAGCAAATTCATAGGAACTGTCGTAGAAAAAATTGATATTAAGTGGTTGCCAATCGCTGACAGTTTTATTTTTTAAACTATACTGAATATAAGCCCGTTCTTCTATATACTTAATTTTAAATTCAAAATCTTGAAATTTTATATTAAGACTTTTTACAGGCTCTTCGCTATAATTACTTGTTATATCTAATGTTTTTATTTCATTATAGATCGTTTTATTATCCTTTAAATAAGTTGATTGTATATTTTCATTTGAAGTTTTTTTACAAGAATAAAAAATATTTAGAACGAATAGTACTAAAATCAATTTAAAAGAGAGGTTAATTTTTTCCATTAAATTCATTAATTTTTCCATTTTTAGCTGTTTTTATTTGGATATTGATTTCTTCTGAACTTTGATCATCAAACGATTTATAATTTATATAGTAACCAGGATTACATCTTCTTTTTTGTGAATCTCTAATTTCAAAATGCACATGTGGTGCACATGTTCCACCGCTTTGAACACCCGACGTCCCACTTAGAGCTACTGGCTTAGATATATCTTCAATTATATCTCCTTTTTTTACAAGTACTTTCCTTAGATGTCCATAAAATAGATAAATATCACCATCTTCATTATACCCAGAGTCTTGTTTACTTTCTTTTTGAGGATATTTTAATTCATAATTACGTTTATGTTCTAAAAAAGTTTTTTTATCAAGTATTTTTAAAGTTAGGGATATTCCGTAACCTGCTGTTGCTGGATATATAATATTAGTAACTTCAGCTTTAACACATGCATATACTGATGAGCCTGGTATTGCAAATAAATCTAATCCTTTATGTGGTCTTGTACCATTTCTAGCGTTAAGACCAAATAATCCCCAGTGTTTTCCCGCATAGTTTACAATACCGTTTGTTTGGCTTTGGGTGAAGATAGTACATATTGGATTGTTTACAGGATCATGCCATTTTCCATTACTAACTTCATCTATTTTGGGTTTAATAGGTTCTTCATCACAGCAATAATATTCAAACTCTTTTAAAAAACCTTTTTTTAAATGTAAATCACTTTTACCATCAAGTTCCTCTTTTAAAAATTTTTCATAGTTTAATTTACAAGCTTGTTTTGTTTCGCTGGGTTGTCCGTAAGGAGCGTCTGGTAGGCTTGCCCAACACAAACTGGATATTAATAATGCTTTATCCCAATTATCATCAATTATTAGTTTTATAATATCTCCATAAGCATCATTGAATTTTTGACGACTCGGTATTGGTTTTCCGTTTTTATCATGAAAAAATTTATTAGATCTTTTTTGTACATAATTATGTTTTAGTATAATTATACATAATTTATCCTGCGATTCTTGATTAAAGCTAGTAATACTATATTTTTTGATGTAATTTAATTTTTCAGAGTAATGCCATTTTTTATTTTGATCCATATAATATCCTTGAAATCCTTTATATGTATCTTCCATAATTTGATATGCTCCTGCTGCTGTTGATGAATATCCGTTAGCAACTATAGTTATTTTAGGGTGGGAGCTCATATCTTTATTATAAGGAGGCTTAGTAAAATTTTTCTTACTAAATAATCTGGTATAACCCACTTCTCCAGATGCTCCTTCTCCGACTCGCAACATTCTTATAAATGCTCTCACTTTAGCTTCACATTCACAAACTTTATTATCTTCTTGTTTTTTCTGCTCTTGCTTTTTCACCCCAACCGTACTCGGTTTGGTTTCTATTTTTGTTCTTAGGGCATCATCTCTTAAATTTAAAACAGAAGAATTAACGGTTTCCGATGTATATCTAATTTCTATATAATACTGCTGATCAAATAGATCGCCACCTGCTTCATACATCTTCTCATCAATCTTAATTTGATGAAGCGAAACATCACTACTTATGGTTACATATTTTTCGTATACGGGATCATCAAAAGCGGCATCATCTTCAAAAAGCGTAAGTTTTATCGTTTTTCCTTTCATGCCCTGAGATCGGATTTTTGCATAAAAGGGAACATTTAATTGTAAATCTTTGAGCGGTTGCTGACCAAGCGTCACAAAATGGGCACTCAGAATTTTCCCTTTCGGATCAGCAGCTTTTGTTTTTGCTCTTTCTGTTACGGGTGTTTTGAAGGCATCTTTTTTAGGCTTTTCAGGAGCCGGAACAGGTCGCTTATGAGGTTCTTTAGGTTTGGGAGGAAATTTTTCCGGATACTTTTGTTCGATAGCTCGTTGAATAGGATTATCGTAATTGGGGTTTAGGATATTCACATTCTTACTTTCACCAACCATTTTTCCGTAATAATCTACTGTAACATAGTATTCATGATTTTTCCCTTCATTTTTATCACCTTTTGCCACCTGCATATCTGCAATTCTTGCCGCCTGAGTATACAGAGGAAGATTAAATGCGACTTCGGCCTCACCGTCTTTTACCGTTTGACGAAGAGGAATCATGTTAATTTTATTAATTTCATTGATCTTATCGTGCCCGCTTCCCGCCGCATCATCTTCCCAAAGAGTGAAAAATACAGTTTCACCTTCCATTTCATTGCAATAGGCTCTTGCAATGATGGTGTCCATATAATTTAAGGATTTTGTAATCTTCTGATAGTTTCTGTCCAAAAGGTCAATTTTGGTTACTTTAGGTTTTCCTGCTCTTTTTGTCTTAACCTGAAGTTCACCATAATCGTTCCCTCTTGTGACCACTATTTTAATCCCTTCTCTAACCAGACTTTTTTGGTTAAAATTATACGTGACCGTATCACCTGTCTTTGTATTCTGTCCTGTTTTGCGCCATCTGCTTTTTTCCAGCACATAAATTTCCCAATGAACCGGTGTAATTGAGATAGGGGAGGTTGGGTGAGAAATGGTATTACCAAAATCAACCGGAGAAATACTGTAGATGATCTCTTTTCCTATTTCTGGATTTGTTTCCCCTGATATTTTTAAATCTGCCATTGTACCTGTCGTATTTTATGAATAAAAATTGTCGCCATCCAACTGCTCATTAAACCTTCTCAAATCCACCATCGGATTGATATACTGATGTACTTTTGCATCCGCATTTTTAAAATTTTGCTTGCTGAGCTCCTCCCGTTGTCCGTGATCTTTAATTTTTATTTTTCCGCCAATGGAGCACTGGAGCTCGGAAATTTCTGTTAATAAAGCATTTCCTAATACTTTTACATCCGTATATACTTTCTGCCATTTTCCGGCAGGCGCAAAAGTACAGGGCTGATTATTTTTTAATGAACAGTTCCCAAAAGGAGCTGCTGGGGGATTAAACTGGAGATCATTTTCAGTGACGGCTAAGTAATCAGGAGCGTGACCTTCATTATTCAAATAATGTTTTTGATGACTGCTCACTTTAAATTGTGGAAACTGAGTTCCCTTATCACATATCGCTTTTCCTTTTTGGATCACGAAAAGTTTACCGTCATGTTCGCCTGCTTCTTTCTCCTTGGTTTCTTTTTTTTCCTGTTTTTCCTTTTCTTGCTGGTCGTTTTCAGGTTCCTTTTCAGGTTCGGGTTCAGAACTTTCAGTATCGATAGAGTTTTCCTGCTCCAGTTTCTTCTTCTTTTCCAATTCTTCCATTCTGCGAGCATAATTCTCACTGATTTCTTTGGCTTCGTGTTCTTCCGGAACGGTAAGGATCATGCCTTTTTGTACTTTGTATGTTTTCATCTATTATTTTTTTGTGTCGTTGGTCGTTGGTTTCTTGCTGTTAGTTGTTAGTTCTTGGTTGCTGGATGCTGGTTTAATTTGTTGAAATCAAGCCTTTCAGCGATTAACTATAATATATTATTCCCGCTGAATTTTAATTTTGGTGGTTTTCTTTACACCAAAGAAGTAAGAATCAATAGCGATATCTGCCCTCTGGAGTGTTTTATAATTTTTGTCCAAATAATAAGTCGCATTGAGCTGAGATTCCAGGAATTCACTTTCATCATGTTCATCATGGCTGTAGTTCAAATGATTAATAAGTTCCTGTTGACTTCGCGGATCGATGCATTGTCCATTTTGGCGGATCTCTATTTCCTCAGAAGAAGTGATGAGGTATTCATTTTTGTATAAATTGCGGTAGATCGAAAACATTTCCCCGGTTTCTGCTTTGCCTTCCCTGAATATTTTATAATAAGGTGCCAGCATAAACTGTAAAGTGAGATCATACCGATACGTTGCGGTAAGTTCGTCCTCATCTTCTATGGTCTCATTTACTTCATTAATATATGTCAGAGAATAGAGATCATCATATTTTTTGAGTAAATCGTGGCGGATCTCTTTCCAGTCACGACGGATTTCCCGATAATTGGATATGCCTGTAATTTTTCCGTTGCAGTCAATTGTGAGCTCGGCAGGAGAAAGACAAGAAGAACATTTTAATGCTAATTTGTATAATTTGCTGTTCGGTTTTTCTCCGTTTAGGGTAAGTATTTTTTTGTAATATCTGAAGTGATACTGCTCGTCAGTTTTAGAAAGATAAATCAGATAGTTTTTATAAGTCGTTTCGGCAGTTAGCACGTCATTGGAAAAATCTTCAATAATAATATGGTATAAACATCCACCACGCGAAAAGTCCGGATACAAAGTATTGTTTTCAAGCAAATGCCGAATATGGACCTGCCTTTCTTCTCTTTTTTGATTTCGCATTGCGATGATATTTTCTACATCATCTTTACCGGGAATAAAAATTTCCTGTCTATGTCTTAAAGTATGTCCTAAATCACGGGAGTCTTTTGATGCGTGCTTATAATGAAAATATTTCAGCATTTCAATATCAGGAATGTCATAAAGGGCGGCAATATCTTCCAGCGTTTCCCCTTTTGTAACCGTATGGGTCTTCAAAAAGAAACTCATAATGTCTCAAGTCTATCGTGAAACATTATTTCTATGTAGGAAAATGCCCGGTGGAAAGGGCAGAAAACAGAATCATTCTGAAAATCAGCTTTTTTCATTATCGTGTGTTTTATATTTCAAATGTAAAAAATAAAAATCAGATAATGAGTATTTTGGAATAAAAAGTTCAGGTAGGAATTATTTTATGAAAAAAGAAAAGGAAAAAGGTAAAGGTTAAAAGAGCCAAGTGGATCGCACTAAGATGAGGTTTCCAAGTATGGGTTTTGGTTTGCTTTCAAAGATAAACTTAAAATATATAAGGTATTATTCTACAAGAGAAAATAAAATTTGTTTCCCTGTCCTAAAAGGTACAAGCTTCATTTTCTTACTTATTTTGTTTATAAGATCAACTACTGGAATCTTCAAAAGGAAAGGACAAATTCTGTGTAAAATATATTCAAATGACACTCTTTAGAGATTGGGAAATCATTTACTCTATAAAGAGATTGAAATGGTATAAAAACCATCGAAGGCAAAGAATATAATATCAAAATATAACTCAACCCTAAGTTTTCAACCAACAAAAAAGCACAACATGAATGCTGTGCTTTTGATTTTTATCTTAAAGATTGATTTTACAATCCGAAAACTCCCGCGAATAAATCAGGAGCAACTCCTAAAACAATTACTGATGCGATGATGCAAACAGCAACGATATTATAAGTCAACGTTACTTTTTCTGAAGATTTGAATGTGCTTTCTTTGAAGAAGAACATAGAAATGATCAGTCTTAAATAGTAAGCAATAGAAAGGGCAGAACCCAAAACTGCTACGATTACTAAGAATACTCCATGATTAGAATTCATTGCCTGAGAGAATAAAGCAAATTTCCCCATGAAACCAGCCGTTAACGGAATTCCAGCCATTGAAAGCATTGAAATTGCCGCTACTGTTGCTAATAAAGGTTCTGTTTTTGCCAATCCTTTGAAAGCTCCGAAAGAAGTTTCTCTTTTTAGTTTTTCAACATAGATCAGACACATGAAAACACCTACTGTTGATAAAGCGTACGCAAATAAATAGAACGCCAGATTGTAAGTAGAAAGGCTTGTCATTCCGAAGAATACCAACCCAATGTATCCCGCGTGAGAAACTGAAGAATAAGCCAACATTCTTTTTGCATTCGTCTGAGCAAGACCCATAACGTTTGCCAAAAGCAATGTGATAATTAAAAATACTCCGAAAACATTGATCCATTCTTCTGTAACACCTCCGAATCCGATGGTCATTAATCTGAATAGAGCGAAAAATCCTGAGATCTTCACTACACTTGCCATGAAAGCCGTAATCAATGAAGGGGCTCCGAAATACACATCAGGGCTCCACATGTGGAAAGGCGCTAATGCTACTTTGAATGCCAATGCACAAAGAATTAATAAAACTCCTAAGATGAACATGACATTGTGAGGATTTGATACTCCGAAATCCTGGATTTTATATAAATCAAAACTTCCTACACTTCCGTAGATAAACGCGATACCGAACAGTAAGAAACCTGTTGCGAAGGCACCCATCAGGAAATATTTTATGGAAGCTTCGTTTGATCTTAAATCAGTTTTATTAGCTCCCGCCATTACATATAAAGGAATAGAAAGAATCTCAACTCCTAAGAATAGCGTTACCATGTTTTGGTATCCGAAAAGGATAATTCCGCCACACAATGCGAAAAGCATCAATGCATATAATTCTGACTGGTGACTTCTGTGGTTGCTGAAAGCAAAACCTCCCAGAAAGAATAACAATAATGTGGTTACGATTGATATTTTTGTGAATAACGCGGTATTTGCGGTATAGTCGTACATGTGTTTGTACTGTCCGAAGAAAGCACATTCCGGCATGAAACTTACCCATAATGCGATGATTAATCCCAAAATCCCAATGTATCTTGCGAATTTCCCTTGTTCAAAAACTCCTGAAAATAACGCAACAACTGCCGTTAGGAAAACAATAATTAAAACACTCATTTCTTAAAATATCAAATTAGCTTACCATTGATTGGTAGATAAACTTCAACGAACTATTCACCATTTCGATTATCGGTTGTGGGAAAATACCAAATACAATCACAAAAACCGCTAAACTTGCCAATACAGAGAATTCTACTGCAGATAAATCTTTTACTGTGCTTAGCACTGCATCATCACCTTGCCCGAACATTGCTTTTCCGTAGAATCTCAATAAGTATACAGCGCAAAGAATTACCGTAAGACCAGCAATTACCGCTGCCAATCCGTTAAAATCATATACTGCTTTCAACAGGATAAATTCTCCGATGAATCCATTAGTCAATGGAACTCCCATTGAACCTAATAAAATGATCAAGAACAACACGGCAAACTTAGGAGCAACTTTCGCCAAACCTCCCATTTGTCTGATGTCTCTTGATTTAAATCTCTTATATAAAATATCACAACAGTAGAATAGACCTGCCACGTTGATACCGTGAGCAAAAGTCTGTACCAAAGCTCCTTCAGCACCTTCGATGTTGAAAGTTCCTCTTAAAGTAATCACCGCTGAAGCGAAGATACCTGCCACCATTAATCCAACGTGAGAGAAAGAAGAATACGCAATGATTCTCTTCATATCTGTCTGGATGATCGCGATCAAAGCTCCATGAACAATTCCTACAATAGCAAGGATAATTACAATCTGTCCTGAAATTCCTGCAATTGGAAGGGGAGTGATTGGTAATAAATAACGCATAACTCCGTACACCGCCATTTTAAGCATGATACCTGATAAAAGCATCGATCCTTGAGTAGGTGAATACGTATATGTATCCGGTTGCCAAGTATGGAAAGGGAATACTGGTAATTTCACTGCAAAAGCAAAGAAGATAAACCAGAATACCACAGTCTGTTGTGTTTCGTTTAATTGAGCATTATATAAATCTGTCAGTGCAAAAGATGCAGAGTGGTTGTAAACATAAATCAACCCAGCTAACATGAATAATGACCCAATGAATGTATATACGAAGAATTTCGTAGTGAATTCCATTCTTTTATTTTCCTGACCCCAAAGTCCGGCGATGAACCAGATCGGAATCAAAGTTACTTCCCAGAAAATGTAGAATAACAATCCGTCAAGCGATGTGAAAACTCCTACAAGCCCGAACTGCATTAGCAAGATCAAACCGTAGAATGTATTTCTGTAGCTTACATTTTCATTAAAAGAAGATAAAATAATGATTGGCGCTAAAATATTCGTCAACAATAAAAGAAGTAAACTCATCCCATCGATACCGAAGTGAAGAGAGCTCTTCATAAATTGTGACCAAGGGTAATTGATCTCGTGCTGCAATACGCTGTCTACTGTTGGCGTAAAATCAAAATCCGCCGTAATGTAGAAGGTAACCAGCATCTGTACCAATGCAATTCCCAGTGCCAAATATTTGCTGGATTTATCTTTCCATGCAAAAACTAATCCCGAACCTACTAGAGGTAATAGTAATAATGTTAATAATAAACCAGACATTATTGTAATATAAAGTTAACAATCAGTATAATTCCCACAGCTAAAGACATGATCAGAATGTAGTTTTCCACATTTCCGTTCTGAATACGCTTCATCGCTTTTCCGCTGTCTTCAGCGCCTTCTCCTACGAAGTCTACAAAACGATCAAGAATACCTTTATCAAACATCTTTCCTCCGCGTCCTAATCCTTCAACAGTTTTTACAATTAATGCATTGTAAAGTTCGTCAATATATAATTTTTTAGCAGACAGTTTTTCCCATCCTGTGTACTGTGCCTCTGGTAACGCTTGTTTTTTCTTATTGACATAAGTATTTTTAACGATAAACCAAACACAGAAGAACATGGCAATTGTTGCTCCTAAAAGAATCATTTCAGTACCAAACGGAACTCCCGAAAGAGTAGCTTCCATTTGTTTAAAGCTTTCCTCCGTAAGAACCGGCTTCAACCACTCCATTAATTTTGCATAATGACCGTGACCGATGAAGTGAGGAAGGTTAATTAAACCACCTAAAACAGAAAGAATAGCCAACACGATTAATGGTAATGTCATATTCGTAGGACTTTCGTGTAAATGGTGTTTTTGTTCTTCAGTACCTCTGAACTCTCCGTGGAAAGTTAAATAGTATAATCTGAACATATACGTTGCAGTAACAGCTGCTAAAATGAATAAGAATACCCAATAAATTGGATTTTTAGCAAAAGCTGCTACTAAAATTTCGTCTTTAGAGATCATCCCCGATAATAAAGGGAAACCTGAGATTGCCAATGTTCCAACCAAGAAAGTTGCGTGCGTGATCGGGATGTATTTTTTCAAACCTCCCATGAAACGCATGTCCTGCTCGTTGCTCATTGCGTGGATTACAGAACCTGCTCCCAAGAACAATAATGCCTTGAAGAAAGCGTGCGTCATTACGTGGAACATAGCCGTTGTATAAGCTCCCAAACCTAAAGCGATGAACATAAATCCAAGTTGTGAAACGGTAGAATATGCCAATACTTTTTTGATGTCGTTCTGACGTAATGCGTAGAATCCTGCCAAAGCCGCCGTTAAGAATCCGATGAATAAAATTCCCCCCTGAACGGTTGGTGCTAAAGTAAATAAGAAGTTTGATCTTACTACTAAATAAATACCTGCCGTTACCATCGTTGCCGCGTGAATTAACGCAGAAACAGGAGTTGGACCAGCCATCGCATCCGGTAACCAAGTATATAATGGAACCTGAGCAGATTTACCAGTGGCACCGATAAATAAACTCGCCGTAATAAAGATAATTACGCTTCCGTCTAATTCAAATTTTCCGGCGTTTTGCGCTACAGAAATATAATCTAATGAATTTGTCTGTGCTGCAATCATGAAAATACCGATCAATAACGCAAGGTCACCAATTCTGTTCATGATGAATGCTTTTCTCGCTGCTTTACCGTATTCTTCGTTCGTATACCAGAATCCGATGAGTAAATAAGAACACAATCCTACACCTTCCCATCCGATGAATAAGATCAGGTAGTTGCATCCCATTACCAATAATAACATGGAGAAAATGAAGAGATTTAAATAAGTGAAAAACTTATAGAAACCTTTATCGTGGCTCATATATCCGATAGAATAAAGGTGAATTAAAGATCCGATTCCTGTGATGATCATCACCATCATTAATGAAAGCTGATCAATCTGGAATCCGAAATCAATCTGAACCCCGTTTACGGTGAACCATTTGAAAGCTTTTACGATAACAGCAGGACTTTCAGAATCGAAATTCATGAAAAGACTTACTGCAATACAGAAAGATCCTAAAACCATTGCTGTAGCCAGACTACCCACAACAATTTTTGGAAGATTTTTCCCGAAAAGCCCGTTAATAAGAAAACCTATAAGTGGTAAAAGTACTATTGCATATATTAAATTCTCCATTCTTATCCTCTTAATTTATTAAATATACTTACATCAACAGAACGGGTATTTCTATAAAGCATAGCAATAATTGCTAAACCTACCGCTACTTCCGCAGCTGCAACCACCATAATGAAGAAAACTAAAAGTTGCCCGTCGCCGTTTCCTTTGTAGGCTGAAAATGCAGCCAGTAAAAGGTTCGTAGAATTTAGCATAAGCTCAACACAACCCAAAATAACAATAGCATTTTTTCTCAACAATACGCCCAACACTCCTAAACTGAATAATACAGAAGAAAGAATGATGAAATAATTCAGAGGGATGCTTTGTATAAATGTATTTACTTCTCCCATAATTTTATAGATCTTTTTTACCGATTAGTACCGCACCTACAATACCTGCCAAAATAAGGATGGATGCAAGCTCAAACGGTAAAACATATTCATTAAACAAAAGTCTACCCAGATTTTTCGTCAAACCAACACCTTTGTCTACATTTTCAACAACAACGTGATTGTCCTGAACACCTCTGAATACGCCTAAAATTCCAATTAATAAAAGACCGGCTGTAAAAACTCCGACAAACTTTAAAGTATTGCCCTTCTTACTTTCGTCTTCTTTATTAAGGTTAAGCATCATCAGGATATAAAGGAATAATACCATGATGGCTCCGGCGTACACAATGATCTGAATAATCGCAAGGAATTGTGCATTCAGAAGAATGTACATACCCGCAATAGAAAACATCGTAACAATTAATGACAAAATAGCATATAAAGGATTTCTGGCAAATACGAAATACACCGCACTCGCCACTGCTAAAAACGCCACCAAGAAAAATAAAAACTGATCCATTATTTTACCGCATTTTTTTGTTTCTCGGATTGTCTTTCAGTGATATCAATCCTTTGATTTATTTTTTCAACCAATTTATCTTTTCCATAGATGAAAGAACCTCTGTTAGTTTCCACGTCTACCAATCTGTCTGTAAGATAAATTGCAGATTTCGGACAAGCCTCTTCACACATACCGCAGAAAATACATCTTAGCATATTGATTTCATATACCGAAGCGTATTTTTCTTCTCTGTAAAGATCTTTTTCTTCTCTGGTTCTTTCAGCTGCAGTCATGGTAATTGCTTCTGCAGGACAAGCCACCGCACAAAGTCCGCAAGCCGTACATCTTTCTCTGCCTTCCTCGTCTCTTTTCAAAACGTGCTGACCTCTCCAGATATCTGCTCTCGGTTTCTGTACTTCCGGATACGAATATACTGCAGGAGCACCTTTCAATACGGTTCTTACAGCATGCTTAAATGTAATCCCCATTCCTGTAAAAATTGCAGGTAGGTAGATTTTTTCAGCAAGGGTCATTTCTTTGTTGGAAACAACTTTTGATCTGTTCGTAAGTTTCATTTATTGTAATTTTTTAGACTGAACTTCTATTCAGCATTTAAAAATATATTCTTATCTCTTAGTTTGCAAACGCTAAAATTACAGCACCTGTAATTAATAAGTTTACCAATGCCATTGGAATTAAAGTTTTCCAACCTAAGTGCATTAATTGGTCATATCTAAATCTTGGAAGCGTCCATCTGATCCACATGAAGATCAAAATTCCGATCACTGTTTTAGCTAAGAATGCCACGATACTCAAGATACCCGCTGTGTTTTCACCCCAGTTCTGAGTTACCCATTCAATTCCAGGATAGTTATAACCTCCGAAGAAAAGAACCACCATGAACGCATTAGAAATAAACATATTCACGTATTCACCGAACATGTATAAACCTAATTTCATGGATGAGTATTCTGTAGAATATCCTGTTACCAATTCAGATTCACACTCAGGTAAATCGAAAGGGTGTCTGTTTGTTTCTGCTAAAGCGGCTACGAAGAATACCAAGAAAGCAATTGGCTGGTAGAAAATATTCCAGTTCATTCCAGAACCCCAAGGGATAATTCCCCAAAGTTTTCCGGTTGTCTGGCTTTCTGTGATTTCTTTTAAATCTAAACTTCCCGTCATCATAATGATAGAAAGTAAAGCCAATCCCATTGCCAATTCGTAAGAGATCATCTGAGAAGAAGCACGGATAGCACCTAATAATGAATATTTGTTGTTCGAAGCCCAACCTCCGATCATGATTCCGTAAACACCAATTGAAGCCATTCCAATGATGAAAAGTACTCCAACATCAATATTTGCTACTTGTAAGTCATAAGAAACTCCACCGAAATTCAATGTTTTACCCCAAGGAATAACAGCTCCCGTGATCAATGAAATAAACATCACCAAAGCCGGACCCAATACGAAAAGGAATTTTTCAGCATTTTGAGGCGTAAAATCTTCTTTGAAGAAGAATTTTCCACCATCGGCAAGAGGTTGCAGCAATCCGAAAGGCCCCGCTCTGTTAGGTCCAATTCTATCCTGCATGATAGAGGCAACTTTTCTTTCTGCCCAAGTAGAGTAGGCCGCAATCGTTAACGAAAGCAAGAAAAGTGCTAGTACAAGTATCAATTTAAATGTAAGTAAATCCATTTTTTATTTATTTAGATATTAGATGTCAGATGCTAGATGCTAGATGTCAGATTTTAAAAATCTGTTGTCTGATGTCTGAAATCTTACGTCTTAAAGATTAAATTTATTTTTCGTCTTTTTCACTGATTTCTTTAGCCATCGGATTGTCTAAAACTCTTAGTTCATCCTTTGGTTTTTCGTAGTGGTTCAATGAAATAACTGAATGTCTGTCGATGTGTCTAGGACCTTCGATGTTCCAGTCTGAAAGCGATTTTCTTTCGAAACGGCAAGTATCACAGATGAATTCTTCAACTTCACCCCACTGATCTTTTCTTGCAGTAACTCTTGAAATTTCATCACCTTTCATCCAAACTGTAGCTTTTCCTGAACATTTATCACATTTACAAGAAGCGTTCATCGGCTTTGTGAACCAAACTCTGCTTGCAAAACGAGAAGTTCTGTCTGTTAGGGCTCCAACTGGACAAACGTCGATTACATTTCCGATGAAGTCGTTATCTAAAGCTTTATTTAAATACGTAGAAATTTCAGCGTGATCTCCTCTGAACAAAATTCCGTGCTCTCTTTCTCCAGTTAACTGGTTGGCAGCGAGTACGCATCTTGCACAAAGAATACAACGGTTCATATTCAATTTAATGTGAGGACCAAGGTCATCAGCTTCGTACGTATTTCTTTCGAATTCTGTTCTTGTCTGAAGATTTCCGTGCTCATAACCCAAATCCTGAAGGTGACATTCACCAGCCTGATCACAAACAGGGCAATCCAGAGGGTGGTTTACCAATAAGAACTCGGTTACCGCTTTTCTACCTTCCTGAGCTTTTTCAGAAGTAAGATTTTTTACTTCCATACCATCCATCACATTGGTTCTGCAGCTTGCCACCAATTTTGGCATAGGACGAGGATCTGCTTCCGATCCTTTAGAAACTTCCACAAGGCAAGTTCTGCATCTTCCTCCACTGGTTTCCAATTTGCTGTAGTAGCACATTGCAGGAGGTACAGATTTTCCACCGATTTGTCTTGCAGCTTCCAAAATAGAAGTTCCAGGCATAACTTCGGTAGTCTGTCCGTCTATAGTTATTTTGAATTTTTTAATTTCTTCTGACATTGTAATCTTATATAAAATCCGTTATCTTTTGTTTATCTATATTGTAAGGATTAGTTTGGATTTCATCCAATATTTGTTTCAACTTTCTTACAGGATTATCTGTTGTATTATAATTTTCCAGAATAAATTTCACCAGACTTACAAAACGTTTGTCCTTATCTTGATTAATTCCTTTTATACTGTTAAAATCCTTCAGATTGGCAAAACCAAAATCCTGAATATTTGTATTAAAATAATTTTCTAAAATTTTACTAATCCAAGGTTCAAATTCAGGAATTAACTGAATAAAAACCTGATTTTTATCTTTTATTCTCCCAACCTCGAAATAGTCATTTTGAATTATCCATTCAAATTCTACTTTTTGGTTTTTAATTTGTTTATTATCCTTTAATTTTACCTTATCTTCATCTATTATCCCGACTTCAAATTTATGACTATTCCTAAGAATATTAGCAATCGCTTTTGGCTTATTTGCTTGTTTATTGATGTATTCCGAACCCATTAATTTAGAGAAGAAATATTTATCTGCAAAACATTCAACTGATATAAATTTGCTCATATCCGGTTTAGTTTTCTTCCCACAAAGATTCAAAATTCATAAATACACTCATGCCATAATCATAAACATCTTCTTTATATTTTTTCAATAATTTGACCTCTGTTCCTCGTTCTTTTGAAAAGTTGGTCAGATAAATGTTAATTTTTTCTTTTGTTTCTAAATCATTTACCAATTCATTGATAATAAAATCACTATGTGTTACGATAAAAAACTGATTTTTATTTTTATTATGAATGATTTCTTTTGTAAATTCCAATATATAAGGTTCGTAACAATATGCTTCAGGTTCTTCAAAAAGAAGTACACTTTCTTCATTACTTAAAATGGCAGCTTTATAAAATAATATTCGCCTGAAAGTATCTGCCAATACTGTAAATGGTACTGAAGTAACTAAGAAATCAGATTGTTTTCTTTGTGCAGAAATTTCGCCAGTTTGTTTATTAATTACTAAATCAAGTCCCAGTTTTTCAAATTCGTTAGCAACAAATTCCTGAAGTTCTTTAATCTGAAGAACCATCATACCTAAATTTTCTCCGAAAAAAGGCATTAATCTTTTGTTCCAAAAAACTGAATCATGATCTTTTCCATCATAGAAGTATTTTAAAGTAGGATATTCAATTGTATAATTAGTATCCTCTTTAACAAATGAGTAATAAGAAAAGTAATTTCCTGTCTGCCTTATCTGACTTTTATAGTCTATGTGAAATAAAAATTCTTTATCTTTTTGTCTTATAATATTGAGCAACGGAAAATTTCCTTTAAAATCATATTTCAAAAGAAATTTATCTTCTTCGCCATTTATGGTTCTGGATACATATGAATCTGTATTTGTCATATTTTGGTTAAAAACCAAATCTCCTAAATTTTGATATCTGATAAAATTATTTAATTTGGTATTTTCAGATATATCTAAATAAGGTAAAGAAAATAGACTCACAGCTTCCAATAAATTAGATTTTCCTGAGTTCGGAGGACCAACAATAATATTGATTTCATTTAAATCAATTACTTTCAAATCTTTTATTGATTTGAAATTCGAAATTTCAATATTTTGAATGTGTTGATTCACTTTCTATTTATACTTTTTTGTATTAAATGTATATCCGATTCCGAAATTGAATTCTCCAAAAACGAAATCCTGTGCAGCTTTATCCGGCTTATTATTAAGGGTTGTCTTAATATCCGGCATATTGATGTATCCGAATTTACCTTCTGCCTGCAATACAATATGTCTCAATACCACAACACTTAGAGCCGTTCTGATATCTGCTCCGAAACCTGCTAAATGGAATCTGTCACTTCTTTCATTTCCCATCAGTTTTACATTAGATTTCGGTACCAATGCTCCGATACCAGCTCCGTAGCTCCAAAAAACATCAATATTCTTTTTATCGTAGATATTCATGTATTTCTGAGCGCCGATATTTACATAATTAAGACCATCTGTATGTTCAAATGTTAATAATTTACCGTCTGTAAGATCTACTTTTCCGTTGTTTACCAGAGATGCATATTCAGGATTGTTGATATATCCTTTAAAATCTACGCTCTGGTTCTGATCCATCACATATTTCATGTGATCCATTCCTAAAGTAATCCCTAAATTATCCTTAATAAAATAAGTTACTCTGTAGTTTACCTGAGGAACCGTCACTTTTCCAGGGTTGAAATATAAATTCCATCTGAAAGCCGATTGTCTGTCGTGAGCCACTACATTATTCAACTGAAAATCATACCCATCACCCTTAAAACGAATGTCTGAATTTGAATATGCTGAATTATTCCATCCCCAAAATGCCAGTACCGAACCTTTTTTGAAAGGATTGACGTCCTTTTTATACGTAGGTTCCGTAATTTCATTTGTACTTCTATCTATTAAAGTATCTTTTTTTGACTGTGCAAAAACAAGATTCGACAACATTAAGCCGACAACCAATAATTTATTCATCTGATTAAGCGTTTTTTTCAACCGCAGGGATCGGGTCTGCATAATTGCCCAATCCGTAATTTTGTGTCTGAGACAACTCAGGGTTTTTGATATGCCATTCAAATTCGTCTCTGAAGTGACGAATAGCTGCTGCAACAGGCCAAGCCGCTGCATCACCCAATGGACAGATGGTATTTCCTTCGATTTTTCTCTGGATATCCCAAAGTAGATCGATATCTTCCATTTTTCCTTCTCCTTTCTCGATTTTTTTCAAAATCTTGTACATCCATCCCGTTCCTTCACGGCAAGGAGTACATTGTCCGCAACTTTCGTGATTATAGAATCTCGCCAATGTCATCGTATGCTCTACTACACACTGGTCTTCATCTAATACGATGAAACCTCCTGAACCCATCATCGTTCCGGTAGCAAAACCACCATCCGCCAATGATTCATAGTTCATATATCTAGGTTCTCCGTTTACGGTTTTTAATAATAAATTAGCAGGAACAATCGGAACTGAGCTTCCTCCAGGGATACAAGCTTTCAGTTTTTTTCCGTCTTTAATACCGCCACAATACTCGTCAGAATAAATAAATTCTTCAACGGTAATGGTCATATCGATTTCATACACTCCCGGTTTGTTGATGTTTCCACAAGCAGAAATTAATTTCGTTCCTGTAGATCTTCCAACTCCAATTTTAGCGTATTCAGCTCCTGTAATATCAATGATCGGAACAATTGCCGCGATAGATTCAACGTTATTTACAACCGTTGGTCTTTCCCAAAGTCCTTTTACAGCCGGGAATGGCGGTTTTAGTCTCGGATTTCCTCTTTTACCTTCAAGAGATTCAAGCAATGCAGTTTCTTCACCACAAATATATGCTCCGCCACCTCTTTGAACGTAAATTTCTAAATCGTAACCTGTTCCTAAAATATTTTTACCTAAAAATCCTGCTGCTTTAGCTTCTTCAATAGCCTCTTCCAAAATATCCGGGATCCAGGAATATTCTCCACGGATGTAGATATAAGAAGTATTTGAACCTAAAGTATACGATGAAATAAGCATTCCTTCAATCAATAAATGAGGAAGAAATTCCATCAAATATCTGTCTTTGAATGTTCCTGGTTCAGATTCATCGGCATTGACCACCAAGTGTCTCGGCACGCCTTCTGGTTTTGCCAAAAAGCTCCATTTCATCCCGGTTGGGAATCCAGCTCCACCACGACCACGAAGCCCGGAAACCTTAACCTCTTCCAAAATTTCTTCGGGTGTCATTTTCAAGGCTTTTTCAGCTGCGGTGTAACCTCCCTGTTTACGGTATGTTTCAAAGTAGCGGATACCTTCTATATGTGCGTCTTTAAGTAAAAGTTTTTTACTCATTGTAATATGCTTTTGGCGAGTGGCTTTTAGCTTTTGGCTATTTGCTTTACGCCTTTTTTAATTAATTTAAAATTTATTTAGCCCAAATCAACCTGTCCTTCTCTGCAAAGATCAAGGATTTCGTCAACTTTTTCTATCGTTAAATTTTCATGAAAGAATTTTCCTAACTGCATCATCGGAGCATATCCACAAGCACCCAAACATTCAGCAGGTTTTAAGGTGAACATTCCGTCTTCCGTAGTTTGTCCGTCTTTAATGTTCAGTTTTGTTCTGATATGATCAAGGATTTTTTCGCTTCCGCAAACCATACAAGGCCCCGTTCTGCAAACTTCCAAAACATATTTACCAACCGGCTTCATGTTGAACATCGTATAGAAAGTTGCCACTTCATATACTTCAATTGGCTTAATACTCAATAATTCTGCAACATAATCCATCACAGGAACGTCTAACCATCCTCCGAATTCTTTCTGTGCCACGTGAAGTACAGGAAGAAGAGCAGACTTTTGTCTTCCTTCAGGATATCTTGCGATAATTTTGTGTACCTGTGCTAAACTTTCCGGTTTAAAAGCTATTGTTTCGCTCATTTTTTATCTAAGATTTCAGATGCCAGATTTCAGACATCAGATTTTAAATTTATATATAAAGGAAAAAGTCTTACATCTAAAATCTGATGTCTGACTTCTTCTTTTTTATGCGTCTAATTCTCCCGCAATAATATTCATACTACACATCGTAACGATTGCATCAGAGATTACAGAACCTGTAATCATCTCAGGATACGCCTGGTAGTAGATAAAACATGGTCTTCTGAAGTGCAGTCTGTAAGGACTTCTTCCACCATCACTCACCAAATAAAATCCTAATTCTCCGTTTCCACCTTCTACAGCGTGGTAAACTTCACCTTTAGGCACATCTGTTTCTCCCATTACAATTTTGAAATGGTAAATCAAAGCTTCCATTTTTTGATAAACATCTGCCTTTTCAGGAAGATAAAAATCCGGAACATCCGCATGGAATGGCCCTTCTGGAAGATTGTCGTATGCTTGGTTGATAATTTTTAGTGATTCCCAGATTTCCTGCTGACGAACCATGAAACGGTCGTAAGTATCTCCTGCAGTTCCTACCGGAATGATGAAATCGAAATCTTCATAAGAAGAATAAGGTTGTGCAACTCTTACATCATAATCTACACCTGCTGCACGTAAGTTTGGACCTGTGAAACCGTAGCTTAAAGCTCTTTCCGCAGAGATTGCTCCCGCTCCGATGGTTCTGTCCATAAAAATTCTGTTTCTTTCTAATAAAGTACAGAATTCTTTAAATCTTGGTGGGAAAGTTTTAAGGAAATCCTTTAATAACTCATGGAATTTTGGGGTGAAATCTCTTTCAAAACCTCCGATTCTTCCCATATTGGTCGTCATTCTCGCTCCGCAGATCTGCTCATACATATCATAAATACGTTCTCTTTCGATGAACATATAGGTAAGACCAGTAATTGCTCCGGAGTCCATCCCGGTTACACCGTTACAGATAAGGTGGTCACCGATTCTTGCTAATTCCATTAAAATAACACGCATATAATCTACACGCTTTGGAACTTTAACGCCGATTAGCTTCTCCACTGTCATGTGCCAACCAATGTTATTAATCGGTGCAGAACAGTAATTCATACGGTCGGTAAGGGTAGTAATCTGAGAGTAGTTTCTTCTTTCAGAAATTTTCTCAAATGCTCTGTGGATATACCCAACGGTTTGCTCAGCGTGAAGGATTCTTTCTCCATCCATCGTTAAGATATTCTGGAAAATTCCGTGCGTTGCAGGGTGAGTGGGTCCTAAATTGAGGGTGTATAATTGTCCGTCAATTTGCTCCTTACTGTCGTACTGGTTTAGTATATTAGATAATGAGTTATCTTTCATAATGTTTGCTTTTAGCTATTTGCTTTTGGCTAATTGCCTTCCGCTATTATCTTCCGAACATGCTGTCGTTCTTGTCGGTTCTGGTTCCGTCTTCCAAACGATATTCCTTCAACATTGGGTGGTATCCAAGATCTTCCATATTTAAAATAGCTCTAAGATCTGGGTGCCCTTTAAATTTAATTCCGTAGAAATCAAAAGTTTCCCTTTCCATCCAGTTAGCTCCGGCGTATAATTCTACTAAAGAATCAACTTCGATATTTTCTCTGGACATAAAGATCTTCAGACGCAATCTGAAATTAGCCATCATATTATGCAAATGATAAACAACGCCTATTTCTTTTTCAGGGAATTCTGGGTAATGGATTCCACAAATATCTGTAAGGAAGTTAAATTCTAATGATGAATCTTTAAGATAATGAATAATCTTCTTGATATCTTCTTTCTTCACCTCGATCGTCAGCATTCCATACGGTTCTGAACTTTCGATTACAGATTCCGGAAATTCTCTTGTGATTGCTTCTAATACAAATTCGTTTGTCATTTCCGTTAGTTGCTTATGTTGTAAGAATCTAATAATTTCTGATATTCAGGAAGATCTCTTCTTCTGATGCTTTCGCTTTCAACGAGAGCCTGAACCTGCATTACTCCTTCAATAATCTGCTCCGGTCTTGGAGGACATCCTGGAACATATACATCTACAGGAATAATTTTATCGATACCTTGTAATACAGAATACGTATCAAAAATACCACCGCTGGAAGCACAAGCTCCAACAGCCACCACCCATTTCGGCTCAGCCATCTGAGTGTAAACTTCTTTTAGGACAGGTCCTAATTTCTTTGATATAGTTCCGCAAACCATCAGCATATCTGCCTGTCTTGGTGAGAAAGAGTTTCTTTCCATACCAAATCTTGAAGCATCGTATGTTGGGTTTAGGGTAGCCATAAACTCGATACCACAACAAGAGGTTGCAAAAGGTAAAGGCCAAAGTGAAAATTTCCTCGCCATCCCGATTACACTGCTCAGTTTCGTTGCGAAAAACCCTTCTCCTTCAAATCCTTCCGGAGCAGGTGCATCTGTTCTTATTACTGGTTTGTTGTCTGACATTTTTTTATAAATATTTAAAGATTAAAGAGATTTAATGATTGAAAAATTAATCATGATTTAAATTCTCGAATCTTTTAATGTTAAAATTTATTTATCCCAATCTAAAGCGCCACGTTTCCAAACATAGAAAAATGCCATGAAGAAAATCGCCACGAAGGTAAGTACTGCCAAGAATCCTTCCATTCCGAATTCTCTGAAGTTGACAGCGTATGGGTAAAAAAATACGATCTCAATATCGAATAATACGAATAATACCGCTGTCAAAAAGTATTTGATGGAAAACGGTGTTCTTGCATTTCCTTCTACCGGGACACCACATTCCCAGCTTTGGTTTTTTACAGAATTTCCTTTTTTCTGTTTAGGGCCTAAAAAATGCGCTCCAAGCAAAGAAACTGCTACGAATGCTACCGCAACACCTGCTTGTATTAGGATCGGAATATAACTTTCAGGTAAATTCATTTTTGCATTATTATCTCAATTTGCAAATTTAGCGAATAAACAAGAAAGCATGAAATTTATCAGCTTAAAAGTAGCTCTAAAATAGGTAAAACTGATAATTTAGAATCAGTAAAAATAAGATTTTATTTCTTTATTTTTTTAAGCAGAGAGAAGGCCATGAACGAAATATATCCAAAGAGAATGCTTGCGTAAATAATATTAATCGCTGTATTGGTACGATCGTCTTCAGATTGCAAAAAGAAATTGTAGATGATGAATCCGGCGATTAAAATGGCGAAGATGATTAAGTGGGGCTTCATGTGGGGGAGAGGGGGTGTAGGGTTTTAGTGTTTGAGAGTCTGAGAGTCTGAGAGTCTTAGAGTCTTAGAGTCTTAGAGTTTTAGGGTCTTAGAGTAAAAGAGTATCAGATGAGTTGTGAATAAAATTGGTAAGAGTGCTCATTACCAATTATTCATTACCTATATTTAAAGAATAGGTTCTTCTTCTTTTGTGATTCACCGGATTATAATCCTGCCATAAAACCTGAACGCTTTTGTTTTCTTCCAGTTCAGGATTCGTTTCCGCAAACTGGATCCCCATACTTGTAAATCTTACAAAAATTTCTTTGAAAATAATAGCCGTTACACCACGTCTCTGATATTCCGGGTGAATTCCGATAAGGTAGAAGTTGGCCCGGTCGTTTTTCTTGCTTGCCTGTAAAAAATGCCACCAACCAAACGGGAATAGCTTTCCTTTTGATTTTTGCAACGCCTTAGAGTAAGAAGGCATGGTAATCGCGAAAGAAACCAGCTCATTATTCTCGTCCACCACACAGATTACATAGTTTTTGTCGATAAAAGGGAAATATTTTTCTTTATAGGTCTTTATCTGCTCCTCAGAAATTGGGGTGTAGGTCGATAGATGCCTGTATGTTTCATCCAGCAATTTAAACATAGGCTCCACAAAAGGGAGAATTTCTTCTTTCGATTTAAAATGAAGAACTTTAAGCTTGTATTTTTGAGCAATCAGTCCACTGAATTTTTCTACTTTTTCAGGTAAAACTTTAGGGAAATTCATTTCAAATTCCACCCATTCTTTTTCTTTTGTTAAACCAAGATCTTCAAGGTGTTTCGGATAGTATTCATGATTGTAAATACCGATCATCGTTGCCAGTTTATCAAAACCCATCGTTAGCATTCCTGCTTTATCGAGGTTGGTAAAACCCATTGGTCCTTCAATCTTGTCGATGTTGTTTTCTTTAGCATAATCGATTGCTTTCTGAATTAATGCCTTTGAAACCTCTGTATCATCAATAAAATCGATCCAGCCGAAGCGTACTTTTTTTATGCCCAGTTCTTTTTCCTCTTTATGATTGATGATCACCGCTATTCTTCCAACCACTTTATTGTCCTTCTTGGCAATGAATTGTTTAGACTGAGAATAGTTTAAAGCAGGGTTTTCCTTCGCATCCCAGATTTTAAATTCATCCTTTATAAAAGAAGGAACATAATAAGGGCTATTTTTGTAAAGATCCATCGGGAATTGTATAAACTGCTTCAGGTCATTAGGCGTTTTTACTTCAATAATAGAGACTGTAGACATAAGTTCAAAAGGGTAATTAATCAACAAATATAAATAATAAAATCGTAATACTTTGGCATAGTTTTTACATCTTAAAGCTTGAAAATAGACAATAAAGTTAGTTAAAATGATAGGTTATTACATAATTATCGGAATTTCGATGCTGGTAAGCTGGTGGGTTTCATCAAGATTGAAATCGAAATTTGAATATTATTCTAATATACATCTTAGGAACGGACTTTCTGGTAAAGAAGTGGCGGAAAAGATGTTAAGAGATAATGGAATTAACGACGTTCAGGTGATTTCAGTTCCTGGGCAATTGACAGATCACTATAATCCTGCGGATAAAACAGTGAATCTTTCAGAAGCAGTTTATATGCAGAGAAACGCTGCCGCTGCTGCTGTTGCCGCTCATGAGTGTGGGCACGCAGTTCAGCATGCTGTAGGATATTCAATGTTACAATTAAGATCAAAGCTTGTTCCGGTGGTTCAGATTAGCTCAAATTTAATGCAATTTGTTCTTATCGGAGGAATTATGATCATGGCTGCAACACGAAGTATAGATAACCCTAATGGAAATACCTTGGTTCTTGCCATTGGAGTTATCATGTTTGCCTTTACTACTCTTTTTGCATTCGTAACACTTCCGGTGGAATACGACGCGAGCAACAGAGCAATGAAATGGTTGAAAGATACCGGAACGGTAACTGCCGAAGAGTTTGTAGGGGTCCAGGATAGTTTAAAGTGGGCTGCCAGAACGTATGTTGTAGCTGCCATCGGTTCTCTAGCACAACTCCTTTACTGGGCATCATTATTGATGGGAGGAAGAAGAGATTAATCCTTAAATGCAAAAGAAACATACTGCATCTCGGACAATTTGTCTGAGATGTTTTCTTTTTGTGCCAATTTTAAAGAGGCGGTGAGAATGCAGTTTTCATTAGCGTCAAAATCAAGTACTTTAGCATCGAATTTTGAAAGTAGAGTGAAAATTGTATTCTGCTGATTAAAATTAAACTGAATTTCCACTTTTGTTTCCAGTTCTTTTGTAATGATATTGGCTTCTTCTAACGTGATTTTCGCAGATTCTTTATATGCTTTTACCAAACCTGAAACGCCGAGTTTGGTTCCGCCATAATATCTTACGGAAATAACCAAAACATTAGTGATCTCATGAGCTAATAATTGATTATAGATAGGCAAACCTGCACTTCCTGATGGTTCTCCGTCATCATTAGCACGGTAATTTTCACCATTCAGCCCCATGCGGAAAGCGTAGCAATGATGGGTGGCTTTCGGATGTTCAGCTCTGATTTTTTCTAAAGCATTCTTTAATTGCTCTTCATTATGTACCGGAAAGGCAAATCCGAGAAACTTGCTTCCTTTTTCTTTTAATAAAGTGTTTTCTATCGGTTTTTCTATGGTTTTGTATTCGAACTGCATTTTCCAGCATATTATTGGTGCAAAAATAAGAAAGACTTTTAATGTGTCATTATTTTAAAAGAAAATACCGCCAAATAGACGGTATTTATATTGAATTTTAAAGTTATACACAAATAACGTCTCCGCCACCTCCGCCAGAATTTCTCCAATAACAGGTTTTGGTTCCTGAAGGGCAACCATATATTTCAACACAGCTCTCTTTTTTAATTGAACCTCCTTGAACAGTTTTTAAATTCTCTCTTGAGATTTTCTTTAGATTTTTCATAATTTTTTTGGTATTTGATTTTATCGAATGTATCGATTTGTTTTAATTTTAACCAAATTAACAATTAATTCAAAGATAAGTAATAAGAAATTTATATTTATGAATTTTTTAACTTATAAAAAGAAATTGTATTATCTCTAAAATTCTCAACTTTATTAAATGTAAAATCAAAATCAGGAGCTTCAGTACCATTTTCCAGTTTCAAATTTTTATTTTTAATTACAATTGCTTCATCCCAAAGATTAGCATTGATGAATTGCTGTAAAGTAAAGCTTCCGCCTTCAATAATAACTGACTGAATTTGTTCTTTATATAAAGCTTCCATTAAATCTGAAAGAAAATTCTCTTTATCAATTTTAATAAAATGAATATGATCTTGAATTTCTTCTTTTACAGAATTGATGACGATCGTTTTCGCTTCTTTATTATAAATATTAAAATCGTGCGGAACTTTCAATTCAAAATCAATTAAAATTCTTACAGGATTTACGCCTTCTACATTTCTTACATTCAAACTCGGATTGTCATTCAAAGCAGTTTGCGTTCCAACCAAAATGGCATGCTCGTCCGCTCGCAACTGATGAACAAACTGATTTACCAATGAATTAGAAATAGAGTAAGGTTTGAAATCTTTATCTAAAAATCCGTCACCCGATTCTGCCCATTTTAAGATAATATAAGGTCTTTTCTTTTCATGATAAGTAAAAAATCTCTTATTCAGTTCAATACATTCTTTTTCTAGAACTCCTGAAACGGCTTCAATTCCTGCATCCTGAATAATCTTTTTTCCCTTCCCATTCACTTTGTCATGAGAATCCATCGCACCAATCACCACTTTTTTGAAACCTAATTCTTTAATTTTTAAAGCGCATGGCGGAGTTTTTCCAAAATGAGCACATGGCTCCAAAGAAACATAGATGGTAGATTCAGGAATCAACGATTTATCTTTTACAGAATTAATCGCATTAATTTCCGCATGATTTTCTCCAGCTTTTTGATGATATCCTTCCCCGATGATTTCGTTGTTATGTACAATAACACTTCCCACCAAAGGATTAGGATATGTTTTTCCGATAGCTTTCTGAGCTAATTCGATACATCTTTTAATATAAAATTCGTCTTGCATATTGAATGAAAAAAGCGAAGTCAAATTACTTTGCTCCGCCTTTTTAGATTTTTAACTATGTTATTCTCCCGCGATAATGCTGTGAAGATTTTGTTTTAAGGTTTCCAAATGAGCTTTTTTCTCATCAATCGAATCAAAAGTATCTTTCAGTAAAGGATTATCTTTTGTCGGGTTTTTAAAGAATGCTAAATTGTTTTCCAGTTTTACGATCTCAGCTTCAAGATCAGAAATCTGGTTTTTAATTTTTCTGGCCTTATCCGTTAACTGATTTTCAGATAAACCTTCTTCTTTAAGTTCTAATTCGTTGATTTTGTTTAATTTCAACTTCTCTCTCAACGTCTTGTTGAATTCAGAATTAATTGAAATTTTATCTCTCGGCACTTTTCCGATATTATTCCAAGCTGTTTTTATTGCTTCGATTCTTTCAATGCTGCCTTCTTCACTCGTTACGGTTTTCAGATCATCAAGAATCGCTTTTTTATTCTTGTAATTTTCTTTCCAGTTGTCGGTTGAAGTATTGCTTTTTTCTCTGTAATTGTTGAAGAAAGCGTTACATGCATCACGGAAATCGTCCCAGATTTTGTTCGTCATGCTTTTAGGAACATGCCCGATCTTTTTCCAGTCTTCCTGAAGTTTTTTGAATAACGGAACAGCAATATCCCATTCTTCATTTGCCTGATTATCCTGAGCCGTTTGAATTAATTTCAGTTTTTCCTCAAGATTAGACTGCTGAGAACCTTTTAAAGATTTATAATACGTATTTTTTGTAGTATTAAAGCTTCTCAACGTAGTTTTAAAATCATTCCAGTTTTGGTTGGATAATTTTCTCGGAACACTTCCGGTTTTTAAGAACTCTGAACGAAGATCTTCAACTCTTCTGATCGAGTTTTGCCAATAATTATGATTTGGCGTTTCTGCAGGTTCAGATAGTTTTTTAATCTCAGCGATAATTTGAGTCTTTTTCTCAAGATTAGCCGCCTGTTCTGTTTCAATAGCTGCTGAAAGCTCAGATTTTCTTTCGTGGATTTTATTGGAAATTTCTTTGAACTCTTCCCAGGTTTTTTCACGGAATTCTTCTGCAACAGGTTCTGCCTCTTCCTTCCAAAGCTTGTGAAGATATTGAAGCTCATTTAATGCTTTTTGAATGACAGGCTCATGCTCAAGTTGCTTGGCGCGCTCAATAATGTGCTGTCTTTTCTCAAGATTATGATTGTATTCCTGCTCTAAGAATTCTTTATTTAGATCCAACATTTGATAAAACTGGTTCAAATGGTGAAAATAATTATTGTTAAGGATTTTAAATTCCGATTTAGCTACCTGTCCGGCATTCGTCCAGTCCTCTTTGATTTCTCTGATTGATTTAAATAAATTGGTTCCCGGTTCCGAGTTGGTATACAGATTTTTAAGTCTTTCAATGATCGTCTGACGGTGTTCCAGATTTTTCTTTTGCTCTTCTTCCTGACCTTTTTGGTAATGGTCATTTTTCTCTTTGAAAATATTTACCAAAGCCGAAAATCTCGCTTGTGAAGGATGTTCATAACTGAAATTTTCGGGAGCATTTCCAGCATCTACATATTCATGTTTTTTGTCTTCCACTTCATCATGAATATAATGACTTGCTTTTTCTTTTAATTGATTGAATTTTCTGAAGTCTTCTCCCGCATTTGGTGCGTTGATGATTTTCTCCATTTCCTTCAAAGCATCCGCTAAAGTGATTTCTACCTCTTCATGTTCTTCATCGTGTTCGGCCGCATCTTCATGAAGTTTTTCATCATTGGTAACTTCAGTCCCAGATGTTTCTTCTTGAGATACTTCGTTAGAATTTTTCATTTCTTCGTTTTCAGAAAGATTGTTTTCTGTAGTCATAGCAAATCGTTTATGTGAGTGGCATTAATATCCTTTAAATATAGCCAAAAAGCCAATTAAAGTACTAATTTATGTTATTTTTTTTGAAAATTCCAAATTTCCCAGGCTTTTTCTGCCTGCTGTTCCAGCATATAATAGCCGTTGACCGTTTTGGCTCCTCTCTCAGAAGCGTTGATAATAAATTGGGTGTAATTCGGATTATAAATTAAATCGATAATTAAATGATTCTTAGAAACTCCGTCAAAAGGAAAGTTCAGACAGTCTTTCACATTAGGGAAAGTACCCACAGGAGTACACTGAATGATTATTGTATGGTTCTGCACCGTTTCTAAATCTAAATTATCAAAATTGATTTCTGAATTTCTCGAAATCGTTTTTGAGGTAATTCCGTTTTTATCTAAAACATATTTTACAGCTTTTGCAGCGCCGCCGTTTCCTAAAATTAAGGCTTTTGTATGATGGGTTTTTTTGTGAAGAAGCAATGTTTTCTCAAAACCGAAAGCATCTGTATTATAGCCTGTTTTTTTACCATTTTGAATTAAAACACAGTTGACAGCGCCTATCTTTTCTGCTTCATCACTCAATTCGTCCAGATAATCAATGATTTTTTCTTTGTAAGGAATCGTTACATTAAACCCTAAAAGATCGGGTGTGGAAAATAAATTCTCAACTTCATGGATTTCGTTTAAATCAAAAATGCTGTAAGAAAAGTTTTTCAACATCAGTTTTTGGAATTTATCTTCAAAGTATTTTTTTGAGAAAGAATAGGAAATATTTCTTCCTATCAAGCCTAATTTTTTATTAGAATCCATATGATCAAAAATAAAAAAAAGACCGATAATAATCGGTCTTTCATATAAAATATTTTTTAACTTTTATTCTACGATGAATTTCGTAGAGAAGTTATCTGTTCTAAGGATGTAATTTCCTTTTACCAAACCTTTTAAATGTATTTTATTTGATGTTTTAAAAGGATTTTCAATCGTCTGAATCAGTTTTCCAGAAAGATCATAGATCTGAGCTTTAGAAATTTTGTTCAGGTTTTCTCCTTTTACAAACAATTCGTTGTTCTTAACAGGGTTTGGATAAATTGTAAATTTAGATTTATCCTTTGATGTTTCTGAAGTTGCCAATGGCCCTGAATAGCAAGTCCACGAAAGGTCATCAATAGAAATTCTTTTTCCTGTTTCTGAATTTACAATTGTAATAACAACATCTCCGGAGATATTTATATTGTTGATTGTAGTTGTTGTATTCGTGCTTTTAAAAGGAATGGTCCCTGCATTGTTTCCGTTGATTTGTAAAGTCAGGTTTCCTGCGTTGTCAGAAAACGGTAATACTGTGGTAACGGTTAAGCTGCCAATCCCTCCGGAAATAGTAGAACTTGTCAGGCTTCCGTTTTTGATATTAATGGCCTTACCATTGATCGTTTGGTCAATTCTCGCATCGGTTGCTGTCCATGTGATACTATTATAAGTCCATGTTCTAGTAGCATAAGCCGGATTCGTAGGTGATGTAGGGATGTTTGAGAAATCTTCAGTTCCACAACTTCCTCCTACAGGACCATCCAGTGTTGTTGCCACCGCATCATTACTTTGTGGAGAAGAGTTTCCGGAAGCATCTTTAGCAATGACATAGAATGAATATTGCGTAAGCGGGGCTAATCCTGTCACCGTAGTTGAAGTCCCCGTCACCGTAGCTTTCAATGTACCGTTGGCATACACTTTATATTCGGTAACTCCGATATTGTCGGTGGCTGCTGTCCAGCTTAAATCGACTGAATTTGATGTTGGGTTGTTAGCTATTAAGTTGGTTGCCGCTGTTGGAGCTTCTGTATCTGGTACCACAGATCCCCAGATTAATTCCACAAACTCAGGATGATCTATGAAAGGATTTTTATTCGCCTGATACGCAAAGGTAGCGGCATTTCTTGAGAGTTCAGCTTCAGAGACCGGATCTTGGGCATGCCAGGCACGTAATTGTTCAAGCTCCCAGCTTTGTAATCCCGGAAATGCGGATGTTCCAAGCATATCACCGGTTCCTTTTGCCGTTGTAAATTCTGAAAGCCGGTTTTGATATCTTGTGACAAAATAAAAAATCATTCTGGCTACGTCCCCTTTAAATTCGTCTATCGGTTCAAATACGATTCCTGAATATCCCGGAGAGACGGATGTTCCCAGTTTTGATCCGTTTAAAGAAGTGAATGACGCAGCATTTACTTTTCCAAATGGGTAATTGGATCTCATTCCGTTTACTTTTCCGTCTGTAGCTCTGATAAAGTTTACGTCGGCCACCATAGGTGAGCCTTCAGAAAATAAACTTTGAGGAACAATGTGCTCTCTGTTGTAACAGTCGCCTTCCTTACTGTAACTTCCACATCTTTTTACATCGACAACATAATTGTAAGGATCTGTAGTGGTAGGATTCTCTGAGTAGATATCGAGTATAGTACCGTCATTTTCATAGAAGTAGTCTCTGTCAGTGGTCTGAAAGGCGGTCCAAAGTCCATTGTAGGTTTTGGTCTGATGTCCGTTTGAGATAATTTCATACAGTTTGTTTTTCAAATTCACACCGGACAGGCCTGCCGTGCCATCATAATAATTAGCGGGTGCTGTCTGCGAAAACGCATTGAAAAATGCAAAAAGCAGAATAAAGGGTAGTAGATTTCGTTTCATTACTAAAAATTGGGACGCAAAGGTACCCAAAAAACGAAAAAAATGATATTAACTTTTGGTAATATAGTCTTTGCTGATTTTGGAAAAAAACCATGAAATGGCGAAGCCGAAGGCGGAAGCGGTAACCGCAACAATGCAGTAATTTTTGCCTACAATCTTTACGGGGAAGGGTAATGATTCATTGGCTCTGAAAAATTCAGTATACAATTGGAAATAGCACAGAGCTGTTCCCAGGATTAAACCGGTAATGACTCCCAAAGTAACAATTAAAACCCCGGTGTAAAAGTAGGTTCTCCGTAAATGACTTAGCGGAAATCCCAGTGAAATTAAGGATTTTGCCTGTTCTTTTTTGTCAAGCTGTAAAATAATAATAGCCCCGGCCAGATTGAAGGTTGTGATAAAAATAACCAGCGCAAAGATAAGATAGATGAATAGCTTTTCGGTATTAATCATCTTCCAAAAGGCTGCGTTTTCCTCTTCTTTCGTTTTGATTTCAACGTCTTTACCCAATACTGAAAGCAGGTTTTCTTTAACTGAGTCTGTATTTTCTGAGTTTTTTAATTTGATGACAATCTGGTAGGCGGATTGTTTCGGTAGATTCAGTAATTCTTCAGTCAGTTCTACGGGAGCAATGATATAATTGTCCATCTGGTCATTTCCCGGAAAAATACCCGTTACCAAGATATTTTTTTTGTTATAAATATCTTCTTCCTTATTGATAATTCCTGTTCCAGGTTTAGGCATAAACAGGGTAGCGTAATCTCCTGATGAGCCTATGGGTATAGATAGTCTGTTATCCAGTGAATTCTCCATGAATACTTCATTGGAATATTCAAAGTCGGGGTAAGAACCGTAAATGACTTTTTTGTTGATAGGATTGACTTTAATATAAGCCGAATCTACGCCGCGTAAATAGGCGATGTCTCCTTTTCCGTTGTAGTTAATGTATACTTTCTCTTCTATAACTCGGGAAAAAGAGCTGATCTCTTTATTGTTTTTCAGAATGGCGCTAATTCCGGAAAGGTTTTTAAGGGTTTTCCCTGATTTACTTTTGAGGGTCAGATCAGCGTGAAGGTTGGAAATAAGATCTTTGTTTAGATCTTCAAGACCTGAAAAAACAGAGATAATAACGAACATTGCAGCTACAGCAACCGTCATGGCACCCACCGCCAGCCACGTAATAAAGGTCACAGCAGTGCTTCCTTTTTGGGCTAAAAGGTATCTCGACGCAATATAAAATGCAATGTTCTTCAAAATCTATAAAACAGGATTATCGCCTTCGCCTCTCAATTCTTTTTCCAGTTTTTCCACATCATCAAGAGCGGTATCCAGATAGAAATTAAGATTAGGGATTACACGAACCTGTTTTGCCATTTTCTGGCCGATAAAATTTCTGTACTGAGCTTTGTTTTCCTCAATTTCCTTCATCACCGCAGTTCGGAATTCCTGAGGGAATATGCTTAAGTAGATTTTGGCAATACCTAAATCTGCCGTCACCTTCACATCCGAAACCGATACTAAAATACTCTGTTTACTTTCAGCAGCCTGTTTGCGGAAAAGTTCTGCGAAATCTTCCTGTATAATCTGAGCTACTTTTCTTTGTCTGTTACTTTCCATAAGTTGTGCAAATTTAGTATTTTTGTTTGAATTGATACTTTGAAATTTCTACTCTGTATCAAATTTACGATTTAAAATGTATTAAACTTTATGAAATTAGAACATATAGGCATTGCCGTAAAATCTCTGGGTGTTTCTGATGAGCTTTTTGCCCAACTTTTAGGAAAAGAATCCTATAAAAAAGAATCCGTGGAAAGGGAAGGAGTTATCACCTCATTTTATGCAGTCGGAGAAAGTAAAATTGAACTTTTGGAAGCCGGTAGAGAGGAGAGTCCGATCTCAAAATTCATTGATAAAAAGGGCGAAGGCATCCATCATCTGGCTTTTGGCGTTGAAAATATCATTGAGGAAGTGAAAAGACTGAAAAAAGAAGGATTTGAATTTATCTCTGAAGAACCGAAAGAAGGTGCTGATAACAAATTAGTTGTCTTCCTTCATCCCAAATCTACGAACGGTGTACTGGTAGAACTTTGCCAAGAAAAGCAATAAAAAATTTTGTAGTAAAAGAAATTTTGCTATTTTTGCAATCACAAAATTTAACCAAGTTTTGAGGTCCTATAGCTCAGTTGGTTAGAGCACCTGACTCATAATCAGGTGGTCCCTGGTTCGAGCCCAGGTGGGACCACATCGGTGAAGAATAAAATTTCTTCAAAAATTTAAAAGCCCCTTTAATAGGGGCTTTTTTGATTGTTGTAAATGTTTTTAGTTCGTCATATTTGTTCATAGTTCATTAAAAAAAGTTCCCCCTTTTTCGCCCCGAAAAAAAGTTTGCATTTTACGGATTTCCATTATAATTAATGGATGCTTTATTGTTATCTTTAATATTGTATTAAATTAAATATTTAATTAATTGATTTTCAGATATTTAATTTTAATTTTAGCTTATTTTATATTACATTCGCTTAAAATTTCAATGAAATAATTTTTGTAAATCTCAAAAAAGAAAACTCATGAGTGATAAATTTTCCATAAAAGCAGTTTTACGTACGGATAAGATTCTAAAAAACGGCAAACATCCGATTTCGATTCAAATTATTATAAATTCTAACAAGAAAAGAATTTCAATTGGAGAAAGTATTGATTTGAAAGATTGGGATAAAAAGAATGGTTTAGCTATTGGAAAAGGATATAAAGACTTAAATTCAAAATTGATAAATGAAAGAAGTGGGTTAGATAAATATCTTAGAAATGCTAATTTGGCTGGAATTCCACTTACATTCAGATTAGTTGATGATTATTTTAAGAAAACTGATAACAATAATTTCTTTACTGTTTTTGATTTTATTGTTGATCTAAAATCTGAACTTTCAAAAGATACATTGTATAAATATGAAACTCTAAGAAAAAGACTGAAAGGATTTAAGTCAACAATTTTAGTATCTGATGTAGACTTAGCATTTATCACAAAGTTTGATAATTATTTAAAAAAATTAAATATTGGAGAAGGTGGTATTTATAATCATCACAAATGTTTAAAATGTATTATCAACGAAGCTGTTGAGCATAAAAAATTCAATATTGATAATCCTTACAAGAACAAAAAATCGGTGAAAGTCAAATCTCCTAATCATCGTGAGGTATTTCTTGAAGAAGATGAAGTATTAAAAATAAAACAATATCGTCCGACTTCAAAAACATTAAAGGTTGTGAAGGATATGTTTTTATTGTCTTGTTTTACAGGATTAAGGTATTCAGATTTATTTTCTCTTAAAATTTCAGATTTAGATTGGGAAAGAAAAATTATTTCAAAGCAAATGTTGAAAACAAAGCACACTATTGACATTCCTTTAAATAGCCAAATTAGAGGTTTGTTAGTTAGATATATAATAGGCGATAAAAAGCCCGATGATAAAGTCTTTCCTGAAGTCGATAATCAAGTTGGAAATAGATTATTAAAGGAAATTGCTAGAGAGAGTAAGATAACTAAAAACTTAACTTTCCACGTAGGAAGACATACATTCGCTTCGTTTTTGATTAATGATAAAAATGTATCACTTTCTCTTGTTAGTAAACTTTTAGGACATAGGAGAATAGCAAATACGATGGTATATGCTAATTCAAATATTAAAAATTTAAGAAAAGTAATGGATGTTAACCGTTATGGATAATTTCCTAAATTTGTAGAGATAAATTAAGAATATGTAATAATTGACATAAAAATTTTTAACGAAAAGCGTAAGCTGTTTATTGTCTCATCCGAAAACTGGTAATTTTCTTATACACAGACGAAATAAATAGTGAAACGCCCTGCTTTTGCGTGGGGCTTTCCTATTAGTCTGTGTAGGTGTACCAGTACCTCGGTTGATAATACGGTTAGTTCCACGCTTTTTCATTCAACTAAAAGCCGTTTTGGAACTGATGGTATTTTAATTTAACGATGAAAAACTTATTAAAAATTTCACTAATTCTTTGTGCTTCTTCATTGAGTGCTCAATTTTCAAACGCTACAGAATTTATTTCATTTGCTAGAAAAGATTTTCCAACAAAAAAATCCGTTTTATCTCAGAATAGTTGGGAGTTGAAAACTTCTAAAAAGGACTATGCTGGGGAAGTGGCATTATATCAACTAAATATCGAAAAAAGCCGTGTATGGAATGTAGCTTTAAGAAAGGTTAAATCACCAAACTCTGGAAAAACTATCTATGATACAGAATTGAAAGTTCCAAATGATGAGTTTTACATGATGAATGAATGGATGGGACAACTTTTAAAAGAAGGATATGAGTTTGAAGTAAATCAATATCGTGGAGAAAGTATATATAAAGGTAAAGATTGGAGAATCATTGTGACAATGAAAAATAATGGATATGAAGCTCTTACGAAAATTAACGTGTTGGTTGTGAAATAACTTTTGTAGTATTTTAAAATTTCTTACTTTCATATAAATTTGAAAAAATTCATGGAAAGTGATAGGATAAAAGATAATGCTATTCTGCTTAAAAAAATTAGAGCTTTGGAAAAGCGTGTGAAGATTTTGGAGGACTTTTTAGAGGAGAAAACTTTAAAAGAAACATTCACTGTGGACGAAGTTTTAAAAGTCTATGGAATAAGTCGTTCCACTTTCGATAGGTATAGAGATTCAGGGTTAAAAGTTTATCAGCCTAGACGAAATGGAAGAATTATGGTGAAAAAAGTTGATATTGATAAATTTTTAAAGAAATGAAATGGTTGATGTAATTAGATTTTATATTGAAAATGTAGAATTGACTGAAAAAGCTCTGAAGAAATTTGATATATATCCAGTAGGTTACGGTAAAGAAAGAGGGTATTACAAAAAAATGAAGAGAGAAATAGAAAATGATTTGGATAAGCCTAAAGGACGTGAGTTTGATTATTTTTCAATAGTATATGATAAAAAAGAAGATGAGAATATTGGAAAACTTTGGTTTGAGCAAAATATTAGAAGGACTTATTTTGATAGAATCAGAACCGATGAGAGCGATTTAGAAATTGCAATGAGTGATTTGCATTATAATGATTTTGTCAGAGAAATAGAATATTGGGCTAATGAACTTGATATTGATGAAGAAGATTTTTGGAAAGCAAAAATAACGAAGATCGAGTTGGGAGTAACTCTCCATTTTAAAACTCCAATGAATGGTATTATATCTTGTTTTGGAAGTTTAAAAAATTTACCTAGAAAGCATGTTTATGAAAATTCTGGAGTTAAGTTTATAGGAAACAATTATCAAGTCTCAATTTATGATAAGCTAGATAGAGCGTTTCATACGGGAGAAATTTTTGAAAAGCAACCTGCCAAAAGAAGGAATATTTTAAATGTTGGTGCAAAAAAAGTTAAAGCTTACATTCGGTATGAAATAAAAATTACAACTGTTAGTGGCGTCCTCCCTAAAGATTTCGGAGATATTAGTACATTAGATAAATTAAATAAAAGTTGGAATAATCTAAATAATATGCTTTTAAACAAAATTGATGATTTTACCTTTGTTGATATCCTATCTCCAGAAATAGTAAAATATATTATTTACGAACAAATAGGAAATGCAATTGATGGTGTAAAAGGAAAAGACAAAACCCCAATTGAGGAATATTTAGTCGCTCCTTAAAAAGCTGTTTTTTGACTTTGAAAATTATATTTGCCTAAAAAGATTCGGAGAACAAGTTCGAGCCAAAGAAGAATTTGTTGTTTGATTTGATTCAATCTCATCTTCAAATTGTATCCAATCCCTGCTAATAATGCATTATTAATATCTCCAGCCACTCCTTTCAGGAAGTTTAATCCTAAGGAGTGGTTTCTTTTTAAATGAGAGATACAAGGTTCTATGGCTGCTCTTGCCCGGAATCTTAATCTGGCTACTTGTTGCCCATATTTTGTTTTTTCTTTTTTTGCGGGAAGCAAAATTGCTGTTCCTTCCACTTCTTTGATTCCTTTAAATCCTCTGTCTGTAGTGGCTTTCGTAGGTCTTGTTCCGCCAACGGATTTTCTTACCCTCTCACTCTGTGCCAATGATTCTTCAAGAGTTTTACTATCGTGAGGATTGCCAGAAAATCTCTTTACCGAGCTGATGATCCCTGTTTTCCGACCTCTTACTACTGCTACTTTTGTCCCAAACTCGTATGCTTTTCCCGATTTTCCTTTCGCAATACACGCAACTTGTGGCTCGTGAAGACTGTAAATTTTATCTTTCGTGGTACGTTCTTGGGTGAGTGCTTTAAGGTAAATTTTAAAAACGTCTTCGTAGCCTTTCAAAACATCTTTAGGAAGTTTTCTTTCCAATTCCCGAAGAACTCTTTTACCAATCGTCCTGAGCTTTTTCCTCGCCATTTTTGCCTTCTTCTGTCTTCTGGGATGATGTCCAAAAAAAGCGTCCCGCAATAATTGTTTGCTCACTCTTCTGTAGCTTTGTCTTTGTACAACGCTCTCTTTTTCTGCTATTTTTCTACAATTGTCGATTACTTTTTTTGCTAATTTGGCATCGGTAGGAAAGGTAATGTTCTTCTCCTGAACCGTCGTATCTACCTGAACTTCATCTTCTGTTTTGGCTTTGGGATGGAGAGAAACGCTTTGTCCCAAAAGAAATTCCAAACCCTTATCTCCAATTCTTTTTCTGAAGTGTACAAAATTGCTCGGATCGAAAGGCTGCTCTGTCTGGAAAAAGGTTTCTCCGGTAAAATATTGCCAATACGCATTCTCAATCCATCTCTCTATTACACTTTCATCACTTTCTTTAAACATTTCCTTGAGCAAAAGCATTCCTGCTATTTTACGGATAGCAATAGAAGGTCTTCCGTTTTCTGAAAATAATTTCTCAAACTCTGACTCCATTTTATCCCAGGAAATCTCCCCAGCTAATTTTACCACCGGATGCTCCATATTAATAAGCTCCGTAAGCCTGGTCTTGAATAAATTCTGCTGTAAATCCTCTCTTATTTTGCCTAACATTTTGCCACTTTTTATATCCTAAAAATACAATTTATTGCAATTTTTTACAACGATTTTTTACGAAATATAAGTGCATAAAACTGATAATCAAAATATTACTTGGTTTTTAAGGAATGACTATTTACTGTACTTGGGTCTGAAATATCTTGATTTTGAAAACAATGGAGTAATCAATAATGGATTTGATGAATTCAGAAGATACTTGCTTCCTTTTTTAAAGAGAGATAGGCTGAAACGAGAAAAAATTTATAGTGATATGTATATGAAGTTTAGGGTAAAAAGCAGTCCTACTTATGCAGAGAAATTTAAAACTGAATTGGCGAAAAAACTAAAAAGTCTAGTTGCGAAATAATCTCTGTGATCATTCAGTTATATATAACCTATATATTAGACGTAAAAACTACTACCATTAATACAAAAGTTTTATAGGGCTTTAACGAAATTTTTCGTCGAAAATTCGAAGAAAAAATTTAATACAAGAAAAAGCAAGTGAAACCATATACTTGTTTACCTATTTTTGACGTAAATATATAAGAAATGAGTATCGAAGTTTATAAGTAAAAACAAATCCGAGTTTTTATTTTAATTATAATGGTAATCTATATTTTTAAGATATTAATAAAATTGTTTATAGCTTATAGCAAGAATGAAAATTTATAAATATTACCAGTTTAAGAGTGGTTCTGGATTTCTAATTTTAGTTCAGATAGAATTCTTTTAATCATGTTTTTTTTGATTCCTACTTTCTTTTCTAAATCTAAAAGCTCATCTTCAGTTAAATCAAATTTATTAACATTAGACCTGATTTTATCAATGTCATCTTGTGTAATTTTTTCTTTTGTCTTAATAGTCTTGCTTAAGATTTCGATTTGCTGGTTTTTTTGATAAACTTTTAAAATTTTAATGTAGTCACGCACCACTAATTTCGGACCACATAGATTAATTTTTAACTCAGCATCATCTTTTTCTATTTTATTTACAATGTCTCCTAAAAGATGGAAATTTTCTCCAGAAATAAATGAAAAATCAGATTGGAAAATTTTTTCAGATAGTTCATCTAAAATTTTTACTTCAATTGTGCTTATTGTATCATTTTTATTTCCAATTTTAAAAGAATTTGGTGATGCGATAAGTTTATCAACGGAAAAACTCACGAATTTTCCAAAATTGATTATATCAAGCAGCGATTCATAAAAAAAATCTTCAGATAAAACTATAGTTTTATTCTGTGAGTTATAAGTGTGTCTAAAATGCGCATCAGTTTTACCTAGTCTATGAACTAATAAGTGTCTAATATCATGAATATACTGAATTTTGAATGTTGATGTTTTAGAAGAATTAAAATCAATTAAAAATGAATTTCGATAATATTTTGTTATCTCTTTAAAACCTTGATTTTGTAATTTTCTACATTCTTTGTTTACTACTTTTGACCAGATGTTAGAAATAGAATCTGAAGCCAAAAGCTCACCATAACTAAATTCGATTTTTTGCCCTGTATGAAATAAATATTTTTTATGTAAAAAAATTTCTCTTATCAGTTCAATTAAAAGGACTTCTAATGCGGATATAGCCCTAATTAAAGTAATCTCTCTAAGATTTTTTGAAAATCCAGATCTTAATTTGTTAGCCAATTCGTGAGCGTTACCTGCTAAAAAGAATTTGTCTTCTTCAATGCCATTTAAATATATTTTTTGCATTGGTTCTATTTCACCTTCATTTATGCTTTTTTTTATTTGTTTTCCTTGATTCGGAAAACAGTATAACGAAGCATTGTAAAGAGAAATAAGTCTTTTAATTTCTCTGTTAAATTCCAAATATTGTTTTAAACGACTCATGTAATAAATATGTATGAAGATAAAAACTGTTAGCGTATACGAAGCAAATTGACGATGTTTTGAATAAAACTAATCTACAAAAAATAATTGGCGTAAAATAGTTTTTAAAAAATTGTACCTTTAAATGATTACAAATCAATCTTGAAGATAGTCTTTAATAGAAAGGTATAGGTAGAACATCTTTAAAGATGATTTTTAATGAGTTAGTCAGTATGTTTTTAAATCTTTTGGAAATGTTTCAAAAATCAATTCAAAATTATTTTTAATATAAGTTGACTACTAATAAATTTTAATTCATTTTTACTGTTTTAAAATATTTGTAAAAAAAACTTGATCTATGAAAAAATCTGAATTAGAAAATAAGTATACTTTTTTAAATAAACTCCTAGAAGAATTTTACGATGTACAATATGAATATAAAAATGCAAAGTCAAATAGTAAGAAAAATGTTGAGTCTAGATTGAGTACTTTGATAAATAGAGCTGAAAATTATATTGAAAGTGATGATACATTGTATAATATTGTTACCGTAGGAAAAACTGAATATGAAAGAATGATTTCTATTGAGGAATCATTTACTCTTCGGAATTTTTCCCGTGATATGCCTGAGATTTTAAGCAGATTAAAAAACTTTATTGAAAATTTGGAATAGTTACAACAAATGTAACTATTTCAAAACCATAGAATATTACGGGAAGCCATAATGTTTTTTTAGTAATTATCTTAATTTTTGCATTTTTAAAATCTAAGGTTTAATTGAAGATTTATTAATAAGATTATTTTGTATAAACCTATTTTAAAATTTAATCATGATAAGTAATATGTTTGGAACTATTTTAATTATTGAAATAGAAGTTTATAGCTTAATTTAAGTAGAAAAACAGGTTAAAATTTATTTTATAAAGAATAAAAATGTTATTTTGTATTAGTAATTAATTATGAGTAAAATAACACAAAATATTGTTGATGAAATTATCGATCAATATTTATTTGCAGATAAAACTTTTAGACCATGGATAATTGGTTTTAGTGGAGGAAAAGATTCTACTGTGATGCTTCAACTGGTTTGGAAAGCACTAGAGAATATTAAAAAACTCGGAATGGTTACTTCTAGAGAAGTATATATTGTTTGTAATGATACAATGGTAGAAAATCCTGTTATTACAGAATATGTATATAGAGTTTTAGATAAAATTGAACTTGCCGCTAGAGAGCAAGATATGCCTATATATGTTAGAAAGACAATTCCAAGACTTGAAGATTCCTTTTGGGTAAATTTAATAGGTAAAGGTTATCCAGCACCTAATAATGCATTTAGATGGTGTACAGAAAGACTGAAAATAAAGCCAACCTCAAGATTTATCACTGACCAAGTTTCTGAATATGGAGAAGCTATCATTTTGATTGGGACTAGAAAAAGCGAAAGTGCTAATAGGGCTAAGTCAATGAAAAAGCACTCGATCAAAGGAAAGCGTTTAAGTAAACATCCTTTTCAGAATAATACATATATGTATGCCCCAATTCGAGATTTAAGGCTAGAGGAGGTTTGGTACATTATCAATACAATGAATTCTCCTTGGGGAGCTGATAATTCCGAACTATTCCAAATATATTCTGATGCTAGTGCTGATGATTATGAATGCCCAACAGTGGTTACCGATAAAGAACATAAATCTTGTGGGCAAAGCAGGTTTGGATGCTGGGTTTGTACTGTTGTTAAAGAAGATAAGTCAATGACTGCCTTAATTGAGAACGGATTGGATTGGCTAAAACCCCTATTGGATTTTAGAAATGATTTAGCTTTAAAAAGAAATGAATCAATCTATAGGTCGCATTTAAGAAGAAATAATACATTAGCTGTAAATGGGATGGGGTCATATAAGCCTTCTTATAGAGCAGAAATTCTTGAAAGACTATTATTAGCACAAAAAGAGATTCAAAAAATTAAACCCAATGTTGAGCTTATAACTAATCAAGAATTAATTGCGATACAAACAATTTGGTTTAGAGATTCTATATTTAATGTTAAAGTTTCCGATATATATAATAAAATTCTTAAAACTGATTTCGATATGAAAAACCACAATGAGAAAAAAGATAAAGAGCTTGAATTATTAAAGCAAAGCTGTGGTGATAAATCTAAAAATTTTGATTTGATTCAAGAATTGTTAATTCTTCAAAAAAATAAATCTCTGCTGAATAAAAAAAGGGGGTTGAAGGATGATATTGAAACAAGAATTGAAAATTACTTAAAAAAAGATAAAGAAGATGTTCATTAAAGAAATAGAGCTTAATAATTTTAGAATATATAAAGGAACTAATCAAATTAATCTTTCACCCGAAGGCGATAAGAATATTATTGTTGTTAGTGGTAAAAATGGTTTTGGAAAAACGACTTTTCTAATGTCTTTAGTTTGGTGTCTTTACGGACGTCAGATGGAGAAAGTTGATGAACTTTATCAAAAAGAAATTGCTGATAAAGGAGGATATGGAAAATACATCGGAAATAGTCTAAATCGCCTTGCTAAAGCAGAAGGGGATACGAAATTTTCTGTTTCTGTTACATTTCAAGATGTTAAAATTCCAGAAATAACATGTAATGAAATTAAGATTACAAGAAGCTATGATATTGTCACAAGTACAAATGATAAAGTTGAAGTTTTAATTGATGGTTTTCAAAATGAATTAATTCAAGACTTAACCACTGATGGAAAGCAAGATGGTGAAGAAATTTTCATTCGGGACTTTATTTTACCTATAGAGATTGCAAAGTTTTTCTTTTTTGATGCAGAAAAAATTGTATCTCTAGCAGAAATTAACTCTCCAGAGCAGAGAAGGTTATTGAGTAAGGCTTATACAGAAGTACTAGGAATAAAAAAGTATGAAGATTTAAAAGAACAACTAGAAAATATTCAAGATGAATATAGAAAAAAATCTGCGAAACCTGAAGAAAGAATTGCATTCAATCGCATTATAGCTGATATAGACAATAAACAAATTGATATTGATAATATTGAGGAAGAAATTCAAAGGTTAAATCAAGAAAAGGTAGAGAAGCAGAGCGAATCTAACGATATTCAACTAAAGCTGATTCAAGAGGGTAATATGATGACCTTAGAGCAACTGAATGAACTTAAAAATGAAGAAGATATACTTACGGTTAAAATAAATTCTTTACAAAATGAATTGAAAGAGTTATTTGACTTAATACCATTTGCTCTGGCTGGTGAAACATTGATGGATGTTTCTAACCAATTAAAGGCTGAAAAAAATTATAAGAGCAATAAATTTAAGCAAGAAGATGTCGAAACTAAAACGAAAAATATATTAAATGACATTGAACTAGAGAAAAAAAGCTTCTTAGGTTTTATAAATTACGATGTAAGAGATTTTTATGAAAGCCAGATAAAGAATCTTGTTAAAAAATATTTCTATTCCGATGTCCCAGAATTACCAAGTAATTTTATCCATTATCATGACTTTTCTAATTCCGAAACTAATGAATTAAATTCTTTGATAAATAGTCTAAAGCATACTTTTAAAGAGGTTTTTACAAGAATGAATGTAGAATACTCTAAATATAAAAACGAGCTTGACTCTATTAGGAGAAAAGTGCGAGATGCTGAAAAAGATGCAGAAGATGAATACATTGCCAATTTAAGACATGAAAAAGAATTGTTAGACAAAAGAGTTTTTAGTATTGATAAGGATATTTATGATTTTGGAGAAAAAATTGGTGCCTTTAAAAATGAAATTAAAGCTCTAAAGCAAAGACAAGAAGAGCTAAGAAAAAAAATTGATGATTCCCGTTTATATTCTGAAAAGGATAAAAAAACGCAGGAATTAATTGCAAATTTGAAAGACTTTGTTAAGCAATTTAAGGTTACTACAAAAGAAAAACTTGAAGAGAATATTTTATCTGAGCTTAATATTTTAATGCATAAGAAAGGCTTTATAAAGAAGGTTATTGTCGATATTAATCAAGCTGGAGACGATGTTGACATTAATTTATTTAATGTGAGAAATGAGAAAATAGATAAAGGCTCATTATCGATGGGAGAACGACAAATGTATGCGTCTTCATTATTGAAAGCTCTTGTTGACGAGTCTGATATAGATTTCCCTGTATTTATTGATTCCCCAATGCAGAAATTTGATAAAGATCACGCAGAAAATGTTATAAAAGAATTTTACCCTAATGTCTCCAAACAAGTTGTATTATTTCCATTAATTCATAAAGAATTGACTGAATCTGAATTTAATCTATTAGAACCTAAAATAAGTAAAGCTTTTATTATTCAGAATGTAAGTACCGATTCTTCGGAATTTAAAGAGATAGAACCTGCAAACTTAATTAAAACATACGACGAGCTATATGCAAATTAACATTAGAACATCCGAAGAAAATCAAGAAATAGTAAGAAAGCTTACATCTAAATTGCCAGTTGGAACTAAAGAAAATGTTATTGCAAGAATAGCTCTTGGGTATTCTTTACAGCTTGGTAAAAGATTTAATTCTAGTGAGTTTAATATATATGATTCTAAAGGAAAAGAATATAAAGACCATATTTTATTTGATGCTAGGTTTAGAGATTTTTATATAGCTTTAATTAGCCAACATTATGGGATTTATAAAACGGATGACAATATTCCTAAATATATCAAGTTACATATCGACCACGGTTTAGAAATGCTTGATAATCTATTTGGAAATTCCAATAATTACACTTTTTTTGATTTCTTAGTTGAACATTTAGAAAAGGGAATTTCGATGCTACATACAACGGAAGTTAGTTTTGATTCTGTTAAAAATAATAGTCAAAAAATTGAAAAGTCTTATTTTCAGGAAGCTATCAAAGTTGAACTCGGGGAATCCTTAAATACAAAAGAAAAGGTAGAATTAAATTTTAATAATACGAAGTTTTATAATAATAATCATATAGCGGTCGCTGGCAGTTCAGGAACTGGGAAAACTCAATTTGCATTATATTTACTAAGTGAAATATCTGAACTATCAAATCATCACGTTAATTTTATTTATCTAGACTTTAAAGGATTAAAGGACGATGATGTCCAGCAATTAAAACCTTTCTTTGAGGGGACTAATGCTAAATTTATTGATGCTCCTAATACTAAATTCCCAATAAATCCTTTATCATTTATTGACTCTATAAATAGTGTTAATAAAAATATGGGTATTGATAAATTTGTAGATATTATATGTAAATATTCTAATATAGGAATCAAACAAAGAGGAATTTTAAGAGAAGCAACTATTGAAGCTTTTGAAGGCAAAAAAACAGGCGAGTATCCAAATTTTGATGAAATTAATAATAGACTGTTAGATATTGTTGGGGATAAAAGAGACACTTTGACTGAAATAATCGATGATTTGAGTCGATATGAAATATTTCAAGAAGATAAAAAAATTAAAAATTTTCTTAATGAAAATATCTATTTGTCTTTATCAGGAGACTTGTCGAACTCAGTGAGATTTACTTCTCTTTTTCTAATTATTAATTACATATACAATATCTTTATGAATATGGAAAATACTCCAGTTGAAAATAATAATAGAGCAATGAGGTATGTTTTACTAATTGATGAAGCCCATGTTATTTTTAAAGAAAAAAAATATCAAGACATTTTAGAGAAAATTCTTAGAGAAATACGTTCTAAAGGTGTTTCCGTTATATTGCTTTCACAAGGAATAGAAGAATTTAATCAACCTAGTTTTGATTTTTCTTCAATGTGTGAGATTTCTTTTCTACTAGATATTAAAGATAAAAGCAATACCAAATCAATTAATAAATTTTTAGGTTTAAGTGAAAAAGACGGAATTAAGGTTTCGAGAAGCTTAGAAAAAATCCAAAAAGGTGAGGCAATCTCTAATATAAAAGAATTTCCTAAAGGAGAGTTATTTAAGATTAATCAATTTTATAATAAATAGTTAAATATGAAAAATGATAATGTATTTACACCTAGGCAAATAATGCAAATATTAATTCCTGGAATTTATTTTGCTAGTTTTTTATCATTAATTTTAGCTCCTTTCCTTAAGGAAAATTTTTCATATACAACAAAAGAGGATTTAATCTTTATTTCATTATTCTCTATTTTGTTTGGCTTATTATTCTATCTAATTGATTTGCCAAAAATATTATTACATCCAATTTTTCCAACTACTGTTATAAAAAATAAGCTTAATATTTCTGATCATAATATTTATTTTAAATTCTATGATGACGAATTGAAAAGTACTTTTCATAATTTAACCGAACGATATACTTCCATATTTCATTTAGGAATAAATTTATCATTTGCGAGTGTTATATTAGTACTAGTATATTATATCTCAGCTTACTATGATGAGGTGATTTATGTTAATTCTATTATAAAAGTTATTTACTTAGTTTTCGTGTTAAGTATTATTAATTCGTTGTTAGTAATCTTTGGGAAAAATAAAATTAAGTATGTTTTTAATAGACAGGTCAGTAAATTTGTTGAATGGAAAAATAATCAACCATAATAAATTATATAAAGTTTTTGAATGGCTACATATTTATCGAGAGAAGAAATCGCTTCACTTTATATAGAAGATAATTTTTCATTTAAAGTTTGCCATTTTCCCGAATATTGGGAGGATATTGATAGAGGGATTTTTGCAAAATTGCCTGCACCTACAATGCTAAATTTTAACCAAAATATAAGAAGAAATATGGAAGGTGCTGGAATTAAAAATTCGGCAGGAATCTACATGTTTTTTCTTGAACCTGCATTTAATTTTATGCCCGAAGTTAGACATTTATTATATGTTGGTCGGGTTATTACTGGTGATTCAGATCATTCTTTTTTTAAAAGATTTTATAGTTATGTAAAAGCTATTGGTGATGACACAAGGAAAAAAAATTTAGTTAAACTAACAAATTTATGGCCTACTTATACCAAAGTTTATTTTTATCCATTAACAATTCCAGATACGGAAATAATGGAGATTGAGGATATAATAATAAGTAAAGTAATACCCCCTTTAAATAATCAATTTAAAGGTAGATCTCGAAACTCAAGACAATTATATTAATATGGTACATTTAGCATGTTTAAGAGGAAATATCGGTTATTGGACTTACTACTCAACGGTAATGAAGATTAAAGATATAGTAAAAGATAAAAGAATAATTACTGTCGCCGAATCGGATGAGTTATATACTAAAAGTATAAATAAAATTCTTCAAAGAGAAGTAAATCCTAATAGAATTAAGGATATCAAGGATTATATCTTAAATAATAATGAAAGATTTTTTAATAGTTTAATCGTTGCCATTCATAAGGGGCATCCAATCTGGACTGATATTGACTTAGCAAAAAGATTTGAGATAGATGGTGATCTTATAGATGAAAATGATTTGAATTTTATTGAAAGTAAATTTGGTATATTAACATTAAATGGAGATGAAGAAATTTTTGCTCTAGATGGACAACACCGTTTAAAGGGTATAATAAGAGGTTATGAAACAAATAAAGAAATTGGAGAAAAAGAAGTGTCAGTAATTTATGTTTTACATGATCATACTAAACTTGACAAAACTAGAAGATTATTCACAGTACTAAATAAGTATGCAGAAAAGCCGAAGGGAGCAGAATTAATTATTATTGATGAAGACGATGCAGCAGCAATAAACGCAAGAAGATTAGTAAATGAGCACAATATTCTAAAAAAACAAGGAGTCTTATCTGATTCTAAATCAGGAAATCTTGCAACTACAGATAAAACATCATTAACGACTTTGGTAACTATATACAATATTAATAAAATATTGTATGATAAGAATAAAAATTTCTATGTTAAAAGACCTAATGATCAAACGTTAAATACATTGTATAATATTTCCAAAGAATTCTGGGATATTTATTTTGAAGTGTTTCCCGAGATTGTATTATTCGCAGATGGAAACTTGGAAGTTGAGATCAATGATAAATTGATTGTACGTAATGATGATACTGGAGGTAGTCTTTTATTAAGACCTGTAGGACAAGAATTAATAGCGAAAGCATATAAAAAATTTGAAGCTACTGAAATCGATGATTTTAAAAATAAAATTAGAATAATCGATTTTGATCTAAGTTCAGTTAATTGGAAATATATTTTCTGGAATGGTAAAATGCTTGGAAAGGAAGCTTCTTTGAAGAATAATTTAATATATTATTTATTGGGTAAGTATGACAGCTCAGCATGGATTACAACTAATATGAGAAGGATTTACGGAGCGATTAATTCGCAATATGATGAAAATTCTATAAGACCCGTGGAAATTATTTAATTTGTTATTTATAATAAATAGTTTTTGCTTCAATACTAATTGAAAATTTCCCCTATTTTTCTCCCTTTAAACTATATAGACTAATAAAATCCCCATAAACATTGGGGAAAATAAGGTTTAGTTCGGGTTCAGGTGGGACCACTTTAAAGCACTCTTTTTTGAGTGCTTTTTTTATACTAAATTTTCCACAAAAATGTAAAAACCAAATTTTACATTAATTAGTCATTCCTTAAAAACCAAGTAATATTTTGATTATCAGTTTTATGCACTTATATTTCGTAAAAAATCGTTGTAAAAAATTGCAATAAATTGTATTTTTAGGATATAAAAAGTGGCAAAATGTTAGGCAAAATAAGAGAGGATTTACAGCAGAATTTATTCAAGACCAGGCTTACGGAGCTTATTAATATGGAGCATCCGGTGGTAAAATTAGCTGGGGAGATTTCCTGGGATAAAATGGAGTCAGAGTTTGAGAAATTATTTTCAGAAAACGGAAGACCTTCTATTGCTATCCGTAAAATAGCAGGAATGCTTTTGCTCAAGGAAATGTTTAAAGAAAGTGATGAAAGTGTAATAGAGAGATGGATTGAGAATGCGTATTGGCAATATTTTACCGGAGAAACCTTTTTCCAGACAGAGCAGCCTTTCGATCCGAGCAATTTTGTACACTTCAGAAAAAGAATTGGAGATAAGGGTTTGGAATTTCTTTTGGGACAAAGCGTTTCTCTCCATCCCAAAGCCAAAACAGAAGATGAAGTTCAGGTAGATACGACGGTTCAGGAGAAGAACATTACCTTTCCTACCGATGCCAAATTAGCAAAAAAAGTAATCGACAATTGTAGAAAAATAGCAGAAAAAGAGAGCGTTGTACAAAGACAAAGCTACAGAAGAGTGAGCAAACAATTATTGCGGGACGCTTTTTTTGGACATCATCCCAGAAGACAGAAGAAGGCAAAAATGGCGAGGAAAAAGCTCAGGACGATTGGTAAAAGAGTTCTTCGGGAATTGGAAAGAAAACTTCCTAAAGATGTTTTGAAAGGCTACGAAGACGTTTTTAAAATTTACCTTAAAGCACTCACCCAAGAACGTACCACGAAAGATAAAATTTACAGTCTTCACGAGCCACAAGTTGCGTGTATTGCGAAAGGAAAATCGGGAAAAGCATACGAGTTTGGGACAAAAGTAGCAGTAGTAAGAGGTCGGAAAACAGGGATCATCAGCTCGGTAAAGAGATTTTCTGGCAATCCTCACGATAGTAAAACTCTTGAAGAATCATTGGCACAGAGTGAGAGGGTAAGAAAATCCGTTGGCGGAACAAGACCTACGAAAGCCACTACAGACAGAGGATTTAAAGGAATCAAAGAAGTGGAAGGAACAGCAATTTTGCTTCCCGCAAAAAAAGAAAAAACAAAATATGGGCAACAAGTAGCCAGATTAAGATTCCGGGCAAGAGCAGCCATAGAACCTTGTATCTCTCATTTAAAAAGAAACCACTCCTTAGGATTAAACTTCCTGAAAGGAGTGGCTGGAGATATTAATAATGCATTATTAGCAGGGATTGGATACAATTTGAAGATGAGATTGAATCAAATCAAACAACAAATTCTTCTTTGGCTCGAACTTGTTCTCCGAATCTTTTTAGGCAAATATAATTTTCAAAGTCAAAAAACAGCTTTTTAAGGAGCGACTAATTATTTTTTTATCAAATCGGGGGTAACTTATTGAAAAAAAATAATTTAAAACTATATCATTTAGTAGAAAATTTCAAGAAATATTTTTACATTTGTATCAACGCAAACACATTTATATGATGAAAACAATTGTTCCTGAGCATTTGTATCTGCCTTCGATGATTCTTGAGGAAAGGCAGTATCATTACAGTTTTACTAAAAAGAGCTTTAGCCAAGAAAAAGTTTTGTCATTTGATTTTACGTTTATTCATAACAGGCAGACTAACGAAGAACCTAAAAGACTTGTTGTAAAAATTAATCGAAGTAATCTTTTGATAAATAACGAAAAACCTGACGGAACGCTTATCAGTGAACTTTTATATCATTCCTCACAGGCTTTATTTCCTTTGAGATTATCACTCAATTCTTATGGTTACCCTAAAAATATATGTAATCATGCTGATATCGTTGAAAGATGGAAAAGCTTTATACCAAGATTCAAACCATATTATGAAGGTGAAAAAGTGATAAAACTACTGAATCGTATTGGGAAAATATATAGAAATGCCGATTATTTGTTAGATAGTCTAAGAAAAGATGTCTTCTTTTCTGTTTATTTCTTTCCAATTTACGGAGATTATAGATTAGGTAGGGTTACGGGTATTGATAATTATGAATTTTCTTTTAATTCCGGGCAAAAGGTCAAATACACTTTGGATTTGGAAGTTTTAAATGAATTTACCGAGAATGATAAAATCAAACTTATGGTTAAAGGCAAATCTGATGTAAAAGAAAATGATACCGTTTCAGGATATTTTTTAATGAATAAAGACCGAACGATTCATGAAATAAAAATGGATTTCTTCTTCGTTGATTATAATGAAGAAGTTAACATTCAGATTTTTGAAACGAAAGAAATTGCGGAAAGAAAATCGGCTTTTAATGTCGTGTATGATGAAAAAGAAGAAAGAGAAAAGCTAATGAAGTCAAGAGGGTTTTTCATAGAAGAAATTGAAAGTGATGATCTACCAGAACACAAATAACAATTATGAAAAAAGGATTTATTTACATTGTAAAAAAAGGGGAGACCTTAGAAAGTATTGCCGACGATTACGGGATTTCTGTGTATCAGTTAAGAAAATTCCACAACATTTGGTGTGAAGATATTAATGACGGAATTGCTTACAAAGTTTGGGAAGGAAAAAAACTGACGGTAGAAAGGGAAATGCCTTCTCAAAATGAAATTGATGCCAGAAAAGAGGAAGAATATCAGCAGGAAAAAGAGAAAAAAGAAGAACAAAGGCAGAAAGAAGAGGAAGTTCAGCGCACCGAGCATGAAAATAAATTTTATGTTGTTGATGGTGCAAAATGTGCCTGCGATAAAGGCACTGTTCCTGCTACTTTAAAGGTTACTTCTCATTCAAAAACTATTTTCAGCAGTCGTAATAATGATGAAAAATTTGTGGGAACTTTAGAAGATGTTCAGTTCAAAGAAGGAAATAGCTGTTTTGGAAGTTGTACCGCTAAAAATAACAATCCCTGCGCTTTTGTTCCTACCGGAAAATGGCGAAAACCTTATGAAAAAATGAAAATAATGGACAAACAAGCTCTTCTTGAAATATCTTATTTAATGTGTTCGGTGGGTGGAAAAATTACTGTACAGCATCACGGACAAAGCGTGATCATGGGAAACAATAATGTACAGAAAGCAGATGCGGAACTTATGAATCAAGTGATGGTGGGAGTAGATTTTGAAGAGTTTCAGGGCGAATATGACGAAAACCAATATTACCTGTGAACTATGGGAAATATATTAAGAGGAATAGATGGAGAACGTTTTCCTTTGATTGGAAAACAAGCTCAGAAATATTCGGTGACTTTTGATGAGTCGGTAGATATTGGAACGATAAATGATGATGAAATTCTATGGCAGATATACGCTGCTAATGAATATGATAAATATGAGAAAGTGCCGTTTTCGGGACAGAAAAAAGGCAAATTGACAACCTATACGTTTTTGCAAAAATTATTAAATAAAAATCTACAACTCCAAGCGACATACAAAAATGAAACTGTAGAACTGCATATTACTCCGCAAGCCAACGGAGAGATAAAAATAATTGATGTATTTTTTATGGATGTAGAATATAAGATACGTGAAAAAGACAATCTGAAATATATGAATAGTGTGAATCTTCAAATTTACACGTTGAATATGCTGGGTAAATATGTAGATTTTAAAATTTTTGGTACTTTAAATGGCATAGAAAAAGAGCTTTATAAAAGTGACCAACCGCTGAAAATTGAACAGAAAAACGGAATTATAAAAACTAAAAAGTCTATTTTGCTAAGTCCCGCTATGTATATACAGACTCAGCAAGATCTATCTGCGAGCGTGCATTCTTACAGGATAAAAGTCTGGGAAACGGATAATGAAAGCAATTTTTATGAAGAAGGCCTCACTGTAAAAAACGAAATGGGAAAAATGGAAGTTCCGCAGGATTCTCAAACGCCGGTGAAGACGGGGACTTCGGAACCTGTGAAGAACAAGGAAGAGAAAAAATATACCTGTGGAATTGAGTATAGAAATAGTATAACATGTGTTAAATATGGCTCTAAAAATCCAATTTATGGACCACTATATTATGGTTCAATAAAATTGGGATTTTATAAAAACTGGGAAAATATTATTTCAGAAGGTAAAGTAGATCAAGAACAGAAAGAAATTATTTTAGCCATGTCAGAAAATGAGGGTAACATGGATGCTGTTCAATCTTATGATAGTGAAATTCTAACAGCTGGAGCAATGCAAAAAACTATAAATCCTGATGGCTATGGAGAATTGTCAATCCAATTATGGGAATTTAAGCAAGAGTATCCAGAAAAATTTAAAATGTTATTTGAAAACTGTGGTTGGAGTGTCAAAGAGATTGAAATTAAAGATCACTCAAAGACAATTAAAAAATATCAATCATTCTATAATGAAAAAACGGGAAAAGAATTAAAGTCTTTAATTAGAAAAGGATTTGAAGAAAAAAAATACAAACAAAAAGTAATTTGTATACCTGTAGAACCTTTTATTAATGCTTGTAAAGATGAAGATTTTCAGGCAAAGCAAATAATTGATTTTATAAAAAGATTAAATAATGCTATAAATAAAACGCCTAATGGATATTCTAGTAAGATAAAAGATTTTGTAAAATCAAAGCTTGGAAAAGCAACAGTATTAGATCATGATGTAAACAGACCGGGTCACGTTTCTAATTGTTTTGGAGAAGCACTTAATAAATTTTTTGCTGAGCATAATAAATTATCACGAAATCCCGCAGACTGGGGAGAAAATCATCATATCTATGAAAAAGAAATTTTAAAAATATATGGTCCTTTAAGAGGGCAAGGTAAATATACTATGACAGATGCAAATGCACGATATATAAAATTAAAATCAAGATTATGAAAAAAATAATAATTCTAACAATTTTACTATTAATAAATTGTTACTCCTCTCAATCAAAAAGAATATTAAATGTTCTGCCAATTACTAAAAACAACAAGCTTGGTTTTTATTCTTATGATAAAGAATTTAAAATGTACCAAGAGCCTGTGATTTTAAATAAAGGAAAGAAATATAAAATTAAGGGATATGATGTTGATAATTATTCAGAAGGAAAAATTTTAAGCTTATCGCCAAATAAAAAGTATATTGTATTAGATAATGTTATAAAAGGTTATGTCGATGATGGTATTAATAAAACATTGTATGAAAATTATTTATGTGTCATAATTGATATTAATAAAACACAAGTTGTTATGGAAATGCAAGAGAAATGTGGAGGGAATTGGAATAAAAAAAATCAATGGATTTATGGCGACAAAGTAGAGTTTAATGGTAAATAAATTTATGAATATAAAATTATTTTTTAAATACATATGATGAAGTCATTTAAACTTTTAATATAAAAAACGGCTTGTTTATTTTTGTGTTGCGAAACATAAAAAACAAATCAAGCCGATGATGTACCAAGTACTAGACAAAGATATAATAGAAAATGAAATAGTACCTAATCTTCCTAAGCCAAAACGAGGATTTTTTCCCAAAGCCCCTCTTGCTGAAATAGTAAATTGCATATTATACAAACTGAAAACAGGGGTTCAATGGGCTTATTTACCTGTAAAAAGTCTTTTTGCAGAGAATGTTTTGACCTATCAAAGTGTTTTCTATCATTTTCGTAAATGGTGTGTAAAAAATATTTGGCAAGATTGCTGGATAAAGCTATTATCAAAAAATAAATCGAAATTAGATTTATCCAGTGCAGATTTAGACGGGAGTCATACATCAGCATTACGGGGAGGAGAAGAGGTCGCTTATCAAGGGCGTAAAAAGAGAAAGACCACTACTTCGCTTTATTTTACAGATAGACAGGGACTTCCTTTAGCAATGTCAGACCCTATTGCAGGAAATCATAATGATCTGTATCATATTGAAATCTATTTTGATCAGATCACTCAAACATTAGAAAAGGCAGATATTGCTGTAAAGGGATTATTTATGAATGCTGATGCAGGGTTTGATGCTCAAAACTTCAGAAAGCATTGTGAAAATAAAGATATCATGGCAAATATTGCTTTCAATAAGCGTAATGGCTCAGACACAGACGAGATTTATTTTGATGAGCTTTTATACCATCAAAGATATACTATAGAAAGAACAAATGCTTGGTTAGACAGCTTTAGATCATTGCTCAATAGGTTTGATACTACTGTATCTAGTTGGAAATCTTTTAATTATTTAGCATTTATGGTCATTGCACTAAGAAAGTTTTATAACACAAAAAAGTTTAAATGACTTCACAATTAAAATATTTAAAGATGAAAAATAATTTTAGTATAATCTTATTGTTTATGAGTATCCAGATTTATACTCAAAATCAAAAAGTAAAGGATTTTTTGAAAACAAATTATATAATTTCAGAACTTCATAATGATTTTAATAATGACGGGTTAAAGGATGATTTATATATTTTCGCAAGTAATACTGAAAAAGAAACAAAAGTAACTATTGAAGACATGAATAAAAGGAAGTTACTAATAATATTTAATCGAAATAACAACAATTCAGTTTATTATGAAAATGATAATATATTTCCTTGTAGAGAATGTACAGGGAAAAGTGATAATGATATTAGCGATTTAAAATTTGAGAAAAATATACTATCATATAAGACAATAATAGCTCCTTTTTCATCTAATAATTATTCTATAATAAATTTTAAGTTAAAATTTATTAATCAGAGCTTTGAAATTTGCAATTATGAAGAAACTTATTATAAAGTCGGTGAAGATAATCATGCTATTATCAGGTTAGATAGTGGCGATATTCCTAAGATGAAATTTAATTATTATGATTGGGTAGCAAATAAAAGTTGGGATGATTATATTTTAGTAACAAGCCAAAATGTTACAAAACTTAATGATTTTGCTTATAAGATTGAAAGCGTAAATCCATCTGTTTTAATAAATGTTCTTTTAAAGATTATTAAAAAATATCCAGAACGCGTAGTAGCTTATCTTAATTTAGCAGATGGCTATTGGGAAACTGGAGATAAATTAAAAGCAAAAGAAAACTATAAAAAGTACATTGCTTTAATGAAATCTCAGAATAAGGATTTGAAAAGAATACCGCAGCTGGTTTGGGAGAGAGCTAAATAAAAAAATAAAAAAAAATCCGAAGAAGAAAATCTCCGGATTTCAATAATCTTTCAAAAATTTAAGACACTCAGTCTATTAATTATTATTGTTCAGTCTTGTTATTCTGAGATATTTGGTATAATCCTCAGTGGCTTTCTTCAGAATACCGGCATTGCTTCCGTATGAAGGGGTTGCTGTTCCGGGTTTGGTAATGACAATTTTAATCCGGTCATTGGCGTTAAAACGGAGGATTGTTCTTGGAAGAATCACCGTCTGAAGCTGGTTAGATACTCCGATATCATAGGGAGTTGCTGACCCTGCCACTGCAGTCCATGTTGAGCCATTGTTCGTCGATTTCATCACCGTAATAGCGACGTATGTATAATTTGAATTATCTGCCGTAACACTTCTCTGAGGATTAAAACTATAATTGGACAATAATCTGTAATTTCCTGCCGTTTTAATGGTGAAGATGTCATTGGTACTTGCCAGCTCAATATCGGCAGGGTTATCAATAGAAATTTCGTTGGCTGACCAAAGGATGGGAACCTCATAATTCTGACTGTTATTTACGCCTGTAACCTGTGCTGCAGTAAAGGACTGTGCTGTAGTAGATCTCATGACGTATTGATTAGACTGTTTATAAACAGTGATCTCTGAAAAGGTCGTGAACTTTTGCCATGCAGAACTTTGCCAGAAATAAATGGAGTTGCCGACTACTGCATTGCTGCCGCTGCCGTTTGCCGTGAGATTTACAACCATCAGTCCATTGGCGGGATTGGCAATAGTTATTACGTCATTTCTCCCTGTTAAATTAAGCCGCGGCAGAAGAAACCCTTTATTGGCAGATGAAACCTCTAAAATTGCCGATGGACTTGGTGAAGATGTTCCTATTCCGACTTGGGCATAGTGTAATGTGCCTAAGAACAACAGGATATATTTGCTTGTATCGTATATTTTCATGTCGTTTATTTTTTTCGTCAGTTGCTTTTTTAATTAAGTTTTTGAATTCTGAGCAGGCGGGAGTAAGCCAGCCCCGTTCCTGATTCAATATTAAGGGTGCTGGTAGCAGATGCGGTTCCGTGGTTAACAGTGGAGCCCTTGGCAACTACAACCCGTATAAGGTTATTGGCGTTGAGGGTAACGATAAAAGGAGCCATCATAACGGAACGGTTACGGTCTCCTGTCCCTACACCCCATGTCGAACTTGTTTTTGAAATATTCGTCCATGAATCTCCGTTGTTTGTGGAAACCTGAATAATGAGATCTAAAGCTGCTATACAGTTTGTTTCCGTGGCTTGAGTAGTGCAGGTCGTCGATACCCAGGGGTTGTATCCTACATACCCTGTGATTTCATATCGTCCTGAAGAGAGAATCTTAAAATTATTATTGGCCAGAGAAACCCTGTTTCCGACATCTACATTCATCGCTCCTGTTGCTGACGAATTGAAATTGACAACTATATTTTGTGCGCTATTAAAATTAGTTTTGTTCAGCTCCTGATTGCCCGTATTTCCTACGATGAATACCTGTGGATAAAGCTCTGTTTCGAAGGTCTGAGCTGTGGCCATGTCAATCCAGCTTGTTCCGGTCCAATAATAAAAAGTATTGGCCATGATCAGGGAATCGGAAGTGGAGTTGGTCGTATTATAAACCAGTAACCCTACAGCAGGATTGGGAATGGTGGTAACATCCGTCCTGTTTTGTAATGCCACACGGGGAAGCAAAACTCCTTTTTTGCCATTCGCAGGAAGGTTGCTGACATCAAGATCTAGTAATGCTGAGGCGTTCGGACTTGAGGTACCGATACCCACCCCGGGCCCGTTGGTGTTTTGAGCATAAGCAAGACTTGCTGCCAGGAAGCATATGGTAGAAATATTTTTCAGCATATTTTTTTTATATAAATTATTGTTGAATATCATAATCTAAAAGCGTAAGGGTTAGGTTTTTTGATATGGGTGTCCTGGTGGAAGATGCTATAGATGGGAGAGGAGCATCAGGTGAAGACGCAGGATTTTCCCCGTGAATACTTGAGGTATCACTTACGCCAAAAGGATTCTGGACAACCATTCTCACCATCTGTCCGGCAGTAAGGTTAATAGGAGTGGAAATCAAAGTGGCAGTTTTCAGTAAATTATTGGTTCTTACTCCCCAGGCTGTTCTGTTTCCGATCACATCAGTCCATGTACTGCCGTTGTTATTGGACAGCTGCAGCTTCAGATTAAGAAAGCATCCTCTTTGCGGAGATCCTATGGAAGTACGGTTAGGATTATAGTTCACATAGCCTGATATTTCATACAGCCCGGTAATATTAATCTTAAACGTATTTCCTGATTTTGTTGCGATATTCCCGGTATTAACCACCATATCGGTATCTGAAAAAGAGATGGGGATTCCACCGTTTGCAGCACTGGTAGCGTTGATGTCATTATAGGTAAAAGTCTGGCTTGATGTCGCATTGAGACTCATGACTCTGTAGGCAAGAAAGCTTTCCAGTACCGTGGTTACTCCAAAATCTACCCATTCTGTGCCATTCCAGTAATAATATCGGTTAGGATGAACATTGTCTGGAAATGTGCCGGCAGTTGAAAGATTATACACTAAGAGACCTACAGCCGGTGAGGGAATTGTCTGCGTATCACGAGAACCTGTAAGACTGACCCTGGGACCCAAGAACCCTTTTTTGCTTCCCGTGGGCAAACTGGCGGTGTTTAACTCCAAAATTGCAGAAGGATGAACTTGCGAAGTTTGAATTCCAACTTGGGCATTTAAGCAAAAGCTTAAAGATAACAAGGAAATTAATGAAAAAAATTTAATCATATTAAGATTTTTATAATAATATATTTAATTGAAATGTTTGTTTTGATGTATTGTATTCATAAAAACAGCAACAATGTATTAATTCATATGAAAAATAGGGGTCTTGTTAACATATCTTAACAGGAATTATTTAAATAGATAGTATCGATTTTAATTATAGTTTAGAAGGAATGAATATTGAAGTATTCTAAAGTTTTATCGCAAAAATGGAGGGGGTAGTCATCAGAGGAAGGATCAGTAACAAAATCGGGTAACAAATCAAAAAAAAAGAGAAAGAATAATGAGGGCACTGAAAAACCCCGTTCATATAGAATTACCAATTGATTTGGAGTTAGAATTAAGAGTTTATTACGAAAATTAAACCTTCGTAATAAGCTTTTTTTCTTTTTTTCAGTATCAAATTTTTGAGGTTTAACGGGATTGATATTGCGCCACGCCTGCGATGTTTATAAAAGACGGAGTATAGATCGATTTCTCTATATTAATTTCAGGATTCTCTTCAAATTGACAGTGAAAATAGCCATTGCACCCTGCATTTGCATATTTTCAATACCATTTGCAATCGCCCTGTCGTAGCCGTGTACGTTTTTAAGCTCGCTGTTTTTGGCTTCGATTTTATAGCGGTGTTTCGATTTTTCTTTGTAATAATCGCTTTCCTGAAAAATCATTTGCTCCTTATGTAAGTCTGATTTTATGGAAACCGAATAAGTTTTAGATTTTGCTCCTTCTTTATAACATCCTTCTTTTAATGGGCAAACCTTGCATTTTTCAATATCAAAATAATAGGTATCCACTTGATTTCCGCCTACGTGTTTCTTCCCGCCACGAGCTTTGCGAATCGCCAAATGCCCTGCAGGACACACAAAACGGTCGGCATCTTTATTGTAATCAAAACGGTCTTCATCTTTTCGAAAACCCTGGGTGATGGAAGGATTAAGTCTGGCTACTATTTTAATATTTTGTTCGCCCGCAATTTTCAGATTTTCTTTTCCGCTGTAAGCAGCGTCACCAATGATGGCATCTACCTCCATCCCGTTGTCCTGGCTCATCTGCAGTAATTTTGGCAGTTCCGGGCCGTCGCCTTTTTCTCCCGAAGTTACCACGGCCGCCGTAATAATCCGCTCTTCGCTCATCGCCAAGTGCGTTTTGTATCCGAAAAAAGAACTGTCAGCCGATTTGTGACCCGTTTTAGCGTCGGCATCTTTTGAAAAAACCATCTGCTCCCCGGTGTCTCTCACTGTTTCCTTCAAAAGATTCAGCTTCTCCTTTACAGCAGGAATCTCCCTGATAGAAGCTTCGTTTTCAATGCGTTTTTCGAGTTCTCTGCAATAATCCAATTCTTTGTTTAAATCATTTTCAATATTTTTTGAGGGCATTTTAGTTTTAAATTCTTCATCAAACTGATAAACGGTCTTGCGAAGCAGTTTTGAGCGCTCCCGCAATACTTCTATCGTTGAAAAAGGATTGCTCATCGACAAGGTGTGAGTGGCATCTACAATGATGGATCTGGATTTGATGATGCCTTTTTCAATCGCAATACTCACGGTTTTACCAATGAGCAAGCTTAAAAGATCACTATCTTTCAAACGCAGTTTTCTGAATTTTGTAAGGGAACTGGGATTGATTACATCTTCTTCCGGAGTCATATCCAAGAAATATTTAAAGGACATATCATACCGGGAACGCTCTACCACATCTACATCAGAAACTGTATAAATACTTTTTAAAAGCAGGTATTTAAACATCCGTACCGGACTTTCAGCATTGCGACCATTGTTTAAGCAGTATTTGCTCAAAAGCTCATCATAGATGAAAGAAAAATCAATCAGCTCATTAATTTTTCTAAGAAGGTTTTCCTTCGGTACAATTAAATCATACAAACCGGAATAGGCACTCAACGGAAGTTTTTCTTGCTGTATTAACATTTGCTTTGCTATTGAAATTTACATTGAAGATAAAAAAATAAGCAAAACTTTTAAAGTTTTGCTTATTTTTTTTAATGAAGTTTACTTTTTCAGTGCCCTCAGAATAATAACACCGTTTTTTAGAATTTTATAAGGATTTGTTCACTTAATAAATGAGTTTTTTAAACTTTGAAAGGCGAAAATCCTAACACTTTTAATAAAAATGCTTTTAGATCCACAAGAAGTGAGAAGCATACAATAATCATATTTCACTGATATTTTCACGGCCTGGTCTATAAGGAAATCGAATATGGTTTATCAGAAATTCAGACCATACCGCGGATTTAGCCTAGCTGACGAATTTACAGTATCAATCGTAAAAAGAAAGGCATCATCGAAGCGGAGAGCTATTTGTTATTCTGGAAGATCAATGGGATAGTGAATGTAACGCCTTATTTAAAGATCTAAATATTTTAATAAAACAAAAAGAAATCAATCCGCATCATCGGTGGCTTTAGCGGATCCCTATGCTCCGTACAGCAAATGTCTGGCTGGTAGAAATTTCAGATTTAATTTTAAATAAGATAATCTATAAAATAGCGAATAACCCTATTTTTCATTTTTTCCAACCTTTTTCCCTTTTCCCGCATCTTTATCAATAGAAACATTGTTCAACTAGAAAACGCTATTGATATGAGAAGCTTATCTATAAAGTTATTGTTATTCTTTCCGGTTTTATGGTCGGCACAGATTCCGGTCATTGAAACTCCGGATAAAAAAGGAGGTTTTGAGAAGGATAAAAATGTTATTCTTCAGAAATTAAATATAGAAACAAAAATTACCGGCGGGATTTCCACGAATGTGGTGACGATGGTTTTTAAAAACAACTCCAAGAGGATCATGGAAGGACGCGTCACATTTCCTTTGCCGGAAGGCGTGAATGTGAGTGGGTATGCACTGGATATTAATGGAAAACTGCGAAATGCTGTTCCTGTAGAAAAAACTAAGGCGAAAGAAGTTTTTGAGACCATTGAAAAAAGAAGGGTAGATCCCGGAATTCTGGAAAAAGTAGAGGGGAATAATTTCCGGACCAGAATTTATCCGATCAGTCCGAACGGCGGAGAAAGAACCATTCAGGTGACGTATAATGATGAACTTAAAAAGTCAGGCAAAAGCTATCAGTACTTTTTACCGTTGAATTATTCAACAGAAATACCTCAGTTTAATGTTAAAACAACAGTGTACCAAAATGCAGATCTACCTCAGATGGTAGAAAAGCCAGATGGCAGCTTTGATTTTATCAAAAAAGGTGATGTTTGGGTAGCCGAAACGCACAAATTAAATTATCAGCCATCTCAGAATCTTAGGATCAATTTTCCTGAGGAAGATGACAGTCAGCAGATTTTAATGCAGAAAGCATCGAATAATTCGGCGTATTTTTTAGCCAATATAGGTGTAAAAGGGAAGGAAAAGCCGAAAAGACTGACCAATAAACTGGCTATTGTCTGGGACAATTCCTTGAGTGGTTCTAAAAGAAATCATATCAAAGAATTTGAATTATTAAACGAATATTTTAAATCAAATAAAGATCTGTCCGTAAAAGTCTATTTTATTAACAACGCTTTTGAAGAAGGTAAAAACTTTACAGTAAATGATGGAAACTGGTCGGAATTGAAAGCGTATTTATCTCAGGTCACTTATGATGGCGGAACAGATTTCGGGCAGCTGAAATCGGTTAAAGAACGTGAGATTCTATTTTTTACGGACGGACTTTCTTCTTTTGGAGATTTAAAAATGAACTGGAGACAGCCTGTATATACGATCTCAGCTTCCAATAATGCCAATTTTAATCAGTTAAAATTTATCAGTAATAAAACGGGTGGAGAGTTTTTAAACTTAAATGAAAATGAGCCGAGAAAAGAGGTGAGAAAACTCCTGTTTCAACCTTTTAAGTTTTTAGGAATTGAAGATAACGCAGAAATCACGGAGGTGTATCCTTCTTTATCACAAACGGTTTCTAATGATTTTGTTCTGACCGGCATTTTAACCGGAAATAAAACGACAGCTACTTTAAAATTCGGATACGGAAATGAAGTCTCAGAGACCAAGACCATTGATTTAAATGCGAGTGAGCAAATGGTAAAAGATTGGGAGATCTCACAATTCTGGGCTCAGAAAAAGCTGAATGAACTGGAAATTTTTGAAAAAGATCATCAAAAGGAAATCAAAGATCTTAGCCGTCAATTCGGTTTGGTGAGTAATAATACAAGTTTAATGGTGCTGGAGGACATTGCCGACTATGTCCGGTATGAAATTACACCGCCCTCAGAATTGCGTGCAGAATATGACAGATTGGTCAAAAATAATCAGGTTGAGAAAGATCAGCGTGTAGATGATCTCATGCAGAAAGCCGAAAATATGACCGCCAATCTGAAAAAATGGTGGGAAACAGATTTTGATAAAAAACCTAAATATTACCCAAGAACGAGGCGCTCACAAAACGATACGATGAATTATGAGAGACAGATTGAAGAGGTTGTTATGGTAGGGTATGGCGCTCAAAGGAAATCAGTTCAGGCTTCTTCCAGTTCTGTTGTCTCGGAATTGAGAGCTAATCATAATGTTCTTGCCAGCCTTCAAGGCGCAGCACCTGGTATTTCGATTGGTAGTGGAGAGTTTTCTCCTGAGAATATAGTGAGCAGCGGAAGGATCATCGTTGCGGATATCAAATCGGATGCAGAATACATGAAATTTTTTAATGAGGCTAAAACTTCCGAAGAAATTTATCAACTGTATCTGAATCATAGAAATGAATATAAAGATGTACCTAGATATTATTTCGATATTTCTCAGCTGCTTTTTAAAAATAATGATAAGAATTTAGGCTTAAAAGTATTGAGTTCCATCGCAGATCTGGATCTTGAAAATGAAGAATTATACAAATTATTAGCCTATAAACTGAAGCAGGCTGAGGTATTCGACAAGGAACTCTGGATCACTCAGAAAGTACTGGAATGGCGACCTTTTGATCCTCAAAGTTATAGAGATTATGCTCTGGCTTTGGAAGATAATGGACAGTATCAGGCGGCTTTGGAGAATTTGTATAAAATTTTAAATCAAACGTATACAAGAGAACTGGCCGCTCGTGATTATGGAATTGAAGAAACCTTGATTATGGAGATCAATGAATTAATTGCCCGTCATAGAAATGATTTGAATTTAAAAAAGATCAATCCTAAAATTATCGCAGATCTTCCGGTCAACATCCGTGTGGTCATCAACTGGAATAAAGACAATACGGATATTGACCTTTGGGTGACCGATCCGAATGATGAGCGCTGTATGTATTCTCACAAAGCAACGGCCATTGGAGGAAGATTAAGTAACGACTTTAGAGGAGGTTTCGGCCCCGAGCAGTTTTTACTGAAAAAAGCAATTAAGGGAAAATATAAAATTGAGACCAATTTTTATAATGAAAATCAGATAAGTATTGCAGGGCCTACAGCGATTATGGCAGAAATCTACATCAATTATGCTACCGGAAAACAGGAGCGGAAAGTGGTGGTTTTTCAGAATAAAAGTGAATCTGATACAGGAAATAGAGATGGTGTGCTAGTCGGTGAATTTGAATTTTAAGTTAGTGAAAGTAGGGGCAGAAGTGGCTGCCCTTGCTTTTTATTGTTCCAAGCAATGATTAACTGATTCTATACATTAGAATTAATTCTACACCTCTTCGATTTTTTTCTATCTGTAATTTTTCATGAAATCTCTTCAGAAAGGTATTTTTACAGAATAAAGAATGTTGAGCATTATGGCAATGCAATGCATGAGATTATAATAGTCCGATTGTCGTACTTATTTTAATCCTTAATTTTAAGTTAGGTTTCAAGTCTGTTCATTGAGCAGGCTTTATTCTTTTTCTCATTTCCGGTTTCCTTAAAATATTGTTAAATCCTTAGGTTCAGCCATAACTTTTTATCATAAATTAAAATTTATGTTTATTTTTGGAATATTAACTCAACTAAATTTAAATGATGTTTACAGTTAAAACGAGGATAACCGGGTTGATGTGTGCAATCGGTTGCATTGCTTCTGCTTCTGGGTATGCCCAAAAAACCATTCACGTAACCAATCCTTCAGATTTTCAAAGAAATGAAGTCGTTTCAATTCCCGTTTCGGATTTGAGAGCCTTTCTGAAGAAAACAAAAGAGGCAGATCTGAGAATAAAAGACGGGAATAATAAATTGATCACCATTCAATGGATTGATTATAATGGAGATAACAAAAATGATGAACTGCTTTTCTTTGCCCAAATAGAAGCAAAAGCTACCAATACCTATACTTTAGTTTCGGATCCTAAAACCCCCGTTCCGGAAAGTAAGCTGACGACCTATTCCAGGCTTGTTCCTGAAAGAGTAGACGATTATGCCTGGGAAAATGATAAAGTGGCCTTCAGAGTGTATGGTCCGAAGGGGCAAAAAGAAGCATTGGCGGGTGTAAAAGGAAGTACACTTTCCAGCGGTGTCGATATCTGGTTTAAAAGAACAGATCAGCCGGTGATCAATAAATGGTATAAAGGTTATCTTACAGACCCGATGTATTATCATAAAGATACGAGAGGCGAGGGGTATGATCCTTATCCGGTGGGAGACAGTCGAGGAACGGGAGGAACGGGAATCTGGACAGGTGATGAACTTCAGGTCTCCAAAAATTTTATTTCTTCAAAAACCATTGCAGAAGGTCCGCTAAGAACGGTTTTTGAACTTCAGTATTTTCCGTACAGCAACTTTATGGTAAAAGAAGTCAAAATCATCTCCCTTGACCTTGGATCTAATTTTTCAAGATTCGAAACTATTTTTGAATCCCACACTCCTGCGCCGAATTATGCCATAGGGATTTCATTGCATAAAAATGAAGGCGAAACGAAGCTGAACGACAGAGCCGGATACTATCTTCACTGGGAAAAAATTGATGACGCGTATGTAGGTGAGGGAATTGTTGTCAATCCTAATATTGTTCAGAAATCGTTTGCCCACAGAACAGAAACGCCTGATCAGAGTAATTTGCTTGTCCTTACTACTCCACAGAAAAACCTGACGTACTATGCGGGATTTGCCTGGGAAAAAAGCGGTCAGATAAAAACAAAGGATGATTGGGAAAATATGCTGCAAAAACAGGCGAAAATTGTGGCTAATCCGTTGGTGGTTGAGTTTAATAAATAATTAAAGAGCTAGGATGAATTTAAAAATCTGTACATTAACTTTAAGCTTGGTGGCTGCCAGTTTTTCAGCTCAGGTAAAAGATACTTTGGCGGAAAAAATAATGTTGTATCAGCTTCCGATCGGAGGTTGGGGAAAACAGTTGGAAGATAAATCTGTGGTGAATTACGATTTACCGATTGATAAACCCCTTTTAAAAAAGATAAAATCAACAGGTGATGATCACGCAACGATCGATAATAATGCAACGTCAAGGGAAATCAATGCTTTAATAAAAGCTTATTCTACCACAAAAAATCCAGAATATCTTAAATCTGCAGAAAAAGGGATCGCTTATCTTTTGTTGATGCAATATAAAAACGGAGGTTTTCCACAATATTATCCAAATACGGGATTATACCGAAAACAAGTGACTTACAATGACAACGCGATGATTAATGCTTTAACGGTTTTGTATAATGCTGCGGAAGGAAAAAATGATTTTAATGTTATTGATCCTAAACTAAAAGAAAAATCAAAAGTTGCCTTACAAAAAGGTATTGAATGTATTCTTAAAACTCAGGTTTTACAGAATGGAAATCCAACGATTTGGGCAGATCAGTATAATGAAATTACCCTTCAGCCGGATAAAGCAAGAGCTTTTGAACCTATTTCTCTGGCAACAGGTGAGTCTGTGGGAATTGTAAGGTTTTTAATGCTTCAGCCTGTAAATCCAACGATTGAAAAATCGATTAACGGGGCATTGCAATGGTTTAAAAACAATAAAATCGAAGGCTACAGCTACAACGTTTCCAAAGTAAACGGAAAGGCAGTACGAACTTTAACGGAAGATAAAAACTCTGTGATCTGGGCGAGATTTTATGATATTCATACCAATAAACCCCTATTCGGAGATCGTGATGGAAGTGTAAAATACAACTACTATGATGTTTCTGAAGAAAGACGAAACGGCTACAGCTGGTACGGAGATTTTGCTGAAAAATTAATTGCAAAGGAATATCCGAAATGGCAGGAGAGAAATGGGGTTGGGAGATAGGTTGTAGATTAGTATATCAATGTACCAATGTACCAATGTACCAATGTATCAATGTATCAATGTATCAATGTATCAATGTGTCAATGTGTCAATGTGTCAATTTATCAGGGTATTAGAATGGTGGGAATCTTACTGTCTAAAATAGTAAAGGTTTGAAATTTTCAAAGGACTCTTATTATTGTTGATAATTAATCTTCCTCAACCACGAAGTGGTGAAATATGAATAGCGTCGGGTGAAACCCGATGAATAGGTGTTTCGTTTGACCATATCCAATAAATTTGAAGTAAAAGGGTAGAGGTTAAAAGAGCCAGGTGGATGAGGTTAAAATTTTACGGAAACTCTCATTCTTATTTTTAATTTATCATCATAAAAGTACAAAGTAATAAAATAGGCTGTCCAAAATTGAGGACAGCCTATTTTTTATCAATCAATAGTATTTAAATTCTTTAGAAAGAATCGCAGACATTACCCGTTAATGTCGCACCGGCATTTGCTGTTACATCAGACTTTACAGAAGATAAAGAAAGTGTTCCGATAGAATACGGTGGGGTAAATGCGGTTCCGCTTCCTACTTTATTTCCCGTGGTATTGGTAAATGTATTGTTAGAAGTTACCGTTACCGCTGTATAACCGCTCATTAAATTAATAGGCTCTTTTACATTCTCAAATACGTTTCCGTCTACACGGATATTCGCCTGAACACCTGCTGCAATACATTTGTTGCTTACAGAACTGTTGAAATAACTGTTCAGGATATGAATTTTTCCGAATCTCACTCTCGGCATACGTTCTCTACATCCCGGAGCCCACCAACAACGAACAAAAGTTACATTCAGTTTTCCCGCATCGGCAGTCGCTCCATCACTCGAACCGATAAGATTAGAGAATCTGTGATCGTCCGTACCTCCTGAACCACCTGCTTTTGGAGCTTTTAGGTAATGGAATTTCGTGTAAGAAACCGTGATGAAATCAGATTTATTTTTAATATCAAAATTTCCATCTACGCCATCTCTGAATTCACAGTGATCGATCCAGACATTTCGGCAATCATCCAAAATAGCATTGTCCCAACCATCGGTATCATACGCCCCCGGACCTTCGAAGATCAGGTTTCTGATGATGATATTGTTACATCTTTTAATGTTGATAATTCCTGAACCGTCTTTTGTCTGGTTCGTGGAAACCAGCTTAGCACCACTGGCGCCGTAAATCGTTTTTCCGGTTTGATCCTGAAATGACAAACGAGAGGTGATGGTAATGGTTCCCGTAACTTTAATGACTTTCACAGCTGTATTTTCGATCGCAGCTTTTAACTGAGCATAAGTAGAAACCGTAGTTTCTGCCGCCGTTCCGCCGCCTGTGGTTCCTCCGTTTTGAGAAGCCCATCCGGGAGCAACGCAATCCGCTAAAGGAATAATTTTACCTGCCACTGCGCTTTTTAAACCAATCTCATTGGTTGTTGATTCATTGTTGATTTCTTCCTGACCACATCCGGTCAATACGAAAGTTGAACTTAGGACAGCCATAAGAAAGACCGCTCTGAATGTTTTCTTCATAGTTTATTATATTGTAATTATTCAGGTGTAAAATTATAAAGTTGCTATTGAATTAATTTATATTTTAACGTAATAATATTTATATAATTATAATGTTGAATATTTTATTTAAACAATCGGTTGCATTTTATGTTATGTATAAAATAATTTATTTTAGCCATTCCCAACGTTTTGCCCAATCCAGCAGAATATCATTTTTCCATTTGGAAATCGTTTTTCCACCTTGATATTTTCCGTCAAAAAGATTCGGATCAGATGTATCAGAAAACCATGTGTTACCAAGCGGAATATCTGTTGAGTTTTCTTTTCCCGGCCAAAGATTGACAATATTTAATTTCCCTTCAAAACCATTTAGCTCAGGAATATCTGATGTAAATTTATAATTCAAAACTTCCGCGGCCTTCGGAATATATTGTAAAACGTAATTTCCATTTCCAAGATAATTTCCCGGCCATTTCTGAATATCTTTTTTGTGTAAAGTTTCCATATAAAAAGGTGCAAAAGTGGGATTTTCTTTAAGAATAGGGCCTTTAAAACGGAATTCAATTAAAGAACAGAAAGCGATATCCTCTGAACTTCCTTTGGTTCCGTCAACAATAATTCTTGGGCTTCTATTGATTTTTTCAAAACTTCCGCCCCAGCTTTCACCAGTAGGATCATTAGGGTTTCCATGCATCAGATAAAATAAAGTCGGGCTGTCACCCATTTTAACTTCTCCGTTATAGTAATTCTTGAAATCTTTTCCCATTGCTCCGTAACCTTTAATGTATTGATCATAATATTCGGTGCTTTTTAAAATTTTAGGATTATCATTTTTAGAAAAAAAAGAGTAGTAGGTAGAATTTACTTCGATAAACCATAGATCAGGAAAGTTTTTCACAATATAAGAATAGGAATTGGCACTCCATTTTTTGTTGGGACCACCAATCCAGTAAATTTTAATGTTTTTTTTGATATCCGGTGCGTCGTGCAAAGCTTGAGCAATATCTTCCAGTCCGCCCCAAACCAAAACCCATAATGGTTGTGAAGATTTTTTTCTGGCAGATTTTACGATCCATTCTGAGCCTTCTGTTGATTTTGAAAAACCTTCGTAAGGCGCATTTCCTCGTAATCCTTGTTTTGAAACCGAACGCAGATATGTTGGAGTGGCAAAACCTGAACTGTGTTTTTTTAATTTAGGTAAATCTTTTTCATAAAGATCGATCATTTTTAAAATTTCTTCCTTGCTTCCGTTTCCAAAAGACGGCGAAGAAACAAGCCCTTCAATATTAAATTTATCCGAGTACATCAGCAAATGGATCATCGACTGATTATCATCCGGATCGGTTCCTCCAATATCTGTGCTTATCAGAATTCTTGGCTTTTCCTGAACTATTTTTTGAGCTTTTACATAAAAAGTGCTGACAATAAGTATGAAAAGAACAAGATTTTTCATGATAAGGTTTTCATTGGGTTATTTTTTTAATAATTGTTGGAAAACGCACAGACGCAAAGCTTAATGAAATACTTAATACTAAAAGGCATAAGGATTTTATCCTCGATAAAATTTTGTGTCGCACGACTTGCTAAAAAATCTTTGCGTTTTCCAATATATTTATTTCACGTCGAAAGTATAGGTTTTACCCGCTTTTGTATCAATATCAAAAACCTGAGTTTCAGGAACATAATATGCTTTCAATTCAGCCTTTTCTGAGATTAAAGGGGGGTTAATTGCATTTACCTGATAATATTCGTTTGAATTTTCTCCACTCGCTTCCGCAAGTTTAGATCTGAACTGAAGATCTTTTGCCACACGGATTCTTGCATTGCCACCCAAAGTTGATTTTATGGTTAATTTTTTCAGCTTAGAATCTTTCCAGTCGATATCAATTTCAAAACCGCCTCTGGCTTTTAATCCTTTAACAGAACCGTTCGGTAAAGCATCCGGAAGTGCCGGTAAAATATAAAGGTCACCATCATAGCTTTGCAATAGCATTTCCGCAATTCCTGAAGTACACCCAAAATTTCCATCGATCTGGAATGGCGGATGCGCATCCAAAAGATTCGGGTAAGTTCCTCCCGATTGCCCTTTTGTTTCCATTGGAGCCGGAGTCAGCTGATCTGAAATTAATTTAAAAGCACGGTTTCCGTCGAGCAATCTTGCCCACCAGTTCACTTTCCAGCCCATCGACCAGCCTGTAGATTTATCGCCACGATAGATCAGTGAGTTTCTTGCAGCTTCCGTTAAATCCGGATTTCTGAACGGAGAGATCTGCCCCGAAGGAAATAAACCGTACAAATGAGAAATATGTCGGTGCTTGTCATCGGTTCTGTCCATATCTTTCAGCCATTCCTGCAATTGAGCATGTTGCCCGATTTGCATTGGCGGAAGTTTATCTAAAGCCGTTTTTACCTCATCCGAAAGATCCTGATCTTCATTCACGATTTTTGAAGCATTGATAAAATTATTAAATACATCAAAAACAAGCTGATTGTCCATCGTTGTACCTGCCGTAATTCCTACGCCCTTCATATAGGTGTTTTCAGGTGACATTGATGGCGAAACCACCAGATAATTTCCTGAAGGATCGGGTTGAAGAGTATCTAAATAAAACAGGGCACAGCCCTTCAGTACAGGATAATATTTTTTTAGAAACTCCTGGTCTCCGGTGTATAAATAATGATTCCATAGATGTTGAGTGAGCCATGCACCGCCCATTGGCCACATTCCGTAGAAACCGCCATCTACAATTCCTGTGATTCTCCACAAATCGGTATTGTGGTGCATATTCCAGCCTCTGGCATGGTACATTTCCTTTGCAGATTCCTGTCCGATTACCGATAGATCTTCCAGCATATCGAACAAAGGTTCGTGCATTTCGCTGAGGTTGGTGTTTTCTGCTGGCCAGTAATTCATTTCGGTGTTAATGTTCACCGTATATTTGCTATCCCAAGCCGGATTCAGCTGATAATTCCAGATTCCCTGAAGATTCGCGGGCTGTGTTCCCTGCTGCGAAGACGAAATCAATAGATAACGCCCAAACTGGAAATACAATGCCACCAAATCAGGATCGCTTGTCGTTCCGAATTCCTGAATTCTTACATCGGTTGTTTTCTTCGTCTGCTCAGTAGTTCCTAAATCCAGATTAACACGCTTGAAATATTGTTGATATTTTTCAATATGTGCTTTTAATTCTTCATTAAAACTCTTCTTCAACGCACTGTTTAAATATTCTGTAACTCTCGTATGAGGATTTCCTGAAAGGTCATCGTATTTTTTGAAATTTGTAGCGGTAGAAACATAAAGAATAACTTCATTGGCTCCTGAAATAGTGATTTTCCCTTTAGATGAGGTTACTTTTCCACCTTTTAAAACAGGAACAGCCACGGTTTTAAATTGAACTCTGCCAATTTTATTATCCATAGAACCACTTGTTCCATTAATAATCAGCTGGTTACTCTGTGTGAAAACCGATTGCACTTTATGTGGAGTAGTGGCACTAATTGAAAAATTCAGATTTCCTCTTTTACTGGAAGTTAACCTGATTACCACCACATTATCGGCAAAAGATGAGAATATTTGACGTTTGTAAGTTGCTCCTTTTACTTTGTAGGATACGGTGCTTACGGCTTTTTCAATATCTAAAGTTCTCTGATAATGACTGAAATTTTCATGACCTTTAAAATCAATAAAAAGATCGCCCATCGTTTGATACGGCATTCCGTAATTCAGATCTTTGGTGGCTTTTCTCGGGTAGGTTCTGTTGGATAAATTCTGAGCTTCTTCAAAGTGACCGTCATTCAATAATTTTCTGATCTTTTGAATGCTGTCGAAGGTATTTTTCGGAACATTATTTCCCGGTTCGCCCGCCCAGATCGTTTCTTCATTCAGCTGAAGATGTTCCTGAGCAGCTCCGCCAAAAACCATCGCCCCCAATCTTCCGTTTCCGATGGGTAAAGCTTCGTTCCAGTTTTGGGCTGGTTTATCGTAGGTTAATTTTAAATTTTTTTGAGCCTGAACGCTAACGGAAATCACAGTTCCGCAAGCCAGTAAGAAAATTTTATGTTGAATGTTTTTAAACATGATCCATTAAATTTATAAAAGTCTTAAAAAATTATTTATTCATAATTGTTTTCAACCAATCTGTGCAAACTTCTTTCCAATTTTCTGTTAATTCAGATTTATTAGAAATTCCGATGTTGTGTTCGCCTTCAGGAAAAATAAATAATGCGCCTTTTACTTTATTTTTAATCATGGCTTCATAATACAGAATACTGTTGATAACGGGAACAGCAGGATCATTCTGAGCATGAAATAAAATGGTTGGCGGTGTTTTTTCATTCACCTTATTCTGCATAGAATATTCTTTTATTTTTTCCTGAGAGGCATCTTCGCCCAATAAATTCACGCAGCTTCCTTTATGCGCAAATTCACCGAGGTCGATCACCGGGGAAACAAGAATTGCAAAATTAGGAATTGTTGAGATAGTTGACAAATCGCCTTTTAATTCTGTATAATCTTTAGAAATATTACTTGCCATTGCCGCTAAATGTCCACCTGCAGAAGTTCCTAAAACGCCAATCTGATCAGGTGAAATACCATATTGGGAAGCATTTTTTCTGATTAATTTAATGGCTGCCTGAATATCTTGCAAAGGTGCGATTTCTCTTTGTTTCAAATCCGGAGAAGTCGGTAAACGGTAATTTAAAACAAAAGCTGAAATTCCTAATGTATTCAGCCATTTTGCATAAGAATATCCGCCTAAATCATAAGTTAAATGATGGTAACCGCCGCCGGGAATGATGATGATCGCCATCGATTTTCTCTCTTCTTTTGCTGGTAAAAATGCAAACAGTTCAGCTTCCTGAATTTGAGTGATGCGTCCTTCCTTTTCTTCAACGATATTTAATTTTAAACCTTTAGAATTAGGCATTCCACCTTTGGGCCAAACCGTGATTTTTTGTTGCGCGGATAATTGTATTCCGAGAAGAATGCTAAAAATGAAGATGAAATTTTTCATTGCTAAAAATGTATTACTCATTACCAATTACTTATTACTGATGCCTAGAAGCCAGTCTGAGCACAATTTTTTCCAGTTTTCGCTCAATGCATCTTTATCAGTTACAAAAAAACGATGACCTCCTTTCGGAAATATAAACATTGCACCTTTTACTTTATGCTGAGTCATTGCTTTAAAATATAAAATACTGTTCATCGGAGGAACTGCCGTATCGTCCTGATTATGAAATAAAATAGTGGGCGGCGTTTTTTCTGTCACCCGATTTTGCATGGAATATTCCCTGATTTTTTCCGTGGAAGCATGATCTCCGAGTAAACTTTCACGGCTACCTTTGTGAGCATATTCACCGAAATCAATCACCGGACAAAACAGAACGGCAAAATTAGGAATCGTAGAAATACTTTCCCAATCACCTTTCAATTGAGTATAATCTGTTGTGATATTGCTTACACTTGTCGCTAAATGTCCGCCTGCTGAAGTTCCCACAACGCCTACAAGATCGGATGAAATTGCCCACTGTGCGGCATTTTTTCTGATGTATTTAATCGAAGCCTGAATATCCTGTAACGGCGCAATCTCTCTTTGAATTAAATCGGTTGAAGTCGGTAATCTGTAATTTAAAACAAAAGCAGAAATTCCCTGAGTATTCATCCATTTTGCAATCTGAAAAGCACCTTCATCATAAGTTAATTTAGAATATCCACCACCTGGAATAATGATCACTGACATTTGTTTTCTTTCTTTTATGGGAGGAAGGAAAGCGAAAAGTTCAGGTTCTTTTATTGCTTCAAGCTCTTTTTTCTTTTGAGTTTTTGATGCTAAAATTTTAGAATTCGGCATTTCACCTTTCGGCCAGAACATCATTTTTTCCTGTGCGGAAAATAGAGTGAAAAGTAAAATAAATGGAATGAAAACTACTTTTTTCATGGATTACAAAAATTAGAAACCTCATAGATTTTAAAACCTATGAGGTTTGATTTTAGACTTTAATCTTTTAAAAAATCTTCTCTGAACGGCGTAAAAGCATCAATCAGCTGTCCCGCTTCCAGACATTTTACCCCATGAAAAATATTGGGTTGCGCAAAAAATCCGTCACCTTTTTGTAAGATTTTAACTTCTCCATCAACAGTTACTTCAAATTTTCCTTCGGCAACATACGTAATCTGTGAGTGAAAATGTTGGTGCAATGCGCCAATCGAATCTTTTTCAAACCTCACGATCACCATCATCACCTGAGAATTGTAACCTACAAACTGTCTTGAAACACCGTCTCCTAAATCTTCCCACTCAGAATTACCGTCGAAAAATGGTTCTTTTTTGAAATTCATTTTTTAATTTTTTGTTGTTGGTTAATCACAAAGGCACAAAGATTTTTATTTTAAATGCTTTTTTAAGGCGCAAGAAAATCAAAGATTTTCGACAAAGTATACAGTGCTAAATTTTATCAAAGATAAAATCCTTGTGTCTTAAAGATTATTTAGCAATTCCAAAATTCCTAGCGTCTTTGCGTTTAAAGCTACTTAATATACTTCTCCAAACCTGTTTTCAAAGTTTTCAAATCTTTAACAGCCAATTTTGCAACAGATTCAGCACCTAATCTCGATAGATGCGTGTCGTCCGCTTTATCTTTTGTATAATAGGGATTTTCGCCTGCCTTAAAATGAAGATGTAAAAGCTTCGATTTTTCCGGCCCTGCAGCGATTTCCATTTGTTCCGTCAATAATTGCATATCTACAAATGCCACTTTCATATCATTTGCAACCATTCTTACCACCAAAGGATATTCTTTATGAGTGTCAATTAAAACGCCGTTTTCATTGAAATTTCTTCTTGTGATGGAAGTCATTAAAATAGGTGTTGCTCCTTTTGCTCTTGTTTCATTCACGTATCTTTCCAAATTCGCTCTGTATTGAGTATAAGGATTGGTAAACTTTGTAGAATCTTTTAGTTTTTGGTCGTTGTGTCCAAACTGAATGATGACAAAATCACCTTTCTTCAATTGTTTTTCGACTTTATCCCATCTTCCTTCGGTTCTGAAACTTTTTGAGCTTCTGCCGTTCATCGCATGATTCTGAATTTCAATTCCGTTGGTCATGAATTGTCCTAAAACCTGTCCCCAACCGTGCTCTGGGTTTTTATCGGGATTGTCTTTGTTTGACATCGTAGAATCGCCGATCAAGAAAAGGGTTGGCTTTTGTTGCGCCAGAATTAATGTTGAAAGAGCTATGCTAAATAATAAAAATATCTTTTTCATTTTAAATAAATTTTAATTAATGTTCTTTTGTCTTAAAGGAAAAGAACTAAAATTGTCCTAAGTCTATTTATTGCAGTAATCATTACTCATTACCAATTACCAATTACTCATGTTTGGATTCCAGTTATTAAAAATCTTTTCTAATGAATAATTCTTCAAATCTTTTTTCGTCAGTTGATGAGACCAATTAATACGTTTTGAACTATTTCCGCCATCACCTTTGCTACCAAATTCTGCGTAATAAGCAGTTTTTTCTTTATCAGGAAACATTTTGTCGCCTTTCCACGGATTCCAGCCTTCGGGAAGAATGTGTTTTCCCATTTCGGTATTGATGAAAACGGTCTTAGCGTACGGTCGCCACGGTCTTCCTAAATACACTTTGGTGATACCTTCTTTGGCAATTAATTTACAGTCGAAAAATATGAAACCATACTGTCTGTCGGCTTCTGTTGCCGCTGCGGTGATATAAGAATCTGCTAAACTTTTAATCGTACAATTTTTAAAAACAACCGTTGCCTGTCCGAAAATAAAATCTGTTGTTCCTTCAATATAACAGTTTTCAAAATATTGTCTACTGTGATTGGTTGCGGAATAAATCGTGTCCTGACAACCTAAAATATTCGAGTTTTTAATCACAAAACGGTCACCTTCCACATGGAGAGAAACCGCCTGTCCTTCATTGCACGAAGAATTTTTAATGGTTAGATTACTGATTTTAATATCATCGCCCGTCACCAATAAAGTATAGGAATTAAACGTCGTCATCTTTTCATTAAACGCATCCAATTTTCCTGAAAAATTATTGTTGGTAATTATGGTATTATCTTTATTTTCGCCTTCTAACGTTATTTTATGTTTTGAAGAAGCGATAACCACTTTTTCATTATATGTTCCGGATTTAATGAAAACTAATGCTTCCGCCGGACCTAAATCTCTTATTGAATTAATTGCCTTTTGAATCGATGTAAAATCTCCGCTTCCATCTTTGGCAACGGTAATTTTGATGTAAGGATTATTTCCTGCAAAGAGAAAATTTGCCATTGAAGTGAGTAGAATTAAAAATAATTTTTTCATAAACTGATATATTATTTTTTGACGCAAAGATTTATTTTTTCTTTGTACTAATTTTTAAGGAGCAAAGGTTGCGACTTTGTCGCTGATGAAGCTTTACGATGAAAGCGTTTGCTTAATAAAATCAATTTATTGGTTCCTCTTTGCTGCTTAAAGTTTATCATATTTATTAATAAATTTTTGCGTTTAAAATTATTATTTCAAAACTTTATCTAAAAAGTCAATAGTTAAATTCAAAGTTTCTGTAAACCAAGGTTCTGCCGACCAGAAAGAGTGAGGAGAATCTTTGATTTCATGAAACTCAGTTGGGATATTATAACTCTTTAATCTTTTCATCATATCGTCTCTCCCAGCATGAAAGCGAGGCTGCGAACTGTTGATGAAAAGGGTAGGAGGTGTATTTTTATCCACATATTCCAATGGTGAAGCTTCTTTCCATATTTTCGGATTGTCTTTTTGCTGATAACCCAGCCAATAGGCATCGTAAGTTCCTTCTTTTCCGGATTCCTCATGAATAAAGGAAACAACACCGTCTACATTGACAATAGCCTGAATTTTATTCTTTTTTTTGACACCAACTAAAGTTGCCATTTGTGCTCCCGCAGATTCACCCAAAACCACCATTTTCTTTTTGTTTAAAGAATATTTCTGATGATTTTTCCTTAGCCAGTCAATTCCGGTTTCGATATCTTCCACTCCGGCCGGATATTTGGCAACATCGGCTAATCGATAACCGATTGCAATTACCACATAGCCTTTTGAAGCCAGTTCCATCGCCATGAATTTCTCATTTTCCTTGCTTCCCGAAATCCATCCACCACCGTGAACCATCGCAATTCCCGGATATTTTTTGGATGGGTCTGAAGGATAATAAACATCTGCTTTTAAAGAAAGGCCGTTGATATTTTTATATTCCACATCTTGATCAATTTTGATATTTTGTGGAACAGGTCTTTCAATAGAAGTGAGAAAAGGATATTTTTTCTTGAATTTTTCAAACGTACCTTCGGTGGTGTAAGGACTAGCATTCGGTCGATTTACCTGTCCGAATGCCATTGTCCCCACAAAAAAAATAGAAATATAAGTATGTTTTCTGTTAAAAATCATTCGCTTATGGAAATTTTTTAATACTATTTTTTGTTGTTGGTCAATCGCAAAGGCGCAATGAATTTTACAAACTTTATGTTTTAGGGCGCAAGGATTTTATCTTTGATAAAATTTAAAACTGCATAATTTTTTGAAAATCTTTGATTTTCTTGCGTCTTTGCGATTCTCCAACTATTTAACTGCATTTTTCGCTACATCCGTTCCGATAGAAAGTGAATTTTTATCAGACGTTACTTCTTTCGGTAACAAAACGGTTCCTGTTTTGCTGCCTAAAACCTTTACGTACGGCTTGTTTGCGGATTCAAATTTCACTGTCGAAAGGTTGATATTTTTACTGTTATAAATTGTAGCTCCCGTTCCCTGAGAGTATTTAAGCTTTACATTTTTTAATTGAATTCCGTCTGCATCTACGATTGTTAAAGCTTTTCTCGTTTCAAACTGAGAATCTTCGATCACAATATTTTTAAGATTCATTTCAGCTAAACCGAACAACGTAATTGCTTCATCAGAATTCACCGCATTAATGTTTTTAAAGAAAATATTTCTGAAAATCGGTGTTTCTTCTGTTACAGGATAAACTTTTTCAGGAGTTTTATTTCCTTCCTGTTTCTGTCCGTCTTCCAACACCGGAGAGGCGCCTTCGTAGAACATATTGAAACCAATCGTCTGTGTCGGGATATTAATCATATCAATATTTTTGATGTAAATATTTTCAACGATTCCTCCCCTTCCACGCGTTGTTTTGAAACGAAGACCGATATCTGTTCCGATAAAAGTACAGTCGGAAACGTGAATATTTCTCGCGCCGCCGGACATTTCACTTCCTATCACAAAACCTCCGTGACCGTGATATACAACGTTGTTTTTTATGATTACATTTTCAGTCGGCATTCCTCTTTTTCTTCCGTCCTGATCTTTTCCTGATTTAATACAAATGGCATCATCACCAACATCAAACGTATTATCGTAAATCAGAACATTTTTACAAGATTCCAAATCTACACCATCTCCGTTTTGAGAGAACCAAGGATTTCTAACGGTAAGATTTCTTAAAATCACATTCGAACACATTAAAGGATGAAGATTCCAGGCCGGAGAATTCTGGAAAGTTGGTCCGTCTAACAATACTTTGTCACAGCCAACCAAACTTACCATTACCGGACGAAGAAAATCTTTAACCGTATTTAATTCATCTTTAGAAATTTTATCAGGAACGTTGAAGCTTGAACTGCTTTCAAATCCTTTTTTATAGCTTTCTGAAGGATACCAGTTTTTACCGTCCGCAGATAAAATTCCGCCGGATTTTACTATATTTTTCCATTCAGATTCTGAAACTTTGCTTTTTTTGATGGCTCTCCACGCATCACCGCTTCCGTCGATTACCCCTTTTCCTGTAATGGCAATATTGGTCGCATTTTTAGCTGAAATCGGAGACTGACAACGGATGGTATTCAATCCTTCAAAGCTTACGTCCACCAAAGGATAATCTGCTTTATCTTTACTGAAAACGATAAACGCCCCTTCTTCTACATGAAGATTGATATTGCTTTTTAATTCAATCGGACCTGTTAGCCACATTCCTCTCGGAACGACTAATTTTCCACCACCTTTTTTGCTAAGGTCTTCAATTGCTTTTTTGAAAGCTTCGGTATTTTTTACATTTCCACCTGCAACACCACCGTATTGAGTAATAGAAACCGTGTTAGCTGCAAATGAAGTTTCTGCCACCTGAGGCATTTTAAACTCAATGTTTTTATAAATATCAAGGTTCTGAGCATAGATTTGCCCTGAAAACATCATTGCTGCTACTAAACCGATCACTTTAAGAGACTTCTTCATTTTATTATTTTTTGAGTTTTAATTCATTTTTTTATTGCGTTTTGCCGTTGCCAATGATATGTTTTGTGATTGTGGCATACAGACAACAGCAAAACGACGAATAAAAATGAAACTATATTGTAAAGTTTTTTTGTTCTTAGATTTTTTAATCTAATGTTTTTTATCCCACGGATTTCACAGATTTGCACGGATGTTTATGTTATTTTTAAGTTTTAAAAACGGTATGTAATATCTGTGTAAATCTGTGAAATCTGTGGGAAATAATTAATTTTTTGTAATTCTAAACCAATCAAAATCGGCATATCCTCCACGCGCTGCTTTGGTTGTGCTTACGCTGTATAAACCGACTTTAGCACCAATCCATTTTCCTGGCGTCGACTGGAAAACATCGCCCACTTTTGTGAAATTTTTTCCGTTTTCGCTGTAGCTGAACTGGCATAAACCGTTGGGTTCATTCACATTTACTTTTAAATAAGCTTCGTTACCTTTTAATTTAGTTTCAAATAAAATCTTCTCCTCACCGCCTTTATCGGCTTTTTCCGCTCTTCTTAACTGAAGATAAAACCCGTCCGGCTTATTGGTAATTACGACTGATTCATGATTTAGTCCCATGACTAAAAGTCCTGCGGTTTTTCCTTCTTTGGCATCTTCCGGGGTTAATTTAACCTTTGTTGACGCTGCAAAATTCGGTGCCGGGAATTTTTGGGTTAATAAATTCGGGACATTCCACAGATTTTTTTCACCTTCAGGAACTTTTATCGAGAATAATCTTAAAAATTTCTGTCCCGGAAGTTTGGAAGACCAAACGATGTTTTCGTTCGCACTCCATTGCCATTGCAATCCCAATTTTTCTCCATCAAACTCATCCGTTTCAGGAGGTGTAACGGTAGGATATATTTTCCCTACATTTGGTTTTTTATAGGTTAAAACCGGTTCCCCGATTCCGTTTTTATTATTATCAATTCCGATAACAGGCCAGTCTTTTTCCCATTTCATCGGTTGCAGATGAACAATTCTTCCGCCTGCATCCACATCCTGAAAATGATAGAACCAATCTTCACCGGAAGGCGTGTCTACCCAGGCCCCCTGATGAGGTCCGTTGATTTTTGTTGAACCTTGCTCCAACACTATTTTCTCTTCGTAAGGACCATAAATATTTTTTGACCTTAATACCAATTGCCAACCTGTAGCCACGCCACCTGCCGGAGAAAAAATATAATAATAGCCGTTTCTTTTATACATTTTCGGACCTTCAACGGTTGGATGAGCATCATGACCATCGAAAACATGAATACCTTTATCTAAAACCTTGGTTCCTTCAGGATTCATTTTATTCAACGTTAAAATGCTTTTCACTCCGGCACGGCTTCCCGCCCAACCATGAATCAGATACGCATTTCCATCTTCATCCCAAAACGGACAGGAGTCGATCAAACCTTTTCCTTCCATTACCAAAACAGGTTTTTCCCAGGCTCCCAACGGATCTTTGGTTTTCACCATATAAATTCCGAAATCGGGATCACCCCAATAAATATAGAACTCTCCTTTGTGGAAACGGATGGCAGGTGCCCAAACGCCGTCGCCTCTTTTTGGAGTTGAAAAATGTTCGCTCGGAAGAACATCCGGAAGGGCATAATTCACCAATTTCCAGTTGACCATATCTTTTGAATGAAGAATCGGCAGTCCCGGAGCTTCATTGAAACTCGAAGCGGTCATATAATAATCGTCACCCACGCGAATCGCATCCGGATCGGAATAATCTGCGTACAAAACAGGATTTTTATAATTTTTTCCCTGATCAGCAGTCCAGACTTCGGAAACGTAATTTTTTTCCTGTGCCTGAAGGTATGTTGAAGCAACTGAAAATAAAGTTATTGTTGCTATATTTAAAATTTTTGTCTTCATAACCAGATTTTTGATCTGTTTAATTTTTAACGCAAAGAGCGCAAAGATTTTTTTGAATTTAATGCTGTTGATTTTTAGTTCGCAAAGGCGTTTCACTCAGCAAAAGCTAATTGTTTAAAAATTTTCACCATTAAGGTTTTATTAAGAAGTTTAGTATAATTAAGCTGAGCTTCGCTTTAAGCAATTAACTTAATAGAACCTTAATTTCTTAGCTCTTCTTAATGGTTTAAAGTATTATTTTTCAAACTCTAAACTGGCCAGAATAAATGGTCCTGTTCCTTTTCCGTCATTAGAACGAATTTCTTCGTTTACGTAATATTCGTAAGAACCGTCTCTGTAAGGTTTTCCTCCTAAACCTGCAACGGCACAGCATTTATTTAAATTCACCACTCCGTTTTCATCAACTGTGATTAAATTTTTAATGATTCCGTCATAGCCTTTTTTGGCAGCTGCTTTATATGATTTTGGAAGATAACCATCGTTCACCGATTTAATGATCGTATAAACGAACATCGAAGATGCGGTTGCTTCTTCATAATTCCCTTTTTCCAAAGGTTTGTCTAAGATCTGATACCAAAGCCCTGATTTTTGATCCTGAACTTTAATAACTGCATCAGCGTAAGATTTTAGATAAGAAATTAATCTTGGTCTTCCCGGATGATCTTTCGGTAAATAATCCAAAACGTCTACCAAAGCCATTCCGTACCAGCCCATTGCTCTTCCCCAGAAATTAGGTGAAAGTCCGGTTTCCTTGTCCGCCCACGCCTGTTCTTTGCTCTCATCCCAACCGTGATACAATAATCCTGTTTTTTTATCCAACATATGTTTCTGAACAGAATCGAACTGAAAAACAACGTCATCATATGCTTTCTGAGCATCTGCTCCTTTTACAAAATCTTTTGTATAATGCGTGTAGAAAGGCATTCCCATATAAAGCCCGTCAAGCCAAACCTGATAAGGATAGATTTTTTTATGCCAGAAAGATCCTTCATTCGTTCTTGGCTGTCCGTCGATTTGTAAACGTAAAGTTTGAAGCGCCTTCAGATATTTTTCCTTTTTCTCTTTTTCATACAGATACAAAAGAACATTTCCGCTGTTCAGCATGTCGATATTGTACTTATCAAGATCGTAAGTAAGAATGGTTCCGTCTTCCTTGATTAAGTCTTTTCCGAAATCGCTGATGTAGTTGTAATATTCTTTTTTTCCTGTTTTTGCGTATAGTTTTTCAGCGCCATCCAGTACAATTGCTGAAGGATAGGTCCATTTCGGGCTTTTGCTGAAATCAAGCATCCACGCTTGCGGGAAGCGGTGCATTTCAGAAAGCATCATTCTTTCAGACCATTTCAGGTTGGTAGGAACTATTTTTCCTGATTTTGAAGTTTCCGTTGATGGTTTTGAAGCAGTTACATTTTTAGTCTGGGCACAAGCGAGGAACATTCCTGATCCTAAAATGGCGACAGCATATGCTTTTATTCTGTTATTAATGAAATTCATGATGGTAAACTTTAAAGTTGATTATTTTTATCTAAAATTTCTAATTTCTTATCTAAATCCTGGTAAAAAGAGTCTTCCGTGTTTAAACCGTTCGGTTCCTGAGACCAGGCTCCTAAAAAGTAGTAGGATACATTTTTCGTTTTCTTAAAAACTACTGTATGAGTAGATTTTGTTGTGACGAATTTATCAAAATTTTCAAGAGGATAGAAGACCGCCATTCCCAGTTGATCTTCTTTTTTGGCTAAAGTCTGCTGACCGTAAGTCGCAATATAGCCCCATTTTTTATTTTTACTGATTCCTTGTTTTAACGGAATATTTTTAATGGCAACAATTCCCGTACATAACCCCGAAATGGTATTGCTCAAATTCAAATCTACTTTTACAAAGCGGTCTTTGTTGAAGATGGTTAATCTGGAAGTTAAATCGATTGCACTGCCCCAGGTTTTCCAGCCTTTGTAAGTAATGGTGGCGTAAGATTGGTCTTTTTCATTGACAACCTTTGCCGTTGTATTTTTTACGATTTTAAAAGTTTCAACAAAATCATTCTGTTCATCATATCTTCCATAAGAACCGACGCCAATCGTACGTCCGGATTTCAAAATATCCTGTCCCCAAGGGGCATCGTGATGATAGGATTCAAAACCGTCTTGCCCGACTTCTGATAAAACCAGCGTACTTACTTTTTTACCGAAAATATCGGTTGCATTTCTCCAGTCGAGATATAATCTGTATGCAATCTGGTTGTTTTCCAACCCGATTCCTTCATATCTGATATATGTTGAATGATCGGTATGAGATTCCGGAAGGGTAATTTCCTGAACATTTTTGAAAGTTCCGCCAACGTATTTATTGCCTTCCCATTTACCACCTTCTTTTACAGAAAGTTCAGCATAGGAAAACGGTGCTTTTGGGTTCTTTTGAATGCTTTCAATCACAGAAGTCTGTGCTGAAAGATTTGAAGATAATAATACTCCTATGGTTATTATTTTAAATACATTGAGTTTCATACTATTTTTCATTAAATGACTGATTTTTAACAAAAAGTTTTCATGGTTATTGCTTATTGTTTCTCAGTTATTTTTTTGACAAGATCATTAAAATAAACTTCAATATTATCGTAATTTTTATCTAAATCTCTTCCGTTGGCATTGGCAACTTTCGGGTTTAATTTATGTTTAATTTCCCATTCATCGGGCATTCCATCGTTGTCTGAATCGAGTAGAGGCTTGCCTTGTTTCAAGTCTGGAAACCCACCGACATCCTTTTGAGAATCGATGATTCCGTTTGAACTTCCTTTTGAACCATTATACGTAAAACTTCCATTTTTTACATCTTTTAAAACATGTAAATCAACGGCATCCCTTACCAAACTTGCTCCTCCGATCTGCAGAATTTTATTATAAGCTTCTTTCGGAGCATCTGTTTTTATATTATTCTGGATATCATGAGGCTGATTAATTTTAATCAAATTTTTATCTTTATCCGTCAAATTATAAGAAGGTTTCATCTGCGCAAAAACGCCTTGTGTCCAGTTATCTTTTGATATTTCAGGATTTCCTTCAATTACATTTCCATTGATGTAATATTTTCCCCAGATATTGTACACTTCGGTCTCCGGTTTTTCATTTTTGTCGATAGCGACAATTCGCTGTCTGGTCATCGTTGCAGGTCCCGGTTTGTAATAGTTATTCACAATATTGACATTCATTCCTTCACCGCCGTAGACGTTGTTGTGTCCCCAATTGTAGATCACATTATTTCTGAAATCGGTAAGGTCAGTCAGTGCAAATTTGCTTCCCGCATATTCTCCTAATCTCGGATTTCTGCTGTCGTGGTGGGAATAGATATTATGATGAAAACTCGCGAATTTTCCGCCTGCAATTCCGCCATATCCGTGAGCGCCTTTTGGATGAGCCGAGTTTCTTAAACTTTCAGCAATTACGCACCATTGAAGCGTCGTATTTTCATTGACATAAATGGAAACCGTTTCATCCGTAGACCAGCTCATCGAACAATGATCAACAATTAAATTTTTGATGAATCTTGCGCCCAAAGCATCGCCTTCCACATTCTTTTGATCACCCATTCTGAAACGCATATAACGAATAACCACATTATCTGCGCCAACGAAAGTTTCGTAATTGGCAACCGTAATTCCTTCTCCGGGAGCAGTTTGTCCGGCAATCGTAACGTCGCCTTCTTTTATTTTTAAAGGAGATTCAAGATAAATAGTTCCTCCTGTTTTAAATACAATATATCTCGGACCTTTTTGATCTAAAGCATGTCTCAAAGTTCCTTCCGAACCATCATCCGTTAATTTTGTCACAAAATAAACCTTTCCGCCACGACCGCCCGTTGTGTATCTTCCGAAGCCTTCAGCACCGGGAAAACTTAACACCTGTTGAGCGTTAATCTGTGTGGAAATACCGCATAAAATTCCTATCGTGAATAGTCTTGTGAAGTGTTTTTTCATGATTGAAAATTCTTTGGTGTTTATAAATTTTAGGTTTAATTTATTTTAAATTTTTTATAGGATTCCAGTTGTCTTTTCCTTTCAGAATCGTGTTTATTGTGTATTTTTTTCTTTCTTCTTTTGTTAATTGATGCGACCATGAAACTCTTTTTGCGGCATTCGCCCCGGAACCTTTTGAATTAAACTCGCCGTAAAAAGTAGTTTTTTCCGCATCAGGCTTGCTCCAGTTGTGCCAGCCTTCAGGTTTTATGGTTGAATTGATCTCACAATCAATATAAACCGTCTTTGCAAAAGGTCGCCAAGGTCTTCCTAAATACACCGAATTTTCTTTAGCATCACCGATAATTTTAGAATTGATAAAAACAAATCCGAATTCGTTTTCCTGTGGAGTAGAAGCGGCTGTCACGTAGCTTGCTGTTTCTTTAGAATAAATCGTACAGTTTTCAAAAACCGAAGTTCCGGCTCCGAAAATATAATCGGTTGTGCCTTCGATGTAGCAGTTTTTAAAGTAATTTCTTGAAGGTCTTGTTTTATCCGCAGAATCCTGAACACCTTTTAAATATAGCGTATCCTGATTTCCTAAGAATCGGCAGTTTTCAAAAGCAATTCTGTCACCTGAGGTTAAAACAGCAACCGCCTGTCCGACTCTTCCTGAACTGTTTTCAAACGAAATATTTTTTGCCGTAAAATCATTGGAGTAAATAAAAATCGTTGAAGAACCTGTCGTTCCGATATCTTTTCCTTCAGCATTCTTTTTTGAGGCAAAGTCATTATAAGTAATAATCGTGCTTTGAGGATTTTCTCCTTCCAGCAGAATCGCTCCTTTAGTTTCAGAAACGATGATTTTTTCTTTATAAATTCCTGCTTTTACTACAATTTTTGTTCTTGTGAAAGAACCATTTTCAACGGCATCTATAGCTTGTTGGATCGTTGTAAAATTGCCTTTTCCGTCCTTTGAAACCACAATCGTTTTATCGGCAGTTTTAAAAGAAAGAAGACTTAACAATACGATAGAAAATATTGAAAGTGATTGTAAATTTTTAATAAAAGTGGAAGTTTTCATTGAAAATCTTTTTAGTTAAAATACAGGCTTTCCTTTTCGGGAATAAGCCTGTATTCTTTGATATGAATGTGAAACTTTTTCTAGTATCCGTAGTCCTGAGTAAGATTATAATTGGAGTTAACAACATCCAGCGCTAGGGGAAGCAATTCTCGCTTATTAGGCTGGAAATAGTATGCGTAACTCTTGATTGGGTCTCCACTGATGTAAGGTTGAGTCATCGCCAGTCTCCAGTTTACTTTTGTATAGCCTGAAGGTGTTGCCACACTTTGATTAGGGCTATAGAAAATATCCGCTTTTGCAGTTCCCGCTGCTGTGTAGAAATCAATATCAGAAATATTCTGCTGAGCTGTTTTAGACTTGTCATATGCTACTTTCTTATAGAAAATATATTCAGGAACATTAGCGTAAGCACCCGTACCATTCATAAAATCAGTCAGTTTTTGTCTGGTTTCATTGATTTTAGTTTCTAGAAGATTCCAACGGATAAGGTCATACTTTCTTAATCCCTCACCACCGAATTCCAATTGTCTTTCTTTAACAATATAATTGAAGAATGCGACTTTACTTGTCGGAATTGTTCCCACCTGGCCAATGTTACCTGTATAGGCTCTCTGTCTTACAGCCATTACTGCATCTATCGCATCTTGTGAAGGTGCTCCGTGTAATTCGTTATCTGCTTCTGCAAACATTAGTAAAATATCGGAATATCTTAATAAAGGCCAGTCAATACCCAAGTTTTGAGAAGTACCTGTGATATTAGACCATGATTTTCTGAATTTTCCGTCATTCCAGTTGATGGAAGTCTGAAGTTCCTCCTGTTTTGTTGTATTTACTCTGAAGATAGCGACGTTGATGTCTCTTCTTAAATCATATTTGCTGAATTCGTAAAAATACGTTGGGATCGCACTGATTCCTCCTGAAGATTTCCAGTCAGTATCATCGTGTCTCAACCCATTGTAGTAACCTATTTTAGAGTCTGTTCTTGAATTTCCTCCGAATGCTCCGATAGCATAAATTACCTCGTTTGTAGCATCCTGAGAATTGGTGTGCAATGCTCTGAACATTCCTTCGTAGCTCGGATTTAACTGATGCTGACCAGAATTGATAATGTCTTTACATTCATCAAAAGCAATCTGATAATACTTCTGGGGATTAGAACCCTGTAGCATTTGTTGCGGGGCTCTTCTCAATGAATATCCTGCTCTTGCCAAAGCGATTCTTGCTCTTAAACCTTTTACAGCACCTTTTGAAATTCTCTGAGCGGTTGTTCCGCCTTCAGATCTCCAAGGCACAAGGCTTTCTGCTTTTAATAAGTCATCAAGAATTTTATCGTAAATAAGGTCTCTGTCTGTTTTCGGAAGGTATAAATCCGTCAAATCTGCTGAAGGAACATCCTGAAAAGGGACATCGCCCCAGTTTTTAATTAGATCAGAGTAGAATTGAGCTCTCAGCGTTAAGGCTTCCCCCAAATATCTGTCCATTAATTTTTTATCTGCATCAGAGCCTGTTTTATATACCGGCGAAAGCGGGATGTTTTTAATCACAAGATTCGCTCTTTCAATACCAGCATAAGTATCTAAGAAAGGTCTTAAAAGTTCGGTATTGGTAGGTATGGCGCCAAAACAGCTGATTCCTCTTCTGTCGTTGGCATTATAGTCTCCGGAAGTTCTTAAATCATCTCCGGCTTGTGTAAGGATAAGATTCATTCTCTGACCATAAGTATTGTCACCCATAGTGGCGTTGTATACTCCCACAAGGGCAGAGAAAGTATCGGAAGCAGAGTCGAATTGCTGTGCTTCAGCGGTATTGGAAAGACTTTCCACATCCAAGTATTGCTCGCATGAATTTAAAGATATCAATCCTGCAATGGAAAATGCTATGGCTAAAAATGTATTCTTCTTCATAATATTAGAGTTTAAAAAGTGATGTCAACGCCTGATAAGATAAATCTGCTTCTTGGATAAGCAGCGTAATCTACACCTGGTGTTAAAGGATTTCTTCTGGTATTGGCCTCAGGATCATATCCTGAATATCCAGTGATTGTAAATACATTGTTCATGGTAAAATACAATCTGAAGTTTGAAAGACCTAATTGCTTAGTAAATTCTTTTCCGAGAGAGTAGCCCACTGTAATGTTGTTCAACCTCAGGAAAGAACCATCTTCAATAGCATACGAGTGTAAGAAATAAGCACCTGCAGGAGGAGTCCATCCTGTGGTATTGGCATTTAATGCAGCTAATGCTGTAGGATCGTTTACTTTTTCTCCGGCAGCATTAAACCATTTCCATCTGTCGGCAACTTCTGCCAACATATTATTGTCTTTGTATAAATATTGTGTTGAATATTCTATTTTATTGGCGTTATATACCTTATTACCCACTGAGAAGTTGAACATCATACTCATATCCCAGTTTTTGTAACGGAAAGTCTGGCTGAACCCACCGTAGAACTTAGGCTGTGCATTTCCTAGGTCCATCATATCTTTATTATCAATTACACCATCACCATTAAGATCCTGAAGTTTAAGATCTCCCGGCTGTACTGGCTTTGCACCATTTGCTGCTGCTGCCGAACTTGGAATGCCTGCTTTTAACGTATAAACCTGAGTGGTTGGGTTATAATCAAAATCACTTACTTCATATCTTCCAGCAGTTTGATATCCCCAGAAAGTACCTACTGGCTTACCAACCTGTACCAGGAAATCATTTAAGCTGTTCTGCCAACCAGAAGGATATAGGTAAGAAAAAGAACTTGGAGAAGCATTATTCCCTAAGCTTTTGATGGTATTTTTGTTTGATGAAATATTAGCATCCATTTTCCAAGTGAACTTATCATTACTGATAATGGTAGTTCCTATGGAAAATTCAATCCCTTTATTGGTCGTGCTTCCAGAGTTTTGATATTGATATTCGTATCCCGTTGTTTTAGGAATCTGTGCTAAAAGTAATAAATCTTTCGTATCGGTCTGATATAAATCTAAAGCACCATATACTTTTCCTTTGAAAAATCCGAAATCTAAACCAATGTTTTTAGACGTTGCCGTTTCCCATTTTACGTTTTTATTCGCCAGGATATTACCTGTAGTGGCTCCCGGAGTTACATTGGTTCCGAAAGCATATCCGTAATCAGACGATGTTGTAAAGAACGTATCATACAAGAAAGATCCGATTCTGTTATTTCCGGAAAGACCATATCCTAAACGAAGTTTTAATTCGCTGATGGTCTGGCTTTCTTTTAAGAAATTTTCCTCAGTAATTTTCCAAGCGGCAGAAGCAGCAGGGAAATATCCCCATCTGTTTCCTGGTCCGAAAACGCTGGAACCATCTGCTCTCATGGAAGCGGTAAGGATGTATTTATTTTTGAAAATATAGTTGGCTCTACCAAAGAATGAAGCCAAACGATCAGGGTTTCTTCCTGCTCTCGGCGCATCCTGTACCAATCCTGGTGGAGGCGATGCCGATTGAATGTTTGCAAATGCTTCTTCCGCATTGATTGATTTAGGGAACCATTTGATGGTCATTGCTAATGATTCTCCATCAGTTTTTACCATTTCCTGACCTACCAATAGATCTACTTTATGGTTTCCGAATGTTTTGCGGTAGTTTAAAGTATTGGTATTGGTAATTCTTCTTGTTTGAGATTTGTTTAAAACAACAACAGGCTGATCGTTATTCTGTCTTGCAACAGAAGTGATAGATCCTGAAAACTGATTGATGTATTCATCTCTCTGTACATATCCGATTACACTTCTGAAGGTAAAATCTTTACTGATTTTATACTCTAAAGTTCCGTTTAATAATAAATCGTTTCTTCCGTTTTCTTTAATCTCGTTATTCGCTAAAAGAATAGGGTTTACAAGATTGGTTTCATTCGCAAATAACGGATCGAAATCGTCCACATTTACATTAGATCCACCTTCAAACGGCTGGTATCTCACGGCATTTCTCAATCTGTTTGTTCCTTGAGAACCTGTAGAAGATGTTCCTGCCCCGAAAATCGTTTGTCTGCTGTATCTGGCATTCAAAGTCATGCTCAACTTCTTCGAAATATCATAATCGTATTTGAAGTTGGCCATGTTTCTTTTAAATCCGGAACCAATCATGATTCCGTCTTCCTGCATATTATTTAATGATAATGAGAACGATGAATTATCTGATCCTCCGGTTACAGAAAGATTGTGCGTAAAGTTGAAGGCTTCTCTTCCGAATACTTCATCCTGCCAGTCTCTTGTTTTTAGTTTTTTGTAGTCTTCAAGTTTATCATAAGTACCATATCGTGTGACAAATGCATCCATATCGGTCTGTACTCCGCCTCTGTTATACGCTTCATATTGATAGAGCACATATTGGTAAGGATCTAATACATCAATTGTGTTTTGTATTTTTCTTACTCCTAGAAACCCGTTATAGTTGATTGATGTTTTGGCTCTCTTACGTCCTCCTTTGGTCGTGATCAAAACAACACCGTTCGCCCCTCTTGCACCATAAATATTGGTGGAAGACGCGTCTTTTAGTACCTCAATAGATTCAATTTCTTTTGGAGATAAGATAGATAGTGCATTATCCATCTGTACCCCATCTACTATATAGAGTGGTGCATTACTCCCCGTGATAGAGTTTCCTCCACGGATAACGATATCCACGTCCGCGCCAGGAGAACCTTCACTTAACGAAACCTGTACTCCGGCCATTCTTCCCTGGATAGCTTCGGCAGCATTGGTGGAAGGCATATCTTTAATTGCATCTGCCTTTACAGAAGCAACAGAATTGGTAACATCCTTTTTAGAAACTTTGGTATATCCTACCAAAACCACTTCGTCGATTTTAGTTTCTTTTTCCTTTTTCGGTTCTTTTTCTTGAGCCATAGCAAGGACTGGAAGTAGAAAAACAGTTAAATATAACCACTTTATTGATTGTACTCTTTTATCCATTTTGTATCCTTATAGTTTTAATTCTTGGTTGAAAGTTTTATCTCTGTCTTTTGTGTTTTTAGTGGATTTGTACGTATTCTACAGGGTTTCTAGTGGTCAATATTCTCCGAAAGAATTACGCATTTAGAGTGCAATCGATTGCGTAAGTTTTCATTATAAAATATCTTGGCTTCTAAACTAATATTATTTTCCATTACACAAAGAAAAAAATATTATTTTTTCATTAAATTGATTGCTTAAGTGTGGAAATTTAATAAAACATTTGTTAGTTAGTTTTTTGTAATTAATTGAATATTAATTAATTGTTGTTATCGTGTTAATTGATAACTATTGTTAATAAGTTTTCAATTTAAGCGCTGTTTAATGATTTAAAACTTAAAATTTTCTTAAAAATATCACTTTTTTTGCCTGAATAAAATCCCCAAATTAATGCTCAAGAGTAAAAAAAATACAGTTTTCCTGATTTTTGTCACCTTTTTGGGTGAATATTTCTAACCTTATTTTGTACTTATTAAAGATTGAACTTAATATCTATTAGATGTAGAGTATATTTAGATATTTATTGTCGATTCGGTAGCTGTTGTTTTACAGTTTTATTTTGGCACGATTTTATATTTAAACCATAGTTAAGCATTAATTTTGGTTAAACAAAACCTTACTATTTTCGTGAAAATTTTCTTAATTTCTTGTGGATTTAAATTTTATTATATTGTTTTTCAGTTAATTACAAATTAAAATGAATTTATTGTTAACTAATTGAAGAATAATTATATATTTATCCCACAAGTATTTCTACAGAATTTTAGTGTAATTTATGCAATCGATTACGCAGTGTTTAACAGGTTTTCACAAAACCGCAAAAGAAAAAGTATAAAGTAGTATGACAAAATCAGAATTTCGTTACGCCCATCATCCGGATGATGTAAAAAAATACACAACTGAAGACTTGAGAAGGGAGTTTTTGATGAATGATTTATTTAATGAAGATCAGATCAATGTAGTATATTCTATGTACGACAGAATGATCGTTGGAGGAGCAATGCCTGTAAAAAGTGCTTTGAAACTGGAGCCAACAGACGATCTTAAAGCTGAAAATTTCTTAGACAGAAGAGAATTGGGAATCATCAATGTAGGTGCTGCCGGAAAGGTGACTGTTGATGGTGAAGTTTTCGAACTGGGAAATAAAGAAGCTTTATACATCGGAAAAGGAGCAAAAGATGTTATTTTTGAAAACGGAAATGAAGGTCAGACTTTATTTTATTTCAATTCTGCACCGGCTCATCACGCTTATCCTACAAAGAAAATCACAAAAAACGAAGCTGAAATTGTAGAATTAGGCGAAACAAAATATGCCAACAGACGAACAATCAATAAACTGATTGTGAACAGTGTATTGGAAACTTGCCAGCTGCAAATGGGAATGACCGAACTGCATGAAGGAAGCGTTTGGAACACCATGCCTTCTCACACGCACACCAGAAGAATGGAAGCTTATTTCTATTTTGATCTGGAGGAAGGTCAGGCAGTAAGCCATTTCCTGGGTCAGCCGAATGAAACCCGTCATATCTTTATGAAAAACAATGAAGCGGTATTATCTCCGGAATGGTCTATTCACTCAGGGGTTGGAACTTCCAACTACACTTTTATCTGGGGAATGGCAGGAGAAAATATGGATTACGGCGATATGGACGCTGTTAAAACTAACGAACTAAAGTAATTTTTCTAATGAATTTATTTGATTTATCCGGTAAAGTTGCCGTTGTTACAGGCGGTACTCACGGATTAGGAATGGCAATGGCAGAAGGTCTTGCCGCTGCAGGTGCTGAATTGGCGATTACAAGCACAACACCTTCAAAATTAGAGGAAGCTTTAAACTATTATCATTCTAAAGGATATAGCGCAACCGGTTATCTTTTTGATGTCACTGACGAGTTGGAGGCAGCTCAGAAAGTTGCTTTAATGGAAGCTACCCATGGAAAAATAGACATCTTGGTCAACAACGCAGGAATCATCAAAAGAATTCCGGCTTTGGAGATGGAGGTGGAAGACTTTAGAAAAGTAATTGATGTGGATCTTACGGGACCTTTTATCATGTCCAAATTAGTTGGAAAACACATGATCAAAAGAAAATCCGGAAAGATCATCAACATCTGCTCAATGATGAGTGAGCTCGGGCGTGATAATGTAGTGGCGTACGCTTCTGCAAAAGGCGGACTGAAAATGCTTACCAAAAATCTGGCGACAGAATGGGCAAAACACAATATCCAGGTGAACGGAATAGGTCCGGGATATTTTGCGACCTCTCAGACAGAACCAATCCGGGTAGATGGTAATCCTTTTAACGATTTTATCATCAGCAGAACACCGGAAGGAAGATGGGGAAATCCAGAAGATCTTGCAGGAACGGCTATTTTCTTAGCTTCTGACGCAAGCAGATTCATCAACGGACAGATTATTTACGTAGATGGCGGAATTTTGGCAACCATCGGAAAACCTTCTAACGAGTAACACCACAACTGAACAACAATGAAATCTTTTATTACAGATAATTTTTTATTACAAAATAAATACGCGGAAGAATTATACTTCAAATACGCAGAAAAACAACCCATCATTGATTATCACAATCACCTAACGCCTAATGATATTGCCGAAGATACCGTTTTCGAAAATATTTCAAAGGTTTGGATTGCGGGTGACCATTACAAATGGAGAGCCATGCGTACGATGGGCGTGAATGAAAAATTCATTACGGGAGACGCTTCAGACAAAGAGAAATTTGAAGCTTGGGCTAAAACAGTTCCTTATACATTGAGAAATCCTTTGTATCACTGGACGCATTTGGAACTGAAAAGATATTTCGGAATCGATGAGTTATTGAATGAAAATAATGCGTCAGAAATCTACGATAACATCTCTTCTCAGCTTCAGACTCCTGAAAAATCAACAAGAGGTTTATTAAAAATGATGAATGTAGAATCTCTGTGCACAACGGAAGACCCTACAGATATTTTGAATTATCACCAGGATTTAGCGAAAAGCGATTTCTCGATTAAAGTAAGCACCGCTTTCCGCCCTGATAAAGCGATTTTAATTGAAAACCACAACTTTGCAGATTACATTTCTAAATTAGGTGAATCTGCCGGAATTGAAATCAATTCTTATCAGACTTTGTGTGATGCTTTAACTAAAAGAATTGAATATTTCCACGAAAACGGATGCAGACTGTGCGACCACGGATTGAACAATATTTCTTTCGAAGAAGCTTCAGAAGCAGAAGTAAACGCTATTTTCAATGATAAAATTTCAGGAAAAGTAATCGCTGCAAAGCAGGTGAATCAATTTAAAACTGCAATCCTTTTATTCTTAGGTGAAGCTTACCATAAATTCGGGTGGGTTCAGCAATTCCATTTAGGAGCGTTGAGAAATAATAATGAAAGAATGCACAGAATTTTAGGTCCGGATACGGGTTGGGATTCTATCGGTGACTTCGTTCAGGCTGAAACGCTGTCTAAATTACTGAATGCTTTAGACGGAAAAGATAAGTTGGCTAAAACTATTTTATATAATCTAAATCCTGCTGACAACGAAATTTTCGCAACAATGATCGGAAATTTCAATGATGGAAGCATCAAAGGAAAAGTACAGTTCGGTTCAGGATGGTGGTTCCTGGATCAGAAAGATGGAATGATCAAGCAGATGAATGCCCTTTCCAATATGGGATTAATCAGCTGCTTCGTTGGAATGCTAACAGATTCCAGAAGTTTCCTCTCTTTCCCGAGACACGAATATTTCAGAAGAGTATTGTGTAACTTATTCGGTGAAGAAATGAAAAATGGAGAGCTACCTGATGATATTGAGCATGTTGGGAAAATAATTTCTGATATTTGTTATCATAATGCTAAAAATTATTTTGATTTTTAAATTTAAATAATGTCCCTCGCAGATTCAGCAGATTACGCAAATTATTTAAATTGGCAAAATTTGCTTAATCTGTGAGAGATTTAAAATAATGAGATCCTCGAAAGTTAAAGAAACGTATAAAAATCTTTGATTTTTAAACTTATGTGATCTTCATATTTTCAATATATTAAACTTCAAGATGACTAAAGTGTCAAAAACTTTTGTGCCTTTTGTGGTTAAAATAAAGAGAGTTAATTAAAACTATGAGCAACAAAATAATCACATTCGGAGAAGTCATCATGCGACTTTCGCCACCCGGCAACAGAACCATGAAGCAAAGCCACGAAATGGAATTCTTTTTCGGCGGAACAGAGCTGAATGTAGCCTCTTCATTGGCAACAATGGGTTGTGATGTGAGACATATCAGTAGTGTTTCTGATGATTTTGTAGGTGAATCTGCGCTTTCTTTTGTAAAAAGCTTTGGAATTGATACCTATTTTATTTCTAAAAATGAACATCCTCTGGGGCTGTACTTTTTAGAAGTAGGATCTTCAGTTCGTGCCAGCAGAATTGCTTACAACAGATTGAACGGTTCTTTCGCCAATATTCAGCCAGATAAAATCGACTGGAAGAAAGCATTGGAAGGCTGCCGGTATTTCCACTGGACAGGCATTAGCCCGGGAATTTCTGAAACGGCTTATGAAGCTTTGAAAGAAGGTTTACAGACCGCCCGTGAATTGGGAATTGAAGTGACAACTGATCCCGCATACCGTTCCAACCTTTGGAAATATGGTAAAAACGGAAATGAAGTGTTGAAAGAACTGGTTTCTTTATCAACAATATTTATCGGTGGTGTGAATGAAATCAATGAAATTCTCGGAACTCAGTTTTCATCAGATCAACAAGGTTTCCTGGAAGCTTGTGAAGAATTAAAAAGACAATGTCCATCAATCCATAAAATTTTCGATAAAATAAGAATCGGGGTTACGGCAAGTTCTCAGCAAACACAGGGAAGAGCTTTGATCAACGGAAATTATGTTGAAACGGTATTTTTAGAAATAGACAATGTAGTCGACAGAATCGGTACGGGAGATGCTTTTGCCGCGGGTTTAATTTATGGCCTGATTAATTTTGATGACGAAAAAGCCCTGAATTTTGCCAATGCAGCCTGTGCGATCAAACACACGATTTTAGGAGATATCAACTACAGCAGCGCGGAAGATATTCTGGAAGTAATGGCTGGAAACTCGGGAGGACGAATCAAGAGATAGAGACTTTGTTGTTAGTTGCTGGTTGATAGTTTTTAGCAACCCTTTCAAAGAAAGTCTAAGCCATAGCTATTATGATCTTTTGTAAGCGAAGCGGCTTTGTGAAACTTACAAACAGTTAGTAATTATAAAAATCTTTGTGAACTCCGTGTTCAAAAAAGATAAAAAAATTAAGTAACAGCACACTAAAGGATGGATAGAACCCTATCAAAGATTATTTTAACAAAATAATTCAAACAAAATGACAAAAATTCAATCAGTTACCAATACCATCATTAGTCAGGGCGCTTTGCCACTGTATTATAATGCTGATGAAACGGTAACGTTAGATATATTAAGAGCACTTTACAAAGCGGGAATCCGTGCAGTGGAATATACAAGCCGTGGCGAATCGGCGTTGAGTAATTTCACCAAAATGGTGGAAATCCGTAATGCAGAAATGCCGGAAATGCTTTTAGGAATCGGAACTATTAAGAATTTACAGCAGGCAGAAGCCTATTACAATGCAGGAGCAGATTTCTTTATCAGTCCGGGTTTTGTAGCAGAAGTGGCGGAATTTTTAATTCCTAAAGATCTACTGTACAGTCCGGGTTGTATGACACCAACTGAAATCATCACGGCTGAAGCAGCAGGAGTAAGTTTTATTAAATTATTCCCCGGAAATGCTTTGGGAGCAGGATTTATGAGTGCGATCAAAGATGTTTTTCCAAATCTGAAATTTATGCCGACCGGTGGAGTAGATACCACGAAAGAAAGTATCGAAAGCTGGTTCAAAGCCGGAGTTTCTGCGGTAGGAATGGGAAGCAAGCTTGTGAGTAAAGAGTTGATGGCTGCAAAAGACTATGTAACGATTGAAAACGAAACAAAAAAAGTACTTGATATCATTCAGACTTTAAAATAATAATGATAACGTAAAGCAAAAGACTTTGCTGTCTTGGTTAACAGAGCGCCTTTGTGAACTTAAAAACAGTTAGTAGTCAAGAAAAATCTTTGCGGACTTTGCGTTAAAAACAAGAATCATTATTAAAAAATATTCAAAAAACTAACTAATTCTAAAACTAATATGAGTTCAGTTAAATCTCTTAAACCTACAAAATACAGATGGACGATATGTCTGCTCTTGTTTTTGGCGACCACCATTAATTATCTGGATCGTCAGGTTTTATCTTTAACATGGAAAGATTTCATTGCTCCGGAATTTCACTGGAACAATAATGATTACGGAAATATTACCGCATTATTCTCTATTTTCTATGCCGTGGGAATGCTTTTCGCAGGAAAATTCGTAGACTGGATGGATACCAAAAAAGGTTTCCTTTGGGCAATCGGAGTTTGGTCTGTTGGTGCGGTTTTACATGCATTCTGTGGAATTGCCACTTCGGGAATTCTTACAGGAAATTGGTTTGCCGGTTTTCATGGTTCTAAAGAATTGATCGGTACGATATCCAATACTTCAGCGATTATCAGTACGAGTGTAACACTATTTATTTTTGCACGTTTTGTATTGGCGATCGGAGAAGCTGGAAATTTTCCGGCAGCAATTAAAACGACCGCTGAATATTTCCCTAAAAAAGACAGAGCATTTTCTACAAGTATCTGGAATGCAGGAGCTACCGTTGGAGCTTTGGCAGCACCGCTTACAATCCCCTTCATTGCAAAAGCAATGGGCTGGGAATGGGCATTTATCATCATTGGGGCGTTAGGATTTGTATGGATGGGACTTTGGGTATTTGTATATAAAAAACCTCACGAACATAAAAGAGTAAACGAACATGAACTGAAATATATCAATCAGGATCAGGATGATCTTCCCGTTGAAGAAACATCAGCGCCTGAAAAAGTGTTCACATTCAAAGAATGTTTCAGCTACAGACAGACCTGGGCTTTTGCTTTCGGAAAATTCATGACAGACGGTGTCTGGTGGTTCTTTTTATTCTGGACTCCGGCTTATCTAAGCTCGGTATACAAAATGGATTCCACGCAAAGTGCATTCCCATTATTCATTCTTTATATGATCACTTTATTGTCGATTATCGGAGGATGGCTACCAAAATATTTTGTGGAAAAGAAAGGAATGAACGCCTACTCAGGAAGAATGAGAGCCATGTTGATCTTTGCATTTTTCCCTTTATTAGCATTATTAGCACAACCTCTTGGTTCAGCAACCTACTGGATTCCTGTTTTAATCATTGGCGTAGCGGGAGCGGCACACCAAGCCTGGTCGGCAAACATATTCTCAACAGTGGGCGATATGTTCCCGAAAAAAGCGATTGCAACGATCACCGGAATTGGTGGAATGGCAGGTGGAATTGGTTCATTTATCATCAATAAATCCTCAGGAGTTTTGTTCGATCATGCTCACAAAGCTTGGTCAACGGTTGACGGAACACCTTTATTGGAAAAATATCCACAATACATCAACGAAAGATTACCAGATGGATTCTTTGAACAATTAGAAAAATCAGGCGCAGTAGTCGTAGACGGAATTGATAAAGGATACATGATTATTTTCTCAGTGTGTGCTGTAGCATACCTGATCGCATGGAGCGTGATGAAAACATTGGTTCCAAAATATAAAGTAATTAAATAAAATATTCAGCCTTAAACCTTAAAGGTTTGATTAAGAAAAAACTTCGTGATCTTATTTAAGTGAAACGCCTTTGCGAACTTAAAAACGATTAGTAGTCGAAAAAAACTTTGCGCCCTTTGCGTTAAAAACAAGCGCAAGCAACATTAGAAAAGATGGAAAATCAAATAAAACAAAAATTAAATCGTGAATTAAATGGTTCTCAGGAAAAATTACCAATCAAAATTGTACAGTTTGGTGGCGGAAATTTCATGAGAGGATTCACCGATTATGTGATCGATAAATTAAACAAGGAAACTGATTTCAAAGGTGGAATTGTTAATGTACAACCCACTCCGAACGGTTCGGTTCATAAACTGGAAGAGCAGGATAATGTATATACGCTTTTTACAAGAGGAATTAAAAAAGGTGAAATTATTGATGAAAAGCAGGTGATTTCTGCAATTCAGAAATCGATTAACCCTTATGCAAATTATGATGAATTCTTAGCTTTAGCGAAAGAAGAAGAATTGGAATTTGTATTTTCAAATACCACTGAAACAGGAATAGCTTATGATGAAACGGAGACTTCTTACGAAGGTCCGCATAAGAATTTCCCTGCGAAAGTAACAGTTTTACTTTACGAAAGATTCAAGCATTTCAATGGTACAGCTGATAAAGGTTTGAGAATTATTCCTTGTGAATTAATTGAAAACAATGCCTTTGCATTAAGAGATATCATCCTAAAATATGCTCAGCTTTGGAATTTAGAAGAATCATTTGTGCAATGGATTAACCAAAATAATTATTTCCATAATACATTGGTTGACAGGATTGTTCCGGGTTATCCTAAAAACGATGCAGAAGCGTATGAAGATCAACTGGATTATGAAGATCAGATGATGGTGGTTTCAGAATGTTTCCTTCTTTTTGTAATTGAAGAAGCTGGAAATTTAAATGAAAGAATTCCATTCAACAAAATCAACGAACAGATTTTGGTTGTTGATGATATCCAACCTTACCGTTTAAGAAAAGTAAGAATCCTGAATGGCGGCCATACCCTGATGTTGGCTCCGGCAGTTTTAGCAGGAAAAGAAACGGTAAAAGAATCTATTGATGATGCGTTTATCGGTCAATTTTTAAGTGAAACGGTATTTAATGAAGTTAATCCAACCTTAGGTTTAGATGAAACTGAATTAAAAGATTTTGCAGAAGAAGTTTTCGATAGATTCAGAAATCCTTTTATTAAACATTATCAGGCAAGTATCGCGCTGTATTTTGTTTCTAAATTTAAAGTGAGAATCCTTCCCAGCTTGTTAGGCTACGTAGAAATCAATAAAAAATTACCATTGAATCTGGTATTTTCCTTAGCAAGTTTGATCAGGTTCTATCAGGGAAGTTTTGGCGAAAAAGCTTTACCGATTAATGATGAAGAAGCTATTGTTGCTAAATTCAAAGAAATCTGGGCAAACGAAGATTACGGAAAAGTAGCAGAACTTTCATTAAGCGAAACTACTTTCTGGGATACAGACCTTACTCAGGTTGAAGGCCTGAAAGATGCAGTGGCAAAAGCTTTGTGGGAAATAGACCAAAACGGCGTAGAAACTGCATATCATCATTTTATACAATTTTATTCTTAGAAAAAATGCAAAAGAAAGTACTAAAAGTAAATCCCAAGGATAATGTAGTGGTGGCGCTGGTAGATCTGGCGCAGGGGGAAACGGTTACTTTGGGTGAACTTACTTACGAAATTATAAAAGACACGAAGGCGAAACACAAATTCGCGGCCGTAGACTTTGAAGATGGCGACCATATCATTATGTATGGCGTAATCGTTGGAAAGGCGAATCAGTCCATCAAAAAAGGAGAAGTCATTACAACTGAAAACGTAAAACACCAAAGCGCAAAAGTAGAAGGGAAAACGGCTACTTTAGGCTGGACTCCACCCAATGTTGATAAATGGAAAGACCGTACTTTCATGGGATATCACCGTGAAGACGGACAGGTGGGAACAGAAAATGTCTGGCTTTTCTTTCCTTTGGTATTCTGCGAAAACAAGAATATCGAAACGCTGAAAAATATCTTCGAAAAAGAATTGCTTCACGATAAAGCAAGCAAACATCAACTGCTATTAAGATCATTATTAAATGGTGGCGAAACATCAGATGTGGCGGTGGAAGAGGAAGAAGATACCAGAGTTTTTAAAAATATTGATGTTAGATTTATCACACATCAAGGGGGCTGTGGCGGAATTCGTCAGGATGCCGAAGCATTGGGAAGATTGTTTGCCGGATATGTGAACAATCCAAATGTTGCGGGTGCAACGGTTCTCAGTTTGGGTTGTCAAAACCTTCAGGTGCAAATCTTTATGGATGCACTTCACGCTTTGGCCCCAAACAGCAAAAAACCGATTGTCGTATACGAACAGCAGAAATCCGGAACGATCGACGAAATGTTAACCGGTGTGATTAAAGATTCTTATGAAGGAATTAAAAAAGCCAACGATATTGAAAGAAAACCTGCACCCATCACCAAACTGAATATCGGTTTGGAATGTGGCGGTTCAGATGGTTTCTCAGGAATTTCAGCAAACCCTGTTTTAGGTGAAGTTTCCGATATTATGGCGGCAGTGGGCGGAACAACCATGCTTGCTGAATTCCCTGAATTGTGTGGAGTAGAGCAGGAGCTGGTGAACCGTTGTATCCACGATGAAGATGGTGTGAAATTCCTTAAACTGATGCAGGATTTTGAGAAATCTGTAGTCGCAGCAGGATCAGGTTTTGATATGAATCCATCTCCCGGAAACATTAAAGACGGTTTAATAACCGATGCTATGAAATCTGCAGGAGCCGCTAAAAAAGGAGGAGCCGCACCGATTGTGGAAGTGTTGGATTTTACAGAATATGCTACTAAACCTGGGCTTAACCTTTTATGTACCCCCGGAAATGATGCCGAATGTACCACCGCTTTGGTCGGTTCAGGAGCAACAGTTGTACTTTTCACAACAGGTCTTGGAACACCCATGGGAAATCCTATTTCGCCGGTGGTGAAGATTTCTTCAAACACGATTTTATCTGAGAAAATGTCAGATATCATCGATTTTAATGCAGGAACAGTGATTAGTGGAGACAAAACCATTCCTGAAGCAGCAGATGAATTGTTAGAATATATTATAAAAGTAGCAAGCGGCGAAGTAAAAACCAAAGCCGATCTACTGAATCAGAATGATTTCATCCCTTGGAGAAGGGGTGTTTCTTTATAATTATTGTTTTAATTATATAAATATTAGGGTTGAAAATGCTTCTTACTTCGGTGAGGAGCATTTTCTTTTAAACACGAGTAGCACTTTTTTACACGAATAAATATAAGTATAATCTAATCAAGATATTTATATCAATAGAAACGGGCTTTAGCCCGTTTAATGAATACACAATTCATATTGGCTTTAGCCAAAACTTAAATTAGTCCTCCATAATAAAAATGTCACAGACTAAAAATCCGTGACATAGGTATATTTTTAAGTGTTAATAATATTTATTGCTTTGCTACTTTATTTCCTATCCCCGTCAGTGAAGTGTTGGGTTTCCCGCTTTTTGTACCTGAAGTTTTATAGAATATGGTATTGTTACCTCCTTCCATTTCGATGTTATCTACTCTATCGATGTATACCGTATTTCCGGTTCCTGAAACAGAAATTTTCTTTGCACTCCCTTTTATGGTGATCGTATTATCGCCTCCTTCCACATCAACAGTACCTCCGTTAAGGGTATAAGTAAGCTTATGACCGATGCCTTCTACCTGTATTTTTTTATTGTTATCTGTTTTTTCTACCCCTTTAATGGATTCTGTTTTTCTGGATTGAGAAAAAACGGTTTCCGTTCCCAGAAAGAGAATCGCTAAGATTCCCGCTGTTTTCATCTTTTTCATATTGAATTTTAATTTAGTTGAAGGTAAATATAAGTATAAAATGAATTCTTATGGACTTTTTAAAAGTTAAATGATTATAAAATTGATGTAGACTTAGAATAAATAAGGTATGTTTTCATTTTAAATCAACGGCTATAGAATGCTCTTTTTTATATTTCCTCACAAGGGTGCGAACATACTGTCTAATATTTTAATCAGAAGTTCTAGGAGGATGTTTGTAAAAATCAACATCCGAAGCAGAGTGTAGATAAAAATAGTTTTGCGAGCGTAAAAAATCGTACTGCTCGTGTGTGAGACAAACAATTAATCATGTAGCTTATTTCCATTCGCAAAAGTTATGAGACTTTTAGAGAATAAAACTGTTCTTTAGTGGAAAATTCCAAGTATTGAATTTTTGTTTCTTAGGTTCCAAGACAAAAAAACAACTTTTTCTGAAGCTGTTTTTTATATAAGTTTAAATTCTTTTAGAATGATAATGATTAAAGCTGCCCTTTTTTAGAAGACTTCCTGATATAAATCTGCGGTTCCAGAACCACTTTTTTCTCAATGGAAATACCTGAGCTGTTTTCTTTTACTCTTTCCAGAAAAACCTGTCCTGCCATTTTTCCCATGGTCACCGGGGTTTGGTCTACAGAACTTATCGGAAGTTCCATAAACTGGGTAAATGGCTCATTGGAGAAACCGATCACGGCAACTTCTTCGGGAACTCTAATATGACGCTTTTTTAGTTCCTGACAGGCGCCCAATGCCGTAAAGTCACTCGACGAAAAGATAGCATCCGGAACCGATTTTTTATCCCATAGCTTTTTAATAGCATCAATTCCTGCATCGATAGAACTGCCTGTAGGCAAAATATTTTCTTCCTTTACAGGTAAATGGTGATCTACTAAGGCCTGTTTATAACCATTCAAACGGTTCTGATAGATTTCAAGATTCAGATCTCCCGCGAAATGACAAATGTTTTTGTAGCCTTCTTTAATTAAATGTTCAGTCGCAATATACCCTCCTCTGTAGTCGTCAATCACCACCGTGCTGATTCCTGAAATATCCTTTTTACGGTCAAAAAAGATAATCGGCGTATTGGTGGTATCTAAAATGTTCTGAATATGTTCTGTATCGATTGTCGTTTTAGAAACCGACATGAAAATGCCGTCCACCTGAGCGTTGAGTAAAGTATTCAGATGCTTTTTTTCAATATTTACATCTTCGTGGCTTTGGCAGATAATAACGTGATAGCCGAAAGGCGAAAGTTCTTCTTCAATTCCGCGAATCACCGAGGAGAAGAAATTGGTATTTACAAAAGGAACAATAATTCCTACGTTTTTGGTTTCTCCACTTTTTAAGGCCTTAGCAAGATTATTCTGCTTATAGTTCATTTCTTTTGCCGTCTTCTTTACAAGATCTTTTGTGGCCTGACTTATTCTCGGGTGATCGTTCAATGCTCTGGAAACAGTTGCCACACTGACATTTAGCTTCTTCGAAATATCATATATCGTGGCACTTTTTTTTATCATATAAGTTTTTTTATTGCTGTTTTCTATCCATCGGATGGATATACATTATTGACGTAAATTTAATCAAATAAAGCATATCTGTACTGTAAAAAAGTATTATTTTATAAGTAAATTTTCCGACGGGAAAACCTGATCATCATTTTTATCAATGCCGTCGGCTATTCGCTCGTTATTAACACGGATACTAATCCAGAAGGTACATTTTTTTATTCTTAAGGCTGATGCCTATTTTTTTTTCCGAACCAGTTGATGCTCGTTTTTCCTTCATAAATAAGACCTTCCACAAACATCACTTTCGGATCCTTCAGGGTTACATATTTATTCGAAATAGATGACAAAGAACCTTTAAAAAATTTTGTAACGACCTTTTCATCAAATTCACTTTTCTTTTCCAGAACTTGTAGTTTTTCTTTATCGATGTTTAAGGTTTTTATGAATTTATCACTAATCCAGAACGAATCATTTCCCGCTCTGGAATCTAATAAAACCTGAATTTTATATTGATCATTAAGCATGATATACGTGAAAATATCCAACGATTTATCCGCATTTGTGGTAATCTGAATATCAAATACCTTGGTGTTTTTTTCTTTGGAAAGATCAGTTAAATTAATTTCTTTTTTATCAAAATCAATAATAAAATCGGTTTCGCTGAACATGGGAAGTGAGATCAGTCCGTCGATCCCATTGAGTTTCATATCAAAAGTAGAGTAGGGAATGTTGGCGAATTTTTTTCCGGCAAACGAAACTTCACTGCTCTGAAATACCGGAATATCCATTCTTTCACCCGTTGCGCGGTAAGCAGTCAGGAAATTGTAGGTTGTTTTCTGTTTTAAATCTTTAGCAAAACTGTCAAAAAATAAATTGATTCCGCCTCCTGTGTCAAAAATAAAGTTCCCTTCTTTCCCTTCAATAGTAGCTTTCGCCACAATATGTCCGGAAGGAAGGAGCGTAATAGGTGTTTTTTGAGAAAATAAAAAACCGGATGCCGCAACAGCGAATAAGTAAAGTGTTTTTTTCATGGCTTAGTTTAAATTTAGCTTAATTCAGATGTTTATATCCGATTGAATGAATGGTTTAAAAATAATAAAATTCAATGAGGTTTGATCATGAATTTTAGAGTATGTTTAAGTTTTAATTTAAATGTAAAAAATATTCACGCGAGCAAAGAAGAACCAACAAATTGATTTGATAAAGCATGTTTTTAAGCTTAGTGAAGCAAATCGTAAGTAAAAATAATGAAGGACATCAAAAAATGATGTCCTTCACCTAACTAAGTGTGTATGATGTAAGAAATTTTTATTTTTTCCAAAGGGTTTCTATTTCCTCTAATGATTTTCCTTTCGTTTCAGGAACCATTTTCCAAACGAAAAGTAAGGATAAAACACTCATCACGCCGTAAAAGCCGTAAGTAAACGCCCCACTGAATTCCATCATGAAAGGATAAGTGGATGAAATTAAATAGTTGGCTGCCCATTGTGCGGCAACGGCAATTGCAATCGCCCCTCCTCTGATTTTGTTAGGGAAGAGTTCTGAGATTAAAACCCAGCAAATCGGCCCCCAGGACATCATGAAAGATGCCGTATAAACGATGATAAATACCAATGTTGCAATCCCGATTATATGCAGATAGGAGAAAATAGCAATGGCAAACATTCCGATCGCCATTCCGATGGAACCAACGATCAGTAAAGGTTTTCTTCCCCATTTATCAACGGTGAAAATCGCGACAACGGTAAAGACTACGTTAACCAATCCCATCACTACAGTCTGTAACATGGAAGCATCTTTATGAACGCCCATGCTTTCAAAAATCCTCGGTGCGTAGTACAAAGCAACGTTAATTCCCACAAACTGCTGAAAAACAGAAAGCAAAATCCCGATAATGATGACCGTTTTCCCGAAAGCGAAAATCTCACTTTTATGTTCGGCAACAGTGCCTTTTATTTCATTAAAAATCTGATGACCGCGAAGCTGACCATTGATTTTGGTTAAAATTTTAAGTGCTTCATCATCTTTTTTGATTAAGGTTAAATATCTCGGTGTTTCAGGAACAAAAAATAACAAAATTCCGAATAGCGCAGCAGGGATGGTTAATGATAAAAACATATAGCGCCAGCCGATATCATTAATCCACTCTACTGATTTTCCATCTGCGATTCCCCAGTTGACAAAATAAACCACCAGCATTCCGAAGATAATCGCAAACTGGTTTAATGAAACCAATCTTCCGCGAACTTCCGCCGGAGCAATCTCTCCGATATACATCGGGCAAACGGCTGAGGCTAACCCAACGCCGATTCCTCCGATAATTCGATAAAAGTTGAAGGCCAGCAAAACACCTATAGAATGTTCGCCGTGCTTGAAGAATAAAAATTCAGGATAAGCAGCTCCCAAAGCACTGATGAAAAATAAAAATGCAGCCAGCATCAAAGATTTTTTTCTTCCCAGTTTTGATGAAAAATATCCTGAAACAGCACCTCCGATAATACAGCCGATCAGTGCGCTCGAAATTGTGGCTCCGTGTGCCAGAGAACTCAATCCCAATGGGATGATCAGATATTCCTGAATAGACTTTTCTGCTCCGGAAATTACAGCCGTATCATAACCGAATAAAAGTCCGCCTAATGTCGCCACCAATGTCAGCACAGTAACATAGGTCATGTTGATCTCTGCTTTTGCTCCCGAAGAATATTGGGGTCCGGAATCTATTATTTGCATAGTTTCATGTAGTTTTAATTATGGTTAAATTTTTTTTAAACACAAATAGCACAACTATTTTCACTGATGACACAAATATTTTAGTATTGATATCTGTGCAGTTATTCGTGTCATTTATGTTTTGAAAAAACTATAAATACTGATTGATCAAACTTTCCAGATATTCCTGTTTTCCGCTTTCTCTGCCTACTTCTCCAAGACCTTCCGCGTGTGAAGCCAGATCAGTTAAGGAAAGTTTTCCTTCTGCAAAATCTTTTCCCTTCCCTGAATCGAAAGATGAATATCTGTTGGTTCTGATTTCTGTATATTTTGATTTTTCTAAAATAGCATCTGCTGCCAGAAATGCTCTTGCAAAATTGTCCATTCCACTGATGTGAGCAATGAAAATATCTTCAAGATCGGTTGAGTTTCTTCTGATTTTTGCATCGAAATTCACCCCCCCGCCCTGGAAACCTCCGGCTTGGATAATCACTAACATAGCCTGTGTCATTTCATACAAATCAACAGGGAACTGGTCTGTATCCCAACCATTTTGGTAGTCTCCACGGTTAGCATCAATGCTTCCCAATACGTTATTATCGGCAGCAACCTGCAGTTCATGTTCAAAAGTATGTTGAGCCAAAGTTGCGTGATTCACTTCAATATTAAGCTTAAAGTCATCCAATAAATCATATTGACGAAGGAAATTTAAGCAGGTTGCGGCATCAAAATCATATTGATGTTTTGTAGGTTCCATTGGCTTTGGTTCAAGGAAAAAGACGCCTTTAAATCCTTGTGAACGCGCGTAATCTTTGGACAAATGTAAAAATTGAGCCAAGTGTTCCTGCTCACGTTTCATATCGGTATTCAATAAAGACATATAGCCTTCACGACCACCCCAGAAAACGTAGTTTTCACCATTTAATTTAATGGTTGCATCCAACGCATTTTTAACCTGACCTCCCGCGTAAGCCAAAACATCAAAAGAGGGATTGGTAGCCGCCCCGTTCATAAATCTCGGATTTGAAAAGCAGTTGGAAGTTCCCCACAATAGTTTAACACCGGAAGCCGCCTGTTTTTCTTTAGCGTAATCGGTGATGAATTCTAATCTCTTTGTAGATTCAATGAAATTATCAGCTTCATCAATCAAATCATAATCATGGAAACAGTAGTAAGGAACGCCTAGTTTTGTGAAAAATTCGAATGCAGCATCCATTTTTTCGGTTGCTTTTTGCTTAACATCGCTGGACGTTAACCAATCAAATTGCTGAGTTCCCACACCGAACGGATCTCCCCCTGTTGCGCAGAATGTATGCCAGTAAGCGGTTGCAAATTTGAAATATTCCTTCATCGTTTTTCCGCGAACGATTTTATTTTCATCATAAAATTTAAAAGCCAGCGGATTATCAGATTCTCTTCCTTCAAACTGAATCTTTCCAATGCCTTTAAAATATTCTTTGTTGCCTGTTATAATAGCCATTATAGTGTTGTTTAATTTTTATTCTCATGCAATCGATTGCGCTTTTTGAACGATGTGATCCTAAAATTGAATTTGATCAAAATGTTTATTTTAGAAATTCTGGCTCAAAAAGAGTTTTCAATATAAAATGTTAATCAATGTTCATGATTTATTAATAATTGAAAGTCCCTAAATGTAATAATTTTATATAATATGCAATGAGATTTTTTAAATATCTTATTTTGTATGATAAGGGTGCTGTTATTTGATTATTTTACAAGTGGATAAGACTTGATTTACCTGTTATTTTTTACGATAAAAAATGAATTTTACACGGTTTTAATGGAGTTTGTTTTTCCCGATTTTATCACTGACTTTCTAATTTTTGGAAATTGACGGAAAATTTTGAATGGTCTCCTCTGCATTTTTCTTTAAATATTCTATTTTTGGGTATGAATAATAGGAACCGCGGGAAAAATACGGGTGATGATGATCTTTTTGGTTCAGAAAAACAGATCGAAAAGCTAAAAAAGGCTGTTCGCGATGTAAAATATCTTCTGAGCCACGGATACGCTGAAAAAGCGAGCTGTGATCTGGCGGGAAACCGATATCGATTGAAAACGAGACAGATTCAGGCTTTTCGGGGAGCTGCGGCTTCGGAAGCTCAAATTATAGAGAGAAAAGCAAAAGAATTAGGTGCGTCGGACTTAGAAAATAAGACTGTTTATCTGGATGGATTTAACATTGTGATTCTACTGGAAAGTTTACTTTCAGGCGCATATATTTTTCAGGGTTTGGATGGCTGTTATCGTGATCTTTCAGGGGTTCATGGGACTTATAAAAGGGTTAATCAGACTTTGGAAGTTATTGAAATGATCGGATCTCTTTTTCAACAGCTGAGACTGGGAAAAATAATCTGGATCTTTGATCAACCCGTTTCTAACAGCGGAAGAATAAAACAAATGATCGAGGAGTTTGCACAGGGAAAGGCTTTGAATTGGGAAGTATATTTAGAATTCAATCCGGATCGGTTTTTAGTTGAAAACGCGGGGATTGTCGTGTCTTCAGATGCCTGGATTCTGGATAACTGTGGGCATTGGTTTAATCTTGCAGCATATTTAATTCAGAATGAAAATAGATCCGCAAATCTGATAAAGCTTTTTTAAAATGAATCTATTCGAACCTTATATTTCTTTTTTTTCTGAAGAATGGAAAGAAAAATATGCTCCTATTTTAGTGGATGAGCATTTGAGTGATTTAAGTAATACTATCAAACGGTTTAAAGATGGAATGAATGATTTTCAGCTGCCTCATTTCAATGAGGAAACTCTAATTCAAAGGTCTGAAAGTTTTAGTTTATTCATCGATATTCTTGACAGAAAAGCATCATCGGAAATGAAGACGATATCTCTCGAAAATCTTGCTTTTGAACATTGGCTGAATATTCTGGGACAGCGGATTACTTCTGCCAGTATCCGTGATGAATCGGCTATCCCGCCATTAAGATCGATTTTAATTGATAGTTGTGAAAAACTTTTTAATCAGGAAATCACTACTGCACAACGCGCCTGGGAAAAGCATGTCGGAAGAATGGATGACCAATTTTGGGGTGAAGTAAAAGGGAATAATAAGCAAAAACAAGCAATGGTAATGGAAAAAATAAACCATATTTTAGATAACCGAACATGGTGGAATGTCTTTTTTCATTACAAACATCAGCTTGTTTTTGAAATCCGTGAAAAAGAAGGGCATGGCATACGTTGGAGCCATGGAGGAACTCAACTCATCGGGTTTCTGGAACCTTTTATCAATGAATAATTATCGTCCCAGAAAGAGTTTGGCCTTCGTTTTTAAACGATACAGAAACTTCGTCTGGTAGACCAGCAAATCAAATATCTCCGTTGAATTGTTATACGTCTGAGGAACCTTCACTTTGTTGATGGACTTTAATGAGCGCCTGTTCATTGTATCAAAGATGACTTTGGCAAAAGATTCTTTAGCACTGTTTTTAGATTTGAACTGAGAAATCCCCTGAGAATGAAGCCTGTATTTATAAAGGTTTTCATCAACAAAGGCCGGATCTCCGTGATCGAGGATTTTCAGATAAAGATCCTGATCTACCGCATTACAAAGATCGGGGTTAATACCTGAAGTTTTGTCGTATACTTCCTTTTTGAAAGTAAAAAAATGAGCCAACTGAATAGGATAATTAAAAAAATATTTGTCGTTATAAACCGCTTTTGTTTTTGTAAATACTGTGTCACCCTCCAACTTATCATTACACATCGTCATCCGCGAATAGGTAGCAACAATCTTAGGGTGGCGATTGTAGGCTTCGACAGATTTTTCTAAAGCCTGAGGATAGAGGGCATCATCAGGATCCAGATACCCGCATATTTCACCTGTGGCAAAATCCATACAGTGTCCTTTCGTAAAACCACAGCCTCTGTTATCTTTATTTTCATAGAGTTTGAAGCGGTTATCGTCTTTAATGATATTACGGATGGTCTCCACAGAGTCATCAGTCGACGCATCATCGACGATAATCACCTCCCAATTGGGATAGGACTGGGAAATGATGGAATCGTAGCACTCTTTGAAGTACTTGCCGTTATTGTAATTAGCGATAAGAACTGAAAATTTTTTCACAGTGTGTATATATTTTAAAACGGGAAGGTTATTTTTTTACCTCTTCAACTTCCGATAAAATTAGAGTAAAAAAGGCTATAAACCGTTAAGTTATAATTAAATTTTTTAGTATCAGAGCGATTAGCTATATCTATTAAGCCTATCAAACTTACACAAAAATAAGAAATTTTGAAAAATGAAAGCGGAGGAGATTTAAAAAAAAATGACTTAGGAAGCCAAATATTCTTTAATTACGCAAATAGACTGCGCTGGGGTAAGATAAATTTGCCTGGTCAAAAAAAAAATGAGAAGTCGTATCTGCATCACGAAATATGGGCAGGCCGACCATCATTTATGTAAAAATTAAATTAAAAAATGAATACATTTATCGACATTGGGATTAATATAACCAATAAACAGTTTTATAATGATCAGGAGGAAATTATCAATCGCGCAGTGAATAACGGCGTGGAGCAGATTATCCTTACGGGAACCAGCGTCCGTGGAAGTAAAGAATCCGCAGAAATAGCAGAAGAATATCCGGAAATTCTGTATTCAACAGCAGGAATTCACCCTCACGACGCAAAATCGTTCAGCAATGAAGGCATGAATGAATTAAGAGCATTGCTCAAAAGAGATGCCACTGTTTCAGTGGGTGAATGCGGATTAGATTTCGACAGAGATTTTTCACCGCGATCTGTCCAGGAAAAGTGTTATCGTGCTCATCTCGAATTGTCAATTGAAGTTGATAAACCGCTTTTCCTGCACGAAAGAGGAGCTTTTAAAAGGTTTATGGCCATTACCGATGAATATTTAATGCAACTTCCCAAAGCAGTAATCCACTGTTTTACCGGGACCTTAGATGAAGCGAAAATTTATTTGGATAAAGGGTTTTACCTGGGGCTTACCGGGGCAGTAAGTGATCAAAGCAGGTTTAAGCATCTGGAAGAAGTGGTTCGTTACGTACCGCTTGACCGGATGATGATTGAAACAGACGCTCCTTTCATGCTCCCGAAAAATATCTCCAGGCCGCAAAGCCGTAGAAATGAACCTTCATTCCTTCCTTATGTTGCCCAAAGTATTGCCCATATAAAGAAAATAGGCATTTCTGAAGTTGCAGAGGAAACCACAGAGGTAGCCAAAAGTTTTTTCAGACTATAGAAAAAGAGTTTTACATTTATTGCAAAACTCTTTTTTTATTTTTCAAGCGAGCTGATGACTCTGTTTAACGTGATATTAATGATACTTCACCTGATTTTAAGTTTTTAAAAAGACAAAAGTACTTTAATGAAGTTCAGGTTATCTTATAAACTTTTAATGGCCGACTCCAAAGCCAGTTCAATCATTGGTTTTAAAGCCTTTTCTCTTTCGTCGGCTGAAATCTTTTCGTGAGTAGGGATAATATCGGTGACTGTAAGGATCGTAGCTGCATTTTTCCCCAGGTGTTGCGCATTTGCAAACAGTCCAAATGCCTCCATTTCTACCGCAGGGCAATTGTACTTCGATGCAATGGCCGGAATGGCCAGATCCTTTCTGTAGAAAATATCACTGCTGTGAACATTGATTGCCTTTGCTTTTAATGAAAGCTCGTGAGCTGTCTCATTGATAGTGCCAAAAATATTTCCCTGATGAGAAAGTATATCCCCATCAATCTCCCAGGCATATTTTGCATAGGTGCTCTCGCTGGCTGCATTTTCAACATTTAAAATATCAAACAGCTGAAGGTCGGTATCGTAGGCTCCACAGGTTCCTATTCTGATAATGGTTTCCACATCGTATTCCGTAAATAATTCAAAAGAATAGATACCGATGCTCGGAAAACCCATACCGCTGGCTCCCACAGAGATTTCCTTCCCTTTATAAAGTCCGGTATAATACAGAATACCTCTTGTTTTACTGACCAATGTCGCACCTTCCAGAAAATTTTCTGCAATATATTGTGCACGAAGCGGATCTCCGGGTTGCAACAATACTTTAGCTATTTCTCCTTTTTGGGCACTGATGTGAATACTCATAATTTTATTTTGAAGCAGCAAATATAATAACTTTTTGATTGATAAAGCCATCACGATGATAATGATATACGATGGATTGCTTGTAGCTCAACATCCGATGATATCTCCATGATCTGTTTTGTTATGTCGGGGATTTTTTTAGGAGCTTGATCCTGCTTTCCGCTCATACTCCTCACGCCAGGCTCTCCAGCGCCCGCCATCCCTAAAGCCCCTGCATTCCTAAACCCTCCGACTCAGTTGCGGGGTATCCGCTGCAATCAGGGCTAGGTGGTAAGCCTGATCATCAGGATTTCTCATCAAAACAGCATTATTTTTTATCATGAAATATGTAAAGCTTCTAAAATTTTATGTCAGAAAAGAATGTAGCAGGAAGCTGGAAGAGAGGCTGGTAGCTCTTTATTTTATCATAATTCCAAAAGTCCAAAGAGAAATGGACCGACTTTGATTTTTACAACCTTACATAACCTCCATCTTCCAACCTTTAAAATAAAGAGTTGTTAAAATGTTAATCTGACTTTAAATGTTTACTTTTACTGCAAAACATAAACAAATGATGAAACAGGTTATTAACGCTGTGCAGCCTAAGCCTCATTATGTAATTCTCGATGGTTTACGCGGGGTAGGCGCCATAATGGTACTTCTGGTACACCTTTTTGAAACTTTTTCCCTTGAGGATCATACCACCATGATCATTAATCACGGCTATCTGGCAGTAGATCTCTTCTTTATGCTTTCAGGATATGTCATCAGCTATGCTTACGATAGCCGATGGAACAGGATGTCGATAAAAGGCTTTCTTACCCGTCGCTGGATAAGGCTGCAACCTATGATTATAATCGGATCTCTGTTGGGGGCTTCCTTATTTTACTTTCAGCAGTCGGAGATTCTGGGCTGGGAAAGAATCGGAGAAACACCCGTGTGGAAATTATTGCTCGTTACGTTCATCGGCATGACGATTATTCCAGTAGGAAAAAGCCTGGATATCAGAGGATGGGATGAAATGTATCCGTTGAATGGTACGAACTGGACTCTCTTTTTCGAATATATTGCTTATATTTTTTATGCGCTGATTCTCCGGAAAATATCAAAATTAGGATTGGGAATTTTATTGGGAATTGCTGCCGGTTTTATGGTTCATCATGCCTTTACAAACTCAAGTGGTGTGGTTACCGGTGGTTGGTCTTTCAGTGATACTGTTCATTTGAGAATAGGATTTATCAGAATGTCTTTTTCTTTTCTCAGCGGGATGTTTCTGGCGAGAATTTTCAGCCTCAAATCCGTAAAATATGCCTTTTTTACAACCAGTGTCATTTTAATTGCAGCACTTTCTGTCCCTCATTTGGGTGCAGAGTACGGAAAAAATGCTTTCTACGAGTGTCTTGTATTGATGATGATCTTCCCACTACTTATTTTAATGAGTGCCGGCGGAAAAGTATCCAATCCGACAGAGAAAAAAATATGTCTTTTTTTAGGTAATATCTCTTATCCCATGTATATTATTCATTTTCCCTTTATTTACGTTTTCAGAGCATGGGCAGCCAATGAAAATAAAACGCTACAGGATACCGAATCCTGGATCTATGGCATTTTAATAATGATTATTTGTTTTGTCTCTGCCTATCTTTTCATGAGGTTTTATGAAAGGCCTCTCAGAAAATGGCTCAGTACCAAACTGCTGCCGGATCAACAGTAGACTAAAGGTTCAGCATCTGACTTGAAAAAAATGAGTTCATTCGATGAGTGTAATGTTTTGTAAATCAATAGGGACGGGCTTTATCCCGCCTGAGAAAGAGGATTGTTTTAAATGGTTGATTTTAATTGAACTTAAGTTGAAAACACGCTTTATCAAATTAACTTGTTGACTCTTCTTTACTTACTTGGATATTTTTACCTTTAAATTAAACAGACTCTTAATCTCCTGAGATTTTTCCCCAACTTTTGCAACTGATTCATAATATGTCTACTTTTGTTAGAGTCCGTGATAAAATTTTAAACGGACTCTTGGATCATGAACACGCAATCTCCTTTTTTAGATACGTTGTTAATGCTTCGCAAAGACGAATGCATTACTATTTTTACGGACATTCAGGAAATCTCAAAAAAAGAGGAGCAGGATGCCGCAGATTATTTTGAATCGGAGTTTGAAAAAGAACGTCTCGAATTTCTATCGGATAAGATAATTTGTGATAAAGAAACTGCCGTTTGGGCGGCAAAAGTGCTGTATCACAGTGCACAGTTACATCTTATGAGAAAAGGGACAGGAAAAAATTTGGAAAAACTGATTCCAAAATTTAAAGGAAAAAAAGATGTTTCATCCATGTTGTCGTCTGATCTTTCGTTGAGGTTTTTACCACAAATTATTATCGTTCTTCAAAATGCAGATCCTGAAGATGCTTTGGTAAAAATGTTGGAAGAAATACTATTCCAATTTCATTATTCAGGAATTGGATATGATCTGAATCTGGAAAAAATAAATTGGGAAGAAGAACTGAAAGATAAAACCTACCGAAAACTGTATCTTGAAAGAATTGTAGAAAAAAAGGCCTATCAGCTTGCTGAAATTCCTTATATCAATCAGTTATTGATCGCCGAATTTGGAATGTATAAAGATATTTTCTGGAGAGAATTAAAAAATGTGAATATTTAGTAGTAAAAAATACGCTTTTTGCTTTCAAAAAAATAAAAAATTAATGACTCAGAATATAGAAAAATTAAACAAAGTGCTGTCCTACGTAAAAGACACTTTTGTTGGAAAAAATGATGTCGTAGATCTATTGGGAATCTGCCTTCTGGCAAGAGAAAACGCCTTTTTGTACGGTCCTCCGGGAACGGCGAAATCTGCGATTGTAAGAACATTGGCCAATACCGTAAAAGATGGCAAAAACTTCGAATACCTTTTGACACGTTTTACCGAACCCAACGAAATTTTTGGTCCTTTTGATATCCGAAAATTAAAGGAAGGCGAACTATTGACGAATACTGAAGGAATGATGCCGGAAGCTTCAATGGTTTTTCTGGATGAGATCTTCAATGCCAATTCAGCGATTTTGAACTCTCTGTTGATGGCTTTGAACGAAAAGATCTTCAAAAGAGGAAAGGAAACCAAGCAACTTCCTGCCTTAATGTTTGTTGGCGCAAGTAATGTTCTTCCCGAAGATGAAGCGCTGAATGCTTTGTTCGATCGTTTTTTGATCAGAATTAATGTAGATTATGTACATCCTGATCTTCTTCAGCAGGTACTTTTAGCCGGAAGAAAACTGGAAAATCTTGTGGAAACAGAAAGTCCGGAAATTTTAGCTCATGAGATCAAAGAACTTCAGGGTTTGTGCAGAAGTATCGATTTAAAGCCTATTTATGAAGTGTATTTAAACACGATTATCAGTCTTAGAAATACAGGAATTGCTATTTCCGACCGTAGAGCGGTGAAGTTGCAGAATCTGATTGCTGCAAGTGCTTTGATTTGCGGAAGAAATGAAGCCATTCTATCTGATTTATGGGTGCTGAAACATATTTGGGACACCGAAGAGCAGATTGAAATTTTGGAAGGTATCATTAACAGGACGATTGAAAAAGATGAAAACCCTCAGTCTCATCCTCAGGCATTGCAAAATAAAACGCCGAACCCTGAAGAAGTAATGAAAGATGTTAAAGTTTTAATTGAAAAGTGGGAAAGCGGAGCATTAAGTTTTGAAGAGCAGAATGTTATCAAAGATAAATTAAGATACCTTCAAACGCGTTGCGACTGGATCAAAAATCCTGAACAGAAACAATTTATTCAAAAAGAAATTGAAAGTCTATGGCAGAAGATTCTCCAAAGTGCATAAAAGAATATTGGGCAGAATTTCCGCGTTCGTCTGAAGATTTTCTGGGCTCGATTCGTGACTGGAAAAATGTTCAGATCGCGACGGATGATGAGATCATCTGGCTCAGAGGTTTTACCGAAGAGCAGGCAGTTTCTTCGGAGCTTCAGCAGTTGCCTGATTTTTTGCTTTACGAATTACGAGACGGACTTTTATTCAGAATAGAAGCTTTGGTTCCGAGTAAAAAAATACGAACAGGTTTGCTTTGGATGTCGATTCATAAAGCTTTGCAGCTTACTTTTCCTCCTTCCAATCAGAATTTTTTTGGTATTGACGGGAAAATTGAAATTAAGCTAAAACCAAGCGAAGAAGAGCAGCCGGCAATCGCTTTGTTATGTTCAATGAAAGATATCAAAGAGATGTTGATTGCTATGCCAAAATTTAAATTGGAAAAAATCAACTGGATTGTTATTCATGATAAAGCTTTATTCATGGGAAATCCTTTGTTGAGCTTTCCGGGAAAAACATTTTGGCTGAAAAACGATCATCTGTTGCCGACAGGCTCTGATTTTGAATTTAAAAACGTAAGCACTTTACTGCAAAAAAAATATAATGAAGAACGCGGCAAATGGCTTTTATGGAACGAAGACGGAAGTTATCTTTCAATCGATAAAAATGATTTTCGAAAATTGTCCGTAAGCTCATTTCGCCTCACTGAAAAATCACAGGAATGGATATAAATCAATATTTCCAATCGTATGAAAATTATTTCTGGGAATGGACGACTGATGAAGACGTTCCCGATGAATCCGGCTATCATGAAAACAACCTTATTTCGATCCCGAATATAGGACCGATTGCGTATAGAGCGTATGTGATCGAAGTTTTGAAAATGTTAAAGGTAGGTTTTCCGAGTTTTGGTTCTCTGCTTTTAACTTTGTATGCTACGCAAGATGGGTATATTAATTTTAATGATGCATTGGCTCCGACAAAGAATTTTTATGGCGACGGAGACACTGTAAAAAAAACGGTGAATGTAACGGTTGATTTTCTTGAACGCGTAAAAAGCTTAGATAACGTTTATAAAAAAGGTCAAAACAGAATTACCCTTTTACAAACCTTGTTTGGAAGCGTTTATCTTAGATTGTCACCTGGGAATTCTGAATTGATTTTAGGAAGATACCGAAAAAGAGCACACAAGATCAGTGAGAGTGCGGTAAAAAAATATGCAACGCCAAATTTTGTTTACAATGATTTAAGGATTTTTGAAAGTTTAAACATAAAATTTCCTACAACACAGTCTATTATTGATGCATTGCAGGGTAAAATTGATGATCTTGAACTGGAAGATGAAATTGCCGAAGATGAAGCGACTGTAGAAAGTGGCGGAGATTTCATTCAGGAATTGATAGAAGAACCAAAAACATTTCAGGTAGGAAGTTTAATTAAACGAATCTGGAGCGGTTTAAAAATTCCGATGAAGCATCTTTCACCTGGGAAACAGCCCATTGGAGGCGTTTCTGATATGACAAATAAAGGTGAACTTCACAGAATGCTTTTGTCTGAATTTGCCAATGAAGATGAGGTTTTCATGAGTAGAATTGCCAATAACGAGGCATTGTACATTCAAAGGGAAATTCCGCCTGAAGAAAATATTTTTGAAAGAATTATTTTAATTGATACTTCCCTGAAAAATTGGGGAACGCCAAAAGTTTTGTCTTTTGCGTCCACCATTGCAATCATCAAACATCCGAAAGCACACACAGAATGCAAAGTTTTTGCTTTGGGTAAAAATATCACGCCGATGTCTCTGGATAAAGTGGAAGAAGTGGTTGAAAATCTGAATCAGGTGAGTGGTTTATTAGACGTTTCACCTGCACTGAACGAGTTTTTCAGTAAAAAGCATTCTGAAAAAGATCTGGAAGTTTTCTTTGTTACGAATGAGGAAAATGTAACCAATCCCAATCTTCAGAAAGTAATTCAGGAAAATCGCGATCAGCTGAAATTTATTGTCACGACTTCTCCCAATGGCGAACTGAATTTTTATAAACATCATAACGGAGCCAGAAAACATATTCAGAAAATTATCTTGCCGTTGCAGGAATTATGGGCAAATACTCCAAAGAAAAAAGCGGTTCAGAATAATAATGCTCAGAAAAGTGGATCCAAAACTCCGGTTCCGTTGAATTATCCGGTGCTGTTTCCAACGCCGAAAAGCAGAATTGCCACTTTTTTATATGAAGGAGAATTTTATATTCTAAGCAATAAAAAACAGCTGCTGCGAACGTATTTGTCAGACAATTATTACAACAAAAATATTTATGTAAGTTCTAGAATTCATCGTGGTTCAGAGGTTTTGGTTGAAAATATTTCCATAAAACCGAAAGGACAGTTTGCGTTGGCTAAAGATAAACAGGGAAGTTATATTATTTGCCAGTATCAGCCGGATAAAAAATTACTTTCAAAACTAAATGTGATAACCGGAGAATATTCTGATCTGAATGTAACAGGACAAAATATTCCGTTGAACTTTAATCTTATTTATTTTAACCGAAATTTTTATCTGCATGAAGATGATTTTCCGATGATTTTTAAAATCAATATTGAAGGTAAAATCTCTATAGAACAGGTAGAAAATAATGAAGAAATAAGCCGACGATTTATCCGAAATACCGCAGAGCTGGCGAGGCTTCATAATGGTGGAGAAAATATTTTGAGCAATTTCGGAATCATAGGAATTAACGAAGCACAAGAATTGGTGGTTTCCAAATTGGCATTGTCGCGTAGGTTTGATAATGTTTATAGTTTTAATAAAAATATTACAGATTTAGACATTATAGCCAGCCAGAATAAGAACAAATATACTTTTGGAGACGGCAGCGAAATTATCACTGATACGCGTGGAATGCTTACTTTTAAAAGCAGCAACAAGCATATTCCTACTTTTTATATACCTTCCACGCAATACGGTTATCTCGCGTTGGCAACGGGAAAAGATTTTGGCGGTTCAGAATATTACCTGCCGAAAAATACACAGTTGAAGATTAAAGAAATGGACGAAATGTATACGGATTATATGAAGAATTTCATTAAACATATTTTGGATTATGGAACTAAGAATTAAACCTTTTCCGAAAAACAGCTATCCGAAGAAAGGAATTTTGATAAAAGGTTCTTCGCCTTTGCTATGGTTTCAGGAAATGGAAGGATTGGGAATTGATCTGAATGAGGTGAAATCTTTTGCGATTCCGTCTGATGAACCGAATATTTTATACGGTTGTTTTCTGATTTTCAATGGCTCTGCTCCCAATGAAATTGGAAGGAATGCTTATTTTCAGTCGGTTGATGATCGATTGTTTATTCCGGAAAACACAATTTTTTATCCACAGATTTTACCTGAAGAATGGAAAACCGCCGGCTCGGAATATCTCATTATGCATCCCGATTTCGGTTTGGTTAAATTATCAGAGCAGATTGATTGGATGGAAGTGATTCAAAATCCTGTGTTGGACTTATCTAAAGTTCGGAAACCTTCAAATGGAGTTAAAATTCCTTCCGAAATTCAGAGTTATACCGTGGAAATGGATGATGAGAAAGTGTTGGAAGCATTGTCAAAACCAAAAACCGATGAAGAATGGATGAAAGATTTGCCATTCGATTTGAAAAAGGTACTGGCCGGAAATAAAAAAGAAATTGAAAAATATTTAAAATATATTGAACAGTATCCTGAAAGAATTGTTGATCTGGGAGTACCGTTAGATGTGATGGGAACTTCGCGCGGCGATGGCTTTGAAAAGTTTCAGTTTGGAGGAAAAATGTTTGGCGGTGGCGGATTTTTGGGCAATCTTTTCGGAGGAAATGGAAAAAATATCTTTGGAAATCTTTTCGGCGGAAATAAAAATCCGGACGGTGCTTTTGCTGAAGAAAATGGTTCAGGAAAAAGAAGTTATTTCTGGATATTTTGGGTGATTTTGATTGTTTTTTCTGTGGTAAGATTAATCATTAAAGTGAATGACAGTTCCTCAAATGAAGTGCTTGGGAATTCTGAGCATACCAATGCAGGAACCGTTTCGCCTATACCTCAGGACGCCTTGATTTTCCAATCCGGAGTGACTGAGATTGATATGAAAATTGACTCCATTTATGGTAAGCAAAGGAATGAACTTTCAAAGGAAATGAACAAAACACGAAATGTGTATGCCAATAATAATGATGCCATGATAGAAGATCATCTTCACAGAGGTGGCAGAAAAATTGAGAAAGTAGAAGACGATGTTTTCTTCCTTAAAAACAGAATGAAAAGATCAAAAGATTCTTTAAAACAAATATATCGTGAGAAAATTATAAATGAGATTGAATCAAAATCAAAAAATATTCAAAAAGAAATTTCAGATTCAATTAAAAAATCGAGCAACGGAAATCCTGTTGATAAAGCTGTGGTAAAAAGCGTCTGGAACAAAAAACAAATTTTAATGATCGATTCTTTAGGACGTTTTTACGGAACACTTGAAGAACCGGATTTACCGATTATTCACGATTCTAAGCTGAGAACCAATGATGCGGAAAATATTCCTGAAGAAAAAGGTTCTACGTTTATGGAGATTATCTGGTTGATTATTTTCATGGTCGGTGTTGTGGGAATTTTAAATCTTTTGGTAGCAAAAAATAAAATTGATATTGGCGGAAGTAATGTTCCGGTGGGTGTGAAGGTTCTATTAATGACGATTCTCGCGGGTATGATGATCTACATTTTTTATCCTTTGGTGGAAATGTTTGGTTACAACTGGTTTGTAGTTTTGCTGATCTGCTGCGTGATGGCGCTTCTTTATCATTTGTTCCGAAGAGATAAAACGATTTTAAAATCCAACAAAAATGAATAAGCAGAAGTTTACAGAAAAATTTATCGGAGCCTTTTGCATCTTGGTTCTGATTAAAATATTAGCCATTCTGGCTGAACTTTTCCATAAAAATTTCTGGGAAGTGGTGGGAACGCTGTTTCTATTCCTTGTCGTGGCGGCGATCTGTTTTCTGGTCATTGCCTTGCAGTCTAATAAAGAAAAAACGGATAATTTCGGAGGGCGTGGCGGCAGAAGCATGGCAGGCGGCAGTTCGTATGTGGAAACTTCGGTTTTCGACAGAATCCATAATATGTACGAAGATCAGGCCCGGAAATTTATTGAAAATAACGATTACCGAAGTGCCGCAAAAGTATATATCAATCTTTTGAAAGATAATTATCGAGGAGCAAAAACCTTGGCTGATGGCGAATTATATAACGAAGCGGCTGTGATTTACCTTAAAAAATTAAATAATAAGTCGGATGCTGCCGATTGTTATGAAAAAGCAAAGCAGTACAAAAAGTCGATTGAATTATATAAGGAATTGGGACAGAAGGAAAAAGTGGGTGACTTGTATCGCGAAATTAACGAGGTTGAGAATGCCAACAATTATTATCAAATGGTGGTGGACGATTATGTAAAATACAGTCAAATGGTAAAAGCATCTTTGGTTTACCGTAAAAAAATGGAAAAGCCGGAAGCTGCTCAAAGAATTTTATTGCAAGGCTGGGAGGAAAATAAAGATACCTTTAACTGTCTGAATAATTATTTTGCCAATATTTTTGATGTTAAAGATCTCGATGTTGCCATTCGTGAGGTGTATAAAAAAACGCCTTCCGAGAAAAAGTCGATCTATCTGGATGCAATGAAACATGAATTTAAAAAAGATGTTCGCTTACAATCAACCACCCGAAATATTGCTTATGAAATTATTGCTGAAAAAATTAAGACCCATTCTGAAATTGTCAATGAATTGAAACATTTCAATCCTGAGGATGAGGTTATTCTGAAGGATATTTCAAGATATAAAATGAATAGAAATAAAATATTTGGGCATTAACTTTTAAAGATAAAAATTGACAAATAATCAAACTTATAAGCTTGGCGATTCATACAACTGAAATCGCCATTTTTATTACCCGTCCCACTGAGAATTATGATTTAATTAGTCATTCCTTAAAAACCAAGTAATATTTTGATTATCAGTTTTATGCACTTATATTTCGTAAAAAATCGTTGTAAAAAATTGCAATAAATTGTATTTTTAGGATATAAAAAGTGGCAAAATGTTAGGCAAAATAAGAGAGGATTTACAGCAGAATTTATTCAAGACCAGGCTTACGGAGCTTATTAATATGGAGCATCCGGTGGTAAAATTAGCTGGGGAGATTTCCTGGGATAAAATGGAGTCAGAGTTTGAGAAATTATTTTCAGAAAACGGAAGACCTTCTATTGCTATCCGTAAAATAGCAGGAATGCTTTTGCTCAAGGAAATGTTTAAAGAAAGTGATGAAAGTGTAATAGAGAGATGGATTGAGAATGCGTATTGGCAATATTTTACCGGAGAAACCTTTTTCCAGACAGAGCAGCCTTTCGATCCGAGCAATTTTGTACACTTCAGAAAAAGAATTGGAGATAAGGGTTTGGAATTTCTTTTGGGACAAAGCGTTTCTCTCCATCCCAAAGCCAAAACAGAAGATGAAGTTCAGGTAGATACGACGGTTCAGGAGAAGAACATTACCTTTCCTACCGATGCCAAATTAGCAAAAAAAGTAATCGACAATTGTAGAAAAATAGCAGAAAAAGAGAGCGTTGTACAAAGACAAAGCTACAGAAGAGTGAGCAAACAATTATTGCGGGACGCTTTTTTTGGACATCATCCCAGAAGACAGAAGAAGGCAAAAATGGCGAGGAAAAAGCTCAGGACGATTGGTAAAAGAGTTCTTCGGGAATTGGAAAGAAAACTTCCTAAAGATGTTTTGAAAGGCTACGAAGACGTTTTTAAAATTTACCTTAAAGCACTCACCCAAGAACGTACCACGAAAGATAAAATTTACAGTCTTCACGAGCCACAAGTTGCGTGTATTGCGAAAGGAAAATCGGGAAAAGCATACGAGTTTGGGACAAAAGTAGCAGTAGTAAGAGGTCGGAAAACAGGGATCATCAGCTCGGTAAAGAGATTTTCTGGCAATCCTCACGATAGTAAAACTCTTGAAGAATCATTGGCACAGAGTGAGAGGGTAAGAAAATCCGTTGGCGGAACAAGACCTACGAAAGCCACTACAGACAGAGGATTTAAAGGAATCAAAGAAGTGGAAGGAACAGCAATTTTGCTTCCCGCAAAAAAAGAAAAAACAAAATATGGGCAACAAGTAGCCAGATTAAGATTCCGGGCAAGAGCAGCCATAGAACCTTGTATCTCTCATTTAAAAAGAAACCACTCCTTAGGATTAAACTTCCTGAAAGGAGTGGCTGGAGATATTAATAATGCATTATTAGCAGGGATTGGATACAATTTGAAGATGAGATTGAATCAAATCAAACAACAAATTCTTCTTTGGCTCGAACTTGTTCTCCGAATCTTTTTAGGCAAATATAATTTTCAAAGTCAAAAAACAGCTTTTTAAGGAGCGACTAATTAGTCATTCCTTAAAAACCAAGTAATATTTTGATTATCAGTTTTTATGCACTTATATTTCGTAAAAAATCGTTGTAAAAAATTGCAATAAATTGTATTTTTAGGATATAAAAAGTGGCAAAATGTTAGGCAAAATAAGAGAGGATTTACAGCAGAATTTATTCAAGACCAGGCTTACGGAGCTTATTAATATGGAGCATCCGGTGGTAAAATTAGCTGGGGAGATTTCCTGGGATAAAATGGAGTCAGAGTTTGAGAAATTATTTTCAGAAAACGGAAGACCTTCTATTGCTATCCGTAAAATAGCAGGAATGCTTTTGCTCAAGGAAATGTTTAAAGAAAGTGATGAAAGTGTAATAGAGAGATGGATTGAGAATGCGTATTGGCAATATTTTACCGGAGAAACCTTTTTCCAGACAGAGCAGCCTTTCGATCCGAGCAATTTTGTACACTTCAGAAAAAGAATTGGAGATAAGGGTTTGGAATTTCTTTTGGGACAAAGCGTTTCTCTCCATCCCAAAGCCAAAACAGAAGATGAAGTTCAGGTAGATACGACGGTTCAGGAGAAGAACATTACCTTTCCTACCGATGCCAAATTAGCAAAAAAAGTAATCGACAATTGTAGAAAAATAGCAGAAAAAGAGAGCGTTGTACAAAGACAAAGCTACAGAAGAGTGAGCAAACAATTATTGCGGGACGCTTTTTTTGGACATCATCCCAGAAGACAGAAGAAGGCAAAAATGGCGAGGAAAAAGCTCAGGACGATTGGTAAAAGAGTTCTTCGGGAATTGGAAAGAAAACTTCCTAAAGATGTTTTGAAAGGCTACGAAGACGTTTTTAAAATTTACCTTAAAGCACTCACCCAAGAACGTACCACGAAAGATAAAATTTACAGTCTTCACGAGCCACAAGTTGCGTGTATTGCGAAAGGAAAATCGGGAAAAGCATACGAGTTTGGGACAAAAGTAGCAGTAGTAAGAGGTCGGAAAACAGGGATCATCAGCTCGGTAAAGAGATTTTCTGGCAATCCTCACGATAGTAAAACTCTTGAAGAATCATTGGCACAGAGTGAGAGGGTAAGAAAATCCGTTGGCGGAACAAGACCTACGAAAGCCACTACAGACAGAGGATTTAAAGGAATCAAAGAAGTGGAAGGAACAGCAATTTTGCTTCCCGCAAAAAAAGAAAAAACAAAATATGGGCAACAAGTAGCCAGATTAAGATTCCGGGCAAGAGCAGCCATAGAACCTTGTATCTCTCATTTAAAAAGAAACCACTCCTTAGGATTAAACTTCCTGAAAGGAGTGGCTGGAGATATTAATAATGCATTATTAGCAGGGATTGGATACAATTTGAAGATGAGATTGAATCAAATCAAACAACAAATTCTTCTTTGGCTCGAACTTGTTCTCCGAATCTTTTTAGGCAAATATAATTTTCAAAGTCAAAAAACAGCTTTTTAAGGAGCGACTAATTAAGAAAAAGATTTATCTTTGCGCCAATATAATTATGACAATACAAAGAGCACATATCAGTTTAAATCTATGCGATCGCCCTGCAGTAAAGGGATCGTTTGGATATGAATGGATGATATCAGATGAGGCGAAATGTGCTTGCTTTGGAAATTATTTACAATAAACCCGTAAAAATTTTATCAAGATACAGTAAAAACGCCTCGGTTGCCGGGGCGTTTTTTGTGTTTTTAAGGCAGAAATTATTTAGAATGAAAAAAAATAACCATAAAAGTGAAAATTATTTATACAAAAATGAACAATTAATAAGAAAATAAAGCGTGATCAATAACCCGATGAGAGACAGTCATTTAGGTATTTAAGACATCTGTAAAGTATTGCGGACGGAAATTCTCTATTCTAAAAACAAAGTTTAATTTATTGATTTTCAAATAGTTAATTAAAAAAATAAATTTGCGAGTTAAAAAATTTCATCCTTACTTTGCAACCGAAAATTGAAAGCAACAAGTTTTCAAGCCTTTCAAAAGAACTTTTTTTAAAACAAGAAAAATAAAATGAAACAATTACATAACATATCTAATTTACCTTCAAGACAACGCGGTGTAGAACCGATGGGGCAGGGGTATGCTTGTATTATTCTTCTTGATAGTGAATTTGTGGGAAAAAGGTGCTTATATAAATGGGTCAGCTAATGTAGCGACACGTCTAAAAATATAAAGCGCCTCCCAAAAAGAGGCGCTTTTTTTTATGGTTTCTTTAGCTTATTTGGTAAAGCGTCGGTTTGTGGCACCGGAGAATAGGGTTCGATCCCCGGAGATACCCAAAGAAGTGAATGGTGAATAGTGAATTTTGTTTCACAAGTGAATTTAAAAATTGACAAGCAAAGCGAATTGACGCTTCACTATTCACTAATAAATAATCTCATAGCTCAATTGGATAGAGCGTCGGTTTACGACACCGAAGGTTGAGGGTTCGAATCCTTCTGAGATTACAAAATAATCTCATGGCTCAAATGGTTAGAGCACCGGTCTTTTAAATCGGGGGTTGAAAGTTCGAATCTTTCTGGGATTACCAAGGTTCCGTAGCTCAATTGGATAGAGCATGGGTTTTCTAAACCCAGGGTTACAGGTTCGAAATACGAAGTATTCGTGAATACCATAAAAATAAAATATGAAATTCATGAACAATCCTGTCGGAATCACAAAAACGGAGAGTAGGCAAATATTGGTTTGTTGCGGCTTACTGCTAATGAGTTCTACGACAGTAGTGAAGGTTCAATTCCTTTGCTCTCCGCAAAAAAGGTTTATTGAGGTAATGGCTAACCTGCCTGACTGTCGCTCAGGCACTGCGAGTTCGAAATGCAAAGCATTCGTGTACGCAAATAAAAAAATATAGGCGATGGTGAACAATCTCGCATAGACCGCAAAGATTCACGGAAAATTTCGGATCCGACTGTCTCTCGGAGAAGAATTGAAAGTGAATCTACAAAACTGGAAAGATAACGGTGGTTGGTTACCCGTCTTGGACGCGGGAGGTCGCAAGTTCGAATCTTGCTTTCCAGACAGTTTGCTCCATTCGTCTAATGGTTTAGGACGGCTGCCTTTCGAGCAGTAGATAAGAGTTCGATTCTCTTATGGAGTGCAAAAGATTTCGTAGCTCAATGGTAGAGCGCTGGTCTGTTAAACCAGAAGTTGAAAGTTCGAGCCTTTCCGGAATCGCAAAAAACTAAATGTTAATTGTTTCAAAAGAGAAAAAGAAAAGGTTTGTCGAGAGCAGAAGATCTTTACGCCAAAAACACGATATAATATAGACAAGCTTTTTCTTAACTCAATTAAAAAACAAGTAATAATAGGCTGGAAGATGGATGGTGGAAGTTTTAAACATAATATAAATTTTTAGGTAAAATAAAGTTTGTCAAAGCGCAGGAGTTCTTATATCAAACAAAAATTAAGACAGACTTTATTTTTTAATAGAATTTAAAGATGAAATATTATCTAAAGACTATCAACTATCAACCAACAACTAGTTGCAAAAAATGATGGTTCGCCGAAGTGGAAGAGTCGGGGCGGTCTGCAAAACCGTTGTGAAAACTGAGTGGGTTTTGAAATGTGAAACATTCGTGAATTCAAAATAAAAAATAAAAAGGTTATGAACACTCCCATGACCATCTCAAATAACTAAAATGAGATTAGTTCCGAAGAAAAAGAAAAAGTTTGTCGAGCGAAGAAGTTCTTATATCAAACAAAAAATTAAAGACAGGCTTTATTTTTCTTCACAAGAAAGAAGTTAGATGCTAGAAATTAGAAGTTAGAGATTTAGTATGATCTAAAAACTATCAACCAGCAACTATCAACTAAAAATCCGGAAGTACGCCGAAGTTGGAGAGTCGGGGCAGACTGACATGAGGAACGAATTGAACGATTCCTAAAAAAATAAATAGAAAAAACAGAGTTAAAATCTGTTGTTTCATTGCTGAGTAGGTTCGAATCCTACTACTTCCACCAACACCGCTGATAATGTAATGGCAGCATGCAGGAAATGTACTCTTGTTGTTCAGGTTCGACTCCTGGTCAGATGGTCAAAAAAAGTGAATGGTGAATAGTGAATTTTGCTCCGCAAGTGAATTTAAAATTGACTGCAAAGCAAATCGACAATTCAGAATTCACACAAAAATGCTCTATTCGTCTAACGGTTCAGGACGCCTGCCTTTCGAGCAGAAAACAAGGGTTCGATTCCCTTATAGAGTACTGGTTAAATGGGAACGAGAAAGGTTTTGTCAAGCGCAGAAGATCTTTACAAAAAATTACAGGCATAGTTTTATAATAGACAAGCCTTCTCAGACCTAAAATATAAGTAATGAGTAATGTGCAATGAGTAATTATTGCGATGGTTATAATGAATTATGAATTTTAAAAATAATTTTTTATTACTGATTACCAATTACTCATTACTTATAAAATCCGCGGGAATGGTGGAAATGGTAGACACACTTGATTTAGGCTCAAGGTTTTGGGGGTTCGAGTCCCTCTTTCTGTACAAAATATAAGTAATAAGTAATAAGTAATAAGTAATAAGTAATCAGCAATGAGTAATTATAAAGCATGATTTTAATATTACTAATTACCAATTACCAATTACTCATTACCTATAAAACTTGGAAGAGTGGTGTAGCAGGTCTGCACGTTAGTCTGAAAAACTAAAGGTACAGGTTCGATTCCTGTCTGTTCCGCAGAATATGAGCAATAAGTAATGTGCAATGAGTAATTATGAAACATGATTTTAATATTACTCATTACCTATTACTCATTACTTATAAATTGATTCATAGTGTAATTGGTCAGCACACAAGACTTTGACTCTTGTTGTTCAGGTTCGAAATGCAGAGCATTCGTGAATTCATTAAATAAAATATAAAATTCATGAACAATCCTGATGAATCAACGAAAAGATGAATGATCAAAGGTAAATTTTGCTTCGCAAGTGAATTTAAAAAAATTGACAAGCAAAGCGAATTGACTATTCACAATTGAAATTATTAACAAATAAGTATTTAAACAAACATGTAGAAAAAATGGAAACGCAACAACAAACATGGCAGAACATGACGGGAAAAATTTTCCAACACTCTATCACACAGTTGGTAGAAGAAGCCATCATCCGCGAACAGGCAAATGGGCACCGACTGAAAGTGTGTGTGGGTTCAGACTCCCACGTTTACGGTGATGCCATTAATTATGCTACGGCAGTTGTCTTTATTCGTGAGGGAAAAGGAGCGTTTACCTTTATCAGAAAAGAAAGAGAAATACAGAATATCAGTATCAAAGAGCGAATGCTGAACGAGGTGAACAAATCCGTGGAAATCGCTTATGCCATTTGCTCTATTCTGGAAACTTATGATGTGGAAATGGAGGTACACGCAGACATTAACACCGACCCGGATTTCAAATCCAACGTCGCTTTGAGAGACGCTATGGGATATATTCTGGGAATGGGATATGTGTTTAAAGCAAAACCTTACGCATTCGCAAGTTCAAATTGTGCTGATATGATGGTGTAAAATAGCTGGAAGCGGGATTTAGGATGCAGGAAGTTTAAAACGCTTCGATTACTTCCAGCTTCCATTCAAAAAAATAAAACAATGAAAACAATTTTAATCATTAACGGAGAAAAATACTGGAAAGATTATTTTGCAGGATTTAATGTGGTTCAGAAGAAAGTTCAGACCTCAGAATTTATTGTAAAAGATGCTGAATTATATGTGATTGATGCAGATGGAGCCTGCAAACCGGATGTGATTTTTTGGAGATTGGGAGCGATAAATCCTGAAGCAAAACACAGAAATATTTTAGAATTAATCGAATATTCAGGAATTCCTTGTGTAAACTCAGCTTCAACATTATTAATGGGTTACGAAAGATTATCAATGTTAAACAGATTGAAAAAACTAGGATTACCTGTTATTGATTTTAATGTAGCAACCAATACAGACCAATTGAAAAATCTGGAAATGCAATTTCCTTTTGTGGTTAAAGTTGGAAATCATCACGGTGGATACGGAAAAAGTCTGGTTTCGACTGAAGAACAATGGGAAGAACTGAAAGATTTGCTGTTTATCCATCAGGATTATGTGACGACAGAGAAATTTATTAATTATAAATATGACATCCGTTATCTGGCTGTAAATGATAAAGTTTGGGCAATGAAAAGAAAAGGCAAATATTGGAAAGCCAATTCTTTAACCCAAGAATATCAAATCATCGAGCCGGAGAAAGAATGGATAGAAAAAGTAAAACTGTTACAGAAAAACATTAAAGCAGATATTGTTGCGATTGATGTTCTGGAAACAGAAAACGGAGAAAAAGTGATTTTAGAATACAATGATATTCCCGGACTTTCAGGATTTCCTGAAGATGCAAAGCTGGAATTAGCGAATATTGTAAAAAGTAAATAAAATAAAGTAATGGAACTCACAAAAAGATTATTATTTCTGGATGATATAAGATATCCGAACGAGGCATATCAATATACCAAGCAGGATATTTTCCTCAGAAAAGATTGGCATATCGTTCGAAATTATGAGCAGTTTGTCAATAGGATTTTGGAAAAAGGACTTCCTGAAATGATCTCTTTTGACCACGACCTTGCTGATGAACATTATTTGGAACCGAATTCTCAGGAATTTGTCGAAAAAACAGGCTACGATTGTGCAAAATGGCTGGTAGAATATTGTATGGATAACTATCTAGACTTACCAAAATTCTATTGCCACTCAATGAATCCTGTGGGAAAGGAAAATATTGAAAGCTTTTTAAAGAACTTTAAAAATTTGTAATGAACATTTTTAGATTAATTCAAGATATAAAAACGCATTTAAAACTAAGTTTTGATGAGGCTGACCGATGGTTTGATAAAGATAATGAAACGTTGAATTTTCAGCCTTCAAACGGAGGTTGGACGGTTCGACAGATTTTAGAACATATTTATCTCACAAATTTTTATTTGTTGATTCTCATTGAAAAGGGTTCAAAAAAAGCAATGCGGAATCATCTCGATCTTGATTTAAATCTTGAAATAGAAAATTATACTTTCGATCAGGAAAAGTTTGAAAAAGTAGGTGAGTACGGTGCTTTTGAATGGATAAGACCCGAACACATGGAACCGAAAGGAGAATTGAATTTAACTGAAATCAGAAGTTTAATTTCTCAGCAATATCATCAATGTTTACATTATTTAGAGTTGATGAAAAATGGCGAAGGTCTTCTCTGTAAAACGACAATGACAGTGAATGAATTAGGGAAAATCAATGTGTATGAATACATTTATTTCCTTTCACTTCACGCTCAGAGACACGTTACTCAGATGAAAAATAATGAATTAGAAACTATTAAAAATTAAAAGAAATGATTTTCAAAACATATAACTCTATAGAAAACGCTTACCAAGCCCGCGTGATCGATCAGATCAGGATGCATGGGTTTGGGGATGAGGTTTTTATTGTGCAGGAGAAGGTTCATGGTGCTAATTTCTCTTTCTTTACCGACGGAAAGGAGATTAAAATCGGGAAGAGAACCGCTTTCATCGAAAAGAATGAAAAGTTCTTCAATGCACATCAGATTTTAGAACATTACAGAAAAAATGTAATGGAAGTTTTCGAAAAGATGAAAACGATGCATCCCGATATTGAAACTGTAGTGATTTACGGTGAATTGTTCGGTGGCGGTTACAAACATAAAGAAGTGGAACCTGTAAAAGATGCAATAAAAGTTCAAAAAGGTATTGAATACGCACCTCACAATGAGTTTTACGCATTTGATATTAAGTTGAATGGAACTACTTATTTGGATACAGATTTAGTTAATCAAATTTTTGAAGAAACCGGATTTTTCTATGCAAAGATTTTGTTTCAAGGAACTTTGGAAGATGCTTTAAATTATCCGAATGTTTTCGATTCTAAAATTCCGACTTGGTTGGGATTGCCTGAAATCGAGAACAATATGTGTGAAGGAACCATTGTGAAAACTTTGAAAACCAAATATTTTGGAAATGGTTCAAGAGTCATTTTGAAAAATAAAAATGAAAAATGGGTCGAAAAATCTAAAGTGGTAAGAAAACAGAATAAAACTGTTCACAAGCAAATCAACTTTAGCGAAAAAGCTCAAAATATTTGGGAAGAAATCCAAAAATATGCAACTGTAAACAGATTAAATAATGTGGTAAGCAAGATTGGTGAATTCGAACCCAAAATGATTGGGAAAGTAATCGGTCTTTTTGCACAGGATATTTTAGAGGATTTTGAAAAGGACTTTCCAGATATTTTCACAACCATAGAAAAAGAAGAACAAAAAAGAATCAATAAGAAATTGAATTCTTTGGTGATTGATATTGTAAAAGAAGAATTAATTACAGCAAAAGTTTAGTTTTAATCTTTAAGAACTAAAATATTTTCAAAGTCGTAAACCTGAAAAACTTTTGTGATTAAATTTATTAAAATGAAAAAAATAAGTACATTATTCAAAAAAGATATACATAATTTAGGAAGAGTTATTAACGAAATTAATCCTAAAAACAACTGGGTTTTTGATGGGAAAGCGATTGCTACACAAAAGTTTGATGGTTCTGCGTGTGCAGTGATCAACGGTAAATTATTCAAAAGATACGATGCTAAGAAAGGAAAAACAGCTCCAGCAGGTGCAATTCCGTGTCAGGAAGCAGATCTTATTACCGGTCATCATCCGCATTGGGTAGCGTGTGATATGAATAAAAAAGAAGATCAATACTTTTGGGAAGGCTTCAACGCTTTGGCTGAATTGGGCAAGGTGGAAGATGGAACGTACGAACTCATTGGCGAGAAAATACAAGGAAATCCTGAAAATATTAAAGGTCATTTATTGGTAAAACATGGAGATCATATTCTTAGTTTGGAAAGTTTGGATTTTGAATTTATCAAGAACTTTTTGAGCAATCCTGAGAATAATATGGAAGGTATTGTTTTCCATCATCCCGCTGATCATCGTATGTGTAAGATTAGAAAGTCTGATTTTGGCGTGCGCAGAAAAGAGGTAAAAGAACTTGTTGTTTAAAATAAAGATTAAGTTTCGGTAATTCATTTTATCGAAACTTTTTTACGTGTTAAATTAAACCATAAAATTTTCCATCGAGTTTGTCATTCCGTAGGAACCTAGTCATGCAAAAGGGAAAATATGGTTAATAAAAAATTAGAAAAAATGTTACAAGCAGAAATAAAAAGTCTTTTAAAAGAAGACATCAGCATATTAATAAAAGTTCCAAATTCAGCAAAACACTATCTGTGTGATTGCGGTGAAGCGAGTTTGTTGACGGTGAAAGAAGTTCAATCTGTTTCGGCGGTTTTCATCAGTCATACTCATATTGATCATTTTTCAAATTTTGATGGAATTTTCAGACATCAGATTGGAAGCGGCGAAAAAATCGTGATTTGCGGACCGAAAAATATTCATCAACAAATTGAAGCAAGATTAAAATCTTACACATGGAATTTAATTGATGAAAATGCGATTGAATATGAGATCCGAGAAATCGTTTCAAAGGAAGAAATTAATGTTTATCAACTTCGTCCGCCGCATTGGAATCTTGAATTTTTAAAAACTCAGAATTTCCTTTTTGAAAATGAATATGTGAATGTTGATTTCGCAATTTTGGATCACAAAACAGATTCTATCGCTTATTTATTCAAGGAAAAAGATTCAGTGACTTTCAATGAAAACGGTTCTGAATTTAAGAAAGGAAAATGGATCAGCGAATTGAAAACTGCTTTTGAAAATAATGATTCCGACAAAGAAATTGAGGTTGAAAAAACAGTGTACAAAGCTTCTGAATTATTTCATTTATTGACAAAAAATATTGGTTATAAGCTAGGAGTCATTATGGATCATTCCGTTAGTGAAGACAATTATGAAAAAATCAAAACGGTTTTCAAAGAAGCGGATTTGGTCTATATCGAAACATTTTATAAAGATGAAGATCAGGAATTTGCGAAGATCAATTATCACAGCTTTGCATCTGCATCCGGAAAAATTATGAATGAGTGTAAAGTAAAAGATGCGATTCCAATTCACTTTTCAAGACGATATGTTGAAAGTGATAAACTGGAAATCGAAACGGCTTTTTATAAAGCGTTTCAAAGAAATTAATTAAAAATATGTATTAAACTAAAACTGCAAAAGTTACGAAAGAATTTATTCATTAAACACTCAATTTGTCATTCCGGTAGGAATCTAAGCAAAGTTTTTAGAATAAAGATTTTAACAATCAACATTTAGATTCTTTCAGAATGACAAATATAACGTTTAGCTTTTGTCGTTTAAAAAACAATTAAAAAAATGAAACCCAATATATTTTTCACAGCAGACCATCATTTTGGTCACGAAAATATTATAAAATTTTCCGAAAGACCTTTTGGGTCTTTGGAACAAATGAACGAAGAACTCATCAAAAGATGGAATGAAAGAATCGGCAAGGACGATACGGTCTACCATTTGGGTGATATGAGTTTAGGTAAACCAGATTTCACAAAAGAAATTTTGGATAAATTGAATGGAAATATTCACCTGATAAAAGGTAATCACGAAGGAGCAGCTCTGACTTATCCTAAACGATTCGCTTCGATCAGAGATTATCACGAATTGAAAATTGATGAGCCTGAGAACAGCACTGGTAAACAAAAAATCATTCTTTTTCATTACGCCATGAGAACCTGGAACGGCTCACACCGAGGAGTTTGGCAACTCTACGGTCATTCACACGGAACTTTGCCGGATGATGAAATGGCTTTGAGCTTCGATGTCGGTGTAGATTGTCATAATTTCTATCCAATTTCTTACGAAGAAGTCAAGGAATTGATGAAAAAGAAAAAATGGACGCCTCCTTTTGCTCCAAGAAATTAGTAAGCTGGAAGTCTGAAGCTGGAGGCTGGAGGTAAATTGCGCACTGCAAAAACTTCCCTCTTCCCGCATCCATCTTCCAACCTTTAAACCAAAAATTATGAAAACAACCAATGAAATTGTAATCATCGATTTGGAAGCCACATGTTGGGAAAACGACAGAATTCCCGCCGGACAAAAAGTCGATATTATAGAAATAGGAATTTGCGAATTAAACAGAACAACACAGGCAATTTCCAAGAAACAAAGCATTTATGTAATTCCTGAAAGGTCTAAAATTAATAAATTTTGTACAAATCTGACCGGAATTACGCCGCAATTAATTGAAGAAAAAGGAATCTATTTCGAGGAAGCCTGTGAGAAAATCAGAGATGAATATGATTCAACTCAGCTTACCTGGGCAGGTTTTGGAAATTTTGATAAAGAACAAATCATGGAGCAATGTGATTATCTCGGCATTGAAAATCCGTTTTCCGAAAATTATATCAATGTGATGTATCAATTCAAAAATTATATCGGATTCCATAAAATGATGGGTTTAAAAAGAGCCCTGAATTATATGAATATGGATTTTGACGGCAATCATCACAGTGGAGCAGACGATGCTTACAACGCCGCCAAAATTTTGAGGGAAATTTTGCGGTGAATTTGGGCTGGAAGTCTGAAGCTGGAGGCAGGAAGTAAATTAAACACTGCAAAAACTTCCATCTTCCAACCTTTAACAATTAAATATTACAACAATGAAAACAACAGACAATATATTAATTATAGACCTCGAAGCAACGTGTTGGGAAGACCGACCGCCGAGAGGACAGGAAAGTGAAATTATAGAAATCGGAGTTTGCATAATGGATGCAAAAACCGGTAAGATTTCCAAAAATGAGGGAATTTTAGTGAGGCCTCAATACTCGAAAGTGAGTCCGTTTTGTACGGAACTGACTTCTATTACCCAGAAAATGCTTGATGATGAAGGCATTTTACTGGAAGACGCATTAGATATTCTGAGAGTAGAATACGATTCTGAAAACCTGACCTGGGCAAGTTACGGAAACTATGATTTGAACATGCTTCAAAATCAAGCAAGAAGATTTCATGTAGACTATCCGTTGAGTGATGATCATATCAACGTGAAAACGTTATTCGGAGAATTGCATCCGACGGTTCGCAAAAGTGTTGGTATGGCAAGAGCTTTAGGTGAACTTAATCTCAAACTTGAAGGTACTCACCACAGAGGTGTGGATGATGCCAAAAATATTGCGAAAATATTGCATTGGTGTCTGCAGCAATAATGTAACAATTTAGCAATCTAAAAATGTAACGATGACTTCCTTTTGAAAAGGGAGTTTTTTTATTGATATGACACAGGAAAATGGAGCGTTAAGAAAATTAATTCTGTGAACGTTAAGAAAATTCTACTGTTTGAGCGCGAGACAAATATTTAATCGAAGACCAAATATCAAATTCGCGCGAGTTTTAGAATTTTTAGAGAATAGAAATAATTTTTAGCGGAAGTTTCCAAGTCTTGAACTTTTGTTTCTTTTGTTTCAAGACAAAAGAAAATTAATAAAAAAAATACAACGCAAAAACATTGCGCAATTCCCTTTTTACTTTGCATTATCAAAATAAAACAACACTAAAATTTTGAAAAACAGATTTTAGTCAAAATATCAGGCAGGTCTTGTTGGGTGTTTCTGTACAGCACTATTGCAGGAGAATTTGTTGAGAAACATGATTTCGTTCTGTTCAGCTTGACCTGAAGGTTTGAGGAGTTTGCCAAAAAACTTCTACCATGTGCTATGGGTCGGAGGTTCAAATCCTTCTATTTCCGCAAGGGAATATAACTCAGTTCGGTTAGAGTAATAGCTTTTTTTGGATGCGTGGGTTCGACTCCCACTCTCGTTATGCACGGGATAGCTCAGTTGGTTAGAGCACTACATTTTTAACGTAGGTTGAAAATAGACTCAAAATCTATTTTTTTTCGAGTTTGAATATTCTTATTAAAAATATTCATGGAAAAGTCTGGGATGTTTTCAGTTGTTAAATCAACATTTTGAAAAAGCCTGTAAGAAAAGATGTTTTCTGAAAATGAAATCGAGAGGAAGAATTAATAATTCTTGGATGAATTTTCTAAAAAGGACGGTTTTCCGCGTGAGCGATGGTAACGGATACCCCGCAGTGAAGAGCGAAAGCGATGAACGAGGAGTAGAAGTGAACGTAGCGACCCAAGCTGCTGGTAAAGCGATGGCGAGGGACACGCCCAAAATCTGACTCATTAGAAACTGAATTTGAAAATTAAAATTCCGAACTCAATGAATTTTTCTGAATTGCTTTCCTTCCGCCGTTTTTGGAAGAAGAGATTCCGGATTTTCCTTTTTTATTGAAATTAATAACCATTTAAAATAGTAAAACGATGATAAAGAATGTACAAATTAAAGCGTATGAAACAGGTTTGGTTTTCAAAAACGGAAACCTGATTGAGATTTTGAGAGAAGGTAATTTCTGGATTTTCGGAAGTAAATCTGTGGAAATTTATGATATGAAGTCTTTGTTTAAATCTAATACTGATCTTAATCTTTTATTGAAAAATGAAAGCCTGAAATCTCTATTGGAAGTCGTTGAAGTAAAAGACGGAGAAATCGTTCTGATGTACGAAAATGGTATTTTCAAAGAAGTGTTGAATGTTGGTCAGTATGCTTTCTGGAAAGGAATTATGAACAGAGAATTTCAAAAAATCGACTTAACGAAAGTTGAGATCACCGAGAAAATCTCCAAAACAATCCTTGAAAATATGAAGTTGAAAAATTTCGTAAGAAAGTTCATAGTAACGAATCAATATAAAGGTATTTTGCTGATTGATGGAAAATTAATCAAAATTCTGGAAGCCGGAACGTACTATTTCTGGAACAACGAAATTTCCATCGAAGTAAAATCTGTTGATACAAGAATGCAGCAAATGGAAATCGCGGGTCAAGAACTGTTGACAAAAGATAAAGCGATGCTTCGTATCAATTTCTATGTGCGTTTTCAGGTGGAAAACATCGAAAAAGCGTTGATGGAAAATAAAGAATATGATAAGCAATTATATATTCTGATGCAATTGGCTTTGCGTGAATTCGTTGGAGCTTTGACATTGGATGAATTGCTTGTGAAAAAAGATTCTGTAGGAAAAGAAATCCTTGAGAATCTGGGAAACAAAGCCGAAGATCTTGGTTTGAAAGCTTCCGATGCGGGAATCAGAGATGTTATTTTGACGGGAGAAATGAAGGAAATCATGAATCAGGTTTTGATTGCCGAGAAAAAAGCGCAGGCGAACAGCATTATGAGACGTGAAGAAACCGCTTCCACAAGAAGCTTGCTGAATACAGCGAAATTAATGGAAGAAAACGAAACGCTTTGGAAGCTGAAAGAAATGGAATATATGGAGAAAATCGCCGACAAAATTGGAGATATCACCGTTTCCGGAAACAGCAATATCGTTTCTCAATTGAAGGAAATCTTCGCAAAATAGAAACTAATAACCATTACTATAGAGACGGGTTTTGTGAAAGCAAAGCCTGTCTTGTTTTTTTATATAAAGAATTAATAATTTTTTTGTTTTCCCACAGATTTCTCAGATTTACACAGATCGAATTAAAAAAGCTCAGATTAATTTCATCAAAATCTGCGTAATCTGCTAAATCAGCGAGAAATGAAATGTTTTATTTTTTCTCCAGCCATTCCTCATAAGAAAGCACACCCAATTCCGGTTTTCCGTTACCTTCCAAAATTGAGATAAATTCTAATTGATTTCCATCGGGATCATTAAAGTAAATTGCCAAAGCAGGCATCCATGCGAAAACCATCGGCTGAAGATTCCCGTCTTTTAAGAAATTGTAAGGTTTTAAATTTTTATTTTTTAAAAACTCAACAGAATAATTCAAAATATCTTCTATATCAGCGGTAAAAGCAAAATGTCTGGTCTGCAAATTTTCTTTCTGCTCCCATAAACCCAACATCGCTTCTTTATTTTTTCCAATCCATAAAAAAGCAATCGGACGGGTTTCGTCTCGGTGAGCCAATTCCAATCCTAAAACTTTTGTATAAAATTCGATTGCATTTTCCAAATCACTTACTTGAACATGCGTTTCATATAATCCTCTAATCATAGTTTAAAATTTTAATGAAACAAAGCTAGAAAAGAGATTCTCAAAAACTTCATCGTTCCAATTCCTTTATATAAAATGAATGATAGATAGATTGTATTTGGTTGCTGGTTGATAGTTGTTGGTTCAGCGGTATGTTTGTCATTCAGAGCGAAACGAAGTGGAGCGCGGAATCTCTGTCGCTAATAAAATTGTCTGGATTCCTACAGAATGACAAACTTTGTGTATATTTTTTAAGATTTCTTCATCATACATTTCTCTGAAAGATTATATCACAAAATTTTTATTGCAAATAAAAATCCTTGCACCTTAAAAGCAGCCTGAATTAAAAAAAACTTAGCGCCTTTGGGATTTACCAACAAAAAAATAAAAACTTTTTTACAAAAATATTAACTACGCGAAAACATTGCGCAAATGCCACCTTACTTTGCATAAGAAATCAGAGAGGAAGTGATAATCCTCCAAAAATGTTTAACTAAAAACAGTAACCATGAAATTTAATTTTTTAAGAAAAGAGAATAAAGTAGTAACGAACTACGAAGGTGCAAAGGCTTACACCATGACGCCTGCAGAAGAATTGTACAGTGCTGTTGTTACAACAGGATTATCAAACGCAACCTATGAAAAAGGAAATGACAGATTGGCGAGAATTCAGTCTCTGATTCTGAAAAACGACCCGGAATTCGTTGCAAAATTAGCAATTTATGCAAGAAAAGAGATGTACTTGCGTTCGATTCCATTGGTTTTGACGACCGAATTGGCGAAACAAGCTTCGGGTACAGACTTGGTAAGCAGAACCGTTGACGGAGTTATCCAAAGAGCAGACGAAATCACAGAATTGCTGGCATATTACCAATTGGCAAACGAAAGAACAGATTTGAAAAAATTGAACAAACTTTCAAAACAAATCCAGAAAGGTTTGGTAAAATCATTCAATAAATTTGATGAATATCAGTTCGCAAAATACAACAGAAAAGCAGAAGTTACCTTGAAAGACGCTTTGTTTCTGGTTCACCCAAAAGCAAAAGATGAAAATCAACAGGCAATTTTCAACAAAATAGTCAACGATTCCTTGGAAACTCCATATACCTGGGAAGTTGAGCTTTCGGTGTTGGGTCAGACCAAATTTGCGGATGATGCAGAAAGAAAATCAGCTTTCAAAAGTAAATGGGAAGAATTGATTTTCAGTAACAAATTGGGTTATATGGCCACTTTGAGAAACCTTAGAAATATTCTGGAAGCAGATGTTTCTCCTGAAGCGATGAACAAAGTGTGCAACTATTTGTCAGATGAAAGAGCGGTGAGAAATTCAAAACAATTGCCATTCAGATTTTTGGCTGCATATAGAGAATTGAAAAATATCGATTCAAAATACACTTCATCCATCATGGAAGCATTGGAAAATGCAGTGATGGTGAGTGCGAAAAACATCAAAGGTTTTGGTTTTGATACTTCGGTCGTGATCGCGGCAGACGTTTCAGGTTCGATGCAGCAACCGGTTTCTCCGAAATCTAAAGTATTGTTGTACGATATCGGTTTGCTGATGTCGATGATGTTGCAGTCACAATGCAAAAACGTGATTACTGGTATGTTCGGTGACACCTGGAAGAGAGTTCCGATACCTAAAAGCGGCATTTTGACCAACGTAGATGCTTTCTATAAAAGAGAAGGTGAGGTGGGGTATTCCACAAACGGTTATCTGGTGATCGAAGATTTGCTGAACAGACGTGAAAAAGTGGATAAAATAATGCTATTCACCGATACTCAACTATGGAACAGCAACGGAGGTAGAAATTCTTTTGAAAATTCATGGAATCAGTATAAAAGTTTCAACCCGAATGCAAAACTATATATCTTTGACTTGGCGGGTTACGGAAAACAGCCGTTGGATGTCAGAAAAAATGAGGTATACCTTATCGCAGGTTGGTCCGATAAAATTTTCGATGTACTGAATGCTTTGGAAGACCGAAAATCTGCTGTAGAAATGATTAAAAAAGTAGTGCTGTAAAAGGCACTGCTTTTAAAATAAAAAACTAATAACTATATTTTTTAGGAGCTATTTCCCGCTTTCCACTATATCTTTTGTTTCGCTTTGCTACACAAAAGGATGTCGTTGCAATCGGGGCTAGAACAAAAAAACTGTATAATTATTATGAATAACGAGAATATAAAAAAGAATATTGATGACTGGCTAAAGTTTCTTAATCCTGATGAAGTGAAAAATGAACTTATTTCTGCTTCATTATATATAATGTCTTATGATGTTTTAATTAATACAATAGTTGAAAAAATAAAAGATTTTTATACTGATGGACATGATGGAAAAAAGTTTACTTTAAGTTCAGCATACAGAAGAGATGTTAAAGGCTTATGTAAAAAAGATATAATATTAGCTTCTTTACTTTGGCTAAAGAAAAATGAGGTTATTACTGAGGAAGAGATTGAATTAGTTAAAATTTTTAAAACTCATAGGAATGAAATTGCTCACGAAATAATGTACTTTCTTACTGATAGTAGTAAATCAATAAAATCAGAATATATAGAAGAAATAAAAAAAATAAATTTCAAAATTTTAAAATGGTGGTTTATTGAAGTCGAGATGCAAGTTAATGAAGATTTAAGTAAACTTAAAATTGAAGAATTAGACTTTAATCAAGTACTAATAATGGGAATGTTACCTCTTAATATGGCATCCAATATTTTAATTGATGAAAAAGAAAAATTCGATAAGCGAAAAAACAAACCGATGCCGTAAGAAAAGAATTCCTTCGATTTCCACTTGAACAAGAGTCTTTTCGCTATATCGCTCGGTTTCACTAACCAATGTCGTTATCATAAGAGTTTCATCGTCAAACTTCCAATTTGAAAACATTCAAAAACTCTTAAAAATTGTTACTTGGTTTTTAAAATAAATTTTAACTGCGTAAAAAGAATGCGCACTGAGGTAATAATTTTGCTTCAACAAAAAACAATAACCATGAATTATTATAAATCATTTCATAAAGGAGCACTGTATTGAGTTTAAATACTCAATACTTATGCAAAAATTAAAGTCATTAAGACAAGCTTTCGGAATTAATGAACAAGGATTAATTGATTTTCCGAAGAAAATTTCAAATGTCCGGATTTCCAGAATTTTGTATGGAAATGAAATGGGATGCTCCTGGTGTTTTCCACATGGTTTTGAGACTGTGAATGCGAAGCAGGATAAGTTTCAGCGAAATTGGAAAAAATACAGAAAAACACAATGGAAACTAAAAAAGTAAGTGTCGTAGAACAGAATTTCTTCGTTTGGGAATGGTGATACAGGTTCGAGCCCTGTTTCTGGGAAATCAGAATGGCGTAAATGGTAGCGCGCCGTTAGTAAGTCTCTGTTTGATTTTTTTACCTTACTTAAAAACAATCGATGCCGTAAAAAAGAGTTACTTCTACTTTACATTGAAACCTAATCTCTTTTTGAAAATTGCTCGATTTTAAAATTATCTTACAAGTGCCGTGGATAAAAGTTACTTCGATTTTTTACAAAGGTTCGAATCCTTTCGCCGAAAGGTGTGGTCGAGTGGCTAGACGAGTTTTAAGACAACTTTTATTAAAATTTGCCTTGTACTTTAAAAAAATAGTATTTAAACATAAAAATCAAGTGTCGTTTTAGAATCATACTTCGAGATTGAGTAAACATTGGGTCGCAGGTTCGATTCCTGCCTTTTCCCTCGAAAAGGAGAAGTAGCTCAGACGGTAGAGCAAATGCACGGAAGATTCTGCAATTATTACCTTGATTTAAAAAACAAAAGAGTGCCGTAGAAAAGGCTTACTTCGAGTCAGAATTTAGACCTCAAAAATCTAAGAAAAAGTGCAATTTCCTGAATAATAGTAAGGATCGGGTGCATGTCTGTCTTTTCGCCTTTTGCCTCTTTTTTAATAAAGAATATAAACAAAATCAGGTGTCGTAGTATAGAAATACTTCGTCCACGCTTAAGACGCAGGTTCGAATCCTGCCTGTGAAAACAGTCGTCTAAAGGTAAGATGTAAGCCATAAGTGTCTGTACGAAATTTACCTTGATTTAAAATAAAGAGTGCCGTTAGAGAAAACTTACTTCGGTTAATCTTATGATGTTGGTTCGACTCCAGAAAATAGGTCTGGCAAGACTTATTATTTCGTGGTTTTCTCGTCCTTTGCCTCTTTTTTAATTTTAAAATTTAACAGATAAGTGTCGTAGAAAAAGGTTACTTCGTAACTATAACGGTCCTAAGGTAGCGTAATTCGGGCGACCGAACTAGCGAGGTTGGGTTGAAAACCAACTGGGCAAAAGTTTTCGTAAGAAAGCGCAAGTCTCTCGTAGATGTAGAATTGCCGGCTCACTGCCCAAATCGGGTAAGAGCGGCGCTCTGAAAAGAGCACACCTTTTTCGCCTTTTACCTTATCTGTTTTGAAAATATAAGAACAAGTGCCGTAGAATAGTGTTACTTCGCTCATTACGACGGGGTCGCGGGTTCGAAATGCACGGCATTCGTGAATACAAAAATAAAATATAAAAGGACAATGAACAATCCTGCCTTTTCCACAAGCAAAAAACACATTTTAAATAGGAAAAGTAGCTCAGTTGGTTAGAGCACGACATTACGCTTTTTGGTTGTTGCCTTGTTTTAAAAATAAAAGTGTCGTAGAGAAAAAATACATCGTGAACATTTTGAAGGGGAGGAATAATGAAGTCGGTAACTCCGGCAAGATTATCCGGTTCGATTCCGGCATCACGCTGCCCCAATTATTTTTTCGAGTGTGACTTTTTACAATGAGAAGCTGTCCTTAGAGGACAGCTTTTTTTTCGTAAAAAAAATCTCATTGTGTTTTTAAATTTTTGAATACAGATTCCTGCATTCCTTTCATCACTTGTGCCTTGAAATTAATTAAAGGTTTGTTTAGTTTTATAGTCGTTAAAGGAAATGGGGGCACATTTCCAGTCGGTCATTATTGTCACTTGTGTTTTTTAACCTTCGATTGATTTACATTGGCAAAGAGAAAGAAAAAAATACAAAAAACCAAAAAATGACTATACCATTGGCATACTACTTTTATGTAATGTTTTGATTATTTGGTTTTTATGTGTTTTTTTATTCTGCGCTTCAAAAGAGATATGTTGATTTTTGAAAAATACTCGCTTGAGTATGGTAATAATCTATTTAGTTATTATACAGGTGTTTATAGAAATAGGGTGATTCTTTGTGTATGTCTTCCAGAATTACACAATTTGCTTTCATATTTATTTTATCCGATTTAAGCTTTCAAAAGTCATTATGGATCAGTTTCAAAACTTGGGGAGAAATTGTTTAGATGTATTTTTTGTCACGAATGCACGAATATTTTTATTCCCCACAGATCGCAGATTTTCAGATGCTGCTGTTTCTGTTGGTTTTTCGCAGAGACGCAAAGATTTTTTTTAATACTTGATGTTTTTAAGGCGCAAGGATTTTATCAAAGATAAAATTGAGAGCAGTATATTATCGCCACGGATACTCGAATATTTTTATTCCCCACAGATCGTGCAGATTTTCAAAGATGCTGCTCTATTTGTTGGTTTTTCGCAAAGCCGCAAAGATATTTTTTAATGCTTTATGTTTTTAAGTCGCAAGAATTTTATCAAAGATAAAATTGAGGGCTGCATATTATCGCCACGGATACTCGAATATTTTTATTCCCCACAGATCGTGCAGATTTTAACAGATGCTGCTCTATTTGTTGGTTTTTCGCAAAGCTGCAAAGATATTTTTTAATGCTTTATGTTTTTAAGTCGCAAGGATTTTATCAAAGATAAAATTGAGGGCTGCATATTATCGCCACAGATACTCGAATATTTTTATTCCCCACAGATCGTGCAGATTTTAACAGATGCTGCTCTATTTGTTGGTTTTTCGCAAAGCCGCAAAGATATTTTTTAATGCTTTATGTTTTTAAGTCGCAAGAATTTTATCAAAGATAAAATTGAGGGATGCATATTATCGCCACGGATGCTCGAATATTTTTATTTCCCACAGATCGCCTTTAGATTTTCCACAGATGGTATCGTTGATTTTCTTTGTTTAACCTTTGCGGTCTTTTATAGGTAGAAAGGTTTGGTGAGACTTAAAACGGGAGTTGTCAAAAAACTTGGTGGGGCTTCGTGTTCAATATGTAAAGTGTAAGGAAAAGAATCTGCAAAATCTGCGAGAGCAAAAAATCTCACCTTACATTATCTAAACTCTTTTGCCTGGTCCCCAACTTTTGTACTTGATCCGTCATTATGATAGCTTTTTTACAAAGTACCTCGATTTTTACAGATGATCCTTTTTGGATCAGTTACAAGTTGGGGAGTATTTGTTTTAGATAATTTTTTGCCACGAATGTACGAATATTTTTATTTCCCGCAGATGGTACAGATTTTCACAGATGATGCTGTTGATTTTCTTTGTTTACCTTTTCCAGTCTTTTACAAGTGAAATCGAAGATTATCTCCTTTCAGTCGATAAATGATATTTCGACGGAGTCAAACGGCTTGGTGAGCCTTAAAGCGGGTAGTAGTAAATAACTTCCTAGAACTTTGTGTTCAAATAATAAAAGCATACAGCAAGGCTATCATTTGCTGAGTAGAACACCGTTGCGACTGAAAATATTTAAAAGGAGAGGTAAAGTTTCAGCGATTGATAGCATTAAAAAGAAAATGAAGAATGCTTCTCGTTCTGTTTTCTAATACGCTGCTTAGATCCCTACGGAGGTAAAAAACTTTATGGATATGAGCTTTTTGCCTACTCATCGGGTTTTGTACGGGATCCTTTAAACTTTCGAAAATTATTGAGAATACGATAAGGGTAACGGCTTAACTTAATTTTTGAATGGGGCAAACTTCGTTATAGTAAATTTAAAATAAGGGGTTGTGAAAAATTTAGCAGATTTTATACTTCAAAATTGTAAGAAATTAAATCTTCACCATCTATATTCTTCGCTGCCTTTACCCATTGAAGTTGTAGAGTAAAAAGTCTGTTTTTTAAAAATAGTAGAGGGTAATGATAGGGGAGGGTATTACCCTTTTCTACTATCTGCTTTTTTCATCATGTTGTGTTTTGAAGCGTATTAAAATTTGGGGCAATTCTAATGCAGCTTCTTTTTTATTTACTCTTGAAAACTTTTAATGATTAATCGTGTTTGTGTTTATTTTTTTTAAATTTCAATTGATGTTTAATTGTGGTACAAATAGATAAAAAAAAGATGAAAAAACAAAAATTATACAATACCATCTTGATACTACTTTTGTTTAATGTTTTGATTTTTAATGTTTTGTATTTTGCTTCTAATGCCCGTAAATTGTGGTTTTTAACCATACCTGCATATCTGTTTCTGTGGGAATGCTGAATTTTTTTCGTAAATTTTGCTTTCTGTTCCGAATGGTATTAACAGATTTGAATGTATATTCAGCAATATCTTTTATGGTAAATCCTAAAAAAATATAAGCACAGAGAATGAGTTCGGTATTTCTTAATCCGGGATAAAGTTCAAGCATTTTTTTCTGGAATTCAGGGTAAACTTCCTGAAATCTGAAATAAAAAGATGGATCATTTTTTTGGGCAAGGATGGATACTTCTTTATAGACATCTCCTATTTTTATCTGGAGTTCTTCTTTTTCCATACTTTTCTGCTGGATAAGGTCGTCTTTCATCTGTAAGCTGCTTTCTGCTTCGTTAATAAGTGTTTCTTTTAGCTGTAAATTTTTTTGTAGAATTCTGAAAAGGATAAAAAATAATAGGAGAAGCACAGTAATACCTCCAATAATCCAGAGTCGTTTTTTTTCCTGCGAAAACTGATATTCATCCTGCTTGTCTGTTAAGACCGTATTGATGGCCGCATCTACATTGTTGATTCGTTCAGTTCTTATTTTAGATTCACTGTTTGAGTAAATTTCCTGGTATTCATTATATTTATCTTCATCCCCCAGTTCTTCATAAAGATTAGCGGTTTTAAGGTAAACGTCATTAAAAAGTATAGTATTGATCCCGTGATTTTTGATATTTTCAATCGCGTTGAGATAATGAGCTAGCGCCTGCTGTTTATCACTCATTGAAAAGTAATAGTCTCCCAGCTTAATATGCTCCAAAACAAGAATGGAATCTTTGTATTTTTTTCGCAATTCAAGACTTTTCTGAAAGCAGCTCCATGCCGAATCCATTTCTTTCCTTTCAAGAAATGCGGTTCCTTTAAATATATTTAAATTACAAAGGTCTTTATAGACTAGTTTTTCCGGAAGATTTTTTAAAATATCTGATGATTTCTGGTAATAGTAAAATGCAGAGTCCTTTTTCTCTTCAGGCAGATTACCCGCTATATTTACATATACCCTTTGAAGAAGACGAAGTGACGGAAGATCCTTTTTATCCTTAAGTAAATGAATGATACCAGAGATCTCTCTTTTATATTGAGAGATAAGGTTGAGATTGAGGTAATTGTTGGCTTTAATATCTTTCAGCTGTGCCTGAAGAAAAATATTTTTCCTGGTGTACTTTTCTTCAGAAGCTTTTTTTATATACATAAAACTCTCCCTTTGAAGTTCCAGCGACGAAAGCGCACAGGATAATCTGTAGTAGCTTTCAGCTTTTCTTTTGGAATCATCTGATTTTTCGGCCATTGAAGCCGCTTTTTTAGCATATTCCAACTCTTTAAGATCATTATACTTTTTATGATATTCAAATGATCTTTCCAATAGTTGATCTGCTTCTTCAGCAGAATGGTGTTGTGAATAAACAAAACAGTATAATAAGCTGAAAAATAGTATTTTCAATTTTATGATGCAGACTTTCTTGCCCCCGTAAATTCCCATCGTAAAAAGGTTTGTGCTTTTGTTTAATTTAGAACTTTGAATTTAAGCAAAAATAATGAGGTAGAAGAGGAGGGCGAAGATTTTTTTACCATACCGATGCGTTTTGAGAACCGCGATCGAAGAGTCTGTTTAAAATTTTATCTACTATTCAGCCTGGTTCGTCATCTTAGCCTCATACTTTTTTGAATGTATTTTTGATTTCCCCTCTTTGAGGTGAGGCCCGTCACATATTCTGATACAAATAAAAAAGATTGTACTATAGTCCCAAATTGGTCTATTTCTTTAGGTTTTTATTTGTTGTCTGCGAGGTTTCTCATCCATACGCCGAAGTCCTGATCTGTGGGAACCCCAAATTTTTTTCGTAAATTTTGCTTTCTGTTTCTTACGGTATGGACTGATTTAAGTGTATAGTCCGCAATATCTTTTATATTGAAACCTAAATAGGTGTAGGCACAAAGAATCAGTTCTGAAATGCGGAGGTTGGGCTGTAAATCCTTTAATTTATTCTCGAATTCCGGATACAGCTCTTTAAATTGCTGATAAAAATTAGGTGCATTTATTTTGGCAAGATGTACGAGATCTTGATATGAATGATTTATTTTTTGCTGAAGTTCTTTGGCTTCTATCGATTTTTCTGAAATTGCCTTTTCTTTTTCTTGCAGCGTGTTGGTGACATTAAAGATCATGGATTCTCTTTCCTTTATTCTCTTTCTCAATACTCTGTATATCGACAAAAGGGATAAAAATAAGATCGCAACAAAGGCGATGATCAGGAGGTAATTCTTTTTCTGAGATTCCCTGAACTGTGTTTCATTATCTTTAAGTAGGATTTCCAGGGCGAGTTCGGCATTCCTGCTACTGAGCTCGGCATTGGCAATTTGTTGGTTTGTGTACATTTTTTTATAAGCCGTATGAAGCTTTTTATCTCCCAAAAGGCCGTATTGTGCGGCAATATCCTGATAGATATATAAGAAAGGATCTATATTCGTGTGATTTTCCTTCATGTTATGAAGGCTTCTCAAATAGTAATCCAATGCTTTTGCATGATCATTCTTATCACTATAATAATCGCCAAGAGCCATGAGTTCTAAAAAAACGGATGAATTACGGTTTTTTATTTTTAACTGGTAGGCTTTCTGAAAATAATAGAGTGTGGAATCTTGTTTTTTCTTTATCCGATATACTTCTCCCATATTACCGTAATACTCAGGGATGCGTATCACGCGGTACTTTTCAGGCAAATCCTTGATAATACCGTAAATTTTGGCGTAATAATACTGGGCTGAATCCGGTTTACCGTTTTCAAGGTAATAATTTCCAATATTTCCGTATATACTGGTTATCGCTTGTCGGCTCTCAGAATCATTCCGGTGCTCCAACAGCTTTTGTGCTCCGAAAAGTTCTTTCATACTTTGAGTCCTGAGCCCCAGTAATGCATAATTATAGTACTTGACTTCCTTGATTCTGGCCTGAAAAGGAATGTTTTTGCGGGTATAAGACTCAGCTTCTGCTTTGCCTATATAAAGCAGGCTCTGCTTCTGTAATTCAGGAGTAATGGTAAGAAGTGCTATTTCATAACAGCTTTTTGCTATTCTTTCAGAATTTTTTGATTGTAGCGCCAAAATATTCGCAAGTTTTGCCTGCTTTAATGCTTCGATCGTGTTGTATTCAGATCTGTATTGAAAGGTTTTTTTCAACAAATCATCTATTTCCTTTAATTCTTTATCCTGACAGATGATAATTCCTGAACATAGAATAAATATTATCTGTAAACTTTTTCTGATAACTGCTTCCATTGGTTCTGTTTTTTTTGATCCCGAAAATGCTTGTGTAACGCTAAAATACTTGGTACCACAAAAGTAGACTACTTTGTTGATTACTACCAAAAAAATATTGTATCTCACGGAATTGTAGATCTTGTTTACATTTTGTAGGTATTCCCGTTTAATGCAAAAAGAAGTAAGATTTTGCCGTTAAGTGAAAGGTGCGGGCTATTTTTTTAACTATTTGAGCTGGATGAATGGAGTATTTTCTTAAAAAAGAAAACAGAAGGGTGTAATTATAGCAGAAAATTATTCTCCTTTCATCCTCTGCTCATGCATATAGAATGAAAGATGCTTACTGCCGGCTAGCCTGATTACTAAGTTGGAACCTGGCTTGAGCTCTAGACAATACGCCAGAAAACCGACTTACTTAATTCTCTGATTGTGGATGCGTAAGAGCCCTCAGCCAGATTCCCATGTCCTGATTGGTTGGAATATTGAATTTTTTTCTTAGGTTCTGTTTTCTATTGCGGATGGTGTTAACCGATTTGAAGGTATATTCCGCAACATCCTTCGTACTGAATCCCAGAAAAATGTAAGCACAGAGAATCAGTTCAGAAGTTCTTAATCCCGGGAAGTGCTTGGTAAGTATTTTTTGAAATTCGGGATAGACTTCGCAGAATCTTGAATAAAAAGTAGGATCATTTTTTTTGGCCAGTTCAGTGACTTCGTTATAGGAGTCATTGACCTTAAGTTTAAGTTCCTTCGCCTCTACATTTTTCTGAGTGATGATTTCGTCTTTTTTATTTAAGGAATGGGTGACTTCTGTAATGACTGTATTCTTATGGCGGAGTTTTTTCCTTAGAAATAGAGATACTATGGTTAATGACAGAACAACAGAAATCAGAATGAGGGTCATCCAAAGATAGCTGCTCCTGTGTTTTTTGTCATTTTCTTTTTGCTGGTCTTCAACAATAGCTTTTACAATATAATCCATGTTTTTAGCATTTCGTCTGTCGTTGTCGCTAATTTTTTTTTCGAAGATCTTTTTATATTTATTGTAATTGGCTTTATCATCCTTTATCTCGTAAAGCTCAGCTACATTTCTGTAAGTTCTCACTGCATACGGATCGGAGGTAGGCTGGCGCTCATTTAATGATTTTAGATAATATTCCAGAGCCTGAGCATACTGGTCTGTGCTGTAGTAATAATCTCCCATCGCCTGATACTCCGGCTGCAGGGAGCCTGCATTGTATTTTCTGGAGAGTGCTAACGCTTTATTATAAAATACATACCCGGAATCATAATTTTTTTTCCTGATTTCTTCACTCACTTCAGGATGATCATTTCTTTTGATAGCAATCGTTCCCAATCGGATGTAAAAGTTGGACAGGTCTTCACGTATTTTTTTTTCAGGGACTTTATTAAACTCTCTCTCTGCCATTTTATAATAAATTGCAGCAGAATCAAAATTTCCTTTGGTATTTTCATAAAAACCGGCTATGTCCCTGTAAAAGGTTGCTTTTACTATCGTAGATGCTTGTGCAGTATCTTTTTTAATAAGTTCTACTGCTTCAAACAGTTCTTTGATGTCTTGTGAATAAAGTTCCGCGGTGTAGTAATTATACGATTTTACACCCTTAAGCTTCGCCTGGAGCAGCGCATTTTTTTCTGTATAATTTTGCTGGTAGGCTTTTTTGATATAATAGAGACTCTCTTTCTGGAGACCGAGTTGTGATAAAACGAAAGAAAGTTGATAATAAGATTTTGCAAGATCCTCAGAATTCTGACTTTTTTCAGAAACAGCTTTTGCCTGTAATGCATAATTAAATGCTTTGAGGTCTTCAAAGTTATCAAATGCTTTTTCAGAAAGGGATAATAGTTTTTCTGTTTTTTGATGTTTTTTCTGACTGCAGGATAAAATGAACACCAAAAGCGCAGCGATTAAAATAATAATTTTCTTCTCCGATAACAGTTTAAATTTGATCATATTAACTTTTTGCCCCTTAAAGCTTTTAATGATTGTGATTTGTAGGTGCAAAAATAGAATACTTTTTTAAAAAAAATAAAAAAAACCGATAATTAATTATCGGCTGTTATCTTTTCGAAATCCTCTTCAAAGGTTTTTTTCCATTTTGCAATGGTTGTCCTGCTGATTTTGTACTTTTTTGACATATAGCTGGTTGAAAAACCATGTTTGTGCTGATATTCGAGCAGCTTTAACATCGTTTTCTTATCGTAGGTCTTTAGTTTCTGATTGTCTCTTTCGCTCTCCTTGGACTGCTGAAAAATCTTCTCATTGAAATTCAATACATCTTCCGTTGTATTAAGCTTCTTCATAAGTTCCTGAATTTTAGGATCCTTTAATTTATCAGGGTAGTCCATGGTAAGCATGTCATGATAAATCTTTTTGTAATTGGGTTTCATAGGGTAGCTGTGTATTGGTTTTTTTTTATTCTACGTCATTTCTTTTTTGCAGCCATCGGTGCAGTGTACTTTTAGGAATAGAATATTCTTTAATGACTTCACTTTGGGTCATTTCCCCCGAAATAATTCTTTTCATAATGAAATCTTTGATCTCCTGGGTGTAAATATTCTTTCTGAAATAAGGGATTTTTTCAGATTTATTAGGGTTTTTATGTACAGCAGAAGGAGGCGAATAAAGAATAAGATGAGAACTGTAAAGTCTGAAAAAATCGTATTCGAGGAGTTTACACCATCTCAATAAAATATCGGTGTCTATCGATTTGCTGGTGTAGACATTTTCAATGAATTCTTCATCCTTATTTAAAAAATTACAAATTCTTTCAATGCTGATCTCCTTTTCATCCACCCTTTCTTTAATGAATTTTCCTATGTGTATTTCTTTGTATAACATTTGTTTAAACGATGTTTATAATTAAACAGTTATACATGTTAGGCGATATAGATCAATGATTTTCAGACGGCACAACAACACGTACCTTATTATGAAAATAAAGAAAAATTAGAATTATGATATATTTTAGTCAGTATATTATATAATACAGGATATATGAAATATCCAAAAGAACTTATCCTACAAACAGCATTTCGATCCTATCGGTATCGTAGCGATCATCTTTTTATTTTTATCTTGTAAAACTTCATATTTCCAAACTTTTCCCCATAAGTCTGAATAATATTATTGCCTATTAAAGCTCTCTCATGTATTCTTATATAATTTAGTTGTTAATTTTTCCTTTGTACTGCGTCTATACAGCGATTTATTATTTCCAGTCAAGAATTAATTGATAAAAATTAAGCAACATTTGTTCTTCAAATATAGAAAATACAAATTAATTGTGACGAAAAAATAATTAAAAAATATCGTTAAAATTTAGTTTGCATTTAAAATTATACCATAAACTAACGGTTACGTGAAATATTATAAGGTTGAAATGGCTGTAAAATCGATGGTGCTGCTTCAGTTATAAAGTTGGTAAGATGACTGTTTTCAGGATACGGTTATGACCCCATACCTAAAGATATCATGGTGGCCGATTCCGATTATTATTGAGAAGTATGGATATAAAAGCTAACCGGTATTTTAAGATGTTAGCAATTGTTTATTTCAGTTCTTGATCTTTTATTTTTTTGATGGTTCTTAAAAAATGCTGTCCATTTCTTATTGAAGTCTTCCCTTCTTCCGCTTCAAAATATTAAAATAACTAAAGAATGAATCCAATAAAATCTAGACATGTTCTTAAAAACAAAATAGGCACATCATCAGGACACTGATGTAATTTTAAGACGCTAACCGTATTGTATCCGTTAAAGTCTTTACCTTTGTATTTCATTTTGTCACATGAAACTATTTGAATTTTCACATAAAATAAATTATAAAAACGAATTGTTGGCAGGGCTTACCGTCGCAATGACCATGATCCCCGAATCTCTGTCTTTTGCTATTCTTGCGGGCCTTTCTCCACTCACAGGACTTTATGCCGCCTTTATAATGGGGCTGGTAACCGCAGTTTTCGGGGGACGACCCGGAATGGTTTCCGGGGGGGCAGGAGCCACGATTGTAGTTCTGATCGCTCTAATTAAAACCCACGGAATAGAGTATCTCTTCGCTACTGTTGTGCTCGCCGGGATTTTTCAGATGCTGGTTGGTATTTTCAAACTCGGAAAATTCGTGCGATTAATTCCTCAGCCTGTTATGTATGGTTTTTTAAATGGTCTGGCAGTCATTATTTTTATGGCACAGGTAGAACAGTTTAAGGTTATTGATGCAAGTGGGGCGGCCAGCTGGCTACAGGGGACTTCTTTATATATAATGTCCGGATTGGTGGCGTTAACGATTGCCATTGTTTATTTTTTTCCTAAAATAACGAAAGTTGTTCCGGCTTCTTTAGTCGCTATTTTAATCGTTTTCGGAATCGTTTTCGGTTTTGGAATTAATACAAAAACAGTTGCAGACATTGCTCACATTAGCGGAAGTTTACCAAGTTTTCATATTCCAAGTATTCCTTTTTCAGTGGAAACTTTACAAATTATCTTCCCTTATGCTTTAATTATGGCTGGTGTCGGTTTAATAGAGTCACTATTAACATTATCTATGGTCGATGAAATCACAAATTCAAAAGGAAATGCCAACAAAGAATCTGTCGCTCAGGGCTTAGCTAATATTACTAACGGTTTCTTTGGCGGAATGGGAGGTTGTGCGATGGTAGCCCAAACTTTGGTTAACCTAAATGCAGGTTCAAGAGCCAGACTTTCCGGAATTATCGCATCAATTACCATTTTAATTATCATTTTGGTCGGAGCTCCATTTATCGAAAGAATTCCGATGGCGGCTTTGGTTGGGGTAATGATGATGGTTGCCATCAGTACTTTTCAGTGGGTGTCTATCAGAATTGTCAACAAAATGCCGAAATCCGATATTTTTGTTGGAATCACAGTAGCTTTGATTACTATTGTTCTTCACAATTTAGCGTTGGCAGTTTTGGTTGGAGTTATTATTTCAGCTTTAGTTTTTGCGTGGGATAATGCGAAAAGAATTCGTGCAAGGAAGCACATTGACGAAAATGGTGTTAAACATTACGAAATTCTCGGACCATTATTCTTCGGTTCTGTTACAACATTTACAGATAAATTTGATCCCGAAAATGATCCAAACGAAGTGGTCATCGATTTCAAAGAAAGTCGAATTGTAGATATGAGCGCCATCGATGCATTAGACAAACTATCAAAAAAATACAGTCAGCTCAATAAAAAACTTCATTTAAAACATTTAAGCGAAGACTGCATTAGAATGCTGAAAAATGCCGAAGCTGTAATCGAAGTCAATATCCAGGAAGACCCGACGTATAAAGTAATGCCCGAAAGGTAGGAGCGTTTTAGAGTTTGAAAGTAAGAGTGTTTGGGTTTTTTGAAGACTGATACCTTATAGTCCCGAAGGGACGGTTTAAGACAGAATCGTATGTAATGCGATTTAAAAACAAGGTTATATTTATATTAATCGTCTTAGAAAATCAGCGCAATCCGCAAAATCAGCGAGAGCAAATTCACAATTCACCTCTATAACCCAAACAAGGACTGCAAAATAAAATTTACAGCCCTCGTTTTTTAGGTTATTAGCGTATTGGCAATGAAATCAGGTACCAAAGCATAGTGTGACAACTTCATGCTGATCGAAGCTCTACCGCTCGTCAACGTTCTCAGATCCGAAATATATCCGAAAGTAGAAGCCAAAGGAACTTCCGCCGTGAAGATTTTTCTCCCTGATTTTTCATCAATCGAAGTGATAATTCCTCTTCGTTTGTTGATATCGGCGGTCACAACTCCCGTGTATTCTTCAATACTTTGAATTTCAACCTGCATAATCGGTTCCAATAATTTCGGTTTGCAACTTTTTGCAACCGCTCTGAAACCATCTCTTGCAGCCATTTCAAAATCATAAGCTCCGGAATCTTCAGAGTGAGTCGAGCCATCCAGAAGGGTAACTTTCATACTTTCCAAAGGGTTTCCACTCAAAGCTCCGTTTTCCATCGCTTCTCTGAAACCTTTTTCAACAGATGGAATATATTCACTCGGAACAACTCCTCCTTTGATTTGATTAATGAATTCTAAACCAATTCCAAGATCATTTCTAGGTCCGATTTCAAAAGTAATGTCCGCAAATTGTCCGCTTCCACCATTTTGTTTCACTAGTTTTTCTCTGTGAATTTTGGTTTCCGTTAAAATTTCCTTGTACGAAACTTTAGGTTTTCCCTGATTGATTTCAATTCCGTGATTCAATCGGATCTTTTCTAATGTCACTTCAAGATGCAATTCTCCTAAACCACTCAACAAAGTTTCTCCCGTTTGCCGGTCTCTTTCCACGAATAACGACGGATCTTCTTCCTGAATTTTCGCCAAAACCAATCCGAAAGATTTTTCATCGGCATTCGTTTTCGGTTCAATTGAAACTCTGATAACCGGAGCCGGAATCGTAATAGATTCAAGCAAAACAGATTGTTCGATACTCGATAAAGAATCGCCTGTTTTTGCATCTTTTATTCCCGTTAAAGCAACGATATCTCCCGCTTTTCCTTCTTCAATCGTTAAGGTTTTGTCCGATTGCATCTGCAAAATTCTCGAAATCCTGAAATTTTCACCTGTTCTTACATTCTGAATCGTGTCGCCTGATTTTATCTTTCCGGAATAAATTCTCAACATCGAAAGTTTACCCATATGTTTATCGATTACCACTTTGAAAACCAATCCTGAAAAAGTTTCTTTTTCATTCCTTTCTATTTCGATGGTTTCTTCCGTTTTCGCATCTTTTCCTTTAATAGAAGATAATTGATTCGGAGATGGAAGATAATTAACGATGGCATCAAGCAAAGGTTGAACGCCTTTATTCTTGAAAGCAGAACCACATAAAACAGGAACTAAACTTCTTACCTGACAAGTTCTTTGGATGGCTTTAAAAATCATTTCCTCAGAAATTTCGTTTTCAGAACTCATGAATTTTTCAAAGAAAATTTCATCATATTCTGCTAATGTTTCCATTAATTTTAATCTGAATTCATCAGCTTCAGCTTGATAATTTTCAGGAATTTCCTTCTCGATAATGATTTCTCCGTTTTCGTCAATCCAATACAAAGCTTTTTGTCTGATTAAATCAATAACGCCTTCAAATCGATCTTCAGAACCGATTGGAATTTGCAAAGCCAAAGGAACCGCATTCAATTTAGTTTTAATTTCATTCAAAACAGCAAAGAAATCGGCTCCGATTCTGTCCATTTTATTAATGAAACAAATCTTTGAAATTCCATGTTTCTCAGCTTGGAACCAGACGTTTTCCGTTTGTGGCTGAACTCCAGAAGAAGCGCAGAAAACCGCGACAACGCTGTCCAAAACTCGTAAAGAACGTTCAACTTCTACGGCAAAATCAATATGTCCCGGAGTATCAATAATATTGATATTGAAAATGTTATCATCCTTTTTCCATTGTGTAGAAATCGCGGCAGATGAAATGGTAATTCCTCGGTTTTTCTCCTGAATGTCTTTATCCATCGTGGTATTTCCTTCATCTACGTTTCCGATTTTGTGGATCATTCCGGTGTAATAAAGCAATCTTTCCGTTAAAGTCGTTTTTCCTGCATCGACGTGTGCTATAATCCCTATATTTCGTGTGTTGTATTTCATTTTGTTTAATTTAAATTGTTGATTTTTAAGGTGTATTCTGAATTTTAGACACGGAAATTCCTTGTCCTTACGTTTCGTTTTTGTAAGAAATTGAATTTTATTTTCGTGAAAAATATCAGATAACCTTTTCGAATAATTGAAAAGCTGAAAGTAGGGTAGCAAAAAAGACCTATCTGAACAGATAGGCCTTCGTTATATTTTTTGTTTTATAAAGGTCGATCGTTATTCAGATAAATATTCAGTGCTACCAAAGTACACAGCTCTGATAGGATGGCTTAAAGAAATTATATTTATCATTTTTGTTGACATTGTTGATTGTTAATCGGTTGCGAAATTAGAAAAAATATTTTAACAGCAAAAACTTTTTTTGATTTTTTTGAACCACTCTTAAAAATATTAAAAAATCTTAAAAAATTACAGTTTCTCATTAAAAATTCTATCTTTGAAAAGAATTGGTAAAATTCGGTTTTATAAAAACTAATGATGAAAAACTTGAAATCAATTAAATCTTTTTCAAGAAAAAGCTAAATAAAAATTTTAACTTATAAGGTTTGAAAACAGATATCGACATCCACAATCACTCACATTTTTCTTTTGATTTGTGGCTTACTTTAATAAAATCTCACCCTGAATTTAAAGCAAAAAGAGTTGAGCTTTTTTCCTCGTTTTTTAATGTGGAAAAACCAATTGATGAAGTTGCGAAAACAGTAAAATATTATGACGATTTGTGTAATGCCATTAATGAAGTAACTGGTGGAAATGTAGACACTTTCGAAATTTATTTATTGATTTTAAATTCTCTGAATGTAGATATTAAACAATTGAATAGAGATGTTTTAAACGAGTTTTATCAAAAAAGCGAAGATCTTTTTTTAGAATATAGCCCGGTTGTGATATTTGAAAATATTCATGATTTTTTTGATGAAATTAAAAATCAAGGGAAGACGATAAATATTTTGAGCAATACTGGTTTTATCAAAGGAAAAACAATGCGTAAATTCCTTATTAATGAGAATCTGGATCAGTACATTGATTTTCATATTTACTCTGATGAGATCAATTGCTCAAAACCAAATCCTCAGATATTTCAGGCAGTTAAAAATTTAATTAAAAATCAGGATTTAAGTTTAAATCAAATTTTGCACATCGGCGATAATCTGATTGCAGATTACAAAGGGGCAAAAGACTTTGGTTTTAATGCTCATTTATTAAAACACTAACAATAAAAGATGAATAAAAGATATAGTTTACATCACATTCATTCGGCGGATGAGTTTACATTTTCGCCCGCAGAATATAGTTATTTTAAATACGGAGACAGGTCGTTTGCAGAAAAATTTGCAAAAGAATTGTTTGCCGGTTTTATTGCTTCTCATGAAAAAATTTTGAACACAGATCAGCAGATCGTTGTGTTGCCAAGTCCTTATATGGCGATTCCGACGGCTTCTAATTTCCTGTGCTTTTACTTTAAAAAGCATTTGGATTTTTATTTGTTTCAGAAAGGAAAAAAATCAAGCATTTTATCAAAAATCAATAGAAATCATACCTATACAACAGATTACGGAAATCTAAGCTTTGAAGACCGTAAAAATCTGATTGCCAATGATACTTATTATCTGGATAAGGATTTTCTTAAAGGAAAACTTTGTATTTTTATAGACGATATTAAAATTACGGGAAGTCATGAGTTTACAGTGAATAAAATTTTACATGAATATAATGTAGAAGGCGACTTTTTATTCATGTATTATGCTGAACTGATGAATTTTGAACTCGATCCTAAGATTGAAAATTTTTTCAATTATTATGCGGTGAAAAACGTGGAGCATATTGCTGAAGTTATGATGAAGCCCAGTTTTGAGTTCAATACAAGGATTGTAAAATATATTTTAGGTTTAGATTCAGGTAATTTTGATTATCTTACGTCTAAAGTAAAAAAACAACAGATGAACCATTTATTGGAACTGGCAATCAGTAATAATTACCATCTTATAAAAGAATTTGAAAATAATATAAACACTTTAACGCAAACAGAACTAAATTATGGCTATTAACTTACAGAAAGGACAGAGAGAAAATATAAATGCACCAAAATTTACGGTTGGACTGGGATGGGATACCAACAATACCTCTACCGGTACAGCTTTCGATCTGGATGCATCTCTATTTTTATTGGGAGAAAATAAAAAGTTAATTTCGGATAATCATTTTATTTTTTACAACAATTTGGAGTCTCCGGATAAATCGGTAATTCATACGGGAGATAATCTTACGGGAGAAGGAGCAGGTGACGATGAGCAGATAAAAATTGATTTAACTAAAATTGATGCTGCTGTGAAAGAGATTACCGTTGTGGTGACAATTCACGATGCGGATGCGAGAAGACAAAACTTCGGTCAGGTTAGAAATTCTTTTATCAGAATTTTCAATACAGAGACGAATGAAGAAATATTAAAATATGAATTAGATGAAGATTTCTCTATCGAGACTGCGGTGGAGTTCGGAAGAATTTATAACAGAAACGGAGAGTGGAAATTTGAAGCCGTAGGTGCGGGACAGAGAGAAGGCCTGGACAAATTTGTATCAATCTATCAATAATTTACTATGGACAATCAGGAAAATCAACCTATAGATCCTCTTGGATCAATCGAGCCCCTAAAAACGTTTGAGCCTACACCAATGGCTCCTCCTACTCCCGCAACGCCGAGTATGGCACCGGGACCGGTGATAGACAGAGACGGGAATGTACAGTTAACCCAGCTTCAGACAGAAGAGCGTAAAAAATATGAGGTTCTTGCCGATGCGATCGATGAAACCAATCCGGGATCTATCGTTAACTTCGGAGCAGAGCTTCAGCGAACGTTATCCAATCAGAGTGACAGTTTCTTAGGGAATGTCCGAAGATCTAATTCCGGGGAAGTCGGGGAATTAATCAATAATCTATTGGTAGAACTCAATTATGTAGATGTCGAGGAACTCAATCAAAATAAATTCAAAAGTTTTCTAAGCAAATTACCTTTTATGAAAAGTGTAATGACACAGATTGAGAATTTATTTGCCAAATACGATAAAATTATCAACAATATTGATCAGATTTCTTACAAAGTAAATGCGGGAATTATTACTTCTACAAAAGATAATGCGGTTTTGCAGACCATTTTTGAAAGTAATATCAATGCCATCAAGCAAATTGAGGAACTGGTGATCGTCGGAAACCTGAGAATGGAAAGAGCCGGTGCAGAGCTCACTCACATGGAGGCTAACCCACAGGAATTTCAGGATTATCAGATTGCGGATAAGAGAGATTTTATTGCAAGATTAGACAGAAGACTGGCGGATCTTAAAGTTGTGCGTCTGATCATGATGCAGTCGCTTCCGCAGATCAGGCTTGTTCAGAACAACAACGTTTCGATTGCTGAGAAAGCGCAGACTATTCTAACGACTACTTTACCTCTTTGGAAAAATCAGCTTTCATTGGCGGTTGCCATGTACAGACAACAGCAGAATATTGAAATTCAGCAGAAAGTTTCCAGCACAACGGAAGATATTCTCAGAAAGAATGCAGAAAGACTGGGGCAAAACTCGATCAATGTGGCAAGAGCTAACGAACAGACTATTGTTTCTGTAGAAACATTAAGAGAAACCACTTCAAAGCTGATCAATACTTTAAACGAAGTGAAACAGATCCAGAAACAAGGAGCAGAAGGAAGAAGAAAGCTGGATCAGGATTTGATGACGCTGGAACACGAACTAAAAGCAAACGTAAGAGGATAATAGCATAGGAAAAGGTGAATGATGATGCGGTAAACATAATGTCCCAAAGCAACAGAAGATTAACAAAGCTTAAACTTCTGGCCAATTTTTTTGAAAATGTTGATGTAATTTCGATCTATATTAAAACCGATATTATACACAATCTTTTTCAGGAAAACAAGGGATTGGATTACAGTAAACTCGAACTTTTTCACTTGCAGTATACCGATAGCGTGATCGAACTTCTGACGAAGATAAAAAGACAGAAAGAGAACGATCTATTGGCTATCATTAATGAAATTGATATCAATAACAAGTACATTTCAAGTTTTGAAGATAAACACGATAATAGTTTTGAAACAGACCGCAGGATGTACAGTGGAATTTTTTCGAATCAGCTGAAAAGTCTGTATAAGGATCTCACGGAAGATAAATTCCGTTTAAATTGGGAAAATGTGCTGTATTTCAATAAAAAATATGCCACAGAATTTTACAGAAATGAAGGGGATGAAGAACCGTTGAAATCTGCTGCTTTTCCGGCTTACAAATATCTTGATTATGAAATTGAAAGGAAATTGTTGGGCAGGCTCAACATTCAGGATTTTAGAGTGCGTTTTATTTGCGGATATCTGATTTCTACACATGAATATGAGTTGTTCAGAGTTTTTCAGTCCGATGATCATTTTATTTTTGATGTAGAAGGGAAGAAAATGTATCTGATCGATGCAAAAAAGCTTGAAAAACTGGATACTTCACCTAATGAATCGAATCAGACCTCGATTGTAGATCAGCTGAAAAGTAAAAATGAGCAGTTGGAAGAAAATATCAATCAGAGAAAAAGAATATTGCCGGCGGAGGTAAGTTCTGTTTTGAAAGATTATCTTCAGAATCTTGAAAATATTGATATCATGAGTACAATTTTTGACATCAATGAAGAAACAAATATCCTTCGTGCGATGCTGAATTTAAATTTAAATAACAATTAAAAGCAAAGAATGGTGAAAACCGTAATATGAGAAAACAAAAATTCTCTTTCTTTGCTGAAAAGTAATAATTAAACATAAAAAGATGGCTATTAATTTACAAAAAGGTCAAAGAATTAACCTGACGAAGGAAAATGGGGCAACACTTACCCAGGCTTGTGTAGGAATCAACTGGGGAGCAATTGAAAAAAAAGGATTTTTCGGCGGAATCACGAGGGAAGCTGTAGATCTGGATGCAAGCTGTATTTTATATGATGCCAACAGAAACGCTACAGAAGTCATTTATTTCGGAAATCTGAAATCTAAAAACGGAGCTGTAAAGCATAGTGGTGATGATTTAACAGGTGACGTGAATGGGAATGACGGTCTTGACAATGAAGTAATTACTGTAGATTTCAGTAATTTAGATTCAAATGTTGAGCACGTAGCTTTGGTTTTGAACAGCTATAAAGGTCAGGATTTTGGAACAATTCCTTTCGCTTCAATCAGAATTTATGAAGGAACACCAACGAATGTAAGAGAGGTTTTCGCTAAATATGATATTGCTAATGATGCTTCTTTCAGAGGACATGTAGCAATGGTAATGGGTGTTTTCTACAAAAGAAATAATGAATGGAAATTCAACGCGGTAGGAGACCCTACAGCAGACAGAAAATTGCAGGAAACCATAGAAACGGTGAAGCAAAAATATTTGTAAAATTGGTATTCAATAAGAACAGGCTTCAGCCCGTTTAATGAAAAGGTAAGTTTCTAATTCGGCTTTAGCCAAAACTTATTTTAAAATATTGAATTTTAAGACAATAAATTTAAATGGCAATACTTGTACTCGTACAACTATTGCTTTTATCATATAAAAAAGCACATTAAAAAGTGGACAAACATCAAAGTATTATAGATCTTCATCCAGGGTTGGTGTGGGGATTTGCGGTAACGGTTGTTATCATGTTACTCCTTGACTTAGGAGTTTTTAACAAAAAAAGTCATGAGGTTTCTTCCAAAGAAGCCACCATCTGGTCAATTGTCTGGATTTCTTTGTCTATGGTATTTTCCGGAGTCGTTTATTGGGTTTTCAATACCGACGGAACACCGGAAAGTCACAATTTGGCAATTGATAAATTTACGCAATATCAGGCCGCTTATTGGGTTGAAAAGGCACTTTCAGTGGATAACCTCTTTGTATTTATCTTAGTTTTCGGATTCTTTAAAGTGCCGAAATATCTTCACCATAAGGTGCTTTTCTGGGGAATTATCGGAGCATTGATTTTCAGAGCAATCTTCATTTTTGCCGGAGTTGGATTAATTAATTTGACTTATTTACCTACAATGAATATTTTCGGACAGGCCGTTGATATTAATATTGTTATGGTTCTTTTCGGTTTATTCCTTGTCTATGCCGGGATCAAATCCTGGGGAGACGGTGGCGATGATGAAGATGAAGATTACAGCAATACTGCCGGCGCTAAACTGATTAAAAGATTCTGGAAAGTTTCTGATAATTATGTTGGAGACAAATTTTTCACCGTTCAGAATGGTATCAAAATGGCGACTCCGCTTTTGGTGGTTGTGGCGGTTATTGAGTTTACAGACGTATTGTTCGCGGTAGATTCTATTCCGGCGATCTTCGCTATTTCGGATGACCCTTTCATTCTTTACACCTCGAATATCTTTGCCATTTTAGGCTTAAGATCCCTGTATTTTCTTTTGGCGAACTTTATTCACATGTTCAGCAAATTGCCTTACGGATTGGCCATTATCCTGTCATTCATCGGAGTTAAAATGCTGATTGCACCATGGATTCACATTTCATCACCAGTTTCTTTAGGAATTGTAGGTGGAGTATTGGTAATCTCGGTAATCTTGTCAATCATTTTCCCTGATAAAGAGGATAAAGAGGAGAAAGAGAAAATAGAAGAATAATTTTAATTCATCTCTATGATATAAAGGCTTTACCTGGGTGTAGAGCCTTTTTTATTGATGAATATATCTGAAAAATTCATTTGCGAAGTAAAACTTACTATTCACGATTCACTTTAAAATCCTATTTATATTTCAACAGCTTATTGATCTTTTGCCTAGTTTGCAACGAAACCTTATACGCTTCATCTCTCAATTTTTGGATCTTTCCAACAGGCTGAAAATAATATTTACTTTCAAAAGGATTAAAAGACAACAATTCGTTTTCGCAAGCCGTTGGATTTTGTAAAGCACCTTTTTCTATTTTTACTTCTCCAATTTTGATGAAAGGCGAATTTTTCCATTCAACATTTAATCTGTTAATAGGTTGATGCTTCAGATCGTAACAAATTTGAATTAAAACATCGGCGTAAAAATCATTTTCATTAAAATAACGATTCAAAGCATCTTTTGGTCTCTTTTTTTTATCGAAATTTTTATCAACAGATTTAGGCTGAAGTTTTATTTTCATCATATTTTCTCCCAAACGGTAAGCCCCAACCGAATGATAATCGAATGATAAAATAAAATCATTTCTTTTAGCAAAAAGCTTAAAACCATTTTTTAAGAACGAACCTGTAAAAGTGGAAGGTATAACTTTTAAAATCTGAAGCATCAACGAAAAAGAACTCCATTTTTTAATGTAAAACCGATTGACAGAAGTGAATAATTTCAAAAAAGTACTCACGGAATTAATCGGGAACAAAGGAAAGTTCACCAAAGGATAATTGGCTAGCAGATCTCCATTTTCATCTTTTATCTTCACCGAAAATCCATAAGCAGGAACATCTTTTTTGCTATCATTAATTTTCAATTGAGCATTCGAAAAACGAATCATCAGTTCATATCTTTCCTTATCAAAAAAAGGCTGAAGTTCTTCAGGTACATTTTTATCAATGATGAATTCTCCTTTTGCTACGGCATAGGTCTTTGCATGGGCATTTCGGGTGGCGTAATTTACATCGCTTATGGTTGATGACTGTTCAACAAAGTCGGCGATACTTTTTTTATTGATCTCAAGCAGTTCCTTTTCTTCGTCGGTTAGCTTGTCGTATTTCTTATTATATTTTAATGGACTTGGCATTTAGTTTTTAAATTCAATTATAACGCCAAGTTTCGAGAAAGGTGTTAACGCAGTATTAAAGATATTTGAAATAATTTATAAGCTTAAAATGAGAAAATAGAAATTTTTGTTATTTTATTTAAAATCAACTATTTATGGGTTTTGAAATCTTTAAATAAATTAAATTTTTTAATCTTTAAATCAACAATAACTATCTTTGCAAAAATATTTAATTATGGGAGTAGCAGATATGTTATTTAAACGTAAAAAAGAATTGGCAGAGAAAAACCTGAAAGATGGTCAGGAATATATGGCAGAATACGGAAAAAGAGAAACGGTGATTGAATTACCAAGCGGATTGCAGTATGAGATCATCACGGAAGGTGATGGCGCAAAACCGGGACCGAAATCTACCGTAAAATGCCATTATCACGGAACTACAATCACTGGAAAAGTGTTCGATAGCTCTGTAAAAAGAGGGACTCCGGCTTCATTTCCTTTGAATAAAGTAATTAAAGGATGGACAGAAGCACTTCAGTTGATGCCTGTTGGAAGCAAGTGGAGATTAATTCTTCCTGCGCATCTGGCATATGGAGATCAGCAGATCAGCAAAGAAATTGGGCCAAACAGTACCCTTATTTTCGAAGTGGAATTATTGGATATCAAATAATCTATCCTTAAAAATAGCTTAAAAATCTACCTGAAATTCGGGTAGATTTTTTTATTTGTGTTATCTTAGTATTTATAATCAATGCAGATTTATTTCCGATTTTAGGGCTTTGCACAAATAAAAATACAACCAAATGAAAAGTTTATTCTATCTCCTGGCTGCTTTTAGTATGCTTACGTCCTGTGTCTCCAGAAAAAACCAGGTGATCAAACAAAATATTCTTACCCTGAAGGACAGCTATTGTAAAGCACCTTTTCAATATAATTATACTAATAAAGTTCCTTCTTATAATTCAGATTCTATTATTGCTGCGAATAAAGAACTGAAACCGATGTTTTCAGATCAAAGTATTTTAATTTTAAATGCTTTGGATAATTTGGATGAAGTTCATGATATTATCGAGCTTAAAAAAAATACGTCTTTAGATGCTCAGGTTAAAGTTTTACAGTTAAAAGGAAAGATTAATAGTAAAATTACCATTGCTTTAACAGAATTAGATGCTGTTGCCGCCGAATTTGACTGTGAAGGTGAAAGAGTAGCGCAAATCGGAAGTTATGTTGATAATCTGAACGATTCCAGAAATAATAAGCTTATTTTATATTCAATTATAACAGGGGCCGCCGCTTCGATTGCCGGAGGTATTGTAAAAGATAACGGCTGGAGCAATGCGATTGATATTGGCGGGGGTATTTTAGGAGCCGGATTTGGTTTGGCGACATTAAATCCTAAAGGTCAAAAAGTTGAATTTATTCATCAGAGAAATCTGTTAAGAGATATTTGGACGGAGAAATTAAAGGCCGCTAATTTTCCTCCGTTTGTCTGGTATATGTATACAGAGAAAAAGTTTTCAAACAAAGAAAAGCATTCAATTATTGGTAGCATGAAAGAAAGATGGCTGCATTATCAGTTTGAAGATAATAAAACGGATGCAGACCAATCGGTAATTTTCAGTGATGGTGGCTTTTACAGAGCAAATGATCTTCATAACAGAGAAGCAATGTTGAATCAAATGCAATCGGCGACGAGAACTATTAATCAGAATATCAATTATTTATTATTGGATTTGGATAGATTAATATTGTAAAATAAAAATTAAATGTAATAAAATTTGTTACATTTAATTTTTTGCTTACCTTTGTAGGGTAATTACGATGAACAATACAAGATTTGCTACGGCAATACATATTATGATTTTACTGGCGAAAAACCCTCAGGAATGGTTAACTTCTGAGTGGATGGCGGGTAGCATCAATATCAACGCGGTTGTTGTACGTAAAGAGATCAGTGTTTTGAGAGAAGCGGGGCTCATAATAAGCCGACAGGGAAAAGAAGGGGGAAGTCAGCTTTCTAGAAACGCAGAATCTATTACAATTTCTGAAATTTATTCAGCGGTAAAAAATACGGAACTTTTAGGAAAGAAAAATCAAAATCCTAATCCGGTTTGTAGCGTGGGAAGAGAGATTAACAATCATCTGGATCATTTATTTACAGAAACTGATCGATTGGTTTTAAATTTTTTAGGAGATAAATCGCTTCAGCAATTTAGTGATCAATTTGAATGAAAATTTTTTTAACCATAAGTGTAATAAAATTTATTACAATTTAATTTAAAAATAAAATATTATGAAAAAAGTAGCAGTAATTGGTGCGACAGGATTTGTGGGAACACAAGTGGTAAACGAATTGGTAAACAGAGGATATGAAGTAGAAGCGATTGTAAGAGATGCTTCAAAGGTTCAGCAAAACGAAAAAGTAACCGCTAAAAGTGTTGATGTAAACAATGTAAACGAATTGGCAGATGCTTTGAAAGGAAATGATGCGGTAATCAGTTCTTTTAACGCAGGTTGGACAAACCCAAATTTATACGATGACTTTTTAAACGGTTCCATAAACATTGAAAAGGCCGTTGAAGAATCAGGCGTGAAGAGGTTTATTACCGTTGGGGGTGCCGGAAGTCTTTTTATAGACGGTAATCAGTTGGTAGACGGACCGGATTTTCCTGCAGAAATTAAACCTGGAGCTACGGCTGCAAGAGATTATTTAAATAAAATTAAAGAGAATACCGTGTTGGACTGGACATTCTTCAGTCCTGCTATCGAAATGCATCAGGGGACGGCAGGAATCAGAACAGGAAAATACAGAACAGCTTTGGAGAATCCTGTTTTCAATGAAGAGGGGAGAAGTGTACTTTCTGTAGAAGATGTAGCAGTGGCATTGGTGGATGAGTTAGAGCAAAATAACCATATCCGTGAACGTTTTACAGCTGCTTATTAATTTTAATTAAATAATTAATTGATGTTTAAAAAGAAATTTTTAACAATTATCGCTATTCTGAGTGTAAGTTTTGCTTGGGCAGGGAATTTAAAGATAAAAGTTTTCAATCCGGGTTCTAAAGCTATTTTCCCGATTACTTCCACGATTATTTATGGAGATAAAGAGGCGATGTTGGTAGATGCTCAGTTTGAAAAACAATATGTAGAAGCGCTGGTAAAGGAGATAAAAGCAACCGGGAAAAATTTGAAAACCGTTTTTATTTCTCACAGCGATCCTGATTTTTATTTTGGATTGGATGTGATTAAAAAAGCTTTTCCCAATGTGAAAATTATTTCGACTGCGCAAACGGCATATTTAATTTCAGCTTCTAAAGATGGAAAATTAGCAGTTTGGGAACCAAAATTGAAAAGTGATGCTCCTTCTGAATTAATTGTTCCGGAAGCAGTCAATACAATTCCTGATTTGGAAGGTAACAAAATTGAGATCAAACAAAATATTGATGATCCGGCTCATAGTTTTCTGTGGATTCCTTCCATAAAAACAATCGTCGGCGGTATTTCGGTAACGGTGGAATCTCATATCTGGATGGCTGATACTCAAAATAAAGCTGCAATCGATCAATGGATTAGCCAGATTGATGCAATGAAAGCTTTGAATCCGAAGCAGGTAGTGCCTTCTCATTACGCCAAGCTGGATCTTTCACCCAATTCTTTAGATTTTGTTAAAAATTATCTTGAAAACTATAAAAAAGCAGTCACTGAAAATAAAACTTCAGAGGCAATTATAAACTACATGGTTACTCACTATCCTAATCTTCCAGGAAAAGAGGAGTTGGAAATGGGCGTGAAAGTATTTCTTGGAGAGATGAACTGGGATTTGAAATCTCCTTATCCTGCCATCGGTAGAAAGGTGCTGGTTGATTTTGGTGATACAAAATTTGTTGAGGAATATAATGATAACAAAACAATGACTTTCGTTAAAACGGAAGGTAAATCAAAAGGAGATACAGACGCTGTGCAGTATTCTGTAGTTGAGGTGGCAAAAAATGTCTTTCTGGTTTATTGGCATGAGCCTAAAAACGGATACAATATAACGCACATCGAAGATTACAATAAAAATATTGTGTACTCTAATTTTACCGCAAAAGATGGAAGTCTGGTTCACCTTGAAGGCAGGTTAAGCTTTGTACGGTAATCGATCTTTATGATTAATGAAAAATAAAAAACGGCAGCCATTTTTAGGCTGCCGTTTTATTTTGTTTATTATAACAGAATGACAGGTAGGATGAAACTGTTAAACATGTCATTTTACCTGTTTGAGAATGATCATTTTATACAGGCTTTTGCTTTTTCTGCGGCTAAGGCGGAGTGTAAAGACTAATCTCCTGTCAGAGACCTACGCGGTAGGATCCGGTGTGAAAACTCTTTGTGCCAATTCCTGATCAAAAAGATATAAAGCTGAAGGGTTATCGCTTACCATTTTTATTTTAGTTACATACTGTGATGCGCTTGCCTCTTCCTCTACCTGCTCGTTAATGAACCACTGTAAAAAAGATGTCGTTGCGAAATCACCTTCTTCATTCGCATTCTTTACGATGTTGAAAATACTTTTGGTGACTTTTTTCTCATGCTCCAAAGCCTTTTCAAAAATGTCGATTGCACCTAAAAACTCATGGGGTGGTTTTGCAATTTCCCCGATGATAATCTCACCTCCCACATCATTCAGATAATCGAACATCTTATCAGCATGCATCAGCTCTTCTTTGCTCTGTACTCTGAAGTAGTTGGCAATTCCGTCAAGATCTTTTGCCGAAAACCATGCAGACATAGAAAGATAATATTGAGCAGCATATTGTTCGTGAGCGATTTGTTCGTTAATTAATTTTGCAATTTTCTCGCTAATCATAAGTAATAAATTTACAGTCAAAATTAGGGAATAAAAGCCCGAAATCAAAAGATTTCATGAAAATTAATACAAAAAGGGCAGAAAATCATCTGCCCTTTCAACATTAAAAAATCAAAAATATAAGCTATTAATTCGCTTGTGGAGCTGCCGTCTCCATGTGCTTCTTCATCATTTTTCCGCCCTTCATTCCTTTGTCTTTCATCGCCATCTTTCTTGCTTCCATCTTCGCTTTTCTGTCTGCCTGCCATTTATCATACTGCGTTGGCGTTAAGATCTTCTTCATATCAGCATCCATCTGCGCTCTTTTCGCTTTCATTTCTTCCATTTTTGCCTGTCTTGCTTCTTTATTTTTAGCAAAATCAGCTTTCATATCAGCTTTTCTCTGTTCGTGAAGAGCTTTGATCTGTGCTACCTGAGATTGATTTAAGTTTAAATCTTTCTGCATCTGAGCCAAATGCTCCTGCTCTTTTTGTTGTCTTTTTTGTTGAAATTCCGCTCTTTTGGCGTCTTTATCCTGTGGAGTTGTAGTTTGTGCCATTGCAAAACTTCCCATTCCAATAAATGCTATTGCTAAAATTAACTTTTTCATCTTTTTTAAATCTTTAATTAATTGTTATACATCTTTTTGATTATAAGTTAAAACTAAAGTTAAAGGGTGATATTCATAAAAAATGTTAAATTTTAATAAGAATAATTTAAAATTTAAAATAAAAAAAGGACAGCTCATAATGACCTGCCCTTCACACCACTTAAATATAATATATGAAAATTAATTATTCGCTAATTTGTTTCTGAATCCTCCACGATTTTCGTTTCCATTTCCTCGGTTTTCCTGTCTTGGCGCAGCATTTTCACTTCTTTGTCTGAATCCTCCATTATTGCTGTTTCCACGGAAACCATTATTATCATTTCTTCTAGGTTCTTCTCTTTTTACTTCATTATTTCCGCCTCGGAATCCACCACCATTATTACCTCTGAAACCACTGTTATTATCAGCTCTTTCGCTTCTAAAACCTCCATTATTTCTATTGCCTCGGAAGCCTTCATTATTATTTCTTACAGCATTATCGCTGTTATTTCTGAAACCACTATTGTTTCTTCCACCATTATTTTCGCTTCTGAATCCTCCCGAATTATTATTTCTGTTATTCGACTGATTTCTGAATCCTCCGGAATAGGTATTGTTTCTCACAATATTGATAGTCGGATTATCCATTCTGCGGAATTTCGCTCTGTCGACTCTGTAAATGTTGATATTCACATTTCTGTAACGAGGCATCGGTCTGCAGATCGAAGCATAATGCGTTCTTCTGTAATTTTGAAAATAAACCACCGGGCTGCTGTATCCTCTGTAATAATTGTTTTGGAAAACAACGAAAACCCTAGGTCCCATGATTCTTTCCAACGCATAAAAACGGTCATAATACCATCTGTCTGGGTTGTATCTGTAGAAATTATTCCATGTTGAAAAACTTGAATACAGATTATTTAACTGTAAAATCTGATCTATTTGCCAACGAGACAATCTGTTTTGTGTAAAAAATACATTCCAGTTTATGTTGACGATACTGTTTCTGTAGTCGTTATAATTATTTTGGTAATAATTGCTTGGGTAATAATCCTGAGGATAATTGTAGTAATAATCATCCGGGAAATAATTTTGATCATCCTGATCGCTGTAATATCCATTGTCATTCTGGTAATATCCGTCATCATCCCAGCCATTATTTGGATACTGCTGAGCAAACGATATAGTCGCCATACTCAAAGCAAAACCGATTAATATTTTTTTCATTTTATAGTCGTTAATTGGTTAATATATAGTAGAATATCTTTATTCTATCTTTTGGATATAAATAAAAAAAAGAAGTTAAATCTTTCGATAAAACTTCTTTTAATTTATTATTAACTGTTTGATAATCAAATGTTAAATTTATGCTCTTCCACTATCTTTTACCCAATTGGCAATTTTTTCGTTAAAAGATGTATGCAGTTTCAAATCTTCAAGATTCAAATGCATTCTGTAGCGCCAGTAATGCGGGAAAACAGCCGGATTATTGATTCTTTCGTTATCCATTTTAGGATTTGTAAGTTCTGTATCTGTTGCTAAAAATTCCTGAATCGGGAAAATTGCCAACATCGAATCATTATAAAGATGCTGCTTCATAATAATTTCGGCTAGGTTTTCATTCAATTCTTCAGGTGCTTTTCCGTATTGAATTAATTGTTGATTAAAATATTTCTGCGTTAAGGCCGGATCTTCTTTCCACCATTGTCTCAACGTAGAACTATCGTGTGAAGAAGCCGTTACCACATTCAGATAACTCGCATTTTTCGGATTGTAAAACGGAATATTATCAGAAGGCATTCTTTGAACTTTTAAAGCGACAATCGCCAATTCATCCATCACAACAGGCACACAATCCGGAACTAATCCCAAATCTTCTCCACAAATCAACATTTCCGTGGCATTCAAAATCATTGGAAGTTTTTCCATCGCCTGTTCATACCAAAGGCTATCCTGTCGTTTGAAGAAATAATCGTGATACAAATCGTAAATCGCTTTTCTTTCCCAATCAGAAAGGTATTTATAAGAATCTGTATTATAAACATTAAATCTCGGATGGTACACAATCTGCCCGTTTCTTTCTTCAATTAAAAATAAAACGTTGGCACAAAGCGAAATCAATTGCTCTTCAATCGAACCTCTAGGATTTTTCTTGAAGAAATCTGATAATTTTCGTTGAGTATTAAATTCTTCTTTAAAGGAATACGTTCCATCCTTATTATCGCTGATAAATTCAAGCGCTTTGTTCGTATTTTCACCAAAATATTTCCAAACAATCTGATCGTTGATGAACGGTTTACAATATCTGTCAAAATTAAACGGAATATGCCATGCGTTGAATTCCTCCAACGTAATTGGAACCGCGGGATAAAAATATCCCAAAATACCTTGTGTAGCAGAAATCGGCATTCTCCAGATTCTGAAAAACCCTAAAATATGGTCGATTCTCATCGCATCAAAATACTGTTCCAATGCTTTGAATCTGTTTTTCCACCATTGGTAATCATCCGCTTTCATGGCTTCCCAATTGTACGTCGGGAATTCCCAGTTTTGCCCCAATTCTGTAAACTGATCCGGCGGTGCGCCGGCCTGAAAGTCCATTCCGAATAATTCAGGTTCTGTCCATGCTTCCACAGAATAGCGGTAAATTCCGATTGGCAGATCTCCTTTTACAGAAATTCCTAAACTATGGGTATAGTCTATGGCTTCTTTTAACTGCTTATGAAGCTGGTACTGAACCCACGCATGAAGCATAGAAGCATCATAATCCTTACTTTTAGGTGAAAAGAACGGGGCAATTTTTCCTGCTATATATTTTTTATGCGTTTTCCAGTCGTTGAAATTTGGTGTTTTGTATTTATCTCTCAACACACAAAACGCAGCATAGGGGATCAGCCAGGCTTCGTTATCTTTTATAAACTTTTTGAAATTTCTGTCTTTATAAATCTTCTCTTTTCCTTCATTAAATACGACTTTCAGATATTTCCATTTTCCGGAGATCATTTTTTCGTAATCGATTAATTCTAATGAATTTAATTCTGATTTTTCAGCTTGATATTCTTCAACTAAATTTTTAGGTAATTTAAAATCAAGGTTTTCAAGAGAAATATATTGCGGATGCAAAGCGTAAACGGAAACTGCTGCGTAAGGATAAGAATCCGTCCAAGTATAATTTGCCGTTGTATCATTAATTGGCAAAATTTGAATGATTCCCAAATTGGTTTCATTTGTCCAGTTTGCCAGTTTTTTCATATCAGAAAATTCTCCGACACCGAAACCATCTTCCGTTCTCAAAGAGAAAATCGGAACGGCAACTCCCGCATCATGATACATCTGATACAATTTGAATTTAAAATAATGATTCGAAACGATCTGCAAAACATCTTTCGAATGATTCGGAACAGTGAATCTATTTTCACCCGTTTCCACATCAATCACTTTTTTAGTTTCTGTATCGTAAAGACAATATTTAAATTGAATATATTCATTTTCCGGAATCTCAAGAGAAGTTTCCCAGATTCCAAAATCGGTCTGAGACAAATGAATCGCTTTTTCATAATCCCAATGTCCAAGAGAAGTTGTGCTTCCAAACAATACAATTTTCCAATTCGGATTGTAGATTGGAGCTTCAAGTCGGAATAAATGAGTATGTTTTTTCAATACTGAAATTTTTTCAGGCGAAAAATGATTCAGTTTATTATAAAGAATTTTGTTGTTTAAATAATTTTCGGGAAAATTTTTATTATTCCACTCATCGAAAATTATAAATTCTTTGTAGTTGTGCGGAAAATGAAGTTGGTGGGCAACAAATTCCGTTCTGAGAATATTTCCTCTTTCATCCGCAAGCTGATAATGATAAGAAATCGATTTTGAAAAATAATCTACCTCAGATTTCCACAAACCATTTTCAGCATAAAACATAGTATGAGTCTGGGGAACAGCGTTTTCTTCATTGATGACCAACTGTAGTTTTTCTCCAACTTTTGCGCTGTAACCTACATTAAAGTATAGCTTCATTTATATTTTTTTATAAAAATACATTTTAATCTCGAAAAATAAAACTTATTGAATATCAAATATTCATTAAAAAACCTTCTCAAATGATTCGAAAAGGTTATCTAATTTTAAACAAAGTTAAACGATTATTCCGTTACCAGAATTTTCTTGTTCAATAATATTTTTCCTGATTCATCGGTAATGCTCACCAAATAAGCGCCTGTTACCAAATTTTTAAGATAAACCTGCTGATTTAAAGAACCATCTTTTACCGATAAATTTTGCTTCATTACATTTTTACCTGATAAATCGAAAACATTCATTTTAATATTTCCTTTCACAGATCTATCATTAACATTTACGTTGATTACTTTTTCATCCACTCTTGTCGGATAAATATCAAGGTTCGCTAACGCAGTATTTGAAACTGCTTTATCATTCGCGAAATATTTACTCGCTAAATCGTAAATGTGTAGATTTTGTTCACCTGCAATTTGTTTTGCCTGCAAAGTATTAAGTTCAACTTCATATAAAGGAGCGCCTTTTGCACTTGCAATCACTACTTTTCCTTTTGAATTAACCGCAGAACCGTTCACTGAATAATTTTCCGGAATTCCTGAAATCTTACCAATAAATTTCGCTTTCAATTCTTTTGTTGAAACCTTAAAAACATTACCCGAAGTGGCAAAAACATAGAAATTATTTTCAGCATCGGCAATCATATCACCACCAAAACCAGTTTCGATGGCTGTAAAAGAATTTTTTCCGTTAGAAGCATCATCTTTAATAATCCCAAGGTCGTTTACAACATATTGACTTCCTTTTTTACTGATTTGCAAAAACTGAGTTCCAGAGTTATTGATTGCATAAATATTTCCGTCATAACCCGTTGCCATTCTCGTGATATGAGAATTGATGTCGCATGAAGTGACTCTTGCCACATTGTTTTCCACCAAAGTAATTTCTTTAGTTTTCGCATTTAAAACATAAATATTCGAAGAAAACATTGGCATATACACGAGATTGTTGTTGAACGAATCGTACGCCAACGTTGCCATCGTAGTTGCCTGAGAATTGTTATAGGTATTCTTATCCTCAGTTACAACACCTCTGTTTGTTTGTGAAAAGACTTTTGCAGAAGAATCGGAAGTGAAAATTTTTTCTCCGGAAGTTCCGTTTTCTACGTCAATTGCACGAAAATCGTTAAAAGTAATGCTCGGCGTATCTTTTCCAACCAATGCGAAAAAATCTTGTTGTGCAGAAACGTTCGCTCCAATCAACAACAAGAATAAAGGGAATAAATGTTTTTTCATAGTCTATAAATTTTATTTTTAATCATTTTATTATGACTAAGTTACATAATTTTTAGATTGAATTATAAAAAAAATAAGGTTGAGATAAAGGTTAAGGCTAAGCTTTGAAAATAGATTCTTATTTGTTAAAATATAGACATAAAAAACTCTCGCAGATTTTGCAGGTGATAGTGTTTAAAAATCTGCGTAATCTGTAAAATCTGCGAGAAATATATTTAAAAAAGAAAATCTTATTCTAATTCAAAACGTAAGAAGTTCCGTCTCTTCCGTCTTTTAGCTCAATGCCCTCTGCAAGGAGCTTGTCACGGATTTGATCTGAAAGATCAAAGTTCTTTGATTTTCTCGCCTGATTTCTTAATTCAATTAAAACCTTTAATGTCTGATCTAGTTTTTCATTATTGTTCTCTTCAATGGTCTGAAGTCCCAATACATCGAAAACCAAGGCATTTAAGGTAGATTTCAATTCTTCAAAATCTTTCGTTGAAATGGTTTCTTTAGCATCATTCAAAGCAAAAATATATTTTACCGCTTCAAACAAATGAGCAATTAAAACCGGAGAGTTAAAATCATCTGTTAAAGCATCATACGCCTTATTTTTCCACTCCTCAAGATTAAAACCAGATTGTTTTTCATCATTCGGAATGATATTATTTAAAACTTTAATTGCCTCCATTAGTCTGATGAAACCTTTTTCACTTGCCAACATGGCATCATTAGAAATATCCAAAACACTTCTGTAATGAGCCTGCAAAAAGCAAAAACGCACAATTGACGGATGGAAAGGTTTTTCAAAGAAATCATTTTCACCGGTCATCAACTGCATGGGTAAAATATAATTTCCGGTCGACTTGCTCATACGCTGAGAATTCATGGTCAGCATATTCGCGTGCATCCAGTAATTTACCGGAGACGCGTCGTTGCAGGCTTTTCCCTGTGCGATTTCACATTCGTGGTGAGGGAATTTCAAATCCATTCCACCTCCGTGGATATCGAAAGTTTCACCTAAATATTTTGTGCTCATTGCGGTACATTCAAGGTGCCATCCCGGAAAACCTTCTCCCCAAGGCGAATTCCATCTCATGATATGTGCCGGAGAAGCTTTTTTCCATAAGGCAAAATCCTGCGGATTTTTCTTTTCTCCCTGTCCGTCCAAATCACGGGTATTCGCGAAAAGCTCTTCTATATTTCTTTTTGATAATTCACCATAGTTCAGGCCTCTTCTGTTGTATTCCAACACGTCGAAATACACAGAACCGTTGCTTTCGTAAGCGAATCCTTTTTCAATTAATTTTTGAGTTAATTCAATCTGTTCAACGATATGACCTGTTGCAGTCGGTTCGATATTCGGTGGCAGTAAATTGAATAAATCCAGAACTTTATGAAAATCTACTGTATACTTCTGTACGATTTCCATAGGTTCCAGTTTTTCAAGGCGCGTTTGCTTTACGAAACGGTCGTTATTCACGTCTCCGTCGTCTGTTAGGTGACCTGCATCGGTGATATTTCTTACATATCTTACCTTGTAGCCCAAGTGCTTCAGACTTCTGTAGATAAAGTCGAAAGAAAGGAAAGTTCTTACATTTCCCAAATGTACATTGCTGTATACCGTCGGTCCACAAACGTACATTCCTATATTTCCTTCTAAAATGGGTTTAAATATTTCTTTTTCTCCCGCAAGCGAGTTGTATATTTTTAATTGCATTGATTTTTAAATTAAGATGTAATGATTTATAAATTTAGTTTTAAAGTTTGCATCGTTAAAACAGCGAAATCTTTTAACAGCAGCATTGACAGCAACAACAAATAATCGTAGCTACAAAAATCTTATCTGAAACTTTTTTAAATTTTATCATTATTTTAAATATTAATAATCCAATTTCGCATGGCTTCCCACATAATGCAGGAATTCCTGTCTTGTAATAGGATTGGTTCTGAAAATCCCGCTCAATTCTGCCGTAATCGTTGAGCTTGCCGTATCTTTTATTCCTCTGCAATTAACGCAAAGATGTTTAGCATCAATGATACAAGCCACATCTTTTGTTCCCAGTGCTTCTTTTAAAGCATCTACAATCTGCATGGTCAGCCTTTCCTGAACCTGCGGTCTTTTCGCATAATAATCCACAATTCGGTTAATTTTTGAAAGGCCAATCACTTCTCCGTTCGAAATATAAGCTACGTGAGCCCTCCCGATAATCGGTAAAAAATGATGTTCACAGAATGAATATACCGTGATATCCTTTTCCACCAGCATCTGGCGGTATTTATATTTGTTTGAAAAGGTGGAGATACCCGGCTTGTTTTCAGGAAGCAGTCCTCCGAAAATTTCGTTCACATACATTTTGGCAACACGTTTGGGGGAATCTTTTAATGAGTCATCGGTCATGTCAAGTCCCAGCGTTTCCATAATCTCCCCGAAAAGCTCGGTAATCTTCTCAATCTTTTCCTGTGGCGATTTATCAAAAGCATCTTCCCTTATAGGCGTATGTTCTTTTCCAGTGAAAATATCATCGTCGTTATCAGTAAAATCAACCATTTTTATTTAATTTGCACAAAAATACGGATAAAATCTGTTCGTCATATTTAATTTGGTTGAAAAACATTATCTTTCAATCTTTACTCTCATTTTTGTCATGATTATTGTTGAAAAAGTACAGAACGAAACCCAGAAAAAGGAATTTTTAGAATTTCCAGGCACACTTTATCAACATGACAGAAATTATATCAGACCTTTAAACAAAGATATTGAAGAGGTATTTGATCCGCAGAAAAATAAATTTTTTAAAAACGGTGAATGTGAAAGGTTTCTTTTTAGAAATAAACTGAATCAGCTGGTGGGAAAAGTAGCTGTTTTTATTAATGAAGCCTATTGTCAAAGTCAGCCAACTGGAGGAATTGGTTTTTTTGACTGTATTAATGATCAGCCAACGGCTAATTTTATCTTTGATCATTGTAAAATTTGGCTTCAGCAAAGAGGCATGGAAGCGATGGACGGGCCTGTTAATTTCGGTGAGCGGGATAAATTCTGGGGTCTTTTAATTGATGGTTTTGCAGAGCCGCTTTATGGAATGAATTATAACTTCCCTTATTACAAGGAGCTTTTTGAGAACTACGGCTTCCATATTTATTTTGAGCAGCTATGTTTCTCGAGGTCTGTTTTTGCAGATGTTTCACGAGTTTTCACTGTTATGCACGCGAAACATAAGCGAAATCCTGAAATTTCAGCAGTACGGTTAACGAAAGATAAGCTGGGAAAATTTGCAAAGGATTTTACTGAGGTCTATAACAAAGCCTGGGCCTCGCATGGTGAAGGAAAACAACTGGAGGAGACAAAAACAATGAAAATGTTTGAAAAAATGTGCCCCATTATTAATGAACATATTTCATGGTTTGTCTATGAAAATGAAAAACCGATTGCGATGTGGATGAATATTCCCGATACTAACCGATGGTTTAAATATTTAAACGGAAAGTTCGGGATATGGGAAAAACTTAAATTTCTTTGGATTAAGAGATGGAAGAAAAATGAAAAAATGATTGGGCTGGTTTTCGGGGTTGTTCCTGAATGGCAAAGAAAAGGAATTGAAGGTTTTATGATCTGGGAAGGAACCCAGCACATCAGAAAATATACTGATTTTAAGGTGACTGAATTGCAGTGGATAGGTGACTTTAATCCTAAGATGATTAAAATTGCCGAAAATCTTGATACCGAAGTCACCCGGAAACTCGCTACTTATCGCTATTTATTTAACAGAAATAAAATATTTCAAAAACATCCTGAGCTGTCATAATGAGAGGATAAAATTATCCTGAAAAAGACAAAGCCGCCTTCTGAAAAGCGGCTGGTTTATCATTTCTGACCTGAGTTTTAGATCACGGGCTTTTTTTATTGTATACTGCCGATTTCTTATCGTCGACTCTTATCAGTTAAGAATCGGTTTTAATTAGTAAAAGTACTGAAAAATTACAGATTCATAAATAACCTGGGATTGACCGGAGTATTATTTTTATGTACTTCATAATGGAGATGAGGTCCTGTGGAACGTCCTGAATTCCCTGATTTTGCAATCACCTGGCCTACCTTTACATGATCATTTACCTTGGCGACCAATTGAGATAAGTGACCGTAAAGCGTTGCCAAACCATTTCCGTGAGAAACGATGACGCAATTTCCATAACCGCCTTTTTGACCCGAAAAGATTACTTTTCCAGCAGCCGTTGCCATAACATCCGAACCGTAAGCCACAGCAATATCCAGTCCTTTATGGAACTGCATTTGATCGGCTTCAGCCGGAGGATTGTTTTTTTCAGTGCCTGCCGCTTTAGTATTTGAATTTGAAGCGACCGCTTTTGTTGATGAACTGGCTGCAGGAACTGGAGCAGCAGGTGTTACTTTGGGCGTTACCATTACTTTTACCTCTCTTTTATTTCCGTAGCTGTCCGTCAGTTCAATTGTTTTTTCTACGGGTTCTGCTTTTACTTCGGGAGCGGTAGCAACGGCAACAGGTTTAGATTCTGTTTTCGATGGCGATTTTACCGAAGCATACACTGTTTTAAAAGGAATAGGGTTTTTTCTGATTCCGAAGTTGGATGAAATATACCCTTCCGTAGGCATTCCCAGAGGAACTTCCTGAAGTTTTTTCTGAAGATCCATTAAATATTGGCTGTAACGGTTAGACTGTCTGGCAAGATAGACTGAGTTTGAAATACTGTCTTTACTTAATGCCATTAATCTTTCACTCGGCACATCCTTAGACTTTAAAAATGAATTCAGCTGAGCAACCGTTTGATCTACAATAATCAGGTCGGTTTTCATTTTAAGATAGTCCACACTGTCTTTTTGGGTATTAATTTTGACAAGATTGACTTCATAAGTCTTATCATCTTTTTCTGAGAATAATTTGGCAATGAAAATGCCTTGTGCAAAAACAACGGTTAAAAGTCCTCCTAAAAGGATGTTCACGTTTTTTTTGCTGCTTAAAAATTTCTTCATTTTTCCTGCTCTTAGAATTAAAAAACGGTTTTTAAGGTTGCAAATTTAATTAAAAATAATTTTTTGATGTTATTTTTGACATACTTTTATTTTTATTTATAAATAACGGTGATTAATGTATTTAATTATCTTGAAGTGTTAATTTTTTATAAAAATGGGTTTTATCATGCCCTCAAAAGTTCTGTTCCTCCTTTGTTTTAATATATTTGCAAATCACATATCAGTTATGGCGAAAAAGAAAACAAATTCGGATTCTTCACCTTCAAAAAAGAATAAAAAAGATATTGCCGTTGGCGTCGTGGGAAGCGGAAGTTTTGCAACGGCTATCGTAAAAATGTTGGTAGAAAATTGCAAAGTAGTGCATTGGTGCGTAAGAAATGAGTTTGTGAAAGGAGCCATTGAGCTTCGCGGTCACAACCCTACGTACCTTACGGCGGTTAATTTTAACCTTAAGAGTTTAAAGCTTACAACTGACATCAATGAGTTGGTTTCGGCCTGTGATGTTATTGTACTGGCCACTCCGTCGATCTATCTTTCTGATACTTTGGATAAGATGAGTTGCGAGTATGGGGATAAGATCTTCGTTTCGGCGATTAAAGGAATAATTCCGAAAGTGAATGATGTGGTAGCCCACTATTTAAGAGATGAATTTAAAATAGGGTTCAGGAATCAGGCAGTGATTGCCGGGCCTTGTCACGCGGAAGAGGTGGCGATGGAAAGACTGTCTTATCTAACGGTGGCTACAGTGGAAGAGGAGGTTTCTGCCAAACTGGTGGATATTTTTAATTCAGACTTTATTAAAGTACATTCCAGTAAAGACATTTTAGGAAATGAATACAGTGCCATTCTTAAGAATATTTTCGCTATCGGAGCGGGGATTGCCAGTGGTTTGGGCTATGGAGATAACTTTACAGCCGTCTTTGTTTCCAACGCGATCCGTGAAATGGAGACTTTTCTGGAAGCCATTTATGAAGCACCAAGAGACGTTAATGAAAGTGCATATTTAGGGGATTTACTGGTAACGGCCTATTCATTGTTCTCCAGAAACAGAAATTTAGGAAATCTTATTGGTAAAGGATATACCGTAAAATCAGCCATTCAATCGATGAATATGGTAGCTGAAGGATATTATGCTGCCGATTCTATTTATCAGACATCAAAAGCGAAAGGACTAAAACTGCCTATCGTTGATACCATCTACAGTATTTTATATGAAGGTAAAAATGCTGAAAAACAGTTTAAAAAACTGACAACGAAACTTAACTAAATTATATTTTTAAACATTTCGGCTTTGAACTTGGTGGATTTTTAAATCCGTACAATGGTTCGGAGCCGAAGTTTTTTTTGGGCGTGATTTTTCAGCATTAAAATTAATGTTTTCGATAGGGTTTAATTTATATTTTCCATCACATTTTCTGGCATAAGGATTAATTTGTTTTTTTTGCAAAAAATTATCTGCTAAATCGTATAATCAGGCTTTCATTATTAAAATTTTTCACGAAATTTGCTATAAAATTTAGAATTATGTCACAAACGCTTATTAGCAGAACACCGAAGCCAAAATATGACGTTGTCCTGATAGGTGGCGGAATTATGAGTGCCACTTTAGCAACTTTGCTTCATGAATTTGATCCCGATCTGGAAATTGCCATTTTTGAAAGGCTGGGAAGATTCGCCAAAGAAAGTACAGCCGCCTGGAATAATGCGGGAACAGGACATTCTGCTTTTTGTGAACTAAATTATACCCCTGAGCAGCCCGATGGAAGCATCAATATTTCAAAAGCTGAAAGTATTGCGGAACAATTTGAAATTTCCAAGCAGTTCTGGGCTTATCTTGTGGATAAAGGCTATGTAGATACCCCGAAAGACTTCATCAATTCTTGCGCCCATATGAGTTTGGTATTTGGTGAAAAAGATGCCGAATATCTGAAGAAGCGTCATGATAAATTATCAGAGTCGGTTCTGTTTAAAGGAATGGAATTCTCTACCGATCATGACAAACTCAGGGAGTGGATTCCTTTGGTAATGAGCAAAAGAAATAAATCTGAAGTGCTTGCTGCTACAAAAATGGATATGGGAACCGACGTTAATTTCGGGAGCTTAACAAGAAAAATGGGGCGACATCTGATGTTAGGTTCTAATGTTGACATCTTCCTTTATCATGAAGTGAAAGACATTAACCCACGTAGTGACGGAAAATGGGAGATGAAGGTGAAAGACAGAATCAAAAATCACAAACAGGAAGTGGTTGCGGATTTTGTGTTCATCGGAGCCGGAGGCTATGCGTTGCCGTTATTAGACAGCTCAGATATCAAGGAAAGTGAAGGGTATGGAGGTTTCCCTGTTTCAGGACAGTGGCTGGTGACTCACAATCAGGAGTTAGTAGAGAAGCATCAGGCAAAAGTGTATACCCAGGCTACTGTGGATGCGCCGCCAATGTCTGTTCCTCACTTGGATTTAAGAATAATTGATGGTAAAAAAGCCCTTCTCTTCGGACCTTTCGCAGGGTTCTCTACTAAATTTTTAAAAGAAGGAAGCTATCTGGATTTACCTGAAAGTGTGAACACCAAAAATCTAAGATCTCTTTTTGGAGCATGGTGGCATAATTTACCATTAACCAAATATCTGATTCAGCAGGTAGCGATGAATAAAGCACAGAGAATTCAGCATTTAAGAGAATTTATTAAAGATGCTAAAGAAGAAGATTGGGAATTAAAAGTTGCCGGACAAAGAGTTCAGATCATTAAAAAAGATGATCAGCTGGGTGGAAAGCTTGAATTCGGAACTGAAGTTGTTGTGAATAAAGCTGGTACCATAGCTTCTTTGTTAGGAGCTTCTCCTGGCGCTTCAACCGCTGTTCATGCCATGCTGAATGTTCTTGAGAAATGCTTTCCTGAAAAGATGGAAGGTGCATGGAAAGATAAATTATTGGAGATGGTTCCTTCCTACGGACAGAAATTAGCCCAGAATCCGGATCTTACGGAAAAATTAAGAGATTATTCCAAAGAAAAATTGGAACTGGATTATTAATCTTATTTAAATAAATAAAAAAAGAGGCTGTCCAAACTTTTTGGACAGCCTCTTTTTTTTTAGTTTAGCCATATCGATAATATTAAAGCTGGACTTTTTTTGTTTTTCGTCCAGCTGTTCTATGAGTTGTACTTTTTCTACTATAGATTTATTCAGAGAATCAATATCAGAAAACACATCATCCGAGTTTAGCATATCTGCAAGATTAACAGCTAAAGCATTTGCAATTTTTTCTATAGAAGAAGATTGAGGATCTACTTTTCCGTTCTCAATTTTAGAGTATTGGCTTGGGTTCATACTCAAAGTTAGTATAATACCAATCAAAAATCAAAAATTAAGTATCTTTGCAGACAATTCCCTTCTCATGTCAGAAACCATTGTAAAACCCGTTATCGTAAAAGAATTATTGGAATCTCTTCAGACGAAAATAGAAGAGGAGCAGCAGGTGATTGTGCACTGCTGTTTTCCGGCATCCCCATTTTTGGGAAACCTGATCAGGATTTGGAATACAACCTATCTTTTTGATAACCAGTCGGAACATCAGAGTAAGCTGATCCATGCCGAAAATATTACGATTTTCCCGAACTGGACGCCTGTGCCATTTATGAAAGATTTTTGGTTTACCTTAGTATTTTCAGGATTGCCGAAAGAATGCAAGAGTTTTGATTTGAAGGAGGTCATTCCTGAAGAAGGTGGCTTTTTCGTGGAATCGATCAAAAGAAATAAGTCAGATATTTATCGCGTGAAAATTTCAGAATCCTATTAGAATGATTTTACCAACCATTCTATTTTAAAACATTGCTATCATTTGCTGAGTAAAATGCCCTTGTGAACAAACTTATTAAGCATTAAATTGACCAATTCTTGCGAACCTTTGCGTTAAAAATAGAAGAGGCTTTTAAACTCAGAAGTTTCCATTATTTCCTTAAACAGTTCAGCAAATATTCAAATAAATTCATGAAATTTGTTTAAAATAAAGCGCTTGGTATTTTGTAATATAATCATACTGTTGGCGAAAACAAAAAAATCATCGTTTTAACCCCAATTTCAAATAAATTTATGAAGAAATATATTTTGCTGCTTATACTTTTCCCTTTGTTTGCCTTGTCTCAGAAAATGGTGTCTAAAGACATTGTGGAAATCAAAAAATTTCAGGACGAACTTGATGAAGAATATCGTAATCCTAAGGAAACACCTTTAAGAGGCGATAATTTTACCAATTTTAAAGGACATCCTTTCTTTCCTTTCGATCTGAAATATAAAGTAACCGCATCATTTACCAAAACAAAAGATGCGAAACCTTTTGACCTTCCCACTTCATCAGGAAAAACAAAATCTTATAGAGAATATGGCAAGGCAACTTTCGAATTAGACGGAAAATCATATACTTTAACCTTATATCAAAGTTTAGATTTAATTAAACAGAAGAAATATAAGAATTATTTATTTCTCCCTTTCCGTGATGCAACCAACGAAAAAGAAACCTATGGCGGCGGGAAATATATGGATTTAACCATTCCGAAAGGAAATACAATCGTGCTGGACTTCAACAAATCCTATCAGCCTTTCTGTGCGTACAATGCGTATGATTACAACTGCCCGATCGTTCCTGAAGAAAACAAACTTCCCGTAGAAATTCGCGCAGGAGTAATGTATGACGATATTTATCATCATTAAGATATGGTTCATTTACAGTTTTTCAGACCCGAAGATTTGCATGACGTTAGTTATTCGTTGAATGAACTTCAGCTCCAATATACTTCTACCGCCGAATTTGCATTAAATCGGATTTCCGAAAGAAATACAGGTTTAGAATTTGCCGTTACGATTTTCGATAACAATAAACAGGCTGGTTTTTTTACGCTTGATTTTGGTGAGGATAAATTAGACCTTACGGATAATCAAAACTCAACATTATTGCGCTCTCTTTCCATAAACCCTGAAATGCAGGGTAAAGGAATCGGAAAAAGTGCAATGATTCAGGTGGATGATTTTGTGCAAAAAAACTTTAAAGATTGTGAGGAAATCGTTCTTGCTGTTAATCAAAATAATATTTCCGCTTACGAATTATACCTAAAAGTAGGTTATCAATACGAAGGAAAAACCCGCATCGGAAGAAGCGGACCACAATATTTAATGTTCAAAAAACTTTAAAATCAATTTTCAAACAATTAACAGATAGATTCACCATAAACATCTCTGCAATCTGCAAAATCTGCGAGAGAAAAAATCAATATTCCCTTCAATTAAGAACGGGCTTTAGACTGTTTTTTCATTGATAAACATCAAAATGGCTTTAGCCAAAACTTATTCAGCCTCAAAATTTAAGAAACTTTTAATTCAGAATTTTCCTGTTTGGCGTGATCCTTTCAACTCAATTGGTGTAACATCAAATAATAAAACATGGAAATATCACTTCATAATCAGGTAGCTGTGGTAACAGGAGCTTCCAGCGGTATAGGTTCAGGAATTGCAAAATCACTGGCTTCGGCCGGAGCCACAGTCATTGTCAATCATTCATCCGAGCGGTCTACTGAAGAAGCAAAAGCTGTTTTAAAAGAAATTACCGATGCCGGTGGAAATGGAATCACTTACCAATGCGATGTTTCCAAAGAAGATCAGGTCGTAAAAATGTTTCAGGAGGTGGTTTCCCAATTGGGGACGATAGATATTCTCATCAACAATGCCGGGGTTCAGAAAGATGCAAAATTCACCGAAATGACCCTCGATCAATGGAATACCGTTATCGGGATCAATCTCACCGGTCAGTTTTTATGCGCCAGAGAAGCCATCAAAGAATTTCTTCGCCGCGGAATAGATACTTCACGTTCCCTTGCCTGCGGAAAGATCATCCACATCAGTTCGGTTCACGAGATTATTCCCTGGGCGGGTCACGCCAATTATGCATCAAGCAAAGGGGCGATCCGGATGTTGATGCAAACTTTGGCTCAGGAATACGGAGCAGATAAGATCAGGGTCAATTCAATATGTCCGGGAGCTATTCAAACACCGATCAATAAAGATGCCTGGAGTACACCGGAAGCTTTAAACTCATTATTAAATTTAATTCCCTACAACAGAATTGGTCAACCGGAAGACATCGGCAATTTAGCCGCTTTCATTGCAAGCGATCTGGCAGATTATATCACAGGAACCAGTATTTTCGTGGATGGCGGGATGACGACTTTTGAAAGTTTTTCAACGGGAGGTTAGGTTTTGGGCGCACATTTCCGGCTTTCACTACTCGCTTTTTTGTGCCTTTGCTGGGCCCAACGCTTACAAAAAGAGCTCAGACAGGCCGTTCAATCCGGGGCGCAGTGTAGCCGAAAATACAAGAAATTCAATGATCAATAGTGAATTTATGTCACTTGTTAATTTTTAAATTGGATATCAATTCACGATTGACTTGCAAAGCAAAATTCACCATTCACTCTTCATTTGAAAGTCAATGGTCAATAGTGAATTCGTTTCAATTGTCAATTAAAAAAATAATCATTCAGTCTGTCATTCTGACGAAGGGCGAATCTCTACAAAATTTTTATTGAGATTTGTTATTAAGAAAAGACTGCCAAGAAATAATCGTAAATTCTTCATTTCGCAGGAGTCTAGACTTAGTATCAGAAATATAATCTGAAAAAATGATAACTTAGATTCCTATGAAATGACAAATAAAAGCTAAATTATAGAATGAAAACTCGGCGCAATAAAATCATAGGTTTTAAAAACCTATGAGGTTTATCTTAATCATATATCACCAATCAATCATCATTTATAAAACTTATGAAAGAAAAAGAAAGATTATCCGACGTCAGCTGGAAAAAATGGGGACCTTATGTCAGCAATAGGGAGTGGGGTGTGGTTCGCGAAGATTATAGCGAAAATGGAGACGCATGGAATTACACCAACCACGAGATTGCCGAAGCTAAAACCTATCGTTGGGGGGAAGAGGGAATTTGTGGCATTTGTGATGACCTTCAAAAGCTCGTTTTTTCTGTCGGATTCTGGAATAAGAAAGATAAAATGATGAAGGAGCGTTTTTTTGGTTTATCTAATGATCAGGGAAATCATGGGGAAGATGTTAAAGAATATTTTTATTATCTCGATTCTACACCAACGCATTCTTACATGAAAATGCTGTACAAATATCCTCAAAATGCTTTTCCTTACGAAGATCTCGTACAAACAAATGCCGAGAGAACCAAAGATGAACCTGAATATGAACTCATCGACACCGGAATTTTCGATCAGAATGAATACTTCGATATTTTCATTGAATATGCCAAAGAAAGTCAGCATGATATTCTGGTGAGGCTCACCGTTGTCAACAAATCAGAAAATCAAACTTCATTAATTATTCTTCCGACCATTTGGTTCCGAAATACCTGGAATTGGGGATACAACGATTATCGGCCACAAATGAAATCTGAGGTCCGAAATTCTATACAAATCAGTCATAAGGATGTAGAAATAAAAAAGATATATGCCCGTCAATCGGAGAATGTGCTGTTTTGTGATAATGAAACCGATAATGAGAATATCTATCAGTGTCCCGGGAATTCAAATTATCCCAAAAATGGAATTAATGATTTTGTCATCAACGGAAATCCAAAGGCAGTGAATCCTGCTAACACAGGAACTAAGGCTTCATTTTTTATAGATGCGGATTTTAACCCTAAAGAAACAAAAACTTTTGAATTCAGAATTTCAGATAAAGAACTGGAACAGCCGTTTGAAGGGTTTGAAGAAATTTTTAATTCAAGGCAAAAAGAAGCCGATGAATATTATAATGAAATTCAGCAGGGAATACAGTCAGAGGATGAGAAACTGGTGCAACGACAGGCTTTTGCGGGAATGTTATGGAATAAAATGTTTTATCACTATAACGTGGAGCGGTGGCTGAAAGGAGACCCTGCCCAGACGAAACCTCCAAAATCCCGTGAGAAGATCCGTAATTACGACTGGAAGCACCTCAACAATGAACATATTATTTCCATGCCCGATAAATGGGAATATCCGTGGTATGCCACGTGGGATCTGGCCTTTCATACCATCAGCTTTTCTCTCATCGATCCGGATTTTGCTAAGCATCAGTTAAAATTATTCCTTTTTGAATGGTATATGCATCCCAACGGGCAACTTCCGGCTTATGAATGGAATTTCAGTGATGTTAATCCGCCGGTACACGCCTGGGCCGTGTTCAGGGTTTTTAAAATAGATGAATATTTTAAGGAAAAACCGGATCTCGAATTCCTTGAAAGTGCCTTTCAAAAGCTGTTGATGAATTTTACATGGTGGGTGAATAAAAAAGACCTTAACGGTAATAATATCTTTGAAGGCGGATTTTTAGGACTCGATAATATTGGAGTTTTCGACCGGAATACAACGCTTCCGAATGGTGAACAGCTGGAACAGTCTGATGGGACAAGCTGGATGGCCATGTTCGCTCTGAATATGATGAGAATTGCTCTGGAACTGGCACTTTACAACAATGTGTATGAAGAAATGGCGATGAAGTTTTTTGAACATTTCCTGGCGATTGCCAATTCGCTGGATAATATGGGCGACGAATGTTTCAGCCTTTGGGACGAGGAAGATGAGTTTTTCTATGATGCCATTGCTTCAAATGACGGCAATCATATGTATTTAAAACTGAGAACGATTGTTGGTTTGATTCCGATGTTTGCCGTGGAAGTTATTGATGATGAAATGATTGAGAAACTACCGAATTTTAAGAAGAGGATGCAGTGGGTTTTGGAAAATAAGCCTGAATTGGCAGCATTGGTTTCCCATTGGGAAGTAAAAGGGGAAGATTCAAAGCATTTACTTTCTCTATTAAGGGGACACCGACTGAAAAGACTGTTGAGCCGGATGTTAGATCCTGACCAGTTTTTAAGTGATTTTGGTGTTCGTGCTTTATCGAAAGAATATGAAAAAAATCCCTATACTTTAAATTTAAACGGAACAGATTACACGGTAAAATATACCCCGGCAGAAAGTGACAGCGGTCTTTTCGGGGGGAACAGCAATTGGCGCGGCCCGATCTGGTTTCCGGTCAACTTTTTAATTATAGAAAGTCTGCAGCGCTTTTTTTTCTATTACAGCCCTGATTTTCTCGTGGAATATCCAACAGGAAGCGGAAACTATTCCAATCTGGATCAGATTGCTGATGCTTTAAGCAAAAGGTTGTCTAAATTATTTTTAAAAGATGAAAATGGAAATCGTCCTTTCAACGGGCAGTATCCGAGATTTCAAACCGATCCCGATTTCAGGGATTATATTTTATTTTATGAATATTTTCACGGAGACAGTGGACGTGGAGTAGGAGCCTCTCATCAAACGGGTTGGACTGGCTTAATTGCAAAAATTCTGCAACCTAGATTTTCTAAAAAAGAAATCGCGGAATCGGAAACTGAAATGCCGGATGATGCGGAATAGTAGTTGAATTGTTTTTAGCTGATAGTTGCTGGTTTTTAAAATCTTTTAGGTTAAGGAAAAATAACTAAACGCAAAAACGAAATAGTTTGTAAGCCTTATTACTGAAATATCTCCTGAATAACTTCCAGAGACACCGGTGTTTTAAAGTCCGTAATATGATAATGATAATACACCAAAATACTGTCTAAAAATTGTTTTCGAAATGAGGAACGAATCTTAATTTCATATGGATTTTCAGATTGTAAAATGCTTTTCCAGATCAGTGAAATGGTATTGTCGAATAACTGATGATGAGCTGTTGATGAGAAAGTTCCGGTTTCAGGGTCAAGAAAATCTTCACCACCAATCAATGGGGATACCCCTTGAATCTTTAAAATTTTAATTAAAAAAACGAGATGTGCCTGATAATTTTTTTCAGTTAATTCACTGATAAATTCTTCAATTTCCCGGCAAATACTCATATTTTTACTTTCATTTCTTAGAATATGATTCAAAAAATCCGAAATAAAGAATATAATGGTATTTACTTTTACGTCCGTATAAATATCATTATTTTTTAGGAGTTCGAACTTAGAAATAGTCTGTATCCCGTTTCCCTTAACGGGGGTCAGGGAAAAACTGAGTTGATTCAACGGCAGAAGTAAGGCTTTTTTCTTGTTTCTTTTGGCATACATGCCCTTTAAGAAAAAAGTCTGAAAGCCGTCTTCTTCTGTGAAACAATGCAAAACAGCATCATTTTCTCCGTATTTTAAGTATGAAATTAAAAATCCGTTTTGTGAATTCATTAATTGACTACCGCTATTTTGGCAGTTGCTTTATCGGAACCGTCTTCATTGGTCATCAGGACAAAATATATTCCTGAAGCCACTCTTTTCCCCTTCATGCTCATAAGATCCCATTCATAATACCCACCTCTTGCCACGGCAGAATGCACAACATTTCCTGCTGCATCGGCAATACGTATATTGGTTTTCTCAGCAAGCCCTTTGATGGTGACTTTCCCTTTGAAATTAGAATAAACGACAGGGTTGGGGTACACCAGAACGTTCCCGAATTTTGAAGTAACATCTCCGATATCTCCTTGGTAGGCTACAATTCCGTCAAGGGTTACAAAGTATACCTTCCCCGTTTTGCTATCTACTTTAATATCCGTAACACTGTTGGTGGGCAAGGGAGAATTTTCTTTTGTAAAGTGTTTGATGGTCTGCTCTCCGTTGGACGAAAGGTAATAAACACCTCCATCTTCAACAGAAACCCATTTTTGATTTCCTGTATCCGATTCGATTTGTAGAATAGTACTGTCTCTGAAAAGTTCTTCTGCCAGACCATTCTGCTCAATAATAATAGGATTAGCCTGTGGGGATGAATCGGTAATTGCGGCTTTGGGATTAGAAAGAATTCTAAGCCCCAATCGGGTACCTATCCATACGTTATCGTCTTTGTCCACACTAACGGAAACAGTTCCGCTCGCTGGCAGACCATTATCTTTTTTCACAATTTTATAAGGTGCCGTGGTGGAGAGCGGATTCGTTCCGTAATCTTTCATAATCAATCCTCCAGGATCAAAAAAAGGACTCGGAATATAAAGGATCCCGTTTTTGGTTAAAGGCTTCTGGGCATTTCCGGCAGAAATGATGGGAACTAATGTAAAATCATCAGCAGTTCGGTCGTACACGTAATATCCTACATTACCAAGGGGGCTGTCTACAAGACCTACAGACACAAAAAGCTGGTTATTTTCATCAAAACTTATCCCCGCCGGACGGTTATTAAATGGACCTGAGTCATTGTTTTTGTAAACCTTCTTAAAGACATCATTTTCCATTTTATAAATGCCTTTCTGGTTGGTCGCAAAGCTGTGGTTGATAAAAAAAGCTTCTGCAGGATTTGAAGGATTAGGGGCAACATCGAGAATATTGAAACCAATGGGATTATTGATAAAATATTCAGGATAATTCCATTGAGTACCGTTGAAGTGGTAATAGCCCATATTCCGGCCTGCCGGATTATCATTATAGGCCTGCCTTCCTCCTGTGGAGACCCATATCTGGTCATTTAATAAAGATATTTTATAGGAAATATTATTATAGGGACCATCTGGTTTGAAGATCATATTATCTTCAGTTTTAATCCCGGAAAGTTTGGTTCCTCCATATACTTTTCCATTCACCCGGGTCGCTGTATTACAATCTTCAGCGAGGCCGACGCTTCCTGAGGAAACACCGTTTGTTCCGAAGGTATAGATTCTGTTGGCATCAGTAACGATAATATCATTATTTGTTACCACAACATCACGAATGGCTGAAAAACTAACCGGTAAAGCGGTTGGTGTACCATTGTTATAGAGATAGGCTGAAGTGGCAGAACCGAAAGAAAGCACAGATTCTGAATCTATCTGATTGAATGATCCTGCCATCTCTGTAGTCCAGGTAGTATAAACCGGAAAATTGGTATTGATTTCATGACTTTTTAAACCCGAATTGGTGACTGCAAATACCTTATTATCAAAGATTGTCGCTTCGTTACTTGCCTCATATACTCCTCCGTTAATGAAAAACGCAGAATCGTTGAACTCTTTCTTTGATAGGTCAAAGACTGAAACGCCATACCCTACGGAAACAGTCGCCTTATTTCCGTTAATGGAGATATGATTGATTTTTTTATTTCCTGTATATCCTGTTGCCAGCGGAATATCTACTACATAGGTTACTCCGTCCGGGGTAATAACATCCAGAGAGCCGTTCTGGTATCCTACAAGTCCCATATTGGTTTGCGGATTATAGTCAAATGCAGAGATCTTCACATCATGAAGGCCGTTGGCTTTCGATAACTTTGTAATTTCTCCTGTCGAAATGGTATAAAAAAAGATTCCGTTTTCTGTGGCTGCCACTATTTTACCACCACCTTCTTTCATGACCAGTACGTTGTTGTATGAAAACAGATCGGTCCACTTTTTTGAAGAAATATTTTGTGCCTGTACCCACTGCAGGGAGGCTAAAATTCCAAGAGAAATTAAAAGTTTTTTCATATTATGCTATTATGCTGCTGTCAATTACCTGATTATTCCAGGAAATATGTTTTACGTTTTTATGAGTATCAAAATAAAAATCTATCCTTCCTAAGAGAAGACCTGCCCACCCCACCTGGTTTACCAGAACGTTTTTACCGGATTTATTGGTGAAACTTTCAGGTTGAGGTAAGAAGGTGTGGGTATGCCCGCCGAGAATAATATCAATATTATCGGTTTGAGCCGCCAGGATTTTATCACTTATTTTATTGGGTTCATCTTTGTAATCATAACCGATGTGTGAAAGGCAGATCACAAGATCACATTTCTGTTCGTTTTTCAGGAAGTTGGAATAATGTTGGGCAACATCAATAGGATCTGAATAAACCGTTTCCCCATATTGTTTTTTGCCAACCAATCCGTCTAACTGAATTCCGACGCCGAAAAGCCCAACTTTGATTCCGTTTTTATTGAAAATCTTATAGGGAGAAGTTTTTCCGTCGAGGATTGTATTTTTAAAGTCATAATTCGAACAGATGAAAGGAAAATTTGCATTGGGCAAAACCTTTAAAAACCCGTCCAGTCCATTATCAAAATCATGATTTCCCATAGTGGAGGCATCGTACTTCATCATCGACATTAATTTAAATTCAAGTTCGCCTCCGAAGAAATTAAAATAGGGAGTCCCCTGAAAAATATCACCGGAATCAAGAAGTAAAACATTAGATTCCTGATTTCTGATCTGCTGAATTAAAGTGGCTCTTCTCGCAAAACCTCCCTGATTGGGATTTCGGGTATAGCTTGCATCAAATGGTTCTATCCGGCTGTGCTGATCGTTGGTATGAAGAATAGTCAGTTTGTTTGCGGATTTCAGATCAAGAATATTTAATTCTTCTGCCATCATCATATTGGGAGCTAAAGCCATTGCCAAAGTTCCGCCACCTAGTGCTTTTAAAAACTTTTTTCTATCCATTATTTCTTACCGATAAAATTTAAACGAACATCATTATTAACCACTACTTCGGGATTTTTTTTGAAATAATCAATGAAAAGATCTCTCATTTTAATGCCTGTCGCAATGGACTCTCCCCGCGAGAAAAATTTCATATTGTCACCGCCCAATGCCAGATAATCGGAGGTAGCAATATAATAATCGTGTGCCGGATCTACTGCCTTTCCATTGATCAAAGTCTTCGTTAATTGTCCGTCTTTGGTTTCAATGGTTAAATGGGAAACCGGATTGTTTACCTGATGTTCTGCATAGTAATCATACAGACCTTTTAACTCTGAACCCTTCATTTTTACAATAACTATCTCATTTTCAAAAGGCATCACTTCAAAAATGTTTTTAAGCAAAATATCCCCTTTTCCAATCGTTGTACGGATTCCTCCGATATTGATCAAAGCGGCGTCGACATTTTTCTGAAGGTTTTTCTTTGCCCATTCATCAGCTCCTTCGTAGGTATAGTCTGCTAAAAGATTACCTAAATTGCTATTATCACCCTGTTTGGTAAGATCTATACTGGTGTGGGAGATTTTTTGATTCATCTCTTTATCCAGTTTCTGCTTATAAGGCTCAATAAATTTTACAAACTCCTCATCATTCCTCAGCTCATTATTAATAGAAATATTTTTCTGAGTTTTTACCTCCGTAAGCTGAATGGAAGAAGCGGATGAGGCCGTCCTGCATGCAGAAAGAGTAGTCAGAACAATTCCTAGTAACAAGAATTTATTTTTCATATACAGTAAATTATTTTTTATAAAAGCCCTTTGAAATTACCTTTTTCTGTTTTTATATCCATTGTTTTAATGGCAGCAATTCCCTAATATCTTTTAGTATATGCAAATATAATTATATGTATAATAAAACATTATTATTTATGATAAATTCTTAGCTTAAATTATTAAATTTGACAAAAATAATTCTTACAGATGAGCAAGTTCAAAGGAGTAGGTGTTGCACTGGTAACGCCTTTTAATGAAGATTTATCCGTTGATTTCGATAGTTTGACTAAACTGGTTGACTTTAATATCGAGAACGGAACCAACTATTTGGTTGTTTTAGGAACCACAGCGGAAGCTGCGACGCTTTCTGCTGAGGAGAAGAAACAGGTGATAGACCATATCGTTAAGGTAAACAACAAACGCCTTCCTTTGGTTTTGGGAATTGGTGGTAATAATACACTTGAGGTAAAAAAACAGATTGAAGAAGCAGATCTTTCTGCATTTGAAGCGGTACTTTCTGTATCTCCTTACTATAACAAACCTAATCAGGAAGGGCTTTATCAACATTATAAAGCGCTGGCTTCCACAGGGAAAAATATCATTATCTATAATGTCCCTTCCAGAACAGGACAAAATCTTGAAGCAGAGACGACTTTACGTCTGGCAAAAGATTTCCCGAATTTATTCTTAATTAAAGAAGCAGCCCCGAATATTCTTCAGTATTTCGATATTTTAAGAAAAAAACCTGAAGGATTCAACTTAGTTTCTGGTGATGACGAATACACACTTCCTGTAACTTTAGCGGGTGGGGCAGGAGTAATTTCTGTGATCGGACAAGGATATCCTAAAGAATTTTCAACAATGGTTCAATTGGCTTTGGATAAAAGAGTGGAGGAGGCTTACGAAATTCACAACAAATTGGTAGAAATCACAAGACTGATTTTTGCTGAGGGAAATCCATGCGGTATCAAGGCTGTTTTAGCTGAAAAAGGAATTATTAAAAATTATTTGAGACTTCCTTTAATTCCGGCTTCAGAAGGTCTTTATGCTAAGATTAAAGCAGAAATGGCGAACATTTAAAATGTAAATAGTCAATTTGCTTTGCAGTACATTGTGAATCTTACAGTGATCATAAAACAAACAGAGGTGAAAAGTTTCGAACTTTTCACCTTTTTTAATTTTTACAATTTAAATACATGAAATTTATAAAAGCTACAGAAATTGATATTCCTTTAATTCAGGATCTGGCAAGAAGATCCTGGGAAAATGCTTACGCTGAAATACTTTCTGAAGAACAGTTGGAATATATGCTTGGAACAATGTATTCTGAAGCGGAAATTGCAAGCCATCTCCACCAACCAGATTATCACTATTTTTTGATAGAAGGCGAAACTGATCGTTCATTTGGAGGTTTTATAGGATATGAAAATCATTACGAAGAAAAAACCACCAAGCTTCACAGAATTTATCTGATTCCGGAGGTCAAAGGAAAAGGATGGGGAAAGGAAGCCCTGCGGTTTCTAAAGGAAAGAGTGTACGAAAATGGAGACGATAGAATAATATTAAATGTCAATAAAAATAATCCGGCAAAAAGATTTTATGAATCTCAGGGTTTCACTGTATATGATGAGGGTATTTTCGATATTGGGAAAGGTTTTTTCATGGATGACTACCTGATGGAATTTTTAATTCACGAGCAAATGACTTAAAATTTTGTAATATTAAATGATAATTCTATAACATGTGAAGTTATTTTTTAGCCCATCTTTGTCATATATCTAATCACGCATTAATATTTCAAAAATAGTACATTCATATGCTTGGTTTTAAGCTGTCAGAGCTTCTTATCGGTATATTTTTTTCATCCTTAGTGTTTAAATTCCTGTATTCAATAATGCAGGAGTTTTTGTTTTTTAACAAATTTTTATAAAAATTTACACTAATTCACTTTTATATGAAATAAAGTTTTTATATTTACTTGAAAATTTTACACACTATATCGGGATGAAAATGTACGTTAAATTTGATTTTAATGCTCTTTGTAAAAAGGTATTGGATGAAAAGCTTAAAGAGCAAGGGCTTAGATACCGTCTGCTTAACTTTGGCGAAGTAGAATTCTATGAATCATTTACCAAAGAACAGCATAATGTCTTCAAGAAAAATCTTGAGGAATACGGAATCGAGATTATTGAAAGTCAGAAAATTGCTTTGGTGCAAAAAATAAAAGATGCTATTGCAGAACTTGTTTTTTCAGATGAAACGGTTTCTGTGAAAGCTTCAATCTATATTGCTGAAAGGCTGAACCATAGTTACGGATATCTTTCAAATCTGTTTTCAGAAGTGACTTTTACGTCTATTGAGAACTTTATTATTCTGCAGAAGATAGAGCACGCTAAAGGCCTTATTATTGGCAATAAGCAAAGCCTTACTGAGATTGCCGATAAGCTTAATTATTCCAGTGTGGCTCATTTGAGTACGCAGTTTAAAAATACGACAGGGATAACACCTTCCCAGTTCCATAAGATTGTAGCGAAGAGAAGAAAGGCACAAAGTTTATCACTAAACTTTTAATAGACATATGAATAAAGAATACCTGAATATTCTGTTGGTTGATGATGCAGAGGAAAATATTGAACTGTTTAAAAATATTTTTAACGAGTCAAAAGTGGGGGTCAAGTTGTTGGCATTCCAAGATTCAAACGAATTTTTTGAGCATCTTGATAATGATGAAACTCTTGCTCCAGAAATAATTTTCATTAATTATGATATTTTTAAGAATGATTTGCTATATGAAATTAAAAAGAGAGAAAATCTTTATAAAGTAATTACAGTTATCTATTCAGAAAAAATTTCAGATGATGAAATAGATGATTTCTTTGTTAACAATGGAAATGTTTCCATTAAAAGAACAGAGAATGAATCAGCTTTTAAAAAGAAAGTTTCTGAAGTGATAACAGTGAATTGGCAATATTATACTTCAGGATTAAATATGGATAATTTTATCTTAAAAATATAATGCTGATAAGGCTTTCAGAAGTTTCATTTATTAACCATAATTTAATATTTGAAGCATAATATTCACACAAAAGTGAAAATTTTGTAATTAAAAACTGAAATCATATAAAAGTATTTTCAACTTATATTGTCACTTTTGTAATAAGAAAATAGCAACACAAATTCATTCATATTTAAAAATAAAATGCATGATTAAGTTATTTCAAATTTTAGGACTGAATTATATAAATCACAATGTTAGTTAAACAAAATGAATTATACAGTTTTCCAATTTATAAGCGAAGAAGATCTTTAAAAAAAACGGTACAATCATGAAAACTTGCGAGTAGTTACGGGATATTACTTCCTATAATGAAAGTCTCAGTTAGTTTTTATAATAATGCAAATTGGAAACATAGTTCATTTTGTTTTTTCATATTTATTTTAATAGTTGTAGCTGAAATATCCCTCAAATGCAACTTTATATCAAGACACCACACCACAAAATATTAATGTATGAAGCGATTCAACTATTAAAATAAATTTTCAGAGAAACCAAAAAGTAAATTTCTTCTAAATAACAGTTTTATAAGGGGGCCGCGAAAGTCATATTTTCGCGGTTTTTTTGTGTTCCTAAGAAATTTTACTCCACTTATTTTTACCCCGGTAGGATCTCAGATAATAATTTTTTATGATCTGATGATCGGGTCTTACCAAAAGTCGATCTGTCTCGAGAATTTTTTCAACCGTTTTTTTGGTCAGCTTAATGATATCGGAATCCTGTACAAGATCCAATCTTTTAAAATCTACAACACCGCTTTGCTGGGTTCCGAGGATATCTCCGGGACCCCGCAACTGCATATCTACCTCTGAGATTTTAAAACCGTCATTGGTCTCCACCATAGTTTTAATACGGGTTCTGCTGTCGCTGGACAATTTGTCCGAGGTCATCAGAATACAATAGCTCTGTTCCGCACCACGACCTACGCGTCCTCGCAGCTGATGCAGCTGAGACAGACCAAACCTCTCCGAACTTTCAATTACCATCACAGAAGCATTGGGAACATTGACGCCGACCTCAATTACCGTGGTAGCCACCATGATCTCCGCTTTTCCCGAAGCAAAATAATTCATGGCTTCATCCTTTTCAGCGGGTTTCATTTTCCCGTGAAGCATGGTGGTATTGTACTTTGAGAAATTATCCATAATACTTTCCAGCCCTTCCATTAAATTTTTATAGTCTAATGTTTCAGATTCGTCGATTAATGGATATACGAAATAGATCTGTCTTCCTTTCTGAATTTCTTCACGGCAGAAATCATAGACATACCTTCTGTCTTTTTCACGTCTGTGGGCTGTGATAATAGGTTTTCTTCCAATTGGCAATTCATCAATGACAGAAACATCGAGGTCTGAATAGAAACTCATCGCCAGAGTGCGGGGGATAGGCGTAGCCGTCATGACCAGAATATGCGGAGGTATTTTATTTTTTGCCCAAAGTTTGGCACGTTGTGCCACACCGAATCTATGCTGTTCATCGATAATAGCTAAACCAAGGTTTTTGAATTTAACTTTATCTTCCAAAACGGCGTGCGTTCCAACCAAAATGGAAAGTTCTCCGCTTTCCAGTTCCTGATGAATCCGTTTTCTTTCAGACGCCTTTGTAGAACCTGTTAATAATCGAATATTGATCCCGGTTTCCGTCAATAGATCTTTGATACCGTTGTAATGCTGTTGCGCAAGGATTTCCGTAGGAGCCATTAAACAGCTTTGAAAATCATTATCCATCGCGATAAGCATGGTCAGTAAAGCCACCATTGTTTTACCTGAACCTACATCTCCCTGTAAAAGGCGGTTCATCTGGATCGGCTTTTTCATATCGAGACGAATTTCCTTTAATACTCTTTTTTGAGCTCCTGTCAGTTCAAACGGAAGGTGATTTTCATAAAAACCAGTGAAATAATCTCCCACAATCGGAAACGGATTTCCGTGCGACTGCGTTTTATGGTGAAGCTTTTTTAAAGCGAATCCCAGCTGAAAAAAGAAAGATTCTTCAAATTTTAAACGATAATTGGCCTTTTCAAAATACTCCAGGTCTTTTGGAAAGTGAATATTTAAAAACGTATGTTGCCTTGATAAAAACTTAAAATGTTTTATCATGTATTCAGGCATATTTTCCTGAATCAAATTGGGAATTTCCTTACATATATTTCTCAGGATATTCTGGAAAAAACGCTGTCCCAACCCTCTTTTTGTAAGCTTTTCCGAACTCGGATAAATGGGTTTTAAACGAAGATCATTCTCCTTATTCTCTTCCACTTCAATTTCCGGATGTGGCATTGAATATTGATTATTGAATACATTGATCTTTCCAAAAATGTAAATTTCTTTATTGATCGGAATTTGTTCCTTCAGCCATTTTGAATACTGAAACCATACCAGATCCATAGAACCGGTTTCATCATTGAATTTTGCAGCAAGTCTTTTTGTTTTTCCGGTCTGGATCTCCTGAATATTAGTGATTTTACCTTTCAGTTGTATTTCAAGGCTGCTTTCCTGAAGATTATAAACCTTGTGAATTTTGCTCTTATCCAAATAACGGAGAGGGTAGAAGTTCAGAAGATCTTCTACATTGGCAATGCCTAAAACACTTTTAATGAGTTTGGCTTTTTCGGGGCCTATCCCCTTAACATATTCTATGGAGGTTTCTAAATTCATGTAAAAAGAACCACGAATTTCGGGAAAAAATAGATAGTAAAAAAGACTTTCAGTTTTGAAAGTCTTATATTTTTAATCTTTTATTTTGGATTTGAACTTTTTCTGATAATCCTCCCACTGGTCACGGCTTCGGATTTTTTTGTATAGGTTATTGGAAATCAACTCTAAATAAGGTTCAAGTTCTGTGGCTGATAATTCCCCCTGCAAAATGGTTATAGGGTCTCCCTTCTCATCTAGAAAAACAGTACTCGGAACGGCGGCTACATTCATAAACTGAGTAAACTCATGCAAAGAATTTCTTCCTTTTTTCTGTTCGGTGTTAGGATTTGTAAAAGTCCTGTCGAAAATTTTTATCGGTTTTTTTTCTTCAGCATTAAATCTCACAGGATAATAATTTTGATTCAGTATATCTGCAATAACCTGGTGCCCATAGGTCTTTTTATCCATGATTTTACAGGGGCCGCACCAGTCCGCATAAAAGTCAATCAGTATTTTCTTGGGATGCTCTTTCTGAGCTTTTAAGGCATCTTCAATTGTCATCCACTTTACCTGTGCAAAGCTGAAGCTGAAAAAGAAAAGTAATACGATGCTTATTGTTTTTTTCATAATTTGATATTTTACGTAAAAATAAGCATAATAACTTATCTTACTTGACCTCCTGCATTAATTTTTTCACAAACGGAGATATCAAAATTAATACCACTCCGGCAATCACCGCATATAATCCCAATTGTTTATATCCATCAGTATAAGTGATGAGAGCATCATAGTTGGTAGAGCCTTCTTTTGCGGTGGCTAAACCTGCTCCGATGATGCCGGCAACATACTGCCCATAGGCTGAAGCCAAAAACCACATTCCCATCATCATTCCCTGTAGATTTTTTGTTGAAAGTTTTGTCATGATGGATAATCCTATAGGAGACAGGCATAATTCCCCCAAAGTGATGATTAATAAAGCAATGGTAAAGAAATTTAAAGATGTAATCCCCTGAAGATTGGCGAAAAGTCTGGTGGCAAACAAAACATAATAACCAAGACCCAGGAAAATAAATCCTAAACCGAACTTTATAATTGTATTCGGTTCAATTTTTCTTTTGTTCAACCAAATCCATAGCAATCCAATTAATGGGGCTAAAAAGATAATAAAGAAAGCACCTCCTGAATTATTAACTCCATTCGGATCTAACCCAAGAAGATCTTTATTTAAATTTTTAGCGGCGAAAATACTTAATGAACCTCCACTTTGTTCGTAAATTCCCCAGAATAGAATCGAAAATAAAATGAAAACAAGTGCTGCCCATAATTTTTTACGTTCAGCCGTAGTTACTTTTGTCATTTCGTAGAATAAATAGATCAAGGTCAATGGGCCGATGGTCCACATAAAATAATCGGTGTATTCTGTTTTAGCAACCATCGTCATAATGATCGGAACGAAGATCAATGATAAAACATAAACTCCGTATTCCTGCCATTTCGGAATGGGGGCAGATTTTACTTCGTTTTCAGGATGCCCTGGCTGAAGCCCGATAGAGCCTAAACTTCTTTGGGTAAATACAAAATTAATTAAGCTTACGACCATTACAACAGCAGCAAAACCGAATGCTAAATGCCATCTTAATTCTTCAGGAATCTGGTTGGCAAGAAGTTCTCCTTTTCCGATTGCGATACATAAATATCCTCCGAGCAAGGCTCCAAGATTGATTCCTGCATAGAAAAGTGAGAATCCCGCGTCGGCTCTTGAGTCATTAGGTTTATAAAGCTGACCAACCATTGACGAAATATTTGGCTTGAAAAAACCGGTTCCTACAACGGTAAATGCAATTCCTAAAAAGAAATGAGTATGTGGATCGATCGCCAGAATAATGCTCCCGACGATCATCAAAATTCCGCCCCAAAAAAGAGATTTACGAAATCCAAGGATTTTATCTGCGAAAAGCCCACCAACGAAGGTAAAAGCATAAACGAATGCCTGGGTAGCTCCATATTGAAGGTTGGCTTCACTTTCGTGAAAATTAAGTTGAGAGATCATGAAGAATACCAGCATTCCGCGCATTCCGTAGAAACAAAAACGTTCCCACATTTCAGAGAAAAACAGACTCCATATTTGTTTAGGGTATTTTCCTTTGAAATTTTGTATTTCATCTAAAGTTAAGCTCATTTTATATGATTGAATTTTAATTTAAATTTTTATTATCTTCCTGATCCAGCTCAAAACGAATTCTGTCCTGATCAATGATTTGTTTTAATTCTTCTTCTGTGGGAAGGTATAAAAGATATTTACTTGCGAAAAGATTGTTTTTATCATTCAAAACTGAATATTTTACGATGGTTTCATCTTTTTCAGAACAAAGTAAAATTCCGAGGGTAGGGTTGTCATCTTCACCGCGTTTTAGATCGTCATACATTCTTACGTACATATCAATTTGACCAATATCTTGGTGTGAAAGCTCTCCGGTTTTTAAATCAATAATCACGAAACATTTTAGAATATAGTTGTAAAAAACCAAGTCAATATAAAAATCAGAAGTATCCGTGGAAATATGTTGTTGTCTTCCAACAAAGGCAAAGCCTTTTCCAAAATCTAATAGAAATTTTTGAATATGATCGATGATCGCCGTTTCGATATCTTTTTCGGAGTTTTTTTCATTGGCTTTTAAACCTAAGAATTCAAAAATATAAGGGTCTTTTAAAACACTTTGAATGTTTTCATTGGTATTTTTCTTATGTCGTAAAACTCTTTCGTAAGCCAGTGAATTGATTTGTCTTTTTAAATCTCTGTAATTCCAGTTATTATGAATGGACTCATTGATATAATAATTCATTTTTTCTGAACTATCAAGCTTTATTAATAATCTGTAATGAGTCCAGCTCAATTGTTGACGTAATGCGTCAACAATTGGAAATGCAGTATAAAACTTACGCATATTGGAAAGATTAGTATAATCAAAGCCTTTTCCAAATTCCAGAGTTAGCTTTTTAGAAAGATTTTTTAAGGTATATTTTCCATATTCTGCACGTTCTTTTCCCCGCTGTTCGTCTTCCACAATAAGCTTTCCGATTTGCCAATAGGTAAGCAATAGGGTAGAGTTCGCTATTCGAAAAACTTTTTCGCGCGACTGGGTAATAATCTCTTTTACGGATTGAAATAAAGAATCTTCGGAAATTTCCATCATACGAAAATAAAAAAAACCTCTGACTTAGCAGAGGTTTTCATTGTATTTTTATCGATGCGAATTAGTTTACACCGTGCATCATTTTCTTTAAGATGGGTGAAATTAATGCCAAAATCACAGCAGCAATACCACAAAGAACTACGAATACCATGAAGAATTCGAATAGATTGTGGATTGTGAATCCTGCGAAAGTATTATATTCTACTTTAATGATATTTTCAGATTTTAATTTACTTAATTCAGCATCAGAAGGATAAGAAAGTTGTTCAGGTTTTATCTCTGCTTTTTTATCAACTTTCTTTATTTCATTAATCTTTTTAGTATTCCCTTCGATAATATCAGTAAGTTTTATCTTTGTTTTATCTAATTTTTCTTTATCAACTTTAGCAAGATTATATTGTGCCAATATAAATAACTCTTTTGGAGAAGCGTCATGTTTTTTATCTAAAACAGCCTGTAAATCAATTCCCTGTTTTTCTGCAGCCATAAATTTGTCTCCTGTAGCAGGTAAGATAGAACCTAATGTTCCTGCCAAAGCATAACCAGCGGCATTAGAAATAAAGAATACACCATATAATAATGAGGCAAATCTTTTTGGAGATAATTTACCTACCAAAGATAATCCGATTGGTGATAAACAAAGTTCTCCACAAGTTTGAATGAAATAAAGTAATACTAACCATTTGATAGCTAGTAAACCACTGTTTCCTAGGTCCTTTACGTTGTAAGCAATAATAAAGTATGAAAGAGCAATTAATGCTAATCCCATTGCTTGTTTAAGCGGAGATACAGGTTCTTTTCCTTTAGCTCTCAATTTATCCCAAAGAATACTGAAAGGAACTGCTAAAATAACTACGAATAATCCATTGAAAATCTGTACCATTGATGCAGGCATTTCCCAACCGAATAAAAATTTTCTATCAGTTTGATAATCCGCAATGAAAGTCAATGAAGATCCGGCTTGCTCGAATGCAGCCCAGAAGAATATAATAAAGAATGATACAATGTAAATTACCAGAATTCTTTGGATTTCTACTTTTGTTAAAGCTTTATCCATAAGAATAAGGATTGCAAGAGAAATCCCGGAAGCATATATAATTGGATAAATAATTCCTTTTACTAAACTTCCTATCTCAAATTTGCTGAAAAATACTTCATTTACGTGAAGATATCTGAAAACAAAGAAGAGAACAACAAATAATGCTGCAGTAATTCCTAAAGATAAAGATGAAAATTTTGCCTTTTCACCATCTTCTTCTACGTTGTTTGTTTTAGAAGGTACTGCTCCGATTGGCTTTCCTTCAGGAGTAACAACATATTTGTCTTTCAGAAATAAAAATATTAAAGTTCCTAAAACCATTGCGATACCCGCTGCTAAATATCCCCATTTAAAAACGAAAATATCTCTTTGCCCGTCTACAACAACGTCTGCAATGATTGGAACAAAATATTGGCTCAACAAAGCACCGATATTAATTCCCATGTAGAAAATGGTAAATGCAGAATCTAGTTTCGATTTTTCTTGTGCTGGATACAAGCTACCAACCATCGATGAAATATTTGGTTTGAAGAATCCATTACCGAAAATAATAACTAATAAACCTAACCAAAATGCTATTTTAGAGGTTTCTAAGCTGCCGTCGAAAATAGTTGCACTATAAAAAAGTAAAAACTGCCCGATTGCCATTAAAGTCCCTCCTAAAAGGATACAATATCTGTTTCCTAAGAATTTGTCTGCTATAAATCCTCCTAAAAGCGGCGTTAAATAACATAATGCTAAAAATCCACCATAAATGATAGATGCATTTGATTCTCCTAAACGAAGAGCATTTACCATAAATAATGTAAGAATAGCTCTCATTCCATAGAAGTTGAAACGCTCCCACATTTCTGTACCAAATAGTACCCATAGACCTTTAGGGTGACCTTTCTGTTGAACAGTATCCATATTTAATCGTTAATTTTTTGTTAAGACTGACAAATATAGTTTTTTTTGTGTTTTCGGCAAGGTTTTAATTTTATAATTAAATAAAAAAGCTGCAGAGTGATTCTACAGCTTAATTTTGTTTATTATAAATAAGGATTAATGTCCTTTTTCTTTCATGATTTTATTTAATTTTTTCAGCATCGAAAGACCTAAAAGTGTAGCAAATACCAGCAAAGCGAAGTTTACAAGAAAATAATTCATTTTGTTGTCATAGCTATACCATGTACTTGCTAAAATTCCTGAAAGCTTGTTTCCTACTGAGTTGGCAAGGAAGAAACCTCCCATCATCAAAGCGGTAATTCTCGCAGGTGAAAGCTTTGAAACAAAAGATAATCCCATTGGAGAAAGACATAGTTCCCCGACGGTGATGACTCCGTAACTGGCTACCAACCACCAAGGCGAAACTTTTACAGCTCCGTTATCTCCGGCCCAAACTGCTAAAACCATTACCAAACAGGATAAACCTGAAATGAAAAGTCCTAAAACAATTTTCGTCGGAGTCAGAGGTTCTTTACCTTTTCTTCTCAGTAATGCCCAAAACCCAACCACAACTGGCGTTAATGCAATTACCCAAAACGGATTGATGGATTGAAATAATTCTGTATTATATAAATAAACCTTTTTCTCAGGGTTCTTCTCTAAATCAGCACGTTGTTCCGGATTGATATTTTTAAAGTAAACATCTTTTCCCTGCTCTTTCAGAGGCTTACCATCTTTGTCTTTCTGAGACTGATATTGATCATTATAAACAGGAACTTCCTTGTTTTCGTAGCTTTTTCCGTCCACCATATAAATATCTTCCAATGGTTTTTCTAATGCTGCAGGAACACTTCTCTCCGTGTAATAATTAGCCCATCTTGTTAAGGCTGTTCCGTTTTGCTTGAAAACTGCCCAGAAAAACATACTGATCAAGAAAACTGATAGCAAAGCTCCAATTGATGATTTTTCTTCCGGTTTTGCTTTGAAATAAAGAGAAGCGTAAAAATAAATCACAGGAATACAGGCAAAAATAAAGGCATCTGTACTGTCGCTTCCAAATATGTTATCAGGGATAAACCAACCGATAACTCCGGCAATAATAGCAGGAACGAAAACTTTCAACATAATTTCAGAAAGCTTGGTATCACCTTCCTGTACAGGTTTCATTTGAGCGGCATGAATATAATGTTTTCTACCAATCGTAAAAATCACCATACCGATTAGCATTCCGACTCCGGCCGTGATGAAGGCTTCACCCCAACCGAATTTATTTCTCATGAATGCTGCAATAATATTACAAATAAACGCTCCGATATTGATCCCCATGTAAAAAATATTGTATCCGGAATCTTTATTGGCTTTATAAGGTTCTTCGGAATATAAATTTCCTAATAAGGTAGAAATCGTTGGTTTAAAGAAACCGTTTCCGATGATAATTAAGGCTAATGAAGAATAAAATAAGGTCAAATCTTTGAAAACACCCATCCCGATATATCCGGCAGCCATTAAAATTCCTCCCAAATAAATCGATTTAATATATCCTAAAACTCTGTCCGCTAAAAATCCACCGATGAAAGGTGTTAAATAAGTTAAAGCAATATAGGTTCCGAAAATGTCGTCGGCAGTTTTGTCGGGAAGCCCTAAACCTCCTTTTAAACCCGTGGGCTCAATCACATACAACACAAAAATTCCGAGAATAAGATAGTACCCGAAACGTTCCCACATTTCCGTAAAGAAGAGGAAAGGCAATCCCTTAGGATGTTTAGTCTTCATAGTTGATAAATTTCAAATTTCACAAATATAGAATTTTAAAAATAATAATAGAATTTTATTAACTTTGGATAAAATAAACCGAATTATGAATACAGTATTTCACTTATCTTCTCCCGATGAAATCAATGAAGATTTAATAAAAAGTATAAAAGCTGCTTTTAAAAATAAACCCATTTCAGTAACTATTGAGGAAGATTTTTCAATTCCCGAATGGCAAAAAGAGGAGGTGAGAAAAAGAGCTCAATATGCAAAAGAAAATCCGGAATCGCTTTTGGATTTTGATGATTTTATCGAAAATTTTGAAAAAAAATTATTAGATGAAAAAAGCTAAAACAGTAATTTCCGCAAATGCAGATTTTGATTTGAAGGAGATTACCGAATGGTATAACGCAAAAAATAAAAAACTAATTTGGGTATTTTTAAAAGATTTTAAAGAAAAGGTAAAATATATTTCTGAAAATCCTCTTTCCTGCGAAATTAGATATGAAAATTACAGGATAGTATTTTTGAAAAAGTTTCCATTTGGAGTTCATTATTTTTATGATGAAGAAAAAAATGTAATTGAAATATATTCTGTTTTCCATGCTTCCAGAAACCCCGAAGAATGGAAAGACAGAAAATAAAAAACCGAATCCTAAAAAAGAGATTCGGTTTTTTTATGTTTAAATTTTATCGGAAATTACAGATTCTCCAAAATAAAATCAGTCATTTTCTGATACAATTGCGGTCTTGTTTGTCCGCCATAAATTCCGTGGTTTTTGTCAGGATACGCCATAAAATCAAACTGTTTTTTATTTTGAATTAAAGCTTCCGAGAATTCCATTGAATTTTGGAAATGTACGTTATCATCGGCCGTTCCGTGGATTAATAAGAATTTACCTTTCAACAAATTCGCATATTCAGTCGGTGAGTTTTTATCATATCCATCAGGATTTTCCTGCGGAGTTCTTAAAAATCTTTCTGTGTAAACTGAGTCATAATATCTCCAGTTCGTCACCGGCGCCACCGCGATTCCCATTTTGAAAACATCTGCACCTTTGGTCATTGCCAAACTGGTCATATAACCTCCGAAGCTCCATCCGAACATTCCGATTCTTGATTTGTCGATGTATGATTGATTTCCAAACCATTTTGCTGCAGTAATCTGATCTTCAATTTCATATTTTCCTAAATTCATGTAGGTTACCTTCTTGAATTTAGCCCCTTTGTAACCTGTTCCACGTCCGTCAACACAAGCTACGATATAACCTTTTTGTGCCAGCATTTCAAACCAAATTCCGTTTCCGTTGTCCCAAGAATTAGCAACTTGTTGAGATCCCGGACCAGAATATTGGAACATGAACAATGGATATTTTTTGTTTTTATCAAAGTTTTTAGGCTTGATAATCCAAGCATTCATTTGATCTCCGGCATCGTTTGGAATCGTAATAAATTCTTTTTCTGTAAAATTGTCAGCTTTTAATTTCTGAAGTTGATCATTATTATTCTGAAGTTCTTTTACCGTTTTGCCATTTCCGTCTTTTAAAACAAAAGTATAAGGTTTTGCAGCGGTAGAAGATGTTTCAATGAAATAATTATAGTTTTTGCTGAAGTTTGCTGAATTATTTCCTTCTGCATTAGAAATCAACTGAGTTTTTCCGTTTTCGATATTCACTTTAGAAACCACTTTGTTGATGCTTCCTTTTTCAGTGGTCTGAACGTAGATTTCTTTAGATTTTGGATTAAATCCGTAATAATCTGTTACTTCCCAGTTTCCTTTTGTCACCTGTTTTTTCAGCTTACCATCTTTGTCATACCAATATAAATGGCGGTTTCCATCTCTTTCAGAACCCCAAAGGAAAGAATTGTCTTCTAAAAATTCCAAAGTTGGACTGTCGGTATCGATCCATTTGTCATCCGTTTCGGTGAATAATTTCTGAACAGCTCCCGTTTTTGTATTCACTTTCAACACATCAGAAGCATTTTGAATTCTGTCAGAAGTGATCAAAACAATTTCGTCTGCTTTCGCTGTCTGAATAACGTTTGGAATATAATAATGCTTAAAACTGTCTAAATTAACTTTCGTTTTTTTACCGTCGCTCAACTGATAAATATGAGCCGAAGCTACCGAATTTTTTTCTCCTGCTTTCGGATATTTATAACGCATTTCGCTTGGGTAAAGTGTCTTTCCGTAAATAGGAATGTAGATTTCCGGAACTTCGGTTTCGTCTAATTTTACAAAAAGAATTGCATCTGAATTTTTCGTCCACTCGTACAATCTTGCGTGCCCGAATTCTTCCTCGTACACCCAGTCAGCAAGACCATTTAAAATTTTATTTTTAACGCCGTGTTGCGTAATCTGTGTGATTTTTCCTGAATTTAAATCCTGATAAAACAGATTATTATCCACTATAAAAGCGACTTTTGTTGCATCTGGAGAAAATCTCGGTTCCTGAACGGGCTTTCCTTCATTTAAAGAAACTGTTTTTCCTGATTTAAGATCTTTAACATCAAAAACCCCTAAAAATGAATGTCTGTAAATAGGCTGACTTCCCTTTTGTAAAAGGATTTTAGACTCATCGTCAGAAAATTCGTAGCTTTCGAATTGTCCGTCTACCAAATTTCCTTCTTTTTGAGAAGTTTTGTAAGAATATTTTGCAATCCCGCCTTGTTCGATCACCAAATAGTTTTCCCCATTTTTCATGGAAGTGATTCCGGCAATGCCTTTTCCGCGGTAATATCCTGAGTATATTTTATCTAAAGTAATTTCCTGTGCTGATAAATTTTGAAAGATAGCAGCTACGGTGAGCGTAAGTAAGAATTTTTTCATTTCTAATTTTAAAGAGAACTCAAAGATAATAATTTTATCAAGACGTATTAAAAACCTTTTCTATTTGATTCTTTGGCAGAAAAATTGAATATCACATAGTATAATCAAATCAAATTATAATTATGGAAACGAATGCTTTTGACCAAAAACTTAACCGTTATGTCTTAAATGACCAGATTGTTTATACTGGCTTTTCAAGTTTTAAAGATGCTGAAGAATGTGCAAAAAGCAAGGGAGGAACTTTGGTAGAAGTTGGTTTTAAAGATGGAAATGATAATCCGGTAATTAGCGGTGAAGCGGGTTTGATAGAAAAAAAACTGCATTATTACGTAAATGCAGGCGAGGAGTACAAGTTCATACACTCTTCAGATCCGGGATTCAGGAAATATGCTGATGAATTGCAAAAAATAAAAGCCAGTCAGCAACAGGCTTCACCAGAAGAACGGTATTTCGCAAGTTTTGAAATTGAGAATACGGAAGACCCCATCATTGTGATCAAAAATGATCATTTTGAATCGGTAACATCCAGAGAAAGATCTAAATACTTAAAGCATGCTCACGTATTTGAAATCGGAGTAGCTTTACCCAAATCTTAAAAAATGAAATTATGAGCAAGACCAAATATTCAGAAAAAGCTCAGGACAAAATTGGAGAAGTAATGCACGAATTCAAGGAAGGAAAGCTGAAATCTTCTTCCGGACAAAAAGTGACCGACAGAAAACAGGCCATTGCCATCGGTATTTCTGAAGCCAAAGAAGCAGGACTAAAAGTTCCTAAAAAGAAAAAAGAATAGTGTAAATAAAAATCGGCTTGTACATTTTTCAAACCGATTTTTTTATGATGTAGTTAATGTATTCGTTTCGTCTGTTTGAGTATTTTCGAAATAAAATGTAGAAAAATGTATTGAGAACTTTTTAATTAAAATAAACTTCTCGATACTATTTTTTCAAAATTTACTCGAAGTGACGAAGCTCTATTTTAACTTTTTTCAATTAAAATCCTTTGTAATTATACATCACGCGATAATATTCATCTGCCATTCTATCACTATTGAACTGATCTTTCACATCGTTCATTGAATTGTGCTGGATTTTTCTCCAAGCATCAGGCTTATCATAATAGGTTGTAAGAATTTCGTTTTCAAGAATTTCATATAATTTGTTTAAATCATAATTATCCTGTTCGTAAATGCTCATGTTCATGTAATCTGCTTTTGGAACAACGAAAGAATTTTCGCCATGCTTAGCAAACTCAGGAATCCAGCCATCGTCTGTAGAAAGATTGATCGATCCGTTCATTGAGGCCGTCATTCCTGAAGTTCCTGAAGCTTCTCTCGGAACTCTAGGATTATTCAACCAAAGATCAGCACCTTGCTTTAAAGATTTACTCAAAGACAATTCGTAACCTGTAAGAACCGCCATGTTTTTATGATTTTTACTTTCTTCAACCAGAGAATTGAACGTAGAAATCGCAGAATAATCCATCGGATAAGGTTTTCCTGCCCAGATAATCTGCACCGGATATTTTGGATTATTTAAAAGTCTGTAAAATCTGTCTTTATCGTGTAGAAGAAGGTCGGCACGTTTGTAACCCGCAAATCTTCTCGCCCAAACAATGGTGAAAACATTTGGATTAAATAAATTTCCCGTTTGGTCTGCAACAATTTTAAATAATCTTTTCTTCAAATGTTTTTTTCTGTAATCGAATAAAGTATCGTTACGCTCATCTTTAGCGTTATAAAGCGGCTTGTCTGCCCAATATTTAAATTCCTGAGCATTCGTGATTGAAGTAATTTCACAAATTCCTGGATATTTACTCCACATCGCTCTGGAAACTACGCCGTGAAGCTGAGAAACTCCGTTGGCCACTCTCGCCATTTTCAAAGCACAAAGAGAATGGTTAAAACGATCGTCATCAGAACCTTCGATTCTTTTCACATCTTCCATGCTGAAGCCTGAAAAATAAGACATATCGTAGCATAGCTTGAAATTATGTTTTTCGTTTCCGGCTTCTTCAGGAGTGTGCGTGGTGAAAACCAGTTTTTCTTTAACCTTATTTAAATCTCCATTATATTTTTTCAACAAATGGAAAGCAGCAGGAAGTCCGTGAGCTTCATTTAAATGATAAACATCTCTTTCAATGTTCATTTCATCTAACAATTTTGCGCCACCTTTTCCTAATAAAATGTACTGCGCCAGTTTTGTAGATTCGTTCGCATCATACAATTTATGACAAATCGTTTTTGAAATATGATCGTTTTCAGGAACATCCGTCGAAAGGAAAAACATAGGAGCTGTGTTGAACGTTTCGGGATCAAGATACCAAACCTTCACCCAAACCGGAGCGCTGTGAATTTCGATTTGAAATTTAATGCCTGTGTCTTCCAGAAAACTGTACATTTTTTTCGTCCAGGTTGGCTGTAAAGTCTGATCATGGTTTCTCGCCTGATCATAATATCCGAATTTCCAGAGAATCCCGATGCCTACAAGATCCTGTTTAAGATTGTAAGCACTTCTCATGTGAGAGCCCGCTAAAAATCCCAAACCTCCGGAATATATTTTTAGTACCTGCTCAATGGCGAATTCCATCGAAAAGTAGGCTACTTTTTTAGAGTATTGTGGATTAACACTATACGGTATTTTAAAATTTTTAAAATCCATAAATCACAGTTTATATTTGAAGGGGCAAAGGTATTAATTATGAAAATAAACTATATGTTAATTATCTGATAAATTAATTTAAAAAGTATCTGTTGAATAGTTTTTTTACTTAACTTTAAAATATAAATTTTTGATAATCAAAAGAAACCGAAGGTTTCGTGTGTCTCAACAACCCTTAAAAGATAAGCACATGAAAAAGGCATTTTCCGATGAAGATTTGATCAAGAATCTGAGCTTATATTATCTCAATCGATATTTGAAAAAAAAGCCGATTGAAAAGTATCACCGCAAAATAGACGAATCTCCGCTTCACGACCGTGAAAAGTATAAAAAGAAGTCTGAAATTTTGCTGCTGAATTCTTTTATGCATCATTTTCCCGAAGTTCAGTTCGAAAACCTTACCTGCGAAAGTCCCGACTTTATCGCAAAATTCAACGACAAAAAAATAGGAATTGAATTGACTGAGGTCATCAACCATCTTGAAATGAAAAAGGTGGAAAGCAACTTAAATAAAATTTTCCGTCAGGCTGAAATATTGTTAGAACAAGAAGACACTACGAAATATCGTGGTGTTTATTTTTTAGAATTTCATCCTAATCTGAAGTTTGATAATCTTGAACAACAACAGGAAATAATTCATTTTATTTATAAAAGTATTAAAAAAGGAAAACCTGTGGGTTGTCTAAAAAGTTTGCGAAAATCTTTTCATCGTAGAAATGTTTTCATTACTCACGAATATAATATGAATCTTTTTGATGAGCTGTGTTCGGAGAAAATTTTAGAGTTGATAGAAAAAAAGAATGAAAAATTTCCTTATTACGATACTTCTGTAGATGAATGTTGGCTGGTAATTGTTTCAGATATGAATTCTTTGGCTTCACGATATACTTTTATTCAGGATAAGGAACATTTGCATGAAGTGAAAAGCCCTTTTCATAAGATTTTTCATTTAGAGAATCTTTGCGGAAATATCACGAGTATAAAGTAATTGTTGTTGTTTCGATTTTTAACTAGAGTTAATTTTTAATATTTCGCATATAAATATGTAATTTTTTTAAATATTGTTATTGTTGGTTGAAAAAATGCTTATATTTGATATACACCATTTTACGTTGGCGCTAATAACCCTGAAAAAAATTATATATGAAAAAAATTCTACTCATTTTACTTGTATGTATTTCTCAGATATTTTTTTCGCAAGCAGATTGTTCAACTGCATTATCGGTTTGTGGAAATTCTGATATTACCTATTCTCCCTCTGGAGTTGGCAATGTGAATGAAACACTCGGAGGATGCCTTACAACGGGAGAACACAATTCTATTTGGTATAAAATCACCATTGCTACAGCCGGTACATTAACTTTTGACCTGCTTCCCACAGATCCTGATGCAGATTATGACTGGGCTATTTATGGTCCGAATGTTACCTGTGGTGCGCTGGGTACTCCCATTCGTTGTAATGCGGCAACCGTATTTACGGTAGGAGCAGCAACGGGTATGAATATGACAAGCACTATTATCAGTGCGGCTGGTGGGTCTTACACTCCTTATTGTCAATATATGGATGTGCTGCCCGGGCAAACGTATTATTTATATATTGATAACTGGGTGGATGCGATTAATCCTACGATGGCTCCGTTTTCGTTGACTTGGGGCGGAACAGCTACTTTGGCATCGCCATTTATAGATCCTGCAATTCAGCCTCATCCTTTTAATCCTCCGGGAAGTCCGGCAGCAAATCCTGCTGATCCCAGAGAGATTATTATATGCAATACACCCGCGATTTTTGATTTCAGTACTTTAACTCCGGGAATTCTGAATGGAAATCCGAATTTCTTTATTACTTATCATACAACACAGAACGATGCGCTTTCCGGAGCAAGCCCTATTTTGGCGCCTATTACGGTAAGTACTACTGCAACTTATTTTTACAGTATACATTATGAAGATCCTACAAATCCCAATAATCCTATTAATTCTTGTAGGCAGGTTGGTGCATTTAAATTTAAACAAGGAAATATCAGTGGAACAAACGTGACGATATACAGTTGTAATAATAACAACGCGGGAACGGCGACTTTTGATCTAACAATAGCTGGAGTTTTTGGAGATCCTACTGCGGTTAAGAAGTATTATTCTTCCATGGCAAATCTGAATGCAGGAACAAATGAAATTTTGAATCCTACAGCATATGTGTCTGCAGAAGGAACAGTTTATGTAAAAATAACGTCTTTATACGGATGTGTTGCCAATGCGGTAATTACCCTGAAATTTCATCCTGTTGTTGTGGTAAATGATGCTACTTTGAGAACCTGTTTCCTGGAAAGAGATCCTTTAACGGCTTCCTTCAACCTTACTGTGGCGGCAGTTTCTTCTCAACTCGGAATTATTAAATCATACTATCCTACATTAACAGATGCAATCAACGGAACAAATCCTATTGCAACTCCCACTGCTTACATTGCTCCAAACGGATTTGCTTATATAAAAGTCACCAATGCTCAGGGATGTTATGCTATTGCGAAAGTCAGTCTGGAAGTGATTGCTCCGGTTTTTTCATCTGTCTTAAAAGATAAAATAATCTGTATAGAAGATACCACAACACTGGATGCCGGATCCGGCTTTAGTGATTATGAATGGAGTACAGGAGCAAAAACACAGTCGATTACAAATGTTGGAGTGGGAACGTATTGGGTGAAGCTGAAAACTGGCGATTGTATTACTACTCAGCACGTAAAAGTAATTCCTTCCGATCAGCCTGTGATTTCTACTATTGATATTTCAACTAGCACGGTCACGATAAATGTTATCGGAGGAACTCCGGCTTATAAATATTCGATGGATAATGTGAATTGGCAAGATTCTAATGTTTTCTCTAAAGTGACAAGAGGCGATCATATGATATATGTGAAAGATTCTTATGATTGCGAACCTGTGGATGTTACCATTGTTGTTCCTAATCTTACCAATGTCATTACACCAAACGGAGACGGAATAAATGATGTGATTGATTATACAGCATTGGGCAATAAACAAAATTTAACCTTCAATATTTTTGATCGCTACGGAAATAAGGTTTTCCAAGCCGATAGATTCAACAATTATACATGGGACGGAACCATTGGTGGTAAAAAAGTTTCAACCGGCACCTACTGGTATTCTGTAACATGGAATGAAAATGATAAAAAGAATACCCAAATCAAATATTCCGGTTGGGTCATGGTAAAAAACAGAGATTAAACTGATTTTTAAAATAAAACTAGGATAACCGTCACCCATGTGGCGGTTTTTTGGTTAATGTAAAGATCGAGAATCTATAATAATATAGTAAGTCCTAAACTCTAGTACTCTATAACTTAATTTTTAGAAGCTATTTCCTGCTCTTCGCACTCGCTATTTCTTATATTTTTCGGCTTGGGCGGGCTTTGCCCGCCCGAGCCGAAAAATATAAGAAATGAGCTCAAACAAATGCTGCGATCAGGGCTAGGGAAGTCGTCATTTTTTCAAGATTAGTCATTTTATTCTTATGAAAATCTTTAACTTAGATATTCAAATTTAAACTCATGAAAGAGCTATTCATAAAACGTTTTGACTATTATAAAATATTGAGTGATCAATCATTCGATCAATTATCAGATGAACAGATTTTTTGGCAATTCAATGAAGAAAGTAATTCCATAGCCGTTATTGTAAAGCATGTTGCGGGAAATATGCTATCCAGATGGACGAACTTTCTAACCGAAGACGGAGAAAAACCTTGGCGAAATCGAGACGAAGAGTTTATAAATACCTTTAAAACCAAACAGGAAGTTTTAGAATATTGGGAAAAAGGCTGGAAATGTCTTTTCGATGCTTTAAATCAGATTACTGATGAAAATTTATATTCAACTATTTATATCAGAAATGAAGCACATTCCGTAATTGATGCGGTTTTCCGACAATTAGCGCATTATCCTTATCATATCGGACAAATCGTTTACATCGCAAAAATGTTGAAAAATGATCACTGGAAAACACTTTCTATTGCAAAAAATAAATCTCAAGAGTTTAATTCCGAAATGAAAAATCAATTCTCTGTTAATGATTTGGATTCAAATTCTTCGCCGGTTTGCTATCAAAATAGTTCCGAAGTTAGGGATGAATTTAAGCAATAGATTGAATCAATTTAAAAATCATATTAAAATTACTATCTTTGCACCCATTAAAATTCAGGAGTAAATAATGTCAACTTTTCAGAGAACTGCCGCATTTCACACCCTTGGCTGCAAATTAAATTTTGCGGAAACATCTACTATTGCCCGTCAATTAACAGATGCTGGTTACGATAAGGTAAGTTTTGATGATAAGGCAAATGTTTACGTAATCAATACTTGTTCGGTAACAGAAAACGCAGATCGTGAATGTAAACTTCACGTAAAAAGAGCCATGAAAGCCAATCCTGAAGGGTTGGTGGTGATCGTTGGATGTTATGCACAGCTGAAACCTGAAGAAATTTCACAAATCGACGGAGTAGATTTGGTTCTTGGAGCCAAAGAAAAATTCAATATTCTAAGTTATCTTGATGATTTGGAGAAATCTGAAAGTGAAGGAATCGTTCATTCTTGCGAAATTGAAGAAACCGATTTCTTTATCGGAAGTTATTCCATCGGCGACAGAACCAGAGCTTTTTTGAAAGTTCAGGATGGTTGTGATTACAAATGTACCTATTGTACAATTCCTTTAGCAAGAGGGATTTCTCGTTCTGATACCATCGGTAATGTGTTGAAAAATGCTACCGAAATTGCAGCCAAAGACATCAAAGAAATTGTTTTAACGGGTGTAAACATTGGTGATTACGGTAAAGGTGAATTCGGAAACAAAAGACACGAACATACTTTTTTAGATTTAATTTCAGAATTAGATCAGGTTGAAGGCATCGAAAGAATCCGTATTTCTTCCATCGAACCGAATCTTTTGAAAGATGAAAGCATTGAATTGGTTTCTAAAAGCAAAAGTTTTGTTCCGCATTTTCACATTCCTTTGCAATCGGGAAGTGATGATTTATTGAAAAAAATGAAGCGTCGTTATCTGACGAAGCTTTATAACGATAGAGTAAACAAAATCCGCGAGGTAATGCCTCATGCGGCTATTGGTGTTGATGTAATTGTTGGTTTCCCTGGTGAAACTGAAGAAAGATTCATGGAAACCTATAATTTCCTGAATGATCTTCCGATTACTTATCTTCACGTTTTCACATATTCTGAAAGAGAAAACACAGAAGCTGTAGGAATGGAGGGCGTTGTCCCGATTCCTGAGAGAAAGAAAAGAAATAAAATGCTGAGAATTTTATCTGAAAAGAAAAAAATGGCATTCTATCAAACCCAGCTTGGAAAGACGCTTCCTGTGCTTTGGGAGCACGAAAATAAAGACGGAAAAATGTATGGCTTCACAGAAAATTATGTGAGAGTGCAAAAAGATTTTGATCAAGCATCTGTCAATCAAATCGAATTTCTGAATTTAGAAAAAATCCTGTCAGATGGCACGGTTTCTGTGCAATCTTCTTACGAAAGTTTTTTAGCAAAAGCATAGTCTCTTTGCAAAATTTCCACTAAATTTATTTTTAACTTAAAATACGACATTCATGAGAGATAAGTTTTTATCTTGGGGGATTGTATTAGTGATTGCTACATGGGTTGTAGCGATACTAATAAGAGCGCATTATTGGATACCGACGCTGCTATCCGCAATTTACGCATTGGGAGTCTACAACACTTACCAGTCGAAACATGCTATTCTGAGGAACTTTCCGGTATTGGGATACTTCCGGTACTTCTTTGAAGGTATTTCTCCGGAAATGCAGCAGTACTTCATCGAAAGGGAAACCGACGGGAAACCGTTTCCAAGAAATCAGCGTTCTGCAGTATACAGACGTTCTAAAAATTTGAGTGACACGGTACCTTTTGGAACTCAGCTTGAAGTGAATCACAGAAAATATGAAGGAATTAAGCATTCTATTTATGCTAAATCTCCATCAGAAGAGCTTCCAAGAGTTTGGGTAGGAGGAGAGCAGTGTACACAGCCCTATCATGCTTCATTGTTCAATATTTCAGCGATGAGTTTTGGAGCTTTAAGTGACAGAGCACAGATTTCGTTGAACAAAGGAGCTAAAAAGGGAAATTTTTATCATAATACAGGTGAAGGAGGAATTTCTCCCCATCATTTGGAAGGTGGAGATCTTTGCTGGCAAATCGGAACCGGATATTTCGGTTGTCGTGATGACGAAGGAAAATTTAATCCGGAATTATTTACAAAATATTCTACACTTCCAAATGTAAAAATGGTTGAAATTAAATTATCTCAAGGTGCAAAACCTGGTCACGGAGGAGTTTTACCGGGCGTAAAAAATACACCGGAAATTGCAAAAATTCGTCACGTCACACCCGGAATGACGATTATTTCTCCACCATCGCATTCTGCTTTTTCTAATGCAGCAGAATTATTAAGATTTGTGCAACAATTAAGAGAACTTTCAGGAGGAAAACCTGTTGGGTTTAAGCTTTGTATCGGAGATACTAAAGAGTTTGAAGATATCTGTGTTCAGATGAACGTCTTGAAAATTTATCCTGATTTTATTACTATCGATGGAGCAGAAGGAGGAACCGGAGCAGCGCCACCAGAATTCTCAGACGGTGTCGGAATGCCTTTAGAACCAGCCTTGATTTTTGTCAACAGAACGTTGAATAATTATAATTTAAGAAATAAATTAAGAGTTATTGCCAGCGGAAAAGTTTTGACAAGCCTTGATATTCTGAGAGCGGTTGCAATGGGAGCGGATATGTGTAACAACGCGAGAGGCTTTATGTTCTCATTAGGCTGTATTCAGGCACTAAGATGTAATAATAATAAATGTCCGACGGGTGTGGCTACTCAGGATAAAATGTTGATTAAAGGGCTTGATGTAACAGATAAAGCAGAAAGAGTCTATCATTTTCATAAAAATACGCTTCACACTTGTAATGAATTAATTGCAGCAGCAGGAAAAAGCTCTTACGATGAGGTAGATGCCTCCATGTTTATGAGAGGGGATGAATTTGACCACCTAGCAGATCTTTATTTCCCGGATATCTTAGGAAATGTAAAGCAGAAAGCTCGATATTAAGAAGAAACGGAAGATAAAGTAATAAATACGTCAATAAAATTTTAAGCAGACTCTCAGTTATAAAAATAAAAAACCACTTCGCTACGAAGTGGTTTTGCTTTATGTAATTCTTAAATGATATAGCTTATTTTTCTCCTGCAGGTCTTGCTTCTGTTTTGTACACCTGAAAATTGAAAACAAAAGTCCTGTTTCTGAAAGAGTAGCCGCTGTAATTATAATGTGAATCTCTAGCAAAAGCAGCTCTTGAAGGAACAATAATTACCCCTTGTAGATTATAAGGAGCCCCATTAGGTAAGTCGAATGCCTTAAATTTTCTGATGGCTTCCTGAAAACCTTCTATTTCGTAGTAACTTCTCTGCTTGGAGGCATCTGTGGTAGCTGCGTCTAAAACAGTCTGTTTTACATAATAAAACATAGGGTCTACTAAGGGGGAGCCTGATTCTTCAAGAGAATTATATCCGGTCATATTAGTCCCGGAAATAAATGCCACATTTCCATCTGTATTAGCGGCAAGATAAGTTTTAGCTCTTGTCAGAATGGTAATTTTATCATCATCCCCAATGGTTGTCCCTGTAGTTGGAGTTGCAGAATCATCTGGTTGTGCTCCTTTTCTCACAATATACACAACTCCTGAAGATAATTTTACAGGCGCCGGAATCATCGCACTTAATTTTGTCTGATGATCATCTGCAGTATCTGTTGCACTAAATGCTTTTATATTTCCCTGAGTGTCTAAATAATTTTCATCTAAAAACTTGGTAATAGACTGATCGTCATAAGTGTTTTGTGTTGCAATATCACTTGGTTCTACGTAGGTAGTCGTATCATCATCATCTTTTTTACAAGCAGTGAAGCACAATGATCCTGCAAGGATATATAAAAATATTTTTTTCATTTCAAAAAACTTTAATTACTTTACAAATAATATAACGGCAAAAGTATAAAAAATTATGAGAATAGATAAATTTTTATGGAGCATTCGTTTCTATAAAACGCGAAGTATTGCTGCAGAGGAGATTAAGAAGAACAGGGTTTCAATTGGAGAATCTGCCGTAAAGTCATCGAAGGAGGTAAAAGAGGGAGATACGATTAAGATTCGTAAAAATCAAATTGATTATAAAATAAAAGTCATTCAGATCCCGAAAAGCAGAATAGGGGCTAAGCTTGTTCCGCTCCATATAAAAGATGTAACAGATAAAGAGCAGTATGAATTACTTAAGTTAAGAAAAGATTCTCAAAATTATTACAGAATAAAAGGCGAGGGGAGACCTACCAAAAAAGACCGTCGTGAAATGGATGATTATGTGGAAAATGACGTAACTGCAGACTTTACAGACTGGGACGATTTCTTTGGTGAAACGGGGGAAGATGCGGAAAATGAAGATTAGCATCCTAAATTACAGAAAAGCTCTAGAGATAGAGCTTTTCTATAATTTCATTTACAATGTCTTCCGGCTCTCTGCTGTCCGTTCCTACACTAAATTGAGCTTTACTGTAAAATGCATTTCTTTCAAATAAATGTTTGGCAATAAATTCTGGGAGATCTTCTCCTGAGATGTTGGCAATGAGAGGTCTTTTTTCTTTTTGCTTTGAGAGTCTTTCCGCTAAGGTGGATACAGAAGCCCTTAAAAACACGCTTTTGGAATTAATATTAATAATATCCATATTATTGTAGTACACCGGAGTGCCGCCGCCTAGGCTTAAAACTACATTTTCTTCGCTTGCCAGAATTTCTTCCAGAGCCTCCCTTTCAAGCTTTCTAAAATAAATTTCACCCTTTTTTTCAAAGATTTCAGGAATTGTTAATTTATTTTTTCGTGAAATCTCTTTATCAAGGTCAATTAATTTAAAATTGAGTTTTTCGCTTAAAATTTTGGAAATGTGAGATTTGCCGCATCCCATGTATCCGACGAGTGAAATTATCATGAATTTTTTTTAAACAAATTTGCGAAAAAGTTTTGAGATAACGAAAAAACTCATATCTTTGCACCACTAAAAACGAAGGACATTATCTCAATGTTAATCGTTAATTAAGTGACCGACTCGGTAGCTCAGCTGGTAGAGCAATACACTTTTAATGTATGGGTCCTGGGTTCGAATCCCAGCCGGGTCACTTATGATAAAATTACTAGATTTTTGTAATTTGTCGCCTGTGTGGTGAAATTGGTAGACACGCCATCTTGAGGGGGTGGTTTCCTAAGGATGTGCTGGTTCGAGTCCAGTCGCAGGCACACAGTAATACAATGTAAATAATTGTAGTGATCTTTAAAATTTAATTTTATATTTATCACAACAATTGTGACCGACTCGGTAGCTCAGCTGGTAGAGCAATACACTTTTAATGTATGGGTCCTGGGTTCGAATCCCAGCCGGGTCACAAATTTACTGAAAAGTAATGTATTTTAAATTCAATGCTTCTTTTGGAAACTTTAATTTAAAATGTTTTTGCAAATGCAAATTTATTTGTATCTTTGCAGTCTTGAAAACGAAAATGCTAGTGTTTTTGTGAGTAAAGTGACCGACTCGGTAGCTCAGCTGGTAGAGCAATACACTTTTAATGTATGGGTCCTGGGTTCGAATCCCAGCCGGGTCACAAGTTTACTGAAAAGTAAATTTTTTTCATATTAATATTTTGTGATTTGGTGTTTCAAAGGCTTCCTCAAGAAGCCTTTGATTTTTTTATATCTGTAGTCCTTTTGATTGGATTTAATAGATTAAGGGATCAAACGCAAAACTTGGGAACTAAGGAAAAAGTGGATCAGGCGCAAAAGTTGGGGGCTAAGCAAAAAGTTTGGTTAATCTGAATATAAAGAAGTTTCTATCTTTGACTCCTCTGAGTTGCATTCTGAAGTTTTTTGGATCAAATACAAAAGTTGGGGACTAGGCAAAAAAGTTTAGATTATGTAAGGTGAAATTTTTTGCTCTCGCAGATTTTGCAAATGATGCAGATTCTTTTCCTTATACTTTACATATTGAACACAAAGCCACCCCTAGTTTTTTGACAACTCCCGTTTTAAATCTCACAAGACTGTTCTCCCTATAAAAGACCGCAAAGGTTAAACAAAGAAAATCAACGATATCATCTGTGGAAAATCTAAAGGCGATCTGTGGGAAATAAAAATATTCGAGCATCCGTGGCGATAATATGCAGCCCTCAATTTTATCTTTGATAAAATCCTTGCGACTTAAAAACATAAAGCATTAAAAAATATCTTTGCGGCTTTGCGAAAAACCAACAAATAGAGCAGCATCTGTTAAAATCTGCACGATCTGTGGGGAATAAAAATATTCGAGTATCTGTGGCGATAATATGCAGCCCTCAATTTTATCTTTGATAAAATCCTTGCGACTTAAAAACATAAAGCATTAAAAAATATCTTTGCAGCTTTGCGAAAAACCAACAAATAGAGCAGCATCTGTTAAAATCTGCACGATCTGTGGGGAATAAAAATATTCGAGTATCCGTGGCGATAATATGCAGCCCTCAATTTTATCTTTGATAAAATTCTTGCGACTTAAAAACATAAAGCATTAAAAAATATCTTTGCGGCTTTGCGAAAAACCAACAAATAGAGCAGCATCTGTTAAAATCTGCACGATCTGTGGGGAATAAAAATATTCGAGTATCTGTGGCGATAATATGCAGCCCTCAATTTTATCTTTGATAAAATCCTTGCGACTTAAAAACATAAAGCATTAAAAAATATCTTTGCAGCTTTGCGAAAAACCAACAAATAGAGCAGCATCTGTTAAAATCTGCACGATCTGTGGGGAATAAAAATATTCGAGTATCTGTGGCGATAATATGCAGCCCTCAATTTTATCTTTGATAAAATCCTTGCGACTTAAAAACATAAAGCATTAAAAAATATCTTTGCAGCTTTGCGAAAAACCAACAAATAGAGCAGCATCTTTGAAAATCTGCACGATCTGTGGGGAATAAAAATATTCGAGTATCCGTGGCGATAATATGCAGCCCTCAATTTTATCTTTGATAAAATCCTTGCGGCTTAAAAACATAAAGCATTAAAAAATATCTTTGCGGCTTTGCGAAAAACCAACAAATAGAGCAGGATCTGTGGGGAATAAAAATATTCGTGCATTCGTGACAAAAAATACATCTAAACAATTTCTCCCCAAGTTTTGAAACTGATCCAAAATGGATCAAGTACAAAAGTTGGGGACCAGGCAAAAGAGTTTAGATAATGTAAGGTGAGATTTTTTGCTCTCGCAGATTTTGCAGATGATGCAGATTCTTTTCCTTACACTTTACATATTGAACACGAAGCCCCGCCAAGTTTTTTGACAACTCCCGTTTTAAGTCTCACCAAACCTTTCTACCTATAAAAGACCGCAAAGGTTAAACAAAGAAAATCAACGATACCATCTGTGGAAAATCTAAAGGCGATCTGTAGGAAATAAAAATATTCGAGTATCCGTGGTGATAATATGCAGCCCTCAATTTTATCTTTGATAAAATCCTTGCGTCTTAAAAACATAAAGTATTAAAAAATATCTTTGCGTCTTTGCGAAAAACCAACAAATAGAGCAGGATCTGTGGGGAATAAAAATATTCGTGCATTCGTGACAAAAAATACATCTAAACAATTTCTCCCCAAATTTTAATACTGATCCATAATATGCAGCCCTCAATTTTATCTTTGATAAAATCCTTGCGACTTAAAAACATAAAGCATTAAAAAATATCTTTGCGACTTTGCGAAAAACCAACAGAAACAGCCCCACCCACAAAAATCCTATCAATCTATGGGAAATAAAAATATTCGTGCATTCATGGCAAAAAATACATCTAGTACCATTTTATCTTTTAAATTTCCTTTAAATTATTCAACCATACGGGGTTATATCATCATTAAATACTTGTTCGTCGGGCTTCACCTGACGCTACTGTATATTTAACCCCTTCAGGGTTTATTAAGGTAAATTCAAAAAGAAAATAGTATAAACAATTTCTCCCCAAGTTTTATAAGTATTTCCTATTCCTATTCATCAGAAAAATAAAAAAAGCGTCACTTAAAAGCGACGCTTATATATCAATTAGGAATATATTTCTTGAACTTAGCCTAACGTAAGTCTCAGTGTCAGTCCAAATGCATATTATCAATTAATCTCACTCCGTCTACAACGACAACAATGAAGGCTCTGTAATTTTTGTCTTTATAGAAAAAATCAGTTTCTTGTAAGGTTTCCTCGTTGGCGATTAAAAAATATTCCAGTTGCATTCCCTTTTGCTGATCAAAAATATCCTGTATTCTTTCTTTTATTTCAGTAACTGAGAATTCATTGAACCATTTGTTAACTTTTTCTAAGGTTTCATAGATGATTTTAGATGCCTCTCTTCTTTCCTCATGAAGTCTCTGGTTTCTCGAACTTAAAGCGAGTCCGTTTTCTGCTCTGAATATAGGGACTCCTGTTATTTTTACAGGGATTTTTTTCTTTTCTACCATTTTTTTGATAATAGCGAGTTGCTGGAAATCTTTTTCTCCAAAATAGGCATTGTCAGGCTGTACCTGTCTGAAAAGCTCCTCTACCACTGTTCCTACGCCATCAAAATGTCCGGGTCTGGATTTTCCTTCCATTTCATTTTCCAGTCCGTCAAAATCATAATGAGAGCTTTCTGCTTTTTCTGGATATATATCGGCAACTTCCGGGATGTATACCGCATCTACAAAACCTGAGTTTTTAAGAATTAAAATGTCTCTGTTGATATCCCTGGGGTACTTTTCAAGGTCTTCTGCGTTGTTAAATTGAGTGGGATTAACAAAAATTGATGAGATCACCAGGTCATTCTCTTTACTCGCTGCTTCATATAAGGATAAATGCCCATTGTGTAAGGCACCCATTGTAGGGGCAAATCCTATTCTTTTACCCATTTCTTTCTGTCTTTCAATGAAATCCTGAAGTGTTTTCTTATTTTTTAAAACTTCCATAGTTTATGCTAATAGTATTTCAAAAATACTAAAAATATCACATAATATCCTGTCGTTTTAATAATTTGAGTCATTGAATTTTCGTAAAAAAATGTTAATTAAAATAATGTTGGATGTTTTTTTGTAATTTTGCACATTAAAGCAATTTTACAAAAATTTAGATAGAAGTTTATGCCGAATCAAAAAATACTGTACATTACTACAGAGATGTATCCATATCAGGAAGACACAAACATGGCTACATTGGTTAACAAAATGGCACTTAAGATGCACCAAGAAGGCAATGATGTTAGAGTTTTTATGCCAAGATTTGGACAAATAAGTGAAAGAAAGTTCCAGCTTCATGAGGTCATCCGACTTTCTGGAATGAATATCATTATTAATGATCTCGATCAGCCTCTGATTATTAAAGTAGCGTCGCTTCCGGGGGAAAGACTTCAGGTTTATTTTATTGATAATGAAGAGTATTTCAAAAGAAAACAATTGTATTTCGAAGATGACGGTACTGCTTTTGACGACAACGATGAACGTGCAATCTTCTTCGCAAGAGGAGTTATTGAAACCATCAAAAAGCTGAACTGGGTACCTGATATCATTCATCTCAACGGATGGATGACTTCTTTCATGCCTATTTATCTTAAAACCTATTATGAGTCAGATACGTATTTCAAAGATGCCAAGATCGTTCTTTCATTATATAATGAAAAAGATGCTGCTTTGAGTGCCAATGTAGAAGAAAAACTGAAGTTTGATAATATTTCTGGACTAAAAGCGTTAGAAAAACCAAGCTTCCAGAGTTTTGTGATCGAAAGTATGAATTATGTTGATGCTGTGGTAAAAGGGGATGAATTCCTTAATGAAGAACTGGATAAGGCTTTCAATGAAACTACAACTGAAAAATCTGAATATCTGGATGTAGATTCAATAAACAAATTATATTAAAAACACAGTGTAATGACTAATACGATTAAAAGAAATTTCTTTATCCTTTTTTTGGCGATTTTTGGAGGTGGCCTGCTTTATAACTGCGAACCGGATGCAGATACCCTGGGTGAGCAATTGTTTCAGGATGATGCGGCACAGGGAAAAGAAATCGCATTCGACCTGATAGGATATAATATCAATAATCTGGACAGTATCCAGAGTGACGCTTCCAAACTCGGATCTGCTGTCCTTGGAGCTTTCGATGAAAGTCAGTTTGGAATGCAGAAAGCCTCGTACCTTACCCAGGTGAGATTACCTTCTTATGCACCGGATTTTGGAACCAATGCAAAAGTAGACTCGGTTGTTTTGGTGATTAAACCTACGTATGCTTCTGATTCGGTGACGACCACTACCAATGAAGATTATATTTATAAAGATCCGTCGGGAGATATCGCTGCCAAAAAAGTGGTCAATACATATCCTATCAACAGATATGGTAAAGCAAAAAAAACAATGACGCTAAAAGTTCATGAGGTTACCGAATTCCTGAATGGATACTCTGACAAAGCCAGTTCTAAAAAGGAATATGCTTACGACCAAAATAGTGAGATCGGTTCTAAAGTTTTGGATGGGAACGTTAATTTGGTAACCATTACAAAGGATTCTGATGCTTCTTCAATTTATACATCGTCTGCTGTAGGAATCAGAGTGAAATTGGACTCTGCTTTCTTTCAGAATAAAATTATTGCTAAAAAAGGACAGGCTGAGTTAAGTGATGTCTCTAATTTTATCAGATATTTTAAAGGATTAAGAATTTCTGTGGCCGAGAATGACGGCTATTTAATGAATTTTGGTCCCAATGATATGGAACTTGTGATGTATTACAAGAATGATAAAACGGAAAATGGTACCACGACGAGACCTCAGACTACATATACATTTTCTGTAGGTTCAGGAAATACACATATCGGAAGCTATGCTTACACTAGATCCAGTAATTATACAGCCGCGATTAACGGAGCCGATAAAGCTAACGGAGACGCAAAATTGTATACTCAAGGCATGGGTGGGGCGTCTATCGGTGTTAATTTCTCAAAAACTACAATTGATTCACTGAAACAGTTGTACCAGGAAAAAAAGGCAGCAATTATTGGTGCCAGAATTAGAATCTATACGGATGCTTCATGGACAAATAAATATTACAAACCAACTGCGTTCAATATTGTACAGGGAGAGGTTGAAGATCCTGCCAAGGGGCTTAACAAGTATGCATTTACAACAGACTGGAGTACTCTCGGCGCTGGCGGAGCTCCTAATTTTGCATTTTACAGAACCTATAATCTTGATAAAGATCAGTCCTACTATGAATTTACTGTGACACAATCTCTTAAAGATATTGTTGAGGGTAAGGAAGGAGTAGATTACACTAAGCAGTTCTACAGAATTGATCTGGGAAGTTTCTTGCAAACCTCGACTGGAGCGCTTGTGGGACACCAGTATACTTCCAGAGCTTATGACAGAAACAGAGCTGTTTTTGTAGGATCTGATAAAGGTAATGCAAAAAGAATAAAGGTAAGAGTTATTTACGGAACAAAATAAATTTAAAAACACGAGATAATTATGTGCGGAATTGTAGGATATACGGGTTTTCAGGATGCGTATGAGATTGTGATTAACGGCCTGAGAAGACTGGAATACAGAGGATATGACAGTGCCGGAATCGTTCTTGAAAATGGCAACAATAAACTTGAAGTTGAAAAAACAAAAGGTAAAGTAGAGGATCTTGTACAGATTTCCAGCCAGTTGAAAGGAGTGGCAAAAATAGGGATGGGACATACCCGTTGGGCTACTCACGGGGTTCCCAGTGATAGAAACTCTCACCCGCACTTATCTAATAATGGAAAAATAGCACTTGTTCATAATGGGATCATTGAAAACTATGATACTATTAAAACAATGCTTAAAGAAAAAGGATATTTCTTCAAATCTGAAACAGATACAGAAGTATTGGTAAATCTTGTTCAGTATTTTATGGACTTAAATGCTGAGACAGATTTCCCGACAGCGGTAAGATATGCTTTGAATGAAGTATACGGAGCTTATGCAATTACAGTAATGCATGAAGATTTTCCTGGACTACTTGTTGTGGGAAGATTGGGATCTCCATTAGCCATTGGTATCGGCGAAAAAGAATATTTTGTCGCATCGGATGCCTCTCCGTTCGTGGAATTTACAAAAGAGGCCATCTATTTGGAAGAAGGGCATATGGCGACGATTTCTTTGGAAAAAGGAGTAGATATCCGCACCATCAATGAAAATTCTAAAATAGAACCTGAAATTCAGGAACTTAAATTGAGTCTTGAACAAATAGAAAAAGGGGGGTTTGAGCATTTTATGCTTAAAGAGATCTTTGAGCAACCCAAATCTGTACACGATACAATGAGGGGTAGACTTCTTGTAGAAGAGGGAGTAATTAAAATGGCCGGCATTTGGGATCATATTGAGAAATTCAAGAATGCCAACCGTATTATTATTATTGCCTGCGGAACTTCCTGGCATGCAGGTCTCATTGGAGAATATCTTATAGAAGAATATGCGAGAATTCCGGTTGAAGTTGAATATGCTTCAGAATTCAGATATAGAAATCCTATCATTTCCGATAAGGATGTTGTAATTGCAATTTCTCAGTCTGGAGAAACAGCTGATACGATGGCTGCTTTAAAATTAGCAAAAGAAAAGGGAGCATTTATCTATGGAATCTGTAATGTGGTAGATTCTTCTATTGCTAGAATTACGGATGCGGGCTCTTATACCCATGCCGGACCTGAGATTGGTGTGGCTTCTACAAAAGCGTTCACGGCTCAGCTAACCATTCTTACTCTTATTGCCTTTAAATTGGGGAAACATAACGGGAACTTAGGAAATGCAGAATTCATGAGCCTTATTTCCGAACTGGATGCCATTCCCAAAAGAATTGAGGAAGTGTTAAGCACGACTCATGAATTAACTCAAAATATCGCAAAAGATTTCGTTCATGCGACAAACTTCCTTTATTTAGGAAGAGGGTATAACTATCCTGCTGCACTGGAAGGTGCATTAAAACTTAAAGAAATCTCTTATATTCATGCTGAAGGATATCCGGCTGCAGAAATGAAGCACGGACCTATTGCTTTAATCGATGAAAACATGCCTATTGTCATCATTGCTCCTAAAAAAGGACATTACGATAAGATTGTAAGTAATGTTCAGGAAATAAAAGCGAGAAAAGGAAAAATTATTGCTGTTGTAAATAAAGGAGACACCCAGGTAAGTGAAATGGCAGACTATGTAATTGAGATTCCTGAAACCTCAGAATGCTTCTCACCAATCGTAGCATCAGTGCCTTTACAGTTGTTGGCTTATTATATCGCTGTTTATAGAGGAGCAAATGTAGACCAACCAAGAAACCTGGCAAAATCTGTAACTGTGGAATAAAAATTTATTATAAATAAAATAAATTTAGATTTCTCACGTTATTTCAAAAAAAATCTTAAAAGTTTCTTAAAAAAATTATATATTTACGGCTTAATTATAAAAATTAACATGAAAAGGATATTTCTTTTATTATTGTCTGCGTCGGTAGCGTCGGTATCTTGTTCAGGTGGGGGAAGCTCTTCTGTGGGAAAACCAGGAACAAAAGGAGAATTGATACCAAGAGAAAAAACAAAATCATTTGTTGCAGAAAGACCTTACGGTATGGTTGCAATCCCTGCAGGATCCTTTATTGCAGGTTTAGCGGATCAGGATCCTACAAATACTCCTGAAAAAGCAGGATTAAAAACGGTAACGGTTTCCTCTTTCTTTATGGATGAAGCTGAGACGACAAATGCAGAGTACAGGGTATTCATTAATTATGTGAGAGATTCTATTGCCAGAACTTTACTTGCAGAAGCTGCCGGAGAAGGTGGTGAAGGTGGAGGAAGAGGAACCGGAATCGGTGATTATGCATACCTTGCAAAAAAAGAAGATAATTTAACACCATATCAGGAATATTTAGAAGGACAAGGAGGTAGAGATGACGGAGAGTATGATGCCAGCAAAAAATTGGATTGGAAAATCCCTTTGCACTGGAGTACTTCAAAATATCCTGATGTAGAATATGCAGAAATACTTGAATCTTTGTATTTGCCTGCTTCTTCAAGAATTGGTAATGAAAGAATCCTTGATGTTAGTAAGTTGAAATATACCTACAGATGGGAAGATATGGGGACGGCAATTGCTGATAACGAAAGAGGAGCTAATTCTCTTAAAAGTGAAAGCATTGCCATCTATCCCGATACAACGGTGTGGGTAAAAGATTTTCACTTTGCTTACAATGAACCATTGTTTGAGCAATATTTCTGGCACAAAGCTTATAAAGATTATCCTGTTGTTGGGGTAACTTGGGATCAGGCTAGAGCTTACTGTAACTTCAGAACAAAATTAAAGTCTGATTACAACGAAAGCTTAAAAAGAAAAAAACAAAAACCTTTAATTTTCAGACTTCCGACAGAATTTGAATGGGAATATGCAGCAAGAGGTGGGATGCAAAATGCAACTTACCCATGGGGTGGTCCTTATTTAATGGATGACAGAGGTTGTTATCTTGCCAACTTCAAACCGAAGAGAGGTAATTATATGGAAGATGAGAAAAAAGGTACTTTTACATATACAGCTCCGGTAAAGAAATTTAAGAAAAATGGATATGGGTTATATGATATGGCAGGAAACGTTTCTGAATGGACTTTATCTGCATATAACAACTCTTCATACGGCTTCTCATCTACACTCAACCCTTCTACAAAAGACAGATCTGATAACAAAAAATCTGTAAGAGGTGGATCTTGGAAAGATGTAGGTTATATGTTAATGACAGGTGCAAGAGACTGGGAAAGAAAAGACTCAGCAAGAAGTTATATCGGATTCAGAACTGTACAGGATATCCCTGAAGCGGCTGTTAAACCTAGAAATATCAAAAGATAAACATCATTTTCGGCTATTTATTTATAAAAATTAACATTAAAAAAAACTAACTTATATGTTTAAGACTAAAGATGCGTGGATGAATTTCTTTTATTCATTCGGTGCTGCAATTGTAATTCTTGGAGCTTGGCTTAAAATTACCCATATTACCCTGGGACCAATTAACGGTAACATTGCCCTTACTGTGGGACTTATTACAGAGGCTATCATCTTCATTATTTTCGCATTTGACCCCCCGAAAACAGAAGAATCTTATGCATGGGAAAATGTTTATCCTGAATTACTGGATAAACATGCCAATCCTAATCCGTTACATTCAAACTCAACCTCGCCTAAAGGAATTGCTTCTAACCAATTTGCAGAATTAGAAAACTCTCTTTCTACGAAATTGGATAAAATGCTGGAAGATGCGAAACTTGATGTTCAGTTATTTGAGAGATTAAGAACAGGTATCGATAAGTTTTCTAGCTCTGTAGATCAGATTAATCAAACGGTAGACGTTTCTGCTTCTACCCATAAGTATAATGACCAATTGAACAAAGCTGCTACTCACATGGAAAGCATGAACGCTCTTTATGCGATGCAATTGGAAAGTGGTAAAAAACAATCTGAATTTGCTAATAAATATGTGGCAGATATGCAAAAATCTGCGGAACAATCTGAAAAATTCAATCAGGAGTTACAAGGTTTAACATCAAATTTAAATAACTTAAACAGAGTTTACGGTGGTATGTTAACTGCTATGAAGTCTTAATTCCCAAACCATTCATAATTTAACTACTTAATCAAAAAAACGAAAAAAAAGAATGGCAGCAGGAAAACAGACCCCTCGTCAGAAGATGATCAACCTTATGTATTTGGTGTTCATCGCGATGATGGCCCTAAATATTGATGCAGAAATCATCAGATCATATTATGACTCAACAAAGGCACTTAATGAGACTAGAACTTTAACTGAGAGAAAAAATGAGAAAATTTTCGAAAGAACTCTTGAAGCTAAAGCTCAACAGGTACCTGATACATATGCACAACCTTGGGAGCAGTATAAGCAACTGAAAGGTAAAATTGATCTTTTAGTAAAATCAGCTGATGATATTAAGGCTAACCTTAAAAAACAATCAGAATTTCATGATAAAGATCCTAAAACAGGGAAAGATCTTGATGTAAGCGAAAATTTCGCAGCTCTGAATAACAATGAAGCGACAATGGCTTATTTCTTCAAAGAAGGAGACGAAAATGCACCATCTAAAGGAGCATTGGACTTAAAAGCTAAGATTGATGATGTAAGAAATTTTATTAACAGTGCATTTGGTAATAATCCTCAGTTACAGGATTTAGTAGATAGAGCGAATAAATCGATCATTGCTGAGTATCCTAAAGGAAAATCTCCAAACGGTAAAACCTGGTTTCAGAATAAATTCTATCATCAGCCGCTTATTGCCGCAATTTCAAATCTGGAAATTATTCAGAATGACGCAAGAAACGTGCAGTCAGATGCATTAGCTTTATTGCTACAGGAAAAAGTGGATGCCAGTATCAAATTTACAAGCTACGAACCTATTGTTTCTGGACCAACCGATATTCAGGCAGGTAAGCAGGCTGAAGTGAAAGTTATGCTAGGTACCTATTCTAACAGTAATAAGATCAGTATTTCCGGTGTAAGCAAACAGGAAAATGGTAAAGGAATTATTCCGATTTCAGGAGCTGGTATCGGAGAGCATAAGCTTTCTGGAGTTATTACTTTAACAGATGCTTCAGGAAAGCCACAAACTTTCCCTTGGACGCATACGTATAATGTAATTGCTGGACCTAGAGAGGTGAAAATGGAAAAAGGATTATTGCTTTCTGCGGATAAAATGAACGTTATGTACAGAGGGCTTGAAAATCCAGTATCTGGTTCTATCTTAGGTGCTGATAATTCTAAATTGTCATTATCTGCTCCGGGAGCAACAGTAAGAAATACAGGAGCTGGGAAATGGATCGTAAAACCAACAACAGGAAACACCGTAAAATTAACTTTATCTGGTGTTGACCCTTACGGTAAAACCGTTTCTGAGGTATTTGAATATAGAATTAAAAATGTTCCACCTCCACAAGGTCAGATGAGAGGACAGAATGTATTGTCCATGCCGGCAACTTCTATTCCTAATCAGTCTGTTCAGGCGGCAATTCCTGACTTCGACTTCCCTGTATCATTCACTGTAACACAGTTTATGGTAAGAGTGCCTGGGAAAGCGGCATTATTAATTAAAGGAAGTTCTTTGGATGATGCAGCAGGCTTGGTAAGAGGTTTAAGAACCGGAGATGTGGTGTCAATCTTTGATATTAAAGCAACAGCACAAGGTCTGGATGGACAGGTAATTAAAAACATTACTCCTATATTAATTAACGTTCAATAGAACTAAAAATGTAAATTTATTATGAAAAAATATATTAGCAGCCTTTTAGTATTAGTTTCGGGATTTGCTTTTTCCCAAACTATTCTGAACGCTTCTTCTCCGGAAGAATTCAGAAAGATGAGAGAGGAAAATAAGCAGAAAGTAGGAGATACTGTTGTTGATAAAACAGTAAAGCCTTTAGAATATGGCTTTGTTGATGATAAAGATATCTTAAAAAGTATGTTTGTTTGGGAAATTATCGATATGAATGATAAGATTAACCAACCTTTCTACTATGATAATCCTGATGGTTTATTGTCTACTCAGACGAGATCATTATACCAGCTTTTGTTAGATGCCGCACTTACAGGAAAGATTGAGCAGGTTTATAATGATGAAAACTTTGTCGACAGACTATCTGCTGATGGTATTCAGAAAAGATTAGAGAAAGTGGTTATTAACGACGCTGCTATTGATATTCTTAACTCTGGAAGAGCATTAACGGATCAGGAGAAGAAACAATATACAGATGTTTATAAGACGACTACTGATAAGGTTAAAGTGCTTAAGATCATGGGTATGTGGTTTATTGATAAGAGAGATGGGCAAATGAAGTACAGACCTCTTGGAATTGCTGCAATGGGACCAGATCCTGCTGTACAGGGAGTTATCGGTCCGGACGGTAAGCCAATTGCGAGTAACGACGAGCTTATCGATCTGTTTTGGATCTATTATCCGAATGCCAGAGATATCTTAGCTAATAATTATGTTTTCAATAGAAAAAACTCTTCTGCAGATCTTTCTTTTGATGATTTAATAAATGCGAGAAGGTTTTCTTCTATTATTTATAAGTCTTCAAGTGGTTTAGGAGATGGAATTATTAAAGACTACATTCCTAAGAATGCAGATGAACAATTGGAAGAAAGTGATAGAATCAAAGAGCAGATTCTTGAAATGGAAAACGATATGTGGAATTATTAATATTTCACTTGATATTTATAGAAAACCTGAGTATTTTTACTCAGGTTTTTTTTATTATGAAAAATGTAGATTATATAATAGTTGGAGATGGGTATGCAGGACTTTTTTTTGCGCATCAGCTAATAAAGGAGAATAAGTCCTTCATCCTTTTTTCTGAAGGTAAAACGAGTGCTTCCCAAATATCCGCGGGAATCATTAATCCTGTTGTTTTAAAGAAATTCACTACCTTTTGGCTGGCTCAGGATCAAATTCATTTTTTAAAAGATACGCTGAAAGAAATTGAAACATATACCGGTGAAAATTATCTGATTGAGGCGCCTATTCACAGAATTTTTCATGATGAGAATGAAAGAAACCTTTGGCTTAAAAAATCAGGGAAAGAAGAGCTTACTCATTTCCTTGATCCTAAATTCGATGATTTAAAGGGGGTAAAAAACGAATATCTTTCCGGAAAGGTTAATCAGTCTGCCAGACTTAATGTAAAAGGTTTTTTTGGAGGTCTATTTGCTTTTCTGGAAAATAACAACTTTTTAATTAAGGAAAGATTTAATTATACAGATATCCGTATTGATGAATCTTCTTATCGCGATATTCATTTTAAAAATCTCATCTTTTGTGAAGGAATGGGAGTGAAAGAGAATCCATATTTTTCAGAAATTCCTGTGATGGCCAACAAAGGGCATCATATCAAAGTTCAGATCTCGCAGACCATTCCCTTAAATATAACGATTAAGAAAAAGCATTTTCTTTTTCCTACCGAGAACGGTTTATATTTTTACGGAGGAACTTACGATCGTGAGCAGCTGCATCATCAAATTGATTCTTCAGCAGTAGAACAACTTAAAAAAGGTTTGTCGGAGTTTTACCCGTATCCGTTTGATATTCATGAAGTGAATTTTGGTTTCAGACCTACAGTGAAAGACAGAAGACCAATCATAGGGAGCCATACAGAATGTAAAAACCTTTTTGTTTTCAATGGCTTAGGAGCAAGAGGAATCCTTAACGGTTGCTATTTTGCGAAAAGCTTATATGATTTTATCGAAACAGGTATTCCTTTACCTGAAGAAATATCTCTAAGCCGTTTCACACAGAAGAATGAACCCCAATAAGCTTTTATTTTGCGAGAGTATGTGGTTAAAAAGATAAAACAAAGAGGAAACAAATCGCCGGATAACAAATCGGGATGAGTATTTGGTCCGGCGAATTTGCATTCCTACTTCTACTAAATAATTATATGATATTGGTTATTATAGATGATAAGGTTATTTTATTTTAAAAACATTTACATTCTCATCAATATTCGGGTGATTTATATTGATTGTGTTTTTTTGTGTAAGATTTAAATAGTAACGGAATGCAAATGTTTTTGATTAAAATATTTTTTCCACTTAGCTACCGTATTTCTGCTCAGTTTGAAATGATTCGCTAATTCTGTGTTGTTAAGTTCGTTTTTTTGCTGGTACTCAAGGATTTCAAGAATGGCGTTCTGATCGTAAGATCGGTGCTTTTGATTAAATTCAACCGTCTCTTTATCATGCAGTCCGAAAATAATATTATTTAACGTGATAACATCAAGAATAGATATTTCTCTTTTGGTGAGAATATTGTTACATTCCTGTTGTTTGTTCGGGTGGTTTCTGCTGATGATGTCATTATAAATCAGTCTGTAGTTTGGGTAGGTTCGTGGCATAATATAAGGTGTTATGGGGTTGATTTTTCTGAATTTTTTTTGTTATTCATATTTCTGTATTTTACAGTCCATCGGTGCAGAGTCGTTTTAGGAATTCCATATCTTTCTATCACTTCATTCATATTTTTCTCACCGGAATTGATAAGTTCGACAATAAATTCGATCACTTCCTTAGTGTAAATATTTTTTCTGAATTGTGGCAGTGAAGAGGTTTTTTCCTTTTGACAGGTATAGAAATTGCTCTGAGGAGAAAATAAGATGAGATGCTGAGAATAGATTCTGAAGAAATCGTATTCCAAAAGTTTGCTCCATTTTAAAAGAAGCTCGGTTTCAATAGTGTGAGATCTGTACATTTCTTTTATTTTATCCTCGCTGCAGGAAAAGAAATTACATATTCTGGATATTTCTATTTCATATTCTGTAACCCTCTGTTCTATTAATGTACCGATATTGATGTCCTTAAATGATGTCATAATCGTTTCGTTTGTGTTTATACGCAATAATTCTTGTTTGTTCATTAGGCAGGCATACTCTCTAAAAATGGGCAGGGCATGATTGCTGAAGCAAATCTATCATGTCGCAGGCAAAAAAAAATATTTTCAACTGTTAATAGGCGTTAATAGCATCATTAAAATTCGTTATTATGTATTAATTTTTATTTTACAATTTATTGAATATTAATTTGTTGTGTTTTTCAAGGTGTTAATTTTTTAGAATTTAAAATTTCTGATTTTTTTTTTCACTGAAATAAGATTTGCATATATTTTAATGAAGTATTTCATGATAATTTACAAAATCATTTAAGGATTTTAGGTGGGAATCTTGTGGTATAAATTGTGAGAGGGACTTAAATTTATTTGTCGGGCTTGATTTATGTATTCATTTTCCTACTACTTCTTTTTCTTTGTATGTATTAAAATTGTTATTAAGAGCTTTTTTGATTAAAAATTTAAATCAAAATTTGTTTTTTTGAGTATTTGATTTTTATTAATCTTAAAAGTATTGAAATTCAATTAAATACATTTTTTATTTTTGTTTTTTTTATATTTTTAGTGGATGTATGTTTACAGGATTATAGGGCTTATTGTTATCCTTTTTTTCATGACTTCTTGTTACATGGAAAAAGAGGAAGATTATTTTTATGAGGTTAATAAAGAACTCTCAAAGGCCAATCGTAACCAGGAAAAAATTTCTGAAATTTATCGTATAGAACTGGGAAAATACAAACGCACGAACGAGCTTAAGTACCTTATAAGCAGTAAATTTGCAGAAACCTTTATCGATATTGACGAGAGGCCTAAAAAAGTATCCCTGATTTATGAATTATTAAGAATCAACGACGGAGATTATGATTTTATTACGGCTTATTGTAAACTGAGCCTGGCTCACGAATTTGAGGATACCTCTCCTAAATTAGGCCTGCAGTTTCTTAATGAAGCTATCAAAATAGAGGAAAAGGATGACAAAAAAGTTCTTCTTCCCCATCTCTATCATGCCAAAGGAAGATGGTATTTTCAGCACAATAATTTCTCACTCGCCCGGATTTATTTTTATAAAGCGCTAAAAACTTTCAAGAAAGACGATATGCTTTATATAGCCTCTATGTATAATAATTTCGGATTGTGCGATTATGAAATGAAGGATACTGAATCCAGTATCAGCAACATAAAACACGGAATTGAAATTCTTGAGGGGAAAACGAATCCTACAGAAGAAGAACGACGTTTTACTTATACGATGAAAGGTAATCTGGGAGAGATTTATTTTAATAAAGATGACTATGTGAGTGCTGTTAAGTACCTTGAGCAGGAGTTTCACTTTAATAAGGATCAGAAAAAAAGGGAAGATAACCAGATCAGAAATACCAGGCAGCTGCTTGAAATATATAAGACCACCGGTGAAAAAAATAAAGAAATTGAACTGATAAACTACCTTCTTGCCCTCGAACCTCGTTTAAAGAATACCAATCAAAGGATTTTGCTTTGTGAAATCCTGCAGCATTATTATTCAGATAAAAATGATCTTCAGCAGCTGAAGCAGTTATCCGAAAAACTGGTAGAGCTTAATAAGAAAAGTAATGAGGAAACGGTAGAAGATCTTGATAATATTTCTGACATTCTCAATGGGTATATCATTAAAAATATTAATCAGGAGTTTGATTATAAGGTTGAAATGCAGGAAAGAAACACCGTTTTGTTGATTGTGCTGGTCATTATTCTGATAAGTTTTTTTACAAGATCTATCCTCAAGATCAGAAAGAAAAATGAAAAAGAAAAAGAATATCTGACCGGACTTAAAAATGAATTGGAAAACAATAATGAAAGCCTCGAAAAGGATATTCTGCTCAAAGAGGAAAAGATCAAAAATCTGCATTTAAATCTCAATCTTAAAATAGAAACAGAAAAGGCATTTCTGGAGAATCTTAAAAAAATTAGAAAATCCAAGAATGTAAATGCTACAGATACAGTACGAGATCTTTTTTTTCAAATGAATAATCTACTTCAGATTGATGAAAAAAATCATGAATTTATTGATGACAGTTCTTCTGAAAACAGAGAATTTATTAAAAAATTATCAGAGAGATTTCCTCAGCTTACAGCACAGGAACTCAAATTATGTGTCTATTTCAGACTTAACCTTTCATCCAAAGAGGTTTCATTGCTTGAAAAAATTACGCCCGGAAGTGTGAGGGTCTACAAAGCCAAGATTAAAGCAAAAATGAAACTGGATAAGGAAGAAAACCTGCCTACTTTTTTAGGTATGATTGTATAAATTTAATAAGGAAAAGAAGAGCATTACATACGTTCGATTACTGAATCAGTCTGAAAAGTAAATACATAAAGGTGAGGATGAAAATTGCCTTACCGGAAAAATATTCTGAAATAAATAATACTGTTTTCTTTTTGAATTTACCTTCCCCCCGAAGGGGTTAAAAATGAGTAGTGTCAGGTAAAACCTGATGTATAAGTATCCAATGATATTATGACCCTGAAAGAGTTAAATAATGTAATGGAAATTTCAAAGATAAAATGGTATAATCTAATTTTTGATTAAGATGATCCTTAATTTACCATCATTGATCGTTATTCCTTGTAACGATTATCTTTTAATGTTATAAAAAATTCAATAAAAATCGATATTTGGAATGAAATTTATTCTATAAAAATAGTTTGTCGCTAGGTTCTTAAGAGGAAAAAGTTGAATATCATAAAAAGTATGCCGCCATAGCCGCTACTGAACCGAGGAGCTAAAGGACTGATGATGAATTCTACCACAAAAATAAAAGATTATGGATGAGAATATCTTAGGAATTATTGCCGGAATACTTACCTCTGTTGCAATGTTGCCGCAGCTCATTAAGGTTGTTAAAGAAAAAAATGCGGAGGATCTCTCGTGGGTTATGCTCATTGTTCTTATCTCTGGTTTATCTCTTTGGGTTTGGTACGGTTTTTTAAAAGATGAACTTCCTATTATCCTTTCCAACTCTTTTGCGGTGATCTTAAACATAACTTTACTGAGTTGCTGTTTGATGTTCGGGAAAAAGTAAACCTCATTTTAAGAATAAAAAAACGCCTTACCTCGTAAGACGTTTTTAAAGCTATTTTTATAAATCGTATTGTTTATTGGCTTTCAAATTTCGCTAGCGGAGCCATTCGGGCTTTATTCAGACTCAGCGTTTTTCCACTTACTGAATAATTGTCAGCAGCCAGCAAAGCATCTAAAAATGCTCTTTCTGTCGGAAGATCATCGCAGGCAATCATGGTAGACATTCCTTGATTAAATTTAATACGCATCATTTCAGGTTTTATCTCAAAAGTACCGCCCACACCATTGCATCCACCATGCCCTTCGTATCTCATATCTGCTTTGTTCAGTTTGAAAAAAGGTCTGGCCTTAGGATTTTTAAGCACAATAGGTTTTCCGTTGAGCTCTGTGAGTGTCCAGACTTTTTCTGTGATGTCATTATTCACATCAATGGGAGCCTGAGAAGGTTTGCTCATACAGGATGACACAAAAACAATCATCAAAATAAAGGAACTTAAAGAATAACAAAGGTTTTTCATATCTGTTTCGTTTAATTTGTTCTTTTAATAGGAAGCCATTTTTGTGGCAGACTTGTCTTTCCCGTTTTCTTTATAGCTAAAGAGCACCATGTCATAATTTTTCTTCAAAAATGTAATATTTCCCCGAATATTTGAATATTGGTATTCTGCATTGGAAGCAGTATAGTCAGGAAATCCGTCACTTTTTTGTAGGTCATAGGTCTTGCCGTCAAGATGTACAACTGCGGTGTTTTGAGTATGATTGATACTGACTTCAATCTTTTCGCCGTTGTTGTCTGTATAGACATTTTTTACAATGTCATCATGAGTTACAGAATCATTTGTGTCCGTAAGTATTTCTGCTTCTTTCGGTGAATTTTTACACGCTGCGAGGGAGAGTGCGAAAAGCCCTAAAAGGAGGGGTTGTAATAATGTTTTCATAGTGATAAGTGATATGGTGATTCATAAAATATTTGATATTAATGAGTTATAAAAATACAACTTTTTTTATTAATAAATGTTAATTTTATATAAAATAACTGATTACCAGTGTTTTGTATTTTACTCTCTTTCTTTAACGAATTCTGGATTATGAGATGAAAACAGAGGATGTCCTAAAAGTCAGACATCCTTTTTGAGAATTTAATATTTGCATATACCTCCTGTACAGGGCTACGAAAAAAATGGATAAAATTAAAGGCTGCCCAAGCTTTTAGGACAGCCTCTTTAATTGATAGTGTATAGAATGTTTTACTTTTTATGGGGCAGTAATCTGTTCTATGGTAAAGAATGCTTTTGTTGTGTTACATGTTCCCGCAGGACAAGTAGTCACACTTCCTGCGCTCGTTGGAGATGAAGATCCCATCATATAATACAATTTATAAAAAGTTTTGTCGGTAGGGCTATTGGTAGTCCATGAGTAAAGACGCTGTTCTGGCATTCCTGCCGCATACGTTTCGGGATCACCCCAATAGGGATTGGTAGAGCTTGTCTGTATTCTTGCGCCGGTGGTAGCATCAATTAAACTTGAAGATGATGTTGCATTGTCTCCCGCCCAGGCATTTGGCGGTAGCCTCAGCTGGTTCTGTTGATAACCTCCGGCTCCACTCCACAGATAATGCCCATTAGAAATAATTTCTACATTGGAAGCAGTGTTATTCCTAATTTGTAAATTAACTTGTGAAAAAGCCGAATTTGTAGGGATAAAAGTTCGTACGGAAAACTTGCCGTCAGGCGTTGTAATTTGTAAGGCATATCCTGCTCTTCCGTTATCTGTTGTAGCTACCAAAGGTCCCATGACCGCTATGCTTTCTAAATGGGCGAGATTGGTATTCCCTCCGCTAGTTCCGGATGAGGTATTGAATACTCTCCATTCTGTACCGTTCCAGAAATAATATCCTGGATTTAAGGCGGGTCCCGTATTATAAACAAGAAGACCGGTTGCATTGGGATTTCCACTAAGCTGCATCGTTGCAGATGTGAGAGAAATTCTCGGACCTAAAATTCCCTTATTTGGTGAACTCACGTCCAGAATAGACGATGGATCTGGGTTAGCAATATTAATACCCACTTGTGCGTTGGAGAAAGATACAGCTAATAAAAATGCTGCCATGAGTGAATTTTTCATAGTTCTTTAAGTTTTGCATGGTGTTAGGCTTTTTAAAGCTTTAAGTTTTTGGTCTGAATTAAACCTTTCGATCTAATTTTGTTAAAGATATAAAAAAAATAGATGTGAAAGAAGTGTCATGCTATTAAATTAATCTTAATTTAAATTTGAATAATGAAGAAGAATCATGTTAAAATTTTTAATAAATTATATTATTTAACTGGAATATCATAAAATGATGAATATTGAATAATTTACAGTTTTACGGTGTTTTTTTGGGAATTATGTACCGGTAAGCATTTTAGCTAATTTAAAGAAGCGTTAAATTTTGTTAATCCCCTATGATTGTATATCAATCAAAATGTACATTTGTTCCTTCAAAATGAGAACGTATATCACCTATTTTTTGACAGCACTTTTTCTGCTTTTCGTAGTGGAAAGTAAGATCAATGTCAAAACTTTGCGAAATGACTACACCAGTCATACGTCTCACATGCCTAAAAGAACCAATCGTTTAAATCAAACGTGCGAAAAATTGTCTATTCAGCAAATTCAGGATGATGCAGGAAGTGCTTATTCCATTGAATTTAATGAAGAAGACTTTCAGCTTTCAGATACTTTGCAGACCATCATTGCTTTTGCAAGTATTTTCAGTTTGGTTTATATTTTCGGTTTAGAAACAAAAAAACAGTTGAAACCTGCCATATATGGCTTTCTATCACAATTTTCTACTGTTAAAAGATTCATTCTGATTCGTTCTATCAGAATTTAAAAACTCATTTTCCCGTTAGATTTTCTGCTCTTTATGTTGAGCGGGGAATGTTATGCGTTGTGTTTGCCGGTAATCATCACAACGTAAGATCCCTTGTTACCACCTTTCCGATTTAAAAAAATAACGATTTAAATATAAAACTCTAAAATTATGATGAAAAGAGCTGTCTCAAGCATTATGCTAAGCGCCCTCTTATTGGTTGTTAGTTGTAACAACAAGAAAGAAGAAAAAGAAGAAGCAACGATATATCCGGTAACCAACCCTGTGAAAATGGATACGGTTATTGATAAAGAATTTGTAGCTCAGATCCGTTCTGTAAAGAACATCGAAGTTCGTGCACAGGAAAAAGGTTTTTTAGAAAAAATCTATGTGGATGAAGGTCAGTACGTACATCAGGGGCAGACCCTGTTCAGAATTATGCCCCAGCTGTACCAGGCAGAATTATTAAAAGCCAAAGCTGAAGTGGAGCAGGCTACAATTGAATTAAAAAATGCAAGTACCTTAGCCAACAACAATATTGTTTCTAAAAATGAAAGAGCAATGGCAAAGGCTAAACTAGATGCCGCTAACGCAGAAGCGAAACTGGCGCAGATCCATTTATCTTTCACAGATATCAAGGCTCCGTTTTCTGGGATTATCAACAGATTGCCTTTGAGATTAGGAAGCCTTGTGGATGAAGGCGATTTGCTGACTTCACTTTCTGATAATACGAATATGTACACCTATTTCAATGTTTCGGAACCTGAATATATTAATTATCAGACGAATGTCGCTTCACGTGGGAGCCAAAACGTTAATTTAATTATGGCAAATGGAGATGTTTTCCCTCAAAGTGGAGAAATTCAGACCATTACAGGAGAATTTGATAATGAAACGGGAAATATTGCATTCAGAGCAAAATTTCCGAATCCCGATAAACTCCTGAGAAACGGACAGACAGGTAAGATCAGAATGACATTACCGCTTAAAAATGCTTTAATTATTCCTCAAAAAGCGACCTACGAAATTCAGGATCAGAAATATGTTTTTGTAGTGGATAACAAAGGCGTGGTCAAATCTAAAAATATTAAGATCGCCTATGAACTTCCTGATGTGTATGTGGTAGGCTCTGGCTTGGCAACAGGTGATAAGGTTTTACTGGAAGGTGTTCAGAAGGTAAAAGACGATCAAAAGGTTCAGACAAAATTCCAGGATCCTAAGAAAGTTCTTAAATCATTGAAATTAAAAGCAGAGTAGAAATTAATGATCATTGATAAAGGATAAATGATGCCGACGCTTTGTCTATCATCTTTTCGTCTGTTATCTATTTTCTAAAAAATATAAAATTACATGTTTAAGAAATTCATTCGCAGACCTGTTCTGTCTATCGTAATCTCTTTGATTATCGTATTTATGGGTGTTTTGTCTTTGGTAAAACTTCCCGTAACACAGTTCCCGTCCATTTCTCCGCCTAAGGTAAATATTACTGCGGATTATCCTGGTGCCAACAACGAATTGCTGATCAAATCCGTAGTTATTCCGTTGGAAAGAGGATTAAATGGAGTACCGGGAATGAAATATATGACCTCTGATGCCGGAAATGACGGTGAGGCCTCTATTCAGGTTGTTTTCGATTTAGGAACCGATCCTAATGTAGCTGCGGTCAACGTACAAAACCGTGTTTCGTCCGTGGTTAATAAACTTCCGCCCCTGGTGGTCCGTGAAGGGGTGAAAATTACCAGGGAAGAGCCTAATATGTTGATGTACATTAACTTGTATAGCGATGACCCTAAGGCAGACCAGAAATTCCTGTTCAACTATGCGGATATTAATGTAATGTCTGAATTGAGAAGGGTGAGCGGTGTCGGTTTTGCAGACATTCTGGGAACAAGAGAATACGCCATGCGTATCTGGCTGAAACCTGACAGATTAACAGCTTACAGCATTTCAGCAGATGAAGTGATGGAGGCACTTAATGAGCAGAGTTTGGAAGCATCTCCTGGTAAAACGGGAGAAAGTTCAGGAAAACGTTCGCAGTCATTTGAGTATATTTTGAAATATCCCGGACGTTTCAATAATGAAAAGGATTACGGAAATATTATCCTTAAAGCTAAGCCGGACGGGGAATTTATCCGGTTAAAAGATGTGGCTGATATTGAGTTTGGTTCCTCAATGTACGATATTTATTCTACATTAAATGGTAAACCTTCCGCAGCAATTACCGTAAAACAGTCTTATGGCTCCAATGCAAGTGATGTTATCAAAAATGTAAAATCTCTGATGGCTGAATTGCAGAAAACGACCTTCCCGAAAGGAATGCACTATGATATTAGTTATGACGTTTCAAGATTCTTGGATGCTTCGATTGAAAAGGTGATTCATACGCTGTTTGAAGCCTTCATTTTGGTGGCAATTGTTGTATTTCTGTTTCTGGGCGACTGGCGTTCAACGCTGATTCCTGCGATCGCCGTTCCGGTGTCGCTGGTGGGTACTTTCGCTGTTATGTCGGCCTTTGGAATTACATTGAATATGATTTCATTATTCGCCCTCGTCATGGCGATTGGGGTCGTCGTCGATGATGCGATTGTGGTTATTGAGGCCGTTCACGCCAAGATGGAAGAAAAAGGATTATCACCTTTAAAGGCAACTGAAGAAGCCATGCACGAGATCAGTGGAGCGATTATCGCGATTACTTTGGTAATGGCATCGGTATTTATTCCAATTGCATTTATGTCTGGTCCGGTTGGGGTTTTCTACCGTCAGTTCTCCATTACAATGGCTTCAGCAATTATCCTTTCTGGGGTTGTGGCTTTAACATTGACGCCTGCTTTATGTGCTTTAATTCTAAAAAATAATCACGGAAAAGTTAAGAGAAGAACGCCAATTACTATTTTTCTGGATAAATTCAATAATTTATTTACGAAAGGGGCTGGGAAGTATGAAAAAATGCTGAATAAAACAGTGAAGAAGAAAACCGTTACGCTTCCGCTTTTACTTGCTTTCTGTGCGTGTACGTTCTTCCTTAGTAATTCACTTCCTTCAGGGTTTATCCCGGCAGAAGATCAGGGGATGATTTATGCGATTATTCAGACGCCTCCGGGATCTACATTAGAAAGAACAAATCAAATCGCTAAAGAATTGCTGAAAGAATCTGAGGGCATCGACGGGGTGCAGTCTGTATCATCACTTGCGGGATATGAGATCTTGTCGGAAGGTACGGGTTCCAACTCGGGTACCTGTCTTATTAATCTTAAAAGCTGGGAAGACCGTAAAGAATCTGCCGCTGAAATTATTGAAAAGCTTGAAGAAAAAGCGAAGAATATTCCGGGAGCCAATATCGAATTTTTCCAACCCCCGTCTGTTCCCGGTTATGGAGCGGCAGGAGGTTTTGAACTTCGTCTGCTGGATAAGGCGGGAAGTGGAGATTATCATAAAATGGAGCAGGTAAGTAACGATTTTGTGAAAGAACTGAATAAGAGACCTGAACTTGGTTCTGCATTTACCTTTTATTCAGCAAGTTTCCCGCAGTATATGCTAAGAATTGACAACGATCTGGCGGAGCAGAAAGGAGTGACCATCGAAAATGCAATGGATAACCTTTCAACATTAATCGGTTCTAACTACGAAACAAGTTTTATCCGTTTTGACAGACCATATAAGGTAATCGTTCAGGCTGGACCTCAATACCGTGCCTTACCAACAGACCTGTTGAAACTTTTTGTTAAAAATGATAAAGGCGAAATGGTACCCTATTCCGATTTCATGAAGATGGAAAAAGTATATGGCCTATCCGAAATGACGAGACATAATATGTACAATTCTGCTCAGGTAAGCGGTACGCCGGCTCCGGGATATAGTTCAGGACAGGCCATTAAAGCCATTCAGGAGGTTGCCGATAAAACACTTCCGAGAGGTTTTGGGATCGACTGGGCGGGGATCTCTAAAGATGAGGTGAATCGTGGAAATGAGGCGGTCTATATTTTCTTAGTGTGTTTGGGATTTGTGTACTTAATTCTTTCAGCACAGTATGAAAGCTTCATTCTTCCGTTACCGGTAATTCTATCTTTGCCAACGGGGATTTTCGGAGCATTTTTATGTCTGAAACTATTAGGACTGGAAAATAATATCTATGCTCAGGTAGCCATGGTCATGCTGATTGGTCTTTTAGGTAAAAATGCCGTACTGATTGTAGAATTTGCCGTCCAGAAGAAGGCGGAAGAGGGAATTCCGGTAGCTCAGGCTGCGATTGAAGGGGCAGCTATCCGTTTCCGTCCTATTTTGATGACCTCATTTGCATTTATTGCAGGTTTGATTCCTTTGGTGATGGCTACCGGACCGGGAGCAATTGGTAACCGAACGATCGGAACAGCAGCAGCAGGTGGGATGTTAATAGGAACCGTTTTCGGACTGATGATTATTCCCGGATTATATTATATTTTCGGAACGATTGCCGAAAAGTCGAAATTGGCAAGATATGAAGAAGAAAACCCTCTAACAGAACAAACAGAACCTTATCAACACGATGACAAACATGAAGATTTATAATAAACATATAGCAGCCATCGCCTTATCACTTGTTTTAGCAAGTTGTAAGGCGCCAATGGCGACCGTAATAAAAGATGAGGTAAAAGAGAATATACCTCAGAATTTTAATCAGGAAGAACAGCAGGCTGACGCCAATAACAATAGCGGAATGACGCCTTGGCGACAGTTTTTTACCGATCCTGATCTGGTAGCATTAATTGAAACAGCCCTGAAAAATAATCAGGATCTTATGATCACTCTCCAGGAAATTGAAATTGCCAAAAGTGGAGTGGTAGCTAAAAAAGGAAGATTAAGTCCAACTGTTTCTGCAGGTGTAGGAGCGGGAATAAGAAAAGCAGGTCGATACACCAGTGAAGGAGCCGGAGATGCTTCCACAGAAATGGAACCTGGAAAACCTGTTCCTGATAATTTAGGAAACTTTGAGGGGGGGCTGATGACCAACTGGGAAATCGACATCTGGAAAAAACTCAGAAATGAGAAGGATGCGGCTGTGGCTCATTATCTTTCAACAGTCGAGGGCAAGAACTTTGTTCTTTCGAGCTTAATTGCTGAGGTAGCTGATAATTATTATGAATTATTATCGCTCGATAATCAATTAGGTATTATTCAGAAATATATTGAGCTTCAGAAAAAAGCGTTGGAAATATCAAAAATTCAGAAAGAAGCAGCGGCGGCTACGGAATTGGCGGTAAAAAAGTTTGAAGCGGAACTGGCTAAATCAAAAGCTTCAGAATATACCATCCGTCAGCAGATTACGGAAAAGGAAAATCAGATCAATGCGCTGTTGGGAAGATATCCGCAACCGATTGTGAGACCTAAAGAAACCTTTATGTCGACCATTCCGCAAACGGTATATACCGGAATTCCTTCACAACTGTTGTCGAACCGCCCTGATATTAAGCAGGCCGAACTGGAACTTCAGGCCGCAAAACTGGATGTGCAGGCTGCGAGAAAAGAGTTTTATCCTACCCTGGAAATTTCAGCGACTTTAGGCTTAGAAGCCTTTAAACCTTCTTATCTGGTCAAAATGCCGGAATCCATTGCTTATAATCTGGTAGGTGAATTGGCGGGACCTCTGATTAACAAAAGTGCAATTAAAGCTAATTTTCAGACGGCGGATGCCAAACAGATCCAGGCATTGTATGAATATGATAAAACGATTCTGAATGCTTATCTGGATGTGGCTAATTTAATGTCGAAAGTGAAAAACATCGATCAGTATTATCAGTTAAAGTCTGATGAAAATAAAGCATTAGACCAATCAATAGATATTGCCAACCAATTATTCCGAAATTCAAGAGCAGATTATCTGGAAGTATTAATGAACCAGAGAGATGCCCTGGATGCGAAAATGGAATTGGTGGAAGCCAAAGAAAAACAACTGAGTACGGTTGTTGATATTTATAAAAGTTTAGGAGGAGGCTGGAAGTAGAGGAACTTTTAAATCGTTATTTTTTTTAAAACGGGGTTCAGATCATTTGATCTGAACCCTCTTTTTGACATGAAAAGGCTCGCTGAGTTTAGCGTTTTTTTTAGTATTATCATAAAGTGATTGAGTGTTAAAGACAGTTTGAAACCAATTCTATAGGAGTTTTCAAGTATTTAAGAATTTCCCATTCTTTTTTATTGTAGGATTCTTTTACTTCTTTACTGTTGACATCTTTTCCGTTGATGACGTATGTGGTTTGTGTGGTATTTAGATTTTCAAAAATAACGGAAGGCTGCTTATTATATTTTTTCCAGAATATATCCCATTGCTTAGGTGAGATCTTCATGGGCTGATCATAGGAAAAATTTCTTTTTTCAATATTATTTTTCTCCTTTATAATCCCTTTTATTTCAAATTGATAAGTGTTTTCAGAATCGGTTATTCTTAAGATCAATCCGGGAAGACCATGGAACTTATAGGGCCCGTCACTGATCGGGAGGTCGGTGCTGTACCAGGCTATCCATTTTCGGCCTCCGAATTCTGTTCTCGCCATATGTGTTTTATATCCTAAAATTGTGACCGGGGGAGAATCGAGAAGTTCCCAGTTCTGCCTGCAGGAGCCATAGTCTGTTGAGAAAATACTGGTGAAGAATCGCTCTTCTACTATCATCGTATTTTCCGGTCTGTCTTTAATGATCAGTGAACGGAATTTTGCATCCGTATGTCCATCTCCTATTTTCAATCCCATCGCCTTGTTGGAAAAATAATCATTAACCATTTTAGTATGAGCAGAGTCTCTTCTGAAATTTTCGTAGGACTGAAAATAAGAACTTCCGGCTTCATCGATGATTAGAGAACAGTATTCTTTATAGTCTGAAGGGGAGCCCGAATTTTTCCAGCTCATCTCATAGAATATCTTATAGGACTGAGAAAATATCCCGCAGCTGATGAAAAGCATGATAAAAGAATAAGTGGACTTCATTACCATTTTATTAAAATTAAAACAGGGCCCAGATCTGCATACTGAGCCCCTTGACATGAAAATGCTAAATGAGTTTTAGCGGTTATTAGTTGTTTTTATTAAGAAGTATTTAGGTGTTATTTTTTTATTCTCCAGTGGGTACCATTTTTAACGGGAGGATCTTCGTAGTCCTCATTTATCTGTGTATTTATAGCATTCACTACTGTAGAATCCGTATTTTTTGCCAAATCATTGGTGTCTATTTTCTTATATTGTTCCTGAACCGTCATATCAGGGTCATCATCCTGTCTGCAGGATTGCAATGTTCCGATCTGAACAACGATTATTACTAAAGAGATAAGCTTCTTCATATCATTTCTGAATTAAAGGTTATCCCGGCCGGGTGTTAGTTTTTAGAATTCCTGAGTCGAATTTATAAGCTTAAAACAGGTAAAAAAAGGAATAGTGGTCACGATTCTGAAATTAAGACGTCGTAATTCGTGAATTAGGACATGTTTAATATGTTGTAATTCAGTTGTTTAATTATTTTATTGAGAAATAATTAAATATGATTAATAATTCAATATTGTTTGATAACGATTGATGGATTTTGTGTATTTTTGGTTAAAGGTTTTCGCCATTTTAATAAAGGCCAGTGATAAAAAAACTACTTTTAATAACATTCATTGTATTTTTTAAACTTTTTTTTGCTCAAAAGGAAACTTTTAGTGAATATTATAGAATAAGAAAAAATTATGAAAATATGGAAGAAGGAAATTCTAAAGCGTTTCCCTTCATTAAGTTGTATATTCATAAAGCTCAATCTGAAAAAAAATATGACAAGCTGGTACAGGGCTATAAAGACGGAATTTTCTTTTCATCCCTGAATCCTGAAAAATTAAAATATGCCGACAGCATGATCTATGCTGCTAAATTATCACGGAATCCAGATTTAATCAGCGCTGCCTATATCGACAAAGGAGTGATATATTATTATCATTATAAAAAATTTCAACAGGCCCTTAATGAGTATCTTAAGGCGTATGAATATTCAAAAAACAGCGAAAATGAATTTCTGAAATATCAGAATCTCTACCATATAGGGGTTGTTAAAAGTTATCTGGGGCATTATGAAGAGGCTGCCGGGATTTTTAGAGACTGCATAGCCTATTATCGTTCAAAAATCGATTCAAAGCTTCATCCGAACGAAATTTATAATAATAAAAAAGGTTATTTCAACAGTCTGCATCAGCTGGTGGTTTGTTATCGTAATGTAAGCCGTTTAGACACTGCGGACATTATGCTACGGAATGGACTTGGGGAGATTGGTCTTTCTGCGGATTATAGGCAGGAAAAAGGATATTTTCAGCTGAACAAGGGGATTTTAGAGTACAAAAAAAATAAATATAAGGAGGCAGTCGGATATCTAAGCAGTGCTTTGGAATCTCTTCAGGAAAGTGGAGATTTTGCATGGCTTTCTGTAAATTATTTTTATATTGGGAAGAGCTTTTGGGCACTGAATAATCATCAGGAGGCCATTCATAACTTCGAAAAAGTAGATTCAGTTTTTCGGAAAAATCAATTTATACTTCCGGAGCTCAGAGAAAATTATGAGCTATTGATTAATCATTATAAGAAAGAAAAAGACAGGGATCAGCAACTGTACTACACCAGCCAGCTGCTGAAAGCAGACAGCATTATTTCAAAGGATTTTATTTACCTTTCGTCAAAAATTCATAAAGAGTATGACACAAAAACACTTCTTGATGAAAAAAATGATTTGGAGAAAAAAAACTCTTGGGGAGCAGCCCTTATTATTATTTTAATAGCATTGGCGATCGGTCTTATGGTTCTGTTGATCCTGCGACACAAAAAGGAGAAGGATATTCAGCAAAAATACAATATGCTGGAAGAAAAACTTCGAAAGGAACAGCTTTATAGCCATGAAAACCCTATTCCTCAAAAAGAAGATACTGAAGAAAAGAAAAATGCTCTTGATGAAACCATTGTTGAAGAACTGCTTAAAAAGCTGAAGATTTTCGAGGATAAGAAAAAATTTACCCAGCAGGGGCTCACCCTTCATAAACTGTCGGGACAGTTGGGAACCAATTCGAAATATCTTTCTCAAGTTATTAATGACTGTAAAGGAACCAATTTTAATAAATACCTCAGCGAACTGAGAATCAATTATATCACTAAGCTTTTATTTGAGAATAAAGAATATCTTAAATACAATATAGAAACGCTTGCGAAAGAATGCGGTATGGCCTCCCGTCAGAATTTTTCTGACCTTTTTACGGAAATAAACGGCATCCGGCCAACGGATTTTATTAGAAAAAGAAAACAAGAGCTGGATAATGGGAACAGTTTTTCGAAACTGAAGTCTGTTTAGTTTTTTGGTGGTCGAGCAGTACATCCGGTTTTGCAGGATCTGAAGACTTGGATAATATAAAACCAATTTTCTTCTTTATATTTGTTAATAATCAAATGATTACCCAAATCCCGTCATTATGAAAAAGTTTTTATTTATTCTCGTAGGCTTACTTATTATTCTGATCATATTTCTTCTAATCAGAACATTCACCTATCCTTTTAAGAAAATACATACGGAAAATTCTGACGGTTGGAAATTTGTCCGAAATGATGCGGCTGTGAAGAGGCTGGCGGATGGAATTAAAATCCCTACCATTTCCACCGGTGAGTTGGGGGAGTTTGATTATTCCCCTTTTGATCGGTTTAAAGACTATCTCAAAGATACATATCCTCTCGTGTATGAGAATACCGAAGTCGTGGAGATTAATACCTACGGATTGGTGTTCAGGTTAAAAGGTAGTGAGCCTGCACTTCAGCCTATTTTATTTCTTTCGCATATGGATGTGGTGCCTCCCGGTGATGCAGATGTTAAAAATGAGGATCAAAATGTTTTCAGACCCGACGATAAGGCATTGCCAGCCGTTACAAAAGTATCAGAAGACTGGGATTACGCTCCCTTTTCAGGGGCAGTTGCAAAGGGAAGAATATACGGCCGTGGAACGATCGATATGAAAGGAATGTTTTTCTCATTGCTGGAGTCAATGAATAATCTTATTCAGGCAAAGCATAGTCCTAAAAGAGATATTTATCTGGCATTTGGATTTGATGAAGAGGTTGGCGGACAAAAAGGGGCGTTGCCAATTGCCAATTATTTTAAACAAAAAGGATTGATCTTCGATGCTGTTTATGACGAAGGCGGGCTTGTGTTGGAAAAAGGAAGTGTGAAAGGAATCGATGCCGATGTTGCGGTGGTCGGTTGTGCTGAAAAAGGATTTCTGTCTGCAAAGATAACCGTCAAAGGTCTGGGTGGTCACTCGTCCATGCCTCCCATGGAAAGTGCGATAGGTAAAGCTGCTGTGATTATGCAGAGATTGGAAAATCACCAGATGAAGCCTGTCATTACCCCGCTTATCCGTGATTTTTTTGATAATATCGGGGGATCTATGCCTTTTGCTAACAGACTGGCCATTTCCAATAAGTGGCTGTTAAAATCTGTTTTGCTGTCACAGCTTACTAAAAATAACTCCACAAATGCACTGGTAAGAACCACTACGGCACTCACCATGATGAAGGGAAGCGACGGCCCGAATGTGCTTTCCCCCGAGGTTGAATTTTTGGTTAATTTCAGGCTTATTCCCGGAAATACCATTCAGCAGGTCAAGGAACATATTGCCAAAGCATGTGAAGGCTTTGATGTTGAAGTACAGGAAATAGATAACACCCGAGAGGCTTCTCTGGTTTCTCCTTCCGATACCCATTCTTTCCGTATGATGGAAAAAGGAATTCGCGAAATTTACCCTTCCGTCGTCGTTACTCCTTATCTCACTATTGCGGCTACTGATGCTTATAAATACCAGATCGTAAGCAAAAATATTTACCGTTTTATGCCTATCAAGATCAATGACGCCGAAAAACAAAGTATCCACAGTACCAATGAGTATATAAGTATTGAAAATTATATGAAAATGATTCACTATTTTGAGTATATCATGAAAAATTATGATCAATAGCGAATGGTGAATTTCTTCGGGTCAACAGTCGATTCTTACTTGTAATAAAAATGCACTTGCGCAGCAAAATTGACTATTCACCATTTACTTTAATTAAAACACGTCGAGTTTTGACGTTCCCCGTCCTTAGCTTTGCTTTATTAAAACATCAAAGCAATGGAATTACCGTTTTATATCAGTTTCAGAAAATTTGAACAGGAATATTATGACAATCTTGAAAAGTGGTTTGAGCATTATGATAATACCAGTGAAATTGACTATCTGAAAAGTCTGTCTGCATTATACAGGCCTTATCTCTGCTATAGTTTTTCAGAAAATAGCCTTCAGGCAGATGCAGTTATTAAAGTTAAGCACTGTTTTTTCCCCTTTTTCGAAAACTTCGGTATTTCCTTCTGCATTGATTACGAAAATCAAAAACAGGTCAAATCGTTAAAAACCGGACTGAATAATGTTTCAGAATGGAAAACAATTACGATGATGGAATATGCACAATATATCCTGGATAAAATAAATGGTTATTTTCAGAAAAAGGGACTGGATCGATTAAAAGAAAATGTGCTGGACTATATCAATCACTATGACATTATTACGGCCAGGGAGCAGACGGGATATTGTCTGAACTATGAAGAGCATCAAAGAACACTTCCTTTTCTGAAGGCCTTTTTACCGTGTCACGGCTTTACAGTTGATATTTCTTTATACAGAAATTTTTATTTCTCAGTCGTAAGGATAGCGGAGTTTATCGATCAGAAACTGACTGCGGTAAGAGCACCGGAACTGAGCGCTTTAGGGATTTTAAAATCTGAAGCCAAAATGAATATACACATGAAAAATCATAGCTTTCTGACCATTTGTAATTAAAATTAACGTGAACTTGATGAAAAAAGGAGCTCAATGGGCTGGAAGAGAGAAGTTGTAGGCTGTAAGTTTTATTGTCAACAGAACGAAAAAGTAGCTTTTTAAGATCCAACAGATGGGGATTGGTGAATTGTGAATCGTGAATTTCTTCGAGTCAATGGTCAATCTTAACCGTGCATAAAATTCACTATTCATTAAATTTAACAAATTGAAAACAAGGGGGATATCATCGATTTCACGTTAAAATATGAGTAGCGTCGGGTGAAACTTTATATAGGAGTATTCCATGATGTTATAACCCTCAAAAGATTAAATAATTTGAAAGAAATTTCAAAGAGTAAAATGGAATAATACCATTTTCTTTTTGAATTTACCTGAATAAACCCTGAAGGGGTTAAATATTAGTAGCGTCGGGTGAAACCCGATGAACAAGTATTTAATGATGTTATAACCCCGTAGGGGTTGAATAATTTAAAGGAAATTTCAAAGATTAAAATGGAATAAAATACCTTCGAATATATATATTAACATTAGGGAAATGAGAAGCAAGAGGGCAGGTTTTTAAGATTTCAGAACGCTCTTTCCATCGGCTCTCAAATTCATATTGAAAACTGATACACCATTCATCATATATCATTATATTGTCTCATCTGAAAATGGATTTGTTTCTTTATCAGATGATCATCCCGGATACTAAAGCCGGGATGATTTTTTTTATTTTCGCATCTGAGGCTATGAACTGTTCGACTCCCAGAGCTGGGTGAAATCTATTTAAACAAAAATAGGAGGGATCAAGTACAAAAGTTGGGGACCAGGCAAAAGAGTTTAGATAATGTAAGGTAAGATTTTTTGCTCTCGCAGATTTTGCAGATGATGCAGATTCTTTTCCTTACACTTTACATATTGAACACGAAGCCCCGCCAAGTTTTTTGACAACTCCCGTTTTAAGTCTCACCAAACCTTTCTACCTATAAAAGACCGCAAAGGTTAAACAAAGAAAATCAACGATATCATCTGTGGAAAATCTAAAGGCGATCTGTGGGGAATAAAAATATTCGAGTATCCGTGGCGATAATATGCAGCCCTCAATTTTATCTTTGATAAAATCCTTGCGCCTTAAAAACATCAAGTATTAAAAAATATCTTTGCGTCTCTGCGAAAAACCAACAAATAGAGCAGCATCTTTGAAAATCTGCACGATCTGTGGGGAATAAAAATATTTGAGTATCTGTGGCGATAATATGCAGCCCTCAATTTTATCTTTGATAAAATCCTTGCGCCTTAAAAACATAAAGCATTAAAAAATATCTTTGCGGCTTTGCGAAAAACCAACAAATAGAGCAGCATCTTTGAAAATCTGCACGATCTGTGGGGAATAAAAATATTCGAGTATCCGTGGCGATAATATACTGCCCTCAATTTTATCTTTGATAAAATCCTTGCGCCTTAAAAACATCAAGTATTAAAAAAAATCTTTGCGTCTCTGCGAAAAACCAACAGAAACAGCAGCATCTGAAAATCTGCGATCTGTGGGAAATAAAAATATTCGTGCATTCGTGGCAAAAAATACATCTAAACAATTTCTCCCCAAGTTTTGAAACTGATCCAATAGGAGCCTGTTAAAGATATAACTTCATCCACTGGGTTCTTTTCACCTTCAATTTTATCAGCCTTTTACTCTTTTACCCAGATCATGAATTTTTTTACTTTATACTGAACATTGATATTCTGGATACAGTTTTTTCGGTCTTTGGTGATCCTGATTGCTGAGATTTTAATCTTTTTACCAGCAATAGACTGACAGAAGAGATCAAAAGGAATCAGCTTATGATCATTCGCCACCACCGGAATATCAAATTTCCCGCACAGGTAATCTTTGAAATCATCTTTTGTCTTGGCTTCTGCAGCCACCTGATTCAGCAAAAGCTTAAATTGCTCGTTCGAAATTTCAGGTGCCTTTTTTTCAGCAATCACTGAATCTTTTTTAGAAACAGATTTTGGGGAAACAGGAATATACTGCATCATATCTACCAGCGGATCCTTTTCTGCCGTGCCCATAGGAAGTGAAAAATCACTATGTGGTTTTTCAAATTCGTATGATTTAAGGTCTGTTTTTTGCCTTGCGGTGATGGTCTTGGGTGCGACATAAATTGTTTTTACGGCGGTATGTTCCACATCACCATTCACGATGAGGGTTATTTTTTTATCACCCACAGATTTGAATACATAAGAGGGCGTTTTTCCCAGGGCATCGGTTCTTGTTGTTTCTCCAAAGCTCCATTCCCAGGATTCGCCACCTTCCTTTATGGCATTAAATGAGATCCTTTCTCCTACAGTAACCACATTGGGGCCGACAATCGTAGGAAGATAACCTGTCTGCTGACTTACGCTTGAGATGGAGATCATTTTTTCATGCACACAATTGCCATTGATTTTCAATTTTACAAGGTAGTCTCCAGGTTTTTTATAGCTGTGCATGGTTTTTTGTCGTACATCTATAGCTGTGCTGTCTCCAAAATTCCATTGCCAGGATTTAGCACCCGGAGTATTATCATAATATTCAACCACATTATTAATCATATAATCATCTGAATGAACTATGAAATTGGCATTTTCACAATCCACATGACGGGTGAACTGATATAAAAGAAAAAGTATGCTGACCAGTAAAAGGAGTCCCAGGCTTATTAAAACCCTGTAATCTATAAGACTTGAGGTGAATTTTTTCATTTGTGCTTTTTTGTGAGTCTACAAATATAAATAAAATTATTTCAATGAAAAGTGATAGGAATTCATTTTTTTTTATAAATTTGTCACAAACACACCGAGGATGAAATATTTAGAACAGCATATTCCTTTCATAGGATTATTTTTTTTACTTCTCTCTTTTACGCTTTCTTGTAGCAGCAAAAAATATATTTTGGATGTTCCTTATCAGTATGCCGCTGACGAATTAAAAACTGATTTATCTGTTCAGAAAGGGATTGATGAAAAATATTCTATTGTTGATGATAATGAGCAGAATCTAAGCGATGAAGAGTTGAGAATTAAAGAAAAATATTCTATAATTCTGAAAGTTATGCCCAAGGAGATCACCGATTATAATTTTTATGGGTATATCGACAAATGGCTGGGCACCCCTTATCAATCTCAAAAACTTGAGGAAAAATTGGGCGTAGACTGCTCTTACTTTGTTCAGGCTCTGTATAGTGACGTGTTCAAGGTAACCTTTCCCAAAACACCGGACGGCATTTTCCGTTCCAAGTCTATACAGCTTTTTACGGGAAGAACTTTTTTAAAGGAAGGAGATCTCCTGTTCTTCAGGTATGATAAATTTAATCCTATTTCGGATGTAGGTATTTATTTACATAACGATAGGATTCTGGCATGTACGGCCAATGGTTTGAATATCTACAATTTCAATGACGAGTATTTTCAGTTGAGATATGTAGCCGCAGGAAGATTAAAAACTGAAAATAAATAAATCATGCAAACGCTTACAGACCTTGTACATGCGGTAACTTCGTTACATCATGATATCCGTGCAGAAGTGGTGATCAATGATTTGCTGAAAAACGGAGATCTCTCTGAAGCCGAATATGTGGTTTCCAAAGAAGGGCAGTTTTCAAGAGCCTACCGATTTGATATTCTGGATGCTGAGATCACCGATTATGATCTTGATTCCACACAGATCTTGGAAATCTCCCTTTCCAGAGACGGCATTTATGATATGCTTCCGGAAAACCTGATTCATCATATACAAAATGATACTCCGGGTAAAGAAGTGGACACCATGCTGCGGGAGCATAGAAATCAGAAAAAACAGCAAAAGGGAGCACGTACATTCTTTCAGCCTTTCGAAAATGAAATGTTTACTTACGGCACTGCTATCGAGAGATTTGAAAGAGACTTTCTTTCCGATCTGGATGGAGCTCCGGCAGCAGATCTTTTCTATGATTTCTGGGGCATAAGCAGGGATTTTCCCGAGCTTTTAATTTCCAAGTTGATCAGAATTTTACCCTTTGCCTATAAAATTGTAGGAAATATTTCGTTAGCCTGTGAAATTCTTGCCGGACTTTTGGATGAAGAGGTTATGGTATATCATAAAAGCCACAATAAATATGCGGATAAAAACGAAAGTATACTCCTCGGAGAAAGTCAGCTTGGACTTGATTTTATTACCGGTAACAGCTATGATGACTATTCCAGTCACTTTAAAATACAGATAGGCCCCTTGAAAAGCTCCAATTTTGGAGATTATATCCACCAAGGTCAACAGAAAAAATTTCTGGATCTGTATTATGATTACTTTTTTCCTATAGAAGTAGAAATAGAAACTCTAATTCTTCTACCGGAAGAAAAACAAAATTTTGAATTCAGCACGATTGAAAGTTCAGTTTTAGGATACAACACAAGAATATGATGCAATTAAAAAAATATTTTATAAACCTTCTGGAGCCGCAAGTGCTGGCTGCCAGTGTGATTCTTTTGGCGATAATCATTATCCTTACCATGATTTTTTCTCAAAAGACCTCCGAATTTAAACAAAAATATAAGGCGGACTTCTACATTTATTGCTTCTCTTTCGCTTTTGTTTATTCTGTCATTGCTTTTTTAGGCTATAACAAATTGTTTCTGGATAATAATTTATATGAATTTATTTTTTATCAGCTCAGTTCCTTGGTGATGGGAATTATACATTGTGTCATGTATCGCTCTTACTTTCATAAATTCGGAAATGGAAATGCGGGAATGGAGTATCTGTTTGCTGGGCTGATCGTTACCTATACGGTGATTCCGTTTATGCTGATTTATACTTTTTTAAACGGAATCGATTTTATGTTTCTGATGTTAGGACATTACATCGTGTTCTTTATTCCCACCTTTTTAAATGATACCTTCAGAAAAGCGATGGCTATTCCTCCGAAGATTTATAAAACCTGGCAGTTTCCTCATAATTACAAAGACGATACCGATCTGGAAGAGGGTGAATGGAAAAATATGATCGTCATTTCCTATATCATGGACAAAGATAAAAAGGCGACCAGGTACAGTGTATACCGTGCGAAAGGACCTACCCGAATTGATTTTGGAAAACTCTTTTATAATTTCATCATGGATTATAACGAAAAGCATGTAAATGATCAGATCCAGATCGAAGATGAAAACGGGCTTTTTAACTGGGTCTTTTTTCTTCAGCCCAGATGGTATGAAAGTACCAAATATATAGATCCTGAACTTACCCTGTATATGAACGGAATTGAAGAAAACAGTGTGATCTTCTGCATGAGAACAGAACAGGTGATGGGGGCTGATAAAAATCTTCAGAACAGAGAAACCGACTATGAATATACAGAAGAAAAAAACAAGAAAAATTCTAAAAAAAGTCAGGAAAAGAAAGATGATGATAAGCAAACCGTAGCCGAATATTATATCCGTGAATAGGATCTATAAAACCTGCCCCATCACTCGCGGTAAGGTAAGTCTGAAAGACATGGCGAAGCTTTTTGAGCTGGATCCCGCAGAGCTGAGGTGGTTTCATAATCGGTTCTGTCCGGAGGCGGATCTTATAGATCCCGATATATAGGCTCATGTGGAGGTTATTTATATTCCTGTTCCGGGTACAGAAACAGCATATTATAAAAATAAAAAAAGAAAGAAACCATTGTATCGAAATGCATAATTTTTTGAAATATTAAATAGGAAATAAACAATATGCTGTGAGAAACGGCCAATAATAAAAAAATACATACAAAAAATGATAGAAAAACTAAATCATTTCCCGGTCAATTGGATAGACGGGATGAAAATCAACAAAAATCACTTCATCGATGTTCAGAATTTTGTGAATGATTCGATGAGAGATTCGGTGGGAGTACATACCTCCATGATCAATTACGGATTGCTTCCGGTGGAAGATTCTATTAAAATGAATCTTATTATTGATAATCATAAATTGTTAAGAATCAGGGTGGACGAGTGCCATGCCATTACGCCCAGCGGAGCAAGAATCGATATCGGACAGGGAACTTCCGAGGCCATTCATTTGTCGATTCCTTATCCTGAGGCAACGTATGAAATTAAAAACAATGAAAGCACGGCGTTATTGGCATGTCTTTCAGTCAATCATTTTAAAAGAACCCCTTATGGAGAGCCTGATCCGGAAGAAAATCCGCCACGTTATCCGTTTACCCAGCCTGAGTACACGCTTCATCTTATTTCTGAAAACGAAATAAAAAATACACTGGGATTTGGGATCAATCATTTAACAATTGGTAAGATCCTCGTGAATGCCGGAGAATCCAGAATTGATGAAAGTTATATTCCTCCGTGCGTAAGTGTTTCAAGTCATAAAAAACTGCATGAGATCTACATGGCGATCGACAGTTTTTATGGAAATATGGAGTTGTATGCCGTTCAGATCGAGCAGAAAATCCATTTGAAAAAACAGACCAATTCCCTCGCTGTGATGATGCAGTATCTGGCAGATAAAACCCTGAATTATTTAGGAACGGAGATCAACCGATTCCGTTGGATGTCTCCTCATGTTCCTCCCGCACAAATGCTTCTTTCGGTGGTGGGAATGGCAAGGGTACTGAAAAATTTTATCGATGCCAGATCGGGAGCCGGAAAAGAGGAGCTGTTGAACTATTTTGCCGATTGGTGCAATCTAAGCCAGGGAAATTTTGAAGCCGTTTTTACCGAACTCATCAACGCAGATTATAATCATAATGAGATCGACCTCAATGTGGCGAGGGTTAAAAGATTTATGAAAACATTAGAAGAGCTCTTCTCCATACTGAACCGTCTGGATTATATCGGTAAAAAACGTGATGGAAGCATCTTTGTATCTGAAAATACAGATGACCGGGATGCGGTGATTCATGCAAAAAGAAGCAGGACTTTTTTGGCAGATTAATACAATAAAAACACAGATGCGAATATGGAAGTACTTAATAAAGGTGAAAGAACAAGAGCCTTTTCATTTTTCATTTTATTCTTTTTAATAACAGTTATTGTGCTGATAACGGCGGTTTTTTTTAACGCTTATTTTCCTTTTAAAGAAAACAGCCTCTTAAAGATCGAAAATGCAAAAATGAAAAAAGAGATGGAAACGCAGGATAAATTTTCTTTTCAGCTCGAAAAGGTAAAATCTGCAGTAGATTCTATCGGGATTCCCGGACAGAACGACTTTTTCAATGAAAAACTGGGATTGTCTATCCTGGCGGATATGTATAAGCAATTGCCAAAAGATACTTTAAAAAATAAAGTCATGTACAATAATACGATCATGACCTTTAAAGATCTTATCGATGCAAAGAAAGAAATAAAACAACTTTCAGTAAATCATGCGACAATGGACAGTTTAAGCAAAATAAACGTAGCCTTGAAAGCAGAATATGATAAGATGAAGACGGATCTTCAGGTTTGCCGACAACTCTATCAGTCCCAATAATCATGAGAAAAATACCATTTTTTTTCAGCTTTTTATTCCTTGGCTTCTCTATGTTGGAAGCCCAGGAGCAGAAGTCGGAGGAAAACAATGAAAATTTGGCAAATTTTGACTGTGGAATTGTTCAGACCAAACAGAAGCTGGACCGGCAGTATTTTGCAAGTACCCCATCGATCGTACTCAGGGTCAACAATTCGGAATATGTGTATGCAACATTACAGTTCGGAAAAAGAGAAGATAAAATCTTTATGTATATCAGGATTGCCGATACCAATGTATGTATCGAAAAAGATAAGGTGCTTGATCTCTATTTTAAATCCGGCGAGGTGATATCCTACAAAAATGATTTTGCTCTAAACTGTGAAGGGTATTTTGCCAAACAGCTCAGTAAAAAAGATTATATGAAGCTGCAGGAAAACGAAATTTCACTCGTCAGGATTTATGCCTACGGAAAAAACTATGAGCTGTATGTAAGTGAAGCCCAGAATTACGATATCGATAATCAGCTGAATTGCCTGGCAGCTTATCATGTGAAAAAAACAGATGAAGTAAAAATAAAAAAACAACAAAAACAGGAAAAAAATGAGCCCGCTTCCGGAACTTAATCTTGGTCTGGGAATGACAAAAGACCCACATTCAGCTGCCGCAAAGGGAGATGGAGAAATTATTGTACGTACGAATTCGGGACTGAGTAAGCATACCATTTCTATGGTTATTTCTGATCAGGAATTGGGAAAAATAAGCCTTAAAATCGGAGAAAGAGAAATTGAAATTCCAACCTATAAATTAACGGTTACCGACGACAAAACTCATGAAACAGAAGCCTATCAGGTTACCCGAGACACATTAAGTTTCACCAAAATAAAGATCAAAAGAAACATTCTTTCTTTTTTAGGGTTTAAAAAGTTTGACAAAACATCTTATCTATACGAAAATATCCCTTTTGAGCCTGTCAGGGAAAAAATGGAGAAGTTTGATATTTCGAGACACCGGAAATTGTCACAGGAAGAGTTGACCTATCATTTAAAAAATGAAGAAATGAATATCCTGCTTTATGCCGGCAATATCAATGATTTTAAAAAACCGGAGGGGACAGACCAATATTTTATTGTGGTTGATCAGCATGAAGGTAAAAGCTTTATAGGAGATATTTTGTACCGCGAGAAATTTTTAAAACTTACGCCTAAGGTGGAATTACAGATTATCCGGCGTAAAGAGGTTCCAAAGAATTTTGAATATGATGAAAAAGGGAATATCAAAAGAACAATTTATTTATAATCGATCAGATGAAAGGAATTTATTATAAAATCCCTATAGATTTTGAAGGGATCATTCATAAAAAGGAGGCGGATAAGATCTCCATCGACAATTCGATCGGACAGCAGATTTTTCTGTTGGCAACCACTGCTTTGGGAGAATGTAAGTTTGATGAAACTTTCGGTACCGAAATCTGGGAATTGGATTTTGATTTATTGAAAAGTGACAATCAACTCAAGGAATATATTGTCGACGCCTTAAAAAAAGGAATCGAAATGCATGAAAAAAGACTGCTTCTGGAAGATGTGGAGGTCTTTATCAACGATTTTGACCTGGGTGTTGCAGGAAGAAAAAGAATGAAGAAAAAAGTGATGCTTTCCATTAAAGGACAGGTGTTGGAAACCAACAGATTCTTTCTTTTTCACAATGCATTTTTTGTAGGACCTCTTTCATATTAACAGCATGAATCAAGAAAGAATAAAAGACAGAATACTGCGGAGAGCAGCACGAATGTGGGGATACAATGAACTGGAGGCAGAAACTTCCTTCGATCCCATTGTTGGCTTACTGCTTTCAGCAACAGCTTCAGAGCTTGAAAAACTGGGATTCGAGTTGGAAAGTTCTCGATCCAGAGTGATTGAACGTATTTTGGAGATCATGTTTCCGGAGGAGGTCTCCGGTGTGCTTCCTTCGAGGTCATTACTTCAGGTATTTCCTTTGGAAAATGGTGAAAAAATATCACTTTACAATCATTTTAAAACACCCAAGAGAATTCATGATGTATTCAATCCTACAGTGGTAAGCAGTAAAGAAATTTACTTTTGTCCAACCATTGAAGTAGAATTAACCACTGCCAAAGTGGAATATATGGCTTTTGGAAATGTCTTAAACCGCATTGAAAGTTTCTTTTTCAGTGATACCATTTCCAAAAGTGAGAAACATCTGCCTTCAGGGCAAATGTGGATAGGCATCAGATGTCCCAAAAAAATAGATCCTGAAAACCTGATGTTCTATATAGACATCAATAACAATTATCAGAAAGAACTGTTTTTTTATTATTTAAAACAGGCAAAAATATATTTTGGAGATCAGGAACTTTTTTGTAGTGAAGGGTATAATGTTGATTGGGATGAGGTAAACCTTGAAAATATCATGACGAAGAATTATTCGGCAATAGGGCATATTTACAAAGAGGTGAACCAGTATTTTTCAGGAAATTATTTTACGTTGAAAGGAAAGATCAGGCATAACGGAAAACCTGAACAGGAGGAACTTTTTACCCAATATTTTGTGAATCATCATCTTTCGAATGAGGAAGAAATGATTTGGCTGAAATTTGTATTCTCAGAAGCAGTCGTCGCTGAGGTTTTCGAGAACGTAAGCATCACCCTGAACTGTATTCCCGTCATCAATACCAATAATCATAAAGTTCACAAAAGAGTAAAAGGAAGACTGAACATTATCCCGATGGAGTCGGAAGATCATTTTCTGGATCTCGACTATGTGCGTGATGATAATGGGAAACGGTTTGATCTAAAAAACTATTCGGCAGAAAAGGCGGGGACTACCGCTTTGATGAGAAGGGGAGGCGTCGCAAGATTTGATCAGAGAGGAGCCTCCGAGCTGTTGCAGTATCTGCTGGAATTAATTAAAGATGAAACGGCTGCTTTTTCAATAATTGGAGGAGATTTGGCTACGGTTACCCTAAAACAGATTAATCAGAATGTGGCGGCACTGCATCAGCTGTCGAAAGAAAAGAAGTTTTCTCAGGCCAATAATCCGTATCTGATCATTGAGTCGGATAGCCAGGATAAAGATATCCCCTGCTATATTTCGTATTGGCTCACCACAGGCGAAGAAGGTAATGATATTAAACCGGCTACGGTGCTTACTGTGGAAGATCTGGGAAATGCAGTCCTGGATAAGACGGCGGTCATGATTAAGGCGTCCACAGGAGGAAGAAAGAGCCTTTCTGCCCAGGAAAAGATTTTAGAATACAGAAATTCTCTGCTTACAAGAGGAAGAATTGTTACCGTCGCAGATATTCGGGTCTTTGGAATGAGTCATTTTAAAAGTACCGTTAAAGAGATTCAGGTGCAGAAGGGTACTAAAAAGGAAATCTCGTTGAAGGGAGGCTTTAGCAGAACCATCGATGTTTTTCTCATAAGAAATCAGGAAAAAGAGCTTAAAGAGTCGGAATGGGAGTTTTTAAGGGAGAGTTTCCTTTTAAAGCTGCAAAAAGCATCAGCCAATATATATCCGTATAGAATTTTCGAAAAGTGACACGTCACTATATTATTAATTTTATTAAATAAAACACTATGTTAACAAACAAAGGAATTGGTGGAAATGAAGTTCCATTAAACACCAGTGAGGCGATATTCGAGATCCCTCAGAACAGAACGCTTTTAGCACAGAAGCTCACAGCGCATGATCCCGTAAAACCTGAACTGGTGGAAGGGCTGAATACCATAGACCGCGTTTTCGAACACTTTAAACCTGAAGTAAAGGTAGACTTTGAAGATGCCAACGGGTCTGTGAAAATGGAGAATCTGAGATTTAAAAACCTCGGAGATTTCGGAACGAAAGGCATTACAGGGCAAAGCCACTTTTTACTAGGGCTCGAAACAGAAAAAGATCAGTATCAGAAAATTGTCAAGCAGCTGAAAACAAATAAAATCTTAAAAGCGGCTCTGGAAGATCCGGAGGCCAAAAAAGCACTGTATGACACCCTGCAAAATCTGATTAAAGAATTAGAAGAAAATAAATAACAAAAAGACAAAATAATATGAATAATAATAACAAGCAGCCTCAGGCTGCACCACAAGCCACCGAAAACCCAGTGTTGGAGCATAAAAAACAAGTTCAGCTAGGAATTGAGGATTTAATTGAAAAATTGGCTCGTTACGGAGGTTTCGATCTTCTCGAGACGTCTATTGAAAATATTCAAAATATAAACCCGGATAGGCGAGCCAGAAGAAAAATTTTCTTAACTGAAAAAAATAAACAAAAAGAAAGACAAACATTGAAAAAGACGCTCGAAATATGGGCAGATGTCATCAACAAAAGTCATTCATTATCGGATATGGTTACAGACTGTGAGACCCAGAGAAAATCTGCAGAAGATCTCTTGGCAAAAAATCTTTCCAGAGCGGTGGAGATCACCAAGGAGCTGGAAGGAAATTACCGGACGGCAGCTTTATTTTATAAAAATACCGAAACCGAAAAGGTAAAAAACATTACGGTAGTCAACTCGACTTTAGAACAATTGAAAGACCTTGATAATACCCGTTTCATCGATACCATTCACGCTGAATTGGCGGATAACTATGACCGGTTGGATTTAAAGAATAATTACGGAATTCTAGTGATTCCGGGATATTTAGGCTCCAATAAAGTCGTTGAAAAATGGGCAAAAATGGCTCATGAAAATAAAGTTATGCTGATCACCGATTTCGAACATCTTGATGAACCGGATGATGTGATGGAAATGTTTGATCAGGCCTATCTTACAGGAGGTGAGGTATACCGGTCAAACGTGCTGATGACCTGCAACTGGCTGGTGGGAAGAGGTCGGTTTGAAGAAATCGACGAATTGGAAGATCTGTTTATCCCACCTTCAGCCGCCTTGGCAGGAAAGATCTATAAAACACTGATGTCTCAGGTAACGGCCGGTAAAAAGTTCGGGGGAATCAATGAAGTGGAAGGGGTACGATTTGATCTTAAAAAGAGTGAAATTGCGAACCTTGAAAACCTCGGACTGATTCCGATGGTCAATGAATATGGTAAGGTAATGGCATTTTCCGGAAAAACATTGTTTAACGGAGATAACCTTGGGCTTCAGACCTATTCGGTGGTGAGGGTCTTCGACTTTGTCACAAAAGTTTTAATGGATTTCCTGAACCGAAGAGCTTTTGAAAACTTTACCGCGGTGACCAGAAAAGAGATCATGAACCAGATCGTCCGATTTCTGGACAGCATTACCGGTCCCGGAAAGCTAATCGAGAACTTTGAAATCCGAAGATTTGAGCAGGATCCTGTTCAGAAAGATAAAATTCATCTGGATATTCATATGAAACCTTATTTCCCTGCCAAAAACTTCCTGATCAAAATGGATGGACACAAAGGAACAGACGGCAACGAATGGGAAACGGAATACGAACAGAAATAGTCTGCTTATGATAATGAAAAAACACTGAAAGAAGTGCGTACGGCATATTCCATTATTGGTAATATTCATTTTTTTAAACCTTAAAACATTTAATTATGTCATTTAAAGCAAAATTCAAAGTTGCAGGCAAAGAGCGCAACATCATCGCTGTAGATTTCGGAATGCTACAGGAAACAGATCCAACAGGAAGACCTTCTTCTGTCGTAAGAGGAGGGAAAATTCACTTAACTGTTGAAGGAACGGGAGAAACCGATCTTTTTGAATGGATGACCAACTCATTTGAGAGAAAAGACGGAAGTGTTGTATTTTTAAAAAGAGACAGTGAAGCCACGCTGAAAGAAATGAAATTCAAAGAAGCTTATATTGTGAAATATAAGGAAGATTTCGATTCTTCAAGCCAGAATCCTCTCACGGAAACATTTGTACTTTCTGCCAAGGAAATCGAGTTGGGAAGTGCAAAACATAGTAATGAGTGGGTATAGCCCATTCATAAGTCTAAGGGTCTTTTCTATAGTATTCATAACATAAATCCGGGAAGGGCTTGAAGACCTTTTTAAAATACAAGAAAGAAAATTAACTCAACTAAAAAGTAACCATTATGTCATTTAAAGCAAAATTAAAAGTAGCAGGAAAAGAATATAATATCTTAAATATCAGCTACGGTCTGTTTCAGGAAACAGATACAACAGGAAGACCGTCTACTGTCACCAGAGGCGGGAAAATAGATGTTATCGTTGAAGGTACCGGAGCAACCGACCTTTTCGAATGGATGACCAATTCTTTTGAAAGAAAAGACGGAAGCGTAGTATTCGTAAAAAGAGATAACGATGCCACCTTGAAAGAGCTGAAATTCACAGAGGCATACCTGGTGAAGCATAAAGAAAATTTTGATGCTACAGGAGAAAACCCTCTGACTGAGGCTTTCACTATTTCAGCCAGAAAAATCGAACTGGGATCCGGAGCCTACGAAAACGAATGGGTATAAAGTTTTCATACAACGGAAGCAGATAAAGTAATCGTCTGTTTCCTTTTTAATGGGTAATAGACAATATCCGGCTAAAAAACGGCAATATTGTTTATTGCTCATTATCTACCATTTATTAACTTCTAAAAACACAAAATATGTCCTTTTTATCCAAATTAGAATTAGACGGCAAGGTTTACAATATTATCGAATGTAAATATAGCTTTAAACAACCTACTGATGGCACAGGAAAGCCACAAGGCATTCCCCAGGGCGGAGAAATTTTTCTTAAAATTGAAAGCACGGGAAGCCCCGAATTGTTAGGCTGGATGCTTGATCACGGGCAGACAAAGAGCGGAAAGATCATCTTTTACCGAAGAGATGCCATGAGCAAGCTTCAGGAATTGGTCTTTGAAAAAGCGTATTGTATTGATTTTGCTGAAACTTTTCATGCCCATAATACAGATCCTTTACAAATTGAGATGCGTCTCATTGCCAAAAGGTTTGATGTGAATGGAGCCAGCCACGAAAAGTCATGGAGAGGGTAACAGGTTCTCCCGATGCATCTTTTTATTTATTATTAATCTGAAAAAACACCAAAGTATGGAAGACAATCCCAACAATCCCAACGAGGATTACGAAAACGACGGCAATTTCGAAAATAACGGTTCTCAGGAAACCGGCAAAAACGAGAATGACGATGAAAGATATTACAATTCGGATTTCGGAAGGCTGAACCATCCTGACGATATGAAGAAATATTTTTCCTTCAAGACATTTCAGGATTTTCTGGATGATAAAAAAAATCCCGTGGTCTACTGCCTGCTGAGCATGGACGGAAAACCTTTTCTGGAAAAATCTTCTTATTCTGTGAATCTGGATCAGGTGACCAATGGTCACGACCGTTTTACCATTACGGTCCCCGACGACGCGCTGGACAGCTTTTCGGGATATCTGATGGAAAATTCTAAAAATATTCTGGGAAAAACGGTGACCATCCTTCTCCACCGCTACGGAAAGACACGCCAGGTATTTGTGGGAATCATCTGCAATGTAAGAAACAGAAAGGAAAACGGTTACGGAAGCCTTTATATTACAGGGTATTCTCCTACCATTCTGCTGGAAAGCGGTAAAAACTGCCGGAGTTTTGAAAGAAAAACGCTGGAGCAGATCGTAAAGGAAGTGACCTCGGAGCATCCACAGGAAACCCGGGTGCTTGTGGAGTTTCCCAATACAGATTATATTCTTCCCTATACGGTACAGTATAAAGAATCGGATTATGAGTTTCTCCAGAGAATGGCCACGCGCTTCGGGGAATATTTTTATTACAACGGGCAGCAGCTGGTGTTGGGAAATAAAGTTGAGGCGATGATTAAGGTGGAGGAAAACATCGACCTTATCGATGCCGAATTTGAGATGACTATCAAACCCCAGCATTTTGGGTATTCGGCGTATGATGTCCAGGCGGGTGAACAGATCGGTTATCTTTCCCATACCGCCCAGCGTCAGTATAAAGACAACCATTTTCAGGCGGTGGCAATCAATGCCTCGAATGAGGTGTATACGAAACCATCGGGTATGTTCTACAACCACACGGGAATATCGGACAGCACCTCGCGGGAGCTGAAGGAATCGGTGCGCCGGGAGCGCGAAAACCGTGAAAATCTGGTCATGGTAAGAGGTCGGAGCAGGGATCCGAGGCTGAAGATCGCAGGACGTGCCCAGCTGGTGGACATCAATAACAACCCTATGGAAACCTACCGGATCATCGAAATTAAACATTACCACGACGGCAATGAATACTACAACGAGTTTGTGGGCATTCCGGATTTGTATAATGCACCATATCAGGACTCGGAAGCCGTTCCTTTGGGAGAAGAACAGATGGCAAGAGTGATCGAAAATAATGACCCGATGGGATTCGGAAGAGTGCGCGTACAGTTTTCGTGGCAGGAGAGGAAGGGAGATAAATCGCCGTGGATAAGGGTAGTTCAGCCGCATTCTGGAAGTGGAAAAGGTTTTCATTTTATCCCTGAAATTGGCGAAGAAGTGATGATTGGTTTTGAGTCTCAAAATGCAGAAAAGCCTTTTGTGGTGGGGACGCATTATAATGGAAGTGAAACGAGCTCGTATCATACGAGCGGGAATGATAAAAAAGTAATTCACACGCGTTCAGGAACGAAAATTATCCTGAATGATGGTGAAGGAAGTGTTTTTATTGAAGACCCGAGCGGCAATACCTATCTGATGGACGGGCAGGGAAATATTGAGGTGAGTGCACCGAAGAATATGACTTTTACGGCTGGGAAAAATATGAATCTCAATGTGGGAGAAAATATGAATACAAATGTGGGAATGAACTCTTCGGAAACGGTGGGAATGAATAAAACCGTTGGCATAGGAATGATGAGCATGATGAGCATCGGAACGGATTTTATTACCAATGTGATGGGGAAAATGGTGGAATATATTACGGGGAATATTGAGTCCCATACAGAAGAAGAGAGAAATATACATTCGAAAAGCATGGGAGTAATTTCTGAGAGCACAATACAAGTCAACGCTTCCGAAAAAATGCTTCGCTTTAGTGGTGAAAAGTCAAATGATGCTTAATTCTAAATTATGAGTAAAGTAACATATTGCGAAGGAAAAATTATTCTTACCAGTAAACAAAATACATTATTTCATGCTTTTAATGGAAATTTACAATTTACTGCAGGAGAAAATAACCACTGGGAGGGTAAGCAAGGGAATGAGATTGGGAACTATGAAAAAATAGCATTACCAAATAAAAGCCAAATAATCAAATTATATCATGAAAATATTGTTATTGTAGCCTCTGAGGTGCATGATAAAAAATCTGTAAATAAATTAATGTTTATGGCTCAAGCAATTAGGCGAATTAGAATATCAAGTGTACAAACTGTTATGTATTTTACACATGGTTATTCCTCCAATATGATATTTGAGTTTGAAAAATCTCTTAGGAATTATAAAAAAAACATTAAAATTATTGCTATTACAAATATTTCAGAACTAATTAATTATATAAATTTAGGATACACAAAAAATACCCAAGGAGATTATAGAACGAAGCCTGATGAAAACGATAGTTTATATAAAGTTAATAATGTGTATATATATTCGCATGGAATGCCTAGTAGAATCACTTTTATGCTTGATTGGGATCTATATAAAAAGAATAATAATATAAAAAGCTCAGAGGATGCAAAAAATAATGAACTAAATTTAAGCAATTATATATTGCTAAACCCAAATAGCTTTTCAAAAGAAGCTGCAATTTGGTCTTTCGCCTGTAGAACAGGACTAAGTGTAGATAATGACTCTGAAATAGAAAGATTTACATGGGGTGAGAAAGAAAGTTTAGCACAAAAGTTAGCAGATAGATTAAATTGTAAGACTCATGCCTTTCTTAAAAGAAGTAATTATGAAAACACTTGGGGAAGCAAGGCAGATAGAATAGATTTAAAAATTGCTGATAATTTGGAAAAAATAAATATTGATACAAAAAAAGAAGATAAATTCAGAGAGTATAAAAAGCATGAATTTCAAATAGATGGAAAATATCCATGGCAACCTCAAGGTGCTTATAATGATGTGAAAGCTGGTGATTTTCCACTTGGCCCACCAAATTGTATGTGTATTTTTCAAAAAAATAAAGCTGTTATTATTCCATGTGAAACAATAGCTTTTCCAAAAGGTTAATATATGAAAGGGAAAATATTACTATTAGGTTATTTCTTATTAGGCTTAATTAGTTATTTAGGTTATATAGTTATATATAATTCAAAATTTGATTTAGGCTTATTTTGTGATTCTAGTACAGAATGCTTCTCTCTTACAAAAATGATTATTTTTTTCAATTGGACATTTGCTTTATTTTTAATTTTAATTTTCAATTTCATAATAAAGAACAAATATCATAATGCAAATATTTTATTTGTTGGACTAATTTTCAACATTATTAAATTAGGTTATGGTTCGTCCGTTCCATTTTTATTTGTTTTCAATTTTTTTCTTTTGTTAATACCTTTTCAAATTTTGAGTAATGAAAAGGTTAAATCATTGCTAATATTTAATATAATACTATTATTATGTATTTATTTATTTGAGCTTTCACATATTTCAGAGCTTTTTTACTACAATCAGAATTATTCTTCGATTGAAAATGTATTTTATATTTTCATCTCAATGATTTTTGCATTTAATATTATATTTTCTATTACAAAACATAATAAAAGTTTTAAACTTTAAGAAGGTTTCTTTTCTATTATTACGATTTAAAAGAGATATTTTATACCTGAAATTGACGAAAAAATGATGATTAGTTTACATTTAAAAAAAGGAGTAACAGTAAATAGTAATGGTAAGATTATTAAACAGGCTCAACAAGAAGTAAAAATTAATAGTGGTGAAAATTCTAAAATGCATTAATCATGAGTAAAATTACATTCATTGGAGGTGAGTTTATAGAGAGAATAGAAGGAGATTATAGAATACTATCTGATTCAGATATTGAATACAACTGTAATCTTTTTGAAGCGGAGGGAATTAAAAAAGGATTAAGTTATAATAATCCTGAAGATATAGATTTTGGAAATGCTTTTATACCTATTGTTTTAATTGTTTCCAGCGGAAGAGATTATGAATTTAAAGATAAGGATGGCTATTGGAGATTAGATGTTAGAATTGATAACGAAAAGAGATCTCCACAAATGCAAAGAGTAAGACTAATCTCTACCAAAGCAAAAGTTAAATTAAAATTTGAAGTACGAAAAGGGAATAAAACGGCAGATGATGATACAGGGATAATAGTCGCGGATATTTATAATACTTCAAATCAAAAAATAGAATCAAAAAAGATAAAGACATCTTATGGAAATGAATTTGAAATAGAAATAGAAAGTTTTAAAGTAAGCTTGATTAAGTTTTATGCTGACGATGATGATTTATATTTCGATGGTGGAGTAGCTCATGTTTTCTGTGGAGGAATAAGGATTGGGGATTGTCAGGACGAATTAAAAAAAGAAGATGTAAAATCCATTGCCGATTTATCCTTAGAAGATAAGGCTAAGTTTATGGCTGTAGTACTTATGGAATCTGCAAATGGAAAGAAAGATTTATGGGACATAGCTTATATTTATTTGAATCTTGTAGGAAAGCAAGGAGTAGAAAAAGGATTAAGTAAATCTAGTGCCTATAGCCAAAAGCAATTTGGGTATAAAGCTCATTTGTATAATTTAGGATTTGGAAAAGAATACAGAGGAACTCTATGTACCGAAAATAATAAGATGAAAAACAGAACAATAGAAGAACAAGCGCAAATATTTAGTACATTCAAACAGATCGAAGGCTTTAAAGAGTTCTGTAAAAATAATATTTTCGTTTCTAATCCGAAATCTTTTTATAAAGATTGGGAAGGACAAGGGTATTATGGTGATATGAATATTAGAATGCATGATGATCGTAAAGTTTGGGCAATGGCTTCGCAATATTTCCATTTACAAAAGGAATGTAAAGTGAAAGACAGATTAATTATTGGCCTATTTGATAGTTCTGCAATAGATAATAATAAAGATCCATTTAATGAAAAAATAAGAGATTCTACAACATACATTTATCATACTCAAAAAATAGTAGATTATTTTAATAGGAATTTAAATAAGTTACCAAAATATAAAAAAGGAGATTTTTTGAGTTCAAAGACGGTATGGAAAATAGTTGAAGATTCGCCAACTAATGAAATTCCGCCTATATATTTATTAGAATCTAGAAAGTAATTAAAGATATGAAATATATGTTGATTGTTTTTGTTATGATGTTAACATTTGCATGTGACAAAAAAACAGATAATAAGCCAAAGAAGATTGTGAATGAGTTATTTAAGTTTTCATTGTGTTATTTCGATACACATGGTGAGTATCATGATGAGGATTTTGCTCAAAATGACTCTATTTTTTATCAGTCAGGTCGAGGTTTTTTCTATAAAAAAGGAACAAGATATCCCGTTAGCAATAAATTAACTTTTGAGGAGGTGATTAAAAAATATAATTTAAAAAAACTAGATACTAAAGTTTTTACTGATGGTTCCAATTATAAAACTCAATTTACTTACGAGGACTGCTTAACAAATAAAATAGTTAAAAGTGATTCTGGGCAAGTTACCACTATAAAATCAAAAGATGGAGTGATTTTTCAATACATTAATATTCTGAATCAACCTATTATTTTACAAATCAAATCTAATGTAAATAAATATAAAATTCCAATTGAGTTAGAGATGCAAACTACTGAACAGATTTTTAGAAAAGGGTTTGGATATTCTCATGCTATGCTTTATGATATAGATAGGGATGGAAAAGATGAACTTCTTATCGTTTATAATTCAGAATGTGTGAATATAATCGCATATAAAATTAATGATGGAATTTGAATGTTTTATAAAAAAGTAAAAATAATTTTAATGATATTTGTATCATTTACATTGATTAGTTGTAGCAAATCATATTCTAAACGAGATAATAAACTTCAGGAACAATCTGATTTAAAAAGCTTTTTAAAACGCCATCAAGGTTCTCCGATAGATTCTTTTCGATTTAACATTACAAAGGATAACATTCCTGATTATCTTTTATTTGATGAATCTGATTATAATAGCCCAATTTTTTTCTTTGATGGAAAAACTGAAAAAAGTATTGCAAATGAAAAGGAAATAACTACACGGTTTTTTGATTTTGATACAATATATGTGGACGATAAGAAAAAGCAGAATGCCTTACTTGTTGGAGATGGAAGTGGTGGAAATGGAGGAGAGTACCGTTATTCCCAAATATTAAAATTCGATTCTGCCACAAATTCGATGAAAGTAATTTTTGAATATCCAAGATTTATACGAAATAATAATAAAATAGAAGAGGTGAATTATATAAAAATCTCTAAATCAAGAGAAAATTATGTAGATACTATTTCTATTTTCAAAGGTGATTTGTTACAGAATGAAGGAGATGAAAATTTAAATATTCGTCCACTAAGCAAACATCCATTAAAAGTATTTATTTACAACCCTTATCAAGGAAATTTTAAACAAATTAAATAACATAATATTCCATGTAAATTATGGACAAGCAGACAATAATTAACGGAAAAGGAGTTATTCAATCTTCTGAAAATCATGAATTTCATTCTAAAAAAGAAATTCGACATAATTCTGGTGAAAACTCAATAAATTATTAAGTATGAGTAAAATTACATATATTGGAGGTGACCTCATCGAAGAAATCGGAGGTTCTTATAAAATATTTGCCAAAGAAGGCTATGAAATAATTTCCTGAAAACAGATTGTTTTTAATGCGAAAGAGGGTATATTTTATGGGGAGCCCGAGTTTCCCCCTTTGTTTTCCCAACCCATTAAAATTATTGTCCAGTTCAGACCGTATAAAGATTGGAAAGGCGAATTTGGATTTGACTGGTTTCGATTGGCAGATACCATGCTTTTTCATGATGTTGCTTTCACAAGAATTGTCGCTTATCAGTATAGTGATTACGAATTCACTAAAATTGTAGATAATTCGAAACCGGATAGTCTTAATATGCATAGCGGGCAATTCAAACCTGATGAAAAAATGCTCAATCAGCTGAAGCAGGTTTATCAGCCTTATACCATCCCTTGGAAAACAACGAAAAATCCTAAAACCGGAAAGCCCATGGCTGAAGAATATTTTATTCCCTGGATGAGTATTTTGAAAGATAAGGAAGTTAATATAACATTTATTGCAGAGATTAAGGAAGAAGCAGATTACTTAGAATTTCCTTCCTCAGATTACTTTATCTTTACTCCAAACAGAATAGATATTAAGGGTAAAAAAAGCGTGGCATTAAATGAAGAAAATATTACCATAAAATGCGTAAAAGAATTTGAAAATGATCAAACCATTGAATTAAAAGCTTTTAAAAAAGATGCGAAAGGAGAAACTTTAGAAGCCATAGCAGGAAAAATAAATGTGTGGGCCAATGATATTTCTAAACAGAAAGAAAAAGATGTGGTTTTTATAAAAATTACAACAAGATTATCTGCAAATTCTCCTAGAGTAACACCAAATATTGATGATGAAAAAGAAAGGATAAATTATTATTTAGAACAAGCCTATATAAAGCTATCAGATGTTTCTGATATTGTAGAACTCGATTTGGCTAATGACTATAAAAGTTTAAAAGATTTTTCTACAAATGGTGAAATTGATAGAGGTAAAATATCTCATGGATTAAATTTGGAAATTTATTTAAAGACGAAATTAAAAGCACAGTATGGTGATAAGTATAATCATCATTTTAAGCTATTTTATTTTGGAGAAAAAGGCTATGGAGGAAGGGCGCAAAATCTAGGTGGTTACTCTGCGGATGATGCTGATTTTGTAGTGGTATTTAATGGAGCCGACCAACAGACTGCTACTCATGAGCTTTTGCATTCTATGGGATTAGCGCATACTTTTACCAATAAATATACAGATCCTAAAGCATTATTTACTTATATGTATCAAATGACTGATAATTTAATGGACTATGCGGAATATGAATCTAAAAATAAACGTCGTTCACTTTATTACTGGCAATGGAAAATAGTCAATAATTCAATACTAAAATAATATGAAAAAAATAGTGATATTTATTTGGTTAAGTATATTTATACAATGTCAAACACAAAATATAAAAAATACTATAATTGATAGCAGATTTGAAGTGTTTGATAGAAATTTAGATAAAAGTCGGGTTGATAAAATTGATGGTTTAACTCATATTATTTATACAGGAGGCGAAACCGGTTATAGTGAAGTCGGTTATAATACAAATCATTATTTTATGTATGTGAAAAATTTTTATTCTTCAAAAAATATAGAAAATAAAGGATGGGCTTTTAATCAAGGAGCTCCTGTAGGAATTTGGTATTACTTTGATGAGAAGGGAAAATTGATAAAAGAAGAAAATAAAGATGAAGGTTACTCTTTTACTCCCGAAGATATTATAAAATATTGTAAAAAAAATAACATTGAACTTTCTAAAGGTTATCACGAAAGAGACGGCTATCAAACAAGTGTTTATAAAAATGAGTTAGATGGTAAAAAAGTTTGGCTAATCTCTTATCTCGCTTCTTTAAATAAACAGGAAAAAGAAGTAAAACTTACCTTGGACGGGCAAACGGGAAAGGTAATTAAGAGAGAAGAATTTCCTTACGATAGCTATTAATATGAAAAAGCTATTGATATTTATTTGGTTGAGCATATTTATGCAATGCCATACACAAAATCTCAAAAAACAAAACTTGCTGAATTTAGATTGTAGTTTTGAAAGATTTGATCAAAAAATGGATGATGAATCTAGAATTGATGTTATAAATCAGAAAGAGCATATTATCTACACTTCTGCTAATGTGGGTTTTGGAGAAGCTCGTTACGAGACGGATAGTTATTTTATGTCCATTAAAAACTTTAATCCGTCACGAAATATAGAAAATAAAGGCTGGGCATTTATTCAAGGTTCACCTATAGGTGTTTGGTGCTTTTTTGATGAAGTAGGAACATTAGTAAAAAAAGAAAATATGGATGAGGGGTACGCTTTTACCCCCGAAGATATCATAAAATATTGTAAAAAAAACAACATCGAACTTTCTAAAGGTTATCATGAAAGAGACGGCTATCAAACCAGTGTCTATAAAAATGAAGTAGATGGAAAAAAAGTATGGCTGATATCTTATATCAATTCTTTAAATAAACAAGATAAAGAAATCAAGCTGACCTTGGATGGGCAGACGGGAAAGGTGGTTAAGAGAGAAGAATTTCCTTATGATAATTATTAATATGAAGAAGATATTGATATGTATCTGCTTAAGCATATTTATGCAATGTCATACACAAAAGATAGATAATTTATTACCAAGAGTTGATGAAAAATTTGAAAAGTTTGATATTGAAAGTTTTAATAAAAACTCTGTCAGAGGTTACGTATTAATTCAAAAAGAAAATACCATATCAATACAAGAAATTCAATCTTTTGGTTTTATTGAAAGACAATATAATGCTAATTCCATTTTCAAGAAAAATATATTTTTTTATAAGAATGGTTATATTAAAAAAAAAGGAATATTATTCAGTGAGGGATCACAAATTGGAATTTGGTATTATTTTGATGAATCAGGAAAATTGATAAAAGAAGAAGATACCGATTCCGGATATTTATTTAAGCCAGAAGATATTATAAAATACTGTAAAAAAAATAACATTGAGCTTTCTAAAGGATATCACGAAAGAGACGGCTATCAAACCAGTATCTATAAAAATGAAGTAGATGGAAAAAAAGTATGGCTGATCTCTTATATCAATTCTTTAAATAAACAAGATAAAGAAATCAAGCTGACCTTGGATGGGCAGACGGGAAAGGTGGTTAAGAGAGAAGAATTTCCTTATGATAATTATTAATATGAAGAAGATATTGATATGTATCTGGGTAAGCATATTTATGCAATGTAAGACTCAGAAAAGAGATACATTAAGAATTCCTACAGTTAATAATTCTTTTGAAAAATTTGATATTAAAACTCTAGAAAAGAAAAATAGAATTGATACATTTTTTCTTTCATATAATAGTGACAGTACAATTGTAAGACAGTTACAAGATCAAAGCTATGGATTTATTGATAGGGTATTTTATCAGAATACATATTTTACTTTGATAAAAAAATATTATCACAATAAAAATGTAAAAGAAAAAGGAAATGTGTTTAATGAAGGTTCACCAATTGGGACTTGGTATTATTTTGATGAGGAAGGAAAATTAATAAAAGAAGAAAATACAGATGAAGGTTACGCTTTTACACCCGAAGATATCATAAAATATTGTAAGCAAAATGGAATTAAACTTTCTAAAGGCTATCACGAAAGTGACGGCTATCAAACCAGTGTCTATAAAAATGAAGTAGATGGAAAAAAAGTATGGCTGATATCTTATATCAATTCTTTAAATAAACAAGATAAAGAAATCAAGCTGACCTTGGATGGGCAGACGGGAAAAGAGATTAAGAGAGAAGAATTTTCATATGATCATTATTAATATGAAGAAGCTATTGATATTTATTTGGTTGAGCATATTTATGCAATGCCATACACAAAATCTCAAAAAACAAAACTTGCTGAATTTAGATTGTAGTTTTGAAAGATTTGATCAAAAAATGGATGATGAATCTAGAATTGATGTTATAAATCAGAAAGAGCATATTATCTACACTTCTGCTAATGTGGGTTTTGGAGAAGCTCGTTACGAGACGGATAGTTATTTTATGTCCATTAAAAACTTTAATCCGTCACGAAATATAGAAAATAAAGGCTGGGTGCAAAAATCAAATTCTTCAATTTTAATTTATATTTTAAAATTATGGATATTAACAAGTTTGTTTTCATCTGTTGTTTTTAAGTTAATAGAGATACCAAGCGTAGGGATTTTAAACTTTTGGAATAGATTAGTAGCATACTTAATTTACGGACTGGTACTTGGTCTGGCAAATTCTCTTCCTGCATTTATAGTATTAGGACTAATTGTCAGATTTTGGACAAATAATAAATTAAAATTAATTATTACCTCGATTATATTATCTTTTGTTTCTTTTTATTCTTTTCATTGGCCTTTTGAAATAGATCAACCTAAAATGTTTTTATTCCCTACTGTATATGCTATTGTAACATCTTGTTTAATCTTAATTATGAATATTAAAAAAGTATTACTAAATGAAAATAACTAAACTTATTTAAATCTATAGAAATAGAGATAATTAGACAGGTCGGGGGTTGGGGAGGCGCAATTGCTGGTGCTAAAATTGAAGGAACAGTAGGAGCTGCTGTTGGAATAGAAACAGGTCCTGGTGCTATTGTAACTGGTGCTGTTGGTGCGATAATATTTAGGACAGCAGGTTATTTTGGAGCAGATTGGATTGCTGATCATATCGACGAAAATTAAAAAATATGTTTAATTTATTTATTAGAAAATGGTGGTGTCATTTTTACTTGCCAAGTGAAATGTATTATCCTGTGAAGGATAATACTACTGAAGTATGTAGTAACTTTTAAAAAAATTAGTTTATATTTCAATTGCATTTAAACATCAAGAAGAAATTGATAAGTATAAATCTTATATTTCTATATTTAATGAATTTTTTCCTCCATGGGTGATTTTTTCTAATATGTTTCAAGGAGCTACAAGATGTAATCAAGGGGTTGAAGAAGATTATAGAGTAAATACATGGCTTCCTTTTTGGAAAAAATTAGATTTTAAGCAGAAACAAGAATATTTATCAAAATTTAGTTGCCCTGTCGAATGGAGGGAATGGCTTTCGGAAAATTCATTATAAGTATTTTATGAATTTTTATATAAAGAGTAAAAACGGAGAGAATGGTTATTTGCTTAATAATTTGATTATTAATATTTTGTGGTGTAGGTGGATTGTGTGGTAAATTGAATGTTTTTAAAATATTCATTAGGTTATTTGTTACTTTTAATATATTAAGATTGTGAGTAAATTTTGGAAAAGTAATCTATATGTAAATATTATCTTAGTAATCCTATATTCTATATTTCTATTTTGGGATATACAAATAAAGAAAGGTAATTCAAATTTAGGAGAAAGCATATTATATCTTCTACTGTTAAGTGTTATTTTATTTCTACTTCAAATTTTTTCTTTTTTTATAAGATTGATAAAAAAAGGAGATAATAAATATGCTTTGGTAATTATTTTAGGGATGTTGGGGTTTGTAAGTATCCAATTTATAGTGTTAATTTTATTATTTAGTACAATTTAATAGAATCACAACTTTGCATTATATTCATACCATACTTGTAAAAGATTTATTTGAATTTTTTAATATTAAACTAAATTAAAAGTTATAAAGCCACTCGAACGAATGGCTTTTTATTAGTTTAGTAAAATGATGTCAAAAATTTTTTTGAATTTGACATTTTCTATTTAATTAAAACAAACAGACCGTATTTGGTCCTACTGGAGTATCTGGGGGATACTGCCCACATCGCTTATGACAATTTGTTCCATTACAATTGTTAGTTTGTCCGTCAGAAATAGTATCTTCAATTCCAATTGATATTGATTGGCTGAAGCCACCAACTAATCTATCAATGGATGCGTCTTTGTCTATTTTTGCAGAAGCAATTATATGTTTCAAACGATCAATATTTAAGCGTGAATTTTTATCATTAAAATTTTTCATGTTTTTTTATTTTTAAATTTTAGTTATTTACCACATGCTCCTCTGCAGTTAAGATTTTGATGTATGCTACAATTTGTTGCACAATTGCCACCTTGGCAGTTGTTTGTAGTTCCATCATCAAGATCAATTCCTGTAGTGGGATTAGTAATTGTGTTGGAGAATCCACCCAATAATTGTTTCCCTTGCGATTCTGAAATTTTTTCAAAACCAGTTAAAACCATAATGGTTTTACTTTTAATAATTTTTTTCATAAGCAATTAATTTTTAAACTTGTTAATTATAAATTAGTATTTTCAATAATAAAATATATCTCTTATTTATGAATGAATATTTAATTATTCTAACTTAGTCTTATTATAGTAACAAAAGCAAAGTTCTATTTATAAGTTAAATCACAAAATAATGCTACTTAATAGAAAGCTAGCTCAGAATTATAATTTTTAATCGAAAATTTTGAAATAAAGTAATTACAAAATTATTTTTTGTAGGTTACAATTTTTATCTCACCATTTTCCGTATGAAGAATATCTTTAATTTCATGTCTTTTTAAGTGAGAATTTATGTTTTCAGCAGGGATTTTTTTTGATGAGTTAATGTTGATTAAGCTTTTAGGAGATTCTAATTTCAACCATCCTGTATTACTTATTAAATAGTATGATTCATCAATTTCAAAAAAACTGTTTTGATTTCCTTTCTTAAAACTATTAATTGTATTATTAAACTTTAATTTTTCTATAACACTTTTAAAATTATTAGAAACAGACTTAAATGAGATATCATTACTTAAATAGAACTGTGAAAAAGAATCTTCTGAAGATTCGCGACTTTTCTTAATACCAAAATAATAGTTAACATTAATCTCTTCTTTTTTAGTATCTGCCCAATTTTCTGATTGAGTAAATAGTAGGTATCCTTTTTTTTCTATCCTAATTTTGAACTTTATCCCATTATTTGATCTGTTATACTGGAGTTTACCCGAAAAATAACCATTTGTATCTGTTGTTGCAATAAGACCTCCTTGTTCATTATAAACCTTGGCACTCTCTATAGGGAGTAAAGTTTTTGAATCAAAAATAATTCCTCCAATGTTTATTATCATATCTTTAGTAGGACATTTAGTATACCCTTCAGAAATAAATAGAATTCCAATGAGGAAAATAAAAATTTTCACAAAATTTTTCATACTATAATCATTTAATAATTAGACAAGAATATTAGCACTTTTTTAATTAGAAAGTAATTCAACTTCCTAATTCTAATTGATTTTTGACTAAAGAAAAATACTTTTCTCTTATAGCAATTAACTCTTCGTGAGAGCCATTTTCCGTTATTTCGCCTTTTTCCATAACAATTATTTGATCTGCATTTTTTACTGTACTCAAACGATGGGCTACAACCACTACCGTTCTTCCAATAAAAAAATCCCTTAAATTATTTAAAATTTCTTTTTCTGTGTTTGCGTCTAATGAGCTGGTAGCTTCATCAAAAAATAAAAATTCAGGATTTTTATAAACAGCCCTAGCTATCAATATTCGTTGGCTTTGTCCCCCGCTTAATTGCATCCCAATATTACCAATTTTCGTCTCCGAACCGAGAGGTAAAGATTCTATAAAATTATTTAAGCAAGCAACTTTTATTGCGCTTTCAAATCTTTCTACATCTATGGAATCATTCTCACACAAAGTAATATTGTATTTAATTGTTCCGGAAAAAACATGCCCATTCTGAAGTACTACACCACACTTATTTCTCCAATTATCTGGGTTTAATTCTGCAAAATTGCTTTCTCCAAGAAATAAATTTCCAGAATTTGGAAAATAATATTTCATTAATAGCTTCATTAATGTTGTCTTACCACTTCCACTAGTTCCTACAATTGCAGTAATTTTATTTTTAGGTATTGTAAAAGATAAATTATTAATAACAAATGGATTAAAGCTTCCTGGATATTTAAAAGAAACTCTGTCTAAAGTTATATCTTCTACATATGTAATGCTTTTAGATTTTTCAAGATAAGTTTCATTACTTACTGTGAATACATCTTCAATTCTGTTTTGAGATATTAAGGTATCTTGGCCATCTTTTATATTGTTAATCAAATTAATAATAGGTCCACTCAATTGTCCTATAATAAAGGAAATACTTAATAAAGTTCCTACTGTCATTTGAGAATTTATTATAAAATATGCGCAAATTGCAATTATAGTAAGTTCTTTAAATTTTAAAAGAAAATTAGCCCCAGATAACTGATAAGTATTTAAATATAAAGATTTTAATTCTAATTCATTTAAACTTCGTTGTAATTTTAAAATCTTTGATATAATTGTATTTTGAGCTTGATTTACCTTTATTTCGGGCATATTCATTATAAATTCATACAAACTATTATTATTGTCTGATTGCTTTATAAATAAAGAATATTCTAAAGCTGCTCTTCTTTGTAGAAAAAAAGAAATCCAGATAACAGATAAAGAACTCAGTAAAACAAAGATTAAAAATATTATTTTGTTTAAATACAATAAAATGCTACTAAAAACTATTAAATTTAAAATATTAATAAAAAAACTAATTCCTTTCCATGTAAAAAATGTCTGTAACTTTGATAAATCACCTAATCTAAGTAATGTATCTGTATTAAGTCTTGTGTCGAAATAACTTACAGGAAGTTTTATAAGTTTGTTAAGAAATTTTTCTTTTAAAGCTATAGATAAGTTAAAGTTTAATTTTGTTAAAATAAAATCACTTATAAATTGTGATACAAAATTCCCCAAAAATAATAGAAATTGTGCAAGCAAAAGAATAATAACTAAATTAAGCGATTTGGCTAATATTCCGTCATCAATAATTTTTTTAAAAATAATAGGTATAAGCCAATTAGTACTAAGCCCTATAATTAATAATAGAAGAGAAAAAATATATTTGTATCTATATTCCTTAAGAAAATTAAGTAAATGATTTATAACAGTATTATTTTTAAAATTATTCTTTTTACTCTCTTTAAAAGAGTTATTTCCAATAATTTTTTCAAAATCGTCCGTAGGTTGAAAAATTAGACAAACACCCTTTGTCTCATTTCCTAACCATTCTTTTATTATTAAATCTTCTTCAATTTTAATCTTTCCATAGCCAGGGTCTGCAATATAATAATATTTCTTACCCTTCTTAGTTAAAATATTATATAATACGACATAGTGATCTTGCTTCCAAAACAAAATTGCAGGTAAAGGTATTTCTTCAAGTTGATTCAGGGTAAGTTTTAACCCATTTGATTCAAAACCTACTTTTTCGCCACCATCTAGAATATCTTTTACCGAAACCCCCATTCTTGTTATTCCGCAAAGCTCTTTTAATTTCTTTACTGGAATATTAACTCCATAGTAATTTAGAACCATTGACAAACAAGCAGGCCCACAATCATTACTTTCAAGTTGATTGACAAATTTAAACTTCATCTAAAACTAAAGCTTCAACTACTTCTTTAATCTTAGATACGACCACTTCATCTTTCAATTGATCATCACCATAGTATACACAGTATTCTGTTTGCTTTTCTTCTGCTTCCATAGCATGTTGTGAACAGCCGCCATTACAAATAGGGAGCAATCTACATGATAGACATGGCTTGTTTTTAAATTTCACATCCATCCTTCTTTCAAGATAATTATCTTCCCAAATCAAATCCCCATTTTCATCAATATATCCCGCTCGTTTAGCTGTAGTGAAATCTCTTGCGGTACATTTAAATAAGTCCCCATTATAATTAATAACAGCACTATTTCTTTTATCTGCATAACAAGAATTTCTAACGTTATCAGGTGTCATATGTTTGACCTGAATTCCATTTTCTTTAATCCTATCTGTATTTTCTTCTACGATTTCATTTATACCGTCGTTTTGTGAATCTTGCCAAACTCTATGAAAATCCATTAATAAATATCTTTTCTTAATGTCCGATGGAATATCTTCAAATTCTTCTGCTATTTTATATGTATCAGCAATATTTTCTGATGTGTAGTTTACTCTGAGTCTTACAAAAAATAAATTATTTATAAGGCGTTTTATATTTTTTACTATTTCGTGGTAAGAACCTTTTTTTGCATTTACAAATCTTACCTCGTCATGTTTTTCTTTATAACCGTCTAGTGTAATCTGAAATGAAGGAGTGATTTTGTGCGAATTGAAAAAATCAATAAAATAATCATCTATCAGATATCCGTTTGTTGTAAAGCTAACAGAATAATCTACAGAATTTTTAACGCATTCTTCCTGAAGTTTTTGTATAACAGGAACTACATCTTTTTTAAAATAAAGCAAGGGCTCTCCTCCAAAAAAAGCTAATTGAAAATAACTCATTGCAGGTTTTAATGTTGTTTTTTCAATAAATTTTCCAACTTTTTCAATCATACTCTGAGAAAACTTTGATGTTTTAACATGCGTTTCATAACAATACCAACATTTGAAGTTACAATTCATTGTAGGATTAATTGTAAGTAAAAAGTTAGATTGGTTTTCATCAACAGCTTTAGCAATTTTTTTCACTTTTTCAACTTCATCAATTTCGCGAGATATGATGAAATCTTCTGCTACTAAATAATTATAAAAAGTTGGATGAATTTCTTCCAAATCTTCTATGTTTTCATTTTTTGAAGCTTCAAGTAAATCTTTTAATATAGGATCTATTATTAAAAATTTTTGACTGAAAGAATTATATAGATAATATCTTTCATCTATGTATACAATGGAATTAAATTGGCTATACTTCATAATCTAGTGTAAAAGACCCTTATAAATATAAGGGTCAAAGTTTGTTAAATATAACGATTTGTGTACAAGTTATATATGACTAATTTAAGAGTTATCTTCCGCAACCTTGAACACAATTTAGATTTTGTCCTTGACCACATCCGTCTCTACAATTACCACCTGAACAGTTATTTAGTCATTCCTTAAAAACCAAGTAATATTTTGATTATCAGTTTTTATGCACTTATATTTCGTAAAAAATCGTTGTAAAAAATTGCAATAAATTGTATTTTTAGGATATAAAAAGTGGCAAAATGTTAGGCAAAATAAGAGAGGATTTACAGCAGAATTTATTCAAGACCAGGCTTACGGAGCTTATTAATATGGAGCATCCGGTGGTAAAATTAGCTGGGGAGATTTCCTGGGATAAAATGGAGTCAGAGTTTGAGAAATTATTTTCAGAAAACGGAAGACCTTCTATTGCTATCCGTAAAATAGCAGGAATGCTTTTGCTCAAGGAAATGTTTAAAGAAAGTGATGAAAGTGTAATAGAGAGATGGATTGAGAATGCGTATTGGCAATATTTTACCGGAGAAACCTTTTTCCAGACAGAGCAGCCTTTCGATCCGAGCAATTTTGTACACTTCAGAAAAAGAATTGGAGATAAGGGTTTGGAATTTCTTTTGGGACAAAGCGTTTCTCTCCATCCCAAAGCCAAAACAGAAGATGAAGTTCAGGTAGATACGACGGTTCAGGAGAAGAACATTACCTTTCCTACCGATGCCAAATTAGCAAAAAAAGTAATCGACAATTGTAGAAAAATAGCAGAAAAAGAGAGCGTTGTACAAAGACAAAGCTACAGAAGAGTGAGCAAACAATTATTGCGGGACGCTTTTTTTGGACATCATCCCAGAAGACAGAAGAAGGCAAAAATGGCGAGGAAAAAGCTCAGGACGATTGGTAAAAGAGTTCTTCGGGAATTGGAAAGAAAACTTCCTAAAGATGTTTTGAAAGGCTACGAAGACGTTTTTAAAATTTACCTTAAAGCACTCACCCAAGAACGTACCACGAAAGATAAAATTTACAGTCTTCACGAGCCACAAGTTGCGTGTATTGCGAAAGGAAAATCGGGAAAAGCATACGAGTTTGGGACAAAAGTAGCAGTAGTAAGAGGTCGGAAAACAGGGATCATCAGCTCGGTAAAGAGATTTTCTGGCAATCCTCACGATAGTAAAACTCTTGAAGAATCATTGGCACAGAGTGAGAGGGTAAGAAAATCCGTTGGCGGAACAAGACCTACGAAAGCCACTACAGACAGAGGATTTAAAGGAATCAAAGAAGTGGAAGGAACAGCAATTTTGCTTCCCGCAAAAAAAGAAAAAACAAAATATGGGCAACAAGTAGCCAGATTAAGATTCCGGGCAAGAGCAGCCATAGAACCTTGTATCTCTCATTTAAAAAGAAACCACTCCTTAGGATTAAACTTCCTGAAAGGAGTGGCTGGAGATATTAATAATGCATTATTAGCAGGGATTGGATACAATTTGAAGATGAGATTGAATCAAATCAAACAACAAATTCTTCTTTGGCTCGAACTTGTTCTCCGAATCTTTTTAGGCAAATATAATTTTCAAAGTCAAAAAACAGCTTTTTAAGGAGCGACTATTTATAGTACCTGTACCATCATCAAGTCCTGTGGTAGGACCTAAAATAGTATTGGAAAATCCTCCTAATAATTTTTTTTCTTGTGATTCCGAAATTTTTTCAAAACCAGTTAAAACCACAGTGGTTTTACTTTTGATGACTTTTTTCATAAGTAATTTAAAAAATGTTAAATAATAATTTTTGTAATAATAATGTTAACATTATAGAATAATAACTAAACTATAAGTGATTTATATTTATCAAAAATAAATATTTTAACATCACGTTTCTTCATTCACATAAATCTATAAACGTTCTAAATTATTCAATTTTTGTTGATTTATTTTTTTACATAAATCCATATGATTGTGAGATTCGTACAACTTATATGTTATTTTTTTTTGAAATAAATGTATTTGAATTATAATAATTAAAAAAGCAGATAAATTATCTGCTGTTAACACAATGTTTCAAATTTTACAAGTTATCTTTAACTAAAAAGTTGCTGCAGGAGCAGTGTCATTGTTCAATTTTCTGTTGACTTCATTCTTTTTCCCTTTAGCAAAATCATAGCTTAGGCCAATAATAAACATATTCTTATTATTGTAAATATTCGTGGTACTAATATAATTAACTAAACTTTCATTTAGTGTTTTTGTTTTGTATCTTGAAGGTATGCCCAACCAATACATTCCAGTAGTGAATGTCCAGTCCTTTAATCTATAATTAATAAAAATATGATTTTGATTTTCATTAGTATTTAAAAAAGTTCCGCTTAATGTATAAATTGGAATATTGAACATATAACTCAAACTCAAGTTTTTGTATTCTGAAGAAATAGTAAAATTGTTACCAAAATAATTGTTTTTAAGAAGAACTCCTGAATTTGTTTTTACACGTTGCATAGTAGGATAAATATTAGCCTTAATAACCAGTAATCTGCTTCCAAATGGTTTTAATGATCCTGTTAATTGTATGCCTGTACGGGAGCTAAATATTGCATTTTCGTAAGTTAATGCATATTGAGTATTGTTATTGTATAAAACGTACATACTATTAATAGCATTGTCTAAATAGTTATAGAAAAGATTTGCGTTAAAATCAAAATACTTATTATTATAAGAATAGTTTAAATTATTATTCCATGCTTTTTGTATAGTAAGGTAAGGATTCCCTGTAGAAATAATATTTGGTACAACCTGGTTGATATTTGGACTTAACGATGCACTTCCCGGACTGTATGGAGTAAAACTACTGGTCAATCGTAGGCTCTGATTTTTTTTCAATTCATAACCTAAAATAATTTTTGGAGTAATCGTCCAGTCATTATCAGTTGTTGCTGCTGTTTTATTATTAATATTGGTTAAACCTAAACCTACACGATACATTAGCTTCTTACTTTTTCCAGCAAATTCAGAGTATAAGTATTGAGTTAAGTAATTAACGGAAAAATCAAAACTTCCTGCAAGATTCTCTAAGGTATTATCTACATTATTATTATCAATCCTATATCCAGTACTTAATTTTCCTGCCTTGAATTCATGAGAGTACGCAATCTCTCCTACAATACTATTTTGTTTTGCCTTTAAGTTCATATCATTGTCAAAAACGACGTTATCAGAACTTATTATCCATTCTTTTCCGACCTCAAAACTTTCGCTACTGTAAGAAGATCCCACAACATTGAAACTGATTTCATCTTTCTTGCTCAGTTTTTTCGAAAAGTATAAATCTAGTTTTGGAGGATTATAATTTTCCCCACTGTACTGCGAAGTACCATGAAGTTCTGAATTATTATTTGTAGTAAAAATACTTTGACCATTTCCTTTAGAGAAATAATTATAAATATTCATGGAAAATTTTGCCTGAAAAACATAATTATCCATTAATGAATTAGTATATCTTAATGTAACATCTTGATAAGTATATCCGAAATGATCAGTTTTATTTTCATTGGTATTATAATGAGAATTTTGTAGGGTGTAATCATAAACTCTGTTTGTATGACGATTGTCATAGTCTCTGAAGTTAATACTATATTCAAGTCCGAAATTATTTCTTCCATTTGTATAATTTGCATAGGCCTGACCATTTAAAAATCCGGTTGTTAAAGCACTACTTATTGAAGTTCCTGCTGCAAAACCTATTTCTGGATTTCTTGTGATGATGTTAACCACAGTATCTGCTCTTGTAGCCCATCGAGTAGGAGGATTATCGTAATATTCAACTTTAATTACATTTTCTGGTCTGATTCCTCTTGCCTGTAATTCCGTAGCTTCAATTCCATTAATTAAAAGTAAAAACTTGCCACCTTTGATACTGGAAATACTATTAGAAATAGGATCAAACTGAAGTTCAGGTAATGTTTGTAGTAAATCATTAGCATATCTAGCTTTTTTCAAAGCTTCTTCATCAAAACTATAAATAGATTTGTCTATGAATTGTTTTTTTCGCTGTGTTTTTAACAAGATTTCTTGGATATCTTTTGTATTTTTAATTGAATCCTGAATCTTTAATATGTTATTTTCTTGTGCAAAAGCTAAGCCGCCTACAACTAATAGGACTATATTTACCTGTTTTTTCATCATTAATTTAGTGAAAATTTAATATTGACAAATGTAAAACAAGAGTTTGTTTCTTCAAAATAAATATCACTTTAATTTGAATAAACATACTTATAAAGAAAAACTAGTAGAATGGTAATTATTTATTTTTTTGAGAATAGATAATTATATAGTAATATCTCATTCTCTATTTCAGCTAATTGAAATTTAGGAGAAAGCATATTATATCTTCTACTGTTAAGTGTTATTTTATTTTGTAATTTTTATCGAGCCATTTGTGGATTAGATCGAAACTATGACAAAAAAGGAAAAATTATAAAAGAAACAGATTGGGATAAACCGTACAAGTTCTCTATCGATGATATGGTAAAAAAATTTAGAAAAGAATATGACATCGATATTTTAATCCGAAAAAATGTATTTTGGTTTTCTAGGTTTCTTAGGACAGAATTAGGCAAATGTTAAGATATTTTTTTCTATTGTGGAAATATAATAATTATGATGAATACGTAATTAGACAGTAAAGCAACACGAAGGAAAAATTCCCACTCTATTTTTTAGAAGGAATATTCCACACCAGATCAGCAGCCAGATAATGAACTCCGCCGTGGTGAATACTTCTGCTGTCACGGATCAGGTCATCCATATACCCGATATCTATAGTAAATGGAGAACGCGGGATTGTAAACATATAATAAGCGGCAATTCGCATTTCTTTATACCCAAAGTGGGTCCATTCATGATCCGGTTGATGAAGGCGACTTACGGAAAATAGCTCTTCAACACTTAAAGATATTTTTTGATTGCTCTTTTCTGATAAATTGTAGGTCAACTGACTTTTAATACGTGTTCGTAATTGAAAATCTTCTTCTGCTTGATTGAAATCAGCATCAAAAAATTTTCTGAATTCCTGACGAATTGTGTTTTTAAATTTTAATTTTTCATTCAAATCAAAAGTATACGCATATCGTCCATAAAGTCTCAATTCCTGTTCAATTCCTTCTTTTTTGTAGGGAGCATCACTTTCATATTCCGGCTGTCGACGATAGCTTATTGCATAGCTATATTGCTGATGAGGAGCAAAAGAATGGTAGACTTCATGATTCACTACCCAAATGGCCTGTTTAGAAAATAAATTATCATTATCAGGGTTACTTTTACGTCCTAATCCAACATAACTCATTGAATATTTTTTGCCCAAAGAATCCAAAGGGTATTTTACTCCAAAAGCCGACCAAAAAGCTGTTTTGGCATCTCCCAGGCCTGGTGGGCTGAGCTGTGCCCGTACGAAACTGTGTAAGAATAAAAATACAACAAATGCCCCTATATTAAATGTCTTTTTCATTTTTGTAAATCTAAATACTTTGTTAATTAATAGCTTGCGTAAATGTTTTTAATGGTGTTTAAAAACAGGACAAAGTAAAAAAGAGATTTAGGAATCTTTTAGGAATAGAGATTTATGGATTGTTTTTTTTGTCACGAATGCACGGATATTTTTATTTCCCACGGATCGCACAGATTTTCACAGGTGATATCGTTGATTTTCTTCGTTTAACCTTTGCGGTCTTTTATCAATAGAAAGGTTTGGTGAGAATTAAAACAGTTAGCTGTAAAAACACTTAATATACTTGGTGTTTCAACATTCTCGGAAACTCAATGTGTGTCATTTGCAAAATCTGCGGGAGCAAAAAATTTCATCTTACATTATCTAAACTCTTTTCCCTAGTCCCCAACTTTTGGGATCAGTTTCAAAACTTGGGGAGAAATTGTTTAGATGTATTTTTTGCCACGAATGCACCTATATTTTTATTTCCCACAGATATACGGATTCTCACAGATGATGCTGCTGATATTTTTTTGTTTAATCTCAGTGATCTCTGATAAGTAGGATGGCCTGGTAAGCCTGCCAACGATTAGCAGTTGTCAAAAACCTTGGAGAACATAGTGTTTAATATGTAAAGTGTAAGGAAAAAATCTGCATCATTTGCAAAATCTGCGAGAGTAACAAAAAACGTTCTGATGAGTTAAACTTTTTGCTTAGTCCCCAACTTTTGTACTTGATCCGTTTTGTATTTGATTCAGTTAAATGTAAAAAAATAAAAAAGTCTTACAAAAAAATGTAAGACTTTGATTTGCAGAGAGGAAGGGATTCGAACCCTCGATACAGTTACCCGTATACTACCTTTCCAGGGTAGCTCCTTCAACCACTCGGACACCTCTCTTTATATTTGAGATTGCAAAAATAGAGTATTTTCTTGAATCTGCAAATAATTCGTTAAATTACTTTGAAATTTCTCCACAAAGGCTTCTTGCGAAGTTATCGGCGAAGCTTCCGCGGTAATTCGGGTTGTCGATTAAGTGCATGGCTTTGGTGATGGCACTTTCCGCAGTAATATCTTTTCCGCTGATGGCACCGATTCTGGAGAATATATTGCTGTTTTCGTATTTCCCAAACGAAATACCTCCTGAAATACACTGGCTTACCACCACGATCTCAGTTCCGTTATTTCTTATTTGCTGAAGCGTTTCCACTGTTTTCTCACTGCTGAAAATCGTTCCGGAACCGAAAACCTGGAGGATAAGAACTTTCATCGTAGGAATTTCTTTAAAGTGATTCAGATTCATGCCCGGAAAAATTCTCCAGAAAATAATATCTTCAGAAATATGATCGTCTACATGAAATTCAATTCTCGGATCACAACGATGCAAATTATCTTTAATAATATTTAAATGAACTCCCGATTGCCCAAGAATAGGGTAGTTGGGGCTTGAATAAGCGTCAAAATACTCCGCAGAATACTTCAATGTACGGTTTCCTCTCAATAATTTATATTCAAAATAAATGGCCACTTCCTGAATAACCGCATCATTTTGCTCGTATAAACTGGCATAGTAAAGACTGGTGAGAAGATTTTCCTTTGCGTCCGTTCTTAAATCTCCAATGGGAAGTTGTGAACCGGTTAAAATAACTGGCTTTGTCAAACCTTTCAGCATAAAACTTAATGCAGACGCGGTATATGACATGGTATCTGTTCCGTGAAGAATTAAAAATCCGTCATATTGATGGTAATTTTTATGAATGTAATGAGCAATGATTTTCCATTCCTCGGGGCCCATGTCTGAAGAATCCAGCGGTTTTTCAAAAGGATGAACGAAAACTTCACACTCCATAAGCTTCATTTCGGGCATTTTCTCAAAAATATTTCCAAAATCAAAGGCGCGAAGGCTTCCGGTTTCATAATCTTTTTCCATACCAATGGTTCCACCAGTATAAATAAGCAGGACTTTACGTTTCATTTTTTACTTTTATTAAAGAATTTGAATTTCTTTCAGGTTCAGAATTTCAAAATTACGTTAATTTGCAAAGATTTGAAAATGAATGAAACGCCAATGACAAAATTTAAGTCATGATTGCAGCTTTTCCATTCTATTATTGAAAAAAATAACTAAATGCAGAAAGATTTAGAACAGACGTTTGAGTATTTAAAACAGTTTTTAACAGAGGAAAGATTAACGAAAATAGAGCATTTTTCTCAGGAAAGTTCAGATTTTGTGCTTCCGGTGGTAGAAGATGTGTATCAGTTCAGAAATGCGGCGGCCATTGTACGTTCTGTAGAAGCTTGCGGATTTCATAAGGTGGTGGCTTTGCAGGAAGAATATAGTTTTGAACCCAACCTTCGTGTTACAAAAGGTGCCGATACCTGGGTTGAGGTAGAAAAGCTTCCCCGAAATATGGAATCTTTTCAGAAAATAAAAGACAGAGGATACAAAATTGTTGCTGTTTCGCTGGAAAATAATGCGAAAATGTTGCCTGAATATGAAATTACAGAACCTATTGCCTTGGTTTTTGGAACCGAAATGGAAGGGGTTTCTAAAGAAATTCTTGAGTTTGCAGATGAGACATTAGCGATTCCGATGTATGGTTTTACAAGAAGTTTTAATGTTTCTGTGGCGGCTTCCATTTGTATGTACGAACTGAAGCAAAAGCTGATAAAATCTGATATTGATTATAAGTTGAATGAAGAAAAATTATTGAGAATGAAAATTCTTTGGGCAGTTAATTCGATGAGAAGTGGCCAGCAGATTTTTGAAAAATATTTGAGAGAAAATAATATTGATTGGAAATAATGAAAAAGGAGACTGTTATTGAGGAGGGCACTGAAAAACCCCGTTCATATAGAATTACCAATTGATTTGGAGTTAGAATTAAGAGTTTATTACGAAAATTAAACCTTCGTAATAAGCTTTTTTTCTTTTTTTCAGTATCAAATTTTTGAGGTTTAACGGGATTGATATTGCGCCACGCCTGCGATGTTTATAAAAGACGGAGTATAGATCGATTTCTCTATATTAATTTCAGGATTCTCTTCAAATTGACAGTGAAAATAGCCATTGCACCCTGCATTTGCATATTTTCAATACCATTTGCAATCGCCCTGTCGTAGCCGTGTACGTTTTTAAGCTCGCTGTTTTTGGCTTCGATTTTATAGCGGTGTTTCGATTTTTCTTTGTAATAATCGCTTTCCTGAAAAATCATTTGCTCCTTATGTAAGTCTGATTTTATGGAAACCGAATAAGTTTTAGATTTTGCTCCTTCTTTATAACATCCTTCTTTTAATGGGCAAACCTTGCATTTTTCAATATCAAAATAATAGGTATCCACTTGATTTCCGCCTACGTGTTTCTTCCCGCCACGAGCTTTGCGAATCGCCAAATGCCCTGCAGGACACACAAAACGGTCGGCATCTTTATTGTAATCAAAACGGTCTTCATCTTTTCGAAAACCCTGGGTGATGGAAGGATTAAGTCTGGCTACTATTTTAATATTTTGTTCGCCCGCAATTTTCAGATTTTCTTTTCCGCTGTAAGCAGCGTCACCAATGATGGCATCTACCTCCATCCCGTTGTCCTGGCTCATCTGCAGTAATTTTGGCAGTTCCGGGCCGTCGCCTTTTTCTCCCGAAGTTACCACGGCCGCCGTAATAATCCGCTCTTCGCTCATCGCCAAGTGCGTTTTGTATCCGAAAAAAGAACTGTCAGCCGATTTGTGACCCGTTTTAGCGTCGGCATCTTTTGAAAAAACCATCTGCTCCCCGGTGTCTCTCACTGTTTCCTTCAAAAGATTCAGCTTCTCCTTTACAGCAGGAATCTCCCTGATAGAAGCTTCGTTTTCAATGCGTTTTTCGAGTTCTCTGCAATAATCCAATTCTTTGTTTAAATCATTTTCAATATTTTTTGAGGGCATTTTAGTTTTAAATTCTTCATCAAACTGATAAACGGTCTTGCGAAGCAGTTTTGAGCGCTCCCGCAATACTTCTATCGTTGAAAAAGGATTGCTCATCGACAAGGTGTGAGTGGCATCTACAATGATGGATCTGGATTTGATGATGCCTTTTTCAATCGCAATACTCACGGTTTTACCAATGAGCAAGCTTAAAAGATCACTATCTTTCAAACGCAGTTTTCTGAATTTTGTAAGGGAACTGGGATTGATTACATCTTCTTCCGGAGTCATATCCAAGAAATATTTAAAGGACATATCATACCGGGAACGCTCTACCACATCTACATCAGAAACTGTATAAATACTTTTTAAAAGCAGGTATTTAAACATCCGTACCGGACTTTCAGCATTGCGACCATTGTTTAAGCAGTATTTGCTCAAAAGCTCATCATAGATGAAAGAAAAATCAATCAGCTCATTAATTTTTCTAAGAAGGTTTTCCTTCGGTACAATTAAATCATACAAACCGGAATAGGCACTCAACGGAAGTTTTTCTTGCTGTATTAACATTTGCTTTGCTATTGAAATTTACATTGAAGATAAAAAAATAAGCAAAACTTTTAAAGTTTTGCTTATTTTTTTTAATGAAGTTTACTTTTTCAGTGCCCTCTTATTGAGTCTCCTTTTTTTATATTAAATTGTAATAATTCCAAGCTGCTACAAAGATGCCTGCCGTTTCCGTTCGCAATCTTTGGTTTCCTAATGAAACTGCTTTCACATTATTTTCAGCCAAAAACAAAATTTCTTTTTCCGAAAAATCTCCTTCAGGACCAATAAAGAACGTTACATTTTCCAATGCTGGAATTTCTTTCAAATCAATTCTTTCTAAATTCTCATGACAGTGCGCCACAAAAGTTGTTTCTGAATCTATATTCTTCAGAAAATCCTGAATTTTAATAATATCATTAATAACAGGAAAATGAAATCTCAAACTTTGTTTTGAAGCGGCAACAGCTTGCTTTCTCAGTTTATCGATGTTGATATTTTTACGTTCTGTTTTTTCGGTTTGTAAAATGGTGATCTCAGAAATTCCCATTTCCACGGCTTTTTCTACAAAAAACTCAATACGGTCAATATTTTTCGTTGGAGCAATCGCAATATGAAGCTTTGAACTGAAATTTGGTAAATCTGTCTTTATTTCTGAAACTTCAATATTCGCCTTTTTTCCTTCAATCATTAATGTTCCGGAAGCCAGATTTCCTTTTCCGTCCGTTAAATGAATTTCCTCTCCATTTTTCATTCGAAGAACTTTTACAATGTGTTGCTGCTCTTCATCGTTAATGATTGCTTTTCCGTTATTTATTTCTCCAAAAAAAAGTTTCATAGGTAAAATATTTAGAATCTGCCTGGATTTTATTGATAAGTGATTGATTCTTAAAAATAAATTTCATTCTCGCTTAAAAATGCGACTCCGGTTTTTATTGTGGTGTAAATATCACCCTCGCAATCACGGTAGGTACACGCATAAATTTCTTCAACCCAAAGATTATTCAGGAAAATAAGATTCAGATATTCTTTTTTTCTTAAATTATTTTTAATTGACAGATAATCGCCTTCTTTTGGTTCATATTCAAAACTAAAAACGTTCTCTGAGTTTATTTTCTCAATAATTTCTTCCTTGATATTCTGAATAAATCCTGTTTCTGAGCCGATCATTTCAAAACTTTCGTCAAACTCGTCAGTAACTTCATTTTTCCCGGTTATCGTTTCTAAAACCCAGTAATATTTTGAATTTTTTTTAGAATGCTTTTCGAGTATTTTTTCTTCTAACAGTATTCTCATAAATCATATTTTGAAGTGGCAGAGGTTCTCAAATCGGTAAATTCTCCTCTTTCAAATTTCAATTGCGCCACCATGGCAATCATTGCAGCATTATCGGTTGTATATTCAAACTTAGGAATATAGATGTTCCAGCCTAGTTTTTCATGATTGTTCTGCATTACTTTTCGCAATTCAGAATTAGCAGAAACGCCGCCGGCAATGGCAACTTCTTTTACATTTAAATCTTTTGCCGCTTTTTCCAGTTTAGCCATTAAAATTTCAATAATGGTTTTTTGTACAGAAGCACAAAGATCAATTAAATTATTTTTAATAAAATCAGGGTCTTTTTTAACTTCTTTTTGTATAAAATATAATACAGAAGTCTTGATTCCACTGAAAGAATAATCGTAATTCTCTAATTTTGGTTTATTAAATTTAAAAGCATCCGGGTTTCCCTCTTTGGCCAGTCTGTCAATAATGGACCCTGCCGGATAATCTAAATCGAAGATTTTTCCGATTTTATCGAATGCTTCTCCTGCTGCATCATCAATGGTTTTACCAATGATTTCCATGTCGAAATAATCTTTCACCAAAACAATCATCGTATGCCCTCCGCTTACCGTAAGACATAAAAAAGGAAATTTGGGCGGCATAGGATTTGCATCCTCAATGAAATGCGCTAAAATATGCGCCTGGAGGTGGTTTACTTCAATTAACGGGACATCTAAACTCATAGCCAATGACTTAGCAAATGAGGTGCCCACAAGAAGTGAACCTAAAAGTCCGGGACCACGTGTAAATCCTATAGCAGAAATTGCATTTTGTTGTATATTTGCTTTGGTTAAAGATTTTTCAACAACGGGGATGATATTCTGCTGATGCGCGCGCGATGCCAGTTCAGGAACTACACCGCCATATTCTTTATGGATGGCCTGAGTCGCAGCGATATTCGAAAGAATAGAATTTCCCTTGATGATAGCTGCTGATGTATCGTCGCAGGACGATTCAATACCTAAAATTATAGAGTCGCTCATAATAATGGCAAAGTTAGAGAATAATAACGAGAATGAGAACAAAAAATCAGTAGCTGGTAACTTAGGGGATCAGGTACATAAGGCTGTGGAAAATGCTGAAGGGGTTGTAAAAGAGACTGTTAAAGGTGCGTCTGAGCTGGCATCAGATGCCATTCATCATCCCGTGGAAACAGCTGAAGAGTTTGGTAAACAGGCGATAAAAGATGTTACCAGCTATTCCTGGTGGGCTAAATTATTACTCATTCTTTTTTGGCTGGGATTTGGTCTTATCACAGCAATTATCATTATTATCAATCTTCCGATCACCAAACAATGGGCTGCCGATCAGGCTTTGCAATTGGTTAATCGAGATTTTAAGGCACAAATGTCTACCGAAAGTGTTGAGGTTAATTTTTTCGGGAATGTAAAGATCAAAGGGTTGAAAATAAAAGATAATAAAGGGCTTGATTTTATTACGGCTAAAGAATTTATTGCCAATTCAGATTGGTTTTCATTAGCAAAGAATGTTGGCAAAAACAACTCTTTAAGTTTTAATTCTTTAACCTTAAAAAATGCAGACGTAAAAGTAATCACTTATAAAGGTGACAGTATTTCCAACTTTATCCGTTTTACCCAGTTATTCGACAGTGGGAAAAAGCATGATCCGAATAAGCCTCCTTTTCAGTTAAATTCACGATTACAGATTCTTGATTCTAAGGTTTCTATTGTTAATTTAAACTCTCCCGGAGATAAAGGAGAATGGCTGACGGCAACAAATTTTAACCTGAAAGCGCCTAACGTAAAAGTAAACGGCGCCAATATCTCTGCCATCATCAATAATATGTCTTTCACCACAAAAAGGTGGGGTAAATCTCATTTGGTGGATACTTTTTCCACGGAATTATCCATGACGCCGGATTTTCTTTTTCTTAAAGATTTAACATTAAATACCGATCACTCGCTGTTGCAGGGAGATATTAAATTTAATCTTCATAAAGGTTCTTGGGCGGACTTTGCAGACCGTGTCCGTTGGGATATGAATCTTGAACAGGGAAGCCAATTGAGCGGGTATGACATCAGTTATTTTGTGACGAATTGGGATAATTTTATTCCTTTCAATGTGTCCGGAAAAATGACAGGCCCATTAAATAAATTTTCTCTCGAAAACTTCCATATCAGTAATCCAACGGTGAATATTGCCACCAAAACCATGAAGGTGAATAATTTACTGAAAGGTAATTTTTTGATTGAAACCAATAACCTGTCTGCGGATTTTACCTACAAAGATCTAAAAGCAATGATGCCGGCATTTATTTCTATCAAAATGAAAAATTTTGCGGATGATTTCGGTAAATTAAAATATAACGGTACGGCAAAAGTGAACCCTGAACAGGTGTATGTGGAAAACGGAAATTTGATGACGGGAATTGGTCAGGCGAAAATTACAAAATTCTCCCTGACAGATTACAGCACCGCTATTCCTAAATTTACGGGTCTCGCAGAAGTAAAAGATTTGAATACTTCGGTTATTACTAAAAATAAAACGGTAGGTCTTATTTCAGGAAGGTTTGACATCAACGGACAAAGTTTTGATGTCAACACCATGAAACTAACCACAAAATCTCAGATCACAAGCATCGAAATCATGGATAAAGAAATTAATAATCTTTATCTGGATGGTGTACTCGATCATAAAAAATACAACGGACTCATTACGATTAATGATGAACAGGCAAAAGCTGCGATTAAAGGTTTAATTGATTTCAGTACCTCACGAGTGGCAATGAATGTTGATGCGGATGTGAGTTATTTAAATATGAATTATTTTACCAATAAGCCGGGAAACCAAATCGTGAGCGGAAAAGTGGTTGGTAAAATGTCGATGTCTTCTATTAATGATTTAACGCTTGATGTGGAAGCCAATAGTTTAAATTTTGTAACGGCTACTCAAAAATATAATATTCCGAGTGCAAAGCTGAAGACTTTTGTGGAAGGAGGAAACCGAGTGATTGATGTGGATGCGCCGGGAGCTGCTAACGGGAAAATTTCAGGACGTTATAATCTTGCTGATTTAGCAGGAATGGTGGAAAATGGTTTAGGAAAAATTTTGGTAGGTCCACCGCCGAGAAAGCTCTACAGAGGGCAAAACTTTACGATGGGCTTTGATGTGGAGCAAGGTTTGGTTAATTATTTCTTACCAGATCTTCGAATTCCTAAAGGTGCAAAAGTAGAAGGTGAATACGACGGTAATTCAAATAATCTGATTCTTAATCTTGATGCTGCTGCGTTGAAATATATGATGACCAAAACTGAGGAAATCACCGAAGCAGATAAAGCGCTGGCTGCTGCCAATCCTGATTATAAGTTAAATGACAGGGAGAACATCAGCAAAGACAGTGCAATGGTAGACAGTGTTGTGGTTAGAATTAATACAGCAAATCTCAGTGAGCAGTTGTATGCTCGTGTAAGTAGGCTTCAGTACAATAAAAATATTATCAAAGATCTTGTGTTAAGCGGTAAGAATGAAGATAATTCCACGTTGCATTTATCGACAACATTTAAACACGGAAGTCCTGAAGATGAGCTTGAAGATAATCTTAAAGTGTATGCCATAAATGTAGATCAGTCCACCAATGAAATTGGAGATTACGTTTTCAGGTTTGAACCTACCGAGGTGAAATTGAATAATGTAACCTGGGCAATAGATACCAGTCCCACGCTTAATCATTCTATTACGTATCGTAAAAAAACTTCGGATTTTGATATTCACAATCTCCGGATCTATTCTGATAACAGTGCTCTGCTTATTAAAGATGCTCAGTTTAAATCGATCAAGGATTTCTATGTAGAGGCTGATATCGACAATTTTGCAATCGAGAAACTCATGGAAATGCAGTCTGGAGGAAATTCGATGAATATTAAAGGATTAGCCAACGGAACTGTGAAGATCCGAATGGATAAAAGTACGTTGCAGCCTTTGGTGGATATGACAATTGATGATATCATGATGAACGGAAATGATATGGGTGATATTACGATTTCTGCAACCAACGGTTTCTCTCTGAATGTATATGATATTGATGTAAAAGTAAGTTCTGCGGGTGTTTTAGGCAATAACAGCTTAAACTTAACAGGAACTGTAAATAACAATACAGCGACACCAACCATTGATCTTACGGCTGAAATGCGTGATTTCGATCTGGCGTTCACGCAGCAATTTGTACAGTCTATTTTCGGAAATTTACGAGGTAAGGCAACAGGAGATCTTAAAATTGCCGGAAAATTCAATGATCTTGATTATAGTGGAGATATTGGATTGAAAGGTTTTGGATTGAAACTGTTGTTTACTGGTGTGGATTATTCATTTGATGATACTGTCGTTCCTTTATCAAAAGGCCTGGCGATTCTTAATAATATTGAAGTTCACGACGGAAGATCCAATTCAAAAGGAAATATTTCTGGAGCTATTCAGTTTGAAACCCTTTCGTCGATGGGGGTCAATCTCGTGATGAGAGCAGATAATTTATTAATGTTGAATACCACGCAGAAAGATTCTGATCTGTTTTGGGGAAGAGTATATGGGCAGGGAGATCTTTACGTAGACGGCCCGGTTTCCGGATTGAATATTTCAACACCGAATATGAAGGCCCTGAACGGAAGTACATTTACCTTTAATTCAGGTTCAACGTCGAATGTTGAAGAATTTAAAATGCTGAGATTCCTTAAGGAAGGAAAAGACGGTTTGGTCACATTGGAAGAAAAGAAAAAGACAGGAGCTAATATGAATATCGATTTTAATCTGGATGTTGATAAAGGTACTACTGTAAATGTTTTAATCGGTGATGATGTAGGAAATATTACGGTGAAAGGGGTTGCTGATGATTTACGTTTCGTAATGAGCCGTCAGGGAAATATAGGAATGGGAGGAACGTATAAAGTGGAAAACGGAACTTTCGTTTCTAAAGCAATTCTTAATAAAACCTTCCAGATTGATAAAGGAAGCAGCATCCGTTGGGATGGCGATGCCATGAAACCCGCGCTTGACATCAAAGCTAATTATATAAGAATGGTTTCCAATGCAGGCCAGTATCTGAATATGGGAAGCCTGCAGCCTATTAGTATTCTTTTACAGGCTAATATCACCCAGTCTTTAATTGATCCTAAAGTTGACCTCAACGTCACTGCAATGGATGTGTCCAGTCAGATAAAAGAAACTTTGGCCGCCAAAATGAGTCAGGAAGGTGAAAAAGTACTTCAGTTTGGTTCTATTTTATTGTTAAACAGTTTTAATGTGTCTAATACAGGGGGCGTAGATATCGATGTGGCGGGTGTAGCAGAATCTTCGGGATATAATATCCTTTTAAAACAATTGGGATCTGTATTGAATACCATGAGTAACGAATTCCAAATCGATCTTAACTATGTAAAGGGGGATCAGTATTCCAATACAGGGGACAGAGCCAATGCAGGGATCAGCGTTGCGGTATCTCCGAGGATTAATGTGAAAACAGGTCTTGGAATCCCTTTAACGAAGACAGAAGCCACCGAAACCAATTATTTATCTGGAGAAGGGTCTATCGAATATGATGTTTCAAAAAAGAATGACGGAAGTTTAGTATTGCGGGGCTACTCAAAGCCAAGTAATATTGGAATGGGTATCACAGGAGCGGGAACAAACGGTTCTGCTAATCAAGCGTATGGCGGGGGTATTGTGTGGACGAAGAGCTTTAATTCTTTATTTAAGAAGAAGAAAGACAAAAAAAAGCCGGAATCTAAAAGTGAAATAAAAACAGATTCTACAAAATCAGGGGGTAAATAATCAGAATATTTTAATGATTTTTATCATCTGTGTTAATTATTGTTAATATTTGAGATATCTTTTTTAGTTAAATATTTTTTTATAAATTTGCAAAAAATACTTATATTTTTTAAGAAAATTGTAATTTAACTAATATGAACTATCAACTGGACGAAATAGACAAGAAGATTCTTGATTTCTTAGTAGAAAACACAAGAATGCCTTTTACTGAGATTGCTAAACAGATGGACGTATCTGCCGGAACAATCCACGTAAGAGTGAAGAAAATGGAGGATGCAGGTATTATTTTGGGATCATCTCTTAATATCGATTATGGTAAATTAGATTACCATTTTACAGCTTTCATAGGAATTCTTTTAACAAAATCAAACCGTACACAGGAGGTTTTAAAAGAGCTTACAAGTATTCCTAACGTAATTGAGGCGAGCGTAATTTCAGGGAAATACAATATTTTCTGTAAAGTAAGAGCTAAAAATACGGAAGATGCTAAAAGAATTATCTATCAGATAGATGATATTCAGGATGTCATGAGAACGGAAAGTATGATTTCTATGGAAGAATACTTAAGCGACAAAAACAGACTGATTAACGCTATTTCTATTTAATTCAAATTTTAAACGAATTATATAAAAGAACTTATGAAATCTCTCATAAGTTCTTTATTTTTGTAGTTATGGAAGAGTACAGTTATTTTGATGAAAATCCTAAGAAAGGATGGGGATTTATAGGCGCTTTTGCTGCGCTGATGCTGTTTACAATCATGGGATTGGGGATTGATGTGGATGAATATCTTCAGCACGACTTTTTAAACATCCCAAGAGGGTATTTTTACATTATTTTCTCTATTGATGCATTGATGATGCTTAGCCTGGTATTAATGCTTTTTTACAGAAAGATCGGGATCTTCACTTTCCCTGCTCTTTTGATATTGCATTTCTTTATGCACAGTTATTACTTATCTACATTCTTGTATACAGATGTTACCAACCTTTTCCTTTTTACAGGATTCGGAATGTTGGCGATTATCCCGAAGTGGAAGTTTTTTAAGTAGAAAATCGCTTTCACAAAGAGAGCGGTTAATCTATGGAAGAATATTTTTAAATACGGGTCATTTTCATATGAACCGGACACAGAAATCGGCGGGTAGACTGGAAATAGGGACAGATGCCGGAAGTTTAATGTACAATGTATAATGTAGTCGTGGTGAGCTTGTAGAAGTGTTATCCGTTATTTTTTAAGTTTAACTTTCTCCACCGGCCTATTTTTACATTTGCCTTTTTCTCTATTAAAAGCACTATCTTTAAATCTTGATGATCACAATTGATTTAAAATGAAAAAAAAGAGTGCCGTTTATTGCATTTTTTGTATGCTAATCCTGTTTTGCTCCCAATTCAGCGCGAAAAAGATGGATGGGGGGAAGATGGTCTTGATGAAGAGAAAGGCATATTTTTCAAGCAGAAAAACGGATACCATAAATCCCCGAAGTGATGAATACCGTTACCGGATTGATCATGAATTTAAAATTTACGACAGTATAACCATAGAGACAAAAGATCATGGAATATTGACGCTCAGCGTGATCCTCGACAAAAAAATACCTGCTCCTCAAAGTACGATTTTAATGAATACCATTTATGCTGATGTTAATAATATCAACGTCGGAAAGGAATGGGCGAAAAGAGGCTACGCTTCCGTAATTCTCAATACACGGGGCAAATACCTAAGCCCCGATACGGTACAGCCTTTTGAACATGAAGAAGAAGATATTAATGAGGCTATTGAGTGGATCATTCGCCAGCAATGGAGTGATGGAAAAGTAGGTATGATGGGGGGAAGTTATTCAGCTTTCAGCCAATGGGCAGCTGCAAAAAAGCTTCATGCCTCCCTGAAAACAATAGTCCCCCAGGCTGCGGTAGGTATCGGGACTATGGATTTTCCTATGCGAAATCATATCTTTTTTGCATATACCCTGCAATGGCTGAATCAGGTAATGAATAACAAAATGACGGATTACCGTGATTTTAATGATACCCGAAAATGGAATTCCGTTTACAAAAACTGGTATATAAGCGGCACATCGTTCCGGAAATTAGACTCCGTCAGCGGAAAACCGAATCCTGTTTTTCAAAAATGGCTCAATCATCCCGAGGAAGATGAATATTGGCAAAAAATGATTCCTTCCAGGACCGATTTTCGTACTGTAGATATTCCCATACTATCGATTACGGGATATTTCGACGCCAATAAATTAGGAGCCTTATATTATTTTAACCAACATTATCAATATCATGAAGATGCGGAACATTATTTAGTGATAGGTCCTTATGATCATCTTGGAGCACAAGGCATTATCAAAAAAGAGGTGAGGGGGTATAGGATAGATCCGGTGGCTCACGTAGATATTAACAAGCTCACGGTAGAATGGTTTGATTATATTTTAAAAGGAAAACCAAAACCCTCTTTTCTAAAAGATAAGGTGAATTATCAGGTAATGGGAACCAATGTTTGGAAACATATACATACCCTTGATGAGTTGGGAAAAAATAAACTCAAGCTTTACTTGGATCCTGAGCATGGTAGCCTTACAGCGTCTGCTTCAAAAAATGAACATGAAGAATTTTCCCCTTTTTCGGTGGATTACGGCAACAGATCAGATGTTGATGAGTTAATGGGGTTTAAGTATTTAATTGTTGATGACTCCCTGTATCGCCGCGATAATCTTATTTTTTCAACATCACCTTTTGAAAAAGCATTTGATTTTTCTGGGAATGCATCACTAACATTGGCTTTGAGCATGAATAAAAAAGATGCAGACCTGTACATCAATATCAACGAACTGATGCCTGACGGGAAATATTTTCAACTCTCAACCAATGTATGGCGAGCAAGCTATAAAAGCGGAAGTGAAAAAAGAGATTTTTTTACTCCTGATAAGAAAGAGATGATTACCGTAGAACTTAATGACTTCATCAGCAAAAAAATAGAAAAGGGAAGTCAGCTGCTTGTATCTATTGGCGCGGTAAAAAGTCCTTTCTGGCAAATCAATTATGGTTCGGGTAAGCCAGTGAATGATGAGTCTATCGAGGATGCGGGGGAACCTTTAAAAATAAAAGTATATACGGGAAGTTACCTTGAAATTCCCTATCATTTAGATTGAAAAATTTTTACGGATATCTTACGTCATTGCTATCTTTCAATAAAAAAAGCATCCAATTCGGATGCTTTCAATGTATATTTCAAAAGAAATTATTTATCTAAAATTCTTTTTACCGCTTCTTTTACCGCTTCAGAATCAATTTTATATTTCTTCATCAATTCAGCCGGAGTAGCAGATTCTCCGAAAGTATCGTTTACCGCAACGAATTCCTGTCTTGTTGGTCTTTTTCTTGCCAACATTCCAGCGATAGATTCACCTAAACCTCCAAGGTAGTTATGCTCTTCCGCAGAAACAATCTTACCAGTTTTTTCAACTGATTTTAAGATGATTTCTTCGTCCAAAGGTTTAATTGTGTGGATATTGATCACTTCACAAGAAATACCTTCTTTTTCAAGCTCATCAGCTGCTACAAGAGATTCCCAGACAAGGTGACCTGTTGCAACGATGGTTACGTCAGTACCTTCCTGAAGTAGAATTCCTTTTCCGATCTCGAAAGGCATATCTTCCGGAATGAAAACGGGAACAACCGGTCTTCCGAATCTTAAATATACCGGACCTTCGTGCTCAGCAATAGCTAAAGTTGCCGCTTTTGTTTGGTTATAATCACAAGTATTGATTACCGTCATTCCTGGAAGCATTTTCATCATTCCGATGTCTTCCAAAACCTGGTGAGTTGCCCCATCTTCACCCAAAGTAAGACCTGCGTGAGAAGCACATATTTTTACATTTTTATTAGAATACGCTACCGACTGACGAATCTGGTCGTACACTCTTGAAGTAGAGAAGTTAGCAAAAGTTCCTGTAAAAGGAATTTTTCCCGTAATGCTAAGACCTGCAGCCAAACCAATCATATTGGCTTCTGCAATACCCACCTGGAAGAATCTTTCCGGTGCTTTTTCAATGAATTTTTCCATTTTTAAAGAACCGATAAGGTCTGCGCAAAGTGCTACAACATTAGGATTTTTGTCAGCAAGTTCAGCTAATCCCGCTCCGAATCCTGAACGTGTATCCTTTTTTTCTGTATATGTATATTTCATTATTTTAATTATTAATTAAAGATTAAAAGATTACTTATTACCAATTATTGATTGCTTATAATTAATAATCCGCAGGAGCTTCTAAGTATAATTGTTTGAATGCGGTCTCCAGTTGCTCGTCATTCGGAGCTTTTCCGTGCCAGGCGTGAGATCCCATCATATAGTCTACACCATAACCCATTTCGGTATGAAGAAGAATAACGACAGGTTTTCCTTTTCCTGTTTCTGTTTTTGCTTTTTCTAAAATAGCAATTACGGCTTCTAGATCGTTTCCGTTTTTCTCTTCTAAAACAGTCCATCCGAACGCTTCAAGCTTAGCATGAAGATTTCCTAATGAAAGTACGTGTTCTGTGCTTCCGTCAATCTGCTGTCCGTTATAGTCGATCGTGGAAATGATGTTGTCTACCTTTTTTGCAGAAGCATACATAAATGCCTCCCAGTTTTGTCCTTCCTGCAATTCTCCGTCTCCATGTAAAGTATATACTAAAGAGTTGTCTCCGTCTAATTTTTTACCTTCAGCAGCACCTAATGCTACAGAAAGCCCTTGTCCTAAAGATCCTGAAGCGACTCTGATACCTGGTAAACCTTCGTGCGTTGTCGGGTGACCTTGTAATCTTGAATCTAATTTTCTGAAAGTGCTCAATTCCTCAACAGGGAAAAAGCCAAATCTAGCCAAAGTAGAATAAAAAACCGGAGAAATATGCCCGTTTGAAAGATAGAAATGGTCTTGGTTTTTACCTTCCATTGTGAAAGGAAGATCATACTTCAACACCTTTCCATAAAGGGCTGTGAAGAATTCTGTACAACCTAAACTTCCTCCCGGGTGTCCTGAATTTACAGCGTGAACCATTCTCAAAATGTCTCTTCTGATTTGCGTAGTAAGAGATTTTAACTCTTCGATACTTTTACTCATTGTATAGGATTTATATATACACAAATCTACAATTTTTTAGTGGCTTACGGAAATAGAAAAGGGGCAGGATAGCTTGAAAAAAACTTTAATTTAATTAAAAATGATTGAGTTTGTAGGAGATCCAAATGCTTAATAAGACATAAGATATTATGTTGGCTATGATAACTCCTTTTAAAATTTTAGGCTTTTTGAGGTTATTGAAGATTTTATTTCTTTTTATTGAATGATATTCCATAAAAATTGAAATAGTTAATGCAATTACAAGACTTATAATTAAATCAAAAATAATTTCGCTTGTAATTTTTGAATTTACTGGATATGAAACATTTCCGCAAATAATATTAAGAAGAGGATATTTGGAATAATTTTTAAAATGAGTAAATAATGATATTCCTACAATTACCCTTATTAAACCTTGAAGAAAGAAACCGCCAAGAGTTGAAACGATATTCATTATCAAAACTTCGTGCAAAATCGATTTAAATTTAATCTGAAAAAATTTTGAAAAAATGAATGTTTCAACAATTACAACAAATACAAGTGCAAGTAAAATATACCACCATTCGAAAAAGAATAAAGGTAATGCAGCATTGAAAAGCCTATTGTTAAATTTTTTCATTTGCTGGGTAAACAATGTTATTTTAAATCGATCGAAATTTATTTCTTTCTAATCAACCAAAGCCCAATAAAAGTAAGCAATCCATTAATAATCAATAATTCCAACCCGATTTTAAATTCTCCGAACAAAGTTTCCTGATATTTATCGATAAAATAAGAGGTCACTGGCGCAGCAATACAAACGAATGGAACCAGATTGTCTTTCACTTTAAATTTAGTAAAAATTCCAAAGGCGAAAAGTCCTAAAAGCGGCCCATACGTGAAGCCTGCCAATTTAAGAATTAAACCAATCATCGAATTATCATTGATGACTTTAAAGATAATCACCATAATTAAGAAAGATAATGCCACGATCAGGTGAACATTTTTTCTGAATCTTTCCTTCTTTTTATCATCCCATTCCTTTTTCTCCTTCATTCCGAAAATATCGATGCATAAAGAGGAGGTTAAAGCCGTCATCGCCCCGTCTGCACTTGGAAATAAGGCTGAAATCAACGCAATAATAAAGATGATGGAGATAAATGGAGGCATGTGATTCAAAGCAATATCGGGGAATAACTGATCTCCCGCACTTGCCACATTTTCCTGAGCGCCATAAAGATGTAAAAGCCCGCCCATATAAAGGAATAATGAAATAACACCCAATAAAATAAAGCCTAATGTCACCATATTTTTCTGAGAATCTTTCAGTTTGGTAACCGATAAACTTTTCTGCATCATTTCCTGATCAATTCCGGTCATGGTGATGGTGATAAATGCGCCGGCTAAGACTTGTTTAATGAAGAAACTTTTCTGGTTAGGATCAAAATCAAAGATTTTTGTATAGCCTTTTTCGTTCATCGCGGTAAAACTTTCACCTAAGCTTAATCCTAAATGGTTCAGCATATAAACAGTACAGATAATTAATCCTAAAAGCATACATGAAGTCTGTAAAGTATCGGTCCAGACAATGGTTTTCACTCCGCCTTCATAGGTGTAAAGAATGATCATTGCGAGAATAATCAATGTTGTAACAATAAAAGGAACGCCCAAACTGTTCAGAATGGCAACCTGTAAAATATTCACCACAAGATATAATCTCGCAGTGGCACCCACCAATCTCGAAACAATAAAGATCCATGCTCCCGATTTATAGGAAAGATGACCCATTCTTTGCTGAAGATAGCCGTAAATAGAGGTTAATTTTAATCGATAATATAAAGGGAGAAGAACGTAGGCGATGATCACATAACCTATCAAATATCCCACAGTAATCTGTAAATAAGCAAATTTGTCATTTCCAACAGCTCCCGGAACGCTCACAAAAGTAACTCCCGAAAGTGAAGTTCCGATCATTCCAAACGCCACAAGCATCCAATTACTTTTACGGTTTCCGATGAAGAAACTCTCATTATCACTTCCTTTTCCGGTGCGGTAGGCTACCCAAAGCAGCAATGCAAAATACACGATAATGATGGCAAGTAATATAAATGGAGACATAATTTTATTCGATTAAAATTTTACAAATATAGTTTTTTTATGGTCTGCCGGAAAAGAAAAAACCTTCCGGATGTTACTCTGGAAGGTTTCTCTATTTTAGCATGAACTCGGCAGTATTGGATGAATGCTTGATGATTTTTACATTATCTCACCTTTTCAGGCTTTATCAATCATCTGCCTTGTTTTGTAATTCCTGACTCTTAAAGATAAAATCAAAGGTTAAATGGGAATCTCTTAAAATAATGACTTCACCCACCTGTTTCTTTTTACCTTTACCCTTTTACTTCTATTGAACCGGAGTCTGATTAACTAAAATATCCTGAAGCTCTTCATGTTTCTGGAAAGTAGCTTTTGCAAAAGGGCAAAGCGGAATAATGGTTTTTCCGTTTTTTCTTGCAAAATCTACCGCAGCCACAAGCATTTCTTTGCCAACACCTTGTCCGTTGTATGCTTCTTCCACTTCAGTATGGTCGATGATAAATCTCTCTTCACCAGCCCAGGTGTATGTCATCAAACCTGCGCGGTTTCCTTCTATGAATGCCTCAAAATTTCCGTGCTTTTCGTCGTTGTTTTGTTTTACTTCAATCATATTATGAGAATTTGGTTAATATTTCTATTTCGTTTGTTAATATTTTATGTATCGGGCACGCGTCCGCAATCGTGTGAAGTCTCTTCAATTGTTCTTCATCAAGATTTGTGCCTTCAAAGCTGATATCTCTTTTAAAGATCGCTCTTTTGGTCAATGGAAAGTTTTCAAGTTCTACTTCTACGTTAATGTTTTCAACGTCCCATTCTTTTCGATCGATATACATTCTCAGGGTTGCTGCCGTACAGCTTGCCAAAGAAGTTGCCAGGATTTCAAAAGGGTTAAAACCTTTATTCTGTCCGCCTTTATCTACAGGTTCATCGGTGATCAAAGTATTTTCACCAGCGACAACCTGTGTGTAATATTTTTCTTTTCCTAAACTTGCTTTTACCGTTACCGCCATTGTTTTTTATGTTGGGTTCTAATTTAAATATAAAAATCAATTAAATTTTTAGTTTTTAATCTGATTTTTAAAATTTTCAATTTTGTCTTTGAGCTCTTTCAGCATTTCAGGGTTGATAACGCCACTTTCCAAATCAAAATTTTCATAAAACTTCGGAAGTGAAAAAGTATCTTTAATATCTGCTGCAAATTGCGGAAAAAATGTTTTTGCTGTATTCATCACATTTCCACCGCCGTAACCTCCGGGAGAAGTCGACATCAGAAACATGGGTTTATCCTGAAAAACTTTTACATTAATTCTCGAAGCCCAGTCGAAAACGTTTTTAAAAGCCGAGCTGTACGATCTGTTGTGTTCGGCAAGCGAACAGATAATGACATCAGATTCTTCAATAGCTTTCAAAAAGTGATGCGCTTCTTCGGGGAAACCTTTTTTCTCGCGGTCAACAGAGAAAACGGGCATGTCAAAATCATTTAAATCAATTAAATTGATGTCTTCATTCTGAAAATCTTTCAAAACAAATTTCACCAGTTCTCTGTTGATTGATGTGGAAGATGTACTTCCTGCAAATGCTAATATTTTCATCGTTGATATTTAAAATTCTTTACGGTTTTCTGTTTAAAATCGCTTTTGGAAGCGGAACATATTCTTCCTCATCTCCCGGAACTAAAGGAAAAGCTTCATGATTTTGGTCGTTCCAGTTTACTTTTGCTGTTTCAATTAATTCTTTGTCTGAATTTACGAAATTCCAGAAAATAAAACGTTCTTCATCAAATGGTTCGCCCCCGAAAAGATAAACGGTTCCGTTTTCACTCATGTCAAATTCACACAATTTAGTGTCTTTGGCAATCATTAGTTGCTTTGAACCATAAGAATTTCCGTCTGTAGTAACAGTTCCGTCTAAAACATACATCGCGGCTTCACCGTAAAGATCTTTTCCGATGCTGATTTTTTTTGCATCTGTAGTTTTAATTTCAATAAAAAATAATTTGCTGTGAACCGGAACCGGAGATTTTCTGCCGAACGCTTCTCCCGCAATTAATTTATATTGAATTCCATCTTCATCCCAAACCGGAATTTCTTCAGCTTCGATATGATGGAAAGTAGGCTCAGACTGCTCCAAATGTTTCGGAAGCCCTACCCAAATTTGGAAACCGTGAAGTCTCTTATCAGAATGTCTCAAATATTCCGGTGTTCTTTCTGAATGTACCACTCCTTTTCCGGCAGTCATCCAGTTCACAGCTCCAGGTTTGATCTCCAAAGCACTTCCGATACTGTCTCTGTGGAAGATTGATCCTTCCAGAAGATAAGTTAATGTTGAAAGACCAATGTGTGGATGTGGCGGAACATCAAGATTCTGGTAATCTTTCAACTCAGAAGGTCCCATATGATCGATAAAAACGAATGGTCCGACTGCTCTTTTTTCACGGAAAGGCAATAGTCTGCCGACTAAAAAGTTTCCTATATCCGCGGATTTTTCTTCTATAATAAGTCCGATATTTGACATGATACTAAGGTGGTTTTTTAAATTTTATATAAGCTAATGTAATTAATTTTTCTTCTGTTTACGGTACTTTAAGGAAAATTAAAGTTGATCATAACCGTGAAAGCGCTCATCGACAATACGTTTCCACTCAGGATTTTTTTTAATGAATGCGGCAACGTAAGGGCAGAAGGGGAGTGCTTTTTTATGATGGTCTTCGATATATTGTAATGTTTTTTCGACAACGGCTTCTGCAGCGCCGGTTCCTGAAATCAACAGATCTGCTTCGGTATGGTTTAAGGCAATCTGGCTTCCCATTTCGCGATAATCAATAAAAGCGGAATGACCGTTGAATTCTATTTCGAATCGGTTTCCGGTGTTTACTAATGCTATATTTTCAAATTCTGATTTCATGATTTTGGATTTTTAAATGATGTTGGATTTTCCAAAGACACAAAGAATTTTTAATTTTAAAACTGTTGTAAGGCGCAAGAAAATCAAAGATTTTCATTTTTTTTCATAATCAATTTTATCGAAGATAAAATCTTTGCGTCTTAGAACATAAAGTTTGCAAATGATCTTTGCGTCTTTGTGAAAACCAACGAAAACACAATCACATAAAATTAAGAAAAAGAACTCAATATATAAGTTTGAATTAAATTAATCCGCCAGATAACCAAATCGTCCCAAATTATAATCCTCAAATGCCTGCATAATTTCTTCTCGGGTATTCATCACAAAAGGACCGTGTGGATAAATCGGTTCATTCAATGGCATGCCGCTGATAATTAAAACAATAGCATCTTTTGAAGCTTCAATAGTAAATGTTTCGCCTTCATTTCGGAATAAAACAAAATGATCGGTTGCTGCTTTCTGTTCCCCGTTAACGATGATAGTTCCTTCGATAACCAAAGCTCCGGTATTGAAGGTATCCGGAAAACTGAATTCTGCATTTCCGCCCTTTTTCAGTTTGGCATTCATCATATTCACGGGACTGAAAGTGAAAGCGGGACCCTTCTGATCTTTATATGTTCCGGCAATAACTTCGATAAAACCGTTTTCGCCGAGATCAACTTTCGTCATCTCTGAATTTTTGATGGACTGGTATTTCGGGCAGCTCATTTTGTAGACTGAAGGAAGGTTGACCCAGAGTTGAACCATCTGGAAAAATCCACCTTTTTGTGCCCATTCTTTTTCGTGATATTCTTTGTGAAGAACGCCTTTTGCAGCGGTCATCCATTGTACATCGCCTTCACCGATAATTCCGCCACCGCCTGCGCTGTCGTGATGCTGAACTTTTCCTTTATAAGCTATGGTTACGGTTTCAAAACCTCGGTGAGGATGTACTCCGACACCTCGCGGCTGATCTGTTCCGTTGAAATGAAATTTTGAATTGTAATCCAGCACAAGAAACGGATCCATTCTTTTCATGTCCATTCCCTGTACGCCCGGAATAAAATTATGAACCCTAAAACCATCACCCACAAAATGAGCAGGTCTGGGAGATACTATTTTTTCTACTTTTTTAGTTGCCATAATATTGTTGATATTAGTAAAACAAAGTTACAACAGCTGAAAATCAGATGCATTGATCTGTGGTAAGTATGTGGTTGTTGGTTGCTGGTGGGGGATATCTGAAGCTATAAAAAAAATATCAATACTATTTTTGCAAAATGTAACCTTTTTTAATGTAACTGTCAGATTTAAATGCACTTATATTGTTAAATTTTTAATAAAAAAATACAAACGTAAGAATTGAATATAAACTTTTCTTACATTTGTATTTCTACAGCATAAGGAAATTTTTGGTTAATTCTCTTTCTGCCTCTGAAGATGAACATTAGTCTTAACAGGACAATCGACTCTTTTGAAAGATTACACTGTCCAATTCTTTCCTTTTTTTATGCCTTCTTTACAAATTCTGATTTCAGAGCCATAGCTCCAAATCCATCAATTTTACAGTCAATATTATGATCACTGTCAGGTCTTAAACGAATGTTTTTAACTTTTGTTCCTGCTTTTACTGGCTTCGGGGCGCCTTTTACCGGAAGATCCTTGACAACAACTACAGAATCCCCATCTTTTAATTCATTCCCGTTAGCATCTAAAATTGCGCCTGAATTTGATGCGTCAGCAGTCACTTCTTCCGGATTCCATTCATAAAAACATTGGGAACAAACCATCAAATTATCGCTAGGATAAGTAAATTCAGAGCTGCATTTCGGACAAAGTACAGTATCACTCATATTTTAAATTTTTGCAAAGGTAGGATTTTAAATTTGGGAATGGAAGTCGGAGGAGGGAGGACGGAAGTCGGATGCTATTAACCTTAAAGACAGAACTAAAAATTTTGAACCCAAAATTCTCAACTTAAATTCGTATTTTTGCAGATTCAAAATAGCAGAACCCAATTTTATGGAACTTATTCACAGAAATTTAGCCATCGGAATTCACGATGCTTTACAAGAAACATTTTTCGAAAAAAATAAATATGCCGATAAAGTAATCGAAAGACTTTTGAAAGCACACAAAAAATGGGGAAGCCAAGACAGAGCGGTTGTTTCTGAAATTTTCTACAACATTATCCGTTGGAAAAAACGTCTTGAATACTATATGGGTGAAGGGGTAAAACCAAATAATATCTATAAATTAATCATTGCATATCTTCTTTGGAGTAAAACCAATTATAAAAAGTTTGAAGAGTTCGACGGAATTAAAATCGCTGATATTCTTACGAAACTTAAAAAAAATACCGTTCCTACAAAAGCTATTGAACATTCGATCCCTGATTGGTTGGCTGAAACTTTGGAAAAAGAATTGGGGGAAAAATGGGAGAAAGAAATGTTGGCTTTGAACGAGCAGGCTCCGACGGTTTTAAGAGCAAATTCTCTAAGAACAACTCCGAAAGAGCTGATTTCTGACCTTGCTGATGAAAATATTGTTTCATATCCTATCAAAAATTATCCTGATGCAGTTCAGTTAGAAGAAAAAAAGAACGTTTTTCTTACGACAGCGTTTAAAGAAGGATTATTTGAAGTTCAGGATGCCTCTTCTCAGAAAATAGGCTATTTCCTTGATGTAAAAGAAGGGCAAAGGGTGGTTGATGCCTGTGCCGGAGCGGGAGGGAAAACACTTCACTTAGCCGCTTTGATGCAGAATAAGGGACAGATTATTGCTCTTGATATTTTTGAATGGAAATTGGCTGAGTTAAAACGTCGTGCAAAAAGAGCTGGTGCCCACAATATTGAAACACGTATGATTTCCGACAATAAAGTAATCAAGAGACTTCATGAAAAAGCTGACAGATTATTGATTGACGCACCATGTTCAGGTCTTGGAGTTTTGAAAAGAAATCCGGATAGCAAGTGGAAAATCGACCAGGATTTTATCGACAGAATCAAGAAAGAGCAGCAACAGATTCTTCAGGACTATTCTAAAATGGTAAAAAAGGGTGGGCAAATGGTGTACGCTACCTGTTCTATTCTGCCTTCTGAAAACAATCTTCAGGTAGACGAATTCATCAAAAATAACCCGAATTTTAGAATGATTAAAGATGAGAAAGTAATGCCAAGTACAGGTTACGACGGTTTTTATATGGCTTTGATCGAAAGAGTTTCCTAATTTAGAAATACTTAAAAATATACAGACTACTCTAATTTTTAGAGTAGTTTTTTTTATTTAATGGTTTACTACAAACTGATAAATGAATAGCCTCCATGAGATTCTTATACTGTTTTTTTTTTTTTTTTTTTTTTTTTTTTGAATTTGCCTTTGCCTTAATAAACCCGAAGGGGTTAAATATCAGTAGCGTCGGGTGAAACCCGATGGATAAGTATTTAAGGATGGTATAACCTCGTAGGGGTTGAGTAATTTAAAGGTAATTTCAAAGATAAAATGGTCGTACCTCCTGTTTCCTTTATCCGGTTGATTTCTTACCGGTGACTTGAATCAATTTATATCAATTAAAATTTATCTTTGTGAAAAACCAGTATCATTATGAACAAAAGAGTTTTATTCACTTTTTTTATTTTCTTTTTTTGTCTGTCGTTTGCTCAGACTTATGAAATTCAATACATCAGTTCTTATAACGGGAAAGTTTTGACCGATCAGTCGCCGACGCTTGTCTGGGTAAATGAGAAGGAGAATTTTATCCTAAACAACAAAATCAGAGAGCAAAAATCAGAATATCCATTTGAAATTACGAAAGTGGAAAAACCTTCTAATACCATCATTTCCTATGCTTTTCTGAAATCAAACGAGATTGTTTCCAATGCAGATGTTGAATCTGTAGGAAAACAAAGTTTTGAATTGACTAATGAAACAAAAAAAATCTTGGGCTACCAATGTAAGAAAGCGGTTACAAAAATTAATTCAAATACGATAGAAGTTTGGTATACCAATGATCTTAAAATAAAGGGAGGACCTTCTGTAACGGGACAAAATTTAGGTTTAGTGCTGGAGATCGAGAGAAATAAAAATTCTGTCATTACGGCAAATTCAATTAAAAAAGTAAAGAAAATAGATATTGAAAATATTTTAAAAGGCTCCATCCAACCAACCGATCAGTTGACTTATAAAGATCTTTTATGGAAAAGTAGATTCACTACGTTGAAAGTTTTTGATAATGAGGTGGTTAATTTTTCTGAAGATTCTAAATCTGATCAAAACATAAAAAGATTCGCCAACGGAACAGTTATACTTAAAAAAATAAAGTTTCCCTCTATCTCTGAGGGCGAACTTGTTTTTGCGGAATTAAAGCAACAGTCTAATGGAGATGCGTATGATAGAACGGGGACTGTCTTTTTTATTCCTGAAGATAAATCTCAGTCATTTTTCGATGGACTGGAAAAAGGAGTAAAAACACTTCCTGTTTTCGATAATGGAAACGGAAAGCAGTATTATGGGGTTGCGGCAACCTCCAGTTACGATCCGGCAGTGGAGATGATGAGGTTTTTTACCCCTTTTGGAATTAATAAATTTAATCATATTCAACTGAAAGATAAAAGCTGGCAAACGATAAATCCATATAGGGAAGATATTACTGAACTAAAGCCTTCTTTATCCGGAAAGGAAGTGTGGATCGGTACATTTATCGGAAATTATGATAAAGGAGGTCACAAAGTAAGTCTTGAAATCACCATTCACAAAAGCGATCAGACGGTGAATAAAAATAATACGGTAATTCCTCTTTTCAACTCTTTAAATATTATGGAAATGGCTGGGCAGGACTATTCTACAATGTTTAACAATGACAAAGGTTTGCTCGTAGAGTTTACATTGGAAAAAGACCTTAAAAATGCTCAGTTAAGATATACCACAACGGGACATGGGGGCTGGGAAAACGGAGATGAATTTGTTCCAAAAGCTAATTCTATTTTCCTGGATGGAAAATCTACATTTTCATTCGTGCCCTGGAGAACAGATTGTGGATCTTATAGGTTATTCAATCCAGCTTCAGGAAATTTCTCAGACGGACTTTCTTCATCGGATTTAAGCAGGTCAAACTGGTGTCCTGGAACGGTGACGAATCCTAACTTTATTCCTTTGGGAAATTTGAAGGCAGGGAAGCATAGTATTCAGGTTAAAATTCCTCAGGGACCAACGGAAGGAACGAGCTTCAGTGCTTGGAATGTTTCAGGTGTTCTGTTGGGATCGGACTAAAAAAACAAAACCTTCTTACAATTAGATTGCAAGAAGGTAAAAACACAAATGATGAAAAAAAATTATTTCGAGCCACAAAGTAATGATAAAAATTTGTATAATAAATTATCATAGATTAAGAAATATGTCATAATTATTTCGTATGAATCAATTGATTTCGATTGCACAGTGAAAAATTTCAATTTATTCCAATGTTTTTAGAGTGTTTTATTTATTTTTTTAATTAAAAATTGAATTTTGATTAAAAATTTACCGTTTTGAATATTTTTTATTGTTATTTTTAAACCTTAATAATAATTTTGCTTCTAAATAATAATAAAATGTGTGGAATTGTATGCTTGTTTGATGCCAAACAAAAAACGGAAATACTCAGACCTCAGGTGTTAGAAATGTCGAAGAAAATTCGTCACAGAGGTCCGGACTGGAGCGGAGTTTTCCAAAACGAAAAGGTGATTTTTTCTCATGAGAGGCTAGCGATTGTAGATCCTACTTCGGGAAAACAGCCTCTATTTACAAAAGACGGAAAAGTAGTTCTTGCCGTCAATGGCGAAATTTATAATCACCGAGAATTAAAAGCTGAATTTCCTGAATATGAATTTCAAACAGAATCTGACTGTGAAGTTATTTTAGCATTATACAGAAAATATGGAAAAGATTTTATTGAAAAATTAAACGGGATCTTTGCCTTCTCTCTTTATGATACTGAAAATGATGTTTATCTGATTGCCCGTGACCATATGGGAATCTGTCCGCTTTATCACGGGTGGGATACAAGTGGTCACTATTATGTGGCTTCAGAACTGAAGGCGTTGGAAGGGGTGTGTAAAACTGTTGAGACCTTTTTACCCGGACATTTTCTTTACAGTAAAGACGGGAAAGAATTGCAACAATGGTATGCCAGAGATTGGGAGAGCTTTGAGAATGTAAAAAATAATGAAACAGATATTGCCAAAATTAAAAAAGGACTTGAAGAGGCTGTCCACAGGCAACTGATGAGTGATGTTCCTTACGGAGTTTTGCTCTCTGGCGGATTAGATTCTTCTGTGATCTCGGCAATTACTGCAAAATTTGCGAGACAGAGAATTGAAAGCGGAGACACACAGGAAGCTTGGTATCCGAGATTACATAGCTTTGCAGTGGGGTTAGTAGGATCTCCGGATTTGGCGGCCGCGCAGAAAGCTGCGGAACATATCGGTTCGGTTCACCATGAGGTTAACTTCACGGTTCAGGAAGGTCTGGATGCGATCCGTGATGTGATTTATCATTTGGAAACATATGATGTAACCACCATTCGTGCTTCTACGCCGATGTATCTTTTGGCAAGAGTCATTAAATCGATGGGAATAAAAATGGTACTTTCGGGGGAGGGTTCCGATGAATTATTTGGCGGGTATCTTTATTTCCATAAAGCACCGAACGCGAAAGAATTCCATGATGAAACGGTGAGAAAATTAGGCAAACTTCACCTGTATGACTGTTTAAGAGCCAACAAAGCACTGATGAGCTGGGGAATTGAAGGGCGCGTGCCTTTCCTTGATAAAGAATTTATGGATATTGCCATGACGATCAATCCTCAGGATAAAATGATCAACGTTGCAGAAGGCAGAATTGAAAAATGGGTGTTAAGAAAAGCATTTGAAGATCTTTTACCTGAATCTATTGCCTGGAGACAAAAAGAACAGTTTTCTGACGGTGTGGGATATTCATGGATCGATACGCTAAAAGCGGTTGCAGAAAATGAAGTAACTGACGAAATGATGGTGAATGCGAAATTCAGATTCCCGTTAAACACTCCACAAAATAAAGAAGAATACCGATACAGAACCATTTTTGAGGAACATTTCCCAAGTGAAACGGCTGCTGCAACAGTACCTTCTGTTCCATCGGTAGCCTGTTCTACGCCTATTGCTTTAGAATGGGATGAAGCCTTTAAAAAAATGAATGATCCAAGCGGAAGGGCGGTGAAGGTACATGAAACGTCTTATGATAAATAGGGGTTGGTGTTTTAGCGATAACCTTATCTTTTTTAAATATAGTATGTCTGAAAAAATCTAAAAATATTAACGCTAAAAAACTCAATACTAAGCCCTAAAATGAGCCACCTAAAAAATAAATTTATTAATCCTGTAGCAATACAGGATTTTCTTTTGAATTAACGGTAATAATATTGATATATTTTAACTAAGAATCAAAATTATTATCTAATAAATAATTATATTTGGAAAACGAAAATATCAATTATAAAGAAATGAGAAGAAACATTACGATCTTATTTGCCTTATTATCTATGACTTTTGCTTTCGGACAGGGAAAATATGGCAAGTATCTTAACTCAAAAAAGCTGGCAATGGCTTATAAAACAGTGAAAGATGCCGATAAGGATGATTACTATCAACAGTTTTACTGGCTTGTTAAAGCAGAACAGCTTAAAACCTATCCTCACCTTAAAGATGTAAAGCCTGTCGTTTTATATGAGTTCGTAAAGAAAGTGAATCCTCAGAACCCTACCAAAAAACTGGATGAAAGAGGTAAGGAATTAAGAGCTAATGCAGAATTGTCATTAAATCAATATTTTAAAAATAAAAACTTTGAGAACAATTCTGTTTTAATGTACAATCTTGAAACCTATGTAGATCCTTCAAAAGGTTTGTATTATACAAAGGTAGATCCTGAGAAGATCAAGGAACTGGTTCCTAAAGAATTATTTGCCTTCAACTCAACCAACAGAAATACAGGAGAAGATAAAACGTACTATTTGTGGATCGAGAAGAAAAAAGATGATTTCCATATTGTAGATATTATTCCAAGTGAAAAAGACGATAAAGATTTCTACGTAAGACTGAAACAATATCTTCCGAGCTATAAATTCTCAAAATATGTTCCTTCCGTTAAAAAAGGAACAAAAACAGATAAGACAGATGTAGATTATTATTACATTATGCCGTTTGAGCAGAATACCGATAACATCGAATACAAAACAAAGGATTTTAAAACTTTCACATTAAGCCAATACAGAAAAGCAGGTGATGAATGGAAAGGGGTAGAAAAACCTAGAAGATAAAACCTAAAAGTCTTGTGAAATTTCACAGGACTTTTTAATTTTATAGAGATTTCTTTATCTAAAGAATGGACTGTTTTTTGAACAGTCATCTGTAAACCCCAAAATAAAGTCTGGAAATTTCAAATTTTCAGCCACTAAAAAATGTCAGAACTCGCTCCAACACAAACAACCGTAAAAAAAATATTACCACTGATTCTCGCAACCGCCATCTTTATGCAGATGCTGGATTCAACTATTCTAAACACATCTTTACCATCCATCGCTAAGGATCTTAATGAATCTCCGCTGAATATGCAAAATGCCATTATCAGCTATGTTCTGACACTGGCTGTTTTCATGCCGGCGAGCGGATTTCTGGCGGATCGATTCGGTACAAAGAGGGTTTTTATTGTTTCGCTGGTGCTGTTTAGTATGGGTTCATTATTTTGTGCGATGTCTCAGAATCTTACTCATCTTGTTATTTCACGGGTAATTCAGGGTGTTGGAGGAAGCTTGATGACGCCGGTAGGGAAATTGGCTTTAATTAAAACTTTTGACAAAAATGAACTGTTAAAAGCCATGAATTTTGCTATTATTCCGGCACTTATTGGCCCTGTTTTAGGTCCGTTGGTGGGTGGGTATATGGTAGATTATCTTTCATGGCACTGGATTTTCCTGATCAACATTCCGATTGGTATGCTGGGAATTGCGTTAGGATTGAAATATATGCCTAATTACAAATCTAAAGACGTGGATTTTGATTTAAAAGGATTTCTCATTTTCGCCGCGGCTTCTCTTTTACTCTCTATTTCTTTGGAGCTTTTCGGGGATATGCAGAATATTACTCCGGTTTTAATTGTCTTTATTTTAGGCTTCCTGTTTCTGTATTATTATTACAAACATGCCAAAAGAGATGAACATCCTATTTTTCCACTAAATTTATTTCAGGTAAGAACTTTCAGAGTGGGTATTGTGGGAAATCTGGCCACGCGATTAGGGATTAGTTCAGTTCCTTTATTATTACCATTAATGATTCAGATTGCTTATAAGCAATCCGCAGTAACATCCGGCTGGATCATCGCTCCGATGGCTATTACCGCGATGTTTGGAAAATCGTATGTGATTAAAATTTTAGATAAATTCGGCTATAGAAAAACTTTAATGGTGAATACCTTCATCATCGGGACTTTGATTTGTCTTCTTGCTATTCCCGATGTTCACACGTCATTATATTGGTTTATTCCGATTATTGCAATTTTAGGATTTTTCAACTCCATCCAGTTTACTTCGATGAATACGATTTCCATTGCAGATTTAAGAAACTTCCAGACCAGCAGCGGAAACTCTTTATTATCAGTTAATCAGCAACTGGCCATTGGTTTTGGAATTGCATTCGGATTAATTGTCTTAAAGATCTTTGAAAATACCCCTGGGCTTATTCATCATGAAATTCATAATGCCTTTCGGTGGACATTTTTAAGCATTGGTATGCTGACCATTGTTTCAGGATTGGTTTTCAGAAGACTTCATATTTCAGATGGTAAAAATATGCAGTCGAAAGAGGATGAGTAATAAGCAACTTTTTTATCAGATCCACTGAGCTTTTTCACTGTTAGTTTTAGGATTTCAACGGTTATGAATAGGTTGATCAGATAAAAGAAACTGAGACGGTTTCCTGCGTGAGCTTATTATCTGTATATATCACGAGTTCTCTGTCTTGAATTTTAAGTTTATTCCAATAATAATTTCCTGCAAACCTGCTTTCCTTAACAGTAGCTTTAATTCCATTTTCTGTAACTTTTACTTCTTTGGGATAATAAGAAAATTTAGACAGGTTCAGATCTGACATTTCAGCGGAGCTGAAGATATTCACTTCCCCGAAAAGTTTGGCCACGTAAGCATTGTATGGATTTCTGAAGGTTTCTTCCGGACGGTCATTCTGAATAAGTCTGCCTTCCTGAAGTACCACAATCTGATCCAGCCAGGGAATAATATCCTGAAGTTCGTGCGTGGAAATAATAAGTGAAATCTGATTTTGCTTTACATATCGGAAAAGCTTTTCACGAAGTTCTATTTTTCGGGGAAAGTCCAGATTACTGAAAGGCTCATCGAGAATTAACAGCTTGGGAAGAACGGAAAGAGCTCTTGCAATGGCAACTCTTTGTTGTTGTCCGCCACTTAGATATTTAGGTAATACAGAGGCATATTCCTCCATTCCTACGACTTCGAGAAGTTCCGTAACTTTCTCTTTTTTTTGGGCGAGATTAATATTGGAAATAAATTTCCCCACATTTTCTGCCACTGTTGCATAGGGCATCAAATCGAAATTCTGGGCTACAAATTTCATTTCTGCTTCGCCGGGAACAATATTTCCTTTAGGTCCCCAAAGTTTTTTACCGTTAAAAATAATATCGCCGCTTTCCCAATCCAAGAGTCCGTATATCAAACTCAGTAAGGTAGATTTTCCGCATCCGCTTTCTCCCGCCAGAGCAATGATTTTTCCTGCTTCAAATGTCAGATTAAGATTATTAAACAAAGGTTTTTCCTTTGAATATGAAAAGTGTAGATTTTTTATTTCCAATAGCATGATACAAATGTAGGGAAATGAAATGTTTCTAGGAAAAAATGATTTTTTTTATTACATTAGCGGGAGTGTTAAAAATTTATAAATCATGAAGAAAAAACTGTTTCTATTAGTCATTCCCACAATTTTTACTGCTGTCCTGCTATTTTCCTGTAATAAAGAAAAACCTGTCACAGGCAATGGTAATGAAGTGACAACAACGAAGGAAGGCAAGGAGTTTGTGCTCGATACCCTGAACAGTAAAGTAGAGTGGAAGGGGTATAAAGTTTTTAAATCTGAAAGTACAAGTCATTTTGGAAATATAAAATTTGAAAGCGGTGATGTTACCGTTAAAGAAGGGCATCTGGAAAGCGGAAAATTTGTTGCGGATATGACTTCCCTGACCTCTGTGGATTTGAAAGACGATGCTGAGCAGCTGGGAAAATTAAATGGACATTTAAAAAGTAATGATTTCTTTGATGTGGAAAAATTTCCGACGGCATCCTATGAAATTACAAAGGTGACTCCTTCCGCTGAAGGCGACTATAATACTCTTCTCGATGGGAACCTTACCATTAAAGGCATCACAAAACCAGTTCAGTTCAAAGCGAATATTTCGGTGAAAGAAGGTACTGTAAGCATTGCTACAGAACCCAAAGATATTAAAAGAGAGGAATTTGGAGTTAAGTTTCAGACGCCTGCTGCCAATGGGGTTATCAGTGATGAGGTTACTCTCCAGATCAACGTTAAAGCAATGGAAAAAAAATAATTTTTTTATTTAAGTGAAATAAGTGATTGAAGTCTGCCTCCGGATAAGGGGTAGATTTTTTTAATTATAGGAAAATTATTCCGTCGAAAAACCGTATTTTTGCAAAACATTTTTGAAAGGGTAAAACAATGATAGAAAAGATAGAAGAATTACTCGTTGAGGTAAATGGCTTTAATGCTACATCTAAAGAGGATATTGAAAACTTCCGAATCAAGTACAATGGTAAAAAAGGTGTTTTAAATGATTTTTATGAAACCCTAAAATCGGTACCTAATGACCAGAAGAAAGATTTTGGGCAAAAAATCAACACTCTTAAGACTGCTGTTAACGTAAAATTGGAGGATTTAAAAAATGCCTCTGTATCTTCTGTTATCCTTGAAAAAGAAGATCTTACAAGACCTGCTTTTCCTTTGGATTTGGGTTCGAGACATCCAATTAATCTGGTGAAAAACAGAATTATTGAAATCTTCAAATCGATTGGATTTGCTGTGGCAGACGGACCGGAAATAGAGGACGACTGGCATAACTTTACGGCACTGAATCTTCCGGAATATCACCCGGCAAGAGATATGCAGGATACTTTCTTTATTGAACAGAATCCTGATATTTTGCTGAGAACACATACTTCTTCGGTACAGATTCGTTATATGGAAGAGAACCAACCGCCTATAAGGATTTTATCGCCGGGGAGAGTATTCAGAAATGAAGCTGTTTCTTCACGTTCACATTGTATCTTCCACCAGATTGAAGGTTTATACATTGATGAAAATGTAAGCTTCGCAGATCTTAAACAAACGATTCAGTTCTTTACTACTGAGCTTTTCGGAAAGTCCAAAATCAGATTACGACCGTCCTACTTTCCTTTTACAGAACCAAGTGCAGAGATCGATGTGTACTGGGGACTGAATTCTGAAACAGATTACAGAATTACAAAAGGAACTGGCTGGCTTGAAATTATGGGATGCGGAATGGTAGATCCTGCAGTTCTGAAAAATGTAAATATTGATTCTGAGAAATATTCAGGATATGCTTTTGGGATGGGCATTGAGAGAATTGTAATGCTTCTTTACCAAATGAGTGATATCAGAATGTTTTTTGAAAATGATATGAGAACGTTAGAACAGTTTAAAACTTTATAAACTAATTTTTTAACTTAAAATAAATAAGAATCCCGTAAAAAAATAATTTTACGGGATTTTTTATTAATTTTATACAATAACTCGGGTGGAAATGTTAAAATTATTAAATTTTAAATTTAGAAAAATTGTTCATTATTCTCTTATTGTATGTATTTTATTGATACAGCTGATTATTGCAGGCTTTTTTTACAATGAATTTGTTAATAAAAAACAATTATCTTTTATTGAAAAACAATTAAAGGAGCTGAACTTATTGGAGAACCTGACGAATAATTCGAGAACAGATCTTCTTAATGCACAGGACAATCTTCAGAAATATGTTATTAGTGAAGACCAGAAATATTTGGACGCTTATTTTGCTTCATTAAACAGACTGGGGAAAAATTTGGACCGCATCAGCCAGTACGAAAATAAATTTCCTGAGCTAAAAAATGCAGCGACCCCGAAGACGGATTCATTAGATTTAAAACATTTAAAATCAATGATCGACTCTACATACGGGTATTCTACCCAATCTAATTTTAAGATTAATAAAGAACTTCCGCAGTTAAAAAAATATAATTTTGATTATAATCCTGATAAATTTGATATAGAAACCAAAACTTTTACGGATACTATAAAGAAAAAAGGGCTTTTCGGACGTCTGGGAGATGCGATATCAGGAAAGGAAAATGTAAGGAAAGAAAGTACGGTAATTACGGTAAAACAGGGGAAAAAACTGGATGCAGCTGTGCTTAAAAAAGAGGTTGACAGTATTATTAAAGTAGTTGATCACTATTATTCAGGGGAAATCAAAAAAATACGAGTCAATGTAAAAGAAAAACAGGAAGGAAATGACAGGTTCTATAAGATGTTCTCTAAACTTTTGATGTACAGTAACGGATTAATGGGAATTTACGAGAATTCTATTCAGGTTTCAAAGCAGGATCTTGTAAAAGAATACGAGAAGCAGAATTCCAAAAACAACAGGATAAGAACCTACCTCGTTTTTGGATCGATGATCCTGATGTTTATTGTTTCCATATTAATTATGTTCCTTACCCGCATTGCATTTGTCTATGAAAAACAGCTGAATATGGCGAATAGACAGATTAAGGAAAATCTTAATTTTAAAAACCGAATTCTGGGAATGCTGAGCCATGAGCTGCGGTCACCATTAAAAATAATAGGACTTTTCATTAACCGTATCAATAAAAAAACAGATGATGTAAAAATTAAAGAATACCTGAAGTCGATCAGTTTTACGAATGATACCTTATTAATGCAGGCAAACCAGATTCTTGAATATACCAAAAATCAGGCAGTGGAAAATAAACTGCTCCCTGTGGAGTTTCAATTAAAAAAAGAAATAACATCTATTTTAAATGCCATAGAGCCCTATATTGAAACACGGAACAATCAATTTATTATTCATGAAGATATAGATCAGGATCTTACCGTGTACTCAGATAATAAAAAGATCAATCAGGTGTTTATGAATATTCTGGGCAATGCCAATAAATTTACGGAAAATGGAAAGATCATGGTGAACAGCAGTGCGGAGGTGGTGAATGAAAACCTTGTAAAGCTTACCACAAGGGTCAGTGATACGGGAGCCGGTATTTCCCAGACTGATCTTAAAAGCATATTTGAACCTTATTACCAGGGAGTACTGTCCGAGGATGTTGAAAATCTCGGAGCCGGCCTTGGGTTAAGTCTCTGTAAAGAAATTGTGGAAATGTACTCTGGTGATATTTCAGTGGAAAGTGAGCCGGGTAAGGGGACTGTGGTAACTTTTACTTTTAATTTAAAGATGAACAGATCATGAGTGAACAAAATAATAAATCATTTAATTTTCTTCTTGCCGATGACCATAGCCTGATACGGCAGGGGTTGGTTTTTCTGCTGGAAGATATGGAAGAAAATCATACGATTTTCCAGGCGTCCACTCAACAGAGTGCCCTTGAAGCGGTGAGAGATAACAGGATTGATATCGCCATTATAGATGCTCATTTTCCTGATGGCAACAGCCTGGCTATCCTGCCTGAAATCAAACAGATAAATCCTGGAATTAAAATTCTGATATTTACTGGAATCGATGAAAATATTCACTCGTTACGGTATCTGAATGCAGGAGCGGACGGCTTTTTAAGTAAAATGAGCGATGAGGTAATTATTGAAGAAGCTATAAAAAAGATGATGAGCAACGGTGAATATATTTCCCCGGTTACACAGATGCTGCTTCTGAACTCAATGAAAAATCCTGGTATGATAAACCCTCTTTCCTCACTAACAGAAAGGGAATTGCAGATTGCTGAAATGTACGCTGAAGGTTTAGGGAATCTTGAGATCGCAGGGCAGCTGGATGTTAAACAAAATACAGTGAGTACTATTAAAAGAAGAATATTTGATAAGCTGCGAATTGATAATCTTGTGGAATTAATAGAACTAATTAGAAACAGCCAGTAATCTGAATAGATAAATATCTACAAGGGTAACGAAATACATCGACATCATTTGTAATGTCATAATCGATTTCTGTTCGTATCTTTGTCTCAATAAAAGAAAACGTAAAACGTATTGAAAAAATAAACAGGAACTTTTATTTCTTTTTAATGCAGGTCATAAGAAAGTCAGCAATATTTAAAAACACATAGAGTAAAAATTATGAAAACCTTCGGAAAAGACCGAAGGTTTTTTGTTTGCTTATCCTTACCCCCAAAAGGATTGAATCAGTATTAAATTGGATCAATTCGAAAACCAGGGAATCTAGACAAAGCGCTTAGATTGTTTGAAAATTAAAAGTAGGGTTTTTATTTGCCCCAGATTTCACAAACCCTACTAATGATTGGTAATTTATGGTTTTAAGAAACCGTTTCATCCGTGAAAATCCTTCATCTGTGGGGCAAGATATTCCAATCCTGAAATTTCTTCCCGACTTTTGTAACGGGCTTAAAGAACTTTCGGAGGTTAAAGAAATCAATAGTAGCATTCGTAGCCATAAAAAATATTAATGTTTTTTCTTAATTTTTATAATTAATCATGGGGATTCTGTAGAAAAATATCTACATCTCCCACGAATTAAATCGATGGATTAATGGTGTAAGTGGCTTAGGTATTGATAGATATTTAGTGACAATATGGTTAGACAAGAATCATTGGTTTTGACAATGCGATCAGTGATATACAATAAAAAAGTGATTTGGTGTATTAAGAACACAAGTGATGAAAAAAAATTATTTACCCGTTTCCAACAGATAAAACCTTCGGCATCTTCGAAGGTTTTTTCGTTTGTTGCCTCGTCCTGAAAAAAGTTGAACAGGCTTATTTGCGATAAGTATCAAAATTTGGGGACTAAGCAAAAAGGTAAGCGAATCCTAACTGAAATTTTTTGCCCCCGCAGATTTTGCAAGTGGTTCAGATTTTTTTCTTTACACTTTCCATATTGAACATGAAGGCTCACCAAGTTTTTTTACAGCTTAGTGTTTTAGGTCTCACAAAGCCGTTCTACCTACGGGAGACCACTAAGATTGAGTAAAAAAAAGCCGGCAGCAATATCAGTGGAAAATCTGTGCATCTGTGGGAAATAAAAATATAAACAATTTTTTTCCAAGTTTTAGGTCTGATCCCTTATTTTGTTATTTAAAGTTTTATAAAACAAAATCGGATCATCTTCTGAAATTATAAGATTCAGGCAAAGCTGTTGTATCGATAAAGGTACCTCCCGTAAATAAGCATCCTTTATAGATTTAATCCTTATTTTCCTGTCGAATAATATCTACACTGTCAACGACGAAAATCGACTCTATTTTGGCACGGCTGGCTCGGGAATTGATCATTCTATTATAACAATATGATGAAAAACAAATCATTGGTTTTGACAGAACATGGATGATTTAAAATATTTTTAAAAGTGATTTGGTGTATAAAAACACAAATGATGAAAAAAGATTATTTCGAATAACGCAACATTTAACAAAAGATGAAAAAACAAACCTCCGATATCCTCGGAGGTTTTAGTTTTTAATTACTGACCTTAGAAACAAAACGTAATTAAAAACAAATATTGAAATCAACAATATACCACTGGGAAAATAATGTATCTGTTTATCTTATGTTTCACTTTGTAATGAACCATATGTCTGTTTATTTGATTTATACTAATTAAGTCTTATAATAAAGACAGTCAGAAATTGCTTTTTATTACATCAAAAAAAATGCCTGTAAAAAATTACAGACATCAAAATAATATACTCTATTTTCAGTTGGTGAATTTTAATGGGTATTTCACATTTTTTATTCCGTCGATACTCGCTTTCAGAGATCCAACAGCAAGTTCAGCCTTTAACAATAACGGGACATGATTGGCATCGTTAGATACCCACATCATCACCCCTTCTTTTTCCTTAAACACTCTTCCGCTCTGTACCGAAGGAACTATTTTCAGACAATTAATGGTTCCGAATTTGGTTTTTAGATTTTCTGTGCCCACCACTTTCAGTTGAAAAGGAAACAGCTCATCATCAATCCAGACATTCATTTTGATTACCGTTCCTATTTTTAGCTCAACAGGGCTCTTGCTTCTTAAATAATAGAAACAGGAAAGCATATCCTGAACATCTTTTACCGATTTTAATGTTTTGGAGCCATTAGCCGGATTTTTTTTATCGGTAAGAAGAAGCGTATGATTGTCGTGATTAAATGTTGTTTCATAATGCTGGGTATATCCGCCTTCACGTACGTTTCTCACATAAAAGCTCGGAAGCTCTGTCTGCATGTTAATATAGCTTTCATAAAGATCCTCCACCTTGAAAAAAGCTTTTACAGCGCCTGTAGTCACACCGGTTCCCTTTACATAGAGATGAGGAATGCCTTTATATATTGTTTTTTTGGCCGTGAGATTGGCGCTTCCGGCATTCAGGATTCCGTAATGAATTCTGAAGGTCAGCGATTCTCCGTCAGCAATATTAGTAATCTGGCTAAAACTCAGACAAAATGTGAATATTGCTAAAAAAAATGAAATTTTTTTCATGATTACTCAGTTACAAAAAGGTTGCCAAATAAAATTATTAAACATATTTGATAAATCTCAGGTTTTTATTTAGAATGAATTAAATATGCTTCGCATTAAAATTAGTAAATTTGCAAACATACATATTATTAAATTATCTTTTATACTATGATCACTACAGATATATTGATTATTGGAGCCGGGCCAACTGGATTGTTTGCTGTTTTTGAGGCAGGTTTGCTAAAAATGAAATGCCATATTATTGATGCACTTCCTCAGCCTGGTGGACAGTTGGCAGAATTATATCCTAAAAAACCGATTTTTGATATCCCTGGTTATCCATCGGTAAATGCGGGAGAACTAGTTGATAATTTAATGGAGCAGATCAAGCAATTCCAACCTGGATTTACTTTAGGAGAAACAGCCGTTTCCTACACTAAAGTGGATGATGAATGGTTTGAAGTTGTAACTAATAAAGGAACTGTTCACAGATGTAAAGCTATTGCTATTGCAGGTGGTTTAGGTACTTTTGAACCAAGAAAACCCGCTTTCGAAAATCTTGCAGATTATGAAGAAAAAGGTCTTGAATATTTCGTAAAAGAGCCTGAGCACTTCAGAGATAAAAAAGTGGTTATCGCCGGAGGTGGAGATTCTGCGCTAGACTGGAGTATTTTCCTTTCAAACGTAGCAAGCGAAGTAACGTTGATTCACAGAAGAAATGAATTCCGTGGGGCTTTGGATTCTGTAGAAAAAGTTCAGGAGCTTAAAAATCAGGGGAAAATCAAATTGATTACACCTGCTGAGGTTACCGGAGTAAAAGGTGACGGTAAAGTCGAAGCGATTACGGTTGCGGTTGACGGACAGGAAGCTTATGACATGGAAACTGATTATTTTATTCCTTTATTCGGATTAACACCTAAATTGGGAGAAATCGGAAACTGGGGATTAAATATCGAGAAAAATGCGATCGTTGTCAATAATGCTTTAGATTACCAAACCAATATCGAAGGGATTTATGCTATTGGAGATATCAACACCTACCCTGGGAAGTTAAAATTGATTCTGTGTGGTTTTCACGAAGCGACTTTAATGTGTCAGAGTGTTTACAACAGACTCAATCCGGGTAAAAAATTCGTTCTTAAATATACAACCGTGAGTGGTGTAGACGGATTCGACGGAAGTAGAAAAGAAGCTGAGAAGGCAGTTGTGAAAAAAATTGACTAAATTTGTTGCCGGTTGAAGGTTAGTAGTTAAGAATGACAAATGCCATCAGCTACAAACAAATCAACAATCAACAAAAATGAGCGATATAAATATAAAGATCACCGATAGGGAAGGGGTGACTCATGATGTGGTAGCACCTACGGATATGTCCATGAATTTAATGGAAATCATCCGTTCGTATGAATTAGCAGAAGAAGGAACTATCGGAGTTTGTGGAGGAATGGCGATGTGCGCTTCTTGTCAGGTTTACGTGGTAAACGATCCGGGTCTTGAGCCTATGGGCGATGAAGAAGATGCAATGCTTGCCGAAGCTTTCCATGTAAAAGATAACAGCAGATTGGGTTGCCAACTGCACATGGTAATGGAAATGGAAGGTCTTGAAGTAGAAATTGCTCCTTATCCTTAGAAAGTTTTTAACTTAAAATATAAAAACTCCTGAAGATTTTTCTTCGGGAGTTTTTTTGTTATAGATTGATTAGCTTATAATTCCTCTCGTAACCAATCAAAATATACTTTATCAAAAAATTTAGGCTCAATATCTAAATTTTCTATTTCATCTTCATTACATGGATATGCATGTGCTATTTGTCCTGATTTATTGATTTCAAATAACATTAAATTTGTTTCGATACCTGTATTTGAAATTCCTATACTTTTGTCTACTTTAACACCAAATCTTAAATTTTCACTGTGTAAAATTAAATCAAAATATTCTGTAAAAGAATCTAAAAGTATAGGTTCTAAATGAGATTCGTTTATTTCAGAGAAAAAGTAGGAAATATTTTTTTTGAGGGCTAATTTTATAATATCGGCTTTGTTAATTTTGCTTGTTAAATAATGTTTTGGATAATCTTTTGAACTTGCCATTTTTGAATGAAATACTCTGGTAGCATTCATAAAGTCAATTTTTGCGGTATTAATCCATCTAATTAAATTAAAGCCAACACGTTTAAATTCGTCTAAATCTTCAGTATAAAAAAGACTAGAATCTTCTTCATATACTTCTCTTATGAAATCTTCCTCATTTGCTGTAGAGTACTTCGAACAAGTATGTCTCCATAATGCAATTAATTCTTGATCAATTATATTTAAACGATTTCCTTGTGTACAATTTATTGGACATTCTAAATTTTCACGGATAAAATCTATAAATTCTCTTTCAGTAGATAGACCATCATATTTATCAAATAGTTGCTGATTCATGTGTTTTAGTTTTATGTAAATATATGGTTATAGGTAATATTAATGAGATATTTTTTTATATAAATTTAAACTTCCTCTTTCGTAATCCATTTCCCAACCTTTGGAGCAACATAATTTTTCATCATCTCCAGCAATTCATCAATATTATTGCTGATCAATAACATCTCCCGATTAATTTGCTTTAAAAATCCTTTATCAACCATTGTTTGAACAAGCTTAATTAAATCATCATAAAATCCATCAATATTCAAAACAGCGATCGGTTTTTTGTGAAGTCCGAGTTGTGCCCATGTGATCATTTCGAAAAACTCTTCCAAAGTTCCGTAGCCACCGGGAAGAACAATTACACCATCGCAAAGTTCATTCATTTTGGTTTTTCTTTCGTGCATGGTTTCAACCAAAATTAATTCAGTCAATTGTTTGTGAGCAATCTCTTTTGATTGTAAGAAATGAGGAAGAACTCCGATTGCTTTTCCGCCTGCATTCAAAGCTCCGTCTGCAACAGCGCCCATTAAACCGACATCTGCGCCGCCGTAAATTAATTGAATATTTTGTTTGGCTAAAGTCTGCCCGAGCAAAGTTGCCTGTTCTTTATATATTTCGTCCGAACCAAAACTTGATCCGCAGAATACTGTGATGCTTTTCATTGTTAAAATAGAATTAAAATTTTTTCTTTTGAGGAGATTGTCTGTTAGAGAAGAAAGATAAGATTTCAATATTTTCTTTTCTTACACGATAATACATGGTATTGAATTCGAGAATGACTGCTTTATGAATATTTTTATCCTCGGATTTTGGAAATATGTTAGGGTTTTTAGAAATAATTTCTGTGATACTTTCAAGTTTATGAACGAGCTTCTTGATTTCTTTATCGGTGAAATTATTTTGAAGATATTCTATTGTTTGCTCTAATTCACTTAAAGCATTGGGAGTCCAGAAAATGTTATAACCATTTTCCATATAATTTTCTTGCTTCGGAATGAGATTTTAGTTCATCATTATCAGCTTCAGATATTCCTTTTTCGATGGATTTTTTTTCTTCTTCGGAAACAGAATCCCACCAGTCTTTTGTTTCTTCTTTTCTGAACTGAATTAATTTTTTAATAATAGAAGTATCCTCCAATGTTGATAACCATTGAATTAATTCAAGCTTTTCATTAAGAGTCTGTGCGTTCATACCTTGTATTATTTATTCAAATGTATCACTTTTATATTAAAAATAAGATTGATTTAAAACTAAAAATCTCCAAAATCAAAATGACTTTGGAGATTCAATATAGCAATTTTACAATTTTATTTTTGAGGAATATTTGCTAAAATATCTTTCGTAAATGCCCAGAATTTCTGAGTTGAAGAAATATTCGCTTTTTCATCTGGAGAGTGTGCCCCACGGATTGTCGGTCCGAAACTTACCATTTCCATTTCAGGATAATTGGCTCCGATGATTCCGCATTCTAAACCTGCGTGACAAGCTACAACGTGAGGTTTTTCATTAAACTTTTCAGTATAGATTTTCTCCATCAACTGAACGATCTCAGAACCCGGTTTTGGTTTCCAACCTGGATAAGAACCACTGAAAACAGTATTCATTCCAGCCAATTCTGCAACAGATTTCAATTGTTCAGCCACTGAATCTTTTGAGGAATCTACCGATGATCTTGAAAGATTTAAAATTTTCAAACCACCTTCTTTTAATTCAACTCTTGCAACGTTGTTTGATGATTCTACCAAATCTTTTACATCCGGACTCATTCTGTAAACTCCGTTGTGAAGAGATTTTAACGTCAAAATAATCTTCTTTGAATCTGCTTCAGAAATCGCTTTATCAGAAGAAGTTGCATTTTCAATATTGATTTGAAGATTGGGTTCTACGCTTGCAAATTCTTCTAAAACTTCCTTTTTAAGACCGTTTGTAAGCTCTTCGATAAATTCCTGAGCATTTCTCACAGAAGCAATCGCAACACCTTCTCTCGGAATCGCGTTTCTCAATCCACCTCCGTCAATAGAAATTAGTTGGATATTTTCTTTTTCCAATGCTTTATAAAGAAGTCTTCCTAAGATTACATTCGCATTTCCGAAACCTTTGTGGATGTCCATTCCGGAGTGACCACCCTGAAGACCTTTCACTTCAAATCTTACAATTTGTCCGTTAGCAGCTTCTGTGGAGTAGTTTTGAGAAATCGTAACATCAATTCCACCTGCACAACCGATATCGATTTCGTCATCTTCTTCGGTGTCAAGATTTAACAAAATTTGCCCGGTTAATTGTCCGGGTTTTAAACCTAAAGCACCCGTCATTCCCGTTTCTTCATCAATAGTAAAAAGCGCTTCCAAATCAGGGTGAGGAATGTCTGAACTTTCTAAAATCGACATGATCGTAGCAACGCCCAAACCGTTATCAGCACCTAAAGTTGTACCTTTTGCCTTTACCCAGTCGCCATCAACTTCCATTTTGATTCCTTCTGTTTCAAAATCAAAATTTACATCATTGTTTTTCTGGCAAACCATGTCTAAATGCGATTGCATCACAATCGATTTACGGTTTTCCATTCCCGCTGTGGCAGGTTTTTTAATAATTACGTTTCCTACATCATCTACCGTAGTTTCCAGTCCTAGATTTTCACCGAATTCTTTTATGAAAGCAATTACTTTTTCTTCTTTTTTTGATGGTCTTGGAACAGCATTTAGCTTGGAAAAATTTTTCCAGATTATTTGCGGTTCTATATGAGATAGCTCCATGAAATTTTTATTTTTTTCAAAATTACGAAATAAAAAATGCTTCCGTAAATCAGAAGCAATATTTTTGCAAGAAGCAAGAAGTCAATTAACAACCACATTCACCATAAATAGGTGTGGTTTCCACTGTACCATCAGGTTTTTCAATGGTCAGCGTACCTTCAAATAATAAAGCCTCTTCGCCTTTTATTTTCTTGCCTTTTACAGAGATTTTATAGTCTTCATTTTCAATTTCTTTTGTTAAGACTTCATCAGCTTCCATGTCGCTGGAGGAGATCAGATTCATAGCCAATCTTTTGCCGTCCAGTTTCATATACGCAGTTTTTCCTGCATCGTCCGCATAAATGTATTTTTCGTTCTCGAAATCAGCTTTATTTCTGGCGAAATAACAAGAGCATTCTTTAATTTCAGCCGGAAAAGCAAAAGTTTCCACTAAAATTTTTTCTGAAGAATTTTTTACATTCGCAGAATCGTGAGCAATTTGTACCGAATCTGAAACTGCAGATCCCGAAGTGGCTTCTTTGTCTTTTTTACAGGCGACCAATAAGAGCGCCGAAACGAAAATGATTATATATTTCATTTTTTGTGGTTTATTTTATTATCCTCTTGCTCTTTCCAGGAGAGTCATCATCAATAATGAAAGAATCACTAAGCTTTCCTCTTCGTCATCAATATCAATTAATCGGTCAAGCTGAAATCTTCTTCCAAAGAAAGACGGCATTTTTTTCAATTTAAAATACGCTTTTCCATCCATTCCTGTAATGGTGTAAGAAGGGTTTAGGAAATATCCTGTAAACATCCCGATAATTGGGATTTCACCTACCATGCCGTCAAAAAATCTTACCCAGGCATTATCTTCCTGAATTTTGAATTTTGGCTGATCGGTGGCATCCAGAATATCGTAGCTTGCTTTCCATATAGAACGCATTCCTTTTCTTGCCAGTCTTCCGTAGCTTTTTCCTGTCTGTACTTCGTTTAAAGAATAAGAAGCATTGAAATCGATCCATTTATTGGCTCTGATTCTGAAAAGTTCCTTCGACTTGCTTTCGTCATTGAAAACGATAACGTCTTCTTTCAGTTTAAACATTTTCTGACGAACGTAAGCCACGTAGTTTCCGTTTTTATCCGTGATATTGAAATCACTCGCCAATGTGGAAATTTTGAATTTGAAATCTAACGGGTAATTTAGATTGTTAAGTACCATTGTTTATTTTTTCAAGTTAATATTTAGTCCGCCAAAGATAATATTTTTAATTGAAGATAAGAAGCCTGAAAAAGGGTGAATCATGTCTTTTTTGAGGTGAAATTCTTTTTAATTTGTTAATTTAAACTGAAAACTATCACGCTTCAATTATCAACAATAATCACTATTTTTGTCTGATGGATTACCCAAGTAAAGTTTTGGCAAAAGCAGTGGATGAAATTTCAGGATTACCCGGAATTGGCAGAAAAACGGCTTTACGTTTAGCATTGCATTTATTAAAGCAACCCAATTCCCGTGCGACGAGTTTGGGGAATTCACTGATCAATCTTGTGAATGAGATCAAGTATTGTAAAGAATGTCATAATTTTTCTGATTTTGAAATTTGTGAAATCTGCAGCAATGATAAAAGAAATGGCGAGGTAATCTGCATTGTGGAGGATGTTCGTGACGTGATTGCCATCGAAAATACAGGAAAGTATACCGGTAAATATCTTATTCTTGGTGGAAAAATTTCGCCTATGGAAGGAGTAGGACCTCACCAGTTAAATATCCCGAGTATTGAAAAAAAGGTAAACAGCGGAAGTGTAAAAGAACTCATTTTTGCGCTTAGTGCCACCATGGAAGGAGATACTACGGCTTATTATATTTATAAGAAGTTCAAGGATTTTAACGTAAATTTTTCAAGTATCGCAAGGGGAATTTCTGTAGGAGATGAGTTGGAATATGCGGATGAGGTTTCTTTGGGAAGATCAATTGTGAACCGATTACCTTATAATGAGGGGATGGGCTAAAAAATCATTTAACACTTTAAAAACTATGAATGTATGATTAAAATTTTGTATGAATTTATTTTCAATAATTTTGTTAAATATTGGCCTATTATCATCTACTTTTTTATCAATGCTCTTTTTATTTTAAAGTATGGGGAAAGCTATAATATTCCATTATTGATAGCTTATTTTACGGGTATTTTAGTTATTGTCAAATTTTATAATAAAACTGATTTTAAAGAATCTGCTTATAAAATTTTATTCTGGAGTTTAGGGATTCTCTTTTTTTGTGGGAGTGTGGGCGTAAATTATGTGATAGATGGTAAATCTCTGAATGTAGACAGATGGGATGCCATGGAAATTGGAATAAAAGCTATTCTAAATAATGAATATCCTTACTCTATTAAGGATTATATGGGTAGAGAATCTTCCAATTTGCCTTTTTTGATCATTCTGGGGATGCCTTTTTATCTTCTTTTTGGAAGCGTTGGGTATCTACAGTGTTTTTGCTTTTTATTATTTTTATATATAATTTTTAAAATTTTTAAGGATTATAAACAGAGGTTAATCATTTTGATTTTCCTTGCTTTTTCTCCAAGTTATTTGTGGGAAATTTATACGAAAAGTGATCTATTTTCAAATTTTATTATTCTTGTAGCTTTAATATACCTAATTCAGAAAAACTTTGTTGAAAAGAAAAATTTAAACATAATTACTGTTTCCATATTAATATCATTAATGGTGCTTACTCGGTTTTCAGTCATCATTCCATTGATATTGCTCTTCTTTAGACCTTTCTTTAAACTTTCAATAAAGGATAAGTTACTATTTGTTTTAAGTTCTGTAATAACTATCTCTTCTGTTTTATATCTGTTTTTTCATCAAGCAGAAAGTCTGGATTTATTCGTTAAACATAATCCATTGATTATACAAGCAGGAAAACAGCCCGTTATAGTAACTGCATTATATATTATTACTGCCCTTATTCTATCTTTTAAAGTAAAACTTCTTCAACATATTATTCTTTGGGGAGGCGGGATTTTGTTCATCTGTATTTTATTAACCTTTTCATACTATATGGTGGTATTAGGATATGAGAATATGATCACTAATTCGAATTTTGATATCAGTTTTTTCAATATGTCGATGCCATTTATAGTAATTGCCATGGGCATGAAGGTTTTTATCAATCTTAAATCTCAAAGGCAGTAGTGGTTTCTGTTATTATCCCAATATATAACGCAGAAAAAACTGTAGTCAATGCTTTAAATTCTATTAAAGCACAGACGATTGGAATCGAAAATTTTGAAATTATCATCATTAATGACGGTTCTACGGATACAAGTAAAATAATCGTTGAAAATTATCAGAAAGAAAATCCTAAAATGAATATTAAGCTTGTAGAACAGGTTAATGGAGGGGTTTCAAAAGCAAGAAATACAGGATTAAAAATAGCCAAAGGTGACTATATGGCACTTCTTGATGCGGATGATGAATGGTTGCCTGAAAAAATAGAAAAACAGCTAAAATATCTTCTGGATGATAATTTAAAAATTGATTTTCTTGCCACCAGAAGAAATAATAATGAAATTTTATTTCCCTATAAAATCATCAATCACCTTGCTGAAATTACCTTTGAAAAATTACTGATCAGAAATGAGGCGCAGCCTTCAACGGTTTTGTTCAAAAGAAAAATACTGGAGAATACCGGTTTTTTTAATGACGATCAGAGGTATGCTGAAGATTTGAATTACTGGATGAAGATCTCAGAAAATAATACCATGTATATTCTTGATGAAAGTCTTTTGATTGCTGATGGCGGAAAAAGAACATTTGGTGTCTCCGGGCTTTCTGCCAATCTTTCAGCAATGGAGAAGGGGTTTCAGCGAAATATTAAAGAAATGTATGCTGCTAAACGTATCCATTTGACGAAATATATTTTTCTTAAACTTTTTTATAAAGCGAAATATGTACTGTTGCTCAGCAGAACATTTTATTATAAACAAAAAACAACAAATTAAAAAGAAGATTAACCATGAAGCTGTCTGTCGTTATTGTCAATTATAATGTGACTCAATTATTAAGAAATTGTCTTTTATCTCTTGAAAAATATATAAAAGATATTGATTACGAAGTGGTCATTATTGATAATGCCTCTCCGGATTCTTCATGGAAAGAGCTTATTACTGAATTTCCAAGTTACACATTCATTGATTCACCGGAAAATGAAGGTTTTTCTAAAGCAAATAATAAGGCGATAAAAATAGTCAATGGAGAATATCTTTTAATTTTAAATCCTGATACTGAATTGGAAGGTTTTTATATGAAGCAAGTGTTGGATTTTGCAGACTCTAAACCTGATTTTGGTTGTTTAGGCTTGAGAATGCACGATGCAAAGGGGCAGTTTCTTCCTGAAAGCAAAAGATCAGTTCCTGATATGTTCAATTCTTTCGAGAAGTTATTTACCAATTTTAAGAAAAACAATTCCAAATCCTATTATCGAAATGATATAGGGGAATTTGATATTGCTGAAGTGGAAGTGGTTACCGGAGCTTTTCTTCTGGTGAAAAGAGATGTTTATAATAGGATAGGAGGGCTTGATGATGCGTATTTTATGTATGGGGAAGATATTGATCTTTGTTATACACTACTCAGAAACGGTTACCGAAATTACTATTATGGTAAAGAATCTATTTTACATCATAAAGGTGAAAGTACCATCAAAGATGAGGTTTACTTAGAAAGGTTTTATGGAGCAATGCAGATTTTTATCAGCAAATATTACAGGGAATCGAAGTCTTTGCAATATTCATTTTTAAATGCAGGATTAAAACTTAGACATAAGATTGAAAAAATCAAGCTAAAATAAAAAAGCAACTCCATGGAGTTGCTTTCGTTGTATATAATATTACTATCGTATTATTTAGCTGGAGCTGCCGGAGTTTGAGCCGGAGCTGTTGTAGAAGCCGGAGTATTAGATTGTGCCGGAGCTTCAGTTTTTACAGGTTGAGCTGCTGATGGAGCTGCCACTGATGGTTTTCCGGTGATAACAACACTTAGAAGAATAAGAACAATAATTGTTCCTCCCAAAGTCCATGTTGCTTTTTCCATGAAATCATTGGTTCTCTGTACTCCGAACTGTGCAGAAGATGCACCTCCAAAAGTACTTGAAAGACCTCCACCTTTAGGGTTTTGAGCCATAACAACGATTACCAGTAAAATGCTGGCGATCATAATAAGAACCATCAATAGTGTAAATATAGTATCCATTAATTTTGATATCTTTTTGAATGGGCAAATTTAATCTTTTTTTACCGAATGACAAAAAAAGATCGTGGTAAAAATAAAAAACGGCAACAAGTGTTGCCGTTTTTTATATTAAATAAGGCTGTTTTATTTAAAATCAGAATCTTTAGCCTGGTTCAGAACATAAGATTGTACCGCTAAATTGATATCCATTCCGCCCATATTCTGAATAATGGTAAACGGAAGCTTTACACCGGACACATCTTTATAATCTGCATAACTCGTAGGGATAGATCCTCCTTCCCCTGCTTTTACTTCTCCTGTTTTTAAGCCTGTAGCAACACTGTAGTAATACGTTACCTTGTCTCCTTTTACAACATAAGAATCTTCATTGTTGTATTTCTCGATACCGGCAAGTTTCAGGGTGGCATTTTTAGCAAAATTTAATTCAGGGAAAAGCTCTTTTTCTTTAGCCATTTCTGCTTTTTGTTTATCATCAAAAGGTTTTTTCTGTCCCTGAGCTTCCATATATCCGTCTTTACCGTCAAAAACGATTTTCTGGATCGTGTTGCCCATCATGCTGATGTTCATCGCCATTTTTCCTCCTTTTGCCTGAACCATTTTCATGGCCATATCCATCCCCTGAACTTTAGTGGTTGCGTCTGTAGAAATAGACGTGATTTTCTGAACAGCTGCTGTTCCTCCGATAGCGTTGATGTATTTATCAGCAACTGAACCCAACGTTACGCTGGCATCTACTTTTTGAGCTGCCGGTTTTGCAACAGGATTAGCCTCTTTGTCATAATATTTTACAGGATAACCCAATTTTTCCAATCCTTCAGAAATATCAGACGCTTTACCTGCGATGAAGATTCTGCTTTGGTTTGGTAAAATCGTTGCTTTTACAGCGTTGGTTACATCTGCAGAAGTTACTTTATCAATAGATTTCAGATAGTTGGCGTAGAAATCAGAAGGTAAATCCTGAACTTTTTCGTTTAAAGCAAATCTTGCGATAGTTTCAGGTTTTTCCAAAGCTAAGATGAAAGCTCCTTTCAATTTTGCCTTAGCATTTGCCAGTTCGTCAGGTTTTACGGTAGAAATTGCATTAAGCTCATTCATAAACTCCTTAACCGCTTTATCGGTAACTTCGTTTCTTACACTTGCTTCCGCCGTAAATTCCGGAGAATATTTGCTAGCTGTCATGCTTGAATAAGCTCCATAAGTGAAACCATTTTTCTCACGAAGATTCATGAAAAGTCTTGCTTCACCACCGCCTCCAAGGATGTAGTTTGCAATGGTTGCAGGGAAATAATTAGGATCTTTCATTTTCAGCGTGTTCAGGTTGTTTAATGAAACAACAGACTGTACAGCAGAAGGAACATCCACTACATTAATTTCAGTTTTAGCAACATTAGAAGCCGGTTCAAGCTGAGTAGCCGGTGTGTTTGCCTTTTTCCATCCGTTAAATGCTTTTTCAACCAAAGGTTTAACCTGATCAAATTTCACATCTCCAACGATTACTAAATAAGCATTGTCTGGAGCGTAATATTTTTTATAAATATTTTGAACGTCTGCCAGCTGAATTTTGTTGATCGATTCAACCGTTTCAAACTCACCTCTGGCCGTATTTTTTCCGTACATCAAAGCATTAGAAACTCTTCCTGCAATGGCATCTGCACTTTTTTCAGAAGATTTTAAACCTTCAACTGCCCTTTCTTTAGAATTTTGAATTTCCTCAGCAGAAAATTTAGGATTTACGATCGCATCTGCCATCAAACTTAAAACTTCCGGGAAATATTTTGAAAGTGTATTTGCAGAAGCTCCATTTGATGAGAAACCAAGATTAGCTCCAAGATAATCAACTTTTTTGTTGAAATCATCTTTGCTCATATTAGTCGTTCCGTTTTCGAACTGTTCTGCCAAGATCTGGCTTACACCCGTTACACTTCCTTCGTTGTATGGAGGTCTGTCCATAGAAAGGCTAGCGCTTACTCTTGGCAATTTGTTGTTTTCTACAACCATTACTGTAAGGCCGTTGCTTAGCTGGAAAGTTTTTGGTTTTGTAATGTTGATTGCAGGTGTTGGTCCCGCTTTCGGCATTACATTAATATCTATTTTTTGTGCTGAAACCATTCCGGTGAAGAAAAACGTTGCAGCTATATATGTTAATTGCTTTTTCATTTGTAAAAATTTAATTTTTAATAATCATATTTTAACCTAAAAAGTTTAAATGATTACTTTTTTTCAGGTACGTAATTAATGATTATTCTTTGGTTTGAATTAAGATATTTTTTAGCCGCATTTTGAAGATCCTGTCTTGTGATTCCTCTGTAAATGTCGATTTCTTTGTTGATCAAATTGGTATTGCCCATCAATACGTGGTTTGTTGCCAATGAAGCCGCAATCCCCTGAATGCTGGAGTTGGCATTTACAAACTGGTTTTCATACTGGTTCTGTAGTTTTTGGTAATCTTCTTCAGAAATTAAAGTGGTCTGAAGTTTTTTAATTTCAGCATCAATGTCAGTCTGCAAAGCTTGTTTTGTAGTTTGCCCCATTGGGATAGCAAAGAATGCGAAAATACCGTAATCTTCAAGACCTTGGTTGAAAGCCGCTACCTGAAGTGCTTTTTTATCTTGGTCAACTAATTTTTTATATAAAACTGAAGATTTACCATTACTTAAATAAGAAGAAAGCATATCTAAAATATAAGCATCTTTCTCTTTATTAGCCGGAGTTCTGTATGCAAAAACATAAGCAGGAAGTTGGATGTTCGGGTCAGTAGCCGTTACTTCTTTTTCCTGAGTAATAGGCGCATCTTTCGGATAATCTTTTGGATAAAGCGTTCCTTTTGGAATAGCCCCGTAATAATCCTGAATCCATTTTTTTGTTTGCTCAGGTTTAATGTCTCCCGCTACAACTAGAGTTGCGTTATTTGGAACATAGAATTTCTTATAAAACGCTTGGAATTCCTCTAATTTTGCAGAATTCAAATCTTCCATAGATCCGATGGTTGGCCAGTTGTATGGGTGATTCGTGAATAAATTTTTCTGAATTGTTGAGAATAAATTACCATAAGGCTGGTTATCCATTCTCAATCTTTTTTCTTCTTTTACAACCTCTCTCTGCGTGTCTACTCCAACTTGGTTGATTACCGCGTGACGCATTCTTTCAGATTCCATCCAAAGTCCCAATTGTTCGTTGTTAGACGGGAATGTTTCGTAATAATATGTTCTGTCGTTGGTGGTATTGGCGTTGTTTTGTCCTCCGTTTGATGAAACGATTTTAAACCATTCACCTCTTTTGATGTTTGGAGTTCCTTCAAATAAAAGGTGTTCGAAAAAGTGAGCAAAACCCGTTCTTCCTTTTACTTCATCTTTCGCTCCCACATGGTACATTACTCCTGTAGTAACCACCGGTGCAGAATTGTCCTGATGAAGAATTACGTGTAAACCGTTTGGAAGATCATACTCCTCGAATTTGATTTGCTGAGCATTCAAAGCCATTCCGAAGAAAGCGACTGCAACAGCAGAAATAAGTCGTTTTTTCATAAAATAGAAATTGTTTACCAATTAGTGTGAATAATGTATTATTTGTTACATTTTAGTTACAAAATATTTAGACTTATCTTTAAAATAAATTGTATGATAATTGATTACTAAAAAGTGGTATTTAAATTTTTATTAAAACCTGAAATATAAATTAATTTTGTAAACGGTAAATCTCAATAATGGAAAACTTTTTCAATCAAAATATTTCGTATGATTCTTTGGTCACGTTGTTTAGTAAAGCACCCGTTGCCATGGCTTTGGTAATGGGCGATGATCTTATTATTAACAGTGCCAATCCTCAGATTTTGGAATTGTGGGGAAGAGACGCTTCTGTGATTGGGAAACCTTTGTTTGAAGCTTTGCCGGAAGTCACTTCGCAAGGTTTTATCGAACTTTTTGATAATGTTTACAGAAAAGGTGAAATATTCAACGGAAATAAATGGCCAGTTTTCCTGAATAAATACGGAAATTATGAGGAACATTTTTTCAATTTCATCTATGCACCAATTTATAACGATGATAAGAAAATTGTCGGAGTCAGTATTGTGGCAACGGAAGTTACAGAGCAGGTAATTTCTGAACAGAAACTTAAAGAAAGCGAATACCGTTTTGAAGATTTAATAAAACAATCCGGATATTCTATCGCTATTTACCGTTCCGAGGATCTTTATATTGAATTGGCAAATGAACCCATGCTGAAAACCTGGGGAAAAGATGCTTCCGTCATTGGAATGAAGCTTGAAGACGCGATTCCTGAATTGGAAGGTCAGCCTTTTATCGGTATTTTAAAAGATATTTTTAAAACGGGAAAAACCTACACAGCCACTGAAGATGAGGTAAATTTGATCGTTGATGGAAAACTCCAGACCTTTTATTATAACTTTTCGTACAAACCTCTGAAAAATTCGGCTGGGGAAGTGTATGCCATTCATAATATGGCGGTAAATGTTACAGAACATGTTGCTGCAAGAAAAGAAATTCAGGAAAGTGAAAAAAAATATCGTGATTTGGCAGATTCTATGCCTCAATTTGTCTGGACCTGCGACAGAGAAGGGAAAATCACGTATATGAATGATAGTTGGTATAGATACATGGGATTCAGTAAAGATGAAGATGCCAATGAAGCCATTCGGAAAATCATCAGGCCAGAAGTTTATCCCAATATCATCGAGATCTGGAAACAAAGTGTAGAAACCGGAAAACCTTTTGAGGTTGAATATGAATTTAAAGATCCTAAAAATCCAAATACCTATCGCTGGTTTTTAGGGAGAGCGATTGCCAATCTTGACGAAAATGGTGAAATAAAGCAATGGATAGGCACTTTCACCGATATTGATGATTTTAAACAATTGCAGACTCAAAAAGATAATTTTCTAGGGATTGCAAGTCATGAACTGAAAACACCACTTACAAGTTTAAAATTGTATACTCAATATATCGAACAAAATTTACATAAACAAAACGATCTCAAAAACGCTGAGGTTGCCAAAAGAATGAATTCTCAGATCGATAAACTTACAGATTTAATTAATGATCTTTTGGACGTTACTAAAATTCAGAATGGTAAAATTCAGTTAAATGAATCAGATTTTGATTTTGATCTGTTGGTGGAAGAAGTCGTTACCGAACAGCAAATGACGGCGAGGCAGCAAATTATTTTCACTAAAAACAGCATCGGAAATGCCGTTGCAGATCGCCACAGGATTTCTCAGGTAATGAGTAATTTAATCAGTAATGCCATTAAATATTCTCCGGATGCCAATGAAATTCATGTCTCTGCAGAATTGGTAAATAGCAATATTAAATTTAGCGTTAAAGATTTCGGAATCGGAATTCCATCTGATAAACAAATAAAAGTTTTTGAACAATATTACCGTGTAAGCGGTACCAAAGAACATACTTTTCCGGGCTTAGGCTTAGGACTTTATATTTCATCAGAAATCATAAAACGAACAGGCGGAAAAATCTATGTACACTCGGTAGAAGGAAAGGGGTCTGATTTTTGTTTCGAAATACCTAAAATAAAAAATTAAATATGTCTAGCGCTACACAAATTTTAGTCTTGGATGACAGTCCGGCTATTGTAGATTCTATCGAAATGATGATGGAGTTTGAAGGATTATCTGTTTCCAAGTTCTATAAAGGCTCAGATATGCTCAATGCGTTGAATCCACAGGCAAAACCCAATGTTATTTTGATGGATATGTGGCTGTCTGGTGAAGACGGTAGAGATATTTGCAGAACCATTCGTGCAGATGAAAATTTAAGAGATATTCCCGTGGTTATTATGTCTGCCAGCCGAGGATTGGAGCAATCTGCACTAGATGCAGGTGCTAATGATTTTATTGCTAAACCTTTTGATATGGATGATATGATCTCGCGCATGAGATCTTATATTAAATAATAGCTATTCATTGTTTTGAAATTGAGTGTGTTATAAATGCTTGTATTTCAAAAATTTGAATTCTCCACAGAATACACTAATTTTGTGTTCCTAAATTTTTTTTGCAGCATGGAGGATTACTTGAAAGGACTGAATGAATCACAATTTGAAGCCGTTACCACATTACAGGGACCATTGATGGTGCTTGCGGGAGCCGGTTCCGGGAAAACACGTGTTTTAACGATGCGTATTGCTCATTTAATTACAAACGGCATCGATCCTTTCAATATTCTGGCACTTACCTTTACCAATAAGGCGGCAAAAGAAATGAAAGAACGTATTGCCAAAGTCGTAGGACAAAGCAATGCGAGAAGCCTTTGGATGGGTACTTTTCACTCCGTTTTTGCAAGAATCCTGAGAAGTGAGGCGCATTATTTAGGCTATCCTTCCAATTTTACCATTTACGATCAGCAGGACGCTTTAAATGTTATCAAAAAAGTGTTGAAAGACATGAATATTGATGCTGATTTGTATAAACCTAAAAAAGTTCAGGCAAGAATTTCGACCTATAAAAATAACCTGATCACGGTAAAAGCGTATTACAACAATCCCGAATTAATGGAAGCTGATGAAAAAGCAAACATGAAATTTATCGGACAGATTTATCAAAAATATGTTGAACAATGTTTCAAAAACGGTTCCATGGATTTTGATGATCTTTTGTTGAAAACCAATGAATTATTGACGCGTTTTCCTGAAGTTTTAGCTAAATATCAAGACAGATTCAGATATATTTTGGTGGATGAGTACCAGGATACGAACCACTCGCAGTATTTAATTGTAAAAGCTTTAGCTTCAAAATTCGAAAATATTTGTGTGGTAGGAGATGATGCACAATCCATCTATTCTTTCCGTGGGGCGAATATTTACAATATCTTAAACTTTAAAAAAGATTATCCTGATGCTGTTACGGTTTCTTTGGAGCAAAATTACCGTTCTACGCAGAATATCGTAAACGCAGCCAATGTGGTGATTGCCAAAAACCTTCAGCAGTTCAAGAAAAATGTTTTCAGTGAAAATGAAGAAGGTGAAAAAATAAAAGTTTACCGTTCAATGTCTGATGCCGACGAAGCCAATTTCGTTGCCGGAAATATCTGGGAAATCAGAAACCGTGAGCAGAGAAAATACAGCGATTTTGCAATTTTGTACCGAACCAACTCTCAAACGCGTGCTTTTGAAGATGCGTTGAGACGTAAAAATATTCCATATAAAGTGTATGGAGGTTTGTCATTTTACCAAAGAAAAGAGGTTAAAGATTTGATCGGATACCTGCGTCTTTTGGTAAATGAAAATGATTCTGAAGCCTTAATGAGGATCATTAATTATCCGACAAGAGGAATTGGAGATACAACACAGAATAAACTTATTGTTTTTGCAGATTCTCAAAATCTTCCAGTTTCTAAAGTATTGGATAGCCTTCCGATTTATGCTCCGCAATTAGGCTTTAATAATGGAGTTTTAAATAAATTGAATGATTTCTGGTCGATGATCAAAGCATTTCAGGTATTATTAAAAACTGAAACGGCTTATAATGTGGCGATGGAAGTGGCAAAGCGAAGTGGTTTGATCAAATTTTTAAAAGACGATCAGACGCCGGAAGGTATTTCCCGTGTGGAAAACGTTCAGGAATTGATGAACTCTATGCAGGGTTTCATCGAAGAACAAATGCAGCTGGAAGACGGAGATCCGAGTTTACCGAATTTCCTTGAAAACATCGCTCTTTCTGCAGATACTCAGAAGAAAGATGATGAAGATGATATGGTTTCTTTAATGACGATTCACCTTTCAAAAGGACTGGAGTTTCCGGTTGTGAATCTGGTTGGTTTGGAAGAAAATCTTTTCCCGAGCTTCATGAGCTCTACAACCAGAGAAGATTTGGAAGAAGAAAGGCGTTTGTTTTACGTGGCTTTAACGAGAGCGGAAAAACAGGTTTTCTTTTCGTATGCCGTTTCCCGTTTTCAGTGGGGAAAAATTACCGATGCCGAGCCTTCACGATTTTTAAGTGAAATTGATGAACAATATATAGAATTTGTAAATCCGGCAATTGAGAAGCGTTTTATTAACAATTCTGGGGTAAAATCCAATATTTTCGACGAGCATCCTTCTGAAATGAGAAGCTTCAAAAAAGTAGAAAAGAAGACTATTGAGAGAAGTGATAGTTCTAAACCTATTGCTGAACCTCGCAAACTGAAACCGGTAAGCACTGCAAAAATCATTAACCCAAGCGGAGCTTCTTCGCAGGATATTATTGTGGGAGACAGAGTACGTCATGACAGATTCGGGATTGGGGAAGTCACTTTCCTGGATGGAACAGATCCACAAAATATCAAGGCTAAAGTGGTGTTCCAACATGAAGGAGAAAAAAATCTGATCTTAAAATTCGCGAAACTTACCAAGATTTAAGCTTAGAAGTCATTTAAACTTTTAATATAAAAAACGGCTTGTTTATTTTTGTGTTGCGAAACATAAAAAACAAATCAAGCCGATGATGTACCAAGTACTAGACAAAGATATAATAGAAAATGAAATAGTACCTAATCTTCCTAAGCCAAAACGAGGATTTTTTCCCAAAGCCCCTCTTGCTGAAATAGTAAATTGCATATTATACAAACTGAAAACAGGGGTTCAATGGGCTTATTTACCTGTAAAAAGTCTTTTTGCAGAGAATGTTTTGACCTATCAAAGTGTTTTCTATCATTTTCGTAAATGGTGTGTAAAAAATATTTGGCAAGATTGCTGGATAAAGCTATTATCAAAAAATAAATCGAAATTAGATTTATCCAGTGCAGATTTAGACGGGAGTCATACATCAGCATTACGGGGAGGAGAAGAGGTCGCTTATCAAGGGCGTAAAAAGAGAAAGACCACTACTTCGCTTTATTTTACAGATAGACAGGGACTTCCTTTAGCAATGTCAGACCCTATTGCAGGAAATCATAATGATCTGTATCATATTGAAATCTATTTTGATCAGATCACTCAAACATTAGAAAAGGCAGATATTGCTGTAAAGGGATTATTTATGAATGCTGATGCAGGGTTTGATGCTCAAAACTTCAGAAAGCATTGTGAAAATAAAGATATCATAGCAAATATTGCTTTCAATAAGCGTAATGGCTCAGATACAGACGAGATTTATTTTGATGAGCTTTTATACCATCAAAGATATACTATAGAAAGAACAAATGCTTGGTTAGACAGCTTTAGATCATTGCTCAATAGGTTTGATACTACTGTATCTAGTTGGAAATCTTTTAATTATCTAGCATTTATGGTCATTGCACTAAGAAAGTTTTATAACACAAAAAAGTTTAAATGACTTCTTAATTTTCTTAAAAATAGAATTAAACTATTAACACTTTTTATAATTTATTAGTCTATTGTTTTTGTGGACTAATAAATTAGACTTACATTTGTCCACTTAAAAAAACATAAATCAAATAATTTAACTGGAAAGTGTATGCTAAATAGAAAGACAGTTTTTTCGGCTTCAGTCTTATTTTTCTTAGGAACTTACGCCTATGCTCAGGAAAAAGAACCTGTGCAAAAAGATACGGTGAAGACGGCAAATGTAGAAGAAGTGGTAATTTTAGGTTCACGAGGCGGGGCAAGGTCTAAAACAGACAGTCCGGTTCCTGTGGATGTTTTCAATCTTAAAGAATCTTCGGTAGTTTTACCTCAAACCAATATTTCTCAAATTTTAAATGCGGTAGCGCCTTCGTTTACTTCAACCATTCAGACTAATGCGGATGGGACGGATCATTTGGATCCTGCACAGCTAAGAGGTTTGGGACCGGATCAGGTTTTGGTTTTGGTGAATGGTAAAAGACGTCATACCTCGGCATTAGTGAATGTAAACGGTTCTCCGGGAAGAGGAACGGTAGGAACAGATTTGAATGCCATTCCTTCTTTTGCACTGAACAGAATTGAAGTTTTAAGAGATGGAGCTTCCGCTCAGTATGGATCTGACGCAATTGCCGGAGTTATCAATTTAGAATTGAAAAGAGACACCGGAAAATTGGCAGGCCAGGTTTCTTATGGTGGAAATCTTACGCCGACAGCGAATGATCACACGGGAGATTTTGACGGTCAGAATATTCAGATTGATTTGAACTACGGAAATAAAATTGGGAAAAAAGGTGGTTTTTATAATATTACCTGGACGTCTCAATTCAGAAATCCTACCTATAGAGCAGGTACTGAAAGCGGAACTATTTTTAATGCTTATAATGCCATTGAAAAACGTGCTTTAAATGATGGCGTGAATCTTTCTTCATTATTTACGAATATAAATACAACACCCAACTCCTCGCAATTGGTAGATTATATTCACCAGTATGCTCAGGGAGTAGATTATTTCTCATCCGCTTTTCAAAGCCAAATTCAGGGTGCAAATACCATTTCTGCTTTACAGGGGCTTTTAACCCAAGATGTGACGAATCAGGAATTGGATGCAAGAGGATTGACGAGAAAAGATTTCAATATGCAGGTGGGGCAGTCTAAGCTGAATAACCATCAGCTTTTTGCCAATATTGAAATTCCAATTAATGATAACTGGAAAGTGTATACTTTTGGAGGTTATAGTTTCAGAAGTGGAACTTCGGGTGGTTTCTACAGACGACCAAACCAAAGCAGAACGTTCACGGGGCAGTATATCAACGGATATTTGCCACAAATCGGGACCGATATTCAGGATTTATCACTTTCTACTGGAATTAAAGGAGATTGGAATGGTTGGAATGTAGACTTCAGTAATACATTCGGACAAAACTCTTTTGATTATAATATACAAAATACAGGAAATACCTCGCTGAGATTTAATTCTCCGAATGAGTTTAATGCAGGTGGTTTACGTTTCTCTCAGAATACCATCAATTTAGATTTTTCTAAAAAATATGATGTGTGGAGTGGAATCAATGTAGCATTCGGAGCAGAGCACCGTTATGAAAATTTCAAAATTACGGCGGGTGAAGAGGCTTCTTATTCAACCTATGATGCCAACGGAAATATTTGGGATGGCTCATCTACAAGACCAACAGATTTCTTCGGAAATGTTTTGGCAGGAAGTTCGCAGGTTTTTGCTGGATTCAGACCAGAAAATGCAGTGAACAAAAACAGGCAATCCGTTGCAGGATATGCCGATGTTGAATTAAACTTCACCGATTGGTTGTTGGTAGATGCTGCAGCTAGGTATGAAAATTATTCAGATTTTGGATCTACATTTAATTATAAATTAGCTTCGAGAATTAAACTGGCAGATAATTTAAACTTCAGATTTGCAGGTTCTACAGGCTTCAGAGCGCCTTCTATTCACCAGATTTATTATAATGTAACTTCTACACTGTTTACAAACAATCAATTGTTGGAAGTAGGAACTTTTAGTAATGATTCAAAAATTGCAGGATTACTGGGAATTCCTAAATTAAAACAGGAAACTTCAAAATCGGTAAGCGCAGGATTTACCTATAGAATTCCAGCTGCAAGTATTACGTTAACGGCAGATGGGTATTTTACAAGAATTAATGACAGAGTAATTCTTACTGATCAATTTACCAGAGCGAATGTTCCTACAGCGGCTCAAGATGCTTTTGATGCAGCTGGCGTAAATGCAGGACAATTTTTTGCAAATGCCATTGATACAGAAACAAAAGGTTTAGATATTGTCATTGCTCATAATACACGATTTTCAGGAGTTAAATTGGATAACAGTTTTGCGATTAATTTAAACCAGACCAGAAGAGTAGGAGGTATTCATTCTTCGGGATTATTGCAGTCTTCAAATTTAGAAAGCACATTCTTTTCTGAAAAATCAAGAGTGTATCTGGAAGAAGCGGTTCCGCGGGTAAAAGCAAGTTTATCTCATAATTTATCTTGGAGAGGAGCAACTTTCTATCTTAGAAATACCTATTTCGGAAAAGTGACCGGAGCGGATATCATCGATGCCAACGGAGACGGGATAATAGGAGTTAATGAGCATCAGCAGATCACTGCAAAAATCATTACCGATGTTTCTGTAGCCTATCAGTTTACAAAAAATGTTGGTCTAACGCTTGGGGTTAATAATCTTTTTGATATTTATCCAACGAAAAACTTACCGGCTTCTACAAATAATGATCAGTTTATCTATTCGCGTTCTACATCGCAGTTTGGACAAAACGGAAGATATGTCTTTTCAAGACTGAACTTTAATTTTTAAATATGTTTTAAAAATTTCTTCGGAACGGATTCAGATTTATTTGAATCCGTTTTGTTTTATAAAAAAGCCTGTTCCAAAAATGGAACAGACTAAAAAAAATAAAAATTGTTATACAGTCATCATTAAAATTTCCAACGTACAAAGGCCTCCATCGCTTCGTATTCAGCTAAACCGAGTTTATCATAAGCTTTTGCCGTCTCACGATTTCTGTCTTCAGCGCGCTGCCAAAATTCTCTGGAATCATCTCCCGGAAAAACCGCTTTGTCTTTTTGACTTTGATGTTTAAAAATCGCCTGTTTTTTACGTTCCAATTCTTGCGGACTTATAGGGACTGCCATTTCAATCTCATGAGTTTCAAATTCATGCCAAGCGCCGCGATACATCCACAGCCAGCAATCTTTTGCCCAATCTTCGGTTTTTCTCAATTCTTTTAAAGCTTCTACAATGATATTAAAACAAACCAGATGAGTTCCGTGTGGATCTTCAAAATCACCAGCTGCAAAAATCTGATGAGGTTTAATTTTTTGCATTAAATCAATCGTCAACAGAATATCTTTTTTAGTATCTGAATCTTTTTGATATTTTCGAACTTCATAAAACGGTAAAGATTGAAAATGAATATGCTCATCATCCAAACCGCAATATCTCGCTCCTGCAATCGCTTCTCCTTTTCGAATTAATCCTTTTATCATTTGAATTTCAGGAGTATCTGTTTCATTGGGCTGTTTTTTACTGAAAAAAGTTCGCATATCCTGATAAAGTGTTTTCAATTTAGCATTATCAACTCCCATTTTTTCTGTAAAATCTAAATTAAATTCTACAAAACGAAGAACATCATCATCCCAAACTGCCGTATTTCCAGAGGTTTGATATGCTACATGCACATCATGTTTTTGATCGACCAATCTAATGAATGTTCCACCCATTGAAATCACATCATCATCGGGGTGAGGTGAAAATATAATCACTCTTTTCTTCGCGGGTTCGGCTCTTTCAGGTCGTTGAGAATCATCAGCATTCGGTTTTCCTCCCGGCCAACCGGTAATGGTATGTTGAAGTTTATTAAAAATTTGAATATTAATATTATAAACGGGACCTTTTTCTGTCGCCAACTGCGCCATTCCATTGTTATTGTAATCGTCTTCAGTCAGTTTTAAAACAGGTTTATCTAATGTATTGGCAAGCCAGATAACCGCCTTATGAATCAAATCATCCGTCCAGACACAATCTTTTACAAGCCACGGTTTATCAAATCTTGTCAGCTCCGAAGCGGCATCCTGATCCAGAATAAATTCCACATTATTAGAAAGTTGGAGATAAGTCGCAGGAACTTCTCCTGAAATATTGCCTTCCACCGCTTTTTTTATGATGGAAGCTTTTTTACGACTCCAAGCTAATAAAATAATTTCTTTAGCTTTGAAAATCGTACCAATTCCCATGGTAATTGCTTTTGTCGGAACAAAGCTTTTTCCGCCAAAATCTTTTGCGGCATCTCTTCTCGTCAGGTCGTCCAACGTTACTAATCGCGTTCCCGAATTAGGCGCAGATCCGGGTTCATTAAAACCAATGTGTCCCGTCCTTCCGATTCCCAAAATTTGAATATCTAAACCGCCTAAACGTTCAATTTTCTTTTCATATCCGAGACAAAAAGATGGGATTTCTTCTAATGTCAAAGTACCATCCGGAATATGAATATTTTCTTTTTCAATATCAATATGATTAAAAAGATTTTCATTCATAAAAGTAACATAACTTTGAACGGCATTGGGCTGCATCGGATAATATTCATCCAGATTAAAAGTTATTACATTTTTAAAACTTAAGCCTTCCTCGTTGTGAAGTCTCACCAATTCGGCATAAACTGAAACAGGTGTTGCTCCGGTTGCCAATCCTAGTATGGCGAAAGTATTTTCCGAGTGCTTTTTTCTGATAATGTCAGCAATTCTGTGCGCAATAGTAATGGATGCGATTTTATCATTTTCGAAAACACTTACCGGAAGTTTTTCGAAGCGGGTTTCTTCCAATAAATTAAGTTTTATCATTGTATTTTTGTTTTATTGTGTAAATATAAATAGATATCATTGAATATTAAATAATTAATTAATGTAATTTGATTTGAATTAATAATAATGAGTGATGTGTTTAAATCAATTGAAAAAATTAAATCATTTACATTTGGATTTAGATAAAATTTAATTATTTCTCAAATTGAGACAATGTGAAATTCGTATATTTAGACTTTAAAAGTTTTTATTATGCGTAAAATTTTGATCATTTTCGTTTTAACTATATTTTCTATTCCTGTTTTTTCTCAGGAATATCGCACAGAAAACAATATTCATTATTATGATGAACAAACCAATAAATCGGATGCTTATATTAATGAACGATGTGTTTTAGATATTTATATTCCGAAAAATGTGAAAAATTTTCCGACAATCATTTGGTTTCATGGCGGAGGTATAACAGGCGGACAAAAAGAAATTCCTGAGCAGTTAAAGAATAAAGGAGTTGCGGTGATTGGTATAAATTACAGACTTTCCCCAAAAGTAAATGCTCCGAAATATATTGAAGATGCGGCCGCTGCTTCGGCTTGGGTTTTTAAGAACATCAAAAATTATGGAGGTGACGAAAATAAGATCTTTATTTCCGGACATTCGGCGGGAGGATATTTGGCAATAATGGTTGGTTTAAACAAAATATATTTAAACAAATACGGAATTGATGCAAATAAATTGGCGGGAATTATCCCTTTTAGCGGACAAATGATTTCTCATTTTACGATAAGAAAAGAAAAAGGAATTGATGAATTAGATGCTAGAATTGATGATTTTGCACCGCTTCATTTTATCAGAGCCGATGCGCCGCCTTTGTTGTTGATTACAGGTGATCGTGAAAAAGAATTGTTAGGAAGATATGAGGAAAACGCTTACATGGCGCGAATGATGAAACTAAAAGGTCACAAAGAAACGACTTTATATGAACTTCAGGGCTTCGATCACGGCGGAATGGCCCAACCTGCATTTCCTTTATTAATCAACGAAATCAAAAGAATAGAGAAGCTTAAAAAATAGTTTTGCGCAATGGCAGAAAGCTAGAAAAGGGAAGTTTGAAGTCAAAAAATGTGCATATCATTTTTAAACCTCTAGCTTCCCTCTTCCAACTTCCTGACACAAATATTTTGCAAAGTTTTCTTATTTTCATTTCTTTGGTGTGAAAATAAAATTGATTTCGAAGAATGAGTATATTTTACAACAATGCGGTTTGCGATATTTTTATAGGAAAAGGCGCTGGCGGGAAAATGATGCAGGACATCAGAAATGCACAGCGAAATGTGAAAATTGTTTCACCCTACCTTTCTCCTTTTTTGATTAAAGAATTGATTTATCTTCATTCAAGAGGAATTAATATCAGATTGATAACCAGCGATGAAATCGAAGATTTTTACGGCTACGACAAGAATATTCACAAGTTAATTATTCAACACAGAAATACCGATGAGAAAGCAAAAGAAACAAGAGATAATCTTAAAAGTTTATCCGGAACATTGCTTTTTGTCATGATTGGTTTAGGCGTCGTTTTGCTTCCTTTGATGTATCTTTTAAACAATTTTAAGTTCGCGTATGGCTTTGCAGTTGTTATTTTAATGTTCCTGATCAGAGATTCTGTCGTTAAAAAAATTAAGAGAACAAAAGTGTATCATTATACGTATAAACAGCTTTTTCCTTTCAAGGTTTTTGTTTCACCGAACAGCAGTAACTCTTCCAATAAAACTTTCATTCACAGTAAAATTTATATTATTGATGATGAAATCGCCTATTTGGGTTCTTTGAATTTTACCGGAAGCGGCGTTAAAGATAATCACGAAACAAGAATCCGGACTACCGATCCAAATGCCGTCGCCAAAATTATTGAGGAAATGAAAGAAATTTATTTCCATTCCAATTTACCGGAAAGGGATATACAGTTTTGGGGAAGCCAGCTGTATGAGGAACCGATGAATTAGCTTTGGTTGATGGTTTCTAGTTTCTAGTTGATGGTGAGTTAGATAGATATTTCTAAATTTTTATTAGGAGCTTTATCCTGCTTTCCACTGTATCTTTTTTGTTACGGGCTCCGCTTCGCTGCACCCGCAACAAAAAAGGATGCCGTTACAATCAGGGCTAGGGGAGTCGTCGACTATTCAAATTTTATAAAAAAACATGTAGACAAGCTCCATATTCAAGAAGATCAATCAACCATCAACCAGTAACTATCAACCAAAAACTATCTTTCCACAAGCTCTTTCACAGATTCTCCGTAGAAATCAATTTCAGTTTTATCAATTTTTAAAAGCTGATACCATTTTCTAAAGGCTCCGATGAAAACGATGAGCATTAAAACCATCGCTACGACGGCTAATGTTGCCAGTAAATATTGTTTTTTCGGAATGTAAATCGTCATTACCTGAATATAACCAGCCCAGAAAGTGATAAATGCCATGAAAATGCCGGGAATCGCAGAGCAAAGCGCGTATTTTCCCCGGTTTAATCTAATGAGCATAGTCGTACAGACAATCAGTCCACACGCAGCCAACAGCTGATTGCTAATTCCGAATAATGGCCAGATGCTGCTCACATTTCCTGTGAAAACCAAATATCCCCACGCAAAAGTGAAAAGGAGACTGCTGATGATAATTCCCGGCATCCAGTTTTTATCATTAAACTTAGGAATGACAGAACCTAACATTTCCTGAAGGAAAAATCTTCCGACCCTTGTTCCGGCATCAATCGCAGTCAGAATAAACACCGCTTCAAACATAATAGCGAAGTTATACCAATACGCCATCAACTGATCCATATAGGGAATTTTATTGAAAATATGAGCCATCCCCACAGCGAGAGAAACGGCTCCTCCCGTTCTTCCGTGAAGGTCAATTCCAATCTTTTGAGAAAAATAATCGATATCAACGCCATGCAAGGACGGATGTGCGGCAAGAAAAGCATCATACGAATCTTTTGGTGTATTAATGGCAAAATAATCGCCCGGCATTAAGGTACAAGCCGCAATCAGAGCCATTAAAGCGACAAAACCTTCCACCAGCATCGCTCCTTAGCCCACAAAAAGAATTTCTCTTTCGCGGTTCAGCATTTTTGGAGTGGTACCTGTTGCAATAACCGCGTGAAATCCGGAAATCGCTCCACAGGCAATTACAATAAAGATAAAAGGTAAAACGGGACCGCCAATTACCGGACCGCCACCGTTTACAAATTGTGTCAAAGCTGGCATTTGAACGGTTGGATGAATTACGATAACTCCAATCGCTAACATAATAATAGTCCCGATTTTTAAATACGTTGAAAGATAATCTCTCGGAACCAAAAGCAACCAAACCGGTAAAACCGAAGCCAAAAATCCATACAGAGGAATGGCAATGGAAATCGTTGTAATATCCCACGAAAAGAGATTGTTCATGGTTTCATTCTGCATCAGATTATGTCCGCCAATAATTCCTGCGATTAATAGAATTCCGCCCAAAATACTCGCAAAAGTCACTGAATTTTTTCGGTAACGCATAATCAGTCCCATAATAATAGCAATTGGCATGGTAATCACAACGGTAAATAACGACCACGAAGCTTCGTACATCGCATTAATACAGGCAAGAGACAATCCGGCAAGGGTAAGAATGAGGATGAATAAAATAGCAAAACCTGCTACGGTTCCTGTTGTTTTCCCGATTTCTTTGGAAGCGATCGTTGCTAAACTTTGCCCTTTATGGCGAACAGAAGCAAACAAAACCACCATATCATGCACACCACCTCCCAAAACGCAGCCTATTAAAATCCATAAAGCTCCCGGGAGATAACCAAATTGGGCTGCTAAAACCGGCCCGACCAAAGGACCTGCCGCGGCAATGGCTGCAAAATGATGCCCGAAAAGTACATTTTTATTAGTCGCTACATAGTCTTTTCCATCAGCAAATTCTACCGCGGGTGTGGTATGGCTGTCATTTAGTTTTAATACTTTATTTGCCATGAAAATTCCGTAGAAACGATAAGCAATGGCGAAGATAAGCACTGAAACAAATACCAGAGTAAGTGCATTGATGTTATTTAGGAAATCCATATCAGTTAAGTTTTTTATAAGTAAATAATTAAATTTTTTATTTGTTTTGATTTAAATAATTTAAACAAAAGCCAAGTTAATTAATTTAGATATAAAAAATAATGATATGTATATTAATTTAGCAAATTTATATTGATGGTTTTAATGTAATGCTTAATAAGTTGCCAAATATTCTATTTAGTATGAGAAACAATGAAATTAACCATTTGATCATTTAGCTGATCCATGTATATTTTATCTGTAGTTCCAAATCCGTGAGTTCCGTCTTTTACGACGACTAAAGAATTTTCAATATTATACTTTTTGAGCTTTCGGACTAATCTTTTCGACTGTTTCAGCGGTGCAACTCGGTCTTTATTTCCATGGAGAATAAACGTTGGAATACCGTTTTCAGCATCATATATCGGGGAAACGGTTTTAAAATAATCAATCACTTTTCGTTTATCAGTATTGATATCATATCCCGAAATTCCATGTACCAATTTTGCTCGAATCTCTACAATTGGCTTAATGAACCACCCCACAATAGCAACAGGAACTTTACCCATTCTTGTATGTAATAATTGATTCAAATCTGTTGGACCAAAATTACTCACTACATAATTCACCTTTCCCGAATACTGAGAAAGTTCGGGACTTCCCATATATTCATTATCGTTGGTATAAGCTGCCAGCATAGACAGATGAGCACCTGAAGAAGCCCCAAAGTACCCAATGTTATCAGGATCGAAATGATAACGTTCTGCATTTTTTCTTACCCATCTTACGATGTCTTTTGTATCTTCAACTGGTTGAGGAAAATGAACGGTTTCACTTACCAAAGTATAATCAATACTGATCACGGCATAATTTTTTTCAATGAGTTTTAAGATGAAACTTTCAATATAACTGTCGGCTCTTACCGATTTATCACCTTTTGCCCATGCTCCGCCATGAACATAAATGACCACGGGAAGCTTCCCTGAAACCGGAGTTTTAGGTTCATAAAGATCAAGTTGAATGGGATTTCCTACCTGATCTGTTCTGTAAGTGATATTTTCAGAAAAATTGGTTTTTTCAGGAAGTAATGTGCTTTTCGGGGTCTGTTTTTCAAGAGGAGGCTGCGCGTATGCAAAATTGAAAAGGCTTATACATAAAACAAAAAACAGGTTTAAAGAAAACCTGTATATTATATTGTAATTGAATGATTTCATAGAATATTATTTTGAAGAGTATTATTTTACTAACTCCTCAAAAAGTTTACCAAACGTCTTTTCGAGATCTTTGGATTTTCCCGGATGAGGTCTGGAAGTCTGTACCACAGCACTTCGAACTGCCGTCAGCCAACGGAAACGTTCAGGAATTTCAAGCTGTGCGATCGGACCGCCATCTTTTTTTCCTTCTGCAATTTTTTTGAAACTTTCCAGATTTTGGATCACATCATCGTAATCCAGTTTGCTGTGCATCAACTTAAATTTATCAGGACATAAATAAAATTCCACCTTAATAAATTTTTCTCTTTTAGAAAACATCACCAATCCGATGTTGAAAAACTCTTCTCTCTCAACCTTCGGAACCAAGCGGATTACCGCATATTCGTAAATTTTATCCTCTTGCATTTTTGGCTTCGTTTAAAAAGATTTCAGAATGTTCTAATCGGGTCTTCAAAAAGTTGAAATAGATGTCACGGATTTCCTCTGGCGATTCTTCCGCGTCGTTCCAATGCAACCAGTCTTCAGGAATCATATCAACAATTTCCCTGAAAACTTTTTCATTCAGCACTTCTTTCGCAAATTGATCTGCTTCATCCAGCTTTGATGCTTTTGGAAGTAAAACGTGATCTTTTACATATTTGAAAGGCGTTTTTGCCGCCGTATCAAAATTCTGCCATGAATGATGAAAATAGAAAGATGCTCCGTTGTCGATAATCCATAATTCTTTGTGCCACATCAGCATGTTGGTATTCCTGAAAGTACGGTCGATATTGGTGATAAAAGCATCCAGCCAAACGATTTTTGAAGCCAGAAGAGGATCAACCTGAACGCTCGGATCGTATGTAATGGCTTCTGAAAGATAATGTAATCCCAGATTCAAACCTTCAGAATTTTTCAACAGATCCTGAATTTCCTCATCTGCTTCCGTTCTTCCAAAATCAACATCAAGATTGATGAAAACCAGTTCAGGAATTTTTAGTCCTAATAATTCGGTGATTTTTCCACCTAATAATTCGGAAATCAACATTTTAACTCCATGACCTGCACCACGGAATTTCAAAACATATTTAAAATCATCATCAGCCTCTGCCAAAGCGGGAAGCGAACCTCCCTCGCGAAGCGGCAGAATGTAACGCATGACGGTTACCGTTCTTAAATCCAACATGAAGCAAAAATAAGGTTTTCCTTTGTGTTTATTTCTATTTATACTATTTTTAAGTGAAAATTAGATTTTGATTAAATTTTTATAAAAATTGCTCTCGCAGATTTAGGAGATAACGCAGATATTTTTATGCTTAAGTATCAGTGTAATTTGTTAAATCTGCTAGAGATAAAAAATCAACAAAACAAAAAAATATGCAAATCACAAAACGACAAAATATTATCATCTCCAATCCTGAAACAAGAGATTTCCTCGCAGATGCTTATTATCCGGAAACCAATGAAAAACTACCGTTAGTTATTTTCGTTCACGGTTACAAAGGTTACAAAGATTGGGGCGCATGGGATTTAATGGCGGAAAAATTTGCAGAAACCGGATTTTTCTTTGTTAAATTTAATTTTTCCCTCAACGGAACGACGGTTGAAGATCCTCACAATTTTGCTGATCTGGAAGCTTTCGGAAATAATAATTATTCTAAAGAATTGTCTGATTTGGGCGCCGTGATCGACTATTTTGTTAAAGATGAAAAAGTGGATGAACAGAAAATAATTCTGATCGGGCATAGCAGAGGAGGAGGGATTTCTATTATTAAAACCTATGAGGATGAAAGAATCAACGGACTCATTACCTTAGCCAGTGTGGATACTTTAGAACGTTTCCCGAAAAATGAAGCTTTTGAAAAATGGAAAGAAGTAGGTGTTTATTATGTTGTAAATGGAAGAACGAAGCAGGAAATGCCTCATTATTATCAGTTTTATCAGGATTTTGCAAAAGATGAACACCGTTTCGATGTGGAAAGAGCGACAGAAATGGCAAAAGCTCATGTCTTAATTATTCACGGGACAAATGATGAATCGGTAAGCGTAAAAAGTGCGGAACATCTTCATATTTTAAACCCGAATTCGGAATTGTATTTAATTGAAAATGCCAATCATACTTTTGGTGCTAAAGAGCCTTGGGAAGAGAATGAAATGCCGAAAGATCTGAATGAAGTGGTTGAGAAAAGTGTGGAATTTATCAATGAGAAGATTGTGAATGAATAATTTTTGGAGAGGAAAGCTGGACGATGGAGGTTAAAAATTATACTGTCTATTTTACAGTTTTAAAACTTCCAACTTCCGGCTTCCCTCATCCAATCAAAAAAATTATTTAATTAAGACTTTCCAGGCTTCTTCAATCTTACTTTCAAGCAATAATTTCTGAGCATCTCGGTGAATATTTTCGTCTGAATGATATTCTCCGGCAGGTAAAACTTCAACATTGGCTAACATTCCCAAGTCGTTTCCGGTAAAGATTTTACTTAGTTTAATTTCATCAGGAAGAAGATCGAAGCCAATGCCTTTTGTTACCAGAGGTTTAGGTACTTCAAAAAGATTTTCCGCATTATTTCTGGAATACCAGTTGGCTCCAAGACGGGCAACCATATCCAGTTTGGTCTGATCCAGATTTCCCTGCTCATTAAGATATTCTTCTCTGATGTGGATTTTCTGAACTTCACAAATGACTAAATTTCCTGCACCTCCCTGATCTCCCAATGATTTTATTTCTAAAACTTTACATTCGAAGTTGACGGGACATTCCTCAATTAATTTTGGTTGAACCAATTCAGCGTCTTTCATGGTTAAACCGGATTTTACAAACTCATTTACGCCGTCTCCATATTCGGTAGAGGCTAAAGAAATTTGTTGTACAATCGGAAAATTCACCGTTCCGATGACCACTTCCGGAACTTCCAGAACGTTTTCTAAGGTATGTTTTGTCGTATTATCACGAACTCTTCTCGACGGTGAGAAAATCAAAATCGGAGGAATCGTACTGAACATATTGAAAAAACTGAACGGCGATAAATTGATCGCTCCATTTTTATCAACGGTTGAAGCCAATGCAATCGGACGCGGGGAAACCGCAGTCTGCATGATGAGTTGAAGTTGTACGGGTGTTATTTCGGATGGGATTACTGTTTTCATGTTTTAATACTAAAAAAGTATATATATTTAAAAAAGATGCTTCGACAGGCTCAGCATGACATTTCTAATACTAACTGTGATAAACAATAATGTTTTAACAGCTTTTTGTAGCGATGTTATGCTGAGCGAAGTCGAAGCATCTCTATGATTTATTTACAATTATAATTAATTCGCAGGAATAATTTTACCTGAAACTTCACCGAAACCTACTCTCACACCGTCTTTTTCAGCCCAAGCTTTCATAGTTACAGTATCATTGTCGTCGATGAATTTTCTTTCCTGTCCATTGCTTAGTTGTAATGGATTTTGACCTCTCCAAGTTAATTCAAGCATAGAACCGAAAGATTTTGGATCGCTTCCTGAAATGGTTCCGCTGGCATATAAATCTCCAACTTCTACATTACAACCATTCACGGTATGATGCGCCAATTGCTGCGTCATATTCCAGTACATATGTTTGTAATTACTTTCAGAGATCAGGTTTTGCTCGCCATTTTCCGGTTGTAAATAAACTTCAAGATTGATATCGTAGTTTTTATCACCTTCAAATTTTAAATAGTCTAATACTTCAGGATCTTGCGTTGGAGAAGTGGTTTTGAATGGTTCTAAAGCTTCTAAAGTAACCACCCATGGAGAAATAGAAGAACCGAAATTCTTAGCAAGGAACGGTCCTAACGGAACATATTCCCAAGACTGAATATCTCTGGCTGACCAGTCGTTGAAAACAACCATTCCGAAAATTGCGTCTTCGGCATCTTTTGTAGAAATACTTTCGCCCATTTCTGTGTTTTTATTGATAACAAAAGCCATTTCCAATTCAAAATCCAATTGCTTGCATGGTCCGAAAACAGGTTTGTCGGCATCAGCAGGTTTCATCTGACCTTTAGGACGGTTGATTTCTGTTCCTGAAACCACAATAGATGAGGCTCTTCCGTGATAACCTACCGGAAGATGTTTCCAGTTTGGCAATAGGGCATTGGCTGGATCTCTGAACATTTTTCCGACATTCGTTGCATGCTCAATGCTGCTGTAAAAATCAGTATAATTCGGGATGTGCAGAGGCATCATCATTTTTACCTGATCAAGATCGTAGAATGCTTCTTCAATCGTTTTTTCGTCTTTTGATAACGTTGAACCTTCCTGTAGAAGCTCCTGGATTTTTAAACGAACGGCATTTGTCACCGGTTTTCCCAATTCGATAAATTCATTTAAAGTGTAGGCTTCGAAGATATTGTCGTCAAGACCTTCTATTTCTTCAAAATATCCAAGATCGAACAAGGTCGCAAGATCAATGATCTGATCTCCGATTCTTGTGCAGCATCCGATATATTCTTTGTTGAAAACGGCCACTCCAAACGGAATATTATGTATTGAAAAGTCTGAATTTGATGAATATTCTACAAATGATTTCATAAGTTTAGAATTTAATTGATGATATCAGGAATTTTCAGGTTCCCGAATTTTTAGATTTAATTATTTTTTCACCTTCGAGTAAGAAGCTTCGTCTATCCATCTGGCTTTGGTATTAACGTCAATCAGATAAAGAATATCATCCTGTTGTGTCAGCAATAAGGTTTTGGTAACCGGAATAGGAACTTTTTTATTCTCAAGCATATCCGCGCGCAGAGAGATGATGTTCTTTCTGCTGCGAACAATATCTCCTGAGAATACATTGGAGCTGCTTTCTCCTGTCGCTTTATCATCAAAAACTTCAACGTAAGTTGCCTTATTTCCTTTAATGATAATAAAATCCCTTTCCGTATGATCCGCCTCATCCTTAATGTAAACAAACTTTTTATCGTCAATATTTACATTTTCCAAATGTTGATTTACGCCTTTTCTTTCTTCAAGTCTGGTAAGGATTTGATCTAGGGTTCCATATTGTGCCTTTACACCTAAAGTAGCTCCTATAAAAACAATTCCAACGAAAAATTTTCTCATAATACTGTGTTTTACAAAAAAGTTTTGTCAGGATTTTTTGTCCTGACAAAACATATTATTTTATTTTTAATTAAAGATTTCCTCTTTTTTCCTGTTCTCTTTCCAATGCTTCGAATAATGCTTTGAAATTACCGGCTCCGAAACTTTGTGCTCCGTGTCTTTCAATGATTTCAAAGAATAGAGTAGGGCGGTCTTCTACAGGTTTAGTAAAGATCTGTAGTAAATAACCTTCCTCATCATGATCAATAAGTATACCTAAATCCTGAAGTTTTTTAAGATCCTCATCAATATGTCCAACTCTTTCAGGAACCATGTCATAATATGCTTCCGGCGGAGCAGAAAGGAATTCTACACCACGCTTTTTCAATTCTGTAACAGTGTGGATGATATCTTTTGTTGCTACGGCAATGTGCTGCACCCCTTCACCTTCGTAGAAATCAAGATATTCTTCAACCTGAGATTTCTTTTTACCTTCTGCAGGCTCATTGATCGGGAATTTTGCATATCCGTTTCCGTTTGACATCACTTTAGACATCAAAGCAGAATATTCTGTGTTGATTTGTTTGTCGTCAAAAGAAAGGATGTTTACAAATCCCATTACTTTTTCATACCACTCCACCGTAGGGATCATTCTATCCCAATCTACGTTCCCTACACAGTGGTCAACGTATAATAAACCTGCTTCTTCAGGCTGGTATGCACTTTCCCACTTTTCATAGCCAGGCATGAATGCGCCGTTATAATTTTTTCTTTCGATAAACATGTGTACTGTTTCTCCGTAGGTATAAATTCCGGACATTCTTACTTCACCGTGCTCATCAGTAAGTGTTACAGGCTCTAAATAAGGCTTTCCGCCTCTTTTAGTCGTTTCTTCGAAAGCTGCATACGCATCATCTACCCAAAGTGCCAAAACTTTCACTCCGTCACCATGTTTTTTCACATGCTCATTGATCGGTGAATCAGATTTAAGACCAGTGGTAAGGATCAATCTTATTTTTCCCTGTTGAAGAACATAAGAAGCACGATCTCTGACCCCTGTTTCCGGCCCTGCATACGCTACAGACTGGAAACCAAAAGCAGTTTTATAATAATGGGCAGCCTGTTTTGCATTTCCTACGTAAAACTCAATATAATCTGTACCGTTGATCGGTAAAAAATTCTCTGCCTGAGCGATCTTTTCGGCAAATGTAAGTGTTGACATATTTTCTATTTTTACTTTTATTCTAGGTATGCAAATTACAAATTTCCTGCAAATACGAAAAATATAAACAAACAATCGTTCGTAAAGGTAAATCTTAGGATTAAGAAAAGTTCATTTAAGTATTCTTAAGTTTATCCTGGTATGCTTGGGATGTCTATTTTTGTAATCCAGAAAAACAAGTGATAAGAAATTAATTTTAAATCAGAATCCCCGGTATGACCGGGGATCTCTTCTGTTTATTGTATTATTTTTTGTTTAGTCTTCCGGCATCAGGATTGTAATTATCCCAAATTTTCCATTCACTGTCGATTTTACGAATGAAATAGATCTGGGTGTTGAGCTGATGGACAAAATGCTCCTCTTCACTATTTTTCACCGTGAATAAAAGATTCCAGAATTCCTGAGATTCCAGTATTTTTTTTTCCGGTTCATCACTAAGGACATGAAGGTCAAAAATTTCATAATTGGAGCGGTTATTTTGGGTTACCAATTGAAAATCTCTCTCACAAAGTTCTTTGCTGAATTGTGAAATTCTTTCGATTAATGGGGAAGAGCTGAATACTGTATTCTCAAAAATTTCAGGATGATGGCCAGGAAATGCTTTGTAAAATTCAAAAAGCCCGGCGGCGTAATCATCTACCAGATGAAAAAAGAAATCTGAATTCTCATGTTCCGGTTCATGCTTCTTCTCTTTGGTGAGGAAAATATAGGAATTCAGATCTTCATAGCCTAAAAAGATACAGATTTTGTCCAGTGTCTTCAGAAAACGGAGATCATTATGCGTTTTGTGCTGATATTCATTTTCAAAAAAGCGTTGTAAAGTAACGTGGGAAATGGTACTTCCTATCTCAAATTTTTTCTCATAGGTAAGGGCATCGGACGCTGAGAGCTGCTCTTTTATAATTTCGGACAAGATAATAAAATGGCTTCTTTTCCATTCTTTCACCTTTCCGAGGATTGAATTCTTTACTCCCGGATGCTGTATTACTTCATCTCTTATAGAGTTGTATATTGTCTTCAAATTTTAGTGTTTCCACGTGACTGATCAAAAATACTGCCAAAATGATGGAGTTTGATGATGTTAAATCACAAACAGGAAAGTGAAAAATCAATGTTTAAACCTTTCATAAACTGCTTTTTCCAACATTTCTCTGTCGTCGGGATGAGCAATACTGATGAGTTCCTGAGCCCTCTGACGAAGATTTTTTCCGTACAGATAAGCCGTTCCGTATTCGGTAACTACCCAATGAATATGCCCTCGCGTTGTTACCACTCCGGCGCCTTGTTTTAAATAAGGAACAATTCTGGAAATTCCTTTTTTTGTTCTGGATGTGATGGCGATAATTGGTTTTCCGTCTTCACTCAAAGCTGCGCCTCTCATGAAATCCATCTGACCACCAATTCCGCTGTATTGCATGGTTCCGATAGAATCTGCGCACACCTGTCCTGTCAGATCAATTTCTATGGCTGAGTTAATGGCGACCATTTTTTTGTTTCTCATGATGTTGATCGGGAAATTCACGGTGCTGACATCATCGAATGAGAAAACGGTGTTATCATCCACATAATCATACAGTTTTTTTGTTCCGAAACAGAAACTGGTAATCGTTTTATTGTCGTTGTAGCCTTTGTGTTTATTGTTGATGACATCATTCTGAATTAAATCAATCACACCATCACTCAACATTTCGGTATGAACTCCCAAGTCTTTATGGTTGTGAAGACATTTTAAAACCGCATCAGGAATCGTTCCGATTCCCATTTGTAAGGTGGACTTATCATCAATTAATTCTGCTACATTTTTACCCACTTCCATTTCTTCAGGTCCTACTTTTGAGCCATAATCAATGGTAGGAAGTTCTTCTTCATGCCAGACCAGCTTATGAATTCTACTGATGTGGATCATTCCGTCTCCGTGCGTTCTCGGCATCAGGGGATTCACAATCGCTACAATGATTTTTGCGGTGTCTACTGCCGCTCTGGCAATATCAACAGAGGTTCCCAATGTGCAAAATCCGTGTTTGTCGGGTGGAGAAACGGTGATTAATGCAACATCAAGCGCCAGAATATTCTTTCTAAATAAAATAGGGATCTCGCTTAAAAAAACGGGTACAAAATCTCCACGGTCAGAATTTACGGCATCACGAACGGGAGTAGATACAAACAGCGAATTCACGAAAAATTTGTCTTTATATTCGGATTTTGCAATTTCAATATTTCCCTGTTGGGTAATGGAAACCATTTCCACATGATCCAAACGATGGGCTTGTCTTGCCAGTTCATCAATCAGATAGTTGGGAGTACAGGCACTTCCGTGAAAAAATACCCTGTTTCCGCTTTTTATGGTGTAGATGGCTTCTTCAGCACTGATGTAATTATGCATAATCATTGAGTTTTTTTTGAGTGTTTATATAATTTATTCGGCATTTTGTCCTAAAACAATAGCTTTATCTCAAAGATAATTCATATAATCTTTACTCATTCTAAATATTTAACGAGTGTTAGGTAACTTTTATCATGTCTTAATTTAATGAGTTTGTTTATTTTTTTTCGACTTAAAATTTATAATATGAAGTATTGCAACCTTAGATGATATCGGCAAATCTAAACCTCACAGATTTTTAAAACCTGTGAGGTTTGAGTATGAATAGACAAGTTCAGTGCTAAGAAAAGGACCAAGTGCATTACACTCAGTCCTTTTATATCGTCAACGTACAATTGATTTTTAATTATAAAGATTCTGCAGCAACCTGTTTTTTCATACTGCCCGTTTCTGAAAATCTTAAATGCCAGCTGAAAGATTCTTCCAGCAAATGCGGTGTATGTCCACCTCTTTCACAAGCTCTGTCAAAATAGGATTGTAATTCTTCTCTATAATCTGGGTGAACACAATTATCAATGATCTTTTGCGCTCTTTCTCTTGGTGCTAAACCTCTCAGATCAGCCAAACCAACATCAGTTACTAAAATATCAACATCGTGTTCCGTATGATCGGTGTGTGAAACCATGGGAAGAACGTGAGAAATATTATTTCCTTTCGAAGCGGCCTGCGTTACGAAAATACTTAGGTACGCATTTCTCGCAAAATCTCCCGAACCTCCGATTCCGTTCATGATCTTTGTTCCTCCGATATGCGTGGAATTTACGTTTCCGTAAATATCAAATTCGATCGCCGTATTAATGGCAATGACTCCCAGTCTTCTGATCAATCCCGGAGTATTGGATATGTTCTGAGGTCTCAAAACAAACTTTTCTTTATATTTTGAAAGGTTTCCTAAAACTCTTTCATAGCATTCCTGAGAAACCGTGATGGATGATGCAGAGGCAAAGCTCAGTTTCCCTGAATCAATTAGATCAAATGTACTGTCCTGCAGCACTTCAGAGAACATTGTTAAATCATAAAAATTACTGTCTTTGAAACCCATAAGAACAGCATTAGCCACTTTTCCTATACCTGCTTGAAGAGGAAGTAATCTGTCGGTAAGACGACCTAACTGCACTTCATTTTCAAAGAATGCAAGAAGATGTTTGGCAATGGCAGTGGTTTTTTGATCGGGTTCTGCAATGTCGGCAGGGCTGTCTTTACGGTTGGTGAAAACAATAGCCTCAATCTTATTAGGATCTACAGGAATACTTTTTCTTCCGATTTTATTCCACGGAGCAACAATAGGAATGACATTTCTGAAAGGATAATCTTCAGCCTGATAAATATCGTGAATACCATAAACCTCCTCAGGAACTTCCGTATTGATCTCGATAATCACTTTCTTAGCCATTGCCGCAAAAGTCACCGAATTTCCTACCGAAGTCGTCGGAACAATGCTTCCGTCTCTTTCGATATAAGCCGCTTCAATCACGGCAACATCTATGCTTTGTAAGTTTTTGGTGTGAAGAAGCTCTGCACTTTCGCTCAAATGCTGATCGATAAACAGAATTTCACCATTATTGATCTTGTTCCTTAAAATAGGATCTACCTGAAAAGGCATTCTCTTTTTTAAAACATTGGCTTCTGCTAACTTTCCATCGGTTCCGTGCCCAAGAGAAGCGCCTGTCATCAATGTAATCTTGATATCTTCGGTTTTACCTCTTTCTGCCAATGCGGGTAAAATTGCCTTGCTGTCGCCTGCTTTTGTAAATCCGCTGGAGCCAACTGTCATACCGTCTTTAATAATCTTAACAGCGTCTTCCACAGTCGTAACTTTCTGGCGGAGACTTTCTAATCTGATTCTTTCTAACATGTAATTTTGATTTAATTTTAACCATCATTAACTACATATTTTTTTCATTTAAATAATGATGATTAAATGTTAACCGTATGTTACAAAAATACGGAAAAAGATGCTCTAAATAAAGCATTTAAAGCATCTTTTCTATTATTTTTAATGATAAATTTTAGTTGTTGATTAAACTGATATTTCTATTCTTCCAACCAAGAAGTTTTATATGAAGGATCTTCTACTTTCAGAGCTTCTTCCGTTAATTTCAACGGACGGAAAGGATCGACCATTACGGCATATTCTTCCGTGAATTTTTTTCCTATGCTTCTTTCCATGGCTCCGGGATGAGGTCCGTGAACGATTCCTCCAGGGTGAAGCGTAAAATCCATTAAATCAATGTGGTTACGGCTCATGAAATCACCTTCTGTGTAGAATAAAACTTCATCAGAATCAATATTGGAGTGATTGTAAGGCGCCGGAATCGCTTGTGGATGATAATCGTACATTCTTGCACAGAACGAACAAACCACAAAATTATGTGCTTCAAAAGTTTGATGGACCGGTGGCGGTTGGTGAATTCTTCCAGTAATCGGTTCGAAGTTTTTGATATTGAATTTATAAGGATAAAAATAACCGTCCCAGCCTACAACATCAAATGGATGCGTTGCATAAATGAAATCTGTGATCTGGTTTTCTTTTTTTACTTTAATTAAAAATTCGCCTTTTTCATCTTTTGGTTCCACAAAAGTAGGGGCAATGATATCTCTTTCGCAGAACGGTGAATGCTCCAATAATTGTCCGAATTCGTTTCTGTATCTTTTCGGTGTGTAAATAGGTGAATGACTTTCTACCACGAAGAAAACAGTATCATCAGAATGTAATTCCACCTGATAAATTGTTCCTCTCGGAATAATTAAATAATCACCAACCGAAAATTCTAAATTCCCGACAAAAGTTTTTAAAATTCCGCTTCCGCTGTGCGCGTATAAAAGTTCGTCACATTCAGCATTTTTGTAGAAATAATCCATCGATTTTCTTGGCTTCGACAATCCCATTTTCAGGTCGTTGTTTACCATCAAAAACTTTCGGCTGTCCATAAAATCGTCTTCGGGAGTTACATTCATTCCCTTAAACATTCTAGGCGTTACATTCTTTTCAACAGCGATTTTCGGAGTCACATCTTTTGGTTCGCCAATAGATTTTATCTGTGTCGGGCGGTGAATGTGATATAATAAAGAAGAAATTCCATGAAAACCTTCAGTTCCGAAAAGTTGTTCATAGTAAAATTTGTCTTCCGGAGATTTGAAAATCGTATGTCTTTTTGGTGGGATATTTCCCGACTGATGATATCTCATTTTACTTTTATATGTTGACTCTCAAATTTAATATTTTTTGATGAATTCAAATAAAAAACATTTTTTCATTGAGTTTTGTCGTTCTAAAAATAATTGTTAGCTTTGTCTAACAATTTTAATTTCATGAAGCGAATATTATTTTCTGTTATCTTTTTATCCACTTACTGTTTTTCTCAGGAAACGGATAGTTTAAGTTTAAATCAATCCATAAAACAGGATTCGGTGAAAACTGTAAACAAGAAGGAAGTCAAAACCAAATTGATTGATGATGTGGTAATCACGGGAACGATAAAACCTGTCAGTAAGTCGAAAAGCCCTGTGGCTGTGGAGATTTACAGTCAGAAATTCTTTCAGAAAAATCCGACTCCGAGTATTTTTGAAGCGATTTCAATGGTGAATGGGGTAAAACCTCAGCTGAATTGTTCGGTTTGTAACACGGGAGATATTCACATCAACGGATTGGAAGGACCTTATACGATGATTTTAATTGACGGGATGCCTATTGTAAGTTCGCTTTCTACGGTCTACGGTTTAAGCGGAATTCCGAACAGTCTGGTAGACCGAATTGAAGTGGTGAAAGGTCCGGCTTCTTCAATTTACGGTTCTGAAGCGATGGGCGGAGTCATTAATATTATCACTAAAAATGCATTGACGGCTCCCAAATTAAGTGTTGATGTGATGACAAGCACCTGGAGCGAAAATAATATTGATCTTTCTACGAAATTTAATTTAGGTAAAAATGTAGCGTCTTTATTGAGCTTAAATTATTTTAGTTTTGAAAAGAGGTTTGATGAAAATAAAGATAATTTTACTGATGCCACTTTACAAAACAGGATCTCAGTTTTTAATAAATGGAATTTTAAACGAAAGGAAAACCGACAGGCAAGTTTTGCTTTGAGGTATCTCTATGAAGACCGTTTCGGAGGTGAAATGCAGTGGAATAAATCCTACCGAGGAAGTGATGAAGTATATGGCGAAAGTATTTATACGAATAGGGTAGAGGCTTTCGGGGTTTATCAGTGGCCGATGAAAGAAAATATTGTAACCCAGTTTTCGTACAATTTCCATGATCAGAACTCATTTTATGGAACGAATCCTTTTACGGCGACTCAAAAAGTGGCTTTTGCACAGACTTATTGGGATAAAAAATTGGGAAATCATGACTTGATCGTAGGTTTAACTCTTAAAAGAACTTTTTATGATGACAACACACCGGGAACTTTATCGTCTGACGGATTGACCAATGAGCCTATGAAATCCCCGATTTGGGGTGCTTTTGTTCAGGATCAATGGGAGATTAACGAGAAAAATACGTTGTTGATCGGTTACAGATTTGATTATGACAGAATTCATCATGCCGTTCATTCACCTCGTTTTGCATGGAAATTTTCCCCAAATCCTTATCATACACTGAGGTTTAATTTCGGAACCGGTTTCCGTGTGGTAAATCTGTTTACGGAAGATCATGCGGCTTTGACAGGCTCGCGTGATGTAGTGATTAAAGATAATTTAAAACCCGAAAGATCGATCAACGGAAATTTGAATTATGTCTGGAAAATCCCAGCTGGCGACCGATTGATTAATCTTGATGCTTCAGCTTTTTATACGTATTTCAGTAATAAAATTGTCGGTGATTTTGATACAGATCCTCAAAAAATTATTTATGATAATCTTCATGGCTACGGGATTTCAAGAGGTGCTTCTCTGAATCTTGATTACAGTTTCAGTTTTCCTTTAAATATTAATTTAGGTGTTACTTATCTGGATGTTTACCAGAAATTCGATGGGGAAGAAGGGAAAGTTCAGCAGCTTCACGCACCGAAATGGAGTGGAACATACAATCTGACGTACAAATTCAAGAATAATCTAACGATAGATTTCACGGGACAATTTTATGGACCCATGCGTTTACCGGTTTTAGAGAATGATTTCCGACCTGAATATTCGCCTTTTTATACTTTGGCTAATATTCAGGTTTCAAAGAGTTTTAAATCAGGATTTGAAGTGTATTGCGGAATAAAAAATCTGTTCAACTTTACCCCGAAAAATCCTTTGATGCGACCGTTTGATCCGTTTGATAAACATGTGGATGACCCGATCAATAATCCGAATCATTATACTTTTGATACGGCTTACGGGTATGCTCCGATGCAGAGAATCCGAGGATTTATGGGAGTTAGATATACTTTGAAATAATATTTAACCACAAAAGATACAAAAGAAATGATTAGAAAAAGGTTTCGAAAATATTTTGTCTCTTCTGTGGTAGAAAAAAATTATACAAAATGAAAATTGTAACGATATTTTTATTTTTAATGTTAGTGCCATGTTTTTGTCTTTCACAGATAAAAACAGGCACTTTTTCGGATTTGGAGATTCAGCAAAAAGAAAATCCTAAACCGATCATTATTCATTTATATACAAGCTGGTGTTCGGTTTGTAAGATTGAATTTTTCCAATTAAATAAGAATAAAGATTTGGTTAAGCTCATCAACGAAAATTTTTACTTTATCAATTTTGAAGTGGAAAAAACAAAAGATAAAATCTATTTTCAAGGAAAAGAATTCAATTATCTTTCTAACGGAAACTCCGGAATTCACGAGTTGGCTTTAGCTTTATCAAAAAATAAAAATCAGCCTGTTTATCCGTTGTGGATTATTTTAGATGAAAATCAAAACCTGATTGATTATCATGAAGGACAATTTAAAGCAAAAGATCTGAATGAAAAACTTAGTGATATTTTAAATCATTAGCGCTCGCAGATTTTGCAGATCACGCAGATTTTTAGGAAGAATCATCTGCACAATCGGCCCAATCTGCGAGAATATTATTTTTCAGCATCAATTAAAACAGCTAATTGAATGCAAGGTTCATCTGAACGGTTGCTCCATGCATGATTCGTTCCTCTTTGAATCACAATATCTCCTGGTTTCAAAAGCGTTTCGCCTTCTTCCATGATCAGATATAATTCTCCGGAAAGGATAATGATATAATCTAACGTCTGCGTTTTGTGCATCATCGGATGAGGTTCTCCGGTTTTCATTTCTACTCCTAAATCTTTATCGGGCGGAATAGAGACATATCTGAAATACGTTCCATTTTTGGGTGTTTGGGGAAATCCTGTATTTGGAATTGGTTTTTCAAAATCTAAACTTGCAGGCATTTGCTGTGTGTTCCAAACATCAGAAATGATAAGATTGGGGAAATGTTCTACCGCATTTTTTACGATTTCATCTTCAACGATAACAGATTTTCCGTCTTTTATTCCGGTGACAATTCTTCTGGGGATTGTATTCATGTATTGAAATTTAGGAAACAAAAATAATCAGTGAATAGTTTATATTTGCTACTAGTTAACTATTGGTAACTAGTAACTTTAAAGTAACTATCATGGCAAATATTATTGAAAATGGTGTGGAAAGACCGGCAACCTGTACCGAAGAATTGTTTGCGATGCGCGACAGTCTGGATGTTTTAGGCGGAAAGTGGAAACTGATGATCTTAAGATATTTAACCAACAGAACCGATCAACAGATTCACTTTAAAAAATTGCAGCGAGGTTTTGAAAGTATTTCCGCAAAAATGTTGAGTAAGGAACTGAAAGAATTAGAAATAAATCTTTTAATTACAAGAACGATTCAGGATACAAAACCAATTACGGTAACATATGCTGTGACGGAATACGGAAAATCTGTTTTTCCTGTCACCGAAACCTTGGTGAATTGGGGATTGATTCACAGAGAAAAAATTAAAAATTCGATGGGTTCTTAATAATTAGTTTTTTGATTTAAATATAAAATCTCTCGCAGATTAGGCTGATAACGCAGATCTTTTAGAAAGAATAATCTGCATAATTAGCTTAATTAGCGAGAGAAATTTTATAAATAATTTTCGTGAAATTATTTTTTATTCAACCAGCTTTTTATAAGTTCAGGATGATCTTCTACCCATTTTTTAGCGGTGGCTTCTTTATCTTTACTGTCTTCCATTTTGGTTAAAAGATCAGTCATATTGGCATCATCAAAATGCACTTTAGAAAAGAAAGCCGCTAATTCGGGATGATCTTTGCCAAAACTTTTTCGGCTGTAGGTTTTAATCTGTTCGGCTTCACCGTATGTTTTTTTCGGATCTTCCAAAAATTTAAGTTTCATTTTTCCAAACATCCAATGCGGCTGCCATCCTGCAACTACAATCCATTCTTTACGTTTAATGGCATTCTGAAGCTCGGTAATCATTGCGATGGTAGAAGAGTTGATCTGTTGATAATCCAGTTTATAATCGATAATGACTTTATCGGTTGCGGATGTCATTCCTGCACCTTTTTCAATTCCGATAATTCGGTGTCGGAACTGATCTTTATGCGCATTCAGTTCTTCAATAGAATGTATCGGAACATAATCAGGAACTACCAAACCTATTTTTCCACCGTCATAATTGGTTCCCAAAGGTTTTAGTTCAGGAAACTTCGCCACTTTTGCAGCATGCGTAAACGGAAGCCAGACACCCATAAAAAGATCGGTATCTTCATTATTCATCGAAGCTAAGATCATATCTGTTGATGCTTTCTGAATGATCACATGATAACCCTGTTCATCCAAAATAGCTTTGGCAACGTGAGTCATGGCGACATCTTCTGCCCAGCCATCTACCATTCCGATGGTGATGTATTTAGAATTTTTTAATTTTTCACATGAATTAAATAATCCTAAAACAGCGATCAATACAGCAAATATCAGGTATTTTATTTTCTTCATATTATTGTTTTTTCTTTACAAATCCTTGGGTAATACGGTCGAGAATAATAGCTAAGATCACGACAGATAAACCACTTTCAAATCCTAATCCGATATCCAGATTATTAATTCCTTCCAATACTTTTTCACCCAAACCTCCTGCAGCGATCATTCCGGCGATTACCACCATGGATAATGATAATAATATGGTTTGATTGACTCCGGCTAAAATGGTTTTCGTCGCTAAAGGAAGTTCTACTTTAAACAAAATTTGTCGGTTGGTAGCTCCAAATGCTCTTGCGGCTTCCACAATATCTTTCGGAACGGCATCTATTCCTAATGTTGTTAAACGTACGGCGGGCGGCATAGCAAAAATAATCGTGGCAAACGCTCCCGGAACTTTACCGATACTGAAAAATAATACTGCAGGAATCAGATAAACGAACGCGGGCATGGTTTGCATTAAATCCAGCATCGGACGAATAATTTTCGCGGCAAATTTATTTTTCGCAGCCCAGATTCCCAATGGAACCGACAATATCAGTGCGGTGAGCGTTGATACAAAAATAAGCGCTAGGGTTTCCATGGTTTCTTTCCAGAATCCCATTAAAAAGATTAGGGTAAGTCCGGCGGCCGTCATTATAGCAGTTCCTTTTCCGGCTTTCCATAAGGCTAGTAAGGTGAAAAGTAGAATTATAACATAAAAAGGAGTGTTTACCAAAACCCACTCAAGTCCCATGATTGAGGAGTTTCCTACGTTTTTTATAACATCAAATACTGGTTTTCCATGGTCTGTGAGCCAATTGATTGCGGTTGCTACATATTGGCCTATATCTATAATTTTATTCATCTTATTGGTTGTTTGCGATTTCTTTTAATTCAATAATTTCTTCTTCGTTAAATTTTGTGGCTTCTATCACCAATGATAATTGCGTTACCAAGCCCAGGAATTTATTGTTTTCGTCTACAACGGCAATCGCAGATTTACTTCCTGAAATCAGGGGCAGCATTTCTTCAACAGTGGCATCTTTAAGTACGGAAGGAACGTTACTGTTAATCACAGATTCTACGGTAGGCTCTTTCCTTCGGGCAATCATCATAATATCTCCGAGTGTTACAAAGCCAAGAAATTTATTCTGAAAATCAACAACGGGTAAAGTTTCCAGACCTGTTGCTCTCATTTTTCTTAAAGCGCCCTCAGGACCATCTTTTCTGAAACGTACCACCGTTGGTTTATCAAACATTAAAGATTTGGCAGTAATGATTGTTTTACGGTCTACTTTTTCAACGAAAGCTTTCACATAATCACTTGCCGGATTGGTTAAAATATCTTCTGCAGTACCAATTTGCTCAATGACTCCGTCTTTCATAATAACGATTCTGTCGCCGATTTTTATGGCTTCATCCAAATCATGGGTAATGAAAACAATGGTTTTCTGAAGCGTATCCTGCAGTTCAAGCATCTGATCCTGCATTTCAGATTTTATCAATGGGTCGAGTGCTGAAAAAGCTTCATCCATTAATAAAACTTCAGGATCATTAGCCAAAGCTCTTGCCAGGCCAACTCTCTGCTGCATCCCACCGGACAGTTGAGAAGGATACTGATTTTCAAAACCGTTTAATCCCACAATATCTAATGCTTTCTGTGCTTTTTCTTCACGAGAAGCTTTATCTTCACCACGAATTTCCAGTCCGAAAGCAGCATTGCTTAAAACGGTGTGATGGGGAAGAAGACCAAATTTCTGGAAAACCATGCTCATTTCCGTTCTTCTTACCTCCAGCAGGTCTTTGTTGTTTTTATCGGTAATATTATCGTCGTTAATGTAAACTTTTCCCGAAGTAGGTTCGTTTAATCGGTTCAGGCAACGTAACAAAGTAGATTTTCCACTGCCGGAAAGTCCCATGATCACGAAGAATTCGCCTTCATAGATTTCAAAATTTGCTTTGTTTATTCCGACGGTACAACCTGTTTTTTCAAGGATTTCTTTTTTAGAAAAGCCTTTATCGAGAAGTTCCATCGCTTTCTCTTTTTGTTTTCCGAAAATGATCGTGAGATCTTCGACTTTCAGTTTTACTTTTCTGTTATTTTCAATTTTATCCATATCAGAGTTTTTTTGCATGTGATTGACTTAAATTTACAAATAATTTAAAATATAGATTAAACGTATAATCCATATTCTCATACAATGTCGAAAAGTACCGTCCTGTATTGAGTTTTAATTAAAAATCATATATGAAAAATAAAAATCTGCAAAAGACCAGAAGTCTGATGCGACATTTATATTTCATACAGATTTTACTCTTGAAGAAGAGCGTATCATGAAAAAAGAAATTCTTTTAAATAGATTTTCAAAAATAAATTATCAATAAAGATAATTAAACAGGTATTTGTACTGAACAACTTGAATTTCTACATTTTATCAAAATGCAGGCCAATAATAAAAAGCAACGCTTTCATTTTTTATTAGCGATGCAAATTTACGAATTTAATATTAAATGGATTTTTAAGACTGTAAAATATTGATTATCAACGGTGAATGGTGAATCGATTTTTGATGTTAATTTTAATCAAAAATCAAGAAAATTTAATAAAATAAATTGGAAAATTATTTCAGTAAAACGGCAATAATTGCTAAAATAGCAGGAAGCGCCTGAACGAAAAATATCTTTTTAGTGGCAGAAATAGCACCATAAATTCCGGCAACGGCAACGCAACCTAAGAAGAATAGGGCAATATTGGTTTGCCATTTCGGATCTTCAATGAAGAGAGACCAGATCAATCCAGCGGACAAAAAGCCATTATAAAGCCCCTGATTGGCTGCCAAACCTTTCGTAGGTTTGAACATTTCTGCGGGTAAAGCCGCTTTAAAAACTTCTTTTCCTTTGGTTTCCCACGCAAACATTTCCATCCAGAGAATATAAAGATGTTCGATGGCTACAACGGCGATAAGAATTTTGGCTACAATTTCCATGATATACTGTTTTGTCATTGTAAAACTAAAAAAATAAAGTTAAGTTTGGTTATACAATTTTCAAAAATAATGGAATCTTTCAAAGCGCATCTGGATAAGTTTATCAGTATTAATGATGAAGAATTTGCATCTGTTATGTCCTTTTTTGAGGTCTTAACGGTGAAAAAAAAACAAAACCTGATGCTTGAAGATGAAGTTTGTCAATTCAAATATTTTGTAATACAAGGCTGTCTGCGAAAATTTTTCATCAATGAAAAGGGGATTGAGCAAACCACTGAATTTGCCATTGAAAACTGGTGGATCTCGGATACTTTTGCATTTGAGAAACAGATAAAATCTACTTTTAATATTCAGGCTGTTGAAAATTCTCAGATTTTAGCAATTGATTATGATGCTCAGGAAAAATTACTGGAAAAGCATCCGTTGATGGAAAAATATTTCAGAATGGTGTATCAAACAGCGTATGCTGCTGCTGAAAAAAGAATCCGTTATCTGTATGAGATGACAAAGGAAGAATATTATATTCATTTCAGCACGTTGTATCCTTGGTTTATTCAAAGAATTCCTCAATATTTGATTGCTTCTTTTTTAGGATTTACTCCGGAATATTTAAGTGAGATCCGAGCGAAATTACGTTCTTAAACCAGTTTAAGATTTTTACGATTTATAATTCAGAACTTTGTCATGTAATTAAAAGCCAGTATCATGACAGACAAAAAGGTTCTATTTCCGCAATTATTTTTAAGACTCGCCATCTCTGTAACGATGCTTTCTGCAGTTGCTGACCGATTCGGGTTTTGGGGCAAAAATTCTGCTTGGGGAAACTGGGAGAATTTTGAAAAATATACAAAACAGTTAACGTTTTTTCTTCCTGAAAGTTTAGGATCCTTTTCAGCGTATGTCGCCACTTTTCTGGAAATTCTAATTCCGTTGATGTTGATTTTAGGTCTTAAAACTAAAATTGCTGCTTACGGCGCCGGATTTTTATTACTGATTTTCGCTTTATCGATGACGATGGCATTAGGAGTGAAAGCGCCCTTGGACTATTCGGTTTGGGTGGGAAGTGCAGGAGCTTTTTTATTGGCAAGTCAGGAGAAATATTCGTTTTCTTTAGATGATAGAAAATAGACTGATAGAAAATAGATCTTAACAAATTAACTAAAAATATAAAATATTATGAGCGCAAGATTCAACATGGCAACAACTCACGCTGCCGCTTACAAAGCAGGAATAGGAATGGAAGCTGCCCTTCAGAACAGTTTTTTAAGCCCTATCCAGAAAGAATTAATTAAAATCAGAGCTTCTCAGATCAATGCATGTGCATTCTGTCTGGATATGCATACAAAAGATGCCATAAAATATGGTGAAACGCCACAAAGAATTTTCCTTCTGAATGCATGGAGAGATGCAAAAGAATTGTTTACAGAAGAAGAGCAGGTGATTTTAATGATTGCTGAGGAAATTACCTTGATCAGCCAAAAAGGATTAACAGAAGAAACGTATCAAAAAGCGAAAGAATTATTCAATGAAAGCCAAATTGCCGATATTATTATGGCTGCTGTTTCCATTAATATGTGGAATAGAATTGCAATTTCTACGCATTTGCCGATTGCAAAATAATTCCTTCTATTTATTTTAAAGTTATTAACTAAAAACGCTTCTCGATTTTGAGAAGCGTTTTTACCTTATTATGATGTCATGGTGATGACCAATTTTAAATCTATTAAAGTTGCTTTAATTCTGTAGTAATAAAATTTAGCTCTTCCTGTGATAAGTCGAAAGACATTGCTTTTGCATTTTCAATTGCTTGCTGAGCGTTTCTTGCCCCTGCTAAAACCACTGTGATGGCTGGTTGCAAGGTGGTCCAACGTAAAACCAATTGAGAAAGAGTAGCACCTTTTTCCTGAGCAATCGGTTCTATTTTTTCTAAGAAATTTTTTACTTTATTTAAATCAAACTGCGAAAAATATTCGTTTCTGTGATCGTCTTCTTTTAGTTTATTGTCTTTAAAATATTTTCCGGTCAACAATCCTCTTTCCATCGGGCTGTACACGATAATTCCGGAATTGTTTTCCAAAGAGTAAGGAACTAAATCATTCTCAATCGCACGGTTCAGCATACTATAAGAAACTTGGTTACTCGCCAATTTCAATGTTTTATTCGCTTCTTCCATTTGTTCAACAGAATAATTGCTCACACCCGCGGTTTTGATTTTTCCTTGTTGAATTAGCAATTCCAAAGCTTCCATCGTTTCACTGATGGACGTTGTAGCATCCGGCCAGTGCAATTGTAAAAGATCGATATAATCTGTTCCCAATCTTTTTAAACTTTCCTCAACTTCCTTAATAATATTCTCTTTGGAAGCGAATTTATAAACAGGAATTTTTTTACCATTTTCCTCTGCATCAAAGAAAAATTCTCCTTTTCCGTTATTGCTTCCGTCCCAAACCAATCCGAATTTAGTCAACAACTGAATTTTTGAACGGTCTTTTCCTTTAATGGCTTCCCCGATCATCTCTTCGCTTAATCCGAAACCGTAAAAAGGTGCAGTATCAATTGAAGTTACGCCATGATCTAAAGAAGCATGGATTGAGTTGATGGAATCTTGTTTTTCATTTCCGCCCCACATATTTCCACCGATGGCAAACGCTCCGTGTGTAATCACTGAAAGTTCAAGATCAGTGTTTCCTAATTTTCTATATTCCATTTTTTTTGTATTAATTTTTGATTTTGCTGAAAAATTTTCATTTTAAAATATTTGAAAAATTTTCAAATAATAATGGGTTAAAAATTTTAACTCTGTTATTTATTCAATTCTTTTAAAATAGCTTCCCCAACACTTTTTGCAGATTGAGGATTTTGACCTGTAATCACTCGCTGATCAACCACTACATGATTCTGCCAAAGTCCTGATTTTTCAAATTTTGCACCTCTTTCTTTTAATTTATCTTCCAAAAGAAAAGGAACAACATTCGTTAATTTTACTTCAGATTCTTCTTCATTCGTAAATGCGTTGATTTTTTTGTCATCAATTAAATATTTACCGTTGTTCAATTTAATATTCACCAAACCGGCGGGACCGTGACAAACTCCGGCAACAATTCCTCCGTTTTCGTAAATTTTTGAAGCAATCGCTGACAATTCTTTGTTATCTGCAAAATCCCACATTGCACCGTGACCTCCTGCATAAAATATGGTAGAGTAGTTGCTGGGATTGACTTCTGAAGGTTTTAAAGAATGATCTATTTTGTTTTTGTATTCTTTATTTTCCCAGAATTCTTTATTGACAGGATCTTTCAGATCAAAGCCGTCAACTGGCGGAGTACCTCCTTTCGGACTTACAAAATCGATTTCATAACCGGCGTTGTGAAGAACTTCCCAAGGATGCGAAACCTCGCCAAGATAATATCCGGTTTCTTCGCCTGTATCACCTTTCTTATCATGGCTTGTCACAACGAATAAGATTTTCTTTTTTACATTTTTAGATTTTTTGGCTTGTGCCTGAACAAATCCGATGGTGAAGATCGCTAATAATAGGAGTGCTAATTTTTTCATGATTTTAGTATGTTTATGTTTAACCGCAAAAGAGTCAAAAGATGTTAATTTGTTTTAAGTATTTCAAAAGCAAACAAAGCATGAACTTAAGTTTTGTAAACTTTTGTAATCTTTTTCAATCAGTTCTTTTGTGTCTTTTGCGGTAAAGATTAAATAATTTCCGTTAAATAAATCTGTGGTTTTTCCTGCAGTTTTTCATCAACCAAAGCTCCGAAAGCCTGAATATAAGATTGCTGATTATGTTGATCCAAACCTTCTTTACTTTTCCATATTTCATAAAAAACAAATTGGTTTTTGTCTTCAATTCCCTGATGAAGCGTGTACAATTCGTTCGCTTCTTCTTTCACGGTTTCTTTTACCATGTTTTGAAGAGTTTCTAAAACTTCAGCTCTATGTTCTTCTTTTGCTTTGATAATAGCAGTCAAATAAATTTTCATTAGACTAATTGTGGTTTTAATTCTTTTTCAAAAATGTTAGTAAGATGTTCTCTATAAAGCTTCATGTCACGTTCAATATTCGCATTTTTCTCTACATCATGAAAGTGAAAACTTTCCATTTTTTCTAAAGAAACAAAGGCATTCATTCTGTGGAAACCAAATAGAGGTCCGTTATCTACACTTGTTTCGTTAAAGAATTCTCCGGGAAGCGTGAAAGCGGTTTCTGGTGCATTCCAGCTTGTGGTTACCATATATTTTCTTCCCCCAAGCATTCCGCCGGTTCCGTAATTAATGGTTGGATTATCAGCTTTTCTGCCGTCACTCATATAAATTCCTTTTGCATGACCGGCTGTGAAAACTTCATCGATATATTTTTTAAAACCATTTGGCAATTGAAACCACCAGATTGGCGTGTGGTAAATGATATAATCTGCCCAAACAAATTTTTGGACTTCTTCATGTTTGTCGTAGTTTTCGCTTACGTTTGTGATTTTCACTTCTACATTTTCGAAGCTTTTCAAAACTTCCAATGTATTTTCTGCAATTGTCTGATTATATTTTCCTCCGGAATGTCCGAAATTTTGTCCACCGTTGATGATTAATACTTTTTTCATTGTTGTATGATTGTTTAAATTTTATGATGCAAAGTTAGAACGATGTGTTGTATAATAAAAATAATATGAATTATACTTAAGTATTATAAAAATGATAGTTTAAGTCGAAAATTTAATTAGTTGATAAAGTCAACTAAATTACTATATTTGCTATATGAAAAATACAATCTCACAAATTAGAAATTTTAACAGATTCTATACTTCACATATAGGAATGTTGAAGAGTAACTTCTTAGATAGCCCTTATTCATTGGCAGAAGTAAGACTTTTATATGAAATTGGTGAACAGGGGAGTACAACATCTCAGCATCTTACAGAGCTTTTAAGTTTGGATAAAGGTTATGTGAGTCGTGTTTTAAAAACGTTTTTAAGGGATGAAATTATCGAAAAGATACAGTCAGAAGAAGATAAAAGAGCTTTTATTATTAAATTAACGGAGAACGGAAATAATGTATTAAAAATCCTACAATCAAAATCTGATCAGCAGATTGAAAAGATTATCGAAAATCTACATTCTGACGAAAAAGAATTGCTGGTAAATTCTATGCAAAGTATCAAAACTTTATTGGTAACTGATTATAACAAAGCTGATCTCGCTAAAAATGTTGAATTTCGGGAAGGTCTGAAACCTGGTGATATCGGTTATCTTATTCATGTACATGGAAAACTCTACACTCAGGAATCCGGATACGACATGAGTTTTGAAAAATATGTCATCAAAACATTTTCAGAATTTCTGGAGAATTATTCGGCTGAAAACGATAAGATTTGGCTTGCAGAATACAATCAGCAGATCGTAGGCTGTGTTGCAATTTTAGAACGTTCGGATGAAGAAGCGCAGTTGAGATGGTTTCTTACACTTCCCATGTTTAGAGGAACCGGAATTGGGAAAAAACTATTAAACACAGCGCTGGAATATTGTAAAGACAAAAAATATAAAAATCTTTATTTGTTAACAACAAGTGTTCAGGAAAAAGCCATCAGTATGTATGAAAAAGTAGGTTTTGTAAAAACAGAATCTGTGGAATCTCTACAATGGGGGCAGGTTTTGATTGAAGAACGATATGATTTGAAATTATCATAAGAACGATATTATTTAATTTAAATGCTAAAAATCATACTTAATTTCTGAATGAATAATTTTCCGTCTCGTACATTTGTTTGACAAAATTGAAGGATAAATGATACAGATTGCGGTTTTTAGCGATGTACACGGAAATCTTCCCGCTTTAGAAGTCGTGTTGAATGATATTGAAAAAAGAGGAATACAACAGAAATATTGTTTGGGCGATTTGGTGGATTTTGCGCCTTGGGGAAATGAAGCGATTGAAAAAATAAAGAGTTTAAATATAGCTTGTATCATGGGAAATCATGACGAAAGAATAGCGTTTGATATTCCTGTTATCCCTTTAAGTAAGCATTCTCCGGAAGAAACCGAGGCTCGATTTCTGGCCATTGATCATTCTAAAAAATACATTACTAAAGAAAACAAAGTATTTTTATCCCAATTACCTTTTCATTTAAAATTAAACTATAAAGTTGGTAAAAAGCATTGGAATATCCAGTTGGTACATTCCAGTCTGGAAAGCAATGATACCTATTTATATGAAAATGAATCGGATGAGGTTTTTCAAAATATGTTGAACGAATCTCAATCGGATGTGATTGTGATGGGGCATACACACATGTCTTTTACAAAATATTTTGATGAAAAATGGGCAATTAACGGAGGTTCTGTCGGACGGTCGAGAGAAGAAAACCGTTTGGCTTCTTATGTAGTTCTGACTTTGGATGAAGAAAAAATCACTCCTGAAGTTATTCAGTTAAATTATCCACTCGAAGAAGTTGCCCTTGAAATCGAGAAAAGTGAAATCCCGAATTATTATGCTGCATTTTTAAGAAACGAAAGTGTATCAGTAATCTGATTATTTCGTAACTTTATATCAGAAATATAATGATTGAGTTTTGAGTTTGTTTCGCAGTGAAAAGTCAATTTTCTGACACAAAATTCACCAGTAAAACGAATTGACAATTCACCATTGACAAATTTAGCATCATGGTAAATCTTGAATGGTACAGAACTTTTAAAGCAATTTATAAAACCGGAACGTTAACCGGAGCGGCAGATTCTCTATTTATTTCGCAGCCGGGAGTGAGCTTGCATTTAAGCTCTCTGGAAGCGTATGTCGGGTATAAATTATTCGACAGAACCGGAAGAAAAATGATTCCGACGGAAAGAGGAAAAGTGTTGTTTAACGCAATTTCAGAGCCGTTGACTAAATTGGAAGATGTTGAAAAAAACTTCCAGAAATCAACGGAAAAACATACGCCTACCATCAGTGTGGGAATGTGTTTTGAAACTTTTCAGACGACTTTAGAGCAATATGTTTCGACCTTACCTTTTAATTTGATTATCAGCTTTGGAGAATATCCCGAAATGTTGGATCAACTGGATAAAGGGATTTTAGATTTAATTATTACACCCAAAAAAGGGACTTCTCCTAACATTTTACACGAACCATTTTCCTCAGAGCAAATTATTTTAGTCGGCGGGAAAAATGTCGATATCGAAAGTTTTAATGAAGTGGTTGCAACAAAAGGTATAGAGCACGTTGAAGAATGGCTGAAACAGGAAAAATGGTACGGAACAACAGGAGATATGGAACATCTTTTCCAGTTCTGGATCCTTAATTTTGGACATAAACCAAACTTCCGTCCGAACTATATTGTTCCGAATTTAAATTCAATCATTCGTTGTCTGAAAGGAGGAACAGGATTAGCTGTTGTTCCAGACTTTTTATGCAAAAATGAAATTGAAAGCGGTGATGTGAAATTAATTTGGGAAGGTGAGAAAAAGTTAGAAAATACCTTGTATTTCGGATGCAGAAAAAAAACAAATTATGCCGCAGAAATTGATCATATCAAAGGTTTATTCCGAAAAATGATGAGTAAGGAAAATTTAGAAATTATTCAATCATGAGAAATATTCTTTAAACTGAAAGATTGATTTTTTGTGAATTTAATTTGGGTGATGTACAGAATTTTTATGATCTTAATTCCAATCGGAATGTTATTAGATTTACGGGAAATTCGGCGTTTGAAAATGTTGAAGAAGCGCGTGATTTTTTATTGAATTATAAAGATTATGATGAAAATGGTTTTGGAAGATGGGCAGTGATCTAAAAACTTGGCGGACAATTTTTAGGGTGGTGTGGTTTAAAGTATAACAAAGATACAGATGAAGCAGACATTAGTTTTCGATTTTTTGAAGAATATTGGAAGAAAGGATTTGCCAATGAAAGTGCACAAGCTTGTCTTGATTATGGTTTTCAGGACGGAAAGCCCCTGAATAGCATTTACAAACTCATATGAATAATCGGGTAATCTTTTCCGGAACCATCTTTTTCTGATCTTGAGGTTGGTTTAAAGCCCATCTTTTCATAAAATCGGATGGCCTGCGGGTTTTGTTCATTTACATCGACTTTTGTGAAATTGATTTTTTCTTTCATAAATTGATATAATTCTGTACCCAATCCTTTTCCATGCCAATTATGATGAATGAAAAGCATTTCCAGATTTCCTTCTGCAACGGAGGCAAAACCTTTGGCTATCCCGTTTTCCGTAATAATATATACGTCAAGATTCGGAAGGTAATCCTTCGGAATCACCTCTTTGTAGTAGTGAAAGTCGTCTTCCGCGAGAAAATGATGGGTTGCTTTCACTGCAGATTCCCAGATTTCCATTATTTTTGAATAATCTTCTGCGGCAGCAAGTCGTATCGTATTCATTACAGTGGTATTTCTGCAAAAATAAGCTATAAAAAACGACAGTACAATGAAAGGATGGCAAAATTTGATGCTCAGTGCACCCTCTCCATTCTGATCTTTAATCAACGCAGGGCGCACATCAATATGAATCTGAGAGATTTTAGTGAAGTTGTCGATGGAAATGGCATAATATCAAATGAATACGTTAAAAAAAACATTACCTTGACATTCATCAGATTAAAATAATAACATGAATTCTTGTGTATTATAAAAATGGTATTTTTGTCTATTATGATTTACGCTGAATATGCTGTTACAAAAACCCGTTGAAAAAATTCCTGTTCAGGAAATTTACGTTCGTGAGAAAATAAAGCTTTTCATTAAAAGAGAGGATTTAATCCATCCTCAGATTTCAGGAAATAAATATTGGAAACTTTTTTTTAATATCAATAATTATTTAGCTGAAAAACCTGAAAAACCTTATGTTATAACCTTTGGTGGGGCATTTTCAAATCATATCTCTGCGGTTTCCGCCTTAGGAAGTTTAGCCAAAATTCCAACACTCGGAATCATAAGAGGCGAAGAGCTGAGAAGTAAATGGCGGGATAACCCGACTTTGCTTTTTGCCAAGAGAAACGGAATGAATCTGCAGTTTGTTACCCGTGAAGAATATCGTCACAAGGAAAAATTAACTGAATTTTTACGGAATGAATTTCCTGAAGCATTGATTGTTCCTGAGGGGGGAACGAATGAAGAGGCAGTGTGTGGAGTTAAAATGATGCTGAATGAAGAAACAAAAGATTTTGATTATCTTTGTACCGCCGTCGGAACGGGAGGTACCATTGCCGGAATCTCAAGGTTTTGTGAAGAAAATCAGAAGGTTATAGGATTTAAGGCTGTTGACGACCATTCTCTCGAACATACCATAGCAAGGTTAACTTCAAAGGAGAATTATAGTCTGGTAGACTCAGCGTATGGCGGTTATGGTAAAATAAAAGATGAAAATATATTTTTTATCAATGATTTTAAAGAGCGATACGGAATTCCACTGGAGCCGGTTTATACAGGAAAGATGATGCAGAAGGTTTTTGAACTTATCGACGAGGGATACTTTCCTGAGAACAGCAAGATATTATGCTTTCATACAGGAGGTCTGCAGGGTATTGAAGGTGCAAATTTGCTTTTGGACAAACAAAATAGAAATTTAATTATATAAGTGAAAATGGAGAAGCATGAAACACACGGTGTTCCATTTTTCATTTTAAAAAAATAAAAATTATAAGATGAAAAGACTTTTCATATTCGTAAGCCTTTTAGTTTTATCAAAATTCTCGGCTCAAACCTGGGCAACTGAAGATCAATATATTCAGAAGTTTGCAAAATATGCGGTAGAAGAGATGGAAAAATATAAAATTCCTGCCTCTATCACTCTTGCACAGGGACTTTTGGAAACAGGTGGCGGGCAGAGCCGTCTGGCTCAGGTAGGTAAAAATCATTTCGGAATTAAATGTAAGGAAGATTGGACCGGAAAGACCATGAAACATACTGACGATGCTCCTAACGAGTGCTTCCGTGTGTATGAAGATCCAAGACAGTCGTACGAAGACCATTCCATATTTCTGGCCACAAGAAAATACTATACTGGACTTTTTAATCTTGATATGAAAGATTACAGAGCTTGGGCACATGGTCTCAAAAAAGCAGGTTATGCTACCAACCCTCGCTATGCTTCTATTTTGATTGGAAAAATTGAACGATATAAATTATACGAATTCGATAATACCAATTCTAAAGAAGTTCTGTATGCGGTTTTGAAAATGTATCCGAATTTGAAAGATGACCGAAGTTTCATGGCTCAGCTGGAACCTGAAAAATATACTAAAAAAGCAAAAGATCCTGTGACAGTGGAGGTTCCTTATAAACAGACGTCTTATGCTCAGCAACAGAAAAGAGTGGAAAGAATTAAAACGAAAGCAGAAATTCTTAATTCTATCTTAATTAAAAGCCATCCCAATGATGGTTTAAAATATATTGTGGTACCTGAAGATACCGATATCCAGTTTATTGCCCGTAAATTTAAAGTAAGCGAAAGCAGACTGATGAAATGGAATGAATTGGAAAGTGATGTCGTAAAGAAAAATGATATTTTATTCCTAGAATCTAAAAATTCTACGGGAAATACGGCGACTTATAAAGCAGAATATGGTGAAGATATGCACGATATTGCTCAGAAGTTCGGTGTTAAACTCAATAAACTATACGCCAAAAACAGGATGAACGAAGGTGAAAAACCTTCGGCAGGACAACTGATCTATTTAATTGACAAAAAACCTAGAAATTAATTTTTGTTAAAGGTTGATAGTTGTTGGCTGATTGTGACTGACAACTATCAGCTGTTAATCAACAACTACATATGAAGTATCAAAGAAGTTCGGCTTTATTCGATGAAGCTTATCAATACATTCCCGGCGGAGTAAATTCACCGGTTCGTGCATTCAAGTCAGTAGGAGGAGTGCCGGTTTTTATGAAATCTGCAAAGGGGGCTTATCTTACCGATGCTGATGATAATACCTATATTGATTATATTAATTCCTGGGGACCGGCCATTTTGGGTCATACGCATCCCGAAGTGCTGGAAGAGTTAAAAATTCAGGCAGAGAAGGGGTTTTCTTTTGGAGCTCCGACAGAGCTGGAGACAGAAATCGCGAAATTTATTGTTGAGAATGTTCCGAATATAGACCAGATAAGAATGGTTTCTTCAGGGACGGAAGCTTGTATGAGCGCAATAAGACTTGCCAGAGGTTTTACAGGAAGAGACAAGTTTATTAAATTCGAAGGTTGTTATCATGGCCATTCAGATTCTTTTTTAATTAAAGCGGGAAGTGGCGCGGCAACGTTTGGAAATCCAAATTCTCCGGGAGTAACGGCTGGAACAGCGAAAGATACTTTATTGGCAAGATACAATGATTTTGAACAGGTTGAAGATTTGTTCAGACATAATCAGGGTGAAATTGCGGCGGTTATTATTGAGCCGGTTGCGGGAAATATGGGTTGTGTACTTCCTGAAAATGAATTCCTTCAGAAATTAAGAAAAATCTGTGATGAAAACGGAACCTTGCTGATCTTTGATGAGGTAATGACCGGTTTCAGATTAGCTTTCGGTGGAGCTCAGGAACTGTATAATGTAAAAGCAGATTTAGTGACTTACGGTAAAGTAATCGGAGGCGGGCTGCCTGTAGGAGCTTTTGCAGGAAGAAACGAAATTATGGATCACTTAGCGCCAAAAGGAGGTGTTTATCAAGCGGGAACATTGAGTGGAAATCCTTTAGCCATGAGAGCGGGATTAAAAACCTTACAACTGATTAAAAATGATCCTGAATTTTTCAATCGATTGGCAAAAACAACAGAAACGTTGGATTTTGAAATAGGTAAAATTTTAAATCAAAAGGGAATTGCCCATAAAATCAACAGAAAGGGATCAATGATGTCGGTATTTTTCCACATCAACAGGGTTTCTAATTTTGATGAAGCTCAGGAAGCAAATCATTCACTATTCAATAATTTCTTCCATCAGATGCTTACCAATGGGATCTATCTTCCACCAAGCGGATATGAAACGTATTTCATCAGTGATGCCATTAAAGATAAAGAAATTGACATGACCTTAGAAGCGGTAAGAAAATTTGATTTTTCTTAAAATGCTTAAAAATATTAATTTAAAAGGATGGGGTTTTTACTTCATTCTTTTTTTTATACATAAATTGCACAACTTTTTTCAGAAATATCTACTAATGATCTATAAAAATTTGTGAATTCGAGGCAGAAATTTTAAATTTAATAATAGCGTTGCCAGGCTGAGCCTGGCAAAACCGTAAAAAAATGTCATTAGTGAAAGGTATTCATGAAATTAGTGTTTAGATAAAATATACAGACAATATAATAATCCATACACCTAGCCTAAGCCCTAATCTTTCTACATTTGCTTTAAATAATTTGGAAATGAAGACTTCAGGCAATATATCACGAAAAGATTTTATTAAAAATTCGGCATTAGCGATGGCTGGTCTTACGTTGAGTTCAAGTATGATGGGGGCAACCTCGATTTTTAACAATACCAATTTTTTAGCGAAAGATAAATTAGCCTTGAAAAATGTTCGTTTGGAGACGGGGTTTGAGTATGAAGAAGACGAGGTGATTGCCACGAAAACCAATTTGTTTTATATTGAAATTGAAAACGGAAAGATCAGCAAAATTTCTCCCAATCAACCTAACGCAAAAGCGATTGATGCCAAAGGATTTTTGATGCTTCCGGCATTCAGGGATATGCATATTCATCTGGATAAAACCTTTTATGGCGACAAATGGCAGGCCGTAAGAAAAAGAACGGGCGGAGTGAAAGGAATGATTGCTCTGGAGCAGAAAATAATGCCTGATTTGCTTAAAAATTCTACTTTCAAGGCCGAGAAAATGATTGAATTGCTACAGTCTAAAGGAACCTCTTTTGCGAGGAGCCATGTTAATATAGAGCCGACTTCAAAATTACAGTCCTTAATAAATTTACAGAAGGCTTTAGATCATAAAAAGAAAACTTTCGGAGCTGAGTTAGTTGCTTTTCCGCAGCATGGCGTTTTTTATACGGACTCTGTTCCCTATCTGAAAGAGGCAGCGAAAATGGATATAGATTTTATAGGTGGAGTAGATCCTTTTACCATTGACGGAGCCATAGAAAAAACTATTGATTTTACTGTTCAGCTGGCGCTGGATCATCAAAAGGGAATCGATATCCATTTGCATGAGTCCGGCGAATCAGGGTTAAAAACAGTAGAGTACTTAATTCAAAAGGTAAATGAAAATCCTCTTCTAAAAGGGAAAACCTATATAAGCCATTGTTTTGTTTTAGGAAAATTAGATAAAGAAAAACAGGAGGCAATGGCTGAAAAGTTAGGAAATGCAGAGATAGGTATCATTTCCACAATCCCTTTTGGGAGTCTGGTGATGCCTATTCCTACCTTATACAAGCATAATGTAAAGGTTTTCACAGGCAATGACAGTATTGTCGATCACTGGAATACTCTCGGAACCGGAAGTGTCCTTCAAAAGGCCAATCTCATGGCTCAGCTTTACGGGCAGACAACCGAATTTTTGCTTTCAAGAAGTCTGAGGCTGGCTACCGCCAATATTTTACCCTTAGATGATAAAGGAAATCAACATTGGCCTAAACCCGGAGACAGCGCTGATCTTGCCTTTTTAAATGCAGGTTGCTCTGCCGAGGCTGTCTCTAGAATTTCTAATGTAGAGTCTTTGATTCATAAAGGAAATGTTGTGTTTTAATTGATCCCGGCTCTTAAAGTTAAGGATTATACTACCCTTTGGAAGCCGGAATGCGTGTATTCGTAAATTCCGGAAAAAAATATACTGCCGGAAGAAATGTTCTATAGGATTCGGATAAAGGCTCTAAAATATAGAATACGTCGGATTTAAAGAATTTGCTGCATTTGGGAGTCCTTCTTATACTCAAAATAGGCTGGGGAAATAATTTAATTGTAAATAATTTTACTTATTTTGGGGGAAATTCAACACAATGAGTCATCAGCCTGATTATTTTCCCATCTTAGGAATCCATGAATTTGCGGAGCAACAAGCGCAAGGATGTGATCTTTTATTTAATGAGCTCAGTGGTGCAAGATCCATTGATGAGCCCCATAAACACGATTTTTTTATTATTAATCTTTTTGAAAGAGGAATAGGAAATCATAGCATTGACTTTATTGAATATCCCATCACTGATCACCAGGTTCATCTTGTTTTTCCGGATCAGGTCCATCAGTGGATTATTGAAAAGGAGACCGTGGCTTACCAGCTGATGATCAGCAGGGACTGGTTCGAAAGTTTTCTTCCTGCCCTGAGGTTTTCCTCATCATATTATGTTCATCATCCGGCTTTTACAGTTTCAGAGGAAATTTTTAGGTTGCTGCGTCATGAATTTCAGGCTATCAAAAAAGAACTGAATGCTGAGAATATTTTTTGGGAGCTGATAAAAAAAAGGAGTGAACTGATTGGTTTATTGGTCAGTAAATCGGTGGAGTTTGCTTTTAAGGATTTCGAAGTCTATCAATCCAATCCTATTATTTCTAAATTCCTGAACTTAATCGATGAGCAGTTCAAAACGCAGCGCTCTGTTTCCTTTTATGCGGGTCAGTTAAATATTTCTGCAAATTATCTGAATATCGTTTGTAAGAAAAACCTTAATGCATCGGCCTCTTCTTTAATTCAGAACCGGATATTGCTGGAAGCTAAACGGTTGCTGAAAGTCTCTGAAATGTCTGTAAAAGACATTGTGTATGATCTCGGATTTTATGATCATGCCAGTTTTTCGAAGTTTTTTAAAATGCAGACCGGGATGACACCTTCTAAATTCAAAGAATAATCTATACAGAACAAGACATAAATTATACCCTTTGGTGAGAAGCAGGTGATTGTAATTTTGTATTCCTAAACTATCGAAATGAAATTACCATCTCAAGCTATTGCAAAAAGCCCAATTTTGCTTAAAAATGTTCGTTTGGAAACGGGTTTTGAATATGATGATCAGGATGTTATTTATACGGATACAGCTCTTTTCTGTGTTGAAATACAAGCCGGAAAGATAAAATCTGTAAGCTCCAACAATCCTGATGCAAAGGCAGTGGATGCCAGGGGGCTTTTAATGCTTCCCGCATTTAAAGATATGCATATTCATTTGGATAAAACATTGTACGGTCTTCCCTGGCAGGCACTTTCCCCGAAAAGAAAAACGGTTAAGGATATGATTGCTTATGAACAGAAAATTATTCCGGAATTGCTGAAAACTTCGGTGAAAAGGGCAGAAGAGTTAATTGATCTTATTCAAAGTTACGGAACAAATTATGTAAGAACGCATTTTAATATTGATCCGACTTCAGGGCTGAAATCTCTTGAAAATTTAGAAAAAGCTTTAGAAAATAAAAAAGATTCTTTTAAAGCTGAATTAGTGGCTTTTCCGCAACACGGAGTTTATTATACAGATTCTGCACCTTTAATGAAAGAAGCAGCACAGTTAAAAAGTGTTGGTTTTATCGGAGGTTTAGATCCTTTGAGTATTGACGGAAGCATTGAAAAGGTAATGGATTTTACCGTTCAGCTGGCGTTGGATCATCATAAAGGAATTGATATTCATTTGCATGAAGCAGGAGAATCGGGAATTAAAACGATTCAGTATCTGATTGATAAAGCGAATGAAAATCCTCAGCTTCAAGGGAAAACTTTTGTAAGCCATGCGTTTGCCTTGGCTCATATAAGCAAGAAAGAAGCGGAGGGAATTTCAGAAAAATTGGCTGCGGCAAAAGTGGGAATTGCTTCATCTGTTCCGTTCCGAGGAAAAGTAATGCCGATTCCTACCATGAAAAAGTATGGTGTAAATGTGTTGATTGGAAATGATAATGTTCAGGATTACTGGAGCACATTTGGCTCCGGAAATATGTTACAGAAGGCGAATTTAATAGCTGAATTATACGGATATATCACAGAATTTGATCTGTCGAGAGCATTGCAGTTTGCTACTCAGGATATTCTCCCGCTAAGTAATAAAGGAGAACAGGAATGGCCAAAGCCGGGTGATTGGGCAAATGCTGTTTTGGTAAATGCAAGTTGTTCCGCCGAAGCGGTTTCCAGAATATCCCATGTTGAAGCATTGATGAATGAAGGAAATCTTTTCTGGAAAAATTAATATGTAGTTATTTTTTAATACTTGTTTTTATAGATGAAAATCCCTCGAAATATACTTTCGAGGGATTTTCTTAATTTGATATGAAGAAACTAATTACTAATTATTGTAATCCAGCTAAAAGATTTACTCCATCTACAGTAGCCCATGCTCCCGGTGTAAGAGAAACTTTTGTAACTGTATTTGTGTTTACGAATGGTTTAGGATTTACCTGTGTATATGCATATCCCCAAAAATTAGGGTTATCAGAATTTAAATAAGTTGCAGGAGAAACTACAATTTTCCCAGTAGCAACCTGGCTTGTTTCTGTAGCTGTATCCTGGATAAGTACTGAATATGCCTTCTGAGTGCCGATGTTTTTATAGCCACTCATGTAAACATTTGAGAAAATACCTGTTCCGTGTTTTTTGAACTGAATAGCAGAAATTTCTGGAGAGTTTGCAGACTCCGGATTTGTATTCGCATCTCTGATTAAAGTGATATTCGAAATCTTTGGGGCAACATTGTCTGCATTTCCAGATGCTTCGATTTCCATTCCGAAGTTTCCGATACCTGTTTGGAAAGCGTACCAGTTGGTATTGTTTTGTCCGCTCCAAGCATCCTGCCAGTCAAAAGAATCATCATAATTACCATAAGAAACAATATTTTTAGCACTTACAGTTCCCCCGAAGAATTCAAATCCGTCATCAGTACCTTTATAAGTTACTAAGTTTTCCAAAGTTGTTCCGGCACCTACAGCATAAAAAGTCATAGAGTTTGTTTCAGAAGTTCCGTCACCGATTTTTCTACCTGCATATTCTACACGTACAAACTTCATTGTTCCAGAGTTATCGTTTGCATCAGTTCCTCCGTAATAAACGTTGTTACCGTCTTCAGAAAGAGCCTGAGCATTTCCGTTTACAGCTTTAATAGGAGCGTTTCCGTACAATGTAATTCCTCCCCAGTCACCCGGTGTTTTAGTAGATGTTGTAAATACAATTGGTTCAGATGCTGTACCAACCGCATTAATATTTCCATCCTGAAGAATTACCAATCCACTTGTTTTTGTAGTAACAACGTTGAATGTTGCACCAGCCTCTATAGTGATCGTTGCATTATTACTTACTTTTACAACTCCATCTAGTGTATAATTTCCTTTTTTAATTAAAAGGTCTTTTGTAATTGTTCCTGATAATGTACCGCTTCCACTCAATACGCTTTCCGTAGTTCCTGGAGTAGTAACTGTTGTACCTTCTCCTAATCCATCATTTACTTCAATAGTACATGAGTTTAAGACTAATGTTAACACAGCAGTTAACGATAATAATGATAATACTCTTCTTTTCATTTTATACTTATTTTATTCTTTATTAAATTTTTTAGAAAGTATAACCTACCGTAAGGTTAAAGTTTACTCCTCTGTAATAATCTGTAAGGGTGTTAATTCCATTTGTGTTTAATGGTGAGTAGCTTTTGTCTCCAACTTGTACTCTGTATTTATTATCCAAAATATTCTGAACGGCAAACTTGAAATTCCAGTTTTTTGTTAACTGATTTTGGTAAACAAGGTCTAGCTGGTGGAAAGGCTTTTCATAATAATTATCTGTACCATTTCCTCCGGTTGCATAGATTTTACTTCCTGAAACGTTATATACTAGAGAGATTGTTTGAGAAAGATTGTTTTTATTCTTATACTCATACTTCAAATCTCCGTTGATTGTGTAAGGAGCCGCACCCTGAAGCCCTCTCTTATGCAGATCATCTCTATTGGTAATCCAGTAAGGCTGTTCTGTTTTATATTGTTGCTCGCTTCTCTCTACATTTGAGTGCATGAAAGTTGCATTAGCTCCAAAAGTGAAATTTCTAAGAGATTCTGTTATTCTTTCAAGATTTAAAATACCTTCAAGCTCTACTCCTAAGATTTCTGCTCTTTCCGCATTATAGAAAGTAATAGTTGTTCCGGTAGCATTGGCAGAAGGTGCCAAAGAACGCTCGATAGGATTATTAATTCTTTTTGCAAATACGTTTACTGCAAACATTTCTTTGTTTGTAGGGAAGTATTCCCATTTCAAATCTAAGTTGTAGTTATCACTTGATTTGATGAATTGGTTACCAATGATGGATACGTTATCCGGGCTGATGTACTCAATTGGCATCGTTTCAATCAAGATCGGTCTTGTTACAGTTTTGCTAAAAGAGAATCTTAAGTTATTCTTTGAATTAAGTGATTTTTTAACCGATAATGAAGGAAGAAACAGGTCTCTAGTTTTATCAAGGTTTGTTTTTTCCGGCGCACTTGGAGTAGCGTAATAGCGAATTAACGTCATATCTTTTTCGTAACGCGCTCCCAATAAAACATCCCAAGTTTCATCCGGTTTATAATTAATATTTACATATCCACCGTTAATGATTTGATAAATGCTTGAATAGAACTGAGAGACATCCGAACCTTCTCTATAGTGTAGGTAACCATTCGAAATAGATTTATTAAATACCGGATCAGGATTGTCGATATCAATTACTACATCAGTATTTGCAATACTGTTAGGATATCCGAAAACGTATCTGTAGGAGTTTTTTCTAAAATCTGTAAATCCGTTATATCCAAGTGAAATTTGTAAAGGATATTCTTTTTTATCTCCTTTTTCGCCTAAAGAAAGCTGGTATTCTGCAAATGCAGATCCGTAGAATCTTGAATCAACATCTAAATATTGACGAATCAGGTTGTTAGATCCGTATCTTAAAGACAATTGCCCGTCAGGAAGACGTTCTCCTGTATTAAGGTTGATTTGGTTACCATCAAATATTTTTCTGTCTGGCTGGCTATAGTTATTAATTACATAGCTAATTCCTGCTTTTACATTGTTTCTCTCATTAATTTTTTGAGAAGCAGTAAGTTGTAGATCTAAAAATCTTGAAATATCTAATTGGTTTGTTCTAAAGAAACCATCATTTATATTCTGAACTCTTTGATCTTTATATCCGTAATTATCTTCAATGATGTTTGATGCACTCTGAAGATAAAAGGCATTAAAATTAATATTGGTACCTCTGTTTTTATATCCTAAACCTAGCAATGTAGAAGATTCAGTTTCGTAGATATATTGTTTTCTTGTTAAGAAGTTATTGAAGATAATATCAGTTTCTCCCTGAGATCTGAATTGGTTATTAGCTCCTTCTTTATAAGAAAATTTTGATCCTTGATTTAATGAGAATAATACACTGAAAATACCAGATTCACCTGCTTTTAATTTTTGAGCAGTAGTAAAACCAATACTTGTATTAGGCATAGATTTAATACTGTTGACTTTCCAAGAATCTTTAAATGAGTTTAAAGACTCCTCTCTTGTAAAATTATAAGTACTTGGTCTTGAGTTTCTGATTTCACTAGGCAATCTTCTGTCTCCAGAATTTAATCCTAAATATCCGTCAAAACCACTTGCACTTTCAGATCTTTTAAAATTATCTCTGAATGTGCTTAAAGTATTTACTCCAACACTGAATTCTACCTTAGTAAAAGGTTTATCTATCGTCAGCGTTTCAATATCGAAAGTAGCACCTGCAAAATCTCCGTAAAGATTAGAGTTAAATGTTTTGTAAATATTTAATTTACCTACAACATCTGTTGGGAATTGCTTTAAAGCAATAATTTTTTGGAAAGGGTTATTAGATGGAGAACCAAGGCCGTTGATTAATAAATAATTATATCTTTCTTCCAAACCTCTCACGAAAAGCCCTCTTCCCTCTACGGTAGTGATTCCCGTTACTTTAGTAAGACCTTGCTCAACGTTTGAGATTCCTTTTCTGGAAATTTCCTCTGCACTTACAGCCTGTTTCTGAATAATGGCTTTCTTTTGTTCTCCTAGTACAGCAGTCTCTGTTTTCTTGCTTGTACTTCCTTGAATAACTACGCCTTCAATTCTTTTTTCTTTTTTTATCGTATCCTGTTTAGTGTCTTGAGCATAAAACACAGATCCTGATAAAAATAAAACTGCAATGCTCAGTCTATTTATTTTCATTATTTACTTACTTTATTACTAGATTCTTTCGGTGCAAAGGAATAAAAGTTATACGGGGAAAATGGTTTAGTAAATTTTAATTTTTTTTTAACTAAACATTAAGAAAAGAGTATTTTTGTTAACTTTATGTGAACGATAATCCTTTTGTTAAACTGTCATTAAAATATTATTAACTTTGAATCGTAAAAATTAGAAATGAACCAAAAGAAAATCCTCTTAATAGACGATGAACTGGATATTTTAGAGATTCTGTCTTACAACTTAGAAAAAGAAGGCTACGATATTTATACGGCCACCAACGGTAACGAAGGTATCGATAAAGCCAAAGAAATTGTCCCGGATCTTATTTTATTGGACGTCATGATGCCTGAAAAAGATGGTATCGAAACATGCCAGGAACTTCGCAAGATCAAAGAACTTCAGAAAACTCTGATTGTTTTCCTTTCTGCAAGAAGTGAAGAATTCTCACAATTGGCAGGTTTCCAGGCAGGAGCCAATGACTATATTGTAAAGCTGATCAAACCGAAAATCCTTATTTCTAAAGTTAATGCTTTATTACAATTAACTTCTCAGGTTTCTGATAATGCTAAATTAATAGAAATCGGTGATTTAGTGATCGATAAGGATAACTTCAGAGTATCGAAAGCGGGACAGCAGTTTTTACTTCCTAAAAAAGAATTCGATCTGCTGTATCTTTTAGCTTCCAACACCGAAAAAGTTTTTAAAAGAGAAGAAATTCTTGAAAAAGTCTGGGGGAACGATGTTATTGTGGGCGAAAGAACCATAGACGTTCATATCAGAAGATTAAGAGAAAAGCTTGGTATCAATACCATTCAGACATTAAAGGGAATTGGGTATAAACTTATTGTTTAATACTCAGTTTCTTAATTTTATAACAAACCATTAAAAAACTTTGTAAAATTGAAATTTTACAGACTCACCCTCGTCGCCTCTTGTCTTCTGACATTGGTGATGTTTCTTTTAGTTATCATTTTTGATTCACTAAAAGATATCTATTACAGTACCCCGTTCTTCAAAATAGGCTTGTTTATATGCCTTCTTGTGATTTTCGTCATCAATTACGTTGTTCTGGAATTATTGTTTAATTATTACGGTAAAAAACAGGTTCGCGGTCTTTCGCAGCTTTTACCACAGGAAATCGTAAACGATAATCACGAAAATATTACTATTAAAGAATTGGGAGAACGATTTTCCGATCTTAATCAGCAAAAAGTCACAGAAATTGACATGATGAAGGAAATGGAAAGCTACCGTAAAGAGTATATCGGAAACGTTTCTCACGAGCTTAAAACTCCTCTTTTTTCTATTCAGGGATATGTTGAAACACTGCGTGATGGCGGAGTCGATAACCTCACCATTCGAGACAAATATCTGGAAAGAATTGATAAATCTGTGGAAAGACTGATTGCCATTGTTACCGATTTAGATATGATCAACAGACTGGAAGCAGGTGAAATTAATCTTACGGTCTCCAGATTTGACGTTAATCTTTTAATTAAAGAAATTTTTGATCTTCTTGATCTGGAAGCGGAGAAGCATAATGCAACGCTGCAGATTCAGACCCTGCAGCCGCAAATTTTTGTTGATGCTGATAAGCAAAAGGTTTCCCAGGTATTTATCAATTTAATTTCAAATGCCATTCATTATGCCAACCGTCAGGAAGCTAAAGTAGTGGTAAAAACGAGCGTTCTGAAAAATAAAGTGTTAATAGAAGTCATAGACAACGGAATGGGAATAAAATCAGAAAGTTTACCCAGAATCTTCGAAAGATTTTATCGGGTTGAAACCAGCCGAAGTCGAAGAGAAGGTGGTTCAGGACTGGGGCTAGCAATCGTAAAACATATCCTGGAAGCCCATAACGAAAACATTAACGTGGAGAGCGTTTATCTCGAAGGTACCAAGTTTAGTTTTATGCTTGAAAAAAGTAAATAATTTTTGCAAAATGTAAGAAAAAAAAATATTTTAAAAAATCCATAAATATTTTTTTGTCACCTATCATTTATTTTATATTTGCAAGAGAGATTTATCATAATAACAAAGGCAAAAAAGTAATTTAAAAACTGATATGGTTTACAAAATCCGCGTAATATTAGATGCGAAAGAAGATATTTTCCGTGATATCGAAGTTAAAGGAAAACAGACGCTGTGGAACTTACATTTAGGTGTTAAAAGTGCATTCAGCTTGCAGGGAGACGAGCTTTCTACTTTTAACTTACTGGAAGAGGATGGAACAATAGTTAAAAGTGTTCCGTTAGAAGATATGAGTGATGACGGTGATGGAGAGATTATGTCTGATGTTTATATTGATGAGGCTTTTGAGAAAGCAGGAGATAAAGCTCAGTTCCAGTACGGACTGCTTGACCTTTGGGAATTTTTCTGTGAACTGGTGGAGGTTATTGATGAAACAAAAGGCGTTAATTATCCTATTACCGTATACAGATTCGGAAATGTGCCTTTAAAAGCGCCAAGCAAAAGCGGTAATGCGGGAGGATCTAAAAAGAAATCGACTCCTTTAATGGATGATGATTTTGGATTTGATGACTTTGCAGGAGGTAACAATTTTGCAGATGAAGATGATGACAACTTCGATGACGACGATGACGATGACTACAACGATGATGCTTTCGATGATGACGATGACAACGATGATGAAAGATAATTGCAAAAGCATTTAAAATATTCCGGCCCTGAATTTCAATTCGGGGCTTTTTTGTGCTTTAAAACAAATGGGTTGAAACATCTTTTTTTGGAGCTGTTTCCAGCTTTCGCTACTCGCTTTTTTTCTTTCAGTTTCGGCAGCTTGCAGAGACAGCTGCCGAAACTGAAAGAAAAAAGAGCTCAAACATGCCGCTCAATCTGGGCTAGGGAAGTGGTCGGTTTATTTAAGGACAGCCCGTTTTTTAAAATGATCCAACGATCAATCATCTGAAATTAGATAAGATTCTGAGGTTATTTCTTTATTTTTGCAGCAAATTAGTCACATGCAAAATTATTTAGAATTCAATTTTAAGATTTCTCCCCTTCAGCCATGGAACGAAATATTAATGGCAGAACTTATTGAAATAGGTTTCGACAGTTTTACAGAAGAAATTGATGGGATTTTAGGATATATTCAGACCGAATTATTTAATGAAGAAGCGCTGAATGCATTACCTCTTTTTCAGAATGAAGAAGTGAAGATCGAATATACTTTCGAAGAAATGCCCAATATCAACTGGAACGAAGAATGGGAAAAGAATTTCGAACCTATTAATATTGATGATAAAGTTCTGATCCGTGCAGAATTCCATGAATCTGTTCCCGGAATGCATGAAATTATCATTCAGCCAAAAATGTCTTTTGGAACCGGACATCACCCGACAACACATTTGATGATTCAGCAGATGATGGATATCGATTGTAAAGATAAAAAAGTACTGGATATGGGTTGCGGAACTTCGGTATTGGCAATTTATGCAAAACAGATCGGAGCCGGAGATACAAAAGCCATTGATATCGACGAGTGGTCGGTCGAAAACTCAAAAGAAAACGCAGCCAGAAATAATGTGGAATTAGACATTGAACAGGGAACTGCAGACCATTTAGGCAAAGAAAATTACGATATTATTTTAGCCAATATCAACAGAAATATTCTTATTTCTGATATTCCGACCTATGTTTCCGTACTGAATAACGGTGGAAAATTATTGCTTTCAGGATTGTGTTTCTTCGATGTTGATGATATTTTGGAGGTTTGTAATGAAAATAACTTAACGCTTACCAAAAAACTTCAACGTGAAGAATGGGTAAGTTTATTGCTTGAAAAATAAAAAACACTGAAAATAGTGATATGAAAACTTTATTTACGGTTTTATTTTTATTCATTGTCCAGATTTTTTCTGCTCAGGAAGAAGAAATAGAATATGCAAACGGGATTTTTAACTTTCAAGAAAATAAAACGCAAAAAATATTCACAGACGGGACGAGAATTCGACAATCTCCTAACGTAAATGCTCAGATTTTAGATTCGCTGCAAACCAATCAGCTGGTTTTAATTCTTAAACAAGATGAAACGATTCTGAAATTAGGGGAAAGAAGAGCCAATTGGTATAAAATCTCTTATCAGAAAGATGATAAAACCTCTGAAGGATATGTGTGGGGAGGAAATCTTTGTGTAGGATACCGAAATAAAAATGGTTATGATTTTCTTTTTGGGTTAACGAAAACGATCAATAAAAAAGATAAACAATATCCTGAAATCAATATTCAGCAAAATATTGCTTCTGTAAAAGTAGTGGAAGGAAATACCTTACTCGATGAAGTTTCTTTTGAGACCGGTTCTGCAGAAAGCTTGAGTTATGGAACGTTTACTATAGAAAGCAATCATAAACTGCAAAACGTAGAACTCACTTTAAAAGCGATGGTATCCGGTGAAGCATGTGGAATCGCAAGCTATGATCAATATGTTTTATTCAAGGATAAAAAACTGATTACTCTGCCGCAACTGATGAACGTTGGAGATGCCGATATTTACTATCACTCCGAAGAATTTGTTTTTCCGAATGATAAAGGCGGAATTCCGAATGCATTTATCTTTAAAATGGAGGAAATGGAAAAAGATGATCATGATCGGGAAAAAAAGAAAAAAGCGTCGAAAATCTATCTTTGGGACGGAAATTCTTACAAGCTGAAATAATATATACTATACATCTTAAAACCACTGTATGCTTACGGTGGTTTTTGCTTGGGTATTTTGTTTGCCACGAATGCACGGATTTTTTATTTCCCGCAGATCGCGCAGATTTTCACAGATGTTGATGTTAATTTTTTATTGGTTAATCTTCGTGATCTCTAATCAATAGAGCGGCTTGGTGAGAATTGAAACGGTTAGGTGTCAAAAAAATCGGTGGGGCTTCGTGTTCAATATTTAAAGTGTAAGGAAAAGAAGGATCAGTATCAAAACTTTGGGAGAAATTGTTTAGATGTATTTTTTGCCACGAATGCACGAATATTTTTATTTCCCACAGATCGCAGATTTTCAGATGCTGCTGTTTCTGTTGGTTTTTCGCAGAGACGCAAAGATTTTTTTTAATACTTGATGTTTTTAAGGCGCAAGGATTTTATCACAGATAAAATTGAGGGCAGTATATTATGGCCACGAATGCACGAATATTTTTATTTCCCACAAATCGCAGATTTTCAGATGCTGCTGTTTCTGTTGGTTTTTCGCAGAGACGCAAAGATTTTTTTTAATACTTGATGTTTTTAAGGCGCAAGGATTTTATCAAAGATAAAATTGAGGGCAGTATATTATGGCCACGAATGCACGAATTTTTTTATATCCCACAGATCGCGCAGATGATATCGTTGTTTTTCTTTGTTTAAGCTTTGCGGTCTTTTATCAGTAGAACGGTTTGGTGAGACTTAAAACAGGAGTTGTCAAAAAAAATGGGTTGGCTTAAAGTACAAGGAAAAGAATCTGCGAGAGCAAAAAAATTCATCTTACATTCTCTAAACTTTTTGCCTAGTCCCCAACTTTTGTACTTGATCCATCAAATGTAGTAATACATGGGGCTAATATAAAAACAAAAAACTCACAACAGAAGTTGTGAGTTTAAGTGAGCGCGAAAGGATTCGAACCTTTGACCGTCTGCTTAGAAGGCAGATGCTCTATCCAGCTGAGCTACGCACCCTAAAATTGGTCGGGGCGGCAGGATTCGAACCTGCGACCTCCTGGTCCCAAACCAGGCGCGATGACCGGACTACGCTACGCCCCGATTGAGGTCATCTTTTTAACAAGAATTACCTTGTTTTTTGTGGTGGCAAATATATAATGTTTTTTTGAATTGTGAAAGGAAAATAGAAAATAAATTTAATTAATTTTAAGATTCTACTTCTGCGGTTAATTCACATCATTAATAACCATTAAGTTAGCTTTAGAAAAAAAATAAAAAAAAAGAGTTATGAATTTTTTTATTACGCATTGTGAACGTATTGTCAACCCAATGCTTGTCACAATGGGCTTTTGCAACAGACTACGAAGTTCCTGATTGATTTATTTCATATGCAATATAAAAATCGAGGACAAGAAAACCACGAATACCGAGGATTTGGAAAATTTCTTTATTTTTTTGAAAGTTTGTAGTGTTAACAACAATATTTCTTTCGAACTGAACCAAGTGCTCTATTTTGGCGTCCCGGAATATCATTTCTTCCCTTCTTTAGTGCCAATGGGAATAAGTGGTTATCTTTATTTAATGCGAAAATTAATGTAACGGAGAGGGCGTGATGATCAGAGTATTTTTTAATTAATTAAAGTTTCAATAGCGAATATGCAAAATTCTCATCTGTAAGGGGATAGGTTTTTGAGTGATCGTGAAATAGAGTTCAGTGCAGTGTAGGGCGGAGAACGATTTGTATTTTTTAGCTTTAAGAATACTATATTTGCGAAATGAAACGATTAATGCTTGTGTGCTTACTTTATCCAGTCTTTGTGTTTTCTCAAACCAGTGGAAAAGTAATAAAAATTTCAGATGGCGATACGATTACTGTATTATTAAAAGGGAATCAACAAAAAAAACTAAGACTTGCTGAGGTAGATTGTCCTGAAAAAGGGCAGCCATTTGGGAAAAATGCTAAAGAGTTTACTTCAAAACAGGTTTTTGGAAAAACAATTAGTTTTATTGAAACCAGTACAGATCGTTATGGACGTTCTATCGCTAAAGTTTATTATGATAACAATAAATACCTTTCCAAAGAGCTGATCAAAGCGGGGATGGGATGGTGGTATTTTTCCTATTCGAAAGATGCTTCGTTAGGAAAATTACAGGCGAAAGCCCAGCATAACAAAAAAGGACTATGGCAGGATATTCATGCGGTGGCTCCCTGGGAATATAGAAAAATGAAGCGGGAGGAATCCAGAAACAAAAAGTATAATGCTCTCTCCACTCAAATAAGCATAACAGGGTTGTCTGCAGATTCTCTGACTGCTTATCTTAATTGAATAGATCAATGGAATAGATCCAGCGGATTTCATCAAAAGACGATTACATGATATAAACCTGAATCTTACCATTGAAGCTGGTTCCCAATAATTCTTCTGCGGTATAAAACGGGAGAAGTAGTGAAATACGTATGGTTGGATCATTTAGAGCCTGTTTAAAATTTTACCGTTTTATTTATTGTCCTTAATGAAGTTGATCTTTGCTCCATTTTGATGCTCTTTTGAGCGTATTTTTCACATCCTATTTTTGATTTAGCCCGCTAAATCTGCAAACACGAAGCAAAAAATCCATCTCAAAATAGCTATAAAAATTTTTGGCAATAAAATTTAAACAGCCTCTTAAATAATTTTTATTTTTGCATTCTTTTTCTAGAATTGAAGTTCGTTATTTTTGAAAATTTATCTGTAAATCTCTGATTAGTAGGATTGCGACAATTTTTGAAATAATGTTGAAATCATTTTGCCGTGAAGTCTTAAGGTAATATATTGCAAACCCAAATTCATTTCTAAATCCTAATGCTCCCAACAAAACACCTATTTTTCTGGTGATTACCACTGATATTTTATTACCAAACTTAAATTTCTTATGTTGTTTGCCTTTATAGATACAGACCACATCCGGCTCGTGAAGAGAATAAACTTTAGATTTTGAATCTCTTTTCTGCGCCAATACACGCACAAATAAATCAAAAAATATCTGGTAAACAGAGGTTTCACCGAGATGCCTTTGGAGTTTCCGAACCAATCTACCAGCAATGGTTTTTACTTTTCTGTCTGCTCTTAGGGCTTTACCTTTATTTTTTGGATGATTCCCAAACCGCTGATCCACGCTCAATTTTTTAAGAGTTCGGGTGTAAGTCTGGCGTAAAGTAATACTTTCTTTTTTAGAAATATCTAGGCATTTTTTTATGATCTTTTTATGCGACTTACTGTCCGTTGGAAATGTAATATTTTTTCCCTGAACGGTTGTGTCCACACTTACATACGGATCATCACTATCTTTTCCGTTAATCCGAATACTCTCTTTAAAGATCAACTCTATTCTTGGTTCCCCAATTCTCTTACGAAAATGAGTCAAATCCCTCGAAGCACATGTACTTGATCCTGATAAACTTGAAGATTTTATGGTGCAAAATGAAGAAGTCCATTTCCTTCTTGCTATTCCGATATCAAAGTCTGAGTTTGAATTATTGAATCAAAAGGGTGGATTAGTATTAAAATTTGGGGAGAAATTGTTTAGATGTATTTTTTTTGCCACGAATGCACCAATATTTTTATTTCCCAAAGATAGCATAGATTTTCACAGATGATATCGTTGATTTTCTTTGCTTAACCTTCCGGGTCTTTTATGTGTAGAACGGCTTGGTGATACTTAAAACGGGAGTTGTCAAGAAACTTGGGCTGGCTTCGTGTTCAATATGTAAAGTGTAAGGAAAAGAATCTGCATCATTCGCAAAATCTGCGAGAGCAAAAAATTTCATCTTACATGATCTAAACTTTTTTGCTTAGTCCCCAACTTTTGCGCTTGATCCCAAAAAGGTTCCGATGCTTTAGTTTATTTAAGGAATATAAACAAAAAAACTCACAACTTCTGTTGTGAGTTTTAAGTGAGCGCGAAAGGATTCGAACCTTTGACCGTCTGCTTAGAAGGCAGATGCTCTATCCAGCTGAGCTACGCACCCATTGTGTGTTTTGATTCTCGCTTGTTATTATAATAAATAAAAGCTATTGTGTCGGGGCGGCAGGATTCGAACCTGCGACCTCCTGGTCCCAAACCAGGCGCGATGACCGGACTACGCTACGCCCCGAATATATTGTTTAGTAAAGAAAAAGCGGAGGGTAAGGGATTCGAACCCTTGCGACACTTTCGCGTCGACAGTTTAGCAAACTGCTCCATTAACCACTCTGGCAACCCTCCTGTTTATCTTATTTTTTAATGATCGTTGTTCCGTTATTGCGAGTGCAAATATAGAACAGATTTCTTTATTTACCAAATATTTTTCAAGAAAATTTTGCGTATTTTTGAGCTAATAAATGATTAAAAAAATACACCCATGCGTAAGACATTATATATCATCGGATTAAGTACTTTTGTTTTTTCATGTACTTCTCAACAAAATGTAAAAAAAAGTTCATACAAGCCGAAGACCCTGGTATCACAGGCTAAAACTCCGGTGAAACCTCAGGCAACGGAAAAACCAAAAGCACAAATTACATCTGATCACGGAGTGGAATTTTTTACTACCAATATTGCAGATCCAACGAAAAATGATAATACTGTAAGTTATGGCTCTATCGTTTCAGCAAAACCTGCAGGATATAAAGTGGTAAAAACCTATTTTCCGGCAATCGCACAGAATTTTAGACAAAAATATCTGATTCTTCATTATACTGCTCTACCGGACGATAAGTCGGTCACGGTTCTTACCCAGCAGAATGTAAGTGCTCATTATCTTGTAAATAATATGGGAGACAATGAAATTTATCAGTTGGTAGACGAAAACAAACGATCTTACCATGCAGGCGTGAGCTCTTGGAGAAATGATAAAAATCTTAATGACACTTCAATTGGGATTGAAATCGTTAATGCAGGATACACTTCGGATGCAACGGGTAAAAAAGTGTTTGCAACTTTTGATGATGCTCAGGTGAAAAAAGTGGCGGCTTTGGCTAAAGATATTATTACGAGATATCAGATTCCGGCAACCAACGTGTTGGCGCATTCAGATATTGCACCAACCAGAAAACAGGATCCGGGACCCATGTTCCCTTGGAAAAAACTGTATGATGAATATCAAATCGGGATGTGGTACGATCAGGCGGCTAAGCAGAATTACTACGATCTGGCAACGTCAACAGATTTTCAGACAAAATATATCGATCCTACATTTATCTACAGTGTGCAGACTCAATTGCAAAAATTCGGATACGGACTCGATTTAAGCGGGAAATGGGACGATGCAACAAAGAAAACCATTGAGGCTTTTCAGTATCATTTCCGACCTCAGAATTATGATGGAATTATGGATGCCGAAACATGGTCCATATTACAAGCCTTGAATCTAAAATATTCTACAAAATAAATAGTTTTAAAGCGCATCGTAAGATGCGTTTTTGCTATCTTTAGGCCACAAAAAAAATTAACATTATCTGTAATGGAAAATTTCAGAAAAGAGAGTGATTTATTAGGTGAACTGGATGTTCCTGTAAATGCATATTATGGAGTTCAGACACAAAGAGCGATCAATAATTTCAAGATCTCGGGGCAGCTTTTGTCTTCGTATCCTGACTTTATCAAAGGATTGGCTTTTGTGAAAAAAGCGGCAGCGAAAACCAATTATGAATTAGGTTTGCTTGATGAAAATTTGTATTTCAAAATCGCTGAAGCTTGTGAAGAAATTATCGAAGGTAAATTTCATGAGGAATTTCCTGTTGATATGATTCAGGGAGGAGCGGGAACTTCAATCAACATGAATGCCAATGAAGTTATCGCCAATATTGTATTAGAAAAATTAGGTAAAAATAAAGGAGAGTATGAATTTTGTTCTCCTAACGATCATATCAACCTTTCACAGTCCACCAACGATGCGTATCCTACTGCTATTAAAATGGGATTGCTGCACATGAATGTTGGACTGGTTCAGAGATTGGAAAGTATTGTGCAGGCATTTCGAGCAAAAGGAAACGAATTTCAGGATGTTATCAAAATGGGAAGAACGCAGCTTCAGGATGCGGTTCCCATGACTTTAGGCCAGGAATTTGAAGCATTTGCGGCTACGCTGGAGGAAGATATTTCTAAATTAAACAGTAATGCCGATCTTTTTGTAGAAGTGAATATGGGGGCTACCGCAATCGGGACAGGACTGAATGCTCCGGTAGGATATGCCGCGCTTTGTGCTAAAAACCTGGCTCAGCTTACCGGTTTTCCGGTTATTTCCGCACCCAATTTAGTAGAAGCAACACCTGATACGGGTTCTTACGTCATCTATTCTTCTGCGATGAAGCGTCTTGCCGTGAAATTATCGAAGATTTGTAATGACCTAAGATTACTTTCTTCAGGGCCAAGAGCGGGACTTTTTGAAATCAATTTACCTCCAATGCAGCCGGGATCTTCCATTATGCCGGGAAAAGTAAACCCTGTGATTCCGGAAGTGGTGAATCAGGTGTGTTTTAAAGTGATCGGAAATGATTTAACGGTTACTTTTGCTGCCGAAGCCGGGCAATTACAGCTGAATGTAATGGAACCTGTTCTTTCACACGCGATCATGGAAAATATAAACTTCCTTTGTAATGCCCTCGACACCCTTCGCGATAAATGTGTGGTTGGAATTACGGCTAACAAAGAGGTTTGTTTACATATGGTGAAACACAGCATCGGGATTGTTACGGCGCTTAATCCGTACATCGGTTATAAACAATCTACGGCGATTGCTAAAGAGGCTTTGGCAACGGGAACAAGTGTTTATAATTTAGTGTTGGAAAAAGGAATTCTTTCTCAGGAAAAACTTGATGAGATTCTGGATCCGAAAAATATGTTGAAACCACATAGTAAATAATATTCTGTGAGTAAAATCAAAAAAACAGTTCAGGCACTTCAAAATATTGCACAGGAACCCAGTTTGCTGAATTTGGTACTGAACGACAAAGAAGTCAGAAAAAAAGAATTTCTTAAAAAATATCCGCATTTAGAAACCCTTCCTCAGATCAGTTTATTGGATTTGAATAAAGATTTTGATGAATCCATTGATATCTGCTTTTTGGACGGAGCTTCTCTGCCGACAGATTTAGCACTGCTTAAAATTTTGGCGAAAGGTAAGAACAGTTATTTTGAAATCGGAACCTGGAGAGGAGAGAGCGTTTGGAACGTTGCAAAAGTAATTGATGACTGTACCACGCTTAATCTTTCAAAAGAGGAGATTGTTGCCTTGGGCATCGATAAAAAATATGCAGAACTTCACGGAATTGTTTCAAAAAAAAATCAGGATATTCTTCATTTGGAAGGAAATTCAAAGGTTTTTGATTTCAGAGGTTTGGATAAAAAATATGACCTTATTTTCATCGATGGCGATCATTCTTACGAAATGGTAAAAAATGATACGGAAAAGGTTTTTGGCAATTTAATTCATGAAAATTCTATCGTTGTATGGCATGATTACGCTTTTAATCCTGAAAAAATACGATACGAAGTTTTTCAGGGAATTTTAGATGGTATGCCGAGTAATTTTCATGAAAATTTGTATCACGTTCAAAATTCTTTGTGTGCGGTTTTCATGAAAGGAAATTTTAAAACGAAAAAATTTCAGAGTTTAAATGAACCTGAATTTTTATTTGAAGTTAACTTGAAAATTAAAAAGTGAGATTTTTAATCATAATTCCTGCCCATAACGAGGAGGATCATCTGCCGTTTACTTTAGAATCTTTAGAGCGTCAAAGTTGTAAAGATTTTAAAGTGATGGTGGTGAATGATGGTTCTACAGACAAAACAGCTGAGGTTATCAAAGGGTTTACTGACAGAGATTCCCGATTTGAGACCATTAATCTTCAGAAATCAGCGCATCAACCGGGTTCAAAAGTGGTAAATGCGTTCAAAAATGGTTTAAAAACTCAGAATATCAATGATTTTGACGTCATTTGTAAGTTTGATGCCGACATTATTCTCTCTGAAAATTATCTTCAGTCTGTACAAAATGCTTTTCAAAATAATCTGACATACGGTTTGGTTGGCGGATTGCTGTACATTGAAAAAAATGGCGAATGGATATATGAAGGGAATTCCAATAAACACCATGTAAGGGGGCCTATGAAGGCGTACCGAAAGGAATGTTTTGAAGCGATGGGCGGTTTGAGAGAAACCCTGGGCTGGGATAATATAGATTCTATTCTGCTTGAAAATTTAGGCTGGAAAGAAGTTGTTTTGCCTGAACTGCATGTGAAATTGATTAAAGTAAAAGGAGCAGATTACACGGTAAAAGCTTCTGATTATTACGGAAGATATTTCTACTTTTTAGGGTTAAGGAGGTTCTTAGCGTATGTGGCTTCTGCAAAGGAGGGAATGAAAAGCAAATCGGTTTCTTTTTTCTTTCAGATCGTAAAATCATACGAAGAGTGCCGCTCTCAAAAATTAGAATTAAAAATTTCTGAACAGGAAAGAAAAGTAATCAACGGTCAACGCTGGAAAATGCTGAAAAATAAGTGGTTGGGAATGTAATCGTTTATTTCATTTGTGAAAATATCTTATAAGTCCCGAAGGGACGATTTAGAGTTAGGATAGGATGATAATCCTATCATTACAACAACCAACGATGAAAGATGCTGAAAAAGAAATGGCTTAAAATGTAATGATTCGTGCCATTTGTGAAAAATTTGTGTCATTAGTGTTTAGAAATAGAATTGAGAAAAATAGCCTACATAGAAATTGATACCCACGCTGAAATTGCTCAGAGTTTCCTGGACGTAATGAAAGATTCTACGGGATTTTCTGTGGATTATTATTTTTCAAAAAAGATAAAAGATCAGATCGACGATTATAATGAAGATGTGTTTTTATCGGATAGTTCTATGATTTTGGAGCAATTGAAGGTGAAAAAATACGATCTTATTATTGTAGGAACTGTTCATCGATATTTTAATACTTTTCAGACTATCGCGGAAAAATATAATACTAGTTTTATTGTTCATAATATTAATTTTACTACAATTTCAAAATCAGACTTAATTAAAAATATTTTTAAAGAAGATCTTATTTATCGTTTAAAATTATGGTGGAAAGAAGGACTTTTTTATACTTCAAAAACGTATCGAAAAGCTAAAAATCTCTTGGTTTTAGATGAAGAATTGGCATCAGTTTCATGTCAATTTCTGCCTATTTTTTATACAAAAAACGATGCTTTCACGGAAAATAAAGTTCTGACGGTTGTTATTCCTGGCGGAGTTTCGCAGAAAAGAAGAGATTATTATTCTATTTTTAGTAAGATTAAGGAATTAGAAAATAGCATTAAAGAAGGAAAATCAGAGATTAAGTTACTGCAATTTGTCTTTTTAGGAAAGGCGTCAGGAAATGAACTTACGGAGCTTATTAATTTGGAAGGTAGCGTAGAATATATTTCAATTCAATACTTTTCCGAGCGGGTTTCGCCTGAGGGTTTTGAGGGTTGGATGCAGAAAGCGGATGTTTTATGGTGCCCGATTCAGGAGGAAACAACCTTTTTTAGTCAAAAGGAAATTTACGGAAAAACAAAGATGACCGGAAATCTTGGAGACGCGATTAAATATGGTAAATCGGCTGTTTTTCCTGCGAATTATTCATCAAAATTGGATTTCATTATTCCTGAGCAAAAAGATATTCTGGAACAATTCCGAATAGTAAAGCAAGCGTCTTTTGATTTCCAGAAGAATTATAACAAAAAGAAGGTTCAGCAGGAGTTAGAAAACGTGCTGAATCGTCTGATTTTTACTTAAATTTCAATACACTTTTAATGAATTTCATATTCAGGTAATCCTCAATCGGAAATACTTTGGTAAAATAATTTCCAATATAGATCAGAATTAAAACAACTGATGGTTTGTAGATCAGATTGATGAAATTATTGCTGAATGTCGGAAGAACAATCGCCACGGTGATTGCCAAAGTACAGATAATCGACACGAAGATCATTTCAATCGTCAAAGGTGAAACTTTAAACATAAAGTAATTGAAAGCGATTTTAATGACGTTATAAGTCGTTAATGAAATGGCTGTAGACAAGGCAATTCCGATCAGTTTCAGGTCTGTATTTTTAATGAAATAATAGTTGAGCCCAATTGTTAATCCAGCCAATAAAAGCATCACCACAATATTGAATCTGTAGTATTTTGAAAGCGAAATGATATTTCCATTGAATCCTGTTGCAAGGTCGATCAGTACGGCAGAGCCCCAAATCCAGACTACAGGTTCGTATTCTCTCAGCATCACCCCATTTTTAGGCATAAACTGAGTCAGAAAAGGGAATCCGACCATAATACATGAGAAAAGAACCGCTCCTAAAAAATATAAGGTTAAAGACGTTTTTTTATGAAATCTGTCCAGTTCTTCCATATCACCGTCAGCTAACGTTTTGCTGATAATAGGTGCGGAAATATTGAATAATCCTAATTGTGGAATTGAGATCAAAGAGATTAAAGCATATAGAACGGCATAGATTCCATTCTCTTCCATTCCCAAGAATTCACCAATCATAAAGCTGTTGATCGCTAAGTAATTTCCAAATGTTCCTAAAAATCCAAAGAAACTGTAATTGAAAAATTCTTTCCAGAAACCATCTTTCTTGAAATACTCTGTACTGAAGTCTAACTGAATTTTTTCAAGCTTATTCGTGTAATAAATGTATCCGAAAAGCATTAATGAAAACATTCCGAAGAAAAAAGCAAATGCGAGTTGTTGAGACAAAGCAAAATAAAAGAACAAACAAAATGCTCCAAGATTCGCAATTTTAGGAAAAAGATTATCGAAAATATTGGAAACTACAATTCTTTTATAATTGGAGGTGTATTTATTGAAAATAGCACAGAATGATAAAATTAAAATTAAGGGTAAAATCAGTTCCTTGATCTTCCAGGCTTCCAGATTTTTAAATTTCGGAAAGAAATAAGGAAGAATAAAAAATACGACAGTAAAAACAACAAAATTAATTAAAATAGCGATTAAAGAAAGCGAAAGCATATTCTGCTTTTTACCATCCTGATCTACTTTATGGAAAAATTTCACATTGGAGTAGGAGATCCCTAAAACCACAAAAGGTACCAGCATTTCTGCCGTAGGCAGGATGTAACGTAGTTTTCCGTAAAATTCAAAGTCATTCGGGAAAATAAAAATCGCCGAAATGGTACCCAACAAAAAGCCAATATAACCGATGATGGAATATTTGAATCCTTGTCTTGCAACTACGCTCATATTTTAGTTTTAATTGTTATTTAGGTATAAAAATAATGTTGTTTATATACTCGGTTTTGTTTTTTTCGTCGTTTATGTTTTTTATAAGAATTTCTTCTGTTAGTTTTTCAAGCCCGAAAGTATGCCTGTTGAGATATTTTGCATCATATCCCCAGGATTCAACCTCGGAAATCTCATTCCAGATCGGAGTTTCATGGTGTCTTTGTTCCATTTCCACCATTAGGGTCGGCAGAAATTGTTGAATGGTCTTTTTGGCGCCGTTCAGCGTTTTCATTTCATTGCCTTCAACATCTATTTTGATGAAATCCAGCCTGGTGAAATGCTCAATCGCCGCCCAGTCATCCAGTTTGATCACTTTTACTTTTTCGGTATAGCTTTTTTCTTCGCCCTTTTCCTTGTAAGAAGTGTTTAGAGTTCCTCTTGAGGCAATGGCTTTTCCGTTGATAACGGGAACTTTAAATTCCGCTGTCGTATTTTCGTCAGAAAGTGCGAGTGGCAGAACTCTCATCATAGGAAAAAGTCTTTTTAGCCTTCTGTAAAGCTTTTTATTAGGCTCAAAAGCATATATATTATCGCTGGTGAGTTTATTTTCCAGCTGATATAAAAATGTTCCCACATTAGCGCCAATATCAAATATTACCGCATTTTTCGGAAGAAATTCCTTTATCCATACTAATTCCGGCTCTACATTACGTTTGGAAAAATTATCCTTTGTAAGGTGATTTAAGCTCTTAAAATATCTTTTTTTGTAAAAGCTAGGACTGATGTACTGTAGCTTTTCTGCAATTTTTTGGTATAAAGACATCTCTGGAATTTTTTGACGATTCGCAAAGATAATCAAAAATGTTAAACTAATGTTAAAAGAAGGTAAATCTAATGATTTGATTTTCAATAAGAAATCAATTAGTTTGAATTTTTTATCAATTAATTTTTAATGGATGGATCGCGGCTATATGAAAGGAGTATTAAGAAAATCGTTAAATGGTTTCATTAATTTGAAGATTTTAGTTAAATTTTTAATTGTACTTTCATCTAAAACTTCTTCATCTTTCAGATTGTATACAATAATAAAGTTTTTCAGTTTTAAATATTCTGCCATGGGATCTTCTTTTTCAAACCCTTGAGGTACTTTTTTCAGCTTATCTGCCTGATCCAATTCTGGAAAATGTTTCTTGAATTCTTTATTATTTAAAATTTTAATAAAATCATCTCCATATAAAGAAATTTCTTTTCGCACTTCTTTTAAAATAGAAGATTCAGGCATGTAGATTCCTCCGGCAATAAAAGATTTTCCGGGTTCCAAATGAAGATAATATCCACCTTTCTGACTTCCTTTTCCCATCCCCAATGAGGCTCCGAAATTGGTTTTGTAAGGAATTTTATCTTTTGAAAACCGGGTGTCGCGATAAATTCTGAACAATGATTTTTTAGCATCTATTTTTCTCAGTTCTTGATCAAAATCAGCCATGTCATGAATAAGATCCTCAAGAAATGAAATGACATTCTGTTGTGATTCCAGATACAGATCTTTATTTTCATTGAACCATTCTCGATTATTATTTTTAGTAAGTTTCTTTAAGAAATCAAAAGTTTTTGGTGATAGGGTAGCGGACATGTTTTTTATTTAAACATCAAAAGTAAATAAAAGTCTGTATACTTTAAGCGATAATATTTTTAATTATCTCTAATGTTCAATAGGGAAAATAAGGAAATTGATAACAAATAAGGCTTTCAATTTTTATTAAAATAAAAATAAAAAAAATGTGGTTTTTCTGCGGAAATTATAAAAGGGTTATGGGTTTTGAATATTAAATTATTGTTTCTGTAATAATAGTTAAAAAGAAATCCAAATAATAATTGTATCTTTGCAAAAATTTTAAAATATTTAATGAATTTATTTACGGAAACCAATTTAAGTCCTGACATTCTAAAGGCGATTGGCGAACTGGGTTACGAAAGCCCGACAGAAATCCAAAAACAGACTATCCCTTTCATTCTTTCAGATATTCGCGATCTAATCGCACTTGCGCAGACAGGGACAGGCAAAACAGCAGCGTTTTCGCTTCCGATTTTGGATATGATTGACGAATCGAGTCGCAAAATCCAATTATTGGTGCTTTGTCCGACACGAGAATTATGTCTTCAGATTACAAAAGACATAAAAAATTATTCTAAGTACATGAAGGACATCAAAACTACAGCAGTTTATGGTGGAAGCAGTATTATGGATCAAATCAGATCTTTGAAGGATAAACCGCAGATTATTGTGGGAACTCCTGGGAGAGTAATTGATTTAATTAACAGAAAAGCGTTAGACTTTTCAGCAATTCATTGGTTGGTTTTAGACGAGGCTGATGAAATGCTTTCAATGGGTTTCAAAGACGAATTGGAAACAATCTTGAGTGAAACACCGGAGACAAAACAAACTTTCTTATTCTCTGCTACAATGAGCAAAGAAGTAGAAAGAATTTCTAAAAATTATCTGGATAAACCACACAGAATTTCTGTAGGTTCTATTAACGAGGTTAAGAAGAACATTAAGCATGAATATTATGTGGCTGGATACCGCCAGAAAAAAGAGGCTTTGAAGAGATTAATTGATTCAAACCCTAACCAGTATTCAATTATCTTCTGTAGAACAAGAATGGAAACTCAGGAAGTTGCTGATTTCTTGATGCAGAATGGGTATGCGGCAGATGCACTTCATGGTGATCTTTCTCAGGCTCAGAGAGATACGGTAATGAAGAAGTTCAGATTGAAGAACATTGATATTCTTGTAGCAACAGACGTTGCAGCAAGAGGATTGGATGTAAACTCTCTTACTCACGTTATCCACTATTCTTTACCTGATGATCCGGAAGTATTCGTTCACAGAAGTGGTAGAACGGGTAGAGCAGGAAGAGATGGTGTTTCAATTGCTTTGATTAAGCCTGAAGAAAGCAGAAAATTAAAACAAATCAAATCAGTTACCAAAATTGAGATCAATGAAGCCAAAATTCCAACAGGAGAAGAGGTAATCAAAGCTCAGGTGGGTGGTGTTTTTGAAAGTCTTTTAGAAGAGCATGAAGATTTCTTTGAATTTGATGATTCTTTGATTCCTGATCTTTCAGCGTTTACAAAAGAGGAATTGGTTCACAAGTTACTTCAGTTCCAATTGAAGGATTTGGCAGCTTATTATAAAGACAGACACGATCTTATCGAGCAGAAGCTGAGCAGCAGAGATGACGATGGAGGCAGAAGAGACAGAAGAGATCGTGACAGAGGTAGAGACCGCGACAGAGGTGAAAGAAGCGAGAGAGGTGACAGAAGAGAGCGTGGTGGAAAACCAAGAAGAAAAAATGAAAACATGGTAAGATTCTTCTTTAATCTTGGTAAAAAAGATCAGTTGAAGAAGCTTGATGTTTTGGATATCATCAACAAAGCGACATCAAACGGTAAAACGAAAAAAAGAGCGGAAATTGGAGATATTGAGATTTTAGAGAAATTCTCGTTCTTTGAAGTGGAAAAATCGTTCAAAGGAGACCTTTTGAGCAATATTCAATCCATGAAATTCAGAGGTAAAGATATGAGGGCTGAGGAAGCTAATTAAACTCATATTCAATAATATAAACCGGCCTTAGAGCCGGTTTTTTTGTATGCTAATGAAGTGTGAATCCAATGTTAACAAAACTTAATATTATATAGTTTCAGGTAAGGTGGTTTTTTAGGAAATTTGCAGTCAAAATTATAAAAACTTTACAATGGGAATTGGTAATATTTTCCACGCTTTTCAACCGAAAGATAAAATCTTTTTTGTGCTTTTCGAAAAAGTAACAGAAAATCTGGTAGCAATGTCTGAGGAATTCAATCACGGAATTAAAGATTTCGATCTTAACGATGATTCTATGTTGAAAAAGATGAGCGATTATGAGCATAAAAATGATGAGCTTACTCACGAGATCTTCGTGGAGTTAGGGAAAAACTTCATCACTCCTTTCGACAGAGAAGACATCCACACGTTAGCAACAGGATTAGATGATATCGCAGATTATATCTACGCATCCACAAAATATATCTTCCTTTACAAGTCGCCGGAAATGAAGGCGTATTCAGATTTCTCTTTATTGATCCATAAAGCATGTCTCGAAATCCAGAATGCCATGAAAAACCTTAAAGGGTTTAAGAACATGGAGCAGGTAAAAGAAGCTTGTATAAAAGTAAATTCTATTGAAAACATCGCAGACGACCTTCTTTCAAATTCTATGGTAGAGTTGTTCGAAACAAACGATGCGATTAACATTATTAAAATTTCATCTGTACTTAATTATCTGGAAGTAGTAACTGACAAGGCTGAAGATGTTGCCAATACGATTGAGAACATCATGATTAAATATGCTTAATTTAATAATTATAATTAAACAATGGAATTTCCGATTTTACTTATAGTTATTATTGCTTTGGCTTTGATCTTCGATTACATTAACGGTTTTCACGATGCAGCCAACTCAATTGCGACTATTGTTTCTACAAAAGTTTTAACTCCGTTCCAAGCCGTTCTTTGGGCAGCACTTTGGAATTTTGCAGCTTTTTTCATCGCTGCATATATTATCGGAGAATTTAAAATTGGTAATACAATTGCCAAAACAGTTAATGAAAATTTTATCAATCTTGAAGTAATATTTTCAGGTCTGGTTGCAGCCATTGCCTGGAATCTGTTAACATGGTGGTTCGGTATCCCGTCGTCATCATCCCATACCTTAATTGGCGGGTTTTTAGGAGCTGCTTTAATGCATGCTTTTATGATGGATTACCATGATGTTTCTGCAGCACAACCTGCTTTAGGAACCTGGGCTACTTTAAAAGAAGCCGCTCATCAGGTAACCACGCAGAGTGTAGTGAAATTTGATAAAGTAATTCCTATTTTCCTGTTCATTTTCATGGCACCGATTATAGGGATGGTTATTTCAATCATTATTACATTAATTATTGTTCACCTGTACAAGAGATCAAACCCTCACAAAGCAGACCAGTCTTTTAAGAGATTACAGCTGGCTTCTTCAGCACTGTTCAGTCTGGGGCATGGCTTGAATGATGCTCAGAAAGTAATGGGTATTATTGGGGCAGCAATGATCTATTATCATGTGAATATGCTTCAGGATCCTGTATATCTTAATATTGAATCTGCAGGTCGTTTCGACTATTTTGCAGAGCACTATATCTGGGTGCCTTTGGTTTCTTTCATCGCCATTGCATTGGGTACAATGAGTGGAGGTTGGAAGATCATTAAAACAATGGGAACCAAAATTACAAAAGTAACTTCATTAGAAGGGGTAAGTGCCGAAACAGCAGGTGCTATTACTTTGTTTATTACAGATCACTTCGGTATTCCTGTTTCTACAACCCATACGATCACCGGTTCTATCATCGGTGTTGGTTTAACGAAAAGAATTTCTGCAGTAAGATGGGGAATTACCGTAAGCCTTCTTTGGGCCTGGGTTCTTACAATCCCTATTTCAGCTATTGTGGCAGGGCTTACGTATCTTGTCGTAGCATTTTTATCCTAAAAATAAATTTTTTCAAAATAAAAAAAACTTTGCTCAATTGAGCAAAGTTTTTTTTATTTAAAATGGTTTAGTGAATATTTAATTTTTAATGGTATTGTTTTATTTATATTTTACTATAATCTGTTTATTTATGATTAATTATTGTTTTAGTACGATTTATTTGTAAATTTCTAAATTTGTTTACAGATAAAATACATTAAAATGAAAAACAGATTTATTTCTTTATTGACATTGCTTACTATTACGTTTGGTTATAGTCAGGTAGGAATTAATACTCAAAGTCCTCAAGGGGTTTTCCATGTGGATGCAGGTAAGAATAATAATGAGACCGGTGCTCCCACTATCGATCAGCAGGCAGATGATTTCACGATATTAAAGTCGGGAGACGTAGGCATAGGAACTACTGCTCCTACCGCCAGATTGCATATCGTCTCAAAGTCCGGTTCTGTAGTTAGAATAGAAGACGGTACTCAGGGGGAGAATAAAATATTAGTCTCTGACAGTGATGGAAATGCTTCCTGGCGCAGTTCTTCAGCAACCCGGCCTGTTGTTTTCGGAGTGCTTCCTGGAAGTACGCCAAACGTCACGAGTTCCACGGATGTTTATCTCAATACAAATATTACGCTGCCACCCGGTAGTTGGATGGTATCTATGGGAACCACCGTTTGGAAGGCGGTTGCTAACACAGCTGCTTCGTGGTTTATCTTTACGCTTGCTGATAGCGCAACTGCCTATGCTGCAACAGCAGATGTCGATACCGCCCATTCTGGCGCTCAGATCGGAGTTTTAGGGGCTCCAAACAGTAATACATTTTCTTTTGGCAGTGGAAGTCTAGCAATTACTAACAGCGGTACATCCAATAAAACGTATTACTTGTGGGCAAGGCGTGTTGAGGGTGATGCAACGATGAGATCTCCGATGTCTTCATCTGTACTTGAAAGATATTTTTATGCGATCCCAACTAATTTTTAATAAAAAAGAGTATTTAACAGAATCAAACTTTTTTAATTATGAGTTAGCAAATATATAAATTCAATAGTTTTATTTTATTTAAAAAAAAGCATTAAAATGAAAAGCAAATTATTTTCTATACTTGCATTGCTTATTATTAAGCTTTGCTTAGGTCAGGTAGGACTTAATACCCAAAATCCTCAAGGTATTTTCCATGTAGATTCCGGTAAAAATAATAATGACTCCGGCGTTCCGACGCCAGATCAGCAAGGAGATGATTTCACCGTATTAAAATCGGGAGACGTAGGAATAGGAACTACAGATCCTTCTGCCAGATTACATATCGTTTCAACGTCTGGTTCTGCGCTGAGAATTGTAGATGGGAGTCAGGGTGAGAATCAGATATTGGCATCCAATTCCGAGGGCTATGCCTCGTGGATAAGCTCTACAGCGGCCAGAAAAACAATTTCAGGTACGATTCCGGCAAGCTCCGCTATTTTGTCATCTAATTCCTTTGTATACCTGAATGCAAATATTATACTGCCACCGGGTAATTGGCTTGTGATGTTGGGAACCACATTAGTTAAAGCTTCTGAAGCTCCTTCTGTATCTTGGATTCACTTTGCATTATCAAATAGTGCTACCTCATTCAGTAATACTGCGGATATTGATTTAGCTCGTTCAGGAAGACAAATGGCATCGGCCTCTGCCCCTTCAGGAAGTAAATATTCTTTTGCCAAGGGCGTATTGTGTGTAAGAAATTCCGGAACAGTGGATAAAGCCTATTATGTATGGGCGAGACGCAGTGATGGTGATGTGGTTATCAACGGAATATTGTCTTCTTCAGTAGAAGAACGATACCTTTACGCCATTCCTGTCAATTAGTTTTACTCCCCAAAAATTGATTTTGTGATTTACAATAAAGTATGATATCTTAATGTAAAGGTTAGAATCAATTTTGGAATTTCCTGGATAGTGTACAAGTTAGAGTCTTTACAGATCAATCAGAATAAATTTCAGGTTGGGTTTTCTTAAAAAGCGCAAAGATTTTATCAACGATAAATTGATCATCAGCATAATAAACGAAAATATTTGATTTTCCCCCTACGTCCTAAAACAGAATATTTTTATTAAATCCCGGGTCTTTGCGTTTTGCCAATAAACTTGAACACGCTCTAAAATAATTATCAAAATCTTATTAAAGTGTTTGGACTTTCATTGACTGTCTAATTCTGTTTAAAATATGCAATTTAAAATCTTAACTTACTGAAAACGGTTATCATTTTTATTTTATAAAGCCCTGAAAAATTGTATTTTTGTTAAAACTATTAGAATTTATGGAATTTTTAGACAGATACCAACAAATTGTAGCTGATGCCATTGCCAGATATACTTTTAAAGATAAGCCTACAGAACTATATGATCCAATGAATTATATTATTTCTCATGGTGGAAAACGTCTGCGTCCGATCATGGTTTTAATGGCTTGTGATCTGTTTGGGGGCAATTTAAAAGAAGCCATCAAACCTGCTTTGGCCATTGAGTTTTTCCATAATTTCACCCTGATCCATGATGATATTATGGATGAAGCGCCTTTGAGAAGAAATAAACCAACGATTCATACCTTACACGGAATCAATGTTGGAATTCTTTCGGGAGACGGATTAATGTTGAAAGCGTATAAGTTTTTCGAAGATCTGGAGCCGGAAATTTTTAAGGCTTGTATCAGAATTTTCACGCACACCGGATTACTTTTGTGTGAAGGTCAGCAATATGACATCAATTTTGAAACTCAGGATAATGTGACTTTTGATGATTATATCAGAATGATTACCTACAAAACAGGTGTTTTAAGTGCTTCTTCATTTGAAATTGGTGCAATGATCGCAAAAGCGGATTTCAAGGATGCTAAGGCTATCTTTAACTTTGGAAAACATATTGGTATAGCCTTCCAGATCATGGATGATTACCTGGATGTATTCGGAGATCAGTCGCAATTCGGTAAAAAACATGCGGGCGATATTTACGAAAATAAAAAAACGGTATTATACCTTTTAGCGCGTGAACATGCCACAGAAGAGGAGCTGAAGGAGCTGGATTATTGGTATTCTAAAAAAACCGATAATATCGATAAAGTATACAACGTTGAAAAAATCTTCAGAAGAACAAAAGTAGACGAAAAAGCATTGCGTTTGATCGAAAAACACAACGAGATTGGTCAAAGCTATCTTCAGAAAATTGATATTCCGGAGGAAAAGAAAAAACCGTTTGCAGAATTGGCCAACTATTTATTGAGAAGAGAGAGTTAAATTAGGTTATAGTTTATAGGTTGCAGATCACAGTTTCCTGCAACCTATAAACTGCAATCTCATACCTACACAATGAAATTCAGGACAGAAGTTATTTTAAAAGAATCGGTAAAAAAAATAGAGGTTGAGGATAAAATATTTTCAATAGGTTCTTGTTTTGCTTCAGAAATGTCGGATTTGTTTCTGCAAGGGCAGCTTCAGTCGATAAACAATCCGTTTGGGACTATTTTTAACCCGTTTTCGATTAATAATTCCATTAAAAGGCTTCATGATTCAGAGTTTTATGTAGAGGAGGAATTAATTACCTTTAATGATGAATTTATTTCTTTGGATCATCACACCAGTTTTGATACGCGATATCTTCACCAGACTTTAGACAAGATTAATACTAAAATTGTTGAAGGAAATCAGTTTCTTCAGGAAGCTAATTGGATAATTATCACTTATGGAAGTTCATTTATTTATGAATTTGTTCCTAAACAAAAATTAGTGGCTAATTGTCACAAAATTCCGCAAAAATTTTTCGAAAAAAGATTATTGACCTATCAGGAAATATCAGAAGCTATTTACAATACCATTCTGAATTTGAAGGATATTTGTGTTGATGATGTTCAGATTTTATTTACGGTTTCGCCAGTTCGTCATACAAAAGATGGAATTGTTGAAAATCAATTAAGTAAGTCTAAATTAATTACTTCTATTCACGAGATGATCGATGGTTTGGATTATTGCCATTATCTTCCGGTTTACGAAATACTGATGGATGATCTTCGGGATTACCGTTTTTATAAAGAAGATATGATTCATCCCAATAACCAGGCGATTAATTATATTTTTGACAAGTTTGGGGAAGCTTATTTTTCTGATGAAACAAAAGAATTTATCAAAGAAAATTTTAAAATTTATACAGCTTTAGAACACCGGACGAACGACGAAAAAGATCCTAAATATATCGAATTCAGAGAAAAATTAAGTAAAAGAATTGAGGTTCAGCAACAAAAAGTAAAGCATTCGATATTTAAGGTTTAAAGTTCAATGTTTAATGTTATTTGTTGGAATGATTGATTTTACTAAACTTGATTATTTAAAGGTCGGAAATAATAGACAAAGAAGGGCTTATGAACTTATTACCAAGCAAAGATTCTTTGAAAAGATGGACTTCTATTCGCCGATTCTCGCGGGAACTGTCCCGATTGAAATTGATATAGAAGGAAGTGATCTTGATATTATTTTTGAACTTGATTTTAGATTCGAAGAAGATTTTTTGGAGGATTTAATGTTCAGTAAATTTATTCCAAATGATAGAGATATTAAAGTTGAATATCCAATTATCAACGGAGAAAAATGCATTATCATCAATTTTATACTGGAAGATTTCCCCATCGAAATTTTTGGTCAGAATAAACCAACATGTAAGCAAAATGCTTATCTTCACATGATCGCCGAACACAAAATATTACAGGAAAAAGGAGAAGATTTTAAACAAAAAATAATAGAATTAAAGAAAAAAGGGATTAAGACGGAACCTGCTTTTGGAATATTGCTTGGTTTAGAAAATCCTTATGAAGATCTATTGAAAATGTAAATAAAAATGATTGATACACATACCCATCTCTATGCAGAAGAATTTGATGAAGACCGAAAAGAGACTATTCAAAGGGCTTTAGATAAAGGAATTACAGAGTTTTATCTTCCTGCAATCGACTCAGAATCTCATGAAAAGATGCTGCAGCTGGAAGCAGAATATCCCAACCAGATTTTTTCGATGATGGGTTTACATCCCTGCTATGTAAAGCCCGAAAGTTGGGAAAAAGAACTGGAAACGGTTAAAAATTATCTCGATCAACGCGCTTTTCCCGCTATCGGAGAAATCGGAATTGATCTTTACTGGGACAAAACCACCCTTGATATTCAGGTAAAAGCTTTTGAACAGCAAATCGATTGGGCTATTGAAATGGATTTACCCATTGTCATTCATACCCGCGAAAGTTTTGATGAAACGTTTGAGGTATTGGAGAGAAAGAAACACCCTAAATTAAGAGGGATTTTTCATTGTTTTTCAGGAAATTTGGAACAGGCAAAACACGCCATTGACCTTAATTTCATCCTCGGAATTGGTGGAGTAGTAACCTTTAAGAATGGTAAGATTGATCAGTTTTTAGATCAGATTCCATTAGATAAAATTGTTTTGGAGACGGATTCTCCTTATTTAGCACCAGTACCCCACAGAGGAAAAAGAAATGAAAGTTCATATCTCGATCTGATTGCCGGAAAATTAGTGGATATATATAACATTAGTCTTTCTGAAATTGATAGAATAACCACGGAAAATGCAAAGAAAATATTCGTTAAAATTTAAAATAAAAGCCTTCCAAATCGGAAGGCTTTTATTTATTTCTTTCTCGTGAAATTTTTATTCTTCGGTTTTTTAAAACCAACCGAAGCTCCCGCAGAAGCTGGCTTTTTATTTCCTCCTCTTGAAGAAGAACCCGGTCTTTGTGATTTGGGTCTTTCAGAACCTGCAGAAACAGGTTTATTATTAGAATCTCTTTTCTGAGCCACAAGATTGTCTGTATGGAAAGGATGATCCTTAACAATAGGAATTTTCATCCCGATCAGTTTTTCGGTATTTTTAAGGTTTAATAAATCTAAACCATCCACAAAAGAGATAGAGTTTCCTTCCACACCTGCTCTTCCTGTTCTTCCGATTCGGTGAACATAGGTCTCAGAAACATCGGAAAGCTCGTAATTGATAACAAATTTCAATTCATCAATATCAATTCCTCTGGCCGCAATATCTGTTGCTACGAGAACTCTGGTTTTACCAGATTTAAAATTATTCAGCGCGTTCTGACGGGCGTTCTGGGACTTATTTCCGTGAATAGCTTCTGTTGAAATCCCGTCTTTCTGAAGTTTTCTTGCAATCTTATCCGCTCCGTGCTTTGTTCTTGAAAATACCAAAACAGATTCGGAGATATTATTCTTTAAAATATGGGCCAAAAGATCCAGTTTATCTTCTTTTTGCACAAAATAAACCGACTGATTGATGGTTTCAGCGGTTGAAGAAACAGGAGTAACTTCTACTTTTACCGGATTATTTAAAATTGAATCTGCCAGTTTTTGAATCTCTGTCGGCATGGTTGCCGAGAAAAATAAAGTCTGTCTTCTTTGAGGTAAAAGCTTGATGATTCTTTTCACATCATGCACAAAACCCATGTCAAGCATTCTGTCGGCTTCATCTAAAACGAAAATTTCAAGATTTTTTAAGCTGATGATGCCCTGTGAAATAAAATCTAATAATCTTCCTGGCGTTGCTACTAGAATATCAACTCCTTTTCTTAAAGCAGCTTCCTGATTTCCGGGTTTTACACCTCCAAAAATCACTAAATGTTTTAAAGGTAAATATTTTCCGTAAGCCTGAATGTTTTCTTCAATCTGTATCGCCAGTTCTCTTGTTGGAGTTAATATTAATGCTTTAATATTTCTGTTTGACGTTTTATTTTTAGAAAGGTTCTGTAAAATAGGAATGGCAAAAGCCGCAGTTTTTCCTGTTCCTGTCTGGGCGCATCCCAAAAAGTCTTTACCCTGTACAATTTCAGGAATCGATTTTTCCTGAATGGGCGTTGGGTTGGTATATCCTTGTTCCTGAATTGCCTTTGCAATAGGTTCTATTAAGTTTAGATCTGTAAAATTCAAATGAATTGTTTTTATAATTAAATAAAAATCCCTTCAAAATGAAGGAATTATGTTTGCAAAGGTAGCGTAAATATTTTTAAGCGAATTAATTCACTTTTGTCCATTGTTGATTTTTTCTCAATTCTTCGAAAAATTTGTAAACTGCTGAAAGTTTTTCACTTCCACGCTTACCGTAATCTTCTACATTTTTAGAACCTCCATCTGCAAAATTTACTCTTAAATAAGATGTCGGAAGATCGGTAATATTCTTTTCACCATATTTATCTTTTAAATTTTTTACATCTAAACCATTCAATAAAGTGATTAATTTATTATAATCTGCTTCTTTAATCGTTCCTTTAAAAGTTCCTTCTCTAGGTTTAGAAAATTCATCTTTTGAAGGTTTGTCATTAAAATTAAAGTGTTCTGCTTCAAAAACAGCCGTTCTGTCTGGATTAATGGTCATTTTAAAAACCGGACAAAACCCAAAACATGGAGTGGCCTCATATTCTATTTTCGAGTATTTTGATTTCATATTCTGTGAATTACATGAAAATAATAAAATAAAAGCGCAAAGACCGAGTAAATATTTCATAGTTTAAATTTGAATCTTGTCTTTCAATAATTGTTCCAAATCCTTTGTTAATAAAAGTTTCAGAAGAAATTTAATATTGGAAAAGACATTTAGGATAAATTTTTGTTATTTTGAAGATTGTAATACTACACATCTAATATGTACAATTTTTTAAAGTCGGTCGCTAAAAATATTATTCCTCAAAAAGCCCTTATTGAAAATGAAGAAAGGTTTAGAAGACTTTTAATTCCTTTTTATAAAGGTAAAAATAATGAGTGTACTATTTGCAGGACGAGATTGAAAAATTTTGCACAATTGGATAATGGAAACCTTCTTTGTCCTATTTGTGGAAGTCTTTCCAGAACAAGAAGACTTTATAAATTATTAAATGATGAGTTTTTACAATCTAAAATGTTTTTTTTAGATTTTTCTCCTTCGAGAATGCTGTATAAAAAATGGAAGAAAAGGAATGATATTCATTATTTTCCAACGGATTATGAAAATGAATTTTTATCTGATTATCATTATGATATTACCAATATTAATACTGAAGAGGAGAAGTTTGATTTGATTGTCTGCTATCATATTCTGGAACATATCATTGAAGATAGAAAAGCTATGAGCGAATTACACAGGGTTTTAAAAACGGGTGGAAAGGCTCTTATTCAGACCCCTTTCAAGGATGGTGAAATATATGAAGATTACTCAATTACCACAGAAAAAGGCAGATTGAAGCATTTCGGACAGGAAGATCATGTGAGAATTTATTCTGTGAAAGGATTGGAGTCAAGATTAAAGGAAACTGGTTTTAATGTGGTGGTAAGAACCTTTTCGAAAGATAATTATTATGGGTTTACTCAAAATGAAAAAGTTTTGATTTGTACGAAATAATTTAAATAAAAAATCCGCCCCAAATTATTGAGACGGATTTATATTTAAAAAAATCGTTCTGAATTTTATCCATGCAATTGCTTCCAGATCGCATCTTTCAGTTCTACAAGACCTTCTCCAGTAACGCCTGAGAAAAACAAAGGCTGCTTGTTTTCAGGGAATTCTCTGGAAATTTCCTTCTTCAGTTCATCATCCAGAAGATCTGCTTTTGAAACAGAAACAATGAAATCTTTATCCAGTAATTCAGGATTATATTCTTTCAATTCATTTTCTAAAATTTTAAACTCCTGGAAATGATCTTCAGAATCTGCAGGAATTAAAAATAATAAAATTGAATTTCTTTCAATATGTCTTAAGAATCTGTGACCAAGACCTTTACCTTCCGCTGCACCTTCAATAATCCCCGGAATATCTGCCATTACAAAAGATTTGTAATTTCTGTAATCAACAATACCTAAGTTCGGAGTTAAAGTGGTAAATGCGTAATTCGCAATTTTTGGTTTAGCTGCAGAAACAGAAGCTAATAAAGTAGACTTTCCGGCATTCGGAAAACCTACAAGACCTACATCAGCCAAAATTTTAAGCTCGAAAACCACGTAACCTTCCTGTCCGTCCATTCCCGGTTGTGCAAATCTTGGAGTCTGGTTGGTAGAAGATTTGAAGTGCTCATTTCCTTTTCCTCCCATTCCTCCTTCCATCAGGATGATCTCCTGACCGTCTTCCATGATTTCGCCGATGATCTCTCCATCTTCATTTTTAGCGATAGTCCCGATCGGAACTTCAATATAAACATCAGCTCCGTAAGCTCCGGTCAACTGGTTTTTTCCTCCGTTTTCACCACGTTCTGCTTTTACGTGACGGGTGTAACGAAGTGGAAGTAAAGTCCATTCATTTCCATTTCCTTTCATAATGATGTGTCCGCCGCGACCTCCGTCACCTCCATCAGGACCACCTTTAGGAATATACTTTTCGCGGCGAAGATGGGCAGAACCTGCACCTCCGTGACCGCTTTTACAATGAATCTTTACGTAATCTACAAAATTTGACATATTCTTTAGTTGTCAGTTAATGGTTGTCAGTTGATTGGTGAATACGATCAACCATCAACTATCAACTGTTTTTATTTTACTTTTTCTACTTCAGCGAAAAGTTTTTCAGAGATCTCGTTGATTTCGCCAACGCCGTTGATCTCTACATATTTACCTTGTTGCTTGTACAATTCGGCTACTTCTGCTGTTTTTGCGTAGTATTCTTTAATTCTGTTTTCGATGATCTCAACGTTACTGTCATCAGATCTTCCGCTGATTTCACCTCTTTTCAGCAGTCTTTCAACTAAAAGAGTGTCTTCAACAACTAATGATAGACAAACATCGATCTCATCATTCAGTTCTTCTTTTACAATCTTTTCCAAAGCTGCCGTCTGAACTGCTGTTCTTGGATATCCGTCGAAGATAAATCCTGCAGCATCCGTCGGTTTTCTGATTTCGTCAACCAGCATATCTGTCGTTACCTGATCCGGAACCAATTCTCCTTTATCGATGTAAGATTTAGCCAATTTCCCAAGCTCAGTATCATTTTTCATGTTGAATCTGAAAAGATCACCTGTTGAGATTTGTTTTAAATTAAATTTCTCGATTAAGTTTTGTGCTTGAGTTCCTTTTCCACTTCCTGGAGGGCCGAACAGAACAATGTTTATCATAATGTTGTTTTGCTTCTGGCAATTGGCAACTGGCTTTTGGCTTTTTACCTTGAGCTTACATGCTTTTTAGCCTTTAGCGTTTTTAAGTTATTATTAAATTTATTTCTTTATTTTACTTTTTAAGCTAAAAGCTATCAGCTAATAGCCAACAGCGTTTAATGGTTGATTTGTCCGTCTGCTAATTGATACAAATTCGGTAGGTTTCTTCCTAACTCATCGTAATCCAATCCGTATCCTAAAACAAATTTGTTTGGAATTTCTTTTCCGATATAATCCAACTGGAAATCTTTTTTATAAACTTCAGGTTTCAATAAGAATGAAGCGATTTTTACAGATTTCGGACGTTGCGTTTCGTTAAAATATTTGAAAAGACTTTCAACCGTATTTCCTGTATCCACAATATCTTCTACAAGGATGATGTGACGGTCTTTTACGTCCTTCGTTAATTCCATTTTCTGGTAAACGATTCCTGTAGATTCAGTTCCTGCATAAGAACTCATTTGGATAAATGCAATCTCACATTCTCCTGGATAATGCTTCAAAAGGTCTGAGAAGAACATGATCACTCCGTTCAAAACCCCAATGAAAACAGGAACTTCATCCTTATAATCCTCATAAATTTTTAAAGCCGTAGCTTTTACAATCTCCTGAATCTCGGCGTCCTCCAAATAAGGAACGAAAGTTTTGTCGTGAACTTTAATACTCTCCATAAAAATTTTTAGTAGGCTGCAAAGTTAAGGATTTTTGATGAAAGTTTTTTATGAGTTTGATTGGGTTTGTGTTTTAGGGTTTTAGAGTATTAGTGTCGGAGAGTTTTAATGTTGGAAAGTTTTTTTCTGTATGTCATTCAGAACGAAGCGTAGCACAGTGAAGAATCTATTTTTAACACAAAGACCACAAAGTTTTGTTTAAAATTATTGTGTATATTTTTCGTTCGCAAAGGCGTTTCACTCAGCAAGGATATTACAGCTTGAAAAATTCCCCTCCTTTGGAGGGGTGGCGAAAATTTCAAAGAAATTTTTGACGGGGTGGTTTTATTTCCAATGTTTTCACTTTACAGTTTTCCATTTCATTTGTTATTCCGTAGGAATCTAAGCAAAGTATTAGAAAGGTTTAGGGAAAGATTCGCGCCCAGATTCCTACGGAATGACAAACTTTGAAATAAGTTCAAACTTTGAAAAAATGACCAAAACCCTAGCCCCGATTGCAGTGGAAATCCTTTTTTGAAAAAAAAGATTGTAACGGAAAGCGGGAAATAGCTTCTTAAAAAAGAAAGGAAGATGGAGGATGGGAGCTGGAGGTTAATATAATTGAGAATATTAGATTTCTTCATCGTTGAAATGACAAACTAAATGTTTTGATATCTTGAAATATTTAAAAATCACTATCTTTGCCACTCACAAAACCCAAAACAACAGGATGTAGGATACAATTTCTTTCAGATTTTATAGACAATAACGAGCGAAGTTATTGCAGTTTTAACTTTAACTATAGAAAGAAATTATGTTTTTTTTACACCATATATCCTTTGGGTTTCCAGCGGGGAATCTGCTTTTTAATTCTATCAACTTAACGATACCTTCACACTCAAAATCGGCTTTGGTCGGGAGTAACGGCATGGGAAAATCTACCTTGCTGAAAATCATGGCGAATGAGATTGAACCTTTGGAAGGAACTGTCGGTAGTCAGGGTGATTTATTTTATGTTCCGCAAATGTTCGGGAATTTCAATGTTTTGACGGTTGCGGAATGTTTGAAAATCGATAAAAAACTTAAAGCCCTTCAAAAAATAACGAATGGGGAAGTGGATGAAATTTATTTTGAAATATTGAATGACGATTGGGACATCGAAGAACGTTGTCAACAAGCTTTACAATATTGGAAACTCGAAAATTTAAACTTAAATCAAAAGCTGGAAAGTTTGAGTGGCGGACAAAAGACGAAGGTTTTTCTGGCGGGAATTCAAATCAATCAGCCTGAAATTGTTTTACTCGACGAACCGACGAATCATCTTGATCTGGAAGGTCGGAATCTGTTGTATGATTTTATTGAAAAAACAAATTCAACGGTTGTGATTGTGAGTCATGATCGTACTTTGTTGAATTTGGTTAATACGATTTTTGAATTGAGTAATCAGGGAATTTCGACGTATGGCGGAAATTATGATTTTTATGCCGAACAAAAAGAAATTGAAAATGGAGCTCTGCAAAACGATATTCATTCCAAAGAACGGGCGCTGAAAAAAGCGAAAGAAAAAGAACGCGAAACGATAGAACGAAAGCAAAAATTGGATGCAAGAGGAAAAGGAAAGCAGGAAAAATCGGGCGTGGCGAGAATTATGATGAATACGCTGCGAAATAATGCCGAGAAAAATTCTTCGAAACTAAAGTCTGTTCATGCTGAGAAAATCAATGATATTTCGGGTGATTTACGGGATTTGCGTTCGTCGGTGAGAAATGCGGATCAGATGAAAGTGAATTTTAATGATTCCAATCTGCATTCAGGGAAAATTTTGGTTTCGGCGGAAGAAATTAATTTTAAATATGACCAAGAAAATCTTTGGAAAGAAAACCTCAATCTTGAAATCCGAAGCGGAGATAGAATTTCTATTAAAGGCTCGAACGGTTCGGGGAAAACGACTTTAATTAAGCTTTTGTTGGGAGATTTTCAGCCTTCTGTCGGAACGATTTCGAGGGCTGATTTTCAGACGATTTATATTGATCAGGAATATTCTTTGATTGATAAACAGGCAACGGTTTATGATTTTGCACAACAGTTCAACGATAATGCTTTGCAGGAATCTGAAGTGAAAACCTTATTGTCAAGATTTTTATTCGGAAAGGAAACCTGGAGCAAAAAGTGTGATGTTCTGAGCGGTGGAGAACGCCTGCGACTTCTTCTGTGCGGACTTTCCATCAGCAACAAAGCTCCCGATATGATGATACTCGATGAACCGACAAATAATTTAGACCTCCAAAACGTGGAAATTCTGACGAATTCTATTAAGGATTATCATGGAACTTTGGTGGTGATTTCGCATGATGGGGTGTTTTTGGAGGAGATTGGGGTGAGGAGTGAGGTTTTGTTGAAATAACAATTTATATTATATAAACGTCATAGGTTTCTAAAACCTATGACGTTTTGTTTTATTCCTTCAATAATATTTATTTGGATAGATATTTTTCATGAAGTCTTTTAAGAAAAAGATTGCGATTAAAATTTTCAATAAACCCAGAATTTTCACCTTTTTTTAATTCGTTGATTAATATTATTTGGTTTTTCATTTTTTAGAAATTTAAGAATGAATAGATTAATGAGTTATTTGCTCTTTTTTTTGATGAAGTTTATAAATCCAGATAACCAAAATATTCATTGGGAGGAATATTTAGATTGATAAAACTAAAATTGGGTTTTTCTCTTTCTTCTTGAAGAAGATTATAAATTTTAATACTTTCTGTGTCGGAAGATAGATAATAAATGATATTTTTTATACATCAGCCTGAGAAAATAGTTTGGAATCGTTTGGAATTACATTTCTTTCCAATAGTTTTAATTTTCCTTTTTTTGTGAAAACTATTTTAGCAATTTCTCCTGTTTTAGTAGCATGATTTAAATTAAATGGGAGAATAGCCAAATTTCTTAGAGGTAGTTCTGATATTGAGCCTCCAACACAATATTCAGCAATTGAAATTGTTGAAATATACATTTTAATATCATTGCTTAGAAAGTATTTATAATATTCTAAAGCATTTTTAAATAATGGATCAGCATCATTTAAAAATTTAATAAAGAAACTTGTATCTAGTAAAACTCCATTAACTTTCATAGCTTCCTCTTATTTGTCTTAACCATTCATCTGGATTAATATTCGAAAGCCAAGATTGTTTTGCCTTGTCTCTTAATTTTTGCAAATAACCCTCATCAAAAACGGGATTATAATCAATCAATTCAATAAACTCTAAATTTGTAAAATCAATTTCTCCGTTTTCTGAATGTTGGTTCCCCTTGGCTCTGATTCCTAAAGATTTGTACAAAATATTTTCCTCTTGCTGTTGTAGGAACGAAATAGGAGTTTGAATTCTCACTGTTCCATATTCATCAGTCAATAGATGAATATTAGCTTTATCTTTGCCGCCTGCATTCGTTATTTTTCCATAAAAATAAAATTCAGCTTCAGCCCAAATTGCTTCAGTTCTTTTAAAGTCAGAAAATTTGTCAATCCGAATATTATTCGAACCTTCAAGTGATGTAGTAATGTCGAGTGCAAAATCCTTTTTTGTTGCTAACTCTTGAAGGCTTTCAATAGCTTTAGCTGTTGCTAAATCTAAATAATCAATTGTATTAGTTTGGGAAATTAAGCCTAATACAGCATTAAAACTAACTATATATTGTATTCCTGTTTTAAAAATATTTCTGACAGAACCTTCTTTAATAGTATAAGAAATTAGGGGTCTGTTTTTTTTATCTCCGGAGTATAATAAATCATCAACATTATTTAAAATAGAAATTACCTCCTTGATATCAAAGTTATCTGGGTTTATATCTACATTTCCAAATTTACCGGAAACTTTTATTTCTATGTAACCATGTTTTTCCACTAAACAAAAGTAAACAAAATTTCATTTCAAAAGAAAATACAAAATACCTTTATAATTTTGAAATTAATGACCCCAACCCCATGATTTCCACCTACCCAAAAATAAAATCCACCACAAATTTGCGCACCCAATTTTTTAAAAGTAATTTTGCATGAATCTAAAATAAAAGTAAAATATGTCAACTTACGTAGTTGTAGGTCTTCAGTATGGAGATGAAGGTAAAGGAAAAATCACGGATGTTTTATCTGCAAAATCAGATTACGTTGTACGTTTCCAGGGTGGGGACAACGCGGGTCACACGGTTTATGTAGGTGAAGAGAAATTCGTTTTGCACCTTCTTCCATCGGGAGTTCTTCAGTGCAAAGGGAAGTGTATCATTGCCAATGGAGTAGTGGTAAATCCTAAATCTTTCATTAAGGAGGTGAATCAGATCGAGAGCAAAGGTCTTAGAACTGATCACATTTTCATCAGCAGAAGAGCGCATGTGATCATGCCTTACCACATTCTTTTGGATACTTACCGTGAAGAAGAGCACGGAGGAACGCAGATCGGAACGACGAAAAAAGGAATCGGACCTTGCTATGAAGATAAAATTGCAAGAGTAGGTATCAGAATGATCGACCTTCTGAATCCTGAAATTTTAAGAGACAAAATCGAGAAAAACTTAAAAATTAAGAATTCTCTTTTTGAAAAATATTACGGAAAACCGACATTAGACGTTGAAGAAATTTACAACGAATATTTAGAAATCGGAAGACAGCTTCAAGACAGAATTGTTGATACGGAACTGGAATTAAACGAAGCGATTAGAGACGGTAAAAATGTTTTATTCGAAGGAGCGCAGGCTTTAATGCTTGATATCGACTTCGGAACGTATCCATATGTAACTTCATCTTCTCCATCTACAGGTGGTGTTTGTTCAGGAGCGGGAGTTCCTCCAACATCACTTCAAAACTTAATCGGTGTGGCAAAAGCATACTGTACAAGAGTTGGAAACGGTCCTTTCCCTTCAGAACTAGACAACGAATTAGGAGAAAGCATCAGACAAATTGGTGGTGAATTCGGAGCTACGACAGGAAGACCAAGAAGAACAGGTTGGTTAGACCTTGTTTCTCTGAAGCATGCTTGTATGATCAACGGAATCAATAATTTGGTAATTACGAAATTAGACGTTCTTACAGGAATTGAAAACCTAAAAGTTGTGACTCATTACAAAACTGAAGACGGAAAAATCATCGATTACTTCACTTCTTCAACAGAGAAATTGTACAACTACGAACCAATCTACCAAGATTTACCAGGTTGGAAAGAAGACATTACAAAAGCAAGAAGCTACGATGAACTTCCACAAACGGCTCAGGAATACATCGAGTTTATCGAGAAGTATTTAGGGATCAACGTTTATTTGGTATCTGTTGGCCCTGAAAGAAGCCAAAACATCATCAGAAAAGAATTATTCTAAGGAATATTTTTAAATAAATTAAAAGAGACTGTCAGTTTGATGGTCTCTTTTTTTATGTCATTACTAAAAGCGAAAATCTTTATAAGACTAAAAACTAATAACCATTAACTATCAACCACCAACTATTTTAAGAAGCTATTTCCGGCTTTCCACTGTATCTTTTGGGTTACGGGCTCCGCTTCGCTCTGCCCGCAACCCAAAAGGATGTCGTTTCAATCCGGGCTAGCGTTGTAGTCATTCATTTAAAATTAGGAATATTTCACCAAGCTTGTCGTTCCATACGATTCCAAGGATCCGTTTAAAATATGATGGAAAGATTCTTGCCGAAATTCTTATTAAATAAAAAACTGAATGTTTCTTGCTGAATAATAATTTCAATAGGCAATTATACTTTGCAAGTGAAAAATAAGACTTCATAAAATTCATCATTAATGATTCAGAATTTATTTTTTCCAATGCCAAACTTGAAGATTCTGATTCCGTAAAACTCCAATTACGATAAATTTAAAAAATTACCTCTCAACCTACCCATAAATTTATAAATTCAGTTGTTAATGTGCTTTAAATTAGGTTTTTAATAAAATATTGGCAATAATTTTGAACTTACAACATCGAATATCGATGATTATTATTATCAGAGTTAATCGTCAATTTTTTTAACAGTTTAAATATTTATAGTGATGAAACAACTAGAAACAAACCAGGAATTTCGTTTTAATGAAATCTTATTTGAGCACAGAAATAAAGAATATGGTGCCTATGTTTTAAGAAACGAATCAGACAAAATTTTAACCAAAGCACTTTTTATCGGAGTGAGTTTATTGGCAGCAATTTCAATTTCTCCGTTAGTGATGTCAGCTTTTGAAAAAGAGGAAGCGAGAGTAACTGTAGAACCTGTTTATCGTCCTTTTATTATTGAAGATACTCCTTTGGAAAAAGATCCGCCAAAAGAGATTGTAAAGCCGGTTCAGCCTGTTGCTCCTCCAAATGTGAAGCAGTTTGATAGTTCTGTTCCTGAGCCCAAAAAAGATGCAATTGAAAAACCTGTGGAAAAGATTCCTGAAGATGCGGTGGCTGGTTTAACGAATAATTTCAAAGGGGAGCCAGTGAAGGATACCTATCTTCCACCACCTCCGATCATCGGAAACGGTCCTGTCGTTCCTCAAATTCCGGTAGCGCAGCCTCCTACAATAGATAAAAATGCAATTGTTGGCGGAAGTGAATTGGCGGTTGAAGCTTCTTTTGAAGGCGGTATCAACTCATTCAGAACTAAAGTGATGAATAATTTTGATGGTTCAGGTATTGAAGGAAACGGCGATGTATTGAAAACTACAGTAACCTTTATTGTTGAGATCGACGGAACGATTTCTGGGATCAAAGCCAATGGTGCAGACGCAGATTTCAACAGTGAAGCGATGAGAACGATTAAATCTATTTCCAACAAAGGAAAATGGAAACCGGGTAAAAATAAACAAGGCGAATCGGTAAGAAGCTATTTTAAATTTCCGATCTCGATGCAGTTTGAATAATTAATGTGAAATAAATTTTGGCAGTTATCCACAAAGATTTTTTTTTGTGGATAATTTTTTTTATTCTTAAATTGCTTGTTAACAATATTTTAACTCAATATTCGTTTTACCCGTTCATGGAGAGCAAGGAAAAATGTGTATTTTTGAATCTTAAAGTTCGAATAATGGCAAAAATCATAGGTATCGCTAACCAAAAAGGAGGAGTAGGTAAAACTACAACGGCTGTAAATCTTGCTGCCGCGCTAGGAGTATTGGAGAAAAAAATACTAATTATAGATGCTGATCCACAGGCAAATGCAACGTCGGGATTGGGTGTAGATAATGTTCAGTATTCCACTTATAATTTGCTGGAACACAGTGCTGAAACCAGAAGCTGCATCAAGCAGACGGCAACTCCGAATCTGGATATTGTGCCTTCTCATATTGATTTGGTAGCTGCAGAGATCGAGCTGGTAGACAAGGACAATCGTGAATATATGCTTAAAAAAGCATTGGAAAGCGTAAGGGATGATTATGATTATATCATCATCGACTGTGCTCCGAGTTTAGGTTTGATTACGGTAAACGCCCTTACAGCGGCAGATTCTGTGATTATTCCTATTCAATGTGAGTATTTTGCTTTGGAAGGACTTGGAAAATTACTGAATACGATTAAAAATGTTCAGAAAATTCACAATAAAGACCTTGATATCGAAGGGTTGCTTCTGACGATGTACGACAGCCGATTAAGATTATCTAATCAGGTAGTGGAAGAGGTGAATTCTCACTTCCCGGAAATGGTTTTCGAAACTATTATCAGCAGAAATGTGAGATTAAGTGAGGCGCCAAGTTTTGGAGAAAGCATCCTGAATTACGATGCCGAGAGTAAGGGGGCGGTTCAGTACATTCAGTTGGCAGAGGAAGTTCTGCTGAAGAACGAGAAATTAGTTAAGAATTAAAATTAGAATTTAAGCGGGAGGTATAACAAAAGATGATTGTAAATCATTGATAATATATCACTTATTATTTATATTATGAAGGACAAAAAAAGAGCTATGGGGCGTGGTTTGGGTGCTATTTTAAGTGCTGAATCCAAAGCATCTGTCAATTCTGCGACGGATGAAGGGGCAGACAAATTTGTGGGAAATATCGTGGAGGTTGCTCTTGAAGATATTTATCCTAATCCGGCCCAGCCAAGAACTTATTTTGACGAAAAAGCATTAAACGAACTCGCTAAATCTATCGGGAGTTTAGGGGTTATTCAGCCTATTACTTTAAGAAAAGATGGCGAGAGGTTCGAAATCATATCAGGGGAAAGACGTTTCAGAGCAACGAAAATTGCAGGTTTAACCTCTATTCCGGCGTATATTCGCTTAGTAAATGACCAGGAGCTGCTGGAGATGGCTCTTGTTGAAAATATTCAGAGGGAAGATCTTGATGCGATAGAAATTGCATTAACGTATCAAAGATTGATGGATGAAGTGGGATTGACTCAGGAAAATCTTAGCCAGAGAGTAGGTAAGGACAGAAGTACAATTACCAACTCGATCAGATTGTTGAGATTAAGTCCGGATATTCAGAATTCTATCCGTAGCGGAGAAATTTCCGCGGGACATGGTAGAGCGATTATCAGCCTTGAAAATGAAGAACATCAGCAGATTTTATTTGATATCATCATTAAAGAAAAACTGAATGTTCGTCAGGCTGAACAGGCAGCAACTGCCTTGAAAAATCCAAAATCACCAGCTGCAAAAAGAGCAAAAGCTGAGCTTTCAAATAATTTTAAAAGAGCACAGAAAACGATTGCAGATATTTTAGATGTAAAAGTAGAAATCAAAACAGCCGGAAACGGTAAAAAAGGTAAAATTGTTCTGGACTTCAAAAATGAAGATGAACTGGAATACATTTTATCTCATATAAAATAAATGAAGAAATTACTTTTCACTTTTTTCTTGTGTATTTTTGCGTTGGCCTACTCACAAGTCAATCCCAACGATACTATTCGGGTAGAAAACCATCCGAAAGACAGTATCTCTGCAGAAAAGCCTGCAAAATCCGAAGCGTCTATCGTTCAGGATATTGAAAAGGTGAATGCAAAAACCCTGAAAAAAGCCAAAATCACAAAGCTTAATCCTACAAGAGCAGGTTTATATTCTGCTGTATTGCCGGGATTGGGACAATATTATAATAAAAAATACTGGAAAATCCCTATCGTTTGGGGAGCGGTTGGAGTAGGAGCAGGAATTGCCATCTGGAATGATAATCAGTATAAAAAGTATCGTGGGTATTACGTTGCCAAGCTCAATGGTACACCCAATGAATTCGTGGACAGTAATCCAAACCTTGATAAAGTAGCATTGGGGAACGCACAGGACAGATCGAAAAGGCAAAGAGACTATGCCATTGCGATCACAGGATTAATCTACATTCTAAACATTGTGGATGCTGTGGTAGATGCCCATCTTTATGAAGGTCGTCACGATCCGGATCTTGCGCTAACGCCTGCCGTAATTCAGGATAATTTTGGGATTACCCCTCCAAAAACGGGGTTAAGTTTAAGTTATAGATTCTAGACAATTAATAAATAATAATTAATAATGAATTCTGTTCTCCCAATCATCGCGGACTTTGTTAAGTCAGACGCCTTTGCGAACTTAAAAACGTTTAGTCGTTAAGAAAAAATCTTTACGATCTTTGCGATAAAATAGAATAGAATTTTAAATAAATAAGCTGTTTAAAAAGCAGATAAATAAAATATGAAAATAGCATTAGTAGGATATGGGAAAATGGGCAAAATCATTGATGAGATTGCCACAAAGAGAGGTCATGAAGTGGTTGCCCGATTAAAAGAAACTCCTACTGCTGAAAATTTGAATGGTGCTGATGTTGCTATCGAATTTTCTTTGCCGGAAGTAGCTTACGAAAATGTAAAAGCTTGTCTTGAAAATAAAGTTCCTGTGATCTGCGGAACAACAGGTTGGCTTGAAAGAAAAGCTGAAATAGAACAAATCGCAGTTGATAACGGAACTGCATTTTTATACGGGTCGAATTTTAGTTTAGGTGTTAATTTATTTTTCGCTTTAAACGAGAAACTTGCTGATCTTATGAAGAATGTGAACGAATATTCTTGTCAGTTGGAAGAAATTCATCATGTACATAAAAAAGATGCTCCAAGCGGAACCGCAATTTCTATCGCAGAAGGGATTTTTAAACACAATCCAAAATTTGAAGCCTGGAAACTAGAAGAAACTCAAGGTAATCAATTAGGAATTTTTGCTATTCGTGAAGATGAAGTTCCTGGTACCCACAGTGTTTTCTACAGAAGTGAAGTAGATGAAATCGAGATTAAGCATACAGCCTACAATAGAAACGGTTTTGCTCTCGGTGCTGTAGTTGCTGCAGAATGGATCATCGGAAAGAAAGGAAATTTCGGAATGAAAGACGTTTTGGGACTTTAATTTGTAACAAAATCGCTACATTGCAAACTAATTGGTAACAATAGGAGGCAGTAAAAATTATTCATTGCTTATTACCAATTATTCATATTATAGATTAGGCACAAAAATTTATGAACTATTTTTTAACTTATACAGTCTACGTTCTCATTTTATCTGTATTAATGGGAATTTCAACTTGGAAGCTGTTCAAGAAATTAGGATATAATCCGCTTTTTGCTTTTATACCTTTTTATAATTATTTCATTGTTTTAAAAGAGACAAAACATCCGAAATGGTGGGCAATTTTATCATATTTGCCAATCGTGGGACCCATTATGATGTCTGTTTTTCATTTATATTTAATGAAAAAATTCGGGAAGACTCTTTTTAAAGATCAGCTTCTTACGGTAATTCTTCCGTTCATTTATATGGCAACAGTAAATTATGGTAAAGACGTAGAGTTAGAAGATGAAAACGCAAACGAGCTTTTCTTAACAGATGAAGAGAAGAATTCAAAAAAGAAAGATACTTTCGTTGGATCTATTACTTTCGCGGTAGTTTTTGCAACCATCATCCACGTTTTTGTAACGCAGCCTTTCGGGATTCCAACGGGGTCTATGGAAAGAACTTTGCTTGTTGGTGACTTCCTTTTCGTAAATAAATGGAGCTACGGTTACAGATTGCCAATGCGTCCTGTAGCAATTCCTTTCTTACAGGGAACAATTATGGATACTGGTGAAAAAGGAAATCCTAAAGATGATCCTAAATCTTATGTTGACGGAATCAAACTTCCTTACGAAAGAATTTTCCAGTTTAGCAAGCCCCAGAAAAATGATGTAGTTGTTTTCAATTACCCTCGTGACTCTGTGCATACAGCAATTGACAGAAAAGATCCTTATGTAAAGAGATTGGTAGCTGTTGCGGGAGATACTTTCGAAATGAGAAGCGGAAGACTTTTCGTAAACGGAAAGCCTGAAACAGTTTTGGGAGATCAGGAGGTTCAGCATGCTTATACCGTGAATACAGGAACTCAACTGGATATTCCTAGTTTATATAATACTTACGGGTTTTTACCGGTAAGAGAAATGCAGACTGATAAAGGATTTTTATATGCTTTCCAAGGATTAACAGATAAAACGGCTGCTGAAATCAAAACTTTACCGAACGTGGTAAGTATGGAAGAAAGTATTTTCCCTAAAGATTCAGCAACAGTTTCTTATAAATTAAATGCTGATAAAACTGCTTATACAAAAAGTATTGATACCACTCAATCTATTTTCCCAATCAATAAACCTTGGAATCAGGATTGGTACGGACCATTGAAAATTCCTAAAAAAGGAGATGTTGTAGCGATCAATCAGGAAACTTTGCCTGAATATCAGTGGATCATTTCTGAATACGAGCACAACAAATTAGAAAATAAAAACGGAAAGATTTTCATCAACGGAAAAGAAACCAACCAATATACTATTCAGCAGGATTATTATATGATGGTTGGGGATAACAGAGATGCTTCTTTGGATGCCAGATTCTTTGGTTTCGTTCCTGAAGAGAATATCGTTGGAAAACCAATGTTTACCTGGATGAGTATTCAGGGGGCGTTCAAAGATGCTAGTTCTTCTTATCAGGCGCCTTGGAAAATTCGTTGGGATAGGATGTTTAAAGCAACCAACACAGGAGAAGCCAATAAAACTTCATACTGGTGGATCGCAGCAATGATTTTGATTTTATTCTTCGGATGGGATTACTTCGTGAAAGTTTTCAGAAAGAAGAAATCAGAAGACGATTAAGAGCTAAAATAAATTTAAAAATAGAATGAAGTATTTGAAAAAATACTTCATTTTTGTATGATGAATATGCAGAATATATTATTACCGGTATTTTATTTACCGCCAATTTCATGGTTTTCAGAGTTTTTAAATCCTGAAAATGAAGTTGTTTTTGAGCAGTTTGAAAATTTTCCAAAGCAAACGTACAGAAACAGAGCCAATATTTATGGGGCAAATGGGAAGCTTTCATTAATTATTCCCATTCAGCATAACGGAAAAAGAGAATTCAAAGATATAGAGATCTCTTACCGTGAAGATTGGCAGAACCTTCATTGGAAATCGATCAAGACAGCTTATCAGAGTTCTCCTTATTTTGAATATTACGAAGATAAATTCAGGAAAATATTTGATCTGAAAGAAAAATTTCTGTTAGATTTTAACCTTAAAGGTTTAGAAATCATTCAGCAGATCTTAAAAACGGAAAAGGCACACTCTTTGAATGTAGAATATATCAAAAATCCTGACGAGATTAATTTTCGTGAGAAATTTTCTGCGAAATTACCGTCCGAATATGAAATGGATGAATATTATCAAACATTTACGGATAAATTAGGGTTTTTAAAAGATCTGTCGGTTCTTGATTTAATATGTAACAAAGGACCGGAGTCTTTGACTTATATTAAAAATATTAAATAATTAACTCACATGAAAAAGGTATTATTAGCTGCTGTTTTTTTGACGGGATTAAACCTTGCGTTCGCTCAGGATGCTCAAGGTAAAACTGCTGACACGAAAGAGGATAAAGACCTGATGACCTGGTATCATAAGGATTTTGCAACTTCTAAAGTATATGGTGTAAATACAGAAAATGCCTATAAATATTTAGAATCTAAAGGTCTTAAAGCAACTCCGGTTGTGGTGGGCGTTTTGGATAGTGGAGTACAGGTAGATCACCCAGGATTGGTGAAAAATATCTGGTCAAATCCTAATGAAATTCCTGGAAACGGTATAGATGATGATGGAAACGGATATATTGACGATGTTCACGGATGGAATTTCATCGGTGGAAAGAATGCCGATATTGATGTCGATAATATGGAGGTAACCCGTGTTGTTGCTAAGTACAAACCTATTTTCGAAGGTGACGATTCTACAAAAAATAAAGCCAATCAAGCTAAAATGCCTGAAGAGTTTGCCATGTACATGAAGTCTAAAGACAAGTTTACTAAAAACAGTGTCGAAGGGAGACAGGGATTGCAGACATTTACTATGATAAAAGAGCTTATTCCTAATATGGTGCGACTGCTGGGTGGAAAACCTTTAACGTCCGAAACATTGAGTACTGTAAAACCTAGTGATCAGAAAGATGCTATTGCCTTTGAGGTCTTGCAAAGACTATTGCAGGATCCCGGAATGAAGGGGAAATCAGGTGCGGATTTTGAGGCTAAGATTACAAAAGATATGAATGATGCTTTGGAAGAATACACTCCTAAAGCTCAGCAATATGACCTTAGTTTTGATCCGAGAAAAGAAATTGTAGGCGATAACTACGATGATTATTCTGAAAGAATTTACGGAAACAACCATTATGAAGGTCCTGATGCAAGACACGGAACACACGTTGCAGGTATTATCGCGGGTCTTCCGCAAGGAAAAGAAGTTCAGTATGGGGTAGCTTCTAAAGTGGCTAAGATCATGTCGGTAAGAACAGTTCCTAATGGTGATGAAAGAGATAAAGATGTTGCCAACGCGATTCGTTATGCTGTTGATAATGGTGCTAAAGTTTTAAATATGAGCTTTGGTAAACCTGTTTCTCCAGGAAAAAATGTGGTTTGGGATGCCTTTAAATATGCTGAAGACAAGGGCGTTCTTTTGGTAAAAGCAGCTGGTAACGAAAACGAAGATGTTGCAGAACATTTAGCGTATCCTACCAACTTTAAAAATATTACTGATGATAAACCATTTGTAAGCAATGTTTTGGTAGTAGGAGCTAGTACAAATAGAAACAATGAACTGAGAGCAAGTTTTTCTAATTTCAACAAGAAAATGGTCAATGTTTTTGCGCCGGGTGAAGAAATTTATTCCACTGTTCCGCATGATAAATATGAATATTTACAGGGGACTTCCATGGCTTCTCCCGTAGTGGCAGGTGCTGCAGCGGTATTATTGGCTTATATGCCGGGCCTTACGCCGGCGCAGGTAATTGAGTCTTTGGAAAAATCTAGCAACGCAAGTACAGAAAACGGTTTTGGAGATCTTTCACAGGCAGGCGGGGTTATTGATGTAAAGAGAGCAGCAGAATATGCTTTCACTAATTTCTATCAGGGAAAATCTTCAGCAGTGAAGAAGCCTGCAAAATCCGTAAAAAAGACTGTTAAAAAGTAATATATCTTCCTGTATTTAAGGTTGAAAGATAGAAAGTCCGAATTTTTCGGGCTTTTTTTATTTTTATTTTTCAATTTTGGCACACTTTTTTATAACTTTATGGTATATAAAATAATAAACAACAATTATGAAAAAGTTACTATTTGCAGGAATGTTGGGAACATCACTTTTTGCAGTGTCGTGTTCCGCCGTTAATAATGCAAAGACAGCACAAAGCCAAAGATCGGAGTTTTTAAAAATGAAGGGAGACTGGCAGATCGTAAGCATTAATTACGATAAGAAATTTAAGATCAAGCCTTTTGACGAAGGATTGGATGCTCAGTGCTTCGTAGGTAGCCATTGGAGACTGATTCCAAATAACTGGACCGGTGCTTATACGGTGAGTGGAGGTGGAAATTGTGGAGCAGGATTTACTCAACCCATTAAAATTGATTCAAAAAACGGAAATACTTTCGGATTTAAGAAAATTGCTGACGGTACAAAAGCAAAACAAAATATTGCAGGCTACGAATTGACATTAACAAATCAATCTACAGATCAATTTACATTAGAACAAAATATTCCTTTTGATGGAGAAAATGTAAGAGTTGTTTACAACTTTGAAAGAGCAGGAATGAAATAATTAATATAAAAAGACAAAAAAATGAAATTTACAAAAACATATATAGGAGCCCTTTTCTTATCATCAGCTTTATTATTAACAAGCTGTGAGGCCGTACAGAATTCTAACCACCAGCAGAGAGGTACAGCAGTAGGTGCTGCTTCAGGTGCGGTTATCGGAGGTATTTTGGGTAATAACGTGGGTAAAGGTAAAAATGCTGCGTTAGGGGCAGTTTTAGGTGGTATTATCGGTGGTGTTACAGGTAATGTGATCGGTAATAAAATGGATAAGCAGGCCAGAGAAATTAAAGAAACTTTGCCGGGTGCTGAAGTGGAAAGAGTAGGGGACGGTATTAAAATTACCCTGAATGAAAGTATCGTTAACTTTGATTTTGATTCTTCTGCGCTTACAAGTTCCGCAAAGACAAATCTGGATAAGTTAGCACAGGTGCTTGTGAATAACCCGGATACCAATATCAATATCTACGGGCACACGGACAGCAAAGGAGCGGACGACTACAATATGAAACTTTCTGAAAGAAGAGCAAATTCTGTAAAAGCTTATTTGTCTGGTAAAGGAATCGCTTCTTCAAGATTATTTGCATTGGGTGAAGGGAAAAACCAACCGGTTGCCTCCAATGATACAGAAGCCGGAAGAGCGAAAAACCGAAGAGTGGAGTTCGCCATTACCGCAAATGAAAAAATGATTAACGATGCTCAACAAGGGCAGTAGTTAATTTAATATATAAATATTTTCGTAAATAACCGCTTCGGCGGTTTTTTTTGTATTTTTATGGAATAATTTTGAATTGACTACTTTTGTAACTGATATCACATAAATGAAGAAATATCTAAAACTGCTTCGCGTAGAACAATGGGTGAAAAACCTCTTTGTATTTGTCCCTCTATTTTTTTCAGGCAGTATTCAAAACTCAGATTTACTAAGTAAGAGTATTTTTGCTTTTATTATTTTCTCTTTGGCAGCAAGTGTTGTTTATATTTTAAATGATTATAATGACATTGAAGCCGACAGAAAGCATCCCGAAAAGAGAAGAAGACCTTTGGCTAGTGGAGCTATATCAAAATCTACAGCTATAGGCATTCTTATGGGAATTATCATTATAGATGTTGCTTTAATATTCTTAGCTCAAAACTGTTTTCAGGAAAATCTTTGGAAGTTTGCCGCCATTATTGCGACCTATTTCGTGATGAATCTAGCGTACACGTTTAGATTAAAACATGTTCCAATCATTGATATCTGCATCATTGCAATTGGTTTTGTACTGAGAGTTTTGGCAGGAGGCTATATTACGGGAATCAATATTTCACAATGGGCTATTTTGCTGACCTTTGTTTTAGCATTGGTTTTAGCCATCGGGAAAAGAAGGGGAGAACTGATCAATGCGCAGGTTTCAGGTAAAACAAGAAAGGCACTGGATGGCTATAATGTACAGTTCGCGGATATCGCTCTTTCAATATCGGTGACATTGGCGATTATTTGTTATCTGATGTTTACTTTGTCTCCTGAAGTACAGGCAAGATTTCATGAAAGGGTGTTCTACACTGTAATTTTTGTAGTATTTGCCTTTCTGAGGTATTTACAGCAAACTTTAGTGTACAACCGTACCGAATCGCCTACGAAAATTGTGTACAGAGACCGTTATATCCAGATTACCCTGATATTATGGGTCGCTGCATTTTTAATCCAAATCTATTTTAAAAAATAATGAAGCCGAATTTTGTACAGAAAGTCACCAACTGGGGCAATTTTCCAATTGTGGAAAAAGAAATGAAGTCTGAAGACAGCTTCAAAAATATACGAGATTTTGTTTTAAACCATAATGAAGTAATTGCTCGCGGAAATGGAAGATGTTACGGAGATTCTTCATTGGGTGAACATATATTCTCAACCAAAAGATTAAATAAATTTATAAGTTTTGATCGCCTGAACGGAATTATTGAATGCGAATCCGGGGTTTTGCTTTCCGATGTTCTGGAAATATCTGTTCCTCAGGGATATTTTTTATATGTTACTCCGGGGACGAAATTTGTCTCTGTCGGAGGTGCTATTGCTTCTGATGTTCATGGTAAAAACCATCATGCAGAAGGCTGTTTTTCAGAATATGTGATCGATTTTAAACTGATGATCGAAAACGGGGATATCATCACATGCTCAAGAGAAGAAAATTCAGATAAATTCTGGGCTACCATTGGTGGAATGGGGCTTACGGGAATTATTCTTTCAGCAAAGTTTAAATTGAAAAACATTGAGTCTGCTTATATTCGTCAGGAAAGTATTAAAGCTGAAAACCTTGACGAGATCTTCAGATTATTTGAAGAAAGTGAAAGCTGGACATACACCGTTGCATGGATCGACTGTCTTCAGAAAGGGGGGAATATCGGAAGAAGTATTTTGATGAGAGGTGAACATGCCTTTCAGCATGAGCTTCCAGAGAATCTTAAGAAGAATCCTTTACGATTGAAGAAAAAGTTTGAACCTACCGTTCCTTTTTACTTTCCGGGATTTGTTTTAAACGCGTTAACCGTTAAGATTTTTAATTTTCTATATTATAAAAAACAGTCTAAAAAGGAGGTGAAAAGCTTTACCGATTTTGAAACCTTTTTTTATCCTCTGGATTTCGTGAACGACTGGAATAAGATCTACGGAAAATCGGGATTTATCCAATATCAGATGATGATCCCGAAAGAAACGGGAAAAGAAGGAATGAAAAAGATCTTGGAAACAATTGCCAATAGTGGTAACGGCTCTTTTCTGGCTGTATTAAAGCTTTACGGAAAAGAAAATCCACAGGCATACAATTCTTTTCCTTTTGAAGGATATTCTCTGGCGCTCGATTTTAAAGTAAATTCAAAACTGAAGAAATTAATAGATAAATTAGACGACATTGTTCAGGAATATAACGGGAAGATCTATCTTACAAAAGACAGCATGAGCAGATCGTCTCTTACCAATTATCTTAAAAATGTTCAAAGCTCAAAATTTGTGTCTTTGCAGCACAAAAGAATTATAAATAACAGCTAATGATAGTTCTAGGAAGTACGTCGGAGGTGGCGCAGGCTTTTGTTGAAAAAGCTCTACAGGAAGGCGAAAAGTTTGAAAAAATTTATCTATTTACCTCAAATAAAGAAACCACAGAGAGGTTTGCAAGGCATATTGATGTGAAATTTCTGCAACAATCTGAAGTGATAGAGTTAGATCTCATGAAACCTATTGATTATAATCAGCTGGACTATGTCAACTCAAATCTTATTTTCTGTGCTACAGGTTATTTGGGTGAAGGAACAGAAGAAGGCCTTTATGATAATAAAAATACGGAAAGAATTATTGATATCAATTACGGAAAACTGGTTCCGCTGATGAATTATTTCGCTCAGAAGTTTGAAAGTAAAAGATCGGGAACCATCATCGGTTTGTCATCAGTAGCAGGTGAGAGAGGAAGGCAGAGTAATTTTATTTACGGAAGTGCCAAAGCCGCTTTTACCGCTTATTTAAGTGGTTTAAGAAATTATCTTTTCGATAAAAAAGTGCATGTTCTCACCATAAAACCGGGATTCATGGCAACTAAAATGACAGAAGGGCTGCCTTTAAATCCGAAATTGACCGCTACGCCTAAACAGGCTGCTGACTGCATTTTTAAGGCTTATAAAAAACAAAAAAATGTAGCTTACGTTTTACCGATCTGGGCTATTATTATGATGATTATCAGAAATATCCCTGAATTTATATTTAAAAAATTAAAGCTTTAAAATAATTTCATTAATTTAATACAAAATTTACTAACGCTTCTGTTTTATTGTTTTTTATTGAATACTATCTTTGAAATCTTTGCGTTAGAATAATTTGATTATGAAATTTAAACCAGACAAAAAACTCCAATGAAAAAATTGTATTGCTTCGACTTCGACGGAACGCTTACATATAAAGATACCATGTTTATGTATCTTAAGTTCTATGATTCTGCTAAGTTTCGTGTACAATTTTTGAGACACGTTCCGCTTTTTATTTTATTAAAATTAAAATTAGCTGAGACTGAAAAGGTAAAGAAAAGCTTTATCGGTTCAATTCTTAAAGGTCAGTCTCAGGAAAAAATCGAGAAAAAAGCAAAACAGTTTTTTGAAGAACACTATCCTAAAATCGTAAGAGAGAACGCATTAGATTTTATAAATAATATGGATAGAAACAATACACAAAGCTTACTGGTAACCGCTTCGCTGGATATTTGGACCCAGCCTTTCGCAGAAGCTTTCCAGATGCAGCTGGTTTCTACCCGTGCAGAGTTTAAAAACGGTTTTTTTACGGGTAATTTCATTGGAAGAAACTGTAATGGAAAGGAGAAACTGGTAAGGATAAAAGCAGAGATTAACGACCATAAATACGATAAAATCATAGCATTCGGAGATACCTCGGGCGACAAGCAGATGCTGAAATGGGCAAATGAAGGTCATTACCAATTTTTTCACTAATTTTGGGTGATAAAAATGTAAAAATGAAAAGACTAATTATTTTGTCTTTTGCAACTTTTTTGAGTTGTGCAAGTACAGGCAATACATCCCAAAAGTCATCAGACATGCAGACAAAAACAGAGATCATTGCTTCCGAATCACAAGGTGGTGCGGATCAGGCTGGTTTTAAAATTATCAAAAATGAATCAGAACTGCAGAAAGCCATGCAGGGAAATTCTGTTCGGCTGATCGTTGAAGGTAGTAATACGGAACCTGCAAAAACCACTAAATTTCCTAAAGATAAAAAAGTAGTTTTATATAATCTGGGAATGTTCAGATCGGGGGATCATAGGATTGCCACGATCAAAAGTGTGTCTGTAAAAGATAATGTGCTGTATGTTGAGGTTCCTTATGTAGAACAGGGCGAGATGCAGATACAGGTGATTTCTAATCCTTATATCATCTTTACTGTTCCTTCAACGTACAATTTCACCTCTGTAGAATTAAAATCTTCAAAATAAAAATGAACAAGATATATTTAGATAACGCTGCAACTACACCACTTTCAGAAGAAGTTATCGATGCCATGGTAGGTACCATGAAGATGAACTTCGGAAATCCTTCTTCCACCCACAGTTTTGGACAGGAAGCCAAGATTTTGATTGAGAATGTGAGAAGGCAGGTTGCTGATTATCTTCATGTAACTCCCGCGGAAATTATTTTTACGTCTTGCGGAACAGAGTCGAACAACATGATTATAAAATCAAGCGTTGAGCACCTTGGAGTAGAAAGAATTATCAGTTCGCCTTTGGAGCACAAATGTGTTTCTGAAAGTATTCTTGATATGAAGGCGAGAAAAGGAGTAGAGGTAAACTATATCCGCCCGAACGAAAAAGGGGATATTGATCTTAATAAATTAGAAGAACTTTTAAAAGCTTCAGATAAAAAAACATTGGTAAGCCTAATGCACGCCAATAACGAGATTGGAAATATTGTTGACATTAAGAAGATGGCAGAATTGTGCAAGGCACATAATGCACTTTTCCATTCGGATACGGTACAGACTATGGCTCACATGAATTTAGATCTGTCTGATATTCAGGTTGATTTTGCTTCTTGCAGTGCACATAAATTCCATGGTCCAAAAGGAGTTGGTTTTGCCTTTATCAGAAAATCCAGCGGTTTGAAAGGAATTATTACCGGAGGACCTCAGGAAAGAAGCTTAAGAGCAGGAACTGAGAACGTAGCAGGAATTGTAGGATTGGGTAAAGCACTGGAACTTTCATTAAATAATATGGAAGCTTACACCAACCACATGCAGGAAATTAAAAACTATACTGCAGAAAGGCTTTTAGCGGAAATTCCGGGCATTAAATTCAACGGAAGAAGTGCTGAGCAGGAAAATAGTCTTTACACGGTTTTAAGCGCTTTATTGCCGTATAAAAACCCGTTAATCGGGCTTCAATTGGATATGAAAGGTATTGCCATTTCACAGGGAAGTGCATGCTCTTCGGGGGCATCTAAGCCTTCAATGGTAATGATGATGGTTTTATCTGAAGACGAAATGGATCTTTGTACACCGCTTCGTATTTCGTTCAGCCACATGACAACTAAAGAGGATATTGATGTTTTTGTAAATGCTTTGAAGGAGATCTCTAAAGATTTCGTTATAGAAAATACAAATGTTGAGCATAGATAGTCTTATTACTCAAAAACAGTAATTTTGAATATCCAATTAAGGATAAAAAAGAGAATATAATATTAATTTAAATAAAAGAAACAAAATGGCTTTAGAAATTACAGATAGCTCATTTCAGGAGGTTTTAAAATCAGACAAACCGGTATTAGTAGACTTTTGGGCAGTATGGTGTGGACCTTGCAGAACTTTGGGACCAATCATTGAAGAGATAGCAAACGATTTCGAAGGAAAAGCAGTAGTAGGAAAAGTAGATGTAGACAACAATCAGGAAATTTCTATGCAATATGGTATCAGAAATATCCCTACAGTTCTAATTTTTAAGGGCGGTGAGGTTGTTGATAAAATCGTTGGAGTAGCTCCAAAAGACGTGATCGCTGAAAAATTAAGCGCGCACTTGTAAAATAATAAATTTGATAATGAATGCTTTCCGTTTTTGGAAGGCATTTTTTTTGAAATAAATTTGCAGGTAAGGAAAAAAGTTGTACTTTTGCAATCACAAAAAAGAAACGAAGTTCTTACAACAAAACGAAAATGATCCGGTAGTTCAGCTGGTTAGAATGCCGCCCTGTCACGGCGGAGGTCGCGGGTTCGAGTCCCGTCCGGATCGCAAAAGTTTATAATTTACTTTTAAAATAAAATTAGATCCGGTAGTTCAGCTGGTTAGAATGCCGCCCTGTCACGGCGGAGGTCGCGGGTTCGAGTCCCGTCCGGATCGCAAAAGTTTTTCTTCAATTTACTTTTAAAACAAAATTGATCCGGTAGTTCAGCTGGTTAGAATGCCGCCCTGTCACGGCGGAGGTCGCGGGTTCGAGTCCCGTCCGGATCGCAACTACAATATCAAAGTAGTACAAAAAGCTTTAAAACATATGTTTTAAAGCTTTTTTCATTTTATGTCTATTCGATAAGAATCAAAAATACACAATCTGAATGTGACGAATCAAGTACAAAAGTTGGCGACTAGGCAAAAAAGTTTAGATCATGTAAGATGAAATTTTTTGCTCTCGCAGATTTTGCGAATGATGCAGATTCTTTTCCTTACACTTTACATAGTGAACACAAAGCCTCACCAAGTTTTTTGACAACTCCCGTTTTAAGTATCACCAAGCCATTCTACTTATAAAAGATCACGAAGATTAAGCAAAAATAGATCAGCAGCATCATCTGTGAAAATCCTTGTATCTGTGGGAAACAAAATTAGTGCATTCGTGGCGATATTAAGACCCCTCCATTTTATCTTTGATAAAATCCTTGCGTCTTAAAAACATAGAGTATTAAAAAATATCTTTGCGGCTTTGCGAAAAACCAACAAATAGAGCAGCATCTGTTAAAATCTGCACGATCTGTGGGGAATAAAAATATTCGAGTATCTGTGGAGATAATATGCAGCCCTCAATTTTATCTTTGATAAAATCCTTGCGACTTAAAAACATAAAGCATTAAAAAATATCTTTGCGGCTTTGCGAAAAACCAACAAATAGAGCAGCATCTTTGAAAATCTGCACGATCTGTGGGGAATAAAAATATTCGAGTATCCGTGGCGATAATATACTGCCCTCAATTTTATCTTTGATAAAATCCTTGCGCCTTAAAAACATCAAGTATTAAAAAAAATCTTTGCGTCTCTGCGAAAAACCAACAAATAGAGCAGCATCTGAAAATCTGCGATCTGTGGGGAATAAAAATATTCGTGCATTCGTGACAAAAAATACATCTAAACAATTTCTCCCCAAGTTTTGAAACTGATCCACAATCTGAAAGTGACCTATTCAGTGACCTCTTGAAAAGGTGTTAAAAGGTCACTGAAAAAGTAAGACCAAGCCTATCCATGGGCTTATTCAGAAATTGAACATCTTGTGGGGAGTTTTTAATGTATTTAATTTGAAATTTTTAAAAATGGGACTCTATGAATAGTACATTCAATTTGCTTTATTATCTCAAAAAAGCTAAAATCAATACTAGGGGAGAAGCACCCATCTATATGAGAATTACCATTGATGGTAAAATTTCTGAGATCAGTACAAAACGCGTTATAATACCATCGAAATGGAACAGTAAAGCCCAAAACGTAAAAGGAATTTCAGAAGAATGCAGATCAATTAATTTTTATCTTAAAACATTTGAGCAGAAAGTTTATGATACCTATCATCTTCTCATAAGGGAAAATGAAAAGATAAGCTGTGAATTGCTTAAAAATAGATTATTGGGCAAAGACCAAAACAGACGTGTAATCTTCCCGAAAAACTGGAACATTTAAAAATATAGTTTTTAAATTTGGAAGACTATGAAAAACAGTAAATTTTCAGAAGTTCAGATTATTAAGATCCTATCTGAACAAAATCAAGGTAAAACAGTGAATGAGATCTGCCGGGAGCATGGCATCAGCCAGCCGACATTTTACAAATGGAAGAGTAAATATGGAGGTTTGGATGTGCAGCAACTCTCCAAAATGAAGGAACTTGAAAAGGAACTTTCGCAGTACAAAAAAATCGTAGCGGAACTTACGCTGGAAAATGTGGTGATGAAAGATGTGATCGCAAAAAAGCTTTAACACCTTCCGAGAAGCGGGAACTGGTTGTTTATTCCGGATCAGAACACGGGATAAGCACTCGGAATGCGTGTAGACTTTTTATCATAAACAGTTCGGTATTTTATTACAAGAAGAAGAAAAACAATGAAGACGACAAAATTCGGGAGGAACTATTCTTGCTTGCAAACCAGCACCAGACCTGGGGATTTTGGACGATGCATCACCGTTTGAGAAACTTGGGTTTTGGGTGGAATCACAAGCGGGTTTACAGGATTTACAAATCGATGAAGCTGAACTTGAGAAGCAAACGAAAAAGACGACTTCCGGCAAGGATAAAGGAACCCTTACTTCGTCCGATGTATCCCAATGTGACGTGGAGTATGGATTTTATGCACGACACTTTGGAGAATGGTAAAAGCGTGAGAAGCCTTAATATCATTGATGATTTTAACAGAGAAACTTTGAATATTACCATCGATACCAGTTTGCCGTCAGCAAGAGTAGTTTCACAACTGGAACAACTGATCGACTGGCGTGGGAAACCTGAAAAGAAAAGAGTTGACAACGGTCCGGAGTTTATTGCAGAAAAATTGAAAGACTGGTGCGAAAAAAACGGAATTATCATCCATTACATTCAGCCCGGAAAGCCAACGCAAAACTCTCTGATAGAAAGATTCAACCGAACTTTCCGTACAGAATTCTTAGATGTTTATCTATTTGAAAACTTAAAAACAAATGAGAAATTATTCAGAAACCTGGATGTGGATGTACAACAATGAGCGGCCTCACAGTGCGCTACAATACCTCACGCCCAGAGACTTTTTATTGAAATATGGAAAAATCAAAAACAATAACTCTAAGGATTTTCCCACATTCCAACAAAATTTTAACAATGACAACAGTAAATTAATAAAGAAAAACTCTACTTTTGAGTGTGCCTAAGTTGGGTAAGATTACAAATACTATAAAATATGACTGAAAAATTAATTCCGCAGGAACTATTAGATTATATAAAAGAAAATACTCTTATCGGAATAAAAGGAGGGAAAAGCGATCGTGCTTTTCTTGATATATGGATGGTTTCTGTGAATCAAAGAGTTTTTGCAAGAAGTTGGGGGATGAGTGAAAGAAGCTGGTTTACAACATTTCGAGAACTAGGAGTAGGGCAAATAAAGTTTGGTGACCAGATTATTGATGTTGAAGGAAAGATCATAGTTGATTCAGAAACTAATGCATTAATTAATAAAGCATATAAAACAAAGTATACACAGAAAGAAAATGAATACTATGTGGAGGCTATAACGGAACCAAAATATAATGATTATACCATGGAATTTATCATGAGAGATTCATCAAACTCTTAATTAGTATTGAAATCATTTCAAAGAAGTCATTTAAAGACACTCTCCCATAAAGTGTGTAAGTTAAAAAGTCAGGCTTGGATTTTATAATGTGAGCCTATCTTCAAAAATAAGCATAAATTGATTAAGAACAATCCCCCAATTCTGAATGGGCATAGTCCATTTTTTAGTTGCTTCTTTTAAAGCCAGATAGACTGATTTCATTACAGCATCATCTGTTGGAAACGACATTTTATTTTTGGTGTATTTACGGATTTTCCCATTGAGATTTTCAATTAAATTAGTGGTATAAATAGTCATTCCTTAAAAACCAAGTAATATTTTGATTATCAGTTTTTATGCACTTATATTTCGTAAAAAATCGTTGTAAAAAATTGCAATAAATTGTATTTTTAGGATATAAAAAGTGGCAAAATGTTAGGCAAAATAAGAGAGGATTTACAGCAGAATTTATTCAAGACCAGGCTTACGGAGCTTATTAATATGGAGCATCCGGTGGTAAAATTAGCTGGGGAGATTTCCTGGGATAAAATGGAGTCAGAGTTTGAGAAATTATTTTCAGAAAACGGAAGACCTTCTATTGCTATCCGTAAAATAGCAGGAATGCTTTTGCTCAAGGAAATGTTTAAAGAAAGTGATGAAAGTGTAATAGAGAGATGGATTGAGAATGCGTATTGGCAATATTTTACCGGAGAAACCTTTTTCCAGACAGAGCAGCCTTTCGATCCGAGCAATTTTGTACACTTCAGAAAAAGAATTGGAGATAAGGGTTTGGAATTTCTTTTGGGACAAAGCGTTTCTCTCCATCCCAAAGCCAAAACAGAAGATGAAGTTCAGGTAGATACGACGGTTCAGGAGAAGAACATTACCTTTCCTACCGATGCCAAATTAGCAAAAAAAGTAATCGACAATTGTAGAAAAATAGCAGAAAAAGAGAGCGTTGTACAAAGACAAAGCTACAGAAGAGTGAGCAAACAATTATTGCGGGACGCTTTTTTTGGACATCATCCCAGAAGACAGAAGAAGGCAAAAATGGCGAGGAAAAAGCTCAGGACGATTGGTAAAAGAGTTCTTCGGGAATTGGAAAGAAAACTTCCTAAAGATGTTTTGAAAGGCTACGAAGACGTTTTTAAAATTTACCTTAAAGCACTCACCCAAGAACGTACCACGAAAGATAAAATTTACAGTCTTCACGAGCCACAAGTTGCGTGTATTGCGAAAGGAAAATCGGGAAAAGCATACGAGTTTGGGACAAAAGTAGCAGTAGTAAGAGGTCGGAAAACAGGGATCATCAGCTCGGTAAAGAGATTTTCTGGCAATCCTCACGATAGTAAAACTCTTGAAGAATCATTGGCACAGAGTGAGAGGGTAAGAAAATCCGTTGGCGGAACAAGACCTACGAAAGCCACTACAGACAGAGGATTTAAAGGAATCAAAGAAGTGGAAGGAACAGCAATTTTGCTTCCCGCAAAAAAAGAAAAAACAAAATATGGGCAACAAGTAGCCAGATTAAGATTCCGGGCAAGAGCAGCCATAGAACCTTGTATCTCTCATTTAAAAAGAAACCACTCCTTAGGATTAAACTTCCTGAAAGGAGTGGCTGGAGATATTAATAATGCATTATTAGCAGGGATTGGATACAATTTGAAGATGAGATTGAATCAAATCAAACAACAAATTCTTCTTTGGCTCGAACTTGTTCTCCGAATCTTTTTAGGCAAATATAATTTTCAAAGTCAAAAAACAGCTTTTTAAGGAGCGACTAAATAATTTTACGGATCTCCAGAGGAAATTCAAAAAAAACAGTAAGCTCATCCCAATTGTTGCGCCAGGATGCTATAGCATAAGAATATTTACTTTCCCATTTTGCTGCAAAATCATTTAAGGCAGCTTCAGCGGCCTGTTTTGTTGGCGCTGTATAAATATGCTTCATATCGGCAGAAAATTCTTTTCTATCCTTCCAAACAACATATTTACATGCATTTCTGATTTGATGAACGACACAAATCTGGGTTTGAGATTCAGGAAAGACAGAACGGATCGTTTGGGTAAACCCATTTAAATTATCGGTTGCTGTAATGAGGATATCTTCCACGCCACGTGCTTTTAAATCCGTGAGAACGCCCATCCAAAAGGCAGAGCTTTCATTTTTTCCAAGCCACATTCCCAAAACTTCCTTTTTACCATCGCGGTTTAATCCTACAGCCAGATAAATGGTTTTATTAATGACTTTGGAGTTTTCTCTTACTTTGAAAACAATCCCATCCATCCAAACAATGAGATATAGATCTTCAAGGGGACGGTTCTGCCAGGTAATCATTTCGCTGGCTTACGGCATTGGTAATCCTCGATATGGTAGAGGTAGAAACCTCAAAATCATACATTTCCCTAATCTGCTCTTCGATATCGCTCACACTCATTCCCTTGGCGTAGAATGAAATAATAATATTCTCCAGACCTTCGATAATGTTGTGTCTTTTTGGGACTAGTACAGGCTCAAAACTACCTTCTCTATCTCTGGGAACTTTGATTTCAGATTCGCCAAAAGAAGATTTTATCTTTTTGGTCCCATGTCCGTTTCGGTAATTTCCTGTAGTTGTTTTACCGTGCTTTTCGTTGTCCAGATGGCTATCCAGCTCTGCATCCAGCATATGCTCCACGGCTTTTTTGTGTAGTTCCCTGAAGAAAGAGGTCAAATCTTCTCCACTCTTGAAGGATTTATAGAAATCCTTGTTGTTTAATAATTCTTCTTTGTCCATTATAAAACTATGTAGGTTTAAAATTAATAAAAAGTTATTTCCGTAAAATTTCTGAGCTCTAAGGGCTCAAATTTTCCAGAATAACTTTTTAACTTACACAGTTAGTGAGACACTACCTATTTTATTCCTTTGATTATCCCTTTACTAGTTATTTTTGTTGTGTTTATAGGTGCTTTATTTACTATTATTTCTAAAAAAGGAAAAATAAATGTGAATGTTTTTCTACTATTTTTAACATCTTTACTCCTAATAGCGTTTACAATTTCTTTAGGATTAGGAATTAATAGTACACTTAAGGATAATTTTTACTTATTATCCTTTGGATTATCTTCAAAATGGAATTTTGCTTTTCAATTATATAAAGTATCATTACTCCTTTCTATCATTACTTTTGTTATTTCATTAATCAAAGTGTTCAAAAGCAGTATTCCTTTATATATTATGATATTTTTGGCGATTGGAATTATGCATTTTTATTACCTTGATTGGTTTGGGCTATAGCTATATATAATTAATTTGAGCTATTTCAGAGTGCCAAAAATTCTTTAAATTAATTAGGCACATTCGTAAAATATTCAATTTATTGTATATCAGTAAATTAATTTGTATTTTTAAACAAAGTAAACCCCGAAATTTAGCATTTTAGCTGAAAATCGGGGTTTTTAATTTTCAAGTTATTGTAATACCGTGTAACCTGTAATTTCATAATTATATCCAGGAGTTGATGTTCTCCCCCATAAGAATTTATAACACATCGCTCCAGGCTTTTTATACGGCCATAATTTGAAACAGCATAATTTTCAAAACCTTCTACCAGCTTCCATTCTTCATTCGAAAGATCGTTCAGAGAAAGATTAGAAAGAACTGTGTTTACATATTCATCTCCTAATTCGGTAGATAGTTTCATTATTGGAAATTTTTATTGTAAATTATTTTGAGATCATCCAAAAACTAATTTAAAACAAAATTTTTTTAGTACATGACAAAAAAACATAATCTGATAAAAATCTGCAAATTAACTCGTTTTAAATTTATGTAAATAGATGATTTTAGTGAATTAGATGATGTTTCCTAGGCAATCAACTAACCACACCAATATCAGTCAAGACTATAAAAATAGAGATTTAACTTCAGTTTTAGAAGAAAATTTTGAATAAAAAATCAATAAAGCCAGATTACATCTTATTTCGATAATGATTTTGGCTTTCTGCAAAATGAAAACATTCAATTATATAGAGCTGGCTGGTTTGGGGAACTTGAGCAATCTAAAGAAGGTGAGATCAAGTACGGAGATAAAATATTGAAAATAAACGGAATAAAACTAAATGCGAACGATCCGATCCATGAAGATATTAATAATGTTTACCGGAAAAAATAAGATCAGGAGTACAATTTTGAATATGCCCAGGCTATTTCACAAGCTGAGTATTCAGATTACACTATTGAATTTACCTTAGTATAAGCATACATCAGAGATACTCAATTTTTGGAAAATCGGATATGTGCAAATATCTATTATATTTTATGAGAAATCTTAATTTTATAATTTCAATCTTTTCTACATTTTTTACACAGCTTAAAGTCAAAGCGAAAATTAGATGTACTGAGTGATCTCCCTTTAAGCAGACAACTGCTTCAATAAAAATGAGGCTGTCCAAAAAGTTTGGACAGCCTCTTTATATTTTTTTTATGAAATTCAATCACTTGGCGATTTTGAAGTTTTAGATAATGGCTTTAGAATCTCTAATTTTTGAAAACCAGCTACTTTTTAAGTATCCACGTCTATGGTTTTACTTTCTTTAATAAGGATAGATAAGAAGAAGGAAAGAGTGGTTATTTTCATACAGAAAATAGTGATTTTGATTCAACAGATAAATTTTGGAAAAATCCTAATTTAAATTTGAGGGAAGTTGATTAATCTTAAGAAGCATTTCTTGTGAGTTATTATTTTTCGGATTCAGCTTAAGTGATTTCTGATAATTCAAAATGGCTTTATCATAGACTTTGTTCACAAAATATGCTTCCCCAAGACTGTCAAATAAATTGGCATTTTTTGGATATTCTTTTGTTGCAAATTCAAATATTTCAATCGCCTTATTGACGTTTTTATCATCATACAATATATCATATCCTAGACTATTTAATAAATCTTGAAGATTTGAGTTAAAATAATGATCCTTCTGTTTGCTAAGGGTATTGAATTGCTTTTTAGCAGCTTGAGGATCTTTTAAAAATTGATTTTTTAGTACTGATTTTAAATTGATTTTTGGAAACTTAATCAAATCCGTTTCTATTTTATTATACAGCGTTTCCCAATCTGCAAGAGCTTTGTCAGATTGATTATTAATAATGATAATTTGACCGTAATTACTATCCGGACAAATTAAAATGCCACTTCTGACACCATAAGAATCACCGGTTTTTGAATAGTAAAAACCTTCTTCTTTACCCACGCCCATATCCTGCCACAAATAACCCATCACATTATTTTCCGCATCTTTATACAAGATACGTCTCGATTCTTTTACTATTGGATGATCACTTTCTAACTGAAATTTCATCAGCTTTATTAAGTCAGGTAATGTGGTGATCATTCCGTAGCCCCCTCCTAATAAAGGATTTTTATCCAATGGAGCTAATTGATCAGAGCTGTCATAACTGTTTGCCAGATATTGGGCATGTTCCTGATAATTTTGCAGAAATGTGTTGTTCATATGTAGCTCATTTAAAAAATTTTGTAGCAGGATTGTATACGATTTATGATGAACCTGTTCTAATATATAAGCAACCAGTTCGGAACCTATCGAATTATAATCATAGAATGTGCCTGGCTTTTTATCTAATTCTACCGTCTGTAGTTCTTCTAAAAAATCAGACATATTATAATCAAACGCTTTACCTCTATAATAGCCTTCAGATGTTTTTTTGTTGATTTCTTCCAGTTTTTTTGTTTTTTTTGTTTTAAATCCCAGGGTATGAGTCAACAGATTCTTAATTGTAATTGGTGTATTTTCAAATTCTAAATTTTTGTAGTCTCCTCTTAAGTAGATTCTGATGTCATCATCTAATCTGATCTTTTTCTCTAAAACTGCTTGCGCGGCTAATGAACCAACGAATACTTTTGAAATGGAAGCTATCTCATAAAGCGTTTTATCGTTGGGTTTGTTGCCGGAATTCTTGTCTAGCTCACCATAGTAATTGCGAAAAACGTCACCATCTCTATAAATGGCCAAAGCAATCGAGTTGATATTACCTTTTTTCATCTCATTTTCTGCATACTGATTGATTAGATGAGTTAATTTTTCAAAAGATTTTCCATATATACCCAGGCTATCCCCAACAATTGTTTTATCATTCACCGTGATTGGATACAGCGTGTTGGAAATTGCCATTTGGGGAAAGAACACCAAGAGGATTAGTAGGAGAGTGATACTATATTTCATATTATGTATTTTATGATTTTGACCTATTATTTTTTTTGTTAAATTGTTGTAACGTGGCATTCTGTCCGGACTTTTTCATTTTTAGATCTCCCGTGGAAATATATTGACTGATTGCATCAACATTCAAAACCCAACCATAAATAATATGTCTTACAACCAATTTTATATTAAACTATTTCTCCGGGCATAATATTCTTCGATCCCGGATACAACAGTTGGGTGGTGCGCTTCCAGAGTGAAATACATTCTGTTTTTTGAGCTTTTCTCATTTGTCTGCCCATTCCGGATTCTCTTATACATCTTTAGATTTTTTGTTAATGGTATGAGTAAACTGAGGCTAAATAATTGTTTAAGAAGTATCTCTATCGAAGAAAAAAAACTTTTTTTCTTCAATAAAAACATCGATCTTTATGATACTTTCAATATGAGATGTAAGCTTAATCATATCTCGTACAAATGTTTGAATTATCGTGCTGAAAAATGAAATATTATATTTCTTTACCCTATTTATTACTTCTATTCTTTACTTATTCTGAGATTGCAACCAGGTAAGCATGGTATCCATACCGACTAAATTATTTTCGGCAAGTAATTCTGCGGCTCTGATTAATTGTCCTTCTTGTAATTGAAGAATGATATTTTCGTGTTGATGACTGGATTTTTGTACTGTTTTTTTCATCGCCATATACGCATATTCGTAACGTTGTGACTGACGGTGCAGTGTTTTTATTATTTTAAGCAATCTTTTATTGGGACAGTTTGCAATCAATAACATGTGCCAAGATTCATCTAGTTCAACAACTTCTCTGGGGGACTTTGTATTGAGGATTTTTAAATTAATTTTTTTGAGTTCATCCAAAACCCCTTTGGCAGGAATACCGGACAGTTCCAAAGCAAAAGATTCCAATTTCGCTCGTAATGGATAAATTTCAGAAATATCAGTTTCTGAAAATTTTGACAGACGAAATCCTTTTCTTGGTTCGGAAATTACTATTCCTTCCCATTCCAGTTGTTGAAGTGCATCTCTGAGAGGTGTGCGGCTAATATTCAGTAACGATGCAAGTTGAACTTCCCGCATGGGTTCGTTAGGCATTATCTTACCCTCAATAATCAATTGCCATAGCTCTTTTATTATCTGACTTTTAAGTAGTTCCTGTGTGATCATAAATTGTATATTGTATACAAAAATCAAATATAGTCATTCTTTTTAGATAATTTAATTTTTCGTTATATTTTAAAATAGCTTTAATAAAATTCAATATCAATTACAGTTTTGGTTTTCCTGAAAAAGGATGAATATAGCCATCTCTTTTAACTGTAAGTATATGTATGAGGCATCGCAAATCTCCAACATCTGGGAGCCAGCGTTTACCGTATCGAAGTCATTTCCCAAGGATAAAAAGCTTTAAAAAAAGCGTGGAAGCTTCTTGTAACCATTCAGAAAGTTCGTCGGCTGCTATCGATGTCGTGAATTTTAGACCGAGAGGAAGCTATATGCCGTGGAAAAAGTACAGTTTTGATCTTAATTCTATCCTGATATTAAGAAATTCAGATCAGGACGTTGAAAATCTCAATGTCAATGAAATAATTTATACTGTTGGCTATCAGTATAGTTTTTAAATCTATCTGAATTTTAAAACTATGGAGAGGTGACCCCGGACTACATGAGCTGGAAATGGGGAAGGGAAAAATTTGAAATTGACCGAAGACAATGGTGAATTGGTTAAAAAAGTTTTTTATTAGCAGTCCATTTTAGCTTGAAAAATAAATTTTATCACAGGTTTTAAGTTCAGTTTTGAATATTGGGGGAAGAATTTGGGATCACTGATTCATAATGATTGCTGTCAATAATTATATTTTAGCATGAAAGTATATAAAATTTTGTGTTTGACAACCTGTGTTTTAAGGAAAATTGAATAATAAACTTTTGAAATTATTTGCAAAAAGGGAAAATATACATATATTTGCACCAGTTAAAACAAACACTCTTCATCTTATTTAAAAGAAATCTGTAGATTGATAAGATAAAAGAACAGTAAAGAGTCCATGAATGAGGTTTTTTAATGAATAAAAAAATCAATTCAGATCTCATAAGTTTTGGCATCTAAAAATGATCCGGTAGTTCAGCTGGTTAGAATGCCGCCCTGTCACGGCGGAGGTCGCGGGTTCGAGTCCCGTCCGGATCGCAACTATTAAATCAAAATAGTACAAAATGCTGTAAAATAGATGTTTTACAGCATTTTTTGTTTTGTGCCTGTTCCAAATGGAGCTAAAAAACCACAACCTGAAAGTGACCTATTCAGTGACCTATTAGAAAGGTTGAAAAAAGGTCACTGAAAAGTAAGAAGAAAGCTTGTTCATAAATTGAACATCTTGTGGGACGTTTTTAATGAATTTAATTTAAAATTTTTAAAAACGGCACATATGAATAAGACATTCAACCTGCTTTTTTATCTCAAAAAAGCTAAAATTAACACTCAGGGAGAAGCACCCATCTACATGAGAATTACTATTGACGGTAAAATTTCTGAAATCAGTACAAAACGCACCGTATTGCCTTCAAAATGGAACTGCCAAGCTCAAAGTGTAAAAGGATCTTCAGAAGAATGTAAATCACTTAATTTTTATCTTAAAACATTTGAACAGAAAGTTTATGATACCTATCATACACTAATAAGGGAAAGTGAACCGGTAAGCTGTGAAATTCTTAAGAACAGACTATTAGGCAGAGATCAAAAAAATCGAATGCTGATACCAATATTTCAGGATCATAACGACAGAATGGAGAAGTTAGTAGGGAAGGAGTACGCTAAGGGAACCTTAACCCGCTATAAAACCTGCTTAAGCCATACCAAAGAATTTTTGCAGTGGAAATATGATATTTCTGATATTGATATTAGAAAAATTAATTATGCCTTTCTCAATGATTTTGAATTTTTTCTACGAACTGAAAATGTTTGTGGTAACAATACAGCCGTAAAGTATGTTATGAACTTTGGGAAGATCATCAGAATTTGCTTGAATCATGGTTGGTTGGAAAAAGATCCATTTATGAATTATGATTCAAAATTTGATGAAGTAACAAGAGTATTTCTTAATGAGCAGGAGTTAGAAAAACTTTTTACCAAAGATTTCAAAAATATGAGACTATCAATGGTCAGAGATATCTTTTTATTTAGCTGCTATACGGGGCTGGCATATATTGATACTCGAAAGTTAACTACCAACAACATCAATATTGGATTAGATGGAACCCGATGGATTTTTACCAAGCGACAAAAAACGAAAACAACCTCTAACATTCCATTGCTTGCCCAAGCAGAATGTATCGTTGAGAAATATAAAAATCATCCGACCTGTGTAAATAGTGGAAGATTACTTCCTATTCTTAGCAACCAAAAAATGAATGCTTATCTGAAAGAAATTGCTGATCTGTGTGGCATCAATAAAGAATTAACCTATCATATAGCACGTCACACCTTTGCGACTACAGTTACCTTATCAAATGGGGTTTCCATCGAGAGTGTGAGTAAAATGCTCGGTCACAAAAATATGAGAACAACTCAGCATTATGCCAAGATTCTAGATAGTAAAGTGAGTGAAGATATGATTTCTTTAAAACAAAAATTCCTTGATAAGATTCTTCAACAAAACTACAATATTATAACTACTTAAAGGGTCACGCTTATGTAAGAGAAAATGCATCAATTTGACAAATGGTAAATCAAAAATATATTGACCGCATAATTTATTATTTGCTTGTTAAGGATTGTTAAGTTCTTCTTGGAGGGTTTCAAACTGTCTCTTTAAATCTCTTTATTTATCAACCTTTTTAAAAGATGAGGCTTCGGCTACTCACCGAATTACTCACTTTGAAAATGTAGGTTTTTGATTCGTTTTGTATGTCAAATATAATAACTTCCATTGTATTTTAAGGAATAACCACTGAGGTTTTTAAGATTACAATTTGATCGAACTCACGATTGCAAGTTTTTTGCTCCAATAATTGTATGAAGCAAGGTTTGAAAAATTCTCTGGAATGCATCTTATATACTGCTTTACTTTCTATGTAATATTAGCTGATCTGTCAGATCAGAAAGATTTTGTGAAATGTTCCTATTCTACTTTTTGATTATCGTTTTATTAAATGCATCCGCAATAGAGCGTAATGATAACTTTGATAGATCTATATCCCAGAGAGGCTCATTTTCATTAATTACCCGCAATGTTTTATCATTAAGATCAAATTGTTCGACAAAGCAATAGTAAAGCAGCCGTAAAAGCATTTTGGGATTTGTATCTTCCTTTGGGTGCAACTTAAAATAAAGGTAACCGGATTTATTTTTCTTTATTACATTGAGAGAGATAATTTGCTCTTCTCTGAAAAATTGATACCCCGCACACCAGTCACTTAATCGTTTTATTCTTCCTTTATTTGAAATTACATATTTCCCTTCAAAGCCGGGTAACGATCTCCAATATTCATCCTGTAAGTCTTTTATCGATAAGTTGAAAATGGCAGGTGGATTCTTTTTATTAATTTGTGGTTTATCCAGTTTTTTCCAAAGCGAATCATTAAATACTTTTTTGGAATTACATATTGTTCTCACCTTAATCACGCCAAACTCTTTATTTCTTTCTCGAAGAACATAAGAAACGGGACGTAATGAAAGTTTTGACAAGTCTATATCCCATTGCGGATTACTCTCATTTACTACAGCAAGCCTTCTGTCTTTAATATCAAATTTTTCTACAAAACAATAATAAAGTAATTTGCTCATTACGGGTTGGACTTCTTTGCCTTCATTATTTAATCTGCAATATAAAGAATACGTTGTATTGCTGTTGCGTATCATGAACTGAGATAATATCTGTTCTTTCAAAAATATTTTTCTTCCTTTTGAAGTCCAGCTTTCTAACCGTTTTATTCTACCTTTGTTAGAAATCATAAAACGATTTTCAAAGTCTTGGATTGGTATTGGAATCCAATATTCTCCGGGAAGATTTTCAAGCGACAGATTCATACATGGAGGAGGATTACCTTTGTCAATTAAAGGTTTACCCAGCTTCTCCCAAAGAAACTGATTAAATGAGTCAGCTGAAATATCTGATGGTGTAGCGATGATAAAGTCTTCTTTTTTAGGAGGATTACTTTGCAAAAACCATCGAAATGTTGAGGGCACTGAAAAAGTAAACTTCATTAAAAAAAATAAGCAAAACTTTAAAAGTTTTGCTTATTTTTTTATCTTCAATGTAAATTTCAATAGCAAAGCAAATGTTAATACAGCAAGAAAAACTTCCGTTGAGTGCCTATTCCGGTTTGTATGATTTAATTGTACCGAAGGAAAACCTTCTTAGAAAAATTAATGAGCTGATTGATTTTTCTTTCATCTATGATGAGCTTTTGAGCAAATACTGCTTAAACAATGGTCGCAATGCTGAAAGTCCGGTACGGATGTTTAAATACCTGCTTTTAAAAAGTATTTATACAGTTTCTGATGTAGATGTGGTAGAGCGTTCCCGGTATGATATGTCCTTTAAATATTTCTTGGATATGACTCCGGAAGAAGATGTAATCAATCCCAGTTCCCTTACAAAATTCAGAAAACTGCGTTTGAAAGATAGTGATCTTTTAAGCTTGCTCATTGGTAAAACCGTGAGTATTGCGATTGAAAAAGGCATCATCAAATCCAGATCCATCATTGTAGATGCCACTCACACCTTGTCGATGAGCAATCCTTTTTCAACGATAGAAGTATTGCGGGAGCGCTCAAAACTGCTTCGCAAGACCGTTTATCAGTTTGATGAAGAATTTAAAACTAAAATGCCCTCAAAAAATATTGAAAATGATTTAAACAAAGAATTGGATTATTGCAGAGAACTCGAAAAACGCATTGAAAACGAAGCTTCTATCAGGGAGATTCCTGCTGTAAAGGAGAAGCTGAATCTTTTGAAGGAAACAGTGAGAGACACCGGGGAGCAGATGGTTTTTTCAAAAGATGCCGACGCTAAAACGGGTCACAAATCGGCTGACAGTTCTTTTTTCGGATACAAAACGCACTTGGCGATGAGCGAAGAGCGGATTATTACGGCGGCCGTGGTAACTTCGGGAGAAAAAGGCGACGGCCCGGAACTGCCAAAATTACTGCAGATGAGCCAGGACAACGGGATGGAGGTAGATGCCATCATTGGTGACGCTGCTTACAGCGGAAAAGAAAATCTGAAAATTGCGGGCGAACAAAATATTAAAATAGTAGCCAGACTTAATCCTTCCATCACCCAGGGTTTTCGAAAAGATGAAGACCGTTTTGATTACAATAAAGATGCCGACCGTTTTGTGTGTCCTGCAGGGCATTTGGCGATTCGCAAAGCTCGTGGCGGGAAGAAACACGTAGGCGGAAATCAAGTGGATACCTATTATTTTGATATTGAAAAATGCAAGGTTTGCCCATTAAAAGAAGGATGTTATAAAGAAGGAGCAAAATCTAAAACTTATTCGGTTTCCATAAAATCAGACTTACATAAGGAGCAAATGATTTTTCAGGAAAGCGATTATTACAAAGAAAAATCGAAACACCGCTATAAAATCGAAGCCAAAAACAGCGAGCTTAAAAACGTACACGGCTACGACAGGGCGATTGCAAATGGTATTGAAAATATGCAAATGCAGGGTGCAATGGCTATTTTCACTGTCAATTTGAAGAGAATCCTGAAATTAATATAGAGAAATCGATCTATACTCCGTCTTTTATAAACATCGCAGGCGTGGCGCAATATCAATCCCGTTAAACCTCAAAAATTTGATACTGAAAAAAAGAAAAAAAGCTTATTACGAAGGTTTAATTTTCGTAATAAACTCTTAATTCTAACTCCAAATCAATTGGTAATTCTATATGAACGGGGTTTTTCAGTGCCCTCCTTTGTGGGACAGTTTATTTTTTTGAATCTTAAAAAGAGGTATCTTAAATCAGCTACGGTATAATGGATTATTTTCCAAATTCTTTACGTATAATTTCTGCTCCTGCGCTCAATGCACTTAATTTACCTCTTGCTACATTTCGTGACAAAGGAGCCATACCACAGTTTGTGGAGGGATATAGATTTTCGATATCGACAAACTCAAGAGCTTTACGCAATGTATTGGCTACTTCTTCGGGGGTTTCGATAGTATTGGTCGCCACATCGATTGCGCCAACCATTACTTTTTTGCCACGAACAAGCTCCATTAAATGCAAAGGCACATTTGAGTTATGACATTCCAATGACACAACGTCAATTGTAGATTTTTGAATTTTAGGGAAAATTTCTTCGTATTGGCGCCATTCTGAGCCCAGTGTTTTTTTCCAGTCATTATTGGCTTTTATTCCATAGCCATAACAAATATGGACCGCCGTCTGGCAGTGTAACCCTTCAATAGCTCTTTCTAATGCAGCCATTCCCCAGTCGTTTACTTCATCAAAGAAAACATTAAATGCAGGCTCGTCAAACTGGATAATATCTACCCCCGCATCCTGCAGTTCTCTTGCTTCTTCATTAAGGGCTTTCGCGAATTCCCAAGCCAGCTTTTCACGACTCTTGTAATGGTCATCGTATAAGGTGTCTACCATGGTCAACGGCCCGGGTAAAGCCCATTTTATAGGTTTGTCCGTCTGTTTGCGTAAAAATTTAGCATCTTCAACAAAAACTGCTTTCTGACGTGCCACCTCACCTATAACCATAGGTACACTGGCATCATAACGGTCACGAATTTTTACGATTTTACGATTTTCAAAATCTACCCCACTCAGATGCTCGATAAAGGTGGTTACGAAATGCTGACGTGTTTGTTCACCGTCACTAATGATATCCACCCCTGCTAATTGTTGTTCCTGCAATGAAATAAGCAAAGCATCCTGTTTCCCTTCAAGCAGCTGATCGCCTTCTAATTTCCAGGGTGACCATAACTTTTCCGGGGGTGCAAGCCACGCAGGTTTGGGTAAGCTTCCCACAATTGACGTGGGTACTAATTTCTTCATAATAAAATAATTTTATTGGATTGTATTGATTACTGACTGAAATTGGCCGACCAATGTTCTAGGAAGCTTTGGTTAGGCTTAATGAAATGTTTTTCTGTGAATTTGCCCTGTTCTATTGCCAGCTGGCTGCGCTCTTCGCGGTTGTATACGATTTTGGTTAAAGAATGGTCCTGGTTTTTCAGACTGGGCTTGTAGCGCTGGTCTGCGACAGAATTGGCATTATAAATTTCAGGTCTGTAAATTTTTTGAAAGGTTTCCATGGTGCTGATGGTACTGATCAATTCTAGGTTGGTATAATCAAACAGTAAGTCGCCAAAGAAGAAAAATGCCAAAGGTGCGGCGCTGTTGGGTGGCATAAAATAACGAACCTGCAGCCCCATTTTTTTGAAGTATTGCTCCGTTAAAGAAGATTCACTCGGTTGGTATTCAAAGCCTAATATTGGATGGTGGTTTCCGGTACGATGGTAGGTTTTGTTCTCTGCTACGCTCAGACAAATAACAGGTCTTTTGGCGAACTGTTTTTTGTAACTTTCTGAATTTACAAAATGTTTAAATATATTGCCGTGTAATTCGCCAAAATTATCAGGGATGCTAAATTTATCTTTCCCTTTGTTATGGTCTAAAAGCAGGACACTAAAATCGTAATCCCGTACATAAGACGAAAAGTTATTTCCAACAATGCCCTCAATTCGTTTACCTGTTTTATGGTCTATAATATGCGTTTTCAGGATTTCAATCGACGGGAAAGTAGTACCGCTCCCATCAATATCGATATCAACAGAAACAATTTCTAATTCAACGGTATAACGATTGTTATCAGGATTATCCCATTTTGCCAGGGAATTAAAACGATTGTTAATCATATTGATCGTATTACGCAAATTCTCCTGACGGCTTGCTCCTCTTGCCAAATTAGCAAAATTCGTTGTTGCACGCGTATTGTCGGAGGGAATATAGTTTTCGTTGAAGTAAATACTTTTTAAGGTGAAGGTAAAATCTTGGGACTTGGTATTCAGGGTATTTTCCATTTATTTTTTGTTTTTTATTAAATTTTATAATATGATCAATTCATTTAATTACCTGTATTTATATTGTCTTTCATTTTGCAAGATAAAATCAATGCCTACTTACAATCAGGAAATTATTCTTTTAAAACGTCTGAACTCTTGCAAACCTGTTGACAGTCTTCAGCTTTTGTGTTGGGGAAAAAAACTCTACAAAATCAATGGATATTCTTTATAGAATGTTCTCTTAAATATTTTGTAAAAATACCTAAACCTAATAAAAATATTGCCATTTAGTAAAAATTCAGTAAAAAAGACCTGTATTTAAAGATTTATAAGTGATTTTTTCTGTATATTTAAATTTTTAAAACAAAAACAGAAAATTTTACTGTGGATAATATTGACGAAAAAGATTTACAGCTCTTAAAACTATTACAAAACAATGCAAAACTAACCGTTAAGGAGCTTGCACAGGAAGTTAGCCTGTCTCTTACACCTGTCTACGAAAGGATTAAAAGACTTGAGCAGGAAGGTTACATCAGAAAATATGCAGCGATACTTGATGCCGAAAAACTCAATCGTGGATTTATGGTTCTCTGTCAGATTAAATTAAAGATTCACGAAAAATCTGTCGGACACGATTTTGTAAAAGAAATCCTCAAAATAGACGAAGTGGTGGAGTGTTTTAACATTTCCGGTGATTATGACTTCTTTTTAAAAGTTCAGGCAAAGGACATGAAACATTATCAGGATTTTGTATTTAATAAATTAGGATCGGTAGATTCAATTGGAAGTACGCACAGTACCTTTGTTATGGCGGAGGTAAAAAATTTGCACGGAATAAAGATATAAACATGTAAAGAATGCTATCTGAAGATCCTTTAAAATTGAGGGTATTTACATATGGACGCAGATCCGGCTTATCAATATGTAAATATCAGTCATGACGGTTGCAAAAGTCGACCAACTGAGGGATGAGTAAGACTGACTTTTTGAATAATGCGAAACATGTAGCGCATGTTTAAATATAATCTGATCATTTCCTGGCTTACACTAGGAACGAATGGGCTGATGAACTAAAATGTTTGCTATTATCCGGAAAATATGTGAGAGGAGCGGAAGATAAAAAAGTCTTTTTAGGCATTCCTTGTAGAAAGATGGTTAAACAATTTTGTGCCATTTTGTAATGATGATTATAAACCGTCGTCAGCAGGTCTGAAAATTGAAAATACCGCCTTAGTGACGGTACTATTGATTAGTTTATAAGGGTTTTCATGGTTTTTGTGTTTTTTCTGAACTAACTTATAAATTAGTTTTTTTACCTAAAATTTGTGTTGATACCTCTTTGATTAAAATTTCCACCCTTATGTAATTAATAACAAAAATACAATTAGTTGTATTGCAGGGAACTACACTTTTGTGTAGATTTGTGTTATAAAGATGAAAACTACCCTTTTAGGTAGTGTCCCTATCAAGTGCCATGGAAGATATCAGCAGGTTTTTTAATGAAAACAATAAAATAGAATCTGATGCCAAGATTGACTATTCGCAGAGAAATGACTATCTGGAAGCTGTAAAGGCATTTTCCAGAATGTCCTACCAGAGTTTATATATTATTGATTACTTTGAAAAGGCTTTCGAATATGTCTCGGACAATCCTCTTTTTTTATGCGGAATGACATCAGAAGAGGTGAAAAAGCTTGGTTATGCATTCTATTTTAAAAATGTAAAACCGGAAGATCTGGAACTCCTGGTAAAGATTAATAAAGCTGGATTCGAATTCTATGAAAAACTGAAAATAGAAGACAGAAAACTCTATACGATTTCTTATGATTTCTGTTTAATTAATGAGAAAAAAAATGAAGTGCTTATCAATCACAAATTGACCCCCTTTTTTCTGACAGATGATGGTAAAGTGTGGAAAGCGATTTGTATGGTATCACTTTCCAGTGCACAATCATCCGGAAATGTCATTCTCAGCAAAGATCAAAGTGATGACCTCTGGATCTATGATATCCAGAAGGATCAATGGTTTAAAGAAGAGAAGAAAAAACTCTCCCAAAGAGAATATGAAATTTTAAGTCTGTCGGCCAGCGGGCTGAAGATTACTGAAATTGCTGATAAGATATTCGTAACTTCGGATACGGTTAAATTTCACAGAAAAAAACTTTTTGAAAAAATAGGAGTTAACAATATCGCAGAAGCTCTGGCCTACGCTAAAAATAATAAACTGTTATAGTTTAGCTGGTTGTGAAACTAATTTTTAAGGTCCTTCTAAAATAGGATAGCTCACCGGTATCGCGTTCGATGTCTGAAGGTCAGCTTATTGCCGCCTGGGTTTTAAAGTTACATTGAAAACAAAAAATAGGGTCAGCAGCTTTCATAAGAGTCAAAAGCGATTCAATACACCGAAAAATTTCAGAAGAGTATTCTCGGTTCTTTTCCACTTAAAAATCACCGTTTTTTTACGGTATTTATATGAATAATTTTCAGGATTAAAAATTAGGTCTGATATTTGTATTGAGTAGCAAAACTAAATGACTCCTTATTTTTATGAAAAACATTCTTGTGAAAAAATCATTTCTATCAACACTAATCATTGCATTTTTCGTGGTTTCCTGTAAAAAAGAAATTGAAAAAGTTAATGATGCGATCACTGATACGGCAACCGCAATTTCGGACCTCCCTGAAGAAGCTGAAAAAGATTCTGTAAAAATAGATTCCCCTGTGGTACAAAAAGAATCCATGCCTCCTGCGATGCAGGAAACAGGCTTTTACAATGCCTTTGTGCTTCCTAAAGATAAAAAGCTGAGAGATTCTGCCTATTCGATATTCAGTAAAAAATATAGTGAAAGGGAACGTTATGCTATTTTGGCCTTAAACAGATTGGATTCTAAAAATAAGTGGAATTCTGATACGCTGGTGGTTCCTGCAAAGATAGATACAACTCTTATGTCTTATTCTCCTTTTCCCATGCAGCTGGATGTATTGAGCGGGGTTAAGAAGTTTGTGGTATTTTCTTATCCTCTTCAGGCTTATGGGGTTTATACAGACGGAAGCCTCGTAAAATGGGGACCTACCAGTATGGGGAAAAAAACGGCAAAGACAAAAACAGGATTAACATTTGCCAACTGGAAAAAACAGCTTGCTATTTCTACGGTAAGCAGCGAATGGAAATTGCCTTATAATTTTAATATTTTTAATCTTGACGGAATTGGATGGCATCAGTATGACCTCCCCGGATATCCGGCGTCACATTCTTGTTTGAGATTGCTGATGAAAGATGCAAAATGGTTATACGGATATGCCGATACATGGGTACTGAATCCGGGAGGGGCAACCACCAAAGCAAAAGGAACAGCAGTACTAGTTTACGGGGATTATAAATGGGGTAAAAGAAAGCCTTGGAGAAATTTACTGGAAGATCCTAACGCGAATAATGTGTCTGTAGAGGAAATGACCAAAATGATTGAACCCAATGTTGAAAAAATCATAAGAGAGCAGAACAACCGCGAAAAAGTGGTTGATTCTATCAGGGCTGCAAAAGCGATGATCCAGCAGATGCCTGAGAACCCTAAAACACAATCTCCTTAATGGTTTTTCTTTTCAAACTGAAGAGTCGATTCCTCGGCAAATCTTCTTAGCTTCAGCATTTCATCTTTTCCTTTATGCTGTCCGAATCGTGCTGCGGCATAGGTCAGTGCAATAAAGATGAGCATTAAGAAAGAAGCATGCAAGGCCCATGGATACTCATGGCTCCTGATTTGTTTTTCCACATAATACATGGTGAAAAAAGTCATCCACAGAATTGAAAACGAAAAATAAAGAAACATAAAAAAAGTCCAAACCGCTGAACTGGGTCCGAAAATACCCCGTATTGCGGTTTGTTCGTCTTCTATCTCTACTCTCAGTGCTAACTGTGGTTTCCAGTAGCTGTTATCGCCCGTTTCTACGCAAATGGTAGCCACTTCTCTGTTGATATTTCCTGAAAATTCATCCTGATGATCACTAAGGTAGTTTTTCAGATTTTCGGCGTATTCTTCCTTGCTCAAATGAGTAAACATTTTAAATCTGGGTCTTGTACGGATCTTGTCTAATGTGGTTTCTTCGGTATTCATATTTATTCCTGATATGGGATTGGATCTTCTCTTGTAAAACTGAATTTCAAAAAGCCGGTCTTTCTCTTTACCATCATAGATATTGCTCTGCCTTCATAAGATCTCAGCAGGTTGTGGAATTTTTTCCATTGTCATATCCGGCGGTACTACTTCTGGTAATACTCATCATCCTGTTTTCTTCTTGTATTCCTGATTGATCATCAGTTTACTCTTTTCTTACACCAGCAATTGAGAAACCTATTTTCAGGGTAAAATTATATTGCAGGCAATTACTGTGATACACTTAAGCTGCATTTACGTTTTGAGTTGCCACTTTTACAATATCGCTTTGCCGCTCCAGGCTATCCAGCCTAAAATTAAACCGCGCTCATATCCAAATGAAAGGGTTTATCGAAATTTTTGTTTTTTCTAAGATACAATTTATCATTCAGATAATCAAAAATAGCGGTAAAAGGTCTCACCATTTCTCCGCTGATGGATTCTTTTGTTTTTTCAGTCTATGAACATGCTGAAAAGAAAACTCATCCTACATTGCTGTAAATGGTTTCTCAAACTTAAATTTCATTAAATTAAAATGATGAAACCGGCTCATCTTCCCAAATAATAATTGATAGTGGGAATGGTACACACAAAATTCCTGAGCAAAGATCTCAGATCACTGTTAACGAGATCAATAAGCAAGTTCGAGTTTTTTCTTCTTACCGGTCATCTCCGGGTCGCCCCAGACTGCAGTAAGGTTTTCTTCTGGCTGTTCAATATTTTCATGCGTAACTTTTGTGTTTTAAAGGTTGAATAATGAAGCCTCGGAAATGCCTTTAGCAAGTAGAAAAGAAGGTTCTGCTCTGTTTTTGGTAATAGGTACACAAATCAGATGATCAATGATCTTAAAACGGATGATTATTTTCTTTCTTTCTTTCTTTCTTTTGTATTCAATATTTTGACTATCAGTTGTTTATTTGCTTTTGGGTGTACTTTTCCGTGAGACAATGGAACTTAGGGTTTTAAAACCTTAAAAATATGTTGGAAAAAAATCTACGCATGAATCGATAAATATCTAAAGCATTTATAATTGTTAAAATATTATAAATTTGTATTATTGTAGTAAATATTACTTTAATTATTTAAAATTATATATTTATTTACGTATAAAAGTCGTCTAAAAGCTAAATTTATTACATTTAGGTATGGGATGTCTTTGGATGCAAGATTTTAAAAACACAGAATTCCTGAAATTGTACAAAAGAGCGTATTGTTTCTAGATTTTCGAATTTATTGAAAGCGTAAAATACGATGAGTATTTTAACTTATTGCAGTACATTAAAATTTATTTATGAAAAACACTATTTTTTTTGCTTCAATTACTTTATTTTCCCAAGTAGGAATTAATATAGAAAATCCAACACAGGTATTGGATGTAAAGAGAACTTCCGGAATAACAGCCCTTTCTCAAGTGGCTCATATGCTTAATTTTTTACTACTGTTTATGATAGTGATGCTAAGTATATAAATGTTCCATCAGCAAAGGACGCTTCTTGAGTGAAGAAAGACATTCAATTTGTGTCTTGATTCTAATAGAACTTTATTCACATTAATAATTTATCAGATAAATTAAGGGTACTCTTAGAGCATACTTTCATTACACTAAGGTATGTAAAAGATCCAATAACGTTAAAAATTGTAGAAAAGAGAAAAATCTGCAAAGTCATATGATCATTTAGCTGTTAAAAGTCAAATTTTGTAGGTAATTTTCATTTTGGTAAGTGTATAATTTTAATAAATTTTATCCTCAACCGTTTTTTTTCTTTTTATCAGCTAATACCTATTTCGCTATTTTTTAAACCAAATAAATTTATGAGAAACACATTGCTTTTTATTTTTACTTTAATTTCAACTATTTCTTTTTCTCAAGTAGGAATTAATACGGAAACCCCTAGAAAATCACTTCATGTAAATGGAAGTTTGCAGATTACCAATGAACTAAATGTTGGGGGTAATGCTACGGATCAAGGGAGTGCAGGTACACTAGGACAAGTGCTGACATCAAACGGGGGTGATACTTCACCAGAATGGAAAACTATTGGTACAGCAATTAATTTAACTGGAGATATTAAATATAGTCTTATCACTGCAGATCATAACGGGTGGGTTAAATTAGATGGACGTTCCGTAGCGAGCTTAACTTCCAGTCAACAAACCCAAGCTAATACTCTGGGTTTCTCAGCTAATTTACCGGATGCAACAAATGCTTATCTGGTTCAGAATAATGCAACTCCCGGAGGATTATCAAATACTAATACTAAAACAATTAGTAGAAATCAACTTCCAAATATTACATTGTCTTCAACGGGAAGTACAAATGTTGCCGGATCACATAATCATAATTATGTAGATCGGGGAAATACAAGTTATCAAGTTACTAGGAGTGATAGTTTAACTGATATTGCAGATGATACTTCTGGTACGTATCAAACTTCAAACGCAGGAGATCATAGTCATACAGTTTCTGCTACAACAGAATCTATTAATGGAAATGTAACGCAGGCAACTTTGGATGTAAGACCTTTAAGTATGAGTGTAAGTACTTATGTATATTTAGGTCTTTAATTTTTTACCTGATTAAAAAATATAGAATCCTTATAATATTCACTGCTCTTAATTTTTGATAATACTATTATTTCTGATTAAGAAGGCTTGTTGACCAAAAAAATTAAAAGGCTGTCCAAAAAGGGCAGCCTTATATGTAAGCTGCCCATAGCTGAGCGCAAAAATTTTCAGCAAACCTTTTGTTTTGATTGAAGAAAATACATATCTCAATTTTGAAAATGATTTTTGAGCTATTATAAAATGGTAAAGAAAGCAACATTTCACAGAAATTAGTAATAACCTCAGTTCGGTCAATATAATATTCTATAAATCAATAGGAGACAGGCTTCAGTCCGTCTTGGGACGATCAGTTTTATGAGGTTTTGCCCAAAACTTATCATTAAATGAGGCTTAAGCCTTCATGGGATTTAAACTTCATCATTAAGGGGGGGGAGCTTAAGACTTAAGGTATGTACTTAACCGGTTTATAAATCGGCTTTTTTAAGGTTTGTCTTAATCTAATTTTATCCTTAACGGACTGAATTTTACTTTCCGTCATGCTCTTTATTGACTGCTAAAGGAAATACATGCTCTGTTATAATACCCAAAAGACTATTTTATATATTTCACTTTTATTTTTTACTAATTAACTCCCTAATGCCAGTTATTTATATAATATTTTTTCAATGTCCAATATGTGAAGCAAAAAGAGTAAAGGATAAAATTGTGAGTGTTTTTAGCAATATTTATGATTGATTTATATTTATTTTTCACATCAATGTTTTTTTTATTAGAATATGGATCAACACGAAGGTCTTAGCTTGGTCGATTTTTCCATATTCTAACAAAATTTTTATATCGACAACCACCAATCATTAGCAGAAAAATTATATTTGGATGTCCTTTATTGGATGGTAATGTAATTATTTAGAAAAGAATTCCATTAAATCCATGTAATTCTTTTGATTGACTCCATGACCGCTCATGTATTCTCTGAAAGAAAAATAGCAGCTGAGATCGTACAGTAGATCTGCTGCTTTTCTTCCCCATTCCAATGGAATAACCGCATCATCGGTACCGTGTGAGATAAAAAAACGTAAACCTTCCAGCTTCTTTTTGTCTTTCACTATTCCGTCCATTATTTTTTCTTCGGGATAACAGCTCATGCAAGCGATATAATTAAACATTTCCGGATACTGCAAGGCTAAGGCATAGCATAAAATTCCACCCTGGCTAAAACCGCAGAGATGGGTTTTTCCTTCTGTAATTCCGTAGTGGTTAACGATTTTTAAAATATTTTCAAGCACAGAATGTAATGATTCTTTAGCCTGAGGGACATCAATGAAATTTTCAGGGTCATTAAAATCAATGTCATACCAGGAATATCCTTCAAACTGGGTCTCTCTTGGGGCTCTGAAGCTTACAATAATCCAGTCTGCAGGAAGCGTTTCTCGGAAACTGAACAAATCCTGTTCATTGCTTCCGTAACCGTGGAGCATAAAAAGGATAGGGGTAGTCGGAGTAATATTTTCGGGTTCGCGAACGATATAATCTAAATTCATACAACAAAGATAATTAATAAATTATATTCCTGTTGTAAGCCTTATCTTCTCCTTTTTTGCCTTTTGTTGATTTGATATTGTTTAGAAATCTTTATTGGAAAATTTTCAAAAAAGTTATTTTTATATTGATAAAAAACCTATATTTGAAACATTAAAAATCTATTTGGAAAAAATGAAGCAATTTTACAACTCAAAAAGTTTACGTAGACTTTCCTTTTTATTTGTCGCATTATTCTCAATAACCACTGTTATAAATTCTTGTAAAAAGGATGATGATGACGAAGACAAACAACATATTGTACAATTTGAATCTAAAATAGTTACCGGTGGTCCTACACCGGCTCCCGTACCTCCTGTTACAGGAAAATTCAATGCTATTGCAACACAGATTGGCACAGGAGCCGAAACCAACTATACAGCTACAGGAATTTCATGGAAAAGTGATGAGTTCTTTGTGGATGAAAGCCAGTCTCAATTAAGAGTAGCCGCAAGTGCGGATCTTCCGTATGATGATTCAAAACTGATTGTAAATATGTGGATTGACAGTGAAATTGCAAAATCAGATACCATTATTGGAAAAGGAACCAATAAAGTAGTAAGCGTAACACACAGCTTCCTGGAATTATAGGAAGAAAAAATAACTAAAAAAGAGCCGTTTCAGCAATGAAACGGTTTTTTTATGGGATTCATGGCCTGTTCGCAAAACAGATCAGGATCACGGATCAGGCCCAAAACTTGGGGATTTGGCAAAAAGTTTAAATCGCTTGAAAATTAAAATAGGAATTTATGCTGTTTTCTTTTTTAATTTACCTTCCCCCCCCGAAAGGGTTAAATAGGAGTAGCGTCGGGTGAAACCTGATGTATAAGTATTCAATGATGTTACAACCTGGAAAGACTTAAATAATGTAAAGGAAATTTTAAAGATTCAATGGTAGTAATTTTTATTTCCCACGGATTCAATAGATTTCCACAGATGATACTCTTAGTTGAATGTCAGGTATTTAACAAGTTCATTCGATAAGAATCTTGTCTCAGATCTGTGGGACATAAAATATTCGTGAATTCGTGGCCATAATCATTATTTTTAACGCTAAGTTCTTTAAATGATACTGCTGATTTTCCGTTCGCAATGGCGTTCTACCCAGCAAATGATAGCCTTGCTGTATGCTTTTATTATTTGAACACAAAGTCCTCAAAGGTTATTTACTACTACTCGTTTTAAGGCTCACCAAGCTGTTCTATTGATAAAAGATCGAGAAGATTGAGCAATAAAAATGAGCATCATCATTTGAAAATCTGGCTATCTGTGGGAAATAACATATTTTAAATCTTGAAATTTCTCCCCAACTTTTGTAACTGATCAAGATCACTGGAAAAAGAGAATATATCATTTTTGAGACTCGGAATGGTTTTTTTGGGAATGATAAAAGGCAAACTATCACCTAGTCTTTCCTTTTAATTCATGATATTTTTAAGTGAAATTAAACTGTTCTGCCACTGAAACCATCAGGAAGCGGAGGCTGAAATTTTACTCATCAATGAGATTTTGCTGCAGGGCCAGACTGATAAGTTCTGTGGAATTTTTTGCCCGGAATTTCTGCAGAAGATTTTTTCGGTGCGTATCGACAGTCAACGGGCTTAAAAATAGCTCTTCTGCAATCACTGCACTTGTCTTTCCCTGTGCTACGAGTTTTAAAATTTGCTTTTCACGTTTGGTAAGACGGGGTATTATAAATTCGTTCGGAGACGGCTTACTGATAATGTCTTTGGTCTCTTTACAGAAAACAATATCTCCGGAAAGTGCCCCTTTAATACAGTCTATAAGCTCATCAATTGATGTGTTTTTCAGTAAATAGCCACTCGCCCCGTTTTGGATACACTGCATAATAATACTTCTTTCAGAACGGTTACTGAACATAATTACGGAAGTTCCCGGAGAAATTATTTTAATTTTTTTACACAATTCTATTCCATTGGAATCCGGAAGTGTAATGTCGAGTAAAATAATGTCTACTTCTCCGGATTGTACAAAATTTATAATTTCCGCACCTGAGGTAAATGTTTCAGCGACATTAAAAACCGACTGGTTGTTGAGCATTATTTTTAGCCCTTCTATAACGATAGGATGGTCGTCGACAATGACGATGTTTATTTTATGAGATTGCATCTGTATTCAGTTCAATATTAATCTGGGTTCCCTCTTTGTCGGAATGGATTTCCATGCTTCCTTTTAGATAATCAACTCTGTTTTTCAAATTTCGGATTCCCATACTTTTTGAGGTTTTATAAATATTTTCATCAAACCCTTTTCCGTTATCTTCAACCGTAATCATCAAATTAGAATCCGATTGTGAACATTGCACCAGGATACTGTCTGCTTGCGAATGCTTTACGGCATTAGCAAGCAGCTCCTGAATAATCCGATAGATATTTTTCTGAACAGATAACGGAAGTTGATGATTAATATTCAGGGCCTGACATTCTATTTCCAGATCGTTGCGGCTGTAGAATTCACAGAGATCAGTTAAAGCTGCTTCCAGTCCTAAATTTAATAAAGATTCAGGCATCAGGTTCCTGGCTACAGCTCTGAGTTCCCTAACGGAATGATCCAGCTGGTCCAAGATCCTGTCGAAACCGGCCTGCTGATTATTTTCCAAGCCGGTCGTAGAGGACCAGGTTGAAAAATTTATTTTTATTCCTGCCAACATCCCTCCCAGTCCGTCGTGGAGATCTTTGGCAATCCGTTCTCTTTCTTTCTCTTCAGTTTCAAGAATGGCTTTGGCCATATTAAGTTCTTCTTTCTGCTGTATTTCTTTAAGGTTTTGCAGGTGATTGATTGCTCTTTGTCGTGTCAGTTTTTTATGATACAGGTAAATGGAAATAATGAGGATCATTAAGAATAAAGAGGCTAACCCTAATATCCATAAATAGAGATTTTTCTTATTGATTTCAAGTTCTTTCTGGGCAATCTTTTTTTCCTTTTCTGCCGTTTGGAACTTGGTTTCAAGCTTATTGATTTCAAGCTTTACATTTTCTGAATGTAAGCTGTCACTTAGCCGAGAATATTTTTTTTCCCAGGTTAACGCCTCGGCTGGATCTCCCATTTCCTCACTCAAACTTGAAAGCTGTTTATACACTGATTTTTTATTATTGGCATCAGCCATCAGCGTTTTTTCTTTCAGAATATTTTCAAGTACTGCTTTGGATTCACCAAATTTCTTTTGCTTCCTTAAAATATCATATTTGTTAAAATAGAACATCTGAGCCAAAAGACTGAGATTGAACTTTTTAGCATATATTAAACCTTTATCGATAGCAATCAATGATTCATCATGTTTCTGTTTGGTAATAAAATACAATGTTTTTCCATAATAAAAAGAGGCATTTAATGAGGAATCAGGATATCGGATAATTAATTTTTCCGCTTTATCAAGATTTTTTTTCGCTTCATCTCCCTTTGCCTGATAGCAGAAGTTGCTGGCAGCATTCAGATAAGCAAAGAATAGTTCTGAGGAATTTGGAGCTGTTTTCTCAAGAATATCCAATGCTTTTCTATTGTAAATTCCGGCTTTTTCAAATTCAGCGTTATAGGTAAGGATGATGGCCAGCTGAGAATATAAAAAACCTAAATTCTTACTCTCCGGATATTTTTCCAGTAATGGGATCGCCTTCTCAAGAATAATTTTAAGCAAAAAAGGATAACCTTCTTTGTTTTTTTGAGCGACACCGTAATTATACCAGCATAAGGATTGGAAATAATCTGACTCTTCGGATTTAATTTTTGACAGCTCCTGAATCGCCTTTTGATAAGCCTCTGCGGCTTTCTCTTTATCTTTTTCGAGCAGATACTGTCCTTCATAATAATGAGATTTAGCGGCTAAGAGAGGAAACTGTTTTGATGAGTTTTTGCCTAAAGCCAAGTACTTTTTACTTGCAATCGTATCTGTATTACGGTAATAGTTGGAAAGAAGAAAATACGCAGTCGCCTTGCTGTCTCTGCTATTTCTGGTTTCGATCACAGCTTGTAGACTGTCCGTATATTTTTTTTCGTTAAGTGGAACAATTTGCTGGGATTGTAAACTAAATGAAAATAAAACAAATATTAAAAGAGAAAAATGCCTCATTATAACCATCAAATTCAATTATTTATCAAATAATTTACAAGATAGATAAAATTTTCTTCAGATAAAAATCTACCTGAAAATGGGTATGAAAAATTACTGCTTTTTTTGGATTGATAGGCATTGAAGGGAGTTCTACATTTGCATTACCAAATCACTTATCATAGACTTAAGTAGTAGTAAAAATTTAAACCAAAAAAGGAAATTTATGAAAAAAATGACACTAAATCAATTGTTGAAAGGAACATTCATTGTATTGTTGGCGACCATGCTAATCGGGTTTGCATCATCTTGCAGCAGTGATGACGATGACAATCCGGTAAACGGAGCAGGAAGCGAGCATAAAGTTGTTTTCAAGGCCATTGCATCATCAGGGGCTAATATTGACGTAGCGGTATACGGAATCGACGGAAATCCTACGACAGCCAGCAGCTTAAGCGGCGAAACATGGTCAAGTCCTGAAATTACATCTGAAAAAGGTGCTTATGGAGCTAATGTAGCCGTAAATGCCATAGGGGCAAATGCTTCATCTACACTTAAAGTTCAGATCTGGGTAGACGGAGAATTGAAGAAAGAGGGAACTTCAAGCGGGCAATACCTTTCTGCTTCTACTTCTTACACATTCTAGAAATTAATAACTTTCGAAATAGTTGTATTATAAAATCGCTGCAGGATTTCTCTTGCAGCGATTTGTTTTTATCTGTTTATCAGGAAAACTCCTGATAAAGAAGTCCTCTTAGTTTTGGATATTAGATCACTTTTACAATGAAATAACTCTTTTTACCCTTTTGTAATAAAAGGAATTTTCCGTCAATTAAATCAGTTTCGCTCGCTGTGTAAACCTCATTGATTTTATTTTTGTTGACAGAAATTGAATTTCCTTTCAATTCTCTTGTCGCTTCACTTTTAGATTTCAGAAATCCTGATTTTTCAGAAAGCAGATCAACGATATTTACTCCCAACACATCAGCTTTAGCAACTTCTTTTTGAGGAACACCATCAAAAATTTCAAGGAAAATTTCTTCGTCAAGACTTACCAGATCTTCCGCAGTTGAACGTCCGAAAAGAATTTCAGAAGCTTTTAAAGCTTTTTCATATTCTTCTCTTCCGTGAACCCAAACTGTCACTTCTTCTGCTAATTTTTTCTGAAGTTTTCTTTCGTGAGGAGCTGTTCCATGTTCTTCAATCAAAGCTTCAATTTCCTCTTTTCCTAAGAAAGTATAGAATTTAATGAATCTTTCAGCATCAACATCTGTTGCATTCAACCAAAATTGATAGAATTTATAAGGTGAGGTTTTCTTTTTGTCAAGCCAGTAATTTTCTCCGCTTTCAGACTTTCCGAATTTAGAACCGTCAGCTTTCGTAATCAGAGGAACCGTTAAAGCAAATGCTTCTCCCTGAGCTTTTCTTCGGATTAATTCTGTCCCTGTTGTGATATTTCCCCATTGGTCAGAACCTCCCATCTGAAGCTTTACGCCCTCGTTTTGATATAAATGTAGGAAATCGTACCCCTGAATTAACTGATACGTAAATTCCGTAAAACTCATTCCGTCAGCACCAGATTCACCTGAAAATCTTTTTTTCACGGAATCTTTGGCCATCATATAGTTTACCGTAATATTTTTGCCGACATTTTTTGCAAAATCAAGGAAAGAAATATTTTTCATCCAGTCGTAATTGTTTACCAATTCCGCTTTATTGGTTTCATTTCCGTCAAAATGTAAGAATCTTGCCAGCTGGTTTTTCAAACACTCAACATAATGAAGCAGAGTTTCTTCATCCAGAAGATTTCTCTCTGCAGATTTCCCTGAAGGATCACCAATCATTCCCGTAGCACCACCAACTAGCGCAATTGGCTTGTGACCATGCTGCTGAAAATGAGCCAAAATTTTAATCTGAATAAGACTTCCGATATGTAAAGAATCTGCTGTGGGATCAAAACCGATATAGGCTGAGGTCATTTCCTTGTTCAGTTGTTCATCCGTTCCCGGCATCATGTCGGCAAAAAGTCCGCGCCATTTCAGTTCTTCAATAAAAGAGTTCATTATTTTCTGCTTTAAATTTTTAATGTGCAAAGATAATCATTTCAGAGGAATAAGGCGAAGAAAGCTTGATGCTAAGAAAGTAAATATCTATTAAAAAATTTGCTGACGGGTTATTGATCAGAACGAAGTGGCAGGGTCGTAAAGAATCTAATATTCCCAATAAGATGAAAACTTCCATCCTCCAGCTTCCAACTCCTTGCTTTCTCACCAAAATCAATTATATTTGTTATTAATGAACGAAGAACAATTATTCCTGCTCATCGGTAAAGCAAAGGAAAAAGACCAGAAAGCTCAAACCAGGCTCATCAACATCTTTTGGGTTGATGTTTTTTCTTTTGTGATGAAAAAAGTGAGGGATGAAAATGATGCAGACGAAATTACGGTCAATGTTTTTTCAAAAGTTTTGTCAAAATTGGATATGTATGATCCGCATTTTCAATTTAAAACCTGGGTGCTTACCATTGCTCAGAATACCATTATCGATTTTTGGCGAAAAAAATCAAGAGAGAACCAGGATCCGACGGAAAATTTGGATGAAGTAAAGAATCAATATGCCAAATCACCGGAAGAATTAATGATTTCGGATGAAGAACAAAAAAAAATCATCACGACCATTGAATCGCTGGATGCCAATTATCAGGATATTATTAAACTGAGATTTTTTGAAGAAAAAAGTATCAAAGAAATTGCTGAAGAGCTGGGAATTTCTGTTGCCAATACGAAAGTTCGGGTCATGCGGGCGAAAAAAGTTTTAGCCGAATTACTGAAGAATAACGAGTTTGATGATAATTAATTTTATCAACTCGTAGTTATAGCCATGAATGCATAAATTTTTTATGTAAATAAATACCCAATAATCATTCGTGGCTATAAATAATTTTCGATAAATTATCATTTTCATCAATTCATATCGTAGATGAAGTCGATAAAAAAATCACTAACTTTGAACCTCAATTTGAGAAATAAATGGAAAATTTAGTTCAAGATACTACCGTTCAGAAGCCAAAATGGATTCGTGTAAAATTGCCTACCGGTAAGAATTACAGAGAATTAAGGACTTTGGTTGATAAATATAAATTAAATACAATTTGCCAAAGCGGAAGCTGCCCAAATATGGGGGAGTGCTGGGGAGAGGGAACAGCCACTTTCATGATTCTTGGAAATATCTGTACCAGAAGCTGTGGATTTTGTGGGGTAAAAACCGGAAAACCGCTTGATGTAAACTGGGATGAACCTGAAAAAGTAGCCCGTTCGATCAAATTAATGAAGATCAAACACGCCGTTTTAACGTCTGTTGACCGTGACGATTTGAAAGATATGGGTTCAATTCTTTGGGGTGAAACCGTAAATGCGGTAAGAAGAATTTCTCCGGGAACTACGATGGAAACATTAATTCCTGATTTCCAAGGCTTAACAAAACACCTTGACAGATTGGTAGATGTTGCTCCGGAAGTAATCTCTCACAACATGGAAACCGTAAAACGTTTGACAAGAGAGGTAAGAATTCAGGCAAAATATGAAAGAAGCCTTGAGGTGTTGAGATATTTAAAAGAAGCCGGACAAAGAAGAACGAAAACCGGTGTAATGCTTGGTTTAGGTGAGGAAAAACATGAAGTGTTCCAAACAATCGAGGACATCAGGAATGCAAATGTAGACGTCATTACCTTAGGTCAGTATTTACAGCCAACAAAAAAACATCTTCCTGTAAAAAAATTCATTACGCCTGAAGAGTTTGATGAATTCGGGGATTTTGCAAGAAGTTTAGGCTTCAGACACGTTGAAAGTTCGCCTTTGGTGAGAAGTTCTTATCACGCAGAAAAACATATTCATTAATATATAAATCGCTTCAATTTTTGGAGCGATTTTTTTGTCATTACGAGGAAAGCAATCTCGGATCAAATACAAAGCCTGGGGACTAAATAAAAAGTTAAAGAATCTGAGTTTAAATTTTAATGTTGATTTTTGCTCTCTCAGATGACGCAGATTGATTTTTCTTACACTTGAAATGTTGAACACGAAGTCCGCTAAGTTTTTTTGACAACTACCCGTTTTAATTCTCATCAAGCCGCTCTACTTATGAAAGATCACTACGATTGAGCAAAAATAGATCAGCAGCAGTATCTGTGAAAATCCGTGGGATCCGTGGGGATCTGTGGGAAATAAAAATATTCGTGCATTCGTGGCAAAAAATACCTACATAATTTCTCCCAAGTTATCTCTCACAGATTACGAAGATGTTTGTGCCTATTAGTGTAAATACTGGTGCCATTCGTGTTTACATTTAAAATTATACAACCTTACTCAAATGTTTTTTCTTAAACTCGGTCGGCGTTTCATTCATCAGTTTTTTAAACAACTTATTAAAATAAGAAAGACTTTCAAAACCGACCTGAAAGCAGACTTCGGTGATTCCTTCATTTTGAAGCAACAGTAATTTTGCCTGATTGATTCTGTAATTATTCACAAAATCGGTGAAGGTCATATTCGTTTGTTTTTTAAAATACCGGCAAAAAGCGGGAGTACTTAAATTCACATTTTCAGCAATAATATTTACGTTGGGATTTTTGTCGTAATTCTCATGAATATAATCGTAGATCGTTCCCATTCTTATTTTATCATTTAAAAACCATTTGATTCGAGTGTCTTCATTGTTTAATTCTTTCACTTCACCGGAGTTAGCAAGAATATGTAAAATATCCATCAAGCCCATTAAAGACTCGAAAGAATTTTTATCCTTCATGAGATGCAGTTTTTCAACCACCATTCTTTTCGTTTCCCCTGAAAAAGATAAACCTAAATATGAACGGTCAAGTAATTTTTTAATAGTATCAAATTCAGGAACGGGAAGAATAATATTCTGCAGAAAATCATTTCTCATCTGTAAGACAAGCTGCTTGCATTCGGTCTGAATCTTATAATCAAAATTGAGATGCGGAATATTGGAGCCAATCAGTAAAAGATCACTTCCCTCAAAATCTGAAATATTTTTACCGACATGGCGGATGCCGTTACACGCTTCTACATACACCAGCTCGATTTCCGGATGGTAATGCCAGAAAAAACAGTTTTTAAGCGAAGGTGAAAACAGTTTGAATGATTTACCTTCTTCAAACTCAATGATTTCTTTCTGAATTTTCATTACGTTCTCTTTTGATTAATATTGAATTCAAATTTAATTAAAAAGGTTAATACAGAGCAAATTTAGGTTAGCTGAGTTAAAGTTTAAATGATAATTTCTGACGAATTTTGCACTTTCAAAATAGAATTAATTAAGGTGATTAATTCTTTCCAAAACAGTTTCAAAAAGGTTTACATAAAAAATGAAGATTGATAAAAGAATAATACCGCTGGCTATCGGTGGTTTAGGTATTGGAACCACGGAATTTACCGTGATGGGTCTGCTTCCGGATATTGCAAAGACCTTGCAGATCACAATACCTGAAGCGGGACATTTAATCTCCGCATATGCATTGGGAGTGGTAATCGGAGCTCCGATTCTGATCGGATATTCCGTGAAATTTCCACCGAAAAAAGTATTGCTTTCTCTGATGGTAATTTTCACCCTGTTCAATGCACTTTCAGCAGTAGCACCTGATTATACGACCATGCTTATTATCAGATTTCTTTCCGGATTGCCACATGGAGCATTTTTCGGAGTAGGAACAGTAGTGGCTGCGAGAATGGCGGCAAAAGGAAAAGAAGCTTTTTATATTTCCTTAATGTTCACAGGGCTCACCGTGGCCAATCTGGCGATGGTTCCTTTGGTAACTTATATAGGTCATACTTTCCACTGGAGATGGTATTTTGCGATTGTCGCCGTCATCGGATTAATTGCCTTATTATTCCTAAAACTCTGGCTTCCGGCTATTGAAACGAATGAAGATACCCATTTTAAAGAAGAAATTAAATTCCTCAAAAGAAAGCAGGCATGGCTTGTTTTAATGATTACCGCGATCGGTTTTGGCGGACTTTTCACTTGGTTTAGTTATATTACGCCTTTAATGACAGTAATGTCAGGCATTAAAGAAAGCCAGATGGCCTATGTCATGATTCTCGCCGGTGGCGGAATGGTGGTAGGAAATTTAGTGGGGGGCTATCTTTCAGACAGGTTAAGTCCTGAAAAAACATGTGTCCTTTTGATGTCTTTAATGATGGTTTCTCTTGCAGGTGTATTTTTCCTTTCTGAACATACGGGATTATCGCTGGTATTAACGTTCATCTGCGGAGCGTTATCCATGTCGGTTGCAGCGCCCATTAACATTATGATGATGAAAGCGGCACCCAAAAGTGAGATGATGGCGGCAGCATTTATGCAGGCAGCATTCAACTGTGCCAATGCAATGGGTGCGTTCCTTGGAGGTTTGCCTCTGGAAAGGGGGTATTCCTATAACTATCCGTCTTTAGTCGGAGTGGGAATGACTTTCATTGGGTTGATCATCGCTTTCAGATATAAACAACTGTACGGATCACAGGTTCTTCATCAGGAAGAAGTACCTGTGGAATGTATTTCATGTGACAAATAAATAAAGGGAAGCCAATAGCTTCCCTTCTTCTTTAATAAATAGTACTTATGCCTCTACTTCATTGCCATTCTTGCACCAATACAGGGCATTGTATAAATTTTCTTTAGGAAAAGATTTAAATTCTCCAGGCATCAGAACACTGAAAATATCAGTGAATTTCTGTACACCTTCTTTATCCGTTACGATAGCGGCCCTGTTCCAGTTGGCCAGATTCTTTATACCCAAGAGGGTATCTTCAATCCATGCTCCCATCGTAAAATTATCCAGATCAGTATCCAAATACAGCAAATAATTCAACTCTCCAAATTGATCCACTTTTGCTTTTACCCGTGGAATTACCAGATTTTCAAAATCTTCTTTTGTTACCTCGCCCGTCGCATTGAATGCCGCAACATTCTCCGGAGCTTCTGGAATAATCGTTATCATATATAAATTTTTAATGTGGTTTGATTTTTAAGTGATAACAATAATTAAACCATTATTTAATTTTTAATTAATAAAAGGCGCGGTTATTGAATTGTTTTATGAAAAATATTCTATGAATCTTAAATCTAATGAACCATTCTGGTTGCTGAAAAACGGATTGGTTTCTTCCTATCCATCCTTAAAATCGAATGAAGAATGTGATGTTTTGATCATCGGAGGCGGAATTACGGGAAGCCTGGTGGCTCATCAAATGGTTGCGGACGGTTATAAAACCATACTTATTGATAAACGTGAAATCTGCAATGGCAGTACTTCCGCAACCACTTCAATGCTGCAATATGAAATTGATGTTCCTCTTTTTGAACTGATAGAAAAAATTGGACAGAAAGGAGCAGTCAACAGCTATAAAGCCTGCTCAGATTCCATCGATACTCTTGAAAAACTCTCAGAAAAAATTAAATCAAAAGCCGGTTTTAAAAGAAAACAGTCATTATATTTTGCTTCGAAAAAGAAGGATGTCAATTGGCTGAAAGAAGAATATAAAGCCAGAAAAAAAGCAGGATTTAAGGTTAAATGGCTTGAAGCTGAAGAAGTTCTAAAAAAATTCGGATTCGAAAACACGTTTGGCGGCATCGTCTCCGATCAGGGAGCGAGTATTGATGCTTTTAAATTCTCTCATGAATTATTTGAATTGAATACCAAAAAAGGACTAAAAATATTCGACAAAACAGAAATGACAAAAGTTGAATATTGTAAAGGATATAATTTGGTGACTGTTGATTCCGGATACCAGATCAAAGCAAAAAAAATCATTTACTGCATTGGCTATGAGAGTAAAAATTTAATCAAAGAGCATTTTGTTGATTTAAAAAGTACCTACGCCATTGTTTCTGAAATTGATCATGATAAATTTAAAAACATCACCGACACATTAGTCTGGAATACGGATGACCCTTATATTTATATGAGAACAACCGATGATGCAAGGCTGCTGATCGGTGGCGGAGATGAGGATTTTTATGATTCCAAAAAACGAGACGCCCTTCTTGATAAAAAAGAAAAAGAAATTGTAAAGGTTCTAAAAAAAATAAAACCGGATTATCATTTTTATACCGATTTTGTCTGGGCCGGGACTTTCGGGGAAACAAAAGATGGTTTACCTTACATCAGTGAGCATCCCAAGTTTAAAAACTCCTATTTCGTGCTGGGATTCGGAGGAAATGGGATCACTTTTTCTGTAACCGGAATGGAAATGGCATCCCGATTTATGAAAGGTAAAAAACATCCACTGTCCCGATATTTTAAATTCGGAAGATAGTTTCCAAAATGGGATTTTTAATTTCAAACACCCAGGGCAAATACGTTTTAACGCAAAGTTTTATTTTAACTCATTGAATATTATAAGGAGCAAAGAGGAATCAACAAAGTTGATTTGATGAAGCGATCGCATTAGCGGTACAGCTTAATAAGTGGCTTTGCTGCTTTTCCTGGCTTCCTTAAAATAAAATACACAATTAGTAAAACCTTTGGGTTTACTATTTTCATACGTTTATCCTATCAAAATACAAAAGGTGACCTTAGTTTTGGTCACCTTTTGTATTATCATGATGTAAAACTCCATAGTTTCTTCTATCAGACAAATAGATACCTGAATTTTTTTACTTTTAAATACTGTACCCTTTTTTCTTAGCCAGCTCCAGCACTGAATTTTCAATTGCTTTTCCAAGGTCGTCAGCCTCCGGGTTGCCTCTTTTTTTCATTTCCGTATCAATATAACCCTGTCTTTTTTTAGAAAGCACTTCAATTTCTTTCTGAATCTGGCCCCGTTGTGCTGATTTTTCAGCCACCGCCTTTTTGATTTCTTCTTTACTTTTACCTTTCAGATCAGCAGGAAGTTCACTTTCTTTGACCTTTGAAATAAAATCAGCATCTTTTTCAGCCCGGTCTACCAGATCCCAGTGATCATTTTTGTAAGCATTTTTCCGGGATTTTGCTACTGTTCTCTCTACGGAACTCGACGCAGATTGAACTTCAGCATTTTTATCCTGAACCATTTGTTTGTTCTTATATTCTGAGCCACGGCTTCCGTAATAGACATACGTATCGTTTAATTTTGAATTGTATTCAGAAATTTTTACATCGTAAGGAGTCTCAATATAAATTACTTTTTTATCACTGTCGATATTAAAATATTTTCCGTCACCAATAGTAGCGCCACTTTGCCAGAAACTTTGAATTCCTTCACTTCTGTCGCCGCAGAAAATGGTGTTGGTATAAATATTTTTAGATTTAGCCTTAGAAATGGTTTCTTTATAATTGATTCTTCCCTGATCGAAAGGTTCATTTCCCGCAATATAAATCAGTTTCATGCTTTTTTCATTGCCGTCCCAGTTGAGATTCATTGAGGCATCTCGAATAACGGCACCACAATATTCACTTCCACCATTGGTTTTTAAAGCGAATAATTTTTCGGAAACCAGATCCAGATCCTGCGTTAATGGAGTTACCTGTCGGATAAAATTTTCGTCCTGAAGCCCGTCGTTCCCGTATTCATACAGGGCAATTTCCACTTGTGGAGCTTTTCCGTTGTATTTTAAGGTGGTTAAAGTATTCACAATATTCCAGAGTCTGGATTTTGCCTGATCGATCAGTCCGTCCATGCTGTTGGAGGTATCCAGAAGCAAAGCCACCTGAATTTTATTCTCTTTGCTGACGGTTCCTGAGGGAGCATCATTCTGAACGATCGTTTTTGGATGTAATGGTTTTCCGCAACTTCTGATCGGTGAGCTTTGGGCACTTAAAAATGCAGTAGCTCCCAATGTTAATGTTAAGAATTTAATTATGGTCATGATCTTATGTTTTTTAAAGGATTTCGTATTTCGTTTTAATACTGTACTTCAGCTTGATATTTTCGATATTATCAAAAGAATAATCAACGCCTGCGTCTGCGGCTTCCATTTGAACATTGCTCACTCTCACAGATTTGTAGGCTTTTGGCAAAATCATGTCACTTGTATAATCTTCAATTTCTGTGATCTCAAGCGGAGTTCCCACTTTCTTACCGATGCTTTCCAAGAGATAATCTGCTTTTTCTTTGGCTGCTTTTAAGGCATTAATTTTTACTGTTTTTCTAAAATCTGCAATTTTGGTATTCTTAATTTCAGCAATGTTGATGTTGTTTACCCATTTCTGATTAAGATTTTCAAACAGGTTTCCCATATCGGTGGTCTTGCTTACTTTAAACTGAAAACTTTTCGTGAAAATTTTAGTTTTAGAGTAAATATTCTGATACATCGACTGGAATTTGATGTCTTCATTTTTCACCCCGTTTTTCTTTAGGGTTTCAAACAGTGATTTCTCATTGTCGGCTAATTGGTTTTTATTATCTCCCTTAATACCAACGTTGAAAATAATTTCATCCGGTTCTACTTCCATTTCAGCAACGCCTGTTACTTCGATTGCATTTCTTTTGATTTCCTGAGCTTGTGTAAAGCGTCCTAAAGTCAATAATCCGATTATTAAAAAATGTCTCAATTTCATACTGTTTTTATTTTAAATTTTAAACTTCTGGAGTAAAATTACTCCGATTGAAGAGGTGAAATTGGGAGACTTGGTGAAATCTGGGTTTCACTTGGTGAGCTTGAGTTTTTGCAGAATATTTGAATGACCGGCTGAAACCCCTAGCCCCGATTGCAGCGGATACCCCGCAACTGGGTTGGAGGGTTTGAGAGAAGGAGGGTTTAGAAGTGGAGAGCGTTGGCGAGCTTTGGGGTGAGGAGTATGAGCGGAAAGCGGGAGTAAGCTCCAAATAAAAAAAAACAGTTCAAATGAACTGTTTATCGGTTGGTAAGAAGGATAGATCTGCCGTTTCGGGTGGTGAGCTTTTTCTCTTCTGAAAATAATTTTGTCCTTATAATAAGCCGGTCTTCATGCTCGGAAATGGTATAAGTATTAGAGGTAAAAAGCGCATCATCTATAGAATGTTCAAACAATTTCGTGGAATCTGACTCTATAACAGAATAGAAATCTACTTTATAATCATCAATTCCTGTCTGATAATACTTGTAAATAATCTTTTCGTTCAGGTCGCTCGAAATAATTTTGGTTTCGATGAAATTGCTCTGTTCCAGGAAAGAACAGCTTTGCAGTAGTAATGCAGGAAATAATAAAAGGTAAAAATGTTTTTTCATAGTGATTTTGGTTTTATCAAATGTAATCAATGTTAAAGAGCTGACTGTTAACAGAATTTCAATTAATATTAAGATTCTGTCACCAACTTACGCTATGATGAGAAGATCGTGTCATCCACTTGGTGAACGTCTGATTTCACTTGGTGAATCTTTTCGTAATACATTAGTATATACCTATCTTTGTTGTATGAAAAGGGTCGCATTTTTTATCGTGTTTTTCTTTTTGTCTGGGAATATTGTATATGCTCAAATGGAGAAGCCTGTCGAAGACATCCAGAAACAGTCTGTAAAGCTGCGAAAAGCTGTGGATTCAAGGGATGAATCTGCACAGGCCAATTCTTATTACAGTATCGGCGAAACATTCTTTAATGATGGAAATTTTCAGAAAAGCGAGGAGTATTACACGAAAGCGAAAAATATTTATGAGAAAATTAATGACAAACCGAATATTGAAAAAGTAAGCAGGAAATTAGCTCAATCTCAGGAAAAGCAGAATAAAATTACGCCGGCTATCAGCAATTACAACCGCGCCGCACGGGTAGGTTCATCGAGAAGCAAAAGTAAAGCAGTCAACTCTAATGATGTGGCAAGACTTTCCACAAGTTCTCCCGAAGCTAAAGAAGAAGCGATTTTAAGCAATATTCAATTGAATGAAAACGAAAAGGATAAAGGTGATCTGGCGGCAAGTTACAGCCAGATGGCAGATGTAAATATTCAGCAGAATAATATTCCTAAAGCGGAGTCCAATCTCAACAATGCCTATGAGATTTCAAAAAAAGAGGCTCCAACGCAAGCCTTGGAAATTAATAAGAAACTGACCGACTTTTATATTGAAAATAAAAAATTCGACAAAGCAATTGAAGCAAAAAAGACAGTTTTAAAGGAAGATTTCGTTAAAGAAAATTCTAAAAAAGAGGTTGAACAAATTCAAGAGTTAGCAGATATTTATATTAAAAAAAATGATCCCCAGGAAGCCATTGATTTATTAAAAAAATCCTACGGAATCGCGTTGGAAAAAGGGCATACTTTGGAAGCTCAGAAAAGTGTAAAAAAATTAGACAGCCTTTATAATGTTTCTGAAAATACAGATGCTTCGGTGAAATTATATCGTGATTTTTTAGGAAAGTTGCCAGATTTGGTTTCAAAAGATAAAAGTCTGGTCGATGAAAAAATCTTGGAAGATACCGAACAGAGAATCGCCCAATTAGAAAAGGAAAAGCAATTAAAAGATGAATTGATTCGTAAGAAAAATGTCTTTAACTACAGTTTAATTTTTGCATTAATTATTCTGATTGGATTAATAATTTTCATTTTCAGAACCTTGAAAAAAGTTCAGATCAAGAATAAAAAAATTGCGTTGCAATCGCTTCGCCGTGAGATGAATCCGCATTTTATTTTTAACAGCTTAAATTCTGTCAATCATTTTATTGCGACGAATAACGAACTGGAAGCCAATCAATATTTAACCAGATTTTCAAAGTTAATGCGTGGTGTCATGGAAAATTCTACGGAAGATTTCATTCCATTTCAGCAGGAATTAGATTTGCTTCAAAACTATTTAGCATTGGAAAAAACGCGCTTCGCGGATAAATTTGATTTTGAAATTGATGTGGATGAATCTTTAAATACTCAAAGTCTAAAAGTTCCCGGAATGCTGGTACAGCCATTTCTCGAAAACGCAATCTGGCACGGACTTCGTTACAGAACAAACAAAGGATTTTTGAAACTGAATTTCGAAAAACAGGAGCAATTTTTAAAAATTACGATTGAAGATAACGGAATCGGAATTGAGGAAAGCAAAAAACAAAAAACAGAACATCAAAAAGCCAGAAAGGGTCGCGGAATGAAAAATACGCTGGAAAGAATTGCTTTGCTGAATGATTTGTATAAGCAGGAAATTCAATGTAAAATCACTGATAAAAAAGATGCACAAGGTGTTCTTGTTGAAGTACGTTATAAAGCGATTAATAATCTATAAACGTCAACAACCTGCAACCTAAAACCTACTATCTATAACCTAGAAAATTATGAAAATAAAAGCCGTAATCGTAGACGACGAAGTCATTGCAAGAGATGTTTTGAGGAATTATCTCACAAAATATTGTCCGCAGGTTGAGATTTTGGGTGAAGCTGAAAACATTAAGGAAGCCGTTCCTCTGATCGCGGAAAAACAACCTCAATTGGTTTTTTTAGATGTGGAAATGCCTTTCGGAAACGCATTTGATGTTTTGGAAGCAACGAAAGATTTTTCTTACGAAACCATTTTCATTACGGCGTTTTCGCAATATTCTTTGCAGGCTTTGAACAAATCGGCGAGTTATTATATTTTAAAACCCATCGATATTCAGGAACTGATTTTGGCGGTCAATAAAGTTGCCGAAAGTTTAGAAAATAAAGAAGAACTCAACAGAAATAAAATTCTCCTTGAAAATTTAAAGTTAAAACCTGAAAAACAACAGTTAATTCTTCCAACATTACAAGGTTTTGATGTCGTGAAAACTGAAGATATTATGCGACTTCAGGCTGATGGAAATTTCACACAAGTTTATCTGACAGACGGTTCAAAGAAAATGGTCTGCCGATTTTTAAAGCATTTTGATGACTTGCTGGAAAACCCTTTTGTGAGAGTTCACCGTTCGCATATCATCAATACCAATTTTGTGAAATCGTACCATAAAAGCGGAACGGCAACCCTTTCTGATAACACCGAAATCGAAGTTTCCGGAAGTTTCAAAGATAATTTCCTGAAAGTTTTTTCTTAATTTTTGGGCAGCTTTTTCCGCCTTCCGCTCCCGCTTTTTTGTTTCACAAAAAGAGCTCCGCTCAAGTCGGGCTGCAACGATTCGACATTAAAAGCATAGGTTTTCCAAGAAAATTAGAGATAATACTTAGTGATCTTATTTAAGTGAAACGCCTTTGCGAACTTAGAAAAGTTTAGTAGTCAAAAAAATCTTAGCGCCCATTGCGTTAAAAACAAAAGAGTTTTAGCAAAAAATTAAGGCATCATTTTTGAACTTTTCAGACCAATTACACAAAATATTCTATTATGAAAACCCTTCAAAAAATAGCAATTCCCATTTCTTTGGGTGTTTTAGGACTTATTATTTTCAATTCATGTTCAGTGGGGATTCCAAAAGGAGCAACGGCAGTTCAAAATTTTAATTCAGAAAAATATCTCGGAAGATGGTACGAAATTGCCCGTTTCGACTATAGATTCGAGAAAAATATGGATAACGTAACCGCAACATATTCTAAAAATCCGAATGGAACTATTCGTGTTGATAATAAAGGCTATAATTACGTTAAAAAAGAATGGAAAGAATCTATTGGAGAAGCGAAATTTGTAAACGAACCAACTGAAGCCAGATTAAAAGTTTCTTTTTTTAAACCTATTTGGGCAGGCTACAATGTGATTGATATTGATGAAGACTATCAATATGCTTTGGTAGTCGGAAACAGCACTAAATATATCTGGATTTTATCCCGTACAAAAGAAATTCCTGAAAGTATTAAACAGCGATTTTTAGAAAAAGCGAAGAATATTGGGTATAAAACAGAGGATTTGATTTGGGTGAAACATGATTAGGCTTTTGCAAGAAATGAAATGACGAAGCAGTCATTTTTTTAACCTAAATAAATATTAAAGTATTAAACCACCCCGTCAAAAATTCTTACGAATTTTCGTCACCCCTCAAAAGGAGGGGAGTTTTTATTATATATGTTATATTAGACGTTAGGTAATTAATTCAGATTTCTATATTCCTTCCATTCCTCGTAACGATGATTAATAGCCAGTTGCATTAGATCATAATTGTCGTAGGTATCTTCAATATGATAAAATGTTTCATATTCATAATCGTTTTCTTCGGCTTTAGCATCAAAAATATTCACGTAATCATCGGCAAACGAACTGTATCTGTTTCCAAAATCAGTTTCGTCTTTATAATAATCCTGTGCAAAAGCATTTCCCAATTCATTCAAGTCATATTCGGAAAATTTCCCGTCCATAGAATCCATGATAAATTCTGCTCCGGTAATTTCTCTTCGCATTAATTTTTCAATTTCCTCTTCGCCATCTTCTTTCAGTTCGTCTGAAATCAAATCATTCTGAATACACCAATTCAGGAACATTCCGGTGTGTGTAGCTCCGTTTTTTTCAGGAAGACCTTCGGGAAAATCGCCGCCATAATGCCAGGAAGCATCGTCATATTTAGACATATTATTTACATTATATTTTAAAACTTCATTTCAAAGATATAAAAAATCGTGTTGTTTCTTTATCGTAATATGATTTTAACTCAAACTGAAAAATAATTCATTATGTATCAAAATATTAGTATCTTTTCAATATAAAATACATTATTGATGCAAAGTGATGTTCTTGTTTTTCATTCCATTCAGGATTTGTATAAAAGCATAGATATTTGGGAACCGGAAAGTCTTGAATTCGATTGCCACCGCTATGAAGTTTCGATGAATAAAGTAAAGCGTACAATGTTGCCTTACCGAAATATGTTTTATCAGATCTCTTTATTTAAATACGGTGTTCAGGATATTAAGGTAAATTCAAAGCCTTATACGATGGATGAAGGAACTTTATTTTTTTCAACATCAGGAAATGTTCAGTCTTGGGAAATTATTGAAGATCTTACAGGTTTTGTAATGTTTTTTTCTTCTACATTTTTATCATCATCAATCATAAACAGCCGAATTTTAGAAAACTTTCCATTTTTTGGAGTTGATTCTAATATTGTCATAAAAGTCAATGCAGATCAATTCGCAAAATTAAGTTCAATTTATAATGAAATTTTAGAAGAGCTTTCCGGTGATTATTTCGGAAAATGGGAGATTATACGTTCATTGTTACTGTTGATTATGCATCAGTCGTCTAGAATTTATTATTCAAAAGATGATTCGGAGCCGGATATTATAGATTCTCAAAGGCATATTGTAAAGAAGTTTCAGACGCTTTTATCGCAGCATTATGAACAATTATATTTAGGTAGGGATGTATCGTTGAAAATTGCGAGCGATTATGCCTCGGAATTATACATTCACCCGAATTATCTGAATCAGGTGACTAAAAAAGTATTGGGGAAAACGGCAAGCAGCTTAATTAAAGAGAAAACGATTCACGAAGCAAAAGTCTTATTATATCAAACCAATTTTTCGATTTCTGAAATTGCTTATAAATTAGGCTTTGAAACCAACACGTATTTCAGTCGGTTTTTTAAAAAAGAGACCGGAAAAACGCCATCCGAATACAAAAACTCACCGAATCTTTGATATGTATCATTCATGCTTTGGTTTGTATTAACGGTCGCGATGTCATCACATATACCTTTGTACCATCATCTTAAAGATAAAAACAAATGAAAAAAACAATTTTAATTACCGGAAGCAGCAGCGGATTTGGAAAAGTAATAGCTAAAACACTGGCTTCAGCAGGACATAAGATTTTTGCAACGATGAGAGGAGTGGAAGGGAAAAATAAAGAAGTTGCATCTGAGCTTGAAGTTTGGGCAGCGACAAATAAGGCAGATTTAGAAGTGGTTGAAATGGATATTCTTGACGATCATTCTGTAAACAATGCCGTTAAATATGCGCTTTTTACTGCAGGAAAATTAGATGTGGTAATCAACAACGCGGGAATGCTTGTTTTTGGGATCACAGAAGCTTTTACGCCGGAACAGGTGATGAATGTTTTCAATACGAATGTAGTGGGAGCGATGAGAGTGAATCGCGCGGTTCTTCCACATTTCAGAGAAAATCATGACGGGCTTATCGTTTATATCGGAAGTGTGACTTCCAGCATTATCAGTCCGTTTCAAGGGCCTTATGTGGCGAGTAAATCGGCGGAAGATAAGATTGCAGAAACTACTCATTATGAAGTGAGCAGATACGGAATCGATAGTGTAATTATTCAGCCGGGCGCGTATACTTCAGGAACGAATCACTTCCCGGGCGCTCAGAAACCAGCAGATGAAGAAACCGTGAAGGCATATTCTTTAATTGAAGAATTACCGGGACAATTGGTTAATAATCTTCAAAGAATCGTGGAAGAAGGAGATGAAGCGAATGTTCAGGATGTTGCTGATGCTGTTTTAAAAACGATAGATACACCAAAAGGACAAAGAGAATTCAGGGTGGTTATAGATCCGCAGCACCACGGTGCAGAACCGATCAATGAAGTGGTGGATAAAATGCAGTACGATTTTATGGAAAGAATAGGGATTTCTGAATTAATGAAAGTTAAAATGTAATCAAATTTTATTTAAACCAATAAAAATCAATTTAAATCTTAAATATCACAAATATGAAACGACTAGAAAACAAAGTAGCAATCATTACAGGATCATCAAGAGGAATCGGAAAAGAAGTGGCCAAATTATTTGCCGGAGAAGGGGCAAAAGTGATCATTAATTATGTCGGAAATAAGGCAGAAGCCGATCAGACGGTGAGTGAGATCAATGCAAGCGGAAACACGGCATTTGCCATTCAGGCGGATATCAGTAAAGTTGAAGACTGTACCAAATTATTTAACGAAACCACAAAACAATTCGGAAAAGTAGATATTTTGGTGAATAATGCAGGAATCAACATTTATAAATTACTGAAAGACGTTACGGAAGAAGATTTCGACAGATTATTCAATATCAATGTAAAAGGTACTTTTTTCATGATGAAAGAAGCGGCTACAAAATTAGAAGATAACGGACGAATTATCAATTTTTCAACAACAATTAAAAGATTAATGGTTCCTACTTATTCAACCTACACGGCGACTAAAGCAGCTGTTGAACAGTTAACCAGAGTATTTGCCAAAGAAATCGGATCCAGAGGAATTACTGTAAATTCTGTATCTCCAGGACCGACAGACACTCCGTTGTTCCGTCAGGGAAAAACAGAGGAAGATATCAAAAAATTTGAATCTATGGCAGGATTGGGAAGACTCGGAACGCCCGAAGATATTGCGAAAGTAGTTTTACTCTTAGCTTCGGATGAAGCTTCCTGGATTTCAGGTGAAAATGTTGGAGCCAACGGTGGAGTTGCCTAAATATAAACGAAAAATAAAAGCAGATTTTATAAGAATCTGCTTTTTTATGATACATAATATAAATCAAATTTGTTTGCCCGTCATGCAGAATTTTCCGTCATTTGTAAAAAACATTTTTTCGAAAATTATATGGAAAATGCTGTTCTGATCACTATTGGTGACGAAATTCTGTCCGGAAATACAATTGATACCAATTCTAACTTCATTGCTACCGAACTTAAAAATATAGGAATAAAAGTTTCACAGATCTTTACGATTTCTGATGAAATTGAAAGCATTAAAAATACTATTCAATCTGCTTTTGAAATTGGAGATTTAATTATCACAACAGGTGGTTTAGGTCCCACAAGAGACGATAAAACCAAGAAAGCCATTGCCGAATTTTTTAATGATGAAATTGCTTTGGATGAGGTTACTTTTAATCATCTTAAAAATTATATGGAAAAACGCGGTCGTCTGGAAATTCTGGAAAGAAACCGCGAACAGGCTTTCGTACCTACAAAATCTACTGTTTTTCAGAATCATTTCGGGACAGCACCTTGTATGATGATGGAGCAGGACGGAAAGTTATTGTTTAGTCTTCCCGGTGTGCCTTATGAGGTGAAACCATTGATAAAAGACCAGATTGTTCCTTATTTGCAGGAAAAATTTAGCCTGAATTATATTTCCACAAGAATTGTTTCTGTGGTTGGAATTCCTGAAAGTATTCTGGCAGATACCATTGAAGATTGGGAACTGGCGTTGCCTGAAAACATGGCTTTATCTTACCTTCCGGTGGGAACCCGTGTAAAGTTGAGAATCACGGCAAGTGGTGAGAATGAAGCGTTTTTGCAGCAACAGTTGGAAGAAGAAATTCAAAAATTGTTGCCTTTAATTAAAGAGAACGTAATTGCGACTTCGGAAGATAAGATCGAAAAAATTCTTGGTGAATTGTTAAATGAAAGAAAACTGACGATCTCAACGGCGGAAAGCTGTACAGGAGGAGAACTGGCAAGATTGATTACCTCCAATTCCGGAAGCTCAAAATATTTTCTTGGCGGAATTATTCCTTATGCCACAGAAAAGAAAATTCAGATTTTGGGTGTTAAAAAAGAAACCGTTGATAAGTTTACGGTGGTAAGCGAACAGGTGGCTGCTGAAATGGCGGAAGGCTGTCAGAAATTGTTTGATACAAACATTTCTTTATCAACCACGGGTGTTGCCGGTCCCGGAAAAGGGGAGGATGGAAAAGATATCGGGACGGTTTTTTATGCGATTAAAGTGAATGATAAAGTGGTGACTTCAAAATTATATATGCCGCATCTCGATCGTGGGGATTTTATGAATTTTGTTTCGCAGAAAATTATTCAGGATGTGGTAGGGATTTTAATTTCTGAGTGAAATTTTGAATCATAAATTAAAGTAAATCAGTTATTCGTGGTGATTTTTAAAAAAAGAAAATTTCCCGTAACAAATTGTAGAAAAAGTAGACATATTGTAAAAATTGTTATTATAATGAAAAAATTAACGCTTTCCTTATTTTTGTTGGCAGGAGTTTGCTCACAAAATGTGAATGCTCAGGCAACTGCTGCAAAAACGGCGGTAGCTGGAACGGATAAAGGTCTTGACCTTAGTTTGATGGACAAATCTGTACGTCCTCAAGATGATTTTTATAACTATGTAAGTGGTACTTGGATGAAGACTGCTAAAATCCCTTCCGATAAACCGACTTGGGGAAGTTTCAATAAATTGGCTGATGATACAGACAATAATTCCATGACGATCCTGAACTCTCTTTTGAAGGATAAATTTGCGGATGGCACGGAAGGTAAAAAAATCCAGGATCTCTATGCGACTTATATGGACATGCAGAAGAGAAATGCTGACGGAATTAAGCCTATTCAGGCGAATATCAACAAAATCGATGCGATTAAAACGGTTGCTGATCTTCAGAATTATTTAACTTCTGTAACAAAAGAAGGTGAAAATAATTTCTACGGATGGGGTGTTGATGCCGATTTGAAAGACTCTAAAATGAATGCGGTTTATTTAGGAGATGCATCGCTTGGTTTAGGAAGAGATTATTACCAGAAAGTAAACGAAAAAAATACAGAAGCTATCGCAGAATATACCAAGTATGTAGCTTCTATGTTGAAAGAATTAGGATATAAAAATGCTGACGCCGCTGCAAAAGGTATTGTAGATTATGAAAAAAGCATTGCTAAAACGTATTTAACAAACGAGCAAAGCCGTGACAACACGCTTCAGTACAATCCTAAAACGATGGCTGAGCTTAAGACATTGGTAAAAGGTGTTGATATTCCTGCTTATCTTAAAGCTGTAGGCGTAAATACAGATAAAGTAATCATCGGTGAATTAGGGTATTACAAAAACCTGGATACATTCATCAATGCTAAAAATCTTCCTGTAATTAAGGATTATCTTAAATTCCACATGATCCACGGAAGTGCTTCTTACCTAAGCGAAAAATTAGGTGATATGAAGTTTGCTTTCTATGGTAAATATTTAAGAGGTCAGCAGGAGCAGAGAGCACTTAACAAAAGAGGGTATGAGCTTATCAACGGTACTTTGGGAGAAGCTTTCGGAAAATTATATGTTGAAAAATATTTCCCTGCGGAAGCGAAAGCTCAGATGGTTGAATTAATTGATTATTTGAAGAAAAGTTTCGCTGTCCACATCAACAACTTAGCGTGGATGTCTGCAACCACAAAGGTGAAAGCAACGGAAAAATTAAACAAATTCACTGTAAAAGTTGCGTATCCGGATAAATGGAAAGATTATTCTAAATTAAACATCGTCTCTGAAGCGAAAGGAGGAAATCTGTATTCAAATATTCAGAACATTGGGGAATGGCAGTACAATAAAGATTTAGCAAAAATCGGAAAACCGGTGGATAAATCTGAATGGGGAATGACCCCACAAACGGTAAATGCTTACTATAACCCGGTAAACAACGAAATCGTATTCCCTGCGGCCATTCTTCAGCCGCCATTCTTCAACCCACAGGCGGATGCCGCTGTGAACTTTGGAGGAATTGGTGCGGTTATCGGTCACGAAATGAGCCACGGATTTGATGATTCTGGTGCTCAGTTTGACGCAGACGGAAACTTGGTAGACTGGTGGACACCGGAAGATAAAGCGAACTTTGAGAAGGCAACAAAAGCTCTTGCTGCTCAGTACGATAAATATGAGCCTGTAAAAGGAACTTTCGTAAACGGTACTTTCACAAACGGTGAAAACATTGCTGACCTTGGTGGGGTAAACATCGCTTACGATGCCCTTCAAATGTATTTGAAAGATAAAGGAAACCCTGGAACAATCAGCGGATTTACACAGGATCAGCGATTTTTCTTAAGCTGGGCAACGGTTTGGAGAACATTATCTAGCGAAAAATATATGGTAAACCAAGTGAAAACAGATCCGCACTCTCCTGGATATTTCAGAAGTTTCGGACCGATTATCAATGTTGATGCCTTCTACAAAGCATTCGACGTGAAACAAGGAGATAAATTATACAAAGCGCCTGCAGACAGGATTAAAATCTGGTAATTAATACCTAAATACACAGAAACCGTTCAGAAATGAACGGTTTTTTTGTTTTGTAATTTTTTTTTTGGAGTAATAATGAGTGGATCAACGATAAACAGGAAGAGCGGTTAAATGTATTCAATGTCCCTTTTCCCAGCTCTTAAGCTGACTTTTTTCTCCGAATTCATATAAAATAGGACATCCAATCAGGGTAGCCTTTCCATTTATCTTTCGTAAATTTGCCGAACACATATAAAAAATACGATCAACATGAATATAAACGGAAAAAACGCCATCATTACCGGTGGCGGAAGAGGGCTTGGTAAAGCGGTAGCTTTGGTATTGGCTAATGAAGGGGTTAATGTAGGGATTACGGGAAGAAATGAAGAAAACCTTAAAATGACGGTTGATGAGATCCAGAAACTGGGGGTAAAGGCTGCTTATGCCGTTTTTTCTGTAGATAACGAGATTCAGGTAACGGCTGGTATCAACGCATTGGCAGAGACTTTAGGTGGGATAGATATTTTAATCAATAACGCAGGAATCGGTGATTTCGGTTCCATCGAAGATATGCCTTCTGAAACTTGGGAGCAGGTAATTAAAACAAATCTTTTCGGGGTGTATTATGCAGCTAAAGCAGTTCATCCTTTCATGAAAGAAAAAGGCGAAGGGGATATTGTAAACGTAGCTTCTACAGCAGGTTTGAAAGGCGGACCGAATATGTCAGCGTATGCGGCTTCAAAAGCAGCAGTTGTTTCTTTATCTCAGTCGATGATGGCGGAATGGAGAAAACAAAATATCAGAGTAATTACGTTAACGCCGAGTACAATTGCTTCGGATATGTCTATTCAGGGAGGTTTAACAGATGGAAATCCTGATAAAGTTCTTCAACCGGAAGATTTTGCAGAATGGGTAAGAGATATTCTGAAAATGAACAGAAGAGCATTAATTGCGAATGGTTCTATTTTTTCAACGAATCCATAATCTGCCCAATCTTTCCATTTTAATACATCAGCGGACTTCGGTTCGCTTTTATTTTTTTTGAATCCTTCATTCCATTTAGAGTTCTAAACCTTGAAGGTTTGTGTGAGATTAAATGATGATGAATTTTGCTGAGTTCTCAAATTATGATGCTAAAATCTTTGAAATACTGGGGAAATAAAAATCAAACTTCTGTTTTAATTTTTAAGAGATCTACACTTTTTAGCAAATCCCCACGTTTTGTGCTCGATCCACTTTTTTTATTTTAAAATATAAATTCATTCCCAAGCGGGCACCTTCTTTCAGCCACATTTCCTATTTTTGTTGAAAATGAATTAATGAAAAAATTAATTTTATTAGCGGTAATTGGTCTGGGAATTGTTTCCTGTACCACACAAAACACAAAAAAAAATATGACGGATTTGCCAAAAGACTGGAAACACAATACCAATATTTACGAAGTCAACGTAAGACAATATACACAGGAAGGAACTTTCAAGGCATTTGAAAAAGAAATGCCAAGACTGAAATCAATGGGCGTGAAAACCCTTTGGTTTATGCCAATCACTCCGATTGCTCAGGAAAATAAAAAAGGCAGCATGGGAAGTCCTTATGCAGCATCAGATTATACATCCATCAACCCCGAATTTGGAACTTTAGATGACTTTAAGCACATGGTGAACGAAGCTCACAGATTGGGATTTAAAGTAATCATCGATTGGGTGGCAAACCATACGGGTTGGGATCATGTCTGGACAAAAACTCATCCCGAATTTTATTTAAAAGATGCCGATGGAAGTTTCCATAAAGCTTCAGGAATGGATGATATTATCGAACTGGATTACAAAAATCAGGAAATGCGTCTAGCTATGATTGATGCTATGAAATATTGGGTAAAAGAAACCAATATCGATGGTTTCCGTTGCGATTTGGCTTCTTGGGTTGAGGTCGATTTCTGGGAACAGGCTCGCCCGGAAGTTGAAAAGGTAAAGCCACTTTTCTGGTTAGGCGAATTTGATGAAATCGAAAGCCCAGAATACGGAAAAGTTTTCGATGCAAGTTATTCATGGAAATGGATGCACAAATCTGCAGATTATTATAAAAAGAATGAACCGCTTCAAGGATTAAAAGACTTATTGGTACAGTATTCTAATATTGGCGATGGCTCCATGAGAGCTTGGTTTACTTCCAACCACGACGAAAATTCATGGAACGGAACGGAATATGAAAAGTATGGCGTGACCACGAAACCAATGGCTGTTTTTTCAGCGACGTGGAATGGAGTTCCGTTATTATATTCAGGTCAGGAATTACCAAACATGAAACGTCTGGAATTTTTTGAAAAAGATGTCATTAAATGGACCAACACGTATCAAAATGCAGATTTTTACAGAACTTTACTAAACTTAAAAGCTTCCAACCCTGCATTGAGAGGTGGTGATAAAAATGTTGGAACACATTTGCTAAATACTTCGGCAAACGATAAAATTTTGGCTTACCTGAGAAAGAATGGGAAAGATGAAGTTTTGGTTGTTTTAAATATGTCAAAAGAGGCCGTGAATTTCAATATTGAAGATCAGAATGTATCCGGAACTTTTAGAAATGTATTTGAAAAGGTAAACAGAAACTTTGATAACGGTAAAAATTTCAGTTTCAAACCTGGAGATTATGCTGTTTTTGAAAAATAGCTCATTACAGGAAATTTTTTATCTTTAGAGGCTGTTTACATTTTATTGCCAAAAATTTTTATAGCTATTTTGAGATGGATTTTTTGCTTCGTGTTTGCAGATTTAGCGGGCTAAATCAAAAATAGGAAGTGAAAAATACGCTCAAAAGAGCATCAAAATTGAGCAAAGATCAACTTCATTAAGGATAATAAATAAAACGGTAAAATTTTAAACAGGCTCTTAAAATAAAAATATCAATACTAAAGCGGGCTTTTGTCCGCTTTTAGATTTACAATAGGTTAGTCTATCATGAATAAAGAAGAATTACTAAACACTATAAAACTAAAGATTTCAGAGAAAATTCAGAATTTCGAAAATCTCATCGCTGAAACAAGAGCGTCGAATAATGATACTAAAAGCTCAATGGGTGATAAATATGAAACCGGTCGTGAGATGCTTCAGCAGGAAATCAATAATCTTCAGAGGCAATTGAATGAAACGCTAAATCAACAAAGTATTGTTCAGAAAATAAGTTCAGAACCGTGCGATAAGGTTCAGACAGGTGCTTTGGTGAAAACAGATAAAGGTTTATTCTACATTTCGATATCAATGGGGGAAATTATATTAGACAAGCATAAAATTATGACTGTTTCTATTGAATCTCCACTTGTTAAAGCAATGTTTGGCAAGAAAATGGGAGATACCTTTACCATTAATACGATTCATCAGAAGGTGGAGTGTATTTGGTAAAATGACGACCATGAAAATTAAAAATTTACTTCTATTTGCTTTTTTACTATTTAATTTTTTCGTGAATGCTCAGATTAAAGCTACGATTTCAGGGATGAGCTACACGATCGAAACGGTGGATATAACTGTGGATAATTTAACAATTATTCTAAATGGTGACGGCGAAATTCAGAGATTTTATCCGGATATTTCTAATGGAACGACAGATTATTATGATACTTCTATTTTCAATGCATACAGAGCCGGAAAAATAAAAAATATCGGCGGATTATCCGTTGATTATTGGGATTCTATGAGCAAGGATGATCCGAAATACGGAAAAATTAAAAGCATTGGAAATGTGAAAATAGACTATTGGGATTCTGTTAATTTTGATCAGGAGAAAACAGGAAAAGTAAAATCTATCGGAAATTTAACTGTTGATTATTATCCAAAAGATATCATTGATAACAGTCGATTTGGTAAGTTAAAATCAATTGGAAATATTTCAATACAATATGGTCTGAAGGATATTATTGATGACAGTACATTTCAAAAGCTGATAAAATTTGGTCCGGTGAGCCTGGATTACTGGAATGATAAAATTTTTGATAAAGAAAAATTCGGTAAGTTGAAATCTATTAACGGAAATTCTAAAGAACTAAATGTCGTTGTGCTTTAATTTTTTTAACTTTTTATATCTTAAAAATTAAGAAAACTTTATTGCTTTGTAACGAAACAATGGTAGTTTAAATTCGTAGATTAGAGGTAAATATTTAATAATAAATTTTATAAAATTTTATCAATATGGGAATTTTAGAGAATAAAGTGGCTATTGTTACCGGAGGAGGTTCCGGAATTGGCTTAGCCGTTGCTTTCAGCTATGCGAAAGAAGGAGCAAAAGTAGTGGTATCAGACATCAATGAAGAACATGGAAACCAGGCTGTGGAACAGATTAAAGCGAATGGGGGCGAAGCTTCTTTCATAAAGGCAGATACCTCAAACCCAACCGAAGTGGAAGCTTTGGTAAAAGAAACCGCAAAAATCTATGGTAAACTAGATATTATCTGTAATAATGCAGGAATTGGTGGCGAAGCAGCCCTTACCGGAGATTACAGTCTTGAAAGCTGGAGAAGAGTTTTAAACATTAACCTCGATGGAGTATTCTACGGATGTAAATATGCCATCGAACAAATGGAGCAGAACGGAGGAGGAGTAATTGTAAACATGGCTTCCATCCACGGAACGGTTGCCGCTCCGATGTCTTCCGCCTATACTGCTGCAAAACACGCGGTGGTAGGACTTTCAAAAAATATCGGAGCAGAATATGGGCAAAAAGGTATTCGTTGTAATGCCGTAGGACCCGGTTATATAGATACTCCTTTATTAGAAAGCACAAGTGGAGACGTAAAGGATGCACTGATTGCAAAACATCCGATCGGCAGATTAGGGAAATCTGAAGAAGTGGCAGAATTGGTATTATTTTTAAGTTCTGAAAAATCTTCTTTCATCACAGGAGGTTATTATCTTGTTGACGGAGGTTACACCGCAGTTTAACCATCTTTTGTTTTGAAATAAAAAGAAAATTACAATAAATTTCTGAAAGCATTCATCTTGATGAGTGCTTTTTTTTATACCTTATGATAACTAAAAATCATTAAGATTTTTCTAACTTTGAGCCATAAAAATCACTTTTCAACATGCAGAATTACTTAGACCTTTTACAGCATATTTTAGATAACGGAACAGACAAAACAGATAGAACGGGAACAGGAACAAGAAGTGTTTTCGGGTATCAGCTGAGATATGATCTTTCGAAAGGTTTTCCGTTGGTGACGACTAAAAAAGTGCATTTGAAATCTATTATTTACGAATTGCTTTGGTTCCTGAAAGGAGATACAAACATTAAATATTTAAAAGACAACGGAGTTTCGATCTGGGATGAATGGGCAGATGAAAACGGAGATTTAGGACCGGTATATGGCGCTCAGTGGAGAAGTTGGAATGGTGCAGATGGGAAAATCGTAGATCAGATTACCGATGTGATCGATCAGATCAAAAAAAATCCGGATTCCCGAAGACTGATCGTTTCTGCATGGAATGTCGCTGAAATTCCTAATATGGCGTTAGCACCTTGTCATGCCCTGTTTCAGTTTTATGTGGCAGATGGAAAATTATCGCTTCAACTCTATCAGAGAAGTGCGGATGTTTTCTTAGGCGTTCCGTTTAATATTGCGAGTTACGCGTTATTATTGATGATGGTAGCTCAGGTTTGCGATCTTGAAGTAGGCGATTATGTACACAGTTTTGGTGATGTTCATATTTACAACAACCATTTTGAACAGGTAAACAGACAACTTTCAAGAGAAACCCGACCGCTTCCTACAATGAAGCTGAATCCGGAAGTTAAGGATATTTTCGATTTTAACTTTGAAGATTTTAAGCTGGAAAATTATGATCCGCATCCGGGAATTAAAGCGCCTGTTGCCATTTAACTTCTATAAGTATTTACTCAAATATTTCATTAACTTTGATTTAAAATTCAAATCGTATGGAAATTAAAATCAGTTTAGACGAATATGCAGATATTGCTTTTATAAAGAAACTTTTATCACAAATAAAAGGGATCAATCATATTGAGATTTCTGAAAATGAAAAAACATATTCCTGGGAAGAGATTGAAAATTCAGACGTGTTTAAAAAGATAATTGAACAGAGTGAAAATGACTTTAAAGAAGGTAGATATTTTGAGCATTCTAAAGAATTAATTGATTCGATATTTCAAAGGAAGTAATGAAAATAATCTACTCAGAAACAGCACTGGAAACGTTGAATGAGATTATTGATTTTTTGGAATACAAATGGACCTCTAAGGAAATTGATAATTTAAAAAATGATATTTTTAAGTTTGAACAAACTATTGATGAAAATTTAATTACACATCAGTACTACCTGAAAGGGTCTGAAATAAGGTTTATGCTAATTGCAAAAAAACAGGTAAAGATTTTTTATAAAAAAAACAAACGATCATAAAGTACAAGTTATTGCATTTTGGCATTCTAAAGGTAGTACTCAAAATTTAAGAAAACTTTTAAAGCCATAATATTACGTCAAACGCACGAAAATAGTAAATGCAAAGATTTTACCAATTGTGTATTTTATTTTAAGATAGCCAAGAAAAGCGGTAAATCCACTTATAAAGCTGTACGGCTAGAGCGATCGCTTCATCAAATCAACTTTGTTGATTCTTCTTTGCTCACTTAAAGTATTCAAATCATTTGAATAAAAACTTTGCGTTAAACTCAATGAGTTTTTGAAATAATATTAACACATTTTTAAAACTCATCATTTTGATTCTAAGTCGAATAGAAGAACCTACTTAATTTTTGACTAAAGTAACTCCTTAACTGAAATGGAGTTTAGTCCATTTCTATTGAAAATGACAACTACTATAAATTATTATTTCATGCGTTTGCCCTGATAATATATTAAGTGTGAAGTTTGTAGACTTCACTTTTTTTGTAACTTTTCCTCTTATTTTTCAACCTATTGCTAAAATAAATTATGATCAAAAAAATTTCGATAGTAGCGGCATTGGTGGTTTCTTCTATTGCTTTTTCGCAAAATACAGCCAGAGAAAAATTAGGGAATTATCTGGACTCTTTAATGGTACACCACAAGGTAATGGGGAGTTTTGCTTTTGCTGATAAAGATCAACCTACCTTTCTGAAAGTCACAGGATTTTCAGATGTTGACAATCAGCAGAAAGCCAATATGAATACACAATATCGGGTGGGTTCTATCTCAAAAACATTTACTGCTGTGTTGGTTATGAAAGCGGTTGAAGATAAAAAACTGAGTTTAAACACCAAATTATCTCAATTTTTTCCGGAAATAGAAAATGCTGATAAAATTTCAATTGAACAGTTATTACAGCATAGAAGTGGGATTCACAATCTTACCGATGAAAAAGAGTATAGCGCTTATTTTGAAAAGCCACAAACGACACAAGAGCTTGTCCGCATTATCAAAAGCTATAAAAATGATTTCGAACCGGGCACAAAATTCGAGTACAGCAATTCCAATTATATCCTTCTTGGATTTATTGTAGAAAAAATTTATAAAAAAAGCTATGCAGACCTTATTCAGGATAAGATCGCAAGACCTTTGGAATTGACCCGTACAGAAGTTGGAGGTAAAATTGATCCCGCGAAAAATCAAGCTTTTTCCTATAATTATGAGAATGAAAAGTACATGAAATCAACAGAAACGGATATGAGTATCCCTATAGGAGCCGGAAATATTATTTCTACACCTACGGAACTGTTGAAATTCATCATAGGGCTTCAAAATGGAAAGCTGATTACCCAAAAAAGTCTGAAAGAAATGAAAAATTATGTGGATAATTATGGTTTTGGAGTGACAAAAGTTCCTTTCGGAGCGAGTTGGGGATTTGGGCATAATGGAGGAATTGATCAGTTCAGGTCGGTTTTGTATTATTTTCCGGATCTTCATGTAGCAATAAGTTTTATCACCAATCAGTCGAATTATAACAATAATGATATTTCTATCAAAATGATACAGGCAGCTCTTGGACAGAATTTTGAAATACCGGAGTTTAAAGACGTTGCCGTATCAACGGACATTCTGAAAAAGTACGAAGGAAACTATGTAACGAAAGACTTTCCTTTAGCCATTAAAATATTTTTAGAAAACGGAGCACTAAAAGCGCAGGCGATGGGGCAGGGCGCTTTTTCTTTAGAAGCAGTTTCTGAAAACGAATTTAAATTTGATATGGCGGGAATAAAGATTAAATTTAATCCCGAAAAAAATACGCTGGATTTTGCTCAGGGCAAAAATCAGTTTACCTTTAAAAAAGAATAAAATGAAATCATTAAAAATTAATATCGAAGAAAATTTTGATGCTGAAAAGCTGAAGGAAGTTTTACTTCAGATCAAAGGCATTGATTCAATAGAAATTATCGACGAAGAAAATCCTGAAAGCGAATTGAAAAAAGCGTTTGCCAAAACGAAAGAACAGTTCAAAAAAGGAGATTATGAAACGTTGGTAAACGATATTTTTGATATCTTAACAAAAAAATAATTCTAAATATATTTAATAAATAAATATGAAAAAAGCCATTTTATCGATTGCTATTTTGGGCGGAATTTTCTTTTCTGCAACGATTTCGGCACAAACCGAAACTTCGGGAAGAGAAAAAGTATACAGAGCCACACACACCAAAGTAATGGAACTGAAACATACCAAGCTGAAAGTAAATTTCGATTATCAGAAGGAACAAATGAATGGGGAAGAATGGTTAACGGCTTCACCTTATTTTTATCCAACCAATGAATTAACGTTGGATGCAAAAGGAATGCTGATTCATGAGGTAGCTTTGGATAACAATGGTAAAAAATCTACCTTAAAATATGATTATAAGGATGATGTTTTAAAAATTACTTTAGACAAGACCTATCAGAAAAATCAGGATTATACGGTTTATATCAAATATACTTCCCGTCCGAACGAGGTGAAACAGCAAGGAAGTGCTGCCATTAATGATGCTAAAGGTTTGTATTTCATTAATGCTCAGGGAAAAGATCCGGATATGCCAACTCAGATCTGGACTCAAGGCGAAACAGAATCTTCTTCTGCATGGTTTCCAACGATCGACAAGCCAAATCAAAAGACCACTCAGGAAATTTACATGACGGTGCCTGATAAATATGTCACACTTTCGAATGGTATTATGAAAGATTCTCAAAAAGAGTCTAACGGATTGAGAACCGACCATTGGGTGATGGATAAAAGACATTCAACCTACCTTTTCTTTATGGGCGTTGGAGAATATGCAATTGTAAAAGATAAATGGAGAAATATTCCGGTTGATTATTATATCGAGAAAGAATATGAGCCTTATGCAAAACAGATCTACGGAAATACTCCCGAAATGATCGAGTTTTTCTCTAAAAAAATGGGCTACGATTATCCTTGGGCTAAATATGCACAGATTTCAGGAAGAGATTATGTAAGTGGTGCGATGGAAAATACTACGGCAACCCTGCACGGAAGCGATATTTTGCAGAAACCGGGACAGCTGATTGATGAAAATAAGTGGGAAGATACGATTGCTCACGAATTATTCCACCACTGGTTTGGAGATTTGGTGACGGCAGAAAGCTGGAGCAACCTGACGGTAAACGAATCTTTTGCTAACTATTCAGAATACCTTTGGAACGAATATAAATACGGAAAAGATCAGGCAGATTATCATCAAATGGAAGATGTAAACAGATATCTTCACAATCCATCCGATTTCAGGAAAAATCTGGTAAGATTTGGATATGATTCCCGTGAAGATGTTTTCGATCTGGTGACGTATCAAAAAGGAGGCGGAATTCTTCACATGTTGAGAAATTACTTGGGTGATGATGCTTTCTTTGCCGGAATGCAGGATTATTTAAAAACCAATGAATTCCAAAATGCAGAAGCACATCAGTTAAGATTATCTTTCGAGAAAGTTTCCGGTAAAGACCTGAACTGGTTCTTCAATCAGTGGTATTTCGGAAGCGGAAATCCAAAGATCAGTTATTCTTATACTTTTGAGCCGGTAAAAAAACAAATCGCGGTCACGATTAATCAAAGTCAGGAACAGCCATTTGAATTTCCTTTGTCCATCGATGTTTATGATAATGGAAAGCCTAAAAGATATACTGTTTGGGTCAAAGCTGAAAGCGCGAATACGTTTAATTTTGATGTTTCTAAAAATGCAGATTTAGTCAATATCAATGCAGATGGAGTATTGGTTGCAGAGGTTACCGATACCAAAACGCCTGAGCAATATTTGATGCAATTCACAGGTTCTAAAGAATTTAAAAGCAGATATAATGCTTTGAACGGAATTAAAGATCAGGTGGGTAAAAGTCCGGCTGCGACCAAATTACTGGCCTCAGCATTGAAAGATCCTTATTTCAGAGTACGAATTAAAGCTTTGGAATTAATGGATTTATCAAACCCTGAGCAGCTCAAAGCATTGGGTTCAGAAGTTGAAAAAATAGCGTCCAATGATCCGAAAACATTAACTCAGGCGGCAGCTATTGCGGCTTTGGCGAAGACAAAAGATAAAAAATACATTCCGCTTTTTGAAAAAGGAGTAAATGCTGTTTCCAATGCGGTAAAAGGAAATTCTGTGGGCGCAATTTTAGCAATAGATCCTTCTAAAGCGGCTACTTTAGGCGATAAACTGGATCTGGAAGGAGCTTCTGATGCTTTAATTGAAAAGATGCTTCCGATTGTTGTTAAAAATAAAGTAACTTCTCAAATGGCAAATATTGCTCAGTTTGCAGCATTTTATCCTTTCATCAAGTTCCAGAATCCGGAATTAGGTAAAGCTTGTGAAGAAGGATATAACTGGATCATGTCTTCAGATAATCTGAAGGCTACGGAAGCAGTGACGAAAGTTTTGGTTCAGTCAAAAGGCCAGATGGGAGATAATCCGCAGGTAAAAATAATGATCAGCCAGATCTTAAAGGACGGCTTGAATAAAAAGATGGAACTTTTAAAACAGAATCCTCAAAACGCAGCAAGCATCAACAAGCAGATTGATGCGATTAATAAAGCGCTTGTCGATTTTAAATAATTAAAAATACATACAGCAAAAAGCACTTCTGAAAAGAGGTGCTTTTTCATTTCGACAATTTTAAAACAAATTTTCAGGAAATTTGGTGAAAATCATATATGATTAAACGTTTACATTTTTTAAATTCGTATAAAAATTAACGATATGGCGTTCGGAATAGAGGCAGCAAGTTACTTTGTGCCTACTTTGTATTTGGAAATAAAAGATTTAGCAGAAAAAAGAGGAATTGAACCTGCAAAACTGGAAAAAGGGTTGGGACTACATAAAATGGGATTTCCCGATGTGCATGAAGATGCTGCTACGTTTGCTGCGGAAGCTTTGTTGAAATTAATAAAGGACTATAATATCAATCCAAAAGAAATATCAAGAATTTATCTGGGAACGGAAAGTGCCTTGGATGCTGCGAAACCAACAGCTTCTTACGCGATGCAAATGGTTGAGAAAGTATTGGAAGCAGAATATGGAGAAAGAGCTTTCAAAAACTGCGATGTGGTAGATCTTACGTTCGCTTGTATTGGGGCGGTAGATGCACTTCACAATTCTTTGGATTTTGTAAGGGTAAATCCTGATAAAAAAGCGATTGTCATTGCAAGTGATTATGCTAAATATGAGTTGGCGTCTTCCGGAGAATATACTCAAGGTGGTGGAGCCGTTGCGGTTTTGGTATCTTCAAAACCAGATCTGATTGAGATTGATAACAATTGGGGTGTCGCTACAGAAAGTGTTTTTGATTTTTTCAAGCCAAGACGTCATTTTAAAAAAGAAGACTTAGTAAATGCTCCGGAAAATTTCCCTGAAAAAATTGAAGTTTTTACAGACGAGCCCGTCTTTGATGGACAGTATTCCAACCAGTGCTATCAGGACAGAATTAGAGAAGCATATCAGCATTACCAGGAAATTACTGGCAAAAATAAACCTTATGAGGCGTGGAAATATCTTATTTTTCACCTTCCTTATGCTTTCCACGGAAAAAGAGTGTTTACGGAAATTTACAGTTTAGAAAACGGATTGCCTTTTGAAACTCCTGAAGAACAGAAAGCGCTGGCAAAATCTGAACATTATATTCAGTTCATTAATGATAAAATTGAAAAATCTCAACGTGCTTCTTCGGAAATCGGAAACATGTATACGGCCTCCATCTTTATGGCCTTACTTTCTGCATTGCAGACTTCTTTTAATGAAAATGAAGAGTTAGCAGGTCAGGAAATCGGATTCTTAGGGTACGGAAGCGGTTCAAAATCCAAAGTTTTTGCCGGTAAGGTTTCTGAAAACTGGAAAAATGTAGTGGCAAAATGGAATCTTTTCGAAGAATTAAAAAATCGGACAGCTATCGATTTTAATACCTACGAAAAACTACACCGTAAACAATTGGAAACTTCTGTTAACGAAAACTATAAAGGTTTCGGACTAACCTCTGTAGAATTTGATAATCCGGTTCTTCAAGGAGCAAGATATTATCATTGTCAGAATTAACTCGGTTTTTCATATCAATATAAAAAGCATTTCAGGTCTGGAATGCTTTTTTTGAATGCTGAAAACTCTTTTGTTTACTGATTTTTAATTGTATTCCCTTTTTCTACTGCTTTTTTTGAATCATTTATTTGTAAAATATTCATTTAATGTTTCCTAATTAGTCGCTCCTTAAAAAGCTGTTTTTTGACTTTGAAAATTATATTTGCCTAAAAAGATTCGGAGAACAAGTTCGAGCCAAAGAAGAATTTGTTGTTTGATTTGATTCAATCTCATCTTCAAATTGTATCCAATCCCTGCTAATAATGCATTATTAATATCTCCAGCCACTCCTTTCAGGAAGTTTAATCCTAAGGAGTGGTTTCTTTTTAAATGAGAGATACAAGGTTCTATGGCTGCTCTTGCCCGGAATCTTAATCTGGCTACTTGTTGCCCATATTTTGTTTTTTCTTTTTTTGCGGGAAGCAAAATTGCTGTTCCTTCCACTTCTTTGATTCCTTTAAATCCTCTGTCTGTAGTGGCTTTCGTAGGTCTTGTTCCGCCAACGGATTTTCTTACCCTCTCACTCTGTGCCAATGATTCTTCAAGAGTTTTACTATCGTGAGGATTGCCAGAAAATCTCTTTACCGAGCTGATGATCCCTGTTTTCCGACCTCTTACTACTGCTACTTTTGTCCCAAACTCGTATGCTTTTCCCGATTTTCCTTTCGCAATACACGCAACTTGTGGCTCGTGAAGACTGTAAATTTTATCTTTCGTGGTACGTTCTTGGGTGAGTGCTTTAAGGTAAATTTTAAAAACGTCTTCGTAGCCTTTCAAAACATCTTTAGGAAGTTTTCTTTCCAATTCCCGAAGAACTCTTTTACCAATCGTCCTGAGCTTTTTCCTCGCCATTTTTGCCTTCTTCTGTCTTCTGGGATGATGTCCAAAAAAAGCGTCCCGCAATAATTGTTTGCTCACTCTTCTGTAGCTTTGTCTTTGTACAACGCTCTCTTTTTCTGCTATTTTTCTACAATTGTCGATTACTTTTTTTGCTAATTTGGCATCGGTAGGAAAGGTAATGTTCTTCTCCTGAACCGTCGTATCTACCTGAACTTCATCTTCTGTTTTGGCTTTGGGATGGAGAGAAACGCTTTGTCCCAAAAGAAATTCCAAACCCTTATCTCCAATTCTTTTTCTGAAGTGTACAAAATTGCTCGGATCGAAAGGCTGCTCTGTCTGGAAAAAGGTTTCTCCGGTAAAATATTGCCAATACGCATTCTCAATCCATCTCTCTATTACACTTTCATCACTTTCTTTAAACATTTCCTTGAGCAAAAGCATTCCTGCTATTTTACGGATAGCAATAGAAGGTCTTCCGTTTTCTGAAAATAATTTCTCAAACTCTGACTCCATTTTATCCCAGGAAATCTCCCCAGCTAATTTTACCACCGGATGCTCCATATTAATAAGCTCCGTAAGCCTGGTCTTGAATAAATTCTGCTGTAAATCCTCTCTTATTTTGCCTAACATTTTGCCACTTTTTATATCCTAAAAATACAATTTATTGCAATTTTTTACAACGATTTTTTACGAAATATAAGTGCATAAAAACTGATAATCAAAATATTACTTGGTTTTTAAGGAATGACTAATTAAGTATTTTATTCTCGTATTTCACGCTTTTTATATCATGAAGGAAAAAAATTAACAATTAATTTATTTCTTGCAATTGTCTATAAATTATCATTTTTTTTAATTTTTAATGCTTTATTCATTGTAATGTGACCTTGTTTTTCGAGTTTTAAATTAAATATTTCTACTTTAATTAATTGTTCTACAGATATTTAATTGTTTGATTTGTTGGTTTTTATTAACAGATTTACAGCAAGTAAAAAAACATCTGATATGAATAAAAAATTAGGTCTCCTGACAACGGCTGTGATCTTCTTTTCCGGGCAGTTTGTTGATGCTCAGACTAAAGGTATGAAAAAGGATACCATTGAACGAGAGCAGAAAATAGATGAAGTGGTTGTAGTTGGATATGGAACCCAGAAGAAGAGTGAGGTTACTGCAGCATTATCCCAGGTTAAAGCAGAAGATATGGCAGGTTTAGTGACTGCCAGTTTTGAGTCTCAATTAGCAGGAAGAGCGGCTGGAGTAAGTGTCACCACCAATTCAGGAATGGTAGGACAGGCGCCTGCAATTAATATTCGGGGGATTAATTCTCTTAACTCGGGTACTTATCCTTTGATTGTAGTGGATGGAATGCCCATTTTCACCGGAGATACCGGAGGATATGCGGCAAGTAATGCACTGGGAGATATTAATCCGGCGGATATTGAAAGTGTAGAAATTTTAAAGGACGGAGCTGCAGCGGCCATTTATGGCTCCCGTGCAGCTAACGGAGTAATGATTATTACCACCAAGAAAGGAAAAAAAGGAAGATTTCAGCTGGAGTATAACACCTATACCGGCGTCGCTCAAGCAGTAAAACAATTTAGCCTGCTTCAAACCCCGGAATTTTTAACAATCTCAAATGAGAAAAGAACCAACGCAGGCAGGTCTCCCTGGGCCTTTGGTTCAGAATATAATACAGATTGGCAAAAAGCTGTTTTAAGGTCAGCAACCCAGACAGATCATAATATTGCTCTTCAGGGCGGTTTAGGTAAAGGTTCATATTTCGCATCTGTAGGATATACAAAGCAGGATGGAATTATTTTAAGCAACGGTATGGAACGATTTACAGCCCGCTTTAATGTAAACCAGGAAGTAAATGACTGGTTAAAAATGGGGGCAAATTTAGGGGTGACGCGAACAGAATATAACGCCCTTAATTCCGGAGTAAATGCTCTTTCCGGAGCAATGGCCAATTCGTTAAGACAATTACCCAATACTCCTATTTACAGAGCAGATGGACCATTTGGCTATAATATTGATATTGTAGGCTCCAATACCATTACGGGGAGAGCAGAAAACTCGCAATATATCGCTAACAACTTACCGAATATTGTGTATATAATGAATACCAATAAGCTTCAGTCCAGAGCGCTGAGAGTATTAGGAGATGTGTATGGAGAGGTCAAGATTCTACCTTCTCTTACTTATAAACTTCAAATGAGTATTGACAGATCTCAAAATGAAGGCTTACTATATTGGAATGCTTTCCATGGCGACGGAAGGGGGAGTAACGGAAGAATTCAAAATAGCAATACGACTTTGGAAAGGTACAATATCCAGAATATACTCAACTTTAATAAAAGCTTCGGAGATCATAAAATCGGGGTGACTTTAGTGAATGAATATCAAAAGGAAAATCAGAATAGCTTTTTTGGTGGAGGAACGGATTTAGGAGATTCTTATTTTAGCAGCAATGTGATTTCAGGAACTTATGGGACTCCTCTTTCCGGCGGCGAAAGAACGGAGTTTGCCTTAATCTCTTATTTAGCACGATTTAACTATGATTTTGGAAAAAGATATTTTTTTCAAGGGGTGGTAAGGAGAGACGAATTGTCTTCTCTTCCTAAGGAGGGACGAGTAGGATATTTCCCGGGAGCCTCACTGGGATGGAACGTAAGTAATGAAAAGTTTTTTGAGAAAGCAAAATCTGTAGTCAATGAACTAAAGTTACGTGCTTCTTACGGTAGGGTTGGAAATAGTAATATCGGAAACTATCCTTATATGTCTTTGTACGGTCCGGCCAGATACGGAGATGCCAACGGATTAGCATATGCTCAAATGGGTGTTAGCAGTCTCAGATGGGAACGAAGTGAAAAGACTGATTATGGAGCAGATATGAGCTTTTTCAAAAATAAGCTAAAGCTTACAGTAGATTATTTTGTGAACAATATTGATGAAATGATTCAACAGGTTCCTGTGGATCCGTCTTTAGGAGTACCTAATAATCAGTATAGTTCAAATATTGGGATGGCGAGAAATAAAGGTTGGGAGTTTTCAGCCCATTATACACCTGTTAAAAATGACAATTTTGAAATCAATATCGGTGGGAACCTCTCATTAATTAACAACAGCATCGCACAGTTATACAGAGGAGCAGATATTTTCCCAGGAAATGATGAGTGGGGTAATGTAGATCGCTTCTACAGGGTTCATAGAGAAGGCTATTCAATGAATCAGCTGTATGGTGTTAAATACTGGGGAGTGAATCCTGCTAATGGAAACCCTGTGTATTACAGGCTCGACGGTTCTTTAGTACAGTTTAATCTGGATTCTGCTAACAGAGGGTATTATGTCTTTAATCCGGATAATCCGGGTAATCTTTCTCAGACCGGAGGAGCACCTGAAAACCAGTTGCTGGGTAATACCATTCCAAAATTTTTTGGAGCTTTCAATCTGTCTGTGCGGTATCATAACTTTGATTTGGGGACACTGGTTAGATTCAGCGGAGGAAACTATATTATGAACGTTACGAGAAGAGAGCTGCTGGGGCAGAATTTTGTTAACAATTCTACAGAAATTATGGGAAGATGGCAAAGTCCGGATAATCCTGGAGACGGATGGACTCCAAGGCTAAGAGCAGGGGATGATCCGGGAGTGAATGGTCCGTTAGTCTCCAACAGTAGATTTATTGAAAAAGGAGACTTTATTAAGTTTGATAATCTTACGTTAGGATATAGCTTAGACCGCGACTTTTTAAATAAAATCAATATCCAGAAAATGAGACTTTATATCCAGGCTCAAAACGCATTTATCATAACCAAATATTCGGGATCAGATCCTGAAATGCAGGTAAATGGATTAGATTATAACGGAATTCCTAGACAAAGAGTTTTCTCAATTGGACTAAATGTTACACTTTAATAGAATATGATGATAATGAATACTTTAAAAAAATATATAATAGTAGCTTCTGCAGGATTGGTACTGGGTTCTTGTCAGCAGGACATCTTAGATACAACTTCTTTTAATAACCCCAATCCTGAATTAGCCTTTACCTCTCCCGATTTGGTTCAGCTGGCGGTGAATGGCGTGTACAATGCAGCACAAATGGGAAATTTTAACGGATCACCGCGAGGCTATGTTTTCGGGGCGGCCTACTTTCAACAGAATGAAGCAAGGGGAGAGGACGTTGTTAACACAGATGCTTTTTATCAACTGACCTACGAATCCAATTATGATCCAACTACTGCTAATAATGTTCATTATTGGACAGATGCTTATCGGCTAATAAACCGTGCCAACCTCGTTAATGAAGGGATTGACAGGGCAGTAAACAATCATGTTATTACTGAGGTTCAGGGAAATATATACAAAGGAGAAATTTTATTTTTCAGAGCCTTAGCTCATTTGGAACTGTTAAAACAGTTCTCGAGACCTTATCATTTGGATAATGGAGCTTCTGCCGGAATCCCTTACAGGACGGTAGGAGTGGATACTGAAGCTACTATTGAGCAAGCGATGCTGGTGGGCAGAGGAACGGTCGCAGAAGATTATCAGAAATTGTTGACCGATCTTAATGCTGCAGAAAATGGGCTTCCGACCAACGCTCAGAGGTTAGGAATCAATAAAATAGGCAAAATTACAAAGGGTGCAGCCATTGCAATTAAGATCAGGGCTTATTTAAATATGAGAAACTGGAATGAAGTGATTACACAATATACTAAGCTTACTTCTATGTATGCCTTAGAGGCAGATCCGGCAGCTGTATTTAATAATAACCTGGGCAATACAGAGTCGATTTTTTCAATTATCAATACCGCGAATAACAATCCGGGAGTTAATGGGGCATTAGCCTCCCAATTTAATAACAGATCACTCATCGCGATCAGTCCTATTTTATGGAATAATCCTTTATGGTTAGAAAATGATAAGAGGAGAGAGATGACTGCTGTTGTCTCTGGTGCCAGATTTACAAGAAAATATAGAGATATCGTTAATTATACAGATGCATCACCGATTGTGCGGTTTTCTGAAATGAAATTAGCTGCCGCAGAGGCGTATGCAAGAATAAATGATATGACCAATGCGTTAAAGCTCCTTAACGAAGTTCGAAACAGATCATTGGCTAACCCGGCTACAGAAGCTTATACGGGTACATCAATTGCCAATAAAGAAGATTTAGTAAGAGCGATCTTACTGGAAAGAAGGATAGAGCTGAGTTGTGAGGGAGCGCGTTGGGGAGATATTCATCGGTTGGTTAATGATGATGTTGCTCCTACTCAGGGAATTCCGGCAAAAGTTCCTAATGGATTTCCGGCAGCTGCAGGATATACGATAGGGGTTCCTTATTCCGGAAACCTAACAGGTGCCATACCTTATACGGATAGGAGATTCTTATGGCCAATACCATTGATGACAACGAGTGTAAACCCTCTTCTGGCAAGCCAGCAAAATCCAGGATGGTAAAAACTAATATTGGATGGTAGGAAAATAATGGATCTACATCCAGATCGGATCATAAATACAAATTTTAATATATTTAACAGGGGGTATTTTTTAAATAAAATTGCCCCTGTTTTGTTTTAAAAGTAAATATAAAAAATTAGGCTTTTGATTACGGATTAACGCCGAAATTTATGAACCACACAAAAAGGTGAAGCCTCCCTGTCTAAAAATTAATTATGCAGCCATTTTTAGCAAATAGTACCGGTATTCTTGAGCTGGCTATAAGATCAGGCTATTGATTTTCTTTCCACTTGATCTGTTGAACACCGAGCTATCTGTAATTTTAGAAAAGTTACCTGTCAAGCCGTTTGACTCCGTCAAAATATCATTCATCGACTGAAAGGAGATAATCTTCGATTTCACTTATAAAAGACCGGAAAGATGAAGCAATAAAAAATGAGCATTATCATCTGTGGAAAATCTGCGATCTGTGGGAAATAAAAATATTCGCGCATTCGTGGCCATAGTATGCAGTCTTCAATTTTATCTTAGATAAAATCCTTGCGCCTTAAAAACATCAAGCATTAAAAAATATCTTTGCGTCTTTGCGAAAAACCAACAAAGACAGTATCAACTGTAAAACTTGTGCCATCTGTGGGGAATAAAATATTCGTGAATTCATGACTAATAAGTATTCTTAACGCTAAGTTTGCCAGGATATTTTTAAATGATACTGCTGATTTTCAGTTCGCAACTGCGTTCTACTCAGCAAATGATAGCCCTGCTGTATGCTTTTATTATATGAACACAAAGAGCACGAAGTTTTTCTACCACTGACCGCTTTAAGGCTCACCAAGCCGTTCTACTTATAAAAGATCACGAAGCTGAAGCCATAAAAAATGAGCATCATCATCTGTGACCTGTGGGAAATAAAAATATTCGTGCATTCGTGGCAAATTAGTATTTTTACAATATGAGCCAATTTATAGATTTTAATTCAGCTAAAAAACTTCACGATATGCACGAGAATCAAAATAGAATTACCCAACTTTTTAATATTCAGTATCCTATCATTCAGGCTGGGATGATTTGGCATTCAGGTTGGAGATTGGCTTCGGCTGTTTCTAATTGTGGTGGTTTGGGATTAATTGGTTCAGCAAGTATGTATCCCGATATTTTGCGTGAAAATATTCAAAAATGTAAGAAAGCTACAGATAAGCCTTTTGGGGTGAATGTCGCTTTGCTGTATCCAAATTTAGAAGAAATCATTAATATTATTCTGGAAGAAGGCGTAAAGATCGTTTTTACATCTGCCGGAAGTCCAAAAGCCTATACAGAAACGCTTCAGAAGGAAGGCGTAAAAGTAGCTCACGTAGTTTCTTCGACCAAATTTGCCGTGAAATGCGAAGATGCAGGAGTTGATGCTATTGTTGCGGAAGGTTTTGAAGCAGGCGGTCATAACGGAAGAGACGAAACAACAACTTTTTGTTTGATTCCAAATGTAAGAAAGCATATCTCTAAACCATTAATCGCAGCTGGCGGAATTGCTTTAGGTTCTCAGATGAAAGCTGCAATGATTTTGGGTGCAGACGGCGTTCAGATCGGTTCCCGTTTTGCAGCAACAACAGAAGCCAGTGCACATGATAATTGGAAACAAAAAATCACGGAACTTCAGGAAGGCGATACGCATTTAACTTTGAAAGAATTGGCGCCTGTAAGAATGGTTAAGAATAAGTTCTTTAACGAGCTTGAAGAAATCTATAATGTCGGAAGAAATAAAGAATCTCTAATAGCTTCTTTGGGGCGTGCAAGAGCCAAAAAGGGAATGTTCGAAGGTGACATGGAAGATGGAGAATTAGAAATAGGGCAGGTCTCTGCTTTGATTGATGATGTTCTCCCTGTGGAAACTGTTTTCCAAAATTTATTGAAAGAATTTAACGAAGCAAATAACCCCAATTTATTATAAAGTTTAAAATAATGGAAGGAAGGATTATCGATGTAAATGGTAAAAAACTTTATACAGAATATAATAATTCATTTAAAAATAAACCAACAATTGTCTTTTTACATGATTCTTTAGGTTCGACTCAACTTTGGAGGGATTTTCCTGCAAAATTGGCGGAAGCTACGGAATGTAACACTTTGGTTTATGATCGTTTAGGTTACGGAAAATCTTCCCCGATGCCAACGCATGAACGAGAAAATAATTACATGGAATCAGAAGCTGATTTGCTGAATGATCTTTTGAATGAATTAAATATAAATGATGTCATTCTTTTTGGTCACAGCGACGGCGGCACAATTGCATTAATTACAGCTTCAAAATACCCTGAAAAAATAAAGGCAACCATCTGCGAAGCCGGACATATTTTCGTGGAAGATGTAACAGTAAAAGGAGTAAAAGATGCATTAGAAGCTTACCAAACAACCAATCTTCCTGAGCGTTTACAAAAATACCATGGTGATAAAGTAGAAACAGTCGTAAAAGCTTGGACTGAAATCTGGTTAAGCGACCGATTCAGAACCTGGAATATTGAATATTTGCTGAAAAATATAATGTCTCCATTATTGTTCATTCAAGGCGAAGCTGACGAATACGGAACCTTAGATCAGGTGGAAAAAACAGTTTCGCAAGTAAGCGGAAGTGCAGAAAAATTTATCATTCCAAACATCGGGCACACACCGTACAAGGAAAATCCGGAGGTAGTTTTAGAAAGGTCAAAAGAATTTATAACTGCCGTTTTGAATTCTTAAAATATCAATAGGAGCGGACTTTAGTCCGCTTTACTTTTTGAAAACATTTATTGGCTTTAGCCCAAACTTAAAATTAATCTATAAACTTTCAATTTCAAATAAAATATTCTCTCTTGCCCTAGATTCATATTTTTCTTTAAAAACATTAGTTTTAAAAATATTTTCAAGTTCTAAAAAGTGTTTCAAAACCTTTTTTCTTCCGGGCTTGTATAATAAATCAGGATAGATAGAATATTCTTTTCGAATCTTTTTGGTGTACTCTAAATAGGTTTCCAAATCTTTTCCAAGAATCGAAAGATCTACATCCAAAAGATAATTCGTGTCTTTGTTTTCCGATTTCTGATGAGATTTTGTGGCTAAAATTTGATGATGAATTTCTGAAATATCTGCTTTATTTACGTCAAGTTGTTGAAGTCTTTTTAAAGCAAAATCGGCACTTTTTTCTTCATTAGTTTTAGATGAAGCATCATAAATAACATCATGATAAAATACAGAAAATGAAATAGTACTGAAGCTTGAAATTTGATCTTTTACAGCATCAAGCTCGACAAACATATTGTCAAGATGTTCCAGATTATGATAATGTCTGCCTTTTTCAGAATATTTCTTTTCGATTTCCTGCCATAAAAAATCAATAACATTTTGATCTTGTGTAAATGGAAAACAGGTTTGTGTAAATCTTTCTTTCAGTTCCATCATTCAGTATTTTAGATAAAAAAAGGAACTTTTAAAAAGTTCCTTGATTTGCTTCCAGATTAGCTTTAAGTTCAGCCCAGCCACCGCCGTTATAGCCGTCTTTTAAACCTTGTGAATTAAGATATTCCAATGCTTTTCCGCTTCTGTTTCCGCTTCTGCAGAACAAAATAACAGGTTTTTCGATAGATAAAATTTCTTCTTGTCTATCTTCTACTTCACCCAGCGGGATATTTTTAGCCCCTTCTATATTTCCGTCCATTTCCAGTTCCATTGGTTCACGAACATCAATTAATTCATAATTTCCTGATTTTATTACTTCTGCTAAAGACATAAATGTTATTATTTTAGAGTTAAAAATATAAAATAGATTTTTTCAAAGATGCATACCTTTGTTTAATAATCTAAAGTCTAAACAAATTTATAAAATAATCTTAGTTTTGCAATGCGAAATTATGAATTCAAGTGCCGAAAAATATTCACAGCTCATAAAAGCCAAAGCCAAAAGTTTTGGGTTTCAGAATTGTGGTATTTCAAAAGCAGATTTTTTAGAAGAAGAGGCTCCTAAACTCGAACAATGGCTAAAGAATAATTTTCATGGAGAAATGAAATACATGGAAAATCATTTCGATAAAAGATTGGATCCGAGATTATTGGTGGAGGGTTCAAAGTCTGTGATTTCGCTTTCCTATAATTATTTTCCGGAAGAAAAAATTTCTACCCTGGAGAATTTTAAGATTTCTAAATATGCCTATGCAGAAGACTATCATGAGGTTATAAAAGATATTCTCCGCGAAATGGTTTCTGAATTACAGGATGAGATCGGCGAATTCGGATTTCGTGTTTTTGTTGATTCAGCACCTGTTTTGGAGAGAAGTTGGGCCAAAAAATCAGGAATCGGCTGGGTGGGTAAAAATGCGAACCTGATTACCAAGCAAAGCGGATCGTTTTATTTTTTGGCAGAAATTATTTGTGATTTAGAACTTATTCCCGATCATCCGACGACGGATCATTGTGGTTCCTGCCGAAAATGTATTGATGCTTGTCCGACAAATGCTATTATTTCTGAAAAAATTGTGGACGGAAGCAAATGTATTTCTTACGCAACGATTGAGTTAAAAAATGAAATTCCGGATTATTTTCACGATAAAATGGATGACTGGATGTTTGGATGTGATGTTTGCCAGGATGTCTGCCCGTGGAATCGATTTTCAGCGCCCAATAAACAAAGTAAATTTCAGCCTAATGAATCATTAAAAAATTTCAAAAAGGGAGAATGGAAGGAACTTACGCAGGAACTTTTCTCAGAGATCTTTAGAAAATCTCCGGTAAAAAGAACCAAATTTGCAGGTTTGAAAAGAAATATTGAGTTCTTGGAAAAATCTTCAGATAAAAATAGGTCAGATTTTTGGTGATAATTCCTCGTTTGGAATTTTGTCTTTCCAAAGTTAAAGAGGATAATCGTCCATTCCTTAAACTTTACATTGTAAGGAGGTTAAGATTTAACTGAATAAATTTCTGTAAAAGCTTTTCTTAAAAAGAAAAATTGACTTCCATGAGAATATTTCTCCTGAAAATCAACGTCTTTTTTGTACTCTTTTTGGAGCTACTTTTACTCTAACTTTAAATCTTTTCTGGGATTTGGTATTTTTACGCATATTTGTGAATATTTCGTAACTAAATGTAGTGATTTTTTCGATTAAAACAAATACTTTTACCAAAAGTTGTAAATTAAATTTTATTCATCTTAATTAAACATGATCGTGAAAAAAATGTTCATTCTTTTAATAAAAGCAATAGGTATTATCCTTGGAATTGTTGTTGTATATTTAGCTTTAGGTTATTTTTTACCTTTTATAGAAGTCTCTGCAAAAGATGACGGACAGAAAAAAGAAATTCCTATTTATATTTATACCAACGGCGTGCACACGGACATCGTGATGCCTGTCAAAAATGATCTGGAAGATTGGAGTACGAAAATACCTTTTGCCAATACACTTTCCAAAAGAACAGATTACAATTATGTAGGCGTAGGCTGGGGTGATAAAGGTTTTTATCTGGATACGCCAACCTGGGCTGACCTTAAATTCTCGACAGCATTTAGAGCAGCATTCTGGTTGAGTGAATCTGCGATGCACTGTACTTTTTATAAGACCATGAAAGAAGGTGATGATTGTAAAAAGATCATGATCAGCCGTGAACAGTATAAAAAGTTAGTCACTTTTGTCAATGATAAATTTGATAAAGATCAAAACGGAAATTTTATTTTGATTCCTACTGATGCGGTCTATAGCGATAATGATGCATTTTATGATGCGAAGGGGAAATACAGCTTTCTCAATACCTGCAATACCTGGGCAAATGATGCTTTGAAGGCTGCCGGACAAAAGGCTGCGCTTTGGACACCAACCGATTCGGGGATATTTCTACATTATAAATAATTGATAGAAAATTTTAAATCAATTTTGAAATAAAAATAAATGAACCACCTTTAATGGTGGTTTTTTTATGGTACTTTTATTGCATAAAACTTTTCAAAAAAAGCATGATTCATCAACTGTACCGCGAGCAGCAATTAAACTGCGACATCCAAACTGCCTGGAAATTTTTTTCTTCTGCAAATAATCTTTCAGAGATTACGCCAAAAGACATGAAATTCATTGTTTTAACGAATTTTGAAAACGATGAGATTTATGAAGGAATGATCATTGATTATTTTGTTTCGCCTCTGTTCGGGATTAAAATGAAATGGCAGACGGAGATTCTCAAAGTTGATTTTCAGAAAAGCTTTATCGATTTTCAGAAAAAAGGACCTTATAAACTTTGGCATCATCATCATGAATTTATTGAAAATGAAAACGGAGTTTTAATGAAAGATACAGTAGATTATGAATTGCCTTTAGGTTTTTTGGGTGAAATTGCCCATTCTATTTTGGTGAAAAAGAAACTGGAAGATATTTTTAATTACAGATACAAAATCCTAGAAGAACGTTTTAATCATTAATATGGAGAAGATTGCTATTTTTTGGTTTCGCCGGGATTTAAGATTGAATGATACTACAGGTTTGCATCACGCTTTGAAATCCGGACTGAAAGTTTTACCGATTTTTATATTTGATACAGAAATTTTAGATCAGCTTGAAAATAAATCCGATAGGAGAGTTGATTATTTTCATCAGGCTTTGGAGGAAATTCATCAGGAATTAAATTCTCACAAAAGCGGACTTTCGACTTTTAAAGGGAAGCCTGCGGATGTTTTTAAAAAACTGATGAAAGAGTATGATATTGAAACTGTTTTCTGTAACCGGGACTATGAACCGCAGGCTATAAAACGTGATCAGGAGATCAAGGATTTGCTGACTGAAAATAATATTAACTTTAAAGATTATAAAGATCAGGTCATTTTTGAAAAAGGCGAGGTCGTAAAGAATGACGGGAATCCTTATACTGTTTTTACACCTTATTCTAAAAAATGGCTTGAAAATTTTCATCAAAATAAAATTCAGATTTTCACGACAGATTTTTCTCAATTTTTACAGTATTCAGCACCGAAATTTCTTACGTTAAAAGATATCGGCTTCGAAAAAACGGATGTCGAATTCAAAAAGCCAACGCTGGAAAAGAAAATTATTAATAATTATGATCAATTCAGAGATTTTCCTGCATTGGATCATACCACGCATTTAGGGGTTGCTCTTCGTTTCGGAACTATTTCTGTTTGGGAATGTGTAAAATTCGCTTCAGAACATAATCAGGTTTGGCTGAAAGAGCTGATCTGGAGAGAATTTTTCATGCAGATCTTATATCATTTTCCAAAAGTAGTTCATCATTCTTTTAAGGAAAAATACGAAAATATCGAATGGCGAAATAGTGAAAAGGAATTTAAAAAATGGTGTGAAGGAAAAACGGGGTATCCCATTGTGGATGCCGGAATGCGTCAACTGAACGAAACCGGATTCATGCACAACAGAGTACGAATGGTTGTTGCCAGCTTTCTTACCAAGCATCTTTTGATCGACTGGCGTTGGGGAGAAGCTTATTTTGCTGAAAAACTACTGGACTACGAATTGTCTTCCAACAACGGAAACTGGCAGTGGGCAGCAGGTTGCGGATGTGATGCAGCTCCTTATTTCAGAGTCTTTAATCCTTCAGAACAAACTAAAAAATTTGATAAAGATTTAAAATATATCAAAACTTGGCTCTCTCAGGATGAAATCAATAATCCCAATCCAATCGTTGAACATACTTTCGCAAGAAAAAGAGCGTTGGAGGTATATGGCAAAGCTGTAAAGGAACAGTAAGTCAAATTATGGTTGATCGTTTTTTTGTTGATGGTTTTTAGTTGATAGATGATTGAGCGGAATTATATCCATTAACTGGAAACGATCAACCAATAACAAATATCAAGTTTAAGTTTTTTTAACATAAATTGTTAAGCCTTCTCCTCTAAAAATCCTTATTTTTGCGCTATTCACAGTTTTTTATTCGAAAACGAAAATGTTCTGATTTGGCATGGCAAGTCTGAGATCATATATCTTTTTTTATTTTATGTTGGTTTTTACCCTTTTCAACTCGAAATGGGCAGAAAAATCATTAAATAAATTACCTTGCTTACCGCCAATCACGAATATCTGCACTCTGGATGTCTTTGAACAGGCAGACATGAATGCAAAGGCGATTCCTGCTTCGTCAAAAATTTCAAAATATTCAGTTCAGAAAAAAGAGGAAGTAGAGGAAGTAGCTACCTTCCGAACGATTGATTTCGTTCATAAAATCAGTCTTCCCGTTATTTCCATGACGATTGTCTGTGGAGTAAAATCTTTCCTGCATCTCCTCCAGCTTTATTAGCTAAGTTATTTAAATTCAGTTTATTTTAACCAAATTTTATAACTTAATATACCTAAGATGTACTTAAAAAATATAATAATTTGCTGTACGGCAATATTATTCGCTGTGTCATGCAGTAAAGCGGAAAAAACAAATGATAAGCAGATAAAGGATGTTCCTGTCCTTAAAGTAAAGGTGAAAGATACGCTGGTCAGCAATCAGTTTGTAACCGATATTCAGGCAAAGAAAAATGTAGAGATCCGTTCCCGGATTGTGGGAATTATTCAGAAAATGTATGTGAATGAAGGGCAGTTTGTGAAAAAGGGTCAGCCTTTATTTAAAATTAATGATTCTGAACTTCAAATGGATCTTTTAAAAGCAAATGCAGCTCTAAAACAGGCCGATGCCGATGTACGCATTGCAGAAGTAGAATTGAAACAGATCGAAAGTTTACACGCTAAAAAATTTGTTGCCAATAACGAATTGGAGATGGTGAAAGCAAGACTTTCTTCGGCAAAAGCAAAGCGCGCTTATGCAGATGCGGAAAAGAAAACAGTACTTCAAAAGATAGGTTTTACCAATCTGGTAGCTCCTTTTGACGGAGTGATCGATGTTATTCCTTTTAAAGACGGAAGTCTGGTGGAAAACGGTTCACTTTTAACCACGCTTTCTCAGCTGGATGAAGTGTATGCTTATTTCTCGATTCCTGAAAACTTATATTTCGAAATGTTGGCGAATGACAAGTTGGGAAAACAGCAAAATATTGCGCTTACTCTTCCGAATGGAGCTCATTATCAATATAATGGAACTTTAAAAACTGCTGACGGAGATATCGACAGAGCCACAGGTTCAATTCAGTATAAAGTAGCTTTTCCGAATCCGAAACATTTAATAAAGCACGGAACATCCGGAAAATTGATTATTTCTGAAAATCAACCGGATGCTATTTTAATTCCGCAAAAATCTACGTTCTCCATTCAGGATAAAACGTATGTTTTTACCGTGGATGATAAAAATAAAGTAAAAATGACCAATATTCAGATTGCAAGCACTTTAAGAGATTCTTATCTGGTGGATGGCGGTCTGAAGAATGGCGATTTGATCATTTATGAAGGAACACAGTCTTTGAAAGACGGTGATATGGTTAACATTAAAAAGAAGCTTTAATCTTTCATAAAATTTAAATCAAATAGCGATGGTAGAAATGTTTATAAGGCGAAAGGTTCTTTCGCTGGTTATTTCCATATTTTTTATTTTGATGGGAATCATGGCGTTGATGAAGATGCCGATTACTCAATTTCCCGATATTGTACCGCCTTCCGTAACGGTAACAGCGAAATATACAGGGGCGAATGCTGAGGTTTCGGCAAATGCAGTGGCGCTTCCTTTAGAACGGGCAATAAACGGGGTTCCCGGAATGACCTATATGTCGACGGTAACTTCCAATGATGGTTTAACACTGATTCAGGTTTTCTTTGAAGTAGGTGTTGATCCCGATGTTGCTGCGGTAAACGTTCAGAACAGGGTGACAACTATTTTGGATGAATTGCCGGAAGAGGTAATTCGAGCCGGTGTTACTACAGAAAAAGAGGTGAACAGTATGCTGATGTATCTGAATATCACCAGTACAGACCCGAGCCAGGATGAGCAGTTTATTTACAACTTTACCGATATTAATGTTCTTCAGGAGCTGAAACGTATCGATGGAGTAGGACGTGCCGAGATCATGGGACAGAAAGAATATTCGATGAGAGTGTGGCTGGATCCTCAGAAGATGGCAGCTTACCGTATTTCGGCAGATGAAGTCATTGCTTCTCTACAAAAGCAGAATATTTCGGCAGCTCCCGGAAAAGTAGGAGAAACTTCTGGGAAAACCTCAAGCCAGCTTCAATATGTTGTTAAATATAAAGGTAAATTTTATGAGCCTAAACAATATGAAGAAGTTCCGATTCGAGCTGATGAAAACGGAACTATTTTAAAGCTTAAAGATATTGCAAAAGTTGAATTTGGTGCCATGAACTACGGAATGGTTTCCAAAACCGACGGAAGACCTTCTGCATCGATTATGATGAAGCAGCGCCCCGGTTCCAATGCATCTGAAGTAATCGAAAGCGTAAAGGCTAAAATGGAAGAATTGAAGGTGTCTTCTTTTCCTCCCGGCATGGAATACAATATGGCGTATGACGTCTCTCGATTTTTAGATGCGTCGATCAGTGCGGTACTAACAACGCTTGTTGAAGCCTTCATTCTGGTGGGAATTGTGGTGTTTATTTTCCTTCAGGACTGGCGTTCCACCTTAATTCCGGTTCTGGCAGTTCCGGTAGCATTGGTGGGAACTTTTGCTTTTATGAATATGCTTGATTTCTCCGTAAATCTATTGACTTTATTTGCTTTGGTTTTGGCCATAGGTATTGTGGTGGATAATGCGATTGTCGTCGTCGAGGCCGTTCACGTAAAGATGGAAGAAGGTATGCAGCCTTTGGAAGCCACCATTAGTGCTACAAAAGAGATTGCGGGAGCTGTTGTCGCTATTACGATTGTAATGTCTGCAGTATTTATTCCGGTGGCGTTTCTGGATGGTCCGGTTGGAGTTTTTTACCGACAGTTTTCTTTAACACTGGCGATCAGTATTGTGATTTCGGGGGTGAATGCCTTAACGCTGACTCCGGCTTTGTGTGCTATTATTTTAAAACCTCACAATCATGATAAAAAGAAAAATATTGTTGATAAATTCTTCGAAAGTTTTAACAGAGGTTTTGATAAATTAACCAACCGATATGTAAGCATTTTATCCAAATTTGCGACAAGAACTGTGGTTACTTTTGGATTATTATTCCTGTTTATTGTATTAACTGCGCTTACCAGTAGATTTTTACCGACAGGATTTATCCCGATGGAAGATCAGGGTATGGCTTATGTAAGTGTTACTACTCCTCAGGGAGCAACGGTGGAAAGAACCGAAAAGGTATTGGATGAGGTGACCACCATTGCCAAAAAGATCAAAGGGGTGGAAAACGTGACCACTTTGGCAGGATATAGTATTGTGACAGAAATTGCAGGCTCTTCCTACGGAATGGCAATGATTAACCTTAAAGACTGGAAACAAAGGGATATTTCTGTGAATGATTTTATTGCAGAGCTTTCAGAAAAAACAAAAGGAATTTCGGATGCTCAGATTGAAATTTTTGCGCCGCCAACGGTTCCTGGATTCGGTAATACCAGTGGTTTTGAACTAAGATTATTGGACAGAACCGGCGGAACAGTAGAAAATACAGATAAGATCACAAAAGATTTCGTTAAAAAACTAAATGAATCACCTGAGCTTAAAAACAACTTTACCAGTTTTGATGCTACTTTCCCGCAGTATATGATTAATATTGATTATGATATGGCAGCGAAGAAAGGGGTTTCAGTAGATAATGCGATGTCGACCCTTCAAACGATGTTAGGTTCTTATTATGCGACCAATTTTATTCGTTTCAGTCAGATGTATAAGGTGATGGTGCAGGCCAGTCCGGAACATCGCGATACACCGGGAAGTATTCTGAATTTATATCTGAAAAACGACAAAGGAGAAATGGTTCCTTTTTCAACATTTATTACCATTGAAAAAGTATATGGCCCAGAAGTATTAACGAGATATAATATGTATATGTCTGCGATGATTAATGGTGAAGCTGCTCCCGGATACAGTTCGGGAGATGCCATCGCAGCCGTAGAAAGGATCGCGAAAGAAACTCTTCCTAAAGGTTTCGATATTGAATGGTCGGGAATGACAAGGGAAGAAATTCTGTCGGGAAATCAGACCATCTATATTTTCATGATCTGTCTTCTTTTTGTGTACCTTCTTTTGGCGGCACAATATGAGAGTTTCCTTCTTCCGATGCCTGTTTTACTGAGTTTGCCAACCGGAATTTTCGGATCATACATTGCGTTGGTTTTGGCAGGTTTAGATAATAATATTTATGCGCAGGTCGCTTTGGTAATGTTGATCGGACTTTTAGCTAAAAATGCGATCTTGATCGTGGAATTTGCCGTTGCCCGAAATAAAGAAGGCTATGATATTATTCCTGCTGCTATTGAAGGGGCAAAACAGCGTCTTCGTCCGATTTTAATGACTTCGTTTGCTTTTGTCGCGGGATTAATTCCTTTATGTATCGCTTCTGGAGCCGGAGCGGTGGGAAACCGTTCCATTGGTACGGCTGCCGCGGGAGGAATGCTGATCGGAACCGTTTTCGGATTGGTCATCATTCCGGGATTGTACATATTTTTTGCAAAACTTGAAAATAAAAAGAAAGATGAAAAGGTTAAATCATAGGAATATCATATTGGGAATCGCAGCTTTCAGTTTAGTTTCATGTGCGGTTCCAAAAGTTACGGAATTAAAGAAATCAAAAGAATTACCTGAACATATTGTTAATAAAGAAAATGCTTCCGAAAATTCAGATTTTCAGCAGATTAATTTAAAAGAATATTTTAAAGATGAACAGTTGCTGGCTCTTTTTGATAAAGTAGTTCGTGAAAATCCGGATTTTCAAATCGCACAGCAGCGTGTGGATATTGCCAATAGTTTTCTGCAACGTTCCAAGATGGATTTGCTACCGTCTTTAGAGATCGGAGCTACAGCTTCAGGCGACCGTTACGGAAAATATACGATGGATGGAGTGGGAAATTACGATACCAATCTTTCACAAAATATTACAGAAGATCAGAAAATCAACCGTGATTTTACCCCTAATTACTGGTTGGGAGCAAGAAGCAGCTGGGAAGTCGATGCCTGGGGAAAGCTGAAAAATAAAAAGCTTGCCGCTCAAAAAAAATATCTGGCTTCGGCAGAAGGTTTGAGGCTTTTACAGGTTGAATTATTCACCGATATTGCCAATTTGTATTATCAATTGGTGACTTTAGATAACCGATTGGCTATTTATCAGAAAAACTATAATCTTCAGCAGAGAGCTTTCGAGATTGTTTTGGCTCAAAGAGAAGTCGGGAAAGCAACAGAGTTGGCGGTTCAGCAGTTTAAAGCTCAGAATAACAACTGGCTTGCAGAAATTGAACATATTAAGGTTGAAATTGTCACGGTAGAACAGGCGATAACGACCTTAACGGGAAGTTATGGCGGCGAAATCAAGCGCGGAAACGTCCTGATGCCCACCAACATGGAAATTTTAAATAAAAACATCAATGTTGAAAAGGTGATTCATTCCAGACCGGATGTGGCATCCAATTATTATGTTTTGGAAGCTTCTCAGGCAGATGCAAAAGCGGCAAGAGCGGCATTTTATCCGAAGATCGATCTAGGGGCAAGTTTTGGTCTGAATTCATTTTCTGCAGGAACATTCTTCAATCCGAGTTCGCTTGCCGGGCAATTATTGGGAGGTTTAATGGTTCCGGTTTTTAATAAAGGCCAGTTGAAATATGAATTCAATGTGGCAAGTAAAGAGCAGGAAATTGCTTTTTTAACTTATCAGAAAAGTGTAACTACAGCATTCAATGAACTTCAGTCGATTTTAAAGCAGACGAAAATCTATGAAAGGGTTTTACAATTAAAATCTGAAGAAGTTGGCTTTCTCGACCGTGGTGTTGAGGTTTCCAATGATTTGTATGTAACGGGTTATGCCAATTATTTTGAGTTGATCAATTCCCAGAAGAGCAAGCTGCAGGCAGAATTGGATCTGCTGCAGTTCAGACATCAGAATACAAGAAATAATGTTCTGCTGTTTAAAGCGTTGGGCGGGAAGTTAGATTAATATTTTTGTCAAATTTTTTAAGTCACCATTTTTGGTGGCTTTTTTTGTGGAATGATAAATGATTTTTAGAATGGTTTAAATCCTTTTTCAGAAATACTTTAATACCTTTGATCAAAATCAGAAAAAGCAGAATGAAAGCAAAATCAGTGATAGGATTATTATTCCCCGGAGATATGGGATTGGCGATTGGAAATGTGCTGTTGAACAATAATTTTGAGGTGATTACCGCTGGCAAAGGGAGATCTGCGAAGACACTGCAAAATATCGAAAACTCTCAGATAAAAGATGTTGGATCTCTATCGTTTGTGGTGGAGCAAAGTGATATCATTCTGTCTGTGAATAGTCCTAACAGCAGTGTTCACATCGCTGAACAGATTACCGAGTTGATGTCAGATGAAAAAAGAGGTCAGATCTATGTGGATCTTAATTCCAATACCCCACAATCGGTGAAGCAAATTGAAGAACTCATTCATTCTAAAAATGGAATCTTCATCAATGGAGCTGTCATGGGAGTTGCAAAAAGTGTGGGAAATGATGCGGTGATGGTTGTTAGCGGAAGAGAAAGAGGTTTGCTGATGAATGTCTTCGACGGAATATTTAAACTAAAAGATGCCGGAGAAAAAATTGAGTCTGCTTCGGCGTATAAATTACTTTTTTCGATGGTGAATAAGGGGATCAATGCAGTTTTCTTTGAAGCCATGATGGGCGCTTCCCATTACGGTATTTTGGAGGAGATGAATGAAAGCCTGCAGGTTTTTTTACCGGGAACCTATGCTGATCTGCAAAAAATGACGCCTACTTATCCCGATCATATTGCCAGAAGAATTGACGAGATGAAAGGACTTTCGGAAATGCAGGAACTGGATGATCTTTCAAATCATATTTCTCTCGCTACTGCAAAAACTTTTCAAATAATTGATCAAAAAAAAATTTTTCTAAATGAAACTCCGAAGGATGTAAAGGATACATTTTTACTTTTCAGGAATGGTGAGTTTTGATTTTTAGAGTTCGAAAATCAAACGATCAACAGACAGCTAAAAAAATAATCAGTCACTTGATCCAGGATAGGTGCACTAAAATATTAAACGCAAAGGTTTGATCAATCTTGTATCTTATTTGGGAAGTAAAGAAAAATGACAAAACCACTAATGAGGCTGTAAGGCAACTGCGATCGCTTCATCCAATCAACTTGTTGATTCCTCTTTGCCCCTTAAATATTCAATGATTTAAAATAAAACTTTGTATTAAAATAAATAGTCATTCCTTAAAAACCAAGTAATATTTTGATTATCAGTTTTATGCACTTATATTTCGTAAAAAATCGTTGTAAAAAATTGCAATAAATTGTATTTTTAGGATATAAAAAGTGGCAAAATGTTAGGCAAAATAAGAGAGGATTTACAGCAGAATTTATTCAAGACCAGGCTTACGGAGCTTATTAATATGGAGCATCCGGTGGTAAAATTAGCTGGGGAGATTTCCTGGGATAAAATGGAGTCAGAGTTTGAGAAATTATTTTCAGAAAACGGAAGACCTTCTATTGCTATCCGTAAAATAGCAGGAATGCTTTTGCTCAAGGAAATGTTTAAAGAAAGTGATGAAAGTGTAATAGAGAGATGGATTGAGAATGCGTATTGGCAATATTTTACCGGAGAAACCTTTTTCCAGACAGAGCAGCCTTTCGATCCGAGCAATTTTGTACACTTCAGAAAAAGAATTGGAGATAAGGGTTTGGAATTTCTTTTGGGACAAAGCGTTTCTCTCCATCCCAAAGCCAAAACAGAAGATGAAGTTCAGGTAGATACGACGGTTCAGGAGAAGAACATTACCTTTCCTACCGATGCCAAATTAGCAAAAAAAGTAATCGACAATTGTAGAAAAATAGCAGAAAAAGAGAGCGTTGTACAAAGACAAAGCTACAGAAGAGTGAGCAAACAATTATTGCGGGACGCTTTTTTTGGACATCATCCCAGAAGACAGAAGAAGGCAAAAATGGCGAGGAAAAAGCTCAGGACGATTGGTAAAAGAGTTCTTCGGGAATTGGAAAGAAAACTTCCTAAAGATGTTTTGAAAGGCTACGAAGACGTTTTTAAAATTTACCTTAAAGCACTCACCCAAGAACGTACCACGAAAGATAAAATTTACAGTCTTCACGAGCCACAAGTTGCGTGTATTGCGAAAGGAAAATCGGGAAAAGCATACGAGTTTGGGACAAAAGTAGCAGTAGTAAGAGGTCGGAAAACAGGGATCATCAGCTCGGTAAAGAGATTTTCTGGCAATCCTCACGATAGTAAAACTCTTGAAGAATCATTGGCACAGAGTGAGAGGGTAAGAAAATCCGTTGGCGGAACAAGACCTACGAAAGCCACTACAGACAGAGGATTTAAAGGAATCAAAGAAGTGGAAGGAACAGCAATTTTGCTTCCCGCAAAAAAAGAAAAAACAAAATATGGGCAACAAGTAGCCAGATTAAGATTCCGGGCAAGAGCAGCCATAGAACCTTGTATCTCTCATTTAAAAAGAAACCACTCCTTAGGATTAAACTTCCTGAAAGGAGTGGCTGGAGATATTAATAATGCATTATTAGCAGGGATTGGATACAATTTGAAGATGAGATTGAATCAAATCAAACAACAAATTCTTCTTTGGCTCGAACTTGTTCTCCGAATCTTTTTAGGCAAATATAATTTTCAAAGTCAAAAAACAGCTTTTTAAGGAGCGACTAAATAGTAAGAACAATTAATACAGCTTAGTTAAGTTCTTTATTTTCAATTAAATTTTGATTAAATCCAGGCAGTCGCAACTTCATTGAAAACTGACTATAATCTATTTCTATTGAAAATATTAATTAGAATAATCCGTCATTTCATGCTTTCGCCCAATTTCTGAACCGCCTTTTAAAAAATATATTGTACTTTTGTGCCTTCTTATGCATAAATCTCTTAAAAACTTTTTTGTTTTTTCAATGCTGATGGTGTTCCTGTACAATGTCAGTGGGATGAGTGTGTGCTTTGATCATGCAAAACACGCTAAAAGTTTTGCGGCTAAATTAAAAGACTCCAAAACTCAAAAAGGACCTACCATCGCTCAGGATGATGACTGCCAGTGCGCCCTGCATCTTCAGATGAATCACGTTCTGTTACCGGAATCTTTAGCTATTGAATTTCCTGTCAGTACACTGATAAATAATGAAACGCCTCATCCGAAAGCGATGACGTATCGTTGCTTACTCGACTATTTCAGCTCCCGGGCACCGCCATTTTCTTTCGCTGCGGTAGCATAATATTATTATTTTACCTCTAATTATTACAGACAGATTTTTCTGATCTGCAAGGCAATATCTATGGATTTTTTTGTATTAAATCAGTACAGAAGCTCCTTTTATTAATTGTTGACATGAGTACGATGTCAGTATCATTCTATTTTTAAATGACAACCAGTTATTGTTATAATTTGGGAATAATTCAGTTTATATCCAATAAAAGATCCAGGCTTTCTGTGGCCGGACTTATTTTTTCATCTTCGTTTTTTTATGCACAACAAACGGAAAAAGATTCCACTGAAACAACGATCCAAACCGTTGAAATTATCGGCCGTAAATCCAAAGATTATACATCAGATTATTCTTTTGCCGCTACCAAAATAGCCATGAAGAATAAAGATCTTCCTCTAACGCTGAACACCGTTACCAAAGAGCTGATGAATGACCGACAGGCATTTCAGCTGGGTGATGTGATGAAAAATGTGAGTGGTGTTTCGCCTTCAAGCTATTATAATCAGTATAATATTCGGGGAATCAGTCAAAATGAAGAAGGGCAGATTATCAATGGTTTAAGAACGAGGCAGTATTATTTCCTACAGCCCATGACTTCCAATATTGAGCGTGTTGAGGTTTTTAAAGGTCCGGCTAGCATTACGATGTCGAGTGTTGATCCGGGAGGAACGATCAATATGGTGACTAAAAAGCCGTTGGCTAATGACCGCCATGAAGTAAGTTTTTCGGGCGGAAGTTTTGATACCTATCGCGCAACAACGGATCTTACAGGCCCTTTAAATAAAAGTAAAACTTTATTGTACCGCTTTAACGGAGCGTATCAAAATGCAAAATCTTTCCGGGATCATGTCAATAACAATGGTTTTTTACTATCGCCATCCATCACCTATATTCCTAATGAAAAAACCTCTGTAAATGTTGAACTGATTTATAATGATCTTTATGGAAATCTGGATCGTGGACAGCCTATTTTCGGAGCCGTAGCAGGAAAAACAGATCTTAACAGCACGCCAAAAAGTCTGAATTTAGGCTCCCCTAATGACTATTTTAAAACAAAAGAACTGATTATAATGGGGGCTTTTGCCCATCATTTCAGCAAGCAGATTAGTTTCAATGCTTCTTATATGAAACAGTTTTGGCGTGAAAATCTTGAGGAACACCGCACCACAAATGCCTTCGCCCCTGATATTGATAATCAGCCGATTTCAAGTCTTGCGATGATGCAGTTTATTCAGCGAAAGCAGAAATGGGAGGTGGATAATGTAAATGCCTATTTCAATTTTAATTTTAAAACGGGATCGGTAGAACATCAGACTTTAGTGGGCTATGACGCCCAAATCTGGGAAAAGCATGATGGCGGACAGCAAAATGCAGCCAGAGGATTTATGCTGAAAGACGGCTCGGCGGTTTCTTCTTATAATCCGGCATTGGCCAGTCAGTATGAGACGATTAATTATAACGGAATTACATTGCCAAAACCCAATGTTTCTCCTTTTGATCTCACTCCCGGAGCCCAGAATTATCAGGGACGGGATTTTTCTGTCATGAATATAATGACGGCTTTGCCTTCTGCGCTTACAACCACTCATGCAGCGTATATTCAGCATCTTTTTACATGGAAAAAATTCAAAGTATTGTCTGGAATTCGTCAGGAATGGTTTCGTGATATCACTCATTTTAATAAACTGAATGAAAGTTCATTCAATAATTCCAAGCTGCTTTACCGATTAGGAATTACCTACAGCATTACCGATCATATTAATCTTTACGGAACTTATCTTACAGGATATCAGCCACAATCGAATACGGTCACATTGATGCCGAACACCAGAAGCTTTACAGGTTCCGAATCTGCGGCGAGATTTAAGCCCTTAACGTCAGATTTAAAAGAGTTTGGGATTAAAGGGCGCTTGTTTGGTAAATTTTCGGTGAGTATGGCGGTATACGAAATCAATCAGAGGAATATTTTAATTAATGCCAATAACCCTGCTGAACCTGATGAATTGGTACAGCGCGGAGCCGACAGAAGTCGAGGTTTTGAGGCTGAATTTACAGGCTATATTCTCCCGCAATGGCATATCTACGGTGGCTACAGCTATATCGATGCTACAATTGTAAATGATACTAATCCTGAATTAATAGGGAAGAGGAAAGAGAATACATCCAAGAACTCAATCAATCTGTGGACTCGGTATAATTTCTCAAATATCAATGCGCTGAGAAACCTGGGAGTCGGCGTGGGAATGTTGTATCAAAGCTCAAAAGTGCCTTGGTTTACCAGAAGTTTCGAACTTCCGGCGTATGCCACACTGGACGCGGCACTTTACTATCAATTTTTTAAATCTAAATTTCAATTATCTGTTAATGTGAATAATATCACCAATACCTCTTATTGGATCGGTGCGCAGAATTACCTGAGATTGTTTCCGGGTACTCCGAGAAATTATTTAATAACAGCTGCTTATAAATTTTAAACTATGGCTGAATCATCTTTATCCCTCATCATCAGGAAAACACGGCAGGATCTGATGAGAGGAAAGCAAAACCTGCTGATCACCATTACCGTTCTGCTATTCTGTATGATAAGCATCGGGATTGGATTTACAAAATTCAGGGAGATGAATTTACAGATTCAGGAATATCGCAAGGAAGTTCGTGAGCAGTGGGAGCACAGACCTGCCAAACATCCGCACAGAATGGCTCATTACGGATACCTGGTCTTTAGAATGGGACATCCGCTGAGTATTTTCGATAACGGGCTGGATGATTATTTGGGAAATGTCATCTTTCTTGAAGCTCACAAACAAAATTCAGCCAACCTTTCTGAAGCGGGAAGCTCCGGAATTTTGGTGCGTTTCGGGGCTTTTAGCAGTGCTTTTATTCTGCAATGTCTGGTCCCGCTTATTATTTTATTTTTAGGTTTCGGGCTTGTGGCAAAGGAAAGAGAGGATGCCACATTGAAAATCCTGAATACTCAGGGAGCTTCCGGCAGAACGGTCATCTGGGGAAAGGTCTTGGGACTCTGGCAATTTTCACTATTGTTTTTACTTCCGGTTTTACCTGTAGTTTTCATGACAGCCGTGATTTCAGAAGCGGTGATATGGACGGATATTTTGTTCAGAATATTGGCGATTCTTCCGGGTTATATGGTTTATTATTTTTTTATTTCGAGCCTGACGGTCTGGGTTTCCGCCAATTCAAGAACGGCTTCATCAGCATTGGTGAGCCTTATCGGATGCTGGCTGGTTTTGATGATATTTTTACCTAAAGGGATTCAGTTTGCCGCACAGAATTTTTATCCTACACCTTCGAGAATTGCCTTTGAAACCATGTTGGAGAAAGATATTCTGAAAGCAGGCGACAGTCACAATCCTGACGATCCTCACTTTAAAAAGATAAAAGATTCACTATTGGCTCATTATAAGGTAAGTACAACCAACGAATTGCCATTTAATTACAGTGGTTTTGTAATGAAAGAAGGTGAAAAAATAAGTTCACAGATTTATGGTAAGCATCAAAATGAATTGGAAGAAGCCTATCAGAAACAACAATCTTTTTCAGATATCAGTTCTTTCATTGATCCTTTAATAGCGGTTAAAAATTTTTCTATGATTGCCTCAGGAACGGATTTTTATTCTTATACCGAATTTCAGAAGCAGGCAGAGGGGTATCGTTATCAGATGGCCCAGAAGCTTAATGATCTTCAGATCGAAAAGATAAGCAATATAAAACCCGAAAAAGGAGGTCCACCCGCCGTTATTGACGGTGATAACTGGAAAAAATTTCCTGATTTCGCCTATCAGTATACTTCATTTTCAAAAAGTATCTCCGAACAGTGGATTCCTGTTGTGGCACTTTTATTTTGGCTGGTGGTATGTATTTTTATGATTGAAATGGCGGGTAGAAACTTAAAATTAATTTAAATGAAGACGTATTTATATAAACAGTTTTATCGTAACAAAGCGTATATCACGGCATTGGTTTTTCTGCTGTTGGCGGGCTTAATGGCTATTTATACCGGAAAAAATTTTCTGGACAGAAATCAGGATGTTATTGCTAAAAGTGAGCAGTTTCAAAAGGAAAGTATTGCTAAAAACGTAAAATACCACAAGGATGATTTAGGTTTGATTTTGTATTATGTAAAATTTAATCTCATCAATGAAACGCCTAAGCTTGCTGCACTGAATATCGGAATGCGCGATCTGAAGCCGTCAATTCAGGGTGTTACCATCAGGAATTTGGAAGAACAGCGATATAATGCTGATTTCTATAATCCGGCGAATGCGGCAGTCGGCAATTTTGATTTCAGTTTCGTGTTGGTTTTTCTGTTTCCTCTAGTTATTGTAGCTTTTTGTTATAATCTGATCTCGGAAGAAGAGGAGAGTGGACGATGGAAACTGCTTTCGGTGCAAAGCAGTCATTTGGGTCAACTTTTGGATATGAAATTGTTCATCCGTTTTGCGGCAATAAGTGTGATTTATTTAGTATTGGTTGTAATAGCAGTAATTTGGATATCGATTCCTTTGGGTCAGGCTTTTTTCATTTTTATTATTTCGGGATGGGCTTATATTCTTTTTTGGTTTGTGTTGTGCCGATGGATTATTTCCTTCCGAAAATCATCTGCTCAGAATGCGTTGATTCTACTGATTGTTTGGGTCGGAATGAATTTTATTATTCCGATGAGCAGCAATCTGCTGATTCAAAAATATTATCCTGTTCAGGAATCTTTAAAAGCTGTCATGCAGCAGAGAGAAGGCTATCATAATAAATGGGATGAAGCGAAGCAGCCGACCATGCAGAAATTCTATAAAGCCTATCCACAGTTCAGTAGTGTTAAGGTGGAGGAGAATGATACTTTCACATGGACCTGGTATTATGCGATGCAACATATGGGAGACCTGGAAGCCTCATTATCATCAGAACAGTATGCCGAGAAAATGAAAAAACGAAATCGAGCGGCAGAAATATTGGGTTATTTGCTTCCAAATATTCATACGCAACTTATTGAAAGTCAATTAGCAGTAACGGATATGGATAATCAACTGGCGTATAGTTCAGCCTTACAGAAATTTCATGAGGAAAAGCGACTGTCTTTTTATCCGCTTATTTTCTCCAGTAAAAATGCAGATGCTGTCAACTGGAATCTACAGAATGTAAAACATTTTAAAGGTAGAGAGAATATTTCACTTTTGAATACCTTTTTACCTTATGCAATTCTTATCATGATCCTAATCATTCTTTCACAAAATAAATTCAGAAAATTATGCTAAAAATTACGAATCTACATAAAAAATACAATGACTTCACAGCACTTCAATCTTTGAATCTGGAAGTCGGAAAAGGTGAAATTTATGCTTTGCTTGGGCAAAATGGTGCCGGGAAAAGTACCACGATCAATATCCTGTTGGGTCTTATTAAAGCCACTTCCGGAGATGCTTTTATCAACGGAATTTCTGTAAAAGATCATCCTCAGGAAATAAAGAAACATCTGGCTTATATTCCGGAGACGGTCTTATTATATCCCAATCTCAGCGGGATCGAAAATCTGGATTTCTTTTCGCAGATTGCTGGATTTAATTATTCTAAAGATGAGTTATCTGCTTTTTTAAAGAGAACAGGGCTTCAGGAAGCTGCTCATCATAAAGAATTGGGAGGCTATTCTAAGGGGATGCGCCAAAAAGTTGGAATTGCCATTGCGCTCGCAAAAGACGCCAAAGTACTTTTATTGGATGAGCCAACCAGCGGATTGGATCCTATTGCGACCGCTGAATTTACAGAAATCGTTCGTCAGTTTGGAAAAGAAGGCAGAACTGTCTTTATGGCGACCCATGATATTTTCAATGCGGTAAGTGTGGCGACCGATATCGGAATTATGAAGCAGGGAGAATTGGTGCAAAATTTACCGTCGAAAGCATTTACTGCTGAAGAATTGCAGGAATTGTATCTCAAGACCATTTAAAATAGATTCTTAAAATACATATTGATCAAGCTTTTCATGGAGGTTGTTTAATTTAAATTTAAAATATTTCACTGATTGTTAGGGTTTTATTTAATTAAATGCTAACTTGTTGTCGTGTTTTTAACATAAAATAATCACCCAAAATCTAAAACCATGAAAAATTTGAAAAAAATTTCCAGACAAAGACTGATTGCCATCAATGGTGGAATTGAAGGATGTGTTCAAAATTGTTTTGCAGGATACCGAAAATGCTGTACCCGCGGAGTGCCATACTATTGTGCTCCTGTTGGTGAAGTTTGCAGATCGGCAGGAGATCCTGGTAATCCAATTTAAAATATTAAAAAAAATAGAATAGAGGCTCTCTTTTGGAGGGTCTCTTTTTTTATACTACGAATGTACACCGTATTTTTATTTTCCCACGGATTACATTGGCTCTTAGCGATGACGCCGTTGATTTTTTATTGATAATAGCTGTAAGCCTCCCATATTTGCCGATAATGGAAAATAAGGGAGGCAGTACAGTTAAAATTTAGAAAAATATTGAATTTATTAAACCAGGTGGGTACCGGTTTTTGCTGTCGCCAAATGTAAGGGCAAGTTTTGAATCTGAAAAGTGGTGTCAGATTTTTGTGTATTCTTGTGTAATAATGTGTATATAGCGTTTTATTTGTTTATTTTTATGACATATTGTGTTAGAAAAAATAAAAGGGTTCGTTTGAAGATATCAATGTAAAGTAAATAATTTATATATATTTGCCGCTTCAACATTAAGGAGATGTACAGGTATAGATTATTGAAAAGTGCTTTTTTATGGATTGTCGTGTCTCTGATCTCAGGGGCTGCCTTCGGGCAAACAACATATAGAAAACAAATTGACAGCATCAATAAAATTATTGATAAGAGTTATGTATACGGTATTTCCAATCCCGATCTTTTTCTTAAAAATGCTTCGATGCTCTATTACCTTTCTTATGAGGCCAAAGATTCAAAGGGTATGATTTCGGCTTTGTTTGAAGAAGCTAAAATGTATATTACAATGGGGGAGTGGGATATGGCACTCACAAAAGTTAACCAGGGAATAACGCTTGCGGATCAGGAAAATGATTATAATATGCTCACACGCTTTTTTCTTCTTCATCAAAAGCTTCTTTTAGACCTGGATCATCTAAACGCTTCAAAGATGGTTCTTGCGAAAGCCGAGGAGTATAATGAGCTGGTTGAGTCATTGGATGACCGCCGTATCAATCATGTATTTATCTTATTGGCACAGGCAGATCTCATCGTGATAAAAGATGATCATGCAGATCAGAATCAGATTATAAAAATTAAAAAAAATGCTTTGCAGGAAGCAAGAAGGGTATCTTCTGTGAATATTTATAAAAATACGGCTGAAGTTTGTGCTCTGGGCTCTCTGAGCTGGTCACTCAGCTTTTTAAAAGACCTTAGTGCCGCAAAAAAGTACACCGGAATGATGGATAAAAAAACCATGCAGTACCAAAGTGAGGCTCTTACCGTCCTTAATCTGATGACAAAGGGAAAAATACAGAATGCAGAACAGAACTATCCCCAGGCCATTGAATATCTTACGAAAGCGCTCAAAGATTCAGGGAGGGAAAAGAATTTCATCACTTTGCTGAAAATCTATCCTATGATTTCAGAATCCTATGTCGGAATGAAAGATTATGAAAATTCAACATTGTATGCGACAAAATATAAAAATTTGATTGACAGTGTTGATATCCTTAAAAAAAGATCCGGCGATATTAATTTTTTGAATAAAATAAATTATAAGATTTTCACTTTGGAAACCAGGAAAAGAAAAGCAGTCCGGTATTACCTTCCCATAGGCCTGATGGTGATACTGACTATGTTAGGACTTTTATACTACAGGAAGCGAATGATCATAAAAAGAAATGAAGATAGTATAAAAAATACAGAAAAAACTACTTTAGAAAAGCAATCAGAGACTACAAAAGTTCTGGTGCAGCTTGCTAAAGAGGATATTAAAACGTTTCACGTTGAGTTTCAAAAAGTGTATCCTACTTTCTATAAAATACTGAAGGAAAGATATCCTGATCTTAATATCTCTGATCTTAATTTCTGCTCCCTTATCAAAATGAGTTTCAGTATTAAAGAAATTTCACAGTATACCAGATGTACCATAAGAGCTGCTGAGGCCAGGAGATACCGAATTAATAAAAAACTGGATATCAACAATCAGAATGATCTGTATTATATAATATCTTTAATTAACTGACTTCCGTCGGTCGAAATATTCTTCCGTCAGAAAATAGAACTTCTGTCATTTCAACAGGCACAGGGAATTTTAGTTATATGATCGGAATACAGATGAAAGAAAAAAATCCAAATTATTTAGCCGTAAATAATTTGGATGATGATATTTTATTGAGTGTAGCAACCAATGCAGATATAGTTATATTGTTCATGGAAAAATGAACGCGATGAAAATCCTATATCATGATCTGAGAGACACAGAATGATTCTGTATTGAACCTGCTGCACTGCTATTATTTATACTCTGGAAAATTACGATATGATTTTACCGACTTCGACGCAGAGCCATTCCAACAGTTCCCGGTCTTCCGCTGTAAACGGATCGATCGTATGAGAGTCGATATCGATTTGCCCGATATTCACTCCATCTTTGAAAATAGGAACAACAATTTCAGCTTTGGTATCGATGGAACAGCTTAAATAGTTGCTCTCTTCGTGTACATCGGGAACTACAAATGTTTCATTGGACACAGCCACCTGCCCGCAAATCCCTTTTCCGTAAGGAATAATTTCATGGTCAGTGGGTGCGCCTACGTAAGGTCCCAGTTTCAGCTCATTCTTATCTCCATTTTTAAAATAAAAACCAGTCCAGTTGAAATAGAAAATTTCCTGATCAAGCAGATGGCATACTTTCTGAAGCTTTTCTTCTGTATTATGTTTAGGACTTTCAAGAATAGATGAAAGTCTTTTCTTTAATTCTGACATTTTTATTCAATATTTTTAAGAGAATTGTTTTAATGAAAGTTCTTCCTTGTACCCGAACATTCCTCGCTCCTTAATCATTTCTGCCACTCCTTCAGGAAGCTGTGTTTCCCAGCCTTTGATATTGCAGGCAATTTTCTTTAATATATCTCTTGAATAGATTTCCAGGTATTCCGGAGTATGGCTTTCAATATCCACAATCCTGTTGTTCAGCTTGAAATATTTATACAATTCTTTAAGATTTTCCTCCACTTTAAGGGTTTCAGAATTTAATAATTCATGAGTTTCAGGGTCTTTATAAGGGTAGAGGTAGACCCTCATTCCGTTTCTGAAGAATTTTCCGAATGCTTCAAGTATTCCTCCTGAAAGGTTTTTATAATATTTTTCGTCGAAGACCATCAAAAGATTATTTACTCCCATCGCTACACCAATATTCCCACTTGTATAAGACGCAAAATAATCAATCAGTCGGTAGTATTCCGAGTAATTGGAGATAATAACCGTATAGCCTAATCTGCCCAGAACGTCTACGCGGTCTAAGAAATCTCTTTCATCAATATCACCATCCGCCCGGAGGTTGGAAATGGTAATCTCAATCAGAACTTCTGTTTCTTCGTGTGTGCAGGCTGCATCCTTCAGGAACATGTCCATCCCGTTTTTCAGCATGTCAATATTCACTTTTGTTACGGGTCTGAAGCTTCCCCTCACCGCGAAAATATTTTTTTTGTATAAAACATCTGCCGGAAGCATATTATTTCCTTCAGAATTAAAAATTACAGCATCTGTCATTCCGTTTTTTACCAGCTGTAAAGACATCAGCCTGTTATCAACATAGGAAAATGCCGGTCCGCTGAAGTCGATCATATCAATTTCAAGATTGTCTTTCGCCACATCATCATAGAGAGATTCAATAAGCCTCCTCGGATTGTCAAAATAAGTGAAAGCCCCAAAGATAAGATTCACCCCAAGATTACCCAGCGTTTCCTGCTGAAGGGTGGCATCATTTTCCTTGAATTTGACGTGGATCACGATTTCATTATAATCCTCATTTTCTTTTACCTGAAAACGAATTCCTACCCAACCATGGCCTCTTACCGTTTTGTCGAAATTAATGGTAGTTACCGTATTAGCGTAAGAAAAAAACTTTCTGTTTGGATTGTTTTCTCTGGAAATTCTTTCTTCAATTAAAGCCACTTCATAGCGAAGCATTTTACGAAGTCTGTTTTGGGTAACATACCTGTTTTTTACTTCCTTTCCGTAGATCGCATCACTAAAATCTTTGTCATAAGCAGACATCGCTTTAGCAATTGTACCTGAAGCGCCCCCTGCTCTAAAAAAGTGTCGGACGGTCTCCTGCCCTGCTCCAATTTCTGCGAAAGTACCATAAATAGTAGGATCTAGATTAATTGTTAATGCTTTTTGTTTAGGAGTTAGTTTCTGATACATTAGGACATTAAATTTTTCGTAAATTTACCAAAATTAAACCAACCTCAAAAGAAAATGAAGTTGAAATTTTTAGGAACCGGAACTTCGCAGGGTGTACCCGTTATAGGCTGCACTTGTGAAGTATGTATTTCTGATAATCCAAAGGATAAACGTCTTCGCTCTTCCGCTATGATTACCACCGATCAGCATAAAAAGATCCTGATCGACTGTGGTCCTGATTTTAGGCAGCAGATGCTTGTAAACAAAGAAGATACGGTAGATGTTGCTCTTATTACTCATGAGCATAATGATCATGTTATAGGTCTTGATGATATGCGTCCGCTGATTTTTAAAACCGGAAAAAATATGCCTCTCTACTGTTACCAAAGGGTAGGAGCAGAGGTGAAAAAAAGATTTCCCTACGCTTTTGCTGATATACGCTATCCGGGAGCGCCTGCTTTTGACCTGCATGAAATAGAAAATGCTCCTTTTACTGTACTGGATACAGAGATCACACCCGTAGAAGTTATTCATTATAAAATTACAGCGTTCGGATATAAATGTAAGAACCTCGCATACATTACAGATGCGGGTTTTATTTTAGATGCGGAAAAGGAAAAATTAAGAAATCTTGATGTTTTAATTTTAAACTGTATCAGGAAATTTGATCCACATCCGGCGCATTTTATCCTTCCAGATGTAATAAAATTGTTTGAAGAGCTACAACCTAAAAAATTATTTTTAACTCACATCAGTCATCATTTAGGGTTGCATGATATTGAAGATAAACAACTTCCATCCGGAATGCATCTTGCCTACGATGGTTTGGAGATAAATTTCTGAAAATTTTTCTTAAAAAACATTTGGACTATAAAGAAAAGTTCCTATATTTGCACACCAATTAGAAACAAGGTGACACATCAGCCCAGGTGGCGGAATTGGTAGACGCGCTGGTCTCAAACACCAGTTCTTAGGAGTACCGGTTCGATCCCGGTCCTGGGTACAAAAAACCTCTGAAATCATTTGATTTTCAGAGGTTTTTGATTTTTAGGGTGGCTAAATATTTATATATTTATGGATCAAGTACAAAAGTTGGGGACTAGGCAAAAAGTTTAGAGAATGTAAGATGAAATTTTTTGCTCTCGCAGATTTTGCGAATGACGCAGATTCTTTGGATCAGGCGCAAAATTTGGGGCTAAGCAAAAAGTTTGGTTAATCTGAATATAAAGAAGTTTCTATCTTTGACTCCTCTGAGTTGCATTCTGAAGTTTTTTATCTTGGCATTGAAAGATTCAGCGGCAGCATTAGTACTTCTTTTATCAAAAAAATTTAGGATATCTCTATAATGGTGTATGATTGTCTTTCTTAAGGTTGAAAATGATTTAAAGTCTGCTTCTTCAATATTCTTGAACCAATGTGCCAGCTTAGTCATTGCTACAGATTTTATAATGTTTTGATTATAAATCTTTCTAAGCCCATCGACCAGATGATAAGCTTTTTCTAGATCAGGATATTGAGAGAAAAGAATAGAGGCTCTTTGCTTTTGGGATTCACTCCACTTCTTTTGACTTTTATAAAGTAAATAGCTGCTTCTTGCCAAAAGCTGTTTCCGGGTATCTCCATTTGTGAAAGCTTCTTCTTTAATAGAGTTATTTTCCATTTCAAGGGCTTCCCAGCGGTGTTTTATCCTTATTTCCTGCAGGGCTTCTATGGCTAATTTTTGAACATGAAAACGGTCTATTACCTGTGAAGCATTAGGAAAACACTTTTTAGCAATAAGTTTCATTGAGCCAGCCATATCCAAAGTGAGCTCTTTTACCATTATTCGAAGCTTTCTGCTTATTTTTAAAAGATGTTCTATAACAACTTCACTCCGGGTTCCTTTAATTATTGCTACAATGCTACCTTTTGCCTTCTTGGAAGTGAGAACAGTATAAAGTTCTCCATCAGAGAGAGCTACTTCATCTAAAGATAATGAATCTGAGAGGTTCTCAGGATAAAGAACCCAGTGGTGGGCATGAGATTTGTGCTCCCAATTCACGTATTCACTGAGCTTATTTTTATATTGTCTTTGAAAAGTCTTCCCATTTACACTAAAGAGCTCTGCAATGACCTTCAGGGGGAGAGCTTTAATATCGGCTAATTTTTTTTAAGAAACTTGCAAAGTCCTGAGTCATACGTGTTCCTTTCGCTACAAGATGCCAATTTCTCTGAAGAATTTCACCTGATGACTTATCTGGGATCCGTTTCAAAACTTGGGGAGAAACTGTTCAGGTGTATTTTTTTTGCCACGGATGCACGAATTTTTTATTTCCGATAGATTGATAGGGTTTTCGTGGGTGGGGCTGTTTCTGTTGGTTTTTCGCAAAGTCGCAAAGATATTTTTTAATGCTTTATGTTTTTAAGGCGCAAGGATTTTATCAAAGATAAAATGGAGGGATGCATATTATGGCCACGAATGCCCGAATTTTATTTCCAAAAGATCGCGCAGATTTTTACAGATGTCGCTCTCCTTCTTGGTTTTTCGCAAAGGCGCAAAGATATTTTTAATGCCTGATGTTTTTAAGACGCAAGGATTTTATCTTTGATAAAATTGAGGGCTGCATATTGTGGCCACGAATGCCCGAATTTTATTTCCCGCAGATCGCCTTTAGATTTTCCACAGATAAATCGTTGATTTTCTTTGTTTAACCTTTGCGATCTTTTATAGGGAGAACAGTCTAGTGAGATTTAAAACGGGAGTTGTCAAAAAACTTGGGTTGGCTTCGTGTTCAATATGTAAAGTGTAAGGAAAAGAATCTGCATCATCTGCAAAATCTGCGAGAGCAAAAAATCTCACCTTACATTATCTAAACTCTTTGCCTTGTCCCCAACTTTTGTAGGATCAGTTTCAAAACTTGGGGAGAAATTGTTTAGATGTATTTTTTTGTCACGAATGCACGAATATTTTTATTCCCCACAGATCCTGCTCTATTTGTTGGTTTTTCGCAAAGGCGCAAATATATTTTTTAATACTTTATGTTTTTAAGACGCAAGGATTTTATCAAAGATAAAATTGAGGGCTGCATATTATCGCCACGGATACTCGAATATTTTTATTTCCTACAGATCGCATAGATTTTCCACAGATGGTATCGTTGATTTTCTTTGTTTAACCTTTGCGGTCTTTTATAGGTAGAAAGGTTTGGTGAGACTTAAAACGGGAGTTGTCAAAAAACTTGGCGGGGCTTCGTGTTCAATATGTAAAGTGTAAGGAAAAGAATCTGCATCATCTGCAAAATCTGCGAGAGCAAAAAATCTCACCTTATAGTATCTAAACGGATCAATCGCAAAACTTGGGGAGAAATTGTTTAGATGTATTTTTTGCCACAAATGCACCAATATTTTTATTTCCCAAAGATATTACGGATTTTCACAGATGATGCTGTCGATATTTTTTTTGCTTAATCTTTGTGATCTTTTATAAGTAGAACGGCTTGGTGATACTTAAAACGGGAGTTGTCGAAAAACTTGGTGAGGCTTTGTGTTCACGATGTAAAGTGTAAGGAAAAGAATCTGCATCATTCGCAAAATCTGCGAGAGCAAAAAATTTCATCTTACATTATCTAAACTTTTTTGCCTAGCCCCCAACTTTTGTACCTGATCCCTAGTCTCCAAGTTTTGATACTGATGCGAGATTGTTATATAAAACAAAAAATCCATCTCAATGAGATGGATTTAAGTGGTTTCTCCAGGAATCGAACCAGGGACACATGGATTTTCAATCCATTGCTCTACCAACTGAGCTAAGAAACCTTTTGGTTTGTACTTCGTTTTGAAGTGGTGCAAAAGTAATAATAATTATTGACTCTCGCAAATTTTATTTTAAAACTTTTTTGAAGAAGAAACCACCTTTTGATCGGTGGTTTCTTAGTGGTTTCTCCAGGAATCGAACCAGGGACACATGGATTTTCAATCCATTGCTCTACCAACTGAGCTAAGAAACCATTCTGTTACTTCGTTGTTTTAAAGTGATGCAAAAGTAGTAAGTTTTGATATATGAAGCAAGTATTAACCGTACTTTTTTTAACAAAACTTAAAAAACTATTGATTCTCAGCTGAATTATTTTCCTGTTCCTTTCTTATCTGCTCGCTCATTTCCTCTAATACGGGCTTGATCGTGCTTTCCGGAAGGTCACTAATTCTGATATACATCAACCCATCAATGGCATCATTGAAGTTTGGGTCTACATTAAAGGCAATTACTTTCGCATTTTGCTTGATATATTTTTTAATCAAAACGGGCAATCTTAGCTCCGGTTCAAGGTCGTCAATGATCTTATCCAATTTATTAAGATCAGATTCCATTTCATCAAAGAAAAGGTTTTTATCCCTGTCGCGAAGTTTTACTTTATATTCATTTCTAGGAGTAATGTACTGAGCCACTGCAGAATCATAATAATTTGAACGCATAAACTCGATCATCAGCGATTTTGAGAACTCAGAAAATTTATTTGAAATACTTACACCACCCATTAGAAATTTATGATCGGGATTTCTTAAGCAAACATGCACAATCCCTCTCCATAAAAGAAAAAGTGGAAGTGGCTTTTGCTGATATTCCTGACAGATATAAGCACGGCCCATTTCAATCACTTTTTTAAAGAATGGATGGATGTCCTGTTCAAATTCAAACAATGAACTCGTATAAAATCCCTTGATACCGAATTTTTTCATCACCTCCTTACCTAAAGCCATTCTGTAGGCTCCAACCAGTTTTTCGGCAGCATTGTCCCAAAGGAAAAGATGATGATAATGTTTGTCGTATTCATCCAGATCGAACGGAAGATTACTTCCTTCACCAACGGCACGGAAAGTAAGCTCTCTCTGACGCCCGATTTCCCGCATTACGGAAGGAATTTCCTCATAAGCAGTAAAGTACACCTCGTAATTACCGTTACTGAAAAACATTTTATCCGTCCCCCTCAGTTTACTGATGTCTTTGATGATGTCTTCCTTCGGAGTTTCGTCGATGATATTCTGAACAATATTTTCTTCTTTAAGCAAAGGAAATTTTACCGATAAATTCTGAAGATTGATGCTTTGAGCCAGCGATTTTCTCTTTTCATAGTAAGATTTCATCATGTACACCTTACGTTTCAGAAATTCGCCCAATTCTTCAACGGTCTCCATTTCATCCATTGCTTTTACGGTAATAGGTCGCCCAATTCTAATGCGGATTGGCTTTTCTCTATTATTCATCATTTCTGCCGGAAGCATCAATGTCTGTAAATTAGGGTGTATTTTTGCCACCTGATAAAACAAGCGACTGTTTTTAGCATGGAAATACATCGGAACTACCGGAACTTTAGCCATTCGGATCAGCTTTAATGCCGGTTTTTCCCATTCTTTATCTAAAATTTCCCCGTAAGGATTATTTTTATTGGAAACTTCTCCTGCGGGGAAAATACCTACACAGCCTCCGTTTTGCAGATGTTTCAGCGTTTCACGCATTCCGGATGAACTGCTGTATGCTTCTTTTCTGCCTTCAAAAGGATTTACAGAAATTACATAAGGCTCCATCGGCTTGATCTTTTCCAGAAGAAAATTACCCATTACCTTGAAATCCGGACGTACTTCGGACAGTACTTTGCACATCAAAATCCCGTCAATAGCCCCTAGAGGATGATTGCAGACCAAAATAAAAGGGCCTGTTTTAGGGATCTTTGCCAAATCTTCTTCAAATGCGATATAGCTTAAGTTTCTCTCTCTAACAAATGAGTCGAAAAAGTCTTTACCTTCCTTATCTTTGAGTTTGTTGTATAGTTTGTTGACTTCGTTTATTTTGGCAACGCTCATAATAGCAGATGCCACGGGGTTTTTCAGAAACCCTATTTTATTCAAGCCCGAAGCTTTGATAAGATCATTTTTCGAAATTAAACTCATATGTGTTTAGTCGCAGTTTATTTTATTGTGTTACCATTTGAAGAGTATTCTTGGCAATTTGCTCCAATAATACATTCTTTTCCTGATAAAATTGATCAATGTTCTCCATCCTGGCATTTCTTACCGTAAATAAAGATACATTTTTTACAACTTCTGTTTTAAATATTTTTTGCAGATCTTCATTCAATTCATCAACTGTCTCATATTTGTCTTCCAAACATAAAGCTAGTGAAATTGCTGAATTCTGCATCAAAGAAACTTTAATTTTATATTTAGATAAATAGCCGAAAATTAAACTCATATGATCTTCCGCAATGAAAGAAAAGTCTCTGGTAGAGATCTTTAATAGGGTTTGGTTTTCTTTTAAAATATAAGATTCTTCATTTTGATTGTGGTCAGAAGCACCCACTTTTGTTCCTTCCTTCGTTGGTTCTACGAAAGATTTTACATAAAAAGGAATATTTTTCTGCTGAAGCGGCTGTAAGGTCTTCGGGTGAATAACACTCGCTCCGTAGTACGCCATTTCAATAGCTTCTTCATAGGAAATATTCGAAAGAAGAGTTACATCCTTGAATTTTCTCGGATCACCTGTCATTACTCCCGGAACGTCTTTCCAAATTGTCATGGCTTCAGCGTTTAAACAATAGGCAAAAATAGCAGCAGAATAATCCGACCCTTCTCTTCCTAATGTTACCGTAAAGTTGTTGTCATCAGAACCGATGAAACCCTGCGTGACATAGCAGATTTCTTTATTTAAAGTAGAAATAAATTCTTCAGTCTTTGCCCAGTTTACAATACCTTCTCGATAAGAATTATCTGTTTTTACGTAATCTCTTGCATCCAGCCACTGATTGGTAAACTGAATTTCATTCAGATATTCGCTTACAATTTTAGTAGAGATCATTTCTCCGCAGCTTACCACCTGATCATAAACAAAACTGTAATTCGGAGATTTATTTCTTCGTAAAAAAGAATCGATATCATCAAAAAACAGATTGATCTCTGCAAAAACCGCATGGTTTTCAGGGAATAAACCTTCCGCAATCTCAATATGTTTCTGTTTTATCTTTTCAATTTCGGTTTGATAGTTTTCTTTTTTGAAATAAAGTTCAACCACTTTTTCCAATTCATTCGTCGTTTTGCCCATCGCTGAAATCACCAGCAAACATTTAGCAAACCCCTGGCTCTTTAGAACAAAGGCTACATTTTTTACACTATCGGCATCTCTTACTGATGCTCCACCAAACTTGAAAATTTTCATTAAATTGTTAATAATAAAATTGTTAGATAAAATTTACACGAGTTTTTTACGGGCATCAAAATTATAAATTTACATCGAGATATGAAATAGCCTAGTCACCCGATAGGCTTAAGATTTTATTAAAATCAGTGTTTGCACCAATTTTAGTGGGATTGACTTAATATAACGGGAGTTTTTTTAGACCAAATAGAGAAAGTTTTTTGAGAATTTTAATACGTATAGTATTGAAATACAGGCTATAATGTCTTTTGTTAATAATTTTTTTTAAATGTGATAAATTTTACGAAATTTGAGGGAATCGTAAAAAGAAAAATATGTCAGATCAGCCATTGCAAACGTTAGGAGAATTTCTCATTGAAAAACAGGAGGATTTCCAGTATTCGACAGGTGAATTTTCCCGTCTTCTAAGTGCAATTAGACTCGCTTCGAAAGTAGTCAACAGAGAAGTAAATAAAGCAGGAATTGTAGATATTTCAGGTGCCGCAGGAAACCAGAATATTCAGGGAGAAGAACAACAGAAACTGGATGTCATTGCCAATGAGATTTTTATTACCGCTCTGTCCCAAAGAGAAGTGGTCTGCGGAATTGCTTCCGAGGAAAATGATGATTTTATTGACATTAAATGCGGTGAAAACGGTCATTTAAGTAAATATGTTGTATTGATTGATCCTCTTGACGGGTCTTCCAATATAGACGTTAACGTTTCTGTAGGAACCATATTCTCAATTTACAGAAGAGTGACCGAACCGGGAACTCCTGTTCAGCTGGAAGATTTTTTACAGAAGGGGATTAACCAGATTGCTGCGGGATATGTGGTGTACGGTTCTTCAACAATGATTGTTTATACCACAGGAAATGGGGTGAACGGATTTACACTTGATCCTTCTTTAGGAACGTATTATCTTTCTCACCCGAATATGCAGTTTCCGAAAACAGGTAAAATTTATTCAATCAACGAAGGAAATTATATCAAATTCCCTCAAGGGGTTAAAAATTATCTTAAATACTGCCAGATGGAAGAAGGTGACAGGCCTTATACTTCCAGATACATCGGTTCTTTAGTGGCTGATTTCCATAGAAATATGCTGAAAGGCGGGATTTATATTTATCCTTCTTATTCACAGGCTCCTAACGGAAAATTGAGATTATTATACGAATGTAATCCAATGGCATTCTTAGCGGAGCAGGCTGGCGGAAAGGCAACCGACGGTTTCAGAAGGATTCTGGAAATTGAACCTACTGAGCTTCACCAGAGAATACCTTTTTTCTGCGGAAGCATCAACATGGTGGAGAAAGCGGAAGAGTTTATGCGAATTGACAGTGTAAAATAAATGAAAGCACAATATTCTAAATATGTATTACAGTTTAAACGCCCGAGTGGAACATCTCGCGGCGTTTTGCTTGAAAAGGAAACCTTTATTCTTGAAATTTCTCAAAATGAAAAAAAAGGGATAGGCGAGTGCGCAGTCTTCAGAGGATTAAGCTTTGATGACCGACCTGATTATGAAGAAAAGCTACAGTGGCTTTGTGAAAATATTCAACAGGACCCTGAATTTTTAAAGGAAGAATTGATAGCTTTTCCCTCTATTTGGTTCGGATATGAACAGGCGATGCTGAATCTTAAACATGGCGATCATCTTTATTTTCCAAGTGATTTTACAAAAGGAGAGACTCCAATTATCATCAACGGGCTGATCTGGATGGGAGACGTACAATATATGGAAGAGCAGATTCAGGATAAACTGAACAATGGCTTTCACTGTATTAAACTGAAAATAGGGGTCGACTGGAAATCAGAGCATGAAGTTCTTCAGAAGCTGAGAGAAAAGTTCTCTAAGGAAATGTTGGAATTGCGCGTCGATGCCAATGGGGGATTTAATAAAGAGGAAGCAAAAGTGGTTTTACAGCAATTGGCAGATTTAGATATTCATTCCATCGAACAGCCGATTAAAGCCGGAAACTGGAAGGATATGGCAGAATTGTGCGCGGAGACCCCAACACCGATTGCTCTGGATGAGGAACTAATCGGAATTACAGATTTTAGCGAAAAGAAAAAATTATTGGAAGTAATAAAACCGCAATATATTATTCTGAAACCTTCTTTGGTAGGAGGGGTTTCTGGCTCCGATGACTGGATTTCTATTGCTGAAAAACAGGATATCGGCTGGTGGATCACCTCCGCACTGGAAAGCAATATCGGGTTGAACGCAATTGCGCAATACACCTTTACAAAAAACAGCGAAATGCCTCAAGGTTTAGGAACCGGAGGTTTATTTACAAATAACTTTGATAGTTATTTACAGCTGAAAGGGGAGAATTTGTTTTTTAAAGGATAATGTGGTGTTATAAGTTCGAATAATTTTGTGTGTTTTTAATTTTTTAACTTCAGTTTAAATTACGTCTTTAATGAAAATAGCCTTCTTTATGTATTCAACAAAGTAAGAAAACCTCTTTTTTAGCTTCTTCATAATAAAATTTTTAGCATTTTGTCAATCGGGTGAAAATTTGCAATCTTTATGCCATTGTTTGGTGAATTTTAATTTTAATTAATACTTTTTTCATTACCGTCAATTTTAAGATGCTGTTAAGAAATAATGTTGAATATATTTGCGTTATTATCTCTTGCCTAAAACGATAAAATCTCTGTTTCGAATCTGAAAAAACTGAACTGTGGATGAGGCGATCAGCGACCCCTAAGGTATTTCCTTTTTTCAAAGAATTGAGTGTCTTCTTTTTCATTGGATCAGAGATTCGGAAAAAAGTTGATGGTCATGAAAATAAGAATGGGTACAGTCTTTATTCTTTGGGGCTGAAGTAGTAAATATCTTATAATCTTCAAAAACATATTTTCCTGCTCCGGACTCGGCAAAGGAGTATCTTTCAGTGGGAAAAGAATTTGTTTTTTCTCCTTGCCAACTGAGGGTTTTGCGAATGCTTATGGGATAAACAGCCATGTTGGGTTCTAATTTGAGTAACGGTTTTTAGCATGACTAATTTAAATAAAAATTCTCAATGATCATCAATTTATCCATCGAAATTATAACTTTCGTAAACCCTTAAATTTTCTTAAATTTGCAAATTGTCGTAGTACACGGCATTTTAAAGCGAAATTTAATGGAAGAAGAAAAAAAATCACTCAATTTTATTGAGCAAATTATCGAAGATGATTTGGCAAACGGTCTGAAAAAAGAGCAGATCCGTTTCCGTTTTCCGCCCGAACCAAACGGTTATCTGCATGTAGGTCACACCAAAGCGATCTGCATCAACTTCGGTTTGGGTGAAAAATACAATGCTCCCGTAAACCTTCGTTTCGACGATACGAACCCTGAAAAAGAAGAGCAGGAATTCGTAGATTCTATTATGAAAGACGTTGAATGGTTAGGTTTCAAGTGGGATAAAGTTTTGTATGCCTCCGATTACTTCCAGCAGCTTTACGATTGGGCAGTTCAGTTAATTAAAGAAGGAAAAGCTTATGTTGATGAGCAACCGTCTGAATTGATTACCGAACAAAGAAAAAATCCAGCGGAACCGGGAATTGAATCTCCATACAGAAATCGTCCTGTTGAAGAGTCTTTAGACTTATTCGAAAGGATGAAAAACGGGGAATTTGAAAGTGGATCAATGTCTCTTCGTGCAAAAATCGACATGGTATCACCCAATATGAATATGCGTGACCCTGTTATGTATAGAATTTTGAATAAACCTCACCACAGAACGGGTACAGCGTGGAAAATATATCCGATGTACGACTGGGCTCACGGTGAATCTGATTATATTGAGCAGGTTTCGCATTCTTTATGTTCTTTAGAATTTGAAAATCACAGACCGTTGTATGACTGGTATTTAGATCAGGTTTATGATGCGGATAAAGTGAGAAACAAGCAACGGGAATTTGCCAGAATGAATGTTTCTTATATGATTACTTCCAAAAGAAAACTACAAAGGCTGATTGCTGAAAATGTAGTGGACGGTTGGGATGATCCGAGAATGCCTACGATTTCCGGGATGAGAAGAAAGGGGTTCACCCCGACTTCAATCAGAAATTTCATCGAGAAAGTAGGAGTTGCCAAAAGAGAAAACTTAATTGAAATTCAATTACTGGAATTCTGCGTCCGTGAAGACCTTAATAAAGTGGCAAAACGTGTCATGACGGTAGTTGATCCTATTAAATTAGTCATTGAAAATTATCCTGAAGGACAGGAAGAATGGTTGGAAACTGAAAATAATCCTGAACAGGAAAATGCAGGAACCAGAGAAATTCCGTTCTCAAGAGAGTTGTATATTGAGCGTGAAGACTTTAAGGAAGAAGCTAATAATAAGTTCTTTAGGCTAAAATTGGGTGGTGAAGTTCGTTTAAAATCTGCTTATATTATTAAAGGGGAAAGGGTGGAGAAAGACGAAAATGGTGAGATCACAACCATTTATGCATCTTATGATGAAAAATCAAAATCAGGAAGCGGAACTGAGGAAAGTTTAAGAAAAGTAAAAGGAACGATTCACTGGGTGTCCGCAAAGCACGCGATTCCTGTGCAAGTAAGAAATTATGATAAATTATTCACAGTAGAACAGCCTGATGCTGAGAAAGATGTAGACTTCCTAAACTTTATCAATCCTGAATCTGTAACTACTGTTCAAGGATTTGCCGAACCGAGCCTAAAAGATGTGGCAGTGGGAGAACCTCTTCAATTCCAGAGAATTGGCTATTTTACGAAGGATCAGGATTCCACGGACACCAATTTTGTGTTCAATAGAACTGTGACGTTAAAGGACTCTTATAAGCCGGAGTAAAAATTTGTTTATACCATATAAATGAGACAGGGCTTAATTTTTTTAAGTCCTGTTTTTTTTTTTCGTCATTGCGAGGAATAAGGTGACGAGGTAATTTCAAATTAAAAAGAGTCCCGAAGGGACGATTTAAAATAGGATAGGATGGAAATCCTATCAAAAAAAATAAAATATGAAATTAATCAATATATACACCAACTCATTCAAAGGGCTTTCTCAGGAAAGCTGGATGCTTGCGCTGGTAATGCTCATCAACCGTGCAGGTTCGATGGTACTTCCGTTTTTGGGAGTTTATATGACGGATCATCTGCATTTCAGCATAGAAAATACAGGAATCGTTCTGAGCTTTTTCGGAATAGGATCTGTGTTAGGCTCATGGCTGGGCGGGATGATCACCGATAAAATAGGAGAATACAAAGTGCAGTATCTCAGTTTATTGCTGAGTGTACCGTTATTCTGTTTAATTCCGATTTTTAAGACGGAAATTGGAGTGGCGAGTATTATTCTGATCCAAAGTATTGTCAGCGAGACTTTTCGTCCTGCAAATTCCGTGGCAATTACAAAATATGCCAAACCGGAAAATATCACCAGAGCCTTTTCACTAAATCGGATGGCAGTGAATCTGGGATTCTCCATCGGTCCGGCTTTGGGCGGGATTTTATCGGCTATTTCATATGAATTTTTATTCTTCAGTAACGCGTTGGCGGCTTTATTGGCGGGATTGATGTATATCTGGTTCTTTGCCAAAAGAAATAAATTAGCCAAAGCCAAAGCTAAAAAAGTAAAAGAAGCGATAGAAGTAAAAAAAGAAAACTCGCCTTACCGCGATCGTAAATTTTTGATTTACTGTGCTTTTTGTATGCTGTTTTCGATCTGCTTTTTCCAGCTTTTCAGTACGTTAACGATCTTCTACAAAGATACTGCTAAGCTCAGCCAGCAAAATATAGGGTATATTTTAGGCTACAGCGGATTCCTGATTGTATTGCTCGAAATGGGATTCGTGCAAATTGCAGAGAAATATTTTAGCCTTGCCGTTACCATGCTTCTGGGTACTTTCATTTGCGGATTTTCTTATGCCATGATGGCGTTTGACCACAGTATGATCACTTTGGTTGTCGCAATGACCTTATTATGTATCGGGGAAATCTGGACGTTGCCTTTTATGTCAACCATCACGGCTTTGCGTTCAGGAGCCAATAATAAAGGAGCTTACATGGGACTGAACGGGATTTCATTTTCCATCGCATTCATTGTGACGCCTTATATCGGAACTCTTTTGGCTGAAAAATTTGGCTTCAATGCTTTATGGATCGGAACCGGGGTGCTGGCAACCCTTATCGCGGTAGCATTTTACTTCATCGTTCCCTGGCTGATTGGGGATAAGAAAAAAGCGGACTAGTTATGTAGGGGCGTGCCCCTTCGTTGGCCAAAGCTTAAACCTCATAGGTTTTTAAAAACCTATGAGGTTTTCCTTTCCAAAACTTCGGGTCGGGCTTCTCTGGGGTTCGCTTCGCTTCCGTACTCGTTCGTTCCTCACTCGCACCGGCTCCTTTGTCGCCGCCCGACGCATCCCTCACGCGAGGCTCGTCATAGAGACAAAGAAAGTTTTGTTTAACGAGAAGCCTCAGGAAACCGTGTCAAGGTTCAAAACCTTGACACGGTTTTTTCATAAACACAAATTTTAATCATCAATACAAAGGAAAAAGAATAGTTTTTGCTATGGTGTAGTCAATGAAAAAACTATATTTTCTACTTTCTTTATTTTCCGCATCCATATTATTCTCTCAGCAAAGAGATTCTGCAACGTTGATTTCAGAAGTACAAATAGATGCCTATAAAAAACCGACCGCATTTGTTTCATCCACAAAATCAGTATCCGTTATTGCAGAAGATCTGCTGAACCAGAATACGCCCGAAAGACTATTGGAATCATTCAACCAGATTGCAGGTGCAAGAATGGAAGAACGTTCACCGGGAAGCTACCGGATTTCCCTTCGCGGAAGCACGCTGAGATCGCCTTTTGGAGTTCGGAACGTGAAAGTCTATCTCGATGATTTTATTTTGTCAGATGCCTCCGGAAATACGTATTTCAATATCATTTCCCCGGAATTGATTAATAGAATGGAAGTGTATAAAGGTCCCGAAAGTGGAGATTACGGAGCTGTAACAGGAGGAACTGTTTTACTTCAGACCCGGAATTCGGATCAAATTTCAGCAAATCTTTCTACAGGAAGCTACGGAATGTTCAATCAGAGTTTTAATGTTTCAAAAAAGATAGGAAGACATTTCTTTGAGGTCTTTCAAAATTATTATCAGACCGATTCTTATCGGGAGCAGTCGAAAATTCAGCGAAAGCAGATTTTTCTTAAAGATTATTTTCAGTATTCTGAAAAAGGATTGTTAAAGGCAATGATGCTGTATTCCGATTTACATTACCAGATACCGGGAGGCTTAACGCTGGAGCAGATGCAGCTTAACAGAAAGCAGGCAAGACCATCTACAGCAATGATGCCTGGTGCGAAAGATCAAAATGCAGGAATTCGTAATAAAATGATCCTCGCAGGGCTTTCACATGAGTTTCATTTTAATCAGGATTTTTCTCATTTCATTTTGGTTCAGGGTTCTTATGTAGATTTTGAAAACCCTTTTATCACCAATTTTGAAAATCGTTTTGAGAGTAATTGGGAAATCCGGACTCATTTTAATTATGAAAAAAAGTTCAATGCCATTTCTTTGGCCTACCGACTGGGTTTTGAAGGCGGAATAAATAATATAATCGTTAAAAACTTTGATAATAATCGGGGAGTAGCCGGGAATCCACAAAATTTCGATCACCTTAAAAATATTTCAGGATTTTATTTCTTTTCACAAAAGCTGAATGTAGGTGAAAAATTGTTTACAGATATTTCAATCAGCTTAAATTCCAATTCTTATGATTGGGAAAGGACATATCCGCGAACGGAAAACGGCAATGTCCATTTTAAAAATCAGTGGCTTCCGAATGTCGGACTGACCTATCTTTTCGCCAAAGGGTTTTCACTTCGGGGCAAACTCGGAAAGGGAAATTCAGCACCAACTAATGAAGAAATCCGTTCTTCCAATCAGCAGTTTAATGCCAGTCTTCGTCCTGAATATGGCTGGAATAAGGAAATTGGAGTACGTAAACAATTGGGAAATTCTATTTTTTTAGAAGCAGCTTATTTTGATTTCAGAATGAAAGACGCCATCGTCAGAAGGCAAAATGAAGCAGGGCAGGAGTATTTTGTAAATTCAGGAGAAACCGCTCAAAAAGGGGTAGAGGTATTATTAGAATCTAAAATATTCACCCTTAAAAATGATATTTTCAGCAGTTTTAAGTTTAGGTTTTCGGGAAGCTTTTATGATTTTAAATTCAGAAATTATCAGCAAAATGAAAATGACTTTTCCGGAAACAATCTGACCGGAGTTCCGAAAACAACCATCAACAGTTTACTGAACTTTACTTTCTTCAGGAAACTGGCGGTTGATTATTCCCATTTTTATACTTCAAAATTTCCGTTAAATGATGGAAATTCGGTGTGGTCAGATCCCAGTTGCGTAGGGAATATCCAGTTCCGGTTTCCTGTTGACCTTGATAAAACGAGGCTGAATCTATCATTGCAGATTCAAAATCTTTATAATACGGATTATGTATCGGGATTTGATATCAATGCTTTTGGAAACAGATACTATAATCCTGCTGCAAAACGGAATTTTATATTGGGTGTCAGGGTTGATTTTTAAATCATTTCGAAAGAATATTTCCGATAATCATCCTCGCATGAATTCTCGAGTTTTCTATAAACCACAAATGAGTATCTTTTCCACCACAAACTACACCCGCTAAGTACAAATTCTGAATATTGGTTTCCATGGTTTCCGGATGATAAACCGGATTTAGGCAATCTCCCTGCAGGTCAATTCCGGAGTTCGTTAGGAAATTAAAATCGGGTAAATAACCTGTCATGGCTAAGACAAAATCATTCTCAATTTCTTGGATTTCTCCATTTTCATTTTTAAAAATAACAGACTCTTCTTTAATTTCAATGATTTCTGAATTAAAATGAGCTTTGATGCTTCCTTCAGAAATACGATTTTCAATATCAGGTTTTACCCAATATTTCACATTGTTGGAAATCTCGGAATGACGTACGATCATCGTTACATCCGCTCCTTTTCTATAGGTTTCCAAGGCTGCATCCACGGAAGAGTTACTGGATCCCACCACTACAATTTTCTGCTGCGCATAAGGGTAGGGTTCCGTATAATAATGCTTTACTTTAGATAAATGCTCTCCGGGAATATTCATCATATTTGGAATGTCGTAGAATCCTGTAGAGATAATCACATGTTTAGCGTAATATTTTCCTTTAGAAGTTGTCACCTCGAAAATATCATTTTCTTTCGCAACTTTTTCTACCTTTTCGTAAAGATTGATATTGATATTTCGCTGTCTTGCAATGCCCTGATAATATTCTAAAGCTTCCTGCCTGCCGGGTTTCGGAGCTGTCGAAATAAATGGAATATCATCAATTTCCAGTTTTTCGGCTGTTGAGAAAAACCTCATATACAAAGGATAATGATACAAAGAATTGACAATAGTTCCTTTTTCTATGATTAAGTAGGTCAGATTATTTTTTTTTGCTTCCAGTGCACAATTCAGCCCGATAGGCCCTCCGCCGATAATAAGAATATCCAGAATTTCCATGGCACAAAAGTACAAAAAACCGACAATCTAAGGGCTTTCCGGCAAATGCAAAAAACTATAAGTCCCATAAGTAAACTCTATTTCTTCTCCAAAAATTCACTTCTCTACTCCAAAACGCTCTACCCCTAAAAAACTCAAACCCTCCGATTATCAAATGCGATCTCCCTCAAACGTGGCATTGGATTTGGTGAATTATTATCTTAGAAATTGTAAAATATGAAAAAAATAATTGTATCTCTACTCATTCTCAGTGTGGTTGCCTGTAAGAAAAACCCGGATAAGTTTTTGGATGATAAAACAGATTCAACTTTGGTAAAAACAGATAGTACGGCCACGGTTTCAACAATTGCCAATAAAGAAGCGGCTTTAAAACAGATCAATGGTGATGTTGTACAAAGTTTAAAAGACAAAGATTATAAAAGATTTGCAGATTTTATTCATCCGGAAAAAGGGGTTCGGTTTTCGATGTATGCGTTTGTAGATCCAAAAGAAGATAAACAGCTTTCAAAAGCCGATTTTATAAAATATCAACCGACCAAAACACTTTTTACCTGGGGCGCCATGGATGGTTCCGGAGATCCTTATAAAGCAACGATTAACGATTATCTTACCAAATGGGTCTATTCAAAAGATTTTGTGACGGGGCAGGTTTCGTTTAATGAATTCCAGGGAGGGGGGAATTCTCTGAATAATTTAAAGCAAATATATCCAAAAGCCGATTTTACCGAAAACTTCATCAAAGGTTCCGAAGCCAACTCTGAAATGGACTGGAAATGCTTACGTTTTGTCTTCGAAGAATTTGAAGGGAAATATTATCTGGTTGCCGTAATCAATGATCAGTGGACGATTTAGTAAATATTGAAATTCAAAGGATGGGAGCCGGAAGCTTGAAGTGGGAAGTTTTTTTCAGCATTACGAATGATGAACATCATTAATGACAGGAAATAATACCGTTTAATTTTGAAATTTCCATTATATTATTTACCCCTTTCAGGATGGTAACATCATTGAATACGTATACATCGGGTTTCAACCGACGCTACTCATATTTAACCCCTTCGGGGGTTTTTAAACCTGAGTTCGATCCATAAAATATTAGACCAGATCAAGAGGGACGGGCTTCAGCCCGTCTAAAAAAGATGACACTCCTGGAGGCTTTAGCCGAAATCGATAATCAATTTGTATCAAAGTCTCTATTTGATTTAGGATTTTATCATTGGGCTGAAGACATGCTATTGGCTTATGTGTTAACGATTTTAAAATCAATATTTTAAATTATTTATTTCAATCGAACTCAGGTTTTAAGGTAAATTCAAAAAGAAAACAGTATAATTATTAATTAGTCATTCCTTAAAAACCAAGTAATATTTTGATTATCAGTTTTATGCACTTATATTTCGTAAAAAATCGTTGTAAAAAATTGCAATAAATTGTATTTTTAGGATATAAAAAGTGGCAAAATGTTAGGCAAAATAAGAGAGGATTTACAGCAGAATTTATTCAAGACCAGGCTTACGGAGCTTATTAATATGGAGCATCCGGTGGTAAAATTAGCTGGGGAGATTTCCTGGGATAAAATGGAGTCAGAGTTTGAGAAATTATTTTCAGAAAACGGAAGACCTTCTATTGCTATCCGTAAAATAGCAGGAATGCTTTTGCTCAAGGAAATGTTTAAAGAAAGTGATGAAAGTGTAATAGAGAGATGGATTGAGAATGCGTATTGGCAATATTTTACCGGAGAAACCTTTTTCCAGACAGAGCAGCCTTTCGATCCGAGCAATTTTGTACACTTCAGAAAAAGAATTGGAGATAAGGGTTTGGAATTTCTTTTGGGACAAAGCGTTTCTCTCCATCCCAAAGCCAAAACAGAAGATGAAGTTCAGGTAGATACGACGGTTCAGGAGAAGAACATTACCTTTCCTACCGATGCCAAATTAGCAAAAAAAGTAATCGACAATTGTAGAAAAATAGCAGAAAAAGAGAGCGTTGTACAAAGACAAAGCTACAGAAGAGTGAGCAAACAATTATTGCGGGACGCTTTTTTTGGACATCATCCCAGAAGACAGAAGAAGGCAAAAATGGCGAGGAAAAAGCTCAGGACGATTGGTAAAAGAGTTCTTCGGGAATTGGAAAGAAAACTTCCTAAAGATGTTTTGAAAGGCTACGAAGACGTTTTTAAAATTTACCTTAAAGCACTCACCCAAGAACGTACCACGAAAGATAAAATTTACAGTCTTCACGAGCCACAAGTTGCGTGTATTGCGAAAGGAAAATCGGGAAAAGCATACGAGTTTGGGACAAAAGTAGCAGTAGTAAGAGGTCGGAAAACAGGGATCATCAGCTCGGTAAAGAGATTTTCTGGCAATCCTCACGATAGTAAAACTCTTGAAGAATCATTGGCACAGAGTGAGAGGGTAAGAAAATCCGTTGGCGGAACAAGACCTACGAAAGCCACTACAGACAGAGGATTTAAAGGAATCAAAGAAGTGGAAGGAACAGCAATTTTGCTTCCCGCAAAAAAAGAAAAAACAAAATATGGGCAACAAGTAGCCAGATTAAGATTCCGGGCAAGAGCAGCCATAGAACCTTGTATCTCTCATTTAAAAAGAAACCACTCCTTAGGATTAAACTTCCTGAAAGGAGTGGCTGGAGATATTAATAATGCATTATTAGCAGGGATTGGATACAATTTGAAGATGAGATTGAATCAAATCAAACAACAAATTCTTCTTTGGCTCGAACTTGTTCTCCGAATCTTTTTAGGCAAATATAATTTTCAAAGTCAAAAAACAGCTTTTTAAGGAGCGACTAATTATTACTAGCAACGTCTATCTATCTATCTATCTATCTATCTATCTATCTATCTATGGCGTTTAGCTCAAATAATAAAACACTTCGACAGGCTCAGTATGGCAGTCCTAATACTAAACATTCAGTATTAAAATTGTCAGGCTGAGCTTGTCGAAGTCTTTTTTAATGCAAAATATTTGATTTTAAAGTTAATTAACCTAAAACTTCAACCAACTTTTTAGTTAAATTCCTCCTTGAAAACTGATCAATATTCTCTGTGTTTTCCGAAAGATTACCACTCTTCCACAGATCAAATTTTTCTAAAATAAACTCTTTTATGTTTTCAGAATCTGTATAAGAAAAATGCTTTCCGGAATTCGTTTCATCTAAAATTTTAGAAACATCCGCCTGATCCGGACCGAAGGAGATAATTTGTTTCCCCGTTGCCAGATATTCAAATATTTTTCCGGGAATAATTCCTTTGGAAGATTCATTAGGGAAATTGGTGATCAGTAAAAGTGAAGAGTTTGCCATTTCGTCAATGGCTTTGTCATGAGATAAATATCCTAAATTGACAATATTGTTTTTTACACTTGAACTCTCAATTTCTCGTAAAATTTTATCATCAATTCTTCCAACAAATTTTAAACTGAAATTATCGGCAAAATCAGTGTTTGTTTTTACTAAATCATTTAGTGCTTTCCAAAGATTTTCAGGATTTCTCAATTGCTCTAGAACTCCGATATAACTTAGAGTGAACTTGGGTTTGAGGGTTTGAGGGGTTGAGGTTTTTAGAGTTTTTGTGTTTGCGTCTGTTTCGTCAAAACCGTTGGTGATGCAAATGGCATTTGCTCCGTTTTTACGGAAATTTTCTGCATCGGTATAGCTTGTCGCTAAAGTAATATCTGCAGTTTTGAAAACATCACTTTCAAGCTGACGATGTTTTTTATCTGAACTTTTAGTGAGTTTTAAATGTTTATAATAAGAAATTTCTGTCCATGGATCACGGAAATCGGCAATCCATTTTAAATTCGGAAGTTTCTTTTTTAAATGTAAACCAATCAGATGCAAAGAATGCGGCGGCCCTGAAGTAACCACAACATCAATTTTATTTTCCTGCAAATATTTTTCTAAAAACTGAGTGGAAGGTTTTACCCAAAAAACTCGCGCATCGGGAATAAAAAAGTTGCCTCTTACCCAAATCGAAAGTTTAGATTTCCAATTTTGATTTTTCCCAACATCAAACTGTCCCGCTTTAAACTTTTTATTACTTTTATTAAGTTTTTCAGCCAGTTGATAAGGTTCCCAAATCTTGGTTTTTACTATTTCAAGATCTTTAGGAACATCTTTCATCAGGCTTTCATCCAACAAAGGATAGCTCGGATTTTCTGGGGTAAAAATGATCGGTTTCCAGCCGAACTCAGGTAAATATTTTGCAAACTTCAACCACCTTTGAACACCAGGACCTCCCGCAGGAGGCCAGTAATAGGTGATGATTAAGATTTTTCTTTGTTCCATTATTTTTTTTAGCCGCAAAAGAAGCAAAAGATTATTGTTTGTTTTTAGTTTTTCAAAAGAAAGTAATATAGTGTAGTTATTTATTAACTATTTAAAAACTTAATCATATTGATCAAAATATTTATTTATAAAAGTTTCCTGCCCAAAATGATAAATGTTTTTTACATTAAAATTCACTAAAATACCTTTAGGAACTTTTAGTACATTCATATAATTAAGGATTTGAGATTTGTGAATTTCTAAAAGATAAGAGACTGATTTTATTTCGAGAACAATTAAATTTTCAATTAAGAAATCACATTTAAAATCACAATGTAAATATTCATCTTTATAAATAACTGGTATTACAAATTCAGATTTATATTCAAAATTTCTTAATTTAAATTCTTTTTCTAAAGCTTTATGATATACTATTTCAGATAAACCAGTACCTAAAATTTTATGGACTTCAATGCAAGCACCATTTATTTTATAGGTAAGATCTGTAATATATTTTTGAGTAATCATTTAAACAAAGCTTTTTTTAACTTTTGAATTACTAAATATTCTCTGCTTTACTTTTGTCTCTTTTGCGGTAAAGAAAATAAATTCCAAAGCCGCTTAACGCAATGAATAAACCGAAGCAAAGAAGCGAGATCCATTTTCCTTTTTCAATCACTTCCGGTTCAAAGATCATTCTGATACTGTGATTTCCAGCAGGAACGTGAACGGCACGAAGCAAATAATCTGCTTTGATGTAAGGAACTTCTTTTTCATCCACAAACATTTTCCAGCCATGAGGATAATAAATCTCTGAAAATACAGCCAATTGCGGAGTTTTAGATTGAGATTTAAATTCTAATTCGTTCGGTTGGTATTTCGTTAAATTAATGAAAGCGGTAGAATCTGCCTGCACCGTCTTTCCATTGAAATATTCTTTGTCTGCAGCGGAAATCACCGCTGTTTTTTTATTATCAATATCGCCAATCGCCTTAATTTCCTGATTGGGAGTTTCTACAAATTTCAGGTCGCTTACAAACCATGCATTTCCGTTGGCTTTAGGATTGGGAACAACCTGTGGCTGCTCCGGTCCACCGAAGATCATGTATTTTGTATTTAACAAATTTAGGATTTTCGGAGTTTTCACACTATCCATACTGGAAAGGTATTCATTCAGTAAATCGTCGTATCTTCTCAGTTTCACCGCGTGATAACCACCAATCGAAGCTTTGAAATAAGAGGTATTGGTTTCGCTTGTCGTTCCTAAAGTCTGGTTGTAGATTCTGTAGTGCTTTTTATCTTTATCGGCGATGGTTTCCAAAGTTTTATTAATGTTTACCGTCGATAGAATAGATTCTAAATTGGGGTTACCCTGAACTTTTTCAACCAATAATTCTGAACTTTCCGTTTGAAAAGGATTTTCAGCAAAGATCTTGTCTACATAATTATCATCATTCAGATACCGTTTATTTACCGTCCATAAATCAAATAAACTTACCACTCCGATAATGACTAAAGCGATGTTCTGACTTAATTTCTGTTTTAAAACCATAAATAAAGCTGCCGCTGCAATCGCAACGTAAATAAATGCTTTAATAGCATCTATTCTAAACAGTTTGAATCTTTCATCCACTAAATAATCCAGCAGGAAAGGAGGGAAGTATGTTTTTTCGTTTTCTGTGTGGAAACCTAGTAAAGATTTCCCTAAAACTAAAAGAATTAATAATAAACCTAATGTTCCACCGCTAACATATATCAGGATTTTCTGCTTGTATTCCTGAGTCAGTTTTTCATCGGTGAAAAACCGGTAAAGCCCCACTATCGCGATTAATGGGAATAATAATTCCACAACTACCAATATCGAAGAGGGTGCTCTGAATTTGTTATAAAAAGGGACGAAATCAATAAAGAAATCCGATAAAGGCATAAAGTTGCTACCCCAAGCCAGCAAAATGGTCAAAATAGACGCTCCTAAAACCCAGTAACGGTATTTTTTCCAGGCAAAAAAGAATCCTAAAAGTGCTAAGAAACAAACAATGGCTCCCTGATAAGCAGGTCCGGAAGTTCCCGGCTGATCGCCCCAATAGGTTACTCCACTGAATCCTTTAGAGATCCTGTCCATCTCAGCCTGCGAACCTACATTTTCCTGAACGAGTTCCTGAACTCTGTTCATCATCTCTTTACCTTCAGGTTCCTGACTTCCGCCACCCATTAATCTCGGAATGAACAGGTTTAGTGTTTCCAACTGTCCGTAGCTCCACATCAGCATACTTTCTTTATCCATCCCGGAATTTCCTTCTGTATGACTGTCGTTGGTTAAAATTTGCTTTCCACGAACGGTTTCTTTTACATATTCAGAATTGGCCATGATCCTCTGAGAATTCATACCAACTCCGATGATAGCTGAAGCAGCGATAATTCCTGAAGAAATTAAAAAATGCTTCATTGGTGTTTTTTTCTGAATCGCTCTGATCAGTTCAGATAAGAATAAAAATCCTAAAGCGATGAAAAGATAGTAGGTCATCTGCGGATGGTTGGCCGCAATCTGAAGCCCCATAAATAGAGTGGTGACAATAAATCCCCAGATATAACTTTTCCTGATATACACCAGTAAAATTCCGGCTAAAAGTGGTGCGAAATACTCAATGGTATTTACTTTTCCGTTGTGTCCCGCTGCAATAATAATGTAAAAATAAGTGGAAAGCCCGAAAAAGGTTGCTCCGAGAAGCGCATATTTCCAGTTTCTGACTGCCACCATTCCCAAAAGGAAGAACCCGGCAAAAAGTAAAAAAAGATAATTAACCGGTCTTGGAAGAAAGTTCAGGTAGCTGTCGACCTGCTTGATGATATCGCCCTCGAAGCGGCTTCCCATCTGATAAGTGGGCATTCCCCCAAACATGGAATCACTCCAGTAGGTTTCTTTTCCGTAGTTTGCTCTATAATCTAAAAGCTCTTTGGCACCCCCTCTGTACTGAACGATGTCGTGCTGGAAAAGCTGTTTTCCTGAAAAAACAGGAGTGGAATATAAAAATGCTAAAACTATAAATACAACTAATGAAATTGCAATATATATTAAGTTTTTATTTTTCGCCATGTTAATGGTTATTATCTTTTTATTTTTCTGGTTTTACCTTTTGTCTTTGGTTTCTTTTACCTCTTCATAGTCCACAGTTTCTGCGTCCCACTTTAAATTTTGATTGGTACTCTTGTTCGAGTGTATATCCTGCTGACTGTTATTCTGATTGTTGTTATTAAACCTGTAACTGTAAAAGGTTTTAAAGAAAATTCTTTTCAGAATATTCCACACAAAAAAAATAATAATCGCGGTAAGTACCAACTCAAGAATGTACTTCATAATTTTTTATTTTGTTTAAAGTTGAGGGAATCTGGTTTTTAGTTGCTGGTTTATAGTTGATAGTTGTTGGTTTTTAGTTTAATATAAACATACAAACTCTAAAACCCTCAGACTCTCAAACCCAATAACCTCTTCACTCAAAAACCTCCCTTTTCTCTTATTTTCCTGACGGATTTACCATGACAGAAGAATTAGAAACACTTTTCATGGACTGAGATTGTTTTCCGTCTGAAATGGTTTCAATCTGCGTTGTTTTTACGCTGATGTTCTGATTGGTGATCCATCCTGTATTTTCGTCAAATTTAATGGTTCCGTTTTGTGCCAGTTCGCTACTCAGACTGTGCGTAATCCCTCCATCGGTTTTCTTTTCAGTCTTTTTAGGAATCCCCCCTGTCACAGAAATTTCAGCCACGCCGTTTCCTAGGCTTTTCAAAACATAGTTTGAAGTTACCTTTACAGAACCGCTCGGGTCTGCATTTTCAGAGTTAGACCATTTTTCACCCACTTTTACTCCTTTTTTAGGAATAATCGTCAGATTTTTGCTGAATTGATCTTTTAGTACTTTTTCGTTAAAGCTTTCTTTAAGACTGGCAACTACGCTTTCTCTCTGGTTTTTATCTTTTACCACTGCGCTCAGAGACTTAGAAACTTTTGCATAAACGGCATCAAAACCTGTGATCGAAATTACATTTCCTTTCGTATCCATTTTCATGTCCAGCTTATTTCCTGTAAGAGCTTTGTTGATGTTCCAGATCATTTTAAGATCATCTTCCTTCGGTTCAGGCAATTTCGTATCAACAATAAGCGTTTTTCCCTGTGCAGATTGAGAATTTCTTTTTCCGACAAGATTTAAGGTCATGTCATATACATTTCCTTTGATATCATTTACAGTGAAAGACATTTCGTCTGTTGCTTCACTTGTTCCGTTCATGGTTTTTCCCTGAGGATCCGTCATTGTTTTGGTATCTCTCTGATACGTTGTTAAAGGATAGGTTTTTCCTTTTTCCAATTTAAAACTTTGAGTAATCACACCCGCTGAATCCTTGATCGCAGGATTGGCCTCTACTTTTGCTACAGAATCAGCCGGAACTTCTACGGTTACCGTTTTTCCTGTTTTCGGATCTACTTTTGTTACTTTTGCCGTTTCTTTTTTACAAGAAACCAAAGCCATTGTTGAGATAAGTGCTACCGCTGCAATATTTTTCATTTGAATTTTTTTAATTTTATTTTTACTACTTTTTCTTAATAGGTTTTCTGCAATATTATGGATTCGGAGCTGCAGTTATTTTCTGTCTTACTGCTTCATATAAAATCGCTCCACATGCTACAGAAACGTTCAGAGACTGAGTTTTACCTTCAATCGGAAGTTTTATTTTTTCATCCGCATGATGAAGGACTTCTTTAGAAATTCCCGTTTCCTCGTTACCCATTACAATGGCGCAAGGCTCTTTGAAATCAACATCATAAATCATTTTTTGAGCCTTTTCACTGGCTGCAAATACAGAAATTCCGCTTTGCTGAAGAAAATCAACCACGTGAGCCAGATTCGGTTCTTTACATATTTTAATATTATAAAGGGCTCCTGCTGAAGTTTTTATAGCATCAGAATTAATTGGGGCTCCTCCTTTCTCAGGAATAATGACGGCATCTACTCCTACGCATTCTGCAGTTCTGCAAATCGCTCCGAAGTTTCTAACGTCTGTTAATCTGTCCAGGATCAATAAAAACGGAGTTTTTCCTTCTTCAAATAATTGCGGTACAATATCTTCGATCTTGTGAAAAGGAACATCCGAAATAAATGCAACGACACCCTGGTGATTTTTTCTTGTAAAACGGTTCAGTTTTTCAACCGGAACATAGTTGGGACGGATTTTATTTTTGGCTAGAATGGTCTTCAATTCTGCATAAATATCCCCCTGTAATGCATTCTGCACGAAAACCTTGTCGATTGTTTTTCCTGCTTCAATAGCTTCAATTACGGGACGGAGCCCGAAAATAAAATCGTCTTTCATTGAGTAAGTTTTATATTTAAGGTTCAAAGTTTAATGTTTCAAGCTTAAGGCTTGTACTTTGTTCCTTTTAAATCTGTTATATTTAAATATTTAATAAATGAAGCAATTTTCTTGCTTAATAATTCTGTTTTTTCTTTTAAAGCTTCAAATTTTTCCTCTGAAATAAAATTCCTGCCAAAAACCCGATATAGTTGTGATCTTGTTTCTCCGCAAGATGCTTTGGCAATTGATAAAAATTGAATAAATTCTCTGTTGCCGTTTCTTTCAAATCCCTCCGCGATGTTGTCCATAGTTGATCCCGAAGAACTATCTATTTGATTACAAAGTTTAAAATTATTTTTGAGATTGGTAAATTGTATGATTTGATAGATTTCATTACACAATTCACGTGATAATTTCCATATTTCTAAATCTTCACATCTATTGATTGTTGCCATAAACCTTGAATTTTAAACAAACTAATATTTTTCCCCTAAAATCGCTCTTTTCTGTGCCATTGCATAGCCATAATGCAGGCTTTCATGCATGTTGTTGAAGATAATCGCATCCTGAATACTTTTAAGATCCATTCCAAAACTTGTGGTGTAGGGGGTGTAATCTGAAAAGAAATCGCTGTCATAATCCTTCATTAATATCTTTGAGGTTTCTGTCAGTAAAAACTCAAGATCTTCCACTTCTGACTTCTGAACATCCAAATTAGGAAGAGTTCCTTTTTTGTAAGTCTCAATCCAGTATTTATCAATTCTGAACGGGTTCCCGCTCAGGTAATAGTGCAAAAGCTGCTGAGTGGCAACCGTATGGGCGATATTCCAGTAAATATTATTATTAAAACCGTCCGGAATCAGCAGAAGATCTTCATGTGAAGTGTTCTGTAAAATTTCCAAAAGGTTTCTTCTTACTTGTCTGTGAGCTTGAAAATGATAATTCATTTTGCAAAATTTTTAATCACCAAAAATAGTTTAATAAACTGGAAATGACAATTTTTTAGGCCTGAGATTGGTGTGGAAATTATTCACCACAGTATTTTTCAAAGAGATAAATGTTAAAGAAACTTTTCCCGATTCCTATCTTTAGGCAGGAAATTTTGTTAAAATGAATACGATACAAATTTTAAATAAATTTTACTTAAAACACGGTGAAATAAAAATACCTCCCTTGAATTGTGTTCAAAAAGAGGTATTTGATTATTTGAGGATATTCTTTTCCTTATTTTTTAACGATCTTATGTTTAAAAGAAGTTCCGTCTTTCAGTGCAATATCCAGAATATAGATTCCTGCGTTAAAGGCAGAAATATCAATTTTATTTTCTTTGTAACTTTCAGACACTTTTCTTCCGTCAATGCTGTACACTGCTATTGATGCTACATCCACTGCTGATTTTATGTTTACGTAATCAGAGGTCGGGTTAGGATAAATACTTACATCCACCGTCTTTATATCTTTAACATTCAGGTTGGTGCTGCTTTTGCCCTGCATGTATACTGATAGGTATACTTCTCCTTGCTGCTGGTTGAACACAGCAGTCGGAATTGTATGTTTTAAAGTGTGATTTCCGGCAGTCATATTAGCTACTGTAAATTCTCTTACAGGAACGGAATTTCCAGGGCACCAGTTGTTCCAGGCGGTCCAGCTTGCAAAAGACTGCGGGGTGGTTCCGTAGATGCCGTTACCTTGTGTGTTGTACACACGGTATGGTTCACAGGAGATTCCTCCCGGTTTATAAGTCAGCACCTGTATATCATCAATATAAGTGTAATTCTGTCTTCTCACATATTCTTCACCACCACTGTTGGCTCCGTGAGGAGTGGAGATAAGTGAAAAACGTGCATCGGTTACAGCCGCGGGTAAATTGAAGGTTATCAGTCTTACCGTTTCGCCAGGCGAGTCGGTACTGTCGTAATTATTAACTCTGTTATAGCTAAGTAAAGGGGTAAGATGGTTATAATCAGTGGGAGTTGCTCCTACGTCCGTTGAGAAGAAGTTAAGTGTTCCCGAGAAAACATCATTTCTTCCTGAACATCCGCTTACCTGTGTATTGGCTGCATACGGAACGCCAAAAACATCAAGTTCCATGTACATATCATATGTACTGCGAAGTGCTGTATCATGGAAAATACTGTATAAATTGCTTAAATTATAAGTAAACGGTACTTCCAGCGGAGCACGGTTTTTATTCATGAATGGGGTAATGTATCGGGCTACTTCAATTCTTTTTACATTGGCGTCATCCATCGTGTAGCTTGCTTGGTTCTTAGGAACTAATGCTAAAAAAACTTCTCCTAGTCGGTCGTAATTATCACAGAGTGCACCGATGGTAACTCTCATGGCAATTTTCGCTTTAAAAGAATCCAGTTCAGCGTCTGCAAGTTTCCTTGCATATCTTGTGTTTCCCAATCTTATCAACCCGGGAGGAACCGGAGTAGATACCGTTGCTGCATAACCATCATAATAAGTTGCCTGCGACATAAGGTTTAATGCTGTCGTGGTTTGTGATTGGAAAAGTCCTGCAGATAACAGACTCAGAAAAAGTATTTTTTTATACATGCTATTGGTATTTGTTTGCAAATGTATTGAAATATGTATTTAAATTCAATATTTAATATTTATTTTTCAATAAAAATAATTTTTTAATGATTATTGTTTAAATTCGTCCGATATTTTTACTCTTTTATTTTTGAAATATTAATAATGTTTAATACTTTTGGAGGAATTATTATGATTTCCTCTTAAAATATAAAATTTAATGCTAAATTATTAATATATCCCCTATTGAATTTATTAACTATGAAAAGATCTTTACTTTTATTATTACTACTGACATCGCTTGCATTGTGTGCTCAGATTAATCTTAACATTACGAGTACCGCTGTCGGAACAGCTCCGGTAAGTAGTTTTTTTTCTTACTCCTATGTACAGCAAATCTATACCCGACAGGAGATTAATGCTAATGCTGCTGGAGATATTACAGGTTTAACGTTTTATGTAGATCCGTCGGTCACTCTTAATGATTCCTCTAACTGGACGGTTTATCTGGGTCATACCTCAAAAATTTCTTTTACATCGGGTACAGACTGGGTTCCTTCTACTCAGCTGACTCAGGTCTTTTCAGGTAATGTGACGAGGAATAATAATAAAGTGGAAGTTAGTTTTACAGTGCCTTTTGCATATAATAATACAGATAATTTACTGATTGCGGCAAAAGAGAATGCTCCGAGCATTGATATCAATAATTTTGATGAAGTCTTTAAAGTGTATTCGCATATTCCGTATTCTACGCTTTTCTATAAAGGTGATCAGGCTGTGGTGGATGTTGCTTCCCCACCGGGAGGGATCAGGGCAGATTATAAATCAGCCGTTACTTTTGCGGGATTAACATCAAATACTACGCCTGCTTGTGCAAGTATTTATTATCCGATAAGTGTAACGCAATTGTATTCTTTGTCTCCAAACATTAAGTGGGCGCCAGAGTACGGAGCAAATTCTTATAAAATTTCAGTAGGAACGACTCCTGGAGGAACGGATGTTATCAATCAGCAGTCATTAACGGGAACAAATTATACCCTGCCAAATGCTCTGAATCGCGGAACGACTTATTATATTAAAGTTTCCTCTGTATCTAATGGAATTGAATCTTCTGGTTGTACAGAGTTGGTATTGGCTATTCCGCCGGCTCCGGTAAATGACGCTTGTTCCGGTGCGTTACTAGCTTCCACTTTCCCTTATTCATATACACAGAATGATGCGATATCTGCAACCAATAATTCCGGAAATATCGCGGTTTGTGCGGATGCTATGAATGATGGGCTTTGGTTTAAACTCATCGGGGATGGCAGTCAGTATAAGATCACGGTTATCATGCCGGCCGACAGCCCTTTTGATCCTCAGCTGGATGTGTATGCAGGTACCTGTTCCAGTCTTTCATGTGTGGCAAATGTTGATAACTACGGTGCTGCAACAGCGGAAACAGCGACTATAACAACTACTGCCGGGGTGGAATATTATATCAATGTGGGATCTTATGAAGAAACTGTTGATGTACCGGAAAGTTTATTTAATATTACCATTAACAAGCTGTAATAAGTACTTTAAAAGAATTAATTCTCTGTTTTTATTGAAATAAAATACTGAGGATTAGTCTATTATATTTTCTCTATTTTCTTTCATTTACTTAGTTTAAGAAATAAATAAATTGAACGCTACGAAATTTCGTAGCGTTTTTTTTTGTTGTGTAAACTGAGCTTTTTTATAGCTCTGATTCTTTTATAAAATGTGATTGTTGAAACAGCCATTCAGCTTAGCGGTTCTGAATCTCGCATCAAACTCGAAATATTTAACAAACTTTAACTCAAAAATAGCATTCATTGTGTTGATTAATGCAAGTATTTATTGGAAATTTACCCATCATTTTAAATTAAGCTATGTCAGAGATCAATCAAGCTGAAGATATCCGTCAATTGACGGAACAGGTAAAAGAAGCAAATTACTTTTTTTCTCTTCTGAGACAGGAAATCAATAAGGTTATTATTGGGCAGGAATATATGATAGACCGCCTATTGGTAGGGCTTTTAGGGAATGGTCACGTTCTTTTGGAAGGCGTTCCCGGCTTGGCTAAAACCTTGGCGATCAAAACTCTGGCAGACGCTGTTCATGGTGAGTTTTCAAGAATTCAGTTTACGCCCGATTTGCTTCCTGCTGATGTTGTAGGAACAATGATCTATAATGTAAAAGACAACGATTTTTCGATAAAAAAAGGTCCTGTTTTTGCCAATTTCGTATTGGCGGATGAGATCAACCGTGCGCCTGCAAAAGTGCAATCTGCTCTGTTAGAAGTAATGCAAGAAAAGCAAGTAACCATCGGTGATGAAACAATGAAACTTCCTAAACCATTTTTGGTATTGGCAACTCAAAACCCAATCGATCAGGAAGGTACTTATCTGTTACCGGAAGCGCAAAGTGACCGTTTTATGCTGAAATGCACGATCGATTATCCAAAATTTGAGGATGAAAGAGCCGTAATGAGAATGGTTTCAACATCACATCAGCCGACTGTAAAACCAGTGATTTCACTTGAGCATATTGTGGCGGCAAAAGAATTAATTAATCAAATTTATCTTGACGAAAAGATCGAAAAATATATTCTGGATATGGTGTTTGCAACACGTTTTCCGGAAAATTACGGTCTTTCTGAATTGAAAAATTATATCAGCTTTGGAGCTTCTCCGAGAGCGTCTATTAACTTGGCAATCGCTTCAAGAGCACACGCATTTTTAAAAGGAAGGGCTTTTGTAATTCCTGAAGATGTAAAAGAGCTGGCAAAAGATGTGCTGAGACATAGAATTGGTTTAACGTTCGAAGCTGAAGCTGAAGAGATCTCATCAGAAGAAATTGTTAACAGAATTTTAGCTAAAATCCAGGCTCCGTAATGAGTGAAGTGATCATTAGAAAAGCGGTTCAGGAAGATTGTGCTCCAATGTTGGAGCTAATCAAAGAATTGGCTGATTATGAAAAAGCGTTGCATGAAGTAACCTTAACTTTGGAGCAATTCATTGAAGACGGATTCGGAAAATCGCCTGTTTGGGGAGCTTTTGTAGCCGAATTTAATGAAGAAATCGTTGGGATTTCTTTATATTATGACAGATATTCAACCTGGAAGGGAAGAAGATTGTATCTGGAAGATTTGGTAGTGACAGAAAAATTAAGAGGAAAACAAATTGGAAAGAATTTATTTGAAGCAACGATAGAACACGGAAAATCTAATCAATACAGCGGAATGGTTTTTCAGGTCTTAAACTGGAACGAGCCGGCCATTAATTTCTACAAAAAATACAGTCCGAAATTTGATGATGAATGGTTTAATGTTTCAATTGAGTTTTAAGTTATAAATTTCCTGCAAACTATCATCTAAAACCTGCAACCTAAAATGAAAATAAAAGATATTGTAAAAAAAGTCAAGCAAATAGAAATTCGAACTCGCAAGAAGACGGAGGCTACACTGATGGGGCAATATCACAGTGCTTTTAAAGGACAGGGGATGACTTTCTCGGAAGTTCGTCCTTATCAGTTTGGAGATGAGATCCGCAGAATCGACTGGAATAAAACAGCGCGTTTCCGCGAACCTTTTGTAAAGGTAATGGAGGAAGAAAGAGAGCTGACGATGATGTTGGTTGTCGATATTTCTGCCTCAATGGATTACGGAACAAAAACTCAGTTGAAAAGAGAATATGTTGCAGAAATCGCTGCAAGTTTAGGATTTTCAGCGGCAGGAAATAATGATAAAGTGGGATTGATTTTATTTGCGGATAAAGTCTATAAAGTGATTCCGCCACAAAAAGGGAGAAAACATATTCTTTCTATTATCAGTACTATTTTAATGGCAGATTATGTTCCTGCAGTTTCAAAAATCGATAAGGCGATGGAGTACATGATGGGAATTTTCAAGAGGAAATCTTTGGTTTTTCTTTTCTCTGATTTTGAAGATGAATATGATTCCAAAATGTTGAGAGTGGCTTCCAAAAAACACCAATTGCTGGGAATGAGAATTTTCGATGAAAAGGATAATGAAATTCCAGACGTTGGTTATACCTTATTATATGATGCCGAAACGGGTAAGCAGGTTTGGGCAAATACTTCAAGCGCAAGATGGAGGTACACTTTTGCAGAAGCTCAGAAACAGAAAATAAGAAATTTGGAAGAGGATTTTGCCAACAGTTCGGCAAGTTTTATGAATATTAATACAGGGGAAGATTATTCAAAATTGTTGTATAATTATTTCCAGAAAAAATAAAAAACGGGAGCGTATCAACAGGAATTGTTGAAGCTCTGGATTTCAGACTTTAAACTTTGAATCATTAATTAAAATTGAAAAAATTATTATTTATATTTTGCTGTTTAATCTGTGTGAATGTTTTCTCACAGATACTTTCTTCCACCGTTGATAAGAAAACCATTGCTTTGGGAGAAGTAAACAGAATGGTGATCACGATCAATAATCTTCATAATGAAGACGTTTCGGCTGCTCCAAAAAATGAGCTGTTGCCTTTTCATTTTGAAGAAACCAAAGACAGTATTGCCCAGAATCCGGATATTTATTACCGAAGTATTGAATTTGCAGTGTATGAGGAAGGAAAATTTACGATTCCTGAGCTCGAATTTAAAGTAGGCAGTAAAATTTTAAAAACCATTCCTTATGAAATTGATGTCATTAATACGGCTCAGAAAAATGATCCTATTCATGACATTATGAAAAATAAAGAGCTTAAGCTGGAGGCCACAGATTATTGGGAGCTTTATAAGTTTTATATTTTGGGTGTCATTGCTGTTATCTGCTTAATCATTGCGATCTTTATGATCATCAAATGGGGTAGGAAGTCAAAAAGCTCACCGGTTGTAACCACCAATCAGACACTGAAAGAACTGGACTCACTGAAAAAGAAAAAATATGTGGAGAGCGGAAATTACCGTTCCTTCTATGTGGAACTTATCGATATTTCCAGGAAATTCATTACCCAACAATACCATTTACCGGCAGATGTTCTCTTAACGGATGATTTAGTTGATTTAATGAAAAAAAATAATACGATCTCTCAGGAAAATGAAAAGGTGGTGGAAGAGGTGTTTGTGAGAGGGGATTTGGTAAAATTCGCCAAGACCATTCCTGATAATAACATCATGGAAAAAGATTTTGCTGATATCAGAGAGTTTGTAAAAAGATCTTCTAAAGATCTAGAATTTGAAAACTTAAGAAAAGATGTTTAATTTTGAGTTTTATAGTCCATGGTTTTTAGCGCTTTTTCTCCTTTTTATACCTTTATTTATTAGAGATATAAGCCGATGGAAAACGAAAGGGATTAAAGTTCCGACCGTTAAGAATATGGAAACAAGCAGTGGAATTCTGCCTGTCCTTTTTTTACTGAAGTTATCAAAGTATATTATACTTTCAGCACTTATTGTTGCGATGGCACGTCCGCGTACGTTTACCATTTCTCAGGACAGAGATGATACCAAGGGAATTGATATTATGCTTTCTGTAGATGTATCACTGAGTATGCTGGCTAAAGACCTGACGCCGGATCGGTTAACTGCACTTAAGGATATTGCCATAAAGTTTGTTAATAAGCGTCCCAATGACCGTTTGGGGCTGGTGACCTATTCAGGAGAAGCGTTTACCAAAGTTCCGGTGACCTCGGATCATCAGGTGGTTGTTGATGAGCTTAAAAATCTCAATCCGTTGGAGCTTCAACCCGGAACGGCCATTGGTGAGGGGCTTTCCGTTGCTGTTAATCATCTTAAAAACAGCAAGGCGAAGAGTAAAATCATTATTTTAATGACAGATGGGGTGAACACGATTGAAAATGCAATGCCTGCGCAGGTAGCTGCCGAATTGGCAAAAAGTAACGGAATCAAAGTCTATTCGATAGGGATTGGTACCAATGGATATGCTTTGATGCCCACTCAAACCGACATTTTCGGAGATTTGGTTTTTACGGAGACTGAAGTGAAAATAGATGAACCTATTTTACGGGAAGTAGCAGAGATGACGGGTGGAAGATACTTTAGAGCAACTTCAAACAGTAGTTTGGAAGAGGTATATAATGAAATTAATCAATTGGAGAAATCGGAGATTAAGGTTTCTAAATTATATAATTACGAGGAGTATTTTAAAATCTTTCTTTGGATCGCGTTAGGAATGCTGTTCTTTGATGCGTTACTGAGATGGGTGATCTATAAATTTTTAAGCTAATGGTAATGGATTGGTATTTAGGGAATTATTGGTACTTATTGTTGCTGTTGCTTTTACCGCTGCTGGCTGTTTTGTTAGTACATTATCTGAAATGGAAGAAAAAGAAAAGAAAGATTTTTGCGGATGATAAGTTTCATGAAGATTTATTTGAAAAGAAATCGTGGTTTACGAAGTTTTTTCCGGGATTATATCTGTTGGGAACATTATTCTTAATTTTTTCCATTATTGATCTGCTTAATGGTTCTGAAGAAGTAAAGACCAATCAGAAATTAAATAATGTCATCTTCATGCTGGATGTTTCCAATTCGATGAATGCTGAAGATATTGAACCCAGTCGTCTAACGGAAGCAAAAAATCTGATGATCAATACCATGCAGAAGATGAAGAATGACAAAGTGGGTATTGTGATCTTTGCAGGGGAAGCAACCTCTATAATGCCTCTAACAACGGATTACAGCTCTGCAGAAACCTATATCAACGGGATTGAAACCAATTCGATGCAGATTCAGGGAACTGATTTTCTGAAAGCAATGCAGGCTGCCGCTGATAAATTTAAAAATGTAGCAAAAGGGTCTAGAAAAATTGTTTTGCTGAGTGATGGGGAGGATAATGAAGGAAAAGATGATGCTGCGATAAGACTGGCCAATAAAGAAGGGATTACGGTAACCTCAGTGGGAGTCGGTACCGAAGAAGGGGCACCGGTTCCGGAATATGTATTTGGACAGTTAATGGGGTATAAATCGGATGCTGCCGGCCAGACAGTCATCTCCAAAAGGCAGACCGAAGCACTTAAAAAAATGGCAGAATCCACGGGGGGAAGTTATATAGATGGAAATAATATCAGCGAGGCTCCCGAAAGAATCATGGATGCGTTAAGCAGAAAGCAATCTTCGGGAACAACACTGGTGAAATCCCAGAATGCCAATCACTACTACCAGTATTTTCTGGCGGTATCGATATTCTTTTTCTTGCTTATCTTCCTTATCAACCCTAAAAGAGATTTTAATGTCTGATTTCTTTACTATATATAAGGATTTTAACCCAACTTTAACAAATAAAACGCTGTTTCTTAACAATTAAAGGAATAATTTTGCACAGTATGAATACTAAAATCATATTTTTATCGTTAATATTTGCTTTTACGTTCTCGGGATTGCTTTTTGGGCAGAACCATTACAGAACATTAGTATTCGAAGGCAATCAAAAATTTAATGCTAAAGATTATGATGGTGCGTCTGCCAAATACTTTGAAGCCATAAAGTCCAATAGAAAAGATTTTACAGCTCATTATAACCTGGCCAATGCACTATATAAAAGTAAAAAATATGAAGAAGCTAAGACCGAATTTGAAAGAGCACAGAAACTGGCTCAGACCATTCCGGATAAGGCCGCAGCGCTTCATAATATGGGCAATACTTATATGCAGCTGAATCAGCCTGAAGAGGCCGCAAAATTTTATAAGCAATCCCTGAAACAAGATCCCTACAATGAGGCTACCAGAAAAAACTATGAAATCGCTAAATTGAAGGAAAAAGAAAATCAACAAAAAAAACAGCAGAACAACTCAGGTAAAGGAGGCGGTGGCAACGACCAAAAACAGAATGATGATCAAAAAGGAAACCCGAATGATAAAAACCAGAATCAGGGAAGCGGTAAGCAGAACCAGGGTGAAAGTCAGCAGGGAAAAGATCCTAATCAGAATCAAAATAATGAAGGCAAAATGCCTAAAGATCTCGAAAACGCAATTCTAAATAAAGTAAGCGAAAAAGAAAGAGAAACCGCCAGAAGAATTTTGAACAAAAATTCTTATTCGATGCCTGAGAGCAACGAGAAAGATTGGTGATGCATCACAAATTGATTTACATATTAATCATGCTGTCTTCCGTATTTTTTTACGGACAGGTGAGCATAACGATTGATCCGGATAAGAATGATTATTCGGGGAAGGAAGTTGTAAATCTTACAGTCGTGCTGGAAATGAACGGGAGCGAGTATAATCAGCAGACCCCCATCCGTTTACCGGACCTGTCAAAATTCAATATTATAGGAAGCGGTTCTGTTAATAATACATATATCGATCCGGGTACCAATACGGTAATCACCCAGAGAATTTCACAAATAGCTCTTGAGCCAAAACAAAAAGGAAAAATTAAAATAGGATCTGTTTTGGTTACTGTCAATAATAAAATTTATAAAACAGAACCTTTCGATATTCTTGTAAAAGATGTTGAAAAAAAATCGGTCGCTGCCAATAATTCCAATGATCTTTATCTGAATATGGAAATTGAGGATAGGGATGTCTATCGTGATCAGCCTACCATTGCTGTGTTAAAAGCGTATTCCAAGAACATGGATAACCTGAGAAAGGTTAAAAATATCAACCTTCCTAAGCAGGAAAATATTAATGTTTATCCGGTAAGTTTTGCGAAATCTGAAATAGACCCTTCGGATTCAGGAAATCTTGCTTCCCAGGTTCTGGCTGTTTTTATGGTATTTCCTAATGAAGCAGGCTATGTGGAAGTGCCGGCAGTTTCGGCATCTATAAGCTCTTATGCCCATAAAGGCAGAATTCTTTCCAATAAGGTTAAATTAAATGTACGCAAGCTTCCCGAAGGTTCCCCCGATTATTTTAAGGATGCGGTGGGCAGCTTCAGTGTAAAAGTATATCATTCATCCAAAGAAAAAATTGAGGCTAAAAAACCTATTAATGTGTATGTGAAAGTTTCCGGTGAGGGGAACTTATCGGATATGCAACTGCCAAAAATCGAACATTCTCCGGATTACGACGTTTTCGCTCCTAAAGTGACTTCAAATGTTGCTCCTGGAACAACGGGGATTAAGGGTGAAATTTTAGCTAATTATGTGGTCATTCCTAAAAAGGCCGGAGAAATAACCATTAAAACAGAACCATTTGCCTTCTTTAATCCTTCCAAAAAGGAATATATCGATTTGGGACGGGAAACCCTTGCGGTGAATGCTTTTTCCCACGATCAGATTTTAGAGGCCCGTTCTACAGTTGAAAAAGTAAACGAGTATACCAATAATTTTCTGGAAACAGTCAACAGTCCGGTATTGAAAACGACTTCCTTTAAAGTGAAAGAAAAAAGCAAATTCAACTGGTCCATCCTTTTTGTGAATGCGGCAATCCTGATCACTTTATTGGTAGGTTATCTTTTATTTAAGAACCGTCAAAAAAAGCGTAACTTAGTTAAGGAAAATGTACCTACCCGCTCATTAGGATCCATTGCTGAAACTGAAAATGAAATCAGAAGAAATTTTGAGACAGACTTAAATGATTATTTCAGTTATTTAGAAAATCTTAAAGATAGTGGAGATTATCAGAAGTTCTTTCAAACCGTTGATGAGCTGGATGCTGAGACCAGAGGCCAATATATGCAGGAGACTCCGGAAGAGTTCAGCATGTATCTGATGAAGAATAAAAATGCTGCAATTGCTGATGAATACAGTAAGTTGTCTCAGAAAATCCAAATGGAAAAATATGCTCCTGTACCATCACCTGAAGGAATCGATGAACTTTTAAAAGCGATTGTTAATTTATATTCACAGATTAACAAATAATCAATTTATTTTCATATTTTTGCGAAATTTTTAATTACAAAGAGATGGAAGTTTTCAATGATTTTTCAATAAAAGAAATTGTTACCTGCTTTATGGTACTTTTTGCAGTAATAGATATTATCGGTTCTGTTCCTATTGTGGTAAGCCTGCAGCAGAAATTCGGACAGATAGAGGCGGGCAGGGCTTCGGTCACCGCCGGTGCGATTATGATCGTTTTCCTTTTTGTGGGAAACAAAATCCTTAAACTCATTGGTGTAGACGTTAATTCCTTTGCTATTGCAGGGGCATTTGTTATTTTTATTATTGCGCTGGAAATGATATTAGGGATTGAAATCAATAAAAGTTCGGAAGCCAAATCAGCATCCATTGTGCCTATTGCTTTTCCACTCGTAGCCGGAGCCGGTACATTAACGACCACACTTTCCCTTAGAGCTGAATTTCATGATATTAATATTATTTTAGGTATTATTCTCAATACAATTTTCGTATATTTGGTGCTGAAATCTGCCAAATGGCTGGAGAAGAAAATGGGCGAGGCAACTTTATCTATACTGCAAAAAGTTTTCGGAATCATACTCTTGGCAATATCAATTAAATTATTCACCGCAAATTTTGCACAGCTGGTGCAGAATTATATTAATTTTTAAGAATCATGCAGAAGTTTTATAAAGTATTTTTGGTACTGTTTATCGTGTTTATCGCAATCAATCTCTATGCCCTGGATTGGCAGTCGGATGTTTTGTCTGAAGATAACCTGAAGTTTGTTTTCTCTATAGCTTCAGCTGTAATAGGCCTTATTGTTCTTTTCGTTATGGATACATGGAGCAGAATAGGCGTAAAAAAATAATTTTAAATTACATCTTATAAAATATAAACCCTCTTTTCAGTCGAAAGAGGGTTTTTGTTGGTGTAAATTATTGGATGTAAAAAGTGGATCAAGTACAAAAGTTGGGGACCAGGCAAAAGAGTTTAGATAATGTAAGGTAAGATTTTTTGCTCTCGCAGATTTTGCAGATTTTGCAGATGATGCAGATTCTTTTCCTTACACTTTACATATTGAACACGAAGCCCCGCCAAGTTTTTTGACAACTCCCGTTTTAAGTCTCACCAAACCGTTCCACTTATAAAGGACCGCAAAGGTTAAACAAAGAAAATCAACGATACCATCTGTGGAAAATCTAAAGGCGATCTGTCGGAAATAAAAATATTCGAGCATCCGTGGCGATAATATGTAGCCCTCAATTTTATCTTTGATAAAATTCTTGCGACTTAAAAACATAAAGCATTAAAAAATATCTTTGCGGCTTTGCGAAAAACCAACAAATAGAGCAGCATCTGTTTAAATCTGCACGATCTGTGGGGAATAAAAATATTCGAGTATCCGTGGCGATAATATGCAGCCCTCAATTTTATCTTTGATAAAATCCTTGCGACTTAAAAACATAAAGCATTAAAAAATATCTTTGCGGCTTTGCGAAAAACCAACAAATAGAGCAGCATCTTTGAAAATCTGCACGATCTGTGGGGAATAAAAATATTCGAGTATCCGTGGCGATAATATACTGCCCTCAATTTTATCTTTGATAAAATCCTTGCGCCTTAAAAACATCAAGTATTAAAAAAAATCTTTGCGTCTCTGCGAAAAACCAACAGAAACAGCAGCATCTGAAAATCTGCGATCTGTGGGAAATAAAAATATTCGTGCATTCGTGGCAAAAAAATACATCTAAACAATTTCTCCCCAAGTTTTGAAACTGATCCTAAAAAGTTTAAAGAATCTGAGTTGAAATAGTAATGTTAATTTTTGCTAGCGCAGATTTTTCAAATGACGCAGATTTGTTCGCTTAAACTTTACATATTGAAAACGAAGGTTCACCAAGTTGTTAGACAACCGACCTTTTTAAGATTCACAAAGCCGTTCTATTGATAAAAGATCACGAAGATTGAGCAAAAAAATAGCAGTAGTATCTTTGAATCTGTAGGAAATAAAAATATTCGTGCATTCGTGGGGAAAAAGCCACCTGAACAATTTTTCCTAAACTGTTAGACTTGATTCAATAAATGATGATCAATGAATGCTTCGATCTGTACGATTCAGAGGTGCTAACTGTTAATAGCGCTGTATCTATTGACATTATCCAGCTCCGATAGGAGCGACCTGATAATAGACGAAATAAAATTAACGAGAAAGCCCGATATTCCCTTTATGGATTTTCCTTCAGTTTTTCCATTTCCTTTAAATAAGCAGAAAGCGGAGTTCCCGTTCGCTTTTTAAAGGCTAAAGTAAAAGCCTGTTCATTGTTATAGCCCAATTCATCAGCAATTACAGATAATTTGTAGGAACGGAATTTTCTGTCGTCACTCAAACGGTTAATGGCACATTCTATTCGTAAATCATTCAGATAGGTAGCAAAATTTTTACCTTTATAAATATTAATGATCTCCGATAAATAAGCCGTATTGGTAGTAAGTTTCTTTGACAGACTGGCCAGGGTAATTCCTTTTTCCAGATATTCACTGTCCTTTTCAAAAGTTTCCAGATCGGCAAGCACTTTATCGACTATATCTCTTGAAATCGTACAGAAAGTCTTGGTTTTTAGACTCTCTTTCAATTGATTTTCAATAAATTTTTTCTGAAGCTCAAGTTTTAATGTGTAGCTGTTCTTATATTGTTGTGGCTGGTTATATTTGGGGATATTTCCTGAATATTGTTTTACAAAATTGGTGTAAAGTATGTAAATAATTAATATAATTAGCAATATAAGCAATAAAATAACATCCATAATTCATCATTTAGTTATTATACAAAAATAGAGTTTTCCCGGTTATACTTTAATTTTAAATGAGTTCTAAATTTTTCAGAATCGCTTCCGATTTGAGTTCAGTTTCCGTCCATTCTTTTTCGGGATTGCTTTGGGCAGTAATACCACCGCCAACGAAAGAATGAACCGAGTTCTGATACAATTTTGAGCATCTTAAATTCACAAAATACTGAATGGTATCTTCATTTTCAATTCGAATATAACCAGAGTACAATTCGCGTGCAAATTTTTCGAACTTCTGAATGTTTTCTTTGCAAAATTCTTTTGGAATGCCGCAAACTGCAGGAGTAGGATGCAAATCGTTAATAATATTGTCTAAATCCTGAGGGTTTATTTTTGTTGTAAAATCCGTCCTGAGATGTTTAATATTTCCTGAAATATGATCATAAGTTTTAGATTCATCAATATGATCAGAATAATTATTTAAAATATTTCTAATATAAGATGACACGGGTTTTTGTTCTTCAATCTCTTTTTCAGACCAGTCTTCATAGACGGGAAGGGTTCCCGCAAGACTCATAGTTTCAAATTCATGTGTTTTTCGGTTGAATTTCCCCAATACTTCTGAGAAAGCTCCCATCCATGAATTTTCGCCATCAATAAAGATATATCTGAAGGCGTTTGGATAAGATTTGCAGATATTATCAAAACTTGCTTTTAAATCAATTGTATTGAAATTGGTGAAAATTTTTCTACGGGAATACACCATTTTAGGAAGATGATTTTCCTTAATCACCTGAATAACTTTTTCAAGCTGGCTCAGATATTCCTCTTTTTTTTCGGACTCAAATAGATTGTCGTCTTTGGGCAATAGCTCAGTCGTAATACTTGTATTATTAAACTTTTCAATATTTATTTCGATGATATGTCCATTAAAATTCACCTGCCTGATTCCGTCAAATGAATAAAATTGTACGGAATTTTGATCGTTTTTTTCGTCAGTAGAATAGAGTTTTTCGTCGAAGGGAAGTTTAAAATAGATCATCGGTTATATGCTTGGTCATCTTTTATTTGGGAATTTATATCGTCAGTCCCCAGATTTACATTTCTTTCTGCAAAGGTATTATTAGTCTTAAAAATGTCAAAATCATTTACTACTAATTTTGGATCAGTTTCAAAACTTGGAGAGAAATTGTTTAGATGTATTTTTTGCCACGAATGCAAGAATATTTTTATTTCCCACAAATCGCACAGATTTTTACAGGTGCTGCTGCTGGTATTTTTTGCTTAATCTTCGAGATCTTTTATCAATAGAACGGCTTGGTGAGCCTTAAAACGGGAATTTTCAAAAAACTTGGGGTGGCTTTGTGTTCAATATTTAAAGTGTAAGGAAAAGGATCTGCATCATTAGCAAAATCTGCGAGCGCAGAAAATTTCATCTTACATTATCTGAACTTTTTTGCCTAGTCCTCAACTTTTGTACTTGATCCCTAATTTTTAAAGGTGCTTAGCGCTTATCTTAATCAGGCCGCACCCTTCAGATAAGAAGGAGAAGGCTTCGTTATTAATTTCTCGAAGCCCTATCTTACCGAAATTGATCTACCTCAGCCATCAGCGTCCTGAAATAGTTTTGGCATTTCGCGATATGGGTTCCGTACCACGAGAAGGCTTCTCCGTCAACAATGATTATTTTTTTATCAGGAAAAACGTCTTTCATTTCTTCAATATGTTTTTCTCTAAATGGAAAAGGCTCTGAAGACAGCATAATAATATCCGCTGCTGCTAAATCGCTGATCTGAATTTCCGGATAGCGCTTTCTATCTTTAAAAATATTCTCAAAACCGGTTTCTGCCAAAATTTGATGAATAAAAGTATCTGAACCTATTGTCATATAAGGATTTTTCCAAATGAGATAAGCTACTTTTATTTTTGAATTAATTTTAATATCATTTAAAATTTCGTAGATCTTAAGATTAAAAAGCTGAGCTTTTTCTTCTTTATTACAAATCTTCCCAAGGTTTTTAAGCAAATAATAATTGTCTTCAATATTTTCTACATTAGTCACAATTACCTTACAATCATCCATTAAAGATTCAACCTGTTCTTTATTATTTTCTTCCTTATTGGCAAGAATCAGATCAGGTTTTAACGCCCTTATTTTATCGATGTTGATATTTTTTGTACCTCCGACAACGGGTACATTTTTTACTTTTCCTTCGGGATGAATACAAAATTTTGTCCTTCCAATAATTTCCTTTTCGGTTAAACCTAAGTCAAATAAAGTTTCTGTGATGGAAGGAACGAGAGAGACTATCTTCATTAGCGTGTTTTAAATATGTATAAATAAAATCCTTCGTCCATAGGATAAATATACAAAATTTCACGTTTTTTCAAGTCTAATGTAGTATAAATAAAACTTTCGGTAAGACCTCTTGGAACAAATTTCTCACCCGAAGTGGAGACTAAGCCGATTTGGTTGATATTTTTACCGTTAAAATAAGTTTTATAAGTATCTGCATCTTTGCTCCTTAATGCCAGTAAAAATATTGCGTCATTCAGTCCGTATCCGTCATAAGTTAAAGAAGGGGAGTAGTATGCAACATAACCGGCATCCATAATAGAAACCCTGTCTTTTTTCGTCAGATGTTTTGTCCATTCTTTATAACTGGTGTTAAACCCTTTTTTTGTAACCTCCACGCCCTGCATACTTTCATAAAAATTAGTACAAAGATCGAACATCCGCAATACAGTAGCCACAAGGATAATCTTCTTGATGATGGACCATTTGTCCTGAAATTTTTCAGCGCTGAAGAATAAAAAGTAAGCTGTTAACGGAAATAAATATCTGATATAAATGCTCGATGAGTAGCTGGCGATATGGAAGGTGTAATAGTAAATCAGGATGAATAAAGGCAGGAGTTTTAAGTATTTTTTCTCTTCGAAAAGCTGAAGTAAAATGGGGCAAAAAACAATAAGATAGCCTATGAATACTTTGACACTCATCATATTGAAGGTCGATAGATGAGATTTTAATATCAGCGGTAACGGAATATAAAAGTCAAAAAATATCAGATAAAAGCCTGCAAAAAGTAAAATGCCAAGAGCAGAAATACATAATCTCCGGAAAAAATCTTTTGAAAATATTTTTGAATTTAAAATATAAAATATCTGAAAAACAGCAAATTCCGGGCGGATTAAGGGCAGCAAAATACTGTAGTAATTTTTATCCGAGTCAAACTTAATCAGGAATTGATAAAGGATTATAAGAGCCAAAACAGATTCGAGACCGTGGGTTGAATTTAAATACAGCCAGACAGTAAAAAAAATTCCGAACGAGATATTAAAGATTTTTGAAAAGATGTTTCCTCTGAAATCAAAAGCAGAGATGAGCCTATATATCAGAAAGAGCCCGATTAATGCATTGATAACGATAAATGAGTTTTCAGGTTTTATCTGTATGAAAGCGAATAAAGCGAGAATCCACATCCATAGTAAACTGGTTTGGCCGTTTCCCTGATATTCAGGATCCAGGTTATACCAGGGTTTGAAGTGTTCCGCGAAATTTTTAGAATACTGAAAGGTAATGAATGAATCATCAATGATTAAATCATGTTTAATAAGCAGTAAAATAAGGAAAGTCAGACTGAAAAATGCAAATAATATTCTTTTCCACAATATATTTTGGCTGTGGGATAGATTACAATCAGTCATAATAAATAATTTACAGCAATTTACCTGTTAAGAAAAGTCCTGCAACGGAAAAATAAATAATAAGCCCCGTAACATCTACCAAAGTAGCCACAAAAGGCGCGGAAGATGTCGCAGGATCCAGATTTAATTTTTTGAGAATAAAAGGAACCATCGAGCCGGAAAGGGTTCCCCAAAGGACGATGAGAACAAGAGAAACGGCGACACTGAGGCCTACAAATACCCAATGGATACCGTAGTTAAATAACCCTGTTTCATGCCAGACCATAATTCTAAGAAATCCTATCACTCCCAGAATTCCACCGAGAAGAAGCCCTGTAAAAATCTCTTTTTTCATCACGTACCACCAGTCTTTCAAACCGATTTCCTGAAGCGCCATGGCTCTGATAATAAGGGTTGCAGCCTGAGAACCTGAATTCCCGCCACTGGAAATGATGAGCGGTACAAATAAAGCCAACACAACAGCTTTCTGAATTTCATCTTCAAAATAGCCCATTGCAGAGGCTGTAAGCATTTCAGAGAAGAAAAGAATAATCAGCCATGTTCCTCTCTTTTTTACCATTTCTACCAGAGAGGTCTGGGTATAAGGTAAATCTAACGCTTCCAATCCACCAAATTTCTGGATATCTTCTGTGTTTTGGGATTCAATCTGATCCAAAATATCATCAATGGTAACAATTCCTACCAAAACACCGGACTCTGTTACAATAGGGAGAGCGCCTCTGTCGTATTTTTCGAAATACTGTACAGCATCTTCTTTTGAGGTAGTGGTTGTTATGGCCACGAAGTGATTATCCGTTATGTCCGAAATTAAAGTATCCTCTTCTGCCAACAGTAAACTTCCCAGGGCGATATCGTCAATCAGCCGGTTTCTTTCGTCGACAACGTAGAGGTAGTTCATGGTTTCTACCTTGCTTCCTACCTTTTTGATCTGCTGAAGACATCTTTTTATGGTCCATTCCTTACGGATCTGGATATAATAAGGCGTCATCAAACGGGCAATGGAGTCTGAATTATACCCTAAGAGTTTAAGGGCAATTCTCCTTTCCTGAGGATTCAGATGGTTGATGGAATATTTAATCAGTTCATCAGGGAAATCTTCAAAAAGAGCCGTCCTGTCATCGGGAGTCATGGCATTCAGAATTTCTGAAACCTCGTCACTTCCGATGCTTCTGATAGTTTCTTCCTGAAAATCAGGATCAAGGTGAGAGAATACTTCGGCTTTGTATTCTTTCGGAACTTTCAAAAACGCCAAAAGCCTCTCGTCAGCGTGAAGTTCACTAAGAGTCTCTGCAATATCGGCCGGGTTAAAGATAAGTTCGTCTTTAGAATTCAAAACGTTAAGATTTTAGGATATGCAAAAATAGGGCAAATTTTTAAAATTGGAGAATGTTGACATAAAATTAAGGATTTCTTAAGATTTCTGTAGGATATAAATAAAGAACATCCGCTAAAAAACGGATGCTCAAAAAAATTAAATTTAAAATAAAGTTCCATGTGGATGTTATGAAAGGAGGGTACAGATCGGAATATCTGAATACACACATACTCCGTAGCTGCAGCATTGGAAAAAGTCACACTGATCGTCTGCAGTGCATTTTACAATTTTTCCGCCACCGTTGATGGCTTTTTGCTGTTGTCGGTTTAATTTCTTTAAGTTTTTCATAGTTTATCAGGAATTAGTTAATTGCACATCTGATGTTGGAACATCGGTCTTCACAGCACCATAATCCTAGGCAATCATTGTCGGTTCTGCACCTTTTAGCTATGGCAGCGCCGGTGATAACGGCCTGTTCTTTTCTGGAAAGTTTTTTCAGATTTTTCATATTGTTCAGATTTTAAGGTTCAAGACAGGCAAATTCCATACAGGTTCCACCGCAGCACCATCCGTAGACGCATTCTGAATTACTTTTACATTTTTTCAATGCTCCACCATTGATCAGTTGCTGATCTTTTCGTGAAAGCTTCTTTAAATTTTTCATATGATTTAGTTTTAATGTTGAACTAAAATAATAAAAAATTCCATATTATTCACTAGTCAATGAAAATATTTTTAATGTAAATGATTAATTTTTAGAATTATGCAATGTTTTTTTTGATTTACAGCAAATGTGAAACACTTGTGAATACAAGTGGAAAGAGAAGTTTTAAAGTAAATAAAACGTAAAGAAAAATGAAAAAGTTATAAAAAATTAATTTTAAACTATAAACTAAAAACCTGTCTCCGAAGAAGATTTTATTTTTCTGAGTTTCTTTAGAATATCCTTAATGGCCCCATTGGTTCCGATTTTTACAGAGTTGCTGGTAGATCCTAAAAGGCGCATGTTCTTCCGATAGGTGTCGTAGTCTGTTTCGGTTAAAAGATTTCCTTCTGCATCAAAAAGCTTCATACTGACCACAACCTGATTCGAGAAAACATACTTTCCAAGACCCACTTTAAAATACTTTACCTTGGGAACAACCACAAAATCCGCTTCGTTGTTAGTACTGTAATCGATGATGGTTTTTGGGTCAATGCTATCGAAGGAGACCTGGGTTTCAGTCCTGATCATTTTATTTTTTCGTTCGCTGAGGTTATCTGAAACGGCACTGAAAAATGCATGATTAGTGGGTTCCTTTATTTCCTCAATATCAGGTTCTACCTCGGGATTGAAGTATAGGATTTTTTTTATTTTATCGGTTGAGTTTTTCTGCGCTTTTAGAAGGGCAGTTCCCGAAAATAATAATAAAGCAAGCGTAACAAAAGATATAGATTTTCTCATCACTAATTCGAATGCAAAATTACTGCCTTTTAGTTGGATACCATAATTTATTTAAGAAATATTTAACATTTTTTTCTATCAAATTTGATACATGAAATCAATAATGTTTGTGATTTCAAAAAATAGTTGTAATTTTGCAGCCGTTACATAATAATCATTAAACAATATTGGAATGTACTTAACAACAGAAAAAAAAGCAGAAATTTTCGCAAAACATGGAAAATCTGCACAGGACACAGGAAGCGCTGAAGGACAGGTAGCTCTTTTCACTTTCAGAATTAACCACCTATCTCAGCACTTGAAGTCTAATCGTCATGACTTCAACACTGAAAGATCTTTGGTTAAATTAGTAGGTAAGAGAAAAAGCTTATTGGATTATCTTAAGAAAAAAGATATTACAAGATACAGAGCTATTATCGCTGAACTAGGTTTAAGAAAATAATCTGCAAAGATTTACTAATAAAAGCAATCTCGAAAGGGGTTGCTTTTTTGTTTACAGAGTTCCGAAATTATTTTTTTTAGAAGCTATTTCCAGCTATCCACTCTTACTCCTCGCGCCTAAGCTTTTCCATCCCTTGCTGCGGGGTAACCGTTTCTATCTGGGCTAGCAGGTGGTCATCCTTACTAATGATCAGACAAAAATTATACTGCCATTCCTTAGGAATCTGGACATAGTTTAGAAAAAAAATTAGTAACTGAAATGAAATCAAGTCTAAAACTTTGGGAGGCTTCGTGTTCAATATGTAAAATTTAAAGGAAAAAATCTGCATTATTTGCAAAATCTGCGAGAGCAAAAAAAATCAACATTAAAATTTCAACCAGATTCTTTAACCTTTTTGCTTAGTCCCAATTTTTGTGCTTAGCCCCTTAAATGGCCGTCTTCGTGGAAGAATAAATCTAGTTATAACTTCATTAAATATTCTTCATAAAAAAATGAGACACTAAAAAGCATCTCATTTTATATTTTAAAATCTCAATAAAGAGATTCCTTTTTTTAATTAATGTCCGGATTTAGATTCTCCGGCTTCCACATGACTCAGGTATTTCGTGCAATACGCTCCGAAAATCAAAATCATTAGGTAACACACCACCGGAATAATAAATGAATGCTGAACTCCAAAATGATCGGCTAAAAAACCCTGGAAAATAGGAACAATAGCACCTCCCAAAATAGCCATCACGACCAATGAAGACCCCTGGCTTGTATATTTTCCTAATCCTGAAATAGCCAGTGTATAGATATTCGAGAACATAATTGAGTTGAAAATTCCGATTCCTAAAATACTGTACATTGCAATTTCCCCTTGATTAACCATCGCTGAAATCAATAAAATAACATTGATTCCTGCAAAAATAGATAACGTTCTCGCCGGAGCTGCTTTTCCAACGAAGAAGGCAATGAAATTAAGGATGATAAATACCAAGAAAAAGCTGATCTGTGCAAAAGTAAGATCTACAATGCTGAAAATTACCAAAAATACCAAAGCTGCCGCTCCCAACATGAAGATTGCTTTTTTCGCCTGGCTCATCGAATGATTCAAAGAAATGGCGCCTAAGAAACGCCCGATCATTGCACCTCCCCAATATAAAGAAAGATAATTTTTACTGATTGCTTCATTAAATTTCATGGTTTCTTCCAGGAAGCTAATAATGAAACTTCCAACAGCAACTTCACCACCAACGTAGCAGAACATGGCGAAAACCCCAAATTTCAGGTGGTTGTATTTTAATGCTCCCCAACCTTTTACTACTTCTTCTTCGTCCATCTGGAAAGAAGGTAGTTTTACTCTTGAGATCAATAAACCTACCAATAATAGGATTCCTGCGAAGATCAAATAAGGAATTCTTGTCGCCACAGCGCTGAATGAGCCGTCTGCTGCAGAGAAAAATTCAAAAATCAAATGACCTCCCAAAACCGGTGCGATTGTAGTTCCGAAGGCATTGAAAGCCTGCGTCATATTCAATCTACTCGATGCAGAATCTTCAGAACCCAAAAGGGAAACGTAAGCGTTTGCCGTAATCTGTAATACGGTAAACCCTAACCCTAAGATGAATAGAGCTCCTAAAAATAAAGGATAATAGGAGAAAGTGGCCGCCGGATAGAATAGAATACATCCGAAAGCTGCCAATCCGATTCCGAAAAGAATTCCTTTTTTATAACCCACTTTATTGATGGGATCACCTTGGGAAATCGAAATCAGAAAATAAATCAGTGAGCCGATAAAATAAGCTCCGAAGAAACAAAACTGCACGAGCATTGATTCGAAGAAACTTAAGTTAAAGAGCTGTTTTAGGTAAGGAATCAAGATGTCATTCATACAAGTGATGAATCCCCACATAAAAAATAAAAGAGTAATGGTAATAAGCGGAATAGTGTAATTCCGGCCTTGCGATTTTACTTCATTATTGATCATAAACACACATATTTAGCAAAAGAGTTGTTAGGTCTCTTTTTAATTAAAGTCATCACAACGGTTTGAAAATCTTCTTGTTAAGCCATTTTTTAATCATAATTTTAACCTAATTCTTCAAGAAGCATGGCAAATATAGTTGAAGTTCGTGTTTTTATGCAAACTTTATTTTATTTTTAATGTTAAATTTTATTTTTTACATTCATAAATGTTTTGTTATTTGTTTGATAATTTAATTATTTTAATTCCATATTGGTAAAATATTTTCAACTTAATAATTTTGATGCCTGTTGTTTGTATTTCCCAAACTGAGATATTAATTGATTGACCAGATGAAGCTTGAATAATCAAAATGATGCTTCGAAGATGGCCTGTTTTTATATTTTAATGCTAAAAATTTAAAACATCATTATAATATATTACCTTTGCAAACGAAAATTTAAAGAGTTTAAATAATAATCGTACTCAATACGGAGTACTATAGACGAAAATTTATGAGTATACCTCAAGCGTTTACAGAAACAATTTCTCTTGCAGATGGAAGAGAAATTACCATTGAAACAGGTAAATTGGCAAAGCAGGCTGATGGATCTGTGGTAGTAAAATTAGGCGGAACAATGCTTTTAGCAACTGTTGTAGCTAATAAAGAAGCCAATCCTGGTGTAGATTTTTTACCCTTAACAGTTGATTACAGAGAAAAATTCTATGCAGGTGGTAGAATTCCCGGAAACTTTTTCCGTAGAGAAGCAAGACCTTCTGATCAGGAAATTTTAACGATGCGTTTGGTAGACAGAGTTCTACGTCCGCTTTTCCCTGAAGATTTCCATGCGGAAGTTCAGGTAATGATTTCTTTGATTTCTTATGATGGGCAAACAATTCCTGATGATTTAGCTGGTTTAGCAGCTTCTGCAGCGATTGCTATTACTGATATTCCTTTCAACGGACCAATGTCTGAAGTAAGAGTGGTAAGATTCAACGGAGAATTGGCAATTAACCCAAGCTATGAAGCTTTAAAAGATTCAGAATTGGATATCATGGTGGGAGCTACTAAAGACTCCATCGTAATGGTAGAAGGGGAGATGAAAGAAATTTCTGAGCAGGAAATGTTGGAAGCTATTAATTTCGGTCATGCTGAAATCAAGAAGCAAATTGAAGCTCAGGAAAGATTAGCAGAAAAAGTAGGAAAAGCTTTCCCTAAGAGAGAATATTCTCACGAAAATCACGATGAAGAAATTCGTGAAAAAGTGTGGAAAGAAACTTATGATAAAGTATATGAAGTAGCAAGAACTCCTTCCGGAAAAGAAGAAAGAGGAGAAAAATTCAAAGCGGTACGTGAAGAATTCCTTGCTCAATATGTAGATGATGCAGAAGAATTGGAAAGAGTAACGCCTTTCGTAAAAGTATATTATCATGATGTAGAGAAAGAAGCAATGCGTCAGATGATTCTTGAAGACAATATCCGTCTTGATGGTCGTGATCCTCAAACGATCCGTCCAATCTGGTCTGAGATTGATTATCTTCCTGGAGCTCACGGTTCTGCGATCTTTACAAGAGGTGAAACTCAGTCTTTAACGGCAGTTACACTTGGTTCTGTGAAAGATGCGAACATGGTAGACAGCGTAATCACTCAGCACGACGAAAAATTCTTCTTACATTATAACTTCCCTCCATTCTCAACGGGTGAAGCAAGACCTTTAAGAGGTACTTCAAGAAGAGAAGTAGGACACGGAAACTTGGCTCAAAGAGCTTTACAGGCAGTAATTCCTGAAGAAAATCCTTACACCATCAGAATTGTTTCTGATATCTTGGAATCTAACGGTTCGTCTTCAATGGCAACAGTTTGTGCAGGAACATTAGCATTAATGGATGCAGGTGTACAGATTACAAAACCGGTTTCCGGTATTGCCATGGGATTGATCACGGATACAAAATCCGGAAAATTCACCGTACTTTCTGATATCTTAGGTGATGAAGATCACTTGGGAGATATGGACTTTAAAGTAACAGGTACTGCAGACGGTATCACGGCTTGCCAGATGGATATCAAAATCCAGGGACTTTCTATGGATATCATGGAAAAAGCTTTGATGCAGGCTAGAGACGGAAGATTGCATATCTTAAATAAAATCACGGAAACAATTGCTACTCCAAGAGAAGATGTGAAACCTCACGCTCCGAAAATGGTGGTAATGGAGATTCCGAAAGACTTCATTGGGGCTGTAATCGGGCCTGGTGGAAAAATCATTCAACAAATGCAGAAAGATACCGATACCGTTATCGCTATTGAAGAAATTGGAGAAATCGGACGTATCGAGATTGCAGGAACAGACAGAGAGAAGATCAATGCTGCTGTTGCTAAGATTAACGAAATTACTTTTGTACCGGTTGTAGGCGAAGTTTATCAAGGTAAAGTAGTGAAAGTAATGGATTTCGGTGCTTTCGTAGCGATTGCTAAAGGTACTGAAGGACTTCTGCATATTTCTGAGATCGAATGGGCGCGTTTAGACAAAGTTCCTTATGCAGAAGGTGATGAAGTGGAAGTGAAGTTCATGGGTTACGATGATCGTAAGAAAATGAAACTTTCAAGAAAAGTTTTGTTGCCAAGACCGCCAAGACCTGAGAAAAAAGAAGGTGAACAAAGAGGACCAAGACCAGAAGGACAGAACAACAGATCTGAAAGACCTAACAGACCGGAAGGACAAAGAAGACCGGAAGGAGACAAGCCTGCAGGAGACCAAAAACCTTCAACTGAAGCTTAAGATTGTCACAATCAATTATATATAAAGCCACCGAAGTTCGGTGGCTTTTTTATGGCGTTATGGTATTTTCTTTTTATGATTTACCATAAAAAGTTCTATATTCTTTTTTATACTTTAGCGGCAAAATTTTAAACTATGAAAAAAATAGTATTTTTAATTGCATTATTCTGCACATTATTTACTTATGCGCAAATTGCTCCGAAATTCGTTTATGCTGAAATTGTAGGAGAGTCCCGTTTTTTAAGTAATAAAGTGACTATATCTATTGATTATGGTCAGGCAACTTCTTTTTTCGAGAATAACAAAGTGAAAAATGAAGACGGCAGCAATAAAAAATTTAATTCTATGGTTGATGCCATGAATTATATGGGTGCCTTGGGATGGGAATTTCAACAGGCTTATGTTGTAACAATTGGTCAACAAAATGTTTATCATTGGTTAATGCGTAAAAACTTTACAGAATTACCTGGTGATGTTCAGGAAGAAATGAAAAAGAATTTTCCCACTAAAAGAGATTTATAGAGTATCTTATTTTTAAAATTTATTCTTGGACTTCTTTTAAATCATATATTAAAAATTGATAAAATAAATTGAATTTCAATAGTTTGAAAGGATGTATGTTTGCGAGGGCGATTAATTTTTCGTATATTTGTACATTAATAATTAAAAAGGTCTCTGCCTTTGCTTTCTCTGGAATAGTTTAAAATTACTATTTTCTATCATCAGTTTTCGCTTTTACAGCAGACAATTTTACTATTAATTCCGATAGACTTCGTTTTTAAAGTCATACGGAGACTTAGATACCTTTTTAGGCTTTCGGTAAAACGAAAGGTTTTTTATTCAGAATAACAATTAAATTTTAAAACAATATATGGCGGATTCTTTCTCTAAAAAAGAAAATTTTAAGAAAAAAGTTCAAAAAGCAAAAGAAAAGGCTCTAAAACGTGAAGAGCGTAAAACGAGCAACAACAAAGGAAAAAGTCTTGATGACATGATCATGTACGTAGATGCCAACGGGCAGTTGACTTCTACACCTCCTGATCACGCTGAAAGAGAGGAAATTGATATCAACAACATCCAGTTGGGGGCTGCTCCTATCGAAGAAGAAGAAGTAAGAAAAACTGGAATCATCACATTTTTCAGCGAAAAAGGCTACGGATTTATCACAGAAGATAGATCAAAAGAAAATATTTTCTTCCACAGCAACAACTGTACAGAGCTTGTGAAAAAAGGAAATAAAGTGTCTTACGAAAAAGAAAAGTCTCCAAAAGGTTTTTCTGCAATAGACATTAAAATCGTAAAATAATACACACTATTTTATATACTAAAGAGCTTCATGGTAATGAAGCTCTTTTTATTTTTAGGCTCTCGCAGATTTTGCAGAAAACGCAGATTTTAATTTTTTAATAATTATCAAAAATAATTCGCTAAAAATTCGCCCATTCGTGGCAAAAAATCAGCATCATCATCTGTGAAAATCCGTGCGATTTGTGGGAAATACAACTCAAACATATTAGTTTTAATAAAGATTCTCTCTGATTTCAATTAAAACTTTCGTTGTTTTTTCCAAATCGGGAAACTCGGGAAGTGTCGAAACGGAATGATAATACTCAATAGAACTGATCAGGGCTTCTGCTTTCTCCATTACAGCTTCATACGGCCAGTTTCCGGCTTTGATGTCTAATAGTTCATCACGGTTTTCAACACGAATATTAAGTGAATTGGTTTTGAAAATCTGCTCACAAGACTGCAATAATCGGATGGTGTGCATCATATTTTTACTGTCGTAATTTTGTCCGTGATGTTGATTCACGTTATAACGGTCTTCATTTCGCTCCGAAACCCATTTCCAATATTCGCGGTAATCTTTGCAGTATGTGGAGTAGGCATCAAGGTTGCAGAACAAGTAAGCAATCGGTTTTTCGTCTTTTGGAACCGATGAAACAGAAACCTGATTGGCTTCTTCATGTTGGATAATTCCTTTATAATTCAGATCTCCGGATTCGTTGTAGAAAAGGGCGAAGATTCCTTTGGTGTTGTCGATGTTTACCAAGCCGCATTTCTCCTGTAATAAACCACCCTGTCCTCCATTGTAGGGGAATGTTTTCAGCCATTTTTTTAACGGAATTGAGCCTTGATTTTGCAGGATATAACAAAAATCGAGAATAGATTTTCTTTCTTTATCAATCGGATTTAGTATTTTTTTATTGAGTCCTTTTGCTTTTTTGATCTGAGAAACCGCATATCCCGCAAACGTATCTTTGCATAATCTGGAAAGAAAATCTTCAGGTTTGAGTAAATCCATCAACGGATTTTTCTGCAAAATACAGTCCTCCGGACTTGCCAGAATTTCTAAAATATTTGGATTGTTTTTCTGTAATAATTCAATCAGTCTTCCGATTTCGTAGTATGTAATGTCGTTTGTTTCATTGGAAATTTGCGGAATATAATGTAAACCAAAAAAGTCTTCTTTCGGTAAATAATACACTCCGCGAATATCGGTATCTGAATTTTCCGTGGCCAATCCGAAAGAGCGGCTTCCGGAAATGGCTTCGAAGAGGATGAGGTTTTGGGATTTTATGTGATCTAATTCCATAATTTAATATTTAATCTAATAATATCTCCCTAAAAACCTCCTCCATCTTCACCTTATCCGTACTTCCTCCTTTCAAACTTTTTGCTCTTTCCTCATTATCCAATATCATGCTTTCTAAAAATCGGAATAGTTCCCAGTCATTTGGGTGATGATAAGATTCTCCTTTTGTGACTTTTAAAGCGATTAAATTTTCTATTTTCGTTCTCGTAAAATCATCAACCAAAACTAATAATTCACTGAATAAAACAGGAGGAACCGTTTCTTTTTCTAATATCCATTTTCCTGTTAAAGTTGTTCGAAGGCAGTAGAAATAAGATTTCAGTTTTACTTCGTCGGTTCTGCAGGCTTCCAGATATTTTTTGCTCATGCTTGAGTAATGATAAAATACAGCGATTGGAGAAAAGCATTCATCTGCCAAAGGTTTGAATGATTCATAGAATTTTTCATTTTTTACATAGACGATAGGAGAGTAGAACCAGCTTAATAGAGCCGCATTCGACTTCAACAATAAATGAAAAGTTTTCCTTAAATCCCATCCGGAACCGTCCAGATCGTCTTCGGTCATAAATTCTATGGTTTCATCTTTATCCCACGGCGAAAGATACCAGTCTTTTTCGTGTTGGTATATGAAATGTATGTCGTAATCGCTGTCGGGTGAAGCAAAACCCCAAGCCCGGCTTCCGGATTCTACGGCAAGAAGTATCTCTACGCCCCGTTTTTCCTCGACTTCTTTTAGTTTTTCTAGTATTTTTGGTGTCATTTTTTTTAATTTATGATGCAAAATAATAAATTATCTGCGCAATCTTTTTACACATGGTGTTTGATACAACGATCTTTTTCGAGATTTTCCAAAGAACAATCAAAGTCCGCATCTGATTTAGAAAAAGAACAATCTCTAAAAGGTTTTGTAATAAGAGAATAGAAGTTTGCTAAGCAAAAATGTGGAATCACATTACAACAATGTAAAACTACAAGACAAAAATGTAAAGTTACAACGCAAGAAAGTAAAACTACATCGCAAGAATGTGGAATTACATCGCAACAATGTAAAACTACAATGCAAAAATGTAAAGTTACAATGCAAGAAAGTAAAACTACATCGGAAGAATGTGGAATCACATCGCAACAATGTAAAGTTACATTAGAAGAAAGTAAAGTAACAATGCTAAAAAGTGAAACTACATCGTGCCAATGTAGAATGACATCGAGAAAAAGTGAAAATACATTGCAAAAAAATAAAGTTACATCCTAAAAATGCAACTTTACTTTGAAAAAATATTGAAATTCTGTCATTCAATATTTTTCGATTTTAAAAATAAATTATTTTCTTTTGGTAAATTCGATGGCAGAGACGGTGGTGTATTCCCGGGAAGTGGCTCCGTATAGACTTTTTACGTATTTCTTAATCTTTAGGGAGATGGCATAGACTCCGGTTTCTTCTGCATACAGAATTCTGTCGCGTTCTATGATTTTAGTGTTCAGCTCAGACTCGGTCTGGTCTACGACAAGGGTTGTCGCTTTTAATGAGTCATGATAGGTGTTGAGGTTTTGTAATTTGATGTTGTCTTCATTAGGCGTATAAGCGGGTAGGGTAGACAGCATCTGTAAGAGCAGACCAAAATTTTCAGCTTTTGAGGTAAAAGACTGTCGGGAAGTGGATGAGGTTTTGGGTGCTTCTTTGCCTTCTTCAACCGGTGTTTTGCTCTTCCTTGAACTGCCCTGAATGGTCTGAGTTAAAGATCTTGCCTGATTTAAAGTTCCCTGCGGTAAGCCTACAATTTCCAATACATTGATGATTTTGGTACAGGTGGAACTTAAATTTTCGAAAGCAGTCTGACGGGCAACGATGGCATTTTTATTAGCGCTTCTTTTGTCTCCAACTTCTGTCAGTTTTGCATCAGCATCGGTGTATAAAGTCTGAAGACTCGGCACTGTAATGTCGGCAATCGGTGGATTGTAAAGGCTGTAGGTAGAAACTTGTTGGGTAATTTTTTGAAGGTTCGCTACATTTTTAGCGTGACCTACTTCTGAGGTGCTTGACATATCAATTGTGTTTTGGGTTAGTGATTCAAATATAGAAATTATTTTGAATGTGTGATAGGTTTTGTGTAAATATTTGATTTTTAGGATGTTATGTTGATTTGAGGTAATGGAAAAGACCGGAATTGCTTCTGGTCTTTTTTAATTTTGTGGTCTTTTGCTGGCGCAAGCGTCTCGCTTGTGATGTAGTATTTATTGGTAATGGGACGAGCGAGACGCTCGCAACAGAGAGGTCTTATTTACTTAGCGTAACCATAGAATTTTTCTTTATCTTTTATTAATTCCATAATCTCCTTTACGGTTGTTTCTATTTCTGGAGGTATTTTTAATTCTAAATTTTCTTCATTGGGATTATTTAATAACATGCTTATATAAAATAATACGGCATATTTCTCCTGTAGATTTTTACCAAAATCAAGATTTCTAAAAAGTTTGAGAACTAAATTTTTCTGTTGATGAATTAATAGATCTACAATAAAATCTTCTAAATTATCAGAGTCATCTTGTACAATTGAATAGACTCTACTTTCTAAATTATTAAATATTCCGTTCCAAATTTCTGCAATAATCAAGTTTTGTGGATCAGTATTGTTTTGCGATAATAGATTAAGCGACTCTTTCTTTTTTATATTTTGATTGTAATAAAGTATAGCTAAATTATTTGTAGCATTTGTATTGTGATCTTTAATTGCCAATAAATAATATTTTTCAGCTTCTTTGTATTTTTCTTGTTTTTGGTATAGGAATGCTAAGTTAAATAAAGCATCCTTATCATTTTTTTCAATAGATTGAAGATAGTAATGTTCTGCTAAATCATGTTTTTCTTGTTTTTGGTATAGGAGTGCTAGGTTAAATAAAGCATGGTTATCATTTTTTTCAATAGATTGAAGATAGTAATCTTCTGCTAGATCATATTTTTCTTGATCTTCGTAGATAGTGCCTAAGTTGTTTAGTGCTTTATTATCACCTCTCTCGATAGCTTCAAGATATAGTTTTTCTGCTTGTTCATAGTTTTTTTCATTTTGATAAAGTATGGCTAGGTTAAATAATGAGCGAGAATCATTTTTTTCAATTGCTAATTGATAATATTTTTTAGCAAGATTGGATTTTTTTTGTTTATTATATATAACGCCTAGATTATTTAAAGAGTCAATATTACCTTTTTTAATTGTTAATAAATAATATTTTTCTGCTCGTTCGTAGTTTTCTTGTTCCTGATATAGTCGAGCTAAATTAAATAATGCGCCGTCATCTTCATTGTTTTCATCAATTGCCATTAAGTAATATTTTTCTGCTAGATCATATTTATTTTGCTTTTGATAGAATATGCCTAGGTTGAAAATAGCATTAATGTCATTATTTTTAATAGCTTTAAAGTAGAATTCTTCAGCTTTTTCATATTTATGTTCTTTTTCATAAATTATTGCCAAATTATTTAAGGCCTCATCGAAACCATTTTTCAAGGCAAGTATGAAATATTTTTCCGCTTGTTTATACTTTTCTTGATTTTGATAAATTATGGCAAGGTTATATGACGCATCACTAAATCCTTTTTTGATTGCTTGTAAATAGTAATGTTCTGCTTTACTATAATTTTCTTGGTCTTCATAAATTACTCCTAAAAAATTAAATTTAACTCCATCTTCTTCGTTTTCTAAAGAATTTACTAAGTCAAGAGCATGTTTGTGATTATTTTTTTCAAGTTCTTCAATGGCTTGATTTAAAATTTCGTATGATTTTTTTGGTAAATGTATTAGTTGTGATTTTTTGTTTTTAGAATTGATTTCTTCTGTCAAATTTAAAATTGAATCTCTTTGTATAAGGGATATATATTTGCTTTGGCTCAGCGCTTTAGATAAAATTAAGGCATTGTCATAATCTATTTTTTTATTTACCAATAAATCAATATGATTATTAACCAGATTTTTAAAATCATTAGCATCATACCAATTTTCTAAAAATATGCTAAGACATTTTGCTTTTCTTTTTTGTTTGGGATTGCCCTGCGTGAAAATTAACCACATATTAAAAAAACGTTCTGAAATTCTATACAGATGGTTTTTTTTTGAGGTTCCAATTTTATCAACAATACCTTTTAATACCAAAGTTTTTAGATTTGCAGAAACGAGTTTGCTTTCCAAACGAGTTTTTTCAACCAGTTGTTTAGTGGTGCAGGCTTCCCATATGAAAGCCATCTCCAAAACAATCTTTCTTAATTGAGCGGGAAGGTAATTTAATCTTTCTTGGTATAAAGGTGTAACATGATCCATGATTTTTTTCAGATAATCATATCCATGAGATTGTGAGTTCTGTAATACAATCTGTATAAAAAACTGAAGGGTTCTTGGTAAACCATCTGTTAAAATTCTAATATTTTCCAGCTTACCAGGATTGTTTTTAATGAAATCTTTTAATTCTGTGATGTCAAGCGAATCTGCCCAATGATTTAGAAGTAAAAGCATTTCTTCTTTACTCAGACTCTCTAATCTATGTTTTCTAAAAAATTCATAAAATGGCATATCATATTTCCAAAAATGTTCATCCATTCTGGTACTTCCTGCAATTATTTCTATATCATTGTAGTTAATTAGAGTTTCTCGGAGTAAATTTCCATCGTCACTGAAGTTCTCAATAATTCTGTCAAAATTATCTAAAAGTAGAACTATCTTCTTTTTATGTTTTATGCAAGTTTTATGAATTACATCATATAGATGTCTTGTATAATTTTGAGTTGTATCAAATTCTTCAAAATCTTTTCTATTCTCATTTATAGCGAATTGATGTTGTAACTCTTCAATTACTTGTTCCCATAAATCAAATAGGCGATAAATACCAGCTTGTTCTTCCGCAAGATTTATTGGGATGTATTTCTTGTTAAGTTCTCGATTTTCATTAATTTCTATTTCAATTCTTTTGAGAAGTGTTGATTTTCCGCTGCCTCTTCTTCCGAGTATTAGCTCATGTTGTAATGAGTCATTGGTGTCCTTATTCAATAAAGCTTGAGTAATTATAGTAAATTCAGCATCTCGAATAATGAAATTTCGCTTGATTGATTCAAAATCGCTATTTGCGGACTGGTATAAGTTTAATTGATCTATGAACCAATTACTTCTTTTTGTATTGGAATTATGATGCATTGTGTATAGGATTATTTTGTTTCCAATATTCTTTTAAGAATGGTGAGATGAAAGTATAACTTTGGGTATTTTCTACGATATAACCATCTTGTTCTAAATCATTAACAAAATCCATAAAGTTGTTTTCTTTTTCGTATTTCACGGCGATATTATAGAGTGTCTGTATACTAATGTTTTCCTTGTGAGCAATATGTGTCAAAATTTCATTAATAAAATTAAAATCTTCTTTTGGTAGGTAGTCCATTAGTCTTTTCTTCCAATCTGAAAAATGGTCATTGTTTTTAATAATTGTATTAAAAGCTTCATCTATGATGTCATTTGTTACAGTAGAGTTTTTAGTTTTAATAGCTTTTTTATCAATTTCATCAAGAATTAAATTTATAAAATAGGGTACAAAGTATTGAATTTTACTTTTGATATGTTCAATTAAGTTTTCATTGTATTGTATGGAAGCGCCATTAGTAACTTTATTTATGTATTCGGAAACCTCAACGTCCGTTAATGGTTGATAAATGATCTTGTATAAATCATTGACGTCTGAATTTCTTCCTGCAATTGCATTAACTACATAATGAATACCTATAGAGCCAGCTAAAACAAATTGAATTTTTTTAAAATCATCTTCTTGTCTCCAATGGCGAAGGTTTTTTAGAATATTTAGTGCTGTGTCTTTTTGATCTTTTAGAAAAAGATTGTGTAACACTTCTGGTAACTCATCTATCAATAAGACAATATTTTCTCCATCCTTATCTAGCTGAGGAATTAAGCTATTGATTTCAGATAAATAGTCAATTCCAGTAGTTTCTATTTTTATACCTGAAGTGCTTATTTCAGATATCTTCATTTTTGCTATATAGTTTTGAATTAGCGTTTTACTTTTTTTAAATTTGCTTAGACAGATAATTATCAAATCATAAATTGTTTTATAAAATTGCTTCTCATCATCAATTCCTTGTACATTTCTAAAAATCAGTTTGTAGTTTTCCTTTGGGTTTTCTGTTAGAAATTTCATGACAGAGGTTTTTCCAACTCTTCTTGGTGCTGCCAGAAGCACATTGTTTCCTTTTTCTATTTCTCTCCAAACATCATTTTCAAAGTCTTCTCTCCTGAAATAGAATTTGCCTGTCGCTTCTTTGCCGATTATTATACTAGGTGATATCCAATTTTCCATTTAACAGTTGTTTTATTGTTTATTTGATTTGACAGCAAATATACTGCTAAATTTTTTAACAGCAATATTTTTGCTAAAAATTTCAATACATTAAAATAGCTCTCATTAATGAGAGCTATTTTTTTATTTTCTAAACTTCTTCTTTTTATTCCACGGTGCATTTTTCTGCACATCTCCCCGCTGCCGCACGAATCCTTTCGTGTGGCATTTTTATTATCCAATAATTTTTTTAAAGTTTTTATCTTTATAAAAATATAATGATGAGTCATCATTATAAGTTCTACAATCCTGGGGTATATTTCATAAGTTTTGCTAAATATTTTAAATGATTTTGGTTATTAAACCACACGATGCAATCGTGCGGCAGCGAGGGGAGAAATATAGGGAGCTGAACAAAATTTAATTAAATACCTTGAAAAATACTTAAAATAAATATAAAATCGACAAGTAAAATTGCTAAAATATTATTGGAAGAGCTTTTGGATAATATTAACAAGACTAATTTAAAGAATGATATATTATAATGAGTCTTTAGGAGACACGTCTTTTCTATTGGCGGGCTTATTATATTCATTAACGAAAGAAGATTCAAATATTGATAAAACAATTTGGATTGATGATAGTTTGATTACTAAAGTTAATCGAGTTGATAATATAATACTAATTGAAGGAATTATGATTTGGGGTAAGAATAATACTACTGAACAATGGGTAGACCCTTTTAAATTTAAAATGAATTTTAATAGCAATTTTATTGATCTTATATTTTTATTTAAAGACTCAGATTTAAGTGAAATATCTTATGAAAATTTTAGAGATAATCGTGATTATTATTCTAATGAAATTGAGAGCTGGAAACATAAATTTCATTATAAGGATAAACTTAATCACGGAAATAATGAATAATAATGTTAAAATATAAAATTTCGGCAATACATCCTTACACAAAAGACCGGTAGAAGCAAAAAAGATGCAAATTTAAATGTTAATATTCGTATGGGATTGCGTCTCACGATAAGAATTAAAACGTTAAGATGCATCCAAACCTACCGAATTAAGAATTTTTCGCCACAATTATGAAGATTTATTTTTGCATATTATTCATTTAATGTGACTTTATGGTGAATATTACTCTTTGATTTTGCTTTTTTTATGTCATGTGTGGAAATTTTTAACACTTCATATATTTCTGATAATTCATTAAATCTATTATTTTTTTAATTTTTAATGCTTTAAATAATGCTTCATTCTTTATTTTTTTTTGAATTTTAATTAAATAATTCAACTTTAATCATCTGTAATTCAGTTGTTTATTTGTTTGATTTGTTAATTTTTATTAACAGATTTACAGCATATAAAAAACTATAGATATGAATAAAAAATTAGGTCTTATAACGACTGCTGTGCTTTTCTTTAGCGGGCAGTTGGTTGATGCTCAAACTAGTAAAAGAGATACTATACCAAAGGAAAAACATATCGACGAGGTTGTTATTTTAGGGTATAATAATAAAAGATTACTTAAAAATAGTAATACTTCTGTTACTACAGTAACAACCGAAATGATTGAAAACCGCCCTAATGTTAATGTTCTTGCATCTATCCAAGGGCAGGCTCCTGGTTTGCAAATTTCATTCAATTCGGGTTCTCCAGGGAGTAATAAAATAACGGCACTAATTAGAGGAGTAGGATCAATTGCAGGATCTAATTCACCATTATATGTTGTTGATAATATTCCTGTTTCTGAAACTTATTTTAGAAGTATTAATCCTGATGATATTGCGAGCGCCTCAATTCTTAAAGATGCTGCTGCGACCTCAATTTATGGAAATAGAGGCTCAAACGGTGTCATTATAATTACCACTAAGACGGGAAAGTATAATTCAGGATTGAAAGTAGGGTATTCTTCTAACGTGGGGGTAAGTATGCTTCAAAAGCATAAATATAATATCGCTAACTCTCCTGAAACATTAAGACTTGAAAAGGCAAATAATACAGGATTAGGGGCTACTTTGACAGATGATGAAATTGCTAACTATCCAACAACTCAATGGGATAAAATATTTTTTAGAAAGGGATTTACACAAAATCACTCACTAACATTACAGGGAGGAGGCGAAAATATATCCAATTTTACATCTTTAAATTATTTGGATCAGGAAGGTATCGTTAAGAATACAGATTTTAAGAGAATGTCGGTAAGAAATAATCTTCAGGGTAAATCAAAAAATGAAAAATTTAATTTCTCAACTAATATAGGTTTAACTTTTTCGAGAAGAAATCAGTTAGAACAAGAAACAAGAACTGATATTAATGCGAATGTGCTTCAAAACCCTTTGCAGGGTTTATTAACTTCATTGCCGTATTTAGATCCTAATGTATATGTAAGTGGACAACAGTTATTTGATCAGTTTGGCTCTCCAAGTTTTCAAATTGTTCCATACATGTTGATGGATTATTTAAATCCTGGAAATATTCCAAGTAGATTTGACGAATTTAGGTTGATTGCTAATGCGATGGGAAAATACAAGTTTACTGAAAATTTAAGTGTTCAATTAATGACAGGTGTAGATTACTCGAATGAAACACGTATGTTTGCTAGAGCACCTTGGTCATACCTTGCTGCTGCTGGTAAACCTGCAAATGTAGAATTCGGAGGTCTTGAGCAAAGATCTGATACAAAAGATCTATCAATAAGTAATGTTTTAAAGTTGACTTATGAAAAAACTTTTGCAGAGAAACACCATTTGGAGGTGAGCGCATTTACGGAGTATTTAAAATATCATAGAATTACGAGTTCTTTTACTCAGAACGGTTTGGATCCTAAAACATGGGTTTTTGGTGCTGGAACGGGTTGGGTGAATTTTACGCCCACTCCTTCGCCAGGACTTTATAGATCTATCGCTACAGCTGGTAAAAATGACGCAGGATTATTTTCTTACTTTGGAGTATTAAATTATGATTATGGTAGCAAGTATGGTATTTCTGCGAGTATTAGAAGAGACGCTGCATATAAATTTGCTGATGATAATAAATGGGGAACATTTTGGTCAGTGAGTGGTAGATGGAATATCGAGCAGGAAGAATTCATGAAGTCATCTTCATTTGGTCTTTTAAAATTAAGAGCATCTTATGGAACACAGGGTAATCAGAATATTGTAGCCGCAGCCGCAGGATTGAATCCTATCTATTTAGGTGCAAATTTGGTAAGAGCATTAACTTCAACAGTAGGTTCAGGATATGGATTAAACCCACAACTAAGCACTACTATAGCAAAAGAGGATTTGAGGTGGGAAGTACAGAAACAAGCTAATATTGGTTTGGATTTCGATTACAAAAGTGGGGTAATTTCTGGATCAGTTGATGTATATGATAAAAGGACAAATGATTTGTATAGTATATCACCATTATCTGCTGTAACAGGTCAATATATGATTAATAGTAATGTAGGGGATATGTATAATAAAGGTGTTGAACTGTCTTTAAGATCAAATATATTTAATAAAAAGAATTTTAAATTATCCATATTTGCTAATGGTGCATATAATAAGAATAGGGTAACTAAGTTAGCTACTGGTAATACTATTCCAACTAATCCGTTTTTAACTACAAACAATACGAATACTCTTTACGGAAGAACTGCTGAGGGACATATGTTAGGTGAATACTTTATGGTTCCATATTTGGGAGCCGATCCTAAAGATGGAACTGCTCAGTTCTTAGACAAAAATGGAAATATAACAAAAACCCCTACCAATGATGACAGAAGATGGACTGGGAAATCCTTTTTACCAGTTTACCAAGGTGGATTTGGATTGAATGCCAATTATAAGGGATTTTTCTTAGATATATTATTTTCATACGCTGCCAAAGTATGGAGGTATGATGCTGATTTAAGTAATTTAAGTAGTCCTTCAAATATTGGAGTATTTCCAATTACAAGAGATGTGCTAAATGCTTGGACACCAAATAATACCAATACTGACGTTCCTGTTGTAACTGATATCACTGGTGCTAACAATGCTTCTACTTTCTCAGATAGATTTCTGAAGGATGCTTCTTATATAAGATTAAGAAACGTCACATTTGGATATAATTTTGGAAAAGAAATATTAAAAGATACTGCTGTTTCACAGCTGAGATTGTATATACAAGCAGAAAACTTCTATACTTGGACAAAATGGAGAGGATTTGATGCTGAAGGAGGTTTATCTTCAAATCAGGGAGGTTTTCCAACTCCAAGAGTCGCCACTTTAGGAATCGATGTACAATTTTAATAAGGACAAATAAAAAATTAAAAAAAATGAAGAAAATAATATTAATAATTATTTCAATTATAACGATCTCTATAATTAATTCATGTAAGGATGCATATGATATTATTCAGGACGGTGAATTTAGTGAAGCTGCTACTTTTCAAACAGTGAATGATATGCAGAAATTTTTGAATAATACTTATGATAGAGTAGATGTGTCAAATGAAATTGCAATTTCATCAATTTTTACAGATGAATTAGGAATTGGTAGCCAAAATGGAGGACAAAATGTTAGTTTATATAATTTTGTTCTTACACCGGGAAATGGATTTGCTTCGGGAATTTGGTTAGCACATTATAGTGCTATCAATTCTGCAAACCGATTAATTGAAGGAGCTAAATTAATAACTCCTAGCTCGTCCGATCAGCAGGCTTACGATTCAATTTTGGCGCAAGCTTATGCGATCAGAGCATTTGCTCATTTCCAACTTCTTTGTTATTTTGCACCTAATATTAAAGACAATAGTTCTTTAGGAGTTATATTAGTTACTAAAGTTCCTCAAAGTAATGATAAACTTCCTAGAAATACAGTAGGTGAAGTCTTTGCGTCTATTGAAAGTGATCTAAATTTTGCTTATACTCATCTTGATCCTATAAAATTACCTTCTACAAGTTCTTCTGCTTATAAATTTGTTTCTAAAACATTTATTGACGCATTAAGAGCAAGAATGTATCTATACAGAGATAATTATACTTTAGCTGAGCAATATGCAGATACAGTTATCAATACTTCAGGATTAGTATTAACTACAGCAGGTACTGTTGAGACAAACGGTGATGGTGTAGCAAATACTGCATTTTATGGAAGTTATACAACACCTTCAACCAGCCCTTATAAGAGTATGTTACAGGATTTTACAAGAGGTGAGATTATCATGTCATTAGATCGTCCAGTTGGTAAATCAGCTATTGCTGGTCAATTCTATTTTAATAGAACTAATCTTACAGGAGGACCATATATGGATTTGAGTAGAGGAATTTATAATATCATTAATATTTCTGGCGATGTAAGAAAGCATGCATATATTGATCCTACATCTAAAATTGATCCAAACTACCAATCTCTTCCTTGGGGACAATATCTTTTGAATGATGTACTTTGTATAGATAAATACTCTGGTAAGGCTGGAACTGCAAATGGGGCTGAATTGCTGAGTGATTTGAAGCTATTCAGGCTCTCTGAAATGTACTTTATTAAAGCTGAATGTAGGATTGCGGCTAGTGACCTAGTAGGTGCTGCTTTAAGAATAAAGGCCGTTAGAGATGCTCGAAATTATATTGCTCCAGTAGTACTACCAGTATATGCAAATGCCTCCGCAGCATTAAAAGATATACTTAAAGAAAGAAGAGTTGAGTTAGCACTTGAAGGTCATAGATACCTCGATTTGAAAAGGCTAGGAACTGCAGCTGGTGTTACTAAAACTGAAAGAGATCCAAAAGACGTTGAAGGATATACGAATAAAGAAATTGATATTACAGATTATAGATTTACTTTACCAATCCCTTCGGATGAGATCAATGCAAATCCTATCCAACAAAACCCAGGATACTAATAATATTTTAAAAATTTGATTATTAGTGTTTAAGGAATATTGAAATATGATTAGAACTCTCCTTTGAATGGGTACGCTGGTCAGACCTGAAACTGAAAGGCGAAAAATATAAACTGCCCTTCCCTCAGGGAGCGATTGACGCAAATGATCTATTAAAGTAATTCACGACTTCTGATTCTGCAACAAATTGAAACAGCATAAAAGTAAGCTGCTAAAAATGTAAATAGAAATATGGATAGCAGACAAGCAATACATCTGCATTCCAATTGATCATAAAAACAAATTTTAATATATTTAGCAGAGGTTATTTTTTTATTAGAATAGCCTCTGTTTTGCTTTAAAAGTATACGACCCTTTTTGTTTTGAATCAACCCTCATCAACCACTGATTCCTTCAGTATGAATAGCGTCGGGTGAACCCCCGATGAATACATATTACATGATAATAAAACCCTGAAAGGGTTGAATAATTTAAAGGAAATTCCAAAGGCAAAATAATGTAAATATAAATTTTGAACCGTTGATTAATCAGCCCTCATGCAATTAAGTGTAAATTTTTAGGATTTAAGTAAATAAGCTAAGGTTTGTACTATTTAGCAGAAACCATGTTATTCTGAAAACTCTTCGGCGTTACCCCCGTAAACTGCTTAAACATTCTCGTAAAATAATTCACATCTGAAAATCCGGTCTGGTAAGCAGTTTCCTTAATGCTATTCTGGCTCGCCAACAATTCTTTAGCCCGATTAATTCTTTCCTGTAAAATAAACTCATTGGGGGAAGTTCCCAATTCATCTTTAAACATTCTAAAGAAATTCGATTTACTGACATAGGCTAATTTCGCGATGCTGTCAATAGAAAGTTTCTGATGGAGATTTTTTCTGATATAATCCACCACAAAACCGATTCTCGATTTATTTTTAACAATATTTTTCTCTACCATTTTCCTGGCCTGAGTCTGCATCAGCCTGATCAGAAGCTCCTTCAGGGCAAAATCAGCCATAATGTCTTTTTGAGAATTATCATCCATCGCAATCCGCATAATATTGTTAGTGGCAGCGGCTAGAGATTGGTTGTTAAAGAGAAAATATTCTTCAAGATCGATATTCCATTGAGAGGTCTCGTCAATTTTTGGGAGGTCATAATTTAAATGGTTAAGAGAATCTTCAATAAATTCAGGATTCAGGCTTAGAGAAATACATTGGGATGGGGTTTCATCCGCTTCAGGAAAATCTATCACCATGGTCTCTCCTGGTGATACAAGTACACTTTCCCCCGGAAAATAGTCGAAATAACTCGTTTTATCCAGTTTCATATGTTTTTTACCACGAAGCATGGCCGTAAAAGCTATTGTTTCAAAATGCAGTTTTACGTCGAAAGCGGCCTTATGTGTTTCATAAATGCTGAATTCACAATTGTTCAGATTGAATTTCGTCTGATTTTCAACCAAATGAATCAATTGGCTTTCCCGCTTCAATTCAGGAGTATTCAATAAAATCTTGTTATCATTCATTTCTAAACATTTAGGAGTACCTGTTTACTCAAATATAGAAATTTCTGAGCTTATGATTTTGTTAATGAAATTATAAAATTCTGTTCAAGTACTATTTTGATATTTTTTTGTACGATTATGCTATTCGAATATCACAGGTAAGTGTAATTTGGTAACAGATAAAAAATTAAAACGTACGTATATGAGCACACTAACAGAAAAGGAATCAGCGACTACTTTACAGTGGCCTGAATTCAAAAACAGATATGATAATTATATCAACGGACAATTTACAGCACCTGTTAACGGACAATATTTTGACGTCGTTTCGCCGGTGGACGGAAGAAATTTTACACAGGCAGCCCACTCTTCAAAAGAAGATTTGGAATTGGCAGTGAACGCAGCGGAAAAAGCATTCCAGACCTGGAAAGATACTTCATCTACGGAAAGAAGTATTATTTTAAATAAAATTGCTGACAGAATTGAGCAGAATTTAGAATATATCGCAACGGTGGAAACGATTGATAACGGAAAAGCTGTTAGAGAAACATTGGCCGCGGATATTCCTTTGGCTGTGGATCATTTCAGATATTTTGCTTCGGTCATCAGATCTGAAGAAGGTTCTCACAACGAACTGGATAAAGATACGGTTTCACTTATTGTTCACGAACCGCTAGGTGTTATCGCTCAGATCATCCCGTGGAATTTCCCGATTTTAATGGCAGTCTGGAAGTTAGCGCCGGCATTAGCTGCAGGAAACTGTGTAGTCCTAAAGCCAGCAGAAAGTACTCCGATTTCCATCATGGTCTTAATGGAATTAATCGGTGATTTGCTTCCTCCGGGAGTTGTAAACGTTGTAAACGGGTTTGGAGCTGAATTAGGAAGAGCGTTGGTGACCAACCCTAAAGTGAATAAGGCTGCATTTACAGGTTCTACGGCAACAGGTCGTTTAGTAATGCAATATGCAACAGAAAATATTATTCCGGTAACATTGGAATTGGGAGGAAAGTCTCCAAACGTTTTCTTCAGTTCGGTAATGGATGCAGATGACGAGTTTTTGGATAAAGCGATCGAAGGAGCAGTACTTTTTGCTTTAAATCAGGGCGAAATCTGTACTTGTCCGTCCAGACTCCTGGTTCAGGAAGACATTGCAGATGCCTTCATTGCTAAAGTGGTGGAGAGAGTGAAAGCTATTAAAGTAGGAAATCCTCTTGATAAAACGGTGATGATGGGGGCACAGGCTTCTCAGATTCAAAAAGACAAAATCCTTTCTTATATTAAATTAGGGAAAGAAGAAGGTGCAGAAGTCCTTATAGGAGGAGATGTTAACAATGTTGGAGAAGGTCTGGAAAACGGATATTATATTCAGCCGACCATCTTCAAAGGAAACAACAGAATGAGAATCTTCCAGGAAGAAATCTTCGGACCTGTTTTGGCCTTTACCACGTTTAAAGATGAAGAAGAAGCTCTTAAAATCGCTAACGACACCATTTATGGATTAGGAGCAGGTGTGTGGACCCGAGATGCTCACCAACTTTACAATATTCCGCGTCACATTCAGGCGGGAAGAGTATGGGTTAACCAATACCATTCATATCCGGCCGGAGCCCCTTTCGGAGGGTATAAACAGTCGGGAATCGGGCGTGAAAATCACAAAATGATGCTCGATCACTACCGTCAGACCAAAAATATGTTGATTTCATACAACAAAAACAAACTAGGTTTCTTTTAATTTTAAATATTAGGGCGTGCCCGTTTTCCCCGTCTCGGCAACGGGGAAAAACGGTCGGGCTATCCAGGGCTCCACTTCGTTCCGGTGTTCCGCTGCGCTCCACACTCTCGCTTTCAGCGAGACCCTTCCTATCCCTCACGCAAACAAAAGTTGTCCTTACCTTATCGAAATTTCCGGGTAAGAAGGAAAATTTATGCCTTTATTAAATCTTGACAAGATTTTCAAAAATAAAAAACTTAGAGGCTGTTTAAATTTTATTGCCAAAAATTTTTATAGCTATTTTGAGATGGATTTTTTGCTTCGTGTTTGCAGATTTAGCGGGCTAAATCAAAAATAGGAAGTGAGAAATACGCTCAAAAGAGCTATAAAATGGAGCAAAGATCAACTTTATTAATGATAATAAATAAAACGGTAAAATTTTAAATAGGCTCTTAGTGATCTTATTTAAATGGAACGCCTTTGCGACCTTAAAAATATGCGACCCAATGAGCAAAAAATCTTTGCTCCTTTGCGTTAAAAAAAATCTATTCACAAGATAATACAAACAAAACTAAAAACTAACTCGAAAAAAATCAAAATATGATTCCAAAAACAATGAAAGCCGCAGTCGTTCAGGGCTACGGACAACCCTTAAAAATAGAAGAGGTTCCTGTAAAGGTTCCCGGAAGATATGAAGTACTGGTAAAGGTAATCGCCTGCGGGGTTTGCCATACCGATTTACATGCGGTGGATGGCGACTGGCCGGCGAAACCCAAAATGCCATTAATTCCGGGTCATGAGGGTGTCGGAATAGTGGTGGCCTGCGGACCCGAAGCTCAGGTGAAAGAAGGAGATGCGGTGGGCGTTCCGTGGCTGTATTCTGCCTGCGGATGCTGTGATTACTGTATTACGGGTTGGGAAACCCTTTGTGAAGCCCAGAAAAACGGAGGATACAGTGTAGATGGTGGTTTTGCAGAGTATGTAATTGCTGATTCAAGATATGTAGGACATTTGAAATCAGATGTCAACTTTTTAGAAATTGCTCCGATTCTGTGTGCCGGAGTTACCGTTTATAAAGGTTTAAAGGAAACCGAAACCAAGCCTGGAGAATGGGTAGCCATTTCCGGAATTGGTGGCTTGGGACATGTTGCGGTACAATATGCCAAAGCAATGGGAATGCATGTTGCCGCGATTGATGTGGCAGATGATAAATTAGATTTAGCCAAAAAATTAGGCGCAGATTTGGTGGTCAATGCAAAAAACACAGATCCTGGAGAATATTTACATAAAGAAGTCGGCGGAATGCAAGGCGCTTTGATTACCGCAGTCTCACCAATTGCCTTTAAACAGGGAATCGATGTCCTGAGAAGAAAAGGAACCATCGCATTAAACGGACTTCCACCGGGTTCATTCGAACTCCCAATTTTTGAAACGGTACTCAAAAGAATTACCGTAAGAGGATCTATTGTAGGAACCAGAAAAGATCTTCAGGAAGCACTGGATTTTGCTAACGAAGGTTTGGTAAAAGCAACGGTAACTTCTGCAAAACTGGAAGATATCAATGATGTTTTTGATAAAATGAAAGCAGGACAGATCGATGGCAGAATCGTTCTCGATATTGCCGGATCAAATTAAATTTTATGGAATGTGAAGAGGTTCGGTGGAATATATTTCGCCGAACTTTTTTAACTTTATACAGGAAAAGTCATTGCAAGGAGTAAAGCGAGGAACTAATCTCAAAAATATTTACAAATCCTTGTCATTCCTTAGGAATTTCAGCAAAGAATTTTGAAAATATTTTTTTAATCATAAGCCTGGATTCCATGCTTCTCTTCGTTACGCTCTGAATGGCAAAAACTCTGCAAAGAAAAATTGTTATTAATTCAATAAAAATAAAGCAAAATGGAAACTAAAATATCAAGACTTTCAGTCACCGAAAAAGCACTGGAAGTGGTTTGGGAACTCGAAAAAAAATATGGCGACCTCATGTTTTATCAGGCCGGTGGCTGTTGTGAAGGAACCCAGCCCCAATGTTTTGAAAAAGGAGGGTATTTCCCGAGAATGAATGACGCCATGATCGGAACCATCAACAGTCATGAATTCTGGATCGACCGCGATTTATTCGAATACTGGCAATATTCACATTTTACGTTAGATGTTGTCGATGGTTTCGGGCCGGGTGGGTTTTCCCTGGAGACCCCTTTAGGGAAAACATTTAAAGTAATTTACAGACTTTTTACCCCCGAAGAGCTTGAAAATTTAGAACCTGTAAAACGAAGTGAATAATTAATATTAAAAGATCTGCTCAATCAGCAAAATCTGCGAGATAAAAATATATAAAGTTGTGAAAATTTACCTCACGCAGGTTTGACAGATAACGCAGATGTTTGCGTTATAAAAATCATTAGTGAAATTTGTGTTTAAGCAAATCAAACCTTCACAAATCGATTCACAAACATCGAAGCTACCAACTGTCCTACCGCATTTAAAACCGTTGCCAAAGGATCAACCAAAGTTCCGATGATCATCACCGCAGGAATGGCTTCCTGAGGTAATTTATATACTGAAATCATCAGCATTTCACCAATATAACCGCCATTCGGAATCCCACCGGCGACGATACTAACGAAAACAGTAATTCCTAATGCCAAAAGCAAATTCATAGGATCAAAAAAATCTCTTCCGATAATCAGAAAAGCCACGTAAATCTTAATGATGGATGACATCGACGAACCATTTTTATGCAAAGTCGTTCCAATCGGAATCACAATATTCGAGATCTGACTGGGAATCCCAATTTTTGAAGCAGCCTGTAAATTGGCGGGCATGGTCGCAAAACTGCTGCAGGTACTCAATGCCGTCAGCGTAGGAAAGATCGCATTTTTCCAAAAGCTTTTAACTCCGTGTGAGCCTTTTGCCATAAAAGCGTACAATGAAAAAAATACTATGAAATAGATCACTCCGGCAATATAATAAAGTCCTAAAGGTTTAGCATAAAATCCGAAAAGCTGAGGTCCCAAAGTAGCCACCTGAAATGCGAAGTAAGCACCCAGACCAATAGGAGCGACTTTCATAATCAGTAAAAGCAATTCCTTCATTACTTCATATCCCGAGGCAATAAATGCTCGGAAGGGCTGTCCCTTTTCTCCTGCTTTTCTAGCAGAAAATCCTGTCATAAATGCAAAGATCAAAAGAGCCAGCATATTTTGTCTTGAAAAAAGCTGGGTAAATTCTCCAACGGTAAAAAATCCCACGATTCTGTTTCCCCAGCTGTCGTTATTAGCCGCTTCTTCCACAATTTCTGAGCTTCCGGAAACCCCTGAAACAGGAAATAAATACACTGCGAAAATCGTAAAAACTGCAGCCGTTACAATGAAAAAAAGAAAGGTCAGAGCCATGGTCATCATGATCTTTCCAAACCTGGATTGCTGTTCCTGCGAAGCAATAGAATTGGACACCGCAAAAAATACCAACGGAACTACGCTCACGAAGAGGAGATTCAGGAAAATATCTCCTAAAGGTTTCAGGTAATCAACAAAACCGGGCATAACAATGCCAATGATGCTTCCAACTGTGATTCCTAATAACAAAAGTAAAATTCCTGAGTAGTTTTTCAACACTTCTTTCATGTGTGCTTTTTAATCAAAGATAGCTTTATTTTTAACATTGCGTTATATTATTTTCAGTGATAAAATGCTTAAATTTGAGTAAACATCGTTTCTATGGCTTATATAGATTACTATAAAATTTTGGGCGTAGACAAAAGCGCCACACAGGAAGATATTAAAAAAGCATATCGGAAATTAGCAAGAAAGCTGCATCCCGATCTTAATCCAGATGATAAAGAGGCTGAAAGAAAATTCAAAGAACTTAATGAAGCCAATGAGGTACTCAGCAACGTGGAGAACCGTGCAAAATACGATAAATACGGTGAAAACTGGAAGCATGGCGAGGAATACGAAAAAGCTCAGCAACAGCAAAGGCAATATCAACAAAGTCAGAGCGGAAGTTACGGTAGCGGATTTTCAGGCGCTGATTTTGGAGAAGGAGAGGATTTTTCTGATTTTTTCCAAAGCATGTTTGGTGGAGCGGGAGGAGGCTTCGGAAGGAGTTCGAGAGGCAGTGCTTCGGGGAAATTTAAAGGTCAGGACGTCAGTGCAGAATTGAATGTAAGTTTAAAAGATGCTGCAACAACACATCCTCAGACTTTTGAGATCAATGGTAAAAAAGTGAGAATTACGATTCCTGCGGGGATCTATGACGGACAGCAGATTAAACTGAAAGGTCATGGAAATCCGGGGGTGAACGGAGGTCCGCACGGAGATTTATACATCACCTTTAATATTGCGGCTGATCCTAATTTTGAAAGAGTCGGAAATGATTTGAAAACGAAAGTTTCCATTGATTTGTATACGGCTGTTTTAGGCGGTGATGTAAAAGTAAATACATTCGACGGAAGTGTAAACCTGAAAGTAAAGCCCGAAACCCAAAACGGAAATACAGTGCGACTGAAAGGAAAAGGTTTTCCCGTGTATAAAAAAGACGGTGAATTTGGAGATTTATTTGTGACTTATGATGTGAAATTACCAACGAATCTCACTGAAACACAAAAAGAACTTTTTGAACAACTTAAAAATTCCTAAGCCATGAGTGAAAGAATATCGCGAGAGGAACTCGCAAAAATATACAATATTGAGATCACTTTTTTTGATGAATTGGTGAATTCAGGATTAATTACAATTCAGACCGAAAATGAAATACGCTATCTGATGTACGAAGATTTACCCAATTTTGAACGGTTTACGAACTGGCATTACGATTTGGAAATTAACCTTCCGGGATTGGAAGTGATTCATGAAATGCTGAAAAAAATGGATGACCTCCGACAACGAAACCGTGAGCTGGCGAATAAACTTTCGGCAATCGGGGATAATTTTGTTGATGGTTGATGGTTTGGAGTTAAATGGCGGAGGAGTCCTGAAGGGACGACTTACATCAGGATCGGATGCTAATCCGATTGAAAGATAAATGATATCATTATCCAGTCATACAGAAATGATTTTAGCCAAAATATAATCCTCCCCCAATATAAATGTAAATTCTAAATTTTTAATTTAGCTTTGCAGATAGAAATTAATAATTATGAGTGAAGAAAAGGTGATTGTTTTAAAACCTAAAAGAAAAGATTTCGAAGATATTTATTTTAGCGGAAATCAGGGAAGTTTATTTTTTTCATCGACGACGAGAGGAAAAATGATTACAACAATTGTGGTCGGTTTGATTTTGCTGATTATGTTTTTCTTCAAAGAGGATTTTTCGGAGGAGAAATTCGGGATTTTATATTTTGTTAGTTTTTTGTTTCTGCTTTGTGCAGTTTTCCTTTCGGTGAGCATTAACAAAGTTTCGAGATGGAAAAAACAGGTGACTAATTATTTGAATAAGTTAGAACACTGCAAAATTTACGAAATCAGATTCAATGACAATTTTTTCACCGTAAATATAGATGATGAAAAAGAAACCAGCGAATGGAAAGATTTTAATTATTTCGATAGCAATAACGAATTTATTACCGTTGAAGGAAAATACAGCTATATGTTCCCGAGGAAGTCGATGAGTGAGAAAGATTATAGCTTATTGAAACAGGTTATAAAGAAAAATAGCACAGAATAGCATAAAAAAACTCAGAGCAAAACACTCTGAGTTTTATTTTTTATCATGAAAAGTCGATTAGTCTAACCAACCCATTTCTCTCATCCAATCGTCGTTGTAGATTTTTCCAACGTATCTCGAACCATGATCGTGTAATAAAACAACAATTACATCATCTTTAGTAAACTGATCTTTCATCTGAACCAAAGAAGCAATGGCGCTTCCCGCGGAATAACCACAGAAAATTCCTTCATCTTTAGCCAGTTTTCTTGCATAGATCGCACCGTCTTTATCCGTTACTTTTTCGAAATGATCAATTACCGACATATCGTAGTTTTCAGGAAGGATATCTTCGCCAATCCCTTCTGTGATGTAGGTATAAGCATTTCCTAAGTTCACTTCTCCAGTCTCATGGATCTCCTTTAGGATAGAACCATACGTATCAACACCAATGACTTTAATATCAGCATTTTTCTCCTTGAAGAAGGTTCCACAACCAGTAATGGTACCGCCCGTTCCAGCTCCAACAACGAAGTGTGTCAGTTTTCCTTCCGTCTGTTCCCAGATTTCAGGAGCGGTAGACTCGTAATGAGCTGCTCTGTTGGATAAATTATCATATTGGTTCACATACCATCCGTTTTCTGTTTCTTTCGCTAATCTTTTGGATACAGAGTAGTAAGAACGAGGGTCGGTAGGCTTCACATCTGTCGGACAAACGATTACCTCAGCTCCCACGGCACGAAGAATATCACATTTTTCTTTTGACTGTTTAGAGTTGGTCACGAAAATACATTGGTAACCTTTAATGATGGCGGCAAGCGCCAATCCCATTCCCGTATTTCCGGAAGTTCCCTCGATGATCGTTCCACCGGGTTTCAGCCTTCCGTCTTTTTCGGCATCTTCAATCATTTTCAGAGCCATTCTGTCTTTTACAGAGTTTCCGGGATTGAAAGTTTCCACTTTGGCTAAAACCAATGCCGGGAAATCATCACCCAACACTTTATTAAGTTGTACCAAGGGGGTATTTCCTATCGTTTCAAGAATATTTTTTGCGTATTTCATAAATGTTTTATAAGCCTCACAAAGATACAGTTTTCAAATGAGTTCGCTGAATTGAGTTCTGATAAATTCGGTTAAGATTTGTTAAGGCTGTATCAGAAAAAAGACGAAATAATTAATAAATCCACAATTGAGAATTAATTTTTTTAGGAGCTTATTCCCGCTTTCCGTTACAATTCCTCATTACGCGTCTAGGCTTCGCTCCGTCACTCCATTCCGGGATTTTCACTGCAATCGGGGCTAGGGGCTTGGGTGGTTCCACTGGAAATTAGTCATTACGAGGAGTAACGACGAAGCAATCTATTCAGCCTGCAATTTTCGTCAGATGGTTTCAACTTTGGTTCCTAATGATGCGATGCTGAAAACTTTTATCGATAATAAATTTTAAACACCTGTAAAAATTCACTTGCACAGCAAAATTTACCATTCACCAGTCAATCCCTCACTAACTATACTTAATCGCCTTGACCGGAGAAATTTTACTGATCAGATAACTTGGGATAATTAAAGCCAACCCTGAAATAATCAAAATTCCTACAGAGATAGAAATAATCGCAATAGGATTTAAATCTACGGGAACAGTGCTTACGTAATAATTTTCCGGATTCAGTTTAATAACACCAAAAAACTTTTGAATCAGGATCAGTCCAAGTCCGATGGCATTTCCATACAAAAGACCGGGAACCATGATAATTAAAGTATAATTAATAAATGTTGCACGGATCTGAGAATTACTGGCTCCCATTGTTTTCAGTAAACCTATAGAATTGGTTCTTTCAATAATCAGAATAAGAAGAACCATAATGATATTAATGACCACGACGATCAGCATAATAATGATGATCAATGCAATATTGGTGTCAAATATGCTTATCCAGTCCGTAATTTGCGGAAACTTTTCAGTTGCTTTTTCAGCATAATTTTTGTAACCGATCAGTTTTTCAATATCCGGAAAATCTTTGTCGATGTCATTCACGTTTTTGAGAAAAATATCAATTCCTCCTGCCTCATCAGGCTTCATATCCTGAATTTTCCGAACATGATTGATATCCCCGATAACGAATTGTTCATCAATCATTTTGATATCGGTCTTATAAATCCCCAAGACTTCAAATTTTCTGTAAATCGGCTTTTGATCAGCTTTTGAAAAGACTGTGACAATGCTGTCTTTTACCTTCAGGTGAAGATCGTTGGCTATTTTCTGAGAAATGGTAACCCCATTGTTATATCCTTTTTCTGTAACAACCGGAGTGTTTCCTGAAACAAGGAATTTCTTAAATCGTAAACTGTCGAAATCTTTTCCTATTCCTTTAAAAATAATTCCTGAAAAGTTATGTTCATTACGCATAATTCCTGTTACGGTAGCATATTTCTGAACGCTTTCCACATCAGAAAGCTCTTTGATTTTTGGAATATTCAATCCCTGATTATCAAGAACTGAAGTATTGTAAGAAGAATTGGAACGTGTAGAGCGTACGGTAATATGCCCGCTGAAATCTGCCAGTCTCTCTTTAATGGCTTTCTTGGAACCGAAACCTGTAGACACGGTAATCAAAGAAACAATGATTCCCAGAGCCACCGAGAGGCGGCCAATGAAGATGATCACCCTCGAAAGGTTATTTTTGTTATCTTTGGAAAACGCTATTTTTCTGGAGAAATAGATGGGAAATTTCAAGCTTATGAATTTAGATTTCAAAATTAAAAATTTACTTCTTATTTGCCTAATTTTTTTAGGAGTATTCAATCAATATTATTCTCAGACTGAAGATAAAGCCGGATTTAAAACGGGAGCCGATCAGCCTGAGGTTTATTTGCCTTTGCTTAAAGGGAAAACAATCGGAGTTGTCACCAACCAAACCGGATTAATGAGCGACAGAACCCATGTTGTAGATTTTCTGGTGAAAAACGGGATTAAAATCAAATCTATTTTTGCGCCTGAACACGGTTTCCGTGGCGATGCCGATGCCGGTGAAAAAGTGAAGAATGGAGTAGATGTGAAAACCGGAATTCCTATTGTTTCCCTATACGGAAATAATAAAAAACCAAAACCTGAGCAATTGAAAGGAATTGATATTATTGTTTTTGATATTCAGGATGTTGGCGTTCGTTTTTATACTTATATTTCGACATTAACGTATTTGATGGAAGCCGGAGCTGAAAATAATGTGGAAGTGATGGTTTTTGACAGACCAAATCCTCATGACGGCTATATTGACGGACCTGTTTTAAAGAAAAAATGGACAAGCTTCGTCGGAATGCATGAAGTTCCTGTTGTGTATGGATTAACAATCGGAGAATACGGGAAAATGGTAAACGGAGAAAAGTGGCTGAAAAATAAAGTTCAGGCAAAATACACTTTAATTACGATGAAAAATTATCATAAAAATCAGCGGTATGCTATTTTAGATAAACCTTCACCCAATTTGCCAAATGATAAATCTATCAACCTATATCCAAGTTTATGTTTCTTTGAAGGAACGCAGGTTTCTGTTGGAAGAGGAACGAATTTACCTTTCCAGATTTACGGCTCGCCCTGGACGAAAGATTTACCTTATCAATTTACTCCAAAGCCTACTTCTGGTGCCAAAGATCCGTTTTTAAACGGAAAATTGTGTTATGGTGAAAATCTTTCTGATTATAAAAAAGATCTAAAAGAATTAAACCTGGAATGGGTAATTAAAGCCTATAAAAACTATAAAAATCCGCAACAGGATTTTTTCTTAAAGAATTTATTTTTTGATACCCTGGCGGGAAGTGATGAGTTGAGAAAACAAATTGTTGCCGGAAAATCTTTTCAGGAAATTAAATCTTCCTGGAAATCTGATTTAGCTCAATTTGAGAAAATTAGAAGTAAATATATTGTGTACGAAAAATAAAGAAAAGTGAATGGTCAATTGTCAATTTTGCTCTGCAAGTCAATGTTTAAAATTCACGAGCGTAAGCGAATTCATGACTGACCATTCACTTTTAAATATCAGTCAAAATTCTGAGGCGGATTTTTATCGTTCTTTCCTTTATTCAAAATAAAAAGTCCGATTGACAATCCAATCACGCCTGCTCCTGCTGTCATTAAGGCTCTTTCGAGCTTATCAGGCTGGTCATTTCCCAGAAAATTCATTAGAAATAAAATTCCGAATGTGATCAGGCTGATGATGATATGGTTTCTTCCAAATAATTTCATTCTATCTTAATTTATAAGAGATCATAATACCTCCGCGGTAAGGCAGAAACTCTCCACTGCGATCCCATTCGCGACCCATTCTGTCTTCCAGCTTGTCATAACGATCTCCGCTTACTTTATCATATCCTTTGTAGAAACTTTGCATGGATCCAATTCCTGCATAGATGTCTACATTCCATCTTTCTTTAAATTTAAACTGATATCCGCCTACGATCCCCAGAATGAAAGTATATCCTTTTTGGTAAAGATTAGAGTTTACATAAGGTGTAACTTCGCCATCTTTATGAGTGTAGAAACTATCACTCCAGTAGCTCCATTTCTGGATATTGAAAGATCCTCCCGTGATGTTTGCTCCAACATAAAATTTATCAAATGCCTTACTGAAATAATACCTTCCGTCGAAGCCTAATAAATAAGCCTGCGCATGCTTTCCCGCGAAAGATTTCCAGGGCGATATAAACAGGTCTCCTTGCACCGTTATGTTTTTGCTTACCTGATGTTCTATTCCTACATTAACAATTCCTACAGGAGCCAGCAATGCATTTCCTTTTATATAGACACTTTTTTCTGATTGCTCCGCTTCCTGAGCATTCATTGTTCCTAATGCAGATGCGGTTAGGAAAGCTGCTAAAAATTTGTACCTCAAACCCTATGTTTTTTAGTAGATTATTTTATTTGATTTAATAACTCTTTCGCTAACTGTGAGTCTTTACCAGCTTGCACTGCAAGAGTTTCAGACATTTCAGCGTAGGTTTTCGCCATATCTTTATTACCTGTTAAATAATAGAGTTTTGCCAGTATGTATGTATTTTCAGATGTTTCACCTCTCATCACTGATTTTTCGGCCCATTCTGCCGCCTTTTTTAAGGAAGCTGAATTTTTTACATGTTCAGAAAATACCCATGCTGTCTTTAATAATTCGTTGGTATCAAAAGAATCAGAGTTTTTATAGTATTCCAGGGCTGCCTTCTCGTATTCCGGATAGTTGGCATTCTGTTCATAATAGCTTAACTTGGTCTGGTTGAGCCTCACCTCAGCATCGTGCTTTCCCACCAGCGGTTCCGCATTTTTCATAAAAAAAACTTCATCAATTCTTTTATTTCTGTCATCAATAGATTGAGCTATAATTTTTGATAACTTGATCTGAGCATCAAATTCTTTATAGGTCTCCTCAGGAAGATGCTTAATGATATCAGATTTTTTATCAATGAAAATTTTATAATTTTTATCTTCAGGAGATTTTAGAAAAAATAACAAAAATCCGATGTCATCTTTTGAAAGCTCTTCCGTTTTGTTTTTATTTTCAAAGTATCTTTCGGAAGCATTTTTGGCAAAATCATAATCTGAAGATGAATTGAGTTTCATAATATTGATAAGAAATTCCGGATCTTTCTCGCCTTTGGCAAAGCGCTCTTTCAGAGAACCCTTTTTATTGTTCGGAGAATTAACATCCTGAGCCATGGCTAAAAACGGACTTTCTTCCATATATCCGTAGTTTTGTGATACCAGTTCGCCGTCACCATTTAGAAATAAATAGGTAGGGTAGGAGCGAACGCCGTACTTTGCTGCAATTTCGCGGCCTTCCCCTTTTTCCATATCGAATCTTGCGTTGACAAAATTAGAATTGTAATAATCTCCGACGGATTTTTGGGTGAAAATATTTCTTTCCATCATCTTGCATGGTCCGCACCATGAAGCGTAAGCATCCATAAATATAATTTTATTCTCCTTTTTTGCCTTCGCAATCAGTTCTTTAAAAGGTAATTCTTCAAAACGAATCGCTTCCTGAGCAAAAACAGCCGTTGCTGCAGACAAAAACAGAGTAGAGATGATCTTCTTCATTCCTTCAAATAATTAAAAAGCGAATATACTTAATTTCGTGCTAACAGGATGTTAAAGGGAGCTTAAAATATAGTCAAATCTTGGGGCTTCTTTGCGGATTAATTAAAACCTAAAATGAAAAATAATCTGTAAAAATTTAAATAAAATTAAAAATAGAAATAATAAAAATTGTTTTGTGAAATTTTAAACATAAAAACTATGAAAAAACCGCCTCAAATGAAGGCGGTTTAAAAAATATCCTAAGAAAAACTAATTTTTAATAATTTTCTTAATGACGGTACTTGCGTTTTCCTGTTCGATCTTCAGAAGATATACCCCTTTTTCAAGAGTAGAGATAGGAATACTCTCATTGTTTTCAGAATGTAAAACCATTTGTCCGGCAGCATTGTAAAAACTTACTTTAAACCGGGCTTTGTTTTTTCCTGTTTTGATATGAATGTCATCCGCAGCAGGATTCGGATAGACTGCAATATCCTCTTTTCTGATTTGCGGATCAGAAGTTTGTAAAGAAGAGAAAGAAATAATGTCCTTTAAAACGCCTAACGAATACGTGCTCAGATAGACTTCTGCTGTAGTATCATTGATAAAACGAACCGCACCGTCCCGGATTATGGTGTCGAAGTAATCAGATGAATTTTTTTCCTGCCATACCACTCCTGCATTATTGCTGTAGATGACTTTTGACGGACTGTTTGTGGTGGTGGCAGCAATCCCGACAATCTGCCCGTTTTGTACCGTAGAATATTCTACTTTGGTGATGGGACCATTATAAATTTTGCTCCATGTAGTTCCAAAATCTGTGGAACTGTAAATTCCGTTTGTTGTCGCAATAGCGTATTGATTATTATTTAAAGGATTCTGTGCAATGCTGTTGATGTAATTCGGAAGATCAAGCCCCGGCACGGTAGTTTCCGTCCAGTTAATGCCTCCGTTGGTGGTTTTGAATATGCTGTTTCCAATCGTCACCATCGCACTTTCAGAATTACCCGGATTCATTTTTATTCCTGTTATGGCATAATCATAAGGATATGTGGGGAAATTAAGATCAGAAATTACCGGACTGCTGAGATTGGTGAAATCGATTTTCGTTAAAGGGGTACTCCCATTATACGTAGCAAACCAGGCAATAGTAGGATGTTGAGGATCTGTCTCTGCAGCTGTTAACAGATTGTCGTAGGTATCGGTCACTTTAGTAGTCGTCGCTCCATAATCATTACTTATTTTTAGGGCTCTTGGAAATACGGTGGGATCAAAAATATAGGCTCTTCCGGCTATATTTTTGTCAAAAAAGAAAGGAGCCATAGTCTGTCCGTAAGGAAAAGTTCCCAATGGATACACCGTTGTCGGATTTTCCTGATTGGTATTGAGATTTCTTACCGTATATCCCCATTGTACTCCGTAGATTAACTGATCCTGATTATTTTGATCTTTTAAAGTGTAGAGACTTCCCATATTGGTAAAAAACGGATTGGGAACAGTCGTAAGCGTGATTCCGCCATCGGTGGATATTTTTGGAAAACGCTCATTGGCGATCAGTACCTGATTGGTATTTTGAGGATTAAAAGCTGCCCCGTGAGGGTAAAAATAAGAGGTTCCGTCATCGAGACCATTGTGGAAAGTAGTTGTCCATGTATTTCCTCCATTGGTGGTAACTGCAATTTTATGGGCTCCCATGGCCAGAACATGGTTGTGACTGTTGGGATCCACCATTAGCTTAACCATTCTCAATGTTCCCAATGGGTCATTTGAAGACCAATCTATACCCACTTGCTCTGTCCAGCTGGCAGCGCCATCGGTGGTTTTATATACCGCCTGATGCATATTGGGCATAGTACCGGGAACAAAATGTGAGGTTCCGGCGTAAATAACCGAAGGATCCTGAGGATCAACAGCGATAGACTCCAGAATAATATTGTTTAAAGTCTCTGTCCAGGTAGCTCCTGCGTCTGTGGAGGTAAGAAAACCTCCCTGAACAGGCTGCGGACCAGATCCTCTTGCGATATAAAGTATCTGTGGATTTTGAGGATTCATTGTCGCGTCAGACAATTCCAGATCCCCGGAATCGTATACATTTATCCAGTTGGCTCCTCCGTCTGTGGTACGGTATAATTTTCGGTTCTGAGGCACCGGAGATCCCACACTTTGCATTACAATCATAAGGGCAGTATTCATATTGCCGTCATCATAAATGGAATAATTACCGATAGCATCGGTTTCACCGGGAGGAAGGTTAAACTGTTTAATAATCTGTAAGTTGCCTAAGCTTAGTACAGTAACTTTACTGTTGCCACTCGATCCGAAATCTTCAATAAAGCTAAGAGCCGTCCCGTTATTAATAAGGCGCATTTCCTTAATATTCGGTGCTTCTGTGGGGTAGGGCAACGTGTAGAGAACATTCCATGTACTTCCGTTGTCGGCGGACACCAGAATGTGCTTATCCACATTCGTTGTTGCATAAATTCTGTTACCAATGGTTTTATCATAAACAAAATTCTGCATGCGCCCATATTGGGGATTACCTGTAAAACTTACCTGAGCAAGACTTATTTTGCCCACAACTGTTAATAATACCGTCAATAGTAATTTTTTCATAATCTACTTTTATTTAATGTATACAAATGTATTTTTTCAATAATCTGTATAAAAAAATATGGATAGAAATAGTGAGACGGTCTTTGGAAAAAGTGTGACAGCTTTATTTAAATCCCTGATATATAATCGAATAAGTTGCTTGAATTCGTTAATAACATTTTTCTTGAAATTCTTTCTTTTCTCTTCCTGCACGCTTCGATGGTGATATTAAAGATGGATGAAATTTCTTTTATGGAAAGATTCATATAAATATAACTGATGAATCGGATATCATTTAAGGTAAGATCGGGATGTTTTTCTTTTAGATTATCAATAAATTTACTGTTGATTCTTTCAAAATGCGTGAGAAAATCATCATGATAATCTTCCTTTGTGAGAATTTCTTTTAACTGATCCAGCTGCTTTGAGAACTGATCATTTTTAAGCACTATAGAATTCTTTTTTAATTTTAAAATATAGTTTTCTATTTTATCATTTCTCTGTGCAATATGAATGGCATTGGCGGCAAGCTTTCTGTTCCTGCTTTCAAGTTCATTTTTTAATTTTTCTTTTTCTAAAAGAGACTCGGTTTCTTTTTCCCTGATCTGCTTTTCCAGCAAAAGATTGTCATTTTCTTTATTTTTTAAATCTAAACTGATAATTTGCTGATTTTTTTCCGCCAATGTCCTTTTCTGGCGATTTTTTAGATATATAATACGAAAAAAACAGCTTAAAAGAGCTAAAATCAGGAAACAGAATGCGCCGATATAAAACTTTAATTTTTTCTCATTATAAAGTTCTTTTTGAGAATCCTGAAGCCTCAGCTTAATCTCGCTATTCTGATACATAGCCTTATTTTTAATGGCATTTACCGAATCCTTAACCACAATGATAGAATCTTTATAGGCCAAAGCCTTTTTGTAGTCTCCAGTCTCAAAATATAAATCTGAAAACTGACTGTAGATCTCTTTTCTGTCCGGATAGTTTATATTCGTCTTTCTTGCTTCTATGGCGTATGACAATGCTTTTTCATATTCTTTTTTGCCTTGAAAAATTTTAGATAAAATCAGGAACGTCTCCATTCTGTTCACCTTTTGATTTTTTGCCTTCAGCGTTTCGCGAATCGGTTCTAAAAGGTGCAATGCCTTATCAAAATCCTTCCTCTGAAGAGAATTTTGTGCATCACTAATGGTGATATCGACCAGAATCAGGGGCTTTTTTAATGCTTGAGCCATAGATTTTGCGATCTGGATATACTCTGAAGCTTTATCGAGCTGATGGATCCTGTTGTAAAGATTGGCCAGATTATCGGCATAAATTGCAATTCCCAGGCTGTCTTTATTGTCTAATGCCAGTTCGTAGGCTCTTTTCTGATGCTTCTCAGATTCTTTGTATTTTTCCTGTTCAAAATAAACCAGTGCAATATTATTGAGAACTGTTTTTTCATTGTCTTTTGTAAGATGCTTCATGGCAATCGCGTAAGCCTGGAGGTAGTAGTCTAATGCCTCACTGTAATCGGACATTTCATAATAATTCAGTCCGATGCAGTTGGTTGCAATAAACTCCTGATTATACCAGTTATTGGATTTAGCCAGAGTTTTCAGGTCAGCAAATATTTCCAAAGATTGGGTGTGGTCTTTTTTATAGAGGGCATCGACTCCTTTTTTGATCAGGATGTTGGCATATTCAATAGAATTTTTCTTTTGTGCCATCCCAAGAACAGGGAATAAAATCAATAAGGATATTACAATATAATGCTTCATCAATACGGTCTAAAATTTCAATCTGCGATTAAAATTACATAAAAATACGCATCAAGTCTAAAACTTGGAACGAAATTGTTTAAGTGTCTTTTTTTGCCGCGAATGCACGAATATTTTTATTTCCAGCAGATTTTTAAGATTTAGAACCTATTAGCAGAAAATCAGAAATTTTAAAAATTGGGGTGCACTTCTATACAGATCAGTTTTAAGCTTAGATAACTAAATTGTTAAAAAACTTTTGTGACTTTTGACTACGTAGAAATATCATTCATTGACTGAAAGGAGATAATCTTCGATTCGTGGTTTAATTTTTTACCTCGGATTGTCTGATGTTGTTTTTGTTGGTTTTTCGCAAAGCCGCAAAGATATTTCTTAATGCTTTATGTTTTTAAGTCGCAAGGATTTTATCAAAGATAAAATTGAGGGCTGCATATTGCAGCTACGAATTCACAAATATTTTTTATTTTCAGCTGATATCACATATTTAGAACCCATCATTTTCAAAAACTTAAGTGTACTTCTATGCAGCTTAATATTAAGCTTAGATAACTAAATTGTTAAAAAACTTTTGTGACTTTTGACTACGTAGAAATATCATTCATTGACTGAAAGGAGATAATCTTCGATTCGTGGTTTAATTTTTTACCTCGGATTGTCTGATGTTGTTTTTGTTGGTTTTTCGCAAAGCCGCAAAGATATTTCTTAATGCTTTATGTTTTTAAGTCGCAAGGATTTTATCAAAGATAAAATTGAGGGCTGCATATTGCAGCTACGAATTCACAAATATTTTTTATTTTCAGCTGATATCACATATTTAGAACCCATCATTTTCAAAAACTTAAGTGTACTTCTATGCAGCTTAATATTAAGCTTAGATAACTAAATTGTTAAAAAACTTTTGTGACTTTTGACTACGTAGAAATATCATTCATTGACTGAAAGGAGATAATCTTCGATTCGTGGTTTAATTTTTTACCTCGGATTGTCTGATGTTGTTTTTGTTGGTTTTTCGCAAAGCCGCAAAGATATTTCTTAATGCTTTATGTTTTTAAGTCGCAAGGATTTTATCAAAGATAAAATTGAGGGCTGCATATTGCAGCTACGAATTCACAAATATTTTTTATTTTCAGCTGATATCACATATTTAGAACCCATCATTTTCAAAAACTTAAGTGTACTTCTATGCAGCTTAATATTAAGCTTAGATAACTAAAGTGTTAAAAAACTTTTGTGACTTTTGACTACGTTGAAATATCATTCATTGACTGAAAGGAGATAATCTTCGATTCGTGGTTAAATTTTTGCCACAAATGCACGAATATTTTTGTTTCCCACTGATCGCGCAGATTTTCACAGATGCTGCCGCTGATATTTTTTTGCTTACTCTTTGTGGTTTTTCATAAGTAGAACGGCTTTGTGAGACCTAAAAAAGAGCAGTTATCAAAAAACTTGGGAGCCTTGTGTTCAAAAAAAATTCAGAAAGTAAATCTGTATCATTTGAAAAATCTGCGAGAGCAAAAAATAATTTGCGTTTGGATGTTAGATTTATTTTTCAAATTGATTTTAAAAATATAAGTAGAATAAGTAGCAGACAAATTTTAGTAAACTTCAATAAAACGCTCAAATAATTAAACTAAAATGAGAGCTATCTTTGATATTATAAAATTTCATGTTAAATTCGGGGCTGCGTTATATTAAGTAAATTACCAAACAAATTTTCGGTTTATGAAATTACCTACTGAATTAGGAGATGAATATGTAAACACAGTTCTTTCCGATCTCTCTCTGAAAGATCTTCCAAATGAAGAGTGGAAGCTGATAGAAGATTTTGAAAATTATGCTATTTCAAATTATGGACGGGTAAAAAGCTTGGAGCGTTGGGTTCCGCTTCCTGCCGGAGGAGAGCAAAAAATATTGGATAGGATTATGAAGCCGCAATTTTTCAGGTATTTTAATAAACATCTAAAGGCCCATCTTTATAATGTAAGATGTAACCTCTGTATTGAAGGCAGGGTATATGGAAAATCAGTAGCCCGTTTGGTTTACTATCATTTTGTTGAAAAATTTGATATGGATGATCTTTCATTCCGTATGTCCTTTAAAGATGAAAATCGGTTTAATGTACATTTCAGCAATCTGGAGAGGCTAACTAGCGGTGAGGTTCGCAGTAAAGCTCTGAATACGGGCAGAGGAAAGAAAGGGAATTATAAGCAGGCAGTTAGCCAATATACAGTTGATGGAAATTTTGTTGCTACCTACGAAAGTATTTATGCAGCAAGTGAAACTTTGGGGATTCATCCAACCTATATTCTCCCGGTCATCAATAAAAAAAAGACTACCGCAGGAAAATTTAGATGGTTTACAAAAGATACTATGCCCACTAAAGAAGATTTTATCCCTGAAACTAAAAATAAACAGGAAAAAATACTTAATACAAGCCTCTGGACAAAGCTGGGGCAACCACCCATTGATGAGAATAATCCTCCAGCCTGTATGAATTTATCACTAAAGGATCTTTCCGGTGAAATATGGAGGCCGTTTCCTGATCTTGAGCAATATTTTGCCATCTCCAACAAGGGAAGAATAAAGCGACTAAACAGTTGGACGGAGAATAGAAACAAAACTTTTTGGAAAGAGCATATTATATCACTTTTTGTACTGAAGTCTGATAATAAATCATATTATTTCTATACTAAATTAACTTGTAATGGAAAGAGCTACAGCGTAGTCATTACCCGAATGCTTTATTATTGTTTTGTAGAAGAATTTGATCTTAAAAACAAAGATATGGTGATCGTAAACAAGAATGATCCACAATGGGATTTAGATATTTCGAAATTAACCTTACAGTCTACTAATGATATCCTTACAGAAAGGAATAAACTATATGCCACTAAGATAAGAACGATACTTAATTCCAAAGAAGTATTCAATAATTCTCTTTGGGAAAAACTCGGTAAACCAGAGATTAATAAAGAGAATCCACCGGCTATTTTTGATTTGTCTTTGAGCGACTTACCAGATGAACACTGGAAACCATTACCCGGTTTTGAAGGTAAATATGCTATTTCAAATAAAGGAAGAGTAAAACGGTTCAGTGGATGGGGAGTAGGCAATTATTTTTATGGAGAGGAACAGATTATCTCTCTCAATTTAAAGAAGACTGAATCTCCTTCTCTTTATTTTCATATTCATAAGAAGGAAGATGCAAACCCCAAAAGTCTTGTAAGGTTGCTTTACTATTGTTTTGTTGAAGAATTTGATCTGAGGAATACAACGTTGAGGGTGGTTAATGAAAATCAGGGGCTACTGGAGATAGATTTGTCAAAACTGCTATTATGCCCTATGGTAACTGCCTTTAAGAAAAAAAAATAAGATAGGGGATCATTATCAAAACTTGGAGAGAAATTGTTTAGATGTATTTTTTGCCACGAATGTACGAATATTTTTATTATCCACGGATGGCGCAGATTTTTACAGATGCTGCTGTTTCTGTTGGTTTTTCGCAAAGACGCGAAGATTGGTTTAATGCCGTATATTTTTAAGACGCAAGGATTTTATCTAAGATAAAATTGAGGGCTGAACATAATGGCCACGAATGCACGAATATTTTTATTATCCACAGATGGCGCAGATTTTTACAGATGCTGTTGTTTCTGTTGGTTTTTCGCAAAGACGCGAAGATTGGTTTAATGCCGTATATTTTTAAGACGCAAGGATTTTATCTAAGATAAAATTGAGGGCTGAACACAATGGCCACGAATGCACGAATATTTTTATTATCCACGGATGGCGCAGATTTTTACAGATGCTGCTGTTTCTGTTGGTTTTACGCAAAGCCGCAAAGCTATTTTTTAATGCTTTATGTCTTTACGTCGCAAGGATTTTATCAGAGATAAAATGGAGGGGTTTTAATATCGCCACGAATGCACGAATATTCTTATTTCTCACAGATTTCTCATATTTAGAGCCCATCATTAGAAAATCAAAGATTTTCAAAAACTTAGGTGCACTTCTATGCAGCTTAACATTAAGCTTAAATAACTAAAGTGTTAAAAAAACTTTTGTGACTTTTGACTCCGTCGAAATATCATTCATCGACTGAAAGGAGATAATCTTCGATTTGTGGTTAAATTTTTGTCACGAATGCACGAATATTTTTATTTCCCACAGATCGCAGATTTTCCAGATGATGCTGCTGATCTATTTTTACTTAATCTTCGTGATCTTTTACAAGTAGAACGGCTTGGTGAGCCTTAAAAATGGGGAGTTGTCAAAAAACTTGGTGAGCCTTGGTGTTCAATATTTAAAGTGTGAAAAAAGAAACTGCGTCACTTGTAAAATCTACGAGCGTAAAAAAACGTTCTGATGAGCTAAACAATTTTTTTCCAAGTTTTAAGATTGATCGATCTAAAACTGATTCTTATATTAAACCCCTTATAGAACATAAAAAAGATCTCCTTTCGGAGATCTACAAACACAAAATGATGAAAAAAAATTATTTCAGAATCTTCAAATTCTGAAAAATAGCTTATTAAAATAAACTACTACTACTACTTTGAGTGAATAACACTCAACACGTACTAACCGGAAAATCAGAAGTAGCCATTCTGATTTTCATAAACACTACTATGAAATAAAATCTATTTTTCGATTTTACTGATCACGATCCGATCTATGGGGTCACGAGGGTAAAATATTCAATTGTTTTATTGATGCAAAGCTATAGCAAAAACGGGGATCATGCTTTACTACAATTTTACTTCACAGGTTAAGTGTTTGTCAATCAGTTTTTTTATTTTTAACGCTCGCTGTGTTTAAATATACTTTTTTACTTTGTGTATTTCTGAATGTCGGTATTTTTGTGTTTTGTGATGGATTAAGTGGAGGGGCGGACCGTAAAGGGAAGGGGAGGAGTTGATCATTGTAGATCGTATTGGATCCGGGACTAAGGAATTTGATGTTATTTTTTTCAGGAATGTAAAACCTGCTATTTTCGTCGATTTAGATGCCCATCCCTGTGAGCTTTCAGCTTCTTTCTTGCTGTATTTCGTGAATTTCCGATCGTTGGACTGAGGTTATTGTGAGTTAATTTTTGTAAGGGAAGGGGGCCTCTAGACGCCATAACCTATTCCTCAGCAGGAGGATATCGTGCTGAAAAATAAAATGGGTGAGCTGGAGTTGATTCGGTTTTTGGAAAAGAAGCTTATCTTAAAATAATGGTATTGGTCATCGTAGTATGGTTGATCAGTTTTCCTTTTTCATCACGGATCTCGATTTCAGATACGTGCATTGATTTACCTTTTCTGATGAATCTTGCCATAGCGGTTACAATTCCGTCTTTTTTACTTCTTAAATGGTTGGAGTTGATATTGGTTCCCACTCCATAATACTTAGAACCATCGATGAAGATATTAGACAGGCTTGAACCCATTGTTTCTGCCAACACGCAGCTCGCGCCGCCGTGCAAAATGCCGAAAGGCTGGTGAACCTTTGGCTGAACAGGCATTGTTGCAGTCATGGTTTCGTTTTCAAGATCGATATCGATGAATTTTATTTCCAAATTTTTAGCTAAAGTTACTTCACCTCCCCAGCTGTTTAAAAAATGTAATATTTCTTCTTTCGTCTTACCTTCTGTATAGTGCATAATTATTAGTAATGGATAATTGATAATTTTGTTAGCTTCTAGCTTCTAGCTTCTGAATCGTTCCCCATGATATTCGGGTTCCAGTTTTCAGGGATTTTAGGAACAATATCATTTTTAATATAATACTCCTGAATTTCCGTCATGATTTCCGAAAAAGAAGCAGACGCAATTCTTTCATACGGAATGGTATATCCTAGATAAACGATATTTCTTTTGAAATCTCCTGCCGCCAGAACGATCGGGACTTTTGCTGCCAGCGCCATGTGGTAGAAGCCTTTTCTCCACTTAGGAACCCAGCTTCTTGTGCCTTCCGGAGTAATTACGAGGCTGAAATCTTCTTTCGCAAACTGATCAGCAACAAATTTTACCAGATCATTCTTTTGGCTTCTGTCGATCCCGATTCCGCCCAATCCTCGCACCACACTTCCGTACCAGGCTTTGGTATGCGCATCTTTAATGATAATCTTAATTGGTTTTTCTAAAGACCAGTAGGCAAGGTTTCCTAAAATATATTCCATATTATGGGTGTGGGGTGCCACCACAAGGATACAACGGTTAAGACTGTTTGCATCGCCTTGTAGAACGACCTTCCAGCCCAATAATTTTAGCATTGCTTTGCCGATTAGTTTTTTCATAGATCTCGTATTAAAACAGAAAAGTATAACCAAACTTTGGTTATACTTTACAAATATATTGAAATATTATTGCTCTTAAAACAAACCGCTGATTAAATCTACGATTTTCATTACTATTTCCAGGGCTACTTGTACCATTTGTTTATGTTTTTGATTTGGGTTATTAATTTTGTACGAATATACTATAATTTTCTGATATACAGTGATTAAAAATTATATTTTTTTCATGGTCGTGAGAGAAGAAGTGTGTGAACTTCAAACGGTTGGGTCTTCCGTTCACACCTTCTGCCACTCTCTGCAGTTTATTATTTGGTCTTTATAGAAATTTCGTTTTTACCTTCGTTTACTTTGATGTCTACATTTTTGCCTTTCATATGTTTAATGTTGCTTTTCATAGAATCAATTATCTGATCTGCCTGGTTGCTCGGAACTTTTTTCCCGTTAATAATGATGCTGTCGCTGTCGTCGTCATCAGAACTGTACTCAATCGTAGAACCATTTACGGTGATCTTGTTTTTTTCAATTCTTATGTTACCGTCTTCATCTCTGTCCTGATCATTATCGTTGATTCCGTCTCCGTTCAGATCTCCATCGAAATCAATTCCGTCTTTCTTTACAGGTATTACGATTGCTTTTGAAGGAATGACCAATTCATAATCAATATTATAATCTCTGAAACGGTGCTCGTAAGGATACTTGATGTAGTTTGGAAGAATGACTTTGTTGTTTACAATTTCTACCGGAATATTCACGTTTAGTGGAAGATTATATCCCTTCGCTTCTTTTTTAATAATTAAATAAGGTGTAGGAATATTCGCTTTTCTGGTAACTTCTACATGTACCCAATCTCTTTTGTATACAGATACTTTATCAGAATAAAGATCATCATCATATCCTTTAAAGTTGGAAGGAATCGTGATCTGTTTTACATCTACATACAAAGTATCAGATTTTGTACTGATCGCAATTTCTTCCGTATCTTCTTTATGGCCTTTCAGGAACATCTCTTTTTTCGCCATACTGAATCCGAAGTACGTACCCAAAGCAATCAGGGCAAGGAATAATGCGCCGATAACCCAACCTGTATTTCTTAATTTTGTTTTAGGTGAAATTAATTTAATACTTATCAATCCAAATAACATGGCGGGCAGTAAACTTCCTAATGTAATTAAGGCCATGATCACGTATTTCATGCTGTCATTATCGAAATAGAAATTCATTTCGCTGATCGGAGGGAAGTCACTGTCTGCGCCCATGAAACCGAACACTACAAAGACTCCGATTAAGCAAGAAATAGAGATGAATGCGAAGATTCCTCCTAACACGTAACGGATCACATTCCAGATTCCGCTGCTTGCGTTATTGATGTAAGGCTTGTTTTCGATGAATATTTCTCCGACCCTCTGAGTAGATTCATTGGCGAATTGTACCAATTTATTAGACTCATTCTTAAGATTGTCGAAGTTCATAGGCTTTCCCTGCATTTTCAGGAAATCTGCCGCAGATTCAGCTTTTGGTAAAACGGCCCAAAGGATAACGTAAAGTAAGAAAACTAAAGAGGAAGAAACGGCTGCTGTGAAAGCTCCTAAGACAAAAACTCCAAGCCAGATCGCTCTCATTGCCGTAATGTCCATTCCTACATATTGTGCTAAACCTGCACATACTCCGGCAATTTTCTGCTTTTCAGGATCACGGAATAATTGTTTTTTGTCGCTGTATCCTGCTCCTGAGTTGCTTTTTTTCGAAGAGTTTTTTTCAGAATAATAAGCTTCTTCCTGTTCTTCAATTTTTTCCGGTGTTCCAATTTGTGCAATTACCTTCTCTACATCAGAATCATTGATGACTTCACGTTTTCCCAAAGAATCTTTGAAGATTTCTACCATTCTGATTTCTATGTCATGCATTACCTCATCGGCTTCCGAAGCTTCCAGAGAGCTTCTCAGTGCGTTCAGGTAATCGCTAAGCTTGATATATGCATGCTCTTCTATGGTAAAAGAAAAACCTGCGAGTCCTATTGAGAGTGTTTTGTTCATAGCTTTGTTTTTTAATTTTTTTGAGTGATTTGGTTTACTGAATCGGTCAGCTCGGCCCAGGTATTCTGAAGTTCAGTCAAAAACAGTTTACCTTTTTCAGTGATCTGATAATATTTTCTTGGGGGCCCTCCGGTAGATTCTTCCCATCTGTAAGATAAAAATTCTCCGTTTTTTAATCTTGTTAAAAGAGGGTAGAGGGTTCCTTCCACTACATCCAGTTTTCCTTTTTTCAGTTCATCTATAAGGTCGGAAACATACATTTCACGATGATTGATAAGACTTAAAATACAGAATTCCAGAATCCCTTTTCGCATTTGCGCTTTGGTATTTTCAGTATTCATCTTTAATAAGTTTTGTTAATTAGTTATATACTAAAAACCGATTTACATTCCTAGCTAGTTGAACCTATTTCGATTTTACATTACAAAGATATGTAATTAAAATGGTATTATGCAATACAAAGTAGTGTTATTTTAAAAATAAAATGTTTAATTAATTGTAAATCAATGCAATAAATTTTAATTGAAAATTACTGAAGGTTTATATTAAATGAAAAATGGCTTTAAAAACTGTATTTTTTTGTACTTTTGTCTTGAAAACGCCGGAGATTTTTCGGTAAAATAATGTAAAAAATACCTGAAATGACTTATTTTAAATTTTTATTACCCCTGTTGCTGGCCGGAACTTCGGTTTTTGCTCAATATAAAATAGAATTAAAAAATATCTCGCCCAATTATCAGGCAAAGATCAGCATGGAAGACTGCTCTGGTGATGAATGCCGCGGAGAAGCAACTATTGAACTGATCAATAATGCAACAAAGAAAGTGCAGAACTTTACTTCAGGTAATTTTACTTTCTATATAAAAGATCAGCCGGCTCCCGTGAAGGGGCAGTTATCAACTGTTACCTTTGATGCATTAATGGAAAGTCCTGTTATTATCGACGATTTTAATTTTGACGGTACAGAAGATGTTGCGATACGAAATGGCAGTTTAGGAAATTACGGTGCACCTTCTTATGATGTCTATGTGTATAATATGACTCAAAAGAAGTTTGTTCCGAGCAAAGAACTTACAGAGCTTGCGAGTAATTATCTCGGATTTTTTGAGGTTGATCCTGAAAGAAAGCGTTTGATTGTTTACGGAAAATCCGGTGCCGCATTTCATTATACCGCAGAATATGCGGTAGTTCCGGGGAAGGGATTACTGAGAGTATTTGAAGTGGAAGAAGATGCAAGCGGTGGCGAAAAAGTAAAAGTAACCAAAAAAGAACTTATTAATCATAAATGGATAAAAACGGTTAAAAATTATCCCATTGAAGAATATTATAAATAATATAGAATGAAGATACAGAAGGAAATAGATTTTATTCTGGCGGTAGATGCCTTAAAAAATGTACAGAGAAGAAATTACAATGCAGATGATTCCAGAAGGGAAAACACCGCGGAACATTCATGGCAGATTATTATTCTGGCTCAGATTCTTTTCCCTTATGCCAAGAACAGGGCAGATATTGATCTTTTGAGAGTGATCAGGATGTTGTCTATTCATGATTTGGTAGAAATTGAAGCCGGAGATACTTTTCTTTTTGATGAAGCCGGAATGGTGGGCAAATTTGAAAGAGAAAAGGTATCTGCCCAAAATATATTCGGAATTTTAGATGAACCTTTAAGAACTGAGTTTTTCAATCTTTGGCTTGAATTTGAAGAAGAAAAAACTCCGGATGCTATTTTTGCCTGCGCTATCGACCGGATTATGCCTTTTATCCTTAATTCTCATACTTCCGGAAAAAGTTGGACTGAAGCTGGTGTTACCGAAAAACAAATCAGAAATATGCTGGAGAATGCAATCAGCAGAGCTTCAGATGAAATGGGAGAGGCTTTCCAAACATTATTGAATTTGAGCTTGGAAACTGAAAAGGTGTTGAGGTAAGTTTTTTAACAGAATATATCTTATTTCTCCAAGGATTGCATAGATGATTATATTTCAATTTTTAATAAAAGAAAATATTCTCTATCATTTGTGAATTCGTGGCAGAAAAAAATAAAAAAATCGGCGGGCAAAGACCCGCCGAAATTGCTTTAAAAAAACATTTTTGAAAATATTGAGCTCAGACCGCTAAAAGCAGTCCAAACATTTCTTCTTTATAGAATTTGAATTGGTTTTTTGAATTCATCGATCGCTACAAAAGTAAAATCTCCCACAATGGCTTTTTCCTTTTCATAAGAATACATTTGTTCTGTATAGATCTCAACGTTGACTTTCATACTTGTTTTTCCTACATGAGAAACTTTTCCTACCAGCTCCACAATGGTTCCCGCAGGAATAGGCTTTTTAAAATCTATTTTATCACTGCTCACTGTTACTACACGTTTTCTTGCAAATCGGGTCGCCGTAATAAAAGCCACTTCATCCATCAGCTGCATCGCTGTACCTCCGAAAAGAGTATCGTAATGATTGGTCGTATTAGGAAAAACCGCTTTGAAAATTCTGGTTTCGGATGTTTCAATTCTTTCTTCTGTAGTCATATTTCATTATTAAATTAAGGCAAAATGAAATAATATCAAACAACAGAATAATGACAGGAACATGAGAATTCCTGAAACATCCATCAGATCAATAAAACTTCAAATCGCGAAAGTTTTTTGTTTAAGAAAAAGGCAGGTCTCCTGACTCGTAACATCATTTATCTCCTTCCCATCTCGCCTCGCAGCGAAACAGTGGACTTTTGATAAAGACTTCAGTTACTTACAGTTGCGCGACAGTTCGTGATTTTCACACGATTCCCTTTTCATCTGCAGCTAAGCAGAACCTATTTCTGAAAAAGCAATCTGCTTTTCCGGGTGCAAAAATAAGGATAAAAACAGTAGAAAATAAGATTTATTCCGGATTATTATAAATTATTTGGTTGATGGCTCTTCCTTTATTGATGCTCCAGAGCGTGGTATAACGATTTTCACCGGAACCATTGATCATGTAAAGGAAAATATGATCGTCATCAAGCGCTGTTACTCCGATGTTTTCAAAATCCATAGAAGGCTGGAAGAGATTTTTAATCGCTTCTCTCACAAATACAGAACCTCTTCCCGGCTGTTGCACACGAATTGATTTTATCTCCATCATCCCTTCAGGAATTTCGTTGCCAATTCCCCAAGGTTTTACTTTATCAACCGTCAGAATTTTCCCGCTGGCATCTTTTTCCTGTCTTTTAAGATGAGCATACGAAGGATAAACATCAATAATAACCTTTGTTCTTTGGTTAGTCAGGATTTTAGGATTGGTATTATCTGTAAAAATTAATGATCTCCCGTTTTTAGATTTTGAAGGCGTAAATTTTGGAAGCTGATCGATAAAAGCCACACGCTCTTTATTCACCATTCCTTCTTTATTCAGGCTGTCATATCTTACGAAAGGCTTTTCAGAGTCTTGTTTTTCAGGATATTTAATCCAGATCCATTCCGTTTCTCCAGGCGCAGGTTTTACATAAACAAAAACATCTCCTGTTTTCATACGGATCTTATCAATGATTTTTCTATAATCATCTTTATGAACGCGTACCATCGCATAACCTTCCTGAGCTTTTACCACGCCAAAAGGTACTTTCGTCTGACCTTTTACAAAAGCTAAAGAAAATAAACTGAAAACAGATAAATAAAGTGCCTTGTTTACGGAAATCATCATGAATTTTTTTTGAATGTTCAAATATATAAATTAAATACTTTTCGGAAGATAATTCATCTGTTGCAATTCCTTTAAATCTTTAATTTTTTTAAGATACGTATTTGAAATCACGTATACTTCATCCGAAATGCTAAGAACTTCTTTAAAATGGTGATCTGAAATAATAATTCCTTTATGTTGGGATCTTTGCGTAATTCGTTTTTGAATTTCGTAGATAATTTTTGGCGAAAGTGCATTAAATGGTTCATCCAGTAAGATAAATTCGGCATCAGCATAAAGAATCAGTAAAACTTCAATTAATCTGGTTTCTCCACCTGAAAGATGAGCAACTGTTTCATTCAGAAAGGGTGTTATAAGACCAGACTTATACAAAAAATGTCTATCCTCTTCAGTACAGAAAAGTTTTATTAAGTTTTTAATCTTTATATTTTTTGGTAGAAAAGGGTGTTGTGGTAAATAGGCAATCTTTCCTTTTCTGTCGAACTGATTGGCGAGAATCTTAGTATTTACTTTTATAAATTGGTTGTCTCCCTGTTCAATTCCGAAAATAATCTTCAGAAGGGTAGATTTTCCGGTTCCGTTTCTTCCTAATAGTGCTATCGTTTTTCCGCTTTCACATTCCAAATATATATCACTTAGGATTTTTTTTTCGCCAAATGACTTAGTTACACTATCAACATAAAGTTTACTCATAACAATTTGGTGAAAATATTAATGAAAAAAGCTGTAGATAAGGTTAAAGTCCAAAGAAACCGTTTTGAAAACCCGAAATTAGCAAAAAAATAATATTCATCTTTTTTTCTTAATTCATAAATTAAATAATGAAGCGTAGGTAATAGAATGAAAAAGCATAATCCAAAATTTTCAATAGTAAAGGTAGTTATTGCACAAATAAATCCTGAAAATAAAAAAGAAGGAATAATAAGTTTTAAATAAAAAATGCTAAGAATTTGGAGATTTTTAATCATGATTAAATGTAAAATACAGATAAATTTATGAAATATAAATTAATATGGTGAAAATGTAATAAATATTTGAATTTTTTGCTTTATTTTTAAATTAATTTTAAAACCATGAAAAATATGACGAAAAATCTATTCTATATATTCCTTTTTTTATCAGGAATTTCTTTTTTCCAAAGTAAAGTTAAAATTACGGAAGAACCAAGATCGGCTTTTTTCCGTGACACCAATGTTCCGCTCAATGTTCAGGTATCCAATATCACACTCACTTCAGGCACTGTAACATGGACTGCAGATCCTAACACTCCAGATAATGCCGTAAGATTTAGATTAGTAGGATCAACAACTTGGTCGGTTGTTACCAGTCTGTCAGGTCAATCCGCTTTTAGTATGGTAGGATTAACACCTTGTACAGCATACGAAGTGCAGGTTGCCAAAATTTGTTCTGTGGTAGGAACCTGGTCTGAACCTATTATTTTCACAACCTCACTAAATTACTGCGCAAGTAATTCCACAAATAATAATGTGGTGCATATTTCTAATATTACCTTCAGTGCAACAGGTTTTCCGGCTATGATAAGCAATTCCGGAGCTTCACTGTATACAGACTACCGTCCGGATCCGGCGCGTCACATCAGTGCTAATATAGGAACTACCGGGAATACACTGGCCGTTAGCAGAACATGGAATGGTACACCAACTCCTTTTAGAGTACAGGCCTGGATCGATTTTAATGCTAATGGAATTTTTGATAATTCAGAAATGGTAATGAATACGAATTCCGGAACATCGCCCATTGTAACGAGTTCATTTAGCATTCCGGCGCTTGCATTTACGGGGACTAACAATGCGGTGTGCGGAACGGTCATGAGGGTTATTGTTTCACCGGAAATTATCAGCAACGGATGCGGAACTTTCGCAGAAGGTGAAGTGGAAGATTACGGAATTACATTCTCAAGCAGTTTCTTATCTACAAATGAAGTCAGCAAGAAAAATGAAGTGACGATTTATCCCAATCCAGCCTCGGAAATTCTTCATGTATCAGGAATTATCGCCAATGCAAATTTTGAAATTTATAATGTTTTGGGACAAAAAGTAGATGAAGGAACGGTCTCTAATAATAAAATTAATCTGCACAATATGACAAGAGGAAATTATTTTCTTCATGTAAAAGATAAAGATCAGTCAGTTCAATTAAAATTCATCAAAAAGTAAATAAAACAAAAGAGAGTGTCCATAAACCATAAACACTCTCTTTTTATTTTTAAATTAATCGTTTCTTAATTTTGACCGTACTTTATTATTTTTCACAATATTTCGGAATTCTAAAATCTGATCTTTCGTGAAAAACTTTTTCGGAACGATATTCATGATCTGAGCCGTTTGGTAGATCAAAAACCAGTCTTTCTTTTCTTTCACTTTATAAACCGTATTCCAGGCAAATTCTGAATCGAAGGTTTCTCCTTTAGATTGAATGTTTTCATTTGTAAACGTATAAGAAATATTTTCCTGAATCATTTGGTTTGAATAAAAAATTTTCCTTACGCTGAAATACGTTCTGATAATGATAAATACAAAAAATATCAGCAACCAGACGGATGATGACTCCAGAAATTCCCGATTGTCATTATCTGCATTGTAGTAATTGATTCCAAAAAAAATCAATGCGATTATAGGAAATACAATGATTCGTATTAATGAATTTTTTAAATTAAACATCAAAAAATCCTTGAAAACGATTCGTGTTTCTACCGTCATTATTAAAAATTAAATTCTTTCCAGCTCATCTGCATCAATCGTTGTCTTGAACGTGCCATAATTCACGATCACCTTATTTCTGGAAATTTTCTCAATCGTTCCGACACTTGTACTTCCTGAAATTCTTACACGTTGTCCCACTTTCATCCAAAGAGCGCGGTCGGTTTTACGTTTTTCTTCAAGCTTTTCGTTGGTCTCCGTGATTTTTTCAATCACTTCTTCTTTCTTCAGCTGTTGCGTAATTTTTCTTTTGACCACCTGAAGTCGCTTGCTTTCATCTTTATCAGCTCCGATTTTTCTGAACTTTTCCTGTTCCAGAATTTTTACGAAATCTTTCACCACATCTTTCCTCGATTTGCCTTTCACATAGCTGTCGATAAACGATTCGATCTTCGTTCCGAACTGAAGTTTACGGTGTTCTTCTTCATACAGTTTCTGGAAATTGAATAGCTTTTGTTGAAGCTGCTCATTCAGTTTTTGCAGATTATCACGCTTGTCTTCAACGGATTCTTTTCTTTCGGCAAGATCAGTTTTTAGTTTTTCAACTTCGTATTTTTCCTGTTGAAGTTTTACGATCGTTTTATCCAGATTCACAATATCATGCTCCACTTTTTTCTTCGCAGAATGAATAATAAATCTCGGAATTTTATTCTTTTCCGCAACTTCAAAAGTAAATGAACTTCCGGCTTGTCCCACTTCCAGTTTGTACATCGGCTCCAGCGTTTCTTCGTTAAATAACATTGCTGCATTTTCTGCGTGGGGAAGCTGTTCTATAACCAATTTGATGTTGGTGTAATGCGTTGTAATGATGGCAAAACTTTTCTTATCATAGAAAAATTCAAGGAAACTTTCTGCCAAAGCACCACCCAATTCCGGATCGGAACCTGTTCCAAATTCATCGATGAGTAACAACGTTTCTGCATCAGCTTCACGAATGATTCCGCCCATTTTCTTCAATCTTGATGAATAGGTCGAAAGGTGATTTTCAATAGATTGATTATCACCAATATCCGTCATGATTTTATCAAAGAAAAACATTTCGGATTTCGGGTGCGTCGGAACCAAAATTCCACTTTGGATCATCAATTGAAGCAATCCAACGGTTTTCAGCGTGATTGATTTTCCTCCCGCATTCGGTCCGGAAATACAGATAATTCTGTTTTGATCGGTTAAAGTCAGGGTTTGAGAGAAAATCGTTTTGTTTTCCGCTTTATTTCTTAAAAATAATAAAGGATGGAAAGCTTCTCTTAATCTTAACGTTCTGTGACGATTGATTTTCGGTAAAACTCCGTTAATCAGCTCAGCAAATTTTGCTTTAGCTCTCGTTAAATCGAGATCGAAAATATACTTCTGATATCTCCAAAGCTGAGGTTGAAATTCAGCCAATTCTGCGGTTAATTTTCTCAGAACTTTATCAATTTCCTTTTTCTCTTCTTCTTCGCTTTCTTTTAATTTGAAGTAATGTTTTACTACAGAATCCGGTTGCATGTAAGTGATTGAACCTGTTTTTGAAAGTCCTAAAACTCGCCCTGCGACTCTTTTCTTATAGGCAGATTTTACCGCCAACACTCTTTGATCGTCAATAATCGTTTCGCGAATATCATCCAAAAAATCACTTTGCCCATAATTGAACAAAGCGCGGTTGAAATTTTCAGTAATTGCTTTTTTAGCGTGTTGAATTTCTGTCCTTAATCCTTTTAAAATAGGAGAAGCTTCACTTTTTACTTCACCAAATCGGTTAAAAACTTTATCAACTTTATCAATAATCTCTTTTTTGAATTCCAACACAGAAACATCCTGAATTAAGGTAGGAAAAGTTTCAGGCATGGTGGGGAAAAACTTCTGCAGTTTCCCGATTTGCTCCGTGATGGTTTTGATTCTGATGAAAGCGTTGTTCTCAAGACGGTAATTCTCGATCAGCATTAGCTTAAGCTCACTTTCAATATCTTCATATTCATCAAACGGAATCGCATTTGAACTTTCAAAACTCGACAAATATTCGGACGTTTTTTTCAATGAAAGTTCTGCCTCGTCAATTTCCATCGGACGAAGTTGAAGAATTTTTTCTCTCGTTTTCGGAGAATACGCAAAAGGAGAAATTTCCGCGAGCAATTGCGGAAACTCTAATTCGTTTAAATCTTCTTTATTTATATACACAGTGCAAATTTAGTGAGAAAATGTGAATGTTAATTTGTAAATGAGTGAATTTGATGATTTGAAAATATCTATTGATCAGGATTTTTTATATTTGAGCATGAAACTTGAAACCGAAAGATTAGAATTAAAAGGAATCAACGAAAGCTACGTTGAAGATATTTTACGTATTCGAAGCAATGAAGTCGTTAATCAATTTGTTCGAAGAAATTCTCCGAAAAATAATTACGATGCGCTTCAATTTATTTTGACCATTAAAGAGAGAACCCAAAATAACCAAACGTGTTATTGGGGAATTTCTTTAAAGGATCAACCGAATTTGATCGGAACAATTTGTTTGTGGAATTTCTCTGAAGATCGAAAACAAGCGGAAGTCGGTTACGAATTATTACCTGATTATCACAGAAAAGGCATTATGTCTGAAGCTTTAAAAGCTGTTTTAGATTTTGGTTTTAATCATTTACATTTGCAGGAAATTGTTGCGATGACCAATAAGTTTAACGAAAACTCAAAAGGTCTTCTTTTAAAACATGATTTTGTGTTGGAAGAGGGAAGAGAGGATGAAGGTTTTCCTGATAATTTGGTTTTTAGCTTGAAGAAATAACGTTATGTTTATTATTTATACAAAGGAGAAATCTAATTTTTTATTCCTTAAATTTGTTGTTTAATAGAGATTCTCCACTGTGCTTCATTCAGAATGACAGTCTGGCGTTAAAATTGAATTCTCAAATTAAATCATTCTCAAATTTCAAATTAAAAAAATGACCTGGACAGAAATTTTAGCCCCCATAAAAAGCACTCCCTATTTTACCAACCTTTGGGAAAAAGTGAAACAAGAATACGCGACCACAAAAGTTTTTCCACCGAAAAATCAAATTTTTAGAGCACTGGAAATTACACCTTTTGATGATATTGAAGTGGTAATTATCGGGCAAGATCCTTATCATAACGATTATCAGGCGAATGGTTTGTGTTTTTCTGTTTCCGAGCAGGTTGCTGCACCGCCATCCTTAAAAAATATTTTTACAGAATTGAAAGATGATGTTGGCGTTGAAAGAACTTCAAAAGAATTAGACGATTGGGGGAAACAGGGCGTTTTACTGCTAAATGCGACGTTAACCGTTCGCGCACATACACCCAATTCTCATAAAGATCTCGGCTGGGAAACATTTACCAATTTTATCATTAAAGAAATTTCAGATAAAAAAGAAAATGTAGTTTTTGTTCTTTGGGGAGCTTTTGCACAAAAAAAAGCAGAATTCATCGATCCTACTAAGCATTTTATTTTAAAATCGGCGCATCCTTCACCATTTTCTGTCTATAGAGGGTTTTACGGAAGCAAACCTTTTTCAAAAATCAACGAATATTTAATCTCAAAAGGAAAGAAGCCTATCTCATGGTAGGCTTTTGTCCGGTTTTTTTGATGGTAATTCCTATTTTATAATTTCCGTTCAACGCTTTTACGCCATCTTTTGAATCAGGATAGGGGGTAAGTTCCGTTAAGGTAATAGTATATCCATTAAATTCTGCTGATTTAAAATAATTTCTTCCGGCGTTATCTGTTGTGGCAAGATGAAGATTGACCGGCCTTGTTGTAGTGCCCATAACCTGCACATCTGCTACTGCAGCACCTGCCCAGATACAATTGACATCTGCAGGGCAGCGGCTGTCCTCTGAGATTCCTGTAAAGGTGACATTCATTTGGTAGTCTTTTAGAAATTTATTTTCCCCTTCTTTAAAAAAGAGGGTTTCCCCGGTAAGATTCATCGGCTTTACCTTTTTTTCTTTAGTTTCTGAAACTGAAGATTTTGTTGCGGTTGCAGGCTCTTTCTGAGCATTGCAGTTCACTAGTGTTAAAAGTCCTAAACTGAATATAATGGTTTTATATAACATAACTTTAGTTTAAAATATTAAGCATATTCAACAATACTACCAAAAACATTGCCACGCCTACAATAAAACTGAAACCCGTTCCGTAAATAAACCCTACAAATGCTCCCTTTGTGGATTTCCACGCCTTGTGCAGGTCTTTGTGGTCATGCAATAATTCTCCTATAAAAACGCCCGCAAACATCCCGACTAAAAAACCTAAAGGAATAGGCAGAAATAAGCCTATGATCGTTCCCACGAAAGACCCTATACTTCCCCAGCGCGTTCCTCCGTATTTTCTGTTGGTTTTTGCAGGGATCACATAGCTTAACACCACGGAAGCCACCGTGAGTATTCCGAAAACCCAGACATACAGCATGGGGAGGCTTGCATCAGTACCGAATTTATATAGTAATAAACCACAAATGCTTAGCAGAAGTCCCGGTAAAACGGGCAAAAAAGTACCCAGCATTCCTATAAACAGAAGAACAAGGCAGAGTATATTAATTAAGGTGGTATCCATGCTGAAAATTTATACCGCAAAATACAAAATAAAGAAGAATTTTGTTTAAGGTAAATATTTTTTGGGATGATAATTGATGCAGTAAGACTAAGCAATCCGGTAAGATGGTATGAAAATATTTTTTTGAAGTCTTTAAAGGAAGCTGAAAATTAAAGTAATACTGTTTTCTTTTTTGATTTACCTTCATAAACTAAATATCAGTAGCGTTGGATGAAACCTGATGAATACGTATTCAATGATGTTACAGCCCCACAGGGGGTGAATAATGTAAAGGAAATTTCGGAGATAAAATGGTATAAAGCCAATTGTTTTTAAAATCGGACCTAAATTTTTAAATTTGCTGTAATGAATGACCAGATAAAAGAAACCAAAAGTTTTTTACAGGAACTTACCGAACCCCTTTATAGCTATATCAGCAAAATATCGCCTACCGGATTTGACTGGATTTTTCATATTATGATAAAGCTGCTTTTGCTTGGTGCCATTTTTTTGATACTGGATTTTGTATATAAATTTATTATCAATTTTGTATTCCGGTTTTTCCGAAATCAGGAAAAGTTTCCGGTAATACAGTCTATCTATCAGTCTAAAATTTCCAATTCCCTGGCGCATATCGGGGCGCTTATTTTTATTGGGGGGATTCACGAATCTATTTTTTACGGCGCATTGCCTGCCACAACTATATTCATCAGTCGATGTATTAATCTGGCTTTGGTAATGATTATTGCAGGTATGTTGTATCGAGCGCTCACGGCCTTTAGGTATTTTTTTACAATCAAACAGGATTTTTACAAAATCATGGCGCTGAATGCCATCTCTGAAACGGTGAAGATTCTGGGGATCTTTATTTTTTCCGTGGTGGGAATCTGTGTGGTCTTTGGAATAAAAGGAAGTACCATTGTAGGAAGTCTGGGGGCAATTACCGCGGTATTGGTTCTGGTTTTTAGAGATACGATTTTAGGGTTTGTAACAGGGATACACGTGGCCACCTCTAAAAATCTTAAAGTGGGGGATTGGGTAAGCATCCCAAAGTATGCCATTGAGGGAAATATCACTGAAATAAATCTTTTAACAACCAAAATCACCAATTTTGACAAAACAGTTTCTACCATCCCTACCTATGATCTTTTAACGACGGAGATTAAAAATATGCAGATCATGTCTGAATCTAATACCCGAAGAATAAAGAAATCTATTTACTTTAATATTACCTCTTTTAAATTTTTAAACGATGAAGATATTGAACGGCTTAAGCAAATCAATCTGATCTCGGATTATCTCGAAGGAAAAACTGCAGAGCTAAAAAAAGAGAAGGAAAATATTAAACATAAAGACAAAATAATCAATGGAAATCAATTGACCAATGTCGGGGTTTTCAGATATTATGCTCAGAAATATATTGAAAATGATCCGGATGTCAATCAGGACGCTACCAGAATGGTTCGCCAGCTCGATATTACCACACAGGGTTTACCTATGGAAATTTACTGTTTTGCAAATGATTCTAAATGGGAACATTTTGAACAGATTCAGGCTGATATTTTTGATCATTTAATGGTGGCTTCTAAGGAATTCGATCTTCAGATCATGCAGATCGGTCTGCCAAAATAATCTGTAGATCTTTTAATTTTATTATTTTAAGAATGTAATTAGTTAATTTGCATATGTTTATTGATTAAATTAATGTAAAAAGCGTTGTTGGAATATTTATTTTTGTATTTTCGTGACATGACAAAAATACAATGGGTAGATTGCCACAGAATGCCATCTAGATCTTTTTTCTATAAAAAGAAGCAATTTCCGGTATGTGCAAGATGCACAGGGATCTACATAGGCTTTCTTTTTATGATTCCTATGTTGTGGTTTCATCAGATTGGATTTTTTGTGAGTCTGCTTCTTATTCTGCCTACCCTTGTGGACGGTCTCACCCAGGCTTACCTCAATAGAGAAAGTAACAATTTTCTGCGTTGTGTTACCGGTGTTTTGGCCGGAATTGGAATGAGCGGATTAAGTGAACGAATTACTTATCATACATACAAATTCATCGAAATATTATTATCTTAAAAACAAACTATGAACGATTTTAATCAAGATTACCAAAAGAATTCAAACCAGCAGAATGAAGATTTACATGTTGGACTGAAGATTTTATCATTTTGTATTCCTTTGGCGGGTGCAATTATTTACTTTATTAAAAAAGATAAAGAGCCGGTGGCGGCGAAATCGGCCTGTAATTTGGCTTTGATCGGTTTAGGAGTTAATATTGTTCTTACCGTCGTGAGAATCGTCCTTCAAGGAAGTTAAAAATGTTTATACGAAAAGCCCAATTTTTAAATTGGGTTTTTTTATTTTTGTAGTATGACAAAATTAAGCGTAAACATTAATAAAATTGCAACCATTAGAAATGCAAGAGGAGGTGAAACACCCAGCGTGACAGAAGCTGCAATTAAAATTCAGGAGTTCGGAGGACAGGGGATTACCATTCACCCGAGACCTGATGAAAGACATATTACAAGAAAAGATGTTTATGATCTGAAGCCGCTGGTTACCACAGAATTTAATATTGAAGGGAATCCCCACAGGTCATTTATAGATATGGTTTTGGAGGTAAAACCGGAACAGGTGACTCTGGTTCCTGATGCTGACGATGCGATTACATCGAACGCGGGATGGGATACCCAAAAACAACTGGATTTTCTTAGTGAGATTATTGCAGAATTTAAAAATGCAGGAATAAGAACTTCAATTTTCCTTGATCCTAATCCTCAATTGGTGGAGTATGCTGCAAAAACAGGTGCCGACAGAATTGAATTATATACTGAAGCGTACGCAAAGAACTATTTAACTAATAAAGAACAGGCAATCAAACCTTATTATGATACTGCCGTTATCGCTTCTGGATTTGGATTGGGAATTAATGCAGGACACGATCTTAGTTTAGATAATTTAAAATATTTTGCGGACAATATCCCGAATTTGCTGGAAGTTTCTATCGGTCATGCGCTGGTTTCTGAAGCATTATACATGGGATTAGAAAATACAGTTCAGGCTTATCTGAAGAGATTGGCAAAATGGTAAATTTACAGACGATAGATAATAGATTTCAGATAAAAGACTAAAAATATAATGGTCAGTTTGTCATCTAATATCTGAAATCTAATATCTAAATATCTGAAATCTAATATCTAAATATCTAAGAAAATGGAAATTTTACATTCAAAAATATTTGGCGAAACAATTTCGTCTACACCTCTTTTGGTATTTCATGGATTATTCGGAATGCTGGATAACTGGGGAGGCTTTGGGAAAGATCTGGGAGAGTTTTTATCCGTTCATCTGATAGACCTTAGAAATCACGGAAGAAGTTTTCATTCCGAAGATATGTCTCATAATGATCTGGCTGATGATATCATGCGCTATATGAACCATTACGGAATTGAAAAGGCGCATATTCTAGGACATTCCCTCGGCGGAAAAGCAGTGATGCAATTCGCGATAAAATATCCTCAAATGGTTGATAAACTAATTGTTGTTGATATTTCTCCAAAGGCGTATCCTCCACATCATCAGGGCATTATTAAGGCATTGCAAAGTGTTGACTTTAATACGGTAAATTCAAGAAATGAAGTCGAAGCCATGCTCACACACTATATTCCTGAAAAATCCACCATCCAGTTTTTAACAAAGAATCTGTACTGGGATGATGATAAAAAGCTAAACTGGAGATTCAATCTCAAAACATTAGCTGAAAAATATACGGAATTTGTCTCTAATGCTGTGCAATTTGGTGTTTTTGATGGAGAGACTTTGTTTATTGCCGGAGAAAAGTCGAACTATATCCTTCCTCAGGATGAATTTTCCATTAAGCAGCAGTTCCCGAAAGCAAAAATAGTAACTGTAAAAAATGCAGGACACTGGGTTCAGGCAGAAAATCCTGTGGATTTTGCTATAATTGTAAAGGAATTTTTGAATTTGGGTTAATGTTATGCCGGTTTTAATTTAAATTTGTTAAAATTTTATTAAAATATATATTATTCTTCTCTGTGTGATTTTTTTTTAATACTTTAGAAGCACTAAATCACTAAATATTAATACCATGGAAAAGAAAAATTCTAAAAAACCTTTTTTTGCATCCTTCCTTGAAAAGCAGATCAAAGATCCGGAAACGATACAGGGAGGTTCGTCTCCGATTCTTACAGCAGCACTTGAAGATAGTCCTGTTACGACAAACCCTTTAAAAGATTCTGTTACTTCTGTCGTGATGGATACCGTAACTCGTCCCGGAGGCGATCATGTGACTCTGAAGTTTCCTTCTGACGGTGATGACGACACTCAAACCGTATAATCTGAGAACTGAAGAGTATGAAAAAGAAAAATCTGAAGAAGCCCTTCTTCGCTTTCTTTTTGGAGAAACAAATTCAGGAACCTCAAAATGTTCAGGGAGGAAGTACAGCCATCATTACGGCGCCACTTATTGATGCCAGTACAGCGCCTGTTATGGATGGTATTAGCAGTCCGGTTCAGGATCACGTTACCCTGAAGTATCCCTCTGACAGCGATGAGTCGGGAGAGATTTCAATCATTGAGCTTTAAAACAATATCTAAAAACTAATAATATGAACAATAAGAATGTAAAAAAACAGCCTTTTTTTGCTAAATTTTTGGAAAAGCAACTAAAAGATCCTGAAACAGTAAAAGGCGGTAGCGATATTATTACCATCCCTGAGAGAGATTCTAGTGTAACTAACAAATTTAATGATACGGCAACGCTTCCGGAAAAGGATCTTGCGCAGACACAGAAGTACCCTTCAGATGGTGATGACGATATCCAGTATATTGATCTTTAGACCCACAGGTAATTTAAACTATATAAAAAGGAAAGGAAGCTTAAAACGTTAAGTTTCCTTTTTTAATAAAAAAAAATAAATCAATGATCCTTTGTATTACCCATTCGCAGGATTTTTACAATATAGATCTCTTTTTTGAATATCTTCAGACCAAAAATATTCCGTATTTCAGGCTTAATTCCGATCATCTGAATCACCTTTATAAAATAAATGTGAATGAAGATTCTTTCGAACTTACTGATGAATCAGGAAATACCATTCACTCAAAGGATGTAAAAGCGGTGTGGCACAGAAAATCCTGGCGGATCACGGTTCCTGAAGAACTGGATGACCACTATGAAAAGATATTTACAAAGGAATATGTGGCACTTCGTGATAACCTGATCACCACACTGGAAAATGTTCCGTGGATCAATTCCTTTGAAAGTGAAAAGAGAATTGATACGAATAAAATGCTTCAGCTTAAAATCGCCAAAAAGAATAATTTAGTCATTCCTAAAACTCTTTTTTCCAACGATGAAGAGAAAATTACGGAATTTTTTCACCAGCATTGCAATGGAAAAGCGGTCGCCAAACTACACGGCGTGATTACTAAATCGATGAGCGGTGAAAACTTCCTTTCAACCACGGTTATTAATGAAGATAATCTGGAATATATTGCTGATATCGCCTACTGTCCCATGATTTTTCAGCCTTATATTGACAAAGAATATGAACTGAGGATTGTATATGTTGACGGTGAATTTTTTACTGGAAAGATCAATAACAGCGAAAATGTGGATTGGAGAGTTGCTCAGGAAAATTATTTTTGGTCTGATTATGATTTACCTCAACATATTAAGTCCAATTTATTATTCATGATGCAGGAAATGAATCTTTACTTAGGAGCCATTGATATGATTAAAGGAAAAGATGGAACATATTATTTCCTTGAAGTCAATCCGCAGGGAGAATGGGGGATGCTACAGAAGGAATTAAATTTCCCTATAGCACAAAGAATAGCAGACAATCTTATAAAAAGAATAAATATCCATGAACAAAATTTTAATTATCACTCATACAAAAGATAATTTTTCAATTGAAAAAGTGACGGAATATATTGACAAAAACGGATGTGAAGTCATTCGTTTCGATGTTGATTTATATCCTTTAAAAAATAAATTAACCACTTCATTTCAGGACGGAAAATGGAGCACAACGCTTGAAACCCCTGAAGCAAAACATCGTTTGGATGACATTGCAGCCATCTGGTATAGAAGAGCCTACAATATTGGGGAAGGTCTGCGTGAGGAATTGGAACCTAAGTTTTTTGGAGCCGCGATGGGCGAGATCCGTAATACGCTTTTCGGCTTTTTGGAGTCTGTGGATGCGTATTCATTGGGAAAACCCAGTATTTACAGAAGGCTGGACAGTAAGGAGGAGCAGCTGAAAATTGCTGAGAAAATAGGGTTGAAAATTCCTGAATCATGCCTTACCAACAATGCAGATGAAGCCAGACAATTTATATTAAAACATAAAAATGTAGTTGCGAAAATGCAGACCGGTTTCGCGATTTATGAAGATGGTGTTGAAAATGTGGTGTTTACCAACGTGGTTTCAGAAGATAAGCTGGAAGAACTGGATTCTCTTTTGTATTGCCCGATGCAGTTTCAAAAGATGATCGAAAAGAAAAAGGAACTTCGGGTAACCGTTGTCGGTCGTGATGTTTACGCCTTTGAAATTGATTCTCAACAGTCTGAAGATGCTAAAATCGACTGGCGAAAAGATGGGGTCAACTTAATTGATAAATGGGTACAGACCGAACTTCCCAAAGATATTGAAGATAAAGTTCTGGAATTATTGGATGTTTATCATGTAGATTATGGCGCGCTGGATATCATCGTTTCGCCGGATGATGAATATTATTTCATCGAGATCAATGCTGCCGGAGAGTTTTTCTGGCTAGATAACCTTACGGAAGGAAACCTTATTTCCAAAAGTATTGCCGATGTTTTGTGTGACAAAGCACCGAGAAGAGATAATATGGTTTTGATGTAAATTAAAGAAATTATAATTGATACGAATAGAAACGGACTTCAGTCCGTTTTTTTTGTTATAGCTAGAGTTGAAGTTGAAGCCCAATATGTATCAAATCTAAAATTTTGCGACTTTTATCGATATTTCACCTTAAAATCTCCTTTAAAAATCGCAAATTTGCAGTTGCCTATTTCGGCAGATTTTTCGGAATTGCCGATTAGAAAATATTGTTATAATTTAGTCCACAACCAAGTAAAAATAATGAATGGTTTTTGTAACAGGTGCCACCGGAATTTTGGGTAGAGTCGTCGCTCTGGAACTTCTGAAAAGAGGGAAAACAGTGCGCGCTTCAAAGCGTCCTACAAGTAATTTGGATGATGTAAAGCATTCTTATCAGTTTTACACTGAAAATCCGGATGAATTTTTTAGTAAAATTGAGTGGATTGATGTGGATTTTGATGATATTCAGTCCCTTCAGGATGCGCTGAAAGGAGTAGATGAGGTTTATCACTGTGCTGCAAAAGTGGGATTTAATCCTAAAGATGATAAAGAAATCTATCATACCAATATTAAAGGAACAGAAAATTTACTCTTTGCCTGTGAAGGTTCTGAGGTTCAAAAATTCCTTCATGTAAGTTCGATTGCGGTTCTTGATCTTTTTAATGAAAAAGGGGAGCTGGACGAGAGTTCCGATTTTAATCCCAAAGAAGAGCATTCTGCTTATGCCATTTCGAAACACCTTTCAGAAATGGAGGTTTGGAGAGCTTCTGCTGAAGGTTTGAATACCATCATCGTAAATCCGGGAATGATTATCGGAAGCGGAAATTGGGGCAACAGCAGTGGAGATATTTTCCCAACCTTTGAGAAGAACAGTTTTACGTTCTCGGGCGGTACAAGCTATGCAGATGTAAGAGACGTCGCGAAAATCTGTGTCGAATTGATGGAGAAAAATAGGTTTGCAGAACGTTTTATCATCATTGCTGAAAATAAAAGATATGCCGAGCTGGGAAGGCAAATCAGAAAGGCATTAGGCTTAAAAGAAGCGAAAATACTTTCCGATTTTCAGCTGAATGTAGGGGTTTGGGCAAACCGGCTTTTCGGATGGCTGATTCCCGTATTGAGAATGGCGACAAGAACGAATGTAAAAGCAATTTCATCGCTGAATATTGTTTCCAATCAAAAAATTAAAGATCGATTAAATTACCAGTTCATTCCGTTGGAAGAATCGGTAGATTTTCATCTTAAAAATTATATTAACGACAAAAAGCTGAAGAAATGAATCTTGCAGAGGCGATTATCCAAAAGAATGTAGAAAAACATCCCTTAAAAGCTGCTATTGGCTTTAAAAAGAAAGAAGGCGGATGGAAGGAGCTGAGCTGGAAAAAATTTAGTGAAGTGGTCTATAAAACTGCCAATGCATTAAGAAATGCCGGAATTGGGGAAAATGATAAAGTGGCTATTTATGCTGATAATTCCGGAGAGTGGATGATCTTTGATATGGCAATTATGTCCATAGGCGCGATTACCGTTCCTATTTACTCAACCAATAATACAGAACAGGCAGAATATATTATTACCGATTCTCAGGCTAAGCTTATTTTAGTAGGAAATCAGGCACAATATGATGCGTCTCTCGAAGTATTACAAAAGGGGAGCTGCCTTCAGACGATCATTATTTCTAAAAAAGCGGTCTGGATCAAAAAAGAATTCAGCAGTTTTTATCTAGAAGATTTTATCGCGAAATCATCACCAAAATTTGAAATTCAGAAAAAGGAATTTGATGATGTAGCGACTCTTATTTATACTTCCGGAACGACAGGAACTCCGAAAGGAGTGATGTTAACGCACGGAAATTTTATCAAAGCATTTGATGCTCATTTTGAATTTTTTAAGTTTAAAAATTTCGAAGAAGAATTATCACTGGCATTTTTACCGTTAACCCACGTCTTCGAAAGAAGCTGGAGTTTACTTTGTATGTATGGCGGTGCGAGAGTGTATTTCCTTGAAGATCCGAAGGATATTGCAAAAACATTAGAGGAAGTAAAGCCTACCATGATGTGCGCAGTTCCGAGATTTTTCCAAAAAGTATATGCAGGCGTTTTGGAAAAGGCCGAAGAAGGATCATCATTAAAGAAAAAGATCTTCAACTGGGCTGTGGAAGTCGGAAAACAGACGGCTGAATTCAGAAGAAATGAACAGGCGGCTCCGCTGGGTTTAAAGCTGAAAGAAGGAATTGCCGATATGCTGGTTTTCAGTAAAATTAAAGGAAAAATGGGCGGTAGATTATGGTTTTTACCTTGTGGCGGCGCGTCTTTATCCCCTGAAGTTACCCAGTTTTTCGAATCGGTGGGAATTCATATTACGGTTGGATATGGTCTGACGGAAACTACAGCAACTTTAACCCTTTTTCCGTTAACTCATTTTGAACATGGAACAAGCGGAAAACCTTTACCAGGCGTAGAAATGCGTATTGGAGAAAATGATGAAATCCAGGCGAGAGGAAACGGGATCATGAAAGGGTATTACAACAAACCTGAGGAAACACAGAAAGTTTTCACTGAAGATGGTTGGTTTAAAACAGGAGACGCCGGAAAATTTGATGACAAAGGAAATTTAATTATTACCGACAGAATCAAAGATCTGATGAAAACTTCTAACGGAAAATACATCGCTCCGCAACAAATTGAAAATCTTTTAACGAACAATAACTTTATTCAGCAGATTATTTTAATTGCGGAAGGAAGGCAGTTTGTTTCTGCGTTAATTGTTCCTAACTTTGAGTTTTTAAAAGAACATTTAAAGCGAAACAATATTCCGTTTACGAACTGGGAAGAAGTTGTTCAAAAGAAAGAAATTATCGATCTTTATAAAGAGAAAATAAAAGAATTACAATCTCATCTGGCAGATTATGAAAAGGTGAAGAAATTTACGTTGATGCCTGCAGAATTTGACATCAATACCGGAGAAATTACTCCGACTTTGAAGGTGAAAAGAAATGTGGTTCTTAAAAAATATTCAGATATTATTGAGAAAATGTATTAAGAGCCTGTTTAAAATTTTACCGTTTTATTTATTATCCTTAATGAAGTTGATCTTTGCTCAATTTTGATGCTCTTTTGAGCGTATTTTTCACTTCCTATTTTTGATTTAGCCCGCTAAATCTGCAAACACGAAGCAAAAAATTCATCTCAAAATAGCTATAAAAATTTTTGGCAATAAAATTTAAACAGCCTCTAAAAATTTAGCTTAATAAAGTTTTATCATTTTTAAATTAAACTATGACAACAACACAAGAATTTTTAGGAAAAGAAGAATTTTCGATATATACGCAAACGGTTTCGGAAAGCTGTCCTTCGAATATTGCCCTGATCAAATATTGGGGAAAATATGACAATCAGATTCCGGCGAACCCGAGCATCAGTTATACTTTAAATAACTGTAAAACCAATACCACAATGGAGTTTTTGGCGGATGAGCCTTTTTCTGTTCAGACTTTTTTGGCTGGAAATGAAGAACTGAAGTTTGCCGAAAAAATAGAAAAATATTTCAAAAATATTGAACAGTATCTTCCGTGGATTTTAAAAGGAAAATACATTATCAGAACTGAAAATACATTTCCTCACAGCTCAGGAATAGCGAGTTCGGCATCAGGTTTTGGAGCAATTGCAAAATGTCTGATGAAGCTTGACGGAGTTTTTTCGGGGATAGATTCAGAAGAAGAATCACTGAGAAAAGCTTCGTTTCTCGCAAGATTAGGAAGCGGAAGCGCATGCAGAAGTTTGTACAACGGATTAGTCGTTTGGGGAGAATCTCAGGTGAGAGGAAGTTCAGATCTTTTTGCGGTAAAATATCCTGATGAAGAAATTCATGATATTTTCAAAGATTTTAATGATTGGGTTTTACTGATTCATGAAGGGCAGAAAAGCGTTTCTTCAACGGTGGGACATGGTTTGATGAATACCAATCCGTATGCGGAAAGAAGATTCTTGGAAGCCAGAGAAAATTTTGGTCCGATGAAGGAAATTCTGGAAAGCGGAGATATGCAAAGTTTTATCCGCTTAGTAGAACATGAAGCACTTACTTTACACGCTATGATGATGATGAGCGAACCGGCTTTTATTTTAATGAAAACAGGAACGCTGGAAGTAATCAATAAAATTTGGGATTTCAGAAAAGAGACTAATTTACCTTTATTCTTTACATTGGATGCGGGAGCAAACGTTCATCTTTTATTCCCTAATGACGGTTCTGAAGAAAAAATTAAAACTTTCATCGAAGCTGAATTGCTACAGCATACTCAACATAATGGAGTAGTGAAAGACATCATGAAATTTTAAGATAAAATATCAATAGGAGCGGGCTTTAGCCCGCTTTTTTCGTTATAATGGAATTGACTTTAGTCAAAATTTAACCTTCCGTCACCACAGCATCACGTTCTCCATCCTCCTCTTTTCCTTCCCGAATCATTTCCTCAGCCTCCGCTTTTTCCTCCTGTGTAGCATGATCTATTCGTTCTTCCTGTTCATCATTTTGATGGTCAATGAAAAATTCACAATAAACCGGAAGGTGATCGGAACCAAAATTTTCAAGCGTTTTTAAATCTTTAATGAAAATATGCTCGCTGTGGAACATCAAATCAATAGGAAACCTCAGAAAACGGTATTTCGCATGAAAAGTAGAAACAAAAGAATGCCCGATTCTGGGGTCGATCAAATGACTTGTTTTTCTGAACAAAACCGAGGATTTCGACCAGGCAACATTATTAAAATCTCCCACTACAATCACAGGTTCTTTAATTTTTCTCACGCGTTTCGCAATACTTAGCAGATCGCCGTCTCTTTCCTTTGAGGTTTCTTCTTCCGTCGGACTTGGCGGTGGCGGATGTACTCCGAAAAATACAAATTGGAAGCCGTCTTTCGTCTGTAAATGAGCTTCAATACTAGGAATATCATCGGCAACGAAAAAGTAAGTTTGTGAATCTTTAACCTCAATTTTAGAGTAAAAATGCATTCCGTAGGTATTTTCCAGCGTCACTTTATGCTGATAAGGATAATCTTTCTCAAGCGGACGAAGGGCTTTTTCCCAATCACCATTGCTTTCCATGGTTAGGAAAATATCAGGTTGATATTTTTCTATCAATTGAGTAAATCTGTTATATTCATTATTGAATTGATACACATTAGCAGAAATAAAGTTCAGTTTTGCTGAAGATTGATATTGTTGAGTATGCTTTTTTACAGGATAAAGCGGGGTATATTTTACCAAAGTAACTGCGTGATGAATAAACAGAATAATTAAAAGTCCCTGATAATACCAGATATTATCCGAAGAACCTACGATAAAGCCTAGAATAAGCGTGAAAAGAATAAAATAGGTAATCTGTATTTTACCAAATTCTGGAACACGAAATATCCAGTGAGAATTTTGAATTTTCGGAAGGATGGTTAAAATTAGTAATAGTACAATCAGAATCAGGTAAGCTGTCCACATATATATTGAAATAAGAGGATAAATTTAACTCATTTTTATCATTTTTCAAATCAAGCGGTTTTTAAAGTTTGTTAATGTGTTCTCGGATTAATGCGGTTTTCTTTTTGAATTTGCCCCAATAAACCCTGAAGGGGGTAAATATCAGTAGCGTCGGGTGAAACCCGATGAATACGTATTCAATGATATTATAACCCCGTAGGGGTTGAATAATGTAAAGGAAATTTCAAAGATAAAATGGTATAACGTTTATTTTGCTTATTTTTATTCGTTTAGTTAAATACAAGATCATGAATAAATTACTTGCAGTCACAATATTTTTGAGTATTTTCTGTTTTGGACAAAGCGATCTGCACAAAGAGGTCGAAAAGCCTATTCGTCAACTGTTTTTAGGAATGAAAACCGCAAATCCTGAACTAGTAAAAACCATATTTGCCGAAAATGCTATTTTCCAAACGATTACTAAAGATGGAATTGTAAAAACAGATAAAGTGGAAGATTTTATTACATCCATTTCAAAGTCTTCCAAAGATGATCTGGATGAAAGAATTTCCATAGAAGCAATTCATGTGGATGGTCTTCTGGCAAGTGTTTTTACACCGTATTCTTTCTATTATAAAGCGAAACTTTCACATTGCGGTGCGAATAGTTTTCAATTAATAAAGCAAAATGGGGAATGGAAAATACAATATTTAATTGATACAAGACGAAAGGAAAACTGCAAGGATCAAAAGTAAAAAGTTTACAAAAATTATTAGAAGAAGAATTTAAAAAGTTTTAAAATGAAAATCCATCATATTGCCATTATTGGCTCAGATTACGAAGTTTCCAAGAAATTTTATACTGAAGTTTTAGGCTTAAATGCCATCCGTGAAGTGTATCGTGAAGAAAGACAGTCGTATAAACTCGATCTTGCGATTGGAGAGCATTATGTGATTGAATTGTTTTCCTTTCCCAATCCGCCGCAAAGACCTTCCAGACCGGAATCTTGTGGATTGAGGCATTTGGCATTTTCCGTGGATGATGTTAATGAAAAACGTCAGGAATTAATCGGTAAAGGGTTGGCTTGTGAAGATATTCGGATCGATGAATTTACAGGAAAAGAATTTTTCTTTATCCAAGATCCGGATCAGTTACCGCTGGAGTTTTATGAAGCTTAATTAATTGATATTTGATGCCACGAATGCACGAATTTTAAGTATTAATTCGTGCATTCGTGGCTAAAAAAATAAATTTATGCTGTGTTGTTCCTTTGGTAAATTTGTTTTTTTTACCGCAAAAGAATCAAAAGAAATTTTAGAAGTTTTTTGGATATTTCTTCAAAAGAAAACAAAATAAAAATTAAATAATTTTAAAACTATTGTGTTCTTCTCAACGACTTAGTATTTAGCTAAAATTCTAAAGTATTAAAAAATTTTGTGACTTTTGTGGTTTAAAAAGCACAATAAGACATTGAATTTGTATCAACGCTTCTGAAGAGATGATTAAAATTAATGTGCGTAACCCGTAAAAAAGCTAATCGCCATAATCGCTAACACGATAGAGGAAATGATTACATAAACGTAATCTTTTTCTTTTAAATACCCAATTAAAGCGAAAACAATTCTCATCAAAGGCGTGAAAATTAGCAAAAGAATTCCCAGCTGGATGATCGCAGAACCTTCACCCTTGCAAAGAGAATCCCAAAAATGCCCCCAAACTTTTTCGGAAGAAGTTCCGATAGCCAAGCTTGAATATTTTTTAGGCATTTTAAAGCCTTCCATGAATAATTTTACAAAACCAATCAGTGAAGTAATAACGGATAAAATTACGCCCAATCTCAGAAGATTTCCGACAGAGCGGTTCAAATCTACGTCTGTGAAGTCCTTTTTCATTATCTGAAACTTTTGTTGATACCGTTATACATCATATAAATTGACAAAATAGTGATCACAATCGCAAAGAACGTTTTCAGTTTTTTTGTTTTGGAGGCCATTAATGTTTTTGAACCGATGAAACTTCCCACTACAACTCCAATTAAAACCGGAGCTACAATTACAGGAATAATTTCACCTCTCTGGAAATAGATCAAAGCACTTGCAACAGCAGTTACTCCGATCATAAAGTTACTTGTAGTGGTTGACACTTTAAACGGTAATCTCATCATATTATCCATTGCCAAAACCTTTAATGCACCTGAACCGATCCCCAAAAGACCAGACATGGCACCTGCAAACATCATCATTAGAAATCCCGGAACAGTATTTCTTGCCGAATACGTTTTAATTACACCTTTATCAGGGAAAGTTCCGTGAAGCTTTAATTTATCCTCTAAACTTCCTTTAATTAAGGTTTCCTGATGATCAGGTTTTCCTTTTAGGTTTAAAATAACCGTTAAAAGAAGAATACTTGCGAAAATAATTCCAATGGTATTAGGATTTAGAATTCCCGAAACCAAAGCACCAACAATAGCGCCGGCTGTGGTTGCGATCTCTAAAAACATGCCGATTCTCATATTGGTAAATCCTTCTTTCACAAAAGCTACGGCGGCACCGGAAGAAGTTCCGATCACAGAAATAAGCGAAGCACCGATCGCATAATGCATAGGAACGCCGAAACCCAGCGTGAGTAAAGGAATGATGATAACTCCTCCTCCCAGACCCGTAAGTGAGCCCAGAAGTCCCGCCGAGATTGCTCCCAGGAAGAGAATAATAATTTCTGACATGCTACAAATATAAAACTATTGCAGAATTCTGCCAAACGTTTAAAAAAGATAAATTTTGACGTATTTTTGCAGGATGGAAAATCAGTTGAAATTATTCTATATCATCCTTGGTGCAACGCCAAAAGGCAGAAATATTGAGCAACACGATGTGTTTTTCGGAATTGCAGAAAGTCTTAAAGATCTGGTTCCTGAGATGAAAAATTTCTGGAAAGAGGCAGACGGAAAAATACATTTAGACTGTTATCAGGAGGTGAAATTTGCGGATGGATATGAAGTGAAAATTGTGGAGAAAGGGGAAAAAACATCGGAAGAGCAATTATATTTTATTAATCTTGGAGGTTATAAAAAAGGTTTTTTTGAAGAGTTTCATGAACAGCATTTGATGGTCGGGAATTCGATGGGAGATATTGTGAAAAAAGCAAAAGCAACTGACTTTTATAAAACGATGGGCTTTGAAGGAGCGGTGAGTCATATTGATGATAAGCATGGAGTAGATATTGACGATATTTTTAATGTAAGCGATATTTTGCCTCAGGAAATGAAAGAAAAATATTCCATTGTATTGACTAAATCGGATGCGGAAAATCAGGAAAACCCGATGGGATTGGGATATTTGAAAATTGATAAAATTTAATAAAACTTTAGTGTTCTTTCTTAAGTGAAACGCCTTTGCGCACTTAAAAGCATAAAGTATTTTAAATAGAACCTTTGCGAACTTTGCGTTTTAAAAAAGTTTTAAATTAAATCTAATAGAAAAAATAAAAGTAAAAATGAAAATAGGAATTTTAGGAGGAGGACAATTGGGAAGAATGCTGATTCAGGAAGCATTGAAATATGACGATCAGTTTTATACACTAGATCCGGCTTCTGATGCGCCTTGCCATACGATCTCTAACTTTACTCAAGGGAATTTTAATGACTATGAAACGGTTTTAAATTTCGGGAAAGATAAAGACGTGGTAACCATTGAAATTGAACACGTAAATGCAGACGCGTTGGCAGAATTGGAAAATCAGGGAATAAAAGTGGTTCCGAATTCAAAAATCATTAAAACGATTCAACAAAAAATCCTTCAAAAACAATTTTATAAAGAACACGATATTCCAAGTCCGGAATTTGAAGTGATGGACGGAAGTTCAGACGAAATAAAAATGCCACTGCCATTTGTACAAAAAATGAATACAGGCGGTTATGACGGAAAAGGCGTTCAGGTAATTCGTACTGCTGAGGATATGAAAAATCTTTGGGTTGAAGATTCTGTTATTGAAAAATTAGTAGACATCGACAAAGAACTTTCTGTAATCGTAGCAAGAAACGAAAACGGAGAAACCAAAATATTCCCGGTAACGGAAATGGTGGCAGATCCGAAACTGAATTTACTTGATTTCAATGTTTGTCCGGTTTATTTATTGGAAGAAATTGAAGATCAGATTACGGCTATTACTGAGAAATTTTTAGCTGCTGTGAATTCTCCGGGACTTTTTGCTATTGAGTTATTTTTAGATAAAGAAGGAAAAATCTGGGTGAATGAGACGGCTCCGAGATTGCACAATTCAGGACATCAAAGTCAGGAAGGAAATGCCAATTCTCAGTTTGAGCAGATGTATCGTGTGGTGAAAAATTTACCGTTGGCAGATACAGACGCGATTGTTTACAGCGGAATGCTGAATTTGGTAGGTGCGGAAGGATTCTCAGGAAAAGTAATTTATGAAGGCATGGAAGATGTGCTGAGATTGCCGGAAACCTATGTTCACCTTTACGGAAAAACAGAGACCAAGCCGGGAAGAAAAATGGGACATATTAACGTATTGGCCGATTCCAGAGAGGAATTGATGGAGAAGCTGGTGCAGGTGAAAGCGATGGTGAGAGTAATTGCGGAGTAAATAAAAGAACTTATTATATTGAAAAAGACTGCCCAAAAGGAGGGCACTGAAAAAGTAAACTTCATTAAAAAAAATAAGCAAAACTTTAAAAGTTTTGGTTATTTTTTTATCTTCAATGTAAATTTCAATAGCAAAGCAAATGTTAATACAGCAAGAAAAACTTCCGTTGAGTGCCTATTCCGGTTTGTATGATTTAATTGTACCGAAGGAAAACCTTCTTAGAAAAATTAATGAGCTGATTGATTTTTCTTTCATCTATGATGAGCTTTTGAGCAAATACTGCTTAAACAATGGTCGCAATGCTGAAAGTCCGGTACGGATGTTTAAATACCTGCTTTTAAAAAGTATTTATACAGTTTCTGATGTAGATGTGGTAGAGCGTTCCCGGTATGATATGTCCTTTAAATATTTCTTGGATATGACTCCGGAAGAAGATGTAATCAATCCCAGTTCCCTTACAAAATTCAGAAAACTGCGTTTGAAAGATAGTGATCTTTTAAGCTTGCTCATTGGTAAAACCGTGAGTATTGCGATTGAAAAAGGCATCATCAAATCCAGATCCATCATTGTAGATGCCACTCACACCTTGTCGATGAGCAATCCTTTTTCAACGATAGAAGTATTGCGGGAGCGCTCAAAACTGCTTCGCAAGACCGTTTATCAGTTTGATGAAGAATTTAAAACTAAAATGCCCTCAAAAAATATTGAAAATGATTTAAACAAAGAATTGGATTATTGCAGAGAACTCGAAAAACGCATTGAAAACGAAGCTTCTATCAGGGAGATTCCTGCTGTAAAGGAGAAGCTGAATCTTTTGAAGGAAACAGTGAGAGACACCGGGGAGCAGATGGTTTTTTCAAAAGATGCCGACGCTAAAACGGGTCACAAATCGGCTGACAGTTCTTTTTTCGGATACAAAACGCACTTGGCGATGAGCGAAGAGCGGATTATTACGGCGGCCGTGGTAACTTCGGGAGAAAAAGGCGACGGCCCGGAACTGCCAAAATTACTGCAGATGAGCCAGGACAACGGGATGGAGGTAGATGCCATCATTGGTGACGCTGCTTACAGCGGAAAAGAAAATCTGAAAATTGCGGGCGAACAAAATATTAAAATAGTAGCCAGACTTAATCCTTCCATCACCCAGGGTTTTCGAAAAGATGAAGACCGTTTTGATTACAATAAAGATGCCGACCGTTTTGTGTGTCCTGCAGGGCATTTGGCGATTCGCAAAGCTCGTGGCGGGAAGAAACACGTAGGCGGAAATCAAGTGGATACCTATTATTTTGATATTGAAAAATGCAAGGTTTGCCCATTAAAAGAAGGATGTTATAAAGAAGGAGCAAAATCTAAAACTTATTCGGTTTCCATAAAATCAGACTTACATAAGGAGCAAATGATTTTTCAGGAAAGCGATTATTACAAAGAAAAATCGAAACACCGCTATAAAATCGAAGCCAAAAACAGCGAGCTTAAAAACGTACACGGCTACGACAGGGCGATTGCAAATGGTATTGAAAATATGCAAATGCAGGGTGCAATGGCTATTTTCACTGTCAATTTGAAGAGAATCCTGAAATTAATATAGAGAAATCGATCTATACTCCGTCTTTTATAAACATCGCAGGCGTGGCGCAATATCAATCCCGTTAAACCTCAAAAATTTGATACTGAAAAAAAGAAAAAAAGCTTATTACGAAGGTTTAATTTTCGTAATAAACTCTTAATTCTAACTCCAAATCAATTGGTAATTCTATATGAACGGGGTTTTTCAGTGCCCTCGCCCAAAAGCAGTCTTTTTTTATTTGAATTTAGGAAAATCAATAGTCCATTTTTGTTCGTTGGAATTCCATAATAGATATGGGCCGTCGAAACCATCAATATAAATCAGTTCAAAATTTCCTTGATGATCTGTTGCGTAATCTAAATAAGGAGCTTTTTCTTTTAAAGGAAAACCTAATTTTCTTAAAGTATTCCAATCGTTATTGTCAGGGAGTTTTCCATTTGTTTTTTGATAATTTTTAATATTTTGAATGATCTTATTTCCAGATTCTATATCAGATTTTCGTGTTATCGTAATAGGTAAATTCCAGTAAATAGTAACAAAAATTATGATGAAAATTATAATTGATGCTCCAATTATTAATGCTTTTTTCATATTCACCTAAATCTTATTTAAAAATTTTCTTAATCACATTTCCGATTTCCATAAAATCATCGTGATTTCCTACAGAGCGTCTTTCAGAATTATCTTTATCAAAATCTGAGAAAGGGTAGATTAAAAGGTAATTGTTATCATGCAGCTTTCTGTTTAAAAGTTCCGGAATCAATCGCATTTGAGGAATAAAAGACTGCATTCCTTTTTTTGCCATGAAGAGAATCAGCGCTTCATCTTCTTTTAATTCAGAAGCAGTTTTTTCACCATCTCTCCAGGTTTTCATAATAATGAATTCGGCTTCAATATTGGCTTTTTTAATGATTCTCTGTAAAATACTCAGAATATTTTCCGGGGTATAAAAAACGATAGTGGCTCCGGAATTTCGGGCAATATTCCAAACCCTGAGCAAAGCATGGAAAAATCCAGCTTCTTTATGAGCATTTTCCGGAATCATCACTGCATATTTCTTAATCGTAGAAAGAGGTTGCGCTGCATGGTAAACCAATACATTAGCGTTGTCATTCTGAAGATAGCCATTATAAAGATTATAAACGAATGCTGGCGAGAATCCTTTTTCATCTTCCAGACCAATGATAAGATCTGTGATATTTTGTTCTTTAATAACGTTGTTGATTCCGTTTACCACATCATTGTCATATCTTTTTATAGTCTTGATTTTAACGTCGGCTGCAGAAGCTGAATCGGTAGCTTTATGTAACAATTTTTCAGCATTTTTTACCGAAGATTCATTTTTATCTTCATTAATCACGTTCAATGCGGTAAGATTTTCTGTATTGGAATGCGCTTTAATTAAAATTCCCAAGTTGACCATTCTTTCCACAGTTTCTTCGTGGTTGATTGCCAAAAGAATGTTTTCTTCTTCATGATTGTTCCCGGAAACGGTATCTTCATTGTCACTTTCTGCAATTTTCTGCGCACTCGACATGGAGATAAATGATGAGATGGTACAGGAAATTAATATCAACAAAATACTTCCGTTTAGAACATGTTCATTCAAAAGTCTTACAGGTTCTCCGGTTTCAGTTTCAGAAAGGATAATATTATACCCAACCATTACCGAGGCTAAGGTTGCCGCTGCTGAAGCAGAACTTAATCCAAAAATAAGTTTTCCTTCTTCTTTAGACAATTTAAATGTCTTTTGCGTTGCCACTGCTGAAAGATATTTTCCACCAATGGAAGCAACGAGCATAATTCCTGCTACTTCTATGGTTTCCCAGCTTTTGAAAAATACACTGAAATCGATCAACATTCCGACACTGATCAGAAAGAAAGGAATGAAAATAGCGTTTCCGACAAATTCCACACGATTCATTAAAGAAGATGTATGCGGAATCAGTCTGTTCAAGGCTAATCCTGCGAAAAATGCTCCGATAATGGCTTCAACTCCGGCTAATTCCGCCAAAAGTGCAGCCAAATAAATCATTACTAAAACAAATATATATTGTGATATTTTGTCGTCTACTTTTTTGAAAAACCATCGTCCAATAATCGGAAAAATAACAAGTACAATTAACGCGAAAACAATAAATGATACAGATAATTTAACCCAAAATTCTGTTCCTACATCGCCCTGCGACATTCCTACAATAATGGCAAGTACCAATAGGGCAAGGATATCTGTGATCATTGTTCCGCCAACGGTAATATTAACGGCTAGATTTTTAGAAATACCCAATTTGCTAACTAATGGATAAGCAATTAAGGTGTGAGACGAAAATAAGCTGGCGAAAAGAACCGAGGTTAGTACGGAAAAATGTAAAATATAATATCCGCCTAAATATCCTAAAATAAATGGAACGATGAAGGTATAAAGACCAAAAGTGAGGCTTTTCCATTTATTTTTTTTGAAATCTCCCATATCGATTTCCAGACCGGCGAGAAACATAATGTAGAGAAGGCCCGTTGTCCCAGTCACCACGATGCTGCTGTCACGCGCCAGAACATTGAATCCGTTGGGGCCAATAACCGCTCCGGCAATAATTAATCCTAACAGATGCGGAACTTTTATTTTGTTTAATAGAAGGGGTGCTGCCAAAATAATAATCAACACCAATAGAAATTTCAGTACCGGATCTTCGATAGGAAGACTCAGGTTGTGTATGCTTAGCAATGTCATAGGTGTTTTTTATTTAGTGGAACGTGTTAATTCTACAGAAAATTTAGCCAGACAATTGTCGACGGCAACCGTTCTTGTTCCCCGGATTTTATTATCCGAAATATCATTAAGCAGAACATTCATTTCTACTTTTTTCTTGGCTGTGGAATCGGTCTTGAAATTTAATTTGATCTCGTTATTTTCAAATTTTCCTGTATAAAGCCTGATAAGATTATTATTGTTGATGATCTTTGCCACCAGTTGGGTCGAGTCATTATCGAATTCCCAATTGTCGGTTCGTTGATCACCAACTACATAATCGCTGCAGTTAGATTCTGTACAAATTACTTTACCACTCCATAATCCTGAAATTTCTTCTGGCCATCTTACGACTTTCACTGAATCTTTTTTAGAAAAAATACTATCTTTCATTTTTAAAAGAGCCTGATATTGAGATTCCTTTTTGGCAAAAAGTTTTTCCTTTTCCAATAACTGCTGTTCTCGTAAAGCCAGATTGTTTTCTTTCTCCTTATCGGTACAATTGATTAACAAAAGTGAACAAGCACAAAGAGTAAGTAGTGTTTTTTTAAGCATATTGTAAATCTTGATCTAAACAATATAAGAAAATTTGAGGGAAATAGAAAATTTAATGTGCTTACAAGTGATCTTTAAATTATTCAATTCTCTGTTTTTTAAACATTTCCCGATTATAATTAATCACAAAAACTCCTGCGATAATTAAAACGGCTGCAATGATAAATTTAGCAGAAATTTGTTCATCCAAGATCAACCAACTTAAAAATATTGAAATAATAGTATTGATATAGGCTAAAATAGAAACCTGTACGGGTGAAACTTTCGTTAGTGCATAATGATAGCAGAAAAATGCTGCCACCGAACCAAAAAGCGATAAATACAACATGGCTGAAATACTTTTCAAAGTCCAGTTTTCGAAATTATAATTTTCTAGAAAAGTGAAAGCAAAAATAATCTGCAGAATTCCGGCAAAGGCAAACTGATAAAAGAGATTTAACGAAATATTACTGCTCTGGATATTCAGTTTTTTGGTGAAAATAGTTCCGGAAGCCCAACCTAAAATAGCTATGAATAATAGAAGTATTCCGAATCTGTAATCCGGATTGGCGAGATCTTTAATTCCGTCCCAAAAAATAAAGAGAATTCCGCTAAAACACATGAGAATTCCTATCAGAGCCCGAAAAGTGAACTTTTGTAAACCAAGCGCAACACTTCCTAAAAATACCAAAATAGGCGAGGTGGCACTTATTAATGAGGTTAAACTGCTCGTTAAAGTTTCTTCGGCAACCGTTGTTAATCCGTTGGCAATAACCAGCATCAACAAAGAGAAAATAAGTTGATATTTCAGATTTTTCCAGCCAATCCATTTGAACTGTTTTCTGTAAACCAAGATAATCAACATAATAATCGCCGCCAAAAACTGTCGGATTCCTGCCACAAACCAAGCGGGAATGGTTTCTACTGCAACCCGAATGGATAGGAATGTGGTTCCCCAAACAATGGCAACCGTAAGAATGGCGAAGGTGAGTGTATAGTTTTTCAAATTTCAAATGATGTGTGATTGGCAAAAATATTGAGTAAAAGACAATATCAATGGATACAGTTCCTGAACTTCATTGGGTAACAGAACAAGTTTTGCGCCTTTTTGCATTTAACCTTATTAATTTTTTATCTTTGAACATCTAATAAAAATTGAAGAATGGTAGGAATTATTATGGGAAGTCAAAGCGACTTGCCGATCATGGAACAGGCTGCGAATTTTTTGAAATCTCTGGATATTCCTTATGAATTAACCGTAGTTTCAGCGCACAGAACGCCTGAAAGAATGTTTGATTATGCTAAAACAGCTCAGGAAAGAGGTTTAAAAGTAATCGTTGCCGGTGCCGGAGGTGCCGCGCATCTTCCGGGAATGGTGGCCAGCTGTACCACCTTACCTGTAATTGGAGTTCCTATTTTATCCAGTAATTCTATCGACGGATGGGATTCTGTTTTATCAATTCTTCAGATGCCGGGCGGAATTCCTGTGGCTACCGTTGCCCTGAACGGTGCTTTGAATGCCGGAATCTTAGCGGCAAAAATCATCGGAAGTGCAGATGCTCTTGTGGCTGAAAATCTTCAGAAATATCAGGAGTCTCTGAAGGATAAAGTGTTGGGAACGGTAGATGATATCAAGGCTCAGCATCCGAACCATTTTGATCAGTAATTTGAAATTTTAATCCAAATAGAAAAGCCCCACCTGCCGGTGAGGCTTTTCTATTTTAGTTATTGGTGAACCAGAATAAGCAAATTCACTTTTTAAGACCGGTTGCAGAACAGAAATTCTCAGGCAGATAAGCCTTGCGCAGATTTTGGAATTCTTGTTCTCCGTCGGTGAATTATTTTTAAGATATGGACCATAGCCTATGATCTGATTGTTAAAATAAAAGACTTATTTCTGCTAGGTCTTGCTTTAAATTAATGACTGAAGTATAGCCCCGATTGCAACGGCATCCTTTTGTGCAGCGCAGCGGAACAAAAGATACAGTGGAAAGCGGGAATAGCTTCTCATAGATGTTATTGGTTTTCTTTCCAAAGCTGAGTGAATGCAATAAAGTCTGCCACACTTAACTCTTCGGCTCTTTTATCCATGAATTCGTGAGTTTTCAGGGCTTCCGGGATATTTAACGGTTTTAATGCATTGGAGAGCTTTTTTCTTCTTTGGTTAAAGCCTGTTTTTACGATTTGCTTAAATAATATTTCATTTCCGGCTAAACCTGCTTTCGGATTTCTTGTGATCCGAATCACTCCTGATTTTACTTTTGGAGGTGGGTTAAATACATTTTCATGTACCGTAAACATATAAGACGTATCGTAATAGGCCTGAATTAAGACAGACAGTATTCCGTAATCCTTTGTTCTCGGACTGGCGGCTGTTCTTTCCGCTACTTCCTTTTGAAACATGCCTACCATTTCGGGAATGATCTCATAATGATCGATGATCTGAAATAAAATCTGTGAAGAAATATTATAGGGAAAGTTTCCGATAATGGCAATCTGTTCTTTGTTGATAAAGGTGAAATCCTGTTTCAGGAAATCTCCGACAAAATTGCTTTCCGTCACTTGGGAATAGTTGTTTTTAAGGTAGTCGATCGACTCTGTATCGATTTCTGCAAGATAGATATTCTGATTTTTTTCCAGAAGATATTTGGTAAGAACTCCCATGCCGGGACCTACTTCCATGATATTGTTATAGCCTTCAAAGCTAAGACCTTCTACGATTTTTCTGGCGATGTTCTCATCGGTCAGGAAGTGCTGGCCGAGATGTTTTTTTGCTTTTACACTCAATGTTTTTTATGATTTTATTAACAGTGATTTTATCTTTTTCGTTCCCAAATTTCGGAAGATTTTTTCTATTTTAGCCAAAAATTTTAATATTAATGGCTAAATCTGTAGATGAATTTAATAAAAAAAGGCTTAGATCCAGCAATATTACAGTGGTGATAAGTATTGCCTTAGTGTTGTTTTTGTTGGGGTTAATGGGGCTTATTTTAATTAATGCTCAAAAGTATTCCGACTATATCAAGGAACAATTGGTGGTGAATGCTTATTTTGATGAAAATTATGATGCCAAAGATTCTGTAAAAATTGCTAAAATGGAGGCTGAGGTCTTAAAGGAAGTGCAGACCCTGGCTCCTGTAAAAAAGGCAACGTATATTTCCAGAGAGGTGGCTTCCAAAGAAGCAAAAAAAAGCATGGGAATTGATACAGATGCGCTTTTCGAAGAAAATATTTTTCCATCGTCTATAGAGATTGCTTTGAAGCCGGAATATGTAGATCCCGCGAAGATTGACGGAGCTATTAAGGCTATTAAAGGGGTTCCTGGAATTCTGGAAGTGAAGAATGACAGTACACTAATGGTGGATGTATATAATAATCTGAGCAGAATTCTGAAATGGATTTTAGGTTTTTCCATTCTGTTTTTAATTCTGGCGGTGGTTTTAATTAACAACTCCATTCGTCTGAAAATATTTTCGAAAAGATTTATTATTAAAACGATGCAGCTGGTAGGGGCAAAGAGAAGATTTATCCTGAAACCGTTTATTATAGAAGCCGTTATTTTAGGAGCTATAGGTTCTGTAATCGGACTGCTGGCACTGTTTGGTGTTTGGTATTATTTCACAAGCCAGATTGGATCTGCATTTGTTCAGGACAATAATCAATACTTCTGGCTGGTGCTTATGGTGATTGGTGTAGGTATTTTTATTACGGTTTTAAGTACGGTGATAGCCACCTGGAGATTCTTAAGATCTAATGTTGACGATTTATATTACTCTTAAAAAATGAGCAAAAAAACAAATAAATTTTCGGCTGAAAGTTTTGGTAAAGAAACCGCTGAAACCACTCAGGAAAACAATTTTTACTTCGGGCAGCAGAACTTTAAATGGATGCTGATCGGGTTGGCGTGTATTGTTGCAGGGTTTCTTCTGATGATGGGGGCAGATGCCAACACTGTGGATGGAAAATATGATCCGCACTCATGGAATGAGGGGATTTTCTCGTTCCGCAGGATCAGAATTGCTCCAATGCTGGTGGTTGCAGGTTTTGTGATCGAGGTATATGCGATTTTAAAAAGAAAATAAAGCATTAAACTTTTACTTTAGAGATTAAAAGATTCAGAAATTTAGAACATAAAATCTAAATCTCTCAATTTCTTAATCTCTATATTTTTTATAAAATTATGGATTTAATCAAAGCAATAATTATTGCCATTATTGAGGGACTTACGGAATATCTTCCGATCTCTTCCACTGCCCATATGGGATTTACTGCCAATTTGATGGGACTTGAAGAAACTGAGTTTTTAAAAATGTTTCAGGTTTCGATTCAATTTGGAGCCATTTTATCAGTTGTTGTGGCGTACTGGAAAAAATTCTTTGATCTGAATAATTTAAAGTTCTATTATAAACTTGCTTTTGCCGTAGTTCCGGCATTGGTTTTAGGTTATTTGTTTGATGATAAGATTGAAGCTGTTTTAGGAAATCAGATTGCCATTTCATCCGTTTTGGTATTGGGTGGGGTTGTGCTCTTATTTGCTGATCGATGGTTTAAAAATCCAAAAATTGATGATGAAAAAGGAATTACCATTAAGAATGCAGTAACCATCGGTTTCTGGCAATGTCTTGCGATGATGCCGGGAACGAGCCGGAGTGCAGCTTCTATTATTGGAGGGATGGCTCAGGGACTCACAAGAAAAGCGGCAGCTGAATTTTCATTCTTTCTGGCGGTTCCCACAATGTTGGCGGTTACCGTATATTCTGTCTTTGTGAAAACCTGGGGTAAGGAAACTCCAAACCCGCAGAAAGGATATGAAATGATTTTGGCTTCACAAGATCACATTATGATTTTTATTGTCGGAAATGTGGTGGCATTTATTGTGGCCCTAATAGCTATTAAAGCATTCATCGGAGTATTGAATAAATATGGTTTCAAACCTTGGGGTTGGTATCGTATTTTCGTTGGATTAGCTTTGTTGATTTATTTTTATTTTTTTAAATAAGCTAATAAAATAACTAAAAAACATCAACTAACAACAATTATTCCTTATAATTAATGACAGCTGAAGATCTGCAATCAGGACATATTTTTTTATTAGACAAGCCTTTGGATTGGACTTCATTTCAGGCAGTCAATAAAATGAAATATAAACTCAAAAGAGAGTTTAATTTACCTAAAAAATTTAAAATCGGGCATGCGGGAACATTAGATCCACGTGCAACCGGGCTTCTTATTGTTTGCTGCGGAAAATTTACCAAGAAAATCCCAGAAATACAGGATGCTCCCAAAGAATACTGGACCGAAATAAAGATTGGAGTTCAGACAGAATCTTACGACACCGAAAAGCCTGAAATTCTTCATCAGGATATTGCTCATATCACCGAAGAAGCGGTAAATACTGCTTTAGAGAAATTCATTGGTGAGATCGATCAGAAACCGCCTGTATTTTCAGCGATTAAGATTGATGGGCAAAGAGCTTACAATCTAGCCAGAGCGGGTGAGGAGGTTGAAATGAAATCCAGAAAAACGACTATTCTTTATATTAAAGATGTAGAAATCAATTTTCCATTGGTAAGTTTTACGGTGGGATGTTCTAAAGGTACTTATATCCGTAGTTTAGCTCATGATATTGGACAGGAATTAGGTGTTGGCGCTTATCTTACCCAATTGAGAAGAACGAAAATTGGAGATTATAAAATTGAAGATGCAACATCTGATTTTTTAGAAAACGAGTTCAGATTTGAAAATAATATATGATAAAAAATCTATTTTTATTACTTACTTTATCCAGCTCAATGCTGGTTTTTTCACAAAATACAGAGGCTAAAAAGCAATCGATGGGGTTTTATTTTAATCCTTCGGTGAATGTTGGTCTCAATTTGAAAAAAGAAAGAAATACAGATTACAATTCTCAGTATGTTCAACAGGAAATTCCACGTAAACTAACGTACGGAATTACAGCGATTGGTGGTTATAATTTTCTTCCTAACTTTGCAGTTGGAACTGGTTTTCGATATAGTTTTATGCAGGATAATTTCCATTTAATTTATTGGGTTATTCAGCCGAAAATTATCTTTGAACCGGGAGATCGCCCATTTTATATAGATCTTAATTATGGAAAGCAATTGAATAATGCGGTAGTAAATAATTCAGAATTTTGGGGCGGAAGATTGGGAATTCAGGTTTCTTATTCGAAAAGATTGAGCCAGGAAGGAGGAATCTTTTTTGAAGGACATAAATTAGGAAACTCTAATGCTACATTCATTGGACTGAGCTATGGAGTGACTATTTTCAGCAATAAAAATTATACAGGTTACGGAGACGATTAATGGAAAAAACACGTATTAATAAATATTTATCAGAAGTTGGATACTGCTCACGAAGAGCGGCAGATAAACTTTTGGAAGAAGGAAGGATAAAAATCAACGGAGAAATTCCTGAGTTAGGAACAAAAGTTTCCGATGAAGATGTGGTGGAAGTAGACGGAAAACCGATTCGCGAACCTCAGGAAGAACATGTTTATATTGCTTTTAATAAGCCCGTGGGGATTGTCTGTACCACAGATTCCAAACGCGAAAAAAATAATATTGTTGATTATATTAACCATCCCAAAAGAATTTTCCCGATTGGAAGGCTGGATAAACCCAGCGAAGGATTAATTCTTTTAACCAGCGACGGTGATATTGTCAATAAAATTCTAAGAGCTAAAAATAATCACGAAAAAGAATATTTGGTACGGGTAGATAAGCCGATTAATCCACGGTTTCTCGAAAAAATGAGAAATGGAGTTCCGATTTTAGATACGGTGACCCGAAAGTGTGAAGTAGAGAAAATAGATGAAATGAACTTCCGGATTGTACTTACCCAGGGTTTAAACCGCCAGATCCGACGGATGTGTGAGCATTTGGGGTACGAGGTAAAAAAACTGAAAAGAATTCGTATCATGAACATCAAGCTGGATCTTCCTGTCGGAAAATGGAGAGATCTGACGGAGAATGAATTTGCAGAACTTAATAAAAGCCTGGAAAATTCAAGTAAAACGTTTTAAGATATACAATTAGTGAAATACTACTTCTAGTAGTATTTTTTCGTTTCATATATTAACCTTTTGGATAAAGCCATTGTCCAATCAAAACGAAATTTACCAAAATATAGCTTAACTTATACTGGAATTTTTATTTGTATATCCATTTCGCCCTTTATATAAAATCATAGACCCCGTTTTTCCAGCCCAATACTTTTGAAGAATCTGCTTTCAGCCAGTTTTTAAGAATAGTAGCATACACTTTTCTGAAATCTTCTGAATACAATAAATCGCCTTCATTCAATAGGGTTAAATCCGGATGGGCATTTAAAAGGCCTTTTTTCTTCAATCCGCCACTGATGAAAAACATCTGGTTGGCAGTTCCGTGATCGGTCCCATTACTTGCATTTTCGGCAACGCGCCGTCCGAATTCTGAGAAAGTCATCAATAAGATATCATCAAAAAGTCCGTTGTTTTTCATGTCTGTCACAAAAGATTTTACCGCCTCATTAATATCTCCGAATAATTTTTGCTGTCTTTCATTCTGATTCACATGGGTGTCAAAACTTCCGACAGAAAGATAATAAACCCGCGTATTAATGTCAGATTTAATCAATGATGCAACGGTCTTGAAATCTTTTCCTAATTGCGAATTCGGATAAGCATGTTCTGTCTTTTTGGCTTTACTTTTATCAAAAATATAGCCCGCATTATTGATGGTGGAACCTAAAGTTTGATATAAATAAGAAACCGTTTCGTCGTCATGATGATGATCGTATAATGATTTGAAGTATTTTTCCTGACTCGTTTGATATAATCTTTTCGGATCTTTGAAGGCGAATGCTTTATTATTTTCGCCTTTTAAAGCTAAACTTAGCATATCATCAACTTCCAAAGCCTGAGTCGGATGTTCGCATTTATAACATTCCTCATCCAAAAAACGTCCAAGCCAGCCTGTTTCCAGATATTCGTCGCTTTTGCTTGCAGAATGCCATATATCCATGCTTCGGAAGTGAGATTTATCCGGATTTGGATAACCGACGTTATTTAAAATAGAAAGTTCTCCGTTATCATGCAGTTCTTTAAAATAGGAAAGAGCAGGATTAATCCCGGTTTCATCGTTCAACGGCAAAGAATCTTTGATAGCGATATTTTTTCTTTCTTTAAAATAAATGTCATTTCTTGCCGGAATAATGGTATTTAAACCATCATTTCCGCCAGTGAATTGTAGAACCACCAAAATCTTCTGATTGGGTTCCAATGAATCTTCGAATGTCATTGCTTTCAGGAAATTCGGCATCAACAATGATGCGGTAGCCAATGAACTTATTTTCAGGAATTCTCTTCTTTTGATTAACATATGCTTAGGTTTTAGATTAAAGATGACGGGTTGCAGCATTAAACTATACGCTAAAATCTGTAGCCTGATACCTTACATTAGCTGATATTCCGGAGTTGACATGAGATTAATGATAGTCATTTTCACACTGCGATCCGAAAAGTTTTTCACCGAATCCATGTCCAATGACCCGGAATTTTGAATTAAATAATCTTCAATATTTTTTCCGTTAAAGATCTTTTCCACTCTTGCCCAGTCGATTGTAATATTCGGGTTTTTGAAGCTTTTCGCCAGATTATTTGGGTTCTTTTTTAAACCCATATCCACATCATCATCTTCTTTAGGATGATAGTCAAGCGGACGTAAGCCCGACCAAATCTGAGGAATCTGTAATCTCAACATTAAAGTCGAGCTGTCGATCCATGATTTTCCGTTGGGCCAGCCTGCAACGTTTGGCGGATATAAAAGCGTTTGTCCCAATAATTTCTGATAAACGATGAGGTTTTCCGGATTTTGAATATTCATCGGAAGGGTTCGCATCATTCCAGCCATTAATTCGATGGGAGATTTTATTCTGTTTCCTATATTTTTTTTATCATAAAACCATGAACTTGAAAAAATATCTTTCATGAGTTTTTTGATGTCGTAATTGGATTGATAAAAACTTTCGCTTAGGACATTTACGATCTTATCATCCACATTTTCATTCACGAAAAATCTGTAAATTTTTGTGGTGATGAATTTTGAAGTTGCTTTTTGCTCAAGAATAATATTTAAAGCATCAGTTCCCGTGAAATTTCCGGTTTTATTGAGGAATGTTTTTGTGCCTTCATCATGCTGTTTTGGTCTTTCAACAAAGTTCCCTTCTTTATCATACCCCCAGCCGGTAAAAGCTCTTGCGCCTTCTCTGATATCTTTTTCTGTATAATTTCCTCGCCCCATCGTGAAAAGTTCCATCACTTCGCGGGCAAAATTTTCATTGGGATGATCTTTTTTATTTTGTTGATTATTTAAAAAGTTCAACATCGCAGGAGCCTGGCTCACTTCAAACAAAAGATCTTTGAAGTTTCCCAACGCATTTTTTCGGATAACATTTAGAATCTGCCGATTAAATCTAGGATTTTGAACTCTCGAAGCAAAATGCCCATGCCAGAAAAACGCCATTTTTTCTCGCATCTGCTCTTTGCTGTTAACCATTTTATCCAGAAAATTCAGATTGAGCTCTTCGTTTTGTTCACGATTAATCTTCTGCATTTCTTTTTTCTTTTCTGCAGGTGATGGGGCGGTCATAGAATCGTGGATTTCCGGATCGGGGGTTTCGTAATTAATTTCAGTAAAAGTTTCTTCTTTAAATAAATCATTAATTAAGTCTTTTACGTTTATATTTTTCAAACCTTCCAATTGGTTGATTCCCGCTCCAAAACCGGCTCGCCATAGAAGATGTTTATTATTAATAAGTGATGAAGGTATCATTACAATTTTTTGTTTTTTGCTGCTTAGATTAAGATAGGATTAAAATGATAACGGTTAAGAATTCTTAATACGGCTATTTTTTGCAATCCTTAAGATAGAGCTCTCATTAAAATCTCAATTCTGTATTAAATATAAAGAATTACTTAAACGCATATTTAATTTTTAACTAAAATTAACCTGTTGATTCACTTTTTGTTGTGTCATTGTTGGGTGTTAAAGTAGAGTTATTTGCGGTTCTTGGCATGATTTTTACATCTTACACGATAGTAAAATTTAAAAATCAGTGTTATGAAAATGTTAAAACAAGCAATCTTATTGGCTGGTATTATGACGGCAGGTGTTGTAAGTGCTCAGAGCTCCCAAATGAATAATATGCTGAAAGTAGGTGCTAATGTAGGTTTAGCAGTTCCCGCAGACAACCTTTCTGCAGCAGTAGGGGTAGATGTAGCTTACCAAAACCTCATTACTCCCGGATTCGGATTGGGTATTGCTACGGGATATACTCATTATTTCGGGAAAGATAACAACGGATATAGTAATAATGATGTAGGAGTTGTACCGGTGGGTGCTTTAATCAGAATTTATCCTAAACAGACAGGATTTTATTTTGGAACTGATTTAGGATATGGTTTCCTGGTTGGTAATGATAAAGTTGCCTCAAACAGCAGCGTAGACAGACCTGATGGAGGGTTTTACATCAAACCGGAGATCGGTTATCACAACAAAGACTGGAATTTCTTCGTACAATATCAGAAGGTATTTACAGGAAGCAAAGGAGATCTTACAGGACAGGACTATAATGTGGGGAATCTTGGTCTAGGGTTTTCTTACAATATACCATTAGGGAAGTAGTTAGATTTAAATATAAACAATTATTAGCCAAACCTTTTCAGATTTTTGGAAAGGTTTTTTCATTCCCTTGAGAATTTACAAAAAGTATTATTATATTTAGATAAAATTTGAGATAATGAATTTGAATCCAAAATTTCCACTTTATTTACCGGGAGTACAGAACGGGAATAATGATAATGTTTCTATTATCGGGGCAAACCTTCGTGAAGATGTTACCACTGTGGGATATTTTATCTCCGGAAACGGTGGTCTAGAAGTGAAAATCCAAAATAATTATCCTACAAAAGAATTTTCTTCATTCTCAGATATTTTGAAGAAATTCATTCAGGATAACAATTTGGAAAATGTAAAGCGTCTGGGAATGGCAGTTCCGGGACCTGTAATTGACGGGAGGAGTGCTCCTGCAAGGCTGGGGTGGAATCTGGAGGTAGAAGACTTTAAGAAAGATTTCGGATTCGAAAGAGTAGAAATGCTTAATGACCTTGAAGCTTCAGCATACGGGATGGGGCTGTTGGAGGACAGTGATCTGGATCCTATCTACACCAGCGGTCAGCTTGAAAAAGGAAACGTGGCTATTCTTGCTCCCGGAAACGGGTTGGGAGAAGCCGGATATTTCTTCGACGGAAAATATTTAAGACCTTTTGCTACAGAAGGCGGTCACTCAGAGTTTTCACCAAGAACGAATGTTGAGGTGGAATTTTATCAGTTCCTGAATAATATCTACGGAATTGTAAGCTGGGAGAATGTGCTTTCAAAAACAGGTCTATTTAATATTTACCGATTCCTGAGGGATGTGAAAAGACATCCTGAACCGGAATGGTTAGCCGATCGGTTCGCGAATGGCAACTTTGCTGAAGAGCTTTACAAAGCTGCGATTGAAGAAGATGTATTGATCTGTAAAATTACACTGGATACTTTTATTGAATTCCTGGCGAGGGAGGCCAATAACCTTACTTTAAAGCTTAAAGCTACCGGTGGTTTGCTGATCTCAGGAGATATTGCTCAGACAATACGGGAATATATTAACAAGGATAAATTCTACGAAAAATATAAGATCAGTGATAAAATGGAAGATATGTTGAGAAATATCCCCATTTACCTGATCAAGACAAAGCATACAGGATTGAACGGTATTGTGCTATACACTGCTTATTATCAAGACTAAAGAACGGCTCCGAAGAAATTCGGAGTTTTTTATTTGCTGATATGAGTCATGAAAATAATTACTTTAATTGATATACATCAATGAAATCTATCAAATAAGTATCCTATTTTTGCATCGGTAAACAAGGTAAATAACTTTATTCAAATGAAAAAAATATTATTATTAGCAGTTTTAGCCGGAGGTCTGGCTTTCGGTCAGTCAAAAAAAGTAGTAGCTTCTGATGTTCACTGGTGGGGATATAAAGTAGCTAAATCTGAGGCGAGCTCTCACGACGGTACTGTGAAAGTAAAATCTGGGGATATGATCATGAAAGGAAACCAATTGGTTGGAGGTTCTTTCGTATTGGATATGACTTCGATCAACGCAACAGACCTTTCTGGTGAGTATCAGGGTAAATTAAACGGTCACCTTAAAAACGGTGATTTCTTTGAAGTAGAAAAATTCCCGACAGCGGCTTTTAAAATTACCGGTGTAAAGAAAAATGACGATAAAGTATACAACAGCATCGTAACAGGAGATTTAACAGTAAAAGGAAAAACAAACGCTATTTCTTTCCCTGCGAAAATTTCATACAGCAAAGGAGTAGTAAGTCTGGTATCTAATAAATTCTCTTTCGACAGACAGAAATTTGATGTGGCTTATAAGTCTACCATGCAGGATGTTTTTGTGAAAGATGATATCGATATGCTTGTAAAAGTAACCGCTAAATAATTTAAACAAAAAAAGATTGTTAAAAGTGTAGAAGTTCTACACTTTTTTTTATTTTTGTTGAATTGTAAATAAAAAAGAATGAAAAGATTACTATTGTTTGCTTTGATGTGCGTAAGCATGTCATTTGTTTTTGCTCAAAAGAAGGGGGATAAGATCGTAAAAGTGACTTCATCGGAAATCAGATGGTGGGGATATAAGGTTGTAAAAACTCAGGCATCATCGCACTCAGGAACAGTAAAGCTGAAAAGCGGGAAGTTTAATTTTGATAAAACTGTTCTTATCGATGGTGAGTTTATTATAGATATGAAAAGTATTATGGCCGGAGATGTGTCGGACGAAGATCAGGTAAAGCTTACCGATGATCTGAAAAGTACCAATTTTTTTGAAGTTAAAAAGTTTCCTACGGCTAAATTTCACTTAACTAAAATTATCCCTTTAGCCAATAGTGAGTATAATTCTACCATTTATGGTGATATTACAATCAAAGGCGTGAGAAAAACGATTTCTTTCCCTGCGAATGCCTATATTACTCAGTTTACAGTGATTATTGAATCTGCTAAGTTCTCATTAAACAGAAGAGACTTTAAAGTATTTTATCAATCTTCATTAAAGGATTATTTCATTAAAAACGAAATGGATTTTCAATTTAAAATTTCAACAGAAAAACTGGATAATGAAAACAGAATTCCTGTAAAAAAGAAATAAGATCAATATTGTTATCAATAACGGAGCGGCTTTTAAGTCGCTCTTTTTTTTGTGCAGTTGTAAACTATTTCCATGATGGTAAAACCTGAGTGTATTCATTGATAATAACCAAAAAGAGATGCGAGTCTATTTTGATGATTTTTACTATTTTAGTTCTATGAAAATTTATGTTGTAAGCGGTCTCGGTGCAGATTTTAAAGTGCTGGAAAAAATAAAATTCCCGGCGCAGTATGAAATTGTTTTTATAGACTGGCTCATTCCACAGATGAACGAACCTTTCAGTCATTATATCCAGAGAATGGCTGAAAAAATAGATGTTTCAGAGCCTTTCAGCCTCTTGGGATATTCTTTTGGAGGTATTGTGGTTCAGGAAATTAATAAGATAAAACCGGCACAAAAAGTAGTAATTCTTGGAAGCATAAAATCCGACAAAGAAAAATCGAAATTCATTAAACTGGGCGAATACACAAAAATTCCGAGGGTTTTGCCTGTTGGTCTTTTCAACGATAAGGCTGCTAATATGTATTCTGTGGTGAGAAAACTGTTTGATCCTAAAAATCCTAAGATCCTACAATATTTTAGAGTCAGAGATCCCTATTATTTAAAATGGTCTGTCGAAAAAGTATCAGAATGGAAATTTGAAGAAACCCCTGAGGTGATTCAGATTTTGGGAGATCGGGATATTGTTTTTCCGATAAAATATTCAAAACCTAATTTCATCATAAAAGGAGGTACCCACCTTTTTCCGGCAACAAAACCTCATGAGGTGTCCAAAATTTTAGGGGATATTTTGAAATAAATATATTTTTAAATTAATTTTAATTAAAATTTAGGGGGTTTTAAAAATATTTTATTGTTTTTATGAAATTAATGCTTACTTTTGAGGGGGTAAACAGAAAAATTTTATGAAAGTAGGTTTGAAATGGATCGTTTCATTTAGTATGATTAGTTTGGTGGCAATAGGAGGACTGTTTTGGAGTCCGATTGCTGATTTTCCAAATACCGGAGAATTTCTTAGTGAAGATAAGATCGTGGGTTCAGATGTCGCCTGGATTTTGGCGGCAGCAGGACTCGTTTTACTCATGACCCCGGGCTTGTCTTTTTTCTATGGCGGTATGGTGGGTAAAAAGAATGTAATTTCAACAATGCTTCAGAGTTTTATCGCATTAGGGGTGATTTCAATTTTATGGGTGGTCATTGGTTTTTCTCTGTCTTTTGGTGATTCTATAGGATTTACTTTAAATGGTGAACATTACGGAATTATAGGAAATCCTTTAAGCTATCCGTTTTTCAGCAGAGTAGGTGTTTTACCTCATAAGCAGATGGCTTCCACAATTCCTTTCGTGCTTTTTGCTTTATTTCAGATGAAATTTGCGGTCATTACACCGGCTTTGATTACCGGTTCTTTTGCGGAAAGGGTTCGTTTTGTGTCCTATCTTCTATTCATGGTGCTGTTTAGTCTTTTGATCTATACGCCGCTATGCCACATGGTTTGGCATCCGGAAGGGCTTTTAAATAAATTTTTCGGAGTTAAAGATTTTGCCGGAGGAACAGTGGTTCATATGAGTGCGGGATTTGCAGCCTTGGCAGGTGCTCTCGTAGTCGGGAATAGAAAGAATCCTCATCATGAGCCTTCCAATATTTCTTACGTGATGTTGGGAACGGGAATGCTTTGGTTTGGTTGGTTTGGTTTCAATGCTGGTTCGGCTTTAAGCGCTAATGCAACAGCAGCCATGGCTTTCGGGACAACAACTATCGCCTCAGGTTCTGCGATGATGACCTGGATCTTTTTTGACAGAATTAATAAACGTAAAGTTTCTGCTTTGGGAGCTTGCATCGGTGCGGTAGTTGGTTTAGTTGCCATTACACCGGGATGCGGATTTGTTTCTATTCCTGAAAGTATTTTTATCGGATTTATTTCTGCAATTGTATCCAATATAATGGTTAATTGGAAAGCATTAAAGAAAATTGATGATACATTGGATGTTTTTGCCTGCCACGGCGTTGGCGGAATTATGGGAATGATCCTGACTGCTATTTTTGCTCATGGAGAAAATGCAAGTTTGCTTCACGGTGGTTGGGAAGTGTTTGCGCATCACATGATGGCATTGGTACTTGTTTCTCTATTTGCATTTTTTGGTTCATTCATTTTATATAAAATTACAAATAGTATCATCACATTAAGGGTTTCTGAAGAATCAGAGAAAATGGGATTGGATATGTCTCAGCATGAAGAAAGTCTTTGTTAAAAAGAATTGCGAGTTTTAAGCTAGACTTAATTAAATTCACAACTCACATAAAAATAGTTTATCTACAGTGTTCATATAGTTTTAATTTGAAGCCAAAGATTGTCACGATCTTTGGCTTTTTTGTTTTAAATTATTTTGGTCTAATTATAAATTGGCGGTACTTTTTAGCAAAGTTTTCCTCCCGTACAGATTACAATTTTTTTATCCGATTAAACCTTTATCTTTGTTTTTTTGTGGAAATGAAAATCAATTATGGAATCAATATCGGTTTTTGAGATTATAAAAGTGGGAATAGGCCCGTCTAGTTCGCATACAATGGGACCTTGGAATGCAGCATCTGCATTTATCAGAATTATTAAAAGAGAGAGATCAATAGATGAGGTGAAGGAAGTTTTTCTGGAATTCTTCGGTTCACTTGCCAAAACGGGGATTGGTCATGGAACCGATATTGCCGGAATGCTTGGGTTGAATGGGGAAGACTTTAAGACCATTGATACGACAAAAATTGATGACAAAATAGAACATATTAAAAGTTCTCAGATTCTTAATTTAGGGGGTGAAAAAGAAATTCCATTTATTTACGGGCATCATTTGGTATTGAATATGTCCCGGTCTTTAGATTATCATCCAAACGGAATGATCTTCAAAGCGATTTTTGAAGACGGAACCGAACTTGTTCAGGATTTTTACTCTGTAGGGGGTGGTTTTATTATGAGTCAGGAGAAAAACTCTATAGAAAAGCAGTGTGTTCGTACGATATATCCTTGTCATAAATCTTCGGATATTGTAAAATATTGCCAGAAACTTGGGTTTGATAAAATGTCGGATTTAATTTTAATTAATGAAGAAAGCTGGCGATCTCAGGAGGAGACAAGAGCAGAAGCACTTTACATTTGGCAGCAGATTAAAGAATGTATTTACAAAGGCGTAAACAAAGAAGGTATTCTTCCGGGCGGCTTGAACGTTACGAGAAGAGCAGCCGGAATCAACAGGAAATTATTAGGAGACAAGATCTATAAAAATAAAGATGAATGGTTTCAACAGGTAGTTGATGCTGAAGAAAATTTTACCAATATCAATAAATGGATTGCCTGTTTTGCATTGGCTGTAAATGAAGAAAATGCAAGCTTTGGAAGAATTATCACGGCTCCGACTAACGGTGCGAGTGGTGTAATTCCTGCGGTATTAATGTATTCTCAGGCTTTTACAGATTGCATCAGTGATGATGATATTGTAAGATTCTTACTGGTAGCCGGAGAAATCGGAACCTTATTTAAGAAAAATGCAACTATTTCCGCAGCAATGGGCGGTTGTCAGGCAGAAGTTGGGGTTTCCTCAGCAATGGCGGCGGCTGGTTTAACGGAGATTCTTGGTGGAAGCGTTGGTCAGGTTTTGATGGCGGCAGAAATTGCGATGGAACATCATTTAGGGCTAACTTGTGATCCTATTAAAGGTTTAGTTCAGATTCCTTGTATTGAAAGAAATACGATGGGAGCGATAAAAGCGATTACGGCAGCAAATATCGCCTTGGAAAGTGATCCCGCAAAAGCAAAAGTAACTTTAGATGAAGTGATCCAGACGATGTGGGAAACGGCACTTTCGATGAGCGACCGATTTAAGGAAACCTCAGAAGGCGGTCTCGCAATTGCAGTGAATGTGCCTGAATGTTAATATTGTAGATTTATTATACATGAAAAAATCCTTAGAAATTTCTAAGGATTTTGTTTTATCTATTTTTACTGAACTGAAATAAACTACCCTTTTGATAAAGTTCAAATTCTTGTTTTTCAGGATTGAAGATTATTTTTAATCCGGCAGTATTAAACGTAAAAATATGGTCTTTTACATATTCCAGTGGAAATTCCGGTTGTCCGGTTCCTTGGGCAAAAAGAATCCCGTCTTTTATAAATATTTTTAAGCCTAAAGGAATACTTTTAGAACTATATTCACCTGTATACTTTTGTAAATCTGCTTCTGAAAGTGCTGTTTCGTTGAATTTAGGGTATTCAAAATCTTTATTGTAAAGAATATTAGTAATATAAGTGATGAAATTTTTGCTGCTGACTCTTGGTGCATTTAATGAATAAGAAATAGAAAAATTGTCATCTTTATTCATCAACATAAAAGAATAAGTTCCGTAAGTACCGCCGCTATGTCCTAGATATTTTTTGTTTAAGAAATCAACTTGCATAATGCCTCTGCCAAAATTATCTTCGTTTTTAGGAAGCATTTGTTCAATAGAACTTTTACTCACGAGCTTTCCATTGAAAAAGGCATTGATGATTATGTTCAGATTGTTAGGGTTTGTTGCAATATCGCCAACGCCCACAACATTATTGAAGTCAAAATCTTTCACGAAAGTCCATTTATTAGTGAAAGTAAAGGACTCTGCAACCTGTTTAGGTTTTTCACCGGCTGTATAAAAGTCCTTTAACTGTAAAGGATTAATGATTCTTTCCCTAAGGTTTTCCTGATAAGTTTTTTTAGTAATTTTCTCTAAAATTTTTGTCAGAAGGTAATAGGCGGAATTAGAATATTGTACTTTTTCGCCGGGTTTAAATAAACTTCCCTGTTCTTTAATTTTGTCTAAAATTTGTTTTTCTGTCTTTGGTTCTTGCAGCCATCTTTCATCACCTTGTGGCCCCATAGCATAATCGCCAAGTCCTGAAGTATGATTCAGCATTTGTGAAATAGTGATAATTTGTGCATTGGGAATTTCAGGAAAATACTGAGCTAGCTTGTCATTCAGACTCAGTTGCTTTTTCTCGATCAATTGAAAAAGCATAATGGCAGTCATTGTTTTTGTAATCGAGCCTATTTGTAAAATTTGAGGATTCTGATCTTTTTGAGGAAGATTTTCTTGTCCAAATTTTCTTTGATACACCTCCCTGCCATTTTTAAAAATAGAAATAGCCCCACCTTCATAATTTTTATTTTCTAAGTAATCCAGAAATAGATTTATTTTCTTTACACTTTCATCGAGATTTTGAGAAAATTTATAATTCTCGATGTTAGTATTTTGGCTATCTTCTGAAGTTAGAGCTAAAGGTAATTCTAATCCGTTTTGAGTAAATTTTCCGGAAATTTTTTCATCCTTCAGTGTTCCTTGATATTTTGCATTAAGAGCTTTTATCTCTAAACTAAGATTATTGTTCCCAAAAGTAGTAATGTCTACAGGTATTCCAATCGATTTTTGTAACGGACTGTCTAGAGTAGATTGGTACCCGTCTTTTGCTTTTGTTATATGGAAAATTAAAGGAAGTTTATTTCCCTGAATATTTAATTCGCCTTTCCAAGAACCTGAAATTTCCTGTCCGAAAATAAATTGGAAAATACTAAATAGTAGAAGGAAGGTGAGTTTTGTTTTCATAGTGTAAGAAATATTTAATTAGTGAGTTGGCTGATAATACAAAGGGTGAGAACTACGAAGGCAAAAATTACAATTTGTTTCCAGTTCTTCATGTTGGTAGAGGTCCTAAAACCATTGTAAATAAGTGTTATGCCGTAAGCGATAAGCAGTAAAACAACGAAGCTGAAAATACACATAATAGCCAATGGAAAAGCTGGGAGGTTTTGAGGATCCTTATCAACGATTTCACGAATGGTATTCACACTGGTTTTTACAATTGGCAATTCGCTTAATAAAATAGTAATGATTCCAGGAGTTTGAGAAATAATAACAGTATTGATGATATCAACTATTCTGGTCTTTTTATTGTAAATTTTTCCTAAAATAAGCAATACAATCATTCCTGCAGAATAGCTTATAATACTTTTACCAATGCCTAACAGAGCAGAATCATTTTCTTTAAGATAAGAATAATGGAATATCGCATCCATATACATTCCGAAGAATTGGCATAAGGCTACTGTTACAATAAGGGAGATTAATCCAATGATTAAAAGCTGCCTCTCATTGTATCTTAAAAATGGATTAAAGATCGTTTTCCAAACCATCGTTTTAGTTTTTTAATTGATTGATTTTCTGAATAAGATCATCCATTTTATTACGCATGGTAGGATAGGACAGCTCTGCCTGTTTAGCCATTTCCTTAATGCTTCCACTGGACAGAAAAAAGTTGAGGATAAAATCCTGCTCGTCACGGTTCAGCTTCAAAATGACTGGCAGTTCGTAATCTCCGGAAACTTCAGTGCTGCAATGAGGACATTTCATTTGGCTGACATGTAACGTGTGGTCACAGCTGGGACAAATTATAGGTAGTTTCATTGGTTTTGTTTTTACAAAAGTAATTTAAATTTTAATAAAGTTAAAGTATTTTTTAATAAAATTAAATTTATTTAGTTTTTAAGATGAAAAAAGCTTTCTCACCGGAGAAAGCCTTGTGGTTAAAACTCTTTATTTGTCGAGGATTCCGCGTATCTTATTCGCATTCGAAATCAATTCTCCCAAATATTCAAAATTTTCTTTTTCTAAAGCAGATTTGAATTTTCTTAATTGTGAAATATGCTCATTTAAAACATCCAACACATTTTCTTTATTCTGTTTAAAAATGGGAACCCACATTTCGGGATGAGATTTTGCCAGACGAACCGTGCTTGAAAAACCGGAACTTGCCAACTGGAAAATGGTTTCTTCTTCTCGCTCTTTTTCAAGGACGGTATTCGCCAAAGCGTAAGAGGTAATATGTGAAATATGTGAGATATAAGCGGTGTGCACATCGTGATCGTCGGCATTCATGTAAATTAAATGCATATCAAGACTTTCTACAATTCTTTCTACCAATTCCAAGGCATCTTCTGCTGATTCTTCTTTATTGCAAATGACTCCAGCCTTTCCTGAAAAACTCTCTGAAACTGCAGATTTAGGACCATTATTTTCCGTTCCCCACATCGGATGAAAAGCCACAAATCGAGAACGTTTCGGATGATCTTTTACACCATTTACAATTCCTGCTTTGGTGGAGCCGGCATCCATCACGGTTTGATTTTCGGAAATCAGATCTAAAACATTAGGTAATAATTTCCTTGCAGAATCTACCGGAATTGCTAAAATAATAAGGTCTGAATTCTTTACGCCATATTCCAGATCCACTTTCGCATCAATTATTTTTAATTCTAAAGCTTCGTTCAGATGTTCGTTGCTGTTATCGATCCCGTAAATGAAATCGCTAATGCCTTTTTCTCTTAATTTTAATGCGATCGAGCCGCCGATCAATCCTACACCGATAATACTTATTTTCATCTCTTTAATTTATTAAAACAAAAAACCCCGTCCGTGGACGAGGTTTTAATTTATATACATAAGAATCCTTATCCCAAATTTGAGTTAGAAATTCCGTAATAATATGTTCTGTTGTTTAAAATCACAAAGCGAAGGTATAAAATATTTTTCAATTGAGAATAATTGAGGTCGTAAAATTTAATAAAATAAAAAGGTCAACATTGCTGCTGACCTCTTATACCCAAATAATAGGTATCTATACGATAAACAAATTTATGGATTGCTGATGATCAAAGTTGACGGAATATCAGATAACCAAATGCTTTTCGTGTCAATAAGGCCTTTCCAGCTTTTTTTACTGATCAACATCAGGTCCTGTGAATTCAGAAATTCCTTTTCAATCTTTTTCTCATTATATAAAGTGATATGATTGGGTGCTACCTGCTCTATGCTTCGGATTAATTCTTTCACCTCAATATTGCTTCTAATCTGTCCTGCGACATCCAGAATAATAATTTGAGAATTGTTGTTGTTTATTAATCGTTTAGCATATTCTAATAAATAAAAATCGCTTAAATTGAATATCGGAACAAAAACTTTATCCGCAGATGTAAATTCTTTTTCCACTAAAATTCCCACCGGAATTGTCGCTTTATCCAATACCTGAAGCGTAAGATCGTCAAAAGGAGAGGTGTTGAAAATATTTCCTTTTCCTTTTACGGTATTTAATAATTTTTCAGGATTAATGATTTTTGTAGTAAATCCTAAAAGTCTTCCCAATAAACTTCCTTCATACATTGATTTTCCAAGCATGATTAAAAGAAGGTCATAATTTCCTTTATTGGTAATATTGGTGAGATCATTTTCAACATCGGTTGATGCTTTGAAAAGGGTAGTAACTTCTAACTTCAAATCGTGTGAAGCCTCAATTACATTTTTAAACTGATCTTTTTCAAAATCATTAATATCAAAAGCGTGAAGTTCATCTACCGGAGCAATATTCATTGCGGTGATGCTTTTATTTCCATTCATTTTATGAGTGAAATTATCAGCAAGTTTTAGCAATGTGCTTCCTGATTCCGGAGTTTCAAAAGATAAGAGAACTCTGTATTTAGGATCATTTTCGCCTTCATCAAATTCCTCTTCCAAAGATGATTTTTTTCCTTTAAATAAATAATTGATAAGGTCAAGGCAAGGTCCCGTCATGAAAGTGGTAAACAACGCCATGATCACCAACATCGCGAACAATTCAGGTCCTAAAACTCCAAGATCATAACCGATATTCAGCACGATAAGTTCAGTTAAACCTCTGGTATTCATTAGAGCACCAATCGTGAGACTGTCTTTCCAGTTGATGTTGAGGAATTTTGCCGTTAATGCACTTCCTACGAATTTTCCGATAACAGCTGTTAAGATGATAAACCCACCGATTTTCCAAAGATGCGGATCATTCAATAACCCGATTTGCGTTCTTAAACCTGTAAATACAAAGAATAACGGAAGTAATAAAACTAAAGCTACATCTTCTACTTTTTCTACAAACAGACTTCTGAATTTCACGTTTTCAGGCATAATTGCTCCGGCCATAAATGCTCCGAAAAGTGCGTGAATTCCGATAACTTCTGTGGCGTATGATGAGATAATCAATATCAAAAAGAAAACGGCTACCAACGCTTTGCTGATGAAACCTTTTCCTTTTTGAGATTCTGCAATTCTGTTTAGGAACGGTCTTACCGCTTTGATCATGATGAAAACATACAAAATGGCCATCAAAATCACGAAAACCGAACCTGAGAAAGAACCCGCTTTTACAATCGCGATTACGGCTGCCAAAATACACCACGCGGTAATATCATCAGCGGCGGCGCAGGTAATAACAACGGTTCCTATTTTTGTTTTATGTAAATTTCTTTCCTGAACAATTCTTGCCAATACCGGAAACGCGGTAATACTCATCGCAATGGCTATAAACAAAGCAAATGAACTGAACTGAATTCCATCCGGCGCAAACTCTTTATATAAAAAATAAGAAAGCCCAACCCCCAAAGCAAAAGGAATAATAATACTTGCGTGACTGATAACAACGGCATCGTGTGCTTTTTTTCTTAAAACGCTCAAATCAAGCTCCATTCCGACGATATACATGAAAAGGATCAAACCGATCTGGCTTAAAAACTGTAAATTTCCTAATGATTCTTTCGGAAAGATAAATGCTGAAAGTTCAGGGAAATACAATCCGAAAAGTGATGGTCCTAATACGATACCGGCAATCATTTCACCGATTACGGAAGGTTGTTTCAGTTTAATGCAAATCCATCCGAATAGCTTGGCAACCATAATAATCGTCACGATCTGAGCCAGTAAAAGTGCTAATGGATGATGAAGATTAGTTAAAAATGAATCTGTGAAATTCTCCCACATCGTAGATCCCGTCGCTTTGCTTGGAGGAATATTTTCTCCAATTTCCAGCGTTTTTCCTTCTACGAAAAACCAATACATCAGACATGAAAAAAATGCGATGGTACAGACGTAAAAAATAATATTTTTATATTTCCCCAAATTCATAACTCCTATATTTTAGTGTGCAAATTTCTTTATAATAAATGGTTAATAAGTGTTAATATTCTTAAAATGTAATCAATCCCATGAATAATGTAATGAAACTCTATTTGAAAGAATATCCCAATCCGACTCCTATTTTCCAGGCTCCGTTTTGGGTTGAAGTTTTAGTATTGTAATACACTGGAACCTGAAGTGCAATTTTCTTATAAACTGCGGTTAATCCGGCTCCCAAAGTTGGCATAATCGGGCTGTTTTTCGTGCCTTCAGATTGGTCTTCTTTGATTCTGAGTGAAGGCAGCATTCCTAAAATCAGTTTTAAATCTTTGTTTTTGTAACTTACATTGGGTCCTGTAAAATTGAGGAAAGCCCCATGATCTACATATCCGGCAACTGCGATTCCGTCGAAGAAAGATGCTTTAATTTTAGAATCTGTTTCCTGAGAAAAGCAAAGACCGGATATGAGAATTCCGCCAGCATAGAAAAGTTTTTTCATTGATATAATTATTTAATCAGACGCAAAATTACGTTGACTAAACTGCTTAAAATGGCAGATGTAATGAAAGGTTTAAATTATGCAGTAAAAAGTAAATTATATGAAAAATCTACTTTCCAAACATTTCCATTAATGAATTTTTATAAGCTTCTCCGATTTGTAGCTTTAAAAAATTTTCTCCTTCAGCAGAAATGGTGGTAATAATTTCGTTGGTTGAAAATACTTTAATGGAAGACAGAGCGATAATTTCTTTCTTGTTCACCTGTGCAAAATCTTTTGAAGGAAGCATTTCCAGAAGGCTTTTAAAGCTGAGATTTTTTAAGACAATTGCAGTGCCGTCATTCAGGATAATATCTTTGTCGCGGCTGTCGATCTCAGACGTTTTAATATAAGCGATCTGCTCCGTGAAAATCACGGTTTTGCCAATGTTGGTATTCCACTCGATGAATTCTTTTTTATTTGATTTCTGAAGAAGTTCCGTTGCTTTTTCGAAAGCTTGTGTTAATCTTTCTTTCTTGATCGGCTTTCGTACATAATCCACAACATTAAGGTCAAATGCTTCGGCTGCATATTCTTTATAAGCGGTTGTGAAAATGATTTTTTTAGAACCAGAAATTAATTCTGCTACCTGCAAACCATTCATTCCCGGCATTTCGATATCTAAAATACAAACGTTACAATCAATATTTTCGATTTCGTTTAAAAAAACTTTAGGATCATTGAATGCTTTTACGGCTTCTACATTATCGATTTGCTCGCAAAGAAGTTTTAAATAGCTGATAGCCAGTAATTCATCGTCAAGAATAACGCATTTTATCATAGAATTCTCCTAAATTGATTGTTAATTCTGCTGTGAAGATACCGTTTTTTGAATTTTTATGAAGTGAATAATAGTCGTTGTAGATCATTTTCAGTCGTTGATCCAGCGATTGGCTTCCAAAACCGCTTTTTTCTTTTTCCAGCATATTTTTTAACGAAGCTTTGTTGCTGACTTTCATGGTGAAAATGCCACCTTCAAGCTCCATATGAATAGATATGAATGAATCCTGCGCCAGAAAATCGGTATGTTTAAAAGCGTTTTCGATAAGATCCACCGAAATCAAAGGAGCAAAAACCTTTTCTTCATACACTTCATCGGATTTATTGATTCTTGATTTGATTCTAAAATCAAATAACGGATTTACCTTTATTTTATTAATTTCAATAAGACTTAAAGCAAAATTTAATTCTTCTTTTGGGCTTACAAATTTATTGTTGCTCTCGTATAAAATATAATCTAAAACATTTGCCAGCTTATCCAACGACATATACGTCTGATAGGCATGCGACTGAACAGAATTCAGAATGTTTTTGAATAAATGAGGATTCAGTTTGGTGCCGATATGCTCAAGCTGAACTTCATTCAGGCGTTGTTGAATGATTTTATTCGCTTCAGAAATTTTGGCATTTCTGATTTTTAATTTCTGATTTTGACTGAACAAATAGATACCAATAGTTAAAAAAAAGAAAATAGCAAATACTCCGATGAATATCAGATAATCATGAATCATGTAGTAGTTGCCATCCATTAATTTAAATCAGTTTTTGACTTTTTTCAATTTGGTATTAACGCTGTCATGCTGAGCCTGTCGAAGCATTTCAATAAGCTTTAAAACAAAATTATTTCAATTTTTTCAAAGAATTCAACGTCACATTTTCCTCACACTTCTCAAACGTAATTTCATACGTCGGATTGTTCTCAGGATACATTAAAACATAATCAGGACAAGGTTTTTTCTGAGCGTGGCTTCTGTCGAAATCTACTTTTCCTTTCGTAATAATGCTGTCTTTCAGGAATTTTTCATTCACTTTCAAAGTATTCATTTCTGTTGTGAAGGCTTCAGAATATTTAAAATCTTTAGACAATGTTTCTGCAATAACACGGCTGTTTGGAAGATAACCGCTGCAGCTTGCGCCTTTTTTGTTCAATATAAAAAATACAATAATAAGTCCCGGAATAAGACCAATTGCGTAGAATTTGAGTTTTTTCATTAGAAAATTAAAAGATTGATATCGTGATAAGTAAGTCCGAAACGGTCGCAAATGATTTTTTTCGTGTGTCTGCCTTTGTACATATAAAGGCTTTGTTTCATTTCATTTTTACGAACCAGCATGTTTTCGAAACCGCCTTCTTCGTCGTAATTTAAAATATAAGAAAGGAAGAAATTAGAGATGGCTTTCGTAGTCGTTCTCGGCATTCTTGAAGTAAGATTCGGAAGTCCGCAGTGGATAACGCCATGTTTGATGATGTAAGGATCTTCCATTGTCGTCAGTTCAGACGTTTCGATTACTTTTCCGTTATCGATGGTAATATCTATGATTACGCTGCCTTTTTTCATTTTTGCAACCATCTCTTCGGTTACAATCGGGGTCATATTTAATCTTGGAAGGGCCCCGATCACTACATCGGCTCTTCGAAGGGCTTTGCTTAATTCTTTAGGATCGATAATGGACGTCGGAACTCGGCTGTCTACCAACGTATGAAGCCTTCTTAGTTTTGAAAGTGAATTATCAAAAACTCTTACGCTTGCTCCTAAACCAATGGCTGCTTTTGTGGCAAATTCTCCAACAATTCCTGCGCCTAAAATTACCACTTCTGAAGGTCTTACACCCGTGATTCCACCCAGCATTAAACCATTTGATAATGCTAATAATTCGGAGGCATAAAGAATGGAAACCGTTCCTGCAATTTCACCCACTAACCTTACTAAAGCCAGTTGTTTATATTCATCAACGATAAATTCAAAAGCAATGGCATTTACTTTTTTCTCTGCCAGTTTTAAGAAATAATCCTTATCTCTCAAATTGATCTGAAGTGCTGAAACCAAATACGTGTTCGGCTTCATATAATCAATTTCTTCTTCCGTTGGAGGGTTGACTTTTAAAATGAGATCCTGCCCGAATGCTTCTTTAGGGTCTTTGGTAATTCTCGCTCCGGATTCGGAGTATTGTAAATCTGTAAAAAATGAACCCTGTCCGGCTCCGGATTCGATGATAATTTCGTGGCCGTGTTCTACCAAAACCTGTACGGCATCGGGGGTGATGCATGTTCTTCTCTCGTTCAGGCAGGTTTCTTTAGGAATCCCGATACTGAATTGTTTGCCTTTTTTGATTACATCCAGCTTTTCAGCCTTAGGAATCAGCTCCTCTTCAGTAAAAGGAGTAAAAATATTAGTAGTACTCATCCTTTAAAATTGCATTAAGTTCTTACAGATCGTATTTTTAATCAAATTCAACAGCAAAGATACGTAATATTTAGCCGAAAGTGATTTCTCTGCTTTCTCCGTTATTAATAATGCTCATTTCATGGTAGGGAAGACCGTAGAGTTCTTCTTCGTAAACTTCAGGCCATTCAATAATGCACAGAAAAGCGTTATCCAGATATTCTTCAATTCCGATGTCATACACTTCTTCAATATTTTTTAATCGGTATAAATCGAAGTGATAAATTTTTCCTTTTGGGCTATTGTATTCATTTATAATAGAATAAGTGGGAGAGTTTACTTCATCTTTACTTCCTAGATTTTTAAGTAAAAATTGGGTGAAAGTTGTTTTACCAGCTCCTAAATTTCCTTTTAGCAAAAGAATATTATGTTGTAATTGGGGAATGATACGGTCGACAATTTCCTGCCAGTCTCCGATACTTTTTATGTTGAACTGCATAAGAGTAATTTACTGCAAAAATAATCATATTCCAGTTGAATTAAACATTGAAAAGAACATAAATGAAAACTAAAACTGGTAATTTGCTTACTTTTGCAATATGATTTCCAAACAGACCATTGATAAGATATTCTCAACAATCCGTGTAGAGGAGATTGTGGGTGAATATGTGCAGTTGAAAAGGGCAGGGTCTAATTATAAAGGGCTCAGTCCGTTTCATGATGAAAAAACACCGAGTTTTGTAGTTTCTGCAGCGAAACAGATTTGGAAAGATTTCTCAACCGGAAAAGGAGGAACCGCGATTTCTTTTTTAATGGAAATCGAAAATTTCACTTATCCTGAAGCACTTCGCCACGCTGCCAAAAAATACGGAATCGAGATCGAAGAAGATCAGCGTGAATTTTCTGAAGAAGCCAAAAATGCTCAGTCGGAAAGAGATATTCTGTATAAAATTCACGAAGTTGCCAATGATTATTACCAAAATTTTCTTTGGGAAGTTGAAGAAGGAAAAGCAATCGGGTTATCTTACTTTAAAGAGCGTGAATTAAGAGATGATATCATTAAGAAATTCCAGCTGGGATATTCTCCAGAGAAAAAGAATGCCTTTACGGAATTTGCGATCGATAAAGGGTATTCCAAAGAAATTCTTGAAAAATCGGGACTTTCTATTTTTCCTGAAAATGCTCCAAACGGAATTGACCGATTTCGTGAAAGAGTAATTTTCCCGATTCACAGTTTTTCAGGAAGAGTTCTCGGTTTTGGTGCCAGAATTCTGAAGAATAATGTAAAAACAGCCAAATATCTTAACTCTCCCGAAACGGAAATTTATCACAAATCTAATGTTCTTTATGGTTTAAATCAAAGCAAACAGGCGATTTCAAGAAAGAATGTCTGTCTTTTGGTGGAAGGATATATGGATGTGATCTCGCTTCATATGTCGGGAATCGAAAATGTGGTGGCGAGTTCCGGAACTTCTTTAACGACAGAGCAAATCAAGCTTATTAAAAGACTTACGGAAAATGTAACCATTCTTTTTGATGGTGATAATGCCGGTATAAAAGCCAGTTTCCGAAGTATTGATATGTTGCTGACGGAAGGAATGAATATTCGTGTTCTTCTCTTTCCTGATGGCGATGATCCCGATTCTTTTGCCCGAAAACATCCGCAGGAATATGTGGAGAAATTCATCGAAAATGAGGCACTAGATTTTATTGATTTTAAAGCGGAGATCCTTTTAAAAGAAGTTGGCAACGATCCGATAAAAAAAGCCGAAGCCATCCGTGATATTGTAAAATCGGTAGGTTTCGTACAAAATGCTTTAAAAAGAGAAGTTTATTTAAAAGAAGTTTCGAATAAATTTGGATTATCTGAGCAAAGTTTGTTCAATGAACTTGATGTTCAAAGACAGGTTACTCAAAATCATAATCAGCATGTTCAGCAACAGAAAGAACAGGTTGCGGCTCCTCCGAAGATGGAAATTGTTCCGTTGGATGAAGAAAAAAGCGATCCTTTTCTGTTTGAAGTTTTATTTATGGAAAATAAGTTGGTGGATCATATGTTGATGTTTGGTGATATTGTTTTGAAACGAAAAGACGATCAAAACGGAGAATATCAGATTACGGTGATTGAAGAAATTTTGCATCATTTTGAGGAAGAGCAGTATCAGTTTTTAATAAAAGGAAATGAAATTATTGTCAATCAGGTTCGTGAAGGAATTCAGAATGATGAACTTCGAAGCGGGAATTTTTTCTTAACTTTTATGGAAGAAGAAATTACGACGAAAGTGGTGGATGCTTTAATTCCTTTGGATGACCTTGAAAACTGGGCTTCTAGAAATATTTATCCGCCAAATTATGGAGATAAAATCGGGGAACAGGTAAAAGGAGATGTGTTGCTGCATAAATATCGTTATATTGATTATCTGATTACCGTTACAGCAAAGGAACTGGATGGAGCTGATGAAACAAAATATTATGAATTAATCAAAAAGATCACGTTGCTGAAACAGGCTTCGATTCAATTGAGTAATATTATCGAATATTCTCCGATTAAAGGAATTTATGTCAACAGAAAACGGTAGATTTAATCATAGAAATGTTTATATTTATCGTATTAATCTGACAAAAAGTCCTATAAAATTTTAGGAATAAAAGTTGTAATTTAAACAGCAGTAAAAATTTAAAATAATACCAATAGAAATATGGACATTAAAAAAGAATTTAGAGATTTCTCTACAAAACATTTAGGAAACAGCGGTTTGGCAACCGATCAGTATATGGGAATGTATGGCCCGACGAATCTTACCCCTTACATCATGGAAGAAAGAAGAATGAACGTTGCTCAGATGGACGTTTTCTCTCGTTTGATGATGGACAGAATTATTTTCTTGGGAACAGGAATCGATGATCAGGTAGCTAATATCGTAACGGCTCAGCTTTTATTCTTAGAAAGTGCAGATCCTTCAAAAGATATTCAAATTTATATCAACTCTCCTGGCGGAAGCGTTTACGCTGGATTAGGAATCTACGATACGATGCAGATCATCAAGCCTGATGTAGCGACAATCTGTACAGGTATTGCAGCTTCGATGGGTGCTGTTTTATTAGTAGCCGGAGAAAAAGGTAAGCGTTCAGCATTGAAGCATTCAAGAGTGATGATTCACCAGCCTTCAGGAGGTGCACAAGGGGTGGCTTCTGATATGGAGATCAACCTGAGAGAGATGTTGAAACTTAAAAAAGAATTGTATGACATTATTTCTGACCATTCAGGACAAACTTACGAATGGGTAGAAAAAGCGTCTGACAGAGATTATTGGATGACATCTACAGAAGCAAAAGACTTCGGAATGGTAGATGAGGTTTTACAGAGATCAAAAGAGAAATAATTTTTTTTCTTTTAAAGAAAATATTTTAGGAACGCATCAATTGATATTGGTGCGTTGCTTTTTTTATAACGACATCGGAAGCAAAAACGTTAAGAAAATTCTACTGTCCGAAGCACGACACAAATTTTTTATTGAAAACGAACTTATAATTCGCGCAAGTTTTAGAATTTTTAGAGAATAGAATTTATTTTTAGCTTTTTGATTCCAAGTCTTGAATTTTTGTTCTTTTGTTTCAAGACAAAAGAAAATTAATATTCTATTTAAGATTAATTTACAATCAATATTTATTTTCGCTGCCAATAAAAGTAAATAATGAAAAAAATCTTATTGCCACTTGTTCTTTTGCTGGCTGTGGTCTCATGCAAAGACGATGATAGCGCAAGCCAGGATATTAATTATTCTAAACTTCCCCAGCAGTTTCCTTTCACCACTTTGGCTACCCAAAACGGCGTGAATGTCATCAATGGTGGCTTCGGATCAGGAGCCGCAGCACATCCTACGAGAAAAGGTGAATTTTATGTAATCACCGATCGTGGTCCGAATACCGCTTATTTAAACGGAATAAAATTCCTTGTTCCTGACTTTACCCCTACCATTATGCATTTTAAAATTAATGCGGAAGGAAATATTGAAGTCATTAAATATATTAAACTTAAAAATCCGTCCGGACAGCCGATTACAGGACTTCCAAATCCTGTAGGAATGGGAAGTACAGGAGAAATTGCCTATGGAGCCAACGGAAATCTGTTGGGAACTGATAATTACGGATTAGACAGTGAAAGTATTGTAGCCGCGGCAGACGGAACATTTTGGGTTTCTGATGAGTATGGTCCGCACATCGTTCATTACAGTGCAGAAGGGGTGGAAATGGAAAGAATCAGCCCAATTGGGGTCAATACCGGAACAAGAAAACTTCCTGCTGTTTTCGCTAAAAGAAGACCCAACCGTGGAATGGAAGGAATGTGTATGACACCAGACGGAAAAATGCTGGTGGGAACGATGCAATCAACAATGTATGTGCCAACAAAGGCCTTGGCAACAAATACAACGCTGACGAGAATCGTTACTTTTGATTTAACAACCGGACAAACCAAACAATATTTATATAAGCAGGATGGTGGCGCTTCAGATTCTGTTTGTGATATCACACCCATTAGCAATACTGAATTTTTAGTGATCGAAAGAGACGGAAATTTCGGTTCGGTAGGCGGTGTGAAGAAAGTGTATAGAATCAGTTTAAACGGAGCATCCGATGTTACCGGAACTGATTTAACAGCTGTTGACGGAATGAAGATCAATGGTAAAACACTGGAGCAATCATCTTGGGATGAAATTAATGCTGCCGGATTGAAGCCTGTTTCTAAAACGTTAGCTGTTGATTTAGTTGCTAAATTAGGGTATGAGCATGATAAATTTGAAGGAATTGTGTATTTAGGAAATAATAAACTGGCTGTTTTTAATGATGATGATTTTGGAGTGGTAGATGACGGAAACGGAAATCCTAAAACCAAAATTCTTCCTAAAACAGGAAAACAGGATAAAGGAACAATGTATATAGTCGATATTCAGTAATTTAGAGAGTGCTTTTTTATTAGATTTAAAAGCCTGTAGTCAGATATGATCTCTATCATGTAATTGATCTCCTGAGTGTTTCATCGCTCAGGAGATTTTTTTGAATAAAAATTGAGTAGTGATAATTTAGATATTTTGTTTCTTGATGAATGGTTTTTTTTAATTTTTTCATTCAATTAGATAAGTTTATTATTTAAAATTTTAATAGGCGGCAAGATAGTTGTACTTACATCAGAACCAAATCAAAAAATAGACTATGAATCTACAATTAGAAGAAAAAATATCCACCAATACATTTAAAAAGGATATTTTAGAGGGGTTGCATTTTAACCCCAAAAAGTTATCTTCAAAATACTTTTATGATAAAACGGGCGATCGACTTTTCCAATCAATTATGGAAATGCCTGAATATTATCTTACCAAATGCGAATTGGACATTTTTAAAAATAAAACGGCTGATCTGGCAAAATTGCTTCTGCAGGATTCAGAACCGTTTGATCTTATTGAATTGGGTGCTGGTGATGCTTCGAAATCCAGCTATTTACTGAAATTTTTAGTGAAAAATAATAAAGATTTTACTTATATGCCCATTGATATTTCGGGAAATATCTTGGATGTGCTGAAAGAACATCTGGAACAAAAAATACCTGATTTGAATATCGAATGCCTGGAAGGTGAATACTTCGAAATGCTTAATAAAGCCACAGCATTGTCGTCCAGAAAAAAGATAGTTCTGTTTTTAGGTAGCAATATCGGAAATATGGAAATGGATGAAGCACAGGATTTCTGTATTGCTTTAAGAAAAAATCTATCGGAAAACGATATTGTTTTGATGGGTTTTGATCTAAAGAAAAATCCCCAAATAATTTTAGATGCTTATAACGATAAAGAAGGATTAACAGCGGCATTCAACTTAAATCTTTTAACAAGAATTAATCGAGAACTTAATGCTGATTTTAGGCTTGATAATTTTCAGCATTATCAGAATTATAACCCTGAAACGGGTGCTTGCCGAAGTTATCTTATCAGTTTATGTGATCAAAATGTGAGCATAGAAGGCGAAATGTTTACTTTTAAAGAAAATGAATGGATTGATATGGAAATTTCTCAAAAATTTTCTGAGGATGATATTCAGCATCTTATTCAGGCAGCTGGGTTTAGCTTCATCGGTGAAATTAAAGATAGCAAAAACTGGTTTGTAGATTCTGTGTTTCAAGTACAATAAAATTAAACTTTCTATTATGACACCCAATACGACTGTTTTAGAATTGCTGGAAACTTTTAAGAAAGTTCGTCAGCATTCGATAGAAATATGTGCGCCTTTACAGATTGAAGATTTTGTTGTTCAGCCTGTGGTTGATGTGAGTCCGCCCAAATGGCATCTGGGACATACGACCTGGTTTTTCGAAACCTTTATTTTAATTCCAAACCTTCCCGGCTATCAAGTGTTTGATGAACAATATAATTTTGTTTTCAATAGTTATTATGAAACCATTGGTAACAGGGTTATCAGAACGGATCGCGGTAATCTGAGCCGACCTTCGGTATCCGATGTTTATGAATACAGAAAATATGTCGACGAAAAAATGGAAACGTTTTTATCTGGCGATTTTTTAACAGATCAAATTGAGTCTTTAATCGAGCTAGGACTCAATCACGAGCAGCAACATCAGGAACTTTTATTGACTGATATTAAATATATTTTAGGACATAATCCGCTTTTTCCCCCTTATCAGAAGGTAGATTTTAACAACGAAATAAATGAGGTTAATTCATCAGAAATGATTAATTTTCAGGAAGGAATCTATGAAATAGGGTATGATGGCGATGGTTTTTGCTTTGATAATGAATTGGGAAGACATAAAGTATATCTTAATGATTTTCAGATTTCCAAAGATATGGTGACCAACGGAGAATATCTGGAATTTATGAATGCCGGAGGTTATAAAAATTTTCGTTTTTGGCATGCTGAAGGTTGGGATTGGGTAAAAAGTAATAAAGCACAATCACCTTTGTACTGGCATTTTATAGATGATGAATGGATGAACTATACGTTGGAAGGATTAAAGCAAATTGATGTTAATGAACCTGTTTGTCATATCAATTTTTTTGAAGCGTCGGCTTTTGCTTCGTGGAGAGAAATGCGTCTGCCAACAGAAGCGGAATGGGAAGTTGCTTCCTCGAAAATCAATTGGGGAAAGCGATGGGAATGGACGAATTCTGCCTATCTGCCTTATCCTGGTTTTAAAAAAGAACCTGGCGCGGTGGGAGAATATAATGGTAAATTTATGGTTAATCAAATGGTGTTGCGTGGAGCGTCTGAAGCGACTCCAAAAGGGCATCGCCGGGCAACGTACCGTAATTTTTTCCCGACTCATCTTCAGTGGCAGTTCATGGGAATAAGACTTGTAAAATAATGATATATGATCGAATTTCAATCGGTTACAAAAACTTTTAACGAAAAAACTGCGGTTGATAATATCTCCTTTACAGCAAATGAAAAGGAGATTCTGGTGTTGTTGGGTAAGAGTGGATGCGGAAAAACAACCACGCTTAAAATGGCAAACAGGCTGATTGAAAGCGATTCAGGAATGATTAAAATTAATGGCGAAAATATAGAGAACCAAAATCCTGAAAAGCTCAGAATGAATATTGGTTTTGTGATGCAGAATTCAGGTTTGTTTCCTCATTATACAATTGCTCAGAATATTGCTGTAGTACCTCAATTATTAAAATGGGAGAAGAAAAAAACAGAAACCAAGACGCTGGAATTACTCGAAAAACTTCATCTTCCGGTGGATATTTTAAAGCGTTACCCGAGTGAACTCAGCGGCGGGCAGCAGCAGAGAGTAGGAATAGCACGAGCTCTCATAGGAAACAGTCCGATTCTTTTGCTCGATGAGCCTTTTGGGGCTTTGGACAATATCACAAAAGCAGATATTCATTCGGAATTTAAATCTTTAGACGAATTAAAAAATAAAACTATCCTTTTGGTGACCCACGACGTTCAGGAAGCTTTTGAGCTTGGACATCGCATTTGTCTGATGGACCAGGGAAAAATTGTTCAGGTCGGTACTCCCACGGAGATCCTTTATCGTCCGGTTAATGAATTTGCAGAGAGTTTTTTTGATGAAAACCGACTGCTTTTAGAATATAAAGTCGCTACCTTACAAGACATCCGTACTTTTTTATCATCGGAAATCAATGATCGTATTTTATTGGATAATAAAATGAATATCTGGTCTGTATTGCAGAGAATTATTTCAGAATATAAAGATAACGAAGCTTATGAAAGCGTCGTAAGCGCCTTCACCGAATACAGAAAATTACATATTGCATGACGGAACAGAATTTTTGGCAGTTCATTGTCGAGCAGCAGGATAAATTATGGACTCAGGTTGTACAGCATCTTGGACTTACCTTTTTGTCTTTATTCCTGGCAATTTTGGTGGGTGTTCCGCTGGGAATCGTAATAGCGAGAGTTAAAAAATTATCCAATCCCGTTCTTGGGATTGCGGGTATTCTGCAAACCATTCCAAGTATTGCCTTGCTGGGATTTATGATTCCTGCTTTTGGAATTGGCACAACACCAGCCATTATCGCATTGCTTATTTATGCGCTTTTGCCCATTATCAGAAATACTTTTACCGGAATCACCGAAGTAGATCCATCGGTAAGAGAAGCGGCAAAAGCTTTAGGAATGAACAATATGCAAATCCTTTTTAAGATAGAACTGCCACTGGCAACACCGGTGATCGTGGCAGGAATAAGAACTGCTGCGGTAATTAATGTAGGCGTTGCCACATTGGCCTCATTTGTTGCCGCGGGCGGATTGGGTGAATTTATTTTTGGCGGAATTTCTCTTAACAATACCAATATGATTCTGGCAGGTGCTCTACCGGCGGCAATTCTCGCGGTGATTATTGATCAATTCATTGCATTATTACAGCATTTAGGTTCAAAATCATTAAAAATATTTAAATTTATTCTTCCGTTAATTATAATAGGTGCGGGTTATTTCTATTTTTCAAATAGTTCTTCCACGGCAAAGCTTAAAGCAGGATTTACACCTGAATTTATGGGCAGAAAGGATGGTGATATCGGATTACGATCGGTTTATGGCTTGAATGTAAAACCTCTTATCGTAAATGATGCCGTTATGTACAAAGCAGCTTATGATAAAGAGCTTGATTTGATCAGCGGATATTCTACTGATGGAAGAATTAAAGCCTACGACCTTCTGGTGCTGGATGATGATAAACGAATTTTTCCGCCTTATTTTGCGGCTCCGATTGTTAAAAATAAAACGCTGGAAAAATTTCCTGAGCTCGAAAATACCCTGAATATATTGGCAGGGAAATTTAATGATTCCCTCATGACGGATCTTAATTACAAAGCAGATCAACTCAAGCAAACTCCCGAGAAGATTGCCAAAGATTTTTTAATGGCGAATCATCTTTATAAAACTTCCGGAAAAGAAAATCGCGGAACTATAAAAATTGGGTCAAAAATATTTGGAGAGCAATATATTCTTACAGAAATTTATAAACTTTTAATTGAAGGCTATACCGATTATAAAGTTGAAACAAAAACAGGTCTTGGCGGTACCAAAATATGCTTTGATGCGCTCATGAATGATGGAATAGATTTTTATATAGAATATACGGGTACCGGTCTTCTGGTCCTTTTACATCCCACCGAAAAGGTGATTGATGAGGTTAGTAAAAGCCCTGAGCAAACTTATCAGTATGTGAATTCAGAATTTGAGAAAAAGTACGGCATTCGCTGGCTGAAACCTTTAGGATTTAATAATGCGTATGCTTTAATGATGAGGAGAACGCAAGCCGAAGAACTTCATATAAAATCTATATCAGATCTTAGTATTTTTATTAAGAAAGAATAGGCGGATTAATATAAATAGGTTAATTTTAAAAAAATATTTTCTGTGATTATTACAGAAAAATTTATAAAGAATCAGCGGCATCTTTTATGCCGCTGATTCTTTTCTATCAATAGGAACGGGCTTTAGCCCGTTTTATAAGAAAATAATTTCCAATATTGGCTTTAGCCAAAACTTATCAAGGTTTCAATATTAGTTGAATCCTTCAATAATTTTAGAAAAATCTTCCACTTTCAAAGCAGCTCCACCAATCAGGCCACCGTCGATGTCCGGCTGAGAGAAAATTTCTTTAGCATTATCCGGTTTTACAGAACCTCCGTAAAGGATAGAAACCTCATCAGCAACTTCCTGACCATATTTTTCAGCGATAATACCTCTGATATGAGCGTGAATTTCCTGAGCCTGCTCCGGAGTTGCCGTTTCACCCGTTCCGATCGCCCAAACCGGTTCGTAAGCGATTACTACTTTTTTAATTTCTTCTGCAGAAAGTGTGAAAAGGGCAACCTCAGTCTGGTTTTTCACCACTTCAAAATGTTGTCCTGCTTTTCTTTGCTCTAAAGTTTCACCGTTACAATATACCGGAATTAAACCTTTATCTAAAGCCAATTTCACCTTTCTGTTGCAGTGAGAATCTGTTTCTCCGTGGTATTGTCTTCTTTCAGAATGTCCGATCAAAGAACCTGTTGCGTCAATAGATTCCAGCATATCTACAGAAATTTCTCCTGTGTAAGCTCCGCTTTCATGTTCGCTGATATCCTGAGCAAAAACTCCGATTTCGTCTTTTTCGAAAACATCTTTTGCCATCATTAAATATAAAGCAGGAGGCGCGATCCAAACTTCGCAGTTGGTTGCATTATTGTTTTTATAATCCTGTAACTGAGTCATTAATTGTTGAGCATCAATCACATTTTTGTTCATTTTCCAGTTTCCTGCAACGATCTTTCTTCTCATAATCTTACTTATTTTCTATTTTATTTTTAATTATTTTTTTATTTCTCGCAGATTTTTTTGATATAGCAGATTTAAAGGTTGTTGACCACTCTTTTTATACTATCCATAATATTTGTTGTGTTAAAATTAATAAGCAGTCCCAATTTTTTATTAGACAATTTTAAATAAGAATACAGTTGTTTATAATGAATTGATTCTAATTCTTTAATGGATTTTAGTTCTAAAACAACCTTGTCTTCAACTAAAATGTCAATTTTAAAATTTAAATCAAATTTCTTGTTGTCATAATAAACAGGAAGTAGAACTTCCGATTTAACAGTCAATCCATTTTGTTCTAGCTCGTAAATTAAAATTCTATGATAAATAGACTCTAACAAACCTGGACCTAATTGATTATAAACATTAAAGATGCATTTTCTAACTATATAGGAAATTTCATTTTCTGTCATCTGTAAATCTGCAAAATTTGCAAAATCTGCGTGAGTTTTTTATTTCGTAATCCCTTCCAATTTAAACATAAAAGCATACACTAAAGCAGTATCTTTCAGATAATCAAATCTTCCTGAAGCACCACCATGACCATAAGCCATATCTGTTTTTAGTAATAATACGTTGTTGTCGGTTTTCATATCTCTCAGTTTAGCCACCCATTTTGCGGGTTCAAAATACTGTACCTGAGAATCGTGTAAACCTGTTGTTACTAATATATTCGGGTAGTTTTTCTTCTCAATATTTTCGTAAGGAGAATAGGATTTCATGTAGAGATAAGCGTCTTTATTATTCGGATTTCCCCATTCGTCGTATTCGTTGGTCGTTAAAGGGATGGTTTCATCAAGCATCGTATTTACCACATCTACAAACGGAACCTGAGCAATCGCCCCGTTCCATAAATTAGGGCTCATGTTGACAATCGCTCCCATTAAAAGACCTCCGGCGCTGCCTCCCTGAGCATAAAGATGTTTGGGTGAAGTATATTTTTCTTTAATTAAATATTCTCCGGCATCGATGAAATCGGTAAAAGTATTTTTCTTTTTCATCATTTTACCGTCTTCATACCATTGTCTTCCCATTTCCTGACCTCCGCGGATGTGTGCAATGGCAAACGCAAAACCTCTGTCTAAAAGACTCAGTCTAGTACTGCTGAATGATGCATCCATCGAACTTCCGTACGAACCGTACGCGTAGAGTAGAAGCGGATTGTTACCATCCTTTTTAAATCCTTTTTTATAAACAATGGAAATCGGAATTTTGGTTCCGTCTTTTGCGGTGGCGAAAAGTCTTTCTGTTACATAATTTTCCTTATTGTAGCCACCTAAAACTTCCTGTTGCTTTAATAAAGTTCTTTTTCCTGTTTTTAAATCCTGCTCGAATTGTGAACTCGGTGTGATCATCGAAGTGTATCCAAAACGGAAATTATCCGTGTTGTATTCCGGATTTCCTGATGGATAAACGGTATAAGTAGGTTCATCAAATTTCAGAAATTCTTTTTTACCCGTTTTTCGGTCATAGATCACCAATTGTGACAGTCCGTTTTGCCTTTCACTGAATACCAGATAATTTTTAAACTCACTGATTCCCTCCATTAAAACCTCTTTTCTGTGCGGAATAAAATCTTTCCAGTTTTCAACACCGGTTTTATCCAAAGGCGTTTCCATCACTTTGAAATTAAGCGCATCTTTATTGGTGGTGATTAAAAATTTATCTTCAAGGGGCGTTACATCATACAAAACATCTTTCATTCTCGGCTGGAAAACTTCAAATGTTCCATTCGGTTCATCGGCTTTCAGATATCTTGTTTCGGATGAAGTCGTGGCTCCGGAATAGATCATAATGAATTTTTCATTCTTATATTTTCCTACGCCAATATAATTCGATTTGTCTTTTTCTTCATACACCATCACATCTTTAGAAGCGTCAGTTCCTAAAGTATGTCTGAAAATTTTCTCCGTAAGAAGCGTTTCAGGATTTTTCCCGGTGTAGAAAATAGTTTTATTGTCATTCGCCCAAGTTGCAGAACCTGTGGTGTTTTTAATACCCAACTCCATAGTTTTTCCGGTCGAAAGATCTTTTAAAAATAGTCGATATTGTCTTCTCGAAACATCATCAACCCCATAAATCATCTTCATATTATCCGGACTGATACTGAATCCCGAAGCAGAATAATAAGCATGACCTTCCGCCAACTGATCAACATCCAGAAGAATTTCTTCCGGCGCGGTATGGCTGGCCTTTTTTCGGCAATATTTAAAATACTGTTTGCCAGTTTCTGTTCTGGTGTAATAATAATACCCGTTTTTGAATAGCGGAACCGACTCATCTTTCTCCTTAATCCTTGCTTTCATTTCCTGGAAAAGCTTTTCTCTGAAAGGTTCTGTATCTTTCATCATGCCTTCCCAATAGGTATTTTCAGCCTTAAGATAATCAACAACTTTGGTTGAATCTTTTGCTTTTTTAAAATAATCGATCATCCAGTAGTAGGGATCGTTTACTTTATCACCATGAATATCTCGGATATGTTCCTGCTTTTCGGCAATCGGAGCTTTTAAATCAGGAAATTTTTGAGACTGAAATGTTGCTGCACTCATTACTAATAGGGTTAAATAAAGTTTTTTCATGGTTTTTATGTTTTTAGCTTAGTTCAAATGCCAAAGATTCTTCAGAAGCGTATAGAAAGTATGCTCTTCGTCCGTCACTTTATTGTCTGCTTTAATCAGTGATTTTGCGAACTGAACAAATTTCACTCTTTCATCCTCTGTAGAATCATCCTGGAAACAACGGGCATGGAATTCAAAATGATCTTTCCATTCTTCAGGCTGAAGTAAAGCAAGCGTTTCCAATTCGTTATCGAGATTCATTCTGAACGGAAATTCATCTGCCAGATATTGCTGGATAAGCATTCCTTCTTCCGGTGCAAAATCACCGTCTACAGATGAAAGGATCATTAATAAGTGATAACCGGCAATGGATTTATTTGATTTTTGCATTGTATAATTTTATTTTAATTGTTTGGGGTTGATAGTTTTTGGTTAATAGTTGAAAAAATTCACTATTGACCATTCACCATTCGTTATTTCACATAGTCTTTCGCAGGCGTTTTCTCTACGATTTTTCCGTTTTCTAAAATCAGAACAAAAGGATTGCTTCTTGCGATGGTTTTAATGGCAGTTCCGTCCATCATTGCATTTTTGATGGTTTTGAAAGTATTCGGATCTGTTGAAACTCCGTACACAACATTCGCTTTTTGCCCTTTTACTTTCGCTTCAATTTTTGCTAAAAGTTCAGGAGAAACCTCTTTTGGATGATAAGAAAAAACAAGGATGGCTTTTGGAGCTTTGATGATCTCGTCCGTTAATTCCATTCCTGAAGGATCTTCGATCTTAAATTTCACGATCTCCGATTTATAACCTTCTTTTATCAAAACAGATTCGTTTTTTCCATCTTCAATTTTCCATGGTGAACCTTCTGCCCAATATTTTGTTTCTTTGATATAATCATCCTGATTTACCTTTAAAACTTCTCCCGTCTTTGTATTTTTAAGAGAGTAAAAAGTTTTGTATTCTGAAGGATTTTTAGCAATTTTTTCTTTTTCCGTTTTCAAATTGGTCCCCAGTTTATAATCACGGAAATCAATGATCGGTTCCTGAATAATTCCATGTGCCATAATATAGATCATCGCTAAAGAAAATATTCCCAATAAGATATATTTTGGTTTATTCGAAGCTTCTTTTTTGCTGCTGAATGTATATTTATCCTGCTTTTTAAAGTCTTTTCTGTAAAGAATAAAAACGAAGATCAATCCCACCAAAAGCACAACATCTTTAATGAAACTCTGCCAAGGCGTGAATTTAATGGCATCTCCAAAACATCCACAATCGGTTACGACATTGAAATAGGCTGAATAAAAGGTAAGAAAACCAAAGAAAATACACAGGGCAATTAATGCAGAAAGGGTGAATTTCAGTTTTAATTTTAACAAAAGCATAAAGCCTAAAAGCAGTTCCAGAACCACTACGATAATGGAGAACAGCAGGGCAAATTTCTCAAGAAACGGCATGTTGAAAACAGCAGGAGAGAAGTATTCCTCCATTTTAAATGAAAAACCTACCAGATCCACCGCTTTTACAAAGCCCGAAAGGATGAATATAACAGCAATAATGAAACGTAATAAACCTTTGATCATGTTAAATTGTTTTTGGTTCGTAATTTTTTTCTTGTTCAGAGAATTTTATCAGGCAGAAAACCGCATAGTTTAGCATATCGAAATAATTGGCATCCAGACCTTCCGAAACGATGGTTACGCCTTGATTATCTTCAATTTGTTTTGTTCTTAAAACTTTCTGATAGATCAGATCGGTGATCGAAGAAATTCTCATATCTCGCCACGCTTCGCCATAATCATGATTTTTTCTTTCCATCAAAGCTTTTGCCTCGCCGGAATATTGATCGTAAAGCTTTAAAATTTCTTCTGTATTTTCATTGAAATCGTTGGAAAAACCTTTTTCCAGCTGAATAAGCCCGATGATAGAGTAGTTCACAACAGCAACGAATTCGTCTTCTTCACTTTCATCCACCATTTTTTTATCGGTCATTTGTAAGGTGCGGATTCTGTTCACTTTAATGTAAATCTGATCCGTAATAGAACTCGGTCTTAAAACCCGCCAGGCGGCTCCGTAATCTTTCAGTTTTTTACTGAATAAATCGCGACACTGACCTATAATTTCCCCAAACTGTACTGATGTTTTTAGCATAAATTCTCTTAATCTTTCAAATATACAAAATAGGTTTTAGGTAGCAGGAATTAGGGCTTAGTTTTTTGGAGTAATCGATGTTAGTGTGGGAGGATTTTGTGTTGGAGAGTCGGAGTGTTTGAGAGTTTTAGAGTAAGAGTGTTTTTGATTGTTACATATTTTCATTTGTTTTAATTTTGTATCATAAATTTTAACCCATCATGTCTAACAATAAATTCTCTAATGCCTCCAACCAAGAACCTTCAAACCTCACTCACTCTCCAACCCTAAAACTCTCCAACCCTAAAACCCTCTCAAACTCTCAAACTCAAAACCACTCGATCAATTGCAACGGAAGGCTCGTCGATTTATCAACGCCAAAAATCATGGGAATTCTGAATCTGACTCCCGATTCTTTTTCTGATGGCGGAAAATTTAATAATGAAAAAGCCGCGTTAGAACAAAGCGAGAAAATGTTGAAAGGTGGTGCGGAGATTATTGACATCGGCCCGCAGTCGACACGCCCGAATGCTGAATTTTTAAGTGCGAAAGAAGAAATCAGAAGAATTGGGAATATGATTTCTACAATTAAAAAAGAATTTCCGGAAGCCTTAATTTCCCTTGATACTTTTTATGCGGAGACGGTAAAATTCGGTTTTAATGAAGGAATGGATATTATCAACGATATTTCTGGCGGTCATTATGATGAGCAGATGTTTGACGCAGCTGCAGAAACCAAACTTCCTTATATTTTGATGCACGTAAATCCTTCTTACGAAACAATGCATGAAAAAGTGAAATTTGATGATATTACATTGGCTGTGAATCAGTATTTTTCAAAAAAAACGACAGAATTATTAGCAAAGGGAGTGAATGATATTATTCTTGATCCCGGTTTTGGGTTTGGAAAGACCGTAGAAGATCAAATGAAAATGATCGATGAAGTTGAATATTTAGGTTTTGGAAAATTTCCTTTGTTAATTGGGATTTCGCGAAAATCTTTCATTTATAAACCTTTGGGAAAATCTCCTTTGGATATTAATGAAGAAACGCAGAAACTTCATTTAAAAGTCTTGCAACAAGGCGCGAAAATCTTACGTGTACATGAGGTGGAGGAAGCAGCTGCTACGCTGAAAATTTTTAATAATCTTAAATAAAATAAATCAAATGACAGGAGAAAAAGACCTCAGCATATTATTACAATCTATGAAACCGGAGCTCAACGAAGGTGAATATGTATTCTGTACGGTAGAAAAATTACCCGAACTTGAGATGAAAGACATTGTTTGCTTTTTCAAGGAAAAGGAAGGTGTCACTTTGATTATTAGAAGAGAAATGGCAGATCAGCTACATCTTTCTTACGGATTTATCGCTTCATGGATTACCCTTAAGATTCATTCTTCTCTCGAAGCGGTGGGGCTTACTGCTGCTTTCTCAAAGGCGCTGACTTCAAAAAATATAAGCTGTAACGTGGTTGCAGGATATTTTCATGATCATATTTTTGTTTCTGCGAATGATGCAGATGCTGCGATGAAAGAACTCGACAGATTGTCTGAACAAGGTTGTTAAAACATTTTTTAAGGATAATAAGTTTAGACAGATTTCATGCTTATTATCCATAAAAAAACTTCGGTAAATTCAACAGTCTATTAATCTGTTAAACTTACCGAAGTAATATATGATGTATGAAAAGTCAGTTTATGGTTATAAAACTAAAACACTAAAAAGCATCTACTCTCAAACCCTCAAACTCTCCAACTCAAAAATCCAACCCAAATTACCTTTCCAGTGTAAAATTAGAGATTACTTTCGGGCGTTCTGTTTTATTAGCCACTTTCCACGACGTGCGGTACATCCATTCCGTCATTTTGTAAAGCTTTTTATAATTGATGTTTTCAGACTCGTCTTGCGGAGTGTGATACTGGTCGTGCAAAACGCTCGTGAAAAATACTGCAGGAATTCCTGCTTTTGCATACGGAAGGTGGTCACTTCGGAAATAGAAATATTCTGCATGTTTCGGAGAATCCCAATCTTTCAAATAGGTGAACTTCGTACTTTCATTGTTTGCTTCCTCTGCCATTTTTACCAGTTCCTCAGAATTTTTATGCGGAGCATTTCCTCCTAATAAAGCGGCTTCGTTGTTATCATTTCTCCCTATCATATCGCCATTCAGAACGGCAACAATGCTTTCTTTAGGAACTACAGGATGTGCTGCATGCCATCTCGAACCTAGCAGACCTCTTTCCTCAGCGCCGTGAAACACAAACAAAACGCTTCGTTTTCCCGGTTGCTTCTTATAAGCTCTTGCCATTGCCAACATCGCTACGCAGGTACTTGCGTTATCGTCTGCTCCGTTGTAGATGGTATCGTTTTTCACAGGATGTCTGATGCCGTCGTGATCCTGGTGACCGCTTAATAGTACATATTCGTTTTTCAGTTTTGGATCTGAACCGTCAATTTTCCCGATCACGTTTACCGATGGATATTTATAGGTTTCCGTGATAAGATTTAATGAAACTTTAGGATTGTTTTTTACCCAGTTTGCATTTTCTCTCTTAATCCATAATACCGGAATATTATTCGTTACTTTTTCTCTTAAACCTTCTCCGCCGTAAGTTCCTCTCGTCATTTGTGGTAGCACTTCAACCCAGCTTTTATCAGAAGTATCATCGGTAATGAAAATAATCCCTTTCGCTCCCAATTCGAAAGCTTTGCTGTAATATTTAGTTCTTACAAATAGGGGGTACCTTCTTATGAAAAGCGTCATCTCCTTTTCGATATTTTTATCAGAAGCATTTACGGCAAGTATTTTTCCTTTGATGTTTAATTTTGAAAGATCATCCGGTTCAGCATTTCCTGCGTATACAATTTCTGTATCGATATTCGCGTTTACAGGTTCTGCCACCAAGAAGTCTTTCCATAATTTCAACTGATTATCTCCTAATTTCAATGTACTTTGCGGCACCACCTGATGTCTGTACATATCAAAAAACTGGAAGAAAGTTCCGTTGTCTCCCGCAGGCTTCATTCCTGCTTCTTTCGCTTTGTCGGCGAGCCACATGGATACCTTTAATTCATCTAAAGTTCCTGCTTCACGCCCCCAAAACTGGTCGGCAGCCATTTCGTACATATCTTTTCTGAGATCTGTTTCTTTGATTGCTGAAACTAATGGTTTCTTGTAGTTTTGTGCGTTTCCGACACTGAAAATCAATACACTGAGTATTGATAATAAATAGTTTCTGTTCATAGCCTCTTCATTTAATTTAAATTCGTCAGTTTTTCAGAGAATTGTTTTGAAAATTCTGCGCGGTCTTCTTCAAGCTTTTCCTTTGTAGATGGTAAAACGTAGTTGAACAAAATCTTGTTTTCATGATCCAGAAAGATGATCTCCTTTTCATTTCCGTCCATCATTTGGGCAAAAATTTCCCACATCGAGGTGTCTTTTAATTTTAATAATTCAAAAAACTGATCTGCTTTTATCTCTATTCTCTGCATGATTAAAAATCTAATAATTTTAATTTAAACTGAATGGCAAAATTTTGCTTAAAATTCGGTGTAGTATAATATCCAACTCTATAAAATAATCCTAAATTGAAATAGCTTGAAAGGAAATTATTCCATTCCAAACCAACTTCCTGATACAGATGATCGAGCTTTCGGAATCTGAAATCATGATATTCCGGATGCTTCATATCTCCGATGGTTCCTCGCAAAACAAAGTCGAACGTCGAAATATTCTGCCCGAAACTTTTGAAATATACAGGAAGTTTATGCGTAAGATAATACGCTACAAATTTATCATTATAATATTTACCACCTTCCAGGGTTGCAAAACCAAGGTAAGAGGTAAGGTTGAAGTTGAAATCTTTTCGAGGCGACGCCAGCCCGTTCATTGTGAAATTTTTCCAGATGGGTGCTTCACCCAAAACAATTCCGCCATAGAGTCTGAAACCTGTAGTTCCCAATCTTGTTTTGAAATTGTGAAGGAAAAGCATATCGAAACGCGTGTAATCGAAATCTCCACCGAACATTTTATAACTCTGCTCGTAATTCAGATAAATTTCAGGAAACTTTTGATCGATCAACGATTTTCCCTGAGGTGTCATGATATTGGTAGAATTCGGAGAGTATTTCAGCGTAACCAGCGTGTTGAAATTCTCAAAAGAAGCGCCGCTGTTTCTGAAACTGTAATCAAATCTTGCTTCTTCGCGGTTCCTTCTGGCGTTCAAAACAACGGTAAGCGCATTCGTTACATCATTATTGTATGATACAGAAACACCTCGAAAATGATAATATCTATCGTTATTGATGTTGTTCCCGTAATTGGAAGTTCGCATCTTAAAGCTCCATAATTTTCTGTAAAACTCACCGGAAGCGGTTACATCGTCGTAATGTTCAATTCTGAAATACGAATTTTTATCTAAAGTCGTTTTGATGTCAAGCCCGATTCCATATTTCCATTTATCATCTTTAAAACCATAGGCAAAATAATAATCAGGTGAAAAATAGGGGTTGAAATTTTCATTTAGCTTGGCTTTTAAACCCACTCTGAAACCTTCATACAGGTTGTAATTCACGATCTCATCCAGTGCAAAATCCAGACTTCCCACACGAATAGCTCCGTTCAGTAAACCTGATAAAACCTGAGCTTTACGATCGATATTATATTTCTTTCCAAGGCTGTCGATGGTTTTGTAGGTATTGCTTTCTCTTTCTGTCAGCGGGTCAGTACGGTAAAGATCCAGCGTTTTCCCGTCGGCATTTTTTACGGTGAAAGTATAGCCCTTAAAATCCTTTTTATCTTCATCAATCGGTGAAACATAATCGAAATATCGGGAGGTCAGAAAAGCATAGGCCCCAAAACTGGTCTTGCTTTTTTTCTGTTCAGGGTTTTCTTTATTGTCTTCCTGCATCGACATATTGCTCATCTTCAGTTTTACGGTTTCCTGTGTAAGGAACCATTTATTGCTGAAGAAAGTCCATGTACTGGTGATGATGCCGTCGTTTTTATTTTTGCTGAAATTCTCGATCTTTTTTACGCCATAAGTTTCCGTATCTACGTAAATAGCACCGTTGTATTTCCTTTGTTTATTAGATTTTTTGTAATTGACCTCCCTGAATCGAATGACGAATGTTTTTCTGCCGTCCATCTCAATAGAATCGGTAAGGTAGAATCTGTAAAGACCTCTGTTTTCCTGTTTTAATTGGTTCGGAACTTTATCTCTGTTGCTCTGCTGAAGCGCGATCATTTCATAAATAGGCTGTTTCAGTCCAGAAATTCGGTTGTCAAGAATATTGATCTTTTCACCGTATTTTTTAGAGTATAAAAACTCCTGCGCCCTTTCCCAGAGAAACAGTTTGCTCTTCTCGAAGATCTTTTTTGCGGAAATATTGTTCAAAGAATCTTTTTGTCTTTTCTTTTTTAAAAGATTGGTGTCATCAAAGAATCTGTTGAACTGCGAAATACTGTCTTCATCAATATCTAAAGAGATTTTCTCGTAAGATTTATAAGCGTAAGATTCTAAGCTTTTCGGGGAATTTTCTTTATAGTTTTTATTTACTTTTTTCAAAATTTCCAAAGCTCTCGGATCACTTTTATCCTCGATAACCACCGTTTCGATAGAGGTAATTTTTGATTGTGAAAAACCAAAAATAAAGGGGCATAAAAGTATAATCAGTAAAAACCTTTTCATTTTAAAAAACAACCTCAAAAGTACTAATATTTCTTTTGCTGGAAAAGTTTTGTTAATTGATATTAATGTGATTCGTAATTGGAATTATCTTTAATCTTAATTGGGAAATTTCCGTCAGTTCGAGTGTTTTTCGAAATGAAATGGAGAAAAATGTATCGAGAACAAGTGAGCCGAAGCTCAAAATTTGTCTTCCAAATAAAAAATTCTCGATACAATTTTTTTCAAAAATCACGAAGTGACGAACCATTTAAAGCACACTAAATCGTATTTTCAAACCAACATTATCTTTAAACTGCGAAGTTTGATAATATCCTAGTCGATAAGAAATTCCCACACCGAAACTTGTTCCTAAAAATCGGTTCCAGATCAGTCCGGCTTCCTGGTAATAATGATCCAGTACACGGTATTCAAACTGATGGTCGGTTCTGTCCTTCATATTTCCTATTCCCGCCTGATATTCAAGCTCGATATTGGAGTAATTTTTACCCAGCGTTTTAAATCGGAAAGGTAGATTTTGCGAAACTTTAAAAGCGACAAATTTATCAGCAAAGAAAGCTCCTGAAGGCATGGTTGCAAATGCTAAATTGTTTGGTGTATTAAGGCTGGAATACCATTTGTCGGGGTTGGCATCATTTTGTCCGGCAATTTCAAAATTTTTCCAGATGGGTGCGGTTCCCGAAGAAATACCTCCGAAAACTTTGATATTAGTATATCCCAATTTTGATCTGAATTGGTGAATAATCAACGCATCAGCTCTGAAATAATCTAAATTTCCACCCAGCGTTTCAAATCCTTTTTCAAAATTCATATACACTTGAGGAAAGCTTTTTTCATAGGTGTATTTTCCGCTTGGCGTCATGATATTTTTGTCATTCGGAGAGAATTTAAACGATAGGGTAGCGCTTGTATTATCGAATTGGTTACCCAGATTTTTATATTGATAATCGAAAAGAGCCTGTTGCTTTTCTTTATTCACCGCAATTTTCATGCTTAAAGAATTCGACAGATCATAGAGATAAGACGCTCCCCATTTCTGATTTTTATAGAAATTGGCATTGTGAAGATCAAGGTTAATATCATTCACTTTCATCATCATATCCCACATCGTATTGCTAAATCTTCCGGTCGCAAAAACGTCGTCTACATACTCAATTCTGAAAACAGAAGTTCTTTTAGAAGAAAGTTTTACATCTAAACCTAAACCGTATTTCCAGGTGTGATCTTTGAATCCGTACCCGAAATATCCGTCCGGAGAAAATGTTTTGTTGAATTTCTCATTCAGTTTGATGCCTGCACCTAAACGTACGCCTTGATATTTGTCATAACTGAACAACTTGGCTATGTCAAAATCAATCATTTTATAACGGACATTTCCCCGCATCAATTGGGTTAAAAATCCCAGCTTTTTCTCAAAATCATGTTTCTCTACAAAGCTGTCGATTTTCGTATAGGTTGCGCTTTCTCGTGCCGTCAGACTGTCTGTTCTGTATTGTTGAAGCAAGCTGCCGTCTGAGTTTTTCATTTCGAGAGAATATCCTTTGAAGTCGGCTGCTTTTTGCTCTTCATTAAAATCAAAATCGAAGAAGCGGTTTTTTACGTACAGATAATTTCCAAAGGTCTTGCGGTTGTATTTTTGTCTGTCGCTGAGATGCTGACCTTTCTTCAAAGTATCCGTTTTTACGCTGTCTTTTTTAGAAGTATTAAAAGTTTGGTCACCCATTTTCAGCTTAATATCTTCATAATCCAGAAACCATTTTCCATTAATGGGTTTCCAGACTGAAACGATGTCGCCTTCGTTTCGTTTTTTGTTGGCACTTTCAAACTTTTTTAAGGCATAAGTCTCAGAATCTACATAGATTTTCCCGTTGAATTTCCTAGGATTCTGCTTTTTCTTGTCTTTAATTTCTTTAAATTTAATCACATATGTTTTTCTGCCGTCAAGCTGTAAGGTATCGGAAAGATAAAAATTAAATAACTTCCTGTTCTCTGGTCTTAGCTGTCTCGGAACTCGGTCTAAATTGGAAATATTAATTGCCAAAGCTTCATAAATAGGATTTTTAAAACCAGACATTCGGTTATCAATGATATTGGTTTTTTCACCGAACTTCTGTGAGAATTTATATTCAGTTGCTTTTTCCCATAAAAACATCTGACTTTCTTCGGAAGCATTGATGAAATCTTCATTAATCAGCGAATCTTTCTTCTGACTTTCTTTCTGCTTAAAATCTTTTTGAGTCACCTTTGAAAGTGAATCTTTTCTAATAGCTAAAAAGCCTTTATAAGCATCAATAGAATCTTTATCTACATCAATCGAAAATTTAGTATACGATTTGAAATTGTACGAATCCAGAGATTTTGGCGAATTTTCTTTAGCTCTTTTGTTCACCTCATCTAAAATCCTCAACGCGCTCGGATCACTCTTATCCTGAATTACCACGCGGTCGATATTGTCCATTTTTTCAGATAAGGGCTGCATCTGAACTTCCATCGATTTTTTGACATCTGCCAAGGCATCTTCAAAATTACTGGCAAGGATCTCAACCTTTTTACATTTTGTTTTAAAGGATAAATGTCCGTTGAAATCTGTTTTTCCCAAAAGATCATCATCACAATACACCGCCGCATTATGAACGGGCTGTTTACTGACTTTATTGAAAACTTTTATTTCACTCTGACTGAAAACGAGTGCTGAAAAGAATAAAAATAGAGTAGATAATAGTTTTGTCATTAGTTTTTTATGAATGAAGCAAAACTATTGATAAGATTGTTAAGAAAGTAGAGGGGAAAGTATAATGTTTTGTTAAAAGTGAAATTGGTTGAATATTAAATAAGAAAATGAAAGTTGTATAGTTTTTTATTCTTTTGAATATTTAAACTTGAAAAGATGAGAATTAATTTAATAGACAAATTTAATTTTATCATTTACTTTATAAACTCCTAATAATCCTTTTCTACCTTTTTCTACAATCTCTGTTTGAAATGTATTTAAATCAGTTTTATTGATATTATACTTGAGATCCTGAAAATATAATGTATTATTTATCTTGAAAATTGTGTTGGAAATCAAATCATTATGGTCATTGAATTTAAGCACGGTTTTTAAAGTCTTCCGATTAATATCAAATTCATTTAATGATGATTCATACGTGTGAAAGAAAATTTTATTTTGATACAAAATAGGACTCGTAAATAGATCAAAAGATGATTTCTGTTTAAAAACTACTTTTCCTGTTTCAGCTTCTAATAATGAAATTTCACCATCTTTAGGATTTTCAATCGTAATATTACTTCCTACAAAAAGATATTTGCCAGCAACAATTAGGCTGGAGAAAGTTGTATTGTTTTCTTTTTTACTCCAAACCTCCTTTCCTGTGGTAATTTCATAAGCTGCAACTGAAGAGCAATTGAAGTTTGTGACGTAGAAATATTTTTCATCAAAATCAATTGGGCGGGGAGCAGAATCCACCTGACAATTTTTATCAGAATGTAGTAATAATTCATATATGATTTTACCTTTATTTGCATTGATAACAACTAGTCCGTACAAATTAACACTTGCAATAATAATGTCGTTTTTTACAATCTGAAACTCTCTTAATCGTCCTTTTGTTGGTAATTTCCAAATAGTTTTTTTTGTTTTGTAATCTACACAGGCAAACATATAATTGGATTCAGGAAAATATAATTTATCATTATTAATTCTCGGCACGGTAAAACTAGCGTTTTGAATTTTGGTTGAGTAAATGATTTTATTATTGTTTAAATCTTCTATTTTTATAGCATAATCATTGTTTTTCCAATAAGAATAAGCAAGTAAATTTTCCTTAGAATTGATATTAACGATAAGAGCATGACGTTTCTCAAAATCTGTTTTTTGAGATTCTTTACAAGAAAATAAAAGTAAAATAATCGTTAGAAGCCAAACTTTGCTCATTGTATTTTTATGATTTAAACCAAGATAAACAATATTCTTTTAAAAATAAAAAGGCAGTTGCTAAAAAACAACTGCCTTACTTTATATTTTATTGCAATAATTAAATATTCAAAGCTTTCTGATAAGCATTTTCCAACCCGTCAAGGTTTTTTCCTCCAGCTGTAGCGAAACCTGGGTTTCCGCCTCCGCCGCCTTGGATTTCTTTTGCTAACTCTTTAATCAATGCCCCTGCCTGATAAATTCCGGCCAAATCATCTGAAACTCCAACGGTAATCATTGGTTTTCCGTCTGCGTCTGATAAGATAATCGTGATCGAAGTTGGGATTTCCTTCTTCAACTGAAAAACGATATCTTTTACTGAACCAGCATCTAAAGAAGTTCTTTTCACTAAAAGTAATTTATCACCTTTTTGCTCATAAGCACCTTTCCAGTCGCCGATTTCGCCTTTTGCTTTCTCTTTTTTGAAGGCTTCAACTTCTGATTTTAGTGCTGAGTTTTCTGAGATTAATTTCTCGATAGATTTTACAACATCTTTAGATTTCAATAATTGAGAAAGCTCAGTAATTTGCTTTTCTAAATTTTTGAAATATTCAGCAGATTGATCTCCAGAGATAGCTTCAATTCTTCTGATTCCCGCTGCTGCAGAACTTTCAGAAACAATTTTGAAATGGCCGATTTCACTGGTATTTTTCACGTGAGTTCCACCGCAAAGTTCCATTGAACTTGCGAATTGGATCATTCTCACATAATCACCATATTTTTCACCGAAAAGTCCGGTTGCTCCTTTATCAAAAGCTTCCTGAATCGGGATATTTCTGAATTCCTGTAAAGCGATGCTTTCTTTGATCTTCTGGTTCACTTTATCTTCAACCAATGTCAATTCTTCCTCCGTCATTTTATTGAAATGAGAGAAGTCAAAACGCAGATAATCCGGACCAACATAAGAACCTTTTTGCTCAACGTGAGTTCCCAAAACTTCTCTTAATGCTTCATGCAACAAGTGGGTTACAGAGTGGTTTGCCTGAGAATTTTTTCTGTCGGTTACATTTACTTTAGCATAGAAAAGGGCACCCGCATCTTTCGGAAGTCCGCTGATTAAAGAAATAATCAAACCGTTTTCCTTTTTAGTATCTAATACTTCGAAGCTTTCCGCAGCATTTTCAATAACTCCTTTATCCCCGATTTGCCCACCACCTTCCGGATAGAAAGGTGATTCGCTCAATACGACCTGATAAAATTCTCCGTCTTTATTTTCTACTTTTCTGTATCTTGTAATATAAGTTTCAGATTCAAGTTGATCGTAACCAACGAAATTTTCGTCTCTTTCTTCCAGCGTTACCCAATCGTAAACTTTCTGAGCAGAATCATCCTGAGAACGTTTTCTTTGGATCTCTCTTTCAGCTTTAAAACCTTCTTCGTCGATTGTTAATCCTTTTTCTTCAGCGATAATTCTCGTTAAATCATCTGGAAAACCATAAGTATCATATAATTCGAAAACTTCTTTTGTTGGTAAAACTTTTTTGTTTTCAGAAATCGTTTGCTGAATTAATTTTTCAACTCGAATTAATCCGTTTTCAATAGTTTTTAAGAAAGATTCTTCTTCGCTTTTAATCACTTCCGTAACCAAAGTTCCCTGTTTCTCCAATTCCGGGAAGAATTTACCCATTTGCTCCTGAAGAACAGCCACCAATTGATAAAGGAATGGCTCTTTCATATCTAAGAATCTGTAAGCGTAAGAAATTCCTCTTCTTAAAATTCTTCTGATGACGTAACCCGCACCTCCGTTGGAAGGTAATTGTCCGTCTGCAATAGCGAAAGAAACCGCTCTGATGTGGTCTACCACTACACGGATGGCAATATCTTTTTCATCTTCTAAAACACCCGTATATTTTTTGCCAGAAAGTTCTTCAACTTTAGCAATTAATGGCGTGAAAACGTCTGTATCATAATTTGAAATTTTGCTTTGAAGTGCCATACAAAGACGCTCGAAGCCCATTCCTGTATCCACGTGTTGTGCAGGAAGTTTTTCCAACGATTTGTCCGCTTTTCTGTTGAATTCCATGAATACCAGGTTCCAGACTTCCACAACTTGTGGATCATCTTGATTTACTCTTGTAATTCCCGGAACTTTTGCTTTTTCTTCTTCAGATCTAAGATCGATGTGGATTTCTGAGCACGGTCCGCATGGTCCGCTTTCACCCATTTCCCAGAAATTATCTTTTTTGTTTCCGTTGATAATTCGGTCTTCAGAAATGTGAGATTTCCAGAAATCGTAAGCATCCTGATCTCTGTCTAAATTTTCAGAAGCATCACCTTCGAAAATCGTAACATATAAATTTTCTTTTGGAATTCCGTATACTTCCGTCAACAATTCCCAGGCAAAAGCAATAGCATCTTTTTTAAAATAATCACCAAAAGACCAGTTTCCCAACATTTCAAACATCGTATGGTGGTAAGTATCTCTACCCACATCATCCAAATCGTTATGTTTACCGGAAACTCTAAGACATTTCTGAGTATCGGCAATTCTTGGGGCGGTAGGCGTTTTGTAGCCCAGGAAAAAATCCTTGAACTGTGCCATTCCGGAGTTATTAAACATTAAGGTAGGGTCGTCTTTCAGCACAATTGGTGCCGAAGGAACGATCAAGTGACCTTTACTTTTAAAATAGTCTAAAAATTTCTGACGTATCTCTTGTGATGTCATAAGTATATATTGCTTTGCTTTTACAATTTTGATAAGATGCAAATTTAAGGTTTTTAAAGGAATATAAAACACATAGTTTTGTTTTAAACTATTTGTAAAATCATTGTTTGGATTTTGTTATTTCAACACAGCCTGAAGGGATGCGAACGTAGTTCAGGAAATCTATTGTTCTCAAGAAGATCAACTTTCATCACCCAGCTTCTGACTTCCTTACTTTTTAGGAGCTATTTCCCGCTTTCCGTTGCAATTCCTCATTACGCGGCTCCACTTCGTTCCGCCGCTTCACTGCGGGATTTTCTCTGCAATCGGGGCTGGGGTTGCAGTCTTTTATTATTACATTAGTATTAACACGACGAAAATTCCCCTTCTTTGAAGGGGTGGATTTTTGCGAAAGCAAAAAGACGGGGTAGTTTAAAATAATATAATTACAACTTTCTGAAACCACCCCGTCCAAAATTTCTTTGAAATTTTCGCCACCCCTCCGGAGGAGGGGAATTTTTTATAGTGGATAATTTTTTTTGCAGTTTATCATTTAACTTTTTATATTCGTTTTAATATTAAATAAAGCCACAAGTAATTTTTTGCAAGATCATTTATGTAAATCTGAGAAATCCGTGGCTAATAAATAATATTAGAGATGACAAAAAACGAAACAATCAAAAACTGGATCAATCAATATTCAGAAGGGTTGCTGAGACGGGCGGTGTATCTGCTTTCGGATAAAACTGAGGCAGAAGATGTGGTTCAGGAGGTTTTTATTGCTGCTTTTTCGTCATATGATTCTTTTGAAGGGAAAAGCGCGCCTCTTACCTGGCTGATGACGATTTTAAACAGAAAGGTTGCCGATTTTTATCGAAAGAAATATAAGTCTGAACCGAATATAAATCTTGATCACTTTTTTGACGAAAACGGTTCGTGGAGAAATGACGATGTTTTGAATAATTGGGACGCTTCCCATAAGGAAACCGAACTTTTAGACAATCAGGATTTTAATAAAACTTTAGAAGAGTGTATCGAAGATTTGCCGTCCAGATGGAAAATTCCCATGAAAATGTATTATCTTGAAGAAAAAAAAGCACCCGAAGTGAGTCAGGAACTGAATATTTCGACGACTAATCTTTGGAAGGTTTTGCAGCGGAGCCGGATGCAGTTGAGAGAATGCCTGGAGATTAACTGGTTTGCAAAGTCATAAATGATTTTAAAAATGTTAAAAAAACTCATCCATATTATATTTTTACCATGCAGTGAAGCTACTTTACTTATGGAAAAGCGCAATGCCGCAACCATTTCTTCTAAAGAGAACTGGAAACTTTCTGTGCACCTGAAAATCTGCAAATGGTGCAGAGCTTACAAAGAAAAACTCGAAATTCTGGATGATATTTTAAAAAGGAAACTTTCTCAGGAAGAAAAAGTTGAAATGAATGATTCTGAAATTGAAGGGTTTAAGGAAAAAGTTTTGAAAAATTTAGATATTTAATAAAAACTTTGTCAGGATTTTGAAATCGTTCCGACTATACTTTTGAAAATAATAAAGTATTAATTCAAAATCAAAAAAAATGGACGGAACTACATCAATCACAAGAAGTCAATTTTCGACGTACAGATTAGGATATTATGTCTCACTTGTCGGGACGGTAATTGTTTTGCTCTGGATCGGGATTTTCAAATTTACCCCTACGGAGGCGCAAGGAATAAAACCTCTTATCGAAAACCATTTTCTCACTTTTTTCGTATATAAATTTACAAGCGTTCAGGCAGTGTCAAATGCTATCGGAGCGATAGAAATTATCATTGCAGTGCTATTACTATTTAGTGTGAAATTTGCATTTCTCAGGAAGTGCACCGGAATCGGGATGATCGGCACTTTTCTCGTTACCCTAAGTTATTTATTTACAACGCCGGGCGTTTGGAAAGTGGTGGATGGAGTTCCCGTAACAGATTTTTTCATCTTGAAAGACCTGATGTTTTTGGGATTTGGTTTAATGATTTTAAATGGAAAAAATGAATACAGATAATAAAAAATTAAAAATGAAAAATATATTAATATTACTCGGAATGTTTCTGGGAATAGCAGTATTCGCAACGAGTTGCGGAGATGCGAAACAAAAATCTACAGATAGTAAAAAAGAAAATGAGACCATTATGGATACTAAAAATGTAAAAGAAGTTTATTTTGCAGGTGGATGTTTTTGGGGAACAGAGCACTTTTTTCAACAAATTCGTGGCGTGGTAGGAACGGAAGTAGGGTATGCCAACGGAAATAAAACCAATCCGACTTATGAAGAGGTAATCAGCCATACCACAGGTTTCGCGGAAACAGTAAAAGTGAAATACGACCCTGAGCAAGTGGATTTAAAACTTCTGGTCGATCTTTATTTTAAAACAATTGACCCAACAAGTTTAAACAAACAGGGAAATGACAGAGGAGATCAATATAGAACAGGAATTTATTCAACCGATAAAGCAACAGAAGCTATTATAAAAGAGGAAGTTCAGAAACTGGCAAAAAATTATAACAAACCGGTTTTAGTAGAAACCATTCCGTTGAAAAATTTCTATAAAGCGGAAGATTATCATCAGGATTATCTGGATAAAAATCCGGGAGGCTATTGCCACATCGAACCAGGATTATTTGAAATGGCAAAAAATGCTAATCCGCTTCCTAAAAAGCAAAATAAAGAAATGAAATATCAAAAACAGGATAAAACAGCGTTAAAAAAAGAATTGACTTCTGAGCAATACCGAGTAACTCAGGAAAATGGTACAGAAAGAGCGTTTCAAAATGAATATTGGGACGAAACAAGAGAAGGAATTTATGTGGATATTACTACAGGAGAACCTTTATTTATTTCAACCGATAAGTTTGAATCAGGTTGTGGATGGCCAAGTTTTTCAAAACCAATCACAAAGAAATTGATTGAAGAAAAACTAGATCGATCTGCCGGAATGACAAGAGTGGAGGTAAGAAGTAAAACAGGAGATGCCCATTTGGGACACGTTTTCAACGACGGACCTGAAGACAAAGGCGGACTTCGTTATTGTATCAATTCCGCATCATTGAAATTTATCCCAAAAGCTGAAATGGAACAGAAAGGGTACGGAGAATATATTTCTCTTTTAGCCAAGAAATAAAGTGTTAAGTGAAAGTGATTGAAGGGCTGCCGAAAGGCAGTCTTTTTCGTTTTCTAAGGTTTTGATATCATTCTAAATGAAGTGTAAAAGCTGTTTATGAATGATGAAATTTCTGCAACTGAAGTTTTTCTTTTATGCTCAACATTGAAATGTTTAAAAGCAATAAAAATCCAAAAATGATATAATATGCTCCTGGAGGAAGTTTAGAAATATTTTCAAAAAATGTTTCGGTATATTTTTTATTAATGAAATCTGAAATTCTACCCATGAAAGTTGGTTCTACTTCAGTATAAATGACATCATAACATAAAAGGCATTCAACTTTTTCTTGAGGAGAATTCTGATTTGGATAATTTATAATGGCAAAAATATGTCCAGTTTTTCCAATGTCAACACCGTAAGTATCTTGTTTGGCAATGTGCATATCATTTAATAAAGAAACAAAATCTCCATAGGTATTATTTTCATCTAGAATAAATTCAATACCGGAGATTTTTTTATTTCCTTTCTGGAACTGCTTTATCTTTGAAACATATACTGCCGAGTTTTCTTTTGCTGTATTAGGTTGAACTTTTATTTGTTCATATTTCCAACTCCTGAATGGTTCTAAAGTCGAGTTTATATTACTTTTATCTTTTTCTAATCTTGCAGGAAGTCCCAAATCAATAACATTATAAATTGTTTGGTCAATAGGTGGATGTACATAATACCAAAACAGAAAAGGAATCAATAAAGCACTTATTAATCCGGGAACATAATATATTTTTTTAAGAGAAATCATTGGATAAAAGTAATGAATAACCTATCCTTTGAATTAAAAATATCCTGTAAATTATAATTTTACCCAATAAATTTAAAAATTTAGTTGTTTATAGTCAATAAAAAAGTGATTCAAAATGAATCACTTACTATTTAAATGTGTTAAATTTTTTAATCTTTCAATTAATGCTACCAATCTCTTTTTTTCAAGATCCAGTAAGAAGCAAAAATAAAGATTCCACACCAAACTAAACAGGCGATTAAACTTTCTGTAGGGTAGTGGAATTCATACTTTGCGCCCAACAATTGTGCTGCTTTCAGTCGCATAATAGGATTGGGAATTAAGCTCGACATACTTTCTAAAGGTAAAATATGACTGAAGAAAAAATCATTTTGAAGAATTTCGTTTCTTTCTACACTTTGCGTTCCGCTAACTTTTGAGAAGACTTCTACCGCAGACAGTATGCTCTCCAAAATCCAGAAAACAAAAAATCCTAGGAATACAAAGACCGATTTTCTCAGTAAAATAGATAAAAACATTAAGAAGCAAAAGAAAGTAAACAGTTTTACAAAATAGTTTCCGATGAAAAACAGCTCTTCCGTTACTTTTGCCGACTCTGTGGTGTTGGAATACTGATATCCTAGAAACATGGTGATCACAAATACAATTAACGTGGAAATGGTCGTGAAAACCCCTATGGTTAAAAGCTTTGAGGTGATAAATTCTTTTCTGCTTAATCCGTCGATAGTATTCTGTTTAAACATTCGGTTGCTAAACTCCTGTGAAATAGAGAAAACAATAATCAATCCCAGGAAAATTTTAAGCAAGGCAACAATCCATGTCGTGAAATTCCAGATTTGTGGGAAATTATAAATTCCTTCTTCTTTCAGATTAACGGTTCCTCCGAAAAGATCAAAATCAACCAATCCAACGAAAAGCAAGGCAATTAAAATGAGGAAATACAGGATTGTGAAAATCTTGAATGGTTTGTAATTCAGATTTTTATAATATTCTAGTTTTAATAGTTTTATCATGATTAGTTTGTGTTTTTTACAAGTTCAAGGAATTGAGATTCTAAAGACAGTTTTTTCTTCGTTAAATGCGATAAATAAATGCCTTTTTCTGCCAGTTTCTGATTTAATGCTGAAGCTGAAATCGAAGCATCGTCACGAATTTGTGCTTTGATCATTTCACCCTCCTGATTGATGGCCGTAAACCATTGCAAGTCTGACAAAGCGTTTAAAAGGGCAGTATTATTATCTGCTTTTAACTCAAAATAACCATTGTTTGAAGTCATTTCGTCCACTCTTCCGCAATAGATAGAATTTCCTTCTTTTAACACAATTACGTGGCTGCATATCTTTTCAATTTCATCCAGTAAATGGCTGGCGATAATTATGGTAATCCCCTTTTTGGCAATATCATTAATGATATCTCGAATTTGTATAATCCCTTCAGGATCAAGACCATTGGTTGGTTCGTCCAAAATAAGAACTTCAGGATTATTCAACAGGGCAGAAGCAATCGCCAAACGTTGTTTCATTCCTAAAGAAAAAGTTTTGAAGGTATCTTTTTTTCTTTCTATAAGCCCAACTGTTGTTAAAACTTCGTCGATTCTTTGGTAAGGAGTTCCCTTTATTTCAGCAACAATTTTAAGGTTGGTTTCGGCACTTAAATAAGGATAGAAATTAGGTTGCTCGATAATAGCTCCGATTTTTTTCAGTGTGTCAGAATCCGTTCCCTTTTTCCCAAACCAGTACCAATCACCGCTTGTCGGGTTAATCGTTGAAAGGAGCATTCCGAAAGTGGTAGATTTTCCGCTTCCGTTCGGGCCCAAAAGTCCGTAGACATTTCCCTTTTCTACATCAAAAGAAATATTGTTGACAACAACTCTCTTGAATTTTTTGGTCAGATTCTTTACTGATAATATTTTTTCCATGTAATTTGTTTTACATAGTAGTAGTCTATATAATTTATAAAATGTTACAAGGGAAAAGTAAAATATAAAAAGTAAGAAGAGCCAAGGAAGATATTGGGATTTTAAATAACGTGAAATTCAAAATATTCCTCTTTAGAAAAACAGTATATTTGATAGAATTAATCGGTCGTTTATGAAGTTAATTGATTTAGCAAAAGAATTAAATGTTTCGGCAGAAGCAATTAAACAATTTATACAGGATTTCGATATTGAACTGGTAGAATGCATCAGTACCAATTTCGAAGTAAAACAGGATTTCGAAAAATTTGCGCGCGAAAATATCGACTTTTTAAGACTTTACGAAAAAGATCTTGATAAGAATAAAACGCTGGAGCAAATCGCGGAAACCATTAATAAACCTAAAGAAAAAGTTGAAGAAGCTATTAAGGAAACCCAACCCAATATCTTTGATAACGGCTATTTCCGTTCATCGATTTCAAGTTATGGAATTGATAATAAATTAGGCGGAAACTACCAATTTGTCTATGATTATTTCGGACATAAAACCAGTTTGAAACATCGTGATTTCATTGGTTACAGAGATTTATTTTTCTATATTTCAAGCGTTTTAGAACCGTTTCTAAATCCTCAGCAGATTAAAGATTGGGGCATTCACAAACCAGCTGGAATTATTTTGTACGGACCTCCGGGAAGCGGCAAAATCTTTTGGGCAAATAAAATTGCGGAGATTATTGGGTATCAATTTAAAGAAGTGAAAAAACATTACCTCGGAACTTCTTTTGTGGATGGAAATAAAACCAATTTCAATGATTTTCTGGTGACCATGATGCAGGACGACAAAGTTTTGCTTTTCCTTGATGATTTTGATGAAGTGATGATGGAAAGAAAAGCGGAAAATAATGTCGCTTCGTGTAATCTTGAAACGCAGGAAATTATTCTTCATTATATCAGTAAATTTGAAAAAGAAGACTTGCTGATGGTGGGTTCTGCGAATTCAGTTTCAGAAATTGATGAAGAGATTTTGGCTCCCGGAAGATTTGATGTGATGATTCCGGTATTTCCACCGAATGCAGCAGAGCGCTCGGAGATCATTCTATATGCAATGACTAAAAATTTGGAGAAAGATTCTTTGCTATTTAAGATTCTGAAAAATAATAAAGCGGATAAAATTCCTTTCTGGAGCGAAATATCTTCACAAATGAAGGTTTTCAGCAATACCATGGTGATTGATTTTACGCAGAGCCTGAAAAAGAGAATTAAAAATCTCTATCAAAAAACAAGAAATGAAAATTTAATTATTGATCAGCAGATTTTAAGCAAAGCCCTAAGAGATGCAGCCGGAAAGCTTACAGAAGAATATCTGGATCAGATTGCCAGATTTTTAAGTGATGCCATTGTAAATAATTTTGATGAATTTCAATATAGAATTCAGGCACTTAAAAAGGAACTGGACAGTTACCGAATTGTTGAAGAACCTCAGCGAAGTATTGGTTTTCAACATAATGGAGAAGATAATAATATCGAGTAATAAAAATATAAAATGAATTTTGATAAGGTTTTAGAAATTAAAAAGTAATTTTGTGAAAAATTAATTTCTATGAAACAAAAATTATTAATCTTATTAATTACATTTCTCAATATTACTGTTTTTTCTCAGATTGCAGTAAATGAAGGTTTTGAAAATAATTCTGTACCTAACGGGTGGGTTTATTCTAGATTTGAGCAATTGAATTCTGCAGGAATAGCCTGTACAGGTACAGGAGCAATTAGTGGGAATGTTTATGGGGTTTCCCTTCCGACATCTGCATCATCTGTAGAGTTTAATTCTAATAATTCTAACGGACAAATTATAAATATTTCATTTAAATATAAGGCAGAAGCTACAAATCCCTCTAATTCAATAGTTACAGGGAATGTTAAGGTTGAATATTCTTTTGATAATGGTTCTACATATTATTTAGTAGGCTCAACAATTAACTTAACCAGCCCTATTAATACATGCACAAATTTTACAGGTACAATCCCTGCTAATACATCTTCATTAAATTCTAATTTAAAATTTAGAATAACAGCTAGGAATGAGAATGCAGGAGATTGGAAATTGATTATTGACGATGTTGTTTTAAGTCAAACTCTATCTTGTGTTGATCCTACTAATACTTCTGTGAGTAATATTCAGACTAATTCAGCAAAAATAAATTGGAGTTCTACATCTATCCCTTCCAATGGATTTGATATATACTATTCTACATCATCTACGTCTCCAACATCTGCAACGGTTCCTTTATTAATAGGAGTACAAGGTACATCTGTTATTCTTAATTCTTTACAACAAGCAACTTATTATTATGTTTGGATTAGATCAAATTGTAGTTCACAGGTAAATCAATGGGTATTAGTTAGTGGTACTGCTTTTAGAACTCTTTGCGGATCATGGGATTTACCATATTTTGAGAACTTCAATTCTATAATACCCGGAGATATGCCAGCCTGTCACTTACGAGAAAATTTAGCAGGTGGAGCTTGGTGGGTATCTGCTATTAAATCCCAAAATTATGGCTCTGGTAATGCAATTGGCATAGGTGATTATGGACGTTGGTTTTTTACTAAAGCATTAAATTTACACGCAGGAGTTACCTATATATTAAAATATAATCGCCCTACAAATAGAATAAACTCTAAAATGAGATTAAAAATTGCTTATGGCTTATCTCAAAATTGGTCTGCAATGACAAATATCCTTAAGCAAGAAACTGTTCCCTATAATGCAGATTCGGGACAGGAAATTTTGTACTTTACGCCTACTCAATCAGCAGTATATTATTTAGGATTTTATGGCTCAAAATCGTCAGATGGCTCTACAACCGGTTTTTCAGATGTACTTTTTCTTGATGACATTAGCTTAAATGTAGCTACAAATTGTAGAACAGTTGAAAATCTATCAGTAAGTTCAATAACGTCGACTTCTGCTACTATAGAATGGGTTGCACCCTCTATCATTCCTTCTCTTGGATATGATGTATATTATAGTACTGATAATGCTTACCCTTCAAATTCTATAGTTCCAAATTACCAAGGAGTAACAAATTTATCTCAAGATTTAAATGCTTTAGAGCCAGGTGAAAAATATTTTGTTTGGGTGAGAAGCAGATGTTCATCTACGGAATTTAGTGATTGGAAAAGAGTGCCTTTTTCGACTGCTTGTTCACCATATGTTGCAACTCCTTATTTAGAAAATTTTGAAAATAGTTTTATTGGTGAACTTCCGAATTGTACGTCTATGGAGTATATTTTGCCACAAGTAGGGTATGAACAAGCGGAAGTTAATTATATTAATAAGGTAGAATGGCCATCAAAAGTTTTTGCTGGAAGTTCTAATTTTAATTTAAATTCTTGGTTTTTTACTAAAGGTATATACTTAGAATCAGGAAGACAATACAAAATGGCTTACTTATATGGGGCAAGCTACTCTTCATCATATACTAATCTTCGACTAAAAGTTGCATTTGGAAATCTTCCAAATTCTGCTTCTATGACAAATATTATTAATGATTATCCAAATAATCTTCCCGCACTTAGTAATTCTGCAGAGCATTTATTCAGTGTATCGACCACAGGGATTTATTATTTTGGTTTTAATGCTATAAAAAATAATTCAAGTGATAACCGCCTTATATTGGATAATATTAGTATCATAGATAATGGTGTATTGGCTGTGAATGATATTGATAGGAAAAATGATATTAGTGTATTTCCTAACCCATTTGATAATAACCTATTTATATCTAATATTACTGATGTTAAATCAATTGAAATAAAAGATGTTTCAGGAAGATTAATAAAAATTTTATCGGTAACTAAAGAAATTCATCTGGATACATTAAACTCAGGAATTTATTTTATATCTCTAAAATATAAAGATGGTTCAACCAAGACATTCAAAACTGTAAAAAAATAATTAAACAACTTTTCGGCTTATCATAAATTAAAAAATCCGTTAAGTAGTTTTAAATAGTAATTACTGTAATTAATCATACAACTTATCATAAAAGATGGACTAGCAAGTAGTTCATCTTTTTTGTAAATATTTCTTATAAGTGAGAAAAATTAGCTTGATATTTGTTTTTTAGTAGTGTTTTTAATAAATTCGTAACGATATTTTTAATTTTGGTTGTAAAATTTATATTATAATTAAATTTTAATGATTTTTATCATGAAAGTAAGAATGTCAATTATTCAAAAACTAATCAACATTAACATATTCAATTTATGAAAAGAAAACTCTTCTCTTTAGGGATTATTCTGACGTTAGCTCAGGTAAATGCGCAAACGTATCAGACATTAACGGTTTCGGGGTTTAATGCAGATGTCATTGCCAATGGCTTAGGGGGGCTTCCAGCTCCACGACAATGAGCCTTGATAAGGATACAGATAATTTTGCCTATTTGTCACGCGATTTTAAAGTAAATTCTTCAGATGCGGATTTAACCTATGGTTTACCGATTGACGGAATTATTACGACTGCCGTGGCAGCCACAAGTGGTTTAACGTTTCAATTGGCTTCGTATTCTACGGACAATTCACTCAGGCTTCCTAATGCGAATGATACAGGAACTTTAACTTTAGCATCGCCTCTCGCTGCAACCAATCTTTATGTGCTTGCTGTAAGCGGAAGCGGGGCGTCTACTGGTGAAATTACTGTGAATTTCCAGGATGGAACGACTCAGGTTTTTGCCAATACAAACTTTCAGGATTGGTACGGAGGAACCAATTTTGCGATTCAGGGAATTGGCAGAATTCATCGTGGAACCAATGCTTTAGACGCAGCCGGCGGAACAAATCCAAGAATTTATCAGATTGCCCTGGCAATTGATACAGCAAATCAAGGGAAGCAGATAACATCTGTTACTTTCAGAAAAACGTCTACGGCAGCTACGGTTATTAATATTTTTGGTATTTCGGCACAGGCTGCACAGCTTTCTGTTTCAGATGTAAAGCAGTCTAAAAATAAATCAATTTATCCAAATCCGTTTTCTGAGCAATTGAATTTTGCTGATATTTCAGAGGTTACATCTATTGATATTTTAGATTTTTCAGGAAAAGTAATTAAAAATAATTTACAGCCAACTTCCAAACTAGATCTTTCCGATTTAGACAAAGGAAATTATATTCTTGTTCTTAAAAACAAAAACGGAACAGTTTCTTCTCAAAAGGTTGTTAAAAAATAAAACAATTCTAAACTTGATTGTTATAATCCTCAAGCCGGCTTCAAGAGCTGGCTTTTTTATTTCCGTCAGTTCGAGTGTTTTTCGAAGAAAAATGAAGAAAAATGTATAGAGAATCCTTGAATCGAGATACAAAATTTCTCTCCTGAAGTGCACTTTTAAGTATTATTCTTTCAAAATTTATTTAAAGCGACAATATTTCTTTAAAAAACATTTAATGTAAAATGAATTGATTGCATGTCCCTGATGAGATTCCTCTAAAATCAACTATTCCTCACTCATAATTTTATCCGTATTTTTGCTGAAAATTAAATATTCGTGATCAACAACGACCAGATAAAAGAAATTCAATCAAGAATTGAAGATCTGTATAAATACCTTCAGATTGAAAAAAAGAAAATAGAAATTGCCAATGACGATGAGAAAACGGCAGCACCTGAGTTTTGGGATAACCCTAAAACGGCTGAGGCATTTTTAAAACTGCTTCGTTCCAAGAAAAAATGGGTGGAGGCGTATGATGAAATCAATACTCAGTTTGAGGATCTGCAGGTGTTGGTGGATTTTGCTAAAGAAGATCCGGATTCTGAAAAAGAATTGGATGAAACTTTTCCTGAATTGGTTGAGAAAATAGAAGACCTTGAGTTTAAAAATATGCTTTCCAATGAAGGTGACGAACTTTCTGCGGTACTTCAAATTACTGCAGGAGCAGGCGGAACCGAAAGTTGCGACTGGGCATCTATGCTGATGAGAATGTATACCATGTGGGCTGAAAAGCAGGGGTATAAAATTCGTGAGCTGAATTTCCAGGAAGGTGATGTTGCCGGAGTAAAGACCGTAACGCTTGAAATAGAGGGTGAATTTGCTTTCGGTTATCTGAGAGGTGAAAATGGGGTTCACCGATTGGTAAGAATTTCTCCTTTCGATTCCAATGCGAAGCGTCATACAAGCTTCGTATCCGTCTATGTCTATCCGTTGGTAGATGATACCATTGAAATTAATATCAATCCTGCCGATATTTCATTTGAAACAATGAGGTCTTCAGGAGCAGGGGGGCAGAATGTGAACAAGGTGGAAACGGCTGTTCGTCTTCGTCACGCACCAACAGGAATTATCATTGAAAACTCAGAATCCCGTTCACAGCTTCAGAATAAGGAAAAAGCGATGCAGTTGCTTCGTTCAAGATTATATGAAATGGAGCTGGAAGAGCGTTTAAAAGCCCGTAACGAGATCGAAGCCAATAAAATGAAGATCGAGTGGGGAAGTCAGATCCGAAACTACGTGATGCATCCTTACAAATTGGTAAAAGATGTACGATCGGGGCATGAAACTTCGGACGTGGATTCGGTAATGAACGGAAATCTTACACCTTTCCTGAAAGCGTTTCTAATGGCGGACGGAACGGCAGTTTCGGACGATGATTTAGACCTGTAAAAATCATGTTTAAATTTCGTTAAATTGTTAGAATTAATTTCGTTTTGACATTTATTAATCCTATTTTTGTCCCATATCAAATTGTATGGAAGATTTCAATAGCTGGAAAGATTTACTAAATCCAGAGTTTTATATAAAATTAGGTGGGTTTTGGCTTATTCTATTTATTATTTTCGCTGAGACAGGCCTCTTCGTAGGATTTTTTTTACCGGGAGACTCACTGCTTTTTGTTTCAGGAATTTATGCTGTTGATATCATCAAAGAAACTTTCGGATCTACAGGAAGTGACTTTTTAGATACATTTATTCTGGCTTCTGCTGTCGCTCTTGCTGCTATTATCGGGAATGAAGTAGGGTACTATTTCGGAAGAAAAACGGGTTCTGCATTATATAAGAAGCAGGATACCATGCTTTTTAAGAAGAAATATCTATATCAGGCACATGATTTTTTTGAGAAAAACGGGGCATTGGCCATTATTATGGCGAGATTTTTACCTGTGGTAAGAACATTTACCCCGATTGTTGCCGGAATTGTAAAGATGGATAAAAAGGCATTCCTTAGAGACAATATTATCGGTGCCATCTTATGGTCGTTCCTATTGATTTTCGCAGGGCATTATCTGGATAAGTTATTCATGGAGCAATTCGGAATCGATCTTAAGAAAAAACTCGAATTGATCATCATCGTTATCGTTTTGGTGACTACCTTGCCGGTGATTCTTAAATTCCTATTCGGAAAAAAACAGGATTTCTCAAAATATGAAAATCATAATTTTGATGAAGAAGAAAATAAATAACATTAATTTATAAACTATACAGTAACCTGCTTTTCGGAGCAGGTTATTTTTTTAGGTAATAGGTTGCGCTTCAATTTTAGCGATGTCATGCTGAGCGCGAAGCAGTCGAATTATCTTTTAAACTGAGTTCGATCGATAAAATATTCTACCAGATCAATAGGGACGGGCTTCAGCACGTCTAAAAGAGATGAAACTCCTAGAGGCTTTAGCCGAAATTTATAATCAATTTGTACGAAAGACCCCTATTTGATTTGGGATTTTATCATTGGGCTGAAGTCATGCTATTGATGTAAGTGTTAACGGTATTAAAATCAGTATTTTAAATTATTTATTTTAATAGAACTCTGGTTTTTAGAATGTAGTCTGGCAGATTTTTTAGATAACGCAGATTGAGTTTCTGAAAGTTTTAGAACATAAAGTTCATCAAGTTTTTTTATAACTAATCGTTTGAAGGTTCACCAAGCTGTGCTACTTATAGAAGAACCAAAAGAAATTTCGAAAGCTGAAGCAAAAATCAACAGCAGCATCTGTGAAAATCGGAGCGATCCTCGGGAAAAAAAATATTCGCGAATTCGTGGCGGTAAATTACTTATTTCTAATCCAATCCAAAATATTAGGATAAATAACAGAATCTCTTTTCTTTTTATTAAAAAATCTGGGAACATGTCCCGTCTTATCCATAAAAATTAATTGATGAGGAATATTTTGGGCTGTCAGTACAGAATCTAAAGCCAAACCCTGATGCTGGTTGACCAAAAAATCCTGATTTCCCTGAAAAAGCAGGGTAGGAACGTTTGAAATATTGGCAACCGGACTTGCTTTTCTAAATTCTTCAGAAATATTTTTTCGGTTAAATTTGGTACCCACCACTTTTTGAAAAACTGGAGACGTGTATTTTGAATAAAAAGAATGCAGGTATTCTTGAGAGTAAAAATCGGTAGGGCCGCTTAGAGAGATGATTTTTTTTATCTGATCCGGATGTCGGTAACCGTACAGTAAAGCAAGATGCGCGCCTGCACTTTCACCCAGAATAATATAATTATCGGGTTCCAATTCGGCCTTTTCAGCTAAGGAATTAAATTTTGAAATGGCGAGAGCAATATCTTCCAGCTGTTCTCTATAAGTGATTTTTTTAGAGGTGGAAACCAGCCGGTAATTCATATTAATGCTTGGAATATTATTCTTAAAAAGCATCTTCTGAACCTGGATCATATGTTCTTTTTTTCCCAATACCCATGCACCGCCATGAACAATTAAAACAACAGGAGAATTCTGAGGGTAATCCGACGGAAGAAAAATATCCATCTTTTGTCTTTTGTGCTCACCGTATTTTAAATTATAGATTTTCTGATCGTTATTTGTTCCCACCCAGACTCTGAATTTGGTATTGCATGAATTCAATAAAAAGCCAATTATTCCTAGAACGAAGAAATGGTATTTGATAATCAGCTTTTTCATACCTTAAAAATACTGAAAATTACGGAATTTGGAAAGAGATACTTTACTGTGGGATAATAGAATTATTTATGTAATAAAAATGCATAAAACAGTCTGAAAGAGAAATTAAATAATTATTTTTGTTCCTTAACAATTATTAAAAAAATATTAAAATTCTATGGCATCTGGTTTTTTTGCGATTTTAGATGATATTGCTGCTTTGATGGACGATGTAGCAGTTACCAGTAAAATAGCTACCCAAAAAACAGCTGGAATCTTGGGCGACGATTTGGCGGTAAATGCCGAAAAGGCAACCGGATTTCTTTCATCCCGTGAACTACCTGTTTTATGGGCGATTACGAAAGGCTCATTTATCAATAAACTGATTATTTTACCGATTGTTTTTCTGCTTAACTGGATCTACGCTCCGGCTATCAATTATGTACTGATCCTCGGAGGTCTCTATTTGTCATTCGAAGGCATGGAAAAAATTATTGAATTTCTTTTTCATCGTGATAAAAAAGGACATGAAGTGGTAGAAGAGGTGGAGAAAGAAAAGAAAAGCCCGGAGGAGGTTGAAAAGACAAAAGTAAAATCTGCCATCACAACTGATTTTATTTTATCGATCGAAATTGTAATCATTGCCCTGGGAACCGTATTGGAAGAAAGCCATCCTTTTATTACCCAGATTCTGGTTACCAGCTTAGTCGCTTTTCTCGCAACGGTAGGAGTATATGGAATTGTGGCTTTAATTGTTAGGATGGATGATGCCGGATTTAAGCTCATTAAAAAAAGTAACGATAAGGGCTTCTTCGGAAAGTTAGGACATATTTTAGTGAAAGCTTTACCGATCGTTATTAAAGCGTTAGGGGTAATCGGTACCATCGCCCTGATCATGGTGGCGGGAGGTATTTTTGCCCACAGAGTAGAATTTCTTCACCATTTATTCCCGAGCTGGCCCGCGACGTTGAAAGAAGTAGTTTTCGGTCTGATCGGAGGTTTAGCGACCGTACTTCTTTTCACTCTTGGAAAAAGTGCGTTATCTTTGGTTAAAAGTAAATAATTAACTTACATTTGAAAATAAATATAGCTTATGAATACTCAATGGTTTCATAAGCTTTTTTAATTGTTATGAGAAGCCTATCCATTGATGTTTTAAAGATCATTCTTGCGTTTTTTGTCGTTTTTCTGCACATGCACGTTTTGCGGGATACCTATCCGTCGCTGAGTTATGTTTTGGTCAACGGGCTTTTCAGAATGGCGGTTCCTGTTTTCCTTATTATTTCGGGATATTATTTTTTTTATATTGATGAGGTAAAAAGATTAAAAAAATGGTCCTTACGGATACTCTTGCTGTATATCATCTGGTCTGTTGTCTATTTTCAGTTCTGGAAAGAAAAAGATAGTCGGGTTCTGAATATTCTGTTTGGTTATCATCATTTATGGTATCTGATCGGAACTTTTTTCGCGGGACTTGTTTTATTTACTTTAAGAAAATCTTCAGTAAAAGTTGTAATAACTCTGATTGTATTATTTTTCTGTTGCGGCTACACAATTCAACTGTTAGGTAATATTCACTATTTTAAAGGTAGTTTTGATAAAACCATTAATTTATATCCCACCTACAGAAATTTTCTTTTCGTCTGTTTTCCTTTTTTAGCGATCGGATTTTTAATTAAAAAATTAGAGATCGATATGAGAAGAAAACCTTCACTTTTTATGGTTCTTTTCTCGGTTGGGCTAGTTATTTTCGAAGCCTTTTTTAATTATTCGGTTTTACATCTGAACCAAAAAGAAAGTATTGACCTTTTATTTTCTTTATTATTAGCCTGTCCGGTGTTGTTTTTATATTGTAAAAATTTACCTGCAAAAACAGATTCTAAAATCCTGGCAAGCATTTCCACAGCCATTTACCTGATTCATCCGCTGTGGATGGAGTTAATTCTTAAATCTCCGTACCCATCTATTCAGCAGTATCAGAATATCCTTTTTGCTATAGGTCTGCTTACTTCGAGTTTATTATTGGTTTTAATTAATCGAAAACTGAAATATTTACTGTAGAAAATAGAGATAAATTTTCTGATGAAAGGCTTCGGTAAGCTCAGCCTGACAACGGTCGTCATAAAAATTTAGTGTTAGAGATGTCACATTGAGCCCGACGAAGTGCTTTTAAAATCATTACTGAACCTTCGCAATCGTCAGCCCATCAGGTCTCCCGCCAATATCCAGCTTCTGAACCATTTCCATTGTATTTAAGTCAATCACTGAAACCAAATTATTCGGTGTACATGACATGAAAAGTCTGTTTTTTTCTTTATCCATCAACATTGCAGCTCCCTGTCCTGTTTTGATTTTTTTTACTTCCTTTCTGGTTCTGCTGTCGTAGAAAAGTAATTCTCCGGTTTTTACACTCACAATACAAACGTATTTGCCATCAGGAGTGAATTTTAAACGGTGCAACCCTACTATTTTAGTATCAATATCCGACTTCACTTCTCTCTTTTCCAGATCAACAATAGCGATATGTCCATCGGGTTTTGCAGTCCACAATTCTTTTCCGTCACCAGAAACATCAAAACCTTCAGCGCCTTTTCCTACTGGAACCAAAGTTTGAATCCAATCCCAACGAGGTTTTGCATTCGGAGGTAAAACACCTGTTGGCGGAACAGTTGGCTGCAGCAGAACATGATCAAAAATACTTACCGTTCCCGATTCCACATTGGTGGTGTAAAAATGCTCAGAATCTGGGGTAACATAAAGAAGATGCGTTACATTCTGCCCGGTTCCCATAGCCCAATCGAGGCGATCCTCTTTTATATCATATCTTCCGACCGCTTTTGAACCCTGCGCGGTGAACCATAATTTATCATTCAAATAAGCTAAACCGTGAGAGCCGTAAAGCGGTCTCGTATCAATATTTTTGATGGGTTTAAATGTTTTTAAATTGATTACATTAATTTCATGAGCTGTTCCGTTTACCGTATTCGCAACATACGCCACAGAACCATCCGATGAGGTCACGACTTCATGAGGATCTTCGCCAACAGGAATTTTAGTAATAATGTTTAAAGTATTATAATCTAAAACTACCATTTTTTGATCTGCTTTTGATAAGGCTAAAATATATTTTTGTTGAGCAGATAGCTGTCCGGAAATAACGATCGTAAGAAGAAAAGCAAGAAATTTCATGTAAAGAATTTTGTACTCTTTGGATGAAAAATCACTGACTTTGTTAAATGTTGTTAGTTGTTGCTCGTGATAAAGGATCAGTTTCAAAATTTGGGTAGAAATTGTTTAGATGTATTTTTGCCACGAATGCATTAATATTTTTATTTCCCACAGATCGCTAGGATTTTCATGGGAGAGGCTTTTTCTGTTGGTTTTTCGCAAAGTCGCAAAGATATTTTTTAATGCTTTATGTTTTTAAGTCGCAAGGATTTTATCAAAGATAAAATTGAGGGCCGCATATTGTGGCCAGGAATGCACGAATTTTATTTCCCATAGATTGCTGGGATTTTCATGGGTGAGGCTTTTCCTGTTGGTTTTTCGCAATGTCGCAAAGATATTTTTTAATGCTTTATGTTTTTAAGTCGCAAGGATTTTATCAAAGATAAAATTGAGGGCCGCATATTGTGGCCAGGAATGCACGAATTTTATTTCCCACAGATTGCTGGGATTTTCATGGGTGAGGCTTTTCCTGTTGGTTTTTCGCAATGTCGCAAAGATATTTTTTAATGCTTTATGTTTTTAAGTCGCAAGGATTTTATCAAAGATAAAATTGAGGGCCGCATATTGTGGCCAGGAATGCACGAATTTTATTTCCCACAGATTGCTGGGATTTTCATGGGTGAGGCTTTTCCTGTTGGTTTTTCGCAATGTCGCAAAGATATTTTTTAATGCTTTATGTTTTTAAGTCGCAAGGATTTTATCAAAGATAAAATTGAGGGCCGCATATTGTGGCCAGGAATGCACGAATTTTATTTCCCACAGATTGCTGGGATTTTCATGGGTGAGGCTTTTCCTGTTGGTTTTTCGCAATGTCGCAAAGATATTTTTTAATGCTTTATGTTTTTAAGTCGCAAGGATTTTATCAAAGATAAAATTGAGGGCCGCATATTGTGGCCAGGAATGCACGAATTTTATTTCCCACAGATTGCTGGGATTTTCATGGGTGAGGCTTTTCCTGTTGGTTTTTCGCAATGTCGCAAAGATATTTTTTAATGCTTTATGTTTTTAAGTCGCAAGGATTTTATCAAAGATAAAATTGAGGGCCGCATATTGTGGCCAGGAATGCACGAATTTTATTTTCCCACAGATCGCAAAGATTTTCACGGATGATATCGTGGATTTTTTTGCTTAACCTTTCAGGTCTTATGTAAGTAGAACGGTTTGGTGAGACTTAAAACGGGAGTTGTCAAAAAACTTGGGATGGCTTTGTGTTCAATATTTAAAGTGTAAGGAAAAGAATCTGCATCATTCGCAAAATCTGCGAGAGCAAAAAATTTCATCTTACATTATCTAAATTTTTTTGCCTGGTCCTCAACTTTTGTACGTGATTCGTAATAAATACAATTTTAAAGACTCAGTTATTTCCAGCTTCCATCCCAAATTAATCTTTTCCCTCCATGGTTTTAATCCTTCCATTTTCATCATAGAAAAGTTCTCGCATTTTCAGGCTTCTCAGATAATTTTTTCCACCAGAAGGTTGACTGTCATGGTAAAATAAATACCATTTTTTATCGATCTCCACAATGCTGTGATGGGTTGTCCATCCAACGACAGGCGTTAAAATTTCGCCCTGATAAATAAATGGACCATAAGGAGTGTTACTGATTGCATAAACGAGCTTGTGCGTATCTCCGGTAGAGTAAGAAAGGTAGTACGTATTGTTGTATTTGTGCATCCAAACGCCTTCAAAAAATCTTCGATCGTGATCTCCCGATTTTAGGGGAGTTCCATTTTCATCAAGAATCAGAATATCTTTGGGCTCTTCAGCAAATTCCAGCATATTTTTGCTGAGTAGTGCCATTTTCGGAGACAGGGCATTTTCATTGTTTTCAGGTTGCGTCCCGGGACCAAAAGGTTTATTATTTCGGTATTTCTGCAATTGCCCACCATCAAGCCCGCCAAAATAAACGTAATAATTTTTGCCGTCTTTAAAAACGGCTGGATCAATACTGTAACTCCCTTTGATCGGGTTTTTCTCAGCTTTGAAAAGACCTTCCGGTTTATTCGAAATCGCGACTCCCAATTTAAAATTTCCCTCTTTATCTTTTGCGGGAAAATAAAGGTAATATTTGCCGTCTTTCTCTGTCACATCCGGTGCCCACAATTGTTTTTCAGCCCAAGGAATATCCTCAAGCTTTAAAACAATGCCCAGATCTTCTGCCTTTTCTTGCTGAATATTCTTCATGCTAAGCACATGATAATCTTTCATATTGTAATGACCGCCATTGGTGGGATCTTTAACTTCGGTTTCAATATCGTGAGAAGGGTAGATGTAGATGGTATTGTTGAAAATATGAATCGAAGGATCTGCAAAATACAATTCATCAAATAAATATCTTGGCGCTTCCTGAGAATAGGCAAGCGAAGAAAATAAGACAAAAGCGAGGATTTTTTTCATGGTAAAGTTTTTTTTTTGTTGGTTATTGCTTTATATTTTAATAGAGAGTCCGTTTAGAAAAGCGAGTTTTATTTTACCGGCATCTGCAAATTCTGAGTGATTCAAATCAATTTCCTTTTCAGTTTTAAGCTTATCAAAAAAGCTGATGATTTTTCCTTTATAGCTGCAGTTTTCAATATAATGATTAAAAAATTGGTTAGCGGTTTCTTGGTCGGAATGGCATAAAAGAAAATCCAGTGGACCTAAAGAATCTTCACAATACGGATTGAATTTTGTTCCGTTGTTTTTCAGAAAATCAATAGCCGTTTCTTTAGAATCAAAAATATCAAAAATAGGAAGTACATATTTTTGAATATATCTTGCAATTTCATCAACTGATTTTTCAAAAGACAAACCCGCAAGATTCCATTTTTTCCAAGTGTTGAGCGGTGTTATATAACCGATATGATTAGCATAAATCAATCCGGTACAGAATTCATTTCTGATATTATCAACCTGCCACTTTTTTAAACTTTTAGAATAAACAGCCATACTGGGATTGATCATGATGTGCGAAGAATGATTCACAAAATAGCTCTGGAACGTGATCTCAAAGAAAATGTCTTTATCGGAAGCAACCTTTTTCAGCCGTTGTCCTTTTTCATAAATCTTAAAACCTTCAAGTTGATTGGCTATGGCGTGACAAGTGTTTAAAAATACTGTTTTGGAATCCATTAATTTCTGTAAATGTTTCGGTGTTTACACAAATATAGATGAAAATTGATGGATAAAAAATATCTAGATATTATTTGAAGCTTTTTGGATGATTTTAATTTCTGATTTGAAAATTAAGGATTCACCGCAGAATTTGTCATCCTGAAAGGATCTAAGCAAAAAATTTAAATATTATTTTCCTAATACGAAGCCTAGATCCCTACAGGATGACAAACTTGATGGATAATGCAAAATAAAAAGAGACTTAAAAAATAAGCCTCTTTTTAATATGATTAGTTGAATAAATCTTTCACTTTATCAAAGAAAGTTTTTTCTTTACCGGATGGTTCTGCCACCATTTCTCCGCTGTTCATTTGCTTTTCGAAGAAATCTTTCTGCTCTTTCGTAAGCTTTTGCGGCGTCCATACATTGATGTGGATGAACATATCACCTTTTCCGTAACTGTCGATACTTGGAAGACCTTTTCCTGCCAATCGTAGGATTTTTCCGGATTGAGTTCCTGCATCAACGGTAATTTTTACTTTTCCGCCAACGGTTGGAACTTCTTTTTTTGTTCCCAAGGCTGCTTCAGCAAAAGAAACATACAATTCCTGGTGAAGATTATCACCTTCTCTTTTAATTACTTTGTCAACTTCCTCCTCAATGATCACCAATAGATCTCCCGGAATACCTCCAAAAGGAGCATCGTTTCCTTTTCCTCTTACATTAAGCTGGATGCCGTCTCTGGCTCCTGCAGGAATGTTGATTGAGATTTCCTCTTCATCTTTAATCAGACCCTGAGCATTCGCTCCAGCCGGAATTTTATCGGCAACTTTTCCGATTCCCTGACAGGTTCCACAAGTTGTCTGCGTCTGCATCTGACCGAACATGGTGTTCATTACTTTCAGCTGAACCCCGGAACCGTTACAGGTAGGACAAGTTTTTGATGTGGCACCTTCCGCCATCTTCATTTTCTTAACCTTAATGGTTTTTTGCGTTCCGTTTACCATTTCTTCAAGATTCAGCTTGATTCTGATTCTTAAATTAGAACCTTTCACCTGCTGACGACCACCGCCGCCACCGAATCCTCCGAAACCGCCACCACCGAAAATATCTCCAAACTGACTGAAAATATCTTCCATGTTCATTCCGCCGCCGAAACCGCCGCCACCAAAGCCGCCGTTTCCGCCAACTCCTGCATGACCGTACTGGTCGTATCTTGCGCGTTTTTGCTCGTCGCTCAAAACTTCGTAAGCTTCTGCTGCTTCTTTGAATTTTTCTTCAGCCTCTTTATCACCCGGATTTTTATCAGGGTGAAATTTGATGGCCATTTTACGGTATGCTTTCTTTATTTCGTCGGCCGATGCAGATTTGCTGATCTCAAGAACCTCGTAATAATCTCTTTTTGACATCTTTTATATGAGTAATTAGTAATGAGAAATGGGTAATACTCAAGATTGCTTATTACCCATTACTTATTGCTTATGTTTTAATTTCCTGTAACTACTTTTGCAAAACGAATCACTTTATCACCTAAAGTATATCCTGTTTCGATTACGTCTACGATTTTCCCTTTCAAATCTTCTGATGGAGCAGGAATCTGAGTGATTGCCTCGTGGAAGTCTACGTTAAAAGCGTCTCCTGCCTTCACTTCCATTGCTTTTAAACCTTTCTCCGTTAATTTATTTTTGAATTTATTGTAAATTAATTCAACACCTTGTAGGTCAGCAGGATTTCCGTTTTTAGAAATTTCTTTTAAAGCTCTTTCAAAATCATCCAAAACGCCAAGCATAGAGATCATCATGTCTTGGTTTGCATATTGGAAGAACTCCATTTTTTCTTTAGAAGTTCTTTTTTTATAATTTTCAAACTCTGCATATAATCTTATGTAACGGTCTTTTTCTTCTGCCAAAAGTTCCTCTGCAGTGGGTTGAGCTGTCACATTTTCTTCTGTTGCTGCCTCGTTCTGAATATTCGTATCTTGTTGATTATTGATGCTTTCTTCGTTAATATCCTGATTTTCCATAATTCAATCTTTATTTTCCATAGTATTCGCAAACACTTTGCCAAAGGAAAAAACAGGACATTTAGGCAGGATTTGGTTTATAGTTTATAGTTTATAGTTTATAGTTGCGCGAACAATATTTTTTTTTGACTTATTTTAATTTCGGAGCATTAATTCCCCTCCTTTAGAGGGGTGGCGAAAATTCGTAAGAATTTTTGACGGGGTGGTTTTACTTAATTATTTTCAATTTGTTTAAACCACTCTGTCTTTTTGCTTTTGCAAAAATTCAACCTTTCAGAGAAGGGAAGTCCTTGTTGCAATATTCCAAATTTTATGATGAAAGGCAACAGCCTAGCCCCATTGCAGCTTTGTTTGAGCTCATTTCTTTGGGTTTCGGCTCGGGCGGCGAAGCCGCCCGAGCCGAAACCCAAAGAAATAGCGAGTGCGAAAAGCGGGAAAAAGCTTCTAAAGAAATTCTAAATTATTCTCCAAAAAACGTCTGATACAGAAGATAAAGATTCAGAACAATAATAATAAATGAAATAATCCAGACGCACGTTTTCATGAAAGGTTTGTTCACAAATTCGCCCATTTTGGCTTTATCACTGGTAAACATCACCAAAGGAACTACGGCAAAACTTAGCTGCATCGATAAAATAACCTGACTTAAAACCAATAATTCTGTCGTTCCTTCTTCACCATAAAGTATCGCGACAATTAATGCTGGAATTACCGCAATTAATCTTGTAATTAAACGTCTTAGCCAAGGTTTTAATCTGATATTTAAGAAACCTTCCATTACGATTTGTCCGGCAAGAGTTCCTGTTAAGGTGGAGTTTTGTCCGGAAGCTAATAGTGCAATTGCAAAAGCAATACTTGCCATAGAAGCTCCTAAAATTGGGGTCAACATTTTATATGCGTCATGAATATCCGCGACGTGTTTATTGCCTGTTGTATGAAAAGTAGCAGCGGCTAAAATCAGGATGGCAGCATTAATAAAAAAGGCTAACATCAAAGAAACGGTGCTATCTAAAGTGGCAAATTTTATGGCTTCTTTTTTACCTTCTCTAGTTCGTTCATAATCTCTCGTCTGAACGATACTGCTGTGCAGATATAAATTATGAGGCATCACGGTTGCACCCAGAATTCCAATTGCAATGTAGAGCATGGCGGGATTGGTAATGATTTCTTTTTGTGGAACTAATCCTCCTAAAAGCTCATTAATAGCAGGCTTTGAAATCACCAATTCATAAACAAAACAGGCCAAAATGATAAAAATCAATCCTCCAACAATACTTTCGATCCAACGGAAACCTTTGGCTTGTAAAAGAAGGATGATTAAAACATCAACTGTGGTAATTACAATTCCCCAAGTTAACGGAATATGGAATAATAAGTTTAAAGCAATGGCAGAGCCGATGACCTCGGCGAGATCACAGGCGGCAATAGCAATTTCACAAAATACCCAAAGAATAAAATTAGTGGTCGGACTGAAATGATCTCTACAAGCCTGCGCCAAATCTCTTTCTGCAACAACGCCTAACTTCACGGATAAGTGCTGCAAAACCATTGCAAAAATATTTGAGATCAGAATTACGGAAAGTAGAGTGTATCCAAATTGGGCACCTCCTGCGATATCAGTTGCCCAGTTTCCGGGATCCATATATCCTACGGCAATCATTAATCCGGGGCCTGCAAAGGCTAGATATTTTCTCCAAAAACCTGCATTTTTAGGGATTTTAACCGAAGAGTAAACTTCCGGTAATGAATGTAATGTTTTATCTTTTCGCCAGGCGTCTTTTATATTGAAATTCATAAATTGTTAGAAATGACTAACAAATTTAATTAAATAAATGTAAATGGAGAAATGATTTGAATAAAAAAATTCCGAAAACTACTTTCCGGAATTTAATTTTTATGTATTCTAAAGAATTTATTTTGCGAATCTTACAGACATTTTTCTGTCGATTGCTCTTTCTGCATCAGTCGCTTTAGCGTCTACTTTAGCAAACTTACTTCCATAGCCTTCTGCATCCAAAACCTGGCTTCCAACGCCCTGTTTTCCTAGCCAGTCTTTGATGAAAGTCGCTCTGTCTTTAGAGATTTTAAGATTGGTTGCTTCATTTCCTGTTTTATCAGTATATCCGCCAATTTTAATTTTAGCATCAGGATAAGCTTTCAAAATAGCTACTAAGTTCTGTAACTGTCCTTCAGATCCAGCTTCCAATTGATTAGAGCTTCCTGTTTTAAAGTTAACATGGTCGAAGTCGTACCAGGTATCTTTTAAGACACTGTCATCAGCAGCTTTTTTATATGCATCAGACTTTAGGAACATAATCATTTTATCTTCCATTCCGCCTTTATATCCTTTTAAAGCGGTTCCGTTCAAATCAATATTTTCATCCACTCTGGTCACTGTGGTTGTTCCCGTGGTGTCGGAAGTCACGGTTGTTGTTTCTGTAACCGTTCCTGTGGAGTCATTAACAGTAGTCGTTGTAGTTGTTTCTTTTTTCTCACACTGCTTCCAGAGAAAATACCCTGCTGCGATTAAAAGTAAAAGTGGAAGAAGCCATTTCCAGACAGAACCGCCTTCGTTTGTATTTCTTTCAGGGAAAGTACCTGTAGGGGTTGTGCTTCTTGTTACCTGTATTTTCGGCTGTTCCACGGGAGATTCCTGAGGAGGTAGGTTTATCGCATCTTTATCATTATCGAATGCATATCCTTTTGCCCAGTCGCCAACATTTAAAGTAGCCAAAGAAAGCCCTGCAGGCAGTAAAGAGGAAACAATTCCTTTTTGATCATTCAGTAAATTTGAAATTCCTGATTGGTCTAAATTATTATCTGAAGCATATTTACCGATCGAACCAACTGTCGCTCCCGTCACTAAATTTAATAATGAATTGGAAGTGCTGTGGCTGATGCCGGCATACGTAGCAATGGAATTTACCAGACCACTCAGTTTATCACCAAAAATTGAAGATAACAAACCTGTGATCCATGGGCTGGTAGAAGAATCTCCCATTAAATTTCCTAAAATTCCGTTTGATGAGGCATTTTTTATAGAATCTAAAACATTCGGGTTGTCCGAATTGTTTGCCAATCCGCCCACAACGGCAGGTAATAGTCCGCCAATGGCTTTTGAAATACCAGATTCACTTTCTCCAAACTGCGATGCAGCCTGAGATACTAAAGCAGGACCCAGTTGTCCTTTAATTAGATCAATGACGTTTAAAGACATAATAAATTATTTTGAGATTAATGTTGTATAAATTTAATCAAAAAATCGTCCAAATGCTTAATTCAAAAAAAAATCTTTAAAAATTACGTGAATTTTTAAAGATTTCTTAATTGTATTATGTTGACTTTTAATATGCTTTAGCAAATAAAACTCTTCTTGCTGATGGTTTTCCGGAAATTAAAGAAACGCCTTCTTCAATATCGTCATCCAAAGGAATACATCTGATCGTTGCCTTGGTTTCGTCTTTAATCTGCTCCTCTTCTTCAGCAGTTCCGTCCCAATGAGCATAGATAAATCCTCCTTTTTCCTCCAAAACTTGTTTGAACTCTTCGTAGTTGTCTACTTTGGTGATATTATCTTTTCTGAAGTCAGCCGCTTTTGTATAAAGATCTTGCTGAATCGTTTTTAATAGGTCCTCAATATAATTATCTAAACCGTCGATAGAGCGAACTTCTTTTGTCAGGTTATCTCTTCTTGCAATCTCCACAGATTTATTTTCCAGATCTCTTGGTCCCATCGCAATTCTTACAGGGACTCCTTTCAACTCATATTCTGCAAATTTCCAGCCCGGTTTGTTATGCGTATCATCATCAAATTTTACAGAAATACCTTTCGCTTTTAGTTTAGCCTGAATATCTAAAGCCACTTCACTGATTTGCGCTAATTGCTCTTCTCCTTTGAAGATAGGAACAATTACCACCTGAATCGGAGCCAGTGTCGGAGGCAATACCAATCCAAAATCATCTGAGTGGGTCATGATTAAAGCTCCCATCAAACGGGTAGATGTTCCCCAAGATGTAGCCCATGCGTGCTCAATTTTCCCTTCTTTATTGGTGAATTTTACATCAAATGCTTTCGCGAAATTCTGACCTAAGAAGTGAGAGGTTCCTGCCTGAAGCGCTTTTCCGTCCTGCATTAAAGCTTCGATACAATACGTTTCATCTGCTCCAGCAAATCTTTCAGAAGGTGTTTTTATTCCCTGAACGACTGGCATTGCCATAAAGTTTTCTGCAAAATCTGCGTATACTTTATTCATTTTTTCAGCTTCTTCCACCGCTTCGTCTTTGGTTGCGTGAGCCGTGTGACCTTCCTGCCATAAGAATTCGGCCGTTCTTAAGAAAAGACGGGTTCTCATTTCCCAACGCACAACGTTTGCCCATTGGTTGATGAGTATTGGTAAATCTCTGTAAGATTGAATCCAGCTTTTATATGTATTCCAAATAATTGCTTCTGAAGTAGGACGAACGATTAATTCTTCTTCCAGTTTTGCATCCGGATCTACAATTAATTTTGATGGATTGTCAGGATCAGTTTTTAATCTATAGTGAGTTACTACAGCACATTCTTTTGCAAAACCTTCTGCATTTTTTTCTTCAGCCTCAAACAAGCTTTTGGGCACGAAAAGGGGGAAATAAGCATTTACGTGTCCGGTTTCTTTGAACTTTTTGTCCATTTCATCACGCATTTTTTCCCAGATTGCATAGCCATATGGTTTGATAACCATGCATCCTCTTACTCCTGAGTTTTCAGCTAAGTCAGCTTTTACGACCAACTCATTATACCATTTGCTGTAATCTTCGCTTCTTGAGGTTAATTTTGCCATTATTATTTAAAATTTTTTTTAACTTTTCCTTATTATTGTTATCTAAAAAATAAAATCTATTTTTGATAGATTTTTTACCAGTGTTTTGGTACATTTTTGGTACAGATTGCAAATATAATTTAAATTAAAAATCTTTACGTTATCATGAAAAGAAATATACATAAAAATTTACTCGGTATGCTAAAATCCAAAGGGGTATTAGCCATATCCGGTGGATTACTATTGGTTTCTTGTGGTGCTCAGATGGGTGGGTACAGCGAGACAGACGGGGTATATTACGACCCTAATAAAGATACCCTACCTGAAGGAGTGATCATTAATGATGGCGGTAACAGAGTAGGTGAATACTATGATTATTATCAGAATGATTCTAACTTAATTCAAAATGCAGAGGCTAATGCCAGAGAAGGCAGATACGATTCATGGAATGACTACAATGTGGGTGGTAATGCTACCGATTCAGATTGGGGTGCTTTTGCAGGTTCTCAAACCAACTACTACGACAATTCCTGGGGATGGGGATCTCCATGGGGTTGGGGTGGCATGTACGGCGGCTATAACCCTTATTGGGGTTGGGGCGGTATGAATGGCGGTTGGGGCCTTGGTCTTTCATGGGGTGGCTCATGGGGCTGGGGAGGCGGCTGGAACATGGGCTGGGGATACTCACCTTACTGGGGTTGGGGAGGTATGTATGGCTATAATCCTTACTGGGGCGGATACGGCTACGGAAATCCTTATTGGGGATGGGGTGGCGGTGGCTACTGGGGGAACAACTACTACAGACCCGTTTACAGAAGAAGTGGTATGAATGGAAATACCTACACTGGAGGTTTCGGTAATTCCAACAGCAACAGAAATTCAATCATCAGAAATAGTGGAGGTTTCAGAAACAGTAATGCGTATAACGGAGGATTCAGAAATTCAGGAAATACTGGAAATACGGGAGGATTCAGAAACTCTAATAATGGTTCAGGTTTCAGACAGCCAGGAAATATGAATGGAGGAACGAGAAATCAGTCAGGTTTCCGTCAGCCAAGATCTAACTATAATTATCAGCAGCCACAACAATCTCAACCGAGATACAGAAATGATAGTGGTTTCAGAAATGACAGCGGGTTCAGAAATAGCGGAGGTTACAATAATTCTAACAGTGGAGGCGGCTTCAGATCAGGAGGCGGAAGCAGCGGCGGCGGTGGTTTTAGATCATCCGGCGGTGGTGGAGGCGGCGGCTTCAGAAGATAAACTGTTCTCAAATCTCAAACGTAATAACTATTAAAAAATAATGTTAAAAAAATCTTTAGTCTTAATGGGTGTTGCTGCTGCATTTTATGCGCAGGCTCAGGATGTATCTATAATCAGGAATTCTATTGATGCTTATTCAAGCACCCCAATGGTGGGTTCAGCTAAATTTAACGCAATGGGCGGAGCGAATGGAGCTTTAGGAGGTGATGCTAATTCCCTTTTAACAAACCCTGCAGGTTTAGGGGTTGCCATTTCCGGAGAAGTAAACGGAACATTGTCTATATCTAATTATAAAAATACCTCTTCTTTCGGAGGTTCAGCCATAGATTATAATAAAACGAAGGGTGATCTTGGAAATGTGGGAGCTGTCATGACTTTCCAGTTGATGTCTGAAAGTGCGTGGAAGTTTATCAATGTTGGGGTGAACTTCTCCAGTCAGTCAATTGACAATTATATTGAAACTCCCGGAAACAGTAATATCATCTATGATTTTGATACAGCTAATAATATCAGTTCTTCATTTGGAGGGCATGCGTACAGCAGATCCGGATATTTGACAAGAACGAGCTTAGGGGTTGGAGCTAATTATAATCATGCTTTCTATATCGGAGCGGGTTTAAATTTCTTTAATACAAGTATTGATCAGTATGATACCGCAAGATTCAATTCTTTGAATAATGGTGCAGCAGAATATTTTAACAAGAATGAAACGCCTTTCTTTGAAAGAGGAAACGGTTTCTCTGCTTCATTAGGGGTAATTGGGAAAGTGGGGCCTATGTTCAGATTAGGAGCTTCCATTGAAACACCTACTTTCTGGGAAATCGACAGAAGCTATGACTTTTATAATGATGCGGTGTATGGAGATGATACGGCTATTGAAAACAGAAGATTCACTTCTCCGCTTAAAGCGAGTGTAAGTGCGGCTTTTGTTCCTAATAAGAATTTCTCTTTGGACGTAGATTATACTTTAGGTTTAACAAAACCTAAGTACAAAGAGTATAGCGGAGCTGATGTGGAGATCAACAATTTCTTTAAAGATAATTACAAAAACTTATCTGAACTAAGAATTGGTGCAGAATATAGATTGAAACAGGTAAGATTAAGAGGAGGTTACTCTTATGCTTCAAGTCCTATTGATGCTCTAACGGTAAGCAGATTTACTAGCGATGGAGGGATTTCAGATGCTTCATATGGCAATCTAATCCTAAGCGATAGAAATGCGCTTTCTTTCGGTATCGGGTATGATTTCGGTTCGTTCTACATTGATGGTTCTTATCAGAATATTTCATCAAAGTATACCAATCCTTTTATGTTTGGAATTTTGGATACTGCTAATGGAATCAACTCGGCTTATTATTCTCAGACAAGAACTGTTGAAAGTGATGCCTATATTGTTTCAGACGTAAAAAGTATCAGAAACAATTTTTTCCTTACTTTAGGTTGGAAATTCTAAAATTTGAATTAAATCAAAAATATAAAAGCTCCGAATTTTACGTTCGGAGCTTTATTTTTTAATCAGGATTCTGAACCAGGTTCGTTTGAATCTGAATCTGCTGTTCCGGAATATATTCTATAATTCTATTATGAGTATGAGGAACTGTATAGAAAGGATTGGTCCCATTTAAATGAGTTCCCGGATAATTTCTGTTGAGATCCTGCTTATTTCTGAAGACATCATATTTTCTGTGTGCTTCAAAAGCCAGCTCGAGTCTTCTTTCTTTAAGAACAATATCTAAGGCGGTTTGTCCGGGAGGAAGGGAAGTGTAAATTGGAATTCCCGCTCTTGTTCTGATGGTATTGACATCGGCCAAAGCAGATGTTGAATTTCCTTTTTTAGCATAAGCTTCAGCTCTGTTGAGATACATTTCAGCAAGTCGTAAAATGACTGGAGACCACAGTTGCGGAATGCTTTCCTGCATGGAACATTTCAGTACGTAAAATTTTGGATATCCGTTTCTCTTCTCCATGTCATTATCAAGGTAAACATACGTTTTCGTACCTCCTGAATTGATAAAGTAATAGTTGGTTTTATAAGGTGTGACCTCTGTCTGAACCTGATAGCTTACCCCATTCCATGTAAAAAATGTATTTCCGCTTTGTTGGAAAATCGGCTGGTATTTATAATTGTAAGTTACAGCTCCTGAAGTATTATTTTCTTTTTGTACCCAATACACTGACGGAATCGCGGGATTTGTGTATTTGGGAGATATAAATTTCAACCGTGCATCTTCGGGATGCTCATTAATGAGGTCAAGATAGGTAGAGGAGGGATACATTTCTCCCCACCCTACGTTTTGTATATTCACATACATAGACCCTATGGTATTCCATCCGTCAGTGTAATCTCCATCCAGATTGTATTTAAAAGCAAAAATTGTCTCTGTATTGTTTTCAGGTTTTTTTGTTGCATAGGTGGGAAGTTCCGCTGTGGAAAGCAGTATATATTTTCCCGAACTGATTACTTTATCCGCATACTGTATGGCACTGTCATTATTTTCCATATAGAGATATACCCGGGATAGTAATGCCTGCGCGGCTTCCCGGGATGCATATATATTTTTTTTGTCTAATGACATCAATTGTTCCGCCTTTTTGAGATCACTTATAACCTGCTCGTATATGGCACCTACTGTGGCTCTGGGAGGAAGCTCATGAACGTTGTCAGATGTTTTTAAAGGAACTCCGGGGTTACCCACCCCCTGATTGTATGGTCTGCCAAAAACATTGACAAGAGAAAAATAGATGTAAGCCCGAAGAAAATAGTTTTCGCCTATCAAATGATCTGTTTCCGGATTCTGCCCTTCTGTTGTTTTTGAAATCACTCTGTTGCATCCTACAATTGCTTTGTAACCAGTGCTCCAGATTGTATTACTTCGGGTGTTGGTTTTAATACTTCGGTAGTTGTAATAATAGAAAAACTGATCTGAGGTTGTACCACTGATATCAATATTGTCACCGGCATATTCACCGACTCTGTAAAGGTTATTAAAAAAGCCTCTACCTTCTGCATTACCTTTGAGCAGTGCATAATTTCCAAGGGTAATGGTTTGTATTCCTGAAGCATCAGTCAAAATGTCATCAGACTCCTTAGAGTCGTAAGGTGAGCGGTCTATGTTACAGGAAGTAAGCGATAGAAAGGCTATGAAGACGATTAATTTTTTCATAATGATTAATATTTAAAAAGAGAAGTTAAAGCCTAAAGAAAATCTTCTGGGAACAGGGTAGATGGCACCCGCAAGTCCTGAATGTGTATTCTGGCTGTCTGCGGCACCTATTTCCGGATCTACTCCTGAAAAGCGGGTAATTGTAAAAAGGTTTTCTCCCATAATATAAATTCCTGCAGATTTTACATGGAGTTTGTCAGTTAATGAGACGGGAAAATTATAACCGATTCGTAATGATCTTAATTTGACATAGCTGGCATCCTCAAGATAGCGGGAGGACGGGCGGTTGCTGAGGCTGTTGCTGTCATAAAGAGCCACGGGATGGGTTGCGATATCTCCAGGCTTTTCCCATCTGCTCCAGCCATTTTTGAAAACCATCTGATTATAGTAGGGATAGGCACCGTCCGAATCAAAGAATTCTCTGTAGTAATTATAGATCTGTCCCCCCTGAGAAAAATAGATATTGGCATTGAGGTAGAAATTTTTAACAGCCAGATTAGTTGTCACGGAACCGTAATAGTCAGGTGTTGTCGTACCTACTACCTGTACGGATGCCTGGTTGTAGCTTGTTGTTAAAGATTTGCTGCCATCGGGATGAATGACTTCCCATTGGGCTGAACCGGTAGCAGGATCTACTCCCATCCACTTTCTCATATAAAACGAGTTAACATCCTGCCCAGGAATTGCGACATGATAGTTGTCTAAGATCTGAATGTTGTTATTTCCGGTAGAAGTAACCCTGTTTCTGTAGGTGCTTAAATTAAAACCGAGATCCCAGCTGATCTCATTTTTACGGATGATATTATAGTTGAAATTAAATTCCCATCCTTTATTGGTAACATCTCCCACATTAAGGTATTGCTTGTCGACTCCTGACAATGCCGGAAGGGTTACCAGCATCAGGAGATTTTTGGTCTGGTTGCTGAAATAGTCAATGTTCAGGGTTAGCCTGTTGTTGAATGCTTTTAGATCTGTGCCGATATTATTTTGATGAATAGATTCCCACGTGAGATTCGGGTTCCCCAGCTGGCTCCAGGTTCCCCCGATCTGCCCGTCATATTTTTCCGTTAATGCATAGAGATCCTGCCATCCGTAATCAGGACTTGGAGTATTTCCTACAAGCCCCCGGCTGGCTCGGAGCTTCCACTCATTAACCGTTTTTATATGAAAGAAATTTTCTTTATGGATATTCCATCCGGCACTGTAAGAGTAGAATTTTCCGTTTCTCTGGCTGGTGCCGAATGCTGAAGATGACTCACTCCTCAATGAGGCTTGCGCAAAATATTTTTTATCATAAATATATTCTGTATTAAAAAGGAAGGCATTATAGGCTCTGTCGTATTTAGTACCTTTAGGCACAGCCCCCGATGTGGCTCCGGTATCAAAGAGTTCAGTGCCGGGAACAATCCCGTAGACTCCGGCATTAGATGTCCTGTAGAACCTGTCATTATATTCGTAGGCTGCCAGTGCATTAATATTATGGTTTCCGAAATCTTTATCAAATCTCAGCATCTGGTTAAAGAACTTGCTGATGTCCCGTTGATAGATCTCTCTCAGTGCTCCTTTATTACTTTCTCCCGCCACGGATCTTGGATCGGTGTAGTGTATTTCATTGTAATTTCTGTAGGTTACGTTGTTGGTACTGATGAATTTCAGGTCACTTGTAATTTTGATTTCGGCATCAAAATTTCCGATCAGATCCAGTTGATTACTTTTTCTGTAATTCCACTGAAGATCATACAGATAATTTCGTTTATCTCTTCCGTACCAGTTTGGAGTATTGCTGGGATTGATGAGTTTTCCGTTGTCGTCTCTTGGGTTATCCCATGGGTTGTTGAGATACATTTCAAAAAGGGGACCTTGGGTGTTCTCAGTGGAGGTGTAAGACAGGTTTATCTTGGGTTTTATAATAAGCCACGGTTTTACGGTTTGGTCATGATTGATTCTGAAAGACAGTCTGTTGTAATCGATACCCCGTACGGTTCCGCTTTCATTATAGTAATTTCCTGAAATATAGGTTTTTGAAGTAGGTGAACCTCCTCTGAAATCTACAGTGTAATTTTTGACTACACCGGTCTGAGTTCCGTTTTTCAGCCAATTATAACCTGGATTTCTCAGCTCCTTCGGAATTTCGGGAGCATTTTTCAGTGAGGTAAAATAGTCATATAACTGTACACCGTCCATCAGTTGGAAGCGCCCATTGGTGAAGGTGTTGAACGAATTGTTTACAGAGACATTCAGTATCCCTTTTCCTGAAGATCCCGATTTCGTAAATACCTGAACGATCCCATTGGCTCCTCTTGAGCCGTATAGTGCGGTGGATGCTGCATCCTTCAGGATATTAATATTTTCAATCTGATTGGGATCCAGATTGGGTATTCCGGGCATCATAACGCCATCCACTACCCATAGAGCCTGGCTGGGTCCGTTAATGGTGGCAGTGCCCCGGACTCTTACGGTTGCCGGAGCACCCGGGCTTCCGCCACCCTGCATAATCTGTGCTCCGGGTGCTTTTCCCTGAAGGAGACCTGATACATCTGCTGTATTGGCATCTTTTAGTCTTTTGTCCGAGATTATGGATACTGAGGCCGTAAGACTGGATTTCTTCTGTGTTTTATATCCTACAATAACCACATCTTCTATATTGTGTTCCTTAAGACTGTCCTTCGGGGAAGTTTGACCCGATGATATACCGTAAAACAGGAAAAATAAGACCCCCGTGGTTAGGTTTAATGTTTTTCTTTTCATACATAAGCGATTTTATGAAAGCCAATGTACAAAAAACAATAAATGCTTTGTTTTTAATTTGTTAATTACAGTTAATTATTTGTGTATTTGTATGTTGTAATTGATTTTTTGTATAAAAATATTTGTTTTTAATTTAAAATTTTTTATTATTAATAAATAATCATTTTTTATGTAAAGTAAACAGACGATAGTTTTTAAAATAAGAAAAAAATTAGTTATGGTAGTGCAAAATCATGATATTATTCAATAAAAAAAAAGACTTAATAATTTTTTTAAGTCTTTTTTTTTATTGAATAATATAAATTTTACTTACCTAATGATGGTGTAGTGAACCATGATCATGAAAAAGATGCATGGTAAGCGCCAGAGAAACGCCCAAAATGACCAAACCGATCTTCAGCCAGTCGATATTATGGTTTTTATTACTCTCAAAAATGATAACAGAAGAGATATGTAAAAAGATACCGCCTACAATGGCTAAAAAATAAGGTTGCAGATTAGGATTGAAGTAATTACCCAATAGCATTCCCATAGGAGAAGCCAGGGCAAACAGTGCGACAATCAGCATTGAAGGATAAGATGGCGATTTAGATTCTCCGTTTCGGTTGAATAAGAATGCTCCCAGAATAAATGAAATAGGAAGATTGTGAAACACAATTCCTAAAAGATACGGGGATAGGGAATGTTCTTCATTGGCTAAAGGAATTCCTTCAATAAATGCATGAATGAATAATCCCACCATTAGAGCCAGGGGCAGGATATTATTCTCACTGTGATGATGGAAATGCCCATGTTCGAAGCCTTTGGTCAGTGCTTCGAGGATCATTTGTAAAAGAACGCCTCCGATCACAAAAATTCCGAGGCTGCTGCCTGCTTCTGCCGTATATACCTGTGGGAAAACCTCATTGAGACAGATGGTAATTAAAAATCCGGCACTCAAAATCAGTAAATTTTTGGCCAGTTTTTCTTTCTTACCAAAATGTTTTCCCAGAAATACGCCCGCAATGACACTGAAAATCAGTAAAAGTACTGTTATCATTAGTTTTTCTTAAATAAATTGATGCAACGGGGTGAGGTTTCTTTGTCAAATTCATTCAGCTGATAATCACCCCAAACTTTTATTCTTTCAAAACCGAATTCTGATGCATAAGAATGAATGGTTTCCAAGGAATGCAGCTTTACTTTTTCAAAATAATGAAAAGGTTTTCCTTTATCTTCAAACTGAATATCTTTAATAATATGCCGTCCTTCGATCTTTTTTAAAATTTTAAAATCAATTTCGTCACGCTTAATAGTAGATTCAGGAACGATACCCTGTCTTACGAAATCTTCATTCAGATAATCCAGCACGAAAAAACCACCTGGTTTTAAAGAATGATAAACCGATTCGAATACTTTTTTATCATCGTCTTCATTATCAAAATAGCCAAAACTGGTAAAAAGATTGAAAACAGCATCTTTCGGCTCTGCGTTGATAGGATTTCTCATATCATGTACCTGAAATTTCAATGTTTCATTTTCAAACTGCTTATCAAAATCGATGCTTTGCTGCGAAAGATCCAATCCCAACACATCATAACCCAGTTTGTTTAGAAAAACCGAATGTCTTCCTTTTCCGCAGGCAAGGTCGATGATTTTAGAATTTGGCGGCAACCCAAGGTCCGCAGTAAGCTTTGTGATGAAGTTTTCTGCTTCCGTGTAGTCTCTGTTACTGTAAAGCAAATGATAATAAGGGGTATCAAACCAAGATTCAAACCATTCCATAGTGCAAAAATAGTCTTTTTTGGTCGACAGTTCATAGTGCTTGGTTAATGGTTTTTATCATTTGCGATGATTTCTATTAACTATAAACTGATAACGAACCACTAAAAATGATTATTTTTGCAACATGGATACAGATAATCTACAGATTCAGATAAAAACATTTTTCGGGCTGGAGAAAATTTTAGCAGAAGAAATTAAGAAATTAGGAGGGAGAAAAGTTGAGGTGAAAAACCGCGCAGTAAACTGTGAGGGAGATTTGGGCTTTCTTTATAAAATTAATTATTCAGCAAGAACGGCTTTGAAAGTTTTGGTTCCGATTCATGAATTTAAAGCGTTTAATCAGCATCAGTTTTACGACAGACTTTTCAAATTCAATTGGGAAGATTTTATGGATGTTGATCAGTCTTTTGCGATTGATGCAACAGTATATTCTGAAACTTTCAAGCATTCACAATTTGTGACGTTGAAGATGAAAGATGCGATTGTGGATTATTTTCAGGATAAATTTAAAAGACGTCCGAATGTAGAAACCAGCCGTCCGGATATCAAGTTTCACCTTCATATCGACAGAGAATTGGTAACTATTTCTATGGATTCTTCGGGTGATGCTTTGTTTAAGAGAGGATATAGAAGAGAACAGGGTGAAGCGCCGATTAATGAAGTATTGGCAAGTGGAATGCTGCAACTGGCAGGTTGGGACGGAAAAGGTAATTTCCTTGATCCGATGTGTGGTTCGGGAACGCTTTTAATTGAAGCGGCGATGATTGCGATGGATCTTCCGGCTCAGATTTTCAGAAAAAGATTTGCTTTCCAAAACTGGAAAAATTATGATAACGAATTGTTTACGAAAATTAAAGAATTCAGAATCAACAGGGTTAGAGAATTTACGGGGAAAATTGTAGGTTACGATATTGATGCAAGAATGCTGAATGCGGCAAGAATGAATATTGAAGCGGCTGAAATGGAAGATGTGATTGAAGTGAGAAAACAAAACTTCTTCGATTCTAAAAAAGAACTTTTCCCGTTGTTGATGGTTTTCAACCCGCCTTATGACGAGAGAATTTCTATTAATGATGATGATTTCTACAAGAAAATAGGAGATACTTTTAAAGCAAATTATCCGAATACGTTGGCTTGGCTGATTTCTTCTGATTTGGAAGCGATGAAGAAAATTGGTCTTCGCCCTTCGAGAAAAATCAAGCTTTTCAACGGAAAACTGGAAACCAGATTTTTGCAATACGAAATGTATGAAGGAACGAAAAGAGTTCATAAATTAGAAAAATAATAAGTAAAACCTTTCTTTATGGAAGGTTTTATTTTTTTATGAATGCTACTATTTCCTATTTTTGCTTACAACTCAAATTAAAACTATGCCTTTTGATTTTCTTGAAGCTGTTGGAAAAACTTTAGATATTTTAGATCTCGCCATTGATGCCGGAACTTTTTTTGCCTTCAGGTGATTCTAAAAATGATAAATGCAAAAAGAATAAGACGAAATATCTTGCTGAAAAGACAGGTGTTGTATTTTTAATTTTAGCTACTGTTTTATTATTTATTGTTTTGAAAGATCCTTTGCCATCGGAAAATTCAACCCAAACGATGATTGTTATTTCTTTGATTGGTGTGGCAATTTCTTTTATTTTCTTCTTTATTTTGTATGTTTTAGAGCTTTTTTACTTCAAAAGTATATTGAAATTGCTGTTTTTTAGCTGTTCTTCTATTATTTTAAGTATTTCGGTCGTGAGGATCGTTTATTTTAAAATTATTGTTTAAAATAGAAAAATGCAGAAGTAATACTCCTGCCTAAATACACAAAAAAAATGGTTGGTTATATTTTTGTTATGAAATTGTTCTAGTTAATACCTACCGCGATAATATTATTTTCTCCCCAGGCACTACCTCCAAATTTATTCGCCTTTGTTCCAGCGGGTATATTAGTGCTGGTTGCAACTCTTGCTCTGTAGTAATATGTTTTTGGGGATGAAGATTTGTTTTCGATAACCATAGCTCCGGTTAGCATATTATAAACACCTTGGCTAGGCATAACAGCACCGCTCGCGTACCAAGATCCCTTTATATCAGGTGAATGGGTATTGCTGGTTGGTGACTCTGTAAATGTGGTTTGTAACCAAGCGTATCCGTTACTAGGGATTACAGAAGATGTCCCTATAACCATATACACCAATAACAATATACTTACTATTTGCGGGAAGTGTTAGTGTTGTTCCTGTATCTACTCCATTTGTATTACCTGAAGAAACGTCTAGTGTAACACCAGCTCCTAATGTAGGTATGATAGTAGGTAAAGCTGTATTATCCTGTACCCAAGAAGCATTTCCACTATCGTCAGATTTTAAAACTTTTCCGACGCCTTGTGTACCGTCTACTAATCTGAAGGCTGGGCTTGTTGCTGAGTTTACATGTAATTTTGTTGTAGGAGATGTGTTTCCAATCCCAACATTACCTGACGCGTTTACGACAAAGTCATTGGCTGTTTGAGTGGTTGTTGGAGAAGCTGTGTTATCTTTCGCTCCGTCTACGTGAAATATTCCAAGGGGATTACTTGTATTGATGCCAACTTGAGCGCTAAGGGTTATTGTAAGCAAAAGGCTGCTTATTAGAAATAATTTTTTTTTCATCTTTTTAATTTTTAGAATGGTGTGTCACCTGTTGTTTGTGTTGCAAATGTATGCCCAAATTTGAAAAAATAGCAAACCTGATTATATATCATTGTTTTAATGTATTGATAATTAATTCATTATGTGTTTTAATGGTATGCTGATGGTAGGGTGTTGTACAGGATTTTATTGAATTTTTAAAGGTTTTGATAGTGAAAATTCAATTATTTTACTTAAAATGTTATGATTTATTAACAAAATAGTATACAATTGGTATGCTTTGATTTTCGATTTAGATTAAAAAAAGCATGCATTAGCTAAAATGTAAATATTTAATTATTGTTTTTTATGATTTGTGTTAAAAAACAAGTTTAAACTTTAGGCTTTTTTTAAAATTAAGATAAATTATGAGTGTGTTGTTGCCAAATATTTTTTTAATTCATAAAATATAGTAGAGTCTCAATTTGTACATTCCTGAATGAATAAGTAATTTTGAAAAATTTTAAATTTGAAACCTACAATTTCCATCATCGTTGCCATTTTTAACCGAAAAGATGAACTTTTCGAACTGTTGAATTCTCTTACTGCCCAAACAGATAAAGAATTTGAGGTCATTATCGTTGACGATGGATCTTTATTAGACCTGAAACCGACAGTTTCGAAGTTTGATACGGTTCTGAATATCAATTATGTTAAAAAAGAGAATTCCGGACCCGGGTTGTCACGTAATTACGGTGCGAAACTCGCTGGAAACGAGTGGCTTGTGTTTGTGGATAGTGATGTGATTGTAGAGAAAGATTATGTGGAGAATATTAAAAATGATATTCTTGCCATTTCGTGTGATGCTTTTGGAGGTGCTGATAAGGCGCATAAAGGGTTTAATTTGATGCAAAAAGCAATTTCCTATTCCATGACCTCTGTTTTTACAACAGGCGGAATCAGAGGGAATAAAAAAGCAGTCTCAAAATTTCAGCCCCGAAGTTTCAATATGGGTGTGAAAAAAGAAGTTTTTGAAAAAGTAGGCGGTTTTTCTGAAATGAGAATAGGGGAGGATCCGGATCTTTCCATGACGCTTTGGGAAAACGGATTTACAACTGCATTTTTTGATACTATTGCGGTGTATCATAAACGAAGAGTGGATTTTGGTAAATTTTCAAAACAGGTATATCAGTTTGGCTGCGCAAGACCAATTTTAAATCAGAGACATCCGGATTACGTGAAAATTTCATTTGCTTTCCCTACATTATTTATGTTAGGTTATATTATGGGATTTTTAGAGTACTTTATCATGGGAAGAGGAGTTATCCTTTCCTTCTACGGATTGTATACTTTTATGGTTCTCTTACACGCCTTAGTAGTCACTAAAAATATCAGCATTGCTGCAATGGCAGTGATTTCAACCTATATTCAAATGTTCTCTTACGGATATGGTTTCTTAAAATCCTGGTTTTTATTGAATGTTGTAAGAATGAAACCTGAAGATGCTTTCCCAAAACATTTTCATAAAAATTAAAAAAATAAAAGCTGTCGAAAATCAACAGCTTTTATAACAATAAAATTAGAATATGGTGAGGGTTTCATGGTTAAGAACGCCTACTTTCAGCATGCATTCTTTCATCTTTTCGTATGTTCGTTCGATGTCGTGATCCAATCCTATTGAGAATCTGATCAACCCATCGGAAATGCCCATCGTCGCGCGTTCTTCTTCCGGAATTTCAGATGAAGTTGAGCTTCCTGAGCAAGAGAATAAAGTTTTGTAGAATCCTAAACTTACCGCTAAATAACCCAGGTTTTCCTGCTGCATGAGTTCCATCAGTTCATTGGCTTTATCGGTAGTTCCGGCATCCAAAGTTAATAATCCTCCAAATCCGTACTCTTCATGCATCATACCTTTCATTAATTCATGATTTTTGTGGGATTTTAATCCGGGATAAGAAACTTTTAAGCCATCATTCTCAAATTTTTCAGCTAAAAACATCGCATTGTGACTGTGTTGTTTTATTCTGATGTGAAGCGTTCGTAAATTTTTTAGAATACTTGCCGATCTGAAACTATCCATTGTTGGACCCAAAAGCATACAAGCTCCTGTGTTTACATTTTTAGTATCATTAATAAATTCCTGACTTGCGCAATAAACACCACCTACGGTGTCGCTGCTTCCGTTGATGAATTTCGTTAAAGAATGAATCACAATATCGGCTCCCAGCAAAGTAGGAGAAATAGAAAGTGGCGAGAAAGTATTGTCTACAATCAGTTTTAAGTTGTACTTTTTACAGATTTCAGATAACTTTCTCAGATTAGCAACCTCCAAAAGCGGATTGCTTACACTTTCACAATATATAATTTTTGTGTTCACCTGTATTGAATTTTCGATAGCTTCAAAATTGTTGATGTCAACAAAAGTGGTTTCAATTTGATATCCGGGAAGAAAATTTTTCAAAAAGGCATAGGTTCCGCCGTAAATCGTTCTGCTCGAAATAATGTGGTCTCCGCTTTTACAAACCTGCATCAACACGGAAGTAATGGCTCCCATTCCTGATGCGGTAACGTTGGCAGCTTCTGTATTTTCCATCTTGGCTAAAGCTTGGGAAAGATAAAGATTCATCGGGGATGAGTGCCGTGAATATAAGTAACAACCCTCCGCGTTGCCCTCAAATGTATCGAACATGGTCTTTGCTGAAAGAAAAGTGTACGTTGAACTGTCTGAAATGGAGGGGTTGACTCCCCCAAATTCACCAAAATACTGCAAATCCTGAATTTCATTGGCTGCATTAAAATCTTCCATGATATTTTTTGTTTTAAAAATGAAATTAATTCTTATTAAACACAATGAAAAATTAAATATTTAGAATTTAAATCTAGTAAATTACCTTTATGTAGAAAAAAAGTTTATTATATTTGGTTTTATTAAACTTTTACCAAAAAATGATCTATGAACCTTGACAAAACTGATAAAAAACTGCTCCTTTTTTTACAGGAAGATTCCAAACAAACGACCAAAGAGCTCTCTTACAAGCTTGGTCTTTCAGTAACCGCTGTTTATGAGCGTATCCGGAAACTTGAAAATACAGGAGTGATTTCCAAATATGTTGTGTTGTTGGATAAAAATAAAATAGAGAAAAATTTTGTGGTTTTATGCCACGTCAAACTTAGTCAGCATAAAAAAGAATATGTGTTGCGGTTTGAAAGGGAGGTTATAGATCTGCAGGAGGTGACCGAGTGTTTCCATGTAAGCGGCGACTATGATTATATTCTTAAAATATGTGTAAAAGACATGGCAGATTACCGAAATTTTATGCTGACAAAACTCACAACTTTACAGCATGTTGTAAGCACCCATAGCTCGTTTATGATCTATGAGGTGAAAAATACAACATCCATTTCTTTATAGATTAAATTAGACGAGAACTCCATTTTTAGAGGGTATAGCTTCCGGAATTTCGGTTTCACCTGCCATCTGAAGCAAATCTATTTCAATGGTGCGGCAAATGGAAAGCATAGGTACGTCGAACATTAATCCCGCAAACGGATTTTCTGAATAATCACCAACCAGCTCCATAATGATATAGATCCATCCTATGATGATACAGAATGGAATAGACGTCCAGATTCCCCAATCACCTAATTTTTCAAATTCATTCACCAAACCCAACGGGAGCAACATGATGAACAGAACATTGAAAATAAAGGCGGTACTGGCAAACTGTCTAGGGGAAGGAAACTTTTTAATTCTCTCTGCCTGCCCCTGGAAACCGTAAAATTCATTAAGGGCGGTCTGTAGTTGCATTTGATTGAAATCGGTAATGGAATCAATGTTTTTAAGATCATTAATGTCCTTGGCCTGTTGGGAAATAAGATAGGTTGCAAAATTCTTATAATGGGACTTCAGCTGTACTTCCTCTTCGGAAAGATATTTATTTAAAAATAAAGAAGTTCTGCTGTAATCAGGAAAACCCGCCTTGATTAATCGGTTTCTTCTTTGATTAATCGTGTGCTGGTGTTCTTCTTCCGCGCTGATATGTTCCCATTCCGTCGGAATCAGCAGTTGCTCGCGGAACGCGTACAGCCAAGCAATATGACGGTAAACAATCTTCTTCTTTCTGTCTTCAAGATCAAATGTTCCTATGTTTTCATTGTGTGTATTAAAAGCATAGATCATAGAGGCAAAAGACCGGCTTGAATTTACAATTCCACCCCAGATTTTTCTGGCTTCCCAGAGCCTGTCATAGGCCTGATTGTTTTTAAAACCGACAAGAAAGGCTTCGGCAGTACCAATTAAAGCTACAGGAACCCAAGGGATGGTCATCCATTGCCAGTGAAAGAAGTGAAATAAAATAACGATCAGGGTACACCATAACGAGATCCAGATTAAATGAACTCCGGATAAGTTAAGAACCTGTCTGTAATTGAAGTATTTTGTTGTGATCATAATTTGTGTAACTATTAGGGGAAAACATCATAGGTTAGCAAAATAAATACCAATTATTTGCGGCTATTAAATGTACGTGTAATTTCATAAAAAAAATAATCAAACCTATTAAAAATTAAGGGTTGATTATTTTAAGGTTATTATTGATAAAATATATTTCTAGATCATAATTTATCTTTTCATTGTATATTTAGGTATTTGTAGTCTTCGCCGGATGAAACTGATTGGAAGTATAGTAAAGATCTCTGAAATCATAATCCGTATCGTAGGATTTTTTTTCAGTCTGCAGTTGAGCTTCAGTGTCAAAATATTCATAGCTAAAATGTCTTCTTTTTGCACGTCTCTTACTGCAATGACAGTACAAATGATCGTGTTGAGCATGCTCGGTAAGACTCATTATTTTTACTTCTGTATTTTCCAGTTTCAGCGCTTTTTCAAAAGTCTCCGGATCAAGGGTAAACCAGGGTTCGCCATGATAAAAAAAATGATCTGTAATATCATCATGGTCTCTGTATTTTTCTTCAGCGGGAGTTGCAGAATGATAGCCCTTACATTCTGTGCAGAATGCTACTTTGATTTTTATCGACATAATATTATGATTTAAAAGTGTGCTTAGTGTATATCAGAAGTTATGCCACAATGATCTTTTATCACCTTATTTTTGGATTTTTAAAGATCGGGTTCCTAATGACAGTTTCTGTAAAATGCTGTTTTTATGAAAAATAAAAATGGGATCATCTGAAAAAAAAAATCAGAATAGAAAATTTCCTATTCTGATTAAATTATATTTGAACCTATCGATTTTGATTCGTTGTATGTTTTGTCTTGAATTAATAGTTCAGCATTTCTTCAATTTTGGCACTCAGTTTTTCTGCGTTTGGAAGCATTTCCTTTTCCAAAACCAAGTTGATCGGGACAGCGGGAGTGTCTAAAGACCCCATGGTTTCAACCGGAGCGTCTAAATATTGAAAGCAATTTCTAGAAATACGGTGTGCAAAAGCTTCTGCGAAGGAATTGTTAAGCTGCTCTTCTGTTAAAACAATACATTTTCCGTGTGCTTTTACTCTTTCGAAAACCAATGCTTCATCCAACGGAATTAATGTTCTCAGATCAATGACCTCAATTCTCCCGTTAAATTTTTTTGCTGCTTCTTTAGCCCAATATACACCCATTCCGTAAGTAACAACCAATAGTGTTCTGCCTTTTTCGGTCTCATTTTGATCTGCTTCAATAATCACTTTTCCTTTTCCGAAAGGTAAAATGTAGTTTTCTGCCGGTTCAATGGTTTTTGCATCTTCGGTTCCCGGAACCTTACTCCAGTAAAGACCTTTGTGCTCCAGCATAACTACTGGATTCGGATCGTAATAAGCAGCTTTCAGTAAGCCTTTGAAATCTGCGGCATTGCTTGGGTAAGCAATTTTTATTCCTTTAATATTCGCCAAAATACTTTCCACACTCCCGCTGTGGTAAGGTCCACCCCCTCCGTAAGCTCCAATCGGAACACGGATAATATTACTCACAGGGAATTTTCCCTGACTTAAATAATTTGATTTCGAAATCTCGGTAATCAGCTGATTGATGCCCGGATAAATATAGTCGGCAAACTGAACTTCAACAATAGGTTTTAACCCCACGGCGCTCATTCCTGCTGTGGAACCAATAATATAAGCTTCCTGAATCGCTGTATTGAAAACCCTTTTGCTTCCGAATTTTTTACCTAATGTTACTGTTTCACGGAATACACCTCCAATTCGTTCTCCGACATCCTGTCCGTATAATAGGGCTTCGGGATGCTTCCACATCAGTTCCTGAATCGCATGAATGGCAGCGTCCACCATCACGATTTTTTCTCCGCCTTCAGGCTCACGGTCTCCGGTTTCTTCTGTAATTGGAGTGGCCGCAAAAACGTGATTCATGACCGTTTCAGGTTTAGGGTCCTCCGCATTTTGGGCTCTTTCGAAGGCTTCTTCGGCTTCAAGTCTCGCTTTTTTGGTAATCTGCTTTAGCAACTCTTCATCAGCACCGGTTTCAAGTAATTGTTTTCTGAGGATTTCCCCCGGATCTTTCGCTCTGTGTTTATTTAAATCTTCCTCATCTCTGTAGAACTCTCTTCTTACTCCCGAAGTGTGATGACCGATGAGAACCGTTTTCGCACAAACCACTAAAGGTTTTCTTTCGGATCTAACAAAGTCAAAAGCCTTTTTCATTGCTTCGTAGCTTTCGGTAAAATCAGTTCCGTCTACTCTCATTCTGCCTAATCCGGTAAATCCGGCAACAAAATCATAAGCGTCACAAGTTCTGGCTTCTTCTTTGGTTACAGAGATTCCCCATTCATTGTCCTGAACAAGAAAAATAATGGGAAGCTGATGGAGAGCGGCGAATTGTAAGGCTTCACTCACTTCACCTTCAGTGACTGAATTATCTCCTAAACTACAAACAACGACCGGGTTGTTTTCAAATTGCTGTAATTCAAAATCCTGAATGTATTTGATTCCCTGTGCAACTCCTGTTGTAGGAATGGTTTGCATTCCTGTTGCAGAACTCTGGTGAATGATCTTTGGTTTATTTTCATCCCTGCTTGAAGGGTGGGAATAATACGACCTGCCTCCAGAAAAAGGATCTTCGGCTTTTGCCAGTAACTGCAGCATTAATTGATAAGGCTCGAAACCCATTCCCAAAAGAATACTTTCATCTCTGTAATATGGGGAAATCCAGTCTTCCTTTTTTAATTGGTAAGCGGTAGCCAGCTGTATCGCCTCATGACCTCGTGACGTGCTATGAACATATTTACAAACATTTCTGTTTTCTTCATAAATATCTGCCATCGCTTTGGCAAGCATCATGTGATTATAAGCCTTTATTAATAGATCCTGAGAAACTTTTTCGTGCAGTGTATTTTCCATAGAAGACAAATATACATAAAAAAACAAAACACTAACGAGTGTTAGTGTTTTGTGTTGATTCATTTATTAATCAAGCATTTAAACTTATTCCTTGATTACTTTTTTAGTGATCACATTATTCCCGGATTTCACCTCGATGATATAGATTCCTTTAACGTAAGTTGATAAATCTACGCTGGTATCACCATTAATTACTCCGCTCTGTAATTTTTTACCTGTTAAATCATACACATTAAATGTAGATTTTGCAGGTGCTTTTAATACTTTTACAAGATCTTTGGTAATGGTTGGAGCTACAATAATACCGCTATCTTTTACCGTTTCACCCGTTGCCAAAACCTCCTGAGTATAGCCTGTCGCAATAATTGAATAGTTTTGAGGGGCATTGGCCCCAGAACTATTTTTCAAAGTACCTTTGTTGCTAATTTCAATTCTGTATGATCTTCCTGCTACCGGTGTATCTATGACAACCTGCTCAATATTATCTACTGTATTGTCGCCTTTTGTAGCGGCAGCAGTAGGGTTAAGTGGATTAAGCTTCCATGGTTGGTAAACAACGTTAGTTTCCGTGTCAACTATTCTTAAATCTAAGTCATTTATTAATCTGGATGATCTGTTATTGTAAACATCATCATAGGTTAGGTTGTCTGGAATTACATATGCCGGATCAATCCAGGAAATAGTAACTTTTAATGGTTCTGTTCCGGAAGCGATTAAGGTTTTTTGGTTTGAGGTTCCACTTGTCAAAGTTTCATCATTAAATAAGATTGTATTATTCGATTTTCCAACCAAAAGCTCTGCCCCTTTTTTAGCGTTGATAAACCCCCAGCCGTACCATGCATCAGGACCTACAGTTCCTGCCTCTGAAGCTGAATGCGCCATCAATGTCTTAGCTGCAGCAGCGTTCATATCTGCGTTATTAAACATTGATTTGTATATTTGCATCCAGAGTCCGATAATACCTGTTACCTGCGGTGCTGACATAGAAGTTCCGCTGTCAATTTGCCAGTCTGTACTTCCTATAGTGTCTTCTTCGGTTGATGCCATCCAGATATCTGTACCTGGAGCCGAGATATCCGGTTTAATACCTCCATCGTCTCTTGGACCTGCGCTACTGTAACCAGATCTTACAACATCCGTTGAAGCTGTATATCTGTGACTATTGGTTGTGATGATATTTGTTGCACCTACAACAATAATGTTTTTAGCTAAAGAACCAGGTCCGATACAATCTCCACCATTACCACAGTTTGTTGTAGGAAGGACATCTGTTGTAGTAAATTGAACTAGGGCTCCATTTTCATTTTGGTAATATTTAGGGAAATTTTCAGTGCCAGGATAAGTAGGGCCAAAACCAAAATAATTACCTGCAGATTTTACAATAACATTCGTTGGATTACTGTATACAATATTATCATAGTTTTGATCATTCGGGAAATAAGTACCTTGAAAATCAAAAGATTCACTCGGTTCTGTAGCAGTAGCAGGATAATAGTCTCCATTCCAAACCCAAGCATTTTCTCCAGATACAGTAGCTACATCCCATCCTGCATTATTTCCGTAAGAGTGATTAGATATTTTTGGCTGAGCTATAAGGATTTTTTGATATACATTGCTAACAGCTGTATTTCCTGGTAATATTGTGTTGGCAAATCGATAAGAATCCATTGTGGAATTTAATGCAATTCCCATTGCATTTCCACTAATAGTTGTTCCTCCACCTGTCGCGGTTAAAGGGGATGATTTGGCCCCTATAATACTTGCAACACCGGTAGCATGTCCGCTGTAAACATTGGTTGCTGTCTCTTTATTTGAAATCCTGCCTGAAGTATTATTAAATGCTTCGTGTGCAGCATAAATTCTTCCTCCGTCAAATATGGTATAAAGTATTCCTTCTCCGTTGAAAGCTCCAGTTAGTCCACTAACTCCGCCTGCTGTTGTTAAGGCATCTACATTATTATTTGAGATCTGATTCTGGTCATCCGCTTTGTAGAAATAAGGCTTATTGCGGAAAAAGCCGGCAAGATTTTCTCTTTTTTCTGCGATCTCTTTTAATACTTCCGGAGATCTGTTGCTTCCGTAATGCTTTGCAACATAGGAATCAAACTTCTTACTGTTTTCAGTGTTTTGTTTTTCAAACTCTCTCTTTAACGCATCATTATTTTGTGCACTTAATAGCGTAATGGCTAAAGTGCTAACCAAAAGTAAACATTTCTTCATGATATATAAATAATTTAAAATAAAATTCACGTCAAATATATGTAAAGAAAATAATTTATAATGTATTAAACTGTTAAAATAATCTAAAAGAGGAAATTTAATTCTTGATCTTCTGTTAAAAATAGAAAATTGTAAATGATGTTAAAAAAAGTAGTTAAATTATGAAGTTGGAAAAAGTGAATTATCACTGTAGCAGATATACAGATTAATATAAAAAATTAAGTAACTTTACATTCTCTTTTTTAATAAAAGCTAGAAAAAATACATGTATTTAGTTTTTGACACAGAAACCACGGGTTTACCAAAGAATTTCAATGCTCCGCTTTCAGACTCAGACAACTGGCCAAGAATGGTTCAGATTGCATGGCAATTGCATGATGATGATGGAACTTTAATTGAAAATCAGGATTATATTATAAAACCGGAAGGATACGATATTCCTTTCAATGCTGCGAGAATTCACGGGATTACAACGAAGATTGCGAATGAAGAAGGTCGCGATCTTGAGGAAATTTTACATGAATTTGCTAAAGTTCTAGATAGAGTAAGGGTTGTTTCCGGTCACAATGTTGAGTTTGATTACAATATCGTCGGTGCCGAATTTTACAGAAAAAATATCACAGACAATCTTCAGGAAAAGCCAAGAGCCGATACAATGATTCTGGGAACAGATTACTGTAAGCTTGGTGGTGGAAGAGGAGGTAGGTACAAGTCTCCGAAATTGGAAGAGTTGTACGAAAAATTATACGGTCATAAGTTTGATGAAGCTCATAACGCGGCGGCGGACGTAAATGCAACGGCTCAGGTTTTTTTCGAAATGATGAGAATCGGTATTATTCCTGCGGAAGTTCTAAAAACTTCGGAAGATCAGCTGGCGTACTTTAAAACGCTTCATCCGGATCCGATAAAGCCTTTCAATATTGTTATCAGAAGGCAGGTTGCAGATTTCAATAATAAGAAAAAGCAAGCCGATGTTGGAAGTATTGATGATATTGATCTTGGAAGATATTTCAATTTTGATAATAAAAGTGTTTTTTCAACTTTAACGGCAACTTCAAGCATTAATGATTTAATTAAAAAAGCTTCAGACGATAATTTTCCAGCTGTCGGAATGGTAGATTTGGGAAATATGATGGGAGCTTTCAAATTTGTTTCTGCAGTTGAAGGGGCGAACGGAGATCGTGCCAAAAAACATAAAGAATATTTAGCAAAAAAGCAGGAAGCGGAAGAAAACGGAGAAAAATTTAATGAAGAAGAACCCGTTTCAGATCCATTAATTCCTGTTGTTGGTTGTGAATTTTATATTTCAGATCGATACGAACAAAAACAGTTTACCAAAGATGATCCGGACAGAAGAACGCAGGTTGTTTTGTTGGCTAAAGATTTTGAAGGCTATAAAAATTTAGCAAAACTTTCAAGTATTGGTTTTCTGAAAGGCTTTTACTTTGGAGTTCCAAGGATCAGCCGTGAGGTGATTGCAGAATATAAAGAGGGTTTAATTGCTTTGACGTCAGGGATTCATGGAGATATTCCCGATGCGATTTTAAATACGGGTGAGCAAAAAGGGGAGGAACTTTTCAAATGGTGGAAAGATACTTTTGAAGATGATTTTTATGTTCAGATTCAAAATCATAAGCTACCGGAAGAAGAGCATTTAAATGATGTTTTGTTGCATTTTGCAGATAAATATAATGTGAAAATTTTAGCACAAAATCAAACTTTTTATACAAGTAAAGATGATTCAAATATTCAGGATATTGTAAGCTGTATCAAAGACGGTGAGAAGCTGACAACCCCTGTAGGAAAAGGCTTTGGAAAGAGAAGGGGATTGGCAACGGGAGAATATTACATTAAAAATTCTCACGAAATTAAAGAAGCATTTTTGGCGTATCCAGATGCATTTGATGCGTATGAAGAATTTACTGCAAAGTTTAAACCTTATACTTTAAAGAGAGACGTTTTACTTCCAAAATTTGATATTCCAGAGGAATTTATTCACGCTGAAGATGAAGTTGATGGAGGAAAACGAGGTGAAATGGCTTACTTAACTCATTTGACTTACGAAGGTGCCAAAAAAAGATATGAAGCCACAGGAATTACTCCCGAAATTAAAGAACGTCTTGATTTTGAACTGGAAGTTGTTGCCAATACAGGTTATCCTGGCTATTTCTTGATTGTACAGGATTTCTGTAATGAGGCACGGAAAATGGGAGTTTGGGTTGGTCCGGGTCGTGGTTCTGCAGCGGGTTCTGCAGTTGCGTATTGCACGGGAATTACCAATGTTGACCCTATTAAATATGATCTCCTTTTTGAGAGATTTCTTAATCCGGAAAGGATTTCCATGCCCGATATTGATATTGACTTCGATGATGAAGGTCGAGATAAGATTATCAAATGGGTGGTTGAGAAATACGGAAAAACTCAGGTGGCACAGATTATTACGTACTCGGTTTTGGGTGGAAAATCTGCGATTAAAGATGCCGGAAGGGTATTGGATCTTCCCATTCCTGATACAAATAATATTGCCAAGCTGATTCCTCCAAGTCCAGGGATGAATATCGCGAAAGCTTTAGCAAAATATGATAAATTAAAACCGGAAGAACAGATGCTTGTTGATGAGATGAGATACGTTCTTAACAGTCCTGATGATGCCCGTCACGGTGTTTTGGCAAGTGCTAAAAAAATGGAAGGCTGTATCCGAAATACCGGTATTCACGCCTGTGGGGTCATCATTACGCCTGAAGATGTGAGTAATCTGGTTCCGGTGACAATTGCTGCGAAAGATGCTGATATTCTGGTTTCTCAGTTTGATAACTCGGTGGCGGAAAGTGCAGGATTGCTGAAAATGGACTTCTTGGGTCTTAGAACGCTGACGATTATCAAGGATGCTTTAAAATTGGTTAAAGCACGTTATGGTTTAGATATCGATCCGGATTTAATTCCTCTTGATGATACCAAAACGTATCAGCTGTTTAAGGAAGGAAGGACGGTTGGGATTTTCCAGTATGAAAGTCCGGGGATGCAAAAGTACATGAGAGAACTGAAACCGACGGTTTTTGCCGATCTTATTGCAATGAATGCTCTTTACCGTCCGGGTCCGATTAAGTATATTCCAAATTTCATTAACAGGAAGCACGGAATTGAAGAAATTGTCTATGACTTACCGGAAACCGAGGAGTATTTAAAGGAAACCTACGGAATTACCGTTTATCAGGAGCAGGTAATGCTGTTGTCTCAGAAATTGGCCAATTTTACGAAAGGTGAAGCTGATACGTTGAGAAAAGCGATGGGTAAAAAACAGATTGAAGTTCTGAATAAAATGTACCCGAAATTTATAGAAGGCGGAAGAAAAAACAATCTTGATGAAGGTCCTTTAGAAAAAATCTGGAATGACTGGAAAGCGTTTGCAGAATATGCTTTCAACAAGTCTCACTCTACTTGTTATGCTTTTATTGCGTATCAAACCGCTTATTTAAAGGCGAATTATCCTGCCGAATATATGGCGAGTGTGATGAGTAATAACATTAACAATACGGAATCGATCACCATGTTCATGGAAGATTGTAAAAGTATGGGGGTTGATGTTTTGGGTCCTGACGTAAATGAATCTCAGTATAAATTCTCTGTAAACGAAAAGGGGCAGATTCGTTTTGGTTTAGGGGCGATTAAAGGGATTGGTGAGGGACCGAGTGAGGCGATTACAAGAGAAAGAGCTGCGAATGGCAGATTTAAAAATATTTATGATTTCTTTGAAAGAATTCTGCCTTCTCAGATGAATAAAAGAGTGGCGGAAAGTTTGGTTTTAGCCGGAGGTTTCGATGAGCTCGATTCCTTCCATCGGGGTCAGTATTTCGATATTGATATGGCGGGAAGAACAAATCTGGAAAGATTAATTCGATATGGCCAGAGCTTTCAGGAAAGTAAAAACGAGATGGAATTTTCGCTTTTTGCTGACTTTGCTGATGAAGTGCAGATTGAGCAACCTAAGTTGCTGCCTTGCCCGGAATGGCCAAATATGCATAAGCTGAATAAAGAAAAGGAAACCATTGGATTTTATCTCTCGGCGCATCCGTTGGATGAGTTTAAATATCAGTTTCAGTTCATAGCGGGTAATCTTTCTAAAAAGGCAGTGCTGGAAAAGGAGGAAGAAGGGAAAAATGTATTGGATGAAGCACCTGTTTTAGAGCAGGATGCCATAGATGAAACAGCAGACTTAACAGAAATTGTTTCTGATGATGTAATTGCGGGTGAAGGAGAGGGAGTGATTGAGGAGATCACAAAAAAAGCAGAGCCTAAAGGGAATTTTCTGTTTTTAAATCTGGATGAAGTGGATGCTTATAAGGAACTGGCATTCGCGAATAAACAGGAAGAGCTATTTGAAGAAAAAAAGAAGGACTGGAAAACGCTTCAGAAAGAAAGAGAAAATGGTGGCGGTGGAAAAGAATATACAGTTGCCGGTTTGATTACGGAATATGTTGTGAAAGATGGTTTCAGAAGTGGTGAAAAAGTGGCTTTCGTAACACTGGAAGATTATTCTGGATCTTATTCTTTCCGGTTAGGAGATCGGGACTATATGAAATTGAAGGAAAAACTTGAAGTACAGCGATTCGTTATTTTTAAGATCAAATTTGCTCAGGTAAAAGACGGGCGTGTTTTTGTAAATGTAAATGATGTAATTGAGCTTCAGGAGGCTTTTGAACGATATGCCAAAAGTATTTCTTTAGTCATGGATGTTATGGATTTCAGGCCTGAGGATCTGGCCTTTTTCAAAAGTATTCTTCAGCAAAATCAAGGAAATCAGAAACTTAAATTTTTTATCAAGAATATTGAGGACGATACACAGCTTGAAGTTCAGTCGATGAAACATTCAGTGAACCTCAGCGGAGAGCTTATAAAAAATATTCAATTGTTAAATAAATATGAATTTTATTTGAATTAAATAACTTTATTTTTCAATATTAACAAAAAGACGATAATTTTTATCGTCTTTTTTAATTGTCATATTTATGTGATTTAATATGCTGGGATGGAGAATTTTCAAAAATTTATTTAATTTTATAAAATGTATTCATAAAATACATACATTTGATTTGAATTTTAAATTTTATACAATGAAGAAAATTTTACTTCTTTTACTTTTTCCGATCCTAGGTTATAGTCAATGGACGGAAGACTTTGATTCGGGATCCACACTGCCTGCGGGCTGGGCGGTTATTGATGGGGATGGTGGAAATTCCTGGGGCATAGAGGATTTATTTGGAGATGCGCAGTCGGGCGATAATGCGGCTGCTATTTTTTATGATTACAATGCTCATGATGATTATTTGGTAACAAAAGCAATTAATGTGCAGGCCGGAATTAGTGATAAGATTTCATTTTATGTGAAATCAGATAGTGATTATTATCTGGAAGATTACGAGGTGCTCCTGTCTACAACGACCCAGGATCAGTCTGCTTTTACAACAGTTCTTCAGGCGAATTCAAAAGCTCCTAATTTCTGGTTGAAAAAAACATTTGACTTATCGGCTTATGTCGGGCAAACGGTTTATGTGGCAGTGCATGCAACGGATACCAATCAGTATATACTGTATGCAGATTCTTTTGTAGTAGAAGGGGTCGCGTCCATTGCGCCGGCATGTGCGGTTCCTTCGTCTCCTTTGAATGGAGCTGTTGGAGTGAATATAGAAGGCATATTAAGTTGGGATGCTGTTGCGGAGGCAGATGGCTACAAGCTAAAAGTGGGTACTACCAGTGGAGGTACAGATATTTTGGATAATGAAGATGTTGGCGATTTGACAACTTACGATATTCCGGGAACTTTGAATTTAAGTACGGTATATTATGTGACAGTTATTCCGTATAATACGGCAGGTAGTGCCACAGGCTGTACAGAAATTTCTTTTACAACAATGGATCCTCCGGCTAATGATGATTGTTCGGGTGCAGTGACGCTTACGGTAGGAGGTGATTTTGCACAAAATGCTGTTACAGGGACCACCCTTGGGGCGTCAGATGCTTCAGGTTTAGGGGCTTCATGTCTGTTTGATCCTGCTGAAGCTACTAATAATGTCTGGTTTAAAGTTGAGGTTCCGGCTTCCGGAAACATTACCATTGAAACAGATGAGGTGTCAGGGTCTGATCTGGGAGATACGGTGATGTCGGTATTTGAAGACTGCTCGTCAACGAATTCTATAGCTTGTAACGATGATGATGGAAATGGTAATTTCTCAAAGATTGAATTATCAGGCCAGGTTCCAGGGACCATTCTTTATATAAGTGTTTGGAAATATTATAGCAATACGGATGGCGAATTCAGTATTTCTGCTTATGACAGCTCCCTCCTGGCAGCTTCGGAAGTTTCTGCCGTAAAAAAGAATCTGGTTAAGGTTTATCCTAATCCTTTCGTGGATACGCTTACAATTTCAGATGTTTCCAATGTAAAATCCGTTGCAGTGTATGAAGCCACAGGAAGATTGGTTAAGGTCTTTGACCGGCCTTCTTCATCGCTTGGTTTAGGTGATTTGAAGCAGGGATTATACATGGTTTCATTGGAACTGAAAGATGGCTCTAAACAAACAGTAAAGGTGATTAAGAAATAGTTTCAGTAATGTTTTGCGAAATAAGCAGTGGGTTTTAATCCACTGCTTTTTTTTTACTTTGGTCCCCTCTTTTTTTACTATGAGGAGATAGGGAAGTGACGTATTTTCTTATGTGGGTTTTTCGGAGATTCTTGGTTGGTTGATTTAGTTAATATTTGACGCATTTTACAGACAATTCCTGAATTGGCTTCATTGAAAATAAAATTAGATAAAAACCGTAAACGACATGAACTTTAATATGGAGGTGGTTTTGATATTTTTGGGTGGGGCTAACTTTCTGTTCACCCCTCCATTTATTTCTAATATCCTGTTTGGTGGGAAATTTTCTGATCCTGAATTTCCGCTGAATACACGAAAACTATGTGTTCTGAATTCTATTTGTTTTGTTGATTAAAATTATTTTATTTGTATTTTTGTTTAAAATTTATGTTAAATAATTGTTATATTATTAAATATTTAGCATAAATAGTTTTTTATAATTAATATTTTTCATTGATTTAATTAAAATAATTTAATTTTTACTGTATGAATAGAATTTTACTGGCCTTTATGCTGGCGTTTGGGATCCCTGCAGCGGCTCAGCTACAACTGGGAAGCGGAACTTCAATGTCTCCTGTCTCTACACCGGCTCCCTGGAGTAATTATTATCAATTTTCCTATACTCAGCAAATCATAAAAAAATCTGAGCTGAATACAAGTGCAGGTAATATAACAGGGCTGAGGTTTTATCTGGCACCTTCAAAAACATTATTGAATGCGGATCAGGTTGTGGTATATATGGGGCATACCTCAAACAATGAATTTGCCTCTACCTCCTCGTGGGTACCAATTTCTGCATTAACTCAGATGTTTTCGGGGGTAGTTACCAATAACGGTGGTGTCGTTGAGATCAATTTTACAACACCGTTCGCGTATAATAATGCGGACAACCTGATTATAGCAATTGATGAAAATAAAAGTGGCTATGATAATGTAGGAAGCTCATCAAGTGAATATTTCTATAAATATGATACCGGTTCAAATACCACTCTTTCGTATAGAAATGATTCAACAAATCCTGATCCTGCCAGCCCACCTACAACAGGCAGTGCATCTCATCTCAGCAGAAGTCAGGCCAGATCCGTTATGCAGATTCTGGGTCTCACACCTTCCGTGGTACCGGCTTGCAGTACGGTTACAGAGCCGGCTGCTTCGGCAGTTAATGTGCCTGTAACTCCTACTTTTACATGGGCAGCGGCATCAGGGGCAACATCCTATGCGCTGAGCCTTGGGACTTCACCAGGGGGTAGGGAAATCATGAATAATGTAAATGTCGGACTCGTGACGGGGTATACTGTACCTGCAGTATCTCCATTGGCTTATTTTACCGATTATTACTTTACCGTTTCAGCGGTTAATCAAGCGGGGACCGCAACAGGATGTACTGAAACTGTGTTCAAAACGATAAATATTCCCTGCCCATCGGTTTCTGCTCCTTCATCGTCTGCCGCGGGGGTTGGTCTTTCGCCAACATTCTCCTGGTCAGCATCTCCCGCAGCCACAGGATATAGAATTTCCATAGGCACGACAGCAGGAGGTACTGATGTTTTAGATAATGTGGATGTGGGAAATGTCACTTCTTACACCCTGAACAGTATTTTGAATTATGGTACAAAGTATTACTACACCATTAATTCTTATAACGCGACACTGTCTTCTTCCGGATGTACAGAGAGAAGTTTTACAACCGTGACACTATGTCCGCAACTTACTGCCCCTTTATCTGCTTCCAATAATGTGTCGATTACACCTACATTCGGTTGGACGCCCGTACAGGGGGCGACAGGCTATACACTTTCTGTTGGTACTGTGCCAGGGGGAGTAGATGTTCTTAATAATGTGAATGTAGGCAATGTTACCGGTTATACCCTGCCGGTACCTTTAGCATTCAGTACAAAATATTATTTTACAGTCAGTGGCCATAATGCAACTCAATCTTCGTCAGGGTGCTCAGAGAGATCATTCACGACCCAGGGGCCATGTCCCTTCATTACCTATCCTGCTGATGGGGCAAACCTTCAGCCTGTACAACCCGTTATCAAATGGAATGCAATCGCTACGGCTTCCTATTATACCCTTACGGTCGGAACGACGGCGGGAGCCTCTGATATTATGAATAATGTAAATGTGGGAAATAGTACGTCTTATACATTCCCGACTCCTTTGTCATTAGGGGTAAAGTACTATTATAAAGTAAATTCAAATACATCTGTTGCCTGTACAGAGCGGACATTTAGGGTGAATTCTGCTGCTGCCCCGGCAAATGATGATTGTTCAGGAGCTCTGGAAGCCACTTCTTTTCCTTACCATTATTCTCAGACAAACGGAGCGGGCTCTACCAATGGGGCGGGGTTTGTTACGGCTTGCAGCACAGGCTCTAATGATGGACTGTGGTTTAAATTTTTAGGCGACGGAACTTCTGTTACGGTAAAGGCAACCAGCACTTCTGCGTGGGATCATAAAGTTTCCGTATACTCGGGGACTTGCGGTTCCCTTACTTGCGTAGGGACTGCGGATGAGGGATCGGGTTCTGTCGGAACAGTGGAGGCGTATACTTTTAATTCTGTACCGGGAGCTCCATATTTTGTTAACGTTGCGTATTTTAGTGAGTCAACGGATGGCAGCGAAGGAAATTTTGATTTGAGTATTAGCTCGATGGGAGTACTGGAAACAGTGGATCTTCCGAGAGCGAAAACAAAAGAGATTACCCTGTACCCGATTCCTTTTAAAGATGAACTGAATATTACTGAGGCAGCTTATATAAGATCTGTAGCGGTGATCGATGGGGCAGGTAGAGTGGTTAAAATCGTTAAAAACCCTTCCCAAATACTCCGTTTGGGAGACCTGAAGCAAGGGGGATATCTCATTCAGATTGACCTTAAAGACGGGACACGGCAAACTATTAAGGCTATTAAGAAGTAACACATCTTAATTTCTTGTAAATCTGAGTTTGATTAAAAGTAATGATTTAAAATATTGATTTTATAGTTGTTAATTTCCGTTTCAATAATTTTGGTTTTCAGTCTGTTAATTAAGTTTGTAATCAATTTTGGCTAAAGCCGCTAGGAGTCTCATTTTTTTCTTAGACGGGATGAAGCCTGTCTCTGCTTATCTAGTAGAATATTTTATTGATCGAATTCAGGTTATAAAAAATTGTGGCTCAGTTTTTTTAGTCGCTTTTCTACCGATGAGTGATGCTGGTTTGTTAAAATCTTAAATAAATAATTAGAAATTGTAGAAAATTAATAAGGTGGCTTTTGAAAGCCGCCTTTTTTAATGAAATTAATAATTTTCGTACGAAAAAAAAGAAGAATGAATGGATGAGGGCACTGAAAAAGTAAACTTCATTAAAAAAAATAAGCAAAACTTTAAAAGTTTTGGTTATTTTTTTATCTTCAATGTAAATTTCAATAGCAAAGCAAATGTTAATACAGCAAGAAAAACTTCCGTTGAGTGCCTATTCCGGTTTGTATGATTTAATTGTACCGAAGGAAAACCTTCTTAGAAAAATTAATGAGCTGATTGATTTTTCTTTCATCTATGATGAGCTTTTGAGCAAATACTGCTTAAACAATGGTCGCAATGCTGAAAGTCCGGTACGGATGTTTAAATACCTGCTTTTAAAAAGTATTTATACAGTTTCTGATGTAGATGTGGTAGAGCGTTCCCGGTATGATATGTCCTTTAAATATTTCTTGGATATGACTCCGGAAGAAGATGTAATCAATCCCAGTTCCCTTACAAAATTCAGAAAACTGCGTTTGAAAGATAGTGATCTTTTAAGCTTGCTCATTGGTAAAACCGTGAGTATTGCGATTGAAAAAGGCATCATCAAATCCAGATCCATCATTGTAGATGCCACTCACACCTTGTCGATGAGCAATCCTTTTTCAACGATAGAAGTATTGCGGGAGCGCTCAAAACTGCTTCGCAAGACCGTTTATCAGTTTGATGAAGAATTTAAAACTAAAATGCCCTCAAAAAATATTGAAAATGATTTAAACAAAGAATTGGATTATTGCAGAGAACTCGAAAAACGCATTGAAAACGAAGCTTCTATCAGGGAGATTCCTGCTGTAAAGGAGAAGCTGAATCTTTTGAAGGAAACAGTGAGAGACACCGGGGAGCAGATGGTTTTTTCAAAAGATGCCGACGCTAAAACGGGTCACAAATCGGCTGACAGTTCTTTTTTCGGATACAAAACGCACTTGGCGATGAGCGAAGAGCGGATTATTACGGCGGCCGTGGTAACTTCGGGAGAAAAAGGCGACGGCCCGGAACTGCCAAAATTACTGCAGATGAGCCAGGACAACGGGATGGAGGTAGATGCCATCATTGGTGACGCTGCTTACAGCGGAAAAGAAAATCTGAAAATTGCGGGCGAACAAAATATTAAAATAGTAGCCAGACTTAATCCTTCCATCACCCAGGGTTTTCGAAAAGATGAAGACCGTTTTGATTACAATAAAGATGCCGACCGTTTTGTGTGTCCTGCAGGGCATTTGGCGATTCGCAAAGCTCGTGGCGGGAAGAAACACGTAGGCGGAAATCAAGTGGATACCTATTATTTTGATATTGAAAAATGCAAGGTTTGCCCATTAAAAGAAGGATGTTATAAAGAAGGAGCAAAATCTAAAACTTATTCGGTTTCCATAAAATCAGACTTACATAAGGAGCAAATGATTTTTCAGGAAAGCGATTATTACAAAGAAAAATCGAAACACCGCTATAAAATCGAAGCCAAAAACAGCGAGCTTAAAAACGTACACGGCTACGACAGGGCGATTGCAAATGGTATTGAAAATATGCAAATGCAGGGTGCAATGGCTATTTTCACTGTCAATTTGAAGAGAATCCTGAAATTAATATAGAGAAATCGATCTATACTCCGTCTTTTATAAACATCGCAGGCGTGGCGCAATATCAATCCCGTTAAACCTCAAAAATTTGATACTGAAAAAAAGAAAAAAAGCTTATTACGAAGGTTTAATTTTCGTAATAAACTCTTAATTCTAAATCCAAATCAATTGGTAATTCTATATGAACGGGGTTTTTCAGTGCCCTCGATCAACAGTCACCTCTATTTTTTTTATTTACCCACAGGAACTGGTTGTATTTCTCCGGTGCTCATCATATCAAACACAGCCGGAAAAAATGTGACAAGGATAAAATAGATAATGATCATTAATATAACAAGGGCAAATAGAATAATTACCAAGCTATTGGGTCTGTTTTTCTTTTTAGGTTCCATGATTTTGTGATATGGGGTTATAGGATAGGTTAAGCTAATTTCTTGCCACACTGTTTACAGTATCTTGCATCATCATCAATATCCTCATTTCCGCAACGGTCACAGATTTTTTCCAGGTTCTGCCTCTTGTTTCTCATTTCTGCGGTGACAATTCCTGTAGGAACGGCAATAATTGAATAACCTGCTAACATTAAGACAACGGCGAAAAATTTACCCATGGGCGTAATGGGTGAAACGTCGCCGTATCCGACAGTGGTTACAGTAACTACTGCCCAGTAAATAGATTGAGGTATAGTTTCAAAGCCCGGTCTGCCTCCTTCTACCATAAACATAAGAGAGCCTACGATGACTGAGAAAATGATTAAGAATAAAAGAAAAATATAGATCTTTCGTGAACTGTTTTTTAATGCCCTCACAATTACTTTTCCGTCATTCATAAAATCCAGAAGATTGAAAACCCGGAATACACGGAGCATTCTTAACATTCTGAAAATTAGGAAGTATTTTGTAACGGGAAAAATAAAGCTCAGATAAAAGGGAACAAGGGCAAAAAAATCGATAATTCCGAAAAAACTGAATATATAGTGTTTTTTATTCTTCACAACTGCAATTCTCGACCAGTATTCCGCGGTGAAAAATAGTGAAATTATCCATTCGAGAATGATGAAAGTATAATGAAATCTCCTATCCAGTTTGGGAACACTTTCCATCATGATGATAAAAGTGCTTATCAGAATCAGTGACAATAAAATAATGTCGAATAATTTTCCGAGTCTGGTATCGGAGCGGTAAATAATTCGGTAAACATGCCTTTTCCAAAGCGAATCTTCAGGAACAAGACTGTGTTCTTTTTCCATTTTCACTGTTTTTTTTAATTAACAAATTATGCCTATTTTCGTAACAAACATACAGAATAAAATGAGAATAAGCGAAGTAATTTCAAAAATAGAAAAACGTATTCCGCTGCAACAGGCAGAAGATTTTGATAATGTGGGGCTATTGTGTGGGGTACCTGATCGCAATGTAAGCGGGATTTTGGTTTGCCATGATGCGTTAGAACAAGTTGTGGATGAGGCTATTCAGAAAAATTGTAATTTAATAGTATGTTTTCATCCGATTATTTTCTCAGGATTAAAATCATTAACAGGTAAAAATTATGTTGAAAGAGCTGTTTTAAAGGCAATTGAAAATAAGGTCGCAATTTACGCTATTCATACTGCCTGGGATAACGATTTTTTTGGAGTAAACGCCGGAATCTGTAACCATTTAGGATTAAAAGACCTGAAAATCCTTCAGCCAAAAAAAAATAATTTAAAACAATTAACAGTTTTCGTTCCTAAAGAGCATTCTGAAAATCTAAAAGAGGCATTATTCTCAGCAGGAGCCGGAAATATCGGGTTTTATGATGAGTGCAGTTTTACCGTTAACGGAAATGGAACTTTCAGACCTGTTGAAGGTTCAAACCCTTTTTCAGGACAGCAAAATATCAGAGAAAATGCAGACGAAGATATGATCTCAGTGATTTTTGAAAGTTATAAACAGGGGCCGATTATTGCCGCGATGAAGTCGGCGCATCCTTATGAAGAAGTGGCTCATCAGATTTATACTTTAGATAATGACAATCATCATACAGGTTTAGGAATGTATGGCGAATTTGAAGAGGCGATGGATGAGGTAGAATTCTTAAAATTAGTGAAGAATAAATTTAATCTGGAGATCATCAGACATTCAGATTGTACCGGAAAAAAGATAAAAAGAGTAGGGGTTTTAGGTGGTTCCGGGGCGAGTGCCATAAAATCTGCTCTCTCCAGAAAATGTGATGCTTACCTGACAGGAGATATCAAATATCATGATTTTTTCCTTGCAGAATCTAAGATGCTGATTTGTGATATTGGTCACTATGAATCTGAACAATTTGTAACACAACAATTATTTGAAATTTTGTCACAAAAATTTAGTACATTTGCAATTTCAAAATCTATTGAGAAAACCAACCCCGTAAATTATTTCATTTAAATATGGCAAAAACCAACGATATTTCAGTTGAAGAGAAATTAAGAGCTTTATACGATTTACAAATCATTGATTCTAGATTGGATGAAATCCGAAATACAAGAGGAGAATTGCCAATCGAAGTGGAAGACCTTGAAATCGAAATTGAAGGTCTTGAGAAAAGAGCTGAAAAATTTCATACAGATATTAAAGAGCAGGACGATCAAATTAAAACGAAGCATGAAGTCATTAACCATGCAAAATCTTTGATTGAAAAATATAAGTCTCAACAGGATAACGTAAGAAACAATAAAGAGTTCGAAGCCTTAGGGAAAGAAACTGAATATCAGGAGCTTGAAATTCAACTTGCTGAAAAAAGAATCAAAGAATTCGGAGCTAAAATTGCTCACAAAAACGAAACTTTAAGCGAACTTAATACCAAGATCTCTGAACTTAAAAATCATTTAAAGTTCAAAAAAGAAGAATTGGATGGTCTTATTTCTGAAACTCAGAAAGAAGAGGAATATCTGATTGAGCAGTCCAAAGAATTTGCGGGTAAGATCGATGAGAGGTTACTGGCTTCTTACAACAGAATCAGAACAAACTCTCCAAATGGTCTGGCTGTAGTAGGTTTGGAAAGAGGAGCACCAAAAGGTTCATTCTTTACAATTCCGCCTCAAAAGCAAATGGAAATCGCTCAGAGAAAGAAAATCATTATCGATGAGCATTCAGGAAAAATCCTTGTTGACGACGAGTTGGTAATGGAAGAAAACGAAAGAATGAAATCTGTAATTAAATTCTAATTACTTATTTTTAAAATATAAAAGCTGTTTCAATTTTGAGACAGCTTTTTTGTTTTTACTCTCTCGCGGATTTTGCAGATAATGCAGATTTTAAATAATTGTGTTATTTGTGCAAAAATTTGTGCATTTGTGTTTAAATAAAAAACCGCCTCCAAAGAAGCGGTTGATGTTATTCATGATGTTCGTACATTTTATTATACAGATCCATAAATTTCTCTTTTATAGCTTTTCTTTTTAACTTCAACGTTGGGGTTAAAAGTCCCGTCTCTATGCTCCATACTTCAGGGGTAAGCTCTATTTTTTTGATCTTTTCCCAATTGCCGAGATGTTCGTTGATGTTGTCCATTTCTTTTTCAATTCTTTCTTTCAATTCAGGACTTTTAGCGATTTCCTGTGGAGTGGAGCCTATATTCAGGTTATTTCTCATTGCCCAGCTCTTGGCAAATTCAAAATCCGGTTGCACAAAGGCGCAAGGCATTTTCTCGCCATCACCGACTACCATGATCTGCTCGATAAATTTGGAGGCTTTCGCTAAGTTTTCGATGGTCTGAGGGGCAATATATTTGCCTCCTGAAGTTTTAAACATCTCTTTTTTACGGTCGGTAATTTGTAAAAAACCTTCGCTATCAACCAGCCCTATGTCTCCTGTTTTAAAGTATCCGTCTTCAGTAAATACCTCTTTCGTCATTTCTTCATTTTTAAAGTACGCTTTAAAAACAGAAGGTCCTTTTACTGTAATTTCTCCGTCAGCCTGGATTTTTACTGTTAAATTATCTAATGGTGGACCCACAGTTCCGATCTTCATTTTACCAAAACTGTTGACTGAAATCACAGGGGATGTTTCTGTTAAACCATAGCCTTCCAAAATAGGGATACCCGCATTCTGAAACAGTAAATTTAATCTCGTGGACAAAGCAGCGGAACCGGATACCAAAGTGATGATCTCTCCTCCCAGGCCTTCTCGCCATTTTTTAAAAACTAATTTGTCAGCGATAATTTCAAGAAGCCCGGATGGTTTGGAAACTGTTTTCTTTTTGCTTAAAAGGTTAAGCGCCCAGAAAAATATCTTTTGCTTAAGACCTCCCGCAGAGGAACCGGTGGCATAGATTTTATCATACACTTTCTCTACAAGCCTTGGTACAACACTCATATAGTGAGGTTTCACTTCTTTTACATTTTCACCCATTTTATCGATACTTTCGGCGAAATAAATCGAAAAACCATTGTACTGGAAAAGGTAGAAAAGCATTCTTTCGAAAATATGACAGATGGGTAAGAAGCTTAATACACGAGTATCTTTATAATCTAAACTTTTTTTCTTAGGAATTCTGGGAATAGAGCCTAAAACATTGGATACAATATTCTCATGACTCAGCATAACGCCTTTGGGTCTTCCTGTGGTTCCGGAAGTATAGATAATGGTAGCCAGATCATCAGAATTAATGGCCTTAGAAAGATCCTCCACTTCAATCTGAGTAGAGTCGTCTTCTCCAAGATCCATAATTTCTTTCCAGTTGGCCGCACCGGTGACGTTGTCAAATGTGAAGATGCCCTGTAATGACGGGATGTTATGTTTCACTTTTGTTACTTTATTAAAAAGCTCTTTGTCAGAAACAAAGCAATAATGAATTTCGGCATTATTGAATATAAATTCATAATCTTCAGGTGAAATACTGGGATATACAGGCACAGAAACCACTCCGATCTGAGAAAGTCCCAAATCCATCACGGCCCATTCGGTACGGGAGTTGGTCGTTATTAACGCTATTTTATCTCCCGGCTTTATGCCCAGTTTTAGGAGCCCTCGGGATATTTTATTACCTTGATTGATAAATTCCTGAGTAGAGGTCTTTTTCCATTCACCGTGATACTTGGTCACAAACATATCCGATTTTGGATATGTTTCTAATGCGTGATAGGGTATATCGAATAATCTTTTGATGGCCATGATTGTTGTTCTCTAATTTTAATAAATTTAAATATAAGCATTTTTTTTAATTAGAGAAATTTGATGGTGAGATTTAGGAATCAATGCAATTATCGTCATCATTAAGCAATAAAATACGGGGGGCGAGCAATAGGTATTGTTCATTTTTTAACGGATATCAGGTCTTTGGCTGATCGCTCTCTAATCGCTTTCTGTCTGAGGATAAACAGGAAGTTTTAATTCTATTTTCAGATTTGCTCAAAAAGTGTAAATTAGCGACTATCTAATTATTAAATTTTTATGGACTTTAATTTATCAGAAGAGCAGCTGCTGATTCAGCAGGCGGCTAGAGATTTTGCACAGACAGAACTTTTACCTGAAGTAATCGAAAGAGACAGAGATCAGAAGTTTCCTGTGGAGCAGGTAAAGAAAATGGGCGAGATGGGGCTTTTAGGAATGATGGTTGATCCAAAGTACGGAGGTGCGGGGATGGACAGTGTTTCTTACGTTTTGGCAATGGAGGAGATTGCAAAAATTGACGCTTCTGCCGCTGTGGTGATGTCTGTAAACAATTCACTGGTTTGCGCTGGTCTTGAAAAATTTGCTTCTGAGGAGCAAAAAGTGAAATACCTTACCCCTCTTGCAAGCGGGCAGGTGATCGGAGCTTTTGCTCTGTCTGAACCTGAAGCGGGCTCTGATGCCACTTCTCAGAAAACAACAGCAGAGGATAAAGGAGATTATTATCTTTTAAACGGAATTAAAAACTGGATCACCAATGGTGGAACAGCCACTTACTATATTGTGATTGCACAGACTGATCCTGAGAAAAAACATAAAGGAATCAATGCATTTATCGTTGAAAGAGGCTGGGAAGGCTTCGAGATCGGTACTAAAGAAGACAAGCTGGGAATTCGGGGAAGTGATACGCATTCTTTGATTTTCAACAATGTAAAAGTACCGAAAGAGAACAGAATCGGGGAAGACGGTTTTGGATTTAATTTTGCGATGGCAGTTTTGAATGGAGGGAGAATTGGTATTGCTTCCCAGGCATTAGGTATTGCTTCAGGAGCGTATGAACTCGCGTTGAAATATGCTAAAACAAGAAAAGCGTTTAAAACTGAAATCATCAATCACCAGGCGATTGCTTTTAAACTGGCAGATATGGCAACACAGATCACGGCAGCAAGAATGCTGTGCTTCAAGGCGGCTTGTGAAAAAGATGCGGGAAAGGATATCTCTGAAAGTGGGGCAATGGCTAAATTATATGCTTCTCAGGTAGCGATGGATACCACCATTGAAGCGGTACAGATCCATGGTGGATACGGATATGTGAAAGAATATCATGTGGAAAGACTGATGAGAGATGCCAAAATCACTCAGATATATGAAGGAACTTCCGAGATCCAGAAAATCGTGATCTCAAGAAGTATTGCTAAATAAATTGAGTATATAACATACAACCAACACACTATGAAAAAAAAGACTTTGTGGATTTCAATCGGAGTTATTGTATTGTTACTGGGAATATTTTTCTGGTACAGATTTTTGTTCGTTTTTGGAGAAGGAGTAAAATCAGGTTATCTGAATTATGCCATCAAAAAAGGATATGTTTTCAAAACCTATGAAGGCAAGCTTATTCAGGAGGGTTTTGGAAGAGGAAAAGCAGGAACTGTTACAAGTTATGAATTTGAGTTTTCCGTAAAAGATCCTGAGGTTTTCAAGAAACTTCAGATGAACAGCGGTAAAATATTCGATCTTCATTACAAAGAGTACAAAGGAACTCTTCCGTGGAGAGGAAATACAAAGTATATCGTAGATGAGGTAGTTAATATGAAATAGATAAACATCAATAAGGCTCTCAGTTGAGAGCCTTATTTTTACACCAAATCATAACTTTAATATAAAATATAATAGAAAAATTATTTCTTTATTGATTCTAAAACAAATTTTTCTTTGTTTTATGATAATATAAATTTAGGAAGAAGAATTTTCATAGGATTATAAAAATCATTAAAAAAAAATTAAAAAATAGGGTATTCAAAAAACATACTTTTTATGAGTCTGAATGTTCCTCGGATGTTGACTTATTTTTCTTTTTATAAAAGTAATATCCTATTCCGCCTGCTAAAAGCAGTGGCCACAATGGTAGGATAAACAGGAAAATCGACGTAATCACTTCCCAGCCGGATCCAATGGCTGCAAAAGATTTTTCACCAAAAGTTTTGGGTTCTTTTACAAGCTTTGATTTATCGGTTAATGTAATAGATATACTACAGATTGCATTATCAACATATTTTTCACCTAAAACCTCCACATTTTTGCTCTCAACATCGCCAAGATTGTAATTGAGTTCACGCATCAGGTCATCAAAATTCTGAATAGGAATTTTTACTTTTAAAGTGTATGATTTTCGCTCATCATCGATGTTGTATGAATTGCTTACCGAAGCTGATTCTACATAAGACATTTCCTCGCTTGCAATAAAACCTTTATTTTTCTTTATCTCCTCACGTATGATTTCTTTTACTGTTTCAGCATTATCTACATGAATGGAAATAAAACCGGATTTTACCATTCTGTTCTTCGAAACAGCGAGTTCAGAATTTTCTTTTTGGGGCTGGTTTTTGTAAATGATTTTGGTTTGCTTAATAACCTTCGGTGCCGGAACGTTCACGACGATTTTTTCTTCCTTGTTATGGATTGAATCTTTCTTGCCTGTTTCCAATTTCACAGATGAAATTTGATCGGAAAGAGAATCCACGATTTTTGAGGTACTTTCAATTTTTTCCTGCACATCATTTTTAGCATGTTCAAAATCTTTGATCTTAACATTGGAGGAATCCAGTGCTGCGCCTACCTGATCGTTTGCTTCATTTATTTTATCTGAAGCTGCAGAAATTGCACTATCCGCTGAGCTCACAGCTTTTTCAACGCGGAAATTGGTTGCTTCACTTTTTTTACACATGATAAATGTGCTTGATACTGCAACGAGTAATATGAACTTTTTCATAAGATTATTTTTTTCGATGAAGTAAAATTAAGAGTGAATTTTTTGTAAAGATTGTAAATGGAATGTATTTTAGTGGCAAAATTTAATATTTTGATAATCATTGTTTTATGTTTGTTTTACAAAGGTTTTACAAAAGGAATACACCCGGTTTTATCCTTATTAAATCATCTTGAAGCATATATCTGGCAGGACTGTATCTCATGAAACCGAAAATAACTCCCCGGTTTTAAACAGTTTATACGAATGAAAAGCAAAAGAAAAAAAGAGAAAGCTCTGATTCTGAATATAGCTTCCTTATTCAAGATTGTCCCCATCACTTTTTTCATTGAATGTGTATTGAAGCGCAGTTAAAATTTAAATATGCTTTGAATGGATTTAAAATCACAATAAAGAGAAATGATAAGAGGTATTGGCTCTTCGTATGTAAATAATTTTTATATTTGTGATTATGGGTTTTGTAATAAAGAAATTGTTTTGTATTTACATATTGTCTGTTCTGGTGTTTAGTTGTGCCAATTCAGAAAAGAATAAGGCTTTAAATAATCAAAATGAAAATTTTAAAAATGTGAAATTTTCGGAAATCAGAAGGCTTAATGATAGTAAAGTTAAACTAAAAGAAATTACGGTTATTAATTCTACCAAAGATCTACTGGATTTGTATGAGAAATTGAATGATAAGCAATTTGCCAGATCAGCTCCCATTCCTGTGCTTGAAGATCATGAATCCTTTATCGTCATCAAACCTCAGCTAAAATTAAAGTTCGGAGATATTGAAGTTGATAAAATGGAGCAGGAGAGATCATTGTTAAAAGTATATTATAAGGAAACAGAAAATCAGGAATATCTGGAAAATAGACAAAATGATCCTATTGTGATTTTTAAAGTTTTAAGTCAACCAACAATCGTGAAATTAATTCCAACTAAATAACGTATGAAAAGAAAATTATTACTTCTGGCATCTATAGCGATGATGTCGGGAACAGGGTTTGCTCAGCAAAACCAATGGGGAAGGGCTTCTGAACAGAGTGTAAAGGACACCCGAGAAAGATCTGTAAGAACGTCTGATTATAGATTGATGAGTCTGAATGCAGATGAGATTAAGCATCAGTTAAGCTTCGCAACGGATAGAAGCCGCGCAGCTTCTGTAAAAGGTATTATGATTAAATTCCCTAATGAAAGGGGAACTTTTGATACTTTCGAAGTATACGAGGCTCCGACGATGCATCAGGATTTACAGGCGAAGTATGCAGATGTAAAATCTTACGTGGGGCATAAGGTAGGTGATCCTTCGACAGATATCCGATTTACTTTTGATCCTTATTTCGGATTAAATGCGGTGGTAAAAAAATCGACGGGAGGGATGTATTATATAGATTCTTATTCTAAGGATAATAAAATCTATATGGTGTATGACAGAAAAAATGCCACGGCCTCCAGCAGATTCGAATGTTTGTTTAAAGAAGATCCTGCATTACATACATTGTTGCAGAACACACAAGGAAAGACGGTGGTTGACGGTTTGATGCGTAAATACAGGCTTGCTATCAGTACCACCACAGAATATACCTCTTATATTGCCACACAGGCGGGTGTTGCTAATGGAACAGATGCACAGAAGAAAGCTGCAGTTCTAGCTGCTGTCAATTTGGCTGTTGCCAGGTTAAATCAGGTTTTTGAGAATGAAGTTTCCTTAACGCTGCAACTGATCCCAAATACAGATTTACTATTCTTTATTGATACCGATACTTACAATGCGCTGAATGCTAATCAGATGCTTAATGAAAATATTACCGTGACCAATAATGTGATCGGTGCCGCCAACTATGATATAGGACATGTATTCTTCAGAGCAACCCAAGGTAATGATAACGGAGTGGCTTACACTCCTTCTATATGCGAAAATAATTATAAAGCGGGCGGGGTTACCGGTTCCGCAAGTCCTGTCGGAGATCCTTTTGTGATCGACTATGTAGCTCATGAGATGGGGCATCAGTTTGGAGCCAACCATACACAAAATAATAACTGTAACCGAAATACGGCAACCTCTGTAGAACCGGGAAGTGCAAGCTCTATCATGGGATATGCAGGGATCTGTGCGCCCAATGTTCAGGGTAATAGTGATGCGTACTTCCACAGTGTAAGCATTCGGGAAATGTATACCAGAATTACAGGAGCCGGAAATTGCGGGGTGAATACTTCTACCGGAAACAATGAACCTGTGGCGAATGCAGGACCTGACAAAACAATTCCTATTGGAACCCCATTCGTACTTACGGGAACGGGATCGGATCCTGATGGGGATGCTATTACTTTCAATTGGGAACAAATAGATACCGGAGCTGCAACAATGCCACCAAGACCTACGAATACCGTGGGGCCAATGTTCAGATCTATGTGGGCTACAAGTTCTCCAACAAGATATTTTCCAAGATTGTCAACAATTATTGAAGGGTATGATCAAACCATCATTACTGCTTCAAACTACAGAGCGTGGGAAAAGCTGCCAACAGTTGCCAGAAATCTTACTTTCTCTTTACTGGTGAGAGATAATAATCCAGTTGGCGGACAGACAGGTCGTGATGATATTCAGCTTGCGGTGACGGCAGCAGCGGGGCCGTTTACGGTAAGCTCTCAGAATACAGCGGGTATTACCTGGGATATCGGCCAGCAGCAGACCATCACCTGGAATGTCGCCAATACCAATGCAGCTCCTGTCAATACGGCCAATGTTTCTATTTTATTGTCAACAGACGGAGGTCTTAGCTTCCCTCATGTCCTTGTAGCAAGTACTCCTAATAACGGCTCGTATACCTTTACGGTTCCGTCTGGTTTTGGAACAACTTCAACAGCAAGAATTATGATCAAAGCGGTAGATAACGTATTTTTAAATGTAAACAGTACGAATTTTAGCATTAATTCTACTTTAGCTACAGGAGAAGTAGAGAAAGCGGATGATGGTATTAAAATCTATCCGAATCCTTCAAACGGAATTTTCACCATAGAAGCAGATTCAAGAAGCGGAATTTCTTACACTGTTTTTACGATGGAAGGAAGGCTGATTCATCCTAAAAAAGAGATGCAGAGCGGAAAAGTTACTGAAAAAGTAAATTTATCGTCTGTTCCAACAGGTGTTTATATTATTCAGGTGGATAAAGACGGGCAGAAAATTTCTAAAAAATTAATTATCAGTAAATAAATTTTTAAACATAAAGTAAAGAAAACCGTTCTCCGAAAGGAGAACGGTTTTTATGTTAATCTTTAGTCCCGAATCCGATCATACCGGGAAGAGATACGAAAAATTTTCCGGCTTCCATATCTTCGTCTACTGATTTCCACCATTCACTGATCTCTGTTTCTGTAAATTTACCTTCCGAGACGGCTCCTTCCAAAATTCCTTTATAGGCTTTTTTAACGATGTTCAGAAGGGTCTCGTCACCGCCAAAGTAAGAGTAGGGCGTCACAGATACGTTGTTGAAGCCTGCATCTTTTAAATGATAATAAAGGTCTCCTCCAAAATGACCATTGGGAAAGGCATCCGTAATATAATGAACGATTCTTCTGGTGAAGGTTTTGTCTCTGTGGGAAAGTAAAACTCCGTCCCAGTGAAGATCAAATATTACCAATTTTCCTCCTGGCTTTAGAAGTCTTTTAAACTCATTAAGTGCTTCTTTAGTATTCTTAAGGTAAAGCATCACCCGCTCTGTTCTTACCGCATCAAAAGATTGATCCGGAAAAGGTTGAGATTCGGCCTTCGCCACATGGAAATCGAGTGGTAAACCGGACTCTGCACTTTTTGTTTTGGCAAATTGTATCATTACTGAGCTGATATCGGTACCTGTAACCCTACCAGAAGGGGCTACCCGTTTTGCCATATCCTCTGCCTGGATGCCGGCACCGCAACCTACATCAAGAACATGATCTCCGGGCTTTAAATCAAGTAAATTCATTTGAAACTCCAGGCTTTCCCGGATAACGGGATACGCTGCAGCTTTTTCAAGAAATTGAATAAGGTATTCGTATTCAGAGTGGTCGACTTTTTGAAAATCGGCGATAAGACTTTGCTCTTTCATGGTTGTATATTTGATGTTGAAAAAATAACCGATCGTTAAATTATTGATTAAATATACAATGTTTTTGAAGTGTTCATACCTTTTATTTCAATATTTGTTGATTTATTAAAATGAAAAAATCCGCAGAAGAACATCCACGGATTATTATATTTAAAAGGAACTACTTTATTTAAGCATTTTGGAATTCACTGATGAAGTGAAGCTTCACATTCGGAAACTTCTCCTGTGTCATGTGAATCGTGAACGAAGAATCTGCCAGGAAAACCAATTGATTGTATTTATCTCTGGCAAGGAATCTCTGCTTCAATCTTGCAAATTCCGTGAATTCATCTGATTTCTCATCTGCCTCTACCCAACACGCTTTGTGCATAGAAAGAGGTTCATAAGTACATTTTGCACCATATTCGTGCTCCAGACGATACTGGATCACTTCGTACTGAAGCGCACCTACCGTTCCAATGATCTTTCTGTTGTTCATTTCGAGGGTAAACAACTGTGCAACACCTTCATCCATCAACTGATCGATACCTTTTGCCAATTGTTTTGCCTTCAATGGATCATTATTATTAATATATCTGAAATGCTCCGGAGAGAAACTCGGAATTCCTTTGAAGCTTAATTTTTCACCGCCAGTCAATGTATCACCGATTCTGAAACTTCCTGTATCATGAAGCCCTACGATATCTCCCGGGAAACTTTCGTCTACCACTTCTTTTTTATCTGCAAAGAATGCATTCGGGGAAGAGAATTTCATTTTCTTACCTTCTCTTACCAATAAATAGTTTTCGTTTCTTTTAAATGTTCCCGAAACAATTTTCACAAACGCTAGTCTGTCTCTGTGCTTCGGATCCATATTCGCATGAATCTTGAAAACGAATCCTGTGAAAGTGCTTTCTTCAGGTTTTACCAAACGGGTATCACTTTCTTTTGGCTGTGGCATCGGAGCGATGTCGATGAAAGCATTTAACAACTCACGAACTCCAAAATTATTTAATGCAGAACCAAAGAAAACTGGCTGTAATTCACCATTCATATAATCCTCACGATTAAATTCAGGATAAACAGACTGGATTAAATCTAATTCTTCACGAAGGTTTTTCGCTGCTTTTTCACCAATTACCTCGTCAATTTTAGAATCATTAATGTCATCAAACTTAATAGAATCCCCAACTTTTTGCTTTTTCTCTTCTAAGAACAACTGAATATTGTTTTCCCAGATATTGTAAATTCCCTGAAAGTCACTACCCATACCAATCGGGAGAGAAAGCGGACAAACTGTTAATCCTAATTTCTGTTCAACTTCATCCAAGAGATCAAACGCATCTTTACCCTCACGGTCAAGTTTATTGATAAAAACCAACATCGGGATATTTCTCATTCTGCAAACTTTCACCAGTTTTTCAGTTTGTTCCTCAACCCCTTTTGCAACGTCGATCACAACAATTACAGAGTCAACCGCTGTTAAAGTTCTGTACGTATCTTCTGCAAAATCCTTGTGACCGGGAGTATCCAGAATATTGATCTTATGATCTCTGTACTCAAAAGCCAATACGGAAGTTGCCACGGAGATCCCTCTCTGTCTTTCAATTTCCATGAAATCGGAGGTGGCTCCTTTTTTTATTTTGTTGGATTTTACCGCTCCCGCTTCCTGAATTGCCCCTCCGAAAAGAAGTAACTTTTCAGTCAGTGTGGTTTTTCCGGCATCGGGGTGAGAGATGATTCCGAAGGTTTTTCTTTTTTGTATTTCTTTGATTAAGTCTGACATATCGTATATTGAAGTTGCAAAAATCGGGAATTTTGTCGAATCCTGAAAATTGATTTTATCTAAACACAAATAACACTAATTTTTACACGAATAAATACGATTTAAAATTTAAAAATTAACCACAAAAGAAACAAAAGATGTGTGAGTAGATATTATTAGATAATCAAAGCTCTTAAAGAAAAAAATCTTTGATTTTTTAACTAATGTGTTCTTTATATGCGCAATAATTTAACCTTAAAAAACTAATGTATTAAGTCTTTGGTGGTTAAAAACGTTTTTATAAAATTTGTGATATTCGTGCAGAAATATCCGTGCAATTAGTGTTTAAGCCTTGATTTTATTTTAAGCAAATAAGCCAGTCCCAATCCCACGAAAACCATTCCTGCGCTGAAAGGGAAAATATAGCTCATTCCATAGATATCGGCTACGCCACCAATTAATGGTCCTGCAACACCTAATGAAAGATCAATGAAAAGTCCGTAACCTGCCAATGCAGAACCCTGACTTGATGGTGAAACGCTTTTAATCGCAACAACACCCAAAGCAGGAAATATTAACGAAAATCCTAAGCCGGTAACACCCGCCCCTAACAATGCCATTTGAGAAGTCGTTGCGAAGGCAATAATTAAAAGTCCGATGGTTTCTACAATAAGACAGGCAATAGCGACTTTAATACCTCCATAATTGTTGATGACATTACTGAAAACCAATCTTCCTGCTACAAACAATCCGCCAAAAATACTAAGGCATAAGGCGCCATTATTCCAATGAAAATAGTTATAATATAAGGTGATAAAAGTTGAAATACTTGCAAAACCAATTCCGCCTAAAGCCAGACAAACCCCAAAAGGGGCTACTTTACCCAAAACTTTCCAGAAAGACTGGGCTTCCTGAGGATTGGTATTGGTTTTATTTTCTTTAGTTCTGGCAAAGAGAAATCCTAAAATTCCTAGAATAATAGAAAGAATCCCGATTCCGTATAAGCTGAATTCATGTTCAATCATAACTCCCAAAGACGCACCGATGGCCAAAGCTCCGTAACAGGCAACACCATTGTAAGAAATAATTTTTGCGGTATGTTTTTCTCCGACTGCCATAATCGCCCAGTTGATCGGACTTGCACCGATCATTCCCTCGGCACAGCCCGTGAGTAAACGTGTAACCACTAAAAACGAAAGACTGATGAAGGGAGAGAATTTGAAATAATACGCAATGATTAGAAAGAGTCCTGTCATAGAAAAACTGACCATACTAAATAATACAGCAGGTTTCGGACCTTTACCATCAATAATTTTACCCGAATATGCCCTCAGAAAAAATGTGGAAACATATTGCAAACTGATGACCAATCCGGCCACTACTAAACTAAATCCTAAACTTTTATTAATAAAAATCGGAAGAACAGACAGAGACAATCCTATGATAAAGTAGCCTACAAACGTAAAACATACATAAGTAATCAAGGATAAGTTAACATTCTCTGACCGATTTACTAAACTATCCATGTGAAAAAAAATTACGGTGCAAAGTTACTCCATAAAAATAGCTTAGAAGAGAAATTTTCCTTAAAATAATATGAAATTTTCACCTGTTTTCTTAAAGATAATGATGAAAAGGATATACCTCTTCTTATTTTAGCTAAAATAATACAAGGATTATTTGCAGGAGATGTACTTTATATTAAATCCTTGTCAGGATTTATTATCATTAGATTTATTTGAAATGAAATCTAATAAGTATTTAATTAAAATGAGTTCATTTATAACAAATCCTAAAGTGGTTTTATTACAAATGGGTTGGTTTTAATAATTATAAATCAAAAATAATTAAATCAATGAGCTTTAATAGAATTAAAAAAATAAGTGAATGGTTTTACTTGTAAAAAAAGATCTTGATGAACATCCATATAACATAAATAATGAATATCAGGATGATAATCCCAAAGATATAAAAGGCGATATTGAATATTTTATCATATTTCTTTTGAGATTCCGTTAATTCAGGCGGAGGCATCAGTTTAAAGTATACCAAAGTATTAGGTTGAATTTTTATATCAGGACGGAAAATCTGTACTCCTTTTAGAAAATGACTGTAAAGCTGGAATTTGTTTTTCAATGGATGATATTCCCACTGAAAACTCAGAATTTGTTCGTGAACTCTGTTAGATTCGTCTTTTTTATAGACGAGTAATTTTGTGCTTACACGCTTAAAGTTGAGCAGAACGCTTATGTCAGATTTATAATTTTCCTTTGCAGCACATAAGTCTGAGTAGAAAAATTCTTCTGAAATTTTACCATCCGGCGAAAAGATAAAAGCGCCTTGGTCATTCACCAATACACTGTATTTATTTCGTTTTCTGTTTCGGGTAAAATGGATAGCAATGACAAAACTACCAAGCCCACAAACAACCGCCAGTAAGATTAATAGTAATAAAGTTGAGGTATCTTTCATCAGATTATCTATCAAATCGTGACTAAATAATTCATAAATCGTGAAAATCGAAAGTCCTGCGAATACTACAATAATGAACCAGATTAATATGGCTCCAAAAATCCTGGATGAGTAACTGATTTGGGATTCCATTGCCGGAAATTTTTCTTTGATGTCTGTCATAATTTAAGTGAATGAGAATACAAGCCAAAAGATAAGTGCACAAATGATGATCGCCAATGAAAATATGATAAAAAGGGATTTATTCTTTACTTTTTTATTGACTGTCCACGTTTCTTTTTCAATATAATAATCAGAAAAAACAGTAGGACTTATTTTGAGATCAGGACGAAAAGTGTGAATGCCTCGCAAAAAGTGTGCATATAAAACGGGTTTGTTATTTACGGCTAATAAAGGTAAATTCATGTCTAAACGTTTTATTTGTTTATCCGTTTTTTCAGACTTGACATAAATTTCCAGAAGCGGATATATACCTGATGAGCGAGAGTTGAAAGTATTGATGTCAAATAATCGATCAGAATGACAAAGGTCTGAATACAAGATTTTTTCGGTGATTTTTTGATCTGAATTGTAATGGAAAATTCCGTCTTTATTGATGATGATTTCTTTCGCCAGTTTCTTTCTTTTGATGAAATAATAATGAATGGCCGGAATTAAAATTAAAAATAAAAAGCCAAAACAAATGACAGAAGGCCAGAACATTACCTTAAATCCTCTTTTGTAAATACCGTAAATCGGAAGAATAAAAAATATTGCGAAACTGAAAATTAGAAGAATAAAAAAAGTAGCTTTTAAGAGGAATGTCAAAAAAGGACTTGTTTCGGATTTTATACTTGGAAATGATGTTTCCATATTAATGTTTTGCTGAAAAGATGATGTACTGGCGAAAATAAGTATTTCTTTTTTTAGTTGCCAAAGGCATTCAAAAAAATTATCTTTGTTTCAATAAAAATTAGCAGGAAAACATGGAAAACAGCAAATATCCTCAATTTACGTTTACATGGCTTGGAGGAGTGATCCTTTTGGTTGGAATGTTTGCAGGAACAACGGTCACTTCTTTTTTTAATGTCTTCTGGATGTTTGTATTTAAAGAGAACCTTCAGTATAAAGATTGGTTCTTTATGCTGGCTAATGCCACCGGATTTATTGCTGCCATTGCTTTTTTTGATTTTTTTATTGTGAGAAGAACCACGGGGAAGAAACTTAATTTCAATTTTTCGCCTACTAACTTTTACACGTATGTGCTTATTTTCCCGATGATGATTGGGATGATGTTTATTGGGGAATTCATTACTTCACAAATTCCGACTACAGGACCTTTTTTCGGAAAATACTATGAATTTTTCACCCAGCTGATGGATCAGTTAACGGATGATCCTGTGGTGATGGTAATCACAGCGGTAATCTGCGCTCCGATCTTTGAAGAGATTATTTTCAGAGGTATTATCCAGAAAGGGCTGATCAATAAAGGGGTGGAACCCCGGAAAGCCATTCTGTATGCTTCACTAATCTTTGGTGTTGTTCACGGGAATCCGTGGCAGCTGGTAGGTGCCATTTTATTGGGCTGTGTTTTGGGGCTGGTTTATTTTAAAACAAAATCTCTTCTTCTTCCGATGTTGTTGCATGGTTTTAATAATTTATGTTCAACATTATTGATTACGTATACTAAAAGCGAGAGTTTTGCAGAAGCTTTTAAAGTCTCTGAATGGATGGTTCTGGCTATCGGGCTCGTACTTTTCTCTTTGTTTTTATATCTTTTTACAAAAAGGAATAAAGTGCATTACAATGAGATTTAATTTTAAACACTAATTACACGAATATTTTCACAAATTTCACAAGATGAAATGGTTTTATTCGTGCAATTTATGTTTAAGCAAAAAATAAAATTTAAATAAATGAAATTGGATATGGAATTATTAGTAGCCACCCACAACGAACATAAAAAAGAAGAGATTCAGCAGATTTTAGGAAACGAATTTGTCGTGAAAAGCCTTACAGATTATGATATTCATGAGGAAATTGTAGAAGATGGCGATTCTTTTAATGCAAATGCTTTAATTAAAGCTAAATATTGCTTCGAGAAAACAGGAATTCCAAGTTTGGGCGACGACAGCGGTTTGGTGGTTGAATCTTTAGACGGTAGACCGGGGATTTTTTCTGCCCGTTATGCAGGAGATCACGATTTTGCTAAAAACATTGAAAAAGTGCTGAGCGAAATGGAAGGAGTTGAAAACAGAAAAGCTTATTTCATCACGGTTTTATGCTATTATGATCAAAATGGAGCTCAATATTTCGACGGAAGAGTTCACGGGAATTTATTAACTGAAAATAAAGGGTTCAAAGGATTCGGATACGACCCTATTTTTGTGCCTGAAGGTTATGACATGACCTTTGCTCAAATGGAACCGCGGGATAAAAATAAGATCAGCCACAGAAAGCAGGCGCTGGATTTATTTTTGGACTTCTTAAAGGGAAAAGAGTAAAATTCCGCTGAGGTTAAGATGAAGACAGAGGTCAGAATTAGGAAAATAAATCTAAATTCTGACCTTAATTTTAACCTTTGCCTCCACCTGATTCTTAACCTAAATCCGTACATTTGTCTTTATAATAAACAATTAATTTGAGTACTTATTTAACGATATTAGGCTTTAACTCAGCGATTCCTACCATTAATTCTTCCCCCACTGCACAGTTTTTGGAAATGGAAGAAAGGTCTTTTCTGATAGACTGCGGTGAAGGGACTCAGGTACAGCTGAGAAAAGCAAAGGCAAAATTTTCAAGAATTAATCATATTTTTATTTCACATCTTCATGGTGATCATTGTTTCGGTCTTCCGGGGCTGATTGCATCTTTCCGGTTATTGGGAAGAGATACTCCGCTGCATGTTTATGGACCTAAAGGAATAAAAAAAATGCTGGACACCATCTTTACCATTACGGAAACCCACCGTGGCTTTGAAGTGGTGTATCATGAGCTGGATAAAGATTATTCTGAGAAAATATACGAAGATAACAGGGTAGAGGTATATACAATTCCTTTGGATCACAGGATTTACTGTAACGGTTATTTATTTAAAGAAAAACCGAAAGAAAGACATCTGAACATGAAGGAGATTGCGAAATACAGTGAAATAGAATCCTGTGATTACCATCATATCAAAGCAGGAAGAGATTTTGTGTTGAGCGATGGCTATGTTCTGAAGAATGAAATTCTGACGACAGATCCTGCGTCTCCTGTTTCGTATGCCTTTTGCAGCGACACCAGATATTTGGAAAGTGTTATCCCGATCATTAAAAATGCGACGGTTCTGTATCATGAATCAACATTTTTGCACGATTTAAAAGAAATGGCAGATTATACGGGGCATACCACCGCGCTGGAAGCAGCAACCATCGCACAGAAAGCACAGGTTGGGAAGTTGATTCTTGGGCATTTTTCGAATCGTTACGGAGATTATACGGTATTTACAGATGAGGCAAGACCTATTTTCCCGAATACTTTTTTACCGAAGGCTCTGGAGCCTGTGAAAATTTAAAAATTTATGTTGAAATTTGAAGAATTAAAAGTCTTCTTAGATGAAAAGGCTGATCAATACAATGATCCTGAGTTTATAGACAATGATCCGATTCAGATTCCGCATCGTTTTTCTTTGAAACAAGATATAGAGATTGCGGGTTTTCTGGCGGCTACTATTTCCTGGGGAAACCGGAAATCAATTATCAATTCGGCTGAAAAAATGCTGGATATCATGGGGAATTCTCCCTACGATTTCGTGATGAATTACTCTGAGAAAGAATTGGACGATATCAGGGATCAAAGTATTCACCGGACATTTAACGGGGAAGATTTTTCTTATTTTATCAGTCAGTTTAACAGGATTTATACAGAAAATAATACACTGGAAAATTTGTTTAAGGTAAATGATTCAGAAATCAATTTTTCGCATGCTATCGAAAGGTTCAGAACCCAATTTCTAGGTATTGAAAAGCACAGAACGCACAAGCACGTGAGTTCGCCTTATAAAAACTCATCCACAAAAAGAATCATCATGTTTCTGAGATGGATGGTTCGTAAAGATAAGAGAGGCGTGGATTTTGGGATCTGGGAAAGCATTAACCAAAGAAATTTATCCATACCTTTAGATGTGCATACGGGAAATATTTCCAGAAAACTGGGGCTGATTACCCGAACGCAGAACGACTGGAAAACCGTAGAGGAGCTGGACCTTGTGATCAGGCAGTTTGATGCAGAAGATCCCGCCAAATATGATTTCGCATTGTTTGGATTGGGGGTAACCAAGGAATTATTATAAAAAAACATGCAATGAAAAGCTATTCTGAAAAAACTGAGATCTTAGAAAAGATCGCGAACGGAATTACGTGGTGGATTGGCTCTATTCCTTCACTCATCGCTCATACCTTATTTTTCATTGTCTCGTTCCTGCTTCCGCTGCTGCATCTGGTTGAATTTGATAAAATGCTGCTGATCCTTACAACGGTAGTTTCTCTGGAGGCTATTTATCTTGCGATTTTTATACAGATGTCTGTGAATAAAAGTCATGAGAAGATAGAGGATATTCAGGAAGATATTGAGGATATTCAGGAAGATATCGAGGAAATTAGTGAGGATATTGAAGAGATTAGCGAGGATATCGAGGAAATAAGTGAAGATATTGAAGGGATTAATGAAGATATTGAAGATATTCAGGAGGATATTGAAGAAATTAATGAAGAGGAAGATGATGAAGATCATAGCGAAAGGGCAAAAACGGTGATGCTGAAAAGCAATGTGAATTCAAATAAAAACGAGATCAAGGCATTGAAAGATAAAATTCAGGAGCTGCAGGATATGATTGATGAATTGAAAAAAGATTAAATCTATACCTGCTCGACCAATATGCAAATAATATATTTACAAAAAAGACTAATCGCAGATTAGTCTTTTTTGTTTTCAAATTAAAACAAAATTAAAAACGGATTAGAATTTAAATAATTTGAATTATTGTTGTTAATTATAACATTTAGGATGCGTTTTAAATCGAAAAAAGTAGTATTTTTGAACAAACAACAATAAAATGTTAAAGTATAGACTAAAAAATTACCTTTTTCTCTTAGTGCTATTATTTGTTTCAGCATCTTTATTCTCTCAGAGGAAATACCCTAAGAACATTGTCAACTCTACAAACAATAAAGCGGGTGTTTTTATTGATGTGAATGCGGCCGGTTATGCACCATCAAATTATACACCGGAGCAGCTGGTGAAAGATATTCTGATCAATGGGGGGTCTACCTGTTCGGTTCCGGACGTTAGCAATGTTTCGATAACACCCAACCAGCCTATTTCTAATAATGACCGCTTTTGGGGATATTTTCATAAAGGAACGACCAACTTTCCTTTTACAGACGGTATTGTCTTAACCACCGGAATGGCAAGACAGGCGGGAAATGTGGCTTCAGGGGCAAGTTATACGATACCTGGGGCAGGAGTGGATGACCCGGATCTTCTGGCCGCTGTTCCTAATCCAACGCCCAGTAATCATTATAATGATAATGTAATGCTGGAGTTCGACTTTGTGCCGAATTCCAATCAGATAAAATTCAATTATTTATTTGCTTCTGAGGAATATTCAGGAAGTTATCCCTGTCAGTACTCGGATGCTTTTGCCTTATTAATAAGACCGGTTTCGGGAGGACCTTATGTAAATATGGCTGTTCTGCCTAATAATGCAGGTCCCGTAGCAATGACCAATATCCACCCGCTCATCACGGGATTTGGGGGTTGTGCCGCAATTAACGAACAGTACTTTGACGGGTATAATTCTACCCCAAATATTGTGACCAATTATGACGGGAGAACAGTGCCATTAACAGCGGTAGCTGATGTGACACCCGGCGTTGCTTATCATTTCAAAATGGTTTTATCTGACTACAGAGACTGGAGTTTTGACTCTGCTGTTTTTATCGAAGGTGGATCTTTTGATATCGGTATTAAAATTGTTGACGGAAATGGGGTTTTACTGCCTAATGAAGTTAAAATGTGTGACAATACACCACAAACTTTGGTTGCCCAGGTAGCTGCGGTACCAGGGATGCTTTATCAATGGTTTAAAGATGGTACGGCAATCAATGGTGCAACATCAGGTTCTTATGTTGCCACTTCTCCGGGAGATTATGAGGTGAAAATTTCTGTTCCTGGAAACAACTGCCCAGGCTCTGCTGTGATTACTATTGTGGGTGGGACGACTCCAACGGCTCAGAATGCCAGTCTGAAGCTATGTTCAACGCCAACCAACAGTACATTTAATTTAAATGACGCTAAACCTCTAATCAGTACAACTACAGGGGCTGTATTCCGTTTTTATACGACTCAAGGTGGAGCACAGGCTCAGGACAACACATTTATTCCCGACTCAACGCTTTCATCTTACAACGGAACCGACGGTCAGGTTTTATACGTGCTTGTTTCCAATGGAGCTTTTTGTAGTAAAGTGGTTACTTTAACATTGAATAAAGAGGATTTACCTATTGCCCAGCTTAATGCATCCAGGTTAAGAATTTGTGTTGGAGAGTCTGTTACCTTAACAGCTTCCGGAGGCGCTACTTACCAATGGGGAGATACCTCTGCGACAGGAGCTGTAAGAACAGTAAGCCCAACCCAGACCACAACCTATACAGTGGATGCCTTAGGAGTACAGGGATGTAAATCTGTAACGCCTGCTACCATCACCATAGAGGTAGTTCCGGCAATTACCTCTGACTTAAAAGGTGGGATGATCTGTGAAGGTGATCAGATTACTTTAGATGCAGGTACAGGGCCTAATCATACCTATTTATGGAATACAGGAGATACCTCACAGACAATTACAGTGAGTACTCCCGGGGCGTATACGGTAACAGTTACGAATGGAGTTTGTACAAAATCGTATACTACTCAGGTAATCAGAGCTATTATTCCGGAGGTTATTAAAGTAGATTATAACGAAAACGGAGTCATGACGCTTACGGCAAGTAATCCGAGTAACGGCCCGTTGGAATATTCTGTTGATAATGGAGTGACCTGGCAGAACTCAAATGTTTTTTCGGGAGTTCCGAGAAATAAGGTGATTCAGATCAGGGTAAGAGTTAAAAATACAAGTTGTGTAGGCTTTTTAGAATATTTCACTTTTGTTATGCAGAACGTGATTACACCAAACGGAGATAATGTTAATGACATGATCGATTTCAGAGGGGTAAGTGAATATAAGGATTTTAAAGGTTTTGTTTTCGATCGTTATGGAAAGACGGTCTTTACGGCCAGTAAAATGACTCCTTACTGGGACGGATATTTCCAGGGTAAGCGTCTTCCAACAGCAACTTATTGGTACCAGGTGACTTTTGAGGATCCTGCCAGCAAGCAGTTAACCGTAAAAACGGGTTGGATTTTACTGAAAAATATAGAATAAGTCATTCACTTGATAATTTAAAAGACTAACAGATTTGTTAGTCTTTTTTTATTTAATCGTGAAAAGTAAAATTGTTATTGACTCATAAATAAAAATATATTACTAATAATACAAATTCTATAGAATTAAATTTAAATCAAAAAAAATAGTATTTTTGTTTAAAATAATATAAAATGTTAAATAGGAGGACAAGAAGTTTATTTTTAACTTTAGGGATGGCTCTTGTAAGTACTTTTGCTTTTTCTCAAAACAGAAAAATGGGAAGTACTCAAAAAGCAACGCCCTCTACAATGAAGGCCGGAACTTTTATAGATGTTAATACCACACCGTATCCGGAATCTAATTACAGTATTACCCAATTGGTAAAGGAGGTATTAATTTCCGGAGGTTCTACCTGTACCACAGCCAATGTAAGCAATGTGGTTGTTTCTCCTAATTTAGCAGCAAGCAATCTGGGCAGAAGCTGGGGCTTTTTCAATAAGGGGACGACTGCTTTTCCCTTCGATAAAGGAATTATACTTACTACGGGACATGCCCGGAAAGCGGGAAATGCCTTTCAGTCGGGTCAGTTGAATGATGGCTTGCCTACGATGGGGGATGTTGATCTTGCCAATGCATTGGGTATTAGTAATTCAGATCTTAGAGATGCAACCTTTATTGAGTTTGATTTTGTTCCCACTTCTACCGAAGTTAGCTTCAGATATATTTTTGCTTCTGAAGAATATGAAAGTAACTATCCCTGCTCCATTGGGGACGGATTTGCCTTACTTCTAAGACCGGTTTCCGGAGGGCCTTATACCAATATGGCAGTTTTGCCTGGAGGAGCAGGACCTGTAAGTGTTACCAATATCCGTCCGAATACACAGTTTAACGGATCTCCTTTAGATTGTCCTGCAGTGAATGCCGGTTATTTTGGAGGGTATAATACGTCTAATATCGAAACGAATTTCAGTGGACGTACCATTCCTTTGACAGCTAAGGCTAACGTTACACCGGGAGTGGCGTATCATTTTAAAATGGTTTTAGCTGATTATCAGGATTCTAATTATGATTCGGGAGTTTTCCTGGAAGCAGGCTCCTTTAATATAGGGGTTAAAATTCTGGATCCCGCAGGCGTTCAGTTGCCTTCGTCAGTTAATATGTGTGACAATACTCCACAGACTTTTACTGCATCTGTACAAGGTTCCGGTGCCGTATACCAGTGGTTTTTAAATAATGTAGCTATTTCAGGGCAAACCAGTGCCACTTACACGGCTACAGCGCCGGGCACGTATTCTGTTCAGGTTTTATTACCCGGAAATACATGTCCGGGAACGGCAACTGTTACCGTAGTTGGGGGAACATCTCCTACGGTACAGAATGCGACTTTAACTGCATGTTATGTACCCGGCAATCCGTTGTATAACTTACTATCTGCTCAGTCTGCCATCAGCACAACGCCCGGAGCTACTTTCTCATACTATATAAATCAGGCTGATGCGGTAGCGGGAAATGGAAATACCATCGCTACACCAACCTCTTTTTCAAGTCCCGGAAATCAGACAATCTATGTACTTGTAAAAAATGGGTTCTGCTCCAAAATTGCCCAACTGCAATTGGTCAAAGCTACCCAGTCAACCGTTACGATTGCTCCGCCAACTGTTCTGACATGTGCTAATTCTCAGATTACTTTGAATGCTTCGGCCTCAACCTATCCTGCAGGCGCTGTATTCAATTGGACGACCACGGGAGGAAATATTGTTTCCGGGGGAAATACTTTAAATCCGGTGGTTAATACGGCGGGAACTTATACTTTAACGATATCCAATACCTATCAGCCGGGAAATACAATTTGTTCAGCATCAGGTTCAATCACGGTTACAGGAGACAGCGCGCCGCCTTCAACGGGTCTTACGGCTTCCAAAATTCAGATTTGCGAGGGTGAATCTGTTACTTTGACGGCGAGTGGAGGAGCAACTTATACTTGGCAAGGTCTTACAGGAACAGGGAATACGCAAACGGTAACACCTACGACAACGACAATTTATACTGTAACGGCAGTGGGTGCAAACGGATGTGTTTCTCAAAATCCAGCAACGATTACCATTGAAGTTTCTCAGCCTATCACGGTGAGCAATGCTTCCTTGATCAAATGTTATCAACCGGGAAATATAACTTATGATTTAACCTCGGCACAACCACAAATGACAACGGTGGCGGGTGTTACTTTTGCTTATTATCTTGTTCAGGCTGATGCCTTGGCAGGAAATGCAAATACCATTGCAACGCCTACTGCATATCAAAGTGCAGCGAATCAAACTATCTATGTTTTGGTTAAAAATGGGGGTTGTAGCTATGTGGTCACTTTACAATTGATAAGAACGGCAGCTACGGATCTTGTGGTGGCAGCTCCTCAGACAATTACCTGTACGACAACTCAAGTTGCCTTGAATGCTTCTGCTTCTGTAGTTCCTGCGGGTTCTACAATTCTATGGACAACATCAGGTACGGGAAATATTGTTTCGGGTGCCAATACTTTAACTCCGATTGTTAATCAAGGCGGGACATATACTTTAACGGTAACAAATGTTACACAACCACAAAATTTAACTTGTACTTATACTATTAGCGTAAACGTTGTTAAAGATACTACGCCTCCGGTAACAACGGTAACCTCATCGCTTCCTCAGATTTGTGCGGGAGAGTCAGTTACTTTAACAGCTTCGGGGGGGGCTACCTATATTTGGGGAAATGGTCTTACAGGAACAGGAAGCACTCAAACTGTATCTCCTACAAATACTACTGTTTATACAGTAACAGCAATTGGAGCTAACGGATGCGTATCTGGAACGCCTGCGACGGTAACGGTAATTGTTGGACCGCCAGTAGCAATTTTAGCTGCTTCAAAAAGTAAAATTTGTGCCGGAGAAACGATTACATTAACGGCTTCAGGAGGTGTTACGTATGAATGGATCGGTCTGCCAGGAAATGGACCAACTCAAACTGTGACACCATTAACAACAACGACTTATGAAGTATTTGCATTAGGAGGAAATGGATGTAAGGTGGCAAATCCTACAACGATTAAAATCGAAGTTGTTCCAGCAATTGAATCTACTTTACAGGATGTGTATGTATGCGTGGGAGATACCGGAATTTTAGATGCTGGTGCAGGTCCGAACTATACTTATCTTTGGAGTAACGGAGCAACAACGCAAACTATTTCTACAAATGTGGTGGGACCTTATTCTGTGACGATCAGTAACGGAGTTTGTTCTAAAACATTCTCAGCACAGTTATTGAATCCGAATTTACCGCAATTTACCAATGTAGGCTACGAAAATCATATACTTACGCTTACTGCAACCAACCCAACAGGTGGTACTTTAGAATATTCTATTGATGGCGGAGTAACTTGGCAAAATTCAAATGTATTCTATAATGTTTTGGATAATGCGAATTACAATTTTATGGTCAGAGTCATTGGTGCGAAATGTAGTACAACATTGCAATATTTTACATTTGTTGTGGCAAATGCCATCACACCGAATTATGATGGAGTAAACGATGAGGTAGATTTTACAGGAATCAGTAATTACAATAATTTCTCTGCATCTATTTTCGACAGATATGGTGCTGAAATATTTAAAGCCTCGAAAGGAAATACAGTCTGGAGAGGGACTGTGAAAGGGCTTGTGTTACCGACTGCTACCTATTGGTACCGAGTACAGTGGGAAAATCCTGCGAGTAAAAAAACGGAGCAGCGCTCTGGCTGGATTCTACTTAAAAACAGGAATTAACAATTAGTTAAAATTAAAAACATTATAATTCAAAAGTCTTTCTAATCTGAAAGACTTTTGTTTTTTATGGTAAAAAAAGCTAAATATCTATGTGGTTTATTTAAAAAAAAATTAAATTTGTTGAAACAAAAGTATTATGAGAAGATATCTACCGTTTTTATTATTTTTAGTTTCATCCAATTTCCTATTTTCACAAAATTCCCCCCCCAGAAAAGTAAATTCCAAACCGAGAGCGAACCTTGACAAAAAAGCAGGTGCATTCATTGATGTTAATGATCCTTCTTATGCGGAGTCTTCCTACACTGTAGAACAATTGGTAAAAGATGTATTGATCTCGTCAGGGACGAACTCTTGTCTTACGCCCAATGTTTCTAATGTCGTGATAAATCCCGGGCTTAGCGCCAGTGATCCTGACAGGGCTTGGGGATATTTTAACAGAGCCACAACTGCCTTTCCTTTTAAGGACGGGATTATTTTAATGACCGGTAAGGCCAGTGAAGCAGGAAACTCTTATATCGATGTCGATACCCCTATTAGTACCCTGGGATTCACTCTGGGAACAGGGAGTGATGCTGATCTTGTAGCAGCGACCAATCCCTCTGTCTCACTACAGGATACCGCCATCCTGGAGTTTGATTTCGTTCCGACTTCCTCTCAGGTAAAATTCAATTACCTGTTTGCTTCCGAGGAATATACAGGAGGCTTCCCATGTAGCTTTTCGGATGCATTTGCTTTATTGCTAAGGCCTACTGCAGGTGGTCCTTATGTGAATATGGCAGTTCTTCCTAGTGGTGCGGGCCCAGTAAGTGTAACCAATATACGCCCTGATACTGAATTTAGCGGTGCTGTCCTTTCCTGTGGTGCCGTAAACCCAACCTTTTTCGGGGGCTATAATACCGCAAATATTGAAACCAACTTCAGCGGGCGAACAATTCCGCTTACGGCTACAGCAACTGTAGTCCCTGGGCAGTCTTATCATTTTAAAATGGTAATTGCTGATGCTTCAGACAGAAGATATGACTCTGCTGTTTTCCTTGAAGGGGGCTCATTTAACATTGGGGTAGAATTGTTAGATCCTAGTGGTGCTGCTTTACCTCCTTCAGTGAATGTTTGTGATAATGTTCCACAGGTAATTACGGCTTCTGTAAGCGATCCTAATTTGCTGTATAAGTGGTACAGAGACGGTGTGGAAATTCCCGGAGCAACTTCCAATACAATTACGGTGGTGACACCGGGAGATTACGAGATTGAAGTTTCTGTTCCCGGAAATCCTTGTCCTGGTAAGGCTTCTATCAAAGTAAATGGAGGATTCACCCCACTGGCACAGGATGCTACCTTATTACTATGTACGACCCCCGATATTACAACCTATGATTTGAATCTGGCAATGCCTTTAATCAGTCCTACACCAGGTGCCGTTTTCCATTTTTATGAAGATCAGGCAGATGCATTGGCACAGAATGGTAATTATATCACCAATATCTTAAACTACAATGGTAGCGATGGTCAAATTTTATATACTGTCGTTTCAAATGGATTCTTTTGTAGTAAATTGATTGAGCTGACGTTAGCAAAAGAAGCTACCCCAACGGCTCAGGTAAGCTCCAATAGAGTAAAAGTATGTCCGGGAGAACCCGTAATACTGAAAGCTACAGGTGGTGCTACGTATCTGTGGGAAAACTTCCCGGGAACAGGAGATACCCAAACTGTCAATGTACATCAGACGACAACATTTAAAGTATATGCAGTAGGACCGAAAGGATGCCGATCTCTGAATCCGGCTTTGGTTACGGTTGAAGTAACGGATCCACTGACAAGCCCTCTGAAAGATGTAGAAATGTGTATCGGAGACCGCGTAACATTGGATGCAGGAGCCGGAACAAACTATAAATATTTATGGAGCAACGGAGCAACAACCCAGACCATCAATGTAGATCAGATGGGAATTTATACCGTTGAGATCGACAATGGATTCTGCAAAAAGATTTTCGAGGCTAAAGTGATGGGAGCTGCTATTCCGTTTTTTACGAATTTAAGCTATGATAATGACCATAATTTAACAGTGATTGCTGCTAATCCTCCGATTAATAATATTACGGGAGTTCTTGAGTATTCCATTGATAACGGAATCAATTGGCAGGATTCAAACGTATTTACAAACCTTCTGGATAATAATACCTATACTATTTTTGTAAGGGTGAAAGGAACTTCCTGTTTAGGAACAATTGAATTCTTTACGCTGAAAATCAATAATATTATAACTCCGAACGAAGATGGGGTGAACGATGTACTGGATCTGACGCCAATGACGAAATACAAAAATTTCCTGGGGTCTATTTATGATCGATACGGTGCTGAGATGTTTAAATTCTCGAAAGACACACCGATCTGGAATGGGACTGTAGGAGGCAAGAGGTTGCCAACAGGTACCTATTGGTATAAATTTAACTTTGACTATGATAAGTCCAAAGTGAAAATGGAAAGATCAGGATGGATCCTTCTTAAAAACAGAGAATAACTATATCATGTATTGTTGTAAAATGCCTTTCAATTATTTTGAAAGGCATTTTGTTTGTCAACTTGTTTTTTCGCTATTCACTTATATTTATTATAATTAGTAAAGACTTTGATAGCGATACTGGACATAAAAGGAGATTAATACCATTTTATCTTTGAAATTTCCTTTGGATTATTCAGCTCCTGCGGGGTTATAATATCGGATCAGTTTCAAAACTTGGGGAGAAATTCTTTAGATGTATTTTTTGCCACGAATGCACTAATATTTTTTATTTGCCTTAGAAGATGCTTTTTTGTTGGTTTTTCGCAAAGCCGCAAAGATATATTTTCAATACTTTATGTTTTTAAGGCGTAAGGATTTTATCAAAGATAAAATGGAGGGCTGAAAAATAATCGCCACGAATGCACGAATATTTTTATTTCGCCCAGATCGCAAAGATTTTCACAGATGCTGCTGTTTCTGTTGGTTTTTCGCAGAGACGTAAAGATATTTTTTAATGCTTTATGTTTTTAAGACGCAAGGATTTTATCAGAGATAAAATGGAGGGGTTTTAATATTGCCACGAATGTACGAATATTCTTATTTCTCACAGATTTCTCATATTTAGAGCCCATCATTAGAAAATCAAAGATTTTCCACAGATGATATCGTTCATTTTCTTTGCTTATCTTTTCCTGTTTTTTATAGGTAGAACGGTTGGGTGAGACTTAAAACAGAGGTGTCAAAAAACTTGGGGTGGCTTTGTGTTCAATATGTAAAGTGTAAGGAAAAGAATCCGCTTCATTTGCAAAATCTGCGAGAGCAAAAAATTTCATCTTACATTATCTAACCTTTTTTGCCTAGTCCCCAACTTTTGTACTTGATCCGAGAAGGGTAAGAGTGCGAAACAGACTTTAATGGGGGTACTTTTTTATGACAACCAACAAAGAGTCATCATATAAATAAGGTAGTCTCGTGTTGTGGTCTGTCAATAAAAGGCTGCCTCACACTTGTAAAGCAGCCTTTATTAGAAAAAATAGAAAGTATTAAAATTTAGATTTTTTTGAATTGATATTGGTCTGAATTAAAAATTCTCATTAACCATTCACAATTCACTTTTTTATTTTACAATTAACTTTTTGGTTTCTGAGCTTCCGCCAAAAGTAATTTTTACCAGATAGTTTCCTGGGATCAGTCTTGACAAGTCTAAATCCTGTTTGTAGAATCCAGCCTGATTGCTTAATTCTGCCTGATAGACCTGTTTTCCTGTAAGGTCAAATACCTGTACATTTCCTTTGTTGTCAAGTTTTTCTTTAACATCAAACAAAACTGTTACTTTTTTATCTGCCGTAGTCGGGTTTGGATAAATACCGAAAGATGCTTTTTTACCGGCGATATCCGTAACACCTAACACAGACGTGATGTTTTTGTATTTGAAGTAAGTGTTTCCGCTTGTTTCACCTCCGTTTGATATGAAATACATTCTGTAGTAATCAGACCCTTGCTTTACATAATAAACTGCATCTGTATAAAAACCACTGGTAGGCTTCCAGGAATGACCTATTGAAGCGATATTGTTTGAGAATGAGGTAGAAGCTGGGAGTGTTGCAGCAGAAGTATCCTGAGTTTCAGGCTGTACTTTTGCAACAGTAATGTTTGGACTCTGTAAAACTCCTGCCATTTTATACATCATAGATCCTCCGGGATATACAAAATCGGTATAATATCTTGTAAACATAAGATCCCAATTTGCCTTTGGTGGTTCTAGATTTGCTACTTTTTCTCCTGTAGCGAATGAAAAATAGTTGAAGTAAGCATCATCAGTACCGTTTGCAATTGTTTTTGTCTGCGTAGGCTCCCATGTAGACGTAGCTGCATTCCATTTTGAATATTTGAAGGTATATCCTCCGAAATAATCATCAATCATGAATTTGATATACTGATCTGTTGAAACATATTTTAAAACAAAGATAATTTTTCCTTCTACATGGTGACTAGGTTGATAATCTCCCCATCCAAAAGATGCAGATCCTTGTTCGAAAGCCCCGTCTTGCAAACGTGTAGTAATATCCGGATTATATTTAGGTGCTCCCCAAGAACCAATATTTGCGATATTGATATTATCCCAGTTTGCAGGCACATTAGATGCCTCGTAAACCTGTATAGTCTGTGCATCATTAATTCTCGTACCAAAATCCATTGAAGAGTTTCTGTAAAAAGCAATATCCCATGTGTTGGCCGGCTGAGAAACAATGCTGTTTGCACTAAAATCGAAAAATACACGATTTTGATAAGCTGGTCCCATGGTAAGATTTACTGTGTTATATCCATTAGCATCTGTTTGAGCCAAAGCGGTTTGCTGAACTGAAAGGGCAAACAGAGAAGCCAAGAGTAATTTTGTTTTCATAATATCTTTAATGTTTAAATTCCTTATTTAGAATGATTCCACAAAACTATAAAATAATTTTTATTAATTCTAAATAAAAACATGATATTTATCGTGTTTGAACATTAAATTTCTGAAATATGCTTATGTAATGGGCTTTTTTGGATGATTTGAAAAGAAAAAGCCGACTTATGAAAATTCATAAATCGGCTTATTTAATATGATTAGTCTAATAAAATCTTATTTCTTGATGAATTTTGATTTTGTTGCTGTTCCGTCTGCTTCTTCAATAAGAACGAAATAAACACCTGACTGAAGTTGGCTGATGTCAACTCTAGAATTATTTAGCTTACCATCAGACACTTTAGTTCCTAATGCAGAGTATACCTGAACATTTTTAGGATCTTTCTTCGCTACAAACTGTAATGCTGTGTTATCTGCAGTTACTGCAAACTGAGTACTCTTACTAGAAAATTTTACATTGTCAGAAACTGCGAGGCTACTTGCAGGTGTAAGCACTATATTATCAAGGCGTAACGCTTGGTGAGCAGAGTTTGCAGAAAACTTAAATGCAATATACTGGTATGATGATGAAGGAACATTAAAAGTTGTGTTAGTAGCTGTAGCTGTTGAAATAGGGGTTATTGTTCCGATAGATGTAAATGTAGACATATCGGTAGGATTTGCAACTAATCCTATTTCAAGAGTTCCGTTTCCTCCAGGAATTCCTCCAATTCTTAAAGTAGTGACAGAAATCGTCTGTCCTCCTGAAGGAGCAACAATTTGTGGAGAAATTAAGTAAAAAGGAATGTTAGGAGATGTAAAAGAATAAGCTTGAATATATTTATCAGCAATTCCATTAGGCCCCTCAACAGTTAGAACAGGATCAGCCGATGGATCTACAGGATTAATTTTTGTTGTCCATCCATTTTGAGGTAAAGAACCTGTTCCTAAAGTTGTAAATGAATCGAAATTTTCATTAATAAATGCTACTTGTGCATTAGCTGTAACAGCCGTAAACATCAAAGCTCCTAAAAGTAGTTTTAATTTCATAACGTTATTTTTATTTAGAATTATTCCACAAAAATACACAATTATTTTTAATTGTTCTAAATAAAGCGCTATATTTGCGAAAAATTTTTGCGTCTATGAAGAAGAAAGTGCTTTCTTTACTGTCATTGTCTGCCGTTCTATGGGTAAATGCACAGGAAAAAGATTCTCTACAACAGAAAAATATAGAAGAGGTTGTCATCACAGGACAATATATGCAACAATCTATCAATAAATCTATTTATAAAGTTGAAGTAATTGATGCACAGCAAATTAAAAATATGGCTGTGACCAATGCAGCAGAGGTTCTAAATCAAAATCTTAATATCTTAGTTGAACCCAATTCTGGATCTGGAGATTCTAATGCCAATATTATGGGGCTTAGCGGTCAGTATACGAAGGTTCTTATTGATAATATTCCTGTAGTAAGCGATCAGGGAATGGGAAATCTTGTAGATCTTTCAAAAATCAATGTTAATAATATTGAAAGAATTGAGATTGTAAAAGGTTCTATGGGAGTTGAATATGGTAATAATGCTGTTGCAGGTGTTATCAATATCATTACCAAGAAAAATTATTCTAAAAAATTCAATGCCTTAATTTCTTTACAGGAAGAAACCGTTGGAAAGGATTACGATTGGTTTAAAAAAGGTAATGGGCGTCATGTTCAATCCTTAAATTTAGGATATAGAATCAATGATAATTGGTCGGTAAGTGCAGACATAAACCATAATGATTTCCAAGGATTCAAAGGAAAATATAATGGTTATAAATATTTTAGTGAAGGTAACGACGGACTAAGAGGATATGAATGGCTTCCGAAAGATCAACTCATCACAAATGCTGCCGTTAGATATGCGAAAGGAAGTACGTCATTCTTCTATAAGGTAAATTATCTTAATGAAGAAATCAATAGCTATAACCAAATTATAAATCCTGATTATGAATCCGGAAGCAAAACTTTTGTAGCTAAAGACAGAAATTACTTTACCAATAGATGGCTTCATCAGTTTAATATTCAAACTAAACTTGGAAGAATAAATTATAACGGAGATTTTTCTTATCAGACACAGAAAAGAAAATATCAGGAATATGATTATGATGTTCCTAATAGAGCAACACTTTCTAAAGATCCGGAGCTTACTTATTATGAGTCAAAAGTATTGTATTCTAGAGGGATGTTCAGTAATTTCCTTAATAGCGATAAGATTAATTTTCAGTTAGGATATGAATTAGACAGAACGGAAGGTTATGCAAATTCTGTCACTTTTGAATCTAATAATAACGGAAAAAATATTAATAGAACCATATTCAATTATGCCAATTTCTTATCTGCTGAATGGAAGGCTAATAATTGGTTATCATTACGTCCAGGAGTGAGATTGGCTTTAAGTGATAAATTTGATTCACAATATAATTATTCAGTAACTGCAAAATTTAATACTTCTCAGAATTCAGATATACGTGCCGTATTCGGATCAGCAAATAGATTTCCTACTTATGATGAATTGTATACTTTCGTAGTAGATAACAATCATGACATTCGTGGAAATGAAAATCTTAAACCTGAAACAGGGTATTCAGCAGGATTATTCTGGGATTATAACACCAGCTCTTCTGGAGCTTGGAAATTTAATCTAAGTTTATCTGGAATGTATCTAGATGTGAATGATAGAATAGAAAGTGTTATTATAAATCTTGAACCTTTAAAATATACGTATTTAAACGTTAACAAATATAAATCAATGTTATTCGGAGGAGGCTTGAATATTCGCAAAGATAATTTAACTTTAAATACCGGTGTTTCTGTTATGGGAGTTTCACAAGCTTTAAATACAGGACAAATTACTTCGCCTAGTGACTATAACTATTATGTTGAAGCAAATTTAGGGGCAAATTACACATTGGATAATACAAAAACACTCTTTGCTTTATATTATAAATATACAGGTAAGAGAAAACAATTTACATATATTCCTTCCACTAGTTTGAGCACAGATCCAGGTAAGTTTGTATTGGGTGAAGTTCAAGATTTTAATATGTTGAATTTTACGGTGTCACAGCCTTTTTTCAAAGATCATTTTGAAGTAAGCCTTGGTATCAAGAATATTTTTGATGTCTCTACTATTAGAAATACTGTTTCTGCTGGTGATGCTCACAACGCAGGTAATGGAAATCAAAACCTTTTCTACGGCAGAAGTTATTTTGCTAGAGTAAACTACAATTTTTAAAATTATTACAATGAAAAAAATACTGTTTTATATTTTAATAGGAACATCATTCGTTGCTCAATCTTGTATTAATGATAATGAAGATCCGGTAGCAGTTTTACCATCCGATGGCATCATATCAGATGCTAATGTTGGAGGTCCTACACAACCCAATCAGGTGTGGATAGATCTTAGTGATATTAGTATTGTAAATGGTAAAGAAGGACCAAAAGAAACTCTTACTAAGAGAACAGATTGGGACATGGGATTTTATTCAGGAAGTTCTTTTAAGGTTATTATTAATTCTTCTGTTATGATGGCAGCAGGAAAAATTACCGGTGCTACAAATATCGATTTAGTAAAAGAATCAGATGTAGCAGCATTGAAAAATCAAGTTCAGGTTGCTAGTTTTAATCCTGCAAATGTAGCTTATGTTGATAATGTAAATGGAAATTTCCCAACAGATAATACAGCAATAGCAGATGTGAATGCGGTAGATAGTGAGAATGCTATTTATCTTGTTAATATGGGAAAAGATCTATATACAGGCAGCGTTCCTGTAGGCTCTATTGCTACGGGAGGTGATAGCAGGGGATGGATGAAAGTTCAGGTAGTAAGATCTGGAGATGGCTATAAAGTAAAGTATGCAGAACTTGGTGCAACTACTCATAAAGAACTTACGATTGCTAAAAATGCAGCATATAATTTCAATTTTGTAAGTCTTAAAAATAATAAAGAAGTTTTTATTCAGCCTGAAAAAAATAAGTGGGATATTAGCTTTACGGTATTCACTAATATCATTGAAGGGGCTGGAACTTATGTATATGGTGATTTTGTAACTACAAATATAGTAGGAGGTGCTGGTTCTTATGAAGTAAAAGTTGCTGCGAATGTTGCTGCACAAACATATAAAGATTTTAAAAAAGCAGATGTTGATGCTTCGAAATTTATTTATAATGATCAGCGCTCAATTGGTCCAAACTGGAGAAATCCTGTAGGGGTTAATGGGCTTGAAGTATATGGAGACAGATTTTATATTATAAAAGATCCTGAAGGTAATTATTTTAAACTTAAGTTTTCAAGAATTACAGATAAAGATGGAGTAAGAGGGTTCCCTCAGTTTGAATATAATCCGTTGTAAAAAATAAATCAAATAGTATATCATGAAAAAATTCATTCTTGCGGCTTCTGTGCTGGTAGCAGTGTATTCTTGTAAAAAAGAAGAAGGGGCTAAAACAGAAAATGCAACAGAACTAAGTTCAGAAACACCAAAATCTAATAATAAAATTGTAACGTTAAACGGCGGAATTACGGAAATCGTTGCCGCTTTAGGTCACGAAAAAGAAATCGTAGCAACAGACGTTACAAGCACTTATCCAGAATCTTTAAAAGCTACGGCTAAAGATCTAGGGCATATGAGATCAATGACGATCGAGCCAATCATGTCTGTAAATCCAACATTAATTTTAGCTTCTGATAAAGACATCAATCCTGAATTGATGGGTAAAATCAAAGCTTCAGGGATCAAAACGGAGACTTTTAAGCAAGAGTTTACGGTTGACGGAACGAAAAAATTAATCGCCGACGTAGCCAAAGCGATCGGAAATACAGATTATCAGAAACTAACGGATAAAATCGATGCTGATTTAAAGCAGGTACAGCCTATCGCTAAAAAACCTAAAGTATTATTCATCTATGCAAGAGGAAATATGCTGATGGTTTCAGGAAAAAATACCCCAATGGATGCACTGATCGGATTAGCTGGTGGTGAAAATGCGGTAAAGGATTTTGAAGATTTCAAACCATTAACGCCGGAAGCCGTAGTAAAGGCAAATCCTGATGTATTATTCTTCTTCTCTAGCGGACTGGAAAGTGCGGGGGGGAACGAAGGTGCATTGAAAATGCCGGGTGTTTCCCAGACCAATGCCGGTAAAAATAAGAGAATTATCGCAATGGACGGAGGTTTAGTGTCAGGTTTCGGACCTAGACTGGGTGAGGCTGCAGTAGGATTAAACAAATTATTAGTTGAAAGCACAAAGTAAATTATACTTTTACATGACAATGAGTACCATACTGCTTATTCTTATAGCAGTATGGTCTCTCAATACAGGAGTTTACGATTTTGGGGGTAAATCTGCGTTTGAAGTGTTGGGAAAAGTAATGAAAAATGACCCCGGTATATCATTAAGTGATCAGTATGTAGTCTGGGATGTAAGAGCAGCCAGAATTATCATGGCTATTCTTATCGGAAGCATGCTTTCGGTATCAGGAACAAGTTTGCAGGGATTGTTCAGAAATCCGCTGGCAACGGGAGATCTTATCGGGCTTACGGCGGGAGCAACCCTGATGGCAGCAATTACCATTGTTTTAGGAGGGTATTTCAGAGAGTATCTTCCTGAGGTAGTGCAGTTTTCCCTTGTCGGGATTGCTGCTTTCATCGGTTCGCTTTTGGCGATGTTACTGGTCTACAGAATTTCTACAAGCGGTGGTAAAACCAATGTGGTGATGATGCTTTTAACGGGTGTTGCTATTTCTGCCATTGGGTTTTCTATTGTAGGTTTTCTGATCTATATTTCAAAAGACGATCAGTTAAGAGATCTGACATTCTGGAATATGGGAAGTTTAGCGGCTGCTACCTGGACGAAGAATATTATTCTGACGGTGATTTTAATACTTTCTTACTCGGTTCTTTTGAGAAAAGGAAAGGCATTGAATGCCATGATGTTGGGGGAGAAAGATGCACAGCATTTAGGAATTAATGTTGAAAATCTTAAAAAGCAAATTGTAATCATCGTCTCATTAATGGTGGGAAGCTGTGTGGCTTTTTCAGGCACGATAGGTTTTGTAGGATTAATTGTACCCTATATTTTAAGACTTTTATTTAAGTCTAATTACAACTATATTCTGCCTTTATCGGCTATCCTGGGAAGTATTTTATTATTGACCGCAGATACGATTAGCAGGAGCATTGTACAGCCTTCGGAACTACCCATCGGAATTTTAACAGCCATGATGGGAGCACCTATTTTTATTGCTATTTTATTGAAATTTAAAAAATCAATGTAATGGTTAAAGCAGAGCAGATCAGTTATAAACATAAGGATTTTTATATCCTGAATGAAGTGGATGTAACGTTAGGCTATGGCGAATTTTTAGCCATTGTAGGTCCGAACGGAGCCGGAAAATCTAGCCTTTTGAGTGTTTTGGCGAATGAGGTGAAAAGTCATCATCAGATTTTATTTAAAGATAAAAATATCCGCGATTGGAAAGTGGCTGAATTGTCTAAACATAAAGCTAAATTTTCTCAGCACAACAGCAATGATATTCCACTTGAGGTAAAAGATGTCGTGATGATGGGACGTTACCCGTATTTCGATGCACAGCCGAGACAGGAGGATCATGAAGCCATGAACAATATGATGTATGAAACGGATGTTTATCATTTAAAAGACAGGGAATATAACACTTTGTCCGGTGGTGAAAAGCAGCGTGTACATCTTTCGAGAGTAATGGCTCAGCTACAGAATGATATTACCAATAAGCTCGTTTTTCTGGATGAACCTTTGAATAATTTAGATGTTAAACATCAATACAAAGCCTTAGAGATCATTAAAAATTTCACCAAAAAAGAAAATTCAGCGATTGTTGTGTTGCATGATTTAAATCTTGCGGCACAGTTTGCAGATAAAATTTTATTGATGAAATCCGGAAGAGTTGCCGCATACGGAACACCAACTGAAGTTTTTACCGCAAAAACCATTAGTGATGCGTATAATTTTCCGTGCACCATTTGCGACCATCCGATCACGAGCAACCCAATGATTATTTTTGGATAATATGGAAAAGAAAGACTTACAAATATTAGCACAAAATCTGGCCAATCCTCAAGGTGAAAAAGGTATTGAGATCGGTGAGATGATGAATGCCACGAATATCGGTATGACCCTGGAAAGTATTAAAACGCTTTTAATTGAAGATGATGAAACGATTCTTGAAATTGGTCACGGCAATGCTGCTCATGTTAAAAGCATTTTAAACAAAGCTCAAAACGTACAATATACAGGAATTGATATTTCTGAAACCATGCATAATGAGGCCAAAAGATTAAATGCAGAGTTTAAAGATCACGCTGAATTTGTATTATATGGAGGGAAAAAACTTCCTTTTGAAGATCAGGCTTTTGATAAAATATTTACCGTAAACACAGTTTATTTCTGGGAAAATCCGGTGGAATATTTAAATGAGATCTACAGGGTTTTAAAAGATAACGGAACATTCGTTCTTACTTTCGGACAAAGACATTTCATGGAAAAACTTCCCTTCACGGAATATGATTTCACATTGTATAATACCGATGAAATGGAGGAAACCGTTTCTAAAAGCTATTTCAAAAGAATGAAGGTCTCAGAAAAAGACGAAGAAATTAAAAGTAAAACGGGGGATGAAACCGTTAGAAGAATATACACAGTTTTAACCATAAAAAAATAACATAATGAGCACATTAGTTAACGATTTAAAGGAAAAATGGGAAGCTCTTAAAGCTGAAAACCCGCATTTGAGAATCAGAAATGCAGCTGACCAGCTTGGCGTAAGCGAGGCTGAATTATTGGCAACAAACGTAGGGGAGGGCGTGACCGTTCTGAAACCTGAATTTCAAAATATTTTAACGGAAGTTGAACAGTTAGGAAAAGTGATGGCACTTACAAGAAATGATGAGTGTGTTCACGAAAGAAAAGGGACCTACCTGAATGGAGATTTCAGCAGCCTGCACGCACAGCTTTTTGTAGGTGAGGAAATTGATTTGAGAATCTTTTTAAACCACTGGAAATTTGCTTTCGGAGTCGTGGAAGGTGATAAAAAAAGTCTTCAGTTCTTCGGAAAAGACGGGTTGGCGCTTCACAAGATCTATTTAACAAAAGACAGCAATGATGCAGCTTTTGATGTGATTGTTGAAAAATTTAAGGCTGATGATCAGAATTCTGCATTAGAATTGGAAGCTGTGGCTCCAAAAGCTGAGGAAAAAGCAGATGCGGATATCGATGTGGAAGGTTTCCAAAAAGCTTGGTCTGAATTGAAAGATACTCATGATTTCTTTATGATGACCAGAAAATTCGGGGTAAGCAGAACTCAGGCTTTGAGATTGGCTCCTGAAGGATTCACAAAGAAAATTGATAATGCGAAAGTGGTAAATGTGCTGGAGGATGCGTCTGAGAAGGAACTTCCGATCATGATCTTCGTTGGAAACAGAGGGATTATCCAGATCCATACCGGAAATGTGAAAAAAGTTCTTTGGCACCAGCAGTGGTTCAATGTAATGGATCCGGATTTCAATTTACACCTTGATGTAACGAAAATTCATGAAGCATGGATCGTAAAAAAAACTACAGAAGACGGAGAAGTTACTGCTATCGAAGTATTCAATAAGGAAGGTGATTTCATCGCTCAGTTCTTCGGAAAAAGAAAACCGGGAATTCCTGAATTGCAAGAGTGGAAAGACCTTGTAGCGGAATTGGAAAAATAAATAGTTAGATGATTTTATAAGGCCGTTTTGTTTTTTGCAGACGGCCTTTTTGTTTTAACTTAAACACAAATATCTCCACAAATACCTCATTAGTTAAAAAAATCAAAGATTTTTCTTTTTGCAGGCTTTTGAAATACTTTAAATAAATTGAATAAGGTCTTTTGCTTCTTTTGTGGTTAAATTTAGAATTAGTTTAAACAAGCTTATATTTAATAATGGTGATATTTGTGAAAACCATTGGTGTCATTCGTGTTTAAAAAAAAGAATAAAAATGAAGAATATTTTAATAGCACTATTGCTTGCAGGTTTCTGCTCATTGCAGGCGCAAAGCTTCAAAGCCTATCAGTTTTACGATAAAAAAGGAAAAGAAGTAAACACCGACAAATTGGTGAAAGATCTGGCCGATTACGACATTATTTTCTTTGGTGAAAATCATAACAGCTCTATCAATCACTGGCTTCAGCTGAAGATCACTGAGGCTTTGTATGCTCAGAAAAACGGACAGCTTATTTTGGGGGCCGAAATGTTTGAAAGAGATAATCAGTCTCAGTTGAATCAATATTTGACGGGGAAATTTGATGCTAAAACATTCAAAGATTCTGTGCGTTTATGGAATAATTATGCAACAGATTATAAGCCGTTGGTCGATTTTGCCAAGACAAAGAAACTGAATTTCATTGCCACCAATATTCCGAGAAGATATGCATCACAAACGGCAAAAGAAGGGTTAGAATCTTTGAATACGCTAACGGCAAAAGAAAAAACATACATCGCTCAGTTGCCGATTAAAGTAACGCTGGATACGCCTAGTTATACCGAAATGAAAGCGATGATGGGTGATCATGCAGAAGGTACCAAAGTGATGAATTTTATTTCTGCTCAGGCAACGAAAGATGCTACGATGGCGGAATCTATTCTGAAAAACTTTCAAGATGGAAAGACATTTATTCATTATAACGGAAATTATCACAGTAAAGAATTCGGAGGGATTTACTGGTATATCAAACAGAAAAATCCTAATCTTAAAATGGCAGTGATCTCTGTTTTTGAATCTGAAAATCCTGAACTCAAAGTTCCTGAAAAGGAGTATATTCCTACAGATTTCAACCTTGTCATTCCAAGTGATATGACAAAGACTTTCTAAAGTAAATCTGGCAACTTTGAAGCTCAGTGCAGTATTTTAACCGGCATTTTCACAGGCATAGTTAAAATCTTTATCCAAACAGAGGGATTGTTTCAGAATTAAATAGAGCCCTGGTGTTTGTGGATTTTTTGAACTAGTTCAAGTTTTTTGGTTTTTATTGTTCCTAGATTTGCAGTAACAAATTATCAAAGCAAACACAAATGATACACAAATGAGAAAAAAATAAATTTAAGATACTGTGAAGGATCCATTGAGTAACCCTATCGGTATTATGGTAATATTGTTGTTAAAAGGCTATTCATTTTTTGGATAGCCTGTTTTTCTATTATCCGTGCAGGCATGTGGATCACAGATATTGGATTAATGATGAAACCCTGCACTTTTGTCGCTCAGTAAAAACCTGAGTTCGATCAATAAAATATTCTACTCGATCAATAGGGACGGTTTTCAGCCCAACGCTATTGGTAGGTGTGTTAATAATTATAAAATCAGTATTTTAAATTGTTTTTTAATCGAGCTTAGGTTAAAAGGTTGCAGAATCTGAGTTGATATTCTAATGTTAGTCTTTTGCGCTCATAGATTTTTAAATGATGCAGATTTTTTCCTTACATTTTAAATATTGAACATAAAGGCTCATCGGTATAAAATCGTGGTAATGGTGGGAGATAAAAATATTCAGGCGTTCGTAGCAAAAAAAGACATCTAATACTGTTTTCTTTTTGAATTTACCTTACTAAATCCCGAAGGGATTATAAATATCAGTAGCGCCAGGTGAAACCCGATGAACACGTATTCAATGATGTTATAACCCCGCAGGGGTTCAATAATGTAAAGGAAACTTCAAAGATAAAATGATATAAACAACTCCCCCAAGTTTCGGACTCGATTCTTCAAATCGATTCCATTCATTTTTATCGGATTCACATTTTAAGTACCTGAATACAGTCAGACAGATACAATTAGGTGTAAGAAAAAATAACTGACTTTTTTTTGGCTTCATAATCAATAAGTAGTATATTTAACGATGATTTGATGTAATATATTGATTATTAGTTGTTTATTTGATGTCTTGAGATTGAAAATAATAACTTTATCTAAAGTATTTCTTCATTTTAAAATAGAAAAGCATAAAACATAAAAAAAAATTATTATGAAACTAACAATTATCACGATTATTTTAGGTGTTCAATTCACATGTGCACAGGTAGGAGTTAACACCATTAATCCTGGAGGAGTATTTCATGTGGACGGGGGGAAGGACAATCCACCCACAGGCGCAATTTCTGCCGATCAGCAGGAAAATGACTTTGTTATTATGGCAAACGGAAATATAGGGGTAGGAACTACTGCACCTATTGTAAAAGTAGATGTGAATGGCGTTTTGCAGGTTAAAGACACAGATGCTTTAAACAGACAGTCCCATATAAGAATTGAAAGCCGTGAAGGAGTAAGGTTAACCCTTCAGGCCACGAACAGCGGTTCTCCATATGGAAAAAAAGGAATTTTGGGTACGGCAACGGATGATGATCTCGTCTTTGTATATGAAAATGCAGGGATACTCGTTATGAATGATACAGGTCTTTTCCCCGCGGTTACTAATACCATTAATTTAGGAAGAGCCACAAATATATTTGCAAATGTTTATGCACAGAGTTTTCAGACGATCTCCGATCTCCGGTTTAAGAAAAATATAAAAGCATTGGATTACGGTCTCAGAGAAATAATGAAGATGCGCCCTGTGTCCTACAATTTAAAAAAAGGAAATGACAACCATATGCACATCGGAGTGATTGCACAGGAAATTGAAAAAATTATTCCGGAAGTCGTTACGATGGACGAAGGTACTGAAGGCTATAAGGCCGTAGATTACGTGATGCTGATTCCTGTTCTGGTAAAAGGCATGCAGGAGATGCAGAGGGAAATTGATATCCTCACTCGGACTGTTGAAGAACTGAAAGCCAAACAAAACCCGTGAGAATAGGCGTACTATAGAAGTCGGGGCATACTACAACATTGGCTAAGATTGATTTCTGATGTTGAACGGTGGCGATATTCAATGACACCAGTCGGATAAACCGGGTTCCGGGGATTGCTTTTCAACGGTAACTTCATTAAAAGTCTGCTTTTCGAAGCGGACTTTTATCGTATACAAAATCTGCTGAATGAGAAGATTTTCTACCACAGACAGATCTACCGATTTTTTTAGGCCTCTATTCTCTGAACTGAATATTGACCTGAAAAAATAAATATGAATTAAACCTTGTAAAAAAAAAACACAAATTAAAATAAATCATATTATCGTGATATACGTGGGCCTGTTCTTTATCCTGTATCTAAAATTCTTTAACAGTAAGGGTTTTGTAATGGTTTGATTTTTATACTGTTGGTGATATATTATGTTGTGGTAGTTAATTTTATTAAACATAATAAAAAATTTTCAAAAAAATTTACATAGTCGTAAAAATAATGCTTATCTTCGTGATACTAATTAATGAAAAAAAATCTATTATGAAATTACAGATTCTCACTATTTTATTGAGCAGTTCTTTTGCGTTCGCTCAAGTAGGGATTAACACAACTAATCCTCAGACTATTTTTAATGTAGACGGAGCAAAAGATAATCCGACTACAGGTGCCCCTTCAGATGCTCAGCAGCTCAATGATTTTTACGTAACAAACAGTGGCTCAGTAGGGATTGGTGTTGTCGCGCCGCAGGCTAAACTGGATGTTAATGGTAATTTGGATGTTAACAGTAAATCGGCTGCATATGGATCCTTTATCAGAGTTCGTAATTCAGACGGAGTTATAATGACTGTTCAGGCTTCTAATACTGGTACTACCTTCGGTAAAAGGGGGGTAATTGGAACGAATACTAATGATGAGCTAGTTTTCATCTATGGTACTAATTCCATTTTGGGAATGAACGGTACAACCTTGTATCCTATTACCCCTAGCGCTGTCAATTTAGGTTCAGCTGCCAATAGATTCGGTACCGTATTTTCCAATGTTAATAATACACCATCTGATATTCGATTTAAAGCGGGAATTAAAAACCTTAGCTATGGTATTAATGATGTAATGAAGATCCGTCCGGTTTCTTATTACCTGAAGGACAATATGGATTTTCATCCTCACATTGGATTTATTGCACAGGAAATGGAGAAAATTATTCCTGAAATTGTCTCTACCGATAAAGATAGCGTAGGGTATAAAGCTATAGATTACAGTAAGTTGGTTCCGGTTCTTGTCAAAGGAATGCAGGATCAGCAGAAAACCATTGAAGCTCTTACAAAAAGGGTAGAAGAGCTGGAGTCTTCTCAAAAGTAGAAAGATTTTAATTCACTATAATAAACTAACATTATAAGGTGTTAAAGTATGAGAGGGCAAAATGAATCTGCATAAGATCTTTTTGTTCTCTGATACTTTTTTTGTTTTGCCATTGTTCAGATTTTACACTGAATCGGCGGTGAAAATGTATCATAAAGACGCGTACTGGAGATCTTTGCAAGATCGTTTTTCTTTTGCCACGAATGCACTATGTCTTTTTATCTTCGCAAGGTTTTTACAGATGCTGCAGTTTCTGTTGATTTTACGTAAAGACGCAAAGATATTTTTTTTCAATACTTTATGTTTTTAGGGCGCAAAAATTTTATCAAAGATAAAATTGAGGACTGCATACTGTGGCCACAAATGCACTAATTTTATTTCCCGCAGGTTTCTCATATTTAGTCATTCCTTAAAAACCAAGTAATATTTTGATTATCAGTTTTATGCACTTATATTTCGTAAAAAATCGTTGTAAAAAATTGCAATAAATTGTATTTTTAGGATATAAAAAGTGGCAAAATGTTAGGCAAAATAAGAGAGGATTTACAGCAGAATTTATTCAAGACCAGGCTTACGGAGCTTATTAATATGGAGCATCCGGTGGTAAAATTAGCTGGGGAGATTTCCTGGGATAAAATGGAGTCAGAGTTTGAGAAATTATTTTCAGAAAACGGAAGACCTTCTATTGCTATCCGTAAAATAGCAGGAATGCTTTTGCTCAAGGAAATGTTTAAAGAAAGTGATGAAAGTGTAATAGAGAGATGGATTGAGAATGCGTATTGGCAATATTTTACCGGAGAAACCTTTTTCCAGACAGAGCAGCCTTTCGATCCGAGCAATTTTGTACACTTCAGAAAAAGAATTGGAGATAAGGGTTTGGAATTTCTTTTGGGACAAAGCGTTTCTCTCCATCCCAAAGCCAAAACAGAAGATGAAGTTCAGGTAGATACGACGGTTCAGGAGAAGAACATTACCTTTCCTACCGATGCCAAATTAGCAAAAAAAGTAATCGACAATTGTAGAAAAATAGCAGAAAAAGAGAGCGTTGTACAAAGACAAAGCTACAGAAGAGTGAGCAAACAATTATTGCGGGACGCTTTTTTTGGACATCATCCCAGAAGACAGAAGAAGGCAAAAATGGCGAGGAAAAAGCTCAGGACGATTGGTAAAAGAGTTCTTCGGGAATTGGAAAGAAAACTTCCTAAAGATGTTTTGAAAGGCTACGAAGACGTTTTTAAAATTTACCTTAAAGCACTCACCCAAGAACGTACCACGAAAGATAAAATTTACAGTCTTCACGAGCCACAAGTTGCGTGTATTGCGAAAGGAAAATCGGGAAAAGCATACGAGTTTGGGACAAAAGTAGCAGTAGTAAGAGGTCGGAAAACAGGGATCATCAGCTCGGTAAAGAGATTTTCTGGCAATCCTCACGATAGTAAAACTCTTGAAGAATCATTGGCACAGAGTGAGAGGGTAAGAAAATCCGTTGGCGGAACAAGACCTACGAAAGCCACTACAGACAGAGGATTTAAAGGAATCAAAGAAGTGGAAGGAACAGCAATTTTGCTTCCCGCAAAAAAAGAAAAAACAAAATATGGGCAACAAGTAGCCAGATTAAGATTCCGGGCAAGAGCAGCCATAGAACCTTGTATCTCTCATTTAAAAAGAAACCACTCCTTAGGATTAAACTTCCTGAAAGGAGTGGCTGGAGATATTAATAATGCATTATTAGCAGGGATTGGATACAATTTGAAGATGAGATTGAATCAAATCAAACAACAAATTCTTCTTTGGCTCGAACTTGTTCTCCGAATCTTTTTAGGCAAATATAATTTTCAAAGTCAAAAAACAGCTTTTTAAGGAGCGACTATTTAGAGTCCATCATTAGAAAATCAAAGATTTTCAAAAACTTAGGTGCACTTCTATGCAGCTTAACAATAAGCTTAAATAACTAAAGTGGTAAAAAGCTTTTGTGACTTTTGTGGTTAAATTTTAGCTACAGATGATATTGTACGGTTTTTTATCCTAATACTTTCCAGCTTTTGAAAACCCATTGGCAGAAGACATGAAACAAAGCAGGTATTGACCCTAAAATGCTACTTTAAAATCTTCCGAAAACAGATTTTATTTTACCTTTGTCAGATATTGATAAAAAATGAAGAAGCTGTTTTTTCTCTTGATGTTTTCCGTAATTTCCGGAAATGCCCAGACCCTGAGTTCCGGAGAAATTTCCATTATCAACGGAGGTGATAAGCATACGGCATTACCCATTTATCAGACTACGGATGACCATCAGCATAAAATCCTGTTAAGCCTTTCAAAAGAGGCAGATCCTTTAGATCCAAATATTGCCACCCTGGTAAAAAGAATGCAGCTTTCCCTACTGTCAACGGATGGAGGGGTCGGAATTGCCGCGCCGCAGGTAGGCATTAACAGAAAGATAATTTGGGTTCAGCGTTTTGATAAAAAAGGCGATCCGCTGGAATATTTTATCAATCCTGTGATTGTCTGGAGATCGGAATTGCAGAACTTGGGCCCTGAAGGGGATTTGTCGATTCCCGATTTCAGAGATCAGTTTTACAGAAGCAAAGTGATTCAGTTGGAATATGTTGATTTAAAAGGACAAAAATATTCAGAAATTGTTGAAGGTTTTACCGCAGTTATTTTCCAGCACGAAATCGATCACCTTTTGGGAATTTTAATTTCAGACAAAAAAGAAAAAGAGAAAAATGAATCTTATAAGCCGGTAGATGCGTTTAAGAAAAGTGATTCGGTGACGAGGTAAATTTTTAACCTGAGTTCAGGATGAGTGTACTGAAGCTTGAAGCCGGGAGCCGGAAGCTATGTTTGGTAAAATCAATCATAAATTTTTGATTTCATTGATTTTCAGTGTTGTAAAAAATGAAGCAATTACACGGGATTTTAACTTTCATCTTCTGGCTTCCAGCCCATTATCGAAGATATGGCTTCCATCAATATTTCCTCATCTTCACATTCGTCACATTTTTAATTGTAATCTTTTTTCCAACTTTTTTTAGTAAGCCCGTTTCTGCATTTCGTTTAAATACAGTCACATTGCTGGAAACGGTATTGGCTGTAATCAGAAATTTTCCGCTCGGATCAAGACCGAATGTTCTGGGATGTTTTCCCTTAACCGACTGATAACCGATGGTTTTCAGTGTTCCATCATTCTGAATAGAAAATATGGCAATATTATTTTCATTTCCGCGATTAGAAGCATATAAAAACTTTCCGTCAGGCGAAATATGAACATCAGAACTTTCAAAATCATCTTTATATTTTTCAGAATGTGTATTGATTCTCTGTACATTGTTCAGTTTCCCATTTTCATAAGAATACACGCTTACCGCACCGCCCATTTCTTCAATACAATAAGCAAATTTTCCATTAGGATGAAAGGTTAGATGTCTGGGGCCGCTTCCTGGAGTTGTTTTTGTAAAGGAAATTTCGGCTTCCTGTAACGGCTGTTTATTTTCACTTTCAAATTGGTAAGTTCTGATCTTATCAGCTCCCAGATCCGGAAGAAAAAGATAGTTGTAATGGGGAGAAAAAACCGTGGAGTGGATGTGCGAGCGCTCCTGCCGGTTAGGATTTACACTTCCTTCAATATATTGTATGTTCTGAACATAAGGCTCAATTTTTCCGCCTTCTGAAATAGGATATACTGAAACACTGCCTTGTGTATAATTTCCGTTTACCAGCCATTTTCCGTTTTGGTGAGCCATCATGTAAACCGGGTTTTCGCCGCCGCTTTTTTGCTTGCTGATGAAGGTTAAAGATTTCTTGTCAGGATTAAATGCAAAACTGCTCACACTTCCGCCATTCGGAGTTTTACTTTCTGTACAGGCAAAAAGATATTTTCCGTCGGATGATAAGGTAAGAAAAGAAGGATTTGAAATCCCTTTATAGGAAGTCACTTTTGAAAGATTACCTTTAACGGTGTCCAGTTCATACACATAAATTCCTTCTGTATCTTGATCCCAATTGTATGAACCGAAGAAAGCATATGTTTTTTGAGCATAAACAGAGAGAATTGTAGAAAAGGTAAAGGCTAGAAGTAGGAGTTTTTTCATTTATAGTTGCTCTTCGGCCGATTTCAAAATTTTAATTAATTGTTTTAATTCAGTCTTATCAAATTCGATCAGATTTTGATTGTTAAAAGACGAAGGAAGCTTAATATAGTGAATCCAATTTTTAGCATAACTGCGGTATACACAACCAAATTCAATATTACTAAGGGTAACAAACTTATATTTCGTATACTCCTGATTCTGAGTTTCATTTCCCTTTTGGTCCAAAATCTGAAGCGATAGCAGAAGTTTGATAAGTTCCGCTTTTTCAATGGTAAGGGTTTTCTTGGAAATAGTATCAAATGTTTCAGTTTCGGTCATGATTCCCAATACATTCTCTGTAGAATTATCAGACATATCTGTGGTCAGTATTTTCTGAATATTCAGGGTTTTAAATACTGCGAGATCGATCGTTCGTTTTTCAATAAGTGTTCCTTTTCTAGAATTTATTTTTAACCCTTTTGATGTTGTTAAAGGATTTTTTATGACCGGAGGAGGTGATGTCTGAGCATTTCCTGAAAAATAGAGGATACAGGAAAATACAGATATTATTTTTTTCATTTTTTCTGAATTAAAAGTGAAGATTACGTGATTTGATTTCTTTATCGAGTTCTTTCGCTTCTGATTGATTCCGCATCAGCATGAATACAAAAATCAATGGGAAAAATGTGAAAAATCCGAGTCCTTTTTTAATCGCGCTAAAGACAGCAATTCCTACAAAAAAACCTATTAATACGGCGCTTATAATGTTGGCATTTTTAGCTTTCTTTCTTTTGTCCAGTAGCTCTTCGTTTGTTAATTCTGAAATTGTTTTTCCGCTCATTCCTTGTTGTTTAATGTTGATTTTTTAGGTTATTCTGTTTTTAATAAGACTGTAATGTCTGTTAAGATGTGATAAAAATAATTATTTTATTTCTAATAACCTGAGTTCTGTTAAAATCAACAATTTAAAATTTTGATTTTATGGCTGTTAAGATATACATCAATAGTGTTGGGTTTCAGCTCAATGATAGAATTTCAAATCGAATGGGAGCTTTAGCCGGAATTTATAATCAATTTCGGCTAAAGCCTCTGGGAGTTTCATCTTTTTTAGACAGGCTGAAGCCTGTCCTTATTGATCCAGCAGAATATTTTATTGATCGAACTTATACCATTTTATCTTTGAAATTTCCTTTACCCCTATGGGGTTATACCATTATTAAATACTTGTTCGTCGGGCTTCACCCGACGCTACTGACATTTAACCCTTTCAGGGTTTATTAAGGTAAATTCAAAAAGAAAATAGTATTATACCATTTAATCATTTAACCCTCTCACGGGTATAACATTATTGAATACTTATACATCGGGTTTCACTTGACGCTGCTGATATTTAACCTTAAGGTAAATCCAAAAAGAAAAACGGTATTAGGTTAACAGCAATGGTATTTTCTCTCTGTTCAAACAAAAAAAATCTGCTTCTACAGAAACAGATTTTGTTATTTTATGACGAACTCGATCTTAGTTGTTCGTTACCGAAAGCTTTACTTCAATATTATTTCTTGTCGCATTAGAGTATGGACAGATTTCGTGTGCTTTTTCCGTTAAAGACTGCGCTTCGTCCAGCGAAACTTCAGGAATATTCACATCCAGTTCCACTGCCAGACCAAAACCTCCGTTTTCCAGTTGACCAATGCTTACTTGTGCAGCAACGGTGGTTTCCCCCGTTTTTATTTTAGCCAAACTGATCACTCTGTTCAAGGCACTGTCGAAACATGCTGAATATCCGGCAGCAAAAAGCATTTCGGGATTAGCGAAATCATCATTCGCACCACCTAAAGCCTTTGGCATTCTCACTTCAAGATCAATAATTCCGTTTTCACTTTTTACGTTACCGTTTCTTCCTCCTTTGGCTGTAACTTTTGTTGTATATAACGTTTTCATTTATTTTTCTATTTTGTTTAATATTTTTTGTACACTTTCTTTCAGATCAATCCAGTCTTGTGGCTGAACGTCTATGATATTGTGTATCTTCTCGGGAATTTCGCAAGCCTTTTGCTGAAGGCCTTTTCCGGATTCTGTGATGAATACTTCAACCACTCTTTCATCTTCTTTTTTTCTTTTTCGCCGGATAAATCCTTTGGTTTCCAATCTTTTCAAAAGAGGGGTTAAAGTACCGCTGTCGAGGTATAGTTTTTCCCCGATACTGCTCACTGGCAATCCATCATTTTCCCATAAAATCATCATTACAAGATATTGGGGATACGTGATGTCCAGTTCATCAAGAAACGGACGGTAAAGCCCTGTGATCTCTTTTGCAATCACATAAAGCGGAAAGCAGATCTGATTTTCTAATTTTAAAGATTTTGAATTTTCCATACGAATGAACATGAAAGGTTAGCTAACCTTATTTATTTTTTAATGATGAATTCCTCCATCGGTACACGAACTTTCTTCATTGTAGAAAGCCAGTCTTTTTCTTCGTCTCTGTAACCAAGATATAGCAAACTTACACTTTTTAAACCTAATTCGTTTAATCCTAGAATTTCATCGACCACCGCATTGCTGAAACCTTCCGCCGGGGTACTGTCGATTTTCAATTCTGCAGCCTGGGCTAAAGCGAAACCTAAAGCAATATACGTTTGTCTTGCGGTATGAGCAAAATGTTCTTCAGGAGTCTGTGCATTATATATTTCTTTAATTTTATCGGTATAACTTCCGAAACGCCCTCTTGGCAATTCCCTTACATCTGTATGATGATCATACACTTTGTCAATCTTTTCATTGGAGTAGCTGTCCCAGGCTGCAAAAACCAACACATGAGAAGAGTCTCTCATCACTTCCGGATTTAATGCACCTTCTACCATTTTTTCCTTTAATCCTTGATTTTCAACAATAATTACCTTGAAAGGCTGAAGCCCGGAAGAAGTAGGAGCCAGTCTTGCTGCTTCCAGTATAGTATGTAAATCTTCTTCCGATACTTTTTTGCTCGGGTCATAAGCCTTTACGGCATGCCTCCAGTTCAAATCTTCTATTAATGACATTTCTATTTATTTTAAAGTTAAACTTGTTTTTTGATTCAGAACTTTTGCCTGATCGAATTAACAATACAAATATATAAACAATTGTATTGTGTGCAATTTAATTTAGTGAAATTTAACATTTGAAAAAATCTATAATTGTTATTGGTGATAGCTTAAGGTGTTGATTTTTAAATAAAAATAAAAAAAAACTGCATTGAATACATGCAGTTTTACTATTTTATAGTTGACCGAGCCATTGAATAAATGCAGGGTAGAAATCATCGATTTTTTCGTTAGGATGTTTCTTTTTCATGGCTAGTAATCCGTCATTAAATTCTTTCATCTTTGGAAACCCTCTTTCTTTCATCACCTGATTGACGCTGTAATAGGCATGATCTAAGGTTTTCTGATCATTTTCAAACTTTTCAACACAGAAAAGATAAAAGGCAGCGTAGGTCATATATTCATCAAAAACCTTCTCGGGATTAGGATAATATTGGGTACCTTCCTGTTTGGTATTCACCCATTTTTCCCTGTCTTTTAAAGCTTCTTCAATCTCTTTGATGTATTTTTTTGTAGGTGTTCCCACATAATTATGATCAATTTCTGTGAACATTCCTCTCGTATTCAAAACTATATTTTCTTTTTCACTAAGAGATTTTTCTTCTTCAATAGGAGGAAGTACCATGACGATTTGCTTAAAGTCTTTATCTTTATAGCTATCCGTATAATTAAATCCGTTAATTAACGGCGAGCATAAAATTAAGTAGCTGTTTATTTTAGTATTAAAGTTTTTCTCCAGCCATTTCCACTGCTCATCGAGATTGGCTTGCTTATGATACATGGAAATAATGCTTTTATAATAAGGAAGGTGAGCTTTGTAGAATTTTCGGAAGCCTGATGTTAAGGCAAAATCTTCAATTTCTTTTTTGTAAGTAGTGATAGGGTTAACTGTGATTTTTTGCCCGGAAACACTTTGAGCCGGAAATAGATAATATGTATTAGCAACCAGCTGGTTGTTTTTAAAATCATAACTCGTTCCGTTTCCTGTCAGAAATACGTAGTTCAGGGGATTTGCTTTGATTAAAGAATCAAACTTGATAATGATTTTTTCATTACCATATTTTTTAAAATGCTGAAGAACATCCTGATAATATTCTCCGTTTTGCTGGATCATATCGTCATTTTCTAAACCAGCCTCGGTAATGGCGATCATAATATGCAACAATTCTTTCAGCTCATTGATCTCAATTCTTGCGCTTCCCTGATATTCTTTTTTAAATTTTTCATCAAACTGAATCTGTCTTGTTTCCTGGGCAGTCATCACAAAGTTCAGCAATAAGCTCAGGAGTAAAATGATTCTTTTCATAGATAATTATTAGTTGAAGTATTTTTTAATGTCAGAAATCTTTTATTTATTAATTAAATCACTTCTAAGAATGATATTTTTAATTTCGGTTTCGAAGTAATAGTATAATTCATTGTTTTCATTCATCTGATTTTCAAGAACAATGATGCTGATGTCGCTTTCCGGAATATAAATATTGAGCGAAGCGAAGCCGTCACCCAACCCTGTATGCCCCAAATAATGAACTTCCTGATCATTCACGATTCTGATATTATATCCGTAGCCCATTTTCTCTTTTCCGAAAACATCGTGTTGAGACATCGCTGACGGAGTCGTCATCAAATGATATGTACTGAAGTTGAGAATTTTATTTTTATGAAGCTGATCATTCCATATTGAGAGGTCTTTTGCGGTAGTGACCACGCCGTCTGCCGGAAGATTTTCATCATTGATAAAAGAGTCCTCGACGGTACTGAAAATATTATTATTAACCATATGACCGGTAACAAGCTTCCCTTTATTTTCTTTAGAATAGCAGAAAGTATCCTTCATTCCCAATTGCTGAAAAAGTTCTGTTGCCAGCTGTTTATAGGATTGCCTGGATACATTTTCAATGATTTTTCCTAAAAGAATATTGGAAAGATTTCCATACTTAAAATCTGTTCCGGGCTCGAAAAGCAAAGGCTTTTCAAGATCTGAAATTCCATGGGTGTGGTTTAAAAGCTGATGAACAGTCACTTTTTCTGCCCAGGGCTCTGTAAGATTCGGTAAATAACTTTTAATTGGGAATTTTAAATCTACTTTTCCTTTTTCCACTTCTTTCAACAGTAAAACCGCTGTAATCTGCTTGGTATTCGACATGATTTCGAACTGATCATTAAGCTGCAAGGGCTTTTGATCATTAATATTGTTAAAGCCGTGCGCTCGGGAATACTGTGGTTTTCCATTTTTAGTGATCAATACCACTCCGTTAAACATTCTGGGCTCTTTAACATTGATCAGACTGTCTATTTCGAAAATATAATTCGTCTGCGCAAAAGAAGTGAAAAATGAAAATAAAAGTAAAAAGGTTACTAGTTTGAAATTCGTCAACATTGGGATCTTGGTTAATTTTGAATTTCAAAAATAGAATTAAAAATTAAATTGAGCTAGTAAAAGTAGCGGTTTAACAAGGTTTATGGTAAAAAATAAACCATCAAAAAAGATGATGGTTTAGCTGTATTTCTATTTGAGTTTTATTTCCGCCTCAAAAACTTCCTCAAAATGTTTTCTGATCTTCGCTTTAATGTCTTCCATTTCTTCAGGAGTCAAATCTCTTTCAAGCTCTCTTTTCATCGAGGTTACCTGTTTATCTTTAATGCCACAAGGAACAATGTATTCAAAATAACGCATATCGGTATTTACATTCAGTGCAAAACCGTGCAAGGTGACCCAACGGGAAGCTTTCACCCCCATGGCACAGATTTTTCGTGCATAAGGTTTCCCGACATCCAGCCAGACGCCTGTTTCACCGGGAGAGCGTTCTCCTTTTAATCCGTAATCGGCAATGGTTCTAATGATCACCTCTTCCAGATTTCTCATGTATTTATGAATATCTGTGAAGAAGTTTTCAAGGTCTAAAACAGGATAACCCACAATTTGACCGTAGCCATGATAGGTGATATCGCCGCCGCGATTTACTTTTACAAAAGTGGCATCAATTTCCTTTAATTTATCAATTCCGGCCAACATATTTTCTTCGTGACCACTTTTTCCTAAAGTATATACATGAGGATGCTCTACTAAAAGAAAATAATTCTGAGTTGTCGTATGTTGTTCAGAAGGTAAATCCCGGTTCTTAATTTTGGTGTCTATAATATCTTTCATCAGCTTTTCCTGATAATCCCAAGCGGGCTGATATTCTTTTATGCCTAAATCTTCAAATTCTACTATTTTATTTTGAATTGTGTTCATACCATTTTTTGAATAGACAAATTTAGTGATTTTTACCCTTTTATGGAATGCACAAAATCTATGGCTTTTGTTTTCCAATCTCTATTTTGTAGTAAAATATTCACAAACGCTGTTCCGATGATTCCGCCGTCGGCTTTTTCGGTCACGTTTTCAAAATCCTCTTTTGATTTAATTCCAAAACCGATCATCACAGGATTTTTTAAGGAAAGAGAAGCTAATCTTGAAAGGTAATCTTCGTTTTTTAAAACTGCATTTTTATTTCCTGTTGTAGATGAGGAGCTTACCGCGTATAGAAACCCTGAACTTAATGAATCCAAATATAAAATTCTTTCATCCGAAGTTTCAGGCGTAACTAAAAATGTAAAGTTTAAATTATATTTTTCTAAAATTTTCTGATAATTTTTTTCAAATTCAATCGGCGGTAAGTCAGGAATAATTAATCCCGAAACACCACTTTCTGAACACTCTTTACAGAAATTTTCAAACCCAAAACTTAAAACAGGATTAATATAACCCATCAAGATCAAAGGAATTCTAATCTCGTTTTTTATTGATTTTAATTGAGAAAATAGGGTAGAAATGGTCATTCCGTTTTTCAAAGCTAGTTCGTGAGCTTGTGAAATGACCGGCCCATCGGCAACAGGATCAGAATACGGCATCCCGATTTCGATCATATCGGCTCCCGAATCCTGAATTAATCTAATAATATCAGCAGTATCTTCCAGTTGCGGAATTCCTGCGGTGAAGTATATGTTTAGTTTTTTCATATTTTTAAAAAGTTTAATAGCATTCCCAATCCCTCCTGAGCTATCATTAGCGCAAATAGAATAACTATAATCAATAATATTTTCAGAATAATTTTTTTATTTGAAAAATTGAAGTCTAGCTTTGAGAGTTTAATCATATTGATTAATTTCTCTTTATTCATAAAAAGAACAATCAATACTATAATTTGATATATAATTGCGTTGGCCATTGCGCCTCTGTGGACTCCATAAAAGTAATCCTGTAAAATAACATTGATCAGAATAGCTGATAATACAAATCCTCCGATAATTCTCGTTCTTGGAACTAAGAAAAGTATAGATCCTAAAATTTCAAATATTCCTAAAATTACAGCATACGTTTTAGAATAAGAATAAAAAGCCCACATAAGACTCATTCCATCGTAGGAAAACAAGGGTCTTGTGTATTCGTTAATATCTCCAAATTGGAGAGCTTTTGCCTCCCCGTAAATACTCATATAAAATGCTACAAAAATTACAAAAGACCATTCTAAGATGTTGAGAAATTCTTTTTTAGTCATTTTCCAAATGCTGCAAATACGTTTCCATATCCTTGTCGCCACGGCCGCTCAAACAAATTACGACCACATCATTTTCATTGAATTTCTTTTTGTCTAAAACCGCCAGCGCATGAGAACTTTCCAAAGCGGGAATAATACCTTCTAGTTTTGTCAGTTCAAAAGCAGATTTCAGAGCTTCATCATCGTTAATGCTGAAAAACTCTGCGCGATTTTCCTTAAATAAATGAGCATGAAATGGTCCGATTCCCGGATAATCCAATCCAGCAGAAATAGAATGGGGCTCGATGACCTGACCGTCTTCCGTTTGCATCACCAAACTTTTACTGCCATGCAAAACGCCTAAAGTTCCTAAAAAAGTAGTGGCTGCAGATTTTCCTGAATCGATGCCAAAACCACCGGCTTCGGCGGCAATAATTTTTACATTTTCTTCATTCACAAAATGATAAAAAGTCCCTGCAGCATTGCTTCCGCCGCCAACGCACGCGATAACATAATCGGGATTGGAACGACCGATTTTCTCCTGAAGCTGTTCCTTAATTTCCTGTGAAATAATACTCTGAAATCTCGCAACCAAATCAGGAAAAGGATGCGGACCGACTACGCTTCCAATTACATAATGCGTGGTCACTGGATTATTGATCCAGTCTTTCAACGCTTCATTGACAGCATCTTTCAGCGTTTTTGAACCTGAAGTTGCCGCGATAACTTCTGCACCCAGCATTTTCATTCTTGCCACATTCGGAGCCTGCCTCTGAATATCGATTTCACCCATGTAAACGATACATTCAAGACCTAATAAAGCACAGGCCGTTGCCGTTGCAACACCATGTTGTCCGGCTCCGGTTTCTGCAATAATTCTGCGTTTTCCGAGACGCTTTGCTAATAAAACCTGTCCGAGTGCATTGTTGATTTTGTGTGCTCCGGTATGATTCAGGTCTTCTCTTTTCAGATAGATTTGAGTATTGTATTTCTGACTTACATTTTTTGCGAAATATAATGGCGTAGCACGTCCGACATAATTTTTTAATAAATCCTGATATTCCTGTTGAAAATCTTCCGATTCAATAATTTCAAGATAATTTTTCTGTAATTCCTCTACATTGGGATAAAGCATTTCGGGGATAAAAGCACCTCCGAAGTCTCCATAATATCCATGTTTATCTGGATTTTTATAATTCATTTTGTAATGTATTTATGAATGAAATATTGTATTCAAACTGTTGTTTTGTAATCTGCTTATTTTTAAATAATAATTGAATTTTAGCGGTTAAATCAATTAACATTGCCAAATTTGGTTTAGATTGATACCTATTGACCGCAATTTCCAGATTGTCTATCAGGAAGTAAGAATCCAGCTTTTCATATAAACAGAAAATCTTACAGTAAACAATTCCGAAATCATATTTTACAATTGCTTTTACATTGTTATCTAATAATTTATCGGCAATAACAACAAGGTGGTAGCTATCCCAAAGATGAATGGTCTCAAAAAAATACTGAATGTCTTCTCTGTTAAAATTTTTAATAATATCAATGAAATCACTTAATAACCCACCGATGTACCAACTTTCTGTATTGCTGTCATTCTGAGAAATAAATGTATGTAAATTCTCAATCTTTTCATTTTTAAACTTTATAGGGAAAAAAGCCTGATGAACAGATTGGCCTAGTGATCTAAAATTCATCCGTTTCATCTTTAAAAGTTTTAATTCTTTCGAATAATATCTTTTCAATGTGTGTTGTTTTTTGTGTTTATTTAAATATTTTAGAGGAAGTCCCGCAGGGACGACTTAAGACAGAATTGGATGCTAGTCCAATTTAAATTATAGAATTATTTTTAATCCCATAAATACCTTTCATCATATTTCATTTTTTGTTTTTCCAGCATTTCTACCAGTTCATCTTTATAGCTTTTAGTTTGATGATGCTCTCTCTGATTTTTAATATAATTCTTTACTGCATATACATTCTCCTCATTGATGGAAAACGCTCCATAACCATCTTGCCAAAAGAAATTTTCATATTTCTTTCCCTTTGTTTTAATCCATTTTGAAGAATGCGCTTTCACTTCCTGTACCAGTTTCATTAGAGCAATTTTTTTAGATAACAAACAAAGGATGTGGATATGATTATCTGTTCCTCCAATTTGTAATGCTTTACTGTCACGGTCTTTGCATAATACGGCAATATAAGAAAACAGTTCTTTCTCTATTTTTTCATCAATGAAATCTTCTCTCTGTTTTGTACTAAAAACTATGTGAACGTAGTTTTTGACTAATGATTGTGACATTTTGTTTGTGTTTTTTTTAATCGGATTAGCATCCGATCCTGTTATAAGTCGTCCTTTCAGGACTCCCATTTATATCATATCTTTAAATACTTTTATTGTTTTTATATTTTTTATTCCGGGCTCAATCTCAAATTTTGAATTAATATCTAAAGCAAACGGTTTTTTATTTAAAATATTCAATTGATTTATATTTTCCTCTGAAATTCCGCCACTTAAAAAATAGGGAAGAGGAATTTCAATTGCATTCAGAATATTCCAGTCAAACTGTTTTCCTGTGCCTCCGAATGCTGTTGAATCAGTGTCGAACAGGAGGTAGTTGATGGTAGACAGTTGATGGTTGATGGTTTGATGGATTTTACTTTCAACGTCTGACTCCTCACTTCCTATCCTGATTACCTTAATAATTCCGGTTTCAGTATTTAATTTTTTTCTTAATTCTAAAATATAAATTTCATCTTCATCGCCATGGAGTTGTATGAAATTGAGGTTGGCTTTTTTTGTTATTTCAATAACTTTTTCCAAATTTTCATTGACAAAAACTCCGATTTTTCCTTTGTGATTAATCGTTGAAATTTCATCCAAACTCAAATGATTCAAAACATATCTTGGCGATTTTTCGTAAAAAATAAAACCAAGAAAATCTACATTCATAGCAATTAATTCATGAATTTGGTCTAACTGAGTTAAACCGCAGACTTTTAGTTTTGTTTTATCCTGATTAGTAGATGATTGGTGAGTCATTGTTACACTTCTAGACGTTTGATCATTAAATATTTGAGGTGAATTCTTCGAAAGCTCTCGATGGGTTATTATTTTTCATGAAATATTCGCCCATTAAGAATCCATTGAATCCTTTTTCTTTTAAATATTGAAAATTTTCAATACTGTAAATTCCGCTTTCCGCCACTGAAAGAACATCATCTGGAAGCTGATTTTTCAATTGAACAGAGTGTTGTAAATCAACTTTGAAATCTTTTAAATTTCTATTGTTAATTCCCACTAAATCAACGTTTTTGTTAAAATGCTTCAATTCTTCTTCTGTGTGAATTTCCAATAAAACTTCCATGCCAAGCTCATGAGATAAATCAGTAAATTCCTGAACCTGTTGAGGTGTAAGACAAGCGGCAATTAACAAGATAACATCTGCACCGATACTCTTAGCTTCATAAAACTGATATTCATCAATCATGAAATCTTTTCGCAAAATAGGAATGTCGATATGATTTCTTACACTTAAAATATCATCAAAACTTCCTCCAAAAAAATCTTTATCCGTTAAAATAGAAATTCCGCTTGCTCCAAAATTTTCATACGCTGAAGCGACTTCCAAAGGTGAAACTTGATCGTTAATAATTCCTTTTGAAGGCGATTGTCTTTTAAATTCGGCGATAATTCCGCTTTTGTTTGTTATGCTTTCTTTTAGTGAAAAAGTTTCTCTTCCGAAAAATTCAGAATCTTTCAGTTTCTCAATTGAGATCTGAGATTTTGAAAGAGCAACTTCTTCTTTTTTTCTTTGTATGATTTTATCTAAAATATTCATTTTTATTAAAATTAATCCAAAAGCAATTCAAGACATTTCAACGCTTTCCCGCCAAACAAACTCTCCTGTGCGAGTAAAAGACAATCATCATAGTTTCCAAATTTATGCGTGTGATAAAGGGCAACAGAAGCATTTGCTAAAACCACTGAATTTTGTTGCTCAGTCCCTTTTCCATTCAAAATATTTCTAAAAATCTTTGCTGTTTCCTGAGTCGTTTTTCCCGCTTTTATACTTTCAGGAGTTACCGAATCAAAACCTAAATCTTCTGCAGAATAAATTTCTTCGCCGTTTTTTGTGATAATTTTACTGTCATGAGTTAAACTAATTTCGTCATAACCATCCATTCCGTGAACCAAAATGAATTCTTTATCATCTTTTTGCAACAGATATTGATAAATTCGTGCAATCTCCAGATTATAAATTCCAATCATTGAATATTGAGGTTTTGCTGGATTGACCAAAGGCCCCAAAAGATTGAAAAATGTTCTTAAGCCCAACGATTTTCGCAATAAACCAACCGATTGAAGCGCAGGATGAAAGTACGGCGCATGTAAAAAGCAGATGTTTGCTTTTTCCAGATCTTCCTGTAATCTTGCGGAATCATTTTTAAATTCATAACCCAATTCTTCCAAAACATTGGAAGCTCCGGTTGTTGTGGAAGCACCATAGTTACCATGTTTCGTTACTTTTTGCCCGGCTCCAGCTACGATGAAGCTTGCCAAAGTTGAAATATTGATTGTATTTTTTCCATCGCCACCAGTTCCGACAATATCAATCGCGTCGCTGGTGTCCAAATTTACCGGAACGGCCATTTGTAACAGGGCTTCACGAAAACCTTCAAGTTCTTTAAGGGTGATATTTCGCATCAGAAAAATGGAAATAAAAGCAGTCACTTCTGTGGCATTAAATTTATTTTGAGCAATTTCAATCATAATAGCCTTTGCCTCAGATTTGGACAAGGTGTGATGATTGAATAAATATTGCAGTATTTCTTTCATTTGGGGAGATTTTTGGGTTGAAGGAATTTCTATTGTTTTCAATGTAGAAGGAAGTTTTTAATGATCACTTCTCCGTCAGGAGTTAAAATACTTTCGGGGTGAAACTGAACTCCATGCACATCATATTTTTTATGCTGCAATGCCATGATCATTCCGTCTTTATCTACTGCCGTAATTTCCAATTCATCTGGGAAATTATCAGGATTGACAGCCCAACTGTGATATCTTCCGACTTCCAAACCGCTTGATAAATCTTGGAACAGTTTTGTATCATTTTTTACCAATTCAGCAGAAGTGGCAACTCCGTGAAAAATTTCCGAAAGATTGATTAGACTTCCGCCGAACGCTTCGGCAATAGCCTGCTGACCAAGACAAACGCCCAAAATACTTTTCGTAGGAGCATATTCTTTAATTAAATCCAGCAAAATTCCTGCTTCTTCAGGAATTCCCGGACCTGGTGAAAGAATGATTTTATCATATTTCTTGATTTCTTCTAAAGTTATCTGGTCATTTCTAACCACATCCACTTTTGATCCCAAAATTCTTTCAATAATCTGAACTAAATTATAGGTAAAACTATCGTAATTATCGAAGACAAGAATTTTGGTTGATGGTTGATGGTTAGTGGTTGATGGTTTATCGTTTTCGGTTGCTTGTTTTATATTGTTCATTTTAAATTTTTTCTATGATAATTAATAAATCCGTTTAGTAATTTCTTACAAAGTATTATTTGATTTAAAATAATTATAAACTTTTCTTGATCTAAATAATTTTGATCTGATGATAAATAAATTTGAGTTTCTAATTCATATAAAGAACCTCTTGCAATAAATAAAAAATGTATAGTTTCTTTTGTCGTATTTCGCCCACAGCCTTCTGCAATATTAGAAGGTACAGAAACGGAACATCTTCTGATTTGATTTGTTAACCCAAAAACCTCCTCTTTAGGAAAATTTTTAGTTGAGTCATAAACAAGATTTGTAAATTTTCGTGTCTCTATCCAAACATCAAGATTTATATATTCCATATTTGTGCTTTTAGATTTTTATTAATACTTGATATTGGTTATCTAACAACCGGCAACCATTATCTATTAACTAACTTCTCTGCCTTTTCAACCGCTTTTTTCAGAGCATTCAGCTTATTATTCACTTCCTGCAATTCACTTTCAGGGTTTGATTTGGCAACCAATCCGGCGCCTGCCTGATAATATAAAGTATTGTTTTTGCTTAAAAAAGTTCGGATCATAATGGCTTGATTGCAGGTTCCGTTTAAACCAATCATTCCGATGCAGCCACCATAATAACCGCGGGAATCTTTTTCATATTTATTGATGAGCTGAAGTGCTTTATGCTTTGGTGCTCCGCTTAAAGTTCCCTGTGGAAAGGTAGTTGCAACCATTTCGAACGGATTTGTTTTTTCCTGTAAATCTGCTGTCACTTCACTTACCATGTGAATGACGTGAGAGAAAAGTTGGATTTCCTTTAATTTTGTGACGGTGATATTTTTTCCTAATTTTCCTAAGTCATTTCTTGCCAAATCAACGAGCATCGTGTGTTCTGCATTTTCTTTAGGATCGCTTTTTAAGGCTTCAATAGACTGTAAATCAATATCAAAATTTCCTGTTCTTTTGAAAGTTCCGGCGATAGGATGGATGATAGCTTTGTTGTCTTTAATAATTAATTGACTTTCAGGACTTGAACCAAATAATTTGTAATTTCCATAATCGAAGAAAAATAAATAAGGCGAAGGGTTGATATTTCTCAACGCTCGATACACATTGAACTCATCACCTTTAAATTTCTGTTCAAATCTTCTGCTTAATACCAACTGAAAAACATCTCCTCGCATGCAATGTTTTTGGGCTGTTTCTACCAAATCAAGATATTCTTCATTGGTGATATTTGATGTTTCATCACCATTTTTTTCAAAAGGATAAATAATCGTATTTTGATTTTTAATAAGGCTTTCTAAAGAATAGATCTCCGATTTTACACCCGGAATCTGATTCTCAATAATATGCATTTCATCATTATAATGATTGATGGCAATAACATATTGATACAGTCTGTAACGAAGAATAGGAATTTCAACTTCAGGACTTTGTGCTTTAAATTTTACATTTTCAAAAAACTGAACCGCTTCAAAACTGGTATATCCAAAAAGGCTTTGCGCTGTTTCTTCAATCGAATCATTGGCTTTTTCACATTCAAAACATTTGGAAAATTCTTCAAAAATATCGGAAACTTTATGATCGATAATGAATTGTTTTACAGGGTTTTCTCCAGGAAACTTGATTTCAAATTCATTTAGATTTTTAATTTCAATTCCGGCAACCGCATTGATGGCGATAAAGGAAAAATTATTATCAATATTCTTAGAATCAGAACTTTCTAAAAGGATCGTATCTCTGAATTTATCCCGAACTTGCAAATAAATACTCATCGGAGTCTGAAGATCTCCCAATGTTTTTTTCGAGGACGTTTTAATTTTTATTTTTTTATTGAACATGTAAGGTATATTTTAAATTTATTGTAAACAAAAAAAGACTTCAACGGCATCCGTCAAAGTCTTTATTATATTGTTTTAATTGTATCTCTGTTGCGTTCTATTTACAACATGACAATAACATCAGACCCGACGAAGAGTTTGAATGCCACCACCAAAATTTGTTGCTCATATTTAACATGGGACAAATGTAGAATATTTTTTTGATACAGAAAACAAAAAATGTGAAAATAAAAAAACTTAAAATTAAATTCATTTATTTAAACAATTGATATGTAATGAAATATAAAGGTTTCATTGCTCTAAAGAACAAGTTCTGTGATCGGAAGATCGGGAGTTCCGCTGTAAAAAACGATTAAAGTTGCCCTTTGTCGCCTGTTTTACCGCGGTGAGGAACGTTTAACATTTCAGGAACAATTTGTCCTTTTCTGAACGTTTGTGCTTCCCCGTTATCTCTTCTTTCCACCTGAATTTCACCTTTTTCTACATACGCAGCGTTGATAACGGGATGTTTGTGCCAATCCAGTGCTTTGTTTGGCGGAACTGAAATCTTTAAAACGGTAATTTCAGGCTGACCATCGGGATATTTTTCATACAAAGCGCCGTCCCACGATTTTTGTGTTTTTAATAGGGTTACCGATTCTATTTGATCAGAATATTCTGAAGATTCATCATCTGAAGATGAATTGTCGCAACCTAATGTTGCTGCCAGAAGGGAAGCGATGCATACCGTTTTCAGGAAAGTTTTTGTAGTCATAAATTTTTTGTTCATTTTAATAATTTAATTAATCGACTGCACAAAAGTAAAAATTTTTCTTAAAATTCACCATTTAATGAATTAAATAAAGTGAAAAGGTAGAGGTAAAAAGAGCCAGAACCTAGAGAAATAAGGTAAGAAAGTCTTTGATTTTTATTTCAAATATATTTTCAATAGAAATAGGTTCACCAAAAAAGAATAGTGCTGGATTAAGAATTGATGATAAAATTCTGAAAATGATGGTTTAATCTGGAAGAGGTAGTAAAATATTAATCTGTAAATAAGAGTTATATCGAATATCTGAGCTTCATCTACTTTGCTCTTTTTACTTTTAAATAATATTTATCATGAGTTTAAAAGTTTATTTTTTATATTTTTGTTTCCAAATTAGAAAACAATGAAAAAAGTATTAGCATTAGCATTTGTAGGAGGTTTATTCGTAGTAAACTGTTCAAAAAAGCCAAACCACGATTTGCAGGACAGCAACACGATGTTACCAGAACCGGATGCTCCGACAGTAGTAGATTCTACAGCGAAAAAAGCTGACACACCAGCTGCAGCGCCTGCATCGGCAACTGAAGCTCCTAAAACAGATTCTGCAGCAGCAAAATAATGAAAAAACTGTTTGTGACAGGGCTGGTAAGCTTGCTTATTATTTCCTGTTCTAAAAAAGAAAATCCATCGGTAGAGTCTTCTTCTGATGCAACTGATGTTTCTACACCTGCGCCAAGTAATCTTACGGGAGAGCAGATTATCGAAACATTGGATTGCTCAGGTTGCCATTCGCCGAGTGAAAGAATGATAGGACCTTCTTATAAGGAAATCGCAGAAAAATATTCTGAAAAAGATATTGAAATGCTGGCTTCAAAAATTATAGAAGGAGGAAGCGGAAATTGGGGAAGCGTACCTATGCAGCCTCATTCACAGGTGTCTAAAGAAGATGCTAAAAAAATGGTAGAATATATTCTGAGTCAGAAAAAATAAAATATGACTACTGAAAAATCCAGTCTGCACGCGAGAAATCTGCATCGGGATCCTTATGATTTTGATCTGCTGATTTCTTGTGTGCCGGAACTGAAACAATACGTTTTTGAGAATAAATATGGAACAAACACCATTAATTTCAGTATTCCAAAAGCGGTAAAACTTCTTAATAAGGCATTGTTGCAACATTTTTATAATGTTAAAAATTGGGATATTCCAGATGCCAATCTTTGTCCGCCCATTCCGGGAAGAGCAGATTATGTGCATTATATCGCCGATTTGCTGGCGGATCAACAAAAAGAAATTCCTGTAGGTTCATCTAGTCAGGGCTTGGATATTGGAACGGGTGCCAATCTGGTGTATCCTTTAATTGCCCATAGCTCTTATGGCTGGAAAATGTTGGGAACGGATATTAATGAAGATTCTTTACAGAATGCACAGCAAATTTTAGATAAAAATGTTGATTTACAGTCTGATATTCAATTAAAAAAACAGAAAAATTCTGATTATATTTTTAAGAATATTATTGATGCTAAAGACAGGTTTGCTTTTACCATGTGTAATCCTCCATTTCATGATTCTGAAGAAGCTGCCTTAAAGGGAAATCTTAGAAAAATGAAGAACTTAAATAAATCAAAAGTTCAAAAAGCTAATTTAAATTTCGGAGGACAACAATCTGAATTATGGTGTGAAGGCGGAGAAATCGCTTTTATCTCGAATATGATTCAGGAAAGTGCTTTGTTTGCCGATCAGGTTCTTTGGTTTACGTGTCTGGTTTCTAAAAAAGATAATTTACCCCGACTTCAAAAGCTTTTAACAAAGGTAAAAGCGTTGGATATTAGAATTATTGAAATGGCTCAGGGTCAGAAAATAAGCAGAATGTTAGCATGGACATTTATTTCTGAAGCGAAACGTAAAAATTGGTTTGCTTAATCTCAATTTCATTCAAATAAAAAAAACCTACAAATTGTATTGTAAGGCTATGATGTGTTTCTAGAATCGTATTTAAAAATAATCTGCTCTTACATAGAGATTATCATTTCCCGAACCATATGTTCCACGTACAGATTGGCCGCTGGAACATCCAATCAATGCAATGATATCTAATCTATAAGTACCTGTGGGAAGGGTTAGCATTGGGTTTGAGGCACTATGGTAATTTCCTGTTAAGTTTGAAGTTGCGGATACCGTATTATTATGCCCTACCGAAGCTAATCCTAAATTATCCTGAATAGTAGTAGCCCCTGTAGAATCTGAAATTCTTACCCATGTAACCGATAATCTTGGAGAGCCATCTGTAATGACTGCTCCGGTTGCTGTGGTAAAACCTACCGATGTAGAATTAAATATAGATACAATTGCAGGTCTACTTAATGTAAAGTTAACATTATATATAGACTGTACTAATGAGCCTGTGGCGGAAGCTGTAGCAGTCGCATTAAGCGTAACAGGGGTTCCATTGGGAATATAATTGGAATTAAATATCAATAGCTCCGAAGGTCTTCCCTGATAAATATCTCCTGTGGTAGTATCTAAAATCAAAGGAACGGTAGTGTTTGGAGAAGCGGTTGCGATAGCCTGTAAATTGCTTACCCTAATTGGTGCGGCGGCGGCATTTACATCAAGTTTTCTGGCCGGGGCTGATTGATTGATCCCGATATTTCCAGCCGGTGCGGCCAAAGTACCATTCATCCCCGTACCGAAAACTAAGTTTCCGATGTTCATTTGGTTACTTGCTGTTGCAGTAGGAACCTGGGTCGCATTACCAATGGCAATATTTCCAGCTCCTGTTGTGATATTTGTTCCGGCTGAAGATCCTAAAATAACATTATTAGTACCTGTTGTAAGAAAGCCTCCAGAGTTAGTCCCTATCGCGACGTTATTATCTCCGTTAAGCTGAATTCCTCCTGCGGTATCACCTATTAACAGGTTGTTTGATGCTGTCGTAATGGCAGTTCCTGTATTTATCCCTATCGAAATATTTGAATTTCCGCTTACATTATTAAATAATGCGTTGTCTCCAATGGCAATATTTCTTTGCACTGCAGCGGCAGAGGTGCTTTGGAGCGTATTGGCCCCGATGGCAACGTTTGTAGAACCCGTGGTAATACCTCTCGCAGCATTAGAACCAATCCCAACGTTTCGAGATCCTGTCGTTACTGTACTCAGTGCGGTTGTACCTAATGCAGTATTTCCGGTCCCGGTGGTTACAGTGCTTAGTGTTGTCGTTCCTAGCGCTGTGTTTCCCGCTCCCGTAGCAGTAATAGGAATACTATTAACCCCAAAAGCTGTATTGGTGGCACTTAGCATACCCGACTGAACATTATTTCTTTTAAAAATAACGTTCTGGTTGTCTGATGTACCCAGATAATTCGTTCCGGGAGTTGTTCCTGCATTTCCAGTGAGGCCCCAGCTTTGGGCGCTTACTCCTGCGGGGGTTGAGAATCTTTGCCAGACCCCGGCCTCGAAGTAATAATAACCTACAGCGGTAACATTCACGGTTTGCCCTCCGGCAGTTCCTGTGGCCACATCATTTACATAAATAATGGTACCGGCAGGCACACTTGCCATACTTTGTGCTCGTGCACGATCTACCCGTGGTGCGAGTAGCCCGTCAACGTTGTTAGAAGTTCCGGTTGCATTGAAAGCAACAATGTCGAGAGAGGTCGACGGATTTGCGGTGTTAATCCCAATTTGTGCGTAGGAAAAACTACTCAGTCCAATTAAGGAAGAGAACATAATAATTCTTCTTTTCATAAATCAAAATTTAGATTTGGTGAGTTAAATGTATTAATAAATAATCACATTTAAGTGATTATTTATTAATTTTTAACACTTAATAAATGTGAACTTTTATTAAAATTCATAAAAAATCTTTTATTAAAAAGAGAAATCATAAATCATGTTACAATTGAAATTATTAAAAGAAAATTTTACTCTAAAATTTTATAAATTATCACTAAATTTGCACGTTATTTTAAATAAATACAATGCAATTATCAGAACAAGAAATCATTAGAAGAGAAAAGCTGAATAAGCTTACTGAAATGGGGATTAATGCGTTCCCTGCGGAAGAGTATACACTTACAGATACTACAGAATCTATAAAACAGGACTTCACAGAAAATAAACAGGTGAAGATTGCTGGTAGATTGATGTCCCGCAGAATTCAGGGGAAGGCTTCTTTTGCTGAATTGCAGGATTCTACAGGTAGAATTCAGGTATATTTTAACAGAGATGAGATCTGTACAGGTGAAGATAAAACGTTATATAATGAAGTTTACAAGCACCTTTTAGACATTGGAGATATTATCGGTATTGAAGGAGAATTGTTTACGACTCAGGTTGGTGAAAAGACGGTTTTGGTGAAAAACTTCACTCTTTTAACTAAAGCGTTAAGACCTCTTCCTCAGCCAAGAACTGATGAAAATGGTGTAGTACATGACGGATTCAACGATCCTGAATTGAGATACAGACAACGTTATGTAGATTTAATCGTAAATCCTCAGGTAAAAGAGACTTTTGTTAAAAGAACAAAAATGTATACAGCAATGCGTCAGTTTTTCAATGATGCAGGCTATATCGAAGTTGAAACTCCCGTTTTACAGGCTATTCCTGGTGGAGCAGCAGCAAGACCTTTCATTACGCATCACAATGCTTTAGATATTCCTTTATATATGAGAATTGCTAACGAATTATATCTGAAAAGATTGATCGTTGGTGGTTTTGACGGGGTTTATGAATTCTCTAAAAACTTCAGAAATGAAGGGATGGACAGAACGCACAATCCTGAGTTTACCGTAATGGAAATTTACGTTGCTTACAAAGACTATTATTGGATGATGGATTTCACCGAAAGAATGATAGAGCATTGTGCCATTGCAGTAAACGGAACTACAAAAGCCAAATTCGGAGATCAGGAAATTGATTTCAAAGCTCCTTATGCAAGGGTTTCAATGAGAGAGGCGATTCAGAAGTACACAGGTTTTGATATTGCGGGAAAATCTGAGCAGGAATTGTTCGATTTTGCTAAATCTATCGGAATCGAAGTGAACGAAACAATGGGTAAAGGAAAATTAATTGATGAAATTTTTGGTGAAAAATGTGAAGGAAACTTCATTCAGCCAACTTTCATTACAGATTATCCTGTGGAAATGTCTCCGTTAACAAAGAAACACAGAAGTGAGGAAGGTCTTACCGAGCGTTTTGAATTGATGGTTTGCGGTAAAGAAATTGCCAATGCATATTCTGAATTAAATGACCCTATCGATCAGAGAGAACGTTTTGAAGATCAGTTAAAATTAGCGGAAAAAGGAGATGATGAAGCAGGGCAGTTTATTGATGAAGACTTCCTAAGAGCTTTGGAATACGGTATGCCGCCAACGTCAGGAATGGGAATCGGAATGGACAGATTAATCATGTTCTTAACGAATAATGCGTCTATTCAGGAAGTATTATTCTTCCCTCAAATGAAACCTGAAAAAGCAGTTCCTCAAATAGAATTGGGTGAAGACGAGAAAATTATTCTTGAAATCCTGAAATCTGGAGAACAAGTTGCTTTAGCGGATGTGAAAGATCAGTCTAAACTTTCAGGTAAAAAATGGGATAAAGCTTCAAAAACTTTAACAAAAAATAACCTGGTGAAAGTGGAAAAGATTGATGAAAATGTTTTAATGAAATTAGTGTAGCCGTAAAGCACACAAAAATATAAACGCTAAAGCGGACTTATTGCATCAATAAGTCCGCTTTTTTATTACAGTATTTTGATTTCTGATTATTGATTTGTAGTTTTTTTCATGTTATTTTGATTTAATATAAATTAATGATAAATAAAGGTGTTTAAAATTATTTTATATTCATCATTTGTTTTAAATTATTGTTTTTGTTACATTTGGTTTATGGAGCTGAGAAAAGACAGAAAAAAGAAAGGAGAGGTTCAGGAAAGATATGGGCTATATCAGAATGAATTTGAATTTGATTCCTGTGGAGTTGGTTTTGTAGCCAATATAAAAGGAGTGAAATCATACAAAATTATTAGCGACGCAATTACGATGCTGGAAAATATGGAGCATCGGGGGGCTACGGGATATGAAAGCAATACAGGTGATGGTGCCGGTATTCAGATGCAGATTCCTCATGAGCTTTTGTATGACGAAGGTCTGCATTATGGCATCGATTTACCCGAACCTGGATATTATGGAGTCGGAATGTTTTTTTTTCCTCAAAATAATTTTATCAGGGAAGAATGTAAAGAAATCATTTATCAGTCTGCAGAAAAATTAAATCTTAAAATTTTAGGGTATCGTCCGGTTCCTGTAAGTAATATAGAATTGGGAGATCTTGCAAAAAGTGTAGAGCCTGTGATGGAAATGCTTTTTGTGGAAAGACCTTTTGATGTAGAAACCGAAAAAGATTTTGAAAGAAAGCTTTTTGTTTTTAAAAATTATATTTCACATCAGGCTATAAATGTGGTTAACGGTGATCCTATTGGGTTTTATATCGCTTCTTTTTCATGTAAAAAAGTAATTTATAAAGGGCAGCTAAGAAGTATTCAGGTCAGAAATTATTTTAAAGATCTTACCAATCCGAATATCCGTTCCGCTTTTGGAATGGTGCATTCCCGTTTTGCCACCAATACTTCTCCCACCTGGGGCTTAGCGCAGCCCTTTAGATTTCTGGCTCATAATGGAGAAATTAATACTATCTGGGGTAACCTCAACTGGCTGAAATCCTCAGAAAAAGTATTTTCAAGCCCATTGTTTACACCACAGGAAATGGATATGATCCTTCCGCTGATAAAACCCGGACAGTCAGATTCTTCTTACCTCGATAATATGGTGGAACTGCTGTATCATTCGGGGCGTTCGCTTCCTCATACCATGATGATGCTGGTTCCTGAAGCTTGGGACGGCAATGCGCAGATGGAGCAGTACAAAAAAGATTTCTATGAATTTCATGCCTGCTTAATGGAGCCTTGGGATGGCCCGGCTTCCATTTCTTTTACGGATGGAGAAATAATAGGCGCTACATTAGACCGTAATGGACTTCGCCCTTCCAGATACTGTATAACCTCAGATGATTTGGTGATCATGGCTTCGGAATCAGGGGCTTTGCCTGTAGATCCCAAAAAGATCATTAAAAGAGGGCATCTGCAACCAGGAAAAATGTTTTTGGTAGATCTTAATAAAGGAGAAATTGTAAGTGATGATCAGTTAAAAAGAGAAATATGTACTTCGCAGCCCTATCGTGAGTGGCTGGATACGTTGAAAATAAATATTGAAGAACTTCCGAATCCTAAAATCCGCTTTAACAAACTTGAAACGGAAGATATATTTAAATGTCAGAAGGCTTTCGGGTATTCCCGGGAAGACTTGGAAGTGGTAATTAAAGAAATGGCGGGGCACGGAAAAGAACCCATAGGATCGATGGGGTATGATGTTCCGTTGGCTGTTTTAAGTGAGCAGCCACAGCATCTGAGCTCTTATTTCAAGCAGTTGTTTGCTCAGGTTACCAATCCTCCGATTGATCCGATTCGTGAGAAATTGGTGATGTCTTTAAAAACGATTATCGGTGGAAACGGCAATCTTTTGCAGGAGGATAAAAGTTTTGCACATTCTATTATGCTGGAAAGTCCTATCCTTAATAATAAGCAATTAGAAAAGCTCAGGAGTGTAGATACCGGAAAATTTCAGGCGAAGACTATTTATACGTACTTTAATGCCGATGGTAAAAGCGGAAGTTTAAAAAAAGCAATCGACAGACTTTGTAGATATGCTGTAGATGCAGTAGATGATGGTTTTGAGGTGATTATTCTATCCGATCGTTCCCTGGATTCTCAACATGCTGCAATTCCCTCCCTATTAGCCTGTTCGGCAGTTCATCATCATTTGATTAGAAAAGGAATTCGCCGGAAAATAGGCTTGGTGATGGAGGTAGGAGATGTTTGGGAAGTTCACCATTTTGCTGCTTTGCTTGGTTTTGGAGCAACTGCAATCAATCCTTATCTGGCATTGGCTAGTATTCGAAAAATGTTTAATGAAGGAATTTTTGGTGAAGAAGAAGATCTGGAACTGCTAAAAGACAACTACAAAAAAGCGGTGGGAGAAGGTCTTTTGAAGATATTTTCCAAAATGGGAATTTCTACATTGCAGTCGTATCACGGGGCTCAGATTTTCGAAATTATCGGACTGAATAGAATTGTCGTGAATACATGTTTTACCGGTGCCGTATCGAGAATAGAAGGAATTGGATTTGATGAAATTGCCAAAGAAGCGTTGATTAAACATCATGAGGCATTTGGGAGCAGTACATCGGTTATTTTAGAGCCGGGTGGTATTTATCAATGGAGAAAAAACAGTGAATACCATCAGTTTAATCCGCAGTCGGTTCATTTGCTGCAGCAGGCTACATGGAACAACAATTATGGAATATTTAAAAAGTATACCCGGCTTGTTAATCAGCAGACTTCCAATGCTTCTGTTCTTAGAGGACTTCTGGAATTTAAAAATGTAAGGGAGTCTATCGCTCTCGATGAGGTGGAGCCTGTAGAGAATATTTTAAAACGTTTTGCTACCGGGGCGATGTCTTTTGGTTCTATTTCCTGGGAAGCGCACACTGCCCTGGCTATAGCGATGAATCGGATAGGAGCCAAAAGCAATACCGGTGAAGGAGGAGAAGATGAGTCGCGTTATCAGCCATGTGAAAACGGGGATAACCTGCGTTCGGCGATTAAACAGATTGCTTCAGGAAGATTTGGGGTTACCGCAAGATATTTGGCTGAGGCGGAGCAGCTTCAGGTGAAAATGGCACAGGGAGCAAAGCCGGGAGAAGGCGGGCAGCTTCCCGGTTTTAAAGTGGATGAATGGATTGGGAAAACAAGGCATTCCACTCCGGGAGTGGGGCTTATTTCGCCACCGCCACATCATGATATTTATTCTATAGAAGATCTGGCGCAGCTTATTTTCGATTTAAAAAATGCAAACCGCCATGCCGTAATTTCAATAAAGCTCGTTTCTAAGGCCGGAGTGGGAACCATTTCCTCAGGCGTCGCCAAAGCCAAAGCAGATCATATATTGATTTCGGGTTATGACGGCGGTACAGGCGCGTCGCCACTCGGTTCAATACGGCATACAGGATTGCCCTGGGAGCTTGGGTTGTCAGAAGTACATCAGACGCTGATTAAAAATAAACTCAGACAGAGAGTGACCATTCAGGCAGATGGTCAGATTAAAACAGGGAGAGATCTTGTAATAGCCACTTTGCTGGGGGCAGAAGAATGGGGAGTATCTACCTCTGCTCTTATTGTTGAAGGGTGTATCTTGATGAGAAAGTGTCATCTCAACACTTGCCCTGTAGGTATTGCGACTCAAAATGAAGAGCTTAGAAAGAATTTTAAAGGTAAGGCCGAGCATTTGGTGACTTATTTTACTTTCCTGGCTATGGAAGTACGTGAGATTATGGCGAGTCTGGGATTCAGAACGATAGATGAGATGGTAGGGCAGACCCAATGTCTTGAGCAAAAATCTGATGTCAGGTTCTGGAAACATAAACATATCGATCTCAGTAGGCTTCTTCAGAAGATTGAAACCGATTTACCGGTTGTCAGGTCTGAAGATCAGGAACAGGACTGGAAATCTTCTATTTCCTGGAATATGCTGGAAGCGGCGGAAGAAGCACTACGGCATACTACTAAAATGAAAGCTGGTTTTGATATTAAAAATACGGATAGGGCAGTAGGAACAATTCTTTCTCATGAGTTGACTAAAAAATATAAATCCGAAGGAATGGAAGAGGATTCTCTGCAATTTAGTTTCAGAGGGACCGCGGGACAGAGCTTTGGGGCTTTTTGTAATAAAGGAATTACCATGCGTCTGGAAGGGGATGCCAACGATTATTTTGGAAAAGGGCTTTCAGGTGCCAAGCTGTCGGTTTTTCCGGATAAAGAAGCTGTTTTTAAAGCTTACGAAAACACCATTGTCGGCAATGTTGCTTTGTACGGAGCCACTTCAGGAAAAGTATTTATCAACGGGAGGGCAGGGGAACGTTTTGCGGTAAGAAATTCCGGTGCGACCGCTGTTGTAGAAGGGGTGGGCGATCATGGCTGTGAATATATGACCGGTGGTACAGTGCTTGTTCTCGGAAGTGTAGGACGAAATTTCGGAGCTGGAATGAGCGGTGGAATAGCATATGTATGGGATATTGATAAAGCGCTGGAGGCTAACTTTAATTCCGATATGGCTGATCTTGAGGAAATAACAAAAGATGATGAAGCTATAATTGCAGATTTAATTAGTGAGCATTTTGAAAATACGGGAAGTGCAGTGGCAAAATACCTCTTAAGTGATCGTGAAAATGTCTTTAAATATTTTATTAAAGTGTATCCCCGAGAGTATAAAAAAGTAATTGAAACAAATGCAAATGTTATTAAATAATGGGTAAGACAGACGGCTTTTTATTATATGGCAGAGTGCTTCCTTCAAAACTGAAAACGGAGGATAGAATAAAAAATTTTGAAGAGTTTGTTCACAGGCCTTCAGAAGAACAGCTCAATTGCCAGGCGGCAAGGTGTATGGACTGCGGGATTCCTTTTTGTCAGAATGGATGTCCGTTGGGAAATGTTATTCCTGAATTTAATGATGCTGTTTATCATAAGCATTGGGAGCGGGCTTACCGTATTCTGATATCGACAAATAATTTTCCGGAATTCACAGGCCGTGTTTGTCCGGCACCGTGTGAGAGTGCCTGCGTGCTGGGGATCAACAGTGAGCCGGTTACTATTGAGGAGGTAGAAAAAAATATCATGGAAATCGCATTTGAGCTTGGATTTGTACAGCCCAAAATTCCGCATTACAGAACAGGGAAAAAGGTGGCGGTGGTAGGTTCCGGTCCTGCGGGCTTGGCGGCAGCCTGTCAGCTTAATCAGGAGGGGCATTCAGTGACAGTTTTTGAGAAAGATGAGAAAATAGGTGGCTTACTGAGATTTGGAATCCCTGATTTTAAACTGGATAAATCTATTGTAGAGCGCCGTGTTGAATGGATGCGTGCTGAAGGTATTGAATTTAGAACCTCCGTTAATGTAGGCGTTAATTATTCTGCAGAACAGCTTCACCGAAGTTTTGATGCGATTGTTCTGGCAATGGGAAGTACAGTTCCTAAAAAGCTGCGGATTCCTAACTCTGATGCTAAAGGAATTTATTATGCTATGGATTTTCTTAAGCAAAGCAATAAAAAAGTAAGTGGAATTCCATTCAGTGAAGAAGAGATTGATGTTAAAGGGAAGAAGGTTGTTGTTATTGGTGGTGGAGATACGGGATCTGATTGTATTGGAAACAGCAATCGTCAGGGAGCCTCGGTTATCCATCAGATTTATTACAAACCTATGCAGCCTACGGCAAGAGATAAAACAATGCCCTGGCCCGATTATCCTGCTTTGTTGCAGATTACTTCGTCTCATGAAGAGGGGTGCGATCGCAGATGGTCTGTCAATTCAAAAGAGTTTATAAAAGATGCAGAAGGCAATCTGAAAGGGGTTCGATTGGTAGAAGCAGAATGGACTAAAAATGAAGATTCAGGAGCATGGGAGCTGTATACGGAAAAGCCTGGTTCCGAATTTGTAATTGAATGTGATATTGCATTTATAGCACTGGGATACACGCATGTAGAGCACCGCGGACTGGTAGAGGCTCTTGATATTCATCTGGATCCTAAAGGAAACTTAATAGGAACCAATAAAGAATACAAAACAAACCAAACCAAAATTTTTTCATGCGGTGATGCCAGAAAAGGACAAAGTCTGGTGGTTTGGGCTATTGCAGAAGGGAGAGAGTGTGCTGAAAAGGTTGATGAATTCTTAAAACAGATTTAAAATTAAAACAGAATTCTGATCAGGAAAAAATATTTATAATGATAAACAAATTATTACTCATTATAAAGATCTTATCAATAGAGGCGGACCTGAGTCCGCCTTATTCATATCTCTATTTAGTTAGGTTCTAGCCAAAACATACAATATTCTCTCGCTGATTTTGCCGGTAGCGAAGATTTTTTATAGAAAAATAACAATATTTAAAATTCATGTATTTGTGGCATAAAATAGATGTTTTTATATTTTACGGCAGATAAAATCTTTGCGTCTTTGTGATTAACCAACAATACCAATTATTTGCCTAAGTTATTTTCTCTGTTTGCTAAATGATGCCATTAAATAAAACAGAAACGGCAATATAAACAAAGATCCCAATAGTAGAGCCCATCCCAGTGCTGAAATGGTTTTAGGGGCTGCCACGTGTTCTAATAATGAAAGATGCTGGCCGTTACCGAATAATATAATATTCGGATTATGCTGATAAGTAGCTGCTACCAAAATCATAATCACCTGAAATCCAGCTAATGCTCTTACAGGAAGTAGTTTTCGGGTATTCATCGCTTTTAAAATAAGAAATAGACAAATAGTTGCAAAAACCGTAGCCATAATTCCTAAAGGTTTCGAGAAAACCCACATTAACAAAGGAATATCTGAAATATAAGCGGTTAAAAATACCAAAAGACCAGTGATTACAACGAAAATCATCGTTTGTTTTGATTTTTTGATCATTAAACCTAATTCCAAGCGGTCGGTTGTTTCTCTCAAAGCAAATACAGAAGCGAGATAGGCACAAATTGAAATGGTAAATAATCCTACGGCAACGCCGAACCAATTCAGCCAGCTGAAAATATATAAGTCTAAAAATCCAGTAGCATCCGGATTGATGGAATGAGAAACCGTTGCGGCCGCAATTAATCCCAAGAAAAATGGAGTCAGCAAACTTGAAAAATAGAAGATCTGTGCATAAACATGTTGCCAGTCGTCTTTCACCGCATCATAATGTCTGAAAGTGAAAGCGGTTCCTCTGGCAATAATTCCAACTAACATTAAAACCAAAGGAATATGTAAATAGGTTGAAAGAGTCGTATAAATCTCAGGAAAACCGACAAACAGAATGACGATCGCTATGATCAGCCACATGTGATTAGCCTCCCAAACCGGGGCAATGGATTCGTACATAATCTCCTTTGTCTTGTCACGGGCCCTTTTTTTCGTAAAAAGTTCCACAATTCCTGCTCCGAAATCTGCTCCGCCCAAGATCACATAAAGACAAATGGATAACCAGAGAAAACCTATAACTACGTAAATCATGATTTTTTGTTTTTAGGGTTAAACTGAGAGTCCGTAGGATCGTATAATCTCGGAACCATCTGGATCTGTCGTCTTAGTAAGAAAATAATAACGATTGATAAGGAAACGAAAATAGCCGTGAAAAAGTAAAATGAATACTGAATTCCCGGCATTGGAGTTACCGCGTCTGCCGTTCTCATAATTCCGTAAATAATCCAGGGCTGTCTTCCCACCTCTGTGACGGTCCAGCCTGCTTCCAGTGCAATATATCCAAATGGGGTTGCGATTAAAAAGGTTTTCAGCAACCAGTTTTTTGTGAGCCATTCTTTCTTAAAATAGGTGGCATATAAGAAAATAGCACCTATCATGATCATAACAACACCAAAAAAGATCATGATCTGAAAAGCGTAATGTACCACAGGCACCGGTGGCCATTCATCTTTTGGAAAATCATTCAGCCCCTTTACTTCATGGTCAAAATCATTGGCCACTAAGAAACTCAGCACTTTTGGAATTTTTAGTGCGTATTTTATTTCCCCTTTTTCTTCGTCAGGAATTCCGCCGATTACAAAAGAAGCGCCTTTTTCGGTTTCGAAATGGGCTTCCATGGCCGCTAGTTTAATCGGTTGTCTTTCCGCCACAGATTTTGCCGCAACATCACCGCTCAAAGGAGCCCCAAACGCTCCGATTAAAGCAAATCCGGCTGCTATTTTAAATGCTTTGGTGTGAAATTCTACATTCTTTTTTCTCATAATTAGATAAGCGTGAACTCCTGCAACGGCAAAACCGGTCGCACAAAATGCAGCAACGGTCATGTGCAGGGCCTGTGGAAACCAGGCCTCATTAAACATCGCTTTCATAGGATCTATATTTAAGTATTGCCCATCTGCATAATCAAATCCGGCAGGGGAATTCATCCACGCATTGGCGGCAACCACTAAAATCCCGGAAGCCAAACCGCTTAAACCCACTAAAAAACCACAAAACCAGTGGAACCATTTATTAAATCTGTCCCATCCGTATAGAAAAAAGCCGATGGCGATGGCTTCAATAAAGAAAGCGGTGCCTTCCAAAGAAAAAGGCATTCCGAAAATCGGACCGGCATGTTTCATAAATTCCGGCCAGAGAAGTCCGAGTTCAAAAGAAAGCATCGTTCCTGAAACAGCTCCCACGGCGAAGAGAATAGCAACACCTTTGCTCCAGGCTTTGGTAAGCCCCTTGTAGACTTCATTGTTTGTTTTTAAGTATTTCCAGTGTGCAAACGCCATTAGAAAGGGCATTACCATCCCTACACACGAAAATATGATATGAAACCCCAACGACATTGCCATCTGCGCGCGGGCTGCTAGAAAATCATCCATAATATCAACTTTTGAGTAAATAAATGTAAGCATAAATTAGAGATTTCAGCATGATTTACAACAGTTATGATTTAAATAATAGGTTTTAACTTTGTTATCTTTTAAAATGAATGGCTTCACTTTTTTGCCTGAAAAAACACTGTTTTTTTGACATATTTTAACTTTCATACCTCGAAAAAAATCACGATATTTGTGAGTCTTTGCTTTACGCAGGATTTTTAATATTTGATATGAGTCAGAAACAATATACAGCTAGTAGTATTCAGGCATTGGAAGGAATGGAGCACGTTCGTATGCGTCCTTCAATGTACATTGGTGATGTGGGAGTTAGAGGTCTCCATCATTTGGTTTATGAAGTAGTAGATAACTCTATTGACGAGGCGTTGGCAGGATACTGCGACACGATCTTTGTCAGCATTAAAGAAGGAAACGGAATCGAGGTTAGCGATAACGGTAGAGGTATCCCGGTTGACTTCCACGAAAAGGAACAAAAATCTGCTCTTGAGGTTGTCATGACAAAAATCGGAGCCGGAGGTAAGTTCGATAAAGATTCTTATAAGGTTTCCGGTGGTCTTCACGGAGTTGGGGTATCGTGTGTGAACGCGCTTTCCAATGAAATGATCACTACGGTTTACAGAGACGGTAACGTTTATCAGCAGATATATTCAAAAGGTAAAGCACAAACAGGTGTTGAAGAGATTGGCCACAGCGAGAACAGAGGAACCAAGCAGTTTTTCCAGCCGGATGATACAATCTTCACAGAGTTGGTGTATAATTATGATACATTGGCAAACCGTTTAAGAGAGCTTTCTTACCTTAATAAAGGAATTACAATTACACTTACAGACGAAAGAGAAAAATTGGAAGATGATACTTTCAAAACAGAAGTTTTCCATTCTGAAGGTGGTTTAAAAGAATTCGTTGCTTATATCGACGGAAACCGTGAATCGATCATGGAACACGTAATTTTCATGGAAGGTGAAAGAGACGATATTCCGGTTGAGGTGGCGATGCGTTACAACACATCATTCAACGAAAATCTTCACTCTTACGTTAATAATATCAATACTCACGAAGGAGGTACTCACCTGGCAGGTTTCAGACGTGCTTTAACGAGAACGCTTAAGAAATACGCAGATGAACTAGGACTTCCTGCAAAAGAAAAAGTGGAAATTACCGGGGATGACTTCCGTGAAGGTTTAACAGCAGTAGTTTCTGTAAAAGTAATGGAACCTCAGTTTGAAGGACAGACCAAAACAAAATTAGGAAACTCTGAAGTTTCTGGTGCTGTAGATAAGATTGTAGGGGAGATGCTGACGAACTTCTTAGAAGAAAACCCTAACGAAGCGAAGCTGATTGTACAAAAGGTTGTGTTGGCTGCAAAGGCTAGACAGGCTGCGAAAAAAGCTCGTGAAATGGTTCAGAGAAAATCTCCGCTGGGAGGTTCCGGGCTTCCGGGAAAATTGTCTGACTGTTCATCAAAAAATCCGGCAGAATCTGAGATATTCCTTGTAGAGGGAGATTCCGCGGGTGGAACGGCAAAACAAGGTCGTGACCGATTTTTCCAGGCAATTCTTCCGTTAAGAGGTAAAATTTTGAACGTTGAGAAATCAATGCTTCACAAAGTTTATGACAACGAAGAGATCAAGAATATTTATACTGCTTTAGGTGTTTCTGTTGGTACAGAAGAAGATAGCAAAGCATTGAATATGGCGAAGTTGAGATATCACAAGATCGTAATCATGACCGATGCTGATATTGATGGTTCTCACATTTCTACGTTGATCTTAACATTCTTCTTCAGATATATGAAGGAATTGATTGAGAACGGATATATCTATATCGCTCAACCGCCTTTATATCTATTGAAAAGAGGTAATAAAAAACAATATGCTTACAACGAAAAAGAACGTGAGCAATTTACTTTAGAGATGTCTCCGGATGGAAAAGGTGTTGAAATTCAACGTTATAAAGGTCTTGGAGAGATGAACCCGGAGCAGCTTTGGGAAACTACTCTAAACCCTGAACACAGAATTTTGAAGCAGGTTACCATTGATAATGCTGTAGAAGCAGACAGTGTATTCTCTATGTTGATGGGGGATGAGGTTCCACCAAGAAGAGAGTTTATCGAGAAAAATGCTAAATATGCTAAGATTGATGCATAATTAAAATGCTTTCAATATAAAATTAAAAAGACTTCAGAAATGGAGTCTTTTTTTATGGGATTTGTTGAACAATTAATTTTAAACATATCATAAATTTATTATTTTTGTCCAATTATATTAACCATGATGAAAATGTTTTTTCTCGGGGCACTTTCTACAGCCTCACTTTATTTCGCTCAGACTTATCCTGCATCAGCCATTCCGGAAAATTTAAAGAAAAATGCTAATGTTGTGGTCAGAAAAGATTTTACCACCATTAATATTAATAAAATTGATGAAGTAAAATATCAGATCAATACCGTAACAACCGTTTTAAATAAAGATGGAAACTCCAAGGCCATTGCGTATATTCCTTATGAAAAAGGCGATCATATTTCTGATATTAAAGCCACTGTCTATGATGAGCAGGGGAAAAAAGTAAAGAGTTTTTCGAAGTCCGATTTTGGTGATTTTGCCAATAATACACAAGGTGTTTTTTATTCGAACAGTAGAGTGTTAGCTTTGTCTTACACACCGACTCAATATCCTTATACTATTGATTTTTCGTATCAGATAACGAATGAAAATACGGTTTTCATACCTGATTTTGTACCTTTTTCATCTACCAATACTTCGTTGGAAGATGCTCAGTTTAAAATTATTAATAAATCAGGAATTGAACTGAAAACGAAAACCTATCCTTCAAAATATAATTACACTTCGGTAACAGAAAGTGATAATGCAGGAGAAAAAACTTTCAGTTATAAAAATGTACCTGCGATCGTTGATGCTTTGATGTTGCCAAAGCCTGTAAAAATTTTACCTAAAGTAAGTTTTGCTTTAACGAAATTCAACCTAGAAGGAAAACAGGGAAATGTCAGCAGCTGGAAAGATTTCGGATCTTGGTATTACAACAGTATTTTACAGCCGGTATCGGTCTCCACTCCTGCAATTAAGGCGGAAGTAGCAGCTTTAAATCTACAGGGAACTACAGAAGAGAAAGTAAAGAAGATTTACCAACACATGCAGGCAAAAACACGATATATTTTTGTGGCATTAGGAATTGGCGGATGGCAGCCGATGCTTCCAGATGAGGTTCAGAAAAAGGGTTATGGAGATTGTAAAGGTCTTACCAATTATATGAAAACTTTGTTAGATGAAGCGGGAATTCCATCAAATTATTGTGTCATCAATTCGAATGCTTCAGAAGTTTCTTTTGATCCTGAATTTCCGAAAATGGGTGGAAATCACGTTATTTTGATGGTTCCGACCGATAAAGGAAGTATTTGGCTGGAAAATACGTCTCAGCAAATGGCTTTCAATCATTTAAGTTACAGCACGACAGATCGAAACGTGCTTTCGGTGACTAAAAACGGAATTGATATTATCGAAACACCTTCTTATAAAGCCGAGCAAAATAAAGAATCTCAGAAACTGAATATTAAGCTGAATGAAGATAACAGCATAAATGGTGACGGAAAATTTGCTTATACCGGAAGTCAGTATGATTATAGTTTAGGCTTTGCTTATATGTCTCCGAAGGAAAAAAATGACGCTTTTAAAGACAGAATAGATATTCTGAATTTTGAAAAAGTGGAGATGAAAAACTACACGAACGACAGGGATAAAGCCGTTTCGAATTTTGATATTGATTTTAAAGCAAATAATTATTCAAAAAGTATGGGAAGTAGTTTGATGTTCAGAGCGGTTCCTATTTATGCGAATAATTTTTATAAATCTGATGAAAGCCGCGAACTTCCTTTTGAGATCCGTCAGTCATTTAACGATGAATATGAAATTAATTATGCGCTTCCAAAAAACTATAAAGTTGATGAAGTTCCTGAAGATGTGATGATTAATTCTGAATTCGGAACTTATAAATTAAGTTTTGTAAAAAATGATGAAGGAGTAAAAGTCACAAGAAGCATTAAAGTAAATAAAGGAATTTTCCCTAAAGAAAAATATAATGACTATGTGAGCTTCAGAAAGAAGACTTTAAACAACGATAACTCGAAAATTTTAATTACGAAAATATAAAGATGAAAAAAATAATAGTAGGTGCTTTCTGTTCATTAAATGTATTATTGGTGGAGGCTCAGAAGCATGAATTCTTAGATTTTCCGAAGTTCAATGAGGCAGATCTTTCAAAAACCAAATCGGAACTTGATGAAAATGCTCCAGCTGAGATTTTATATAAATCTGTTCATTTTAATGTTGATACCAATACCGGAAATCTTAGAAAAACAGCTTTTTACCGAGTTAAAATTTATGATAAAGACAAGGTTGAGGACTGGTTGAACCTTGAAATTCCTTTATATCAGAACAAAAGCAATAGAGAAACTTTGGAAAAAGTGAAAGCTTTTACCTATAACCTCGAAAACGGAGCCGCAGTTTCCACAAAAGTAGATAGAAGCTCCAAATATAAAAGCCGGGAAAGTAAGAACGTTACGGTAACCAAATTTGCTTTTCCTAATGTGAAAAACGGATCGGTAATTGAGTACCAATACGAGGTTGTTTCCCCCTTTTTATATGCCATTCCGCAGATCTTGATAGAATCTGATACACCGTCTCTTTACACTGAATATGTTCTGGATGCACCAACTAATATTTCTTATAACGTAAATTACACAGGTTCTTTGAATCCGAAATACAGAATGGTGGAAGAAAAAATGCTGTATGGGATGAGCCACAGAACCTACCGGTTCGGCTATGAGAATCTGAAAGGCTTTAAAACGGAAAGGTTTGTAAAAAACGACAGGAATTTCAGGACTAAGATCAGTGCTGAGCTTCATTCCACCAATTTCAGAGAGCTTAAACTGTACTCTTCTTCGTGGGAAAAGATCAAGGATAAATTATATGAAGATGAAGATTTCGGTGGTGAGCTGAAGAAGACTAAACTGGCAAAGGAAAATATGCCGACTCTTTCAGGACTGACTACCGATATTGAAAAAGCAAATGCTATTTTTAAATATGTAAAAAATACCTTCACCTGGAATAAAGACCGAGGAATTTATACCGAGGACGGAATAAAAAAACTATTGGAAACAAAAACAGGAAATGCCGCAGAAATCAATCTTTTTCTGGTGATGTTGCTAAGGGAAGCTGGCTTGAAAGCGGATCCGGTCATTATTTCTACCGTAGATAATGGGTTGATCAATCTGGTATCTCCAAGTGTTACCAGCACTAACTTTGTGATTGCTGCCATCAATACAAATGAAGGTATTCACGTATTTGATGCTACCTCGAAGCAGTCGAATATCGATGATCTGCCTCCGAGAGACTGGAATGAATACGGAATTCTGATCGCGAAAGACAAAGTACAGCAAATGCAGCTGGTGAATGCTACGTCAAGCTTTACACATCTTACAACAAAGGCAAAGATTAATGAGGATGGAAGCATTTCGGGAACTTATGCAGATCGTGATACGGGAGCTTTTGCGATGTTTGCCAAAGAAAGCTACGATGAAAATACGGATAAATACAAAAAGCAGTATAAAGAAAATTTTTCCATTGATTTTAATAATATTGATTCAAAAGTACTTGAAAACGGAGATTTTGAAAGTACCATGACTTTTTCTTCAGATCATCTGATTGATAGAGTCGGAAAGAAAATGATTATTAATCCGATGCTTTTCATGAATAAAAACTCCAATGAGTTTGACCAGGCCGACGCCCGTAAATTTAAGATTGATTTTATCGCACCTTACACAAAAGTGAAAAAGGTGATTCTCGAAATTCCTGAGGGATATGCGATTGAAGAAATGCCTAAAAGCAAAAAAATAGTAACCGATGATAAAGAAATAGAGTACAGCTATGTGGCGGAGCAGAAAGGTAATACACTGGAAGTTATTTCTACGGTGAAAGTGGCGAGTGCAGATTATCCGAAAGAATATTATCCTGCATTCAAACAGATCTGGGGAGTAGCTTCGAAAAGTGAAAACCAGGTGATCAGTCTTGTTAAAAAATAAGTTGGGAACCTACTTTTTTAATATAATTTAGAAAATATTTCAAAACCATTCATTTTTTGAATGGTTTTTGCTTATGTAATGAAAATTAAAAATTATGAAAAATACAGTTGCGGTTATCGCACTATCTTCCTTCTTTATTTTTTCAGCTTGTAAGAAAACGGAAAACCAAAATACCGCTATTGAAACGGCCGAAGCAAAACCGGAGCAATTTGTAGTAGATTCTGTAAGCATCAATGATTCTATCAATATAAGTGATTCCCTTCAATTGAAGTTCAGTTCTAAAATGTTGGTTTTTCCTTCAATTAATGATAAAAGTTTGTTAGACAGTATTTATATGAAGAAAAATGTGAGTGATTTTTCCAAAACTGGACTTCAAAACTTACTTCAGGGAGAGAAAAACAGTTATTTTGAAAGTGTAAGAAAAGATTCTAAAGATTGGCTTTCAGATATTACTTTTCGGGAGGAGTGGTATGAAGATAACAGGATGAAACTTGTTTCTCATGCTAATGATTATCTTCATATCCGGTATTATGGAGGTTCTTATTCAGGTGGTGCACATGATAATTACGCCTATATGGAAAGGGTTTTTGATTTAAAAAATTCTAAAAAACTGGAATTAAAAGATATTACCTCAATGCCTTCAGTTAAAATTGAAGAATTATTAAAGAAAAATATCAATAAGATAAACAGTGGAACGACTGATGAAAATGGAGGAGTCAATAATTCTGAGATGTTGTTAGTAGATAAAATTCCGGCGACGGCGAATTTTTATTTTGATGATAAAAATCTGTATTTCCATTACAGTCCTTATGAAATTGCGGCTTTTGCAGCAGGTGATATCGAAATTCCTATTTCATGGGAAGAGCTGAAAGGTACGCTGAATACTGAATTTAAAGAAAGAATGAAAATTAAATAAACTTTAATGCTTCCAATCAGGGAGCATTTTTTATTTTTGTGGCAATGGAAAAAGTAGCTTTTATCATCAATCCTTTTTCGGCGAAAAAAAACTATCAGCCGTTTTTAAACGAACTTAAAAACAAGGTTGATCGTCCTTTATATTATATCTCAGAATCGATTCCCGGAACGGATGAGTTTATTAAAGAACATTTTGATCATACCGATATTTTTGTGGCGATTGGAGGCGATGGAACGATTTCTACCGTAGCGAAAAGTTTAATTAATACCGATAAAATTCTGGCTATTTTTCCGGCAGGTTCAGGAAACGGATTTTCTAATGAAACCCAGTTCAGTAAAAACCTGGATGAACTTTTAGAAAAGTTAAAGGCAAAAAAATCCAGAAAGATCGATACGTTTACGGTAAATCACCGACTTTCGATCAATGTTTCAGGCACCGGATTTGACGGAAAAGTGGTCAAAGAGTTTGAAAAAACAAACCGTGGATTTAAAAATTATATTAAAGTTTCCCTGAAAACATTTTTCAATTATAAACCCATTAAGCTTAAGTTTTTTGATGAAGCTTATCAGAAGTACAACGGAAAATACCTGATGGTCAATATTGCGAACACCCGCCAGTTCGGGAATAACGCCTATATTGCGCCTCATGCAAGCAAAAGTGATGGCTTGGTAGATATGGTTTTGGTGAAAAAATTTCCGTTGACTTATTCACCGCTTTTTGCCTTCAGAATGTTCACAAAAAAACTGAAAGAGGATGATTATATCACTTATCTTCCGGTTTCAGAGGTTGAGTTTAAGGTCAATACCAAAAACTGGCATCTCGACGGCGAATTTAATAAAATAAAATCTCCGGTTCATGTGAAAGTGCAGCCTTCGAGTTTGAATATTTTGATTTGATTACAGTAATATTTATTTAATTTAAACTGAAAATAAAGAAGTTACTCTTTGATTTAATCCAATAAAATAAAACATACAATTTGTCATTGCATAGGAATCTAAGCTCTATTTTTATCAAGAAAATTTAATATACATCACAAATCAAAAAACGTTATATACTTTGAAGTTTATAACGTTTTTGATTTTGTAATTATTTAAAGGCTAAACCTCCAACTTCTTTTCCACCTCATAAGGATGATCCAGACAATAATGCAGCTGGTCTTTATCCAATTGTTTTTCCCAGTTGGCAACCACAACAGTCGCTACAGAATTGCCAATAACGTTGGTTAAGGCACGGCATTCACTCATAAATTTATCGATTCCCAAAATTAAAGTCATTCCGGCAATCGGAATTTCAGGAACTACCGCGAGTGTTGCAGCTAAGGTTACAAAACCGGCGCCTGTAACGCCTGCCGCTCCTTTAGAACTTAACATCGCTACTAAAAGCAGCATGATCTGTTTCTCAATCGGAAGATGAATATTTAGTCATTCCTTAAAAACCAAGTAATATTTTGATTATCAGTTTTATGCACTTATATTTCGTAAAAAATCGTTGTAAAAAATTGCAATAAATTGTATTTTTAGGATATAAAAAGTGGCAAAATGTTAGGCAAAATAAGAGAGGATTTACAGCAGAATTTATTCAAGACCAGGCTTACGGAGCTTATTAATATGGAGCATCCGGTGGTAAAATTAGCTGGGGAGATTTCCTGGGATAAAATGGAGTCAGAGTTTGAGAAATTATTTTCAGAAAACGGAAGACCTTCTATTGCTATCCGTAAAATAGCAGGAATGCTTTTGCTCAAGGAAATGTTTAAAGAAAGTGATGAAAGTGTAATAGAGAGATGGATTGAGAATGCGTATTGGCAATATTTTACCGGAGAAACCTTTTTCCAGACAGAGCAGCCTTTCGATCCGAGCAATTTTGTACACTTCAGAAAAAGAATTGGAGATAAGGGTTTGGAATTTCTTTTGGGACAAAGCGTTTCTCTCCATCCCAAAGCCAAAACAGAAGATGAAGTTCAGGTAGATACGACGGTTCAGGAGAAGAACATTACCTTTCCTACCGATGCCAAATTAGCAAAAAAAGTAATCGACAATTGTAGAAAAATAGCAGAAAAAGAGAGCGTTGTACAAAGACAAAGCTACAGAAGAGTGAGCAAACAATTATTGCGGGACGCTTTTTTTGGACATCATCCCAGAAGACAGAAGAAGGCAAAAATGGCGAGGAAAAAGCTCAGGACGATTGGTAAAAGAGTTCTTCGGGAATTGGAAAGAAAACTTCCTAAAGATGTTTTGAAAGGCTACGAAGACGTTTTTAAAATTTACCTTAAAGCACTCACCCAAGAACGTACCACGAAAGATAAAATTTACAGTCTTCACGAGCCACAAGTTGCGTGTATTGCGAAAGGAAAATCGGGAAAAGCATACGAGTTTGGGACAAAAGTAGCAGTAGTAAGAGGTCGGAAAACAGGGATCATCAGCTCGGTAAAGAGATTTTCTGGCAATCCTCACGATAGTAAAACTCTTGAAGAATCATTGGCACAGAGTGAGAGGGTAAGAAAATCCGTTGGCGGAACAAGACCTACGAAAGCCACTACAGACAGAGGATTTAAAGGAATCAAAGAAGTGGAAGGAACAGCAATTTTGCTTCCCGCAAAAAAAGAAAAAACAAAATATGGGCAACAAGTAGCCAGATTAAGATTCCGGGCAAGAGCAGCCATAGAACCTTGTATCTCTCATTTAAAAAGAAACCACTCCTTAGGATTAAACTTCCTGAAAGGAGTGGCTGGAGATATTAATAATGCATTATTAGCAGGGATTGGATACAATTTGAAGATGAGATTGAATCAAATCAAACAACAAATTCTTCTTTGGCTCGAACTTGTTCTCCGAATCTTTTTAGGCAAATATAATTTTCAAAGTCAAAAAACAGCTTTTTAAGGAGCGACTATTTAATGCCTGTGCGATAAAAAGTGAAGCCAGCGTCATGTAGATATTGGTGCCGTCAAGGTTAAAAGAATATCCGGTAGGAATTACTAGACCTACGATTGCTCTTTAGCATCCCGCTTTCTCAAGCTTTTCCATAATTCCGGGAAGGGCAGATTCTGAAGAACTGGTTCCCAATACCAAAAGAAGTTCTTCTTTGAGATAATACATCAGTTTGAAAATATTGAAACCGTTGTACCAGGCAACTGCGCCTAAGACCAAAACAACAAAGAGGGCAGAGGTAATATAAAATGTTCCGACCAAATAGATGAGATTCAGTACAGAATGAAGTCCGTATTTTCCGATGGTAAACGCCATTGCTCCGAATGCTCCGATGGGAGCCAGCTTCATCAGCATGTGAACGATTTTAAAAACGGGGGTGGAAAGATCCTGAAGAAAATCAGTCACTTTCTGGCTTTTTTCTTTGGTTAAAACTAAAGCAGTTCCCATTAATATAGCTACCAGAAGAACCTGTAGAATATTTTCACCGACCAGCGGACTGAACAGAGTTTCAGGGATAATATTCATGATAAATCCTGTCAATGTAGATTCATGCGCCTTTTGCTGATATTGGGAAACATCTCCTGATAACGTTGAAGGATCAATATTTAAACCATGCCCAGGCTGCAGAATATTTCCGACGACTAATCCTATAATTAAAGCCAGTGTCGAAAAGGTAATGAAGTAGATCATGGCTTTGATGGCAATTCTTCCTACCTTTTTAAGGTCGGTCATGTGGGCAATTCCCAATGTCAGAGTAATGAAGATGACCGGGGCGATGATCATTTTAACGAGTTTAATGAAGCCGTCCCCCAAAGGTTTCATTTTTTCGCCAAGTTCAGGATAAAATTTGCCTAAAAGAATTCCGGCTACAATAGCAATAATAACCTGAAAGTAAAGTTGTTGATAGATTTTTTTTGCCTTCAAAATGAAAGTTTTTATTTTTTGAAGGGCGAAAATTAAGAAAATTAACTTTAAAATATGACAAAAGTCATAAAAAGTTTCGGCGGAGCTGAAAGCTCCGCCGAAACGTATATTTTTTATTACACCTAAAAGGTTTTAGCTATTCTACCGCCACAGAATCATCACCACGCCCGTCGGCAACGGCATGAATCGTTCCGTTTTCATCGATGGTAATGACTTCCGTTTTCCCGATATGGTCTACACGTTCAGGTTTATACCCTAGTTTTTCAAGATCTTTAATGATGTTTTCAGGGAAATTCTTTTCATAGGTTACCGTTTCCGGCAGCCATTGATGATGAAATTTCGGAGCGTTCACCGTAATATTGGCATTCAGTTTAAAATCAACAACATTGACGATGGACTGATATACAGAGGTGGGAATGGTTGTTCCTCCCGGAGTTCCCACGACCATATAAGGTTTTCCGTTTTTCAAAAGGATGGTCGGTGTCATGGAAGAAAGCATTCTTTTGTTGGGTTGAATAGAATTGGCTTCACCTCCAACAGCCCCGAACATGTTCGGAACACCGGGTTTGATCGAAAAGTCATCCATTTCATTGTTCAGGAAAAATCCGGCACCCGAAACGAGAACTTTACTTCCGTAATATCCGTTTAAGGTCGTCGTTACAGAAGCTGCATTTCCATCTTTATCCAATACAGAAATATGAGTGGTTTGCGTAGATTCGTTAGGTTGTTTGATAATTTTTCCCACTTCAGCACTTGGTGTTGCTTTATTGAAGCTGAAGCTTTTCCACCGGTTTTTTAAATATTCATCAGAAATCAAATAGGATGTTTTGTCTTTAATAAAGTCGGGATCTCCCATATATTCAGCACGATCGGCATAGGCTCTTCTTTCCGCTTCCACCATTATCTGAACCGCTTCTTTGGAATTTTGCTGATATTTTTCAAGGTTTTCAAAACTCGCCATTCTCAACATTTGAGCCAAAAGAACTCCGCCGCTTGAAGGCAAAGGCATCGAAACGACATTGCTTCCTTTATATTCAAATTCCAGTGCTTTTCTTTCCGCTACCTTATAGTTTTTAAGGTCTTCCAGCGTAATAATTCCGTTTCCTCTTTTCATTTCAGCCACTAAAAGGTTGGCTGTTTTTCCTTCATAAAATCCTTTGGCGCCCTGTTTTTGAATTAATTTTAAGGTTTCAGCCAAATCTTTCTGCACCAGAATATCACCTCCTTTCCAAGGGGTATCCTTCACAAAAATAATAGGAGACTGATTGTGCTTAACAAATTTTTCCCTTTGAGAATTAAGCATATTCGCTTCAAGATCAGTAATAGCAAACCCTTTTTCAGCCAAATCAATAGCTGGCTGAATAATTTTTTCCATAGGAAGCTTACAGTATTTTAAGGTTGCATAAAATCCCGCAATACTTCCCGGAATTCCCACTGCCAGTCTTCCATTTTGAGAAAGATCGGTGTTGGCTTTCCCGTTTTTATCGATATACATATCATGGGAAGCTTTCTTCGGAGCTGTTTCCCGGTAATCAATCGTGAATTTTTCACCATTATTTTTCACCCCAACTAAAAATCCTCCACCTCCAATATTTCCGGCTTGAGGATACACCACCGCCAGTGCATATTGGGTCGCAACGATGGCATCATAGGCATTTCCGCCCATTTTCATCACTTTTGCTCCGGCTTCACTTGCCAGAGGATGCGCTGATACTACCACGCCTTTATTTTTTACCTTAACTTCCTTTACAATATTGATGTCTGTGTACTGTGCTGATACCGATTGGGTTGCAAGTACCAATAGAAATATATACTTCTTCATGATAAAAATTATACCCGAATTTACAATTTTGTTTTAAGATAGGAGGTAAAATATTTATTTTTGCTCAGATCAAATAAATAGAATAAAATGGAATCTTATACGGAAAGAATACTGATTACAGGTGCACTGGGCCAGATTGGCACCGAACTTACGAACAGACTTGTGGAGATGCACGGCGCTGAAAATGTGGTTGCTTCAGGTCTTGACAGATGGCAGAAAGGGATAACTGCGGCAGGTCATTACGAAAGAATGGACGTTACCAATACTCAACTGGTAAGACAGGTGATTAAAGACTATGAGATCACGACAGTGTATCATTTGGCTTCATTATTGTCCGGAACTTCAGAGAAGCAGCCAATTTTCGCTTGGAAATTAAATCTTGAACCTCTGCTTCATTTTTGTGAAATGGCAAAAGAAGGGCTTCTTAAAAAGATTTTCTGGCCAAGTTCAATTGCGGTTTTTGGGAAAGGAATTCCAAAGCATGATGTAGCTCAGGATGTTGTTTTAAATCCTACAACGGTGTATGGTATTTCTAAAATGGCAGGCGAGAAGTGGTGCGAATATTATTTCGACAAGCATGGAGTAGATGTAAGAAGTATCAGATATCCTGGTTTGATTTCATGGAAGACTCCGGCAGGTGGTGGAACTACCGACTACGCGGTTGAGATTTTTTATGAAGCCATTGAGGAAGGAAAGTATACAAGTTTCATTTCCGAAGATACAGGAATGCCGATGTTGTATATGGATGATGCCATCAACGCAACGTTGAAATTAATGGAGGCTCCGGCAGAAAATCTTACGGTTCGTTCATCTTATAATTTGGGTGGAATGTCATTTACTCCAAAAGAACTGGCGGAAGAAATAAAGAAAGAAATTCCTGAATTTACGATCGATTATAAACCAGATTTCAGACAGCAGATTGCGGATTCCTGGCCAGCTTCAATTGATGATTCTGTGGCTAAAAAAGATTGGGGACTGTCTTACGATTTCGGAATTTCTGAAATGTCTAAAGATATGATCAAGAATTTGAGAGTAAAATTAGGTAAGGATTAATTATATAAAGTAAAGATTTAAGCATTTGCATTTTTAACATCTGATTATTAATTAAATATAAATTTTATTTAAACTTTAATTTAAATGATATTATTAACTTTTAACATCGCAAATATCGAAGCCGAAACTAAAAATGGTTTTGAAATTTCTGGTGCGCAAAGGTTAAGCATCACAGAAAATAATACGAAGGCGATTCTTAGAATCTTAGATCTTCACGAAACAAAAGCCAGTTTTTTTATAGAGATTTCTATTGTCGAAAAACTGCAAAACTTAATAAAAGCAATTTCATCCAAAGGGCATGAAATTGCTTTTTATAATAAAAACTCCAGCCTTCAGGAAATTGAAACGGCAAAGAAACTGACTCAGGATTTTTTAGAAAAACAAATTCGGGGAATTCGCCAAAAAGATTGTAAACTTCCTTTTGAAGAATTGAAATCGTTAGAATTTAATTACGTTTCCAATATCGATAATGCGAATATTCTTTTTCCTTTTAAACGTTTAAAAAGAGATACGGAAATCAGTGAAGAAAACGGATTGAGTATTGTCCCGGAAAGTATTTCGCCATACAGTCAGTTGCCATATAATGATTTTGTGTTTCAGGTTTTGCCGACGAAGTATTATGAGAATATGGTTTTTGAAACTTTGAAAAATGACGGCTTTGTTTTGATTTATCTTAATGTCTGGCAATTCACAGATTTCAGCACGTATCCATTTGATATTCCTTTTTACCGAAGACGAAATTCAGGCAAAAAAATGGAGGACAAATTAGATGCCCTCCTTGCTTGGTTCAACGAGAAGGAGATGGCTACTTCGCGTATGAAAGATTATATTTTTTAGGTTGCAGGAATTAGGTTTTAGTTCGTAGGTTAGAAACTTTAAACTTTAAATCAAAAACTCTGAACCTTGAATTTTTTAAGCCAATTCAAAAAGCGTAATTTCCGGTAAAACACCAACTCTTCCCGGATATCCAAGAACCCCAAAACCTCGGTTTACATAAAGCATTTTTCCTTCGCTTTCATAAAGATCTGCCCACTTCGGGTAACGGTACTGAACGGGTGACCATTTCACGTTTTTCAGATCCAGGCCAAACTGCATTCCGTGAGTGTGCCCTGATAATGTCAAATGAATATCTACAGGATGTTTCTTCACCACATAATCGAAGTGAGTAGGGTCGTGGCTCATTAAAATTTTGGTGGCATCTTCAGGAACTCCTTTTAAAGCATCATCGATTCTTCCAAATTGTGGAAAGGGTTTCAATCCCCAGTTTTCAACGCCTAAAATGTATATTTTCTCACCGTTTTTCTCAATGACGCGGTGTTCGTTTCTCAGCATATCAAATCCTGCCTGTTTTTCATAATCAATCAGCGTATCAAGATTTTTCTTTTTAGCATCTGGCGAAGCCCATTCAACATAATCAGCGTAATCGTGATTTCCGAGAACCGCAAACTTGCCGTCTTTTGCTTTGATTTGAGAAAATAAAGGGATGAATGGTTTAAACTCATCCGCCACGTTATTGACCATGTCTCCGGTGAATAAAACCAAGTCTGGCTTTTGTTCGTTGATTAAATCTATAGCGTGCTGCAGTTTGGTCGGATCGGAGAAACTTCCGCTGTGCACATCGGAGATCTGAACAATTTTATAACCTTTAAAGCTTTTTGGAAGGTTGTTGAAATTGATTCTCACTCTTCTCACCTTGTGACGGTATTTTCCAAAGGTAATTCCATCAATAAACAAAGCGGAAAGAACGCCGCCCATTCCCAACCCAACCAGACTTAAAAACTTTCTTCTTTCAGGAAAGAAGTTGTTCGTCGGTCGCGTTAATCCCACTAAATAAGTTCCTGTTCTGAAAATATCGTCAATCAATAAAAACAGAACAATGAAGACCTTTGGTAAAATAAAGATCAAAAATAAAGAGATCATGATCTGGGCTCTTACCATGCTTCGGTCGGCTCTGCTGAAATGGGAAACTTCGTACGCGAAAAATCCGTAAATAGCCAGCGAAATAACCCAATAGCCGGTTCTTATCCAGAAATTATCCGTTAAGGTGCGTATCGCCTGATAAATGTAAATTTCCAGAAGGAGAAATAATCCGGCAATGATTAAAAAATTTCTTTGCATAACTTTATTTACAAAAAAGCACAAAAGAAGACTTCCTTTGTGCTTTTATATTTTTATTATTAAAACTAATTTTAAGGAAATCTGTAAACAATAGCATTGATGTTCATTCCGGCACCTACCGAAGTCATCACAATGTTACCTTTTTCTTTAAACGTTTGACCCTCCATTTTTCCTTTAATTATTAAATCAAACATGGTAGGAATTGTCGCAACAGACGAATTTCCAAAGTCCTGGATCGTCATCGGAGAGATCGAATGGTCATAATCTTTCACGTCATATAATTTATGAAGTCTTTCGATCATGGCATAATCCATCTTAGCATTCGCCTGGTGAATCAGAATTTTGTTGATATCTTCAATAGAAAGACCTGCATCTTCAATAGTTTCTTTAATCGCTGCAGGCACATTTTTAAGTGCGTACTCATAGATTTTTCTGCCCTGCATTCTTACGAATAAACGGGTCTGGTCAGAATCTTTATTGATTGAAGGTCCGTTGGCTAAATAATCCAGTTCCGGTCCGTTATCACAGATGGTGTTGTGAGCAATGATTCCTACGTTTTCCTGATCGGTAGCCTGTACCACAACCGCTCCGGCTCCGTCTGCAAAGATCATTCTGTTTCTGTCGTGCGGGTCTGTTACTCTGCTTAATGTTTCAGCACCAATTACCAGTATTGTTTTTGCTACTTTCGCTTTAATTAAATTATCAGCCAAAATCATAGCTTCCACCCAACCCGGACATCCGAAAAGCATATCATAAGTGATACATTTTCTGTTTCTGATGCCTAATTTATTCTTTACTCTCGCCGCCATCGTCGGCATAAAGTCTGCATATCCGTTTACGGTCACTTCACCGAAATTACTTGCGTAGATAATATAATCAAGTTCTTCCTGATCTACATTTGCATCTGCAATAGCCAATTTTGCAGCTTCGTAACCGATTTGTGAGTTTGAAAGATCATCTTCTATGAATCTCCTGTTCTCTATTTCTGTGATCTCAACAAATTTTGAAATAGTTTCCTCAGCAGGTTTGTCAATCTTCACTCCGTCTTCTGTATAAAACTCTGAATCTAAGAAAAAGTCTCTACCTATTATTCTGTTGGGAAGGTAAGATCCAGAACCAATAATGATCGTATTCGGCATTCGTTTAAATGATTTTTTTAAAGTTGCAAAGTTAATAATTAATATTAATAACGAAGAATTAAAAATATTATTAAATTTGCAAAAAATGTACTTTACCGTCTATGAAAAATAATCCGTCTTTGAAAGGTTTAATTATTGCAGTTGTGGTATTTTTCGTTGCCTTTGGAATCTACTTCTTTTTTTTAGCCAAAAAGAATTATTATGTAGTAGATAATCCTACTCCCAATACATATTACTATAAAATCAACAATGGTTCCGAGGGGGTTGTCTCTGCCGGACAGTTTGTAGATGTAGATCTGAAGATGGGAAAAAATTCAATTAAAGTATTCGATGAGCATAAGAAATTATTGTACGATTCCGCGTTTGAAGTGAACAAGATCCGCGGTCTTTTGAATATTGCGCATCAGGATTATTATATTAATGATCAGTATTACGGGTACAATCTTAAAAAAGATTCATTACTTTTGGCACTTGATAAAACCACAATCGACGGAAAAACGTATTTCGGAGGTGCAAAACACTTCAACAAATTATACAGTGAAGATTTTTATTATAATGTCAATGAGGATTATGATAAAGTGATCAAGAATATTCAGCAGGTGGAGTCTCGATCAAAAATCTTCAGAAAACAGGATTACCTTAATTATTATAAAGAATATTACAAGTTTTAAGTTTTGACAAAAGATATTACCAAAGTTACTCCCTACAATTCTGATGCTACTAAGAAGAGCCAGGTAGAGGATATGTTCGACAATATTGCACCAAAATATGATCTTCTGAATCGTGTTTTATCTCTGAAAATTGATGTTTTATGGAGAAATAAATTGGTGAAAATGATGAAAAATGATAACCCTCAGGAAGTGCTGGATGTGGCTACTGGAACGGGAGATCTTGCCATCACCATTGAAAAAGGAACCAACGCAAAAGTAATTGGTTTAGATTTATCGCAACAAATGTTAAATGTTGGCGTTATTAAAATAAAAAAACTTAATTTAGACGGCAAAATTTCCATGCAAAAGGGCGATGCAGAAAATTTACCTTTCGAGGACAATAGATTTGATGCTGTTTCCGTTGCATTTGGAGTAAGGAATTTTGAAAATCTTAAAAAAGGTTTAGCAGAGTTAAGAAGAGTAGTTAAAGATAACAAGAGTGTTTATATACTGGAGTTTTCAAAGGTTGAGGGGTTGATGGGGCCATTGTATATGTTTTATTTCAAAAACATTCTGCCGGCAATAGGCAGGCTGGTTTCCAAAGATAATAGGGCGTATACATACCTTCCGGATTCTGTAAATGCATTTCCTTTCGGGGAAAAGATGAAGCAAATTCTTTTGGATACAGGATTTAAAAAAGTTGAATATAAAAAACTAAGTTTAGGTATAGCCACAATTTATAAAGCAACAAAGTAACCTATGAATAAATTTTTATTAAGAGCACTGGTTTTAGCCTCAGTAAATATTGCAATGTTTGCCAACGCGCAATTCAGAACCCGAAACAGAATGGACAAATTGGAAGAATTTGATGAGCAGAAGTTCAGTTGGGGTTTTTATCTGAATGGTAATAAACTAGACTACCGTATTGTTCTTAACCCTACATACGGTATGAAGGATAACCAAAATCTTGTGACATCTAAAGAAAGCTACAGCTTCGGGGCGGGTCTTATCGCTAAGTGGAGACTGAACGATTATCTGGATGTAAGATTGGAACCGGGCTTACAATTTGGTCAGAGAGAGCTGCACTTTAATACGCAGTCTAATGACTTTTATCAAAATGGTACTTTGACTACTCCTGCATTCACACCGATTGCGTTAACAGAAAAAGATAAAATCAGACAGATCAAATCCACATTGGTGGATATCCCTGTCATGCTGGAACTGCACGGTCACCGATGGTATAACTCAAGACCTTACGTAGCGGCAGGGGTAAATTATATTGTCAATCTTCAGTCGAATGCGGATTCTACGGATGACAATCTTCAGCAGGTTTTCAGATCTACGACACATAACTTTGCCTGGTCTGCAGAATTGGGGATCCAGCTTTACTTTAATAAGTTTAAGTTGACACCGGCCATCAGAGGTACATTCATTATGAATAATGAGATTGTAGCAGATAATGCTGCGACTCCTCCGTACTGGACTTCAGCGATGTCGACCCTTCAGACAAGAGCGGTTATGTTCGTCCTGAAATTTGAATAAAAAAAGTAGACTTAAAAATACAGAGGAGGTGCGAAAAGCATCTCCTTTTTTATTGTTGTGCAAAATATAAGGCTTTTTATTTTTGTTAGTATTTTTATTTTGTTATTTTTGCTAATAGTTAGAATATACAAACCTGAAATGCTTCAAGATTTAGAAAACAATTTTTCAGAATTAGAGAAAAAGATTTTGATTTTACAGAAAAACTACAAAAATCTTACTGAAAAATTTTCAGAATTAAGTATTGAGCATGAAGACCTGAAGAAAAGATATGATGAAGAGAGAAAAAAAGGTCAGGTATTAGCAGAAGAGCAAAAAAATATAAAACTTTACTCAGCAATATCAGGAAATCCTGAGCATAACCGATTGATGAAGAGTCATATCAACCGGTTGGTGAAAGAGATTGATTTCTGTATTGCACAGCTTCAAAACAGTGGATTATAATGGAGGTAAGAAGAATAACCGTCAACATTGCAGGAAGGGTATATCCGCTGAACGTACCGGCAGCAGAGGAGGAAACTTTGCGTAAGGTAGGGAAGCAAATTGAAAGTATGATTAAAGATTTTGAACAGAATTTCGATGTGAGAGACAAACAGGATGCTTTGGCCATGTGTGCCCTGAAACTGGGAACCAATGCCGAAGTGGTGTCTGCGAACTACGATAAAACAATACATGCTACCAACGACAGATTAGAAAAAATAAATCAGTCGCTGAATGAAAAATAGCGGAAATAGATTTTTTTTCCGTAACAAGCTGCCTACAATAATTCTAACACATTAAAGGTAAACTCAACGCTAAACAATTACCGAACAAATGTCCATTGAATGGCGTGCCGATTTATCGGATTACAGACAATGGAAATCAGTTCAAATCGTGTTGATTAGGAGTTTACTCTCAATCTCTGGATTATTGTGGGCTTTTTTATTTATTAGAAGGATATAAAGACAATTAAAACTCAATATAGATTATGACAACAGCCATTATAGTCGGCGTTATTTGTTTGGTAATCGGAGCCGTAATCGGGATTCTTTTCTCGAAAAGCTCACTGAATACCAAAGCAAAATTTATAATAGATGATGCAAAGAAGAATGCCGAAAACCTTATAGAAAAAGCTAATGTACAAGCTGAATCCATAAAAAAAGAAAAGAATCTGCAGGCAAAAGAAAAATTTCTTGAGCTGAAATCTCAGCATGACTCAGACATTCAGTCTCGTGAAAAGAAAATGCAGGAGGTGGAGAAGAGAATCAAGGATAAGGAACATAAGCTGAATGATGAACTCAGTAAAACCGGAAAACTTGAAAGAGATCTGGATAAACAAATTGCTGATTACGCTAAAAAAACAGAGGTTTTAGGAAAAAAACAGCATGATTTGGATTTGGCAACTGCTAAAAAGGTTGAGATTTTAGAAAAAATCTCCAATTATTCTGCCGAGGAAGCAAAAGCCGAGCTGGTAGAGTCTTTAAAAGCAGAAGCTAAAACAAGAGCTCAGGCACACGTTCAGAGCATTATGGAAGAAGCGCAACTGAATGCTAAAGGAGAAGCGAGAAAAATCGTTATTCAGACGATTCAGAGAATTGGAACCGAGCAGGCGATTGAAAATTCAGTATCGGTATTTAATATCGAATCTGATGAGGTTAAAGGTAGAATTATCGGTAGAGAAGGTAGAAATATCCGTGCTTTGGAAGCGGTTACCGGTGTTGAGATCATCGTTGATGATACCCCGGAAGCTATTCTTCTTTCATGTTTCGATCCGGTAAGAAGGGAGATCGCGAGATTGTCTCTTCACAGACTGGTTACAGACGGTAGAATCCACCCTGCGAGAATTGAAGAAGTTGTTGAAAAAACAAGAAAACAAATCGAGGAGGAAATCATCGAGGTGGGTAAAAGAACGATCATCGATTTGGGAATCCACGGATTACACCCGGAATTGATCAAAATCGTAGGTAGAATGAAGTATCGTTCTTCATACGGACAAAACCTACTACAGCACTCAAGAGAAGTAGCAAATATTGCGGCAACAATGGCTGCAGAACTAGGCTTAAACGTAAAATTAGCGAAAAGAGCAGGTTTATTACACGATATCGGTAAAGTTCCTGAGCAGGAATCTGAACTTCCTCACGCTTTATTAGGTATGCAGTGGGCTGAAAAATATGGTGAAAATCCTGAGGTTATCAATGCTATTGGAGCTCACCACGACGAGGTAGAAATGACCTCTCTATTGTCTCCGATCATTCAGGTGGCTGATGCCATCTCAGGAGCGAGACCGGGAGCAAGAAGACAGGTTCTGGAATCATATATCCAAAGATTAAAAGATCTTGAATCGGCTGCTTTAAGCTTCGAAGGAGTATCTTCAGCGTATGCCATTCAGGCGGGTAGAGAATTAAGGGTTATGGTTGAAAGCGGAAAGGTGAATGATGAAGTAGCTTCTCAGTTATCTTACGATATTTCAGAAAAGATCCAAAACGAACTGACGTATCCTGGACAGGTAAAAGTAACAGTAATCAGAGAGACAAGAGCGGTAAACATCGCAAGATAATCTCAACTAAAATAATAAAAGCCTTTCAAGAAATTGGAAGGCTTTTTTTGTGGTTAAAATGGTAAGATGAAATAACCGGAATTGGGGATAATAGGCTGGTCTATGTAATGGATGCTGGAGGTTATATAGGATCAAGCGCAAAACTTGGGGACTAAGCAAAAAGTTTAACTCATCAGAACGTTTTTTGTTACTCTCGCAGATTTTGCAAATGATACAGATTTTTCCTTACCCTTTACATATTGAACACCAAGGCTCCCCAAGCAGTTTGACTCCGTTGAAATATCATTCATCGACTGAAAGAAGATAATCTTCGATTTCACTTATAAAAGACCGGGAAGGTGAAGCAAAGAAAATCAACAATATCATCTGGGAAATCCGTGAGAAATAGAAATAAACCCCCTATTTTAATTTCCTAGCGATCTAAATTTTTTGCCAAATCCCAAAGTTTTGGAGTTGATCCGATAAAAAATCAAAATTCCCGCGTTTTCTTAGAACGTATTTGTTGTCATAAAAAATAAAGAACCTATTGAGCTTCCAGCTCGATTCTTTTCCCGAACTCTATTTAAATAACCATTTTGGGAATAAATATGATTTGTTTAAGAAATATTTAGCATTCTTTTTCCGTTATAGAGTTAATAAGTACAACATAATAAATTAATTATATAATTTAATATTAAATTATGTGTTGAATAATTAATATTTGTTTAACTTTGAAATGTAACCAAACTATATTGTTTAATCTCAAAACCAAATCACATGTCACAAAACATTTTGAACAATGCTAAGAAATTAGGCAAAAGCGATTTAAAAGAAATCACGGGAGGGGTTATCACTCCGGATCTTTCGCTTTGCGGATGCAGTTGTACAGGAGCCGTTACAGGTCCGAAATACTGCACACAATACATCGGATGTCCGGGAGTAATTACCTGCTAAGTCTGATGCTTAAACAGAATTATTTCGATTAGAAATAAACATTTCCACATTTAATACGCAAAAACCTTCCGGAATTCCAGAAGGTTTTTGCAATTGTCAATATTTTTCAGAAATGCTTTAATCGGTTTCGTGTCAAAATTTAATTCATAATAAAAAGAAGACTTCCTACGCTGATAAATACCCAAAGAAAAATAGCAATTCCTAAAGGTTTTAATCCAATTGCTTTCAAAGTTTGAAGTGATAGTGTGGAACCGATAAAAAATAAGGTCAGGTTTAATCCTGACTTCGCCAGAACGGTTATTACAGAGCTGAACTGATCAAAAAACGGGAAGTACGTATTCAGCAAGATTGCCATGATAAAATATCCGATAAACCATGGGATTTTAATTTTGGACTCTTTGTTTTTAAAAATAAACATGGTTAATAGAGAAACCGGAATAATCCACAGCGCTCTCGCTAATTTTACCGTTGTCGCCACTTTTAAGGCCTCATTTCCGTACTTACTTGCCGCGCCGACCACAGAACTCGTATCATGAATTCCAATGGCACACCATAGCCCGAATTGCTCCTGCGAAAGGTGCAGCCAATGGCCAATAGCAGGATATACAAACAAAGCGATGGAATTAAGTGTAAAAATGATTGCTAAGGCTAAAGAAATCTGTTTTGTACTTGGTTTGATGATCGGAGAAGTGGCTGCAATGGCGCTTCCGCCACAAATTGCTGTCCCGACGGAGATCAAATAGGATAAAGGTCTTTCGAGTTTGAAAAACTTTCCAAGAAAATAACCTAAGATCATAATGGTCGAAATACTAATGATGGTTAATATAAATCCGGTTTTACCCGCCTGTAATGCTTCATTGAGTTTTAAACCAAAACCTAACCCCACAATAGAGATTTGTAACAGGAGGTGAATATAATGATGCAGGTACTTCTCAAATGGATTTCCAATGATCAGAGCCAATCCGAATCCTAATAACAGAGCAATAGGAGAGGAAACGAATGGGGTAAGACATACGATACTCATTGCAATGAAAAAGAACTTTTGTAATGTCGTATTATGATTAAAAATTTTCATGTGTGGAATTTTAATTGATGAGTTCAAAATTCCGTAAATTATTATTACAAAGTAAATTGTATTTTGTTATTTGTAATAACTTTTAGTTATGATTAGGTGGTTTTACTTCTAAATCCTGCTGATGAATTGTAAGAATAGCCGTATCAATTCGGATTGCTCTCCTTTTGGAAGGATACAATGAAAATCCCTTTCTATACTGAAGTTTTTGATATCTATGATGCTGAGTGTTTTGTTTTTCAGCTCATTTAAAATGGTGGAAATGGATAAAAAGGCCATGCAATCAGAATGTAGGAGGTAGTTTTTAATACTTTCGCTGCTTCCCAGTTGCATCACGATATTCAGTTTTTCAATGTCAATTCCGCTGTCTTTTAATCTGTTTTGAATAAATTCCAAAGATCCGGAGCCCTGTTCTCTGAAAATCAACTCTAAATTGTATACATCTTTTATGCTTACATTTTTATTGATCATTTGATGATGAGCCCTGGCTACCAATACAATTTCGTCAGGTTTGAAAGGCTTGTATTCAAATAAAGAAGATTGAGATTCTCCTTCAGTAAATCCAAGGTCTATTTTACCATTTTGTAAAAGTGACGAAATATTTTCAGTATTGTTCGTGATCAGTTCGATCTTAATATCTTTATAATACGAATGAAATTTGGCTAAGATTTCAGGTAAAATATATTGGGCAACAGTCGTACTCGCACCGATAATTAATTTGCCTTTATGTTGCTTATTCACCTGATTGATTTCAAATTCCAGATCGCGATAAACGTTCCTTATTTTTTCAGCGTAGCCCAATAGAATTGTACCGCTTTGGGTAAGCTGTATAGAAGTTCCTTTTCGATCAAATAATTTGGTGTTCAGCTGATTTTCAATTTCCTTGATATGTTTGGTTACGGCCGGCTGACTGATGCTCAATTCATCCGCCGCTTTGGTAAAACTCAGTCTCGAAGCTACCGTGTGAAAAACTTTTAATCTATAATCGAACATATTTCTGGTTGATGGTTGATAGTTCTTAGTTTTCATAAAATTACGAATCTTACATTAACAACCAGCAACTATCAACCAATAACTAGGGTAAACTGATGAAAATAGTAAACGCAAAGGTTTTATACCCTCTGTATTTTATTGTAAGGGAGCAAAGAAAAGTGGCAATTGAAAAGCTGCATGGCTAGTGCGATCGCTTCATCAAATCAACTTGTTGATTCTTCTTTGCTCACTTAATATTCGAATAATTAAAATAAAACTTGGCGTCAAAATAAATATTCAGGATAATTAAGACCTCTTGGCTTCATTTACTTCACAAATAAATGGAATATCCTTGAATTAGTAGTAAAGTTTTAAGTTTTGGCTGAAGCCAATCGGTATCTACTTTATTGAAAACGGACTAAAGTCCGTTTCTATTGAAAATCTCAACTATAATAAATCATTGTTTCATGCGTTTGACCTAACCAACAACCGGTTTTTACAGATCAGAAAAACTTTTATCATTAAGATGATCAAATCTACGATTTTTTGCCTGACCGATTTTCTGTCGAGTGTAAATACTGTTATTTCCCGAAAGCAAATAAGAAACAATACAGGCAATGGCAATATAAACGCCACTTTCGGAACCGAATAATTCAATGCCCATCAGCATACAGGCGAGGGGAGTGTTGGTGGCTCCCGCGAAAACAGCCACAAAACCCATTCCTGCCAATAGTCCAAACGGAAGTGGAATAATTAAGGATAAAGCGCTTCCCAAAGTAGCTCCAATAAAGAATAGCGGCGTTACCTCGCCACCTTTAAATCCTGCGGCGAGCGTTACGATGGTAAAGATCATTTTTAAGGCAAAATCAGATAAAGGAAGTTGTGTATCAAAAGATTCCACAATCGTTGGAATTCCCAGGCCGATATATCTTGTGGTTCCCATCGCAAAAACAGCAAGTGCAACGAGCGTTCCGCCAATAACGGGGCGCAGGGGAGGATATTTAATTTTAGATTTAAAAACAGAACCGGCCCAATGAATGCCTCTGCTGAAAGCTGCAGCACAGACTCCGAAGGCAATTCCCGCCAGAATACTGTAAATTATTGGCAAAAATTCAAGCTTAGGAATAAAATCAATGTGATAATGGGTGTGTTTTACATTCCACAGGTTGGTCGCCCAATTGGCTAAAATAGCAGAGGCAAAAGCCGGAAAAATGGCATTGTAACGGATTTTACCGATCAGAAAAACTTCAAGTCCGAAAACAGCTCCCGCTAACGGAGTTCCGAAAACAGAGCCAAATCCGGCAGCAATCGCTGAAATGATTAAAATCCTTCTTTCATTTTGATCTAATCTGAAAGGCTTGGTCAGCTGATCAGCAATTGCGCCAGCCATTTGTAATGCCGTCCCTTCACGACCGGCAGAACCTCCAAAAAGGTGAGTAATAATGGTCCCCAAGTAAACAAAAGGAGCCATTTTGAAAGGAATAATTTCCTTTGGTTCGTGAATATTTTCAATCAAAAGATTATTTCCGGCTTCCACATTTTTCCCGAAATAATAATAGAGAAGTCCAACGAGAAATCCGGCAACCGGTAAAAAAGCAATGATCCAGATATGGTTTTCCCGAAACTGAGTTGCCCATTCCAATGACTGTAAAAAGCCTGCCGAAGCCGTTCCTACCAAAGCGCCAATAATAAAACTGATGCAAAGCCATTTCGCAATATAAGGCAGCGCGGGATATTTTCTGAAAAAAAATTGAGTATAAAAAACCGTTTTTGCTCTAAGGGTTCGTTGATGTTTAGGCATAATTCTCCTGATTAGTTATTTGTTAATAATCTATTAATCAGGCGTCATCAGTCTCGTTTTGAAACGAGGCGGTTGGGTAAGGAAGAACACCATTTCCTTTTACAGCACAAATATAGGGATAATTTTAAATCAAATCATCCGTAATCCCGTATTAAATACCTGCATTTTTGAATAATAGAAAAACAATAACAACAACCCATCCATCTATCTATCTATCTATCTATCTATCTATCTATCTATCTATCTATCCGTCTATTATCTATCATCTCTCAGTCAATCATCTTATCATCTCTCAACTAAAAATCCACCAAATTCACAACAGTATGTCTTCACACTATAAAAAAGGTTTCATTTCATCTTCAATCTGGGTACGAAGTTCCATCAGGCGAATGGCATATTTCTCTTTTTGTCGGTCTTCCTCGGTATCAGGAATCCATTTTGGAACGGGAAGTTTTTTTCCATTTTCATCAACTGCTACAAAAACAATGATACAATGGGTTTTCTTATCGAATTTCGGTTGTTTCAGATTTCTGGAAAATACATTGATGGAAATATGCATACTCGAAGACCCCGTATAAATTACCTGAGCTTCTACCTTTACAATTTCCCCGATTTTAATGGGTTCGTAGAAACGTATTCCGCCAACATAAACGGTTACGGAATAATTTCCACTCCAAGTAGTCGCACACGCATAACCTGCCTGATCGATCCATTTCATTACGCTTCCTCCATGTACATTTCCTCCGTAGTTCACATCGGAAGGCTCTGAAATAAACTGAAAAGTGATAGGTTTATTCTCCATTTTTTTTAAATTTCAATAAAGATATTTAATAATTTTCAGAATCTCTTATTTAGCCTTAATTTTGAGGTTTAAAATTTAATTATGAAGAAAGTTTTTCACCTAAATACCTGCGATACTTGCAGAAAGATTTTAGCACAATTCGATTTATCAGATTGGGAAAAGAGAGAAATCAGAAAAGAACCGATCACGGAAGAGGAACTGGCTGAAATGTATGATAAAACAAAATCTTATGAAGCCTTATTTAGTAAGAAATCGACTCAGATAAAATTAAGAGAACTGGATGTGAAATCTTTGACAGAAAAAGATTTTAAAGAATTATTATTAGATCATTACACATTTTTGAAGCGTCCTGTTTTTATTACTGATAAAGAAATTTTCGTAGGAAATGATAAAAAGAATGTTGAGGCTTTGAGGGAGTTTTTTGGAGTTTAGTTAATTATCACCAGTTTTGAAATATAAATAAAACCTCATAGATTTTAAAACTAATGAGGTTTTTTCTTTTATGGTTCAATAATTTTACCAGTGGATATAAGTTCTGTAATGTCTGAGAAAGGACTATAATGATCAGCCGTCCATTCTCCATTTTTAAAAATAAATGAAATGTAGAAAGATAGTTCAACATTTTGGGTTATATACAAATTATCGCCTTCAGTAGGAGTGTATTCAAAATCAAAACAGTTCTCACAATTTAAGTTTAAGGTGATCCATTCAGCATTTAGACCATTGCCAATATCTTCGGTTGGAAAGATATACTGACCAATCATTGAATTGCTTTTGTCAACACCTATATGTTTCCACAAATGCCAAATATAAATTAAAGGAATACTGTCATTTTTTTTGTTAGGAATTTTAATAAGCTCTCCTTTTACTTTTTTATAAGTATCTTGTTGTCTATATTTTATCTTATCTCCATTACAAATACACAATTTTATACCTTTCGTAAAGTCGCACATTACATCTTTATTTTCAAATCAAATTTATAATTTTTCATAATATAAAAAAACCGTCTCGTAAAATTGACAAGACGGTTTTTCTATTTTAAGCAATATTCAATTATACAAAAGGAGCTTTCACCACTTTTGCAGGAATATTTTTATTTCTTACCTGGATAAAGATCTCAGAACCCAATTTGAAGTGAGGCTTGTCTACATAAGCAAGACCTAAACCTACTTTTTTCATCGGAGACTGAGTTCCTGAAGTTACTTTTCCGATCACGTTTCCTTCTGAATCCACAACAGGATAATCGTGTCTTGGAACTCCTTTATCTGTCAATTCAAACGCAACCAGTTTTCTGGTAACGCCTTCTTCTTTCTGTTTTGCGAAAGTATCTTTAGATACAAAATCTTTATCGAATTTTGTGATCCAGCCTAATCCGGCTTCAATCGGAGAAGTGGTATCGTCGATATCGTTTCCGTAAAGACAGAATCCTTTTTCAAGTCTCAAAGTATCTCTGGCAGCCAATCCGCAAGGAATAATTCCTTCTTCAGCACCCGCTTCGATGATGGCATCCCACAATTTTTCTGCAGCATCATTGTTAAAATAAATCTCAAAACCACCGCTTCCTGTGTAGCCAGTGTTTGAAATAATAATATCGCTCACTCCCGCAACAGAACCTACTGTAAAGTGATAGTAAGGGATCTCAGAAAGGTTAGTTTCTGTTAATTTCTGAAGAATTTCAGTTGCTTTCGGACCCTGAACAGCCAATAAAGACATATCGTCGGACGCATTCGTCATTTTTGCTCCAAAAGTGTTGTATTTTGAAATATGATTCCAGTCTTTATCAATATTTGAAGCGTTTACCACCACAAAATATTTTTCGTCTGCCATTTTATAAACGATCAAATCATCTACAATTCCTCCGTTTTCGTTGGGTAGACAAGAATATTGTGCCTTTCCGTTTTCCAGAGCATCTACATTGTTGGTTGTAACCAACTGTAAAAGCTCTTTAGAACCGGGACCTTCAATAAAAAACTGTCCCATGTGAGAAACATCGAACAATCCTGCTTTTTCTCTTACGGCAAAATGTTCTTCAGTCACTCCGGAATACTGCACAGGCATTTCAAAACCTGCAAAAGGTACGATTTTAGCTCCCAAAGAAACGTGTTTGTCGTACAAGGCTGTTTTCTTCATATTTAAATTTATTTCTATTTCTTTATTTTAAAACTGTTAAAGGCTTCGTTGAAAAGCATCATATAATGACCATTCCAGTATTTTGGGTTACAATTAATGGAAATTAAATACAGGTCTTTATCTTTTTGGAAAACTTTGGTGACCCAAAAGAGTTTTTCTTTTTCATCGAGGTATTCATAAAAATATTCGGTATACCCTTTTTTTCCTTTGCTGCTTTTCACTTTATTTTCGTCATCAGTGGATTTATAAAGGGCGAGAATGAATTTTTTGGTCTCCTCTTTAGGAAGGGCAAGATCGTGATATTCAGAAATGGTAATAGCGCCCATTTCACCGGAAGGGAAAATATTGATGATATCACTGTCATTAGTCGTTTTCCAGCCATCCGGAACGTTGATAGAGTAGTTGGCTGTATCAAATACCGTAGATTTTTGAGCAAATGAAAAAGATGCTAACAAAAATGCAAAAGCGACTAATAATTTCTTCATTATCCTAAAAATGATGTTTATATTCAGCTAAAATAATCTTAAACCATTCGGTGAAGTTATCAGGATTTTCTGTAAGTTCTTTGTCAAGATCTTCAAAGGAAATATATCTTACGGCTGCCACTTCATTTTTGTTTAAATTAAATTCAGCATTAAAATTTCCTGTAAAAACATGATCCAGTTCGTGTTCCCAAAGTCCGCCCCCGACATCGGTTTTATAAATAAAATGGAACTTTTCTGAAAGCTCTGTTTCAATTCCCAATTCCTCTTTTAATCTTCGGTTGGCAGCATCGAGATAGGTTTCCCCGTTTCTGGGATGCGAGCAGACGGCATTGGTCCATTTCAATGGTGAGTGATATTTTTCATCGGCTCTTTGCTGTAAAAGCATTTCGCCTCTTTCATTAAACAAAAAAATAGAAAAAGCACGGTGTAATAAGCCGTTAATGTGTGCCTGCTGTTTTTCCATTACGCCTAAAACGCTGTCCTGAGGGTTCACTAAAACTACGAATTCTTCCATTTCTACAAATGTAAGTTTAATAAATGTATTTTGGAAATTTTTGGTGAAACATCATTGTTTTAGTCTTCCAATTGCAGTGTTTGTTTTAAGGGTAGACAAGTCGTGCTGTTTTTTTTGACGAAAAGATCTAAAGTATATTTTCAACTAAAATTATAAAAATGACAAGCATCAACATGATTTTATTCTTTAAATAATAAGTTTTAGTTTAAAAATTAAATTAATAGAAAGTTTTCGACCATCTTTTAATGTAAAAACTGTAACTTTGCTGTTCAATTTTTAACGATGGAATTAGAGTACATAGAACACATTAGTCCAATTCTTAAGGACGGAGTAAAGAACTACTTGATCGATATTGACGGAACCATTACTGAAGACGTTCCGAACGAAGAACCTGAAAGAATGGTTACCTGTGAACCTTTTCCGGATGCGTTGGAAACCATCAACAGATGGTATGACGAAGGCCACCAGATTTGTTTTTTCACTTCCAGAACTGAAAATTTAAAACAAGTTACAATTGATTGGTTGGATAAGCATGGCTTCAAATACCACAGCGTATTATGCGGAAAGCCAAGAGGCGGAAATTATCACTGGATTGATAATCATTTGGTAAGAGCCACAAGATACAAAGGCAAATTTACAGATCTTGTAGAAAAGCAGGTTACTATTGAAGTATTTAAAGAAGAATAAAAAATTTAGTGTAAAGATTAAACGATTAAATTTTACCGTGAGTAATATTTAATTGTTTAATCTTTTTAATTTTTAAATCGATAAAAAATTTTATGAAAGTTTTAGCAAACGACGGCTTAGATCAATCTGGAATTGATGCATTAACGGAGAAAGGATTTGAGGTAATTACCACGAAGGTTCCTCAGGAATCTTTGGTAGATTACATTAATGAGCACAAAATCCGTACTATTTTGGTGCGCAGTGCGACAAAGGTGAGAAAAGATATTATTGATAATTGCCCTTCTATCGAGATCATCGGCAGAGGAGGTGTTGGGATGGATAATATTGATGTAGATTATGCAAGAGAAAAAGGGATCCATGTGATCAATACGCCGTCTGCTTCTTCGGAATCGGTTGCTGAGCTGGTATTTGCCCATTTATTTTCAGGGGCAAGATTTTTACAGGATTCGAACAGAAAAATGCCTTTGGTAGGTGATACTGAATTTGCAGGCTTGAAAAAAGCGTATGCTGCAGGTATCGAATTGAAAGGTAAAACGATCGGTATTGTTGGAATGGGAAGAATAGGGCAGGAAGTCGCAAAAATCGCTTTAGGCCTTGGTATGCGGGTGATTGCCGCTGATAATAATGTGGGAAGAGCAAGCATTAAAGTGACTTTCTACAATAACCAGTTCATCAATGTTGATATCGAAACAGAACCGCTTCAGGAGGTATTGAAGCATTCTGATTTTATCACGCTTCACGTTCCGGCTCAGAAAGACGGATATATGATCGGAAAGAATGAATTCGATATCATGAAGGATGGCGTGGCGATCGTTAACTGCTCAAGAGGTGGTGTGATAGATGAAGCTGCATTAATTGAAGCGTTGGACTCAGGAAAAGTGAAATTTGCAGGGTTGGATGTTTTCATTAACGAACCAACGCCTTCAAAAGAAATTCTGAACCATTCTAAAATCTCTCTAACGCCCCACACAGGAGCATCTACACTGGAAGCGCAGGACAGAATCGGGCTTTCCTTGGCAGAACAGATCACGAGTATTTTACAGATCAGCTAATGCAGATCAGGTTAATATAAAATAAAAACCATCTCAGAGCGAGGTGGTTTTATTATTTTAGATAGTATTTTTATTTTTAAGCAAATCTCTGATTTCCATTAATAATTTTTGGTCTTCAGTAGGTCCGGCAGGAGCAGCAGGTGCTTCCTCTTTCTTAATAACTTTGCTCGCCCCCTTTACAAGCCAGAAAAGAACCATGGCGATACATAAAAAACTGATAACGGCAGAGAGAAAATTTCCGTAGGTCACCCCATTCCATGATAATTTTGAAATGTTTTCCGCGCCGGCAGCTTTCAAAGCAGGGTTCAGTAGTAATGGAGTAATAACATCCTCCACCAAAGAAGAAACAATTTTTCCAAATGCGCCCCCGATGATCACAGCAACAGCCAGATCAAGCACATTGCCTTTAAAAGCAAACTCTTTAAATTCTTTTACAAATCCCATAATTTATATTTTTTTAATTAGTATATACACAAAAGTAGGAATTTCAATTTTTAAAATTCAACATTTTATGAGTTTTTTAGATTGAAAATTTAAATGGGCTCTTAGTAATTGAATAATTATAATTAAATTTAGTAAAATAATTAATAATGAAAATTTTCACAGCAGAACAAATTCATCAGGGTGATTTGTATACTATTAATAATGAGCCTATTCCTTCCATTCTTTTAATGGAGAGAGCAGCGGCATCCTGCGTCGACTGGATTTCTGAGAACTGTAAAAATCATAGAAATTTTGCGGTGTTTTGCGGAAACGGGAATAACGGGGGGGATGGTTTTGCGATCGCAAGAATGCTTTACCAGAAAGGTTTCGATGTAGATGTTTTTATTAATCCCAAATCTAAATATTCAAGCAATGCCAATGAAAATCTGAAAGAGCTAAGGGATCTTTCGGGGATTTTAATTAAGAGCTTCAAGGATGCTGAAAACTACCGCTTTGACAGCAGAACTATTATTATTGATGCCCTTTTCGGGATTGGTCTTTCAAGAAATATTGAAGATGAATTAAAGGATCTGATTGATCTTTTAAATCAAAAGAAAAATGTGAAAATTGCGGTTGATGTTCCTTCAGGGCTTTTTATTGATCAGATCACAGATGAAAATTCGACTATTTTACGGGCTGATTATACTTTAAGTTTTCAGCTGTGGAAGAAGAGTTTTTTACATCCCGAAACGGGAAAATATACCGGAAAAGTTGAGGTTTTAAATATTAATTTAAGTGAAGAATATATTTCTCAGACTGAAACAAATGATTTTGTGATCAGCGATGATGAGATAAAAGATCTATTTAAAGTAAGAAGCGATTTTTCACATAAAGGTACGTATGGAAAAGCAACCATCATAGCCGGAAGTTACGGGAAAATGGGAGCGGCTGTTTTGTCAGCGAAAGCAGCTTTAAAAACCGGCTCGGGACTGACATTTGTTCTGGCTCCGAAATGTGGTTACGACATTCTTCAGACGTCATGTCCGGAGGCGATGTTTGTTGAAGGAGGTAATCAGCACATAGAAGTGATAGAGGAAGATGAAAATTCGGTCTATGGAATCGGCCCGGGAATCGGAACCGATGAACAGACGAAAAAGGCTTTGCTGAAATTTTTGAAAGATCATTCCAGGCCTGTGGTATTGGATGCGGATGCTTTAAACTGTATTGCTGAAACTAAAAATGGTTTACAGTTAATTCCGGAAAAATCAATCATTACACCACATCCGAAGGAATTTGCACGGTTATTCGGAGCGACAAAAGATTCTTTTGAAAGAACTGAATTAGCCCTAAAAAAGGCGAAAGAACACGATATTATTATTGTGTTGAAAGATCATCATAGCCAGATCGTGACACCTGAAGGAAAGATTTTTTATAATATTACCGGAAATTCAGGGCTGGCGAAAGGAGGAAGCGGGGATATTCTGACCGGGATTATCACTTCATTTTTGGCTCAGAAATATACTGAGCAGGAAGCTGCCGTTTTAGGGGTCTGGTTTCATGGAAAAGCCGCTGATTATGCTGCCGAAAAGTATTCTAAAGAAGCAATGGTCTCAACGGATATTATCAATGAATTTGGGAAGGTCTTCGGGGAGCTTAATGAAAAAGCAGAAGTGAAACTGTAAAGTTGTAATTGATATAAAAAAAATCAGATCATAAACACTATGATCTGATTTTTTTTATATTCTGATAATCACTAGTCAGGTTTTTCATTTTCTGCCTGAGTGATTTTAAACTTTTTAGAAATAGCCATGATCACAAATCCGGCGATCATAAAAGGAATAGAAAGCACCTGCCCTGTATTTAATCCTCCGAACTGGATAAACTCATCTCCCTGTGGCTCTTTTAAGAATTCCACGAAGAATCTGATGGCCCAAAGGATAATAAAGAATAACCCGAATAGCCATCCCTGCTGATATTTTTTATTGGTTTTTCTATAAAGAATCCAAAGAATTACGAATAAACAGATGTATCCGAAAGCCTCGAATAATTGTGACGGATAACGGGGAACTGTAATTCCGTATTCGCTGCTCTGCTGTGGGAAAAGTAACGCGAATGGAGAATTAGGATCTACCTGCTTCCCGATGATCTCAGAGTTGAAGAAATTTCCTAATCGAACAAATGCACCGCCCAAAGACACTACAATTCCCAATCGGTCGTATACCCAAAACGGATTTTTCTTAATGATCTTAAATGAATAATAAAGCGTCGTGAAGATCAATGCGATGGTTGCACCGTGGCTCGCTAATCCTGAAAAACCAGTGAATTTGAGCCCGTTCTTCGTACTGATCGGTAAAAAAACACTCCAGAAATCTTCTTTAAACAATTCAGGCTGATAGAAAATAACGTGTCCCATTCTCGCGCCTAAGATCGTACCGATTAATGTCCATGTGAAAAGAGGCTCTAAATATTTTTGGTTGACATTGTCGATTTTGAATATCTTCGTCATTAAAATGTATCCGAAACCAAAGGCAAAAACAAACATTAAGCTGTAAAAATGCAGGGTTAACCCGAACAGATTGATTCCTTTGGAGGGATCCCATATTTTGAAAGAGGTTTCCAGCTCTACATTGTCAGAAGCAGTGATGGGTTTGCCGGATTTTACGGCATATTTAAATGTATCAATATTTTCCTGACTTACAGGAGCCGTAATCAATTTAAAATTTTTGTCTAAAAACTGGTACTGTGCAGTCTTAAATTTTTCCAGTGTTAAGACGCTGAAATTATAGTAATTCGGTTCAAAATTAGATTCATTCAGGATTACCAAAACATTTCCATCCACTTTTCTGTCCGGAAAAACATTCAGATCTCCCAACTCTGTTGTTGCATAAATCTTTACCGGAACATCCGCTGAATTTACTTTTAAAGTTCCGTCCGATAACCCTCCGGGATAATTTTGTGCAAACATAGTCTGCGTAATCAACGCAAAAACAGCGAGGTAGATTCTGAAAAAAATATTGTTCATTTCTATTTTTTTTGTCATTTTTTATTCGATTGATTTTGTTTTTCTGGGTGGAACAGGATCGTAGCCGCTTCCTCCCCAGGGATGACATTTTGCTATTCTTTTGACCCCCATCCAAAATCCTTTAAACACACCATGCACTTGCAGAGATTCTACCATATAATGTGAGCAGGTAGGCTCATAACGGCAGTTTTTGGGAAGTAAAGGCGAGATAAACCATTGGTAAAATTTGATCAGAATTACCAAAGGAAAAGTGATTATTTTATTGAATGTAAGTTTCAAAACATTGCAAAAATAGGGTAAAAATTTGAAAATTAGTTTAAATTTGTTAGAAGTTTCAGGCATGTAAACCACGTTTCATCGGATAAATCCGGGTGTTCGTCGATTTGTTATCTCTTTGGATTTTAAATCGTGATTTTTACTGCATTTCTGAAAAGTTTAATTGAAAATTTACTTTAAATCAAACAATAATTTTGAGTCAGAATAGTCCATTAGCCGAAAGAATGAGACCAAAAACTCTGGATGAGGTGCTGGGGCAGGAGCATCTTACCGGAGAGAAGGGAACCATCAGAAAAATGATTGATAATAATAATCTGAATTCATTAATTTTCTGGGGACCTCCGGGAACGGGGAAAACAACATTAGCAGAGATTCTTTCTGAAAAGTCCGGACGGAAATTTTATAAATTATCGGCCGTGTCTTCAGGGGTGAAAGATGTACGCGATGTGATTGAAGATGCCAAAAAACAGAATCTGTTTTCCGGAAAGTCACCGATATTATTTATCGATGAAATTCACCGTTTTAATAAATCCCAACAGGATTCCCTGCTTCATGCCGTTGAAAAAGGCTGGATCGTCCTCATTGGAGCCACCACCGAAAATCCAAGTTTTGAAGTGGTTTCTGCTTTGCTCTCAAGAAGCCAGGTGTATATTTTGAAAGCATTAACGTATGAAAAACTGGAAGAGCTTATCGATATTGCCTTAAAACGATATAATCAGGATGAAAAAACAGATTTTGAAATTGCAGACAAGCAGGCTTTTATACAATATTCCGGTGGGGACGGGAGAAAACTGATCAATTCTGTGGAACTTGTTTTGAATCAGTACGTCAATTCTAAAAAGAAGAAAATCACCAATGAAGATGTGCTGGAAGTTCTACAGGAAACCATGGCACTTTATGATAAAAACGGAGAACAGCATTATGATATAATCTCTGCCTTCATTAAATCGATGCGGGGAAGCGACCCGAATGGCACGGTTTATTGGTTAGCCAGAATGATTGCCGGAGGTGAAGATATTAAATTCATTGCCAGAAGAATGTTGATTTTGGCTTCCGAAGATATTGGGTTAGCGAATCCGAATGCACTGGTGATTGCCAATAATTGCTTCCAGGCGGTCAATGTTATCGGGAATCCTGAAGCACGTATTATTTTAAGTGAGACCGCAGTTTATCTTGCTGTTTCTCCAAAGAGTAACTCCACCTACAATGCGATTAATGAAGCATTGGCCTTGGTGAAACAAACAGGAAATCTGCCTGTGCCTCTGCATTTGAGAAATGCCCCGACAAAACTGATGAAAGAGTTGGATTACGGTAAAGAGTATAAATATGCGCATTCTTATGAGGGAAATTTTGTAGATCAGGATTTTTTACCGGAAGAAATTAAAAATGTAAAATTGTACCAACCGGGAAATAATGCAACCGAGAAAAAGATCTATGAAGAACTCAAGAAAAAATGGAACAACAAGTATTAGAGGTTTTAAAAGTTAAAAGTAAAATGTAAAAAGAGCCAAGTGGAGAACTGTCATTGTACACCGAATTTTTTTTAATAAATGATATCATTTGACCTTAAAGGCTTTTCGTATTTGCATTGACAGGATAAACTTCCAACATGCAATTTCCTCCTTCTTCCAGTCAAATTAATACTATTTTCTTTTTGAATTTACCTTAATAAACCCTGAAGGGGTTAAATATTAGTAGCGTCGGGTGAAGCCTGACGAAGAAGTATTTAATGATGGTATAACCCCGCAGGGGTTGAATGATTTAAAGGGAATTTCAAAGACAAAATGGTATGAAATAAAAAAAAAGATACTCGGTTGAGTATCTTTTTTATGAAATATGCTTGATTAATTATCTCTGAGTACTGATGAATAGTGTTTTCCTGCCATTATCATCTTTAACTTCCATTTTTCCTAAAACGTCTCCGTAAACAGCGGTTTCCGGATTGCTAAATTCATAGCCGTCGATAAGAACAGGCTGACCTTTTGGCAACTGATACTGTTCATTGAGCTGGGAAATCGTCAGTCGGTCCAAGGTTTCATAACCAGCTTTAATTTTCACTTCTGTAAGCCCTTTGTCTGCAATAAAGCTGTATTTTTTTAGATTTTGAGGAAGAGTTGCTGCCGTTTTGTAAATACTTTTGCTTTGAACAATATCTTTTCTGATGGTAAACATGTCAACGGTTCCGACAATATCATTGGCAACGGCAAACCTTGTGGAAGGATTTTTCTGCGCAAAAAGGACAGTTGAGGAACATAACAAAAAGGAATATAAAATTTTTTTCATAATCTGAAGAATGTATAAAGATTAAAAACAGGATAAATATAGTTATTTTTTGCAAAGTCTGAATAATATTTATCTTTAAAATGAAAATTAATCACGTATTGATGATTTTATTGCGATTCTGTATTTGCTGTTTCTTTCTCTTTTTTATCGACCAGGTTTTTAATGATGTTCTTAAGCCTCTGAAAAGTGAAAGAGCTTAATAATAAAATGATTCCCAGAATGATAAATGCAATAATTCTTGAAACATTGTCCATTTGCCATACATCGTAAGCATAGAGTTTTAAAACCACAATTCCGATCAATGCAAATCCGGCTTTGCTAAGGTCTGCAATCGAATTTTTTAAACCTATATAAATAAATATACTCGAAAGGACAGCCCAGATGATAGGCAGATAAAGAATGCTGAAATGTTTTTCCAGCTGATAAGATTCTGCAATACTGTTTGAATAGGTGATATTATATAAATGATACAATTCAAAACTGACAACAAATGTTAAGGCGAGAGAAAGTACCCAGTAGGAAATGCCGGATCTGAAAAATTTTGTTTTAGGCAGTATTTGCCAACCCGTTATCATAAAGGGAATAAGGTAAAGCAGATGGAGCGCGTAGAAATAGCTTGCAATTTTTTTTGATATAATAGATTCTATAATACTCAAACCTGAAACGGAAGAATTGATCACAATAAGAAACAGAAAAAGATAGATGAGCCCGATTCTGAATTCTTTGCTGATATCAAAAATTCGGCGAAGTAGAAGTAAGGTGAAAATATAATAAATACTGTATAAAACGGCGGAACCGAAAATAATGCTGAACGGTTGATCTGAAATATGATAAATAAGTTCAAATAATAAGGCAAAATAAATGATTCCGTAGCTCGCAATAATAAAAAGGTTTTCAAAGAAACTGTTTTCCTTTTCGTCATTTTCCAATAATTTTCTTAACAAAAATAAATTTGAGAGTGTGGTGATAACAGTTACTGTGCTGGTCAGGAATACAGGATTGAACACGATGTTTAATTTGTTCGATGTAAAATATTCACCCCAGGTGATGATCTGAGCAATAATGACCATTGGAAACAAGACATAAAAACATATTTTAAAGATATTGTGTCCGGTTCTTTTCCAGATGAATAACAGGAGGGTGGCTTCAATAGCCCAGACACTGGTAATGAGATGGGTTTTAAACTGGAGAGCAATCGCTATCGTTATTAAACTCACGGTAATAGCCGAAAAAGTAGAGTAGTAGATTCCGAAATTCTTTTTACCATATTCTTTACACAGTAAAATAGAATTTACTAAAGCAAAGATAACAGGGAAAATAATGACAGGTTCATATTTAAGCTCATTAAAAGTATATACTAATCCGATGATGCTGGAAAAATTGATGAGAAGTAACATCAGAATATCTGAGACCGACAATGTTTTTTCCTTGAAATAATCCTGCAATGCAAAAGCGTAAAAGACCATGTAGCTGATAATATAAAAATAGACACTCAGGATTTCCGTCTTTTCAGCTGTCCAGTAAAAAAGGTAGATATTGGTAAATACAAAAGCAATCCATCCTGCACTTTTCCAATTTTTAAGAAGAGCGATGATTAGCATTCCTACATTTAAAACCATTAAGTACGTAAAAAGAAATGGATAATTACTTTGTCCTGAACTGATCATCAATGGGGCAAGGAAACCACCAAAAAGTGAAAAAATAATTAAAATTTCACTTTTATAAAAATAAGCAAGCCCAATAGAAAGGAATGTGATCAGGCAGGTGATGATAAATGCGGTGTTCTGAGTGAACAGATGATATTCCCTGAATGCAATTGTAGTCGTAAAGTATAATACCGCAATTCCGCCGCCAGTAATAATGGATGAAAAGACACTGTAATTTTTCTTTAGAAAATGTCCTACAATCATAATAATGGCTCCCGTTGCAATTCCGATTCCCACTCTTGGGGTTTCACCAATCCAGTTTTTATCTATTGCATATTTTACAAAATATCCGATTCCTAAAACAAGGGTAAAAATACCGATAATGGTTAAAGCATTTTGTTTCAGAAATTCAAAAACAGGAGTCATCCGATCCTTCTGAGAGGGCAGGGGCTTTTCGTGAACGGGTGCCTGCTTTTGCGGATTGATGTCCGGTATGTTACTTTCAGATCGTATTTTCTCTGTGGAAGATACGTCAGACGAAGTGTCCTGATGAAGTTGATGCTGATTTGCAGTATCGTTTTTCTCCCGCAGCAAACCATCTACTTTCCTTTCCAGATCGGTGATCCTGCTTAAAAGCCTCGCATATATGAAAATAATAATGATGACAGCTATGATGATGAGGATATTGATCATTATTTCGTTTTTAGTAATCAAATATAAATATTTGTACCGAATTGCTTGTTAAAAACCCGTGGTTTTATAAGTGATTCAAACTGATACGAACATCACAGGGAGATGTTTTTTTATGTTTTTTGACACGGTTTTGAATGTGTTTTTAAGGTTCTTATTGCGTGAATTCGCCTTATCTCGGAATAGAAAACCATCAAGCAATACAATATCAGTACGCTATAAACAAGAAAGTCCATCCTCTCGGGATGGACTAAAAGGTAGAGGTTGTCTTTTCTAGTTTGAAACTTTATAAATATAAAAAGACGAGATACTGGATCCGATTAAACCAACAGCCAACGCAGTCGATCCGGTTAGCCCGAATGATAACTTATCTCCCGCCTGCAGAGTATAAAGGGAGTTAATACTGGTTTCGGAAATGGTTAGGCTTAAAAGAACGAGATTGGCACCACTGAAGGGACGATTGTCGATCAATGTAGCGACTCCGCCCCTGTTTCTTACAATTCCTATTCCAGGGGCATTAGAGAGGATCTCAGCCTGCAGACCACTGCCGTAACGAAAGCTGAATCCTATCGCATAGGTACCGTTGGAAGGAACGGTATACGTGTAATCGGTGTCCGAGAATAGAGATGCTGTACCAACTGTTCTTTCCGTAGATAAAAAGTTTACTGATCTGAAGCCGGTGGGGAACAGTGACAGGTTCAGCAAGCTTATTCCGGAAGTCTTCCGGGCAGCATACACAGAGGTATTAGTGATCCCGGAGGTGGAAATTGAACTGCTTACCGCATCAACAATGAGTTGTGGACTCACCTGTGCTACCTGAAAATCACCTCCTGTATTCTGATTGAGTGCCAGGATCTGGTATCCTGGAAGAGCCGGGGCGGCAGGGGTTTGTCTGATTTTTAAGGTGCCATTGATGTCCAATGTGGCCGTGGGATTGGGTGTGTTAATTCCAACTTGACCAAAAATACTGCCTGAAACTGTAGCAAACATGAGGGTAAAGGTTGTTGCTTTCATGAGTAAATTTTTTAATTAGTTTTCAAATAATTCACCATCAAAAATTATGCCTGTATGTTGTTGGTATGTTAATGATTAATATAATGTGGTAAGATTATTTTAATTATAAATACATTATTTTTTTAATAAAATTCTATAATTCGTGTATTTTTATTAATAGTTTAAAACGAAATCCCTTTCCTGTATTGAATCTGTAAACGATTATAAATCTTTATGTGGTGAATAATTGTTCTATTTCTGGTCAAAAAAAATAAAAATAAGATAAGAGTTGTCAAAAAAATAATGAATAGAGTAAGAAAAGAATCGGCGTGGGGATAAAAATGTCAAGAATTTCAACGCATTTTCATCATTGATGCCGGGGGAATGTCGGGAATTTGGTATGGGCTTTGTGTATTCGGAGCAAACCGTTTCTCGTTTTTATCGAAGTTATTCATGCTCCCAATCGTTCAGTTTCAGCTTGAATTGCAGATCTTAACGGGGGGTGAATCCGCTAAGATCTGTTTTCTGTTTTTAGCTGTCTAGAAGATACTCTTTATAATTACCAAGAAAATCTACTTTCGCATGGATGGATTTCAATTCTTCCAGAGCATTTTTGAATAGTATCTCATGACCTTTTCCAACTACGTTGATAAAGAAAAAATAATTCCCAAGTCCGGTCTTCAGGGTACGGGATTCGATTTTACTGAGATTCATTTTCCGCCAAGCAAAGACCGAAAGAACCTGATGTAGCCCCCCCGCATGATCTTCGGGAAGGGTAATCAATAGGCTTGATTTTTCACCAAGAACTTGTAGGCTTTCGTTGTCGAAAGCAGCATCCATCTTTGATATAATGATAAAACGAGTATGGTTTTGTTCAAAATCCTGAATATTTCTGTTAATAATTTTTAAGCCATATAAATTGGCTGCAAACTGATTGGCTACTGCTGCTCTTTTCAGTTCAGGATGTTCTGAAACATATTTTGCCGCTGCCGCTGTAGATGAAAACTCTTGTTTTTGAACGTCTTTATAATGGGTATCTAAAAAGTGAAAACTCTGAGCCAGAGCCTGAGGATGAGAATAAATTTTTTCTAATTCGCCGGCTTCATTATGGGGATGAATCATCAAATGATGGGCAATAGGCATTACCGCTTCAGCGTTAATTTTTATCGCAGCTGTCTTGTATAAATAATCCAACGTCATGGAAACTGTTCCTTCAATTGAATTTTCCAGAGGAACCACTGCCTTGTCAACATCTCCGTTCTCAACCGATTTAAAACAGTCCAGAATATTGGTTTGGGGAATAAGCTCCTCACCGGGGAAAAGCTGTGTAGCTGCCAGCTGGGTAAAACTCGCCTGCGGGCCTAAAAATGCAATCTTCATTATATCTCTGTTATATTATTTGAATTTTAAATGTAGTGAAAAAAGTGCTTATTATTCAATGTTAACCATTCGAGGTTTAAATTTTGAGGTTTAAACGTCTTGATGGAGATCAAACCGTCCGCATCTGTTACTTGTTCCAGCTCTTCTCTATAAGCTCCATTAAAAAGTCTGGGCATTTGATCACTTTATTGGTTTTGGCGTCCAAAAAGAAAAGTGTGGTAGAGGCTTCCGTGATTTTTATCATATCTTCATTGTAAATTTCATACTCAAATTCAATTTTTACCCCTGGAATTTTTTTCACATAAGTATGGATTTCTAATTGCTGATCGTATAAAGCAGGACGCAAATACTTAATTTTATACTCTGATACAGGAAGCCAAATTCCTTGATTTTCAATCTCATTATAAGACATTCCTATGCTGCGGAAAAGCTCGACGCGAGCTACTTCAAAATACTCTGCATAATTTCCGTAGTATACATATTTCATTGGATCTGTTTCTCCGTAACGTACTCGTAATGAGTGTTTTGTGCTTATCATTATTAGGCGTATTATAGACATACAAATATATTTTTAAATAATCAATACCCGCAATATTTTTTTTTAAAAAGAAAATATAAGACCTTTGTCCTCCTTCTAAAAATGTAATAATCAAGAGTTAATCGGGGCATAAATT